>CAWFDX010000004.1:0-3506145 GCA_963814645.1 uncultured Actinomycetes bacterium | reverse complement strand
AGGGCGAGCCGATCGAGCAAGCCATCGCGATCATGATGGAAGCACACTGGCGCTCTGCCGTCCATCCCGATCGCGCCGAGGGCATCGGCGCGTTCAACGAAGATCGCGAGCCCACCTTCGCCGATCCCGACCACTGATGCCGCCCCACGCGGGGCGAATCGACACAACCGCGAGAAGCTGAGTGAATGACGGTCACAGACGATCTCACGCAGGCACGCGCCGCTCTGACCCGATTCCGCGAGTAACACGGCAAGCCTTCGTAATGACCTCGATGGGTCAGGATTCCGGGGATGGCATGCTGGCAGCCCGGGGGATCGGGGCCGGGTTCGCGGCTCAGGTGCCTTTCTCCGGGCCGAGGCTGGCAGGCCGTGGCCGAAGACGGGAGCGGGGCTGTGAGTGCGCAGGTCAGGCCGGTGCTGGTAGCTGCCGCAGCCGGGTGAGGATCTCGGGCAGCAGGTAGTGGCCGGGCGGTAGCCGCAGCACCAGGTGGCGGGCGTGGCGGATCAGCCGGCCGGAGACGGCGATCAGCCGCTCCCGGGTCACCCTGCGATGGGTGATGACGCGGCACCTGCCGCCAGGCACGCTAGCGACAACCTGAACCAGCACACGACGAGGCGTAACATTGTGCGACCACAGACGTATGAGATCACTTTCGCCGGGCAGGCGGGCAGCACATTGCGCGCGGAATTCGACGACTGTGAGGTCATCGTAGATCCGGGTAGGACAACCCTCCGCGCCGAGCTGCCAGACCAGGCAGCCCTGAGCGGGCTAGTCATGCGGATCACCGGCCTCGGGCTTGAGGTAATCGACGTACACCTCGTGGCATCGTCAGCCGAGGGCTGAGGTTACCGTCGTGTCATGCAAGCCGCACAGTTAAGCGGGCTGCGGCGTGGACCCGCAGGTTCCTCGCCTCCCGCTGATCCCGACCACTGATGCCTCCCCGGCGCGGCCGGCTATATCGCCCATCCCGGATGGGTTGTTGCTGATCAGCAAGGCCGCCCAGACCTGGTTGTGCTGCCCTCCTTCAGAACGGTTCCGGGATGTGCCGCAACTCCAGGTCCGGCTCGACGTAGCCGCCGGGGCGCTGCCGCTTGGGCAGCGTGACATCGTGCGCCGGGAGCGGCTTGTAGGGGACCTGGCTGAGCAGGTGGCTGATGATGTTCAGCCGGGCACGCCGCTTGTCGTCGCTGTGCGCGATGTACCACGGCGCACATTCGGTGTCCGTGGCGGCGAACATCGCGTCCCGGGCCCGGGAGTAGTCGTACCACCGGCTGTAGGACTTCAGGTCCAGCTTAGACAGCTTCCAGACCTTCCGCGGGTCGTGGATGCGGCTCTTCAGCCGCCGGGTCTGCTCGTCCGCGCTGACCTCGAGCCAGTACTTCAGCAGCAGGATCCCCGAGTCGGTCATGGCCTTCTCGACGCCCGGCACCAGCCCGAGGAACCGCTCGGTCTCATCCGGCGTGCAGAAGCCCATCACCCGTTCCACGCCCGCCCGGTTGTACCAGCTGCGGTCGAAGATCACGACCTCGCCGGCCGCCGGGAAGTGCGCGACGTAGCGCTGCTGGTACATCTGCGACTTCTCCCGCTCGGTCGGCGCGGGCAGCGCGACCACCCGGAACACGCGCGGGCTGACCCGTTCGGTGATCCGCCTGATCGTGCCGCCCTTCCCGGCGGTGTCCCGGCCCTCGAACACGATGCAGATCTTGGCCCCGGACTCCTTGACCCACTCCTGCATGGCCACCAGCTCGCCATGCAGGATGCGCATCTGGCGCTCGTACTCCTTGCGCTTCATCTTTTTCATCGGCTCATCCGGTCTCCCCGGCGGCCCCCGTCCCGTGCAGCGCTTCCTGGAGGTCCTTCTCGTCATCCTTGGACAGCGAGGTCTTCAGTACGGTGCCGCCGTACTTGCTCATCGCCTCGACGGCCTTGTCCGGCGTGACCTTCTCCACCATCAGAAACAGTGCCGAGGTGCCCGGCTGGAGCATGCCACGGACCTGCTCCTGGAACTGCTTGTCAATGCTGGACTTGGTGATCTTGCCCATCAGCGCGCCCATCCCGGCCCCGATGGCCATGCCGAAGACCGGGATGAAGAACAGCAGCCCGAACAGGAATCCCCAGAACATCCCCCAGGTGGCCCCCGCGCCGACCGCGTGATGGGTGGTCTGCACGTGGTAGCTGCCGGCCTCGTCGCGGTTGATGACCGCGATCGCGTCCGGCTGGATGATGAGATCCTGAGCCAGCCGGCGCGCCTCGTCGGCGGCGGCCGTCGCGGTCGCCTCGTCCGGGTAACCAATGGCGATCAGAGTTGCCATGATGTTTCCTTTCTTCTGGTGTTGATCTCTGCTTAGCCAGGCCGGCGGCTTCCCGGAAACTTCAACCTGACCCGTCATCAGACCAGGCTGCTGTGCTGCCATCCCAGCGTCGACACCCTTACAGGGGTGATATGCGCCGGGATGGCTCAGAGCAGGCGCAGGTTGACCGCCCGCTCAATGGCCTCCGAACGGGAGGCCACGCCGAGCTTTTGGTAAATGGACCGGAGCTGCGTCTTCACTGTGTTGCGCGAAATGTACAGGGTGGCCGCGATCTGCAAATACGTGCTGGTCGGCAGCAGCTTCAGGATGCGCAGCTCGGCCGCGGTCAGCGGTTCGGCGATCAGCTGGCGGTACTCGGCGCGGTCCGGCTGGGCGGCCCGCACGTCGAGCGCCGCGGTGATCACCTGTTCCAGGTACGGATCGGACCGCATCCGGGCCGCGTGCTCGACCAGGTAACCGGTCACCTGGGGGGCGGTGCTGACCAGCGTGTTGACGAAGCCCTCCTGGCGGGCCCGCTGCACCGCGCCGCCCAGGATGCCGTCGGCGGTGGGATCGCCGCGCTCGATGGCCGCCGCGGCCAGCAGGATCTGCCGGACCAGCCGGTCCCGGGTCGTCAGGCTGCCCAGCGCGGGCAGCTTGAGGTGCTCTTGGGCGGCCTGATGGTTGCCCGTGGCCAGCGCGATCCGGGCCAGCAGCAGGTCCCGGTGGGTGGCGGGCACACCGGCCGCCAGTTCGGCGGCCGCCCGGGCATCACCGAGCGCCAGGCGCACCTGGGCCTCGAGCTCATCGGCTTGCGCCCACAGCGCCGCGCTGGGCTCGGCCAGCGCCCGCCGCGCCGCCGCCACCGTGGTCAGTGCCTCCCGGATCTGCCCGCGGGCGGCCCAGATCCGGGCCCGGTCGAGCAGCGTGAGGAACTCGAAGATGGGCCGCCCGGCCTCGGATATCGCCACCGCCCGCTCGGCCAGCCGCTCGGCGGCACTCAGGTTCCGCCGCTCCAGCGCCAGGCCGGCCAGTACGCGCAGGTAATCCACGGCGAAGAAGTGCCGGTCGAAGCCCAGCCGCCGGGCGTCCCATTCCGCAGCCGTGGCCGCCGCAGCGGCATCGGTCAGCCGGCCGGCCAGGAACCAGGCCAGCGCCTGGGCGCTGGGTACCAGGATCAGCCGGGCCGGCTCGGGCAGCTCGGGCTGGGCCAGCGCGGCCGCGGCCTCGCGTTCCACCGCGGCGAAATCGTCCAGGTACGGGTAGACCCGGAGCAGGATCAGCGGGATCGCCGCGTGCCACTCGTCGCTGAGCTGGGCCTGCTGCTGGACGTCCCGGGCGCTCTGCGCCGCCGTTACCGCCTCGGTCAGCCGGCCCGCCTGCCCGTACTGGAACGCCCGCATCATCGCGAACCGGGCGGCCAGCCGCGACCCGGGCGGGATCGGTGGCTGGGCACGCTCGATCGCGTCCAGGTATCCGCCGCCGCGGGCCAGATCACCGGACAGCAGCAGGTCGGCGGCCAGGCCGAGCATCCGCTCCGGGGCGTCGGCCAGCAGCCCCGGATCGACCATGCTCATATCCAGCGGGCTCGGCGCGATGGGGTCGCGCAGGAAGTCGGGCACCACCCGGTCCTGGAGCAAGGCCAGCGCCCGGCCGGCTTGCCGTGCGGCCAGGAAATGCCGGGTGGCCCGCCGGGTGTCACCGGCCGCTTCGAACCATTCGCCCGCCCGTTGCTGCAGGGACCGCTCCCGGGCCGAGCCCCGGGCCCGCAGCTCGGCCCGCAGCACCTGACGCACCAGATGGTGGTACCGGAAGATCGTCCGCTCATCATCGAGCGGCACCAGGAACAAGTTGGCCACGTTGATGTCGCGCAGCAACCGGGCCGCATCCGGACGCCCGCTGACCGCGGCGCACGAGCCCGCGGTCAGCTCGCCCAGGACGGACGTGTCCAGCAGGAACCGGGCCAGTTCGGGCGGCTGCTGGTTGAGCACCTCGGCGATGAAGTACTCCGAGATCAGGTGGCTGCGCACATCCAGCGCCCGGGCCACGTGGGCCGGGTCATCGGCGGCCCGCAGAGATAGCGCCGCCATCTGCACCGCGGCCGCCCAGCCCTCGCTGCGCTGGTGCAGCAGGGCCAGCTCAGCCGCACCCATCTCGACGCCGAAGTTGGCCAGCAGGTCACCCGTCTCGGCCAGCGACAGGGAGAGGTCGTCGTCGCGCAGCTCGCACAGCTCGCCGCCCAGCCGCAGCCGATGCAGCCGGACCGGCGGGTCGTTCCGGCTGGCCAGCACCAGCTGGGCGTGCTCGGCCGGCCAGCGCTCGACCAGGTCGGTCATGTCGCCGGCCACCGCGGTGGCGGCGGCCTGGAAGTCGTCCACGATGATGGCCATGCCTTCGGGCAGCTTCATCGCGTCGTTGGCCAGCAACGCGGTCACGTCGGCCGACATGGCGCTGTCCAGGGCGAGCAGCTCGGCGGCATCGGCGCCGAACTCCGGCAGCACCGCCCGGGGCGCCTCGATGAAGCCGGACCAGAACCGGACCGGGTCCGCGTCGGCCTTGTCGCAGGACAGCCAGGACGTGACCCCGGGCGGCCTGGTCGCCACCCAGTTCGACAGCAGCACGCTCTTGCCGGATCCAGCCGAGCCGACCACCACGGTAAGCCGCTGACCCGCCCCCGCGGTGATCCGGTCTAGCAGCAAAGATCTGGTGACCAGCGTGCTAGGCAGCGTCGTCGGCCGGAACTTGGTTAGCGCGAAACCACGCACCCGGTGAGGCGCCGCGCCCTTCCGTGGGGCCCTCTGCCGAGGCATTCGTCCTGTTCTCTTCCTCGCTTCCCGGGCGGTTCGCCCAGGGTGGGTACATCTGCTGGACCCAGCGTGGCGCACGCTCGGCGATGCCACATCACCCATGCTGGATTAATTTTCGAGTAAAGGGACGGTATAGGGCACGTCGGCCTGGTCACCCTCGGGTGGGTGATGACGCTGCTTCCGTCACCAGGCACGATGGCAGGGACATGCAACCAGCGACAGTGAGTGCTAACTCTGTGCAACCACGAACGTATGAGATCACCTTCGTGGGCCAGGCCGGTGCCGCGCTGCGCGCGGAATTCGACGATTGTGAGGTCACCGTAGAGTCAGGCACAACAACTCTGCGGGCCGAGGTGCCCGACCAGGCCGCCCTCTGGGGCCTGGTGGAGCGGATCAACGGGCTCCGCCTCGACGTGATCGACATGCACCTCGTGGCACCGCCACCCACGCCGTGATCTCACCCAGAACCGCCGGGCCCGGCACCCGGCTTTCACCCCTGCGCGGGTGATGCGCCAGCGCCGCCCGGGCGGAGACACTACGGCCGTGGCGTCCGACCACGGCCAGGGTGGGCTGTCTCTGTTCCGCCTGCTGCCGGGGTTGCAGGCAGCTACCTCCTACCGGCGTGCCTGGCTGGCCAAGGACGTGGTCGCCGGGGTCGTGCTGACCACGCTGCTGGTCCCGCAGGGCATGGCCTACGCCGAACTGGCCGGCCTGCCGCCGATCACCGGCCTGTACACCTCGATCCTGTGCCTGCTTGGATATGCGGTGTTCGGGCCGTCGCGGATCCTGGTGCTGGGACCGGATTCCTCGCTCGGCCCGATGATCGCCGCCACCGTCCTGCCGCTCGTCGCGGCCAACGGGGATGCCAAGCGGGCCGTCGCGCTGGCCTCGCTGCTCGCGATCATGGTTGCGGCGATCATGATCCTGGCGTCGGTCGCGAAGCTCGGCTTCATCGCCGACCTGATCTCCAAGCCGACGATGATCGGCTATATGAACGGCCTGGCGCTGACCATCCTGGTCGGCCAGCTACCGAAGCTGTTCGGGTTCAAGATCGACGCCGAGGGGCTGATCCACGAGGCGGCCGCCTTCGTTTCCGGGCTGGCCGACGGCAAGGCGGTGGCCGCCGCGGCCACCGTCGGGATAGCCGGGATCGTGCTGATCCTGGTGCTGCAGCGCTGGCTGCCCAAGGTCCCGGCGGTGCTAATCATGGTGGTGCTGGCCATCGCCGCCACGTCGGTCTTTCATCTGGCCGACCACGACGTCAGCCTGGTCGGGGTGCTGCCCAAGGGATTCCCGCCGTTGACCATCCCGCACGTCCGCGCGTCCGACCTGGGACCCTTGTTCGCAGGGGCGTTGGGTATCGCGCTTGTCTCGCTGGCTGACACCATCTCCACCGCCTCGGCGTTCGCTGCCCGCACCGGGCAGGAGATCCGCGGCAACCAGGAGATGCTCGGCATCGGCGTGGCCAACCTGGCCGCCGGGCTGTTCCAGGGGTTCCCGGTCAGCACCAGCGGGTCGCGCACCGCGGTGGCCGAACGGTCCGGGGCCAAGACGCAGCTCACCGGTGTCGTTGGGGCGGCCCTGATCATCCTGATGATCGTGCTGGTGCCGGGCCTGTTCCGGAACCTGCCGCAGCCCGCGCTGGCCGCCGTGGTGATCACCGCGTCGCTGTCCCTGGCTGACATCCCTGGGACAACACGGCTGTGGCGGCAGCGCAAAGCGGAGTTCCTGCTGTCGGTGGCCGCGTTCCTGGGCGTTGCGCTGCTCGGTGTACTGCCCGGCATCGCGATCGCGGTCGGGCTGTCCATCCTCAACGTGTTCCGCCGGGCCTGGTGGCCTTACGACACCGAACTCGGCCGGGTCGAAGGCCTGGCCGGCTACCACGACGTGCACACCCACCCGGACGCTCAGCAGCTGCCGGGCCTGGTCATCTACCGGTTCGACGCGCCGCTGTTCTTCGCCAACGCCAAGACGTTCCGGGACCAGATCCGGCGGCTGGCCGCCGCCGACCCGCCGCCCCGGTGGATCGTGATCGCCGCCGAGCCGGTGACCGACGTGGACACCACCGCGGCCGATGTGCTGACCGACCTGGACGAGGAGCTGAACGCGCGAGGTATCAGCCTCGTCTTCGCCGAGCTGAAAGATCCAGTCCGGGAGAAAATCGAGCGCTACGGGCTGACCCGGACCATTGATCCGCGGCACTTCTTCCCGACCGTGGGCGCCGCCGTGCGCGCATTCCAGGCCGAAACCGCCACGCCGCTGAAATCACCCTCCGAAGGGTGAGGACACACCAGGCCGGCTGGCCCAGGATCCTCACAGCAGCCCTGGTAAATAGGAGGCACGATGACATCCGCAACTATCAGGTCGTCCAGCGGCACCGGGCGCCGCATCGAAGGGCACGGCCTGCTTATCTTCGCCTCGGTCCTGCTCATGGTGCTCGGCTTGTTCAACCTGCTCGACGGCATCGCCGCAGTGGCCAGGTCGCACGTGTTCATCGCCAACGCGCATTACGTGGTCGGCGACTTGCGCACCTGGGGCTGGATCGCACTCATCGCCGGGGTGCTGCAAGTCCTGGCCGGGATCGGGGTGCTGACCGGTAACCAGTTCGCCCGCTGGTTCGGCGTGGCGGTGGTCGGGCTGAACGCGTTCGCGCAGTTCTTCTTCATCCCGGCGTACCCGTTCTGGTCGCTGACCATCATTGCGGTTGACATGGTCGCGCTGTACGCGCTGTGCGTGTACGGCAGCCGGTCCAACGTGACCGCCGAGTAATTACCGCCTGCACCGCTCCTGGGTGGCGGCCATGACACGGATCCCGGCGGCAGCGGCCGAAGACGCCCAGACATCGCCGGCGCCCAGCAAGTCCCGGAAGCTGCTTTATGTCACGCTTCCGGGCTGCTGGGGCGGGCTCATTTTCGCGTGTCTGTCGTTCACCCCATCGTTGCTGCCGCGTGGCGGCCTGATCCAGGGCGTTATCTGCGGCATTACCGCCGCGATCGGTTACGGGCTCGGGGTACTCGCCGCGTCCATCTGGCGTGCTTTCCCCGACCGCGAACCCCGCCAGCCGCGGCGCTGGGCGTGGACCGCCTTCTTCATCGCCGGCCCGATCCTGTTTGCCGCCTCGTTCGGGCTCGGGCAGTACTGGCAGTACGAGATCCGCAAGCTGATGGGAGTGACGGACTACAGCATCCCGCTCGTGGTGGCCGAGCCCTTCGTCGCGGCGCTGGTCTTCGCTCTGTTCCTGCTGATCGGGCGCGGCCTGCGTGGCCTGTACCGGTGGCTGGCCAAGCTGCTCACCCGCTGGATCGGGCCGCGCGCCGCCCGCGGGATCGGCTGGGTCGTAGTGGTTGGCCTCACCTATCTGGTGGTCAGCGGTCTGCTGCTGCAGGGCTTCGTCAACGTGATGAACAACGCTTATGGGCTGCGCGACACCAAGACCGCCGAAGGCGTGCACCAGCCCACCACCAGCCTGCGTTCCGGGGGGCCGGGGTCGGACATACCGTGGGATTCGCTGGGCTGGCAGGGCCGCAACTTCATCGGCAAGGGCCCGTCGGTGAGCGATATCGCGAAGTTCACCGGCCATCCGGCCATGGCGCCGATCCGGATCTACGCCGGGCTGGCGTCCGCTGACGGCCCGGCGGCGCAGGCCGCGCTGGCCGTCCGGGACCTGCAGCGGGCGGGCGGTTTCCAGCGCAAGAACCTGGTGGTAGTGACCACGACCGGCAGTGGCTGGGTGGACCCGGCGCTGGTGGACTCGTTCGAGTACCTGAGCAACGGCGACTGCGCCACGGTGGCCATCCAGTACTCCTACCTGCCGTCCTGGATTTCCTACCTGGTTGACCAGTCGAAGGCGCTGGCCGCGGGCCGGGCGCTGTTCGACGCGGTCTACGGTACCTGGGTCAAGCTCCCAGCCGATCACCGCCCCAAGCTGTACGTGGCCGGGGAGAGCCTCGGCTCGTTCGGCGGCGAGGCCGCCTTTACCGGCGAGAACGACCTGGCCAACCGGACCAGCGGCGCACTGTTCGTCGGGCCGCCCAACTTCAACACGCTGTTCCGTGAGTTCAGTGACCACCGGGACCCGGGCAGCCCGGAGGTCCAGCCCATTTACCAGGACGGCCGGATCGTGCGGTTCGTGAACGACCCGGCCACCGGCATCCCGCCGGAGGGCCAGCCGTGGAACGGCACCCGGATCCTGTACCTGATGCACCCGTCCGACCCGATCGTCTGGTGGAGCCCGCACCTGATCTTCAGCGAGCCGGACTGGATCAGCGAACCGCCTGGCAAGGACGTGCTCAAGACCATGTTCTGGGTACCGTTCGTCACGTTCTGGGAGGTCACTGCCGACCTGCCGTTCGCCACCGGGGTCCCGGAAGGCCATGGTCACAAGTACACCGCCGAGTACGTCAACGGGTTCAACGCGATCATGCGGACGGGGCTCAGCTCCCAGCAGCTGGCCAGCCTGCGGAAGATCATCGCGGCCGGCGGGTGACCGGCTAGCTGCCCCACATCCAGATGGCCGTGGCGGCCAGTACGCCGAGCCCGTTCGTGGCCCAGTGCAGGCCGGCCGGTGCGAGCAGGCTGCCACTGCGCCGCCGCAGCTCACAGAACACCACCCCGGACAGGCCGGTGAACAGGACGGTACCCAGCACGGACACGGCCTGGCCGGACGATCCGCTGCCGACCGTGCTGCCGATCGCCTGATCATCCGCGGCCAGGCCGAGGGACGGCAGCACGTGCCACAACCCGAACAGCACGGACGAGACGCTGGTGGCTACCCACGCGCTGTGCCGCCGCCGGAGCAGGCCCCAGAGCACGCCCCGGAAGGCGACCTCCTCGAACAGCACGGTGCCCACCGGGATCAGCACGAAAGCGGTCAGCGCGGCGTGTCCCCAGCCGAAGTGATAGCGGGAGTCGCGGAACGCGCTCCGGGTCAGCGAGACGGCCGCGCCCACCGCGAACACCACCGCGACAGCGCCGATCGCGGCGAGCGCCCAGCGCAGTCCACGCCACCACGTTCCCCGGCCCAGGCCGAGCTCGGCCCAGCTCAGCCCGGCCCACCGGGCCAGCGCCAGCAGTCCCGCGGCGCCGGCCGGGCCCAGCACCAGCGACGCATGCGCGACCTTGATGTCGATCACATTGACAAGCGCGAGGAAGGCGATAACGAAGACGACGGCCCAATCGAGGCGCCCCCCGGGAAGGCGCGACAATCCCGCCATGTCGGTCCCCTTCCTGGCCGCTCCAGCATATGTTCGGTCGCGTGGCCAGTGACGGCTGACAGCCGAGGGTGCGGCACCGAGTCGGCACTGGCGTTAGGCATAAATGAGCCCGGGCCTGGATTGTGGGATCAGTCATTGCGCGGGCGGCGCCACGATGTGCATATCGATCACTTCAAGGCCGAGGCCGGTGATCCGCTGCAGTAGCCCAGTGAGGGCTCCCCGATCGGGCAGCTTGGCGCGGAGAGTCGTTGTACCCCGACCTATAGTGACTTCGCAGTCATCGAATTCCGCACACAGCGTGCTGCCCGCCTGGCCCGTGAACGTGATTTCGTATATCTGTGGTCTCACTACGGTTACCCCTTAGCGATCTCCTGTTCGCGTACTGTTCATCCTTGTGCCAGAATGCCTGGCCGCCGGATCTGCGTCACCACCCTCCTGCGGGTGACCGGGGGCTCCGGCCCTGTCTGCCAGCTCACCCCATGCCGGGTGATGTGAATAGCCGTCCGGTACGCGAGCGTGGCAGCATGCCCGGCCCGCCCGAGAGCAGCAGATTCCGGCGTGGTACCGGAGGTACGGCCGCCAGCACCCTGATGTACGCCGCAGCGGCGGCGCTTGGGTGAGAAGGGAGGCCGGCCGTGGCGCTTAACCTTGTCCTGATCGGCGTGGCGATAGCGCTCGACCCGCTGCCGTTGATGGCGTTCCTCGTCGTGCCGCCCTCCAAGCGAGGCGTCAGGAAGGGTGCAGCCTTCGTGTTCGGGTGGCTGGCGTCCCTGGGGATCGTGGTCTCGGTCACGGTGCTGGCTACCGGCAACAATCCCCGAAGAAACCACCGAAGTGGCAGACACATGTGGACAGCATGTCCCCATTGTTTGCCATGGGCCTGGCGCCCGTTCTGCAGCCGTGGGGCCTGATCGGCGCGGGCGCTGCCACGGTCATGGAAGCCAAACTGTCCAGTGCGCAGAGCTACCTCGCGCTGTTCCTGTTCTGCGTTCTGGCTTCGGCGTCCTACCTTGCGCTGGAGATCTACGCCGGCTTCAGGCCTGGTAAGAGCCAGGTGCTCCTGGCCGGCTTCCGATCCTGGATAGAAGCTCACACCAATCAGGTGATCATCTGGGGAAGCTTGATCCTCGGTTTCTGGCTTATCGCCAACAGCATCAACCTGATCGTCACGTGAGATTGCCTTGCCGCCAAGGTGACCTAGTCGCCATCGGCGCGGTGGGCCATCGAACTCGTGGTCGTGCTCACCGGCCTTGGCTTCGTCATCGCCTCGCTCAACGCAGCCATCCGGGTCCTGTTCGCCATGGGCCGCGAACGGGCCCTTCCGGGGTCACTGGCCCGGCTCTCCCGCCGCCGTACCCCGGTGGTCTCGATCGGCTGCGTCGCCGGACTCACGCTCTTGCTCGGACTGCCGTTGACCTACGCCGACGGCGGTGCGCGCACATTTGGGTATCTCGCTGGAGCGGGCGGGCTATCGGTTGTCCTCGTCTATCTCGCTGTGAACATCGCGACCATCCGCGCATTCCGCACCGAGTTCCGCGACCAGTTCAGGCTCTGGCAACATCTGCTCGTCCCCGTAACGGCCGCCGTGCTGTTCAGGCTTCCACTGTGGGGGATCCTTCATCCCCGTACCGACAAACTGGTGAGCGTGCTTCCCTTCACAGCGCTTGGATGGCTCTGCCTTGGCGGCATCGCCGCTGGCGTCCTTCGGACCCGACGGCCCGCAACCTTCGAGACTCTGGGCAGAGTATTCATGCCAGGCAAGGAATAGCCGTCAGGCGCCGCGCCATTGGACGCCGAAGTACTTTGCGGGGTTCCCGATCCGTATTCCGTCACTGCAGATCTGTCTTCCCCTTCCACGCCGTCTTCGAGGCCACCGTAACCAGTCATCCCCGGTGCCCATGCGACCAGGTGTTCGATCATCAGGGAAGCGATGAGCGGCGGCCAGCCCCGGTCAGCTCATGGTCGCTAAGGTGCGCCATGGAAGCCCTGACCTGCGGATCTCCGGTAATGCCGGGCGCTACAGGACGCCGATTTCTTGGGCCCTGGTGATGGCATCCTGGCGGGTCGATACGCCTAGTTTCCGGTAGGCGGCCTGGGTGTGGGTCTTGACCGTGTTCGGCGACAGGTAGAGTTCCTGGCCGATCTGGCGTAGCGACAAGGTGCCCTGGAGCAGTCTCAGTACGGTCATTTCACGTTTGGTGAGGTGTTCGGCAGCCATGCCCGGCAGGGGTCGGGTGGGCCGCTGTTCGAGGTGGTGCAGCCGGTCCCATTGAGCCTGCGCCCCGTCCGGGCATGCCGTCAGCAGTTGTCTGGCCTCGCTAAGGAGTGCGGCCGCTGCGGGACGCTCGCCTAGGTCGTCGAGCACTGTGGCCAGCCGGATCATGCTGTCAATGACGGGCCAGGGGGTGATCCCGAGCCATCGCCGGCGGATTCGGAGGGCGTGCTCGAATTCGGTGCGCGCCGCTGCGGTCTGTCCCTGCGCGGCGTGGAGGGCGCCGGTGGCCATGCGGACGCTTGAGCCTTGCTGGGTCTCGGCGAGATCACTGTCACTCACCAGCTGGCGGGCGGTCTGGGCAAGTTCCTGTGCTTGTGTGGCCTGTCCTTGCTCGATCCGTACCACGGCCAGCAGGGAAAGGGCCGCTACCCGTGCCGACGGGATGGACGCGGTGCTGGCGAGCGCTTCGGCCAGCGGTGCAGCCGCCGCGTCCGGCTCGCCGGACAGGTAGAGCGCTGAGCCCAGCGCTGTCCTGGCCAGCGCATACCACGGCGAGCGGGGGTCGTTCTCCAGCTCGGCTGCCGTGCGCGCTGAGTCGCGCATCACCTCGATGCCGTCGAAGCCGAAGCTACCCCGCAACAGCGCAGCTGAGGACCTCGGCGACCGGATGCCGTCTGGCAGCGGGCCGTTATCCTCAGCGGTCTCGAGCACCGGGAGCCAGCGCCGTACCGGCTGGGGGTCACCGGTGAGGGCCGCGCACCACGCCGCGCAGTGCGCCGCCACCGGGTCAGCGCCTATCTGGTCATCGCCGAGCCAGCGCAGCCAGCCGCGGACCGTGCTGACCCGGCCGATGTCCATATAGGCGGGCCAGTGATCCGCGATGAGGCCAACCGCTGCGGCGACGTCACCGCCGGCAAGGGCGTGATCGATCGCCTCCTCCGCCGAGCCTGACTGCCGGTGCCAGGCGCTCGCGCGCCGGTGCAGCGCAGGCACGATGGCGGGCTCGGTCCTGGCGAGCTGGCCGAGAAGCACTTGCGCGAACAGATGGTGGAAGCGGTACCACCGCCGCTTGTCATCGAGTGGCACGAGGAAAAGATTGTCACGCTCGACGATTTCGATGATCTCCGCCGCGTTGGCCGACCCGGTGACGGCGTCGCACAGTGGTGCGCAGAACCGGCCCAAGACGGCGGTCCGCGTCATGAACTGCCGGATCTGCTCGGGCTGGCGGCTCAGTACCTCTTGTGCCAGGAACTCGGCGATGTACCGGTTGCCACCGGTGAACTGGCGGACGAAGGCTGTGGGCGAGGAATGTCCGCGCAGTGAAAGCGCCGCCAGGTAGACACCGGCGGCCCATCCCTCGGTACGTTCGGCCAGATCGGTCAGGTCGGGTTCGGGCAGATCAACAGTGGCAACCCTGCGCACCAGGGCGGCTGCCTGCGCGGTCGTGAACCGCAGCTCGGGCGCCCGGACCTCAGCCAGCTCCCCTCCCGCCCGCAGCCGGGCCAGCGGGATCGGCGGGTCAGCCCGGGTCACCAGTACGAGCTGGACAGTGACCGGGAGGTGCAACAGCAGGGAGGTTACTTGATCGTGGCAGCTGTGATCGCGGATCACGTGATAGTCATCCAGCACGAGGACAACCGGGGCCGGGAGCGCGGCTAGCTCGTTGACCAGGGCCGGCAGCACCGTTCCCGGGATGTCCGGCACCGGGACATGAAGGACCCGCAGGACATCCTCGCCGCCGAACTGCGGGCAGGCCCGCTGCAGCGCGGACACGACGTGCAACCACAGCCTGGCCGGGTCATCATCGCCACGGTCAAGGGAGACCCAGGCAAATGGCCGGGACTCGGCCGTGCTGGCCGCCCACTGAGCCACCGCAATGGTCTTGCCGGAACCTGCAGGCGCGGCCACCAGCACCAGCCTGGACGACGAGCACCCCGCCAGATAGCCGACCAGGTCCTCGCGCTGCACCCACTCCTTGCGAAGTACGGGCACATGCAGCTTGGTTTCGATCAGGGCGCCGACGCTCGCCCGCTGGGGCGCTGAAGGAGCAACATCCGGTACGGAAGATCCCACCGGAACAGCAGCCGGGGAAACGTCCCACTCCTCGATATCGGCCAGAACACCACTCGGGTGGCCGGGTACAGACTCGCCGGTAACGTTTCGCAATCTTGTGCTGCTCACCTTTCCCCCAGGCCAGCGGGATTGCTTCCACTGCCGGGTCTAGAGCAGCGTCGTACCTGCCTTGAACTATCGCACGTTTAACCGTAGCTTCACAGAGCACCGGCATGCTCATGGAGATACCTGCACAAACCGGCCCAAGCTGGGCATACTTTCGGGATCGTTGGGCTTCGCCCGCAGATCTTGACTGAACCCGCCCGCAGTACCCGAGTTCGCAGCTAGCGGCTGTCGCGCGCGTCGGCTGCAAGGCGTTTGACCAGATGGTCGGAGAGCTGAAAGCGTGACATCGATGAATGACCTGTCGCGTGCCGCCGCCGCGCCCCGGGCCGCGCGTGGCCCTATGTTCAGTCGGCCCGGCCTGGCCAGGCCGGTGGCCTGGGCCGCACCGCGTGATCTGGATCGGCTGCGCGCCAGCCAGGCGCGCGGAGCGCTGGGCAAACCACTGGTGCCGGCCAGTGTTGCATCGCCGCGGCTGGGCGATGAGATGTTCGCGCGGCTCCTGACCTACGGCACGCCGCACGAGACTCACCGGGGCGATGTACTGTTCCGGCCGGGTGACGAAGACGTTGACCTGATCGTGGTTGACCGGGGTTCGGTGGAGGTTGTGCGGACGGAAACGGCCGACGTGCCCGCCGCGACCGTTGCGGCGGTGGATGCGGGCGGCTTTGTCGGCGAGCTGAACCTGCTGACTGGGCAGAATGTCTACCTGCTGTGCCGGGTGCGGGAGGGCGGCACGGTCTACCGGGTGTCGCCGGAGCGGCTGCGGCAGCTCATGGCCAACGACGTCGAACTGTCCGACATCGTCTTCAAGGCGCTGATTGCCCGCCGGGAGTTGCTGCAGCGCAGCACCGCCGCCCTGGCGGTGGAGATCGTCGGCACCGACAGGTCGGCGGCGGCGCTGGCGCTGCGGACTTACGCCGCCCGCCAGCGCCTGATCCACCTGTGGTTCGACGCCGACACCCCCGCGGGCCGGGCGATGATGGAGTCCTCCGGCCTGACCGAGGACGACTTGCCCGCCGTCGTCATGCCCGGCGCCACCCTGACACCGGCCACGCCGGGCGCGCTTGCCGACAAGCTCGGCCTCAGCTACCATCGTTCGTCCACTAAGCCGGTAGACGTCACGATCGTCGGCGCGGGTCCGGCCGGCCTGGCGGCCGCAGTCTACGGCTCGTCCGAGGGCCTGGACACCGTGCTGCTGGACGCCGTCGGCACCGGCGGGCAGGCCGCGGCAAGCTCCCGGATCGAGAACTACTTCGGCTTCCCGTTCGGCCTTTCCGGCGCCGATCTGACTGGCCTGGCCGTGCTCCAGGCGCTGAAGTTCGGAGCTCAGCTGGCCAGCCCGTGCCAGGCGGTCAGGCTCGACACCGACCGCAACGGCGACCTGCTCCGCCTGCACTTGCAGGGCGGAGAGGTCATCGACAGCAAAGCCGTCGTCATCGCGACCGGCGCCCGCTACCGGGCACTGCCGCTGGAGCGCTGGCCTGACTTCGAAGGTGCCGGCATCTACTACGCGGCCACCGAACTAGAAGCCCGGGGATGCACGGGCAGCCCGGTCACGGTGATCGGCGGCGCGAACTCCGCGGGTCAGGCGGCGCTGTACCTGGCCGGGCGAGGCAGTGAGGTCTCACTCGTCGTCCGCGGCCCGGACATCGCGACCGAGATGTCGGCCTATCTCGTCAACCGGCTGCTGGCCCACCCACGGGTGACGGTACGGTGCCGGAGCGAGGTCACCCGGCTGGACGGCGGTGACTTTCTCGAGGAAGTCACCATCACCGACCGGACGGCGGACACCGCGCGAGCCCAGCCCTGTGCGGGCTTGTTCTGCTTCATCGGCGCCGAGCCCGCCACGAGCTGGCTGACCGGGATCGCCACCGGGAACGACGGTTTCATCCGGACCGACGTCCAGCTGACCGGCGGTGACCTCGGACCGGCCTGGACCATGCTGGGACGGCGGCCGCTCCCGTTCGAGACCAGCATTCCCGCCGTGTTCGCGGTCGGCGACGTGCACTCCGGCTCGATGAAGCGGGTCGCCGCAGCCACCGGCGAAGGCGCCAGCGCCATCGCGTCGGTACACAAGGCCATCGCCACGCTGGCCTAGCGACCAAGGGACGCAGGTCGATCCGCATCGGGTCCCGGGAGTGATTATGTGCGCCGGGACGACACCGCCGGAGGCTTGGGTGCTAGCAGGAGTTGCTACGCCCGGTACGGCACCATGGTGCTACCCGCAGGGCCCGAAGAAGCGCACGTTTTGGGCTACCCGAGGGGTAGGACGCTGCGGACTTCTCCACCACGAGCTGGCAGACGTCGCGATGAATTTTGGCCCTTGAGGAGCGGTCTGCAGAGGCCGGCGCTCGCGATTGCTGCCTGCCCGTAGCCGGCCCGATCCGGACACCTTCGCTCGAAGTCGTGAATGTGGCTGGGGACTCAGCTGCCGGGCGTGACCGCATCCAATCGGCGCCGAAGCTCCGACGTGTTCACGCCGAGAGCGCCCAGCAGCACGGCCGCAGGATCTGGTGGTTGGAGAGTGAGGATCTGGGCCAGTACCTGCTGGGCCGTGACCTGGGTCTTCCGGCGGTTGGGCTTGACCGCATCCTGGAGCACTTTCTTGGCCGCGGGCGTCATGCGGAGGCGATCTTTTTTCGCGACGTCTCTGAGCCTCGGCTTCTTGGGGACGGCGCGCATCGGCAGTGGGGGAGCGTCGGTGCCGGACCCTATGCCCAGGGCACCCAGGGCTTCGTGATCGAGCGACTCAAGGGCCTGGCGAGCTTGCTGCAGGCTCACGCCCAACACGATTTCGATCGAGGGATCCTCCAGCAACGCGAGCAAGAGGTGATCGGTGCCAGTTCGGCGATCGCCTCGGCGACGAGCCTCCTCACTGGCCCGCAAATAGACGGCCCAGCCGTGAAGCACCTCTGGCGCAACGGATTCGGTGGTCATGATGACTCCTTGTTGTATTTGGTGTGCACGGATTGGCGGGTGACGCCCAGAGCGTCTCCGATCTGCTGCCACGACCAGCCCTTTTCCCGGGCGGACGCGACCTGGTTCGCTTCGACCCTCTCAGCTAGGCGATGTAGCGCCAGGGAGGCGCGAAGCCCGATTGCCGGGTCATCCGACGAGAGATTCACGCTGAGTTTTTCGATGTCCATGCCTGTCAGTTTAGACTGACATCCTTGATTCTGTCAATCTAAACTGACACAGCAGATCGCCACACTGGAGTGCCCCAGATGGCCGGGTCACGGACGGCTCGATCGCGTAGGTCCCGAAGGGTGCCCCAAAACGCGCGGGCGAGTCATCCGTCATGGCTGCCCCCATCCGTCGGGTATGTGGGATACCCAATGCTGGTCCGGGAGCTGACCGCTTACCCCTGCAGGCGCGCCGAATGTCGCATCTGAGTGCGGCCGATCGGTTGAACACGCAAGGCTCAGGCAGCGCATAAGGCGGCTACGCGTGCGCTCGCACCCAGTCATCCGGCCACGGTCCGTTACGACTGTGGCCGAGAGTGCCCTCGCTGGGGAGGCTTGATGGCTCGCCTGGGCGAAGCTGAGGGTCGCGTCCCAACCCCGGTGTAAATGACGACGGGCGTAGGTTCCTTCAAGAGCTACCAACTCAGCGAAGGAAGGACTACGCCCGTGCCGAATCGAGTATCTCCCACTGACCGGATCCGTGCCGAGATCGACGCCTTGTTCGACGGGTCGCGTGATCTGGGTGAGGTGATCGAGGATGTGGCCCGGCTGGGTGCCCGGCTGATCATCCAGACCGCGGTGGAAGCCGAGGTGGAGGTGTTCCTGGGCCGGGCCCGCTACCAGCGCTCGGCTGCCGCGCAGGATGCCCGGCCGGGGATGCGCAACGGTTACTGCCCGGCGACGGTCAAGACCACCGCCGGGCCGGTGACCGTGGCCCGGCCGAAGCTGCGCGGCACTACCGAGCGGTTCGCGTCAGCGCTGTTCGGCAGGTCGGTCACCAGGTCGAATGCCCTGGAGTCGCTGGTGATCGCGGGGTTCGTGCGGGGGCTGTCGGTCCGTGACGTGGAGAACACCCTCGCCGATGCCCTGGGCGCCGAGGCGGCGCTGAGCAAGTCGACGGTCTCGCGTATCTGCCAGGCGATCGGCGATGAGTTCACCGCCTGGTCGGGCAGGCGCCTGGACGGCCTGGAGCTGGATTACCTGTTCCTGGATGCCTCGATGTTCAAGATGCATCCCGGTGCCCGGGCCGAGCCGGTGCTGGCGGCGTGGGGCATCACCCCCGACGGCAAGCCGGTGTTCGTCGCGCTGGCCGCTGGCGGCAGTGAGTCCACCGACGCCTGGGCTGGCTTCCTGGAGGAACTGCGCGGCCGGGGGCTGCGCCCGCCGCTGCTGGTCATCTCCGACGGCGCCGCCGGGCTGATCAACGCCGCCGAGAGCGTGCTGGCCCGGTCGCTGCGCCAGAAATGCCTGATCCACCGGGCCCGCAACGTCCTCGCGAAGGTCCCCGCCGCCGCCCAGGACCAGGTCCGGGACGCTTACTGGGCGATCTTCGACACCGATGCCCTCACCGCCGCTGGCATCGCGCCCGGGCACAAGCTCGTCACCGCAGTGCAGGCCCGTATCGACGCCTTCGCCGAGCGATACGGCAAGCTCTACCCATCGGCCGTCAAGTGCCTGCTCACCGACCGCGGGCAACTCACCAGCTACCTGCGGTTCCCGGTCGAGCACCACAAGCGGATCCGGCACTCCAACTTCATCGAGCGCACCTTCGGCGAGACCCGCCGCCGGGTCAAGGTCATCGGCCGGCTCCCCGGCGAGGCCAGCTGCCTCAACCTGGTCTGGGCCGTCCTGGACCGCGCCAGCCGCGGCTGGCGCGGCGTCAATACCACCAACGCCGGCCTGCGCCTGCTACACGACCTGCGCCGCCAGCTCCTCGACCCGCCCACCCCGATCCGCCGGACCAGCCACCCTGCCGCAGCACCCGAAGAAACTGTCGGGGCCGTCGCCTAACATCCCAGCGAAGGAGCCGAGCCCACGTCATTTACACCGCTCCTGGGACGCCACCCGGGAGGCGCGCTGTGACCACTGCCAGGCAATCCATCCAGATCGTTGAGGATAATACGCCCATGGCCACCACGGCAGGGCCGGCGCCGGCGCCCGTGCCGCGGGCTGACTCAGCGGGCGAGGGTCCGCGCGAGCAGACACGTGCGTGCCATCCCGACAGCAGTGGTTACACCAAGCGCAACGGGATTCGGCTCTATTACGAGGTTTATGGCTCTGGCGAGCCGACCGTCTTCCTGCTGCCGACGTGGTCGATCATCCACTCGCGGCACTGGAAGATGCAGATCCCTTACCTGGCCCGGCACTGCCGCGTTCTCACCTTCGACGGCCGCGGCAACGGCCGCTCCGACCGCCCGGCGGCTGGATACGGCGAAGCCGAGTTCGCCGCCGATGCCCTGGCGGTGATGGACGCCACCGCGACCGCGCGCGCGGTGATTGTCTCGCTCTCAGTCGGCGCACAGCGCGCCCTCATCCTGGCGGCTGAGCACCCCGACCGTGTGACCGGGGCCGTGTTCATCTGCCCGGCCGTGCCGTTCGCCGCTCCGCTGGAGGACCGCACGCGTTACCCGTGGGATGAGGTGCTGCCCACCGATGAGGGGTGGGCCAAAGACAACCTCTACTACTGGCTGCGTGATTACCGCGGCTTCCTGGAGTTCTTCTTCTCCCAGATGTTCACCGAGCCGCACTCGACCAAGCCGGTCGAAGACTGCATCGGCTGGGGCCTGGAGACCACCGCCGAGACGCTCGTCGCGACGGAGATCGGTAACGGCCTGGACGAGCCGGCCGCGCGCGAGCTGTGCGGCCAGGTTGCCTGCCCAGTGCTGGTGATTCAGGGCACGGCGGATGCGATCACCGGGCCCGGCCGGGGGATCGCCCTCGCCGCGGAGACCGGCGGCGATCTCGTGCTGCTCGAGGGCTCGGGCCACGGCCCGCACGTGCGTGACCCGGTCAAGGTGAACCTGCTGTTGCGCGAGTTCGCTGTCCCCCCGGCCGTTCCCCCGCGCTGGCTGCGGGGCAGCGCGCGCCGCAAGCGCGCGCTCTACATCTCCTCGCCGATCGGCCTCGGCCACGCCCAGCGCGACGCGGCGATCGCGGACGAACTGCGCAAGCTGCACCCCGGCCTGGAGATCGACTGGCTCGCCCAGGATCCGGTCACCAGGGTGCTAGAAGAACGCGGCGAGCGCGTCCACCCAGCCGGCGCGCACCTGGCCAGCGAGTCCGGCCACATCGAGTCTGAGTCAGCCGAGCACGACCTGCACGCCTTCCAGGCCGTCCGGCGGATGGATGAGATCCTGCTGGCCAACTTCTTGGTCTTCCACGACCTGGCCCGCGAGGAAGACTACGACCTGTGGATCGGCGACGAAGCCTGGGAACTCGATTACTACCTACACGAAAACCCCGAGCAAAAACGCGCCGCCTACGCCTGGCTGACCGACTTCGTCGGCTGGCTGCCAATGCCCGACGGCGGCGAACGCGAGGCCCTCGTGACCGCCGACTACAACGCCGAGATGATCGAGCACATCGCCCGCTACCCGCGCATCCGTGACCGCGCCATCTTCGTCGGCGACCCCGGCGACATCGTCCCGGACACCTTCGGCCCCGGCCTGCCGCGCATCCGCGACTGGACCGAGCAGCACTACGACTTCGCCGGCTACGTCACCGGCTTCGACCCACGCCAGCTCGCCGACCGCGAAGCACTCGGCTACCACCCCGGCGAGCAGGTCTGCCTCGTGACCGTGGGCGGCTCAGGAGTCGGCGGCCACCTGCTGCGGCGGGTCATCGCCGCCTTCCCCGAAGCCAAGGACCGCGTGCCCGATCTCCGGATGATCGTGGTCGCCGGCCCGCGGATCGATCCCGCCAGCCTGCCAGCCCACGACGGGCTGGAGATCCACCCCTACGTCCACGAGCTCTACCGCCACCTGGCCGCCTGTGATCTCGCAGTCGTCCAGGGCGGCCTGACCACCACGATGGAACTGACCGCCAGCCGCCGGCCGTTCCTGTACTTCCCGCTCCGCCACCACTTCGAGCAAAACCTCCACGTCCGCCACCGGCTCGACCGCTACCGGGCCGGGCAGTGCATGGACTACCAGACCGCCGAACCTGCCGACATCGCCGCGGCAATCGCCGGCCAGATCGGCCGCCACGTCGACTACCGCCCGGTCGCCACCGACGGCGCCGCCCGGGCAGCTGCCCTGATCGCCGACCTCCTCTAGCAGACAGCAAGACGCACCCCCAGCGAATTAGTCATGCAACTGGCCGGGCAATCATTCGCTCACCCGAACGTCCGCTGTCCGCGGGTGGGCGAGTACAGCACGGAAGTACCGCAACGTACATGGACAGAGGTGGGCGCGGAAGCACAGGTGAGGACGGTGACCTGCGGGGGATGGACGCGGGTGGACGTGCTGCCGCCGGATGCCATGCAAGAGGTCAGGAGTTCGAATCTCCTTAGCTCCACAAGAAGCTCCAGGTCAGAGCCTGGTTTTCAAGCCCTCAAGATCACTGTCAAGGTCGATGGCACGGAGTGTATGTCGGTCCATGCGGTGGCCGGGTTGATCAAGATTTTTCGCCAGTGAGCCGGGCAGGACTTTCAACTCGTCCGGGCCGCGATCTGCCGGGCCAGCTTGATGGCCTGCTGCGGACTGCCCTCCCAGGGAAGACCGTGACCGGGCAGGACCCAGCGAGCCTTGACCGGCTCGATCTTTTCCAGCGAGGCCAGGGCCCGGCCGTGATCCTCGTTCAGGAACCGAGGGAGCAGTTGCGGCCCCGACTCGCCGCGGAGAAGGCTGAGCGTCGCCAGCGTGTCGCCCACGATCAGGACGTCACGGTCGGCCAGGCTCAGGGCCGCGCTTCCGGCGGTGTGGCCGGGCGTGTGGATGACGCGGGGACGGCCCGGCACGTCCAGGACTTCTCCGTCGCCGAAACCCGACGCCTCGGCCACGGGCGCCGTCCGGGCCACGCCATTACGCAGGAAGTGCGCCACGAGATGCAGCACCGGCGGCTTCCACAGCGGATACAAGGACGGCCTGCCCCTGCGCATGGCCGCCGCCCGGTCATCGTGGTGCACCAGCACCGCCGCGCCCGCCTGCGTCCGGAGCCGTTCGGCATTACCCATATGGTCAGGGTGGTAATGGGTGAGCACGACGGCCTTGACGGATGACAGCGGAGCGTTCTGTGCGGCGAGGAACCGGGTCATCTGCGGCCAGTAGCCGGGCAGCCCGACGTCGATGAATGTGTAGGCGCCCGCGTCTTCAACCGCGTAGCAACCCAAGAACGTCGTACCGACCCGGAAGACTCCCGGGACGATCTCCCGGACCCAGGGCTGCCCGAGCCCGTCTGGCTGCGCGATTCGGGTGATGTTCACTGAGGTCTCCTTTCCTGGTATGCCCGGCGCCCGTGCGGACGCTAGGTTGTGCGGATACAAGGCGGTCACCAGCGCTGACCGGTCTGCGCGTTGACAGTTCCTGGGTTCGTCCTTCGCCCGGCAGGTCCTCAGACGCCCCGGGACGTGGCGCTGGTCCCGTGCCGGGTAACCCGGCACGGGCTGAGTCTGCGTCTGGAACGTGGTGGCGGGGTATCCGCAGGCTTACTGCACTTCCCGACTGGGAACACGGCCAGGTGGCGACATCAGGCACACCGATCATTGACGCAGGCCCAGGCGCCTCATCCGCTGCTGCTGCGCGGTGGCCTGCACTGGGCGCCATGGCTTCGAGGGCGCGAGGTTGTCCGGGGGAACCGACCTAAACCGAAGTTACGCGGCTCTTTCCCGGCCGGCGGTATCGCCACCCCGGCCGCGCAACAGGCATCCGCAATGTGCAGTAGCGCTGCGGATACCCCGGCCGCAGCCTCGCGCCGCAGGATAGTGACAAGACGACGCACCGCTCGTCGCGGGCCGGGCCGACGATCAGGTGCACGACGGTCCGAGCCGCAGAGGCATATCGTTCTGCGGAGGGCCGGCGGCCGGCGCCGGCCTTGATCGCGGTGTCTTACCTCGCGCTGGCGGGCCGCGAGCTCGGCCACGTGACCGTCGTAGCTGACTGGTCACGGCGATTGCTCACTGCGCCCCCCACCCTAGGGAGATTGTCATGCCTTCCACGCCACCAGACATCGGGCAGCCGACCCGGGGGGCCAAGACTGGCCGCGAGGATCGTGGTCAGCGCGGGAACAAGTGGTGGACGCTGGTCGCGGTGTGCCTGGGCACGTTCATGCTGCTGCTGGACATCACGATCGTGAACGTCGCCCTGCCGGACATCCAGCGGGCCCTGCACTCGAGTTTCGCGGACCTGCAGTGGGTCGTCGACGCTTACGCGCTGACCCTGGCGTCGTTCCTGCTCACGGCGGGCAGCCTCGCGGACATGTACGGCCGCCGCGTGCTGTACCTGATCGGGCTGGTGGTGTTCACCGGCGCGTCGGCGCTGTGCGGCTTCGCCACCAGCACGCTGATGCTCCAGCTGTCCCGCGGCTTGCAGGGGGTCGGCGGGGCGATCATGTTCGCGGTGTCGCTGGCGTTGCTGGCCAACGCCTTCCGCGGCAAGGACCGCGGCGTCGCGTTCGGGGTGTGGGGCGCGGTGACCGGCCTGGCGGTCGCCATCGGCCCGCTGATCGGTGGCGTGCTAACCTCCGGCCTGTCGTGGCGGTGGATCTTCTTCGTGAACGTGCCGATCGGGATCGCGGCCGTCGCCCTCACGACGATGAGGGTGGCGGAATCGCGCTCGCCGCGTGCCAGCGGGCCCGACTGGGCCGGGTTCGTGATCTTCACGGCGGCGCTGGCGAGCCTGGTCTACGGCCTGATCGAGTCGAACCAGCGGTCGTTCACCGACGGCCTCGTGCTCGGCTGCCTCGCCGCGGCGGCGGTGCTGCTCGCCGTCTTCGTTATCGTGGAGCGGCGCAGCGCGCACCCGATGTTCGACCTGAGACTGCTCAGGCTGCCGACCTTCAGCGGCGGCTCGGTGGCGGCGTTCGGGCTCAGCGCCTCCATCTTCTCGGTGCTGCTCTACCTCGTGCTGTACCTGCAGGACATTCTGGGCTACTCGCCGCTGGGTACCGGCGTGCGGGTGATGTACCTGTCGGGAGCCATCCTGGTGAGCGCCACGGTGGCCGGGAGACTCTCCTCGCGGGTGCCGGTCCGACTGCTGATCGGGCCCGGCCTGATCATGATCGGCGTGAGCCTGCTGCTGATGCGCGGGCTCAATGCGGGCTCGACCTGGACCCATCTCATTCCGGGAATGATCGTGGCCGGCGTCGGGGTCGGCCTGGTAAACCCCCCGCTGGCCTCCACCGCCGTCGGCGTCGTGCCGCCGCAGCAGGCCGGCATGGCCTCCGGCATCAACTCCACCTTCCGCCAGGTCGGCATCGCCACCGGCATCGCCCTGCTGGGGACGCTATTCTCCCACGACGTGAAAGACGAGGTACTGACCCGCACCGCTGCGGTCCCCGGGCTGTCCGCCCGGGGACCGGAGATCGCCGGCGCGGTACAGTCCGGGCAGATCGGTAACGTGATCGCACGGCTGCCCGCGCCCGCCAGGCAGGTCGTGGGAACGATCACCCGGGCCGCCTTCACCACCGGCCTGGACCGCATCCTGCTGGTCGCGGCGATCATCGCGTTCGTGGCAGGCGTCGTATCCCTGGCCGCTATCCGCAGCCAGGACTTCGCGCGCGCGGCGCCCGGCGGTCAGGAAGGTCCCCGGAAATGAGGCGACCCGGACGGGCAGGCACGCAGGCCGTCCTAGCGGTAAGGGCAGGTTGGCGAACCATCTCGGTGTCCGGTTTCATCGCCGGCCTGCCGGGCAGCGCCGAGATAGATGCCGGCGGCTCGATTCACTGCCGATGGTGCCGGGATGGGCCAACGTACGGTGAGGTGGTTGGCGTGGCGGTCACGGAGCGCCTGGACGGGTTTCAGCGGAAGCACCCGTGGGCGGCCTTCCCTCTCGCGGTGGTCTACAAGTACTTCGACGACTTCGGGGCCTATCTGGCGGCGCTGCTCAGCTACTACGGGTTCGTTTCGCTGTTCCCCTTGCTGCTGCTGGTCTCGACGGTCCTGGGCTTTGTGTTGTCGGGTGATCAGAGGTTGCAGCACGAGGTGCTCACATCGGCGCTGCACCAGTTTCCGGTGATCGGCGGGGATCTGGCCCGGCCAAAGCGCCTTGGCGGCGGCCTGGTCGGCCTTATCGTGGGAATCGCCGGATCCCTTTACGGCGGGCTGGGCGTGGCGCAGGCCTTCCAGTATGCGACCAACACCGTCTGGGGAGTGCCACGCAACAACCGGCCGAACCCCTTCAAGGCCCGCGGCCGCAGCGTGATCCTGCTGGCCACCGCCGGATTGGCTGTCCTGGGCACGACCGCCTTGTCGATCGCGGCCGGCGGGGGAGCCGGGACGCTCGGCACAGCCGGAAGGTCCCTGACGCTGGCGGCGTCCGTTGCGATCAACATCGCCATGGCCATTTTCGTGTTCCGCTTTGCGTCGGCCCGGCGGCTATCCGTACGCGACGTCGTACCTGGCGCGGTAGCCACGGCGGTGATCTGGCAGTTGCTGCAATCCTTCGGGGTTATCTACGTCCGGCACGTGGTCGAGCACGCCAGCGCCACAAATGCGGTATTTGCCCTTGTCCTTGGCCTGCTCGCGTTCCTCTACATCACGGCCACGGCCGTCCTGCTCTGCGTGGAGATCAACGTCGTGCGCGTTAATCGTCTGCATCCCAGGTCACTGCTTACCCCCTTCACCGACAACGTCACCCTTACGAGCGGCGACCGGCGCGCGTATTCTCGCCAGGCTAAAGCCCAGCGCAGCAAGGGCTTCCAGCACGTTGACGTCAACTTTGACCCGCCCTCATCTGAACCAGGCCACGACGATCCCAGTCCGTGAACAAAGGCGTCGAGTCCCGTCAGGCAAGCCACCACCAGAACCTTTCGTTCTGGCTCGACTCAGGCGGTCGTGCTGGCGACGGGCAGGGTCGGCGCCAGGCAACCCGGGCGCCCTCCAGAGGATCGCGCTAGCGCTGCAGCTAGCGGCAGCCGGCCCGGCTGCTGCGGGCACCACCTACGCTCGGCTGGTGTGGGCAGGCATGAGGTCGTGTTGCTGCACGGCCAGCCGGGTTCGGGCGCAGACTGGCAGCAGGTTACTGACCTTCTGCCGTCTGCGCTGAACGTCGTGGCACTGGACCGGCCGGGGTATGGAGCCAGCCGGCAGCCGGCCGGCGGCTTCGCCTATGGCGCTCGTGCGGTACTGGCGGAGCTGGATGCGCGGGGCATCGGGCAGGCGGTCCTGGTCGGCCATTCCTACGGGGGAGGCGTGGCGTTGTCGGCAGCCCAGTTGGCACCCAGGCGGGTCGAGGCGCTGGTCCTGCTGGCCAGCGTCGGCCCCGGCTGCCTGACCGGCTGGGACCGGCTGCTGGCCGCGCCGGTGGCCGGGGAGGTATGCGCGGTCACCGCGTGGTCGCTGACTCCGTGGCTGGCCCGGGCCCGGCTGGCTGCCCTGGCGGGGCTGCGGGGGCGCCCCATTTCCGCTGGTGAGCACGTCAATTGGCACATCTGGGGCCACACGCACCACGATCACGGGCCGTTGTGGCGAAGCTTCCTTACCGAGCAGCGTGCTCTGGTACACGAACTCGCCGGCCTCTCAGCCTCCCTGGGAAGCGTAGGGCAGCCGGTGCTACTGATCGCCGACCCCGAGGACACGCTCATCCCCGTCAGCACGACCCACCAGCTGGCGGCCGCCCTGCCCGATGCCCGCGTCCAGCTTGTCAGCCAGATCGGCCACCATCTGCCCCGCCGTGGGGCACCCCAGATCGCCACAGCGATCGCCGATTTCCTCGCTGGACTGGACACCCGCCCACCCCCAGCCTGACTCAGCCGCCAGAAGGCTGCCCAACACGCGAGAACTGCACGATGTCATGCCCATCCCGTAGCGTGCGAGGATCAGCCGGTCCGGCGTAGTGATTAGTGTGCCGCGCGGCGGGTAGCTCGGCGAAGACAAGGGGGACATGTCTGGCTGTTCGCCAACCTGGCTGTCGGCAGGGCGACTGATGCCCAGCTCAGTGCCGCAAGAAGTCCCGCACATCAACGCCGGGCGGCCAGGGGCCAGCCTCCAGGCAGGAAGAAGAAGGGACGCTGAGCATGTGGGTTTTTCTGTCTGCCCGGCTGCGGACCTGGCTGCTGCTGGCCATTGCACTGCCGCTGGCGCGGCTGCTTGTCCATCGCCTCGCTATCGCCGCCGAACGCCATGACCCATCCACTCACAGGGCAAAAATGCTCCGCCGGGCCGACTCGGCGGTGACCACGGTGTCCGGGCGCTCCTCGCGCAGAGCCAGGCGCTGAGATCGGCGAGGGACCGCCAGATGAGTGAATCGTCCTCCTCAGCGCCGCGCTGGCCCGGGCCAGCACCGTTGCGATGCCTTGTCACCGGGGCATCTGGCTATATCGGCGGAAGGTTGGTGCCGGAGCTGCTGGCTGCGGGGCATGCTGTCCGGTGCATGGCACGTGACCCGGGGAAGCTGAGCGACCGGCCCTGGTCCGGCGGTGTTGAGATCGCGGCAGCCGACGCGCTGGAGCGGACCGGAGTGCGGCGCGCTCTGGAGGCTGTGGATGTGGCCTATTACCTGATCCACTCCCTGGGCACCGGCGCATCGTTTGAGCAGCGGGACCGCGAGGCGGCGGGGATCTTCGCGGATGCTGCCAAGTCCGCCGGGGTCAAGCGCATCGTGTATCTGGGCGGTATCGTTCCCGGCGATGGCAGCGGCCTGTCGCCGCACCTACGCTCGCGTGCTGAGGTTGGGGACATCCTGCTGGGCGGTGACGTGCCGGTGGCCGCGCTGCAGGCTGCCGTGATCATCGGCAGTGGGTCGGCGTCGTTCGAGATGCTGCGCTATCTCACCGAACGGCTGCCGGTCATGGTCACCCCGAAATGGGTGGAAACCCGCATTCAGCCAATCGCCGTCCATGATGTGCTGCGTTATCTCGTCGGCAGCGCGGCGCTGCCTGCCGGCGTCAGCCGCCGCTTCGACATCGGCGGTCCAGACGTCTTGACGTATGCGGAGATGATGCACCGGTACTCCAAAGCGGCCGGGCTGCAGCCGCGGGTCCTGGTTCCAGTGCCGCTGCTGACGCCGCGGCTGTCGTCGCTGTGGGTCGGGCTGGTGACGCCAGTACCGGCCGGGCTGGCGATGCCGCTGGTCGAATCGCTCAGGAACGAGGTCGTGTGCTCCGAGCACGACATCGCCTCGTACGTGCCGGACCCGCCCGAGGGCCTCATGCCTCTCGACCGTGCGATCGCTTTGGCGCTGCGGCACACCCGCGAGGGCGCGGTCTCCACCCGCTGGTCATCGGCCGCTACGCCCGGGGCGCCCAGCGACCCGCTTCCCAGCGACCCCTCGTGGGCCGGCGGCTCGCTGTATGTGGACGCGCGGATCAGTGCCGTCCGGGCTTCGCCCGCGGCCCTGTGGCGGGTTATCGAGGGCGTCGGCGGTGAGACCGGCTGGTATTCCTTCCCGGCAGCATGGGCCGTACGCGGGCTGCTCGACCGGCTGGCCGGCGGCGTCGGGCTGCGGCGCGGACGACGTGATCCGCGCCGTCTGCTCGTCGGCGACGCACTGGATTTCTGGCGGGTAGAGGCCATCACGCCAGGATCGCTGCTGCGGCTGCGGGCGGAGATGAAGCTGCCCGGCCTGGCCTGGCTCGAAATGGCGGTCGGCCGAGACCATGACGGCATGACCACCTACAGTCAGCGGGCTATCTTCCAGCCGCGCGGGCTCGCCGGACACGCGTACTGGCGGTCCATCTCACCGTTCCACGGCGTGGTATTCGGCGGGATGCTCCGCAACATCACCGCAGCTGCCGAGCGGGCCGGCCGCGCGGCGGACAAGCCTGCATTAGCTGGGCACTGACATCGTCGGCAACTGCTCCCACATGCATGCGTTCCGTGCACGCGTATGGGGCCGGGCTTCACCTGTGCGCCGAACCTGGCCACCTGGCCGGATGCTCCGCTGACCGCTGAGCCGCGGGCCCGGCACATGCCAGGCTGGTCTTGACCATGCAGGGCACGGGATGATCTTCGGCTTGTGTGCTTGAAGCTGATCAGGCCCTCATCTACGGCGAGGCCCTGAGCCATGGCGGCGGTCGCCCACCGCGGCCGAGTCGGCACCAGGAGACGGTGTCGCCGCCCCGGAGCCGGGCCATAACGTCTAGGTCATGAGGGTCACTTCCATCGGCCCCGGCAGCGGCCGGACACCGGTAACGCGGCACTGGGCCGGGAACGGGGATGCCCCGTGAGCGTGGTGATCACCATAGCGCTGCTCGGCCTGCTGGCCAGCGTGTCCCCGAGCACGATCATCGTGTTCATCCTGCTGCTCGACACGACACGGGCGCGCGTGAACGCGGCCGCCTTCCTGATCGGGTGGAGCATCTCACTGGTCATCGTGTTCACCGCGAGCTACGCGATCGGGGGAGCCGACACCCTTCAGTACGGTAGCGGCGATATGGCCGTGAAGGCCGTGGAGATCCTGCTCGGTGTCGCCCTCGCCGTTGCCGCCGCGCGGCAATGGAGACACCGGGACCAGCCCAGGACGGGTTCAGGACTCACCAAGAAGTTCACCGCCCGCCTGAAGCAGCTCCATCCGTGGGAAGCAGCCATCGTCGGGGTCTTCGAGCAGCCGTGGACGCTCACCGTCGCCGCTGCCGTGCTCCTAGTGCGCCACCATGCTGCGCTCCGTATCGTCGTGTTTGCCTTCCTGGTCTTCTCCCTGCTGTCGACGGCCACGATCGGCCTGATCTTCTTGTACTTCGCCCGGCGTCCCGGGCAGGCTGAAGTGCACTTGTCCGACCTGAAGGATCGCCTGGTAAAGGCCGGCCCTGCGGTCTTCGCGATCGTGTCCCTCATGGTCGGCGTCTACCTCATTGTCGACGGCGTTATCGGCATCGTGGGCAGCTAAGACACTGAGCACTCTGACGAACCACGGGACACCGGTCTGCTGAGTTAGCGCGATTGTTGCCACTGCAGCCGGGTGGCGGCGAGCACATGTGCCTCCCTTGTCGGCAGGCCGTTGCTGGTCTGCCTACCGCTGTACAACATCTCCCGCTGCCTGGAGATCTGAGGCAGCGGTGAAAAGAGCGGGGCCGATCTGCGTCAAGGGTCAGTGAGCGAGTCGGCTGGGGCGGGCGGCGAGAACCTGCTCGGCCCGGGCGACCTCACGTTAGCCACTCCCGCCAGCGGGCGGGACAGCCTCGCCGCGAGCGTGCCTGGCGAGAACCCGGTGTGACTGGCGAGCACGTGACGATCTTGGTCACCGGTAAATGCGTTGCCGCATGTCGGCGGGCAGTCCTACAGTGGGCGCGCCGCGGCAAGACATGTCCTCAAGTATCAGGACGGAGGTGCTCGCGATGTTCGCTATTCGTCAGACGCCTCCATGGGTTGCTCTCTAGCGATCCTGGAGACGCACTGCGGGGGCGCCCTCAGGAATCTGGCCTCAGCCAATCCTGAGGGCGCTCTGCGCTACCGGGCTCGATGACGGGCAGGCCTCCGCCTTCGTGGCCTTCGCCTGGCGTTTTCTACGATCAACGACTCACTCGGCGCCCAGCTCGTCCAGTCTCTGTCCCGGAGGTGTGCGAGGCCCTGACCTGCGGCCAGCCAGTGGGGTGGCGGTTCGGCCCCGGCGCGGCAGCCGCCGGGCCTTTCGTGAGGCTGGCCGTGTACTCAGGGGCTAGGCAGGGACGTCGTGGTAGCCGGGTGCGGGGTCGGTTGCAGTCATTCCGGTTGTGATGGGTGAGGGCTTGAAGCCCTTGACGACCAGCCAGACGCCGAGCGACAGCTCCCAGGCGGCCACCGGGACTGCGGCTAGGGAGGCCCAGGAGGGAGGCGGCACGCGGCCGCCGAGCAGCATTGCGAGGACGACGATGATGAGTATTGGGCCCCCGATGAGGCCTAGTAGAGGAATGACACGGGGCACGAGCCGGGACCGGTACAGCAAGGAGCCCAGCAGCAGTGCGTTGATGCCCGGCATGAGGCTCTGCCCGAGCAGGAACGCCCAGTTGTAGACCGCGACGTGCGAGGCGCCGGTGGTGACGAGCGCGGCCGCATTGGCGCCGGCCGCTGGGCCCAGGTGCTGACGCAAGGTCACCAGTGAAAGCAGGCTGACGACGCCGGCGAAGATCATGCTGGCTTCCAGGACGCGGGCAGCGGCAAAGCCGAGCGCGGCGCCTTCGTTCTGCCGCTTGATGACCGGGTACAGCGTGATGGCGGTCCCGATGCCGGCGAGGGCGACGATCACTTCGAGGAAGCCGCCCACGAGCACGGCAGTGTGGCCGCCGGAGCCGAGGATCCAGTCCCGATGGTTCTTGACGGGGCTGTAAGAGGGCGAGCGTGGGGATGGAGATGAAGGTGATCAGGTAGAAGATGCCTGCGACGAGTGCGGTCTTCCGCATTGAGTCCATCGGGACTCTTTTCGTGGCCGTGATTCCTACGGTGGTCGTCATGTCGCCTTCCTTGGCTGGATCGATGAGTTCTCGGCACTCGGTGGGCACTCGGCCGCAGGCGGGTGTTGCGTCCCGGGGAGCCGCCGCCCGTGCTGCTGCTGCCGCTGGAGCAGGTCGGTTACGAGGGCGGTCAGTAGGGCGCAGGAGGTGCCGAGCAGGATCCCGGCCGTGGCGTCGGACAGCCAGTGGGCACCCAGGTAGGCGCGGGAGAGTCCCATCAGTACGGAGAACGTGACCGCGGCCGCCCCCCACAGGGTGCGCCGCCTGCCCGCGGGAACCAGGGCGACCACGGCCGCAAGGACGGTGACCGAGGCGGCGACGGCGTGCCCGGACGGGAACGATGCGCCGCTCGTGGCAACCAGCGACCCGGGCGGTCTGGCGCGGTCGTAGAGGTCTTTGAGTGGGCCGATCAGCGCCTCCGAGACCACCACGGCGGCGGTGAACGCGGCCAAGTGCCACCACCAGCGGCGCAGGGCCAGGTACCCGGCCAGGGCGATCCGGACCGGCAGCGTGACGTACACAAGCCCGAGGACGTTGAAAACCTTGGCGATCGCTGTCAGCGGCGCCGCCCGGCCGGAGATCATCAGCCGCAACCACGCGTCGTCAAGCCGCTGGATGCGGGCCAGCATGCTGTGGTCCGCGACCAGGGCGAACACAACGGCTGTGACCGCCACCACCCCGGCGGTGAGGAAAGCGGCCTGCCGGGGGTGGGCGAGAAGCGCCTCCTCAGGCCGGGCCATGGTCGCCCGGGTCATCCCGGGCATGCGGCACCTCGCCCGCACAGGGCCACGCCTTCGGTGCGGTGGACATAGCCGACCAGTTCCGACCGGGGCATGAACGCCACCGCGGTGTCGACGGTGGTGGTCACGACCGGGGACGCGCCGGGCGCAAGAACGAACTGGTAGGTCGCGCAGCCGCCGGGGAAGGTGTAGTAGCGGACGTCGGAGTAGTTCGGGACCAGGCTCAGCGGGCGTTCGAACCGGCGCATGCCGGGCTGGTCTGAGGGGATCTGCTGGGCGCCGGAAATGTCGCAGGTCGCGGCCAGGGTGATCGTCACCGTCTGCAGCCCCGCCTGCCCGGAGTTCACCACGAAGCTGACCCGCCCGCTGGCGATCTCGGGGTCGGCAGTGGTCCAGCCCGACGGGAGCGTGGCAATGCAGGGCAGGAAGGCCGCGGAGGGGACCGCCTGGGCCGCCAGGATCATCGCGTGGCCCGGGCCGCAATCGGGTGCGCGGGTGGCCGCGCCGAGCGTGACGTGCAGCCCTGTGGTCGCGGTGTCCGGCAGCAACAAGCCGACGCCGAAATAGGTGGTCACGGCGAAGATGGCCAGCATCGCCGCGGCCAGGGTGACCCGTCGGACGCTCCAGCGCTGCAGCACGATCGGCCGCCGCTGCGGGGCGAGCGTGCGGAACTCGGCGAGCAGGTTCCGGGGGTCTCGTTTCATGAAGGCGCGCAGCTGCGTCGGGCTGGCGACGCCGCGGGTGGCGGCGAAGGCCTCGGCCAGCTCGGCCTCGGTGAAATAATTCAGCGCCTGCTGGTACACCCGCGTGGGGTCGGCGCGGACCGCCAGGACCAGCATCATGTTGCCCAGGTTGACCGCCTGCCGCCATGGCGATGGGCGGACCTGGGCGAAGGCCACGTCGATCACCAGCAGCTGCCCGCCGCGGACCATCAGGTTGCCCGGCTTGATGTCGCGGTGGGCGATCCCCGCATCCCATAGCGTGCGGATCAGCAGCAGGCCCTGGTCGATCACGGCGTCGTCGACGTCGGCTTCGCCGATTTCCACCGCAGCGTCGAAGTACTCGGTGACCAGCAGGTACTCCCGCTCGGGGGTGATCTCCAGGATGCCGTAGGGCCTGGCTACCGCGATCCCGATGTCCTGCAGCAGGCGCAGGGCGTAGTCCTCGTACTCGGCTAGGCGCCGGACGGTCTGGAAAGGATGCTCGTCCTCCAGGGAGCCGTACAGGATGGCCCGCCACAGCTTGTACCAGCGGTCCGCGCGGACGTGGCCCTTGGTGTAAAGCTTGGCGAACAGGTACTCCTGCGGGCAGCCCTCGACCCGCAGCCGCAGCGGCGTGGACCCGGCCGATGACTCCAGCCCGACCGGCGCGATCTCGGTGACGGTGAAGCCGAGCTGGTCACGCACGCCCTGGCGGATCGCCTCGCCGCGGCGGCCGGTCACATCCACGTGCGCGGTGTTGCCGCGCCGGTAGGTGACCGGGAACACCTCGTTCGGGGTGAAAAACCGGAACGCGCTGACCGGGATCGCGACACCGAGCGCCACACCCAGCAGCAGGTCATCCACGTGATCGACGGCCAGGTACAGGCAGGCCAGGCAGAATACGGTCACGATGACAGCTATGGCCGCCTTGGCATAAGAGCGGGGCCGCCCCGGCACGACCAGGCAGTAGGCGATGCTGATCAGCAGGAACGTGAGGGTCGTCACCGAGAGCGCCGGCGCGGAATACCCCGCCCAGCCAGCGATGATCGGCACGCCGTACGGACGCGGCCGGGTCATCCCCTCGGTGATCAGCTGGACGGCAATCTCAAGGAGGGTCAGGCTGCACAGGAACACCAGCAGGTGCCGCCAGCGCCGGAATGTCATCGTCAGCGCGACCGCCGACAGCCCGAGCACCGTGGCCCCCCAGCCGGAGCCGACCGCGGAGATCCCGTTGACGACGTCGGTCAGCCACGGCGTCCGGGCCCGCGCGAAAGACCGGAGCACCGCTGCGTTGACCTGATCATCGAGCCGCAGCGACGGCACCCGCACCGAGATCACGATCACGCCGGCCAGGACGACAACCGCCAGGACCAGCCAGGCCCTGGTGGTGAGCGAGATCGGGTGCGGCAGCGGTGGGGGCGCACCCGTCGGGCGGCGCCGGCGCGGCGTCCGGCGCACGGCGGGCGGAAGGCTCGCCATGCCGGCCCGTGTGGTTACCGTCTCCGCCTTCTCGCTCAACGCCGCGCCTCCCCCATCGAGGCCAGCCCCTGCGTCCGCAGCCAGCTCCCGGCCACCAGGCGCGGATCCTCCCCGCGCAGCTGCACCCGCGCGTCCAGGGCGCGCAGCGACCCGGTAGTCAGCCGCGCCGACACCGTGTTGAGCACCGCGAGCAGGCGCGGGCCGTAGCGGGCGACGGCATCCCGGCGCACCAGCGGGACGACGTTCTCGGCTGGCTGCAGTCCGCGGTCGTCGGCCAGCACCACCAGATGGTCCGCCGCGATGGCCGGATCGGTGCTGAACAGCAGCGCGACGCCGATGTACCCTGCCTCCAGGGCCTGCAGCGTCAGTGGGCCCCCCGCGTCGAGCGGGACGAAAACCCGGAACCGGAGCCCGTATACCTGCCTTAGCCCCGGCAGGCAATAGATGCGCTCGGGGCATTCGGGCGGCCCGCCGAACGCCAGCCGGGGCGCTACCTTGGCCAGGTTCTCGATTGATCGCAGGCGATAGCGGGCCGCGGTCGCGGCGGTGACCACGATGACGTTGCCGTCCTGGGCGGCAGACGGTCGGCCCGCCACCACCCCCCGGCCAGCCACCACCTCGGCCAGGGCCGTGCTGGTCGCCGCAGCATCTGACGTCGCGGACAGCCGCCCCAGGCTGACGAACTCGAGCGCTGACCCGGAGTACTCCGGCACGACCTGGACAAGGCCGCTCATCAGCGCCGGGTCCACCAGCTCGCGAGGGCCCAGATCCGGCAGGACGCGGGCGGGGAAACCCTTCGCCGCGAGCGCGCCTGCGTAGAGGTCAGCGAGCAGCACGCTCTCAGGGAAATCGAATGACCCGACTGTAATCACGGCGCCGTGCTGGCCGCCCTCGCCTGGCCGGCCAGCCGGTCCGCTGCCGCTGGCGGAAGTGCAGGCGCAGCACGCGGCGGCCAGCGCCAGACAAGCTGCGCGCAACATGTTCCGTCGTTCCAGCACTGCTCTCATCACGTTCCGTACGGGCCGGGAAGAACGGTTGCTCCGCACGTGCCCGGCGCCTGGGACCCCGCTTCTCCGGGCGGGGCACCGCCTGCGTGGCGGCGGCAGGCCGGGCGGCACGACTGCCGCCCGCGCTGCCGCGCCCGGCGCCGGCCGCGGCGGGCCGGCGCTCACACATACCCCCGGTGCTGCAGGGACCGCCAGCACAGCCAGCCCGGAAGCACCGGCAGCCAGTAGGTCGCCAGCCGGTACAGCAGCACCGCCGAGACCGCGGGCCCCGGCTGCATGCCGACGCCGGTCAGCCCGGCGACCAGCGCCGCCTCGATCGCGCCAAGACCGCCCGGCGTGGGCGCTGCTGCCGCCAGCGCGTCGGAACCCAGGTACACCGCGCCGAGCACGACCAGGCCAGGGCCCCCGCCGAACGCCTGGACCGAGGCGGCCAGCGCGGCGATGTAAGCGAGGGTGATCAGGGCCGAGCCGCCCAACAGCAAGCTGAGCTTGACTGGGCTGGTGGCGGCCTGCCGCAGGCTGCCGGCCGCGGAACGGACACCGGGAACCAGTTGCTTACGCGTCCAGCGGCGGCCGGGCCGTGTCGCCAGCACGATGCCGACGACCGCGATGATCACCGCCAGGGCGAGCAGGATCTTGCTGCCGGACGGCAGCTTGAAGGCTTTGGTGAGGTCGTGGCCGGCCAGCGCGAAGAACACCACGATCAGCACCACGTGCATGACGGCGCCCGCGAGGGCGTTCACCCCGACCGCGGCGACGCTGGCCGGGGTGCTGGTTCCGCTCTTCTGCAGGAAACGGGCGTTCAGCGCCATCCCGCCGACGTTGGCTGGCGATACCCGGTTGATGAACGACGATCCGCCCTGCGTCAGCACGGCCGGGCCGAACGGGACATGGCCGGGCACCGAGCCGATCAGCGCTATCGCGCTGGCCACGTAGGTCAGCACGGACAGGCCGATGATCACGGGCAACCAGGCCCAGTTAGCGTGCTGCAGCGCGTGCCAGCTGCTGCTCACCTGGGCGATCTGCGGGAGCAGAAAGTAAAAGGCGCCGGCCAGCGCGGCGATCGCCAGCAGGGTCCGCGGCCGCACTCGCTGCAGCCGGGCCAGATCCTGATCTCCCTCGCCGCCGGAGACCGCGATCGCGGCCGCCCGCGTCTGTTTCAGCAGCCCGTCCTGGCCCTTGATCGCGCGCCGGGTGCCGGCCGACAAAGCGAGCGGCTGCAGCAGCGGCACGGCGGCGGCGACGCCGTCGGCGCCGATCGCGGTCGCTGCGGTGGCGGCGGCACGGTCCGGGCCGATCCGGCCGGCCAGCGAGGTGAGCAGCTCGGCCACGTCGATGGCCTGTTGACGGCTGGACGCGGCGAGCTCGGCGAAGCTGAAGTCAACCAGCCGGGGGTGGCCGTTCTGGCTGATCATGATGTTGCCGCCGTGCAGGGACCGGTGCGCGATTCTGGCCTGGTGCAGCCGGCCGACCTCGCGCCACAAGCTACCGGCGAGCTGATCGGTGATGCGATCGGCCGGGACCTCGTCCATCGGCTGGCCCGCTACCAGTTCCATGGTCAGCAGCACTGACCCGTCGCCGGCCCTGATGACCTGGCCGACGTGCGGCACCGCGACCCCGGCCCGCTCGGCCATCACGCCCAGCAGCGCCTCATGCTCGACGGCCTTGAACAGCGAGGCCGCGGGCCTGGTGTCGCCGACGCCGCGCAGCCGGATGCCGCGGTAAGCGCGGTACAGCAGGTCGGCATCTCGCTGGTCCGAGCCGAAAACCTTGACGAACAGGGCACGGCCGTCGCCGGTCACCGCCTGGAACGGCCGCGAGCCCTTGGCATGGCCTACCGGTCCGGTCACCTGGCTGACGGGCACGCCACCCGCGCGGAGTGCCACTGCCACCCCGCCAGGTCCCATCCGCCGGTCCGGCACCCCGAACACCACCAGCAGGGCCGCCCCCACAGTGACCCCGGCGGCCAGCGCCAGCACCAGCTGCATGGGCAGCAGCCCGCCGCTGACCAGCCGGGCCACGCCGATCAGCAGCAGTACCAACCAAGCCGCCCGGCGCCAGGGCCGGCTCAGCCACGGCGCCGCGGCCACCGCGACAGCCGCCAGTCCGGCCAGAACGGCCGGATCAGGGACTCCTGCGCCGGTCAGCCACGAACCCTGGTGCAGCCCTGCGGGCAGCGCGGCAGAGCCGGCTGGCCCGGCCAGATAAGAGATTCCGGTCATCAGCGCCGCCGCCGCCGCGAACCCGCCCGCCACGGTGGCCAGCACCCGGAACCGGCGGTACCGCAGTGCGGTCACCAGCAGCACTAGGGCCGCTGCCGCGATCATGACCTGCACCAGGCCAGTCAGCACCCGCCCGGCTGCGGTCGCGGGCCCAACCCCGGTGATCGCGGCCGAAGCGGGCCGCAGCAGGGCAGGCAGCAACGCAGCGATCACGGCCGCCACGACCAGCAGCAAGGCCGCGGCGACCAGGCGGATCACATCGCCCGGATGGCGGTACCGCGTCGGCGGCAGGACACGGCCCCGCGGACGCGTCGCCGGCTCACCGGCGGTCAGCCGCATCCTGGGCGAATCCGCCGTGGGCGGCTCTCCGGTGACCGTGCCGCTAGTGCGGGCAGCGGCTCGAGAGGTGCGCCCAGTCGCGGTCATTTCCGGTTCTCCGGCAGGGTTACCTCGCCAGCGATCTGCTCCCGTCTCGCCGGACTTGCCGGGCTGGATGTGCCCTGCCCTAGACACGGGCTTTAACCGATTCCAGGAAGCGCAAGACCTGGCTTACTTCTGGGCTGTGCCGGGACATCTTCACTGGCTGCTCACGGGCACGGCGACTGGCTCCGGGCTGAGGCTGGCCGGCAGCGCTGCTGCCCGCCAGATCCGGGCGGCCAGCAGGACCATTGCCACCGCGAACGGGAGCGTGAGCAGGATGACACGGACCGGGCCGATTGATCCCAGCTGCTGGGCGAGCTCCAGGCCGGCGAAGAACAGGACCGCCGGCACCGATGCCCCCGATCAGCGCGGCGATCGTGGCCATGGCCGAACCACGGTTCCTGGTGATACCGGTGATGGCGCGAATGAACCCGGCGCACCCTGCTGACCGGGTCGCCGCGAACACGACATGCTGCCGGCTCAGGCCGCGATGCCGGGCTGGAGTAACCAGCCGGGCCCCAGGCCAGCGGCTGTTTCCCGCAGGCATGGTGCCGCGATACCACAGGATGACTCGTGCGGCGTAGACAGAAATCGGGATCCGCGGACGGAAAGCTGCTGTCATATTGTCCCTCAGTTAACTGCGCGCTAGGCGCCACCGAGGTCCGGGGGAGCAGCCAAAATATTGATCTCGTTTACACGCGAATAAACGAGCGCGGCTTCCTTTTTTGAAGGTACGCCCGATCCGCCGACGAAACAAGGAGCCCGAGGAGAACGATCGCCAGGTTACGAGGCGGCCACGGCCGGAAAAAACACCTGAGCAGCCCGGACAGGCCACAAATAACTATTTCCGGTCAACGAATATGCGTGTCCTGCCGGTGTGTGGCCTCAGCGGCAATCTGGCCGATCAGGCTCGGGACCAACTGGAGGTACCCGCCATGTGACTGCAGCAGGTGCCAGGGATTGCGCCAGCCCGGATCCGGCTTACCTGCTGTGGCGGTGCCACCGCCGCTGACCGGCAGGCCTGCCAGCCCGCACCGCCTATCCCTGCCCATGCCGCCGCCAAGGCATGGCACGAACCGGGTCCGCATCCGCCCGGCGGACGGTACCCGGGAGCGCTCGGGTACTTCACGGCGCTGGTGGCGGGCGGGACCGTCGTGCTCGGAACCAGGGACACCAGCCGGAATGTGATCGCAAGCGTATTCGTGGCGGCGGATGTGCATTACCTGGCGGTGGCGCCCGGGCGGCGGCCGTGGTGACGGCCGACGCCGGCCTGGTCTGGCACATGGCAGGCCGCTACCGGCTCCCCGGTGCCCTCCGCCGTGCCGACAGCCTCGCCGGCACCGGCCTCCCACTACTGCGATGCTGAATCGCACTCCTCCGAACGAGCACATCACGGCAATAGCAATCGCCTCGCGCGTCACACGGCGTGCGCATATTCATGCGCTATAGGTCGGCCGATCGGCCTGTGAAGGCTAGGGATTGAGAGGGTGCCACGCAGTTGTGGCGCACTATCTGGAAGCGCATGGAGCCCTGATCCAAATGGCCGGACCGGGCTGACACAGCGCGCTGGGTCGATGTCAGATGAGTCCGGCCGAGCGCCTCCTTCCACGCACGGCCACCGAGATCGGCGGAATACCGCTTCGGCAGTGTGCCGGGCAACGCAGCGCAGATCGACCTCTTCGGCGTGGCCCGCACGCGGGCCGGGGCCAGGGGAAACCAGCCCGGGTATTCACGGGTGCGATGGGGCGGCCCGAACGCGACCGTGGAAGCCAGCGGAACACCAGGAGGAGCCGGCCATGGAGTATCTCGTCACAATGACCACCCACGTCCCGGACGGGACGCCGGACCGTGCCGTCGACGACGTCCGGGCCCGCGAGGCCGCACGCTCGCGCGAACTGGCGGCGGCAGGGCACCTGCTGCGCCTGTGGCGTCCGCCGCTGCGGCCGGGTGAATGGCGCTCGCTCGGGCCCGCGGCCGAGAAGTTCGAGGCACGACCGGCGCGCGCTGATCCAATCGGCTGGTGATCCTGGGGGCGATCACGCCCAACAGTAGGCTCGATGGCTATGCGAACCAGGGGCCCGGTAGAGCCACCAGCCCGAGCCGCGCTCCGAGTTGGTTGACGCGAAAGACATCCCAGGAGCTTAAGTGTCAAGCCGCTACGGAAGATTGAGGCAGGTTTTGCCGGTGGGACCAGGCGGTGGCCTCGTCGTAGAGGGTGCGGGTCTTCAGGCACCCGTGGAGGATGCCGACGAGCCGGTTGGCGAGGCGTCTCAGGGCGTCGTTGTGCTCGATGCCGCGGGCGCGGAGCTCATCGTAGAGGGCGCGGGCGCCGGGCGAGGCGTTCAGGGACGCGAAGGCCTGGGCGTTGAGCGCGTTGACGAGCCGGTCGTTGTGGATGAAGCGGGCGGCGACGACCTTCTTCTTGCCCGACGCGCGGGTGAGCGGGCTGGTGGCGGCGTAGTTCCGGCGGGACTTGCCGTCGGCGTAGCGGTGCGGGTCGTCGCCGAACTCGCCGAGCACCCGGGCGCCGAGGACAGCGCCCATGCCGGGCTGGGACCGGTAGATCTCAGCGTCCGGGTGCCGGCCGAAATCCGCCTCCACCTGCCCCTGCAGGATCTTTACCTGCTCGTTCAGGGCGGCGATGACCGCGATCAGGGATCGCACAGTGACGGCGTAGGCGGCCGTGACCGCCGCGGGCTGGCCCAGCTGCTCGCCGCGCAGCGCCGCCAGGATCGCCGTCGCCCTGTCCGTGATGTTCCGGCGGCCGGCGCGCTTGAGGGCGGCGCTGACCTGCGCGCGGGTCAGCCTCGCGGCCCGGGCCGGGCTCGGGCGCCTTCCCCAGCAGCTCCAGGGCGTCGGCAGCGTCCAGGTCCTCGAAGGCCTCCAGCGCGGCGGGGAAGTACTCCCGCAGCTGGTGGCGCAGCCGCTGCACCGCCCGGGTGCGCTCCCAGATCAGCGTCTTGTGCGTGCGGGCCAGCACCTTGATCCCCTCCGCCTCCGCGCTGTCGCCCGCCACGGCACGGAGCTGGTGCGAATCGGTCCGCACCATGTCCGCCAGCATGTGCGCGTCCCCGGCGTCGCTCTTGGCCCCGGACACACCGTGCCGCTCCCGGTACCTCGACGCCTGCAGCGGGTTCACCGCGAACACCGTGTACCCGGCCGCGACCAGTGCCGCGACCCACGGGCCGCGGTCGGTCTCGATCCCGACCGCCACCTCCGCATCGTCCGCGTCCTGGCCCAGGTGCCGCCCGATCATCTCGTGCAGCCCGGCCATGCCGGCTACGCCCTCGGGCAGCCGCTTCCTCGCCAGGACCTTCCCGGCCTCGTTCATCACCTCCACGTCGTGATGGTCCTCAGCCCAGTCATTGCCCACGAACAACCGCATCCGCTCTCCCGTCCAAGATGCCGAAAACCGGCAGCAGCCAGCGGGAGAACTATCAGCGACCTAATGAAACTGTGCTCACGCCAGCAGGCGGGCACGACATCCCAGCAGCGATCAATCCTCCCGGTCACCGGCAGGGGCACGGTCTTTCGCCAGGGCTCAAAGCCCGGGAAGCACAAGTGCTCACCTGCCGGCGGCCACCACACCCGGAGTCTGCCAAACGGCGGGCTCCCTGAGACTCATTAGGAACGGCACCTATGCCTAACGAGCGAGCAGGCGACCCTGGCAATCAAGGAAGCGCGACCGCTGACCCCGCCGGGACCGCAGGTCCCGGCTCAGTCGATGGCCGCCACCTGCTACTCGTCGGGGCGGGGCCTGGCCTTGGCATGGCGGTGGCACGCCGCTTCGCCGTAGGCGGCTACCGGATAACCCTGGTGGCGCATAACACGGACACTCTCAGCGACCTCGCGGGCACCCTGGCCGGTACCGGCGCCGAGATCAACACCATCGCGGCTGATGCCAGCGATCCTGATGGCCTGGGCGCCCGGATGAAGGAGCTCTATCTCGGAAACGGCGCACCGGGCGTCATCGTCTATAACGCCGTCATGGGAGCGCCAGACCGTCTGCTGACCTCCAGTGCCGCTCACCTCCAGACGGCGTATTCCGTAGATGTCATCGGCGCCATCGTCGTCGCGCAGGTGGCCGCCCCGGCCATGCGGGCCGCCGGCTTCGGGACCATCCTCGTCACCGGGGGCGGGTTCGCCGACCACCCGATCCCGGCCCTGGCGACCGTTTCGCTCGGCAAGGCGGCCCTCCGGTCGGCGGCGACAATGCTCGGCGCTGACCTGGGACCGGACGGCATCCGGGTGGCCACACTGACGATCGCAGGGCAGATAGCTGCAGGTACTCCCTTTGACCCGGAGCGCATCGCCGAACGCTACTGGGAGGTCGTCCACGTGGATGGTCCATGGCAGGCAGAATTTCGATATACCGGCGAATAGGCGACGTCGGCGGTCTGCACGAGGGAGGGCGCGCCCCCTGCACGGGCCACCGGAGGCTCTGCGGGGTAGCGTGGCCGGCGGGTGGGGTCCGTTCCGCGAAGGAGACCCAGCATGACTGCTACAGATAGCCGTGGCGAGAACGTGCGGGTCACGGTACTGGGAACCGGCATCATGGGCTCGGCGATGGCCCGCAATCTCGTCTCGGCTGGGCTGCGCACCACAGTCTGGGATCGGTCGCCGAGCGCGACCGCACCGCTTTTGGCCGACGGGGCGCTGGTGGCTGCCTCACCGGTGGAGGCGGCCCGGGACGCGCAGGTAGTGATCACCATGCTGCCGACCGCCGACGTCGTCACTTCGGTGATCTTCGAGGGCGGGGTCGCCAACGCGCTGCCCCAGGGCGCGGTGTGGGCGCAAATGGGCACCATCGGCTTGGCGGAAACGACGGAGATCGGCGGCCGCCTTGGCAACCTCCGGCCCGACGTCATTTTCGTGGACGCCCCGGTGTCGGGCAGCAAGGGCCCCGCCGAGACCGGCCAGTTGCTCATCCTGGCGTCCGGCCCGTCCACGGCGGCCGCGGCCGTGGACCCGGTGTTCTCAGCGATCGGCCGCAAGACAGTCTGGCTTGGCGAGGCGGGCCAGGGCAGCCGGATGAAGCTGGCCGTCAACGCCTACATGTCCATCCTGATCGAGGGTGTGGCCGAGGCCCTGGAACTGGCTGGACAGCTGGGCCTCGATGACACCAAGCTGGCCGAGGCCATCGAGGGCGGCCCGCTGGACGCACCGATCGCAGATGCCAAGCTGCACAAAATGGAGCGCGGCGATTTCGCCCCCGAGTTCCCCTTGGAGTGGGCGCTCAAGGACGTGGACCTGGCCCTCGACGCTGCCGGCGACGGCGGTTTGCCGCTGCTCGCCGCGCTGTCGCGCCAGTGGCGCAAAGCAGTGGACGCGGGCCACGGCCGGGACGATGTCAGTGCCGCACGCCTCGCGCTCGGCGGTAACCAGGAGCCTTAATTTCCTGACCGCCAGGTCCGCGGACGGTTTCCGGCAGGGACTCGCTGACCGTTGACAGCGGCTGGGCCGACGTCACCCGCACGGTACTAGCGTTCATCAAAAAGGTTTGCCTGAGCGGAACGGGGATCCTGCGGTGGCCAGCACGCATACGGTCGAGTCGACGCCGGAGACCGTGCGGTCGGGTTACCTGGACCCGGCGGCCGAGCCGGTGGCGACGATCGCGCCGGGCGACACGGTCAGCTACCCGCACACCTGGACGCACTGGGGCAACGAGGCGGTGTACGGGATGAGCTTCGCCGAGCGCGAGCCGCTCCGGCACCGGTACCCGCACGGCCCCTACTCCATGCTCGGCCCGGTCGCGGTGACCGGCGCCGAGCCCGGCGACGTGATCGAGGTCAGCATCACCCGGCTGCGCACGATCGACTGGGGCTGGAACTCGTTCCCGCTGGGCGTGGGCGCGCTGCCGCACGACTTCGCGCAGCCGTACCTGCACTACTTCAGGTTCGACGATGCGCGCACGACCGCGGAGTTCGTGCACGGCATCACGCTGCCGATGGCCCCGTTCCTCGGTGTGGTGGCGGCCGAGCCGGCCGGTGCCGAGCAGGTCAGCGCGATCGTGTCCGGCAGTTACGGCGGGAACCTGGTGCTGCGCGATCTGGGCGTGGGCAGCCACCTGTTCCTGCCGGTGGCCAAGCCGGGCGGGCGGGTCTGGATTGGCGACGTGCACGCGCTGCAGGGTGACGGGGTGGTCGACCAGACCGCCATCGAGACCGCCGCTGAGGACCTGGAGATCCGTTATGACCTGCATAGGCAGGTCGCCCTGACGGCGCCGCTGGGTGAGACCGACGAGACCTGGATCGTCATCGGGTTCGCCGCCAGCCTGGACGACGCGCTGGTGACCTGCCTGCGCCAGGCCATCTCCTGGCTGTCCGCCGCGGCGGACATTACCGGGCCCGAGGCGTACGCGCTGGCCAGCATGGCGGTGAGCTTCCGGGTGACGCAGTACGCCAACCAGACCGGCTCGGCCTACACCTCGATCCCGCCCAAGGCGGTGCACGCGGTGATCCCCAAGAGCGTCTTCCCGGCCGACCTGCGGGACCGGGTGGCCCGCTGGCTGCGGCCATGAGCCTGCCCGCCGCCGACCGGCTGGACATCCTCGACGCCGTCACCCGGGCAGACGAGGCGGCCGGCCGCCGCGACGCCGACGGTTACGCCGCGCTGTTCACCGAGGACGCCGTGCTGGACGGCAGCCAGGGCCGGCACGCCGGCCGGGCGACCCTGCGCGCATCGGTCGGGCCGATCTGGGCGGCCGAGGGCCCGGCGACGCTGCACCTGACCCTCAACCCGGTCATCGAGGGCGACGGCGCCGAGGCAGTCGTCCGGTCGGTGCTGCTGATCGTCGACCCGGTCCCGCCGGTCACCACCCGCACCGCCGCGGCCATCACCCAGCAGCTGCGCCGCGAAGCGGGACAGTGGCGCATCGCCCGTCGCACCGTGTCCGACACCGGGGACCGTTCGTGAGCGCCCCGGCCGAGGCTCGCAGATCTGGCCACCCTGCACGCCAGCGTCGGCCGGCCAGACCTGCCTGGCCCTGCAGCTGTGCTTGAACGCCGGTGACCTGGGTGATGTCCCGCAGGCCGGTAGTTTGTGCCTGGACTTCTCGCCCCCGTCATCGCGAAATACACCGGCGTGCTGGGCGGTGCTGACATCGACATCTTCACCTGGACGACGACGTTCGCGATCATGCAGTCGATTCGCCTCGACCGCGGCCCCAGCGGCCCGGTCCATCCCTGACCGCAACGCAGCAGGCCGCTCGTGCTGGTGCGCCGCCTGGACCGGGATTACGTACCCGGTCCAGTGGGGCGCATCCACATGGCTATGGGAGCGGCACGATGCCTTGGGTGCCGCGGGGGAATTTGGCGAGGGTGTCTTCGGGGATGTTGAGGTGGGCGGAGACGAGTTTGGGGGGTAGGTGGCTGAGCCAGTTGGCGAGGGAGACTTCTTCGTAGTGGTCGCTGCAGAAGGTTTCGATGAAGATGAGGGTGTCCTTGCCGGTGTTTTCGACGTAGTGGCCGAGGTTGCGGCGGTACGGCCCAGTCCCCTGGGACGCGCTTGGCGGGCGGGTCTGGGCGCCTAGCTGATGGCTCCGGTATCGCCGGCCCTCGGCGGGCCGACTGGGCGGGTGGGTTCAGACGATGCTTCCGCTAGCGCGTACTCAACGGCGCGGCTGCCTCCAAGGGACTGGCCCCGTGTCCAGGCCTGCTCGAATGCCGCATCTCCCATGCGGGAGCGCAGCGCGGCCAGGAAACCCTCGTCCGGGGCGGCGCGCGGCACGAGCGCGTGCAGCCAGCCGCTGCCCTTGGCTTCCAGGAGTGCGCCTGCGGCGGCAAGCAGACGCACGGCGCGCTCCAGGTTGTCCTGCAGCGCGGCGACCGCGGCGAGCGCCTCCAGGTAGTAGGCGACGCTTGGTTCGTCCCTGGCCTCGGCCGACTGCGATACCCCTTCCTGCAGGCGTTCCGCCGCGCCAGTCAGATCGCCCTGTGCCTGGCTGCTGAGCGCCAGGTCGTAGAGCGAGACGAGGATGGTGAACCGGTCCTGCGCGCTGCGGGCCGCGTTCAGGCCCTCGGTGAACAGCTGCGCTGCGCGGTCGTGATCTGCCTGGCTGAGCCGGATCTGACCGAGGAAATTGCACACGAGCGCCACGTCCAGCAGGTGCTGTACACGCTCTGGTCCGGCGAGCCGGTCGTTACCTGCCTCCTGTAGCGGGGCGAGCGTCTCTTCGAGCAACTCGCTGGCCCGCGCGTACTGGTGCTGCAATGCCAGGAGGTGACCCAGCATGGCTGCCGTCGTGGCTGCGCCCAGCATGTCCCCGGCCTGGCGGTACAGCGGCAGGCTCTGCTCCAGGAGCGACTGCGCTGTGGCCTGGTCCCCGGACGCGAAGAGGCCGAAGCCGGTGCCGCTCAGCGCCAGGGCACGCTGCCGCGGCGGCAGGTGCTCGCTCTTGGGCAGGATGTCCACGTAGGAGGCGAGTTCCTCGGCGTGGCCGCGCAGCCACCAGAACCTCCATGTCGCCCAGGACAGATGTATCGCCGACTCAAGCTGGTCCTGTTTCCCCAGCCAGGACATCGCTGCGCCGAGGTTGCCGTGCTCGGTCTCGAGCCGGTCCAGCCACACCAGCTGTCCGGGACCCTGCAGCTCGGCTGGAGCCGGCTCGGCGAGCGCCAGGAAGTAGGCCGCGTGCCGGTCGTGCGCCTCCCCCCAGTCAGCGCCGTCGCGCAGGCGCTCCAGCGCGTACTCCCGGATGATCTCCAGCAGTCCGAAGCGCGGCTCGCCGTCGCGGGTCTGCGGCTGCACCAGGCTGCTGTCCACCAGCGAGCCCAGCGTGTCCATGACGTGCCCGGCCCGGCCCGGGACCGCCGGCCCGGCGGCGCCAATGGCCTCTGCGGCGGGCAGGTCGAAGGTTCCCGCAAACACCCCTAGGCGGGCGAATAGCGCCTGCTCGTCGGCAGACAGCAGATCGAAGCTCCAGTCCAGGGTGTTTCGCAGTGTCTGCTGCCGCTCGGGCAGGTCGCGCGCTCCACCCGTCAGCAGCCCCATCCTGTCGTCAAGCCGGGCCAGCAGGGCCTGCGGTGGCAGCAGCCTGACCCTGGCGGCAGCCAGCTCGATGGCCAGCGGCAGCCCGTCCAGCCGCCGGCTGATCTCGGCGACCGCCCCGGCGTTCCCGCCGGTCAGCTCGAATCCCGCGGACGCGGCTTGCGCCCGCTCCACGAACAGGCGCACCGACGCGCATCGCTGCACGTCCGCGGCGTCCCCGCCGGCCCCGATCGGTGGCACCGGCAGCGTCGTCACCGGGAACTCGTGCTCGCCGCTGAGCCGCAACACCATCCGGCTGGTCACCAGCGCCACCACGCCCGGAGCGGCGCCCAGCAGCTCAGCAACCACCGGAGCCGCCCCTATCACCTGCTCGAAGTTGTCCAGCACCAGCACCAGCCGCCGGGCGCGCAGGTATGACTTCAGGTCGGTGATCAGCGCGCCGCCCGAGGTGTTCAGCCCCAGCGCGGCGGCGATCGCCGCCGTCACCAGCTCGACCGCCCGGACCGAGCCGAGCTCAACGAACCGCACCCCGTCCCGGAAATCCGGACCCAGCCGCTGCGCGACCTCCACCGCGAGCCTGCTTTTCCCGACTCCGCCCGGGCCGGTGAGGGTCACCAGGCGCACACCCTCGGCACGCACCAGGTCGCTCACCGCCGCGGCGTCATCGTCGCGGCCCACAAGCGGCGTCGCCGGCACCGGCAGCGCTTCTGGAAGCGACGCCTCGCCCGCGGCGCCGTCCCCCGATGGCGCCCTCTCGAACCGCTCGCTCAGCAGCACGGCCAGGTCGTTCTCGACCAGGCGCTGCAGCTCGGCGGCAGCAGAGAAGTGCTGGTAGGACACGTCACCGTCATCCCTGATCTGGGTCAGCAATTCCGTCAGCCGCGACTCACGCTCCGGCGCCGGCGACTTCACATAGATGAGCCTGGGCAGCCCCGCCGCCAGCAGGTACTCATCCTCCAGCCCGGACACCTGTTCCCCTGGGGCGACCCAGCCATAGCTCTGCCAGTACACGCCCACGAATACCTGGCTCTGCGCCAGGTAGGAGCGGTAGACCTGCCGCGGCGGATGCGGCCGGGCGCCCAGCTCGAACATCACTGGCACCAGCCGCAGACGGGTCACCGCGTCCCGCACGGCCTGCCGCTCCGCGGCCAGCTCCTGCAGCGTGGAACTCACAAAGACCCGCAACCGCTGGTCGGGCGTGCGGATCAGATCCGTCTCGGCCATCACTCCACAGCCTAGGCAGGCGCAGGGTTCAGTGACAGATCCGGCCGGCCGGCGCGCCAGGGCCCTTATCCAGCGCGCTGCTTGGCCGGGCCAGGTCCCCCTCTGGGAGTGTGCAGGAACTCCACGGTCTGGGACAGGAAGTTGGGCACTAGCAGCTGGCCGGTGGCTGGGTCGTAACCGAGGTCACGGGGGAACAACCCGGCCGGAAGCGATCCGGTCACGGCCGGGCGGCCGGCCAGGGCATCAGCGGTGGATACCACGGTGATCCGCGGTGCTGCGTTGCTTTGCTCGCCCGGTATCAAGCCACGGTTGGAGTCGCCGACCACAGCGGTGCTGCCGTTGCCGAGCAGCAGGAGACCGACGGGCTCGGCACCGACGCGCACTACCGCTCGCAGCACCGGGGGGACGAGGGCCGGGAGGCTGCGGCGAAGGCCAGCAGCGCGTTGGACTGCAGCGCGGTAACCCAGATCGTCTTTCCGCCAGGGGATACGGCAACCCGCACAGGCTGGCATCCTGCTGCCGCGCGAGCGAGCACAGCCGCCCGGCCAGCGCCGTGCTCGGCACGGCTGGCGTCGATTGCCCAGAGGATCCCGCGGTCCCCGTATCCGCCGAGGGTCGTCACATACACCGTGGCGCTGCCCGGCGCGTCAGCAACACCGACGGTCCCGGGAGCCAGGGGAACCAGGCCGGCCGCTACGCCGTGGGCCCCGAACCCCTTCCGCAGCGCCAGGGCCAGGTTGAAGACACTCAACTCGCCGGATGTCTCGTCGGTGACAAACGCATACTTGCCGTCGCCCGACACCGCGACCTCGGTCTGGGCCGTTCCGGTATCGGCCAGGATGCCCAGCAGCGAGTGATGGCTACCGTGCTCCAGCGCGGGCACGCTGAACACCCCTGTCGCCGTCCCGGCCGCGACCAGCAGCAGCCGCCCATCGTGCGTGATCGCCATGCCCTCGGCCCCGGACAACGACGAAGGCAGCATGACCGTTCGCGCCAGGCGGGCGGCCGTTCCGCCAACAGCCAGCAGCGCGAGGCCGCCATGAGCACCGAACGACGTGCCGATGGTCAAAGACGCCACCACCCACCTGCCGCCGGGCAGGGCCAGCGTTGCGAACGGCCGGCCTGTCAGCGGTACCAGCCCGGGCGACGGGACAACGATCGGCCGGCCCGCGCTGACCCGAGTGGAGCAGTTCACAGCCGGATTCGCCGTCCGGTGGGCCGCGCCCGAGCACCCGCCGATCCCGGCCAGCAGCAGTACGGACACCGGCCCGGCGGCCCGGCGGCGCAGGCAGGACGCCACAAACACGCCTCTCATTGTGATTGAGCTGCTCTCCCACCAGCAACCGGGGTGCATCCGCACCTGGCCCGGTGCTGCCTCAGATCGGCTGCGCCACCTCGGGAACGCCTCCCGGCCTGGGGGCACGGTTGGCGCCGAGACGAAAGACGGGTCGCGCTGTGGCGGGTACCGCCGCACCGGGCCGGGGCAAACCGCGCCGGCACCACGGCCGCTTCAGGGTCAGGTCGTCCGGAGTGAGCCATGTGAAGGCGGCGCAAGAAGGCCAGGAAACCAGATCACCTGGCTCCAGGAGATGGACGGTAGTCAGTGTGAGCGGCGTCTTGCGTGGAAGTGGTGGTCTCGCACGATCAGCTGCTCGAGCTCCGCGCGCTCAGTGGCGTTGACTGACACCTTGGAGGCGTTCAGGAGCTTGCGGATCTGCTGCATGGAGGTGCAGATATGCACGGTCGGGCTGGTGCAGCTGCGCAGCTGTGCGCGGGCGTGGGTGAGCACGACGACGCGCCCGATCGTGACGGGGTGGCCGCGGGAGCGCAGGAAGTCGGCAAGCTGACTGGCAGGCTCGTTGAGCTGGACGCTGGGTGAGCGTCCCCGGCCGTCGGACATCTCCCGCCGCGGTCCCACCGGGTTGCCGTACCTGTCGTACTTGGTGGACCACCACTGGTCGCCGTGAACGTCGATCCTGGCGTTGTGGTTCTTCACTTCGATGGCGAACAGCCCGCGCGGGCCGAGCAGCACATGGTCGATCTCGCCGCGGCGGTTGCGGTAGCCGCGGAACAAGGTCCATTCGTCATCGAGCACCCGGTCCAGCGCGTCAGCGGCCAGGCGCTCCCCAGCGGCGCCGGCCGCCAGCTTCTCCTCCTCATCTGTCGGCTGGCTTGCTGGCAGGCGGGGCGCCGGGAGCTGCGCTCGCGCCCGCCACACGGCAAAGACACCGCGCGCCCACGCGGCCCAGTGGCGTTGCGCCCAGGCTTGATCCCGCGCCTGCCGGGCCTGCGCCGCGTGCTGGCGGTGCACGGCGAGTGCGTTCTCATGGGCGAGTTGCATCTCCCGGTCCCCGGCAGCGCGCCGCTGCTGCGCGTCCAGGAGCATGGCACCCGGGATGGTCTGACAACCATTCGACCCGCATCACTGACCAGCTTCCCGCCCGGCCGTGCCCGACCCGGTGAGCACTGCCACGAGACAATCGATGGCGGCGGCAACGGCTAACCGTGCCTCGGTCTGGGCCAGGCTAATGCCGGCTGGATCGGTCACCGCGTGCCATCGGCGAGGCCTGTCGGCCATAGGCGGGCGAAGTCGTCACGCATGCTGATCACCGTCCAGCCGCCCCCGGCGGCCGCGTTGAGTATCTCAGGGTCGTCGTAGGCGTATTCGCGCACATCGTCGTCATGGTGAACGACCAGGGCAAAGCGGGCGGCCCGGAGCATGTCGATGTCGCCGGCCGCGTTGCCCGCCGCCAGCACCGGCTGGGTTCCCGTTCGATCCCACAGATGCACCGTCTTGCCCGGCCCATCATCCATGGGGACCGGTATGGCCGTGCGGACCAGCCGCCCGTTCACGGCCTGTATCTGGACCTCTGATCCGATCACTTGTTCACGCCGCAATCCGTAGGCCGGCCCGGCGATGACCCGCATGAAGTCGCGGGAACTGTCGGTGCACATGAACACACTGAAATCCAGGGCCTGCAGCAGGGCCATGAGTGGACCGCCCCGGGGATCTTGGAGGCTCTGATCCCTGGAAGGATGCAGAGTCATGCCTGCACAGCGGAAGTACCCCGATGAGCTGCGTGAACGCGCGGTGAAGATGGTGTTGGAGATCCGGCAGCGGGAGGGCAAGGGCCGTGGTGAGCTGGCCCGGGTGGGCCGTCAGCTGGGTGTTCACCCCGAGGCGTTGCGGGGCTGGGTCAGGCAGGCCGAGATTGATGGTGGGACGCGGCCGGGTACCACGACGGAGGATCAGAAGCGGATCGCGGAGCTGGAACGCGAAAACCGCGAACTCCGCCGGGCGAATGAGATTTTGAAGGCGGCGAGTGCGTATTTCGCCCGCGAACTCGACCCCAGGCTTCCGCGCTAGTCGGGTTCATTGATTCACATCGTGACCGGTTCGGGGTCGAGCCGGCCTGCGCGGTTCTGGAGTTCCCGGTCTCCACGTATTACGCGGTCAAGAAGCGTGAGCGGCGGCCGTCGCTGCGTGAGGTCCGGGATGAGCAGCTGAAAGAGAAGATCATGCGCGTGTGGGAAAACCGCAGGAAGGGCCGCGGGCTGTATGGGGCGAGGAAAGTATGGCTGCAGCTGCGCCGCGAGGGCATTGAGGTGGCGCGGTGCACGGTGGAGCGGCTGATGCGCGATATGGGTCTGTTCGGGGTGGCGGCCGGGCGGAAGAAACCGCGGACCACAGTGCCCGCCGGTGCGGACTCCAGGCCTGCTGACCTGCTGGAGCGGGACTTCACCGCGCCGGCGCCGAACCGCCGGTGGGTCGCCGATATCACGTATGTGGCCACGGCCTGCGGTTTCGTGTATACCGCGTTCATCACGGACCTGTTCTCCCGCAAGATCGTCGGCTGGCAGGTCGCTGACCACCTGCGGGCGGGCCTGGCACTGGATGCGCTGGAGATGGCAATCTTTGCCCGCCGGGACGATCTCAGTGACCAGCTCGTGCACCATTCCGATCGCGGTGTGCAGTACACGTCGATCCGCTATACCCAGCGGCTGGGGGATATCGGCGCGGTCCGCTCGGTCGGCGGCAAAGGTGATTCCTACGATAATGCAGCAGCGGAGGCGGTGAATTCCCTGTATAAGAAGGAGCTTATCAACCGTGAGGGACCGTGGCAAGACGCCGGGCAGGTGACGGTGGCGACAGCGGAATGGGTGTCCTGGTACAACGATGACAGACTCCACTCGGCCTGCGGGAATATCCCTCCAGCCGAATATGAGAATGTATGGCTAACCCGCAAAGGTCACACTATAATCATCCCTGAGGCCAAAGCATCGTAGCCTCCAACGAACCCGGGGCGGTTCAGAGTTCCAGCATTGGCTGGTACGTCAGCATCGGGTAGGTGCGGTGGAAGCGCGGATGCAGCGCGCTGGTGAGGTAACGGCGCGCCTGTTTCTCGTACTGCGCCGTTGTTTGGCCGGTGAACAGCACACCTAGCTCGCGCAGCACGTCGTGGCCGCCCACCGCCTCCGGCGGAGCTGAGCCGGCCGCGGCGAGCCGGTCCAGGAGGAACCCCGCCAGCGCTGTATGGGGCTTCTCGCAGGCCAGCGTGCCGTCATTGTCGAAGGCAGCTACCCGGTCCGCCACGGGGAGGGCGTCCGGTCCCTGGGTGATCTCCTGCAGCAAGGCGATCACTGACCGCCTCGCCGAGCCATCCCGCCAGGAGGGCAGGGCCACCTTCCACTCCTCCGCATCCATCACGCCAGATCCTCCTGCGGCCGGCAGTTTCGGGAAGTAGCGGCCCTAACCCTGCCAAGCCGCGCAGGCTTGGGCTTGTCAGGCCATTACCTACTGTCTGCCTCGACGAGGCGCTCGATGAGCTCGTCTATGTTGCCGGTCTTGGGGAGGTCCCGCTTGGCCAGCAGGTCGCTCAGCTGGGCCTTGGTCAGGCCTTCGTAGCGCTGACGGGCCCTTTCGCGTGCCTGCCTGGCCTGCTCACGTTCGGCCTGGCGGACCTGGCGTGCCAGCTCCTTCTCGGCCTGATCGACTTTCTCGGCCTGCTCGTGAGCGGCCTGCTCGGCTTTCACCGCCTGCTCGCGCGCGACGTCACCGGCCGCCTCGGCCTTTTCACGCACCACGTCACCGGCTGACCCGGCCTTCTCGCGGACTACGCCGGTCAGCGTGCCTGCCGCCTCCGCCCACCTGACGGCGAGGTGGCGGTTGATATCTACCGTCCGCTGCAGGAAGTCGAAGTAGCGCTCCACGGCCGGGACCAGGTTGACCTGCGGCAGCCCGGGAAGCCGGTCCGTCACCGTCCGCGCGCCCTCTGTCCAAACGTCAGCGGCCTTCTCCACCGCATTGCGAGTGTGGCTCGCCGCGGCGCTGTACTGCCTCGTCTTGCTAGTCATGTGATCCCTTCATGGTGCCAGGCGAAAGATGTGCTAACTATAGTACCCAACTGGACTCTATAGTTAGCGGCGGTCGGTCGCGGCACAGGCCGCTAATGGCCCAGGACGGGAGATTGCGCATCGGCTACAGAGCTGGATGCTCAGCCGGGTGAGCCCTCGGGCCTCCGCCGGATTCCCGTGCCCCAGTCTTCCGAAAACCGGACTCCGGCAAGCTACCCATGCTCGCCGGAGCAAACCAGGTCGGTGCGGCCTTCCCCCGCTGATCGCGGCTGGTCCCGCTCGGCCGATGACATCCCCGGCTGTCTGCTCTCACATCCGCCGAGCAATGCGTAATATTTGAAGCGATTGTCAGCCTTTGCGGGATGGCTGGAGGATCGCGGCGAGGACGTCGCGGAGGCGAGCGGCTGCTCGCCAGCGGCCACCAGTTCCGCCACCCAGAGCTCGAACCAGCCCTGCGCCACCTGCTCGGCCGAACCGGGGGGGCAGCTAGCGCCAGCAGCCACTACCCACAGCCAGGCCTGGCCCGCTGCTCTCCCCGCTCTGGTATGCCCCGCGGCGGTCGCGCTTTCCAGCACGAAGGTACCGAACGGCGTATCGATGTAACGTGCGCGTCGTGGCGGTGAATGCGGAGCAGGCCGAGGACTGGAACGGAGCCAGCGGGCGGGAGTTCATCGAGCAGCATGCGCGGCACGAGCGGATGCTGGGCCAGCTGACGGCGCGGTTGCTCGCCGCCGCGCAGATCCGGGACGCGGAGAACGTTCTCGACATCGGGTGCGGATGTGGTGACACGACCATCCTCGCGGCGCGCGCCACCGGCAGCGGGCAAGCTTTGGGCGCCGACTTCTCCCGGATCCAGGTGGCCGAAGCGCGCCGGCTCGCCGCTGCTGCTGGCGCCGCCAACGCCAGGTTCGAGGTCGCCGACGCCCAGGTGCACCCGTTCGGCGCCGGGGTCTTCGACGTCGTGCTGAGCAGCTTCGGTGTGATGTTCTTCGACGACCCGGCGGCGGCGTTCGCCAACCTGAGGAAGGCGCTGCGGCGTGGCGGCAGGCTGGCGTTCGTGTGCTGGCGCACCCGCGAGGAGAACCCCATCTTTACCACTGGGTTCGCCGGGACCGCCGCAGTGCTCGGCCTCCGCGAGCCACCCGGGCCATCGGCTGCTTTCTCCCTCGCCGGCAGCGGCCGGGTGAGCGCGTTGCTCAGCGGCGCGGGGTTCGGCGGCATCGAGTTCGCGAAGGTGGACGAGCCGATGCTCATCGGCCGCGACGTAGACGACGTGCTCGAATACGAGCGTGCCTCCCCGACAGCCACCGAGATCCTGGCCGGGCTCAGCCCAGCACAAGCCGCCGGGCTGACCAGACAGGTCCGGGACCGCCTGGCAGTGTACGCATCGCCAGATGGCGTGACCATGCCCGGCGCGGCCTGGCTAGTCACGGCGCGAGCTGTGTGAACCGGCCCTTTCACTGAACCGTACCCAGCGCATCGGCAGTCGGAGGCTGAGACCACCACGACCGCGGAGATCACTAGACCAGGGTGGATCGCCCGGCCGGCGGCAGAAGAGGCTGCTTATATGCCTGTGCTGTATGGCTGTGGATGGGGTCGCTGGCGGGTCGTTATACCGCGATGAGCAGCATGCGGCTCGCTGCCGCGGTGCTGGCGGCGAGGCTGTCACGAAACAGGTCGCAGGCAAGCGGGTTGGCCCGGATTTCCCACAGCAGGAGGCTGTTGTTCCAGGCGAGGTCGCGGGCGGAGTTGATCGACCACGAGGCGATGAGATTGTTCACGGCCTGCAGGTGGCGGTCAACGGCGAGTTCGGGTGCGGATTCAAATGATTGCCGCACTGACTGTTCGGCGGCATCCAGCAGCTTGTCCACTTTCTGGTAGTCGGCTTGATGGGTGCCCGCGGAGGGGGAGGTGGCCAGCGCGGTGCAGGTGGCGGTCACCGCGAGGGGCAGGTCGTGGTTGATGTGGGCGTTCATGCCAGCCAGCGCGAACTGGATCGGCTCGATCCCAGGCTGGGCGCGCTGCTCGATGAGTGGTCGCCAGGCCAGCGGCACTGCCGCCGGGTCGTCCGCGGCATCTACCGCGGTGAAGTACAAGTTCGCGAAGGTGACATCGAGTTCGGTCATGAACGCCGGGTCGGCGAAGAACCCGGCGCCCAGACTGCTTTGCACCTGCTGAGTGACTTCCAGGTACATGCGGTTGAAACAGCCCAGGCCATCCCCGGCCGGGACGGATGCCCCGATCGCCTCCATACGCGCGATAGCTTCCTGGACCGACGTCACCGGCGCGTGCGAAACAAACCCCCCAGCAGACATGACGTCACTATACGGTCACCGGTATCCGCCAGGGGGCTACCGTCCACCGAGGGACCAACTCCGGGATGAAGCTCACTCAGCGGCATTATGTGGGTGAGCTTCGCTCACCTGCGCCCTTCGGGCCACATAATGCCTGATCATGCAGGTGATCGAGGCGCAGTGTTCTCGGTCTTGGCGCCTCACGATCACCCTGCATATCAAGCATGAGCGGATGACCTGGCCCGGTTGACGCCTGGTTTCGTTACTGGGCGTTGGCGTCAGAAGGGGGTGTACCCGCTGGCTGGACCACACTGGTCGGAATCTGGCCCTGACAGAAGGACTCCGTCGCTACTGTGGCGGCCGGTACAAAGACCCTTGGGCTTTGCGCAGCGACTCGATCCATTCCTGGCCGCTGAGCAACCGGGTTGTCTTAGCCGACCTGGCCGCGCCACCAGCGGCAATGGCCAGCGCAAAGCCAGCCGCGGTTGGGTCATCGGGCGCCTCAAACAAGACAACCGCGTCATATTCGCCGAACGGATAGCCGGCTGCCACGAGCTTGCCACCCATGGCCTCGATGACCGGCCTGACTGCCTCGATCCGGTCCTGCGCCTCCTTCACCTGAGCCGCCACTGCTTCTGAGGTGTAGGAGACTTGGTACATATACAGAGCCACCGGGTGGCGTCCCAGGAGCGGTGTAAATGACGTGGGCTCGGCTCCTTCGCTGGGATGTTAGGCGACGGCCCCGACAGTTTCTTCGGGTGCTGCGGCAGGGTGGCTGGTCCGGCGGATCGGGGTGGGCGGGTCGAGGAGCTGGCGGCGCAGGTCGTGTAGCAGGCGCAGGCCGGCGTTGGTGGTATTGACGCCGCGCCAGCCGCGGCTGGCGCGGTCCAGGACGGCCCAGACCAGGTTGAGGCAGCTGGCCTCGCCGGGGAGCCGGCCGATGACCTTGACCCGGCGGCGGGTCTCGCCGAAGGTGCGCTCGATGAAGTTGGAGTGCCGGATCCGCTTGTGGTGCTCGACCGGGAACCGCAGGTAGCTGGTGAGTTGCCCGCGGTCGGTGAGCAGGCACTTGACGGCCGATGGGTAGAGCTTGCCGTATCGCTCGGCGAAGGCGTCGATACGGGCCTGCACTGCGGTGACGAGCTTGTGCCCGGGCGCGATGCCAGCGGCGGTGAGGGCATCGGTGTCGAAGATCGCCCAGTAAGCGTCCCGGACCTGGTCCTGGGCGGCGGCGGGGACCTTCGCGAGGACGTTGCGGGCCCGGTGGATCAGGCATTTCTGGCGCAGCGACCGGGCCAGCACGCTCTCGGCGGCGTTGATCAGCCCGGCGGCGCCGTCGGAGATGACCAGCAGCGGCGGGCGCAGCCCCCGGCCGCGCAGTTCCTCCAGGAAGCCAGCCCAGGCGTCGGTGGACTCACTGCCGCCAGCGGCCAGCGCGACGAACACCGGCTTGCCGTCGGGGGTGATGCCCCACGCCGCCAGCACCGGCTCGGCCCGGGCACCGGGATGCATCTTGAACATCGAGGCATCCAGGAACAGGTAATCCAGCTCCAGGCCGTCCAGGCGCCTGCCCGACCAGGCGGTGAACTCATCGCCGATCGCCTGGCAGATACGCGAGACCGTCGACTTGCTCAGCGCCGCCTCGGCGCCCAGGGCATCGGCGAGGGTGTTCTCCACGTCACGGACCGACAGCCCCCGCACGAACCCCGCGATCACCAGCGACTCCAGGGCATTCGACCTGGTGACCGACCTGCCGAACAGCGCTGACGCGAACCGCTCGGTAGTGCCGCGCAGCTTCGGCCGGGCCACGGTCACCGGCCCGGCGGTGGTCTTGACCGTCGCCGGGCAGTAACCGTTGCGCATCCCCGGCCGGGCATCCTGCGCGGCAGCCGAGCGCTGGTAGCGGGCCCGGCCCAGGAACACCTCCACCTCGGCTTCCACCGCGGTCTGGATGATCAGCCGGGCACCCAGCCGGGCCACATCCTCGATCACCTCACCCAGATCACGCGACCCGTCGAACAAGGCGTCGATCTCGGCACGGATCCGGTCAGTGGGAGATACTCGATTCGGCACGGGCGTAGTCCTTCCTTCGCTGAGTTGGTAGCTCTTGAAGGAACCTACGCCCGTCGTCATTTACACCGGGGTTGGGACGCGACCAGCCACCGGAACATCCCCCTCGCCGGGCATGAGCCAGACAGTCCGCCGAGGCCGGCCATGTCCCGCCGGTTCCCGAAGGCGGACAGCCCAGGTCCTAAAGGACAAGCACTGGAAGCCTAGCCTCGGGCTTTCGCGTGACAGCGGCCCAGGCTTGATCATTTGGACGCGAAAAGTGCCTTTGACCTGGAAGAATAGGGCTTGTCGAGAGACCTGTCCGCACCAGTTCGAAAGGCACTTTCCGCATGCAGCTTACCGCCCGCAGCTCCAAGATCATGGTGTCCGCTGACGGCTCCGGAATCGTCTCCCAGGCCGGTGGCCTGCTCCTGATCCAGGCACTGCGGGCAACAGGCCTGGACCGCGGCCTGGACGTGGCGCTGGAACGGTGGCGGCCGGCCCGGGCCGTGCACAGCCCAGGGAAGATCATCACCGACCTGGCGGTGGCCCTGGCGCTCGGCGGGGACTGCCTGGCTGACGTGGCGATGCTCCGGGCGCAGCCGGAGCTCTTCGGGCCAGTGGCCTCCGACCCGGTGGTCTCCCGGCTCATCACACGCCTAGCCGCCGACGTGCCCCGCGCGCTGAAGGCTATCCGCGCAGCCCGGGCCACCGCCCGGGCCCGGGCCTGGGAACTGGCCCGCGACGCTGCGCCCGGCGCGGATGGCGGCCTGGTCACCGTCGACATCGACGCGACGATCGTGACCTCGTGCTCGGAGAAAGAGCAGGCCATGCCCACGTGGAAGAAGACCTACGGCCATCACCCGCTGACCGCCTTCGCCGATCACGGCCCCAGCGGGTCAGGTGAGCCGCTGGCCCTGATGCTGCGGGCCGGGAACGCCGGCTCGAACACCGCGGCCGACCATATCCAGGCCACCCGGCTCTCGCTGGCCCAGCTGCCCCGCCACCTGCGGCGCCGGGTCCTGATCCGCGCCGACTCCGGCGGCGGCACCCACGACTTCCTGGCCTGGCTCACCAAGCCCGGAAGGCGGCTGGCCTACTCGGTCGGGTTCACCATCACCGAGGACGTGCAAGAGGCCATCCTCAACCTCCCCGGCCGGATCTGGGAACCTGCCTATGACGGCGATGGCCAGGTCCGGCCCGGCGCCTGGGTGGCCGAGATCACCGGCCTGCTGGACCTGGCGAACTGGCCCAAAGGGATGCGGGTCATCGTCCGCAAGGAACGCCCCCACCCCGGCGCGCAGCTGCGGTTCACCGACATCGACGGCCACCGGTTCACCGCCTTCGCCACCGATACCAAGAGCGGCCAGCTCGCTGACCTGGAACTCCGCCACAGGCGCCGGGCAAGGTGCGAGGACAGAATCCGCAGCGCCAAGGACACCGGGCTGCGCAACCTGCCCCTGCACGGATACGGCCAGAACCAGATCTGGTGCGAGATCGTCGCCCTCGCCTGCGAGCTGCTCGCCTGGACCCAGATGCTCGCACTTCCCGGCAAAGCCCGCCGCTGGGAACCCAAACGGCTGCGGCTGCGGATCTTTACCTGCGCCGGGCGCATCGTCCGCGGCAGCCGGCGGCTGAGGCTCCGCCTCGCCGGCAGCTGGCCCTGGGCCCGTGAGATCACCACCGCGATTACCCGCCTGCAGGCCCTGGCACCCGGCTGACCAGCCGAAACCATCCCTACGACCAGGAAGGACACCCGCGGGCCCGTGGAACCCCGCCCACCCGGCGCGACAGCCGGGCCGCAAAGCTGACCAGCAAGCCGGAAACGGCTCAAAGCCGCAACCTCAGGCCGCCAATCCAAGATCACGAAAGATGCAGGCTAGACCTGACCCGCCTGGCGGCACAGCCCCATCATCGGCTCCGCTGAATCAGCGCAGTTCTCAGCCCGAACTGCTGATCGCGTCAAGGTTGCCCGATGCGCAGAAGGGTGAGGCTCTGCGAATCAGCGCTCCAGCAGACAGAATGCCTGGGCCACCACAAGGGTGTCGTCGTTGACAGTGAATTCTGGATCGCCGAGCTCGCTGCGTACCTCTGCTGAGTGCCAGAAGCGCTCATGACCGGCCCGCCATTCAGCGACCGAGCTATAGCCTTCACCCTCGCCGATCACGTGAGCCAGGTCGATGTCACCGAGGCGGATCACCCGGACGGCGGTCGTCTCGATCACCGCCACCCCCTGGCCGGCGGAATCAACCACAGCTTGCCGCAAGCCCGGGCGGGGCAGGGGTTCGCCGTCACGCTCGTAACCTGCCAGCAGCCCGGTCGTCGTGGTCTTGCCGCCACTGAGGATCGCAGCGACGAGCTGGTCGCGCAGCAGCCCCGGAAAGGCGAACTCCGCCACCGGCAGGCCTTCTCGTGACATGGCGGCCAGCCTAACCACGCCGCTACCCGGATACCGCTACCTGCCCGGCCCATCACCGCCAGCGGAGGAGACAGGCTCGGAGGCCACGGGCCGGTTGTCAGCCGGTAGCGGTTCGTTCGGGACGCCTGTGGCTGGTAGGGAGGACGCCGGGCAACCGGCCTGAACCAACGTCCGATCAGCGCCTCGGAGCCTGGTCAGGGAGCAAGTTGGCCGTGGTCCGGGAGGCTCGTTCGTGCCATCCGGCGTAGGCGAGCCTGGCTAGGGATGCCCTGCTGGGTTTGCCGGGTGAAGGATCCTGGGCCGAAGCGGCCCCACGCCACGAAGGCGGCCATACCGAGATAGACCAGGTCGGCGATGATCGTTGCCCTCTCGCCACGGCGCAGGCGTGTGATCACCGCGCCCACAAACAGCAACACCGCACCGGTAGCAGCTAGCGGCACCAGAATCGGCGCGATGCCGAGCGCGGCGGGGACGATCAGGCCGGCCGCAGCCACGAACTCGAGGGCTCCGATGGCTTTGAGGGCACCGGGGCTGAAGTCTTCAACCCATCTCGAGGCGGCGCCGCCCATGCTGGCCAGCTTCTCTTTGGGCACGAACAGCTTAGTGCTGCTGCTGACGAGGAAGACAACAGCCAGGATTCCGGCAGCGATCCACAGAGCGAGGTTTAGCTTGCGTTTCATGAGGATCTCCTTGACGGGGTATCGGCGATTCTCGTTACCTGGGTATCCAGGCTGAGCTGGCACTAATCGGGTACCCGATGCCCTTCCCACGGCCGTCCCCCCGTACGCCCGTGCTGTTGCTGGTGGGTCGCCGGAGCATGCCCGGGGGCCGCCGGTGAGACGATTGGCGCGTGGTCACTGCCGATGACGTTGACACCCTGCTGTTCGACGTGCTCGGCACCGTGGTAGACGAGGCGGGGTCGATGCGCGCCGAACTGGCGGCCGCGCTGGATCAGGTCGGCGCGGGACCGCAGACTGAGGCGCTGGCCACGGCCTGGGCGCGGCGGTTCGGAGATTTGGTGTCCTTGATCCGCCAGGGGGCGCCGTGGCGATCCACCGACGACCTCAACGCCGAAGCGCTCGCGGACGTATTGCGTGCGGGTCCGCGGCTGCCGGAGGCTACCATCCGGCATCTGGCGCTGGCCGGGCACCGGCTACGGCCCTGGCCCGACGCGCAGGCCGCGCTGGGCCGCCTCGCCCAGCGCTTCACCACGGTGGCATTGTCGAACGGCAACTTGTCGATGCTGACCGACTTGTTTGCATCCGCCGGGCTCACCTGGCACTGCGTGCTGTCCGGCGAGATGGTGGCGGCCTACAAGCCCGACCCCGCCGTGTACCGGCTCGCGCTGGACCGCCTGGCGCTTGACCCGCACCGCACGCTCATGGTCGCCGCCCACCCCTGGGACCTGCGCGCCGCCACGGCCCAGGGGCTGCGCACCGCGTACATACAACGCGCGGGTGAAGGTGCTCCAGCGCCATCGGACACCTTCGACCTCACAGTCCCCGACCTGAGCGCCCTCGCCGCGCGGCTGCTTGCCGCGCCGTGACGACGCCGGGGAACATCCAGATATTAGGTACGTGGTTTATCCGGTGCACCTCGACGGCACGCTCACAGGAGCCAGGCCGAGGCTGCGGCATGACCCGGATTGCAGCCACTTCGAATGGGGAGATGGCACCATCCTGGGCACCCCTGAGCTAGCCACCGAAGAACAGATGCAGACCCTGCGTGCCTGCAAGACTTGTACCGGGACTCGGCGTGGACCGGGTAACGGCGGCCGCCACGATGGGCAGGACGGCAGGACCGGCAGGCTGTGTCCTACCTGCAACCAGACGATGTCCCTGACCGGACTTTGCGACAACTGCACGTGATTGACTGAGCGGCTCCATCAAGCTCGAAGGCGCCTACAGGCACGCCGAACTGTTCGCGGCATGAGAGTGCGTATTGCGGGCTGCGAGGGCCCATTCAGGTAGATCTTCGAATCTAGCCGACCCGTTGATTCCAGCGGCCTTTATGTACCGTCTCGGCTGTCGGTTTACGCCGGCTGCTCAGGTCTCGCCGAGGTTCGCTGCTGTAGCCAACGGAGATCACCCCGATGGGGTGGAACTGCGGCGGCACCCCGAACGCCGCGCGGAAGGCATCGATCCGGTCGGCGGGTATGCCGAAGAAACACGCTCCCAGTCCGGCGTCCACTGCGGTCAGCAGCATGAGCAGCGAGGCGAAGCCGGTATCGATGTCCCAGTATGGAGCGGGCCACCACGCGTCCGACCGCTCCGGGTGCCCTTTGTCCGGCAGGGCATAGCGATCCAGGTAAGCGTCCTTGTTCGAGTGCGGGATGATCAGAAGCGGGGCATCCACGTTGGCGGCGAACCAGTTCTCTGGGTCTGACTCGGGACGGACCGCGTCACGGAACTTGCTGATGTCGGCCGGGTTGTCCAGTACGAGGAAGCCCCAGCCCTGGGAGAAGCCGGCCGATGGCGCCCGCAGGCCGTTATGCACAATGCGGTCGATCACCTCAGGCGGAACCGGACGGCCAGGCTCGTAGCTGCGCACCATCCGTCTACGGTGGACAACATCCTGGAACTCCATGACCACAACCTAACCCCGGCAGGCCCAGCAACTCTCGAGGCGCTGCTCACATCGGCGCCACTCCTCGCTCGCGCCGGCGACTAAAGATCTTTAACGGCGGAGGTTAGTAAGCCCGTGGGAAACCGCGCTGGTGTCTCGTCAGAGGGTGGGGGTGGGGCCGTTCCAGCCCGGCTCGATCGCATCGGCCTGGTAGAGCTTACGATGGTCAGCACGCACACCGTGTTCGCGCCTTCTCTGGCGTCATGGGCGTGACCGCCGGAAGGCGACCTGGTACGCCATCGTTATCGTTCGTAATGATCACGGGAGGCAGGTTCGATGGCCGGGCTAGAGAACGAGATGGCAGCAGACGGCGGCCGTGGCCGCCTGCGGGCGTCCGACGCCGACCGCGAGCACGTGGTCGGCACGCTCAAGGCCGCATACGTGTACGGCTTGGTGACCAAGGATGAGTTCGATGCGAGGATCTGCCGGGCGTTCGCTTCGCGCACCTACGCCGAACTGGCCCTGATTACCGCCGACATCCCTGCCGGGCTGGCCGCAGCGCCGCCTCCGCTAAGCCTCGATCCACCGGTCAATATCGGGTAACAGGCGGCGTGCCAACACGAAAGGTGCTCCTTGACCAGGAACGATGGGAGTTGTCGAAGCTTCCAGTGCCTGGTTTGAAGGAGCACCTGTCAGATGCGATTGTTGCATGTTCTGGCGAGGACGCACGCATCGTTCGATGACCCGAATCTCGTGTCGCGGGCCGGGCTGGTCCCGGTAATGGCCCTGGCGCAGCGCGCCGGGCTTGGTGGCCTGGTCGCTGAGCACGTCCGGCCGGGCGGGGACTGCGGTGTCAACGCGCGCCTGAAGATCCCGTGCCTGGTCGCGGGTATGGCTGCCGGGGCGGACAGCATTGATGACATGGACCTGCTGCGGCACGGCGCGATGCCGGATCTGTTCGGCGGGAGCCGGGCGCCGTCCACGCTCGGGTCGCACCTGCGGTCGTTCACCTGGGGGAACGTCCGCCAGTTGGAGATGGTGAACCGCCTGCTGCTGGGCGAGCTGGCCAGAAGGGCTCCGCTGCTGCCCGGCAAGGACACGCTCGCGTTCATCGACATCGACGCGATGCAGAAGCGGGTCTACGGGCACCGCAAGCAGGGCGCCGGGTTCGGGCACACCAAGATCCAGGGCAAGAGCCTGCTGGTCCGCGGCTTGAATGCGCTGGCCGCCGTGATCTCTACTCCGCTGGGCGCGCCGGTGATCGCCGCGACCCGGCTGCGCGGCGGGACCGCGAACTCCGCCCGCGGCGCGGCCCGGTTCGCCGCCGAGGCGATCAGCACCACCCGCGCCATCGGGTGCACCGGGACAATCGTGGTGCGGGCGGACTCGGCGTACTACTCGGCCGCGTTCTGCGGCGCGGTCCGCCGGAGCGGCGCCCGGTTCTCCGTCACGGTGAACATGGACCCCAAGATCGCCGCGGCCATCGCCGCTATCCCGGAACAAGCCTGGACGGCGATCGAGTACCCGCGTGCGATCTGGGATGACCAGCTCCGCTGCTGGGTGTCCGACGCCCAGGTCGCCGAGACTGGATACACGGCATTCACCTCGAAGAAAGGCCAGGCGATCACCGCCCGGCTGATCGTGCGGCGGGTCCGTGACCTGAACAAGCAGGCCGCCGCCGGGCAAGATGAGCTGTTCCCGGCCTGGCGCTACCATGCCGTGTTCACTGATTCCCCGTTCGGGCTGGTCCAGGCCGAGGGCCAGCACCGCGACCACGCCGTGGTGGAGCAGGTCTTCGCCGACTGGACCGACGGGCCGCTCGCCCACCTGCCCTCCGGGTTCTTCCCGGCCAATGCCGCCTGGCTGACCTGCGCCGCGATCGCGCACAACCTGCTGCGCGCCGCCGGGTCCCTGGCCAGCCTCGCCTACAGCAAGGCCCGCGGCGCCACCATCCGCCGCGACCTCATCGACGTCGCTGCCCGCACCGCCCGGCACGGCCGCGGCCACATCACCCTGCACCTGCCCGAGGGCTGGCACCGCGAGCACGAATGGCTGACCCTGTTCACCGCCGCCTGCGGCCCGCCGGCAGCAGCGGCCTGACCCGCCCTGACCAGGTCACCGCACCCGCACGGCCAGATGGCCACCCAAACCCAGCCCGGCGAACCAAGGACATAGGACAAGCCGCAAAACCGGTGAGCGGCGAGTCGGCCGCGCCCATTTCACGGTCATAAACCCGAAACGGCATCAGTGCTGGCCCGTGCCATAGAGCGGTGGATCGAGGCTAAGGCCCGGGCCGGCAAAGGCCAATCCTCCGGCACAGGCGAACCTAACGTCGGGCGAACGCGCGGTCTTTGGCACGGGCCTGCTTGCGGGACTGGCACTCCTGGCGGCCTTGTTTGTCGGGGGTTCGGTGGGGGGATTGCTGGCACTGGGAGCGGTCGGCAGCGCTTTCGTGTCCTTGTTCCTCGTCGGGGCCCAGGTGCGCAGCTCGCGGCGCAACAGGCACTCCGGCGGTCACCTGCCTCCGCAGCGAGTAACTCACAGCGGTCCGGGAGCTGGCCGCCAGGCGGCATCTGCTCCCTCGGCGCAGCAGCTGCCGAACCCCAGCAAGCCTCGGCGGGGCAGCAACGCTGACGCTGCCCTACGCCATTCGCTGAACCCGCAGTTGTCCAGCTAAAGATCTCTGATGGCGGGGGCTACCGGAGGGTGCGAGGTCCAGGCCGGTGCTGACGAGGAAGCCGCCGAGGAGCGCGGGCCGGTGCTGCATCCTCCTCAGCCGGGTTTTCACCAGGGCGGTCAGCTGGGCGAGATTGCGTTTGGCCAGGTTGGCCAGGGATCTTTTCAGGTGCGACCACACCGGCTCGACGGGATTGAGCTCGTGCGCATACGGCGGAAGCTGGTAGACGGTCAGCCACTCCCGGGCCTCGATCAGCTCGGTCATTGCGGCGCTGACGTAGGAATTGAGATTGTCCCAGACGACCGCGAGCGGGCCGGCAAGCTGCTGGTACGCGGCGTCCAGGAGCCGGGCGTAGCCGGTCTCGGTGAACCCTTTGCGCTGCTCCTTGCCGTGGCGGTGGCCACGGTGCACGCGGTAGATCAGCCGGGATGCTGCCCGGGCTTGATGGCGATGAGCACGGCGAGCGAGACGCGCTTATTGCTGCCGCCGGTCACCGTCACCACCGGAGTCTGGCCGCGCCGTCCCAGGTGCGGCCCTTGGGCGGTCTTAAGCCCTGGCCAGACTCGTCTTCGAAACAGAGCCAGGCACCCAGGTCCGCCGCGGTCCTTTTACCACCGGCCAGGTCTCCTCTCGCCACGCGGCGATCCGGGCCTCATCCCGTTCCGCCGCCCGCCGCGCGGGGACCTGCACGCTCCAGCCAGTCCGGTGCAGCAGCAGGTCCATCCCCGCCAGTGTGTACTCCACGCCGAACCAGCGGCGCACGACCTCGGCGATCCGCGCCAGCGTCCAGCACTGGTCTTCATCCCAGCCCCAGGCCGCCGGGCCGGCGTCCAGCAACGTCGCCAGTTCCCGCAGTTGCGGGGCGGTGAGCTTGCACTTCGCCCCGCCCGCGCCCCTGGAGGCCAGCGCGGCCGGCCGCCGACGGCCAGCGCCCGCCGCCACCGGTTCGCCGACATCCGCGACACGCGGAAATGCCGGGCCACCTCCCGGTCACTGGCCCCGTCCTCGATTAACTCCGCGGCCGCCAGCCGGATCTGCTCCCGCCGGGCCCGCTCAGCCGCGTCCAGCCCGCCACTATCCGGGTACCTCATGCTTCCGGCATACCGCTGAGCAGGCCAGCCGTCACCAGGTCAGTAACCCCCACCATTGAAGATCTTTTAGCGACTAGTCGCCGCGGATGAGGCCCAGGGAATGCGCCTTGCTGACCGCCTCGTCGCGGGTATGGACGCCGAGCCTGTTGTACAGGCGTGATGCTCGCTCCTTGGCTGCCGACCGGGAGATCCCCAGCTTGTCGGCGATCACGGAGAAGGGAAGTGGTTTGGGCAGATACCGCAGCACCTGGGCCTCGGCCATGGTGATCGACGCCGCCCTGACCGTTGCCCCGGCTTCGCTGGCCGCTTCGGCGGTCACCTCGTCAGCCGCGCCGATGACCGCCAGGGACTCGGCCAGGTGCGCGGCCGCCACCTCATCGCCGGCTTCCATGGTGGCGGCATCCTCGGCTAGGGCGTCAGCGGTGGCCTGGTCGGCGGCGGCCACGATCAGGCCGGCTGTGGTCAGCGCGGTGACGGCCTCGTGGGCGGCCGCCTCCTCGACCAGCCCGGCAGTGATCAGCGCCCGGACGGCGGCGGCGGCAGCGGCCGACTGGATCTGCTCTGACTCGGCCACCGTCTCGGCCGCTTCGGCTCTGGCCGCCACCGCCGCCAGCAAGGCGTCGGCCTCATCGGCCTGGGCCCGGGCGATCACCTCCGACGCCTCCTCCATGGCGGCGACCTCGGCTCCCACCACCAGCCCTGTCTCCGAAGTCAGGAAGCCCTCACCGATCAGTGTGCCGCCGGTCTCCGCGATTGCGTCAAACAGCGGGGCGGCCCAGTGGTGCTCGACGAGCAGGAAGGCCACAGCGGTCCCCGGCTGGAGAGAATCGGCCAGCGCCTGCGCATCGGCCGGGTCAAAGGCTGCCGGGGCGCCGGCCGGTGCGGGCGTGGCCGGCCGTCCGCCGTCCGCCACGGGAACGACCGCCGCCAGGAGCGATCCGAAGTCCTCGTCATTGCCGGCCGCCAGCCGTTCGATGGTGCCGTCCTGGCTCTTGGCTACGAAGAGCATGTCCAGCAGGCGGAGAACGCCGCGGCCGCGCAGACGATCCACCTCGGCCAGGATGCGGCCCTCCGCACCAGCCTCGCGGCTGAAGCTCAAGGCGATCACCTGCAGCGGTGCGGTCATCGTTACCCTCCCCTGTTCCGGCCCGTAATGTCGCCGACCGTACCACCGGGCAGCGTCACCGCCAGCCACCGGCCGGGCAGATCAAGGTGCGGGCGTTGCGAGGCTCAGCCGATGCGCTCGGCCAGCGAGACGATGATCCCTTCTGGCCCCCGGACGTAGGCCATCCGCCAGGCGCCCTCGTACTCGCCGATGCCACCGACCAGTCCATAACCCTCGGTAGCTGCCCAATCGACAGCCGCCTGCAGGTCGCTGACCTCGAAGGCCACGTTGCGCAATCCCAGCTCGTTGGCCATGGCGGCCGGTGAGCCCGGCACCGAGTCGGGCCGCACGAAGCTCGAAAGCTCCAGGCGGGTGCCATCGCCGGGCGGCTTGAGCATGACGATCTCGGTGCGGGAGCCGGGAATGCCGCAGACCGTGTCCAGGAACTCGCCCTCGACGAACGTCCTGCCCTCGACCTCCAGGCCCAGCGCCACGAAGAAGGCCGTCACGACGTCGAGATCTGCGACCGTGACGCCGACGTGGTCGAAGCGCCGCACATGTGACACAGGCCCGTCCTCCCGCCGTCGTATCGACCGTGCATCCGCCACGGTAAGCGTTCTCAGGCCTCGGGGATGGGCCTGCCGAAGTTTTCCAAGGTGATGTCGCCGGGTTCGGGACCGCCACGTACACCAGTGTCGAGCGTGTCGAGGGTCTTGAGCTCGCTGGGGGTGAGCTCGAAGTCGAAGACGCCGAAGTTCTCGGCGATCCGCTCGGGCCGTACCGACTTCGGGATAGCGCTGCGGCCTTCTTGCAGATGCCAGCGGATCATGACCTGCGCCGGCGTCTTGCCGTGGGCGGTGGCGATGGCGGCGATAGCCGGGTCGTCAAAGGTGCTGGTCCCGTTCCCGCGGCAACTGGTGATCCCCCCGATCGGGGACCAGGCCTGAGTGAGGATCCCGCGGGCGGCGTCGGCGGCCAGCACGGCCGGCTGGGTGAAGTACGGATGCACCTCCACCTGGTTGACCGCGGGAATGACGGTCGCCTGCCGTAGCAGGGCGTCGAGGTGCTCGGGCATGAAGTTGCTGACACCGATCGCCCGTACCCGCCCGTCGGCCAGCAGGGTCTCCAGGGCGCGATAGGCCTGCTGGGTGAGGTCGAACCGGGACGACCGCGCCTGGTGCAGGATCAGCAGGTCTCGATGAACACCTCCTCGCGGGCCAGGTCCGCGCGGCGGATGGCCTCACCGACTCCCCGTTCGTTGCCGTAGGCGGCGGCAGTGTCGATCAGCCGGTATCCGGTTTTCAGCGCCGTGTGCACGGCCGCCGCGGTTTCCTCCGGAGGGGTCTGGAAGACCCCGAAGCCCAGGGCAGGCATCTCCACACCGTTGTTCAGCGTCAGGTTCATGGTCGCTGGTTCCGTCACGTCAGTGCTGCGGCTCCGCGGCCGGCTTCGCGGTCGGCTTCGCGGCCGGGCGGGGAGCGGTCATGTCGAGCAGGATCATGGCGTCGTAGTCGGGGGTGCCAGGCTCAGCCAGGTAGACGCCGAGGCGCTGACCAGGGGTGTCTTCCAGCTGCATGCCCTGGAAGCCGAGGGTGACCGTGCCGACCTGCGGATGGTGGAAGGTCTTCTTCTGCGGCGCGGTGCGGCGGGTGACTTCGTAGCGATCCCACAGCTTGGCGAAGTCAGGGCTCTTGAGCAGGAGCTCGCCGATGAGGGCGGCGAGGTCGGGGGCGTCGGGATCGGTGCCGGCCAGGGCGCGCAGACGGGCAACGCAGCCGCGGATCTGATAGTCCCAGTCGGCGTAAACGTCGCGGGCCGCGGGATGCAGGAACAAGAAGCGGCCGATATTGCGCTGGCCGGCCGGCCAGTCGCTGATGCCGGCGTAAAGGGCCAGCGCACCCGGATTGGACGCCAGCAGGTCCAGGGTTCGGCTGGTGATATAGGCCGGGTTCGGGCGCAAGGTTTCCAGCAGCAGCTTGAGCTGGGGCCGCACGGTTCGGCTGGGGGCGGCCGGCGGTTCGGGGGCGTACTTAGCGGCGCGGGCGGCCAGGGCTCGCAGGTGCTCGTGCTCGTCCGGGTCCAGTTTCAGGGCGCGGGCTAGCGCGTCGGTGACAGCTGGGCTGGGACGGGTCTCTTTGCCACGCTCAAGCCGGGTGTAGTAGTCGATGCTCACCCCGGCCAGGGCGGCGACCTCCTCCCGGCGCAGCCCAGGAGTACGGCGCACCCCGGTGCCGGGGGTGAAGCCAACCTCGGCCGGGGTGATCTGGGTGCGCCGGGCGTACAGAAAACGCCCCAGTTCCGTACCGCCGTCGTGCCGCTGCTCTCGGGCCATGGCCTCAGTCTGCCCTTAGTCCCGGCCTGCATGCCGCAGGCCAGAGGGGCCCTGGTGCACCCCCGCTGACCGCACCCCGGAACGGTGCGGCCTGCCTCATGCACAACCCGCCCGGCATCATTGACACGGGGAACCGTCTCGAGAAAGGGGCATCCGGACATGGCAGACGCAGCGAAGACGCGCGCCCAGGAGCTGATCGGAGACACTGCTCCCGAGCTGGTGCGACTGACCGACGATGTCCTGTTCGGCCAGGTGTGGGCCGATCCTGGGCTGTCCCCGCGAGACCGCAGCCTGGTGACGGTGGCCGCCCTGGTCTCGCTGTACCGCACCGACCAGCTCGGTGCGCATCTGCGTCGGGCCCTCGACAACGGCCTGAGCAAAGACGAGCTCGTACACGGCATCACCCACCTGGCGTTCTACGCCGGCTGGCCCAACGCGATGAGCGCGATCACCGAGCTTAAGAAGATCACCGAAGGCTAGCCCGGACGGCCACCATCCTCACTGCGCGTTTCAGCACCACCACGTGGACAAAGGACCGACTCATGAGCAACGCTTCCAACCAGAGCACCGGCCGCGTGGCTGTCATCACCGGCGCCTCATCCGGTATCGGGGAGGCAACCGCCCGCGTGCTCGCCGCCAGCGGCTTCCGCGTGGCCCTGCTCGCGCGGCGCGCGGACCGCATCCAGGCCCTGGCCAGCGAACTCGGCCACGGTGCCATCGCCATCCGGGCCGACGTCACCGACCGCGACTCCCTCATCGCCGCCGCCGACCGCGTCCAGGCCGAGCTCGGCGGAGCCGATGTCCTGGTCAACAACGCCGGCATCATGCTGCTCGCCCCCTTCACCCCCGAGGCACACGACGACCACCGGCGCATGATCGAGGCCAACCTGCTCGGAGCCATGACCGTCACCGAGGTCTTCCTCGACCAGCTCCGCGACGGTGGCGGCGACCTGGTCAACCTGTCCTCCGTGGCCGGCCGCACCGCCCGCCCGGGCAACGCGGTCTACGCCGCCACCAAGTGGGGCCTCAACGGCTGGTCCGAAGCGCTGCGCCAGGAACTCCAGCCCGGCGTCCGCGTCATCGTCATCGAGCCCGGAGCCGTCGCCACCGAACTGACCGATCACATCACCTACCCCGACGCCAAACACGCCGCCGAGCAGATGTACAAGCAGTTGGCCATCACCGCCGACGACATCGCCGAAGTCATCGCCTTCGCCGTCACCCGGCCGCAGCGCATGAGCCTCAACGAGATCCTCGTACGGCCGACCGCACAGGCCTAATCCTGCACAAGCTCACCCATGAGGAGATAGACATGGAAAAGCGCATCCTGGGCTCCGGCAAGCTGCAGGTTTCCGCGCTCGGGTTCGGCTGCATGGGCATGAGCCAGAGCTTCGGCCCGAACCCGGGCGACCGGAGCCAGATGATCGACCTGCTGCGGACCGCGGTCGACCGGGGAGTCACGTTCTTCGACACCGCCGAGGTCTACGGCCCGTTCGTCAACGAACAACTGGTCGGCGAAGCTCTCGCGCCCATCCGCGATCAGGTCGTCATCGCGACCAAGTTCGGCTTCGCGTTCGGCGCCGACGGCCGCCAGTCCGGCCTGTCCAGCCAGCCAGAGCACATCCGGCGGGCAGTGGACGGGTCGTTGCGGCGGCTCGACACCGACCACATCGACCTGCTGTACCAGCACCGCGTCGACCCGCAAGTGCCGATCGAGGACGTGGCCGGGACGGTCAAGGACCTGATCTCGGCAGGCAAGGTCCGCCACTTCGGCCTGTCCGAGGCCGGCGCCCACACCATCCGCCGGGCTCACGCCGTGCAGCCGGTCACCGCGCTGCAGAGCGAGTATTCGCTGTTCTGGCGGGAGCCGGAAGACGAGATCATCCCGGCCCTGGAAGAACTTGGCATCGGGCTGGTGCCGTTCAGCCCGCTCGGCCGGGGCTTCCTCACCGGGCGCATCGACCAGGCCACTCAGTTCGGGGAAGGAGATATCCGCGCCAACCTCCCCCGGTTCACCGCCGAGGCCCGCGCGGCCAACCAGGCGGTAGTTGACCTGCTCGCCCGTATCGCCGACGGCAAGAACGCTACGCCGGCGCAGATCGCGCTGGCCTGGCTGCTGGCCCAGAAGCCCTGGATCGTTCCCATCCCCGGCACCCGGCGGCTGGAACGACTGGACGAAAACCTGGGTGCCGTCCAGGTCGAGCTCACCACCGCCGACCTCGACGCCATCGACACCGCGGCCGCCCAGATCCGGGTGATCGGCGACCGGTATCCCGAGGCCATGCAGCGCATGATCGACCGGTGACCGGCCGTCAGGGTGCTCGCGTCTGTTACGCCTGGTTCAGATGATGCGATTGCTTCTTGAGGGGTCCTTGTAACAGCTCTGCCCAATCTTTTTGGTATTGGCCGTTTCAACCTGACCTGATGGGCAGCGCCGAAGACGTCGGGATGAGCCGCCGGCGCCCGGGACATTCGATAGTTGCTTCCGGCCTATCCCGGATACGGGCGCCAACTTGCGGTCGCAGCGCAGGTAAGCGCTGGAACGGGCTACAGCGGCCGGTGACTGCGAATCCCGGCTATTACGCGGTCAGCAGGTGCCGGGCCTCGGAAGCCGCGGAAGCAGCGTCAATTACCGAAGGGGAGACACCGATGCCTAGGACACAGTCGTCCGTCGAGAATCGGCTCGAGCACCTGGAGCGGGATGAAGAATTCCCGCCGCCGCCAGAGTTTGCGGAACACGCGCAGGTGCGCGATCCGGGCATATACGACAAGGCAGCGGCGGACCCGACGGCGTGGTGGGCTGACCAAGCACGCCAACGGCTGGATTGGCAGACGCCGTTCGGCTCCGTGCTCGACGACAGTAACCCGCCTTTCTACAAGTGGTTCGCCGACGGCAGGCTCAACGCTAGCTACAACTGCCTCGACCGGCACGTTCTCGCAGGTCACGGCGACCGAGTGGCGTTCCACTGGCATGGCGAGGAAGGCGAAGAGCGCGAGCTGACCTATGCCGAACTGCATGCTGACGTGCAGCGGCTCGCTAACGGCCTGAGGGCGCGCGGAGTCCGGAAGGGCGACGTGGTCGGGATCTACATGCCGATGATTCCCGAGGTTGTCGTCGCGATGCTCGCCTGCGCCAGGATCGGCGCCCCGCACAACGTGATCTTCGGTGGCTTCGCGCCGTCCGCGGTACGGGAGCGCCTCGAAGTGTCGGACGCGAAAGCGCTGATCACCGTCGATGGTGCCCGCCGCAAGGGTAAGACGGCCGATGTCAAGGCGAAGGTCGATGAACCGCTCACGGGCCTGTCAGCGCTCGAGACCGTGGTCGTGGTTCGCGCTACGGGATCGCCGTGTGAGATGCAGCCAGACCGGGACGTCTGGTACGACGAGCTACTCGCGACCGCCGAGCCGACCTGCCCGGCCGAGCCGGTAGAAGCGGAACACCCGCTTTTCCTGCTCTACTCGTCCGGGTCGACGGCCAAGCCGAAGGGGATCGTGCACACCACCGGCGGATACCTGACCGGCGTCGCCACCACCACCGCCATGGTGTTCGACCTCGACGCGGAACGGGATGTCTTCTGGTGCACGGCCGACGTCGGCTGGGTCACCGGCCACTCATACATCGTGTACGGCCCGATGGCGAACGGCTGTACGTCGGTGATGTTCGAGGGCACGCCCGACCATCCGGACAAGGACATCTGGTGGGAGATCGTCGAGCGGTACCGCGTGTCAATCTTCTACACCGCGCCCACCGCCATCCGTGCTGCCATGAAGTGGGGGCCGGAGTACCCGGCCAAGCACGACCTGTCATCGCTGCGGCTGCTTGGCACCGTCGGTGAGCCGATCAACCCCAAGGCGTGGCTCTGGTACTACGCCGTCATCGGTGACGAGCGCTGTCCCATCGTGGACACATGGTGGCAGACCGAGACTGGCTCGATCATGATCTCGCCGCTGCCGGGCCTCACTCCGGCCAAGCCGGGTTCGGCCACCCGGCCGCTCCCCGGTGTGTCCGCCGCTCTCTTCGACGAAGACGGCCGCGAGGTCGAGCAGGGCAGTGGCGTCCCGGTTCTCACCCGGCCATGGCCGAGCATGCTCCGGACGCTCTACGGCGACCCCGACCGCTTCGTTGAGACCTATTTCGAGCGGTTCGGCCCGCGGGTCTACCTCGCAGGCGACGGCGGACGGCGGGACGAGGACGGCTACTTCTGGATCACCGGGCGGATCGACGACGTCATCAACGTCTCCGGCCACCGGCTGTCCACCGCCGAGATCGAGTCGGCGCTCGTCGCCTTCCCCGCAGTCGCCGAGGCAGCGGTCATCGCGGTCAGCGACGAGTCCACCGGCCAAGCCGTCGTCGCGTACGTCGTTCTTAGCCAGGACGCCGACCCCGGGCCCTCGCTCGAGACGGAACTGCGCGAGCACGTGGCCGACCGAATCGGGAAGATCGCACGGCCCGGGCGGATCATCCCGGTCGAAGACCTGCCCAAGACCCGGTCCGGGAAGATCATGCGCCGGCTGCTGCGCGACACAGCGGAGAACCGCGAGCCCGGGGACGCCACCACGCTGGCCGATCCCTCCGTAATGGAGCGGGTGCAAGAGGCCACCGCACGAAGCAGCAAATAGCCGGATGCGTACGCAACGAGGAGTCATGTCATGACGGCAACAGAACAGCTCCAGATAAACCCGAGAGGGAGCATGGTCCGCGACCGGGTAGCCCTGGTCACTGGGGGGGCGCGCGGAATCGGCGCCGCCACCTGCCGCGCGCTGGCGGCGGGCGGCGCACACCTCGCGGTCGGCTATGGACACGGCCGCGAGCGCGCGGAGAATTTTCTCGCGAGCATGACCGCTGTCCACCCCGAGCAGCGAATTACCGTGCACGGGGGGAACATCGGGGTGGCCGACGACTGCCGCCGCGTCCTGGGCGAGGTGATCGATCAGCACGGCCGGCTCGACATTCTGGTCAACAACGCCGGGATCGCGATCGACCGAACCGTCGCCAAGATGACCGACGACGACTGGAACAAGGTCATCGCCGTCAACCTGTCCGGCGCGTTCTTCATGGCCCAGGCGGCGGCTGAGCACATGGTCAAGCGCGGCACCGGCCGGATCATCAATGTGTCATCCGTCATCGGGGAGACCGGCAACATCGGCCAGGTCAACTACGCCTCATCCAAGTCCGGCCTGTTCGGCCTGACGAAGTCGCTGGCCAGGGAGACGATCTTCCAGCTGAGCCGCGAGGACCGCCTGGACGGCGACGGAATCGGGCTGACCGTGAATGCGGTAACGCCTGGATACATCGCCACCGACATGGTGGCCGACATGCCTGACAAGGCGCTGGACCGGATACGCAAGCAGATCCCGCTTGGCCGGCTCGGGAAGCCCGACGAGGTGGCCCGGATAGTCGCCTTTCTCGCCGCGGACGAGTCCGCGTACATCACCGGGCAGATCTGGGCGGTCAACGGCGGCCTGGACATGTGAGCTAGGAGAGGAGAAGTTATGGGCAACGGCCGGGACGTTCTTGTCCTGTCCGGGACGCGGACCCCGATCGGCAAGTTCGGGGGAGCCCTCGCGGCAGTCCCGCCTTGCGATCTCGCCGCGACCGTGGTGCGTGCGGCGGTCAGCCGGGCAGGCGTGGACCAATCCGAGGTGGGCCACGCGGTCTTCGGCAACGTGATCCATACCGAGGTCCGGGACATGTACCTGGGCCGGGTCGCCGCGGTCGCCGGCGGGCTCGGCGTCGAGACGCCCGCCTTCACGCTGAACCGGCTGTGCGGCAGCGGGCTGCAGGCGATTGTGTCCGCCGCCCAGGCGATCCGGCTCGGCGACTGTGACGTCGCCGTGGCCGGCGGGGCGGAGTCGATGAGCCGCGGGCAGTACTGGGCGCCAGGCCTGCGCTGGGGACAGCGGATGGGCGACGGCGCGGTGATCGACGCGATGATCGGCTCGCTCACCGACCCCTTCGATGACTGTCATATGGGGGTCACGGCGGAGAACGTCGCGGAGGACTTCGGCGTCTCCCGGGCCGACCAGGACGCGCTGGCCGTGGAGAGCCACCGCCGCGCCGCGGCCGCGACCGACGCCGGGTACTTTCGCGAGCAGATCACGCCGGTCGAGGCGCCGGGAAAGAAGGGCACGGTGACCGTCGATACCGACGAGCACATCCGCCCCGGCGTGACAACCGACGACCTGGCGAAGCTCAAGCCGTCGTTCACCAAGGACGGCACGGTCACCGCCGGCAACGCGGCGGGAATCAACGACGCCGCGGCGGCCGTCGTTCTGGCCGATGCGGAGTTCGCCGCGCGCCACGGGCACACCCCGCTCGGGCGCCTGGTCGCCTACAGCCATGCCGGGGTCGAACCACGGATCATGGGCATTGGCCCGGTGCCCGCGACGCGGAAGGTACTCGAGCGGGCCGGCCTGAAGCTGGATGACATCGACGTGTTCGAGGTGAACGAGGCGTTTGCTGCCCAGGCGGTCGCGGTCATCCGCGAGCTGGGCCTGCCGCCGGAACGGACCAACCCGAACGGCAGCGGTGTTTCGCTCGGGCACCCGATCGGCGCGACTGGCGCGATCCTGGCGATCAAGGCGCTGTACGAGCTGCGCCGGGTCGACGGCCGGTATGCGCTGGTCACGATGTGCATCGGCGGTGGTCAGGGCATTGCCGCGATCTTCGAGAGGGCATGAGTGGCCCGGATCGGGCGGACCATGACCAACCAGAGACAGGAGGCACGTATGAATGTGCAGGAAGCGGCACAGCGGATCGCGGCCGACGCGAGCGAAGCGCTCGGCCCGGAGAGCGGCTTGTTCGCTCGCGCAGACCAGGCTGACTTCGGAAAGTCGGTGCTGTCTGTGCTCGGCCGTGCCGCCACGCACCCGGCCGACGTCGGCGCGGCCTCCCTGCGGTTCGGCGCAGCGCTGGCCAGGTCCGGGCCGGCCGCGTTCACCAGCTGGCTCGGGTCAGGCGCGGAACCGCCGATGCCGGTCGATGCCGGGGACAAGCGTTTCGCGGACGCGACGTGGCGCGATAACCCCGCCTATTTCGGGCTGCAACAGGCATATCTAGCTGCCCGGAGGATGGGCGACGACCTTCTGGCTGCCGGGCAGGGCAACCCAGTCGCCGACCAGAAGGCAAAGTTTGCCCTCGGCCTCGTCTTCGACGCTCTTGCCCCGACCAACTTCCTGCCCACCAACCCGGCCGCGCTGAAGAGAGCGTTCGAGACCGGCGGCGCCAGCGTTCTCGCCGGGGCCCGCAACTTCCTCGACGATGTTGCGAACAACCGTGGGCGGCCGCGCCAGGTCGACAGCGCGTCATTCGAGCTGGGCCGCAACCTCGCGGCCACCCCCGGGCAGGTGGTGTTCCGCAATGACCTGATGGAGCTGATCCAGTACGCACCACAGAGCGGGCAGGTGCGCTCGGTCCCGCTACTGGCCAGCCCGCCGTGGATCAACAAGTACTACATCATGGACCTGGCGCCCGGGCGGAGCTTCATCGAATGGGCCGTGCAGCATCGGCGCACGGTGTTCGCGATCTCCTACCGCAACCCCGACCCGAGCATGAGCGGCGTCACCCTGGACGACTACCTCATCCACGGCCCGAGGGCCGCGCTCGATGTGATTTCCGAGGTCACCGGCTCACCCACGATCGACATCGCCGGGCTATGCATCGGCGGCACCCTGACCGCGATGCTCGCCGCCTACCTCGCCCAGACGGGTGATGACCGGATCGGCTCCATCACGCTGCTCAACACCCTGCTCGACTACAGCGAGCCAGGCGTGCTCGGTGCCTTCGCCGACGAGCACACCATCTCACGGCTGGAGGCGGACATGACGCGCGCCGGCGTCATGGAGGGTGCCCACATGGCCGCCACGTTCGACATGCTGCGGGCGAACGACCTGATCTTCAGCTACGTGGTGTCGAACTGGCTGATGGGCCAGCAGCCCCCGGCATTCGACATTCTCGCCTGGAACGCTGACAGCACCCGGCTGCCCGCGGCCATGCACTCCTTCTGCCTGCGGTCGCTGTATGCGCAGAACCAACTGGCCAAAGGTGAGCTGGAACTCGCCGGGCAGCCGCTGTCCCTGACCGACGTCAAGAACGACACCTACATCGTCGGGGCGGTGAATGACCACATCGTGCCCTGGCCGTCGTCATACCAGGCAGCGGGCCTGCTCGGCGGCACAGCCCGGTACGTGCTGTCCAGTGGCGGTCACATCGCGGGCATCGTCAACCCACCGGGCCCCAAGGCCTGGCATGAAGCGGGTGAACACAACCCGCGGAAACCCGAAGAGTGGCGGGAAAGCGCGGACAGGCGCGACGGTTCGTGGTGGGAGGACTGGGCGGCCTGGGCCGATGCGCGCGCTGGGCGGCTCGTTAAGCCGCCGTCGATGGGCAGCCAGCGCTATCCCGCTCTTGGCGAGGCGCCGGGCGGTTACGTCCGGAGCTGAGGTCTGCGAAGGAAGCTGAAAGAACGCGGAGGGAACTGAGCAGTTGCTGGCCGCACAGCCCCGGCGCGGGCGTGCTTATGCTGTTCAGCGCAGGCACGCCCGCGTCAGGGCAAGCCTGCTCAGGGCGCGGAAGCGTACGATTGAGGACACGCAGGACTGGAGCCTTGGGTAACTGGGAGGCTGCGATGAGACTGCGACCACATCGGCGGAACCTGGTGATCTTGCGGCAGTCAGCCGGCTGAGCCGGCCGGTATCGCAACGTCCCGATCACCAGACCCACGTCTGCTTTGCGGATCCGCCGGCTGATCCGTACTGGCGTGCTGCTCACACTGGTGCTTCTGGCCCGCGGCAGCCGGGCCCGCTGGGTGCTCGCCGGGGTGGTGCTCACCGCGGCCGGCGTTGTGTACCGCGCCGACCCTGCCGGGATTATCCTCCTCCCTGGGCTCTTGCTGCTGCTGGGGACGCCGCTCATCCCGGCCGGTCCTAAGGCGGACCGCGGGCAGCGTTCGGAGCTGGAGCGCGAGCTGGCCGGGTACTCGACGCCGGCCCAGCGGGCCGATCTTGAAGCGATGCTCGATGGCTACCCAGACGGCATCACGCACGAGATACGTGACATCCTCGCCGGGCAAGCCGTGGCCACCCATAGCCAGCGGATTCCGGGGGCTTGATCTGCTGGACTTCAGCCAGCTGCCGGCCCGACGCCGCCCAGCTCAGCTCACTTGAACGACATCGAAGCCGATGATGACACCGCGCTGAACCGTATACGTGCCCTGATAGGTGTCCACCGTGCCGTCGGTCTGCTGGGCGTTAAGGCGGGCGGTGACAACGTCACCGGAGACCGACACAATGGTCAGCGCGTCTTTCGCGGTTCCGCTGAATCCGCTGACGAAGTCAGCGTAGGACCCTCCGGCGTTCCGGCCGCCGAGCCGCCAGGCCCGGGCGTAGCGGTGGCCGTTGATAGCAGCCACGTACGCGCGCACTGTCGCTGCTGGGCGCCTCGGCGTCCGCACCTGGACGGCGGGATAGCGGGCGGCAGTGGCCCGGCTGGGGTTCAGTTCCTGAGCTGCTCTGCTCCGCCCGGCGTCGGTTACAGCATGGTCAGCGGCCGCTGCCGGGGCGCTCGCGGTATGCGGCGAACCCGCGAGGAACATGTACCCCACGAAACCGAGTGCCGCGACGAGCGCCAAGCCCACCACCGCGGTCCAGCCCAGCCGGTGCCGCTTAGGCGTTTGGCGCGGCGTTAGCAGTTCGTCCAGGCTTACCGCCGACAGCACGCCCGGCGCCCGGTGAACCGCGTCATACTCGCAGATCAGCGGCTCGGGATCAGCCTGGACGGCCTGGGCAATGCTACGGATATTCCCGCGGGCATAAAAGTCGCCACCACACGCCGAGTAATCATCGTCCTCGATCCCTGCGATGATCACTTCCCGGATGCGGGTCTGCCGGCTTACCTCAGCGACGGTGAGGCCGGCCCGCCCGCGCGCTTCCGCCAGCGCTTCTCCGACCCGCACGTCGCGCCTCCGCTACTCCATCGAACTGCACGCCGACCCATCGCGAGGTGCCGGCGATCATGACCGCATCAATACCGATATGCCCGTGCCGGAACTAACCCAAAGCACCACGTACCTCAGGCACCGCACGTGTCCGGGCATGGCATCTGATGAGCGCTCCGGCCTGGGATGACCGCATCCGCATGCAACAGATCGACCCTCTCCTAGCCGAACGCCAGTGCCCGGCGCGACGCCGTCCGCTGGTGCGCCGCCGTCGCGCGGGGAGCAGTGCGTCGCCAGACGACCCGAGTGGCTCCTCGGCTACTTGTGCACAGGTCGCGGAGTGACGGACACGCACGGTGATCGCGGACTTTCGGCCCTGGCCTGCCCCATGCGTGGCCTGGTCTGATGGGATGTTCATCGGGGGGGTGATCCATGGCTAGGACGTCACCGGATGAGACATGGAGGACCGTAGTAGCCGGGGATGTGAGCGTCGATTGGAATCTGGCGCGTAGCCCGGGTCCGGAGGGGGCGACTATTGGCGTCTCCTGCGAGGCTGGCGAAGCGGCGCTTCTTGGCAAGTTGATCGCTGCTGTGGCTGGTGAAGTGTCGAAGGGCGCCGGAGCCGCGATCCAGGTGCTTGCACCGGAGGCCCCATCCGGGACGACCCCGGCCGATGAACGCTTCCATCATCGTCATGCGATCTGGACATCCCATGCCGACGGGAGCCGGCCGGTGTGGCGTGTCGAGGAATTCCTCGGAGTTGATCGTGCGGCGGCCGGCACAGGCGCAGTTCCGGTGCAGGACGACCCGGAAGCGCCCAACCTCGTCGTCCTGCACGACGTCGGCCTCGGCTTCCGGGATCAGCCGGAACTGTGGCCGCGCTGTGTGCGTGAGCCCGCCGGGCACCAGCCGTGGACCGTGTTCCGGACCGCCAAGCCGGTCGCCCGGGGCGCGCTTTGGCAGCGGCTCCAGGTGTTTGCCGACCGGGTGATCACCGTGGTGCACGTAGATGACCTGCGGCTCGGTGAGGTGGATATTAGCCGCGAACTGTCGTGGGAGCGGACGGCGCAGGACCTGCTGTGGGAGCTGGTGTACAGCCCGCGAGTGAACGGCCTGGCGGATTGCGCGCATATCGTGGTGTCTTTCGCAACTGCGGGCGCGCTTGTGTTCTCGCGGGCGCCGGGACCCCAAGGGCCGCCGAGATGCCAGCTGGTGTTCGATCCGTCCGTGACCGAGCGCATGTGGAACGCCGAGCATCCTGGCGGGATGATCGGCGGTCTGTCGGCTCTGACAGCGGGTATCGCCCGCCAGATCATGGCGGACCCGAAGAACCCCGATGTGCTGCTCGGCGTGCAGCGTGGCAGCGCCGCGATGCGCACCCTGCATCTGAACGGATACGCCGTGCGCGGGGACCCGTCTGGCCGGGCGCGGCTGATCTTCCCCATGGAGCGGATCGCTGCGGAACTGTCCAGGCACGACCGGCCATTCGCTGAGGTGCCAGTTCCCGATCCGGCACGGTATCGCGCCACTGCCGACGGCGGGCCGCCCAGCACAGGGGAGTGGACAATCCTCGAAGATCGTCACCCGGACGGGCTCGAGCCGCTGGCGTCCCGCATCGTGGTGGAGGGCCCGGAGTGCGCACTGGACAACGTCCCGATCGGCCGGTTCGGCAAGCTGCTGACGGTGGACCGGCACGAGATCGAGGGCTTCCGCAGCGTTCGCGCGCTCATCGGCGAGTACGACAGCCAGCATGAGCACCCGCAGCCACTATCCATCGCCGTGTTCGGCCCCCCGGGCTCGGGAAAGTCGTTCGGCGTCAACCAGGTGGCCAAATCGGTTCTCCCTGGCCGGGTCGAAGAGGTCACGTTCAACCTGTCACAGTTCCACCATCCAGACGCTTTGAAAGACGCCTTTTACCGGGTGCGGGACATCTCGCTGGGCGGAAAGCTCCCGCTGGTGTTCTGGGACGAGTTCGACACCACACTGGTCAGCGGGGATGTCCCGCAGCCGCTGGGCTGGCTGCGGTTCTTCCTGTCGCCGATGCAAGATGGCGAGTTCCAAGACGGGCAGCTCACGCACCCGATCGGGCCGGCGGTGTTCGTCTTCGCCGGCGGCACCCGCGCCCGGATGCAAGACTTCGCCTGGCCGGTCACCGACCAGTTCCGCGCGGCCAAGGGCCCCGATTTCCTCAGTCGGCTCAAGGGCTACGTCAATGTGCGCGGGCCAAACCCGGCCGGCGACGATCGGGTCGCAGATCCGTACTACCTGATCCGGCGCGCTGTCCTGCTGCGCTCGCTTCTGCTGGGGGGCGCGCGACAGGTTTTCCGCCGTCGTGATGGTGCCGAGGTGCTCGACATTGACAGTGGAGTGTTGCGCGGGCTGCTGCTGACCAAGACCTACCGGCACGGCGCCCGGTCGATGGAGTCGGTGATCGCCATGAGCACCCTGTCGGGAGGGACCCGGTTTGAGCGTTCCGACCTGCCCTCTGAAGCCCAGCTGGATCTGCACGTGGAGGCACGGGACTTCGTCGATCTGGTTCATCGCCTCGAGCTCGAGGGGGAACTGCTGGAGCGTCTCGCCGAGGCCACCCACATCCTGTATTGCGCCCAGCGGCTGGCCGCAGGTGATTCATGGGCTGAGCCGGACGATGAGTACTTGCTCGCGAACCCGCTTTTGACCGAATACGCGGGCCGAGAGCAGGATCTCGGCAGGGCCAACTCCTCACTGGTGGCTTATCAGCGGCTGCCAGCGGACTTGAAGGAGTTCAACCGGGGATTCGTGCGTGACCTCCCGCGCAAGCTCGCCGCGGCTGGTTATGCGATGCGGCCAGCGCGCAGCGGAGAGCCGCCCCTGGAACTGTCCGAGCAAGAAGTCCGGCTGCTGACCGAGCAGGAGCACGAGCGCTGGCTCGCCTCCAGGCTGGCCGAGGGCTGGTCATGGGCGCCCGGCCCGGCGAACCTGCACGCGCGCACCAGCCCGGCCATGCTGGCCTGGCGGCGGATGAGCCAGCAGGATCTGGTGGCCAGGTACGGGCCGGAGCGGGCAGCGCGGCTCGGAGACGCCGAACTGTCCGCGGCTGAGAAAAAGAAGGACGAGGAACTGGTCGTCGGAATCGCCAGATGCCTGTCCGTCGCCGGGTACACGGCCGTGAAGGTGGGGGAGCCAGTCCTGCCGCGCAAGGATTCTGAACCGGCCACTGGTGGGCAGTCCTGAGCGCCGGCAACGTCTTCTATCGTTGCTGCGTACCGGCGCGTCTCGTGGCAGGTCCTCCACCTCTCCTCCATCACGAGGGCATCCGGCCTGCGCACCCGCATCCGTCACTGGTGGTATCCAGTGCGGGAGGTAAAGACATGCCAGGCCGGCGGTCCGCGACCAAGGGGGGCAGCCAGCACGAGGCGACCGCTGGCTACTTCGGTCCTCTTCGGTCGGCCAAGTACATGGTGCTCACCACGTTTCAGGAAGATGGCATCCCGGTATCCACCCACGTGCACGGAGTGGTCAATGGTGACCGGGCCTACTTCCGGGCCTGGCGCCAGTCGGACACAGCCAAGCGCCTCCGGCATACCGATGACGTCCAGGTGACGGCATGCCCCCTGCGGGGCTTGACGGTGGGGCCGCCGCTCGATGCGGTCGCGCGGCTGCTGTCCGGCGAAGAGGCCAGCTGGGTCGCCAGGAAACTGGCCGGCCAACACCCGCTGCAACAGCGTTTCCTGATTCCGCTGCTCCGCCGGACGCGGGGATGGCAGCTGGCGCACTACGAGCTGCTGACCTACGAAGCCGCGGCCAGCCAAGACCTATGCCCGTCCCAACCGGGGGAGGGTCTTGGGCTGGGTAGCTTGCTCCCGTAGCGTTGTCTCACTGGAACCGAACCGTAGTGACACCGGGAGCAGCAATGACGCAGACCCCGCCTTATCAGGTAACCGACCCAGCCACCGGCGAGGTGACCGAGAGTTTCCCCTTCGCCACGGACGCGGAGGTAGCGGAGGCGCTCGCCGCCGCGGCCGAGGCGTTCACGGCATGGAGGCTGCGCCCGGTCGCCGAGCGTGCCGCGGTCGTGAAGCGGATCGCCGAGCTGTTCACCGAACGTTCCGCCGACCTGGCCGCGCTGATCACCAAGGAGATGGGCAAGCGGCCCGCGCAGGCCGTCGGCGAGGCCGAGTTCTGCACCGACATCTTCAGCTACTACGCCGACAACGGCCCCGCGCTCCTCGCCGACAAGGCGCTGCCCGGCCACGACACCGCGCGGGTCGAGTACCGGCCCGTCGGCCCGGTACTTGGCGTGATGCCGTGGAACTACCCGTACTACCAAGTGGCCAGGTTCGCCGCGCCCAACCTGATCGTCGGCAACACCGTCATACTCAAGCACGCAGAAAACTGCCCGACCTCGGCCCTGGCGATCGCGCAGATCATGAAGGATGCGGGCGTGCCAGATGGCGTGTACGTCAACCTCTTCGCGACCCACGAGCAGGTGGCCGCGACGATCGCCGACCCGCGGCTGCGCGGCGTGTCGCTGACCGGCTCCGAGCGGGCCGGCACCGCCGTCGCCGAGACGGCCGGCCGCAACCTGAAGAAGGTCGTCCTTGAGCTTGGCGGCTCCGACCCGTACATCATCCTGGACACCGACAACATCGAGGACGCGGCTAAGACCGCCTGGGTCACCCGGATGGAGAACGTCGGCCAGGCCTGCAACTCGAACAAGCGGATGATCGTCATGGACGACATCTACGACGACTTCGTGGCCGCCCTGGTCAAGCGGGCTACCACGATGTCACCGCGCCAGCCGGGCGATGACTCCGCTCGCTCCTACAGCCCGATGGTCTCCCGTAAGGCAGCGGAGAACCTCCTCGCCCAGGTGCAGGACGCGGTATCGAAAGGCGCCACGCTGCACATCGGCGGCACGCTCGACGACGGTAAGGGCGCTTACTTCGCCCCGGCCGTGCTCACCGGCGTGACCCCGGAAATGCGGGCCTACCGCGAGGAGCTGTTCGGCCCGGTCGCCGTCGTCTACAAGGTCAGCAATGACGACGAGGCGGTCCAGCTCGCCAACGTGGTGGACTTCGGCCTTGGCGGCGCGGTCTGGTTGACCGACGAGGAGCGGGCCATCAAGGTCGCCGAGCAGTTGGAGGTCGGCATGGCCAACGTAAACACCCCGGCGGGCGAGGGCGCGGATCTGCCGTTCGGCGGCACCAAGCGCTCCGGCTTCGGCCGCGAGCTAGGCCCCCTCGGCATCGACGAATTCGTCAACAAGCGCCTCTTTTACGTCGAGAAGTAGCGCCTGACGAGTAACACCCCAGTGCCGCACCGCGGGCCACTCCCGGTGTCGGATTGGGCCGCCGCCGTTCGTGGAGGAGGTGGAGGGTGGCCGCAGGGGCTGCCCGGGCCAAGGAGGAGACATGACCGAGTACCTGATCGCCTTCAACGACGAATGGGTGCCCGACCACACAGTCGAGGAGCTGCGCGAGAAGTCCAGGGCTGTCAGGGCGCTGGTGGCGGAGATGAAGGATGCCCGGGTCTTCATCTTCACCGGCGGCCTGGACGTCTCGGACCCGGTGTTCAGTGTCGATGCGTCGAGGGGCACGCCGGTGTTCACCGACGGCCCGTTCGTCGAGACCAAGGAGCACCTCGGCGGCTTTGCCGTCGTGGATGTGGCCGATGAGGAGGCGGCGCGGCACTGGGCGGGAAAGATCGCGGTGGCCTGCGGCTGGCCGCAGGAGGTGCGGCGCTTCATGGTCCCCATGCAACTGCCGGAGACTTCTTAGCGGAGCCGGCTCACGTGGCTGGCAGCGGCCGCGCTATTGACGCAAGGAGACTGCCCTCGACGGCGGCCAAGCTGCTCAGCCCGTAGATGAGGACGCCTGCCGTGGGGGCCACGATGTCTTGCACGACGTCCCCCAGCGGGTCCTCGAGGTGGCCAAGGCGATCTCCCTCGGCCACCAGCGCTCCCGGGGCAACCTCGGGGTACCAGAGACCGGGGCGCTCGCTGAGCACGTCGGCGGCGTCCTCGAAGAGGGGCAGGTGCGGCCGGGCGCCTTCGTCGGCCGGCAGGATGCCCACCAGCGCCGCGGCCCGGCGCAGGCCGCTTCGCTGGACGTCCGCTTCTTCGGGCGACCAGCGGCCCTCGCCGCCGACCTCGATGAGAACGGCGGGGATCCCGGCCACAGCGGCGGCGCGGATGGTGGATCCTTCCAGGCGGTCCACGATGAGCCGTGGCACATCGAAGCAATCGGCCATCGCGCGTGCCCGCTCATCGAGGACGCCGTCCGGTCCTGGGCTGGCACCCGCAAACGGTTCCAGCGCTTCGGGCAGGTCGCCGCAGTGGCAGTCGATGTAGTAGTCGGCGCGGGCCAGCAGGTTCTCCCACAGCCAGGCAGCCAGCCGCGCTGTCGGGCCACCTTGCGGGTCTCCGGGGAAGGACCGGTTGAGGTTCTTGCCGTCGAGCGGATTGACGAAGGCGGATCGCTGCTGGAAGGCCACCGGGCTGGATTGCAGGCACGCGACGATTGTTCCGCGCATCAGCGCAGGATCGAGATCGCGGACAAATTGCCGGACCGCGACCATCGGTACATATTCCCCGCCGTGGATTCCCGCGGTAATGGCGAGCACCGGCCCGGGCGCGCTGCCGTGCGTGACGACTACCGGCAGCGGGACGGTGCTCGTGCCGAGGCTGACCAGGCAGTTGCCGCGGATTTGCGAGCCCGCCGGGGCCACGAGATCACCAAGGGCGTAGGAAGATGCGTTGGTCACAAGTGCTCCGCTCAGAATGCGGTGCCGGTCAGGGCGCGGTACCGGCCAGTGGAAGAGCCGCGACGGTCTGTTGCGGCCCGAGAAAGCGCATGGGATCCATGAAGCTGACGTCCGTGGTGGTCGTACCCTCCGAGATCAGGTCGGCGGCGACGGCGCCGAGAGAAGTGGCCATCTTGAACCCGTGACCGGAAAAGCCGATGGCGACGACCACGCCATCCATACCGGGCAGGTGACCGAGCAGGCCCGTTTCGTCGACCGTGTACCCGTCCGCGCACACCACCATCCTGACCGGCCTGGGAACCAGCCCGGTCAGGAACGTGCCTACCCACGACTGCACCGTATCGAGGTGGCGGGGATCCCAGGTGAGCGGTCGCGCCGTCGAGCTGACCTCGTCCAGATAGACGCTGGCCGCCACCTTCGCCGTCCATCCGTCAGTACTGGGGAAGCCGTAGAACTGGGCATCACGGGAGCTGCGGATGAAGACCTGATGCTGATAGCCCTGGTAAGGGCCAGGGTCCGCGATGGGGAACCAGGTAAGCACCTGAGGCAGCACGGCAAGGTGGGTGCCCAGTGCGGCGCACACCGGCCCAGCGCCCGTTCCGGTAGCTATGACGACTCGCGGAGCGCGAACCTCTTCCTGATCAGTCCGGACCGACCAGCGGTCATCCTGACGCCGCAGCGCCGTGACCGTCCGATTGCCCAGGAACGAAGCTCCGCGGCGCTGGGCGACCTGGACGGCCGAGAACACGGCGCGCTCGCTGCGCACATAACCGCCCTCGGGGTCGAACAGCGCGACATCACCCTCGCGGATCAGGTGCTCCGGCAGGCGCCGCCGCGCCTCGTCTCCCGTCACGACCTCGAACGCAAGGCCCCGCTCCCGGCCAGCGCGCAGCAGGGCGGCATGATCGGGGTGGTCGTGATCCATGATGGTCACCACGCCGGTGACCTCCAGGAGGGCGGCCCCACTCGCCGCTTCCAGCTCACGCCACAGATCACGGGCACGCTGCAGCAGGGGGGTGTAATGCCCGCCCTCGGCGTACACCATGCGGAACACCCGGGACTCACCCGCGTACGCCGAGAACGGCCCCGGGACCGGGAACCGGTCGATGCCGACTACCCGCAACCCGCGTGCGGCCAGTTGCCAGCTCGCCATGCTGCCGACTGAGCCAACCCCGATGACCACAACATCAGCCTCAATGACACTCACAGCGTGTCCATCGATCCTTCCGCGCTACCGGTCCTGTGCAGCCTCGACTGGGGGACTGACCTCAGCGATCGAGGGTCTTCAGCTCTCTGCGCATCACTTTGCCGGTTGACGTCTTAGGCAGATCGGTCACGAAGTGGACGGAGCGGGGCAGCTTGTACGCGGCCAGGTGCGCTCGGCAGTGCTCGATGATCTGGGCCTGGGTGGCGGTGGCGCCGGGGCGGAGCACCACGTAGGCACGGGCCAGCTCGCCGAGGGTCTCGTCCGGCACCGAGCCCACGGCCACCATGGCCACGGCGGGATGAGAGGCGACCACGCGTTCGATCTCGGCCGGGTAGACATTGAACCCGCCCGTGATGATCAGGTCCTTCTTGCGGTCCACGATGTAGTAGTGGCCTTCGTCGTCGCGGCTGGCGATGTCCCCGGTGTGCATCCAGCCGTCGGGCTCGATCGCGGCCTTGGTGGCCGGCTCGTTGCCGTAGTAGCCGAGCATGACCAGCGGGCCGCGGATCATCAGCTCGCCCGGCTCGCCGTCGGGTACGGTGACGCTCGCGTCGTCCAGCGCGGCCACCCGGGCCTCTGCTCCGGGGAGCGCGTAGCCGATCGAGCCGTGCACGTTGGGCATGTAGCTGCAGTTGCTGGTGCCCGCGCCGCCCAGTTCGGTCATTCCCCACAGCTCCAGCAGGGGGGCGCCGGACCGGTCCTCCCATTCCTCCATCTTGGCGGCCGGCATCGTCTGGCCGCCAACCGCGCAGATCCGCAGCGAGGACAGATCGGTACCGGGCATGGATGGGTCAGCGAGCATCATCGCGTACATGCTCGGCACGCCGTCGAACACCGTTGCGTGATGCCGCTGGATCTCAGCTAGGGCCAGGGCGGGATCGAAGCGCTCCATCATGACCAGCGTGGCACCGGCCATGAAGGTGCCGTTCATCACGACGTTGCCGTAGACGTGCGGCAGCGGCAGGGCGTTGAGCAGGACGTCGCGGTCGGTCCGGGCCTGAACCGCGAACAGCGCCGCGGTGTTGAGGAAAACGGCCCGATGGGACTGCATCGCGCCCTTGGGGTGACCGGTGGTGCCGGACGTGTAGCCGATCGTCAACAGGTCAGTCGGCGCGGGCCTGGGTGTCTGCTGCATGGCCGGCGGGCCGGCGAGCAGGTCCCCGAAGAGAGTCACCTCGCCGTCCGCCGGGTCAAAGCTGATGACCCGGCGCAGGGTGGGCACGGCCTGGGTCAGGCCCGCGATCACCCCGGCTTTCTCGCCCGCTGTGAAGATCACTGCCGCGCCGCAGTCGTTGAGCACGAAGGCTACTTCTTCCGGGGTGAGCATCACGTTGATCGGGTTGACCACGGCTCCGGCCCACAGGGCCGCATGGTACGCGACCACCCACTCCCACCGGTTAGGCGAATACAGCGAGACGCGGTCGCCCGGCCGTACGCCCAATGCCTGCAGGCCGCCCGCCACCCTGGCACACAGGTCATGCAGCGCCTGGTAGGTGAGGGTTCGCCCGTCCGCGACCAGGGCCGGCTTGGGCCCGTACCGCTGGGCCGCCCGGGCCACGATCATGCCCAGGTCCGCCTGGATAGGGCTGACCTCTGCCAGCATCGCCTCAGCCATGATCTCCCCCTCTTGCGCGCCGCCGGGACCGGGCCGACCGCGGCTGCCCCGGAATCGCGTTACGGCCATGTACCCCCCTGGCAGCTGGCATGTCAATAGCCACCGGCCCAAGGCACGCTGCCACGCCGCCTGGCGTATGTCCGCCACTTAATACTGCAACGGCACTTATCCCATCTAACGGCTTGGCCTGCGGAAACGCGGCTCTCCGCGGCCGAGCCACAGCGCGGCAATGGGCAATGCGCCACGTCAGTGGTGGTGAGCTAGTTTCAGCACGGAACAGGCCGTAAGGTGTAGATGAACTGAACGATCTTGGTACAGAACGTTATTCCCGGGGCCATAGTGTCCTGGCCGCCGGCAGGCTCATGCTTGCACTCGAAGTAGCGCAGGCACGCCAACCGGGAGTCCGACGGCCCGGGACGGGAGGAGGGCAAGGACGAATGACCACTGCCGGAGGAGCGGTCCAGTATTTGCGGTGGAGGAAGGACGTGGCCGACCACGACTATGCCGCTGCCTCCAGCTACCTCAGTATCCGCTTTGGGGAGAGCCGGGCACAGGAGGTGTCGAAGAAGCTGCGGAAGCTCCCGGTCATCCAACGCCGCGCCAACGACATCCTGCGGGCTACCCAGCGCGTCCCGCTGCCGCTGTCGGACCCGGGCGTGCTGAGAGACCTGCAGAAGGTGCTGGCCGGGGAGAAGCTGTCTCCGGTTCTCATAGCGGAGGGGGATATCGCGGACGGTTACCACCGTGTCTCCCTCGCCTACGCGCTTGACCCTTACGCGGACGTGCCGCTCAAGCTCGGCTAAGGAACTGCATGTCACCTGGTAGGTGCCCGGCGAGGAGTTCGAGACCAGCCCCCCCCCGATCCTCGATGGTCTCCAGGCAGTGGCCGACGGTCCCTTACTTGCGGACTCACTTAAGTGCCGTTGCAGTATTAACCGTGAATCAAGATCACGAAAGGTGCAGCAGAGGGTGCGCTGCCGGGTTGCCTGTCCAGATTGCCGAACACCACGTAGGAGCAGCGATCACGGCGGCCGTCATCGTGCTCCTCCTTGGCCTAGCGGCCCGTCGTTTCCTGCACCGCCCGCGCTGATTAATGCAGGACGCGGGAGGTGTAATGGACGACTCAAAATCGCCGCCGGAAGAGAAATCTGGCTCGCACACCGGCCCGGCCCGCATTCTTGGGTTGCCGATGTGGGGAGGCGTTTCGGCCATTCAGATTTACTTCTCGCTCCGGAACACGGGCAATCAGCTAGCTATCGTTACCGGAGGACGGCGGTTACTACTGGACCCGTGAGGATCAGGCGGATCCTAGCCGGCTAAAGCCTTTCACCGCTGACTTGCAATCGCTGAGCCACTGCCTGATCGCCAATTCAGAGCGGCTGCGCGCCATATTGTCTCTGCCAGGCAACCGCTCGGCCGGACTGACCAGTCTGCCTGCTACGCTGGCGTTCCGATACTGATGCTGCCTGCGCGCAGGGCCGCGGGAGGGCAGTGACCTGCGGGGATGGACGCGGGTGGGCGTGCCCAGCCCTAGGCCCCGGCAGCCGTGCTGATCGACTGCTAACAGGCTGCTAACTCGCGGCGTAAGGCTGAACATGTGGCACTATTAACACTTGATGGATCGGCGGATTCAACCGGTCAGCGCAACACCGGGTGGATTCCCGGACTCTGAGAGTAGCTGATCCAGAGCCTCGGCCGGGGTTCGCCAGCCGAGTCGCTTACGAGGCCTGTTGTTCAGTTGGGCGGCGACGAAGTCGAGGTAGTCGCGGTGATAGCCGGACAGGCCGGTGCTCTTCGGAAAGTACTGACGCAGCAGGCCGTTCGTGTTCTCGTTGGTTGCCCGCTGCCACGGCGAGTGCGGGTCGCAGAAGTAGATCGCAAGCTCGGTGGCGTTCGCGATCGCGACGTGGTTTGCCATCTCGATTCCCTGGTCCCACGCGAGGGTCCGGCGCAGGGTGGCGGGCAGATGGCTCATCGCCTCGACCATCGCCTCCTGTACCGCGTCAGCGCCATGACCGTTCGGTAGGTGTAGCAGCGTCACGTAGCCGGTGGCCCGCTCGACGAGTGTGCCAATCGCGGACTTGTTCTCCGCCCCGGTAATGAGGTCCCCCTCCCAGTGCCCTGGAACCGCCCGATCAGCGGCCTCCGCGGGACGCTCGGCGATGTTGACCATGCCGGTGATACGTCCGCGCCGTTCGGTTGTCCGCCGGGTCTTGCGTAGCGCTCGCCCGGTCCGCAGGCATGTCACCAGCTCCCGGCGCAGGCCACCACGGCCTTGCACGTAGAGGCAGCGGTAGATCGTCTCGTGGGAGATGCGCATCGTCTGGTCGTCTGGGTAGTCGATCAGCAGGCGGTAGCTGATCTGCTCGGGGCTGTCCTTGGCATGCAACCGATTCTGCACGTGCTCACGCAGCCTGTCATTGCGCTCAAGCACCCGTGCCTTCGGACGCCGGGCGCGCTGGTCAGCCAGGGCCTGAGCCACGCTGGCTCGATAGCCGGACTTGCGGCGCACGGTCCCGCGGCGCAGCTCCCGGCTGATCGTTGAAGGTGACCGACCGAGAGCGACCGCGATCGCTCGCACTCCCTCACCGGCCGCACGACGGCAGGCGATCTCCTCGCGTTCGTCGAGCGAGAGCCGGCGCACGGTGACCGGTTGCGGAGACGACGAGAAATCCGGGGGCATCACCCCGCCAACGTGGCGGAACCACCGCCATGCGACCGTGATCGACACGCCGACACAAGAAGCCGCCTCCGCGACCACCATCCCCGACCGGATCGCGGCCCAGAACTCACGCTGCACCGCGACCGGAATCGCAGGCCGCCCACCAATGCTCACACAGCACCTCCGTCATCGAGGTGTTGCGCTGACCCGTTGAGCTCACGATCATCATTCCCTAATGATTCATTTGGTGATCCGGTCTTTGTGCTGTGCAACGGCCGTTCTGGTTCGACGCTGCTGCGCTTCCTGCTCGACGCCCACGTAGATCTCGCGTGCCCGCCGGAGACGAACCTGCCCGCACTGTGCGCGCAGCTGGCGACGGTGTGGTCGCTGATCGAGGGCGCGCCGCTGTCGGCTAAGCGGGGAGATGAGCCCCCGGACATCCCGGCAGCCGCGATCGCGGGGGTGCGGGAGACGATGGACCGGATGGTCGCTTCCTACCTGGCGCGGCGGGGCAAGAAGCGCTACTGCGACAAGAGCCTGGGCACGGCCCGGTTCGCCGAGCTACTGCTGCGGGTCTACCCAGGAGCCCGGTTCCTGTGCCTGTACCGGCATCCGATGGACGTCATCGCGTCCGGCGTCGAGGCCTGCCCGTGGGGCCTGAACGGGTACGGCTTCGAGCCCTATATCGCGACCACTCCAGGCAACGCCGTCCTGGCACTGGCCAGATTCTGGGCCGACAACGCCGCCATAACGCTGGCCGCCGAAGACCGGTTTCCCGGCCAGTGCCTGCGGGTGCGCTACGAGGATCTGGTCACCGACCCCGAGGGCACCGCTGCCGGGATCTTCGCGTTCCTGGGCGCCGAACCAGCTCCGGGGATCTCGCGGGCATGCTTCTCGGCAGAGCGGGAGCGCTCCGGCCCAGCGGACCACAAGATCTGGTACACGTCCGCGATCTCCGCGGATTCAGTGGGCCGTGGCTGGTCGATCCCCGCCGGGATGATCCCGTCTGAGGTGCTGGCCACCGTCAATGAAATGGCCGCCAGGCTCGGCTATCTGCAGGTTGACGCCAGCTGGGGCACGTCCGCGCCGCCTGCGGATCTGCGCATTCCGCTCGGCGAACCAGCGGCCGGCGCCGCAGCCAGGTCAGGCAGCGAACTCCCGCACTCGCCGGCCCTCGGTGCCCGGCTGCGCGCGGGCCTGGAACAGGCCGATGCGTGGGCGGATGACCGCTGGCTCTGCCACCCGGCGGAGACCATGGTCTCCGTCTCGATCCCGGATGACCCGCACCAGCCAGCCGACCACTGGCTGGTCGACTTCAAGGCGGGGACGGTCATCTTCGCGGACGGCAACGCGCAGGAGCACTCCGACTGGGATGTCGTCGGCTCCGCGGCCGCCTGGGAATCAGTGCTGGCAGGCAGGCTCAACCTCAGCGCCGCGCTGCGCTCCTGCCAGCTGCGCTACTGCGATAACTCGGGGTCTGGCGGAGGCCCCATAGTGGCAGAAACCCGGCTGGCGACGCTGGCCGGCCTGCTGGCCCTCACCTGCTGGTGAGCATCGGAGATGCCAGCGTCCCGCGAACCAGTGATCGTGCTCTCCTACGCCCATGCCGGCGCCGGGCTACTCACCCGGCTGCTGTCCGCCAGCCCATCCCTGGCCTGCACCACCGGCGCCGGGCTGCTACCACTGTGCCACTCCGCGGCCGGCGTCTGGCAGCAGGTGGACGGTCAGGGCACTGCTCCATCGGCGCTGGCCCTCAAGTCCATCCGTACCCTGGCCGGCACGATGACCGCGGTCCTCCAATCGCAGACCGGCACCAGCCGCTGGTGCGAAACCGCCTACGCCCCGGCCGCGGTCGCAGAGACCTTCCTGCGGGTCTTTCCACAGGCGGATTTCCTCATTGTCCATCGCAGCCTGCGCGGGGTCCTCAACGAAGCCGCCGAGAGCTACCCCTGGGGCCTGGCCCGCAGTCCCTTCTGGAGCTACGCCGAGCCGTACCCGGGTAACAACGCAGCCACAATCGCCAGCTACTGGGTTGCCCGCGCCAACGGGCTGGTGGGTTTCCAGACCGCACACCCGCACGCCTGCCTGCGCATCCGGTATGAAGATCTGGCCGCGGATCTCCCCCAGCACACGGCACGGATCTTTGCGCACCTCGGGCTCCCCGCTAACGATCCCGCTGGGCCAGGCAATCCGCCCGAAAACGCGGGCCACGCGGGGGCGGAAACCCGGGCGGGGGACACCGGACCGGTACTGCCTACCGGGCAACTACCGCCCCAGCTTCTGGCCGAAGTCCGCGACCTCCACGCGAAACTGGATTACGTCTGGCAGTAGGTCACGCGTGGCCCCCGTTCTCCCATCTGCGTCGGGCCGGCGCCGAAAGAAGAACGGGGGACTACCCGGTCAGTCCCGCTCACACGCCGGGCCGTATATCACGCTGGCGTGGTTACCGTTGAGCACGAGAGCCTCACACACTTCGCTGACATGTTCATAGGGACTCGACCAGAATCGCGTGTACTTTCTCCCATCGCTACTGGTGTAGAAAGTTCCGGGGTTTACCCATTTCGTGGCCTCCAGGTCACCGTCCTTCCAGAACCTGACCCTTTCAGTCAGACCGGTAGGATGACCAGATACCTCGGCTGACTGGAAACCCACACAACTCCCCCGGTACTCGATGGCCCCGTACAGGCTGTTGCCGTACCCGTTTGCGGCCGCGTTGACGCCGCACTCGGCGTCCGGCTCTGCCCGTGCATTTCCGTGCGCTAAAGATCATTAATGGCGGGGGTTACGAGCCTGGTCGGCTGGCGCATCCTGCGGTATGCCAGATGCATGAGGTATGCCGATGGTGGTGGACTGACCGCGGAACAGCGGGCCCGCCGCGAGCAGGTGCGGCTGGCGGCGGCGGAGTTAATCGAGGCGGGGGCCAGTGACCGGGAGGTGGCCCGGCGCTTCCGGGTGAGCCGGATGTCGGCGAACCGGTGGCGGCGGGCGCTGGCCGCGGGTGGCCGGGCGGCGCTGGTGTCCAGGGGCGCGGGCGGGGCGAAGTGCAAGCTCGCCGCGCCTCAGCTGCGGGAGCTGGAGACGGTGCTGGAGGCGGGCCCGGCCGTGCAGGGCTGGGATGAGGATCAGTGCTGGACGCTGGCGCGGATCACCGAGGTCGTGCGTCGCCAGTTCGGGGTGGAGTACACGCTGGCCGGGATGGACCTGCTGCTGCACCGGATGGGCTGGAGCGTGCAGGTCCCGGCACGCCAGGCCGCGGAGCGGGATGAGGCGCGGATCGCTGCCTGGCGGGAGGAGACCTGGCCGGTGGTAAAAGGACGGCGGCGGACCTGGGCGGCTGGATCGTCTTCGAGGACGAATCTGGCCAGGGCTTAAGACCGCCCAAGGGCCGCACCTGGGGACGACGCGGCGCCACCCCGGCGGTGCGGGTCACCGGCGGCAGCAACAAGCGCGTGTCACTGGCCGCACTCGTCTGCATCAAGCCGGGGCAACGGCCCCGGCTGATCTACCGCGTCCACCGTGGCCGGGGCCCGCGCAAGGACCAGCGCAAGGGCTTCACCGAGACCGGCTACGCCCGGCTGCTGGACGCCGCGCACCAGCAACTCGGCGGGCCGCTCGTGGTTGTGTGGGACAACCTCAATACCCACATCAGCGGCCCTATGGCTGAGCTGATCGCGGCCCGGGACTGGCTGACCGTCTACCAGCTCCCGCCCTACGCGCACGAACTCAACCCGGTCGAGCCGGTCTGGTCACACCTCAAGCGCTCCCTGGCCAACCTGGCCAAACGCAACCTCGCCCAGCTGACCGCCCTGGTGAAGACCCGGCTGAAACGCATGCAGTACCGGCCCGCGCTCCTCGAAGGCTTCCTCGCCAGCACCGGCCTGGACCTCACACCCTTCTGTAACCCCCGCCATTGAAGATCTTTAGCGGTAGTTTGTTAAGTCAGGCTGTAGAGGTGCAGGCCGTGGCCTGCCGCGACCGAGTTGATCAGGGCTTGCAGCTGGGGTGGCGGGGGCCTGTCCGACCATGCCTGCCACCAGCGCTGCAGCGTGATCGAGGGGTGCAGCCAGGCGCGTATCGCGCGTAATGCCTGGGGCCAGGACGGCGCTGCCGGTAGTGATGGGGCGGCGGGTGGTCCCCCTCTCTCCGCGGGCTGGCCCGGTCCGCGGTGGCTGGGGACAGGGCGGTGGATCGGCGAACCAGGCGGCCCAGCAGAAGGAGAACGCGCAGTTGACCAGGGCCTGGTGGCGGCGGATCGCGACATCGGAGCGGACCTGGAAGTCGGCCCAGCCGAGCTGGTCTTTGACCTGTTTGTAGCTCTGCTCGACCCAGTGCCGCAGCCCGTAGATCCGCACGATCTCGGCCAGGCCGGCCGCCGGGTGCGGGCTGTCGGCCTCGCACGGGCTGCCGGGGCGGGGCAGGTTGGTGACCAGGTACCAGGTGGCCTTTTCCGGAAGGGTTCCCGGGTCGGCGGTGGCTGCCACCAGGCGCCGGGCGCCGTCTGGCCCCCACCAGCCCAGTGCCGCGTCGGCGGCGTACCAGGTCTCGGTATGCCCGTCACGGAAACTGCGGCTAACCGGCTGCCAGTCCCCGGGATCGTCCGGCCCGCCCCAGGCCAGGGCCCTGGCTGCGTCCACCGGGGTGTGCGCGTCCGGGCCGTAGGCCCAGGTGCCGCGGCGGGGCTTGAGCGCCATCACATACGGCAGCCCGGCGTCGGCGAGCTCGCCGCGGAACCCGTCCTGATCCCCGTAGGCGCTGTCCGCGCACACCGCGCGGAAGACGAACCCTGCGTCCCGGGCCTTCACTGCGAGCTCCGCGCCGATGGCCAGCTTGGTGCGGAACGCCGGGTCGTTCTTCCCCCTGCCGAAGTGCCGGGCCGGGGTGTAGGGCACGGCATGCACGGGGTAATACAGCCGTTCATCGGCCCACACCGTGGTGACGGTGACCACCCCGTTGTCGGTCTTGCCGTACCGGCCCAGCCACTGCCGGCCCACGTGCGCGGTCCTGGTGCCGTCCTTGCGGTCCCCGCTGTCATCAATCACCAGCACCCCGCCGCCGTGCGGCGCGGTCGCCGGATCCGCGGCCAGCAGCTCCAGCCGCCGGGCATTGACCCGCTCGGCATCCCAGCGGGACTCCGACAAGAAGAACTGCAGCCGCTGCACCGACCGATGGCCCGCCCCGGTCACCGGCTCAACCCCGGCCAGCGCGGTCAGCGTCTTGTTCCGGTCCCGCGGCGCCAGCAACCCGGCCAGGTACTCCCGGAACCCCCGCCGCTGCGCCAGACGGCCAAACAGGTCATCAAACCGGGCCGCATACTCCTCCAGCGGGCCCGGCGCCGCTGGACAGGACCGACGTTGCGTCATCGCACACCCCTGGGCGGATCACGCCACTACTCCCGGGCATACACCGGCACTCTCCTGGAGTCAACAAACTACCGTTAGCACCACAGTCTTACCTGCGCTGTCCACCGAGGTGTGGCCGGGCGTGTTGGCCGCGTGCGCCGCCGTCCCGGTCACCATCATGCCGAGAGCCGAAGCCCCGCCGACGGTTCCGATCGCTAACCTGACCTTCTTCACCGCAGATGTCCCTTCGCTCATCCGAACCCCCGCCACCTGGAGTGCCTCCACCGCTGCGGCGTGGCAAGCACAAGCCGAGCATCGCGCCCGCCCCTAGCAGGCCGCTAGCACGCGATCAGCACGGCGGGGACTGTAATTTCAACGGCTCTGTCGCACTTTCGGTGGTGACGGATCGTATTCTCACCCGAGGAGGATCCGGTGGCGGAGGAGCTGGAATCCTGCGCGGCCGTACATCTGCCTTTTGATCATCTTGGTCTTGGTGTTGACGCCTTCGGTGCGCCCGTTGTGGTGCGGCATCGTGACCGCGGCCGTGGCGGCCTGGATGTCCAGGTCCAGGCCGCGGCTGAAAGAGTGCACGTGAGGCAGGTCCGCATCGCGTGCGCCGGCGATCCACTGCCTGAGCCTGGCGTCGTTGCCCGGGCGGGGAGCCAGCAGGGCGGCGAAGGAGCGGATCAGCCCGGCCAGGGCGGTCATCTCCGGGCATGCGCCTTCGAGGCCGGCGAGCGTCTCTTGCTGGCCGGGGGTGAGGCGGTCCGGCCTGGTGAGCAGGGTGCGGGCTGCCCGGCGGGGTGACAGGTGCGGGCGGTCGCTGTCCAGGCGGCCCTGGTTGATGTAGCGGACAAGGAGGTTGGAGCTGCCCTGGTAGCCGCGCTCGCGGATCTCGCGCAGCAGTTGCTGGACCGGGACGCCGGGCTCTTCGGCCCGGCGCTTGCGGAGGTAGCCGCGGTGGGGGTCGACGAGGGTGGGCCGGTACTTCGGGGCGCGCTGCAGCCGCTCCGGCTCGCTGGCCCGGTCGTAGCGCTTGACGGTGTTGAGCGAGAGGTTCAGGCGGCGGGCGCACTCGAGCAGGCCCACGTTCCGGGCACGCAGCTCATGGACCTGCTGCCAGCGCTCCAAAGTGGTGGCGGCCCGCCTGCCTTCCTGCAGGGGCATGCCCTTCGCCCAGCAGGCGGAGTGCGCCGCGACCTCCTTCCGGACGGCCTCGCCGAGGCCGTGCCACAAGTGCCAGCGATCGCCGACCTGGACCGCCGAGGGCAGTGCCTGGCGGACGGCCTCGCCGTAAGCCCCCGACCCGTCACGGCACACGACCTCGACGCCGGGATGGTCTTTCAGCCACTTCTCAGTGACGTCGGCGGTGCGGCCGGGGATGACGTCGGCGCGGCGGCCGGTCTCGGCGTCGATGAGCACGGTCGCGTAGACGCTGCCGCGGCGCAGCGCGAAGTCGTCGATCCCCAGCACCCGCGGCACCGTCATCCCGGGCAGGGGGATCTTGAGGAGGACCCGCAGCGCGGTATGCCGGCAGACCATGATGCCCAGTGCCGGCAGCAGCCGCGCCGACGCCCTGCCCGCTAACTCGCGCGCCACTGCGCTGACCTGGGCCGTCAGCCGTGAGATGCGCCGCTGGTAACGGTCCAGGACGCCCGGGACCTGCTCGCGGAAGGTCTGCACCCTGCACTCCAGCGCCGGGCAGCGCATACGGCGGACCCGCACCCGGACCAGGACGCGGCGGCCATCAACGGGAACGTCCGCCGCTGTCCGCTCGCGGTATTCATGCACGCGGGCCGTTTCGGTGCCGCACCCCGGGCAGGCCACGGCCACGTCCCGGGTCCTCGCCCGCACGCAGATCATCTCGCCCGCGTCCTCGACATCCTCGATGACCAGGGCAGACAACCCAGAGAACACAGTCCTCACAAGCTCAGTCACGTCAATCATGACCGATCGTGACACATCAGCACAACCTGCCACCACCGAAAGTGCGACAGAGCCGTTTACTTGACAGCCCCGCACGGCGGACGTCTGCGGTGCGAAATGGCGCCGGGTCTGGGGCGAGCGGGCCCAGTTGAGGCACCCGCGGCCCTGGCCCGTCTTGAGTGACCGGGACTTTGGACCCTTGACCTGCTCTAACGCTTCTCAGAATCATGATGGGGCTGACTATTCGGGGGTAGTGTGGCGGGATGGGCGATGGTGACGTGCGCCAGCTGACGGCCCTGATCGAGCGGGCAAGCGATGTTCACTGACCGCCTCGCCGAGGTCATCGAGACCCGGGTGCGCCTGCCCGGGACAGTGGCTGAGGCGGCCGCGGCCCGCCGCCGGGCCGGCTCGATAGTGGGCCCGGCCGGCCGGCTGGTGATCGTGGCCGCCGATCACCCGCCCGGGGGTCGCTGCAGGCCGGCCGGGAGCGGCTGGCCATGGCCGACCGGGCGGACCTGCTCGAGCGGCTCTGCGTGGCGCTGGGCCGCCCCGGCGTGAGCGGTGTGCTCGGCACCGCCGACGTCCTGGAGGACCTGCTGCTGCTCGGCGCGCTGCACGGCAAGATAGTCATCGGCTCGATGAACCGGGGCGGCCTGGCCGGGACGGTCTTCGAGATCGACGACCGGTTCACCGGGTACGACGCCCCGGCGATCGCCCGGATGGGCTTCGACGGCGGCAAGATGCTGCTGCGCATCGACCCCGCTGACCCGGCCACCGCCGCCACCATCGAGGGGTGCGCGCAGGCTGTGTCCGATCTCGCCGCCCGTCAGCTGATGGCCATGATCGAGCCGTTCATCTCGCATCGCGCGGACGGCCGCGTACTCAACGACCTGGCGCCCGAGGCGATGATCCGCGCCCTCACGATTGCCTCCGGGCTGGGTACGACATCGGCCTACACCTGGCTCAAGGTTCCGGTGGTGAAGGACATGGAGCAGGTCATGGCCGCGTCCACGTTGCCCGCCCTGCTGCTGGGCGGCGAAGTCGCGGACGACCCCGAGGTGACGTTCGCCGGGTGGCAGAAGGCGCTGCGGCTGCCGAACGTGATGGGGCTGGTGGCCGGGCGCTCCCTGCTGTACCCGGCCGACGGCGACGTGGCCGCGGCTGTGGACACCGCGGTCAGCCTGCTGTGAGGGGCGCGAGCCGGTGAGCACCTGCCGTCACCTGCGGGCGGACAGCATGGCCGATGGACCGTGGCTGGCGTCTATCACCCCCGAGCAGGCGGGCTGGGCTTACTCGGGCCTGCGCGTCCTGGGCCTGCGGCCTGGCGGGTCACACGCGTTCGGCACAGCCTCGGACGAGATGGTGGTCCTGCCACTGGCCGGATCCTGCGTGGTGGAGTGCGACGGCGAGCGGTTCGACCTGGCCGGCCGGCCCAGCGTGTTCGCCGGCCTGACCGACTTCGCCTACCTGCCGCGCGACGCGCAGGCCAGCATCTCCAGCCCCGGCGGGGGCCGGTTCGCGCTGGCCTGCGCCCCGGCCAGGCAGCGGCTGGCCGCGCGGTACGGGCCAGCGGAAGATGTCCCGGTCGAAGTGCGCGGCGCCGGGAGCTGCTCCCGCCAGGTGGCCAACTTCTGCATGCCCGCCACGTTCCCGGCGGACCGGCTGATCGCCTGCGAAGTGATCGCCCCGGCCGGCAACTGGTCCTCGTACCCGCCGCACAAGCACGACCAGGACCGGCCGGGTGAATCGGTCCTCGAGGAGATCTACTATTTCCAGATCGCGGCGGGACCGGCCGGCCCAGGGATGGGCTTCCAGCGCGTCTACGGGACCCCGGACCGGCCCGCCGACCTGCTCGCGGAGGTCAGGGATGGTGACGCCGTGCTGATCCCACATGGCTGGCACGGACCGTCGATGGCGGCCCCCGGGTACGACATGTACTACCTGAACGTGATGGCCGGGCCCGGCGCCGAGCGGGCCTGGCTGGCCTGTGACGATCCCGCACACACCTGGGTGCGCGATTCCTGGTCCGGCCAGCAGGCCGATCCGCGGCTGCGGCGGATAGCAGGCGGCGCGCGATGACCGGCGGCCGCCGGGTACGGCTCACCGTCGGGCAGGCCGCCGTCCGGTTCCTGGCCGCGCAGCGCAGCGAGCGGGACGGCGCCGAGCGCCCGTTCTTCGCCGGCTGCTTCGGCATCTTCGGCCATGGCAACCTGGCCGGGATCGGCCAGGCGCTGCTGGAGGCCGAACTGCACCACCCCGGCGCGCTGCGCTATTACCAGGCCAGGAACGAGCAGGCGATGGTGCATGCGGCGGTGGCCTACGCCCGGATGCGTAACCGGCTGGCCGCCTGGGTGTGCACCTCCTCGATCGGCCCCGGGGCCACGAACATGGTCACCGGGGCGGCCCTGGCCACCATCAACCGGCTGCCGGTCCTGCTGCTGCCCGGCGACGTGTTCGCGACCAGGGTGGCGCCGCCCGTGCTGCAGGAACTCGAGCATCCGGGGGCCGGCGATGTGTCGGTCAACGACACCTTCCGTCCGGTCTCCCGCTACTTTGACCGGATCTGGCGCCCCGAGCAGCTCCCCTCAGCCTTCATAACGGCTATGAGCGTGCTGACTGACCCGGCCAGCACCGGGGCGGTGACGGTGGCACTGCCACAAGACGTGCAGGCGGAGGCGTATGACTGGCCCCGCGAACTGTTTGCCGAGCGGGTGTGGCATGTGCCGCGCCCGGTCCCGGAGCCTGCCGCGCTGGCCCGCGCGGCCGGGGTGATCCGGTCCGCGTCCCGGCCGCTCATCGTGGCGGGCGGCGGGGTGATCTACGCGGAGGCCACCGCCGAGTTGCGCGCGTTCGCCGAGGCGGCCGGCATCCCGGTCAGCGAGACCCAGGCCGGGAAGGGGTCGCTGCCGTTCGACCACCCGCTCGCGCTGGGCGCGATCGGCAGCACCGGCACCGCGGCCGCCAACCAGATGGCCAGGCAGGCCGATGTGGTGATCGGGATCGGCACCCGGTACAGCGACTTCACCACGGCGTCGCGGACGCTGTTCGGCCACCCGCAGGTCCGGTTCGTCAACATCAACGTCGCCGCCGCGGACGCGGTGAAGCTGGCCGGCACGGCCCTGGTCGCGGACGCCCGTGAGGCGCTGCGCGGGCTGGCCGGCGCGCTGGCCGGCTGGTCCACCCCGGCCGGCTACCGCCGCGAGGCGCGGCAGCAGGCCGCGGCCTGGGATGAGGTGGTCGGCCGCGCCTACGCCCTCGGGCGCCAGCCACCAGCCCAGTCGGAGGTCCTCGGCGCGGTCAACGACGCGGCCCGGCCCGCGGACGTGGTGGTGTGCGCGGCTGGCTCGATGCCGGGTGACCTGCACAAGCTGTGGCGCACCCGGGATCCGAAGGGCTATCACGTCGAGTACGGCTACTCGTGCATGGGCTACGAGATCGCCGGCGGCCTCGGCGTGAAGCTGGCCGAGCCGGGCCGTGAGGTCTTCGTGCTGGTCGGCGACGGGTCCTACCTGATGATGGCGCAGGAACTGGTCACCGCCGTGCAAGAGGGCGTCAAGCTGATCGTCGTCCTGGTGCAGAACTATGGCTTCGCGTCCATCGGCGGGCTGTCCGAGACGGTGGGCGTGCCGCGGTTCGGCACCAGCTACCGGTACCGCAACCCGGCCACCGGCCGGCTGGATGGCGACGTGCTGCCGGTGGACCTCGCCGCGAACGCGGAGAGCCTCGGCGTCCGGGTGCTGCGCGCGCAGACGATCGCTGAGCTGCGGGCCGCGCTGCGCCAGGCCAGGGACGAGGCCGGCCCGGTCCTGGTGCACATCGAGACCGACCCGATGATCCCGGCGCCGGACAGCGAGGCCTGGTGGGACGTGCCGGTCGCCGAGGTCTCAGAGCTGGACAGCACCCGGCGCGCCCGCGCCGCCTATGACCAGGCCAAGCCTGCCCAGCGGCCGTTGGCCGGCCCGGAGGCGACCGCCGGTACTGGACCCGATGACGGCGAGTGACTGCCCGGCCGGGCGTGGCCGGCCCGGCCTACTGACGGCCGGCCAGGTCACCGGGCCGGGTGGCCGCCGCATCCGCCCTGGACAGGTTGGTAGTGAAGGCATACCGGGACGCCCGGTAGAGGTGCTGCGCGTACTCCAGCGGGCGGCCGGTCTCGTCGTAGGCGGTGCGCTCCATCGTCAGCAGCGCGGCGCCGCGGTTCTCGTGCAGGATCCGGCCCTCCGCGGCGGACGCGTTTTTGGCGCACATCCGCTGGGTGGCCGAGCCCAGCCGGATGCCCGAGGCGCGCAGCAGCTCATAGAGCCCGTGCTGCTCGAGCATGTCGATGCTCAGGTGCACCAGGCCGGTCGGCAGGAAATTGTGCATCAGCGCGACGGGCTCGCCGTCGGCCAGCCGGATCCGCTCCAGCGAGACCACCAGGGCCGGCTGGGGGAGCTGGAGAGCCGCGGCGACACTGTCCGTGGCGTGCGTGACCTCGTTGCGGATGACCCGGGTTTCCGGCGCCGGCCCGGCCGCGGCCAGGTCGTCGTACAGGCTGGTCAGCTCGACGTCCCGGTCGATCCGCTCGCTGGCGACGAGCGTTCCGGCGCCGCGCTTGCGGACCACCAGGCCCTTATTGGACAAGTACAGGAAGGCCGCCCGGACCGTCGGCCGGGACAGGCCGATCCGCTCGGCCAGCTCCGCTGGCTGGACTCGATCGCCCAGCATGGGCTGCGGCTGGACGCGCTGAACGCCTGGGGCAATCCGCTGCACCCGGACGCCAGCCTGGCCCGGCAGCATGACGAGGACCTGCGAAACGCGATCCGGCTGGCCCCGATGCTGGGCGCCGACCGGGTGGTCGCCATGGCCGGCTGCGCGGCGGGCGCGCCCGGGGATCAGGTGCCGCACTTCGGGGCGGGCGGCTGGCTGCCCTACCTGGAGGACGTCTACCAGCGCCAGTGGCAGCAGCGCATCGGGCCGTACTGGGCGCCTCTCGCCGAATTCGCCGCCGCTGAGCATCCTGACCTGCGGGTCTGCCTCGAACTGCACCCCGGGACGAGCGTGCTCAACGTGGAGACGTTCCGCCGGGTGGCCGCGCTCGGGCCGTCGATCAGCACCAACCTGGACCCGAGCCACTTCTTCTGGATGGGCATGGACGGGCACAAAGTGGCCGCGTCGCTGGGCGATCGGGTCGGTCACGCACACGGCAAGGACACCGTCTTCCACACCGACAGCCTGGCGCTCAATGGCCTGCTCGACCGGCGGTGGCCGGAGCCCGCCGCCGAGATGCCATGGACGTTCGCCGTCCCCGGCCGGGGGCACGCGCTGGACTGGTGGGCCGGTCTCATCCAGGCCCTGTCCGGGTCGCAGGTCCAGGTGATATCGATCGAGCACGAGGACCCGTTCGTGCCGGCCGGGACCGGCGTGCCGGAAGCGGCGCGGCTGCTGCGGGCGGCCATCGACAGCGCCCGGACGGTGCCGGCGTGACGGCCGGCGCCGGCCACCAGCCGGCCCGGCGGCTGCGCGTCGGCCTGGTCGGTACCGGGCTCATCGCCCAGGTCATGCACCTGCACTACCTGACCGAGCTGACCGACCAATTCGAGATCGCCGCGGTGTGCGACATCGTGGCCGGCAATGCCAAGGCGTGCGCCGAGCGGTACCGCATCCCCGCTGTCTTCACCGACTGGCAAGACCTGCTCCGGCATCCGCTCGATGCCGTCCTGGTGCTGACCTCGGGCAGCCACGCACCCATCGCGGTGGCCGCGGCGCAGGCCGGGCTGCACGTGTTCGCCGAGAAGCCGATGTGCTTCTCGGCGGCGGAAGGACGCGAGATGGTCGCCGCGGCCGAGCAGGCCGGGGTGACCCTGATGGTCGGCTACCCGAAGCGCTACGACCCGGCCTTCGCCCGATTCCAGCAGGAGGCCGCCGGACTGACCGGCGCCCGGCTGATGCGGGTAACCACGTTCGAGTCGCCACTGCAGCCCTATGTCGGGCACTACCCCCTGCTCAGCCCGGCGCCGCTGCCCGATGCCGTCGCCGAGCGGCTCCGCGCGGACACCGACACAAGGATCGGGACCGCCCTCGGTGCGGCCGCCACCGGGCTGGAGCGATACGTCTACCAGATGGTCCTGCTCGACACGCTGGTGCACGAACTGAACACGATCCGTGGCGTGCTCGGCGAGCCGGACTGGCTGGATTACGTAAGCCTGGCCAAGGACACCGTCACCGTGCTGCTCCGATTCGGCGAACTCCCAGTCGCGCTGCACTGGATCGATCTGCCAGGCATTGCGCGTTATGTAATGGAATTTGCGGTTTACGCGCCGGATCGCCGCCTGTGCCTGTCGTTCCCCTCGCCGTTCCTGCGGAACGAGCCCGCGGTACTGGACATCGAGGCCGGCGATTCCGGCTCGGCCCGGTCCTGGCGCACCGAGGAAACGGTCTCCTACGAGAGCGGGTTCAAGCGGGAACTCGCCGCGTTCCACGAGTCGGTCGTCACGGGGCGCGCGCCCGTCACGTCCGGGCGCGACGGGCTGCGGGACATCGCGCTGTGCGAAGCGATCATCGAGTGTCACCGCCGGCAGGCGCCGGTGGACGAGCCGGCCAGCATCGGCTAGCGAAGGACGGCCAGGTGAACGAGGACATCGTGCCAGCTGTAGGCACCGAGCGGGTGATAGCCGTGGCGAACGCGCCGGTCAGTTACGGTGCCTTCGAGATCACGGTGGGTCACGACCCGGACGTGCCGGACGGGATAAGCGTGCTCGACCAGGTGGCTGAGGCAGGCTACGCGGGCATCGACCTCGGCCCGGTCGGCTACCTGGGCACCGGGGACCGGCTGGGGGAACTGCTGGCCGAGCGGGGTCTCGGCCTGGCTGGCGCCTATCTGGAGCTGCCGTACGCCGATCACGACGCGCTCACCCAGGCCCTGCCTGACTTGGACGACCTGCTGAGCACGTTCGACGTGGTACAGGGGTACCTGCCCGGCCCGGCGCCGCGGCCCACGCTGGCCGATGCGGGGAGCCTGGACCGCCGCAGCCGGCCCGGCCGGTCCGCCGGGCAGCATTCACTGGGGCTGGACAGCAGTGGCTGGCGGCGGTTCGCCACTGGCCTGGCCCGCGTGGTCGGGTACTGCCGTGACCGCGGCTACGAGCCCACCTTCCACCCGGAGACCGGCACCTATGTGGAGGCCCCGTGGGAGATCGAGGAGGTGCTGAACCGCTCCGACGTCGGGCTGTGCCTGGAGACGGGGCACATGATGCTGGGCGGCGGTGACCCGGTGGCCATGCTCAGCGACTGGGCCGGGCGCATCAACCACGTCCACCTCAAGGACGCGACCCTCTCGGTCATGGATCAGATAGTGGCCGACGAAGCGCCGGTGACTGAGATCTGGGTGCGCGAGGCGTTCTGCGCGCTGGGCGGCGGTGATCTTGACGTGGACGCCATCCTGGACGGCCTGCGCGGCATGTCCTTCGCCGGGTGGCTGGTGGTCGAGCAGGACATCCTGCCGCGCAGCGCGGCGCGGTTCGCCCAGGCGGCCCGGGAGCAGCGGGACAACCGCGCGTTCCTCGCGGCCCGGGGGCTGTGACATGGCCGCGCCATTCCGGCTGGGGCTGATCGGGGCGGGCCGGATGGGCCGCACCCACCTGGGGGCCCTGGCCGGCTCCGAGCGGGTAACGGTGACGGCCATCGCGGAGGTGTCCGCCGAGGCCCGCCGCGAGGTAGCGGCGGCCGGCGTGGCGGTGTACCCGGGCATCGCGGACATGCTGGACCACGGCGGCGTCGACGGGGTGCTGATCACGGCGCCGACCGATCAGCACCTCCAGGTCATCGCCGAGGTGGCCGCCCGCGGCCTGCCGATCCTGTGCGAGAAGCCGTGCGGGCTGACCGCTGGGGATACCCGTGCCGCCGCCAAAGCCGCCACCGCAGCGGGCGTGCCGTTCCAGGTCGCCTACTGGCGCCGCTACGTTCCCGCGCTGCGGGCGCTACGGGACCAGATCACCGGCGGTGAGCTGGGCACCGTCCACCTGGTCAGCTGCTATCAGTGGGACGAGGGACCGCCGCCGGCCGCGTTCCGGGCGCACAGCGGCGGGATCGTCATCGACATGGGGGTGCACGAGTTCGATCAGCTCTGCTGGCTGACCGGCCAGGACATCACCCAGCTGAGCGCGGTCGCGGCCGGGGTGATTCCGGACGGGCTGGGCGAGGCGCCGCACCGCACCCCGGACGTGGACAGCGCGCAGGTGATCACCCAGCTGTCCGGGGGCGGCACCGGCTTCATCTCGCTGGGCCGGTATCACCCGGCGGGCGACATGGCGCGGACTGAGGCGTTCGGCACCCACGGCACCGCGCGGTGCGACTTCCTCGACCCCGCGGACGGGGTCCGCGCCCAACTGGAGGCCCTGCGCCTGCAGGCGGAGAGCTTCGCGGAATTTGTGGCGGGCGGCCCGTGTGCGGGGGCCACCGCAGCCGACGCGATAGCCGCAATGGATGCGGCGGAGCAGGCGGCCGCGGCCATTCCCGCCCTGTCCGGCGCGGGCCGGTGGGGCCCGGAGGCATGAGCAGCCTGCCGGAACTTCGCGTCGGCGTCATCGGCTACGGCGTGATGGGCAAGGCGCACTGCTATGGCTACCGCGTCGCGCCGATGCTGCGCAGGCTGCCGGTTCGGCCGGTGGTCAGCGTGATCTCCGGCCGGAACGCCCCGGCGGTGGCGGCGGCCGCGGCCGCCTACGGGGTGCCGGAACACACCACCGACTGGCGCGACATCATCGGGCGCGGCGACATCGATGGGGTGGACATCTGCACTCCGCCCGGCACCCACGCGGAGATCGCGACCGCCGCCGCGGCGGCCGGCAAGGCCATCGTCTGCGAGAAACCGCTGGCCGTCACCTACCAGCAGGCGGCAGCGGCGCTGTCCGCCGTGACCACGGCCGGGGTGCACAACGCGGTGGGCTTCAACTACCGGCGGCTGCCCGCGGTGGCCCTGATGCGGCGGATGATCGCTGAAGGGGCGATCGGCGAGGTCCGGCTGTGGCGGGCCAGCTGGCTCTCCGATGAGTTCACCGACCCGGCGACGCCGCACGACTGGCGGTTCGACCGGGCCATGGGCGGGACCACCATCGCCGACCTGCTTGACGGCTGGCCCGATGTACCGTGGACGCCGGGTTTCGCGGAAGGAGCGGCGGCGCAGGCGGTCTGCGCAGCCATTGCGAGATGTACCACTACCAGTCGATGTGGGACGTCCGGCAGCACCCGGCGGTCTACGGAATTTTCCGCGACCTGCACGGCGCGGACGAATTGTGGGTGTCCACCGACCGGGTCGCGCTCAAGCCGCCGGTCCGGCCCGATCAGCCTGACTACGACCAGCCTGGCTTCATCCACTGGGACACCGGCATCAGCCTGTACCCGGACATCCCATTCCGGCTGCAGGGGGTCCTCGCTCTGGAAGATGCGTCCGCCGACATGGGCGGCTTCCAGTGCGTCCCGTCCATCTACCGCGATCAGCAGCGCTTCCCCGACGAACGGTCCAAAGGCCGGCCCGGTCTCCCGCGCCCCCGACATCGGCGACCATCCCATCGTCAAGGTTCCGCTGGCCGCCGGCGACCTGGTCATCTGGAAGACGACCCTGCTGCATGGAAACGGCAGAAACTCCGCCCAGCGCCCCCGGCTGGCCCAGTACGTCACGATGAACCCGCTGCCCCCGGCCGGGGAGGGGCGCGAGACGGAGCGGCGGAGCCGCATCCGGTCCTGGTCCACCTGCGCGCCACCAGACGGCGATGCCTTTCCTGGTGACCCGCGCCGCATCGAGGAGCAGCGAGGTGAACCGGCGTCGCTCAGCCTGCTGGGCCGGCGATTGCTGGGACTCGACGAATGGCCTTAGACGCCGGTCTCGGCGGGGAGTCGCCCCGACGCTACGGCCGCCGCGAAGGCCTCGTAGTCCTTTTCATTCTGGTCGGCGTAGGCGGCGCAGAAGCTGGCCATCGCCCGGTCGAAGGCATCTCCTTTGCCCAGGTAGGAGGCCATAGCGATGCGGTCACCCCAGCGGGCGTGGGCACGGGCCAGGGTGGCCCCGCAGAGCCGCGCATAGAGGGTGGCGCCGGGTACCAGCATGCTGTCTACGTCAGCGCTGCCCTTCCAGTCGTGGAACTGGCGTACGTAGTAGTCGCGGGTCACGCCGTCGAGTCCCTTGATCCGGATCCAGCCCAGGAAGATGTCGGTCGCCGCCTGCATAAGCCGCTGGCCGGATACCACGCGCTGGCCGTGGTGCCGATAGGTGCTCTCGCCAGCGAACGGTTCCAGCACGGAGGCTTGCGCCTCTTTAACCTGGAGAAACAACGGATCGTTGTGATCACGTCCCACCATCAGCATGATGTAGCAGCGGGTGCCCACGCTGCCCACGCCGACCATCTTGTAGGCCGAGTGAACGTAGCGGTATTCCTCCAGGGGGTGGTGCTGGTTCCCCAGCGTGCGCCGGTAGGTGGCGAGCAGCTTCTTGATCAGCGGCGCCGGGTCCTCCCACTCCGACCCGGGCGTGACAATGTCCTCGATCGGGACGATCAGCGGCGGGTCAGGAACGATACGCAGCTCACCGTCAACCTCGGCGGCGCGCTTGGTGAACACCCGGGTGTTGTCCCGGGTATGCGCTTTGCTCACGTCCCGCTCGAACGCCCGGGCCTCCTTTTTGCTGACCCGGTTGACCCGGACTTCCTGGCGGACCAGCTTGAGCAGCATCCCGGCTTCCAGATGGTCGTACCAGGCGTCCAGGGCGCCCATGCCGGCCGCCTGGCGAATCCGGTTCCGGTATTCGGCCACTCCGGCCATGACGATGGCGCGCCGGTCGGCCGGGGAAAACCCGCGGTCGCGGCCCATGATCTCGAAGCTGGCGGCCAGGCGCTTGACATCCCATTCCCATGGGCCCGGCAGGGTCTCGTCGAAGTCATTGATGTCGAAGATCATCTGCCGCTCGGGGGTGCCGAACAGGCCGAAGTTCGACAGGTGCGCGTCACCGCACACCTGCACAGTCACTCCCGACACCGGGCTGGCCGCCAGGTCGGATGCCATGATCAGGGCAGCCCCGCGGTAGAACGTGAACGGCGAGACCAGCATCCGGCCGTACCGGATCGGGACCAGCCACGGCACTCGCGATGCCGACTGCTCCGCCAGCAGGCCAACCGGGTCGGGACGGTCTGGCGCGGGTGCCCACCGGCCATGGGCCTGCCGCGGCACCGCCCCCCGGGCGGCCCGCCCCCGGGCCACCCGCTGGTCCACCGACAGGTGCGCCCGCCGCCATGCCGAGGCAAACGGTGCGACCCTCGCCCCGGCCGGGCCGGCCGGGACGGATCCTCCGGAGCTCTGACCTACCGTCATGATTACCTCAACAGTACCGTCGCTGGCATAACTCGGACCTCGTGCCGGTCTCTGCTAGTGGGCGTGCTGGCGTCTGGTGCTGGGCCAGATGGCCAGGCCGGCCAGCGCGGTGAGCGCGCCGAGCACGCAGACGCCGTTCCAGCCCGCCGCGCTGAATATCAGCGAGGCCGCGGCCGACATCACCGCACCGCCGGTGAAGTAACCCAGCATGTAGGCGGTGTTCAGCCGGCTGTGCACCTCGGGGCGGAGTGCGTAGATGTCGCTCTGATTGCTGATGTGCAGCGCCTGGGCGCCGAGATCGAGCAGCACGACCCCCGCCGGACCCGGGGCCCACGAGGCGGCGAACAGCGGCTGGCCCGCACGCTGGCCGCCGCCGGATCCGCGGTGCCGGTGACGAGCAGTGCCGGGGCCCTGGTCCGCGCCCTGCAGCGGCTCGGGGCCAGCCAGGTGGCCATCGTGACTCCATACCTGAAGCCGCTCGCCGTCATGGTCATCGACTACCTCGCCGGGTACGGGATCACGGTTACCGACTCGGTCAGCCTCGAGGTCGCTGACAACGTCGATGTCGGGCGGCTCGACCCGGCCGACCTGAGCGGCCACGTCAAGCGGCTGGACCTGACCGGCGCGGATGCGCTGGTGCTGTCCGCCTGTGTACAGATGCCCTCGCTGGCCGTACTCGACGAGGTCAGCCGCCAGACGCAGGTTCCGGTACTGTCCGCCGCCACGGCCACCGCCAGCGAAGTGCTCGCCCTGCTGGGACAGGAGCCGGCCATCGGTGCTGGAGTCGTGTCCTGATCTGTCCCGACCTGATCAGAGTGTCCGAATTGCCATCCGTGCTACGACGGTCCGAAGTAGCCTGAAACGTCGCGGACGGAAGGGGGGGCATGGCTATCTTCAGTCCTGGCCTGCGGCCAGTGCAGGAGTCCAGGGACAAGGGTCTCAAGACAGGCGCTCTTGGCCTGGTGTCCAGCGTGGTCATGGGGGTCGCCTCGGTTGCCCCGGCCTACAGCCTGGCCGCGACGCTGTTCTTCGTGGTGGCCGCGGTCGGGCTGAAGTCGCCGCTGATCGCCGTGCTGGCGTTCGTGCCGATGCTGCTGTGCTCGATTGGCTTCAGCGAGCTGAACAAGGCCGACCCTGACTGCGGGACCACGTTCATCTGGGCGGCCCGGGCGTTCGGGCCGAAAACCGGCTGGGCCGGCGGTTGGGGCGTGGTGGCCGCCGACATCCTGGTCATGGCCAGCCTGGCTCAGGTGGCCGGGCAGTACCTGTTCTTCTTCTTCCAGGGACCGAACAGCTCGATCGGTAGCGACGCCTCCGGCGGCTGGGTGCTGCTGGTCGGCATCTTGTGGATCGTCGCGATGACCTATATCTGCTACCGCGGCATCGAGGTCTCGGCCAGATTCCAGAAGGTGCTGCTGTCCATCGAGATCGTCATGCTGCTGGTCTTGTCGGTCACGGCGCTGATCCGGGTGTTCGGCAGTCATCCGCCGGGGTCGCTGCACCCGAGTTTCAGCTGGCTGTCGCTGTCGCACCTGCCTGTCTCGGCCTTTGTGTCCGGGATCATCTTGATGCTGTTCATCTACTGGGGCTGGGACACCGCCTTGTCGGTGAACGAGGAGACGGCGGACAAGTCCCGGACGCCGGGCCGGGCGGGGATCATCTCGACGGTCCTGCTGCTCGTCACCTATGTGATCGTGATCGTCGCCGTGCAGGCGTTCGCCGGCATCGGCAGCAAGGGCGTCGGGCTGACGAATCCGGCGCACCAGTTCGATGTGCTGTCGGTCACCGGGGGCGCGATCTTCGGCGGTTCCGGGCTCGGCACCGTCTTGTCCCGGCTGCTGATCCTCATGGTGCTCAGCTCGGCCGCCGCCTCGACCCAGACCACGATCTTGCCGACCGCACGCACGACGCTGTCCATGGCCGCCTACGGGGCGCTGCCCGAGTCGTTCGCCAAGATCCACCCCAGGTACCTGACCCCAACAGTGTCCACCGTCGTGATGGGCGCGCTCTCGATCGCCCTGTACATCCCGCTGAACTACATCTCCGGCGGCAACCCGATCGCTGACGCGGTCACCGCGATCGGCCTGTACATCGCGTTCTACTACGGGCTGACCGCGTTCTCCTGTGTCTGGTACTACCGGGCCACGCTGACCAGCAGCGCCTGGAGTCTGTGGATGCGCGGCATCCTGCCCGGGCTGGGCGGCCTGATCATGTGGGCCGCGGGCTTCTACAGCCTGCAGAGCGACTGGGTCGCGTCCAACAGCTACACGACGTGGACGGTGCCAGGCCTGCACTGGCAGATCGGCGGTATCTTCATCATCGCCTTCCTGGCCGCGCTGGCCGGCGTGCTCGGCTTCGTCTTTATGCGCGTCACCGCCCCCGCCTTCTTCGGCCGGGAAACACTCACCAGGACCACTCCCGTGCTCGTCTTTGACCCGGACTCGCTATGAGCCGGGCCGTCACTGGGGGATTGCTTATCCGCGCTAATCATTGGCAGGCTAGGGCAACGATGCTCAGCCTGGCCCGCTAGCTGGTTTCGCCGATGAAGGCGGGCTCGGCCGTGCACAGCGGGGGGAACGGATATGCCTCTTCAGCTCAGCCAGCCGGTGCAGCCAGTGAGCCGGATCTGGCTCCGCGCGCCATGAGCGGCCCGCCCCTCAGCCGGCTGTCCTGGCCCATCCGGTCCGGGACGGTGCCAGCGCTGGCCGACGGTTTTAGTGCCCGGCCGGAGACGGCCCCCGGCCTGGCGGCTGCGCTGCCGGCCGGGGCCGCGGTCGCGCTCGTCACCGATCGGGCGGCGGCACCGGCTCCCGATGCGCAGGACTGGCTGAGGTCGTCGGGCAAGACCCAGCTCGCCGCGGCTTTCGCCGAGTCGCTGTGGCAATCAGGCGGGGTAGACCTGCTGGTCTGGATCGAGGCCACCAGCCGCGCCTCGGTGCTGTCCGGCTACGCGGCGGCGACGGCCGCCGTGACTGGCCGGGACCAGGCGAGCAGCGGTGAGTCAGTCGCTGCCCAGTTCCTCAGCTGGCTGAGTGAGACCAGCCGTTCGTGGCTGGTGGCCTTCGATGACCTGGCCGATCCGGCGGACCTGGAGGGTCTGTGGCCGGCCTGCCGGCCTGGCCGGGTGCTGGTCACCTCCGCCGACGCCGCAGCCGTGCCCAGCGGCATGCGGGTTGTGCCGGTCGGGCCGTTCAGCCTGCGTGAGGCCATCACCTATCTGAGCGGACGCTTGGCCGCCGACCCGGACAAGCGGCAGGGTGTGATCGAACTGGCTCAGGAGCTGGACTTGGAGCCAGTGGCGCTGGCCCAGGCCGGCGCGGTGATCGCCAACGCCCCGCTGTCCTGCCGCGAGTACCGGGACCATTTCGTGCGCAGGCGGGAGGAGCTGGCGGGTTCATCCAGCGCACCGCCACCAGCGGCCGCGGTGACGTGGACGTTCTCGTTCGGCCGGGCGAACCAGCTAGCGGAAGGCCGATCCGCGCAGTCGATGCTGGCCCTGGCCGCGCTGCTGGATGGGCACGGCATTCCGCTAACCGTCCTGATGGCTCCTGCGGCCACCGATTTCCTCGCGCGCGGCGGTGACGTCCCGGCCAGCAGCGAGAGCGCCCGGGCGGCGCTGGCGGCGCTGGAACAGGCCGGCCTGCTGACCATAGAACCGGCGACCGCACCGCCGACGGTCCGGATCAGCCCGGTGCTGCAGGCGGCGCTGCGGGCCACGATGCCCGAAGGCATGCTGGATAAGGTGTCACGGTCGGTCGCGGATGCGCTGTTCCAGGCGTGGCCGGAACCGGAGCAGCCCGGCTGGCCTGCCTCCGGCCTGCGATCGTCCGTGGCGAGCCTGCTGCGGATCACGGGAGACCGGCTGTGCGACGGCGGCTGCCATCCCGTGCTGGTGCGGGCGGGCGACAGCCTGGACCGCGCCCGCCTGACCGGACCCGCGGTGGACCATTGGGCCGACCTGGCCACGACAAGCGGCCGCTTGCTCGGCGGCGGGCATCCGGACACGATGCTGGCTGCCCAGCGCGTGGCCGACGCCTACCTCGAGGCCGGGCGCGCGGCCGACGCCATTCCGTGGTTCAAATGGGTACTCGACGGCCTGACCCGCAAGTTCGGACCGGATCACCGTGACGTGATCGAGGCGCGCCGCCGCCTGGGCCACGCCCTCGCGGCGGGGCTCCAGCTCCCGGCGGCGATCACCGTCCTGGAACGCGCGGTCCCCCAATTCGAAAAGGTCTGCGGCCCCGAGCATGCCGACACGCTCGGCGCGCGGGACGAACTCGCCGCTGCCTACCTGGCTGCGGGCCAGTACCCCGACGCCATCAACCTCTACCGGCGCACGCTGGCCGACCGGGAACGCGCTCAGGGCGTCCGGCATCCGCAGACGATGACTACGCGTGAGGGCCTAGCTGACTCCTACCTGGCCAGCGGCCAGGCGAAAGAGGCCGTCGCGGGCTACAAGCGGGTGCTGGCCGACCGGGAACGCGTCCTTGGTCCCGATCACCTGGACACGCTCACCGCGCGGAACAACCTCGGCACCGCCTACCAGAAGACGGGCAAGACCGCGGCGGCGGAGCTGGCCTGCGAGCAGGCCTGGGCGGGGTTCGAGCGGGTGCTCGGCCCCCGCCATCCCGATACGCTGCGTACCCGTGCCGGGCTGGCCCAGGTGTACCGCCAGCTGGGGCGCTACGGCGACGCCCGCGCGCTGCTGCGCGACACCACCGACCGGCTGGAGCGCATCCTGCCCGATGGCGATCCGCTGATCACCGAACTGCGCCAGAACCTGGCTGACATCGGCGAGGAATGAGCTGAGGCCGGCGATCAGGGTCTAGATGTCACCACGAATCCGGTGAAGGCGAGCAGGAACAGGACGACGAATCCGCCGTAATAGGTGAGGAAAGCGGCGCTCAGCGTGGCCGGGAGGATCACGCACGCGGCACCCGCGGCCACCGTCTTGCGCACCGGCTTCCGGGCGGGTCCGGGAGGGCGCGCTGGTGGCCGCACCACGCCGGTCAGCCTGGCCGGGATGCCGTCGGTGACCGCCGCAAGCTCCGCATAGGTACGCGACACCAGCGCCTGACCCGCCCGCACGCCGAGCTGGTCCCTGGTCAGCCGGCCCTGCACGAACGCGGCCTTGAGGGTGTCGATCACCTGCTCGCGATCTGCGTCGGAGGCGCGGAGGTGGCCACGGCCCAGTGCACCCGCTGCCGCACGCTCTCCAGATCCTGTGGTCACCCGCGCCTCCCGGTCAGCGCAACTACCAGCAGCGTAACGCCGGGACCGTCATGGCAGGTAGAGGTGCAGCCCGGCGGGCATGGCCTCGGCGGGGGAGATGGTGCCGCGGAACACTCCATTGATGGACCGTGCCCGCTTCGGTGGACATCCGGCTTAGCTGCCCGATTCGTCGGGAGCGTAAGAAATGGGTTCGACACGCCGCTCATATACGCCGGAGTACAAGGCGCAATCGGTAGCTTTCGTCCTTGACGGTGGCCGCCCGGTTGCCGAGGTCGCCCGCAATATCGGCGTCCACGAGATGACTCTTGGCAAGTGGGTGAAGGTGGCACGAGATGCCGCGGAGTCCGGGAAGTCCCCGGATGTGCCGCTGGGTGAGTCCGAGCGGGCCGAGCTGGTGCGGCTGCGCGCTGAGTCCCGGGATGACAAGTCCACAATCGCTGAGCTTCGGATGCAGGTGGAGTTCGCAAAAAAAGTTGCGACCTGGTTCGCGAAAGGCAGTCAGTAAGATTCGCTGCCATCGCGGACTGGGCTGATTCTGGCGATTACCCGGTGTCATTCATGTGCGCCTGGCTCGGGGTCTCCCGTTCCGGCTATTATGCGTGGCGGGGCGCGGAGCCGTCCCAGCGGTCCAAAGACGACTCGGCGCTGGTCGCGGTTATGAGGAAAATCTATGAGGACGCGCGGGGCAATCCCGGGGTGCGCCGGATGCGCGCGGGCCTGGCGGCGCTGGGGCACCTGGTGTCGCACAAGCGCGTGCACCGGCTGATGCAGGCCGCTGGCCTGCGCGGGCGCCACCCGAGAGCCTGGAAGCGGACTACCATCGGCGGGGACAAGCCGGTGCCCGCCCCCGACCTGATCGGCCGGGACTTCACCGCCGGCCGCCCCGATGAGAAATGGTGCGGCGACATCACGTACGTGAAAACGTGGGATGGGTGGGCTTACCTCGCGACCGTCATCGACCTGCACTCACGCAAACTCATCGGCTGGGCCATCGCCGATCATATGCGGACCAGCCTGGTCACGGCGGCCCTCGATATGGCCATCTCTGCCCGGAAACCGCCCCCGGGAGTCGTCTTTCATTCCGACCGCGGCTGCCAATATACATCTTCGGTGTTCGACGATTACTGCACCAGGAATAACATCAGGAGGTCCCTGGGAAGGACGGGAATCTGTTACGACAATGCCGTATCGGAATCGTTCTTCGCGACATACAAGAAAGAGCTGATCCATACCCGCCCGTGGCCCTCGCTGGCGAGCTTGAAGAAGGAGACGTCTGACTGGATCAGCAACTACTACAATCCGCTGCGGAGGCATTCGACGCTCGGGTACTTGACACCTGAGGAATACGAACTAGGATATAGGCAACTCAGTCAATTGGCAGCCTAATTCGGTGTCCAAAAAAGTGGGAACGCTCCATGATGTAGGCGGCGACGTTGGCTGGGTAGGCGCCGCCGGGACTGTGCTCGGCGGTGAGGCGCAGGATGGTGGACGGCTGGCTCTTGTGCCCGTCGGCCAGCTGGGCCAGGGACATTTTCCCGCCGGTGGTGTGCTCGGTCATGGTGGCTCCTGTTCGTTTTGGTTCTGGTTTGCACCACTGTGACATGACAGATTGCCGCCGTAGGCAGCGACGTAGCATGGCGGCATGCGATCTGCTCGCGCCGGTGCCCCCGGGTGGGACATCGCGTGCCCGCCGCAGCCCGGCCGGCTGCCGGGGGTCAGGATGGCTGGGTTCAGCGACCAGACCACGGGTCCGGACGACGTTCGGGTGGTCCCGCCCCCAGCCGTCATGGTGGTCGTCGACATCGGCGGTGGACTGCTCGTCGGTGATGCCAGCGGGCGGCAGCAGCGAGGCAGCGTCGTGGCCGGCCTGGCGCCGGTCGGTGCCGCGGGGCGCGGCCCGGAGAACTTTGAGTGCTTGCAGATGAGGTTGTCGCCGGTGGCCGCGCATGCGGTGCTGGGTGCCTGCGCGGAATTGAGCGGGACGGTGGTGGCCCTCGATGACCTGTGGGGGCGCGAGGCGGTGCGGCTCCAGGAGCGGTTGCTGGCCGCCGCGTCGTGGGAAGAGCGGTTTGCCATCGCGGAGGCCGCGCTTGTCCGGCGGCAGGAGACCAGCCGGGCGGTTGACCCCGAGGTTGCCTTCGCCTGGCGGCAGCTGGTGGCCAGCGGAGGGCAGGTCCGGGTCGAGCTGCTGGCCGCCGAGGCCGGCTGGAGCCGCAAGCGACTGTGGTCCCGGTTCCGGTCCCAGATCGGCCTCACGCCCAAGCGCGCCGCGCGGCTGGTGCGTTTCGACCGCGCGGCCCGGCTCCTCGCCGCGGGTCGGAGTGCCGCCGCGGTGGCCGCCGACAGCGGTTACGCCGACCAGTCTCACCTGCATCGGGACGTCCTGGCCTTCGCCGGGATGACGCCCGCGGCCATGGCGGTCACGCCGTTTCTCGCGGTCGACGACGTCGCGTGGCCGGGCGCCATGAGCGCCGCCAGGACGTGAGTCCGGCCAGGAACATTTCTTCAAGACGCTCGGCGGTGCGCCGGCGATGCTGGCCGTCATGTCTGGTCATGTGGTGCAGAACGGCAGCCCGGGTGCGCCCGCCCTGCTGCTGATCCAGAATGCCGCGACGCCGATCGCCTTGTGGGACCCGGTGGTCGAAGCACTGGCCGGCGCCTACCGCGTCATCCGCGTCGACCTGCTCGAGCACGGGCGGCCAGGCCCCGCCGCCGGGTACGACGTCCCCGCCCAGGCCAGCCGGGCCGGCGCCGCGCTGGATCGGCTTGGCGTGGGCCGGGTGACCGTCATTGGGCATTCCTCGGGCGGGATGGTGGCGACGGCCCTGGCCGAGCAGCGGCCCGGCCTGGTGGCGGCCCTGGCGCTCATCAACACCGGGCCCAGCACGGACGCCAAGATCCCAGACCCGCCGCTCAGCCGGCTGCTGACGGCCCCGCTGGCCGGGCCGTTGCTGTGGCGGCTGAAAACTGAGGGCACGATCCGGAAGGCCGCGCAAACTGGCTTCACCCGCCCGGTCGGCATCCCGGACGCGGTCATCGCGCACGTGCAGGGGATGACCTACCGGTCTTTCACCGCGACGATGCGCGCGTACTGGGACTACCTGCGGCAGCGGAGCATTCCCGACCGGATAGCGGTGCTGGGCCTGCCGGTGCTGGTGATCTTCGGCACCGACGACCGGCGATGGCGCTCGGCATCGGCCGCCGCGTACCGCGACGTGCCCGGTGCCCGCGTCGAGTTGCTGCCGGGAGTGGGACACACCCCGATGGTGGAAGACCCACAACCGACGGCCAAGTTGCTGCTGGACTTCGCCGCCGCACAGGCCAGCTGATATGTCCAGGAACGCCAGTCGTCTGCCACGGCCTCCGCGGCGGCCTCGGTACGGTGTGGACGCGCCAGCGGTCCCGGCTGTTAACGGTGCCGCCGGGGTGGCGTGTTGGCTGGCCGCCGCGCGCTGGCGGCCAGGCCGGTGGCGGCCGGCACGGATCACGACGGCGGCTGCGGGGACGGCACTACTCGCGTTCGCTGGCGTTTACCTGCACACCACCTTGCGCGGCAAGCTGCGCGTCTGGGAGCGGGAACTCGACCTGGCCGGCTTGCGGGGCCATGAGCAGCTGCCGGACCTGGGCTGCGGTCGCGGCGCGGTGCTGATAGCGGCGGCCAGGCGGCTGCCGGCCGGGCGCGCCACCGGCGCGGACTTGTGGCATGGCAGGGACCAGAGCGGCAACAGTGGCCAAGCCACGCTGGCCAACGCGGCCGCGGCCGGGGTCGCCGACCGGGTGGAAGTGCACACGGCGGACATGACCGCGCTCCCGTTCCCGGACGGCTCTTTCGACATCGTGACGAGCGCGCTGGCCATCCACAACATCCCGTCGCCCGGGGACGGTACCGCGCCGTGGACGAGGCCATCCGGGTGCTGCGCCCGGGCGGGCAACTGCTCATCGCGGACTTCTGGTGGATGGCCAGGAAGTATGCCGCGCACATCGGCCACGGCACGCTGCGCGGCCTGGGGCCCGGGTACTGGTACGGCGCTCCATGGCTGCGCATCACGCTGCTGTATGCCGTCAAAGAGCGCTAGCAGGCAACAGGAGAAGGATCATGAACACGGTGAGCGAGATCAACCGCGCCAGCCGAACGGACGTGCGGCAGCACGCCCGCCACCAGGTCATCGGGCTGTCGGCGCAGTTCCTGCTCGGCATGGCGATCTCACTGATTGGCCAGCCTTCGCAGACCACCGGGGTCGCGCACACCGCCAGCAACGTACTGCTCGGGCTGCACGTCCTGGTCGCGATCGCCCTGATCGCCGGGGCCGCCGGGGTCATCCGCGCCGCCCGCGGCGGCGGCCGGCAGCGGCGCCTGGCGCACTGGGGCGCGGCCGCGATCGTGCTCACGTTCGGGGCCGGGGTCACCACGCTGATCACCAAGAGCAACTGGTGGTCCTACGCCATGGCGGTCGGCTTCATCGTCGCCCTGCTCGTCTACGTCAGTCTCCTGGTCCAGGCCAGCAGGCTCAGCGACTGATGGAGCGGCGGGCGGGCTGCCAGCCGGGGCGGGGGACCGACGCCAGCAGCCGCTGTGTGTAGTCATGCACGGGCGCACGCAAGATCGCGTCGGTCGGGCCGGCCTTGACGATCCGACCCCGGTGCATGACGACCGTGTTATCGGTGACCTGCTGGACGACCGCGAGATCATGCGAGACGAACAGGTACGCCACGCCGACCTGAGTCCGCAGGTCGGCGAGCAGGTTGAGGATCTGCCCCTGGACGGACACGTCGAGTGCGGAAACCGCCTCATCGAGGATGAGCACTTCCGGGCCGCAGGCCAGCGCGCGGGCGATGGCGACCCGCTGCCGCTGGCCACCGGACAGTGACCGGGGCCGCAGGTCCTGGTGCCGCTCGTCCAAGCCCACCTGGTGGAGCAGTTCGAGGGCCCGATCCCGGCGGGCGGTCCGGTCCGTCGCGGTGTGCAGCCGCAGCACTTCCTCCAGGCAGGCGCGGACCGTCTGCCGGGGATCGAGCGAGGAGTACGGGTCCTGGAAGACCATCTGCACCTGGCGCCCGCGGGCGCGCCGGGCGCGGCCGCGCGGCGGCCGCGGGGATAGCTCGGTGCCGCCGATCATGACGGTGCCGGCCGTCGGGCGCTCCAGGCGGGCGATGATCCTGGCCACGGTGGTTTTCCCGGAGCCCGATTCGCCGACCAGGCCGAGCGAGCCGGACGGCGGCAGCTCGAACGAGACATCATCGACGGCGACCAGGTCTTCGGTGCGCCGTGCGCTCTCCGACCGGACCTTGAAGACCTTCCGCAGGCCGCTGGCGCGCAGGACGGGCGGCTGGGCCCCGGCGGCCACGCCCGCCTGACTGCTGGGCTGGCTAGTCATGGGCGGCCGTTCCTACCGAGAACGAAATCTGGCCCTTTAGCTCCTCCGCCCGGTGGCAGGCGACAAGCTGCGTGCCCACAGTTCGCAGTACTGGTCGTTCGGAAAGGCAGATGTCGGTCGCATACGGGCAGCGGGCGGCGAAGACACAGCCCTGGCCCGCTTCGAAGGCCGAGACGGGACGGCCGGGGATGACCTGTATGCGTGACCGGCTGCCGATTTCCGGCCTGGAGCGCAGCAGGCCGATCGTGTATGGGTGCAGCGCGGCCTGGTGCACGGTGGCCGAAGCGCAGATCTCCACGATCATGCCCGCGTACATCACCGCCATCCGGTCGGTGACGGCGGAGGCCAGGTCGAGGTCGTGGGTGATGAACAGCATGGCCAGGCCCCGGCCGGCGCGGGCCTCGCCGAGGATCGCCATGACCTCGGACTGAGTGGTGACGTCCAGCGCGGTGGTCGGCTCGTCGGCCAGCAGCAACCGCGGGCTGGTGGTGAGCGCGGCCGCGATCATGATGCGCTGCAGCAGCCCGCCGGAGAGCTGGTGCGGGTACTGCCGCAGCCGCCGGCCGCCGTCCGGGATGCCGACCTGGGCGAGCAGGTCCACGGCGCGTTCCCGGGCCACCGCTGGCTTGACCCCTTGCGCCAGCATGGCTTCGAGCAGGAAGTCGCCGTTGCTGCGGACCGGGTTGATGTGCGCGCGCGGGTCCTGGTAGATCATCGCGATCTGGGTGGCGCGCAGGTTCCGCAGCGCGCTCCGGCCCATGGCCAGCACGGACTGGCCGGCGAAGTCGATCGAGCCAGCGGTCACTGAGCGCGGCGGCAGCAGCCGCATCACCGCCCGCGCGGTCATCGACTTGCCCGACCCGGACTCGCCCACCAGGCCGACCGCTTCGCCGGGTGCGATGTCGAACGAGGCGTCGTGGATCACCGTGTGGAGCCGGCCCTGGATCCGAATGTCGACCCGCAAGTGGCCTAGGTGTAGCAGGCTCTGATGCGGCAGGCTCTGGTTCATCCGGCCTCTTCCGCGCGGGCCGCGAAACGCTCGCCCAGCAGGTTCACCAGCACGACCACGAAGACGATGAGGAGCCCGGCGGAGAGCGACTCGAGCGGATAGCCGTTCAGCAGTGCGGACTGGCCGTCGGAGACCATGATCCCCCACTCCGGGGTGGGCGGCTGGACGCCCAGGCCCAGGTAGGAGATCGCGGCCAGGTTGACCAGCGCGGCCCCGAACGCCAGCGTGGCCTGCGCCCGGATCAGCGGCAGCACGTTGGGCAGCAGGTGCCGCAGGCAGATGGCCCAGCCCGAAATGCCGACGAGCTGACAGGACTCGATGTAGGCCAGGTGCCGCTCGCGCAGCGCCGACGAGCGCAGCACCCGGGCGATGTACGGGGTATAGGCGAGCGACAGGGCCAGCACCGGGGCGGTCAGGCCGGTGCCGAGCACGGCGACCGCGATGATCGCTACCAGCAGGCCGGGGATGGCGAACAGCAGGTCCAGGACCCGGCCAACCACGATGTCGTACCAGCCGCCGATCCACACCGCGCTGATGGCCAGCGTCACGCCCGCCGTCGTGGCCAGGATGATGATCAGGGCCGGGCCGAGCAGGCTGAGCCGGGCGCCGTAAATGAGCCGGGACAGGATGTCCCGACCGAGTGCGTCGGTGCCGAGCAGATGTGCGGCCGAAGGCGGCGCGTTGGCGATCAGGATGTTGGTCTGGTCTGGCGGGTAGGGCGCGATCAGCGGGGCCAGCGCCGCGGCGAGGACCAGCAGGATGAGGACCGCGCCGATGCCGATCAGCGCCGGGTCGAGCCGCCGGGACCGCGGGCCGGCGCCGGGCTCGACGGTAACCAGGGGAGTGGCGGCCAGGCTCATGACTGCGCTCTGTTCATGACTGCGTCCGGGCCCGGAGACGGGGGTCCAGCGCCAGGTGGGCCAGGTCGGAAAGGGTCGTGGCGAGGACGAAGGCGACCACCAGGATCAGGCTGATGGCCAGGACCACGTTGTAGTCCTTGGCCGAGACGGACTGGACGAGCAGCGACCCGATGCCGCCGATACCGAACGCCGTCTCCACCACGATCGATCCGGCGATGAGCCCGGCGATCGTGAGGCCGGACACGGTGACAATCGGCAGCGACGCGTTGCGCAGCACATGACGGCGGAACACCAGGGCGGACGGCAGGCCACGGCCCCGGGCGGTCGCTACGTGCTCGCGGCCCTGCTGCTCGCGCACGCTGGCCCGGCTGATCTGGGCCACGTACGCGGCCCAGGAAAGCGCCAGGGCGAACGCGGGCAGGGTCAGGTGCCAGACCTGGCCGGCCAACCCGGGCCCGGTGCCGACGGCCGGGAACCAGCCGAGCTTGAGCGCGAATATCTCCACCAGGACCAGCGCCGCGACGAAGGTCGGCACCGCGATGCCGACCCCCGCGGTGATCGTGACCAGCACGTTCAGCCGGGGGAGCAGCGAGGGCAGCAGGCCCAGGCCCAGGCCAAAGACGAAGATGATCACCGACGCGTAGGCCACCAGTTCCAGCGTGACCGGGAGCCGCGGGGCCAGCAGCGAGCTGACGCTCTGGTGGAACTGCAGCGAGATGCCGAAATTGCCGTGCAGCGCGCCGGTGAGCCAGGACCAGTACCGCACCAGGAACGGCCGGTCCAGCCCGTACTCGTGCCGGATCTGCGCGATGAGCTTGGGGGTGGCCCGGGGCCCGGCCAGTTCGGTGGCCGGGTCGCCGGGCGCCAGCGCGAGCGCGCCGTAGATCACCAGGCTGGCCACCAGCAGCGTGCCCAGGGCCGTGCCACAGATCCGGAGGACTGATCGCACCGCCGCGTCCTACTTGGACGAGCCCACCGTCGCCAGCGACGGCTCGTAGATGTAGGCAAACGAAACCGGCGCGCCGGTGATGGCCTTGTTCATGAACACCACCTCATGCAGGCTCAGCATGGGAATGATGACGTGCGCCGGCTCCCACAGCGCCTGGGCCGAGGTGATCAGCTGCGCCCGCTTGGCGTTGTCGAACGTCTGCTGGGCCTGCGTGACATCCTTGGTCACCGTGGGGTTGCTGTAGTGCGTCCAGTTGAAGATCGACGTGGGGAACACGATCAGGCCGAGGTAGTCCAGCGGGTCCGCGACGTCCAGGTACCCCTTGGTCAGGATCAGCCCGAGCCCCTTGCGCGCCGACGGCACGTAGAACGCGTTGGAGAACTGGAGCGGCTGCAGCTGCTTGATGCTGATCTTCAGGCCGATGGTCGCGGCCTCCTCCTGGATCAGCGTGGCGGTGTCGATCTCGGTCTGGTCACCGGCCAGGATGCCGAGCGTGATTGGCTGGGACGCCTGCGGGTCACCGGCGATCATCTTCTTGGCCGCGGCCGTGTTCACCGTGGTTGCCTTGGGCAGCGCGTTGTAGGCCGCCTGGTAGGTGCCGATCGCGGTCGGGTCCCAGGCGGGGGGCGGAATCAGCGCATAGTTCGCCGTGGCCGCGTTGTGGTACACAACCCGGGCCATGGCCGAACGGTCGAGCACCATGCTCAGCGCCGCCCTGACCTTGGCATCCGGGCCGGGCGAGTTCGGGGCCAGTTCGTAGATGGCCAGGCTCTTGCCCTGGTAGACGGTGCCGGACGGATCCGCTTCCAGCGCGGGCAGTTCGGAGATTGGCGCCTCGAACGCGCCCTGCACGGAACCGGACTTCAGTGCCGAAACCAGGCTGGCGGTGTCGGTGATGAAGTCGAGCGTGACCGTCTTGGCCCGTGGCTCCAGGGCCTTGTTCCAGTAGTGCGGGTTGGCCTTCAGTGTGATGCTCTGGCCGGGTGACCACTTAACCAGCTCGAACGGCCCGGAGCACATGACGCCGCCCTGGGCGGTCCCGTAGGCGCTGCCCTTGGCCTTGGTGAACTGCTCTTCCGAGACGTCACCGGCGACGGTGGACATCTCCTTGATGAACAGCTCGTCCGGGCGGCTGAACTGGACCACGACCGTGTGCGGCCCGGTCGCGGTGATCGACTTGACGTTGGTGAAGAAGCCGCCGTTCACCGGGCTGTTCTTCGGGTTCATATTGCGCAGCAGGCTGTAGGCCACATCCTGGGCGGTCAGCGGGTGCCCATCCCAGAACGTCACGCCGGAGCGGATCGTGAACGTCAGCGACATGTGGCCGGGCCCGTAAGTCCACGACGTCGCCAGGTTCGGGCTGTACGAGAAGTTCGGGTTCAGTCGCAGCAGCGAGTCGCACAGGTTCGAGATCACCATGTCCGGGCTGTAGTCGCCGGCCTTGACGTAGTCCAGCGTGGTCGGCTCGCCCGCAGGAAGGTCCCAGGTCAGGCTACTCAGGTCGCCCTTGGCCGGCGGGCTGGTCGCGACCAGCTTGGCGGCGGTGGCGCCGGATGATCCGGTGGACTGGGCGGATGTCCCGCCGCTCGAGCACGCGGCGGCGGTCACGGCCAGGGCGAGCACGGTCAATGGCAGCACGGCGCGGCGGCCCAGCGACCTGCGCACTCTGCGGGGGATTCCGGGATCGCTCATCGGGGCACTCCCCTTGTCTGGCCAGCGGACCGGCCGGGACGCTGTCAGGATGGCCGCCTGTGGTGACCTGATTCGAGGACTGTGGCACGTCACCGAGTTGTTAGTCAAGCACGACTAAGTAACGGTAGAGACTCGGCGATTGGCCGGTAAAAGCGGGTGAAGCCGTCAGTGGGCAGTCGGCTCAAACGCTGCGAGCTGGTCCAGCAGCCTGGCCGTGACGGTAGTGACCGAGCGCTGGCGGTCCGCCGGGTAGGACAGCTCGAGCAGGGTGGAGTGGGCGAAGGCCAGGCACAGCACGGTGTACGCGACGGTCCCGCACTCGGCCGCGGGCGCGTGCGGGTAGTCCGCGCGCAGGGCCTGTGCCAGCGTGCCCTCCATGGCCAGGTAGCTTTCCCGCAGATAGCCGCGGACCGTCTCGTCACGTGCGGCCGCCCAGGTCAGTGCGTTGATGGCCGCGTTGTCTTCGCCCGGCTCCCACTCTTCGCCGAACAGGAACTGGACCAGGGCCAGGCCGCGCTTGCCCGGGTCGGTATCGCTGGCGATCTGCTGCATCCGCTTGACATAGTGGGACGTCAGCCGCTGCTGGAACTGTTCCAGCAGCTGCTCGCGGTTGCCGAGATAGTGCCGGATGTGCCCGCGGCTGAACCCGGACGCCTCGGCGACCCGCTCCAGGGTCGTGCCCTCCAGGCCGTACTCCCCGACGCAGCGGGTCACGGCGTCCAGGATCTGCTCGCGCCGTACGGCTGCCATGCTTGGCCGGCCCATGACCAGTCGTCTCCTGACCCACTCCACGTCGGCGGATTGTGGCGTGAGGATACCGCGAGAGCCGTTGTTCGTCACTCTTGACAATCTATTGACGTGGCTGTCAGGCTCCGGGCCATGACCGAGGAGTTCGAGCGGATCACCGAGGAGCCGGTACCGGACACGGCGACCCAGCACATGGTGCGGATGCGCGACGGGGTACGGCTCGCCACCGATGTCTACCTGCCAGCCGGTGACGCTCCGGTGGAGGCTGTCCTGGTCCGGCTGCCGTACGACAAGAACAGCAGGTACGTGTTCTTCAAGTGGGTGGCGGACATCTTCACCCGGCGCGGCTACGCCATGGTCGTGCAGGACGTCCGGGGCAAGTTCCGGTCCGAAGGCGAGACGCTCGGCTTCGCCGGCGAGGTAAACGACGGCTACGACACGATCGACTGGATCATCGCCCAGCCGTGGTCGAACGGGATCGTCGGGATGTTCGGCGATTCGTATTACGGATTCACCCAGTGGGCGGCGGTCAGCAGCGGGCACCGGGCCCTCCGCGCGATCGTGCCCCGGGTCACCACCACGAACCTGCTGGGCCCGCCGCACGTAGACGGTCCGGTGCGGGACGTGCCGTGGCTGGTGCACCCGGACTACGTCTCGCACTACTGGGTGGACAAACACATTTACTGGCGCCCGCTGAACTGGAACCTGCGCCCGCTGACCGAGGTGTTCGAGGACCAGTTCCGCGCTATCGGCCGCCGGTCGGCTGCCTACGACGCGTCGGTGCCACATCCAGTGCCGCTGCCCATTTACACCGAGGGCCACCCGTTCGACGGCCGGCCGATTCCGGTGCTGCACTCGGTGGGCTGGTTCGACAACCTGTCGATCGTCTCGATGCGGGACTACATGACGCTGTCACACAAGCCCGGCTGGGCTCCACTGCAGTACCTCACCGCCGATTCGGTCGACCATGAGAATTACCATCTGCGCCACGCGCCGATCGCAGAGCAGGACGACCACGGAGTCGACGACGAGGCGCTGAGCCGGATGCTGGCCTACTACACGCAGCCGGCGCTGGACTTCTTCGACGTGTTTCTCAAGGGGGTCCGGGACGCCAGCACGCTGCCCCAGGTGTCCTGGCACCTCGGCCACGGCGATTACCACGAAGCCTCGTCGTGGCCGCCATCAGGCGCCCATGAGCAGCACCTGTACCTGGCCGGCCTGGCCACCGCGGCGACTTCCGGCGGCCAGCTCACCGAGCACGGCCCGGCCGCGGATCAGGCCGCCGAGTGGGAGTACGATCCGGAGGATCTGGTCGCCTCCAGCGTGCCGAACTCGTTCGCGTTCCTGCACGAGTTCCCGGACGAGTCGGCCACCGCGCAGCGGTCGGACGTGCTCAGCTTCGCGTCCGTGCCAGCGACCTCGCCGGTCGATCTCGCCGGGCCGGTCGATCTGCTGCTCACCGTGACCTCGACCGCGCCATCGACGTACGTGTTCGCCAAGCTGCTGGACGAGGCGCCCGACGGGACGGCCCGGATGATCGTCCGCGGCCAGGGGGAGCTGACCGAGGTCTCCGGCGCCAGCCAGGCGCGGATCGAGCTGGGCCACACCGGATACCGGCTGCGCCCCGGGCACCGGTTCCGGCTGAACATCACCAGCAGTGACTTCCCGGAGTACATGCGTCATCCAGGCACCGCGGAGAACCCCTGGCTGGCCACCGAAACCAAGCCGAGCAGCCAGCGGCTGATCACCCGGGCTGACGCGCCCGCCTCGCTGCGGCTGACTGTGCTCGATCCGGAGTGACCGTGGGCAATGGATACGTGCTCGTCAACGCGGACGTGCACACCATGGACCCGGCGCGGCCGCGCGTTCCGGCCGTGGCCATGGCCGGCGGCCGGGTCACCGGCACCGGCGGCAGCAGCGAACTGCGGGCGGCTCACCCGGACGCGCAGGTGGTGGATCTGGGCGGCCGGGTGGTCATCCCGGGGTTCGTGGACGCGCACTGCCATTTCGAGCTGACCACGACCCATCTGTCGTACGCGGTGCCGGTGCACGCCCCGCCGCACTCCTCCTTGCAGGAGATCTGCCAGACGCTGCGGGAGCACGCGGCGGCCACGCCCGGCGCCGGGTGGATCGTCGGCCGGGCCAACTTCGGCCTGCACCAGTTCGTCGCCGAGCAGCGGCCGCTCACCCGCCAGGACCTGGACGAGGCGGTTCCCAGCCGGCCGGTCGTCGTCTACTCCGGGATGCATGTCACCACGCTGAACACGGCCGGGCTGCGCGCGGCCGGATTCCTGGACGGGGCAGCACCGGCGATGGGCGCCGTGCTCGACCTGGACACCGGGCGGGGCACCGAGCTGTGGAGCGACCTGCCGCAGCCCGAGTTCGGCGTGGACGCGGTAGCGGCGGCCATGTCCGGGCTCGGCACCGAGATGTTCACCGCCCGCGGCGTGACCACCATCAACGACATCGTGCACTCCGCCGAGGGCGTCCGCGCGTACCAGAAGCTCCGCCGGGAAGGTGGCCTGCCGGCGCGGATCGACCTGCGGTTCCACAGCCCGCGCCAGCTCACGTCGGCGGACCTGGCCGTGACCGGTCTGGAGACCGGTTTCGGGGACAGTTGGCTGCGGCTGGGCGGGATCAAGCTGTTCGTCGACGGCGCCGGGCACGACCTAGCCCACGAGACGCTGGTCAACCTCAAGTGGCATCAGGAAGACCTGGACGCCGAGGTGGAGGCGGCGCACCGGGCCGGACTCCAGTTGATGATGCACGTCCAGTCGGCGGCGGCGGTGGACATGGCGCTGCTCGGGCTGGAGCGGGCCCTGGCCGCCTACCCGCGGGCTGATCACCGGCACCGGCTGGAGCACGCCGGCGACCTGCCGGTGGACGACGAGCGACTGAGCCGGATGAGCGCACTCGGCGTGGTGCCGGTGGCCACTCCGCAGTTCATCTACAGCTACGGGGACGCCCAGCCGGAGGCCAGCCAGCCACCGCTGCGATCCCTGCACGAGCGGGGCTTCCGGGTGCCGGGCAACAGCGACAGCACCGGGAGCCAGCCCGAGGCGGCCAACCCGTTCCACAGCATCTGGTGCGCGCTGACCCGCCGTACCCGGCTGGGCCGCGAACTTCTTCCCGATGAACGCCTGAGCCTGGAGGCGGCGATGCGGATGTTCACGGCCGACGCGGCCTGGGCGTGTCACCTGGACGACCGGGGCGTGCTCGCCCCGGGGAAACTGGCCGATCTCGTCGTCCTCGGGACCGATCCCTGGCAGGTCCCGGTGGATGACCTGCCGGGTGTGGCCGTCGACCAGGTCTGGATCGGCGGCGAGATCCACTATGGGTCCTGACAGCACCGCGCCCAGCCCGGTGCCCGAGACGGCCACGCAGTACATGGTGGCCATGCGCGACGGCATCCGCCTGGCCACCGACGTCTACCTGCCGCCGACGGGATCTCCTGGGCCGGCGGTGCTGGTGCGCCTGCCGTACGACAAGAACAGCCGCTACGTCTTCATGGAGCAGGTGGCCAGGCGGTTGACGGCCCGCGGTTACACCCTCGTCGTCCAGGACGTCCGCGGGAAGTACCGGTCGGAGGGGGACCCACTCGGGCCGCTCAGTGAGGTCCGTGACGGCTACGACACCATCGACTGGATCAGCGGCCAGGTGTGGTGCAACGGCCGGGTCGGCATGTTCGGCGATTCCTACTACGGCTTCACCCAGTGGGCCGCCCTGAGCGCCCAGCACCCCGCGCTGCGGGCCATCGTGCCCCGGGTCACCAGCACCGATGTCTCACAGTTCAGCCATGCCCGGCATGGCGCCGTGTCCGATGTCCCGTGGCTGTGTTTCGTCGCCTACATCGCCCACTGCTGGACTGGCCGTTACGTCCAGGAGAAAGAGCTCGACTGGGACCAGGTGCCGTTGACCGAGGTGTTCGAGGCCTATTTCCGTGGCCTTGGTGAGCGGTCGCTCTGGTATGACCTGATGGTGCCGCGCACGATCCCGGTGCCGGTCTACGGCGAGGGGCACCCGCACGACGCGCGGCCGGTGCCGGCCCTGCATTGTGTGGGGTGGTTCGACAACGTCGCGACGTTCTCGATGCGCGACTACATGAAGCTCGCTTCATCCCCGGCCGCGGGCCCGTACCAGTACCTGTATGCGGATTCGCACGACCACGAGAATTACCACCTGTCCAACGTGCCGATCCAGCCGGCCGACGACCACGACAGCAACGACGAAGCGCTGGAGAAGATGCTCGACGGGTACATCGACCCGGCCATCGACTTCTTCGACGTCTTTCTGCTGGAGACCGCCGACGCCGCGGCCCTGCCCCGGGTCCGGTGGCACCTGGGCCATGCCGGGTACCGGGAATCTCCGGCCTGGCCTCCGCCGGAGAGCCGGACCATGGCGCTGTACCTGACGGACCTGGCCGCGGCGGCGAACTCCGCGGGAGTCCTGTCGGCCAGCCAGCCACCCGCCGCGCAGACGTGCGAATGGGACTATGACCCCGGGAACCTGGTCAAGTCCACGGCCGAGAACACGTTCGCGCTTCTCTTCGAGTACCCAGACGAGTCAGCCCAGGTGCGGCATCCGGACGTACTGGCGTTCGAGAGCAAAGTCCAGGACCAGCTACTCGACCTGGCCGGCCCAGTGGATCTCTTCGTCCGGGTGGCCTCCTCGGCCCCTACCACCGACATCTACGCCAAGCTGTGCGATCGGGCGCCGGACGGGTCGATCCACCAGATCGTCCGGGGCCAGGGCGTGCTTACCCAGCCCGGCGCCGAGGGCCTGGCCCGGATCGAGATGGGCCACACCGGTTACCGCCTCCGCCCCGGGCACCGGTTCCATCTGCAGCTCGCGAGCAGCGACTACCCGGAGTTCCCGCCGAACTCCGGGACGACGGACAACCGGTGGACCGCGGCCACCCGGTCAGGCAGCCGGCAGGTGCTGCACACCGGCCCGGCCCAGCCCAGCCACCTCGTGCTCACCGTCGTCAGCGCGGCCCACGGTAACGTGTGACCGGAAGGAGAGCAGAGCACAGTGACGGCCAGGCTCGCCGGTTCATGGATCGGCTACCACGCTGGGGTCAGCCCGGGCCGGACGGCCCTGCACGATCTGGCCGGCGGGCAGCGGCTCAGCTACGCCGAACTCGATGACCGCATCGCCCGGGCGGCGGGCACCCTGGCCGGCCGGTTCGGCGTCGGGCCCGGCGACCGGGTGGCCATGCTGTCGCGGAACTGCTCGCAGGCGTTCGAGGTGATGTACGCGTGCGCCCGCCTGGGCGCGGTCTTCGTCCCGCTCAATGTGCGGCTTTCCGATCCCGAACTGGACACGCTGGCCGCTGACGCCGCGCCCGCGCTGCTGGTCGGCGAGCAGGACTTGCTCGGCCGGGACGTCGCCGCGGACCGGCCCAGGCTGTCGTGGGAGGACGGATACGAGCCGGCCATCTCGTCCAGCGAGTCGGCCCGCGCGGTGCTGATCGACCCCGACGACCCGTGGGTGATCATCTACACCTCCGGCACCACCGGGCGGCCGAAAGGCGTCCTCGTCACCCACGCGGGCTCTGATGCCACGATGCTGGCCGGGGTCATGACCGCTGAGGTCACCCGCGAATCGCTCTGCCTGACCGTGCTGCCGGTCTGGCACGTGGCCGGGCTCAACGTGTTCGCCAACCCCACCCTGTTCGCCGGCGGCACCGTGCTCATCATGCGCGCCTTCGATCCCGGGCTCGCCCTCGACCTGCTCACCCGGGACGAGGACCCGGTCACCCACTTCGGCGGCGTCCCGGCCAACTACCAGTTCATGCAGGCACTGCCCCGGTTCCGGCAAGCCACGTTCCCCCGCCTGGTCGCGGGGGTCGGCGGATCGCCGGTCCCGGCCGCGCTCATCGAGGACTGGGGGCAACGTGGTCTGGCCCTGCGCACGATCTACGGCATCAGCGAAGCCGGGGCGATCGTGACGATGACTCCGCCCGGCCAGGCCGTCAGCGGACCGGGCGACGTCGGTATGCCGGTGTGGCACCTGCGGTGCCGGGTGGCCATCGGCGGGCAGGTCTGCCCGCCCGGTGAGCCCGGCGAACTGCAGATCGCCGGGGCCAGCGTGACCCCCGGGTACTGGGGGCGGCCGGAGGAAACCGCGAAGGCGATCGAGGACGGCTGGCTGCGCACCGGCGACGTGGCCGCCATCGCGGCCGACGGCCGGGTCAGGATCATCGACCGGATCAAGGACATGTACATCAGCGGCGGCGAGAACGTCTATCCGGTGGAGATCGAAGAGGTGCTCTACCAGCATCCCGCCGTGGCCGAGGCGGCCGTGGTGGGCGTACCCGACCAGCGATGGGGAGAGACCGGGGCGGCCTGGCTGGTGCTTACCGCCGGCGCCCAGGCCGGACCCGACGACCTCCGTGCCTGGGTGCGCACCCGCCTGGCCACGTACAAAGTGCCCCGCGACGTCCACATCGTCGATGCCCTGCCGCACAACGCCACCGGCAAGATCCTCAAGGGTGAGCTACGCTGCCGCTCGGCCACGGCCCTGGATTGACCGGCGCTCACGCAGTGCGTAGCCGCCCGCGGCGACCGTGCCCAGGCACATCACCGCGCAGCTCAGCCCGAGCGAGACGTACACACCCAGGACGATACCAAGCAGCCCGACGGTGAAGCCGCTGCCGGCCCGCAGCCCGTTGGCCGCCACGGCGTACAGGCCGATCACGCGGCCGCGGTCTTTCGGTGCGGCCAGCAACTGGACCACGGTCTGGCTGATCGACATGGAGGCCAGGTTGGCTGCCCTGCCGGACGTGCTGGTCGACCAGGTCTGGGTCGGCGGGCAGGTCCGGCACGACCGTGGCCGGTGAGCTAATAACGATCTGCTGGCTGGCCGGGGCGAGCGCAGATCTATCCCGATGACGGACTGCGCGGCCCTGGCCGCCTCGTTCAGGTCTTCCCGTACCGATTCGGTGATCGGGTGGTTGTATCCCAGCGCTTGCTCGGAGTCGGTGAGCGCGCGTTCGTACTGCGGGATCGACAGGCCGAACTTTCTGGCCGACAGATAGGTGACGGCGAGTTCGCACCGGGCCAGGATGGTGTCGGGGTGCCCCGTCCCCCGCAGGCGTTCCCGGTCCGCCAGGATGCGCTCGTACAGGGCGAGCGCATCCTTCGGCTTTTTCGCTCCGCGGTACGCAGCGGCGAGGCCGGCCCGGGCGCTGACCGTATCTGGGTGATCAGGGCCATTCACGCGTTCCCGGTCGGCGAGCGCGCGCTTGCCGAGGGTGATGGCTTCCTTGAACCGTCCGGCTTGCCGGCAGGCGTCAGCGAGACCGCTGCGGGTGGCCATAGTCTCGGGGTGATCGGGCCCGAGCACGCTCTCCATCCGGGGCAGTACCTGCCGGAACGCAGCCATGGCTTGGTCATTGAAGCCCGCGCCGAGGTAGGCGCTGGCCAGATTGGCCTGGGCGGTCAGCGTGTCAGGGTGAACTGGTCCGGCGGCCGCCGCCGCGCTGGCCAGTGCCCGCTCGGCAATGCCGATTGCGTCGTCCGCGCGGCCCGCCTCGACGTAGCTCTCGGCGAGCCGGTCGCGGGCCGCGAGGGTGTCAGGGTGAGCCGGGCCGAGGGCCTGTTCCCGATCGGCCAGCACGCCCTCATAGATGCCGACGGCCTCGCCGGCCCGGCCGGACGCCTGGTACGCGGCAGCGAGCAGGTCGCGGACGGCCACGGTCTGCGGATGTTCCGGCCCGAGCACCAGCTGGGTGGCAGCGGCCAGCGCTGCCCAGTAGGCGACGGCCGGGCCGACCAACCCAGCGGTGTCCAGGCTCCGCCCGGCCCGCAGCAACGACGGATGGCATTCAGGTGACAGCAGGACGGCGCCCGCGATGTCGTGCAGTCTGGCGGTCGAGTCACGCAGCGCCTGGGCGATGGCAGGCACCGGGTCACTGTCGGGCCACGCCTGCGCGAGGGCGTCCGCCGCCGCACGGACCGCCCGCTGCCACTCGGCCGCCGGAAGGGACCGGCGGGTCAGCGCCTGTACCACCTCAGGCACGAGCACGGTTCGTGCCGGGCTGCCCTCATCGAGGGTGATGAGGCCTGCCCGGCGGAGGTTGGCCAGCGCGGCGCGCATCTGGGTCTCATCGGCCAGGAATCCCGCTGGCTCGGTGAGGTAGGCACGCGCGGCCTGGCTGCTGAGGACCCGATACGGGATGCCCTGCGGGCTCAGCATCGAGATCAGTGCCATGGCCCGGCTGGCCAGGCCGGGCGGGGCAAGCTGGTCGGCCAGGCCCCGGGACAAAGACCAGGCGGCCGCGACCGCGGACCCCCGGCTGTCGGGGAAGGCGCGGGCCGCCGCCTGCCTGCGCTCGGTGAAATGGCTGCGGTATTCGCCGCAGCCCAGCTCAGTGGCGGTCAGGAAGGCTGCGGCGTGGCGCAGGGCCACCGGGCTGAACCCGAGTTCGGCGGCCAGGTCGAACGCGCCGGCCCGCTCTCCAACATCCAGCCGGGCACTCGCGAACAAGTAGCTCAGCGCCTCGCGCGGGCTGAACACGCCCACTTCGACCGCCCTGGGGCTGGGTGCCGCGGCGGCGGCGTCTGGGCTCGTGGTGGTGGCCAGCACCCGTCCGGCCGGCCCGGTCGGCCAGAGGCCATCCACCGCCGCCGGTTCTGCGACCTCGTCCAGCACCACCAGCCAGCGCAGATCTGGCCTTTTCAGCCCGTCCAGGAAGCGGCCCGCGGCATGCTCGTGACTCTCGCCCTGGTATGGCCCCTCGCCCAGATCACGCAGCGCCTGGGCGTAGCCGGTGAGCACGGCGTCCCGCCCGGTGGCCGTGACCCAGACGACCAGGTGAGCTGTCTGGGTGTGGTGGCATTCGGTGGCCAGCGCAGCGGCCAGGCTCGTCTTGCCGGTGCCACCCAGGCCATCGAGACTCCGCGCCGTGTCCTTCGCGGGAACCAGCAGGGTCGTCTGCGTGGTGAGGCTGGCCAGGCTGAGACCAGTCTCCTGCCGGGCAACGTAAGAAGGCACCACCGGGGGGATCTGGCCCGACAGAATCGGCCACTCAACCAAGTCCGCTCACATCCGCTTGCTTGCCTAGCAGGCCCATCAGACGTTAACTCCGCAGTTCTACCACCTTCTGACCATCTGGCACGGCTTGTTTCGGGTTGACCGGTATGCGAAGCCCCGAACCCGCGGTGGCTGATCAGCCCCGCGGGCCGGTGGTGTGCCATGCGCGCTCGCGACGGCCAGGTACAGATGCAGCTCGCGGTCACGACCGGTCAGGTCCAGGACGCGCCGGACGGGGCCAGCGGGTATGACCAGCCGCAGGTCGGTACCGCGGGCGGCCCCGTACTCGGTGGCGTGGCACAGGCCGCGGATCGCGGCACAGTCGCAGAAGGTGGTGCCGGTCAGGTCGGCCACGACGACCCCGGGCCCGGCGACCCCGGGCCCGGTGCTGATGGCCAAGATGAGCGTTTCGGTGACGGTAGGGGCGCTGGCCAGGTCGATTTCGGCGGGCAGCACCACAACGACTGGGGGCGCGTGCTCTTGCGGCAGCTCTGCTGTCCTGGTCATGGGCTGGTGGTTCACCAGCCGCGCTCCAGGATGAGCTGGTGGACGTCGAGGTAGCCGGCCCGGAATCCGCCTTCGGAGTAGGCGAGGTAGAGGTTCCACATCCGCTGGAAGGTGGGCCCGAACCCGAGCTGGCTCACCTGGCTGCTGGCGTCGAGGAACCGGCCGCGCCACTCCTGCAGCGTGCGGGCGTAGTGCTGGCCCATCGGGTAGTCCGCCGCCACCCGCAGGCCGGTATAGGCGCGCAGCCCATCGTTGATGGCCTGCAGGGAGGGGATCTGCCCGCCCGGGAAGATGTACTTGTGTATCCAGGTGTGGCCGCGGCGGGTGGCGAGCATGCGGTCGTGCGGCATAGTGATCGCCTGCAGCCCGGCCCGGCCCGACGGGGCTAGCAGCCGGTCGAGGGTGGCGAAGTAGGCGGGCCAGTGCGGTTCGCCCACGGCCTCGATCATCTCCACCGACACGATCACGTCATACTGACCGCTGGCCTGACGGTAGTCGCGCAACTGGACGTCCAGCTGGCCGGCGACGCCCGCGGCCTCGGCCCGCCGGCGGGCGGTGGCCCACTGGGTGGGCGAGATGGTGAGGGTAGTCACCCGGGCGCCGCGGGCGGCGGCGCGGATCGCCAGCTCCCCCCAGCCGGTGCCGATCTCCAGCACCGTGCTGCCCGGGCCGACCCCGGTACGGTCCAGCAGCGCGTCCACTTTGCGGCGCTGCGCGCTGGCCAGGGTGTCGCCGGGAGCGAACAGCGCGCTTGAGTAGGTCATGGTCGGGTCCAGGAACAGGGCGAACAGGTCATCGGACAGGTCGTAGTGCCGTTCGATGTTGCGGCGGGCGCCCTCGATGGTGGCGTCCTCGGCGGCGGGCGCGCGCGGGATGTACCAGCGGCGCAGCGCCTGCAGCGGTGCCGGGACGAGCGCGCTGATGTGCTCGGCGAGCACCGTGAACAGGCCGGGCAGGTCGTCGCTGTCCCAGGCGCCGGCCATGTAGGCCTCGGTCAGCCCGCAAGTGCCGGAGCCGAGGCGCCGGTAGAAGGCCTCCTCGTCGCGGATGGCCAGGACCGGGGAGGTGGTGCCACCGCCGCCGGACATGCTGCCGTCCCGGGCACGGACCCGGATCGGCAGCCGGGCGGCGGCCCGGTGCAGCAGCGCGCGGGCGATCTGGGCGCGGGCCCGGCCGGCCGGGCCGCCCGGGACGGCGGGGATGGCCGGCCAGCCGGCCGCGGTGGGCGCGCGGTGCCGCCTGCGGGGCGAAGGGAGCGGTGGGAAGACGGTGGCGGTGGTCATCGGGTACCTTCCAGCGGGGGGTGCGCGGGCCGGGGGAAGACCGGCAGACGGCGGGCAGCGAGCCGGATGCCCTGCCAGTGGATGAGCGCGGTCACCTGGCCGGTGACCCAGGGGCGACGCAGGGCGCAGCCGAGCAGCCGCCGGGGCGTGTAACGGCGGCGGTTGCCGGTCATGCTGGCGGTGAGCATGGCCTGGCCGTCGAGGCGCAGGGTGATACCCAGCCGCAGGCGCCCAGCCGGCTCGGGCAGGTGCAGCCGGTACCGTCCGGCGACCGGCAGGAACGGTGAGACGTAGAAGTCCTTGTCCGCCTCAGCCCGTCCGTGGCTGTCCGGGTGCAGCAGGTAGGTGTGCCGCCCGCCGTAAGTGTTGTGCACTTCGGCGATGACCGCGGCCAGGCCGCCGCCGGCGTCGTGGCACCAGAACACTGTCAGCGGGTTGAACACGTAGCCGAGGGTGCGGGCGTGGCCGAGCATGAGCACCCGCCCGCCCGCCAGGCTGATCCCATGCCCGGCCAGGTAGGAGTCCACGCTGGCGCGCAGCGAGCCGCCGCCGCCGCTGAGATGATCGCGGGCCTCGAACCGGGCGAGGGGGCGCAGCGGCCGCGGGATCCGCGGCAGGTCGTCGAGGTCAACCAGCCACAGGTAGCTGCGGTAGCGGAAGGTGCGCCGGGGGCGGAACCTGGTGTGGGTGATCTGGCAGGGATACAGCGCGGCGGTCACCAGGCCACCCCCAGGGCGTGGGCGGCCTCGGCGCCGGACCGGCAGCCGTCTTCGTGGAAGCCCCAGCCGTGGTAGGCGCCGGCGAACGCGATCAGTGGCGTGTGCAGTTCCGCCAGGCGGCGCTGGGCGGCGACCGCCCGCTGATCGTAGAGCGGGTGGCGGTAGGTCATCCGGGCCAGCACCCGGCCGGGCCGTACTCGGTCCAGCGCGTTGAGCGTGACCAGGTAGTCAGCTGGCACATCCAGTCCCTGCAGCCGGTTCAGGTGGTAGCTGACATGGACGCGGCCGGTCGTGGCCGAGCAGTCGCGCAGCAGGTAGTTCCACGATGCCCGGGCGGCCGGGGCCCTGGGCAGTACGGCGTCGTCGGTGTGCAGCAGCACCTGGCTCGAGGTGTACCGGAACGCCCCCAGCACCTGCTTCTCGGCCGGGGTGGGCGGATCCAGCAGGCGCAGCGCCTCATCGGGATGAGTGGCGACCACGGCGCGGGCGAAGCGGCGGGTGCCGCCGTCCTGGTCGTGGATGTCCACCCGGCCGGCCACCCGGCAGATGGCCCGCACCGGCAGCCCGGCGGTGACGGTGGTGAGCTGCTTGGCGACCAGGTCCACATACGCGCGCGAGCCGCCGGTGACGGTGCGCCACCCGGGCGAGCGGGCCAGGTCCAGCATCCCGTGGTGGTCCAGGAACTGAAACAGGTACCGGGCCGGGTAGGCCAGCGCGTCGCCGGGCGGGCATGACCAGACGGCGGCCACCAGCGGGACGACGAAATGACTGACGAAGTAACGCCGGTAGGAACCGCGGCGCAAGAACTCGCCCAGCGAGGGTGACTCCGGTGCGGGGGACGCGAGCAGCCGCCGTGCGTCCCGGTAAAAGCGCGGGACAGTGGCCAGCGCGGCCAGGTACCGTGGCCTAGCGGCCGAGCGCACCGTGGGAAACAGCCCGTGCGGGCCGCGCGCGCCCGCGTATTCCAGCCCGCAGCCCTCGCAGCGCACCGACATGCTCATCTCGGTGTCCTGGGTGCTGACGCCGAGCTCGCCGAACAGGCGGATCAGGTGCGGATAGGTGTGCGTGTTGTGCACCAGGAATCCGCTGTCCAGGGCCAGCGCCCGGCCACCCGCGGTGCTGACGTCGTGGGTGTGCGCGTGCCCGCCAAGCCGGTCCTGCGCCTCATACAGCGTCACGTCATAGCGCCGCTGCAGCAGGTAGGCCGCGGTCAGCCCGGCCACACCGGCGCCGATGACAGCCGCTTGCGGCCGGCCAGAGGTTCTCATTGCTGGTACTCACCCCGCCTCGTACGTAGAAAACAAGACTAAATTACACTAAGATTGTGGGCAGGCAGCACCGGGGCAGTCCCGGGCAGGCCGGACCCGGGAGGATGGATGGATCTGCGCGAGGCCGCGGGAACCCTCGGCGTGCACTACCAGACCGCCTATGGCTGGGTGCGCCAGGGTGTCCTGCCGGCCCGCAAGGTAGGCCGGGGCTACGAGCTCGACGACGGTGATGTGGGGGCGCTGGCCGACCGTCGCCGCCTCGGCCAGCAGCCGGCCCGGCCCATCCACGTCCGCGACTGGGCGGCCCAGGCCCAGGGGCTGTACTCGCTGATCGCCGCGGGCGAGGAGACGCAAGCGCGGCACCGGCTCGAACGGCTGGCGGCCGGGGTGCCGCTCATTGACTTGTGCGAGCACGTCATCGCGCCCGCGCTGCGCCGGATCGGCGAGGAGTGGCAGGCTGGCCGGGTCTCCATCGCCCAGGAGCACCGGGCCAGCGCGATCTGCGAGCGCCTGATCGCGGCGCACACCGGCCAGCCCGCCGGGCGGCCCCGCGGCATCGCCGTCGTCGCCACTCCGCCCGGGGAACGGCACGGCCTGCCCGCGCTGATGGCGGCAGCGTGCCTGCGCGAGGACCGCTGGCTCGTCCATCATCTGGCCAGCGACCTGCCGGCCGATGAAGTGGCCCGGCTCGCCGATCAGGCCGGCGCCGAACTCGTGGTGCTCTCATCCGCCATGACCCGCACCGCCCGGCGGGCGCAGCAAGCCGGGCAGGAGATCGCCGCCACCCGCCCAGGCCTGACCGTGCTCACCGGCCGGCCCGGCGACAGCCTGCACGACCTGCTGGCCCGGGCAGGCCACCAGCTGGCGGCCCGGTGATGGCCCGCTACCAGGCGGCAGTCCAGTCGCGGTGGCCAGCCGCGGAAACCTTCGCGTACCTGGCCACCTTCAGCAACGCGGTGGACTGGGACCCGGGAGTGCTGGCCGGCGAGCAGCTCGATCCCGGCCCGGTCGCGGTGGGCACCCGGTTCCGTCTCGTGGTCTCGTTCGCGGGGCGGCGCATGCCGCTGACCTACCGGATCACCGGCTACCAGCCAGGTCGTGAAGTGATGCTGGCTGTCACCAGCGGTCTGCTGAACGCCACCGACAAGATCGTCGTGACCGGCGGCCCGGGCGGCTCAGCGGTCAGCTATCAGGCCGAGGTGCGGCTGCGGGGCCCGCTGCGGGTGCTCGACCCGCTGCTGCGGCCCCGGTTCCGCGCCGTCGCGGACCGGGCCGCCGCCGGGCTCGCCCAGGTGCTGGCATGACCGGGTTCGGCCCGGCGGTGGATGCCGCCCTGGACGCGCTCGTGGTGCCCGGCTTTTCCCGGGCTGGGCTGGCCGCCCGGTCCCGGCTGCTGCCCGGGTTCACCGTGGGGGACTATCCCCGGCTCGATGGCCGGACCGTGATCATCACCGGCGCGACCTCCGGGATCGGGCTCGCGGCCGCCATGGCGCTGGCCCGCCAGGGCGCGGCCGTTCACTTCCTCGCCCGTGACCAGGGCCGGGCGGACCGGGCCCGGCGCGCCATCGCCGCGGCATCCGGCAGCCCGCAGGTCAGCTACGGCCTGGCCGATCTTGAGGACCCCGGCACGGTCCGCGCCTTCGCCCGCGATTTCCGCGCCACCCATGGCCGGCTCGACGTGCTCATCCACAACGCGGGGGCGATACACAGCCAGTTCCGCACCGACGCGGCCGGGACCGAGCTGACCGTCCTGGGCCAGGTGATCACCCCGTTCCTGCTCACCCGTCTGATGATGCCGGCGCTGTTCGCCGCCGCTCCGTCCCGGGTGATCGCTGTCTCCTCGGGCGGCATGTACACCCAGCGCCTTGACCCCGCCACCTTGCAGATGCCCGCGTCGAGCTACCGCGGTGTCACCGCCTATGCCAAGGCCAAACGGGCTCAGGTGGCGCTCAGCGGGGAGTGGGCGCGGCGGCTGGCCGGCTCCGGTGTCGCGTTCCACGCCATGCACCCCGGCTGGGTCGGCACTCCGGGGATCGCCGCCGCGCTCCCCGGCTTCCACCGGCTCGCCGCACCCCTGCTGCTCTCACCTGAGCAGGGCGCCGACACCATCGCCTGGCTCGCCACCGCCCCGCCGGGGCAGCTGGGCAGCGGCCGGTTCTGGCACGACCGCCGCCCCCGGCCCGAGCACCTGCTGCCCTGGACACGGGAGAAAAACCCAGCCGCCGCGCGGGAACTCTGGGAGCACCTGGCCGCCTTGACCGCGCCCGCCGATCCGGTCAGGAATCGAGAAGCACCCACGCGGTGGGCGGGGTTAGCTTTTGGGCAGCAGATCAGCCCGACCGCTAGCTGTTCAGTGCCAAGAAGGGGGAACCCGAAAGTGCCTGCGAACACTACCAACGCCGATTCCAGCGGCTTCAGCGCCGAGGAGCGTGCCGCGATGAAGCAGCGCGCCGCCGAGTTGCGCGCCGAGGGTAAGAAGGGCGCGAAGCAGGCTGATGGCCTGCAGGCGGTCCTCGACAGTATCGAGAAGATGGCACCGGAAGACCGGGCCCTCGCCGAGCGCGTGCATGTGACGGTGACCGCAGCCGCCCCCGAGCTGTCCCCGAAGACCTGGTACGGGATGCCTGCTTACGTGAACGAGGATGGCAAGGTCGTCGTCTTCTTCCAGGACTCGGGCAAATTCAAGTACCGCTACTCCACCCTGGGCTTCCAGGAAGCAGCCAACCGTCGACGACGGCGACATATGGCCGGTGTCGTACGCGATCGAAACGTGGAATCCCGCAGTGGCCAAGAAGGTCACCGAGCTAGTGCGGGTCGCGATCTCCTGAACATCCGGGCCGTCCCCCGTTCGGCGGAGGGCGGCTAGCGTGGGCGTGTGGCGCAAACGCTGGCGAGGTATGACGAGTTCGCCGAGTGGTACGAGCAGTGGATCGGCGATGGGCTGCCGCTCATCGCGGCGCAGGCCGGGCTGCTGCCCGCCGTGGCCGGCCAGCGGGTGCTGGATGTCGCCTGCGGGCAGGGCCGGATGAGCCGCTATCTGGCCGGGCTGGGGGCGGAGGTCACCGGGATCGACATCTCGGCCGCGATGCTCGGCAAGGCCCGCGCTGCCGGGCCGGCGGACATCACCTACCTGCACGCCGACATCACCGGGCGGCCCAGCTGGTGGGACGGGCGCGTGTTCGACGGCGCTACCTGCGAGCTGGCCCTCATGGACATTGACGACCTGGCGGGCACCCTGTCGGCGGTAGCGACGGTGCTGCGCCCGGGCGGGTGGTTCGCCGCCTCGATCGTGCATCCGTGCTTTCCCGGCAACGAGCGGGGCCGCAGCAGCTGGCCGCCGGGGAGGGCTATGAATCCGAAGGCTGGTGGACCTCTTCCGAGCACAACCCCGACGGCGCCCGGATCCGGGTGGGCGCGACGCACCGCAAGCTGTCCACCGTCCTGAACGCCCTGCTCGACGCCGGGCTGGCCGCCGAGCGCTTCGTCGAGCCGCCAGCCCCGGTTCCGACGTTCCTGCTGTGGCGGTGCCGCCGCTGACCGGCAGTTTGACTTCGAGCGCGCGCGAACTGCGAGCTTGAGGGCATGCGATACACCACCATCGGAAGTGGCCCGTCGGCGGCGCGCAAGGTCAGCGTGCTCAGTCTCGGCGCGATGCGGTTCGGCACGATGACCGACGAGGCGACGTCGTTCGCGATCTTGGATCGGTACGTCGCGGCGGGCGGGAACTTCATCGACACCTCGAACAACTACCTCTACTTCGTGCACGGCACGCAGGGTGGCGAGAGTGAGGCGCTGCTCGGCAGGTGGCGAGCCAGCCGCGGCATCGGCGACGAGGTCGTCATTGCGACGAAGGTCGGCGCCCGGCCAACCGCCCCGGCGACCGGCTTTGACACCCCGCGGGAAGGCCTGTCCCGCGCGGTGATCCGGGAGGCCAGCGAGCGCAGCCGGGAACGCCTCGGCGTGGATCGGATCGATCTCTATTACGCGCACGTCCCTGATCAGAGCGGGGTTCCGCTGGACGAGCAGGTCGCCGCGTTCGGGGAGCTGGTCACCGACGGCACGGCCGGCCTGCTCGGCTTGAGCAACCACTGGGCCTGGCAGCTGGAACGGGCCCGGAGCCTCGCGGCCGCGGCCGGGACCGCGCGGGCCGACGTGCTGCAGTATCACCACACCTACCTGCGGATGCGCACCGACATCCCCGATCGGCGTTTCTCACCGGACGGCGAGATCGGCGTCGCGGACGGGTCGATCCTCAGCTACCTGCGCGCCGAGCCGGGGATGGCGCTGGTGGCGTACTCGCCGCTGCTCAACGGCGCGTACACCCGTCCGGACAAGGAACTGGACCGCGGCTACGACCATCCGGGGACGCGCGCCCGGCTCAAGGCACTCGATCAGGTCGTGACGGAGACCGGCGCGACGGCGAACCAGGTGGTGCTGGCCTGGCTGATCGGCGGCGAGCTGCCGGTCGTGCCGCTCGTCGGCGCATCCTCAGTCGGCGCAGCTCGAGGAGAGCCTGGCCGCGGTCGATCTGGAGCTCAGCGCGGAGCAGCGGCAGCTGCTGGACGCGGCGGACTGAGATAGCTGTCCGGTGACTGGCACGCGTCGATCGCGTGGGCGTAGTAGCTGATCTTCATGTCAATGGCGTCCAGGTAAGCCGCCATCGTCTCGAGCTGCGCCCGGACCCGCTCGCGGTGGGCGCGCAGCAACGCCAGCCGATCGTCCTCGTTACCGTCACCGGCGCGGACCAGCTCCGCGTAGCGGCGCACCTCGCGGATCGGCATCCCCGTCGCCCGCAGCTTGGTGATCAGCTCGATCCAGCCGAGGTCGCGTTCCGAGTAGCGGCGATGCCCGGAGCCGGCCCGGCCGACATCCAGCATCAGCCCATCACGCTCGTAGTAGCGCAGTGTGTGCCGGGTCAGGCCGGTGCGCTCGGCCGCCTCGGCGATCGTCAGCTCGTCGGACGTCATGCGCCCAGTTTCACCCTTCGAGTGTGCTCGAAGTCAAACGCCCCGGTTTAGCCGGCCTCCGCCCCGGCCGCACCGGCCAGGGCGGCGTCGAGCAGGGTGGCGGCGGCAGCCCGGGCCGCGGCGGCCGCGGTGGGGTCGTGGTCCATCCGCGCGGACTGGCCGCTGCCGTCGTAGAGCAGGTGCAGCTGGCGGGCCAGAACCTCGGGCTCGGGCACGCCGGCCTGCGCGGCCAGCTCGGTCAGCAGCGCGCGCACCCAGCGGCGGTACGCCTCGGCGGCCTGCTCGGTCGCGTCACCGGGGTGGGACTCAGCACTGGCCCGGTTGAACGCGCAGCCCCGGTAGTCCGGCTGGGCGAACAGTTCTCCCTGGCCTTCGAACACGGCCAGCAGGCGCTCGCGCGGTGTGTCATAGCGTTCCACCGCCCGCATGATGCGCTCGGCTACATTGTCGTGGCGGGCCTGCAGGTAGGCGCGGACCAGCGCGTCCTTGCTGCCGAACGTGTTGTACAGCGAGGCCTTGGCCACGCCGGCCTGCTCGATGACCCGGTCGATGCCGACGGTGTGCACGCCTTCGTTGTAGAACAGCTCGTTGGCCGCGGCCAGCAGCCGCTCGCGCGCCGACGGCCGGACCGTGCCCGCGTCCTTGACAGCCATGGTGCTGGCCACCTTCCTAGACAGACTTGTCTATCGTATGTCCTGGGCCGGGATGGCGGCACGCTCCGGAGCGGTCTGCGGGGCGCGACCGGGCCGATTCCTGAGCAGGCCGACTAGGGCCAGTGCGGCCAGCGCGATCACCGCGGCGCCGTAGTAGCGGGTGGTGTCGATCAGCCCGCCGCCGTGCACCACGCCGAAGCCGGCCAGTACGGCGGGCACGCCCAGCCCGAGGTAGGACACAAGGTAGAGCAGCGAGACCAGGTCGGCCCGCTGGTGCGCCGCGGCCAGCGGGACCACGGTGCGGATGCCGCCCTGGAAGCCGCTGCCGAACCCGGCGCCGGCGATGGCTGAACCGGCGAAGAAGACCGCCGGGGACCCCAGGCTCACGGCCATGACGGTCACGGCCACGCCGATGATCAGGGCCAGGACGCCGACCAGCATCACCGTGCGGGCGGCGAGCCGGCGCAGCGCGATGATCGCGACGACGGCCGAGGCGGCCAGCACGAACAGGCTCAGGCCGCCCAGCACCACGTTGCCGGACCCGGTCAGCGTGTGCACCAGTGCCGGGCCGAGCGCACCGTACAGCCCGGCCAGCGCCCACACCGCGAACAGCACGGGTACAGCGGTCAGCACCGGGCCGCGCAGCGCGCGGGGGAGGGTGATCTCCGGCCGCAGGCTGGCCAGTGCGCCCGGTGCCCGGGTGACCGTCTCGCGCATCGCGGTGATGGCGATCGCCTGCAGGGCGAGCACGCCGATCAGGGCCAGGTAGATGAGATGGGTGGGGTCCGGCAGGAACCGGACGGCCAGCGCGGACAGGATCGCGCCGCTGGCGGTGCCCATGCCCGGCGCCACCGCGTTGGCGAACGTGCCGAGTTCGCGGTCCATGTCCAGCATGGCCGCGCCGATCGCACCCAGCGCCGCGCCGGTAGACAGGCCCTGGACCACCCGGGCGGACAGCAGGGCGGGCACCCCGGTGGCGGTGGCGAAGATGACCAGCGAGCCGGCGTGCACGGCGATCGCGGTCAGCAGCACCGGCCGGCGCCCGACGTGGTCGGAGAGCTTGCCCATGGTGAGCAGGCCGGCCAGCACCGCCATCGCGTACACCCCGAACACCACCGTGGTGGTGATCGGGGTGAAGTGCCACATGGCCTGGTAGATCGCGTACAGCGGGGTGGGGGCGGCCGAGGAGGCCAGCAGCGCCACGATCAGCGAGCCCAGCACGAAGACGGCTGGCCGTCCGCTCAGCCGGTGGCTGCCCGGCCGGTACAGCCGGGACCGGCGGGCAAACGGGTCAGCCGGGAGGATGTCGGCGGTCTCGCTGGCCGGACGGCGGACCGGCCGGGTCAGGGCAGTTGCGACCCGCATCGTCATGTCTGGTTACCCACCCTCATTGAGTAGACAGGTCTGTTCAATAGAGATACTAGACAGACAGGTCTAATCAGTCAAGTGAGGGATGGGCGACCGCGGGCGGTCAGGTGCCGCCGCCGGCGCTCACCGTCGGCGAGCGTGAGTCGTACGCCGGGGCGAACACGACGAGCAGCGCCAGGTCCTCGGTCACGTCGGTAAACCGGTGCTCCTCACCCGCTGGGACAAAGATCACCGACCCGGGACCGATGGCGGCCGACGCGGCCGGCGTCACGATCGTGGCCCGGCCCGCCGTGACGACATAAATCTCGTCCTCGGTGTGCGGGGTCTGGTCGTCGAGCCCGCCGACCGGAATGCAGTAGGTCCCCACCGACAGGTCGGGCACCTCGAAGTGCTCCACCCAGTCGTTCGCCGCCCCCGCCGCGGGCGGCCGCCACGCCCCCGCACCTTCGATGATCTCCATGGCGGCAGCGTACGTGGACGCGCCGAAGTGGAGTTTTTGGGTCATCTCGGACCGGGCATGGACGCTCATACCGCGAGGGAGGAACCTCCATGTCCCATCACCTGGATACGCCACTGGCCGCGCAGACCGGCCAGCTCTACCTCGACGATTTGTACGTCTTCCCGGGCAACGGGAGCACCGTGCTCGTGATGGATGTGAACTCGAACGTCAACGGCCTGCACTCCGAGCCAGGGTTCCACCCGGAGGCACGCTACGAGTTCAAGGTGCATTTCGACGGCGCGGACTTCGAGGACCTGACGTACCGGGCGTCCTTCGGTGCACCAGACCAGGAAGGACGGCAGCCGCTGCGGCTGCACGCGCTGACCGGCGGCCAGGCGCGCGACGACGCCGCGGACGGCGAACTCCTGCTCGAGGGGCGCACCGGCGAGGTGGCCAGCGCGCAGGGTACCCGGATGTGGGCCGGGCGGATCGCTGACTCGTTCTACATCGACCTGGACCTGCTGGCGATCGTCAACGGGGCGGTGGCCAGCGGGACTGCGGTGGACCTGTCCGGCTGGCGGCCGGAGCAGGCCAAGAACAGCTTCGCCGGCAGCCTGGTTCGACTCGATCGTGCTGGAGATCCCGCACACCCACCCGCGGTTGCGGCCGGGCGCCCGGACCGGGGTGTGGGCCGCCACCAAACTCGCCACCGACGCGGGCGGCTGGCGGCAGATCAACCGGGCCGGGCATCCGATGATGTGGCCGATCTTCTGGCCGAACGACACCGACTTCACCAACCCGGCCAACACCCGGCACCCGTCCGAAGACGTCGGCGCCGCGGCCAAGTACATCGGCGACCAGGTCACCGCCGCGGTGGCGGCCACCGGGACCGTCGGCGACGCCGAGGGCTATGGTCAGGCGGTGGCCAGGGAACTCTTCCCCGACGTGCTGCCCTACGTGGTCGGCACCCCGGCGGTGTACAGCTTCACCGGATTCAACGGCCGGACCCAGGCTGACAACGCCCCCGAGGCGATGCTGTCCCTGGCCGCGGGCATGGCGGTGCCCTCCGGGCTGCGGCCGTCCGTCACCGCGGCCCAGCGCACCAGCGACTTCCCCTACGTCGTGCCCGCTTGACCAGCCAGAATCGCACCACGTTCAACGAGGGCTGGCGGTTCGGCGGCCGGTACGTGCCGGGTTCGGCAGATCCCGGCTTCGACGACCGCGGGTTCATCCAGGTCACCCTGCCGCACACGGTCACCCCGCTGTCCTGGGGTGACTGGGACCCGGCCAGCTGGGAGGGCGTCTGGATCTACCGCAAGCACTTCGAGGTGCGGCAGCGGCCGGCCGGGCGGAGCCGGGTCTTCGCCGACTTCGACGGCGTGATGGCCGACGCCACCGTGCTGCTCAACGGGACGGCGGTCGCCACCCACCGCGGCGGCTACCTGCCGTTCTCGGCCGAGCTGACCGGATCCTTGCTGGCTGAGGACAACGTGCTGGCCGTCGTGGTGGACTCGCGCTGGCGGCCGGTGCCGCCCGCGGGGCATGCCCGCGGGGCGGCCAGCATCGACTTCCTCCAGCCGGGTGGCATCTACCGGGACGCCTTCCTGCGGGTGGTGCCGGAGGTGTTCCTGGCCGACGTGTTCGCCAGCCCAGCCCGGGTGCTCAGCCCCGACCGGAGCGTGCTCGTGCGGGCCACCATCGATGCGGTCGCCCTGCCCAGCGGTCCAGTCGATATCAGCGCCGAGCTGCTCGACGGTGCCCGGCGGCTGGCCAGCACCGCGCACAAGGTGACGCTGACCGCGCCCGGCCGGTCGGTGGCCACGCTGGCGCTGACCGGCGTCGGTGCCGTGACACTGTGGTCACCGGAATCGCCGAAGCTGTACCAGGTCCGGGTCACGCTGACCGCCCCATCCGGGGACCGGCATGACGTGACGGTCCGGACCGGCTTCCGGCAGGCCATATTCCAGCCCGACGGCTTCTACCTCAACGGTGAGCGGCTGCCGATTTTCGGGCTGAACCGGCATCAGCTGTTCCCGTACCTGGGCATGGCGGCCGCCGCCCGGCTGCAGCGCCGCGACGCCGAGATCCTGAGAACCGAGCTGAACTGCAACATGGTGCGCTGCTCGCACTACCCGCAATCCCCGCACTTCCTCGACGCCTGCGACGAGCTCGGGCTGATGGTCTGGCAAGAGGCACCGGGCTGGGCCTACGTCGGGGACGAGGCGTGGCAGGACATCGCCGCGCAGAACGTGCAGGACATGGTGGTCCGGGACCGCAACCGGCCGTGCGTGATCGTCTGGGGTACCCGGCTGAACGAGACGGCGAACCACCCCCGGCTGTACACCAGGACCCGCCAGATCGCTGTCGGCCTGGACGGGACCCGTCCCACGTCCGGCGCGATGACCAGGCATTCCGCCCGGGGCTGGGGCGAGGACGTGTTCGCGTTCGACGACTACCGCCAGGCCCGCGGCGACGCCACCCTCAGGCCACCGCTGCCCGGCCTGCCCTATCTGGTCAGCGAGGCGGTCGGCGCGCTGGCCGGCGCACCGGCCTACCGGTGGATCGACCCCGGCCCGGTGCTGGCCTGGCAGGCCCGGCTGCACGCCCAGGTGCACCACACCGCGCGGGTCAGGCCCGGGTACGCCGGGCTGCTCGGCTGGTGCGGCATCGACTACGCCTCCTACAACGGCGGCGCCCGGATCTGGCGCGGGCTGAAAACGCCGGGCGTGCTGGATACCTTCCGGATCCCCAAGCCAGCGGCGGCCATCTACCGCGCGCAACTGGACCCGCGGGCCCGGCCGGTGATCGAGCCGGTGTTCTGCTGGGACTTCGGGCCCGGCTCCCCGCCGCACGGGCCCGGCGCCGATGCCATGATCGCCACGAACTGCGAGCGGCTCGAGATCTTCGCTGGCCCGGAGCACATCGCGACCGGGTTCCCCGACCGCGCCCGGTTCGGCGGGCTGGCCCATCCTCCGGTGTTCGCCGATCTCACCGTGGATGGATCCGGCCTGCCCGAGCTGCGCATCGACGGGTACCTCGGCGGGCGGCTGGTGGCCTCGGCCCGGATGTCGGCCGACCCGGCGCGCGACCGGCTCGGGCTCACCGCCGACCACGCGTCGATCACCGCCGACGGCACCGATGCCACCCGGGTCACCTTCCGCGCCCTCGATGCCTACGGCAACCAGCGCCAGCACGTCACCGGGGACGTGACCGTGCAACTGGCCGGCCCGGCCATCCTGGTGGGCGCCAACCCGTTCCCATTCGGCGAGTACGGCGGAGCCGGCGGTGGGTTCGTCCGCTCGCTGCCCGGCCGGCCCGGCCTGATCACCGTCACCGCGCGGCATCCCACCCTCGGCCGCGGCACCGTCACGGTCACCGCGACGCAGGCCCGGCGGCCCGCGGGGTGACCAAACCGGTCTGGTAGGCGAACACCACGAGCTGCGCCCGGTCCCGCGCGCCGAGCTTGATCATCGCCCGGCTGACGTGGGTCTTGGCGGTGGCCGGGCTGAGCACCATGGCCGCGGCGATCTCGTCGTTGGACAGGCCGTGCGCGACCAGCGCCACCACCTCCCGTTCCCGGTTGGTCAGGGTCTCCATCCCGGCCGCGGCGACCGCGTCCGGTGGGCGGGCCACGAACTCGCCGATCAGGCTGCGGGTGACGGCCGGGGACAGCAGCGCGTCCCCGCGCATCACGACATGCATAGCCTGCAGCAGCTCGGCCGGCTGGGTGTCTTTCAGCAGGAACCCGGCCGCGCCCGCGCGCAGCGCGCGGAAAATGTACTCCTCGAGCCCGAAGTTGGTCAGGATCACCACGCGCACGCTGTCCAGCCGCTCGTCCGCGACGATCTGCCTGGTGGCCTCGATGCCGTCCAGGCCCGGCATCTGAATGTCCAGCAGCGCGATGTCCGGGCGGTGCTCCGCGGCCAGCGCGACCGCGTGCTGCCCGTCGGCGGCCTCGGCGACCACCTCGATATCGTCTTCCGCGTCGAGCAGCGACCGGATCCCGCTACGGATCAGCGCCTGGTCGTCGGCCAGCAGGATCCTGATCAAGACTGTGCCCGGACGGGGAGTTCGGCCCATACCTGGAAGCCGCCGCCGTCCTGCGGCCCGGCCTGGAGCCGGCCGCCGAGCGCGGACACCCGTTCCCGCATGCCGACCAGGCCCAGCCCGGGACCGGATCGCCCGCCCGTGCCGGTTGCGGCGCCCGGGCCGGTTACGGTGCCCGTGCCGTCGTCGTCAACCCGGACCGAGAGGGCTTGCGGCGTGTAGTGCAGGTGCACTGCCGCGCAGGCGTGCCCGGCGTGACGGCTCACGTTGGTCAGCGCTTCCTGCACGATCCGGTAGGCGGCCTGGTCGACTTCGGCCGGCAGCGGCCGCTCGGCGCCGGTCACCGTCACGGTCACCGGGAGACCAGCCGCCCGCGCCCGGGCCACCAGGCTGTCCAGCTGGCTGAGCCCGCTGCCGTCGCCGTCCTCCGCACTGCGCAGCACGCCCAGCGTCGCGCGCAGTTCCCGTGCGGCGTCCGCGCCGGCCTCCTGGATGGCGAGCAACGCGGGTGGCACATCCTCGCCGCGTTTGCGGGCCAGGTGCACCGCCACGCCGGCCTGAACCTGGATCACCGAGATGCTGTGCGTCAGTGAATCGTGCAGCTCACGGGCGATGCGCAGGCGCTCCTCCACGGCCCGGCGGCGGGCGGCTTCGTCCTTGGTCCGCTCGGCCTCTTCGGCGCGCTGCTCGACCTCGCGGATGTGCAGCTGCCACATGCCGAACGTGACGGCCATGACACCCGCCGAGATGAGCCATCCGGCTGCGTAGAATCTCTGCCGGCCCTGATTCGTGCGCATTCTCCGAGCGTACGCGTCCGGCCCGCGAGCGCATCCGCCCCCAGTAGCGATTCCCGGCTACTCCCGGCGTGGTAGTCCGGCGGCCACGGGCATCCCCGCTGACCAGGCAGAAGTCACTTCCTGTGCACGACGACGGCGGGCCGTCCAGCCGGCAGGCTCGGCGGCATGACAATGACATCTCTCGCAACCGGCCAGCCCGCGACCCGGCCCAGCCACCGCCGCCTCGGCCTGGCCCTGCTCGTCATCGCGACCGCCCAGCTGATGGTCGTACTCGACGCGACGATCGTCGTCGTCGCGCAACCGCACATCGAGCGCGCGCTCGGCTTCTCCGGCAGCGGCCTGGAGTGGGTGACCAACGCGTACGCGCTGGCCCTCGGCGGGCTGCTGCTGCTCGGCGGCCGCGCCGGTGACCTGCTCGGACGGCGCCGGATGTTCGTGGCCGGCCTGCTGCTGTTCTCGGCCGCGTCGCTGGCCGGCGGGCTGGCCACTTCGCAGGCGTGGCTGCTGGCCGCCCGGGTGGTGCAGGGCGCCGGCGGCGCGATCGTCGCACCCACCGCGCTGGCGCTGATCGCGACGACGTTCCCGGAAGGCCCGCCGCGCAACCGGGCGATGGGCGTGTACGCCGCGATGAGCGGGGCCGGCGGCGCGGTCGGCCTGCTCGCCGGGGGCCTGCTGGTCACCTATGCCTCGTGGCGGTGGGTGCTGTTCGTCAACGTGCCGATCGGCATCGCCACCGCGCTCGCCGCGCTGATCGTGCTGCCCGCCGCCGCCCGCCGGCCCGGCCGGCTGGACATCCCCGGCGCCATCACCGGAACCGTGGGAGTGGCCGCGCTCGTCTACGGCCTGTCCAACGCCGCCACCAGCCCGGACGGGACATCGCACTGGGGCGACGCCATGGTGGTGACCGCGCTGGCCGCAGGGGTGGTCCTGCTCGGCGTGTTCGCGCTGGTCGAGGCGCGCAGCCGGGCCGCGCTGCTGCCGGGGCGGTTGCTGCGCCAGCGCGATCGTCTCGGCGCGAACCTGGCCATGCTGGTGGTGGGGACCGCCGTGTTCGGTGTGTTCTTCTTCATCAATCTGTTCGTCCAGGAGGTGTGGGGTTACTCCGCGCTCCGGACCGGGCTGGCGTTCCTGCCGCTGACCGCCGTGCTGCTGGCGGCCTCCGGCGCCGCCGCCACGCTCCTATCGCGGATCGGCCCGCGCCCGCTGCTGCTGGCCGGCGGGGCCGCCACCGCCGGGGGCCTGTTCTGGCTGTCCCGGCTGTCCGAGCACGGCAGCTACACGGGCGGGCTGCTTGGCCCGATGCTGCTGACCGGGGCCGGCCTCGGCCTGCTGTTCGTCCCGCTGCCGCTGGTCGCCCTGGTCCGGGTGGATGAGGCGGACTCCGGGGTGGCCGCCAGCCTGCTCAACGCCGGCCGGCAGATTGGCGGATCAATTGGCCTCGCCGTGCTGGGCACCGTGGCCTGGACGGTGATCGCCGACCGCGCCCGGGCCCACGCCGCGGCGGCCGGGACCGCCTCGTGGCAGGCGGCCTACCAGCACGCGCTGGCGGCCGGCTTCGACCGTGCCTTCCTGGTCGCCTCGGGCATCGCACTGCTCATCGTGGTCGTCACGATGGCCGCGATCCGGGTCCGCCGCGCCGACCGCAGCGGCAGCTGAGCGACCGTGATCGGCGTGGTCGGGCCGGCCTGGCAGCTGGTCGAGGCGGTGCTGGGCCCGTGCTCAGATCGGTGCTCAGATGGAGCGGATGGCCCCACCGTCGATCGGGATCATCGCGCCGGTGAGGTAGGCCGCGGCGGGGGACAGGACGAACGCCGCGGCCTGCCCGAACTCGGCGGGTTCCCCATACCGGCGCAGCGGGATGCCCTGCGACACGCGGGCCCGGACTTCGTCCGGGTCGCCGAGCAGGGCGTCCAGCTGGCGGACCCGGTCGGTGGCGATGCGGACCGGCAGCAGCCCGTTGACCCGGACCCCGGACGGGCCGTGCTCGCCGGCCATGGTCTTCACCACGCCCGCCAGGCCGGGGAAGAGCCCGTTGGAGATGGCCAGGTCGGGCAGGGGCGTGCGGACGGAGGCGGCCAGCACGAAGGCGATGGAGCCGCCGGTCCCGCTGAGTGAATCATCGTCACGCCGGCCGGCCAGGCTGCCCGCGAGGACCCGGGCCAGCCGGACGGCGCCGAGGAAGACGCTTTCGAACGCGGACCGCCACGCGTCGTCCGTGGTGCTGGCCACGGTGCCGCCGGGCGACCCGCCGACGCTGATCAGCGCGCCGTCCAGGCGGCCGAACCGGTCGCGCGCGGCGGCGATCAGCTGGCCGGTGGCAGCGGGGTCGGCGTTGTCCGCGACGGCCCAGCCGGCCGCGTCCGGCCCGGCCTCCTGGCTGAGCCGGGCCACGGCCGAGGACGCGGAGCCCTCGTGCGGGCCGCTGACCAGGACGCGCGCCCCATCCGCGACGAGCGCCCGGGCGGCGGCAAACCCCAGCCCCCGGCTGCCCCCGGTCACCAGGTAGACACGGTCCCGCAAGCCAAGATCCATGGGGCCATTGTGCCCGGCGGTCCGTGTGCTGGCCGGCTGAGCCTGGCCGCGTACGGCAGAGATAGCAGTCACCCGGGGGGCCTTACAGCGCGGCGGCGCGGGCCTGAAGTTCCGGGTTGACGATGCTGGCGGCGAGGGTGCGGGCCAGGGCCAGGTTGGCGAGGTCGCCCGCTTCGGCCTGGTAGATCAGCGCCCAGGCGGTGAATTCGGGCAGGTCCATCCGCAGCGCGTCCCGGTACAGGCGCCGGGCCAGCGGGGCGACCAGATCGGGCTGCTCCCGTGCGGCGATCTCCAGGCGGCCCAGCGCCACGAATCCGGACACCCAGACGTAACGGTCCGGCACCCGGTCGCAGCGGCGCTGCGCGTCGGTGATCCACTCGGCGGCCGTCGCCCCGTCGCCGGTGTGCAGGGCCAGCAGCGCCAGCGCCCGCCCGGCCATCCCCTCCCAGCACGGGTCGCCCAGCTGGCAGGCCAGCGCGAATGCCTGCTCCGCGTCGTCGCGTGCCTCGCCGCACCGCCCGGCGGCGGCCAGGCACTGCGCCCGCAGCGCCTGCGGCCAGGGCAGGAACGCATTCCAGCGCTCCTGGCCGCAGATACCGATGCTGAGCTCGGCCGCCGTCCGGGCTTCGCCGGCCCGCCCGGCGAGCAGCAGCGAACGGGCCATGACCCCGGTTGACCAGGCCTCCTGGCGCCGGCTGCCGGCCGCTGCCGCGAGCTGCGCGGGATCCGCCAGCAGCCGCACCGCCGCGTCGTGCCGCCCCTGGTCGGCCTCGTTCATGCCGCGCATGGCCAGCACCCGGGCGGTGAGCGCCGCATCGTCAGCCGCCTCAGCCTGCACCGACGCCTCGCGCAGCGCGCGGGCCGCGGACGCGTGCCGCCCGGCTTGCACGTCGACGAACGCCAGTTCGCGCAGGATCTCGGTGACCAGCCGCTGATTGCCCGCGGACCTGGCCGCGGTCAGCGCATGGTTCAGCACCACGGCGCCTTCGCCATCGAAGCCGCGGATGGCATGCACCAGGGCCGAACCCAGGGCGGCCAGCACCTCGGCCAGCACGAGCGGATCCCTGGCCCGGTCGGCTTCTTCAGCCGCGCGCCGCAGCGTCTCGACCCCGGCGTCAGCCGATCCCGCGTCGAGCGCCGCCTTCCCGGCCAGCAGCAGCGACTTGGCGACCACGCCAGCGCGCAGCCCCACCGGTGCTGGCGCAGCGGGCGGCCGCGCCGCGGCGCGCAGCGCCGGCGAGCAGACTAGCCCTTCCCGGGCGAAAGGCGTCTCGCAGGAGGACAGCTGCACCGCCGCCCGGGCGGGATGCCCGGCGGCGACCAGCGTGCGCAGGAACAGTTCCTGCGTGCCCTCGTCGAACGGATCGAGCGCGGCGGCGCGCCCGGCGGGCTCGATGGCCGCCTCCGCGTCGCCGGTGGCCAGCAGGTCCAGCGCCGCCCGGCGGAGTTCCTCCATCGACCGGGCCGCGCATCGGCCCCGGGCCAGCATGAGCCAGACGTCGAAGGCCGGGCAGTTGCGCGGCTCCACGCCGTCCAGCAGCGCCCCGCCGATCTCCGCCGCGGGCAGCGACCCGTCCCACAGCGCGCGCACGTCCAGCCACAGGGCGCCGTCAGCCAGGCTGACCGGGTCGCCGCGCAGCAGCTCCGGGTTCTGGCAGCAGCGGCGCAGGTCAGCCAGGTACCAGCGGAGCGCCCCGAGCGGGTCATCGGCCTCGCCGAACAACTCCGCGGCCAGCTCGCTCCTGGTCAGCGGCCGGTCCGCGAGGGCAACCCGGGCGAGCAGCGCCCAGGACTTCTGCCCCCCGGGCGGCCGGGCCGGCGGCCCGGCCGGATCCTGGATGCGCGGCCGCCCAAGCAGCCGCACCTGCAGGGTCACCGGCCGCGCGGCTCAGCCCGCGGTGGCCGCGGCCGGCTGCGCCTGCAAAGCATGCACATCGGCCGTGGTGAGGCCGTTGCCCGCGATACCCCAGTCACCGCTGCGAACCTCCTCGACGAGGACCCAGGTAACCGGCCGGAGGTTCTCGCCCTCGATCTCCACCATCGTGTCGGTGATCTTATGGATCATCTCCTGCTTCTGCTGCTGACTGAAGACTCCCTCGATCACCTTCACCGTGACCATCGGCATTGTGGTTCTCCCTCCCTGGTTGATACCCGTGCCGCCGACGATGCTCCCCGCCCGTGTGACGACGCGTGTGACCGGCGGCGCGGCGCGGCCGCCGACCCGCACACGCTGAGTCACACGTCCTAGCGGGACGGTCGGGCCGAGTGACAAGGGGACACACTGACATGCAGGGAGCTAGCACGCCTACGGCGCCGCAGTGCGCCACCGATGTCTACGCGCTGGGCCGGGACGCGGCGGAGAGCGCGCGGCTGCAGCGCCAGTCCGGGGAACTGCGGCCGGACAGCGAAACGCTGCTCGACCGGGCCGGCCTTAGGCCGGGCCAGGACGCGATCGATCTCGGCTGCGGCCCGCGCGGGATCCTGGACCTGCTGGCCGAGCGGATCGCACCGGGCGGGCGCGTGGTGGGGCTGGACGCGGACCCCAGCCACATCGCCATGGCCAGGGAGTTCACCGCACAGCGCGGGCTGGGCAGCGTGCGGATCGTGGCCGCCGATGCCCGGCGCACCGGCCTCCCAGCCGGGTCATTTGACCTGGTGCACGCGCGCACCCTGCTGGTGACCGTGCCCGGCCCCGCTGAGGTCGTCGCTGAGATGGTCCGGCTGGCCAAACCCGGCGGCTGGGTCGCCAGCCTGGAACCGGACGGTGAGGGCACGCTGTGCTACCCGGCCCACCCGGCCTACACCCGGATCACGGAGCTGTTTCGCGCCGCTTTCCGGAGGCATGGCGCCGACCTGTTCATCGGCCGCCGCCTGGCTGAGCTGTACCGGCAGGCGGGCCTGACGAGATCGGCATCCAGGCGCGGGCCGGGGTGTACCGGGCTGCGGACTCCCGCCGGATGGTCGTGCCTGACCTGGTACGCAGCATGCACCCGGTGATCGTCGGCCTGGGCCTGGCCGACCACGCTGAGCTCGATGCGCTGGACCGCGCGGTGCGCAGTCACCTGGACGACCCGCGCACGCTGGTGATGCCGCACCTGATGTTCCTGGCCTGGGGCCGCAAGCCGCCGTCAGCGGATGGCAAAGGCTAGCGCGCCGCCCACGCAGGCCAGGCCGACGACGATCCAGGTGACGTAGTCGTTCACCACGCCGCTCTGGAACCGCTCGATGGGCCGGACCAGCCCGGTGCCCGGCTCGAAGCCGCGGCGCAGCAGCGGCAGCCGCCGCCAGTACAGCGCGAGATAGGCGAGCACCACCGCGCCGGCCGCCGAGCCCAGGCCGGTGAGCACATCACCGGTGCTGATCCCGGCGCTCTCCGCTGGGTACAGCGCGGCCGGGTGGGTGACCGGCGCGTCGAACAGCACCTGGGCGGTGTTGCCGGACTCATCCTGGAACCGGATCGCGGCCGCCTGCACGGCTGGCCCGAGCCGGGGCAGGAATCCGATGATGACCGCCGCGGCCACCAGCACGGCCGGTGGCACGATCATCGACAGCGGGGTGCGCTGCTTGTCCTCGTCGGTCTCGCTGGTCTCCTCCGAGGACTCTTTGGCCATCTCCGTGGTCTCGCTGGGCGGGTCGCCGAGGCCGTAGAACACGCCGCCCGCCACCCGGAGCACGGCCCCGCCGACCAGCACCGAGCAGGCGATGAACGCCGTCGTGATCCAGACCAGCCCGCGGCTGGTGGCGCTGTCCTCGAGCCAGCCCTTGCCCAGATAGGTGGTGAACGGCGGCAGGTCGGCCAGGCCGAACGCGGCCAGCGTGAACACTACGCCGGTCACCGGCAGGCGGCGGCCGCGGCCGTGCAGCCAGGGCTCGTTCACCGAGCCGAGCCGGTGCAGCACGATGCCGACGCACAGGAAGAGCGCCGCCTTGACCAGCGCGTGGCCCAGCACGTAGACGGCCGCGCCGGCCAGCCCGAGCGGAGTGAGCAGGCCGATGCCGGCCAGGAACATGCCCGCGTGGCTGATGGTGGAGAACGCGAGCAGCCGCTTCAGGTGCCGTTCCCGGAAGCAGAACAGCGCACCCACGATCGCGGTCAGCACGCCGAGGGCGACGAACACGGCGGTGATCGTGGACCGGTGCCCGAGGGCCTGGCCGAACATGGACCAGTACACCCGGGCCACCCCGTACAGGCCCAGTTCCACCATGACGCCGGAGAACAGCACGCAGACCGGGGTGGGGGCGACCGCGTGCGCGTCGGCCAGCCAGAAGTGGAACGGCACGATCGCGCCCTTGACCAGCAGCCCGGCGATGATGAGCACGAAGGCCACGACGACCAGGCCGTCCGGCCGGTGGCCGGCCAGGTGCCGGCTGATCTGGGCCATGTTCAGCGCGCCGGTCCGGCCGTAGATCAGGGCGATGCCGGACAGCGACAGGTAGGCGCCGACGCTGTTGGTGATGGCGAAGTTCAGCGCACCCTGCAGCGAGCCGCGCTCCTCCGGCCGGTACGCGGTCAGCGCGTAGGCGGCCACCCCCATCAGCTCGAACCAGACGAACAGGTCGAAGATGTCGCCGGTCAGGCAGAACCCGGTCAGGCCGGCCAGGAAGGCCAGCATCAGCGCGTGGAAGTAGCTGCCGATCCGCGCGAAATACCGCCAGGAGAAGATCATCGAGGCGGTGACCAGGACCGCGGCCAGGCAGGCCAGGCCCGCGTTGAGCGGGCCCACCGCGTAGTCGATGCCGATCGCGACGCCGTGGTGCGGGTGGAAGCCGGCGAACCAGTAGACCTGGTCCCGGTGCGCCACCTGGATCAGGATCGCGATCAGCAGCCCGGCCACGGCTGCGCTGGTCAGGATGGCCACGCCGTCCAGCACCCGGCGCGCCCGGCCGAGCAGCGGGTTCAGCGCCGCGATCATCGCGGCCATCAGCAGCGGCGTGACGGTGGCGAGCGGGAGCAGCTGGTCCATGGGAGCCGCCATCAGCCCTTGAGCTGGACGAGTTCTTGCGGGTCGAGCGTGCCGAACCGCTTCTGGGCCTGCACCGCCAGGGCGAGCAGCAGCGCGGTCACCGCGGCCTCGACCACCACGTCGGTCAGGGCCAGCGCCTGCACCACCGGGTCCACCGCCGGGGTGTGCACCGGGACGTCAAAGAAGTAGGGTGCCACCGCGCCGGTCCGGTAGCCCACCCCGAGCAGCAGCACGTAGGTCGAGGACTGCACCACGATCAGGCAGATGATCTGATGCACCAGGTGGTGGCTGGTCACGATGCCATACAGGCCGACCGCGAGGATCCAGGCCACCACCACGAACGGGAAGATGTGCATCACCGGTCTCCCTGCTGCACCAGGAGGGTCTGCTCGGCCAGTTCGCCGACGATCAGGATGAACGCGGCCGCCACCTCCAGCCCGACGAAGAAGCTGATCAGCGCGATCGTGCCGGACGAGCTGACCGCGCCCGGCACGGTGCCCAGGCCGAGGAAATTCTTCAGGTAGGGCAGTCCCAGCGCCACGGCGGTGAGCCCGACGGCGGCGAAACCGGCGGCCCCGACCGCCTCGACCGCGTCGATGATGTTGACCGGGCTGATCCGCCGGAACAGCAGGAACTCGCCGGCCAGGTAGACGAGCATCAGGCTGGTGGCCAGCACCACCCCGCCCTGGAAGCCACCGGACGGGGTGGTCTGCGCGTGCGAGGCGAGCCACCAGCCGAGCACGATGACCGGCCCGGTGAACAGCAGGGCGACCAGCCGGACCGCGTCGGTGGCCGGCGGGATGGCCCAGTCCTCGCCCGGGTTAGCCGGATCCCGTTCCCGCTCGCTGCGCAGCTGCCGCAGCACCACGGCCATCCCGGCGACGGCGATGAACAGGATGAACTCCTCGCCAACCGTGTCGAAGCCGCGGTATTCGAAGTTGACCGCGGAGACCACCCCGGTGGCGTTGGTCTGGGCCACCGCGATCCGGTTGATGATGTAGCCGTACGGGCCGGGGTAGTTGCCGAAGCCGGGCAGCCCGGACAGGCCCCACAGATAGAACGCGGCCAGCCCGGCCAGCCCGGCCAGGAAGACCCAGCGGCGCTGCCCGGAGCTCATTTCTCCCGCCGCCTGATCTTGGCCAGGGCGAGCAGCAGCAGCATGGGCAACGCCACCGCCCCGATGGTGAGCTCGGACAGCGTGACGTCAGGCGCCTGGAACACCAGGAACAGCACGGCCAGCAGCAGGCCGTACCCGGACAGCACGATCACCTGCCGGGGCAGATCCCGGACCAGCACCACGGCGGTGGCCCCCGCGGCCACCAGAACCAGCACCGTCACCTGGAGCACGTCCATCAGGGGCAGCGGGATCGTGTACGGGGTGACCACGGCCAGCAGATGCGGGTCAGTCATCGCCGCCTCCCCGGGCCGGGCCCGCGGCGGACGGCTCGCGGGCCTGCCCGGCCTGGCCGCGGCTGCCTCGCCAGTCACCTTCTGCCCTGATCCGCGCGGCCCGGATCGTCGCATGGGTAAGCACCGGGCCACCTGCCAGGACGAAAAGCAGCGCCAGCCACGTCTGCGCGGAGTCTTCGGTGAATCCCGACTGGACCAGGACGGCCAGCCCGGCCACGACCGGCGCGACCACGGCCACCGGGCTCACGTAATGCAGTTTCTGGTACGGGTCCCGCATGACCAGGATGCCGACCGAGGACGCGAGCACGATGAGCGCGGCCAGGCCGAGCAGCAGGTAGACGATGATCTCCCGGGGGCTCACAGCCAGCGCTCCAGGAACCGGGCGAAGACCAGCCCGCTGCCGAACAGCAGCACCGCGAGCAGCACGCCCAGCTCGAACTCACCGGACCGCTTGAACCCCTCGGCCAGCAGGATCAGCACCATCACGACGATGGCGCTGATCGCCTCGTAGGCGACCAGCGCGTCCATGACCTTCCCCCGGACGACCACGATTCCGCACGGGATGACGGCGGCCAGCATGGCGATGGCGGCGATCACGAAGCCATTCACTGCTCCGCCTCTCCCTGGTTGACCACGAGCTGGTGGATGATCATGACGTCACGCTCCCGGTCGATGCCGAGCACGAACGTGTTGGGTGCGACCGACGTGCCCGCGACCAGCAGCGCGCGCCGGGTCTTCCCGGCGGCCGCCTCATCCCCGTAGCGGGCCGGCAACTCGCGGAATCCGCTGGGTGGTTCCTCGCCCAGGGCCAGCCGCCGGTACAGCGCCGCGAAGACGATCCCCGTGTCCCGGGCCACCTCCCTGGGCAGCCTGAACGCCAGTGCCGCCCACTCGATCCGCATCCGCAGCCGGGTCGCCGCCTGGTAGGTGACCAGCTCGGCCAGGAGTGCTCCGATGGCCGCCGCCCCCGCCCCCGCCAGCAGCTCATCGGTGGCGATCGAGTCGTCCAGGATGACCCAGAACGACATCAGCAGCACCCACCAGGTCAGCCACGCGCCGACCCGGCGGGCCAGCGGGACCTGATGCGGCGGCCGATTCCCGTGAGCCACCCGCCCCTGCTACCCGGCTGGCACCCGGCAAACCAGGCGGATCAGCCCGGGGAGCGCCGGGTGGCGCTGGCGGCCGGGAGCCCGGCCAGGGCCAGGATGGTTTCCGCCGAGCTGCCGGGCTCGGCGAGCAGGGTCAGTTCCCGGTGGTGGGCGTTCAATTGCTGGCTGATTTGGTAGAGGGTACGGACGCCCGCGCTGGTCAGGAGCGTTACCTGGCGCAGGTCCACAGTGAGCGGCAGGGTGCCGCCGCGGCAGGCGGCCAGCAGCTGGCCGGCCAGCCGGTCAGCCGTTGTGCGGTCGGCCGGGCCGGACACGGCAGCCGTGGCGGACGGCCCGTCCAGGCCGGCCACCACCTGGAACGGCACGCCGGGCGCCGGGGCGGCCGGCTCGGGCACCGCAGGGGCGGCCAGGATGGCGGGCCTGGTCAGCTGATGCCGCAGCCTCACCACGGTGCCACGGGTCCCCGGCGGGTCGGCGGCGTCCTGCGGCAGGTGCTGCACCTGCAGCTGATCCACCACCTGGGCGGCGACCATCAGGCCCTGGCCACGCCATGGGATGCCTGGGTCAGGGGCGCGCCAGATGCCGTGGTCGACGATCCGGCAGTCGAATGTCCCGGCGCCGCTCACCGAGGCATCCAGGCAGACCACACCGGACCGGCCGGACGGGTAGGCGTGCTCGACGGCGTTGGTGATGATCTCGGTCACCGCGAGCAGCAGCGCGTCGTAGCTGCGCAGCAGCGGGTCCAGCTGGCTGAGCCAGCCGCTGAGCGAGCGCCGCATGGCCCGCACGGTCCCGGTCTCGGCCGGGAACTCGAGGTGCAGCTCGGGGGGTGGCCCCGGACGCCACTGCGCGGCCAGCGTGGCCACATCGTCGCGGTAGCCGGCGCCGGCCAGCAAGTCCACAGTCAGCTGGCAGAGCCGGTCAGCAGCGGTGGCGGTGGTCGCCGCGGGCACGGTCTGGTCGGCGATCGCGTCCGTGGCCACCTTGGCCAGGTCGGCCAGCCCTTCTTCCGGAGTTCGGGCCGGCCGCCTGGTCAGCCCGTTGCTGTACAGCAGCACGAACTCACCAGGCTGCAGGGACACCCGGGCCAGCACCGGTGCTGAGCCGGTGCCCAGCGGGCCGGCGCCGGTGCCGGGCAGGAACCGGGCCGCCCGGCCGCTGCTGACCAGCAGTGGCGGTTCGTGCCCGCAGGTGGCGTACTCCAGCGTGCCATCGGCCGGATCAAGGACGGCCAGCACCAGGGTCGCCGCGCGCAGCTCCAGGAACCGGGTCGCGAACGCGTCCGCCCGGCCGAGCACGGTGGCCAGATCCGGCTCGCCGACCAGCAGATCGTTCAGCACGGCGCGTAGCTGGCCCATGGCCGCCGCGGCGGCCACCCCATGACCGGCCACGTCACCGACCATCAGGGCAACCGGGCCGCCGGCCAGCGGCACCGCGTCGAACCAGTCCCCGCCCGCGGCCGCATCCTCGGCGGCCGCCAGGTAGCGCGCCGCGATCCTGGCCTGGGGCAGCACCGGCAGCGCCGCGGGCAGCAGCGCCGCCTGGATCTCCGGCAGCACTGCGCCGGCCCGCTCCGCCTGCCGCTGGCTGACCGGAGCAGGCCGGGCCGCGGGTTCCTGGCCCGGCCGCGTGGTGTCAAGTGACTGCGGGACATCGCGGTACACCCGCATCACCTGGTCCAGGCCGGTGAGCTGGAAGATCCGGGCCACCGGCGAATCCCCGAGGGCGACGCGCAGTTCGGTGCCGCTGGCCGCGCTCTGCTCGGCGGCGCGCGCTATGGCCTGCACACCCGCCGAGTCACAGAATCTGGTGCCGGTCAGGTCGGCGGTGATCAGGTCCGGGCCTTCGCTCAGTACGGCGGACAGCCGGCCAGTCACCGCCACGGAGTTGGCCGCGTCGATCTCGGTGGGCATGGTCACCACCACATGCCGCCCTGACCAGCGAACCGCCAGCTCCTCGGTGGTCATCGCGCACCCTCCGGCCGGCGGAGCAGGAGCAGCGCGACGTCGTCGTTGTGCGTGGTGTAGCCGGCCATGGCCAGCATGATCGCGGCGCAGGCCGTCTCCGGGTCGGCCGGTGAGACGGCGGCGGACAGCCGCGCGATGCCGTCGTCGATGGACCGGTCACGGCGTTCCACCAGCCCGTCGGTGTACAGGCAGAGCACCGCGCCGGGCGGCAGATCCATGGTGCGCACCCGCCGGGGAGCCGGGCTGTCCATGCCGATGAGCACGCCCGGCGGGACCTCGGCCGGCCCGGCTGGCCGGCCTGGGTAGGCGATCACCGGTGGCAGGTGACCGGCCGTGGACATCCGCATCTGGTCCAGCGACGGGCTGATCATGGCGCACAGCACGCTCGCCAGCGCATCTGGCTCGAAGTGGCGCATCTTACGGCTCAACCGCTCCAGCACCTCGCCGGGATCATCGGACTCCAGCGCATAGGCACGCAGCGCGCTGCGCATCCGGCCCATGATCACGGCCGCGTTCAGGCCGGTGCCGGTCACATCGCCGATCACCGCGCAGACGTGCCCGGAGGGCAGGCGGAACACGTCATACCAGTCGCCGCCGACGTTGCCGCTGCCCGGCACGTAACGGGCCGCCATCTCCAGGCCGCCGATCTCTGGCAGCGCGGATGGCAGCAGACTGCGCTGCAGGACGGTGGCGGTCGCCCGGTCCAGCTGCGTGTACAGAGCCTGCACGGCCACGGCCGCACGGTCGGCGGCCATCTGCAGCAGGTCCACGTCCTGGCTGGTGAAGACGCGGCCGGTCAGCGTGCCGACGTGCAGCACACCGATCACCGCGCCTTCGGCGCGCAGCGGGGCACCCACCAGGGAGCGGATTCCCTTGGCCAGCAAGATGGGGTTGACCACCTTGGTGTGATCTACCGTGTTCAAGATCACCGGCTGGCCCAGCCCGGCGATCCGCCCGGCGAATCCGCGGCCCAGCGGGACCCGGGTGCCCTGCTCAACCTCTTCTTCCAGGCCACTCGCTGCTGCCGCGACGAGCTGGCCGTTCGGCTGGTCGAGCAGCAGCACCGCCGCGGTGTCCGCCTGCAGGATGTCTTTGACCCGGTCGACCAGCGCCTCCAGCACGCCCTGCGGGTCCAGCGCGGACAGCGCCGCATCGGTAATGGACTGGATGTCGCGGAGCTTGTCGGCCAGTTCCGGCGCGGCGGCCAGCCCATTCAGGGCACCGCCACCCTTGTCCGGGCGCTGCTGGACCGGGCCCCGGCCCGCGGCGCCCTGCTGGCTCTCATCCTCGCGCAACAGCCCGTACGCCTCTCTCCGCGGTCAGGTGACACCACTGGGACGACGGGCCTGCCTGATCGCGTGCGGCCGGCCGCAACGGCTGACCCCGCCATCTGCCCAGCATTCCGATCATTTAACCTGCCGCCAGCCCAACGGCGTTAGTGATCCCTGATGGCCGGCCCGGTCATCGGTTCTCTCCTGCTCAGGGCCCTCTAGTTCATTGTCTGTTAATGGTGCCGCAAAGCTGGGTGGCGCGGAGCGGCTACGCAGGGCCGGCCGGTGGTAGGTTCCTGTCGTGTCTGCGCCTGATGTCCGCGCGCCCGGCCAGGCCGGGCCGGCGGCGGGTGAGCCGCCGGCCCCGGGCCAGGGCGTCCGGGACGCGCTCGCCGGCCTGTTCCCGGCGCCGGCCGAGCCAGCCCCCCGGGCTGGCCTCCCGCGCTGGGCGTTCATCCCGCTCCAGATCGCGGTGATCGCCCTCGGCGCGCTGGTCATGCTGGCCCGTATCGGCGGCAACAAGCCGGCCTGGGACCGGGTCTGGGCCGAAGACCCGGGCATCTACCTGCCCTGGGCGCTCTCGCACCCCTGGCACCTGCTGCAGTCCTATGGCGGGTACCTGCAGCTGGCCCCGCGGCTGATCGGCCAGATCGCCGCGATTGTGCCGATCAGGGACGCCTCGGTGGTGTTCGCGGCCGGCGGCGCCCTGGTCGCCTCCGCCTGCGCGCTGTTCGTCTACCACGCCAGCGCTGGGCAGGTCAGCTCGCGCTGGCTGCGCGCGCTGATCGGCCTGTCCGTGCTGCTGCTGCCGGTGGCGCAACTGGAGATCGCCGACAACGGCGTCAACACCATCTGGTACCTGCTCGTCGCCCTGTTCTGGGCCGCGCTGTGGCGGCCCCGCAGTACGTCCGGGGCGGTAGTCGCCGCGGTCGTGGGCTTCTTCGCCGCCACCGCCAGCTCGCTCGCCCTGCTGTTCGTGCCGCTGCTTGCGGCCCGGGCGTTCGTGGTGCCCCGGCGGCTGCGCGAGCACGCGGTGACCGTCGGCTACGCGGTGGGCCTGGTGCTGCAGCTCGCGGTCATCGCGACCAGCCACCTGTCCCGGCTACGGCCGCACAACCCGGTCAACGCGGTGCTCTTCTACGCACACGAGGTGCTGCTGCCCGCGCTGGGCTGGCACATCTCCTGGCACCTGCGCGACCTGCTGGGGTGGAATGGTGCCACCGCGCTGGTCGGCGGGCTGATCCTGATCGTGCTCGCCGCCGCGGCTATCACCCAGCCCGGCCGGTGCCGGGTGTTCGTGGTCGCCGCCGTGGCCTATGGCCTGCTGTTCACGGCGGTCACCTCGGCGCTGGCCTGGGGCGGGCCGGGCCAGCGGGTCACCGTCCGGTTCGAGCACGGCGCCCGGTACTCCACGCTGCCCATCCTGCTGCTCGACGCGGCGCTGATCGTCGCGGCCGACGCCTATGCGCGCCGGTGGTGGCCGCGCCCCAAGGCCATCGCCGCGGTCGCCGTGCTGGTGGCGGTGCTGGCCACGGGCTGGGGCACGGACTTCCGTTACCCGGTCCGGCGCTACGCCGGGCCGGCCTCGAACTGGGTGCTGACCGCCGACCGGTGGCTCCATTACTGCCGCCATGAGCCAGCCGGGACGATCACGGTGAAGTTCACCGACTGGTGGGGGATGGGGCCGACCAAGCTGGCCACCACGTTCAGCTGCTCGAACCTGCGCCGCTGATATGACATCTGCACCAGTAGCCCTGATCACTGGCGGCACCAGCGGCATCGGCAAAGCCACTGCTCTCCTGCTGGAGCAGCGCGGTTACCAGGTGGTGGTCACCGGGCAGAATCCGGAATCGATCGCCGCGGCCAGCCAAGAGCTCCCCGAACAGGTTGTCGTGCTGCGCGCCGACGCGCGGTCACTGGCTGACACCGACCGGGTCGCCGCCGAAATCCAGCAGCGCTTCGGCCAGCTGGATGTGCTGTTCCTGAACGCCGGGATCGTCCGTGGCCAGCCGATCGAGGCCTTCGACGAGGCCACTTTCGACGACTTGGTCAACGTCAACTTCAAGGGCCAGTTCTTCACCCTGCAGAAGGTGCTGCCGCTGCTCAGCGACGGCGGTTCGGTCATCTTCACGGTGGGCATCGGCGCCACCCGCGGGGTACGGGGCGGGTCGGTCAGCGCCGCCACCAAGGGCGCGCTGCTGTGCATGGTGCCGTCGCTCGCCCTGGAACTGGCGCCCCGGCGGATCCGGGTCAACGCGATCAGTCCCGGCTCGATCGACACCGGGATCTGGGCCAAGTCCGGGCTCCCGCCGGAAGCGCTGGCCGATGCCACCACGGCCATCGCGGCCAGGATCCCGTTCGGCCGGTTCGGGACGAGCCAGGAGATCGCCGAAGCGGTGGCGTTCCTCGCCTCGGACGCCGCCAGCTACATCACCGGCCAGAACCTCGCCGTCACCGGGGGCGCTGGGCTCGGCGCCTAGCCAGCGGTCAGCGCGGTTAGCGCCAGCCGAGGAAGGCCAGCACCTCGTGGGCTACCTCCCCGACGGGACGGTCGTTGCTGACCGTGACGTCCCCGACGCCGGCCCCTGCCCCCGTCGCGATCAATGCCGCGGCCGCGCGCAGATCGTCGCGGCGGCCGCTGGTGACATCGCCGGCCAGTCGCTGCTCGATGACCGGCAGCGGGACAGTCAGGCGCACCACCCGCAACGGCAGCCCCAGCGCCTCCCGTACGCCCTGCACCTCGCCGGGGTCGCGGGCAAAGTAGGCCAGCACGAACCGCCGGATCCCGGCCCGCCGGTAGTTCGCCGCTACCGCGGCCAGGTTCTGCCGGAGCAAGCCAAATCCGGTGGCGCGGTCGCCATCGCCGGTGCCTGCCCAGCTCAGATAGTCCAGATCGAGCAGCGCGTACGGTTCGCCGCGCTGCTCGAGCAGGTAGGCGATCTCCTCGGCGACCGAGCTCTTGCCCGTCCCGTAAACCCCGGTGAGCAGCACACCTTCGGCCCCGTGCGTGTTCACCCGCCAAGATTAGGCCGGCTGATCGCCGGTTTGCGGAACCATGTGCGGGTCGGCCAGAATGGGAGGCCGGCGATGAGGCTCGCCGATCAAACCGCAGGCATCCGCCCTGCTAATGGCCTCTACCACGTAGTCCCGCTATGCGGGCACATGGGAGAGGAGACCGTCGCATGGATGCTGGCATGGAGCCCGACGGCAATCATCTAAGGGGCAGCCGGCCCGGTCGTACGGGGGCTGCCCGGTGACCCTGGTGTTGCCTATCCCGCTGGTCCAGGCCCTGCAAGTCGTCACGATCGCCGCCGCCGCCCCCGGAGTGTCCGGGGTCATTGCCAAGGTCGAGGCCAGGATGCAGGGCCGGGCCGGGCCGCGGGTGCTGCAGCCGTACTACGACCTGGGCAAGCTGTTCCGCAAAGAGGCGCTGGCCCCGGTGGGCGCGAGCTGGGTGTTCCTGGCCGCGCCGCTGGGCGCGATGACCTGCTACCTGACGGTGCCGCTGCTCATCCCGGTGCTGACCACGTTCGGCCTGCCGCTGGGCTACATGGGCGACATCCTGGGCGGCGGGTTCATCCTGTCGCTGGCCAGCTTCCTGGTCGCGGTGGCGGCGCTGGAGACCGGCAGTCCCTACGCCCAGCTGGGCGCCAGCCGGGCCAAGACGTTCGGCGCGATCACCGAGCCGGTCATCCTGTTCGTGGTGTTCACCGTGGCCCTCATCACGGGCACCGACCTGCCGTACGCGCTGGCTGCGACGGTCCGGTCCTCGGCCAGCCAGATCATCCGCCCGGCGCACCTGCTGGCGGCGGCCGCCCTGTTCATGGTGATCCTGTACGAGACCGGGCGGATCCCGGTGGAGACGCACACCGGCACGAACGAGTTCGGGATGATCGAGGAGGCCCGCCCGTTCGAGCACTCCGGCCCCTACTTCGCGGTGCTGAAGTGGGGCTCGGCGATGAAGCAGCTGATCCTCTACACGATCCTGCTCAACGTGTTCGTCGCGCCGTGGGGGCTGGCCGCGACGGCACAGGCCGGGTCGGTGCTGCTGGCCATCGTCGCGCTGGTGGCCAAGGCGGCCGCTCTCGGCGTGGTCGTGGCCACGATCGACAACTCGTTCGCCAAGCTCCGCCTGTTCAAGATCACTGAGTTCGCCGCCGGTGCGTTCCTGCTGGCTGTGCTCGGGGTCTTCACCCTTTACCTGGGAGGTGGCTGATGGCCGCTGTCCCGACCGTGGCACCGCCGGGCGTGTTCTCCGGCACCGCGAACGTGATCGCGGTGGGTGTGCTGCTGCTGGAATTCGGCATGTTCCGCCAGGCGCTGCTGCGTGACCAGGTGCGGCTGTACGCGGCGCAGGCCGGGCTGATCTCGGTGCTGGCCGTGGTGGTCGCGGCCGCGCGGCACCTGCCCGACCTGTATGCCCTGGCCGGGCTGTCCTTCGCGCTCAAGGTCGTGATCGTCCCAATCGTGCTGCGGCGGCTGCTGCGCGGGCTTGGCGCCCGCGGCGAGGGGCCGGGCTGGACGGATATCGCAGGCAGCGGCTCGCTGGGCCTGGCCTCCACCGTGCTGGTGGCCATCGGCGTGGCCGCGTTCGGGGTGTTCAGCATCGCTTCGCTGGGCTTGCGCAGCCCGGTGCTGCCGGGTACCGCGCTGTCCATCTCGGTGGCGGTCATCCTGGTGGCCTTCGTGCTGATGATCACGCGGCGGGACGTGGCCTCCCAGGCGATCGGCCTGCTTTCCCTGGAGAACGGGGTATCGCTGACCTCGCTCGTGGTAGCGGCCGGGCTGCCGCTGTTCCTGGAGATCGCTTTCCTGTTCGACCTGCTGGTCGCGGTGGTGGTGTTCGGGCTACTGATCCGGGTGCATCACGGCCGGGCCGACTCGATGTCCACCACCGAACTGACCAGCCTGCGGGGGTGATCAGATGCTCGCAGTCATGGTCCTGATCCTGGTCCTGCCGCTGGCCGCCTCGGCCGGCTGTGTCTGGGCACCACAGCGGGTGCGCGGGCTGATCACCGTGGTCAGTGGGCTGGCCTGCCTTGGCCTGGTGATCGCCGTCGCGGCCACCGCCGCGCACCGCGACCTGGGTTATGCGGGCGTGCTGCGGGCCGACGCTCTGTCGGCGGTGTTCCTGCTGGCCACCGGCTTCCTCTATGCGGTGGTCGCGGTCTACTCGGTCGGCTACCTGGCGCACGGCGCCACCAGCACCAGGTATTCGCGCCGGTTCTGGGCCGGGCTGAACGTCTTCGCCTGGGCCATGCTGGCCGCGCCGCTGATGAACAGCTTGGCCCTGCTGTGGATCGCCATCGAGGTGACCACGGTCATCTCCGCGCTGCTGGTGGCGATCGAGAACACCGACGGGGCCGCGGAGGCGGCGTGGAAATACGTGCTGATCGCATCGGCTGGCCTCGGGCTCGCGCTGCTGGCGACGATTTTCGCCTATTACGCCGGCGCACAGCTGCTGGGTCAGTCCTACGATCTGGCGTTCAGTCAAATCATCCCGGTCGCTGGCCGGCTGCCGCACGCTCCGGTGCAGCTGGCATTCGTGCTGGCCGTGCTGGGCTATGGCACCAAGATGGGCCTGTTCCCGGTGCATACCTGGCTGCCGGACGCGCATTCGGAGGCGCCGACGCCGGTGTCGGCGCTGCTGTCCGGGTCGCTGCTCGCGATCAGTTTCTACGCCATCCTGCGCTTCTACCAGGTGGCTTCGTCCGCCCTCGGGCCGCGGTTCCCGCGCGATGTGCTGCTGGTGTTCGGCGTGGCCTCGCTGTTGCTGGCCGCGCTGTACCTGTTCGGCCAGCGGGACATCAAGCGGATGCTGGCCTACTCCAGCGTTGAGCACATGGGCATCCTGGCTATCGGGGTCAGCTTCGGCGCGCCGATCGCGCTGGCCGGTGTGCTGCTGCACGTGCTGGCGCACGCGGCGGCCAAGGGCAACGCGTTCATGGGCGCCGGGGTGCTGGTGCACAAGTTCGGCACCAAACGGCTCGCCGCCATGCGCGGCGGGCTGGACGTGCTGCCATGGAGCGGGCCGCTGTTCCTGCTGGCCATCCTGGCGCTGGGCGCGATGCCGCCGTTCGGCATCTTCCGCAGCGAGTTCGAGATCGTCGAAGGCGGGTTCGCGTCGGCCAGCACGGTCACCGCGGCCATCCTCATCATCGGCGTGACCGTGGCGTTCTTCGGCCTGGCCGCGACGACGACCCAGATCCTGCTGGTGCCGCGGACACCGCCGGTCCGCCCGCCCGCCGTGCCCGCCCCGGCGCTGGCCACGGTGCGCGGTGCCGACGGCGCGGCATCCCCGCAGGCGGACGGCGCAGCGTCCTCCCGAGCGCCGGAGCCGGCCGCCGCAGCCGCGGCGGCCGCGGTGCCACGGGGGGAGCCGAGCGCCTGGATGGTCGTTCCCGTGCTGGCCGGGGCCCTGGTGCTGCTGGTCCTGGGCGTGCACCCGCCCGCCGACCTGACCGGCCTGCTGGCCCGGGCCGTCCGCGAGCTGAGCGGGGTGCGCTGATGGCGACGGGAACCGGCACCGTGCTGGGCAGCGTCCCGGCGCTGTGGGATCAGCTGACCCGCCGGGTGGCGGCCGGCGGCCGGTTCGCCGACCTGTTCGGCACCGCCCGGCCGGACGGTCTGCTGCTAACCGCGCACCTGGTCGGCCCGGACGGCCTGGAGACGTGGCAGGCGCTGCTGCCGCCCGGGACGGCGAGCTACCCGGCGCTGACCCCGCGGCTGGGCGCTGCGTTCTGGTACGAGCGGGAGATCCATGACCTGTTCGGCGTCGTCCCGGACGGGCACCCCCGGCTGCAGCCGCTGATCCTGGCCGGCTCGCCCGGGCCGCTGCCCAGTCACGTGGCTGGGCCTGGGCTGTTCACGATCCCGCACGGCCCGGTCCGCTCGGGCGTAGTGGAGTCCATCGAGTACCTGGTGGAAACGCCTGGCGAGGACATCCCGCACCTGAACATGCGGGTGTTCTACAAGCACCGCGGGGTGGAAGCGCGGTACGCCGGCCTGACCATCGCCGACGGTGTGCTGCTGGCCGAGCGCACCGAGGGGATCGCCACCGTCGCGCACGCGCTGGCCTACTGCCATGCGGTGGAACGGATGGCCGGCGCCGAGGTGCCGTGGGCGGCCGGGCTGATCCGGGTGGTGCACGCCGAACTGGAACGCCTCGCCTGCCACCTCGACGTCATCCTCCGGCTGGCCGACGGCGCCGGGCTGGCGGTGGCGACGGCCCGCTTCGGCTGGCACAAGGAACAGGTGCTCCGCCTGGTCAGCGAGCTGTGCGAGAGCAGGTTCGGCCGGGGCGTGGTCGTCCCAGGCGGGGTCCGCGCCGCCCTCGCGCTCGGCCCGGCCGACCTGCTGGCCGCGGTCAGCGAACTCAACCGGCGGATCGGCGTGGACCTGCGCGTGCTGACCGGGACCGCGTCGTTCCTGGACCGGCTGCGCCGGACCGGGCCGCTCACCCCGGAACGGGCCGCCGAGCACGGCGCGCTCGGCCCGATCGGCCGCGCCTCCGGGAGCACCGACGACGCGCGGCAGGGCCGGCCCTACGACGGGTACGGAGCGCTGGCCGTGCGCACCGCCAGCCGGCCGGACGGTGACGCGCTGGCCCGGCTGGACGTCCGGGTGACGGAGATCGCGCAGTCCTTCCACCTGCTCCGCCAGGCGGCCGACGAACTGGCCGGGGCGGCTAGTGGCGCGCTCCAGGTGCCGTGTGAGGTCGTGGCCGGGCGCGACGTGGGCTGGGCCGAGGCGCCGCAGGGCGAAGTGCTGTACGACGTGTCCGTGTCCGGCGGGCGGATCACCCGCTGCCGGGCCCGCTCCGCGTCCTTCCACAACCTGGTCCTGATGCACGAGGTGTTCGCCGGTGACATCCTGACCGACTTCCCATTCATCGAGGCCAGCTTCGGGCTGTCCGTGGCGGGCGTGGCGCGGTGAGCGGGGTGACCAGTTAGATGTGGGCGCTACGCGGCCTGCGTAACGGCGTGCTCACCACCCGGTGGCCCGCCCGGCCGGACGACTACGCGGCCGGCACCCGGGGCCCGGCCACCGTGCTGGCCCCGGACACCCAGCCGCCCTCGCGCAGCGGCCAGGCCAGCCTGTCCGGGCTCTGCCCGACCGGCGCGATCAGCCAGGACGGCCGGGGCGCGGTCGCGCTGGATCAGGGCCAGTGCATCCAGTGCGGCCGGTGCGTGGCCGCCCGGCCGGACCTGTTCGGCTGGCAGCGCGGCCCGGGCAGCGCGGCGCTGACCCGCCCCGGCCTGGTCGTCCCGCCGGCGGCGGAAACGGCCGAGGCGCTGGCTAAAGTCCGCCGCGGCCTGCGGGCCCGGACCCGGGCACTGCGCCGGTCGGTCCACCTGCGGCACGTGGACGCGGGGTCCGACGGCACCGAGGAGTGGGAGATCCTGGCCCTGCTGAACCCGGTGTACGACATCCACCGGCTCGGCATGTTCTTCACCGCCAGCCCCCGGCACGCGGACATGCTCCTCGTCACCGGGGCCGGGGTGAGCGGCATGCACGAGCCGCTGTGGCAGACCTACGACGCGATGCCGCATCCCAAGGTGGTGATCGCGGTGGGCACCGACGCGGTCAGCGGCGGGCTGGCTGCCCCGCCGTCCGCGGCGGACGGCGGGGTCGGCGGCATCGTCCCGGTCGACGTCTGGCTGCCCGGATCGCCGCCCAGCCCGTTCAGCATCCTCTATGCGCTGCTGCTGGCGCTGGGACGGCCGCCCGCTGCGGAAGGTGGCTCGCGATGACGGCGTTCTCCGCGGTGTTCCTGGCCGGCCTGGCCCTGCTGGCCGCGGCCGCCGCCGCTGACCTGGTGTGCGGCGTCCGCTGGCGGCGGCTGGTCCCGGTGCCCTACCTGGCCGGCGCGGCCGGGTCGGCGTGCCTGGCCGTGGCCGGGGGCGCCGCACTCGCCGGCCAGACCGTGGCGCTGCGGGTCACCGGGCTGCTCGGCCCGGGCACGACCGGGCCGGCTGCCGACCCGCTGTCCGGCCTGTTCCTGCTCATCGCGTTCGGCGCCGCGGTGCCCATTTCGCTGGCCCTGGTGAGCTGGGCGCCCAGCCCGCGCGGCCCGCGGCGGCGCGGCCTGGCCGCGGCGTACGCGCTGGCCCTCGGCGCGGTCGCGGTGGTGCTGACCGCGACCGACGCGTTCACGCTGCTGTTCGCCTGGGAATCGGTCACCCTCGCCTTCTACCTGCTGGCCGGGTTCCGCCGGGAGCGCCCCAGGCGCCCGGCGTCCGCGCTGATCACCCTGGTCTTCGGCCGCGTCAGCGGGGTGTGCCTGCTGGCCGGCCTGCTGCTGCTGGCCAGCCATGCGCACTCGCTGGCGCTGACCTCGCTGGCCCAGGTCCGGCCGGGAGCGCTGCGCTCGGCCGCCGAGGTGCTGCTGCTGCTCGGCTTCGTGATCAAGGTCGGGCTGGTGCCGTTCCAGGTCTGGCTGCCCCGCGGCTACGCCGCCGCCACCGGCCCGGCCCGCGCCATCATGGCCGGGGTCGCGGTCAACGTGGGCTTCTACGGTCTGTGGCGGACCCTGGCGCTGCTCGGCCCGCCGCCGGCCGGTGTCACCGGGGTGCTGCTGGTCCTGGCCGGGCTGACCGCCGTGCTCGGTATCGCCCAGGCCGCGGTGCAGCCCGGGCTGCAGCGGGTCATCGCCTACTCCAGCGTGGAGAACTCCGGGCTGATCCTGGCCGGGTTCGGCGTGGCCCTGGTCGGCGCGGCCCTGCACAGCCGCGGGCTGCTGGCCGTCGGGCTGCTCGCGGCGACGCTGCAGATCGTCGCGCACACCGTCGCCAAGTCATTGCTGTTCACCGCCAGCGCGCAGATCCAGGCGGCCGACGGCACCGACAACCTGGATGACCTGCGCGGCACCGCGCAGCGGCGGCCGTGGAGCGGGACCGGGCTGGCCATCGGCAGCCTGACCCTGGCCGGCCTGCCGCCCACCGCCGGGTTCGTGTCCGAGTGGTTCCTGCTGGAATCGCTGATGCAGCAGTTCCGGGTCCCCGGCCTGGGCGACCGCCTGGTGCTGGCCATCACCGGCGCGGCGGTCGCGCTGACCGCTGGTTTCGCGGGGGTGACGTTCGTCCGCCTGGTCGGCCTGGTCGTGCTGGGCAAGCCGGAGCCCACCGGCGCGCCCGGCCCGCGGGACTACGGGCCGCTGGGCCGGGCCGGGATCGGGCTGCTCGGCCTGGCCTGCCTGGCCATCGCCGCGCTCACCCCGCTGGAGATCCGGGTCATCGCGGCCGGGCTGGCCCCGGTCGTGCCCAGCAGCGCGGTGCTGAGCGCCCTGGGCTCCCCGTGGGTGCTGCGGCCGGTCTTCGCCGGGTTCTCGATCTTGTCGCCGTCCTGGCTCTGGCTGGTCATGCCCGCGCTGTTCGCCCTGGTCGCCGTCGGCGCCTGGGTGCTGTCCGGGCGCCGGCTGCTGCGGGTGCGCCGCGTCCAGCCGTGGCTGTCGGCCACCGCCGGGGTGTCCGGGCGGGACAGCTACACCGCGTTCGGCTTCGCTAACCCGACCCGCCGGGTGCTCGCCGCCGCCCTCCATACCCAGGTGGAAGTAGACGACATCGGCACCCAGCACCAGCCGGTCAGCGAAGCCGATGAGCTCGCGGGCGACGTCGATGCGGAGGTCCTGCCGGAGTCCGGCCGCCCGGACGGGGTGGCCACCACAGGTCCGCACATCTGGTACCGCTCCGACGTCATCGAGGTCGTCGAGCAGTACCTGTACCGCCCGGCACGGCGGCCGTTCCTTCGCCTGGTCCGGCTGGCCAAGCGGCTCCAGTCCGGCCGCCTGGACGCGTACCTGGCCTACATGCTGATCGCCCTGATCGCGCTGCTCGCCGTCGTCACTGCGGTGCATTGAGGCGTGGCTTGACCCTGGGCGGCCGCCCGGCCAGACTCGGACGTGGCGATGGGGCTCGCCCTGAGCGCGGCGTCAGCCGCTGACGGTCCCTGGATTCTGGTAACCGACTGCGAAGGTGCCTGATGTCCAGGGTGAATGAGCGGGCCTCGTGGCTGGTCCTGGCCTACCGCGTGCCCGGGGAGGACGCCCGCCTGCGGGTCTCAGTGTGGCGGCGGCTCAAATCGGCCGGGGCCGTATACCTGGTTAATTCGGTGGCCGCGCTGCCCGCCGCACCACCTGCGGAACGGCTGCTGCGCCGGCTGCGCAGCGACATCAGCCGGGCCGGTGGATCGGCCCAGCTGCTGCGGGCCGGGCCGCTGGCCGGGGGAGCGGACCTGGTCCGGCTGTACAACGCGGCCCGTGACGACGAGTACGCCCAGATCATCGCCGGGTGTGACGAGCTGCTCGGGACGATCGGGTCGTGGGCGGCCTGCCGGCCCAGCCCGGCTGACCTGTCCGCGGGCGACCGCGAACTGGCCCGGCTGGCTCGGTGGGGGGACAAGGCCCGGGCCCGGGACGCGTTGGGAGCCGGGCAGGCTGAATCCGCCGCGGCCGCCGTGGCCAAGTGCGCCGAGGCCCTCGACAGCCGCGCCGGCGTGCATGAGTAGCGGACCGAGCAGCCCCGGCCCGCTGCTGGCCGCGCTGGCCGAACTGGCCGCGCTGGGCACGGCCGAGGACCAGCAGGCGCTGGCCGGGCTACGTGCCCGGCTGCACGCGGCGCGGCTGCGCGTGCTGGTCGCCGGCGAGGCCAAGCGGGGCAAGAGCACGCTCGTCAACGCGCTGCTCGGCCGGCCCGTGCTGCCCGCCGGCGTCACCCCGCTGACCGCGCTGCCCACCACCGTCCGCCACGGCCGCCCCGAAGAGGTCCGCGCCGTTTTCGCGGACGGCCGCGCGGAACGCTTCCCGCTGGCCGCGCTCGAGGATCTGGTTACCGAACGCCATAATCCGGGCAACCGCCGCAACCTCAGCTCGGTCACCGTCCTGGTCGATGTGCCAGTGCTGGCCCGGGGTGTCGAGCTGGTCGATACGCCGGGAACCGGCTCGGTCTACGCGCACAACACCGCCGCCGCGGAGACGGCGCTGGAAACGATGGACGCGGCCGTGTTCGTGCTGACCGCCGACCCGCCGGTGTCGGCCAGCGAGCGGGAGCTGATGACCCGGGTCGCGGCCCGGTCGGTCCGCATGTTCGTGGTGCTGAACAAGGCTGACTACCTGGCCCCGGGCGAACTGGCCGAGGCGGTGGAGTTCACCGGCCAGGTAGTGGGCGATGCGGCCGGGCGGCCGGTGCGGGTCTACCCGCTGTCGGCGCGGGCGGCGCTCACCGCGGGAGACGATCCTGGGTTCGCGGCGTTCCGCGCCGATTTCACCGGCTACCTGGACCGCGAGCGCGCGGCTGACCTGCAGCTGTCGGCGGTCGCGCAGGCCCGCCGGCTGGCCGGCTCGCTCGGCGACGAGGTGGCCCTGGCCCGCCGCGCGGCCGAGCTGCGCAGCGGGGACGCCGCCGGGCAGGTGGAGGCGTTCGCCGCGCGGCTGGCGGCCGTGGCGGCCCGCGGCCGGGATGCGGCCGACTTGGTGCGCGCCGACTCGGCCCGGCTGCTCGCGGGGCTGAACGAGGCCGCACAGCGGGCGGCCCGGGACCGGACCCGGGAGGTGGGGGATGAGCTGACCATGCTGCTGGACGGGCCGCTGCGGTCGGCGGGCGCGGCCGAGATCGAGCGCTCTGGACGGGCCCGGCTGGGCGAGCTGGCCGTGACGGCGGCCGAGTCCTGGCGGCAGCGGCAGGCGGCACGGCTGGAGGAGGGCCTCGCCCGGCTGGACGCACGGATGATCGAGGACCTGCGGGCCGAGCTGGCCGCGGTCCGGGCGGCCGCGGCCGACCTGCTCGGCCTGGCCCTGACCATGCCCGGGGGTGCCGAGCGGCTGGCCCCGGATCTGCGCTTCTTCTACCTGGTCGCGGAGAACGCCGGGCAGACCGAGCTGCTGGCCGGTGCCATCCGGCGGCATCTGCCCGGCGAGGCCGGGCGCCGCCGCGCCCGCGCGTACCTGCGCCGCGAGGTGGCCGAGCTGGTGCCGCGGCTGATCGGCCGGGCCCGGGCTGATCTGCAGTACCGGCTGGCCGAGGCCACCCGGCAGCTGGCCCGCGCGACGGTGGCCCGCTACACCGAGGGCACCGGCCGGCTGGAGAACGCACTGCAGCGCGCCACCGCCGGCTGGGAGACCACGGCCGGGGAGACGGCACAGCAGGACCGCGAGCTGGCTGCCCGCCAGCAGGCTCTCGACCGCATCGGCGCGCTACTGGACGCCGCCGCCCCGGCGCCGCAGCAGCACTTCGCGGAGCACGTCCTCGGCGCGGGCGTGGGTCCAGGTATCCACCCAGATCCGGAAGACCGGTGACGGTCTCCGGCGGCTCAGCTGGCCCGCCCGGGCCGCGTAGGCGGCGATGTCCGCCGCACGGAGCGTATCGAGCAGCAGGATCAGGTCGCTGGCATCGGTGTCAATGAGAACCGCCCACGTCTGGGCCTCCAGCCCATTGCCGATGCCGCCCGGCGGCAGCCAGTAGAGCCGGCCGGGTTCCCGGACCAGGATGCGGAATACGGCGCGGCCATGCCTGCCTCATCCCGGTGGTGCGCTGACATCCAGCCGGTCGGTGCCGAAGATGCGCTGGTACACGTCCTCGCCGTGGCTGGTCGGCAGCGGTTCTCCCGGGGTAATGCGGAACGTGCGCTGCCCGTCCGCCTGCCGCTCGGCCCGCAGGAACAGCGCCGTCTCCATGTCCTGCTGGTAAAAGCCATCGGCCAGGTCGAACAGGTGGGTGACGTACAGCACCTTGACGCCGCGCTCCAGCAGGGCCCGGATGATCTGCCGGGCGATCTCGGCGCCCTCCCGCTCGTTGGTCGAGGCGAACGACTCGTTGCACAGCAGCAGGGAACCCGGGCTGATCTGGTCGATGATGCGGCTCATCCGGCTCAGTTCCTCGTCGAGCTTGCCGCCGCGCATGGACGCGTCTTCTTCCCGCTTGTAGTGGGTGAAGACACCAGCGCGGATGTCGGCCCGGAATTCCCGGGCGGCGACGAACATGCCGGCCTGCATCATCAGCTGAGCCAGGCCCGCGCTGCGCAGGAACGTGGACTTGCCGCCCTGGTTCGCCCCAGTGATCATGATGAGCGACCGGCCACCGGCCGCCACGTCGCTGCCGACCACGGCGGTGCCGGTGTGCAGGGCCAGGCACGCGTCATACAGCCCTTGCGCGCCCAGGTCCGGGTGGCCGGATGGCACCGCAACCGGGAAGCAGACCGGCCCGCCCAGGCCGGTCAGCCGGTCGTGCGCGTTCAGGCAGCCGACGTAGAAGGCCAGTTCGGCGCGGAGCATGCGGAAGAAGCTGAGGATGTGGTCGGCGGACTGGGCGGTTGCGTTGGCGACCAGGTTGAGGCCCCGGCCCTGCAGCTTGGACAGGGCCTGCAGGCCGGCCTCGTCGCGTTCGGCGACCTGGAAGCTGAGGCTGTCCCGCCCGCCCAGCGGCAGCCGGTCCCGCCAGCCCTGCTCCTGCGGCCGGCGCAGGACGTAACCGGTGCCCAGGTTGCCGGCGCCTAGCCTGGCGCTGATCAGCACGCCGCGGCGGAACTTGAGCGTGCTCAGGTGGGTATCGATCTCGGCGAAATACTCATCGCTCAGTTCCGCGGAGAGCATCGAGAACAGCCGGGTGAACCCGGCCGAGCGGAAGTTCCCGGCCTGCTCATCGGCGACCGTCCGCAGTGTCTTGAGCAAGCCGCTGAAGAACTGCAGGACCTCCACCGACCGGTGCAGGACGACCTCGGGCGAATCGCGGAAGAACAGGCCGTAGAAGACCTTCCGCTCGCCTTCTACCGCGGCCACGGCGAGGTCATGGAGGCCGCGGACCACCGCCGGGCTGGCCAGGCAGTCGGTCAGCACGGCCTGCCGGTAGCCGATCGCGTCGGGGTCGGTCAGCCCGCTGAGCAGGGCCCGCTGGGCCACGTCGAACAGGAACTGGTCGCCAGCCGCCATCGCGTTCCACAGCGTGCCCAGTTCCAGGTCCTGGGCCAGGTCGGCGGACAGCGGCGGCGGGTCGGCGTCCAGGTCGAAGTCCGCCTGCTCGTGCATCAGGAACGCTTTCATGAGCCCACCCGCTCCTGCACCCGCTGATAGGTGAGCCCGTACTTGGCCGCGATCGCCGCCGCGTAGGCCAGCCCGTCGGCCGGCCGGCGCTCGATCTTGAAGGTCCGCTCGGCCGGGTTGTCCGGGACGATGGCGGCGACCATGCTGACCGAAGCCTCGCTGAGCGACGCCAGTTCGTCCACGAACGTCACGTACACGCACAGCAGGCCCAGGTCGATGACCCGCCGCATCACCTCGGTGCCCAGGAACAGGGCGTCGTTCAGCGTGGTCGACGTGAAGCTCTCGTTCATCACCAGCACGCTCCGGCCGGTGGCCTGCTCCAGGATCTGGTGCACCCGGGTCAGCTCATCTTCCAGCTTGCCGCGCAGCGTGGCGATGTCCTCCTCGCGCTCGAAGTGGGTGTAGACCTCGTCGGGCAGCAGCAGCCGAGCCCGCTGGCCAGGCACCGGGAGGCCGAGGCTGGCCAGGTAGTGCAGTTGCCCGAACATGCGCGCGAACGTGGTCTTGCCGCCGTTGTTGGGGCCGGTGACGACCAGGATTCGCTCCGCGCCGCGCAGCGCGAAGTCGTTGGTCACGACGGGTGCCTTATCAGAGACGAGCTTGCTGGCCAGGGCCAGGTCGAATGACCCGTCGGCGGCTATCTCGCCGGCACCCGCGGAAACCTGCGGATAACAGAATTGCAGCCCGGCCTTCTTGAGCGGTGCGGTGAACTCCAGGTAGGCCAGGTAAAACTGCACTTCGCGGTCGAAGGACCCGATCACGGCGTCCAGGTAGGCCTGATTGCGGGCGGCGTAGTCATCCAGTTCGGCGAACACATCCGGGTATAGGCGGGCCACCAGATCGAGGATGCGAGCCTCGACATGGCTCATGTCTGGCAAGTCATGGAAGCTGACCAGATAATCCTTCACCGCGCCCTGCTTGAATTTCGCGAACGTCTGCTCGACTTCGGCGCTGTAGTCGGGCTCACCGCCGTATTTGCTGACCCGGACCCGGTTGCCCCTGATGTGCACGCTGTAGCTCACCGTGGCCAGGTCGCGGTACATCTGCTGGGTCTGCGACACCAGCGAGGTGAAGGCGTCCGACGCGGTGTACCTGGTCAGGTAGGCGGTGAGGCCCTGGAGGCCACGTGACCGCGGGTCGAGGCGTCGCAGCCCCCCGGTCAGGGCGCGGACAGCCTGGCAGTAGGTATCCACCGCGTCCATGAACCAGCGTTCCTGCTGATAGCGGTAGTGCAGCTTGTCTGCCTGCGCCAGTTGCTTCCGCATCCGGTGCATTTGCGTGCCGAACTCCCGCACCGTCTGCCGCACCGGGTCGTTCTCCAGGTCGCGCAGGATGTCGTGCCGGTACTCAACGGCGCCCGGGCCGGGCAGCGGCGTGTAGAAGAACGGCTTCAGCTGATATTCGGCCCGGCCGATGGTCATCCAGTCCAGCGCCTGATCGAGATTCAGGTCAGGAAAGCAGGACGGCTGCTGACTGTGCTCAGCCCGCTCAGCCGCCCCGGGCTGCTCGAACAGGATGCTCTGGAAGGGGCGATCGGGATCAGGCATGTGGCTGCCACCGTTTCTGCGTCCGGTAGAAGCCATCAGCCGCTCTGGCATTTGGAGCGGGCTTCATCGCTCTGCTCTGCTTCCATGATAGGCAGCTGGTCCGGGCCCGTGCGGCGCGCAGGCCCGGACCAGGTGTGGCCTATGATGACGCCAGTGGCGCAGCCACTCGGCGGTGGATCCCGCCGGTTCTCCGCGCGTGCAGCATGCGCGCGAGTTCACTTGCCTGACGGCCAATGGGTCCTGCTCCGGATGGATGAGGAGGCAGGACGGTGGTGACCGCTGCGCGTACCCAGGTTGCCGGCAGCTTGCCGGATAGCCCGCTCGGCCGCCTGGACCGCCAGGCCATGACCCTGCTGCCCGCTCTGCGCCACCCGGCTGGGATAGCGGCTGCCCGGATGGTAAGCGCGCTAGCCGAGCCCGGGGTGGTCTCCGCGCTGCTGGCCGCGCACGCGATGCTGACCGCCCGGCGGGACGGCTGGCGGGCCGCCTGCGGGCCCCGCGTGGTGGTGGTCAGCGGTGCGGTGGCCCGGCGCTGGCTGTCCCGGGTGATTGCCCGGCCGCGGCCGCCCGCGGCGGGCTGGCTGACCGAACCCGAGGGGTTCAGCCTGCCGTCAAAGCACACCACGCTGGCCGCGCTGACCGCGGGCGTCCTGGCCGGCCAGCGCCGGTCCGGTCCGGCTGGGCGGGCCGCCGCGCTGCTGGCGGCCGCCGGAGTCGGCGTGAGCCGGGTGTACCTGGGGGTGCACTGGCCAACTGATGTGCTGGCCGGCTGGCTGTTTGCCGAAGGCTGGCTCCAGCTGGCCCGGTGCGCCCAGCCCACAGACCACACGGTGCGGAGCTGACCATGCCAGATGGAATTGACCTGCGCTGCTCGGCGATCGTCGTCCGCCAGCAGGCCGTGCTGCTGATCCACCGAACCTACGGCGGCGCCGAAGACTGGGTGCTGCCCGGGGGGACACCGCGACACGGGGAGAGCACGGCCGCGTGTGCCCGCCGGGAGGTGCGTGAGGAGACCGGCCTGCGGGTGGACCCGGCGCGGGTGGCGTTCGTGCTCGAAGTCGTCGGGCCGGAGCCGGGACCGCGCACGCTCGACATCGTGTTCGCCGCCGCTGAGGCCGCGCCGGCTACCGAACCGCAGGCGCTGGAAGATGGCCTGGAGCCCGTGTTCGTTCCGGTGAGCCAGCTCCAGGAACTGGACCTCCGGCCGCCATTGGCCGGGCGTCTCCGCGGTCTGCTCGGACCGGGCCGCGACCGCTACGCGCCGTATCTCGCCAACCTGTGGCGCCCGGCCTGCCGCTGCCGTGACTGTTCCAGCTCCGCGACCCCAGTCCCGTTTCCCCGGCCTGCTATCGGCGGAGCGATCGGAGGCGGTCCAGGCGGCCACGGACCAGAATGCGGATCGGTCCTGGGCGCGGGACCTGAACCTGGATCAGATCGTTGCGGCGGTCGCCGGTGATCGCGAGGAGCATGACCTCATCGCCACGGTCCTGTTCAGCCCGCTGCACGATGCTGGGGCGGTCCGCTACCGGCAGGAGGTCTTCCGGGACCTCGAAGACCCTGGCCTGGCCGGTGCGGTCCGGCGGTTCGCCGGCCAGCTGAGTGAGGTACAGGCTCACCTGCGCCAGCTCAGCGAGATGCGGTACCGCCACCAGCGGGAGGGCTGGCTGCTGGACGCGGCGGCTATCTACTGCGATGCGGTGCCCTCGCTGGCCGGGCATCTCACCTCGGCACGGCTCGGCTCCCAGGCCCTGCAGGCCTTCCGGGAGTACCTGGGTTCCTACCTGGCCTCCGACGGGTTCACCGCCCTGGCCCGTGACACCCACGCCCGCCAGGACGCTCTCGGGAAGATCCGCTACTGCACCCGCATCCGGGGCGACCGGGTCGAGGTGAGCCGCTACACCGCCGAAGCTGACTACAGCGCCGCGGTGCTGGACACCTTCGACAGGTTCAAGCAAGGCGCTGCCCAGGACTACCTGCTCGAGTACCGGCTGCAACCGGGGATGAACCACGTCACTGCCCAGATCGCCGAGCTGGTGGCCCGGCTGTTCCCGGCGGAGTTCACCGCGCTGGCGGAGTACTGCCGGCAGCACGCCGTGTTCGTCGATGACGGGATCCAGCACGCCGGCGCCGAACTCCGGTTCTACCTGGCCTATCTGGATTACATCGCCCCGGTCCGGGCGGCCGGGCTGAGCTTCTGCTACCCCGAGGTGTCCGCCAGCTCCCAGGAAGTGCACGCCACCGGCACGTTCGACCTGGCCCTGGCGCACAAGCTCGCGGCCGCCCGCAAGCGGGTGGTCACCAACGACTTCGCCCTGGATGGCCCCGAGCGGATTTTCGTCGTGACCGGGCCCAACCAGGGCGGCAAGACCACTTTCGCCCGGACATTCGGCCAGCTCCATCACCTGGCTGCCACCGGCTGCCCGGTCCCCGGCAGCGCCGCCCGCCTCTTCCTGCCCGATCGCATCTTCACCCACTTCGAGAAGGAGGAAGTCCTCGCCGCGATGACTGGCAAGCTGGAAGACGACCTGATCCGCATCGGGCAGATCCTGCAGGCGGCCACCCCGGCCAGCATCGTGATCATGAACGAGACCTTCGCGTCCACCACGGTGCACGACGCCCGCTTCCTGGGCACCAAGCTGATCACGAAACTCATCCGGCTCGGTGCCCTGGGCGTCTATGTGACCTTCGTTGACGAGCTGGCCGCACTCGGCGACCAGGTCGTCAGCATGATGAGCACCATCGTTCCCGGCAACCCCGCCGAACGTACCTACCAGGTCGTCCGCAAGCCGGCTGACGGGCTGGCCTACGCACTGGCCATCGCGGAGAAACACGACGTCACCTACGAGCGGCTGCGGGAAAGGCTCAGCGCGAGCGAGCCCTGGTTTGCAGGCGAGCGGGGGGACGGAGCGTGAAGGCCTACCTCCTCTACCGGGACCGGGACTTCGACTGGGCGGCCGGGCTGCCACCCGGGCACGAGGACCTGATCCAGGACCTGGAACTGGGCACGCTGCTGCAGGCGATGGCCGACGGCGACAAGCTCCTGCACGAGGTAGCCACGAAGGTCCTGCTCACCTGCCTGGACGACCCGGAGGCGATCCGCTACCGGCAGCAGGTGCTGGCCGACTGCCTCGCCCACCCCGAGGTGATCCGCCAGATACACGCGATGACGGTCGGCGCCCTGGAAGACAGGCGGCGCATGTGGCTGGGCAGCTACGGCGGCAGCTACCAGAGCGCGTCATCCAACCTGTCCGGCGCAGTCAGCCATCTGGAAGCCTACGTAGCCAGGCTGCGGCAGCTACGGCAGATTGCCGACGGCAACGCCGCGGCATTCCGCTCCGACGGGATGCGCAGGCTGTTCAGCACACTGCAGCGCGACCTCGACGACGCCTACTTCGAGGAGATCAGCGACCACCTCAGGCAGTTGCGTTTCCGCGCCGGGGTCTTGATCAGCGCCCGGCTTGACCGCGACAACAGCCCGGCCGGCCTGGTGCTCCGCGCCCTGGGCGAGGCGCGGCGGCGGTGGGCCGAGCGGCTCGGCATCGGGCCGCGCACCGCCTACTCCTTCACCATCGCGCCCCGCGATGACGCCGGCAGCCAGATCGTGGCCGACCTCACCAGCCGGGGCATCAACCTGGTCGCCAACGCGGCCGCCCAGTCCGCCGACCACATCGGCAGCTACTTCACCATGCTCCGTGCCGAGACGGGCTTCTATGTCGGCTGCCTGAACCTCGCTGACCGGCTGGCCGCGAAGGAGATCCCGGTCACCCTCCCCGGGCCAGCGCCGTCAGCACCGTTCACGTTCTCCTGCACCGACCTGCGCGATGCCTGCCTGGCGCTGCAATCCCCGGACCACGTTGCCGGCAACGACGTGCAAGCCAACGGCAAGCAGCTACTGGTTATCACCGGGGCCAACTCCGGCGGCAAATCCACGTTCTTGCGCAGCGCTGGCGTGGCCCAGCTCATGATGCAATGCGGGCTGTTCGTCACGGCGCGCTGCTACCACGCGAATGTGACCCGCGGGATCTTCACCCACTTCATCCGGGAGGAAGACTCCGGCATGACCAGCGGGCGGCTAGACGACGAGCTGCGGCGCATGAACACCATCGTCGGCCAGTTCACGCCGGGCTGCCTCGTACTGTTCAACGAGTCTTTCGCCGGCACCAACGAGCGGGAAGGCGCCGAGATCGGGCACCAGATCGTCCGCGCCCTGCTGGAAGCGCAGATCAAGGTGTTCTTCGTCACCCACCGGTATGCACTCGCCGACCGCTTCCGCCGTCAGCACGCACCCACCACCCTGTTCCTGCGAGCCGAGCGTCAGCCCGACGGACGCCGCAACTACCAGCTCGCGGTCAAGGACCCGCTCCCCACCAGCTACGGAGAAGACCTCTACTACCAGCTCGGCGGCTGGCTGGATGAGGACCAGGCAGCCAGCCGGGAAACAGAGTTCCCATGCCCCACGTGAGCGAAGACGAAGTCCTGCTGCTCTGGCGTGCGCTGCGCACGTTCCGGTCCGGCGGCAGGCCCGCGTGCGCGCCGCACGGCCGGCCACGCCACAGCGAATGCCCGCTCTACGACAGCTGCCCGCGCTGGCGCGGCCAGCCCGATGACCGGCTGGCCAGCATGGAGGAGACCACCTCGGAAACGGAACGCCGGCGGGCCAGCTGGCCGTGCTCCCGGCTGCTGGACCTGCTTTCGCCCGACCTGACCAGGATCGGCTGACATGCCAGCCGCCACCCCGATCCCGCGCGGCCCGTCAGTTCTGACCCTGTACAGCGCCGCGGACCTGCTGACCAGGCCGGGCTGCCCGGTGTGCCGGTACGCCGGCGAGGCCAGCGACCGGTATCTCGCCTGGTTCGCGCTGGAGGGGCACGGGCAGACCGTGGCCATCACCCGGCTGTGCGCGTCGCTGGGCATGTGCCCGCGGCACACCCGCGGGCTGCTCACCCAGCCGGGTGCCGCACTCCGGCTCACCGCCGTCAACCGGTATCTCGTGCAGGCCGCACGCGGCCAGCTCACCGGCCGGGGCAGCCGGCTCGCCGGGTGCCCCGCGTGCGAGCATGACGACGCCGCGGCGGCCCGGGCGCTGGACACGCTGCTCGACGAGCTGCCCGATCCCTCGGTCCGGGAGCGATACCGGGAACTCGGCGGCCTGTGCATCCCGCACCTGCGCACCGCCACTGGACTGTCCCGGCACCGGCTCCCCGGGTGGCTGGCTGACACGGTGCTGGCCGCGCTGGCCGCCCCGCCGCCACCTGGCCCCGGCTGGCTCGCCGGGATGGACCACGACGCACCCGCCCGGGTCTGGCTCCGCAGCGCCCTCCCGGCCCGCGCCCGGACCGGCGCTGACGGCTGCGCGGCGTGCCTGGCCGCGGCGCACGCCGAGCGCCGCGACCTGGCGGGCCTGGCCCGCCCGGGTGACCGGGGCCAGCCGGATCGCAGGCGGCTGCTGTGCGGCGCGCATCTCAGCGACCTGGCCGTGCTGGCCGGCCAGGACGGCATTCAGCCGCTGCTGGCCTGGCAGGCCGGCTGCCTGGCCGCCGTCCTGTCCCCGCACGCCACCCGGGCCAGCAGGCGCGAACGCCGTCCCGGTGGCTGGCCGCGGCCCTGGCGCCGGCCCGCCGCCCATCCGGCGCCGTGCGCCGTCTGCCTGCGCAGCCAGGCCGCGGCCCGGCAGGTCCTCGGCGAGCTCCGCGGGCCGCTGCGCGCAGCGCGCCCCGATCCCGGCCGCCCGGCTCCGCTGTGCGCCCGGCACGTGCTCGCCCTGCGCGCCGCCGACCCGTCGGCTGGCCAGGTGGCGGCGCCCAGCGCAGCGGCACGTGCAGACAAGCTGATCGCCGAGCTCAGCGAGGCGTTCCGGAAGAGCACCTGGGCGAACCGGCAGGAGCCCCACGGACCGGAAATGACCGCCTGGCGCCGCGCCGCCGCCTTCCTCGACGGCGCCGTCTTCTGCGGGGCCCCAGCCCGTTGAGGCCGGGAGCGGCGCATCACCATGAGTCACCGTAGAGCCGCCGCATCGCCGGCTCGCACACGCGGGTCAGGTCGCTGATCTGTTCTTGCGGCAGGGCCGTCCAGCGGGGAGACCGCGCCACTACCAGTTGCGCGGCACGGTCGAGCCAACCTGGATGCGTGTCTGGCAGGTCGGCGAAGCGCGCCAGTCGCAGCAGGGCCTGCCTTGGCTCCGCAACGAGGTTCTCGTAACTGACTTGGAGCACGCGTTCGGCCGGCAGGCTGGCGAGAACATCGAGTGCTGGCATGATCATGTCGGACCAGAACTGCCCGGACTCAACGGCTGATACTTCGAATTGCTCGAACGCTTCGTGATCGAATGTCTCGGGCATGAACGGTCGCAGATCGGGCGGCACCTGCTCCGGCGGCTTGTCATCGCCCAGGTAGGGCGACATGCCCAGGCGTGAGTCCAGCATCGCCGACACCACTCCGAGCCGGTATGCGGGATGGCGGCTAAATGAGTATGCACACTCGCGCCCATCGCGGTAGACGTGCACGAACTTGGCGTCGCGAAATAGGTCGGCGAGCTGGCTCATATACAACAGCGAACTGCCCGAGCGCTCGACCCAGGCGCGCGCGCCGAGGCGATCGCACAGCCACCGGATCAAGCGCCGGTGCTGAGCTGCGGCGGAGGCTGGGGTCAGGCCGGCGACGAACGCCTCCACTTCGTCATAGAGCCCTTCGGGATCGTCGCTCAGGTGCGGCAGTGCGGTAACCAGGATCGGCGGGATCCCGGTAGCCGGAGTGAACCTGCTGCCAGGGCCCGGCACGTACAGGAACTCGGGGACGCGCAGGCCGAGCCAGTATGTGTGCCTAAAGAACACCCAGGGCTCGCTGAGCAACCGCCAGTACGCCGCCGCGTCCAGTTCACCCGCTGGGAGGGGGTCGGGCATCAGCAGGGAAAAGAACTCAGACAAGCTGAGAATTTCCGGATTCAGCCGGAGCATCCTGGACAGCATCGTCGAGCCGCACCGGCCGGTGGAAACTACGATGACACCCGGCCAGGCCGTCCGCACATTAGCGGTCATCTCGAGTTTCCTCCGCTCACAAAGGCTGCCATTTCACGATAGCCAGCCTCGGGCACCGCAAACCGGGCCGGCGCGTGCTGCGCGGGTGGGCCCTTGCCGCGGGGTGCGGGACGGATCACAATGCGTCGCGAGGAGATTTCCCCTCTGACAGGAGGGCTGCGATGATTCCTGCCGCGGACGATCGCGAGGGCCAGGCCGGGGTGCCGGGCGGCCCGTTCCGCCGGGTACTGGTCGCGTGGGACGGCTCGCCGGACTCGGTCGCCGCGCTGACCGCGGCGGCGGCCCTGGTCAGCGGCTGGTCCGGGCACGTGGTGGCGCTCACTGTGCTGCCGGAGCCCGCACATGTCGAGGACCGCCAGGCGGACGCGGAGCCCGGGGAGGCGGACCGGGTGCGGCAAAACTTCGCCCGGGCCCGGGCCGCCCTCCAGGCCACCTCGCGGGCCCGGATCGACCTGCACACCGCGGCGGGCCGCCAGGTGGCCCGCTCGCTGTGCGGTTACGCCACCGAACACGGGTTCGACCTGCTGGTCCTGGGCCGGCACGGCGATGGCGGCCTGCTGCACCCGCGGCTCGGCCGGGTCGCGGCCGAGGCGGCCAAGGCCAGCGAGGTCCCCGTCCTCTTGGTTGGCGCCCGCTGACCGGTGTACCGTAAAGACTGGTCAACGCGATGAGGCTCGCGTACCGCCGGACCTGATCCCAGGGTCCCGGCTGATGGCCTCTACCTGCACAGGCGTGACCCGCGTCGGATGACAGGTGGAGGCTCGGAGTGCCTTTCCTCATTCAGGTTCTGCAGAGCCTGGTTGTCCTGCTCGCTGCCCCGCTGTACGCGGGGGTGATCACGCGGGCCGAGGCGGTGATTACCTCCCGGCGCGGCCCGAGCGTGCTGCAGCCCTATCGCGACCTGGCCAAGCTGCTGCGCAAGGGCAGCGCGATCAGCGATCAGGCGTCGTGGGTGTTCCGCGGTGCGCCTTTCGTCGCCTTCGGGTGCTACCTGACCGTGTCCGTGATCGTCCCGGTGATCACGGACACGCCGCTTCCGCTGGCCTTCCTGGCCGACCTGATCGGCGGCGCGTTCGTGCTGGCGCTGGCCAGCTTCGCGATCTCACTGGCCGGCCTGGACACGGCCAGCCCGTACGGCGGTCTCGGCGCGAGCCGGGCCAGCTGGATCGGCAGCATGGCCGAGCCCGCGCTGATCCTGGTGTTCTTCACCGTCGGTGCGGTGTCCGCGTCGGACAACCCGTACCTGATGAACCACGCCATCGCGGGCTCGCCGTACGTCTTGGTGCTGCCCACCCATCTGCTCGGCCTGGTCGCGTTCTTCATGATCGTCCTGGTCGAGAACGGGCGGATCCCGATCGATAACCCGGGCGGCTCCACCGAGATCTCGATGATCGAGGAAAGCCGCGTCCTGGAGTACTCCGGCCGGGAGTACGCGCTGGTCAAGTGGGGCAGCTGGATGAAGCTGTTCCTGCTGTCGTCGATCCTCATGAACGTCTTCGTGCTGCCCTGGGGGCTGGGCACGGCCACCGACCTGCCCAGTGCGCTGCTGGCCATCCCGATCTTGTTCGGCAAGCTCGCGCTGTGCGGCCTGGCCATCATCGTGATCGACACCTCGTTCGCCAAGCTGCGGTTCTTCCGGATCGCCGAGTTTCTCGGCGCGTCGTTCCTGCTCGCCCTGGTCGGCATCGCCACCTCGTACGTGATCGGAGCGTGAGGCATGGAAAATCTCGCGGCGGCCAGCCCGGCGGGGGTGCTGCTCGACCTGTCCGGGGTGCTGATCCTGCTGCTCGCGTTCGCCTGCCTGGCCTCCAAGCTGTTCAACCGGTACGTGGCCTACTACGGCGCCCAGTCGGTGGTGCTGTCGTTCGCCGCCGCGGTCGCCGCGTGGCGGTTTCACAGCATCGAGCTGTGGATCCTGGCCGTGCTCACGCTGGCCATCAAGGGGATCGGGATCCCGCTGGTCACCCGGCGGTTGCTGGTGCGCCGGCTGGCGCTGAACCGGGACACGGCGCTGTCCACCGGGCTGTCCACCTCGCTGATGGCGGGCGGCGCGCTGACCGCGTTCGCCTACCTGGTCACCCGGCCGCAACTGCTGCCGCATGGCCTGGTCGCGGTGGCCGTGGTGCCGCTGTCCACGGCGGTGATCCTGCTCGGCGCGCTGGCCATGGTGGTCCGCCGGCACACGGTGGCCCAGCTGATCGGCTGGCTCATCGTGGAGAACGGGGTCTTCCTCGGCGCCATCACCCTGGTGGCCACGTTCCCGTTCATCGTCGAAGCGGGCATCTTCCTGGACATCGCCGCGGGCGTGCTGATCATGCTGGTGTTCACCTCCGGCCTGACCCGGCAACTGGCGCAGGCCAGCGCCGGTGAGCTGAGAGGGCTGCGCGGATGACCGCGCTGGCGATCCTCGTGGTGGCCGGCCCGCTGGCCGGCCTGGTGGCCGCACTGGCCGGGGCCCGGGCCCGGCTGGCGGGCTGCATCGGCGCGGCCGGGGCGGCGGTCTCGCTGACCGCGGCGGTCGTGCTGCTCGTTCTCCAGGTGCACCGGCCGCCGTTGCAGGCCGGCGGCGGCTTTCTGTACGTCGACACGCTCAGCGGCTTCTTCCTGCTCACCGTCAGCGGCGTGACGCTGCTGGCCGCGGTGGGGTCGATCGCGTACGTGTCGGCCGAGGAGGACGCGGGCACGTTCAGCCGCTTCCAGGTCCGGCTGTACTTCGTGTTCTTCGGCCTGTTCGCCGCGCTGATGCTGGCCTCCCTGGAGACCGGCAACCTCGGCCTGCTGTTCGTGCTGATCGAGGCGAGCACGCTGGCCAGCGCCGCGCTGGTCGGCCTGGAAGGAAAGGCCCGCTCGCTGGAGGCGGCCTGGAAGTACGTGATCATCAGCTCGCTCGGCGTCACGATCGCGCTGGCCGGCACGCTGTACCTGTTCTATGCGGCCAGCACCCTGCACCTCACCTCCAGCCAGCGGCTGACCTGGCCCTACCTGTTCGCCCACGCGGCCGCGCTGGCCCCCGCGCCGCTGCGGCTGGCGTTCCTGCTCGCCGTGGTGGGCTACGGCACCAAGGTCGGGCTGGCCCCGATGCACACCTGGCTGCCGGACGCGCACGCCGAGGCGCCCAGTCCGGCCAGCGCGATGCTGTCGGCGGCCCTGCTCAACACCGGCATGTACGCGATCATCCGGTTCCTGGCCATCACCCAGGCCCGGCTCGGCACCACGTTCCCGCGCACCGTGCTGCTCGCGTTCGGCTTCGCGTCGGTGGCGATCGGCGTGCTGTTCATGGTGCGGCGGGGGAACTACAAACGGCTGTTCGCGTACTCCTCGGTGGAGCACATGGGCATCATCGCGGTCGCGCTCGGGTTCGGCGGCGTGCTCGGCCTGTACGGCGCGCTGCTGCACACGATCAACCATGCGGTGGCCAAGTCCGTCCTGTTCCTGGGCAGCGGGGACGTCGCGCTGCGCTACGGCACCCGGGAGGCGGCCGGCGTGCGCGGCCTGCTGACCGCCGTGCCGGTGACCGGCGGGGCGATGCTGCTCGGCTCCATGGCCGTGCTCGGCTCCCCGCCGTTCGGCCTGTTCCTGTCCGAGCTGACCATCATCCGGGCCGGGTTCGCGCACGCCAGCCCGGTGCTGCCGCTGCTGCTGCTGGCCCTGCTCGCGGTGGCGTTCATCGCGTTCGCCCGGACCAGCACCGGCATGGTGACCGGGGCGCCGCCCGCCGTGCCTGATCCGTACCGGCCGCGCGCCGCCCGGCTGGCCGTGGCCGCGCCGCTGGCCCTCGGCCTGGCCGCCCTGCTGGTCCTCGGCCTGTGGATCCCCGCGGGCCTGAACACCGTGATCCTGCATTCGGTGGCGGTGATCGGGTGACCGCGCTGCAGCCCCGGCCCGGCACGGCGGCCAGCCTGCTCAGCGCGATCGGCGGCGCGGCGCCACGCGAGGGCGGCGGGGTGGTGACCGTGCCCGTGCCCGCCGCCCAGCTCGAGACGGCCGTGCACCATCTGGCCGGGGCCGGGGCCCGGCTCGCCGACCTGTTCGCGGCGGACGGCGACCAGGTCACCCTCCGCCTGGTCTGGGGTCTTGATACCGAACGCCAGTACCTGGTCACCGAGACGACGATTGATGCCCCGGAGTACCCGCCACTGTCGGACATCGCGCCCGCCGCGTTCACCGAGGAATGCGAGATCTACGAGCAGTTCGGGGTGCGGCCAGCCGGCGGGAAGCCACTCAACCGGGTCGCGCTGCCGCCAGGGGCGGGCCCGGATCCTCGGGGGGTTCCGGGGGGTCGCCCCCCCGGGCCAGCACTGCCGAGATTGGGGCATCAGCCGCCGGAGGCGCCGGGGGAGGTGCACGCGCCGCACACCGTCGGCGGGCAGGCGTTCGAGTTCCCGTTCGGCCCGGTCCGCCAGGTCGGCGTGGAGTCGCTCTACTACGGCCTGGTGACCAGCGGCGAGGAGATCGTCGACCTGTACCTGTTCACCTGGCACAAGCACCGTGGCCTGGAATGGCGGCTGCGCGGGCGCCGCCCGGGCGAGGCCGTGTTCCTGGCCGAGCGCACCGAAGGGCTGAGCGCGACCGCCACCACCTGGGCGCTGGCCGCTGCGGTGGAATCGGCGCTCGGCGTGCAGCCGCCGCCCGGCGCGCTGCTCACCCGGGGCATCGCACTGGAACTGGAGCGGCTGTACAACCACGCGGCCGCGATGGCGGCGCTGTGCCAGTTGACCGGCCTGTCCGTCGGCCAGGCCGCCGCCGAGATCGCGCTGGAACGGCTGCTCCGGCTCAACGCGGCCACGTTCGGCCACCGGTACCTGTTCGGCGTGCTCGACGCGGGCGGGGTGCGGCGTGCCCCCGACCAGGCCGCGCTGCGGGACGGCCTGCCCGGCGCCTACGGTGAGCTGCGCCGCGCCGCCGACGCGCTGCTGGCCACCAACTCGTTCATGGACCGGCTGGAAGCGACCGGCATCGTCACTACCGAGCAGGCCCGCCGCCTCGGCCTGGTCGGGCCGGTCGCCCGGGCCGCCGGAGTGCCGATCGACTGCCGGCTTGACCAGCCCACCGCCCCCTACGCCGCGCACCCGCCCGCCCTGGCCGTCCGCGACGCGGGCGACGTGCTGGCCCGGTTCCGGGTCATGCTGGATGAGGCGGCCGATTCGGTCCGGCTCATCGGCGACCTGCTGGACGCCGGGCCGGGCGGCGGCGCGGCCGCGCTGCCCGGCGGCGGCGGGTCCGGGCTCGGCTGGGCCGAATCACCCCGCGGCGAGGCGCTGGCCTGGGTCAGCCTGGACGACGCCGGCCGGATAACCCGGGCCCGGCTGCGCCCGGCTTCGGTGCGGAACTGGCGTGGTTTCGACGACGCGGCCCGCTCGCAGAACGTGTTCACCGACATTCCCATCATCGAGGCCAGCTTCTGGCTCACGGTGGCCGGGACCGCGCGCTGAGGGAGGCCGTCATGCCGTTGTGGTTCGCCCGGGGCCTGCGTCGGGGGATCGTCACCACCCGTTACCCGGCCCGGCCGGACAGTTCAGCCGCAGACCTGCCCACGCCACCGGCGTTCCGCGCCGGGCTGCTCGATCACCGGCTGGCCGACCGGCTGGTGGCGGTGTGCCCGAGCCAGGCGCTGCGCCGGGACGGCGGCGTGCTGCTGTTCGACGTGGGCCGGTGCACGGCGTGTGGCCGCTGCCAGGAAGCGGCGCCCGGGGCCGTCACCCCGAGCGGCGAGTTCGAGCTGGCCGGCACCAGCCGCGCACAATTCGTTAAGCACATTGGGCTGGTACCGGAGGTGGACGGGTGAGCGCCACTCCGGCCCCAGCGGTCCCGGACGAGGCGGCGCTCGCGGCGCGGCTGCGCCAGCGGGTGGCCAGCCAGTTCGGGCGCAGCCTGCACATCCGCACCCTGGACACCGGGTCGTGCGCGGTGTGCGAGCAGGAGATCCGGCTGCTCGGCGCGCCGCATTACGACCTGCACCGGCTCGGCTTCTTCTTCACCCCCGCGCCGCGGCACGCCGACCTGCTGATGGTGACCGGGCCGATGATCCGGGCGTTCGACGTGGCCGCGCGGAAGACCTACCAGGCCATGCCTGGGCCCAAGCTCGTGGTGGCCACCGGGGCCTGCGCGCTGGGCGGGGTGTACCCGGCGGACGCGTTCGTGCATGGCACGGTGGACGAGATCCTGCCGGTGGACGTGTGGATCCCCGGCTGCCCGCCCAGCCCGCTGGCTCTGCTGCAGGGCCTGCTGGTCGCGGTGGACCGGCTGGCCGAGAAGGTGTCCGGCCTCACGTTCACGGCCGGGGAGGCGGCTCAATGACCGCGCTGGGCTGGCTGGCGGTGGCCGCGGCCGGGTGGGGGCTGGCGGTGCTGGTGGCACTGGGCGGAGGTCGGCCCGGCGCCATCCGGCTGTGCTGCGCCCTGTCCGCGCTCGGTGGCGCGGCCGCGATGGTCGGCGGGGTATCGGCGCTGGTGTGGGGCAACGGGCGGGTCGTCACCGTGGGCCACGCCGAGGTGGCCGGCTCGCTGCAACTGCAGACGACCAGCCTGGCCGGGGTGTTCGCGGCGCTGCTTGGGCTGGTCGCGGTCGCGATAGCGCTCTACGTGCCGCGCTACCACGAGCCGGGCCCCGGCACCGCGGTGTACCTGGCGGTGTACAACCTCGCGCTGGTCGCGTCGGTGGCCGTGCTAGTGGCCGGGGGAGTGGTCACGTTCCTGGTTGCCTGGGAATCGATGGCGCTGCTCTGCTACCTGCTCATCCTGCGCCACCCGCGCCGGGACGCGGTGGCCGCCGGCGCGTTCTGGTTCCTGGCCCTGTCCGAGACCGGGTTCGTGCTGATCATCGCGGCGTTCGTCATCCTGGCCAGCAAGACCCACACGATGGAGCTGAGCCTGATCGCCGCCCGGGCGCACCTGGTCAGCCCGGCCTGGCGGGACACCGCGTACCTGCTCGCACTGACCGGGTTCGGGTTCAAGGCCGGGCTCGTCCCGCTGCACGTCTGGCTGCCCGAGGCGCACCCGGTCGCGCCCGCGGACGGCTCGGCGTTCCTGTCCGGCCTGATCGTGAAGCTGGGGGTGTACGGCATCGCGCTGTTCGCGTTCCGCCTGCTGCCCGCCCAGCCCGGCTGGACCGGGCTGATCACGATGGCGGCCGGCGCGCTCACCGCGGCCATCGGCATCCTCTACGCGATGAATGAGCGGGACCTGAAACGCTTCCTGGCCTACTCCACCATCGAGAACATCGGGATCATCGTCACTGCGCTCGGCGCCGCGCTCATCTTCGGCGCCTATCACCAGCCCGCCCTGGCCGCGTTCCTGCTGCTGGCCGGCCTGTATCACGTGGCCAACCACGGCACGTACAAGACGCTGCTGTTCCTGGAAGCTGGGGTGATCGAGCACACCACCGGGACCCGGGACATGGACCGGCTCGGCGGGCTGATCCACCGGCTGCCCCGGACCGCGGTGATCACGCTGGCTGGCACGCTCGGCATCGCGGCGCTGCCGCCGCTGAACGGGTTCGTCAGCGAATGGCTGATCTTCCAGGGGCTGTTCCAGGGCTTCCGGACCGGCAGCCACCTGCTCGGCATCCTGATCGTCACCGCCGCGGCCACCCTCGGCCTGACCGGCGGGCTGGCCATCTACGCGTTCGTCCGCGGCTACGGCATCCCGTTCCTCGGCATGCCGCGCACCCGGCCCGCGGCCGCGGCCACCGAGCGGGGCCAGCCGGTGACCGGCCCCGCCCTGCTCGCCGTGGCCTGTGCCGCGCTGGCCCTGGGCGCCCCGGTGGTGCTGCTCGTGCTGTCCCGGGCGGTCCGCACCGTCACCGGGGTGCCACTGCGGCCGGTGCTGCTGCCCGGGAACCTGACCGTGATTCCCGCGCACACCGATTTCTCCGCCTTCTCACCCACCTACCTGGCCGTCTTCCTGATCGCCGTGCTGACCGTCCCGCTGCTCATCTACCTGGCCGGGCGGCCGCGCGCGGACAGCGTCACCGTGCCCGTCTGGGACGGCGGCATGGTCGCGTTCCGGCCGCGCATGCAGTACTCGGCGATGACGTTCTCCGCGCCGACCCGGGTCACGTTCGACGCGCTGTACCGGCCGTCGGTGTCGGTGCGCCGCGCGTCCGACGACCCGGCGGGGCGGTCCGGGCCGGTGCACTACGACTCCCAGGTGACCCCGCTGTTCCTCCGGTACCTGTACCGGCCGGTGATCCGCGCGGTGGAGTGGCTGGCCGACGTGATCCGCCCGCTGCAATCCGGGGACGTCAGCCTCTACCTGTTCTACGTCTTCCTGATGATCCTGCTGGCCTACCTGCTGGGCGCGTTGTGAAGGAGGCACCGGACATGATCCAGGACTACCTCGCCGGTGAACTGTCGGTGCACCTGGAAGAACTGCAGCAGGCGACCCCTGAGCGGGCCGCCATCCAGGACGTGACCCGGCTGCGGCATCAGGTGGAGACCGGACCGCTGAGCGGCCTGGCCACGGCGACAGTTCGCGCCGTGGCCATGGCCGACGGACTGTGCTGGGACTCGCTGGAACACGGGGACACGGCCGCCTTCGCCCACCAGGCCCGGGTCGGTGCGGAATTGCGTCAGTTCGGCGTGTGCGCCCACCTGCTCGCCGATAATTAGTGGCTTTCCGGTGACGTCCCACTACCATTCCCCGGGCACAGGAGTTACGCTTTAACCAGGCGATGGAGCTCGCCTGAAACTGCCACCACGGCTGATGGCTCCTGCGATTGGAGCTGCCGTGCGTGCTGCATGCAGGGTTCCTGTTGCGCTGCCGCCAGGAGTTGATTCTGGCATCGTTCTTCCCCGGATACCAGGCGGCCAGGAATTGCCTTGCTCTGCCGTCAGCATCTCCACACCACGGGAGGCGGCCAGCCGCCACAATTCCCAGCCCCAAGGAGATGCGCATGTCACAGTTGACTGAACAGGTCAGCGACTCAGGCGGGGCGGCCGGCCCAGCGCTGGCCGCCGCGGCCAGACCAGGCCTGGCTGACCCAGGCGCCTGGGCCGTCACCGCGTTCGCAACCACGTCTTTCATGCTCGGCATGTACAACGCGAACCTGATCAACGCGGCCGGCGCGGCCATCGTCATCCCGGTGGCCCTGTTCTTCGGCGGCCTCATCCAGATCATCGTCGCCATCCTGGAGATATTCCGTGGCAACCTGTTCGGGGCCGTCGTCTTCGGCACGTACGGGCCGTTCTGGGTCATCTACGGGGTACTCCAGACGCTCTACGCGTCTAGTATCCCGGCCAGTGCGGTCAACAGCGCGCTGGCCCTGTTCCTGGCCATGTTCGCGGTGCTCACGTTCTACTTCGTGATCGCCTCGCTGCGCACCGACATGGTCCTGGTGGCTATCCTCGCCCTGATCTTCATCGGCCTCGTGCTGCTGGCGATCGGCGCGGGCACGTTGACGACCGGGTTCACCCGGGCGGGCGGCTGGGTCACGCTCGCGTTCGCCGTGCTCGCCTGGTACCACGCGGCCGGGGACGTCATCTCGGCCACCTTCGGTCGGCTTGTGCTCCCGGTGGGCTCCCTGCGGCGGTAACCCCGGCCGGTCCCGCAGGGGCGCGGGTGCCCCGGGTGGCAACAGCCATGGCGCCACCCGGGGCGCACCGCGGTGTTCTGGCTGGCCGGCCGGAACGGTATATCATGGAGTTGTCACGCGATGAGGCTCGCGTAATACCCGGGGGGAAATCTTTCCCGGGCTGATGGCCTCTACCTGTTGGCGTCGATTGACGCGTAGCGCGCAGGCGGAGGCCTTTATGATTTTCTGGGTTCTGCGATGAGCCTCAGCGCCCGGGAACAGCAGGTGCTGGATTCGATTAAGGACCAGCTCGCTGATTCTGATCCCAAGCTAGCCAGGCTGCTGGCCACCTTCACCCGGCTGGCTTCCGGTGAAGAAATGCCGCTCCGGGAGAAGATCCGGTCCGGCTCGCGGCGCGTGAGCCGCAGCCGGCGGGAGCGTGGTTCGGGCACGATGTCGCTGCGGCCACATTCTGGAGGGCAGCGGCTGGGTCTCAGCCGGGGCACGCTGCTAATGCTGTGGCTCCTGGTAAGCGTGGTGCTGATCGCGGTCGCGGTGATCCTCAGCCAAGGCAGCAGCAAAAGCCCGGGCGGCTGCACGGTCTCATGGCCAGCGGTGTGCGCCACCAGCCAGCCGTCCGCTCCGGTCCAGCAACTGACACCCGGCGGCTAGCCGTGACCGTATCCAGCCAGGTACTTTGGTCGCGGGTGCGGCGGAGGGGCTCGCCGAGATCGCGGACATCGCCAACGGTCCCTACCTAGTGGTAGGAGACTGCATGCCGCCGCCCGGCCGCGAGCCTGCTGCGCCTGCTCGCGGTGCGCCGGCGTCTGCTGACGCCGCATCCCAGGACGATGGCGATTGCCCGTACTGCGGTGCTGCCCTCGCCGTCCAGTCCGGTCAGGGCGATGTGCCGCTGGCCCGGCTGGCCCACCTGTACCTGTGTGCAGGCCTGTCCACCTACCGCATCGCGCAGCTCACTGGCCTGGACCGGCAGCGCGTCGCCCGCCGGCTGCGCCGCGCGGGCGTGCCGCTCCGGCCGCGTGGCGCGGGCGGATCCCGGCCGCAGGCGCGCCGCCTAGATCCGCCGGACATGGCGGCCATCCTGACCGAGCTGTACGTCACCCAGCGGCTCAGCACACCCGAGATCGGCAAGCTGCTCGGCATCCCGGAGCGGCGGGTACGCGACCGCCTCCGCCGGTACGGCATCCCGGCGCGCACCCGCGGTGGCTGGCAGCGCGAGGACCGGCGCAGCCTGCCCGCGGAAACCGTGCGCCTGCTGTACCAGGTGCACGGGCTGTCCGCCGACAACGTCGGCCGCAAGCTCGACGCCTCGCGCAAGATTGTCCTGCGCACCGCGCACGACCTGGGCATGCCGGTGCGGGCCAGCGCGGCCGCGGCCTCGTCCGGGCCGGATGAGATCCGGCTCATCGACGCCCTGTACGCCGACGACCTGGTGCGCGCCACGCTGGCCGGGCACGAGATCGCCGAGGTGCCCGCGGGCGGCCCGATCTGGCAGCGCTTCCCGCGGCCGGTCCCGCTCACCCACGAACTGGTGACCGGCCTGTACTGGCGCTGCGGCGTCGGGCTGCACCACATCGAGCTGGTCACCGGGCAGCCCGCGCACACTGTGCGCGGCTTCATGCGCCGCGCCCGGATCCCGGCCCGCGATCCCGGTGGCCGGTCGCCGTTCCTGCGCCGCTGGCGGGCTGGCACTCGCTACGAAACGAGTGTCCGGAGACCCGTTTCATACGGTTAGCTGACCTTGTCCGGTGCTGACGCTCTGCTGGCCCTTTCTCCGGTTGGCGGGCTACGATCCGGGATAGGGGAGAAAATGGCTAGCAGGCGGCGCCGGCTCGACCCCGTGGGGCCGTTTGGCAATCCGGACGGGTCACGAGCCGACCTCGAGGATGTCCTCAGCGAGTTCGTCAACTTCGCGGGCAACCCGGCATTTGGTCACCTCGCGACCCGGGCCAACGACTCCATGGTGCGGGTCATCGTGGGCAAGCTCGGCGCGGGCAAGACGGTCTATCTGCGGCGCCTGCAGGATTTCCAGTCCCATCAGGACTCGGTCTACGCCGACCTGCCGCAGCAGAGCCTGCCGAAGACAGAAGTCATCGTGAAGGCGTGCCAGTGGTTCTCGGACCGCGTCCTGGTCGAGAAGTGGATGCAGATCTGGGATCGCGCGATCATGCGGTCGCTGGCCTCACACCTGCTGCGCCGCCCCGAGTTGCGGCAGCAGTTGCGCGACGAGCAAGCTGACGAGATCGAGCACTCGTATACGCGGCTGCTGGACGAGTTCCGCCGGCCCCGGAATATTTACAGCCAGGTCCGCGACATCATCAACCAGCGGCAGACCGCCCATCAGCTGTCCACCTACCTCGACGACCCGCTCTGGGATGATCTCGAGGATCTGCTCGGCGAGGTGATCGGCCAGTGCAGGCCGATCTATTTCTACCTGGACGCGGTGGACGAGGAATTCAGCCACGCGCCGATGTACTGGCTGAAATGCCAGGAAGGCCTGTTCTACCAGGTCATGCGGTTGCTCCGGGACCCTCGGCTGGGCGGCCGCCTGCATGTCGTGATCTGCATCCGGGACATCGTCATGTCGTCGGTGTACCGGTCAGAACATGCGCCGCGGTACTACAACGAGCCGCACATCCGGGTCCTGACCTGGGACCGGGAATCGCTGCTCTACCTGCTGCACCAGAAGCTGAAGCGGCTGCCGCCGACACTGCTGATGCGCCGCCCGGCCACCGGGCCGCCCTCGATCCGCGACTGGCTCGGGGTCAACGGCCACTGGCTGGGGCCCGACGGCGACGGAACGATCGAGGATTATCTGCTCGGCCACACCCGGCTGATCCCGCGCGACATCATCTCGCTCGGCAACGAGCTGAACGAGGAAGTCCTGCGGCAGAAGCAGGCCGGGAGCGAGGGCCTGCCACCGGCTGCGCTCCAGGCCGTGGCGCAGCGCTGCGCCAAACGATTCGGCGACTCCCAGCTCGCGCAGTGCGCCAACCAGATCTCCTCAGACCTGATGCCGGAGAGCGCGGCGCTGCACGACTACTCCGAATTGTTCACCAGCACCCAGACCTACATCAGCGGCGTCCAGGACGACCTTCGCTCGTTCGTCCGGCTGATCGGCGTGGACCGGTTCTCCCGGGCCGACCTCGAAGCCCTGCAGGAAGTGGTGGATCTGCACTACCAGCAGGCGACCGACCTGGCCTCCGTGCTCTGGCAGAACGGCCTGCTCGGCTACGTCAACGAGACCGGGCGGCGCCGGTTCTATTCCATGGGCGACGTCGAAGATTTTCATTTCCCGCCGGACGTGGCCACGTTCGTCCTGCATCCGTGCCTGACGTACGCGGTGGGCGGGATCCAGCACGTGCCGGCCGACTATGCCCGGCCGGACGGCACGCGCACCAGCCAGCCCACCGCCGCGGACAGCGATCCGCCCGGGGCATCGCCCGCCACGCCATCCTCCGACGGCAGCCGGGCGCTGCCGGAACCTGACCCAGCCGAGCTGAGCTCCTCGCCCGGGGCCAAGTCGGCCGACTACGCGATCGGTGACGTCCTCGAAGGCCGGTTCGAGATCATCGACATCGTCGGCCGGGGCGGCTTTTCCAAGGTCTACCGGGTGCGCGATGACGTGGAGGGCGAAGAGCGGGCGTTCAAGCTGTTCGACAGCGCGGCCGGCTACGCGGCGGTGCGCCGCGAGATCAGCGCCCTCCGGAAGATCCATCACCCCAACGTGGTCGAGGTGTTCTGGGCCGGCAAGACCCGGGACGGCGACTGGTATCTCGTCGCCGAGTTCATCGACGGGGAGTCACTCGACGCGTTCGCCACCGGGCGCAAGCACCTTCGCGACCGGGAGGCGGTAGACGTCGCCCTGGATCTGCTGAGCGCGCTGGTCGCGTTCCATCCCGATTCGGCGCGCCTGCGGGAGCTGGACGCGAAGCGCCGCGACGGTGAGCTGCCGGACGCCGAATCGCGCGAGTGGCAGCGGCTGCAGGACAAAGGGCTGGTGCACCGGGACATCAAACCGCTCAACGTGATGCTCACCCGGACCGGCGCCAAGCTGCTCGACTTCAACATCGCCTCCCGGGTCGGCGACCCGGTGCACACGCAGTCCGGCACACCGCCGTATCAGCCCCCGGACGCCGACCTCACCCGCTGGGACGTGTCCACCGACCTGTTCGCCGTGGGTGTGCTGCTGTACCAGCTCGTCTGCAACGGCCAGCACCCCTTCCCGCACGCGATGCCGATGGTCGGCGAGCCCGTGATCGACCCGCGCACTGTTCGTGGTGATCTGAACCCTGAGCTGGCCGGGTTCCTCATCAAGGCGTGCGCCGCGAGCCGCGCCGACCGGTTCGCCACGGCCGTGGACATGCGGCTCGCCTTGCGCAAAATCCGGGCCGATCTGTAACCGGGGAGGCGGCCGTGGCAGGATAAGGCCGCTCTGCCACCGCGTGCGAAGGCCGTGGCTGGCGGGGTGGTTGGGCAGGCTGTTACGCGAGACGGGAACAGGCAGATGGCGACGTACCGGATGGTCTACGGGGACAACGAGGAAGTTGTCCGGGAGACGTTTACCGACATCACCAGCATCGAGCGCGAGGACGGCTGGGTGGTGCTGTTCCGCGGCCCGGAGGCGATCCTGCGCGTGCAGGAAGCGCATGTGCGGGACCTGGAGCTGCTGGACAACAACTGAGGAGTACGGCCCGCCCGGTCGGCTACCCCGAGCGGCCGGGCTCCGCTGGCGACGGACGCCACCGGGCACTGGCGTTAAGTAGGCAGGGTATTGCCGGGGTTGCGGGGGCCGGGCGGGGTGAGCCAGTGCGTGACCGTGACCGGATGCGCGGGATCGGTCATCGACCGGATCTGGTCGTAGCGCTTCTGGTCGCGGACGGTAACCCGGTGCGGCGCCGGCTTCATCACCGGCACCGTGCTGGAATGCACCGGCGGTCCAACCTCGCCGCCGCCGCACTGCCCGGCTGACCCGGCCCGGGATGCGCAATCAATCCCCCGCTAACTACGGTTGACCCATGTTGCCGCTGCCCAGGTGGGAGAACAGCCAGCCGGTCCTGCACACTGCGCACGGGGAGGGCAACTGGATCGGCGCGGCCAGTGCGCTGATTCACGAGGACTACATCTACCTCGCCTACCGTGACCGGCACCCGGTCGAGCAGGGCCGGGGCAACCGGGCCTTCGTAGCCCGCTCCCCGGTTGTCGACGGTGCCCATTTCGAGACGTTGTGCGCCATCGACAAAGCCGACATGGACGCGGAATCGCTGGAGCGCCCGGCGCTGGACGTGACCCCGGACGGCACCTGGCAGCTGTACCTGAGCTGCGCCACGTTCCACTCCAAGCACTGGCGCATCGAGCGGCTGCACGCGAGCCGCCCGGAGGATTTCACCGCCCGCACCCGGGAAACGGTGTTCCCGGGCAGCGCGGAGTTCGGCATCAAAGATCCGGTGCTGCAGCGGCGCGGCGACGAGCTGCGCATCTGGGCCACGCTGCATCCGCTGGCCGACGGCGACGACAACGCCGACCGGATGATCAGCGTGGATGCCGTCAGCTGCCAGCGGGTCATGACACCGGAGCCGGGCACCTGGTACAGCCGCGGCACCCGGATAACGGCGGTGGTTGGCGAGTTCGCCTACTTCGATGGCCGGGCATCGGCGGCCGGGAACTTCGAGGAACGAACCGGCGCCGCGCAGTGGCGCGAGTCGCGGTATGTGCCGGAGGCTGGCCCGGCGTCCAGCCCGTTCGGTGGCGGTGCGCTGCGCTACGTGTCGGTGATCACCCTGCCGGACGGGCAGCAGCGGCTGTACTACGAAAGCGCCACCGAGTACGGCAGTCATGAATTGCGCACCGAACTGCGCGCGCAGCCTTAACCGACCTGACGGTGTGCCGCCGGCCAGCAGGGCGATTGAGTGGAATCACCCACTCCGTGGGATCCGCTCTCACCAGGGCAGATGGCAGTCTTAACCGGTCAGGGTCGCGATGAAAGGAGACACCATGGGGAAAGAGGCACGGGTCGGGCTGCTGCTGGGCGCTAGTGCCTGCCTGCTCGCGGTCATGGTCAACTGGGTGGTGGCGGAACTGCACCAGTGCGGGCCGGCCACGCAGCAAAGCTAGCCAGTACCGGGATAACAGCGCGGGACGCGCCCGCCCGTCGCCACTGGCGGCCAGGACGCTGCCTGCGATGGCCCGGATATGACGGGCGTCGGTGCCGCAGCAGCCGCCGACGATGGAGATCTGCGGGTGCTCTGCCCGCAGCCGCAGGTAGTCGCGGGCCAGTTGCACCGGGTCCCCGGTGTCGAGGTCTGGAGACTCGTCCAGTTCGGCGTGGCTCTTCCGGGAAGCGTTCGCGCGGACGCTCCGGATGCGGGACCCGGTGTCCCCGCCGGGCAGGGCCGCGGCGAAGTGCGCCGGGTGCGCGCAGTTGATCCCGTAGTACGCCGGCGAACCACCGGTGGCGGCGTCCACCGCGGCCACCGCGTCGGCCAGTGACGTGCCATCCGGCAGCCGGCCGTCGGTTTCGGTGGTGAAGGAGATCGTCACCGGCAGGCCGGCCTCGGCCGCGGCACGGGCGATCCCGATCGCCTCCACGGCGTAGCTGAGAGTCATCGCGTGCGCCAGATCCACCTCGGTGGCGGCCAGGATGTCGAGCTGCCCGGCGTGATAGCTCTGGGCCTGGCCGGCCGTCATGCGCTCGTCCTGGCGGTACCCGTCGGCCCGCGGGCCGATACACCCACTGATCACCACGGGTGAGCTGGCCGCGTCCCGGTACTCGCCGCGCACCTGGGCGACCAGGCCGACCGCGGACTCGTTGACCCGGCGCAGTTCCGCCGCCGGATACCCGAGCCGGGCGCCCCAGTCCCGGCTGGCCCGCCACGTCGGTGTCTCCAGGATCACGCCGCACTGATGCTGCACCGCGATGTCCACGTGGCGGCGGAAGTACCCGGCCAGCGCGGCTGCGCCTGCGGCGTCATCGATCAGCACGAACGCCGCGAACTCGGGCAGCTCGAACCCTTCGTTGAAGATGAGGTCGGTCTCCAGGCCGGAATCGGTGAGGAACACCTCACCGCCCAGCTGTGGTAGCGCGCTGCGGTACACGTCGCTCAGACTAGGTCCGTCGGCCGTTAGGTGGCGCAGTCGGGGGGTGAGGCCGGTGGCAACTGACCGGCTGGAGGTGCAGCGGATCATCCCGGCCAGCCCGGCCGCGATCTTCCGCGTGCTGTGCGATCCGCAGGGACATGTGGCCATCGACAGCTCCGGGATGCTGATGGACGCCGAGGGCGAGCCGGTGTCGGCGGCCGGGGACAGCTTCGTGGTGCACATGGACCGCGAGGCGCTGAACGACTACCCGCTCGGCCGGTACGACGTGACCGTGACCATCACCACGTTCGTGCCCGATCGCGAGATCGCCTGGACCGTGCTGGGCCAGATCCGCCCGCCGATCGGCCACATCTACGGGTACCGCCTCGAACCTGCGGCCGACGGCACGCTGGTGACGTCGTACTACGACTGGTCGGCCATTTCCGCCGACTGGCGGCAGGCCGGGATCTTCCCGGTCATCTCCGAGGCGGCCCTGCGGGCCACACTGGGGATCCTCGCCCGGGCGGTCGCCCGGGGCTACCCCGGCAGCTGAGGCGGCTGGGTCAGCTTTGCCTGGCTGGCCGGCGGGCCTGGACGGTGAAGCCCAGGCCGCCGAGCACCCGGACGGCACCCGACTTGCCGCCCTCAAAATCGCCGGAAGCCAGGCGCTGGCCGGTGGCGAACTCATAGGCCGTGCCCAGGATCGCTTTCGGCGGGTAACGGCGTTCCTCCCAGACCAGGTCATAGGTTGTGGTGGGGGCGAAGCCGTGCGCAGCGAAGAAGCTCTCCGGCCCCAGCCGGTCGTACTCCTGGATCGCGCGCACCACGTCATCACTGGTCACCGGGTCCCACACGATCATGTGCTCACCGTCCCTGGCTGAGCCTGCTGGTTACTTCCGGACAACGATGGCCGCCGCGGCCCGGCCGCACACCGTCAAGTCGGCTAACCGTGACGAGCCCGGCTGGACCGGTGCGGCGGGATTAGCCTGGCCAGCCAGCTGGCCAGGCTAGCCAGCGGACTGGGCACCTGGCGGATCCGAACCGCCCGCCCGCTGCCTGACAATCGCTGCCATATGCCCCGGTGGCCTGCTGGCGAGGTAGCGAGATGACGATGTACGGGCGGTCAGCGCAGCAGCGGATGGTCAACGCGCTGCTGCGGCGGGCCGAACAGGGCGCCGGGGGAGTGCTGCTGGTTGACGGGGAACCGGGCATCGGCCGGTCGCTGCTGCTGCAGGAGTGCGTGCACGCGGCCGGGGCCCGGGGATTCTCGCTGGCCGCCGGGGCCGGGGACCGGCTGGGACGGACGATCCCGTACTACACGTTGCTGACCGCGTTGCGTCAGCCGCTCACCGGGGACGGGAGCCAGCCGGACGATCCGGGAGACCCCGACGATCCGGGAGAAACCGTGCCAGCCCAGATCGGCGAGCTGCACGAGCAGCTGATAGCCCGGGCCGCGGCCGCCCCGGTCCTGGTCTGCCTGGATGACCTGCAGTGGGCCAGCCAGGCCTCGCTGCTCGCGCTGCGGGTGCTGCCCGGGCAGCTGGCCCGGCACCCGGTGGCCTGGGCGCTGGCCCGGTCGGGCACCCGGCCGGGCAGCACCGCGGACCTGCTGTTCAGCGGGCTGGAGCGGGACGGCGCCACCCGGCTCACGCTCACCCCGCTCAGCGGTGGCGCGGTGACCGAGATGCTGACCGGGGCGTTCGGCGCCCCGCCGGATGACCGGCTGCAGGCCATGGCGGCCGGGGCGGCCGGTAATCCAGCCGTGCTCGCCGAACTGATCGGCGGGTTGCGTGACGACCAGGCGGTCCGGGTCACGGCCGGCCAGGCTCGCCTGATCTCGGCCAGCCTGCCCGCCCGGGTCAATCGCATCGCCCAGCAACGGCTGGACGGCCTCAGCGCGAAGACCCAGCACCTGCTGAAGACCGCGGCCACGCTGGGCGGGTCATTCCGGCTCGCCGATGTGGCCGAGATGCTCGGCGAGACGCCGGCCGGGCTGCTGCCGCTGGTCGAGGAGATGCTCGCGTCCGGGATCGTGGCCGCCGACGACACGGCCTTCTCGTTCCGTCAGCGGCTGCTCGGCCGGGCCGTCGGCGAGATGATCCCCCGGCCGGCCCGCAGCGCACTGCACCGCCAGTTCGGCGAGATCCTGCTGCGCCGGGGGGAATCCGCAGCCGCCGCCGCGGGTCACCTGCTCGAAGCGGCCGGCACCGGTGATCATGCGTCGCTGGCCGGGCTGGACGGCGCGGCGGCGGAACTACTGCCGTCGGCGCCGCGGATGGCCGCGGGGCTGGCGCAGCGGGCGCTGGAGCTCACCCAGCCCGACGACCCAGCCGTGCTGTCCCGCTCGGTGGCGGCGGCCGAAGCGCTCACCGCGGCTGGACGGCTCGAACCCGCGGCCCGCATCGTGCGGCAGGGCCTGGCCCAGCCGCTCCCGGCGGCGGCCGAGGCCCGCTTCCGCTGTGCGCTGTCCGCGATCCTGTGCGCGAGCGGCCAGCCTGAGCAGGCCCGGGCCCAGGCCGAGGCGGTCCTGGCCCAGCCGGGGCTGCCCGCCGCCGTGCGCGATGCCGCGGTCACGGCCCGGCTGCAGGCGCTGGCCGGGTGGCCAGCCGACGGGGATGCGCAGCGGCTGGCCGCGGACGTTCTCCAGGTGCCCAGCCAGCACAGCAGCCAGGCGGTCGCGGCGGCGCTGGTGGCCCGGGCCTTGGCCGACTGGGACAACGGGCAGGTCAGCCCGGCGCTTGAGCAGTTGCACGAGGCGGCCCGCCGGGGTCGCGCCGTCGCCGCCGATGCCCGCGACGCCCAGCCCCTGCTGGCCCTCGCGGCGGCCCTGGCCGACCTGGGCCGCTACGGCGAAGCCGAGAAGGTGATGCAGACCATCGACGGCGAGACGCTGCGCGGCATCCCGGCCCAGGCGGTGCTGTCCATCCTGGCCGCCCGGCTCAGCCTGGCCCGCGGTGACCTGGCCCAGGCGGCCACCGCGGCGCGCGCGGCCGTGGCCGACGCCGGGGCGGCCCACGGCTATGCGTCGCTGGGCCACTCCGTGCTGGCCCTGATCGCGCTGCGCCAGGGCGACCTGGCGGCCGCGGCCCAGTACCTGGCCGATCGCGGTGCGGTAGTGCCGCACGCGGCCGCCTGCTACGCCCGGTCTGCGGTGCGGATGACCCATGCTGAGCTGGCCGCGGCGGCCGATGGCCCGGCCGCGGCCATCAGCCACCTCCGCGCTGCCTGGGCCGACCCCCGGCACCGGCCCGGGATCCTGCTCGGCCAGCCAGGGATACCGGCCTGGCTGGTGCGCACCGCGCAGGCCGCTGGCCAGCCGGACCTGGCCGCGGAGGTCGCGCAGGCGGCCGGCGCGCTGGCGCACGGCAACCCGGAGATACCCGCCGTCATCGTCGCCGCGGCGCACAGCCTGGGCCTGCTGAACCAGGACCCGGCCCTGCTGGCCGACGCGGCCGCGCAGCACACCGATCCGTGGGCCCGGGCGTCCGCCGCCGAAGACCTCGGCGTCCTGCTGGCCAGCCAGGCCAGCAAGGAGCAGGCCATCGCGCGGCTGACCGAGGCCATGGCGGGATACGGGCAATCAGGCGCCACCGCGGACATGGCCCGCATCCGCCGCCGGCTGCGCGGGCTCGGGATCCGCCGGCGCCATTGGACGCTGTCCGCGGCCGGCCGGTCACCGGGTGGGAAAGCCTCACCGGGGCGGAACGCGCCACGTCCCAGCTGGCCGCGGAGGGGCTGAGCAACGGGCAGATCGGCAGCCGCCTGTACATCAGCAAGCACACGGTCGCCTTCCACCTCCGGCAGATATTCCGCAAGCTGCAGATCAGCTCGCGGGTCGAGCTCACCCGCATCGTCGTGCAGCAGGGACGGCTCTAGGCCCTAGGCACGCGTGGCGCCCGCGCGCCGGGGTGATTGCCCGGCGCACGGGCGTGCGTGCGGGGGTTAGTTGCGGCCGGCCATCACGCCGCCATCCACGTCCCAGATCGCGCCGGTGACCCAGCTGGTGGCGGGGGAGAGCAGGAAGGTGATGGTGTTGGCCAGGTCGCGGACGGTGCCGGTGCGGCCGAGCGGGTGGAAGGCGTCGAAGCTGTGCAGCGTCTCCTCGAGCTTGCCGGCGGGCACGAACCGCTGGTAGATGGGGGTGGCCACGACGGCCGGGGCGACCGCGTTGACCCGGATCTGGTGCGGGGCCAGCTCCAGGGCGAGGTTGCGGGTCAGTGCGTGCAGCCCGCCCTTGGCCAGCGAGTAGGCCGAGGACGGGGTGGCGCCGATGGCCTGGTGGGCCCACATGCTGCCGATGTTGACGATGGACCCGCCGCGCCCGCCGGCCACCATGCCGCGGGCCACGGTCTGGGTGAGGAAGAAGATGGCCCGGTCCAGTTCCAGGTAGGAGTCGTAGTCGGCGCCGTCGTGGTCCAGGAACGGCTTGGGCACGAACAGCCCGGCCGCATTCACCAGCAGCGTCGCGTCCGCGTGCTCGGCGGCCAGCTGCTGGCGGACGGCTTCGACCTGGTCCCGGTCGGCCAGGTCGGCGGTGATGCCATAGGCCACGGCGTCCTGGCCCAGTTCCTTGACGGTGTCGTCCACTTTGCCCCGGTCGTCGCCGATGATCACGGCGCTGCCGCCACCGGCCACCACGTCGGCGGCGGTCTGCCGGCCCATCCCGCTGCTGCCACCGACCACGACCAGCTTCTGCCCGGCGAACACCGGGCCGTTGTGGTCTTGCCAGTTCTCGCTCATGCACGGTTCCTTCCAGCTTGATATATGCGGCCAGCCTCGCCGCACGGCCCGGGCCGCACACCGTCAGCCCGGGTAACCCTGGGCAGCCAGGACCGAGGTCCCGGCCGGGCAGGACATCCAGCCCTGATCGGCCGGGCGCCGCCGGGGAGAAAAGATCATGAGGGTGCATTGTTTTTTGGGAGGCAGTGATGGCCGCCGGGTGCGCGGATGTCCCGCCGCGGCTGGTCGCGGATCTGGTGGCGGCGGCCACCCTGGCGCCGTCGATGCACAACACCCACCCGTGGCGCTTCCGCTACGAGCCGGCCAGCCAGACCATCGAGCTGTATGCCGACCCGGCCCGGATGCTCCGGTTCGGTGATCCAGACGGCCGGGCCGCGCATATCGCGTGCGGCGCCGCGCTGCTCAATCTCCGGCTGGCCGCGGTCGTGGCCGGCCGCCAGCCGGTCATCCGGCTGCTCCCGGACGTCACCCAGCGGCTGCTGCTGGCGACGGTGCGACTGGCCGGGCCGGCTGAGGCCCAGCCCGATGAGATCGACCTGCACGCGGTCATCCCAGAGCGCCGCACCAACCGGCTCCCGGCCACCAGGGAAGGCTGGAGCATCCTCGTCCTGGGCGCCGCCCACCACGTCGACTCCGCGGCCGAGCTGGCCGCGGTGCGGGAAACGGGCGTGCAGCCCTGGCCGGGCGGGGAGAAAGACCTGTTCATCCGGATCGTCCCGGACCGGGTCACCGGCCGCCGGATCAGCCGGATCAGCCGGACCGGCCGGTCCTGACAAGCCCCACCTGACAAGCCCCACCTGACAAGCCCCACCTGACAAGCACTGGCCGGCCGGGGCGGGATGCCCCGGCAGGCCGGCGGCGGCCGGATCCTGATCAGGCACTGGCCGCGCTGGTCTGCACGGTCTTGCCGAGCACCTCGGTCTCGGCGGTGACGCGGCGGCCGTGGAACAGGCCGATGATGGACAGGATGAGGATCAGGCCCGCCCCGATGAACGAGGCGATCGCGGCGTACAGGGCGATCTGGCCGAACTGCCAGAACCCGTAGGCCTCCAGCAGCATCGAGCGCAGCGTGGTGCCGCGGAACACGGTCTGCACCAGGCCGGCCAGCGCGACGTTCTTGGGCTGGGCCAGGGACTGCGCGGACAGCTGGGAGTAGGTCTGGCCGTGGCCCATCTCGGCCAGGTGGACCGCGATGAAGTGGTCGGCGTAGGTCTTGGCCTGCGCGCCGGTGGTCAGGGTCTGGCCAGCGTAGGCGCCCATGGCCGCCTGGTCGGCGGCGGGCAGCGCCTTGAACTCGGGGTTGCTGGTGGTCGGGAAGACGATCTTCTGGGCCACGAGCTGGTCGTGCACCTGGCTGTTGGCGAACGAGTATCCCCACATCAGCAGTCCGCCCGCGACGAGCAGGACGGCTGCGAGGACGAGCCCGCCGGTGCTGACCAATAGGTCAAAGGTCTTGCGGCGCATTGCAGTGCCTCCCTTTTGGCACCGGGCCCGCGGCCCGGTTATTCAGCTTTGCTATAAACAGCTTGCGATTCGCCGCTAACGGCGGGCAGGGTCGCGTGACCTGGCTCGGGCGGGACCTCGGTCACCGTTAGGCCGGGCCTTGGTCCGGCCCAATTAATTGGCCCGGAAAGGCGTCTGGCGGCATGGGCCGAACGTCCCGTTTAGTCGGGCCAATCAGCCGGTGCCGCGACGGCCGGCCGCGGCCATGCTGGAGCGATGCGGGCGAAGGTTGGTGACTTGCTGGTCGTGCCCGGCTCGGAGAGCCGTACCGGCCGGGTCATCCGCGTCCTCGGCCCGGACGGTGCCCCGCCGTATGTGATCAAGTGGCTGAGCGACGGCCACATCGCGATGGTGACGCCCAGCCAGTACTCCCGGATCGTGCCGGCCGGCCAGAAGGGTGCCGCGGGTGGAATCAGCTGAGCCACACCTGGTCCTGCCCCAGCTGCAGCTCGACGACCTGCTGTCCGAGCTGCAGAGCCGGCTGCAGACGGTGCGGGACAGCCGGGACCGGGTGCGTGGCCTGCTCGAGGCGGTCATCGCGGTGGGCAGCAGCCTGCGGCTGGAAGCGGTGCTCCGCCGGATCGTCGAGGCCGCGGTCACCCTGGTCAACGCGCGCTACGGCGCGCTCGGCGTGATCGACCAGGACGGCCGGCTGGCCGACTTCATCCCGGTTGGACTGGATGAGGCCACCATCGCCGGAATTGACCACTGGCCGGAAGGGCACGGCGTGCTCGGCCTGCTGATCAGCGATCCGGGCGCGGTGCGGCTGGCCAACATCGCCGGCCACCCGCAGTCGTCCGGCTTCCCGGTCGGCCACCCGCCGATGACGTCGTTCCTGGGCGTGCCGATCCGGATCCGTGATGAGGTCTACGGCAAGCTCTACCTGACCGACAAGCGCGGCGGCGCGGCGTTCGACGAAGAAGACGAGACGCTGGTCACCGCGTTGTCCGCGGCGGCCGGCGTGGCCATCGAGAACGCCCGCCTGTTCGATGAGGCGCACCGCCAGCAGCAGTGGCTGACGGCCAGTTCCGAGGTGACCCGCAGGCTGCTGGCCGGGGCCCGGGTCAACGAGGTGCTCAGCTTCGTCACCGAGCAGACCCAGCAGATGACCGCGGCTGACCTGGTGGTCCTGGCGCTGCCCGATGCGGACCGCCAGCACCTGACGATCAGCCATGCGGCCGGCCAGAACGCGAAGGCAGCGGTGGGCGTGCGGCTGCCCGCCCAGGCGTCGATATCGGGTCAGGTGCTGGCCGATGGTCAGCCGATCACGGTCGAAGACTTCCGCCAAGACCCGCGGACGCCGCAGGCGGCCCGGGCCGCGCTGGACCTGGGGCCGGCCATGCTGCTGCCGCTCGGCGACGCGGACAACGTCCGCGGGGTGCTCACCATCGGCCGGGCCGCCGGGGCGCTGCCGCTGCCGCGGGCGGCCGGCCAGCTGGCCATGACGTTCGCCGCGCAGGCCGGGATCGCACTGGAACTCGCCGAGCGCCGCCAGGACGCGGAACGGCTGTCGATTTACGAGGACCGCGACCGCATCGCCCGGGACCTGCACGACCAGGTGATCCAGCAGCTGTACGCGAGCGGGATGAAGCTCCAGGGCACGATCCCGATGATCACCCGGCCGCTGGCCGAAGAGCGGGTGAACAGCGTGGTGGATGACCTGGACCAGACCATCACCGACATCCGGGCGGTCATCTTCAGCCTGCAGGCCCGCGGGGAAGGCCCGCCCGGCCTGCGCTCTAACGTCATGGACGTGGTGGACCAGATGACCGAGGCGCACGGCATGAGCTCCTCCGTGCAGCTGGCTGACCGGCTGGATCAGGAGGTCCCTGGCGAGATCGGCGAGCACCTGCTGTACGCGCTACGCGAGGCGCTGTCGAACGCCGCCCGGCACGGCCGGGCCAGCCACGTCAACGTCTCCGTCCAGATGGACGGCAAGCTGAGCCTGCGCGTGCTGGACAACGGCACCGGGATCACCCCGGGCCCGCGCCGCAGCGGGCTGGCCAACCTGGCCCGCCGGGCCGAGCCGTACGGCGGCACGCTCATGGTCGGGCCGGCCAGCGGCGGCGGGACGGAGCTGTGCTGGCAGGTGCCGCTGCCCTCGGTGGCCGTGGCGACGGCCTGACCGCCAGCCCGGTCAGCGGATCTGCTCGCGCGGGCCGCGGTCCTCGAAGATCCGGGCGGCGTAGGCCGCGGCCTGGGTCCGGCGCTCCATGCCCAGCTTGGCGAACAGTGCCGAGACATAGTTCTTGACGGTTTTCTCGGCCAGGAACAGGCGCTCACCGATCTGCCGGTTGGTCAGCCCTTCGCCGATCAGCTCCAGGATCCGGCGTTCCTGCTCGGTCAGCCCGGCCAGCGGGTCAGACCGTGCCGTCTGGTCGCGCATCCGCTGCATCACCCGGCTGGCCGCTTCCGGGTCGAGCATCGACTCGCCCGCGGCCACCGTGCGGACCGCGCCGACCAGGTCGGTGCCGCGGATCTGCTTGAGCACGTACCCGGCGGCGCCGGCCATGATCGCGTCGAACAGCGCCTCGTCGTCGCTGAACGAGGTGAGCATCAGGCAGGCCACACTCGGCATCCTGGACCGGATCTCGCGGCACACGGTGACCCCGTCGCCGTCCGGCAGCCGGACGTCGAGCACGGCCACGTCCGGCCGCAGCGCCGGGATCCTGGCCAGCGCCGACGCGGCGGTGCCGGCCTCACCGACGACCACGATGCCCGGGTCGGATTCCAGCAGGTCTTTCACGCCGCGCCGGACAATCTCGTGATCATCGAGCAGGAAAACGCCGATCTGCCGCTGCGCCGGGGCTGGCTCGTCCACGGACCGCTGCTCCTTGCGTCGCCGGATCATGACCTCAACCCTAGGGATGCCAGATCCGCCCGAACAGGGACCGTAGTCCCGGGCTGAGACGGCGAATGGCCCACCCAGCGTCCGGGTGGGCGCTGGCATAGCGTGGCGGAATGGATTCTGGTACGGCGCTGCGTGAGCTGGGGGCCACCGCCGGGCTGCTGACCGCGGCGGAGCGGGCCCGGCTGGATGAGGATGGGTTCCTCCCGCTGCCCGGCGTCCTGACCGCGGCGCAGCTCCAGGTCATCCGGGACCGGCTGGCCGAGCTGTCCGCCGCCGAGGGCGACCAGGCGGGTATCGAGGTGCACCAGGAGGAGGGCACCGACCGGCTGGCTGACCTGGTGAACAAGGACCCGGTCTTCGCGGTGTGCTTCACCAGCCCGCGGGTGCTGGCCGCGGTCGCCCACGTGCTGGGCGACTTCACGCTGTCCTCGCTGAACAGCCGGGCCGCGCTGCCCGGGCCGGCCTGCAACGGCTGCACACCGACTGGGGCGAGCCGGTGCCGGCCGGCGACTACCAGGTGTGCAACTCGATCTGGCTGATCGACGATTTCACGCCGGACAACGGCCCGACCCGGGTCGTCCCGGGCAGCCACCGCAGCGGGCAGCTGCCCGGCCAGGCGCTGGCCGATCCCTGGGCCCCGCACCCGGGCGAAGTGAAGCTGCTCGGCCAGGCCGGCACCGTGGTGATCTTCAATGCGCACCTGTGGCACGGCGGGACCGGGAACACCACCCGGCGGCCACGCCGGGCGCTGCACTCCTACTTCTGCCGCCGCGGCCGGAAACAGCAGCTCGATCAGCGGGCCTACCTCCGGCCGGAAACGCTGGCCCGGCTCAGCCCGGCGGCCCGGCACATCCTCGGCGTCTGAGCTGGACTTGACCTTTACGTTGCGGCGAGCCGCAGGCTGAGCTCATCGGGCGATCGCCCGAGAACGAGGGAGATGGCTTGTGCAGGAGATGACCATCGGCGGCCAGCTCGAACAGGCCGCGCTGATCGCGACGCTGCGGCACGTCGGTGTCCCGCTCGCGACCGTCCGGGAGTGGCTGGAGCTCGACCCGGCCGAGCTGGCCGGGCGGGTGACCAGATTCTGGCGTGAGGCCGAGTCTCAGCACGCCGCTCAGCGCAAGCTCGTCGGCATCGTCCGCGACCAGCGGCTGCCCAGGATGCCGGGCCGAGCGGGCGCCGCGTTCTGCATCTACTGGGGGGAGGTAAGCGCGGACAGCGATGGGCCGGTCGAATGGTGCAAGCCGGTCCCCGACGCCGAGGCCGAAGCGCTGGCCGCGCAGGTCCCCGAGCTCACCCTGCGCGTCGAGCCCGCGCACCGCGAAGCGTACGTCAACCTCGGGCCCGGCGGGCAGATCGACGCGGCGCAGTTTCAGCTGGCCGACCAGGCGCTGCGTACCTGGGCCAGCGAGCACGGCATCATCGATTCGGACCAGCTGACGTTGCAGCCGGAGGACCTCGGCGTCCGGATCACCTACCTGGCCAGCGGTCCGCCTACCGAGACCAGCGCTCCGGACTGCGACTTCGCGGTGCCGTTCGCCTGACAGCTAATCGTCGGGGGTCTCCTCGACCTCGGCCAGGACCTGGCGCGCCGCGGCTTCATCGTCGGCGTCAACCAGCACGCGGACACCCGATATCTGCAGCTGCGGGTCCTGGCCGCCGGCATCGTCGGCCAGTATCGCCGCCTTCAGGCCGTTACTGCGCAGCAGGCCAGCGATCAGTTCCGCCTCGGTCCGGCTGGACACCACCGCCACCGTCACCGTCGCCCCGTCCACGCCCTCAGATTAGTACCCGGAGCGGGTTCTCCAGCAGTTCCCTGAGCGCAGCCAGCCAGCGCGCCGCGATCACCCCGTCAACCGGGCGGTGGTCCACGGACAGCGTCACCGTCATGACCTGGCCCGGGACCACCGCGCCGTCCTCGACCACCGGCTCGTCGCGGACCGCGCCGACGGCCAGGATCGCGGCGTGCGGCGGGTTGATGATCGCGGCGAATTCCTCGACGCCGTACATGCCCAGGTTGCTGACGCTGATCGTGCCGCCGTCCAGTTCGTGCTGCCGCAGCCGCCCATCCCGGGCCCGGGCGGCCAGGTCCCGGGTGTGCGCCGCGACTTGCGTGATGGTCTGCGCGGTCACGTCCCGCAGCACCGGCGTGACCAGCCCGCGGTCGGTGGCGACCGCCACCGCGACGTCCACCGTGGCGAACGTGCGCACGGCGTCCGGGGTCCAGATCACGTTCATCTCCGGCACCCGCTGGTGCGCGGCGGCCACGGCCTTGACCACCAGGTCGTTGACGGACACCCGGGCGCCCTCGCCGAGCCCGGCGTTGATCTCGGCCCGCAGCGCGGCCAGCCGGCCGGCCCGGACGGTCGCCCGCAGATAGAAATGCGGCACGGTCTGCTGGCTTTCCGTCAGCCGGGCGGCGATGGCCCGGCGCTGACGGCTGTGCGGGATGTCCTCGCCGTCGCGCGCCGGCTCGGCCCCGGCCACCGGGGCAGCTACCGCCGGCGCCGCAGCAGGTGGCGCGGCGCCGTGCGCGGCGATGGCCGCCTCGACGTCGAGGCGCAGGATGCGCCCGCCCGGGCCGGTCCCGGTGATGGTTTCGACGGCCACCCCAGACTGCCGGGCGATCTTGCGCGCCAGCGGGCTGGCGAAGACCCGGCCGTTGCCGCCCGGGCCGGCCGGCGCGGCGGCAGCCGGGGGAGCGGCCGCCGACGCCGGAGCAGCCGACGGAGCTGGAATAGCTGGTGGGGCGGAGATGACTGATGATGCTGAAGTTGCTGGTGGGGTGGTCGGCTCGGCGCCGGCGGCGGGCGCGGTGACGCCCAGGTCGGCCAGCACCGCGCCGATGTCCGGCACCTCCTCGCCGGGCCGGCCGAGCACGGCGATCGGCGCGCCCACCTCGACGTGCGCGCCCGGCGCCACCAGCGTGCTGAGCAGCACCCCGGCGTCGTCGGCCTCGACGTCGACCATCGCCTTGTCGGTCTCCACCGTGGCCAGCGTGTCCGCGGCGGCGAACTCCGCGTGTTCCGCCACCAGCCACTCGGCCAGCACGGCCTCGGCCGCGCCCGCCGCGACCTCGGGCATGCGCAGCAGCCGGGGCATCTCAGTACCTCGCGATCTCGGCCAGCGCGGCGGTGATGTCATCCTGCTGCGCGATGGCGGCCTGCTCCAGCACCCGGCTGATGCTCGGCGACGCCTCGCCGCCGGTGACCCGCCACACCGGCGCGTCGAGCAGGTCGAAGAACCGCCGCTGGATCTCGTCGGCCAGCCAGCCGCCGTACGACGTGCCCAGCGCGCCCTGCTCCGCGATGAGGATCTTGTTCGTCTTGGCCAGCGACGCCTCGATGGCCGCCCAGTCCACGCTGGCCCGGTCCAGCCAGCGCAGGTCGATCACCTCGGCATCGACCTGGCCGAACTCGTCCACCGCGGCGAGCACCCGGGGGACCATGCCGAGGTAGCTCAGGATCGTGACATCCCGGCCGGGCCGCCGCACCGCCGCCTTGCCCACCGGCAGGTAGTAGTCGTAGTCGTCCACCGGGCCCGGCCCGGTGGAGTTGTACAGGTCCACGTGCTCCAGCACCAGCACCGGGTCCTGGCAGCGCAGCGCGGTGTTCATCAGCCCGACGTAGTCATACGGGGTGGACGGGGCGACGATCCGCCACCCGGCGCTGGTGGCGAAGATGCCGGCCGGGTCCATCGAGTGCTGCGAGCCGTAACCGGTGCCCATGGCCACCTTGCTGCGCAGCACCAGCGGCACGCCCGACTCGCCGCCGAACATGTGCCGCGCCTTGCCGATCTGGTTGAACAGCTGGTCCGCGGCCACCCACATGAAGTCGGCGTACATGAACTCGACCACCGGGGTGAACCGGCCGTCCAGCGCGATGCCGCCGGCCAGCCCGGCGAACGCGTTCTCGCTGATCGGCGTGCCCAGGATGCGGTCCGGGAACCGGGCGGCCAGGCCGCGGGTGGCGCCGTTGGTGCCGCCGTTGAGCCGGTGCACGTCCTCGCCCAGCACCACGATGCCGGGATCGGTCTCCATCCGGCGGCCCATCACCGTGGCCACGGCCTCGATGAACTTGGTCTCCTGGACCGGCACCGCGTAGCCGTCCGGGTCGGCCAGCACCGTCCCATCGAACTCGCTGAGATCACCGCGGATGCCTGCGTCCACCCAGCCCGGGTCCGGCCACTCGGACGGCTTGATCTGCCGCTGGCCGGGCTTGCCGCCGGTCACCGGCTCCAGCAGCACCCCGCCGATCTCGGCCAGCACCGCCTCGGCCCGGGTCACCGCGGCCGCGGTCTCCTCGGCGGTCATGATGCCGCGCCGCTCCAGGTGCGCGGCGGTCTGCCGCACCGGGTCACGGTCCCGCCAGGCGCGTTCCTCGGCCTTGTCCCGGTAGCCGAACGCGCTGCCCGGGTAGCCGCCGTTCTGATGGAAGAACCGGTACGTGTCCGCCTCCACCAGGGCCGGGCCACGGCCGGCCCGCATGTGCGCCACGGCCTCGGACATGGCCAGGTAGACGGCCAGCGGGTCCATGCCGTCCACCCGCCAGCTGGCGATGCCGAAGCCCGGGCCGCGCGCGGACAGCCGCGGCTCGCCGGTCGCCTCCTGCACCGTGGTGGACACCGCGTACTGGTTGTTCTCGATGAAGAAACAGACCGGCAGCGACCAGGCGGCGGCCAGATTCATCGATTCCAGCGTCGAGCCGATGTTGACCGCGCCGTCGCCGAAGTAGGTCACCGAGACACTGTCCGTGCCGGCCTGCCGGTGCGCCCAGGCGAAGCCGGCCGCCTGCGGCACGCCGCCGCCGACGATCGCGTTGGTGCCCATCGCCCCGGCCTCGGCCCAGCGCAGGTGCATCGACCCGCCCCGGCCGTGGCCCCAGCCCCGGTCCAGCCCGCAGATCTCGGCCAGCGTGCGGAGCAGCACCTCACGCACCGGCTCGGACGGCGCGGCCAGCGGGTCCATGCCCTTCGGCTCGACGTGGCCGAGCGCCTTGGCCAGGAACTGGTGATGGCCGCGGTGCGATCCGTTCACCGTGTCCTGGCTGGTGAGGGCCGCCGTGCTGCCGACCGCGCCGCCCTCCTGGCCGATGCTGGAGTGCGCTGGGCCGTGGATCAGGCCCGCCCCGGCCAGGTCCAGGACGTACTCCTCGAACGCCCGGATCCACACCAGCTGGGCGTAGATGGTGCGCAGCAGCGCCGGGTCGGCGGCATCCCAGTCGGCCTCGACGGCCCGCACCTCGACCCAGGGCGGGGCGGGTTCGAGGGCGCGGTGCTCGGGCACGGTGGCCTCCCTGACCGAAGGCAGCATTCCGGAGGATTGGATCCAAAACTATACCGAACGCCTCTCAGGGGCTAGTCTGGACCACCGGAGCCCGGTCTTACCTGGACGATTGGATCCGAAAAGAGGTACGCATGGGCCTGCCCGGGTTGCGCCGGATGGATCACATCGGCTTCACCGTGCCTGACCTCGACGAGGCCCACCGGTTCCTGGTCAACGTGCTCGGCTGTGAATACCTGTACTCGCTCGGCCCGTTCCGGCACGACGACTCGGACTGGATGGCCACCCATCTGAACGTGCACTCGCACGCGGTCATGGTGGAGAACCGCTGGTTCCGCTGCGGCGACCAGGCCGTGTTCGAGGTGTTCCATTACACCGCGCCGGACCAGCGGGACATGACCCCGCGTAACAGCGACGTCGGCGGTCATCACATCGCGCTGTATGTCGATGACCTCGAGGAGGCCATCAGCCACTTGCTGGCGTTCGGCATAAAGGTCTTGTCCGGTCCCACGGCCAGTGCCGGGCCGGCCGCCGGGAACCGGTGGATCTACTTCCTCAGCCCGTGGGGGATGCAGTTCGAGCTGGTCTGCTACCCCGGTGGGAAGGCCTGGGACCGGGAGCACCCGCGCCGATGACGGACGGCGACGTGAGCAGCGCGCGGGTGGCGGCGTACCTGCGGGAGGCCATCCTCGGCGGGAAGCTCCGGCCGGGGGACCGGATCCGGCAGGAGGAGGTGGCCGCGCAGTTCGGTTCGAGCCGGCTGCCGGTGCGGGAAGCGCTGCGGATCCTGGCCGCGGAGGGGCTCACCGAACTGGAGCCGCACAAGGGCGCGCGGGTGCCGCGGCTGACCCGCCGTGAGGTCGAGGTGATCTACCGGATGCGGGAGCGGCTGGAACCGCTTGCGCTGGCCGAGAGCCTGCCCCGGCTGACCGCCGTCGACCACGACCAGCTGGGCAAGCTGCAGCAGCGCATCGAGGACAACGACGACCTGGAGAAGTTCCTCGACCTGGACCGGGAGTTCCACCTGCTGACCTACCGCGGCTGCCCGGTGGCGCCGCTGAACTCGGTGGTCACCCGGCTGTGGAACTCCACCCAGCACTACCGGCGCAGCTACGTCGCGCTCGGCGGGCAGGACAGGATGTGGCTGGTCAACGCCGAGCACCGGCTGATCCTGGACGCGGTGCTGCGCTGCGACGCCGAGGACGGAGAGCGTTACCTCGCCGGGCACATCCGGCGCACCCGTGTCGAGCTGAGCCGCCATCCGGAGGTGTTTGCGTGACAATTCCGATTCCCCCTGGCCGGCCGCCCGCCGCGCCCGGGCACATGGGCGTCGACTACGAGGAGCGGGTGGACTTCGCCCGGCTGCGCGCGTACCGGAATGCCCGGGCGCGGGCCGCGCTGGACGCCAGCGAGTGCGGCGCCCTGCTGCTGTTCGACTTCTACAACATCCGGTACACCACGCACACCTGGATCGGCGGCGCGCTCGGCGACAAGATGATCCGCTACGCGCTGCTGGCCCGCGGCCGGGACCCGGTGCTGTGGGACTTCGGTTCGGCGGTCAAGCATCACAAGCTGTACTCGAAATGGGTGCCGGAGGAGAACTACCGGGCCGGGTTCCTCGGCTTCCGCGGCGCGGTCGCGCCCAGCGTCGGGCTGATGCGCGACGCGGTGGCGGAGATCAAGTCGCTGCTGGTTGAGGCCGGCCTGGCCGACATGCCGGTCGGGGTGGACATCGTCGAGCCGCCGTTCCTGTTCGAGATGCAGCGGCAGGGCCTGCGGGTGGTGGACGCGCAGCAGATCATGCTGGACGCGCGGGTGCTCAAGTCGCCCGACGAGATCATGCTGCTGACCCAGGCAGTGGCCATGGTGGACGGCGTCTACCAGGACATCGTTGACGTGCTCAAGCCCGGTATCCGGGAGAACGAGATCGTCGCGCTGGCCAACAAGCGGCTGTATGAGATGGGCTCGGACCAGGTCGAGGCGATCAACGCGATCTCCGGCGAGCGGTGCAACCCGCACCCGCACAACTTCACCGACCGGCTCATCCGGCCCGGCGACCAGGCGTTCTTCGACATCATCCATTCCTTCAACGGCTACCGGACCTGCTACTACCGCACGTTCTCGGTGGGCAGCGCGACCCCGGCCCAGCGGGACGCGTACAAGCAGGCCCGGGAGTGGATGGACCGCGGCATCGACGGCATCCGGGCCGGGGTGGGCAGCGATGAGATCGCTTCCTTGCTCCCGGCGGCCGAGGAGTTCGGGTTCGGTAGCGAGATGGAGGCGTTCGGCCTGCAGTTCGCGCACGGGCTCGGGCTGGGCCTGCACGAGCGGCCGATCATCTCCCGGCTCAACTCGTTCACCGAGCCGGTCGAGTTGCAGGTCGGCATGGTGTTCGCGCTGGAGACCTACTGCCCGGCTTCGGACGGCTTCTCGGCCGCGCGGATCGAGGAGGAGATCGTCATCACCGAGACCGGGCCGAAGGTGCTCACGCTGTTCCCGGCCCAGGACCTGTTCGTGGCTAATCCGTACTGAGGTCCGGTTCCAGCCGGGTGACGGCCAGCACGCACATGTCATCGAGTTGCGGTTCGGCGGCGAGGGAAGCGATCAATTCGTCGCAACGGGTGCCGAGCGTGGCGCCGGGCGGCCATGCCTGCAGTCGTTCGGCGACCCGGGCTATGCCTTCGGTGAGATCCTCGCCGCGCCGCTCGATCAGCCCGTCGGTGTACATGAGCATGATGTCACCGACGTCGAAAGCCGTCTGGCCCTCGGTGTACGGCGGACAGCCTGAGTCGCTGGGCAGGCACAGGGCCGGCCCCTCGGTAGGCGCGGGAATCTCGACCGTCCCGGTCTTGGCCCGGCGGATGAGGATCGGCGGATGGCCCGCCGTGGCGTAGGTGACCAGGGACATATTGGGCTCGATGATCGCAGTCGCCACCGTGGCGAACTTCCCGCTGGTCGCCCAGTCGGTGACGCGCGCCAGCTCGTCAAGGATGCTGGCGGGCTGGTAGCCGGCCAGGGCCAGGGTACGCCCGGCGTTTCGCAGCTGGGTCATGTCCTCGGCGGCGGTCAGTCCGTGGCCGACCACGTCGCCGGCGGCCAGGTAGGCGCGGTTGCCCGGCAGGGCCATCGCGTCGTACCAGTCCCCGCCGACCAGCTGGCCCGTTCCGGAGGGCCGGTAGCTGGCTCCGATCTCCAGGCCGGGAATCACCGCGGCCATGGTGGGCATGACCGCACGCTGCAGGACCGCGGCGAGCGCGTGCTCATCGGCGTAGACGCGGGCGCGGACCTGAGCCTGCGCGACCAGGTCGGCGACCGCGGCGACCACGGCGAGCTGCCCCGGCTCGAATTGCTGGGGATCCCGCCACATCAGGCCGATCACACCGACGGGTGCCGGGCCCACGCACAGCGGCCAGGCCAGCCAGCTCGATCCGTGCGCGATGATCACTTGGGTATGCGGGCCCGGGTAGCGCTGTACATACTCGGCTTGTGTCCGGATGATCACCGGGTGGCCTGTCCGGGCGGCATCGGTCGTGGCCGCGGGGGCGTCCATCGGCAGGTGCGAGAGCACCCTGGAGACCGGCCGGGGGGCGCCGGCCGTGGTTATCCAGACCAGCCGCCGGCTGTCCGGGCTGATGGCGCCGAGATATAGCGCGTCGGCGCCGCCTACCGCCGCGCGGACGTGATCGGCCACCACTTCGCCGATCGCCTCTGGGGTCAGCGCCGCGGCGAGCAGCCTGGTGAGTTCGGCAAGTGTCTCGACCCGCGCGTGCTCGCGCCCCTCGGCCTCCCGCAGCCGGGCCCGCTCCAGGGCACGGCTCGTGGTCTCGGCCATGCTCAGCAGGTACTCACGTTCCACGGCGGTCGTCTCCCGCGGCCCGGCCCACCACACGCCGAGATAGCCAAGGGCGCCGACCTCAGTGAGCAACGGAAGTGCGGCCGTGGACCCGATCCCCGTGTCGGGTCCATCCAGGCCGACCAGGTACACCGGACGGCGGTCGCGGACCGCCCGCGGTCCCAGCGCGGCCGGATCGGTCATCCACTCCGCTGACATCGCCGTCACCGGCGCGGCGGCATCGTCAGCCGGGAGCGGTTCGAACCGATGCCCGTCGGCCGCCAGCACGCTGATCACCACATGGGCCGCGTCCAGCCGGGCGCGGACCGCGGCGGACACCTGGTCACCGACGGAGTTGACCGTGGCGGCGTCAGCGAGCACCGCACCCAGTTCGGCGGCTTCCCCCCGGGCCTCGGCCATCGCCCGCTCCAGCCGTGCGCTATCCCGGTCCTGCACCGCCGACATCCGGCCCGCGACTTCCTGAGCCAGCACCCAGCCGACCAGGACGACCAGGGCGATATAGGCCTGCGTCACGGCCACCGAGGCTGGCGGCGACAGCCCCATATGAGCGAACTCGCCGTACCCGGCGGCCGTCATGTAGTTGGCCACCGCCGCGAACGCCGCGCCAGCCAGAACCACGCCCAAGTCCCGCAGCCGGAAAGCCGCCCACGCCAGGATCGGCAGGAACGGCAGGGTGGACAGTTCGCCGAAGCGGAACGCCACCACCGAAAGCCCGACCGCGAACAGGACCACCAGCATCAGTTCGAGCCAGCGGGCGGCCACCAGTGCCCGCCGCTGCGCCCACAGCAGCACCGTGCCGCCGATCACCAGCACCGCGATTCCGTCCCCGGCCCACCATTGCAGGACCAGCCCCGGCCACCAGCCGCCCTGGCTCGCCCAGGCCACAGAGGCCCCGATCAGCCCGCCAGCCACCGGCCCGAGCACCGCGGCGCCCAGTACGAACCGGCCCAGACCCAGCCGGGTCCCGAGGTCCGGCCGCCGTCCTGCGCCGAACCAGCGGACCAACGACGCGCCGGTCACCGGTTCCACCACATTGGCCAGCGCCGCTGTCAACGCCACCGCGAGCGTCAGATGATGCTGCAAATCGACCGCGATCTCGCTGACAGCCATCGCGGCGATCGCCACCGGCCATCGCCGCCGTGCTATCAGCAGCAGGACCGCCACATCGACACCAGACGGGGGGTAACCGAACGCCAGGCCCGAGCTGAAGTGGTGCCACGACAGCTCGGCGCCCGCCACATAGGTCGCGGCGACCACCGCGAACAGGCCCGCCGCGCGCCCAGCCGCGGATCGGCCCCAGGATTCCAGGGTGGCCAGGAACGCTATCGCTCTAGCGGGCGGCCAAACCGTGCCCAGCAGGACACGTGGCCTGGCCGGTTCTGGTTCGAGCCGGCCAGGAGAGCCGCGCTGTGTCGTCACCATGCTCAGCCGCCAGCGGGGAAGCCCGGCCATTGACCGGTAATTGCCGGCGCAGGAGCGAACGTCTCACGTCGCAATCCCGCCTCCCGCAGCCGCTAGCCCCGTCCGCGCCTGCGGCGGGTACGCCACGTCTGGGTCCTGTCGCCCTCATCCGGCCCGGCCTCACCCCTGGCCGCCGCCTCTACCTGCTCGGTCAGCTTCTCCGGGCTGCTGGCCGCGACAAGTGTTCGCTTGCCGCGCACCGCAACCCACACGCTTTCCAGTGGATCAAACAGGATGCCCCACCGGGGGAATTTGGCCCGGAGTTTACGTGTGTCGTCAATCGCCTGAGCGTTGCCATCTGGCATGACATCCCCCGGTTGCTGAGGGTCATCCGGGTTTCAGCATAGGTTGGGGGAGCTTGCATCGCTGGAGAATGGCCAGATCACCGCGAGCGGTGCCCCGCCGGAACCGGCGGCGTCAGGGCCGGGCTGGCCGCGTCAGGGCTGGCCGCGTCAGGGCCGGGGCAGGCCGAGGATCGGCAGCAGGTCGCGGAAGTCCGTGATCGTGTAGTCGGGGACGCAATCCCGGTAGGATTTCGCGCCCTGGTCGGAATCGAACAGCACGGTGGTCATCCCGGCCTCCCGCGCGCCATAGATGTCCCGGTACATGTCGTTGCCGACGTACAGCGCGTTCCCGGCCGCGACGCCCATGCCGTCCAGCGCGTACTGGAACAGCCGCCGGTCCGGCTTGCGGTAGCCGTGGTCGCCGGAAATGACGATCGGGTCGAAGTAGCCGAGCAGGCCGACCTTGTGCAGTTCACCGCGCGCGTACATGCTCTGCGCGTCGGTGACCACGGCGAGCGGGTAACGCGCCCCCAGCACGTCGAGCATCTCCAGGACGTACGGGTACAGGCCGAGTTGCCGGCGCGAAATGCCGCGGCACATCTCGGCCAGGAACTGCGGCATCTGATGCAGCTTCCCGGGCGGCAGCGTGCGGGTGAAGTCCGTGCCGTGCGCCTCGATGATGCTGCGCCAGATGCCGACCGCGTCGAATTCCGGGTACTGCTCCGGGCTGGCCCGCAACTGCTCTTTCAGCAGCTGGAAATAGGTGTCCCGGAGTTCCTGCCGGTGCAGGTCGATGCCCTGGTAGGTGAGGAAGTGCGCCGCGGCCCGGAAGATTCGCTCTTCGTCGTCATCGGCCAGGATCCTGACCAGGGTGCCGTTGGCGTCGAAGGCGACCGCTCGGATGTCCATGCGCTGCGTCTGTACCCCCCGCTCGGCAAGGCGTCAGCACCGAGTGTAGGAGGTGGCGCGGTTCAGCCGGGAGGTCGCACGTGTTAGCCGGGAGGTGGCGCGTGTCAGGCGGCGTGCAGCAGGTTCTTCGCCTGTTTCACCAGCCTGCTGCCATAGTCCCGGCCGATGTAGTCGTTGCGCGCGACACGCAGCAGGTTCAGCGCCATGTAGTACGGCGCACGGGCGGAAACCGACTCGAACGTCTGCTCGCGGTCCGGGAAGTGGCAGCTGTACTCCCACAGGAAGTGCCCGATGAACGGCTCCGCGCGATGCCGGTCGCCGGAGTCACGCATGAACGCGTGCTGGAGTTCACCAGCCACCCGCCCGACGTCGAACACCCGGTCTCCGCGCTTCATCCGCTCCAGGTCGATGGCGGCCACGTCCATGTCGTGGCCGAACAGGAAGTTCGCCGGGGTCGCGTCGCCATGCAGCCAGACCTGCCGGTCCTGCCACATCCGTGGCCGCTCCCGCCAGCGGTCGCGCAGCCCGGACAGCTCGTCGGCATCCCGCTGGCCGATCCGGTGCGCCTTCCTGAGCCGGCCGACGATGCTGTCGAAGTACCGGCACTCCGGATCGAACGCGACCGTGGCCCCGTTGGCCGTCCGGTTGTGCAGCGTGGCCAGGAAATAGGCCAGCGCGGTCAGCCGCCGGTACAGGTGCGCCTCGTCGCGCTGCTGGGTGGCCCGTGCGATCGCGTGGCTGAATTCCTCGCCCGCGTAGTACTCGACGGCCAGCACGCCGTTGATGTCGCGGCTGACCCCCAGCGGCCGGATCACGTGGTGCGGCGACCCGACCAGGTTGTACCGGCGCAGCGTGCGCAGGCAGTCGTACTCCTGGCGGGCCATCCAGGCCGCCTTGTCCAGGTCCGGGCGGAACCGGGTGCCGTAGAACTTGCAGATGACCTTGGTGCCGCTGAACTTCTCCTGGTAGGCGTAGACCTCGTTGCTCCCGGACAGCCGGAAGACCCGGAACGCCAGCTGGCGCTCACGCACCTGCAGGCGATCGCGCATGATCGTGCTCAGGAAACCGTGCAGCGGGTCCCCGCCCGCGACGTAACCGACATATTTCCCGTTCATCGGAGCCTTCCCTCGCGCCGGCCGCAAAGCGACGGCAGCGAGCAGTCCCCGTACCGTCCCCCGGATGCGCGGTGCCCCGTCATATCCAATTCACCGCGCCTTTACCCAGATGGAGACCTTTTGTCCGCTCGTGATACACATTCGCCGATGGCCGCGCGGATGGCCGTGCTCAGCGATGACCGGGTCAATGGCGCTAGCTAGGCGTCGTCTCCAGTTCGTCACGTAGGGTGCGCTGGACGTAGGCCATGGCCTCCTGAGCGGCCGGGTCGGCGAAGCGGTCCGCCAGTTCCTCCGGGGCGACGTCCGCCACGTGCTCGTGCAACCACCACAGGTGCCCCTCGGGGTCGCGGACCCGGGCCACCCGCTCGCCGAAGGCGAGCATGGTCGGCTGGGTCACCACCCGCGCACCGGCCGCGACGGCCTGCGCCACGGCGGCAACGACGTCACTGACGTAGATACGCAGGTGAGCCGGGGTCGGCGGCCAGCCTGGCTTGGCATCGAACAGCATGATGACACTGTCGCCGATCTCGACTTCGACATGGCCGATGTCCCCGTCCGGATCGAGCATCCGGGAGCCCGGAGTCTCCACCGCTCCGAATACCGCGGTCAGGAAGCGCACCTCGGCGTCGGTATCGCGGCTGATCACCCACGTGTTGACGCGTGCGTAGCGCGGCGGAACCCGGAGCTGTTGCCTGGCTGACATGCAACCGATCGTGTCAGGGACCACCGACAGTTCGCGCGCGCAAGGGGTTGCGCATACGGCGAAACTGTGGCATTCACAAAGTTGTTGGTATTGCGCGCCGGCCGGCGGAGACGGCCGGCGCGGGGGGAACGTGTGCGGCAGTCCCGGGCTGACCGTGGACAGCGCCGCCGCGGTGCTGGACGGGATCCGCGCCCTGGCGGCCTGGCTGTCCGCGCTCGGCCGCCTGCTCACGACCTAGCCCGGAAGGCTGCCCCGGACCCCAGTCCGGCGACAGCCTTCCGGGCTAACCTCGCGGGCCGTGACCCCCTTGGCTAGAACGTGAACTGCTCCCCGCCGTCGATGTCGTACGTCGCGCCGGTCAGCGCCGTGTTGGCCATGATGTGCACGGCCAGCGCGGCGACGTCGGCCGGCTCCACGACGCGGCCGATCGGCAGGGTCCTGCGCAGCTCATCCCGCCGCGCCTCAAGCTGATCCCCGAGCAGCCGGGCCGACAGCGGGGTGTCCACGAAGCCGGCCGCGATCAGGCTGGCCCGGACCGGCGCGATCTCCAGCGCCAGGCTGGCCACGAACGCCTGCAGCGCGGCGGTGGCCGCCGGGAAGATGCCCGCGCCGCGCCCGATGTGGCGGCCGCCGGTGCCGCCCATGAACAGCAGCGTGCCGCCCGGCCGCATCCTGGGCGCCGCGTTCCGCGCCACCTCCAGGTCCAGCGCCACATGATCGCTGAGCGCGTCCCGCACCTGGGCCGCGTCCATCTCCAGCAGCGGCTTGTACGTCGGCCCGCCCCCGGTCACCAGGACGTGGTCGATCGGTGCGGGCAGGTCCGCGAAGAACCCGGCCAGCGCAGCCGGGTCGGTCGCGTCGAACGCCGCGGTGCGCGCCGCCCCCACCTCGTCCGCCGCATGCTTGAGCCGGTCCGGATTGCGCGCGGCCAGGATGACGTCGGCCCCTTCGGCCCGGGCCCGGCGCGCCGTCTCCAGCCCGATGCCAGAGCTGCCGCCGATCAGCACGACGGTCTGCCCGGCCAGTTCCGGTTCCGTGCTCATGATCGCCCCCTCATCCGGACACCGTGTTCACTTGGAAACCGTGGCCATCTGCGCGTCCATCGGCCCCATCGGCCGCGGCTTGTCCGCGACCTGCATCTGCAGCGCCATCAGCACCGGGCCATAGATCCCGGAGAAGCTGGGGAACGGCTGGATCGTGTCGGCCAGCACGTCCAGCGGGACGTGTGCCCGGATGGCCAGCGTGGCCTGCTGCAGCCACTCACCGGCTTCCGGCCCGAGCGCGTACGCGCCGGTCAGCCGCTGGCCGTCGCTGAGCAGGGTGAGGAACCCGTTGGATTTCGCCCAGTTGTGTGTGTAGGTGGCGGTCTTCGGCACCTCGGACAGCTGCGTCGTACAGCTGTACGGCGCCTCGGTCGCGCCCACCGCCGCGGCCTGCGGGTCGGTGTAGACGGCCCGGGGCACCGCCTCGTAGTTGGCCGGATGGTTCTCGCCGGCGATGTTCGCCGCCACCACGTCACCCTCGTACTCGCCGACGTGGGTCAGCGGCCAGATCCCGGTGACATCGCCGATCGCCCACAGCCGCTCGCCCACCCGCATGAACTTGTCCACCTTGATGCCGTGCGGGTCGACCTCGACGCCGACCGTCTCCAGGCCGATCCCCTCGACCCGGGGGCGGCGGCCGGTGCACACCAGCAGCTTGTCGCCGCGCACCTCCGTGCCGTCGGGGAACGCCAGCACGTACTCATCGCCATCGCGCCGCGCGGCGCTGGCATGCTGGCCGAGCCGCAACTCGATGCCGTCCTGGCGCAGCGCCTCGCTGAGCCCGTGGCCGAGCGGCGCGGCCTCGCGGGGCAGCACCCGGTCGGCGCCCTCGACGATCACCGCCTCGCCGCCGAACCGGCGGACCACCTGGGCCAGTTCGACGCCGGCCGGCCCGCCGCCCAGCACCAGCATGCGCCGCGGCACGGCCTTCATGCTGGTCGCCTCCCGGGTGCCCCACACCCCGTCCAGGTCAGCCAGCCCCGGAGTCGGCGGCACGAACGGAGCCGCGCCGGTCGCCACCACGACATGCTCGGCGGTGTGCCGGGTGCCGTCCACCTCCACCGCACCGGTGCCAGCCAGCCGGCCCGTGCCCCGGATCAGGTCGATGCCCCGGCTGGACAGCCACCGCTCCTGCCCGGCGTCGGTCCAGTTCGACACCATGTAGTCCCGGTAGGCCAGCGCGGCCTGCACGTTGACCTGCGCGGTCGCGGCAGCGTCCAGCGCACCGTGCACTGCCTCACCGGGGCGCAGCAGCGTCTTGGACGGGATACACGCCCAGTACGAGCACTCCCCGCCGACCAATTCCCGCTCCACCACGGCGACCCGCAGCCCGCGTGCGGCCAGTGCCCCGGCGCAGTGCTCACCGGGCGCCCCACCGCCGAGGATGATCACGTCGTAGTCGTTTGAGCCCATCGTTTACCTCCGTCGGACGGCCTGCGGCGGGATGGCGTCCCCCACCCCCAATACCCAGCCTCGGCGACGATCTTGCCGCCCCGCCGCCGTAAATCACCTCGCGTTACGCTAACCCCAGACCCGACACGCCACGCTGGGAGGGCATCGTCATGGCAGCACACTGGCGTGTTCCGGCCGGGCTGCACGCGGCCGCGGCCCGGCTGCCGGCCGAAGGCGAACTGCCCTCGCTGGCCGGCGCGACCGGGTGGCTCAATTCGCCGCCACTGGCGCCAGCGGACCTGCGCGGGAAGGTCGTGCTGGTCAACTTCTGGACCTACACCTGCATCAACTGGCTGCGCACGCTGCCCTACCTGCAGGCCTGGGCGGCGAAGTACGCCAGCCAGGGACTGGTGCTGATCGGCGTGCACACCCCGGAGTTCCCGTTCGAGCACAACCCGGATAACGTCCGCTGGGCCATCCGTGACCTGGGCATCGGGTACCCGGTTGCGACCGATAACGACTATGCGGTGTGGCGTGCCTTCGATAACCACTACTGGCCCGCCCTGTACGCGGCCGGCCCGGACGGCACCATCCGGTATCACCACTTCGGCGAGGAGGCGTACACCAGGACCGAGATGGTGATCCAGCAACTGCTGGCCGAGGCGGGCGCCGCCGTCGGCGGTACTGAGCTGGTCTCGGTCAACGTCGATGCAGGCGGCCTGGCCGCCGCCGCGGACTGGGACACGCTGCGCTCACCGGAGAACTACCTCGGCTACGAGCGCACCGAGAACCTGGTGTCGCCGGGCGGCCCGGTACCCGGCGAAGCGCACCGCTATACCGCCCCGTCCCGGCTGCTGCTCAACGAGTGGGCGCTGGCCGGGGACTGGACCCTGGCCGAGCAGGCCGCCACGCTGAACGCGGCCGGCGGCCAGATCATCTTCCGGTTCCACGCCCGCGACGTGAACCTCGTCATGGGCCCGGCCCAACTCGGCAGCAGTGTGCCGTTCCGGGTCACCCTGGACGGGCAGCCGCCCGGCACGGCGCACGGCATCGACGTGGACCCGGCGGGCGCCGGCACGGCCCGGCAGCAGCGGCTCTACCAGCTCATCCGCCAGCACGGCCCGATCACCGACCGGACCATCGAGATCACCTTCCCGGATCCCGGCATTCAGGGCTTCGCGTTCACGTTCGGCTAGCTCAGCCGGGGCCGGGCTTCGGCTAACAAGCCGGCCTCAGCCGACCTGGCTGGCCTGGCCGGCCCAGAACGGCGCCCGCAGTTCGCGCTTGAGCAGCTTGCCCGAGCCGGTGCGGGGGAGCTCGGCCACGAACGACACCGAGCGGGGGCACTTGTAGCCGGCCAGCTGCTGGTGCGCGTAGTCGATCACGTCTGCCTCGGCCAGCGCCGCACCGGGACTGCGCACCACGGTGGCATGCACCCGCTCACCCCACTCCGCGGAGGGGATGCCGAACACCGCGACGTCGAAAATGCCCGGGTGCTGTTCCAGCGCGGCCTCGATCTCGGCCGGGTAGACGTTCATCCCACCCGAGATGATCATGTCGTTCTTGCGGTCGCAGATGTAGTAGTAGCCGTCCTCGTCCCGGTAGCCGATGTCGCCCACGGTGTGGAAATCGCCGCGCGTGGCAGCCTGGTAGCTATCCGGCTGCTTGTAGTACTCGTTGAACACCCCGGTGGACCTGACGTAGAGCTCGCCGGGATGCCCGGGCCCGGTCCCGGTCACCTCGTCGCCCGCCGCGTCGAGCAGCACGATCTCGATGCCCGGCGCTGGCTTGCCGCACGAGCCGGGCTTGCGCAGCTGGTCCTGCGGTTCGAGCACGCAGTTCACCCCGAGCTCGGTCGATCCGTAGATCTCCCACAGCGAGCCGGGAGGGAGTCGGCCAGGTAGGCGTGCTTGAGGGCCATGCTCCACGGGGCCGCGTTGGCCAGCATGATCCGCATCGAGGACCGGTCGTAGCGGGCCTTGACCTCGGCGGGCAGCGCGCACACCAGCCGGATCAGCGGCGGCGCGGAGAACGTGGACGTGACCCGGTAGGTGCGCACCAGCCGGAGCCAGTCCTCCGGTTCGAACTTGCGCTGCACGACGATCGTCTGGCCGAACAGCAGCCCGGCGCTCATGAACGCCAGCGGGCCGCTGTGATAGAGCGGCCCGGAGGTGAGGTAGATGTCGTCCGGCGTGTAGCCGATGAGGCCGAGCAGGGCGATGGACGTGCTCTGGTCGGTCAGCTTGCGGTAGGCGCCCTTCGGCTTGCCGGTCGTCCCGGACGTGTAGATCATCGTCGCGCTGGTGTCCTCTTCCGACCCGGGCGGCGGTTCGGCAGAGGCGGCGGCGACCACGTCCTCGCCGAGCATCCCGTCCGGGGCGGCGCCGCCATGGACCAGCACGTGGCGCAGCCGGCCCAGTTGCCCGCCGCCGGGCGCAGCCAGCAGGTGCGCGTATTCCGCGTTAACGTAACCGGCGCTCGCGTCGGAATGAGCCACGATGTACTGCGCTTCCGCCGGGGTCAGCCGGTAGTTCAGCGGGACCGCGACCGCCCCGAGCTTCCTGGTCGCGTTGATGACGGCCACCACCCGCGGCGAGTTGGGCCCGCACCAGATCACCTTCTCGCCGCTGGCCACGCCGAGCGCGGCCAGCGCGTTGGCCAGCCGGTTGGCCGCCGCCTCGAGCTCGGCGTAGGTCCAGGACACGACGGCCGCGCCGGGCTGATCATCGATCACGGCGAGCTTGCCGGGCTGAGTTGACGCGTAAGCGGTCAGCACATCAGGCAGGTGATCCGCGGCCACACCCGTCATCCTCGCTGCTGCCGGCGCAGGCCGCAATGCTCAGCCAGCTGGCTCCTCGGTTGCGCCGACCGCGGCCGTGATGTCCTGGATGGCCGCAGTCTCTTCTGGGCTGACCCGCTGCCCGTGCTCCCGGTGCGCCGCCGCGACCTTGCCGGCCAGGGTGACCACGAAGTGCCGGTAGTCGTTCAGCTCCTCGGCCGTGGCCGTCTTCCCGACCAGGCTGGCCGCCTCGCGCAGCTGGGCCAGCCCATGCTCTTTGAGCTCGTCGGGGGAGTGGAACCGGTTGTGCTCCAGCTTCGGCCTAGCCGCCACGATCTCGTCCAGCAACTCGCTGTCGCCGTGCTCGCGCCGCGCGTCGGTGTAGGCCTCGGCCATCGCGATCGTCTCGCGGATCGTTCCGCCGTGCGCCGCGGTGATCACGATCAGGCCGGCCGTGGGCGGGCCCTCCAGCACGGTCTGCCAGTCCGCCGGGCTGAACGCGCTCTTAGTTGTCATACCCTCCACCTACCACACTGGGCACGCGGGCACACCCCGGACGTCAGTGGGTGAGCAGGGTGCTGGCCAGCAGCACGTTGACCGTAGTGCCGCCGAGGATGCTGAGCAGCGCATTGCGCCGCCACAGGTGCAGGCCGACGGTGACGCCCAGCGCCAGCAGCGGGGTGACCAGGCCGGTCAGGCTGGTCAGCGGCAGGCCGCGCAGGCAGTAGCCGAGCAGGATCAGCCGGCATCCGGGCGCTCAGGTAGCGCACCGTCCGGCTGGCCCGCAGCGGGGCCAGTGCGGTGAACGGCAGCGCACGCAGCCCCCAGGTGACCGCGGCGGATACCGCGACCGCGGCCAGCAGGTAGCGCGGGTCAGGCATGGCACGGCCGCCGGCTGGTGATCAGGTAGCGGGCCAGCAGCTGGCCGGGTGGCTGGGGCAGCGCCTGCACCGGCTGGCCGGACGGCAGCTGCAAAGCCTGGGCCCGCTGCCCCGGCTGTCCCTGTGGCAGCGAGACCTCAGCCTCGGGGCTGGACTGCTGCGGGATCGAGGACAGCACAGATTCCGGGCCAGCCCTCGCGTGCCGGGCGACCCGGTCCCGGTTTCCGGTCGGCCGGGCCTGTTGCGGGGTGTTCATTCGGTTAACCGGATCGTGCTGACGGCCAGGCTCAACGTGTCCGGGCCGCCCGGGCTCGGGGGAGTGCTGCTCTCGCCGGGCCGGTCGATGGCGAACAGCCTGAGTTCGGCGCCGCTGAGCCGGTGACCACGAGCCCAGTCGGTCAGCGCTTGGACCATGTCGCCGAGATGATCGGAGCAAGCCTCCGCGCTCTTGTGCACGGGACCGGTGCCGTCAGCGGCATCCAGGTGGGCCTGGAAGCGTGGCGGCTGGCAGCAGGCTCCGGCGGCGTGGCAGGTGTGCACCGGCATCGGGTGTGGCGGGGGAGTCATGTCAGGTCCTTTTCAGGGGTATGGCCGGGAACGCTGCTGGCGACCGGTGCCTGCGAACGGCGACACCCAGCGTGGCGGCTGAGATCGTGCGGACTGCCGTGCGGTCGCTCGGGAGCGCGGATCTATCGCGGTGTTTCCGCCGGTCACGCCCCTAGGCGGGCGGGCGGCCTGGCGGCCCTTGCGCGTTCCCGGCCCGGGCGGTGCGGGGCGCCGCTGCCCCCGTCCGGGCCGGCCCGGACGGGGGGCTGACCGCTCGCTGCCGAGAGCTGGGACCAGTGAGGCCCTTCACGATCCGAATGCTTTCCACTACGTTGTCCATTAGCTGAGTCATCATCTGGGAACCGGCTTTAGTTGGGCGGCGGCCCCTGCGGCAACAGGGGCCGCCGCCATATTTCATGAATGACGACATGGACCGGGCGCGATGGGGCTGATCCGTGCGGGTCGGCGTACTCGAACTTACGAGTAACTTTTTTGACATATAGGCCCATCCCCGAGTCCTCAACCCCCGTCGAGTCTGCCTGCTCTGCTCGCCTGGGCCGTTATGTCGCCGATCAGAGTATCGCGCACAGGGAGTGTCGGGGTTCATTTCAGAGAGAAGTTCTTAGTGAGTACAAATCGGGTGTCCTATGCAATCGTGCGCAGTGCACCGTCTATCTGCACGTGCATGGTCTCGTGCAAATGCGTCAAGCAAGTGCACAAGCGCCGCGACCGCCGTTCGTCCTCGGGCTTGTGCGGCTACCCGGTTATGAGCCCGCTGACCAGGGTCATCGTCGTTGTTGAAATAACGGTTCAGTGGGCTAGGCGGCCAGATCACTTAGTAGATTGCCGAGCAATTTGCTGGCCACGTTCCGCACGGCGCTGGGACTCAGGACATCTCCTGAGGTGCAAGACGGGAATATGCGACATGCCGTGCATGTCCCCCTCCGGGCACTCGTGGCTGCAATCGAATGCCGGCGGGACTGCTGACTGTACGTACATGCACATCGCAGGAGGGCGGGTCCATAGTTGACTTTCTCGTCAGGGTAAATGGGTTCGCAGGGCGTGCACGCGCCGGACGCGCACGCGACTGGGGGCCGAGTCGCGGCCCTGCGGTGCCCGGCCCGTTGCCAGGCTCGGCCGGGGCGGTGATCGGTCTGGGCCAGGCTGCTCCGGGCCGGCTTTCGCCGACAAACACCGACATAGCACGCGCTTGGTGCGCAAGAAACGGGCAAAACGGTCACCGGCACGCACGTCTCGCGTGGCATGTCAGCGTTTGCCGGCGATCGGGGGATCGCAGCGGGCTGCTACGCCGGGCGGGATGGCCAGCGGGCGGACTTTACCGGTGCCAATTACCGCAACCCGCATCCCCGATCGAGTGCTGGCCGCGCAATGGCGGCGCGAACCAGCAATGGTGCCTCCCGTCGCTGGCAACTGACCGGGCCGGGGTGGCCAACTGCCGGCGCGGCGGGCCGGCCCGGCTTTACGATCCGGCCTCCGGGGCGTACCGCTTCCCGGCGTGCCGCTTCCGTAAGCGGTCCGCTTCCCGGCGTGCGCGCAGGCCCGGCGCGCCCGCGCCTGCCTGCGGGTTCGGCCAGACTGTCGTATCGCGCACCGACAATCGTCTCAGCAGCGCGCACCACTACGAATCTCCTTCGTACCGAGCGTTGCATTCCGCGCTGGCGGGTCCCGCGGACCAGGAAATCGCGGCACCGGTTTGGCCGGTCAGGATTCACCGCGATAATCTTTTCCAATGCCACCAGATATGGCTAATTCATACACGTGCCGTAATGGCTAATGCGTTTGAAATTAATATGAATTTCCCTCGATATGAAAGGAACATGTCTTGATGGCTGCGGAGACCACGGCCGGTCCCACGGTGCCCCGCCGGCAGCTCGGCCGGCACCTGCGCGCGCTGCGCAACCAGGCCAGGCTGACGACCAAGCTGGCCGCCCAGGCGCTGGAGTGGTCCGAGCCCAAGCTGTGGCGGATCGAGACCGGCCAGACCACGCTGCGCAGCCTGGACGTGGAAGCCATGTGCCGGGTATATGGCGCGACTGCCGAGGTGACCCAGGGCCTGATGGTGCTGGCCCGGGAGACCAGGTCGGCCGGCTGGTGGCACCCCCACGACGACGTCATCCCGGACTGGCTCGACCTCTACCTCGGCCTGGAGGAAGCCGCCTCGCGGCTGCAGCGGCACGACCCCGAACTGGTTCCCGGCCTGCTGCAGACCGCGGACTATGCCCGCGAAGTGATCATGGCGGATCAGCCGGACCTCGGCGAGGCGGAGGTGACCCGGCGGAGCAAAGCCCTCCTGGCCCGGCAGGCCCTGCTCGTCCGGGTTACCGCCCCGCTCAGCGCCGAGGTGCTGCTCGGCGAGGCGGCGTTGCGCCGTCCCGTCGGCGGCCCGTAGGTCATGGCCGAGCAGCTGAATCACCTGGCCGAGGCTGCGCTGCTGCCCAACGTCACCATCCGGGTCGTGCCGCTGCGTGCCGGGCTGCACCGCGGCGTGCTGTCCGGGCCGTTCGCGATCCTGCGCTTCCCGGTCAACGGCGACGGGCAGGAAAGTGAGCCGCCGGTCGTCTACGTGCCCGGCTTCACCGGGGCGCTCTACCTGGAAAAGGCCGCCGAGATCCAGCGGTACCACGAGGTCTACACCGGCATCGTGGCGGCCGGCCTGGATGAGCCCGCGTCGCGGGCGATGATCCGGGAGGCCGCCCTGGAGTACGCGTCCTGACCGCGCAGTGGGCTAAGTTACTTACTGGTAACCCTTGCGGGCGTGGTGGAGAAATTTAGCATTTGGGCGTAAGTGTGCTGTTAGCGCTCACAACAGTTTGACCGGTTCTTCGTACCGGCGCGCACCGCACTCGTGCGCCTTTGCGTCCATCGCTGCTGGCCGCAGTACATATCACCACCGGGAGACGAGTAATGAGCGAGCAGGGAGTCACCAGGCGCGGCGTGCTGCGCGGTGCGGCACTGGGCATGCTCGGCGCGGCCGCGCTGCCCGCCGAGGCGATCACCGCGAGCGCGGCCAGGGCGGACAACTTACCGCTGGCCCTGACGGTCGATACCGCCAATCCCGGGCACGTGGTCAGCCCCGACCTGTACGGGGTGTTCTTCGAGGAGATCAACTACGCCGGGGTCGGCGGGCTCTACGCGGAGCTGATCCGGAACCGGGCGTTCATGGATCCCGCCACGCCGGCCCAGTGGGTGGCGCCGGCCGACATCCCCCGGGTGCCCGGCAAGTTCGGCAGCGCGCTGCAGTTAGGTGGGGGCAGCCCGGCCGAGTACGTCGCCCTGCCGTCCGGCGTCGTCGCCGGCCTGACTGACTTCACGGTCGCCGGCTGGGTCAATCCGGCCGCGATCACCACCTGGCAGCGGCTGTTCGACTTCGGCACCGGCGAGACGGTCTACATGTTCCTGACCGTGTCGGCCGGGGCCACTCCCCGGTTCGCCATCACGGTAAGCGGTAACGGCAACGAGCAGCGGCTGGACGCGCCCGCCGCGCTGCCGCTGACCGAGTGGACACACCTGGCCGTCACGCTGTCCGGGACCACCGGCACGCTGTACGTGAACGGCACGGCCGTGGCCACCAACACCGCGATGACGCTGAACCCGTCCAGCCTGGGCACGACCAACCAGAACTACATCGGCAAGTCCCAGTTCCCGCCGGATCCCTACCTGGATGCGGTGGTGGATGAGTTCCAGATCTACAGCCGGGCGCTGTCCGCGGCCGAGGTCCAGTCGCTGACCACGTCGGCTGGCGGCACGCCGGGCGGTGGCGACGTGCTCTGGTACCGGTTCGACGAGGCCAAGGGCGACGTCGCCGTCGACTCGTCCGGCAACTCCAGGAACGGGACCATCGTGCCCATCACCACCGAATGGACGACGGTGCAGGACGGTGGCGCGGCGATGGCCGCGTCGCTGGACACCGCGACGCCGCTGAACGATCAGCTGACCAGGTCGCTGCGGCTCGACATCACCTCAGTCGGCGCTGGCCAGCGGGCCGGCATGGCCAACAGCGGCTATTTCGGGGTGCCCGTGGTCGGCGGGCGGACCTACCGGGTGTCGTTCTTCGCCAAGGCCAGCACGCCGCTGGCCGGCCCGCTCACGGTCAGCCTGGAGACCCAGGACGGCACGCAGACGTTCGCCACCGCCGAGGTGTCCGGCGTCACGTCCGGCTGGCAGCGGCTGACTACCACGTTACGGGTGCCGCCCGGGGTCACCGGCTCGACCGCCAACCAGTTCGTCATCGGCATCGACAACCGCGGCCGCCACGTCACCCCGGTGCGGGCCGGGACGTCGCTCTGGCTCCAGGTCGTCTCCGTGTTCCCGCCCACCTACCGGAACCGGCCCAACGGGCAGCGCCCCGACCTGGTGGAATTGCTGCAGCGCAGCCGGCCCAGGATCCTGCGCTTCCCCGGCGGCAACTACGTCGAGGGCGTGACCGTCGATACCCGCTGGGCCTGGAAGACCACGATCGGGCCGGTCTGGGAACGGCCCGGCCACCTCAACTCGGCCTGGGGCTACTGGTCCGACGACGGGCTGGGCCTGCTGGAATACCTCCAGCTCGCCGAGGACCTCGGGGTCACGCCGGTGATGGCCGTGTGGGCCGGGCTGAGCCTCAACGGCACCGTTGTCGCCCAGGCTGACCTCGGGCCGTATGTGCAGGACGCGGTGGACCAGATCGAGTACGCGATCGGCCCGGTGACGTCCACCTGGGGCGCCCGGCGGGCCGCCGACGGCCACCCGGCGCCGTTCCCGGTGCCCCACGTCGAGATCGGCAACGAAGACGAGCTCAACGGCGGCGCTGCGAGCTACGACGCGTACCGGTACCCGATGTTCTACGACGCCATCAAGGCCGCCTACCCACAGGTCAAGCTCATCGCGACCACGCTGGTGACCAGCCGCCCGGTGGAGATCATCGACGAGCACTACTACAGCGACGCGGCGTTCTTCGAGCAGCAGGCCACCCGGTATGACAGCTACAGCCGCACCGGGCCGATGGTGTTTGTCGGCGAGTACTCGGCCACCGCCAACGCCGGCTCGCTGCCCACCGGCCTGCTCGGCAACTCCATCGGCGAGGCCGCGTTCATGACCGGGATGGAACGCAACTCCGACATCGTCCGGATGAGCTCCTACGCCCCGCTGTTCGGCTACGTCGGCTACACGCAGTGGAACCCCGACCTGATCGGCTTCGACCAGCTGACCAGCTTCGGCTCGACCTCCTACTGGGTGCAGCAGATGTTCGCCCGGAACGTCGGCGACAGCGTGCTGCCGGTCACGGCCAGCGGCAGCGGCCTGTACTGCTCGGCCACTATCGACAGCCGGAGCGGCCGGGTCTTCCTCAAGATCGTCAACCCGGCGGACCAGAGCGTCGCCTGCCAGCTCACGTTCAGCGGGACCAGCGCGTCGCTCGCCCGCCTCGAGGTACTCAGTGACCCGGACCCAACGGCCGGCAACACGCTCGCCGACCCGGCCGCGGTGACACCGGGCCGGGCCGCGCTGCCGGGCTCGGGTGGCGTCTTCAGCTATTCGGCGCCCGCCAACTCGCTGACCGTGGTCACCCTGGCTACCCGGGCACGCTGACCTCGCGCGCCGCGTCCCGGAACGCCGCTACGGCGCGGGCGATGTCCGCCCGGCTGGTCTGCCAGTTGGACACGGACAGCCGGATCGCCCGCCGCCCGCCGACGGTCGTTCCGCTGAGCCATGCCTCACCGCTGTCGTTGACCCGGCCCAGAATCTCGTCGGTGGCCTGGTCGGTGCCGAACCGGAACAGCACCTGGTTGAGCACGACCTCGTTCAGCACCTCGCAGCCGGGTAGCCCGGCGATGCCCGTGGCGAAGGCCCGCGCGTGCGCGCAGGACCGGTCCACCAGGTCCGCCACGCCGCGCCGGCCCAGCGAGCGCAGTGCCGCGTAGACCGCGAAGCCGCGGGCCCGCCGGGAGAATTCCGGGGTCCAGTCGGCGGCGTCCCGGGGCTGCCCCGGCCCGCCCTGGACCAGGTAGCCGGCGGTGGCGCTCATCGCGGCCCGGTGCGCGGCCGGGTGGGCGCAGACCGCCACCCCGCAGTCGTACGGGACGTTGAGCCACTTGTGCGTGTCGAACGCCCACGAGTCGGCCCGCTCAGCCCCGGCGACCAGGTGACGCAGCGCCGGGCTGGCCGCGGCCCACAGCCCGAATGCGCCGTTGACGTGCAGCCATGCCCCGGCCGCGGCGGTGGCGTCGGCGATCGCGCCGAGGTCGTCGATGGCGCCGGTGTTGACTTCACCGGCCTGCGCGCAGACGATCACCGGCGTGCCACGGGCGGCGGCGAGTTCGGCGCGCAGCCGCCCGGTATCCATCCGGGCGGAACCGCCGGCCGGGATGACGGTCAGCGCGGCGCGGCCGAGGCCGAGGAAGCGCAGCGCCCGGTCGATGCTGACATGGCGCCGCTGGCCGGCCAGCACCCGGACCGGTGGCGCCCCGGCCAGGCCGTCGTCCTCGACGTCCCAGCCCGCCGCGGCCAGCACCTGGTGCCGGGCCGCGGCCAGGCAGGTCAGGTGGGCCAGCTGGCACCCGGTGGTGAACGCGAACGACGCGTCGGCCGGCAGCCCGAGCAGCCCGAGCAGCCAGCCGCCGGCCACCTCCTCGGCCACCGACGCGGCCGGCCCGCACGCGTAGAACCCCGGGCACTGGTCCCAGGCCGTAGTCAGCCAGTCGGCCGCGACCGCAGCGGGCAGGCCACCGCCGATCACGAAGCCGAAGTAGCGGCCGGACGGGATCGCGACCAGTCCCGGTTCCGCCGCCCGGGCCAGGTCCTGCACCACCGCGAACGGATCGGCGGGGGTGGCCGGCAGCGGGCCGCCGAGCCGGGACCGCAGCTCAGCCACGCTGGCCGCGGCCCGCACCGGCCGGACATCCAGCGACCGCAGCCAGCCGGCTGCCAGCTCGGCGGTGCGGCGCAGCAGATCGGCATCGGGCTTTGCCATCTGGATCTCCTTGGCACGGTGTGCTGGCGGTGGGCGATGACGACCATAGGCCGGGCCAGGCCGGGCCGTCTTGGACAGGATTGCCGCGGGCTAGATTGGCGCTTGTGGTGGCCGAGACGGCCCGGATCTGGCGGGCCCCGGACCTGGGTGGCCTGGAACTGTTCCGGGCCACGCTGCGCGAGTTCTCCTTTCACCCGCACGCGCACGAGGAGTTCTTCATCGCGCTGACCGAGGCTGGCCTGGTCACCCCCAGGTACCGGGGCACCCGGCACGTGCTCGGCCCCGGCGACCTGCTGGTGCTCAACCCGGGCGAGGCACACGCCGGTGGCCCGCCGGACGGCGGATGCTGGACCTACCGGGCGCTCTACCCCAGCCAGGCCCTGCTCCGCGAGATCAGCGCGGAGTTCCCCGCGGGCACCGCCGCGGTGCCTCAATTCGGCCTCGACGCGGTACAGGACCGCGAGGTCACCGCGCTGCTGCGCCGCTTCCACCGGCTCACCGAGTCACCCGGCGCCAGCCGGCTGGAACGGGAAACCTGCCTGGCCCGGGCCCTCGTCCTGCTGACCGGCCGGCACGCGCTCGGCCCCGCCGAGCCCAGGCCGGCCGGCCGCGAGCCCGGCGCGGTCCGCCGCGCCCGGGAGTACCTGGACGGGCACGCTGCCGACAGCGTGACCCTGGCCGAGCTGGCCCGGCTGGCTGGGCTCAGCGCCTTCCACCTGTGCCGGGTGTTCCGGCAGTCGGTGGGCATGCCGCCGCACGCCTACCAGACCCAGCTCCGGGTCCGGCAGGCCAAAGCCCTGCTCCGCGCCGGGCAGCCGATCGTGTCCGCCGCCATCGCGGCCGGCTTCTACGACCAGGCCCACCTCACCCGGCACTTCAAGCGCATCGTCGGCGTGCCCCCCGGCCGCTACCTGGAGAGCAGCACCGCTAGCCACGCTGACCGCGAAAGATGGGGAAGTTGCCCCATGCGCCAACCAGCTGCGGAACGCCATTCTCAAGCCGGTAAGCCCACCCGGCCGGTCCGGCCGGCGCCACGGTAAGGAGTCTGGAATGGCGAAGTTCATGGACGTGCACAGCGGATTCGCCGGCGTCACCGAGGAGCAACTGCGCGCGGCGCACGAACACGACCTGGCGATCGAGGCGGCCGAGGGGGTGCATTTTGAACGCGCCTGGTTCGACCCGGACTCGGGCAAGGTGTTCTGCCTGTCGTCTGGGCCGTCCAAGGAGGCGGTGCTCCGGGTGCACGACAAGGCCGGGCACCCCACGACGGAGATCTACGAGGTGCCGGTCGAGATCGCATAGCCGGAACTCCACGGTGCTCTGCCGCGTATCCTCGGGAAGCTGATGACCAGGCCGGACAGGAGGCTGCCGTGCCCACGGCTAACCTGGCCTTCCGGCTGCTGGACGGGGCGCAGGCGGCCGGGCACGAAGACGAGCTGCGCGCGCTGCACGCGGAGGTGTACGCCGACCCGCCGTACCAGTGCCGCGAGGACGCCGCGGTGTTCGGTGACCGGTTCCGGGTGCAGCGCCGCCAGCCCGGTTTCGCCCTGGCCGAGGCGCGCCATGGCGAATACCTGATCGGGTACGCGGCCGGGACGCCGCTGCGGCCGGCCACGTCCTGGTGGCGGTACCTGACCACCCCGCTGCCCGGCGACATCACCACCGAGCATCCGGGCCGGACGTTCGCGCTGACCGACCTGCTGGTCCGGGCTGCCTGGCGGCAGCAGGGCATCGGCCGGGACCTGCACGACCTGATCCTGGCCAGCCGAGGTGAGGAGCGGGCCACGCTGACCGTGCTGCCCGCCGCCACTTCGGCGCAGCGCGCGTTCCAGTCCTGGGGCTGGCAGAAAGTCGCCCGGACCCGCGGGCCGGAGCCCGGCGGCGCGGTGTCCGACGTGCTCGTCATCGCTCTGCCGGTGCCCGCGGCGGCCAGCCATTAGGCTCGGCACGTGATCACCGGTGTGCACGCGATCGTCTTCTCCCCGGACGCCGAGCGGGTCCGGGCCTTCTTCGCCGACGTGCTGGGCCTGCCGTCGGTGGACGCGGGCGGCGGCTGGCTCATCTTCGCCCTGCCGCCCGCCGAGCTGGCCGTGCATCCGGCCGATGGAGCCGGCCGCCATGAGCTGTACCTGATGTGCGACGACATCCACGCCACCCTGGCCGAGCTGCGCGCCAAGGGCGTTGAGGTGGCCCGGGACGTCTCCGACCAGGGCTGGGGCCTGCTGGCCGCGATCCGGCTGCCGGATGGCGGCGAGTTCCCGATCTATCAGCCGCGGCACGCCTCGCCGCTGCCGGGCGCTGGGTAACTGGCCAGGGCGCAGCCGCTGCGCGAGCTCGTCCCGGGAGTGGATGCCCAGCCGCTGGTAGATGTGCCGCAGGTGGTACTCCACCGTCTTGGGAGACAGGAACAGCGCGGCCGCGGTCTCCCGGGTGGTCTTCCCGCCGGTGAGCAGCAGCGCGATCTGCAGCTCCTGCGGCGTCAGCACGTCGATCGTGCTGGCGTCCCGGGGCTGGCGGGTCTCCCCGGTGGCGGCCAGTTCGGCGCGGGCCCGCTCGGCCCACGGCCGGGCGTCGAGCGCGTCAAACGTGTCCGCCGCCGCGCGCAGTTGCTCGCGGGCCAGCACCCGGTTCCGGGACCGGCGCAGCCGCTCGCCAAACGCCAGCCGGGTGCGCGCCGCCTCGAACACGTCGGGTGTCTGCTCGTGCAGCGCGATCGCGCGCTCGAAACAGTCTGCGAATCCGGAGTCCGTGGCCAGCATGCCCTGGCAGCGCAGCGCCCGGGCCAGCGGCCAGGGCTGCCCCTTGGCCTCTGCGGCGGCGGTGAACTCACCGGCGACCCGCTGCGCGTCGGCGGTGCGGCCCAGCTTCAGGTAGCCGTCCACCAGTTCGGCGGCCGGGGACAGGTCCGGGTCGGTGATGGCGAGGTCATCGAGCAGGTGCTGCTGGTGCTCGAAGTGCGCCACCGCACCGGCCGCATCGCCGAGACCAAGCTCGAGTTCGCCGAGCGCGGCGGTGGCCCAGATCTCATGCAGCCCCAGGCCCAGCCGGTGGCACAGGGCCAGCGCTTCGGCGGCACCGGCCCGGCACTCCCGCTCCCGCCCGCGGCGCGCCTGCAGCCAGACCAACCCGCCTATACCGAACGCCAGTGCCGACTGCTGACCGCTCTCCCGTGCGAGGTCGATCGCTTCCCGGTAGGTCGCTTCCGCGACCGCCCAGCGATCGCTGGTGGCCTGATCGCGGGCGATCATGTTGAGCGCGAACGGGAGCACACCGACCGCGGCGTGGGCCCGGGCGGTCTGTAGTGTCTGCTCCAGCAGGGACCGCCCGGTGCCGGTCTCGCGCAGGAACAATGGGACCAGGGCCAGCCAGGGCAGCAGGCGGAGGTCGTCGCGCACCCCGGCCGAGCTTTCGGCCAGCGTGACCGCTTCCTTCAGGGCGTCGGTGCCTGCGCCCGCGTCCCCGCCGAAGATCCGGGCCGTGCCCAGGGCCGTTGCGGCCAGGAAGCGGGCGCGAACCGACGGCCCGGCCGGCAGGCTGGCCCGGGCGCGCTCGGCGGCGGCCAGCATCTCGGCCGGCTTCCCGCCGAGGAGGCAGGCGAATGCCGCCTCGGCCAGCATCGTGACGGCCTGTTCCGGGTCGGCCCGGCCGGCCGCCTCCATCAAGATCGCGTGGCCGCGCATTACCGGGCCGCGCAGCATGGCGATGTGGCCGGCCAGCCGGTCGATCTCGACCAGCGTCCGCGGCTGGCCGGCCAGCGCGCGGGCCTCGTCCAGCAGCCCGACCGCCCGGCCGGTCAGGCCGGCCAGCCAGTCCGCCTCGGCCGCCTGCCAGAGCAGCCACCCGCGCCGCTCGGTGTCGGCCGCGAGCCGACCGGCCCGCTCGAACGCGGCCGCGGCGGTCACGTACGCGCTGCGGTCCCGGCTCCGGGCGGCCGCCTGGGCCAGCGCCGCGGACGCCGCTTCGTCCGGGCCGGCCGTGGCCGCGGCCAGATGCCAGGCGCGGCGGTCCACGTCCCGGTCGGGCAGCGCTGCGGCCAGCGCCCGGTGCGCGGCCCGGCGCTGTTCGGCTGGCGCGTCGGCATACACGGCCGACCTGGCCAGCGGGTGGCGGAACTCCACCGTGCCCGAGTGCAGCGTGAGCAGCCCGGCGTCCTCCGCGGCGGCCAGTGCCGACAGGTCGATGTCCAGCCGGGCCGCGGCCCGGTCCAGCGTGGCCAGATCCCCCGTCTCGCTGGCCGCGGCCAGCACCAGAGCCTGCCGGGCGGCCTCGTTGAGCTGGCCGGCCCGGTGCAGGAACGCACCGGAAACCCGGGCCGGCACGAGGACTGGGCCGCCTTCCGGGGCCAGCATCACGTCGGCGGCGTCCACCGCGAGTTCCAGCAGCGCGAGCGGGTTGCCGGCCGTGGCCAGGTGCAGCCGCCGGGCCGACTCGGCGGGCAGCCCGGGCATCAGCTCAGCCGCTTCGTCGCTGGTCAGCCCGGTGAGCTGGAGCGTGGGCAGGTCGGCCCCGTCGAGCAGGGACGGCTCACCGTCGCGGACCGCGACGAGGACGGCGACCGGGTCGGCCATCAGCCGCCGGAACGCGAACAGCAGTGCCTGCGCGCTCGATCCGTCCAGCCACTGGGCATCGTCCACCAGCACGGCTACCGGGCCCTGTTCGGCGTACGCGGCCAGCAGGCTGAGCGTGGCGGCGCCCACGGCGAACCGGTCCTGGGCCGACCCGGGCCGCAGGGCCAGCGCGCTTTCCAGCGCCGCCGCCTGCGGCGGCGGGATCTGGTCGAGCAGCACCAGGGCCGGGCGGATCAGCTCAAGCAGCGACCCGAACGGGATCTGCGCCTCCGACTCGATGCCGCGGGCCCGCAGCAGCAGCATCCCGGTGGCCCGACTGGCCGCGTAGTCGAGCAGCGCCGTCTTGCCGATGCCTGGCTCCCCGACGAGAGCCAGCGCCGCGCTCGCCCCCGAGCGCGCCTGCGCCAGCACCTGGCCGATCTTCTGCCGCTCATGGTCCCGCCCCAGCAGCATGCCGTGATTGTAGGCATGACCTGGTGCGGCTGGGCAGAGCCCGGCGTCAGGACTAGGTGCCCCACCGGAAGCGACTCCGGCCCGCGCGAACCTACGCTCGCCGAAAACCAGCCAAGGGGAGGAAACATCGTGAGCACCACCGAGCAGGTTCCGCAGATCGACGAGGACAAGCTCATGCAATTCGTGTTCCGCGCGGTCGAGGAAGTCGGCGCGACGCTGAACACGGCCCTAGTGGTGATCGGCGACAAGCTGGGCCTGTACCGGGCGCTGGCGGGCGCGGGGCCGCTGACACCAGGTGAACTAGCCGACCGCACCGGCACCACCGAGCGGTACGTCCGGGAATGGCTGAACGCGCAGGCCGCGGGTGGATTCGTCAGCTACGACCCGGACAGCGGCCGGTACACCCTGCCGCCCGAGCAGACGGCCGCGCTCACCGACCCGGACTGCCCGGCCTACCTGCCGGGGTTCTTCCAGATCGCGCTCGGCTCGGTGGTCGACTCGCCGCGGATCATGGAGGCGACCCGCAGCGGGGCGGGCTTCGGCTGGCACGAGCATGGGCCCGACGTGCTGGACGGGTGTGAGCGGTTCTTCCGGCCCGGCTACAACGCCAACCTGACCTCGGCCTGGCTGCCCGCGCTGGACGGCGTGGTGGCCAAGCTGGAGCACGGGGCCCGGGTCGCCGACGTCGGCTGCGGCCACGGCTCGTCGACCATCCTGATGGCCCAGGCCTACCCGAACTCGACGTTCATCGGCACCGACTACCACGGCGGCTCGATCGAGACCGCGCGCAGCCGGGCCCGGGACGCCGGGCTGGACGACCGGGTCCAGTTCGAGACCGCCCCGGCGGCCGACTACGCCGGCGCCGGCTACGACCTGGTCACCATGTTCGACTGCCTGCACGACATGGGTGACCCGGTGGGGGCGGCCCGCCATGTCCACGGCACGCTCAAGACCGACGGCACCTGGATGATCGTGGAGCCGAATGCCGCCGACCGGGTCGAGGGTAACCTCAACCCTGTGGGGCGGGCCTTCTACGCGTTCTCCACGCTGCTGTGCACGCCGGCCTCGCTGTCCCAGGACGTCGGGCTGGCGCTCGGTGCCCAGGCCGGCGAAGCCAGGATCAGGGACGTGGTCACCGCGGCCGGTTTCACGCGCTTCCGCCGCGTCGCCGAGACCCCGTTCAACCTGGTGTTCGAGGCGCGCCCGTGACCACAGCACGGCCAATGGCGGCGCCCCCGGGTCCGGCTGACCCGGCGGGCGCCGCCCGGCCCGAGCGGACCCGGGCCCGCTATCCCGACACCTCAGGTCACCTGGACCGCGCCGGGGTGCGCATCTACTACGAGTCGTATGGGACCGGCGAGCACGCCGTCTTGCTGTTCCCGACCTGGGAACTCGTCCACTCCCGGGCGTGGAAATGCCAGATTCCCTATCTGGCCAGGCACGGCCGGGTGGTGACGTTCGACAGACGGGGGAGCGGGCGTTCAGAAAGGCCAGCTGCGGTACGGGACTACGACCGGCGGGTGGCCGCGGATGATGCGCTGGCGGTGCTGGACCACCTGGGGGTCGGGCGCGTGGTGGTGGTGGGCTGGTGCGGCGCCGGAGAGGAGCTGATCCTCGCGGGCGAGCATCCGGAGCGGGTCGCGGGGCTGGTGCTGATCGCGCCGGACCTGCACGTGACCGATGAGCCGGCCGATGAGGAAGGGCCGTTCTCGTTCGACGAGGAGCCGGTCACGCTGGATGGGTGGGCGAAGTGGAACCGGCACTACTGGCTGCGCGACTGGCCCGGGTTCCTCGACTTCTTCTGCACCAAGATGTTCACCGAACCGCACGCGACCAAGCAGATCGAGGACGCGATCGGGTGGGGGCTGGAGACCGATCCGGAGACCATCGTCCGCGGCATGGACGCGGAATGGGATAACGACCGCGACGGCGCGCTCCGGCTGTGTGCCCAGGTGCGCTGCCCGGTCCTGGTCATCCAGGGCACCGCGGACGCGGTCGTGGGCCCGGCCCGCGGGGCGGCGGTAGCGGCCGCGATCCCGGGCGCGCAGCTGATCACGTTCGAGGGATCCGGGCACGCGCCGCACCTGCGCGACCCGGTCCGCACCAACCTGATCATCCGCGACTTCGCCTTCCCGCCGGCCGTGACACCGCACTGGCGCCGGGGCCGGGTGCGGCCGAAGCGGGCGCTGTACATCTCCTCGCCCATCGGCCTCGGCCACGCCCAGCGGGACGTGGCCATCGCCGACGAGCTGCGCAAGCTCCATCCCGGGCTGGAGATCGACTGGCTGGCCCAGCACCCGGTCACCGCGCTGCTGGCCGCGCGCGGCGAGCATGTCCACCCGGCCAGCGCGGACCTGGCCAGTGAGTCGGGGCACATCGAGTCCGAGGCGGCCGAGCATGACCTGCACGCCTTCCAGGCCATCCGGCGGATGGACGAGATCCTGCTGGCCAACTTCATGGTCTTCCACGACCTGGCCCGGGCCGGGGACTATGACCTGTGGATCGGCGACGAGGCCTGGGAACTCGACTATTACCTGCACGAGAACCCGGAGCAGAAGCGCGCCGCGTACGCCTGGTTCACCGACTTCGTCGGCTGGCTGCCGATGCCCGGCGGCGGCGAGCGTGAGGAGTTCCTGACCGCGGACTACAACGCCGAGATGATCGAGCACATCGCCCGCTTCCCGCGGGTCCGGGACCGGGCCATCTTCGTCGGCGATCCCGCCGACATCGTCCCGGCGTCGTTCGGCCCTGGCCTGCCGCTGATCCGCGAGTGGACCGAGCAGCACTACGACTTCGCCGGGTACATTACTGGCTTCGACCCGGGCGAGCTGGCCGGCCTGCGGGCCCTGGGTTATCAGGACCACGAGCGGGTGTGCATCGTCACCGTGGGCGGCTCCGGGGTCGGCGGCGATCTGCTGCGCCGGGTCATCGCCGCGTTCCCGGCGGCCCGGGACCAGGTGCCGGACCTGAGGATGATCGTGGTGGCCGGGCCCCGGATCGATCCGGCTGGCCTGCCCGCCCATGACGGGCTGGAGATCCGGCGCTACGTGCCTGAGCTCTACCGGCATCTGGCGGTATGTGATCTCGCCGTGGTCCAGGGCGGGCTGACCACGGCCATGGAGCTGACCGCCGGACGGCGGCCCTTCCTGTACTTCCCGCTCGGCCACCACTTCGAGCAGAACCTGCATGTCCGGCACCGGCTGGACCGCTACCGGGCCGGCCGGTACATGGACTACGAGAACGACGGCCCGGCCGAGATCGCGGCCGCCATCGCCAGCGAGATCGGCCGCGAGGTGGACTACCGGCCAGTGGCCACCGACGGCGCGGCCCGTGCGGCGGCCATGCTGGCCGAGCTCCTGTAGCCGGGGTCAGCCTGACCCAGGCTCCAGGTAGAAGATCGCGGCGGAGCCGTCGTTGCGCACGAACCCGCTGGCTTCCCCGGCGGCCTGGCGCGGCGATGCGTTCAGGAACGCGAGGGCGGCCTGCGCCCCATCCGGGCCCGGGAAGTCCTTGGACTGCCAGGTCTGCAGGGTGCTCTCACCCAGGCTGCCGGGCTCCAGCCAGAGCAGCCCCACCGCGCCGTTGCCGCGTGGCGTCACGGTGGCCTCGCCGCGGCCCTGGCGCAGTGGCTCGTTCAGGAACGCGACCGCGGCCTGCTCCCCGTTAGGCGCCGCGAACTCCTTGGATTGCCAGGTCTGCGCGTCGCTCTCGCCCAGGCTGCCGGGCTCCAGCCAGAGCAGCCCGGCGCTGCCGTCGTTGCGCAGCGTCGCCGAAGCTTCGCCCGCCCCCTGGCGCAGCGGCTCGTTCAGGAAGGCAACCGCGGCCTGTTCTCCGTTAGGCGCCGCGAACTCCTTGGATTGCCAGGTCTGCGCGTCGCTCTCGCCCAGGCTGCCCGGCTCCAGCCAGAGCAGCCCCGCCGTGCCGTCATTGCGCAGCGTCGCCGAAGCTTCGCCCGCGCCCTGGCGCAGCGGTTCGTTCAGGAAGGTAACCGCGGCCTGCTCCCCGTTGGGCGCCAGGAACGCTCTGAACTGCCAGGTCTGATCCGCCATGTCGATACTCCCCCGCTTGTTGAGGTGTCACTAGCACGGGGGAGCGTGGCGGCCCGTTGATACGTACGCCGCGAAATCGTCAGCGCAGCACACCGGCCGCGTTGAGGTCGTCGAACAGGAGCTGGTTGACGGGCGGCACCTGGGGGCGGTCGGCATAGCCGAACCAGGCCAGCTCGGCGATCTCGCTGCTCGGGGCCAGCGTCCCGGAGTAATCGCCGGTGTAGCAGCTCATCCGGACGACCACCCCGTCCGGCTGGGCTGCCTGGTACGTCCCGGCGTGCCGCACCGTCCCGGGCAGCAGCGTGACGGTCAGCTCTTCGCGTATCTCACGCAGCAGCGCTTGCCAGTCGGTTTCAGCGCCCTCGCGCTTCCCGCCGGGGATATAGAAGATGTCCTTCGCGCGCGGCCGGGCGCACAGAATGCGGCCGTTTTCCGTCCGCACCCAGCCCACCGCGTCGATCATCAGGGCCGACCCTACCGGGATAATGCTTCGCGTGGCCGGCCGTGGTGTACCGATGAGGATGCTGCTGGCCGCGGCCGCGGCCGCGGCCGCGGCGCTGGCCGTGGGCTGTACGGCCACCCCAGCGGCCCCGGCGCACCAGCACACCACTCCATCGGCCGCGGTCCCGCTCACCAAGATCCAGGCGTGCCGGCAACTGCTGGCCGTCGTTACCCATCATCACGGCCGCTCCGCTGTCCCCGGGCTCAGGCACATCGCGGACCACGTCACCGACGTCCGGATGGCGGGTGACGCGCGGACCGCTGTCCGGGACATCGATCACACCGGCGGTGCGCCGGTCGCCTTCGCCCTGCTCCGGGACGATTGCGCGCACGTCGGCGTGCGGATCCCAGCTCCGTGAGCCCTGCTGGGGCTAGCTGGCTCCGCCAGTGGGCCCCTCGACCGGTGGCGGGACGCGGTTCTGCCAGGCGCTTACGCTCCACCACGCGTTGTTCGCGTCGGCCAGCGCGTCCGCGCCCAGGTTGCCGGTGGACTTCTGCGCCTGCTCGATCGCGGCGACCGCGGCCGTGAAGAACTCATCGAGCAGCGCCGCGTCCTTGAGCCGGAGCCGGGTGACGACGATAACTGGCATCACGATCCCCCTCAGTCGGCCACCGGCAGTCGGCCGGTGAGCTCACCCCGGCGCCGGCCCCGGACATCGGCCCAGGATACTGGCCAAGAGGCCGGCGGACGGGAGGCGTGGCCATGGACCAGAGGGGATTCTTCCGTGCGGTAGCGGAACGAACTGGCCTGTCCCGGGAAGAATCGGCGGATGTCACCCGGGCGGTGGTGGAGGGCCTCGGAAACCAGCTGAGCGACGGCGAGGCGAATCGGCTGGCCGGTGACCTTCCCGGCCTGGCCGTCAGGGTCCGCCGGCGGCGCCGGACCGAGGCGCACCCGATCCGGCTGATCGAGTTCATCAGGGCGGTGAGCAAGCGCACCGGTGTGTCCGAGGACGAAGCCCGCGCTGGCGCCGCCGCCGTGCTGGCGGTCATGCGCGAGGCGCTCGGCGACGACGGGTTCCGGCATCTCACCGGGCAGCTTCCCGCCGAGTACGCCGGGCTGGTGCAGGCCACCGGCTGATCGCAGCCGGTTCCAGCCCAGCGGCGCTCGGTACACTCGCGCTGGGTGGATGCTGATGGACCCAGCCTGTGTGATCAGCCCGGCTGACTGGGCGTCGTTCCGGCGGTGCCGCCGCCAGTGGGACTTCGCGGCGCGGCCGCGCCGCAACCTGGAGCCGCTGGCCAGCGGCCCGGACCTGGACCGCGCGATCCGCGACACGCTCGCCGTCTACTACTTCCCGGGGATGTGGGACTGGGACCGGTCAATCACCCAGCCGCTGGTCGTCCAGGGCCTGGAGCGGGCGCTCGCCGGGCAGCGGGAGCTGCTGGCGTCGGCGGGGCGCTTGCTGGACCGCTATTTCAGCTGGGCTCCGGGCATGGACCAGTTCAGCCCGGTCCTGGTCGAGCCGGAGTACGACGTGCTGGTGCCTGACCCGGTCGAGCCGTCGTCCGGTCTGGTCACCGCCGCTGGTGCGGTCGTCCGGTACCGGGGCCGGATCGACCTGCTGGCGGTCGATCGGTATGACGCCTACTGGATCGTGCGGCACCGGCTGGTGCCGGACGGCTGGCGGCCGGCCGCCGAGGTGGCCGACGATGCCGAGGCGGTGGCCGCGTGCTGGGCGTGGGAGCAGTTCTACCTCGGCATGACCATCACCGGGACGGTCAGCAACGAGCTGCGGCTGGACGCCGTGCCGCCGCCGCGGGCCGGGCCGGGTGGCGAGCGGGGGTGGGCAGGCGGGCGTGGCCACGGCTGGCTGGGCGGCTCGGGCGGCGGCCCGCCGGGCGGCCGGTCCGGCAGCATGAACCCAGCGGGGGCGGCCGCTCGGTGCCCCAGCACCGCAGGATGTATGCCCGGGCCCGGGCGCCCGCCGCGGCTGACCGGGTCACCGTGCAGGCCGGGCCGGGTTTCCGCCGTATCTGGACACGCCGCAGCCGGGCCGAGATCGACGCCGCGGCCCGGGACCTGGCCGCCGACGCCGCCGCCATGCTGGCGCCCGGCCTGGTCGTGCTGCCGAGCCCATCGGATGAGAACTGCCCGCCCTGCCCGTTCCGCGGCCCATGCCAGGCGATGCAGGCCGGTCTGGATCCCGGGCCGCTGCTGCGCACGGCCTACCGGCTGCGGGCGCCGGACAGCCTGGAGGAAGGGCGGCTCGGCGGCGGTGCGTGGGGGATGGGCCGGGGCGCCGCGCCGCCGCGGTTCGGTCCGCCACCCGGCCCGGGCCAGTAGCCGGGCCGGGTGGGCTCAGGGCAGCCGGCCGACGCCGGCCAGGACCAGGTCCCGGGTGAGCGGGGCGGTCGCTGGGCTGAGCGCCACTTTGCCATCCGTAGCCTGGTCCCGTGGCGGCGGCTGAGGGTTACCGGGAGCTCGGTGAGCTGGCTTGGGCGTGGGTCGTCCGGCAGATCCAGGACGACGCCGGCCCGTGGCTGCCGGAGCAGGTGCCCGGCGACGGGCCACCGGCGGGGCCGGGCCCGGACCGTGACTCGCTGTACGCGGGGATCGCCGGGCTGGCACCGGTACTGGCCGAGATCCGTCAGTACCGTGCGCTGACCGGTGCCGAGCAGTCACTGGCGGCCCGGCTGGTGGCGCGGCTGCTGGCCATGGTGCCGGCCCCACGGAGCCGTCGCTGTATGACGGGCTGGCGGGTGACGTGACCGCGCTCAAGCTGCTCGCTCCCGGGAGTGAGCAGGCCGCCCTGGCCCGGCTGGCCGAGCTGGCCACCCCAGGTGGCTGGAACACCACGCTGGAGCTCGAGCCGGGCCCGGTGGCCGCGGTGACGGACCTGGTGCAGGGCGGCGCGGGCATCGTGCTCGCGGCGGTCTGGGCGGGCGGCCCACTAGCCCAGGGCATCGCCGAGGCCGGTGGCCAGGCCCTGGTGCGGGCGGCCGACCACCTCGAAGACGGCCTGGACTGGAAGATGCTGCCCGGGTATCCGTCCAGTACCCCGAACTACTCGCACGGCACCGCCGGGGTAGCTGCGGCGCTGGCCGTGGCCGGGCAGGCGCTGGGGCGGCCGGACTTCGTCGCGGCCGCCGGGCGCGGCGCGGAGCACCTGCTGGCCGTGGGCACGCTGGACGAGACCGGGTTCGTCATCCCGCACACACTGCCGTTCTCCGCCCGGGACGTGGATCCGGTGACCTACAACTGGTGCCACGGGCCAGCCGGGACCTCCCAGCTGTTCGCGGCCCTGGCCGCCGCCGGCGTAGACACTGTGGCCGGGCGGCCGGTGGGCTGGCTGCGGCAGCGGTGCCTGGACGCGATCCTCGCGTCCGGCGTGCCGCAGCGGATCCGGCCAGGCTTCTGGGACAATGACGGCCGGTGCTGCGGCACCGCCGGGGTGGGGGACATCCTGCTGGACGCGGCCCAGGACTGCGCCGGTGCGGCGCGGGCCGGCTGGCTGCTCCAGGCGGCCCGGACGATGGCCGACGCCCTGGCGGACCGCGCGATCCGTGATCAGGACGGGGCGTACTGGCGGTTCACCGAACACCGCCAGGACCCGCCGCTGCTGCCGCCCGGCACCTCGTGGATGCAGGGCGCCGCCGGGATCGCCGCCTTCCTGCTCCGGATGGCCCGCGTCGCCGGAGATGGGCTCACCGCCCCAGTCGTCGATCGCCCAGACCAGTGGTGGGCCGTCCCAGCTCAGCTCCGTACGGTGCACCCTGGAGCCGGGGTTTTGTAGCCAGCGCGGCCAGGCCGGTCAGCAGGATCGTGGCCAGGAAGACCAGGTAGCTGACGCCCGCGGCGCTGCCCCAGTCGAACTGCCCCGGATATCGCGCCACCGCGATGGCCTGCAGCACGGCGAACAGGACATAGCCCACCGCGGCGGGGCGGAGCCGCCGCGCGTCCCGTTCCAGCAGCGCCTGCCCGGCGGCGACGCCGAGGCTGATCAGCCACGCCCCGGTCGCCTGGGCCAGCAGCGGGGTCAGCTGCCACGGCCACAACGGGGCGGTCGGCCCGGGGGCGGCGAACAGTGCCACACCGAACCCGAACAGGATGACCGCCTGCCCGGCCAGCGCGGCATAGACCCAGCCGGGCAGCAGCACCGACCGCGGCGGGTCCACGCCCGGGGTACGCGCCTGGGTGGCCAGCACGATCAGCATCAGCAGCGGGACCAGGACGTAGACCGCTATCCAGGCCCAGGTGACCACCCTGGTTCCGGCCGGGACCGAACCGCCGAGATGGAACTTGTCCAAGTGCAGCAGCGTGGCCACCAGGGTGAGCACGGTGAACAGGAAGACACTCGGCACGGCGATACGCGCGTTGGCCCAGACCTGCTGCCGGGCGCACAGCCCCTCGATCGCCACGCTGGCCCAGTAACCAGCACCCAGGAACGCCGCGGCCAGCGGGTTGACGATGGTCCAGGCGAAGTGCGTGTCGGTCCGCCCGGTGAACACGAACAGCTGAAACCCGGCCAGCAGCACCAGCACGGCCGCGACGTACAGCAGCCGGCGCATGCCGGGCACGAGCGGCCTGACCACGGTGCTGCGGGCCACCGGGCTACCGCCGCGCGGCGGCCTGCGCGGCCATGCCGTCCAGGCAGCGGTGCACCAGCGGGATGGTGACCGCGCCCTCGCCGACGGCGGACGCGACCCGCTTGACCGAGCCGTGCCGCACGTCGCCCGCGGCGAACACCCCCGGCAGGCTGGTCTCCAGCGGCAATGGCGGCCGGTCCAGCGGCCAGCCACCGGCGCCGTCGCCGGGCAGGTCCGGCCCGGTCAGGATGAACCCCCACTGGTCGCGGGACACGCCGGGGCCCAGCCATTCCGCGCGCGGCTGCGAGCCGATCAGGACGAACAGCGCATCGGCCGCCACCTCGCGCCGTGTCCCGGTAGACCGGTCTTCCAGCACCAGCGATTCCAGGTGGCCGTCACCGGCCCCGCCGGTCACCTGCACCTGGTGGATGACGCGCACGTTGGGCGCGGCGTCGATCTCCCGGACCAGGTAGTCGGACATGCTCTGGGCCAGTGACTCACCGCGGACCAGGACCGTCACCTGCGCGGCCCATTTGGCCAGGTGCATCGCGGCCTGGCCGGCCGAGTTACCGCCGCCGATGACGAACACGGCCCGCCCGCTCATGGCCGGCGCCTCGCTCACCCCCGCGCCGTAGAACACGCCCTTGCCCTGCAGGTCCTCCAGGCTGGGCACGCTGAGCCGCCGGTAGCTGGCGCCGGTCGCGACGACCAGCGTCCGGGTGGCCAGCGAACTGCCGTCAGACAGCCCCAGCTGGTAGTGGCCGTCCCCGGCCGTCAGGCTCACCGCGTGCCGCATGAACACGAACGTGGTGCCGAACAGCCACGCCTGCTGCCAGGCCTCCCAGGCCAGCTTCGACCCACTCACCCCCTGGGAGAAGCCCGGGAAGTTGCGGATCATGGAGCTGGTCCCGGCCTGGCCGCCGATGGCTTCGGCTTCCACCACGATGGTCCGCAGCCCTTCCGACGACGCGTAGACGGCCGCGGCCAGCCCGGCCGGGCCCGCACCGACCACGGTCACGTCCGACACCTCCTCCGCGGGGATCGGTGTCATCAGCCCGAACGCGTCGGCGATCTCCAGGTTGGTCGGATTGACCAGGGTGGACCGCTCCGCGCCGAAGCGGAGCACGATGACCGGCAGGTCCGGTGCCACCAGCCCGAGCTCGCGGAGCAGCTGCTCGCCCCGCGGCCCGGCGGCGTCGTAGAAGCCGATCGGGATCCCGTTCCGGGAGAACATGTCGCGCAGTTCCTGGGACCGGGCCGACCATCGTTCGCCGATCACCCACACGGCCTCGAAGCCGCTGCCGTGGCGGCTGCCCCATTCGCTGAGAAACCCGGTGATCGCGTGGTGGAAGTCCTCGTCCGGGGTCTGCACTGGGCGCATCACCCAGTGATCGATCTGGCCCAGCGCGACCGCGTCGAACAGTGGTCGCGCGGCGTCGAACTCGCCCCAGCGGACGGCGGCCACCCGGGACGCCGTCGGGTCGACCGAACGGATCGCGGCCAGCACGTCAATGCCGTCCGGGTCCTGCGCGCCGACCCCGCCGATCACCAGGGCGACCGGAATGCCGGCCGCCAGCAGGTCGCGGATCTGGTTCTCCAGCGCGCTGGGCTGGCCGCACAGCACGATCTCATAATCGGCGCTGTACCGCTTAGCCAGTTCCTGGCCCAGCCCCCGCAGCGCCGCCGGGTCGCTGCTGACCAGGACGATCGCCGCCGACAATGAATCTTCAGCCATCTCCGCCCCCCTGGCTGCCAACCCACGCCGGCCAGATGCAGACGGCGTGCAGACGGCGTGCAGATGAGGTGAGCGCGGTCAGCTGTGCACTGTTTCCGGCACCGCGATGTTGATCAGCCAGTTGACGCCGAACTTGTCGCTGCACATGCCGAACGTGTCGTCCCAGGGCGCCGGGCCGAGCGGCACGGCTACGGTGCCGCCGTCGGACAGCATCGCCCAGTAGCCGCGCAGCTCCGGCTCGTCGGTACCGCTGAGGGAGATCGAGAAGTTGCTGCCCGCGGTGAAGTCCATCCGGTCCGGCGTATCCGATGCCATCAGCACCAGGCCGTCGTCGGTGCTGAGCAGTGAGTGCATGACCTTGTCCTGCTCGGCTGGGTCGTCGCTGGCCTGGAACTCACCGAACGTGCTGATGGTCAGCTCCCCGCCGAACACGGACTGGTAGAACTCCATCGCCTCCCTGGCGTTGTCCCGGAAACTCAGATACGGGTTGAGCTGGGTACTCATGTCTGCCCCTTCATCACTTGATGTGACATCGAGTACAGGGCAGCCAGGTGGAAGCGAGACAGAGGTCCCGTGTAGCCGGGATGGAGCCGGGTTCAGGTCGGGGGGAGGGCCGGGGGTGCGGGAGCTACCCCCGGCGAGGCGACTGCCTCGACCGCATGCGCCAGCCTGCGGCCCCTCCGCGAGGGGCGACTGGAGGGGAGCCGCCCCGGATTAAGCAGCATCAGATGCGGGCCGTTGCAGACAGCGCAACTATTCCCCCCTGATTGAGACACGGTCGGCAGCCCGGAACGGTTCAGCCACCAGCGCGGATGGCGGCGGTAACTGGTGGTGTGACGGCGAGGGCGGCCCGGACCGCGTCCGCCACTGCCGCCGCGGTGAAGCCGAAGTGCTCCCGCACCCCGGGCCCGGGGCCGGACGCGCCGAACGACCGCATCGCGATGATCGTGCCCCGCGGGCCGGCCCAGCGTTCCCAGCCCAGCGCGGCCGCCTGCTCGACGGCGACCCGGGCCAGGATGTCCGGCGGCAGCACCTGGTCCCGGTAGGCCTGATCCTGCTCGCCGAACAGGGCCCAGGACGGCAGGCTCACCACCCGTACCCGGGCGCCCGCCTGAGTCAGCTCTTCGTAGGCGGCTACGGCCAGCGCGACCTCGCTGCCGCTGGCCAGGATGATGACGTCCGGCCGCTCCCGGCCGGGCGGGTCGGCCAGCACGTAGCCGCCGCGGGCCAGGCCGCTGGCGGGCGCGTACCGGGCCCGGTCCAGCACCGGCATGTCCTGCTTGCTGAGCACCAGTGCAGCCGGGCGGCCCTTCAAAGCCAGCAGCACGCGCCAGGCTTCCCGGATCTCGTTCGCGTCGGCCGGGCGCATATCGACCAGCCCGGGCATGGCCCGCAGCGACGCCAGTTGCTCGACCGGCTGGTGGGTCGGGCCGTCCTCGCCCATGGCGATCGAGTCGTGCGTGTACACGTGCACGACCGGCAGCTTCATCAGCGCGGACAGCCGGAGCGGGCCGCGCTGGAAATCGGAGAAGACCAGGAAGCCGGCCTGGAACGGGCGCACCCCGCACAGCGCCAGGCCGTTGGCCGCCGCGGCGGCGGCCGCCTCCCGGGCGCCGAAGTGCAGGTTCCGCCCGCCCGGGCTGGCCCCCTGGAAGTCACCGGCGGCCGGGAAGGTGAGCCGGCTCTTGACCGACGGGGCGAGATCAGCCGCCCCGCCGAGCAGCCACGGCACCCGCGGCGCGATCGTGTTCAGCACCTGCTGGCTGGCGGCCCGCCCGGCCACCGGCCCAGCGTCAGGCGAGAACTCCGGCAGCCCGCTGTCCCAGCCCGGCGGCAGCGCCCCGGCCAGCATCAGGTCGAGTTCGGCGGCCAGCCCCGGATACTCCTGCCGGTAGTGCGTCAGCATCCGGTCCCACGCCGTCCGGACCTGCCGGCCGCGTGCCCCGGCACCGTCGGCGAACCGCTGGTAAGCCTCGTCCGGCACCAGGAACGACGCGTCCTCCGGCCAGCCGTAGGACCGCTTGGCGCTGCGTGCTTCCGCTTCGCCGAGCGGCTCGCTGTGCGCCGCCGCGGTGCCCTGCTTAGTCGGCGCGCCGATGCCGATGACCGTGTCCACCACGATCAGCGTGGGCGCCCCGGCCTGCCGGGGCGAGGCCGCGGCCGCGGCGTAGGCGGCGCGCAGCGCGGCCAGGTCGGTCACGTCGGAAACCTGCCGGACCTGCCAGCCGTAGGCCCGGAACCGGGCCGGGACATCCTCGGAGAACGCGAGATCGGTGGGGCCCTCGATGGTGACCCGGTTGCTGTCGTAGATCCAGCACAGGTTGCCCAGGCGGAGATGGCCGGCCAGCGAGGCGGCCTCCTGGCCCAGCCCCTCCATCAGGCAGCCGTCACCGGCCACGGCGTAGACGGCGTAGTCGAACAGCGGGAACCCCGGCCGGTTGAAATGCGCGGCCAGCCACCGGCCGGCCATGGCCATGCCCAGGCTGGCGCCGGCCCCGGTGCTCAGCGGCCCGGTCGTGCACTCCACCCCGGGGGTCAGCCCGTGCTCCGGATGCCCGGCGCACACGCTGCCCAGCTGCCGGAACCGCCGGATGTCCGATAGCGGCACGGCCAGCTCAGACTGGCCTGCCGCCCGGCGCACCTGGGCCAGGTGCAGCAGCGAGTAGAGCAGCATCGAGGCGTGCCCGGCGGACAGCACGAAGCGGTCCCGGTTCGGCCAGCCCGGGTCGTGCACGTCGTAGCGCAGCACGTCATTCCACAGCGTGTAGCCGACCGGGGCCAGCGCCATCGCGGCGCCCGGGTGCCCGGACTGGGCGGCCTGCACCGCGTCGATGGTGAGCGTGCGGATCGTGTTGATGGCCAGCCAGTCACCCGCTGCCGTATCGCTCACGGCTTCACGGGCCACGGCTTCCTGGGTCACGGCTGCTGGCCCGCCAGCCGCTGGATGACCCGGATCAGCGCCGAGTGGTCCAGGCCGCCGTCGCCCTGCGCCCGGGCCGCGCCGGTCAGCTGGGCCAGGATCGCGCCGAGCAGGGTGACCACCCCGGCCTCCCGGGCCGCCGCGGTGAAGATGCCCAGGTCCTTGTCGTGCAGCTCGATGCGGAACCCGGGGGTGAAGTTGCCGGCCAGCATCGGGCCTGCCTTCCGGGCCAGCACTGTGCTGCCGGCCAGGCCGCCCTGCAGCACGGCTACGGCCGCATCCACGTCCACCCCCTGGGCCTGCAGGAACACCAGCGCCTCGGCCACCAGCGCAATGTTGCCCGCCACGATGAGCTGGTTGGCCGCCTTGACCGTCTGCCCGGCACCGGCCGGGCCGACGTGCTGCACCGTGCTGCCCAGCACGTCCAGCACCGGCCGGGCGGCCGCCACGTCCTCGGCGGCCCCGCCGACCATGATGGACAGCGTCCCGTCGATCGCGCCCCGCTCGCCGCCGCTGACCGGTGCGTCGAGGCAGCGCAGCCCCTGCTCCGCGCCGGCCGCCGCCACCCGGCGGGCCACATCGGGCCGGATCGAGCTCATGTCGATGTACAGCGTGCCGGGCCGGGCGCTGGCCACCACCCCGTCCGGCCCGAGCGCGACCGCATCCACGTCGGGGGAGTCCGGCAGCATGGTGATCACCACGTCCGCGTCCCGCACCGCCTCGGCCACGCTGCCGGCCCACCGGCCGCCCGCGGCTACCAGCCCGTCGGCCGACTCCCGGCGGCGCGAGTACCCCAGTACGTCGTAGCTGGCCGTGACGAGGTTGGCGGCCATCGGGCGGCCCATGATGCCCAGCCCGATGAACGCCACCGTGCGCTTGTCCTCCACCGGCACGTGCTCCCTTCACTCAGCTCTGCTGGCACTCAGCTCTGCGGGCCCGATGATGGCGCCGACGACGGCACAGTCCCGTCACCCAGCCCCAGCCGGCCCAGCCCGGCCGTGGTGCCGTCCAGCGGCGCGTACTCCAGCCCAATCGACCCCTGGTAACCAAGCCGGCGCAGCGCCGCGACCCAGCCGTCCAGGTCGGCCGTGCCGGTGCCCGGCTCGTGCCGCCCGGGCACGTCGGCCACCTGCACGTGGCCGATCCGCGCGTGCACCCGGTCCAGCATGGCCGGGATGTCCTCGCCGTTGACCGCCAGGTGGTACAGGTCGGCGAGCAGCCGGGCGGCATCGGCGCAGTCGGCCGGCAGCTGGTTCAGCACACCCAGCACGTCGGAAGACGTGTGCAGCGGGTACTGGGGCAGCGCGCTGAGCGGCTCCAGCATGACGGCCGCGCCCGCCCGCCGCGCCGCACGGGCCGCCACGGTCAGATTCTCCAGCGCCAGCTCGTCCTGCCCGGCCACGCCGCCTGGCGCGTCCTCGATCCGGCTGCCATACAGCAGGTTGAACCGCCGGCAGTCCAGCCGGGCACCGATGCCGAGCAGCACATCCAGGTTGTCCAGGAACTCCTGCTGCCGCCCAGGCCAGGACAGGATGCCCCGCTCCCCGGCCGGCATGTCGCCGGCGAACCCGTTCAGCGCGACGAGCTGCACGCCCGCGTCGCGCACCGCCCGCTCGAACGCGCCAACCTCGGCTTCACCAGGCACCGCCGAGCCGAACGGCCACCAGGCCTCGACCGCGGTGAACCCGGCCGCCGCGGCCGCGGCCGGCCGCTCCAGCATCGGCAGCTCGGTGAACAGCATGGAGATGTTCGCGTCCAGCGGGCCCCACTGTGCCGGTGGCATGACCGTCCCCTCCCAGGAATCAGGACGCTTGCCACCGTAGGCGGCGGCAGGCCTCTTGAACAATGCCGGATGACTGCGCACACTCTTCGCTAGAGCCGAACAATCCGGGGGGCTCCCATCGCCAACCTCAACATCACGCTGCGCCAGCTACGAGCGTTCCTCGCCGTCGCAGAAGAACTTAGCTTCTCCCGCGCCGCCGAGCGTCTCCTGGTGTCCACGCCATGGATCAGCGAGACCATCAAGGAGCTGGAGCGCCAGCTCAAGGTCACCCTGTTCGTCCGGACCACCCGCTCGGTGCAGCTCACCGACGCCGGCCGGGTGTTCGCCAGCCTGCTCAGCCACGTGCTGGACGACCTGGACGACGCGGTCCGGGTGGCGCAGCGGATGACGGCCCGGTCCGGCCGGCCGCTGACCCTGGGCTACGTGATCGGCGCCGGGCTGGAACTCGTGCCCCAGCTGGTCCGCACCTACCTGGAGCGGCGGCCGGACCAGACGCTGCGCAGCGTGGAGTACGACTTCGCCGACCCGACCGCCGGGCTGCGCGACCACGACGTGGACGCGGCCATCGTGCGCCCGCCGCTCGGCCTGGCCGGTGTGGCCACCCTGGAGCTGACCACCGAGCCCCGGGTGGCCTGCCTGCCGGACAGCCACCGGCTGGCCAGGCGGGAGTCGGTGTCGGTCAGCGAACTGCTGCTGGAGCCGATCATCGCCGCGCCGGCCTCGCCCGGCCCGTGGCGCGGCTACTGGCTGCTCGACGAGTACCGGACCGGGCCGGCCCCGATCGTGGCCGAGGCCCGCACCCGGGACGGCGAGCTGCACATGGTGGCCCGCGGCGACGGCATCAGCATCACGTCGGCCGGGGCGGGCCGGTACTACGCCCGGCCCGGTGTCGTTTTTGTCCCTATTTCCGACATCCCGCACTGTTCGGTAGCCTTGGCCTGGTGGCCGGATGGCTCGGCCGCGGTGGCCGAACTGGTCGAAACGGCCCGCGCGGTGGCCCAGGACACCAGCCCCAGCGAGCCCTAGCCAGCCAGGCCGAGCAGGGATTATTCGCTCCCACCGAATAACGGTATGAGCGTTCCGTCATTGTTTGCCCGCCCCAAGATCCCTAGGTTTCAGACAAGCGAGCGGCGGCGGATGCCCAGGCCGCGAACCCATGGGAGGGGCGAAGCAGATGACCGCAACGAAGGGTCCCGAGACGGCCACGCCGGCCCTGCGCCGGACCCTGACCACGTGGGGCGCGATCTCGCTGTCCATCGCCGCGATGGGCGCCAGCCTGGCCGTGAACATCAACCCGCAGGGGGCCGGCGCCACCGTCGGCCGCGCCGTCCCGCTGACGTTCATCCTGGCCACCATCGGCGTCGTGCTGGTCGCCTACGGCTTCGCCCGGGTGTGCGGCCGGCTGAGCCATGCCGGGTCGGTGTTCGGCCTCACCGGCGTGACGATCGGCCCGCGCGCCGGGGTGGTGGCCGGCTGGTCGCTGCTCGGCGCGTACTTCGCGTTCACCATCACCACGTCGATGACAGCGGGCATCTTCGGCGCGAACTTCCTGCAGGCCATCGGCCTGTACCAGACCACCCCGACGATCGCGCCGTGGCTCATCGCGCTGTTCTCGGTGGCCATCTGCCTGGTCATGGCGCTCTCGCCGGTGAAACGGTCGATGCGCACGCTGCTCTGGGTGGAGGTGCTCACCGCCTCGCTCATCGTGCTGATCGGCATCGTGGTGTTCATCCGGGTCGCGTCCGGGCACGCCCCGCACCATCAGCCGTTCACGCTGAACATGTTCACCGTCCCGCCCGGCGTCGGCACCAGCACGCTGTTCCTCGGCATCGTGTTCGGCTTCCTGTCCTTCGCCGGCTTCGAGGCCGCCGCCACGCTCGGTGAGGAAGCCGCCAACCCGCGCCGGGCCATCCCGCGCGCGATCTTCGGCGTGGCCCTGTTCGGCGGCGTGTTCTACACCATCGGCACCGCGATTGAGATGCTCGGCTTCGGCACCACGACCAAGGGTGTGGCCGCGTTCGCCAGTTCCTCGTCGCTGTTCGGCACGCTCGGCGCGGAGTACGTGACCCCGGCGGTCGGCGACATCGTGACGCTCGGCACCACGATCGCGGCCATCGGCTGCTGCCTGGCCACCCTGGTCGCCGCGGCCCGGCTGCTGTTCGCGATGAGCCGCGGCGGGGTCGGCGACCGGCGGCTCAGCCGGGTGTCGGAGAAGTCCGGCGTGCCCGCGGTGGCCGCCACGGCCATCGCGGTCGCCGCGGTCGTGGTCATCCTGCTCATCCTGGTCGTCGGCACCACGGTGGCGTTCAACCTGTTCGCCTGGTCCGGCACCGTCGGCACCCTGGTGCTGCTGGTCGCCTACGGCATCTTCACCGCCGGCGCCTGGTACTATCTGTGCGTCCGCGGCCCCCGGCACCGCCAGGCCGCCAACCGGCTCGACTTCATCATCCCGGTGCTCGGCCTGATCGTGCTCGGCTACACGCTGTACCGCAACGTGCTGCCCTGGCCGGCCACCACCGCGGGCCGGGTGATCGTGATCCTGGCGGCGATCTGGCTGGCCGCCGCGATCGCCGCCATCCTGACCGCGCCGCGCTGGGCGGCCCGGATCGGTGACCGGCTCAGCCACGACGAAGGCCTGGTCATGGGCACCGGGAAGATCGCCCAGACGGCAGCCGAGATCGAGACCGGCGGCCCGCAGTCCCGGCCGGCCTGACCCGATGGCCGTCCGCATCGACGACGCCTGGACCTATCACGGCCTCAAGCTCATCCGGCTGGAGAACGAGATCCTGTCCCTGGACGTGCTGCCCGAGCGCGGCGGGAACATCTTCCGGCTCATCGACAAGCCGCGCGACCTCGACCTGCTGTGGAAGTCCCCGCGCGTCCACCCGCACCTGGCCGCCATCCACGCCGACTTCGACGACCACTGGGCGGGCGGCTGGGACGACGCGTTCCCGGGCGGGCGGGCCAGCCGGAACCGCTACGGCGACCTGCTGCCCTACATGGGCGAGGTGTGGACCGCGCAGGCCGGCTACGCGATCGAGCGGCCGGACCCGGATGTGGTCCGGCTGCGCACCACGGTCAGCACGCCGGTCACCCCGGCCACGCTGACCCGGACCATCACGCTGCGGGCCGGCCAGCCCAGCTTCACCCTGGACTACGAACTGCGCAACGTGGGCTACCTGCCATTCGACTACAACTGGGGCATCCACCCCTGCCTCGCGCTGAAACCGGCCTGGCGGTTCGACATCCCGGCCCGCCGCGGCCTGGTCGACGAGGCCGGCGGCGACCTGCTCGGCAAGCCGGGCGACGAGTACGACTGGCCCGTGCTCAACGGCGTGGACCTGCGGCAGGCCATGGGCCCGGACCGGGGCGCGTTCGCGCTGCACTACCTGACCGGGCTGACCGCGGGCTGGATCGCGGCCACCGACACCGCCGATCGGCGCGGCTTCGGGCTGTGCTTCGACCACGAGCTGTTCCCGGTGGTCTGGTTCTGCCTGGTGTACGGCGGCTGGCGCGGCTACTACCAGGCGCTGGTGGAGCCGTGGACCGGCTACCCGAGCCCGCTGGACGAGGCGGTGCGGGACGGCCGGGCGCGCATCCTGGAACCGGGGCAGGTACAGACCACCAGCGTCACTGCGGTCCTCTACGACGGGGTGGCGAGCGTCGCCAGCCTGGGCCCGGACGGGGCCGTGCCCGGAACGGAGTAGCCATGGATCACGGAGTTGCCAGAAAACACCGTGCCATCGTCAAGCTCGGCCGCACCGGGCTCAGCGTAACCGCGCTGGGCTTCGGCGCGACCGCGATCGGCGGCATGTACGAAGCGGTCTCCGACGGCCAGGCCAGTGAGACCGTGGCCGCCGCCTGGGACCAGGGCATCCGGTTTTTCGACGCGGCGCCGCAGTACGGCCTGGGCCTGGGCGAGCTGCGGCTCGGGGCGGGCCTGGCCGGCCTGCCGCGACCAGTACGTGCTGTCCACCAAGGTGGGCCGGCTGCTGCGCGCCGACGCGCCGCCCAACCCGGACGACTTCGGCCCGGACGGCCTGCCGTTCGACAAGGGCACCCCGGCCGCCGCTACCGTCTACGACTACAGCCGCGACGGCGTGCTGGCCTCCATCGAGGAGAGCCTGGCCCGGCTCGGCCAGGACCGGCTGGACATCGTGCACGTGCACGACCCGGACAACTACGTGCCCGAGGCGCTGGCCGGCGCGTTCCCCGCCCTGCTCGAATTGCGCGACCAGGGCGTGATCCGCGCGGTCGGCGCGGGCATGAACCAGACCGCCGCGCTGGAGGTATTCGCCCGTGAGTCCGACCCGGACCTGTTCCTGCTGGCCGGCCGGTACACGCTGCTCGAACAGGACGCGCTGGACACGTTCCTGCCGCTGTGCGAGCAGCGCGGCATCGCGGTCATCGTCGGCGGCGCGTACAACAGCGGGCTGCTGGCCGACCCGAACCCCGGCACGCACTACAACTACCTGCCCGCGCCGCAGCCGCTGATCGACCGGGCCCAGCGGCTGCACGCCATCTGCGCCCGGCACGGCGTGCCGCTCAAGGCGGCCGCGATCCAGTTCCCGGCCGCGCACCCGGCCGTAGCCGCCGTGCTGACCGGATCGCGCCGGGCCGCCGAGCTGGCCGAGAACTGCGAGCTGTTCGACTGGCCCATCCCGGCCGGCCTGTGGGCCGAGCTGCGCGCGGCCGGCCTGCTCGACGAGCGCGCCCCGGTGCCGGTATGAACGGCCCGGCATGATCCTGGACGCGCACCACCACCTCTGGGACCCGGCGCACGGCGAGTACCCGTGGATGACCGGCCGGTTCGCCCCGCTGCGCCGCCCGTACACCGCCGCCGACCTGGTCCCGGAACTGACCGCGCACGGCGCGGCGGCCACCGTCGTGGTGCAGGCCCGCGCCGATGTCCGGGAAACCCAGGACCTGCTCGCACTGACCAGCCGGCATCCGTTCCTGGCCGGCGTGGTCGGCTGGGTTGACCTGACGTCGGCCCAGGTGGCCCGGCAGCTGGCGGCACTGCGCACCGGCTACGCCGGCCAGCGCCTGGTTGGCGTTCGGCATGATGTGTCGGCGGAACCGGATCCGGCCTGGCTGCTCCGCTCGGACGTGCGGCGCGGCCTGGACGCGGTCGCGGACGCCGGCCTGGCCTTCGATCTGGAGGTCTCGCCGCGGGAACTGGCCGCGGCGGCGCGGGTCGCGGCCGCCCACCCAGACCTGCGGTTCGTGCTGGACCACCTGGGCAAGCCGCCGGTCGCGGCGGGCGGATCGGTGCTGTGGCGGCGCGGCTTCGCCGGCCTGGCCGCGCTCGGCAACGTGTGGTGCAAGCTGTCCGGCCTGGTCACCGAGGCGGACTGGGCCCGGTGGACGGACGCCGACCTGGCTCCCTACTGGGCCGAGGCGGTGGCGCGGTTCGGCCCGGACCGGCTGCTGTTCGGCTCCGACTGGCCGGTCTGCACGCTGGCCGCCAGCTACGGGCAGGTGCTGGCCGCCGTGCGCCGCAGCCTGCCCCCACCGGACCTGGAAAAGATCTTTTGGCTGAACGCCAGTGCGGTGTACCGGCTTGACCTCGGCGCGCTGGTTGCGGCGGGCCCAGCACGATCAGCTAGAGGAGGCAGCGATGACTAGCGACCTGCAGCAGCGGGCGATGCGCGCGCTGGCGGGCGGGGTGAGCAGCAACACCCGGCTGCTCAACCCGCACCTGATCGTGGACCGCGCGGCCGGCTGCCGGCTCTGGGCCGCCGACGGCACCGAGTACCTCGACTACCTGCTCGGCCAGGGGCCCAACGTGCTCGGCTACGCGCCGCCGCGGGTGCTGGAGAAGGTGCTGGCCGCGCAGCGGGACGGGGTCATCTACGCGGCCACGCACCGCCGGGAGATCGAGGCGGCGGAACGCGTGCTGGCCGTGCTCGGCTGGGCCGAGACGATGCGGTTCGGCAGCTCCAGCACGGAGATGGTGCAGGCCGCGCTGCGGATGGCCCGGGCCGCCACCGGCCGGTCCCTGGTCGTCCGGTTCCACGGCCACTACCACGGCTGGCTGGACAACATCTACGCGCGGAACGACGGCACGGTGGCCGCCCCGGCCAGTCAGGGCCAGCCGGCCGGCGCGCTGGCTGACGTCCTGGTGCTGGAGTGGAACGACATCGTGGCGTTCGAGCAGCTGATGGACACGCAGGGCAGCGACGTGGCCGCCGTGATCATGGAGCCGATCATGCTCAACGCGGGCGTGCTCGCCCCGGAGCCCGGCTACCTGGAGGCGGTCCGGCAGATCTGCACCCAGCGCGGCGCGGTGCTCATCTTCGACGAGACGATCAGCGGCTTCCGGGTCGCGCTGGGCGGCGCCGCGGAGCGCTTCGGTGTGCACCCGGACCTGGCCGTGTACGGCAAGGCGATGGCGGCCGGCTGGCCGTGCGCGGCCATCGCCGGGCGGCGCGACCTGTTCGCCGGCGTGGCCAGCGGGACGGTCACCCACGCCGGGACGTTCAACGGCAACACGATCGCCACCGCGGCCGTGCTGGCCTCGCTCGACGAACTGGACAGCGGCGAGGTCTACGAGCAGATCGGCAAGGTCGGCACCGCGCTGATACAGTCCATCCGCGACTGCGCGGAGGCCAGCGGGCTGGCGCTGCACATCCAGGGCCTGCCGATGGCGTTCCACGCCAGCTTCGCGCCGCCCGGCCAGGGCCCGGTGACCCGGTACCGTGACCTGGCCCGCAGCGACCCGGAGCGGTACGCGCGGCTGGCCGATGCGCTGATCGGCCAGCGGGTCTGGGTGGCCCGGCGCGGCATCTGGTACGTGTCGGCCGCGCACACCGAAGCCGACGTGGCCGAGACCCTGGACCGGGCCGAACAGGCGTTCCGCGCCTTCCACTGAGCCCGCACACCCCGATCCCCTTCGCCGCGGCCCAGCGCTGACCGCGTCAATGTTTCAGTCACGCTGTCCTGACAGCACGGATGAAGCATTCACGCGGTTGGCTGCAGTTGGGTGGTGAGGAACTGGTCCCAGGTCCGGCAGCCGGCGGTGTGTCCCGGCGGTGGCAGCAGGGCGCCGTTGCGGACGGCCCGGGTGCCCGGTATCCGGACCGGCAGCACCCATCGGCGGCGATGGGCGGCCTTCAGGTATCCCCGGAGCAGGTCGGTCCAGTTGCTCACCTGTGGCCCGGCCATGTCCGGCGCGCGGCCGGCGGGCTCGCCCAGCGCCAGTTCGGCGAGCCGGCCCGCCACGTCGCGGGGATCAACCGGCTGGACGGTGAAGCCCGCTGGCACCGGCGCCACCGGCAGCCGGCTCAGCTTCTGCGCATTGGCCAGGCAGTAGTCGTAGAACTGGGTGACCCGCAGGATCGTCCAGGGCAGCCCGGAGGTGGCCACGATCTGCTCGGCCTGGAGCTTCGTCTTCGGGTATCCCCAGGAGGCGATGTGGTCGATACCGACGATCGACACATAGACCAGGTGGGCAGACCCGGTCCGGGACGCGGCGGCCACCAGGTTGCGGGTCGCCTGGGCGTCGCCCCTGGTGCTGGTCGCGCAGTGGATGATGGCCGCCACCCCCGTCACGGCCGGCTCGATGCCCCGCCCCGTCCGCAGGTCCGCGGGGAAGAATGTGACACCCGGCGGGGTGGGCCGGTCGTGCCGGGCCAGCGCGCGGACGTCGCAAGCGCTGTCCTGGAGCCGCGCGACGACAAGCTGCCCGAGGCGGCCGGTGCCGCCAGTGACTAGGACGGGCGAGGTCATGGGTCTGGGCCTCCGTGTCACATCGGCGGGGTCGGCACGGTCACTCCTATGACCGGCAACGACAAGAGAATGTGACCGATGGACGAACACGATGTGGCCGTGGCACGGTTCGAGGTTCACCGGGCCCGGCTGCGGGCGGTCGCCTACCAGACGCTGGGCTCGGCCAGCGAGGCCGACGATGCCGTTCAGGAAGTCTGGCTGCGGCTGAGCCGCACCGACTACAGCAGCATCGAGAACCTCGGCGGATGGCTGACGACGGTCGTCGCCCGGGTGTGCCTGAACATGCTGCAGTCGCGCCGGGAACAGCCAGTGGGCATGCACCTGCCCGAGCCGGCCGGGGGCGACGCGGTCGGCATCGACCCGGAGCAGGAAGCGCTGCTGGCCGACTCGGTCGGACCCGCGCTGCTGGTAATCCTGCACACGCTGGCGCCCGCCGAACGGCTCGCATTCGTCCTGCACGACATGTTCGCCGTCCCCTTCGATGACATCGCGGCCATCGTCGGGCGCTCGCCCGCCGCGGCCCGCCAGCTGGCCAGCCGCGCCCGCCGGCGCGTCCAGGGCGTGACTCCGGTCCCCGGCGCCGAGCTGACCCGGCAGCGGGCCATCGCCGGTGCCTTCCTCGCCGCCGCCCGTAACGGCGACTTCGACGCGCTGCTGGAGGTTCTAGACCCAGATGTCGTGGTGCGGGCCAACGGCGCTACGGCGGTGCGCGGTGCGGCGGCGGTGGCCGGACGCGCGTTCCCGTTCACCCGGATCGCCCAGGTCACCCTGCCCGCACTGATCAACGGGGCGGCCGGCATCGTCACGGCCGCGGATGGGCGGCCGATCACCCTCGTGGCGTTCACGATCACCGGCGCGAAGATCGTTGCGATCGACCTTATCGACGCCCGCGCCGCATCGCCGAAGCCGACCTGGTCATCCTCGGCCGCTAGCCTCGCTGAGCGTGGTGGCCAGCCGGGCGGTGCGGATGTCCATTCCCGGGTGGCCGACCGTCCGGTCCCAGCGCCGGCTGGTGTCCGGCTTGATCGCGTTGAGCTCGGTCAGCCGGGTCAGCGCGGTGTTCAGCGCGGCCGGCCCGACGATGCGCGCGGCCAGGTCGTCGGCGGCCAGTTCCTGCCGGATGGCCAGCGCGCCGAACAGCCGCCGGAAACCCAGCACCATGACGGCGAACACCGCGAACACGCAGGCCTGGTAGGCGCCGGGCGCGTTGCCGCCCAGGCTGGCGGACCGGTGATGGCCAGCGCGGCCAGCACCGGCCAGAGCAGCAGAGCCAGCCGGATGGCGAGCACCGCCCGGCTGCGGTAGGACCGGAACGCGCTGGCCGGGACGCCACGCACCCGGGCATAGGCCTCGATGACCGGCCGCCGCGCCGCCAGCACCGGGACGGCGGCGCAGCACGCCGCGACCGCGCCGGCCAGGAAGCCGTCCGGCACGCTGCCGGCCAGCTGCTCGATGGTCCACACGATGGCCAGCCCGGCCGCGCCCGCGCCGCATCCCGCGCTGATCGAGGACAGCCGCTTGAGCAGCACCCGCAGCTCGTGCGCCCGCTGCTCCTCCGGCCCGGCTTCGATGGCCCTGGCCCGCCTGACCGCGACGGCGTACAGCACCGCTCCGGTCAGCACGGCCAGGCCTGCGGCCACGGCCAGCACGGCTAAGTTGGCCACGGCGGCCACCCTTCTCGGGCCAGCAGGCGAATTGCCGCAGATTACCGCAGCGGATTGGCCGGCGGCATAACGGTGAGCCGGATCGTATGGCCGTGCGTGGCGAACCGGCCCGCGTTTTCCGGGATGCCGGTGACGACGTCGAACACGATCGTGTCGCCGTCGTCGCGCTCGCGCACGCTGGTCGCCAGTTCAGCCACGGTGGCGATCAGCGCCCAGGCGTGCCGCCGGATCTCGCCGCGGCTGTCGCCCTCGCGGTACTCGGCCGTGACGTGCAGCGCGCCGTTCCCGTCCGGCTGGTAGCCGAGCACCCGGAGCCCGGGCACGCCGGCCTCCTGCAGGTGCGGGACCAGATGACTGCCTGGATCCTCGGTGACCCAGCCGGGGCGGCGGGCCAGCGCCGCCAGTTCCTCAATGGCCGGGGCGAAATCGGTGGCGTCGGCCACCCCGGTGTACCGGTCGTCGGTGTCCCAGCGTTTGCTGGAGTCAGCCGTTTCTGCCATGGTCAATCTCCCTGCCCGGGACGTTCTCTCTTGGAGGCTCCGTCGTGACTACCCTGCCGTCGGCTGGGCCGCTGGCCGGGCGCTGGGTCCGGCTGGATCTGCTCGGCGAGCCGGACCTGGACGAGATGTACCCGATTCTGGCCGACCCGGCCGTGTACGCCCATGGCTACGTCATGCACCACCGGCCCGGTTCGGTGGCTGACGCCCGCGACCTGGCCCGGTCGGTGTTCCTGGCCCAGCAGGGCGAGGCGGACGGCCGGGGCGGCGGCCGCACCACCTACGCGATCCGGCTGACCCAGGACGGCGACCTGGGCCCGGCCGGCACGCTGGTCGGCACCACGTCGCTGTCCGAAGCCGACCTGCGCAACGAGAGCATCCATATCGGCTCGACGCTGTACGGCTCCCGCTGGTGGGGCACCCAGGTCAACCCGGAAGCCAAGCTGCTGCTGATGGCGCACTGCTTCGAGGACTGCGGCTACGGCCGGATCAAGATCCAGACCGATGTGCTGAACACCCGCTCGCAGGCGGCCATCGAGAAGCTCGGCGCGCAGCGCGAGGGGGTCATGCGTCGGCACCTGAAGCGCGAGGACGGCACGTTCCGCGACACGGTCGTCTACAGCCTGCTGATCGACGAGTGGCCCGCCGTCAAATCCCGGCTGGAGGCCCGCCTAGCCCGCTGACGGGGGAGTTAGCGCGTCGCGCAGTTCGGCGAAATCGCTGGTGACAATGACGTAGGGATGGGCGTCGGTGCCCCGGCGGCGCCGTGCCACGTATCTGAGTTGCGTCGTCCCCGGGAGCCGCTCGGCCCAGATGTCATGCCCGGGCTGGGCGCTGGCCAGATCGATGAGTTCCTGCGGGCACTCCGCGATCCGCAGCGTCGTGAGCCGGGGCGCGAGGTGTCCTATTTCAAATCGAAATAGTTCGTCTGTCATTTTGTAGTGAACCTCTGCTGGGGCAGCTGATGTGTTGTGGATAGCTTTATCTGTCCACCGTATGCTGCGCTACAGGCCGGCCGCTACCGGGCGGCTGACGTGGTCAACACGAAGGAGGAAGAAGGGATGCCTGCGAAAAGAAAGGATGACGATGGGCCGGTCACCGGGGTGCAGGCATTCGCGGCGGAATTACGCGCGCAGCGCGAGGCGGCCGGGCTGACGCAGGCGCAACTGGCCACGTTGATGGGGTATTCGGAGTCGGTTATCGCCAAGCTGGAGACCTGCCGGACCATCCCCTCCCCGCAGCACGCGGCCCAGGCGGACGGCGCGCTGCGCACGCCGGGCACGTTCCGCCGGCTGCGACTGGCAATGCTCAACGGGGCGCATGAGTCGTGGATCCGGGCACTGCTGGAGATGGAAGAGCGCGCGACCGTGCTGCGGAACTGGGAACCGCTGGTGGTGCCCGGCCTGCTGCAGACCGAGGGCTACGCGCGCGCGATGATCCGCGCCGGGCGCCCCGGCGACAGCGACGCCCAGGTTGAGCAGATCGTCATCGCCCGGATATCCCGCCAGGCGATCTGGGACCGGACCGATCCGCCGCCACCGATGCTGTTCGCGGTGCTGGGCGAGGCGATCTTGCGGCAGTTCGTCGGCGACGTACGGATCATGTGTGACCAGCTCATCCATCTCGCCAAGATGGCCCAAAAGCCACGGATCATCGTTCAGGTGTTGCCGTTTGCCGCGGCTGCGCACCCGGGGATGCTGGGTCCATTCGTGGTGGCCAGCTTTGCTGCCGACCGGGACGCTGCCTATCTGGACAACGCACTGGACGGGCAGGTCACCGAACGGCGCAATCAGGTTGCGCGGATCTCCCTTCTCTATGATTCACTCAGAAGCGTGGCGCTCTCACCTGGGGAGTCCGCAGAACTGATCATGAAAGTGGTTGATGAGACGTGGCGGACCTGACTGGCGCCATGTGGCGCAAATCTTCCTATAGCAGCGGGAACGGCGGTGCCTGTGTCGAGGTGGCGGACCTGACCGGCAGCAATTGGCGTAAGTCGTCTTACAGCAGCGCAAATGGCGGCAACTGCGTGGAGGTTGCGGCCGACGGGCCGGGGGTGGTGGCGGTACGGGACAGCAAGGACCCGGATGGGCCCGCGCTGATGTTCACCCCGGCGGACTGGTCGGCCTTCATCGCCAGCCTGAAGGGCTAGCCGCCCGGATTCAGCCGCGAAGATGGGGCGGTTGCCCCATGCGCTGGTCAGCCATGCCTGGCCATGCTCGGAACAGCCAGCGGGTACGCCGTCTGGCGATCCGAGCGGAGAGGGAGCGGCATGGCCGGCAAAGCCGTGATCAGCCTGAGCACCGGGCTGGAAGACGCGGAGAAAGTGACGGTGGCTTTCCTGGTCGCCGTGGGCGCGGCCGAACAGGGGCGGCCGACGCTGATGTTCTGCACCAAGGAGGCGGTCCGGCTGGCGCTGGACGGCGTTGCACAGGGCACCGCCTGCGTGGGCTGCCCGCCCCTGGCCGAGCTGGCCAAACGCTACGAAGCGGCGGGCGGCCGGTACCTGGTCTGCCCGATCTGCTTCAACGCCAAGCAACTGGACGACGGCGACCTGGTGGCCAACGCCTCGCTGGGTGGCACGGTGCCGTTGTGGGAGTGGATAGGCGATGAGCCAGCCACCACGTTCAGCTACTGAGGTCAGCGCGGGGGAGCACTTCGCCCGGGCACTGGCCAGCCAAGACCGCGCGGCACTGTGCGCACTGCTCACCGACCCGGTCGATTTCCAGGCGCTGACCCCCCGGCGGCACTGGCAGGCCACCGAGCCCGGCCAGGTGGGTGACGTGATACTCGGCACCTGGTTCGGGCCGGCCGATGACATCGAGGGGGCACTGGCGTTCAGTAATAGCAGCCTGCCGGGGCGGGAACGGGTCAGCTATCAGCTCAGGGTGCGCAACGCGGACGGGGTGCACGTGGTCGAGCAGCAGGCGTACTACAACGCCGAGGGCGGCCGGATCAGCTGGCTGCGGATCCTGTGCTCGGGCTATCTGCCGGTGCCGGGCTAGCGTCCGGCCCGCCGATCAGGCCGTGCCGGGCCGCGTACAGGCTGGCCCGGGCGCGGTTCGCGGTGCCGGTCTTGGCGTAGATGTGCTCGACGTGGTGGCTGGCCGTCTTCACCGAGATGACCAGCCGGGCCGCGATCTCACGGTTGGACAGGCCCTGGGCGAGCAGCCGCAGCACCTCGATCTCGCGGCTGGTCAGCCCGTCCGGCCGGGCCTGCCGGCGGGCCACCCGGTGCCCGGCCGCGGTGAGCACGGCCGCGGCCGCGTCGGCGTCGATACGGCCCGCGGCGACCTCGGCGCGCAGCTGGGCGGCGGCCGCATCGGCCGGTTGCGCCGGGCGGTGCGGCCGCGGCTCGGTCCGCGACTGATAGAAATCGGCCGCGGCGAGCAGCCGGCCTGCCGGGCTCACCGCGCCGCCGGCCAGCCCGCGCGGATAGCCGGAGCCGTCCATCCGCTCGTGGTGCTGCACCGCGACGGCGGCCAGCGGGGCCAGCGCGGGGGAGCAGGCCAGCATGCGTTCGGTGTAGTACGGGTGCAGCCGGACCCGCTCGGTCTCGGCGTGGCTGAGCGGGCCGGGCTTGTCCCAGATGGTGTTGGGCACGCCGAGCCGCCCGAGGTCGTGCACCAGGCCGGCCAGCCGGAGCTGCCGGGCGGCCGGGTCGCTCAGCCCGTACGCGCGACCGGCCTGCCCGGCCAGCTCGGCCACCTGGCGTGAGTGCCCGATGGTGTACGGCGACTTCACGTCGGTGAAGTCGGCGATGGCGGCCAGCGCCACCTTGACCTGCTGATCGTCCAGGGCTGCGCCGCGGGCCGGTTCCGCGGCCAGCACCATGTCCCAGCTGCTGGTGTCGTCCAGCCCGGCGCACAGCGTGGCCGCCTCGGCCGCGAACAGGTCCACGATGGCCGGGTCGAACTGGGTGCCGCGGCGCTGCCGGGCCACGTCCACCGCCGCGGGCACGCCGCCCGCGCGGTGGAACACCTCGACCACGTCGGCCAGCGCGACCAGCCGGGTGGCGAGCGGGATCTCCTCGCCCCGGGTGCCCTTCGGCATGCCCTTGCCGTCCCAGCGCTCGAACGTCTGCTCCACGCTGTCCCGGACCCGCTGGGCCAGGCCGAGCTGGGCGGCCAGGCCGTCGGCCGCCATCCAGTGGTTGTCCAGCATGTCCTCGGCCGCCTGGCGGCCCTCGCCGAGGAACGTCAGGCCGAGCCGGGCCCGCTCCGCGATGGGCCGGCCCGCGCCGAGATGGCGGAACATGAACAGCGGCTTGGACGCCGCGGTGGCGAAGTCGGCGTGCCGGAAATCGCTCTTCAGCGCGGTGTCGTCGCCGAACCACTTGGCCTGTTCATAGGCGTCTACGTGGCAGCCGACCCAGGCCACCAGCGCGGTGTAGTAGACGACCTCCTGGTCGGCCTCGGCCAGGCCGAGCCGCCCGGCCAGCCGGAGCGCGATCAGGCACTGGCGCAGCACATGCTCCATCGGCTGGCCCATGCCCAGGTCGGTGGCCAGCGACAGGACGGCGAGCAGCTCGGCCAGGGTCGGTCGCGCGCGAGCGGTTTTGCCATTCCATGACTATAGGATCATCGTGCCTGGCTGGCGGCTGCTGTCTGGTTAGGCTGCCGCCCGCGCGGCGTCCTCGGCCACCAGGTCCATGTTGATCGCCGCCCCGGCCAGGGCACCGGCCGCGGCCGCGCCACCGACCTGGGCGCCCAGGTCGGCCACGTTGCCCGCGACCCACACCCCGGGGACGTCGGTCAGCCCGGCCGGGCCGGCCGCGATGTACTCGCCGACGCCAAGCGGGTGGGCCGTGGGCTTGAGGCCGAGGTCGGCCAGGAAGCCGGCCCGTGCCGTCATCCGGGGCGCGACGGCCAGCGCCTGGCGGGCCAGCACGGTCCCATCGGCCAGCCGGACCCCGGTGAGCCGGTCTTCGTTGATCTCCAGCGCCACCACTTCGCCGGGCACTACGGGGATGCCGAGGGCGGCCAGCTGTTCCGCCTCCTGGCCTTCCGGCTGCGGCATGGTGTGGCTGAGCAGCACGACATCGTCGCTCAGCTGGCGGAACAGCAGCGCCTGGTGCACCGCCGTCGGCCCGCTGGCCAGCACGCCGATGGCCTGGTCGCGGACCTCCCAGCCGTGGCAGTACGGGCAGTGCACCACGTCCCGGCCCCACCGTTCGCGCAGCCCGGGGATGTCCGGCAGCTCATCGGCCAGACCGGTGGCAATCAGCAGGCGGCGCGCGTGAACCAGTCGGCCGCCGGCCAGCGTCACGGTGAACCCGTCCTGATCCTGGCGGACCGTGCTGACCTGCCCGGCGGTCAGCTGGCCGCCGTAGCCGCGGACCTCGGCCCGGCCGCGGTCCAGCAGTTCGGCGGGCGGCATCCCGTCCCGGGCCAGCAGCCCGTGCACCGCTGCGGCCGGCGCGTTACGCGGCGCGCCCGCGTCGATCACCAGCACGGACCGCCGGGAGCGGGCCAGCATCAGCGCCCCGCTCAGCCCGGCCGCCCCGCCACCCACCACGACGACGTCATAGTTATCCCTGAGTTCATTGCCCACGGTGACCACCTCCACCGTGACTATGTGGGCCAGTCTGCTATTCGGGCAAATCCTCTTGCCGATTTGGCAAGAAGGCGAGCGTGGTCCGCCGGGGTTAGCTGGCCCCGGCGGACCACCGGCTAAACGGGTCTACTGGCTGGCCGGGGTAGGCGAGAAGCTGCCCAGCCAGTCGATGTGCGCGTTGAACGGCTGCGCGGGCAGGGCCGCGTGGTAGCTGGACGCCACGTCCACGCTGCCGGTTCCGTTGTACGTGGCCTCCAGCGGATAGGGGTAGGCGGGCAGCGACTGGACCGGGTCGGCCGCGGTCGCCGTCTGGGTGGTCAGCAGCGAGGCCGGGGCGGTGCCCTGCTCGACCCAGTTGATAATGGCGGTGAGGGCGTCGAAGGAGTTCGGGCCCTGCCCGCCGGTGCAGTGCGACATCCCCGGGATCAGGAACAGCCGGGCGAACTTCTGGGTGGCGGCCAGCCCGCCCATCTGGTCTTCGACGGCCTGGTAGTAGGCGATGGTGCCGACCGGGGAGATGGCCGGGTCGGCTAGCCCGTGGTAGATGAGCAGTTTGCCGCCGGCGTCACGGAACGCGCTGAGGTCCGGGTTGGTGGCGTCGAACGTGTTCCCGGTGGCGTTCATGATCTGCCGGAAGCCGGCCGCGGTGAACGGTACGTCGTTCAGGCCGAGCCGTGGGTTGATGCCCGGGTAGGCCAGGTACCTGATGGTGTTCAGCGCGATGCCCGGGTCGATGGTGGTGGCCGTGCTGGCGCCCGCCGCGGGCACGACCCAGGGCAGCCAGTTGAGCTCGGAGCCGGGCAACTGCCAGCCCGGGTACATCAACGTGCCCTGCGCGTCGCGCGGCCCTTCGTAGAGCTTGCGCACCACCTCGACCTGCGCGGCGGTCAGGCAGCCGGCCGTGCTGGTCGCGTTGGCCGGGCACTGGATGCTGGCCGGGTCGAACGTGCACGTCATCGGGTCCATGACCAGGCCGTTGAGCTGGCCACAGGCCTTCACCACCGCGGCGTGCAGGACCGGCAGCTTGTCCGCGGTCAGGATGGGCTGCCCGTTCGGGCCCTGGTTGGCCAGGGCGTTCCACGCCTGGTACCAGACGTTCAGCGGCTGGGTGATGCTGGCGGGCGCGCCGGCCACGATGCCGTTGAAGTCGCGCGGGAACTGCTGCGCCTCCATCAGCCCTTCGTGGCCGCCCTGGGAGCAGCCGTCGAAGAACGAGTAGGACGCCGGCGTGCCATAGAAGATCTTGATCAGCTTCTTCATGAACACGGCGAGCTTGTGCTCGGACAGATGGCCGAAGTCCTCGCGGAGCTGCGGATCGGCGCCGAAGGTGGCGTCGAACGCGTTCGTGCCGAAGTGCCCTTCGTTATCCGACGCCATGACGAACTGGCCCTGGGTCAGCGGCACGCACCCGGTGGCCTGCTGGGCCGTGATGCTCACTGAGCCGCAGAACCCGCCACAGCCGGTCTGCAGATAGAGCTGCCGCCAGGTGCTGGTGGGCAGGAACGCCTCGAACTGCTCCTGGGGGGCGATGTTGCCCTGCACCGCACACGCGGCCCAGCCACCTGGGGTGGCGGTGGTGCTGGCCGCTTCTGTAATGGAGACCGGGACGCCGGTCATCCCGGCCAGGTCGAGGGTGGCCAGCTGGGCGCAGGTGACGGCGGGTGTGACCACGCCGAGCCGGTCGGCCGGGTTGGCCTGCTTGGCCTGCTTGGCCTGGGCGGCAGCCGCGCCGGTGGCCGCCGTGCCGCTGGCCCGGGCGGCGGCCGTGCCGCGCTGGGCGGTGGCCGAGGCCGGGCCAGCTAAGCAGAACGCGGCGGCCAGCACCGCCACCAGTCCTAACCAGGACAGTGCGCGTCTCAGTCCGGGGATTCGGGTTCGCGCGACGGTCAGCATGCGATCAGCCATCGTGGTGCCTCTCCCCGCCTTCCGATCAGGCGGTCATTGAAATGACTGGGAGGGGCGGCAGGCCTGTCGCGTACCGCGAACGTAGCTCCGGCGGACACCACCTGTCAATCGCATAGCGAACCAACGTTCGCATAGCGATTCACCTGGTGTTACCCGTCATTCGTCGCGGTGCACAGTGTCCGGGGTGAACGCCGGGACGCAGACCGAGATGTACTCGGCGCCATCGGCTTCCGGGGTGCTGTACCGCACCCACTCGCCTGGCCGGGTGCGCACCGCCTGGCCCGGCCGGACGCGCAGTTCGCCGGTCTCCGACTCGACGACCAGCAGCCCGCGCAGGACCAGCGTGTACTCGTCGAACTCCGGCCGCTGGCCCGGCTCGGCCCAGCCCGCCGGGCTGCGCATGTGCGCGATGCTCAGCCCCGGCTCACCGGTGCTGGCCCGGCCGGCGTACTCATCGATCAGCTTCGGCAGCGTCCCCGCCGCCTCGACCCGGACCGGCTCATTGATCAGTTCAGGCATGCGGCCCAGTATCCCGCCCGGCCCGGCCTGGCCCGGCCAGTGCCCGGCCAGTGCTGTCCGGATAGCCAGCCGCCCCTCTCGCAGCCGCCGGCAATCATGATCAAACGTTTGTTGTCGCAATAGCGACACCGATCGTTTGATCACGTTCGCTGGGCGGAGCCACAAAGACAAGTGTCAGGAGCAGGCCGGCCAGCAGGCCCCACGGAATCACCCAGACCAGCCGCTTTAGCCTGGGCATGCGGCGAAGTGCCTCATGCCTCGCGGCGGGTGTCTGGGTGCCAGCTAGACGGGGGCTGGGTCGGTGGGGAGGGCCTGGTCGAGCTGGCTGCGCGAGGTGATGTCCAGCTTGGTGAACACCTTGCCCAGGTGGTACTGGACGGTGCGGGCGCTGATGAACAGCCGGGAGCCGATCTCCGGGTTGGACAGCCCGTCCCGGGCCAGCCGGGCGATCTGGGCTTCCTGCGCGGTCAGTCCCTCAGGCCGGCCGAAGCCGGTGCGCTTGTGCGCGGTCTCGCCGGTGGCCCGCAGCTCACGCCGGGCCCGCTCGGCGAACGCGGCGATGCCCATCGTCTCCAGCATGCGGAGCGCGGTGCGCAGCTGCTCCCGCGCGTCGCCGCGGCGGCGCTCCCGGCGCAGCCACTCCCCGTACAGCAGGTGCGCCCGGGCCAGGTCGACCCGGAGCCGGGTCCGGGTCAGCCGGGTGATCGCCTCGCGGTACAGCGCCTCGGCGTCCGCGCCGTCGCTGAGCAGAGCCTGCGACCGGGCCTGCACGCCGAGCGCCCAGTCGGAGTCGCTCGCGCTGGTCATCTCGGCCAGCCGGGCGTACGCGCCGGCCACACTGTCCGCCACCCCGCACCGTGCCCCCGCTTCGATCAGCTCCACCACGGGCCAGATCATCGAGCCGAGGTCGGCGTCGTACGCGCAGGCCCGGCGGGCCGCGGCCAGCGCGTCGTGGTAGCGGCCGAGGCCGTTGCTGAGCAGGGCGCTGGCCCACTCGGCGAACGTGATCCCGACGCCCTCGCCGCGCCGGGTCACGTCGTCCTTCGTCGTCTCGACCAGGGCGGCCACTCCGGCCTCGTCGCCGCGGTACGCGGCCAGGGCCAGCCCGGCATAGGGCGCCAGGCCGCTGCCGGTCGCCTCCTTGACCGCCTGGGCCTCCTCGGCCAGCGTGGCCGCGGCGGTCAGCTCACCGGCGAACACCAGCATGTAGGCGCGGGTCACCAAGGCCAGCGGCAGTTCGCTGAGCGCGCCCGCCTCGCGGGCCAGCTGGACGTGGCGGGCGGACAGCGCGTCCAGGCAGTCATCGTCCCAGACCCGCATGGCGGTGATCGAGGCCAGCCACAGCCAGTGCCGTTCCTCGTCGGCCGGCATGCCGCAGCCGAACCCGGTCAGCGCGGTGCGCAGGGTGGGCACCGCGGCCGCGCACCCGTCGTTGTACTCCGCGGCCAGGCCATCGAGCAGCAGATCCGGCGCTCGCGGCGGCTGCACCGGCGGTGGCGGCGCGTCCGTGGCGGCGCGCGCGATTTCCAGCACGCTGCTGCCTGGGCCGGCCAGCCGGCCGGCGAAGATCCCGGCGGACAGCGCGTCCAGGTAGGTGGCCCGGCACAGCGTGACGTCGATGGGCTTGAGCCGCCGGGCCGCCTGCAACAGCAGCTGCGGGGCGTCGCTGCCCCGGCTGGTGACGTACGCGAGCTGGGCCCGCACCAGGTCGGCATGGGCCTGCTGCAGGTCGGTGAGTGGCCCGGACTCGGCCATGGCCAGCAGGTCGCGGGCCATGTCGAACGCGCCCGCCTGGATCTTGAGCCGGGCGGCGGCCAGCGCCCAGCCGGCCCGCCGCGCCGGGTCCAGGGTCAGCATGGCCGCCTGCCTGAGGAACGCGGCGGCCGCGCCCAGGCCGCCACGCGCCTGGGCGCGGCTGGCCGAGCGTTCCAGCTCGGCGGCGACGTCTTCGTCCGGCCCGGGGGCGGCCTGGGCCCGGTGCCAGGCCCGCCGGTCCGGGTCTAGCTGTGTATCGGTGACGTCGGCCAGCGCGCGGTGCACCTGCTGCCGGTCCCGGGCCGGCGCGGACTGGTAGACGGCCGAGCGGACCAGCGGGTGGCGGAACCGGACCCTCGTGCCGAACTCGGCCAGGTCGGCCTCGGCCGCGGGCCCGGCCGCCTCGGTGCCGATGCCGAGCCGTTCGGCCGCCCGCCAGACCAGGGCCGGGTCGCCGGTCGGGTCGGCCGCCGCCAGCAGCAGCAGCTGCCGGGCCTGGTCCGGGAGGGCGCCGACGCGGCGCCGGAAGCTCTCTTCGATGCTGCCGGCCAGGGGTACCGTGCCGGGCATCCCGAACCCGCCGGCCAGCTGGGCCGGGCTCAGGCCGCGGGGCAGCTCGAGCAGGGCCAGCGGGTTGCCCTGGGTCTCAGCCACGAGCTGGTCGCGGACCCTGGTGTCGAGCAGCCCGGGCAGCACCGAGTCCAGCAGCGCCCGGGCGTCTGCGTCGCGCAGCCCGCCGAGCACTAGCTCCGGCAGGCCAGCCAGGTCGCCGCTCGGCACCCGGGCCGCGAACACCAGGCCGACCGATTCTGCGTCCAGGCGGCGCGCGACGAACGCCAGCACCTGCGCCGAGGCATGATCCAGCCACTGCTCGTCGTCGATCAGGCAGATCAGCGGCCGCTCGCTGGCCACCTCGGACAGCAGGCTCAGCACGGCCAGGCCGACCAGGAACCGGTCCGGCGGTGCGCCGGCGCTGATGCCGAACGCGATACGCAGCGCATCACGCTGCGGCGCGGGCAGCTCGTCCAGGTGGGTGAGCATCGGCGCGCAGAGCTGGTGCAGCCCGGCGAAGGCCAGCTCCATCTCTGACTGGGCGCCACCGGCCCGGGCCACCCGGCAGCCGGGCGCGCGCCCGGCCAGGTAGTCGAGCAGCGCGGTCTTGCCGACACCCGGCTCGCCGTGCAGTACGAGCGCCCGGCTGGCGCCGGCCCGGACCGACCCGGCCAGCCGGTCAAGCAGGCCGCATTCGGCCCGGCGGCCGATCAGTTCGGCCGGCTGCGGGGCGGGCGGCAAATCACCGCGCATGTGCACAAACCTCACCGTAACTAGGCCGCCGGCGCACTGGCCATGCTGCCTGGCCAATGGCGGATACGACGCCAGGCCGGCCCGCCGCAAACTCAGCGTGATGAGTGTCCATAACCCTTGCCCGCCCGGCTGCCTAGGTGCTCCGGGCCCGTTCGTAGTGGCGGCGGGCCTTCATCCGGTTGCCGCACACGGCCATCGAGCACCACCGGGCGGTGCCCGCCTTGCTGTGGTCGATCAGGAACAGGCGGCATTCGTCGTTGGCGCACGGGCGCAGCCGCCCGGGACTGTTCTTGGCCAGCGCGTCCCAGGCCAGCACGGCGCGGACGGCCAGCTCGCGGTCCGGCGCGACCTGGAGGTGCCAGCTGACCTGGCCGCCGGCCAGGGCCGGGACGCAAGCCGCGCCGTGCAGCACGGGCGCCAGCACGTCCGGCGGCTCGGTACCGCGCACGACCGCCTGCAGCGCGCCGCGGACCTTCCGCACCTGGCGCAGTTCCGCCTCGGTGCCCAGGCCACCCAGGCTGGCCAGCCAGGCGCGGGCCCGGCCGGGGTCAGCCAGGTCGTCGGTGGGCACGCCGTCGACGACCGGGGTGCTGTTGAGCAGCGCGAGCAGGAAATCAGCGTCGGCGACCGGGTCTGCCATTCACCTCTCCCTAACCGTCATCATGCACTTGACAGGTTACGCGATCCGGTGCTTGACTGCCACCGCTAACCAATGAAAATCAGTAAGAAGGTTAGACAATGCCAACCGGGACGACCACCATCCACTACCGCTACGCCACCGTCCTCGGCCAGCGGCTGTTCTACCGCGAAGCCGGCCCGCGCGACGCGCCCGCCGTGGTGCTGCTGCACGGCTTCCCGGCCAGCTCGTTCATGTTCCGGCAGCTGATCCCGCGGCTGGCCGGCCGCTATCACGTGATCGCCCCGGACCATCTCGGCTTCGGCCTGTCCGACGCGCCGCCGGCAGCTGAGTTCAGCTACACGTTCGACGCGCTGACCGAGCTGACCGCTGGCCTGCTGGCCCAGCTCGGGGTGACCCGGTACGCGATGTACGTGCACGACTACGGCGCACCGATCGGCTGGCGGCTGGCGCTCCGCGACCCCGCGGCCATCTCGGCGATCATCACGCAGAACGGCAATGGCTACGAGGCCGGGTTCGTGGCGGACTTCTGGAAGCCGGTGCGGGACTACTGGCAGCAGCGCAGCCCGGAGACCGAGGCGCCGGTCCGCCAGGCGCTCACTCTGGACTCGATCAAGTGGCAGTACCTGACCGGGGTGCCGGACGAGAGCGTGGTCAGCCCGGACACCTGGCACCACGACTACGACCTGGTCTCCCGGCCGGGCAACGACCTGGTCCAGCTGGCCCTGTTCGCCGACTACGCCACCAACTTGCCGCTGTACCCGAAGCTGCACGCCTACCTGCGCGACAGCCGGGTGCCGGTGCTGGCGGTATGGGGTCGCAACGACGAGATCTTCGGCCCGGACGGCGCGCTTGCCTTCGCCGACGACGCGCCCGGCGCCGAGATCCACCTGCTCGACGGCGGCCACTTCCTGCTGGAGAACCAGCTCGACGCCGTCGCCGGGTGTATCGGCCGGTTCCTCGAAAGGACACTGTCATGACCGGAGCGCTGCAGGACCAGTCCGTGCTCGTCATCGGGCGCGGCGGCGGGCTGGCCCAGGCGATCAGCCTGGCCGCCCGGGACGCCGGTGCCCAGGTCGTCGCGGCTGGCCGGAACCAGGCCGGGCTCGACGCCGTGTACGGCGGCGAACCCGGCCTCAGCACCGAGACCGTCGACCTCACCGATGAGGCTTCCATCGCCGCGCTGGGCAAGCGGCTCGGCACGGTCGGCCACGTCGTCTCGACCGCGTCCGCCCGGGCCCGCGGCCGCGTCGCCGACCTGGACCGGGACAAAGTCCGGCTGTCCTTCGACACCAAGGTGATCGGCCCGCTCATGCTGGCCAAGCACCTGGCCCCGCGGATGCCCGGCGGCGGGTCGATCACCCTGTTCTCCGGCGCCGCCGCCACCAAGATCACGGTCGGCACGCTGGCCGTGGCCATCACCAACGCCGCCGCCGACACGCTGGCCCGGTCGCTGGCCCTGGAACTGGCGCCGATCCGGGTCAACGCCATCTCGCCCGGCGTCATCGACACCAGCGCCTGGGACGGCCTGGGCGAGCAGGGCAAGGCTGACTACTTCGCCGAGATGCGGGTGCGCAACCCGGTCCGGCGCATCGGCACCCCGGCCGACGTCGCCCAAGCCGTGCTGTTCGCCATGACCAGCACCTTCTTCACCGGCCAGACGCCGCACATCGACGGCGGCGAGCCGCTGACCTGACGGCACTGACCTGACGGCACTGACCTGACCACGGCGGCGAGCCACTGACCTGAGAGGATACGAATATGGGCTTGTCCTGGCAGCAGGGGCCGCTGGCCCCCGGCGCCATCGGCCGGTTCCTGGTTCCCGAACCGCTTCCCGAGCGGATGCTGTTCGCCGAGCCGCTGCGCTGCCGCATGCGGGTGAAGTTCGGTGGCGCGTGGATCGCCGACAGCGAGGACGTCGTGCTGCTGCACGAACCGGGCCGCTACCCGGTGGCCTACTTCCCGTTCAGCGACATCTTCCCGGAAGTGCTGCGGTCCAGCGACTACACCACCGCGCACCGCGACCTGGGCGAGACGTCCTGGTACGCGGTCCGCGCCGGGGCGCACAGCAAGCCGCGCGCGGCGTGGGAGCACACCGGGCTGCCCAGCCACGCCAGCGTGCCGAAGGAGCGGGTCGCGTTCGCGTGGCGGGCGATGGACGCCTTCTACGAGGAAGACGAGCGGATCATCGGGCACGCCGCCGACGCCTACCACCGGATCGACATCCGGCAGACCAGCCGCCATCTGGTGGTGCAGCACAACGAGCAGGTGGTGGCCAACACCACCCGGCCGCTGGCGCTGTACGAATCCGGCTTCGCGCCGCGCTGGTATGTGCCGCGCGACGACGTCGACGAAGCCGCGCTGACCCCGGCGGAGGGCCAGAGGTTCTGCCCCTACAAGGGCCTCTGCAGTTATTTCGACATCGGCGGCGCGGCCAGCGCGGCCTGGTCCTACCCGGGCGCCTATACCGAGGTCCGCCGCATCTCCGGCGGCATCTCGTTCGAGCCCGACCGGGTGGAGGTGACCCTGGACGGTGCCCGGCTGCGCCTGGAACCCGGCCAGGCCGTCATCCCGCACGGCGTGGACCGTGACCTCACCACCGACGAGATCGGGCCCCGTCCATCATGACCAGCGCGCCGGTGCTGCTCTCGGTCAATGTCGGGCTGCCGAAGGACGTGGCCTGGCAGGGCAAGACCGTGCACACCGGCATCTGGAAGAGCCCGGTCGCCGGGCCGGTGCAGGCCCGCCGGCTCAACCTGGACGGCGACGGCCAGGGCGACCTGAATGGCCACGGCGGTGAGCAGCGCGCCGTGCTGGTCTACCAGATCCAGTCCTACCGGCACTGGCAGCAGCACTTCGGCCGGGACGACTTCGGCTACGGGCAGTTCGGCGAGAACCTCACCGTGGACGGCCTGCCGGACGACGAGGTGTGCATCGGCGACCGGTACCGGATCGGCGCGGCCGAGTTCGAGGTCACCCAGCCCCGGGTCACCTGCTACCGGGTCGGCCTGCGCCTCGGCCAGCCCCAGATGGCCGCGCTGCTGGTCAGCCACCATCGCCCCGGCTTCTACATGCGGGTCATCCGGGAAGGGCCGATCGAGGCCGGCCAGCCGATCGTCAAGACCCGGACCGGCCCGCACGCGCTCACCGTGACCGACACCGACGCCCTGCTCTACCTGCCCGGCCGCGACCTGGGCAAGCTCAAGCAGGCGGTGCAGATCCCCGCGCTCAGCCCAGGCTGGCAGCAGTCCTTTAACGACCTACTGGCGGCCGGCGAAACGCCGGGCGCCGCGCCGACGCCGGGCACCGAGCCAACCCCACCGCCCCCGCCCGCCTGGTCCGGCTTCCGCTCGCTGCGGGTGGCCCGGGTGGTCCGGGAGACCGCGGCGGTGTCCTCGATCTACCTGGCCGCCCCGGACGGCGCCGCGCTGCCGCCGGCCAAGCCCGGCCAGTACCTGACGTTGCGGGTCGGTGCGGCCGGCCAGCCCGCCCCGGTGCGCAGCTACTCGCTGTCCGCCGTGCCGGACGCCGCCGGCTACCGGATCAGCGTCAAGCACGAGCCACACGGCGCCGCCAGCAGCTACCTGACCGGCAAGCTGCGCCCGGGCGCGATGCTGGACGTGGCCGCGCCGCGCGGCGACTTCCTGCTCGACGACAGCCCGGAGCCGGTGCTGCTCATCTCGGCCGGCATCGGCGTCACCCCGGTGCTGGCCATACTGCACCACCTCGCGGCCGGCCCGGGCACCCGCGAGGTGTGGTGGCTGTACGGCGCCCGCCTGCCGCCGCAGCAGCCACTGGCCGCCGAGGCGCACGCCCTGCTCGCCGCGCTCCCGCACGCCCACGAGCACGTCTTCTACAGTCAAGCCCAAACCCCCGATATTGAACGCCAGCCCGGGGCCAGTGCCGGCCGGCTGACCAAAGACAAACTGGCTGGTCTGGGCCTGCCGGCCCACGCGAGTGCCTACATCTGTGGCCCGGACTCGTTCATGGCCGACATGCGGCAGGCGCTCACCGCGCTCGGCGTCGGCCCGGACCGGATCCACACCGAGCTGTTCGGCGCGCTGCCGTCGGTCAACCCGGGGCTGACCGGGCAGACCCGGCGGCCACCGCACCAGCCGCCCGGGCCGCGCGGCACCGGGCCGATGGTGACGTTCGCGCGCAGCGGCGTGGCCACCCCGTTCGGCCCGGCCTGGCCCAGCGTGCTCGACCTGGCCGACGCCTGCGACGTGCCCACCCGGTGGAGCTGCCGCACCGGGGTCTGCCACACCTGCGTGACGCCGCTGCTGTCTGGCCAGGTGAGCTACCGCCCGGACCCGCTCGAACCGCCCGCCGACGGCCAGGTGCTGATCTGCTGCGCCCAGCCCAGCACCGATCTCGTCCTGGACATGTAAGGCACCGCGCCTACCGGCTACGCCTGATATTCGTCGTCGGTGACGTGCTCGCCCCACTCGGTGGTGCCGTCGGACACGGCCAGGTGAATCAGGAACGCGCCGGGCGCCGCGCCGTGCCAGTGCCACTCGCCGGGCGCCGCGGTGACCGAGTCGCCCGCCCTGATCTCCTCGCGCGGGCCGCCCCGGGACTGGACCAGGCCGGCGCCCTCGGTGACGTGCAGCACCTGGCCGCCGGGATGCCGGTGCCAGGCGGTGCGTGCGCCCGGGGTGAACAGCACGCTGCGCACCTCAGTGTGCGCGGTCCCGCCGCTCCGGTCCATCCACACGTCGCCGGTGAACCGTTCCGACGGCGGCTTGGCCGCTTCGGTTAACTTCCGGGAGATCTCCATGGGCGGCAAGCGTAGCCCGCGTACGCGTACGCTGGCAGTGGTCGTGCTTGCGCCCCTCACCAGGTAACTGGCGAGCACGACCCGACCGCCAGGGCGCCTCACTCGGAGGAGCGCGCCATGGCTCAGACTGTCCTCGCCGTCACCGCGTCATCGTGGGCCGTGCTGATGGGCATCGCACCCGTCCTGCAGATCCGCCGCATGCTGCGCGAGCGGTCATCGCGCGACGTATCCATCGCGTATTTCGCCATCCTGCTGGTCGGCTTCTGCTCTGGATCGGCTACGGGGCCGCCGCCGGGCTACCCGCGCTGATCATTCCCAACATCGTGGCCACGCTGGTCGGCACGGCGGTCATCGCCGTCGCGTTGCGGCTGCGCCGGTAACAGCGCCGTCACCGGCGCCCGGTCCGCTCACTGGGCACGGTCTAACTGTCAGTGGTGTGCGCAACGATGAATCACGGGAGCCAGCTTCGTCTCCTAAGACATAACGGGGATCGACCGGCTGAGGAGATGTGATGTACGGGGTGATTGCGGTGGGCCTGGGGCTGGCCGCGGCGGCCATGTTCGGCGGGGCGTCGGTGCTGGAGATGCGCAGCACCAAGCAGGTGCCGGTGCGGTCGGCGCTGTCCCCGCGGCTGCTCGTCGACCTGGTGCGCCGGCCGCTGTTCCTGGCCGCCATCGGGGTCAACCTGGCTGGCGCCGCGCTGCAGGTTACGGCGCTGCACTTCGGGTCGCTCACCCTGGTCCAGCCGCTGCTGGTGCTGAGCTTGCTGTTTGCCGTGGTGATCGCGGCGGCGTCGGTGCGGCGCGCGCCGCCGGACGCGGTGCTGCTGGCCGGGGTCACCTGCTGCGCGGTGGGCATCGCCGGTTTCCTGATGGTGGCCCGGCCGCATGGCGGTTCTGGCACGGCCGGCCCGGCGGCCGCGCTGCCGCTGGCCGCCGGGCTGGCCGTGCTGCTGGCCGGTTGCCTGGCCGCGGCCCGGTGGGGGCCGCGGGCGGTGCGCCCGCTGTGGCTGGCGCTCGGCTGTGGCGCGGACTTCGGGGTGAACGCGCTGCTGCTGAAGATCGTGCCGGGCACGCTGCCCGCCGGGTTCGCCGACCCGGCGCGGCAATGGCCGCTGTTCCTGATGGTCGTGGTCACCCCGGTCGGCTTCCTGCTGAACCAGAACGCGTTCCAGTCTGGCACGCTGATCGCCCCGGTGCTGGCCGTGATCACCACCGCCGACCCGCTGGTATCCATGGCGGCCGGCGCCGCGTTCCTGCACGAGAAGATCGCGCTCAGCCCGCTGGCCCTGGCCGCCGAAGGCTGCGCGCTGGCCGTCATGATCGCCGGGATCATCGCGCTGGCGCACCGCGCCCCGCAGGCCGCCGCCCAGCGGCGCGGCGACTGCTGGCAGCTCAGCCCGGCCGGCTGATCAGACTCGGCTGGTGCGGCGCCGGGATCAGGGCGACCGGGCAGCTGGCATGCCGGACGCAATATCCGCTCACCGATCCGTGCAGGGCCCGCCGGGGCGGCTGCGCCCGCCGCGTCCCGACCACGAGCAGGTCTCCGTCCCGCCGGGCCAGCCCAGTCAGGACAACGCCCGGGTCACCTTCCGGTGTCGCTATCCGTATCGCCACGTCGGCCGGGATCCCGCCGGATACCAGTTGGAAGGATCGCCAGATGATCGCGCCAGCTACGGACCGCTGCACCGAGCCCTCGAAGCTGACCACGACGTGCCGGTGCCGGTCGTCCCGTATCCGGCGGCCGCCGTGCCGGGGGAGCTGCAGCGCCCAGGCCCGCACGGCGACCAGTTGGCAGTGCCTGGACCGGGCCCGGTGCACCGCCCAGCGCAGCGCGGCCAAGCCGCCCGGCGAGTCATCCACACCGACGATGATGCGCTCTGCTGTCATGATGACCACCCACGCTTTGTCCTGCCATCAGTCCAGCCCGCCACAAATGCCGGTCATAGTGCCGGATGACCGGACGAAGGTCCTTGGCTGGACAGTCTCGCCCGTAGCGGCTAACCGGGCTTGGATCCGGCTAGGTAGGTGACCCGGCGGGCGATGTTGACGGCGTGGTCGCCGAGCCGCTCGTAGCACCGGGCGACCATCGTCATCTCCATGATGACCGGCAGCGCCATCTGCCCGCCGGCCAGTTCGGCGGTCAGGCTGATGTGCAGCTCGTCCATCTCGTCGTCCTTCTCGTCCAGCACCGCGGCCACCGAGTGGTCGCGCTGGTACCAGGAATCCGCGGCCTGGCGCCACATGCTGGAGGCCAGTTCGCCCATCCGCTCGACCAGGCCGTGGGTGCGCGGCGACAGATCCTGGCCAAGCAGGTGAGTGCCCGCGCCGGCGATCTGCACCACCAGGTCGTGCGAGCGCTCCAGTTCCGGCACGATGCGCAGCACGGAGAGCAGGAAACGCAGGTCGATCGCGGCCGGTGACTGGAGCAGGATCAGCCGGTTGGCCAGACCCTCGATCTCGAGGTAGAGCGCGTCGATGGCCCGCTCGCGTTCGGCCAGTACCTGGGCCGCCTCTTTGCTGCCGGTCAGCAGGGCCTGCGTCGCGACCGGCAGGTCTTCGGCGACCATGCCGAACAGCTCGATGACTTTGGCTTCGATGGCTTCTAGTTCGCGGTCAAACTCTTCCCGGCTGGCCACGGCCAGAGCCTATCGGGCGGGGGGTAACCAGGCCAGCGGTAAGCTCGCCAGCATGACCCGACGGCAGACCGGCGCCAGCATGCCCGCAGGCCGGGCCGGTGCCGCGCCGCAGAATGACCGGTACGCCGCGGTGGCCGGCCTGGGTGGCGACGGCCAGCACACGCTGGCCGAGACCGAGCACGCGGTGGCCGAGCGGCTGCGCGGCCTGCCCATCGACGTGGCCGCGATGGCGGTGGTGAGCAACATCTACCGCGCCGCGGGCGCGGTCCGGAACCACTTCGAGCGGACCGTGCTGCAGCCGTACGACCTCACCTGGACTGCCTGGGTCGTGCTCTGGGTGGTGTGGATCTGGCGGGACATCGAGACCCGGCACGTCGCGGCCGAAGCCGGCATCTCCAAGGGCACGCTGACCGGGGTGGCCAGCACGCTGGAACGGCGCGGGCTGCTCACCCGGCGCGCCCATCCGGCCGACGCCCGCCGGGTGCTGCTGACGCTGACCGAGGCGGGCGGGGAGCTGATGGACAAGCTGTTCCCCGAGTTCAACCGGGCCGAGCAGTTCGTCACCGCCGACCTGGGCGACCAGGACAAGCTGTTGCTGGCCCAGTCGCTGCGGGCCATCGTCCAGCACCTGGAGGGCACAGACAGTCCGGGAACCACGGGCAGCGTGCCGCCCGGACCAGCACCTGCCCGCTGACCGCCGCGCGGTATCGTTTGGCTCCAAACGTTGCTGGTGGGCGGAGGGCTGCTCATGACACCGAGGCTGCTCCTGGTGCTGAGCGAGAACTGGACCATGACCTCGCCACGCGACCTGCGGGCGCTGGTGCGGATCGCGGCCGAGGCCGAGCAGGCCGGGATCGACGGGGTCATGCTCAGCGAGCACATCGTGCTCGGCCCGGCGGCCGGCGCGGCCGGGGTGATGGCCAACCCGCGGGAGTACGCGGTGCCCGGCAACCAGCCGCCAGACATGCCCTGGCCGTCCTCGGTGGTGCTGCTGTCCGCGATCGCGGCCGTGACCGAGCGGCTGCGCCTGGTTGCTGGGGCGATCATCGCGCCGCTCCGGCACCCGCTGCTGCTGGCCAAGGAGCTCGGCACGCTGGACCTGCTGTCCGAGGGCAGGCTGGTGGTCATCCCCACGGTCAGCTGGCATCAGGACGAGTACGCGGCGCTGGGCGTGCCGTTCCACCAGCGCGGCGCCATCCTGGACGAGCAGCTCGACGTGCTGGCCCGGTGCTGGCAGCCGGGGCCGGTGAGCTACCACGGCCAGCACTACTCGTTCGGCGAGGTGTGGCTGGCGCCGGGGCCGTTCCGCCCGGACGGGCCACCGCTGTGGTTCGGCGGCCAGCGGATGCACCCGGCCCTGCTGCGCCGGCTGGTGCGCTGGGGCAGCGGGTTCAACCCGCTCGGCGCGCCATCCGAGGCTGACCTGGCTGCGCTGCGCGACGGGCTGCGCGCGGCCGGCCGCGACCTGGCCGAGCTGGAACTGGTCGGCGGTATCCGGGGCCGGTTCCCCGGCCCGGACGCGCTGGCCGACCTGGACGAGGCGCTGCGCGACCTGCCCGGCCAGCTGGCCGCCGGGTTCGGCACGATCTGCTTCAAGCCGTCCATGTACCTGGATGACGCCCAGGACATCGGCCCGTTCTGCCGGAAGCTGGTTGCCCGGGTGGCGGAGCTGGCGTCATGAGCCGGGTCATGCTGGTCACGGGAGCGGGGAGCGGAATCGGCGCCGCCGTCGCCGAGCGCGCCACGGCTGACGGCTGGCAGGTGACGATCTGCGGCCGCCGCCCCGGCTCGCTGGCCGAGGTAGCCGCCCGGACCGGCGCCCGCCCGGTGACCGCCGACGTCACCGATCCGGCCGCGGTCCAGGCTCTGGTGGACGGCACCGTCGCCGCTCATGGTCGGCTCGACTGTCTGGTGGCCAATGCCGGAGTAATGGTCAGCGGGAGCGTCGCTGACCTGGATCCGGCCGACTGGGAGCTGACCCTGCGGACCAACCTCACGGCGCCGTACCTGCTGGCCCGGGCCGCCTTGCCGCACCTGCTCGCGGGCAGGGGATCGAGGGCTGGCGCGGGCGGGGGATCGGGGGCTGGCGTGGGGTCGGAGGGGGAGGAGGGCCCGTCGGCCGTCCCAAGCGGCCAGCTGGCGGCACCGGGCGGGTCACTGGTCGCGGTCGCCTCGATCGCCGCGCTGCGCGCGTCCAGTTCGGCGGCGGCCTACGCGGTGAGCAAGGCCGGCCTGGTTATGCTCACCCAGAGCCTGGCCGCCGACTTCGGCCCGGCTGGGCTGCGCGCCAACGTGGTCTGCCCCGGCTGGGTGCGCACCGAGATGGCCGACCAGGAGATGACCGAGTTCGGCGCGCCGTACGGGCTGGACCGGGACACCGCCTACCGCGAGGTGACCCGGCTGGTGCCGCAGCGCCGCCCGGCCGAGCCGGCCGAGATCGCCGCCGCCATCACCTGGCTGGCCGGGCCGGACGCCTCCTACGTCAACGGGGCCTGCCTGGTCGTGGACGGCGGCACGGTGCTGATCGACCCGGGCACGGTCGGCCTGGACTTCTCGGTCACACCCCGGACTCCGCCCGGCTGACCGGCCCGGCCGCCACCCGGCCGGGGCGTTAAGAAAATTGGTTCCGAGGTGGTGACTCGCGCGCCTTGACCAGATATTGTTCGGTACCAATCGTTCGGGACCAAACAACAATCTTTTCACTGGAACCGCCCCGACGGCCAGGAGGTGCCGGTCCATGGCGCACGCAACGGATTCCCCGCCGCAGCAGCTCGGCGGCAAGCGCAAGCTCACCCTGCTGGACGCGGTGGCCCAGTCGGTCGGCTTCATGGGCCCGGTGTTCTCGATCGCGTTCCTGGTCCCGCTGCTGGTCGGGCTCAACGCGTCCGGCAAAGGTGCCGGGGTGGCCGCGCCGCTGGCCGTGCTGCTGGCCGCGATCGGGGTGCTCGCGCTGGGCTGGATCGTGGCCCAGTACGCCAAGCGCATCCACGCGGCCGGCTCGCTGTATGACTATGTCACCGACGGGCTGGGCGGCCGGACCGGCGCGGCCGCCGGGCTGCTCTACTACACCGGCATCCTGGTCCTCGGCGCCGGGCTGCTGGTGATGATCGGCGGCACCATCCACGACACGATCGAAGCCGAGTTCGGCATCACCCCGCTGCCCACGCTGGCCTGGATGCTGATCGTGTTCGTGCTGGTGGCCGGCGTGCTGTACTTCGGCGTGGCGCTGTCCACCCGGGCCCAGCTGGTGCTCGCGCTGGTCTCCATCACCGTGGTGCTGGTGTTCTTCATCCACGTCATCATCAGCGTCGGCGGAAACAACGACGTGGGCAAGGCGTTCTCGCCGTCCTCGTCGCCGCAGGGCATGGGCGGCGTGCTGTTCGGCGTGCTGTACGGCGTGCTGCTGTTCACCGGCTTCGAGACCGCGGCCAACCTCGGCGAGGAGACCGCGCACCCCAAGCGGGACATCCCGCGGGCCGTGCTCATCGCCGTGCTGGCCATCGCCGGCTACTACGTGGTCGGCGCGTACGCCCAGGTGGCCGGTTTCCACTTCAGCCTGGCCGCGCTGGGCAAGAACGCCAGCGCCCCGCTGTTCGGGCTGGCCGGCCCGTCGAGCGGCGGCGGCTTCGGTTCGGTCGCGATCCGGCGGCTGGTCGAGCTGGTCGTGGTGTTCGACATGCTCGCGGTGCTGATCGGCTGCGCGGTGGCCGGGTCGCGCGGCTTCTTCGCCATGGGCCGGGACCACCGGCTGCCCCCGGTGCTCGGCCGGGTGTCCCGCCGGGGCACGCCGCTGACCGCGAGCGTGTTCGTGCTCGCGCTGTACCTGGTCGTGGTGGCGCCACGCAATGGTGGACCGGGCTGTTCGCGCAGCAGGGGCTGCCGCACTACGTGGCCATGTTCTCCTGGTTCTCCACCCTGGGCAGCTTCGCGCTGGCCTGCATCTACCTGCTGATGTCGGTGGGCGCGGTGCGCGGCCTGGCCGACCACCCGAAGCGCTGGGCGGTGCTGCTGGCCGCCGCGGTCGGCGTGCTGGTCACCGCGGCCGCCATCTACGGCTCGGTGTACGAGGTCAAGGCGCCGATCATCTGGGCGGCGTACGTCGGCATCGGCATCCTGGTGCTCGGCTTCGCGCTCACCCTGGTGTTCCCCGGCCGGGCCCCGGCCACGTCCAGCTTCGACGACCTGGCCGCGGCCGAGCGCGGCCCGCAGAAGGCCTGACCGTGCGGGTCCTGTTCGTCAAGCAGGACCACGTGTCGGCGGCCGGCCCGGTCGCGGAGGCGTTCGCCGATCTCGGCTACGACGTGGCCGACCTGCTGGTCGTGCCGCCGGAGCGGTTCGCCACCCCGGACGTCACGGTGACGTTCCCCGATCCGGCCGCGTTCGACGCGATCGTGCCGATGGGCGCGCCGTGGTCGGTGTACGACGAGGCCCGGATCGGCTCCTGGGTCGGCACGGAACTCGCGTTCCTGCGCCGCGCGGCGGCGGCCGGGGTCCCGGTGCTCGGCATCTGCTTCGGCGGCCAGGCGCTGGCCGCCGCGCACGGCGGCCGGGTGGAGCGCGCGGCCGGGCCGGAGATCGGCTGGCGGCTGCTGGACACCGACCAGCCCGGGCTGATCGAGCCGGGGCCGTGGTTCCAGTGGCATCTGGACCGCTGGCGGCTGCCCGCCGGGGTCCGCGCGCTGGCCCGGACCCAGCTTGCCGAACAGGCGTTCATTATCGGCAGGTCTTTGGGGGTGCAGTTCCACCCGGAGATGACGCCGTGCACGCTGGCCGGCTGGCTGGATAACGGCGGGTCAGCTCAGCTCGCCGAGCACGGCCTGGATGCGGAGCGGCTGCTGGACCAGACCCGGCGGCTGGCGGTGGCCTCAGCCTGCCGGGCCCGCGCCCTGGTGCACCGGTTCACCGAGCAGGTTGCCACCCGGCCGCCGGCCGGCTGAACCAGAGATGGATCTGGCCGGTGCCGACGGAGTTCTCGTAGTCGCTGTAGGCCTCGGCGGCGGCGGTGCACCGGCCCTCGCCCAGCGCGCCCGCCATCATCAGGTAGTGCGCGAACCGGGCCTCGGGCTTGAAGCGCAGGAACTCCGGCATGGTGTCCAGCACCTGGGCGTGGTCACCCTTGCCGAACCAGCCGATCCGCTCCCGGTCGGCCTGGCACGCCTGCGGGGTGAAGATGTGCTCGGCGCCGGCCGCCTCGTGCTGGCGCAACTCGCGCAGCGGCCAGAACGTGTGGCTCAGCGCGCCCGACGCGATCAGCACCACCTTCCGGTCGGTGGCCGCGATCGCGCCGCCGAGCGCGCGGCCGGCCCGCAGGTGATCCTCGGTGTCGCCGGTCTGGCAGACGCTCAGCGACACCCAGCGCTTGCCCGGCAGCCCGCGGCCCAGGTAGTGCCACAGGTTGACGGTGGCGTACATGACCGGCAGGTACGGGTCGTCGATGGCAGTGATCCAGGTCTGCTGCGCGTCGGCCTGGGCCGCGGTCGCGTGCGCCAGTTCCGGGTCGCCGGCCCAGTCGTACGGGACCCGGCTCATGCCGCGGGGGAGCTCCTCCGAGGTGAACAGCCCGGCCCGGCGGTCCTGCGCGGAGATCACGTACTCGACCGTGGTGGCCCAGTGCGAGTCGAGCACCACCACGGTGTCGTAGTCGAGCCGGTCGAACACCTCGGCCCGGAGCCGCTGCAGCCCGGCGACCAGCGACGTGTCCTGGCCGTGGTTGAGCTCGCGGCGCTCGCTCTCGGGCAGCATGATCGTGGGTACGTGGGCCAGCAGGCCCGCTCCAACCACCTCACCCATGACCGCCGCCTTTCGCCAAACGTTTGGTTCCAAACGATAGCACTGGGCCGGTGCAGGTCAAGGGCTCGCGGGTGTTGCCGGGGCGAGCCTGCCCACGTATTGTTCGTTCCCAAACGATGCAGGAGGACGCCGTGGCCGACCAGCACCAGGCGCCGGACGAAGTGCTCGCCTCGCTGCGGGATCAGGGTATCGACGTCGTCCGGGTGTGCTACTCCGACATGATCGGCGTGGACCGCGGCCGGGACGTGCTCATCGACGAGCTGCCCGCCGCCCTGGACCACGGCCTGCCGTTCTGCCGCGCGATCTTCCACACTAGCCCGCAGGGTGACGTGGTCCCGGTGGCCGGCGGCCTGGACGCGGGCCTGCCCGACGTGCTGGTCCGGCCCGACCTGGGCACGGTGGCCGCGATGCCCTGGGAGCCGGGCACGGCCTGGGCGCTGGGCGACGTCAGCACCCCGGACGGCGACCCGCACCCGGAGTCACCGCGCGCGGTGCTGCGCCAGGTCGAGGCGCTGCTGGCCGGGCACGGCATCCGGGTCGTGGTCGGCCCCGAGCTGGAGTACTTCCTGCTGGAGGCGGACGACAGCGAGCGGGGCTGGCGGCGGTACGCGGACGCGCCCGGGAACGTCTATGTGGTCGGCGCCAAGGGCGACCCGCGCCGCCACCTGATCCGCACGCTGCGCACGCTGCGCGACGCCGGGCTTCAGGTGACCGCGGCCAACCACGAGTTCTGCGGCGGCCAGTTCGAGGTCAACCTGACCCACTCGGCCGCGCTGGACGCGGCCGACCGGTCGTTCCGGCTCAAGTCGGCCATCCAGGAGATCGCCCGGCTGGACGGGCTGATGGCCACGTTCATGGCCAAGCCGTTCAACAACGAGGGCGGGTCCGGTTTCCACCTGCACGTCTCGCTGACCGACGAGGCCGGCCGCAATGTGTTCGGCGACCCGGGCGGCGAGCACGGCCTGTCCAAGACCGGGCGGCAGGCCATCGCCGGCGTGCTGGCCCACGCCGGGGCGCTGGCCGCGCTGCTGAACCCGACGATCAACTCGTACAAGCGGTTCGGCCCGGACACGCTGGCGCCCTGGCTGATCGACTGGGGCCTGGACAACCGCAGCGCGCTGATCCGCATCCCGCCCGAGCGCGGCGAGGGGTCGCGAATGGAGGTCCGGCTGGGCGACGCCACGGCCAACCCGTACCTGGCCATCGCGGCCACGCTGGCCGCGATCTACCTGGGCATCCGGGACGCGCTGGAACCGCCGCCGGTGCTGGAGGGGTACGGCTACGACCCGGCCAGGGCCCGGCTGCTGCCGCAGCGGCTGCCGGACGCGCTGGACGCCCTGGAAGCCGACGGCGACCTGCGCGGCGCGCTCGGCGAAGAGTTCTGCCGGTCCTTCCTCAGCTACAAGCGGAACGAGGTCGAGCGGTTCGAGCGGCACGTCACCGACTGGGAGTTCACCGAGTATGCGTACCACCTGTAACGACCTGTCCGACCCCGGCCTGTTCGCGGCCGGGCCGCCGTGGGCGGTCTTCGACGAGCTGCGCCGGGACGCGCCGTGCCACTGGAACCCGGAGCCGGCCCCCAACCACGGCTTCTGGTCGGTCACCCGGCACGCCGACATCTGTGCGGTGGCCAAGGACGAGGACACGTTCTCCGCCGAGGTGGGCGCGGTCAACCTGGAGGAGCTCGACGCCGGCCAGCTGGAGATCCGCAAGTCGATGCTGGAGACCGACGGCGTCCGGCACCGGGCCCTCCGCCGCCTGCTGCAGCGCGACTTCAACGCCCGTTCGCTGGCCGGCTACGAGACGTTCCTGCGCGGGCTGACCGCCCGCACGCTGGACGCCGCGCTGGCCCAGCGGGAGTTCGACTTCGTTGCCGAGGTGAGCGCCGACTTCCCGATCCGGGTGCTGGTCCAGCTGCTCGGCATCGAGGACGGGCACGCCGGCCAGCTCATCGCGTGGGGCAACCGGATGATCGGCAACACCGACCCGGACGAGGCCGACGCGCTGCTCGGCACGCCGGAGAGCGAGCAGTACCGGAACCTGCCGTTCCGCTCGCCGGCCGCGCTGGAGGTGTTCGCCTACGGCGACGAGCTGGCCCGGCAGCGCCGCGGCGGTGACGGCGAGGACCTGGTGTCCAAGCTGGTCAACCGGGTGCCCAGCGACGGCCTCCCGCTGTCCGAACGGGACTTCCACAACTACTTCCTGCTGCTGATCGTGGCGGGCAACGAGACCACCCGGCACACCATCACCAGCACCATGCAGGCGCTGATCGAGCACCCGGACGCGTGGGCGCTGCTCAAGGAACAGCCGGAGCTGCTGCCCGGCGCGGTGGAGGAGTTCCTCCGCTGGGCGTCGCCGGTCTACCACTTCCGGCGCACCGCCACCCGGGACACCGAACTGCACGGCCAGCCCATCCGGGCCGGGGACAAGGTCGTGCTCTGGTGGGCGTCCGGGAACCGGGACGAGGCCGTTTTCGCTGATCCGTACCACTTCGATGTCAGGCGCGACGCCAGCCAGCAGATGGCGTTCGGTAAAGGCGGCCCGCACCTGTGCATGGGCAGTCAGCTCGCCCGGATGGAGGTCAGGGTCATGTTCGAGGAGATCCTGGCCCGGGTGGACAGCGTGGCCGCGCTGGGGGAGCCGCGGCGGGTGCGGAGCAACTTCGTGAACGGGATCAAGAGCTATCCGGTGCGGATGCTCGGGGCTTAGCCGGCCCAGAGCGTGCGGCCGCCGTTCCAGACCACGCCGACCTGGCGGTAGTAGCCGCCGATGACCTCGCGCACCGGCAGCGCCGCGGCCAGTTCCTCGGTGGGGGAGCCGAACAGGGTGAGCTCGTCCACGTCGGCCGTGAACGTCAGGCCGGCCGCGAACTCGGCCGCGCCGGACTCGATCAGCTCGGCCGTCGCGTCGCCGTGGCCGTCGATCGCGGGCAGCCAGCGGTGGTGGGCCATGGGATGCGCGTTGACGAAGCCGTTCGTCTCGCTCGGCTCGCGCAGTGTGATCACGGCCTGGGCCAGCCGCCGGTCGGCGGCGGCCAGCGTCGCGCCGAACCGGCCGCCCGGGGCCAGTTGCGGCGCGGCCTGCGGCAGCGGGTGCGGCCGGGTCAGGTGGATCGAGCCGAGCTTCTTCGGGTAGCCCTGGTGGATGCCGCGCAGCAGGGCGAAGTCCTTGTCCACCCAGATGAACGCGCAGCGCGAGTAGGTCCGGCCGCCGAACTCGCAGCGGACCACGGCGAACGCCTCCTTGTACTGGGCCCGCACCGGGTCCAGCAGTTCGTCCCGGGACGCGCCGCACGACTGCCAGTCGGCCCAGATCAGCGCGACCGCGCCGGGGTCCTCTTGGGCGGGTTTCAGTGGTGCCGGAAGCAGCGCGGCCACGTTGCCCGGGTCGGTCCGGTACTCGACCGTGAGCAGGTCGCCGGAGTAGTACCAGGGTGGCGGCGGCAGCAGGCTGGCCTGGCCGGTGGCGGTCCGCGGGTAGAAGAACCCACGGAGTTCCGGGCTGGTCATGGCACCCTCGGGGCTGGTCACAGCGGCCTCCCAAGACGTTAGGATCCAAACGATATGGTGGGCGGGGGAACGGGTGCAAGGAGGCGGGACATGACGCGCACGGCGGCCAGCACCGGCCGGGTCGGGGAGCACACGGCGGTCGTGGCCGGGGTGGCGGTGGACACCCGGCACTGGATCGGCGGGCAGCGGGTGGCCTCGCCGGCCACGTTCGCCGACATCTCGCCGATCGACGAGACCGAGATCGCCCAGGTGGCCAGCGGCCAGGCGGGCGACGCGGACGCGGCCGTCAGCGCGGCCGCCGATGCCTTCCCGGCCTGGCGCGCGACGCCGCCCGCCGAGCGGGCCGCCATCCTGCACGCGGTCGCCGACGGCGTGCAGGCCCGGGTGGACGAACTGGCCCGGGTGGAGACCATGGACAACGGCTCGCTGCTCCGCTCGCACCGGCGCGGGGTGATGCCCCGGGTGGCGGCCAACTTCCGGTTCTTCGCCGACCACCTGCTCCGGCTCGGCCACGACGACTTCCAGACCCGGGGGCACCGCAACCACGTGTCCTGGGACCCGGCCGGGGTGACCGCGGTGATCACCCCGTGGAACGCGCCGCTCATGCTGGCCACCTGGCGGGTCGCCCCGGCGCTGGCGGCCGGCAACACGGTCGTGCTGAAGCCGCCGGAGTGGGCCCCGCTGACCGCGTCGCTGCTGGCCGACATCGCGGCGGACGCCGGCCTGCCCGCCGGGGTGCTGAACGTCGTACAGGGGCCGGGCGCCGAGGCGGGCGCGCCGCTGGCCGCCGACCCCCGGGTGCGCCGGATCAGCTTCACCGGGTCGGTGCGCACCGCGCGGTCGATCGGCGCCGCCGCGGCGGCCAACATCACCCCGGTCTCGTTCGAGCTGGGCGGCAAGTCACCGCTGATCGTGCTGGACGACGCCGACCTCGACCTGGCCGCCAGCCTGGCCGCGGAGCAGTTCGACAACGCCGGCCAGGTCTGCCTGGCCGCGGTGCGCATCCTGGTCCAGGACCGGATCGCGGATGCGTTCCTGGACCGGTTCCTGGGGGCGGCGCGGGCCATCCGGCAGGGCGACCCGCGCGACGAGGCGACCGGCATCGGCCCGCTCATCTCCCGGCCGCACTTCGACCGGGTGTCCGGTTTCGTCGAGCGTGCGCTGGCGGCGGGCGCGAGTCCGCTGCTGGGCGGGGGGCCCAACCGGGACCTGGGCGGGCTGTACTTCGCGCCGACCGTGCTGACCGGCGCGGCCGAGGGCAGCGAGATCCTCTGCGAGGAGGTGTTCGGCCCGGTGCTCACCGTGCAGACGTTCCGCACCGAGGACGAGGCCGTCGCGCTGGCCAACAACACCCGCTACGGCCTGGCCGCGACGCTGGTCACCGGTGACCCGGAGCGGGCCGGCCGGGTCAGCGCCCAGCTGTCGGCGGGCACCGTGTGGGTGAACTGCTTCTTCGTCCGGGACCTGGCCGCGCCGTTCGGCGGCAACGGCCGCAGCGGCATCGGCCGGGAGGGCGGCACCTGGTCCTTCGACTTCTACTGCGACGTGAAGAACACCTGCACCGCGCCGGCCGGCTGGACCACCGGGCAACTGGGCTGGCTGGCGGGGGAGGCGTGATGGGCGGCCAGGTCACGCACCGGCGGCGGATCCTGCTCGACGGCGTGGTCACCGAGGTGCGGCTGGACGGCGACGAACTGGTGGCCGCGGACGGCCGGCGGGTGCCCGCCGGGCAGGCCCAGCATCTGCCGCCGGTGCAGCCCAGCAAGATCATCGCGGTGCATCTCAACCACCGCAGCCGGGTGGAGGAGTTCCAGGTCACGCTGCCCCCGGCGCCGACGTACTTCCACAAGCCGACCACCTCGCTGAACTCGCACGGCGGTGCGGTGGTCCGGCCCGCTGGCTGCCAGTGGCTGAACTACGAGGGCGAGATCGCCATCGTGATCGGGCGCACTTGCCGCAACATCGCGGCCGCCGACGCGGCCGGCTACATCGCCGGGTACACGATCGCCAACGACTTCGGCCTGCACGACTTCCGGGACACCGACGCCGGGTCGATGCTCCGGGTCAAGGGCGCGGACACGCTCTGCCCGCTCGGCCCCGGCCTGGTGTCCGGCTGGGACTTCCCGGGCAAGAGCCTGCGCACCTACGTCAACGGCCGCCTGGTCCAGGACGGCTCGACCGACGAGATGGCCTGGGACATGCACTACCTGGTGGCCGACATCGCCCGGCTGATCACCCTGCTGCCCGGCGACGTGCTGCTGTCCGGGACGCCGGCCAACTCACGCCCGGTGCGGCCCGGCGACGTGGTCGAGGTCGAAGCCGAGGGCCTGGGCCGCCTGGTCAATCACATCGTCGAGGGGCCGGCCGGGGTGCGCGGCGACGTCGGCGCCCAGCCCACCGAGTCCGAGGAGGTGCGGTCCACCGCGCTCGGCGGCGACTGGGAGTTCCGCGGCATCCGCCCGCCCCGCCGGTCCTGACCCGCAGCCGCTGGGACACCGGGCGGCGGGCACACTATCGGCATGCTGGTGGGCGAGCACGGTGCACGGGCCCGATACCGGTGTTCGCGCTGATCGCCGACGACACGCTGGACCGGCCCGCCGCCGACCGGGCGCTGGCCGCGGTGGTGCTCACCGTGCTGGCCAGCGTGGTCGCGCATGGTGTCACCGCATCGCCGCTCGCGGCCCGCTATGGCGTGGCCCCTGTCAGCCGGCCGTGCCGACGGTGCCCCCGGCGCCCTGGGCACCCTCCGCCCCGAGCACACCGCCGCTCCGGAACTGCGCGCCCGGTCCCTGAGTGTCAACCGGCGCCGGGATCCTGGCTGAGTTGCCGTCGCACGGGCAGGGGCCGGCCGGGGCATGGGCTAGGCCGGGTGCACCGCTTGCTGGCAAGGTAGGCGGAAGATCGCTGCGCGGCGGGAGCCTGCCATGGACGAGATTGACGAGAAGGAGCTCATCGGCGCGCTCCGGGCCGGCGATGTCGTCCAGGGTGCGGCCCGCGGCGGGCGGCGGTCCGTCCCGGCCGAACTGCTCCGCCGCTGCTGCCACGAGCTCCGCGATCAGGTGGATCCCCGCGGGCTGCGGCTGAGCCAGGTCGTCGTAACCGGCCGCCTGGACCTGGCCGGGCTCACGGTGCCGTTCCCGATCCGTTTCGACGGGTGTGAGTTCGATACGGCGCCGGTGGTGGACGGCGCCCAGCTGGATGAGCTGGCGCTGACTGGCTGCCCCCGGCTGCCCGGGCTGTTCGGCAACGGGCTGCGCGTGCGCCGCGACCTGGACCTGTCCCGGTCCCAGGTCGCCGGGGCGCTGTGGACCAGCGCGAGCACGTCCCGGTCCGCGGCCATCTGGCTGTGCGAAGCGGATATCGGCGGCCGCCTGCTCTGCGCCGGGACCGTGCTCGACGGGCAGGGCTACCGGGCCCTGCAGGCGGACCGGATCCACGTAGCCGGCGCCGTCCGGCTCATCCAGGGGTTCCGTTCGGCGGGCGAAGTCCGCTTCCTCGGCGCCCGGATAGATGGCTCACTGGACTTCGCGGCCGCCCGGATCGAGTCGTCGGACGGCCCGGCGCTCGACATGGAGGGCGCGGTCATCGGCGGCAGCGTGTTCCTCATCGACGACATGGCCGGGCGGAAACCGGAAATCCTCGGCCGGGTCACCATGGCCAGCGCCCAGCTGGCTGGCCGGTTCATCATCCGTAACGCCATCATCCAGGCCGGTACGGCCGCCCAGACCGGCAGCATCTACGAGCGGCCGACCTCGGCCAGCACCGCGCTGGACGCGCCGCGGCTGTCGGTGGGCGCGGAACTGGTGCTGACCGGGCGGTGCGAAGTGACCGGGCGCATCGACATGTCGATGAGCGAGGTGAGCAGCGTGTCCATCGGCGCGCAGTGTGTGCTGCGCGCGCCCGGTGGCATCGCGCTGGACTTGACCAACGCACAGATCCGTGCGCTGCTCAGACTGGATGAGCGAGCCGCAGTGGAAGGCACGATCCGGATGCCGGGGGCGGTCATCCGTGGCCGGCTGGCGCTGCACGGCGAGCTGAGCCGGCCGCGGGACGAGTCGCTGGTCGATGGCAGCGCGATGACCGTGGACGGCGACGTCTACCTCGACCGGCTGCGCACCGACGGCGGCGCGGTCACCCTGGTCGGGGCCCGGCTGGGCAGCCTCAGCGCCCGGAACGCGCGGCTGCACAATCCCGGCGGCTACTCGCTCCGGCTCAGCCAGTCGGTGGTGAACGGTCCGGTCCGGTTGATCGGCGGGTTCAGCTCGACCGGGCTCGTCGTGCTGAACCGGGCCACGATCGAGGGTCGGCTGCACTTCACCGGCGGCTCGTTCCGCTGCGATGAGCCATCGGTCGTCAACGAGCCCGGGCACGCGATCGAGGCGATTTCCGCCACCGTCCGGGGCAGCATCGACCTCGGCTGGGCGGCCGTGTCACCCAGCGTCGACTTCACCGACGTGACCACGACGTCGCTGGCCGACAACCCGGCGACCTGGCCGGAACGTTTCGTCATCGCGGGGATGACCTACGAGCGGTTCGAGCGGCCGCAGGGGGCCGGGCCCGGGCGGGTCTGGGACCAGGCCGCCCGGTGTGCCTGGCTGCGCCGCCAGACCGAGTTCGACTCCGGCCCTTATGAGCAGGCGGCCCGGGTGTTCCGCCAGCATGGTTACACCAGCGAAGCCGAGCACATCCTGATCGCCCAGCGCCAGCACGCCCGCCAGGTCGGCCGGTCCCATATCGCGTGGCCGCGGCGCGTGCTGGACATGATCTACGCCACGATCGGCTATGGCTACCGCCCGGCCCGGGTGCTCTGGCTGCTGGCCCTGCTCCTGGTGCTGGTCACGGTCTCGCTCGAAGTGCCCGGCTACCAGGCCGCGCTCCGCGCTAACAACGGCAACGGGGACGTCTACGCCACCAGTGGGCTGCTCACCGCCTCCAGCCACGGTTCGCCCGGGGCGGCCGCCACCGGCCGCGCACCGCGGGATACCTGCGGCGACGGTGAAGTCCGCTGCTTCAGCCCGGTGCTGTACGCGATCGACACGGTCATCCCGCTGATCTCCCTCGATCAGCGGGCCACCTGGTACGCGGACCCCGACGTGCCCAACGGGGAGTTCATGCTGTGGTGGCTCAACCTGGCCACGCTGCTCGGCTGGGTGCTGTCGTCCATCTTCGTGCTGTCGCTGGCCCGGCTGTCCCGGAGCACCTGACCGCTGGCCCTGACCGTTAGCTACGGTAGAGCTCGGTGAGCAGTGCGATCGCGGCGTGGGTGGACGGATGCGGGTCGTGCCGTCGCCAGATCATCCGCACCGCGATGGGTGGTGCGTCGCGCAGCGGCCGGAACACGACACCGTCCCGCCGGTACTGCCCGGTGGTGCCTTCCGGAGTGATCCCGACGCCGCCGCCGGACGCGATCACGGTGAGCCAGTCGTCGATGTCGCGGGTCTCCCGGGTGTCCGGCCGCGCCGTCGCTGGCCACAGATCCAGCGTGGTCGTCCCGGTGCGCGGGTCAACCAGCAGGGTGCGCTGGGGTATCTCAGCCAGCCGGATGGAGCGCCGCCGGGCCCACGGGTCGTCGGCCGCGACGGCGCAGTAGCGCCGCTCATGCCCCACCACGGCGCTGGCGAAGCGCGCCCGGCCGGCCGTTCTGCGCAGCACCGCGATGTCGCAAAGCCCTTCGGCCAGCCCGCCGGTGGGCGAGTTGGTCCGGATCAGCTGCAGGTCAACGCCGGGGTAGCGGGCCGCCCAGCGGCGCTGGAATTCGCGGGTGTGCCGGCCCATGGCCGACCAGGCGTGGCCGATGCGCAGCGTGGTGTGCCCGGTCGCGGCCCCGGCCACCAGGTTGTCCGCCGCGGCCAGGATTTGCCTGGCCTGGGCCAGCGCGTGCACGCCGGCCGTGGTCGGGGTGACGCTCCGGCTGGTCCGGTGCAGCAGCCGGAGGCCGAGGACCTGCTCCAGGGCTTGCAGGTTCCGGGACACGGCCGCCTGGGATACCCCAAGGTCGATGGCCGCGTCGGTGAACGTGCCCGCGTCCACGATCGTGACCAGGCAGCGCAGCTGCCGCAGCTCCAGATCCATAACTAAAGCGTATAGCTGCCGTCATGCATGCATTTTGCGTATCCGGTGGGCTGGGTCAGGCTGCTGGTCATGAGCACCTCCACGACCTCCACCCACCGGCCACGGCAGCGGCGGGCCCGGCCGGCGGCTATCGGCGATGCCCGCCCGTCCGGGCGGCTGACCGGGATCGGGCTGATGACCGGCAGCGCCGCCGCCAACCAGCTCGGCGCGGCCAGCGCCGCGCTGGCCTTCCCGGTGCTCGGGCCCGCCGGGGTCGTCGCGGTCCGGCAGTGGGTGGCCGGCCTGGTGTTGCTGGCCACCGCGCGGCCCAAGGTCACCACGTTCAGCTGGCCGCAGTGGCGTCCCGTGCTGGCCCTGGCCCTGATCTTCGCCACCATGAATCTGTCGCTGTACACCGCGATCAGCCGGGTCGGACTGGGCCTGGCCGTGACCCTGGAGTTCCTCGGCCCGCTGGCGGTGGCTCTGCTGGCCGCGCGCCGGCTGGTCAACCTTGGCTGCACCGTGATCGCCGGCGGCGCCGTCGTGGTGCTGGCCCGGCCGCAGCCGAGCACCGACTACGCCGGTCTCGGCCTGGCCCTGCTGGCCGCTATCTGCTGGGCCTGCTACATCCTGGTCAACCGGACCGTCGGTGCGCGGCTGCCGGGTGCCCAGGGCCCGGCGGCCGCGGCCGGGCTGTCCGCCCTGCTCTACGTTCCGGTCGGCATCTGGGCGCTGTCCAGCCATCCGGTGACGCTGCCCGGGCTGGGCCGTGCCGCGCTGGCCGGTCTGCTCTGCTCGGCCGTCCCGATGGTCGCCGACCTGCTGGCGCTGCGCCGGGTCCCGGCCCGGTTCTTCGGCGTGTTCATGAGCGTCAACCCGGTGTTCGCGGCGCTGACCGGTCTGGTCATCCTCGGCCAGGCGCTGGGCCTGGCCGACTGGCTGGCCATCGCCGCCATCGTGACCGCCAACGCGGTCAGCGTCAGCACTGGCTAGCCGAGGGCTTTGCCGAACCAGAGATTGGCCAGCTGCCCGTCGCTGAATGGCGCTACTTCCTGGTAGCCATTCCTGGCGTAGAGCCGGCCGGCCTCGGTGAGGTAGTCGCTGGTGTCCAGCCGGAGCCGGGTCACCTGACCGCCGCGGGCCGCGTCTTCCACCGCGGCCAGCAACTGCTGGCCGATCCCGCGGCAGCGGGCCTGCGGCAGCACGAACATCCGGGTGACCTCGCCGAGCCCACCGTGCTCGGCTGCGCTGTGCAGCAGCCGCAGCCCGGCGCAGCCGAGCACGGTGCCGTCGTGCCAGGCCAGCAACAGCAGCCCGCCCGGCGGGCAGAGGTCGTCGCTGGGCTCCGCGCGCATCGCCGCCGCGACCTCCGCGTCGGTCGCCGCCCGCCGGTGATGGCGGCCGACGATGTCCCGGAAGTAGGCGGTCAGCACCGCCCGGGCCACCGCGGAGCCGGGCGCTTCCGGGCGGATCTCCACCTGCATCTCTCCACCTTGCACGGGGGATCCGGCCATGCCTCACGCTATGTTTTACGCTCGCCGCATGGCCAGTTCCCTGCCGCGCGGCACGCCAGCGGATCAGCGAGTGGACCCGGCCGCCATCCTCGGCTTCCTGGATGCCCTGGACCGGCATCCTGGCATCGAGATGCACAGCCTGATGCTGGTGCGCAACGGGCAGGTGGTGGCCGAGGGCTGGTGGGCGCCGTACAGCGCCAGCCGGCCGCAGTTGCTGTACTCGCTGAGCAAGAGCTTCACCTCCACCGCGGCGGCGTTCGCGCAGGCCGAGGGCCTGCTTGACCTGGACGACACGGTTATCTCGCACTTCGCCGAGTTCGACGCGGACATCACCGACGCGCGCAGCCGGGCGATGAAACTGCGCCACGTCGCCGCGATGGCCAGCGGGCACACCCGGGACATGCTGGTCGAGGCCGTGACCCGCGACCGCACCGAGCCGGTCCGCGGCTTCCTGCTCAGCCCGCCGGACCAGGAGCCGGGCACGGTGTTCGCCTACAGCCAGCCGTGCACCTACGCGCTGGCCAGCGTCATCCAGCGCAACGCGGGGCTGCCGCTCACCCAGTATCTGCGGCCCCGGCTGTTCGACCCGCTCGGCATCGGCCCGGTCGGCTGGCAGACGTTCCCGCCCGGGCGGGAGCAGGGCTTCAGCGGGCTGCACGCCCGCACCGAGGACATCGCCAAGCTCGGCCTGCTGTACCTGCAGCGCGGCCGCTGGCAGGGTGCCCAGCTGATCCCGGAAGCGTGGGTGGCCGAGGCGACGTCGAAACAGGTGGCCAACCCGGACCGGGACAGCCCCGACTGGGCCCAGGGCTACGGCTTCCAGTTCTGGATGTCCCGGCACGGCTACCGCGGCGACGGGGCCTTCGGGCAGTTCTGCGTGATCCTCCCCGAGCAGCAGACGGTGATCGTCACCACCGCGTACACGACCGACATGCAGGCCATGCTCGACGCCATGTGGACCCACCTGCTGCCCGGCCTGGGCCGCGGCGCACCGGCGGCGGGTCTGGCCCAGGACGAGCTCCGCGACCGGCTCGGCCGTCTGGCGCTGCCCGCCTGCCAGGCCAGACCGGCGCCCGCCGAATGGGGCCCGTGGTCCAGCGCGCCGTTCGCCGTCACCGACCGTGGCGCGGACGGCCGGATCCAGCCCGCCCTCGCCGCCGTCGCCGCAGCGCCCGGCGACGCGGGCTGGCAGCTTAGCCTGGTCGAGGCGGGCAACGCGCTGACCGTTCCGGTCGGTTCCGGGGCGTGGACGGTGTCCCAGCCCACCGACCAGCGCGGCGACACCATCCCAGTGGCCGCCTCCGGTGGCTGGCTGGACGACGGCACGCTGCGCGCCGAGATCATCTTCCTGGAAACCCCGCACCGGATGGACATCACCTGTGCCCTGCCCGGCTGGACCGGCGCGGCGGTCTGGCGACATCCGCCGCTCATGCCCTGCAAGCTGCAGCACCTGCACTGTCCCCGCTAGCCGGGCCGGCTAGCGCCAGTGCTCCAGCGGCAGCGGGCCGCGGCTGAGCACGGTCCGGATCGCGAACGTGCTCTGCGCCTCGACCACCGACGGGATGGTCAGGATCTGCCCGAGCAGCAGCTGCTCGTAGCTGGCCAGATCGGGCACGGCCGCCTCGACCAGGAAGTCGTTGCTCCCGGAGACGAGGTAGCAGGCGACGATGGCCGGGATGGCCAGCAGGGCCTGCTCGATCCGGGACGACGTTTCCTGCGAGTGCCCCTCGACCTTGATGCCGATGAACACGGTCAGGCCGAGCCCGGCCAGCACCCGGCTGACCTCTGCGCGGTACCCGGCGATGATGCCGCTGGCCTCCAGTGCCTTGACCCGGCGCAGGCACGCCGAAGGGGAGAGCGAGATGGCCTCGGCGAGATCCACATTGGCGATCCGGCCGTCCCGCTGCAGCCGGTCCACGATGGCACGATCCACTCTGTCTGGTTCATGCTCTGGCACGATGTGCACTCTATTCGCTCGGTCGCACAACTGCATTGCGCCAAGCGGCCCCACAGGCGTCACATTTGCCATCGCGTGCGGCCCGATTTCGGCCATCGTGAAGGTATGGCGCTGACCTCCACGAACCAGCCGACAGCCGTCCCGAACCTGACCACCGCGCGCGGTGCCGCGCTGTACATCGGAGCCATCCTCGGCCCCGGCCTGCTGCTCCTGCCCGGGCTGGCCGCGGCCGAGGCCGGGCCCGCCTCGATCCTGGCCTGGCTGGCCCTGCTCGGCCTGTCCGGCCTGTTCGCCGCCGTATTCACCGCGCTGGGCCGGCGCGTCCCCTCGGCCGGCGGGGTGATGGGCTACGTCAGCGCCAGCCTGGGCGCCCGGGCGGGCCGGGCGACCGGCTGGATGTTCCTGGCCGGCGTGGTCGGCGGCGCCCCGATCGTCTGCCTCATCGGCGCCAGCTACGTCACCGGGCTGACCGGCGGCGGCCAGCTGGCCCGGTCGGCCGTCGCGGCCGCGCTGCTGCTCATCGTCATCGGCCTGGCCGCCGGCGGGCTGCGGGCCAGCGCCGCTGTCCAGGTCATCCTGGTCAGCCTGCTGACCGTCGTGGTGGTCGTGGCGGTGGCCGGGTCAGCCCCGGCCGCCCGGGCCGGCAACTGGACGCCGTTCGCCCCGCATGGCTGGCTGTCGCTCGGCAGCGCGGCGGCGACCCTGATGTTCTCGTTCGTCGGCTGGGAGGCCGTGGCCCCGCTGACCACCCGCTTCGCCAACCCGGCCCGGCAGCTGCCACGCGCGGTGGCCATCGCCCTGGCCGTCACCACCGCGCTGTACCTGGGCCTGGCCGTGGCCACCATCGGTGTGCTGGGCCCGCAGGCGGCCACCGACGTGCCGCTGGCCGGCCTGCTCAGCCACGCCATCGGCACGGCCGGCCCGGCCATCGCCGCGATGGCTGCAATAGTGCTGACCCTCGGCGCCACCAACGCCTACATCAGCGGTGCCGCGTCCATCGCCGGCCAGCTGGCCCAGGCCGCGGGCGGCCGCCGCCGGCCCGCGCCCATGCGCCAGCTGCTGACTGCGATCGCCGCCGCCGGGCTGCTGCTGATCGTCCTGTACGGGCTGCGCATCGTCGGCGCGGCCGCCCTGGTGGCGGTGCCGACCGCGCTGTTCCTCACCGTCTACCTGGGCGCCATGGCGGCGGCCGTGCGGCTGCTCCGCGGTCCGGCCCGGCTGGCCGCCGTGCCCGGCGCGCTGGCCGTCACGGCCATGCTCGCTTTCTGCGGCTGGGCGCTCGCGCTGCCCGCCGTCATCGCGCTGGCCAGCGGCTGCCGGGCCGCGGCCGCCGCCCGCCGCCAGCGCTACCTGTCCGTCGTCGGCAACGCGGTCCCGCCGCTGCGCCAGTACTCCCCGCCGGACCGGGACAGGAACTGCTCATCGACCAGGTACCGGCGCAGCGCGGCGTAGTCCGGGTAGATCGCGCCGAGGAACCGGCTGACCTGCTGCTCGGGATAGTGCACTCCGGGCTCGAAGGCCTGGGCGATCACGTCGAGCAGCCGCCGCCGTCGTGGCTTGCGGGCCGGCATGGTCGCGACCCGGCCCTCGCCGACGAACACCCGGAGCTGGGGATCGCTGGCCAGCGCCGCGAGCACCGCGGCGGGATCTAGCTGAGGCATGGTCACCATTGTCGGCGAAAGTTGTTGGCGGGCTGGCTCCCGCTCCCTCCTATTGCTGCCACGTCAGCACCCGGAAGGGATCAGGACATGAACACCGCCACCCGGCCAGCCGCCATCGCCCGCCGCGCCGCCACCCCGCTCCGGGTGGCCGTTCCTGCCACAGCCGCCCTCGCCGCGATCGCGCTCACCGGCTGCTCGTCGCCGTCGCCTGCCGCGCACAGCGTCCCGGCCCACAAGGCGGCCGCCCTGTCCACCTCGCCGCCGGCCAGCCACCCGGCCACGCCGCCCCCGGCGGCCACGCCCACGCCCGCCGCGGCCACGCCGCCGGCCGCCACCGCGGCAGCGGCCAGCACCGCACCGGCCAGCACCGCACCGGCCAGCCCGGCGGCACAGCCCGGCGGCGCGCTCACCGCTACGGTCACCATCCTCGGCGGCGGGTCCGGCCTGGTGCCCGGCGGCCCGGCCGTCCGGTTCCGGGTCACCGTGACCAACAAGTCGGCCCAGGCCTACTCCAACCTGCTGCCCCTGGTCTCGCTGGGGCACTGCACCTGCACCGCGAACACGCTGTTCCCGGCGGGCACGCTGCAGGAGCGGGAGAGCACCAGCAACGTCTGGCAGACCATTCCCTACGACGTGGAAGGCTTCGGCACCGACTACCTGCAGGCCGATGAGCCGGGCGGGATCCAGCTGATCAGCCCGGGCGGGGTAGCCACGTTCGAGTACCGGGTCGCGCTCAAGCCGGCCGCCAGCGCGCAGGTCACCCGCGGCCAGGCCACGCTGGACGTCACGCTGGTCACGCTGCCCGGGCACACGCCGGTCGGCCAGACGCCGTCCGGCAGCGCGCCGATCGGCGTGCAGTCTGGCCAGCCGCCCGCGTGACCCGGCCAGCGCCGCCGCTAGCCGGCCGTGCGCCGGCCCGGCACCAGATCAGCGGCATCGTCCGGATCGTCCAGCCCGAAACTGATGATCCGGTCGGGATGGATCCGGATGATGGCCCCCTGGACCGGGGCCGCCGAGTCGGCCGGCGCGGCGATCGCCTCGGCGTGCCCGCGGATCTCCACGCAGCGCACCCGCCACGGGTCGACGGAGGCGATGTCGTCCACCACGAACGCGGCCCGGCCGTTCTCGGCCACGTTCCGGAACTTGCGGCTGGCGGTCATGTTGAACCCGCCGATGTCGATCGTCCCGGTCGCCGGGTTGTACCGGAACCCGACCGGGCTGGCCTGGAGTGTGCCGTCCGGCTGCATGGTCGCCAGCCGCCCCAGCCGCTGCCCGGCCAGGTAAGCGAGTTCAGCGTCGCTGAAAGACATAGCCCTAGCCAACAACCTCAACCACACTTCAAGTCAAGCGGCCGGCCGCGCCCGCACCCCGAGCGGCCGGCCGCCAGCAGCGCCGACCTGATGTCCATTACCACCTGCTCCGGCTTGGTGCGGATCTGTCCCGGGGTGAAATGCAGCACGACGATCCCGTACCTGCCCATCCTTGCGTGCCGGGCCAGCGTGCGCTCCCAGTCGTCCGGCGACAGGTGCCATTCCCGGGAGTCCACTTCCGCGGCCACCCCGGCGTCCGGCCACCACGCGTCCGGCTTACTGAGGAATTCGTCTCCCACGAACAGCCGTGCGTTGAACATCGGCCTGGGCAGCCCGGCCCGGATGATCAGCTCCCGCAGATCCCCTTCGGCCACCGACCGCACCCCATCCGCCACCTCCTCCAGCGCCTCCCGCAGCCAGCTCGACTGTTTCCGCGGCGTGCCTGCTAACTCCCTGGCCAGCACGTCGATCTTGCACCGTCGCCGCTGCACGGAATCCGCCAGCAGTGCGCGGAAGTCACGGAAGCTGGGTACTTCCCCCGCGGCGTCGGCGATCGCCCGGGCGACCATGGTGAACTGCACCGGACCGTCCACGAGGACGTACTCCGGCATCCGTGTCGTCGGCCGCACCCGAACGAAAGCCCGGTCCATCCGGGTCCGGCCGCGCCGGACCAGCACGTTAATCACGCCGTGGTCCGGCACCCTGACGCCGCTCCGCCGTAACGCCGCGAGCCCGGTGATGGCGCTCCCCGGCCCCGCGTACCGCAGCGCGCCGATCTCAAGCTGGCGCCTGGTCGGCGTCCCCGTGACGGTCAGATAAACCCCAGGCAGCAGCTGCTGCCACGGCCCACCCGGCCGGACGCGGTGCCGGAACTGGCCAAGGGACATTCCGCAGTCGAGTGCCTGCTGACGGGAGATTATGCCGTCCTGCTTGCTGAGCATGCGGCGCAGCGCAGCTTCGTCCAGCCGTCCCGGGACCGCCATACCCGTCACCCTGCCACGTTGGTGCGACAAACCGCCGTGGCCGAAGTTGATGTTGACCTAGATGCTGCTCTAGCAACACCTAGGTCAACATCAATTTCGGGACTGTAATTTCAACGGCTCTGTCGCACTTTCGGTGGTGACGGTTGGTTGCTAGCCGAGCAGGATCCGGTGGCGCAGGAGGGTGAAGCCGGCGCGGCCATACATCTGCCGCTTGATCATCTTGGTCTTTGTGTTCACGCCCTCTGTCCGGCCGTTGTGAAAGGGCAGCGTGAGGGCCGTGATCACGGCCTGGGCGTCCAGTTCCAGGCCGCGGGTGAAGGCGTGAACACTCGGCAGGTCTGCTGCTTGTGCCGCGTGGGCCCATTCGCTGAGCCTGGCCTGGTTGGCGGGTTCGGGGTGGAGCAGGGCGGCGAAGTCGCGGACCAGGCCGGCGAGGCTGGTCATCTCGGGGCAGGCGGCGGTTAGTTTGCCGAGCAGTGCCTGCTGGGTGTTGCTGAGGGCCTCTGGCCGGGTGAGCAGCATCCGGGCGACGCGGCGGGGTGACAGATGAGGCCGGTCAGCCTCCACCCGGCCCTGGGTGATGTAGCGGTAGAGCAGGTTCATGCTGCCGGGGTAGCCCATCTCCCGGATCTCGGCGAGCAGTCGGTGCACCGGGACGGCAGGGTCGGCGGCGCGGCGGGCGCGCAGGTGTTCACGGTAGGGATCCACCAGCGTGGCCCGGTAGCGGGGCGCGCGGATCATCCGCTCAGGCTCGGCGGCGCGGGCGTAGCGCTTGACCGTGTTCAGCGACAGGCCCAGCCGGCGGGAGCATTCCAGCAGCCCGGTGCCCCGGTCGGTCAGGTCGTGGACCTGCCGCCACCGCTCGGCTGTGGTCTGGGCCTGCCTGCCCTCGTTCAGCGGCGGCCCAGCGGCCGCCCAGCAGGCGCTGTGCGCGGCTACTTCCTTCTGTACCGCCTCGCCCAGGCTGTGCCACAAGTGCCAACGGTCACCGGCCTGGACCGCGCCGGGCAGCGCCCGGCGGACCGCCTCGCCGTAGGCGCCAGATCCGTCCCGGCACACGATCTGCACACCCGGGTGGCTGCGCAGCCAGGTCTCCAGCACGTCAGCTTTGCGGCTGGCCAGGACATCGACCCGCTGCCCGGTCTGGGCGTCGATCAAGATGGTCGCGTAGACCTGGCCGCGGCGCAGCGCGAAGTCATCGACGCCCAGCACCCGGGGCACGGCGACCTCCGGCAGTGGCAGCCGCAGCAGCAACCGCAGCGCGGTATGCCGCGATAAAGGGATGCCCAGCGCTGCCAGCAGCCCGGCGCCGGCGCGGCCCGGCTAACCGGCGGACTGCCTCGCCGGCCTGGCCTGCCAGCCGGACGGTGCGCCGCTGGTAGCGGTCCAGCAGCCCCGGGACTTGCTCGCGGAATGTCTGCACTGGGCAGTCCAGGTCCGGGCAGCGCATCCGCCGCACCCGCACAAGGACCACCACCGGGCGCCCGTCTGCGGGTACGTCAGCAACCGTCCGCTCGTAATACCCGTGCACATGGCCGGTCGGGCCGGCGCACCGCGGGCACGGCACCGGGCCGGCCGCGGTCCGCGCCCGGACCACGATCACCCCGTCCCGGTCGGTCACATCCTCGATGACCAGGGACGACAACCCGGAGAACACAACTCCCGCCAGTTCACTGATGTCACACGCCGCCGACCATGCCAGGTTCAGCAAACCGTGCCATAGCTTGACACGCCGTCACCACCGAAAGTGCGACAGAGCCGCACTTTCGGTGGTGACGGATCGTATTCTCACCCGAGGAGGATCCGGTGGCGGAGGAGCTGGAATCCTGCGCGGCCGTACATCTGCCTTTTGATCATCTTGGTCTTGGTGTTGACGCCTTCGGTGCGCCCGTTGTGGTGCGGCATCGTGACCGCGGCCGTGGCGGCCTGGATGTCCAGGTCCAGGCCGCGGCTGAAAGAGTGCACGTGAGGCAGGTCCGCATCGCGTGCGCCGGCGATCCACTGCCTGAGCCTGGCGTCGTTGCCCGGGCGGGGAGCCAGCAGGGCGGCGAAGGAGCGGATCAGCCCGGCCAGGGCGGTCATCTCCGGGCATGCGCCTTCGAGGCCGGCGAGCGTCTCTTGCTGGCCGGGGGTGAGGCGGTCCGGCCTGGTGAGCAGGGTGCGGGCTGCCCGGCGGGGTGACAGGTGCGGGCGGTCGCTGTCCAGGCGGCCCTGGTTGATGTAGCGGACAAGGAGGTTGGAGCTGCCCTGGTAGCCGCGCTCGCGGATCTCGCGCAGCAGTTGCTGGACCGGGACGCCGGGCTCTTCGGCCCGGCGCTTGCGGAGGTAGCCGCGGTGGGGGTCGACGAGGGTGGGCCGGTACTTCGGGGCGCGCTGCAGCCGCTCCGGCTCGCTGGCCCGGTCGTAGCGCTTGACGGTGTTGAGCGAGAGGTTCAGGCGGCGGGCGCACTCGAGCAGGCCCACGTTCCGGGCACGCAGCTCATGGACCTGCTGCCAGCGCTCCAAAGTGGTGGCGGCCCGCCTGCCTTCCTGCAGGGGCATGCCCTTCGCCCAGCAGGCGGAGTGCGCCGCGACCTCCTTCCGGACGGCCTCGCCGAGGCCGTGCCACAAGTGCCAGCGATCGCCGACCTGGACCGCCGAGGGCAGTGCCTGGCGGACGGCCTCGCCGTAAGCCCCCGACCCGTCACGGCACACGACCTCGACGCCGGGATGGTCTTTCAGCCACTTCTCAGTGACGTCGGCGGTGCGGCCGGGGATGACGTCGGCGCGGCGGCCGGTCTCGGCGTCGATGAGCACGGTCGCGTAGACGCTGCCGCGGCGCAGCGCGAAGTCGTCGATCCCCAGCACCCGCGGCACCGTCATCCCGGGCAGGGGGATCTTGAGGAGGACCCGCAGCGCGGTATGCCGGCAGACCATGATGCCCAGTGCCGGCAGCAGCCGCGCCGACGCCCTGCCCGCTAACTCGCGCGCCACTGCGCTGACCTGGGCCGTCAGCCGTGAGATGCGCCGCTGGTAACGGTCCAGGACGCCCGGGACCTGCTCGCGGAAGGTCTGCACCCTGCACTCCAGCGCCGGGCAGCGCATACGGCGGACCCGCACCCGGACCAGGACGCGGCGGCCATCAACGGGAACGTCCGCCGCTGTCCGCTCGCGGTATTCATGCACGCGGGCCGTTTCGGTGCCGCACCCCGGGCAGGCCACGGCCACGTCCCGGGTCCTCGCCCGCACGCAGATCATCTCGCCCGCGTCCTCGACATCCTCGATGACCAGGGCAGACAACCCAGAGAACACAGTCCTCACAAGCTCAGTCACGTCAATCATGACCGATCGTGACACATCAGCACAACCTGCCACCACCGAAAGTGCGACAGAGCCGAAAGTGCGACAGAGCCGTTTACTTGACAGCCCCTGACAGACCCTCAACTTTCTGAGCCGAAAGGGGTGTGGCTGATGTGCGCGGTGTGACTGGGCTGAGGCGGCACCGCCGGAGCCGGGGGTGGCGGGGGGTTGGAGCCCGGGGTGACGGGAGCGGGGGACGGCGTGGTCGGGAACCGGGGGAGGGGTGAGGGTGGGATGGCCGGGAACGGGGAGGGTGGGCTGGAGCCCGGGGTGACGGGGACGGGACGGTGTGGCCGGGAACTGGGGAGAGAGGATGGTGGGGTGGAGGCTGGGGTGGTTGAGCTGGTGCGGGCGCGGCGGGGGCACTTTGACCTGGGGACCGGGTATCACGGGGACGTCTGGCTCGATCTGGATGCGCTGTTCCTGCGGCCGGCCCTGCTCCAGCCGCACATCGACTCGCTGGCGGAGCAGCTACGCGAGCACCAGCCCGAGGCAGTGTGCGGCCCAGCCGAGGGAGGCGCGTTCCTGGCGCTGGCCCTGGCCACCAGGCTCGGGGTGGCGTTTCTGCCTGGGTACCGGGACGGACCCGCAGGGTACCGAGTGCCGAGCGTGCCGGGTGGCATCGGGGGATGGCGGGTCGCCCTGGCCGACGACGCGGTCAACGCCGGCACCGCCATCCGGGCCTGTGCCACGAAGCTGCAAAGCAGCGGAGCCACCCCGGTCGCGGTGGCCGCGCTGCTCGCGCTCGGCCCGGCCGAGGCCACCGTCCGCGACGCGATGGGCCTGCCCCTCCAGGCGGCGGCCACGCTGAACAGCCAGGCCTGGCCGGCCGCCACCTGCCCGCTGTGCGCCAGCGGCACCGCACTCAACGAGGCACAGTAGGAACCATGAGCAGTTCACAGCCGGATGACTACGCTGAGCGGCTCGGCGCGTTCGGCCTCGGCCACGAGGACCTGCGCGCCTGGCAGGACACCGGGCTGCCCGAGGAGGCGTTCGACGACTGGCTGACCGACCGGGTCGCCCGCCGCCCAAGCGGCGCCCGGGCCCGGCGGGTGTACGGCGCCGAGGAGGTGCATGACTTCGCCCGGCGGGCCATCCTCGGCGCGCTCGCCCTCCAGCCAGGCGACCGGCTCCTGGAGATCGGCTGCGGCGGCGGACTGCTGCTGCGGGATGCGCTAGGCACTGGCGTTCAAGCGGCTGGATTGGACCACAGCCCGGACATGGCCGAGCTGGCCGCCGGACGCGCGCCGGGCGCGGTGCTGCTGGCCACGGCGGAGCGGCTGCCGTTCGCGGCGGACAGTTTCACCGCCGCGGCCATGTCGGTGGTGTTCTTCTTTTTCGCCGACCAGCGCCGGGTGCTGCGCGAGTGCCGCCGCGTGCTGCGCCCCGGCGGCCGCCTGGCCGTCTTCACCACCGGCCCGGAGCTGCGCGGCACCCCGGCCGCCCCGGAACCGCTGGCCGCCCGCGGCCACTTCCACTCCGATGCCGAGCTGGCCGCGCTGGCCCGCCAGGCCGGCCTGGCTGAGGCACAGGTGCACAACGACGGTGGCGGCCAGCTACTGACCGCGCATTTTTAACGCCATTACCCGCTGGCGGGCGTTCGCTGCGCCGCGCGGAACAGGCTGACCAGTTCGCCGGTGGTGGTGGCGTCGGTAGCCGCCTTGTCGTCGCGATAGCGGCCGGTGAACCGCGGGAACCGCATGGCCAGCCCGGCGTCGTCGTGGATTTCGCCCCAGGCGGCGGTGTAGTTGGGCGACAGGGTCAGCTCAGCGCTCAGGATCTCCAGTACCAGCCCGGGCTCGAACCAGACGTCGGGATGCTGCCGGGCATCCACCCGGGCGGGCCGCTCGGCGCGGGCCAGCGGGGCCAGCCGCTCGGGCAGCGCGGCCAGGTCGGCATCGGAGAACCCGGTGCCGCACTTGGACACGGTGCGGAACACCTCGGCGTCCGGGTCGTACGCGGCCAGCAGCAGCGCGCCGTAGACCCCGCGGCGGCGGCCCCGCCCGGCGAACGCGCCCACCACGGCCAGGTCCACGGTGTCGGACAGCTCGGTGCGGTAGTCGCGCTTCAGCTTGATCCACTGCCAGCCGCGGGCGCCCGCCCGGTAGCTGGCGTCCGGGCCGACCGACTTGCACACCAGGCCTTCGCAGCCGTCGGTCACCGCCTGGTCGAACCAGGCGTCCAGCGCGGCCGGCTCGGTCATCTCGCTGGCCGTGGTGAGCCGGAGCTGTGGCGCCGGGGTGATCGCCGCGGCCAGCCGGGCCCGCCGCTCCGGGTAGGGCAGCTGGGTCAGGTCGGCGCCGTCGGCGTACAGCAGCTCGAAGCAGAACAGCCCGACCGGCACATCGCGGACCGCCTCGCTGATGCCGTACTTCCGCCGCCGGAACATGACCTCCTGGAACGGTCGCAGCTCGCCCGCGGCGGCGTCGAACGCGACGACCTCGCCTTCCAGGATCGCCTCGGCCGGCCGCAGCCCGGCCCGGAGCAGCTCGACGACGTCGGGGAACTGGCTGCTGACCCGTTCCAGCCGCCGGGTGTACAGCTCGATCGACCCGTCCGCGGTGCGGTGCGCCTGGACCCGCACCCCGTCGTACTTGTACTCGGCCGCGCACTCACCGCCCAGCTTGGCCAGGATCTCGGTGGCCTCGGACAGCCGCTGGGCCAGCATGACCCGCACCGGGCTGCCCGGCTGGACCTGCAGCTGCCCGACCGCGGCCAGCCCGCCCGTCACCAGCACGGCGGCCACCCGGCCCAGGTCACAGCAGATGTTGTAACCGCGCTCCAGCACCGGCCGGTCGGCCTTCCCGCCCGCGTACACCTGAGCCAGCGCGTCCAGGATGGTCGGCGTGCCGATGCCCAGCCGCAGCCCGCCGGTGACCAGCCGGAGCAGGTAGCGGGCTTCCAGCGGGGTGGCCCGGGTGAGCAGCCCGGCCAGCAGGTCCAGCTTGCGGCCCTGCGAGCCGGGGCCCTCGGCCGCGGCGATCTCGTGCAGCGTGCCGACCACGTCGGTGACCGGCAGGCTGGCCGGCCGCCCGGCGGCGGTCTCGGTGAGCAGCTGGTCGGCGGCCTGGCCGAGGTCGCCGGTCTCCCGGACGCTGCTGGCGACCTGTTCCGGGGTACGGCCGGTGGCGGTGGCGACGGCGCGGACCGCGAGCTTTTCGGCTAGGCCGAGATCGATGCCCGCGAACTCCGGTGCGATCAGCCCCTGGCACAGATAGCAGACGGTGGGCAGCAAATCGGCGGGGGTCGCCGCGACCAGCTCGGCCAGCCGGGCGGTCAGCGCCAGCCGGCCGGTGGCCTGCTCCAGATCACGGTAGGCCTCGGCGATGGTCTCGTACTGCACGGCATCCCCCTACCTGGCCCGCTTCGTCCAACCGATCATCACATGCCGCGGTCTGGGCGCCCCGGTAGCCTGCTGGTGATTGCTGGCCGGTACCGCAGGGAGCCCAGGATGCCGATTGCCGCCGGAAGCCGCTATGTGGCGATGGGCAGTTCCTTCGCGGCCGGGCCGGGCATCCCGTCGCGGGTGCCGGGGAGCCCGCGCCGGGCGGCCCGCTCCGCCGGGCACCATGCCTGGTCGCCGGAACCCTGGACCCGGCGCTTCCACCTCTCGCTCCGCGGCGGCGCGCCCTATCACCCCAACGCGGCCGGGATGGCCGCGGTGGCCGAGCTCGTGCTGTCCGCCGTGGCCGCGGGGAGCATCGGCCTCAGTAACAAGTAGGTAACGTCGAACGCAAAGATTCTTCTGCCCAGGGCCTCTTGTACCGCAGAATCAGTGCGCATTCACCATGCACGCTGGAGAGTTTGGCAACGAAGCCAGGAGGGGCCTCAGGAATGAAGAGACTGCTAGCCGTAGCCGCCGCAGCCAGCACGTTGGTGGGCGTGCTGACCATCGCCGGAACCGCCACAGCGAGTACCGCGGCACCCCGCGCGCCGCACGCCCTGACCTGGGGTAAGTGCGCCGAGACCGACCTGCAGCAGGCGGGCGCGCAGTGCGCCATGCTGACCGTCCCGCTCAACTACAGCAACCCGAGCCAGGGCACGATCCAGATCGCGGTTTCGCGGATCAAGCACACCTCGAGCGCGAAGCACTATCAGGGCATCATCCTGACCAACCCGGGCGGACCGGGCGGTAGCGGGCTCGACCTGAACGTCTTCCTGATCGACCAGCTCAAGGCCGAGGGGTCGGCGGCGGACAAGGCGGCGGTGGCCGACTACGACTGGATCGGCTTCGACCCGCGCGGCGTCGGCTCCAGCGTGCCCGCGATCACCTGCGCGCCGTTCTACTTCAGCGGCGACCGGGAGAACTACAACCCGCGGACCAAGCAGATCCTGAACTACTGGCTGAGCCGGAGCGCCCAGTACGACCAGCGGTGCGCCACGCACAGCGCCGCGCAGTCCGCACTGCTGGACAACATGACCACGGTTGACTCGGCCAGGGACATGGACAGCATCCGGGCCGCGCTGGGGCAGAGCCAGATCACCTACTACGGGTTCTCCTACGGCACCTATCTGGGCCAGGTCTACTCGACGCTGTTCCCGACGCATGTCCGGCGGCTGATCATGGACAGCAACGTGGACCCGCGGAACGTCTGGTACCAGGCCAACCTGAACCAGGACATCGCGTTCAACCGGAACATCAACATCTGGTTCGGCTGGCTGGCCAAGTATCACAAGTTCTACCATCTGGGCCGGACCGAGCAGGCGGTGAGCAACCGGTTCTACGCGGAAAAGGACCAGCTGGCCAAGCACCCAATCCAGGGCGTCGTCGGCCCAGACGAATGGGTCGATGTCTTCCTCGAGGCCGGGTATTACGAGCAGACCTGGCTGCAATTGGGCAGCGCGTTCGCGAACTGGGCCAACACACACAGCAAGAAGGCCGGCGCGGCGATCGTGACCCTCTACAAGGAAACCGACACGCCGGGCAACGACAATGGGTTCGCCGTCTACAACGCGGTGCAGTGCACCGACGTGCAGTGGCCGACCAGCTGGGCGGTGTGGCAGCGGGACAACGACCGGGTCAACAAGATCGCCCCGTTCGAGACCTGGGACAACGCCTGGTTCAACGCCCCGTGCCTGCACTGGCCCGCGCCCGCCTCGCGGCAGACCCCGATGCAGATCAACGGCAGCGGGATCAAGAGCGCGCTGCTGATCGACGAGACGCTGGACGCGGCCACGCCGTTCGAGGGCAGCCTGTATGTCCGCAAGCTGTTCCCGAACTCGGTGCTGCTGGCTGAGCCGGGTGGCACCACGCACGCCGACTCGCTGTCCGGCGACCTGTGCGTGGACAACACCATCGCCAACTACCTGGCCAAGGGTGTGCTGCCCCCACGCAAGCCGAACGCGCCATGGGACAAGACCTGCAAGCCGCTGCCCAAGCCGGTCCCGAGCAGCAGCAACAGCAGCGCCAGTTCCGCCGGTGCGATCGCCGCGATGGTCCCGGCCCTGCGCTAGCGCGTACGGCCAATCAGTACGGCGGGCCGCCCAGCCAGACCCAGGCTGGGCGGCCCGTCCGCTGTATCAGCGCTGCAACTAGGTGCTCTTACTCAGGCGACGGCGATTGCTGCCGCGAACGGGGGAAGAGTCATGGACTGCAGCGCAGTGATGTTTCTGGACTGTCCGGCGTACCTGGATGCGCACGGCACCCGCCGGTGCGGGCTGCCGGCTGAGGTAGAGGACCGGTATTCGGTCAGTTCGACCGATGGGCCGCTGGAGAGCGTCCGCATCCGGTGCCCGCGCGGGCACTGGTTCAACGGCCCGGTCGAATCCATGACCTGGGACAAGATGCCACCGGCAGCGGCCAGGCTGCTCGGCCCGGTGCGCGGGGCCGAGCGCCGCTAACTGGTCAGGTAGGCGACGTCGGTCTCCCACTTGGCCGGGTCGGGCTCCTGGGACGGGTCGGTCAGATAGTGCTCGACCCGGCCGCCCCAGGCCGAGCCCTGGTCGGTCTCCAGGGTGTCGAACCGGACGCCGTGGTCGGCGGCCCACCGCTGCAGCGCGGCGTTGCTGGCTACCAGGCCGTCGTACGGGCCGGTGTGCCGGAGCACCAGGTAGCTGCCCGCGGGCAGCACCCCAGGCTTGATCCGGCCGGTCCCGGCGACCGGGGCGCCGACCGGTACGCCCAGCTCGATCCGCAGGTCACCGGCCATATCGATGACCAGGTAGCGGATAAATGGCGGCCCGGCGGGCGCGATGCCCTGGCTGGCCAGCCAGCCGAACAACTCGGGGAACCCGCTGTCCACGGCGGTGGAGATGGTGTCCATGGTGACGGTCGCGGGGATGCCCGCGTAGGGCTGCGCGGCGTGCGGCTGGATCTGTGGCTGGTGGGTCATATCGTGGCCTCCGTTCCCGGCATGCCAGATAGGACGGCTGGCCGCCGGCCGACTAACCGGTGGCAGCCACCTGGGCGACAGCCCGAGCCTGGCTGGTCAGATCCTCAGGTGGCGCAGTGCGCCGCCGACGATCCGGGCGCCGACCGCGCCCGCCGCGCCGGTCAGCACGCCGCGGGTGATCACCGGCCCGTGCTCGGCGCCAAAGTTCTTGCCGGCCCGGATCACCGGGGTAGCCGCCTCGCTGAACCCGTCGGCAAAGGCGCCGTTGTTCGTTGAGGCGTCATAAACACCTTTGGCCAGTCCAGCACCGATAGCCACTGGTGAGACGACAACCACGCTGACGTTCGACCAGAACTCGCTCGAATTCTCCACCTGCTGTGTCCTCTCCCTGAGGCCTCAGGAGACGTACATCCATTATGAGTTATCCGCGCGCAGCCCGCGCCAGCCCGCGCCCGGCGTACCTCATCCTGGCCGGCCCGCCACCCGCCCACCAGGGTGCGGGCTCCACCACCTGTAGTGGGCCTGGCTCCACCGCGTGGTCAGGGCAGCATCAGGCCGGCCAGGGTGAGCGCGGTGGCCAGCACGAACAAGGCGGTCTCCACGGCCAGGAACGCGATGCGCCGCCGGCCGCCGAAGCGGCGGGCCCAGACGATCACGGCCGGGAACGCGATCAGCAGCATCCGGGCGTTGGTCAGCGACATCACCGACCAGACGGTGAGCACCCCGACACCGGCCGTCCAGATCAGCACGCCCGGGCTGAGCTCGTGCCGGTACCGGGCCAGCGCGACCAGGGCGCAGACCAGGAAGACGGAGCCGAGGATGCCGTTCCACAGGCTCGGGTTGACCAGGTGCCCGAGGATCGTCCCGGGGTTGTCGAGCATCGCCTCGGCGACCGGCTGGCGGAGTAGCGTGACCGGGTCGCCCTGATGCCACCCGTCGTGCTGGGCCTGGTAGGACGCGAACGGCGTGCCGGTCCGGTACCACAGGTAGACCGCGAACAGGGCGAGACCGGCGGGCGCCAGCAGCGGCGCGAGCAGGCTGCGCCGGGCCAGCCGATCCTGCATACCGAACGCCCGTACCTCGCGGATCGACACCGCCAGGCACGCGGGGACCAGCATCAGTGCGGCAGGCTCGACGGCGCTGGCCAGTCCGGCCGTCACCCCGGCGGTCAGCCACCGGCCGGAACGCAGCGCCAGCAGGCAGCCCAGGACCAGTGGCAGGGTGAGGCACTCGGAGTAGGCCATCGAGAACACGACCGACCCGGGAAACAGGCAGAACATCAGCACCGCCCAGCGGGCCGTCGGCTGGCCCCACCAGATGCTGGCCAGCCGGTAGACCAGCAGGGTGGCGATCAGCCCGCCGGTGAACGCGAGGATCAGCGCCGCGGCCAGCAGCGACGGGCCGAGGGCGGCCAGGCCGCGGATGGCCAGCGGGTACAGCGGCAGGAAGCCGAGCGTCGATTTGCCCGCCACCGGCTGCGCCGGGTAGCCGTCGGCGGCCAGTTTCAGGTACCACTGGCCGTCGAACAGGGACAGTTCCGTTCCCAGCGGCCGGTGCGTGATGAGCATGTTGACCCAGGCCAGCAGCAGGATGACCAGCCGGGAGCCGGCGTATACGGCGGCCGGCCAGCGGGCCGCGCTCAGCCAGTCGCGGGGCCACGCCGGGGCCCGGCCGGTGACGGCGGGCCGCCGGAGCGGGGGCGCGACGCGCAGCCCGACGGCGGTGGTCTCCAGCTCATCCTGGCTGCGCAATTGCACCTCACCATTGCTCACATCGATACGTCGCGCTGGCATCAGCCGGGCATCGCGGGCTGATCACCCGCGCCACGGTAGGACAGCTATCTGGGGGAAGGCTGGGACGCTAAACCCGGCACGGGTGGGATGCGGCGGCGCGGGCTGGCCCCGGGCGGCTGGTCCAGCCTCAACGGGCCGGCGCTCCCTGCCGCACGGCCAGCGCGACAACGAACGGCCACGTCGTCATGACCCCGGACATCACCCGCTCGGCCAGACCGAGCAACGTGTCGTCCCGCGTTTCCACCAGCAGCCAGCCGGTCAGGGCCAGGAAGACCACCGTCACGGCGGCGGCGCCGCGGACGGTGAGGATCAGTGGCTGCCCCGGGCCGCGCCGTGCGGTGAACGCGGGCCAGACCGTGATCACGCCCGCGCCGAGGACGGTCCACGCCAGGTGCTGCGGCGTGGAGCCCACGGCCGGCTCCGGGGACGCCGCGATGCCGATGCTGCACAGGCCCGCCACGGCCAGCAGAACACGCGCCGGGAAGCGCAGCCCAGCCAGGCCCACCGCGGTGGCCAGGTAGCAGCCGCCCACCGCGAACAGCGCGCTGGTCACGATCCATGGCTGGGCGCCGCCCTGGCCGGCCAGCGCGCTCACCGTGTCCCGGAGCGGGCTGTACGAGGCCGGCTGCACCGCGCCTGCCGCCAGCCAGCTGCCGATGACCAGCACCGGGGCCAGCCCGGCGGTCACCAGCACCCAGGCCGGGGCGGGCCGGTCCTGCCCGGCCAGCCAGCGCGAGATCGGCGCCGTTCCCGTGGCCGTGCGCATGCGGGGAAGGGCCATCAGATCTCCTCGACGGGTCACCAAACCGGAGGGGTCGTCCGCTCAGAAAAATCTACCACTTACCGGTCAGGGCTATCCGGATCACCCCATGGAATGGGTAACGCTGCTGGCCAGGACGTTGCTGTGGCCGGAACAGCCAGTCCGGATCGGCATCGGCTACAGTGCTGCTCGTGGTCATCACCCCAGCGGAACAGCCGCGCTGCCTGCGCAGTGACGCGCGCGAGAACCGGGACCGCATCCTGGCTGCCGCCGCGGAGGCGTTCGCGGCGGATGGGCTCAGCGTCAGCCTGATCGAGATCGCCCGGCGGGCCGGGGTGGGCAACGCGACCGTGCACCGCAACTTCAGCAAGGAGCAGTTGGTCGAGGCGCTGTTCCAGGACTGGTACGCGCGGCGGCGCGGGTTCGCCGTGCGCGCGCTGGCCGACCCGGACCCGTGGCACGGCATGGTCAGCTTCCTGGAGGACGTGCTGGCGGACGGGGCCCGCAACCGCGCGCTCGGCGCCCTGTTCGCCATCCAGCCGCAGTGGCGGGAGCAGTTCCGCGCGCTGCTGGCCAGTCTGCTCGGCCGGGCCCAGGACGCGGGCCTGGCCCGCGTGGACGTTACCGCGGAAGACCTGACCGTGGCCCTGCTCGGGGTGGCCCGGACGATGCCCATCACCAGCCAGAGCTGCCCCAGTCACTGGCGCCGCCACCTGGCCATCGTGCTGGACGGCATCACCGCCCGGCATACCCACCGGCTGCCTGGCCTGCCGCCGACCCCGGAACAACTCGACCACGGCCTGGGCCAGTGGAGCTGCGACATGCTGAGCACTCGCGGCGTGAAAGGTGGCCCCTGACCCGCCGGCTCTTGACCCGGACCTGTTCTGGCTGTGACCTTCCTGACACCTGAGCGGGTTGTGCAATCCTTTGCAGGCTGACCCGATACCCTCTCTCCTGGCCAACAGGAACGTGACCCAGACCCGGGAAGCGCGGGACTTCATCGCCGAAGGGGTCACCCGGCGAGAGGGCGTATCCCATGGCATTGATCGGCGGCCCAAAGGTCATCGCCCGGGTCAGCAGCAGTTCGGCCAGCGCGCTCGCGGTAATGTCCTTCGAATGGATCATGCGGGCCGACGGGCAGGTGTGCTATCGGCTGACCAAGGTTGACGGCCGTTCGGAACGGAACCCGTGGACGGTGGTCGTCCAGCTGCCGCCGGCCGAACTGCAGACTCTGGGCCGGGATAAGAGCCGGGCCAGGGCCCTGCTTGATGATCTCGCGCAGCGTCAGGGCCACAAGCTCGGCTAAGCCATTCCCGCATGCCGCTGCGGCCGGCGAAGCGGGCGATGATGTGCGTATGGACGTGCGGCGGGGCGACGGCAGGGTGATCGCGTGCGAGGTGGTCGGGGCGGCGGACGCGATGCCGGTCCTGTTCTGCCACGGGCTGGCCGACTCGCGGCTGTCCGCGTATCAGCTCGCGCCGGTGGCGGACCAACTGGGGCTGCGCATCTGTGCGCCGGACCGGCCCGGGACCGGCCGCACCGATCCGCGTTACCTGCACCGGCTGGCCGACTGGGTGGATGACGCCGCCCTGGTCCTGGACGCGCTCGGCGCGGACTCCGTGGCGCTGCTCGGCGTCTCCGGCGGCGGGCCGTTCGCGGCCGCTTGCGCGGCCAGGCTGGCCGGCCGGGTGCGCAGCCTGACGCTCATCTCGCCGCTCGGGTCGCCGGGCTGGCCCACCCGCGGCATGGCCACCGGAGAGCGGCTGTCCCTGGAGCTCGCCCGGCAGGTCCCGGCGTTCGGCGGCTGGTTCCTCGGCCGGCTGGCCACGCTGGCCCAGTACTCACCCCAGCTGTTCCTCCGGCTGGCGGCCAGCGAGCTGCCCGGAGTGGACCGGCGCGCGCTGGAGCAGCCCGTCATGCGCGACCCGTTCCTGGCCAACTACCTGGAAGCGTTCCGCCGCGGCAGCGGGGGAGTGGCCCAGGATCTGCGGCTGCTCACCCGGCCGTGGGGTTTCGAGCTGGGCGCGATCCAGGTGCCCACGTGGGTGCACCACGGGGACGCCGACACCACGGTGCCGGTCCAGCACGCCGAGCTGTACGCCGCGGCCATCCCGGGCGCCTGGCTGCAGCTGCACCCCGGCCACGGGCACTTCTCCATCCTGGACGCCACCCGGGACATCCTGGCCGCGGTCACCGGCTGAGCTTCAGCCCGGCCGCTCATCCGCCCTCGCTCCGGCGTCGGCCGGCGGCTGATCAGCGGCCGCGTCGGTGGCGGCCAGCGAGCCGAGCAGGGCCAGTGACCGGGCGCTGTCCGAGCCCGGCTCGGCGTGGTAGATCACCAGCAGCTGGCCGCCCGAGTCGCCGATGGACAGCTTCTCCCGGCGCAGCTCCAGCAGCCCGACCTGCGGGTGCTGCATCCGGGCCGGCTCGCCGGCCAGCGGCTTGACGTCGTGCCGCGCCCACAGCTGCCGGAACGGCTCGCTGGCCAGGGATAGCTCGCCGACCAGCTGGGCGATCCGCGGGTCCTCGATATCGGTGCCGATCGACGCACGGAACGCGGCGACCATGCCCGCGGCCGCCCGCGCCCAGTCGGGGTGCAGGTCCTGCTCGCCGGCGTCGAGGAACACCGAGCGCAGCCGGTTTTCGCCCGGCCGGGTGGCCGGCGACAGCGCGGTCGCCAGCCGGTTCGCGGCCAGCACGTCGAACATCCGGTTCTCCACGAACGCGGGCAGGGCGAGCACGTCGAGCAGCTGCCGGATGCCAGCCGGCACCGTCTCACGGCGCGGGCGCCGCGGCGCCGCTGGACGGGCGGCGGACAGGCTCAGCAGGTACTGCGTGGCCGTCGCATCCAGCCCGAACACCCGGGCCAGCGCCTCCAGCACCTGCGCCGACGGGTTGCGGTCCCGGCCCTGCTCCAGCCGCAGGTAGTAGTCCGCGCTGATGCCGGCCAGCGTCGCGACCTCCTCGCGGCGCAGGCCCGGCGTGCGCCGGGCCCCGGTGACGCGCAGCCCAGCGGCCGCCGGGTTGACCAGCTCGCGCCGCGCCCGCAGGTATTCGCCCAGCACGTTCGACCTGGTCACGCGTCAATTGTATGGATCGCGCGGCGGCCCAGCCTGGCCCTGTCACTCCCAGGATGACCGGGGCCCTGGTTGCCGGGCAGCCTTCCGGGCAGCGTTGCGGTTATGCACACCATGACATCCGATGACCTTCCCGGCGGCCGCTACCAGGTTGACGATCTCCTTCTCACCCGCGTCGGCTATGGGGCCATGCAGCTGGCCGGCCCGGGGTGTTCGGCCCGCCGAAGGACCATGACGCCGCGATCGCGGTGCTGCGCGCGGCCGTTGACCTCGGCATCAACCACATCGACACCGCCGACTTCTACGGGCCGTACGTCACCAACGAGCTGATCCGTGCGGCGCTCGCGCCGTACCCGGCCGATCTGCACATCGTCACCAAGGTGGGCGCCCGCCGCGACGAGCAGGGCGGCTGGCCGCATGCCCGCACGCCGGCCGAGCTGCGCGAGCAGGTGCACGACAACCTGCGGCACCTCGGGCTCGACGTGCTCGACGTGGTGAACCTGCGCGTCGGCGGCCTGGAGGACGCCGAGCCGGGCTCCATCGCCGAGCAGTTCGGGGCCCTGGCCGGGCTGCGGCAGCAGGGGCTGATCCGGCACCTCGGGCTGAGCACGGTCAGCGCCGACCAGGTGGCCGAGGCACAGTCGATCGCCCCGGTGGTCTGTGTGCAGAACCTTTACAACATCGCCCGCCGCGGCGATGACGCCCTGGTGGACGCCACCGCCCGGCAGGGCATCGCGTTCGTGCCGTACTTCCCGCTGGGCGGTTTCTCACCACTGCAGTCGGACGCCCTGCAGTCCGTGGCGGACCGGCTCGGCGCGACCCCGCTGGCCGTCGCGCTGGCCTGGCTGCTGCACCGGTCACCGAACATCCTGCTGATCCCGGGCACCTCGTCCGTGGCGCACCTGCGGGAGAACGTGGCCGCCGCCGGGCTGAAGCTGCCGGACGACGCGATTGCCGAACTCGACACGATCGGCCGCTGAGCAGGTCGCCTGCGGCGGCCCCGGGCGGGCCGCCGCCATCGTCCGTGCCGCGACGGCCGGGGCGCTATGGCAGGCTTACCGCATGCCCGAGCGATGGGAGTACGGCTCCCTGATCACGATTGCCCTTGCCCCCAGCGAAGCGCAGTCCCCCGAGCACATGGTCGGCATCCTGGTCACCGCGCTGCAAGCCCGGCTGGTGACGGTCGTGGAGCTGGGTGCGTTAATACCCGGCGAGCGCTACGCGGTGCTGAACGCGGTCGGCCAGGAAGGCTGGATCATCACCGGCCCGCCGGTGCGCAACGACTTCAACCGGGGCGCGGCGGTCACCCTGGACAGCATCCGGCTCGATCCGTGGATCGCCGAGGTGCTGTCCGGCACCCCGGTGGGCCACTGGACCCGCGGCTACTTCGACTACCCGCTGCGCCGCCCGGCGGCGGCCAGCTAATCCTGACCGGGCCGGGTCAGCCGCCGGTGACCGTGGTAACGAACCAGGCCGCCTGGTCCAGCGCGCTGTCCGCCGCCGCCAGCATCCCCGGCTGCAGCGTGAAGTCGTGCCACATGCCCGGCCACCGGGTGTAGCTGACGTCCACCCCAGCGGCCGACGCGCTGGCGGCCAGCGCGGCGGCGTCCGGGGCGAGCAGCTCGTCGTCACCCGCCTGGATGAGCAGCCGCGGCAGCCCGTGGGAGCTGGCGTGCAGCGGCGACACCGCGGGGTCGGCCCAGTTCACCGGGTCGGTGTAGGCCCGGGCGCAGGCCGCCAGCCAGCCCGGGCTGAGCAGCACGTCGCGGCGCACCAGGTCCGGGCTGGCCTGCCGGTCCCGGCCCAGGTCGAGCCACGGTGACAGCAGGATTCCCCCGGCCGGGAGCGCGCCGCCCCCGTCCTGGTCCCGCGTGCCGAGCAGCAGGGCCAGGGCAAGTCCGCCGCCGGCCGAGTCGCCGGAGACCACGATGTCGGCTGGGCTGACCGGCCCGGCGAGGGCGTTCAATATCTGGTGCGCGTCGTGCAGCGCGGCGGGATAGCGGTGCTCGGGCGCCAGCCGGTATTCGGGCAGGATGACCTGGCAGCCGGCCTGCGCGCTGAGCTGCGCGGCCCAGGCCCGGGCGAGCAGGGCCGAGCCGACGCAGTAGCCGCCGCCGTGGAAGTGCAGCACGGTCGGCCCGGGGCCGTCCTGGCCGGCCGTCACCACCTCGGCCGGCACGCCGCCGATGATGGTCCGCCGGACGGTCGTGCCGCGCGGCACCGGCGAGGCGCGGAACAGCCGGTCCAGCCGGCGCCGCTGCACCGCCCAGGGCAGCGCCGGGTCGAGCACCCGGCGGCCCAGCTGGCGCACCCCGAGCCGGGCGACGGCCGGCGGCACCCGCGCGCTCATGCCGCGGCGCGCTTCGGCATGACCCGGTAGCTGGCCAGGTCGAAGTGCCGGACGCGGTGCCGGTAGCTGAACGTCTGGCCGGGCCAGTTGTTGGTGTTGCGCCCGTCGGCGGTGGTGTACCAGTTGTCGCATCCGCTCTGCCACACCGAGCTGCGGCTGGCCCTGACCACCCATTTATTGAACGCCAGCTGCACCTCGGGCCGCACGTCGAGCCAGTCGAGCCCGTCCGACTCAAGCGCCCGCAGGGCGCCGAGCACGTAGCCGATCTGGCTTTCCAGCATGTAGATGATGGAGTTGCCGCCGAGGTTGGTGTTGGGCCCGTAGAGCAGGAAGAAGTTGGGGAAGCCGGACACGGTTATGCCGAGGTAGGCCTCGGCGCCGTCGCGCCATTGCGCCGTCAGCTCGCGGCCGTCCAGGCCGGTCACCGACATCGGCGCCAGGAAGTCGAGGGTCTGGAACCCGGTGCCGTAGACGAGCACGTCGGCCGGGTGGGTGCGGCCGCCCGCGGTGACCACCCCGCCGGGCGTGATCCGCTCGATCGGGTCGGTGACCAGCTCGACGTTGGGCCGGGTCAGCGTCGGGTACCAGTCGTCCGAGAACAGCACGCGCTTGCAGCCCAGCCGGTAGTCCGGGATGCACTTGGCCCGCAGCTCCGGGTCGCTGATCGCGCGGAGCTGGCGGCGCCACATTGCCATCGGCGCGGCCTGCAGCTTGGCGGACAGCACGAAGCCGCTGGTGAGCAGCTCGCCGTAGAGGAAGATGCGCAGCCGGTCGGCCTTGCGCAGCACCGGCAGCCGGTCGTACAGGGCCAGCTCGCCGGGCCGGTAGGCCCGGTCCGACTTGGGCAGGATGTACGGCGCGTTGCGCTGGAACACGTTGACGTGCGCGGCGGATTTGGCGATCTCCGGCACGAACTGGATGGCGCTCGCCCCGGTGCCCAGCACGGCCACCCGCCGCCCGGCCGGGTCCACGCCGTGGTCCCAGCGGGCCGAGTGCCAGGACGGGCCGGCGAAACTGTCCCGGCCGGGGATGTCCGGCAGCCGGGGCCGGCCGAGCTGGCCCACCGCGGACACGACGGCGCGGGCCCGCAGCGTGCCGCCATCCGCCAGGGCGAGCGTCCACACCGCGCTCCGCTCGTCGAACTCGGCGGCGGCCACCCCGGTGCCGAACCGGAGGTGCCGGGTGAGCCCGCGCTCCGCGCACAGCTGGCGCAGGTAGCCCAGGATCTCCTGGCCCGGCGGGAAGCGGCGGGTCCAGCGGCCCGGCCGGCCCGAGTAGGAGTACAGGTTGGACGGGATGTCGCAGCTCAGGCCGGGATAGGTGTTGTCCCGCCAGGTCCCGCCCAGGTCCGCGGCCCGGTCCACCACCAGGAAGTCGTCCAGGCCCGCCTGCTGCAGCGCGCTGGCCATGCCGATCCCGCCGAACCCCGCGCCGACCACCACCACGCGATACACCGACTCTGCTGGCATGGGCGCAGAATAAACGCCGCCCGTGCCGCCGTCACCTGCCGCGCGGGGAGAGCGCGGCCTGCCAGGGCGGATATTTCGTTCCACTGGTAGGCCGTAAAGCGCGGGCCCGGGGCGTATGTGGCGGGCAGAAAACAACGCCATAGCGGCGGTATGCGTTAGCAAAAAGATCTAATATGCGTATAATGTATACAGAATTCCTGTGGAGTATGCCCTGATGCACGGGATGCTGCAGCCGAATTGGTGACCGGGCCGATGCGCCGGGTGAGAACGCGTCATTGGTAAATGAAACCAAGCGGTCTGCCTGGTATGCTGCGCATCCAAAGAGGGAGGGGGCCAAGATGGCTCAACAAGTCAGCGTTCTGCTGCTGTGTGACCTTCATGGCGGCGATGTCGAGGCGGTGGAGACGGTCTCGTTCGGGGTTGGCAACTCCGCTTACGAGATTGACGTCTGCGCGGCCGATGCTAAGGAACTCCGCAGCAAACTGGAGCCGTTCATTGAGCATGCCCGGCGCCGGACCGGCGGCACCGCGCGCAAGCCTGGGCGCCGGGCGGCGGACCGGGCACACACCGCTGAGATCCGGTCCTGGGCCAAGGAGCAGGGTTACCAGATCAGCGAACGCGGCCGTATCCCGGCCTCGGTGGTCACGGAGTACGAGCAGAGCCACTGACTGGGCACCGGCCGTTTCCGGTGGCAACTCACGATAGGTGAGCGCAGGCTTGCGGATCGGTGTGCGAACCCACGATGAATGTGTTTGCCCCAGGCGAACTGTTCCGGCTGGGCGCGGCCCAGCACGCTGAGTTGTTCCCCGGTTCCACTCAGGTGGGGGAAGCGCTTGCGCCTATCTGCGTGGCAATGTGCGTAGCTGGGCCGGCGGCGTCATTGGCCGCGCCAGCACCGTTAGCCGGCCGGCGGTTCCGCTCGTTCAGCGGCGGGCCCACTCCTGCGCCAGCAGCCGGAAGGAGCGGACCCGGTCGGCGTGCTCGTGGGTGATCGTGGTGATGATCAGCTCGTCAGCCCCGGTCGCGTCGCGCAACCGCTCCAGCTGGTCGGCAACCTGCCCGGGCGAGCCAGCGAACTGGGTGTCGACCCGGTCGGCCACGAGCGCCCGGTCCTCGTCGGTCCACCGGTGCGCGGCGGCCTGCTCGGGGGTGGGGAACGGGATGGCCCCGGCCCCGGTCCGGATGCTGCGCACCCACAGGCCGTAGCCGCTGGCCAGCCGGCGGGCGGCCGTCTCATCCTCGGCCACCACCACGTCGGCGGACACGCTGACGTACGGCTGGCCCAGCTCGGCTGAGGGCTGGAACGCGGCCCGGTAGCCCTCGGCCGCCTCCAGCACGGTGGCCGGGCTGACGTGGTAATTGGCCGCGAAGCGCAGTCCGTTGGCCCCAGCCACCTGGGCGCTCTCCCCGCCGCTGCTGCCCAGGATCCACACCTGCACGGCGGCGCGCTCGCCGGGGACGGCGTGCCCCTCGACGCCGTCCGGTGACCGGTACGTGCCACGGAGCAGGGCCAGGATCTCGCCGACCTGCTCGGTGTAGTTCTGCGGCTCGGCCCCGGGCAGCATGAGCAGCTTCTTCTGCATCCCGATCCGCGGTGAGCGGAGCAGCCGCTCGATCGGGAACGGCGGCGGGATCAGCAGCCCATTGGGGTGGCTGCCCTCATCCGCCCGCCCGCGGGACTGGGCTGGGCCAGCCAGCGCGGGCTCGCGGCTGCGTCCGGGCGGCCGCCCGCCGGACCGGCCCAGGCCGAGATCCAGCCGGCCCGGGTGCAGCGCGTCGATCAGGCCGAACTCCTCGACCGTGGACAGCGCGGTGCGGTGGCCGAGCTGGACCGCGCCGGAGCCGATCCGGATCCGCGACGTGGCCGCGGCGGTCAGCGCGAGCACCACCGCGGGCGAGGCGCCGGCCACGCCCGGGTTCAGGTGGTGCTCGGCGAACCAGTACCGCGTGTAGCCGAACCGCTCGGCCTGCTGCGCCAGATCGATGCTGTTCCGCAGCGCCTGCGCGGCGGTCGAACCGGAGCTGATCGGCACCAGGTCCAGCACGGCCAGCGGAGTGCTGCTCATGATGCCGCCCGGGCCGCGGCAGGCCGGCCCGGCAGCGGGCTCAGGCCAAGGTGCTCGCGCAGCGTGTGACCGGTGTACTCGGTGCGGAACACGCCGTACTCCTGCAGCAGCGGCACCACCGTGCCGGCGAACTCGTCCAGGCCGCCCGGGGTGATGTGTGGCACCAGGACGAACCCGTCGCTGGCGTCGGCCTGAACGAACTCGTTGATGGTCGCGGCCACCGTGGCGGGCGAGCCGACGAACGACTGGCGGCCGGTCACCTCGATGATCAGTTCGCGCAGCGACAACTTCTCGGCCTCGGCCTTGCCCCGCCACTGCCGCGCGATGGCCACCGGGTCGCGGTACATCCGGACGCTGGCCCGGCCGCGGGCGATGGTGTTCTCGCCCGGCTCGGGATCGAAGTCGGGCAGCGGGCCGTCCGGATCGAGGCCGGACAGGTCGCGGTTCCACAGCTGCTCGGCGAACTTGATCGCGGTCTGCCCGCTGACCTGCTGGCGCCGCACCTCGCGGGCCAGTTCCTGGGCCTCCGCGTCGGTGCCGGCCAGCACGAACGTGGCGGCCGGCAGGATCAGCAGCTGGTCCGGGTGGCGGCCGTACCGGGCCAGGCGGCGCTTCACGTCGGCGTAGAACGCCTGTCCGTCGCGTAGCTGGCTGTGCCGGCTGAAAATCGCGTCCGCGCTGGCCGCGGCGAACTCGCGGCCCTCATCGGAGTCGCCGGCCTGGAAGATGACCGGGCGGCCCTGTGGGCTGCGTGGCACGCTGAACTGGCCGCCGATGCTGAACTGCGCGTCGTGGTGCGCGAACGTGCCCGCTCCCGGATCCCGCAGGAACTGGCCGGACGCCCGGTCGGCGACGACCTCCGTGCCGTCCCAGGAGTCGAACAGCTGCCCGGCCGCGGCCAGGAACGTGCGGGCCCGCTCGTAGCGCTGGTCCTGCGGCAGGTACCCGCCGCGACGGAAGTTCTCGCCGGTGAACGCGTCCCAGGAGGTCACCACGTTCCAGGCGGCGCGGCCGCCGGACAGGTGGTCCAGGCTGGCGAACTGCCGGGCCACCTCGTAAGGCTCGTTGAACGTGGAATTGATCGTCCCGGCCAGGCCGAGACGGTCGGTGACCGCGGCCAGCGCGGCCAGCACGGTGAACGTGTCCGGCCGGCCGACCACGTCCAGGTCGTAGATCTCACCGCCCTGCTCGCGCAGCCGCAGCCCCTCGGCCAGGAACAGGAAGTCGAATTTGGCCCGCTCCGCCGTCTGGGCCAGGTGCACGAACGAGCCGAACTCGATGTGGCTGCCGGACCGCGGGTCGCTCCACACCGTCGTGTTGTTCACGCCGGGGAAGTGCGCGGCCAGATGGATCTGCTTCGGCGTGCGAGGCACGATGGGTCCTCTCTCAGACGGGCTCAGGCGGCGTACCGGTTGACCGGGCGAGGCAGGCCGAGCAGGCCGCGCAGCGTGCTGGCCTGGTACTGACGGCGGAACGCGCCCCGCTGCTGCAGCTCTGGCACCAGGCCGGTGGTGATGCGCACCAGGTCCTCGGGGATCGCGGCGGGCCGCAGCCGGAACCCGGCCAGACCGCTGGCCTGCCACTCCTGCAGCAGGTCGGCGAGCTGGGCCGGGGTGCCCGCGAAAACGGCCGCGTCGGCGGTATACGGATAGCCCGCCAGGTCGTCCAGCCGGGCCCGCCGGGCCACGGCCGCGGCCGCATCGTCGGCCAGGAAGACGACCAGGTCGGCCACGACGTGCACGGTCTCGCCCGCGCGCCCGGCGGCCGCCTGCTCCCGGCGGACCTCAGCGACGATGTCCCGGGCCTGCCCGGCGTCGCGCGGGGTGACGAATCCCACGTCGGCCGACCTGGCCACCAGCCGGTAGGCGTCGGTGCCGTGCGCCAGCGCGGCCACCACCGGCTGCCCCTGAGGGGGCCGGGGCGTGATCGACGGCCCCTTGACGCTGAAGTGCTGGCCCACGAAGTCGATGTAGTGCAGCTTGCGCCGGTCGATGAACCGGCCGGTGGCCCGGTCCCGGATCTCGGCGTCATCCTCCCAGCTGTCCCAGAGCCGCCGGACCACCTCGACGTAGTCGGCCGCCTCGCCGAACAGCCCGGCCGCCAGGCGGCGGACCGCTGGGTCGTCGCGGCCGGTCACGCAGATCCGCGGCATCTTGCGCCGGCCGAACAGCGCGGCCTCATCCGGCCGCGCCGACACCTGTACCCGCAGCCCGGCCCGGCCGCCGCTGACATAATCCAGCGTGGCGATCGCCTTGGAGATATGGAACGGCTCGGTGTGCGTCGCGGTGACCGCCGGGATCAGCCCGATCCGCGACGACAGCGGGGCGATCCGGGCCGCGGTGAGCGCCGCGTCCAGCCGCCCGCGGACCTGATCGGTGCGCCGGTCCGGTTCCAGCCGCCGGCTGGACTGCAGGCCGAGCGAGTCCTCGATGGTCACGAAGTCGAGCAGGCCGCGCTCCGCTTCGGCGGCCAGGCCAGCCCAGTAACCCGGGGTCAGCAGGCCGGCCTGGGCCAGTGGCTCACGCCACGCGGCCGGGTGCCACCCGGCGCCGTCCAGCGCGACCGCGAGGTGCAGCGGAGATGGTCGGGGCATCCTCGCATTCTAGGCTTTTCCTATAGACATTGTCGAAAACTAGCCAAGAGGTTAGGTCCGGCCAGCCAGCCGGTTCTGTGCGGCGCATGCGCTGGCCGGCCTGGGCCGCTGTGACCTGGCTGCCGGCCATCCCGCGGCCGCGGAAGCCAGGCTGCGGCAGGCGTACCAGATGTTCCAGCCGATGGGCGCGGCCGAGGCTCCTGGCGTGGCCGCCGAACTCGGCGCGCTGGCGGGTGAGCAGGCGGTTTAGCGGGCTCGGGCGGCTGGGCATGACCTGGGTCATGCTGCGGCGGATCCTGGGCCATCATGCTGACCGAGACCACGGGGCTGAGGGGGACAGCCATCCGGTGACGGTCACCATTGGCGACGGCCCGCCCGGGCCGGTGGTGCCGGACGACTTCGCCGGGCTGAGCTTCGAACGCGGGCCGCTCAACGCGGGCAACGCCGGGGTGGACGGCTACCTGTTCCGCCCGGACAACGACTCGCTGGTCACCCTGTTCCGCAACCTGGGGCTGCGCAACCTGCGGATCGGCGGCGGCTCGGTGGACTTCTACCCGCCCGCAGGCACCGGGCCGGACGGCTTCACCGGGGTGGACAACCTGTTCGGCTTCGCCGCCGCGGCCGGGGCGCAGGTGATCTACTCACTGCGCCTGCTCAGCCCCAGCGGCAAGCCGGTCGCCGGGCTGAAATCGGCCGACGCCGAGGCGGCCGGGTACATCTGGGGGCGCTACCGGGAGAACCTGGCCAGCTTTGCGATCGGGAACGAGCCCGACTGGCACGCGTTCCACAGCTACCCGGGCCATCCGCACGACCCGGCCATCTACGAGGAAATAGGCGGCGTCCCGGGCAGCGCCTACCCGTCGTACCTGGCCACCTGGCAGGACTTCGCCGACGCGGTGCGGGCCGCGGCGCCCGGCGCGCCGCTGGCCGGTCCGGACACCGGGGCCTACACGCCGCTGACCTACACGCCGGACCCGGACCACGGCGTGTCCTGGACCGAGCGGTTCGCCCACGACGAGGCTGACGCCGGCCGGGTAACCGACTTCACCCAGCACTACTACGCGGGCGGCAGCCCCGGGAAGACCACCGCCAGGCAGGCCATCGGCAACATGCTGTCCGCGGACTGGGTGACCGGCACCGAGATCGGCCAGCAGCCCGCGGGCACCACGTACATCCCGTATCCGTGGTTCTACGAAAGCAACCTGGCGCCGGTCCGGGCGGCCGGCCTGCGGTACCGGCTCACCGAGTCGAACGACTACCTGACCGGCGTGCCCGGCGCGAGCAACGCGTTCGCCGCCGCGCTGTGGGCGCTGGATCACCTGCACTGGTGGGCGGCGCACGGTGCGGCCGGGATCAACTTCCACAACAAGCAGTGGCTGTATACCGACACGATCGTGCCCGACCCGGCCGCGGCCGGCCGCTACGCGGTCACCCCCAAGGGCTACGGGATCAAGGCGTTCACCCTGGGCTCGGCCGGGACGGTCCGGCCGGTGACGCTCAGCGGCGTGGACGGCCTCAACCTGACCGCGTACTGCGTCGGGGATTGCGTCACGCTGATCAACAAGACGCACGGGCGGTCTGCGGCGGACGCGGCCGTGACGGTCAGGCCGTCCGGCCCGGCGCGGCAAGGCGCCGACGTGATGACACTGGCCAGCGGGAAACCAGGCGATCCGGGCGCAGACCGCGCCACGCTGGGCGGGGCGGCGATCACCGACGACGCGCCGTGGGCCGGGCAGTGGACCACGCTGCCGGTTAGCGCGGACGGCGCCGGGATCAGCCTGACCGTGCCGGCCACCAGCGCCGCCATCATCCGGATCCAGGGCGCAGGCTAAGACTTGCGGCCCACCCCGCCGTAGTTGGCCAGCTCACGGCCCAGTTCCGGGCCGTCGTCGGCCGCAGGCCGCCACCGATGTAGCTGGACCACGCCGGGCGGCACCAGGTCCAGCCCGGCGAAGAACTGGCTGACCTGGGCATGGCTGCGCATGGTGAGCTGGACCGGCGATTGCTGGTTGTAGTCCCGGGTGGACTGGGTCATCTGCGCGGTGGCCACGTCACTGGCCGGATGCGAGATGACCAGGTAGCTACCGGGTGCCAGCGCGGCCATCAGCTGCCCGGTAATGGCGTTCGGCTGATCGTCCTCGGGGATGCAGTGCAGGACGCCAAGCAGCATAACGGCGGCCGGCTGGCTCAGGTCCAGGGTGCCGGCCGCCGCCCGGAGGATCCGGCCGGTGTCCCGGACGTCCGCGTCGAGGTACTCGGTGGCGCCCTCAGGGCTGCTGGTCAGCAGCGCGCGGGCGTGCGCCGCCACGATCGGGTCGTTGTCCACGTAGACCACCCGGGACTCCGGCGCGGCGTGCTGGGCCACCTGGTGGGTGTTGCCGGCCGACGGTAAGCCGGTGCCGAGATCGAGGAACTGCCGCAGCCCGGCCTCGGCGACCAGGTAGCGCACGGCGCGGCCGAGGAACGCGCGCTGGGCGCGCACGCTGACCGTGATGTCCGGGAAGCTGGCCATGACTTGCTGGGCGGCGGCCCGGTCGGCCGGGAAGTTGTCGGTGCCGCCCAGCCAGTAGTTGTACACCCGCGCGATGTGCGGGACGCCGGTATCCAGTGCGTCGTCCATGCTGAAGTTCCCTTCTACGATCGGAGCGGTAATGGCCGGCAAGGTGAACTATGACGACCGTCAATTCGCTGTATACGCCAAAGGACGGGCGATGAGCCCGGCGATGCGGGACAGGTGGATGACGGTGTTCGCCAGCCACGTCCCGCCGCGGCGGCCGCTGGCCGTGCTCGATCTGGGCTGCGGCATCGGCCGGTTCACGCCGGCCCTGGCCGGCACGTTCGGCGGCCCGGTGTACGGGGTCGAGCCGTCGGCGCGGATGCGGCAGATCGCGGCCGAGTCGGCGGCGCACCCGGCGGTGCGCTACCTGGCCGGCCGCACCGAGGCCATCCCGCTCCGGGCCGGCAGCTGTGACGTCGTGCTGATGTGCCTGGTCATCCACCACGTGGAGGATCTGGCGGCCGGGGTAACGGAGATCAGCCGGGTGCTCCGGCCGGGCGGCCGGGTGCTGATCCGGAACACGTTCGCGGACCGGATGCGGGACCACTGGTGGTATCAGTTCTGGCCCCGGGCGGCCGAGATCGAGCGGGACATGTTTCCCACCACCGGCGAGGTGGCCGCCGCGTTCTCCGGCGCCGGCCTGGAAGTCCGGGCCCTGGAGGCGGTCCCGGAGCCGCTCGCCAGCAGCGCGGCCGAATTCGCCGCCCGGCTGCGGCTGCGGCCCTTCTCGACGTTCGAGCACATGACCGAAGAGGAAATCGCCGCGGGAATGGCCGCCCTGGACGCCGCCGTGGCCAGCGAAACGTCGCCCCAGCCCATCGAGAGCACCAGCGACCTGCTCGTCCTCGGCGTGCCTTAACTTGGCTGATGTGACAAATGGTGCGGTAGTGGCGACCCAGAATCGATCAGGAATTCGTGATCATGGGATTGGTGTCGCTATAACGACACTGAAGCCATGATCACGACTGGCGGGGGGAGGCGGGCCGGTTAATCATTCGGCTTGGCGGGGTGGCGCGGCTAGCGTGACCGGGTGGGCAGCGAGAGGACGGCGGGGCCGGGGCTGATGGCGGCGCTGCGGCTGCGGCCGTTGCGGACCGATGACGAGGTGGAGTTCCGGGCCGCGTGCGTGGCGCTGGCAGCCGAGGATTCATGCTGGGTCGAGAGCCGTCATCGAGGCGTGCGGCGGGAAACTCGACGGCATCGCCACCATCGCATCGCCACCCACCCCGATCTGCCGCTACTGGATCGACTGAGGCCTGGGTGGCTGACCGTCAGCTGAGCAGGGCGGATTGCATGGAGGGCAGCCAGGGCAGCAGCACTGCGGCCAGGACCAGCGTGGCGCCCACCGCATACCCGAACGCCTGGCCGGACCGCCAGATCTTCTCCACGAAGACCACTGCGGTCAGGCCGATCATCCAGGCCCAGTTCATCAGCCCGACCGCCACCAGGATCAGCATCAGGCTCCAGCAGCAGCCGGCGCAGTACGCACCGTGGTACGCGCCGGCCCGGACGTCCCGCAGCCGGCCCGAGTAGTTGCCGAAATGCAGCAGGAAACCCAGCGGCGAGCGGCAGTGCTTTAGGCACCGTGCCTTAACCGGACTGAACTGGTACAGGCCGGCCACGGCCAGGATGACGGCAGCGCTCCACACAGCACGGGTGGACGGGCCCATGCCCGTGCCCATCGGGGCCAGCGTGCCGAGCGCCCGGGACAGCCCATAGGCCAGCACGCCGAACCCGGCCCAGGCCAGCAGGTACCCGCTGACCAGCGCGGTGGTGTGGGCAGCGGCCAGCCCGTCGCGGCGGGACCGGACCACCCGCAGGTACATCGAGGCGACCGGGGCCACCGACGGCAGCATCATGGCCGCCATCATGACCACCCAGAGCAGCAGGAACTCGCCGAACACGAGCCAGGGGCCGGCCATCGCGGCGGGCATCCCGGGATGCTGACCGATGAGCAGCAGCCAGGCGGCGGCGGCGACAATAAGCAGCCCAGCCCACAGGGCCAGGCTGCTACGCCTGCCAGGCGAACTCGCGGAAGTGACCATTTTTGCCCGTGTTGTCGAAGGACAGGCCATAGTCGGGATCGCGGTACCAGCCGGTGATGCTGCGCGCGATGGGCAGGTTGCTGCCCATCGGGTGGAACACGTTGACGATCTCCATCACCGCGGTGGTGTTCGGCGAATGCAGCCCTTCGACCTCGAACTCCATGATGCCCGGCACCTCGACCCGCTTGCGGTCGCCGTCGAAGCTGAAGCTGATCGGCACGAACTTCACGCCCAGTAGCTCGCCGATCAGGCCGGCCAGCATTTCCGGCGGGCCGCCCTGCGCGCCGGACAGCACGGCCCCGAGCGCCGCGCGCTGCTGATCGTCCGCCCGCTCATCCAGGTAGATCGCGACCCGCCAGCCGCCCTCACCCATCACCGCGGGTGAATCCACCACCAGCACGGCATTCAGGCCGTCCAGTCGCACACCGTCACTGTCCCCCTCGATGATGTGCATGGCCAGCGGAACGTAGCAGCGCTCGTTGTCCGCGGGGCCCTGCAGCGAGGACGTAATGCACGGGCAGAGAATGTCACAATTGCAGTTTTCCAGGTACTCGCCCCGCAACTGCCAAGCCATGGCGATCCCCCTTCGACGCCCAGCTAGAACACCGACTGTAATCCGGGGCTGCGGCTTCGGGAAGAGCGGAGGACCGGCGTGCCGGCTAATGGATCAGCGGCGCAGGCCAGGCTGCGGGCCGCGCTGGCTGACGCGCTGCGCCACCGGGACCGGGTCACGGTGTCGGCGCTGCGCTCGGCACTGAGCGCGATCGGCAACGCCGAGGCGGTCAGCCCGCCGCCAGCGACAGCCGGCACCGGCAGCGAGCACATCGCCGGGGCGGCCGCCGGGCTCGGCGCGGGGGAGGCGATCCGGCGCAGCCTGACCGCGGCCGAGATCGATCAGATCATCCGAGCGGAGATCGGCGAGCGGGTGCGGGCCGCCGACGACTATGACCGCGGCGGCAGGCCCGGCCCGGCGCGGCGGCTGCGCGCCGAGGCCGAGGTGCTCCGGCAGTTGACCGCTGGCCCGCAGACCGTGATCGAGCCGGTGTCGGCGGGCAATGCCGAGGCGGCAGTCCGGTTCCTGACCGAGTGGGTCAGCGACGACGAAGCCGATGCCCGGCAGCATCTTGCCGATCACTCCGGAGCTGAGGGCGCCAGCCTGGCCGCGGTCCGCGACGCGCAGGTGATCGGCATCGCCACGATCTTGTGGGAGTCCAACTACCCGGGTTTCGCCGAGCGCGGCATCCCGCTGCTGCACCAGCTGGCCGTGGCCGGGCCCGCGCAGCGGCAGGGTGTCGCCATGCAGCTAATGGACGCGGCCGAGGATCTGGCCCGGCGGCACGGCGCCGTGGAGCTTGGCATCACCGTGGGCCTGTTCGATACCTATGGGCCGGCGCAGCGGCTGTACGCCCGGCGCGGTTACCTGCCGGATGGCCGGGGTGCCTGCCGTGGCCAGGAGCCGTTGCGCCGCGGCGCACAGGTGATCATGGACGACGACCTCATCCTCTGGCTGACCAAGGCCTTGCGCTAAATGCGGGCTGGCCTTCGGGAGCAGCGTTCGGCGGCCGTTCATGGGCTGTTCGGCGGCCCCTGGCGGCCGGCCCGAAATGAAACTAGCTACCTTGGGGATATGGACCGGGCCGGCGCGATAGAGGCTGAATCGTGTGCCGGGCCCGCGACACCAGACAGGGCCGGAGACTGGAGGAAGCGATGCCAAAAGAAGCACGTGTAGCGCTACTGCTCGCAGCCGCCGCCTGCTTGATGGCCGTCACGGTCGAGTGGGTCATAGCCGAACTCAACGAACCGCCGAAGTAGCCGTCTGATCCCGGGCTGGGCCGCCTGGGAGCGCTCTGCCAGCAGAGCCCACGGTCCAGGAGGTAACGCGGTGCGGGAGGCTGTGCTGCTAACCGGGTCACTGGGCCTGGGCCACGAGATGATGGCCCGCTGCTGCGCCAGCCTGCTGGACCAGTCGGGCTGGCAGACCCGCAGCGTGGACAGCATGTCCCTGCTCGGCCGGCGTAGTGGCGGCGCGGGGGAACGGGTGTTCGGGCGGCTGGTGGCCATGCCCGGTCTGTACGACGGGCTGCATTTCGCCCACCTGCGCACCGGGAGCCGGCTGGCCGGCCTGATGGCCCGGGCGGCCAGCGCCCGGCTGGTGCCCGCGCTGCTGGCCGACCTGGACCGGCAGCCAGCCGACCTGCTGCTCAGCGTGTTCGCCACCGGGGCCACCGCGGCCGGCCAGGTCAAGGCGCGCAGGCCGGCGCTGCGCACGGTCGTGCTGTGCACCGACGTGACCGTGCACCGGATCTGGGCCGCGCCGGGAACTGACCTGTTCCTGGTCACTTCACCGGCCGCGGAGGCCTCGGTCCGGCGCTACCTGCCCCGGGCCACGGTGGCGGTGGTGCCGCCGCCGGTCCGGGCCGAGTTCTACGCCGCCCCGTCCCAGGCCAAAGCGCGGGCGGCGCTGGGCGTGCCGCCGGGGGAGTTCTGCGTCCTGGTCATCGACAGCGGCTGGGGCTTCGGCCCGCTGACCGCGACGGTGGCCGAACTGGCCACGGCGGGGGCGCACGTGCTGGCCGTGGCCGGCCGGGACCAGGCGGTCGAGCAGCGGTTCCGTGCGCTGGCCCGGGAGACGCCCCGGGTCATCCCGTTCGGCTTCACCGACCGGGTGCCCGAGCTGATGGCCGCGGCCGACCTGGTGGTCGCGCTGCCCGGCGCCACCACCTGCAGCGAGGCCCGGGTGGTCGGCCGCCAGTTGCTGCTGCTCGACGTCATGCCCGGGCACGGCCGGGACAACCTGCTGCACGAACTGGAGCTGGGCGGCGCCCACGTGGCCCAGCCGACGGCCCGCGGGCTGACCGAAAGCGCGCTGGCGGTCCGGGACGAGGTGATGAGCGCGCCAGGACCCGCCAAACCCCCGCCGCGCTGGGAGCCGGCCTACGCCGCCGCCCTGCGCCGGATCGGCGTGGACCTGCCCCCCGCCCCGCCGCAGGCCCCGGAACCGGTGACGGGACCAGCGGCCACTATGACCGAAGGAGCCGCCTGGACATGATGCGCACCCTGTTTCTCAACCCCCCGTCCTATGCCGGTTTCGACGGCGGGGCCGGTGCGAGATATCAGGCAAAACGGGAAATACGGTCGTACTGGTACCCGACCTGGCTGGCCCAGCCCGCGGCCATCGTGCCGGGCAGCCGGCTGATCGACGCCCCGCCGGCCGGGCTGACCGCGGCCGACATCATCCCGCTGGCCCGGGACTACGAGCTGATCGTGCTGCACACCAGTTCGCCCACGTTCGACGGCGACGTCAAGCTGGCCGAGGCGTTCAAGGCGGCCAACCCGGGTGTGCTGACCGGCTTCGTCGGGCCCAAGGTGGCCGTGCAGCCCGGCCAGTCGCTGCGCGCGTCCGCGGCCATCGACTTCGTGGCCCGGGAAGAGTTCGACTTCACCATCGCCGACGTGGCCGAGGGCCGCCCGCTCAGCTCCATCGATGGGATCAGCTTCACCGCCCCGGACGGCCGCATCGTGCACAACGCCAACCGGCAGCCGGTGCCGGACATGGACCTGCTGCCGTTCGTCACCCCGGTCTACCAGCGGGACCTGCGGGCCGAGGACTACTACATCGGCTATCTGAAGCACCCATACCTGTCGCTGTACACCGGGCGGGGCTGCCGGTCACGGTGCACGTTCTGCCTGTGGCCGCAGACCGTCGGCGGGCACCTGTACCGGACCCGGAGTGTCGAGCATGTGCTCGACGAAGCGAAGCTGGTGACCCAGCTGTTTCCCCAGGTCAAAGAGCTGTTCTTCGACGACGACACGTTCACCGACGACCGGCCGCGGGCCGAGGCCATCGCCCGCGGGCTGGGCCGGCTGGGCATCACCTGGTCGTGCAACGCCAAGGCCAACGTGCCCCGGGAGACGCTCGCGGTACTGCGGGACAACGGGCTGCGCCTGCTCCTGGTGGGCTACGAGTCCGGCAATCAGCAGATCCTGATCAACATCAAGAAGGGCCTGCGGGTGGACCGGGCCCGGCGGTTCGCCCGCGACTGCCACGACCTGGGCATCACCGTGCACGGCACGTTCATCCTCGGCCTGCCGGGGGAAACTAAAGAAACGATCGAGGAAACCATCCGGTACGCCCAGGAGGTGAACCCGCACACCATCCAGGTATCGGTGGCGGCACCGTACCCGGGCACCCGGCTGTACCAGCAGGCCATGGAGAACGGCTGGCTGCCGGACGACGAAGACGGGGCCACGCTGGTCAGTGCGGACGGCACCCAGCTGGCCTCATTGTCCTACCCCCATCTCGGGCATACCGAGATCCTGGACTCGGTGGACACCTTCTACAAACGGTTCTACTTCCGGGCCGGCAAGATCGCCGAGATGTCCGCCGAGATGATCCGCCAGCCCGATATGGCCGCCCGCCGGCTGCGCGAGGGCGGGGAATTCGTCCGCTTCCTGCGCCGCCGGCCGCGTACGGCCGCCGCCCCATGACCGCCTAATACGGAGGATCCTGATGCGAGTCCTGCTGGTGCACCCCAGCGCGCTGATGTACTCGGAGATCTTCCTGCGGCTGGAGCCGCTCGGCGTGGAGCGGGTGGCCAGCGCGCTGCTGGCCGATGGCCATGACGTCCGGCTGGTTGACCTGCAGGTCTACCGCCAGGATGAGCTGCGGCGCCAGGTGGCCGAGTTCCGGCCGGAGGCGGTCGGCTTCAGCCTCAACTACCTGGCCAACGTGCCCGAAGTGGTGAACCTGGCCAAGTGGATCAAGACGCTGCTGCCGGGCTGCACCGTGTTCGTCGGCGGGCACAGCGTGTCGTTCGTGGCCGAGCAGGTGCTGGGGCACGCGGACGGCGCGATCGACGCCGTGCTCAAGGGCGAGGGCGAGGTCGGCGCGCCCGCGCTGCTGGCCGCGCTGCCCGACCGCGCGCTCGGCGAGGTGCCCGGGATCGTCACGCTGGACGGGCCCGGCCGGCCGCCGGCCATGCTGCACAGCCTGGACGGCCAGCTGCCCGCCCGGCACCTGGGCGGCCGCCGCCGCAAGTACTTCATCGGGGTAATGGACCCAGCCGCGTCCATCGAGTTCACCCGTGGCTGCCCGTGGGACTGCTCGTTCTGCAGCGCGTGGACATTCTACGGCCGCAGCTACCGCAGGCTGTCGCCGGAAGCGGCGGCCGAGGATATGGCCCGGATCGCCGAGCCCGGCGTGTTCATCGTGGACGACGTGGCCTTCATCAAGGCCGAGGACGGCGACGAGATCGCCCGCCAGCTGGAGCGCCGCGGCATTCACAAGCAGTACTACCTGGAAACCCGGTGTGACGTGCTGCTCCGCAATGAGGAGGTGTTCCGCCGCTGGCGGCGGCTCGGGCTGAACTACATGTTCCTCGGCCTGGAGGCGCTGGACGAGGACGGGCTGAAGGCGTTCCGCAAGCGGACCACGCCGAAGATCAACAACAAGGCGCTGGAAGTGGCCCGGTCCATGGGGATGAGCGTGGCCATCAACATCATCGCCGACCCGGACTGGGACGAGGCGCGGTTCGCGTTCGTCCGGGAGTGGGCGATGAGCGTGCCGGAGATCGTCAACATCACGGTGCAGACGCCGTACCCGGGCACCGAGACCTGGTTCACCGAAGCCCGTCGCCTGACCAGCCTGGACTACCGCCTGTTCGACGTGCAGCACGCGGTGCTGCCGACCCGGCTGCCGCTGCACCGGTTCTACGAGGAGCTGGTCAAGACCCAGTCGGTGCTGGCCCGCAAGCACCTGGGCGTGGCGGCGCTGGCCAAGACCACCGGCATCGTGGCCCGGCAGCTGCTGCACGGGCAGACCAACTTCGTCCGGATGATCTGGAAGTTCAACCAGGTCTACAACGCGGACCGGCAGTACAGCGAGCACCAGCGCCCGGTCGAGTACCTGCTCCCGCCGCCGGCGCCGCCGGTGCGGGCGCCGGACCGGAAAGAGCTGTATATCCACGCCCCGCAGCGGCGGAGGGCCTGACCATGTCCGGGCCGGCCGGCCTGCACGGGATGCGCGCCCTGATCACTGGCGGGTCGAGCGGCATCGGGGCGGCCACGGCCCGGGAATTCGCCGCGCACGGCATGCGGCTGGCCATCGCCGGCCGCAACCTGACCGCGCTGCACAGCGTGGCGGCCGACACCGGCGCCGTGTGCATCCCCGGCGATCTGCGTGACCCGGGCTGCCCGCGGCGGACCATCTGTGCCGCCAGCGACGAGCTGGGCGGGCTGGACCTGATGGTGTCCAACGCCGGGATCGGCTGGGCCGGCTCGTTCTCGTCGATGACCGAGGCCGACATCGACGCGCTGATCGACGTCAACCTGCGCGCCGCGGCCCACCTGGCCCACGCGGTGATCCCGCACCTGCAACCGGGCCGGGGCCGGATCGTGTTCGTCGGCTCCATCGCCGGGCTGGTCGGCGTGCAGGGCGAGGCGTGTTACTCGGCGACCAAAGCCGGGCTCAGCTGCCTGGCCGACACGCTGCGCGCCGAACTCCGGCCCCGGGGCGTCGGCGTCACGCTGGTCAGCCCAGGAGTGGTGGATACCGCGTTCTTCGAGCGGCGCAAGGTGCCCTACCAGCGGCATCACCCGCAGCTGATGAGCGCGCAGGCGGCCGCGGCCGCCATCGTGGACGCCATCCGGCGCGGCCGGGACGAAGTGGTCATCCCGCCCTGGCTGTCCTTCCCGGCCCGGCTGAAGGTAAATTTTCCCGGCCTGTACCGGCTGCTCGCGGCCCGCTTCGCCTGACTGCGAAGGGTTTCCCCGGGCCGGGTCCCGGATCGCAGCGTAAAGCGTTTGACTTATCCGGTGAGCAGCGTGTATGTCCTGGTCTACACTCAGGCCAATGGCTGACCACCTCGAGCTGCCCCGTCCGCTGTGCCTGCTGCGCACCGTGGGGTGGAGCGTGCTTGAGTCGCTCGGGCTGCCGCTCGCTGCCTACGTCATCGGCGCCTGGCTGGCCGGGCGCAACGTCGGCCTGGTGGCCAGCGTCGCCGTCATCTGGCTCACCGCCATCGGCCGCAAGGTGATCTCCGGGCAGGTGCCCGGGCTGCTCATCATCTCGGCCATGGTGCTGACCATCCAGACCGTGGCCGCCATCGCCACCGGCGACTTGTGGATCTTCCTGCTGCACTTCCCGATGGGCAACCTGGCCCTATGTGTCCTGTTCGCGCTGGGGGCACGCGGGCCCAATCCGCTATGCGCCAAGCTGGCCGCCGAGGTCATCTCGCTGCGCCACCCGGGCCATCTGCCCGGGCTGAACCGCTTCTTCCAGCGGGTGACCCTGGTCTGGGCGGGCATCTTCCTGCTGCTGGGCGCCACCCTGGGTGCGCTGCTGGCCACCCAGTCGGTGCCCAGGTTCCTGGAGCTGTCCACCGTGGCCACGGTCGCGCTGCTGGCCGCCGGGGCGGTGGGCTGCGCGCTGTGGTTCCGCATCGTGCTGCGCCGGCTCGGTCTCGGGCTGCGCTTCGTGGCCGCCTGACGCAACGAACTACCTGCCTGGGGGGTATGGCCTGGTCAACGGCCGGGCAAGCTAACCCTGTGTCCACTGCGGCGGGGGTAGCGGCAGCGGTCGGGGCCGCGCTGGTTTTCGGCGTCACGTCCGTCGCCGAGCAGCGCAGCACCAAGCGGGTCAAGCAGGAACGGACCGGCTCCCCGAAGATCCTGCTCGACCTGGTCCGCCAGCCGCTATGGGACATCGCCATCGTCGGCACCATCATCGGCTTCGCCCTCCAGGTGGTCGGGCTGAAGTACGCGCCGCTGGCCGTGGTCGAGCCGATCCTCGTCTTCGACCTGGTGTTCGCGGTGCTGATCGCCGCGTACCTGCGCCGGTCCGCGGATCCGGTCATGCTGGCCGGGGTCGGCGCGTGCGTGGTCGGCGTGGCCGGCTTCCTGGCCATCGCGCGGCCCACCGCGGGCAGCGGCACGGTCGGCCTGGCCGAGGCGATCTGGCTGGCCATCGGCGCGGTCGCGGCGGTGGCTATCTGCCTCGTGGTCGGGCAGAGCAGCGAGACCCTGCGGCCGCTGGGCATGGCCCTGGCCACCGGCGTCTGCTACGGCCTGTCCGCTTTCCTGATCAAGCTGGTGACGGCCGAGGCCAGCCACGGCGGATTCGGCCACGTGCTGAGCAACTGGCCGATCTACGCGCTCGCCATAGCCGGGCCGGTCGGCTTCGTGCTCAACCAGGACGCCTTCCAATCCGGCACGTTCATCGCGCCGGTGATGGCCATCATCACCGCGGCCGACCCGCTCATCTCCATCGCGCTGGCCTACTTCCTGCTGAACGAGAGACTGAGCAGCAGCCCGGCGGCCATCGCGGGGGAGATCATCTGCCTGATCCTGATGACGGTCGGGATCATCGAGATAGCCCGGCATTCCCCGCAGGTCATCAAGGCCGAGGCGGCCAAGGCGGCGGCTAAGGCCTAGAACTCGACCCGCAGGTCCGAGTCCACCGCCGCGCCCTCGCCCAGATCCAGCGTGGCCAGTGCGGCCAGCTCCGCCTCGCTCAGCGAGAACCGGAAGACGTCCAGGTTGGCCCGCTGCCGGTGCGGGTCGCTGGACTTGGGGATGACCGCGATGCCCTGCTGCACCGCCCAGCGCAGCATCACCTGGGCCGGGCTGACCCCGCGGGCCGCGGCGATGCCGGTCACCACGGCCGACCGGGTCACCTGGTGCTGGCCGCCCAGCGGCGACCAGGCCTGCGGCAGCACGCCGGCCTGGGTCAGGTAGCCGACGGTGGCCCGCCGGGGCAGCGCCGGAGACAGCTCGATCTGGTCCACCGCCGGGGTCACCCCGGTCGCCTCGATCAGCGCCGCGATGTGGGCCGGCTTGAAGTTGGACACGCCGACCGACCGGATCAGCCCCTCCGCCGCCAGGTCCAGCATGGCCTGGTACGACTCGACGTACCGGCCGAGCCGCGGCAGCGGCCAGTGGATCAGGTACAGGTCAAGGTAGTCGAGCCGGAGCCGGTCCAGGCTGGCCGCCACCGCGGCCCGGGTACGGGCCCGGCCATGGTCGGCGCCGCGCAGCTTGCTGGTGACGAACAGCTCCCGGCGGTCCACCCCGCTGCGCTTGACCGCCTCGCCGACCGCCCACTCGTTCCCGTACTTGGCCGCCGTGTCCAGCAGCCGGTACCCGGCCGCGATGGCCCGGGCCATGGCGGCCGCCCCGGCCGCGCCGTCCATCGGGTAGGTGCCCAGCCCGAGCAGCGGGATCTGGTAGCCGGAGTTGAGCGTCCGGACCGGGATCGCTGGCGCCGGGATCACTGGGCCAGGCCGGGCCAGCGCAGCGGGCCGGCGAACTCGTGCGCCCCGGACCCCACCTCGAACACCGCCTCCCGCACCCCGGGCCGCCCGGGATACTCCGCGATCCCGGCGGGCCGCTCACCTGTCCCGTCCCGCACCGCCTCCGGGTCGGAGCTGGGCACCCGGATGCAGGCACTGGCGTTCGGTGGAATGTCGATGGTGAACCGGAACGTGCCGTCGTCGTGCTGCCATCCGCTGGAGATCAGCCCGCGCACCGAGCGGTAGCTGCCGCGGGCGGCGCGCAGCGAGCCGCCCGGGTGCGGCCGGACCAGCAGCCGGCCGAACCCGGCGCCGCCTGGGCCCTGGTCGATGCCGAGCACGAACCGGTACAGCCACTCGCCGACCGAGCCGAGCGCGTAGTGGTTGAACGAGTTCATCCACGCGGACTGGAAGCCGCGCTGCTCGGTCCAGCCGTCCCAGCGCTCCCAGATCGTGGTTGCACCGTGGTCCACCATGTACCGCCAGGACGGCGCCGAGTCCTGCTCCAGCAGCCGGTAGGCCACGTCGGTGTGCCCGGTGCCGCACAGCACCGGCAGCAGGTAGCCGACCCCGGCGAAGCCGGTGGACAGGTGCCAGCCGGCCCGCCGGATGGCGTCCACCAGGTGGCCGGCCGCGGCCGCCCGCAGCTCGTCCGGGACCAGCTGCATGTGCAGGCCGAGCACGTACGCGGTCTGGGTGCCCGAGGTGAGCTGGCCGTCGGCGGCCAGGAAGGCGCCCGCGAAGGCGGCCCCGATCTTGGCCCGCAGCGCCCGGTACCCGGCGGCCTGGTCCGGGTCGGCCGGCCGCGTCGGCGATCTCGGCCATCAGCGCGGCATCGTAGGCCCAGTACGCGGTGGCCAGCAGCTCCGGCGAGGTCTCGTCGACCCCCGGCGCCAGCCAGTCGTTGTAGGAGTTGCCCAGGTTGCGGGTGCGCAGGTAGTCCGGGTTGTCCCGTTCCACGAAGTCCATCCAGCGGGTCATCGCGGCGAAGTGCCGCCGCAGCACCGCCGTGTCCCCGTACATCGTGTGCAGCGTCCACGGCAGGACCACGCCCGCATCCCCCCAGGCCGGAGCGCCGGCCCAGGGCACGTTCAGGCGAGGGGCAATATCACTGAACGCCCCCGATGGGTACTGAGCGTCGGCCACATCGTCGAGCCACTTGTGGAAAAACGCCGCCACGTCGCGGTTGTAGCAGGCGGTGCGGGCGAATACCTGGGCGTCGCCCAGCCAGCCGAGCCGCTCGTCGCGCTGCGGGCAGTCGGTCGGCACGCTGATGAAGTTGCCCCGCTGGCCCCAGTCGATGTTGCGGAACAGCTGGTCGAGCCATGGCGCCGAGCTCTCGAACGAGCCGGTGGCCGGGATGTCGGAGTGCACCACCCGGGCCACGATGTCATCCGGGCCGGGCTGGCCCGGGTAGCCGGTGATCTCCGCGTACCGGAAGCCGTGCAGCGTGAAGCGCGGCTCGAACGTGGCCGGCCCGGCCGGGGCGGCGAACTCGTCGGTCTGCCGGGCGGTGCGCAGGTTGTCGGTGTACAGGCTGCCGTCTGTGGCCAGCACCTCGGCGTGCCGGATCGCCACGCTGGCCGCCGGGCCTGCTGTGCTGACCCGCAGCCAGCCGGTCAGGTTCTGGCCGAAGTCGGCGATGAGCCGCCCGGCGCCATCCTGGCTGACGCTGACCGGGTGGATCTCCTCGGTGACCCGGACCGGCGGGCCGGGGTCGGCGACCAGCGGCCGGCTGTCCTGGTCCCGGACCCGGACCGGCCGCCAGCCGGCCGCGTCGAAGCCGGGCCGGTCCCAGCCGTGCGGCTCGCGGGCCAGATCGTGCCGCTCACCCATCAGCAGGTCGGCGTGCCGGATGGCGGCGAACGCGGCCTGCCAGTGCCCGTCGGTGGCCACCCACTGGGTGGTCCCGTCGGCCCGGCCGATGACCAGCTGGGCCAGCAGTTCCGGGGCCGGGCCGTAGTGCGCGCCGGCCCGCTTGGCGTCAAAGCCGAAGAAGCCCGCATACCAGCCGTCGGCCAGCAGCGCGCCGAGCACGTTGCGGCCCGGCTGGATCAGCCCGGTCACGTCGTACGTCTGGTATGGGATGCGCTGCGCGTAGTCGGTCCAGCCCGGGGCCAGCACGGCGTCGCCGGCCCGCTGCCCGTTCAGCCGGGCCTCGTACAGGCCGAGCGCGGTCACGTACAGCCGGGCCCAGGCCACCGGCTGGTCCACGGTGAAGTCCCGGCGCAGGTACGGGGCCGGGTCAAGCGCGTGCCGCAGCGGGTCGGACGGGCCCGCCTGGGCCGGCGGCTTGAACTCCTCGCGGATCGGGCCCAGCCCGATCCAGCTGGCCCGCCAGCCGTCCGCTGGGTCCAGCTCGACCTCGAACCGGGCCGGCTCGCTCCACTCCGACGGCCTATCCTGCTCGTCCCAGATCCGGACCTGCCAGGTGTACCGCCCGCCGCGGGCCAGCGGGTGGCCCTGGTAACCGATGCCGGCCTGGTCGCTAGACCGGACCCAGCCGCTGTCCCAGACCGCCGGCCCGGCGTCCTGGGTGACCACCACCTGGTAGCTGGTCTGCGCCCGGCCGTGCCCGGTCCCGGACAGCAGCCAGCTCAGCGAGACCCGGTCCGGCGCCACGCCGAGCGGGTCGGTCAGGTGGGCACAGCGCAGCCCGGCCGGCGTCAGGGGGGTGGTCACAGCTTCAGGGCTCCTTCGGTGAGTCCGGCGACGAAATAGCGCATGGAGAAGCCGACGAGGACGAACATCGGCATGGTGGCGATCACGAACGCGGCGAACACCGACCCGCCGGCGGACAGGTTCAGGCCCAGGCTGCCGACGTACTGCTGCACGCCGGCCGAGATCGTGGTGTGGTCCGGGGACTGGATGACGATCGAGGGCCACAGGTAGTCGCCCCACACGTTGATGGTGACCAGGACCGCGCCGGTGAGCAGCACCGGCCGGGTCAGCGGGGCGACGATGCGCAGCAGCACCCGGATCTCGGAGCAGCCGTCCACCCGGGCGCTCTCCAGGATCCCCGCCGGGATCTGGTCGAAGAAGCCGCGGAAGATCAGCACCAGCAGCGGCTGCGCGCTGGCCGCGTACGGCAGCACCAGCGCCCACCACGTGTTGAACAGGTGGAGTTTCTGGATGGTCAGGAACAGCGGGATCAGGGTCAGCGTCCACGGGATCATCAGCAGGCCGATGTAGGCCAGGAACAGCAGGCTCTTGCCGCGGAACGTGAGCTGGGAGAACGCGTACGCGCCGAGCGCGGCGGCGGTCACGCCGAGCAGGATGGACAGCGCGGCCACGATGATCGTGTTCAGCAACTGAGCGGACACGCCCCACCAGGCCTGCACGTAGTTCTCGTAGTCGAACTGGGTGAACAGCGAGAACACGCCGTTGGTGAAGATGTTGTTCCCGGTCTTCAGCGAGTTGGACACCACGAAGATGATCGGGAAGTAGGTCATCAGCACGATCAGCACACCGGCCAGCACCGCGACCCACCGGTAGCCGCGGCGGTGCCGGGAGACTGGACGGCCGGACCGCCGCCCGGCTGGGGCCGGGCGGCGGTCCGTACTGACCCGGGGCCGGTCAGTACTTGCTGAGGTCGACATGATTTGCGGTGGCCCAGGAGTTCGCCGAGCTGGTCAGCAGCGACTGCCACGCGCTGGCGAACGACGCGTAGGACATCGATCCGTTCACGTAGTCCTGCACCAGCCGCAGCCCCTGGTTGGTGGCCGCGGTGGACAGCACGTCGTCCAGCACCACGTCCACCACGGTGGGCACCTTGCCGCTGGGCACCAGGCTCTTCAGCCCGGGCAGGTTGACGGTCGGCGCGGCCGGCTCGGCTGCGATCTCGCCGCCGGACTGCTGGATGTTGAGCCAGTAGCCCAGGTGCTGCGGAGTGAACAGCCAGGCCAGGAAGTTCATCACCACCTTGGTCTTGGCCGGGGTCATGGTGTGGTCGGCCTGCTCGGAGGTGACCCCCCACTGGCCGTTGCCGTTCGGGCCGCCGATGATGCCCTTGGTCGAGATGCCGGTGGCCAGCGGGGTGCTCGCGGTGGTGATCGGCGGCTCCGGGAACACGCCGAACTTGCTGGTGGAAAAGCCCGCCGAGCTGAGCTGCGGGATGTACCAGCTGCCGCCCCACAGCACGCCGACCTTGCCCTGGATCAGCAGCGACTGAGTGCTCAGCGGCGGCTGGGCCGCGGTCGGGGCGGAGCAGGCGTCGTAGCCGCTCTGCCCGGTGGCCGAGTAGTGCACGAACTGGCCGAGCAGCTTCCACACCTCGGCGTACCGCGGGTTGTTCATGCTGATGATGCCCTTGTGAATGCCGACCGCGACGTCCAGCGCGTTGGTCACCTGGGCGTGGTTCACGTTGAACTGGCTGACCTGGTTGGCCAGCAGGGATGAGGTGGCCAACCGTTCCCACCAGGACGGGTTACACGGCCCGCCGTCCGCGAAGATGATCGGGGTGATCCTGGCCGCCTTGAGCTTGCCGAGGTCGGTCATGAAGTCGGCCCAGGTGGCTGGGGCGGCGGTGATGCCGGCCTTGGCGAACGCGGCCTTGCTGTAGAACATCCCGGTCTCGACGTCCGAGCCGAGGATGATGTCGATGTCGCCGTTCGGCGAGGTCATGTACGGCACCGTGGAGGCGGAGAACAGCGACAGCCAGCTCTTGTTGCCGGGCACGTACGGGTTGGGCTTCTCCAGATACGGCTTGATGTTCTGCAGCAGCCCGCTCGGCAGCGCGCCCGAGGTGACCGGGCCGTACTGCTCCCAGACCAGATCCGGGGCGCTGCCGCCGGATGCCTGGCTCTGCACGGCCGCGTTCGCGGTGGTGATGCTGGCGCTGTTTTCCGGTAGCCACTGCACGGTCACGTTCTTGTGCGCGGCCTCGTACTCGAGGGTCAGCTTCTTCATCCCGGCGTTGGCCTTGGCGTCGATCGTGCCGGTGTTGGGCGGCAGCACCGCCTTGATGACGATCGCGCCGCCATTGCTGGAGCCGCTGGATGAGCAGCCGGCGGCCAGTCCGCCGGCCAGCAGCACGGCCGCGGCGGCGGCGATCGGTCTACTGATGCGCGATCTGCTGATGGGAAGTCTGTGCACTCGTTCCCACCTCCTCGTGAGGGTTTCTGTGTGCAATCGGGGGTCGTGCGGGCTCGGTGGCTACGCGGTGGTGCGTGGCCGGAGCAGCCGCAGGGCGATGAGCGTGAACGCGAGCATGACCACGAAGAGCAGGGTGCCGATGGCCATGCCGTAGCCGTACTGGTCGTTCTGGAACGCGGACTGGTACATGTCGAGGCCGGGCACCAGGGTCGCGGTGCCGGGACCGCCGTTGGTCAGCAGCAGGATCGGGATGAAGTTCTGCACCGCGTAGATGCCGGACAGGATGACCACGATGCGGAACTGGGGCAGCAGCAGCGGGATGTCGATGGAGAACACCCGCTTGAGCGCGCCGACGCCGTCGATGGTGCTGGCGTCGAGCACATCCTTCGGCAGGTTCTGCAGCCCGCCGAGGAAGATCAGGAAGCCCAGATTGGAGATCCACGGGAAGCCGATCAGCAGGATGCTGACCAGGGCCAGGTGCGGGTCGGTCAGCCAGGTCGGCTGCGGCAGCCCGGCCGCGCCGAGGAACACGTCGATCAGCCCGTACTGCGGCTGCAGCAGGTAGGCCCAGACCTCGATCAGGATCAGCGGGGGCAGCACGATCGGCAGCACCAGCAGGTACTTGGCCACCGTGCCGGCCCGCGGCGGCATGTGCGTGACCACCTCGGCCGCGGTGAACTGCGAGACCAGGGTGATCAGGATGGCCCCGCCGACCAGGATGGCCAGGTTCTTCGCCTCGGTGCCGAACGTGGGCGACTGCACGTACTGCTTGAACTGGGTGATGCCGTCATAGGTGGGCGGGGTGAAGCCGTTCCACTGGTAGAACCCGCCGATCAGGCTGCGCACGGCCGGGTAGTAGCTGAACAACCCGATCAGCAGCAGGCTCGGCAGCAGCATGGCCGCCAGCACCGGCTGGTACCGGTGGCGTAGCTGGGCAAGCGTCGTCATGCCGGCAATCTCCTGGATGAAGTGGCCTGCGTTGTGCAGGATCATTCGCCGTCCGTGCTGGCCAGCGCTAGGCCGAGATGAACTGGTGGTAGCACGAAATTAACTTCGGCATGATATGGGCGGTACGCTTCGCGGGTGGAAGATCCGGGCATTGAGGACATGCCGCTGGACACCAGCCGGGACCAGCTCTACTTCAATGAGGGAGCGTTCGCGTACGCCGGGTACCACCGGCACCGCCGGGTGCAGCCGCTGCACACGCACAGCTTCATGGAGGTCGCGTTCGTCATCGGCGGCGCGGGTGTGCACCAGTCGCTGGCCGGGCGGCAGCAGCTGGCGGTCGGTGACGCCATCCTGCTCCGCCCGGGCGTGTGGCACGGCTACTACGACTGCACCGACCTGGAGCTGTACAACTGCTGCTTCAGCAGCGAGCTGCTCCGTCGCGAGCTGATGTGGACTCGCGAGGACCCACTGCTCGGTTACCTGCTGTGGACCGGCCCGTACCTGGGCCAGGGCTACGGCATGCTGACCATGCACCTGGCGCCGGACACGCTGGCGGAATGCCGCAGCCACCTGGCCGCGCTGGCCTCGCTGTGGCACGAGCCGGCCAGCACGCACCGCGGCGACATCGTCGGGCGGCTGGCCCTGCTGCTCAGCCAGCTCGGCCGGACGTTGGCCGGGACCAACACGCATCTGCTGGCCGCGGCCGGCCCGGCCCATCCCGCGGTCGGCCAGGCCATGCGCATGCTGGAGGCCGCCCCCGAGCGCCACTGGACGCTGCCCGAGCTGGCCGACCAGCTGCACCTGGCGCCGGGGTACCTGGTCCGGGTGTTCAAGGCTGGCACCGGCCTGCCGCCCATGGCCTACCTGGCCCGGCTGCGCGCCGAGACGGCCGCCACCTTGCTGCTGCACACCGACCAGCCGGTCACCGCCATCGGCCGGGCCGTCGGCTGGCCGGACCAGAACTACTTCGCCCGCCGGTTCAAGGCGCACTACGGGCTGAGCGCGACCACCTACCGGGCCCGGTTCGCCGCGCACGCGGCCCAGCTCGAGCCCAAGCTCAACCTGTGGCCGGGTGAGCTGGTCAGCGACGTGGGCCAGCCGCCATCGGGGTGATCGGTGCGGACCATAACTTGACTCATTCCAGATAATTCGGCAGCATGGGCTGAGTTATGGCAGTTGGAGCGGTCGATCCGGACGGCGAGATGTCGCGGGCATTGCGCTCGGCCGGGCTCCGCGTCACGATGCCCAGGCTGGCCATGCTGACCTGGCTGGCCGAGCATCCGCACACCACGGTGGACGCCATCGCGGCGGGGGTGCGGGAGCGCTTCGGCGCGGTGTCCACCCAGGCCGTCTACGACATGCTGGCCGCGTGCGCCGCGGCCGGCCTGCTGCGCCGCATCGAGCCCGCCGGGCATCCGGCCCGGTTCGAGCGCCGGGTGGGCGACAACCATCACCACCTGGTCTGCCGTCGGTGCGGCCGGACCGAAGACGTCGATTGCGCGATCGGGGCGCAGCCCTGCCTGACCCCGGTCCAGGACCTGGGCTTCGCGGTAGACGAAGCCGAAGTGGTGTTCTGGGGTGTTTGCCCCATGTGCCAGGCGGCCGGCCGCTCCGCTGCCGGAGAACAGCGTGAGGAGGCATGGCAGTGACCGAGAAGCAGCCCACAGCGACGACCACCGATGCCGGCGCGCCGGTCGAGAGCGACGAGTTCTCGCTGACCGTAGGCCCCGATGGTCCCGTCCTGCTGCAGGACCACTACCTCATCGAGCAGATGGCCAACTTCAACCGGGAGCGGATCCCGGAGCGCCAGCCGCACGCCAAGGGCGGCGGCGCGTTCGGCTACTTCGAGGTGACGAACGACGTCACCGCGTACACCAAGGCCGCGGTGTTCCAGCCGGGCACCCGGACCGACACGCTGATCCGGTTCTCCACCGTGGCCGGCGAGCGGGGCAGCCCGGACACCTGGCGTGACCCGCGCGGTTTCGCGCTGAAGTTCTACACGTCCGACGGCAACTACGACATGGTCGGGAACAACACCCCGGTGTTCTTCGTCCGCGACCCGCTCAAGTTCCAGCACTTCATCCGGTCGCAGAAGCGGCGCGCCGACAACAACATGCGCGACCACGACATGCAGTGGGACTTCTGGACGCTGTCCCCGGAGTCGGCGCACCAGGTGACCTGGCTGATGGGCGACCGCGGCATCCCGCGGAGCTGGCGGCACATGAACGGGTACAGCTCGCACACCTACCTGTGGATCAACGCCGGCGGCCAGAAGTTCTGGGTCAAGTACCACTTCAAGACCGACCAGGGCATCGAGTTCATCCCGCAGGCCGAGGCGGACCAGCTGGCCGGCTCGGACGGCGACTATCACCAGCGTGACCTGTACGAGGCGATCAAGCGCGGCGAGTTCCCGAGCTGGACGCTCAAGATGCAGATCATGCCGTTCGAGGACGCCAAGACGTACCGGTTCAACCCGTTCGACCTGACCAAGGTGTGGCCGCACGGCGACTACCCGCTGATCGAGGTCGGCCAGCTGACGCTGGACCGCAACGTGTCCGACTATCACGCCCAGATGGAGCAGGCCGCGTTCGAGCCGAACAACCTGGTGCCCGGGATCGCGCTGAGCCCGGACAAGATGCTGCTGGCCCGGGGCTTCTCCTACAGCGACGCGCACCGTGCCCGGCTCGGCGTGAACTACAAGCAGATCCCGGTGAACGAGCCCCGGGTTGACGTGCACAGCTACAGCAAGGACGGCGCGATGCGGATCCGCAACGTGTCCGACCCGGTGTACGCGCCGAACTCCAAGGGCGGCCCGCGGGCCGACACCGAGCACAACCGGCCGAACTACTGGTTCGCGGACGGCGACATCATCCGCTCGGCGTACACCAAGCGCGCCGAGGATGACGACTTCGGCCAGCCCGGCACCATGGTCCGCGAGGTGCTGGACGACGCGGCCCGGGAGCGGCTGGTCAGCAACATCGTCGGCCACCTGCTGGACGGGGTGACCGAGCCGGTGCTGCAGCGCGCGTTCGAGTACTGGCGCAACGTGGACAAGGATCTCGGCGAGCGGGTCGAGACCGGCGTCCGCGCCGGCCAGCGCTAGCCGGGCTCAGCGTGCCGGGCCCCCGTGGGCCCGGCACGTTCGCACCGGTCACACTGGTGACAGCGGGAGGTGACCGCGTCATGAGCGGACCGGATCAGAAGGTCGCCATCATCACCGGCGGCTCGCAGGGCATCGGGGCCGGCCTGGTCGCCGGGTACCGGGAGCTGGGCTGGGCGGTGGTGGCCAGTGCCCGGCGGATGAAGCCGTCCGACGACCCGGACCTGCTCGCCGTCGAAGGGGACATCGCAGAACCGGGCACCGCGGACCAGATCATCGACGCGGCGCTCGCCCGGTTCGGGCGGGTCGACACGCTGGTCAACAACGCGGGAATCTTCCTCAGCAAGCCGTTCACCGAGTACACCGCGGCCGACTACGCCACCGTGATCGGGGTCAACCTGACCGGGTTCTTCTACCTGACCCAGCGGGCCATCACCGAGATGCTGCCGCGCGGCAGCGGCCACGTGGTCAACATGAGCGCCACCGTGGCCGACGTGGCCGACTCCAGCTCGCCGTCCGTGCTGGCCGCGCTGACCAAGGGCGGCCTGGCCGCGGCAACCAGGTCGCTGGCCGTCGAGTACGCGTCCCGCGGCATCCGGGCCAACGCGGTGGCGCCCGGCATCATCCAGACGCCGCTGCACCCGCCGGCCGAGTACGCCGGCCTCGGCCCGCGGATCCCGCTCGGCCGGGTGGGCCAGGTCAGCGATGTGGTCGGCGGCGTCCTGTACCTGGAGTCAGCGCCGTACGTCAGCGGCGTGATCCTGCACATCGACGGCGGTCAAATAGCCGGGCACTAGCGTGCTTTAGCGTCAAGGGCATGGCGCAACGACCGTGGGCACTCGTGCTGCGGGCGGCCGCCGCGCTCGCTCTCAGCATGGGCATCGGGCGGTTCGCCTACACGCCGATCCTGCCGCTGATGCACGCCCAGGCCGGGCTGTCCGCGCAGTTCGGCTCGACGCTGGCCACGGCGAACTACCTCGGCTACCTGATCGGCGCGCTGACCGGCATCGCCGCCCCGGCGGTGCTCCGCTCGCTGCTGGTGCTGCGGGCCGGGCAGGTGGTGCTGATTGGCACGCTGCTGCTGATGGCCGCGACCGAAAACCACGCCATCTGGTTCGCGCTCCGGCTGACCGCCGGGGTGGCCAGCGCGCTGGTGTTCATGATCGCGGTGACCGCGATGCTGACCGGGCTGCGGGCGCACACCCAGCACCTGGCCGGCTGGGGCGTCGGCGGCATGGTGGAGCCGTCCCGGGCGCCGAATCGGGCTAGGGTCTGAGGGGCGAGGAGGGTGGCTATGGCAGAGGAAACGTTCACGATCGGGTCCGAGGTCAGCTGCACCGACGGGGACGCCGGCGAGCTGACCCGGGTGGTTTTCGACCCGGTAGCCGGCGTGCTGACCCATCTGGTGGTCGAGCCGAAGGGGCGGCTGGGGCTGGCCCGGCTGGTGCCCATCGACCTGGTCGACGCGGCAGCCTCGGGAGAGCAGCTCCGGCTCAGCATCACGGTGACCGAGTTCGCGCACCTGGACCCGGCCGAGGAGACCCAGTTCGTGCCGGGCACACAGGGGTATGCGGCGTACGGCCCTTCCGCGGTGCTGACCTGGCCCTACTCCACGCTGGGTGGTGCGCCGCCGGTACCGCAGCGGCTGCTCGATGGGGTGTCTGAGACCGAGACCTACGACACGGTCCCGGTCGGCGAGGTGGAGGTGCGCCGCGGCGACCACGTGCAGGCCACCGACGGCCCCATCGGCCACGTCGATGGGCTGGTCATCGACCCGGCCAGCCATCACGTGACGCACGTGCTGCTGCAGGAGGGGCACCTGTGGGGCCACAAGGAGGTGGCCATCCCGATCAGCGCGGTGAACAGCACCGACGACGGCATCTGGCTCAGCCTGACCAAGCATGAGGTGGGCGCGCTGCCGCCGGTGGACGTCAAGCGGCCGGGCGGCTAGCGCAGCCGTCACCGGCTGCGCTAGCGGCCGGATGGGTCAGCCGTTGGCGCCGCAGACCGGCCAGGCGCCGATGCCCTGGCCAGCCAGCACCCGCTCGGCCACCGCGATCTGGTCCGCGGCGGAGGCCAGGTTGGCCGACGACGCGTACTGGCCGCCGCCGTAGCCGAGCCAGGTGCCCTCGGTGAACTGCAGCCCGCCGTAGAAGCCGTTCCCGGTGTCCGCGCTCCAGTTGCCGCCCGACTCGCAGGCGGCGATGGCCGACCAGTTCACCCCGCCGGCTGAACCAGCGGCCGGCGCTGGCGCCGGGGCTGGGGCGGGATCGGCCGGTGCGCTGCTGGCGGCGGGGGTGGCCGAGCTTGACCCGGCGGCCGCTGGCGTTGGTGCTGGCGCCCCGGCCGGGATGGCCGCGCTGGCCGCGCGGGCCAGCCACGGCGCCACCGTGCCCGAGGCGGGCAGCGTCAGCCGCTGGCCGGTGGCGATCAGCGACGGGTTCTTCACCTGGTGCCGGTTGGCCCACCAGACCGCGGGCCAGTCGGCGGCGCGGCCGTACTCGTGCGCCGCGATCGCGGACAGCGTGTCGCCCGCGTGCACCGTGTAGCCCTGCGCGGCGTGGTGCGCGGCCGCGGGATGCAGCGAAATCGTGACCGCTATCAGGCTCTTTGCCAGCCCGGCAGCTGGAATACTGAACATGTCGGGGTTCCTTCCTAAGGGTTGATCCGACATAGGTCCCGGCCGCGTGCTGCAACACCTGGCCGGGACCGCCTGGATTAACAGATGAGAAACGTGCGGGCTACCTCCTGCCTCCGCAGGCCGCGGGTATGGCGGAATATCACGGGGATTGCCTCCTCAGGCTGGTATCGCCGAGTCGGTGGGCATGGTGAAAGCGGCTGAAATGCGCCCCGGAGCCGCAGCAGGCGTGCTTATTCAGAAGCCTCGGTACTGGTGCGGTCGTTGCTCCCATCTGTGCTCAGGCATCGAGCACGTCCTTAACCCTGCCGCCCCAGGACCGGTGCTGGCCGGCCTGGGTGGGGGCCGGTAAATGCGAGCCGAGCAAGGCCAAAACCTGGCTGGTTCATCAACCGCAGACTAAGGTACGCCCACAAAGTGGGACAGTCCAGGCATTGGCCACCCCGGGCGAGTCCGGGGCCCCCCATTCGCTATCCGCACGACCCGCGCGTGACCGGCGGGAAATATCGTCGGCGGCGGCCGAATTCGGTCCGCCGGGCGCGGTATTGCGCCAGGTCAAATACCGTCTGGCGGGCAATCCCGTAAGTGGTATTCGGTCGGCTTAGCGGCCCGGCTCAGGCGAGCCCAGGACGGACTAGTGTTACGGGTGATTTCCTAGCTTCTGCTCTACTTTATCCGGGTGATAATTGAGAGCGCTGGGGTGGGAGATCACTTCTGGGGTCGGCTGGCCCCGGGCCGGGGACGGTCTGGCCATCGGCGGCGCAGAGGCATAATCTGCGCGCTAGCCCGATCGATTGACGCCAGGCCGGGAATGGAGCAGACCATGACAGAAGCAGCTGCGCAGCAGCCGTCTCAGCCGCCCGCGCCGGCCACCGTGGCGGACGTCATGCACCCGGCGGTGACCACGGTGGAGCAGGGCGATCACGTGGCCGCGGCCGCGTACCTGATGAAACACGCGGGCGCCACCGCGCTCATGGTGGTGGACCCGCAGACAGACCAGCCCCGGGGCATCATCACCGAGGCGGACATCGCCCGGGTAGTCGCGGATGGCAAGAACGTGAATGACGTCCGCATCCACGACCTGATGACCGAGGAGCCGACCGTCATCAAGGCCACGACCGGCATCCGGAGCGCGGCCCGGATGATGACCAACGGGCACTTCCGGCACCTGCCGGTGGTGGACGACGGCAAGCTCATCGGCATGGTCGACATCAGCGACGTGTGCGCCGCGCTGCTCGGCCCGGACGATTAGCCGGCGGGCCGGCGGGCCGGGGCACGGTAGTCAGGTGACCGGCGGCGAAGCCCCGGGCTGGGCGACCGATGGCCGGGTGGTCCGCCGGGTCCGGTCCGACCCGGCCAGCCCGGTCGACACCACCAGGTGGCCGGCCACCGTCCCGGCGGTGGAACAGTTGCTGTGCGAGGGCCTGGACCTGACGCCCGGGCTGACCGTGCTGGTGGGGGAGAACGGCTCCGGGAAGTCCACCCTGGTGGAGATGCTGGCCGAGGCGTGCCGGCTCAATCCGCAGGGCGGCTCGGCGCAGGCCGAGCTGTTCCGGGTCCGGGCCAGCGAGCCAGCGGCTGGCTCGCGCCTCATCGTGGAGCGCGGCCCGGTCCGGCCGCGCTGGTCCTATTTCCTGCGCGCCGACACCATGCACAGCCTGTACACCTACCTGGAGGACCACCCGGGGCGGCAACCGGAACGCTTCCACCAGCTCAGCCATGGCGAGGGCTTCCTCGAGATCCTGCGTACCCGGGTGAACCAGCCGGGCTTCTACCTGATGGACGAACCCGACGCGCCGCTCTCGTTCACCGCCTGCCTTGGGCTGGCCGCCCTGCTGCACGACCTGGCCCGGGAGGGTTCCCAGGCCATCGTGGCCACTCATTCACCCATCATCGCCGCCGTTCCCGGCGCGGCCCTGCTCGAACTGGGCGACTGGGGCATCCGCCCGGCCCGCTGGGATGACCTGCACCTGGTCGGCGCCTGGCGCCGGTTCATGACCGACCCCGGCTCGTACTTCCGGCACATGCAGGTTGGCTGATATCGGGGATACTGCCGGTATGGCCGATCGCAACGTGCTGGGCGGGGAACTGGAGCCGTGCGGCACCGACCCGGTCACCGGGTTCTACCGGGACGGGTGCTGCAGTACCGGGCCGGAGGACGTGGGCAGCCATACGATCTGTGCGGTGGTGACGGCGGAATTCCTGGCCCATCAGCGCAGCATCGGCAACGACCTGACCACACCGGCGCCGCAGTTCCACTTCCCGGGGCTGGTGCCCGGCGACCGCTGGTGCGTGACCGCGCGGAACTGGCTGCGCGCGCATCAGGACGGCGCGGCCGCGCACGTGGTGCTGGCCTCCACCCATGAGGCGGCCCTGCGGATCGTGCCGCTGGACGTGCTGCAGCAGCACGCCGTGGACGTGCCGGCCGATCCGGGCGCGCTCGGCCCCTGACCATCACCGGCGGTGGGCCTTGACCGGTCACCGACCCGTCACCGGCGGCGCAGCGGCGGGTTCCGCTCGAAATCGATCCGGCGTGGCGTGGTGCGGTGCGCCGGGAGCCGGGCGAACGGGTTATCCGACGGCAGGTCGGCGGTGAGCATGCGGAGTTCCGGGAAGTCCCGCGACTGGAGTGCCCGGCTGAGCCGCTCGTCCAGTTCGTCCCTGGTCAGCCTGCCCTCGGCGAACGATTCCTGGAGGGCCCTGATCGTGCGCTCCCGGTCCGCGGGAGACGCCAGCATGCGTGCGTACATCACCGATGGCACGGCGCCAGCGTAGCTCCGGGGCCGCGTTTTTGTCAGACCCCGGTGAGACGGTGGCGTGGTGGTATCCACCCAGCCAGCCAGCAGTACGGAGAAGTCCCGCCGGGCTGAGCTCGGCAGCTTCCTGAAGACCCGGCGCGCCCAGCTGAGTCCCACCGACGCCGGGCTGCCGCCGGGCCCGCGCCGCCGCACGCCGGGGCTGCGGCGGGAGGAGGTCGCGCTGCTGGCCGGCGTGGGGGTCAGCTGGTACACCTGGCTGGAGCAGGGCCGGCCGATCAACGCCAGCGCGCAGGTGCTGGACGCGGTGGCCCGCGTGCTGCGGCTCGATGCCGCCGGGCGGTGGCATCTGTACTGGCTGGCCGAGGCGATGCCGGTGCGCTCGCAGGTGAGCCCGTGCGGCGTGCCTGGTTCGGCCAGCCAGGTGCTGCGCGCCCTCGACCCGTTCCCGGCCGTGCTGCTCAACGACCGGTTCGACGTCCTCGACTCGAACGACGCGCATGAGGAGATGTTCTGGAACTGGCACTCCCTGCCGTGCATCCACAAGAACCTGCTGTGGTGCGCGGTCACCGAGCCGCGGGCGCGGGACCTGCTGCTCAACTACGCCGAGGAGATCCCGCACCTGATCGCCCGGCTGCGCGCCGCCTATGCCCGGCACATCGGCGACCCGGAGTGGGCGGAGAACATCCGGCGGCTGGCCGCGCTCAGCCCGGAGTTCGCCGAGATCTGGGAGCGGCACGAAGTCGCCGGGCCGGCCGAGCGCACGCTCCGGTTCCAGCACCAGGCCGCCGGGCTGATGACGTTCACCCGCACCGAGTACGAGGTCTCGGCCCAGCCCGGGCTGCGGATCTCCGTGTACAGCCCGCAGGACGCGGACACCGCGGCCCGGCTGCCACTCACCCGGCGCGGCTGAACGACACGTTGCGTAGCCCGGCCTGGCCCGGACCGGCCAGGGTGAGATCGAATCCCATGTGCTCGGCGTCACCGGGGACCGGCACGGTGAGCTCATAGCTGGTCCAGTCCTGGCTGCCGGTGATGGTCTCGCCCTGCCGCTCCGTGTCCCGGCGCATCCGCTGGACCGGCCCGGGACCAGGAGGCCCGGCCTGGCTGTGCTCTTCGTCCAGGGTGACGACGTGCACGCTCAGCTCGGCGTGGTCGGCTAGGTCCGCGCTGCGTACCTCGGCGCGCAGCGTAACCACGGCGCCGCGGTAGTCGTCGGCCAGGAACTCCTGGCCCAGGAAGACGCTCCCGTACGGATCCGGGACCGTGGCCGACAGGGTGGCCGTCCCGCCGGCGGCAACCGCGGCATAGTCGTCCCAGTGTGCCCCGGTCACCTCGGCGCGGGCGCTGCCGCCGACGGTCCAGCCGTCCAGGCCGTCGGCGAAGGCCAGATTCTGCGGGGCCGAGCGTGGCCCGGACGGGCGGGCCGGGGTCCGGCTCAGGAACGGCCCGAGCAGGTCGTCGCCGGTGACCGGGACGGCCAGCCGGTTCATCAAGGCGTCGGCCACCCGGATCGGCACGTCCAGCATGGCCGCCAGGGCGAGTGCGCTGCCCGGGTCCGCGGCCACCTGCTGGCGGCCAGCCGGACTGGATACGCCGACTTGCGCGGCCAGCAGGTTGGGGCCTACTTGGTCGATGTCCACCCCGGTCACCGTGCCGCTGGCCGCGCCGAGCAGCCGGATGGCCAGGTCCTCCGGGCTGAACTCGCGGACCTGCAGATACCCGGCCATGGGCGACAGCGACGGCCGGTCCTGCCCGCCGCCGGCGGACTGGTGCTCCAGCACCCGGCACAGCGCCATGCCGTGCCGGGTGCGCAGCCACAGCCCCATGGCCCGGTACCCGGGGTCGTCGGCCAGTACGACGAGGATGTGCCTGATCGCCACCGAGCCGTCCAGCCGGGTGTCGAAATGGGGCTCGGCGTATGCGATGCGGACGGTGGTCATGGCGGTCCTCCTGGGCACGGCGGGGATGAGGTCGGGGCGGTGCGCGGTGAGGTGCGCGCGGAGCCGGCGGCGGGCCTTGTGCAGGCTGGCCTTGGCCGCGCCGGGTGACCCGGAGATCTGGCCGCGGCTGGTCGGCGAAGTAGTACAGCTCGACGGCGCGCCGCTGCCCCTCGGGCAGGCCCGCCACCGCGGCCCGCAGCGCCTCGGCGCGGTCCAGGTCGTCGGCGGATGGCAGGCCGTCCGCTGATGCCGGATGCAGCGCTTCCGGCCAGTCAGCCAGCAGCAGTTCCGGCGCCCGGCGGCCCTGTGCGCGCTGCACGTTGCGCACGATGCCGGCCAGCCAGGCGCCGAACCGGTCCGGGTCGCGCAGCCGGTCCAGGGCCACGAACGCCTGCAGGAACGCTTCCTGCAGCACGTCGTCCACATCGTCCGGGCGGGCGCACAGCCGCGCCGCCCGGCCCCGGGCCGCCGTCCAGTGCCGCTCGACGAGCAGCCGGAACGCGGCGGTGTCGCCGGCCCGCGCCTGCCGGACCAGGTCGCCGTCTTCCACACTGGTTAGTGTCGGCTCACCCGGCCGCGGTTACCCATCCCGCCGCCGCCGCGCGTGATCTACTGGCATCCGTGACGGACCTGGCCGAAGACAGCTACCGGCAGACGGTATCGCTGGCGTCCCGGATCCTGGCCGCCTCCGGCGCCAACGACCTGATCTGGGGGCACGCCTCGGCACGGGACCCCGGCGGCCGCGGCGTCTGGATCAAGCAGGCGTCCTGGGGCCTGGAGGAAGTCACCCCCGACCTGGTCCACCTGGTCACCCCGGACGGCAACGTGCTGGCCGGCGGGGGACCGCGGCACAGCGAATACCCGATCCACACCGAGGTCATGCTGGCCTGCCCGGACGTCGGCGGCGTGGTACACGTGCACAGCCGGGCCGCGGTGGCACTGGGCGCCAGCGGGCAGCCGCTGCGGCCGGTCAGCCACGAGGCGAACTACTTCGTCCCCCCGCAGGTGCCGCGGTTCACCCAGACCTCGGACCTCATCCTGACCCGCGAGCTGGGCGCCGCGGTCGCCCGCACGCTGGGCGACTGCGCCGCACTGTTCCTGGTCAATCACGGGATCGTGTGTGCCGGGCCGGATCTGGAGACCGCGACGGTGGCCGCCATCCTGCTGGAGCGAGCGTGCCAGCAGCAGATCCTGACCCTGTCGCTGGGTCCCGGCTACCAGTGGACCCCGGAAGACGAGTCGCTGGCCAAGCGCGAGCACACCTACAGCCCGCGGCAGATCCGGCAGGCCTGGGACTATCTGGTCCGCGCGCTGCCGGGCCCGGCTGACTCCCGGACCGGCTAGGCGACCCTAGGCGGCGCGGTGGCCGGCGGCCGCGGGGGCCAGCTGGCGTTCGTGCTGCTGGGGGAGTAGCTGGATCTGGACGGTCACGCTGTCCGCGGACCGGCCGGTGCGCGCGGCCGCCCAGTGGCTGGTGATCATGGCCAGCACCGCGCGGTTGCTGGGCAGCACGTCCATGCTGACCTCGGTCACGCCGCGGGCCTGGGCCCGGCCGACCAGCGCGCGCATCAGCGCAGCGCCGACGCCCCGGCCCTGCCAGGCATCGGCCACCACCACGCCGATGTCGGTGATCAGGCCGGCTTCGGGGCTGGCCTGGTCCACGGCCTGGTCCACGGCCATGGCGTGGCCGATGATGACGCCGCCGCGCACCGCGACCAGCACGTCAGCCTGGCCGGCCGTGCCGCCCAGCCGGCGCAGCATGGCCGGACCCGGGCTGACCGGGGCGAAGAATCTCTTCACCCGGGTGTGCAGCGACAGCCCGGCGAAGAACGCGCCGAGCTCGGCCAGGTCGGCGCAGCCGGAGGGCCGGATGGTGGTGGCGGGACCGCCGGGAACCTGATCCCCCTGAGTTCGGTTCACAGACCCAGCTTGTCCCCGAATTGCTGAGTCTGTCAACCAGACTTAGCATACGATCATGGGACGGCCCTGGATTCTGGACTACGACTCGGCCAACTGCGCGATCGGTGCGACGGTGGCCATCCTCGGCGAGCGGTCGACGTTCCTCGTGCTCCGCGAGGCGTTCAACGGCGTGCGCCGGTTCGATGACATGCGGCGGCGCACCGGGATGCCGCGGCAGGTGCTCAGCGACCGGCTGACCCGCCTGGTCCGGGAGGGGCTGCTGCGCAAGGTGCCGTACCAGGATTCCGGTCAGCGCGCCCGGTGGGAGTACCGGCTGACCGGCAAGGGCCTGGACCTGTACCCGGTGCTGGTGGCGATGCTGGAGTGGGGCAACCAGCACGCGGTCGGCCCGGCTGGGCCGCAGGTCGAGCTGCGGCACCGGGACTGCGGCGAGCCGGTGCACCTGCAGCTGGCCTGCGAAGCGGGACATGTGCTGGAGGATGCCCGCGAGGTCACCCCGGTGCCCGGCCCCGGCGCCCGCAAGATCGCCTGACCGCCTGACCGCCTGACCGCCTGGCCTCAGTCCGGCAGGAACAGGCAGAACGGGTGGCCGGCCGGGTCGAGGTAGACCCGCACGTCGTCCTGCGGCTGGTAGCCGGCCAGCACCGCCCCGGCCGCGACCGCGTGCTCACCCGCGGCGGCCAGGTCCTCGACCTCGATGTCCAGGTGGGCCTGCATCTGCGGGTCGCCTGGCCCGGCCGGCCACACCGGCCGCAGGTAGGCCGGCTCGGTCTGGAAGGACAGCCCGGCCCCGCCGTCCGGGGCGCGCAGGGTGATCCAGTCCGGCTCCTCCTTCTCCACTGGCCAGCCGAGCAGCCTGCGGTAGAAGGCCGCGAGCTCGGCGGCATCCGGTGCGTCCAGCACCACGCTGAACATCTTGAGCACGGGTGCCCCCGTGTTTCCGGTCAAACCGTGCCTCCGGTCAGTCGTAGTGCCGCAGCCGGGGCCACATCTGGCCCCACGGGTGCCGGGGCCCGGTGCACACGTACACGTGCCCGCCCCATTCCTGATAGTGGATGCGGTACGGGTTGGACAGCGTGGCCGCCACCCGGACGCTGGTGAAGAACTGCCGCAGATAGGCACCGTAGCCGGTGACGTCCATCGGCCCGGGCGCCACCGCCACGACGGTGCTGGCGTGCGGCTTGCCCGGCCCCCACCACCAGAGCGTGTTGTGCCCGCTGACCGCGGTGGGCAGGCCCATGCCCCGGCCCAGCTCGTTGATGGCCCCGGCCTCGCCGTAGTCGCCGGTGAAAATCACCGCGTTGGCCCGCTGGCTGGGCGGCAGGGAGAGCCACACACCGCGGACGGTACTGACCAGCTGCGGCCAGCCGATGCTCTCGCCCGATTGCTGGTTGACCTGATAGGTCCAGCCGATGTCGTTGGCCGGCAGCACCGGCAGCGTGAGCGGCAGCCCCACCACGACGGTGACCCCGACGGCGATCAGCAGGTTGCGGAACCGGCCCGGCCGGGCGGCCAGCCAGCCGTCGATGGCTACCGCGCCCGCGGCCAGCAGGTAGATGTACGCCCCGGCCAGGTAGTAGATCTTCGAGCCGGAGGTCAGCATGAAGAACACGAACAGCAGCCCATAGGCCCAGGTCAGCGCCTTCCACAGCGGCCGGCCGGAGCGCCACAGCCAGCGCAGCCCGATCAGCCACACCGGGACCAGGGCTATCGCCGACATGATGAGCTGGCCGATGATCCAGCTGGGGATGTTGCCCAGGCCGCCGTTTTCCCGGTTGAGCTGCTGGGTCATCGCGATCGTGGCCCACCCGTGAGTCGCCTGCCACCAGATGTCCGGGATGGTGAACAGCGCCGCGATCAGGAACCCGGCCGCGAACCAGCGGTTCAGCACCAGCCGGCGGCCGCCGGAAAGCAGCACGCCGATGAAAATGGCGAGACCGAAGAAGCCCACGCTGTGCTTGTTGGCCAGCCCCAAGCCGAGGACCACGCCGCCCAGCAGCCACCAGCGGGTGTCGCCGGTCCGCCCGATCCGGGCCACCACGAACGCCAGGCCCGCCCAGGCCAGCACGTCGAACGCGGTCGGCCCAAACTGGTGATCGATGGCCAGCAGGGCCGGCATGGCGGCGGCGATCGCGGCCAGCAGTTGCGCCCGCCGGCCGCCGCCGAACTCCCGCGCGATCAGCCCGGCCACCAGCACGGTGCCCCACGCGGCCAGCGCGGGCCAGACCCGCAGCCCGGGCAGGGACACCCCGAACAGCTTCAGCGACACCCAGGCCAGCAGCGGCGTCAGCACCGGCTGGTCCACGTAGCTGGCCTGCAGATGCCGGGCACAGTCCAGGAAGTACAGTTCGTCGCGGTGAAAGCCGTACCTGGTGCTCAGGGCCATCTCGACGGCGAAAACCACGCCGCCCAGCAGGATCACCCACCGGTTGAACGGGGTGATCGTGACGGCCGGCGGGCCCGCCGCCGGTACCGCCGCTGGTTCAGCCCCCGCACCGGCCACCGGTTCGGCCGCCGGCGGCTGGCCGGCCACGTCCCGCCGGAACCCCGGAATCCGCATCGGGCCCGCCATAATGCCCCCTCGGCTGGGTCTGTGCTAATTGGCTTAACTATGGCGGCTACCCGGCTGCTCCGGGAACTCAGTTTTACTACGGATCCAGCAGAATTCGCCGTTATGCATCGCGCTGGTCGGGGACAGCCCGGCGGCCGCCGCGACCCGCTGCGAGGCCAGGTGGCCGGGGTGGATATGGGCCAGCACGGTCCATCCGTCCGCGGCCAGCCGGGCCACCAGGCTGCTGGCCGCTTCCTTGGCGTAGCCGCGGCCGTGGGCCTGCCGGGCCAGCACCCAGGCCACCTCGGCCGGGCCCGCCGCCGGACCGCCCGCCGGCAGCGTCGCCTGCACCGTGCCCACCGCCTGCCCGGTCTCCCGTACCCGGATCACCCAGTTGCCCCACTGCTGATGGCCGTCCGGTGCGCGGCGCCCGGTCAGCCGGGTGTAGCGCGCAGTCAGTGCGGCCGTGTCCAGCGGCGTGCCGCCGGTGAATTCGTGCAGCGCCGGGTCGTCCAGCACCGGCGCCAGTTCCACGGCGTGCGTGACCAGCAGCGGCTCCAGATCGAGCCGCTCGGTCCGCCAGCCCTGCTCAAGGTCCATTCAGGCGGCATGCGGCTGGCAGCACGCTGTCCCGGCGGGGGCGGCCATCCCGGTCATCCCGGCCGGCTCGGCCTCGCCTTGTTCGCCGAACGCACCGGCGGTGACCCGAAGCGCCCAGCGCATCCGCGCCACGGCCAGGTCCGGGTGCTCGCCGAACTCCTGCGCGACCAGGCCGATGCAGCCCCGGCCACCGAACCGGCGGACGGCGGCCGCCACGGCCTGCCGGACCTGACCGGTGCTGGGCTGGTCGGATCGCTGCAGTGACGACACGAACAAAGCGTCGGCCCGGACTTCACTGATGCTGAGGTGATTCATCGTGGGCCTCCTCAACTTCTCCGTCTGACTACAGCACGGGTGTACGACATTTTCGGTTCGCCCGGTTCAGGGCGGCTTGCTTACCCATTAAGGGGAGCGCAGCTCACCGATTGAGACGTCTCCCAGGCAGAAAAATCACCGAACGGCCTAGCCGATCAGCCCGAACCAGGACGACACCAGGTTGTCCGGCGCCCCAGGCGAGCATTCCGGCTGGGCCGGCCCGTGCACCTCAGCCACGGCCTCGCCGCCCTCCCAGCGCACCCGGGCCCGGCCGCCCGCCTGCCGCCCGCACCAACTGGACCAGCCCACCCGCGCGGCGGCCCGCTGGCCCGGCCGCAGCAGCACGTAACCGGGGGACCGCCACTCCAGCGTGACCACCGTCTGGGCGGGCAGCGGCGTGCCGTCCCCGGCCAGCGGGGTGACCTCCGGCTTGCCCGCCAGCCGGCAGGCGCGCCCGCCCACGTTCTCCGCCAGCACCTGGCCGCGCAGCCCGGTGCCGTCCCGCTCCCAGCGCACCGTCACGGCCAGGTCCGCCGCCTCGCACAGCGGCGCCTCCGCCGGATCGCCGCTGCCCGGCCCGTCCCCACTCATGCTCCGGACCCTCCTTCAGAACGCCAGTACCGTCTTGATGTCGTAGGGCTGCCGGGTGTACGCGTCGGCCCACTGGGCCAGCGGCACCTGCCGGGTGATCAGCCCGGCCAGCCAGTCCGGGTCGGCCGCGGCCAGTGCCTGGGCGGCCAGTTCGTAGTGCCGCCGGTTGGCGTTGACCGAGCCGAACAGCACCGAGTTGCGCAGCACCATGTTGCGGTTGAGCAGGCCTGGGTTGACCACGGACTCCTCCTCGCCCGCGGTGGACACGCCGGTCAGGCAGGTCACCCGGTTGTGCACGTCGTGCTGGCTCGCCTCGAGCAGCATCGCGGCGAACCCGGTGCATTCGATGACCACGTCGGCTTCGGCGGACACCTCGACCAGCTCACCCCGGGGCGAGTAGTGCGCGCCGAGCCGGCGTACCATGTCCGGCTTGCGGCCCTCGGTGACCAGGTCGACCACGTAGGTGTCGTAGCCGCGCTGGACGGACAGCAGCGCGGCCAGCAGCCCGATCGGGCCGGCCCCGGTGATCAGCACCCCGCGCGGCGTCCAGGTGGACCGGCGGCCGATCCGCTCGATGTGATCCCACGCCTTGGCCACCACCGTGGTTGGCTCCAGCAGCACGCCGTGGGTGCCCAGCGCCGGGTCCACGGCGACCAGGTGCTCCGGGTGGATCCGGTACCGCTCGGACGCGTACCCGTGCCGGCCCATGATGCCGCGCTCGGTGTACTGGCCGTTGGTGCACATGTCCCAGTCCCCGGCGGCGCAGGCCGCGCAGGGCACCGGGTCGCGGCGGCGGACGATGCCGACCACCAGGTCCCCGGGGCTGAACCCGGACCCGGCCGGCGCCTCAGCCACCCGGCCGAGGGACTCGTGCCCGATGACCAGGCGGTCCGCGCCGGGCGGCGCGGCGCCGTACTCCCCGCTGATGATTTCCAGATCGGTGCCGCAGATGCCGATGGCCAGGGTGTCCACCAGGACCGGCCCGTCCTCGCCGGGCGGTTCCGGCATCTCGCTCAGTGCAATGGAACCCTGCTGGCCGGGAATGACGGTGACGGCGCGCATGATGTCACCGTAACCAACCAGGGGTGGTCCGCAGATGACAGAGCCCCCCGCGAGTCCCCGCGATGACCTGGGACATCCGGTCCCAGCGCCGCGCCCGGCGCGCCGGGTGGTGTCGCTGGTGCCGTCGCTGACCGAGTCGGTCGCGGTGACCCGGCCGGAGGCGCTGGCCGGGGCCACCGACTGGTGCACCCACCCGGCCGGCCTGGACGTGCCCCGGGTGCGCGGCACCAAGAACCCGGACCTGGCCGCGATCCGGGCGCTGCGGCCCGACCTGGTGCTGGCCAACCAGGAGGAGAACCGGCGGCTCGACGTGGAGCGGCTCCGGGCCGCTGGGCTGCCGGTCTGGGTGACCGGCGTGCGCACCCTGGATCAGGCGCTGGACTCGCTGCGCCGGATGTTCACCGAGGCGCTGGGCTGGCCGGTGCCGGACTGGCTTGCCGCCGCCGGGCAGGCCTGGCAGCAGCCGCACGCCGGGCCGCGGCACGCCGCGGCCATCCCGATCTGGCGCGACCCGTGGATGGTCATCGGTTCTGACACGTTCGCCGGCGACCTGGCCGCCCGGCTCGGACTGGACAACGTCTACCGCGGCCACGCCGCCCGGTACCCCAAGGTCGGCCTGGCCGAGCTCACCGCGGGCGGGCCCGGGCTCATCGTGCTGCCCGACGAGCCGTACCCGTTCGGCCCGGACGACGGCCCGGAGGCGTTCCCCGGGCAGCGGGTCGCCCTGGTTGACGGGCGCAGCCTGACCTGGTACGGCCCGTCCCTGGTCACCGCCCGGTCGCTGCTCAGCGCGCAACTGGCCGCGGCCCGGTCCTGACCCGCCCTGCGCTGATACCTTGCGGCAGCGATGCGCAGCTACAGTCCAGCCGACTGGGCGTCCTTCTTCACCGCGCTGATCAGGCCTGCGCCGGTTATTTGGCCCGCCAAGCGGCTGGGGAGATCCGCTATGTCTCCCGTCAGGAAGCGGGCCGCCGCCTTGGTCTTCCAGCCCGGTCAGTCCGGGGTGGATCGGCGGGCGGTGGCGGTGATTTCCACTAGTGCGCCGTCGAGCAGGGCCGCGCCGACCGTGGTCCGCACCGGCCGTGGCTCGGCGAAGTGCTGCTGGTACACCGCGTTGAAGCGCTCGAAGTCGGCCAGGTCGGCCAGATGGACCAGGCAGGAGACAACCTCGGCGAGCCCGGTCCCGGCCGCGGCGAGCAGCGCCTCGACCTTGCCGAGCGCGTCTGCGGCCTGCTCCTTGACGGTGCTGCCCGCGCCGGTCTGGCCGGCCAGGAAAACCCACTCACCGACGATCAGGCCAGGCGAGTACGGGCCGCCCGGCGGGGCCGCCGGCGATGTGACCGCAACCTTGTCCGTCATAGCTCCTCCGCGACTTTCTGTTTCAGGGCCGTGAGGCCCGCCTCGTTCCGCTTGTAGAACGTCCACTGGCCGATCCGTTTGGCGGTGACCAGCCCGGCGCGGGCCAGCGCCTGCAGGTGTGCGGTGGCGGTCGGCTGGGCGACGCCGAGCTTGTTCGCGATGAACACCACGCAGACGCCGTCCTCGACCAGGTCGCCGTCACGCTGCGGCGGGAAGTGCGCCACCGGATCGCGCAGCCAGTCCAGGACCTGCAGCCGTTTCGGGCTGGCCAGCGCGGCCAGTACGGTGGCGTCAAGCATGCAGTTCACCGCGGGCGACGACGACTGCCGCCCCGGCGACCTCGACCGAGTCGATCCGGTCACCGTCCCCGATGGCGCGGGCGTACAGCGTGGACGGACGTCCGATCTCGGCACCCTGGCTAATCTCGATCTCCTGGCCGAACGCGATCCGGCCGTGCCGGGCCAGGTGCACGGCGAGCGGTCCGGCGGCCGAGCCGGTGGCTGGATCTTCCGGCACGCCCAGCCCGGGCGCGAAGTTCCTGGCCTTCCACTGCCGGCCGGTGCCGGCGAAGCACACCGCGCCGATGGCGGACAGCCGGCCCAGCGCACCCAGATCCGGCTGCACGGCGGCCACCGCCTGCTCGCTGGCCAGCGCCACATAGACGTGCCGCGGGCCGTTCCGGTACGCCTCCACTGGCAGTTCAGCGGACGTCACGCCCAGTGCGGCCAGCAGTTCGCCGGTCCGGTCGTAGGGCGCCCAGGTCGGGATCGGCTGCCGCATCCGGCCGGACACGATCTGCCCGTTTTCCCGGGTGAGGTCGATACGGATCACGCCCGCCCCCGTTTCAAGCCGGACCGTCTCCTGGCCTCCCGCCGCGCTGAGCACGTACGCCGTGCCGAGTATCGGGTGCCCGGCGAAGGGGAGTTCGGCGGCCGGGGTGAAGATGCGGACCCGCGCGTCCGAGCCTTCAGCGGGCAGCATGAAGACGGTCTCGGACAGGTTGAACTCCCGGGCGATCTGCTGCATCCGCGCGGGCGGCAGGCCCCGCGCGTCCGTGACCACAGCCACCGGGTTGCCCTCCAGCGGTGTGCTGGTGAACACGTCAGCCACCATGTATCGGTACATAGCTAAAAAGCTATTTCTCTAAGCACGGCCGTGTCAACCAGGCCGCACAATGGCCCGGGAGACTTCCAGCCTGACCAGCTACGGCCTGGAGGTCACTGCGCTGCCGCTGCCGCTCATGGCGTGGATCGTCGAGAATGCGCCCGGCGTCCTCGGCCCGGCTTAGCCGTGCCTGCCCGGCAAGCCTTGCTCAGGCCGGGCTGAGCCGGATCAGGCACGCGGACGGGGTGCGCGGCAGATAGACGGTCAGCACACCGGCCGTCGAGGCCCAGCCGACCGCGGCGCCGGCCGCGGGTCCCGGGTACAGCACCTCCGCCCGCACCGGCCGCCCAGCCAGGTGCGGAACGCACAGCGCGTGGCTGGCTGGCCCGGCGGGGCGTTCCGGCCTGCCCAGCGCGTCGCGCCGCCACACGGTCAGGTAACTGACGCCGCGGGCGCGCATGCCCAGGGCGATCAGCGGATCCGCCCACCCCGGCAGGCCTAGTGGCCAGAACGGCATCGCGCAGGCCAGGTCGGCCCGGATCGCCTTGTACGCCCGCACGGCGTCGGCGACCAGATCCCGCTGCGGCTGGCTCATCTTGTCCAGGTGCCCGGACAGGTGGACCCGGCCGAGCAGGGCGGTGCAGAGGGTGAACGCGATCTCGTCATCGGTGAAGCCGGGCTGCGGGTAGGCCCAGACCCCAGCCTGCTCAGGCGCGATCGCGGCCGGCGCGGCCGCCGCGATCGGCGGGTAGCGCAGGTAGTCCTGCTGGTCGCTGGTGGACTGCAGCTGCAGCCGGGACAGCAGGGCGTAGTCCGTGCGCATCCCGCCCGAGCCGCAGTTCTCGATGACCAGCCCGGGGTGGCGGTCCAGCAACCCGTCCAGCCACCGGAGGTGGGCGCGATTGTGCTCCAGCATCCCGGCCCCGGCGCTCTGCCCGTCGGTTTCGGGGCCCGGCCCGACGGTGATGTTGTAGTCGAACTTCAGGTACCCGACACCCAGGTCACCCACGACGAAGTCGACCGCCTCGTCCAGGTGCTTCACCGCGGCCGGGTGGCGCAGGTCCAAGTGGTAGCGGGCCTGCTCGACCACGCGCTGGCCGTCGCGGCGGAAGAACGCCTCGTCGGGGAGCTGCGCGGCGACCGGGCTGCGCATTCCGACGACCTCGGGCTCGAGCCATAGCCCCGGGATCATCCCGGTGGCCCTGATCCGGTCCAGCACCTCGCTGATGCCGTTGCGGAAGCGGGCCGCTGAGGGCTTCCACGCGCCGACGCTGCCCCACCAGTCCTCGCCCGGTTCCGCGTACCATCCCGCGTCGATGCAGAAGTACTCCGCGCCCACCTGCGCAGCCGCGTCGATCAGCGAGAGCAGCTTCTCGGTGCTCGGGTCGGCCATCAGCGTGTTCATGTAGTCGTTGAAGATCACCGGCAGCCGCTGGTGATCCTGGTGCGGCCGCCGGGCCGCCCGCCGGGCCGCGGTCAGCCGGGCTACCGCGCCCTCGAAGCCCGCGGCACTCACCGCCACGGTGGCCGGCACCGTGCTGAAGGACGCGCCGGGCGCCAGGGCCAGCCGCCACTGGTGCTCGGTATCGGTGGGCCCGAGCAGGGCCAGGTAGACGCCCCGCTCTGCCTCGCCGACCTGCCAGTGCCAGCCGCCATTGTGCTCGATCTGCCAGGCCCAGGCCTGACCGGTGCGCCGATCCAGGAGCGCGCCCATCGGCAGGTGCGCGCCGGACGACCAGGTCCCCTGGCTGGTCAGGCCGGTGTGCCCGCGCGGGCGGGCCCAGTTGTGCGCGGCCCGGTTCAGGTCGGGAAGCAGGTCGCGGAGCGGGCCACGCTGCCACCGGCCCTCGGCCAGCCAGTCGTTGTCAGCCCAAAGCAGGTCCAGCGCGGCGACCTCAGATTCCGCTCCCGCGCCCGGCAGGCCGCCGGCCAGGAAAGAGGTCGCCGACTCGACCGTGACCGCCTCGGTGCCCCCGTTGGCCAGCCGGACCCAGGACCGCAGCACTCCGCGGCCGGCCAGGATCTGGTAGGTGACCTCGGCCCGCAGGCCGGTGACCGGATCGGCCAGTTCCACGCGCAGCTCCCGCCACGGCCCGTCGGCCTGCTCCCGGTGCGCCAGGTAGCGGAGCCGCTGCCCTGCCTCCGACTCCGCGTAGCGGCTCCCTGACCATCGCCGGCCCGCGCCGGCCAGGATGATGTCGCACAGCGGCAGCCCGTGCGGCCCCGGACCGCCAGCCGGCCCGCCCGGTTCCGCCGCGCTGGATTCCGGTTCCGGGCCGGCCGCGAAGCGGTCCAGGGTGACCGTTCCGTCCGCGGACACATCGATCCGCAGATCGATCGACCCGTCGGCCCAGCCGATCCGCGCTGCCTGAGTCCCGCTGTCCAACGACGCCCTCCTAGCACACGCTGCAACTTTGCCCGTAGCTGCCGGGTTAAGTTCTGATCACGGAATCTTGACACAGTTTGTGTGACCGGTCACAATCCTGGCATGCATGTGACCGGTCACACAACTGGCGATGCGGCCAAGCCGTCCCGGCCGGTAAGCATCCGCGACGTGGCGGCCGCTGCCGGGGTGTCCTACCAGACCGTCTCCCGGGTGATCAACGAGCACCCCCGGGTCAAGCAGTCCACCCGCGAGCTGATTCTGGCCACTATCGAGGACCTCGGCTTCCGGCCCAACCGGGCGGCCCGTGCGCTGGCCGGCGGCCCGGTGACGGCGATCACCGTGCTGACCTCGAACACCATCCGGTACGGTTATGCGTCCGCGCTGCAGGGGATCGAGGAAGCGGCGCGCGTCGCGGGTTTCGCGGTCGGCGTCCGGGTGGTCGAATCCGCGGCTCCCGACGTGGTGGCCGACGCCCTGGCCCGGGCCATCGAACCGGGCACCGCGCTCATCGTGATCGCGTTCGACGAGGCAGGCACCAGCGTCCTCGGGGCGGTGCCCGCCGACGTGCCGATGGTCGCGGCGGTGGAAACTCCGGTGGGGGACGTGGGCATCGGGCAGCCCTGGGTGTGGATCGACGACCGGGAGGCTGCCCGGCAGGCCACCGAGTACCTGCTCGGCCTGGGCCACCAGATGGTGCACTACGTGGCCATCCCTGCCTCGACCGAGGTCAGCCAGCGCGCGGCGGGCTGGCGGATGGCCCTGCAGCAGGCGGGCCTGCCAGCCCCGGCGCCAGTCCAGGCCGGCTGGGATCCGCGTTCGGGTTACCAGGCAGGCCGCGTCCTGGCCGCCGACCCCAGCGTCACCGCCGTGCTGTGCGGCAACGACGATCTCGCGGTCGGCGTGATGCGGGCCATGCACGAGGCGGGGCGCCGAATCCCGGAGAGCGTCAGCGTCGCCGGCTTCGACGACACGCCGCTGGCGGAACTCTTCACCCCCGCGCTCACCACGGTCCGGCTCGACTGGGTTGAACTGGGCCGGGCCTGTGTCGCGCAACTGCGGCCGTTCCTCGACCCGCAGCGTGCGCCCGAGCCCCGGCAGTCGCCCAGGCCGCAACTCGTGGTGCGGGAGAGCACCGGCCCGGCTCCCGCGTCTCCCCGTACCTGATCATCTACCGCACCACCAGCTCAGCCCAACACAACCTGATCATCAACCGTGACGGCAAAGGAGCATCTCGTGATCCAGCGAATGAGGGGACACCGCAACAGAGGCCGCTCGTCTGGTGGCGTGGCCGCGCGCCCACGCCCTGGCCCGGGCCGGCTGGCCAAGCCGAAGGCGCTGATCGCCGGTGGCGCCATGCTGGCCCTGGCCGGCTGCGGCGGCACCGCGGCCACGTCGTCCTCGTCCAGCGGCAAGGTGGCCGACGTCACCTGGCAGACCATGTGGTCCGGGGCGACCCTGACGCTGCTGAACCAGATGATCACCGAGTTCAACAAGACCCACCCGGACATTCACGTCACCGAGTCCAACATCCCGAGCGCGACCGGCGACGCGAAGCTGCTCTCGGAGATCTCGGCCGGCGACCCGCCGGACGTATTTACCGAGTGGAACCCGGTGCTCGGCGAGTACGCGGCCACCGGCGCCATCCAGCCGATGAACAAGTTCCTCACCGGCAGCTACGCCAGCCTGGAGAAGTGGGAGTACCCGATCGCGCTGGACGGCGGCCTGTACAACGGCAAGCTGTACGGCATCCCGATGTCGATGAACTCGTGGGCGCTCTACTACAACAAGAGCATGATGAAGGCGGCGGGCATCACCTCGCCGCCCACCACGCTGGCCCAGCTGTACACCGACCAGGCCAAAGAGTGGAAGATCTCCGGCAGCAAACTGGAGCAGATCGGCTTCTACCCGCTGTATAACCAGGGCTTCGAGTACTTCGGCAGCTTCTTCGGCGCGGTCAACTGCCTGAACTCGAGCGGGCAGTACGTCATGGCGAGCTGCCCGGGCGCGCGGACGGAGGCCAACTTCTTCGCCCAGTACGACAAGTATCCCTACTCCTCGGTGGCGGCGACCGAGACCGCCTACGGGGCGGTGGCCGGCGGGGACGATGACGCGTTCGTCGCGGGTAAGGAAGGCTTCGCCATGGACGGGCCCTGGGAGGGGGCGCAGAACATCCCGGACACCAACCCCAAGATGGTCGGCAACTTCGGGGTGGTGCCATTCCCGGGCACGGTCGGCGGCCCGAGCACGTTCGGCCAGGGCAACTACAACATCATCCCCAAGGGCGCGGCCAACCCGAAGGCCGCGTTCACCTTCATCACCTGGCTGGCTGGCTACCACAACCTGGCGTTCAACTCCAGCATGGACCCCAAGGGCGGCTGGATACCGGCCTCACCCCAGGTCGCGGCCGCGCCGGCCTACCAGAAGTGGATCAGCGCCAACCCGTGGCTGAAGGTATTCGTCAGCCAGATGTCCAGTAAGTACTCGGTCACCCCGAAGCTGACCAAGAGCGAGTCGGAGTTCGAGACGGCCGAGGCGACGGCGAGCGAGGACATCGCGGAGAAGACCAAGACACCGGCCCAGGCGCTGGCGTACATGGACGCGACCGCCAACAGCAGCACCGGCGGCTGACCCGCCGCCCGGCGGGCGCTCAGCCACAGCCGGCCTGTGGGGCCACGCATCGGTGGCCCCACAGGCCGGAGGACAGACAAGGGGTATCCAGATGAGCCGACCGAAGCTCGCCGGGGCACCGGCCCTGCCCGGCTGGCTGCGCCGTGGCCGGCGGATGCGGGTCGGGGTGCTGTTCGTCAGCCCGTGGATCCTCGGGTTCCTGGGCTTCTACCTCTACCCGTTCCTGGCCACCATCTACTACAGCTTCACCGCCTTCACCGGGGTGGGCAACCCGACGCTGATCGGCTTCGCGAACTACATCGCCTTGTATCACGACGCCGAGTTCCGCACGGCCCTGTTCAACACCTTCTACTACACGATCTTCGAGGTGCCGCTGTCCACGGTGGCAGCCCTCGGCCTGGCCATGCTGCTGAACATGAACGTGCGCGGCCGGGCCGTCTACCGTACCCTGTACTACCTCCCGTCGATCGTGCCGGTCGTGGCCTCGTCCCTGATCTTCGTGTGGATGTTCCAGCCGTCCTTCGGCGTGGTGAACTCGCTGCTGGCCGGGCTGCACATCCCGGGCCCGGCGTGGTTCTTCTCGATCGCCTGGTCGAAGCCGTCGTTCATCCTGCTCGGCCTGTGGGGCCTCGGCCAGCCGATGGTCATCTACCTGGCCGCCCTGCAGGGGGTGCCCAAGGAGATGTACGAGGTGGCCGCGCTGGAGGGCGCCGGGCCGGTCTCCCGGCTGCGGCATGTCACCCTGCCGATGATCAGCCCGGTCATCCTGTTCAACGTCGTGCTGGCCCTGGTGCTGTCCATCCAGTACTTCACCCAGGCCCAGGTGATCGAGAGCCCGCCGGGCAGCCCAGGCAGTTCGACGATGTTCTTCGTCATCTACTACTACCAGCAGGCATTCCAGGACCTGCATCTCGGATACGCCTCGGCCATGACATTCTTGCTGTTCGTCATGGTCCTGCTGATAACCGCTGTCCTGCTGAAGTCCTCGTCCAGCTGGGTTTACTACGAAAATGAAAACCGATAACGGCCGGCAGGTGGTCCATTAGCATGGGAATCGTCACCTCGCACCGGATATCGCGGCCCGCTCCGGCCGTGCTGGACCGTCCCCCGCGCCCCCGCCGGACCCCCCGGAAGCTGGGCGCGAGCGCCGCGCGCCACCTCGTGCTGATCGCCGTCGGCGCGATGTTCGCCCTGCCGCTTGTCTGGATGCTGCTGACCTCGTTCAAGTCAGCGCAGCAGGCTCTCACGTTCCCGGTCGTCTGGTGGCCGCACCCGTTCCTGTGGAGGAACTACCCGGACGTCTTCACGTCGCTGCCGTTCTACCGGTTCTTCCTTAACACGTTCGTGTACGCGGGCGTGACGATCGTGGGCGTGTGCATTTCCAGCAGCCTGGTCGCCTACGGCTTCTCCCGGCTCCGCTGGCGCGGCCGGAACGCCCTCTTCTACACGATGCTGATGACCCTGCTGCTGCCGTTCGTCTGCACTCTGATACCGCTCTTTATCCTGTACAAGCACCTCGGCTGGATCGACTCGTACCTGCCACTGGAGGTGCCCACGTTCTTCGGCAGCTCGGTCTTCAGCACATTCCTGCTCCGCCAGTTCTTCATGACGATACCGACATCATTGTCTGACGCCGCGCGGGTGGATGGGGCGAATGAGTTCTACATCTACAGCCGGATCATCCTGCCGCTGGCCAAGCCCGCCATGGCGGCGGTGATCCTGTTCCAGTTCATCTACTGCTGGAATGACTTCCTCGGCCCGCTGGTCTACATCAACAGCGAGACGAAATACCCGCTGTCCCTCGGCCTCAACCTGATCCTGGGCGACTACACGACGAACTGGTCGTGGGTGATGGCGGCCGCGTCCGCGGCGACGCTGCCCATCGTGATCCTGTTCTTCCTGACCCAGCGCACCTTCATCCAGGGCATCGCGCTGACCGGTACCAAGGGGTGAGGCCAGTGACACCCGTTCCGCGCGGCACCGCAGAGCAGCGGCGGCCCGGCCTGTTCGGCACGCCGGTCATGACCGCGCTCGGCTCGGCCTTCAACCTGCTCGCCCTGAACCTCGTCCTGCTGCTCACCGCACTGCCGCTGATCACCCTGCCGGCCGTGGTCAACGCGGCGACGATCGCCCTCGACCAGTGGCGGGGCGCGGGCGAGGACCGGGTGGTCCGGGAATTCCTGCTGGCTCTCCGCGCTAGCCACCCGGTGCGCAGCACGGTGCGCACCGGCGTCCCGATCGCGGCCGCTGTCCTGGGCGTGGTAGAGGCCCGTTACTTCCTGCGCGGCGGCAGCCTCATGGCCCGCACTGAACTCGGCCTGGGCCTGGCCGCGCTGCTCATCACCCTGGCCGCGGCCGGGTACGTGTTCCTGCTCGGCGCGCGGCATCCCAGGCTCCCGGCCACCGAGCTATGGTCCCTGTCCGCCCGGCTGGCGGTGCGGAACCTCCTGGTCACCGGGCCACTTTTCCTGGCCGAGATCGTCGGCGCCACGGCGCTGATCCTGGCCGACCCACCCCTGCTGCTGGCCGGGGTGCCGGTGGTCCTGCTCCAGCTGATGCGGCTCACGGCCCAGCTCGGCCTGCGCCGGGCGGGGCTGGACCGGGAATGACCGCGGCCCGGCGCGTCGCCATCGCTGGCACCGGCTCCCGGGCCCAGCTCTACACCAGGGGACTGGCCGGGCGGCCGGGGTACATGGTCGCCGCGCTGTGCGACCCGAGCCCGACCCGGATGGCATACCACAACAGGCTGCTGGCCGGGGCGGGGCGCAGCACCGCGACCCAGTGGCCACCAGACGGCTTCGCGCAGATGCTCGCCGCCGAGAACATCACCGACGTGGTGGTGGCCACGGTGGATGCCCAGCACGCGCACTACATCATCCCAGCCGTGCAGGCGGGCTGCCGGGTGGTCACCGAGAAGCCGATGACCGTCGATCTCGGCAGCTGCCAGGCGATCCTGGCGGCGGCCAGCATGGCCAGCCAGCCGCTCGCCGTCGGCTTCAACTACCGGTACAACCCGGTGCACGCCCGAGTCTGGCGGCTGCTCCACGGCGGGGCGGTCGGCGAGGTCCTCTCGGTCCACTTCGAATGGCTGCTCGACGTGCGGCACGGCGCGGACTACTTCCGCCGCTGGCACCGCGACAAGGCGAGCAGCGGCGGCCTGATGGTGCACAAGGCGGGTCACCACTTCGACCTGGTCAACTGGTGGCTGGGCAGCGAGCCGCGCGAAGTGTTCGGCTACGGGCGGCTCGGCTTCTACGGGGCTGAGGCAGGTGCGCGGCACGGGCTCCGCCGCGGGTACCGGCGTGCGTACGGATCCCCCGAGGCGGCCGGAGACCCGTACGCCTTGGACCTCAAGGCCAGTCCCGGGCTGCGTGAGCTGTACCTGGACGCGGAGGCCGACAGCGGCTACCTGCGCGACCGCAACGTCTTCGACGGCGAGATCAGCATCGAGGACGACATGGCGGTGCTGGTGCGATACGCCAGCGGCGCGTCGATGAGTTACCACCTGACGGCCTATTCGCCGTGGGAGGGCTACCGGGTGATGTTCAACGGGAGCGCCGGCCGGCTGGAACTGGAGGTGGTGGAGTGCGCGTGGCAGCCGCCGCGGACCGCGGCCGGGCCGGCCAGCGGCACCCTGCACGGTGAGGTCGCGATGGCCAACGCCGGTGGAGCCACGATCCGGCTGCGTCGGCTCTGGGAGCCGCCGGCCGAGGTGCCGGTGGCCGGCGATCACCGCGGCCACGGCGGGGCGGACCAGCGGATGCTGGCCGCGCTGTACGGCCCGGCAGGCAGCGGGGGCGAGCCGGACCCTGATGATCCGGACCGGCAGCGGGCGGACCAGTACGACGGCGCCCGCGCGCTGGCCGTCGGCCTGGCCGCCAACGAATCCTTCCGCACCGGGCAGCCTGTCCCGGTCGCCGTCCCAGCCAATCCCTGAGGATACATCGTGACCATGCACAGGACCGGCGCACTGGCCGCGGCGCTGTTAGCGCTCACCGGGCTGGCGCCGCCTCCGGCGGCTGGACGCCGGCGCCAACACGATCACGTTCGGCAACCCGTCGTACTACGCGCCCAACATCGACAAGATCATGGTTGCTCCGGCGGTGCTGCGCTAACCGCCGCTGGGTCGGCGGACTCTCGCCGGGTCCGCCGGCCCAGCCACCAGAACAGCGTGCCGATCACGATGAAGATCAGCACGGGGGTGAGTTCGGTCCACAGGTAGGTGGACCGCTGGCCGAACGTCCAGCCCTCCGGGCGGAAGTCGCTGCCGAACCACGTGCTGCCCAGCCCGGGCGCGATGAGCTGCACGGTGGCGATCGCGACCAGGATCATCAGCAGCACGGTGAGCGGCCGGTACCACGGCATGCGGAACGGCCGCGGCGTCTCCGGGTGGCTGCGGCGCAGCTTCCACAGCGCCGGGTAGATGAGCAGGTAACTGATCAGCGTGGTGGAGATCGTCACGCCGAGCACCGCGTCGAAGTACTTGGCCGCGTTGCCGCTGGTGATCTGGTGGGCCAGCACCACCACGATGGTGGCCACGATGCCGCTGAACACATTGACCCGGACGGGCGTTCCATAGCGGGCGTTGATGACGCCGAGGGAGCGCGGGCCGGCCCCGTCGTAGCAGGACACGGCCAAGGCACGGTCCGAACCCATGATCCAGGTCGCGCCGGAGGTGATCAGGCACACGACGAACAGGATCGCCATCGCGTCGCCCAGGATCAGCCCGCCGCCGGTCAGGGTGGCCGCGCCGGCCGCGCTGACGTGCCCGCCGTACACGGTGAACACGTCCTGGATGGCGCTGGCGAACCCGCTGAAGTTGGTCACGGCGCTGGCCGGCAGCACGACCAGGATGCCGAGCACGGGCAGCGCGTAGAGCAGCACGCTGAGCACCGTGGAGCGGGCGATGCTGAACGGCACGTCGCGCTGCGGGTTGATCATCTCCTCGCCCGCGCTGTTCGGCAGCTCGAAGCCGACGAAGTTGAACAGCAGCACGCCGACCAGCAGCACGAAGCCGCTCTGCGACGGCTTGTACCCGCTGGCCCCGAGGCCCTGGGCGCCGTGCTTGACGGCGTAGATGATGACCGAGACGGTGAACAGGCCAAGCAGCAGGAACCGGGCGAACGCCCCCGCCGTGGGCAGCCACTTGCCCACGCTGAACGACGTGATGGCCGCGACGATGGACAGCCAGACGAAGGCCAGCGCGATGATGAACCAGACTGCCGTGGGCACGGCGGCGCCGTGGTTGAAGAACACCTCGACCACGCCAATGCAGGTGATGGTCAGCGAGCCGCCGATCCACACCGGGTTGGTGATCCAGTACAGGAAGTTGTTCACCGCCCCGGCCAGCCGGCCGAAGGCCAGCCGGGTCCAGTAGTACGGCCCACCTTCCTGCGGGAAGGCCGCGCCCAGCTCGGCGAACAGCAGCGCCTGCGGGACGAAGAACACCACCGCGAAGATCATCATCCAGGTGAACGCCTGGCCGCCGCCCTGCGCCACGGTGGCGATGGTGTCCACCCCGACGATGGTGCAGACCAGGAAGAACAAGATGTCGAACCGGCCGAAGTGGCGCTGCAGCTTCTGCCGTTCCTCGATGGCGGCAACGGTCATCGGTTCCAGGGTGTCGGTCATCGGCTCTCCCCCGGTCGGAGCCACACCCTGGCCGGGCGTTGCGTCTGATCTATGACAGCGCACGAGCGATCCGCGATCAATAGCTGGCTTTACCGGATCTTTAGCCAGCCGGGTACTGGAACACCTCGTCCAGCGGCACCTGGAACGCCTGAGCGATCTGGAACGCCATCTCCAGCGAGGGGGAGTAGCGGCCCTGCTCGATGGCGATGATGGTCTGCCTGGTCACCCCGATCCGGTCCGCGAGCTGGGCCTGCGTCATCTCGCCGCGGGCCTCATGTGTCTGGGCCAGGCAGCCAGTCTTCGGTGAGCGGGCGCTCCGGCGGTCCGCTACGAAGCCAGGCGTCGAGAGCCTGGATGAGCGGGCCGGGGTTCTTCCTGGACCGGGGGAACGCCCGATTGCTGGTGCAGAGGATCCCGGCCACCGTGGAGTCGGCCTGCAATGCGCGCAGCAGAATGGGCCGGAAGTCCTTGACGTTCTCGGTGAGCACCCAGCGGTTCTGCGCCGTCGCCCAGGCAAAGACTTCCTCGTCGCTCATGGCTCGCAATTCGCCCCGTTCGGCCACGGCAACGACGTCATGGCCAAGTTCACGAAGCGCGGCCGCGATCGCGGGTGAGAACACTTCGTCGAGGACGAGCCGGGCCCCGGCCCGGTCGGTCATGCGATGAGCCCGCGCTGTACCCGCCAGGCTTCCTCGGCCCGGACTGAGGCTTCATCCGCGTTGCTGACCTCGGCGTCGATCTCGTGCTGGTAGTCGCCGTAGTAACTCACGGCGGTCGCGATCCGGCTAGCGTCCAGGGCAAATACCTCGGCCGCTGCCTCGAGCGCGGCTGGGCCGCGCTCATCGACTTCGCGCAGGAACTTGACGATCTCCCAGACATCAGGCCCGTAGGCAAGCGCGGCGCGGCGGCCGGATGGCCCGTCTTTGAAGATCACCCCTGGATGGTCGGCCATGCGCAGGCCCTCGTCGATGAGTTGCTGAGCCAGGGCTGAGGTCGTCGAGCCGACCATGGCACTGGCCCGGCGACGCAGCCGGGCCAGTAGCGCTGGGTCGAACCGAATAGAGAGGGGTGTACTCACGCACTACAATGTAGCACTTGCAATACAGAATCTCCGCTAGCGGCACACCCGGCCAGCTTGCAAGGAAAAACTTATAAGGCTAGCCTTAAGATATGCTGGGGCGGCTGACGGGCGAAGAGCGGTACCGGTGGGTGGCGCTGGCCAACACCACCGCGGCGATGTTCATGGCGGCGCTGGACGGCTCGATCGTGATCATCGCGCTGCCGGCCATCTTCCGCGGCATCCACCTGGACCCGCTGGCGGCCGGCAACGTCAGCTACCTGCTCTGGATGATCATGGGTTACCGCCTCGTCCAGGCCGTGCTGGTGGTCAGCCTGGGCCGGCTGGGCGACATGTTCGGCCGGGTCCGGATCTACAACGCGGGCTTCGCCGTATTCACCGCCGCCTCGGTCCTGCTGTCCTTCGACCCGTTCCAGGGCACGCACGGGGCGCTGTGGCTGATCGGCTGGCGGGTGCTGCAGGCGGTCGGCGGGTCGATGCTGATGGCCAATTCGGCCGCCATCCTGACCGACGCGTTCCCGGCCGACCGGCGCGGCTTCGCGCTCGGCATCAACCAGGTCGCCGGGCTGGCCGGCATGTTCATCGGGCTGGTCGCGGGCGGCCTGCTGGCCGCGTGGGACTGGCGCGCGGTGTTCTGGGTCAACATGCCGGTCGGCATCTACGGCACGCTGTGGGCCTACCTCAAGCTGCGGGACACCGGCCAGCGCGGCGGCGGCCGGATCGACTGGTGGGGCAACATCACGTTCGCGCTCGGCCTGGGCGCGGTGCTGATCGCCATCACCGCCGGCATCCAGCCGTACCGGGGCCAGGCCATGGGCTGGGCCAACCCCGAGGTCTACGGCCTGCTCATCGGCGGCGTGGCCCTGCTGGCCGTGTTCGCCGTCATCGAGAGCCGGATCGCCGAGCCGATGTTCCAGCTCGGGCTGTTCCGCATCCGGGCCTTCACCGCGGGCAACGTGGCTGGCTTCTCGGTCCGGCTGGCCCAGGGCGGGCTGCAGTTCATGCTGATCATCTGGCTGCAGGGCACCTGGCTGCCGCTGCACGGCTACAGCTACAGCGCGACCCCACTGTGGGCGGGCATCTTCCTGCTGCCGCTGACGGCCGGCTTCCTGGTGGCCGGCCCGGTGTCCGGGCACCTGTCCGACCGGTACGGCGCGCGGCTGTTCGCCACCGCCGGGATGGCCGTGTTCGCGGCCAGCTTCGTCGGCCTGATGCTGCTCCCGGTGGTCTTCCCGTACTGGGCGTTCGCCGTGCTCATCGCGCTGAACGGGATCGGGGTCGGCATGTTCAGCGCGCCGAACACCTCGTCCATCATGAGCAGCGTCCCGGCCAGCCAGCGCGGCGCGGCGTCCGGCATGCGGTCCACGTTCCAGAACTCCGGCGCCGCGCTGTCCATCGGCGCGTTCTTCTCGCTGATGATCGCCGGGCTGGCCAGCAGCCTGCCGAAGACCCTGGCCACCGGCCTGACCAGCCACGGCGTGCCGCAGGCGGCGGCACAGCACATCGCCGGCCTGCCGCCGGTGGCGTCGCTGTTCGCGGCGGTGCTCGGGGTCAACCCGATCCGGCACCTGCTGGCGGCCAGCGGTGTGCTGGCCACGCTGCCGGCCAGCGCGCAGCGCGTGCTGACCGGCCGGGAGTTCTTCCCGCACCTGATCGCCGGCCCGTTCGCGCACGGGCTGTCGGTGGTGTTCGCCGCCGGGACGCTGCTGGCCATCCTGGCCGCCGCCGCGTCGCTGCTGCGCGGCCAGCACGTCAGGGCAGATCGGCCAGCAGACCGCGAAGATCACCCGGCGTCTGCGCGCGCAGCGCGGCGCTGAGCCGCTCATCCAGTTCCGCGTGCGTGAGCCGGCCCACCGCGAAGTGCTCGCGGAGCCGGGCAACGGCCAGGTCCCGGTCGGCGTCGGAAACCCAGCCGACGAGACCGTCCGCGGTGTCCAGCCACCGGATCACCGAATCCAGCCGGGACAGCTCGGCGGCGCCCGCCAGGGCCAAGCGCAATTCCTGAACGCCACCATCCCGCTTGATCTGGCTGCGCCGCTGCAGTGACTCGATCAGGAACCGGCGGTGCGCCTGGATCACCTCGTGCACGTCGGTGCCCGGCACCTGGCAGGCCAGCATGATCTTCAGCACCAGCTCATCGCCGGATGCCGGATCGGGGGTGGTGCGCAGCCAGCCGGCCAGTTCCCGCTGCCCGCTGGCGGTGATCCGGAGCTGGGCCGGATCGTGCCCGCGGTCGGCCGCCACCAGCCCGGCCCGGGCCAGCCGGCCCAGCGCGGCGGACACATGGCCAGCGCTGGGTGCGGGCAGCCCGGTGCCAGTGCCGAGTTCTTCGCCAAGCCACGATTCCGGCCGCGGTCCGTTAGCCAGCACCGCGAGCAGGGCAAAATCAACAGTCATGACACCACACCCGGGCCGTGTGCCGCCGAATATACCGAGTATATAAGGCCCGGGCCGGCTGGTGCGGGGCGGGCGGGCCGGCCCGCGTGGCGTGCCGGGGCGCTGGCCGCAGGTGGTAGGAGGCGGCTTGTGCGGGGGCTGGCCGCGGACGGCAGGCGGGGGGGGGGGTGCGGGCAGTGGCCGCGGGTGGTAGGCGGGGGGTGGTGCGGGCAGTGGCCGTGGGTGGCAGGCGGGGCGGCTGGTGTGAGGCCGCGGGTAGGTGGAGAGATGCGGCCGGTGCGGGGGCGCGGGTAGGTGAGGGGGTGGGCTGGTGCGGGACATGCCGTCGGCAGCGGAGGTCCGGGCCCAGGCCGAGGAGGTGGCGGCCGGCTGGTCGGCGCCGGGCGGGCCGGATTCCTGGCGGCTGACCGCCGCGCTGTTCCGGGCCATCGCCGCGGATGCCGACCTGCTGGGCCGGCTGGCCCGGCTGCCGGCCGACCGGCTGCCCGCCCTGCTGGCCAGCGCGGCCATCTCCTTCCTGGTCCGCCGGGACCGGCCGGCCCCGCTGGCCGGTTACTTCCCGGACCCGGGCGCACCGCAGCCCCCGTTCGACGACGGCTGCGGCCCGGCCCTGCGCGATTTCATCGCGGCCCGGCGCCGTGGCATCCTGGCCGTCTGCCGGGGCCGCCGGTACCAGATGAACGAGGTGGCCCGGTGCGCCCAGATCGCGGTCGGCCTGGCCGCGACCAGGCCGGGCACGCCGGTCGGGCTGGCCGACCTGGGCACCGGCGCCGGGCTTGGCCTGCAGCTGGACCGGTACCGCTACCAGGTCGGCCGGCACGCCGCCGGGCCTGCCGCGGCGGCACTAAGCCTGGACTGCGCGGTGCGCGGGCCGGGCCAGCCACCGCGTCCCGAACTGCCGCCCATCGTGGCCCGGGCTGGCCTCGACCTGAATCCGATCGACGTGCGGGACGCGGCCGCCCGGCGCTGGCTGCAGGCCTGCGCACCGCCGGAAGCGGCCACCCTGGCCCGGCTGACCGCGGCCATCGAGGTGACCCGGCGGCATCCGGTGCCGCTGCTGGCCGGCGACGTGGTCGACGGGCTGCCCGGCCTGCTGGACCGCTTCCCGGCCGGCCTGCCGCTGGTCGTGGTGGACGCCTACCTGGCCGTGTTCCTGCCCGCCGGGCGGCGGGCCAAGCTGGCTGCCATCCTGGCCGCCGCGGGCCGGGACCGCCCGGTCACCTGGCTGTCGCTCGACCCGCTGGTCCCGCTCGGGCCGGGCGGCCGGGACAGCGTGCAAGGCCTGCCGCTGCCCGGCTGGCTGGTCCGGGACTACGCGCACGGCGTGTTCGCCGTACTCGGCGCGCGCACCTTCCACCGCGGCGCCGAGCACGGGGAGCTGCTGGCCCGGGCCCACCCGTCCGGCCAGTGGCTGGAATGGCTCGCTGCTAGTCAGCCGGCCTAGCTAGCCGGCCCCGCCGACCGCGATCAGCGCGACCGACGCGGCGGCCAGGCCGAGTCCGGCCAGCCGGATCTTGGTCAGCCGCTCGCCCAGCAGCACCCGGGCCAGCAGGATCGTTGACCCCGGGTACAGCGACGTGATGACCGCGGTGATCGCGAGCAGGCCTTCGTGCGTCGCGATGAAGTAGCAGGCTGTGCCGGCTCCGCCGGTCACCCCGGCCAGGACGGCCAGCCAGGCGGCCCGCCGCGGCGGCGGCTTCAGCTGACGGCTCACCGCCCCCACCAGCAACAGCGCGGTCAGCCCGATCAGCTGCGCGATGACCGGTGGCCACAGGTCGTGCCGGGAGCCAGACCGGTTGAGGCCGATGAACAGCACGGCGAAGCCAGCCCCGGCGACCAGGCCGTAAAGCGCCCCCGCGGCCTGGTGGCCCGGCTCCCCGCTCCCTGGCTCGCCGCCCGGGCCGGCCGAGACGGCGACGATGGCCGGTAGCGCCAGCGCGATCCCGGCCAGCGCGAGAGTGCTGGGATGCTCGCCGAACAGCAGCCCGGCCAGCACCGAGAACCCGGCCGACGACACCGCGCTGAGCGGCCCGGCCACGCTGAACGCGGCGTGCCGGAAGCCCAGGTAGAGCGTCATCGCGCCGGTCACACCGCCCAGCCCGGCGGCCGCTGCCCAGGCCACCGACGGCCACGACGGGAACTCCGTGCTGATCCACGGCACGACCAGCAGCAGGGTCGCCACGCTGGCCGCCTCGCCCAGGATCGTCACCACGATAACGCTGGCCGCCCGGGTGGCCAGGCCGGCCGCGTAGTCCGACGCGCCGTACCCGAGGGCCGATGCGAGCGCCCAGAGAATGGCGAGCACCGTAGCGAGTATGTCACCGGGCCGGCTGGCGGCGAGCCGGGGGCACTGGCGTTCAGGATGATCGGGCGTGCGCCCGGTCGGCGTTCTCCCGGACCAGCCGGGCGATGTCCGGCCACAGCGGGGCGGGCAGGTCGTGCCCGACGCCGGGCAGGATGACCAGGCGGGCGCCGTCGATGGCCCGGGCCGTGGCGCGGGCCGCGCTGACCCGCAGGATGGGGTCCCGGTCGCCGTGCAGCACGAGCACCGGCTTGTCCAGCTCGCGCAGTTTCCGGCCGTGCCACGGCGCGCCGACCTGCCTGCTCTGCGCCTTGGTGTCCCGGGGTCCGCTGTCCACCTCGCGCTCGATCCACTCCCGTGCCGCGGTCTCGTCGAACGGGTAGGCGGGCGAGGCGATCTCGCGGGCCACGGCCATGGAGAGCTGGACGTCGCCGTCCGGCCCCTCCGGGACCTTCATCCGGGCCAGCCTGACCAGCAGGCCGAAGCGCACGTACCGGCCGCCGCCGATGCCGGACACGTCGCTGGGCAGGGCACTCGCCGACACCACGCTGAGCACCCGGTCCGGGTGCCGGAGCGCGATGCGCTGCGCGATCTGCCCACCGAGCGAGGCGCCGAAGATGTGCGCCCGGTCCCAGCCGAGCGCGTCCAGCACGGCTACCGCGTCGTCGGTCATGTCCTCGGCCGAGTACGCGCCGCGCTTGCGGGCCACCGCGGCGAACGGGTTGCTGGCCCCGGTGTCCGGCATCCGGGTGGACTGCCCGGCGTCCCGCTGGTCGTAGCGGGCGACCGCGAAGCCCTGGCCGGCGAACGCCTGGGCCAGCCCGGCCGGCCACCAGAACCGGGACACGGCCAGCCCCATGACCAGCAGCAGCGGGTCACCGGCCGAGCCGGCCAGCGTGTCATAGGCGATCCGTACCTGGCCGTTGTGCGCGTACCGCGTCGGGGTCCAGGGGCCATCCTCGAAACTGCGATCGTTGTTCGCCATATTGTCAAGGCTACGTCACTGAGTACAGTGTTCGCAATGACAGCGAAGCAGCAGAGCATCTGGACCCGGCCGGAGCGGGCGACCCGCGGGCCGGCCCCAGAGCACAGCCGGGCCGAGATCGCGGCGGCCAGCGTCGCGCTGGCCGACAGCCGCGGCCTGGCCGCGGTGACCATGCGCTCGGCCGCGGCTGCCATCGGCACCGCGCCCGCCTCGCTGTACCGGTACGTCGCCACCCGGGATGAGCTGGTCGAGCTGATGGCCGACCAGGTGTACGGGGAGTACCGCTACACCGGGCCCCAGCCGGGGCGGCCGGTGGCCAATCTGCTCCGGCTCGCGCACCAGGGCCGGGCCATCTACCACCGGCATCCGTGGCTGCTCGACGTGCCGGCCACCGGCGGGCTGCCCGGGCCGAACGCGGTGGCCTTCATCGAGCAGGCGCTGGCCGCGCTGGCCGGCACCGGCCTGACCGGGCCGGAGAAGCTGGAGACGATCGGCCTGTTCTCTGGTGCGGTCCGGCTGCTCGCGCAGACCGAGATCAGCCAGCAGCGGGCCGGCCAGGACACCGCGCAGTGGCAGGGCTCGCTGGCCGGCTACCTGATGCACATCGCGGCCGCCGGGCAGCACCAGCAGCTGGCCGCCGCGCTGGCCGAGCCGCCCGGTGAGCAGCCCGAGCCACTGTTCGACCGCGCGCTGACCCGGATCCTGACCGGCCTGCTCCCCGGCTAGCCGATGCCGCACAACTGCAGCAGCCAGCCCAGCTTCCCCCCGCCCGGCCGCACCGCGGTGTCCATGACCGGCTGGCCGAGCACCGCGACCCAGACACCCTGCGGGACGGCGGCCACCGCGTACGGCCGCTCGCCGACCCGCACCGTGGCCAGCACCACGTCCCGGCGCGCGTCGATCCGGCTCAGCGTGCCGGCCCCGGTGCTGGCCACCCAGACCGAGGCGCCCGCGGCGGCCAGGCCGGTGGGCTGCCCGGCAACGGGCACGCTACGCACCCGGCCGCCCGCGCCGATGACCAGCACGCTGTCCGTCCCACCGGTGGCCCACAGGCTGCCACCGTCCGCGGCCAGGTGCGTCGGCGCCACCGGAACCCGCACCACCAGGTCCACCCGGTTGCGGCTCAGGCTGATCCGCGACACGGTACGCGCGTCCGGGTCGGCCGCCCACACGCCGCCATCGCCCGCCGCCATCGCCCCGGCCGTGCCGCCCACGGTCACCGTCGCCTCCAGCCGCCCAGTGCCCGCCGCATACCGGTACACCGTGCCGTGCGCCGTGTCGTCCACCCAGACCGATCCGGCCGTGGTGACCACGTCGCCGATCAGGCCGTCGAGCGGCAGCGTGGCGAACGGGTGGGTGACCGCGGAGCCAGCCAGGCCGGGCACCACCCGATACAGGCTGGCCCCGATGGCGACCCAGACCGCGTCTGGCCCGACGGCCAGGTCACCGGGGTTGATGACCTGGCGGGACGGCAGCGCGACGGTGGCGTCGATCCGGTTGGTCACCGGATTCACCGCATAGAGCAGGTGATTCTGGGCGCCGCTACCACCGGTCAGCCAGAGGCTGCCGCTGCCGCTGGCCAGGCTGTTCACCTCGGCCAGCCGGGGGCCGCCGAGCACCTGGCTGGTCCCGGGCAGCAGCCGCACCAGCCCGGCGCCGCCGGCGGCCGGGCGCGCAGCCGCCGCCACCCAGCCGCCGGGCAGTGCACCGGCCAGCACGATCACGCAGCCGGCCACCCCGATGGCCAGCACAGCCAGCGCGGCCCAGCGGAGCCGCCGGGCCGGCCCGGGCGGGCCGGCCCGCCCGGCCGTGGCGGCGGACCGTTCGGCGAGCCGGAGCACGCTAGCCGACCCGTACCCAGCTGGCTACCGACGGCACGCCGCCCGAGTTGACCAGGAACAGCATGTACCAGCCGGGCGGGGCGTGGTTGCTGTCCGGCGGCGCGGTCGCGCTGAGCGAGCCGCTGCCCGCGGTGAACGTGCAGTCCACGTACCGCTGGTCGAAGTTGTTCGAGTGGGTGACCGAACCCGCCTTGACCAGCGCCACCCGGGTGATGCTGGCCGCGTTCGGGGTCGAGATGGTGAACCCCGCGCCGTAGCTCACCGACGATGGGGCGCTGGAGATCGTCGGCCGCGCGCCCTTGAACAGGTAGGGCGGGGAGAAGATCTCGCCGGTCTGGGCCAGGCTGCCGTGGCTCTCCCCGGCGGACAGCACCCGGCCGTCCGGCAGCAGCACGGCGGTCGAGTGGTAGATCCGCGGCGCGGTCTGCGCGGCCATCTCGGTCCAGACCCCGGTGGCCGGGTCGTAGATTTCGGCGGTGAAGATCGGGCTGCCGTAGGAGCCCGACTGGCCGCCGCCGACCACCAGTACGGTGCCGTCGGCCAGCAGCACCGTGTTGGCCCACACCCGGGCGAAGTTCATCGAGCCGGTCGGCGTCCAGGCCAGCGTGCTCGCGGACGTGTCCAGGATCTCGCAGGTGGCGGTCGGGCCGGACGCGGTCGACCCGCCGATCTCCATGATCTTGGTGAGCCCGGGCAGCAGCACCGAGGTGTCGGTCACGCCCCGGCCCGCGGAATGCAGCTTCGGGCCCTTGGTCCAGGTCGCGGTGGCCGGGTTCAGGAACATCGTGGTCGCGAAGTTGGTCCAGGCGAGCAGGCCCTTGGTGGTGAGCTTCATCCGGGGATAGGTGGACATCGCCTTGCTCGCGCTGCTGGGCAGCGTGGTCAGCGTGCCGGTGGCCGGATTGTAGTGATCGATGGTGGTCGCGTTGGCCCCGGTGTTGATCGTGCCCGCGCAAGCGATCACCGTGCCGTCGCCGAGCAGCATCGTGGTCGGGTACCAGCGGGCCTGCGACATCGTCGGGCCCTCGGTCCAGGCGTTGGACGCCGGGTCGAAGACCGTCGTGTTGGCCACGCCCTGGGTGTCGTTGATGGCGCCCTGGTAGATGTGCCCGCCCGCGATGAACACCCGGCCATCCGACATAACGGTCATGCCACCGCAGAAAATGTCCCGCTGGTAGCTGATCGCGATATTGGTGACCTTGCCGGACGACGGGTTCCACAGCACCGCGTCGCTGCCCACCGTCTTGTTCGGCCAGGAGAACAGCAGCACGTTCCCGGTGTGCAGGACGACCGCGTGGATGGAGACCAGGGTCAGGCTGAATGGCGCGGTCCACGACCCGGTGGCCGCCGCGGCGGCCGCGGCCCGGGCCCGCCGTGGCGCGGACCGCGCCGAGGAACCGCCGGCCAGGACCGCGGCCGCGCCCCCGGCGATCAGGAACTGGCGGCGGCCCAGCTGCCCCCGGGCCGGCTCGGCCGCCGTTTGCTTGCCGTCTGCTGGGATGCCCGGTACCCGCATCTTGACCCCCGTGAATTACCCACTCTGGCAGGGCAAAACGGGCGGAGCCGTAATTTGCGGGCAGCTCGAAAAAGGGGCCTGAGTCGCGGCCAGCGTGCAGCGAACACGGACCACGGCCGGCCTCTCCCACCTGTCTTGCCGGCGTTATACTGGACGCAGCTTGGACGTTACTACCACGTAGCTTTATTTCGCAATAGGATTCTTGTAACGGATGCGTATAAGCTTGGCGCTTATTGTGCTCATTGATTAATCCACTCAGTACCGTCCGGCGTAGGCCATTTTTATTTAGCCGACCCGCACCCAGTGCGCTATCGACGGCACGCCGGCCGCATTGACCAGGAACAGCATGTACCAGCCGGGCGGGGCGTGGTTGCCGTTGGGTGGCGCGGTCGCGTGCAGGGTGTCGCCCCCGGCGGAGAACGCGCAGTCCACGTAACGCTGGTCGAAGTTGTCCGAGTGGGTCACCGCGGCCGCCCTGACCAGCGCCACCCGCTTGGTGCTGGCCGCGTTCGGGGTGCTCACGGTGAACGCCTGGCCGTAGCCGAGGGTGCCCGGCGCGGTGGTGATCTTCGGCCGGGCGCCCTTGAACAAGTAGGGCGGCGAGAAGATCTCGCCGGTCTGCGCCAGGCTGCCGTGGCTCTCCCCGGCGGACAGCACCCGGCCGTCCGGCAGCAGCACCGCGGTCGAGTGGTACATCCGCGGCGCGGCCTGGGCCGCCATCACGGTCCAGGTGCCCGAGGCCGGATGGTAGATCTCGGCACTGAACACCGGGTCGCCGTACGAGCCCAGCCGGCCGCCGCCGACCACCAGCACCGTGCCGTCGGCCAACAGCACGGTGTTGGCCCACAGCCGCGGATGGTGCATCGAGCCAGTGGGCTTCCAGGCCATTGGCGTGGCCGCGGTATCGAGGATCTCGCAGCTGGCGGTGGGGCCGGCCGCGGTCGACCCGCCGATCTCCATGATCTTGGTGAGGCCGGGCAGCAGCACGGACGTGTCGGTCACCCCGCGCCCGCCGGAATGCAGCTTCGGCCCGGTGCTCCAGATCGAGGTGGCCGGGTGGAAGAACTGCGTGCTGGCCAGGTTGGTCCAGGCGAGCAGGCCGCCGGTGGTCAGCTTCATCCGCGGATAGGTGAGCATGGCCCGGTCGGCCGAGGCGGGCGCGGTGTGCATCGTGTTGCCGGCCGGGTCGTAGTGATTGACCTTGATCGCGTTGACCTTCGGCGTCGTGGTCCCGCCGAAAATCATGACCGAGCCGTCGCCGAGTTGCGCGGTCGTCGGGTACCAGCGCGGCTGCGCCATCAGCGGGCCCTCGGTCCACGAGTTGGCCGCCGGGTCGAAGATGGTCGTATTGGCCACGCCATTGCCGAAGACGCCCTGGTACAGGTGGCCGCCGGCGACGAACACCCGGCCGTCCGGCAGCACGCTGGTGCCGGAGCAGAAGATGTCCCGCTGATAGGTAAGCGCGATGTTGGTGATCTTCCCGGACGCCGGGTGCCACAGCACCGCGTCGCTGCCGACCGTCTTGTTCGGCCAGGAGAACAGCAGCACATTCCCGGTGTGCAGCATGACCGCGTGGATGGAGACCAAAGTCAGGCTGAATGGCTTGGTCCACGATCCGGTCACCGCCGGATCGGCGGCCACCGGGCGGGCCCGCGCCGCGGAACCGCCGAGCGTGACCGCGGTCGCCCCCCCGGCGACCAGGAACTGCCGGCGAGAGATGCCTGCTTCCCGCATCCCGACCCCCCGTGAATTACCCGCCGCAGCGGGACAGAACGGGCAGAGCCGTAATTGCGGGCAGCTCTACGTCACGCAAAACCGGACGGTACCTGACGTTGCTTCTTTTGGCAATTTGATTACGCCGGAGCGCACCGTCTGGCGTACGCCATTTGCATTATTTAATTAGCCGACCCGCACCCAGTGCGCCACTGAGGGGACGCCGGCCGCGTTCACCAGGAACAGCATGTACCAGCCGGGCGGGGCGTGGTTGCCGTTGGGCGGCGCGGTCGCGCGCAGGGTGCCGCCCGCGGCGGAGAACGTGCAGTCCACGTAGCGCTGGTCGAAGTTGTTCGAGTGGGTCACCGCGGCCGCCTTGACCAGCGCCACCCGTTTGATGCTGGCCGCGTTCGGGGTGCCGATGGTGAACGCGTGGCCGTAGCCCAGCGTGGCCGGGGCGCTGGAGATGGCCGGCCGGGCGCCCTTGAACAGGTAAGGCGGGGAGAAGATCTCGCCGGTCTGCTTCAGGCTGCCGTAGCTCTCGCCGGCGGACAGCACCCGGCCGTCCGGCAGCAGCACCGCGGTCGAGTGGTACATCCGCGGCGCCGCCTGGGCGGCCATCACGGTCCAGGTCCCGGAGGCCGGGTGGTAGATCTCGGCGCTGAAGACCGGCTCTCCGTAGTCGTCCTTCCGGCCGCCGCCGACCACCAGCACCGTGCCGTCGGGCAGCAGCACGGTATTGGCCCACTCCCGGGGATGATGCATCGGGCCAGTGGGCTTCCAGGCCGGCCGGGTGGCCGACGTATCGAGGATCTCGCAGCTGGCCGTGGGGCCTGCCCCGGTTGACCCGCCGATCTCCATGATCTTGGTGAGCCCGGGCAGCAGCACCGACGTGTCGTTCCGTCCCCGCCCATCGGGTTTCAGCGCCGGGCCGGTGCGCCAGGCCGAGGCGGCCGGGTGGAAGAACTGCGTGCTGGCCAGGTTGGTCCAGGCGAGCAGCCCGCCGGTGGTGAGCTTCATCCGCGGATAGGTGAGCATCGCCTTGCTGGCCGAGGCGGGCGCGGTGTGCATCGAGTCGCTGGCCGGCTCGTAACGATCGACCTTGGTCGCCTGGGCCGTTGGCCTGGCCAGGCCGCCGAAGATCATGACCGAGCCGTCGCCGAGTTGCGCGGTCGTCGGGTACCAGCGCGGCTGCGACATCAGCGGGCCCTCGGTCCAGGAATTGGCCGCCGGGTCGAAGATCGTCGTATTGGCCACGCCGCCGCCGAACACGCCCTGGTACAGATGGCCGCCGGCGATGAACACCCGGCCGTCGGGCAGCACGCTGGTGCCGGAGCAGAAGATGTCCCGCTGGTAGCTGAGTGCGATGTTGGTGATCTTCCCGGACGCCGGGTGCCACAGCACGGCGTCGCTGCCGACGGTCTTGTTCGGCCAGGAGAACAGCAGCACGCTTCCGGTGTGCAGCATGACCGCGTGGATCGAGACCAAAGTCAGGCCGAATGGCTTGGTCCACGATCCGGACACCGCCGGATCGGCCGCTACCGGGCGGGCGCGGGCCGAGGACGCGCCGAACAGGACGGCGGCGGCGCCCCCGGCGATCAGGAACTGGCGGCGGCCCAGTTGCCCGCCGATCGGCTCAGCCATCTCGACCTCCCCGTGAATTACTTACCTCAGCGCAGGCAAACGGGCAGAGCCGTGGTTTTCGGGCAGCTTAATAAAAGGCCTCAGTCGCAGCCGGCGTGCAGCGAACACGGGCCACGGCCGGCCTCTCCCACCTGTCGCGCCGGCCCCCTACTGGACGCAAAGTGGGACGGTACCTGACATTGTGCGCTTTTGCAATATTGATTACGCCAGGGCAGTAATGCCCGGCGTACACCATTTTAATTCTTAGTGGCTGACGGGATCAGCTGGTCGATCTCGGCCAGGATGGCCCGGCGGGTGGGCTCGGGGCAGAACGCGCCCCGCGCTCCGGCCCGGGCCAGCCCGGCCAGGTCGGCAGCGGTCAGCCCGAACGCGCGGTGGCAGCGCAGGTACTCCTCGTTCAGGCTGGTGTGGAACATGCCCGGGTCGTCGGTGGCCAGCGTGACCGGCACCCCTGCGGCCAGCAGCGTGGGCAGCGGGTGCTCGGCCAGCGAGCGCACCGCACCGGTGCACACGTTCGAGGTCGGGCACACTTCCAGCGCGATGCCCTGGCTGGCCAGGTGGGCCAGCAGTGCCGGGTCGGCGGCCGCGCCGATGCCGTGGCCGATCCGCTCCGCGCCGAGTTCGCGCAGCGCGGCCCACACCTCGGCCGGCCCGACCGTCTCGCCGGCGTGCGGATCGCTGTGCAGCCCGGCGTCGCGCGCGGCGCGGAACGCCGGGGCGAAGTCGGCCCGGCGGATGCCGACCTCCGGCCCGCCCAGGCCGATGCCGACGGTGCCCGCGGGCCGGTACCGCACCGCGAACTCGACCGTCTCGGCCGCACCCGGCGGGCCCAGCGCGGCGTCGGCGTCGAAGATCCAGCCCAGCTCGACCTGGTGCCGGTCGCGGGCCAGCGCGCGGCCGTCGGCCAGCGCCTGGGCCAGCTCATCGAAGCCGATGCCGGCCATCCGGTTGCGCACCGGGGTCACCTGCACCTCGGCGTAGCGGACCTGGTTCGCGCGGAGCTGGGCGGCCAGCCCGCCGAGCAGGGTGAGCACGTCGGCGCCGGTCCGGACCAGCAGGTTGACCTGTGCGTACACGTCCAGGAAGTGCGGGAAGGAGGTGAACGCGTAGAACTGGCGCAGCGCCTCCGGCTCGGTGGGCACGCCGCCGTCCGGGTGCCGCCGGGCCAGCGTCAGCACCGTCTCCGGCGCGGCCGAGCCGACCAGGTGCAGGTGCAGTTCGGTCTTGGGCAGGGCGGCGACGAACTGGGCGATGTCCACTGGGTTCTTAGGCACTGGGTTATTAGGCACTGGGTTATTAGGCACTGTGCCACGATGGCGTCACCCACCCCCGGCACGGAAAGGGCCCCGGCATGAGTCGTGTGGTTGTCATCGGCGCCACCGGGCACATCGGCACGTACCTGGTGCCGCGGCTGGTCCGCGGCGGCCATGAGGTGATCGCGATGAGCCGCGGCCTGCGCGGTCCGTACCACGACAGCCCGCAGTGGGCTGAGGTCAGCCGGGTCACCGTGGACCGCGACGCCGAGGACGCGGCGGGCACGTTCGGCGCCCGGGTCGCGGCGCTGCGCCCGGATGTGGTCATCGACCTGGTCTGCTTCACCGCGGCCGCGGCCCAGCAACTGGTCGATAGCCTCCGGCCGGCCCGGCCGCTGCTGCTGCACTGCGGCACGATCTGGGTGCACGGCCCGGCGCTGCGGGTGCCGGTCACCGAGGACGAGCCGCGCACCGGCTACGGCGAGTACGGCGCGGCCAAGGCGGAGATCGAGGCGCTGCTGCACCGTGAGACGCGGTCCGGCGGGGTGCCCGCCGTGGTGCTGCACCCCGGGCACATCAGCGGCCCGGGCTGGCCGGTCATCACCCCGGCCGGCAACCTGGACCCGGACGTGTGGACCTGCCTGGCCACCGGCAAGCCGCTGGCGCTGCCCGACCACGGCCTAGGCGTGCTGCACCACGTGCACGCCGACGACGTGGCCCAGGCGTTCGAGCGGGCGCTGACCCGGCCCGCGGCCATCGGGGCCAGCTTCCACGTGGTGGCCGAGCAGGCCATGACGCTGCGCGGGCTGGCCGAGGGGGTGGCCCAGTGGTTCGGCCGGGAGCCGGTGCTGGACTTCGTGGACTGGCCGGAGTTCGAGCAGCGGGCCGGCGCCGAGCACGCCGGGGCCACCCGGGAGCACACCTTCCGCAGCATCACGGCCAGCATCGACCGGGCCCGGCAGACGCTCGGCTACGCGCCCCGGTACAGCACCCTGCAGGCGCTGCACGAGGCGCTGGCCTGGCTGGCCGCGAACGGGCAGGCGGACCTCGGCGGCGCATCGCTCTAGCCGCGCAGCTCTAGCCGCACAGGCGGAGCAGCCAGCCGATGGTGCTGCTGGCGGCTGCGTGGGCGGGTACGCGCATCATGACGGGCCGCCCGAGGACGGCGACCCAGATGGCCTGCGGGCTGGCCGCGACCGCGTAGGGCCGTTCGCCGACCCGGACCGTGGCGGTGACCGTTTCCCGGCCGGGGTCGACGCGGGTGAGTGTGCCGGCCGCGGTACTGGCCACCCAGACGGAACCAGCGCCGGTGGCCAGCCCGGTGGGCACCCCGCCGACCGGGATGGTGCGGGTGTGGCCACCGGCGCCGACCACGGTGACGCCGTCCGAACCGTCGGTGATCCAGAGGCGATGGCTGGCCGTGGTGAGGTGGGTGGCCGGGCCCGGGGTGGACACGACCTCGTCGACCCGGTCCCGGGCCGGGCTGATCCGGGACATGGTGCGGGTGTCGGGGTCGGCCACCCACACGCCGCCGTCGCCGACGGCCATCGCGCCCGCCGTCCGCCCGATCGTGATGGCCGAGTCGGGGCGGCCGGTGGCCGCCGTGCGCCGGCCCGCCGGATACCGGTAGACCGTGCCGCGGGTGGTGTCATCCACCCAGACCGCGCCGGGGCTGGTGACCACGTCGCCGATGAGCCCGCCGTGCGGCAGGGTGGCGAACGGCCGGGTGACGGCGCTGCCAGACTCGCCCGGCACGATCCGGTAGAGGCTGGCCCCGACGGCCACCCAGACCGCGCGGGCGCTGACCGCCACGTCGCCCGGGTTGACGACCAGGCGCGATGGCAGGGTGGTACTGTCCTCGATCCGGCCGGTCGCCGGGTTGACCGCGTACAGGACATGGCTGTGCCGGGCGGTGCCGCCGGTCAGCCACAGGCTGTCCAGGCCGCTGGCCAGACTGTTGACGTCGGGCATCCGGGGGCCGCTGAGCACCCGGTCGCCCGCGGGCAGCACGCGCACCAGCCCGGCGCTGGCCACGGCGCGGTGCGTCCCGGCCGCGGCGAGCGACGGCAGCAGGCCGGCCAGGGCGGCCACGCAGCCGGCCGCGCCGAGAGCCAGTAAGGCCAGCAGCCCGCCGCACAGCCACCGCGCGTCAGCCGACATTGGCCCAGCTGGCCACCGAGGGCACACCGGCCACGTCGGTCAGGAAGAGCAGGTGCCAGCCGGGCGGGGCGGAATTGGCGCTGGGCGGGGCGACCGCGCTCAGCGTGCTGCCGCTGGCCGTGAACGTGCATTGGACATAGCGCTGGTCGAAGTTGCAGGAGTGGGTGACCGCGCCCGGCTTGATCAGCACCAGCCGGGCGATGCTGGCCGCTTGCGGGCTGGTGACGGTGAACGCCGCCCGGTAGCCGAGGGTGGCCGGGGCCTGGGTGATCACCGGCCGGGCGCCCTTGAACAGGTAGGGCGGGGAGAAGATCTCGCCGGCTTTTCTCATACTTGCCCGAGCTCTGCCCGGCGGACAGCACCCGGCCGTCCGGCAGCAGCAGCGCGGTGGAGTGGTACATCCGCGGCGCGGTCTGCGCCGCCATCTCGGTCCAGATCCCGGTGGCCGGGTGGTAGATCTCCGGGGTGAGGAGCGGCCCGTCGTAGTAGCTGGCCGCGCCGCCGCCCACCACCAGCACCGTGCCGTCGGGCAGCAGCACGCTGTTGGCCCACAGCCGGGCGAAGTGCATCGCGCTGGTGTATGCCCAGGCCGGTTTGCTGGCCGAGAGGTTGAGCAGCTCAGCCGTGCTGGTGACGCCGGCCGACGTGGTCCCGCCTGGCCGGTGAGCTTCACCCGCGGGTAGGTGACCATGGCCCGGTCGGCCGTGGCCGGCAGCCGGTTGATGGTATTGCTGACCGGGTTGTAGCGGTCCACGTCGATCGCGTTGGTGCCGGTGTTGATCGTGCCGCCGCAGATGATCACCGTGCCGTTGCCGAGCAGCGTCGTCGTCGGGCACCAGCGGGCCTGCGACATCAGCGGGCCCTCGGTCCAGGCGTTCGACGCCGGGTCGAAGATGGTCGTGTTGATCACACCCTGGGTGGGGTTGAGGGCCCCCTGCCAGATATGGCCGCCGGCGATGAACACCCGGCCGTCGGACAGCACCGTGGTACCGGAGCAGAAAATGTCCCGCTGATAGGTGAGCGCGATGTTGGTGGTGCGGCCAGTCACCGGGTTCCACAGCACGGCATCGCTACCCACCGTGTCGTTGGGCCAGGAGAACAGCAGCACGTCCCCGGTATGCAGCAATATCGCGTGGATGGAGACCAGGCCCAGGTTGAACGGCGCGGTCCACGAGCCGGTGGCCGCGGGCTCTGCGGCCAGTAACCGGGCCGGGAAACCGCCCAGCATTGCCGCGGCCGTACCCCCGGTGGCCAGGAACCGGCGCCGGTCCATGTTCAGTCCGTCGAGTCCAGGGACATTCGTCATTCTCCGACTCTACTGGCGGGGGGACGCCATTACCTGCTAGTAATTCTTTTACGGTTCTTGTACATATTTAATGGCGATGTGCCCTATTCGATGGGGGGTTATCCGGCCGGGTCCGGGCAGCCAGCCGGGTGCGGCGGCGGGCACTGGCGTTCAGAATGAAAAGCATGAAGCTCGCCACGGCGGCCGGCCTGGCCGGGATCGCGGGGCCGGTGCTGTTCACCGCGGGGTGGCTGGCCAGTTCGCTGCGCCAGGCCGCGCCCATGGCCGAGGTGCAGCTCAGCGGGCTGGCCGCGGAGGATGCGCGGGACCCGCAGCTGATGATGGCCGCGTTCATCGTGCTCGGCGGGTGCTCGATCTGCCTCGGCGCGGGGCTGCGCCGGGTCTGCCCGCGGTCGGCCGGGCCGTGGCTGGTCATGCTGGCCGGCGGCGCGACGGTGGCGGCCGGGGTGTTCCGCCGCGACCACCTGCTGCTGACCGGGCCCGGGTTCACCGGTGAGTCCTGGCACAACCAGGTGCACGACGTGGTCAGCGGCGTCGCCTACGCGGCCATGCTGGCCGCGCCGCTGGTGCTGGCCTGGCGGCTACGCCGCGAGCCGGGCTGGGCCGGGATCAGCCGGGCGGTCACCGGGCTGGCCGTGGCCAGCGCGGTGGGCCTGGCTGTTTTCGCATCCCGGGCGCTGGAACCGTGGAACGGCGCGGTACAAAAGGGCACGGTCACCCTGGCGCTGGCCGCCGAGGTGCTGCTGGCCGCCGGGCTGCTGCGCTACCGGGGCGCCAGCGCGGGGCCGTTGGCCACCGCCCACTTGGCCGCGAACGAGGCGAAGCCGTCCACGTCGGACTCCAGCACGAACAGCCCGCGCTCCGGCACCGCCGCGCCCAGTTCCAGCAGCAGCGGCGCGAAGTGGAGGTCCACCGCGAGCTGATGGTTGGGCGCGCCGCCGAGCAGGATCGGCACCGCCGCCTTACCGGCCAGGCTGCCGGTGCCGAGCCGGTCCAGGAACGACTTGAGCAACCCCGAGTAGGTCGCCTTGTACGTCGGGCTGGCCAGCACCAGCACGTCCGCGTCCAGCACCTGGGCCACGGCCGCGCTGGCCGCCGGGTCGGCCGGGTCGAGCACGGCCGGGCCGAGCACGGCTAGGTCCACGTCAGCGACGGTGCCGTCCAGGACGTGGCCGAGTTCGGCCGCCAGGGTCCGGGCCAGGCGGTGTGTGCGCGACTCCGGGCGGGGGTTGCCGGTGATGGCGGCGATCCGTACCGAGCTCATGCTGGGCTACCTCCATGCTCGTTGACTGATCCATTATCCTACTATGCTGATCGATAAAACAGACTTATAGGATGATCCGTGCGGCAGACGGTTGCGGCCGTGAGGAGGCGGGCGATGGCGGACGATCTGTGGCACCGGCCGCTGGCCCATGTCCGGGCCGGTGAGCTGCGCGCGGACACCGGGCAGACCGGGGGGATGACCCGGCGCGAGGCTATCTCCGGGAAGAATGCTGGGTCCGAGCGGATCTGGATGGGCCAGACGCACGTGGCGCCGGGGGCCACCTCCGGAGACCACCACCACGGCGCGACGGAGACCGCGATCTACGTGCTGTCTGGGAACCCGGTGTTCGTGTTCGCCGAGGGTGACCGGGAGGTCCGGCTGGAGACCGGACCCGGCGACTACATCTTCGTGCCGCCGTATGTGCCGCACCGGGAGGAGAACCCGGGCGGCCAGGAGGCGGTCGTGATCATCGCGCGGAGCAGCCAGGAAGCCGTGGTGGTGAACCTGGACAGCCTGTGGCCTGGCTGAGGCCGGCGGCGTGGGGGGACATCGACAGCCCTTGTGCCCCAGGGCATACTTGTTGCTTATCTGTCCTGGCTAAAATCGACTAAGTCAATCGAGATAATGGAATTCCCAGCCCACGGGTGGGGGAGCATGGTCGGCTGCTCGCTCTGGTCGGCGCCGGGGCAGCGCAGCAGTGACCACAACAAGACTCGGAGGAGAACATGGCGCTTGCTCTTGGCGAGACCGCCCCAGACTTCACGGCGGAGACCACGGAGGGGCCGATCAGCTTCCATGACTGGATCGGTGACTCGTGGGCGGTGCTGTTTTCGCACCCCAAGGACTTCACGCCCATCTGCACGACCGAACTGGGCTACATGGCCAAGATCAAGCCTGAGTTCGACAAGCGGAACGTGAAGATCATCGGGCTGTCGGTGGACCCGACGGACAAGCACGAGCAGTGGGCCAACGACATCAAGGAGACGCAGGGCACCGCGCCGAACTACCCGATCATCGGGGACGGCGACTTCAACGTCTCGAAGCTGTACGGGATGCTGCCGGCCAGCACGTCCGGGGACCCGGGGCAGCGGACGCCGGCCGACAACCAGACGGTTCGCAACGTGTTCGTGATCGGGCCGGACAAGAAGGTCAAGCTGATCCTGGTCTACCCGATGACGACCGGCCGCAACTTCGACGAGGTGCTGCGGGTGATCGACTCGCTGCAGCTCACGGCCAAGCACAAGGTGGCTACGCCGGTGAACTGGCAGCCGGGCGAGAACGTGATCATCGCCGGTTCGGTGTCCAACGACGACGCCGAGAAGCTCTGGCCGGAAGGCTGGGAGTCGCCGCGACCGTACATCCGCATCGTGCCGGACCCGACCAGCTGAGACCGCGCAACCTGACCCCCTGGCTCAGCTGGGCCAGGGGGTCAGTGCTTGCTGGCCAGCATCAGGTGACCACCCGCAGGTGTGCTCGGGTCCGCTCGGCTTGCTCCGCGCGTGCCGGCACGGACGGCTGGGTCTGGACCCGGCGGCGGGCGCGGCGGATCTGCCGGGCCCGGCCCGCCGCGGCGGCCGCGGCGTGGTGCTGCCTGATCTGCTCGGCGGCCATGGTCTGGATCACTGGTGCGTACATGACGTACTCCTCGGGGGCCCGGTGGCGGCCCGCTACGAGTTGGACGGCCCTCCGCACGGCGTTCTCATCGGCCCGGCGTGGACGAATATTTCCAGACCGCGGACCGATGAATCCGGGCCGCCGGCCACGTCCTGTACCAGAGATCCCTTATGGAGGTTGAGATGGCCCTTCCCGACGTGGTGACCCGCGAGCAGTGGCTGACCGCCCGGACCGAGCTGCTGGCGGCCGAGAAGGAGGCGACCCGCAGCCGCGACGCGCTCAACACGCGGCGACGGCAGCTGCCCATGGTCCGGATCGACAAGGACTACAAGTTTGACGGCGAGCAGGGCACGGTCCCGCTGGCCGCGCTGTTCGGCGACAGCCGGCAGCTGATCGTCCAGCACGTCATGTTCGGCCCGTCCTGGGACGCGGCCTGCCCGGGCTGCACGGCCAGCGTGGACGAGATATCCGACGGGATGCTCCGCCACCTGCGCTCCCGGGACACCGAATTCGCCCTGGTGTCCCGCGCGCCGCTGGCCAAACTCCAGCAGTACCAGGCCAGCCGGGGCTGGACGGTGCCCTGGTACAGCTCGGAGCACAGCGACTTCAACTATGACTTCCAGGTCACCGTGGACAAAGACCACCCGGAGTACAACTACCGGGTGGAGCCGGAATTGGCCGGCAACGCCGAACCGGAGGAGGTGCCGGGCTTCAGCTGTTTCCTGCGTGACGGCGGCCAGGTGTTCCATACCTACTCGGCCTACGCGCGCGGCACCGACACCCTGGGCAGCGCTTACTCGCTGCTCGACCTGACCGCGCTGGGCCGGCAGGAAGACTGGGAGCAGCCGGCCGGGCGGGCGCCCCGGCTGCACGGCGCCGACCCGACGTTCACCGACTGAAAGCCAGCATGAGCACCAGCACCGACGAACAGGCACTGCTCGACCGGGCCCGGTCCGGGGACGAGGGCGCGTTCACCGAACTCGTCCAGGCGCACCGCGGTGAGCTGCGCGCCCACTGCTACCGGATGCTCGGCTCGGTACACGACGCGGACGACGCGATGCAGGATGCGCTGCTCCGCGCCTGGCGCGGGCTGCCCGGGTTCCAGGGCCGCGGCTCGGTGCGCTCCTGGCTGTACTCCATCGCCACCAACACCGCGCTGGACGTGACCCGGCACAAGTGCCGCCGCGAGCTGCCGGTCACGTTCGGCCCGGCCGCCGATTACGGGACCCCGGTGGCCGGCGCGGTGACCGAGCCGGTGTGGCTGGAGCCCTACCCGGACCACTGGCTGGCCGGCGGCCCGGAGGCCCGGTACGAGCAACGGGAGGCCGTGGAGCTGGCGTTCTGATCATGCTGCAGCAGCTGCCCCCGCTGCAGCGGGCCGTCCTCATCCTGCGCGATGTGCTGGGCTTTTCCCCGGCCGAGATGGCCAGCCAGCTCGGCACGTCGGAGGCGGCGGTGAACAGCGCGCTGCAGCGGGCCCGCGCCGCCGCCCGGGCCGGCCTGCCGGCCCGCAGCCAGCAGGCCGAACTGCGGGAGCTGGGCGACCAGCGGGTCAGCGAGATCGCGGCGCGGTACGCCGACGCCATCGAGCGCGGCGACGCCGACACCGTGGTCAGCATGCTCACCGAGGACGCGACCTGGTGCATGCCGCCGATGCCGACCTGGTACCAGGGCCATCAGGTGCTGCGCGAATGGCTGGTCCGCGACCCGCTGACGGAACGCTGGCGGCATCAGGCCACCCGGGCCAACGGGCACCTGGCCGTGGGCTGCTACCTGTACGTCGGCGGCACCGGCCGGTACCGGGCCGCCGTCATCGACGTGCTGACCCTGGACCGGGGCCGGATCGCCGCGGTCACCGCGTTCGTGACGCCCTGGGTGTCCGAGGTGCCCGCGGGCAGCCCGGACAGTGCGGAGATCTTTGCCCGCTTCGGGCTGCCCGCCGAGCTACCGTAGACCGGTGTTCGAGCATGAGGTCACCGTCCGCTGGCGGGACGTGGACGCGCTGGGTCATGTCAACCACGCGGTGTTCCTGACCTACCTGGAGGAAGGCCGGGACGCGTTCTACACCCGCACCCTCGGCGCCGACCTGAACTACGTGGTGGTCCGGCTGGAGGTTGACCTGCGGGCCGAGGTCCGCTACCCGGACCGGCGGGTCACCGTGCGGATCGAGGTGGAGCGGATCGGCACGACCAGCCTGACCACCCGGGAAACCATCGTCACCCCGGCCGGGGAGACCGCCGCCCAGGCCCGCGTGGTCACCGTCCGCTGGGACGCCGAGCAGCGCAAGCCGGTCCCGTGGGACGACGCGGACCGGGCCCGGCTCACGTAGTCACCAGGTGCCGGGCGAAGAAGCGCGCGGAGCTGTCCACCTCGAAGCGCGGCACGTCCATGTGCCCGCCCGCGTTGGCGTGCAGCGACTTCTCCGCCGAGCCGAACGCATCGAACAGGGCCAGGGCCGAATCGCGCGGCACCATCTCGTCGTCCCACTGGACCAGGAACTCGACCGGGATGGTGATGCTGGCCGCCGCCTCGGTCAGGCCGTCGCTGCGGGCCAGGCCCAGCACCGCCGCGGTGAGCCGCGGTTCGGCCACGGCCAGCCGCACCCCGATCGCGCCGCCCATCGATACCCCCCAGTAGCCCACCGGGTCGCCCGGGCTGATGTGATCCAGGCGCTGCAGCGCGTCCAGAGTGGCCCGCCACTCCGGAATGGCCCAGGCCGCCATGGTGGTGTTGTAGCCGGGGAACATCGGGCCGAGCGGCTCGCCGTGCGCGGCCCGGTCCCGGATGGCTTCGGTCATCCGCCGCTGCCCCTCGGCTGGCGGGCGGCCGCCGTGCCCGGGCGCGTCGATGGCCACCACCGCGAAGCCATCGGCGGTGAAGCGGCGGGCCCGGGCGAGCAGGCCGGCCGCCTTCTTGTGCTGGCCGCCGCCGTGGCCGAGCAGGATCAGCGGACGGGGGCCAGCCCCGGCCGGCTCCCACAGCACCCCGGAGATGTCGCCCAGGGTGAACAGCCGCTCCGCGGCGCCGTTCAAGGAAGTCTTCGAGATGAATTGCATAGCTGCCTTCCGGGATGCCTGTGGGCGCTCCCGGGGCGGTCTATGCCGAAAGCCGCGACGGAGAGAGCACCCAGCCTGATCGAGCGGAAATGGGTCTCACCTCCCCGGGCCGGTTATCTGCGGGGTCAACGTATCAGGTTTCCCCGGCCGGCTGGCTGGCCGGGGTGACCAGGCCGCTCTCGTAGGCCAGCACGACGGCCTGGACCCGGTCGCGCAGCTGCAGCTTGGCCAGGATCCGGGCCACGTGGGTCTTGACCGTGGCCTCGCTGAGCACCAGCTGGGCGGCCAGTTCGGCGTTGCTCAGGCCGCGGGCCAGCAGCCGGAGCACTTCCAGCTCCCGGGGGCTGAGGCTGGCCAGCGCACCGCGGTCCGGCACCGGGCTGGGCACCGCGAACCGCTCCACCAGGCGGCGGGTAATCGACGGGGCCAGCAGCGCGTCGCCGGTGCGCACCAGCCGGATCGCGGTAATCAGGTACTCCGGTGAGACGTGCTTGAGCAGGAACCCGCTGGCCCCGCTGGCCAGCGCGGCGTACACGTACTGGTCCAGGTCGAACGTGGTGAGGATGATGATCCGGCAGTCCGGCTCGGCGGCCAGGATGCGCCGGGTGGCGTCCAGGCCGTCCAGCTCCGGCATCCGGATGTCCATCAGCACCACGTCCGGGTGATGCTGGGCCGCCGCGGCCACCGCCGCCGCGCCGTCGGCCGCCTCGGCGACCACCGGGATCCCGGCGTCCCGCAGGATCATCCGGAATCCGGTGCGCACCAGGGTCTGGTCGTCGGCGATCAGCACCCGCGGCGGGGTGCCATCCTCCGGGGCGGCGTCGCTGGTCATGCCGGCAGCGCGGCCAGCTCGTCCGGGATCCGGGCCCGGACCAGCCAGCCGCCGCCCGGCCGCCCGCCCGCATCCAGCTCGCCGCCGTACAGCGCGACCCGTTCCCGCAGGCCGAGCAGGCCGCGCCCGGCGCCGGGCAGGCTGGCCGGCCCCGGGCAGCCGTCGTCGGCCACTTCGACGATCAGCGCACCCGGCTGGTAGTCCAGGGTGACGGTCGTCGCGGGCTGCCCGGCATGCTTCAGCACGTTGGTCAGCGCCTCCTGGACCACCCGGTAGGCGGCCAGGTTCAGGCCGGGTGGCAGCGGCCGGGCCGGGCCGCGTACCCGCAGCTCTACCGGCAGGCCGGCCGTGGCTACCCGGTCAATGAGCGGGCCGACCTGGTCCAGGCCGGGCTGGGGCGGGGGCGGCGGCTCGTCCGGGGCCGCGTCCGGCGGTACCAGCAGGCCGAGCAGGTGCTGCAGCTCGACGATCGCGGCCCGGCCGCTGTCCTCTACCGCCAGCAACGCCGTCCTGGCCTCGTCGGGTGTGCTGCCCAGCACCCGGCGGGCCGCGCCCGCCTGCACCACCATCATGCTGACGTTGTGCGTCACCACGTCGTGCAGTTCCCGGGCGATCCGGGCGCGCTCCTGCTCGATGGCCTGCCGGGTGGCCGCTTCCTGTTCGGCCTCGACGCGGTGCAGCCGGGCCTGTGAGTCGCTGGCCCGGCGCCGGCCCAGCCGCACCGCGTTGCCCACGATCAGCGTGGCCACGAACACCAGCAACGCGGTGAGCAGCTGGTAGTTGCCGGACTGGGCGTTGGACACCGCAGCGGTGGCCAGCACGAGCAGCGCAGCCGGCATGCCGAGCATGGCGAGCAGCCAGTACGGGCTGTACACGACCGCGGCGTACGCGGCGGGCGCCAGCGCGACCAGGTTGATGACGCTGCCGTTAGGCAGCGAGGTCAGTGCGCACCCGGCCAGGCACAGCCAGAACGCGGTCAGCGGGAACAGCCGGCGGATGGTCAGCGGCGCCGTCCTGGCCAGCACGGCCAGCAGCGCGGTGCCCGAGAACATCGAGTACGGCGTCGCGGGCGGCTGCGGGATCAGGCTGTCCTGCATCCTGACCGTGAGCACGTTCAGTTTCAGGCAGGCCAGCGTGATCGCGGCGGCCAGCGCCAGGTCCAGCACGATCTGACGTCGGGTGAGCCTGGCTGGCCGATCGGCGGAGCGCCATTTCACCTGCCCATTGTCCCGCAGCGGCCGGATCATGCCATCGGCACTGAGAGCTATCCGGTTAGCCCGCGAGGATGACCGGCCGGGGCCGGGAGATTACCGACCCGGGCCGACGCGGGCCGGACCCGGCCCGGCCTAGCGTGCCCGGCATGGACACGCTGATAGAGCTGCGCGACGTCACCAAGCGCTACCCGGGCCAGACCGCCGTGGCCGGGGTCAGCCTGGACGTCGCGCCGGGTGCGGCGGTCGCGGTGATGGGCCCGTCCGGCAGTGGCAAGTCCACGCTGCTGAACCTGATCGCCGGGCTGGACCGGCCGACCAGCGGCTCGGTCACGGTGGCCGGGGAGCGGATAGACACGCTCAGCGAGACCGGGCTGGCCCGGTACCGCCGCCGCCAGGTCGGCATGATCTTCCAGTTCTTCAACCTGCTCGACGACATGACCGTGCTGGACAACGTGCTGCTGCCCGCCCAGCTGGCCCGGATGCGGACGGGGCAGGCCCGGGCCAGGGCAGCCGAGCTGCTGCAGGCGCTGCGCATCGAAAGCCACCGGAACAGCTACCCGGCACGGCTGTCCGGCGGGGAGCGGCAGCGGGTGGCGATCGCCCGGGCTCTGGTGAACCGGCCCGCGCTGCTGCTCGCCGACGAGCCGACCGGGGCGCTGGACAGCGCCACCGGGGAGCAGATCGGCGCGCTGCTGCGCGACCTCAACCAGTCCGGCCAGACCATGGTGCTGGTCACGCACAACCCCGCGCTGGCCGCCCGGTACGCGCGCCGGACAGTGCAGCTGACCGACGGGCGGGTGGCCGCCGACGCGGTGTGCGGGTCATGACCCCGGTGCTGCGCGCGGTCCGCGGCGGGTTCCGCCGCCGGGTGCCGGTGCTGGTGACCGGCCTGGTGCTGCTGGTGTCCAGCGCCGCCTCGGTGCTCGGCCTGGCCCTGGCGGTGGACTCCAACGCCCCGTTCGACCAGGCGTTCACCGCGCTGCGCGGCGCGGACGCGGTGGTCACCGCGCAGGCCACGGCGGCTCAGCTGGCCGCGACCAGGCGGCTGCCCGAGGTGACCGCGGCGGCCGGGCCGTTCGCCACCGCGACCGTCACGGCCCGGCTGGCCGGGCGGCCTGGGCCGACCCTGCCACTCACCCTGGCCGGCCGGGCCACGCCGGGCGGGCCCGTGGACGACCTGGTCATCCAGTCCGGGCACTGGGCCCACGGCCCTGGCCAGCTCGTGCTGTCCAGCTCGGACGACAGCCTGCCGCCGCTACCGCTCGGCACCCAGCTGACCGTGCCCGGCCTGCCGGGGACGCTGACCGTGGTCGGCCTGGCCGCGTCGGTGACCGGCTCGGCGGATGGCTGGGTGACCCCGGCCACGGCCGCGGCGCTGCATCCGGCGGCCGTACAGATGCTGTACCGGTTCCGCAGCGCGGGCACGGCCGCGGCGGTGCGGGCCAGCGTGGCCGGGGTGGCCGCGGCGCTGCCGCCGCACGCGATCGGCAGCGCGCTGTCCTGGCTGACCGTCCGGGCCGAGCAGGAGCCCGGGATCGCGCCGATCGCGCCGTTCCTGATCGCGTTCGGCGTCACCGGCCTGGTACTGTCCGTGCTGATCGTGATCAACGTGGTCAGCGGGGCGGTGCTGGCCGGGTACCGGCGGATCGGCATTCTGAAGAGCATCGGCTTCACCCCGGGTCAGGTCGCGGCGGCCTACACCAGCCAGGCCATGATCCCGGCCGTGGCCGGCTGCCTGGCCGGGCTGGTGATCGGGAACCTGCTGGCCGGGCCGCTGCTCGGCCGGACCGCCACCGCGTACGGGGTGGCCACGCTCAGCGTGCCCGGCTGGGTGAACGCCGCCGTGCCCGGCACGCTCATCGCCCTGACCGGGCTGGCCGCGCTGCTGCCGGCGGTGCGGGCCGCCCGGCTCAGCGCAGTGCAGGCTGTAGCGGCGGGCCGCGCCCCGGCGGCCGGCCGGGGCTACCTGGCGCACCGGCTGCTGGGCCGGCTGCGGCTGCCCAGGCCGGTGACAATCGGGCTGGCCGAGCCGTTCGCCCGGCCGTCCCGCACCATCGTCACCCTGGCCGCGGTGCTGGCCGGCGCGACCGCGGTCACGCTGGCGGCCGGCCTGGGCGGCTCGTTGAGCCGGCTGGTGGCCGGGCTGACGCTGAGCCGCACCGAGCAGGTCGTGGTCCAGGCCCCGCCGGGCAACGCGCCCGGGCCGCATCGGGACGCGCCGGCCGCTATCCGCCAGCAGCCCGGCACGCTGCACTACGTGGCCGAGGCCGATGTGCAGGCCAGCGTGGCCGGCCTGGCCCAGCCGGTGCCGGTGACCGCGTTCGGCAGCAACGCCGCCTGGACCGGCTATCCCATGATCAGCGGGCGCTGGTACCACGGTCCCGGCCAGGCCGACGTGTTCAACCGGCTTGCTGACCGCGACCGGCACCGCGATCGGGGACACCATCACGATCAGCTACGCCGGGACAGCCATCCCGGTGCGCATCGTGGGCGAGGTACTCGACGGGGAGAACAGCGGGCCGGCCCTGGTCACCAGCACGCAGACGCTGGGGCACAGCCACCAGCCGCCCGTGGAACAGTACGACGTCGGCCTGCGCCCGGGCACGTCCGCGGCCAGCTATGCGCAGTCGCTGAACACCAGGCTCGGGCCCGGGTACTTCGCCCGGCCCAATGGCAGCCAGCGCGGCCTGCCGGTCATCCTCGGCCTGATCACCGCGCTGACCCTGCTGCTAGCCGTGGTGGCCGCCCTCGGCGTGCTGAACACGGTCGTGCTGCACACCCGGGACCGGGTGCACGACCTGGGCGTGTTCAAGGCGGTCGGGATGAACCCCGGGCAGACCCTGGTCATGGTGGTGAGCACGGTCGGGCTGACCGGGCTGGTGGCCGGGCTGGCCGCGGTGCCCGCCGGGATCGGGCTGCAGCGCTACCTGGTGTCGGCCATGGCCGCGGCGGCCGGCACCCGGCTGCCGGCCAGCTTCCTGAACGTGTACGCCGGCCCGGAACTGGCCGTGCTGGCCGTCGCCGGGGTGCTGATCGCGGTGGCCGGCGCCCTGCTGCCGGCCGGCTGGGCCGCCCGGGCCAGCGCCGCCGCCGCGCTGCGTGCCGAGTGAGACGAGCTCAGCCGAGGTGCAGGATGCGCGCCGCGTTACGGCGCAGCACCGCGTCCAGCACGTCGGCGGGCAGTTCCAGCGCCTCCAGCTCGGCCAGGCAGCGCTCCGGGGTGAGGAACGGGAAGTCGCTGCCCCAGACGAACTGCCCGGACAGCCGGCCGCGCAGCTCGCGGAGCACCTCGGGCGGGATCCGCTTCGGCGACCAGCCGGAGATGTCGATGTACACGTTGGTCTTGTGCAGCGCGACCGCGATCAGGTCCAGCTGCCACGGCCAGCCGAAGTGCGCGGCGACCACGGTGAGCTCGGGGAAGGCGGCGGCCACCGGGTCCAGCTTGAGCGGGTGCGCGTAGTCGATCCGGATGCCCTGCCCGCCGGGCTGCCGGGCGCCGATACCGCTGGTGCCGGTGTGGAACAGGGCGACCAGGCCATGTTCCTGGCAGGCCGCGAAGATGGGCCAGTAGGCCGGGTCGTCCGGCGCGAACGCCTGCAGCGACGGGTGGAACTTCACCCCGCGCAGCCCCAGCGCGGCGATGTTGGCCACCTCGGCCACCGCGGCCGCGCCCTTGTGCGGATCGACCGAGCCCAGGCCGGTGAAATAGTCCGGGTACTGCGCGCAGGCGGCGGCGACCGTCTCGTTCGGCACCCGGGGCCGCCCGGTGGCCGTCTCGGCGTCCCAGGCCAGCAACACCGCCTTGACGTCCAGCGCCTGGTAGCGGACGGCCAGGTCGGCTAGGGACAGCCGCTCGACCGGGGACCGGAAGTACGCCTCGGCCGCCTCGACGTAGCCGGCCATGCTGTCGTCCAGCCAGTCCGGGGTGGGCAGGTGGACATGGAAGTCGATGGCGCGCAGCGGCTTGTCCATTCGTGTCTCCCGTATGGATCCCGTTATGGTTGGCGGCCGCCCGTGGTGCGGCCCAACGCCACCGTGTTATCACGAGATTGTGCGGCTGAGCCGGGATCATCTCGCGCTGGCGGCCGGGCTGCTGACCCCGCTGGCCCTGGCCGCGATCCTGGTGCCGTTCCGGGCCCACTTCCAGAACACCGAGGCCGCGCTCGCCCTGGTGGTCGTGATCGTGGCGGTGGCGGCGGCCGGGAACCGGCTGGCCGGCTACCTGGCCGCGCTGTCCGCCGCGGTGTGGTTCGACTTCTTCCTGACTCGGCCCTACGAGCAGTTCACCATCAACCGGCAGACCGACATCGAGACCACCGTGCTGCTGCTGGTCATCGGGGTAGCCGTGACCGAGCTGGCGGTCTGGGGCCGGCGCGAGCACGCCGCGGCCAGCAGGCGGGCCGGCTACCTGGACGGGATCGGTGCCACCGTCGAGGCGGTGGCCGCGGGGGAGAGTGCGTCGGAACTCATCGACGAGGTGTCTGGCCAGCTCACCCGGGTGCTGTCGCTGCGCTCCTGCCGCTGGCAGTACGGCGTGGCCGGGCTCGGCCACCCGGCCCGGCTCAAGCACAACGGCCAGGTCACGTCGGGCGGCCTGACCTGGGACGCGGCCTCGGCGGGGCTGCCGCCGGACGCCGAGACCGAGCTGCTGGTCGAGCACGGCGGCCTGCTCCAGGGCCGGTTCCTGATCATGCCGGTGCCCGGTACCCGGCCCACCCGGGAGCAGGTCCTGGTGGCCATCGCGCTGGCCGACCAGGTGGGCGCCGCGCTGGTCCCGGCCGCCCGCTAGCCTGCTCCGCCCAGCGCCTGCCACACCCGCTGCGGCGAGGCGGGCATGTCGATGTGCCGCACGCCGAGGTGGCTCAGCGCGTCCACGATCGCGTTCTGCACGGCCGGGGTCGCGCCGATCGTGCCGGCCTCGCCGATGCCCTTGGCGCCGAGCGGGTTGTAACTGGTCGGGGTGGCCATATCGGCCAGCTCGAAGCTCGGGAACTCGGCCGCCGAGGGGAACGAGTAGTCGGCGAACGTCGAGGTCAGCGGGTTGCCCTCGGCGTCGTAGCGGATCTCCTCGAACAGTGCCTGGGCGGCCCCCTGGGCGATCCCGCCGTGCCGCTGCCCCTCGGCCAGCAGCGGGTTGATCACCGTCCCCGCGTCGTCCACGGTGACCATCCGGCGCAGCACCGCCTGGCCCGTCTCGGTGTCCACCTCCACCACGGCCAGGTGCGCGCCGAACGGGAACGTCGGCCCGGGCGCCCGGAAGATCGCGCGGACCAGCAGCGGCTCGGTGGCGGCCAGCGTGGTCAGCGGGACCGCGGCGTCCGGGTCGCCGGCCACCATGAACGCGCTCCGGGCCAGGTCGAAGACCAGGTCGGCCGGGTTGGCCTCCAGCTCGCTGGCCGCCCGCTGCTGGGCCACGTCGAGCAGTTCCCGGGCCGCCTGCCGCACCGCGGCGCCGCCCTGCTGCAGGCTGCGCGAGCCGCCGGTGCCGCCGCCCTCCGGGACCAGGTCGGTGTCGCCCCACTTCACGGTGATCTTGTCCACGTCGATGCCGAGCTCGTCGCTGGCCAGCATGGCCCACACCGTGACGTGCCCCTGCCCGTGCGGCGAGGTCCCGGTCAGGATCGTCGCGGTGCCGTCCGGATGCACCTCGATCTGCGCGTTCTCCCGCGGGCCGCCCGCCTCCGCGCCCGGCCCGGTGATCTCCACGTAACAGGCCAGGCCGATGCCCAGCTGCCGCACGTCACCGGCCGCGCGGCGGCGCTGCTGCTCGGCGCGCAGCTCCGGATAACCCGCGGCGGCGAGCGCCCGGTCCAATGCTGCGGCATAGTCACCGCTGTCATATTTCGCACCGAACGCTGTTTCGTGCGGCTCGGTGAACGGGGGCAGCAGGTTTTGCCGCCGGACGTCAGCCGGGTCGAGTCCGGTCTCGGCCGCGAACAGGTCCATGGCCCGCTCGATGGCGGCGGTGGCCTCCGGCCGCCCGGCACCCCGGTAGGCGCCGACCGGCGTGGTGTTCGTGACCACCGACCGGGCCACCGACTCAGCCCGCTCGATCGCGTACGGACCCGGTGTCATCATCCGGGTCATCATCGGCAGGAACGCGCCGAACCGCGGGTAGGCCCCGGCGTCCTGCAGGACCTTCAGCCGGTACGCGGTGACGGTGCCGTCCCGGCGGCCGCCGATCGTCACCGTCTGCCGCTGCGCCCGGCCGTGCGTCATCGCGACCAGATTCTCGCTCCGGCTCTCCGCCCAGCGCGCCGGGCGGCCCAGCTGCCGGGCCACCCAGCAGACCACCGCGTGCTCCGGGTCCGCGCCGAACTTGGCGCCGAACGCGCCGCCCACATCCGGGGTGATGATCCGCACCTCGGCCGGGTCTATGCCGAGCAGCGCGGCCAGCGCGCCCCGGGTGTTCTGCGCGCCCTGGTTCGGTATCCACGCGGTCAGCCGGCCGTCCCACACCGCTGCCGCGGCGCGGACCTCCATCGGGGCGGGCGCGATCCGCTGGTTGACGATGTCGGCGCGGACCACCACCTCGCAGCCGTCGAACAGGCCGGGGTCGAGCGTGGCGGCGTCGCCGAACGTCGCCGCGACGTTCGTGCCGGCCTCCGGGAACAGCACGTCCGCATCGTCCGCGGCCCGGGCCGGGTCCAGCACCGGCGGCAGCGGGTCGTAGTCCACGTCCACCAGTTCGGCCGCGTCCTCGGCCTGGGCCCGGGTGTCGGCGACCACCACGGCCACCGCCTCGCCGACAAAGCGGACCATGTCCCGGGCCAGCGGCGGCTGGCCCATCTGGTCATTGATCAGGCCCGGGATCGGCGCGCCCAGCAGCGGCAGGTCGGCCAGGTCGGCCCCGGTGAACGCGGCGATCATGCCGGGCGCGGCCAGCGCGCCGGTCACGTCGATGGCCCGGATCCGGGCGTGCGCCAGCGGGGACCGGACGAAGAACACCTGGCAGGCGCCGGGCAGCGCCACATCGTCGGTGTAGACCGCACCAGCGGTCAGGAAGCCCGGGTCCTCGGTGCGCAGCACCCGCGTGCCCAGAATGCTCACGAACTGATCATCCCCTCCAGCGCAGACCCCTTGTAAATTACACGCCCAGCCCGCCGCCGTGGTGCCGCCCGGACCGGCCCGGATCCGGCCGTCATTGCCGGGCTGAACTGCATGAAAAGCGCTTCGACGGGGGCCCGGCTCACGGTCACCCGGTGTGCCCGGGCACCGGTCATTGCGTCCGGCCGCGCGGCGCTGGACATTAGGGAAATGCCAGTTCGCTACGGACACTTCGACGACGACCGCCGGGAATACGTCATCACCCGCCCGGATACGCCGCTGCCGTGGATCAATTACCTCGGCACCGAAGCTTTCTTCGGCATCATCTCGAACACGGCCGGTGGCTACTCGTATTACCGCGACGCCCGGTTACGCCGAATCACCCGGTACCGCTACAACAACGTGCCCGCCGACACCGGCGGCCGTTATATCTATCTCCGGGACAATGCCAGCGGCGCGTACTGGTCCCCGTCGTGGCAGCCTACCCAGCAGAAACTCGACAGCTACGAGTGCCGGCACGGCCTTTCCTACACCCAGATCTCATCGGCCTATCTGGGCATTCGCGCGCAGACCCGGTACTTCGTGCCGATCGGCGAGACGCTCGAAGTCTGGCGGCTGCGGATCCGCAACGAACGGGACCAGCCGGTCCGGCTGTCGGTGTTCTCCTCGGTCGAGTTCTGCCTGTGGAACGCGCAGGACGACGGGGTCAATTTCCAGCGCAACTACTCGACCGGCGAGGTCGAGGTGGACGGCGGCGTCATTTACCACACCACCGAATACCGGGAACGGCGCAATCACATCGCCTACTTCGCCTGTTCCGAGCCGCTGGCCGGGTTCGACACGCAGCGGGAGGAGTTCCTCGGCGCGTACCGCGGCTGGGACCGGCCGGCCGCGGTGGAACGCGGCGAATCCGGCGGGTCGATCGCGCACGGCTGGGCGCCGGTTGGCAGCCACCACGTCCGGCTCACCCTGGCCCCGGGCGAGACGCGGGAAGTCATCTTCGTTCTCGGCTACCAGGAGAACCCGCCGGAAGCGAAGTTCGACCCGCCCGGCTCTGGCGTTCTGGCGAAAGAAGGAGCGCGGCAGGCGCTCAGCCGGTGGCTGAGCCGGCCACCGTCGCGGACGGGTTCGAGCGGTTGCGCGAATCGTGGACGGCGCTGCTGGGCACGCTGCGGGTGGACACCCCGGACCCGGACACCAACCGGATGGTGAACATCTGGAACCCGTACCAGTGCCTGGTCACGTTCCTGATGAGCCGGTCGGTGTCGCTGTTCGAATCGGGCGTAGACCGGGGGATGGGCTTCCGCGACTCCAACCAGGACCTGCTCGGCTTCGTCCAGTTGGCGCCGGCCCGGGCCCGGGCCCGGCTGCTCGACCTGGCCGGCACGCAGCTGCCCACCGGCGGGGCGTACCACCAGTTCCAGCCGCTGACCAAGCGGGGCAACAACGACATCGGGTCCGGGTTCAACGACGACCCGCTGTGGCTGGTGCTGGCGGCCGCCGCGTACCTCAAGGAGACCGGGGACGCGGCCATCCTGGACGAGCCGGTGCCCTACGACAACGAGCCGGGCAGCGCCACCCCGCTGTACGAGCACCTGGAGCGGGCGGTGCAGTACACGCTGAACCGGCTCGGGCCGCACTCGCTGCCGCTGATCGGGCGGGCCGACTGGAACGACTGCCTCAACCTGAACTGCTTCTCCGACACGCCAGGGGAGTCGTTCCAGACCACGGTCAACCGGGCCGACGGCAGCGCCGAATCGGTGTTCATCGCCGGGCTGTTCATCCTGGCCGCGCGGGAACTGGCGGACCTGGCCCAGTTGCGCGGCCTGGACGCGGCCGCCTATCTCGCCGCGGCGGACAAGATGGCCGCCGCCGTGGTCGAGCATGGCTGGGACGGCGCCTGGTTCCGCCGCGCCTATGACTACTTCGGCAACGTGGTCGGCTCCAGCGAGAACGAGGAAGGGCAGATCTTCGTCGAGCCGCAGGGCATCTGCGTGCTGGCCGGGGTCGGGGTGGAGAACGGCATCGCCACCCGGGCGCTGGACAGCGTGCGGGAGCGGCTGGCCACCGAGCACGGCATCGTGCTGGTGCACCCGGCCTACCGCCGGTACCACGTGGAGCTCGGCGAGATCTCGTCCTACCCGCCGGGCTACAAGGAGAACGCCGGCGTGTTCTGCCACACCAACCCGTGGGTGATGATCGCCGAGGCGATGATCGGCCGCGGCGACGCGGCGTTCGACTACTACCGGCGGATCAACCCGTCGGCCCGTGAGGACCTCAGCGACCTGCACCGCTGCGAGCCGTACGTGTACGCGCAGATGATCGCCGGCCAGGAGGCGGCCACCCCGGGCGAGGCGAAGAACTCCTGGCTGACCGGGACGGCCGCGTGGAACCTGGTCGCGATCAGCCAGTGGATCCTGGGTATCCGGGCCGAGCTGGGCGGGCTGCGCATCGACCCGGTGCTGCCCGCGGACTGGCCCGGGTTCACCGCCACCCGGCGGTTCCGCGGCGCCACCTACGAGATCAGCGTGCGCAAGCCGGCCGGGCTGGCCGGCCGGGTCGGCCTGGTCTGCGTGGACGGCGAGCCGATCGAGGGCACCCTGGTGCCGGCCGCCGCGCCGGGCAGCACCGTCATCGTCGAGGCGATCGTCAGTTAAAGGAGCCGGTCATGCGAATCTTCTCCCGGCGGCGGGGCAGCGCCGCGCTGGCGGTCGCGGTCGCAGCCGCCGCCGCCGTGGCGGTCACGTTCAGCGCTACCCGCGCCCCGGCCGACACCGGGGCGGGGTGCGCGGCCGCGTACAGCGTGGGCTGGCAGACGCCGTCGAACAGCCCGCCCGACTTCGGCGCGACCGTCACCGTGACCAACAACTCCTCGTACACCATCAGCACCTGGACCATCACGCTCACGTTCAGCGCCGGCCAGACGCTGGTGGCCGGGTCGGCGTACAGCGCCAACGTGACGAGCAGCGGCGCGACGCTGACCGCGACGCCGGGCGGCACGTACAACGCCGTGCTGACCCCAGGCGAGAGCACCACCTGGGGCTTTGACGGCGACTACAACGGGACGTCCAACCCGGCCCCGGTGGTGAGCTGCGCCGGGCCGACGCAGGGTGCCGGCAGCGCCACGCTGTCCGGCCCGCTGGACCCGCTGGGCGTGAACACCGCGTCCTGGGACTCGAACTTCCCCGACCCGGCGGTGGCCAGCGAACTGTCCGCGGCGGGCACCGGGCTGATCCGCTACCCGGGCGGCTCGTACGCGGACGGGTACCTGTGGCAGTCCAACACCTACCAGGGCACCGCCGACCCGGTGGACTTCGCGCAATACTCCAGCCAGGTGGACGCGATCACCGGCGGGCAGAAGTTCGTCACGGTCAACTACGGCTCGGACACCCCGGCCGACGCGGCCGCGTGGGTGACCCAGTCGGCCACCTCGGGGCAGGGCGTCTCGCTGTGGGAGATCGGCAACGAGGAGTACGGCTCCTGGGAGATCGACGACCACACCAACCCGCACACCGCCGCGTCCTACGCCAGCAACGGCCTGGCCTACATGCAGGCGATGAAGGCGGCCAGCCCGAACGCGCAGATCTGTTACGACTACGCGATGGACGGCAACCTGGCGCCCGGCTCCGGGGTGACCGACTACCAGGACTGGAACTCGACCATCCTGCAGGCCGACAGTGCCGACATCAACTGCGCCGACGTGCACTGGTACCCGATCAACGGCACCCCGTCGGAAAGCGTCCAGTCGATCATGGAGCTGGTCAACAACATCCCGCCCGCCGCGGCCGAGGTGAAGGCGGCGTTGTCCGCCTACGACCCGAGCGCCTACTTTGTCGTTGGCGAGACGAACATGTCGCAGACCGCGAACGAGTGGAACGAGGAGCCGGTCGGCGCGCTGTTCGCCGCGGCCAACGCGATGGAGTGGCTGTCCTTCGGCGCGCAGAGCGTGGACTGGTGGGACGTGCACAACTACGGCACGTCCACCGCGGACTTCGGCATGCTGTCCTCGGCCACCGGCGGCGAGCCGGCCGTGGACACCCCGGAGCCGCCGTACTACGGCTACGAGCTGGCCTCGAAGCTGGCCGTCAAGGGGGCCAAGGTCGGCACGCTGGCGGTGGCCACGCCGAACATCTACGGCTACTACTCCGACCTGCCCGGCGGCTCGTACGCGGTCATGCTGGTCAACGCCGACCCGTCCAACGGCTACTCGGTTGCCGCGTCCAGCCTGGGGCTGTCCAGCTCGGCCGAGACCGAGTACAGCTACTCGGCGGCCAGCCCGTCGGTGACACAGAGCAGCTTCTCCGGCGGTTCGGTGTCGGTGCCCGCCGAGTCGGTGGTGGTGCTGACCAACGGCAGCGGCGCCGCGCCCACGCCGACGCCCACCCCGACCAGTGCCTCGCCGACCGCGACGGCCAGTTCGCCGACCGCGAGCCCGACCAGCGCGTCGCCCAGCCCTACCGCGACCCCCACCGCCGCGCCGGGCAGCTGCCAGGTGACCTGGTCGGTGGTGAACTCGTGGAGCGGCGGCTTCCAGCTCGGCTTCACCGTGACCAACCCGGGCAGCGCGGCCACGTCCGGCTGGAACGTCAGCTTCTCCTGGCCGGGCACGCAAGCCATCACCCAGATCTGGAGCGCCACCGCGACTCAGTCCGGGGCCGCGGTCAGCGTGACCAACGCCAGCTACGACGGGTCGCTGGCCGCGGGCGGGTCGGCCACGTTCGGCCTGCTCGGCTCGGGCAGCCCACCGGCCACGCTGGGCAGCGTGCAATGCACCGCACATTGAGACACGGCTGCGGCCGGGTCAGGTGACATGCTGGACCGGTGACTGATCCGGATGCTGGACTGGTGATCCGCGACGTGACGGTGCGCCAGGTGGCGGTGCCGCTGCGGCGGCCGCTGGCCACCCGGGTCGGGGACTTCACCCGCTGGCCGCTGCTGCTCATCGACATCCGCACCGAGCAGGGCATCACCGGCCGCGGCTACCTGGGGCCCTACCTGGACACCGCGGCGGCCAGCGTGCGGACCATGGTCGCCGAACTGGGCGAGGCGCTGACCGGCCACCTGGCCGCGCCGGCCGCGGCCTACCGGGCCGCGCGTGGCTGGCTCAGCCTGGCCGGCTACCAGGGGCTGGCCCTGGCCGCGGTGGCCGGGCTGGACATCGCGCTGTGGGACGCGCTGGCCCAGGCGGCCGGGCTGCCGCTGGCCCGGCTGCTCGGCGGCACCGGTGAGCCGGTCCCGGCCTACAACAGCAACGGGCTCGGCCTGATCGACCCCGCCGCGGCCGGCGACGAGGCGCTGGAACTGCTGGCCGAGGGCGGGTTCACCGCGCTCAAGGTCCGGGTCGGCCGGCCCAGCGCGCCCGGCGACCTGGCCGCGGTCCGTAACGTCAGGGCCGCGGTCGGCGATGATGTCACGCTCGTCGCCGACTACAACCAGGGCCTGGACCTGGGCGAGGCGCTGCTCCGCTGCCGCGCGCTGGACGGCGAGGGCCTGGCCTGGATCGAGGAGCCGCTGCGCTACGACGACCTGGCCGGGCATGCCCGGCTGGCCCGGGACATGGCCACCCCGATCATGCTGGGGGAGAACTTCTACGGCCCGCGGGCCATGCTGGCCGCCATCCAGGCCGGCGCCTGCGACCTGGTCATGCCGGACCTGATGCGGATCGGCGGGGTCACCGGCTGGCTGCAGGCCGCCGCCATCGCCGACACGTCCGGCCTGCCGATGTCCTCGCACCTGTACCCGGAGGTGTCCGGCCACCTGCTCGGCGTGACCCCGACCCGGCACTGGCTGGAGTGGCAGGACTGGGCCCACCCGGTGCTGGCCAACCCGTTCGAGGTCCGGGACGGCCTGCTGCACCTGCCCGACGTGCCCGGCACCGGCCTGTCCTGGGACGAAGACGCCGTCACCCACTACCAGGCCTAGCTCCCATGCCCCAGATCCAACCGCGTGGCTGAATCATGGGTGTGGCTCTTTTGGAGGGAGTTGTCTGGGTGGTGAATCAGGGAGGGCTCCGGTAGATCGGTGGTTGTCGGCCAGATCGATCACCGGGAGCCCTCGATGGCATTGTCGCCTGCCTGTACGTGTGTGTCATGTCCTGCTCATCGCGGTGTGCCTGCCGCCCCGGCGGGTTCGGCTGCCGCTGTGCCGGGGTTATTCGCCCCGGCGGGTGAGCTGTTCGGGTCGGTGGTGGCCTGGCTGGGCGGCCCGGTGGCCGGGGCGCTTGATCATGCTGGGCTGGAGGAGCGGCTGGTGGCTGATGCCCGTGAGCTTGGCCGGCTGCTGCTGCAGGCCCATCTGGACCTGCGGGCCGCCCGTGAGGAACGCCGCGCCGCGGTGACCGGCCCTGACGGAATCACCCGGATCCGGGCCGAGTCTGGGCATCAGCGGTGCCTGGCTACCCTGGCCGGCCAGGTGAGGGTGACCCGGATCGCCTACCGTGCGCCGGGCGCGCCGAACGTGCACCTGGCCGACGCGGCGCTGAGCCTGCCTGCGGGCAGGCATTCACACGGGCTGCAGCGGCTGGCGGCCATCGAGGCCACGCGGGGCTCGTTCGCGGCCGCCGCGGCGGCGATCGGCCGGGCCGCTGGGGTCCCGGCCGGGAAGCGCCAGGTCGAAGAGCTCGCCCGGGCAGCCGCGGCTGACGTGGACTGCTTCTATGCCCGCGGGCGGCCAGCGCCGGAGCGGGCCCCGGCCTCCGGCGTGCTGGTGCTGTCGGCCGACGGCAAAGGCATCATCATGCGCCCGGACGCGCTGCGCCCCCGCGCCCGCGCCGCCGCCGCGAAAAGCCACGCCAAGCTGGCCACCCGGCTGACCCGCGGCGAGGTCCGCCACCGCAAGCGGATGGCCGAGGTGGCCACCGTCTATGACATCACCCCCGCCCCCCGCACCCCAGCGGCCATCATCACCATGCCGGGCGAAGACCCGCCGCGGCCCGCGGCACCAGGCCCGGCCGCTCGCGGCAAATGGCTCACCGCCAGCGTCACCGCGGAAATCCGCCAGGTCATCGCCGCGATGTTCACCGAAGCCGCCCGCCGCGACCCCGGCCACGCCCGGCCCTGGGTCGCCCTAGTGGACGGCAACCCACACCAGATCCGCCGCATCAGCACCGAAGCCCGCCACCGCGCCACCCCGGTCACCATCGTGATCGACTTCATCCACGTACTGGAGTACCTCTGGGACACAGCCTGGTGCTTCCACCCCGAAGCCGATCCGGCCGCCGAGATCTGGGTCGCCACCCACGCCCGCGCCATCCTCGCCGGGCAGGCCAGCCACGTAGCCGCCACCATCCGCCGCGCCGCCCAGGCAGCTCAGCTCACCGGCAAGCGGGCCACCACCGCCGGAAAATGCGCCCGCTACCTCGACACCAAGCAGCCCTACCTCAACTACGAGGCCGCGCTGACCGCCGGCTGGCCCATCACCACCGGCGTCATCGAAGGCGCCTGCCGCCACCTGGTCAAAGACCGCATGGACATCACCGGAGCCCGCTGGAGCCTGCCCGGCGCCGAAGCCATCCTCAAACTCCGCACCGTCATCAGCAACGGCGACTTCGACACCTACTGGACCTACCACCTCATCCGCGAACACCAGCGAAACCACCCCCAGCCCCGCACCAGCTACCAACTCGCCGCATGACTCCCGTCACTCCAAAAGAGCCACACCCCTGAATCATTCATGCTGTCCAGACCGCACGGTTGATTCAGCCACGCGGTGCCGGAGTCCTGGGCGACGCAGTGGGTGAAAGTCTGGTGTTCTTAGGTCAGCTGGTAGGGGGCGCGGGGGCGGGGGCGGCGGAGCAGCCACTGCCAGAACGTGCGGCGCGGCGGGCGGGGCGGGCGCACCGTGAGGGAGCCGCTGCCGACCTGGCCGGACACCCGGACGTGCAGCAGGGCCGGGGCGTCCGGGCTCCACTGGGTCCGGTCCTTGACCGAGCCGCTGCGCAGCGCCACGTCGTTCAGGTCCACGGTGATGCCCGGCTTGGTGATCAGGACCAGCGCGCCGCTGCGCACCTCGGCGTCGATCTCCACCGACGGCTGGTTGATGATCGCCTGGGTGGAGTCCAGCCGGGTCGAGCCGCTCCTGACCCGGACCTCGATCCGGCGCGGCACCACCCAGCGGCCGGTGCGTTCGGCATGACCGGACCCGCAGTCGATGCGGACCAGTTCCCGGGGCGGGCCGGCCACGCCCGCCGCCGCGGGCAGGTCCCGGGTCAGCGCGGTGAGCTCGGCGTAGGTCCGCGCGGTCAGCGCCCGTTCGAGCCGGTGATCGAGTTCCTCGGCGGTCAGCCGGCCGTCGCCGGCCGCGATCCGCAGCTGCTCGGCCACCCGGTCCCGGTCCGCGTAGGAAGCCCGCAACTCGCCCGGTGGCACCAGCTCGCCGCCGTCACCGGACGGCTCCAGCTCTCCCGTCATGGGCACACTCTAGAGGCTGGCTGATCATGACAACGGCAGCGGCTACTGCGGCCAGGCGCCAAGGTGGGTGCAGGTCCGGGCGGCGCTGGCCGCGGCCGCGTGCATGGCCTGCGGGATGTCCGCGCCGGCCAGCCTGGCGCGGGTCGCCGGGCCCGCCCAGCCAGCGGCTGACCACGGGTAACGGCTGCGGTCCGCCTACACTAGCGCCAGCGTGTGCGGGGGCCCAGCCAAGGAAGACCGGATGCCAGATAGTCGGCCGATGTCGGCCCAGGTGCGCGATCAGCTCATCGGCCTGTTCCAGGACCGACACCTGGGCCCGGGCGACCGGGTGCCGAGCGAGGCGGAGATCGCCGAGCTGTGCGGGGTGGGCCGCAGCACCGCGCGGGAGGCGCTGAAGCTGCTGGAACAGGACGGGCTGGTGCTGGTCGAGCGGGGCCGCGGCCGGTTCCTGTCCTCGCTCAGCGCGCTGCACGTCGAGCGCCCGGTGACCCGGTTCGAGTCGACCACGTCGATGCTCACGGCGCTCGGCTTCGACGCCAGGACGCTGGTCCTGGCGGTCACCGAGGACAAGCCGACCGACGCGGAGCGGGACGCGCTGGACCTGGCCAGCGGCGGCTCGGTGATCCGGCTGGAACGGCTCCGCTCGCACGACGACGAGCCGCTGGTGTACAGCGTGGACACGTTTCCCCGCGAGCTCATCCCGGGCCCGGTGAAGCACGTCAACTGGGCCGGCTCGATCACCGAACTGCTGGCCGCGCAGGGCCACCTGATGGTGTCCTCCGCCGCCCGGCTGCAGGCCGTCGAGCTGCCCGCCGACCCGGCGGAACGCTACCAGCTGGCCGGCTACGGCCCGTGGCTGCTGATCACCGAGCGGGCGGTCAGCACCGACGGCCGGCACATCCTGTGCGCCCAGGGCTACCACCGCGGCAGCCTGTTCGCGTTCAACGTGCTCCGCCGTTAATCCCAGCCGCCGCTAATCCCAGCCCAGCCGGCCCGCCGCGGCCGTCCAGGCCGCCGCCGGGCCGGACGGCTCGAATCGGCGCAGCCGCTGGGTCGATCGCAGCAGCGCGCGCATGCCAGCCAGGTCGCCCGGGGCCGCGCCCAGCGCCCGGGCCTGGATCAGGATGTTGCCCAGCGCGGTGGCCTCGGCCGGGCCAGCCTGCACGGACAGCCCGCACGCGTCCGCGGTGAGCTGCAGCAGCAGGTCGTTGCGGGACCCGCCGCCGACCACGTGCACCACCGAGATCTGCCGCCCGGACAGCTCCTGCACCTGGCGCAGCGCGCGCCGGTAGGCCAGCGCCAGGCTGTCCAGGATGCACCGGACCAGGGCGGCCGGGCCGTCCGGCACCGGCTGGCCGGTGCGCCGCGCGGCCGCGGCGATCCGGGCCGGCATGTCGCCCGGCGGCAGCAACACCGGGTCGTCCGGGTCGACGACGGTGACCAGCGGCGGCTGCCGCGCAGCCGCCGTGAGCAGGTCGGGCAGGTCCACCGGCTGGCCAGCCGAGGCCCAGCCGCGGACCGACTCCTGGAGCAGCCACAGCCCCATCACGTTGCGCAGGTAACGGACCGTTCCGTCGACGCCTGCCTCGTTGGTGAAGTTGGCCGCCCGGCTGGCCTCGGTGAGCACCGGCGCGTCCAGTTCCATCCCGACCAGGGACCAGGTGCCGGACGAGATGTAGCCGAAGTCCGGCCGCTCAGCCGGGACGGCCACCACCGCGGAGGCGGTGTCGTGCGAGCCCACCGCGATCACCGGCACGGTCGGCAGGTCCGGACGGCGCAGCACGCCGATGATGCTGCCCGGCCGGCGCAGCGGCGGGAACAGTCGGCCGGGCAGGCCGGCCGTGTGGATAAGCCCGTCCGCCCAGGACTGCGCGCGCGCGTCCAGCAGCTGGGTGGTGGACGCGTTGGTCAGCTCGGCGCCGATCTCGCCGGTCAGCCAGTAGGCCAGCAGGTCGGGGATGAGCAGCATGGTCTGCGCGCCGTCCAGCTGGCCGGCCCGGGCCGCGGCGGTGAGCTGGTAGATCGTGTTGAACGGCAGCTGCTGGATCCCGGTCACCGCGTACAGCTCGGCCGCGCCGATCCGCGCGGCCACCGCATCGGCCACCCCATCGGTCCGCCCGTCCCGGTAGTGCACCGGGTTGCCGAGCAGCGCGCCGTCCGCGCCGAGCAGGCCGTAGTCCACGCCCCACGAGTCGATGCCGGCGCTGGCCAGGTCGCTGCCGCGCGCCGCGATGCGCAGCCCGTCCAGCAGGTCCGCGTGCAGCCGGAGGATGTCCCAGTGCAGCGTGCCGAGCACCCGGACCGGCTCGTTGCCGAACCGGTGCGCCTCGCCCAGCCGCAGCGAGCCGGGGCCGACCCGGCCGGTCATCACCCGGCCGCCGGACGCGCCGAGATCGACCGCGGCGACCGTCACCTCGCGCACGGCTGGCCTCAGCGCAGGAACGCGGCGGCCACGCCGGCGTCCACCGGGATGTGCAGCCCGGTGGTCAGCGGCAGGTCCCCGGCGGTCAGCGCGACCACCGCCGCGGCCACGTGCTCCGGCAGCACCTCTTGCTTCAGCAGCGTGCGCTGCGCGTAGAACGCGCCCAGCTGCTCCTCGGGCACGCCGTACACCGCGGCCCGCTGCGCGCCCCACCCGCCGGCGAAGATGCCCGAGCCGCGCACCACCCCGTCGGGGTTGATCCCGTTCACCCGGATGCCGTGGGAGCCGAGTTCCGCGGCCAGCAGCCGGACCTGGTGCGCCTGGTCGGCCTTGGCCGCCCCATACGCGACGTTGTTCGGCCCGGCGAACACCGAGTTCTTGCTACATATGTAGATCAGGTCACCGCCCATGCCCTGAGCTCGCATGATGCGGGCCGCCTCCCGGGCGACCAGGAACGACCCGCGCGCCATGACGTCATGCTGCAGGTCCCAGTCGGCCACCGTGGTATCCAGCAGGCTCCTGGAGATGGACAGGCCGGCGTTGCTGACCACCAGGTCCACCCCGCCAAAAGCCAGGCACCCTTTATTGAACGCCAGTGCCACGCTGGTCTCGTCGGTCACATCCGAGGTGACCGCGATGGCCACGTCACTGGAACCCAGTGACTCCGCCACTTTCTCCGCTGCCGCCGCGTCCTTGTCCGCCACGATGACGCAGGCGTCCTCGGCCGCCAGCCGCTCCGCGGTGGCCCGGCCGATGCCGGAGCCGCCCCCGGTGACCAGCGCCACCCGGGTGGCCAGGGGTTTTGGCGCGGGACGGCGGCGCAGCTTGGCCTCCTCCAGCGCCCAGTACTCGATGCGGAACTTCTCCCGCTCCGGGATGGGGGAGTAGGTGGAGACCGCCTCGGCGCCGCGCATCACGTTGATCGCGTTGACGTAGAACTCGCCCGCCACCCTGGCCGTCTGCTTGTCCGCGCCGAAGCTGAACATGCCCACCCCGGGCACCAGCACGATGGCCGGGTCGGCGCCGCGCATCGGCGGCGAGTCCGGCTCGGCGTGCCGCTCGTAGTAGGCCCGGTAGTCGTCCCGGTAGACGGCATGCAGTTCGCGCAGCCGGCCGAGCACCTGGTCCAGCGGGGCCGACGGCGGCAGGTCGAGCAGCATCGGCCGCACCTTGGTGCGCAAGAAGTGGTCCGGGCACGAGGTGCCCAGCGCCGCCAGCGCCGGGTGCTTCGCCCGGGCCAGGAAGTCCAGCACCACCGGCGTGTCGGTGAAGTGACCCACCTGCGGCCGGTCGGTGCTGGCCAGGCCACGGAGCACCGGCGCTAGCTCGGCCGCCCGGTACTGGCGTTCGGTATCGGTCAGTGGTTCGTAGCCGGGGAGGAGGGCGCCGAACGGCTCGGCCGCGCCGTGCTCGTCCAGATAGCGCTGTGCCGTCGCGATGATCTCCAGCGAGTTCGCCTCGCACCCGGCGCTGGTCGCGCCCCACGCGGTGATGCCGTGCCCGCCCAGGATGACGCCGATGGCCTGCGGGTTGTCCCGGGCCACCGCGGCGATGTCCAGGCCGAGCTGGAAGCCGGGCCGCCGCCAGGGCAGCCAGCGCACCCGGTCGCCGAAGCAGTCCCGGGTCAGCGCTTCGCCGTCGGCCGCGGTGGCCAGCGCGATGCCGGAGTCCGGGTGCAGATGATCCACGTGCGGGCTGTCCACCAGGCCGTGCATGGCGGTGTCGATGGACGGGGCGGCGCCACCTTTGCCGTGCAGGCAGTAGTCGAACGCGGCCACCATCTCGTCTTCGCGGTCCACGCCCGGGTAGACGCCGGTCAGCGCGCGCAGCCGGTCCAGCCGGAGCACGGCCAGCCCGGCCGCGGTCAGCGTGCCCAGGTCGCCGCCGGATCCCTTGACCCAGAGCAGGTTGACCGGCTCGCCGGTCACCGGGTCGGTCTGCTGCCCCTTGGCCGAGGCGTTGCCGCCCGCGTAGTTGGTGTTGCGCGGGTCGGACCCGAGCCGGTTGCTCCGCGCCAGCAGTTCGGTGACTGCTTCGGTCATGATCAGTTCCCCCAGCTGGCCGGGGTGCCGCCAACCCGGTCCGCGACGATCTTCTCGGCGTACCCGGACCGCGCGTAGGCGGCCATCGGGTCCGGGTCCAGGCCCATCTCTTCGCGCACCCCGGCGAGCAGCGGGCGGACGTCGGTGTTGTACGCATCCATCAGTACCGCGTTCGCGCCCAGCACGTCACCGGCCTGCTGTGCGGCGGCCAGCGCGGCGGTGTCCACCAGCAGCACCTTGGCCGTGGCTTCCTGCACGTTCATCACCGAGCGGATCTGGGCCGGGATCTTCGGTTCGATGTTGTGGCACTGGTCCAGCATGAACGCGATGCCCACCGCGGGGTCGAACCCGCCCGCCGCGTTCACCTCGTGCAGGATGCGGAACAGCTGGAACGGGTCGGCCGCGCCCACCATCAGGTCGTCGTCGGCGTAGAACCGGGAGTTGAAGTCGAATGCGCCCAGCTTGCCCGCGCGCAGCAGCATGGCCACGATGAACTCGATGTTGGTGCCCGGCGCGTGGTGCCCGGTGTCCACACACACGTTGGCCCGCTCGCCCAGCCGCACGCAGTGCAGGTAGGCGGTGCCCCAGTCGGGCACGTCGGTGCTGTAGAAGGCCGGCTCGAACAGCTTGTACTCCAGGATCAGCCGCTGGCGGCCGGACAGCCGCTGGTAGACGCCGTCCAGCGCCTCGGCCAGCCGGTCCTGCCGGGCCGCGATCGAGTCCTGGCCCGGGTAGTTGGTGCCGTCCGCGAACCACAGCTTGAGGTCCTGCGAGCCGGTGGCGTCCATGATGTCCACGCACGCCAGCAGGGCGGCCAGCGCCTTGCGGCGGATCCGCGGGTCGGGGTTGCACACGCTGCCCAGCTTGTAGTCGTCGTCCTGGAACACGTTGGCGTTGACCGTGCCGATGGCCACGCCCTGGGCGGCCGCGTAGGCGGCCAGTTCGGCGTAGTCGTCCACCGTGTCCCACGGGATGTGCACCGCCACGGTGGGCGCCACCCCGGTGAACTTGTGCACCTGCGCCGCGTCGTCGATCTTCTCCTGGACCGTGCGCGGCACCCCGGGCTGGGCGAACACCTTGAACCGGGTGCCGGTGTTGCCGAACGCCCAGGAGGGCAGTTCGATCCGCTGCGCCCGGAGGGCGTTCTTCACGGCGGTCAGGTCGGGCATCTCTCGTCATCTCCAGGCAGCGGCTGTGGCGTGGTCATGCGGTCGTGGTCAGGCGAGGTGGAAGACCTCGTCGACGCGGCGGAAGCCCTGGTCCGGCGGCAGGCCGTCGAGGTCGGTGAAGAAGCCGGCCATCTCGGCCTGCCACCGGCCGTTGACCGGGGCCTGGGCCATCCGGTCCAGCGCGGTCGCGTAGTCGTCGGTCTCCAGGTAGCCGATGAGCAGCCCATCCCCGGTCAGGAACAGCGAGTAGTTGGCCCAGCCGGCCTGCCGGAGCGCGTCGAGCATGTCCGGCCACACCGCGGCGTGCCGCTCGCGGTACTCGGCCAGCCGGTCCGGCCGGACCCGGCCCAGGAAGCAGACCCGCTCCATCAATCTCCTCCGCGTCGGGCTGGGCCCGGGGGATCGCCCCGGGCCCAGCTCAGGGTCAGAAGCCCCAGGAGTTGTAATTGTTGATGTTGGACTTGGTGAACACGAGCGGGGGGCCGAGCAGGATGGTGTGGTCCGCGCCGATGGTGAACGTGCCGAGCTTGCCCGCGGACAGGGTCTGCCCGGACGCTCCGGTGATCTTCTTCGAGGCGAAGTTAACCGCCGCGTAAGCCGCGAGGTAGCCCAGGTTGGCCGGGTTCCACAGCTCGAAGCTCGTCACGGTGCCGTCTTCCACGTACTTCTTCATCGCCACTGGGGTGCCCAGGCCGGTCAGCGCGACCTTGCCCTTGTACTTGGACGTGTCCAGCACCTGGGCCGCGGCCAGGATGCCCACCGTGGTCGGTGAGATGATCCCCTTCAGGTTGGGGTAGTGCTGCAGCAGGCCCTGGGTCACCTGGGTGGCCGTGGTCGGGTCGTCGTTGCCGTAGACCGTAGAGACCAGCTTCATCTTCGGGTACTTCTTCAGCTCCTGCTTCATGTACCCGATCCAGGTGTTCTGGTTGGTGGCCGAGGCGGCCGCCGACACGATGCCGATCTCCCCGGAGTCGTGGATCTGCTTGGCCAGCAGGTCCACCTCGCTCTCGCCGATCGCCTGCGACGACGCCTGGTTGACGAAGATGTCCCGGCAACTCGGCGCGTCGGAGTCATAGGTGACCACGGTGATGCCCTTGGCCATGGCCGACTTCAGCGTGGGGCACAGCGCGGACGGGTCGGTCGCCGACACGATCAGCGCGTTCGCGCCCTTGGTGATCGCGGCCTGGATGGCCGGGATCTGCGAGGACGGGGTGGCGGCGGTGCCGCTGGTCTCGGTGCCGGTCTCGCCGAGCGTGCCGAGCGCGGCCAGCGCCCCGCCGGTCTTCACGCTGTCGGCCAGGGTGAAGTACGGGTTGCCCAGGTTCTTCGGGATCACGTAGACCTTGAGGCCCTTCTTCAGTGCGCCCGACGAGGACGTGGACCCGGAGGACGAGGATCCGGAGGCCGAGCTGGACCCTCCGGAACTGCTGCACGCCGCGAGCAGGGCGGACGCACTGAGCAGCACGACGGGCGCCCATAGGGCCCGTCTGACGGTACGCCTCATAGCTGAATCCTTTCAATTAATTGGTGGCTGTCAACGGCTCTGTCTCCAGCACACGGGTGTTCGGGTTGCGGTCGGGGACGGTTACGGAGACGGTGCTGGGCGGCGCGGCCGGCCGCGGACCCACCGCGGCAGGCCGTGGGCCAGCGCCGCCGCGTTCGGGGCGAACACGCTGACCAGCAGCAGTGCCCCGATGACGATGCCGGTGGCTTCCTGGTTGAAGTTGGTCAGCAGCAGCGCGTTCTGCAGCGCGGCGAACGCGATCACGGCCAGCACCACGCCGGCCAGCGTGCCCTTGCCGCCGAAGATGGACACCCCGCCGAGCAGCACGACGGCCACCACGTCCAGTTCGAGGCCGAGGCCGTTGTTCTGCACCGCGGTGGCCAGCCGGAACGTCCACAACACCCCGGCCAGCGCGCAGACTAGGCCGGAGGTCACGTACAGCATGGTCTTCACCCGCTTGACCCGGATCCCGGCGAACAGCGCCGCCTCCGGGCTGGCCCCCATCGCGTAGATGGACCGGCCGGTCGCGGTGAAGTGCAGCACGATCCCGAAGATCACCGCGAGCACCACGAAGATGGCCACGTTGTACGGGATCTGGGTGCCCGGCAGCGGGTTGATGCCGATGTTCGTGTAGCTGGCCGGGAAGTTCGAGATGGTGTTCGGGCCGAGCAGGATCAGCGCGACCCCGCGGTAGAGCGCCAGCGTGCCGATCGTGACGGCCAGCGACGGCAGCCCGACCCGGGTCACCAGCAGGCCGTTGATCAGGCCGGCCACGATGCCGAGCAGCGCCACCATGACGAAGATGGCCAGCATCGGCCAGTGCCGGGCCCACAGGTAGCCGAGCAGCGCGCTGGACATGCCCAGGATCGAGGCCACCGACAGGTCGATCTCGCCGCTGATGATGATCAGCGTCATCGGCAGCGCCATGATCGCGATCTCGCCCGAGCTGACCCCGGTGTTGAAGAAGTTGACGCTGGTCAGGAACTGTGGCGAGGTGACCGCGCCGAAAATGATGATCGCGATCACCAGCAGGCCCAGGCCGGCCTCCCAGCGTATCGAGGCGCGGGCGGCGACGGACAGGCGCGCGGTCAGGTCACGTTCCAACGCCGGCACTCCTTCGTCGCAGCGCGGCCTGCAGCCGCAGGGAGATGACCCGGTCCAGGGTGATGGCCAGCAGCAGCAGGAAGCCGGAGATGGCCTCCAGCCACAGTTGCGAGATGCCCAGCACGTTGAGCGCCGAGGTGATGCTGCTCAGCAGTAGGGCGCCGACCGCCGCGCCCACCGCGCTGCCGCTACCGCCGAAGATGGCCACGCCGCCGACCACCACCGCGGAGATCACGGTCAGCTCGTAGCCGGTGCCGGCCGTGGAGTCCACGGTCTGGTACTGCGCCGCCCACAGCACCCCGGCTACCCCGGCGATGGCGCCGCTGACCGTGAACGCGGTGAAGATCCGGCGGCCGGTCGGGATGCCGGCCAGCCGGGCCGCTTCCGGGTTCGACCCGATCGCGTACAGCTCCCGGCCGGACCGGAAGGACCGCAGGTAGTAGGCGCCGATGCCGATCACCACGGCGACCGCGATGGCCAGGTAGGGCACGCCGAGCACGTTGGCCCGCGGGATGTTGGCGAACGCGTTCGGCAGCGTCTGCGCGGTCACCTCGTTGCCGCCGACGATGAGGATGTCGATGCCCCGGATGATGTACAGCGTGGCCAGCGTGACCACCAGGCTGGGCACCCGGCCCAGCGCCACCATCAGCCCGTTGGCCATCCCGCAGGCCAGCCCGATACCCAGGCCGACCAGGAAGACGACCGGGATCGGGATGCCAGGATGCGGCTTGAACAGGCCGGCCGACACGTACGCGGACAGGCCGAGCACCGAGCCGATGGACAGGTCCACGTTCCGGCTGATCACCACCATCGTCTCGCCCAGCGCCAGCAGCGCGTAGACGACGGTGTTGACCAGCAGGAACTGGAGGTTCTGCTGGTTCAGGAACTCCGGGTGGATGGCGGTGGTGACACCTACGAAGACCAGGAACACGGCGATGATGCCGGACTCGCGGATCCGGAACACCCGCTCGGTCAGCCGGCGCGAGCCGGACCCGGGGGCGGCGGCCGACCCCGCGCGCTCGGTCACGGTGGAGGTCATGGCGCCTGCTCCTGCAGCTGGCCGGTGGCGGCGGCCATGATGTGCTCCTCGGTCGCGTCCTGCTGACTGAACTCCGCGGTCAGCCGCCCCTCGCGCATGACCAGGACGCGGTCCCCGACGCTGCGCACCTCGGGCAGTTCCGAGGAGATCATCAGGATCGCGACGCCGTCCGCGGCCAGGTCGGTGAGCAGCCGGTGCACCTCGGCCTTGGTCGCGATATCGATGCCCCGGGTCGGCTCGTCCACGATCAGCAGCGTGGGCTGGCGGCCCAGCCACTTGGCCAGCACCACCTTCTGCTGGTTCCCGCCGGACAGCTGGGACACCGGGTCGATGAGCCGGCCGTACTTGAGGTTGAGCCGGACCGCCCAGTCGGCCGCGAACGCCCGTTCCGCCGCTGACCGGACCAGGCCGCCCTTGCGCAGCCGGCCGAGCGAGGCGAGCGCCACGTTCTGCTGCACCGACATGTCCATGACCAGGCCCTGCTGCCGCCGGTCCTCGGGGACGAAGCCGATGCCCGCGGCCATCGCGCCGGTCGGCGACCCGCGGCGCAGCTCCTGCCCGCGCATCAGCACCCGGCCGGCGTCGTACCGGTCGATGCCGAACACGGCCCGGGCCACCTCGCTGCGGCCGGAGCCGACCAGGCCGGCCAGCGCGACGATCTCGCCCGCCCGGACCTCGAACGAGATGTCGGTGAACACGCCTTCCCGGGTCAGCCGCTCCACCAGCAGAACGCGCTCGCCGGGCTCAGCGCGCTGCCCGGCGGCGCGTTCCGCCACCTCGCGGCCGACCATCGCACGCACCAGGTCGTCGGCGGTCAGCCCGGCCAGTTCGCTGGTCAGCACGTGCCGGCCGTCGCGCATCACGGTGACCCGCTGGCAGATCTCGAACACCTCTTCGAGCCGGTGCGAGATGAACAGGACGGCCGCCCCGGCCGCGCGCAGCGTGCGCACCACGTCGAACAGCCGGGCCACTTCGGCCAGCGAGAGCGCCGCGGTCGGCTCGTCCATCACGATGACCCGGGCGTCCAGCGACAGCGCCTTGGCGATCTCGACGATCTGCTGGTCGGCGATGGACAGCCCGCGGCTGATCCGGCCCGGGTCGAGCCGCACCCCGAGCCGGCCGAACAGCCCGGCCGTGTCGGCGTTCATCTTCCGCCGGTCGATGCGCCGCCCGGCGGCCAGCGGCTGGCGGCCCATGAAGATGTTCTCCGCCACGCTCAGGTCGGGGAACAGCGTCGGCTCCTGGTAGATGACCGCAATACCGGCCTGCTGGGCACCGGCCGGGCCGTGCAGGGTGACCGGCTGGCCGTCGATCAGCAGTTCACCGGAGTCCGGCTGGTGCACCCCGGCCAGGATCTTCACCATGGTGGACTTGCCCGCGCCGTTCTCGCCGACCAGCGCGTGCGCCTCGCCCGCGAACAGCTCGATTGTGCCGTCGATGACCGCGCGGACCGCGCCGAACGACTTGGTCGCGTGGCGCAGCGCCAGCACCGGCACGGCGTCGGCGGGAGCAGCAGCCTGGCCGGGGTCGGGGCCATCGGCGCCAGCTGTCACGGCCTGGTCCTTCCTCGGGTCGGCGGGGTTACGAGGTCAGATCTGCTATAACGTTTCAAGTATTGTGCAGCAGTGTCGAGCCAAGTAACGGCCGTGTCAATAGCGGCCGCCGCAGGTGGCCGGATCGTTACCGGGAGATTTCGGCGGCCCTGACCCGCCGCGTCCCGCGGCTGGTTGACGCGTCGCCGCAGGCCGCACGAGGATGACCGGACAGGAGGAGCCCGTGGCAGACACGCCGGTCAGCATCAGGGAAGTCGCCGCGCGCGCCGGCGTCTCCCTCGGCACGGTGTCCAATGTGCTGAACCGGCCCACCGTGGTGGCCGAGCCGACCCGGATCCGGGTGCAGGCGGCCATCAAGGAACTGGGCTTCATCCGGAACGAATCCGCCCGCCAGCTGCGGGCCGGCCGGAGCCGGACCATCGGCCTGGTCGTGCTGGACGTGGCCAACCCGTTCTTCACCGACGTGGCCCGCGGCGTGGAGGACGAGGCCAGCGAGGCCGGGCTGGCCGTCATCCTGTGCAACAGCGACGACCAGAAGGCCAAGGAGTCCCGGTACCTGGAGGTGCTGGAGGAGCACCGGGTGCAGGGCATCCTGATCACCCCGGTGGCCGGGGCGGACAAGCGGCTGGCCCAGCTGCAGCGCCGCGGCACCCCGGTGGTGCTGGTGGACAGCCGGTCCGCGTCCCGCGGCCAGTGCTCGGTATCGGTGGACGACGTGCTCGGCGGCGACCTGGCCGTGTCCCACCTGCTGGACGAGGGGCACGAGCAGATCGCGTTCGTCGGCGGCCCGCTGAGCATCCGGCAGGTCGCCGACCGGCACGAGGGCGCGGTGCGGGCCCTGCAGCGGGCCGGCCGCAGCGAGGATGACCTGCACATGTTCGAGACCCCGGCGCTGAACGTGGCGGCCGGGCAGCGGGCCGGCGCCGAGCTGGCCGGGCTGCCCGCCGCGATCCGGCCGACCGCGGTGTTCTGCGCCAACGACCTGCTCGCGCTCGGCGTGCTGCAGGCCATGACCAGCCACCGGATCCGGGTGCCGGACAGCATCGCGATCGTCGGCTACGACGACGTGGAGTTCGCCGCCGCGGCCGCGGTGCCGCTGTCCTCGGTGCGCCAGCCCCGGCATCAGCTCGGCCGGGCCGCGGCCCAGCTGCTGGTCGAGGAGGCGCTCGGCGACGGCACGCACCGGCACCGGCAGGTGGTGTTCGAGCCGGACCTGGTGGTCCGGGCGTCCAGCCAGGGCCGGCCGCGCCGCCCGCGACGGCCCCGGGGCGACGCCGTCCCGCCAGCCGCGGCTGGGGTGGGCTGAGCGTGCGCATCGCGTTGTTCGTCACCTGCCTGGCCGACACGCTCTACCCGCAGGCTGGGATAGCCACCGTCCGGCTGCTGGAACGGCTCGGTCATCAGGTGGACTTCCCGCAGGCCCAGACGTGCTGCGGCCAGATGCACGTGAACACCGGGTACCAGGCGGCGGCACTGCCTCTGATCAGGCGTTATGTAGAAGTGTTTGAGGGGTTTGAGGTGATCGTGGTGCCGTCCGGCTCGTGCACCGGGTCGATCCGGCACCAGCACGCGATGGTGGCCCGCCGGGCCGGGGACGAGGCGCTGGCGCGGCGGGCGGAAGCGGTCGCGGCGCGCAGCTATGAGCTGTCCCAGTTGCTGGTGGACGTGCTCGGGGTGGACGACGTGGGCGCCTACTATCCGCACCGGGTGACCTACCACCCGACCTGCCACTCGCTGCGCATGCTCGGCGTCGGCGACCGGCCGCTCCGGCTGCTCCGCAACGTGACGGGTCTTGACCTGGTGGAGCTGCCGGACGCCGAGGTGTGCTGCGGGTTCGGCGGCACGTTCGCGGTGAAGAACGCGGACACCTCGACCGCCATGCTGGCCGACAAGATGCGCAACGTGCTGGATACCCGGGCCGAGGTGTGCACCGCGGGGGACAGCTCCTGCCTGATGCACATCGGCGGGGGGCTGTCCCGGCTCCGGGCCGGCACCCGAACGGTGCACCTGGCCGAGATCCTGGCTTCTACCGCGGAGGACGCGCCGTGAGCACCCCGGTTTACCTGGGCATGCCGACCGCGCCGCGCGGGGTGGGCCACCTGCGCGGCGCGGACCCGTTCCCGGTCGCCGCCCGGCGCGCGCTGGGCGACAGCCAGTTGCGCCGCAACCTGGGCCGGGCCACCGCGACGATCCGGGCCAAGCGGGCCGCGGCAGTCGGTGAGCTGCCGGACTGGGAGCAGCTGCGCGCGGCCGGGTCGGCCATCAAGGCGCACACCATGGCCCACCTGGACCGTTACCTGGAGCAGCTGGAGCAGCAGGTCACCGCGCACGGCGGGGTGGTGCACTGGGCCCGGGACGCGGTGGAAGCCAACCGGATCGTGACCGATCTGGTCCGCGCCACCGGGGCCACCGAGGCGGTCAAGGTCAAGTCGATCGTGACCGACGAGATCGGGCTGAACGAGGCGCTGGCCGCGGCCGGCATCCGGGCCCGGGAAACCGACCTGGCCGAGCTGATCGTGCAGCTCGGCCACGACCGGCCGTCGCACATCCTGGTGCCCGCCATCCACCGGAACCGGGCCGAGATCCGGGACATCTTCCTGCGCGAGATGGGCGACGCGCCCGCCGGGCTGACCGACTCGCCCGCCGCGCTGACCGAGGCGGCCCGGCTGCACCTGCGCCGCGCGTTCCTGTCCGCCAAGGTCGGCATCAGCGGGGCCAACTTCGCCATCGCCGAGACCGGCACGCTGTGCGTGGTCGAGTCCGAGGGCAACGGCCGGATGTGCCTGACCCTGCCGGACACGCTGATCACCGTGATGGGCATCGAGAAGGTGCTGCCCAGCTGGGCCGACCTGGGCGTGTTCATGCAGCTGCTGCCCCGGTCCTCGACCGGGGAGCGGATGAACCCGTACACCTCGATGTGGACCGGGGTGACCCCCGGCGACGGCCCGCAGCAGTTCCACCTGGTGCTGCTGGACAACGGGCGGACCGCGGCGCTGGCCGACCCGGAAGGCCGGTCCGCGCTGCACTGCATCCGGTGCTCGGCCTGCCTGAACGTGTGCCCGGTGTATGAGCGGGTCGGCGGGCACGCGTACGGCTCGGTGTACCCGGGCCCGATCGGCGCGGTGCTGTCGCCGATGCTGACCGGGGTCGAGGACAACGCGTCGCTGCCGTACGCGTCCTCGTTGTGTGGCGCGTGCTATGAGGCCTGCCCGGTGCAGATCGACATTCCGTCGCTGCTGGTGCACCTCAGGGCGCGGCACGTCGAGGAAGCCGAATCCCGGCTGCCCAGCCCGGAGGCGGTGACGATGGCCGCGGCGTCCTGGGTGCTGGCCAAGCCGTCCCGCCTGGCGGCCGCGCAGCGGGCCGGGCGGCTCGGGCGGCTGCTCAGCCGGGACGGCCGGATCCGCCGGCTGCCGCCGCCGCTGGCCGGCTGGACCGCGGCCCGCGACGCGCCTGCCCCGCCGGCCCAGACGTTCCGCCAGTGGTGGCGGTCCCGATCCGGGGGGGCCCAGGGGGGTCGTCCCCCCAGGGGCACACCGTGACGGCGCGGGACGAGGTGCTGGCGCGGATCCGTACCGCGCTCGGCGCGGACCGCAACGAGGATCCGGCGCCGGTCCCGGACGGGTACCGCCGGGATGCCGGGCTGAGCTCCGCGCAGCTTCTCGACCTGCTGGCCGAACGCCTGTCCGACTACCGGGCCGTCGTCCGGCGCGCGGCGCCCGCCGCGTTGCGGGAGACGATCGCGGCCGCGCTGGCCGAACGGGGTGCGCGGCGGCTGGTCATCCCGCCTGGGCTGGACGTGCCCCCGCTGGACGGCGTCGAGCTGGTGGTGGACGACGGGCTGTCCGCCCGGGAGCTGGACGGGTTCGACGGGGTGATCACGGCCGCGGCGGTGGCCGTCGCGGAGACCGGGACGATCATCCTGGACGGCTCGGCCGGCCAGGGCCGCCGCGCGCTCAGCCTCATCCCGGACTACCACCTGTGCCTGGTCCAGGCCGGGCAGGTGGTCGGCCTGGTCCCGGAGGCGGTGGCCCGGGTCCGCCCGGACCGGCCGCTGACCTGGATCAGCGGGCCGTCCGCCACCAGCGACATCGAGCTGGACCGGGTAGAGGGCGTGCACGGGCCACGCACCCTCGACGTCATCCTGATCGGCTCATGAGGGCGGTTGTCTACCCGGGGTACCGGGTTACGCCCGGGCTGACCGAGGTCGCCGGGCCGGCCTGCCCGGCGGCCGGGGTGGTGCTCGACGTCGGCGCGACCGGGGTGTGCCGGTCCGACTGGCACGCCTGGCAGGGCCACGACCCGGTGCCGCTGCCGCACATCCCCGGGCACGAACTGGCCGGCACGGTGGCCCAGGCCGGGCCCGGGGTGACCCGGTGGCGGCCGGGTGACCGGGTCACCGTCCCGTTCGTCTGCGGCTGCGGGACGTGCGAGTACTGCCGGGCCGGGCAGGCCCAGGTGTGCCCGCGGCAGACCCAGCCCGGCTTCACCGGGCCGGGCTCGTTCGCCGAGCAGGTGGCCATTCCAGCCGCCGACGTCAACCTGGTCGGGCTGCCCGATGCGGTCTCGTTTGTCACCGCGGCCTGCCTGGGCTGCCGGTTCGCCACCGCGTTCCGCGCGCTGACCGCGCACGGCCGGGTGCGGGCCGACGACTGGCTGGCCGTGCACGGCTGCGGCGGGGCCGGCCTGTCCGCGGTGCTGATCGGCGCCGCGCTGGGCGCCCGCGTCATCGCGGTCGATGTCGCCCAGGTGGCCCTGGACCGGGCCCGCGAGCTGGGCGCTGACCAGGTCATCGACGCGGGCGCGGCCGGGGCTGACCCGGCGGCGGCGATCCAGGACCTGACCGGCGGCGGGGCGCACGTCTCGGTGGACACGTTCGGCGCACCGGCCACCGCGGCCAATTCGGTGCGCAGCCTGCGCCGCCGCGGCCGGCACGTCCAGGTCGGCCTGCTGCTCGGCCCGGACGCGGCCGCGCCGCTGCCGATGGACCTGGTCATCGCGCGCGAGCTGGAGATCTACGGGTCGCACGGCATGGCCGCGGCGGACTACCCGGCCATGCTGGCGCTGATCGCGGACCAGACGCTCCGGCCGGAGCGGCTGATCGGCCAGGTGATCGGGCTGGCCGGCGCCGGGGCGGCGCTGGCCGCGCTGGGCCAGCCGCCGGCCGCCGCCGGGATGACCGTGATCGACCTGACCCGGTAGAGCCGCGTCTTGGTGGGCAGGGCAGAGTGGACACAGCACTGACGAGTACCGGAGGAGAACGAGTTCGTGAGCGCAGTACCCGAGATCATGCTGAACAATGGCCGGACCATCCCGCAGCTCGGCTTCGGTGTCTTCCTGGTCGAGCCGGACGAGACGGCGGCCGCGGTGAGCGCCGCGCTGCAGACCGGCTACCGGCACATCGACACGGCCGAGGGGTACGGCAACGAGAAGGAGGTCGGCGAGGCGATCCGCAAGTCCGGCCTGGACCGCGCGGACGTGTTCGTCACCAGCAAGCTGGACAACAGCTCGCACCGGCCGGATGACGCCCGCCGTGCGTTCGACGCCTCGCTGGACGCGCTGGGCTTCGACTACCTCGACCTGTTCCTGATCCACTGGCCGCTGCCCACCCGGTACGACGGCGACTTCGTGTCCACCTGGCGGACGCTGGAGGAGTTCTACCAGGACGGCCGGGCCCGGTCCATCGGGGTGTCCAATTTCCAGGCCCACCACCTGCGCCGGCTGCACACCGAGACCGAGATCCCGCCGGCCGTCAACCAGTTCGAGTGTCACCCGTACCTGACCCAGGACGACCTGCGGGCGTTCTGCGGGCAGCACCAGATCGCGGTCGAGGGCTGGGCGCCGCTGGCCCGGGGCGGCGACCTGCTGGCCGACCCGGAGATCGGCACGATCGCCGAGCGGGCCGCGAAGACCCCGGCCCAGGTGGTGCTGCGCTGGCACATCGAGCGCGGCGACATCATCTTCCCCAAGTCGGTCACCCCGGCCCGGATCCGGGAGAACTTCAACATCTTCGACTTCGAGCTGTCCAGCGAAGAAGTAGCGACGATCACCGCGCTGAACCGCAACGAGCGCACCGGCCCCGACCCCGACAAGTTCGACATGGTCTAACAGCTGTCCCGGCAGCCGGGGCGGGCGGAACCGCCCCGGCCCGGCCCTGTCGGCGCGCTATCATGGGATATCAGATATCGCCTGACAGCAGGGGAGGCCGGGATGACGGACATGCTCATCCGGGACGTGCCCGATGACGTCATCGCGGCACTCGATGCGCACGCGGGACGGCTGGGACTGTCCCGTAGCGAGTATGTGCGTCGGCGTCTGGCCCAGGATGCAGCGCTGCCAGGTTCGCCGGTCAGCGTTCAGGACCTGGCCAGGTTCGCTGATGACTTCGCCGACCTGGCCGATCCGGACGTCATGTCCGAGGCCTGGCGGTGACCACCTGGCTGATCGACAAGTCTGCGCTCGTCCGCTTGGCATCCAGCGCGGATGCGGCTGAGTGGGCGGCCCGGATAGAGCGTGGCCTGGTGCGGATCTCGACCGTCACCCGCCTCGAAGTCGGCTACTCGGCCCGGTCCGGTGCGGACCTGCGGGCCGGACTGCGGCGGCCTCCACTCTCCTCGATGCCAGTGGAATACCTAACCCCGGCGATCGAGGACCGGGCAGTAGAAATCCTGACGTTGCTCGCCGACCGGGGCCAGCACCGGGCGCCATCATTGCCCGACTTGATCATCGCGGCGACAGCTGAACTGGCCGGGCTCACCGTCCTGCATCTCGACAAGGACTTCGAGGTCATAGCCGACCTCACCGGTCAGCCGCTGGAGCGCCTCGCAACGCGGTGATGACCGGGGCCGGGTTGGCTGCTGTGGCTGGTGGGAAGGAACCGGGCGCTAGCAGCGGCGCTCGACGCCGAGCAGGGCGTGAGCCTGGTGCTGGGCACCACGCTGGCCACCGTGCTGTCCGGAGTCACCGCGTATGGCGCTGGCGTCAACATCGGGCTCGGCGCAGCCCGCCTGCAGCTCGCGGCCCAGGCCGTTGACGCGGGGCAGGACAAGCGTCATAGTGTCTTAGATACCTAAGACACTGGAGGGCCGGGATGATCAGATTCCGGGTGGACGGGCGGTCCGCAGTGCCGCCCTACCTGCAGATCGAGCGGCAGGTCCGGCAGGCGCTGCGGATGGGCGTGCTCGACGTGGGCGACCAGCTGCCGAGCGTGCGGGAGGTGGTCGCGGCCACCGCGATCAACCCCAACACCGTGCTGAAGGCCTACCGCGACCTGGAGCGCGAGGGGCTGGTCGAGGCGCGGGCCGGGCACGGCACGTTCGTCCGGGCCCGGCCGCCGGGTCCCCCGCCGGGCACGCACTCGCGGCTGGGCCGTGGGCTGGCCGCCTGGGTGCGCGAGGCCCGCGCCGCCGGGCTGGACGACGAGGCGATCGAGTCGCTGCTGCGGGTAACGCTGCAGGCGCCGGCGGAGGAGGACATCGCATGACTCTGCCGCCCAGGGGGGACGACCCCCTATCCCCCCCGCGCCGCCTGCCGGCGGCAACATCGCCGCCATCGAGACCGCCGGGCTGGCCAAGCGGTACCGCCGGGTCACCGCGCTGAGCGACTGCACGATCAGCGTTCCCGAGGGCCGGATATCCGCGCTGGTCGGGCCGAACGGCGCGGGCAAGACCACGCTGCTGCGGCTGCTTACCGGGCTCGCCGCGCCGACCGCGGGCCGGGCCACCGTGCTCGGCGCCACGCCGCGGCAGGACCCCGGGTACCTGGCCGAGATCGGCTTCCTGGCCCAGGAGATCCCGCTGTACCGGCGGCTGACCGCGGAGGACCACATCGGCATCGGCGCCCACCTCAACCCGCGCTGGGACGGCGAGTCGGTGCGGGCCCGGCTGGCCAGCTTGCGGATTCCGCTGGACCAGCGGGTGGGCACGCTGTCCGGCGGCCAGCGGGCCCAGGTCGCGCTCGCGCTCACCCTGGCCAAACGGCCGCGGGTGCTGCTGCTCGACGAGCCGCTGGCCGCGCTGGACCCGCTGGCCCGGCAGAACTTCCTCGCGGCACTGGCCGAGGCAGCGATAGGAGGGGAGCTGACGATCGTGCTGTCCTCGCACCTGATCGCGGACATCGAACGGGTCTGCGATCACCTGATCCTGCTGGCCGATTCCCGGGTGCAGCTGTGCGGCGACATCGACACGCTGCTGGCCGAGCACCGGGTCCTGGTCGGCCCGCGCAAGGACACGACGGCGATCGCGCGGGTGCACACCATCGTGCGGGAGGACAGCACCGAGCGGCAGACCACGCTGCTGGTCCGGCTGAACGGCCCGGTGATCGACCCGGCCTGGGCCGTCGAGGAAACGAATCTGGAGGAGATGGTGCTCGGCTACATGACGCAGGGCGGCGCCGAGCCGGGCACCGGTCCCGCGGCCGGCCGCCTGTCGGCGGTAGGGGGAGACCGATGACCTGGGTCACCTGGCGGCAGTACCGTTACCAGGCCGTGCTCAGCGCCGCGCTGCTGGCCGCGCTGGCCGTCGTGCTGCTGATCTCCGGCTTGCACGCCGCTCAGGTGTGGCACGCCGCGCTAGCTGAATGCCGGACGGACCATGGGTGCGGCAACCCGTCGCTCAGCGGCCCCTTCTTCACGACGCTCGTCGTCGCGACGTCCGCGGTACCGCTGCTGCCCGGGCTGTTCTGGGGCGCCCCGATGGTGGCGCACGAACTGGAGACCGGAACGAACCAGTTCGCCTGGACGCAGAGCATCACCCGGCGGCGCTGGCTGGCGGTGCGGGCCGGCTGGCTGCTGCTCGCCGCGGCCGTCCTGGCCGGCGCGGTTTCGGCCCTGGTCACCTGGTGGTCCGGGCCGAACAACGCGCTGACGTTGGACGCCTTCGAGGCCAACCGGTTCGACGTCACCGACGTCGTTCCGGTCAGCTACGCGATCTTCGCGATGGCCCTCGGCATCTGCGCCGGCGCGCTGCTGCGGCGTACCCTGCCCGCGCTGGCCGTCACGCTGGCCGGCTTCGCCGGGGTGCGGGTGCTGATCGCGCAGTGGCTCCGGCTGCATTACATGACCCCGGTCACCGTGTACTACAAGCTCACGGGGTTCTATCAGCCCAGGGGTGCCTACCTGAACGTCAGCCAGGGCATCGTCGGCCCGAACGGCCAGCCCCCGGCCGGCTCCAGTGGCTACATCTTCAACGGCTCGCCGGTCCCGGCCGTGTGCGCCAAGGCCCTGCAGAACCCCGCGCCCTGCATGGCGGCGCACGGCTACCGGGGGTACCTCGCCTACCAGCCGGCCGACCGGTTCTGGGCCTTCCAGGGCATCGAGACCGGCATCTTCCTGGTGCTCGCGGCCGTCCTGCTCGGCGTCACGTTCTGGGTGCTCAGGCGCCGGGACGCATGAAATCGCGGAGCACCGGCGCCAGGGCGCCGGGGGCGACGCTGTGGTCGGCGCCGGGGAAGGTGTGCCGCCGGGTGTCCGGGAGCAGCGCGGCCAGCGCCGCCATCGAGTGGTGCATCCAGGCCGGGCTGTTCTCGCCGTCCATGATCAGGGTGGGCACGGTGACCTGGCTGGCCCAGGCGTCGGGCAGCGGGTCGCCACGCTCCTGGTCGGCCATGATCGTGGCGTCGTAGGCCGCCGTTTGCACGACCGCTTCCAGGGCGGGCCACGCCGGGCCTTGCCGCATCTGCGCGATGGCCTCGTCGGGCAGCCCGACGGTGACCTTCATCCAGAATTCGACCGCCTCGCCGCGACGGCCCGAACTGGCCAGCTCGCTGATCCGGGCGGCCAGGTCGGGCGGCGGCAGATGGTCCCCTTTGTCCACCATGTACGGCGGCTCGTACAGGGCCAGCCTGGTGATGGCGACGCCGCCGACCGCGGCCAGCACAGCCAGGCCGGCGCCGGAGGAGTGGCCGAACACGCAGGCTGGCCCGCCCGCCGCGGCGATGACCGCGGCCAGGTCCTCGATCTCCCGGGCTATTGCGTAGGGCGGTGTGTCGCCGCTGTCGCCGCGGCCGCGCCGGTCGTAGGCGAGCACGGTGAAATGCGGCGCCAGCGCCCGGGCGAACGGGGCGAGCGCCGCCGGCCGGTGAACGCCCCGCCGGCCAGCACGAGCGCGGGTCCCGAGCCGTACCGGTCGACCGCGATCGTGGTGCCGTCGCGGGACACCACGGTGCTGGTCAGGTCCTGCGTGGTCATGTCCGCCCCCTTCGCCGGTGCTCGTGTCCAGGTATAGCGCCGGGCACCGACAGAACTCACCGGCCGGCCGGTTGCCCGCCGGCCGCCGGGCGGGCAAGAGTTGGACTGGATCGCGACCCCGCCGCGGAGGAGTGCACGATGGCCACCAACTACCACGCCGAGCACGTCGGCAGCCTGCTCCGGCCGTCCTGGCTGCAGGACGCCCGCACCGCCTGGAAACAAGGCGAACTGGAAAGCGCGGCGCTGCGCGAGGCTGAGGACCGGGCCGCGTTACAGGCCATCGAGCTGCAGCGCGACGCGGGCATCGAGGTCTTCACCGACGGCGAGATGCGCCGGGACACCTGGATGGCGGGATTCTTCGAGTCCACCGGGGGAGTGACGCCGGTCGGCACGCCGCGGGTGCCGTGGCACCGGGCGGGCGGCGACCCGCCGGCCGAGGACACCGACTTCGACAGCATGGCCGCCACCGGCAAGGTGTCCCGCACAGGGAACCGGACCAGCACCGAGGCCAGCTTCCTGGCCGAGCACGCGCCCGGCCAGTTCAAGATCACGATGATCAGCTCGTCGATGGGCGGGATGCTCTGGTACCCGGAGCTGAGCACGGCCGTCTACCCCTCCCCGGGCGACCTGATCCGTGACCTGGTCGCGCTGCAGATAGCGGAGATCGAGAGCCTGCTCGACCAGGGTGTGACCTGGATCCAGCTGGACTCGCTGAGCTACAACCAGGTGTTCGACCCGGACTTCCGGGCCGCTACCGGGCTGGCCGCGGTGCCCCCCGAGGCGATCCTGGAGGCCACCGTCACCGCCGACGCCACGCTGGTCCGCGCGGCCAAACGGCGGAATCCGGACGTCACCATCGGCATGCACATCTGCCGGGGCAACAACCGCAGCGCCTGGATGGCCCAGGGCAGCTACGAGCCGGTGGCCGAGCGGCTGTTCGGCGAGGTCGGGGTGGACCGCTTCCTGCTCGAGTACGACACCGAGCGGGCCGGCGGGTTCGCGCCGTTGCGCTTCATCCGGCCCGGCACCACCGTGGTGCTCGGCCTGGTCTCGTCCAAGCTGCCCCAGCTCGAATCCCCGGACGAGCTACGCCGCCGGGTTGACGAGGCGGCCCGCTACGTGCCGATCGCCGACCTGGCGCTGAGCCCGCAGTGCGGGTTCGCGTCCACCTCCGGGGGCAACCAGCTGACCGTGGACGAGGAGCGACGAAAGCTCGAACTGGTGGCCAACACTGCGGCCAAGATCTGGGCCTGACCAGCTAGCCCGGTAGGCTGGGCCGCGTCCCCGAACCGGCAGCGCAACCTGGCAGTGGAGGCAGATGCGCGTCGAACTGGCCACCGAGCCCGGCACCCCGGGCTGGCCCAACGAGGATTTCGCCGCCGCCGCCCCCGGTGCCGCGGTGCTGCTGGACGGCTGCACCACCACGCCGCGGGGCGCCAGCACCGGGTGCCTGCACGGGGTGGCCTGGTACGCCCGGGCACTGGGCGGCATCCTGCTCGGCCAGCTCAGCGCCGACCCGGTGATCCCGCTGCCCGAGGCGCTGGCCAACGCCATCGAGCAGGTCCGGGCCAGCCACGCGGATCGCTGTGACCTGGCCAACCCGCTCACTCCGGCGTCGACCGTGCTGGCGGCCCGGGCCGCGCCGGACGGCTTCGAGGTGCTCGCGCTGGCCGATTCGGTCATCGTGGCTGATTACGGGAAGGACCGGGCGCCGCTGGTCATCACCGACCGGCACCGGGCGGCCAGCACCAACCCGGGCGCGGCCGGGCAGGCCCGGACCGACACCCTGGCGCGCGACGGCCTGCAGGCCATCGCACTGCTCAGCGACGGCGCCACCCGGATCGCCGAGCAGTACGGTCTGCTCGGCTGGCCGGAACTGACCGGTGTGCTGCGTGAGGACGGCCCGGCCGCGCTCCTGGCCCAGGTCCGCGCGGCCGAGGACGCCGATCCGGCCGGCGCCCGCTGGCCCCGGTCCAAGCTGCGCGACGACGCCACCGTGCTGTACTGGCCGCAGCCCGGCTGACCGCCCCAGGCCGGGTTGCGGCGAGGCCGCAAATAGTAAGATGAGGTGCTTCTGAGACGGCACGTTACGGGATGATGCTGCTCTCATCTCCCGCATCGAATGGAGCCAGGAATGCTGCCCTGCGCACCCGTCGCATGACTGGGCCGCATCTCGTCGCGCGCGGCGGCGCGCCGGGCACCGAGAGCAAGGACGGCCCGCCGGGCCACGGCCCGGTGCCGGCCCGGGCGCGGCTCGGCCAGCTGCCCGGCCTGCTGCGGCGGCACTGGCTGGTAGTGGTGCTGCTGGCCGCCGGGCTGGTGCTGCGGGTGCTGGCAGTGCTGGCCTACCGGCCCGCGCTGCTCTACGTGGACACGCTCAAGTACCTGTACGGCGCGTCACCTGGCTCCGACCCGCTCGGCTACATGTACATCCTGCGGGCCATCCTGGCCGTGGGGAACCTGACCACGGTTGTCGTCGTGCAGCACCTGGTCGGGCTGGCCATGGGCGCGGCGCTGTACGCCGTGCTGCTGCGCCGCGGCCTGAACCGGTGGCTGGCCGCGCTGGCCGTGGCCCCGGTGCTGCTCGACGCGTACCAGGTGCAGATCGAGCAGATGATCATGCCCGACCTGTGGTTCGAGGCGCTGGTCGTGGCCGGGCTGGTGGTGCTGCTCTGGCGGCCCGCGCCGCCGCTGCGGCTGACCGCCGCGGCCGGGGTGCTGCTCGGCGGCTCGGCCACCGTGCACCAGCTCGGTGAGGTGCTGGTCGTGCCCGCCGTGCTCTACCTGCTGGCCACGGCCGGGACGCTGCGCCGCGCGCTGACCACGGCCGGCGTGCTGATCGTGGCGTTCCTGGTGCCGATCGTCACCTACTGCACGGTCTCCTACGTCAGCAACGGGCATTTCCGGCTGGCCCGCGGGCAGCAGGACACCGGCCGGCTAGTGGCCGCGGCCGACTGCGCCACGTTGCAGCTGCCGGCCGACGTGCGGCCGTTCTGCCCGACGCCGCACCAGCAGTCGTTCGGCCCGGACTGGATCGAGCACTCCAAGTACTCGCCGCTGCACACTGCCCCGGTGCCGGCCGGGACGACCCGGGCCGCGCTGACCAAGGAGCTGACCTCGGCCATCTGGAGCCAGCAGCCGCTGCGGATCGCCGGCGCGGTCGGCCTGGACTCGCTGCGGCTGTTCGCGGTGACCCGGACCTCAGACCCGTTCACCACGCCGCTGTGGCGCTGGCAGTTCCAGACGCACTACCCGGTCTTCCCGCACTGGGTCACGCTGAGCCCGGACAACACCATCATCGTGGGTGTGCAGACCAAGCTGTTCGGTGCGCTGGTGCAGAAACCGCTCAAACCGGCCTATGGCGGCCCGGCCCAGGTGAACCGGCCCATCGCCAGCTTCCTGCGGTCCTACCAGCTGGACGGCGGATACACCCCAGGACCGCTGCTCGCCGCGCTGGCCCTGCTTGGCGTGGCCGGCTCGGTGATCGCGCTGATCCGCCGGTCGGCGGCGGACCCGCGCACCCGCGCGGCCGGGCTGGCCTGCCTGCTGTTCACGCTGACCGCGGCCGTGATCCTGCTCGCCCCGGACGTGTACGAGTTCTCCTGGCGCTACCAGCTGCCCGCGGTGCTCACCCTGCCGCCCGCCGGGCTGCTCGGCCTGACCGTGCTGCTCGGCCTGCGCCGCCGGGCCGCGGCCCACCCCGCCGATCCGGCTGACCCAGCCGGTCCGGCTAGGCCGTCGAACGAGGAAGAGGCGTCGGCGGCGGGCTGACCGGATCCGGGTTGCGCGGGCCCGGCAGTTGCGCGCCGGCCGCGGCGAGCACCTCGGCGGTCGGCCGCGGCCCGCTGCGCACGCCTGCGGCGATGCCTTTGACCAGGCAGGACCGCAGCGTGCCGCGGTCGGCCGAGCCGCGGAACGTGCGGGCCCAGCGGCGCAGCGTGGCGCCGCCGTACAGCACCCGCTCGGCGGGCGACAGCGCGCCCCGGGCCCGCAGCGTCCAGATCTTGTTCCGCACCTCGTAGAAGAAGCGCGGCCCCGGGTCCGCGTCGGTGCTGCCGAACGTCTTGGTCTTGTGCACCACCACGCTGGCCGGGCAGAGCCAGCCGGTCTGGCCGCGCAGCAGCCGGGTGGTGAACTCGAAGTCGTCGTTCCACAGGAAGTAGTCGGCCTGCGGCAGGCCGCGCTGCCGGCTCACCGCGGCATCGACCAGGATCGACACGAACGAGGCGGACCGGATCGGCACGCAGCCGGCCGCGGCCGCGGCGCGCCGCTCCGCCCCGGTGGCGAACGGCTTGGCCCGCGGCGTGTTCATCGGGTGGGCGCGGCCGTCGGTCCACAGCACCCGGCTGGCCAGCAGCACCGGACGGCCGCCCGGCGCCTGGTCCCGCGCGGCCAGCAGTGCGCCCAGCGCGCCCGGCTCGGGCACCGTATCGTCGTCCATCAGCCAGACCAGGTCGGCGCCGTCGGCCAGGGCCAGCGCCAGGCCGTAGGCGAACCCGCCCGCCCCGCCGGTGTTCTGCGCCAGCGTGGCCAGCCGGACGGCCGGGAACCCGGCGCGCACCGCCTCGCCGGTGCCGTCAGTGGACGCGTTGTCCACCGCGATCACCGCGTCCGGCGGCCGGTCCTGGCCGAGCACCGCGGCCAGCGACTCGGCCAGCAGGTCCCGCCGGTTCCAGGTGACCACCACGGCGACCACTCGTGGGGCGGGATCGGGGCCCGCCATGTTAAGGCCGGCCGTGGGTTTGGTTACGCCGCGCCTTGTTACCCCGCGTCCGGGTCCGCTCCAGCGCCTGCCAGGTCATGACGCGCAGCTTGCGCACCGCGGGAGAACGGCTGCTCAGGTCGCGGACCGTCCGCTTCAGCCGGGGCGAGGCGCCGACCGCCGACTCGACCCGGCCGGCCAGCCCGCCGCGCCCGCTGGGCCCGCCCTTCCCCTTGGGATGGCCATGCTCCTTGCGGTACTGGTTGACGACCAGCGCGGCGGCCGCGTCCACCGCGGCGTCCAGCACCTGGTCCGGCGGCTGGTGCCCGGCATCCGAGCCCGGCGCGCCGGCCGGCCGGGGCCGCAGTTCGTCTGGGTCCCCGATGACCTGGTAGCCCGAGCCGGCCAGCCCGGCGATGAGCGCCTCCGCCTGTCCCTTGGCCCACGCTTCCCGGTCGGCGGGCAGCACCAGCCGGCCGTGCCGCGGCCGGTCGGCCAGCGCGCGGTGCGCGACCCCCTCCTTGACCGTCCACATGTAGAACCAGTCCGGCACCTCGTCGGGCAGCTTCGCGTTGAGCCGCCGGAGGAACTCGATTTCCGGCATGCCCAGCGACGCGTTCGGCCGGGCCCGGGTCAGATCCACCGACGACGCCTCGATGCCGAGCAGACCGGCGAAACGTTCCCACAGCACGCTGGTACTGGCGTTCAAAGAAGGCATGGTTATGACGTGCAGCCGCTCTGGCGGGACATGCTGGCCCCAGAGCGCCGCCACGGCGAGCGTGTCGTGTACCCGCCAGAACCAGAACTGGCGCCGGTCCGGGTCGGTGGATTCCCGGTCGATCACGTCGCCCAGCCAGTCGGTCCAGCCGCGGGCGTTGCGGTGCTTGATGGTCTCCTGCCATTCGGCGGGCAGCAGCGAGGCCATGTCCCGCACGGTCAGCACGACGTGCACCTCGGCGGGCTGCAGCGAGCGGACCGCCCGGCCCGCCTGGTCCGCGTCGGCGGCGGAGAACAGCTCGTGCGAGATGACCGCCAGGTGCGGCGCCTGCCGGGCCTGGGTGGCCAGGATGTCCCACTCCCCGGTCCAGGCCCCGGCCGGGTCGCTGGGCAGCTTCTCGATGCCGCGCAGGTCCTGGCTGGCCCGGAAGTGATCCTGCGCGTGGTGGCCGGGCAGCACGAGGCCCTGGGCGGCCAGTTCGGCGCGGTTGCCCCACATCACCTGCTGCAGGAAGGTGGTGCCGGTCTTCGGCTCGCCGATGTGCAGGAAAACCCTGCCGTTCGATGCCATCCGGGTACCTTATCCGTCGTGGGTGAGCCGACTGCACGGCCAGGGTAGACCAGAAAACAACGACACGGGGGAGTCGGCGGTATCGGGGTAACTCCGCCTATAGCTGCCGTAAAGTACCGTGGGACCAGGGCGGCTGGCCCTCTCAAAGCCCTCGCCGTAGCAACCGCGCAGCCATATATAGAGCGCACGCTCCGACAGACCTGGAAGGCACATTCGGCACATGCATGAGCCCTTCACGCTCCTGCTCTCAGTATGGGATGGCGACCAGCCTGAGCATCTGCTGCAGGCGTTCTGCAGCGCGGTCGACGAGCAGACGCTGCGCCCGGCCCAGGTGGTCATCGTGCGGGACGGGCCGGTCCGCGATGAGCTGGCCGCCTGCCTGGCCGACCTGCACAAGACCAGCCCGGTGCCGGTCTCGCTGGTGCCGCTGGAGAGCAACCGGGGCCTGGGGCCCGCGCTGGATGCGGGGATGGCGGCCAGCCAGTTCGACGTGATCGCCCGGATGGACGCCGACGACGTGGCCATGCCGCACCGGTTCGAGGTGGAGATCCCGCTGATCGCCGAGGCCGACATCGTCGGGGCGGGGCTGCTCGAGTTCGTCGATGACATTGAGAACGTGGTCGGCCAGCGGGTGCCGCCGACCGACCCGGAGCAGATCCAGCGCTACGCGCGGATGCACGACCCGTTCAACCACCCGACCGTGGTCTACCGCCGGCAGGCGGTGCAGGCCGCGGGCGGCTACGGCGACCTCCCGCTGATGGAGGACTATGCGCTGTTCGCGCGCATGCTGCAGAACGGCGCCCGGGCGGTCAACGTGGCCGAGCCGCTGGTCTACTACCGGGTCGGCGCGACCGCGTTCAAGCGGCGCGGCGGCGCCGACCTGCTCCGGTCCGAACTGCGGCTGCAGCGCGAGTTCCGGCGGCAGGGGTTCACCTCGTCGGCCGAGTACGCGCGCAACGTGATGGTGCGCGGCGGGTACCGGCTGATCCCGTGGTGGGCCCGCCGCGCGGTATACAAGCCGATGGTGGCGCACTACACCGATGCCCCGGACAGCACGGGCACTCCCGATGCGGATGCCGACCCTGCGGAGGGGGATCCCGCCGCGCAGCCCACCCCGCCGATGCAGGTGGGCCAGTGAACATCGACCTGGCCATCATCGGCTCCGGCTTCTTCGGGCTGACCATCGCCGAGCGCTGCGCCACCGACCTTGGCCTGCGGGTGCTCATCCTGGACCGCCGCCCGCACATCGGCGGCAACGCGTACAGCGAGCCGGAGCCGGAGACCGGGATCGAGGTGCACCGCTACGGGGCGCACCTGTTCCACACCTCGAATGACCGGGTCTGGGAGTACGTCAACCGGTTCACCGCATTCACCGGGTACCAGCACCGGGTGTTCTCGGTGTACAAGGGCCGGGTCTACCCGCTGCCGATCAACCTGGGCACGATATGCGAGTACTTCGGCCAGGTGATGTCGCCGGACGAGGCACGGGCGCTGATCGCCGAGCAGGCCGCGGAGATCGACCCGGACCAGGTGAGCAACCTGGAGCAGAAGGCCATCTCACTGGTCGGCCGGCCGCTGTACGAGGCGTTCTTCCGCGGCTACACGGCCAAGCAGTGGCAGACCGACCCGGTCAACCTGCCGCCCGAGGTGATCTCCCGGCTGCCGGTCCGGTACACGTTCAACAACCGGTACTTCAGCGACACCCACGAGGGCCTGCCGGCAGACGGTTACACCAGGTGGCTGGAGCGGATGGCCGACCACCCGAACATCGAGGTCCGGCTGGACACCGAGTTCGCCAGCCTGCGCTCCGACCTGGTCGGCCAGCTGCCGGTGGTGTACACCGGGCCGCTCGACGCGTACTTCGGTTACGCGGCCGGCGACCTTGGCTGGCGTACCCTCGATTTCCACACGGAAGTGCTGCCCACTGGTGATTTCCAGGGCACCCCCGTCATGAACTACGCGGACGAAGACGTCCCCTACACCCGCATCCACGAGTTCCGGCATTTCCATCCCGAGCGCGACTGGTACCCGAAGGACAAAACAGTGATCATGCGTGAGTATTCGCGCTTTGCCGAACACGGTGACGAGCCGTACTACCCGATCAATACGCCGGAAGACCGGGCGCGGCTGCTGACCTACCGGGAGCTGGCGGGGCGCGAGGACGGGGTGCTGTTCGGCGGGCGGCTGGGCACCTATAAGTACCTGGACATGCACATGGCCATCGGCTCCGCGCTGAGCATGTACGACAACCGGCTGCGGCCGTTCTTCACCGAGGGCGCAGCGCTGAAGGGGCTGGCGGATGACTGAGGCGAGCGCGTCGCGGACCCCCCGGGTGCTGCAGCGGGTCGTGTTTCCCGGGGACGACCTGGACGTGGTCCCGCTGTACGTGGAGACCAAGATGGACCGCGGCGCCGAAGAGCTGGCGGCCGAGATGGCCGCGGAGGAACTCACCGGGCGCAAGGTGACCGGCGGCACCGCCACCGGCAGCGCCGTGGTCGGCGAGGCGCAGTCGAGCATCCGCTTCGGTGCCGACGTGCCCGCGCACCTGATCGAGGAGGCCGGGCCCCGGCGCAGCGCACTGATCACTGACGGCTGCCGGGTCTCGTTCGCCACCTACTTCAACGCGTTCCCGGCCAGCTACTGGCGCCGGTGGACCACCGTGGACGAGGTGACCCTCCGGCTCCGCCTGGCGGGTGAGTCAAAGGTCATCCTGTACCGTTCCACGGCCCGGGGGCACAGCCACCCGATCGAGACGATCAACCTCGAGTCGGATGACCCGGAGACGATCGAGCGCACGCTGCCGCTCGCCCCGTTCATCGACGGCGGCTGGTACTGGTTCGACATCGTGGCCGGGCCGCGCGGGACGACGCTGATCGAGGCGGACTGGCTGGCGCAGGTCGAGCCCATGACGCCCGGCCGGTTCAGCATCGGCATCACGTCGTTCAATAAGCCCGACGAGGTGGTCCAGAAGCTGCGGTCGCTCGGCGACGCCACCGACGTCCATCACCTGCTGGACACCGTCTACGTGGTTGACCAGGGCACCACCCGGGCCAGCGAGCACCCCGGTTTCGAGGACGCGGCCAAGAAGCTGGCCGGCCAGGTGCAGGTGATCGAGCAGGGCAATCTGGGCGGCTCGGGCGGGTTCTCCCGGTCCATGGACGAGACGGTGCGGGCCGGCAAGAGCGACTACGTGCTGCTCACCGACGACGACGTCGAGATCGATCCCGAGGGGATCCTCCGCGCGATCACCTTCGCCGACCTGGCCCGCAAGCCGACGATCGTCGGCGGCCACATGTTCAGCCAGTTCGAGCGCTCGGTACTGCACGCGTACGCCGAGGCGGTCGCGCCCTACCGGTGGTGGTGGGGGGCCGCGCCGAACACCAAGAGCCGGCACGACTTTGGCCGCCGCAACCTGCGCAACACCCCGTGGCTGCACCGCCGGGCCGACGGCGACTACAACGGCTGGTGGATGTGCCTGATCCCGGTCCAGCTGATCAAGGAACTCGGCCTCGCGATCCCGGTGTTCATCAAGTGGGACGACGCCGAGTACGGGGTGCGGGCCAGGGACCGCGGCTACCCGACCGTGTCGCTGCCCGGTGTGGCCTGCTGGCAGGCGCCGTGGACGGACAAGAACGACGCCTTGGACTGGAACGCCTACTATCACCTGCGCAACCGGCTGGTGGCCGCGCTGATGCACTCGAGAGAACCGCATGGCGGCCAGCTGATCGCGGAGAGCCTGGAGCGGCAGCTGCAGGCCCTGCTGTCGATGCAGTACTCCACGGCGGCGCTGCGCGCCCTGGCCATCGAGGATGTGCTGCGCGGGCCGGGTCACCTGCACGCAGACATCGGCACCAAGCTGGCGCAGCTCCGCGAGTTCCGGCTGCAGTACGCCGACGCCCGGGGCGAGGCCGACCTGGACAGCTTCCCGCCGCCCCGGCGGCGGACCCCGGAGGCGGTTAAGTCGTCCACCACGCCGACCAACCGGCTGAACCTGCTGACCAAGGCGGCGTCGGGCACCGTGCACCAGTTCCGGCGGCCGCGGAAGGGGGCCAAACACCGGCCACAGGTAGCGCTGGCGGGCCAGGACGCGGCGTGGTTTGTGCTGGCCCCGCTGGACAGCGCGCTGGTGTCGACGGCGGACAACACGACCGCATCGTGGTATCAGCGCGACCCGCGGCTGTTCCGGTCGCTGGGGCTGCGCAGCCTGATCGTGCACCGGCGGCTGCGCCGCCAGTGGGCCAAGCTGGCCGCCGAGTACCAGGCCGCAGCGCCCGGGTTCACTGGGCCGGAGCAGTGGCGGCAGACGTTCGCCGCGTCCGCCGAACCACCTGCTGAGCCCTCGGGGGGTTCCGGGGGGTCGCCCCCCGGGCTAGCACAGTGAGCTCCACCGGGCAGCGCGGCACGCCGGTCCCGCCCGCTGAGCCAGGCCGGGATCCCGCGCCGTCCGTGCCGCCTGCCGAGCCGTCTGGCCCGGCGCCGTCCGGGTGGCGGGGCGCGGGCTGGTACTGGCCCGCGCTGGCCGCGGCCCTGGTCATGACGGTGCTCGGGGTGTGGGGCCTGGAGCGCGACTCGTCGATGGGCAACGACGAGGTGGCCACCCGGTGGGCCGCGTTGCTGCCGCTGCACCAGCTGGCCCACCTGGTGAACAACGTGGACGCCGTGCACGGGCTGTACTACCTGCTGATGCACGGCTGGATGGCGGTCGGCACCAGCCCGGCCGTGATGCGCATTCCGTCCGTCATCAGCATGGTCGTCGCGGCCGGGCTGATCGCCATCCTGGCCCGGCAGCTCACCGGGTCCGGCTGGGCCGCGCTGTTCGCCGGGCTGATCATGGCGCTGACCCCGACCATCACCTACTACGCACAGACCGCGCGGTCCTACGCGCTGGTCTACCTGTGTGTCGTCGGCGCGACGCTGCTGCTGCTCCGCGCGCTGCGCGCGGAACATGACGGCCGGCCGGTGGTGTGGGCGTGGGTGAGCTACGGCGCGCTGATGCTGCTGGCCGGCGTACCTGAACGAGATGGCGCTGCTGGCCCTGATCGCGCACGGCGTCACGGTGCTACTGGCCCGGTATGGGCGGACCGCGTTCGTGCACTGGGCGGTCGCGGCCGTGCTGGCCGCGGTGCTGGTGCTGCCGCTGGCCGTGGTCAGCGCCCGGGAGGACGCCGCCGTCGCCTGGATTCCCCGGCCCGGCCCGGGCGCGGTGCGGGTCCTGTTCCACGACTACTTCGGCGCGACCACCGGCCTGGCCGTGCTGCTGTTGCTGTGCGCGGCGCTGGCCGTGCTGCCTGGCCGCGGCCAGGGCCCGTGGCCGGAGCGGCCGGAGGGTCCCGGGCTGCCCTGGTGGCGGCGCGGCGGGCTGTCCGTGCAGTCCGTGGGCGCGCCGCTGCTGGTGCTGCCCGGCTTGGTGCTTGGCCTTGAGTCACTGGTCGCGCATCCGCTGTACGTGGACCGGTACGTGCTGTACGGCGAGGCCGGCGCGGCGCTGCTGGCCGGCGCCGGCGCCTACCGGGCCGGGCTCTGGCTGGCCGGGCGGGTGCACTGGCCCGCGCTGGTCTGGGGCGTGGGTGCGGTGGTGTGCGTGCTCGCGCTGGTCCTGCAACTCGGGCCGCAGCAGCGGGTGCGCACTCCGCAAAGCCGGCTGTACGACTTCGGCGGCCCGTCCCGGTATGTGGCCGCGCACGCGCACCAGGGCGATGGCGTGCTGTTCTTCAGCGCGTTCTTCCGCAAGGCCCGGCTCGGCTACCCGGCCGACTTCGGTAAGGTCAGCGACTTCGCGATGGCGGTCTCGCCGGAGCAGGCCGGCAACTTCCAGGGCACCGACAAGCCGTTCGGCCAGGTCCGCCCGCTCATGCTGGCCCACCAGCGGATCTGGGTGGTCGGCCGGTCCCCGTTCGCCCAGCTGACCGCGCTGGGGATCCGGGACGAGGACACCCTGCTGCGCAGTGACTTCACGCTGGTCGCCAAGCACCACTTCCGGCACATCTGGGTCACCCTGTGGGTGCGCCGCTGACGGCCTGATTGTCGGCAGCCCTGGTTAGCTTGCGCAGCAAGGCAGGCGATGAGTTCCGGCCGGCTGTGGCGTCATACCTGTGCGATGACACGGGGCCGCGGGCGGCCCCGTGTTTCGCGATATAACTTGACAGCCCAGCCAGACGCGATACATCGTGTATGGCGGTACCTGGTGGGCGGCCGGTAGGCGCGAAAATGAATTCGCGACCACGGCGGCACGGCCGGTAGGTTCGGTGCCGGTGACGAGGGGTGATCAGGAGGAATGTGGTGACAGACAACGGTTCAGGGCCGGCCATCTTGGCGGAGGGCCTGACCAAGTCGTTCGGGGAGGTCCGCGCGCTACGCGGCATCGATCTGTCGGTACCGCGCGGGACGGTGCTCGGCGTGCTCGGCCCGAACGGCGCGGGCAAGACCACGGCGGTGCGCATCCTGACCACGCTGCTGCTGCCGGACGGCGGGCGAGCCCTGGTGGAGGGGCGCGACGTGGTACGGGAGGCCGCGGCGGTACGCCGGCTGATCGGCCTGTCCGGGCAGTCCGCGGCCATCCAGGAAGAGCTCACCGGCCGGGAGAACCTGGACATGATCGGGCGGCTGTACCACCTGCGCAAGGCGGACGCCAAGACCCGGGCGGTGGAGCTGCTGGACCAGTTCGGCCTGACCGACGCGGCTGAACGGCCCGCCAAGACTTACTCGGGTGGCATGCAGCGCCGCCTCGACCTGGCGGCCAGCCTGGTTGGCCGGCCGCGGGTGCTGTTCCTGGACGAGCCGACCACCGGCCTGGACCCGCGGTCCCGGCTCGGCATGTGGGACACCATCCGGTCGCTGGTGGCCACCGGCACCACGATTCTGCTCACCACCCAGTATCTGGACGAGGCCGACGAACTGGCCGACGAGATCGTGGTCATCGACCATGGCCAGGTCATCGCGGCCGGCACGGCCGAGGAACTGAAGAGCCGGGTCGGCGGGGACGTGCTGGAGTTCTCGGTGCCCGACCGGACCCGGTGTGCCGATGGCGTGGCCGCCATCGCCAAGGTCGGCGAGGGCGAGCCGCACTTCGACGACGAGACCGGAGTCATCAGCGTGGGGGTCGGCGGGCGCGGTTCTGACGCGCTCATCGAGGCGGTGCGCGAACTGGACAATGCGGGGGTGCATACCCAGGGCCTGGCGCTGCGGCGGCCGTCGCTGGACGACGTGTTCCTCGCGCTGACCGGGCACGCGGCCGAGGACGAGACGTCCGGCAAGCCCAAGCGGGGCCGCCGTCAGGGCAAGAAAGACCAGGCCAAGCAGGATGCGAAGGTGTCGTCATGACCACCGCCGAGATAACCGCCCCCGCCCCCGGTCCGGTCAGCGGCGAGCCCAGCCTGCTCACCCGGGCTCGCTGGGCGATCAGTGACACGCTCATCATCACCAAGCGCGGCTTGCTGGTGTGGATGCGGGTGCCCGCCTACATCGTGTTCACCGTGATCCAGCCGGTGATGTTCGTGCTGCTGTTCCGCTACGTGTTCGGCGGCGCGATCCCGGTGAGCACCCCCGGCGGCTACGTCAACTTCCTGATGCCCGGGATCATCGCGCAGACCGCGGCGTTCGCCTGCTTCGGCACCGCCATCGCGCTGGCCCAGGAGCTGCAGAAAGGCGTCATCGACCGGCTGCGGTCGATGCCGATGGCCCGGTCCGCGGTGCTATCCGGCCGGCTGGTCGCGGACTCACTGCGGATGCTCGTAACCATCCTGATCATCGTCGCGGTGGGTTACGCGGTCGGATTCCGGTTCCTGAACGGCTTTGGGCCGGCCGTGGCGATGATCGCGCTGGCCACCGTGTTCGGCATCGCGATCTGCGTCATCGCCGCGTTCACCGGGCTGGCCATCGGGGACGAGGAGTCGGTGCAGGCGTTCGGGCTGATCTGGCTGTTCCCCCTCACGTTCGTCAGCTCGGCGTTCGTGCCGATCTCGTCCATGCCCGGCTGGCTGCAGGCCTTCGCCTACCACCAGCCTGTCACCCAGGTCGTCAACGCGATGCGCGGGCTGGCCCTGGGTGGTCCGCAATACCCGCTCGAGCCCAGTCTGTGGCAGAGCTTCGCCTGGCTGACCGGCATCTTTATCGTGTTCATTCCGCTGGCGGTGCGTGCGTACCGCCGGGCCAGCTGACGCCGGAGCCGCATCGACCCCGCTCAGTTATTACGGCTCGTTCATTGACGGCGCCTGGGCACGGCGTTATGGTCGCGTCTACAAATAGGAAACTTTCCTAAAAGAATTGTTAACAAGACCAGGAGGTTGCCGTCGATGGCTGGTTTATCGCGCAGGATCATCGGGTTAGCCGCGGCTGTCACGCCGGTGCTCGCGCTGCTGACCGTCGTGTCCGCCGCCGGGCCCGCGGCCGCGGCCACCAGCGCCGTGCCGGGGCCGCCGTCCGGCTGGTCCACGGTGTTCAGCGACGACTTCAACGGGGCGGCGGGCAGCGGGCCGTCGTCGGCCTGGATGTACGACACCGGACCGGGGTCGAGCTTCGGCACCGGCGAGATCGAGACGATGACCAACTCGTCCAGCAACGTGTACCTGGACGGGAACGGCGACCTGGACATCACCGCGCTGGGCAGCGGCAGCTCGTGGACGTCCGGCCGGATCCAGACGACCAGCGCCAACGTGGGCGCACCGGCCGGCGGGGAACTCGAGGTCACCGCGTCGATCAAGCAGCCCAGCCCGGCCAGCGGCACCGGCTACTGGCCGGCGTTTTGGATGCTGGGTCCGGGGCAGTGGCCGGAGAACGGCGAGATCGACATCATGGAGGACGTCAACGCGCTGTCCGAGCTGTCCGGCACGGTGCACTGCGGGACCGATCCGGGCGGGCCGTGCAACGAGCCGGATGGCATCGGCAGCGGGCTGCAAGCCTGCTCAGGCTGCCAGTCCAGCTATCACACGTACACGATGATCCTGAACCGGACCAACACGTCCGACGAGTCGATCACGTTCTACCTGGACGGCAACCAGTACTTCTCGGTGTCCGAGGGTCAGGTTGGCACCGCGACGTGGCAGGCCGCGTTCGACCACAACATGTCGATCATCTTCGACCTGGCCATGGGCGGCGGCTACCCGGACGGGGGGTGCGGGTGCACGTCGCCGACCAGCGCGACCAGTTCGGGCGGCACGATGAGCGTGGCCTATGTGGCGGCGTACGAGACGACCGGCAGTTCGACTGGGACCGGCGTGACCGGGCCGATCGTCGGGTACGGCGGCCTGTGCATCGATGACCGCGGGGCCAGCACGGCCAACTTCAACCCGGTCCAGGTGTACACCTGCAACGGGACCCCGGCCCAGCAGTGGACCGTGGTCCAGGCGGGCAGCACGCTGCAGGCCCTTGGCAAGTGCATGGATATCAACGGCGGCGGCACGGCGGACGGGACCACGGTGGACCTGTACGACTGCAACAACACTGCCGCGCAGGTCTTCATCCCGGAGTCCAACGGGTCGCTGTACAACCCGCAATCCGGTAAATGCCTGGACGATACGAACTGGTCCACCACGCCGGGGACACAGTTGCAGATCTGGGATTGCACGGGCAACGCCAACCAGCAGTGGACGCTGCCCTGAGTTAGCGGCGGCCGGGCTCTTGCGCCAGGCCCGGCGCCAGGTCCCGGCTGCTCAGGGCCGAGATGGTACTGAGCAGCCGGGGCCATTGTTGTTTGCGGCAGCTCTTGTTTGCGGCGCTGTTTGTGCGGCGGCTGCCGTTTGCGGCAGCGCTATGCGGACCGACGGCGCCCAGCGAGGATGCGGCGGATGTCCGCGGTCTCCTCGTCGCTGTGCCGGTCGAGGATCGCGTCGATGTCGTTGAGGTCGGCTTGCCTGGTGTAGCTGGCCAGGTCGCGCTCCAGGGCCTTGCGCGCGGCGCGCGCCTCGCGCGCCTCACGGAGCTCGTCCCGGATGGCCGCAAGACGCGGTCTGCGGGTCATGCTCTCCATGGCTCTCTCTTCCTTCTCTTCCTTGTCTTCGTTGGTCTATACCAATAGTCGGTCACCAGGATCCATGCGTCCAATGAGTCCTTGGCAAGGGATCCATGCATCGATGTCATGGATGGCAACACGCCGTTTACCTCGCGTCCGGCCGGGATTGGCGCGCGGGACCTAGCGGTAGCTGGTGACGGCCTGGTCCAGCCGGGCCAGGAACTGCCGCCCGATTGGCGTGCCGCCCGCCGCCGACAGCACGGCCAGATAGGCGAACAGCCGCCACAGCTCGCGGCGCTCCGGAAAGCCGCCGTCGATCGGGCGGAGCTCGGTGTAGCCGTCGAAGACGTGCCGGGGCACCGGGTCGAAGTAGCCGAGCAGCGCGAGGTCGAGTTCCGGGTGGCCGAAGTAGGGTGCGGCGTCCACCAGCACGGCACCGGCCGGGGTGCTGACGAAATTGTGCTGCTGAGCATCGCCGTGCAGCAGCGCGGGGCGTGGTTCGGGACCAGCCAGCGCAGGCAGCCGGCCGATGAGCTGAGTTACCCGGTCAGCCAGCTTGGCGGGCAGGTGACCCGAGTCGGTAGCCAGCCGGAGATGCGGCAGGAGCCGGCGTTCGGCATAGAAAGCTGTCCAGCTGTTGGGGCGGACCGGTGTGTTGTCCTGGGGGAGCGGACCGAAGTAGCCGTTGGTTTCGAGCCCGAACGCCGGCCCGGATACGGCGTGCAGGGTGGCCAGGGCGCGGCCGATGGATCGCCAGTCCTCCGGGGTGCGGGCCTCCGGCCGGCGCTCGGGGAGCGCTTCGAACAGCAATAGGTGCGAGCTGGGCGGCACGGTGATCGGGCGGTCCGCGACCGGGATCGGTACCTGGGCGCCGGACAGGTCGTGCAGCAGGCGCAGCCCGGTCAGTTCGGCGGTGAACTGGGCGGTGGCGTCGCTGGCCGTGCTGAGCTTGGCGAATACCGGGAACGGGTGGCCGCGGAAGATCCCGCAGGGGTGCACGGCCAGGTCGCTCAGGTCGGTGAACCCGGTGCAGGTCCACGGCGTGCCGCGATGCGCCTCCGCGGCCCGCCGCACCGCGCTGCGCACGGCCGGGTCGAGCAGGGGGTGGCTCAGCGCCACGCCGGGTCCTCGGCCAGCTTCTCGGCGATCCGGTCGTGGAAGCTCTTGCGCTCCAGCGCGTGCTCGATGTCGGTGACGGCCTGGCTGAGCGGGTAGGGGATCTCGGCTTCGAGTTCGGCGAGTGCGGCCTCGGTGGCCCGCCATTCCGCCGCCAGCCGGCCGGCCATCCGGGCCGCCCGCGCGGTGAGGTGCACGGTCTTGCTCCGGGCATCGGCCCCGGCGGTCGTGCGCACCAGGCCGGCCGCGCGCATCGCGGCCACCTTCTGGCTGACCGCCGAATGGGTGCGCTGCACCGACTCGGCCAGTTCGGTGATGGTCATCGGGCCGCGCGCGTGCAGCCGGAGGAGTTCCATCACGTAGCTCGGCTTGAGCCCGGCCACGCCCGCCTCCGCGTACACCCGGGCGATGTCCGCGTCCATGGCCGCCTGCAGCAGCCGCAGCTCCCGCCACCGGCTGCGCTCGCTCGGATCCTCAGTCACGGCTTAATTGTAACAGTGCTTTTATAAGTGCTGTTACGATAACCGGACAGGATGGCATGGGCCGGTGCAGGACGGCACGGGCCGGGCGCGAGAAGGGAGCAGGGCATGCCGTGGGGGAAGCGGCTGCTGGCCGACATTGGCCCGCTGCGCGAGTCCGCGGCATTCCGGCGGCTGTGGGCCGGGTCCACGCTGTCCTCGATGGGCAGCTCGCTGACCTTCTTCGCCGTCATGCTCCAGGTCTACGACCTGACCCGGTCCCCGTTCGCGGTCGGTTTCCTTGGCGTGGTGCAGGCGGTGCCGACGCTGGCGGTCGGCCTGCTCGGCGGCCCGCTCACCGACGCGCTGGACCGGCGCAAGCTGGTCCTGGTCACCAGCAGCTGCCTGGCCGTTGTGTCCGCGGCGCTGGCCGCCCAGGCGTTCGCCGGGCTGAACCAGGTTTGGCTGCTGTACCTGCTGGTCGGGGTGCAGTTCGCGATCAGCGCGGTGGACCGTCCGGCGCGTAACACGTTCACCCCCGCGCTGCTTCCGGCCAGCCGGGTCACCGCCGGGCTGGCGCTGAACCAGATCAGCTTCCAGCTCATGCTGATCGTCGGGCCGGCCCTCGCGGGCATCATCGCCGCGGCCCCGCACCTGGGCTTGCGGGCCTGCTACCTGGTAGACGCGGTGAGCTATGGGGCCGCGCTGTATGGAGTGGGCCGGCTGCCCGCGCTGCGGCCGCAGGGCGGCCCGGCCCGGCTGGGCCTGCGGGCGGTGGCCGAGGGGATCCGGTTTATCCGGCACAGCCAGGTGCTGGGCGGCGCGTTCCTGGCTGATTTGTCCGCGACCGTGTTCGCGCTGCCGGTGGCGCTGTTCCCGGCCATCAACGCGGAGCGCTTCGGCGGCGATCCCCGCACGCTCGGATTGTTCACCACCGCCATCGGCGTGGGTGGCCTGGCCAGCTCGGTGCTGTCCGGACCGCTCGGCCGGATGTCCCGCCCGGGCCGGGCCATGCTCGTCACGGTCGCCGTGTGGGGCGCGGCGTTCGCCGGTTTCGCGGTCGCGCCCGCCGTGCTGTGGCTGACCTTGGGCCTGCTGGCGGTAGCCGGGGCGGCAGACACGTTCACCGTGGTGTTCCGGATCGGCATCGTGCAGGCGATCACCCCGGAGGAGCTGCGCGGTCGGCTGCTGGCCGCCGACTACGTGGTGGGCGCGGGCGGCGGGCAGCTCGGCAACCTGGAGTCCGGTGCGCTCGGCTCGCTGACCTCGCCGGCCATCGCCGCGCTCACCGGTGGCCTGCTGACCATCGTGGCGGTGGCCACGCTCGGCCTGGCCCTGCCCGCGTTCCGCCGGTACCAGCACCGGCCCGCGCTGGCCCGGGCGGCCGATCCGGCCGGCACCGCGGCGCAGCCGTGAGCGCAGCGGCCGGCCGGTGGCGGCCGCCCGGTGGCGGGCCGGTTGGTGGCGGGCCGGTTGGTGGCGGGCCGGTTGGTGGCAGCCAGTGGGCGGCGGCCGGTCAGCTGGTGGTCTCGCCTAGCACCTTGCGGAAGTAGACGGCCGATTCCTGGTAGCCCAGAGCGCGATAGAACGCGGCCGCCCGCCGGGTGGCCAGCGCGACCAGACGGCAGCCCTGGTCCGCGCGTGCTGCTCGAACGCGCTCATCAGCGCACGCCCGGCGCCGCGGCCCCGGTACTCCGGCCGGACCAGGATCTCCTCCACCCAGGCCACCGGGCCATTGGCGAAGAACGCTGGATGCCAGAAGCCGAGCAGGTAGCCCAGCGGCTCGGCCCGGCTTGCTTCGCGGCCTGCGCCGCCGAGGTCCTCAGCGAGCAGCAGGCAGGCGTCTTCGGCCGCCAGCACGGCCGGGTAAGCGCGGTTAAACGCCGCCGGGGAGAACGGGAAAGACTGAGCCAGGTCCGCGGCGAGCTGGGCGACCGCCCCCGCGTCGGCCGCCGTGGCCGGCCGGATGTGGAGCTGGGAATTCCGCACCAGACCAGGATGTCAGCGCAGATTGGGTGAGCGGGCCCAGGACGGAGGGATTCAGGCGATCGCCTGGTCCGCCACGATGCCCGGGCCAGAGACAAGCAGTTCGACGTCAGCCCGGATGGCCAGCAGCACGGTGTCCAGGTCGCCGTGCTCGACCCGGAGGCGTACCGGGGCACCCACCCCGTGTGGGCAGGCACGCCGGCTGAGTCCACCGAGCCGGACCTGGGCCATGGTCACCGCACGCGCATCCGCCTCCGCCGGCACCAGGCAGATCACGTCCAGCGTGGCGTTGCGCTGGCGTGCCTGCGCCGCCGCCTGGCGCAGCGCGGGAGCTGATTCGGTGCTGCCGTCCACGATGACCGCGACCCGGCGGCCGGCCGGGCGCTGCCGCTCCGGGCACTGGGTGCTGCCCGGTTCGCCCGGCTCGCTGGCCATCCCGCCCGCCGCTGGTGCCTGCGCAATGGGCGGTGGTGCCTGTGCAATGGGCGGTGGTGCCTGTGCAATGGGCGGTGGTGCCTGTGCAATGGGCGGTGGTGCCTGTGCAATGGGCGGTGGTACCTGCCGTTGGCTGCGTGCGCCGGTGGGTCTGGCCGTGCTGCTGGCCCTGCCGATGAGGATCATGGTGGCTGTCTCCGCTGTCTGGTGTCTGCTGCCTGTTTCCAGGCTGGCCGCTCACCGGCGAGTACAGCCAGGGCACAGCGGGCCCATGCGGACAGGACCTATTCCGCTCGGCTAGGTCCACCTGGACCGGGCCGTTTGGCCCGGCTCTCTGGGTGAAGGGGTGGAATCTGTCCCGCGCTTATCCGGTCGCCGCCTATCCGGTCGCCGCCTATCCGGTCGCCGGTATCAGAACCTCGTCCGTGTTGGGGGTGGCCGGCGGCGGGTCGGCCGGATCCTCCGGATTCCACCGCCCGGACCAGCACAGCACGACCAGGCCGACCCCCGCGCCCAGGATGACCAGCGGAGCGACGGCGCGTATCGCGTAGTGGTCGAGCAGGCTCAGCACGTGGCCATGCGGAAGCAGCGGGTTGCCTGGCATGTTGGCGAGGGTGCCGGCCGTGAGCCGCGCCAGCACCAGCCAGTCCAGCCGCGTCGCCGGGTACAGCACCAGCACGCAGATGATCATCGCGTCATACCAGGGCAGCTGGTAGGGCCACAGGAACAGCCAGGCCGCGGCCAGCGCCACGGTTGGCCGGATGGCCGGCCGGACTGGGTCGCCCGGCGGCAGCCGCCGCAGCGTGAGCACCGCCATCGCGATGACCAGGACGGCGGCGACGATACCGACGAGGTGGTACGTGGGCAGGATGAGCCGGTAGAAGTTGTCCGCGCTGGCCGAGTCCCGGCGGCTGAGCAGCGCCCTGACGGCCGGCCTGCCGAAATAGGCGTAGCTGGGCGCCAGCACGGCCAGCGCGGCGGCGCCCGCGGCCGCCAGCGCGGCCGGGTAACGGCGCAGCGCCCAGGCCGCGCCCAGGCCGAACAGCGCGTAATTGATCTTGATGTCGGCGGCCACCCCGAGCAGCATACCAGCGGCCAGCACGCGCGCCAGCCCGGGCCGCTCGCCGTGCGCCTGCCGGCCCAGGACCAGCAGGCCGAACAGGCCGGCCGCGGCCGCCAGCACGTTGACGTGGCCGGCCTCGACCAGATCCCAGAGCAGCAGCGGGTTGAGCGTCCAGAGCAGGTGGCCGCGCAGCCGCTGCGCCGGGTCGGCGCGGAGCAGTCGGTGGATCGCGACCGCGACCGCGGCGAACCCGGCCGAGTTCCACAGCTTCAGCCAGAACACGATCAGCGCGGGTGACGAGCCGCCCAGCTTGGCCGCCAGCAGTTGCTCCAGGGTGGCCAGCGGCCCGTACACGCTGACGTACTTCGACCAGATCAGCGGGATGGACTGGGCGAACGCGTCGTGCAGATGGCGCAGATAGTGTGGGGTGTAGACGTACGGGCTGTGGCCGAGCAGCAGGAGTCGGCCGTAGGTGGCGTAGTCGAGCGCGTCGGTGGAGCCAGCCGGCGGCAGCACGGTCAGCACCGCCACCGTGATCAGCCCGATGATGAGCAGCAGCCGCGCGTTCAGCCGGACGCCCCGGCGGACGGCGAGCAGGCCGGCCACGACGCCGCCCGCACCGGCCACCGCGGCAAACCAGAGGAGGTAGGTGATCACGTCAGCCGAGACGTGCCGGACCGGCAGTTCCCACGGCGGGCCGCCGGCCGGCAGGACCAGCGGTGGGCGCATCCAGCCGCCGCGGACCACCGAGACGGCAACCATGATCACGATCGCGATGCCGATACCGGCCCAGGTGAGCCAGATGAGGCGGCGGGCCGCGCGGCCGGCCTGCCGGGCCGGTGTGGTGCTGCGGGATCGGGCGGCTGTGCTAGGCGCGGTAGCCGACGTCGTGGCTGGCGCCGCCGTGGCCGGGGCGGCACCGGGCGGTGGCGCGGGAATTTCCCCGGCCGCGCTGATATCGCTGCTCATTGTCCTCAGGTGGTCGGTTTCCTGATGAACCCCGCATCCGGGGTGCGGGCGCATGCGGCCGGCAAAGTGAGAGAATAGCGCAGCGGATGTCCCGTTCGTGACAAGAATCGCCAATGACACGAAGTCATGAAATATTCTGTGTCCGCACTATATTGAAACTTTGCGCAGGCCCGTGGGCTGTCTCGTGACGTTGCGTGTCTGACCAGCGATGATCGGGTGAGTATGGTCAGGAAAGATGCCTGGATCGGGCGCGGCGACGCCGCCGGAAGATGGTTAATGAAGATCCAGAACTAAAGCGCTTGACGGGCCAATACGACGGGCGCATTCGCGCTTTAATGGAGCGACTGGTGATCCGTTCGTATGTCAAGGGCCGGTATGGCAGGGATCACGGCCGGTGCTCACACGTCAAGGGCTGGTTAGCCACAGACGGTGTATCACGATCACGTATCGAGGGGGTATCTGTCAAATCGCGACACGCCGCGAGACCGGCCGCGCCGGCTGGGTGCCCAGCCGGGGGAGCGGCTCAGGGTCAGGGCCGGACCGCCCCGGTGACCAGCCAGTGTGCCCCACGCGCCCGGAAGACCAGGGTGCAGAACCGGGCCAGCAGCCAGCCGCTGAACGCGAGCCACAGCGCGACCAGTCCACGGTGCTGCAGCACCACGATCACCGCGCCGATCGCGAACACGGCCCCAGCCGCCAGCCCGGCCAGGGCCAGGTAATCCTGGTCGCCGGCGCCGATGAGCACGCCGTCGAGCACGAACACCACGCCCGCCACCGGTTGCTGGGCCGCGGCCACCAGCAGCACCGCCACCAGGAGCCGGCGCACGTCGGGCGCGGCCGCGAACAGGCTGGGCAGCACCGGGATGGCCGCGATCAGCAGAACGCCGAAGACCACCCCGTAGATCACGCCCCAGCCGATCATCCGGTTGGTGGCGGCCCGCGCGCCCGCGACGTCCCCGGCGCCCAGACACCGCCCGGTGATCGCCTGGCCCGCGATGGCGATCGCGTCCAGGGCGAAGGCGATCAGGGTCCACAGCCGGATCGCGATCTGGTGCGCGGCGATGGCGGCATTGCCCTGGTGCGCCGCGATAGCCGTGATCACGATGAACACTGCCTGCAGCGCCAGTGTCCGCACTACCAGGGAGAAACCCGCCACGGCGGCGGTGCGCAGGCCAGCGCGGTCCGGGCCGAACGGCACACCCGCGCGCCGTGCGCCGCGCAGCACCATGGCCAGGTACGCCACGGCCGCCGCGGTCTGCGCGATGACCGTGCCCCAGGCCGAGCCGGCGATGCCCCAGCGCAAAACCAGCACCAGGATGGCGTTAAGGATCACGTTGACCACGTTGGCGGCCACCGCCACGGCCAGCGGGGTCCGAGTGTCCTGCAGCCCACGCAGCACCCCGGTCCCGGCCAGCACTAGCAGCATCGCGGGCGCGCCGAGCAGGCTGATCCGCAGGTAGATGATGCCCTGGCCGGACACCTGCGGCGAGCCGCCGAAGGCGTGCACGATCTGCCCGGCCAGCGGCCAGCAGATGGCCAGCACGGCCACGCCGATGAGCGTGGCCAGCCATAGCCCGTCGATGCCCTGGCGGATCGCGGCCTGCCGGTTCCCGGCGCCGAGTTGCCGGGCCACCGCGGCGGTGGTCCCATAGGCCAGGAAGATCGAGATGCCGACCAGCGTGGTGAGCGCCTGGCTGGCCACGGCCAGCCCACCGAGCGGAACAGTGCCCAGCCGCCCGACGATGGCCGAATCCGCCAGCAGAAAGAGTGGTTCGGCCACGAGTGCCCCGAACGCCGGTACGGCCAGCCGGAGAATCTCCCGGTCGTGCGCGTTCCACCGGACGGCCCGCAGGCGCTGCCGCCGGAACTGGCGGGAAGCCACCGAGGAGGGCATGTCTCGGATGCTAGATACCACTGATAAAGTATTTGCAACTGAGTTGCATCTAGTTCCGGCTGACCTGGCCGGACACCGCGCGGCCAGCTGGCCGCTCCGGTGGTCCGGGCCGGCCGCGCCGCAACCACGGTCAGGCGTGCGCCCCGATGGCCGGGGTTGGCGGCGCGATGGCGGCGGTCAGGTGTGCACCGCCGCGGCCGTAGTCGGCTGCCCCGGGCCGGCCGTCGGCCGCGCCGTGGCGGGCAGTGGGCTCCGCGCCGTGACGGCGCCGCCGGGGTGCGCGAACTGCAGCGTGCCGTTCGGGTCACCGGTGATGGTCCAGCCGAGCTGGTGCACGAAGTAGGCGTGGTGCACGTGACACAGCAGCACCAGTTCGTTCAGCGCGGTGCGGGCGCCGTGCCGCCAGCCGTTGATGTGGTGGGCGGTGGACCAGGCGGCCAGCGCGTCGCAGCCCGGCCACCGGCAGCCCTGGTCCCGGGCCTCCAGTGCCCGGCGCAGCCCCGGCGGCTCGGTGCGCGCCGCGCGGCCGACGTCCAGCGGCAGCCCGTCGGCCCAGCGGATCGCGGTCACCTGCGCGGCGCAGCACATCGCCAGCACCTGACGCGCGGTCAGCGCCTGCCCGTGCCCGGTCTGCGCGGGCGGCGCGCCGGGCGCCTGAGCCAGCGTCTCGTCGTGGACCAGCACGGTCACGTGCGGGGCGCTGCCGTGCCGCAGCGGGGCACGGCCGCTGTCCAGGGCGATCTTGCACGCGGTGACCAGGCCATCCAGCCGCCGCTGCGCGGCCGTGCGGGTATCGGCCGTGCCGCCCGGCGGGGCGAAGGCCTCGGCGGCGGTGCGCAGGATCTCGAACGAGGCGGTGTCGCCGCAGGCGCCGTGCAGCAGGCCGGTGTCGTCGAGGGTGAGCCCGAACGACAGATGCCGCCGCTCCCACCGCTTGCGCTCCCGTTCCTCGGCGGCGTCGGGGTCGGCGCGGTAGCTGACCTCCACGGCTAACCGGCGGAACTGGCTGGTGTCCAGGCCGGGCGCGTTGTCCAGCAAGACCTGCTCGGCCAGGCCGGCCCGGTCCGCATCCAGCGCGGCCACGGTGCGGGCGACGATGTGCGCCTGGTCGAACGTGATCTCCCCGGCGTGCAGTGCCTGCTCGGTGGCGGTCAGGTCGCGCAGCGCCCGGCCGGTCGCGATGACCTGGGCGGCGTGCCCGGCCGTGAGGCCGCACCGGGTGCGCAGGAACGCCGCCGCCGACTTGTGGCCGCCGTGCGCCGCCCCGCCGGCCGTGTCCAGCGCCCCGGCCAGCCGGGCCAGCTGGGCCTGTGCCTGGCTGATGAACGCGGTCAGCTCGCTGACCTCGCCCATCAGCCCGGCCGCGTCTAACGCGGTGGGATCGACGGCGGCCAGCGCGGCCAGCACCGCCTCCCGTGCTGATTGCTCAGGTAAACACATATTCGAATCATCGCACCGGCCACCGACAATTTGGGGCGGGGGTGGGTGGCCGCGGCGGTCAGTTCATGCGCGGGGTGGGTGGCCGCGGCGGTCAGTTCATGCGCGGGGTGGGTGGCCGCGGCGGTCAGCTCATGCGCGGGGTGGGTGGCCGCGGCGGTCAGTTCACGCGCCGCCGATCGGGCCGCCGGACGCGACCAGCCGCCGGGCGGCGTCATACGCCCGCCAGCCGACCGCACGCTGGCCGGCTGCGAGGCCGAAGCCGAAGAACTTCTGGCTGCCCACCTGGATGGCCGGCACGCGGATCGTGCCGCCGCCAGCGAGCGTGACGACCACATGGGTCACGGCGGCGGCCGCCGAGCCGGTCACCACCCGCGGCGGTCCCTCCGGCCAGCCGAGCACCGACGTGCCCAGCGGGAGCCGCGTGCCGATGCAGTCGGACGCGGTCGTGTCGCCGCCGCGGGATACCACGCAGGCCCCCCAGGGGCCCAGGTAGGCGGTCAGGGACCACGTCTCCCGGCCGGCCGTGCCCGCCGCGACCAGCCCGCTGACCCGGGGCAGGCCGGGCTGGCCCGGGCGGAGCCACAGGTTGACCACGGCCGGGCCGGCCGGGGCGTTGAACGGCACCGCCGTGGCCAGTTCCCCCGACCCGGAGTACGCCGTGACCCGGCTGATGACGGTGTGCCCGAAGGTGGCGAACGCCACGTAGCGGGTGCCGAACGCGGTGACCGGGTGCAGCGTGAGCAGCTGGCCGGTGGCCAGCTGGATGGTCAGGTAGCTGACGTCCGCGGTCACCGGCCCGTACAGGGCCGTCATCCCCCCGCCCGTGGCGCCGGTCAGCTGGACCGGCGCGGACCGGCTGGGGTGCGTGACCGGCCCGCAGCCCAGCACGCCCAGCGCCATGAAGCACCGATTCCCCCGCCCCTCGCCGTGCGCGCCCGGCCGCTCCACCACCACCCGCCAGCGGTGCCCGGCGGCCGTGCCCGACGCGATCAGCCCGGCCGGGGCGCCGGGCCCAGGTGGGCGGTCGGTCACCGCGATGGCGCCCGGGGTAGCTCCCCCGCGCAGCAGGTACGGCACGGAAACACCGGCCGCCACCACAACGGCCAGGCCGGCCGCGGCCGAGATCCGGCGCCGGGCCCGGATCCGGCGCCCCTGCCGGACCGCCGGGCCGACCGGGGCGAGTCGCGGGGGGATCGTGCCAACGGCCCGGTCCAGCCGCTCGATCAGGTCCTGCTCGTGCGGACTGCTCATGACCGGCCCTCCTGCACCAGTTCAGTGCTCCTGCGCAGGGTGGCCAGAGCCCGGGCGGCCTGGCTCTTGACCGTGCCGACCGAGCAGCCCAGCGCGGCCGCCGCCTCGGTCTCGGTCAGGCCGGCCCAGTAGCGCAGCACGACCACCGCGCGCTGTCGCGGGCCCAGCGTGCGCAGCGCGGCGAGCAGCGCGAGCCGCTCGTCGTGGGCGGCGCCGCTGTCCGCCCCGTCCGGGTGGTCCGGCTCGGGTAGCCGGCCGGTGAGCCATTCGGTGACCCGGCGCTTGCGGAACCGGTTCCGGTTCTCGTTGAGCACGATCTGGCGCAGGTAGGCGTCCGGGTCCCCGGACCGGCGGACCCGGGCCCACGACGCGTAGGCCTTGGCGAACGCGGTCTGTGCTAAATCCTCGGCGTGGCCCAGGTCGCCGGTCAGCCCGTAGGCCAGCCGGACCGTGCCCGGCCAGCGGCCGGACATGAACTCACGGAACTCCTCGTCCGCTTGCTCCGTCATGGCCACCCCCTCACGCCGGTATAGACCACGGGTGACCGGAAAACCGTTGCATGGCCCGGTGAAATTAGCCAACCGCGGCGTACGCCGCGGCCTGCACCTCATCATGCAGCGGATGCCCGCCGGGGCCGTCGAACGTGCGCTGGGTCAGCACCAGCACGGTCAGGTCCCGCGCTGGGTCAGCCAGCCAGGTGGAGCCGAACCCGCCGGCCCAGCCAAACGCGCCGGCCCGCTCCCCGGCGGTCACCACGGACACGGAGTATCCCCAGCTCACCGCGTCGAAGAAGCCCGGCCCGAGCCCGCCGTGAGACTTCTGCTCCGGGGTGAGCTGATCCCGGGTCATCTCGGCCACCGCATCCGCGGGCAGCACCGGCGCGCCACCGCGCAGCAGCATCCGGCTGAACGCCAGCAGGTCATCCGCGGTCGATAGCAGGCCCGCGGCCCCATCGCCGAACGGTGGCGGCTGGCGGTAGATGCCGGCCGGCTCGTCCCACACCCGCAGGCCGCCTGCCGCTGGCTCGTACGCGGTGGCCAGCCGGCTGGTCTCGGTGGTCCAGAAGCCGGTGTCCCGCATGCCCAGCGGCTCGAAGACCCGGCTGCGCAGCACGTCGCCGAACGGCTGCCCGGTGGCCCGGGCGCACAGCACGCCCAGCACCGACGCGCTGGTGTTGTAGAACCAGCGTTCGCCCGGCTGGGCCAGCAGCGGCAGCGAGCCGAGCCCGGCGATCCAGGTGTCCGGGTCGGGCTGGTGGGCCAGGTCGGGCGGGCCGAGGGTAGCCAGCCGCAACCGGCTCTGCTCCGCCATCACCGGCCACGGCTCGGCCGCGAAGAACATCGGCCACGCGTCACCGAACCCGAACGTGTAGGTGAGCAGGTCGCGGACGATGATCGCGCGGTGGGCCGGCCCGGTGTCGTCCAGGGGGCCGTCCATCCGGCGCAGCACCCGGCGGTTGGCCAGTTCGGGCAGCAGCCGGTCCACCGGCTCGTCCAGCCGGAACAGCCCTTCGGCGGCCAGCGCCAGCGTGGCCACCCCGGTCACCGGCTTGGTCAGGGACGCGATCCGGAACAGCGAGTCACGCTGCACCGCAGAGCCGCCGATGGTCAGTGAGCCGAGCGCCTCGGCATGCACCTGGCCGCCCCGCGCGACCAGCACGACCAGGCCGGGCACCTGGTCGGCGCCGACGTGGCCGGCCGCGGCCTTATGCAGCCGGGCCAGTCCATCCGCCGTCAGCAGGTCAGCCATCCGCAATCAGCTCCCTAGGTCGGAGGGGGTGTCTAATCCCTAGGTCGGTGGTTGTCTACTCCAGACGACCCGGCGGCGGCAAACTCATCGCCCCGGCCCGGCTCAGCGGCGGAGCTGGTCCAGGGCCCGCTCGATGCGCTGCTCGGACACCGGGCCACGGGTGCCCAGCAGCTGGGCGAACAGGCTGACCCGGAACTCCTCGATCATCCAGCGCACAGCCTGGGCGTCCGCCGTCTGCCGCCGGGACGGCGGCAGCTCGGCCAGCACATCGGCGTAGTCCCCGGCCACCCGGTGCACGGCCGCCATCCGCTCCGCGTCCCGCCCTGGCGACTCCGGCACTTTCTCCAGCCGGCGGATGATCGCCTGCAGGTAGCGCACCAGGTCAGCCAGCCGCTGGGCCCCCGTCGCCGAGACGAAGCCGGGATAGATCAGCCCCGACAGCTGGCCGCGCATGTCGTCGAACGCTGCGGTCAGCGCCGGGTTCGGCCGGCTCGCCAGGGTGGCCTCGGCGGCGTGCGCCTCGGCCAGCACCTGGGCGACCCGGGCCACCACGTCCGCGGTCTCCGCGGCCAGCCGCTCCCGGGCGAAATCCAGCAGCCGGGCGAAGCCCGCGGCGTCCCAGACCGGGCCGCCCGCGTCCCGGATGATCTGGTCCGCGGCGGCCGCCGCGCAATCGTCGAGCAGTGCGTCGGTGCTCCGGTACGGGTGCCGGCTCATGGCCAGCTTGGCGCTGACCGGCAGCCGGCCGGCCACCGCGCGCGCCCCTGACGGCACCGCGAGCAGCAGCAGCCGCCGGGTGCCCTGCAGCATGGCCGCGCCGGCTTCGGCCTCGGTCTCGAACAGCCGGATGTCCACCGCGTTCCCGGCATCGGCCAGCGCCGGGTACGCCCGGACCTGGCCATGCTCGAAGACTCGCGGCAGCGACTCGAAGTCCCAGTCACGCAGCCCGGTCCGGGTCAGCCCGCGGGCCGCCTGGGACAGCGTGGCCTGCAGCCGGGGCCGGAGCTGGCGGCGCAGCTCGGCCAGGTCCTTGCCGGCCGCCAGCACGGTGCTACCTCCATCGGGCCCATTGTCGTCCAGCACCCGGAATGTGATCCGCAGGTGCGCGGGCAGCCGCGACTCGTCGAACGCCGACCGCGGTACCGGCACGCCGCCAAGCCGGCCGAGCGCCGCGCTCAGCGCGCCGGGCAGGTCCCCGTCCGGCGCGCCCAGCTCCGGCAGCACCTTCCGGGCGGTATCCGGCACCGGCACGAACAGCGTGCGCAGCTGCTTCGGCAGCGTCCGGATCAGCTCGGTCACCGTCTCCTCGCGCAGCCCCGGGACCTGCCAGCCGAACTCGGCTGGGTCCACCTGGTTGAGCTGGGCCAGCGGGATGTCCACGGTCACCCCGTCGTCCGGCGCGCCCGGCGCGAACTCATAGGACAGCGGCAGCTCACCCCAGCTGGCCGGGTAGTCGGCCGGGCCGATGTCCTCGGCGGCCGGCCCGACCAGGTCGGCCAGCGACAGGTCGAGCAGGTCCGGCTGCGCGGCCCGGGTCTTCTTCCACCAGCTGTCGAAGTGCCGGGCCGACGTCACCGAGGCCGGGACGCGCCGGTCGTAGAAGTCGAACAGCACCGTGTCGTCGGCCACGATGCCGCGCCGCCGGGCCTTCTGCTCCAGGCTGGCCGCCTCGTCCAGCACCCGCTGGTTCCTTGTGAAGAACCGGTGGTGGGTCTGCCACTCGCCGTCCACCAGGGCGTGCTGGATGAACAGCTCACGGGCGGCGGCCGGGTCGATCCGGGCGAAGTTGACCGTGCGCGCGGGCACGATCGGCAGCCCGTACAGGCTGACCTTCTCGGTGGCCAGCACCGCGCCGCGCCGGGCATCCCAGCGCGGCTCGCTGTAGCTGCGCCGGACCAGGTGCTCGGCCAGCGGCTCGGCCCAGGCCGGGTCGATCCGCGCGGTCACCCGGGCCCACAGCCGGGACGTCTCGACCAGCTCGGCCGCGACCACCCAGGACGGCGGCTTCCGGGCCAGCACCGAGTCCGGGAAGATGGCGAACCGCGCGCCGCGCGCCCCGGAGAACTCGGCCGGGCCGCGCCGCTTGCCGCGCTGCGCCGACCCGGTGTTCTGCGTCCTGGTGTCCTGCATCCCGATGTGCGAGAGCAGCCCGGCCAGCAGCGACATGTGCACCCGGTCGGCCAGCTCGGCCGGGAACCGGTCCGCGGGCTCGGCCCCCTCGGCCGGCTCGGCCGGCCGCGGCCGGCGCCGGTCCCGTCCGATCACTACGCCGAGGCCGGCGGCGGCCTGGCGCAACTGCCCGTACACGTCCTGCCACTCGCGCACCCGCAGGTAGTGGAGATACTCCCGCCGGCACATTCTTCTGAACGCCGATGCCGACAACTCGGCCTGCTTGGCGCGCAGGTAGTCCCACATCGCGAGAAAAGCGAGGAAGTCCGACCCGGGCACGGCGAACCTGCGGTGCATCGCGTCGGCCGCCTCGCGGGCCTCGGCCGGCCGCTCCCGCGGGTCGATGATGGACAGCGCGGCCGCGATGATCAGCACTTCGCGGACGCAGCCGTGCTGGCCGGCCGCCAGGATCATCCGGCCGAGCCGCGGGTCCACCGGCAGCCGGGCCAGCTTGCGCCCGACGTCGGTGAGTTTCCTCGTGCTGCCCTTCCCCGGCGCGAACGCGCCGAGTTCCTCCAGCAGCCGGGTGCCGTCCGCGATGTTGCGCGAGTCCGGCGGGTCGATGAACGGGAAGTCGGCCATGTCGCCCAGGTCGAGCGCGGCCATCTGCAGGATGACCGAGGCCAGGTTGGTGCGCAGGATCTCCGGGTCGGTGAACGCGGGCCGGGCGGCGAAGTCCTCCTCGGTGTACAGCCGGATGCACACGCCGTCCGCGGTCCGCCCGCAGCGGCCCGCGCGCTGGCTGGCCGACGCCTGCGAGATCCGCTCGATGGGCAGCCGCTGCACCTTGGTGCGGTGGCTGTACCGGGAGATCCGGGCCGTGCCCGGGTCGATCACGTAGTGGATGCCGGGGACGGTCAGCGAGGTCTCCGCGACGTTGGTGGCCAGCACCACCCGCCGGCCCAGCCGGGAGTGAGCGAACCGGCCCGGCTCGAACACCCGGTGCTGCTCGGCCGAGGACAGCCGGGCGTACAGCGGCAGCACGTCCAGGTCGTCCTGGCCGGCCAGAGCGTCGGCGGTGTCCCGGATCTCCCGTTCGCCGCTCAGGAAGACGAGGATGTCGCCCGGCCCGTCCCGCTTCAGCTCGGCCACCGCGTCCAGGATGCCCTGCACCTGGTCCCGGGGCTCGCGCTCCGGGTCGTCCGGGTCGGCCAGCGGCCGGTAGCGCACCTCGACCGGGTAGGTGCGCCCGGACACCTCCAGCACCGGCGCCCCGTCGCTCTGCTTGCCTTCTTCGCCTCCGGCAAAAGCATCCGAGAACCGCTGCGGGTCGATGGTGGCCGAGGTGATGATGACCTTGAGGTCGGGCCGGCGGGGCAGCAGCCGCTTCAGGTAGCCCAAGATGAAGTCGATGTTCAGGCTGCGCTCGTGCGCCTCGTCGATGATCAGCGTGTCGTAGCGGCGCAGCTGACGGTCCCGGCGCAGCTCGGTGAGCAGGATGCCGTCGGTCATCACCTTGATCAGCGTGCCGTCGCTGGAGGTGTCGTTGAACCGCACCTGGTAGCCGACCGCGGTGCCCAGTTCGGTGCCGAGTTCACTGGCGATCCGCTCGGCCACGCTGCGCGCCGCGATCCGCCGCGGCTGGGTGTGCCCGATCTGCCCGGTCACCCCGCGGCCCAGCTCCAGGCAGATCTTGGGCAGCTGGGTGGTCTTGCCCGAGCCGGTCTCGCCGGCCACGATCACCACCTGGTGCTCCCGGATGGCCGCGGCTATCTCGTCCTTGACCTGGCTGACCGGCAGCTCAGCGGGATAGGAGATGACCGGGGCCACGGCACGCCAGGTCTCGGCACGCGCGGCGGCGCGCGGCGCGATAGGCGGGGAGGTCACTGGTTATCTAACGCTTTCCTGGTCTGGCTGCTTCCCCGGCGGTGCTGGCCCCGGGTCAGCATAAGGTGGAGCCTCCAGGCCGGGCTGACTTAGGAGGACGCCAGTGTCAGAGCCAGTGTCAGAGGAGGATTTGCTGACCAGCTTCGACACTGGGGCCGGCGACGAGGACCAGGCCGAGCCGGACTTCAATACCACCGTGGCGCACCCGGCCCGGGTGTGGGACTTCCTGCTCGGCGGCAAGGACAACTTCGCGGCCGACCGGACCGCGGGTGAGAAGGTGCTCCAGATCATGCCCGAGATGGGGCTGGTGGCCCGGGGCGGCCGCGAGTTCCTGGCCCGGGCCGTGCACTACCTGGCGGCCGAGGCGGGCATCCGGCAATTCCTGGACATCGGCACCGGGCTGCCGACCGCGGACAACACGCACGAGGTGGCGCAGCGCACCGCGCCGGAGTCGCGGATCGTCTACGTGGACAACGACCCGATCGTGCTGACCCACGCCCGCGCGCTGCTGACCAGCGACCCCCGCGGCGAGACCGCCTACATCAGTGCGGACATCCAGGACACCGACACGATCCTGCGCGAGGCCGCGCACACCCTCGACTTCACCCAGCCGGTCGCGGTGATGCTGCTGGCCATCCTGCACTTCATCCCGGACAGCGACGACCCGCACCGGATCGTGGCCCGGCTGATGGAGGCCGTGCCGTCCGGCAGCTACCTGGTCATCTCGCACGCGTCGAGCGACATCATGGCCCAGACGGCGGCGGCCGGTGCGGAGACCTACAACGAGCATTCCGCGGTGTCCATCCACCTGCGCACCGAGGCGCAGGTGAGCCAGTTCTTCACCGGGCTTGAGCTGATCCCGCCGGGGGTGACCCCGCTCGGCCGCTGGCGGACCGGGCAGGTGAACATCGGCGCGCTGCCGCTGCTGCCCACCTACACCGCGGTGGGCCGCAAGCCATAACCACGGTGCGCAGTGACTCCAGCCCTGACTCCAGCCCTGACTGACGCGCTGTCCGCGCTGCGCTGCCCGGTGTGCGACGGCCCGCTGGCGGGCCGCCGCAGCGCGCTGCGCTGCGTCCGGGGCCATTCCTTCGACATCGCCCGGCAGGGCTACATCAGCCTGGATACCGGCGGCGGCCGGCCGCATCAGGCCGACACCACCGCCATGATCTCGGCCCGGGAGGCCTTCCTCGGCCAGCGGCACTACGCGCCGATAGCCGCCGCGGTGAGCGGGCTGGCGGCCCGGCTGGCGCCGGCTCGCGGCGCCGGGCCGGGCATCGTGCTGGATCTGGCCGGCGGGACCGGCTACTACCTGGCCGCCGTGCTGACCGCGCTGCCCGGCCGGACCGGCATCTGCCTGGACCTGTCCAAGCCCGCGCTGCGCAGGGCGGCCCGGGCCCACCCGCGGGCGGTCGCGGTGGGCAGCGATGTCTGGCGGCGCTTCCCGCTCGCCGACGGGTCGGCCGCGATCGTGCTGAGTGTGTTCGGCCCGCGCCACCTGGCCGAGACGATCCGGGTTCTCGGCCCGGGCGGGGTTTTCCTCCTGGTCACCCCGGGCCCACGGCACCTGGCCGAGCTGGTCGGGGCGCTCGGGCTGCTCAGCGTGGACACGGCCAAGCCGCAGCGGGTGGCCGCGGCCACGGCCGGCCTCGAGCAGGTCGCCGCGGACGACCTGACGTACCCGCTGCGGCTCGGCCACCCGGCCATCCAGGACCTGGTCAGCATGGGCCCGAGCGCCCATCACATCGATCCGGCCGAGCTGGCGGGCCGGATCGCCGCGCTGGCTGACCCGCAGACCGTGACCACATCGGTTACGGTCGCGGCTTATCGCCTGCGCTGACCGAACTACCGCCCGCTGACCGAACTACCGGCCGGTACAGGGTTGCGGTCTGGCCGCAGTCATTGTGAGGTGGTTCAGGGGGAGGCCGCGATGCGTGAGGGCTTGTGGGCGCCACCGAATCGTGCGCTGACCGCTGGCCTCGTGATGGCCATCACGTTCGTCGCGGCCGAGGCGCTGGCCGTGGTCACGGTCATGCCAGTGGTCGCACGCGACCTCGGCGGGCTGTGGCTGTACGGCTGGGCGTTCAGCGCGTTCATGCTGGGCAGCATCGTCGGCATCGTGGCGGCCGGCCGGGAGGCTGACCGGCACGGCCCCGCCGTCCCGTTCCTGGCCGGGCTGGTGCTGTTCAGCGCCGGGCTGGCGGTGGCGGGCCTGGCCCCGAGCATGTGGGTGCTGGTGGCGGGCCGGGCGCTGCAGGGCATCGGCGGCGGCGCGGTGCCCGCGGTGGCCTACGCCTCGATCGGCCGCGGCCTGCCCGGCCGGCTGCGGGCCCGGATGATGGCGGTGCTGTCCACCGCCTGGGTCGTGCCCGGGCTGGCCGGGCCCGCGCTCAGCGCCGAGGTGGCCCACTTGTTCGGCTGGCGCTGGGTCTTCCTCGGCCTGTTGCCGCTGGTCGCCGTGGCCGGGCTGATCGCGCTGCCCTCGCTGCGCCGGCTCGGTCCGCCGGGCACCCGGCATGCAGGCGGACACCGGCTGATCGATGGGGTCCGGGTGGCGGTCGGGACCGCGCTGATGCTGGCCGGCCTGACCGTGGCCGCGGGGGGCTGCGCGCTGGCCGGGCTCCGCGGTGGTCCGGTCAGCGGGCTGATCGCAGCCGCGCTGATCCTGGTGGGCGGGGCGACCGGGCTGCCCGCGCTGCGGCGGCTGGTGCCGCCCGGGACCGGGCGGGCCCGGCCCGGACTGCCGGCCACCGTGCTCACCCGGGGGCTGCTCACGTTCGCGTTCTTCGGCGCCGACGCCTACGTGACGCTGACCATCACCGTGCTCCGGCACCACAGCCCGGTGCTGGCCGGCGTCGCGGTGACCGGCTCGACGCTGGCCTGGACCGTGGGCGCCTGGATCCAGGCCCAGCTCACGGCCAGCTGGCCGGGCCGCCGCCTGGTGCGCACCGGGCTGGTCATCATCCTGGCCGGAATCGGCGGGATGACCACCGTGCTGGACCCGGCCGTGCCGGTGCTCGCCGGGCTGGCCGCCTGGGCGCTGGCCGGGCTGGGCATGGGCGTGGGCTACGCGCCGACGACGCTGATGATGCTGCGTGAGGCGCCGCCGGGCCGGGAAGGCTGGGCGTCCGCGTCGCTGAACCTGGCCGACGTGCTCGGCACCGCCACCGGCATCGGGGTCGGCGGCGCGGCCGTGGCCGCCGCCGCCAGCCTCAGCCCCGGCCCCGGCCCCGGCCTGCGCGCCGGGGTGGCCGCCGCGTTCGTGATCAGCGCGCTGGCCTCGCTGGCCGCGCTGGGCCTGGCGGGCCGGCTGCCCGCCGGGCTGATCAGCGCGGAGGCCGGCCGGCGGCAGCCGGTGCCGGTGGCGGAGGCGGCGGACCGGCTCAGCTGACCGGGGCGACCTGGAACGTGGTGATGACCCCGTCCCGCACCACGTACTTGCCGACGAAGTTCTTGACCGACCCGTCGGTCTGCAGCGCGGCCAGCCGGGCCGTCACCGCGTCCCCGGCGTGGCTGACGATCGTCACCTTGTCCGCCCTGGTCGTGCTGAATCCGGCCTCGAACTGGCTGAACGTGAGGTCGCCGCCGCTGTTCTTGCCGCCCAGGTTCCAGGCCCGCAGATACTGGTGGCTGCTGATCGCCGCGTAGTAGGCCCGCACCGTGCCGGCCGGGGTGGCCGCGGCCGCGCCGGACGGCGGGGTGCTGGACCCGGCCGACGCTGACGTCCCGTTGCGCAGCGCGGAGTTGTGCAGCACCGCGTACACCCCGCCGCGCACCGCGAGCACGGCCACGCAGGCGGCCGCAACGAGGCCCCGGTGCCTGCCCGTCCGCGACGCGGGCCGCCCGGCCGGGCGCGGCGGCCGGCCACCGCGATCCGGGCGCACCGGCATCGGCGTGGTCGCGGGCCGGGCCGGCTGGTCGGCCGGCCCGCCGGGCCGGGTGGCCGGAGCCGGGGCGGGTGCCGGAGCCGGGGCGGGTGCCGGGGCCGGGTCGGCGGCGGTCGGCGCGGCGGGCCGGGCGGCCCGCGGCGGTGTGCTGACCGGCACCGGCCCGGCCGTCCCGTCCAGCACCGGTGCGCAGGCCTGGTGCAGCGCCGTGCTGAACGCGACGCAGCTGGCGAAACGCTCGGCCGGGGACTTGGCCAGCCCGCGGGCCATTACCTGGTCCACGTCGGGCGGCAGGTCAGGCCGGAGGCTGGTCAGCTGGGGCGGAGGCGCGTTCAGCTGGGCCCACATCACGGCCATGTTCTGGTCCCGGCGGAACGGCGGCGAGCCGCCCAGCAGCTCGAACGCGGTACAGGCCAGGGCGTACGCGTCGGCGCGCCCATCCACCTGGCGGCCCTCGATCTGCTCCGGGGCCAGGTAGTTCAGCGTGCCGAGCACCTGGCCGGTCATCGTCAGGCTGGACGTGGCGTTGAGCTGCTTGCTGATGCCGAAGTCGGACAGGTACACGTGGTCGGGCCGGCCGGTGTCGGCCACCCCGCCGAGCAGCATGTTGGCCGGTTTCACATCCCGGTGCACCAGGCCGCAGGCGTGCGCCGCGTCCAGCGCGGACGCGACCTGGCCGACGATGCTGAGGGCCCGGGCCACCGGCAGCGGCCCAGCCGAATGCAGCAGGCTGTGCACATCCTGGCCGGCCACATAGCGCATCGCGATGTACAGCACCCCACCGGCCTCACCCGCATCGAAGATCGGGATGATGTTGGGGTGGTCGACCGACGCGGCGGTCTGGGACTCCCGGATGAACCGCTGCCGGAAGGCCTCGTCCTGCGCGTAGTCCAGGGCCAGCACCTTGAGCGCCACCCAGCGGCCGAGCCGGATGTCCCGGGCCCGGTAGACCACCGCCATGCCGCCCCGGCCGATCTCCTCTTCGAGCTGGTAACTGGCTATCTGCGCGCCCGCGCTGAAATCGATTAACCCCGCAGGTAGATCCTCAGCCACCCGTGCCTCCAGCGTCAGTCCCCGTAAGCTCACCGGCCGCCGCTGGGCCGGGCCGGGAGCGAATACCGTAGCAAGAGCCTAAGCCAGCCGGCGCTCGGTAGCCCAGCGGGTGAGCTGATGCCGGGTAGACAGCTGCAGCTTGCGCAGCACCGACGACACGTGGCTCTCCACGGTCTTGGCCGAGATGAACAGCTCGCGGGCGATTTCCTTGTAGGTGTAGCCGCGGGCGATCAGCCGGAGCACCTCCCGCTCCCGGGGCGTCAGCTGGTCCAGCTCCGGGTCCTGCGAGGGCTGGCCCGCGCCACCGGACGCGAACGCGTCCAGCACGAAACCGGCCAGCCGGGGCGAGAACACGGTGTCCCCGGCGGCGACCCGGCGGATGGCGTCCACCAGATCCGGGCCGGAGATCGTCTTGGTCACATAGCCGCGGGCGCCGGCCCGGATGACCGCGATGACGTCTTCCGGGGCGTCCGACGCGGACAGCGCCAGGAACCGCACCCCGGGATGCGCCGCCCGGATCGCGCTGACCACCAGCTGGCCGCCGCCGCCCGGCAGGTGCACGTCGAGCAGCACCACGTCAGGCAGCAGTTCGCCGATCAGCTCGACGGCCGGGGTCACGTCGCCCGCCTCGCCGACCACGTCCACCTGGTCACCGAGCTCAGCCCGGACACCGGACCGGAACAGGCCATGATCGTCGACGATCATGACCCGGGGGAGTGCCCGTGTGCTCATGCCGGGTGTGCTCATGTCCGGCTCGGCTGCCGTTCCCCGGCCACCCGCGGCATCCGGAGCGTTACCTCGGTGCCGTCGCCCGGGGCAGTCCGCACCACCGCGGAACCGCCGCGCCGGGCCATCCGGGCGTGGATCGACTCGGTCAGCCCCTTGCGGTCGCCGGGCACCGCGGCCGGGTCGAAGCCGCTGCCGCGGTCCCGCACGTACACCGCCACCTCGGCTGGCTCGACCTCGGCGAACAGCGAAACCACCTCGGCGCCGGACCACTTGACCGCGTTCACCGTGGCCTCGCGGGCCGCGGCCAGCAGCGCGGCCAGGTCGTCGTCCAGCGCGCAGTCGCCCACCGTGATCGCCTCGACCGGTATCCCGTGCTGCGCCTCCACCTCCTGCTGGATCAGCCGGATGCCGTCGGCCAGGGTGGCGGCCTGGCCGTCCAGCGAGCCGGGCGCCCGGTCATCGAACAGCCAGCTGCGCAGCTCCCGTTCCTGGGCCCGGGCCAGCTGGACCACCTGCTGCGGGTCATCGGCCCGGCGCTGGATCAGGGCCAGCGTCTGCAGCACCGAGTCGTGCACCCGGGCGGCCATGTCGGCCCGCTCCTCGGCCCGGACCCTGGCCTGCCGCTCCACCACCAGGTCGCGGGCGATGCGCAGCCACCACGGCCCGAGCATGATCACCACCGCGGCGAGCAGCAGGGCCACCCCGGCCAGTCCGCGCAGCGCGTAGTGGTTCGGGTGCCCGGTGAAAACCAGGCCCATCCCGATGCCGATCAGCACGATAGAGATCAGCACCCGGACCACGATCCGGGTCCGGCTGCCGCCGCCGGCCAGGCCGAGCAGCGGGTCGGTGAACCGGCGCAGCAGCGCCTGCTCCCGCTGGGGGGCGTTCCGCCAGATGAGCACCAGGCCGGCCAGGCTGACCACCAGCGGCCAGGCCGCCGTGCCCAGCCAGGTGGCGCCCAGCGCGGAGCCCAGGATGAGCAGGATGGCCAGCAGCGAGCCGAGGCCGGCCGCGAGCGCGATGCCGCGCCGGTCGGCCAGCGCCCGGGTGGCGATGTTGCCGGTGGACCCGGCCTCCGGGATGAGCAGCCAGCTCACCACGTAGGCGGCCGTGCCGAAGCCACTGAAGATGGTGGCCACCACGAACGCGGTGCGGACCAGCGTGACGTCCAGGCCGAGCCGGGCCGCCAGCCCGGCGGCCACCCCGGCCGCCAGCCGGCCGTCCTGCGGCCGCCGCAGCGGGCCACCGTCCCGCGGCCCGCGCAGCCAGTGGCCCCGCGGGCGCGCGCGCCCGGCCCACCGGTGCTCCCAGGGCGCCGTCATGGTGTCGGTTCGATCCCGCATCCCTCTATCATCCCGCGCCGGGGCCGGGGTGGCCATCAGGGACAACCCTGATCCCGGCCGGGACAACATCAGGGCCGAGTCAGGGTTGTTCCGAATGGTCCGCAGCGGCCGGTACGCGCAGGCTGGAGCCATGGAAACAACCACGAACCCAGGTGCCAGTGACCAGACCTGGCAGCAGCCCACCGCAGCGCGCCAGCCGCGCGTGCTGTGCCGTCCCAAGGACGACCGGATGCTGGCCGGTGTCGCGGCCGGCATCGCGCAGTACCTCGACGTGGACCCGACCCTGATCCGGATCGCGTTCGCCGTGCTCACCCTGTTCGGCGGGGCCGCCGTGCTGGCCTACCTGGCCGGCTGGCTGCTCATCCCGGAAGAGGGCAGCGACCAGTCCATCGCCAGCGGATTCGTCCAGTCCCGGCAGCACTGAGCCGGACCAGAGAGAGAAACGGGGAGGTCCTTCCAGATGCCAGGGCTAGGGAGGCGGGGATACGACACGCGCCGTCGCGCGGCGGCCGACCCCCTCATGCGGGTGTCCGATGCCGACCGGGCCGAGGTGGCGGACCGCCTCGCCCAGCACTACGGGGACGGCCGGCTCGACCAGGCCGAGCTGGACGACCGGCTGGGCCGGGCGATGAGCGCCAAGACCCGTGGCGACCTGGATGGCCTGCTGCATGACCTACCTGATACGGGGGTGACCCGGATGGAACAACCAGCGCCGCGGCGCCAGCCGCCGCCACCCCGGCCGCGTGAGCCGCGGCGGCACAACTGGCTGCGCGTCGTGCTGATCGTCGTGCTCGTCCTGGTCGGCCTGCGCCTGCTGGGCGGCATCGGCGCCCTGTTCTGGCCGTTCGGCTGGTTCTGGGGCTGGATGTGGCCCGGCCCGTGGCTGCTGATCGCGCTGCTGGTCTTCCTCTGGCTGCGGTTCGGCCGCCGCCGGGGTTACCGCGACTGACTGGCTAGCTACATTGACCCTCCGCGCCCGCCGCCTAGGTGGCCTCACTCGGCCTGGCGGCGGGCGCGGGCGCGCCGTTTGCCCTCGTGCATGGCCTGCACCCGGGGCACCGGGATGGTGTGCCCCTCGGCGGTCAGCTCCGCGCTGAGCGGCTGCGGGGCGGGCAGCAGGCCACCCCAGCGGCCGGCCGGGCCGAGCTGCCCGGCCGCGGTGCGCAGCGTGAAGTCGGCCGGGGTGACCTGGTCGAGCTGATCCCACGGCACCGGGAAGGACACCGGCGTGCCGGGCCGGACCCGCGGGCTGTACGCGGCCACCACGGTCGCGCCGCCCGCCCGGGTCGGGTCGAGGAACACTTTCCCGTCGCGGTCGGCCCGGATGAATGCCGTGGTGGCCAGCGCCGGGTCCAGCCGCTCGGCCCGCGCGGCCAGCGCCCGGGTGGCCGCGGCCGCGTCGGCCAGCGTGGCCGAGCCGTCCAGCGGCACGAACACGTGCACCCCCTTGGCCCCGCTGGTCTTGACCGCGCCGGCCAGCCCGGCCTCGGCCAGCGCCTGGCGGACCAGGCCGGCCGCGCGGACCGCCAGCCGGAACTCGCCGCCCTCCGGCGGGTCGATGTCCATGACCAGGTACTCCGGCTGGTCCCAGTGGCCGGCCCGGATCAGCGTCGGGTGGTACTCGATGGCCCGCTGGTTGCCGAACCAGAGCAGCGTGCGCCGGTCGTTGCACAGCGCGTAGCACACCTCGCGCCGCGAGCTCTCCGCCCACAGCGTTACCGTGTGCACCCACTCCGGGGTGTACTTGGGCAGGTTCTTCTGCATGAACGGCGGCTGGCCGCGGAGTACCCGGATCACCGACAGCGGCCGGTCACGCAGCTCGCCGAGCAGGTGCGCGGACGCCGCGTCCAGGTAGTCGACCAGATCCCGCTTGGTCGCCGCGGCCCCGTCGAACAGCGGCTGGCCGAGGTTGGTCAGCGATACCCCGGCCCGTTCCTCATCGACGCCGATTTGGGGTCACCTCCCGGTCGCTTTTCCCCGATAACGTTTACCCGTGAGCGATCAGCCGTGGGACGGCCCGGCGGTGCTGCTGGTAGGTATCGATGGCTCGGACACCTCCCTGCGGGCCGGTGCTTACGCGGCCGGGATGGCCCGCCGTCAGCGCGCCCGGCTGGTCGTGCTGTACGTCCGGCCGTTCAGCGCCATGGCCGGCATCGGCGCGGGCGCGGCCATCTCCATGAACGAAGCGTACGACGAGGTGGCCGAGGAGCTCAGGGAGCAGGTCGAGACGCAGACCGTCCGGCTGGGCATCGACGCCCAGTTCGTCGAGCGGACCGGCAACCCGTTCCACGAGATCGTCCGGCTGGCCGAGGAGGTGCGCGCCGACGCGGTGATCGTGGGCGCCTCGACCAAGGCCGGGCACCGGTTCGTCGGGTCGCTGGCGGTGCACCTGGTCCGGGCCAGCCGCTGGCCGGTCACCGTGGTTCCGTGAACCCCGTGGTTCCGTGAACCCCGTGGTTCCGTGAACCCCGTGGTTCCGTGAACAAGGTGCCCTGACTCAGCAGCCGGCCGCGACCGCCGCCACCACGTGGTAGGGCAGGTGCCGGGGATGCACCAGCAGGGCCCGGGCCACCTGGCGGATCTGCAGCCGCAGCGGGGTCAGCACGGCTTCGCTGCGCCGCCACGCGGAGATCTCGTCCCAGCGGCCGATGGCCCGGCGGAAGCGCCGCGCGTCGCCGCCGTCGCTCTTCCAGGTGGGCAGCCAGGCGCGCAGCTCATCGTCGCCGTCCAGCATGGTCCAGTCGCGCAGCCGCTGGCCGATCTGCCCAGCCGCATCGATCACGAACGCCTGGTCGCGGCGGCCGCCGCTGATGCCATGCACCCGGCCGTCCGACGTGCGGCTGTGGTGGATGCTGGCCGAGCTGAACTCGGCCCCGACGGCCAGCGCGGCGACCGCGTGGCCGGCCTCGTGCCAGGCCGTCTCGACGGTGGCCCGCCGGGCCGGGATCAGGCTCGCGAAGCAGCCGCAGTCATACCGCTGCCGGATCCACTTGTCGTGCACGATGGACTCGTCGTCATACCGGATGACCTGGTCGAGGCGAGCCTGGACGGCGGCGAGCAGGGGGTCAGGTGCTGGGCTCATGATTGACTAACGGTATGCCGATGGAGGGTGAATATGAGCCCAGTCCGCGAGGCTGGGTGCGCGACCAGGTGACGGAATACGAGAGTTCCGGCGGTACCCGGGGCACCACGCTGCGCGACACCGGGCTGCCGGTCGTCGTCATCACCAACCGTGGGGCACGCACCGGGAAGGTGCGGAAGACCCCGTTGATGCGGGTCGAGCACGACGGCCGGTACGCCGCGGTCGGCTCGCAGGGTGGCGCCCCCGACGATCCGCGCTGGGTAAGCAACTTCCGCGCCGAGCCGCGGGTCGAACTGCAGGACGGCCCGCGGACGCAGCCGATGGTCGCCCGCGAGGTGACCGGCGCCGAGCGCGACGAGTGGTGGGCCCGGGCCGTCGCGGCCTACCCGCCGTACGCCGAGTACCAGCAGAAGACATCACGGGTGATCCCGGTGTTCGTGCTGGAGCCGGCCAGCGCCGGCTGAGCGCCGGCGGCGGCAGTGCGCAGGCACTGGCGTTCGGCATAATCGAATTTCATACTAAACCGATCGAGATACTTGACATAGGCTGACCGGGCGGCGCAGGCTGCAGGCAAGAGAACCGAACGCCGTCCGAAAGGTGCCCTCGCATGACCAGCGTCCAGGACCGCCCGGTGGCTCTCCGCGGCGAGCCTTCTTACCAGCAGATTTCCGTCACCCAGGTCGGTGGCGTCATCGGCGCCGTCGTCGGCGGCATCCAGGCCGTCGGCGGCGTCGATCCGGCCGCAGTGGCGGAACTGCGCGCCGCGCTGCTCCGGCACAAGGTGGTGTTCCTGCGCGACCAGCAGCACGCCACCGACGCGGACCAGCGCGCGTTCGCCGAGTTGCTCGGCCCGCTGACCAAGCCGCACCCGACCGTGGCCGGTGACGGCACTGCGGTGCTGCCGATCGACTCGGAGCAGGGCAAGGCCAACAGCTGGCACACCGACGTGACGTTCGTGGACCGGGTGCCGGCCATCAGCGTGCTGCGCGCGATCACGCTGCCGCCGTACGGCGGCACCACCGTCTGGGCCAACACCGCCGAGGCCTACCGGCGGCTGCACCCGGCGCTGCAGGCGCTGGCCGGCCAGCTCCGCGCGGTGCACACGAACCTGTACGACTACGCCGCCGACCGGCCGCAGATCGGCGGGGTGGACGTGAAGGAAGAGGACTACCGCGCCGAGTTCCGGCACCTGGAGTTCGAGACCGAGCACCCGGTGGTCCGGATTCACCCGGAGACCGGCGAGCCCACCCTGCTGCTCGGCCACTTCGTGCGCTCGCTCAGCGGGCTGACCACCGGGGACTCGGCCGACCTGTTCGCCCTGCTGCAGCGGCAGATCACCCGGCTGGAGAACACGGTGCGCTGGACCTGGCGGGACGGTGACATCGCGATCTGGGATAACCGGGCCACCCAGCACTACGCGGTGGCCGACTACGACGACCTGCCCCGGCTGCTGCACCGGGTCACCATCGCCGGCGATGTCCCGGTCGGCATCAACGGCGACAGCAGCGTGGTGCGCAAGGGCGACGCCAGCCACTACTCCCAGCTCGCCGCCTGACGCTGGGCGGCCCTCGGTAACGTGGGCCTATGCCGCTGACGTTGCGGCCGGCCACCGGCACCGAGTACGAAGCCTGGGCGTCGCGCGCGGTGGCCGGGTACGCGGCCCAGATCGCCGCCTCGGGGGAGCTGTCTCCCGAGGCGGCGATGGCCAAGGCCCGCCAGGATCACGACCGGGCGCTGCCGGACGGGCTGGACACCGCCGGGCAGCTGCTCTGGCGGCTGGTCGCCGACGGCCAGCCGGTGGGCTGGCTGTGGCTGGCCATCCCCGGCCCGTCCGGCGACCCGGACATGGCCTGGGTGAACGTCGTAGAGGTGGACGAGGCGTTCCGCGGCCGCGGGTATGGCCGGCAGGCGATGCTGCTAGCCGAGGCGGAGGCCCGGTCCCGGGGGATGCGCTCGGTCGGGCTGAACGTGCACGGCAGCAACACGGTCGCCCGGTCGCTCTACGAGGGCCTGGGCTACCAGGTCACCACCCAGCAGATGAAGAAACCGCTCTAGGGCGGCCTGCGGTGCCGCGCAACCGCACCAAGCCTTCATTCATCCGTCCCCCCGCCCGGCCTGACCGCATGGCTGCAAACATTCATGCGGTCAGGTGCGCGTGGCTGAAACGTTCACGTTGTGCGTGGCTCGGGGCGGCCGGGCAGACTGGGCGGGTGGTGACCGAGCAGCGGCTGGACGGGGGGAATGCGGGCGGGGCCGTGCGGGTGGGCGATACCGTCCGCCGCACGGCCGGGCCGTGGACCCCGGCGGTGCACGCGCTGCTGGCTCACCTGGCCAGCCAGGACTTCGCCGGCAGCCCGCGCCCGCTGGGCCTGGACGAGCAGGGCCGCGAGGTGCTCACGTTCCTGCCCGGCGAGACCGTGGGCAGCAGGCTGCCCTGGCCCGGCTGGGCGCACGACGCGGGCACCCTGGTCCAGGTGGCCCGCTGGCTGCGCGGCTATCACGACGCGGTGGCCGGCTTCGTGCCGCCCGCCGGGGCGCGCTGGCGGATGGCCGGGGACTGGGCGCCTGGGCTGGTCATCGGGCACAACGACGCGGCGCCGTACAACGCGGTGTGGCGGGACGGGCGGCTGGCCGGGTTCATCGACTGGGACATGGCCGGCCCGGTCAGCCCGGGCTGGGATCTGGCCTACGCCGCGTTCAGCTGGGTTCCGCTGCACGCGCGCCGGGTGGTGGCCCGGGAGGGATTCACCGACTTCGCGGCCCGGCCGGAGCGGCTGCGGCGGTTCCTGGACAGCTACGGCTGGGCCGGCCCGGTGGCCGGGTTCCTGGACGTGGTGCGGGACCGGATCCGGGCGCACGTGGCCGGGCTGCGCAGCCTGGCCGCGGCCGGCGATCCGCTGTTCGCCCGGATCGTCAGCCGCGGCGGGGCCGACGACCTGGAGACCGCGCTGGCCGAGCTTGACCAGGTCGGGCAGCCGCTCTGAATACCGTTACCCGGGCCAGTGGCAGCTGGTGACCTGGCCCCCGGCGACGGTGACGGCCGCCGCCGGGGAGTCCTGATCGCGCCAGATCGTGTACTGCCCGGCGGCCAGGTCCTGGTAAACCGCGGCGTACCTGGTCTGACCGGGCAGCCGCCGCGGCCGGACCTGGGCATGCGTCCGCCGTGCGCTGGGATCATCGCCCCGGCTGATCTCGATCTCCGCGCCGTCCAGGCCGGCCGGGGTGAACAGGACCAGGGCGCCGACCCCGGCACCGAGGTTCAGCACCACGGTGCCGGGACCGGACGGCCCGGCGGCCGGCTCGCTCATGCCGCGCCCCCTCAGGATGGCTCGTCGTACCCGCTGTACGGGACGCCGAGGTAGGGGAAGTGGCCGAGCGGCGACGCGTGCACGCTGGCCGGGGTCAGCCCGTCGGTGAGCTGGCCGGCCGCCGCGTCGGGCTTGAACGTCTTGTCGATCAGCGCGAACGTGACGCCGGCGATGGCGCGCAACTCGATCGCCACCACGTCGTCGGTCACCCGCCGGCCGTTCGGGAAGCCGGCCGCGTCCCCGCCGAGCAGCCCGTAGATGCTCGCCTTGCCCGCCGGGGTGGGCGGGATCGAGGTGTTCAGCCGGAGCATGTCGGCCAGCACTGTCCCGGTGAAGTTGGTGAAACCCGGCACGATGCCGGCCGGTATCCCGGTGAGCAGAATTGCCTCCAGATCGGCGCGCGGCTTCTTCGCCGCGTCCAGCCCGGCCAGGTGCGGGAACACCCCGGGATACAGGACCGGGAGCAGCCCGGCCAGCTCAGGATGGGCTACGTACTGCGCGAACAGCTTGTCGTCGGCGGGCGGCAGCGAGTTCCACAGGTCCTTCTTCCCGAGCGGGACCAGGACCTCATTGAACAGCGGGTTGCCCAGCCGCGATACCTGCCGGAACGGCCCGCTGGTCACGTTCTCGCCCTGGTCGGCGTCCCACAGCGTGACCCGCTGGCGGCTGGCCGTGGTCCACACGCCGACGGTCGGGTGCCCCTTCCTGGTCACCGACGAGATCGGCACCTGGATCGCGATGGAATGCACGTTCAGGTTGTTGGTGGCATTCACCCCGGGCGAGACCGGCAGTCTGAGGCCGGGGATGCCGAACGTGGTGTGCAGGTTCTGGAACGGCCGCAGATCGGCCAGGTCGAAGACCGCGCCCAGGTTGACGTAGAAGGCTTCGGCCCGCTGCCCGGCGAACACGGTGACCCCGCCACCCAGATCGCGTACCGCGGCGGCGGCGATGCCCGGGTAGTCCGCGGTCGGCGTGGACAGCGGCCCGATGTTGCATGGCGGGCAGGCCAGGTGGGTGCCGAGGGTGTGCGGCGCCCGCCCGTTCACCACGGTGACGTCATAGAACTGGCGGCGGTTCCAGTTCCGGCTGCCGATCGACTCGATCGGGCCGGTGTTGTACAGGAACGTGTCCGGGTCGGCCAGTTCGGTGCGGAACCGGAACTGGTAGGAGATCTCCGCCCGGCCGTCCCCGTTGTTGTCGATGTGGATCTGGTACAGCACGTCGTCGCCGAACTCATAGAAGTTCGGGCCGCCGGCCGGCAGCTGCAGCGGGACGTAGTTGGCGATCAGCGTGACCGTGTCTTTCCTGTCCGGGCTGACGAACGCGTACAGGTCGGTGCTGTCGGCCACCGGATCCTTCGAGATCTCCGGCGCCTCGCGGTGCGACGACATGTCAGTTACCTCGCCGGGTGAGGGCCCGGGTGATCCGGGCGGCCAGGTCCTTGTCGTGTACCCGGGTCTGGCTGGTCCCGGCGAACAGCTCGATGTCCCCGGACCGGGCGTCGCGCACGTGCACCATGATCGGCCCGGCCGGTAGCTGGCCCGGGCCGTGGCTGTGCGCCAGGTCCGGCTGGCGGCTGGCGGCGGCCGCCTGGCTTACCGCCGCGCCCATCGCGGTGGCGGCCAGGCCGCCGCACCGGCGGTCGCGGCGCCCTGCAGCAGGGAGCGCCGGGACATGCGGCGTCCCGGATCCGGAGCGGGCGCGGCATCGTGATTGGGCATGACAATTCCCCCCTGGGCTGATGAACGGGCACATCGCGGAGACCACGACCCACGCCCGGGCCGTGCCGCCCCCGGATCACCCCTCTGCTGCACTCTTCGCAGCGTGTGCGCGGCCGGATTGGTGACCTGTCCCAGGGGAGCTGTGCCGGGCGGCTACTGGCCCGTGTAGGCGGCCAGGGTCCGGCCGGCCGAGGCGTGCGCGTCGGCCGGGTCGGTGCCGGCCGCGATGCTCGCGTCCCGCCACCGGTCGCTGCTCAGCGACATGAACTGCCTGCCCTGGCCGGACCCGGCCCAGGCCGCGCCCTCGGCGGGAGTTAGCGACGGCCCGGCGGACAGATGGCCGGCCAGGCCGAGCAGGGCCATGTCCCAGCCGACGCCGGTCGCCCCGGGGCCGAACTCGGCCCACCGCTCGTCGTCGGCCAGGGCCAGGTGCTCGATCCGCAGCCGGGTGCGGCCGCCCGGCTCGGCGGTAACCAGGACCTCGATCCAGCTGGTCTGCCCGCCGAATTCCCAGGTCGCGGCAAAGCTTCTGGGCGGGTCACAGCGCTCGATGGTGCCGCCCGCGTTGCCCTGGAGCTGGTACCGGGCGCCCAGCCGCAGCTCGCCCGATACCGGCAGGAACCAGCGCGGGATGCGCTCCGGGTTGGTGCACGCGTCCCAGACGTCTTCCACCGGCGCGGCGTACACCTGGCTGATGATCACGCTGCGGGCCTGGCCCGCCTCGATCACCCGGCTGCCGACCTGCCGCTGTACCGCGTTGATCTGCTGGACCACATCGATCATGGGTTGCTCCCGTCGTCCTGGTTCCCGGTGGCCGCGGCCCCGGGCCGCCGCTCCCGCTGCCCCCGGGCCAGTTCGGTGGTCAGCGCGGCCAGGTGCGGCGTCCAGAACCGGCGGAACGGGTCCAGCCACTGGTCCACTTCGCGCAGCGGCGCCGGGTTCACCGCATACAGCCGCCGGGTGCCGGCCGGCCGCATGGTCGCGAAGCCGCTTTCCCGCAGCACCCTGAGGTGCTGCGACACGGCCAGCTGGGAGACGCCGAACTCGGCCTGGATCACCGAGCACACCGCGCCGGAGGTGAGCTCGCCGTCGGCGATCAGCTCCAGGATCCGGCGCCGGACCGGGTCGCCCAGCACATCGAAGGCGTGCATGCGGGTCAAATTACAGACTCTACTTATATAAGTCAAAGCCTATATAGAGGCGCGCGGGGGACTTGGCCGACGGGGCCGGGAGGACTTGGCCGGCGGGGCCGGGAGGAAGTTGGCCGGCGGGGCCGGGAGGACTTGGCCGGCGGGGCCCGGGAACACCTGACGGCCGGGGCCCGGGAAGACCCGGCGGGCGGTTTGCCTGTGAGCGCAGCAATTGCTCTGCAATGCTTTGCAGATGGCAGATCCTGACGTGCTGGCCGACTTTGACCAGGCGCTCGCGGACACGGACCGGATCGTGTCCGGCATCAAGCCGGGCCAGTGGTCGGTGCCCACGCCGTCCCGCGGCCTGGACGTCCGGGCCGTCGTCGGCCACCTGGTCACCGGGCAGCTGGTCTTCATCACCCGGGTGCAGGGCCTACCGGTCCCGGACCGGGCCGCGGACCACCTGGGCGACGACCCGGCGGCCGCGTTCCGGCGCACCGGGCAGGCGCTGCGCCAGGCGTTCGGCGGGCCGGGGGCGCTGGCCGAGACCTACCAGGGCCCGCTCGGGCCGGCCGACGGGGTGTTCCTGGTCCAGGTGCGCATCGTGGAGCTGCTCGGCCACGGCTGGGACCTGGCCCGGGCCACCGGCCAGCCCGCCGAATACCCGGACGGCCTGGTGGAGCGGACGCTGGCCCAGGCCCGGAAGGGGCTGGTCGGCCGGCCGGACGGGCCAGGCGCGCCGTTCGCCGCCGAGGTGCCGGTGCCGGCCGGCGCGCCCGCGATCGACCGGCTGGCTGGGTTCCTGGGCCGCCAGCCCTGACCCGCCGGCCGGCGGCCCGGATGGCACACGGGTCAGATGGCACGCGGGGCGGATGGCACACGGGTCAGATGGCACACGGGTCGAATGGCACAGTGGACGGCATGGCGACTGACTCAGCACACCGGGCCGTGACCATCGAGCGCACCGCTCCCGGCCGGTTCACCGCGATCAACGACCGTGGCGGCCAGATCATCCTGGGCACCGGCGGCGACGAGCGGTTCACCCCGACCGAGTTGCTGCTGGCCGCGCTCGGCTGCTGCACCGCGATCGACGTGGACATCCTGACCTCGCGGCGGGCCGAGCCCGAGTCGTTCCACGTCGCGGTCGAGGCCGACAAGGTACGCGACACCAGCGGTAATCACCTGACCGGCATCGAAGCGGCGTTCAATATCGTGTTTCCTGCTGGTGCGGACGGTGACGCGGCGCGGGCGGTGCTGCCGGATGCGATCCGGAAGTCGCACGACCGGCTGTGCACGGTGGGCCGCACGGTGGAGCTGGGCACGCCGATCACGGAACGGGCGGTGCCGGCGGAGGGGGCGGCTTAGCTGCCGCCGGACAGCTGCCGGTCGCGCTGCTCCCGGCCCAGCTCGCCGTACGGGTAGTCGGGCGGGCGCGGGTCGCTGGCCGCGTCCAGCGCGTCGGTCTCCACCGGGCTGAGGTGCAGCCCGGCCGCCCGCAGGTTGGTGTCCAGCTGGCTGGTGCTGCGGGCGCCCAGGATGGTGGCCGTCACCCCGGGCCGGTCGGTCACCCAGGCCAGCGCGACCTCGGCCATCGACACGCCGCGCTGGCTGGCCACCTTGTGCACCGCGTCGATGACGTCCCAGGTCCGCTGCACGCCGCGGCGGTCGTAGGCCTCCATGCCGCGGCCCGGGTCATCGCCCAGCCGGGTGGCGCCCGACGGACGCTGGCTGGGCGAGTACTTGCCGGACAGCCAGCCGCCGCCGAGCGGGCTCCACGGCAGGATGCCCAGGCCGGCGTCCTGGGCCGCGGGCACGATCTCCCACTCGGTCTCCCGGACCAGCAGGCTGTACTGCGGCTGCACGGTGACCGGTGGGGCCAGGTTCAGCTCCCGGGCCAGGTGCACGGCCTTGGTCAGCTGCCAGCCGGTGAAGTTGGAGAAACCGTAGTAGCGGATCTTGCCCGCCCGGACGAAGCCGTCCAGCGTGCGCAGTGTCTCGTCCAGCGGGGTCCACGGGTCGAACGCGTGCACCTGGTACAGGTCGAGCGCCGTGCCGCCCAGCCGGGCCAGCGAGGCGTCCAGGGCCCGGGTCAGGTGGCGGGCGGACAGCCCGCCACCGTTGGGTGAGCCATCGGTCGGGAAGCGGCCCTTGGTGGCCAGCACCATCGGCTCGGTGGCGGCGGCGGGCCGGCTCGCGAACCAGCGGCCGATGATTTCCTCGGACCGGCCCTGGCTGTACACGTCGGCGGTGTTGACGAACGTGCCGCCGGCCGCCGCGAAGTGGTCGAGCTGCTGGTGCGCGCCCGGCTCATCCGTTTCGGTGCCGAACGTCATCGTGCCCAGGCAGAAGCTGGAAACCGCGCAGCCGCTGCGGCCCAGAGTGCGATAGTCCATTCAACGACCCTACGTGGGGAGGCAGTTGACCTTCCGTGGGGACACAGCTCACCTTCCATGGGGACACGGGGGACCCGGCCGGCCGCGGTGCGCAAGACTGGTGCTAGCCCAGTCGGCGGGATTGGAAGGTCAGCAGATGGCGAAGGGTACCCGGATCGGCTCCGTGGTCATGTTCGTGCAGCAGCTCGACCGGTCGGTCAATTTCTACGAGGACGTCCTGGCGATGCAGGTCGCTGACCGGAGCGCGACGGCCGCGCTGCTGGTCAGCCCGGCCGGCTCGGAGCTGATCCTGCGGGCCATGGGCACCGCCGGGGGGCACCCGCTGGGCGCGGTCGGCGTGCAGTACGTGATCTGGACCGCGGCCGACCAGGACGACCTGGACCGGTGCGAGCGGGCGCTGAAGGAACGCTCGGCCTACCGGGACAGCCGGAGCACCGACGGGATAGTTCTGATCGAGGGGCACGACCCGGACGACACCGTGGTGATGATCACCTATCCGGGCCCAGAGGACCGGCCGCTGCGCCACCTGCCGCCGCGCATCTACGGCTGGTAGACGGCCGCTCCGGCCCCGGCGACGGGCAGGGCGCGAGGCTGGGCCAGCCCGGCCTTGGTGCCCTTCTGCCACCCACCGAACAGCAGCGACAGGACCAGCAGCAGCACCAGTACCGCGACCAGCATGAGCAGCCAGCCGAGGCAGCCGATCCGGCGCCGGGGCCGCCCGCCCGGCCCGCGGCGCCTGCGCCGGGGGCGTTCTCGCAGTAACCAGCCGAACATGGTTCCTCCACGCGCTGACCGGCCCCGTCTGTACCCGCCAGCCGCGCCGATTAACTAGCGCGTGCCGGGTAGCTGGCTAGAGCACGCGGCGGTGAGCCGTGCGCGCCCGGCGCCAGGATGGAGGCACCATGACACGCACCGCGCCCGGTCAGGACGTGACCCGCAGTGCCCCCGCGCGGGGCTTAATCGGCAAGCTGGCGGTGGCGGCCGGCGCGGTCGTCGCGGTGGCGGTGCTGATCATCGCGCTGTCCGCGGTCCACCTGCTGCCCTCGCTGCGTAACCCGTTCGCGGAGAGCACCTCGGTGCGCAGCCAGCCGGTGCTGCTGAAGTCGATCACGGCGCTCAGCCGGTACCAGGCGGCCAGCGGGTCGTTCCAGGTCGTGGTGGACCTGACCAAGAAGACGGCCTATCTGCCGTCGTTCCTGGAGGGCAGCCAGACGCTGTTCATCGGCCAGGGCAGCGAGATCGCCTACGTGAACTTCGGCCAGCTGAAGGGCTCGGCCATCAAGGTGTCGGCGGACCGGCGGTCGGTCACCATCCGGCTGCCCCGGGCCCAGCTCGAGCCGGCCGTGCTCAACGTCCGGCAGTCCTACGTGGTCGCCCAGCAGCAGGGGCTGCTGAACCGGATCGGGAACTTCTTCGCCGGCAACCCGAACAGCGAGCAGCAGGTCTACATCCTGGCCCAGCAGAAGATCGAGTACGCGGCCCGGCGCAGCGCGCTGCTGGCCCAGGCCCAGCACAACACGGTCGGCATGCTCACCGGCATGCTGCACTCGCTGGGTTTCCAGCGCATCACGGTGACCTTCGGCTAGCTCAGCCAGCCACCTTGGACAGGAACGCCTTGGCCACCGGCCCGGCGCTGTCGGCGCCGAAGCCGCCGCCCTCGACCAGGACCGCGAAGGCCAGGTCGCCGCGGTAGCCGATGAACCAGCCGTGCGAGTTCTTGCCGTTGCCGTACTGCGCGGTCCCGGTCTTCCCGTAGACCCCCGGCCCGAAGCCGACCGTGGCCGCGGTGCCGCTGGTCACCACGGCCCGCATCATCGGCCGCAGCGTGTTCAGGATGGCCGCGCTCAGCTTGTGCGGCGTGGTGGTCTGCTTCGGCATCGGGTCGGTCACCAGCAGCGGCGGCCGCCAGGTGCCGTCCTCGATGGCCGCCGCCACGGTGGCCTGGCTGAGCGGGTTGACCAGGTCGGTGCCCTGGCCGAACGCGTCCGCGGCCAGGTCGACCGGCTGGTGCGGCGTGCTGAAGTGGCCGAGCGTGGCCGGGATGCCCAGGTTGGCCTGCGCGTTGAAGCCGAACGCGGCGGCCATCGCGGCCAGCGCGGGCCCGCCCAGCCGCTCCGAGGCGAGCATGGCGAACGTGGTGTTGCAGGACACCGCGAACGCGGTCTGCAGGTTCGTCGTGCCCAGGTGCTCGTTGTCGTCGTTGTGGAACACCCGGCCGCCCAGGTCGGCCGTGCTCGGGCACTGCACCGTGCTGGACGGCGTCATCCCCTTCTCGGCCAGCCCGGACGCGGTGACCACCTTGAACGTGGAGCCGGGCGGGAAGATGCCCTCCAGCGCCCGGTCGAAGCCGCCGGGCCGCTCCACCACCGCCAGCACCTTGCCGGTGGACGGCTGGGTGACCACCATGTCGATCGGCTTGCTGGTGGCGGCCGACGACACCGCGGCCGACGCGGCCATCTGCGTCTGCATGTCGATGCTGGTCCGCACCGGCTTGCCGGGCACGGCCGGGAACCGGGCCGCGGTCTTGTCCACGTGTTTGCCCGGGCCTTCGACCGCGATGGTCAGCGACGGCCGCCCGGCCAGCTGGGCCTGGTAGGCCTGCTCGATACCGCCCGAGCCGATCTGATCGCCGGCTTGGTACGGTGCGCCCAGCGCCTTGGCCTGGGCTTTGGTCGCGGCGACCACCGTGCCGGTGAGCAGCTGAAGCGACCCGGACTGAGCCTGCATGGCGGACGAGCTGAGCTGGGTGGTGCCGTCGGCGGCGAGGATGGCGGCCCGGGCCGGCCAGACCGCGCTGAGCGCGAACTGCTCACCGGACCGCAGGCCGGGGTAGACGGCGGCCGGGCTCCAGCTCACCCACCAGCGCCGGTTCCGGTTCACCAGGCTGAGCTGGCCGTGGTAGGTCCAGGTGTGCCCGCTGGCCATGGTGACCGCGGCGGTGAACTGGGCCTGGGCGGTACCGCCGGACGACGTCACCGAGCCGAGCCTGGTGTGCAGGGTGCGCTGGCCGAGCTGGGCCGCGTACTGCCGCAGCGGGCCGGCCAGGCCGCCGTGCGGCACGTCCACGCTGACCTTGTCCATGGCCGGGTAGTCGCCGTGCTGCCAGCCGGCCAGGTAACTGGCCGCGGTCTGCTGCGGGCTGCCGGTGGTGCGCAGCAGCAGGTACCCGGCCGCGCCGCCGCCCAGCACCACGACCAGCGCGGCCACGGTGACGATCACGATGATCGTCCGCCGCCGCCGACGCCGGCGCTGACCGGGCGGGGCCGGCGGCCCGTAGCCCGGGGCCGGGATGCCTGCGGATGGGGGAGTCCTGGCATGGCTCACGGGGCCTAACCATAGCCGCGGCCCGCGAGCAACCGGTCCGGAACAGGGCTACCCGGGTGCCAGCCGGCGGCTTGCCTAGGTGCCGGCGGCGGCTTGCCTAGGCACCGGCCGGCGGCTTGCCTAGGCACCGGCCGGCGGCTTGCCTAGGTGCCGGCCGGCGGCTTGTCGGTGCCGTCGGGCACGCTTATGCCATGGCGGAGAATCTCACCCTGATGGCAGTGCACGCGCACCCCGACGACGAGGCGTCGAGCACCGGCGGCGTGCTGGCCCGGTATTCCAGCGAAGGCGTGCGCACCGTGGTCGTCACGTGTACCAACGGCGAGTTCGGGGACACGCCGGGCGGGGTCAAGCCGGGCGATGACGGGCACGACGAGGACCAGGTGGCGCAGATCCGGCTGGCCGAGCTGCGGGAGTCAGTCAAGCACCTCGGCGTGACCGACCTGGAACTGCTCGGCTATCACGACTCCGGCATGGTGGAATGGGACTACAAGGCCCGGCCAGACGCATTCTGCAATGTGCCGCTGGCCACCGTTTCGGCCCGGATCGGCGGGCTGATCGAGGAGTACCGGCCGCAGGTCGTGGTCACCTATGACGAGAATGGCGGCTATCAGCACCCGGACCACGTGCACGCCGCGCGGGCCGCGGCCGCCGCGGTGGCCGACACCGGCATCCCGGCCAAGCTGTACCTGACCGCGATGCGGATCAGCGACTGGGCCAAGCTGTGGACCGCGCTCCGTGACGCCGGTGTGGACGTGCCGGACCGCGGCGACTTCCCCGAGGAAACCCGGCGCCAGATGGAGGCGGCCGAGGCGCGCATCACCACCACGGTGGACATCCGCCCGGTGCTCAGCCGGAAGCAGGCCGCGCTGCTGTCGCACACCAGCCAGATCAATGACTCGTGGTTCAGCAAGATCCCGCCGGACGTCGCGGAGCAGGTGTTCGGCCAGGAGAGTTTCATCCGGGCGGTGGACCGCACCGGCGCCCCGGTGCCCGAGGACGACCTGTTCGCTGGCCTGCGCTAACTCCGGCCGGCAGATCATTTACGAATTATTGCCACGGCGGCCCATTGGCAGCCCGCCGGGCAGGGGTTTGACTGTGCAGTGCGGCACCGGGCTGTGCGCCCCCGGCCATCCCGGGGTTGCCTGGGGCCGTCATTCACCGTGGGCAACGGAGGCCGTGGCATGTCACGTTCCGCACGTACCAGCAATCGTCGTAAGTGGCACTTCCCGGGAATGGCGGCCGCCGCCATTTTACTGGCCGTGGCCCTGGCGCCCGCCGTGGCGCTGGCCCCGGCCAGCGCGGCGCCGGCCGCCCGGGGCGCGAGCTTAACCAGCGCGAAGAGCTCAGCCAGTTCCACCGCAAGCTGCCCCTGGCTGAACAACTCGCTCCCGATCAGCCAGCGGGTGCACATGCTGTTGGCCCAGATGACCTTGGCCAACAAGATCAACATGGTGACCGGCGGCGGCACCAGCGAGCCGTACGTGTTCTACATCCCGGCCATCCCGAGCCTGTGCGTGCCGGCCATGGGCGAGGAGGACGGGCCGCTCGGTGTGGGCGACGGGCTCACCGGGGTGACCGAACTGCCGGCCGCCCAGTCGCTGGCCGCCACCTGGGACCCGTCCCTGGCCGGTCAGTACGGCCAGGTCATCGGCTCTGAGGAACGCGGCAAGGGGGCCATGGTCAACCTCGGCCCCACGGTCAACATCGACCGGGACCCGCGCTGGGGCCGCGAGTTCGAGTCGTTCACCGAGGATCCGTACCTGAACGCCTCGCTGGCCACCAGCGAGATCGACGGGGTGCAGAGCACCGGCGAGATGTCCCAGGTCAAGCACTTCGCGGTGTACAACCAGGAGACGAACCGGAACACCGCCGCGGACGATGCGATCGTGAGCCAGCGGGCGCTGCACGAGATCTACCTGCCCGCGTTCTGGTCGGCTACCAACCTGGCCCACGCGTCCTCGGTGATGTGCGCCTACAGCACGATCAACGGGCAGTACGCGTGCCAGAACGATTACCTGCTGCACACCACGCTGGACCAGCAGTGGGGCTTCCCCGGCTTCGTCACGTCGGACTACGACGCCACCCACTCCACCGTGGGCTCGGCCGACGCGGGCATGGACCAGGAGATGCCCGGCCCGGTCTACTACGGCTCCGCGCTGCAGACCGCGGTCGAGGACGGCCAGGTCAGCATGGCCACGCTCAATGACATGGTGTCCCGCATCCTGTTCGAGCTGTTCCGGTTCAACGAGTTCAACAACCCGCCGACCGGCAGCACCAGCGCCACCGTCACCACCACCGCGCACCAGAACACCTCGACCACGGTGGCCGAGGACGGCACGGTGCTGCTGAAGAACAGCGGCGGCACGCTGCCGCTGTCCGCGGCCAATGGCGGCTCGGTGGCGGTGATCGGCCCGGCCGCGTCGGCCCAGCCGGACTACACCGGCGGCGGCAGCGCGTACGTGACCGCGCCGTTCCACGTCACCCCGCTGCAGGGGCTGCAGGCCGCGGCGGGCTCGGGCACCACCGTGTCGTACACCCAGGGCCTGCCCACGGACACCTCGCTCAGCGCCATCCCGAGCGCGGACCTGAGCCCGGCCTACTCGGCCACCAACTACGGCGGCAGCTACACCGGCACGCTCACCGCGCCGGAGACCGGGACCTACGTGCTGGCGTTCCAGAACCCGGGCAGCTACACCGTCACCAACCTGTCGCTCAACGGCAAGATCATCCTGGCCAACCCGGGCACCCCGCCGGTGTCCACCTACTCGGTTGGGGTGAACCTGGTGGCCGGCCAGACCTACACGCTGACCCTCAACGGCGGCGGCCCATCGGCCAACCTGAGCTGGGCCACCCCGTCCGACCTGGCGCCGGACATCAGCCAGGCGGTGGCCGCGGCCAAGGCGGCCAAGACCGCGGTGGTCGTCGTGTCCGACGACACCGAGTCCGAGGCGGCCGACCGGGCCAGCCTCAACCTGCCGTCCGCGCAGAACGAGCTGATCTCCGCGGTGGCCGCGGCCAACCCGCACACCGTGGTGGTGATCGACGCGGGCGCGCCGGTGGTCATGCCGTGGCTCAGCCAGGTCTCGGCCGTGGTGGACGCCTGGTACCCGGGGGAGAGCAACGGCACCGCGCTGGCCTCGGTGCTGTTCGGCCAGACCGACCCGTCCGGCCACCTGCCGGTCACCTTCCCGGTGGACCTGTCCCAGGTGCCCGCGTCCAGCCCGAGCGAGTTCCCGGGCACCGGCGGCCAGGTGCTGTACTCCGAGGGCATCGACGTCGGCTACCGGTACTACGACGCGAAAAACGAAACCCCACTGTTCCCGTTTGGTTACGGCCTGTCGTACACGAACTTCTCGTTCAGCCACCTGCAGGTAACCCCCCAGCAGGTACAGAACGCCAGTTCCAATCCGGGGCCCACGTCCTGCCAGTGTGATGGCCAGGGCAGCCGCCAGGTGACCGTCTCGGCCACCGTGACCAACACCGGCAAGGTGGCGGGCTCGGAGGTCGCGCAGCTGTACCTGGGCGACCCGGCGGCCGCCAGTGAGCCGCCGCGCCAGCTGAAGGGGTTCGACAAGGTCACCCTGCAGCCGGGGCAGTCCACCACGGTGCGGTTCACGCTGACCGGGCACGACCTGTCCTACTGGGACGCCGCGGCCAACGGCTGGGTGCTGCCGGACGGGCAGTACCAGGTCTACGTGGGCGACTCGTCCGCGCTGGCCGACCTGCCGCTGCACGGCGGGTTCACCGTCACCCGCACCATCGGTGCGCGGTACGCCACGGTCAGCGCGCCCGCGGCGGTGTCCGCGGGCAGCACCGCCACCGCGTCGGCCACCGTGGTGAACAACGGCGACTACCCGATGCCGGGCGCGCGCTTCTCGCTGGATGTCCCGGCCGGCTGGCATGTCAGCAGCCCGGCGCCGGTCACCATCGGCGCGGGCCAGACGGTCACCCGGAGCTTCCAGGTGAGCGTGCCCGCGGGCGCCCAGCCGGGCAGCACCACGCTGACCGCGCGGGTGGTGGCCGGCGGTCCGGGCGGCGGGCTGGTGGTGGCGACGACCACGACCGACGTAGCCGACGCCACCCTGAGCGCCGCCTACAACAACACCGGTATCAGCGACAACTCGAATGAGGCCGCGGCCAATTACGACGGCGTGGGAGACAGCTTCTCCGCGCAGGCGCTGGCCGCGGGCACGCCGAACGCGCTCACCCCGGGGGCCCAGGTCACCGTCGCCGGGACGACGTTCACCTGGCCGAACGTGGCCGCGGGTACCCCGGACAACGTGGTGGCCGCGGGGCAGACGGTGCGGCTGTCCGGCTCCGGGACCGACCTCGGGTTCCTCGGCGCCAGCCAGAACGGCACCGCCACCGGCACTGTCACCGTGCACTACACCGACGGCACGTCCAGTTCGACCTCGCTGAACATGGCCGACTGGTACGCCAACGCCCCGGCGGTGGGGAACCAGTTGCTGACCACGACGTCGAGCTGGAACTTCCAGAGCAACTCGCTCGGCGCGCACCCGGTCAGCCTGTACTTCGCGTCGGTGCCGCTGGACAAGGGCAAGACCGTGGCCTACGTCACGCTGCCCACGCTGGAGAACTCCGGCGGCACCACGGCCATGCACATCTTCGCCATGGCCATCGGGTCCGGCACGCCGACCGCCGGGGCGCCGTACTCGTCGGTGTCCGCCGCGTTCGACAACGTGGGCATCAGCGACAACTCCAACCCGTCCGTGGCTGACTTCGACGGCACCGGGGAGAGCTTCTCGGCGCAGGCCCTGGCGGCCGGCTCGCCGACCGCGCTCACCTCGGGCAGCCAGGCCACCATCGGCGGCACCACGTTCAGCTGGCCGGCCGCCGGGGTGGCGGACAACGTGATCGCCGATGGCCAGGTCATCGACGTGTCCGGGTCCGGGACCGACCTGGGCTTCCTGGGCGCGGCCGGGTTCGGCGAGGCCACCGGGACCGGCACCATCACCTACACCGACGGCACCACCCAGTCGTTCAGCCTGAGCATGCCCGACTGGTACAACAACGCGGCGGAAGCGGGTGACGGCGCCCAGGTGGCCGACACCACGTCCAGCTGGAACTTCGCCAGCAGCACGCAGACCAGCCACCCGGTGAGCGTCTACTTCGCCTCGGTGCCGCTGGCCGCGGGCAAGACGGTGGCGTCGGTCACCCTGCCGACGATCAGCAGCGGGGTGGGCAACGGCGTGAACGCCATGCACATCTTCGCCATCGCCACCGGGACCGGCACGCCAACCAACTAGCTGGCGCCCGCCGGAGGGCGCTAGGGCCCGCCTCACCCCCCGTGGGTGAGGCGGGCCTGCCCGGCCGCCGGGCATCGTGGCGGAATGCCGGCTGATCCCCTGGCTTTGCTGCGCAGCCGCAGCTACGTGGCTCTGCTGGTGCTCGCCGCGATCATCGGCGCGCCCATCTCGGCGGCGGCCTATTTCTTCCTCGCGCTGGTCACCAAGCTGCAGGGGTGGGTCTTCTCCTCGCTGCCCAAGGGCCTGGGCTTCCACGCTGAGCCGATGTGGTGGCCGCTGCTGCCGCTGCTGCTGGCCGGGGTGCTGGTGCCGCTGGCCATCAAGTACCTGCCCGGGACTGGCGGCCATTCCCCGGCCGACGGGTTCAAGGCCGGCGCCCGCGACCCCACACCCGCTGAGCTGCCCGGCGTGGTGCTGGCCGCGCTGGCCACGCTGAGCCTGGGTGTGGTGCTCGGTCCGGAGGCGCCGCTGATCGCGCTGGGCGCGGGCCTGGGCATCGGTGCCATGAAGCTGGTTAGGCGGGACGCGCCGGACCGGACGCTGGCCGTGGTTGCCGCGGCGGGCAGCTTCGCAGCCATCAGCACGCTGCTCGGCTCGCCGCTGCTCGGTGCGTTCCTGCTGATGGAAGCGTCCGGGCTGGGCGGCGCCACGCTGGAACTGGTGCTGGTGCCCGGCCTGCTCGCGGCCGGGATTGGCTCGCTGATCTTCCTCGGCCTCGACTCGCTCACCGGGCTGGGCACGTTCTCGCTGGCTATCCCGCACCTGCCACACCTCGGCGCGCCCTCGCTCGGCGAGTTCGGCTGGGCGCTGGTCATCGGTGTCGCGGCCGCGATAATCGGCACGGGCATCCACCGGCTCGCCCTCGTGCTGCGGGACCGTACCGAGCGATGGGTCATGCTGGCCACCCCGCTGATCGGGCTGGCCATCGCCGGGCTGGCCATCGCGTACGCGGCGGGCACCGGGAAGGGCACCAGCGAGGTGCTGTTCTCCGGGCAGGACGCGCTGGGACCGCTGATCGACCACGCGTCTAGCTACACGGTGGGCGCGCTGCTGCTGCTCATGGTGTGCAAGGGGCTGGCTTACGGCGGGTCGCTGAGCTCGTTCCGCGGCGGCCCGATCTTCCCGGCCATGTTCGTCGGCGCGGTCGGCGGGATCGCGATGTCCCACCTGCCTGGCTTGCCGCTGGTGGCGGGCGCGGCCATGGGCATCGGCGCGATGTGCGCGGTGATGCTCCGGCTGCCGTTCACCTCGGTGCTGCTGGCCACGTTGCTGCTGGCCTCGGACGGCCTGGAGGTGATGCCGCTGGCCATCGTGGCCGTCGTGGTGGCCTACGTCGTGTCGGCCCGGCTGGCCCCGGCGCCGGCCGAACCGGCGGAGCCGAAGCCGGCCGCGCCCGAACCAGACACCGCGGCGGCCGGGCGCCCGCCTGCTAGCTGATTGGGGGCAGTACCTGGTCGCTGTCCAGCACGGTGCGGAACAGGTCGCCGCGCTCGGCTAGCCGGGCCGGCATGTCCCGGATCGTGATGCCGTCCGGCCGCAGGCCCGGGTCGTCCAGCTCGTCCCAGCTGATCGGCGCGGACACCGGCGCGCCGGCCGCGGCCCGCGGGCTGTACGGCGCGACCAGCGTCTTGTTGTGCACGTTCTGGGTGTAGTCCAGCCGGGCCAGCCCGCCCCGCTCCCGGATATCCCATTTCCAGCTGACCAGCTTGGGCACGACCGCGCCGATCGCCTTGGACAGCTGCTCCACCCAGGCCCGGGTGTCCGCGAAGCTGGGCCCGCGGGTCACCGGGATCCAGATCTGCAGGCCGCGCCGGCCGGTCAGCTTGGGCTGCCCGCGCACGCCCAGATGCTCCAGGGCGGTGCGGTGCAGCCGGGCCAGCACCAGGATGTCGGTCCAGGACGTGGTCTCCCCGGGGTCGATGTCGATCAGCGCGTAGTCCGGCTTGTCCGGCTGGTCGGTCCGCGCCGTCCAGGCATGCCACTCCAGCGCGCCGAAGTTGGCCGCCCAGACCAGCGCGGCCGGCTCGTCCACCACCAGGTAGGTGCTGGTCTTGCCGGGTTCCGCGGCCGGGTCGGTCCAGCGCGGCAGCCAGCCCGGCGCGTGGTCGGGGAGCTGCTTGTGCCAGAACCCGGCGGTGTCCGCGCCGCCCGGGAAGCGGTGCATGTTCAGCGCCCGGTCGGCCAGGTAGGGCAGCGCGGCCGGGGCGATCTGCGCGGCGTACCGGATCAGCTCCCGCTTGGTCACCGGCGCCGCGCCGTCCCGCGCCGGGAACAGTTCCTTGTCCAGGTTGGTCAGCTTGAGCTGCCGCCCGAACACGGCCCAGCTGCCGCCGTTGCCCAGCGCGTCCAGGCTGGCCAGCTCGTCCGGGTCTGGCCCGGCCGGCTCCGGCGGCCGGAGCCGCACCGAGGCCTGGGCGGCGGGCAGGTCGGACCGCCACATCCGCTCCGGGTCCGCCTTGACCTCGTCGTTGGTCCGCCCGCTGAGCACCGAGGCCGGGTAGTCCTCCGGGTTCCAGCCCTTGACCGCGTACTCGTCGTGCTTGTGCAGCAGCAGCCACTGCTCGCCGTCCCGGCGGATCAGGATGAACCGGCCGCGCAGCTTCTCGCCGAACAGGTCGGCGTGGAAGTCGCCGCCCCGCACCGCGGCCGCCGGATCATCGGTGGCGTGCGGTTCCCAGGTGCCCCGGTCCCAGACGATCACGTCGCCGCCGCCGTACTCGCCGCGCGGGATCACCCCCTCGAAGTCGAGGTACTCGATCGGGTGGTCCTCGACGTGCACCGCGGTGCGCCGCACGTCCGGGTCCAGCGTGGGGCCCCGGGGCACAGCCCAGCTGACCAGCACCCCATCGATCTCGAAGCGCAGGTCGTAGTGCAGCCGCCGGGCCCGGTGCCGCTGTACCACGAACCGCGGCGCGCCGCCCGGCGGGCCGGCCGACCCGGCCTGCCCGGCCTGCCCGGCCGGCTCCGGGGTCCGGCTGAAATCGCGCTTGCGCTGATAACCGGCCAGCTTCCCGGGCATCCGGCACCTCCCGTCACCAGCCCGGGACCTACCCGCGTGGGCCGTGCTGCCACACCCGGAGCAGGTCACCGCGCTGGGTAGCCTGGGGTGCTCGGCCGCTTGCGCGGCGTACGGCGGCCGGAGAAGGGTAGCCGAAGCGGATGAAGATACCGGGCCGGGTCCGGCGCCGCCGGGCGAACCAGGCAGGGGACGCCACGTCCAGCGAGGTTGCGGCTGACGGTCAGCTGACCGGCGAGGTCATGACCGAGGACGCGCTGACCCAGGAGGTCGCCCGGCTGGCCGGTGAGCTGGCCGAGGCCGGGGAAGTCACCCCGTCGCGGTGGCGGCGGTTCCAGGACGCGGCCACCCGGCTGGTGCGCCGCAGCGGCCGGGCGAGCCGGGCCGGCGGGGCCCGGGTGGGCTCCGGGGGCCGCTGGCTGACCACCCAGGTGCTCGCGATGGCGCCCCGGCTGCCGGTGCGCAACCAGGCCACGCTGCGCGCCCAGTTCCCCGGGCTGACCCCGGAGGAGCTGGCCGACAAGCTGATCCAGGGCTCGTCCCGGGCGGCCGCGTCGGTCGGCGCCGCGGTCGGCGCGGCCATGTTCCTGCCGCTGCCCGCCGCCCCGGTGGAGGTGCTGGTCGAAACGCTGGCCGTGGTCGGCATAGAGATCAAGCTGGTGGCCGAGCTGCACGAGGTGTACGGGATGCGGGCGCCAGGACCGGTGGCCGAGCGGATGCTGGCCTACGTGGCGGCCTGGGCCGACCGGAGCGGCGTGGCGCTGGTGCCCGGCGGGCTGGCCCTGGCCGCGGGCTCGCCGCTGCGCCGGCGGCTGCAGCGGCGGCTCATCGCCCGGGCCGGGCGCAGCGCCGCCTCGCTCGGCCCGCTGCTCACCGGGGCGGCGGCGGGCGCGCTGCTGAACCGGCACGAGACCCGGCGGCTGGGCCAGGCTGTCCGGGATGACCTGCGCCGCCGCTCGCCGTTCTCGGCGGCGTGGCCGGCTGACGGCGCGACCGATGGCCAGCTAGTGCACCGGCCAGCTAGCCCGGACCGGCCACGGTCAGCCCGGAGATGGCGTCCCAGCCGATGATCGCGAGCACGGTGCGCAACTGCTCCGGGACCTTGTGCAGCACGACCGGGCGGCCCGTGCCCGCGCCGCCCGGGTTGGCCAGGCGCACGATCGCGCGCAGCCCGGCCAGGTCGCAGTAACTGACGTCGGCCAGGTCGAGGTGCACCTCGGGTGGCGTGTCCGGGAGTTCCCGCAGCGCACCGAGCAGCGCCGGGTAGGTCGATTCGTCGATCTCCCCGGCGATGGCCAGGCCGGGCGGGTTCGCGGTACGGCTGATCCGCAGCACCCCGTCGTCGTACACAGCGTGGCCGGTGACCATCGCGGATCCACCTCCCTCGTCTCGCCTCGGCAAAGACCTGCCCGCCGGGAGCGGTCCGGGGCAGCATACTGGCACTGGCCCAGCCCGTGGTGAGCGTCTGCCCCAGTGGAATACGGACTAAGCCGGCGCCGCGGTTGCGGGCCAGGGCCGGGCCAGCCGGGCCGCGGATTCGAACATGACGGCATGCACGAAGGCCTGCGGCAGATTCCCGCGCAGCTGGTGCTGATGGGTGTCGAACTCCTCGGTGAACAGGACGGGCGGCCCGCAGGCGGCCCGGTTCCGCTCGAACCAGCCAACCGCCTCGGTGGTCTGGCCCTGCTGATGTAGGGCCAGCGCCATCAGGAAGCCGCACAGCACGAAAGCGCCCTCTGCTTTCTGCAGCGGCCGCTGATCGTGCCGGAACCGGTACAGGTAGCCGTCCTGGGCCAGGTCGTCGGTGACCGCCCGCAGGGTGGCCAGGCTGCGCGGGTCACCGGCCGGGACGGCGTCCCGGATCGGGGCCAGCAGCAGCGCGGCGTCGACCCGCTCGTCATCCGGGGCGCGCTGCCAGCGGCCGGTCGGGTGCACGCTGTCCCGGGCCACGTCGGCCAGGATGCTGTCGGCCAGCGTCTGCCACGCCGCGGCCTGGGCCGGCGCCGCGCCCGCCGCGGCGATCGCGCGCAGCCCGGCCACGCACATCAGCCGGGAGTGGGCCCAGTGCCGGTTGTCCAGCTCCCACACCCCGGCGTCCGGATCACGCCAGCGGGCCTCGATCGCCCGCACCGCCGCCTCGGCCGCCTGCCAGTGCCCGGTGTCCAGGTGGTCATGCCGGGCCGCGGCCGCGAACAGCTGCAGCGCCCCACCCAGCGCGTCCAGCTGGAACTGCTGGTTGACCCAGTTGCCGGCCTTGTCCGCGCCGCCGGGGTAGCCGGCCAGCCTGCCCAGCGAGCGCTCGTCCGGCACCGGCCCCCGGTTCACCGTGTAGGCCGGCTTGAGCTGCGGGCCGTCGGCCAGCACCCGCTCGGCCACGAAGGCGACCGCGTCGTCGAGCAGCCGGTGCGGCCCGTCGGCGGCCACCGCCTGGCCGGCGTAGCACTGGTCCCGGATCCATACGTAGCGGTAGTCGTAGTTGCGGCCCGCCTGGGATCGTTCCGGCAGCGACATGGTGGCGGCCGCGACCATCCCCCCGCTGCGGCTGGTCAGCCCGGCCAGCACCGCGTAGCTGTGCTGGCTGCCCGCCGGGGCCAGGCTCGCGCCCAGCTTGGGCACGGCGTCGGCCCAGGCCCGCTCGGTGGCCTGCCACGCGGCGGCGGCGGCCGGCGGGCGGCGGGGGAGCGGCCGGCTGGACAGCTCGAGCACCAGGTCATGCTGCTGGCCGGCGTCCAGCGCCAGGATCAGCTCCAGCGCGCCGTCGGGCCGGACCCGGGCACCGGCCCCGCCGGACCAGCGTATCCGGAGCGGCCCGCTGCGCGCGGTCCAGATCCCCTGCGCCGACCTGAGCTGGGTCATCCGGTGCCTCCCGAAGCCGGCCCGCAGGTCGAGCACGACCTTGACCCGGGCCGGGCCATCCACCGCCAGCACCCGGCGGAGCAGCACGGCGGTGTCCGGGTCGCCCGGGTAGCCGAGCGCCTCCCGGCACTCGGTGAAGCCGGTGCTGGTGACCCACCGGCTTCGCCAGATGAGCGAGCCGGGCTCGTAGTAGCCACCCCAGACGAACCGGGTCCGCTCTGGGGTGATGGCGTAGACGCCCCGGCCACCGATCAGGCAGCCGATCACCGCGTCGCTGTCCCAGCACGGCGCGCACATCCAGGCCACGTCGCCGCGGGGGCCGACCAGGGCGCCACGCTCCCCGTCGGCCAGCAGCGCGTACTCACGCAGCACGTGCGGCGGGAAGTCCGCCGCCGCGCCGAGTGCTGGTGTCCTAGGCACCGCTGGCTTCGGCCGGCTCCCCGTCGGCCACCTGGGCCGTGCCGGGCACGGCCGTCTCGTACACGGCCAGCGTCTCGGTGCCGATCCGCGCCCAGGAGTACCGGTCCCGGGCGCGGCTGGCCGCGGCGATGGCCATGCCCTCGCGCAGCGGGCTGGCCAGCAGCTGGCGGATCCGGCGGGCCAGCGGGGCCGGCTGGGTGCTGGCCATCAGGTAGCCGGTGGTCCCGTCGAGCACGGCGTCCCGGTGCGCGCCGGTGCCGAGCGCCATGACCGGGACACCGCAGGCCATCGCCTCGATCGTCACCCGGGCCATCGGCTCGCCCGCGCTGAGGTTCAGCAGCACGTCCGCCGAGCGCATCAGGGCCGGTATGCCGGCCCGGGTGACCTGGCCGGTGATGGTCACCCGGTCGGCCACGCCAAGCTGGCCGGCCAGCTTGCTGAGCGCCTGCTGGCCCGGGTCGCCGGCCAGCTGGGCGGCGGGCGGCCCGCCCGCGATGAACAGCTCGGCGCCTGGCACGGCGGCCAGCGCGTGCAGTGCGGCGGCCGGTCCGCGGTCCGCGGCCAGGCTGGTCACCACCATCAGCAGCCGGGGCCGGTCGCTCCGCTCCGCGGTCGGCCCGTCCGGCTGGAACAGGCCGGTGTCCACGCCAGGTGGCACGACCCGGATGGCGGCCTGCGGCACGCCCAGCCGGGCCAGCGCGGAGCCTTCCGCCGACCCACCGACCAGCACGGCCCGGGCGCTGCGGGCCAGGGCCAGCTCCAGCCGGGCCCGCCGGGCGCCCGCGCGGGGGCCGTCCTGCACGGCCAGCGAGTAGAACGTCTGTACCTGCGGCAGGTTCAGCTCGCGGCCGCTGGCCTGCGCGGCCACGCCGGCCGCCCAGGAATGCGCGTGCACCAGGTCGGGCGGGCTGTCCTGCCAGCGGACCGCGAGCTGGTCGGCCAGCTCGCGGATGCGCAGCGCGGTCAGGTCGCGGTCGCCGCTGCGCCCGCTGGCCGGCTCCGCCGCCTGGACGCTCAGCGGCTCCAGCACGGCCCCCGGGCACAGCTTGCTGCGCCGCGGCTGGCCGGTGCCGCCCGCCTGGCCGCGGCCGGCCGGGACAGGCATTCCGGTGTACATCGTGACCTCCGCGCCCAGCCCGGCCAGCGCGGTGGCCAGGGCGCTCAGGCCGGCGCCAGGGGCGGCTGGGTAAGCGTCCCCAGGGGCAGCCAGCGGGCTGGCATGGTCAGTGATCAGGGCGACTCGCATGGGGTAGGGTCCTCCGGCTCGCCCGATTGGGGTCAACCCGCTTCCGCTGCCCGCCACGATGATCAGTAAACGCCCGGCCTGGGCCGGGCGGCGCTGCGGCTGACACCCAGGCTGACCTGTGTAGGCGGCCGAGCCGTGGGTAGTCGGGCGGCACGGATGATGCAGGTAAGCCCGGCTGAGCCAGGAAGGGGGCGGCCCGCGCTGATAGGCTCCATCCGCTCTCCCCACGGGCAGGCGGACGGGCGCTGGGCCGCATGGCCGGCAGCAGGAATAGTTTGGCAGCGGAACGGAATGAACCGGCCGAGGCGGGTAGCCGGACATGGTGCCGTGCAAAAACCGGGAGGTGACGCGTGCTGGCTTGGGCTCGGTGGTGGTTGCGTGACGGCACGCGGCGGGCTGGCCCGGCGGTGATTCCGGATGGGTGCTGACATGATCGGGGGAGCTGGCCAGAGCCAGGTCGACGCTGGTTCGGCGGAACGCGGCCTGACCGCGCTGGTTGAGGCGGCCGAGCGGGCCGTAGAGAAGATCAGCTCATCGGTGCCGCCCGCTCAGCTCCGCGCGCTGCTCATCATCGACCGGGTGGGCAGCCTGAACCTGAACAAGCTGGCCGCCCAGGTCGGCGCGTCGGCCTCGGCCACCAGCCGGCTGTGCGACCGGATGGAGGTGGCCGGCCTGCTGACCAGGGACCGGGCTGTCGGCAGCCGCCGGGAGATCGTGCTGCTGCTCACCGAGTCCGGGCGCCGGCTGGCGGAGTGGGTCCGCGAGCAGCGCCGCGCCGCGCTCTCCGAACTACTCAAGGCGATGAGCCCGGAGGGCCGCGAGGCGCTGGTGCGCGGCCTGGGCGAGCTCGCCACCCAGGCTGGCTAATTTCGTATCGCTGGCCTAGCCGAACTCGCAGTCGGCCTGGTCGGCTGGAACTGGGCCCGGAGCGGCCGAAACAGCCATCCCGGCCCGTTCGGTTGATCTCCCAAAATTTTTTCCTCGTGGAAATACTTGCCATGCGGACGAAGACGGTGGCACTCTTTCCCCATGGAAACATTTGCAGTCCACGGCGGGATCGCCGAGCACACCGATGCGGAACTGCGCCCGGCCCCGGATCTGTCCACGGACCTGGAGCAGCGTTCCGACGACGAACTGCTCGGCACGATCCGGTCGGAGCCGCAGGGCAGTGCCCAGCGGTCGGCCGCGTGTGAGGTGCTGGTGAACCGGTACCGGACCCTGGTCCGGTCCTGCGCCAACCGGTACCGCCGCAGCCCCGAGTCACCCGAGGACCTGATGCAGGTCGGGTACGTGGGCTTGCTCAAGGCGATCAACAACTTCGATCCGCAGGTCGGCCGGAGCCTGGCCGCGTACGCGCAGCCGTGCATCACCGGCGAGATCAAGCGGTATTTCCGGGACAAGCGCTGGCAGGTGCACGTGGAGCGGCCGCTGCAGGAACGGCTGCTCGAGCTCCGCGAGGGAATCCGCCAGCTCACCCAGCAGTTCGGCCGGATGCCGGGCGACGCCGAACTGGCCAGCCATCTCGGCTTCACCGAGGCCGAGGTGCGCGAGGCGCGGAGCGTGGACCTGCTGCTGCAGCCCGCCTCGCTGGACGCGCCGCTGGCCGGCCAGCCGGAGACGGCCACCCTGGCCGACCTGCTCGGCGAGGAAGACCCGCAGATGGAGCACACCCTGTCCATGGCCGCGCTGGCCGTGCACTGGGGTGAGCTGCCCCGCCGTGAGCAGCGCATCCTGCTGATGCGGTTCTACGGCGACATGACCCAGGCTGAGATCGGCAAGTCGCTGGGCATCTCCCAGATGCACGTGTCCCGGCTGCTGGCGCACGCCCTCGGCTACCTCCGGGACCGGATCATGGCCGACCCGGAGGCGGAGACCACCGGGATGGCGGCCTGAACCGGCGGCGGCCCGGCGGGCGGGAGCCGACCCGGCTCCCGCCCGCCGGCCTGTCCTGGATGGACCGGGGCGCCTGCCGGTCCGCGGAACCGGAACTGTTCTTCCCGCTGTCCGCGGCCGGGCCGGCGGTGCCCCAGGTGGCGGCGGCCAAGGCCATCTGCCGGGGCTGCCCGGTGCGCGCCGAGTGCCTGGATTACGCCATGCAGACGGCCCAGGATCACGGCGTCTGGGGCGGCACCACGGAGGAGGAGCGGCGGCTGGCCCGCCGCGGCCAGACGGCGCAACTGGCCGGCTGAGCCAGCTCTCGGCGGTGCGGTCCGTTGCGGACCGCACCGCTTCGATGTTTCGGCCGCGGAAACCGTGGAACATGGCAGCGGCGGGTGTGTCCCGCCCGCGGCCGGTCGCGGTTTCGTTCCGGCCGCGCCGAAACAGCGACAGGCCACTAGATATGGCCGATTATTGTGTCGCCAGAGTGTGTCGCCAGGCCAGGCCGCGGCCTGGATCCCGCCGGGGTGGCGGTCCGTCAGCCAGCTGAGGAGCAGTTCGTTGGGTGCACGTCACGTGGGTGGGCGGTGACCGTGTCGGCCCGGCCCGGCGAGCCGGCCGCGCACCGGCACACGGAGCCGGCCGCCGAGGGCACCGGCGGCGACCGGGACAGCCCGGAATGGCTCGCCGAGCCGGACACGGTGCTGCTGGTCGAGGATGATGCGGGGGATGCCCTGCTGGTCGAGGAGCTGCTCGCGGACAGCGGCGTGCAGGCCTCGCTGACCTGGGTGCGGTCGCTGGCCGAGGCCAAGGAGGCGACCGCCCGGAGGCCGGCCCCGGGCTGCGTCCTGCTCGACCTGCACCTGCCCGATGTGCAGGGGATCGACGCGGTCACCCAGCTGCTGGCCGCCGCGCCGACTGCCCCGGTGGTGGTGCTGACCGGGCTGGCCGAGGAGAGCGCCGGGCTGGCCGCGGTCGCGGCCGGCGCCCAGGATTACCTGATCAAGGGGCAGGCCCCGCCCGACGTGTTCGGCCGCGCCATCCGGTACGCCGCGCAGCGCAAGCAGGTCGAGCAGGCGTCCGCGGAGTTGCAGGTCAGCGCGCTGCGAGCGGAGGAGAACGCGCGGCTGGAGCGGGCCCTGCTGCCCACCCCGCTGATCCGCACCGGCGATCTCGAGGTGGTCACCCGGTACCGCCCGGGCCGGGCTCACGCGCTGCTCGGCGGCGACTTCTACGACGTGGTGGAGACCTCGGACGGCACCGTGCACGCGGTCATCGGCGATGTGTGCGGGCACGGCGTGGCCGAGGCGGCGCTCGGCGTCTGCCTCCGGGTGGCCTGGCGCTCCCTGGTCCTGGCCGGGGCCACGCCGCTGGCCATGATGGGCCTGCTGGAGCAGCTGCTGATGGCCGAGCGGGCGGACGAATACGTCTTCGCCACCTTGACCCATCTCGCCTTCAGCGCGGACCAGCAGCATGTCCGGCTGCTCCGGGCCGGGCATCCGGGCCTGCTGCTGCGCAGCCACGCCGGCGTCGAGCTGATCGAGGGAGCGGCCGGGCCCGCGGTCGGCCTGGTGCCCAGCCCGGAGTGGACCGAGACCGAGCTGACCCTGCCGCCCGGGGCCGGACTGGTGCTGTTCACCGACGGGCTGTTCGAGGGCCGGACCGGGCCGGGCCGTGAGCGGCTGGGCGAGCATGGCCTGGCCGACCTGGCCGCCGACCTGGCCGCGCTGCCGCCGGCCGCGTTCGTGGACACGCTGCTGGAGCGGACCGAGGCGGTGGCCGGCCAGTACGGCGGCCTGGCCGACGACGTGGCCATCGTCCACCTGCGCTGGAAGGCGCCGTGGTGGCCAGCCGGCCACGGCTGAGCGGGGCCGGCTGCGTGAGCTGACCGCGGAAGGCTGGTTCCGGCTCGCCCTGCTGGTGCTGGGCGTCCTGGTGGTGGCCGCGGCGCTGCTGGTGCTGGCCCTGCTCAGCCAGAACCGCACGGCGGTCAGCAACCTGGCCGGCTCGATCGAGCCGGCCCAGGCCCAGGCGTACCGGCTGCAGGGCGCCCTGATCGACCAGGAGACCGGGGTGCGCGGCTACGCGATCACCGGCGACATCCGGTTCCTGGCCCCGTACACCAGCGGCCGGGCCATCGAGACCAGCGCCGCGGCACGGATCCGCGCGCTGATCGGCGGCGAGCAGCCGATGGCGGGCGATCTTTCCCGGCTGGAACGGGCGGCCAACGCCTGGCGGCACGCGTATGCACTGCCGCTGATCAGCCTGGCCGCGCACGGCCCGCTGAACGGCCACGACCTGGCTCAGGTCAATGCCAGCAAGCAGTCCTTCGACCATCTGCGGGCGCTGTTCGCCACTCAGAACGACCATCTGGCCAACGCCTCGGCGGCCGCCTCGGCCACCGTGTCCCGGGACCGCACCCTGCAGGACTGGGTCTACGGCGCGATCCTGGCCGTGTTCCTGCTGGTGGCGGCCGGGCTGGCGGTGGCGCTGCAGCGCGCGGTCGTCCGGCCGCTGCGGCGGCTGACCGGGGCGGCCCGGCTGGTGGCAGACGGTGACTACAGCCACCACATCGAGCCGGGCGGCCCCGCCGACCTGTGGTCGCTGGCGGTATCGGTGGAAGGCATGCGCAGCGCCCTGGTCAGCGCGCTGGACGACAGCCAGGCGGCCGCCGAGGTGACCGCCAAGCAGGCCGCCGACCTGGACGCCCAGGCCGTCGAGCTGCGCCGGTCCAACGCCGAGCTGGAGCAGTTCGCCTACGTCGCCTCGCACGACCTGCAGGAGCCACTGCGCAAGGTGGCCTCGTTCTGCCAGCTGCTGGAGAAGCGGTACGGCGACCAGCTGGACGAGCGTGGCCTGCAGTACATCGCGTTCGCCGTGGACGGGGCCAAGCGGATGCAGGTGCTGATCAACGACCTGCTCACCTTCTCCCGGGTCGGCCGGTCCAGTGAGCTGCACGAGCGGCTGCCGCTGAATCAGCCGCTGGACACGGCGCTCAGCGCGCTGTCGGTCGCCATCGAGGACGCGGACGCGGTCATCGAGCGCCCGGAGCAGCTGCCCGAGGTGATCGGCGACCCGACCCTGCTGGCCATGCTGTGGCAGAACCTGATCGGCAACGCGATCAAGTTCCGGGCCCCGGGGCGGGCGCCGGTGGTGCAGATCACTGCCGCGGCACAGCCGGATGGCAGCTGGCAGTTCGCGATCACCGACAACGGCATCGGCATCCCACCGGAGTTCGCCGAGAAGGTGTTCGTCATCTTCCAGCGGCTGCACGGCCGCGGGGTGTACCCGGGCACCGGGATCGGCCTCGCGCTGTGCAAGCGGATCGTCGAGCAGCACGGTGGTGAGATGCGCCTGGACACTACGTACGCTGACGGCACCCGGATCGCCTTCACACTGCCCGCCGCGGACCCGGCGCCGGACAGCGGGACCAGTGCCGACAGCGAAGCCCCCGAAGGGATTACCGCATGATGATGTCCGAGCTGAGGCCGGTCGAGGTGCTGCTCGTCGAGGATGACCCCGGCGACGAGCTGATGACCCGGGAGGCGTTCGAGGACAACAAGATCGGCAACCGGCTGCACGTCGCGCACGACGGCGAGGAGGCGCTGGATTTCCTGTACCGGCGCGGCGAGCACACCGAGGCGCCCAAGGTCGACCTGGTGCTGCTCGACCTCAACCTGCCCAAGTACGACGGCCGGCAGATCCTGGAGCAGATCAAGTCGGACCCCGACCTGTCCCACGTGCCAGTGGTGATCCTGACCACGTCCTCGTCCGAGGAGGACATCCTGCGCAGCTACCGGCTGCACGCGAACGCGTACGTGACCAAGCCGGTGGACGTCACCCAGTTCATCTCGGCGGTGCGGCAGATCGACGAGTTCTTCGTTTCGGTCGTCCGGCTGCCGCGCCGCTAGCCCGCACTGGTAGCGGGCACCGCTCAGCCGTCGGCCATGGTCAGCCGGGCCGCCGCGTCCCAGCCCACGATGTGCAGCACGGTGCGCACCGAATCCGGCACCCGGTGCAGCACCACTTGCTTGACCGAGCCGCCGCCGGCCGCCTCCGGGCTGGCCAGCCGCACGATCGCGCGCAGCCCGGCCAGGTCGCAGTAATCCAGGCCGGCCAGGTCCAGGTGGATCTCGTCATAGTGCGCCGCGGCCCCGGTCAGCGCGGCGACCAGCCCGGGATAGCTGGCCTCGTCCACCTCGCCGGCCAGCACCATGATGGGCGGCTCACCGCTGCGCCAGGTGATCCGCAGCGTTCCGTCGTCGAGGACCAGGCCGCTGCCGCGGCCCGGCTCGCCCGGCGTGCCGTGCTCGCCCACCGCCGCATCCTACCGACCCGGCGGCGGTGCGCGCTGGGTCAGCGGGGGTGGGTCAGGTCGGCTACGGTACGCCGTACCGCGGCCAGGCCAGCGCCGCGCGGCGCCTTGAGCCACACGTAGGCAGCAGCGCCGGCCGGGATGGGCAGCCAGAAGTTGACCAGCCGCCAGCCGAGCACGCCCAGCGTGGCCACGCTCCTGGTCAGCCCGAAGCTGACCAGCAGCACCGGGGTGACCGAATCGACGACGCCGAGGCCGGCCGGGCTGATCGGGATGGCGCCCAGCACGTTGGCGATGCCGTACGCGGCGAACAGCTCCACCGGGTTGGCGAAGCTGCCGAACGCGGCGATGAAGCACCACAGCGACGCCGCGTCGAGCAGCCAGTTGAGCGAAGCCCAGGTCAGCGACCAGACCAGGACGCGCCGGTTGGTGGCGAGCTGGCGCAGCGAGTCGCTGGCCTGCAGCACGATCTTCTCCAGCCGCTCGCCGCCGACCCGGGGGATCCTGTCGCCGACGGCCCGCAGCATGCGCGCGGCCCGGGTGCCGCCGCGGGTGAACCCGATCACCAGCGCGGCGCACCCGGCCAGCAGCGCCGCGCCGACGATGGCCACGGTCCCGTACAGCGGCCGGAAGCCGGCCAGCGGAATGGAGATGACCAGCGCCAGCCAGAGCAGCACGTTCAGCACGACCGTGGAGCCGATGCCCTTGGTCGCCATCATCACGCCGACGTCGGTGCCGTCCACGCCTTCCGCGGTGAACAGCTGGTAGCCGACGCCGGCGCTGCCGATGGTGCCGGCTGGGATGATGTGCGCGACCGCGGCGGCGGACAGGTCGATGCCGAACAGCCGCCCGATGCCAGGGCGGCCGTCGGCGGGCAGCAGCACCCGGGTCAGCAGCGCGTAGCAGAACAGCGAGGCCGCCTCCAGCGCGGTGCCCGCCACCGTCCACAGCACGCCGATCCGGCCGAGCAGGTACAGATCCTTGCTCGCCCCGACCAGTTCCGGGATGACCAGGTACTCGACGACCAGGGCGAGGACGAACAGCAGCACGAGCTTGCGGACCGGCCGCCGTCTCACCCGGTCCCACAGTGACGGCCGGGCCGCCTTTTCCTCGGTCAGCTCGCGTCCAGCCGCCGGAACGTCACCTCTTGCAGCAGCAGCCGGAGCGCGGCGGCGGCCGGGATGGCCACCAGCGCGCCGATCAGCCCCATCAGCGCCCCGCCGAGCAGCACCGCGACCACGGTCACCACGGCCGGCACGGCTACGGTCCGGCCCATGATCCGGGGCACGATCAGGTAGTCCTCGGCCAGCCGGTAGCCGATGTAGAAGGCCAGGGTGGCCACCGCGACCGGCAGCGACACGGTCAGCGCGACCAGCGAGACGATCGCTCCGCCGATGGTCGAGCCGATCATCGGGATCAGATCGAGCAGCGCCACCAGCAGGCCGAGCAGCACCGGGTAGGGCACGCCGAAGATCTCCAGCCAGGCCCAGGTGCCCACCCCGGCGATCAGCGAGGTGACGAAGTTCCCCAGCATGTAGCCGCCGACCTTGACGAAGATCTCGTCGCCGATCAGGATGACCCGGGCCCGCCGGGAGGCGGGGGCGAGCCGGTAGAGGAACAGCTTGATGTGCGGCATGGCGGCCAGGAAGTAGACCACCAGCACGGTCACGATCACCATCGCGCTGGCCGCGCTGAGCACCAGTTCGCCGGCCCCGAGCACGCCGCCGACCAGCGCGGTGCCCTTGCTGGACAGTAGTTTGCTGAGCCGCTGCTCGACGTGGTAGCGGGCGTTCAGCTTGCCCAGCGCCGAGTTGTGGTCCTGCAGCGTATGCATGTAGTGCGGCAGCTCGTGCACCAGCGCGCTGATCTGGGCGGTGAGCGGCGGGATGGCAGCGGCCGCGAACCCGGCCACGACGCCGGCCACGACCAGCAGAATCACGATCACGGCGGACCAGCGGGGCAGCCGGCGCCGGGTCAGCCAGCCGACCGCCGGGTCGAGGCCGGCCGCGATGAACAGAGCCAGGCCGATCAGCACCAGCACGGACCGGGCCCGGATGACCAGCTCGACCAGCCCGTAGGTGACCGCCACCCCGGCCGCCGCGGCCATACCGACGAAGAACGGCGAGCGCCGATTCATCGGGCGGCCGAGGCGGCCCAGCCCGCCGGTCTCATCAGCGATGGAGGCCGCCTGGTCAACTGCCTGCTGCATCCGGTCCGGTGGGTCGGGCTGGTGGCCCGGCTCGGGCTGGCGACCCGGGTCCGGCTGGCCGGACGGCTCGGTCAGCCGGATGTCACTGCCCACGGCTACCCGCCGGCCGAGCCGGAGTGCGGCGCGCTGCCGGCTGTGCAGCCGGAGCCGGCCAGCCGGACCGGCGCGGTGAACAACGTCGTCTGGGCACAGCGGCCGGAGCGGACCGGGCTGGTGGTCAGCACGGTGAGCAGCAGCAGGCTCAGTGTGGCCGCGAGCAGCAGCGGCACCAGCACCAGCGCGCCCAGCCGGTTGCGGCCGGTGCGCTGCCATGGCCAGCTCAGGCCCCGATGGCCGGGGCGGCGGCAGCCCGGCAGCGTGCAGCTGCGCTGCCGCCGGGCGGCCCGGGTCCACCAGCTGGCCGGCTGGAACGTCTCGGTCCGCGGCATCTTCTCCAGCCGGGTCAGCTCGGTGAACACGCGGAACATGCTGGCCAGCCGTTTGTCGGCGGCGCGCAGGTCGCTGTCGATCGTCTCCAGGGCGCGCTGCTGGCTGGCTGGCAGGCTCATCCGTGGTCTCCGGTAGTTCGGCGTTGGGCCCGGTGCTTCAGGTCACTGTGCTCCCCGGCACTTGCCCGTCACTTCCCGCTACCCGCCGGCCGCGAATTAAACGGTGTCACACAGCGCCACGAGAAGCTGGGTCCGCTGGCCCAGGCGCGGGCCGGGCCGGCGGCTGCCGCCCGCCGGGCGTCGGGTCCACGAACACGTGCGCGCTGACCGGCAGCCGCTCGGCCAGCCGCCGGTCGATGTCCTCGGCCAGGTTCTCCACCTGGTCGCCACGCGACTCGTCGCTCAGGTCCACCCGGGCCGCGACGATGATGCTGTCCGGGCCCATGTGCATGGTCTGCAGCTCGAGCAGCCGCTCCACCCCCGGGGTGCCCTCGATCTCATCCCGGATGAGCTGCTGCAGCTTCGGGTCAGCGGCCCGGCCGATGAGCAGCTCGCGGCTGTCCAGCCCGAGCCGGACCGCCACCACGATCAGCAGTACGCCGATGGCGATGGACGCGGCGCCGTCGAACACCGGGGACCCGGTCAGCTGCTCCAGCAGCAGGCCCGCGGCGGCCAGGGCCAGGCCGATGACGGCCGCGGTGTCCTCGAACAGCGCCGCCTTGACCGTGGTGTCCGGGCTGGTCTTGACGTGCTCGATCAGCTCGGTCTGGTCGCGCCGGGCCTCGCCGCTCATCTGGTGGGTGGCCCGGATCAACGAGGTGCCCTCGGCCACCGCGCACACGCCCAGCACCACGTACGCGATGACGTAACTGTGCGTCTGGCTGTGCAGCGACAGGATGCCCTCGAATATCGAGAAACCGGCCCCAGCCACGAAGATGCCGAACGCGGCCAGCAGCGACCAGAAGTAGCGCTCCTGGCCGTAGCCGAACGGGTGGGTGCGGTCGGCCGGGCGGGCGCCCTGGCGCACCGAGGTGAACAGGAAGGCCTGGTTCAGGGTGTCGGCGAACGAGTGCGCGGCCTCGGCCAGCATGGCGCTGGACCCGGTGAGCACGCCGGCCACCAGCTTGGCCAGCATGACCACGATGTTGGCTGCGCCCGCCACCAGGACCGTGCGCTGGGTTTCGCCGCCCGAGCCGGATTTGGCCATGGCTAGATGGCCAGTGGAGCAGGTGTCATAGTGCCCGCTGAACTGCCCCGGGCCCCGGCGGCTAAACGGGGGCTGGGCTTGGGGGCTGAGCTCAGCGGACCTGCTGCAGCGTGTACCGGACGGTCTGCGTCTGGATCAGGCCGTCGCGGAACACGAAGGTGTCGATACCGTCATCGGACCGGGTGAACCCGGCGTCGGCCGCCCACTCCAGGAACAGCACGTCGCCCTCGTAGATCTGCGTCTTCAGATCCCAGTTCGCGTTGGGCAGGTCGGCCAGCAGCTGGGTAAACGCGGCCCGGATGCCGTCCGGCCCGCGCAGCACACCGGTCGGCGAGATGAACACCGCGTCGTCGGCGTAGTCCGCGACGATACCGTCGAGGTCGCCGGCGCCGAGCGCCTGAGCGTGGTGGGCGAATACCTCCTGCGGGGACCGTGCCATCGCTATCTCCCTTGGTAACGAGCGCCTCGGACCTACCATATGGTCGTGACCCTCCCTGTCCAGGCCCCAGTTCCCGTCCAGCGCCGCATCGCCGGCGAGCTCGAGGTGCGGGAGGGCCAGGTGGCGGCGGCGGCCGAGCTGCTCGACGGCGGCGCCACGGTGCCGTTCATCGCGCGCTACCGCAAGGAAGTGACCGGCGGGCTGGACGACGCACAGCTGCGCACCCTGGAGGAGCGGCTGCGCTACCTGCGCGAGCTGGCGGAGCGGCGGGCCGCGATCCTGGACTCGATCCGCGCCCAGGGCAAGCTGGACGACGCGCTCACCGAGCGGATCATGGCCGCGGACTCCAAGGCCCGGCTGGAGGACATCTACCTGCCGTACAAGCCGAAACGGCGGACCAAGGCGCAGATCGCCCGCGAGGCCGGGCTGGAGCCGCTGGCCGACCTGCTGCTGGCCGATCCCGGCCGCGGGCCACAGGATGCGGCAGCCGGTTTCGTGGACCCGGAACGGGGCGTGCCGGACGCGGCCGCCGCGCTGGACGGGGCGCGGGCCATCCTGGCCGAGCGGTTCGCCGAGGACGCCGACCTGATCGGCGAGCTGCGCGAGCTGATGTGGTCGCGCGGCCGGCTGGTCTCCCGGGTGCGCGAGGGCGGCGAGCAGGCAGGCGCCAAGTTCGCCGACTACTTCGAGTTCGACGAGCCGTTCACCGCGCTGCCCTCGCACCGGATCCTGGCCATGATGCGCGGCGAGAAGGAACAGGTCCTGGAGCTCACCATGGACCCCGGGGAGGACGGCGCGCCGAGCGAGTACGAGACCCGGATCGCCGGCCGGGCCGGGATCGCCGACCAGGGTCGGCCGGCCGACCGCTGGCTGGCCGAGACGGTGCGCTGGGCCTGGCGCACCCGGATCGCCGTGCACCTGAGCGTGGACCTGCGGATGCGGCTGTGGCAGCGGGCCGAGGACGAGGCGGTGGCCGTGTTCGCGGCCAACCTGCGCGACCTGCTGCTGGCCGCGCCGGCCGGCAGCCGGCCCACGATGGGCCTGGACCCCGGGTTCCGCACCGGGGTCAAGGTGGCCGTGCTGGACGGCACCGGCAAACCGGCTGCCACCGGGGCGATCTTCCCGCACGAGCCGAAGCGGCAGTGGGAGCAGTCCATCGCCACGCTGGCCCGGCTGGCCGCGGCGCACCAGGTGGAGCTCATCGCGATCGGCAACGGCACAGCGTCGCGGGAGACCGACCGGCTCGCCGCCGACCTGATCAAGGCGCACCCGGAACTGAAGCTGACCAAGGTCATGGTGTCCGAGGCGGGCGCGTCGGTGTACTCGGCGTCCGCGTACGCGTCCCGGGAACTGCCTGAGATGGACGTGTCGCTGCGCGGCGCGGTGTCCATCGCCCGGCGGCTGCAGGACCCGCTGGCCGAGCTGGTCAAGATCGACCCAAAGTCGATCGGGGTCGGCCAGTACCAGCACGACGTGGCCGAGACCAAGCTGTCCCGGTCGCTGGACGCGGTGGTCGAGGACTGCGTGAACGCGGTCGGGGTGGACGTCAACACGGCGTCGGTCCCGCTGCTGGCCCGGGTGTCCGGGGTCAGCGAGGGGCTGGCCACCGCCGTGGTGGCGCGCCGGGACGAGGCCGGGCCGTTCCGCAGCCGGCAGGCGCTGCGCGAGGTGCCCCGGCTCGGCCCGAAGGCGTTCGAGCAGTGCGCGGGCTTCCTGCGCATCCCGGACGGGGACGACCCGCTGGACAGCTCCAGCGTGCACCCGGAGGCGTACCCGGTGGTGCGCCGCATCCTGAAAGTAGCGGGCACCAGCATGCCCGGGCTGATCGGCAACACCGCGGTGCTGCGCGGGCTGCGGGCGGCCGACTTCACCGACGACCGGTTCGGCCTGCCGACGGTCAGTGACATCCTCCGCGAACTGGAGAAGCCGGGCCGGGACCCGCGCCCCGCGTTCACCACCGCGACGTTCGCCGAGGGCGTGGAAACGCTGCAGGACCTGGCCCCCGGCATGGTGCTGGAAGGCGTGGTGACCAACGTGGCCGCGTTCGGCGCGTTCGTGGACGTCGGCGTGCACCAGGACGGCCTGGTGCACGTGTCCGCGATGTCGCGGGACTTCGTCAGCGACCCGCGGCAGGTGGCCAAGCCGGGTGATGTGGTCCGGGTCCGGGTGCTCAGCGTGGATATCCCGCGCAAGCGCATCGGGCTCAGCATGCGGCTGGACGACGAGCCGGGCGGGCCGCCCGGGCGGGACCGCCCGCGCCGCGATCAGCCGGGACGCGATCAGCCGGGCCGCGATCAGCCGGGCCGCGATCAGCCGGGACGCGACCGGCCGCGCCGCGATCAGCCGCGCCGCGACCAGCCGGGACGCGACCAGCCCAGGCGGGACCGGCCGCGCCCCGATCAGACCGGGCGGGACCGGTCCCGCCGGGACCGGCCGGGGCGGGATCAGCCGTCGGTCGGCGGCGCCATGGCCGACGCGCTGCGCCGGGCCGGCCTGGCCGGCGGGCCGGACGCGGACACCAGGGACGGCCGCCCCCGCTAACCGGCCTGGCCGGCGGCTCGCCGGTCCCACCCGGGGCAGCGCGCTGCCGGTCACACCGGGGCGCCCAGCCGATCCCCGCACGCCAGCCTGGCTGACCGGCAGTTCAGCACTGTCCGCAGGCATACTGTTACTCTCTGTTTAATAATTGGTAGAGCAGAGTCAAGCGCGTCGGCTGTGACAGTTGTGCCTGCGCTCCTGCGGGCATGCCCGGGCGGCACGCCAAGGGGGTGACGCGTGCACTGGCGGCGGCAGGTGACGGCGGGCTACGCCGCCTGGCTGGTGCTGCTCGCGGTGGCCTACTACCTGCTGCCCGGGCTGCGGCCCGCGGCCTGGAGCCTGCTCGGGCTGACCGGGGTGGCCGGCCTGGTGACCGGTGTGCTGCTGCATCGGCCGGCCCGGCGGGCGCCCTGGCTGCTGCTGGCGGCGGGCAGCCTGTGCGCGCTGGCTGGCCAGGTGCTCGCCCTGGCCAGCGCCGGGCCCGGCCGGGCGGCCGCCGCCGTTCCCGTCCCCGGCGGACGCGTGTTGCCTGACCAGTTATCCGCTCTACCTGGGCGGGCTGGCCCTGCTCAGCCGGGCCCGGGCGGCCGGGCGGGACCGGCGCAGCCTGCTCGACACGCTGACCGTGACCGCCGGGGCCGCCGTGCTGATCTGGCTCTACCTGGCCCTCCCGGGCATCCGGGCGGCCGGCCTGCCCGGGCTGGGCCGGGCCGCCGCGATCGGCTACTCGCTCGGCGAACTGCTGCTGCTGCTGGCCCTGCTGGCTGGCCTGCTGGCCCGGCTGCTGGCCGACGGCGGCTGGCGGATCCGGCCGGCCCAGCTGCTGGCGCTGGGCGGCATCGCGCTGCTGGCCGCCGGCCTGGGCTACAGCCGTCTGCTGGAACTCGACGGCTCGGTGCACCGCCTGCTGCTGGTCAGCGCGGGCTGGGCCGTAGGCTACGCGGCCTGGGGGGCGGCGGCACTGCACCCCAGCATGACCCGGCTGACCCAGCGGGCCCGGCGGCTGCCGCCGCGGCGCAGCCGGGTCCGGCTGGCGCTGCTGCTGGCCGCTTCGCTGCTCGCCCCGGCCGTGCTGCTCACCGAGGCGCTGGACCGGCAGCTGCCCGCGGCCGCCGCGATCGCGGTCTGCTCGGCCGTGCTGTACCTGCTGGTGATCTCCCGGCTGGCCGACGCGACCGGGTCGCTCCGGGTGGCCCTGGACCGGACCCACGTGCTGCGCGCAGCGGGCGAGTCGCTGGCCTCGGCGGCCACCGAGGAACAAGTGGCCAGCGTGGTGCGGGCCGCGGTGAGCTCGCTGATCGCCCCGCCGCATCCGCAGGCGGTGCAGCTGGCGGCGCGGGACGGCCGCACGCTGCGGCTGATCAGTGCCCCGCCGTGGCAGCCGCCCGGACCGCCGGAACTGGCCCCGGAGGCGGCGGACGCCTGGCTGGCCGCGCTGGGTGGCCGGGATCCCGAGCTGCGGCCGGCCGCCGGGTATGGCGGCCCGCCGGCCGGCGCGGTCGGCGCCGACCACGTGCTGCTCTGCCCGCTCACCCTCACCGGCCGGTCGGCCGGAGATCCGCTGCTCGGCGTGCTGGCCGCGTTCGGCCTCCGGCCGGATCTCACCGCGCTGGCCGGCACGCTGGAACTGCTGGCCCACCAGGTGGCGCTGGCCATCGAGCGGATCATGCTGAGCGGGGAGGTCGTCCAGCGTGACCGGGAGGCCTATTTCCGCACCCTGGTCCACGACACCTCGGACGTCATCCTGATCGTGGACGACGACGGCAGCGTCCGGTACGCGACGCCGTCCGCCCGCAACCTGTTCGGCGCCGTCGCGGTGGAGGGGGCGCAGCTGGCCGACCTGGTCCAGCCCAGCGAGCGGGACGAGATCGCCCATGCGCTGGCCGACCTGCGCGCCCGCCCCGGCATCGACGAGGACTGGCGGATCACCAGCCGGGATGGCAGTTACGTGGAGGTCGAGGTCCGGTGCAGCGACCTGCGTCAGGAGCCCACCGTGGGCGGCCTGGTGCTCACCCTGCGGGACGTGACCGAGCAGCGCCAGCTGGAGCGGGAGCTCAAGTACCGGGCGTTCCACGACGCGCTGACCGGGCTGCCCAACCGGGTGCTGTTCCAGGACCGGGTGGCCCGCGCGCTGGCCCGGGCCCGGCGGACCGGCGCGGTGGTCGCCGTGCTGTTCGCCGACCTCGATGACTTCAAGGTGATCAACGACACGATGGGCCACGCGGCCGGCGACGAGCTGCTGGTGGCCGCGGGCCGGCGGCTGGCCGCGCTGGCGGGCGGCTCCGGGCTGGTGGCCCGGCTGGGCGGCGACGAGTTCGCCCTGCTGCTGCCGGAAGCCGGCGACGGCGACGGCGACACGGTGAACACGCTGGCCGCCGCCATCGTGGGCGCGTTCGACGAACCGTTCACGCTGGGCGCCGGCCCGGCCATGGCCGCGGCCACCGTGGGCGTGGCCGTCTCGGCCGACTCGAACCGCCCGAGTGACCTGGTCCGGCAGGCTGACCTGGCGCTGTATGCGGCCAAGGCGGCCGGCAAGCGGCAGTGGCGGCGGTACCAGCCGGTGCTCAGCGCGGGCATCCGGCGGCGCCGGGATGTGCAGGCCGCGCTGGACACCGCCATCGCCGAAGACGGCTTCCGGGTGGTCTACCAGCCCATCGTGGAGCTGACCAGTGGCGACGTGGCCGGGTTCGAGACGCTGCCCGCTGGCCGCACCCGGAGTGGGGGATGATCCCGCCGGAGCAGTTCATCGCGGTGGCCGAGGACACCGGGCACATCATCCGGCTCGGCCTGTGGGTGCTGGAGCGGGCCGCGGCCGACACGGTGCGCCGGGAACAGCAGGCCCCGCACCAGCCGCCCCGGTACGTCAGCGTGAACGTGTCCGCCCGCCAGCTCCGCGACCCGGAATTCGTGCCCGGCGTGCAGCGCATCCTGGCCAGCACCGGGCTGGCCCCGGACGTGCTGCTGCTGGAGCTGACCGAGAGCGTGCTGCTCCGGCCGGACCAGCGGATCCGGGCCGACCTGGCCGAGCTGCGCCGGATGGGCGTGCGGCTGGCCATCGACGACTTCGGCACCGGCTACTCATCGCTCAGCTACCTGCGTGAGCTGCCGATCAGCATGCTCAAGGTGGACAAGTCGTTCGTGGACGGCATCGCGGTCGACCGGCGGCGCCGGGCCCTGGTGGAAGTAATCGTCCGGATCGCCCGGACGCTCCGGCTGACCGTGGTGGCCGAGGGGATCGAGGGCGAGGTGCAGCGGGACCTGCTGGTGTCGATGGGCTGCCAGTACGGGCAGGGTTACCTGCTGTCCGGGCCGCTGGACGCGGCCCAGGCCGCCGAGATGACGGCGGCCGGGGGCAGCCTGCTGCCCAGGCTGACCGCATAACCAGCCGCCGGATGGACCCGCTCGGTACAGTAATGCTCGCATTGAGCAGAGGAATCGCAGTAACGCTGGGGAGGGGTCATGCCCGCAGATGCCGCAGCCACCGCGGTCCAGGACGGCTACCGGTACCAGCCCGGCTTCGGGAACGAGTTCGTCAGCGAGGCGGTGGCCGGCGCGCTGCCGGCCGGCCGGAACTCCCCGCAGCGCGCCCCGCTGGGCCTGTACGCCGAGCAGCTCAGCGGCACCGCGTTCACCCAGCCCCGGGCGGCCAACCGGCGCACCTGGGTGTACCGGATGATGCCGTCCGCGGCGCACCCGCGGTTCAGCCGGATCGGCAACGGCGCGCTGCGCGCCGGGCCGTTCGACGAGATCGAGCCGGACCCGAACCGGCTGCGCTGGGACCCGCTGCCGGTGCCCGATGGCCCGGCCGACTTCATCGATGGGCTGTACACGATGGCGGGTAACGGGGACACCAGGACGCGCAGCGGGATGGCTGTCCACCTGTACGCGGCCAGCACGTCCATGACCGACCGCTACTTCGTGGACGCCGACGGCGAGCTGCTGTTCGTGCCGCAGGCCGGCCCGCTGGCCCTGCACACCGAGCTCGGCCCGCTGCGGCTGGCGCCGGGGGAGATCGCGGTCATCCCGCGCGGCATCCGGTTCCGGGTGGAGCTGCTGGACGGCCCGGCCCGCGGCTACCTGTGCGAGAACTACGGCGCGCCGTTCACCCTGCCGGAGCGCGGCCCGATCGGCGCCAACGGGCTGGCCAGCGAGCGGGACTTCCTGGCCCCGACCGCGGCCTTCGAGGACCGCGGGCCGGGCGGGCAGCAGGTGCAGGTGGTGCAGAAGTTCGGCGGCAACCTGTGGGCCGCCGACTATGACCACTCGCCGCTCGACGTGGTGGCCTGGCACGGCAACTACGCCCCGGTGAAGTACGACACGGCCAACTTCATGGTCATCGGCACGGTCAGCTTCGACCACCCGGACCCGTCCATCTACACCGTGCTCACCTCGCCAAGCGAGCTACCCGGGCTGGCCAACGTGGATTTCGTGATCTTCCCGCCGCGCTGGCTGGTCGGCGAGGACACGTTCCGGCCGCCGTGGTTCCACCGCAACATCATGTCCGAGTTCATGGGCCTGGTGCACGGCGCGTACGACGCCAAGGCCGAGGGCTTCCTGCCCGGCGGGGCCAGCCTGCACAACACGTTCAACGCGCACGGGCCGGACCTGGAGACGTTCACCCGGGCCAGCGAGGCCGAGCTGGCGCCGCAGAAGATCACCGGCTCGCTGGCCTTCATGTTCGAGAGCCGGTGGATGATCATCCCGACCCGGCAGGCGATGGAGGCCGGGCACCGGCAGGCCGACTACGACGCGGTGTGGGCCGGCCTGCCCCGGCTGTTCGGCGCCGGCCAGTGACGGCCGCCCCGCCCACCTCGGCCGGGCCGCCCGCGCCGGCGCCCGGCCGCCCCGGTCACCGGGCAGGCCCTGCTGGCCATGACGCCGCCGCGGTTCTCCGGCAGCCTGCCGCTGTGGTACCAGCTGGCGCAGAGCCTGCGCACCGCCATCCTGGGCCTGGGCCAGGACGGCCCCACCCGGCTGCCCACCGAGGTGGAGTTCGCCCGGCACTACGGGGTCAGCCTGACCACGGTGCGCCAGGCGCTCGGCTCGCTGGCCGCCGACGGGCTGATCAGCCGGCACCGGCGCCGCGGCACGTTCGTCAACCCGGCGGCGCTCCGCTCCCGGGCGCTGCGGGTGCTCGGCTCGGCCGACGCGGTGATGGCCCAGCAGTCCGGCGACGAGGTGCGGGTGCTCGGCCGGGACCAGGTGCTCGCCGCCACCACCCCGGCGGCCCGGCTCGGCATCACCGGGCATGCGGTGCTGATCCGGCGGCTCCGGCTGGACGGCGGTGAGCCGGTCAGCTTCGCGGAGAACTACCTGCGCCCCGAGCACGCCGCGCGGATCAGCGACGCGGACCTGACCGTGGCGCCGGTCACCAAGATCCTCCGGGACGCGCTGGCGCTGCCGCTGACCAGGATCGCAACGAGGTCTCCGCGTGCACCGCGCCCGCCGAACTGGCCGCGCTGCTGCGGGTGGATGTGCTCAGCCCGGTTTTGCGATCGGAAAATGTGACCTATGCGGCGGGTGGGACTCCAGTGGACATCGCCCGGATCCACTACCGTGGCGACCGCTTCACATTCGCGATCTCACTGGACATTCCTTGACGTTACCGACCTTTACCGAGCACACCCTGCCGTACTGCGTGTTCTCGCACGGCGGTGGCCCGCCACGGGTGGGGGCCGGGCTCGGCACGCACATCATCGACCTGGAACTGGCGTTCGGTGACAAGATCTTCGCCGCGCCGTCGCTGAACGGTTTCCTGGCCCGCGGGCCGCGCGCCTGGCAGCGGACCCGGGAGCGGCTGCTCGGCTTCATCCGGGGCGGCCAGCTCACCGAGACCGTGCCCATCGCCGAGGCCACCCTGCACCTGCCGGTCGAGGTGGCCGACTTTGCCGACTTCTACTCCTCGCTGGAACACGCCACCAACGCGGGCCGGATCCTCCGCCCGGACGACCCGGGCCTGGCCCGGAACTGGCGGGAGATGCCGGTCGGTTACCACGGGCGGGCCGGCACCGTGGTGGTCAGCGGCACCCCGGTGGCCCGCCCGTACGGCCAGATCGCCCCCGGGCACGGCCGGCCCGACCTGGCGCCCACCCGCAAGCTGGACTTCGAGGCCGAGCTCGGCTTCGTGGTCGGCGCCGGTTCCGCGCCCGGGCGGCCGGTGCCGATCGACGACTTCGCCGAGCACGTGTTCGGCGTGATGCTGCTGATCGACTGGAGCGCCCGGGACATCCAGGCGTTCGAGTCCCGGCCGCTCGGCCCGTTCCTGGCCAAGTCGTTCGCCACCACGATCTCACCCTGGGTCATCCCGCTGGCCGCGCTGGACCAGGCCCGGGTCCGGCCGCCCGCCCAGGATCCGCCGCCGCTCGAATACCTGCGGGCCAGCCACCCGTGCGGGCTGGACATCGAGCTGGCGGTGCACCTCAACGGCCAGCTGGTGTCCCGGCCGCGGTTCGCCACCATGTACTGGACCGCGGCGCAGCAACTGGCGCACCTGACCGTGAACGGCGCCGCGCTGCGCACCGGCGACCTGTACGGCTCCGGCACGGTGTCCGGGTTCCGCCGGGACGAGATGGGCTCGCTGCTCGAACTGACCGCGGGCGGCCGGGAACCGCTGCTGCTGGACGGCCAGCCGCATGGCTACCTGGCCGACGGCGACACGGTCACGCTGTCCGGGTCCGCGCCCGGCCCCGGTGGCTCGCGGATCGAGTTCGGCTGCGCGGCCGGCCGGATCGCCGCCGCCGCGGCGGATCAGCCTGGCCCGGTGGCGTGGAACGCGGCCAGCGCCTCTCCTGGGGTGTCGTAGAAGGCGTCCGGACCGTGGTCACCGGTCAGCCCGTAGTGCTGCAGCTGGTCCCGCACCGGCTGCACCACGCTGGTCATCACCACGTGGATGTGGCCCTCCTCGTGCAGCTGCTCGAAGGCCCGGCTGAGCACGCTGGACGCGGTGTAGTCCACGTCCCCGATGGCCGCGCCGTCCAGCACCAGCCAGCGCAGCGGGTCGCCGTGCCGGGTCAGCGTGATCACGTCCTCCACGAACCGGCTGGCGTTGGCGAAGTACAGGCTGGTGCCGAACCGGTACACGACCAGCCCCGGTACCGTCCGCATGCCCGGTTTGACCGGGGCGGGCAGCCAGTGCCCGGCGGCCGACTTGATCAGCACGTAGCTGCGCGGCCGGTAGCTGTGCCGCAGGTGGTCGATGATCGACGCGGCGATGGCCACCCCGATGCCGTACTGCACGTTCAGCCCGATCACGGCGGCCGCGGTGACCACCGCCACCGCGAACTCGATTGGCCGGGCGGTCCGCAGCCGGTGCAGCCCACGCAGGTCCACCAGTTCGGCGCCGATCAGGAAGACCACCGCGGCCAGCGCGGCGTCGGGCAGGTAGCGCAGCGGCCCGGTGGCGAGGAGCAGCACGCCCACCGCGATCGCGCCGGTGGTCAGCGAGGCGAGCTGGCTGCGGCCGCCCGCGTCGTCCACGATCTGGGTCTTGGTCGGGCTGCCGTTGACCACGAACGTGCCGGTGAACGCGGCCGCCAGGTTGGCCGCGCCCAGCCCGGTCAGGTCGGTGTCGGTATCCATCGGCTCGTCGTGCTTGACCGCGTAGGCGCGCGCGGTGGCCGCGCTCTGGGCCAGGATGACGATGCCGATCGACGCGGCCGTGCCGAGCAGCGCGACCGCCTCATGCAGCCGCAGCGTGGGCAGCGAGAACCCGGGCAGCCCGCGCGGCACCGGGCCGAGCACGGTCACCCCATGCGCGGCCAGGTGCACGGACCAGCTCACCACGATCGCGCCGGCCACCGCGAGCAGCGCGCCGGGCACCCAGCGGGTGAACATCTTGGCCGCCATGACCACCGCGATCACGCCGAGCGACACGGCCACCGTGGCCGGGTGGGCGTGCGGCACCGCGGCCACCGTCTCGGCCAGCTTGATCACCGTGTGCGAACTGGGCGCGGTCACCCCGAGCATGTCCGGCAGCTGGCCGATGGCCACCTGGATGCCCACCCCGGTGAGGAAGCCGAGCAGCACGGTACGGGACAGGAAGTTGGCCAGGAAGCCGAGCCGGGCCAGCCGGGCCAGCAGCAGCAGCGCGCCGGTGAGCAGCGCGACCAGTCCGGCCAGCCCGACATAGGCGGCCGACTCCGGGGCGGCCAGCCGGATCAGCGCGCCAGCCAGCAGCGCCGCGGTGGCCGAGTCGGCCGCCACCACCAGGTGCCGGGATGCGCCCAGCACGGCGAACAGGGCCAGCGGCAGCAGCAGCGTGTACAGGCCGGTCACCACCGGCATCCCGGCGATCCGCGCGTAGCCGAGCACCTCGGGAACGCCCAGCGCGGCCAGGGTGACCCCGGCCAGCACGTCCCGGGTCAGCGTGGCCCGGCGGACCGGCAGCACCCCGCGCAGCACCGGCCAGTCCCGCACCGGCGGCATCCACGCCACCTTCCGCCGCATCCCCCCATCATCCCCGGTCCCAAAAACCCCACAATTAGCGCTTAACGCCAGTGCCCGGCCGGTCCGCTCAGCCGCCGCGCCGCCGGTCGGTGCGGGGGCGGCTGTGCCGCCGTCCGGGTGCGCGCGACCGCCGCCCCGCCAGCGCGTGCGCGTGGCTGAATCAGCCACGCGGTCCTGGCCGCGTGACTGCAACATCCATGTGGTGCCGGACTCGCCCGGCGCGCGGGGGTGGCGGGTTAGCGGGGGCGGATGCGGGTGTTGTCCGGGTCGAACGGGGGGCGCAGGGTGACCGTGGCCGGGTAGCGGGAGCCGCCTACGTTGACCTGATACTGGCCGGTGTTGATGAAGTCGCGGCTGACTACGCCGCCGTCCGGGTCGCGCAGGTAGCCGAGGCCGACCGGGCCGCCCACCGCCACGCCCCAGGCGGCCGAGGTGAGGTGGCCGGCCGGCACCCCATCGCGGAGCAGCAGCTCGCCGCCCCACAGCATGGGCCGGCCCAGGCCGCCGGCCCCAGCCGGGTCGGCCAGCACCGACACCAGCCGCCGCCGCGGCCCGGCCACCCGCGCCTTCTCCACCGCTTCCCGGCCCAGGAATGGCACCGGCGTGCCCAGCTTGCAGGCGAACAACAGGCCCGCCTCGACCGGGTTGTACTCCGGGGTCAGCTCGCGGCCGTAGGCCCGGTAGCCCTTCTCCAGCCGCATCGACTCGATCGTGTAGTAGCCGGCGTTGACCAGCCCGAAGTCCACACCAGCCGCGGTCAGCGCGGCGAACACGCCGGCCGCGCACTCGGCCGGCACGTACAGCTCCCAGCCCAGCTCGCCGACGTAGGTGATCCGGGTGGCCCGGACGGTGAAGTAGCCCAGATCCACCTCGCGGCTGGTGCCGAACGGGAAGCCCGCGTCGCTGAAGTCGGCACTGGACAGCGCCCCGAGCAGCTCCCGCGATCGCGGCCCCATCACGCCCAGCACGGCATACGCCGAGGTCACATCGACAAGGCGGGCGGCCGTGCCCACCGGGAGGCGTTCAGAAATATGAGCTTTGTCCCGCTCGGTGGTCGCCGAGCTGCTGACCAGCAGGAACTCGTCGGGGGAGAGCCGGGTCACGGTGAGGTCCGACTCGTAGCTGCCGTTCGCGCCGAGCATCCCGGTGTACACCACCCGGCCGGGCGGCACGGCCACGTCCGCGGTGCACAGCCACTGCAGCGCCTGCTCGCTATCCGGCCCGGTCAGCAGGTACTTGGAGAACGAGGTCTGGTCGAACAGGGCCACGTCGCGGCGGGCCGCCCGCTGCTCGGCCGCGGACCAGGGCAGCCAACTGGGCGCGTCCCAGCTGTATTCCAGGACCGGGGCCGCGCCCGGCGGCGCGAACACGTTGGGCCGCTCCCAGCCCATCCGGCTGCCGAACACGGCGCCCGCCGCGGCCACCAGGTGATGCACCGGTGAGACGCGCTGCGGCCGGGCGGAGACCGGTTCCCGGTTCGGCCAGGGCAGCGCGTAGTGCAGGCCGAGGATCTCGCCAACCCGGTCGCGCAGCCAGCGGGTGTTGCCGTGGAACGGGGCGAACCGGCGGATGTCCACCGCGGTCAGGTCCAGCCCGGCGTCGCCGGCCAGGATCCACCGGGCCAGCGCCCGCCCCGCGCCGCCCGCGGACGCGATGCCGACCGAGTTGAAGCCGGCCGCGACCCAGAAGTTCCGCAGCCCGGCCGCCTGGCCCAGGATGAACTGGTTGTCCGGGGTGAAGCTCTCCGGGCCGTTGTAGAACTTCTTGATGCCCGCCTCGCGCAGCGCCGGGATGCGCAGCTGGGCCTGCTCCATTAGCGGCGCGAAATGCTCCCAGTCCTCGGCCAGCAGCTGGAACTCGAACGGCTGCGGGATGTCCTCGGGGGACACCCACGGCTTGGCGTCCGGCTCGAAGCCGCCGACCACCAGGCCGCCGACTTCCTCCTTGAAGTAGGTGTAGCCGTCCGGGTCACGGAGCACCGGCAGGTCCCGGTGCACTCCGTCGATCCGCTCGGTGACCACGTAGAAGTGCTCACAGGAGTGCAGCGGCACGGTCACCCCGCACCAGGCGCCGACCTGCTTGGCCCACTGCCCGGCGCAGTTGATGACGGTCTCGGCCTCGATCTCCGCGGGCTCCGGGCCGGCCAGGCGCACCCCGGTCACCGCGCCGCCCGCGGTCAGGATGGCGGTGACCCGGGCCCGCTGCCGGATCGTCACGCCGCGGTCCCGCGCGCCCCGGGCCAGCGCGTAGGTCAGGTCGGTCGGGTTGGCCTTGCCGTCGTCCGGCAGCCACAGCGCACCGGCCAGGTCGGCGGTGTCCATCAGCGGGTACCGCTGCCCGGCCTGCGCCGGGGTGAGCAGCTCGGCCTGCAGCCCGAACGCGTCGGCCGCGGCCGCGGTCCGGCGCAGCTGGGTGAGCCGGTCCGCGGTGCGCGCCACGATCAGCCCGCCGCAGCGGCGGAACCCGGCGGACAGCCCGGTCTCCGCCTCCAGCCGGGCGTACAGCTCGGTGGAGTACTGCACCAGCCGGGTGCCACTCTCGGACGCGCGGAGCTGGCCGACCAGCCCGGCCGCGTGCCAGGTGGTGCCGCAGGACAGCTGGCCCTGCTCCAGCAGCAGCACAGAGGCGCAGCCCAGCTCGGCCAGGTGGTAGGCGACGCTGGTGCCGATCACCCCGCCGCCGATGATGACCACCTGGAACCGTTCAGTCATCGCGCACCACATCGTCCAGCAACTGGGCGAACTGCGGGCTGGTCAGCCCGGCCGCCGCCGATTCGAAACGTTCCATGGCCCAGGCCCAGAAGTCGAACTGGATCGGGCTGCTGGCCTGCTGGATGGCCCCCCACAGGGTCCAGCCGTACTTGCCCGCCAGGCCGAGCAGCTGGGCCCGGGCGATCTTGTTCCGCAACGGCCGCCCGTAGTAATGCCGGACCAGTTCGGCCAGGCCGTCCGGGGGCAGCTGGCATTCGGCGGCGATGTTGCCCAGCTCGAAGCACGGGTCGTTGTTGCCGGAGTACTCGTAGTCGATCAGCCAGATGCGCTCGCCGTCGTCGATGAAGTTGGCCGCCAGCAGGTCGTTGTTGCACGGCACGGTGCCCCCGGCGCGCACGGCCAGGGCGCGCTGGGCGGCCTGCATCTGGGGCGCGAGGGCGGCGTAGCCGTCAGGGACCTCGAAACCGTGCTGCGTGGCCACGGCCAGGTAGCGGCGCTGCACCTGGAACATGTCGAAGTCGCCGGCGAACCGCGGCCCGGCGTGCAGCAGCCGGCAGGCCCCGGCGATCCGGGGCAGCATGGCCGGATCGGCCACGTCCGCGTTGCCCAGCGTCCGGCCGTCCAGGAAGCCGAGCACCAGCACGTGCTCGGCGGGCTGGTAGGCCAGCACCGGCGCGCCGACCCCGGCGGCCGCCGCCGCTACCGAATTGTGATGCTCGTGATCCCGGTTGATCGCCAGCAGGTCGCCGTCCGCCCACACCCGGGCCACGAAGGCGCCGTCCGGGGTGGTCACCTTGTAGTTCCGGTTGGTCAGACCGCCTGGCAGCGGCGTTATCGACCGGGGCGTGCCGGCCAGGCAGGGCACCCGGTCGAACAGTGTGGACGGCTCGGCCAGATCAGTCATCGGATGGCAGGGTACTGGCCCGTCCGGAAAGGGTCTAGACAGTAAGTTGGCCGGGCTTCTACGATTCGCCTCAACTTGTGCGGCTCATCGCAAGGGGAGGCAGCCGATGAGTACCGAGATCCCCGCCGACCAGCACGATCAACGGGACGCCGCCGATCTGGCCCGGTTCGGCTACAAACAGGAACTCAAGCGCTCGCTCGGGCTGTTCAGCTCGTTCGCGGTCGCGTTCAGCTACATCTCTCCGTCCACCGGCATCTTCACGCTGTTCGCGCTCGGCCTGACCACGATCGGCGGCGTGTTCATCTGGACCTGGCCGGTGGTGGCGGCCGGCCAGTTCCTGGTCGCGCTGAACTTCGCCGAGATGTCCAGCCACTACCCGGTGGCCGGCTCGGTGTTCCAGTGGACCAAGTACATGTCCAGCCGGACCTACTCCTGGTTCACCGGCTGGATCTACCTGTTCGCCGGCATCCTGACCGTCACCGCCGTGGTGGCCACGCTCCCGATCGCGCTGATCCCGGCGCTGAACGGGCTCGGCTGGCACGGCCTGAACGCGGCCAGCCTGCACACCCAGCTGGTGGTCGCGCTGATCACCCTGGTCGTGATCACCGTGCTGAACATCTACGGGGTCCGGCTGGTCGCGATCATCAACAACACCGGGGTCATCTTCGAGATCCTCGGCATGTTCGTGTTCGCGCTGATCCTGCTGGCCTTCCACAACCACCAGGGCTTCAAGGTGGTGACGAACAGCGCCGGGCTGCACGTCGGGCCGGCCTCGTTCCTGGCCGCGATGTTCATGAGCCTGTTCGTCATCTACGGCTTCGACACCGCGTCCACCCTGGCCGAGGAGACCAAGGACCCGCGCCGGCAGGCGCCCAAGGCGGTGCTCTACGCGGTCGTCGGGGCGTTCATCATCGGCGGCGTGTTCCTGCTCGGTACGCTGATCGCCATCCCGAACCTGCACACCGCGATCACCGGGAACGGCGGGCTGGGCTGGAACCCGGCCAACGTCATCGAGGCCAACTTCCCGTCCGCGTTCGCCACCCTCTACCTGTTCGTGGTGTCGGCGGCCATCTTCGTCTGCTGCCTGTCCATCCTGGCCGCCACCATCCGGCTCTGCTTCGGCATGTCCCGGGACAACACGCTGCCGTTCTCCAAGACCTGGAGCAAGGTCTCGCCGACGCTGCACACCCCGGTGTTCGCGTGCATCATCGTCGCGCTGCTGGCCGCGGTGCCGTTCCTCAAGTACTCCGGGGCGGGCATCATCGCCATCGCGGCCACCGGGCTGATCTACTTCAGCTACTTCCTCGGCAACCTGGTGATCATGCGGGCCCGGGCGCGCGGCTGGCCGAGGGTCAGCGCGCCGTTCAAGCTGGGCCGGTGGGGCATCCTGGTCAACGTGCTGGCGCTGCTCTACGGCGGCGCGATGATCATCAACTTCGCCTGGCCGCGGGTGGCCAGCAACCCGAAGCCGAACCAGACCGGCGGGCTGCTCAGCTTCGGCATGTCCTGGCTGGACAGCATCCCGATCCTGTGGTCGGTGTTCTTGTTCATCGTCATCGTCGGCATCATCTACTACCTGGCCGCGGGACGGCGGAAGGAGTTCGCGCCGGTGGTCGCGCCGGAAGGCGATGACGCGCCCCTGGTGCCCGGGACGGCGCAGCCAGCTGACTGACACATGGGCTGACTTATGGGAGGACAGCGGCAGCCGCGGCCGGAACTGCCCGCGCTGATGGGCCTGGCACCGCCGGTGATCGTCCGTCAGCCGGGCAGCACGGCGCACGGGCAGATCGAGGAGTGGCTGGGCGACGCGATCGCGGCCGGCCAGCTGCTGCCCGGTGACCGGATGCCCACCGAGTACGCGCTGGCCGGCTGGCTCGGGGTGAGCCGGATGACGCTCCGGCACGCGCTGGCCAACCTGGCCCGGCGCGGCCTGGTCGTGCGCACGGTGGGCCGCAACGGCGGCACGTTCGTGGCCGAGGGCAAGCTGGAGCAGGACCGGACCACGCTGGCCGGCTTCTCCGAGCAGCTGCGCCGGCACGGGCTGGTGGCCGGGGCGCGGGTGCTGTCCGCGACGGCGCGCACCGCCAGCCCGGCCGTGGCCGCCGCGCTGGACCTGGCCGGCGGCGACCCGGTGACCGAGATCCGCCGGGTCCGGCTGGGCAACGGGCGGCCGATCGCGGTGGAGCGCTCGGTGTTCCCGGCCGCGCTGTGCCCGGGCCTGCTGCAGTGCCGGCTGGATGGGTCGCTGTACGAGCTGCTGGACGAGAAGTACCAGCTCCGCCCGTACCGGGCCCGGGAGAGCCTGGAGCCGGTCACCGCGGACGCCCGGGAGGCCGAGGTGCTGGAGGTGGAGCCGGGCGATCCGCTCATGCTGGTCGAGCGGATCGCCTACGTCCGGGATGGCCGGCCGGTCGAGTACGCCCGCGACCTGTTCCGCGGCGACCGGACCCGGATCGTCATGTGGACCTCGGACCTGGCCGACGTTCGCTGATGGCCGGCCTCCCGGCGCGGCTGCTCGCGGTCAGCGACCTGCACGTCGCCTACCCGCCGAACCGGGAGATCGTGCGGAACCTGCGGCCCGCCTCGGCCGGCGACTGGCTGCTGGTCGCCGGGGACACCGGCGAGTTCCTGGCCGACGTCGAGTGGGCGCTCGGCACGCTCAGCGAGCGGTTCGCGCGGGTCATCTGGGTCCCCGGCAACCACGACCTGTGGACCCATGCCCGGGACCCGGTCCGGCTGCGCGGCGAGCAGCGCTACCACCGCCTGGTCGAGGTGTGCCGGGGCCTGGGCGTGCTCACCCCGGAGGACCCGTTCTGCGTCTGGGACGGGCCGGGCGGGCCGGCCGTGATCGCGCCGCTGTTCCTGCTGTACGACTACTCGTTCCGGCCGGCCGGGGCCCGGACCAAGGCCGAGGCGCTGGCCATGGCCTACGCCACCGGGGTGGTGTGCACCGACGAGAAGTACCTGCACCCGGACCCGTACCCGAGCCGGGAGGCGTGGTGCGCGGCCCGGGTCGAGCTCACCGAGCGGCGCCTGGCCGAGCTGGACCCGGCCCTGCCGGCCGTGCTGGTCAACCACTGGCCGCTGGTCCGCGAGCCGACCCGGGTGCTGCGCTACCCGCCGTTCGCGCAGTGGTGCGGCACCACCCGGACGGCGGACTGGCACCTGCGGTACCGGGCCAGCGCGGTGGTCTACGGGCACCTGCACATCCCGCGGACCACCGTGTATGACGGGGTGCCGTTCCTGGAGGTCTCGCTGGGCTACCCGCGGGAGTGGCGGCGGCGCGGCGAGGTGACGATCCCACGCCAGGTCTTCCCCGCAGAACCGGCCTGACGCGACCCGCGGAACCATCCCGGGCTGCGGCGGTGATGATCAAACGATTGCTGCCGCCAGGACAGCACCAATCGTCTGATCATCACCGGACGATCTTGGCCGGGACGCGAGAGGGGTTGTCAAGGGGGCCCTTTGCTGAACGCTGAGCGTCAGTATAGGCTGCCGTTATGCGGGTGACCGGGGTGGCCCAGCGGGACGCCTGGCAGTCCCGGACTATGCCGCTGACCGAGCAGGTCCGCCCCGACCTGTGGTCGATCCCGGTGCCGATACCGGGCAGCCCGCTGCGCTACACGCTCAGCTACCTCATCGCCGGGCAGGCCGGCCTGGTGCTGGTCGATCCGGGGATGAACACCGAGCCGACCTGGCAGGCCCTGCAGGCCGGGCTGGCCGCCGCGGGCGCGGCCATGACCGACCTCACCGGCATCGTGGTCACCCACGTGCACCCCGATCACCATGGCCTGTCCGGGCGGGTCCGCGAGGCGTCCGGCGCGTGGATCGCGATGCACCCGGTGGAGCGGGACTCGCTGCCGGCCCGGCTCTGGGACGAGGTGCGCGGCCCGGCGTCCGACCGGGACTGGCTGCGGTCCTGTGGGGTGCCGGACGACGTCGCGGCCGAACTGGTCATCTCCCCGGAGGGGATCCGCTGGGTGCTGGACATGGTCGAGCCGTCAGTCCTGCTGGCCGACGGCGACCTGGTCCCGCTGCCCGGCCGCCGGCTGCGCGCGGTGTGGACGCCCGGTCATACCCCGGGTCACCTCTGCCTGCACGAGGAGACCGAGGACGTGCTGCTGACCGGGGACCACGTGCTGCCCCGGATCAGCCCGAACATCGGGCTGCAGCCGCACGTGGCCGAGCCGCCGCTGGCCGCCTACCTGGAGTCGCTCAAGCGGACCGCCGGGTACGACAGCGCCGAGGCGCTGCCCGCGCATGAGTACCGCTTCCACGGCCTGGCCGGCCGGGCCCGGATGTTGCTGGCCCACCACGACCGGCGGTGCGCCGAGGTGCTGGCCGTGGCCGAGCGGTTCAGCGGCGCCACCGGGTGGCAGATCACCCAGGAACTGTCCTGGTCCCGGGGCTGGGGCGCGGTGACCGGCATGATGCGCCGGGCGGCCCTGGCGGAGACCGCCGCGCATCTGGAGTACCTGTCCAGCACCGGCCGGATCGCCACCGCCGCGGACGGCCCCGGCCCGGTCCGCTATCTGCCCCCGGTCAGCCGCGATTGACGGCGGAGCAGCAAATTAAGAGCGCTTAATAAGCGCCGAAAATACGGAGAAAGTGGCTGAAAACGCTCAGCAGAATTTGAGAGCGCTCACAAATCCTCCGTCGCGCCAACCGCTCCGGGCAAGCGCGAAAGCAGCCAGTCCGGGACCGGCCGCGGCTCGGTGAAGCGCACCGAGAACAGGGCCCAGACCGCCTTGCCCGCGTCGGTCGACGTGGTGCAGCCCCAGGTGTCGCTGAGCGCGTTGATCACGTGCAGCCCGCGGCCGCTCTCGGCCAGGTAGTCCGGTTCCCGGAGTACCGGCACCTGCCGCCCGGGGTCGGCCACCACGACCAGCACGTGCTGCGGGGGCTGGACCAGCGCCACCCGGACCGGGCTGGCCGGCCGGTCCGTGCTGTGCCGCAGCGCGTTGGTCAGCAACTCGGATAGCACGATCGCGATGTCGTCGGTGCGGTCGGCCACCGTCCAGCGGCGCAGCGTGGCCAGGCCGAAGTCGCGGGCCGCACCGACCGACTGGGCCGTGCCGCGCGGCGTGCGGGTGGCCACCCGGGGATAGCAGGTCCACTCCAGCGCGGCCCGGTCCGCGGCCAGCGGATGGATGCCATGCACGGCCGCGGCCATCCGCACAGCCGGTGCCAGCCAGTCCCAGCGCACGTCACGGCCCATGGTGCTGGCCAGCCGCAATGGGTGCGCGCTCATCGGCTTGTGGGGGGTCCTGTCGTAGTCCGGGGGCGGGCTATCTCGCTGGCACGTATCCTGCCCCATGCACGATTCGTTTGCAACGTCCACTGCACGTTCAGGTGCACGTGCATTTGATCTGTTAGGCTGCCGTGTGCACGGGATCACCTCAGTGCCGGAAGATCCAGCGCGGGCGATCCTCCCGCCGCCGGAACGTATCTGGCGGTAAGCGTTTCCCGGTGGCTCAGGAGGAACAGTTGCAGATTCGAAGCGGCATCCCGGCTGGTGAGCTCGACGTGCGCTGGCGTAAGAGCAGCATCAGCAACCCCAGCGGGAGCTGTGTGGAGATGGCTGAGCTGCCGGACGGTGCGGTCGCGATGCGGAACTCCCGGCACCCGTCCGGGCCGGCGCTGGTCTACCCGAAGCCGGCCCTGGCCGCGTTCCTGGCGGCCGTCAAGCAGGGCGAATTCGACGACCTTTGACTGGTTACCGGGTCGCGGAAAATCGCGCCATTTTGACCCGGGACAGCGTGCGGGCTCGGTGATATCGTGCTCTGTGTGTCCCGCCCGGGTGGCGGGCCGCGCTGCTGGCAGATTTGCGCGCCCTGACTCGCCCTCGGGCACCGTGTCTGGCATCGGCCGGGGGGGTTAGGTGTGATGGCCGTGATTCCATCGGGTCGGGAGCTGGTATGAGCCGGGAGCTGAGATGACATCCGTTCATCCGGCCGACGACGAACCGGCCGGCGCGCTGGCCGGCAGCCGCGCGGGCGGCACCGTCGTCCGCATGATGCTCGGTGCCCAGCTGCGCCGTCTCCGCGAGGCCGCGGGCATCACCCCGGACGAGGCTGGCTACGAGATCCGCGCCTCCCGGTCCAAGATCAGCCGCTTGGAGCACGGCCGGGTCGGCTGCAAGCTGCGCGACGTGAACGACCTGCTCACCCTGTACGGAGTGACCGATGAGCAGATGCGGTCCGGGCTGCTGGCCCTGGCCCGGCAGGCCAACAACCAGGGCTGGTGGACCCAGTACGGCGACATCATGCCGGACTGGTTCGAGACCTACCTGGGCCTGGAGGCGGCCGCGTCGCTGATCAGGACGTTCGAGCTGCAGTTCGTGCACGGCCTGTTCCAGACCGAGGGCTACGCCCGGGCGGTCACCATGCTGGGCCACCGGGCCGCACCGGAAACCGAGATCGACCGCCGGGTCAGCCTGCGGATGGCGCGCCAGGACCTGCTCAGCAGCGCGCAGCCGCCGCGGGTCTGGTCGGTAATGGACGAGGCGGCGCTGCGCCGGCCGGTGGGTGGCCGGGACGTTATGCGCGGGCAGCTCAACCGGCTGATCGAGGTGGCCGGGCTGAACCAGGTCACGCTCCAGGTGGTGCCGTTCCGCCGCGGCGGCCACGCGGCCGCGGGCGGCTCGTTCACCGTGCTCCGGTTCGGCGAGCCGGACCTGCCCGACGTGGTCTACATCGAGCAGCTGACCAGCGCCCTGTACCTGGAGCGGCGCAGCGACGTGGACCACTACATGGAGATCATGAACCGGCTGAGCGCGGAGGCACTAACCCCGGCCGGGACGACAAAGCTGATCAAGGAGATCATCCGGGACACCTGACCCGGCCCGGAACCGATCAGCCCGAACTCCACTGTCCCTATCGCCACAGTTGTTTGACCGTGCCCGTCGGGGGCACGTCACGTCCCGGTAACCAAGCCGCGCTATGGTGCAGGGCGGCCGGGGAGTGCACGGCGGGGCAGGCAGCACAGCTAACCCAGGGATGGAAACCTGTGACGCAGCAGGCGTTGGTCTGGCCGGGCGGCAGCTATCCGCTCGGCGCTACTTATGACGGGGTAGGCACCAACTTCGCCCTGTTCTCCGAGGTAGCCGAGCGGGTGGAACTGTGCCTGTCCAACGAGGACGGGACCGAGACCCGGGTGCCGCTGCACGAGGTGGACGGGTTCGTCTGGCACGGCTACCTGCCCGGGATCGGCCCCGGCCAGCGCTACGGGTACCGGGTGCACGGGCCCTATGAGCCGGCCCGCGGCCAGCGGTGCAATCCGGCCAAGCTGCTGCTCGACCCGTACGCCAAGGCCATCCAGGGCAGCGTGCGCTGGGACCAGGCTGTGTTCGCCTACCCGTTCGGGGAGCCGGACGAGCGCAACGACGCCGACTCGGCGCCGTACGTGCCCCGGTCGGTGGTCATCAACCCGTTCTTCCACTGGGACAACGACCGGCACCCGCGCACCCCGTACCACGAGACGGTGGTCTACGAGGCGCACGTACGCGGGCTGACCAAGCTGCACCCCGAGGTGCCGCCCGCGCAGCGCGGCAGCTACCAGGGGCTGGCCCATCCCGCGGTCATCGAGCACCTGCACGGCCTGGGCGTGACCGCGATCGAACTGATGCCGGTGCACCAGTTCGTCAGCGACGCCATCCTGACCGAACGCGGCCTGGCCAACTACTGGGGCTACAACACGATCGGCTTCTTCGCCCCGCACAACGGCTACGCGGCCAGCGGCACCCGCGGCGAGCAGGTGCAGGAATTCAAGTCGATGGTGCGCACGCTGCACCAGGCCGGCATCGAGGTGATCCTGGACGTGGTGTACAACCACACCGCGGAAGGCAACCACCTCGGCCCGACGCTGTCCTTCCGCGGCATCGACAACGCGTCCTACTACCGCCTGGTCAGCGACGACGAGCGGTTCTACATGGACACCACGGGCACCGGCAACAGCCTGCTCATGCGGCACCCGCACGTGCTCCAGATGATCATGGACTCGCTGCGCTACTGGGTCTCCGAGATGCACGTGGACGGCTTCCGGTTCGACCTGGCCGCCGCGCTGGCCCGGCAGTTCCACGAGGTGGACCGGCTGTCCGCGTTCTTCGACATGGTCCAGCAGGACCCGGTGGTGTCCCAGGTCAAGCTCATCGCCGAGCCGTGGGACGTCGGCGAGGGCGGCTACCAGGTGGGTAACTTCCCGCCGCTGTGGACCGAATGGAACGGGAAGTACCGGGACACGGTGCGCGATTTCTGGCGCGGCGAGCACGCCACCCTGCCCGAGTTCGCGTCCCGGCTGACCGGATCCAGCGACCTGTACCTGAGCGACGGCCGCCGGCCGGTGGCCTCGGTCAACTTCGTCACCGCGCATGACGGCTTCACCCTGGCCGACCTGGTCTCCTACAACCACAAGCACAATGAGGCCAACGGCGAGGGCGGCCGGGACGGCAGCGACGACAACCGGTCCTGGAACTGCGGCGCCGAGGGCCGCACCGACGACCCGGCGGTGGCCGCGCTGCGCGACCGGCAGAAGCGCAACTTCCTGTGCACCGTGCTGCTGTCCCAGGGCATCCCGATGCTGCTGGCCGGCGACGAGATGGGCCGCACCCAGCGGGGCAACAACAACGCCTACTGCCAGGACACCGACATCTCCTGGGTGCACTGGCCGCCAGACGGCGACACCGACGTCCCGGGCTACTGTGGCGACCAGGACCTGCTCGACTTCGTCCGGACGCTGATCCAGTTGCGCGCCGAGCATCCGGTGTTCCGCCGCCGCCGGTTCTTCCGCGGCCAGGAAGCGGTCCGCGGCCGGCGCGGCGGGCACGACCGCCCCGCCGACATCGCCTGGTTCACCCCGGCCGGCGAGGAGATGACCGACGACGACTGGGCGGTCGGCTTCGCCAAGGTGCTCACCGTGTTTCTCAACGGCGACGCGATCACCGAGCCCGACCCGCGCGGCGAGCGGATCCGGGACGACTCATTCCTGCTCCTGTTCAACGCGAGCGAACTGGACCTGGAGTTCACCGTGCCGCCGGAGCGGTACGGGCAGCAGTGGGTCAAGGTGCTGGACACCGCGCTGCCACTGAGCGCGGTGCCGGACGCGGCCGCGGTCAAGCCAGGCGACGCGGTGCCCATCCCGAGCCGCTCCATGCAGGTCCTCGCCCGTGCCTGAGCCCCTCGTAGCTGGGCCAGGCAGCGAGCCAGTGTCCACCTACCGGCTGCAGCTGCAGCCGGGCTTCGGCTTCGCGGCCGCCGCGGCCAGCGCGGACTATCTGGCCGAACTCGGCGTCAGCCACGTCTACCTGTCGCCCATCCTGCAGGCCACGCCGGGCTCCCGGCATGGCTACGACGTGGTGGACCACTCCCGGATCTCCGCCGACCTGGGCGGCGAGACCGCGTTCCGGGACATGGCCCGCCGGTTCCGCACCGCCGGCCTGGGCGTGATCGTGGACATCGTGCCCAATCACATGGCCATCCCGGTGCCCGAGTCGCTGAACCGGCCGCTCTGGGCGGTGCTCCGGGACGGGCCGGACTCGGAGTTCGCGTCCTGGTTCGACGTGGACTGGACGGCCGAGGACGGCCGGCTGCTGCTGCCGGTGCTGGGCGGCCCGCTGGCGGCCTGCCTGGGTGACCTGACCGTGGGCGAGCAGAGCACCGGCCCGGGAGCCACGCCCGAACCAGTGCTGCGCTACTTCGACCACATGTTCCCGGTCCGCCCGGATACCGAAACGCTGCCGCTGCCCGACCTGCTGGCCGAGCAGTACTACCGGCTGGCCGACTGGCGGCTGGCCGCCACCGAGCTGAACTGGCGGCGGTTCTTCGACATCAGCTCGCTGATCGCGGTCCGGGTGGAGGACCCCGAGGTGTTCGAGGCCACCCACGCGGTGATCCTCGGTCTGATCGCCGACGGGCTCATCGACGGGCTCCGGGTGGACCACCCGGACGGGCTGGCCGACCCGCGGGGCTACCTGCGCCGGCTGGCCGAGCGGACCGGCGGCCGGTGGGTGTGCACCGAGAAGATCCTGTCCGGCGATGAGCGGCTGCCCGCCGACTGGCCGTGCGCGGGCACCACCGGCTACGACAGCCTCGGCGCGGTCGGCGGCCTGTTCCTCGACCCGGCCGGGGCGCAGCCACTGGCCACCGGCTACGTCGACTTCACCGGCGGCCCGGCGGCTTTCGCCGGAGTGGCCGAGGCGGCCAAGCGGGCCGAGGCCGAGCAGGCCCTGGCCGCCGAGGTGGCCCGGCTGGCCCGGCTGGCCCGCGAGTCCGGGCACCCGGCGCTGACCGACTACCCGGGCGCGGACCTGACCAGGGTACTCACCGAGCTGCTCACCGCGATGCCGGTGTACCGGGCCTACGTGGTGCACGGCGAATCCGCGCCGCCGGAATCGGCGGCGATCCTGGACCAGGCGGCCGCGGCCGCCCGGGAACGCCTGCCGGAGCGGCTGCATCCGCTGCTGACCGTCGTGGCGGACCTGGCCCTGACTGGACCCCCGCCATTCGTGATCCTGTTTCAGCAAGTCTGCGGCCCGGTGATGGCCAAGGGCGTGGAGGACACCGCGTTCTACCGCTGGTCCCGGCTGGCCGCGCTGAACGAGGTCGGCGGCGACCCGGACCGGTTCGGCTGGGCGCCAGCCGAATTCCACCGGTTCGCCGCGCGGCTGGCCCAGGACTGGCCGGGCACGCTGACCACGCTGTCCACCCACGACACCAAGCGCCAGGAGGATGTCCGGGCCCGGCTCGCGGTGCTGGCCGAGATTCCGCAGGCCTGGCTGGCCGAGGTGACCCGGTGGCACGACCGGTCCGCCGCGCTGGCCAATGGGCTGGTCCCGGACCCGGACACCGAGTACCTGATGTGGCAGACGCTGGCCGGGGCCTGGCCGCTGGACCGGGAGCGACTCACCGGGTACCTGGTCAAGGCGATGCGCGAGGCCAAGACCCGCACCTCGTGGACCGACCCGGACGCCGAGTATGAGGCGACGGTGCTCAGCTTCGCCGAGCAGGCGCTGGACGACGACGAGCTGACCAGCGCGCTGGCCGGCTTCGTGGCCGCGCTCGGCGAGGACGCGCGGGCCGCCTCACTCGGCATGAAGCTGGTGCAGCTCACCATGCCCGGGGTGCCCGACACCTACCAGGGCTGCGAGCTGGCCGGGCTGGCCCTGGTCGACCCGGACAACCGGCGGCCCGCCGACTTCACCCGGGGCCGCGAGCTGCTGGCCGCGCAGCACGCCGGACGCCCCGCGGCCAGCCTCGACGCGGAGAAGCTGCTGGTCACCACGGCCGCCCTCAGGCTCCGGCGTGCCCACCCGGACTGGTTCGCGGCCGGCTACCAGCCGCTGGCCGCCGAGGGCCCGGCGGCCGGGCACGCCATCGCATTCGCCCGCGGCCAGGCCATCACCGTGGCCACCCGCCTGTCGGCCGGGCTGCGCCGCGGCGGCGGCTGGGCCGGCACCGTGCTGCCGCTGCCCGCAGGCACGTATCAGGACCTGCTCTCCGGGGTCACGCATACCGGCCCGCGCCCGCTTCTCGCCACGCTTACCGAACGCCATCCCGTGGCACTGCTGATCCCAGCCGGATCACCCTGGCCGGATCTCGACGCGGCGGCGTCGCCGGCTGATGATGTTTCCTGAGGTGCCGACGTGAGCGTGTTCCGGGTGTGGGCCCCGGCCGCCGGGGCGGTCGAGGTACAAGTCAGGCTGGCGGGCGAGGCGGACGGCGCGGAGAAGGTGCTGCCGATGCGCCCGGCCGGGCCGCCCGGCTGGTGGGAAGCCAGCGTGCCGGGCGCGGCCGACGGCGCCGACTACGGATTCCGGCTGGACGGCGGGCCGCCGCTGGCCGACCCGCGGTCGCCGCGGCAACCGCACGGCAGCGACGGGCTGAGCCGGAGCTACGACCACGCCGCGTTCGGCTGGACCGACCAGGGCTGGCGCGGCGGGCCGTTGCGCGGTGCGGTGATCTACGAGCTGCACGTCGGCACGTTCACCCCAGAGGGCACGTTCGACGCCGCCATCGCCCACCTCGACCACCTCAGCGAGCTGGGCGTGGGCATGATCGAGGTGATGCCGGTGGCCAGCTTCCCTGGCCGCTGGGGCTGGGGCTACGACGGCATCCACCTGTGGGCGGTGCACGAGCCATACGGCGGCCCGGACGGCCTGAAACGGTTCGTCGACGCGTGCCACACAAGGCGCCTCGGAGTGCTGCTCGACGTGGTCTACAACCACGTCGGCATCGGCAACCACCTGGACGCGTTCGGGCCCTACTTCACCACCGCGCACGTGACGCCGTGGGGCCCGGCGGTGAACCTGGACCAGCCCGGCTCGGACGAGGTGCGGCAGTTCCTGGCCGGCAACGCGCTGATGTGGCTGCGCGACTACCACCTGGACGGGTTGCGGCTGGATGCGGTGCACGCGTTCGAGGACCACCGGGCACTGCATTTCCTGGAGGACCTGGCCGTCGAGGTGCAGGCGCTGGGCACCCGGCTGAACCGCGAGCTGGTGCTGATCGCCGAGTCCGACCTGAACGACCCGCGGCTGGTCAGCTCGCGGGAAGCCGGCGGGTACGGGCTGACCGGCCAGTGGAGCGACGACTTCCACCACGCGGTGCACGCCGCGGTCAGCGGCGAGCGGCAGGGCTACTACTGCGACTTCGGCTCGATGCGGGCCCTGGTCAAGACGCTGACCCGGGTGTTCTTCCACGACGGCACGTGGTCGGAGTTCCGCGGCCGCAGCCACGGCCGGCCGGTGGACCTGCTGCGCATCCCGGCCTTCCGGTTCCTCGGCTACCTGCAGGACCACGACCAGGTCGGGAACCGGGCCACCGGGGACCGGATCTCCGCCCGGCTAGCTCCAGGCCTGGTCAAGATCGGCGCCGGGCTGGTGCTGACCGCGCCGTTCACCCCGATGCTGTTCATGGGGGAGGAGTGGGCCGCGGGCACGCCGTGGCAGTACTTCACCGACCACACCGACCCGGAACTGGCCCGGGCCGTCGCGGCCGGCCGCCGGGCCGAGTTCGCCGCGTTCGGCTGGGGCCCGGCCGACGTGCCCGACCCGCAGGACGAGGCCACCTTCTACCGGTCCAAGCTGGGCTGGGCCGAGCTGGATCAGGCCGGGCACCAGGACATGCTGGCCTGGTACACCGAGCTGATCGCGTTGCGCCGGGCCTGGCCGGAGCTGACCGACCCGATGCTGGACCGGGTCCGGTGCGACTACGACGAGGGCAAGCGCTGGCTGGTGCTGTACCGCGGCCGGCTGCGGGTGGTGGTCAACCTGAGCGAACGGGACCAGCGGGTGCCGCTGGGCCAGCCCGGTGCCGCGGTGCTGGCCGCATCACGGACCGGGGTGACCCTGGACGGCGCGGACGCTAACCTGCCAGCGGTATGCCTGGCCGTGCTCAGCACCTGACCGCTCAGCACCTGACCCCCTGCGGAGGAGAAGCCATGCAGCAGCGCGTCGAGCAGGTGCCGGCCGACGGTGGGACGTTCGATCTGTCCCTCTGGGTGCCGGACCGGGGCAGCGGGCCGGGCCTGCTGCTGATTCAGGAGATCTACGGGGTCAGCGACTACATCCGGGCGGTGGCCAGCGACCTGGCCGATCTTGGCTACCTGGTGGCCGCGCCCGACCTGTTCTGGCGGATCAAGCCGAACCATCAGGCCGCGCACGACCAGGCCGGGCTGGAGGAGTCGCTGGCCCTGGGCCAGCGGTTCGACGCCGCGCAGGGCGTCCGGGACTGCCTGGCCGCGCTGCGCACGCTGGCCGCGCTGCCCGAGGTGGACGGCGGCCTCGGGGTGATCGGGTTCTGCCTCGGCGGCTCGATCGGCTACCTGGTCGCCGCGCAGGCCCCGGTGGACGTGCTGATCTCGTTCTACGGCTCGGCCGTGCCGGACTGCCTCGACCTGCTCACCCAGATCAGCGCCCCGGTGCAGTTCCACTTCGGCGGCAGCGACCCGTACATCCCGCGGGACCGGGTCCGCGCGGTGGAGGAAGCGGCCGCCCGCTACCCGAACGCGGAGATGCACGTCGAGGAGGACGCGGGGCACGCGTTCCACAACCGGAAGGCCCCGATGTTCTACCAGGCCGAGCCGGCCGCCCGCGCCTGGCAGCAGGCCGAGGAGTTCCTCCGCCGCCACCTCCCAGTACGTAGCGGGGTCAGCTAGCGCAGCGGGGTCAGCTAGCCGGCTTGTCCGCCAGCCGGGCGACGATGCGCCGGATCTGCTCGGCGTAGCGGGTGAGGAACTCCTCGCTGGCCGGGTCCATGCCGAACAGTTCCCTGGCCACCTGGGGCATGGCCAGCGGGGCGGCGATCATGCCCATGCCGGCCAGCAGCACCGCGGCCGGGTCCAGGCCGTCGGCCACCTCGCCGGCCGCCTGCCGGGCCCGGACCTGGTCCAGGTCCGGCTGCCGGGTCCGGTCGCCGCCGGGCGCGCCGTCATCGGCCAGCCCGCGCCACAGCAGCAGCCGCAGCGCGCGCGGGTCGCGGACCGCGTCCTGCAGGTAGCGCACGACCAGGTCGGTCAGTGGCAGGTCCGGCGGGGCGAAGTCCGCCTCCCGGTCCAGCCAGGCCTGCTGCACGGCCAGGTACAGGCCTTCCTTGGCGCCGAAGTAGTAGTTGATCAGCTGCTTGTTCACCCCGGCGCGCTGGGCGATGTCGGCCACCCGCGCCCCGGCGTACCCGTGCTCGGCGAACTCGTCCAGCGCGGCGTCGAGCAGCGCCTGGCGGGACCGCTCCGCGTCGCGCTGCCGTTCCCCGTCCGCCGGTGAGCGGCGCGCCATCATGCCGGCAGGTTATCAGCTAGCTGCCTGACACAGCTAGTCAGCTAACTGGTTGACAAAATTTGACGCACGGATGATAGTGGCCCGAGCCAAAGCGGAGCGGATCCCAGCGCCCCGGAGGCGCAAAGGAGAGGAGTCGGGCTGTGATAACAGCAAGTGAGCTGCGCAAGCGGTTCCCGGGTAAGGGCGGGGCCGTCGACGCGGTGCGCGGGGTCAACCTGCAGGTGGCCCAGGGCGAGATCGTCGGCTTCCTCGGCCCGAACGGGGCGGGCAAGACGACCACGATGCGGATGCTGACCACGCTGCTGCCGATCGACGGCGGCCAGGCCACCGTGGCCGGGCTGGACGTCCGGCGCCAGCCGGGCCAGGTCCGCTGGCGCATCGGTTACGTCAGCCAGCTGGGCGGCGCGGACGAGCTGGCCACCGGCCGGGAGAACCTGATCCTGCAGGGCCGGCTGTACGGCGGCAGCAAGACCGCGGTGGCCGGCCGGGTGGACCAGGTGCTCGGCCTGCTCGACCTGTCCGGCTTCGCCGACCGCCGGGTGCGCACCTACTCCGGTGGCCAGCGCCGCCGACTCGACGTCGCGCTGGGCATCGTGCACCAGCCCGAGGTGCTGTTCCTGGACGAGCCGAGCACCGGCCTGGACCCGCAGAACCGGGCCAACCTGTGGCAGCACATCCGGGCGCTCCGCGAGCAGGGCACCACGGTGTTCCTGACCACGCACTACCTGGACGAGGCCGACGCGCTGTGCGACCGCATCGTGATAGTCGACCAGGGCCGGGTGGTCGCCGAGGGCACGCCGCGGGAGCTGAAGCAGCAGGTGGCGGGCGACGCCATCGTGCTGGAGCTGCGGGACAGCGACGCGGCCGGGCAGGCCGCCGCCGCGCTGCGCGGCCGGCCGGCCGTCCGCGACCTGAGCGTGGCCGGGGTCACCGTCCGGCTCTACGCCAGCGATGGCGCCGCCGAGCTGCCCGGGCTGCTCCGGCTGCTCGACCGGGCCGGCCTGACGGTCCGCTCGCTCGGGCTGTCCGAGCCGAGCCTGGACGACGTGTTCCTGCGGCAGACCGGCCGGTCGCTGCGCGACGCCGGCCAGCCCACCCCGGCAGGCCAGCCGCTGGACCAGGCGGCGGCATGAAGACCGCCACCGACGCCGTCCTGCTGCTGCGCCGCTACCTGACGCAACTGCTGCGCAACCCGGCCTTCGTGGTGATCGGCTTCGCCACGCCGATCCTGTACCTCGCCCTGTTCACTCCCTTGCTCCGGCACCTGGCCGGTGCGCAGGGGCTGCCGTCCGGCAACGTGCTGAACCTGTTCCTGCCCGGCATCCTGGCCCTGCTGGCCTACGCCAGCGGGGCCGGCCCCGGCTTCAGCACGGTCTTCGAGCTGCGCGCCGGGGTCATCGAGCGGTTCCGGGTCACCCCGGCCAGCCGGCTCGCCATCCTGGCCGGGCCGATCCTGGCCTCGATGCTGCTGATGTTCCTGTTCGACCTGGTGCTCGTCCTGGCGGGCTGGGGATTTGGCTTCCACGTGCACGTGCTGGGACTGCTCCTGCTCGCCCTGCTGCTGGCCCTGCTGATGGCCACCATGGCCGCGTTCTCCATCACGGTCGCGCTGCGCAGCGGGGAGATCAACAGTGTCGCGGCGATCATCAACGGGCTGAACCTGCCGGTGCTGCTGCTCGGCGGGGTGCTGCTGCCGATCTCGCTGGGTCCGGCCTGGCTCCGGGTGCTCGCGCACTTCAACCCGCTCTACTACACGGTGGCCGCGGCCCGGGCGCTGGCGGCTGGCCCGCTCACCGGCACCGCGGTGTGGCAGGCGTTCGCCGTGCTGGTGCCGCTGTGCGCGGTCGTGCTGTACTGGGCCACCAGCGTGGTGCGCAGGGCAGTTGCCTGATCAGGCGCCTGCTCAGCCGCCCGGGGTGACGATGCCGTACTCGTGGATCTTCCGGTAGATGGTGGCCCGGGACATGCCCAGCGACTTGGCCGCCTTGACCTTGTTGCCCTGGTAGTCGAGCAGCCCCTGGACGATGGCGTCGCGTTCCATCGACTCCAGCGGGGAGAGCAGCCGGCGGCTCACCGTGTAGCACTCCGGGGGCAGGTCGGACGGCTGGATGGTGCCGGTGCGCCGTTTCTGCACCACCCGCCGCATGGCCTGCCAGAGTTGCTCGATGTTGCCCGGCCACTTGGCCCGGAGCAGCAGCTGCATCGCCTCCGGCGAGCAGGTCAGCCGGCCGTGCTGGCCCAGCTTGGCCACGAAGAACGGCACCAGCGAGTGCAGGTCCTCGATGTGATGCCGGAGCGGGGGCAGCTCCACCGTGCTGGGGAAGTGCCGGAGCAGCTTGCTCAGGTCGCCGTGCGCCTGGCTGGGGTTGAGCGTGATAGCCACCCACAGGTCTTGCGGCCGCCCGGCCGTCCTGGCCTCCTGCAGCGCGCTGGCCAGCGCGTGCTGCTGCCGCGCGGTGAGCAGGTGGACATGCCTGATGACCAGGGTGCCCTCGCCGTCGAGCAGCTCACGGCGGGCACGCAGCAGCCAGTCGGTGTCGGTCGCCTCGGCCGCGTCCATGACGTAGAACCGCTCGGCCGCGTTGCGCCGCTGGTGCACCGCGCGGACCACGGCCAGCTTGCCCACGCCGGGCTCGCCCTCCAGCGCCAGCCACTCCCCGGAGTCGTAGACCGCCTCCACCTGGCGGCAGCCGCGCAGCCATAGCGCACCGCTGCCGACCAGGCCGGGCAGTGACATGGCGGGCTTGGCCACGGTGTCTGCGGCCGGGCGGCTGGCCGGCTCGATCAGCTTCACGTGCACCACGCCGCCGGCGATCCGGTCGTCGCCGCGCACCGGGCGGCAGTACATCCGGGCCTGTACCCCGCTGGGCAGCTGCACGGACACGGTGCAGGCCTGCCGGGTGGTCAGCGCCTCGGCGGCCTGGCTGAGCAGCAGGCTCTGGTCGCCCGGGTCGAGCACCTGCCGGGCGTGCTCGTTCATCATCACCACGTCGTTGTTCAGCGCCAGCACGATCCCGCTGGTCCGGCGGCAGGCCCGCAGGTACTCCTGCATCAGCTGCAGTTCGCGGGCGCTGGCGTCGGCCAGCATGGCCTGGGTGATCTGGTCGGCAGTCGTCTTGGCCAGCGCGATGAGCAGCGGGTCCGCATCCTTGCGCCAGCAGGTCAGGTCGACCGCGCCGACCGCCTTGCCGGAGATCGGGTCGTGGATCGGCACCCCGGCGCAGGCCAGGTCCTCCAGGTCCTCGGCGTAGTGCTCGTGCCCGAACACGTGGGCCGGCTGGCCGCCCTCCAGCGCGGTGCCGATCCCGTTGGTGCCGACGTACTCCTCGGCGTAGCTGAACCCGGGGGCCAGCTGCACCGCGTCCAGGTGCCGCTCCAGGTCGTGGTCGGCGGTCAGCCTGCTCAGCACCACGCCCGCCGCGTCGGTCAGGATGACGCTGATCGGCTGGCCCTCCAGGTGCTCGCGCAGGTTGCGCAGCACCGGCATGGCGTTGCGGGTCAGCGGAGTGTCCAGGTTGGGGTCGCGGACATAGGACAGCTCGACCCGGTCGGCCGCCACCTTGAACTGCCGGGAGCGCCACCAGGACGCGAGGATCGGTTCCCGGACCTCGTCAGCCTTGACCGGTTCAGCGGTCAGGAACCGCTCGCGCGTGCTGGCCAGCTGCTTGCTGGCCGAGACTAGGTGCACTCCAGTGGGCACGATGGGCCTCCGTACCTCCCCGGGTTCAGGGACCTACCTACCCAAAATAATCGCGACGTTACCTGCGCCTGTCTCAAGTTGAGACCGAGACGCTCAGGGCGGTGGAGTTTTGATATGAGCAACGCCGGATCGGCTGCGCTGACTCGATGCAGGAACCGGAGTTGCCCCATGGATCAAGCAGGTCGGCCCGCTGCCGAGACGTTCAATCCGTGGAGCGTGGTCAACCTGGTCTTCCATCACCTGGCCGAGCAGGGGCTGCATCCGGTGCTGGGCGAATCCGGCGACCCGGGCCGCCCAGCCGCCGATCTGCTGCGGGCGCTGGGGGTCGAGCCGGCCGCCGAAGGCAGCCAGCAGTCATCCCGTGATGTCCACGACCACCTAGCCGATCTGCGGGACGCGTTCTTCGGGGAGCGCTGATCACCGGCGTCTCATGTTGGGACGCCAGCCCTCGCTTTTACAGGTTGTTATTCGGCACAAGGACTTTCGTAGGGGAAGGGGTGACCATGAGTCGCCAGAGTGTGGCCAAGGCCCACCAGAAGATCCAGGAACTGTCCTGGGAACCGATGTACCACGAGCCGGTATCGCAGTACGGGACCGACTACTCGTTCCGGAAGGCGCAGAAGAAGGATCCCCTGAAGCAGGTCCTACGCTCCTACTTCCCAATGCAGGAAGAGAAGGACCACCGCGTCTATGGAGCCGAGGACGGCGCCATCCGGGGCAACATGTTCCGTCAGGTGCAGGAGCGCTGGATGGAGTGGCAGAAGCTGTTCCTGTCCATCATCCCGCTGCCGGAGATCTCGGCGGCGCGGGCGATGCCACTGCTGTTCCGGACGGTGCCCAACCCGGAGCTGCACAACGGCCAGGCGATCCAGATGATCGACGAGGTCCGGCACTCGACGATCCAGCAGAACCTCAAGCGCCTGTACATGCAGAACTACATCGACCCGGCCGGTTTCAACCAAAGCCTCCGGGGCTTCCAGGACGACTACTGCGGGACCATCGGCCGGCAGTTCGCCGAGGGGTTCATCACCGGTGACGCGATCACCGCGGCCAGCATCTACCTGACCATCGTGGCCGAGACCGCGTTCACCAACACGCTGTTCGTGGCCATGCCCGCCGAGGCCGCCGCCAACGGCGACTACCTGCTGCCGACGGTGTTCCACTCGGTGCAGTCGGACGAGTCGCGGCACATCAGCAACGGGTACGCCACGCTGCTGATGGCGCTGGCCGACGAGGAGAACCACCAGCTGCTCGAGCGCGACCTGCGCTACGCGTGGTGGAACAACCACCGGGTGGTGGATGCCGCCATCGGCACGTTCATCGAGTACGGCACCAAGGACCGGCGCAAGGACCGCGAGTCCTACGCCGAGATGTGGCGGCGGTGGATCTACGACGACTACTACCGCAGCTACCTGGTGCCGCTGGAGAAGTACGGCCTGGTCATCCCGCACGACCTCATCGAGGAGTCGTGGAATCAGATCTGGAACAAGGGCTACGTGCACGAGGTGGCCCAGTTCTTCGCCACCGGATGGCTGGCCAACTACTGGCGGATCGACCCGATGACCGACAAGGACTTCGAGTGGTTCGAGTACAAGTACCCGGGCTGGTACGACAAGTACGGCAAGTGGTGGGAGAACTACAACCGGCTGTCCCGGCCGAACGGGCACCACCCGATCGTGGCCGAGAGTGTCAACTACGTGTACCCGCACCGCTGCTGGACCTGCATGGTGCCCTGCCTGGTCCGCGAGGACATGGTCATCGACGAGGTCGACGGCCAGGTGCGCACCTACTGCCACGAGGCCTGCCGGTGGACGGACGTGGAAGCGTTCCGGCCGACGTTCATGGGCCGGTCCACGCCGAACATGGGCCAGCTCATCGGCAAGCGCGAATGGGAGACCCTGTACCACGGCTGGAACTGGGCCGACGTGGTCTCTGACATGGGCTTCGTCCGGGACGACGGCAAGACGCTGACCGCCCAGCCGCACCTGGACCTGGACCCGAAGAAGATGTGGACGCTGGACCACCTGCGCCGGATGCCGGAGGTGCTGAGCCCGAACGTGCTGCTCAACGAGATGACACCGGACCAGCGCGCGGCGTTCGTGGCCGACTACAACAAGCAGGGCCCGGCGGGCCGTCCGGCACCAGCCGACGCCTAAGCCGTCTGGCCATCGAGACCGGGAGGTGGGCCGCAGCCAAGGCGCTGCGGCCCCCTCCCCTCCAATCGGGCGGACCACGAGGGAGCAATGGCGGAGGAGAAGCATGTCGTCCGGTTCGAGCCGGTCGGCATCGAGATCGAGGTCACCGAACAGCAGACGATTCTGCGCGCCGCGTTCGAGCAGGGGATCATGCTGATGCACGGCTGCAAGGAGGGGCAGTGCTCCGCCTGCAAGTCGTTCGTGCTGGACGGCGAGGACATCGAACTCGACAAGTACTCCACCTTCGCGCTGCCCGACTACGAAAAGGAGGAAGGCTACACGCTGCTGTGCCGGGCGCACGCGTACGAGGACATCACGATCGAACTGCTCAACTTCGACGAGGAGATGATCCGCTCCGGGCTGCCGATCGTCACCGGCGTCGCGGAAGTGGTGTCCAAGGACGCGGTCACCCACGACCTGGTGCACCTGGTGCTCCGGCTGATCGAGCCGGCCGAGATCAAGTTCTTCCCGGGGCAGTACATGGACATCGCCATCCCCGGGACGGACGAGGTCCGGTCGTTCTCGATGGCCAACATCAGCAGCCGGGATGGCGGGCTGCTCGAGTTCGTCATCAAGGTCTACCCGGACGGCAAGTTCTCCCGGTTCCTGGCCGACAAGGTGGCCGAGGGGGACCGGCTCGACCTGACCGGGCCGTACGGCGTCTTCACCCTGCGGGACGGCGACACCGACCTGGTCTTCGTCGGCGGCGGGGCGGGGATGGCGCCCATCCTGTCCCTGCTGCGCTCCATGGCCGACCGGGGCCTGACCCGCAAGGCCACGTTCTTCTATGGCGCCCGCACCCAGCAGGACCTCTGTTTCGAGCCGGAGCTGCACCGGCTGGAGCAGACCCTGCCGGGCTTCCGGTACATCCCGGCCCTGTCGCACGCAGACGGCGACCAGGACTGGGACGGCGAGCGCGGCATGATCACCGACGTGGTCCGGCAGCACGCCAGCGACCTGACCGGTGCGCACGCCTACGTCTGCGGCCCGCCGCCCATGGTGGAGGCGGCCGTGCCGCTGCTGCAGCAACTGGGCGTCGAGGAAAAGCGCATCTACTTCGACAAATTCACGACCACCGGGGATCCCGAAGGAGAGACCTCATGACAACCGCGCCAGCAGAACGCAGTGTACCGAGGGTAGTCCACACCGACGCGGAAGCCGGGGCGAAGGAATTCCCGGACTCGGACGCACGTCGGTTCAACTACTACACGCCGGCCAAGCGCAAGCAGACGCACTACGAGGACGTGACCGTCGAGGTGCAGCCGGATCCGCGGCACTACCTCAGCCAGGGCTGGCTGTACGGTTTCTCCGACGGCCGGGGTGGGTACCCGCTTGACTGGACGGTCCTCAAGGCATGGGGATCGGACCGCCCCGAGCCGGAGCGCTATCCGGGCTCCGGTGGCAAGGGGTACGACTGGCCCGCGCTCGGCTGGCATGAGTTCCGGGACCCGAACGAGGAGTGGGAGCTCACCCTCTACCGGTACAACGCCAACGTCGTGCGCCAGCTCAACCAGAACATCGACGCAGCGAAGCAAACGAAGGCGTTTGACCAGTGGAACTCAAGCTGGGTGCGGTTCGTCGAGCGGAACGTCGGCGCCTGGATGCACGTCGACCACGGGCTCGGCCTGTACCTGTACGCCAACGCCAACCGCCGGGCGCCGACCAACATGCACAACAACGCGATCTCGGTGAACAGCATGCACCGGATCCGGGCCGCCCAGGACCTGGCGCTGTACAACCTCACGCTGAGCGAGGAGATCGACGGCTTCGACGGCGCCGCGCACATCGAGACCTGGAACAAGGACGAGTCCTGGCAGGGCGTGCGGGAACTGGCCGAGGCGCTGACCGGGATCGACGACTGGTGCGAGGCCATCTTCGCGGCCAACGTGGTGTTCGAGCCGCTGGTCGGCGAGCCATTCCGGAGCAGCCTGGTGCAGCACGCCGCGCCGCGCAACGGCGACTTCGTCACGCCGACCGTGGTTGGCGCGGAGGAGTTCGACTTCTCCGAGCGGGACCTGCGCTACACCGTGCCGATGTTCCAGTTGCTGACCAATGACCGTGAATTCGGCGACCAGAACGTGCGGATCATGCAGCAGTGGCTGTCCGACTGGACGCCGCGCGCGATCACCGCCATGCGCAAGCTGCAGCCCCTGTGGTCGCAGCCGGAGGCCAAGCCGCCGCGGTTCGAGGACGCCCTCGATGCGGCCAAGGCCCGGTTCAGCGGAATCCTGGAAGATCTCGGCCTGGACACTCCGAAGGAGCTGGCACAGTGACCACGTTCAAGACCGCGGAAAGCCCGTTCAAGTCCGACAACACGGCGTCCAACAAGTGCGGCTTCACGCTGATGAACAATCAGGTCGGGGAGGTGGTGGCCCAGGTCATGAGCACCAAGCCCAACGTGACCGTGATGGCGCTGCCGTCCATGATCCGAGTTGACGCGACGGGGCGCATGGACGTCATCTACGACGAGATCTCCGAGGCGCTCGGCGAGGAGCCCGGCTTCTTCGACGCCGCGGAGTTCGAGGAGAACATGTCCACCCACTACGGCCGGATGATCCATGAGGACGACCGGACCATCATGTTCGCCAACCCGGAGGACGCGGCCGAATACATCGGATTCGACCTGGTCGCGTCGAAGTAGCACCCGCCGGAAGCACTCGATCCGGCCCCCATCCAGCATCCGTCCATTCAGGAGACATCGTGTACGAGAAGAATGGCGAGAAGTATTTCGTGGTGGATAGCCACATGCATTTCTGGAACGCTGCTCCCGACAACTGGGTGCCCGGTGCGGAGCAGTACGCCAAAGGCTGGATCGAGTGCTTCCACGCGTACCAGAGCCTCGGGCCCGCCCGCGACCCACTGGACGATCGAGCACTTCCAGAAGTACTCCGAGGACGACCTGATGAAGGACGTCTTCGAGGATGGCCACGTGGACGTGGCCATCTTCCAGCCCACCGATCTCAAGGAGTGGTACAAGGAGGGCTTCAACACCACCGAGCGCAACGCGGTGATGGGCCGCAAGCACCCCGGGAAGTTCATTTACAACACGAACTTCGATCCCCGGGACAGCGACGCGGGCCTGGAAGAGCTCAAGCGCAACGTGGCCGAGTACGGCTCCACGGGCGTCAAGCTGTACACCGCCGAGTGGAACAACGGCTCACGCGGCTACAAGCTCAGCGACCCGGCCGCGTACCGCTATCTGGAGGCCGCGCAGAACCTCGGCATCAAGAACGTCCACGTGCACAAGGGCCCGACTATCTGGCCGCTGGACAAGGACGCCTTCGATGTCTCCGACATCGACCACTGCGCGACCGACTTCCCGGAGCTGAACTTCATCATCGAGCACGTCGGGCTGCCGCGGATCGAGGACTTCTGCTTCATGGCGACCCAGGAGCCCAACGTGTACGCGGGCCTGTCGGTGGTCATCGGCGGCCTGATGTTCGCCCGGCCCAAGTTCTTCGCCAAGGTCATGGGCGAACTGCTGTTCTGGGTCGGCGAGGACAAGATGACGTTCGGCAGCGACTACGGCATCTGGGAGCCGAAGTGGCAGGTCGAAGGGTTCGTCGACTGGGAGATGCCGGATGACCCGGACCTGTCCGACTACCCGCGGCTGAACACCGACGGCAAGAAGAAGATCCTCGGGCTGAACGCGGCCAAGCTGTACAACATCGACGTGCCGGCCGAGTACCAGCTCAAGGACGGCGGCACCCCGGGCGCCCATGAGGTACTGGGCGGCCAGGACGCCGATGATTCGCACGTGGCTGCGGGAGCATGACGGCTCCAGCCACGAGCCGGGCACACGCACCGTCTCCAGCCGGCCTGCGGGCCGCGCTGGAGACGGTGCGCGATCCGGAACTGGACGAGCCGATCACCGCGCTCGGCTTCGTCGCCTCGGCCACCGTGTCGGCGGCCGGGGACGCTCTGGTCCGGCTCAGGCTGCCGACGTATTTCTGCGCGCCCAACTTTGCCTACCTGATGGTGGCGGACGCCTACGACGCGGTGACCGCGCTGCCCGGGGTGCTACGGGCCGAGGTGGTCCTCGACGGGCACTTCGCCTCGGACGCCATCAACGGGGGGGTGGCGGCGCAGGCGGGATTCGCCAAGTCGTTCGACGGGGAGGCGGTCGCCGAGCTGCACCAGCTGCGCGCCGACTTCTTGCGCAAGGCGATCATGGCCGGCACAGATCAGGTGTGCCGGCCTCTTGTTGCGGCCGGCACCGATCCGGCCCGGCTGCGCACGCTGACCCTCGGCGAGCTGCCGCCGTCCCGGCCGCTGGACCGGCTGCGGCAGCGCCGCGCCGAGCTCGGGCTGCCCGCCGGTGACGACGCCGTGCTGCTCATCGACCCGGCCACCGGCGGCCCGGTGCCCGCCGACGCCGTGCCGCTGCACCTGCGCAAAGCCCGGATCACCCGGGTTAGCCTCGATGCGAACGGCAGCATCTGCCGCGGCCCATCTGCGGCACCGCTACGAGACCCCAGGACTAGGCGAGGAGGAGCAGTGAAAGCCGTCCGGTTGCACGAGTTTCACGCCCAGCCGCAGATCGACGACGTTCCCGAGCCGGTGATCAGCGGGCCGCTCGATGTCATCGTCAAGATCGGCGGAGCTGGCGTCTGCCGCACCGACCTGCACATCATCGAGGGCCAGTGGGACGAGCGGATGCACACCCCGCTGCCGTACATCCTCGGCCACGAGAACGCGGGCTGGGTGCACCAGGTCGGCTCGGCGGTGACCAACGTGGCGGTCGGCGACACGGTCATCCTGCACCCGACGCCGACCTGCGGGCTGTGCCGGGCCTGCCGGGCCGGCGACGACATGCACTGCGAGAACAGCGAGTTCCCCGGCCTGTCCCGGGACGGCGGCATGGCCGAGTACCTGCTCACCTCGGCCCGGGCCTGCGTCAAGCTGGACCCGGCCACCCAGCCCGAAGACGTGGCCGCGCTGGCCGACGCCGGGATCACCGCCTACCACGCGGTACGCAAGGCCATCCCGCTGCTCTACCCCGGCACCACCTGCGTGGTGATCGGCGCGGGCGGGCTCGGCCACATCGGCATCCAGTGCCTGGCCGCACTGACCGCGACCAGGATCATCGTGGTGGACCGCAACCCGGACGCGCTCAAGCTGGCCGAGCAGCTCGGCGCGCAGCACACCGTGGTCGGCGACGGCAACCAGGTGGCCGCGGTACAGGAGCTGACCGGCGGGGCCGGCGCCGATGTCGTGCTGGACTTCGTAGCCGAGCAGGGCGCCGAGATGGACGGCTGGAACATGACCCGGCCGGCCGGCTCGTACTTCGTCATCGGCTACGGCGGCACGCTGCACATTCCGACGCTGGACATCATCTCCACCGAGCGGAACATCATCGGCAACATCGTCGGCACCTACAACGACCTGGCCGAGCTGATGGACCTGGCCCAGGCGGGCAAGGTCACCCTGCACACCAGGACCTACCCGCTCGACGGCGCGGTAGAGGCGTTCGCCGATCTGGACGCGGGCCGGGTCCGCGGTCGCGCCATCCTCGTTCCCTGACCGCGACCGGCACTATCGGAGGAGGCCTGATGGCTAAGGAACTGCGCTTCGGTACGGACGCTCGCGACCTGCTGCTGGCCGGCGTGGACCAACTGGCCGAGGCGGTGAAGTCGACGCTGGGGCCCAAGGGCCGCAACGTCATCCTGGAGAAGATCAGCGGCTCGCCCGTGGTCACCAACGACGGGGTGACCATCGCCCGGGAGATCCACCTCAGGGACCAGTTCGAGAACATGGGCGCCCAGCTGGTCAAGGAAGCCGCCATCAAGACCAATGACATCGTCGGCGACGGCACCACCACGGCCACCGTGCTGGCCCAGGCGGTGGTCCAGCAGGGCATGCGCGCGATCACCGCGGGCGCCAACCCGGTGTTGCTCAAGCGCGGCATCGACATCGCGGTGGACCGGCTGGTCGGCTACCTGCAGCAGGCCGCCCACCCGGTGCAGAGCGAGGAGGACTACCGCCGGGTGGCCGCGATCTCGGCCAACGACGACGAGATGGTCGGCGCGGTCATCGCCAAGGCGCTGCACACGGTGGGCGACGACGGCATCGTCACCGTGCAGGAGTCGGCCGCCAACGGAATGTCGGTCAACTTCATCGAGGGCTTCGAGTTCGACAACGGGTACATGTCGCCCTATATGGTGACCAACCCGGCCAGCCTGGAGGCGGTCGTCGACGAGCCCTACCTGCTGCTGTGCAGCGAGAAGATCACCAAGGTGCAGCAGCTCATGCCGCTGCTCGACAAGATCATGCGGGCCCCCCGGCCGCTGGTCATCCTGGCCGAGACCGTCGAGGGCACCGCGCTCAGCATGCTGGTGCACAACCATGTCAACGGGATCTTCCAGTGCGTGGCGGTGCGCGCCCCCGGCTTCGGCGACCGGCGGCTGCGCAAGCTGGAGGACATCGCCACCATCACCGGCGGCGCGGTGTACAGCAGGCACTCCGGGTTCACCCTGGAGACGATGACGGTCGAGCAGCTGGGCCGGGCGGCCCAGGTCCGGGTGACCGCGGACAACACGGCCATCATCGGCGGCTACGGCTCGGCCGAGGACCTGGACTTCCGGCTCGGCCAGCTGCGCGCCGAGCTGGACCGGGCCACCTTCGGCGCGGACGAGGACGTGCTCACCGAGCGGATCGGCGCGCTGTCCGGCAAGGTCGCGGTGATCAGCGTCGGCGCGCCCACCCCGGCCGAGCTGAAGGAACTGCAGCACCGGGTCGAGGACGCGCTGGCCGCCACCCGGGCCGCGATGGCCGAGGGCATCGTGGCGGGCGGCGGCGCCGCTCTGCTGCACGCCGGGGGCGCGCTGGATGACCTGCAGGTCAAGGACGACTACGCCACCGGGGTGCAGATCGTCCGCGAGGTGCTCACCGCGCCCGCCTACCTGATCGCGGCCAACGCGGGCTACAACGGCGAGGAAGTGGTGGCCCGGCTGGCCCAGCTCGGCCCGGACGAGGGCTTCGACGCGCTGCAGGGCCGCTACGGTAACATGATCGAGATGGGCATCATCGACCCGCTGCGGGTGGCCCGGTCCGCGCTGCAGAACGGCGCGTCCGTGGCCGGCCTGCTGCTCACCACCAACACGCTGGTAGCCGAGGAGCAGACCCCGTGGGGGGGCAGCCGGGCGCTGATGACCGAGTTCGGCCCGCTGGACGAGGGCCTGAACCAGCCGTCGCCGGATTCCAGCACCCCCCAGTCGCTCGGCCTCGGCCCGTCGGTCGGCTGAGGCACCCCGCCGATGGCGGCCGACCCGGCGCTCCGCCTGCCCGCCGGGCCGCCCGCGGCGGGTGCGCATACGCTGCAGCGGCTGCGCTCGCGCGGGCGGCTGCGCGGCGTGGCGGCGCTGCTCGGGCCGGCCTTCGTGGCCTCGGTGGCCTACGTCGACCCGGGTAACTTCGCCACCAACTTCACCGCGGGCGCGCAGTTCGGCTACGCGCTGGCCTGGGTCGTCGTGGCGGCCAACCTGATGGCCATGCTGGTCCAGTACCTGTCGGCCAAGGTTGGCGTGGCCACCGGTCACGACCTGCCCGAGCTGTGCCGGGCGTTGCTGCCGCGAACAGTGTCCCGGGGGCTGTGGGTGCAGGCCGAGCTGATCGCGATGGCCACCGACCTGGCCGAGTTCGTCGGCGCGGCACTCGGCCTCAACCTGCTGTTCCACGTGCCGCTGCGCGCCGCCGGGCCGCTGACCGCGGTAGTGGCGTTCGGCATCCTGGCCATGCAGCAGCGTGGCTACCGCCGGTTCGAGCTGGCCATCGCCGGCCTGCTCGGGGTGGTGTTCCTCGGCTTCGCCTACGATCTGGTCGCGGTCAACGTGGCCCCGGCCGCGCTGGCCCGCGGCCTGGTGCCCGGCTTCGCCGGGCCGGGCGGCCCGCTGCTGGTGGCCGGCATCATCGGGGCCACGGTCATGCCGCACGTCATCTACCTGCACTCGGCGCTGACCAAGGGCCGGGTGGCCTGCCGCGACGACGCCGAGCGCCGCGAACTGCTCCGCTTCCAGCGGCTCGACGTGGTCATGGCGCTCGGCGCGGCCGGGCTGATCAACCTGGCCATGCTGGTGGTCGCGGCCGCGATGGCCAGCCAGACCGGCGGCCTGCGGCTGGACTCGCTGACCGCGGCGCACGCCGGGCTGGGCCGGCTGGTCGGCGGCGGGGCGGCGCTCGCGTTCGCGGCCGCGCTGCTCGCGTCCGGGCTGTCCTCGTCGAGCGTGGGCACCTACGCCGGCCAGGTGGTCATGCAGGGCTTCATCAACCGGCGCATCCCGGTGTTCGTGCGCCGCGCGCTGACCATGCTGCCCGCGCTGCTGGTGCTGGAACTCGGCCTGCCCACCACCGGCAGCCTGGTCATCTCGCAGGTCGTGCTGGCGTTCGGCATCCCGTTCGCGCTGGTCCCGCTGGTCCTGCTGACCCGCCGGGCCGACGTGATGGGCGCGCTGGTCAACCGGCGGCTGACCACGGCGGTGGCGGGCCTGGTCACGGCGGCCATCGTGGCGCTGAACGGGTTCCTGCTCTACGCCATATTGCGCTGAACCGGTACGCTCACCGGCATGGTCACCGAGGCGCAGCCCGAGCAGGACTGGGCGATGATGACGGCCGCGCTGGAGCAGGCGCGGGCCAGCCTGGCCGCGGGCGGCGTCCCGGTCGGTGCGGTGCTGGCGGCCGGCCAGGAGATCGTCGCGGCCGGCCACAATGAGCGGGTGCAGCACGGCGACCCGGTCGCGCACGGCGAGATCGCCTGCCTGCGCAACGCCGGGCGGCAATCCTCCTACCAGGCCATGACGATGTACACCACGCTCTCCCCGTGCCCCATGTGCACCGGGGCCATCCTGCTGTTCCAGATCCCCCGGGTGGTCGTGGGGGAGGCCGAGACGTTCGCCGGTGACCTGGACTTCCTGATCACGCAGGGGGTCTCGGTGACGCTGCTGGACGACGAGCGCTGCATGGCCGTGATGCGCGAGTTCCAGCTGCGCTACCCGGCCGTGTGGAGCGAGGACATCGGCGGCCGGTAGGCCCGCTCTTAGCGAGATATTTGCGGCCCAGATCGGGGATCCGCTGCGCGCCGCCGCGCTGGTGCGGATACTCGGCTTCGTGATCGGCGAGACGTTCCAGGCGGTTCTCGCTGCCGCGCAGGGCGGCGACGAACGCGCGTTCGCCGCGCTGTGGCAGGACGCCAACCCGGCGCTGCTGCGCTACCTGCGGGTGACCGCGCCCGAGGTGGCGGAGGACGTCGCGGCCGACAGCTGGGTCCAGGTGGTGCGCGGCCTGGCCAGGTTCCGCGGCGACGAGTCCGCGTGGCGGGCCTGGCTGTTCACCACCGTCCGCCGCCGGGTCATCGACGACGCCCGGTACCGGGCCCGGCGCCCGGCCAGCCCGGTGGCCGAGATGCCCGTGACGGTCACCCCGCTCAGCCCGGACACCGCCGACGTGGTGCTGGACCGGCTCAGCACGTCCGCCGCGGTCGCGCTGGTCGCGGAACTGCCCCGGCTGCAGGCCGAAGTGATCCTGCTCCGGGTGCTGGCCGGGCTGGACAACGAGGCCACCGCGCAGCTGCTCGGCCGCAGCCCAGGGGCGGTCCGGGTGGCCGCGCACCGCGGTTTAAGGCGGCTGGCCCAGCTGCTCGCTGACACCGGTGTAACGCATTGAACCGACCTGGCGTTTCAGGGGATGGCATGCGACATCGTGAGCGGGGCACCGGATGAGACCACCAGGCCAGGACCAACCCGGCCCGGAGGTGATGCTGGATGCTCTGCTGGACGGCCGCCCGCTGCCCGGCGGGGACCCGGGCGGACTGCAGCCGGTCGCCGACGTGCTGGCCGCGCTGCGCGCCCCGGCCGCCCCGGCCGAGCTGGCCGGGCAAGCCAGCGCGCTGGCCGCCTTCCGTGCGCAGCCACAATGCTCCGCCCGGGCGGCCCGCTCCCCCCGCTCCGCCGCCCGGGCGGGCCAGCTGGGCCGGGCGCGGCGGCACGGCCCGCTGCTCCGGCCCCGGCTCGCGATGGCGTTCGCCGCCGCCGGGGCGGCCCTGGTGGCCGGCCTGGCGGCCGGCGCTTACGCAGGCGACCTGCCCGGTCCGATGGAGCAGTGGGCGCACCACACGTTCGGGCTGACCGCCCGGTCCACGCCGCACCGGCACCATCACCATCACCCCAAGCCCACCAGCAGCCCGCCGGCCGCCCCCTCGCGTCACCACCGGCCCGCCTCGGCCAAGCCCAGTCCGCCGCCGCCCGGCAGTCGGCATGGCCAGCAGCACGGGACCGGCCACTGGCCCAGCGGCCGGGACACGCACCAGCGCGATGGCCAGCAGGGCGGCACCGGTCCGGGCTCGCCGGGCGGCCAGGGTGGCTGGCCCAGCCCCAGCCCCTCGGCCACGTCCACCCCGAGCACCTCCCCGGCAGCCCAGCCCAGCGCACAGCCGAGCCCCTGGCCGCACCAGCACAGCTCGCCGAGCTCGCCTCCCTGACCACCCGCCGCTCCTGTCGCCGCGGCGGGTGCTGCGCGGTGGGCCGGGCCCCAACCCCCCCGGGGACCCGGCCCGCCGCGGTCCCGCTCAGCGGCTGAAGTCGACGGCGGTGGTGTTGGCCCCGCTGACCACGACGGTGACCAGGCTGTCCGGTCCCGGGGTGAACCGGCCGGACAGCACCGCGGCCAGCGCCGTGCAGCCACCCGGCTCGCCGACCAGGCGGAGCCGGTCCCAGAGCCGTTCCTGCGCGCTGCCGATCTCTGCATCGCTGACCAGCAGCACCTCGCGGACCCGGTCGCGGAGCACCGGGAAGTTCCGCGCGCCGATCTGGCGCGGGGCCAGCGAGTCCACCGCCACGCTGCCCACCTCGGCGTCCACTGGCCGGCCGGCCGCCAGCGCCCGGGTCAGCGTCGGCGCACCGGCCGGCTCCACCCCGATGATGGCGGCCGGGCCCGGATAGCCGGCGCAGATCCCGGCCAGCAGCCCGCCGCCGCCCACGCTGGCCAGCACGGCCGCGGTCTCCGGCAGTTGCTCATGCAGCTCGAGCCCCAGCGAGCCGGCCCCGAGGATGGTCTCTCTTTGATCGAACGCCGGCACCTGGAGCGCGCCGGACGTCGCTGCCCAGTCCTCGCTGGCTGCCCGGGCCTCGTGGTAGCTGGCTCCGCCGACCACAAGGTCGGCACCGTAGCTGCGGATCCGGCCGATCTTGGCTGGCGAGGAGACCTCGGGCACGAAGATCTTGGCGGGCACACCGACGGACCGGGCCGCGAACGCCACCGCTGCCCCGTGGTTGCCGCCGGACGCTGCCACCACCCCGGTCGGCGGGATCGTGCGCAGCAGCAGGTTGGCGAACGCCCCGCGGACCTTGAACGACCCCGAGTGCTGCAGCTGCTCCAGCTTGAGCGCCAGCGGGCCGGGGGCGAGCCCGAGCTCGCCCCGGTCGATGGTGATCACCGGGGTGCGCCGGATGTACGGGCGGATCTGCTCCGCGACCGAGGCGACCGCGGCGGACGTGATATCGACGATCATCGCGCAGCAATGCTACGCACCACGGCCGGGCTAAGCACTTGGTACCCCACCGGGTGGCCGGTACCGTGTGCCCCATGTCCGGCTCTCCAGCAGTTACGCCCAAGTCCCCGTCGCCCCGGCTGTGGCGGATGCGCCGTGTCCAAGTGGCGGCGGCCGGGCTGGGCGGGGCGCTGGTGGCCGGGGCCGCGGCAGGATTAGCGGCCGGCGCACCGGCCGGGGCGGCCGCGGCGGTTGCGGTCGCGGTGGCCGCGCTGGTAACCCTGTGGTTCGTCCGCCGCCGGGTGCGGGCCTGGAGTTACACCGAACGCGACGACGACCTGATCGTGGCCCGGGGCGTGCTGGTCCGCCGCCTGTCCGTGGTCCCGTACGGCCGGATGCAGTTCGTGGACGTCACGGCCGGCCCGGTGGAACGCGCGTTTCGGCTGGCCACCGTGAAGTTGCATACCGCGGCCGCGGCCAGTGACGCGCGGATTCCCGGGCTGGAGCGGGACGAGGCGGCCCGGCTGCGGGACCGGCTGGCCACGCTCGGCGAGGCGAAGGCCGCCGGCCTGTGACCGGCGCGGTGGGCGGCAGCGCGGTGGGCGGCAGCGCGGTGGGCGGCAATGCGGCGGACGGCAATGCGGCGGACGGCAATGCGGCGGACGGCAATGCGGCGGGCTGGCACCGGCTGCACCCGCTGTCGCCGCTGGTCCGGTCCGGGCGGACCGCGGTCGGCGTGCTGGCGCTGATCGGGATCACCGCGGCGGCCGGCCTGGGCCAGGGCGGCTCGCACCTGTACGACGGGTTCCTCGCCGCCCTGATCGCGGCGGGGGCGGTGGTCAACTGGCTGGTGACCCGGTGGCGGCTGGACGGGACCACGCTGTGCATCGAGACCGGCCTGCTGCGCCGCGACTCCCGGCAGCTGCCGGTGGCCCGGATCCAGGCGGTTGACGTGGTCCGCCCGTTCCTGGCCCGCGCGCTCGGCCTGGCCGAACTGCGGGTCAGGCTGGCCGGCTCCAGCCACGCCGACGGCCGGCTGGCTTACCTGCCGGAGCAGGCCGCGCTCCAGTTGCGTGCTCAGTTGCTGGCCGCGCACCACGGGCTCCACCCGGCCACCCCGGAGCCGGCCGAGGCGATCCTGGCCCAGGTGCCGCCTGGCCGCCTGGTCGGCTCGGTGGCGCTGTCCAGCACCAGCCTGGTGGCCGTGCTGCTGGTTGCCGAGGTGGTCGTGCTCATCGAGTTCCCCTGGCTGCTGGCCGCGGCCGGCAGCATGCTGGTCATCTGGGTGCTCGGCCTGGCCCCGGTGCTGTGGCGGCGGATCTCCCTGGAGTACGGCTTTACCGTGGCGCAGGCGCCGGATGGCATCCGGATCCGCCGCGGCCTGCTGTCCACCGTGGCGGAAACCGTCCCGCGGCAGCGGGTGCAGGCGGTCCGGATGATCGAGCCGCTGCTCTGGCGGCCGCTGGGCTGGTGCCGGGTGGAGATCGACGTGGCCGGGTCGGCCGGCCGGGACCACGCCGAGGAAACCGGCCGGACTCGCAAGGCGCTGCTGCCGGTCGGCCACCGTAACACCGGGTGGCAGCTGATGTGCCTGGTCATCGGGGCCGAGCCACCGCCGCTGTCGGCACCGCCGCGGCGGGCCCGGCTGAAGGCGCCGCTGAGCTACCACTTCCTGGCCGGCGGGGCGGACAGTGCCACGGCGATGGGCGTGACCGGCCGGATCCGCCGGGTGACCACCTGGCTGCCGCTGGCCAAGGTGCAGAGCCTGCGGCTGGTCAGCGGGCCGGTGCAGCGGTCGCTGTCGCTGGCCACCGTGCACCTCGACGCGGCCGGCCGCGACGTCCGGGCCGAGTTCCGGGACCGGCCCGCGGCCGAGGCGGCCCGGCTGACCGAGGACCTGGCCGCGCTGTGCCGCGCCGCCCGCCAGCGTCCCGGCTGACCCTAGGCGACCAGCTGGTCGCCGGTGAACGCGGCCCACAGCGCGGCGTACAGGCCGTCCCGGTCGAGCAGTTCCTGGTGCGTGCCCTGCTCGGCCACCCGGCCCTGGTCGATCACCACGATGCGGTCGGCCCGGGCCGCTGTGGTCAGCCGGTGCGCCACCAGCAGCGTGGTGCGCCGCGCGGTCAGCCGCTCGGTGGCCTCGATCACCGCCGCCTCGGTGGCCAGGTCGAGCGCGGCCGTCGCCTCGTCGAGCAGCAGGATGTCCGGGTTGACCAGGTAGGCCCGGGCCAGCGCGATCAGCTGGCGCTGCCCGGCGGACAGGTTGCGGCCGCGCTCGGTCACCTGGTGCTGGAAACCACCCGGCAGCCCGGCGATCATGCCGTCCGCGCCGACCGCCCGGGCCGCGGCCGCCACCTCGGCGTCGCTGGCGTCCGGCCGGCCGTAGGCGATCGCGTCGCGCACCGTCCCGGCGAACAGGTACGCCTCCTGCGGCACCACGCCGAGCCGCTTCCGGTAGCTGCCCAGGTCGTAATCGCGCACGTCCACCCCGTCCACCAGGACCGCCCCGGCGGTCACGTCGTAGAACCGGGCCACCAGCTTGACCAGCGTGGACTTGCCCGCCCCGGTCTCGCCGACCAGGGCCACCGTCTCGCCCGGGCTGATGGTCAGGTCCACCTCGTCCAGCGCGGGCCGCGGGCTGCCCGGGTAGCTGAACCGCACCCCGCGGAACTCGATCCGGGCCTGGGCCCGGCGGGCCGCCCGTGGCTGGCTGGCCTGCGGCGTGCTGGTCGGCGTGCGCAGCAGGCCGCCGATCCGGCGCAGCCCGACCGCGGCCTGCTGGTACCCGTCGAACACCTGGGACAGCTGCTGCACCGGCGAGAACAGCAGGTCGATATACAGCAGGTAGGCGACCAGCGCGCCCGCGGTGAGCAGGCCACTGCGCATCTGCCCGGCCGCGGCCAGCAGCACCAGCGCGCTGGCCGCGGTGGACAGCGACTGGACGAGCGGGAAGTAGATCGCGATGTACCGCTGGGCGCGCAGCCGGGACCGCCGGTAGGCGGCGCTGAGCGCGGTGAACCGGGACAGGTTGACCGCCTCCCGGCGGTAGGCCTGGGCGACCCGCAGCCCGGCCACGTTCTCCTGCAGGTCCGCGTTGACCGCGGCCACCTTCTCCCGGGCTTCCGCGTAGGCCCGGGACGACCGGGACCGGAACACCAGCGTGGCCACCGCCAGGGGCGGGATCAGGATGACCACGGTCAGCCCGAGGTGCAGGTTGATGAACAGCAGGGCGATCAGCACGCCGAGGAAGGACAGCCCCGAGTTGACCATGGTGATCAGCCCGGTCTGCAGGAACGAGGACAGCGCGTCCACGTCGGTGGTCATCCGGGTCATGATCCGCCCGGACATCTCGCGCTCATAGAAGTCGAGGCCGAGCCGCTGCAGCTGGGCGAAGATCTTCACCCGCAGCGCGTACAGCACCCGCTCCCCGTTGCGTCCCACCACCACGGTCTGCACCGCGTTGATGGCCCAGTCGGCCGCCGTAATGGCCAGCGCCACCCCGGAGATGGCCAGCACGACGCGGAACACCCCGGTCTCCACGCCATGGTCGATGCCGTTCCGGACCAGCGCGGGCATGGCGATGCTGGCCAGCGCGTCGAGCGCGTCCAGCACCAGCCCGATGATCAGGCCGATGGCGAACGGGCGGAGCACCGAGCGCAGCCTGAACCGCGGCGCGGGCTGGCTGGCCCAGCCGACATCCACCCCTGGCGTCTCGGTGGCCGGCGGTAGCGCGTCCACCCGGGCCAGCAGCTCAGGCGAGGCCGGGACACCGGCCATCATGCTGGTCAGCCCGGCCCCACCGCCGCCGCCCCGGCCGCCGGTACGCCCGCGCGGCCCGACGCGCCCACCGGCCCGGGCCGCACCCGGCAGCCCGGTCAGCTGCCCCACGGGGGCCGGCGATGCCGGAGCCGGTGCGCCGGCCTGGCTGGGCACCGCGGGCACCGCGGGCACCGGTATGTCCTGCTCGACATAGTTGACGGCTTCCGCATCGTCATCCGGGCCGGCGATCAGCTCGCGGTACAGCGGGCAGCGCGCGCCAAGCTCCTCGTGCGTGCCGGTGTCGATCAGGCGGCCGGCGTCCAGCACCGCGATCCGGTCGGCGAGCTGCAGGGTGGACCGGCGGTGCGCGATGAGCAGCGTGGTGCGGCCCGCCATCACCTCGCGCAGCCGGGCATGGATCTCGGCCTCGACCCGCGGGTCCACCGCGGACGTCGCGTCGTCCAGCACCAGGATGCGCGGGTCGGTGAGCAGCGCGCGGGCCAGCGCCACCCGCTGCCGCTGCCCGCCGGACAGGGTCAGCCCCTGCTCCCCGATGACCGTGCCGTAGCCCTGGGGCAGTTCGGAGATGAACTCGTCGGCTTCAGCGGCCCGGGCGGCCGCCACGATCTCGGCCTGGCTGGCCTCCGGCCGTCCGTAGCTGATGTTCGCGCTGACCGTGTCGGAGAACAGGAAGCTGTCCTCGCTGACCAGGCCGATCGCGCCGCGCAGCGACTCGGTGGCCAGGTCACGGACGTCCTGCCCGCCGACCCGCAGCACCCCGCCGGTCACGTCGTAGAACCGCGGCAGCAGCTGCGCGATGGTGGACTTCCCGGACCCGGCCGTGCCGACCAGGGCCACCGTCTCACCGGCCGCCACGTCCAGCGACAGGCCGCGCAGCACGGGCTGGCCCGGCTGGTAGCTGAAGCTCACGTTGTCCAGCCGCACCCCGGCCGGGCCGGGCGGCAGCGGCGCCGCGCCGGGCCTGTCCTTGATCACCGGCTCGGAGTCGATCACCTCGAAGACCCGGATCACGCTGGCCCGGGCCTCCTGCCCGGTGGTGACCAGGGCGGCCAGCGCCCGGACCGGGCCGACCAGCTGGATCAGGTAGGAGGAGAAGGCCACGAACGTGCCCAGGGTGATGGATCCCTGGATGGCCAGCCAGCCACCCAGCGCGAGCACGCCCACCTGGCCCAGGGCCGGCACCGACTGCAGCGCCGGGTTGTACCGGGCCATCAGCCGCACGGCCCGCACCCGGGACGCGTACAGCAGCCGGCTGGCCTGTTCCAGCCGGCTGGTCTCCTGGTCTTCCTGGCCGAAGCCCTTGACCACACGTACCCCGGTGACCGCGCCGTCCACCACGCCAGCCACCTCCGCCGCGTGCTGCTGCGCGTCCCAGCTGGCCGGGAACAGCCGGCGCCGGGACGCGACCGAGATGAACCACAGCGCCGGGCCGACGGCCAGCGCGATCAGGGTCAGCGTGGGGGAGAGCACGGCCATGATGACCAGCGACGCGACGAACAGCACCGCGTTGCCGAGCAGCATCGGCACCATGCTGAGCAGCGCCTGCACCATGGACAGGTCGGAGATGGACCGGCTCACCACCTGGCCGGTGTGCAGCTCGTCCTGCCGTGCGCCGTCCAGCCGGGACAGCGCCTGGAACATCTCGGTGCGCAGGTCGTGCTGCACGTCCAGGGACAGCTGCCCGGCCCGGTAGCGGCGCAGGTACAGGCCGCCGAAGTTGATGATGGCCGCGACGGCCAGCGCCACGGCCAGCGGCCACACCGCCTGGTGCCCGGGCCCGACCAGGTCATCCACGATCTGCCGCTGGATCAGCGGGATGCCCGCGGTGACCCCGGTGACGACCAGGGTGCCGCCCAGGGCGAGCAGCACGATGCGCGGGTAGCGCCAGCAGTAACGGGCCAGCCGGCGCATCCAGCCCGCGCCGGTCTCGGCGTGTTCGGTCAAACCTTCCCGTCCTCGTTCTTCCTGGCCCGCCGGGTCTCGGTGAGGGCCGAGTCGAGCTGGCCGAGCGCGGCCAGCACGGTGGCTGGCTCACCGGTCGCGGTGAGCAGGCCGGTGAGCCAGGCGGCGTACGCGGCGTCGGCCCGGTCCAGCGCGGCCTGGCCGGCCTCGGTCAGCGTCAGCCGGACCACCCGGCGGTCGCCCGGCTCCGCGGTCCGGCTGGCGTAGCCGGCCGCGACCAGCCCGTCCGCGAGCGCGGTCAGCGTGGGCTTGGCCACCGCCAGCCGCTGCGCCAGCCGGGTGGACCGCTCACCGCCCGCGCCGGCCAGCTTCATGATTCGGTACTGCGCGGGGGTCAGCCCCGCATCGACGCAGTCCAGGCCGCGGTTCAGCCGGAGGATGACCAGGATGGCCTGGGTCACCTCGGCCGCGTCGAGTGTGTGGTGCGTGCTGCTCACAGTTAGGCAGTCTAACCAAATGCGGTCGGCGGCTATTCCGGCTCGGCGCCGCCGCGCGCCTGCGATACTCAGCGTGGTTAGCCCCGGACCAGAGGTAGTGAATGAACCGGATGAGGGTGCCCGCCGTCGTGGCCGGGACCGTGGCGGCAGCCATCGTGGCGCTGGTCGCGCTGACCGCGTTCACCGTTGCCGCCCGGCATCAGCACGACGCGCCGCCACGGCTCAGCCGGCCGGCCGCCCCGGGGCTGGTCAGCCGGCTGGATACCAGCCAGCTGGCCGGGCAGCGGGTGATCTACAGCTACCGCGGGCTGACCCCGCCGCCGGCCCTGCTCCGGCTGATCCGGCATGGCGAGGCAGCCGGGGTGATCTTCTTCGCGGGCAACATCGCCAGCCCCGGCCAGCTGGCCACCGTGGCCCGGGAACTCCAGCAGGCCAACCTGAGCCCGGCCAACCCGGTGCACCTGCCGTTGCTGCTGATGACCGACCAGGAGGGCGGGCTGGTGCGCCGCCTGCCCGGGCCGCCGGTACTGTCCGAGAAGCAGATCGGGCAGTCGGCCAGGCCGGCCGCGCGGGCCCGGCAGGCGGGCACCGGCGCGGCCGCCAACTTGCGCGCCGCCGGCCTGAACGTGAACCTGGCCCCGGTGCTCGACGTATACCGGTCGGCCGGCGACTTCCTGGATCAGTACGGCCGGTCCTACAGCTCCGACCCGCGGCTGGTGGCCCAGCTCGGCGCAGACTTCATCACCGCCCAGCAGGCCGGCGGCGTGGCCGCCACGGCCAAGCACTTCCCCGGGCTTGGCGCGGCCGCCCGGGGGCAGGACACCGACCTGCGGCCGGTCACCCTGACCGTGCCCCGGGCCGGGCTGCGCGGCGTGGACGAGGTGCCCTACCGGTCCGCGATCGCGGCCGGGGTGAAGCTGGTCATGGTGTCCTGGGCGGTGTACCCGGCGCTGGACCCGGCCCGGCCGGCCGGGCTGTCCCCGGCCATCGTCCAGGGTGAGCTGCGGCGCCGGCTCGGCTTCCGCGGCGTGACCATCACCGACGCGCTGGGCGCCGGGGCGCTGGCCCGGTTCGGCGGCATCGGGCACCGGGGCCGGCTGGCCGCGCTGGCCGGGATGGACCTGCTGCTCTGCTCGGACCACTCGGTGGCCGAGGGTGAGCAGGCACTGGCCGGGCTGGCCGCCGGGTACCGCAGTGCGCAGCTCAGCCGGGCTTCCGCCCGGGCCGCGGTGGCCCGGATCCTGGCCCTGCGCGGCGCGCTGCCCGGCTAACCACGGGCCAGCTGACCACGGGCCAGCTGACCACGGGGCAGGCTAACCGGATCAGGCCCGCTCTGGGCTCCGGAACCCGTAGCCGACCGCCGCGCTGATCAGGATCAGCACGAACAGCAGGAACGTGAGCACGTGCACGCTGGTGCACCACAGGCAGATGTGGTCCAGGGTGAACAGCTCCGTGTACACCAGGTAGAGCACGAACCCGATGCCGACCACTACCGAGGCCAGCCGGACAATGGCCACCTGCGGGTACTTCGACCGCCACGCCCACGGCGAGGTGGCCACCACCATGAAGACGAAGAAGGCCAGGCCGAGCACGGCCACCGGGAAGATGCCGAACACCATGGACTCCGGGCTGGTGGTGACCAGCCCGCAGTTGACCACACCCTTGTCCGAGCAGGCCAGCGTCACCGAGGTGTCGTAATGGGTGATGGTCAGGTAGGTGGACACCCCGAGGCCGAGCAGCGACAGGATCCAGGTGGTCAGCTGCAGCCAGAGCGGCGCGATCCGGGTGGCCGGCTGCGCCGCGGTCGCGGTCGCCGTGGCGGTGGCGGTGGCGGGCCGGGCCGCGCCACGCGCCCGGGCCTGCTGGGCCTGGCTGCCCCGTGCCTGGCTGCCCCGTGCCTGACTACCCCGTGCCTGGCTGGCCGGTGGCTCGGGGCGGCCGCCCCGGGTGCCCTTGTCCCGCTTGGCCCCCGACGCGGCCTGCTTCGGCGCGGCCATCAGAGCTTGCCCTCCAGACTGATGATGGTCGGTGTGCACGCGCTGGACGGCTGGTTGTTGGTCACCTTGCAGATGGCGGCGGTCAGGATGTTGGCCGCGCCGTCCGCGCCCTGCCCGATCGCGCTCGACTTGTCGCTCAGCGCGGCGGCCACCTCGGCCCACGTCTTGCCCTGCAGCACCTGCGGGTTGTACTGCGCGCCGTGGATCAGGTACTTGCCGCCCAGGTCGATGAACGGGATGGCGTCGGCCTCGCTGGACGACACGTAGGGCGCGTTGTCGTACTTGCTGAACAGCTTGTCCTGCGCGCTGGTCGGCGTCTGCAGGTTGGTGCCTTCGGTCAGGCCCTGCGTCTCGACCGGGGTGAACGTCAGGTACTTGCTGGTGTAGTGCGAGCCGAGGAAGGTCAGCGTCGGGGTGCTCGGGTAGACGTCGGTGCTGGACGAGTGGATGCCGTGCAGCCCGGAGAACGTGCCGAACCGGCTCAGCGCCTGCACCATGGCCCACCGCTCGGTCGCGCAGTACGGGCAGTACTCGGCGCCCATGTACAGGATCTCGGGCTTGCCGCCCGATGTCAGCGCGGGCGCGCTGACCGGCGACACGGTCTTGGCGTACGCGCCGCCGCTGCCGATGGAGGTCAGCGTCGCGGATGGCACCGAGGTGATGTCCTTGATCACGCTGGCCGGCAGCGCGGTGCCGTGCACCCCGCCGGACGAGCCGGACGAGCCGCCGCCCTTGTTGAGCGCCTTGATGAAGAGAAAGGCGACCACGATGATCACGACGCCAGCGATGCTGCCAATGGTCAGGAACATCCGGTTCCGGACTTCCTGCTTCCGCTGCGCCGCCCGCTGCGCCGCGATCTTTTCCCGGGCGCTTGCTTGCTTGACTCTGCTCGCCTTACCCATGTCCCGTCCTCGTGCGTGCGGCGAATGCCGGCCGGCCAGGCTCCATCGTAGGGCGCATCACGGGATGAGGCTGCCCCGTTGGCGGGCCGCTGGCATGCTCGGTAACGAACCGTTCCCCGCAGCCCAGGCAGCTATCTGGGCCCGCGAGGTGAAGCCCAGCTTGGCCAGGATATTCGCAACGTGCCGTGCCGCGGTAGCTGGGCTGATCACCAGCTCCCCGGCGATGGCCCGATTGCTGTAACCCTGGGCGATAAGCGCGGTTATTTCGCGCTCCCGGGGGGTCAGCGAGGATTGCGGGGCCAGGCTGGGCAGGCCGCTGGGCGGCGCCGCCGGGGCGCCGTTCACCGGCCCGGCCGGCCCGGCTCGCCGCGGCCGCAGCACCAGCGCCACCGCGGCGTCCGCGGTCAGCCCCAGGCCGCGTTGCCAGTGCTGGGCCAGCAGTTCCGGGCCCAGGCTGCGCGCCGGGTCGAGCTGCTGCTGGGTCCGTTCCGCGGACAGCGCGGGCAGGCCGGCCGCGGCGCGCAGTGCGGCGGCCGCCGCGGTGAGCTGCACGGCCAGCCCGGGGTCGCCATCCCGGGCGGTCAGCGTGGCCACCGCCTCCAGGCCGCGGGCCACCCCGATCCGGGCGCCGGTGTGCCAGCTCAGCCGCAGGCTCTCGGTCAGGTGCTCCCGGGCCATGTCGAGGTCGCCCTGGTCCAGCGCGACCCGGCCGATGCCGGCCAGCGCGCGGGCGATGTCCGGCCGGGAGTCGATCTCGCGCAGGATCGGCAGCGCCTCCCGGTAGCACCCGATCGCGCCCGCCGGGTCGCGGCGCAGCCGGGCCAGCGCGCCCAGGCCGAGCAGGGTGCGGGCCACTCCCCACTGCTGGTCGATGCCGCGCATCACGGCCAGCGCGGCCTCGCCGAGCTGCCCGGCTTCGCGCAGCTTGCCGTGCGCCGCGGCCAGCGTCGCCTGGGTGCCCAGCGCGTAACCCTCGTTCCAGCCGTTGCCCACGGTCCGCGCGGTGGCCAGCGCGTCGGCCGCGCAGCGCGCCGCCTCGTCCAGCTGGCCCGCGTGCAGCGCGGCCTCGGCCAGCACGTTGTACGCGGTCGCGGTCCAGATCAGCTGGCCGGCCGAGCGGCACAGCGCCAGGCCCTGCCGGGCCCAGTCCCGCGCCGCGGCGGGCTGGTTAGGCATGATCAGCTGGGCCCGGCCGACCAGCGCCGCACCGAGCACCGCGGGCGGCAGCCCGCCGTGGTCTAGGGTGCTGTGGTCCAGGGCCAGGAACCGGGCGAACCACTCCTCACCCTCGGCGAAGTGGCCGCGGACGATCCAGCACGGCCGGACCGCGGTGCACAGCCGCAGCCCGCTCTGCACGTCCCCGGTGGCCTGGCAGCGGCCGAGCACCTGGCGCACGTTGCCGCTGTCCACGTCGTAGCGGCGGAACACGTTCGACCGCGGCCGGCCAGCCGGCCGGGATCACCGCCATGCCGACTGCCTCGGCGTGCTCGCACACGATCAGCGCGTAGTCCCGCAGCCGGAGCTGCACGGCCGCGGCCTCGCCCGCGTCGGCCAGCCGCTGCGCGGCGTAGGCCCGGATGCTGTCCAGCAGCCGGTACCGGGCCTGGCCGAGCACCTCCGGCTCGACCACGACCAGGGACTTGTCCACCAGCCCGGCGGTCAGGCCGATGATCTCCTCGGCGGGCAGCACCCGGTCCGCGCAGACCTGCTCGGCCATCTCCAGCGACCAGCCCGCGAACACCGACAGCCGGCGCAGCAGCACCTGCTCCGGGGCGGACAGCAGGTCGTGGCTCCAGTCGATGGTCGCGCGCAGCGTGCGCTGCCGCGGCGGCGCGGTCCGGTCGCCCGGGCCGAGCAGGGTGAACCGGTCGGCCAGCCGCGCCGCGATCTGCTCGGTGGACAGCACGGTGACCCGGGCCGCGGCCAGCTCGATGGCCAGCGGGACGCCGTCCAGGTCACGGCAGATGGAGGCGACCGCGGTGGCGTTGCGCTCGGTCACCGCGAACCCCGGCCGGGCCGCCGCGGCCCGGTCGGCGAACAGCGCGACCGCCTCGTAGCCGCTCAGGTCGGCGGCGGCCGGCCGGTGGCCGGGCGGCGGCACGGCCAGCGGGGCGACCTGCCAGACCGCCTCCTGCGGGATGCGCAGCGGCTCCTGGCTGGTGGCCACGATGCGGACCCCCGGGCAGCCGGTGAGCAGCCGCTGGCACAGCGTGGCGCACGCGTCCACCAGGTGCTCGCAGTTGTCCAGCAGCACCAGCACCTGCCGGGCGCCGAGCGCGCCGGCCAGCGTGTCCAGCAGGTCCCGGCCGGCCTCGCCGTCGATGCCCAGCAGCGCGGCCATCCGGGACACGATCAGGTCCGGCTCCCACAGGTCGCCCAGCTCGACCATGAACACGCCGTCCGGGTACTCCTGGCGGGCCGCGGTGAGCAGCCGCAGGGCGAGCCGGGTCTTGCCGATGCCGCCCGCGCCGCACAGAGTGAGCTGCCGCGTCTGGCGCAGCGCCAGCCGCAGATCGCTCAGTTCCCGTTCCCGCCCGATGAAGCGGTTTGGCTCCCCGGGCAGATATGTGGAAAGTACCGCCAGCTCCATTTGCCTTTAACCAGGTAATTACCGCCCCGGGGTCAGTCTCGCATCAACCGGCGCCAGTGTCCCAGCGAGCCAGTGTCCCGGTTAATGTGTTGCACGATCTTGATGTTAGATCCTCTTGCGCTGCGCAAGTCACGGTAGCTAGTTTCACAGTCATGGCGCACACACGTACAGGCACGCTCCTGGTGATCCTCTGCGCGGCGCTCGCCGCCGTCGGCTGCGGTTCTTCGGCCAACTCGTCGTCTGGCTCCTCGTCCAGTCCGACCCCGACCGCTAAGGGCACGGCCAGCGTGGCCTATGCCTCGTCGTTGCAGTTCCTGAACGAGAAGGTGGCCGGCCCGGCCTTCACCAAGGCCACCGGCTACCAGTACACCGGCCGGGGGGATGCCTCCGGGGCGCTGGAGGCGGACATCGCCGCCAAGGAGATCACCCCGAACGTGTTCGAGGCTGTCGGCGCTGACAACATCACCCCGCTGCAGCCCAAGTTCACCAAGTGGTACATCCCCTACGCGGGCACCCAGATGGTGGTGGCATACAACCCGAACAGCAAGTACGCCAGCCAGTTCAAGGCGTACGCGGACGGCTCGAAGCCGCTTAAGGGGCTGTTCAGCACCCTGCTGCAGACCAAGGGCCTCAAGCTCGGCCGGACCGACCCCAACATCGATCCGCAGGGCCGCGACTTCATCTATATGCTCGAACTGGCCCAGATGTACTACCACCTGCCGAAGGACACGGTGAGCAAGATCCTAGGCACGTCGGACTGGGGCACGGCCAACTCGCCGCAGATCTACGCCGAGTCGTCGCTGGACGCCACGCTGCAGTCCGGCCAGCTCGACGCGTCCAGCGCGTTCATCACCCAGGCCGTGGAGCTGCACCTGGCCTACATCAAGCTGCCGCCCCAGATCAGCCTGGCCGACGCGTCGATGGCCGACCAGTACGCCAAGGCGACGGTGACGATCAAGCCACCGGGCCAGCCCAAGACGACCAAGAGCGGCTCGCCGCAGGTGATCGACATCACCATCATCGGCAAGCCCACCCCGGCCGGCACCGCGTTCGTCAAGTACACGCTGTCGCCTACCGGGCTGGCCCAGTACAAGGCGGGCGGGTTCACGATGATCACACCGACCGTGGTCGGGGACAGCAGCGCGGTCCCGGCGGCCGTGCGGAATGAGCTGGGCGGCTAGCCCGCCGGCCCAGGTCGCCGGGTCGGCTGTCCGCCGGACCATCGGCTCCGCATCGGCCATCGCCTCGCTGGCCGGTGCGGGCCTGGTCTGGCTCGCGCTGCTCGGCCCAGTGATCGCGCTGCTCGTCCACCTGTCCTGGCACAGCATCGACGCGGCGCTGACCATCCCGGGCGCGCTCGACCCGCTCCTGGTGTCGGTGCAGTCCGGGGCGATCACGCTGGCCGTGCTGCTGGTGCTGGGCACCCCGCTGGCCTGGAAGCTGGCCCAGGGCACGCTGCCGTTCCCGCGGATATGGGAGACCGGGGTGCTGCTCAGCCTGCTGCTGCCGCCGCTGGTGATCGGGCTGCTGCTGATTTTCATGGTCGGCCCGTACACGCCGATCGGGGAGGTGCTCGGGCACTTCAACCTGTCCGCGACCAACACGTTCCTGGCCCTGGTCATCGCCGAGGTGTATGAGTCGGCGCCGTACTACATACTCGGCGCGCAGGCGGCGTTCAGCGCGGTCGAGCCGGGCATCCAGGAGCAGGCCGCGCTGCTCGGCGACCGGCCGTCCCGGGTGTTCCGCCGGGTGACGCTGCCACTGGCCGCGCCCGGGCTGGCCATGGCGCTCGCGGTGGCCTGGGCCCGGGCCATGGGCGCGTTCGGCGCGGTGGTGATCATCGCCTACCACCCGTACGGGATACCGTTGCAGATCTGGACCACGCTGCAGGAGACCGGCCTGCCCACGGCGCTGCCGTACGCCCTGGTCCTGCTGGTGGTCGCGCTGCCATTGCCACTGGCCGCCTACATCTGGAGCGCGCGTGCTCAACGCCGACGTCGAGGTTGACCGCCGGGACTTCACGGTCCGGGTGGCCTTCGCCGTCGCGCCCGGAGAGCGGCTCGCCCTGTTCGGGCCGTCCGGGGCGGGCAAGACCACGATCCTGGAGGTGATCGCCGGACTGGTGCCGCCGCGCCAGGGCACCGTCGAGCTGGGTGGCCGGGTGCTCACCCGGACCAGCGCGCCGCGCCGCGCGGTGCCGCCGTGGCGCCGCCGGGTCGGCCTGCTCCGCCAGGACCCGGCCCTGTTCCCGCACCTGTCGGTCCGGCAGAACCTGACCTACGCGCCCGGCGCGGCGGCCCGTGGCGACGAGGTCGGCCAGATCGCGGGCCGGCTCGGCATCAGCGGGCTGCTCGGCGACCGGCCGGCCCGGCTGTCCGGTGGGCAGGCGCACCGGGTCGCGCTCGGCCGGCTGCTGCTGGCGCACTGCGACGCGCTGCTCCTCGACGAGCCGTACACCGGCCTGGACGCCTCGCTCCGCCACGACCTCACCGAGCTGGTCCGTGACCTGGTCGCGGCGCGCCAGGTGCCGGCCGTCCTGGTGGCGCACGAGCTGGATGCCGCGCAGGCGTTCGCCGACCGGCTCGCGGTGCTGGACCAGGGCCAGATCCTGCAGGAAGGCTCGCCGTCCGAGGTGGTCACCGCGCCAGCCAGCCGCCGGGTCGCGGAGCTGGTCGGCTACCGGAGCTTCGTGCCGGTGCCGGCCAGCGCCGGCACCGTGGACGGCACGGTGGCCGGTGTGCACCCGGAGCGGGTGGCCGCGGCCGCCCAGCCGGGCCGTGGGCTGGTGCTGACCGGCCAGGTCCGGTCCTGCCGCCCGGCCGGGGCCGGCTGGGAGGCCGCGATCGAGGTGGGCGGGACGGTGCTGATCGTGCGGCTGCCGGAGAAGCCGCCGGCCGGCGCCGGGTACGGCGACGGCGCAGACAACGGAGTCGGCCAGGTCGTGCTCACCCTGCTCGACCCCCCGTACTTCGGCCCGGACGGCGCCCGGCTCACCGCGCAGGTGACCCAGTGACGGGGCAGAACGCGGCGCTCAACGGCGGGGTGCGGCTGCGCGCCGCCCGGCAGGCCCGCGGCTACTCGCAGCAGCAGCTGGCGGGCATGGCCGGGGTGTCCCGGCAGGCCGTGTCGGCGGTCGAGGCCGGGCACTCCGACCCGTCGCTGCGGGTGGCCCTGGCGCTGGCCAGTGCGCTGAGCGTGACCGTGGAGGAGCTGTTCGGCCCGCGGATGCCCGCCCCGGTGGTCGGCGCCCGCCCGGTGGCGCCGCTCGGCGGGGCGGGCGCGCGGGTCAGCCTGGCCCCGCTGGGGGAGTCGTTCGTCGCGCTGCCCATGCTGGCCGACGCGGCCACCCGGACCGGGTTCCGGCCGGCCGGCGGCGTGGTCGCGATGCCCGCCGAGGCGGCCCCGGCCACCCCGGTCCGCCCGCTCGGCCCGCCCCGGCCGACGCTGGTGGTGGCCGGCTGCGACCCGGCGCTGCCGCTGCTGGAGACGCCGCTGGCCCAGCTCGACCCGCCGGTCGCCTTCTGCTGGTGGCCGTGCGGCAGCGCCGAGGCGCTCTGGCTGGCCGCGGCCGGCCTGGTGCACGCGGCGGGCGCGCACCTGCTCGGCCGGTCCGGCGAGTACAACACCGGCCCGGCCGAGGAGCAGCTGGCCCGGACCGGGGCCGAGGTGATCGGGTTCGCGGCCTGGCGGGAGGGCCTGGTGCTCCGGCCCGGCCTGGCCGGGCAGGTGCGCGGCGTCCGTGGCCTGGCCGAGCAGGGGCTGCGCCTGGTCAACCGGGAAGAAGGCGCGGAGGCCCGGCACGTGCTGGACCGGGAACTGGCCGCGGCCGGCCTGCTCCCGGACGCGCTCCGCGGCTACGGCACCCGGGCCGGCGGCCACCTGCAGGTGGCCGCGGCCACCGCGGGCGGGCTGGCCGACGCGGGCGTCGCCAGCGAGCCGGCCGCGCTGGCCTACGGGCTGGCCTTCGTGCCGCTGACCGCGGAACGCTTCGACCTGGTCATCCCGGCCAGCCAGGCGGGCAGCCGCGAGGTGGACGCGCTGCGCAAGGTGCTCACCTCGCCGTGGCTGCTCACCCAGCTCGGCACGCTGCCCGGGTACGACCCGGCCCGCTGCGGGGAGCACGTCGCCTCGCTGTGAGGCGACGCCCCGGTCAGTGCCCGTACACCGGGATCAGCAGGCCCCGGGCGATGGTGTGGAAGCGCAGGTTGAACCCGGCCACCGCGGGCGTTACCGAGGAATCCACGCCCAGCTTCTCCACATCCAGCGCGTGCACCGCGAACACGTACCGGTGCGGCGGGTCACCCTGCGGCGGGGCGGTGCCGCCGAAGTCCTTGCTGCCGTAGTCGTTGCGCACCATGAACGCGCCCGCGGGCAGGCCCGCGCCGCCTTCCGCACCGGCGCCGGTCGGCAGTTCGGTGACCGAAACCGGGATGTCCAGCACCAGCCAGTGCCAGAACCCGGATCCCGTCGGCGCGTCCGGGTCATACAGGGTTACCGCGAAGCTCTTGGTCTCCGCCGGAAAGCCGGACCAGCTCAGCTCGGGGGAAATATTGTCACCCGACATCCCGAAGCTGTTATAGACGTGTGCGTTGCTCATCTGCTCGCCATGTGCCACGTCGGTGCTGGACACAGTAAAGGCGGGCACCTCGGGCAGGAAGTCGTACGGAAGCGGTGCGCGATCAGTCATCTTTTCCCTACCTTCTTCAGTGGGCTCAGCGATGAGCTGCATTCTCAGAAGACCTTAACCGTCCCCCGGATCGGAGGCACCGGAGTGCGGCCGGCTTCGCTGACATGGTTGCGCCGGGGCAGCTTCGCCGCGATCCTCCTCGGCCTGGCGCTCGCCCCGGGCCCGGCGTCCGCGGCCCGGCCGTGCGACGTCCGGCTCTGCCAGGCCGCCGGGCAGGCCCGGTGGACCGAGCCGCTGCCCGGCTCGTGGGTGGCCGAGCCGGGGCTGGCCGGCACCACGCCAGCCCAGGGTGAGGCGTACGCCGCCATCGGCCGGCGACTGGCCGCCGTCGGCCTCGGCAGCGTCGTGCAGGCCTACCGGGCCAGCACCGGCGCGCCGCTGTGGATCAGCTCGCTGGACGGCTTCGGCGCGGGCGCGCAGATCGTCTCGGTGCGCAGTTGGCCGAAGGTGGTCACGGCCGGGGTGACCGTGCCCGGCCGGTCGCCCGGCGCGGCCAGCACCCGCCGCGAGGTGGTGCTGTCCGCGGCCAATGGCCGGCTGATCCGGTCCTACCCGGCGGCCACGTTCGGCGGCGCGGTGAGCGCGGACGCGGCCCGCACCGTGATCGTCGGGACCACGGCGGTGACCTGCTACAGCAACCGGACCGGCGCGGTGCTCTGGAGCCGGCCGACCGGGCCTGCCGCACAGGCCTGGAAGACCGACGGCAACGAGGTCTACCTGACCGTGGCGGCCGGCGGCTACCTGAACGGGGCGCCGGTACGCGCGTTGCGCAAGATAAACCTGCGTACCGGGGCGCAGCGGCTGATCCGGCCGCCGGGCCGGTCTTTCCAGGGCGCGCTGACCCGGGCCGTGGACGGGGTGCTGGTGTTCACCGGCCCGCGCGGCAGCATCGCCTACAGCGGGTCGACCGGGACGTGGCTGTGGCGCCGGGCCGGGGCGCTGCCGGCCAATGTGGACCCGGTGAACGGGCTGCTCTACCTGTCGCAGGGCAGCGCGCTGTCCGGCGTGGACCCGTGGACCGGCCGCACCGAGGCGCACGTGCCCAGCGGGTCCGCGCCGGGGGTGTCCGGGTTCTACGCGGTGCACGACGGCACCCTGCTGGGCCTGGACCCGGGCGCCACCGGGGATGCCTGGGGCTTTGACGTGGCGGCCGGCCGGGTGCTGTGGACCGACCCGGCGGTGCCCTGGCCGCACTTCTTCGTCGACCTGTCCGGCATCGGCGGCAGTGCCGGGCCGTGGTCCACCGCGGTGCTGCTGGCCGTGTGCGGGCAGACCGGCGCGGCCGTGCCGGGCGGGTCCGGTCAGGTCTGCCTCAAGCCGGAGCTGACCGCGCTGAACTGGTGAACCCGGGACAAGACGACAAGGGGGGACTCGCCGGGCCGGCCCGCAGCGGCCGGCCCGGCGGCCCCGGATGTCCCGCCGGGACCTGGTTCCAGGGGAACCGGGCAAGGGGGCCATCCCGGCGGAACTGGTCCAGTTCCTACTCCTGGCGGAACTCCTCGACGGTCTCGACCGGGGTCAGCCCCATCTCCTCGGCCTCCGCCTTGCTCAGCTGACGGCCGGGGTACACGGCCGGGTCTATCCCGGCCATCGGCACCTCGTCCATCTCCTCGGTGGTCACCACCGTGCCTGGCTCGCTGGCCAGCACCGAGCCCGGCAGGGCGGCCGAGCGGCTACCGCGGCGCACCACGGTGCGCGAGGGGGTCACCACCCGGCGGCGCAGCCAGCCGTAGCCACGCCGCGGCACGAACATCCCGGCCAGCCCGATGACGATCAGCACCCAGCCAGCCGCCTGCAAATTCAGGCCGCTCGGATGGGCGGTGACGGCAAAAGCGAGAATGGCCCCCACGGCCACGAGGCCCAGACCAGCGCCCGTCTTCATGCCTGTCTCCTTGTCTGCGTACGCCCCGGGGAAGACCCGGCACGCCCCCTTCGATGCCCGCCATGGCCGAGATAAACATCCGCCGCTGCGTTGCCCGGACGGCCGGGAACGGCGGCGGCATGATCCGCCGGGTACTGGCGTTATGCAAATAGAGAGCATTGATGAGAGGTGAGCAGAATGTGGCGGCGTAACCAGCGCCAGGCAGCGGGCCGGGGCCGGCCCCGGGTGATCGTGGTCGGGGCCGGCTTCGCCGGGCTGGCCGCGACCGGCCAGCTGGCCCGGGGCGGTGCCGATGTACTGCTGATCGACCGGAACGCGTACAGCACGTTCCAGCCGCTGCTGTACCAGGTGGCCACCGGCGGGCTGAACCAGGGCGACGTGTCCTACCCGGCGCGCGCGTTCACCCGGCGCTTCGGGGCCCGGTTCCGGCTGGGCGAGCTGGCCGGGGTGGATCCGGCGGGCCGCCAGGTCACGCTGGCCGATGGCGGGCAGTTCGGCTACGACTACCTGGTGCTGGCCACCGGGGTGTCGGCCGCCTACTTCGGGGTGCCCGGCGCGGCCGAGCACAGCCTCGGCCTGTACACCCGGCGGGACAGCGCCGAGCTGCGCAACCACATCATGGCCCGGCTGGAACGGCTGGACATCGCCGGCCCGGGCGCCGAGGTGAACTTCACCGTGGTCGGCGGCGGGGCGACCGGGGTGGAGCTGGCCGGCGCGCTGGCCGAGCTGCGCAGCACCGCGCTGGACGCCGCGTTCCCCGAGGTGGACCTGGCCGCGGTGCACATCCGGCTGGTCGAGCGGGCGCCCGAACTGCTGCTGCCGTTCCACCCCCGGCTGCGCGAGTATGCCCGGCAGCAGCTGGCCGGCCGGGGCGTCGAGGTGCTGACCGGCACCGCCATCCAGGAGGTACGCAGCGACCGGGTGATCCTGGCCAGCGGCACCGGGCTGCCCAGCGACGTGACCGTGTGGGCGGCCGGTGTCAGCGGGCCCGCCGAGCTGGCCAGCTGGGGCCTGCCGCAGGGCCCGGGCGGGCGCATCCTGGTCGGGCCCGACCTGCGGGTGCGCGGCCAGGACCGCATCTTCGCGCTCGGCGACATCGCGCTGATCGACGGCCAGCCGCTGCCGCAGCTGGCCCAGCCGGCGTTGCAGACCGGGCGGCACGCGGCCGGGCAGATCCAGCGGCTGGCCGCCGGGCAGCCGGCCATCCCGTTCCAGTACCACGACAAGGGGATCATGGCCACGATCGGGCGGCGGTCCGCCGTGGTCGAGCTGCCGCGCCGGATCCGGGTCCGCGGCACGCTGGCCTGGCTGGCCTGGCTCGCGCTGCACCTGGTCACCCTGCTCGGCCACCGGAACCGGATGTCCGCGCTGCTCAACCTGTCCTGGCGCTACCTGACCTGGGGGCACGGCGGTGGTGTCATCGCGGGGGACGACCCGCTGCCGCTGCCGGAGGACTTGCTTACTATGAAGCATGTCCCCAGCCAGTGAGACGATCCCAGCCGGGGCCAGGCCAGCCGAAGAGGTGCGTTCCGAGCACCTAGTACTGCGCCGGGTGCAGGAGGACGACGCCGACGCCATCGCTACCGCGGTCGGCGCCAGCCTGGACCACCTGCGGCCGTGGATGCCGTGGGCCACGCTGGAGGCGGCCGAGCCGCGCACCCAGCGGATCCGGGTAGCCGAGGCGGACGAGCTGTGGGAGGCGGGCACCGACTTCATCTACTCGGTGCTGCTCCGGCCCAAGCTGACCGTGATCGGCGAGATCGGGCTGCACCGGCGCACTGGGGATGGGCGGACTGGGGATGGGCGGATTGGCGACGGCGGCATGGAGATCGGCTACTGGATCGACACCCGGTACGCCGGCCGCGGCCTGGGCACCGAGGCGGCTGGCGCGCTGACCGACCTGGCCCTGGCGCTGCCCGGGGTGACCCGGACCGAGATCCACTGCGACGTGGCTAACCAGGCCAGCGCGGCCATCCCGCGCAAGCTCGGCTATGAGCTGGACCGGGTGGAGCAGCAGCCGCCGGAGGCGCCCGGCGAGCGGGGCCACCGGATGGTCTGGGTGCTGCAGGGCGCCGGATGAGCCGGATGAGCCAGTCGGCCGGCCGCGGGGACGGCTGGTCCTGGGTGGCCTGGCATCACGACTACGACGTGCCCGGCTCGCCGCTGGCCCAGCGGCTGGCCGCGGTGCAGGCGCAGATCGCCGCCGCGCTGGACCAGGCACCGCCCGGACCGCTGCGCGCGGTCAGCCTGTGCGCGGGCCAGGGCCGGGACCTGATCGGCGTGCTGGCCGGGCACCCGCGTGGCGACGACGTGACCGCGCGCCTGGTGGAACTGGACCCGGACAACGTGGCCACCGCCCGCGGGCTGGCCGCCGCGGCCGGCCTGCCGCGGGTCGAGGTGGTGCTGGCGGACGCCGCTGAGCCGGCCGCCTACGCCGGCCTGGTCCCGGCCGACCTGGTGCTGGTCTGCGGCGTGTTCGGCAACATCCCGGACGAGGACATCCGGCGGACCATCCAGTGCCTGCCCCAGCTGTGCGCGGCTGGCGGCACCGTCATCTGGACCCGGGGCCGCTGGGCGCCGGACCTGATCCCGCAGATCTGCGCGTGGTTCGGGGAACAGGGCTTCGAGCCGCTCTGGGTGTCCGATCCGGCGCTGCCGTTCGGGGCCGGCGCGCACCGGTTCACCGGCGCCCCGGCGCCGCTGGCCACCGGGCCGCGGATGTTCACCTTCATGACCGACGCGGAGATCAGGCGGGCCCGCGGCCTGCCGCCAGCCGACCCGGAGGCCGCCGGGCCCAGCTAGTGCCCGAACAGCGGCGCGTGCACCAGCTGGAAGTTGAGCCGGCATTGCCGCGCCTTGACCACCAGTTCGCTGGCGGGCATCCGGACGCTGGTCGCGCAGCGCTGCATAGCCGGCCCGCTGGCCCCGACCAGCAGCGTGCCGACCATCACGGCCAGTGCGACCGGGAAGAACAGGATGGCCCTGGTCCGGGTGGACAGGTGCGGCAGGCGCCGCCGCACCGGGAAGGTACGCCGGGCCAGCCAGCCGCCGAACCGGGCCAGCCGGGCGCGCACTTCCTCGATCCGGGGCATTTCCTCATCCCGGGTGAGCCGGGTGAAAATGGCGAACCGGGAGTGCAGCACCGGGTCCGAGGCGATCAGCTTCCGCTCTATGCGGTCCAATTTGCGCTGGTGTCGAGTGGGCAGGCTCACGGCTGATCTCCCAATCCGGGCCGGGGGTTTCCCTCAGGTTACCGGCCGGTGTGAGCCGCCGGCCGGGCACCTCGGCAGGTCCGTAATCACTGTGTCAGATGCTTGACCGGTGCCGTGGTGCCAGGCGCTTGACAGCTGCGGTGTTTGGGTCTGAGGTAAGTGATAGAAACTGTGCGAATCCGTGCAAACCTGGTGGGCAGGATGTGCGCTTCTGGTTCAACCATGCCGTTCCGGCGTGCCCCGGTCATCCTGACCAGCCTGCTGAGCCTGGTCATCGCGCTGTGCTTAACCCAGGCCGGGTTAACCCAGCCGGCCCACGCCGCCGTCACGGCGGGAACGGCCCGAGCGGCCCGGACGGCCCGGACGGCCGGAGCGGGGCAGCCCGGGGGCACGGCGTCGGGCAGTGACTCGTCCTGCCCGCCGGCCACCCCGGCCGGGGCCGGCTCGGCCACCGTCTCGGCCCCGCAAGCAGTGCGCGCGATCCGCGGCGACGGCTCGGCGACCGTGGTCTGGTGCCCGCCGCCCAGCGGCGCCGGGTCGGTGGTCAGCTACACGGTGACCTCGTCCGGCGGCCAGTCGGTCACCGCCAAGGTGCCCGACGACTGGGCCATCGTGGACGGCCTGAGTAACGGCACCGCGTACACGTTCACCGTGACGGCCAACACGGCCAGCGGATCAGGCCCGGCCGCACCCGCCACCGCGCCGGTCACGCCGGCAAAACCCGCCCCGCCCAGCGGCGTGCTGCATGACGGTCCGTCGCAGCAGGTCAGCTACGACGCCAGCAGCCTGCTGGTCGGCGGCAAGCGGGTGTTCATCACGGCCGGCGAGTTCGACCCGTGGCGTACCCCGTCGCCGTCGCTGTGGCTGGATGACCTGCAGAAGATGAAGGCCGACGGGTACGACGCGGTCACCGTCTACTTCGACTGGGACTACACCTCGCCGTCGCCGGGCGTGTACGACTTCACCGGCGTCCGGGACATGAACGAGTTCCTGAACATGGCCCAGCAGGCCGGCCTGTACGTGATCGCCCGGCCCGGCCCGTACATCAACGCGGAGACCGACGGCGGCGGCATCCCGTCCTGGGTGCTCAACGCGCCGAACGGGTACCGCACCGACTCCGAGCCCTACCTGTCCGCCGCACTGCAGTGGTTCTCCGAGATCGACTCGATCATCGCGCCGCACCAGATCAGCAACGGCGGCTCGGTGATCCTCTACCAGATCGAGAACGAGTACACCGGCGACTCCGCGGGCGACCTGCAGTACCTGGCCGACCTGGAGCAGCAGGCCAAGGCGGACGGCATCGACGTGCCGTTCACGTTCAACCAGTGCTGCGGCGGGCCGTTCTACACCTCGGGCACCGGCGCGGTGAACATCAGCGGCCCGGACAACTACCCGCTCGGCTTCAACTGCGCCGACCCGAGCAGCTTCGGCCAGCCCTACGGCTACCCGACCCAGTCCGGCGAGCCGCTCTACCTGCCCGAGTTCCAGGGCGGCTCGTTCGACGGCTGGGGCGGTTCCGGCTACGACAACTGCTACAACCTGACCGGGCCGGATTTCGAGAACGTCTATTACAAGAACAACATCGCCCAGGGCGTGACCATGCAGAGCAACTACATGGGCGTGGGCGGTACCAACTGGGGATGGCTGCCTGACCCCGGCGTTTACACGTCGTACGACTACGGCGCGGCCATCCGGGAGACCGGCGAGATCGGCACCCCGGCCAATCCCAACTCGATCGTGGGCTCCAAGTTCGGCGAGAACAAACTGATCAACGACTTCGAGACGTCGGTGGCCCCGCTGACCGATACCCAGCCGGTGGCCGCGCCCACCGCGGACAACTCGGCGATCACCGCGCTGGCCCGGGCCAACCCGTCCGACGGCACCCAGTTCATCTACGTCCGCCAGGCCGACGCGACATCCACCGCCACGGTCAGCACGCACCTCGCGCTGAACGCCGACCAGGCCGCGGGCTACACCTACGACGACGCCAGCTCGGCACTGACCTACACCGGCAACTGGACGCACGCCAACACGAGCAACAGCAACTACACCGCGGGCGACTACGACAGCACCGAATCGTGGAGTACCCAGGCCGGCGCGAGCATGTCGGTCACGTTCACCGGCACCGCGGTGCAGTGGATCGGCCCGAAGGACAACAACGGCGGCATCGCCGACGTGTCCATCGACGGCACCCAGGTGGCCACCGTGGACACTTACGCCGCCGCGGGCAAGGAGTTCCAGCAGGTGCTGTTCAGCCAGACCGGGCTGTCCGCGGGCAGCCACACGCTGACCATCACCGTCACCGGCAACGAGAACTCGGCGTCCGCCGCGGACACCATCGTGATCGACGCGATCAACGTGCCCACCGCCGCCGAGCAGGCCGACTACTACCCGACCGTGCCGCAGAGCGGCACGCTCACCCTGGACGGCCGGGACTCCCGGCTGCTGCTGGCCAACTACACGTTCGGCGGCGGCGAGCACCTGGTCTACTCGACCTCCGAGCTGATGACCCAGGGCGACATCGGCGGGCAGGCCACCGCGGTGCTGTATGACCCGGACGGCACCGACGGCGAGACCGTGCTCCGCTACACCAGCCAGCCGGTCGTGTCGGTGCTGTCCGGCACGGTGCAGGCCACCTGGGACGCCAGCCGCGGCGACCTGCGGCTGGACTACACCCACCACGGCCTGGCCGAGGTGCAGATCACCGGGGGCGGCGCGCCGCCGCTGCGGCTGCTCATCGCCTCGACCGACGTGGCCGAGGAACTCTGGCCGCAGTCCACCGAATCCTCGGGAACCACTGGCGCCGGTGACGTGCTGGTGCAGGGCGGCTACCTGGTCCGCACCACCGCGGTCCGCGGCGGCACGCTCGCGCTGACCGGCGACACGTCACAGGCCGGCCCGCTCACCGTGTGGGCGCCGCCCGGGGTGCACTCGGTGACCTGGAACGGCCGCCCGGTCGCGGTGACGGCGGGCCAGGACGGCTCGCTCACCGGCACGGTGCCCGGCCCGTCCCCGGTACAGCTGCCCACGCTGTCCGGGTGGAAGTTCAGCACCGAGACGCCGGAGGCGCAGCCCGGCTTCGACGACAGCTCGTGGACGCTGGCCGACCATCCGGTATCCAACGCCAGTTCGCCGTCCACCCCGGTGCTGTACGCCTCGGACTATGGCTACCAGCACGGCTTCACCTGGTACCGCGGGCACTTCACCGGCACCGGCAGCGAGACCGGGATCAAGCTGACCGCCGACGGCATCTCGCCGACCGGCGCGTACTCGGTCTGGCTGAACGGCGCGTTCCTCGGCTCGGCCAGCGCGGCCGGGGCCAGCACCCAGACGTTCGCGTTCCCGTCCGGCGCGCTGCGCACCGGCCAGGACAACGTCGTCGCGGTGCTGGTCGAGAACACCGGCAACCCGGAGGGCCCGACCGGCGAGAAGACCGGCCTGTACAGCGCCACGCTGACCGGCGCGGCCACGCCCATCACCTGGCGGCTGATGGGTGCCCCGGGCGGCATCAAACTGCAGGACCCGGTGCGCGGCATCATGAACGAGGCCGGCCTGTACGGCAGCGACCACGGCTGGGATCTGCCCGGCTACCCGGACGCCAGCTGGCAGCCGGTGACGCTGCCCGACTCGTGGGCGTCCCGCGGCGTGCCGCCCGGCATCGGCTGGTACCGGACCAGCTTCGCGCTGAACCTGCCGCGCGGCAGCTACGTCCCGGTCGACGTGCAGATCGGCGGCCCCGGGCCGGGCGCCGGCAGCGCCGACTACCGGGCGTTCATCTACGTGAACGGCTGGCTGATCGGCCGGTACGTGAACAACGTCGGCCCGCAGCACCAGTTCTATGTGCCGGCCGGCCTCCTGAACGACCAGGGCAGCAACACGCTGGCCATCGCGGTGTGGGGGCTGGACGCCACCGGCGGCGGCCTGGACCAGGTCAGCCTCGTCGCGGCCGGGAACCAGGCGGGCGGCGTGCCGGTCCGCCCGGTCGCCAGCCCGGGCTACTCGGCCGCGGTCTACGGCCCACCGTCCAGCCCGCAGCCCTCGCTGGCCGCCGTCCCGTCCTCGGCGCTGGCCGAGGGCACGTTCACCGTCAAGGCCACACTGCGTGACCCGACCCCGCAACCGCTCCGTAACGCGACCATTCTTTTGAACGCCCCAGCCGGGTGGCAGGTATCGCCATCCGGCCCGGCCAACCTGGGCACGGTGGCCGCTGGCGCGGCCGCGTCGGCCAGCTTCCAGGTCACCGCGCCGACCTCCGGGCTGACCCCCGGCCTGGTTGGCCTGCTGGCCAAGGCGACGTTCAGTACGGCCGGTCCGGGTGGCGGCACCCAGACGCTGATCAACGCGGCGGACGTCACCGTCCCGGCCCCGAGCCTGGCGGCGACGTTTGACAACACCGGCATCACCGATAACTCCAACCCCAGCCCGTCGGCCAACTTCGAGGGCTTCGACGGGGAGGGCACCACCTACTCGGCCCAGGGCCTGGCCGCCGACAACCTGACCCCGGGCGCGTCGGTGACGGCCGGCGGCCTGACCTTCACCTGGCCCAACGAGCCGTCCGCGCAGCCGGACAACACGATGGCCGAAGGCCAGACGATCGCGCTGTCCGGCTCCGGCGGCACCCTCGGCTTCCTGGCCGCGGCCAACAACTCGGCCGAATCCGGCACCGGCACGATCTATTACACCGACGGCAGCACGCAGACGTTCACCCTCAGCGTGGGCAACTTCTGGTATCCGTCCGGGCAGGACGGCAACCCGTCGAATACCCAGGTGGCCGGAGTGGACTATGCCAACTACCCGACGGGCTCCTCGGGGCACGAGGTGTACGTGTTCGAGCAGTCGGTCAGCCTGGAGTCGGGCAAGACGGTCGCGGCGGTGACGCTGCCGTCGCTGGGCGACGTGGCCGGCTACAACCCGGCGCTGCACATCTTCGCCATGGCGGTCGGCTGAGTATCCGGTCAGCTGACCGGCGGGCTGGCCCGGTTACCGTGGGGGCATGGCCGCCGCTACTCCGGAGCAGAGCTGGGCCGTGTGGGCCCGGGTCAGCCCGGCGCCCGGGCAGGTCCTGGACCTGCTGCATGCCCGGATGGTGGAGCCGTTCGCCCCGCACGTGCACGATGGCTTCTCGATCGGGGCCTGCCTCGAGGGCCTGGAGATGATCCGGTACCGGGGCCGCCGGCACTACGCCGCGCCGGGCAGCGTGGTCATCCTGCCGCCCGGCGAGGCGCACACCGGCGGACCGTCCGGCGGGACCAACTTCGTCTACCGGGTCATGTACCCGAGCGCGGGGCTGCTGGCTGACGCGGCCCGGCCGCCGCGCTTCCCGGAGCCAGTCGTCATGGACCCGGGGCTGGCCACTGAGCTGCGCCGGGCGCACGCCGCGCTGAGCCGGGCCGCACGGGGGAGTGGTCCGTTGCCGCCCGTGCCTGGAGGTCATGGGCCAGCGGGCGCCCAGCCACCTGGCCCCGATCCGGCTGGCCCCGGACCGGCTGGCCCCGGACCGGCTAGCACCGAGCCGCTGGAGACCGAGTCCCGGCTGTGCTGGCTGTTCGGTGAGCTGGTCCGGCGGCATGCCGCGTCGGCCGGGCCGGCCGACGGGCTGCCGGGCACCGGCGTGGTGGCGCGCCAGGTGATGGACCGGCTGGCGGATGAGCTGACCTGCCCGCCCGCGCTGGCCGACCTGGCCGCCGCCGCGGGCCTGTCCCGCTACCAGCTGCTCCGGGCGTTCCGCGCCGAGGTCGGCATGCCGCCCTACGCGTGGCTGGCCCAGCACCGGGTGGCCCGGGCCCGGCTGCTGCTGGAGCACGGGTACCGGCCCGCCGAGGCGGCCACGCTGACCGGGTTCGCGGACCAGGCCCACCTGACCCGGTGGTTCCGGCGAGTGGTCGGGGTCACCCCGGGCGCGTACCGCAATGGCGTTCAAGACAGGAGCCGCCCGCATCGGTGACGCTGGCCGCTGACGGCTGGCAGTTCCGGAATGCGAGGTTGCAGTGAGCCGACGCGGCTGGGTCCTGTTCGCGATCATGTGCGTGGTCTGGGGTATCCCCTACCTGCTGATCAAGGTCGCGGTCGGCGGGGTGTCGGTGCCGATGGTGGTGTTCAGCCGGACCGCGCTCGGCGCGCTCATCCTGCTCCCACTGGCGCTGCGGTCCGGCCAGTTCGGGGCGCTCAGGCACGTCTGGCGCTGGGTCGTCGCGTTCGCCGCGCTGGAGATGATCGTGCCGTGGGGCCTGCTGTCCAACGCGGAGCAACATCTGCCCAGCTCGCTGGCCGGGCTGCTGATCGCGGCGGTGCCGATCATCGGTGTGGTGATCGCCCGGCTCACCCGCGGCACCGTGTCCGCCAACACAGTGTCAGCCAGCACCGAGCGTCTCAGCCCGCGCCGCTGGGCCGGCCTGCTGGTCGGCCTGGCCGGTGTCGCGGTGCTGGCCGCCCCGCACCTGGCCGGCGGGCACGCCTGGCCGATCGCCGAGGTCCTGCTGGTCGCGGTGGGCTACGCGACCGCGCCGCTCATCGCCGCCCGGAAGCTGGCCGATGTGCCCGCGCTGCCGATGACCACCGTCTGCCTCATCCTGGCCGCGCTGATCTACGCCCCGGCCGCCGCGGCGACCTGGCCGCGCCACCTGCCGTCCGGGCAGGTGCTGGCCAGCCTGGCCGCGCTCGGCGTGATCTGCACGGCCGCCGCGTTCCTGGTGTTCCTCCGGCTGATCAGGGAGGTCGGGCCGACCCGGGCCATGGTCTTCACCTACGTCAACCCCGCGGTGGCGGTGGCCGGCGGCGTGCTGCTGCTGGGCGAGCCGTTCACGGCCACCATTGCCGCTGCGTTCGTGCTCATCCTGGGCGGCTCCGTGCTAGCCAGCGGCGGCCGCAGTAGCCAGCCCGACCAGCACCAGCCGGACCAGGGCCAGCTCGACCAGCGCCAGCCCGCAGCAGCGCCGCCTACCGCCAGCACCGATCCTGATCACGCCCCGGCCGGCCAGCCGTAGCTGGCTGAGCGCGCTGGCCAGGTGGACGGGAAGCGGGCATCATGCCGGAAGGGCATCGTATGAGCTTGCGGCCTCGTTCATGATCAAGCCAGGGATCGAGTTCCACCCCAGGATCTGAGGCAACATGGCCAGCTGGTGGGGAATATCGTCCAGGAACAAGAACCTGCCGCGGTGACTCCCGCCAGTTCCGGCCAGCTGGAGGATAGCTCGCAGGCCCGCGACGTCACAGTACGCTAGCCCGGCCAGATTGATGTGGACGTCGCCCTCGCGGTCCACCAGATCATCTAGCGTGCTGACCAGGCCTGGGTAGCTGGACTCATCAATCTCGCCGGCTATCCGCACGACCTGCGGGCTGCCAGCGCAGATGACCAGCAATACCCCGTCGTAGTACGCGCCGTGACACCGCGTCATCGCGGATTGGTCTTCCCGGCGGATTGGGAGCCGGAGGCTAGAAGTAGTGCCTGCGGCCGCCGACAGCATGGCCGACCATCCCCAGTACGGCCAGAATGAGGCCGATGATCAACTCTGGCTCCCAGCAGGCGTGGCGACCCGTCAGTCCGCGCCCCGCGGTCGCCTGTCTGTCCGGCTGAGAAGGCGCGAAAACCTCGGTGAAGCTGCCAGGGTCCGGAGCAACACCCTCAAGTTACTGCTGAGGGGGATCTAATAACTAGGCCAAGCCGGTACGAAAACGGGATCATCCGGCGCGCCCATCCTCGTGGTCACATCTTCTTGATCTTCAAGTACCGCCGTATGTCCGGCAATGACCTGACCGTCAGCAGCCCGAGGGCCCCGGCGGCGACCGCCATGGTTACAGCCGTGATGTATCCGAGTGTTCGCATCGTGTGTCTCCTGTCCTTCAGCTGATCCGTATCAGCGATCTCGCGGCGGCGCGCTCAGCGCCGCCGCAGCATCATGATGACGAGCACGATGATCACGATCACGACGATGGTTCCGATGCCGATAAACATGGTTCCCTCTCGGGGGCTTGGTGGTCGTCTGTCCCGGGCCGCGTCAGCTACTTCCTGAAAGCGTCCTTGATTTTCTCGCCGGCCTGCTTGAGGCGGCCTTTGGCCTGATCGGTGCGGCCCTCGGCCTGGAGGGACTCATTGCCCGTGGCCTTGCCGAAGCCTTCCTTCGCGTTGCCCTTGGCCGTCTCCGCGGAGTTCTTTACCTTGTCTTCTGCGCTCATCGGTGGTGCCTTCTTTCCTGGGTGAATTATTCTCGCCAAAAGGGTCTACGCTGTAGACCTACAGTTAACACCCGAGCTAGGATTGTGTCAACGTCGTAGACCTGCAGTGTTAACGAAGCCCGCCGGCCCCTGGCCGCAGGAAAGGAGGCGTGATCACGATGAACCAGCCCGCGCCCGGCCCTGGAGCGGCCGTTGCGCCCCGGGGTGGCAAGATCACCCGGGAGGTGGTGCTGACCGCTGCGCTGGACATCGTCGACCGCGATGGCGCCGACGCGCTGTCCATGCGCCGGCTCGCCCACGCCCTGGGACGCGACCCGATGATCTTGTACCGGCATACCACCAACAAGGCAGCCGTCCTGGACGGCGTCGCCGAAACCGTCCTGACCCAGCTCATAGTCGACCCCGCCGATCCCGATTGGCAGGCTCAGTTGCGGGCCGTCGCCCGCAGTTACCGCGAGCTGGCGCTAGCCCACCCACGGGTGGTGCCACTGCTGGTGACCCGGCCCCTGGCCACCCCGCTCGGGCTCCGCCCGCGCGGCACCCTGCGCCCGCTCGAAGACATCCTCGCGCTGCTCACCCGGGCCGGCTTCAGCGGATCCGACGCGCTGCACATCTACCGCGCCCTGTTCGGGTTCCTGAACGGCCATGTGCTCAACGAACTGCAGGAACTTGTTGACAACCCGGACGAAACCGACGACCTGCTACGGCTCGGCCTGCACCGGCTGCCGCTCGCCGATTTCCCCCTGCTGCGCAGCCTCGCCCCGGTCCTGGCCGTCTACGACGGCGCCGCCGAACTCGAACGCGGCCTCGACATCCTGCTCACCGGCCTCGCCGCCGAGCTGACCCCCCGGCCGGGCTGACTCACCCCGGCGGCCAGGATCGGGCCGGCTCGGCGTAGCCGTGGGCGTAGGCGTAGCGCATGGCCTGGGCGCGGTCCCGCGAGCCGGTCTTGGCGAAGATCCGGTTCACGTGCGTCTTGACCGTGGCTTCGCTGACGAACAGCGAGCGGGCGATCTCGCGGTTGGACTGGCCGGCCGCGATCAGCCGGAGCACCTCGGCCTCGCGCGGCGTCAGGTCCCCGTCAGCAGCCGCTGTGTCCGCCGGGCTGGCCGGTTCGGGCGCGCGGGCCGCGGCTGACGCCAGCCGCTGCTGCACCCCCGGGTCGAGCACCGCCTGCCCGGCCGCGGCGGCCAGCACCGCGCGGCCGATCTCCGCCCGGGTCGCGTCCTTGGTCAGGTAGCCGAGCGCCCCGGCCTGCAGCGCGCCGATGATCGATTCGTCGTCCGCATACGTGGTGAGCACGACGACCCGGGTCGCCGGATAATCGGCCGTGATCCGCCGGGTCGCGGCCACCCCGTCGCAGCCCGGCATGTTCAGGTCCATGAGTGCGACCTGCGGGTGCACCTTGGCGACGAGGTCGACCGCGGCGTCACCATCCGCGGCCTCACCCGCCACGGCAATGCCGGGCAGTGTGCCGAGCAGCAGCACCAGGCCTTCGCGGACCGCGGACTGGTCGTCCGCGACGATGACGCTGACCGGTTCGGCGGCGGATTCTTCCTGGCTCATGCCGGAATTCTCAGGCTTACCCGCCACTCGCCGCCGGCCGGCCCCGCGGTTAGCGTGCCCCCACTCAGGGCGGCGCGTTCCCGCAGGCCGGTGAGTCCGTAGCCAGCGCCACTGGCGGCCAGCGGGCGTTCGATATCAAGGGTGGGCAGCGGATTGACGACCTGCATGGTGAGCTCGGCGGGCGCATAGTCCAGGGTGAGCCGGACCGGCTGGCCCGGCGCGTGCTTGCGCGCGTTGGTCAGCGCCTCCTGCGCGGTCCGGTAGACGGCCAGGCTGGCCTCGGCCGGGACCGGCCGCGGCGAGCCGGTGATGACCAGGTCAACCGGGACGTCGCCGTCGGTGCCGTACTCCTTGACCAGCTCGGCCAGTTGGTCGGCCAGCGGCACCACGTCGTCGCGCAGGGCCAGGATGGCCCGGCGGGCATCGGCCAGGCCTTCCTTGGTGAACACGCTGGCCCGGCCGATGCACTCGATCGCCTTGCCGAGTTCCGGGCTGCCGGTCGGCAGCGTGCCGAGCAGCGCCTCGGCCGCCTCCAGGTTGACCGACACCGCGGCCAGCGAGTGGGCCAGCACGTCGTGGATCTCCCGGGCGATCCGGGCCCGTTCGGCCAGCGCGGCCGCTTCGGTCTCGGCCTCGCGGGCCCGGCGCGTCTCGGCCAGCGCCTGCTCGGCCAGTTCGGCCCGCATCAGGTAGCCGTGCCGGGTCAGGCCGATCGCCCACAGCCCGATGAACGCCAGCGAGTAGCCGATCAGCGACTCGGCCGGCGCATCGGTGGCCAGCCCGGCGGCCAGGAACGCGGCCACCGTGGCCGCGGTGATGGCCATCGAGATCTCGGTGTTCAGCCGGGCGCCCACGGTGCCGGTGACGACGCACCCCACGGCGATGGCCGTGCTGAGCGGGGACAGCCCGGCCAGCACGCCACCGGCCACGCCCAGCACGGCCAGGGTCGGGACAACCACGCGTTCCCGGCCGCGGGCGAAGAACCAGACCACCCCGCCGGCCACGCACACGCCGAGAGCCACGGCCAGCGCCATGCCCCGCGCGCCCATGCCCACGCGTGGTTCGGCCAGCGGCACCGTGACCAGCACCATCAGCAGCACGATGCTGCGGACCGCGACCAGGACCGGCGACACGTCCAGCGCGCCCGGGGTGGCGGCCAGCGTCCGGTCCGAAAACAGAGAGCGAAGCACGAATAAAACGTATCTGGCCCGCTCGCGATGGTCATCGGCGCGCGGGTTGACGTTGGGTGGAGATGCGCGCCTCCACCCTGCTGTCCAACCAGCCTGGACCCAGAGTCAAGCCACCGGCCGACGCGCCGGGACGGGCCGGCTGCCTAGCGTTTCTGGCGTAACGAACCGCGCTGGCCCGCCTAACCACGGGCCCAGCTCAGCTAGGAGCCTCCTACTGACCGCCAGCGTCCTGATCCCCGACCTCGCCATCCTCGTCGTAGTGCTGATCTCCGACCTGGGCCACCGCAAGGTGACCCCGCTCCGGCTGATCCGCCCGTTCATCGCCGCCGCGATCATCGTCCCGTTCTACTTCAAGGGCGTGGCCGGCTCCGGCAACGGCCTGGCGCTGGAAGCCGCCGCGACCGCGGCCGGGCTGGCCCTGGGCGTGCTGGCCGCCGCGTTCATGCGCGTCTCGCACGACCCGCAGGCGGGCCAGGTCAGCACCTGGGCCGGCCTGCCGTACGCGCTGGTCTGGATCGTGGTGGTCGGCGGCCGGATCTTCTTCGCCTACGGCTCGACGCACCTGTTCGGCGCCCAGCTCGGCCACTGGATGCTGACCAACCAGATCACCGTCAACGCGCTGACCGACGGCCTGATCTTCCTGTCGGGTGGCCATGCTGCTGGCCCGCACCGGCTCGCTGGCCGTCCGGGCCCGCCGGGTCGCCGCCCGCCAGGGCGGCCGGCCGGCCGTCCCGGTGACGGCGTACCGGTAACAGCAACCAGCGCCAGCCGCGCCACCAGCCGCAACCGGCTGGTGGCGCTGGCGTTCGATAGGGAAAGGCCCGGCGGTCAGCGGATACGGCGGCCCATCTCCTTGGTGGCATAGCCGCCGAGGTCGGTGACCGCGGCCTGGAACCGGTCCGAGCGGAGCAGCGCCCACAGCGGGGCCAGCAGCGGGCTGTCCATCGCGTCCGCCGCCACCACCAGGTCATAGGGCTCCCGGGTGACCGGCACGAAATCCAGGCCGAACGCGCGGGCCGCGGCCATGATGCCCAGGCCGGCATCCGCGCGGCCTGCGGCCACGGCGGCGGCCACCGCCAGGTGGGTGGGCTCCTCCCGGGCGTAGCCGTCAATGGCGTCCGGGCTGATGCCGAGGCGGCCCAGTTCGTAGTCGAGCAACACCCGGGTGCCCGCGCCGCGCTGCCGGTTGACGTAGCGGACGCCGTCTCGCCGGAGGTCCTCGATCCCGCCCAGGCCGAGCGGGTTTCCGGCCGCGACCATCAGGCCCTGGTCGCGGTGCAGCAGCCGGACCACGGCGACCTCGCCCGCGCCGAGCAGGCGGTCCAGGTAGGGCAGCGTGTACTCGCCGGTGGCCGGGTCCAGCAGGTGGGATCCGGCCAGGTGGCAGAGCCCGTCGCGGAGCGCGACCAGGCCGCCCAGCGAACCGACGTTCGACGAGGCCAGGGTGACCAGCGGGTCCTCGGCCCGTAGCGCGGACGCGGCCAGGTCCAGCACGAGGTCGTGTGAGCCGATGGCCACGATGGTCCGGGAGATCTCGTCGATGCCGCGGAGCAGTTCGATGTCGACCTGCTCGCCGGCGTGATGCCCCTCCTGGCCGGCCGGCACGACCAGCAGCCCGTCCGCGCGGACCAGCGAGGTCAGCACCCCGGCGCCGCGCGGCAGGGGAGTGGCCACCATGGTCCCGCCGACCAGGCCGAGCCGGACCCGGACCCAGTCGTCCATGCCGAGCGGGGAGGCCAGCTTGCGGGCCAGCCGGGCGGTGGTCCGCGGCCGCTTGCGCGGCGGCGCGCCGGACAGCTCGGCGAGCAGCGGCTCGGCGAAGATGTCGAAGGTCAGCGCGGCCGAAACCGGGTAGCCCGGCGCGCCGAGCACCGGCGTGCGGCCGACCGTGCCCAGCACGACCGGGTGGCCGGGCCGGACCGCCACCCCGTGCACGGCGAGGGTGCCGCGCTCGGCCACCACCCGGGCGGTGTAGTCGTCCCGGCCCGCGCTGGACCCGGCCACGATGATCAGCAGGTCGCAGCCCGCGGCCGCCGCGGTGACCACGTCAGCGATCCGGTCCGGCACGTCCGGCTCGATGGGCAGGCAGCGTGCCTCGCAGCCGGCCTCGCGGGCCTGGGTGGCCAGCATCAGCGAGTTCGTGTCGGTGATCTCCCCCGCGGCGGTGGCCGTGCCGATGGGCCGGACCTCGTCCCCGGTGGGCAGGATGGTGACCATGGGGCGGCGCCGGACCACCAGGTGCGTCGCGCCCGCGGCCGCCGCGGCGGCCAGGTCCGGGGCGCGCAGCCGGTGCCCCTCGGGGAGCAGCAGCTCGGCCGCGCTCACGTCCTCGCCGATCGACCGGACGTGCTGGTAGGGCGGCACGGCCGCACGCAGTTCGGCCTGCTCAGCCTGATAGTGCACGTGTTCGCGCATGACCACCGCGTCGCGGCCGTCCGGCATCGGGTCGCCGGTGTCCACCACGTCGTAGCCGTCCGGGGGGAGCAGCACCGGGGTGGTCTCGCTGGCGCCGATGGTGTCGGCGGCGCGGACCGCGATGCCGTCCATCCCGGCCGCGTCGAACGGCGGCGACGACCGGGTAGCCCACACCGGCTCGGCCGTGACCAGCCCGGCCGCGTCCTGAACCGGGACCCGGATGGCGGGCAGCCGGGCCGGGCAGCCCGCGGCGTCGCGGGCGCTGCGCCAGGCGTCCAGCGCGCGGGCGGCGGGCACATCGCGGATGAAAGGACTGTCAGCCATGACCGCCGTTAACCATACAAGGTGACCTCGACCTCGGCGCCAGCGTCGAGGCCGGTGGCTTCCTCGGGCACCACCACGAAACCGTCCGCCGCGGTGAGCACGGACAGCAGCGCGGACAGCCCGAACAACGGGGTCGCCACGCCGTCCTGGACGCGGACCTGGACCACATCGAGCCGGCCGGTGGCCGACGCCAGATCACGGGCCAGCCGGGCGCGTACCGCCGGTTCCGGCGGCGGTGCCGTGCACCCGCCCACCAGGCGGACCAGCGGGACGCCGAGTAGCCGGAAGATCACCAGCGCGGACCGCGGGTTGCCGGGTAGCCCGATGATCGGCACATCGCCGCACTCGGCCAGCAGCGTGGGCTTACCCGGCCGGATGGCCAGGCCGTGGCACCAGATCCCGGGCGGCCCGAGGCCACGGACCACGCCGGCCGTCTCGTCCCGCGCGCCGACCGACGAGCCCGCCGAGATCACGATGAGGTCGCTGCCGCCGAGCGCGGCGCGCAGGGCCGTTTCCAGCGCGGCAGCGTCGTCGGGCACGATGCCACCCTGGACCGGCTCGCCGCCCGCGTCAGCTACCAGCCCGGCCAGCGCCACCGCGGTGGCGTCCCGCACCTGGCCGGGCCGGAGCACCGCCGTGTCCGGCGGCACCACCTCGTCGCCGGTGGATAGCACGGTCACCCGCGGCCTGCGGTGCACGGCCACCTCGGTGACCCCGGCCGCGGCCAGCATGCCGAGGTCCTGGGCGCGCAGCGGGCGCCCGGCCGGGGCCAGTTCGGCGCCGGGGACGGCGTCCTCGTCGGCCCGCACTACCCCGTCCCCCGGCGCCACCGGCCGGACCACCTCGATCGTGCCGGGCATGGCCTCCGCCGTGTACTCGATCATCACGACGGCGTCCGCGCCCGCGGGCAGCACGCCACCGGTGGGCATGCTGGCCGCCGTGCCGGGGCCGACCGTGACCTCCGGCTCGGCCCCCATCAGCACGGCCCCGGTGACCTCCAGGTAGCCGGGCAGCCCGTCGGAGACGCCGTACGTGTCGGCCGCCCGCACCGCGTAGCCATCCACAGTCGAGCGCGCGAAGCCGGGCAGCGCGTGCGGCGCGGTGACCGGCTGGGCCGGCACCCGGTGCAGGGCGGCCGGCAGCGGAACAGTTTCGGCCGGGGCGCGCCGGCCCGGCCGGAACCCGGCCAGCGCCTCACCGACCGTGCGGGTGGTGAAGAACTCCCGCCCGGCGCGCACCCGCGGGTCAGTCTCCGGCACCGCTGCTCAGCCGGGTGACGCTCAGCACCGGGCCCAGCGCCACCTGGCCCAGCCCGCAGATCGAGGTCCGGCGCATGACCTGCTCCAGCTCGGTGATCTGCCCGTTCACGTCGGCGGCCCCGCCACCCGCGGCCAGCAGGCTGGTCAGTATCTGGTGCGCCTTGGTCGAGCCGACCCGGCACGGCACGCACTTGCCGCACGACTCGTCGCGGAAGAACCGCAGCACGTTGGTGGCCGCGGCGAGCAGGTCGGTGCCCTCGGCCATGACGACCAGCGCGCCCGAGCCGAGCATGGTGCCGGCGTCACGCAGCGGGCCGAAGTCGAGCGGGATGTCGAGCTGGTCCGGGCCGAGGAAGTTCGAGGACGCGCCACCGGGCTGGACCGCGCCCAGCCGCCGGCCGCCGGACACCCCGCCGGCCAGGTCCAGCAGCTGGCGCACCGTCGTGCCCATCGGCACGCAGTACACGCCGGGCCGCCCGACATGGCCGGACACGGCGAAGAACTTCAGCCCGGTGCTGTCGCCGGCGCCCTGGTCCCGCCACCACCCGGCGCCGCGGCTGACGATGACCGGCACGTGCGCGAACGTCTCCACCGAGTTCATCAGCGTCGGCTGGCCGTGCAGGCCGTAGACGCCGGGGAACGGCGGCTTGTTGCGCGGCTCCCCGCGATGCCCTTCCATGCACTCGATGAGCGCCGACTCCTCACCGAGGATGTAGCCACCCGGCGAGGTGAACACCTCGACCGAGAGCCGCCGCCCGGTGCCGGCCACGTCCGCGCCGACCAGCCCGGCCGAGCGCAGCGTCTCGATCTCCCGGCGGATCACCGCTTCCTCGGGGCCGTACTCGTGCCGGATGAACACCCAGCCTTCCTCGGCGCCGACCGCGAGCATGCCGAGCAGCATGCCCTCCAGCACCAGGTGCGGCTGCTCGGCCAGGATCTGCCGGTCCTTGAACGTGCCCGGCTCGGATTCGTCGGCGTTGCAGATCACGTATTTCGGCGTGGCCGCCTGCCCGGCGACCAGATCCCACTTCCGGCCGGCCGGGAAGCCGGCCCCGCCCATCCCGCGCAGCCCGGAGTCCTGCAGGGCGGTGATGACCTGGCCCGCGGTCAGCTCGCCGGCCAGCGTGGCTCGCAGCACGCCGTAGTGCCCGGCCGCCGATGGGTACGGGTCGTTCGGCCACGGCTGCCCGCCCGCGTAGCTGCGCAGCGCCGGCTCCGCGCTGGCCTGGCCGTCCCCGGCGGCGGCCGCATCCCCGGCCGCGGCTGCGGCGATCAGCGGCGCCGCGTCGGCCGCGGTAGCGGGCCGCTCGTTGACGCTCACCGCCGGGGCCGCGTCGCACCGGCCCAGGCAGGACACCTCGACCAGCTCGACGTCGGCGTCCGCGCCGTGCCGGGCGCGCAGCTCGGCGATCCGGTCGTCCGCGCCGTTCAGCCAGCAGGCCAGGTCCCGGCAGACGTGCAGCGCGACCGGTTTCGGCGGGTCGGTGCGGAAGTGCGGGTAGAACGAGATCAGGCCCTCGATCTCGTACAGCGGCCGGTGCACCTCCCGGGACAGCGCGGCCAGTTCCTCGCGGGGCAGCCAGCCGGCCCGCTCCTGGATCGCGTTCAGCGCCGGGATCAGGCTCGGGCCGGGAAACTTGCCCGCCCGCGCCTCGACGCCGGGCAGCTTCACCCGTGCCTGAGCCACTATGCCTCCTGCCGATCCTCGGCCGGCTCGATCCGCACCGCGCAGAACTTGAACTCGGGGATCTTACCGACCGGGTCGATCTCATCGATGGTGAGCAGGTTGGCCGCGGCCTCCCGGAAGTGGAACGGGATGAAGCAGTTCCCCGAGGCCTCCCGGTGCGAGTAGCGGGTGGCCAGCTCGATGGTGCCGCGGCGCGAGCTGACCCGGGCCAGCGCGCCGTCCGCGATGCCCAGCCGGGCCGCGTCGTCCGGGTTGATGAACACCTCGGCCTGCGGCGCGATCGCGTCCAGCGCAAAGGAACGCCGGGTCATCGAGCCGGTGTGCCAGTGCTGCAGCAGCCGCCCGGTGTTGAGCACGAACGGGTACTCGGGGCTGGGCAGTTCCTTGGCCGGCAGCCATTCGGCCGGCACCAGGTGGGCCAGCCCGTCGTCGGTGTTGAACTTCTCGCCGAACATGACCACGGTGCCGTCGCTGTGCTCCGGGTCCGGGTTCGGGTACAGCTTGCCGGACAGCCCCAGGTTGCCGTAAGTGAGGGTGCTGTAGCTGGCCATCACCGAAGCGATCTCCTCGAAGATGTCCTGGGCGCAGGTGTAGTGCCAGCCGAGCCCGATCCGGTTGGCGATGTCCTGCACCACCTCCCAGTCCACCCGGGCCTGGCCCGGGGTGTCGAGTACCTTGCGGCCGCGCTGGACCCGGCGGTCGGTGTTCGTGTAGGTGCCGTCTTTCTCCAGGTATGAGGACGCGGGCAGGATCACGTCGGCGAACTCGGCCGTCTCGGTCAGGAAGATGTCCTGCACGACCAGGAAGTCCAGGTTGGCCAGCGCCTTGCGCACCTTGTTGATGTTGGGGTCGGACAGGAACGGGTTCTCGCCCAGCATGTACATGCCGCGCACGCCGCCCTTGAGCGCCGAGCCGATGATCTCGGTGACGGTGAGCCCGTTCTTGGGGTCCAGATCACTGGTGCCCCAAGCCTGCTCGAACCGGGCCTTGACCGCCGGGTCGCCCGCCTTCTTGTAGTCCGGGTAGAACATCGGGATCAGGCCCATGTCCGAGGCGCCCTGCACGTTGTTCTGCCCGCGCAGCGGGTGCAGCCCGCTGCCCGGCCGGCCGACGTTGCCGGTGATCGCGCACATCGCGATCAGGCAGCGCGCGTTGTCCGTGCCGGTGGTGTGCTGCGAGATGCCCATGCCCCAGAAGATGACCCCGGCCCCGGCCTCGCCCCAGGCCCGGGCCACCCGGCGGATCGCCGCCGCGTCCACCCCGGTGATCTGCGCGGCCCGCTCCGGCGGGTAGTCGGCGACGGTCCGCTTGAGCGCCTCATAGTTCGAAGTCCGGTGCGCGATGAAGTCGTCGTCGGTCAGCCCGAGCCGGATCACCTCGTGCATCACGGCGTTGTAGAACGCCACGTCGGTGCCCGGCTTGACCTGGCAGAAGATGTCCGCGTGGTCGGCCATCTTGTCGGCCCGCGGGTCCACGTAGATGATCGTCGTCCCGTTCCGCCGGGCCTGCTTGAAGAACGACGAGGCCACCGGGTGGTTGGCGGTCGGGTTGCTGCCGGTGACGATGGCCACGTCGGCGTTGATCACGTCGCCGTAGGTGGTGGACACCGCGCCCGAGCCGATGCCCTCGAACAGCGCGGCCACGCTGGACGCGTGGCACAGCCGGGTGCAGTGGTCCACGTTGTTGGTGTGGAAGCCGGTCCGGATCAGCTTCTGGAAGAGGTAGGCCTCCTCGTTGGAGCACTTGGCCGAGCCGAACCCGGCGATGGCGGCCGGGCCGCCCGCGGCGTGCACCTCGGCCAGCCGCCGGGCCACCAGGTCGAGCGCCTCGTCCCAGGTCGCCTCCCGGAAGTGCGGCAGCACCTCGGCGTAGTTGACCAGCCCGCCCGGCTTGCGCCGCCGCTTACTGCTCCGTCCGTCCCCGCCGTTCCGTCCGTCCCCGCCGTTCCGTCCGTCCCCGCCGTCCCGCCGGTCCCGGCCGTCCCGCCGGTCCCCGCCGTCCCGGCCGCGCGGGCCGTTGTCGTCCCCGCGTACATCGGCCGACAGCGCGCCCTTGGGGTAGGAGTCCTCGCGCCGGATCAGCGGCACGGTGAGCCGCTGTGGCGAGGCCGCGTAATCCCAGCCGTAGCGGCCCTTGACGCACAGCCGGCTCTGCGAGCCGGGCTGCTCCCGGCCGTCGGCGAACGCGATCGCGCCGCGCTCCCGGTCCACGTGGTAGGTGAGGGCACAGCCAACGCCGCAGTACGGGCAGACCGTCTGCACCGGGTCGAGTTCGCTGCGCGGCCGGATCGGCACGCCGCGGATGGGCTTGTTGGTCAGCGCGCCGGTCGGGCAGGCGGCCACGCACTCCCCGCAGGTCACGCACGACGACTCGCCCATCGGGTCGTTGAGGTCAAACGCGATCCGGGTGGCGTACCCTTTGCCGCTCCGGCCGATCACGTCGTTGCCCTGGACGTCGTCGCAGGCCCGCACGCAGCGGTCGCACAGAATGCACGAGTCGTGGTCCACCGCGATGACCGGGTTGGACACGTCGGTGCCCCGGCCGCTGGCCAGCGGCAGCCCATCTTCCCGGGCCACCCCGAACCGGTCGGCCAGAGCCAGCAGCTCGTTGTCCCCGGTGGTGGTCTGCTTGGGGTCGGCGGACCGCTCCGGCTGGTCGGCCAGCAGCAGCTCGGTGAGCACCGACCGGCTGCGCTCCAGCTCCGGGGTCGCGGTCCGCACGGTCATGCCTTCTTCGCAGGCCCGCACGCAGGATGCGGCGAACGCCGGGGCGCCCACGTTGACCACGCACATCCGGCAGACGCCGACCGGGTCGTACCGCTCGTCGTGGCACAGCACGGGGATGTCGATGCCCGCCGTCTGCGCCGCGGCCCAGATGGTCGAGCCTTCCGGGACCGTGATCTCCTGCCCGTCGATGGTCAGCGTGACGGTCCGGGGTGTGGCTTGTACCGGTATAGCCATGGCGTCAGTATCCGCCGTTCCGCGAGATCACATCAACATTAGGTCAGCCAGGCCTGCCGGGTCCGGGTGGCCCTGGCTGTCCAGCCCGCGTGCGGCGTAGTACTCATCGATCATGCCGCGCAGCCGGTCCGGGGTCAGCGTGGCCACCCGGCCCGAGCTGAGCTGCACCGACTCGGTCAGCAGCCGCTCGGGTAGCCAGTCGTCACCCGGCTGCCAGCCCTCCCGGATGTTGAACACCCGCTTGGCCAGCACGATGCGGCGGGCGGTCTGGCGCAGCTCGGCAGCGTCCACCGGCCAGCCGGTCACCGCGGCCAGCAGCGCCGCCCACTCGTCGAACGGCTCGGTGAACACGCCGCGGAGGAACTTGCACAGGATCATCGAGTCCATCACCGCGGCCCGGTCCTCGGTCTCGATCGCCCCGGCCACCTGGGCCGCGCCGCCGGCCAGCCGGTCGTGCTGCCCGGACAGGTCGGCCTCGTACGCGCCGGACCGGTTGTGGTCGGCGCCACGGGCGTTGACGGCCAGGCCGAGGGCCATGGCCTGCAGCGTGCGCGGCTCGTAGCCGGGCAGCTCCAGCCCCTTGACCTGCGGGGCGAACGCGGCCGACCCGCCGCCGACCCGGTCCGCGGCGCGCCGCGAGCCGTCGGCCAGCAGCTCACCCAGCTCACTGCTCCGGTCGCCGATCTCGTCCAGCGCGCGGAGCAGCGCTGCCGGGTCGCCGAACCGCAGCCACGGCGCGTCGATCAGGCCGCGCTCGGCGCACTCCATGGCCCAGGCGATGGTCCCGCCCGCCGAGATGGTGTCCAGGCCCAGCTCGTCGCAGCGGGCGCTGGCGGCCAGCACCGCGTCCGGGTCAGCCACCCCGCACATCGGGCCGAGCGCGAACACGTTCTCGTACTCGACCCGCATCTTCTTGCCGCCCCGTGCCTTATAGATGTGCTCGCAGCCGATCGTGCACGACGCGCAGCTGTTCCGCGCGACCTTGCGCATCCCGGCCAGCTCCTCGGCGGCCAGCTGCGGCGCCTCCGCGAAGCTGGCCGCCTGGAAGTTGCGGGTGGGCAGCGTGCTGAGCGCGTTGAAGGCCAGCAGGTTGGCCAGCGTGCCGAGCTCGCGGTACTTGGCCGTGGCCGGCCCGAACGAGCGGGCCCGCAGGTCACGCGCCGCGGCCAGCACCGCATCCGGGTGGGCCGTGCCAACCTTGATGGCCGCGCGGACCGCGACCGCCTTGACCCGCTTGGCGCCCAGCACCGCGCCCAGGCCACCGCGCCCGGCGTGCCGCCCGTCATGCGAGACCGTGGCGTACCGGACCAGGCGCTCCCCGGCCGGCCCGATGGTCGCGACCCGCCAGCCATGGCCGAGGCGGTCACGCAGCCGCCGCTCCGCCTCCGCCGCGGACAGACCCCACAAATCCGCCGCACCGATCACCCGCGCGCCGTCACCATCCACCAGCACCGCGGATGGCTGCGCACAAGCACCCTTCAGAACGATGGCATCGTGGCCGGTCAGCTTGCCTGCGATAGCGAACTGGCTGGACGATAGGGCGTCGTTCAGCATGCCGGTCAGCGGGGACTTGGCCACCACCGCGAACTTGGCGCTGGTGGTCAGCGGGGTGCCGACCAGCGGGGAGAACACGAAGGCCAGCGGGGCGGCCGGGGTCAGCGGGTCGGCACCCGGCGGGCTGAGCCGGTGCATCAGCCAGGTGCCCAGCCCGGCCCCGCCCAGGTAGGCGCGGAGCAGGTCGTCGGGCAGCGGCAGCCGCTGCGACGTGCCGGTGCCGACGTCGACGACCAGCGCCTGGCCGCAGTAGCCGCCCGCCGTCATCGGGGCCTGCCGTTAGCCGACATATGTAGATCTACCCTCCGGCGTCGGCGGACAGGAAGAACACGATGTCCCCGGCGGCCAGCGGCGTCTCGCCGTCCCGGGTGAGCTGGTCGCCGTTCAGCGCGGCCACCACGTGCCCGTCCAGGGCGACCTCAGCGGCGGCCGCCGCTTCGGCCACCGTGGCCGCGCGAGCCGGCTGCGGGCCGCGGTGGCCGTCGGCCAGTGCGCCGAACCGCTGGATGGTTACCTCCGGCGCGGGCGCAGCCCGGGCTGCCTCGTAGTCGGCGGGCTCATTGACGTTGACCACGGAATCCAGCGCCGGGTCGAACGCGGCCAGCACTGGGTCGGCGCGCAGTGCGGGCTCGTCCAGCCGGTCCACTTGGCACTCGTCGAACAGGAAGGCCGGGCGCAGCCGGTCGGCCGCGACGAGCCGTTCCGCGACTGGGGCGAGCGTGGTGCGGTAGGCGGCGGCCAGTGGCTGCGGGTAGCCGCGGGCAATGGGCAACCCCACGTCAGCGCCGTCCTCGACGGCGCGGAGCACCCGGCGGACGAACGCGGGATGCAGGAACGGCATGTCGGTTGAGCTGATGAAGGCGATGTCGGCCCGGCCGGCCAGCGCGGCCAGCCCGGCCGCGATGCCCTGGACCGGGCCCCTGCCCTCCCGCGGGTCGTCCACCACCTCGACCTCCGGCGGCAGCGCGGGCAGCGCCTGGCCCGCCGCCCGGACCACGACGACCGGCCCGTCCGTCACCCGGGCCAGGATGCCGGTGGTGCGGCGGAGCAGTGTGGAGCCGTGCCACTCCAGGGCCGCCTTGGGCGTGCCCATCCGGGACGACCGCCCACCGGCCAGCACCACACCCGCGGAACCTGGCATGCCTTCATGCTAGGCGCTGTCGGCGGGCCGGTTTACTTCCGGCTTACTTAGTGCGGTGCAGGGGCGAACAGCATGCCCTGTGGCTGCAGTGCCTCGCCACGCACCGGCAGCTTGCTGATGTGCCCGGTCCACGGGTTCAGCGCGCCCAGGTAGTTGGCCGGGAAGCCAGGCGCCGGGCAGGTCGCCGGGGCGTTGTCCGCGTCGCACGGAGTGACCGCGACCAGCACCATGCCGGGCCGGAACGGGCCGGTCACCACGTTGACGGTGCCCGCGGCGTTGTCCGTGGTGTAGATCCGGCCGGGGCCGGACGCCCACGCGGTGTCGTCCACCGACTGGCTGAGCCGGAGCAAGGTCAGCGCCGGCCGGACCGTGCGGCGGAGGAAGATCTGCTCCTTGTCGCCCTGGCTGGTCAGCATGAAGTCGCCGCGGAACCGGACCGCGTACGGCGGCACGATCTCGTTCGAGTCCGAGTCGGTCAGGCCGAGCCGGACCACCGTGCCCAGGCCGTGCGTGTTGGCCACCGTCGCCTTGGCCTCGTCGTAGAACACCGGCCGGATGTGCGCGATGCGGGTAGCCGGGTGGAAGGTCACCTGGTACACGGCCGGGTAGCCGGGCTGCGGCGCGGCCTTCCCGGTGGTGCCTGGCGCGGACGCGCTGACCAGCACCTGGCCGTGGTAGATCGAGATCGCGTCGGTGCCGCCCTGGTGCGGCAGCGGCCGGCTGTAGTGGTAGTGCCGGACCTGGCCGCTGACCGGGTTGATGGTGTACACGCTGGAGTGCGCATCCTCGTTGACCGTGGCGATGACCTGGCCGGTCAGCGGGTCGGCGGTCAGCCCGTCACACTTGCCGCGCACGTCCCACTGGCGCACCGGGTGCCCGCTGGGGGTGAACTCCACCACCGTGCTGTCCCGGTTGCCGTCCGGCGCGGCCTGCCCCTGCGGGCCGACCCCGTTCTGGAACGCGGTGAACGTGGCCGGCCCGAGCGCGGTGATGTCATCGGGCAGGCTGAGCTTCTCGGTTTGCCATTTCTTCGAGCCCGCCTTGCGGAACCGGTGCTGCAATGTGCTGCCGGACAGGATCGCACGCGCGTGAAACACCGGGTGGGCGGCGGCGGCCCGGGACTGCGCGGTGGCCGCGGTGGCCACCCCCGCGGTGAGCATGCTGAGGGCAGCGGCCGCCGTGGCCAGCGTCGTCGCGGCGCGGCGCGGGTTCGCGAACATAGGACCCGACCCTTCCGCGCCGAGCTGGCCCGATCATGGCGGGCGCGGGATCAGCAGGTGAACAGCTCGTCAAGCGAGTACCAAGATCCGCCGGAGCGGGCTGATCCGCCCCCGGCTGGGACGTTTGGGACCGCAGTGGTTAGGTAGTAACAGGCATCTCAGGAATCCCAGCCGAAGAGGTGTTGCCGTGGGCAGACGCACCTGGATCGAAGGCTGGCCGGTGTACCGGCAGCTGACCGGCCCCGACCGGCTCGGGCTCGGCGCGGCGGCCAAGAGCGCGGCCAGCGAGCGGCTGGAGCCCCGGACCGCCACCGCGGACCGGGTGGTCAAGTCGGTCTGCCCGTACTGCGCGGTGGGCTGCGGCCAGAACGTCTACGTCCAGGATGAGCAGGTCACCCAGATCGAGGGCGATCCGGACTCGCCGGTCAGCCGGGGCCGCCTGTGCCCCAAGGGCTCGGCCAGCCTGCAACTGACCACCGGGGACAGCCGCCAGTACCAGGTGCTCTACCGTCGGCCGGGCGGCACCGGCTGGGAGAGCCTGGACCTGGACACGGCCATGGACATAATCGCCGACCGGGTCATCGACGCGCGGCGCAAGGGCTGGCAGGAGGAGTACCAGGGGCGGCGCACCCGGCGCACGCTGGGCTTCGCCAGCCTGGGCGGGGCGACCCTGGACAACGAAGAGAACTACCTGATCAAGAAGCTGTTCACCGCGCTCGGCGCGGTGCAGATCGAGAATCAGGCCCGGATTTGACACTCCTCCACAGTCCCCGGTCTGGGGACTAGTTTTGGCCGCGGTGGCGCGACCGGGTTCCAGCAGGATCTGGCTAATGCCGACTGCATCCTGATCGAGGGCTCGAACATGGCCGAGGCCCACCCGGTGGGGTTCCAGTGGGTAATGGAGGCCAAGAAGCGCGGCGCGAAGATCATTCATGTCGACCCGCGGTTCAGCCGGACCAGCGCGGTGGCGCACCTACACGTGCCGATCCGGGCCGGCGCGGACATCGCGTTCGTCGGCGGCCTGATCAACTACGTGCTGCAGCAAGGCAAGTACTTCCACGACTATGTGGTCAGCTACACCAACGCGGCCACCATCATCACCGAGGAGTTCCAGGACACCGAGGACCTGGCCGGGATGTTCTCCGGGTTCGACCCGGAGCACCGCAGCTATGACCCGGAGACCTGGCGCTACCAGGGCGAGGAGGTCGAGCCGGCCAGCGGGGCTCGCGGTCTGGAGCCAAACCACCGGCGGGAGGTGCAGGCGGCGGCCCGCGGTGAGGCCCATGGGTCGGGCGGCGCGGCCGCGCACCCGGAACCGGACACCGATCCCACGCTGCAGCACCCGCGGTGCGTGTTCCAGATCCTCAAGCGGCACTTCGCCCGGTACACCCCGGACCTGGTGGCCGAGGTGGCCGGCGTGCCGGAGGAGCAGTTCCGCAAGGTGGCCGAACTGGTCACCGAGAACTCCGGCCGCGACCGGACCACCGCGTTCGTGTACAGCCTGGGCTGGACCCAGCACACCGTCGGCGTGCAGTACATCCGGACCGCGGCCATCCTGCAGGCACTGCTGGGCAACATGGGCCGGCCCGGCGGCGGCATCATGGCGCTGCGCGGGCACGCGTCCATCCAGGGCTCGACCGACATCCCGACCCTGTTCGACCTGCTGCCCGGCTACCTGCCGATGCCGTTCGCGCACCCCGACCGGCCAGACGACCTGGACGCCTATGTCGAGGCGGAGAAGACGCAGAACGGGTTCTGGGCCAACACCCGGGACTACATGGTCAGCCTGCTCAAGGCGTACTGGGGTGACGCGGCCACCGCGGAGAACGACTTCTGCTACGACTACCTGCCCCGGCTGACCGGCGACCACAGCACCTACCCCACGGTGCAGGCGCAGATCGAGGGGACTTGCACCGGTTACTTCCTGCTCGGGCAGAACCCGGCGGTCGGCTCGGCCAACGCGCGGATGCAGCGGATGGGCCTGGCCAATCTGGACTGGCTGGTGGTCCGCGACCTGGTCATGATCGAGAGCGCCACGTTCTGGAAGAACGGCCCGGAGATCGAGACCGGCGAGATGCGCACCGAGGACATCAAGACCGAGGTGTTCTTCCTGCCGGCCGCGGCGCACACCGAGAAGAGCGGCAGCTTCACCAACACCCAGCGGATGCTGCAGTGGCACCACACCGCGGTGGAGCCGGCCGGGGACGCGCGCAGCGACCTGTGGTTCACCTACCACCTGGGCCGCCGGATCCGGGCCAAGCTGGCCGGCTTCCAGGCCGAGGTGGACCGGCCGGTGCTGGACCTGACCTGGGACTACCCGACCGAGGGCAGCCAGGACGAGCCGTCGGCCGACGCGGTGCTGGCCGAGGTCAATGGCTGGGACGCGGCGGGGAAGCCGCTGTCTTCCTACACCCAGCTGAAAGCCGACGGGTCCACCACCTGCGGCTGCTGGATCTACTGCGGGGTGCGGGCCGGCGGGGTGAACCAGGCTGCCCGGCGCAAGCCGGGCCAGGAGCAGAGCTGGGTCGCTCCGGAGTGGGGCTGGGCCTGGCCGGCCAACCGGCGGATCCTGTACAACCGGGCTTCGGCCGACCCGGACGGCAAGCCGTGGAGCGAGCGCAAGGCGTATGTCTGGTGGGACGAGGAGCAGGGCAAGTGGACCGGGCACGATGTCCCGGACTTCATTGCCGACCGGCCGCCGTCCTACCGGCCGCCGCCCGGCTCGTCCGGGGTGGCCGCGATCTCCGGCATTGACCCGTTCATCATGCAGGCGGACGGCAAGGCGTGGTTGTTCGCCCCGGCCGGGCTGGTGGACGGCCCGCTGCCCGCGCACTACGAGCCGCAGGAGTCGCCGCTGCAGAACGCCTTCTACCAGCAGCAGCACAACCCGGTGCGGGAGATCCTCAAGGGCCCCGACAACCGGTTCCAGCCCAGCGGCGACGAGCCGGGATCCGGGGTGTTCCCGTACGTGACCACCACCTACCGGCTGACTGAGCATCACACCGCGGGCGGGATGTCCCGGTTCCTGCCCTACCTGGCCGAGCTGCAGCCCGCGATGTTCGTCGAGGTGTCCCCGGAAGTGGCCGCCGAGCGCGGGCTCGAGCACATGGGCTGGGCCACCATCATCAGCGCGCGCAGCGCGATCGAGGCCCGGGTGCTGGTCACCAGGCGGATGAAGCCGCTGCAGGCCGGCGGCCGGACGGTGCACCAGATCGGGCTGCCCTGGCACTGGGGGCAGAATGGGCTGACCACCGGGGACGCGGCCAACGAGCTGTCCCACCTGGCGCTGGACCCGAACGTGCACATCCAGGAGGTCAAGGCGATGGCGGTGGACATCCGGCCGGGCCGCCGGCCGCGCGGGCCGCAGCTGCGCGACCTGATCTGGTCCTATCAGCAGCGGGCGGGCATCACCGATGAGACAGGGACCCAGGTGTGAGATGAGCAGCCAACTCGGCTCTGCCACAAACGACCCTGCGGCCTACGCCGGGCACCGCGAGCACCCGCCCCGGATGGGCTTCTTCACCGACACCTCGGTGTGCATCGGCTGCAAGGCGTGCGAGGTGGCCTGCAAGACCTGGAACGCGGTGCCCGAGGACGGCATCGAGCTGACCGGGATGTCCTACGACAACACCGGCGGGCTGGGTGCGTCGACCTGGCGGCACGTCGCGTTCATCGAGCAGATCCAGCGGCCGGGGGAGGCCGCGGACGATGCCGCGGTGGGCGGCGCGGACGGCTCCCGCTGGCTGATGTCCAGCAACGTGTGCAAGCACTGCACCGAATCGGCCTGCCTGGATGTCTGCCCGACCGGGGCGCTGATGCGCACCGAGTTCGGCACCGTGGTGGTCCAGTCGGACATCTGCAACGGCTGCGGATACTGCGTGTCGGCCTGCCCGTTCGGCGTCATCGAGCGGCGCGAGGGCGACGGCCGGGCGTGGAAGTGCACGCTGTGCTACGACCGGATCGGCGACGGCCTGGAGCCGGCCTGCGCCAAGGCCTGCCCGACCGAGTCGATCCAGTTCGGCCCGGTGGACGAGCTGCGCGAGCGGGCCGCGCTGCGGGTCGAGGAACTGCGGCTGGCCGGCGAATCCGGCGCCCAGCTGTACCTGGAGGACCCGGCCGACGGCATCGGCGGGGCCGGGGCGTTCTTCCTGCTGCTGGACGAGCCGGAGGTGTACGGGCTGCCGCCGGATCCGGTCGTCACCACCCGGGACCTGCCCCGGATGTGGCGGCACGTGGCCACGGCGGGTGCGGCGCTGCTGGCCGGCGGGCTGGTCACCGCCCTGGGCCGGAATCTGTGGCCATGAGCGGGGCCCGGGATCTTTTCGGCGTGCACGGCCGGGGCCAGCACGAGCGGGACCGGCGGGACCGGGACGGCCATCGGCCGGACGGGCAGCGCGGCCGGGGCCGGGGCCGGCGTGCCGAGGAGCTCATGGTGCCGCGGGCCCGGCCGGACTCCTACTACGGCAAGCCGATCATCAAGGAGCCGGCGTGGGGCGCGCGGGACGTGGGCGGCTACCTGTTCTTCGGCGGGCTGGCCGGCGCCTCGTCGGTGCTGGCCGCCTACGCGCACCTGACCGGCCGGAATGAGCTGGCCCGCGCGTCGAAGGTGTGCGCGGTCGGGGCGGTCGGCGTGTCCGGGGCCGCGCTAGTCGTAGACCTGGGCCGGCCGGAGCGCTTCCTGAACATGCTCCGGGTGGCCAAGGTCACCTCGCCGATGAGCGTCGGGTCCTGGCTGCTGTCCGCGTTCGGCGGCGCGGCCACGGTCGCCGCGGCCAGCGCCGTGACCGGCCGGGTGCCGCGGATCGGCGCGGCCGCCACCGCCGCCGCGGCCGCCACCGGCGCCGGGGTCTGCACGTACACCGCCGCACTGATCTGCAACACGGCCGTGCCCGCCTGGCATGAGGCGCACCGGGAGATGCCGTACCTGTTCGCTGGGTCGGCCGCCTCGGCGGCGGGCGGCTTCGGCATGATCGTCGCGCCCTCGGACCAGGCCGGCCAGGCGGTCCGGTTCGCCGTGCTGGGCGCGGCCACCGAGCTGACTGCGAAGAGCCTGCTGCTGCGCCGGCTGGGCGAGACGGCCGAGCCGTACCAGCAGGGCCGGTCGGGAAAGCTGATGGAAGCGGCCGAGGTGCTGACCGCGGCCGGGCTGGCCGGGGCGGTGCTGTCCGGCGGCCTGCGCCGGGGCCGCGGCCAGCGGGTGGCCGCCGCGCTGTCCGGTGCCGCGCTGGTCGCCTCGTCCGCGCTGACCAGGCTCGGCATCTTCGAGGCCGGCCGCGCGTCGGCCCGCGACCCGAAGTACACCGTCGGCCCGCAGCGCGAGCGCCTCCGCCAGCGCGCCGCCAACGGCCAGCACCCAGGCGACGGTCAGCGCCCGCCGACCCACGCCAAGCCCGGCGCCTAACCCCTGGCCCCACCAACCCCAGCAACCCCAGCAGCCTCCAATCGGCCGGCACTGCCAACCCACCAGCCCAGCGACGGCCGGGCCGTCGAGTGCGCCCCTCTTTCCCCGTCAGTCACAGCACCACCGCGCCCGGGCTTGCGCGGTGGGTTTGTACCAAATACGTGCCCCAAGTCACCACACAAGCCCGGCCATCCCCGGGGGTACCGTCATGGCTGGCGAGTCAGCACCGGCAGTCACACGCATACCGGTGCAGGCGATCACCTGCGGCGGCGCTAAGTCAGCGGTATTGAGTCTGGTGCGCATGGCTGCTTCATTCATGTTCATTCATGCGGTGGCCGCCCAGGCGGGCTGCGGAAACAAATGCCCCTCTGGGCACATCAGTCACATCGCCCACGGGGCGCGGCGGAGAGCGGGAAGACTGGGGACGTGGATAGCGCGGACACGCTGCCGGCCGCTGCGGGCCGGGCCGGGGCCGGCCCGCGGTGGCGGCCTGGCCGGGCCGGGCTGGCCGCGGTGCGGCCGTATGCCGCGCTCAGCCTGGTGTCACTGGCCATCTCGCTGTACCTGACCCGGCACCTGCTGGGCGGGTTCGGGGAGCGCATGATCGCCGGGAACCCGGACGACGTCCGGCTGTTCGAGTGGTACCTGGTGCACGGGCCGTGGGCTGTGCTGCACGGGCACGATCCGCTGCTGTTCACCACGATGAACGCGCCGGCCGGGGTGAACGGGATGTGGAACACCCCGCTGCTGGTGCCGGCCCTGGTCAGTTACCCGGTCACCGCGCTGGCCGGCCCGCTGGCCGCCTACAACACGCTGTTCGTGCTCGGCCTGGCCGCCGGGCCGGTGTGCGCGTTCGCGCTGCTCCGCCGGTTCGTGCGGAGCGACTGGGCGGCCGCGGTGGGCGGGCTGGTGTTCGGTTTCTCGCCGGCCGTGCTGGCCGCCGGGCTCGGCCACCTGGACCTGGTGCTGATCGGCCTGCTGCCGGTCATCCTCATGCTGGTGCTCGACCTGGCCACCGGGCGCCGGGCGGCGCTGGGCGGCGGGCTGGCGCTCGGCCTGGCCGCCGCCGCGCAGCTGTTCATCTCCGAGGAGATCCTGTTCCAGGCCGGCCTGGTCATCGTGGTGTGCGGCGCGCTGCTGCTGCTCACCGCACCGCGGACCATCACCCGGGCCGGGCTGGCCCGGCTGGGCCGCGGCGGCGCGGTCGCGGCCGTGGTGTTCCTGGTCATCTGCGCCGGGCCGCTCTGGCTGCAGCTGTTCGGCCCGCTGCATCAGCACGGCAGCCCGTTCACGCTGTCGTTCTTCGAAGCGGACCTGCGTGGGTTCATCGAGCCGTCGCACCGGTTCTGGCTGTCCACCCCGGCCAGTTCGGCGTTTGCCGCGCACTACGGCGGCGGCCCCGCCGAGTATCTGGCGTACCTGGGCCTGCCGCTGCTGCTGGCCGCGCTGCTCACCGGGCTGCTCCGGATCAGGGAGCTGTACCCGCGGCTGCTGCTCGGCACCGGCCTGCTCTTCGCGCTGTTCTCGCTGGGCAGCCCGCTGCTGGTGAACGGCCGGCTGACCGCGGTCCGGCTGCCCTGGGGGATCGCCGAGCACTGGCCCATCTTCGGCTCCGCGCTGCCCGACCGGTTCGCGTTCGTGGTCGCGCTGGCCGCGGGCGGGCTGCTCGCGCTCGCCCTGGACTGGCTGGCCGGGCACTGGGGCCGGACCGGGCCGGGGCTGGCCGCGGCGCTCACTCTCGTCTGCCTGGCGCCGCTGGCCGCGCGGCCCTACGCCGTTACTCCAGCCAGCAAAACCCCACTCTTCTTTAACGCCAGTACCCGCTGGCTGCCGGCCGGCCGGACCGCGCTCGTCCTGCCGTACCCGACCGCCACCCAGACCCAGCCGCTGGCCTGGCAGGCCGCCGCGCACATGGCGTTCCAGATGCCAGGCGGCTACTTCATCGGGCCCGCTCCTGGTGGGCAGGCGTTCATGGAAGGCCCCGGGCCGGCGCCGACGGCCAGCACGTTCATCCAGGTCGAGCAGGGCAGCCCGGTGCCGCAGGTCACCCCGGCGCTGCGCGCCCAGTTCCACCGGGACATGGCGTACTGGGGGGCCAGCGCGATCGTGGCCGGCCCGGGCACCCGCCCAGCCCTGGTCCGGCTGGTGCAGGAACTCACAGGGCGGGCGCCGGTCCGGGCCGGCGGCGTGCTGCTCTGGCGGAACACCTAGGACGCGGCCGGCCCGGTTGGCTGAGTTGGCTCGCGGGGCTTGGCTGGCTCGGCCGGTTTGGCTGGCTCGGTCACCCCGTTCGGTTTGGCTGGCTCAGTCTGCCCGTTCGGCGTGAAGTGGCTCTGGATGTTCTGCTCCGGGCGGCGCTCCTGGCTCTTGGCGTACATGGCCAGGGCGCGCTGATCCTCAGCGGTCAGCGGCGGCGGGTTCAGGCTGCGCGGCCACAGCCGCCGGGCCGCGACCACGTTGGCCTCCACCGCGTACAGGGTGAACTGGGCCTGCAGGTAGAGCCAGGCCAGCAGGCCGAGCACGATGCCGAACACGCCGTACAGCGACGAGCTGTGCGACAGCGTGTGTGCGACCAGGGACGTGCCGAGCAGCTGCAGGATCTGCCACACGATGCCGGCCAGCACCGCGCCGGGCAGCATCTCCCGGGTGCCGATCTCCTTGGCCGTGGCCAGCCGGAAGCCGTACCAGAACACCCCGATGTTCAGCACCAGCGACACCGCGATCGCGGCTATCTGGCCGCCGAGGCCGAGGGACTTGGCCGCGCTGGCCGCCACCCCGGACAGCAGCGTGGTGAGCAGCAGCCCGATGCCCACGGCCAGGATCAGCGCGATGTCGCGCAGCATGGACCAGGGGAACCCGGGGCGGCGGAAGATGGGCACGCCCCACACCGTGTTCAGCGCGTTCTGCGCGGCGCCGGCCACGCCGCGGGCGCCGAGGAACGTCAGGATGAGGCCGATGGCCAGGGCCGGGCCGGTCTCGTTGAGTCCGTGCACGCTGTTCTGCAGTTGCGGGCCGATCACCGGGAACTGGCCGAACGCGGAGTCGAGCACCTTGTCCTTCAGCGACGGGTTGTTGCGCAGCACGATGTCCAGCACGGTGACCAGGACCAGCAGCAGCGGGAACAGCGCGGCGAAGCCGTAGTAGGCGATCAGCGCGGCCAGGTTGCCGGCCTGGTCGTCGCCGAACTTCTTCCACACCGCGATGGGGAAGGCCAGCCAGTGGTGGTCCTGCTGGGCGTGGTCCACCCGATTGACCAGCTTCTCTACTGCGTTCATGGCCGGTGACCACCCTCCGGGCGTGCCCTAAACAGGCCACTACCCGGAGTGGCCAGGCTCATGCTCAGGATGAGCTGAGCAGGGTCCACGGCAGCAGCCCGCCCAGCCCGGCCACCGGGACCAGCCCGGCCGGCCGCTGCGGGCCGCGCAGCACGGTGCCGGGCCGGATGCTGGCGCTGTTCGACGCGATGACCCGGCCGCCGCCGCTGACCAGCACGGCCACCCGGCCCAGGCCGGCCAGCCCGGGCAGCACCAGCCGCTCCACGTGGCCTGCCAGGATGTCCGCGCCCGCCACACCGAGGAACCGCCCCGCGTCGTGCACCGGGACGGCCAGGGTGAACGTGTACTCGCGGGTGCAGATGAAGTTGACGTAAGGGCCGGCCACCGCGGCCCGGCCGGTGCGTTCCGGCTCGCGGTACCACTCGGTCGTCGTGTAGTCGTAGCACTCGGCCGAGCCGGGGTCGGTGTCCACGCGCAGCCGGCTGATCCGGGCCGCGGCGTCGGCCCACCACCACTCGATGCACCGCGGCGCGTCCGCCGCCACGGCGGGCGCGAGCACCACGCCCGCCCCGGCGACCAGGCCGGCCTGCTCCCGCAGCACGTCCGCGGCCAGCGGGCGGAGCACCGTGAAATCCGCCCGGCGCAGCTGCCGGGCGCCCGCCCGGGCGGCCCGGGCGGCGGATTCGGCGGCCACCCCGATCTCCTCGACCCGGCTGAGCACCTGGCCGATCCGCCCGGTGATGCCGGCCAGCAGGGCCGTGCCCTGGCCCATGGCGCCGGAAGCGGCGCGCTGGCTCATAGCTGGTCCATCCCGAGGCGGCGCTGGATCAGCCGCTGCGTCTCGGCCAGTACGTGCTGCTCGGCCAGCCAGCGGGCCCGGTCCGGGTCGCCCTGGCCGATCGCGTCCACCAGCGCCTCGTGCTCCGCGGTCACCGTGGCCACCAGGTCCCCGGTTACCGGCAGCCAGACCAGGTCACCCACCTCGGACCAGAGGTCCATCTCCTGCCGGGTCAGCCGGGGGGACTGGGCCGCCGCCGCGATCTCGATGTGGATCCGGGCATCGGCCCGGCGCCGCTCGGTCAGCGTGGCCGCGCCGCGCAGCCGGGCCACGTGCTCGCGCAGCGTGTGCACGTCGCTGTCCAGCGCGCGCTGGCTGGCCAGCCGGGCCGCCGCGCCGGCCACCGCGGCCCGGTGGTCGCCGATGTCCTGCAGCTCGTGCAGGGACAGCAGCCGGAGCTGGGGCTCCAGGTACCCGGCCTGGGCCTGGTCCGGGGCCCGGATGAAGGAGCCGCCCTGCCGGCCGCGGCGGGTCTCCACCAGGCCCATGTCCCGGAGCATGGCCAGCGCCTCGCGCAGGGTGACCGGGGACACGCCGAACTGGCTGGCCAGCTCGCTCTCCGCGGGCAGGCACTCGCCGTCCAGCAGCAGGCCGAGCGTGATGGCCTGGGCCAGCCGCCGGGCCACGGTCCCGGCCCGGCCGCCCGGGTCAAGGGGGGCAAAAACGCTGCGGGACCGGACGGTGGCCAGAGCGGAACGGGGCACGCCAGCCTCAGTTCTTTAACGGTCCGTGGGACGAGCTTGACAGCTAAAACCTCTAAGAATGTATGTTACGGAAACGATCGCCGCAGGGCAGAGGATGACAGCGAATATGCACGATGAAGCGGCGGTGCTCGGATCCGCCCCGCCCGGCACGTCCGGGGCCAAGGCGGCGGTCCGGCTGAGCGCGCTGCACAAATCGTTTGGGCCGGTCACCGCCGTGGCCGGGGTTGACCTGGAGATCGCCGAGGGCGAGTTCTTCACCATGCTCGGCCCGTCCGGCTCGGGCAAGACCACGCTGCTGCGGCTGATCGCCGGGTTCGAGCGGCCCGACTCCGGCCGGGTCGAGCTGGCCGGCCAGGACGTGACCCGGCAGCCGCCGTACGCCCGCGACGTGAACACGGTGTTCCAGGACTACGCGCTGTTCCCGCACATGACCGTGCTGGAGAACGTGGCCTACGGGCTGCGGGTCAAGCGGGTCGGCAAGGCCGAACGGCAGCGGAATTGGCGGACGCTGCGCAGCGTGCTGCTGCCGCTGGCGCTGCCCGGCGTGGTGGCCGGCTCGATCTTCACGTTCTCGCTCACCCTGGGCGACTTCATCACGCCGCTGCTGATCGGCGGGGCCAACTCCAACTTCATCGGCAACGTCATCTACTCCAACCTGGGCACGGCGAACAACCTGCCGTTCGCCGCGGCCCTGGCCGTGGTGCCCATCGTGATCATGATCGTCTACCTGCTCGGCGCGCGGCTGCTCGGCGCGTTCGAGTCCCTGTGATGGAAACACTGTGATGGAGAGGCTGTGATGGAGGGGCGGCTGGCCCGGATCGGGCTGCGCATCTGGGTGGCCGGCGTGCTGCTCTTCCTGTTCGTGCCGATCGCGATCATCATCGTGTACGCGTTCAACTCGTCGATCATCCAGACCTGGCCGATCCACGGGTTCAGCACGAAGTGGTTCTCGATGGCCTGGCACGACCCGCAGGTACGGGCCGCCCTGGTGCTGTCGCTGAAGGCGGCCGTGGTGGCCACGGTCATCGCGCTGCTGCTCGGCTCGCTGGCCGCGTTCGGCGTGCACCGGTTCCGGTTCTTCGGCCGGGAGTCGGTGTCGCTGCTGCTGGTGCTGCCGCTGGCGCTGCCCGGCATCATCACCGGCATCGCGCTGAACTCGGCGTTCAGCTTCGCCGGGGTCGACCTGTCGCTGCTGACCATCATCATCGGGCACGCCACGTTCTGCATCGTGGTGGTCTACAACAACGTGCTGGCCCGGCTGCGCCGGATGTCCGGCTCGATGTACGAGGCCTCGGCCGACCTGGGCGCACACGGCTGGTTCGCGTTCCGCACGGTGACGCTGCCGATGCTGTCCACCGCGCTGATCTCCGGCGCGCTGCTCGCGTTCGCGCTGTCCTTCGACGAGGTCATCGTGACCACGTTCACCGCCGGGGCGCAGAACACGCTGCCGCTGTGGATCTTCGGCGCGATCCGGCTCGGCCAGCAACTGCCCGAGGTGAACGTGGTCGTGGTCGGGGTGCTGCTGCTCACCGTGATCCCGGTGGTCATCGCGGCCCGGCTGACCGGGGGCGGCGGGGTCACCCGTGGCTCAGCGGCGGCCGCCATCCCAGGTGAGTGACGCCACCAGGTAAAACACCCCGAACGGGTCGCCAGCGTAGCGCACGTCCGCGGCCCATCCGGGGCCGGCCAGCGCGCCCGCCAGCACCTGCCAGGCCGGGCGTCCGGTCGCCATCAGGTCGCGGGCCAGCGCCGGGTCCACGGCCAGCAGCGCGTCCAGGTCGGCCTCCCGCACTGCCCGCTCCACCTCGGCGTCGAACCCGGCCGCCCGTTCGTCGAACGCGCCGGGCGCCTTGGGCCCGCGCCGCGCGCTGCCGTCGCCCAGCACCAGCAGCGCGGTCCGCTGGCCTGTCGCAGCCAGTTCCGCGCCCAGCTTCCGGCAGCCGGCCGGCGTCTCGTCCTCGCTGACCGTCCAGATCACCCGGGGTCCCTGGTAGCCCGCCTGGTCCAGCAAGTACGCGCCGATCCCCACCGCGGGCGGCAAGCTACATATGTCGGGTACGGCGCTGGCGGGCGCTGGGCTACATATGTCGGGTACGGCGTCAGCGGACTCTGGGCTACATATGTCGGATACGGCGCTGGCGGGCGCTGAGCTGGCCGTGGGCTGGCCGCCGAACGCGGCGACGTTCAGGCGGCCGTTGCCTGGCCAGGCGGCTGTCGCCGGACCCGGGCCGACGACCGCCACGACGTCAGGGGCGCCGCCGAGCAGGTCGGCGACCACGGCAGCGCACGCGTCGCGCAACTCGGGGACGACCGGGTCGGCGCCGGTCAGCTCGCGGACCAGCAGCGGCGGCCAGGGGGAGAGGGCGGCGGCAGTGATCAACTCAGGCCAGCCCGCGGACGGTGCGGGCCGGCGGCTGCTCGCCCTGGATGGCCGAGACCATGCGGAGCACCTGGCGGGTCTCGGCCACCTGGTGCACCCGGAACACCCGGGCACCCAGCCAGGCGCAGATCGCCGTGGTGGCCAGCGTCCCGGTCAGCCGCCCGGCGGGCGGCTGGTCCAGCGTCTCGCCGACGAAGTCCTTGTTGGACAGCGATACCAGCACCGGCCAGCCGGTGCCGGTCATCTCGCCGAGCCGCCGGGTCACCTCCAGCGACTGCCAGGTGTTCTTGCCGAAGTCGTGCGCCGCGTCGATCAGGATCCGGTCCTGGTCCACCCCGGCCGCCACCGCCCGCGTGGCCAGGCCCAGCGTGTGGTCCAGGACAGCGGCCATCACATCGTCGTAGGCCACCCGGAACGGCCGGGTCCGCGGGGCCAGCGGGCCGGCGTGCGCGCAGACCAGCCCGGCGCCGAACTCGGCGGCCACCCCGGACAGCGCCGGATCCTGGCCGCCCCAGGTGTCGTTCAGCAGGTCAGCGCCTTCCTGGCAGACCGCCCGGGCCACCTCGTGCCGCCAGGTGTCCACGCTGATCACCAGGTCCGGGTAGGCGGCCCGGACCGCGGCCAGGAACGGCACCACGCGGCGGATCTCCTCGGCCACGTCCACCGGGGCGCCGGGGGCGGCGGCCACCCCGCCGACATCCAGGATGTCCGCCCCGTCCGCGACCACCTCGTGCACCCGGTCCAGCGCGGCGGCCTCGTCCCAGGTCGCGCCCTTGTCGTAGAACGAGTCCGGGGTCCGGTTGACGATGGCCATGACCAGCCGCTGGTCCGGCGGGAACGTCTGCGCGCCGAGGTGCAGCGGGTGGGGGGCACTGGCGTTCGGCATGCTAAGTGGCCGGCCGGCCGGGCAGGCCGCGGCGCTGCGGACGGTCACCACCGGCGGGCGCTCGCGGGTTGGGATCGGCCGGAAGCGCGGCCGGGCCGTGCCGTTCTCCCGGACGAACTGGCGGAGCGTCGCGTCGGCCGGGGGCGGGGCTGGCGGGTTGCGCCGGGCCTCGGCCACTACCAGCAGTTCCGCGGCCATCACGGCCAGGTCGTGGTCGGCCTGGTGCTTGTGCGCCCGGGAGCCCAGGTCCACCTGGGCCAGCGCGTCCAAGCCGTAGCCGGCCGCGGTGTCCAGCAGGGTGGACAGCTCGACCCCGTAGCCGACCGGGATGCTCAGTGACTCCATCAGGCCGCGGCGGGCCGCCCACTCTCCGGCCAGCGGCTGCACCACGCCGGCCAGTTCCGGCCACCACAGGCTGAGCAGCGGGCGGGCGACCAGTTCGGTGACCCGGCCGCCCTCGGTCGAGGTGGAGCCGTCGTCTTCGGTGCGTACCCGCTCGTAGAACCCCTTGACCAGGCGTACCCCGGGATCGGCGAGCAGCGGGCCGAGCAGGCCGGTGACGAAGTGCGGGCCCCACCGGGTCAGGTCCGCGTCCACGAAGACCAGCAGGTCACCGGTGGTGACCAGGAGCGACTTCCACAGCGCCTCGCCCTTGCCGGGGAACGTGCCGAGCTCCGGCGCGACGTCCTTGGCCCGGTGCACGGTGGCCCCGGCCCGGGCGGCCACGCTGCCGGTGTCGTCGGTCGAGTCGGAGTCCATGACCACGATCTCGTCCACCAGCGGTAGCTCGGTGACCAGGGCCTGGCGCAGCGCGGCGACCACCCGGCCCACGGTGCGCTGCTCGTTCCGGGCCGGGATCACCACGCTGATCCGGGTACCGGCCTGCTGCTTGGCGGCCAGCAACCGGGGGGCGGGCCAGTCCTGCCAGCGCGAGGTGCGCACGAGATCGGATGCTACCCGGTGCGCGGGGCAAGCCGGTGCCGCGGGCGGCGCGCCCCTTCGGCGTGGGCGGTCCGATGTGGCAGCATGCGTGTCCGGCCCAGCTGCCCCAGAAACCCCAGCTGTTACCGGTCTGTGGCCAACCTGCGCCGATGATTAGACGTCTGGATAAGTGGTCAACATTTCCCATAAGGGAATGAAGTGTGCTGAAGGAGCCGTGGATGAGGCGAACGGTGCGGGGATGGCTGGTGGCCCTGGGCGCGGTGGCCGCGCTCGGTGGCGGGCTGCTTAGCCAGGCAGGGTCGGCGGGAGCGGCGGTGACGGGGCCGGCTGCGCGTAGCGCCCCGGCGGCTGCCACCTATGTGCCGCCGAAGGGTTTCTTGGGCCCGGGGTCGCACGGCCCAGCGGTCAAGGCGCTGCAGGCGCGGCTGAACTACCTGCACTACTACTCGGGCAAGCCGGATGGCGGGTACGGCCCGAACACCGAGGAAGCGGTGTGGGCGTTCAAGGAGGCCCAGGGCATCCAGACCACGGTCGCCCCGGATAGCGTGACCGGCGCCATGAAGCGGGCGCTGGTGCACCCGAAGCAGCCGCCGGTGCTGGTGCCCAATGGCGGCAGCTGGCGGATCGAGGTGCATCTGGGGCTGGGCTTCCTGGTGCTGTACAAGCACAACGTGCCCGAGCTGATCAGCCACATCTCACCCGGCGGCGGCTACTACTACCCGTGCCCGGCGCCGCAGACCGGCACCTGCGGGCCGGCCATCACCCCGGACGGCAACTACCGGGCGCACTGGTTCGCGCCGGGCTGGGTGAAGGTCCCGCTGGGCGAGATGTACAACCCGGTGTTCTTCATCGGCGGGTCGTACGCCATTCACGGCGACACCATCGTCCCGCTGTACGCCGCCTCGCATGGCTGCGTGCGGATCCCGATGTTCATCGCCAACTTCTTCCACAAGCTGGTCTACGTCAACGAGACCAAGGGCACGCCGGTCTACATCCGCGGCCACGTTGCCGGGACCTGAACCGCTCGATTTCATTGCCATCCCTGGGGGGACGGGCTGCGTTTCCCCAGGGATGGCAAATGTTGTGTTAAGGCAGGTAAAGCCGTTCAGGTAGGTATGGCATCCTGTCGCGGTGGCCACGCGTGAGATCCGGCAGCGCGGGTTGACCGCGTCGGCGAAATACAGGTTCAGCAAAGTCCCGCAGATCACGATTTTCTTCTGGATTATCAAGATCCTCACTACCGCCATGGGCGAGGCGTTCGCCGATTTCATGGCGCTGGACTACAGCCAGGTGCTGGCCGGCGTGGTCGGTACCACGTTGTTCGTGGTGGCGATCGTGCTGCAGTTCCGGGCCAAGCGGTACAACGCGTGGATCTACTGGTTCGCGGTGTCCATGGTGGCCGTGTTCGGCACGCTGGCCGCCGACGGCATGCACCTCAAGCTGGGCGTGCCGTACTCGCTGTCCAGCAGTTTCTTCGCGGTCTGCCTGATCATCGTGTTCGTCGCCTGGTACCTGACCGAGGGCACGCTGTCCATCCACAGCATCAACACCCGGCGCCGGGAGCTCTTCTACTGGGCCACCGTGTGCGCCACGTTCGCGCTGGGCACCGCGGTCGGCGACATGACCGCGACCACGCTCGGGCTGGGCTACCTGGCCTCCGGGGTCCTGTTCACCGTGGCCATCCTCATCCCCGGGCTGGCCTGGTGGAAGTTCCGGCTGAACGCCGTGGTCGCGTTCTGGATCGCCTACGTGCTGACCCGGCCGCTCGGCGCCTCGTACGCGGACTGGATGGGGGTCGCGCACCGCTACGGCGGCCTGGGCTGGGGCCGCGGCCACGTCGCCTTGCTGCTCACCATCGTGATCGTCGGCTTCGTCGCCTACCTGGCGGTGACCAAGGTGGATGTGGACAACACGGAGTTCACGCCCGTGGCTGGCCGTTCTCCCGCCCCGGGATCCGTCCCGGGACCTGCCCGGGGATCCGTCCCCGGACCCGCCCGGGGTGGCGCCCGGGGTGGCGCCCGGCACCGCCGCTAGCTGGCCCTTCATCCCCCGGGGTTAGGATCGCTGCTGGTAGCCGTGGTTGCGGCTGCCCAGTGTCGGTCGTCTGGCTGGGAGGTTGTGATGGGGAGCGACGGGCTCGCCCGGGCCCTGCTCGACGCGCTTCCTGACTCGACCGCGGTGCTGGACCACTCCGGGGACATCCTGGCCGTGAACCGGGCCTGGCAGATGTTCGCCGTGGACAACGGCGGCCGGACCGGGGCTACCGGGGTGGGCATGAACTACCTCTCGCTGTGTGAGCGGGCCGCCGCGGACGGCTGCGCGGACGCGGCGGACGCCGTGGCCGGGTTGCAGGCCGTGCTGGACGGCGCGGCGGTGTACCGCGAGCTCGAGTACGCCTGCCCGTCACCGGCGGTGGACCGCTGGTTCCTGCTCCGCATTACCCCGCTGGCCGGGGACAAGGCCGGCGCGGTGGCATCCCACGTCAACATCACCCGGCAGAAGCAGGCCGAGCGGGAACTGGCCTGCCGGGCCGCCACTGACCCGCTCACCGGGCTGGCCAACCGCGGCCTGCTGCGTATCCGGCTGGACTCGGCGCTGGCCCGCCGCCCGGAACTGGTGGCCAGCCTCCAGGTGGGCGTGCTGTACCTGGCCGTAGACCAGCTCCAGGTCATCAACGACGGTTACGGTCACGACGCGGGTGACGAGGTGCTGCTCACCATCGGGCACCGGCTCCGGGCGGAGGTCCGTGCGCAGGACACGGTGGCCCGGCTGGGTGGCGGCGCGTTCGCCGTGGTGGCACCGCGGCTCGGCGCGGCCGCGCTGGACGCGCTGCGCTGCCGGGTCGCGGCCGCGCTCGGCCAGCCGCACCTGATCCACGGCCACCTGGTCCCGGTTCCGGTGCGGGTGGGTGCGCACCTGGCCGCGCTGGGTGACCCCGCCGACCGCGTGCTGCGCCAGGCCGAGGTAGCGTGCGGGCGTGCCCTCATTGCTCAGTCAGGCTGACTGGTACGCCAGCCTGCCCACCGTGTACGTGTCGGCCGGCATGCTGATCACCGATGCCGCGGACCGGATGCTGATCGTGAAGCCGAACTACCGGCCACACTGGAGCCTCCCGGGCGGCATGGTCGAGGACGGCGAGGCGCCCCACCAGGGCGCGGCCCGGGAGGTCGCCGAGGAAGTGGGCCTGGACCTGGCCGCCGGTGACCTGCTGGTAATGGACTGGGTGGCCGCGGAGGGGATCCGGCCGCGGCCGGTCATCAGCTACCTGTTCGACGGCGGCACGGTCGACGGCGACGTGCCCATCCGGCTCCAGGAAGAGGAGCTGGACGACGCTCAGTTCGTCAGCTGGGCCGAGGCCGAGGCCAGGATGCCGGCGCACACCGCGGCCCGGATACCCGCCGCCCGGCAGGCCCGGCTGCAGGGCCGCACGGTCTACCTCCCGGCGCTGCGCGCGGCGCTAGATCCAGGCCGCGGCGGCTAGGTCGCCGCCCAGCTCGCGCGGCCGGGCGCCGTTTTCCGACACGTACAGGTCGGTGCCCGCCACGTACAGCAGCCACTTGCCGGACCGGTTCACGGCCAGGCTGGTGTGCTGCAGGCCCGGGTAGCCGATGGCCACCAGGTGCCGGAACCGGCCCGCCGTGGTCACCTCCCAGAGCAGCTTGGACGTGTTGCGGACCGGCTCCCCGGCGCAGCAGGCCCGGCTGACGAACAGGTTGCCGTCCGGCATGAACACGCCCTCGCGCCAGTAACTCCGGTGCGCCCCGGCCCCGGTGACCGGCACGAACGCGTCGCCCGTGCCGGTCATGTAGTCCTGCGCGGTGCTGGTGTCCAGCAGCACGATCTGCCAGCCCTCGTTGTCCTCGATGGCCGAGATGGACACGGCCAGCCGGGCGCCGTTCGGCGACCAGGACAGGTGCGAGATGGGCGCGGGCAGCGAGGAGGTCTGGCCGGACGGCAGCATCGGGTAAACGTGTTCGACGCCGCTGCTCAGCGTGTGGACGACGAGGCTGAACTGGCTGGACATGTCGCTGCCCGACATGCAGTGCGGGGTCAGCGTCGGCTGCCGGGCGAACGCCAGGGCCGAGCCGTCCGGGCTGATCGCGGGCAGGCTGCCGGTGGAGATCAGGATGGGCTTGCCCCCGCTCACCGGCACCGAGTACACGTCGTCGACGCAGCCATGCCGCCGGCTGAAGTAGATGAGCTGATGGTCCGGGGAGACCGAGATCTCGTCGCCGAGCACCCCGTTGGGCACCAGGGTCCGGACCGGTGCCCCGGTGACCGAGCTGAGCACGACCAGCGCGCCCCGGGTGGTCACCCCGGCCATGGCCGGCGGCCGGGCAGTGGTCTGGCTGACCGAGCGCGCGTTGGCCGTGCCGGACGCCTTCGGGGTGGCTGGCGCGGAGGTCTGCGCGGCGCCGGTGTGCCCGCCGCCGCACGCGGCCAGCATGGTCACCGCCGCAAGTGCGGCTGGCCCGGCCAGTGCCCTGAGCAGCGCTGAGCGCAGTGCTGGGCGCATCGTGATGCCTCCGTGGGGACCCAACGCCCGGCGGGATGAGCGCAGGCGGGCAGAGGCTGATGGTGACAGGACAACTGGTTTACAGCAAGCCGCCGAAACACAATCGTTGCAACAAGTCCTAATTACTATCAAATACCCGCAGGTCGGCCACGGGGTAGGGTAGGTGATCAACGGTGACCTACCGGGGGAGCGGCGCAGCCACCCTGACCTGGCTGCGTATGGCCACTGGCAGCGCCACAGGGGGCCTAGTGGGATCGATGACGGGTACGCGCGACGGCGGCGGCCATCTGCTGGCCCCGCTGCAGCCGATTCTGGACGGCGCGCCAGCCGCGGTTGCCTACCTGGCTGGGCCCGACCTGATCTACGAGTACGCCAACGAGGAGTACCAGCAGCTCGTCGGCTGCCGCGCGCTGCTCGGCCAGCCCTACCGGGAGGCGCTGCCCGAGCTGTCCGGCCAGGGCCGCTCCGATCGGCTCAGCGAGCTGCTGGCCTCCGGGCGGCCGTGGCGTGGGCACGAGGTCGAGATGCAGATCCGCCGGGACGGCCAGCTGGACCGGGTCTTCGTCGACTACGCCTGCCAGCCGGTGCGCGATGACCACGGCGTGGTGGCCGGCCTGCTGATCTTCGTGTCCGACGTCACCGCGGACGTGCTGAACCGGCACGGCCGGGCGGCGGTGGAGGCTGAGCTGGCCGCCAGCCAGGACCGGTTCCGCGCCCTGTTCGAGTCCCTGCCGTACGGGATCGTGCACTACGCCTCCGACGGGCTGGTCACCGGGATGAACCAGGCCGCCCACGAGCTGCTCGGCCCGGACCTCGGCGCGGCGCTCAGCGGGGCGCCGCCGCCCGCCTGGGACGCGATGCACGAGGACGGCACGCCCTGCCCGGCTGACCAGTTCCCGGTGGCGGTCGCGCTGCGCACCGGCACGGTGACCGGCGAGGCTGTGCTGGGCGTGCCCGCCGGGCCCAGCCAGCAGCTGCGCTGGCTCGGCATCAGCGCGGTGCCGGACGCGCACGACGAGGCGGGCCGGCCGCAGCGGGCCTACGCGGTCGTCCGCGACGTGACCTCGCAGCACCGGGTCGAGGTCAACCTGCGCGAAGGCGCCGAGCTGATGGGCCGGCTGCGCGAGGCCAACGTGCTCGGCGTGGTCCTGGTCGGCGAGGACCAGGTCTACGACGCGAACGACGAGTTCCTGAACCTGATCGGCTACACCCGGGCCGACCTGGACGCCGGTCGGATCAGCTACCAGAACGTGACGCCCGAGGATTGGGCGGCCAGCGACGCCGAGGCGCAGCGGCAGCTCCGGCAGACCGGCGCGGTCCGGCCGTACGAGAAGGAGTACCTGCACCGCGACGGGCACCGGGTGCCGGTGCTGGTCGGCGCGGCCATGGCCGCCCACAAGCCACGGCGCTGGGTCACCTACGTGGTCGACCTGTCCGCCCGGCAGCGGGCCGAGGAGGAGCGCGCCGCGCTGCTGACCCGGGAACGGGCCGCGCTGGCCGAGGCCGAGCGGGCCCGGGAGCAGCTCAGCTTCCTGCTCCGCGCGGCCGACCTGGTGGCCGCGGCCCAGGACCGGGACGAGCTGCTGTACCACGTGTCCTGCCAGATGGTGCGCAGCCTGGCCGACTATTGCCTGGTGTTCCTGCCGACCCGGGACGGCGCGCTGCAGGCCAGCTCGATCGCGTACCGTGACCCGGCCGGGAAGATCGCGTTCGTCGATCTGCGCGACGAGCCGGTGCCCAGCTTCGGGCAGCTCACTATCAAGGCCGCGTACGCCGCCGGGACCAGCACGCTGCTCCGCGATGTGGCCGCCCAGCTGGCCCGCAGGCCCGAGCCCAACCCGCTGGTCCGCGACGTGTGGACCCGGCTCAAGCCGGAGAATGCGCTGGTCACGCCCCTGATGACCGGGCAGCGGGCGATGGGCGTGCTGACCCTCGGCCGCGGCGCCAGCCGGCCCGGGTTCACCGAGGCGGACGTGGCCGTGGTCGAGGAACTGGGCCGCCGGATGGCGGTCGGGCTGGCCAACGCGGACACGTTCGCCCGCGACCACACCGTGGCCGAGACACTGCAGCACTCGGTGCTGCCGGACAGTCTGCCGAAGATCCCGGGCCTGGACCTCGCGGTGCGCTACATCCCGGGCGCCGATGGAATCGAGGTCGGCGGGGACTGGTACGACGCGTTCCCGCTCGGCGACGATCTGGTCGGGCTGGCCGTCGGCGACGTGGTCGGGCACAGCATCACGTCGGCATCGATCATGGCCCAGGTGCGCAACCTGCTCCGCGCCTATGCCGTGGACACGGTCCAGCCGGCCGACGTGCTGCACCGCACCAACACCGCGATGGCCCGGCTGCTGCCGGACGCGATGGCCACCGTGGTCTACGCGGTGCTCGACCCGGCTACCGGCGAGTTCAGCTACGCCAACGCCGGCCACCCGGCGCCGGTCTATACCGCCCCGTCCGGCCAGGCCGAGTACCTGGAGACGAGCGGCGGGGCCATGCTCGGCACACCCGGTGACGGCGCCTTCAGCACCGGCCACCGGCGGCTCGCGCCGGGCAGCGGGCTGCTGCTGTACACCGACGGGCTGATCGAGGACCGGCGGCGGGACATCACCGAGGGCTTCACCGCGCTGGCCGAGGCGATGGGCCCGGCCGCGTCCCGCAGCGCGGAGCAGACCTGCACCGCGGTACAGGCCGCGCTGCTCGGCTCGGCCACCCGCGCCGACGACGTCTGCCTGCTGGCCGCGAGGCTGACCAGCTAGCGGAGCTGGCCAGCTAGTGAGGCTGGCCAGCTAGAACTGGGACTTGAGCTCTTCCAGCTCGCGGGTCCGTTCAACCAGCCAACCGTCCTTTGATCTGCTGGCCGAGCAGGGCCTGGAGCTGGTCGCCGGTGTCCTGGTCCATGTCCTGGTCTATGTCCACCCTCCTGCGTTCGCTAGTTATCACCGTAACGCTCGTAGCCGCCGTAGCAGCAATTCGCTTTGGCCGGCCGGTACGCTAACCGCAGGGGCAAATGGAGGTAGCTATGTATGAGCCGTATCCGTCATCGGGGACGCCGGGGGCGTCCGGGGCAGAATTAAAGCCCGAGCCGGTCGAGCAGCCACGCTCGGTGCGAAACGCGGTCAGGCTGATGTGCCTGGCCGCCGGCATTGAGGTGGTCGCCCTGATCGTCGCGCTGCTGACCCGCGGCGCACTGAAGGCCGCGATCCTGCGCAGGCATCCGCACTACACCGCGACCCAGCTGCATAACGCGCAGAACGCACAGACCGTAGTCCTGGTCGTCGGCGCGCTGCTCGCGGTGGCCCTGTGGCTGTGGATGGCCTGGGCCAACGGCCGGGGCCGCAACTGGGCCCGGATCCTGTCGGCCGTCTTCTTCGGTATCAGCACACTGGGCCTGATCGTCTCGTTCGCGGCCGGGCGCGGCGTCGGCGACATCATCGTCGGCGTGGTCCTCTGGCTGATCGGGCTGGCCGTGATCGTGCTGCTGTTCCGCAAGGAATCCGCGCCGTTCTTCGCGCCGCGGGTGGCCTCGGGCTAGCTAGCGCGTACGCCATCGGGCGACTAGCAGGCCAGTGCCGGCCAGCAGGGCGGCCGCGGTGAGCAGCGTGGCCGCGATCCCGGCCGCCTGAGCCAGCGCGGCCAGCGTGCCGCCGCCCAGGATCTCGCCCAGGGTCTCGGCCTGGGAGAGGAACGAGTGCACGGTGGCCCGCACCGGGCCCGGAGTGCGCCGGTTTACCCAGACCACGCTGACCGCCCGGGTGACGTTGTACCCGATCCCGCTGACCAGCAGCACGCCCAGGCAGCCAACCAGCGCGTCGGGCGCTTCGGCCAGCACCAGCAGGCCGGCCATGCCGAGGAAGCAGGCCAGGGCGTAGCTGGCCCGGGCCGCGCGCACCCCGTCGATCCGCGCCTCCACGATGCGCAGCGCGACCACACCGGCGGCCGAGGCCAGGATGCCGAGCCCGGTGTACCAGAGCACCAGGTCGTGCGGGAAGCCCAGGTCCACCAGCTGCCCGGGGAACAGCCAGGTGGTGATGGCCGCGGCGTTGACCAGCATCGTCGCGGCGAACATGAGCAGGATCTGGCCGTCGCGGCCGGCCAGGCCGAGGCCCTGCCGGAAGATCAGCAGCGACCCGGTCCAGCGCCGCCCGGCTTGCGGATGGAAGTTGTCCTCCGGGAACCGGGCCGCGACGTAGGCTCCGAGCAGCGCCATGGCCACGCCGGACGCGACGATCGCGGCCGTCAGGCCGGCTGCCCAGCCGAGCACGCCGAACGCCAGCATGCCCGCCATGCCGCCGGTCAGGTCCCAGCGGGCCCGGGCGGTCAGCACCCGGGCGATCCGGTCCGGCTGGCCGAGTTCGTCGGTCAGCCACGCCACGTCGGCCCCTCCGGAGCACGCCCAGCCCAGCGCCCACAGCACCTGGCTGAGCAGCAGCAGCGGGAACGCGGTCACCAGCCCGGTCAGCAGCATGCCGGCGGCCAGGAACCCATGCCCGAGCACGAGCGGCCACTTCCGGCTGAACGCGTCCGACCACACCCCGGCCGGGATGTCCGACACGGTCAGCGTGATGGCCATGCCAGTGCCGAGCAGCACGAGCTGGGCCGCGGACAGGTGGGCCTGGGTGACGAAGTACAGGCTGGAGGTCAGCACGTAGCCGCGGTGGCACACGGCACGCAGGCCCGTCCACCGGAGGAAGGTGGCGGCGATATCGGGCTTGCTAACCGGCCCGTGGGTGGCAGCGGACAGACTCCGAATACAGCAGCCGGCTCAGGCTGGCGGCAACCGGTTATCCGTGCTGCCGGGCGGCCGCGGCCTGCTCGGCCTCGTCCTCGCCCGGCTGCTGCGCCTCGGCGGCCAGCCCGGCATCCACCTCGCGGTACAGCGACCGGTGCAGCCCGGCCGCCAGAATTCCGCCGACCAGCGGCGCCACGATGAACAGCCATACCTGGCTCAGCGCCGTGCCGCCCACCACCAGGGCCGGCCCGAGACTGCGCGCCGGGTTCACCGAGGTGCCGGTGACCGGGATGCCGACCAGGTGGACCACGGTCAGGCCCAGCCCGATCGCGATGGCCGCCGTCGCTGGGTTGCCGGTGGCCGAGGTCACGCGCAGTACCACGAAGACGAAGATGGCGGTGAGAATCACTTCGAAGATGAACGCCCCGCCCGCGCCGATGTGGATCATCGACTTACTGCCGTAGCCATCGGTCCCCAGCCCGGTCACCGTGCGGTGGTACAGCGGCGAGGTGCTGAACGCGCCCCACAACGCCAGTGCGCCGACGATCCCGCCCGCGAACTGGGCGATCCAGTAGCCGACCGCCTCGGTTATCCCGATCCGCCCCGTGAGCAGGGCGCCCATGGTGACGGCCGGGTTGACGTGGCAGCCGGATATCGGCCCGATCAGGTACACCAGGGCGAGCAGGGTCAGACCGAACGCGAGTGCGGTGGCCACCACCCCGGCTGCCACGCTGCCGCCGGCGAACTTGAAGCCGAACATCAGCGTGGCCACGCCGACGGCGAAGAAGACCAGGATCGCCGTGCCGAGGAATTCGACCGCGAACTTGCGGATCATTACCTGTCCCCCCGAGGTATTTCGTCGCGTCTGTGCCAAGTCATACCCACTTGCGTAGTACGACCCCCGCGCGACCTTACGGGCTGGATAGCGGGCCGAGTGTCCCAAATTGCCACACCCGAATTGGCCCGCCGTCTCATCCGTGCCGGGTGAGGTCCCGGGTGACGTCCCGGCGGATGCCGCGCTGGCGGACGCGACCGATCTGACGGCGCTGGCCGCCGAGGCGTACGTGTACGGCTTTCCGCTCGTTTTCGGCCTGCAGCAGGTCAGCCGGTTCACCCGGCAGGGCATCGGCTCGCTCAGCCCGGCGCCGTTCAACCGGTTCAGTCATGCGGCCAAGCTGGCCGGGCCGGGCGGACCGGTTCGTGTCGATCAACAACGACACCCTGTACTCGATCGCCCAGCTCGACCTGGGCGGCGGCCCGCTCCTGCTCCGGGTGCCGGACGCGGCCGGCCGGTACTACGTGCTGCAGTTCGTTGACGCGTGGACCAGCAACTTCGCGTATGTGGGCCGCCGCGCGACCGGGACTGGCGCGCGGTTTTTCCTGATCGTCCCGCCCGGCTGGCACGGGCGGGCAACCTGTCGCCCGAGGTCAACGGGTGGACGCTCACCGTCCACTCGTTCGACTACAACCTGGACCATCTGGGCCTGGGCACGATCGACGACCCGGCCTGGAAGATGGCCGACCGGCAGGCCAGTTACCTCGGGCGCGCGCTGGCCGCACGCGGTGGGCTGTGGGGCAATCACGGCTACGAGGCCGCCTATCCGATGACCTACACCGACGCCGACGGCGATCAACTCGACGGGCGTAACCGGTACACCCTCAGGTTCGCCGAGGACCCGCCGGTTGACGCGTTCTGGTCCATTACCATGTACGACCTGCCCGACTTCTACCTGGCTGCCCCGTTCCGGCCCATCATGCGCCTGTACCAGCCGAAGGCCGCCGTGCTCGACGGCAGCTACCAGATACCCCCCATCCGGATGGCTGCCAGCTAACTACTCCGGAATCGTGCTATTCCACGGTTTGCAGTGCGCGGCTCGTATTGTTGAGCCGCTGCACGCCGTCTTCGGTCACCGTGACGATGTCCTCGATCCGGACCCCGAAATGGTCAGTGAAATAAATTCCCGGCTCAACCGAGAAGCACATTCCCGGGACCAGCGGCTGCGCCTCACCGGTAACGATGTACGGGGGCTCATGCGTGGTCACCCCGATGCCGTGCCCGGTGCGGTGGATGAAGTTGTCGCCATACCCGGCGTCCGCGATGATTTTCCGGGCTACCTGGTCAATGTCCTCACAGGTCACGCCCGGCCGCACCGCGTTAACCGCCGCCTCTTGCGCTTGCCTGACGATCTCGTGGACCGTACGGACCTCGGGCCCGGGCTCGCCCACCGACACCGTGCGGGTCGTGTCGGAGCCGTAGCCGAACCGGAGCCCGCCGAAGTCGAGCACCACCGTGTCCCCGGGCTGGATCAGCCGGTCCCCGGCCTCATGGTGCGGGTTGGCGCCGTTCGGCCCGGATCCGACGATCGTGAAGTCGATCTGCTCGTGTCCGTGCTGACGCAGCAGCGCGGCCAGGTCGGCGGCCACCTCGGTCTCCCGCCGGCCCGCGAAGCGCATACCGATGATGTCCCGGTACGCGGCATCGGCCGCGGCCCCGGCGGCCGCGAGCCGGGCCAGTTCACCGGCATCTTTGACCGCGCGGAGCATCGGCAGGCAGTCAGATAGCGGCCGGTAGCCCACGTCCGGCATCGCGTGCCGCAGCCGAAGCAGGTGCAGAGCCCAGGCCGAGTCCGAGATGCCGAACTCCCGGTCTGGGCGGAACAGGGTGCTGGCCGCCTCGTAGGGGGCACTGCCATCCCTCCAGTCCACGAACGACAGCAGTGGCCCAGCCGTGGATTCCTCCGCGTCGCCCCGTTCCAGCCGTGGCACGACCAGCGTTGGCTCCCGGTCGGGCGAGAGCACCAGCATGGTCAGCCGCTCGGTGATGTGCGGCTGGTATCCGGTCAGCCAGGCCAGGTCTGGGCCTGGAGTGATAATGACGCCCGCCAGGCCAGCCATGACCGCATCATTCACCACCCGGGTCATCCGGGCCGCGTAGTCGTCCGTGGTGAACGCCGCTGGCGCTTCTTGCGCGGTCGATGGCATCCGAAGCCTCCCTCAGGTGCGGCGGGTGACGCCTACCTTAGTCTCGCCTTGCTGTCGATTTCCTGGCCGGTCGTTCGTCTTAGTGCGTGACTAGCTGGTAGCGACGAGGAGGAAAGCGATGAAGTACATCGTGCTGATCTATCAGGGTGCCGCGCTTGAGCGGCAGGCCGCGCTGCCCGAGGACGAGCAGAAGCAGGTCTACGCCGACTACCAAGGGCTCAATCAGACGCCGGGCGTCACCCCCGGGCTGCCGATGGGCCTGCCCGAGAACGCGACCACGGTGCGGGTCGAGGGCGGCAAGACCCTGACCACGGACGGCCCGTTCGTCGGGATGAAGGAGGCCGTCGGCGGCTATTTCATCATCGAAGCCGACGACCTCGACGCGGCCATCGAGGTGGCCGCCCGCGTCCCGGCCGCACGCTACGGTGGCGCCGTCGAGATCCGCCCGTCGGAGGTGTATTGGTAACAACGCTCGACCAGGTCTTCCGCGAGGAATGGGGCCGCGTCCTGGCCGCCCTGATCGGCTTCCTCGGCGACTTTGACCTCGCCGAGGAAGCCGCGCAGGACGCGTTCGCGATGGCCGCCGACCGATGGCCACGCGACGGCGTCCCCGGTAACCCGCGCGCCTGGCTGATGCGGACGGCCCGGAACCGGGCCACGGATCGCATCCGCCGCAACCGGGCCCTCGCGGCCAAGTTCGGAATGCTGGTTGCGGACACTCGTGCTGAGGTGCCGATGAAGACCACCTCGTTCCCGGACGAGCGCCTGGAGCTCATCTTCACCTGCTGCCATCCGGCGCTCGCGGTCGAAGCGCAGATCGCGCTCACCCTGCGCACCCTCGGCGGGCTCAGCACCGACGAGATCGCCCGTGCCTTCCTGGTACCGGAGCGCACGATGGCGCAGCGGCTGGTCCGGGCCAAGCGGAAGATCAAAGCGGCCGGGATCCCGTTCCGCGTGCCACCGGCTCACCTGCTCAGCGAGCGCCTCGACGCCGTTCTCGCCGTCGTCTACCTCATCTACAACGAGGGCTTCGGCGGTCGCGACGAGCTGGCCGCGGAGGCAATCTGGCTGGGGCGCGCACTGGCCGAACTGCTTCCGGACGAGCCCGAGGTGCACGGGCTGCTGGCCATGATGCTCTTGCACGACTCCCGTCGCGAGACGCGGTTCAGCGACGGCGAACTCGTGCTGCTCGGCGATCAGGACCGGTCACGCTGGAACACCGAGCAGATCGCCGCTGGACGCGCCGAGCTCGACCGCACGCTCGCCCTGCGTGGCCGCGGGCCCTATGCCCTGCAGGCCGCCATCGCTTCGCTGCACGCCGAGGTGCCATGCGACTGGCCGCAGATCGCGGCGCTGTACGGCGAGCTCACCCGGCTGACCGGCTCGCCCGTCGTGGAGCTTAACCGCGCCATCGCCATCGCCGAGACCGAGGGCCCGGAGGTTGGCCTGCACATAGTTGACCAGCTCGGTCTCGACGACTTCCGCTACCTGCATTCGACCAGGGCCGAGCTCCTGCGACGTCTCGGCCGGACCGATGAGGCGCGTGCCGCCTACCGGCGTGCCAGGCAACTCACCGACGACGGCGCCGAACGCCGCTTCCTCGAACGCCGCCTAACCGAACTCGCCGGCACCATCGGCTCGGGTTAGGTCATCGTTAGGTCAGCAGGGCCGAATACGCGCTGACCCGGCGTCTCATTGCTTCATACTCGGAGCTAAGCAGGGCGCTCACCCGTGAGGTGCCGATGGATGACCCCGACGACCCGTATAGCCGGGATAATTTGTCATGGAACTGGTCATTTGGCGGGCCGAAGTGGCGGCCGTTCAGCGGCCGGCGCGGGCCGCGCCTGCCACCGCCGCCATGGGCCAGGAACTCGCCGAGGCCGAGTAAGGCCGAGCGCGAACAGGAAAAGCGCGCCGACGCGCGAGCGCAGCGGCTGCACCTGGTTGGCCTGACCAACGCCGCGGTGATCATCATGGGCGTGGTCCTCGGCGCGGTGGTGGTCATGCTCGTAGTGGTACTGGCCAGCCATCATTAAGGGCTGTCCCGTCCGGGAAACATCGAGGCTGAGCTAGGCCAGCCGGGTAGCCGCCTTAATGCTGGCTACGACCGAATCGCTTTTCTCACAGGTGATCACCAGCTTGGTGAACGGGGGGTTTCCGCCCTTATCCAGATCCACGACGACCACGTCGCTGTACTGGCCATAGATGAAACACAACTTCTTCTCCCACCCCCCGGCTTCCTTCACCTGGAAAATGCCAATCCAAGGCTGCGTATCGGATGGCTCATAAGTCCCTCTCGTCCGTGCAGCCCTCCTGGTGTTGCGGCCATCCATCTGTTCCCGCAGTTCCCAGTATGCCGACTCCGAGCCATGTATCCCGACCACTTTGGACAGCGGAACTCGCAGCTCCAGCCCAGCTAAGAGCTTGCTCCTCGATCTCCGGAGCCCGAGCCACGTAAGGGACCGCTTCTCGCGTGGTTCCATTGTCACGACCAACTCGCCTGGGCGAACAGTTAGCTCGGCCATTGCTTCTCCCTGAGCCTTTGCCGCGCGGTCAGCTGGCCAGGAGCCGAGTGTCCTTCATGCCGGGATCGTACCCCGTACGCTCGAATGCCTTCAGAGCCTCCTCTGCCTGAGCACGTTGTTCAGTCGCCCGGCTTCACCGCCTCATCGGGCACGTATCGGGCACGGCCGGGCCGCGGGTTAAGAGGCGGGCTCTAGGCACCTGCCGCGACGGTGCTAGGCGTGACGCATCCACAGGTTCGTTTCGGCGTATGTCCCACGGTCTTGCTCGCGGTCGATGGCGACCAGGTCCAGCGCATCCGGGACAACATACTGGCCGGTCTCGGGGAAGGCCATGGCCGCCCAGTCTTCCCATTCGGCCACGGCGCCAATGATGATCATGGAGCGTGGGGCAGGCGCGAGAATGCTGGCGTCAAGCCGCTGATGCGTGCGGATCCACGGGTCGATGTGAAGGCCGTCACTCCGGGTCCAGCGTGCGAAGTTCTCCATCGGCGTCAGCGGATACCGGTTTTTAAGTGCTGGCCTGACCGGCGCGATGACACGCCGCAGCCCAGCGGCGGTGGCCCGGTCGCGGAGGGCAGCGAGGGTCCTCCCCGCCAGCCCGCCACCTTGCTGGTCGGCTCTGACGGCGGCGGCCATGATGCAGAGCGTGTCGGCCGAGGCTGAGTTCTCGTGGCCGGTTACCGCGCTGACCAATGCCCCGTCGTAGCCGTCAGGCAGGGTGCTGACTGTGCCGTCCCAGCGGATGGGCACCCCCCAGCCCCCGGCAACTACCTGACCGTCCTGGAGGAGAAGCACGTCGTATTGCGGGAAGTATGTCTCGACGCGGCCGATGTACTTGGCAGAGACCGGGTCGTGGAAGATGAATTCTGGCCAGACAGCACGCAAGGCATCTCGGGCCTGTTCATCGAGATCATGACGGTCGGCTGTTGTGACAACCTCTAGATCACCCATGCTGCACGTCACCCCTGACCGGCCGTTGCCAGCGTCTGAGCGTACCCGTGGCGAGATTGCTGGTCTTGTCCGTTTTCCTTGATAGACGCGGCGGCAGCAAGCTGGACAATCGAAGCCGAGGAAGATGGCCCTGCCCACTGCACCGGGCAGCCTGGTATATGAGCCCCTGATCTGCTCGTCTCTTGCGTGCGGCCCGGCGTGCGCCGGGCGGCCCTCGGAAAGGCTGAGCCCGGCGCTGACGCCAGGCCTGCCGCCTTGATCAGGCCGTCTGCGTTCGGAGCGGTCTTTCGCGCGCCTGTGCGGTGTGGCGCCAGTCCCGGGTCCTCCGGCCGCACCGACCGGCACCGGCTGGACCGCGGCAGCGACCGCGACGCCAACAGCGCCTTGTGGCGCGTCGCCCTGGTCCGCATGCACTGCCACCAGCCCACCAAGGACTACGTCGCCAGACGCACCGCCGAGGGCCGAACCAAGAAAGAGATCCTGCGCTGCCTCAAGCGCTACATCGCCCGCGAGGTCTTTCCCGGCCTGCTGAGAGTCGCCCTACCGGTGCCGGAGGGCATCGACGGTGAGAAGATCAGCTGGATGCAGGCAGCTGAGATTCGGCGCGCGCTGGCTGCGGCTATCTCGACCGCCTCGGCGCTTGGCCTGGCCGTCGATGACACGATCGTTCTGCATGATTCGAACAAGCTCACGGTGCGCCTGCTGCCTTGTGACGTCGTTGCCCGGGTCGCGCCAATAGCGCATCAGGTCGCACGGTTCGAGATCGGGCTTGCCCAGCGGCTCGCCGAATCCGAGAGCCCTGTGGCTGTTCCAGACCCCCGAGCAGAGCCGCGCGTCTATGAGCGTGATGGCTTCGCCGTCACGCTGTGGACCTACTACCAGCCTGCGATGCCCGGGGCGGTCTCACCAGCCGGCTACGCGAATGCGCTTGAGCGATTGCATGCCAGCATGCGCAAGCTCGATCTCAGGACGCCGCGCTTCACCGATCGGGTGGAAGAGGCTCAGCACCTTGTGCAGACCACTCACCTCACCCCGGATCTTGCCGGCCCGGATCGGAAGCTTCTCATCACTACGCTACGGAGCCGAAGACAAGCGATCGTCGGCCATGGCGCTGCCGAGCAGTTGCTGCACGGCGAGCCGCACCCGGGCAACGTGCTCAGCACCAAGTCCGGGCTGTTGTTCATCGATTTCGAGACGTGTTGCCGTGGACCGGTCGAGTTCGACCTCGCCCATGTCCCCGAAGATGTGAGCGAGCGCTATGCCGACGCTGATCACGACCTGCTGAGCCAATGCCGAGTCCTTGTTCTTGCCATGGTCGCCGCCTGGCGCTGGGACCCGGGCGACCAGTTCCCGGATAGGCAACGAGCAGCTCGCGCACTCCTCAGCGCTCTGCGCATGGGCCCACCATGGCCGCCGCTCGACGCCGTGATGCGCCGACCGGAAGGTCCATAAGCGACCCTGCCATCAAGCGCTCAGTCACGCCTGCGACGTGGCATCAAGGCGATCACCGCGAAAACTGTCATGGGCTCGCAAACCCCGACCGAGAAGGGCTTGACGAAAATAGGAGCGTCGGGCTGGCTGGGGCCTGGCAGACTTCGAGCGTGTCCGATGGTGTCGTCCGCTGGCCGGATCGCCCGGTTACGCCGGGCCGGGTCGCGGTGATCACGGTCTCTTACAACACGCGTGAACTCACCGCTCTGTTGCTGTGGTCGCTGCGCCGGATCCTCGTATGGGGGTCACTCGAGATAGTCGTCGTCGATAACGGCTCGACGGACGGGTCGGCGGAACTGCTCGCGAAGGTCGACGCGGCCGGGGGATGCCGGCTCATCGCCAACGCGGACAACGCGATGCACGGGCCCGCGCTCACCCAGGCCATGTCGTTCCTCGCGTCGCGGCGCACCGGGCTGCCGCGGTGGGTCTGGGCGCTCGACTCCGATGTCGTGATCAGCAGGCCTGACGCCCTTGAGCAGGCGCTGCGGTGCGCGGAGGAGACAAACGCCGCGGTCGTCGGCGAGTCGTGGTGGGACGACGAGCACGGCATGGACCGCTTTCTCGCATACTCGCTGCTGCTCGACCCCGCGCGCGTCTGGCGGGACGGGATTGAGCCTTTCGCTGACGGCGGGGACCCCGCGTTCGGCCTGCTCCAGTCCGTGAAGGCGCAGGGCGGAATGCTGTCCGAGTTCCCCTTTGCGAGAGACGGCTACCTGATCCACCGGGGGCGGAGCAGTCTTTTCACCGTGTGGGCGTCCGACGACACCACCCACCCCGACCACTGGTGGGCCCTCGACCACCACGAGCCGCACTTCGCTCTCGTCGATGGTGCCGCCGCCAGACACGATGACCTGCTCAGAGCCTTCCGCGCCCACGTCGGCCCGCTTGATGACCCCAAGGCGGTTGAAGCGCTCACCATCGGAACGGAACTGCGCCCCTAAGCCGGTGTCGTGTTTCAATCTGCTACCCGCAGGTAGTCCGGGCGCGTCTGTACCCAGTCGTACACATGTTCGCCCATGTAGCGCTCAGCGTAGGTGACATTTTGAGACCTAGGCGTTGCCAGTTATCGATCTACGTCTGGACCTGTGGTACCTCCTTTGACCACCGCTATCGTTAATGACCGGCAGCAGATTCTGCGGCATACCGGCAACACTCTGGCGGCCACCGCGGGCGCGACGCTGCGGGAGCTGATGGACCGGATGAGGCACGACAGCGAGCGGGCCGCGATGATCTACCTGCACGGCAGCGATGCCCGCCAGCGCCAGATCGCGGACACGCTGAGCAAGCTCACCCGCGACGAGCTGCGGTGCGCTGGCCAGCGAACGGGCACGCAACGGGCACGGAACCGCAAGCGGGCGTCATGACGATCAACCCGCAAGATCGCGCGCATACGCTGCGACCTGGGCGGAAGGTCTGATTTCGTGGAGCGCGCCGGGCAGGACTCGAACCCGCGACCCGCTGCTTAGAAGTTACGCCCGGTCTGATCGGCATAGTGCTTGACCTGGGCTGGCAGTGTGTGGCGTGACCCCCTTGGATCGTCATAGTTCGGCGTGGTTGCTACACGAAGCTGCTACAGACAAGATCATTGGAGGTGGATCTGTTGATCCGTCTCTCGCTTGAATGCCCCTCTAGTGTCAACCGAATCTTGACGCTGGACGGGCAGCGGCCGGAAGGTCAACGCTCGGACCGAGCCATCCCTCCGATAGGCGCCGATGAATCCCTGACGCGTGCACGGTCTGGGGTGCCGGAGGCATCGCTTGCGACGCGCCCTTGGGCGCGCCCTTGACCGTGAGCGCGTAGGGCTTCACGATCGGGCGCCGGAGGGGTGGCCACCTCTTGCAGCTCGCGCGCCACCGCTGACCCTACGGCGGGACGTCCGCACGGTCGGCCGCGGGGACTGAGTGCGCGCCGACGCCGACGTGGCCCGAAGGGCCAAAGATCGGCAGGCGGCGCCCGGCCCGTCACGGTCCCCCGAAGGACGGCGACCTGGTGACGGACCGGTCGCGCGCCGTCCTGCGGTCAGCGCGCCCGACGCGCGGCGCCTACCAAGATCAGAGACCAGCCCGGTCCGGCGCGCTCCGCGCGCCCTTGAAGTAGTAGAGATGGTTCTCACAACCCGGCACACGACAGGCACACGACAAGGCCAGCGTAGGCATGTGGTCGCGCCTGCTGGACCTCACCAACAGTCTCCGGTAGACATGCTAGGTACCACGGCTGTGGGGCGAACGAGGCTCGTGGCCCCATAGCTACGCGGTCGCTAGCAGTGTCCACGGAGGGCTGAATGATCGAGCCGTTTGCCAGTGCGGCTGAGAAGCTGTATACGCAAGCCCAGTGGAGCGTGGCTCACCGGAACTTGGAGGCTGACCTCCGGGCCGATCTCTTTTCTGTTCTCGGCCCTTATGCTACAGATATCGTGCAACTCAGATTGGAAGACGTTAGGCAAGAGGGAACAGGGAAGGCAGGACGTTTCGACAGCCTATTTGGTAGAGTACTCTTCGAGTATAAGCGTCCTCACAGGCTAGATAGCATGAAAGAGCGATTCGATGCCGCTCAGCAGGGTCTGGGCTATCTAGAGGATGAATCGGTCGGCGCTCAAGTAGTTATAATCACTGATGGCTCCACCTGGGGATTCTATCGGGACACGGGTGTCGGGCCCGAGGTGGGAGAGCAAGGGTGGCTCTTCGATGAATTGAAGCCTGCGCCGGACCCTTATAGTCAGTTTAGTTGGCATACAAACAGTGAAGCTACCGCGCGACGGGTGCTGACTTTGCTGGAGACTGTGAAAAGTGCTCCAGTGACTCCTGAGAATGTACAGAATAGGCTTGGCGTTGACCGCCAGGAAGTCCGCGATCTTCTAACCATCTTGGCTGAGCGGCTTAAAGTGCGGTTTAAGGATGGCCGCGCTGACATTCTATTTCACCAGTGGATCCAGCTTGCAGGCGTAGCCTACGGAATTTCGACCGAGAAGTCTGCGTTTCCTAAGGAACCAAGGAGAATACTCGGCAAAGACCTAGTGGATATTTTGGCGCCCCTCGGTTATGCCGGATCGATCTTTGTGCTTCATACATATGTAAGTTTGGCGAGTAAACTCTTGGCATGCGAACTTTTGGCGCTAATAAAGCAGCAGAGGGAGTGCCAGCCTACTCAATGGGTGCTTTCAAGTGACGAAATCTTTGCCCGTCAAATCAGGGCCATGGAGTTCGGGGAAGTCTCGGACGACCTAGATGCGCCAAATCTAATTGCTGCCGATCTATTTGGCTGGTGGGTTGACGACCTGTTCAATGATAAGGATTTCACCGCTGCGGTCAGAAATATAATCCAAGCCATGGATGAGTTGGCTTGGGCTCGTATTGCTAATGCAGGAGGAATTGCAATCGATCTCTTGCGCGGCCTGTATCAGGAGGTAGTGCCGGCAGAACTTCGGAAGTCCCTAGGTGAGTTCTTTACGCCAAGGTACTTGGCGGAGCGTGTAATCGCTAAGGCAGAAGATTTGGCGCAGCTTCCAACTTCTCACCAGCCGCGGATTCTCGATCCGTCGTGCGGTTCCGGCACATTCCTCGTGGCTGCTATGCGACGTGGGCTCGCCCGTCTTGTGGCTTTGGACCTGGCGGATGACGTCGAGGCGCTGGAAACCTTGGTAGACAGTGTGGTGGGTTTTGATATCAATCCGGTCGCCCCCATTATGACTAAAGTAAACCTACTACTTTCGCTTGGTGATCGCGCTGCGTCATTGACACAAATAGATTTCAACGTTTATCAAGCTGATAGTATTCTTCTACCCAGGCTGGAAACTGGGCAAGCCACGTTCGATGGGCCCTCTATTTCCTACGAGGTGCTGCCCTTGGAAATAGGCGACATTGAATTGCCGCAAGCTTTGGCTACACTGGATGGCGTGAAGCTACTGAGAGAGAATATCGATGTCGGTTTGCACAATAACCGATCTCCAAAGCAATTTGCCGAGAGGTTGAGGGTAGACGTAGCTAAGCTCTCTGAGGTCACAGATATCGACGAAACAATTGATATGTGCCGCGTGGTCTATGAAAGAATCTTGAAGCTCAAAGAGGAAGAAAAGGACGGCGTTTGGAGTCATGTTATTGAACAATCTTATGCCCCTAAGGCCCTGCAGACTGTAGATATCGTGGTAGGCAATCCTCCTTGGATTTCGTGGAAGAATCTTCCTGATCGATGGAAAGCACGTTCAGAAACAACGTGGCGGCAGTGGGGCCTCTGGCAAACTTCTGGAAAGTCTGTGCCGCTTTCAGATATCAGCACTCTTCTCTTCGCTCGTTCAATTGCTACGTACTGCCCGCATGGTGTTGTGGGCATGTTGCTCCCACGCTCGGTTCTGATCGCTGATCCTGGGGGAAGAAAGATCCGCCTGAGTTTGGTCACCGGCCTGCGGAGCGATTATCAACGGCGCGCTGACCTGGGGTGATGGGTGCGGCAGAGGCGTTTCTGAGGCACTAGCTGGTGCCCTACGGTTGGCCCGTGGCGTGGATTCGGCGGGTGCGGACGTCCTCAGGGGCGACGGCGGTGCAGATCGCTGAGTCGGCTGGTGGCCGCCGGCGGATTATCGCGCATGTCGGCTCGGCGCATACCGAGGCTGAGCTCGGGTTGCTGGTCGAGCGGGCCCGGGCGCTGCTGCGGGATCCGGGACAGGGCGAGTTCGAGCTGGGGATCGAGCCGGTGGCGGCGAAGACGCCGCTGCTTGCCCCGGCTGGTGGTGACACGCTCTTCGGTGACCCGGTCACCATGACACGCAAGCGCGTGACGGCCGCCGCCCCGCGGGTGATCTCGACCTCGTCGCGGGTGCTGTATGACGTTCTGGCCGGGGTGTTCACCTCCCTCGGGTTCGACGCGCTGGGAGACGACGTGTTCCGGGACCTGGTTATTGCCAGGATCGTGGAGCCGACCTCGATTCTGGACACAGGGCGGGTGCTGACCGATCTGGGCCGCAGGCCGGTGAGCGAGAAGACGATGCGCCGCACTCTGGACCGCTGCGGCAAGGACGGCTACCGTGACCAGCTCGCCGCGCTGTGCTTCGCCCGCGCGCGGGCCGGCGGCGATGTCTCCTTGTGCCTCTACGACGTGACGACGTTGTATTTCGAGGCGGAGAAGGAGGACGACCTGCGCAAGGTCGGGTACTCCAAGGAGCGGCGGGTTGACCCGCAGGTCGTGGTCGGGCTGCTGGTCGACCGGCACGGCTTCCCGCTGGAGATCGGCTGCTTCGAAGGGTCCAGGGCCGAGACGCTGACGCTGCTGCCGGTCATCCGCCAGTTCCAGGCCCGGCACGGCATGGAGGGCATGGTCGTGGTCGCCGACGCGGGCATGCTGTCGGCGGCTAACCTGCGCGAGCTGGACGAGGCCGGGCTCGGGTTCATCGTCGGCTCCCGCACGACGAAGGCGCCGGTTCACCTGGAGTCCCACTTCCGGTGGCATGGCGACGCTTTCACCGACGGGCAGGTCATCGACACCCTCACCCCGCGCGCCGGCAAGAACACCGAGAACAACGTCGCGCTGAGGGCCGAGCCCGTCTGGAACCGTAACAGCCATTCGTCGTCGTGGCGGGCGGTGTGGGCGTACTCCGCCAAGCGCGCCGCCCGTGACAACAAGACCCTCAACGCTCAGGAGAACCGCGCCCGCGCCGTCGTGGACGGGGACAAGACAGCACGCACACCCAGATTCGTGACGATCAAGGGCGACGCCCGGACCCTGGACGAAGCCTCGCTCGCGCGGGCTCGCAGACTTGTCGGCCTCAAGGGCTACGTCACCAACATCCCCGCCACCGTGATGACCCCAGACCAGGTGATCGGCTCCTACCACGACCTGTGGCACGTGGAGCAGTCCTTCCGGATGACTAAGACCGACCTCGCCGCCCGGCCCATGTTCGTGCGCACCAAAGACGCGATCGAAGCGCACCTGACCATCGTGTTCACCGCCCTCGCCGTGGCACGCACCGTGCAGCACCGCTCGGGCCTGGCCGTGCGCAACGTGGTCCGGCAACTCCGGCCCCTGCGCTCAGCGACCATCGCGATCAACGGCGCGACACAGACGTTCCCGCCCGCCATCGATCCCGATAAACAGGAACTTCTGGACACGCTCATCACCGGAGATTCAAGGCACTAACGAAAAGACCAAACTCAGGCCAAAGCAATTTGCCGAGAGGTTGAGGGTAGACGTAGCTAAGCTCTCTGAGGTCACAGATATCGACGAAACAATTGATATGTGCCGCGTGGTCTATGAAAGAATCTTGAAGCTCAAAGAGGAAGAAAAGGACGGCGTTTGGAGTCATGTTATTGAACAATCTTATGCCCCTAAGGCCCTGCAGACTGTAGATATCGTGGTAGGCAATCCTCCTTGGATTTCGTGGAAGAATCTTCCTGATCGATGGAAAGCACGTTCAGAAACAACGTGGCGGCAGTGGGGCCTCTGGCAAACTTCTGGAAAGTCTGTGCCGCTTTCAGATATCAGCACTCTTCTCTTCGCTCGTTCAATTGCTACGTACTGCCCGCATGGTGTTGTGGGCATGTTGCTCCCACGCTCGGTTCTGATCGCTGATCCTGGGGGAAGAAAGATCCGCCAATGCAAACTTGAAGGTGCTCCTCGGACTGCGAGAGGTCCGGTCTCTCCGGTAACATACTTCTCACCTCTCTTTGTTGATGACTTTTCTGCTGTTCATCCTTTTAGTCCAGATGCTGCGAACGAGCCGGTCGCCCTATATGCCCGGAGCGGCCAGCAGGTGACTCCTAGGCTTCACATACCTGCAGACGTCTGGGCCCGGCGTCATCCCCGGGGACGTGTGGAATCGACCGCGTCATGGATGCATGCTTTTACGGAAACACTATTGGCGGAGACTACCGAGCTTGAACCAATCGATAGTTCCGACATTGCTTCTCCTTGGGCTCCTGCCCCCGGGCCAGGCGAGGTTCGCCTTCTAAAGGCTGGTCAGCCAGTCGCTTATCGTTGGGGTCGCGGGTTCGAGACACGTGGTGTAGACGGAATCTTGTTTGTAGAAGTTGTGAGCCCTAATGTTAACCTTGGGGTTCCACCACCAAAAGTTGTTAGAATAAAGACGCATCCGGAGCTAGGCAAAAATACATCTTCGCTGTCGCCAATTACACGCCCGGCCGAACCTACTCTGTTGTGGCCTCTCATCAAGGGGCGAGATGTGCAGCCGTGGAAATCGCACTCTTGGTTGCATGTTATTGTGGCTCACGATCCGAAGAAGCTTAAGAATGTGCTTTCGGTGAATGAGCTTATGAGCCTCTCGCCAAAGCTGTATGACAATTTTCTTGAGCCGCACATGACGAGGCTTGAGGGACGCAGCCTTTACCGACCGGGCCAGAAGCCTAATGATGAGGGTCCGTGGGGTTTGTCGGGTCCAGTAGAGCATCTTAGTTCGACCAAGAATATTGTTCTTGTCCGGTACATTGCATCGGGGGGTCGCCCGGCGGCTGCGGTTGTTTCTCCGGTCTATGATCAAAAGACGGGGAGAGTAACTACCAATGCCGCTTAGTTAAGGATGGAAGGCGGGTAGTATTCACATTTCCACAGGGCGACACGCCCGGGTTCTGTGGATTATCTGCTTAATTGCCGGATGTTCTTCCCTTCTCGTCTTTGACGTATTACCTTCTGCGTCGTGGATGATGCGGTTACAGGAGGCGGACGGCTTACCGACCGGATAGGGATCGGGGTGCTGACCCGTCTGGTGCCGAGGGACCTGGTGGATGAGGTTCTGGCGGAGACGGGCCGCAGGCAGAAACGGTCACGCCTGCTTCCGGCTCATGTCGTCGTGTATTTCGTGATGGCCATGGCGGTATTCCGCGATGGCTATGAAGAGGTGATGCGGCGGCTGACCGGCGGGCTGCAGTTCATGCGCGCTTGGCAGAAGGAATGGGCAGTGCCGACCACGGGGGCCATCTCCCAGGCGCGGGACCGGCTGGGTGAGGCGCCGCTGAAGATGCTATTCGAGCGGGTGGCGGAGCCGCTGGCCGTGGCGGGAACGCCGGGCGCCTGGCTGGGGGCGCGCCGGCTCATGGCGATTGACGGGGTGAAACTGGACGTGCCCGACACCCCGGCCAATATCGAGGGGTTCGGCCGCCCCGGCGGCCTGACCAGGCGCCCGTTCCCGCAGATCCAGGTTGTCGGCCTTGGTGAATGCGGAACGCATGCCGTGGTGGCCGCTGAAATCGGCACGGTCAGCGTGGGTGAGCGGGAGATCGCCGAAAAGCTGGCACCGTCGCTGGAGCCGGGAATGCTGGTGATCGCTGACCGGGGTTTCTACAGTTTCCAGCTGTGGTCCGAATTCCTCGCCTCCGGCGCTGACCTGCTGTTCCGGCTTGCCTCTGGCATTAAGCTGCCGGTTAGCGAAGTCCTGCCAGATGGGTCATACATATCCGTCATCAGTTCCAGGGGCACCCGCAGCAGCGGGTTCCAGATTCCCCTGTCCGTCGCCGGGGATCCCAGGCGCGCCACCCACATTCCGGTACGGGTGATTGAGTACACCGTTACCGCGGCCGCAGGCAGCAGGCAGGCGGAAGTCTTCCGGCTGATCACCACGATCCTTGATCCCGATGACCTGACCGCCGCCGAGCTGGCTGCGGCTTACCAGCAGCGCTGGGAATATGAGATAGCCCTGAAAGAGATCGAGACCCAGATGCTCGAGCCAGGCGGCGGGCTCCGCTCCAAGTCCCCGGAACTCGTCCGCCAGGAGTTCTGGGGCCTGCTGCTGGCCCACTACGCCATACGCGCGCTGATGGCCGAGGCCGCAGAATCGGCCGGGCTTGATCCCGACAGGCTGTCCTTCATCCGAAGTATCAACGTTGTCCGCCGCCAGGTCACCGACCAGGCGGCATTTTCCCCCCGGACGACTAAGCACCTCAAGGACCATGGCGATCCGGGAGATCCTCGAAAGAGTGAGTAAAGGCCGCCGCAAGCGGACTTACCCCCGCGTCATCAAGAAATACAAAGGACGCACTTTCCCCGTAAAGCAGGCTGGCCAGACAGGTCATGCGCACGACCCGGTACTAGAAATCCGGCACCCGCTTATCGCTTAGCCTTAACTAAGGGGCATTGGAGTAACTACACCTTTGCCGAACAATAAGACAAACATTTATTATACAGCTAACGAAGATGAAGCCTATTATTTGGCTGGCTGGATCAATTCTGCACCTGTTCAGGACGCGCTACAGCGGTTTGGTGCAGCAACTGGTATTACACCTCGTGCGCTTGAAAGGCTTCCTATTCCGGAATATAGATCAACTGACGATGATCATCGTTGCATAGTTGAGGAAGCTCGCGCGTGCGCTACGGCTGCGGTCAACGATAATCACCGTTCTCTTACTGAACACTGGCAAGCGATTGATAGAGCTGTAGCACGCATCGCGGGGATAGATTTGGAAGTGTTGAGAGTGCGTTCGGAAGAAGAAGTAGTAAGTGAGCTTGAGGTCTTGGAGTCAGATGGTGACTAGTGAGCATGGTGCTGACGGGATGATTGGTATCGGGCGAGTGAGTCACGGAGAAGTGGAGATCTAGGTCAATCTCCTTGAGGATCTCAGACGCGCGTCCAGAACATTAGGATGGAGTTTTGTAGTGAGGAAGCAAGGTAGTCATATGACTTACTACGAGGCTGCAGTGAAGATTCTAACGTCTGTTGGGAAACCCTTGACCGCACGGGAAATTACGGACCTGGCTCTAAAGAGAGGTCTGATTATCCCTAGCGGAAAGACGCCACACGAGACTATGAACGCGCGGTTGTACCTGCAGCTTCAGAAGGATCCAGAACTCGTCAAGCTCAGGGATGCTGGTACGGGTAAAGCAAAGCAGGGTTCGGTACGTTGGACGCTACGCCATATCAATCGGTAGCTAAGTGCCTCTGAGATCGACTATTCCAAATCTTATACTGTGTTTCGTGCAAGGCGGCTAAGCTGTTCCAAATAGTATTGAGCAGTGGGCTCTTTGGCATATCTTTCTTTGAGGACTCGGGTAAGGTCTCGGCTCACCATGAGCAGCGAGGGCAGTGACTTGCGTTCGTCGCTGATTGCGCGTTCGCCATAATGTATAGCTTGCTCGATGTCGCCTTGGCGAGCGGCAACGACGCCTAGGGTGATCCTGGCTTCTGCGACGCGCATGGGTGCACGCTCGGTGCCATCGAAGTCAGTAGCAGCTTGGATTACTTCATTTGCCAGGTTCTTTGCCAGCTTGTCTTCGGTCAGCATGCGGTAGCAGTCCATAGCGTAAAAGTCGAACTTGGTCGGGTCGACTACGAAGTGATTGTCCAGGTTGTCTGGGTACGGCAGCGTGTCCAGGAGCCTTCGTCCTCGGTCGAGCGCGACTTCGGTGTTGCGTCGGTCGCCTATCCGTGCCCACGCCTTGGCTTCTTGGGCGGCCAGCTGCACCGCGACAGGGCTGTGTGGGGCAACGTCGGTACCGTGGTGAGCCGCTGCGACGACGCCGTGGTAGTCCCCGGTGGTCAGGTTCATCCAGGCCCGCATCTCGTGCGCCCACGCCTGGATCTCACCATGGTCAGCTTCCATGCCTAGCGACAGTGCCGCCTGGCGGGTAGTTTCCGCGGTCTGCCGGTCGCCGGTGTCGTATTCGGTCGCGTCCCAACCCCGGTGTAAATGACGACGGGCGTAGGTTCCTTCAAGAGCTACCAACTCAGCGAAGGAAGGACTACGCCCGTGCCGAATCGAGTATCTCCCACTGACCGGATCCGTGCCGAGATCGACGCCTTGTTCGACGGGTCGCGTGATCTGGGTGAGGTGATCGAGGATGTGGCCCGGCTGGGTGCCCGGCTGATCATCCAGACCGCGGTGGAAGCCGAGGTGGAGGTGTTCCTGGGCCGGGCCCGCTACCAGCGCTCGGCTGCCGCGCAGGATGCCCGGCCGGGGATGCGCAACGGTTACTGCCCGGCGACGGTCAAGACCACCGCCGGGCCGGTGACCGTGGCCCGGCCGAAGCTGCGCGGCACTACCGAGCGGTTCGCGTCAGCGCTGTTCGGCAGGTCGGTCACCAGGTCGAATGCCCTGGAGTCGCTGGTGATCGCGGGGTTCGTGCGGGGGCTGTCGGTCCGTGACGTGGAGAACACCCTCGCCGATGCCCTGGGCGCCGAGGCGGCGCTGAGCAAGTCGACGGTCTCGCGTATCTGCCAGGCGATCGGCGATGAGTTCACCGCCTGGTCGGGCAGGCGCCTGGACGGCCTGGAGCTGGATTACCTGTTCCTGGATGCCTCGATGTTCAAGATGCATCCCGGTGCCCGGGCCGAGCCGGTGCTGGCGGCGTGGGGCATCACCCCCGACGGCAAGCCGGTGTTCGTCGCGCTGGCCGCTGGCGGCAGTGAGTCCACCGACGCCTGGGCTGGCTTCCTGGAGGAACTGCGCGGCCGGGGGCTGCGCCCGCCGCTGCTGGTCATCTCCGACGGCGCCGCCGGGCTGATCAACGCCGCCGAGAGCGTGCTGGCCCGGTCGCTGCGCCAGAAATGCCTGATCCACCGGGCCCGCAACGTCCTCGCGAAGGTCCCCGCCGCCGCCCAGGACCAGGTCCGGGACGCTTACTGGGCGATCTTCGACACCGATGCCCTCACCGCCGCTGGCATCGCGCCCGGGCACAAGCTCGTCACCGCAGTGCAGGCCCGTATCGACGCCTTCGCCGAGCGATACGGCAAGCTCTACCCATCGGCCGTCAAGTGCCTGCTCACCGACCGCGGGCAACTCACCAGCTACCTGCGGTTCCCGGTCGAGCACCACAAGCGGATCCGGCACTCCAACTTCATCGAGCGCACCTTCGGCGAGACCCGCCGCCGGGTCAAGGTCATCGGCCGGCTCCCCGGCGAGGCCAGCTGCCTCAACCTGGTCTGGGCCGTCCTGGACCGCGCCAGCCGCGGCTGGCGCGGCGTCAATACCACCAACGCCGGCCTGCGCCTGCTACACGACCTGCGCCGCCAGCTCCTCGACCCGCCCACCCCGATCCGCCGGACCAGCCACCCTGCCGCAGCACCCGAAGAAACTGTCGGGGCCGTCGCCTAACATCCCAGCGAAGGAGCCGAGCCCACGTCATTTACACCGCTCCTGGGACGCCACCGTCGTATTCCACGCAGCCGATCAGCAGCGTCATCCATCCAGCCTGGACGAGGATTTCGCGGTGCTGCTTCAAGGTCAGTCGTTGTCCTTGGTACTGCGTGACCCGGCGGAGCCACGACCGTCCCTCGGTCAGCAGTTCGTTAGCTGGTCGGGAGGCGTAGTCCGAGCAGAGCGCATCGGCCATGACCCGCACGGCGTTCAGTGTGGCCTCGTCCAGGTCTGAGCGCTGCAATCGTGCCACGAGTTCTAGGGTGTCCATCCCGGACGACGCCAAGAGTTCAGCGTTGGTGTCTGGTTGAGGCGCCACGGGGAACATCGCGTGCGTCACCGTGCCGAAGGTGGTTGCGATGATCCGCTGGTAGAAATCGCTGGGAGTCGTCTTTCCGGTCTCCCAGCGCTTCCACTGCCGTAGCAGGCTCGGCTCGTCGGGCAGGTGCTCGTGCTCGGTTGCGTGTGCTCGGAGCGCTCGGATGGCGTCGGCTTGGCTCCAGCCTCGTACTTCGCGTTCGCTGGTCATTCGGCGCGCCCACGCGGGTCGGTCCTCGATCATCGGCGCTGCCTCCCTGGAAGTCGCCTTCTGTTCGAGTGTCGCAGATGACAGTGGGGGGACACGCATGGTGACTCGCAGGTGTCAGGTCGATGTCACCATGCTGACCCCTTCCTTGTCACTAGCCGCGCACGCAGGGTAGCTCGATCCTTTCCGCATGGCTAATCCCGGCCATTCTCCGAATAGCCCTAGTAACTGGGCAGGAAAGGAAGTGTTGATCATGCGTTTGCTGCTCGACATGACGGCGGTTGCCTTCACGGTGACCAAGGCACCTGAGCCGCGCCGAGACTTCGGCAAGACGGAGCAGAAGGTGGACCGCGACACCGGCCGCCCGCAGTGGGTTGTCGAGGTGCTCGCCCTGGACTCCGAGCGCGGAGAGGTGATCCGGGTCACGGTGGCTGGTGACCAGCCGAGGGTGAACCAAGGTCAGCCTGTCCGCTTCGAGGGCCTGGAGGCGATCCCCTGGAGCAACAACGGCAAGTCGGGTGTGGCTTTCCGTGCCGCTTCTGTCCAGCCTTCCAGCGCTCCGAAGGCCGCGTGAGTTCGCGCGCATCCGTTCAGGCACGTCTGCACCGGCACTGGTTGAGGGTGTGCCTGCCGCATCTGTCCGCATCGCATCACATACCGGAAGGATCACACATCGCTATGAGTGACAACGCCGCGACTAAGGCCGCCGGCAACGGCGAGCCTACCGAGAAGCGCACTCCCATTCAGCGTGAGCACGGCATGAACCGGCTCCGTGAGGAGGAGTGCTACCACATCACCAACCTGATTACTGACTGCCTCAACGAGGCTGAGCACTTGGTCAGGAAGGTGCACGGCAAGGCCCAGGGCCGAGTCCTTGACTTCGACGGCAGCCAGGGTACCAAGTCGCTGGACCGCGACGAGGCCCGGGAGACCCTCAACGAGGCCTACGACTGCGCATCGCTGGCGCTGGCCTACATCTTCGAGGTCTGCCAGCACCTGCGTCAGCCTGACTCTGAGGTGTCCTGGGCGGAGGAAGCCCCGTTCTGATCCATCACGAGTGCCGGGCCTGGAGGAGTCGCATTCCTCCGGCCCGGCCACCACAGCAAACCCAGTCCGCATCGCTCAACCCGGAAAAGGGGTACGTGGCATGTCCCACGTTAACAGCACCACGCTGGCTGTCCAGGTCCGCACCGACATGCAGCTCTCCCGTCTGGGAGGTGGCCGCTGATGTGTAAGCCAACCTGCTGCTCCAGCTCCAGCACCAACGGCAGCGGCCTGGGCGCCGCAATCGCCGTACTCGTAGGAATCCTCGTTATATCTGCCATCGCGCGGCCAGTTATCCACGCCGCCGAGGACATTCTGCGCATCGTCCTGATTGCCGCGAGCACCTTGGTGGGCCTGGCGATCACCGTTGCCGTGACCGTTTTTGTCGTCCGGGTCTGCCGCACCAGGCGAACCCACCCGGTGATTTCAATCCGCTCGCAGCAGGTGCCTGAAACCTCGGCACCGCAAGCGTTCGAAATCGAGCCTGGCATTTGGACCTGTGTCGATCCGCAGCGCCAGATCCTGCCTGCCTACGGCAATTCGGCCATGCTTCACCGCAAGATCCAGGCCGCTCTGGAAGCGGGCCAGCAGGTCATCGTCATCGACGGCAAGACCGGGACGTGGTCCTAATGCCGTCCAAGAACAACTTCCGCAACCACCGAAACAACCCCTACATCCTCGACGACTTGGCCATGCAGGTGCACCATAGCGCCGCTGGGGTCATCTGGCGGATGCGCAGTGAAGCAGCCACGCTGGCCGCCTCGGCATCCGCCTTCGTGGCCTTGGACGCGGCCATCACCGCCGTGTGGGCAGCCGTCGTCCTGGCTGTCATCGTCACCGTCCTGTTGGCACTGCCGTGGACCAGACGGTTCCTGACCAGGCGGGCCTGGTGCGTGCTCTCACGCCACCGGATGCAGCGGGTGTTCTTCGAGACCCGTATGCACACCCGTTCGGGACGGCTCTCCCTCATCCTGCGTATTCACCCCACCGAAGTCGGGGAACGCGCTCTCATCTGGTGCCGCGCCGGTATCTGCTTCGAAGATTTCGAGGCCCACACCGGTGAGATGGCCGCTGCCTGTTACGCCCGTGAAGCCCGAGTCGAGCGCTCCAAGCGCTGGGCACAGATCGTGGTCGTCAACATCGTGCGCCGCGACACGCTCGCCGTGCACAACGTCATCACCTCCACCCTGGCTCCCTCTGCCAGGAAGCCCAGTGCCGGGAGCGCCTCATGAGCGTCGATCCTGTGCTGGCTCATCTGCGGGAAGCCCGGCGACGTCGGGACCAGGCAGATCGCGATATCCGGCTTCTGCTGGCCTACGCCCGCGAAGTCGTTACTCCACGCCCTTACCGGCTGGCCGACCTGGCCGAGGCCTCGGGCATGTCTATCTCCGGCGTCCGCGTCGCCTACACCGCGGCCGACGTCGATCTCATCCATGCCCTGCTCGCCGCCGATGACGCGACGAGCTGCGGGCACTCCGACCCGGCCACCTGACCGGGACGGTTCATCTGCCGGTTGCCCCCGGACACCCACCAGTGCCGGGGGCACCCGTGTCTTGCACCCGGAAGAAGGTGAACTACTCATGACCATGCACACGGGTTACCCGGTCGCTTCCCTGTCGATCTGGAACCCGATCCACCTCGGCACCGACGAAACTGGCCGCCGCGTTGACGTGAACCTCACAGAGCGGAACATGCTCATCGGTGGGGAACCCGGAGGCGGCAAGTCCGTCGCCTTGCAGCTGATCGTGGCGCACGGTGCTCTGTCAGCTGACTGCAAACTCATCCTCATCGACGGCAAGCGCGTCGAGCTCGGCCTGTGGGCCGAATGCGCAGACAAGTTCGTCGGCCCGTCGATCGATGACGCGATCAGCGTCATGCACTGGCTCCAAGGCCTCATCGACGAGCGTACCGATCTGTTGCTTCAGATGAAGAAGCGCAAGGTCACCCGCGACCTCGGCTGGCCGGTCTACCTGGTGCCCATCGACGAAGTGGCCTACTTCTCCGCCACTGTCGGCACTTCACCCCAGCAGAAGGAATTCAACGCATGCAACCGCGATGTGGTTGCTCGCGGCCGGGCTCCTGGCATCATTCCGGTCGAAGCTACCCAGCGACCTTCGGCTGACATTATCCCGACCTCGCTGCGGGACCTGTTCGGTTACCGGTGGGCGTTCCGCTGCTCGACCGAAGCATCCTCCGACACCATCCTCGGGCACGGCTGGGCCGATAAGGGCTACTCAGCTACCGAGATCGATCCCCAGGCACGCGGCGTGTCCTGGCTTCGGGCTGAGGACGGCATCCCGCGCCGCATCAAGGCGGCCTACCTGTCCGACGAAGACATCATCGATCTGGCCTCCTTCGCGGCCAGCGCCCGGACCAAGGGCACTCACGAGACCAGCAACGTCATCGACCTGCGCCGCAAGGGCGATGCCGCATGACCGGCCGGGTCGCCTACCTCGACGGCCTTCGCGGCCAGGGCATCTGGCCCGAGTTCTACGACCCAGACGGCAGCCGATACGGCCTGCCTACCTACCCATGGCGATTCGCCCCTGATGGCCTACTGACGATCCGCCAGCTGCGCGCCAGAGGGCTGCGCCCTGGTGGACAAGCCGTTGTTGCCCAGATCCTCTGGCGCCATCACAAGCAGCGTCGCGTGGCCTACCTCTACCTCGAAGCATGCAGCAAACCCAAGCGGCAAGCGAGCCCGGCGCAACTGGTGGCCATCGCCAAGGGGCTCCAGGCTCGCCGTACCTGTCCGACTTGTGGCACCCAGAAGCCGTACTGCATCTCGCGCTCAACGGGCGAATGCAACGACTGCGCCCGGGGGTGGAACCAGTGACCACCCTGCCGAGAGAACGGCCTTTCCCCGTCAACAAGTCCTTGACACAAAACATGCGGCGACGGGTCGTCGAGAACGACGAGTACGCCGCCTTCCTCCGGCGCGTTATACGCGGGTACAGCCGCCGTGTCGCGGCCGGAGACATCGAGGCAATCGCAGACATGGCGTCCGTGGCCGATGAAGTCGCCATCGCCATGCATCACGCGATCTATGGGTTGCGCAGCACCGGTTACAGCTGGACCGACATCGCGCTCCGCCTCGGCGTCACCCGGCAGGCCGCCCAGCAGCGCTGGGGCACTGCCCATACCTCCGAATAACACCGGCAGCCGTCGCGGGATCCCAGCTCGGATCAGCCCTGGGACCGCGATGGCGTCGGCCAGCGCACCCCTAACACGAAAGGAAGAACTGCCATGCCAGCAAACGTCGAGTCGATGTTCTCCGTCCGGGAAATGCCCTGGCACCAGGAAGGCATCGTCCTGCCCGACTACCCGGGTAACTGGGATGAGGCCCGCAAGCTCGCTGGGCTCGACTGGGATCCCATCACCACCGAGGTGTACGCATTCGCCGACCTCGACATCGACGGCTCACCCCGGTACGAGCCAATCGGTGGCTGGAAGTGCATCGCCCGCTCTGACAACGGCGCGGTGCTGTCCCTGAACCGGGACACCTACACCGTGATCGACCACACCGAGATGGGCGAGATCGTCGAAGCCGTTCTCGCCCAGCCCAACGTCAAGTGGGAAACCGCTGGTGTCCTGGATGGCGGCCGCTCGGTCTGGTGCCTGGCCTTGCTCGATGAGCCCATCACCCTGCCCGGTGATGCCAGCCCCACTCTGCCCTATTTGGCCATCACCAACCGGCATGACGGCACCGCTGCCTGCGCGCTGCGCGCCACCGCCGTTCGCATCGTGTGTGCCAACACCTTCCGCGCCGCCGAACTCGAAGGCGAGCGTACCGGCACCACGTTCTCGTTCATCCACAAGTCCAGCTGGCGTAATCGCATCGACGAAGCCCGCGCCGCCGTCACCGGCGCCCGCCGCGAGATGCGCCGCTACAGCGAACTCGCCGCCGAACTCCTGAACATCCCGATCACGCACAAGCAGCGGGAACTGTTCGTCACCGAGTTCATCCCCATGCCACCAGACGGCCTGGTCACCGACCGGGTGGCCCGCAACGTCGAGGAAGCTCGCAAGGCTGTGCGACTGCTGTTCGACTCCACCACCAACGAGCAGATCGCAGGCACCGCATATGGCCTGATCCAGGTCGCGGGTGAATACCTCGATCATGTCCGCAGCGCCCGGTCTTGGGAGACGAAGCTCAACCGGACCCTCATCCGGCCCGAGCCGCTCAAGCACAAGGCCCTGACCCTCGTCCGCGAAATCGTCGCGTCATGACGGCGCCCGGAGAGCCAGTCCGAATGGCGGAGGTCATGATGCCGCTGACGCCATTGACGCTCAACGCCATCCAGGCCGAAGCGCTTCGCGCGCACTGCCGCCACTTCGAGCACTCACTGCTCAACAAGCAAATGCCTGACAGTCAGCGACTCGCCATCCTCGTTGAGGAAGTCGGGGAGGTCGCTCACGCCCTCACTTACGACGGCGACAAGGACCGCCTGGAAACCGAACTGATCCAGGTAGCAGCCGTCGCTGCCTCATGGATCGAGGCCTTGACCACACGATGACCGTTCCGGCCGTCGCTCTCACTCCCAGGCCTGATGACGGTCTGGGGGTGGGGGCATCAGCCGGGACCCTGATCGGCGTCGCCTCCCACGAGGACTTCCATCGCTGGGAAGCCCAGCTCACCGCCACCGGGAACTGTGCCAGCCCCATTCGCCTGCAAGGACGGGTTGACGCCATCGACCGCGCCACCGGCCAGGCACGCGTCATGTATGACACCGACCACGAGCCTGGCAACGTGCTCCTGATCGCCTGCGGCAACCGCCGTGAGCACGTTTGCCCGGCCTGCTCCCAGGTCTACAAGAACGACGCCCGGCAGATCATCCGCTCCGGCCTGACTGGTGGTAAAGGCACCCCCGAGAGCGTGGCCACGCACCCGTGCGTCTTCACCACCCTGACCGCCCCAGGCTTCGGCCCGGTGCACACCACCCGCACCGGTCGGCGCGGTCGTCAGCTGCCCTGCCGTCCCCGCCGCGACGCCAGCCAACGCCGCTGCACGCACGGCCGCGACATCTCCTGCCCCCGCACCCACCGGCCCGACGACCCCCGCCTCGGCCAGCCACTGTGCCCGGACTGCTACGACTACACCGGGCACATCCTGTTCAACGCCTACGCCCCCGAACTGTGGCGCCGGTTCACCATCTACCTGCCCCGCCAGCTGGCCCGGCTGACCGGCCTGACGCAGAAGGCCCTGCGCCAGCAAGTCCGAGTCCGGTTCGTCAAAGTGGCTGAGTACCAGGCCCGCGGAGTCGTCCATTATCACGGCGTCATCCGCCTCGACGCACCAGGCGACGACTGCCTCCCACCACCAGCCAGCTACACCGCCGCGCTGCTCACCCAGGCCATCCGCCAGGCCGCCGCTGCCGTCTCCTGCGACACCAGCCATCTGCTGGCCGAGGCCATCCGCCGTGCATCTGGCGACACGAACGCCGCTGTTGCTACAGATCCCAGCCTGGGGCGTATTCTTCGATTCGGGACACAGATCGACACCCGGGTAATCCGCTCAGATAACGGCGGATTGCCAGGAACCGGATCGGCGCTGTCTGCCCAGGCGGTCGCGAACTACATCGCGAAATACGCCACCAAGACCGTAAGCGTCCCCGGCCTACCCGACCGTCCTGTCCGTGGCTCGGCCGCTATTGCCTCGCTCCGTTGTGGCCATCACTACAAGCGGCTCATCTCTGTTTGCTGGGAACTAGGCAAGCACCCGGATGCCGCCTCATTGGGCCTGAACCGGTGGACTCACATGCTCGGGTACCGGGGCCACTTCCTCACCAAGTCCCGCCGCTACTCCATCACCTTCGGCCAGCTGCGCCAGGCCCGCATCGCCCACCGCAAGGCGGAGCACCACCCGGACGGAGAGAAGGACCCCTGGGGTCGCGACCTCGACGAACGCACTGTTCTGCTCATCGCTGGCTGGCAATACGTGGGAACCGGCCACTCGAACATCGCAGAACGCCAGCTGGCGCTCGCCGCCGCCGCACGCGCCCGGGAGCACGACCAGATCGCACGGGAGGAGACCTGGATGCACTGACGATCAAGGAGACCAACGGAATGGATCAACTGCTCTACCGGCCCAAGGAAGCCGCGAAAGTGCTCGGCCGCAGCAAGACCGCTTTGTACGGCCTGATTCGCGCCAACCGAATTCGGTCCATCAAAGATGGCAAGTTCCGATTCATCACGGCCGAAGCGCTAGAGGAATACGTACGAACACTTGAAAGGGAATACGAGGAAGCGAGTTAGATGACAGCAAATCAGCCAGCGCGACGGCGCCACCGGGTCAATGGTGACGGATCGGTTTACAAGCGCAAGGACGGTTACTGGGTCGGCGCGTTCTATGCCCGGACCACCGCTGGTGCCCGCAAGCGGGTCGTGGTCTACGGCAGGACGCTCGACGAAGCCCGGGACAAGCTCGGCAAGGCCCAGCAGCAGGCTCGCGCCGGAGTCCCTGTTCCTGACGAAGCATGGAAGCTCGGGCTGTACCTGGAGTACTGGCTGGAGAACTTCGTCAAGCGCAACCGTCGCCCGGCCACCTACAACTTGTACGAGATGATCGCCCGTCTCTACCTCATCCCTGGCCTGGGCGCCAAGAGGCTGACCAGCCTCACTGTCCCGATGGTCCAGGACTTCCTGAACCAGCGCCTTGCCAAGGGCGATTCGGTGCGCAAGGTCCAGGTCATGCGCACTGTGCTGAGCGCTGCACTCACCCGGGCCATGCGGGAAGAACTCGTCGTCCGCAACGTCGCCCGCCTCGTCGAACTGCCGGAATGGAGACGAGGCACCATCCGGCCCTGGTCGCCCGCCGAGGCCCGGCAGTTCCTGGCAGCCGCCAAGCCGGATCTGCTGTACGCCGCCTTCGTCCTGCTCATCTTCTACGGCCTGCGGCGCGGTGAAGCGCTCGGCTTGCGCTGGGATGACATCGACCTTGATAGCGGGACGATCCAGATTCGCCAGCAGTTGCAGCGCATCCGTGGGGAACTGTTTCTTGCCCCGGTCAAGACACACGCAGGCAAGCGAGACCTGCCACTGCTCCAGGTCGTCCGCCAGGCCCTCGACGGCCAGGCCGAGCGGCAGGCTGCCTACCGAATCGACATGGGTCGGTCCTGGCCGGACACCGGGCTGGTATTCACCACCAAGACTGGTCGGCCGGTGGAGCCGCGCAACTTCGTCCGGTCCTTCCGCCGCATCTGCGATGACAACAAGATCCGGCTGATCAAGGTGCATCATCTACGGCACACAGTTGGCTCGATGCTGAAGGATCTCCATGTGCCAGCGCGCGACGCGCAGACCATCCTCGGACACACCCGGATCAGCACCACACTGGAGATCTACACCGACACCGACGAGCAGGCCCGTCGCGAGGCGCTGACCCGGCTGCACGGCCTGCTTGATCAAAGCTAGACGTGCAACAGATGTGAGCAGTCCAAAATGATCAAAGATCAGTTGGTGGATATACCGAGTCAAAGAGACGGAAAGCGGCATCCCGAGCTGCCTTAGCGATGGAGAGTCCGCTCCAGCCCGTTACGCTCGTTACCAGGGCAAAGGCTGCCGCGTCAGTTTCAGTGCTTCCTATAAGACGAAGAGCTGCGAGGACGCACAAGCTAAGCACGACAGAATATACGAAATAGCCAAACAGGAAACGTTTCTGGTCACGACTTAGTGAGGTGCTAGGAATAATGTCCGGTGGCGTCTCGGACGCTTCAATGGTTTCGGCGAGGCCTGACCACCTGTTTGCTTGGGCAAGGAACGATTGGGCGTCTCGGAGGCTCGGCCCCATGAGCTGGAGATCTCTTAGCAAGCCCTGGGTGAACTGGATGTCTTTGAACAGGTTTCGAGCCAACTGCGTGTTCTCGAACAAACCGCGTGTCTGCTCGAGGTCCTTGAACAGCCCCTGGGCTAGCTGGATGTCTTTGAAAAGTCCCTGGGCTAGCTGGACGTCCTTGAACAGGCCGCGTGTCAACTGGACGTCCTTGAACGCTCCCTGGGCCAACTGGAGATCTATGTGCACTCCCTGGGCCAACTGGAGGTCTATGCGTACTCCCTGGGCCAACTGGATGTTGGGCCATACTCTCTGGGCTCGCTGCAGGTCCCTGAATGCTCCCTGGGCTCGCTGCAGGTCCCTGAACGCTTCTTGGGCTCGCTGGAAGTCCTTGAACACTTCTTGGGCTCCCTTGAACGCTTCCTGGGCTCGCTGGAGGTCCCTGAACACGTCCGAGGCTCGCTGGAGATCCCTGAACGCGTCCTGGGCTAGCTGGAAATCCTCAAAAACTCCCTCATCCGGCCGGGCACTTCCCGTCAACTCTTCCGCAGCGTCAGCTGGTTCGTCTGGGATGTCTTCGGCGGCGGGTTCCACAACAGTTGATCTTACGAGGAGCAACGCGTCCAAGGTCGCTGCTAGACCCGGTGACGCTGCGTTGCTACAGACGATAGCTACAGATGGCCTGTCTGCGATCTTGGAACTTGGGGTTTTGGCTGGCGCGCCGGGCAGGACTCGAACCCGCGACCCGCTGCTTAGAAGGCAGCCGCTCTATCCAGCTGAGCTACCGGCGCCGGACATCCCATTGTGCACGTCCAAGGTCACGTGCTGGACACATCGATAGGGTCATTGCGATGACACTGAGGGGCGCGTTGCTGGTGGCCGGGACCACGTCAGACGCGGGGAAGAGCGTGCTCACCGCCGGTCTGTGCCGGGCGCTGGCCCGGCGCGGCGTCCGGGTCGCGCCGTTCAAGGCACAGAATATGTCGCTGAACTCGTTCGTCACGCCCAGCGGCGCGGAGATCGGCCGGGCCCAGGCCATGCAGGCGCAGGCAGCGGGTATCGAGCCGGACGCGCGGATGAACCCGGTGCTGCTCAAGCCGGGCAGCGACACGCAGAGCCACGTCATCGTGCTCGGCCAGCCGGCCGGGGAGGCCAGCGCGACAAGCTACCGGGAACACGCGGACACGCTGCGCGAAGTCGCCCTGGACAGCCTGGCCAGCCTGCGCGCCGAGTATGACGTGGTCATCTGCGAGGGCGCGGGCAGCCCGGCGGAGATCAACCTGCGGGACACCGACATCGCCAACATGGGGCTGGCCCGGGCGGCGGATATTCCCGTCATCGTGGTCGGCGACATCGACCGGGGCGGTGTGTTCGCCGCGCTGTACGGCACGCTGGCCCTGCTCAGCCCGGCCGATCAGGCGCTGATCAGCGGGTTCGTGGTCAACAAGTTCCGCGGCGATGCCCGGTTGCTGCAGCCGGGCCTGGGCATGCTGACCGGCTTGACCGGGCGTCCGGTGCTCGGCGTGCTGCCGTGGCGCGAAGGACTGGCCCTGGACATGGAAGATTCACTGGCCCTGGACGCCGCCCGGCCCGCGATGGCCGCGCGGGCCGGGCAGGACCAGCGGGCGTTCGGCAGCGAAGTCCTCCGGGTGAGCGTGCTGCGGACGCCTCGGATCAGCAATTTCACCGACGTGGACGCGCTCGCCGCGGAGCCGGGGGTGCTGGTCCGGTTCGCGGCCAGCCCGGCCGAGCTGGCCGATGCCGACCTGGTGATCCTGCCTGGCACCCGGGCCACCGTGGCCGACCTGGGCTGGCTGTGGGAGCGGGGGCTGGCCGCGGTGGTCGCGGACCGGGCCCGGGCGGGCCGGCCGGTGCTCGGCATCTGCGGCGGCTACCAGATGCTCGGCGCGGAGATCGACGACCCGGTTGAGTCCCGGGCCGGACGGGTGGCCGGCCTGGGCCTGCTGCCCACCCAGGTGGCGTTCGGCCCGGACAAGGTGCTCGGCCAGGTGCGCGGCACCGGGTACGGCGGGCCGGTGACCGGCTACGCGATCCACCATGGGGTGGTCCAGGTCACCGGGCAGGCCGGGCCGTTCCCGGGCGGCTGCCGGTCCGGCGCCGTGTTCGGCACGGCCTGGCACGGCACGCTGGAGTGCGACGACTTCCGGCGGGCGTTCCTGGCCGAGGTCGCCGCGCTGGCCGGGCGGGACTTCACGCCGCAACCGGACACCAGCTTCGCGGCCATCCGGCAGGCCCGGCTGGACACGCTGGGCGACCTGGTGGCCGATCATCTCGACCACGAAGCGGTGGACCGGCTCATCGAGCACGGCGCGCCACCCGGCCTGCCAGTGATCGCCCCAGCAGGTGCCAAGCCGATGGTGGCGGAGACCCGGTGACGGAAAGTGCCTCATATGACGCCCGGTGCAGAAGGACGATGCCGGGACGAGCGTCAAGTCGTGATCATGACCTAGATGAGTGATTCCTGATTTGGGCTGGCGCGGCGTGTCGGGTTGATCATGAAATGGGAGGAGGGCACCCATGGTCGGTTGTGACGCCAGACCTGGACACCCTCCTGACCGCACTGTACGTCGAGATCGACGACCACGTGATCCCATCTGGCCAGCGCCGGCCCGGGCAGCCGAAGAGGCTGTCCGACGCCGAGCTGGTATGCCTGGCCGTGGCCCAGGTGCTGCTGGGCGCGCGGTCGGAGCATCACTGGCTGCGGCTGTGTTACGCCCGCCTCGGCCACCTGTTCCCCTATCTGCCTCATCAGCCCGGCTACCACAAGCGGCTCAAGGCAGCCGCGCCGCTGCTCGCCGCGGTGATCGATCACCTGGCCCGGCAGTCGCCGTCGTGGCAGGACCAGGTGCGGCTGATCGACGCCACCCCCGTCCCGTGCGGGGCTTCCCGGGAGACAGCCAAGCGCTCCGAGCTGGCCGGCTGGGCCGGCTACGGATACTGCGCCGCCCATTCCCGCTGGTACTGGGGCCTGAAGCTGTACCTGCTCACCACCCCGGACGGGATGCCTGTGGCCTGGTGCCTGGCCAGCCCGAAGCCCGGGGAACGCGAGGTGGCCGCCGAACTGCTCGCCCACGCCGCCCGCACCGGCGCGCTGCGGCCGGGGCTGACCCTCATCGGGGACAAGGGATTCGCGGGCCGCGACTTCGAGAACCTCGTCACCAACGGGTACCGGCTGCGCCTGATCCGCCCCGACCGCCGCGACGAGACACCCCGCCACGGGTCCATCGGCTGGATCCGCCAGTAGATCGAATCGGTCAACGACACCCTCAAAGGCCAGCTCGACCTCGAACGGCACGGCGGCCGGACCACCGCAGGCATCTACGCCCGGATCGCCCAGCGGCTGCTGGCCATGGCCGCCGCCATCTGGCACAACTGGGCCGCCGCCGGACCCATCAAACGATCGCTGATCGCCTATGACAACTGAACCCATTAGGAATCACTCATCTAGGGGATATAAGAGTCCAATGCCGCTGACTTAAGGCCATCGTGGGACACCGGCCACAGGCGCGGCTGGCGACTCTTCACGTGTTTGGACCGCTAGAATCAGGACAAATCGGGCGATGAACGCACCAGATCCGTGAAGAGTCACCTCAGCCCGTGATCAGTGTGGCTGATGGGACCGGAGTTGACAGGCGAAGGCCCGGTTGAGAACGTCCGGACCGTTAAGTCAGCGGTGTTGCGCTTTAGCAGCACCAAACTCATGATCACGGGCAGTGGTGCGATTAGGTGCGGGCGCCGCAGCTCGTGATCATGGGGTTGGTGTTACTGGGACGCACTGGGGCGGCGGCAAACCCATGATCACGATTGCCGGCGGCGGGTGGCGCGGGCGGTGGCCGGCGGCGGCGCGGGCGGTGGCCCGGCGGAGGCGGGGAGGGCGGCGCGCGGGTTAGGCTGAGGCCGTGAACATGGCGCTGCTGGCGCTGACCCTGATGGGCGGGAAACCGTCCGCCGGGCTGGCCGTGCTGGCCGCGATCACGCTGACCGCCATGCTGGTCGCGCTGCTCGCCGCGGGCGCCCGGATCGCCGCCGCGGTGACCGCGATCCCGCTGGGCCGCCGGGTGGCGGCGCTGCGGGAGAAGTCCTGGCGGGCCGCGTTCCTGCCCCAGCGTGACCCGGACGCGCCGGGCCGGGCCCAGCCCAGAGCACCCTCGGCGGCCCCGGCGGCCGCCTGATCCCTGGCCCTGCCGCGCGCTCACGGGCGCGCTCACGGGGCGCCCCTGCCGCATGCTTACGGGGCGCGCCTCCCGCATACCGCGCGGGGCGCGCATCCGCCGCAGCCCACCGCGCGCCCCGGCGCCCCACAGCGCGCGCCCCGGCGCCCCGCCGGGCGCGCCTACGCTGCGCGCGCCCACGGGGGCGCGCTGACGGGCGCGACCCTGCCGTCCGGCGCCCAGGACTTCTAGTGGCCGTCTCCAGCCGTCAAACCAGTCCATGACCCGCTGGAGGGTGCTCCGTCATGTCTGTCCTGTTCGGTATGCCTGTCAACCTCGCCTATCACCTCGTCTGCTGGTTCGCCGCCATTCTCGCGCCGCTGTTCGGCGCCCTGGCCGCGGCGGCGGCCATCGTCGTGTTCACCATGCTCATCCGGCTGGCCCTGGTGCCGCTGAGCTACTACGCGGTCCGCGGCGAACGGGCCCGCGGCCGGCTGCTGCCGCAGGTCCAGGAGCTGCAGCGGCGGCACGCCAAGGACCCGGAGCGGCTGCAGCGGGAGCTCAAGGCGCTGCAGCGCGCCGAGGGCACCACCATGTACGCCGGCTGCCTCCCGCTGCTGCTGCAACTGCCGTTCTTCAGCGTGATGTACCGGCTGTTCCTGTCGCATTCGGTGGCCGGGTCGCCGAACGCGCTGCTCAGCCACCGGCTGCTGGCCGCGCCGCTGGGTAGCTGGTGGCTGGGCGGGGCCGGCCCGGTCAGCGCGCAGGGCGCGGTGTTTGCCGGGCTGTTCGTGCTGCTCGCCGTCATCGGGGTGGCCGCGCTGCGGGCCGCGCGGCGCAACCAGACGCAGGCCCAGACCCAGGCCGGGGTCCAGGCCCCGGCCACCCAGACGGCGGCAGCGGACCGCGCGGTCGGCCTGCTCAGCAAGGTCATGCCGTTCGGGTCGCTGCTGATGGCGGCCATCGTGCCGCTGGCCGCGGGCCTGTACCTGGTCACCACGGCGGCCTGGACGCTGGCCGAGCGGGCCGCGATTAACCGCTGGAGCCGGTTTGCCCAACTCCGGTAAACTGGGTGTATGCAGGTCAGCACACAGCAGTACGTCACCGCCGCCGCGCGAGCTATCAGCTCGCCGGTTGCCGCTGCCTGACCTCAATTCTCCCGCTCTGGCGACCGGAAATGGTCGCCGGTGCGTTTCCTGGCTGGTTCATGGCCGCGCCGCGGCGCGCATTTCCGGATGCCGCTAACCCGAACTTCCGGAGGCCCGGTCATGAACTATCAGCAAGTCATCCAGACATTCACCGACTTTTTTACCGAACGCCAGCACCACCTCATCCCGTCCGCCTCGCTGGTGCCGCCGCCGGGTGACCCCGTGCTGTTCACCAGCGCGGGTATGCACCCGCTGACGCCCTACCTGGAGGGGCGGCCGCACCCGGCCGGGAGCCGGCTGGTCAACGTGCAGCGCTGCCTGCGCACCACCGACCTGGACGAGGTCGGCGATCGCGGTCACCTGACCGTGTTCGAGATGCTCGGCTCCTGGTCGCTCGGCGACTACCCGGGCACGCAGAGCCTGCGCTGGGGCCTGGAACTGGTCCGGGACGGGTTCGGCATCCCGGTCAGCCGGCTGTACGCCACGGTGTACGGCGGGCCGGAGTTCGGCGGCAGCGAGTCCAGTGTGGGCCCGGACACCGACCTGGCGGGCACCTGGGCTGACCTGGGCGTCCCGGTCGAGCTGAGCGGGATGGACAACTGGTGGTCGAACGGCCCGTCCGGGCTGTGCGGCACCGACTCGGAGCTGTTCGTGTGGACCGGCGACGGCCCGCCGCAGGGCACGCCGGGCAGCGACAGCCGGTGGCTGGAACTGTGGAATCACGTGCTGCTCCGCTACTGGCGGCTGGACGACGGCCGGCTCAAGCCGCTGGGCCGGCCGAACGTGGACACCGGGATGGGCCTGGAACGGCTGCTCACCGTGCTGCAGGGCGCGGACTCGGTGTTCGGCTGCGATCTGCTGCAGCCCTGGACCGACGCCATAAGCGGCCGCTGGCCGCTGGAGGAGACCAAGCTGCGGCTGGTCACCGACCATCTGCGGTCCAGCGTGGTGGTCATCGGCGACGGGGTACGGCCGTCCAATACCGGCCGCGGTTACGTGCTGCGCCGGCTGATCCGTCGTGCGCTCACCGAGGTATGGCAGGTGGACCCGGACGGGACGCTGGGCGACCTCCCGAACGGGCTGATCACCGGTACGCTGCGGCACTTCGGCCAGGACGGGCCGGGGGAGGGGCCGGGCAGCGAGCAGGTCCGCGAGGTGCTGCTGACCGAGCAGCAGCGGTTCGGCGGCCTGCTCAACCGGGGCCGCGAGGTGCTGCGGCGGCGGCGCGGCACCGGCCCGCTGACCGAGGCGGACTTCCGCTACCTGCACGAGACACACGGCCTGCCCCGCGAGTTCGTCACCGCGATGCTGGAGCCACAGGAATAATGTCACGATTTGGTCGCCCGCAGGCGGTTCCGCGCTGGCTGCGGAACCATTTGACGGGGACCGGCGGGTGCCACCGAGAGGGGACCACATGCTGATTATTCTTGGGTTCCAGAACTTTTACCGTACCCTGCGGAAGGGCGTTTTCTACTGCCGCAAGTGCGGCGGTGACCGGCAATACCGGCAGCGGGCTGGGCGCCGCTTCTTCACCATGTTCTTCATCCCGATCGTCCCGCTGAACCGGACCGGGGCGCACGTCCAGTGCCTGACCTGCAAGACCCGGTACGTGCTGGACGTGCTCAGCCTGCCGACCGCGGCGCAGATGCAGGCCGCGCTGCCCGCCGGGATGCGCGCCGCGGCGGTGATCATGCTGTCCGCCGGCGACCCGGCCAGCCTGGCCGCCCGGCGGGCCGCGGTGGCTGCCGTCCAGGGCCGGGGCACGGCCGGTTACGCCGACGCCGACCTCGACCGCGACCGCGGCCAGCCCGGCCGGGCCGCGCGCGCCGCGCTGAACCTGGTCGCCCGGCAGCTCACCCCGGACGCCCGGGAGTGGTTCCTGGCCTAGGTGATCCAGGTCGGCCTGGCCGATGGCCCGCTGACCGAGCCGGAGCGCCGGGCCGCCCAGCTCATAGCGGCCGACCTGGGCATGACCCAGGCCCAGGCCATCGGCGTGATCACCATGGCCGAGCAGGGCGCACAGCAGGGCTGACGTGTAGCCTCATGACCGGGAGGTCAGCATGCACCAGCCGCCAATTCCGGACGTTCACCGCACCGACCCGGAGATCGCCGATCTCATCGAGGCGGAAGCCCGCCGCGAGTACGAGAAGATCCGGCTGATCCCGTCGGAGAACTACGCGTCGGTCGCCGTCCTCGAGGCCACCGGGTCGGTCCTGAACAACAAGTACTCCGAGGGCTACCCGGGCCGCCGGTACTACGAGGGCCAGCAGCTCATCGACCCGATCGAGACGATCGCCCGGGACCGGGCCAAGGCGCTGTTCGGAGTGGACCACGCCAACGTGCAGCCGTACTCCGGCTCGCCGGCCAACCTGGCCGTCTTCCTGGCCTTCCTGCAGCCCGGCGACACGGTGATGGGGATGGCGCTGCCGATGGGCGGGCACCTGACCCACGGCTGGTCGGTGTCCGCGACCGGCAAGTGGTTCCACTCGGTGCAGTACGGGGTCCGCGCCGACAGCGGCCGCCTCGACCAGGACCAGGTCTGGGACCTGGCCCGCCGGGAGCGGCCCAAGGTGATCTTCTGCGGCGGCACCGCGATCCCGTGGATCATCGACTTCCCGTTCTTCGCCGAGGTCGCGGCCGAGGTGGGCGCGATCCTGGTGGCCGACATCGCGCACATCGCCGGGCTGATCGCGGGCGGGGTGCACCCGTCCCCGGTCGGCTACGCGCCGGTGATCACCACGACCACGCACAAGACGCTGCGCGGCCCGCGCGGCGCGATGATCATGTCCACCGCCGAGTACGCGTCGCCGCTGGACAAGGCGGTGTTCCCCGGCCTGCAGGGTGGCCCGCACAACCACACCACGGCCGGCATCGCGGTCGCCCTGCACGAGGCGGCCCAGCCGGAGTTCCGCAGCTACGCCCAGCAGGTGGTGACGAACGCCAGGGCGCTGGCGGCCGCGCTGAACGAGCGCGGCTACTCTCTGATGTCCGGCGGCACCGAGAACCACCTGATCCTGATGGACCTGACCAGCAAGGGGATCGCGGGCAAGCCCGCGGCCAAGGCGCTGGACCGGGCCGGCATGGAGCTGAACTACAACACGGTGCCGTTCGACCCGCGCAAGCCGTTCGACCCGTCCGGCGTCCGGCTCGGCACCCCGTCCATCACCACCCGCGGGCTGCGCGAGGAGCACATGCCGCAGATCGCGGCGTGGATGGACGAGGCGATCACCGCGGCCACCAAGGACGACGAGGCCGCCATCGAGCGGATCGCGGGCGAGGTCCGCGATCTGCTGGCCGGCTTCCCCATGCCCGGCTACGCCGAAACCCCCTAAAATCTGCCTATTCAACGCCAGTACCTGGCCACTGCTCTCCCGCGCAGCCCGGTCGGCACGGGAGTCGTAACCCGCTACCCGGGCTCGCGCCGGGCCAGCGCGGCGGCGGTTACCGGCGGCCCGGACGCTTCCGCGTGGCCGGTGCCCGCGAGTCCGCGGTCCTGCCGATGCCGGTCCACCCACATCAGCGTGATCAGCACGCCGGCCAGGAACGCGGCGCCGGAGACGGCCAGGGCCAGGTGCAGCCCGGGCAGGAAGCCGGCCCGGCTGGCCAGCAGCGACCCGGCTACCGCGACGCCGAGGGCGCTGCCGACCTGCCGCGCGGTGTTCAGCAGCCCGGCGGCCGCGCCACCGCGGTCGGCCGGCGCCGCGTCCATCACCGCGGTGGTGGCCGCGGGCATGGTGAGCGCCATGCCCGCCCCCGCGGCCAGCATGGGCGCCGTCAGCACCCAGTACGGGGTGCCGTGCCCGGACACGAGCAGGCCGAACAGCCCGGCCGACCCCAGGCTCAGCCCGGCCACCATGGTCCGCCGCGGCCCGCCGCGGCCGGTGAACCGGCCGGACAGCACCGCGGCCACCGGCACGGCGCACGCCTCGGGCAGCAGAGACAGCCCGGCGATCAGCGGCGAATCGCCCCTGACCTGCTGCAGGTACAGGCTGTAAGCGAACAGCTGGCCGTAGAAGCCCAGGTTGATGAGCAGCCCGACCACGCTGCCCGCGGACAGGGTGGGCCGCCGCAGCAGCGGCAGCGGCAGCATCGGCGAGTGCACCCGGCGCTGCACCGCAACGAACGCCGCGGCGGCCAGCACGGCCACGACCAGGCCGGCCAGCACCGGCCAGGACGCCCAGCCGTGCGGGCCCGCCTCGATCAGGCCACCGGTCAGCGCGGTCAGCGCCACGATGGCGGTGAGCTGCCCGGCCGGGTCGCCGCGGCGGTCCCTTGCCCCGGTTGGCGCGGCCACCCGGCGGCGGGTCAGCCACCACGCGAACACCCCGACCGGGACGTTGATCGCGAACACCAGCCGCCAGCTGGCCACCGTGGTCAGCGCGCCGCCCAGCACCGGGCCGGACGCGGCGGCCAGCCCGCCGACGCCGCCCCACAGCCCGACCGCCCGGGCCCGCCTGGCCCGGTCCGGGTAGCTGGCCTGCAGCAGGGCCAGCGAGGTGGGCACCAGCAGCGCGGCGCCGGCGCCCTGCACCAGCCGGATGCCGACCAGCACGCCGATGCCCGGGGCCAGCGCGCAGCCCGCCGAGGCCACGGTGAACAGGGCCAGCCCGGCCAGGAACACCCGGCGCGGGCCGAACCGGTCGCCGGTCACGCCCGCGGACAGCAGCAGCGCGGCGAAGGCCAGCGTGTACCCGTCCACCACCCACTGCAGCCCGGTGACCCCGCCGCCCAGGTCCCGGCTGATCGCGGGCAGCGCGAGGTTCACCGCGGTCGCGTCGAGGATCACCATGAAATAGCCGAGGGCCACCGCGATCAGCGGCACCCAGGAGGCGCCGCGGGCCGCCGGGCCGCGTCCAGTTGAGGCGTCCATGGCAGGCACTGTGCCCGCCAGAATGTTCGGTCCACGCCGAAGCATCCCGTTGCTAGCGTGGCGGTATGAGCCCTGAACGGCCGATGCGTGGCGATGCCGACATCGCGCCAATCGCTGCGCTGATTGGCGATCCGACCCGGGCCCGGGTGCTGATGGCCCTGATGGACGGCCGGGCGCTGCCGGCCAGCCGGCTGGCCGCCGAAGCCGGGGTGGCCCCGTCCACGGTCAGCGAGCACCTGGCCCGGCTGCTGGCCGCCGGGCTGGTGACGATGCGGCCCGAGGGCCGGTCCCGGTTCTACCGGCTGTCCTCGGAGGCGGTGGCCGAGGCGCTGGAGGCGCTGGCCCGGATCGCCCCGGACCAGCCGATCCGCTCACTCCGCCAGGGCAGCCACGCCCGGGCCCTGCGCGAGGCCCGGACCTGCTACAACCACCTGGCCGGCCGCTCGGCACCGGCCTGCTGGCCGGGTTCCTGGGCGGCGGCGTGCTGGCCGGCGGGGACGGCCGCCATCACCCGGACCGGGCGGTGCACGACCGGCTGTCCGCGCCCGGGCGTGACCTCAGCTACCGGCTCACCCCGCACGGCGAGGACGTGCTGAGCCAGCTTGGCCTGGATCTGGACAGCGTGCTGGCCCGGCGGCCCGCCGTGCGGTACTGCCTGGACTGGTCCGAGCAGCGGCACCACCTGGCTGGGCCGCTCGGCACCGCGCTGGCCGACCGGCTGTTCGCCCTCGGCTGGGTACGGCGCACCCAGCGGCGGCGCGTGGTCCAGGTCACCGACCTTGGGCAGGGCAAGCTACCCGAGGTGCTCGGGCTGCCCGCCGACTGGGCCGAGCCGCCCGGTGAGGATGCCTGGTTCGACCGCCGCGCCGCGTCTTAGCGTCCGCGCTCTGTCCGGGCGGGTTCAGTCTGGCCCGGCTTCTGCATCGGGGAACAACGATGTCGTGCTGCCCCGGATCCAGGCCGAATTCTGATACCGCATCAGCCCGGTCAATGCCGCCACGGCGACGACCACGCCGGCGACCAGCGCCGCTACCAGCGAGTGACCAGAAGCTACGGCCGCGAGCAGCCCGCCGGCCGAGCCTGCCAGTATCGCGGTGATCACGGCGACCATCCCGGCGACGGTCAGGAATTGCTGCCACAGGCCGATCCCCTGTCCGGGGGTGGGCAGCCGTTCCGCGGGGTTGAGCAGGTAGCCGGCCAGCTCGGGAGCGTGATCGAAGTAATAGTCGCGGACCTGCGCGATACGGCGCGCGTAGGCAAGGTCCTCGGTCCCGGTCTGCAGCACCCGGTGAAACGTCGCCAGCCCCACGAAGGCCAGCGTAGGCAGGAGAATGAGCCCGAACATGTAGAACGCCGCGCCGATCTTGGCGGCGGCGGCGACGAGCCCGAGGGCAATGAGGCCGCCGGATACCGCGCCAAGGAAAACGCTCGCCCGGCTGGTCGACTCCGAGATCGTCGACGAGCGAGCACCCTGCAGCGTGAAGTGCTCCGTGGTCACGAACGTGACCGCCGCCGGGCTCGGGTCGCCATCAGCACGGTCGGGCTGGTTGCCTCGGTCGGTGTTGTCCACGAACTTCCGCCTCCGATCCCGCACGCAGGCCGGTAGGGCTGTCAGTCGATGATCCCTACCACCCTGCGGAGCAGGCAAGGACCGCGGCTCATGGCGTGCCGCATCTCGCCGGGCGGCGTCTTAGCTAGTACAGGACGGGCTGGGCGAGGCGGCCAGCGCGGCACTGGCGTTCTGCCGGGGAGGCGTGGCCTGGCTCGGGGCCGGGCTGGCGGTGCGGCGGGTGCGGGCCCCGCGCCGGTGCTGGTGTTTCGCCGTGGCCTTGGCCGCCGGGCTGGCCGGGGCCATGGCCGCGGCCGTGCCGTACATCGGCACGCTGGTCGGCTGGACCACGCCCGGGCTGAGCGTGATGCCGGTCAGCGTGGCCTGATGGCCTTCCGTGTCGGTGAGCCGCACCGTGAACGGGCCCGCGCCCGCGCCGGCCGTGGCCAGCCAATAGCCGTAGCTGGTCCGGGTCAGCGCCTGCCAGCCGCGCCCCCGGCTGCTGACCTGCACGCTGGCCACCGGGTTGCCCGCGCCGATCGGCAGCAGCGCCAGGTAGTACGGGTTCGAGCCGGTCTTGACCAGCATGGACAGCGGGCCGGGCAGCGGCGGGTCGACGATCGTGTGGTACGTCACCGGGACCTCGCCGGCGGCGAGCGGGGCGATCCGCTCGAACGCCTGCTCGCTCAGGTTGACGTGCCCGGCCTGGCACGGCGGGCACTGGTCCACCACCTCGGCGGTGACCGACCCGTCCGGCCCGGTCACCTCGATGAAGCTGCCGCACGCCGCGGACTCGTCGTACTCGCCGGGGGACAGCGCGACGAACAGGCCGCCGTTCGGCAGCCCCGGATAGGAGCAGTTGCCGTCGCCTGGCGTCAGCACGTAGTGCGTGGCCTCGCCGCTGGTCGGCCCGGCGCTGCTGGTGACGGAGGCGCAGGCCGGGGACGCGGTGGCCTGCGCGATGCCGACCGCGATGGCCACCACGGCGGCCACACCCGCCGCCGCGGCCGCGCCAAGACCCCACCTGGGCAGTCGGCGCCGGGTCACCCGGCCGTGCTGGCTGTGCGCTATGCCAAGAAAATGTAAAGGCCGGCCGCCCCGCCGTGGCGGGAAAGCCGCGAACGAGGTTATTACGGCTCAGGCGGCGGAGCTGGCCCGGGGCACGAACTGGGTGGGCAGCCGCTGGTCGAGCGGACGCCCGGTGGGCGGGCCGGCCAGCGTGCGGACGGCCAGTGCGGCCTCCTCCTCCACCCGAACCCGCACGGTGGACAGGGTCGGCACCGTCATCAGGGCGGGTGGCGAGTCGTCGAAGCCGACCACCGCGACGTCCGCAGGGACCCGGCGCCCGGCCGCGGCCAGGACTTGCAGGACCGCCGTGGCCATCAGATCCGAGGCGACGAAGATCGCGTCCAGGTCAGGGCAGCTGTCCAGCAGGCGGCGGGTGGCCGCCGCGGCGGCTGGCCGGGTGAAGTCCGTGCTGACCACCAGCTCGGGCAGCCCCGCGGCCCGCACCGCCGACCGGTAGCCGGCCAGCCGCTCCCGGGCGCACGGGTTGCGGGCCGGTCCGGCGATCGTCGCGATCCGGCGGCGGCCGCGGGTCAGCAGGTGCCGGACCGCGCCGGCCGCGCCCGCCTCGTTTTCCGGGTCCACGCTGGGCAGGTCGGGGGTGGTGGCGCCGAGCGAGACGACCGGCCAGCCCAGTTCGTGCACGGCGGCCGCCTCCCACGGGTTGACGTTGACCAGCACGGCCCCGACGTGCTGCCGTTTCCGGCGCAGCGGCGGCAGGGCGGGCACCGAACCTACCCGGGTGACGTGCACCGAGAGGGACAGGCCGAGCCGGGCCGCTTCGGCCTGCGCGCCCGTGACGACCCGCGCGTAGTACGGGTCGCCGGCGAACTCCTGCGGGCTGGCCACGGCCAGGGCCAGGACGACCTCGTCGCCCCGGCCGCCAGCCAGCAGCCGGGCGGCTGGGTCGGCCGACCAGCCGGTGGCCGCGATGGCCTGCTCGACCCGCAGCCGGGTGGCGTCCCCGACCGGGCGGGTGCCGGAAACCACCCGGGACACGGTGGCGATGGACACCCCGGCCAGGCTGGCCACCTCGGCGATGGTGGGCGTCTTGGCGCCGTTGCCCGGGCCCGGGCCTGCCGGATCTGTCATGGTCAGGAGCATATTGCCCCGGTCCCGGCTAACTCTCTCAAGAGCAATGCTCTCTTTTTGTTCTGGCGCTCTGCTATGATCGTGGCGTGAACGCGAGCCGAACCGCCCGGGAGCGGGTCCGGGCCGAGCTGACCCGGGAGATCACCGAGGTGGCCCGGCGCCAGCTGGCCACCGAGGGCGCGGGCGGGCTGTCGCTGCGCGCGGTGGCCCGGGACATGGGCATGGTCTCCTCGGCCATCTACCGCTACTTCCCGAGCCGGGACGACCTGCTCACCGCGCTGATCGTGGACGGCTACAACGCGATCGGCGAGGTGGCCGAGCAGGCCGACGCCGGGTGTCCGGGCGGGGACTACCCGGGCCGGTGGCTGGCCGTGAGCCGGGCCATCCGGGACTGGGCGCTCCGCCACCCGCACGAGTACGCGCTGGTCTACGGCTCGCCGGTGCCCGGCTACCAGGCGCCGCAGCAGACCATCGGCCCGGCCGCCCGGGGCGCTACCGTGTTCGGCGCGATCCTCGGCGGGGCGTACCAGGCCGGTGCGCTGCGGCTGCCCGAGGGCAGCCCGGCGGCGCCGGAATCGTTCACCGCGGACGCCGCCGCGCTGCGCGAGTCGATCATGCCCGGGGTGCCCGATGACGTGATCGCCGCCGGGGTGACCTGCTGGGCCGCGCTGTTCGGCCTGCTCAGCTTCGAGCTGTTCGGCCAGTTCGAGAACGTGGTCACCGACCGGGACGCGTTCTTCGGGCACGCCACGGCGAGCCTCGGGCGGCTGGCCGGCCTGGCCGGCTGAGCAGGATCACCACATCAACCCCTGAAGTCCCGGCTGGGACACAAGCTTACTCTTGTCTCGAATCTGTGTTCGAGATATGATCGCTGCCTGCTTCCCCGGAATTTGTCCAGGTACATGCAGGGAGGCGGGCCGCCGCGGTGAGCAGGACCTACGGGGAACCGGTGGATGTCTGGGTGCAGGACGGGAAGCCAGCCCGGTTCGCCTGGCGGGGCCGGCTGTACACCGTGCTCGGGGTGCTGGATCACTGGGTGATCAGCCGGGAGTGGTGGCGGCAGCAGAACCCCGACCTGGACACCCCGGCGGAGCGCGAGTTCTGGCGGGTGGAGGCGTCGGCCGGGCGGAACACCCGGGCCAGCGCGTACGAGCTGCGCCGTGACCTGGCCACCGAGCAGTGGATGCTGGCCCGGGTATGGGACTTACCGGACTGAGCTGGGCCCAGGACTTCGTTCACCTGCACGTCGCCTCGGCCTACTCGCTGCGGTACGGGGTGGCCGCCCCGGCCGCCCTGGCCGCCCGGGCGGCCGAGCTGGGCATGCGGGCGCTCGCGCTGACCGACCGGGACGGCCTGTACGGGGCGGTGAAGCACGCGGTGGCGTGTGCGGACGCGGGCATCGCCCCAATCCTCGGCGCCGACCTCGCGCTGGCCGGCCCGGGCGGGCTGGATGGCACTGGTTGGCTGGACGGTCCGGGCAGCCCGGAGCCGGCCCGCGTGCTGAACCCGTCCGCCCCGGCCCGGCTGCACAGCGAGGACGCGGCCCGGGTGACGCTGCTGGCCGAGGGCAGCCAGGGCTGGGCGTCGCTGTGCCGGCTGGTCAGCGCGGCGCACCAGGCCGGCCAGCGCGGCGCCCCGCTGATCACCCCGGAACTGGTCGCCGGGCATACCGCCGGGCTGATCATCCTGCTCGGCCCGGGCAGCGACGTCGGCCGGGCGGTGGCCGCGCGGCGGCCCGGCCTGGCCGCGGCCGCGCTGGCCCGGTGGCGGGACTGCGGCGAGGCGGTCATCGAGATCGTGGACCACCGCACCCGGGGCAGCGGCCACCGGGCCGCCCGGATGCTCCGGCTGGCCAGCGAAGCCGGGGTGCCGGCCGTGCTGAGCAACGCGGTCCGCTACCTCAACCCGGCGGACGCCGCGATTGCCCAGGTGCTCGACGCGGCCCGGCAGCTGGCCCCGCTGGGCGAGCGGCACCTGGCCCGGCGCAACGCCCGGGCGCACCTGGCCAGCGCCGCGGACATGGCCGAGGTGGCCGCGCGCGGCTGCGACGACGCCGGCCAGGCGGAACTGCTCCGGGCAACCGCGGCGCTGGCCGTCCGGTGCGCCCTGGAACCCGGCCGGGACCTGGGCATCGGCGGCCGGTTCATGCCGGAGATCACCGACGGCGAGCCGCTCACCCTGCTCCGCGCCCGGTGCGCCGAGGGGATGCACCGCCGGTACCCGGCCGCGGGCCGCGCCCGGGGCGCCGGGCCGCGGGCGGCGCGGCGGCGCGCGGCCGAGCGGCTGGACCATGAGCTGGCCATCATCGCCAAGACCGGGCTGGCCGCCTACTTCCTGACCGTGGCCGACGTCACCGCGCTGATCAGGAGCCGGGGCATCCACTGCTCGATCCGCGGGTCCGGGGCTGGCTGCCTGGTCAACTACCTGATCGGCATCTCCGGCATCGACCCGCTGGACTACGACCTGATCATGGAGCGGTTCCTGTCGGAGAGCCGTAAGGGCATGCCGGACATCGACCTGGACGTGGAGTCGGCCCGCCGGATCGAGGCCTACCGGGCCATCGTGGACGCCTACTCCGAGCGGCGCATCGCCTGCGTGTCGATGATGGAGACGTACCGGGCGCGCAGCGCGATCCGGGATGTCGCGGCCGCGCTGGGCCTGCCGCCGTACGAGATCGACGTGATCGCCAAGGCGTTCCCGCACATCCGGGCGCGCAGCATCCAGGGTGCCCTGGCCGAGCTGCCGGAACTGCGCGGCAGCGGGCTGGCCATCCCGCAGCTGACCGGGATCTTCCGGCTCGCCGAGCGGCTGGACGGGCTGCCCCGGCACGTGGCCATGCATCCGTGCGGGGTGGTGCTGTCGGACACCTCGCTGCTGGACCGGACCCCGGTGGAGCGGAGCTTCGAAGGGCTGCCGCTGAGCCAGTTCGACAAGGACGACGTCGAGATCGCCGGAATGATCAAGCTGGACGTGCTCGGCGTGCGGATGCAGTCGGCCATGGCCTACACGCTGGCCGAGGTGGAGCGGACCCGGGGCGAGCAGGTGGATATCGACGCCGTCGGCTGCGCGGACGAGCCGACGTTCGAGATGATCCGCCGCGCGCAGACCCTGGGCTGCTTCCAGATTGAATCGCCCGGGCAGCGGGAACTGGTCGGCAAGCTGCTGCCCCGGGACATCGCCGACCTGATCGTGGACATCTCGCTGTTCCGCCCGGGCCCGGTCAACTCCGACATGGTCACGCCGTTCCTGGAGATCCGGCACGGCCAGCGCGCGGCCAGCTACCCGCACGAGGACCTGGCGGCCACGCTGGCCGAGACCGGCGGGGTGGTCATCTTCCACGAGCAGGTGCTGCGCATCATCCACGCGATGACCGGGTGCGGCCTGTCCGCGGCCGAGTACGTCCGCCGCCAGCTGACCGAGGAGCAGTCCCGGGACCAGGCTGGGGAGTGGTTCCGCGGCATCGCCCGGGACCGGGGCTACGACGCGGCCACCGTCGGGCGGGTGTGGGACGTGCTGGAGTCGTTCGGCGGATTCGGCTTCTGCAAGGCGCACGCGGCCGCGTTTGCCATCCCGACCTACCAGTCGGCCTGGCTGAAGCGGCACTACCCGGCCGCGTTCTACGCCGGGGTGCTCACCCATGACCCGGGGATGTACCCCAAGCGGGTGATCGTGGCCGACGCCCGGCTGGCCGGCCTGCCGATCCTGCCGGTTGACGTGAACGCCTCGGCCGCCGACTGGCGCGTCGAGCCGGTCGGCCAGCTGCCCGGCGAGGGGCTGCGTCCCGGGCTGCGCGAGGTCAAGGGGATCAGCGACGCCGAGGTGGGCCGGATCGTCGCCGGGCAGCCGTACACGTCACTGCGCGACCTGTGGGAACGGGCCGCGGTGTCCCGTCCGGTGACCGAGCGGCTGGTCCTGGTCGGCGCGCTCGACCCGGTGTACGCAGCCGATGCCCAACTGTCCCGGCGGGATCTGCTGGCCCGGGTGGGGGTGCTCGACCGGCGGGCCCGGGTCCGGGCCATCGGCACCGGCCAGGCCGCGCTGGGCTTCGCCGGGGACGGGTTCGCCGAGCTCGTCCCGGCCGGTGAGCTGCGCGAGCTGACCCCGGCCGAGCGGGTGGCGGCCGAGCTGGAGATCCTCGGCATCGACCTGAGCCAGCACGTGCTGAGCTTCTACACCGACCTGCTGCACCAGCTCGGCGTGACCCGCTCGGCTGAGCTGCACAACTGCCCGGCGGGCGACCGGATCCTGGTGGCCGGGGTGAAGATCGCCACCCAGACCCCGGCCATCCGGTCCGGCCTGCGGATCATCTTCACCACCCTGGACGACGCGACCGGGCCGGTGGACCTGGCGTTCTTCGAGTCCGTCCAGGACCGCTGCGCGGCCCGGGTGTTCGGCTCCTGGCTGCTCGTGGTGCGCGGCCGGGTGCGCCGGACCGGCGAGTCGGTATCGATCAACGCGGAGGAGTGCTGGGACCTGGCCGCCCTGGAGGAGATCCGCACCGGCCGCGGCATGGCGGCGGTCCGCGCGGCCATGGCCGCGGGCGACGTGCCCGCATCCGGCGGCCCGGGCAGCCGCCGGCCGTCCGCCGGCGAGGCTAACCCCAAGATCATTTATTCGAACGGATTCGTCCAGTCTCCGTATGCGGAAACCGGCTCGCCCGGCGGGGCACTGAAAGACCCGCCCCGCACCCTGTGGCACGCCAGCCCGGGCAGTTCGGGCCCGGTCTGACCGGCGCGCCCGGCCAGCTACCTGGGCAGCGTCCCAACCGCGTCCGCGTAGAACGCCGAATCGGCCAGGTGGAACGCGAGCTGGCGGAACGTCCAGGCGCCGCCATCCGGCTTGTCCAGCTGCTCGGCGGACAGCGCGCGCAGCCGCACGTCCCAGATCAGCGCCAGCCGGCGCAGCCGGCTGTGCGCCTCATCGAGGTCCTCCGGGGTGAACAGGGCCAGGTCGGCGGGTGTAGTGCTGGCCGAGGCGTGCCACTGGTCCGGCTCGGTGGGCCGGCCGGCCAGCCGCGCCTCCAGCTCGGCCAGGTGATCGACGAGATGATCGGCCACCCGCCGGATGGCCTTGTGCGGGGTGTACAGCCGCGGCGGCTGGCCCTCGACGGGTGTCTCGGCCGGGACGCCATCCCACTCCGGCCAGGTCTCGGCCATCAGCAGCACGTAGTCCACCATGCCGGCCACCACGTCGGCGGGATGCCGGTCATCGACCTCGGGCCCGGGATCAGTCATGACACCATCATGCCGCCTATGGCCGACATTCTCGGCTTTGGGTTACCAGTGGTGCGTTACGGAAAATGGCGGACTAATGGCACGGCACTCTGGTCATCCGGGAACCGGGCATTTAAGCTCCTGCTAACGATGAAGAGCCGCGTAACTCAGGTGACCGGCGGAAATGGCTGGGTCATCCAGAGGATGGGGGTTAACGCGGCGATCCGGGGGGATTCATCATCGGCCAGGTGCTGGCCAGCGCGGCGCTGCGGATGCCCGCGCCGGGCAGCGACGGCGGGGCCACGCCGCCCGGGATGACCGGCCTGCGGCCCGCCGGGATCAGGGCGGCCACCCCGCAGGCGCTGCCGGCCGCCGCGACCAGTTACACCGGGCCGGGCTTCGACGCCTGCACCGCGCCGAGCGCCGCGCAGATGCAGGCCTGGCGGCAGCAGTCGCCGTACCGGGCGGTCGGCATCTACGTCGGCGGCTCGGACCGGGCCTGCGCCCAGCCCGGCCTGACCGCGTCCTGGGTGCGCCAGCAGCAGGCCGCGGGCTGGCGCTTCATGCCTATTTATGTCGGGCCGCAGGAAAGCTTCGGCGAGATCACCGCGGCCCGCCCGGCAGGCGGTCAGCGCGGCCCAGGACGCGGTCAGCCAGGCCCAGGCGCTGGGTTTCGGGCCGGGCAGCCCGGTCTACTACGACATGGAGGCATATCCGGCGTCCCGGGGCGGCCAGGTGCTGCGTTTCCTGACCGCCTGGACCAGGGAACTGCACGCGCTGCAGTACGCCTCCGGCGTATACAGCAATTCGCTGTCCGGGATCAGCGATCTGGTCAGCAACTACGCGAATCCCAGCTACGCCATGCCGGACATCATCTTTGATGCGCTGTGGAATGGCGCGGCAAACACCCTGGACCCTGTCGTGCCGGCCACTGACTGGGCTCAGCATCAGCGCATTCATCAGTATCTGGGCGGGCGGAACGTCACATACGGCGGCGACACGATCAATATCGACCAGGACTACCTCGACGTGCAGCGGCAGGCGCAGGCCGGCGGCAGCGCGCAGGCGTCACCGGCGGTGGCCCAGCCGACCGGGGCGGTGAACGCGTTCTACCGCGGCGTGGACGGCCAGTTGTGGCGCGACTCGTTCACCCCCGGCGCCGGCTGGCAGCACCCGGCCCGCATGGGCGGCTCGCTGGCCACCAGGCCGTCCGCCGTGACCTCGGTGCCGGGCACGGTGGCGGTGTTCGCCAAGGGGACCGACGGGCGGCTCTGGGCGGCGGTCAGCCAGCCGGGCCACAGCTGGTCACGCCCGGCTAACCTGGGCATGGGCAGGCTGGGCGGCGCACCCGCGGCCACCGGCCTGGGCAGCGGCGAGGTCGACGCGTTCTGGCCGGCCAAGTCGCACGGCAGCGTGTGGCAGCTCAGCTACCTGCCCGGCCACGGCTGGGGCACGGCGCGCAACCTGCCCGCCGGCGTGTCGGCCGGGCCGGTCGCGGTTGCCGCACCGGCCACAGGTGTAGATGTGTTCTGGAAGGGAAGCAACGGCACATTGTGGTGGACGGCTGGTCACGGGGCCAGCTGGGCTCAGCCAGCCGCCGCCGGGATGGGGGTGCTGGGCAGCGCGCCATTCGCGGCCGGGCAGCCTGGTGGCGTGGCCAATGTGTTCTGGAAGGGCTCGGCGGACGGCCACCTCTGGCAGGCCAGGGACCGGCGCGGGGCCTGGTCCGGGCCGGCCGACCTGGGCGGCGCGGTGGGCTGACTGTCCTGGGGGTGCGCGGGAACGGTGTACACGGCTGATGCTGAGGGATTACTGAGAAGAGGCCGGGACCAGGGACATCTGCGGGGTTGCGTACGGTATACCTGACTGGATGGCCTGTCGGTCTCCAAAACATCTAGGACGCTTAATGACTCTCATCACGCCCCGGATTTCCGACGCCTTGTGGCGGATCGTCCCTGGGCCGCTGCGGGAGAAGCTGCGCAGCAACGTCGTCAAGCGTTTCGTCCGGTTCGCCCCGGCCGCCGTATGTGCGGTGGCCGCCACCCAGATCACGTACATCATCTGCATCGGGCCGGCCAACCTGACCGCCGGGATCTCCGGTGCGCTGGGCTGGTTCGCCGGCGCGGCCGTCAGCTACGTGATCAGCCGCTGGGCGTGGGAGCGCAAGGGCCTGCCCAGCGTGCTGAAGGAGACCATCCCGTTCGCGATCGTCTCGATCTGCGCGGGCATCATCCTCACCCTGGCCAGCAAGTTCGGCAACCACGTGGCCGCCTCGATGGGGCTGCACCACGGCGTCGCCCAGGTCATCGTGGCGGATGCCTTCTACTTCGCGGCCAACTGCCTGACGTTCGCGCTGCGCTTCCTGATCTTCCACTTCGTGCTGTTCCGCGACCGCAGTGCCGGGGAGGCGCTGGCCGTGGTTGAGGGCCGCGAGCCGCTGCTGGCCGAGGAGCCGGGCGACGGGGCGGCCGGGATCGAGGTGCAGCCCCGGCCGGGCACCGAGCCGGACCCGGCGCACGTCGGCGGGGCGGTGGGATCGGCGCCGGTCAACGGCGCGGTCGGCTTGGGGAACGGTAACGGCAATGGCACCGCGGGCCGGACGCCGCCGCGGGAGGCCGGCGCCGACGGCCGGGTGGCCCCCGATCCGGGCCGCCGCCGGTAACCCATCCCGGGCCCGCCGGTAACCCATCTGGGCCATCGCCGGTAAGCGCCTTAGTAAGTCCTTAGTTTGCAGCTAGCAAAATCTTGAAAAAGAATCCCGGCCGGGCGTGGGCCCGGCCGGGATCTGTCTTCTTGCCGTCTTTGCGGCTAGCTCCGCGGCTCGGTGGCGGGCCGGTCCGGCGCGGGCTGCGACTGCGCGGCGGCCGTCGCCGGGCTGGCCGGGCCGCGGCGGCGCCGCTCGCGCCACCAGGTGCCGCCGACCACCCGCGCGTAGTGCAGGCCGTAGATGGCGTTGTGCCCCTTCTTGCTCTCCCCGACCTGCCGCTTGTGGATCGTGGCCGGGACTTCGGCCACCCGGAAGCCATGGGCCAGCACGGCGATCAGCAGTTCGGACGACTGGTACTGCGGCTGCTCCAGCCGGACCGCCCCGGTGACCTCGGATCGCATCGCCCGCAGGCCGAACGACGAGTCGGTGATGTGCGTGCCGGTCAGCAGGCTGATCGTGGTGGCGAAGACCCAGGTGCCCAGGCGGCGCACCGGGTCCTTGGTCTCCTGGCTGCCCAGCTTGCGCGACCCGGTGACGAAGTCGGCGTCGCCCGCCACCACCGGGGCCAGCACCCGCTCCATCTCGGCCGGGTTGTACTGGCCGTCCGCGTCGGTGGTCACGATGTACTGGGCGCCGCCCTCGCGGGCCAGCCGGTAGCCGAGGCGCAGCGCCGCCCCCTGACCGCGGTTGACCTGGACGTCAGCGACCAGGGCGCCATGCTCGCGGCCCTCGGTCACGGTCTCGTCCCGGGAGCCGTCCGACACCACCACCGCGGCGGTGCTCAGGCCGCAGAGGGTCGCGGGCAGCGCATCCACCACCGAGCCGAGCACACCCTGCTCGTTGTAGGCGGCGATGACGACGGCCACCGGCGGGAGGTGTTCCGCGCGGTCGCCATATTCGGCCAGGAACGTCTTGGCGGCCGCGTCGTCGATGGCCTCGTCCGCTGTCCACTGGGAACGCTCCACAGCGCCCATCAACTCTCCATTCGCAACTCACGCCGTTCAGGTGCCACCCGGTTGTACCGGGTGCCTCGGTATTCCGCCACCTGACCGGCTGAGAATGACCTGACGGCAGGGCCGGGTGATTCAGATTGTGCCCAGGACCGTGCCAGTGACCGCCCGCTATTCGCGGGTTCGCGTGGACAGTGTAGCGGGGGCGGGCTGTGTTGGTTCCGATGACGAAGCGTCTCAGCCCCTGGTTGTGCCATCCTGGCTGGATGGCGGAGGGGCTGGCAGCGGAAGATGAGTCCTACCGGATCCTGCGATCCCGGATCGACCTGAGCCGTCTCCCGCCGCTGAGCCGGGCGGTAACTGAGCACGTCATCGCGGCCAGCGCCGACTTCGACTACGCCACTGACCTGCTCTGCGATGAGCAGGTGCTGGCCGCCGCCAGCGCGGAACTGGCCGCCGGGGCGGCCGTGGTCGCGGACAGCGCGATGGTCGCGGCCGGGATCAGCGGGTACCCGGTGATCTGTAAGAGCGGGGACACGCTCACCGCGCGGCTGGCCCGGACGGCCAGCATCAGCCTGCCCGCGGCCGCGGTGCGGCTGGCCTTCGGCCAGGCCGGGCCGGGCGCGATCTGGGTAGTGGGCTGCGAGCCCGCCGCGCTCAGCGAGATCATGGCCAGGAACGTCCAGCCGGCACTGGTCATCGGCCTGCCCGCCGGGCTGGCCGGGGCGGCGGAAGCCAAGGACGCGGTGCGGGCCAGCGGGCTGCCCGCGCTGACCAACGTGTCGGAGAAGGGCGGTGCCGTGGTCGCGGCAGCCGCGTTCGGCGCGCTGGCCACCGCGGCGCTGGCCAGCGGCGGGCCAGATGCCACTACGCTCAATAGCCGATGATCCGGCCGCAGCTAGGCTGACCTGCTGAACTGCTCGACCCGGGCGCACCCCCGCCCGGTTCGCCGCTGAACCGTTACCCGACCGTTGCGCAACCCGTTACCCGGCCCGTTGCCCGGTTCCATGCTGAACGTTGCTGATCTCGCTGGGCGCGCCCAGCCGTAGCCGAAGGAGGGCGGAGCGCCTTGGTCGCCGACGCGGCTGCGCCGTACTTGCTCGCACTCCGGCTGGCCGGGCGCCGGGTGCTGGTCGTCGGCGGCGGCTCGGTGGCCGCGCGGCGGGTGCCCGGGCTGCTGGACGCGGGCGCGGACGTGCTGCTCATCTCGCCCGAGGTGACCCCGTCGCTGCACGACCTGATCCTGGCCGGCCGGATCGGCTGGCAGTCCCGGGAGTACGCGCCCGGCGACTGCGCGGGCGCCTGGCTGGTCTGCGCGTGCACCGATGACTCCGCGGTGAACGCCGCTGTCGCCGCCGAGGCCGAGGCGGCCGGCATCTGGTCCGTCCGGGCCGACGACGCGGCCGCGTCCGCGGCCTGGACCCCGGCCTCCGGGCACGCGGGGGACCTGCGCTTCGGGGTGGTCAGCGGCGACCCGCAGCGCAGCGCCGGGATCCGCGACGCCGTGCTGGCCGGCCTGCAGGACGGGACGCTGCGTACCCGGCGCAGGCGGCGGGCCGGCCGGGTCGCCCTGGTCGGCGGCGGGCCGGGCGACCCGGGCCTGATCACCGTGCGCGGACGGCAGTTGCTGGCCGAGGCGGACGTGGTGGTGGCCGACCGGCTCGCTCCCCGGGCGCTGCTCGACGAGCTGGCCCCGGACGTGGAACTGGTCGACGCGGGCAAGATCCCGCGTGGCCGGGCAATGACCCAGGAAGACATCAACTCGCTGCTGATCGAGCGGGCGCGGCACGGCCTGGCCGTGGTCCGGCTCAAGGGCGGCGACCCGTTCGTGTTCGGCCGCGGCGGCGAGGAAGTGCTGGCCTGCCTGGCGGCCGGCGTCCCGGTCACCGTGGTGCCCGGGGTGACCAGCGCGATCGGGGTGCCCGGCGCGGCCGGCATCCCGGTCACTCACCGCGGCATCACCCAGGAATTCCGCGTGGTCTCGGCGCATCTCCCACCGGGCGATCCGCGTTCCACGGTGGACTGGGCCGAGCTGGCGTCGTCCCAGGCCACACTGGTGCTGCTGATGGGCCTGGAGTACCTGAGCCAGGTGGCGGAGACGCTGATCCGGGCGGGCCTGGATTCGCGGACCCCAGTTTCGGTCATTGTGGACGGTACCCTGCCCACGCAGCACATAATTACCACAGGGCTTAGCGCCGTAGCCGCAGCGGTCAGTGAGGCCGGCCTGCGCCCGCCAGCAATTGTCGTGATAGGTGAGGTAGTGCAGGTCGGGGCGCAGATCGCCGAGCTGTCCCGGAATGCGCTGAGCAAAGACCGGAGTGTAGCTGTGCCCACGTCACCGGGGGGATCTGCCGAAGCAAGGCCGACGCGGGAAAGGCAGTGACGGAGAACAATGACGGAACGGCCGGGCCTCGCTGCCACTGGCGCGCGCGCCGCCGGGGCGGATGCGGCCGTCTCACCTGACCCCGTCCCCCCGGGGCAGCAGCCGGTAAGCCCGCCCGGGCAGCCGGCCACCGATGCCGGGCGCCCGGCGGCCGGCCGGGAGCGGCCGGCTAGCCAGCCGGACCGGCCTGCTGCCGACGCGGCGCAGCCCGCTGCCGGTGCGGATCGGCCGGCTCGCCGTGCCGGGCAGCCGCCGGCCAGCGGGGGCGGGGCCCAGCCCGCGGAGTCCGGGCGGCACCGCCGGGTCGATGCCCGGCTGCTCGAAGCCGCCCTGCTCGAACTGCGCCGCCGGATCGTGGACGTCAGCCTGGTTTTCGAGACCACCGGCGCCGAGGCGGCCAGGGCGGAGCGGGTCAAGCTGCTCAGCCAGATCGACGACTACCTGCTGCCCCGGGTCCGCCAGTCCGGCGCGCCGCTGCTGGTGGCCCTGGTCGGGTCCACCGGCGCGGGCAAATCGACCCTGGTCAACAGCATCGTGGGCGCCCAGGTCAGCAACACCGGCATCCGCCGCCCAACCACCAACAGCCCAGTGCTCGCCTGCCACCCGGACGACGTGGACTGGTTCGCGGAGAACGTGTTCCTGCCGACCGTGCCCCGGGTCCGCCAGGAAGGGCTGGCCCGGTCCGGCCGCGATGGGCTGCTGGTGCTGGCGGCCAACGAGGGCATGCCCAAGGGCGTCGCCCTGCTGGACACCCCGGACATCGACTCGGTGGTGCAGGCGCACCGGGAGTTCGCGCACCAGTTCCTGGACGCCTCGGACCTGTGGCTGTTCATGACCACGTCGAGCCGGTACGCCGACGCGGCCGTGTGGGAACTGCTGGAGTACGCCAAGGAACGCGGCGCCGCGCTGGGCATCGTGCTGTCCCGGGTGCCGCCGTCCAGCAGCGCCGAGCTGACCAAGCACTTCGGCGCCATGCTGCGGGCCAACGGGCTGGGCGACAACCAGCGTTTCGTGATCCACGAGACGGTGATCACGGACGCCCGGCTGCCCGCCGAGGTATCCGCCCCGGTGCGCGAGTGGCTGCAGGAGATGGCGGTCAAAGCCGACCGCCGGGTGGCCATCCTGACCCAGACCATGGCGGGCGCGCTGGACACGTTCCGCAACCGGGTGCCCGCGCTGGCCGCCGAGGTGGAAGCTCAGCTGGCCATCCGGTCCGAGCTGAAGGCCACGGTGGAAGGCGCGTACGCGGTCGCGCTGGCCGAGGCGGACCAGACGCTGTCTAATGGCTCGCTGCTCCGCGGCGAGGCGCTGGCCCGCTGGCAGGACTTCGCCGGCACCGGCGAGCTGCTCCGCGGCCTGCAGGCGCCGCGCGGCCGGCGCCCCGTGCGCCAGCGCAAACGGGGCGCGCAGGCCCGGGCCCGGGCGCTGAAGAGCGCGCTGCGCAGCAGCATCGAGTCGCTGGTCATCTCGGTGGCCAGCCAGGCCGCGGAGGACTCGGTCCGGCGCTGGCGCAACGACCCGGCCGGCGTGACCCTGCTGGAGCGGGTCGCCGCCGAGGAAAACGGCGACAGCTGGGCCGGGTCGCAGTTCGCCGCGGATGCCGGGCTGGTGTTCGGCCTGACCAGCGAGCCCGCGCTGGCCGACGACGCGCCAGACACCGGGGACGGCCAGCTCCGCCAGGCGGCGCTGTCCCTGGCCCGCTGCTCCGCCGACCTGCCGGTCCGGGCGGCCCGCGCGGTGAGTGGCTGGCAGGACCAGATGATGCGGCTGGTCCAGGCAGAGAGCGTGACCAAGCGGTCGATCGCCCGGGTGATGTCCTTCGATGACGACTCCCTGTCCACCGTGCTGGCCGTGGCGATGCTCGGCCAGCGGGACGGTGAGGGCGGCGCCGAGGGCACCGGGGCCGTCCCGCAGTTGCTGCTGACCTCGCTGTTCGGCGCCGGCCCGGTGCGTGACATCCGGGTCCGGGCCCGGGCGGACCTGCGGGACCGGATGCGCAGGCTGTTCGATGAGGAGATGCTGCGCTTCGTCCAGGTGGTTGACTCGGCCGGCGAGCTGGACGCCGCGGCCCCGGTCCGGCTGTACCAGGCAACCTATTCACTTGAGATGGCGCGATGAGTATCGGCGAATACCGGTCGGCCTGGCTGGCCAGTCCCGGGCTGGCCACCGCCGGGCCGGGCGGTGCCGCGCTGGCCAGCCCGCAGAACGGCGAATCGGCCGTGGCTGACCTGTCCACCCGGCTGACTGCGCTGGCCCGGGTGATCCAGATCGGGTCGGCGCGGAGCGGGCCGGATGGCTTCAGCCCGGCCCTGCTGAGCGACGCTGAGCACCTGGTGGCCCGGGCTGGGGAGCGCCTCCGGATGTCCGCCAACCACACCGTGGCCGTGCTGGCGGGCGGCACTGGAAGCGGCAAATCGTCACTGTTCAACCGGCTGGCCGGGGCCGACTTCTCGGCCGTCGGCGTGATCCGGCCGTTCACCAAGGATCCGCACGCCTGCGTGTGGGGCATGGACGGCGCGGCCCAGCTGCTGGAATGGCTGCGTATCCCATCGCGGAACCGGTACGCGCGGTCCAGCGCGCTGGGTGAGGGCGAGGCGTCGCTGCGCGGCCTGATCCTGATCGACCTGCCGGACCACGACTCGGTGGCGGCGGCCGCGTCGGACGAGACCAACCGCCTGGTCGGCGTGGCCGACCTGATGGTCTGGGTGCTGGATCCGCAGAAGTACGCGGACGCGGCTGTGCACAGCCGGTACCTTACCCCGCTGGCCAGTCACTCCTCGGTCATCGCGGTGGTGCTCAACCAGTCCGACCTGCTCACCGCCGACCAGGTGGAGGACTGCGAAGGCGACCTGACCCGGCTGCTCGACTCGGAGGGCCTGCATGACGCGCGGGTGCTGGTCACCTCGGCGCGGACCGGCGCTGGCGTGGGCGAGCTGCGCAAGCTGCTGGCCCGCACGGTGGCCGAGCGCGAGGCGGCCAGCAACCGGATCGCGGCCGACCTGGAAGTCATGGCCGTGCGATTCCTGCCCTACGCTGGGGAGGGCCGCGGCCCGGCCGAGGACGATGACTTCTCCGAAGTGCCGCCGAACAGCGCGGCCACGCTGGCCGAGGCGTTCGGCCGCGCGGCCGGCGCGGCTGGCGTGGGCCAGGCGCTGCAGAGCGCCCGCGAGCTGCGCGCCATTGACTACGTGGGCTGGCCGGTGTCCTGGCTGGTGGACCGGGCGCTGGGCCATGACCCGGTGCGCAAGCTGCGGCTCGGTAACCTGTGGCAAGAACTGCGCGGCGTGGCCGCCGGGCCGGCTGGCGCGCAGCAGGCGGAAATCGACAACGCGCTGACCGCGCTCGGCGACCAGGTTGGCCCCACGCTGCCGAAGCCCTGGTCGCAGACGGTCCGCGCGGCGGCCCGGTCCCGGCGCGACGAGATCCCCGGGGCGCTCGGCGCGGTCATCGGCGACACGCTGCCTGCGGAGAACAGCGTAGAGCCGTGGTGGCGGATGGTGGCCGTCTGGCAGGGGCTGCTGCTCGGCTGCGCGGTGACCGGCCTGGCCTGGGTGGTCGCCCTGGTGGTCATCGGCGTCTTTCATGCCACCCGGCATGCGGTGGCCATCTTCAGCGACGCCGCCCTGCTGCCCTGGGTGATCCTGCTGATCGCCGCCATTCTCACTCTGGGCTGGCTGACCGCGTCCGGCTGCATGAGCATTGTCAATTCGGCCGCGATACGCGAACGCAGCCAGATCGAGCAGCAGATGCGCGCCGCCATGGAACAGGTGGCTGAGCAGTACGTGCTGGTCCCGGTCAAGCAGGAGCTTTCTGAGTACGCCCGGTTCTGCACCGCCCTCCGCGCCGCCCGCCAGTAGCCGGGTTCCGGCTGGCCCAGCCCTGTCCGCTGGGGGCGTAATGCTGGGGGGAAAGGTTGCCCGCTGAGCGGTGTTGGCTGTTTCATCAACTGGTGTAATCATGTAATTGGTGAATGAGCTGATGAGGCAGATAGCATGACCAATCCTCAGCCGCTCGACGCCTACTCGCAGATCGTGGCGGGGGTGGCGGCCGAGCTCACCCCGAAGGTGGCCAGCCTCCGGGTGCCCAGGACGGGCCGGCAGGGCGAGAGCCTGGGCTCCGGTGTGGTGTTCACCGGCGACGGGTTCCTGCTGACCAACGCGCACGTGGTGGGCAGCGCCAGCGGGGGTACCGCGGCGTTCTCGGATGGCACCACCAGCCCGTTCCGGGTGGTCGGCGCGGACCCGCTGTCCGACCTGGCGGTGCTGCGCACCGCCGGGCAGACGCCGCCGCCCGCCGAGCTGGGCGAGGCAGATGAGCTCGTGGTCGGCCAGCTGGTGGTGGCCGTGGGCAACCCACTCGGCCTGGCCGGCTCGGTGACCGCGGGCGTGGTCAGCGCGCTGGGCCGGTCGCTGCCGACGCGCAGCGGCGCCGCGGCCCGCCTGGTCGAGGACGTGATCCAGACCGACGCGGCGCTCAACCCGGGGAACTCGGGTGGCGCGCTGGCTGACAGCCATGCCCGGGTGGTCGGCATCAACACCGCGGTGGCCGGCCTGGGCGTGGGCCTGGCCGTCCCGGTCAACGCCACCACGCGGCGGATCATCTCCGCGCTGATGCGGCACGGCCGGGTCCGGCGAGCCTACCTGGGCCTGGTCAGTGCCCCCGCGCCGCTGCCCGCCGTGCTGGCCGAACGGGTCGGCCGGGCGACCGGCCTGCGGGTGGTCGAGGTGGTCTCCGGCGGGCCGGCCGACCGGGCTGGGCTGCGGGCCGGGGACCTGCTGGTCAGCGCGGGCGGCAATCCGGTGAGCACGGCCCAGGACCTGCAGCGGCTGATGTTCGCCGAGGCCATCGGCCGCCCGATGGCGATCACCGTGATGCGCAACGGGGCCCTGGTCGACGTGATCGCCGAGCCGTCCGAGCTCGTCGCGGCCTGACCCGGACCTCCCCCCCAGATCGTGCCACCTGCTACCGACAATCCGGGCTCGGTCATGCACAGCCAGGCCGGATGAGCCCGGGTATCCACAGGACTGCGTTCGCTCTGGGGTGACCCCGGCCTGCCCGGACATCGTGGACTCAGCCGGCGGCATTGGGCCGCCCGGGCAGCCCAGATGACGGGATGGTCCACGATGAACGAGGCTCAGGTGGTCCTGGCGGGTTACGTGGCCCGCGAACCGAGATACCGCAAGACACACAACGGCTATTCGTACACGTCGCTCCGGGTCGGTTACACCCCGCGCCGGATGGACCGGGACAGCGGCGAGTGGTCGGACGGCGGCACGTCGTTCGTGACCGTGTTCTGCTGGCGGGGGCTGGCCGAGAACGTCGCGATGTGTGTGCGTAAGGGCGATCCAGTGCTGGTCAAGGGGAAGCTGCAGGTCCGGCCGTATACCGACAAGGCCGGCGCCTCCCGGGTGGCGGTGGAGGTCGAGGCCAGCTCGATCGGGCACGACATGACCCGGGGAGTGGCGATGTTCCAGCGCGCTCTCCGTCCGGCGGGGGAGACGGCGCTGGAGCGGGCGGCCAGTGTGGCCCCGCCCGGTGCGGCAGGTGCCGGTGAGCCGGGTGCCGATGAGGCGGGTGCCGATGAGATGCGGGCTTCCGGCCCGGCGGCCGGGGACGGCATCCAGGGCACGCCACCGGCCGGGATGTTCGCCGAGGACGCAGTGGCCGCGCTGGCCGGGGCAGAGCTGCCGGACGGACCCGACGGCCAGGACGGCCCGGACGGGCAGGTGGGCCCGGACGACGAAGAGGGCGAGCAGGCGGCGGATCCGGCCGAGCCCGGGCCGGGCGGGGAGCCGGTCGGGGCGGCAGCGCCATTCTGATCGGGATCCGCGGAAGGCGCCGCCTGGCGGGCCCCGCCTCTACGCTGTTACCCAGCGTTATAGCTCGGCCGCTTCTCGAACACGGAATGTGACCGGGGCCCGGGCGCCAGAGGCACCAGGGGCCCGCCTGCGGCGGTCATGGACAGGTGGCATGTCGGCAGTCCAAGGCACGATGCACGCTGATCCCGGGTACCCGCCGGGCTCCCGTACCGAAGCACCGTGGTCCTGGGAACGCCTTCCCGGTCGGCCGCGGCTCACGGCTTACCTGCTCACGGTGATCGCCGCTGATCTGGCGCTGAGCGGCTGGCAGCTGGCTGAGACCCGGCTGCGGCCCGGCCAGCTGGTGCTGTTCGCCACGTTCCTCGGCTGCGCGGCCGCGTGCGTCGAGGCCACCCGGCGCTGGGGTGTGCCGCAGCCCGGCCCCCGGGACCTGCTGACCGCGTGGTGGCTGCCTGCCGCACTGCTGCTCCCGCCCGCTTGTGCGCTGGCCGGGCCGGTCCTGATCGGCGGCTTCGCACACTGGCGGGCCAGGCAGGGACCGCTGTACTGGCGGGCGTTCATGGCGGCGTCGCTGGGCCTGGCCGGCGGGGCCAGTTCGGCCCTGTTCCAGCAGTTGCACGCGCACGGCCACTGGCCGCTGGACCCGGTGACGATGGCCGAGGCGGCGGGCTGCGCGGGGTTGTTCGTGCTGATCAACGGCGTTCTGCTGGGCGTCGCCGGCCGGGCCGCCCAGTCCGGGCCTGCCGCCCAGTCCAGGCCTACCGGCCAGTCCGGGCCTACCGGGCCGGCCTGGCGGCCAGCCGGGCCGGCCTGGCGGCCGGCGGCCGCAGTGCCGCGGCCGCGCGCCGGCTGGGATTCCGAGGGTCTGCTGATCGGCCTGGCTGGGCTGTGCGCCGGGCTGCTGGTCACCATCGCCTGCGCGCTGAACCCGGTGCTGCTCGCCGTCGCGCTGCCGCCGGTGATCCTGCTCCAGCGCAGCCTGCTGCACCAGCAGCTGCGCGCGGCGGCCCGGACGGATGCCAAGACCGGCCTGCTCAACGCCGTCGCCTGGCAGCGGGAAGCGGACGGCTGGGTGCGCCGGGCCCGGCGGGCCGGAGTGCCCGCCGCGGTCCTGCTGCTGGATATCGACCACTTCAAGCGGGTCAACGACCGGTACGGCCATCTGGCCGGGGATGAGTTGCTGGCCGCGACGGCCAGCACCCTGATCAGCCATGTGCGGGCCGGCGACGTGCTGGGCCGGTTCGGCGGCGAGGAGTTCGTCGCGCTGCTGCCCGGGGCCGGCCAGGAGCAGGCATGCTGGATCGCGGAACGGCTCCGCGAGCGGGTCCGGGTCATCGCCATTCCGGCGCTGGGCGCGGCGGCCACGGTCACCGTATCGATCGGGGTGGCCGAGCTCGGCCGGGACGGAAACGAGCTGTTCGAGCTGCTAGCCGCGGCGGACGCCGCGCTGTACCGGGCCAAGCAATCCGGCCGGGACCGGGTGGCCACCCTGCCGCTGGGCGTATGCCCGTCCGACCCTCGGCACCGCAGCCCCTAACCTTGAACCATGCCTGAATTTATCTATCAGATGCATGCCGCCCGGCTGGTCAAGGGCGACAAGGTGCTGCTTGACGATGTGACGCTGGCGTTCTTCCCCGGAGCCAAGATCGGCGTGGTGGGGCCGAACGGCGCGGGCAAGTCCACGTTGCTGAAGATGATGGCCGGCCTGGAGCACCCGTCCAACGGCGATGCGCGGCTGTTCCCCGGCTTCACGGTGGGGCTGCTCAGCCAGGAGCCGCAGCTTGACGACAGCAAGAACGTGCTGGAGAACGTCCAGGAGGGGGTGGCCGAGACCAAGGGACTGCTGGACCGGTACAACGCGATCGCGGAGCAGATGGCGACCGACTACTCCGATGCGTTGCTGGAAGAGATGGGCCACCTCCAGGAGGAGCTCGACCGCCGTGAGGCCTGGGACCTGGACAGCCAGCTTGAGCAGGCGATGGACGCGCTGCGCTGCCCGCCCGCGGACGCGGATGTGAGCACGCTGTCCGGCGGGGAGCGGCGGCGGGTGGCGTTGTGCAAGCTGCTGCTGTCCACGCCGGACCTGCTGCTGCTCGATGAGCCCACCAACCACCTGGACGCCGAAAGCGTGCAGTGGCTGGAGCAGCACCTGGAGAAGTACGCCGGCACCGTGGTGGCCGTCACCCACGACCGGTACTTCCTGGACAACGTGGCGCAGTGGATCCTCGAACTGGACCGCGGCCACGCCTACCCCTACCAGGGCAACTACTCGACCTACCTGGAGACCAAGGCATCCCGGATCAAGGTCGAAGGGGCCAAGGACGCCAAGCGGCGCCAGCGGCTGGAAGACGAGCTGGAGTGGGTCAGGTCGTCCCCGCGGGCCCGCCAGGCCAAGAGCCGGGCCCGGCTGCAGCGCTACGAGGAGATGGCGACCGAGGCCGACAAGTACCGCAAGCTGGACTTCGAGGAGATCCAGATCCCGCCGGGCCCGCGGCTGGGCAGCCAGGTCGTCGAGGTGGACGACCTCTCGAAGGGGTTCGGTGACCGGCAGCTGATTGAAGGGCTGAGCTTCTCGCTGCCGCGCAACGGCCTGGTCGGCGTCATCGGCCCGAACGGGGTCGGCAAGACCACCCTGTTCAAGATGCTGACCGGCGACGAGAAGCCGGACGCCGGCAGCATCCGGGTCGGCGACACGGTCAAGATCTCCTACGTAGACCAGCTGCGGTCCGGGATCGATGCGGACAAGACGGTCTGGCAGGCCATCTCCGGCGGCGACGCCACCATCCGGGTGGGCAATGTGGAGATCCCCAGCCGGGCCTATGTCGCGGCGTTCGGGTTCAAGGGCCCCGACCAGCAGAAGCCGGCCGGGCTGATGTCCGGCGGCGAGCGGGGCCGGATGAACCTGGCGCTCACCCTGCGCCAGGGCGGCAACCTGCTGCTGCTTGACGAGCCCGCCAACGACCTGGACGTGGAAACCCTGGCCTCGCTGGAGCGGGCGCTGCTCGACTTCCCCGGCTGCGCCGTGATCACCAGCCACGACCGGTGGTTCCTGGACCGGATCGCCACGCACATCCTGGCCTGGGAAGGCGGCCCGGACTGGTTCTGGTTCGAGGGCAACTTCGAGGCGTACGAGAAGAACAAGATCGAACGGCTGGGGCCGGACGCGGCCCGCCCGCACCGCGTCACCTACCGCAAGCTCACCAGGGGCTGAACGCCAGTACCCGCGGCTCGGCCCGCCTGGGATCCCGGTCTCAGGCGGGGCTGAGCCCCAGGTCGGGGCGCCTCGGCTCGGTGGGCGCGTTGACCAGGCTGTTCGCCGCCATGACCAGGTACTCCCACAGTTGCGCGTCAAGCGCGGGCGGCAGGCCGATCTCGTCCAGCGCGGCGCGCATGTGCCGCAGCCAGGCGTCCCGCTCGGCCTCGCCGATGACGAAGTGCCGGTGCCGCATCCGCAGCCGCGGGTGGCCGCGCAGTTCGTTGTAGGTGGCCGGGCCGCCCCAGTACTGGATCAGGAACAGCCGCAGGTGTTCCTCGGCGGGCCCGAGATCCTTGCTCGGGTAGACCGCGCGCAGCTCCGGGTCGGCCGCCACGCCCTGGTAGAAGAGGTGGGTCAGGCGGCGGAACGTCTCCTCGCCGCCGACCGCCTCGTAGAAGCTGATCTCTCTGGTGTCGTCCATCGCAGGTCCAGGCTAGTGGCTCGACCGGCTAGCCCTGGTCCCCGGTCGGGCTGTCGTCGGACTGGCCCCCCGCGGCGTGTGCTTCGCCCGCGGCGGCGTGCGCTTGCGCCTCGGCCTTGGCGGCCGCGCCGGCGCTGATCGCGGAGGCCGTCGGCTCGCCCGGCACGGCCGCCTCATCCAGTGCGGTCTTCAGCCGCTCGCGCAGTTCGCGGGCCACCTCCCACTGGCGCAGCGGCAGCGTCCGGGCCACCAGCCGCATCACGATCGCGTCGCTGGTCACCGACTCGACGCCCCAGACCTCCGGCTCCTCCATGATCACGTCATGCCAGCGCGGCTCCTGCCACATCCCGGTCGCGGTGTCCTTCATCGTCTCCCGGACCCGGGGCAGGTCCTGGTCGTAGGACACCGGGAAGTCGATCACCGCGCGGGCCCAGCCCTGCGACTCGTTGCCGATCCGGTTGATCGTGCCGTTGCGCACGTGCCAGACCACGCCGTTGACGTCGCGCAGCCGGGTCACCCGCAGGCTGACCCCCTCGACGGTGCCGGTGGCGGAGCCCGCGTCGATGACGTCGCCGACGCCGTACTGGTCCTCCAGCATCATGAAGATCCCGGACAGGTAGTCACGGACCAGGCTCTGCGCGCCGAAGCCGATGGCCAGGCCGAGCACCCCGGCGCTGGCCAGCACCGGGGCCAGGTTCAGCCCGAGATCACCGGCGATGGTCACCGCGGCGATGCCGAAGATGAGCACCGACGCGGCGTTGCCCAGGACCGACCCGAGGGCCTGGGCGCGCTGCCGCCGCCGCTCGCCCATCAGCACGTGCGCCGGGTCCGTCTTGCCGTTGCCCGCCTCGGCCGCGTGCCTGGTGACCTTGTTGATCAGCCGGAGCGCGATCAGCCGGATCACGATGGCCACCAGCACCACCAGGACGATCTGCAGCACCAGCATGACCGGGCGGGCCAGCCACACGTTGACCAGCTCAGCGGCCCGCTGGCTGTGCGTCACATTCCAGGTCAGGCGGCAGGCGATGCCGGGGTTCTTGCCGCAGGCGTCGGTGAGCGAATCGTCGGCATGGGCGGCGAGGCCGAGCGCCGTGACGAGCGCTTGCGAGGTCACCGGGATAGTCCTTTCGCGGATCGGCAAGGGGGCTGGGGGCCAGGGGCCGACTCCCCATAGTGGCCGGCCAGCCCGGGTGACCTGGCCAGCTCGGCTCAGGTGGCGGGTGGCAAACCCGGTCCGAGGCCGTCCTGAGCGGCCATCCGGGCAGTTTTTGGGATCAGTCAGCGCGATTGCCATGACGGGGCCACGTAGACCGTGCAGTATGCAACGTGTAGAGAGAGAATTGCATGTTCTACTTCGTAGTTAGTGCACGTAATTCGGGTATTTCACCGAATTGCTCTACGGAGAGTAGTTACTTAATAGCTGTGAGTCGGAAAATCCGGCCGGGCGGTCGCGGGGGCGCGCCCAGAGGAGGGATGAGGATGGGAGCGGATTGCGACGCCGACCGCGACGGAGCACCGGAACCCGGTACCGGGGAAGCACGCCAGGAAGTCTTCATGGCCCGGGGCATCCGGGCGCAGTGCCTGGCTGACGGGCTCCCGCCCGCTGAGATCGCACTCGTCATCCACGAGCGCTGCCAGCCCACCTTCGGCACCACGCTGATCCGGGCGCACCGGCTCGCGCTGGGTATCGCGCTGGCCGACGTGGTCGCCCAGGTCCGGGCCAGGTACGTGACCGAAGGACGGCTGCCGCCCCGGTTCAGCGAGACGCTGCTGTCGTCCTACGAGAGCGGGCAGAAGCGGCCGGGGCCGGAGTACCTGCACTACCTCTGCTACGTGTACCAGGCCGAGCCGGCCGATCTCGGCTACCCAGGGCAGTGCCTGTGCGGCCGGACGCACCCCGCGCCGGCCTTGATGCCGGCTGCCGGGACCGGGTCCGGCCAGCCGTCGGCTGCGGCGCCCGCGCCCGCGCCGCCGCGGGAACGGCCCGCGGCGCCGCCGGACGCGGCCGGGGCGGTCACCGGTGCCGGTCCGGCCGGCCAGCGGCCGGGGTGGCCATGCCGGTGGCGGAGTCCAGCCCGGGCGAGGCGGACGACGACCTGGTCCGGCGGAACTTGCTCCGGCTGATGGCGGATCCCGGGGCCGAGGCGGAGGGGCGCTTCTTCGGCGCGGCCGAGCGGATCCGGCGGCGGCTGGACGACGCGCTGCTCGGGGCCACGGTGTCGGTCACCATGCTGGACCACTGGGAGGAGATGGTCGCCGAGTACGGGCGGCTGTACATGACGGTCCCGCCGATGCGGCTGCTCTGCGACGTGCTGCTCGACCTCGGCGACGTGCGCCGGATGTGCGAGCAGCGCCAGCCGCTGGAGTTCGTGGAGCGGCTCTGCCAGCTGGCCGCCCGGCTGGCCGGGCTGGCTGGCATGACGATGATCGACGTGGGTGACCAGCGGCTGGCCCGGTCGTTCTTCAGCACCGCGCGGACGGCAGCCGACGAGACCGGCGACCGGCAGCTCCGGGCCTGGGTCGCGGTGCGCGAGGCGCTGGTCCCGCTGTATTACGGCGACCCGGCGCAGGCCGCCGCGGCCGCCCGGGCCAGCGCCGACCTGGCCGGGCAGCGGCCCTGTGTGGCCAGTGCGATGGCGCCCATCGTGGAGGCGCGGGCGCTGGCCCGGCTGGCCCGGGCCCGGGGCAAGGGCGGGCCGTCCGGCCGGGCCGCGGCCGGCGGTGCAGGCGGCGGTGCAGGCGGCGGCGCAGGTGGCGTGACGGCCAGCGCGGTGTCCCGGGTCAACGCGGCCCTGGAACAGGCCCAGGAGGCACTGGACGGGCTGCCCACCGAGGAGCGGCGGGGCACCGCGTTCGGTTACACCGAGCGCCAGCTGCTGTTCCACTCCGGCGACGCGCTGGTCACCCTGGGCGACTACCGGGGCGCGGATGACGCGTTCGGGCAGGCCCTGCGGCTGTACTCACCGGCCGAGTTCCTGGACCGGTCGCTGGTCACGCTGGGCCAGGCCCGGTGCCGGCTGTCGGCCGGCGAGCCGGAGGAGGCGCTGCGGCTGAGCCGGGAAACCCTGGCCCGGCTGCCCAGCCAGCACCGGCCCGGGCTGGTGCTGCGGGCCGCTTACTCGCTGGGCGAGACGGTGGCGGCCCAGCACGGCGACTGCCCGGCGCTGCGCGACTACCGGGAGGCGCTGGTCGGCGCCTGAGGCCGGGGTGTCCCTCGTCACCGGCTTCACCAGCGCAGGCCGGTGTGGAAGGCGAGGAAGGCCAGGGTGTCCGCGGACAGCGCGACCGAGCGGCTGACGCCGCGGGCGCCGTGGCCCACCTCCGCCTCCCGGCGCAGCACGACCGGCCGGTCCGGCCAGCGGGCCGAGGTGGCGTCCTGCATCGCGGCGCACATCTTGCGGGCGTGCACCGGATCCACCCGGGTGTCGTTGTCGAACACGGTGAACAGCGTGGCCGGGTACCGGGTGCCCGGCCGCACGTGGTGGTAGGGCGAGTAGCCGAGCAGCCAGCCCAGCTCGTCCGCCCTCTCGGCGGTGCCGTACTCGTCGTTCCAGGTCTGCCCGAGGCCGAACCGCTCGTAGCGGACCATGTCGAGCAGCGGCGCGGAGCAGGCCGCGGCGGCGAACTGGTCCGGCCACTGGGTGACGGCCGCGCCGACCAGCAGGCCGCCGTTGGAGCCGCCGGAGATACCCAGCTGGTCTGCGGTGGTCCAGCCGCCGGAGATCAGCGCGGCCGCCGCCGCGTGGAAGTCGTCGAACACGTTCTGCTTGTGCTCCCGCATGCCGGCCCGGTGCCAGTCCTCGCCTTCCTCGCCGCCGCCGCGCAGCGCGGCGATCGCGTACACCCCGCCTGCTTCCACCCAGGCCAGGACCGACGCCGAGTAGGCGGGCGACATGCTGATATCGAAGCCGCCGTAGCCGTAGAGGATGGTGGGCCTGGGCTGGGCCGGGCTGGTGCCGCCCGCCTGCTGGCTGATCACTAGCATCCGGACCTCCGTGCCGTCCTTGGAGGTGAACGTCAGCTGCCGGGTGCTGACGTCCGGCACCTGCACCGCGCCGGGCGCGGTGGCCCAGACCTGCACCGAGCCGTCACGCGCGTCGTAGTGATAGATCATCAGCGGCGTGGTGTTGTCGGTGTAGCCGAACCAGGCTTCGTGGCCGCCCTCCGGCCGCTCGCTGATCCCGCCGAGGGTGCCGAGCCTGCCGGTGTCGCCGCCGGGCAGGGCCAGCATCCCGGTCCGCTCCCCGGTGGCCAGGTCGTGCACGCTGATCTCGCCGATCGCGTGCCGGGTCCATGAGACGAGCAGCACCGGGCGGGCCAGTTCGGGGCCGTCCAGGATGGCGAAGTCGGCCAGGTTCGCGGCCGGGTCCTCACTGATCAGGTCGCGCCAGTTCGCCGCCTCCGGCTGCGCCGGGTCGGTGACCGCGAGCCGGCCGCGCGGCGCATCTGCGTCGGTGAAGACGTAGAGCCGGCCATCCCGGCCGACGTGTACCCCGGTCCGCGCGTCCACGCCCTGCTGCACCACGCGCAGCGCGGGCGCGGCCGGCGCTGAGCCGCTCGGGTCAGTGCCGCTCAGGTCGGCCAGCCACAGGTCGTTGCGCGGCGCGGTGCCCTGCGACGCGCTGATGCTCAGCCAGCGGCCGTCCCGGCTGACCGAGACGCCGTAGTAGTTGGTCTTGTCCAGGCCGGCCCCGAAGATCTCCACGTCTGACTCGTCCGGGGTGCCGACCGTGTGCAGGTAGACCCGGCGGTGGAACTGTTCCTCGCCGCTCGGCACCTGGTCCGGAGGGAGCCTGCGCACGTAGTAGAACGCGGCCCCGCCGGGCAGCCAGGCGACCGGGGAGTAACGGGACCGGCCGATCGGGCCGTCCACCGCCGCGCCGGTCGCGACGTCCAGCACCCGCAACTCCGACTCCTCGTCCCCGGCCTGGGACAGCTGGTAGGCGAGCAGCCGGCCCTCCTTGTCCGGCTGCCAGGCGTCCAGCGTGGTCAGGCCGGTGGGATCGATGGCCACTGGGTCGACGAGCACCCGTTCCGGGTCGCCGGGAGCGGTCGTCAGCAGCACCCCGTGCTCCTGGCCGGGCAGGCGGCGCAGAAAGAACTGGCGCTCGCCCCGCCAGACCGGGGTGCCGACGAACCCGGCCGCCATCAGCTCCTCGATCCGGCTGGCCAGCACCGCCCGGGCGGGCAGGTCCGGGGCGTGGCTGAGCCACAGCTCGTCCTCGGCGGCCAGCCAGTCCTTGGTCTCCTGGCTGGCCGGGTCCTCCAGCCAGCGATACGGGTCGGCCACCTGATAGCCATGCAGGTTCTCGGTGAGCGCGAGGCGCTCGGCGCGGGGGTAGCCCGCGGGCGGAGCAGGGACGGAGGGCGTGTGCTGGCCGGATTCAGTCATGAGCCGCACTCTAAGCGATCGGCGCAGCGGCCCCGGCCGCCGCGTCAGCGCCATCCAGACGGTTTCCGTTCACCAGTCTTTTTACCGGCGCGCTCGCCGGCGTTATGTCTAGCCGGGGCCGGCCGGTTAGGCTGTCCTTGGCCACGGCACTCTGTGCTTACCTGGCACACTGTGCTCGCCTACCGCATCAGGCAGGAGGCGCGTGTGCGACGGGTGCTGCTGCTCAACGTGACGTATGAGCCGCTGACCACGGTCGGCCTGCACCGTGCCGTGTGCCTGGTGCTCGGCGAGAAGGCCGAAGTCGTGCACGACGATTCGGAGGGTGCCTTGTTGCGCTCCTCCTCGATGGTCATCGTCACGCCCTCGGTGATCAGATTGCGGCGGTATGTCCGGGTGCCGCACCGCAGCCGGGTGCCGCTGACCCGGGGCGCGCTGATGCGCCGGGACAACTACCTGTGCGCCTACTGCGGCCGTAAGGCCGAGACCATCGACCACGTCATCCCGCGCAGCCGCGGCGGCCCGCACGCCTGGGAGAACTGCGTCGCCTCCTGCATGCGGTGCAACCACACCAAGGCCGACCGGCTGATCGCGGAACTCGGCTGGACGATGAACCGGGTGCCGGTCGCGCCGCGGGGTGCGCACTGGCGGCTGATCGGCGCGGCCCACGATGGCGATCCGCAGTGGGCGGCCTACCTGCCGGAGTCCACCGCCGCCTGACCTCCCGCGGCACCTCCTGCGATCCGCCGGGAGGTCACCACGCGCTCCCCGTCCGGAGTGGTCAGCACGTGCAGCCCGGCGCCGAACGGGCCGGTCAGCACCTCATCGCGGAGCACGCTGGCCGGGTCACCGGCCGCGGCGGCGCGGCCGCCGTCCAGCAGCAGCAGCCGGTCGGCGAACTGCCCGGCCAGGGTGAGGTCGTGCACCACCGACAGCACGGTCAGCGTCTGCTCCCGGCGCAGCTCGTCGACCAGTTCCAGGGCGGCCACCCGGCGGCCGAGGTCCAGCGCGCTGGTCGGCTCGTCGAGCAGCAGCACCGGGGCCTGCTGGGCCAGCGCCCGGGCCAGCACCACGCGCTGCAGTTCGCCGCCGGACAGCGTGCCGAGCGGCCGGGCGGCCATCGGGGACAGCCCCATCCGGTCCAGCAGCCCGGCGCAGATGTCCCGGTCGGCCGGGGTTTCCATCCGCAGGTAGCCGATGTGCGGGGTCCGGCCGAGCAGCACGTAGTCGGCCACGCTCATCTCCGGCGGCAGCTCGGGCAACTGCGGGACGTAGGCCACCAGCCGGGCCAGCGCGCGGCGGCGCAGCCCGGCCGCGGGCTGCCCGGCGATCTCGATCGCGCCCTCGTAGCGGACCAGGTGCGCCGCCGACCTGAGCAGCGTCGTCTTGCCCGCCCCGTTCGGCCCGATGACGCCGAGCCATTCCCCGGACTCGACCTTCTCGCTGATCCCGGCCAGCGCCACCGCCGCGCCGTACCGCACGGTCACCCGGTCGAAGGCAATCACGACAGGTCCTGCCGCGCCCGCCGGGAGCTGAGCACCACCAGGAAGAACGGCGCGCCGGCCAGCGCGGTGATCACGCCGATCGGCACCTCGGCGGGTGACTGCACGGTGCGCGCCGCGATGTCCGCCAGCACCAGGAACGCCGCCCCGCCGATCATCGACACCGGCAGCACGATCCGGTAGCTGGGCCCGGCGGTCAGCCGCACCGTGTGCGGGACGATGATGCCGACGAAGCCGATCAGCCCGCTCACCGACACCGCGGCGGCGGTGCCCAGGGTGGCCGCGATGACCACGGTGAGCCGCAGCCGGGCGATGTCCACGCCCAGCGTGCTGGCCTCGGTCTCGCCGACCCGGAGCACGTCGAGCAGCCGCCGGTGGGCGAGCAGGATCCCGGCCGAGACGATCACGTACGGCAGGATCAGCAGCACGTCGGACCAGGTGGCCAGCGACAGCCCGCCCAGGATCCAGCTGTATACCTGCTGCAGCGTCTGGTAGTGCTGCTGCTGCAGGTAGGTCTGCACCGCGGTGAGCAGCGCGGCCACCGCCACCCCGGCCAGCACGATGGACGCGGTCGCACCCACCGAGCCGGGGCCGCGGCCCACCCGGGTACCCGCGCCGAGCACGTAGGTGACCGCGACGGCGGCGGCCGCGCCGAGGAAGGCGGCCGGTGGCAGCAGCTCCTGGCTGCCGCCCGCGATGATCACTATGGTGGCGCCGAGGCCGCCGCCGGCCGCCACCCCGAGCAGGTACGGGTCGGCCAGCGGGTTGCGGAACACCCCCTGGTAGGCCGCGCCGCCGCCGGCCAGCATGGCGCCGACCAGCGCGCCGAGCAGGACCCGGGGCAGCCGGAGCTGCCAGACGATATCGGCGTCGATGGCGGGCACGCCGAGTGCCGGGTGCCACGGCAGCAGCTCGGTGAGCAGCGCCCGGATCACGATGGGCAGGGACAGGCCGGCCGGGCCGATGGCCACCCCGGCGAGCAGGGCGGCGATCAGCACGGCGCTGGCCACCGCGATGGCGCGCCCGGCCCGGACCCGGGGCAGCACGGCCAGCGCGGCCCGCCCGCTGCCCCGGGCCGGTACGGCTTTGCGCGCCGCCGACTTCACCGGGCCTGCCAACTTCACGGTGCCGCCAGCATCACTGTGCCACCAGCTTCACTGGCCCGAGTCCTTGGCCACGGCGGTCTCGACGGTGCGCAGCAGGTCGGTGACCCGCGGCCCCCAGCGCGAGGCGATGTCGTCGTTCAGCCCGATGACATGGCCGGCTTTGACCGCGGCCAGCGCGGACCAGCCGGGCCGCTTGGCCACCGTGGCGGCGTCCTGATGGCAGCAGATGGTGTCGGCCAGGATGATGTAGTCCGGGTTCGCCTTGAGGATGTACTCCGCCGACAGCTGCGGGTAGCCGCCCGAGCTGGCCGCGCCTTTGGCCTGGTCCGCGATGCTCTTCATGCCGAGCAGGCCGAGCAGCTGGCCGACGAACGTGTCCGAGGTGACCGAGTAGTAGGTCTGGTCCAGTTCGTAGTAGTAAGTGATCGGCTTGGCGTGCTGCGGCGCGGCGGCCACGATCTGGCGCAGCTGGCCGCGTATCTGGGCCACTTCCCGCTCGGCCTGGGCCAGGTGGCCGGTGGCCCGGCCCAGCTGGGCGAACTCGGCGTACTCACCGGCCAGGTTGGCCGGCGCGGGCAGGTCGAGCACCGGGATGGAGAACGCGGCCAGCTTCTTGGTCAGCTGCCCGGTGTCGCCGGCCTCGATCACCAGGTCCGGCTTTTCCGCGACGATCGCCTCCACGTTCGGCTGGAATGCGGACAGCTTGGTGCGCGGCGCCTGCGGCGGGTAGTCGGACAGCGAGTCGACCGCCTTCACCTGGCCGCCCGCACCGATCGCGTACAGCATCTCGGTGCCGGTGGGGGACAGCGACACGATCGCCGTCGGCCGGCCCGGCACCCTGACCGTACCGTTGGCCGCCTTGACCGACGCCGGGAACGCGCTGCCCGCCGCGGCGCTCCCGGTGCTGCTCGCCGTAGCGGCCGAGCCGGTGTTGCTGGCCTGCGTGCTGCCGCACCCGGCGGCCAGCGCGGCCAGGGCCAGGACGAGGGCAGGGGCTGCCAGCCGGGTTGGAATCCGCATGATCATCCTCCGTAGGCCTGGAGGACGAAGTGCGCCCGCTGCGGTGCCTGGATCGGGCACCGGAACGAACCGCCCTTCCTCCGAGGACAGTTACGTTGGCGCGGGCCAGGCGTCCGGGCTCATCCCCGGGGCAGGGGCATCACCGTTGCGGGACAGCGCCGGAATCACACCGGCTTCGCTGGCTGCACGCCATCCCGGGGTTCCCCGGGACAGGCGTACCTTACCCCAGTGTGCGGCTGGCCTTCGATCGTGAGCGTGGCCGGCCGTAGGCTATGGCCAGTTGCCTGGGCCGGACACCAGCGGCGCGGGCAGCCTGGCAATGGTCCGGCGATCCTGGACGGAGTCCTATGGTGACGCAGCACGATGGTGGTCTGGTCGTACCCGAGGATGGGTTCTGGCCGGCCCCGGAGATCCCGCAGCCGAACATCTACCCGATGGAGTGGCGGGTCGAGACCGAGAAGCTGGCCGCGATCTACGAGAAGTCGAAGGCCATGCTGTGGAACCCGGCCGACCTGCCCTGGGACGGGCTGCGCGCCGAGGACTTCACTGCCGAGCAGCGGCTCGGCATCATGTACTGGTTCGCCGTGCTGGCCAACTTCGACGCGTCTGGGCCCGCGGTGTTCGCCCGGGCCACCATCCACGCGTTCGAGCAGCACGAGGAGGACCCGGTCCGCAAGTGCTTCTTCTCGATCACCCGGGACGAGATGAACCACGAGGAGTGCTGCCAGCGGACCATCGCCAAACTGTGGCCCGGCGGCCCGCTCGACTGGCAGCCGCGGACCACGCTGGAGCGCGCCGCGCACAACAACATCGGCTGGCTGTATCACAACGGCGGCCGGTACTGGACCGGGTACACCAAGGCGGTCGGCAAGTACTCGCTGGCCGTCCTGTTCACCAGCTTCATGATGGGCGAGATGGCCGCGTCCACCCTGTTCCGCGGGATGGCCTCGGGCACCACGCACCCGGTGTTCTCGGAGATGTTCCACCGCATCGGCCGGGACGAGTCGCGGCACCTGCAGATCTGCATGACGATCCTGGACAACGAGTGGCCCGGGCTCACCGACGACCTGAAGAGCCTGATCACCCGGCAGCTGCGGGCCGGCTTCGTGTTCCTGTCCATGATCTTGTGGGAGCCGCCGGGCGGCACGGGCGGCTTCTGGGAGCTGCCGCCCTACTTCCTGCCCAACCACCGGGTGCTGATGGCGCACGCCCGGGAGGCCGGCCTGGGTGTGCTGAGCTACGAGGAGCAGGCGGAGAACTGGCGGGTGGCGATGGCCCGGGTCCGCGCCATCGTGACCCGGTGGGGGATCGAGTTCCCGGCCATCCCGGAACTGGACATCGAGGGCGTGGACGTGGCCGACGACATCAACCCGGACGACATCATTCCGGTGTTTTAGCCGATGTTTCCGTAGGACATTCCCGTAACGGTTACCGGAACGGTCGGGGTCAAAGCTGGCCCCATGACAACAAAGACGGAGCAACAGGCGGCCACCGGCCGGCCGCTGAGTGGGCTGCGCCGCGGCGCGGACCTGGCCTACGGGTACCTGGCCGCGTTTTTCGTGCTCGGCGTGCTGTTCCAGGTGTACCTGGCCGGGGTGGGTGTGTTCGGCATCAACGCGCGGAAAGTGGCCAACGCGAGCAGCCTCAACCCGCACCGGGCCTGGGGCAGCGTGCTGATGCTGCTGGCCATCATCCTGCTCATCCTGGCCCTGGCCGCCTGGCAGTCGGTCGGCGTCGTGCTGAGCACGCTGCTCCTCGCCGTGCTGGTGACCGTCGCGCAGGTCGGGCTGGCCGCGGCCGGGGACAGCAACAAATGGCTGGGCGGCGCGCACGCGCTGGACGGCATGATCATCCTGCTGCTCTCGCTGTGGCTGGCCATCGCCGCATGGCGCCGGCGATCACGCAGCAAAGAATCTTGATAACCCTGCGTAACGCCAGTGCCTGCTCACCCGATATCCAGATAGACGCGGTTGACGTGGGTACCCCCGAGCTCACGTCACCGCGTCTTTAGCATGCTCGCTGGGTAGCCAGCAGGGTGGCCAGGTGGCCCTGGCGTGGCCCAGCCCGGTAGCGTTCGGTTCATGACAGGAACCCAGCCGACCACCGCGGAGGCCCCGTTCGGCCGGATGCTGACCGCGATGATCACGCCGATGGCAAGCGACGGCGCGGTGGACTACGCGGGCGCCGCCCGCCTGGCCACCTACCTGGTCGACGAGATGCGCAACGACGGCCTGGTGATCAGTGGGACCACGGGCGAGTCGCCGACCACGAGCAACGAAGAGAAGGACCGGCTGCTGCGGGCGGTCATCGAGGCGGTCGGGGACCGGGCCTCGGTCGTCGCCGGTGTCGGCAGCTACGACACCGCGCACACCTGCGAGCTGGCCCGGCAGGCCGAGCGGGCCGGCGCGGACGGGCTGCTCATCGTCACGCCGTACTACAACAAGCCGCCGCAGGCCGGGCTGGTAGCGCACTTCACCGCGGCCGCGGACAGCACCGGGCTGCCGGTGCTGCTGTATGACATCCCGGGCCGGACCGGCACGCCGATCCGCACCGAGACACTGATCCAGCTGGCCCAGCACCCGCACATCGTCGGGGTCAAGGACGCCAAGGGCGACCTGTTCGCCGGCTCGCAGGTCATGCAAGCCACCGGCCTGGTCTTCTACAGCGGTGACGACACGCTGAACCTGCCCTGGCTGTCGGTCGGCGCGGCCGGCTTCATCAGCGTGATCGGGCACGTGGCCGGGGACCGGCTGCACGACATGATCGACAGCTACCTGGCCGGGCGGGTGGCCGAGGCCCGGCAGATCCACCAGGACCTGCTGCCGGTGACGGCCGGCATCATGACCCGCACCCAGGGCGCGATCGCCACCAAGGCGGCGCTCAACCTGCTCGGCCTGCCCGGCGGCACGTTGCGCGGCCCACTCATCGAGATGACCCAGACCGAGGTCGAGCAGTTGCGAACCGACCTGGTCGCTGGAGGCGTGAAGCTTAAGTGAGCTACATGCACCCGGAGCTTGGCGCCCCGCCGCCGCTCCCTACTGGCACGCTGCGCATCGTCGGCCTGGGCGGCCTCGGCGAAATCGGCCGGAACATGACCGTATTCGAGTACGGCGGCCGCCTGCTGATCGTGGACTGCGGGGTGCTGTTCCCCGAGCCGGACCAGCCGGGAGTGGACCTGATCCTGCCCGACTTCACCAGCCTCGAGGGCAGGCTGGACGACATCGAGGCGATGGTCCTGACGCACGCGCACGAGGACCACATCGGCGCCGTACCCTACCTGCTCCGGCAGCGGCCGGACATCCCGCTGATCGGCTCGCGGCTCACCCTGGCCCTGATCCGCAGCAAGCTCACCGAGCACCGGATAACCCCGGTCGTGGTGGAGGTCGCCGAAGGCGAGCGGCAGGCGTTCGGCCCGTTCGGCCTAGAGTTCTTCGCGGTCAACCACTCGATCCCGGACGCGCTCGCGGTGGCCATCACCACCCCGGCCGGAGTGGTGCTGCACACCGGCGACTTCAAGATGGACCAGCTGCCGCTGGACGGCCGGCTGACCGACCTCGGCGGCTTCGCCCGGCTCGGCGCCGACGGTGTCGACCTGCTGATGGCCGACTCCACCAACGCCGAGGTGCCGGGCTTCGTGACCAGCGAGCGGGACATCTCGCCGGTGCTCAACGAGATGTTCGCCGAGACCCAGCAGCGGATCATCGTGGCCTGCTTCGCCTCGCATGTGCACCGGGTGCAGCAGGTGCTGGACGCGGCCGCGGCGCACGGCCGCAAGGTGGCGTTCGTCGGCCGGTCGATGGTGCGCAACATGGGTGTCGCGCGTGACCTGGGCTACCTGCGGGTGCCGTCGGTCCGCGGTGGCCTGCTGGTTGACCCGAGGGAGGCGGAGGGCCTGCCGCCCGGCGAGGTGGTGCTGGTCAGCACCGGCTCGCAGGGCGAGCCAATGTCCGCGCTGTCCCGGATGGCGGGGCGGGATCATCCGATCCGGATCGCCGCGGGTGACACGGTCATCCTGGCGTCTTCGCTGATCCCGGGCAACGAGTCCGCGGTGTACCGGGTGATCAACGAGCTGACCCGGTGGGGTGCCCGGGTGGTGCACAAGGGCAACGCGCTGGTGCACGTGTCCGGGCACGCCCCCGCGGGTGAGCTGCTCTACGTGCTGAACCTGGTGCGGCCGCGGAACTTCATGCCGGTGCACGGCGAATGGCGGCACCTGCGGGCGCACGCCCGGCTGGCCGAGCTGACCGGGATCAGCGACCGGAACATCGTGATCGCCGAGGACGGCGTGGTGGTCGACCTGGCCGACGGCCAGGCGTCGGTGGCGGGCAAGGTGCCATGCGGCTACGTCTACGTGGACGGGCTGTCCGTCGGTGAGGTCACCGAGACGTCGCTGAAGGACCGCCGGATCCTGGGCGAGGAAGGCTTCGTGTCCGTGGTGATCGTGGTCGACTCGACCAGCGGCAAGCTGGTGGCCGGCCCGGAGATCCACGCCCGCGGCTCAGGCATCGACGAAGCCTCGTTCGAGGAGGTGCGGCCGCGGATCGAGGAGGCCCTGACCCGCGCCGCCGCCGACGGCATCAACGACGCGCACCAGCTCGGCCAGCTGGTCCGGCGCACGGTGGGCCGCTGGGTGAACGAGAGCTACCGGCGGCGGCCCATGATTATCCCAGTGGTGATCGAGGTTTAGCGGCTGGCGCCCGCTTCGCCTAGCTTGCGGGCGCGCTGCAGGACCAGCTGGCGGAGCAGCGGCTGGTAGTAGCCGAACGCCGGGACCCGCGCGTGCGGGTCCTTGGCCGCGTCGTCCCAGCGGCGCAGCCGCAGCGCGGCGGTGCACCACCGGTTGCCCTCGAACTCGGCCGTCTCCGCCGGGCTCATCGGGCCGCCCTGCATCCGCAGTGTGTGCACCGACGCGTCGGACAGCGAGCCGAAGTAGCCCGGCTCCACCGTGCACAGATACCGTTTCGCGGCCACGTGCAGCCGGACCGGCTCGGTCACCCCGGGCCCGAACCACTGAGCCAGCCAGTCCGCCCCCGCGTCGCTGTGCCGGTTGTCCTGCGCCCCGCTCATCAGCTCGTGGCCGGATACCGCCCCGGTGAAGTGCCCCACGTCGTGCAGCAGCGCCGCCGCCACCAGTTCCGGCCCGGCGCCGGCCCCTCGGCCAGCGCCGCGGCCTGCAGCATGTGCGCGGCCTGGCTCACCGGCTCGCCGAGATATTCGCGGGCCCCTTCGGCGGCGAAGAGATCCGCGATGACCCGTACCGGGTCAGCAGATGTCATGACCGGTCCTTCCCTTTCTCTCGCTCGCGCGCCCTGCCACGGCCACCGCCGACTCCACCCCGTCGAGATCGGCATAACAGCCCTGCAGGTGCCGGCCGCCCTGGCCGGTGAACCCGGTCCTGCCGTGCAGGACCCGGGTGTTGTCGAAGACCACGCAGTCACCCGGTGCCAGCCGGACCGTGCGCAGCGCCGCCGGGTCGCTGGCCAGCGCGGCGAACGCGCGGTAGGCGGCGTAGAAGCGCGCCGCCTCAGCCGGGCTCAGCCGGGGCGGCTGTAGCGAGCGGCCGTTGCACCTGATCTCCCGGATCCGGCCCCGCGGGTCCAGCCCGATCAGTGGCCTGGTCGCGGACAGCTGAGTGCTCTGGTCGCGGTAGCTGAAGGTGACCGGGGTGCCGGCCAGGGTGCCGAACGCGGCTGGGTCCCGCACCCGCAGCTGGGCCGCGGCGCGGAACCCGTCCGCGAAGACCGATTCGCCGCCGTCGGCCGCGCTGCGCAGGCAGTGCAGCAACTGCACGGTCGGCACCGGGTCCCGGTACGGGTTGTCGGTGTGCGGGGCGATAGGCCGGCTGGTGTAGGCCAGGTTGGCCGGCGCCGCCTCGATCCGGACATCGAACAGCCGGCCGTAGTTGGTCTCCCGGACGTAGCCCATGCTCGCGGCGACCGCCAGGACGGTGCCCGGCTCGGTGGGCACGTCGCACAGCAGGACGAGACCGTCGTCCAGGATCGCCTGCTGGCAGGCCCGGCGGTAGCCCGGGTCAGCCGTGTACCGGGGCCAGGACAGCCGCGGCGGTGGGCCGGGCGGCGCCCCGGCCGTCCCGGCTGGCCCGACCGCTGGCCAGAGCCTCTTGGCGTCTTCGGTGCGCGGGTCGGCGGTGCCCGGGCCGGCCGCGTGCCGGGCCAGCCAGGCCTGGTCGAACACGGCCTGGTGGCCGTCCGGCTGGAAGCGAACCGTCACCTGGCGGCCGGCCACCGAGACATCGCTGACGGTGAGCCCGGCGGGCAGGTCGGTGACATCGCGCAGCCGCTGGCCGGTGACCGGGTCCAGGCAGTCGGCGCACCGGCAGTTGTGCCGCAGCCAGACGGCGGGCAGGCCGGCCGCATCGGTGCGGACGGGCAGGCTGGCCATCCGGGCTCCGTTCATGATCATCACTGCCGGGTTTTCTACAGGTTGGCCCGCCGGGCGGCGGCTGCCAATGGGAACGGCCGAGTATTCGCGGACCCGCCAGACCGGCGATAGCCGCTGTTCACCAGACCCGCCCGGCGGCCCGGGAAGATCACCGCGACACACCCCCGTGGTTGCGGCTGCCGCTCAGACTTCGTGGGTACTTTGGGCATCATGGCTACTCGTGTCCCCAAGGGCACTACCCAGCCGAGGGTCGGCACGCCAGCTCGCCCAGGGGCCAGACCGGCCCGGCCGGCTGGCGGTCAAGGCCGTTCCACCGCAGGTCAGGGCCGTCCGGTGGGCTCCTCCGGCAATGGCGGGCGGGCCCGCAGCGAGAACGCGATGCCGGCCCGGACCAGCTCTAGCCGGACCACGCAGCGCAAACCGAGCCAGAGCCGGAAAGGCCCGGGCAAGTCCGGCAACGCGAAAAAACGCCGCCCGGCCAGCAACTCGCGCAGCCGTGGCCGTGGCCGGGGCCAGACCAGATCGGCTCAGCCGAAGACGGCTGACCCGATCCTGATTCTGTTCAGCTGGCTGGCCAGCCTGATCACCGGGGTGTGGATGATCGCCGCACATGCCGTCGGCGGCGTGGCCCGGGCGTTCGGCAACCACGCGCGGGACATGGACCCGCTGCACCGCCGGGACGGCGTCGGCCTGGCCTACCTGGCTGGCGCCATCGTGGTCGCCGCGACCACCTGGTTCCGGATGGACAACCTGATCGGCCGGGCGATGTCCGACGTGATCCGGGGCCTGTTCGGTTCGGCGGCCTGGCTGCTGCCCATCCTGCTCGGCCTGCTCGCCTGGCGCTACCTGCGGCATCCGGAACGGAACGCGCAGACCGGGCGGATGGTGATCGGCTGGACCGCGTTCATGCTCGGGGCGCTCGGCCTCATCCACATCGCCGCGGGCACCCCGCACCCGAGCGCCGGCGCCATCGCCATGCGGTCCGGCGGCGGGCTGATCGGGTTCGCCGTGTCCGGGCCGCTGGTGGCCGCGCTCACCCCGTGGGCGGCTGCCCCGCTGCTCGCCCTGGTCAGCGGGTTCGGGCTGCTGGTCATCACCGGCACGCCGCTGCACCGGGTGCCGGACCGGCTGAATGAGTTGCGTGCCTTTACCCAGCGCCCCGAGCCCGGCGCGGACGGGGCCGAGGACGCGGTCGGCGGGCTGACCCGGCCGCTGACCCGGGGCCGGAAACGGCCGCAGGCCATCGAGGCGGGCGACAACCACCGGCCGTACGACACCCCCATCGTGGGCGACGGCCCCGGCGGCAAGCCGCGCCGCGGCGGTGCCGGGACCAAACCGGAGGAAGACGGCGCCGAGCCGGCCGCGGACCCGGACGAGTGGCTGCTCGATGCGCTCGGCTTCGGGACGTCCGGCCCGGGCGGCGGCCCGCCTCCGGCCCCGGATGGCGCCGCGGCCGACCGGGGCGCCGCTGGGGGGCCAGCCGAGGCGGCGGCCAGGGCCGGGCGGCCTGGTGTCCCGGGCGAGCAGCTCACCCTGGCCGGGTCGGCCGAGTCGAGTTATGTGCTGCCGCCGGTGGCGCTGCTCAAGCCGGGCACCGCGCCCAAGGCGCGGACCCAGGCCAACGACCGGGTGGTCGCGGCGCTGACCGAGGTGCTGGAGCAGTTCGAGGTGGATGCCCGGGTGACCGGGTTCAAGCGCGGGCCGACGGTGACCCGGTATGAGATCGAGCTGGGCCCGGCGGTCAAGGTCGAGCGGGTGACCCAGCTGACCAAGAACATCGCGTACGCGGTGAAGAGCGCGGATGTGCGGATCATCTCGCCGATCCCGGGTAGGTCGGCGATCGGGGTGGAGATCCCCAACGCCGATAAGGAGATCGTCAGCCTCGGTGATGTGCTGCGCTCGCCGGCCGCGGTCAACGACCACCACCCGATGGTGGTCGGCCTGGGCAAGGACGTCGAGGGCCGCACCGTGGTGGCCAACCTGGCCAAGATGCCGCACATGCTGATCGCCGGCGCGACCGGCGCCGGGAAGTCAACCTGCATCAACGGCCTGATCACCTCGGTGCTGCTGCGCGCGGCCCCGGAATACGTGCGCATGGTCCTGGTCGATCCCAAACGGGTGGAACTCGCGATCTACCAGGGCATACCGCACCTTATTACGCCGATCATCACGAACCCGAAGAAGGCGGCCGAGGCGCTGCAGTGGGTGGTCGGCGAAATGGACCGCCGTTATGACGACCTGGCCGCGTTCGGTTTCCGGCATATCGACGACTTCAACAAGGCGGTGCTGGCGGGCAAGCTGACCGCGCCGCCGGGCAGCGAGCGGGTGTTCACCGCCTACCCGTACCTGCTGGTCATCGTGGACGAGCTGGCCGACCTGATGATGATCGCGCCGCGCGACGTCGAGGACGCGGTGGTGCGGATCACCCAGCTGGCCCGGGCGGCCGGCATTCACCTGGTGCTGGCCACCCAGCGGCCCAGCGTGGACGTGGTGACCGGCCTGATCAAGGCCAACGTGCCGTCCCGGCTGGCGTTCGCCACCTCCAGCCTGACCGACAGCCGGGTCATCCTGGACCAGCCCGGTGCCGAGAAGCTGGTCGGCCAGGGCGATTGCCTGTTCCTGCCGATGGGCGCGAGCAAGCCGATCCGGCTGCAGAACGCGTTCGTCACCGAGAAAGAGATCCGCGAGGTCGTCGCGCACTGCACGAAGCAGGAACAGCCCGTCTACCGGGACGATGTGGCCGCCCCGGAAGGGGCCAAGCGGGAGATCGACGCGGACATCGGCGACGACCTGGAACTGCTGCTGCAGGCCGCTGAGCTGGTCATCCGCACCCAGTTCGGGTCCACCTCGATGCTGCAGCGCAAGCTGCGGGTGGGCTTCGCGAAGGCGGGCCGGCTGATGGACCTGCTGGAGAGCCGCAACATCGTCGGCCCGAGCGAGGGCTCCAAGGCCAGGGACGTGCTGGTCCGCCCGGAGGACGCGGACAGCGTGATTGATTCGCTCCGGGGCGGGCAGGACTGAGCTTGGGTCACGGCCAGCATGCCGTGTGCCAGGGGGGATGTCTACACTTGTAGTGGCCCGGCATGGCCGGTGCTGCTCACATCCGGTTACTGCTCCCGCACCCCGGGGCGGCCGCAGTGCAATATGGCAGTGGAGGCGCGGCGTGAGCATTGGTGACACCCTGGCGGATGCGCGCCGCCAGGCGGGTCTCACCATTACGCAGGTAAGCCAGCGAACCTGCATCAGAGAGACAATCATCCGGGGGATCGAGCGCGGGGATTTCTCCGCCTGTGGCGGCGACTTTTATGCGCGCGGCCATATCCGCAGCATTGCCCGGGCCGTGGGCGCGGACGATGAAGAGCTGATCCGCGAATACGACGCGCAGCACGGCGCGCCGCAGGCCATCAGGGCGGCGGATGTCTTCGAGCCGGCCACCCCGATCAAGATCAGGGAACGGCGGCGGCCGAACTGGACCCTGGCCATGGTCCTGGTGCTGGCCGTGGTGGCCGGGTACGGGATCTACCACGTGGTCAGCTCGTCAGGGGCGCACTCGGCCAGCAACACGGCATCCAGCGACATCGACCACTCGCTGACGTCGCATCACCACTCGAAATCCGGCCACCCAGCGGCCACGCCATCGGCCACCCCGTCCGCGACCCAGCCGCAGAACGTGGTGATCAGCCTGACCGCCATCCAGGACTGCTGGGTCGAGTTCACCAAACCGGACGGCCGGTTCCTGACCCAGGCGTACATCGTCGGCGGCAGTTCGAAGACGTGGACGTTCGACCGTTCGGTGAACATGGACATCGGCAACCCGGGCGGGATCGTGCTCACCGTGAACGGGAAGAAGCTGGGCTCGCCGGGCTCGGCCGGGCAGCCGGTCACGCTGAGCCTGGGGCCGGGTAAGCCTGTCACTGGCTAGTAACTCATTACCGTAGGCTCTCGGTGTGCCGTCGAATGAGCGTACTGTCAGCCTGGTCACCCTCGGTTGCGCCCGCAACGAGGTGGACTCCGAGGAGCTCGCCGCCCGGCTGGAGGCGGCCGGCTGGACGCTGGCCGACCGCGACTCGGCCAGCGTGGTGCTGGTCAACACGTGCGGGTTCATCGAGGCGGCCAAGCAGGAGTCGGTCAGCGAACTGCTTGACGCGGCCGACGGCGGCGCGAAGGTGGTCGCGGCCGGGCTGCCTGGCCGAGCGGTACGGCGACACGCTGGCCGCCGAACTGCCCGAGGCCCAGGTGCTCAGCTTCGACGACTACGGCGACATCGGGGCCCGGCTGGACGAGGTGCTGGCCGGCCAGCGGCGGCCCGCGCACCAGCCGCGGGACCGGCGCCGTCTGCTGCCGATCTCCCCGGCCAGCCGGCCGGGTGGCACGGCCCGCCCGCCAGGGCACGGGGACCCTGAGCACGGGGACGCCGCCCGCACCCCGGCTGTCCAGCCCGGCGGGGGGATCCCGGATCTGCCGCCAGGGGCCGCGCCCGCGTCCGGGCCGCGGACGCTGCGGCGCCGGCTGGCCACCGGGCCGGTCGCCCCGCTCAAGATCGCTTCCGGCTGTGACCGGCGGTGCAGCTTCTGTGCCATCCCCGCGTTCCGCGGTGCGTTCCTGTCCCGCCCGCCGGAGGACCTGGTCGCCGAGGCGCACTGGCTGGCCGGCCAGGGCGTCCGGGAACTCGTCCTGGTCAGCGAGAACTCCACCTCGTACGGCAAGGACCTGGGCAACCCCCGGCTGCTGGATGAACTGCTGCCCGCGCTGGCCGCGGTGGACGGCATCAGCCGGGTCCGGGTCAGCTACCTGCAGCCCGCCGAGATGCGCCCGGCGCTGATCGAGGTGATGACCTCGACCCCTGGGGTGGCGCCGTACTTCGACCTCTCGTTCCAGCACGCCAGCGGGCGGGTGCTGCGGGCCATGCGCCGGTTCGGTGACCGGGAGCGGTTCGGCGGGCTGATCGCGGAGATCAGGCGGGCCTGCCCGGACGCGGGCGTCCGGTCCAACTTCATCGTGGGCTTCCCCGGCGAGACCGAGGCCGACGTGGCCGAGCTGCACCGCTTCCTGTCCGAGGCCGGGCTGGACGCGATCGGCGTGTTCGGCTACTCGGACGAGGACGGCACCGAGGCGGCCGCGCTGGACGGCCAGCTGGACCCGGCCGAAACCGCCCGCCGGGTGGATGACCTGGCGGGCCTGGCCGACGAGCTGATGGCCCAGCGGGCCGCTGACCGGGTCGGCGAGGTGGTCGAGGTGCTCCTCGAGGAAGACCTCGGCGGCGGCCGCTACCTGGGCCGGGCCGCGCATCAGGCACCCGAGGTGGACGGGACCACGACCGTGCTCGGCGCGCCGGGCACGGCCATCGGCGAGATCGTCTCCGCCCGGGTCACCGCGGGCGACGGGGTGGACCTGGTGGCCGGCGCGCTCGCCGCGCCCCAGGCACTTCCAGGGCGTGCGGGCGCGCATTGAGCCAGCCCGCCGCAGGCACCAGCGGCGGAACGCCGCCGCGGCGGGCCGCGCCGCCGGGTGCCGTCCCGGCGCCCAGCGTGCTGAACCTGGCCAACGCGCTGACCGTGCTCCGGCTGCTGCTGGTCCCGGTGTTCGTGCTGTTCCTGGTGGCGGGCGGCACCGGCGCCCGGATCACCGCCCTGCTGGTGTTCCTGGCCGCGTCGGCGACCGACATGCTGGACGGCCGGATCGCCCGGCGGCGTGGCCTGATCACCGACTTCGGGAAGATCGCCGACCCGATCGCGGATAAGGCGCTGACCGGGGCGGCCCTGGTCACCCTGTCCGCGCAGGGTGCACTGGCCTGGTGGGTCACGGCCGTCATCCTGGCCCGCGAGCTCGCGGTGACCGGGCTGCGGTTCTGGGTGCTCCGGCACGGGGTCATCGCGGCCAGCCGGGGCGGCAAGGTGAAGACCATCCTGCAGGTGCTGGCGATCGCGCTGTACGTGGTCCCCGGGCCACCGGCGCTGCTCCGCGAGGTGGTGATGGGCCTGGCCGTGGCCGTCACCCTGGTCACCGGCGCGGACTACGCGATCCGCGCGATCCACCTGCGCAGCCGCAGCCGGGCCGCGCACGAGCCCGCCGGGGACGGCCGGTGACCGGTCCGGCCGGCCGGGCGCCGGCCGCCGCGGCCACCGCCGCGCAGCAGGTGGTGGCCGAGCTGACCGCACGGCGGCAGCTGGTCGCGGTGGCGGAGTCGCTGACCGGCGGGCTGCTGGCCGCGGCGCTGGCCAGCGTGCCGGGTGCCTCGGTGGTGCTGCGCGGCGGCATTGTGGCTTATGCGACCGACCTCAAGGCCAGCCTGCTCGGCGTGGACCAGACCGTGCTGGACGCCTGTGGCGCGGTCTCCGCGGAGACCGCGCTGGCCATGGCCGAAGGAGTACGGGCCCGGCTGGGCGCCACGTTCGGGGTGTCCACCACCGGGGTGGCCGGCCCCGATCCGGCCGAGGGGAAGCCGGTGGGCACCGTGTACATTGCAGCTACCCGGGGGGACACCCGGCCGGACGCCAGGCAGACTGGCCAGCATGACCACCTCATCCGGCGGCTGGACCTGGCTGGGAGCAGGAACGACATCCGCGGCCAAACTGTCACCGATGCCCTGGCGTTGCTCCTTGTCATGATGCGGGAAGAGAGCCGATGATTACAGTGTTACGTTAGCAGCGAACACGGCACCGGGCGCTGTCCCTACTGTCGGTAAGGACGGGTACGGTGGTGCTAACGAAAGAGACACTTCGCGGAAGGGAGTGCGGCGATGGTCCTGCTTCGTCACTTGCTTGGTGACGTGCTGCGGCGGCTACGTCAGCGGCAGGGTCGCACCCTGCGCGAGGTGTCTGCCGCGGCCCGGGTGTCTCTCGGCTACCTGTCCGAGGTAGAGCGCGGCCAGAAGGAAGCCTCGTCCGAGCTGCTCGCGGCGATCTGCTCGGCGCTGAACACCCCGCTGTCCCACGTGCTTGGTGAGGTCTCGGACAGCTTTGCCCTGGCCGAACTGCAGAACGAGTCGGCCGTACTCACCCCGGCGGGCGCGGCCCCGGCCCGCGACCGCGAGCGCAGCCTGGAGCAGCTCCCGGCGGCCCGGGCGTTCGGCGTCCGGCCCGAGCTCCGGGTCCCGGCTGGGCACACCCGCGGCATGGACTCCGAGCCGGTGCTCCGCCCGGTCGGCGTGAACGAGGACCACCCGGCCTTCGACGAGGTAACCAGGCGGGTCCGCGACATGACCGACATGGTCCCGGTCTGAGGCTAGCTGCCGACCAGATCGATCAGCTGCCAGGTGAGGTACACGCAGACCTCATCGCGTAGGTCTGCGTCCGTGCGCTGACTGAGCCGGGTGCTGCTGCTGCCGCTGACCCCGTTATCCCCGGCGCTGCTGATTTCGAGCAGCCCGGCGCCGTGCCAGGACGGGCGGCGGAGCGTGGCCCGGATCGTGCCGCGTGACGTGTCCACGGTGGCGGCGCCCGCCGTCAGCAGCTGCTCGGTCGCGGCCTCGGCCCAGGCGTCCACCCAGTCCTCCACCCGGCTCACCGGGTCATCCGGGCTGGCCGGCAGCGCCTCGATGCGCTCGTCCGCGAGGACCTGCTCGATCAGGCCCGCCGGGCCGCCGACGTAGGTCCAGCCCAGGTCGATCTCGCTAGCGACACACCAGGCCTGGTCCTCAGGCCACCACAGGTTGGCCGTCAGATCCTCGCCTGGCAGGTCGTCGCCCAGCAGGCCCAGGGCGGTCACATCCTCAGCCCGCCCGGTGTACAGCAGGTACTCGCGGTCGGGCAGCTGGACGCGGGGGCCGGACCGGACCTCGGCGGGCACCGGGTCGGGCACCGGCTGGGCAGGCTGGCCCGCGGGAGTGAGCATGACCGCGGCCCAGCCATAGCCGTCCCACACGCAGAACCAGCACCGGTCCGGGGTGCTGGTCCAGTCCCGGGCCAGGTCGGCCAGCACCGCCGCATCGGGCGGGTACAGGCTGCCCTGCCGCGGTCCCTGGCTGGCCCACGGGGCGGGCCCGCTGGGCCGCACCGGCGGCAGCGCGATCGAGTGGAACTGAGCGTCCGGGCGCAGCGGCTGCCCGCTCCACGCGGCCACCTCGGCCCAGCGGACCACACGCTCGCCAGTGAACGGCTCCTCGGCCGGATGCAGCACCCGCGCGTAGGCCGCGAACCCACCAGGCGCCACCGACGTCACCTGGAACGCGTCCCGCGGCGCCAGCCGCGGCCCGATCCAGCCGGCCGCGGCGACATAGTCACTCCAGACGGGTTCACTCACCCTTGGATGCTGACAGCTCCGGCCTTCCCGGCCAACCGGGTATTCGCGAGCGTAACCGGACCAGGCCGCAAGGGTTTGCGCCCGGACCGACGAGCGAGGAACGAGTGAGGAGGGGAGGGCGCCCGCGCCAAAGGGGGCGCGCCGCCGACTGGACAGTGAAGGGGGATGGGGAGGTGGGCGGGGAGGGAGCGAAGCGAGTGAGCGACGAGGGAAGCTCGGCGGGTCCAGCGCCCCCGGCGGCGCAAAGTAAGTTAAGCCCAGGCGCGCGGGTCGTTGGTCAGTTCGAGGACGCGCTCCGGCAGCCGCCCGGTCGCGATGTGTTCCAGGGTGACTTCTTCCAGGATGGCCCGCTCGTTGGCGCGCAGCGCGATCCAGACGCTCTGCAGCGGCTCAGCCACGCCGATGTAGCCGATGTTCTCCGGGCGCTCGCCGCGCACCCCGACCAGCTGACCATCGATGGCCCGGATGATGTCCGCCAGCGCGATGTCGGCGGCCGGCTTGGCCAGCCAGAATCCGCCTTCCGGGCCACGCTGGCTGCGCACCAGGCCAGCCCGGCGGAGCTGGGTCAGGATCGCCTCCAGAAACTTCCCCGGAATGTGCTGGGAGCGCGCCAGTTGCTCGGCGGTGACATGGCCGCCTTCGGCGGCGGCCAGCTCGACCGCGGCGCGCAGCGCGTAGTCAGCACGGGCAGACAGCCTCATGTCCAGCATTATGCAGCTTGCCGAGGGGTGACCGCGCCAGGCGGGGCCGATTGCGCCCCCGTTTGGTAGGGAATCGCACAGCTGACTGCGTCCTTCCGGCCTGCCTAGTGGCTGCCTAAGGTGGCTGCCGTCTTGACACAGGGGGGCGGAGAGATGCATGGACGGCCAGTTGCGGCAGCTTCGCTGCTGACGGCCCTGGACCTGGCCGGCGGGCTGCTGGCCGGGGCGCCCTCGGCAGCCGCGGCCGCGGGACCGGAAACCCTCTACACCGTGGCCGGTGGCCCGGGCCGGGATTGGCCACCAACGTCTTCCAGGAGCCGCAGGCGGTCACGGCCAGCGCCGGCCGGGCTGTCTACGTGGCTGACGGCTACGTGGTGCGCAGGCTCGACACCAACAGCAGCTGGGAGGGCGTCACCGCGGGCCAGGCGCGCCCGGTTTCGGCGGCGACGGCGGCCCGGCGGTCTCGGCCCTGCTCGGCGGGGTGGGCGCGCTGACCATGGACCACGCCGGCAACCTCGTCATCCTGGACACCGACAACAACCGGGTGCGGGTGGTGGCGGCCCGGTCCGGCCGGTTCTACGGGCAGGCCATGACGGCGCGGCACATCTACACCGTGGCCGGCGACGGCACCTTCACCTTTTCCGGCGACGGCGGCCCGGCCACCAAGGCCGGGCTGAGCTTCCCGGAGGGGGTGGCGGTTGACCCGGGCGGCAACCTGGTCATCGCCGACACCGACGCGCACCGGGTGCGGGTGGTGGCGACCCGGTCCGGCCGGTTCTATGGGCAGGCCATGACGGCCGGGAACATCTACACCGTGGCCGGGAACGGCAGCAGCGGCGACACCGGGGACGGCGGCCCGGCCCTCGACGCGGAGCTGGGTTTCCTCCAGGCGGTGACCGTGGACAGCGCCGGGAACCTGGTGCTCAGCGACGCCGTGAACGGCGTGATCCGGGTGGTGGCGGCCAAGTCCGGGACGTTCTACGGGCAGGCCATGACGGCCGGGCACATCTACATCGCGGCCGGGAACACCGTGCCCGGGTCATCCGGCAACCGGGGCCTGACCGCAATGCCGTGCTCTACGTGCCGGACAGCGGGCCGACCGAGAGCGCCGTCACGGCGGACGGCGGGAATGACCTCGTGTCGCAGAGCGACCAGGTCTGGTTCATCTGCCGGATCTCCGGCACCTATTTCGGCCGGTCGCTGACCGCCGGGCACATCTACCAGATCGCCGGGGACGGGTTCGCCGGCTACAGCGGTGATGGCGGCCCGGGCCCGTCGGCCCAGGTCTGGGCGCCCAGGGGGATGGCCATCGACCATGCCGGGAACCTGATCATCGCGGACACCAACAACAACCGGGTGCGGGTGGTGGCCGGGCAGACCGGGACGTTCTACGGCCACGCGATGACCGCCGGGCACATTTACACGGTGGCCGGCACCGGCACCCCGGGATTCTCCGGTGACGGCGGCCCAGCCGCCGCGGCCGAGCTGTTCACCCCGGAGGCCGTCGCGGTGGACCGGGCCGGGAACCTGGTCATCGGGGACGCCGGCAACAACCGGGTGCGGGTGATAGCCGAGCGGACCGGGACGTTCTACGGCCAGGCCATGACCGCGGGGGACATCTATACGGTGGCCGGCGACGGTGACCAGCGCTCGTCCGGGGACGGCGGCCCGGCCACCGCGGCCGGGCTGACCCCGGGCGCCATCGCCATCGACGGCGCCGGGAACCTGGTCATCGCGGACAGCTACCCGAACGTAGACATCAGCAACAACCGGATCCGGGTGGTGGCCGCCCGGACCGGCACGTACTACGGCCAGGCGATGACGGCCGGGGACATCTACACGGTGGCCGGCACCGGCGACCCCGGGTACTCCGGTGACGGCGGCCCAGCCACCGCCGCCGAACTTGACAACCCGGACGGCGTGGCCGTGGACCACGCCGGGAACCTGGTCATCGGGGACACCTACAACAACGTGGTCCGGGTCGTGGCCGGACGGACCGGGACGTTCTACGGGCAGGCCATGACGGCCGGGGATATCTACACGGTGGGCGGCGATGGCACGGCCGGCTACGCCGGGGACGGCGGCCCGGCCACCGCGGCCGAACTGTCCAGCCCGGAAGGAGTGGCGGTGGACCGGTCCGGGGACCTGGTCATCGGCGACGGCGGCAACGGGCGGGTGCGCATCGTCCGCAGCTAGGCCCGTTGCCGCCGTACCGAGGGCTCAGCTGAACGCGGACGCCGGCACTGGCACCGGGCTGGCCGGCACGAGCGTCGCCACCGAGACGTGCGGCCAGGTCAGCCCGTTGAAGTTGAGGAACACCTGCTGTGCGTACTGGATCTGAGTCGCGGCGGCCTTGATCGTGGTCGGTGCGGTGATCGCGATCGGCGGGTTGACCAGAAACTCCGGGACCGGCTCCCCGGCGGCGCCAGCCTCGGCCGCGATGGTCAGCGGCGGCTGCCCCGGCGTGAAGACCGGCACCTCAATACTGAATTCGACCGTCTCGATCCAGAACGTCGCCTCCATTTTCAGCGTCTGCGCGTTCGGGGCGGTGGCTTTCGCGTTGCCGAGCAGGAACGCGATGTTGTCGGTGCCGCCGCCGAACAGCGGCGCGGCCGGCTCGGTGGCGATGGTGATCACCGTGGTCTCTGTAATGTCCTGCGATGCGATGTGGTTACGCAGCAGCGTGGTTGGATCGGTCAGCATCGCCTGAGTGATGGTCCCGGCCTTGACGAACGAGCTCAGGTCCTGCGGGATCCGCGCTGTCTTCTCGTCGGTCGCTTTCTGGCTGGGGAACGGGATCTTCGATTTTGGCTGGCCGGTAGTGAACGGCGTGATGTCGATCGTTGCGATGGTGGGCTTCCCCTTGGCGGTCGACGACTTCCCCTGGGCTTCGATCGTCGTGCCGTGCGGGATCGACGCCATCCGCACCAGCGTCCCGCCCTCGCGCGGATCGGTGGTCGCCGGGACGGCCATCCACAGGCCGGGCTCGAAATGGATGCCGATGGGCTGGCTGGGCACCGTCACGTCGGTGATCGTCTGCAGGTAGGGGACGCCATTGAGGAAGATGTCCCCCTGCACTTCACCACGGTTGGGCACCGAGCCCAGGCTCGGCGAGAACGACAGGGTCTCCTGAGTTAAATTCAGCTCCAGCACGTTGTCGCTGCCGGACACCGGCGAGGGCAGTTGCGTCGGCGTCTGCGAGCTGTCCGGCCGGAAGATGGTGTTGAAGCCGTTCCCGCGGAATGCGCCGGTGAACGCGGCCAGCGGCCCCAGGCCCGGCACCTTGGAACTGACCGCCCGCACCGCGGTAAAACTCGAGACCTCCCCGAACCGGAACCCGCTCGGAATGGACAGGGCGCTCTCGAGGCGTACGTCAGCCATGACTTTCCTCCCGTAATTTCTCCCCGTTCCCCCCGTTCGCTCGCTATCGTCCCAGACTCGCCGCCGACCGGCTAGCGAACTCAGCTAGCCAACCAGGCCGAGCACCTCGGCGGCGGCCTGGGCGCTGGCCCGGGCCGCGCCGTAGGTGGCCACGTGCACCCCGCCCGGCGGCTGCCAGAACGGCAGGCCCATGTCCAGCACCACCACATCTGGCCGGGCCGCGAGCAGGCCGGTGACCACGGCCCGCGCGGCCGGGTACCGGTGCGCGTCGCGGACCACCACGATCAGTGGCCGCCCGGCGGAGGCGGCCAGCGCCGCGTCGATGACCGGCACCGTCTCGCCGTCGGCCAGGCTGGCCGGGGCCCGCTGCAGGCGGCTGGCTGGCACCCACGGCGCCAGGCCCCACGGCACGCTGCCCACCGCGATGTTCTCCGGCGCGCCGAGCTGGAGCACGGCCGGGTCGGGCAGCGGGCCCGGCGGGGCGGACACCCGGACGGCCCGGCGCGCCGCGGCCAGCCCGATGTGGGCCCGCTCGGCCCGGCCGTCCGCCCCGCCTCGCCCGGCCTGCCCGGCCAGCCAGCCACGCAGCCGGGCGACGCGCTGCTCGGCCTCCTCCAGCCGCTGCGCGGGCAGCCGGCCGCTGGCCAGCGCCTCGGCCAGCGCACCGCGGACGGCCAGATACCCATCCTGGCCCACATCCCGGCCCAGGCAGAGCAGGTCGGTGCCGGCCGCCGCCGCGCGGACCGCCGTCTCGGCCAGGCCGTACGTCTCGCTCACCGCGCGCATCTCCAGCGCGTCCGAGATGATCACGCCGGTGAAGCCCAGCTCGCCACGGAGCAGGCCGGTCTGGGCGGCGGCGGACAGCGTCGCGGGCAGCTCGCCGGTCAGCTCGGGTACCCGCAGGTGCCCGGGCATCACCCCGTTTACCCCGGCCGCGATGGCCGCGGCGAACGGCACCAGGTCGCGGCGGCGCAGCGTGTCCAGGTCCGTTTCGACGGTGACGATGCCGTGGTGGGTGTCCGCGCTGGTACTGCCGTGCCCGGGGAAGTGCTTGGCGCACGCGGCCACGCCGGCCGCCTGCAGCCCGCGGACCGCGGCCGCGGCGTGCCGGGCCACCAGGTCCGGGTCGGAGCCGAACGAGCGGATGCCGATGACCGGGTTGTCCGATGCGGTGTTCACGTCCACCGACGGGGCCAGGTCCACCGTGATGCCCAGCTCGGCCAGGTCCTGGCCGAGCGCCCGGTGCACGGCCGCGGTCAGCGTCACGTCGTCCACCGCGCCGAGCGCCGCGTTGCCCGGGTACGGGCTGCCGGTCAGGTGGTCGATCCGGGTGACGTCGCCGCCCTCCTCGTCGATGGCCACCAGCGGCTGCCCGCCGGCCCGGCGGAGCTGCGCGGTCAGCGCGGCCAGCTGCTCCGGACCGGCGATGTTCGGGCCGAAGATGGTCACCCCGGCCAGCCCGCGTTCTAGCGCCTCCAGCACCCAGCGTGGCGCGTCATGCCCGGGGAATGGCGGGATCAGGACCGCGTCCGCCAGCCGCTGGAGAACCGGATCTGAGACTTCCGCGGTCACCCCTTCACCGCCCCAGCCACCAGCCCTCCAGTCATCCGGCGCTGCACCAGCAGGAAGAACACCACCACCGGGATGGTGTACAGGGTGGACGCGGCCATGATCGGCCCCCACTGCGCGCCACCGCGGCCGAAGAAGTAGGTCACGTAGATCGGCAGCGTGTACGTGCCGTGCGCCTGGCCGAGGAATGTCAGCGCCACGATGAACTCGTTGTACGCGGTGATGAACGAGAACACGCTGGTCGCGATCAGGCCCGGGACGACCAGCGGGAACAGGATCCGCCAGAAGATCCGGAAGGCGCCGGCGCCGTCCACCGCGGCCGCCTCCTCCAGTTCCCGGGGCACGGTGGCGACGAAGTTGCGCAGCATCCAGATCGATACCGGCAGCGCCTGCGCGCTGTACACCAGGATCAGCCCGGGCAGGCTCTGCAGCAGGTTGAGCCGGTTGAAGTCGAGGAACAGCGCGATGATCAGCGCCTGCGCCGGGATCATCTGCACGATCAGCAGCAGGATCAGGTAGGAGGCGCGGAACCGGAACCGGAACCGGGCCACCGCGACCGAGGCGAGCAGCGACACCAGCGAGGCCAGCAGCACGGTGCACAGGGTGACCAGCATGCTGTTCCGGAAGAACAGCCAGTAGGACCCGATCCCGGACGCCTGCCCGCTGAACACGGAGTGGAAGTTGCCCAGCGTGGGGTGGGCAGGCCACAGGTCCGGCGTCAGCGAGTAGATCTCCTGGGATGGCTTGAACGCGGTTGACACCATCCAGAAGATCGGGAACAGCGTGAGCAGCGCGACCAGCACGGCAATGGCGTTCAATGAGAAGGTCTTGGCGTTACGGCGGGTCACCTGGCGCCGGGGGCGCGGTCGCGCCCGTGGTCCGGAGACCCGTGGTCCGGTGATGCGGGTGGCGGTCATACCAGCGCTCCCTGCCGGACCGAGGCGCGCACGTAGCCGACGGTCACGATGAGCAGGATGATCGTGAGGATCAGCGCCAGCGCGCCGCCCAGGCCGTAGCTGGGCGGGAAGCGTGAACGCCTTGTCGTACAGGTACAGCGACAGGTTGTACTCGTCCCGGTTGCCCAGGTCGCCGGTCAGCAGGTAGGTCTGGGTGAACACGTTGAAGTCCCAGATCACCGAGAACAGCAGCAGCACCAGGAAGATCGGCTTGAGCAGCGGGATAGGTGATCTTCCAGAAGCCCTGCCAGGCCCCGGCGCCGTCCACCCGGGCCGCTTCGAGCAGTTCGGCCGGCACCGTCTTGAGCCCGGCCAGCACGGCCACCGCGACGAACGGGAAGGCCTGCCACACCACCAGCAGGGTGGCCACCGTGTAGGCGGGCAGCGCCCCGCTGGTCGTCCAGTTGAAGCCGGCCCAGTCGGTGCTGCCCACCAGCCAGTGCGGCATCCGGGCCAGGCTCCAGTCCACCAGCCCGCCATCCGGATTGAACAGCCAGTAGAACAGGACGCTGGCGGAAACCGGGGGTGTGGCCCAGGCCAGCAGCGCTGCGGTGCTGACCACGGCCGCCATCACCCGACCGAGCTGGTTCAGCAGCAGGCCGATCAGCGTCCCGGTAAGCAGGGTGAGCGTCACCGCGGCCGCCGCGAACGCCGTGGTGATGCGCAGCGCCAGCCAGAACTCGGGGTCGGTGAACGTGGCGGTGAAGTTGCTCAGCCCGACCCACTGGGTCGGCGCGGCCCCGTCGGTCTGCGGCAGCCCGTAGTTCTGGAACGAATACAGCGCCACCTGCACCACCGGCCACAGCAGAACCAGCGCGATTGCGGCCACCGACGGGAGCAGCAGCAGGTAAGGCGCCAGCCGGTAGCGGCGGATCAGCGCCGATCGCCCGGGCGGGCAGGCCGGCCCGGCGCCCCGGCGGCCGGGCCGTGCTAGGCGCCCGCGCGGACGGCTGGCTGGTGACGGTTTCGACCATGGTTCGCGGCCCTCTCCTCGGCTGAGTGTCGCCAGGGCGGCCCGGCCGCCGGCGCCGAGGGAAGCGCCGCCGGCCGGGACAATCGGGGTGCTCAGCCGTTCTCGTTGCCGGTGTTCAGCACGTTCTGCAGTTGGGTGTTGGCCTTGGCCACCGTGGCGCTGAAGTTCGCGCCCTGCATCAGTGCCTTCATCATGGTCGGGATGATCGCGTCGGTCGCGTCCGCGGTGGCCCAGTTCTTCGAGTTCAGCGGGGCGATCTGGGTGTACGCGGCCGCCTTGGCGAAGCCGGCCATCACCGGGTTGCCCGCGTACGCGCCGCCCTTGAGCTGCGCGGTGAACTCGCGGGAAGAAGCCCTGCGAGTTGGCGAACGTGGTCGCGTTGGACGGGCTGTCCATCACCGAGATCAGGTCCCAGTCGGCCTGCTTGTACTTGCTCTTGGCCCAGACGCCGAGGTCAGAGCCGCCGGAGAAGGCCGGGGCCGGATTCGGCCCGTTCTCGCTCGGGATCGGGAACGAGGCCCAGTCCGCCTCGTACTTCTTGCTCACCGCGGTCAGCTCGGACTCCGCCCACGGGCCGTCGATGTACATGTCCAGCTTGCCCAGCGCGAAGTCCTCGTTGGACCCGCCCGAGGTGGCGCCGGGCGCGCCCAGCTCGGTCTCGCCGATGTACTTCGACGGGGAGACGTGCTGGGTCAGGTACAGGTCGGCGTAGAACTTGATGCCCGCCTCGGCCTGCGGGGTGGTCAGCTTGGCCGTCCACTTGCCGCCGCTCTCGGTGGCCACCTGGCCGCCCGCGCCCCAGATGAAGCTGACGATCGCGTTGGTGTAGTCGCTCGGCGCGCCCAGGCCGTAGGTGCTCGGGAACTTCTTCTGCAGCAGCTTGGCGTCGCTGACCAGCTGCGCCCAGGTGGTGGGGGCCGAGGTGATGCCGGCCTTGGCGAACTCATCCTTGCGGTACCAGATGCCGCGCACGCCGCCGAACCACGGCACCGCGTAGGTCTGCCCGTTCACCGTGTCGTTGGCCAGGTTGCCGGCGATGATCCCGGACCCGTAGGACCACGCCTTCACGTCGCTGGTCACGTCGGCCAGCGCGCCCTGGGCCGCGATCCCCGGGGTGTCCGTGTTGCCCAGCTCGGTGATGTCCGGGCCGCCCTTGCCGCTGGACAGCGCGTTGGTCCAGTCGGTGACCCGGTTGGTCCAGGGGATCCAGTCCACGGTCACCTTGGTGTTCTTGTACTGGGGGAACTTCTGGTGGAACTGGGTGACGACCCCGTTCATCCAGGTGACCTGGGACGGTACCGATCGCGCCCATCCGCCAGACGACGAGCTTGCTGGGTACCGCGGCCGAGCCGCCCGATGAGCTGCCGCTCCCTGAGCCGCAGCCCGCCGCCGCCCCGGCGAGTATGGCGGCCGCGCCGAACGCGGCGGCCGATCTGGTCAATTTCACTGCTGGATCTCCCTTCCGGCTTCGACCCTGAGCACTTCTCGCAGCTACGTAGTGGTCCCAGGGCGCTCCGCCGCCGTCGGCCGTCTAGGCTGGCGGTTATCTGGGGTCGACCCTGAGGGAACTCTGCGCCGAAACTAACAGTAAAGTTTCCTATTAGATAGACCCTGTTGCCAGATTGAGACAGAATTCAGCCCAGGTGCCTGTTCGGCCCCGGTCGGTGCTGGGGGGAACTGTCACGGAGGCGAGGGAGAGGCATGGAACAACGGCCCGGCACACCGCGGCTGCTGCGCGAGCTGAACGACCGCGCCGCGCTGGAGCTGCTGCTGGCCAGCGGCCCGATGACCCGGGCGCAGATCGGCGAGCGGACCGGGCTGTCCAAGGTGACCGCGTCACAGCTGCTGGCCCGGCTGGAAGAACGCGGCCTGGTGGCCACGGTCGGCGAGCAGGCCGGCGGCCGCGGGCCGAACGCCGCGCTGTACGCGGTCGTGCCGTCCAGCGCCTACGTGGCCGGGCTGCACGTGGAGCACGACGAGGTCAGCGCCGGGGTGGCCGACATCACCGGCCAGGTGGTCACCCAGGTCAGCGTGGACCCGAACGGGACCAGCAACCCGGTCGAGCTGGTCCGCGGCGCGGTGGCCACCGCGTGCAGCGCGGCCGGGGTGTCCATCTCCCAGCTCAGCGCGCTGGTCATTGGCACGCCCGGCGTGCTGGACCCGCGCACCGGCGACCCGCTGGCTGGCGGTCAACCTGCCCGCCTGGCATGAGGGGGTGCTGGACGCGCTGCGCACCGACCTGGGCCAGCCGGTGACGATCGAGAACGACGTCAACCTGGCCGCGATGGCTGAGCGCGCGGTCGGCGTGGCCGAAGGCGCCGACGACTTCGTGCTGATGTGGATCGGGGTCGGCCTCGGCCTGGCCACCATCATCGGCGGCCGGGTGCACCGCGGTGTCGCTGGCGCGGCCGGTGAGATCGGCTACCTGCCGGTGCCCGGGGTGCCGCTGCCGCAGGACATCGGGCACCCGGCCACCGGCGCGTTCCAGTCCCTGGTCGGCGCCTCAGGCGCTGCGGCCGCTGGCCGCGGACTACGGGTTCGCCGCGCCCACCGCGGCGGCTGCGGTATCAGCCGCGGTGGCCGCGGCCGAGGCTGGCGACGGGCGGGGCAGCGCGTTCCTCGACCGAGCTGGCCGGGCGGGTGGCTACCGGCGCGGCCGCGATCTGCGTGGTGCTCGACCCGGGCCTGGTCGTGCTGGGCGGCGAGGTCGGGCTGGCCGGCGGGATCGCGCTGGCCAGCCGGGTCGCGGCCGAGGTGGGCCGGATCTGCCCGGCCCGGCCCACCGTGGTGCCCACCGGGGTGACCGGCCGGCCGGTGCTGCGCGGCGCGATCCTGGCCGCGGTCGAGCAGGCCCGGGCGGGCCTGCTCGCCTCGGTGGCCAGCTCCTAGATCCCTGCGTCGGAGATGACCAGATACCCGGGCGGGAGTGGCCGGAACGAGGCCGGGATCGGCGCGCGCCGGACCGCGCGTGCAGCGCGGCCAGGTTGGCCCGGGTCGGCGGCAGGAAGCGGAAGTCAGACACCAGCTGCTGGCCCCGGTCCGGCCCGGACAGGAACGTCACACTCATCCGCACCGGCAGGTAGGTCGCGGGATCGACCCAGATCGTGTCGCGGAATCCCATCCCCGCGGCTCGGCGACCAGCGTCATAGCGTCCACGCCGTCTACCCACTGCCGCCCGCTCAGGCGGTACAGCCCGCAGGACAGCGCCTTGGCTGATGGTGGCCCGCCAGCTCGGGTACGCGGATGGGAAGCTCTGGCAGCTCGGCTTGGGTGCCGGGCCCGATACGCCGCCGAATACGGTGCGCCAGCGGACGTGCACGGGTACGCCGCCCCGTAGTTCCCCACTACCCGCTTCCCGGAGCGCAGGGTGATGGGGCCGTTGGCGTTGACGAAGACCAGCCGGCCCGCGGCGGAGAAGCCTTCCTGCAGGTACAGATCGCGATAGGTCCAGGACATCAGGCGCTGGGCGGTCACCGCGGCGCGCGCCCCCGGCAGCCGCTGGGTGGGGCTCGGGTACCCGAGCCCCGTTCGGGCCGAGCACGGTCAGCCCGAACGTCACGTTACGGCCACTCGTCCGGACCACTTGGATGGCCTTGCCCTGATTCACCGCGGCGGCCAGCGCCCGCTCCGTGCGGGTGGCCACGTCGGCGATGGTCTGCGTGCGCACCGGGGCGCTGCTGGGCTTGGTACCGGTGGCGGCCAGGCTGACCGTGACGGCGGCCGCGGCGGCACCGCGGTGCCCGCCGCGATCGCGGCCCGGATCCTGATCCGGCGCTGCCGGTTGTGCTGCTGGCCCGGCCGACCAGCCCGTCCGGCACGCTCGCGCCGGCCGTCAGCCGGTCCAGGCCTTCGCGCAGCAGGTCCTGCAGATCGGTGCTCATGGCGTTCCCTCCGCCAGCTCGAAGCCCAGGTCGGTATGGGCTCCGCCAGTTCACGCAGCTGCCGCAGCCCCCGGGATGCGGCCGACTTCACCGTGCCTTCCGAGCAGCCGAGCAGCGCGGCGGTCTCCGCCTCGGTGCGCTGCTCCCAGTACCGCAGCACGATCACCGCGCGCTGCCGCGGCGGCAGCTGGCGCAGCAGCCGGACCAGCGCGTCGCGCAGGTCACCACGTCGGCGCCGTCGCTGGCCTGCGTGGTGGCCTGGCTGCTGGCCTGGGCGCGCAGCAGCGGCAGCCGCTGCCGCCACCGGCCGCGCCGCCGCCAGCCGTCCGCGGCCAGGTTGTACAGCACCTGGCGCAGGTAGCCCTCGGTGTCCTCGTCCACCTGGCGCGGTTTCCTGAGCACCCGCTCCAGGGCGGCCTGCAGCAGGTCCTCACCGGCGTCGCGGCCGCCGGCCAGCGCGATGGCCACCCGCATCAGCTGGGTGCCGCGCTCGGCGAGCAGCCGCTCCAGGTCGGCTCCGGTCGGCGTGCCGCCCATCGCCACCGCCTCCTCTGTCGCCCGCTCATGACGAACGAGCCGCGCCCGGGGTTGCCTGCGGACGCGAGGAGGCGGGTCCGGCGCCCCCGGAGGCGCAAGGCTAATCTGCCGCCACGACCAGGGCGTCACCGACGGCTGTCCGCCAGTACAGCACGGAGCGGCCGGACCGGGCCCGGGCCAGCAGGCCGGCCCGGCGCATGACCGCGAGGTGGCCGCCCAGCCCGCCGAGGGACTGGCCGAGGATGGCCGCCAGCTGGGTGGTGCTGGCCGGCTCGTCCAGGGCGCGCAGGATGGCGGCCCGTGAGCTGCCGAGCAGCGGGCCGAGTGCGCTGCCGTCCGCGGCCCGCGGCCCGCGGCCGGGCGGGGGCTCGGCGCGGCCGTCTCCCACAGCGCGGGCACCCCGCGGGCCGGGTAGATCAGGGCCGGCGGCCACGGCGGTTCCAGGCTCACCGCGAGCCGGGGCCAGATGAACACCGACGGCACGAACAGCAGCCCCCGGCCGGCCAGGGCGGCGTCCTGCTGGCCGGGCCAGCGGGTGAGCTCGATCCGGCCCGGCTGCCAGGCCAGCTGCGGATGCAGCCCGTCCAGGGCGGCGGCCCAGCCTTTGGAGGTGAGCTGCCCAGCGCGGTGGATCACGTCGCGTTCCAGGATGGCCCGCAGCGTGGGCCACTCCGATTCGAGCAGCGCCTGCCAGGCCGCGGCCAGGATGTCCGCGCAGTAGGCCGCGGCCTGGCCGCCGGTCAGGATGCTCCGCACCCGGGTCCCAATGCCCGGCTGCTGGCTCAGTGCCTCGCCGACCTCATGCTGGACCTCGTCGATGGGGGTGGCCCTGACCTGGGCGAGCAGCTCTTCGATGGTGGTGGACACGCTGGCGGGCACGGGGGAGAGGAAGTCCGCGCCCCAGTTCGGCGGCTGCAGCGCGTGCAGCACGGCCAGATCCGCGTCGCGGGCCAGCCGCTGATAGTGGTCCCGGACCCGGACCAGCCAGGGCCGCAGCGCCGCGTCGTCGCGCGACGGCGGGCCGGCCAGCGTGCGCAGCGCCTGGGTCAGCTCCCACAGCGGGGAGATGGCGAACCGGCTAGTCACCAGGTCCTGCTGGGCCACCTCGATGCGCAGCGTCATGACTGTGTCCTTCCCGCACCGGCCGCCGGCTGACCTTTCGTCCTGGAACGAAAGAGTACGCCTGGCCGCCGTTGCTCCCGACGATGGCGGCATGACCACCACGGCCGCCGCGCCCACCCCGCGCACGACCTACCGGTCGGTGTTCGCCGTCGGGCAGTTCCGCGTGCTGTGCGCGAGCATGTTCCTGTACGTCCTCGGCTTCGAGTTCGAGATCCTCGGCCTGTCCGTCGTGGTGTACGCGCAGACCAGGTCCGCGTTCCTGGCCGCGCTCGCGTTCGCGATGGGGTTCGGGCCGCAGGCCATTGGCGGCGCGCTGTTCACCTCGCTGGCCGACCGGCTGCCGCCGCGGGCCGTCATCACCGGCGGCATCCTGCTCCGCGCGGTGCCCGGTGTGCTGATCGGGCTCGCGCCCGGGCTGCCAGTGGCCGCGATGCTGGTCCTGGTCGCGCTGGCCGCGATGATCGCGCCGGTGTTCAGCGCGGCGGTGTCCCGGATGCTGCCCGACGTGCTGGACGGCGACCGGTACGTGCTCGGCCGGTCGGTACTCAGCCTGACCGCGGCCGGCACGCAGATCGTTGGGCTTGGCCTGGGTGGCGCGGTCCTGGCCGTGCTGTCCGGGCGCTGGCTGCTGCTGTCGGCCGGGTGCGCGCTGGTACTGTCCGCGTTCGCCCGGCTCGGCCTGCGGCCCGCCCCGGCCACGGGCCGAGCCGGTGCCGCGCCGCCCGGCCCGTCATCCGGTCGTCCGGCCCGTCGGCGGCGGCCCGGCGGCCACCCGGGGCGCGGTGCGCGCCACCCTGGCCGGCAACGCGGAACTGCTGGCCGACCGCCGGGTGCGGGTCCTGCTGCTGGCCCAGTGGCTGCCGGGCATGTTCGTGGCCGGCGCGGAGTCGCTCATCGTGCCGTACACCGAAGCGCTGGGTCACCCGGCCGCCGCGGCCAGCCCGCTGCTCGCCGCGGTGCCGGCCGGCATGCTCGCCGGTGACGTGGTCATCGGCCGGTTCTGCCGCCCGGCCATGCGGCGGCGGCTGGTCTTCCCGCTGGCCTTGCTGACCGGAGCGCCACTGCTGGCGCTGATTCTGCACCCGCCCTGGCTGGTCGTGGCCGCGGCCCTGTTCGGCTGCGGGTTCGGGTTCGGCTACCAGCTCGGGATCCAGCAGGCGTTCCTGGACAGCCTGCCGGAGGGCTTGCGCGGCCAGGGCTTCGGCCTGCTCTCCACCGGGCTGATGGGCGGGCAGGGAGTGACTCCGCCGCTGGCCGGTGCGGTGGCCGCGGTGGCCGGCCCGGCCGCCGCCATGGCCGCCACCGGGGCCGCTACCGTGCTGGCTACCTGCTGCCTGCGCCGCTCCCTGACCGCCCGCCAGCTCGCGGCCGGGTAGCGTCGGCTGGGTGACTGGCCTTTCCCGGGACGTGCCCGCGGCCGGCCGCGGCGGCTACCCGGTGGGCGCAGGCGGTCCGGCTGGCCGAGCTGGCCGGCCCGGGCCTGCACCAGGTGCTGGCCCGGCTGCGCGCGGCCGAGCCGGTGTCCTGGCTGCCGGTGCTGGACGGCTGGCTGGTGACCCGCTACGACCTGGCCGTGCGGGTGCTGCGGGACAGCGCGGCGTTCACCGTGGATGACCCGCGGTTCTCCACCGCCCGGGTGGTCGGCCCGAGCATGCTGTCGCTGGACGGGGCCGCGCACGACCGGCACCGGCGGCCGTTCGGCGGCCCGTTCAGCCAGGCCGAGGTGCGCGACCGGCTGGCCGGGTTCGTCACCGCCGAGGCGGGCCGGCTGGTCGCCGCGGTCCGCCCGGCCGGGCAGGCCGAACTCCGGCGCAGCCTGGCCGGGCCGCTGGCCACCGTGGTGGTGGCCCGGATGCTCGGCCTGCAGGCCACCCCGCCTGAGGTGATCCTGGCCTGGTACGACGCGATCGTGGCCGCCGTCTCCGAGCTGGCCGGCGCGCCGGGGGCCGAGCCGGGCGCGGCAGGCGTGGCGGCCTTCGGCCAGCTGGCGGAGCGGCTTCGCGGGGTGATCGCGGCCGATGACCCGGATCAGTCGCTGCTGGCCGCGGCGGCCCAGCACGTCGGCCGGTCCGGTGCGCTGAGCACCGGCGAGGCGGTGTCCAACGCGGCGGTGCTGATGTTCGGCGGCATCGAGACCACCGAGGGAATGATCACGAACGCGGCCTGGCACCTGCTCAGCCACCCGGACCAGTTCCGGCTGGTCCGCGACGACCCGGATCTGCTGCCCAACGCCGATCGAGGAATCACTGCGGCTGGAGCCGGCCGCGGCCGTGGTGGACCGCTACGCCACCCGGGACGTCATGCTCGGCGACGCGATGGTGCGCCAGGGCGACCTGGTCACCGTGTCGCTGGCCGGTGCGGGCCGGGACCCGGCGGTCTTCGCCGACCCGGACCGGTTCGCGGTCCGGCGGGAGAACGCGAACCGGCACCTGGCCTTCGCCCGCGGCCCGCACTTCTGCCTGGGCGTGCATCTGGCCCGGCTGGAAGCGCATGCCGCGCTCGGCGCGCTGCTGCCGCTGCCCGGGCTGCGCCTCGGCCCGGCTGGCGCCGCCCCGCCGGCGGCCTGGTGTTCCGCAAGCCTGCCGCGTTGCCGGTGCGCTGGGACGGCGGATGATGGTCAGGAGACCTGGTAGCTCACGTTGACGTCGCCGGCGTCCAGGCGCTGCACCGAGACCACGGACGTATTCGAGGGCTTGCCGAACTTGATCACGGTCTGGCCCTTGGCGCTGTCCACCTGCACCGAACTGTGCACGCTCCAGCCGCCGTCAAAGACCGCGACCCGCAACTCCGCCGCAGGCAGCTTCTGCAGGCCGTTGTCACACGCGAAACCGATCTCCTTGGCGCTGCCGAACGGTATCGAGATCGGCGTGACGGCGTTCGCGCCATTGACGAGGGTTCCGGTCTGCACTTCGTCCTCCTGCTTAGCTGCCTGGGGTGGGTTGGCGAACCTCTTGAGTGCGGCCGTGTCGCCGTTGAACACGTCCTGGTCTACGAGCGTGGTCGCGTACTGGTGAAAGTGCCACGTCGTCCACGGGCGTGGGACGGTGGGGTGCCCGGCCGGGCTGGACGGGTCGGCGATCCACAATGGGTAGCCGCCGAGACCGGCACAGTTGCCTTCCTGGGCAAAGCTGATGAACGTATAGACGATCGGGGTGCGCCCAGTCGCCGCCTTGACGTCGGCACACCAGTTCCGCGCGAACTCGGCGACCTGGGCCGGGCCCAGCCCGTCCGTGGTCTCCAGGTCGAGCGCGAGCATGTCGCCACGTTCCAGGCCCCGCGCGCGGACCGCGGCCAGGAAGGCCTGGGCACTCGCGGCCGCGCCGTCTTTGGGATGCCCGAAGTGGTACGCGCCGCGAACGAACCCCATGGCTTTGATCTGCGCCCAGTTCCGGGCGAACTCCGGGTCGGTGATCGTCGTCCCTTCAGTCGCCTTCGCGAAACCGAAGGAGATAAGCCCTTTTTGCGCCGCCCAGTCGAACGCGCCCTGGAAGCTCGACACGTCAATGCCTTGCGCGTTGGCCACCGCACCCTCCCGTTCCGTGCCCGCTCCTGCCGTGGCAACGGTGCTTACGGAGGATAGTGCCCGGGCCGCCGCCATTGGCAAGAAACGTGGGTCACCCGGGATGAGTTTTTTGGTGTTATGAGTAGTTTGCTGTTTTCTTGCGGCGGCCTTAACGGCGCAGCCGCAGTCCACGCGGGGTAGCGCGGAAGCCGGCTTCCGCCAGGGCGTGCGCCAGGGGTGAGTCGTGCACCGAATCCCCGTCGGCGCGCTCGATGGTCAGCCGGCCCAGCGCGCCGCCGCGCGCTACGTTGGCCAGCGCCGCGGCCGCCGGGCCGAGCACGGCCGGGTCGCTGGTCCAGGACAGCACGCTCTTGCCGCCGCGCTCGACGTACAGCACCAGGTGGCCGTCGGTCACCACGACCAGGGCCCCGGCCTTGCGGCCCGGCCGGTGCCCGCCCGGCGTCTCGTCCGGCCGGTCCGGCCACGGCAGCGCCGCGCCGAACGGGTTGGCCGGGTCCCCGGCGGCCAGCACGACCGGGGCGGGCCCGGAGGCCCGGCCGGGCTGGCCGGAACCGGCCTGCTCTCCGGGCGCGGGCAGGGTCCACGGGTCGGGCCGCTCCCCGGCCCCGGGCTGGCGCCAAGGAGCAGCCCGTTGACCCGGCTCGGCGTCGGCCGCCATCGCGCGCATCCGGTCCACCGCGCCGGGCAGCGCGAACTGCGCCGCGCCCAGGCCCTCGACGAAGTAGCCGCGGCGGCACTGCCCGGCGTCCTCCATCGCGCGCAGCACCGGGTAGATGGCGGCGAAGCCGCCTGGCACCCGTTCGCTGGCCACCGCGCCGCGGATCAGGATGCCGTGCCGGTCGAGCAAGGTACGGGCCACCGCGTGCAGCCGCCGGGTCGGGTCCGGGTCGGCGGGCGGCACCAGGAACCAGCGGCCGGACACGGTGGGCGGCCCGGTCCGGCTGGGCATGGCCGGGCGGCCGGAGCCGGGCCGGCGGGCGCCCATCCGGCCCGTGCCGCGACGGCGCGGCCCGGCACTGGCCAGACCAGCGCCGCCAAAACTGGGCCGGTCAATCCCCGGGCCAGTCAGCGCGGCCCCGTTCGGCCCAGCACTGTTCAGACCAGCACTGTTCGATCCAGCACTGTTCAGACCAGCACTGTTCGATCCAGCACTGTTCAGATCAGCGCCGTTCAGTTCCGCGCCTGCGAGCGTGGCACCCGGCTGGGCGGCGGCCGGCCCGTCGTCGGGCGCGACCGGCCGGCCGGTGCTCAGCACCGTGCGCAGCGCGGCCAGCGTGTCGTTGCTCAGCCGGCCCGCCCAGACCAGGTCCCAGATGGCCGCGGCTAGCGCGGCGTCGCTGGCCGCGGCCCGTTCCGGCTCCGGCAGCAGGCTGATCGCCCGGTCCGCCAGCATCCGGAAGAACAGCCCCCCGCCGCCGTCCAGCGCGGCCAGCACGGCCTGGTGCAGCGGGGTCAGGGTGATCTCGCCGGGGGCGGGCAGCAGTAGCGGCGCGGTATCGGCGGGCGCCAGCACCAGCCAGCCGTCACCCCCGGGCAGGCCGCCTGCCCCGGACCAGACGATCTCGCCCGCGGCAGTCAATTCGTCCAGCATGGCGGGCTGGTAACCCGGCACCCGGCCGGGCAGGATCAGCGTCTCCAGCGCGGAGGCGGGCACCGCCGCCCCGGCTAGCTGGTCGATGGCCTCGTACACCTGGTCCGGGCCCGCGGTCGGCCGCCGCCCGGCCCGGCTGCCCGGCGCCGCGCCCGCACCGGCCGGCGGCTGGCCGGCCTGCTGCCAGGCAGGCAGGAAGCCGGCCAGCGCGGCGGCCGGCACCGGTTCCGCTTCCTTGCGTAGCTTGGCCAGGCAGCGGCGGCGCAGCAGGCGCAGCACGCCGGTGTCGCACCACTGCGTGCCGCGCCGCCCGGGCAGGAACTCGCCCTCGGCGACCCGGCCGTCAGCGGCCAGCCTGCGCAGCGTCCCGGTGATCACGGCCACGCCGAGCCCGTACCGGGCCGCCGCGTCGGCCGTGGTGAACGGGCCGTGGCCGCGGGCGTACCGGGCGGTCAGGTCGCCGAGCGGATCGGCTACCGGTTCGGTGAAGGCGGCCGGCACACCGGGCGGCAGCGGCACCCCGAGCGCGTCACGCAGCCGCCCGGCGTCCTCGATGGCGGCCCAGCGGGCCTCGCCCGCCACCCGGATCTGCAGCACGCGGCGCTGGGCCAGCAGGCCGGCCAGCCAGCCGTCCGCGGCTGCTGGGTCCTGGCACCGCTCCGCTACCTCGGCCGCGGACAGCGGCCCGGTGCCACGCAGCAGGTCAGCCACGCCCTCGGCGTCCCGGCAGGCCCGGCTGGGCAGCAGCCGCTGCAGTTCCCGCTCGGTATCGGCGACCACCGCCGGGTCGAGCAGCTCGCGCAGGTCGGCCTGGCCGAGCAGCTCGGCCAGCAGGGCCGAGTCCAGCGCCAGCGCCTGGGCGCGGCGTTCCGCGACCGGCGCGTCCCCCTCGTACATGAACGCGCCGACGTAACGGAACAGCATGGACCGGCCGAACGGGGACGGCGTGGCCGTCTCCACCTCGACCAGCCGGATCTGCCTGGTGGCCAGCTCGCGCATCAGGCCGACCAGGCCGGGCACGTCGAACACGTCCTGCAGGCATTCCCGCACCGTCTCCAGCACGATCGGGAACGTGCCGTACTTGCGGGCCACCGACAGCAGCTGCGCGGACCGCTGCCGCTGCTGCCACAGCGGGCTGCGGCGTCCCGGCGTGCGCCGGGGCAGCAGCAGCGCGCGGGCCGCGCACTCGCGGAACCGCGACGCGAACAGCGCCGAGTTGCCCAGCTCGGCGGTGACCAGCGGTTCCACCTCCTCCGGGGCCAGCTCGGCCAGCCCGGCCGGCGGCGGCTCGTCGGTGTCCGGTACCCGGATCACGATCCCGTCGTCGGTATGCATGGCCTGCACATCCATGCCCTGGTAGCGCTCGCGCAGCCGGGCCGCGATGGCCAGCGCCCAGGGCGCGTGCACCGGCGCGCCGAACGGGCTGTGCAGCACCAGCCGCCAGTCGCCCAGCTCGTCGCGGAACCGTTCCAGCACCAGGGTGCGGTCGTCCGGCACGTACCCGGTCGCCTCGCGCTGGTCAGCCAGGTAGCGCACCAGGTTGGCCGCGGCCAGCTCGTCCAGGCCGTCGGCGCGCAGCCGGCCGGCGGCGTCCTGCTCGGTGGCGCTGGCCAGCTCCCGGCAGTAGGCGCCGAGCGCGCGGCCCAGCTCCACCGGCCGCCCCGGCGCGTCGCCGTGCCAGAACGGCAGCTTGCCCGGCTGGCCCGGCGCGGGGGAGACCAGCACCTGGTCGGCGGTGATGTCCTCGATCCGCCAGGAGCTCGCGCCGAGCACGAAGACGTCGCCGACCCGCGACTCGTACACCATCTCCTCGTCCAGCTCACCGACCCGGTGCGAGTTGCGGCCGTTGGCCTCGCGCTGCGACGCGGCCAGGAACACACCGAACAGGCCGCGGTCCGGGATGGTGCCGCCGCTGGTCACGGCCAGCCGCTGGGCGCCTGGCCGGCCGTGCAGCGTGCCCGTGGTCCGGTCCCAGACCAGCCGCGGGCGCAGTTCCGCGAACTCCTCGCTGGGGTAGCGCCCGGCCAGCATGTCCAGCACGGCTTCCAGCACCGGCCGGGTCAGGCTGGCGAACGGGGCGGCCCGCCGGACCACCTGCTCCAGGTCGCCGACCGCCCAGTCATCCATCGCGGTCATCGCCACGATCTGCTGGGCCAGCACGTCGAGCGGGTTGCGCGGGACGCTCAGCTCCTCGATCTGGCCCGCGCGCATCCGCCGGGCCACCACCGCGGCCTGCACCAGGTCGCCCTGGTATTTGGGGAAGATCACGCCACGGGATACATCGCCCACGTTGTGCCCGGCGCGGCCGGTGCGCTGCAGCCCGCTGGCCACCGACGGCGGCGACTCGACCTGGACGACCAGGTCCACCGCGCCCATGTCGATGCCGAGTTCCAGGCTGGACGTGGCCACCACCGCGGGCAGCCGGCCCGCTTTGAGCGCTTCCTCGATCTGGGCTCGCTCCTGCCGGGACACCGACCCGTGGTGGGCCCGGGCCACCTCGGGCGGCGCGCCGCCGGTGGCTCCGGCCTGGGCCATGATCTGGGCGGGCAGTGTCATTGCGCCGGTCGGCCCGCCGCCTGCGGAGGCCCGCAGCTCGGCGCGCTCGGCGGCGAGTTCGTTGAGCCGGGCGCAGAGCCGCTCGGCCAGCCGCCGCGAGTTGGCGAACACGATCGTGGACCGGTGCTGCTCGATCAGGTCGAGCACCCGTTCCTCCACGTGCGGCCAGATGGACCGGCGCGGCGCCTGCCCGTCCGGGGTCTCCGGGCCGGCCGCCGTCTCCAGGTCGGTCATGTCCTCGACCGGCACCACGATGCGCAGGTCCAGCCGCTTGCTGCTAGGCGGGGCGGCCACCGTGACCGGCCGTGCCCCGCCGAGGAACGACGCGACCACCTCGGCCGGGCGGACGGTCGCGGACAGGCCGATGCGCTGCGCGGGCGCGCGGCCCGGCTCCAGCGCGTCCAGCCGCTCCAGGGAAAGCGCCAGGTGCGCGCCGCGCTTGCTGCCGGCCAGCGCGTGCACCTCGTCCACGATGACCGTGTCCACGCTGCGCAGCACGTCCCGCGCCTTGGAAGTGAGCAGCAGGAACAGGGATTCGGGTGTGGTGATCAGGATGTCCGGCGGCCGGGCGGCCAGGCGGCGGCGCTCTTCCGGGCTGCTGTCCCCGGTGCGCACCGCGACCTGGATGTCCGGCGGGCTGCTGTCCATCGCCTGCGCGGTGTGCCGGATACCAGTCAGCGGGGCGCGCAGGTTGCGCTCGATGTCCACCGCAAGGGCCTTAAGCGGCGAAATGTACAGCACCCGGCACTGGCGTTCGGCATCGGAAGGGGTTGGCCCTGACGCGAGCCGGTCCAGGGCCCAGAGGAACGCGGCCAGCGTCTTGCCGGAGCCCGTCGGGGCGATCACCAGCGTGTTCTCGCCCTTGCCGATGGCCGCCCAGGCCTGGACCTGCGCCTCGGTGGGCGCGGCGAAGGCGGCCGTGAACCAGTCGCGGGTGACCGCGCTGAATCCCTCCATGGGATCCCGGCCGGGGGGAGCGGACATGCCTTCCATACTGCCTGCCGGTACCGACAGGATTGACCACCCGGCTCGCGGGCTGGCCGGGTCAGCCCGGGGCGTCCCGGACCGAACCGGTGAGCTGGCCGGACGCGCTGCGCACGGTGCAGACCACGGTCCGCTCGCCAGCCGCCCAGGCGCCCGCGTCCGGGTAGACGTAGGACTCGGTCAGCGAGGACAGCGAGAGCTGCGAGTTCAGGTAGCCGCTCAGCCGGGCAGCGCAGCCCTGGTCCGCCTGCTGCCGCACGGCGGCGGCGCCCGGGTAGCGGTGACCCGCCAGCGGGAACGTGCCGAACACTTCCGCGTCGTGCGGCTGGTTGCAGGACACCACGGCTGGGCTGCTGATCCCGTTCGGCCCGGCATCGACGCACTGCCCGGTGCGCAGGCTGAATACGCCGGGCAGCGTGGCCGGGCGGGACGGCTGGTGGTGCCGGGTCAGGTACACGGCGCCGCCGAGGGCCGCGGCGATGGTCCACAGGCCGGCCAGCACCAGCCCGGTGATGGCCAGCGACCGGCCGCGGGCGTGGGTCCGGCTGATCCGGATCAGCGCCACCGGGCCGAGGACCAGGGTGACCGGCACGGCCGGCACGATGCCGGAGACCAGCGTGGCCACCGCGAAGCCGTCGGTGTGCCGCGGCTGGCCTGATTGAGTCCCGGATCCAGCTGGCTGGCCGGTGCCGTGGGCCACCGCGGTGGGCGGGCCGCCGCTGCCTGCTGGGTCCGTCTGCACGCTAATGACCCTTCCCCACCAGGCTGCTCACATACCTCTGATTTGCTCCGGATTAGCTCCGGGGTTGGGCTCGCCGCCCGGCCGCCGGTAGCCTCACCGGCAGGCAGCGTGCACATCAGGGGAGGACCGTGCGGCTCAGCGAGTTCTGGGAGCGGATGCGGGCGCAGTTCGGCGACACCTACGCGAGCAGCGTCGCCAAGGACCATGTCCTGGCCGAGCTGGGCGGGCGGACGGTGGAGCAGGCGCTGGCCGACGGGGAGGACGCCAAGACGGTCTGGCGGGCGGTCATCGAAGAGTTCGACGTCCCGCCGTCGCTGCGCTGAGCCCTTGGCAGAATTTCGGCACGGATCCGGCGTGTTGGGTTCATGGTCGAACAGTTGTTCGCCTAAGGTAGGGGCCTGGGCGGCATAGCCCACCCCCCTGCGCGGCTGCACAGCCGGGTGTCACAGGCCCGGTGCGGCGGAACTGTCGGTGCTGCCGCGTAGCGTCTGGACCGGCACACTGAACCAGCAAGCATCCCTGAACCCGGACGGGAGTTCCCATGGCAGGCAGCGACAGGATGGTCAGCAGGACCGGGGGTGACAGGGATAAGGCCCTGGAGACCGCGCTGGCCCAGATCGAGCGGCAGTTCGGCCGGGGGTCGATCATGCGGCTCGGCGAAGAGGGCCGGCCCCCGATGGAGGTGATCCCCACCGGGTCCATCGCGCTGGACGTCGCGCTGGGCATCGGCGGCCTGCCCCGCGGCCGGGTGGTCGAGATCTACGGGCCCGAGGGGAGCGGGAAAACCACCCTCGCGCTGCACGCCCTGGCCAACGCGCAGAAGGCGGGCGGGATCGCCGCGTTCATCGACGCCGAGCACGCTCTGGACCCCGAGTACGCCAAGAACCTCGGGGTGGACACCGACGCGCTGCTCGTCTCCCAGCCGGATACCGGCGAGCAGGCCCTGGAGATCGCGGACATGCTGATCCGCTCCGGGGCGGTCAACGTCATCGTCATCGACTCGGTGGCCGCGCTGGTGCCCCGGGCGGAGATCGAGGGCGAGATGGGAGACAGCCACGTCGGCCTGCAGGCCCGGCTGATGTCCCAGGCCCTGCGCAAGCTCGCGGGCGCGCTGAACCAGACCAAGACCACCGCCATCTTCATCAACCAGTTGCGGGAGAAGGTCGGCGTCATGTTCGGCTGCATGTCGTACTCGACCAGGGTGACCCTGGCCGACGGCACGCAGGAGAAGATCGGCAAGATCGTTAACCAGCGCCGGGATGTCGAGGTGCTGTCCTACGACCCGGACACCGGGCGCGCCGTCCCGCGCCGCATCGTCAACTGGTTCAACAACGGCCCGGCCGAGCGCTTCCTCCAGTTCACCGTGGCCAAGTCGGGTGGGAACGGGAGGGCCCAGTTCGCCGCGACGGAGAACCACCTCGTCCGGACCCCCGGCGGCTGGCACGAGGCAGGCGAGCTGATCGCCGGTGACCGGGTCCTGCTGGCCGAGCCGCGGAAGCTGAGCGGGCAGCAGATACAGCTCATCCTGGGCGCGCTGATGGGAGATGGCAGCCTCTCGCCGAACCTGCGCGGCCGGTCTGGTACCCGGTTCCGGATGGGGCACGGCGCCGCCCAGGCGGACTACCTGGACTGGAAGGCCAGCCTGCTCGGGAACATCGGCTGTGCCTGGACGGCCAACGCCAAGGGCGCGGTCTTCGCGGATCTGAGCCCGCTCCCGGAACTCGCCGAGCTACGGGAAGCGGTGTACTTCGGGGACGGCCAGAAGCACCTCAGCTGGGAGTACCTGAAGGCACTCACCCCGTTCGCCCTCGCGGTCTGGTACCTGGACGACGGGTGCTTCACGCTCCGGTCGAAGGGCGTTCAGGAGCGCACCCAGGGTGGCACTGGCCGGATAGAGATCTGCGTGCAGGCGATGAGCCCAGGGTCCCGGGACCGGCTGGTGGACTACCTGCGGGACACCCGCCGGCTCGACGTCAAGCTCACCGAGCGGGGCGCACGCGGCATGGCTGTCCTCCAGTTCACCACCGAGGCCTCGGCGAAATTCCAGCGGCTCATCGCGCCGTACGTGCACCCCTCGATGGAGTACAAGCTGCTGCCGCGATTCCGTGGCCGGTTCCGGGTAGAGCCGGAATTCGCGGAGCCCGAGATGCACCTGGTGCCAGCCAGGATCCTGGACGTCCACCTCAAGCCGCGCACGAGGTCGATGAACCGGTTCGACATCGAGGTCGAGGGATCGCACAACTACTTCGTCAACGGCGTCATGGTGCATAACAGCCCGGAAACCACCAGTGGCGGGCGGGCGCTCAAGTTCTACGCGTCGGTGCGGCTGGATGTGCGCCGGATCGAAACGCTTAAAGATGGCACCGAGGCAGTAGGCAGCCGCACCCGGATTAAAGTCGTGAAGAACAAAGTGGCACCTCCTTTCAAAGTCGCCGAATGCGACATCCTGTTCGGGTTTGGGATTAGCCGGGAAGGCGGCCTTATCGACCTCGGGGTCGAGCAGTCGATCGTGCGCAAGTCCGGTGCCTGGTACACCTACGAGGGTGACCAGCTCGGGCAGGGCAAGGAGAACTCGCGGAACTTCCTGAAGGACAATCCCGACCTGGCCAACGAGATCGAGAAGAAGATCAAGGAGAAGCTCGGCGTCGGGCCCCGCCTGGACGCGGAGGCCGCCAAGGACGGCGCCGCGGCTCCCGTGGCCCCGGCGGCCCCCGTGGCGCCAGGCACCGCCCCGGCCGGCAAGGCCGGGAACGGTAAGGCCTCCGGGGCGTCCGTGACCAGCATCACCGGCCCACGCGGTGGTGCCTGACCGGGAGGCCGGGACCAGCGAACGCCAGGCCACGGCCCGCGCCGCACTGGCCGCCGCGCTGGCGGCGGCCAGCGGCAGCGCCACGCCCGGAGCGGGCGGCGCGGCACAGAACCGGCCCACGGCCCGTGGCAACTCTCCAGTCGCGGAGGGCACTCCGGCCAAGCGCGATTCTGCGGCCCGTGACCGCGTCCTGGCTGAAGCAGGTGGCGCCGAGAGTGGCGCGGAGCAAGCCGTGGACCCCAGGGACCCCGTGCAGCGTGCCCGCGAGCTGTGCCTGCGGTTGCTGGCCAGCCGGCCGCGCACCAGGACCGAGCTGGCGGATGCCATGCGCCGTCGCGGCGTGCCGGACGAGGCGGCCGCGGCAGTGCTGGCCCGGTTCACCGATGCGGGCCTGATCGACGACGCGGTGTTCGCCCGGGCCTGGGTCGAGTCCCGGCACCACAACCGGGGACTGGCCCGCCGCGCGCTCTCCGCGGAGCTCAAGCAGCGCGGGGTGGACGGCCAGCACATCGAGGCAGCGGTCAGCGCGCTGGACCCGGCCGAAGAACTCGCGACCGCCCGGCGGCTGGTGGCCAAGGCGATGCGCGCCAGCCGGGGCAAGCCGCTGCCCACCCGGATCCGCCGGCTGGTCGGCCTGCTGGCCAGGAAGGGCTACCCGGCCCCGGTGGCTTACCGCATCGTCCGCGAGGCCATTGAGCAGGAAGGGATCGACGCGGCCGGCGCGGGAGTCGATCTGGATGAGTCGGCGTGGGCTACGCCGGACGCTGATCTGGATGCAGGGTAACGAACTAGTTGCTCTGGGTAAGACTTGAGAAGATCGCAACGGATTACTTGCCCAAACTGTTATCTACGCTTAACCTCACGGCAGCGAGGTGTTACTCCGTGCCATGCGGATCGAAACGAGTCTTAACGGCCTGTGAGCGGCGGGAGCTAGTCACAGATTTGGGATGGTAGCTGGTCAGGGCGGGGACGCCCGCTCTTGGCTGATAGGCCTGACCAGGCCCGTGTGCGTGGGCCAGGGGGCCGTGCAGGACGGCTGGGCGCGAGCCTGGCCGGGACGAAAGTCCAGCGTGTCTTCTGGCGCGCGGGCGGCCGCCAACGGTGCGGCCGATGCGGGCTGGACGGCGCGGTTAGCTGGCCGCTGGAGATCAGCCGCCGGGCAGCCGATGGTGCCCGGCGGATGCGCCCAGCGGCCGCTGGCTGGCGGGCATGACCCCTCGCTGCAGGATTTACCCCCGGCACCACACCTAGGTGCCGGGACCAGCGAGCAGGATTGGGGTGTGCCATGAGCAGCACAATCTCTCTCGTGATCGGGGCCGTTGGTCTGCTGGCCGCCGTTTTCGCGCTGGTGGTTGTGCTGCGCAGGTCGCCGGGCCGGAATGCGGCCGTGGCCGACGCCGGGCCGGGGCGGGCCCAGCTCACCGCCGACGCGCAGCGCGCGTTCGAGGACGCAAGCCGGGAAGCCGACCAGGTCCGGACGCGGGCGGAAACCGATGCCGCGACCATGATGCGCGAGGCCGGGCTGGCCGCCGACAAGGCCGCCCAGGCCAGCCGGGACGCGGACGAAGAACTGCGCGCGGTCCGCGACGAAGCCCGGGAACTACGCGCTGACCTGGAGCGCCGGGAAGCCCGGCTAGCCGAGCGGGAAGCCCGGCTGGACACCGAGTTCGGCAAGCTCGATGAGCGCGCCGCCGGGCTGGACAATCTCCGCCAGGACCTGGACGGCCGCCGTGCTGACCTGGACCGGCTCGATGAGGAACGCCGCGTGGTGCTGGAACAGACCGCTGGCCTGACCGCCGACCAGGCCAAGGCCGAGCTGGTGGCCGGCATCCAGAACCAGGCCAAGCGCGAGGCGGCACTGCTGATCCGGGAGACCGAGAACGCGGCCCGCCGGGACAGCGAGCAGCGCGCCCGGCGGATCGTCACGTTGGCTATCCAGCGGGTGGCCAGCGAGCAGACCAGCGAGTCCGTGGTCTCGGTACTGCATCTGCCCGGCGATGAGATGAAAGGCCGGATCATCGGCCGGGAGGGGCGGAACATCCGCGCCTTCGAGTCCGTCACCGGGGTGAACCTGATCATCGACGACACCCCCGAGGCCGTCCTGCTGTCCTGCTTCGACCCGGTCCGCCGCGAGGTCGGGCGGCTCACCCTGGAGCGGCTCGTGCTGGACGGGCGGATCCACCCGCAGCGGATCGAGGAAGCCTACGAGCGGAGCAAGGGTGAGGTGGAGCAGCTCTGCGTCCGGGCCGGCGAGGACGCGCTGGTCGAACTGTCGCTGACCGACATGCACCCGGAACTGGTCACGCTGCTGGGCCGGCTGCGGTACCGCACCTCATACGGCCAGAACGTGCTCCGCCACCTGGTCGAGTCCGCGCACATCGCCGCCATGATGGCCAGCGAGCTGGGCATGGATCCCGGGCTGATGCGGCGCTGCACGGTACTGCATGACATCGGCAAGGCCCTCACCCACGAGGTGGAGGGCAGCCACGCGCTGATCGGCGCCGAGATCGCCCGCCGCTACGGTGAGTCGGCCGACGTGGTGCACGCCATCGAGGCGCATCACAACGAGGTCGAGGTGCGCACGGTCGAGGCGGTGCTGACCCAGGCGGCGGACGCCATCAGCGGTGGCCGGCCGGGTGCCCGCCGTGAGTCACTGGAGGCCTACGTCAAGCGGCTGGAGCGGCTGGAGCAGATAGCCACCGCCCAGCCCGGCGTGGAGAAGGTGTTCGCCATGCAGGCCGGCCGGGAGATCAGGGTCATGGTCAAGCCGGAGCGAGTGGACGACATCCAGGCCCAGGTCATCGCCCGGGACGTGGCCAAGCAAGTCGAGGAGGAGCTGACCTACCCAGGGCAGATCCGGGTCACCGTGGTCCGGGAGTCGCGCGCCACCGAGTTCGCCCGCTGAGCCCGGCGAGTCAGCTAGAGGCCGCGTTGGCCGGGCTGGACGTCCCCCCCTGGGTACCGGCTGAGCCTCCATTTGGCAGCACCGTGATGTTGCCGCCTCCGCCAGGCCGCGCGGCTTCCTCCGGCTCGGCTTTCTCCCTGGGGCCGGCCTCAGCCTTCCCAGCGCCGGCCTCGGCCGGCTCGGTCAGCTTCAGCTGCGGGATGCCGGGCGGGGTAAAGCCCAGCACCTGCCCATAGAAGGACAGTTCCGCCTCCAGCGCGGCGGCGATCGTGTCCGCGCGGCGGAATCCGTGCGACTCGCCCTTGAACATCAGCAACCCATGCCGGATGCCGTGTGCGGCCAGGTCGGCCGCGATGCCCTGGGCCTGGCCGGGCGGCACGATCGGGTCGTCCAGGCCCTGGAGCAGCAGCACCGGGGCGGTCGCGTCGGTGACATGGCCCGCCGGGGAGCGTTCGGCGTAGACGTACTGGAAGCCGGGCAGCGGGCCGATCAGCCCGTCCAGGTAGTGCGACTCGAAGTCGTGCGAATGGGCCGCGAGTTCACGCAGGTCGGTCACGCCATAGTAGGACGCCGCCGCGCTGAACACCCGCTGCCGGGCGGCAAGCGTGGTGACCGCGGCCAGCGCGGTCCAGCCGCCCGCCGAGCCGCCGCGGATGGCCAGCCGGGCCGGGTCGGCGTCGCCGTTCGCGGCCATCGCCTGCGCGGCCGAGGCCACGTCCTCCACGTCGACCACGCCCCACTGCATGCGCAGCCGCTCGCGGTAGCTGCGGCCGTACCCGGTGGACCCGCCGTAGTTGACGTCGATGACCCCGATGCCCCGGCTGGTGAAGTAGGCCTTTTCCAGGTCGAACAGCGCGACGGCGTGTGAGGTCGGGCCGCCGTGCGCCCAGACCACGTAGGGCGGCAGCTCACCGTCCGGGGCGACCGCGTCCGGGTGGGCTGGCGGGTAGACCAGCGCGTGCACGCTCCGCCCGTACAGCCCGTCCAGCCGGACCTGGCTGGGCACCGGCAGGTAGCCGGCGTCCGGCACCTCCTCGGTCTCCCAGCGCAGCACCTCGGACGTGCCGGAGGCCACGTTGATCCGCACCACGGCCAGCGGGGTGGCCTGCCGCCGGCCACCGCCACCACCGTCTCGCTGTCCGCGGCCAGCCCGGAGGTGAACTCCTGGACCGGCAGCTTCAGGTCGGTCAGCTCTCCGGTCTCCGGGTCGAGCAGGCCGAGCCGCATGCCGCCCTGGCCGTGCAGCGCCGCGAGCCGCCCGTCACCGAGCCGCGCGAACGGCCGGTCACCGAGCTGCCACAACGGCTCGGCGAACTCCTCCTCGGCCGGGTACAGCGCCTGGGCTGGCTCGCCGAGCAGGCCGACCTGGTACAGGTTCCACCAGCCGGGCCAGTCCGACACCACGTACAGGCTGCTGTTGTCGCGCCACACCGGGGCGAGCACCGATTCCCGCATGCCGCCCTTGACCAGCCGGCCGGGGCCGGGCACGCCGTCGGCGATCAGGCCGACCCGCAATTCGGTGCCATCCCACGGCATCCGCGGATGATTCCAGCAGATCCAGGCCAGCCTGCTGCCGTCCGGCGACAGGGTGGGGAAAGCGAAGAAATCCGCGCCGGCGACGAGCTCCCGGATCGCGCCCGGATCATTGGCGGCGCTGCCATCCAGCGGAATGGCTACGATAGCCCGGCTAATCTTGCCTCCATCGTGCCGTTCCTGGACGCACCACACCTCTTTTTCATCAGCGGAAAGAATGAAATCGGCAAAACGCAGCGCGGTGTTCCCGGACTCGGCAGCTGGCTCCGGGGTAAGCGGGCGCGGCGCGACCGCACGGCCCGCAGCGCCGGCCGCCGGGCCACCAGTCCCGGACGGCGGGACCGGCATCAGGTACAGCCGCTGGTCCGCGTAGTTGGCGAACACGATCGCCTGGCCGTCCGGGTCCTTGTCATCCGGGCCGGGCTGCGGAACCGGCAGGTAGGACCGGCCGCCGTATTCATGCACCCGGGTCCGCGCGTTCCACGGCGAGGGCAGCAGGACGCGCCGTTTCCCGGTCGCGTCGCAGTGCACCACGGTCACCCGGCCGCCCTCCTCCGGACGGCCCTCCTGCCACCACACATCGGTCCCACGGACCAGCGGGAAGGAGACGGTCACCTGGCCCTTGGCCACGTCGGCCGCGGAGATCGGGGAAGGCCAGGCGCCGTAGGGGATTCGCGGTGCTGCCACGCTCTCTGTCATAGGGGATATCGTCTACCATCCGCGGGTCTGGCCACGGGAGATTCCGGACATGGCCCGGACATGCTGAGAGCTGCGGGGAGACATTCTGGACAGGCCACGGATCTGCGGAGGGAGATTCCGGACATGACGCGCACTGCGCGTACCCTCGGAGGCGACATGAGCGCCTCCCGCACGTACCAGATCCGCACCTACGGGTGCCAGATGAACATGCACGATTCGGAGCGGCTGGCCGGCCTGCTGGAGGACGCGGGCTACCAGCGCGCACCCGAGGGCCAGGACCCGGACGTCGTGGTGTTCAACACATGCGCGGTCCGGGAGAACGCAGACAACCGGCTGTACGGGAACCTGGGTCACCTGCTGCCGGTCAAGCAGTCCCGGCCGGGCATGCAGATCGCGGTGGGTGGCTGCCTGGCCCAGAAGGACCGGGCCGGCATCGCGCAGCGCGCACCGTGGGTGGACGTGGTGTTCGGCACGAACAACATCGGCTCGCTGCCAGCCCTGCTCGAACGCGCCCGTGTCCAGCAGGCCGCCCAGGTGGAGATCGCCGAGTCGCTGGAGCGCTTCCCATCCGTGCTGCCCGCCCGCCGGGAGTCGAGTTACTCCGGCTGGGTGGCCATCTCGGTCGGCTGCAACAACACCTGCACGTTCTGCATCGTGCCCAGCCTGCGCGGCCGTGAGGAGGACCGGCGCCCGGGCGACGTGCTGGCCGAGATCCGCGCCCTGGTCGCCGACGGCGTGGTCGAGGTGACCCTGCTCGGCCAGAACGTGAACTCCTACGGGGTCGGCTTCGGTGACCGGCAGGCGTTCGGCAAGCTGCTCCGTGCCTGCGGCGGCATCGATGGGCTGGACCGGGTCCGCTTCACCTCGCCGCACCCGCGCGACTTCACCGACGACGTGATCGCGGCCATGGCCGAGACGGCCAACGTCATGCCGCAGCTGCACATGCCGCTGCAGTCCGGCTCGGACGCGGTGCTGCGGGCCATGCGCCGCGCCTACCGCCGGGACAAGTACCTGCGCATCCTGGACCGGGTCCGGGCCGCGATCCCGGGCGCCGCCATCACCACCGACATCATCGTCGGCTTCCCGGGGGAGACCGAGCGGGATTTCGAGGACACCCTGGACCTGGTCCGGCGAGCCCGGTTCGCGGGCGCGTTCACGTTCCAGTACTCGCCCCGGCCCGGCACCCCGGCCGCGGTGATGGACGGCCAGGTCCCGGCGGGCATCGTGGCCGAGCGCTACCAGCGGCTGACCGCCCTGGTCGAGGAGATCACCCTGGCCGAGAACGAGGCCTTCACCGGCCGCCAGGTCGAGGTGCTGGTGGCCGAGGGGGAGGGGCGGAAGGACGGCGCCACGCACCGGCTGTCCGGCCGGGCCCGGGACAACCGCCTGGTGCACTTCGCGCCGGGCAGCGCCGCGCCCCGGCCGGGTGACCTGGTCACCACGCTGGTGACCCGGGCCGCCCCGCACTACCTGGTGGCCGACGGCGAACCGCTGGCCGTGCGCCGCACCCCGGGCGGCGACGCCTGGCAGGCCCGCCGGGACGGGCTGGTCCCGGTCGCTGCCGGGTCGGCAGCCGCGCCGGTGGCTGTGCCGCTGGGCATGCCCACCGTCGGCCGCCCCGCGTAGCCGACCGAACCGCAGCAACCCTTCACCCGCGCCGCACGCCGCGCTTTCCGCACCGCATGGATGCTTCATTCACGCGCACCTGACCACGTGAATGATTCGTTCACGTGGTCGGCGCGGGGGAGATCAGTCGTGCTGGCAGAGCCAGCGGACCAGCTTGATGAGCTGAGCCAGCGCGAACAGCTCAATAGTGGCGGCGGCCAGGACGACCAGGACGATCCAGATGCCGTGCAGCGCCGGGATATGCAGCACGGCCCCGATCCGCACCAGGCATACCGCGGCCAGCCACAGGCACGCGCAGCTGAACAGGCGCACGCCAGCCGACCGCGCGTCGGCCCCGGTGAGCTGGCCGCGGAAGACCCCGTGCTGGCGGCGGGCGGTCCGGATCGTGCCCGCCGCGAAGCGCAGCGCGCGGGCCGAGCGCAGCCACCCCGACCGCACGTCCGGGTCGGCCAGCACGGCTGGTAGCTCAGCCGTCCATTCCCGGCACCGTTCATCCCGGACGCTGGCGGGCAGGTGCCGGCAGGCCCGCCCGATCAGCCACCCAGCCAGCCGCGCGGCCAGTTCATCGCCCCGCATCACGTGCTCCCGCGGGCGGGCCGGGCCGCGCCGCGCCCACCCGCCCGGGCCTTACCGCGCGCGCCCGCCCGGGACGCGCTAGCCCGGGCCAGTTCCTGCCGCCCCGTCTCGATGCCCTCGTCGGTGAGCCAGTAGTACCGCCGGGCCGGCCGCCCGCTGCCGTCGCCACCCGGTGGCTCCCAGGCCGAGCTGACCAGCCCTTGGTCCTGCAGCCGGGACAGCATCGGGTACAGCGTGCCGCTGGGCAGCCCGGACGCCTTCATCAGGTCATAGCCGTAACGCGGCGCGGCGGGGTCAGCGAGGAAGGCCCGGAGTACGCGCTCCAGCGGCCCAGTAAGCTTCACAGTCCTAATCCTACATATATAGCCTACATATGTCGAGTTAGCTCTGGCCGGGCAGCCAACCTGATCTCCAAAGGCTGCGTCCTAGCAGGTGAGAGGCCTGCGGGCCACACCGACCAAGGGGGATCAATGCCGCTATCACTGCGCGCCGCCTGGCGCGCCGCCGCCGTCCTGGGGCTCACCGCCACGACCCTGCTGAGCGCCACCGCCGCGTCGGCCACGGCCGGCCACGCGGCCCGGCCGGCCGGCCCGCCGCGCTGCACGCTGAGCCGGCTCAACGTCTGGATCGGCGTGCCGGGCAGCGCCGCGGCGGGCTCGGTCGCCTATCCGCTGGAGTTCTCCAACGTCTCCGGCCGGACCTGCCACCTGTTCGGCTACCCCGGGGTGTCCGCCATCGGCCGCCGCGGCCAGCGGCTGGGCAGCCCGGCCGGCCGCGACACCACGTTCCGGCCGCGCCTGGTCATCCTGCGCCGCGGCGGCACCGCGCACGCGCTGCTGACCATCACCGAAGCCGGCAACTTCCCGGCCCAGCAGTGCCGGGTGCGCACCGCGGTGGCGCTGCGGGTCATCCCGCCAAACGGCGCGCACCCCGCGTTCGTCCCGCTCAGCTTCCCCGCCTGCTCCCGGAAAGGCCCCATCTACCTGCATATCCGCGTCGTCCGGCCGGGTGTGGGCATCCCGGGCGTCAGCCAGTAAGAACAACACCCATCCTGCTTAACGCCAGTACCCGGCACTGGCGTTAAGCAGGATGCATGGGTCTACGGGCGGAACCGGCAGACTGTGCGGTGTGGCAGAACAGGTGATCGCGGTGCTCGGGCCGACCGCGGCCGGCAAGTCCGAGCTGGCGCTGCGGCTGGCCGGAGACGTCGGCGGCGAGATCATCAACGCGGACTCGATGCAGCTATACGCCGGGATGGACATCGGCACGGCCAAGCTGACCCTGGCGGAGCGCCGCGGCGTCCCGCACCACCTGCTGGACGTGTGGGATGTCCGGTACCCCGCGAACGTGGCCGAGTACCAGCGGCTGGCCCGCGCGGCCATCGCGGAGGTGACCGGCCGCGGCCGGGTGCCGATCCTGGCCGGCGGGTCCGGTCTGTACCTCCGCGCCGCACTGGACGAGCTGGACTTCCCGGGCACCGACCCGGCCGTGCGGGACCGGCTGGAGCAGGAGCTTGACGAGCAGGGCCCGGGCCCGCTGCATGCCCGGCTGGCCACGCTGGACCCGGCGGCCGGGCGCGGCATCCTGCCCTCGAACGGGCGGCGGATCGTCCGCGCGCTGGAGGTCATCGAGGTGTCCGGGCGGCCGTTCACCGCCACGCTGCCGCAGTACGAGTCGGTCTACCCGGCGGTGCACCTCGGGCTGCGGGTGCCCCGGGCCGAGCTGGACGAGCGGATCGCCGTGCGGGTGGACCGGATGTGGCAGGCCGGTTTCGTGGCCGAGGTGCGCCGCCTCGAGCAGGCTGGCCTGCGCGCGGGCCGGACGGCCAGCCGGGCGCTCGGCTACGCGCAGGTGCTGCGCTTCCTGGCCGGCGAGTGGACCGAGCAGCAGGCCCGGGAGGAGACGATCAAGGCCACCCGGCGGTTCGCCCGCCGCCAGGAAGCCTGGTTCCGCCGTGATCCCCGGGTGACCTGGCTGGACGCCGGGCACGGGGCGGATCCGCACCAGCTGGCGCTGGCTACGATCAGCACATGCGGTTCGGCAAGGGGCATGGCACCGAGAACGACTTCGTGATCCTGCCCGACCCCGGTAACGCGCTCGACCTGCGGGCCGGCCTGGTCGCCCGGTTGTGCGACCGGCGGGCCGGGCTGGGCGCCGACGGGGTGCTGCGCGTGGTCCGCACCGCCGAGCTGCCCGATGGCCGGGGCGACGCGCCGGAATGGTTCATGGACTACCGCAACGCGGACGGCAGCATCGCGGAGATGTGCGGCAACGGTGTCCGGGTGTTCGCCCGCTACCTGATCGAGCATGGCCTGGCCAGCGGGCCGGACTTCGGCGTCGCCACCCGGGGCGGGAACAAGCAGGTGCATGTCGAGCCGGACGGCCGGATCACCGTGGACATGGGGCCGGTCACCGTGCTCGGGTCCAGCCGGGCCGTGCTCGGCGGTGCGGTGCTGGAGGGGCTGCGGATCAGCGTGGGCAACCCGCACCTGGCCTTCCTGGTGGACGGCAAGCTGGACAAGTTCGACCTGTCCGTGCCGCCCGGGCTGGACCCGGCCGACTTCCCGGACGGCGGAAACGTGGAGCTGGTCCGGGTCACCGGGAGCTCCGCGATCAGCATGCGGGTGCACGAGCGGGGCAGCGGGGAGACCCGGTCCTGCGGCACCGGGGCGGTCGCGGCGGCGGCCGCGGCGGCCGCCCGGTTCCCCGCCGCCACCGGACCCGGCACCGGCTGCTGGCAGGTCACCGTGCCCGGCGGTGAGCTGACCGTGCGGCTGGAGGCCGGGACGAGCTGGCTGACCGGACCGGCCGTGATCGTCGCCGAAGGCGAGCTGGACCCTGGCTGGCTGGTCGGCAGCCCGGTCGGCTAGACCGAAGTTCCCCCTGATGAGTCTCTGATCAACCCGGCAATGGTGCTGTGACCAAGTGAACTGCACTCCGCGGCGAGTGGAGGCGTAGTCATGTAGATCACGTTACTGGTGACGGTATCAGCGTGTTGCACTGCATACATGCTGGGGAGTCCGGTATCGTTGTCGTCATGTACGTGGCTAAGGTGCCGAACCGGGGGTCACCGCCTGCGGTGCTGCTGCGGGAAAGCTACCGCGAGGCGGGCAAGGTGAAGAACCGGACCCTGGCCAACCTGTCGTCCTGGCCCGAGGCCAAGGTCAACGCGCTGTCACAGGTGCTGAAGGGCGAGCTGGCGCGGCCGCGGCCGTGGAAGGGACGTTCGAGATCGCCCGGAGCCTGCCGCACGGGCATGTCGCCGCGGTGCTGGGCACCGCACGCCAGCTGGGCCTGGAGGAGCTACTCGACCCGGTACCGTCGCGGCAGCGGGATCTGGTGACCGCTATGGCGGTCGCGCAGGTGATCGCGCCGGACTCCAAGCTGGCCATCGCCCGCGGGCTGCAGGCTGAGACCGCCGCCAGCTCGCTGGGCCAGGCCCTGCACCTGGGCGGCTGTGATGAGGATGACCTGTACGGCGCAATGGACTGGCTGGCCGCCCGGCAGGAGAAGATCGAGGATGCCCTGGCGGCCCGGCACCTGGCCGAGGGGACCCTGGTTCTCTACGACGTCTCCTCCGCCGCGTTCGAGGGCCGGACCTGCCCGCTCGGCGCCATCGGCCACCCCAAGGACGGGGTCCGCGGCCGGCTCCAGATCGTCTACGGGCTGCTGACCAGCAAGGACGGCGTCCCGGTTGCCATCGAGGTCTTCGCCGGCAACACCGGCGACCCCAAGACCGTGGCCAGCCAGGTGGGCAAGGTCAGGGACCGGTTCGGGATCAGCCGGGTGGTGCTGGTTGGCGACCGGGGGATGCTGACCGCAGCGCGGCTGCGCGAGGACGACCGGCCCCGCGGGCCTGGACTGGATCACCGCGCTGCGCGCCCCGCAGGTCAAGGCCCTGGTCCGCGACGGCGCGCTGCAGCTGTCCATCTTCGACCAGATGGACCTGGCCGAGATCACTTCCCCGGACTACCCCGGCGAGCGGCTGGTCGCCTGCAAGAACCCGTTCCTGGAAGCCGAACGGGCCCGCAAGCGCGAAAGCCTCCTGCAGGCCACCGAGGCTGACCTGGAGAAAATCGCCGCCGCTGTCGCGCGGGAACGCCGCCGCTGCGCGGCCAGGACACGATCGCGCTGCGCGCCGACCGGGTGCTGCGCCGCCGCAAGGTCGCCAAGCACTTCACCATCCAGATCACCGATGCCAGCTTCAGCTACGCCCGCAACGACGACTCCATCACCACCGAAGCGGCCCTGGACGGCATCTACGTGCTGCGCACCACCGTCGAACCAGGCAGCCTGGACAGCGGCGAGGTGGTCGCCTCCTATAAGGCCCTCGCCCAGGTGGAGCGGGCGTTCCGCGCGTTCAATACCGACCTGGACATCCGGCCCATCCGCCACCGCACCGAGACCCGGGTCCGCGCGCACGTGTTCTTGCGGATGATCTCGTACTACATCACCTGGCACATGCACGCCCGGCTCGCGCCGCTGCTGTTCACCGACGACGACAAGCCAGCAGCCCAGGCTCCCGGACCAGCCCGGTCGCTCCCGCTGCCCGCTCCCCGCGGGCCCTGGCCAAGGCCGCTGCCAAGCACACCGGCGGCGGCCTGCCCGTGCACAGCTTCACCAGCCTGCTGGCCGACCTGGCCACCATCTGCCTCAACCAGATCCAGCCCGCCGACCCCGCCCTGCCTGCCTTCAGCCTCATCACCACCCCCACCCCGCTGCAGCGCCAGGCCCTCGACCTGCTCGGCGTCACCCCTCCCAAAAACAATAAAGCAAGGATAGGGGCTAGACGAGCCCGGCCCCGTCCCAACCCCCGACCGCCCAACCCCAACCACGTCGCTGAATCATTCATGTCGTCGGGTGCGCATGAACGATTCATTCAGGCGGTTGGGTGCCGTCGGCCGCGGCCGTCTCGGCGCCGCGGGCGGTCAGGCTGGATACCGGCAGGCCGCGGAGCGAGGCGTCCAGCACCTCGGCAATGTGCAGCACGGCCGGTGGCTGCTCCACGCCGGCCGCGGCCATGGCCGACGCGATCTGCAGGCTGCACCCCGGGTTGGCCGACACGACCAGCGGCGCGCCGGTGGCCAGCACCGCGGCCGCCTTGCGGGCGCCGAGTTCCCCGGCCGCCTCGGGCTGCAGCAGGTTATACACGCCCGCCGAGCCGCAGCAGGTGCCGCCGTCGGCCAGCTCGGCCAGCCGCAGCTCCGGGATGGCCCGCAGCAGGTCACGCGGCTGCTGCTTGATCCGCTGCGCGTGCCCCAGGTGGCAGGCGTCGTGGTAGGCCACGGTGACCGGCAGCGGGTGCCGGGCGCCGCGCGCCCCCTCGTCGCTGGCGGCCAGCTCGGCCAGGTACTCGCTGAGGTCACGGACCTTGGCCGCGGCCTGCGCCGCCCGGACCGGCCAGTCACCGCCATCGGGGGCTTCAGAAGCGTTCCGCAGCAGCTCGCCGTACTCCTTCATAGCCGACCCGCAGCCGGCCGAGTTCACCACGATCACGTCCACGTTGGCGGCCTCGAACGTGGCGATGGTCCGCTTGGCGAACCGGGTCGCCTCGGCCACCCGCCCGGTGTGCAGGGATAGCGCGCCGCAGCAGCCCTGCCCGGCCGGGATGACCACGTCGCACCCCTCGGCGGCGAGCAGCCGGGCGGTCGCCTCGTTCACCCCGGGGAAGAACACCTGCTGCACACAGCCGGTCAGCATGCCCACCACGGCGCGGCGCGGGCCTTCCGCGGGCACCCGGCCGGCCGCCAGCCGGTGCTGCCCATTTCCTGGCGCCGGGGCCACCCGGAGCGAGGCGACCAGCTCGGGCGCCAGCCGGCCGGCCAGCGGGCTGCGGCCGATCCGCCGGTTCAGCCCGGTGCGCTGGGCCAGCTTCAGCGGCCCGGTGAGCAGCCGGAGGCGGCGCGGGTACGGGAACGTCGCGAAGATGGCCGCACGGGCGGCCTTGGCCCGGGCCGACCGGGGCGGCACCGGCGCTGGCGCACCGGCGGCACCGCTCGGGGGTTCCTCCTGCCAGCTGCGTGCCGCCTCGATGAGCCGGTCGTAGCGCACCCCGGACGGGCAGGCGGGCACGCAGGCCATGCAGCCCAGGCAGCGGTCCAGGTGGCCGGCGGCCGCCTCGCTGGCCTGCCCGCCGTCCAGCAACTGGGTGATCAGGTGGATCCGGCCGCGCGGCGAGTCCATCTCCTCGCCCCACAGCTGGTAGGTCGGGCAGGCGGGCAGGCAGAACCCGCAGTGCACGCAGTCCGAGGCCAGCTCGCGCAGCTCACCGGTGGGATCGATCGGCGATGCGGTCATCTACAGCCCTCCGGCGAAGCGGCCGGGCGCCATCAGGTACCCGGGGTCGAACTGCTCTTTGACCGCGCGCATCAGGCCGAGCGAGGGCACCGGGCCCCACATGTCCACCGTTTCGCGGACCGCGGCGGACGCGGTCAGCACCACCGCGCTGGCCCGGCTGGGCGGCGCCTCGCCACCGGCGAAGTCCTGGTCGGTAGCTTGCTCCAGGCCGTCCCGCAGGCCGGTCACGAACTGGGCGGCGGCGGCCGGGTCGGCGTCGCCGTCCAGCACCGCGTACAGCACCCCCGCGGCGGCCGAGCCGTTCACGGCGGGATCCAGCCCAGCATCCTTGCCCGCGGCGTCGATGGCGGCCAGCACGCCGGGCAGCGCGGCGGCCCAGAAGCTGACCCGCAGCACGGTGGGCTCGGCCGGGCCGTGCGGCCCGGTGACCAGCCGGGCCGGCTGGGCCGACCCCCACCACGACGGGGCACTGTCCGAGCTGGCCGTGCCCGCGCCGAGGACATCGCGCAGCAGCGCGGCCCGCTCGGCCACCCCGGCCGGGTCGCCTTCCAGCAGTACCGCCACCCGGACCAGGCCGTCCCGGCCTGGCCGGTCGATCTCCACCGCCACCGGCGCGAGGTCGGTGCCGGCCGCGGCCGCGGCCGCCTGGCTGGCCGCCGCGGTATCGGCGAAGCCCGCGGTGATGAACATGGCCGCGGCCGGCACCGGGTGCAGCCGGAACACGGCCTCGGTGATCAGGCCGAGCGTGCCGTACGACCCGGCATACAGCTTGCCCAGGTCGTAGCCGGCCACGTTCTTCACCACCTTGCCGCCGGACTTGGCCACGGTCCCGGGCGGCCGCACCACGGTGATGCCGATGGCCAGGTCCCGTGGCGTGCCGTAGCGCAGCCGCCGCGGCCCGGCGGTGCCGGTGGCCAGCATCCCGCCGATGGTCGGCGCGCCGCCGTCCGAGCCGTTGGCCAGCGCGGGCGGCGGGTCCAGGGCCAGCTGCTGCCCGGCCGCGCCGAGCACCCCGGCCAGCTGGCCGAGAGTGACCCCGGCCTGCACCCGGACCACCAGGTCGCCGGCCGCGTGCTCGATCACCCGGTTCAGCCGCTGCGTTTCGATGATCAGGTCACAGCGGCGCGGCGGGGCGCCCCAGCCGATCCGGGTGCCGCTGCCCCGGGGCACCACGGCCAGGCCGTGCTCGGCCGCCGCCGCGAGCAGCGCGCTCGCCTCGTCGTCCCCGGCCGGGGCCGCGACCCAGCCGGGCACCACGCCGGCGACCGCGTCCCGCGGGCCGGCCGGGCGGACCGTGCGGCAGGCCTTGGCCAGCGCGGCGGGAACAGAGGCTCTGCTCATTTTGCGCCTCGGGCTGGGTGCGCGGTCAAAACTGCTCCGCCAGCCCGGCGGCGACGGCCGGGTGCGCACCGCGGCGCGGCCCGGGCACCTCGCCGCACAGCCGCGGCGTGGGGAAGATCTTGCCCGGGTTGCACAGCCCGGCCGGGTCGAACGCGCAGCGCAGCAACTGCATGGTGTCCAGGTCGTCGGCGCTGAACATCTTCGGCATGTACTTGGCCTTGTCCGTGCCCACCCCGTGCTCGCCGGTGATCGAGCCGCCGTGCTCGATGCACAGGTCCAGGATCGCGCCGGACACCTTCTCGGCCGCCGCCTCCTCACCCGGCACGGCGTCGTCGTACAGCACCAGCGGGTGCAGGTTGCCGTCCCCGGCGTGGAACACGTTGGCCACCCGGATGCCGGACTCGCTGGACAGCGCGGCGATCTTGTCCAGCACCTCGCCCAGCGCGGTCCGCGGCACCACGCCGTCCTGCACGATGTAGGCCGAGCTGATCCGGCCCACGGCGGCGAACGCGGACTTGCGGCCGGCCCAGATCGCGGCGCGCTCGGCCGGGTCGTCCGCCGCCCGGATCTCGGTCGCGCCGGCCTGCTCGCACAGCGCCCGCACCGCGGCCACGTCCCGGTGCACATCGGCCTCCGGGCCGTCCAGCTCCACCACCAGCACCGCCCCGGCCCCGGCCGGGTAGTTGCAGGCCACCGCGGCCTCGGCCGCCTCGATGGCCAGCGCGTCCATCATCTCGATGGCCGCGGGCAGGATGCCGGCCCCGATGATCGCGGACACCGCCGCGCCGCCTTCCCCAGTGGTGCGGAAACCGGCCAGCAGCGTGGTGATCACCTGCGGGATCCTGGTCAGCTTCACCACGATCTTGGTGACGATGCCCAGCGTGCCCTCCGAGCCGGTGAACGCGCCGACCAGGTCGTAGCCGGGCGCGCTGCCGGTGCCATCACCCAGCCAGGTCAGCTCGCCGGCCGGGGTGACGACCTGCAGCCCCATCACGTGGTGCACGGTGAAGCCGTTCTTCAGGCAGTGCGCGCCACCGGAGTTCTCCGCCACGTTGCCGCCCACCGAGCAGATCACCTGGCTGGACGGGTCCGGCGCGTAGAAGTAGCCGTACGGCTGGGCCGCGGTGCTCACCGCGAGGTTGGTCACCCCGGGTTCCACGATCGCCCGCTGGCTGACCGGGTCGATGGCGATGATCCGGCGCATCTTCGACATGACGATCAGCACCCCGTCGGTGCGCGGCAGCGCGCCGCCAGACAGCCCGGTACCGGACCCGCGGGCGACGAACGGCACCCCGGCCCGGGCGCACTCGGTGACCACGGCCGCGACCTGCTCGGCCGTTTCCGGCAGCACGACCAGGGCGGGCGCCGACCGGTGCGAGGTCAGCCCGTCGCATTCATAGGTGCGCAGCTCGGCCGGATCCGACACCACCCCGCCGGGCCCGCAGATCTCGGTCATCCGGGGCACCAGCGCTTCGACCGTCATCGCGCCTCCCATCAGGGGCCCGCCCAGCCTGGCCGGATGCGCCGCGCCGTCCGGTGCGCACTGGCCACCGCCCGCGGGCGCCCTTACTCCCAGACTGCCTTCCCGGCGCCCCGGAGTCCATGCTGCCCGCGGACCGTGTCGCCGTGCTACGGCATCTCCTCGTAGGCCGGCAGGGTGAGGAATTCAGCGTAGTCATCGGCCAGCGCGACCTGGCTGAACAGCCCAACCGCCTGCTGGAAGCGCGGCGCGTCGAAGCCGTCGCCGGCCGCCTCCCGGATGGTGGCCAGCTCCTCGCCGATGATCCGCTGCACCAGATCCCTGGTCACCAGCGGGCCGTCGTCCAGCCGGACGTTGTTGTGCAGCCACTGCCACACCTGGGACCGGGAGATCTCCGCCGTGGCCGCGTCCTCCATCAGGTTGAAGATGGCCACCGCCCCGTTGCCGCCCAGCCAGGACGCCAGGTACTGCAGCCCGACGCTGACGTTGTTGCGCAGCCCGGCCTCGGTGATGGTGCCCGGCGTCTTGCTGACCGCGAGCAGGTCGGCGGCGGACACGCTGACCTCCGGGCGCTGCTTGCTGAGCTGGTTCGGCGAGCTGCCCAGGGTGGCGTCGAACACCTCACGGCACAGCGCCACCAGGTCCGGGTGGGCCACCCAGGAACCGTCGAAGCCGTCTCCGGCCTCGCGCGTCTTGTCATCCCGCACCTTGGCCATGGCCACCGCGTTCACCTCCGGGTCACGGCGGCTCGGGATGAACGCGGCCATCCCGCCCATGGCGTGCGCGCCGCGGGCATGGCACGTCTTGACCAGCAGCTCGGTGTAGGCCCGCATGAACGGGGCGGTCATCGTCACCGAGTTGCGCTCCGGCAGCACGAACTCCTGGCCCCGGCTGCGGAACTTCTTGATCACGCTGAACAGGTAGTCCCACCGGCCCGCGTTCAGCCCGGCGCTGTGCTCGCGCAGCTCGTAGAGGATCTCGTCCATCTCGAACGCGGCCGGGATGGTCTCGATCAGCACCGTGGCCCGGATCGTGCCGCGCGGGATGCCCAGCCGGTCCTGGGCCAGCCCGAACGCGTCGTTCCACAGCCGGGCTTCCAGGTGGCTCTCCATCTTGGGCAGGTAGAAGTACGGCCCGGAGCCCTTGTCCAGCTGGCGCCGCGCGCAGTGGAAGAAGTACAGCGCGAAGTCGAACAGGCTGCCGGACACCCGCTGCCCGTCCACCAGGACGTGCTTCTCGTCCAGGTGCCAGCCGCGCGGCCGGACCACGATCGTCGCCAGCTCACTGTCCGGGCCCAGCCGGTACGACTTGCCTTCCTCGCTGGTGAAGTCCAGCGTCCGGTCCAGCGCGCTGATCAGGTTGAGCTGGCCGGTGACCATGTTCTCCCACAGCGGCGTGTTGGCGTCCTCGAAGTCAGCCAGCCACACGTTGGCCCCGGAGTTGAGCGCGTTGATGGTCATCTTCCGGTCGGTCGGGCCGGTGATCTCAACCCGGCGGTCGACCAGCCCGGGCGCGGGCGCGGCCACCCGCCAGTCCGGGTCTTCCCGGATGGCCCGGGTGCCGGGCAGGAAGTCCAGCATCGCTCCGGCGGACAGTTCCTGCTGCCGGGCCGCCCGCGCGGCGAGCAGCTCGGCGCGGCGTGCGCCGAACTCCCGCTGCAGCGCTACGACCAGGTCGATGGCCTCGGGGGTGAGAACTTCGTCGAAGCGGTCTCCCCGCGGGCCGGTGATCTGAACACCAGTCATCTGCACACCGTCACTGGCCATGTCGCGCTCCTCCCGGTATCGGCTGACCGCCATGTTACTCACGGGTAACGGCGGCCTGGGGCACAACCCGCGCGCAGCGGGTGTTTATTGAGGTGAGCGTAACCCGGAGGCATGACAGCATTGGCAAACCAGTACACCGAAGTCCGTCGACCCCACCGTGAGCAGGCCATGACCCATCCCGCCGAGCAACCCGCCCGCCCCGCCGACCAGCCGGACGGCGTTCGTGGCGAGGGGGACAGGCATAGCCCCACCGAGGTAGGCGAGCTGGATCTGCTGGACCGGCACGCGCTGCGCCGGGTCAGCGGGCTGTCCACCGAACTCCAGGACGTCACCGAGGTCGAGTACCGCACGCTCCGCCTGGAGCGGGTCATCCTGGTCGGTGTGTGGACCGAGGGCACGCTGGCCGACGCGGAGAACTCGCTGCGCGAGCTGTCCCGGCTGGCCGAGACGGCCGGGTCGGTCATCCTGGACGGCCTGGTGCAGCGGCGCGGCCGCCCGGACGCCGCCACCTACATCGGCGCGGGCAAGGCCGCCGAGGTGGCCGCCCTGGTCGCCTCGTCCGGCGCGGACACAGTGATCTGCGACGGCGAGCTGACGCCCAGCCAGCTGCGCCGCCTGGAAGGCGTGGTCAAGGCGAAGGTCATCGACCGGACCGCGCTGATCCTGGACATCTTCGCCCAGCACGCCCGGAGCAAGGAGGGCAAGTCCCAGGTCGAGCTGGCCCAGCTGGAGTACCTGCTGCCCCGGCTGCGTGGCTGGGGCGAGTCGCTGTCCCGGCAGGCCGGTGGCCGGGTGGCCGGCGGTGGCGGCATCGGCACCCGCGGCCCCGGCGAGACCAAGATCGAGACCGACCGGCGCCGGATCCGGACCCGTACCGCGCGGCTGCGCCGCCAGCTGGCCGAGATGTCGGTCGGCCGCCAAGTGCAGCGCCAGCAACGGCGCAGCCGTGCCGTCCCGGCGGTGGCCATCGCCGGCTACACCAACGCGGGCAAGTCGAGCCTGCTGAACCGGCTGACCGGGGCGGGGGTGCTGGTGGACGACTCGCTGTTCGCCACGCTCGACCCCGCGGTGCGCAAGGCGCGCACCCCGGCCGGGCGCTGGTTCACCCTGACCGACACCGTCGGCTTCGTCCGGCACCTGCCGCATCAGCTGGTCGAGGCGTTCCGGTCCACGCTGGAGGAAGTGGCCGAGGCCGATCTGATCCTGCACGTGGTGGACGCCAGCGACGCGGACCCGCAGGCCCAGATCTCGGCCGTGCGCGAGGTGCTGGGCGAGATCGGCGCCGGGAACGTCGCCGAGCTGGTGGTGATCAACAAGGCCGACGCGGCCGATCCGATCGAGCTCAAGGCGCTCCGGCTCCGCGAGCCGCACAGCGTGGTGATCTCGGCCCGGACCGGGGCCGGGCTTGACGACCTGCTGGCCGCCATCGAGGCCGCGCTGCCGCAGCGTGACCGCGAGGTCAGCGCAGTCGTGCCGTACGTGCGCGGCGACCTGGTGGCCCGCGCCCACCAGGAGGGCGAGGTGCTGGCCCTCCGGCATGGCGCGGCCGGCACCGAGCTGACCGCCCGGGTCCCGCCCGACCTGGCCGCCGAGATCGACAGCATCGCCGTCCCCGCCACCAGCTGACCCTCTTTTGCCGAACGCCAGTGCCCGCTGGCCGCCGTCCCGATGAGCAGCCGGGTGCGGTGGCCAGCGCGGCACCGGCCGGTTGCGCACGAGCCGGCAGGCCGAGCCCGGGCCGGCTCGGTTGAGTTGCGCGGATTTCGAAGCGCTGCAATTTGCACGGCCTTATCCGGTAAAGCGAACGGCGCCGTGGGCGGTAAATGCAATGGTTTGCATTGTCCGCCGCGGTATCTAGCTGACATGTTTTGCGCGGCTGCGCGGCACTAGCCCGGCTGTGCGGCATTTTCCCTGGTGAGCGCCTCGTCGGGCGGCCCCGCTGCCGGTTCTGCCCCGGTCCGGGCGGGTTTGGGCGCGGATCCAGGGCAGGCCGCCGGCAGCGGCCCGTGGTGCCGGTGCGGACCACCGTCGGCGGCCGCCGGATGGCGCCGCAGGAGCCACCGCCGGGGCAGCCGTCCGGGCCACCGCTGGGCCACTGCTGGGCCGCTGTGCCCGGGCCGCCAGACCCCGGCCGGCCAGCGCCTGTCCCCGGGGCCGCACCCGCGCTGAACAGCAAGCGAACGGCGCGGAACGAGCGGTTGACGGGCCGCCGGGCGGATGGCTGGCGGGTGTCCAATGGGCCCGTGCCCGGGGCGGCCGGCCTGCCGGCGCGGGGTGGCCGGCGGGGTGGCCGGCCGCGCGGCCGGCCGGGCTCGCGGCGGGCCGGCCGGCCGGTTTCGAAGGTACTACGTCAACGGAAGTTACCGTCACGTACGGAAATCAGAGCAACTCAGACCGCCACGCACGGTGAGATCCGGGAAAGGCTGTTAATTTCTAGTCTGACTTCTTCGTGATAGTGCCTGTACAGGGACCCTGTAGTGCAATAGCGTAACTGAACCGATATGTTGGTTGCCGCATCCGCACAGCACCAGCTGTCGGCCGCCGTGCGGCCCGCAAGACCGGGCGCCGGGCGGGGGGGCCAGTAGGGACGAGCTATGGCAGGTGACCGCGGATGACGCAGGTACGCCGCATGATGCACGCACCCTTCTGCCTGCCCACGGCGGAGATCGCCACGATCGGAGCATTGATGCTGGCCAGGAACGCGCCACGGGGGGCGCGCCGGTGACCGTACGCCTGCTGACAAACATCGGCCGTCTCTGGACCGGGTCAGAGATCTGGAGCAATGCGGCCATCCTCACCCACAACGACCGGATCGCCTGGGTCGGCCGGGCCTCTGAGCTGCCCGCCAGCCTGCCCGGCGTGGTCGAGGACATCGTTGACGTTGACTCGGTCGAGAACCTGGGCGGCGGCCTGGTCACGCCGGGGCTGATCGACGCACATACCCACCCGGTCTATGCCGGGAACCGCTGGGCCGAGCTGGCCATGGTGGCGGGCGGCTCGTCGCCCACCGAGATCGCCGCGGCCGGCGGCGGGATGGCGTCCACCGTCACCGTGACCCGGGGCACCGACCCCTGGACGCTGTGCAACGGGGTACGCGCCCGGCTCCGCGAGTGGCTGCGTTCCGGCTGCACCACGATCGAGGCCAAGACCGGCTACCACCTGACCCGCGACGGCGAACTGGCCGACGTGCGCATGCTGCGCTCGCTGGAGGGCGAGCCAGGCATGCCGCGGGTACACGTCACGTTCCTGGCCGCGCACGCGGTGCCGCCGGAGTACTTCGGCCGCCGCCACGACTACATCGACGCGGTCGGCACCTGGTGCTCGGACGCGGCCGCGGTCGGCGCGGACAGCGTGGACGTGTACTGCGAAGAGGGCCGGTTCACCGAGCGCGAGGCGCGCTGGATCCTCAGCGCCGGCCGCGCGGCCGGACTGCTGCCCCGGGTGCATGCCTGTGGCGAGACCCGGACCGGTGCGGCCCGGCTGGCCGCCGAGCTGGGCTGTGCCTCCGCCGACGTGCTGCACGAGGCGGGCGACGAGGACGTGGCCGCCCTGGCCCGCGCGGGTGTGGCCGCGGTGGTCTGCCCCGGTACCGCGCTGCAGGTGGGCAAGAACCCGCCGGTGCGGGCGCTGCTGGACAAGGGCGTGCCGGTCGCGCTGGGCTCCGACCACACCCCGGGCGGCACCGGGATCACCTCCATGCCGCTGGTCATCGCGCTGGCCGTGTCCCAGTTCGGGCTGAGCGTGGCCGAGGCGCTGCGCGCCGCCACGCTGGGCGGCGCCCAGGCGCTGCGCGCGCCGGACCGGGGCGGCATGGTCCGCGGCCGGTTCGCCGACATCGTGCTCTGGGACGCCGACCACGAAGGCGCGTTCGCCTGGTCCTACGGCCTCAAGCCGAGCCGGGTGTGGCTCGGCGGCGAGCCGGTGGCGCTGAGCTAGCTGCCTGGCCCAGCCGGGCTGTCCGACGCATGTGCTGAACTGGCCGGCATGGAGAATTCCCGCTACCTCGACTGCCTCGACGCCGACTTCACCCGCTTGCGCGCGGTCGTGCCGTCCAGCCTGACCCGCCCGGTGCCAACCTGCCCCGGCTGGACCGTGGCCGACCTGACCCGCCACGTCGGCGAGGTGTACCTGCACAAGACCCTGGCCATGCGGGAGGGCGCCGAGCCCGAGACGTTCCCGCCGCCCGAACTGGCCGGCGAGGCGCCGGTCGCACTGCTCGACCGGGCCTACGCCGGGCTGCGTGCCGAGTTCGCCGCGCGGAAGCCCGCGGATCCGGCGGGCTCCTGGTACGCGCCGGACCAGACCGTCGGCTTCTGGATCCGGCGGATGGCTCAGGAGACCGTGATCCACCGCATCGATGCTGAGCTCGGCGCCGGGCAGCCGGTCGCGCCGGTGCCTGCCGACCTGGCCATCGACGGCATCGACGAGCTGCTCAAGGTGTTCGTGGCGTTCAGTGTGGCCGAGTGGGGCGATTACTTCACCGAGGTGCTGGGCAGCTCGCCGGGCTGGACGTACACGGTGCGCACCGACGGCGCGACGTGGCAGGTGCGCACCGGCCCGGGCCGGTTCGACGTGACCGACGGGGCCGGCGACGGCGTGGCCGACGTGACCGTGACCGGGCCGCCCGAGGCGGTGCTGCGCTGGGTGTGGCACCGGGAGAGCCCGGGTGAGCCAAGCCCGGTGACCGTGCAGGGTGCGCCTGGCCGCCGTCGACGAGCTGAACCGCTGTATCGTCCTCGCGACCCAGTAAGGCCAGACTTCCGGGCGCCAGGCATCCGGGAGCCGGGCATCCGCGGCCCACGCACCCGGCCTGCCGTGGCATGCTGCCGCTATGCCCTCCGCCACGCCGCGTGCCTCCCGTGCTGGTTCCGCTCAGGCCACCCCGTCCGGGCCGGTGACGCTGGTCGTGGGAGAGGAGGAGCTGCTGGCCGAGCGGGCCGTGGCCCGGCTGGTCGCCGCGGCGGGGCCCGCCGACAACGTGCGCCACGTGCGGGCCGCTGAGCTCAAGCCCGGCGAGCTGGCCACGCTGACCGCGCCGTCCCTGTTCGGCGACGGGTGCGTGGTCGTGGTGCACGGCACCGAGGACGCGGTCAAGGCGGTCGCCGACGAGATCACCGCCATCGCAGCCGACCCGCCGCCGGACACGGTGCTGGTGCTGACCCACGCGGGCGGGGGCAAGGGCAAGGCGCTGTTCACCGCGCTGGGCAAACAGCGGATGCCCACGGTGGAGTGCCCGAAGATCACCCGGATGGGGGAGCGGATGCAGTTCGTCCGCGGCGAGTTCCGCACGGCCGGGCGGACCATCGAGGACAGCGGGGTGCGCGCCCTGCTCGACGCGCTCGGCAACGACCTGCGCGAACTGGCCGCCGCGAGCTCCCAGCTGGCCGCGGACACCACCGGAGTGATCGACCAGGCCGTGGTGGCCCGGTACTACCGGGGCCGGGCCGAGGCCAGCGGGTTCAGCGTGGCCGACCGGGCCGTCGAGGGGCGGCTGGCCGAGGCGCTGGAGATGCTCCGCTGGGCGCTGGCCATCGGCGTGTCCCCGGTCCTGATCACCAGCGGCCTGGCCCAGGGCGTCCGGCTGCTCGGCCGGGTCGGCAGCGCCGCCCGCGGCCAGTCCGACGCGGCGGTCGCGGCCGAGGTGGGCGCCCCGCCGTGGAAGGTGGACCGGGTCCGCCAGCAGCTCCGCGGCTGGACCCCGGAAGGCGTGGCCCGCGCCCTGGCCGCGGTAGCCGAAGCCGACGCCCAGGTCAAAGGCGAAGGCACCAGCGCCGCCTACGCCCTGGAGGTCGCGATCCGGGAAATCGTGGCCAGCCGGGCCAGCCGCTGACCAGATCAGGAAATCGTGATCATGACTTTGGTGTCGTCTGAGCGACACTCAAGTCATGATCACGACTGCCGGGCCGCTTAAGCGGCCAGTTCCGCGGCCCGCTTGGCGATCGCGGACTTGCGGTTGGCGGCCTGGTTCTTGTGGATGACGCCCTTGCTGGCCGCCTTATCCAGGTTGCGGCAAGCGGCCCGCATCGCGGTGGTGGCCGCGTCGGCGTCGCCCGCGTCGGCTGCCTCGCGGAACTTGCGCACCGACGTCTTCAGCTCGGACTTGACCGCCTTGTTGCGCAGCCGGGCTTTCTCGTTCTGCCGGTTGCGCTTGATCTGGGACTTGATGTTCGCCACGCGAAAGCCTCGCTAAGGATCTGGTCTGGGTGCCGGGGGCCGGTGCGCGATCGCCCCGGCAGCGCCTCCGCAGGCGGCGGCAGCGCGTACGCTCCGACCAAGCAGGATAGCCTACCTATGGCCAAGGCCCCAAACCGGCGCGGCTCAGGCCGGGCCGGGTCAGCCAGCCGCGGGACCGGGCATCGGCGGCCTCATGCGACCATGGAGAACCAAGCCCGATTCGAACCAGGCGGATTTCTGTGCCAGCAGTGCCCGAGCAGGTCCTCCCGGATGGCGCGCAGTCCGCGACCAGCCCCGGTCATACCGACCTGAGCGTAATCCGGAACTTCTGCATCATCGCGCACATCGACCACGGCAAGTTGACCCTGGCCGACCGGATGCTGCAGCTCACCGGCGTGGTCACCGACCGGCAGATGCGGGCGCAGTACCTGGACCGGATGGACATCGAGCGGGAACGCGGGATCACCATCAAGAGCCAGGCGGTCCGGCTGCCGTGGACCGGCCCGGACGGGCGCCGCTACGTGCTCAACCTGATCGACACTCCCGGGCACGTTGACTTCACCTACGAGGTGTCCCGGTCGCTGGCCGCCTGTGAGGGCGCCATCCTGCTGGTGGACGCGGCCCAGGGCATCGAGGCGCAGACCCTGGCCAACCTGTACCTGGCGCTGGAAGCGGACCTGCACCTGATCCCGGTACTGAACAAGATCGACCTGCCCGCGGCCCAGCCGGACCTGTACGCCGAGGAACTGGCCGGCATCATCGGCTGCCCGCCGGATGATGTGCTCCGCGTCTCGGCCAAGACCGGCGACGGGGTGCCGGACCTGCTCAACGCCGTAGTGCAGCAGGTGCCGTCGCCCAGCGGCGACCCGCACGCGCCGGCCCGGGCACTGATCTTCGACTCGGTCTATGACACCTACCGGGGCGTGGTCACCTACGTGCGCGTGATGGACGGCCGGCTGACCCGGCGCGAGAAGAGCCTGATGATGTCCACCGGGGCGGCGCACGACACGCTCGAGGTAGGGGTGATCTCGCCGGAACCGGTGCCGTCGGAGAACCTCGGCGCGGGCGAGGTCGGCTACCTGATCACCGGGGTCAAGGACGTCCGGCAGGCCCGCGTCGGCGACACGGTGACCAGTGCCGCGCGGCCCGCGGCCGAGCCGCTGCCCGGCTACGACCACCCGCGGCCGATGGTGTTCTCCGGGCTCTACCCGCTGGACGGCGACGACTACCCGGAACTGCGCGACGCACTCGACAAGCTCCGGCTGAACGACGCGGCCCTGGTCTACGAGCCTGAGACGTCCACCGCGCTGGGCTTCGGGTTCCGCTGCGGCTTCCTCGGCCTGCTGCACATGGAGATCGTCCGGGAGCGGCTGGAACGCGAGTCCGGCCTGTCGCTGATCTCCACCGCGCCCAACGTGGTCTACCGGGTGATCATGGAGTCCGGCGCCGAACTGCAGGTCACCAACCCCAGTGACTTCCCCAGCGGGAGCACCGGGGCGGCCGGCGGGACCTCATCCGGCAAGGTGGCCAAGGTGTTCGAGCCGGTGGTCCGGGCCACCATCCTGGCCCCGGCCGAGTACATCGGCACCATCATGGAGCTGTGCCAGGGCCGCCGCGGCGCGCTGCTCGGCATGGAATACCTGTCCGCGGACCGGGTCGAGATCCGCTACACGATGCCGCTCGCGGAGATCATCTTCGACTTCTTCGATCAGCTGAAGTCGCGCACCCGCGGCTACGCGTCGCTGGACTACGAGCCGGACGGCGAGCAGGAAGCCGACCTGGTCAAGGTGGACATCCTGCTGCAGGGCCAGCCGGTGGACGCGTTCAGCCAGATCGTGCACGACGACAAGGCCCGGGAGTACGGCCTGGCCATGACGGCGCGGCTGCGCGAGCTGATCCCGCGGCAGCAGTTCGAGGTGCCGATCCAGGCGGCCATCGGCTCGAAGATCATCGCCCGGGAGAACATCCGCGCGCTGCGCAAGGACGTGCTGGCCAAGTGCTACGGCGGCGACATCACCCGGAAGCGCAAGCTGCTGGAGCGGCAGAAGGAAGGCAAGAAGCGGATGAAGACCATCGGCCGGGTCGAGGTCCCGCAGGAAGCCTTCGTGGCCGCGCTGTCCACCCAGCCCGACCGGCAGCGCTAACCGGCCGCGGTTACCGGGTCAGCCCTGCAGGCCGCCCGGGCCGATGTGCACGGTGTGTGCGGTGCCGTGCCCCATGGCAACCCCGGCCACCAGCACCCCGGCCCAGAACAGCAGCCACAGGCCAATGGCCAGCCAGCCCAGGACCAGCCCGGTCATGGCCATCCCCGCGCCGGTCTCCCCGGTCTGCCGGATCTGGCCGCGGGCGACGTGGCCGAGGATGACCGCTGGGATGGAGGTCAGCCCGAACGTGAAGAACTCGGCGAAGCCACAGATCATCGCGCCCACGGCCATCGAGTTGGTCTTCGGCGGGCTGGCCGGCACCGGCAGCAGGGCCGCGCCGCCGCCGGGCAGCTGGCTGGTCAGCGTGGCCAGGTCGCCGACCGTGCGGGCCGCGTAGATCCGGTTCAGGTACTCGTCGTACTCGTCCTTGTTGACCCGGCCCTCGGCGTAGCCGGTCTTGAGCACCTCGGCCGCCCGTTCCCGGTCCTGGTCGGACGCCCGCATGTTCCCGTGCGCCGCGGCCGCCATCTGGTACCCAGGTCCCGGGTAGTACGTCATCGAAGCCCTCCCGCCGACGTGCCCAGCTTTCACGGTACCCGCGGCCCGCGGCAGAAGGTCACCTGCGCAGCGCCACGAACGCCACCAGGGCCAGGGTGATCAGCACCACTTCGGCCCAGCCGAGCACCAGCCCGGCCAGCGCCAGCCCGTCGCCCTTCTCCCCGGTCCGGCGGATCTGGCCGCGCGAGATCTGGCCGAACACGATGGCCAGGATTGAGGTCGGCAGCGGGAGGACGAACACCGACAGGGCGCAAACCAGCGACGCCACGGCCAGTCGGTTGGTCCGTTCCGCGGGCGCGGCGGAGCGGGCTGGTACCGAGACCGGCGCCAGGTACAGCCTGCTGCCGCCGTCCGGCAACTGGCTGGTGAGTGTGGCCAGCTCAGCGTGCGTCTTGGCCGTGTACACCTGGCCGAGCAGGCCGTCGTACTCGTCCTTGTCCAGCCTGCCCTCGGCGAACCCGGTCCGGAGCACCTCGGCGGCCCGCTCCCGGTCCGCGTCGGAGGCCCGCATGCCGCCCTGCCCACCGGCCGCCAGCCCGTACCCGGGACCCATGCTCATCGCGCCTCCCCGTCGCACCCTCTGCCAGGATAACCGCGGTTTCGGCCTGCTAGCCCGGGAGGACGACCCCCCGGACCCCCGATCGCCGCGCCGCGCCGAGGCGGCTTCCCGCCGCCGACAAAACCGGTTCGACCCGGTGCGGCACGTCCATTAGCGTGCAGGGGTGGCGAACGCACTGGTCATCTCGGTGAACACCGGCCACGCCCAGGCCGTGGGCTGGGCCGGCCGGACGCAGCACAGCGCGATCGACAAGCGGCCCGCCGCCGGGCGGCTGCCCATTGGCCGCCTCGGCGTGCAGGGCGACGAGCAGGCGGACACCAAGGACCACGGCGGCGTGGAGCAGGCCGTGTACGCCTACGCCCGGGAAGACCTGGACTGGTGGGTGGAGCAGCTCGGCCTGGAGCTGCCCAACGGCACGTTCGGCGAGAACCTGACCACGGCCGGGCTGGACGTGTCCGGCGCGCTGCTCGGCGAGACCTGGCGGGTCGGCACAGCCGTGCTCCAGGTCCGCTCGGTGCGCATCCCGTGCGGCGTGTTCGCAGGCTGGATGGGGGAGCGGTACGCGGCCCAGCACGGCTGGGTCAAGCGGTTCGCCGCGGCTGGCCGGCCCGGCGCCTACCTCAAGGTGCTCACCGAGGGCACGGCCGCGGCGCGCGACCCGGTCGAGGTGCTGCACCGGCCCGCGGCCAGCGTGACCGTGGCCGAGGCGATGCGGGCGTTCTACGGCGACACGGACCTGATGCGCCGCCTGGTCGCCGTCCCGGACCGTGACCCCAAGTGGGACGATGTGGCGGCTGAGATATTCAGCAGGCAGGCAGGCTGACCATGCCCGGGGCGCTGCCGGCTGGCCAGCCGGTGCCTGCCGACGGACGGCTGCCGGACAGCGCGTTGTCTGGCCTGGCCGGGCCGGAGTTCGGCATCTATGTGCACGTGCCGTTCTGCCGCACCCGGTGCGGGTACTGCGACTTCAACACCTACACCGCCGCCGAACTGGGCGGCGGGGCGTCCCGGGACAGCTATCCCGGCCTGGCCGCGGCCGAGCTCCGGCTGGCCCGGCGGGTGCTGGGGGACCGGTGCCCGCCGGCGCGCACCGTGTTCTTCGGCGGCGGCACGCCCACGCTGCTGGCCCCGGGTCGGCTCGGCGAGCTGCTCCGGGTCATCGACGGCGAGTTCGGCCTGGCCCCCGGGGCCGAGGTGACCACCGAGGCCAACCCGGAGACGGTGGACGAGCGGTCGCTGGCCGGGCTGCGCGCGGCCGGCCTCACCCGCATCTCCCTGGGCATGCAGAGCGCCGTGCCGCACGTGCTGGCCGTGCTGGACCGCGAGCATCAGCCGGGCCGGCCCGCCCAGTGCGCCCGGTGGGCCCGGCAGGCCGGCTTCGAGCACGTCAGCCTGGACCTCATCTACGGCACGCCGGGCGAGACCGGCGCGGACTGGCGGGCCTCGGTCGAGGCCGCGCTGGCGGCCTGCCCGGACCACATCTCCGCGTACGCGCTGATCATCGAGGAGGGCACCCGGCTATCCGCCCGGATCCGCCGCGGCCAGGTGGCCGAGCCAGACGACGACACCATGGCCGAACGCTATCTACGCGCTGATGACCTGCTCTCCAGCGCGGGCCTGGCCTGGTACGAGGTATCCAACTGGGCCGCCGGGCCCACGGCCGCCTGCCAGCACAACCGGCTGTACTGGACCGGCGGCAACTGGTGGGGGATCGGGCCGGGAGCGCACAGCCACGTGGCGGGCACCCGGTGGTGGAACGTCAAGCACCCGGCTGCCTACGCCGCCCGGATCAGCGAGGGGGCCAGCCCAGGCCAGGCCCGGGAGGTGCTGACCGGGCCGGAGCGCCGCCTGGAGGAGATCATGCTGCGCACCCGGCTGGCCGAGGGTTGCCCGGTCAGCCTGCTCAGCCCGGACGGCCAGGCGGCCGCGCGGACCGCGGTGCGGGACGGGCTGGCCGACAGCGCCGCGCACGCGGCGGGCCGGCTGGTGCTGACCAGGCGCGGCCGGCTGCTCGCCGACGCGGTGATCCGCGGCGTTACCGATTGAGCCGCAGCCAGCGCGGCGCCGGCTGCCGCTCGCCCCGGCTCGCCGCGCTGGCCACCCGGACCAGCACCACCAGCACCGAGATCCACAGCACGGCCAGCAGCGGCACCGCGACGAGCGTGGCCACCTGGACCGAGTCGAGAGCCAGCACGCCGGCCACGATCAGCCCGCACACGGTGTAGAGCAAGGCGGTGACGGCCACGTTCAGCGCCTGGCCAGCGTGCCACCGGGCGAACGAGTGGCCGCGCAGACTGGCCAGGTACAGGGCCAGCGGCAGCAGGCACAGGGTGAACGGCACGCCCAGGTAGGCCAGCATGGCGCGGTGCACCTCACGGCGGTCGGCCGGGTCCGCGCCGGGCGGCGGGCCGGCCTCGATCTGGGCAGCGGGCTGCATCGGGCGGCTTTTCATGGCTCCTGTAGCTGTGGACGTCGGTCTGGCTAACGGGGCTCTCCGCGCGGAAGTTCCGTGCGCTGGACAAACGTTAGACGGTACCCGGTGCGGTGACGAAGTCGATCAGCTCTTCCACCCGGCCGAGCAGGTCCGGTTCCAGGTCGGTGTAGCTGCGCGCCGCGGCCAGGATGCGCTTCCAGCCGGCCGCGGTGTCCGTGCCCCAGCCCAGCCTGCGCAGCACGCCTTCCTTCCACGGCTGACCGCGCGGCACCTCCGGCCAGCACGGGATGCCGACCGCCGACGGCTTGACCGCCTGCCAGATATCCACGAACGGATGGCCGACCACGAGCACGTACGGCGACGTCACCCCGGCCGCGATGCGCTGCTCCTTGGACCCGGGAATGAGGTGGTCCACCAGCACGCCGAGACGGCGCTCCGGACCGGGCGCGAAGCTGGCCACCGTGGCGGGCAGGTGATCGACGCCCTCCAGGTACTCCACCACCACGCCGACCCCACGCAGATCGTCGCCCCAGATCTGCTCGACCAGTTCGGCGTCGTGCCGGCCCTCGACGTAGATCCGGCTGGCCCGGGCGACCCGGGCCCGGCTGGCCGGTACGGCCACTGACCCGGACCGGTTATGGGCTGGCGTGGCTGGCCGGGCCGGGGCCGGCCGGATCAGCGTGACCAGCTGGCCGTCGAGCAGGAACGCGGCTGGCCGCAACGGGAACACCCGCTGGCGGCCGAACCGGTCTTCCAGCGTGACGGCGTCTTTCTCGCAGGCCACCACGGCACCGCAGAAACCCTGGCCGCCTGCTTCCTCGACGACCAGCCCACGGGCCGCCTCGACCCGCGGCGGCTCCGGCCGCTTCCGCCAGTCCGTGGCCAGCACATCTCGCCCGTACATAACCCGCAGGACGGTACCGGACAAGCCGGACCGGCTGGTGATGGCGCGCCGTGGCGGCAAAGAACGCTGCTCAGATGGACACTAGAGCCAGATTCCGCGCCAATCGCTATGCTCCCGATACTCGCGCTTGGATGCCAGAGCGCCCGGACCGCCTTAAAATTGGCACTCAGGGTAGTGGAGTGCCAGTGGACCGCCAGGGGAGGTGGGGACATGCTCGATGACCGCAAGCTGGCGGTGCTCCGCGCGATCGTGGAAGATTTCGTGTCCACCACGGAACCGGTGGGCTCGAAGTCCCTGGTTAACCGGCATCACCTGGATGTCTCGCCGGCCACCATCCGGAACGACATGGCCGTGCTCGAAGAGCAGGGCTTCATCGTGCAGCCGCACACCAGCGCGGGCCGGATACCCACCGACAAGGGGTACCGGCTGTTCGTGGACCGGCTGTCCGGGGTCAAGCCGCTGTCCTTGGCCGAGCGCCGGGCCATCGAGACGTTCCTGGTCGGCGCGTACGACCTGGATGACGTGGTGATGCGGACGGTGCGGCTGCTGGCCCAGCTGACCCGACAGGTCGCGGTGGTGCAGTACCCATCGCTGACCCGGTCCTCGGTGCGGCATGTCGAGCTGGTCCCGCTGACCGCCAAGCGGCTCATGCTGGTGCTGATCACCGACACCGGGCGGGTCGAGCAGCGCATGGTGGAGCTGCCGGACGAGGCCGACGAGGATTCGGTCATGCAGCTCCGGGCGGTGCTCAACGCCTGCCTGGACGGGCGCCGGCTGGCCGAGGCGGCGTCGGTGATCGCCGATCTGCCCACCCTGGTCGAGGCGGCCGAGCGGCCCAACGCGGCCGCGGTGTTCTCGGTCATCCTGGAGACTTTGGTCGAGCGGACCGACGAGCGTGTCGTCGTCGGCGGCGCGGCCAACCTGACCGCGACGGACTTTTCCAAGGGCCTGCGCGAGGTCCTGGAATCGCTGGAGGAGCAAGTGGTGTTGATGCGGTTGCTGGGCGAGTCCGGCGACCACCCTGCCCTCACCGTCCGGATCGGCGCGGAGAACCCTGTCGAAGGGCTGCACAGTACCTCGGTGGTGGCGGCGGGGTACGGGACCGGAGACCAGATGCTGGCCAGGCTCGGGGTGCTCGGCCCGACACGGATGGATTACCCGACGGCGATGGGAGCAGTGCGCGCGGTGGCACGATACGTGGGCCAGATTCTGGCGGGGTCGTAGTGGCTACTGACTACTACGCCGCGCTCGGCGTACGCCGGGACGCGCCGACCGACGAGATCAAGAAGGCCTACCGGCGGCTCGCCCGTGAGCTGCACCCGGACGTGAACCCGGATCCGCAGACTCATGAGCGGTTCAACGAGATCACCCAGGCCTACGAGGTGCTCTCCGACCCCGGCAAGCGGCAGATGTATGACCAGGGCGTGGACCCGCTCGCGCCGAACGGCGGGGGCGGCCCGGGCGCCGGGCCGTTCGGCCCGGCCGGGTTCCCGTTCAGCGACATCATGGACGCGTTCTTCGGAGCCGGGGCGGGTGGCAGCCGTGGACCACGGAGCCGGGCCCGCCGCGGCCGGAACGCGACCATCCGGGTCGAGCTCGACCTGGCCGAGTGCGCGTTCGGCACCACCCGGGAGCTGACCGTGGACACCGCGGTGGTCTGCCCGACCTGTTCCGGTGAGGGCACCGCGCCCGGCACCCACCCGGAGACCTGTGACGTCTGCGGCGGCCGTGGTGAGGTCAGCCAGGTCACCCGGTCGTTCCTCGGCCAGGTGATGACGTCACGCCCGTGCCCGCACTGTGGCGGGTTCGGCACCGTGATCCGGCGGCCCTGCCCGGAGTGCGATGGGGACGGCCGGGTGCGGACCCGCCGCACGATGAAGGTGCGCATCCCGGCCGGCGTCGAGGACGGCACGCACATCCAGCTGGCCGGCGAGGGTGAGATCGGCTCCGGCGGCGGGCCGCCCGGCGACCTGTTCCTGGAGATCCTGCAGCGCCCGCACCCGATCTTCGAGCGGCAGGGCGATGACCTGCACTGCACGGTCACCATCCCGATGGTGGCCGCGGCGCTCGGCGCCAGCCTGTCGGTGGAGACCCTGGATGGGCCCCGGGATCTGGACATCCGGCCGGGCACCCAGTCCGGGCAGGTCATTCCCATGTACTCGCTCGGCGTGCAGCACCTGAACGACTCCGGGCGCGGCGACCTGATCATCCACGTCACGGTGGAGACCCCGACCAAGCTGGACGAGCCGCAGGAGGCGCTGCTCAAGCAGCTCGCCGCGCTGCGCGGCGAGGAGACCCCGCCGGGCCGGTTCGCCCCGGGCCAGCAGGGCTTCTTCTCCCGGCTGCGGGACGCGTTCAACGGCCGGTAACACCCCACCCGTTTTCCTGGCCGACCCGGCCGAGCTGGCTGGGGACCAGGTGGTGCTGTCTGGGCCGGAAGGCCGGCACGCGGCCGACGTGCGCAGGCTCACCGCGGGCGAGCGGGTGGACCTGACCGACGGCGCCGGGCAACTGGCCGAGTGCGTGGTCACCCGGGCCCAGCGCGGGACGCTGGAACTGGCCGTGCAGGACCGGCGCATGATCCCGCCCGCCGACCCGGCCGTGGCCGTGGCCCAGGCCATTCCCAAGGGGGAGCGCGGCCAACTGGCGGTCGAGCTGATGACCGAGGTCGGCGTGGACGTGGTGATCCCCTGGGCCGCGCAGCGCTGTGTGGTGCGCTGGTCGGGGGAGCGTGGGGACCGGGCGCTCGGCCGGTGGCGGTCCACCGCCCGGGAAGCGGGCAAGCAGGCCCGCCGGGCCCGGTTCCCCGAGGTGACCGGCTCGGCCGGGCTGCCCGGGGTGACCGCCCGGGTGGCCGCCGCGGCCTGCGCGATCGTGCTCGCCCCGGACGCAGACACCGCGCTGGGTGCGCTGCCGCTGCCTGGCTCCGGGGAGATCCTGCTGGTCGTCGGCCCGGAGGGCGGCGTCACCCCAGACGAGACCAGCGCCCTGGCCGTGGCCGGCGCGGTCAGCGCGCATCTCGGACCGACCGTGCTCCGCGCGTCCACCGCCGGTGCGGTCGCGGCCGCCGTCCTGCTCAGTCGCCTCAACCGCTGGTGAGGCGCGCAGCGGGTCGGATGCGATGCGAGATGGACGGCAGGTGCGCCGGCGCTGCCGGGGTTCGCCGCAGGCGGGTGCTCGTCGAGCCGACGTTCGGCGCGAAGCCGGGGGGCCCGCGGGGTGGTCTCCCCGGCTAGGACTTGGCGCTGGCCTTCGGGGTGGCCGTGCTGCAGGTGATGTCCAGCGCGCCACCACCGGTGTCCGGGGCGAACGCGGCGCGCAGCACGGCGCTGGTTGTGCTGCTGCTGCTCCCCGGGTGGGCGGTCGGCGAGGGGCTGCCGGTGTTGCTCGGCGCAGGCGTCGGGCTGGCCGTCGCGGTGCCGCTCGACGTCGGCGTCGGGCTGGCCGAAGCGCTGGTTGTCGGCGCCGGGGTGCCGCTCGGCGTCGGCGTCGGCGCTGGGGTGCAGGTTGCATCGGGCAGCGGGGAGATGAGCGCGCTCTTCGCCTTGGACACGACGGGCGGCAGACTCGGGCTGACGCCGCTCTGCACCCGCCCGGGATTGGCCAGGCCGGTGGCGCCGACCCGCGCACGGTGGTGGCCCGGTGAGGTGACCGAGTTGGTCGGCGTGAACACCGCCTCCTGCGTCCGGTTCAGCGTGACCACACCGACCACCACGACGGCGACTACGGCCCCGACCGCGAACGCGGGCTTGAGCCACGCAGCGGCCGGGCCGAGACGCCCAGACGTCTTACCAGCTCGCGTTCGGCCAGCGCGGTGTGCACCGGTAGGTGACCGGCCGATGCCGCGCTCGCTCAGCTCCGAGCGAAAGGATTCCAGCCGGACAGACAGCCGGATCCGGTAGAGCCAGAGCCAGTCCGCGGCCGAGGCCAGCATGGAACGGGCAGACCGACGCGAATGCGACCGGTGACGGATCCGCTCTAGGCCGTCACTGGCAGGCTCGACGGACTCCGCCGCCGCGCGCAGCGCGTCGCGGAGGATGTCCTCGTAGTCCCGGTCCTGTGAAATCATGCGTGCCGCCGGAGGCTCCTCGCGCCCCTCCTGGCCCTCCCTTACGTGTCTTGCTCGAGTACGGCGCGCAGGGCCCCCATGGCCCGGGCCGTATGGCTCTTGACTGCTCCCCGGCTGATACCCATCACCGAGGCGATCTGTGCTTCTGACATGTCGCCGTAGTAACGAAGTACCAGGGCCTCCCGCTGCCGCTCCGGGAGTGTCCGCAGGGCGGTGACCACTGCAGAGCGCTCCAGCTGGACGATCGCGCCGTGCTCGGCGCTCGGCATGTCCGGAGGTGGCTTAGGGGTGTTCTTATCCACCACGATCCGGTGCCGGAGGACTGAGCGTGACCGGTTGACTACGGATTGCCGGAGGTAGGACAGCGCCTTGTCCGTATCGCGTAGCCGCCGCCAGGCCCCGTGCATGGCGACAAAGGAGTCCTGCACCACTTCCTCGGCCGTCGCGTTGTCGCGGACCAGGAAGGCGGCCAGGCGCACCAGCGAGCGGTAGTGCTCGCTGTAGATGGCCGTGACGACCCGGTCTGCATCCCACTCAAGTGGTGCTGCAGTGAGCCCATTGGCCACCAACGTCTCGGTCACATCAATGGGACGCGTTACCACGCCATCAGGTTCACGTGGCATGTCGAGTACGTGCAGGCGACCCGCCCCCGCCGCTTGCGTTCATGAATCATTCCCCCCCAAGGGTCTGAGTCCGCGCGCTAACCCCGGTGCACCCGGCTAGGCCGGGTAGGCGCAAGTGCGTCGCTGTGCACGCTGGGTTGTGCACGAGGCGGCGCCGCGGGGGAAGCACCATCGCAACCATATATGTCATGACTGTTACCGGAAGGGGACAAGCTAGGATCCCTGTGTGCCGGAGTGTCTATTCTGCAGGATCGTGTCGGGCGGTGTCCCGACATCACGGGTGCTCGAGTCGCCGCGGACCGTTTCTTTTCGTGACATCAACCCGCAGGCGCCTACCCACGTGCTGGTGGTGCCGAAGGAGCACTACCCGGACCTGGCCGCGCTGTCCGCGGACGGCGACTTGCTGGCCGAACTGACCGGGCAGGCGGCCAAGGTGGCCGAGGCGGAGGGAATCGCCAGCGGGGGGTACCGGGTTGTCTTCAATACAGGGGTGGACGCTGGTCAGACGGTGCCGCACGTGCACGCGCATGTCCTGGGCGGACGCGCGCTCGGCTGGCCCCCGGGCTGACGTCGGGTGGATAGCATGACGGGGTACGGGCGCGGCCACGCGCCTGCGCCTAGGCGGAGAGAAGGAATTGGCAGATAGATCTGGCGAGTCGCCCGGCCGTAAGCCGGCAGGCGACGGTGACGCGCAGGTCAAGATCGTTATCCCGGATGACCACTCAATGGTCAGCCTGCTGGGCTCCCGGGACGAACTCCTGCACGTGATCGAGAAGGCATTCGACGCCGATATTCACGTGCGCGGGAATGAGATCACGATAACCGGGCCGGCCCAGGAGATCGAGCGGGTCGCGGGCCTGTTCGAGGAGCTCACCGAACTGCTGGCAGGCGGGGCCGAGCTGACCACGGACTCGGTGGAGCGGGTCGTGGCCATGCTGCGCCGTAAGTCGGGCGTCCGGCCCGCCGACGTGCTGACCCTGGACATCCTGTCGTCCCGGGGCCGGACGATCCGGCCGAAGACGCTGAACCAGAAACGCTATGTGGACGCCATCGACGAGCACACGATCGTGTTCTGCATCGGGCCGGCCGGCACCGGCAAGACCTACCTGGCCATGGCCAAGGCGGTCAGGGCGCTGCAGGCCAAGGAGGTCAGCCGGATCATCCTGACCCGGCCGGCCGTGGAGGCGGGGGAGCGGCTCGGCTTCCTGCCCGGCACACTGTACGAGAAGATCGACCCGTACCTGCGGCCGCTGTACGACGCGCTGCACGACATGATCGACCCGGACTCGATCCCGCGGCTGATGGCCGCGGGCACCATCGAGGTCGCGCCGCTGGCCTACATGCGCGGCCGGACGCTGAACGACTCGTTCATCATCCTGGACGAGGCGCAGAACACGTCGGCCGAGCAGATGAAGATGTTCCTCACCCGGCTCGGCTTCGGCTCGAAGATCGTGGTGACCGGGGACGTCACCCAGGTGGACCTGCCGGCCGGGCAGGCCAGCGGGCTGCGCATCGTGCAGGGCATCCTGGATGGCATCGAGGACATTCACTTCAGCAGGCTGACCAGCCACGACGTGGTCCGGCACCGGCTGGTCGGGGACATCGTGGACGCCTACGAGCGGTACGACACCAGGGTCCGCGGCTCGTCACCGGCCCCGCAGCGGCGTAAGCGGGCGCAGTGAGCATCGAGATCGCCAACGAGTCCGGGGTCGAGGTAGACGAAGCCGACCTCGCCGCGCTGGCTCGCTACGTGCTCGACGACCTGCGGATGCACCCGCTGGCCGAGCTGTCCGTGCTGCTGGTGGACCGGGGCACCATGTCCGACCTGCACGAGCGCTGGATGGGTGAGCCGGGCCCGACCGACGTGCTGGCCTTCCCGATGGACGAGCTGCGCCCGCCGCCGCCCGGCAGCGGCCGCGCCGACCAGGGCAGCGGCGGCGACCCCGACGAGGAGCCGGGGCTGCTCGGCGACGTGGTGCTCTGCCCGGAGGTAGCCGCCGACCAGGCCGCCCAGGCCCGGCACGAGCTGCGCGACGAGCTCGAACTGCTGTGCACGCACGGCATCCTGCACCTGCTCGGCTACGACCACGCCGAGGCGGCCGAGAAGGCCACCATGTTCGGCCTGCAGGACGAGCTGCTCCGGTCCTGGCGCACGGCCCGTGACCAGGGGTCCGCGCCGGCCGCCGAACGGCAGGACGAGCGGGGGTGAGTCCGGCATGGCCTGGCTGATCGTCGCGGCTGTCGTGCTGGCGGTGCTGGCCGGGCTGTGCGCCACCGGCGACGTCGCGCTGACCCGGATGTCCGGGTCCGGAGCCGGGGACCTGGGTCGCGGCCGGAAAGGCAGCCGGGGCCGGGCGGTCACCCGGCTGCGGGCCGTGCTGGCCGAGCCGGGGCGCTACCTGGCCGTGCTGCTGCTGATCCGGGTGGCCTGCGAGACCGCGGCCATCGTGCTGTTCGCCGCGGCCCTGGAGTACTACCTGGGCCACGGCTGGCGCACCTTCCTGCTGGTCCTGGTCATCATGATCGCCGTGCTGTACCTGCTGGCCGGGATCGGGCCGCGGATCCTCGGCCGCCAGTACGAGCGGGGCGCCGCGCTGGCCGTGGCCGACGTGCTGTACCCGGTGGTCCGGCTGCTCGGCCCGATCCCGCGGCTGCTGCTCGCGCTGGGCAACCTGCTCACCCCGGGCCGGTCCGCCCGGGACGCGGCTGGCTCGGAGGAGGAACTGCGCGGCCTGGTCGACCTGCTGGAGCAGCGCCAGGTCATCGAGCCCGGCGCCCGGGCCATGATCCACTCGGTGTTCGAGCTGGGCGACACGATCGTCCGCGAGGTCATGGTGCCGCGCACCGAGATGGTGTTCGTGGAGCGGCACAAGACCCTGCGCCAGGCGCTGTCCCTGGCGCTGCGCAGCGGCTTCTCCCGCATCCCGGTGGTCGGCGAGAACGAGGACGACGTAATCGGCATCGCCTACCTCAAAGACCTGGTGACGATCAGCCAGGAGCACCCGGAGCGGGAGTCGGTCGAGCCGGTCACCACGGTGATGCGGCCCGCCACGTTCGTGCCGGAGAGCAAGCCGGTGGACGAACTGCTCAAGGAGATGCAGCAGCGCCGGATCCACGTGGCCATCGTCATCGACGAGTACGGCGGCACCGCGGGCCTGGCCACCATCGAGGACATCCTAGAGGAGATCGTCGGCGAGATCACCGACGAGTACGACCAGGAGCAGCCGACGGTGGAATGGCTGTCCCCGGACCGGGCCCGGGTCACCGCGCGGCTGCCGGTCACCGACCTGGAGGAGCTGTTCGGCACCACGATCGAGGCCGAGGACGTGGAAACCGTGGGCGGCCTGCTGGCCCATGCCATCGGCCGGGTGCCGATCGCCGGCTCGGTGGGCACCGTGGCCGGGCTGCGGCTGACCGCGGAGAGCCTGGCCGGGCGGCGGAACCGGATCGGCACGGTCACCGTCGAGCGGACCGGGGCGCCAGCGGCGGCAGGTGAGCCTGCGACAAAAGAGGCAGCCGGGGACTGATGTGATGGTGCGCCGCGCACCACTACACTCGGCCAGGTGAGCGCGGTGGAGCCAGGCCCGGAAGACCTAAAAATCATCACCCTTGCCCGGTCGGCGCGGGCCCGGGTGGCCGCGGCCGAGGGCGCGGCTGTCCGGGACGAGACCGGCCGGACGTACGCGGCGGCGGCGGTGGCCCTGCCGTCGCTCAAACTGTCCGCGCTCCGCCTCGCGGTGGCCATGGCGGTGTCCAGCGGCGCGTCCAGCCTGGAAGCGGCCGCGCTGGTCAGCGACGCCGACGCGGCCGACCCGGCCGACCTGGCCGTGGTCCGCGAGGTCGGCCGCAGCGCGGTCGTGTTCCACGCCGGCGCCAACGGAGTGCTGCGCGAAACGCTGCTTCCCTGACCAGCACGGCCACCCAACTACAATCACGGGGTGGAATTCCGATCCGGCTTCGCCTGCTTCGTGGGCAGGCCCAATGTCGGCAAGTTGACATTGATGAACGCGCTGGTGGGCACCAAGGTCGCGATTACCAGCAGCCGCCCGCAGACCACCCGGCGGGCCATCCGGGGCATCGTGCACCGGCCGGACGCGCAGCTGATCATCGTGGACACCCCCGGCCTGCACCGGCCGCGCACCCTGCTCGGCGAGCGGCTGGACAGCCTGGTCCGGTCCACGCTGACCGAGGTTGACGTGATCGGCTTCTGCGTGCCGGCCAGGGAGCGCATCGGCCCGGGCGACAGCTACCTGGCCAAGGAGCTGGCCGGGCTGGCCACCAAGACCCCGGTGGTGGCCATCGTGACCAAGACCGACCAGGCCAGCCAGCCCGAGGTGGCCGCGCAGCTCACGGCGGTGGCCGGGCTCGGCGACTGGGCGGACATCGTGCCGGTCTCCGCGGTGACCGGGTTCCAGCTCGACGTGCTGGCCGACGTGCTGGTGTCGCACCTGCCGCCGGGCCGGCCGCTGTACCCGGATGGGGAGCTGACCGACGAGCCGGAGCAGCAACTGGTGGCCGAGCTGATCCGGGAGGCCATCCTGGAGGGGGTCCACGACGAGCTGCCGCACTCCATCGCCGTGCTGGTTGACGAGATGGGCCCGCGCGAGGGCCGCCCCGACCTGATCGACGTCTACGCCGTCATGTACGTCGAGCGGCCCAGCCAGAAGGCCATCGTGATCGGGGCCAAGGGGGCCCGCCTCAAGGAGGTCGGCAGCCGGGCGCGGCAGCAGATCGAGGCCCTGCTCGGCACCAAGGTGTACCTGGATCTGCGGATCAAGGTGGCCAAGGACTGGCAGCGCGACCCCAAGCAGTTGCGCCGCCTCGGTTTCTATGACTGACCCGGGCTGACACGGTCAGCGCCAGGTGACCCGCACGCCGCGCCGCCACTGCCGGAGCGTCTCCGGGTCCCCGGCCAGGTGCAGCCCGGGCAGGTCAGCTGGGTCGCGCCGGTTCCACAGCAGCAGGTACACCTCGGTGGCTGGGCCGGCCACCGTGCAGTCGCCCGGCCCCGCGGCTGGGTCGGTCCAGTCCTGGCCGATCTCGGCCCGCTCGGCACTCATCCGCGCGGTCCAGCGGTAGGAATCCGCCTGAACGAACAGGCTGCGCGGCGGGTCGGCCAGCGGGCCGCGCTTCGCGTTCCGCCGGGCGAAGCCCATCAGCAGCTCATCGACGCCGTCGGCGGCCAGCTCGGCCGGGATTGGGTCAAGATGGCCGGGCGGTGCGGCGGCCGCCACGGCCAGCTGGACGTTGACCCGGTGCACGGTGGTCTCGTGAGCCTGCCGCCGGGCCCAGAAGGCCAGCGGCGAAACCGCGCCGGGCAGGAACGTCCAGCAGTTCAGCCCCGGGCCGGCCGCGTCCAGGGCCTGCACCAGGGCGGCGTGCCCGGCGCGGAACCAGTCCAGCAGCCCGTCGTCGGGGATGTCCTGACGCAGGATGACTGCTTCGTCCAGCCGCGGCAGTTCCTGAGTGTGCTGCTCAGCGACGTACCTGGCCGCCCAGCGGTGCACGTAACCGAGGTGGCGCAGTAGGTCCCGGATCGTCCAGCGCGGGCAGGCCGGCACGGCCGTGTCCAGGTCAAGAAGTGCGGCCGAGGCGGCCAGCCGCCCGCCCTCGTCGCGGAGCTGCGGTAGGTACGCGCTGGTCGCCAGGCCGGGGAAGCCGGTGGTCATCATGGGCCGAATTCTCCCAGTTTCGCGTCCCACATGGCGGACGACGGCTTGGAATCCGGGCGCGGGTGTCTGCTAATGTCATTGCTGCCATGCGCGGACTGCTCCTGCTTATCCGCCGCGGCGGGGGCCGTTAAGGCCGGCTCCTCGCCGCGGGGTATTGGCGTGACCGCTGGCCGCCGCCCGAATCGGCACAGGAGCGAATCTTCCAATGCGACCCCAGCAGGACTCTGTCCAGCCGCACGTACCTCATGATCAGGTGCCGGGCCAGGAACCACACCGTGGCGTCCGGCAGCAGCCGAGTGGCATGCCCTGCCAGCGGTACACGCCGTTCCGCCCGGTGCACCTGCCGGACCGGACCTGGCCCGGCCAGAGCATCACCAGGGCCCCCCGGTGGCTGTCCACCGACCTCCGGGACGGCAACCAGGCTCTCATCGACCCGATGAGCCCGGCCCGTAAGCGGACCATGTTCGACCTGCTGGTCCGGATGGGCTACAAGGAGATCGAGGTCGGCTTCCCGTCCGCCAGCCAGACCGACTTCGACTTCGTCCGCGGCCTCATCGAGGACGGCCGGATCCCCGACGACGTGCAGATCTCGGTGCTGACCCAGGCCCGGGACGAGCTCATCGAGCGGACCGTCCAGTCGCTGGCCGGGGCGCACCGGGCCACCGTGCACATGTACAACGCGACCGCGCCGGTGTTCCGCCGGGTGGTGTTCGGCAACGACCGGGAAGAGACCAAAGAGCTGGCCGTGGCGGGCACCCGGTCCGTGATCAAGTACGCCGAGCAGTACCTGGGCGACTGCGACTTCGGCTACGAGTACTCGCCCGAGATCTTCATGGACACCGAGCTGGACTTCACGCTCGACGTGTGCGACGCGGTCATGGACGTATGGCAGCCCGGCCCTGGCCGGGAGATCATCCTCAACCTGCCGTGCACCGTCGAGCGGTCCACCCCGAACGTGTACGCGGACCAGATCGAGTGGATGAGCCGGAACCTGTCCCGGCGGGAGCACGTGTGCCTGTCCGTGCACACGCACAACGACCGGGGCACCGCGGTGGCCGACGCCGAGCTGGCCGTGCTGGCCGGGGCCGACCGGATCGAGGGCTGCCTGTTCGGCAACGGGGAGCGGACCGGCAACGTGTGCCTGGTCACGCTGGGGCTCAACCTGTTCAGCCAGGGCATCGACCCGATGATCGATTTCTCCGACATCGACGAGATCCGGCGCACCGTCGAGTACTGCAACCAGCTGCCGGTGCACCCGCGGCACCCGTACGCGGGCGACCTGGTCTACACCGCGTTCTCCGGGTCGCACCAGGACGCGATCAAGAAGGGGTTCGAGGCGCTGGAGCGGGACGCGGCGGCGGCGGGCACGCCGGTCCGCGACTTCCGCTGGGAGGTGCCCTACCTGCCGGTTGACCCGCAGGACGTGGGCCGCAGCTACGAGGCGGTCATCCGGGTCAACTCGCAGTCCGGCAAGGGCGGTGTCGCCTACATCATGAAGGCCGGGCACCAGCTCGACCTGCCCCGGCGGCTGCAGATCGACTTCTCCCGGGTGGTCCAGGCACGCACCGACGAGGAGGGCGGCGAGGTGACGCCGGCCGAGATGTGGCAGGCGTTCTCCGACGAGTACCTGGCCGAGGGCCCGGTGGCGCTCCTCACCCACCAGACGTCATCCGTGGTGGATGCGAAGCACGCGCTCAGCGTGGAGATCCGGGTGGATGGCGAGCCGCGCCAGGTGGAGGGCACCGGCAACGGGCCCATCTCCGCGTTCTGTGACGCGCTGGCCAGCGTCGGCATCGACGTCCGGGTGCTCGACTACGCGGAGCACGCGCTGTCCGCGGGCAGCGACGCACAGGCCGCCGCCTACGTGGAATGCGAGATCGGCGGCCAGATCTGGTGGGGGGTCGGCGTCGACTCGAACACGGCGACCGCGTCGATGCGCGCGGTGCTCTCCGCGCTGAACCGGTCCCGCCGCTAAGTAGTGCTGGCCATGCCCTGCCGCGCGCCGCGGCAGGGCATGGCCCGGCGTGCGCGAGAATGGCTGGGTGAGCCTGTACCGGGATGACGGGATTGTGCTGCGCACCCAGAAGCTGGGTGAGGCGGACCGCATCATCAGCATCCTGACCAGGCGGAACGGGCGTGTCCGCGCGGTGGCCAAGGGGGTGCGCCGGACCAAGTCGCGGTTCGGCGCCCGGCTCGAGCCGTTCACCCACGTGGACCTGCTGCTCTACACCGGCCGCTCGCTGGACGTGATCACGCAGGCCGAGACGGTGCGGCCGTACGGCGAGCCGCTGGCCGCGGACTACCCGCGGTACACCAGCGGCACCGCCATGCTGGAGACGGCCGAGCGGTTCACCCCGGTCGAGAAGGAACCGCTGATCCGGCAGTTCCTGCTGCTGATCGGCGGCCTGCGGGCGCTCGGCGAGGCGGAGCACGACCCGCGGCTGGTGCTGGACGCCTATCTGCTGCGCACCCTGGCCGTGGCCGGGTACGCGCCCGCGCTGGACGAGTGCGCGGTCTGCGGAACCCCCGACAGTGCTGGCCCAGGGGAGCGACCCCCCGGCCCCCCCGATCGCCGCGCCGCGGCGGGGACAGCTGAGGAGGAGACGGCGCAGCGTTCCGGATCACGCGTGTTCGCGGTGCCCGCGGGCGGGCTGACCTGCCGGTCCTGCCGGCCGCCCGGCGCGGCGACGCCCGCGGTGGCGACCATCACGCTGATGCGCGCGCTGCTCCGCGGCGACTGGGCGCAGGCCGACGCCAGCCAGCCCCGGCACCAGGTAGAGTGCAGCGGCCTGGTCGCGGCGTACGTGCAGTGGCACCTGGAACACTCGATCCGTTCGCTTCGTCACGTGGAGCATGTGTGAGCAAGCCGGTCCGTCCTCCCTACCCGCACCCGGACGGCCTGCGCCCGCCGGCCATCCCGGCCGACCTGGTGCCGCGGCACGTCGCGCTGGTCATGGACGGCAACGGGCGGTGGGCCAAGCAGCGCGGGCTGCCCCGGACCGAGGGGCACAAGATGGGCGAGGCCGCGCTGTTCGACGTGATCATGGGCGCGATCGAGCTCGGCATTCCCTACCTGTCGGCCTATGCCTTCTCCACCGAGAACTGGCGGCGCTCCCCGGACGAGGTCCGCTTCCTGATGGGCTTCAACCGGGACGTCATCAGGCGGCGCCGTGACCAGCTCAACGAGGTTGGGGTCCGGGTGCGCTGGGCCGGCCGCCGGCCCCGTCTATGGCGCAGCGTCATCAAGGAGCTGGAGGACGCCGAGCAGATGACCGAGCACAACTCGGTCCTCACCCTGCAATTCTGTGTCAATTACGGCGGCCGGGCCGAAATCGCCGATGCGGCGGCGGCGATGGCGAGGGAAGTGGCAGCTGGCCGGCTGCGCCCGGACAAGATCGACGAAAAGGTCTTGGCCCGCTATCTGGATGAGCCGGGAATTCCTGACGTGGACCTTTTCGTCCGGTCATCCGGCGAGCAGCGGATCTCGAATTTCCTGCTCTGGCAGTCGGCCTACGCCGAGCTGGTGTTCCTGGACACACTGTTTCCCGACTTCGACCGGCGGCACCTGTGGCAGGCCTGCGAGATATACGCCAGCCGGGACCGCCGGTACGGCGGCGCGCAGCCGAATCTGGTGCCCGGGCTAGCGGGCTAGCCGCTCAGCGCAAGCCCTGCCAGAGGGCCAGGCCGATCAGGGCAGCCACGGCGAGCACCCGTACCGCGCGGCCCTGCGCGCCCAGTGCGGGCCAGGACAACGCGGCCAGCCAGGTCAGGAACGCGGTGACGGCCAAGAGCAGCGCCGCCCCGACCCAGCCGTGGACCGCCAGGCCGCCGACAAACAACACGGCGAGCAGCGCCGCGGGCAGCCACCGGGGCAGGTGATGCAGGTAGGCGGCGGGCTTGAGGCTGGCTCGCTCGACGGACTCACGCACGGTCACAAACTATCCCATGGCCGGCCCGGGCTGGGAATCCGGCCATGATCTCATCGTGTGATGGCAAAGTTACGCCCTTTTCACCGACGCGCCGCGCGTTGCTGTGCATGTCCGCTTAATGCACAGGGAACGGCATTGCCCGAGGCCTCTCGTCAGCTTGCGAGCTGCGGGGCGTCATCGCATTCGGGGGGATGCAAATGCGCCGGGCTGTCACTATTGCCGTGGTCGTGGCCGTCACTTTTATGACATTCGCTGGAATTGCGCGTTCGCGGGCCGGGACGGGGGCCATCCCGGCGCGGCTCACCGCGGCCGGGCTGCAGCAGGTGCGGTTCGGCGGGTACACGTTCCGAGTGCCGGCCAACTGGCCGGTCTACCGGCTGGACCGCGATCCCACCCGGTGCGTGCGCTACGACCGGCACGCGGTCTACCTCGGCCGCCCGGGCGCCGATCAGCAGTGCCCGGCGCACCTGGTCGGCCGGACCACGACGATCAGCGTGCAGGCTGCCCCGGCCGGAGCCGCCCCGGCCCCGGCGTTCGCCGGGCCCAGGATCGGAAGCCTGCCGCGGGACGCTGGCCCGGTGCTGGGCGACAGCGCCAGTGCGGAGGTTGCGGCCGCCCTGCCCGGCTCCAGCCTGACCATCACCGGCACGTACGCGGAGAACCCGCGCCAGGTGCTGTCGATCATCCGCAGCGTGCAGCGGGCCGGCCCAGCGCACTCAGTCCGTCACCCAGCCGCTCACCCAGCCACGCACCAGGCCGCCCGGCCAGCCGCTCAGCGGAAGCCGGCCCAGGTCATGACCGGCGCCACCGCGGTGCTGGACGCCAGTCACCACCCGGCCCGGCCGCACCGGCACCGGGCCAGGCACGGGCACAAGGCCAAACACGGCCATAAGGCCAGGCACGGGCGTAAGGCCAAACACGGGCACCGGGCTAAGCACGGCCACCGGGCTAAGCGCGGGCACCACGCCGAGCACGGTCACCGGGCCACGCATGGGAAGCAGGCCAGGCATGGGCACCGGGCCAGGCATGCGCACCGTCGCAGGCCCGGCCCGGCCCGCCGGCCCGGCCCGGCCCGCCGGCCCGGGCGCGCGCGCAAGCACCGGCACGCCGGGCACCAGCCGGGCCTGCTCCGGGGCGTGCGGCACGGGTTCGACAGCTGCGCCGCCCCGTCGCTGCGGGTGATGCGGGCCTGGTACCCGGAATTCACCGCGGCCGCGGTGTACCTCGGCGGCCCGGAGTCGGCCTGCGCCCAGCCGAACCTGTCCGCGTCCTGGGTCCATGCGGTCACCCGGATGGGCTGGGCGCTGATGCCGGTCTATGTCGGGCCGCAGGCGTCCTGCACCGGATTCTCGGTCCGGATCGCAGCGGCCCACGCGGCGGCCCAGGGACAGGCCGCGGCCGTGGCCGCGATCAGCCGGGCCCAGCAGCTTGGCATGGGCCGCGGCACCCCCGTCTACTACGACCTGGAGGCCTACGACGGCCAGAATGCGCGCTGCCGGAACAGCGCGCTCGCCTTCCTCAACGCCTGGACCAGGACGTTGCACGCGGCCGGCTACGCGTCCGGGCTGTACGCCGGCGCCTCGTCGGGGGCCGAGGACGTGGGCCGGGCCAGTTCGGTATACGGGCACCCGCTGGTCAAGCCGGATTCTCTGTGGTTCGCGCTCTGGGACCGTGGCCGCAACCTGAACGGCGGACCGTACCTGCCGGCCGACTGGTGGCCCGGGGCGCACCGGATCAAGCAGTATCTCGGCCCGCACCTGCGCACCGTGCACCGGCGCACGGTGGACATCGACTCAGACCGGGTCTACGGACTGGTGTACCGGTAATAGGCTTGGATGACGCGCCTGCTGCAGGTCCCCGCCCGGTGAACCCGGGCGGCTGGGTCCTGCCCGCCACGCTGAGGCGCATGGCAACCCGCCGACCGCCAGCCGGATGGAGTACCGATGGCCCGCAATGACCGGATAGAGACGATCGTCAGCCTGGCCAAGCGCCGTGGCTTCGTCTACCCGTCCAGTGAGATCTACGGGGGGCTGCGCGCCGCCTGGGACTACGGCCCGCTGGGCGTGGAGATGAAGAGCAACATCAAGCGGCAGTGGTGGAAGTCGATGATCCAGGAGCGCGACGACATCGTCGGCCTGGACTCGTCGGTCATCCTGGCCCGCGAGGTGTGGGAGGCCAGCGGCCACGTCACCGAGTTCGTGGACCCGCTGACCGAGTGCCAGAACTGCCACCACCGGTTCCGCGCCGACCACCTGCTCGAGGCGTACCAGGAGAAGCACGGCCACCCGCCGGAGCAGGGCCTGCACGACATCGCCTGCCCGTACTGCGGGACCCGCGGCGCGTTCACCGAGCCGCGCATGTTCAACGGGCTGCTGCGCACCTACCTGGGCGCCACCGAGGGCGAAGAAGGCCTGGCCTACCTGCGGCCGGAGACCGCGCAGGGCATCTTCATCAACTTCCGCAACGTTCTGCAGACCTCGCGGAAGAAGATCCCGTTCGGCATCGGGCAGATCGGCAAGTCGTTCCGCAACGAGATCACCCCAGGCAACTTCATCTTCCGCACCCGCGAGTTCGAGCAGATGGAGATGGAGTTCTTCGTCAAGCCGGGCACCGACGAGGAGTGGCACGAGTACTGGATCGCCACCCGGATGGGCTGGTACACCGACCTCGGGGTGCGCAAGGAGAACCTGAGGCTCTACACCCACCCGGCAGACAAGCGGTCGCACTACTCCAAGGCGACCGTGGACATCGAGTACCGGTACGAATTCGCCGGCAGCGAGTGGGGTGAGCTGGAGGGGATCGCCAACCGGACCGACTACGACCTGAGCACGCACGCCAAGGCGTCCGGGCAGGACATGTCCTACCTGGACCAGGACTCCGGCGAGCGGTTCGTGCCCTATGTCATCGAGCCGGCCGCCGGGGTGGACCGGTCCATGCTCATGTTCCTGCTCGACGCGTACGCCGAAGACGAGGCGCCGGACGCCAAGGGCAAGCTGGAGAAGCGCACCGTGCTGCGGATCGACCACCGGCTCGCGCCGGTCAAGGTCGCGGTGCTGCCGCTGTCCCGGAACGCGGACCTGTCACCCAAGGCCCGCGACCTGGCCGCGCGGCTGCGCAAGCGGTGGAGCACCGACTTCGACGACGCCAGCGCGATCGGCCGCCGCTACCGGCGGCAGGACGAGATCGGCACCCCGTTCTGCGTGACGGTGGACTTCGACACGCTGACCGACCAGGCGGTGACGGTCCGGGCGCGCGACTCGATGCAGCAGGACCGGGTCGGCATCGATAGCCTGGAAAACTACCTGGCCGAGCGGCTGACCGGCTGCTGACCGTCCGTTGGCCGCCGGCCGGACCCGTCTTTACGACATGCGGTAGTAGCCTGGCCGGGTGGCAGTGACGGACGACAAGGCGGAGACCAAGGCCGGGCCACGGCCATCGCACAGCCGACTGGTGCTGGCTGTCGCGGCCGGCCTGATCGTGCTGTGCGCCGCGGTCCTGGTGGCCGTGCTGGCCAGCGGGTCGCACGGCCAGCCCGGCGCGCAGAACGCCAGCCAGGCCCTGGCCAGCGCGGCCGACAAGAACCCGGACGTTGACCCGGGTACCAGCCTGCCCGGCCTGGTGGCACCCGGGTTCACGCTGACCGACCAGTCCGGCACGCCGGTCTCGCTGCGGCAGTTCCGCGGCAAGACGGTGGTGCTGGCCTTCGTGGATTCCCGGTGCACCACGGTCTGCCCACTGACCACGGTGAGCATGACCGAGGCGGTCAGCATGCTCGGGCCGGCCGCGGCCCGGCACATCCAGTTGCTGGGCATCGACGCCAACCCCGACGCCACCAAGGTGGCCGACGTGCGGGCCTACACGGTCGCGCATCAGATGACCCGGTCCTGGGATTTCCTGACCGGCAGCCCGGCCCAGCTGGCCGCGGTGTGGCGCGCCTACCACGTGTACGTGGCCGCCTCGCACGGCAACATCGATCACGAGCCCGCGGTCTACCTGATCGACGCCCAGGGCCGGGAACGCACGCTGTACCTGACCCAGATGGCCTACGCCAGCGTGGCCCAGCAGGCCGAGCTGATGGCCAGTGGGCTGTCCCGGCTGCTGCCCGGCCACCCGGGGCGCCGCGGCGGGGTCCCGATGACGCTGGCCCGGAGCATCAAGCCGGCCAGCACCGTCAGCCTGCCCGTCATCGGCGGCGCCCGTGGCACCGGCCATGTCACGCTCGGCCCCGGCCACCCGCATCTGGTCGTGTTCCTGGCCAGCTGGGACCAGGAGATTTCAGACATGCCCGCGGAGCTGCGGGCGCTCGCGGCCTATCAGCGCCAGGCGCTGCGTCATGGCTGGCCCACCGTGGTCGCCGTCGATGAGACCCCCACCGAGACCAGCCCGGCCGACCTGGCCCGGGTGCTGGCCAGCAGCGGCGGGAGCGCGCTGGGGTATCCCGTCGTCGCCGATACCAGCGGGCGGCTCGCCGATGGCTACGGGGTGCAGGACCTGCCCTGGATCGAGCTGATCTCAGCCAGCGGGCAGGTCCGGTACCACCACGACGGCTGGCTGCCCGCGGCCGCCCTGGCCCGGCTGGCCGGCTAAGGCCTGTCCTAGCCGTCCAGGATCAGCCGCAGCACCTGCTCGGTGCTGTCCGCCGTGCCGGGACCGGTCCGCCGGAAGATGTCCGCCGCGGCCTGGTGGAAGCCGTCCGGCAGCCCGGCCGCGGCCATGCTCGCGGCGATCTCCGTCATCTCCCCGGTCCAGCGCCAGCCCTTGGCCGCCGCCGACTGGGCGGCCCCGGCTGACCGGTCGGCCAGCGCCGGCTGGGACAGCGCCCACTCGTCGAGCAAGGTGTCTTCCACCCCGTCGGCCCGGGCCAGCGCGCGCACCGCGAGGATCAGCGCGGCGGTGCCCTTCGTCCACCCGGCGTAGGCCATCTTCACCGCGGAGGCGGCCACGCTGCCCGGGCCGGTGTCGATGACGCGGGCATCCAGTTCGGTGCCGTCGAACAGGTCGCGGACCTCGGCGGCCCGCGGGCCGGACAGGTACAGCCGGGTGCCCCGGCCGGCCCGCCGGGCGGCAGCCCGATGATCCCGCCATCCACGTAGCTGGCCCCGGCCTGCTCCACGACCGCGCGAACCGCACCGGCCGTGCCCGGCGAAATGGCGTTCGCGTCCACGAAAATGCCAGGAAAGCCGCCCGGGGCACCGGCCACCGCGCGGGCCACGTCCAGCGCCGCGTGCGGCGGGCAGATGGACAAAATGAAGCCAGCCCGCGCGGCCAATTCCGAGACCGCCAGCACCGCGGTCAGCCCGGCCGCCGCGGCCCGCCCGGCTGTGGCCGGGCTGCGCCCGTCGGGCACCCAGCCCACCTCGAACCCGCGGGCGGCCAGGCAGCCGGCCACCGCGGCGCCCATCTCGCCCGGATGCAGCAGCCCGATCACCGTCTCACCCACCGCGTCCTCCGTTCCGCCGACGACAGCCACCTCCCCATCCCCAGTGTCGTCAACCCCCAGTGTCGCCGGTCCGCGGAGTTCGTCACGGGCAACGACCGTCTGTAGGGCTTCGTTGAGAGAGCGTGGGGATGGCACGCCTGATGAGACCGGGTATCAGCCGCTGGCTGCTCGGGGTGCTGGCCAGCGTGCTGCTGGTGGCTGCGGTGAGTGGCCTGGTCGCGCTCCTGGAACCGGTCGTCCCCCCGCTGTACTTGCTGGTGCTGTACGTGCTGGTGGTGCTGGCCATCGCCATCGTGTGGGGCACCCGGCTGGCCGCGGTCGCCTCGGTGCTGAGCGCCGCCGTCTTCGCCTTCCTGTTCGTGCCGCCGGACAGCAGGTTCGAGCCGGCCGGCTGGTGGGGCACGGCCGCGCTCGGGGTGTTCCTGGTCACCGCGGCGGTGGCGGGCGAGCTGGGCCGGGCGGTCGGCGCCAGCATCACGGTCGTGCTGCGCCCCGAAGAGGACGGCACCGCGACCGTGGTGGGCGGCTGGGCCGAACCACAGGTGCTGATCCCGGCCGGCGCCCGGCTGACGGTCACCGCCCAGGGCGTGCCCGGGCCGGTAGTACAGCCGGGTGTGACGGTCCGGACCGAGCGCTTCGCCGGGCCACCAGGCTCGGTCGGCGGATTTTTCCAGCAGGCCGGGGCCAGCACCGGCCTGGCCAGCCCGATCGTGGTGGAAGGGCGGGTGTGGGGCGTCGCGGTCGCCGGGTCGCGCGCGGCCCGCCCGTTCCCGGCCGGCAGCGGGCCGCGCATCGCCGAGTTCACCGCGCTCGCGGCGACCGCGATCAGCAACGCTGAGGCCCAGGCCCAGCTGCGCGACTCGCGGGCCCGGGTGGTGGCCAGCGCGGATGAGGCCCGGCGGCGGATCGAGCGTGACCTGCATGACGGCGCCCAGCAGCGCCTGGTCACGCTGGCCCTGCAGTTGCGGATGACGCAGGCCGTCGTGCCCGCTGACCTGGCCGACCTGGGCGCGGATCTGGAGCGGGTGAGCGCCGGGCTGACCAGCGCCCTCGACGACTGCGCGAGTACGCCCGCGGCATCCATCCCGCCGTGCTCACCGAGCGCGGCCTGGACGCGGCGCTGAAGGCGCTCGCCCGCCGCGCTACGGTCCCGGTTGACCTGGATGTCCAGGTGACCGGGCGGCTGCCGGAACGGGTCGAGGTCGGTGCCTATTACGTCGTGTCGGAGGCCCTGACGAACGTGGCCAAGCACGCGGGCGCCTCGCGGGTCGTGGTCCGCGCGGCGCCCGCCGCGGGCGTGCTGCACGTCTCGGTGCGCGACGACGGCCGTGGCGGCGCCGACCTGACCGGCGGCACCGGCCTGGTCGGCGTCAAGGACCGGGTCGAGGCGCTCGGTGGCCGCCTCTACCTGGACAGCCCACCGGACGGCGGGACCGTGCTGCGGGCCGACTTCCCGCTGACCGGGACGGCCGGGGGCGCAGCGAACACACCGGCCACCAACTGGCGTTAAGGATGGGGAGCAGTTCCTATCGGATGCGGCGCCCACTCGTGCTCGGTAGAGTCAAAGCACCGGGCCGAAAGGCCGACAATTTCCAGGCCGCCGCACGTCCATGGCCGCGGCGTCACTCCGGCGGCACCTCATAGGAGAGCATTTCAGTGCCGAAGCTCGTATACGACTTCACCGAGGGAAACAAGGATCTCAAAGACCTGCTTGGCGGCAAGGGAGCCAACCTGGCCGAGATGACCAACCTCGGCCTGCCCGTTCCGCCCGGTTTCATCATCACCACGGAAGCCTGCCGGGAGTATCTGCAGCACGGCGATGTGCCCGCGGGGCTGGACGCCGAGGTATCCGAGCACCTCCGGCAGCTTGAGGAGAAGATGGGCCGCCGCCTCGGTGACGCGGGCGACCCGCTGCTGGTCAGCGTGCGGTCCGGGGCCAAATTCTCCATGCCCGGCATGATGGAGACGGTGCTGAACATCGGGCTGTCCGACGCATCGGTGCACGGCCTGGCCAAGCAGTCCGGCAGCGAGCGGTTCGCCTGGGACTCCTACCGGCGGCTGATCCAGATGTTCGGCAAGACCGTGCTCGGCATCGACGGGGAAAATTTCGAGCACGTGATAGAGCAGGCCAAGCAGGCCAAGGGCACCAAGAACGACCTCGACCTGGACGCGGGGGACCTGCACGGGGTCGTGGACAGCTTCAAGCAGATCGTCCGGGACGAGGCCGGCCGGGACTTCCCGCAGGACCCACGGGAGCAGATGGACCTGGCCGTCAAGGCCGTGTTCAGCTCGTGGAACGCGGACCGGGCCATCCTGTACCGGCGCCAGGAGCGGATCCCGGCCGACCTGGGCACCGCGGTGAACATCGTCGCGATGGTGTTCGGCAACCTGGGCATGGACTCCGGCACCGGGGTCGCGTTCACCCGCGACCCGGGCAGCGGCCAGCAGGGCATCTACGGCGACTACCTGCAGAACGCGCAGGGCGAGGACGTGGTGGCCGGCATCCGCAACACGGTCCCGCTGCAGGACCTGGAGCAGATCGACGCCGCGTTGTATAAGCAGCTGCTGGACATCATGAAGACCCTGGAGAACCACTACCGGGACCTGTGCGACATCGAGTTCACCATCGAGCGCGGCAAGCTGTGGATGCTGCAGACCCGGGTCGGCAAGCGCACCGCGGCTGCCGCCTTCCGCATCGCCACCCAGCTGGTGGACCAGGGTCTTATCGACATGGACGAGGCGGTCACCCGGGTCACCGGCGACCAGCTCGCCCAGCTCATGTTCCCCCGGTTCGACCTGACCAAGGAGCCGAAGCGGATCACCAAGGGGGTCAGCGCCTCGCCGGGCGCCGCGGTCGGCCAGGCCGTGTTCGACTCGGCCAAGGCGGTCGAGCAGGCCGCCGCGGGCAAGGCCGTCATCCTGGTCCGCCGGGAAACCAACCCGGACGACCTGCACGGCATGATCGCGGCCAAGGGCATCCTGACCAGCCGGGGCGGCAAGACCAGCCACGCCGCCGTGGTCGCCCGCGGCATGGGCAAGACCTGCGTGTGCGGCGCCGACGAGCTCGACGTGGACACCCGGGCGGGCCGGTTCACCGCGCCCGGCGGGGTCGTCGTCAGCGAGGGTGACGTGATCTCCATCGACGGCACCAGCGGCGCGGTCTACCTCGGTGAGGTGCCGGTGGCCGCCTCGCCGGTGGTGGAGTACTTCGAACAGGGGCTGAGTGCGGACGCCGACGACCTGGTCAAGGCGGTGGACCGGATCATGCGGCACGCCGACGAGCGGCGCCGCCTCGGCGTGTTCGCCAACGCGGACACCGGCGACGACTGCGCCCGGGCCCGCCGGTTCGGCGCCGGCGGCGTCGGCCTGGTGCGCACCGAGCACATGTTCCTCGGGGAGCGCCGCCAGAAGGTCGAGGACCTCATCCTGGCCGAGGACGACGCGGGCCGGCAGGCCGCGCTGGACGCGCTGCAGCCGCTGCAGCGTGGCGACTTCGTGCAGATCCTGGACGCGATGGACGGGCTGCCGGTGACCATCCGGCTGATCGACCCGCCGCTGCACGAGTTCCTGCCCGACCTGACCGACCTGACCGTCAAGGTCGCGCTGGCCGGCGACAAGGCGACCGAGCACGACCGGAAGCTGCTCGACGCGGTGCGCCGGCTGCACGAGCAGAACCCGATGCTCGGGCTGCGCGGCGTCCGGCTGCTGCTGGTCATCCCGGGCCTGCTGGACATGCAGGTGCGGGCCATCGCCGAGGCGGCGGCCGAGCTCAAGAAGGCGGGCAAGGACCCCAAGCCGGAGGTGATGATCCCGCTGACCGCGTCGGTGCAGGAGATGGAGATCTCCAAGGAGGCCACGGCCAAGGTGCTGGCCGCGGTCGAGCAGGAGACCGGGGTGCACGTGCACACCCTGATCGGCACGATGATCGAGGTGCCGCGGGCGGCGATGATCGCCGGCGAGATCGCCAAGTCGGCCGAGTTCTTCTCGTTCGGCACCAACGACCTGACCCAGATGGGCTGGGGCTTCTCCCGCGACGACGTGGAAGGCGCGTTCTTCAGCCGGTACATCGAGCTGGGCGTGTTCGGCGTGTCCCCGTTCGAGACCATCGACCCGGACGGGGTCGGCCGGATGGTCCGCATCGCGTCCGAGGAAGGCCGGGCCACCCGGCCGTCGCTGGAACTCGGCGTCTGCGGCGAGCACGGCGGCGACCCAGACTCGGTGCACTTCTTCCACAAGGTCGGGCTGAACTACGTATCCTGCTCGCCGTTCCGGGTGCCGGTCGCCCGGCTGGAGGCCGGCCGGGTGGTCGTCCTTGAGTCATCAGGTGGCAGCGACAGCAGGTGACCGAGCAGCATCCGGGTTACGACGACCGCGCCACGGCCCGCTGGGTGGCTGAGCCGCCCAAGCGGGCCGTGGCGCCGGGCGTTGACCTGGGGCGGTTCCACCGCACCGCGTTCGAGCGGGACCGGGCCCGGGTGCTGCACACCTCGGCGCTGCGCCGGCTGGCGGCCAAGACCCAGGTGGTCGCGGTGGACGCGGGGGACTTCCCGCGGACCCGGCTGACCCACTCGCTGGAGTGCGCGCAGATCGGCCGGGAACTGGGTGCGGCGCTGGGCTGCGACCCGGACCTGGTTGACGCCGCCTGCCTCGCCCATGACCTGGGGCATCCGCCGTTCGGGCACAACGGCGAGGCGGCGCTGGCCGAGGTCGCCGTCCCGTGCGGCGGGTTCGAGGGCAACGCGCAGAGCCTGCGCCTGCTGACCAGGCTGGAGCCCAAGGTGCCCGGGGCCGGGCTGAACCTGACCCGGGCCACCCTGGACGCGACGCTGAAGTACCCGTGGCTGGCCGCCCCGGGGCTGGGCAAATACGGCGCCTACGCCGCCGACGCGGAGGCCTTCGCGTGGATTCGGGACGGCGCGCCCACCGGCCGGCGCCGGTGCCTGGAAGCGCAGGTCATGGACTGGGCTGACGATGTCGCCTACTCCGTGCACGACCTGGAGGACGGGCTGCACGCCGGCCTGATCACGCTGGCCGCGCTGGCCGATCCAGTGGAGCAGGCCGCGGTGGTCAAGCTGACCGCGGCCGAGTACTGCGACCCGGGTTCGGTCGCCGAGGCCGAACTGGCCGGGGTGTTCACCGATCTGCTGGCGCTGCCCTGCTGGCCAGCCGGGTACGACGCCGGGCTGTACGGCCTGGCCGCGCTCAAGAACCTGACCAGCGAGCTGATCGGGCGGCTGTGCGGGGCGGCGCACGCCGCCACCCTGGCGGCGTCCGGCGGGCAGCCGGTGACCCGGTATGCCGCGGACCTGGTGGTGCCCAGGCGGCAGCGGCTGGAGTGCGCGCTGCTCAAGGGGGTCACCGCGCACTACGTGATGAGCCGGGCTGGGGCGGCCGAGTCACAGGCCCGGGAACGGGAATTGATCATGGAGCTGGCCGCGGCGGTGCGCATCGGCGCGCCGGGCACGGTCGACCCTGCGCTGCGGCCGGCCTTCGCGGCGGCCAGCACCGACGCGGCCCGGCTGCGCGTGGTGGTGGACCAGGTCGCGTCGCTCACCGATACGTCCGCGGTGGCCTGGCATGCCCGCCTGTGCCGCTGAGATGGTAACTGTGTTGCTGTTGTTAGACCCGTCAGCCCGGTCGGTAGTCCTCTGGTCCGCTCGGGGTGCGTCGTGACGAAGGAGTCCAGATGCCCGGAGAACCGTCCTACGTGATCATCGGCGCCAGCCTGGCTGGCGCCAAAGCCGCCGAGACGTTGCGCGAGGACGGGTTCACCGGGCACGTCGTGCTGCTTGGCTCGGAGCTGGAACTGCCCTACGAGCGGCCGCCGCTGTCCAAGGGCTACCTGCTGGGCAAGGCGGACAAGTCGTCGATCTACGTGCACGACGAGCACTGGTACCCCGGGCACCACGTGGACCTGCAGCTCGGCGTAACGGCCCGGGCGATCGACCGCGCCACCAAGCGGGTCGAGCTGGCCAGCGGCGGCTGGATCGGCTACGACCGGCTGCTGCTCACCATGGGCGCCCATCCGCGGCGGCTCAACCTGCCCGGCGACGACCTGGACGGTGTGCACTACCTGCGCACCGCGGCCGATTCGGAGGCGCTGGCCACCGCGATGGCCGTGCCGCCTGGCGAGGAGACCCGGGTGGTCATCCTGGGCGCGGGCTGGATCGGCCTGGAGGTGGCCGCCGCGGCCCGGGAGAAGGGCTGCGCGGTGACCGTGCTGGAGCCGGAGCCCACCGCGCTGCACCGGCAGCTCGGCCCGGAACTGGGCGACTTCTTCGCCGACCTGCACCGGCTGCACGGCGTGGAGTTCCGCTTCGGCGAGACCGCCACCGGGCTGCATGACGGCCAGGACGGCCGGGTGACCGGGGTGCGCACCTCCGGCGGGGCGGACCTGCCCGCGGACGTGGTCGTGGTGGCCATCGGCGCCGCGCCGTCCGTCGCGCTGGCCGAGGCGGCCGGGCTGGAGGTGGGCAACGGAGTGCTGGTCGACGCGGCCCTGCGGACCAGCGACCCGGACGTGTTCGCGGCCGGCGACGTGGCCAACGTGGATCACCCGCTGCTCGGCCGCCGGGTCCGGGTGGAGCACTGGGCCAACGCGCTGAACGGCGGCCCGGCCGCGGCCCGGTCCATGCTCGGCCAGCAGGTGTCCTACGACCGGGTGCCGTATTACTTCAGCGACCAGTACGACCTGGGCATGGAGTGCTCCGGGCTGCCCGAGCCCGGGTTCTATGACCAGATCGTCTACCGCGGCGAGCGCGGGTCAGCCGAGTTCATCGCGTTCTGGCTGCAGGACGGCTGCGTGGTAGCTGGGATGAACGTCAACGTGTGGGACGTGACGGACGGCATCCAGGCGCTGATCCGGGCCGGGTACGCAGGACAGCGGGCCGACCTGGCCCGGCTGGCCGACCCGCTGGTGCCGCTGGACGCCGTGCTGGGCTGATCAGTCGCCTGCCGCGTCGGCTTCTGCGTCCGCGTCGGCTGGTCCGGCGCCGGCCGCGGGCGGGAACGGGGCCAGCACCACGGTGATGTTGTCCCGGCCGCCGGACTCGATCGCGAACTGGACCAGTTCCTTGGCCGCGCCGAGCGGGTCGGTCAGCGCCCGGGGTAGCGCCAGGCTGGCCAGCTCAGCCGCGTCCGGCTGGTAGTTCCACAGCCCATCCGAGCACAGCAGCAGAACGCCCGGGCCGGGCGGCTCGAACGTCGCCACGTGCGGCGGCGCCTCGGCCGGATCGGCGCCGACCCAGCGGGTCACCACGTGCGCGTGCGGTGAGGTCAGTGCCTCCGACTGGTGCAGCAGCCCGGCGTTGACCATCTCCTGGGCCAGTGAGTCGTCGGTGGTGAGCTGCTCGGCATCGGAATCCTGGGCCGCGGCCAGCCAGTAGGCCCGGCTGTCGCCCAGCCAGCACAGCGTGGCCGCCGCGCTGGTCAGCACGGCCGAGACGAACGTGGCGGACGGCACGCTGGCGCCTGGCTCGACCAGCTGGGCCACGGCCTTCCCGGCCGACTGGACGGCCCGGGTGGACGCCTCGACCAGGTCCGCGCCGGATTCCGCCGCCGTGGTCAGCACCTGCTCGGCCGCCTGCGCCGCGGCCAGCGAGGCCTCGTCCGGCCGGGTCGAGGTGGAGACGCCGTCACAGACCACGGCCACGATGACTGGGCCGTCGCCGGTCTGGGCAACGGCCAGTTCCATCGCATCTTCGTTCCGGTGGTGCCGGAGCCCGCGATCGGTTACGCCGGCCAGCAGTCCGAGATCGACTTCCTGGTGATCACGCGTCATCACGACACCGTCCGAGGCAACGGCCCAGGTTCCGCTCCGACCTGGGCCGCTGCTCAGTCTATGCCCAGCGTGACGAGGGGCCGACCCATCACCAAGACCCGGCCGAGTGATCTTCAGGACAGGCGGGATGCGGCGCCCATGGCCGGAACCGGGGCCGCTCACCCGTTCATGGCGTACTCGGCCACCCAGTCCACGGTCATCGTCTCGATCCGGCCGCTGGGCTGGGCTGACGCCTGGTTCTGTGACTGGAGAGTCAGGTTCATCGGGATGGTGGGCCACTGGGCCGGCGGGCTGAGCGAGCTGCGCTGCACCGCGGCCCAGGTCCGCCCGTCGATCGTGTAGGTGATCGCGCTCGGGGTCCACTCGACGCCGTAGGTATGCCACTGCGTGCCGATGCTGTCCTGGCTGGGGCTGCCGATCACGCAGCAGCTGCCGTTGCCGTCCGGGCCCGCGTGCAGGCTGGCGGAAAAGCTCTGCCGGCTCCGCCCAGGTCCTGGAAGAAGTCGACCTCGGGTGGCCAGACGCCCTGAGCGGCCGGCCACAGGATGGCGAGGTTGTTGATGGACAGGCCTGGCTCGTAGTCGCCCTTCATCCGGACCAGGTACATGCCATAGGTCTGGGGGTTCCCGTAGAAGGCCACCCCGCCCTGGGCGGAGGACGTCGCCATGAGGTGCAGCGCCCCGCCGCTGACCGAGACGTTGCCCGGGTTCCAGCTGCCGTACGGGTCGCCCCCTGGCTGGCCCGTGTAGGCGTCCCAGCCCGACGGCAGGCTGTTCCCGGGGAAGTTTGTGCTGTACACCAGGCGCCAGCCGGGCATGCTGCCGGGCGCCGAGGTCATGCCGCCCGTCCGGGTGCTGCTGCTCACGTTCTTCTTGGCGGTGCCGGTGTGCTGCCGGTGCGACTGCGACCGGCCTGGCGTGCCCGGCGCGGCGCTGCTGATGGCCGAGGACACGCAGCAACTGGGGCTGGCGTCCAGCGGCGTGATGTGCTGCCGGGCCTGCTTGCCGGCGTCCGCAGTCACGTGGATGTCGTCCCCGCCGGTCACGTGCAGCCCGGTGAGGGTCACCACGGCGGCCAGCAACACGGTCACCGGCAGCACGAAGGCTAGGAGCCAGGGCTTCCGGCGCGGGTGCGCCGCAGGCTCGGGCAAGTCGGCCGGCTCGGCATCTGGAACCATGGCGCCGAGTGGCTCGGCAGCGGTCTCAGGGCCCCTACGGTGAGAGTGCTTAGGGCGCCGGGGCGACATAGATCTCATCGATGCTCTCTCGTGTCCGGGGGCAGCTGGATGTCTGCTGCCGATCCACCTGAGCGGGCACCTCGAGCTGGACCTAGCCCGCCGCGGGCCCAGCCCTGTGCAAGCCGGAGGCTCGAGTGTGATCGGACCGTCACGCCCTGCGTAACAGATATCCCGCCGTAACACGGCGAATACCTGCCGCGTCCCCCGCCCATAGCCATATGCATGCTCCTGGGATATGTCTACAGCCGGAGATACCATACCGGGCGGTGGGTCTTTCATCAGCGAAAATGCAGATGAAGTCAGTCGATTTTGCCCCCGTTAGGGCCTTTCTGGGAGCTTCACCGGCCGATTTCGGGGTGCGGTACCCGGTGGAGCCGCCAGTGCCGAGTGGTGATCAGCAGCCGGCTAGGGCGAGCGCACAGGCCTCATAGCTGGCCACGGCCTGAGCGCCGGCCCGATACAGCCCCGGATGACGCTCAGCCGGCCTGGACCAGGCCGGCCTGGAAGGCCAGCACCACGAGCTGCGCCCGGTCCCGCGCGCCGAGCTTGGCCAGGATCCGGCTCACGTGCGTCTTGGCCGTGGGCACGCTCATCGCCAGCTGACCGGCGATCTCGGTGTTGGACCGCCCGTGCGCGATCAGCGTCAGCACCTCCCGCTCCCGGGCGGTCAGCCGGGCCAGCGCCGCCGGGGCCGGCCGCAGTGGGTCCGGCTGGCTGGCGAAATGCGCGATCAGCCGCCGGGTCACGTTCGGCGCCAGCAGCGCCTCACCGGCCGCGATGACCCGCACCGCGGCCAGCAGTTCCTCGGGCGGGCGTTCCTTCAGCATGAACCCGCTCGCCCCGGCGCGCAGCGCACCGAACACGTAGTCGTCCAGATCGAACGTGGTCAGGATCAGCACCCGGGGCAGCGGCCCCGCCGCGGTGATCTGCCGGGTCGCCTCGATGCCGTCCAGCACCGGCATCCGGATGTCCATCAGCACCACATCCGGCGCGGTCTGCCGGGTCACCGCGACCGCCTCGGCGCCGTCCGCCGCCTCGCCCAGCACGGCCAGGTCCGGCTCCGCGTCGATGAGCATCCGGAACCCGGCCCGCACGATGGCCTGGTCGTCGGCCACCACCACGCCGATGGTCATGCCACCTGGCCCGCGGGCGGCGCAGTGGGCCGCTCAGTGGGCCGCTCAGTGGCCAGCGACTCCGCCGTGGGCTGGCCGTGCACCGGGAGGAACGCGGTCACCTGGAACCCGCCGCCCGGCACCGCCGCGGCGTCCAGCGTGCCGCCGAACACCGCGGCCCGCTCCCGCATGCCGACGATCCCGTGCCGCCCGGCCACCCCCGCACCCGCGCGGCCAGCCGCTCCGGGCCGGCCGTCGTTGCGCACCACGATCCGCACCCAGCCCGGCCCGGCCGCCACCCGCACCGCCGCCGCCGCGCCGCCCGCGTGCTTGACCACGTTGGTCAGCGCTTCCTGGACGATGCGGTACACGGTGAGCGCGGCCGCCGGCGGCAGCGCCGCCACGTCCCCGGTCACCGCCAGGCTGACCGGCGTCCCGGCCGCCCGCACCACCTCGGCCAGCTCACCGAGGTCGGCGATGCCCGGCGCGGGCGCCAGGCTCGGCTGCGTGTCGTCGTCGCGCAGCAGGCCGAGGATGCGGCGCAGTTCCTCGAGCGCGCTGCGCCCGGTGACCTCCACGGCCCGCAGCGCACGCAGTGCCTCGGCCGGCGCGGTCGCGCCGATCCGGCGGCCCACCCCGGCCTGGACGGTGACCACGCCCAGGCTGTGCGCCACCACGTCGTGCAGTTCCCGGGCGATCCGGACCCGCTCCTGCCGGACCGCCTGCCGGCTGGCCTCGGCCTCGGCCTGCTGCCGCTGCGCCGCCTGCTCGGCCAGCCCGGCCAGGTAGCGGCGCCGTTCCCGGACGCTGTCCGCGACGAACCAGATCGCCCCGGTGGCCAGCAGCGCGTGCACCCGGTCGACCAGCACCAGGTCAGGGAGCGCGGAGACCAGCAGCCCGGCGCCCAGCGACACCTCGGTCAGCACCAGGATGGCCACCGCGGCCGGCCGCCGGCTGCGCACCGTGACCGTATAGACCGCCATGCACAGCGTCACGTCCAGCACCGCGGTGGACCGGCCGAACGCGGTCAGCACGCTGCTCGCCACCAGGACCACCGCGAACACCGGCACCGGCCAGATCCGGCGCACCGCGACGGGGGCGGTGGCCAGCACGGCGAACACCGCGGGGCCGGGCGGCGGCGCGTGGTACCGCAGGCCGTGCCGCCCGACGCTGACCCACAGGATCCCGGCGGCCAGCACCGCCACCACGCAGTCGATCACCAGCCACTGCCGGCTGGTCAGCCGGTCGGTCAGCGGCGGGCGCAGTTCGTCCCGGCCAGTCATATCCCGACCCTAGATCGGGCCGTGCCGGTGCGCGTCCACCCCAGGTCGCGGCCTGGTCCAGCCAGGGTTGTAGCAACCGGCCCGTACCCCGGACCGCTACTTTTGCGCAGCGCCATCGACCGCCGCTCGCCGTGGCCAGTACGCGGCCGCCAGCAGCACCAGGACTGGCCCGGTGTTCGGGTCGGTGCCGACGCCAGCCAGGATGCCGCCGAAGTTCTCGCCAACCACCCAGATCAGCAGCGCGACAGCCGCCGCCAGCGCCGCGGCGGCGCGGGCACCACGGGGCGGCAGGCAGCTGCCCGCCGCGATGACCACGAACAGCACCGCCAGCCCGACCGAGACGCCGGTGCCGCGGCCGGCCAGCAGGCTCGCGGTACCGCGGTCCAGGCTGGCCAGCCAGCCTGGCTCACCCACGGCCATCCCGGTCATCATGCTGTGCAGCCCCTGGGCGGCCCGGTTCGCGCCCAGCAGGGCGAAGTAACCGAAGCTGCCCCACAGGGCCAGCCAGGCCAGCCGGGCCGGTCCTACGCCGAATGGCCGGGCCGCCTCGAACGGGCCGTCCCGGCCGGTCGGCCAGAGCAGCACCGCGAGCAGCGCGTACAGGATTACCGCGCCGGGCGCCCCGGTCACCGGGTCGGCGGTCCCGTTGAGCACGCCGCCCAGCCCCTCGCCGATCCACCACACCCCGAGCGACCAGGCCACCGAGGCGGCCAGCGCGAGCTTGACCGTCGGCCGCCAGGCAATACCCAGGGCCAGGAACAGCTGCACGGTCGCGAACGTCGCGTTGGTCCAGGTCGGGTGGGCCACGATCAGCCGCGCCGACCAGGTGATCGGGTCGGCGATGACGGCCGGGTTCCCCGCCGCGGTGGCCGCCAGCGTGTGCCCGAACGCCTTGCTGAACATGACCGACTGGACCTGGAGCAGCGCGTCGGCCAGCCACAGGGCGGCCAGGCCCAGCTGTAGCCAGCGCCGGGTGTCCAGGGCGGCCCAGCCCCGGGCCACGCCGGCCTGCCCGCCGTCGCGGCGGTCCAGCCAGCCGTCCGCGCTGGCCGGCGCCTGCGCGTCGAGGAGGTTGCTCATCACGGTCTCCCTTCCCGGCTCAGGCGATGCCGTTTCGCGGTGCGGCCACCTGCTCGGCGGCGTGCACCACCTGCCGGTCGGGCGCGTCGATCGCGGTTGGGCCGCCCGGGATGGGCACGAACCAGACGTGGATCATGGCCGGGGTGACCCGGTTGACCGAGCCGGCCGGGCAGGTTTCCTGGCCCGGGCCGATCGCCCCGACCACATCCAGCCCGGGGGCCAGGCACAGGTTGGTGTGCACGTGCCACTGGGTTAGGCAGCCACCGGGCTGCGGCGTCGGCCCGCCCCGGGTGGTGATGTACATCGCCGCCACCAGCACCGCGCCCCGGGGCGTGTTCGCGTACACCAGGGACTGCGGTGCCCCGGCGTTCAGCACCGGGCCGCCGCGCACCGTGGCCCGGTAATAGGCCGGGTTGAGGTAGTGCACCACGGGCGCGCCGCGCGGCGTGATCGCGTGGTAGCCGGCCGCCTCGGCCGCGGCCAGGCTGCGGTACTTCTTGGCGCCCTGCCAGCTGGCGTCCACGAACCGGACCGCGGCCTGCTGCTGCGCCGCGCTGGGTGTGGCCACGCACGGCTTGGCGCTGGCCATCCGCATCCCCGGCATCATCTGCATGTCCGGGCTCGGCATGGTGATGTACCCGGCCGGGGTGCTGTTGGCCAGCCTGATCGCGGCGGCCGCCCGGCTGGGCATCCGCATGCCCGGCATCGACCCGGCCGCGCCACTCCCGGCTGCACTGGTCCCGGTGGTGCTGTTCCCGGCTGTGCTGGCCCCGGCCGGGATCGCCGCCGCCCCCGGCGCGGCGGTGGCCAGCGCCACGCCCAGCAGCGCGGCCGTCATCCCCCCGGTGACGGCCGGCGCGGTGAGCAGCCGCTGCCGCCGCACCCGCTGATCCGGCCGGGCCGTCAGCAGCCAGCCGCACCCGATGATCAGCACCGCTTCGAGCGCCGCGCTCAGCCCGGCGGCGAAGCCGGACAGCCCGGCCGCGTGCGGCGCGGCGCCGATGCCGACCCCGGTCGCCTGGGTGATCAGGTAAAGCGCCAATATCAGCCCGTTCAGCCACGCCCCGAACTTGAGCAGGCCACGGGATGGCCGGATTACCGCGACTGCCGCCCATGCCGCCTGCAGCCAGGCGGCGACCAGCATGGACAGGCTGAATAGCCAGTACCCCGCGAAATAGTCGGCCGCGGCCGCGAAATGGATCACCGCGGCCGCGGCGCTCAGCACGGCCAGGCAGGTCAGCACGACCCGGCCGAGCGGGATTTCATGATCAGCTTGGTGTATTTCCCCGTCTTTGCCCGTCATGGTGGGACTGCCCCCAGATAGGTCGGCTCTGGTGCGGCCGCGGCGGCCACCGGTTGGTGTGGCGGCTTTGGCCGCACCGCCATTCTGTGCCGCCACCGCCCGGCGGCACATCGGGCTGCGGGCTGATTTCCGGCATCCATTCCTGGGCGCATACCGGTACATCCACGGACTGACCGGGCCAGCCGCTAGCCGAGCTGGGGGAGCACCTCCGCGGCCAGCCGCTCGGCCTGGCCGGCCTGGTCGAACAGCGCGGTGCACAGGATCAGCTCCGCGCCCGCGTCGGCCACCGCGCGCAGCCCGGCCGCGCACTGATCCGGGTCACCGGCGATGGCCGCCGCCTCGATCTGCTCGGACCGCCGGCCGTAGATCCGTTCCAGCGCGGCGTTCATCCGGGTCCGGGCCTGCTCCGCGTCGTCGTCCACCGCGATGTACACCCGCTTGGCCAGGCCGAACTCCGCGGCCGGCCGGCCCGCCGCGGCCAGCGCCTCGCGCACGATCGTGACCTGCCCGGCGAACGTCGCGGTGGGGGTGGAGCCCGCGCCGAAGAACCCGTCGCCCAGCCGCACCGCGCGGCGCAGCGCGGCCGGGCCGTTGGCGCCGATCCAGACCGGCGGGTGCGGCTTCTGGGCCGGCTTGGGTTCCATCGCGGCCCCGTGCAGCTGCCAGAACTCGCCGTCGAACGTGACCCGCGGCTCGGTCCACAGCGCCTTCATCAGCGCCAGGCCCTCGGTGAACCGGGCCACGTACCGGCGCGGGTCCACCCCGAACGCGGCGAACGGCCGCGCCGGGCCGCCGGTGCCCACGCCGATCTCGGTCCGGCCCTGGCTGAGCTGGTCCAGCGTGCTCAGGCTCTTGGCCAGGTGTACCGGGCTGTACAGGGTGGACACGAACACCACGCAGCCGAGCCGGAGCCGCTCCGTGCACGCCGCCGCGTAGGTCATCGCCTCGACCGGCGCCAGTTGCGGCCCGGTGCCCAGCACCGACTCCTGCGCCCAGGCGCTGTCGTAGCCCAGCTCCTCGACCCGGGCGAAATAGCCACGGAACGCGCCCGGGTCGAACTCGCCGTCCGCGAAGAACTGTGGGATCGCGATAGCAAACCTCATGCGCCGCATCGTAATCAGCGCGCTCAGAGACCGGGACGGCGCTCCGGGCTGCGGCCGCGCCGTGGCTGCGTGTCCTGGGCCACCGCGGCCAGTTCCGGCTTGCCCACCTTGAGCGGCGCGGGCGCGGTGAGCACCGGGAGACAGGTCATCCGGAGCACCCGCTCCCGGACACCCCGGCTCAGCATCCGGCGCATCCCGTGCCGTCGGCAGGAGCCGAGCACGATGACATCCGCCGACCAGCGCCCGGCCTCGGCCACCAGGTGGTCGGCCACGCCGAAGCAGGTGGACACGGCGGCCAGGCCGGAGGCCTGGATACCCGCCCGGTGCAGCTCGGTGACAGCGTCCGCGACCAGCGCGGTCGCCTCGTCGGCGGTCTCCACGGTCAGCCCGCGGCCGCCCAGCTGGAACTCGTTGACGTGCACCACCCGGACCGCCGCACCTGGACCGGCCAGCGCCATGGCGAAACTGAGCGCGACCTGCCCGGAATCCGAGCTGTCCAGCGCGAGCAGGATCCGGTTGAGCATGGCGCGGCCCCGTGGCTAGTCGGCTGCCTGGCACCCAGGCCTCATGTTTCGGTCAGATTACTGACCTAGCACGCGAATCAGCAGGGCACAAGGTCACACGTCACCGGACGGCAAGGTATCCCGCCGCTCCGCCGTGATGGCGGCCAGCACCCGGGCCGTGTCGGTCAGGTCAGGCAGTACCGTGTCGGCCCCGGCGGCGGCCAGCTCGGCCGCGCTGAAGCCGCCGGTGGCCACGGCGATGGACCGGGCCCCGGCCAACTGGGCCGCCTCGATGTCCAGCGGGGTATCGCCGATCAGCACGGTGGCCCGGCCCGCGAAGTCGCCGCCGTAGGCCGCGGCCGCCCGGGCCCGGGCCAGCGGGACCAGGTCGGCGCGGATCTCGTGCGCGTCGCCGTACGCGCCGACCCGCAGGTCCAGGAACCGGTCCAGGTCCAGCGCGGCCAGCTTGGCCACGGCGGTGGCCCGCATGTTCCCGGTCAGCACCGACTGCACCAGCGGCCCGCTGTAGTTTGGCCCGCTGTAGTTCGGCCCACCGTGGTCCGGCCCGCCGCGGCCGTCGGCCAGCGCGGCCACCGCGGTGAGTGCCTCGGTGGCCCCGGGCAGCGCCCGGCCGCTCTCCCGGACCAGCCCGCCGAGCTGCGGCGCGAGGCCGGCCACGAGCTGCTGGAACGCGGGCAGCTCGGCCTGCGGCTCGGCTACCCCGGAGCGGGTGAGCACCTCCAGCTGGATGGCCCGGTCGGTCCGCCCGGCCAGTGCCGGGGTGTGCGGGAAGTCGCGGCCGAACATCTCGGTGAACGCGCGCCGGATCAGCTGGATGCCCGCGCCTCCCGCGTCGAGCAGGGTGTGGTCCACATCCCACAGCACCAGCAGGCTCACCCGAGGAAGGTATCAGTCTGGTCAGCAGGGCCGTGTCCGGCGGCAAAACGACCTAACCGGCGATTAGACTCGCGCCGACAGCAGTGGTGGCGGAGCGGGGGGTGCCAGGTGGCCGGCCGGATCCGCGACGAGGACATCGCGCTCGTCCGGGAGAGATCAGCCATCGACGAGGTGGTCGGCGAGTACCTCCAGCTGCGCAGCGCGGGCGGTGGCTCGCTCAAAGGGCTGTGCCCGTTCCACGACGAGAAGACCCCCTCGTTCAACGTCACCCCGGCCCGCGGCCTGTGGTACTGCTTCTCCTGCGCCGAGGGCGGCGACGTCATCAAGTTCGTGCAGAGGATCGACAGCCTGTCGTTCGTCGAGGCGGTGGAACGGCTGGCCGCCCGGGCCGGCCTCGAGCTCCGCTACGAGCAGGGCGGCCAGGTCCCCGGCCGGGAGCACAGCCAGCGGCGCAGGCTGATCGAGGCGCACAAGGCGGCGGCGGAATTCTTTACCGAACGCCTGCCCGGGGCCGGTGCCGCCGCGGCGCGCGCGTTCCTCGCCGAGCGGGGTTTCGAGCAGGCCGACGCGGAGCGGTTCGGCGTCGGCTACGCCCCGGCTGAATGGGAGGCGCTGACCAGGCACCTGCGCGGCCGCGGTTTCACCGAGCAGGAACTGCTGGCGGGCGGGCTGGCCACCCAGGGCCGCCGCGGCGCGATGGACCGGTTCCGGAACCGGCTCATCTGGCCGATCCGCGACCTGACCGGCGACGTGATCGCGTTCGGCGCGCGCAAGCTCAACCCGGACGAGGACGGCCCCAAGTACCTGAACACGCCGGAGACCCCGCTGTTCAAGAAGAGTTCCGTGCTGTACGGCGCGGACCTGGCCAAGCGGGACATCGCGCAGCGCCGCCAGGCGGTCATCGTCGAGGGCTACACCGACGTGATGGCCTGCCACCTGGCCGGCGTGACCACCGCGGTGGCCACCTCCGGCACCTCGTTCGGCGAGGACCACGTCAAGATCCTGCGCCGGCTGCTGATGGACGCGGACTGGCAGGTCGCCGAGGTCATCTTCACGTTCGACGGCGACGCGGCCGGGCAGAAGGCGGCGCTGCGGGCGTTCCAGCTGGAGGAGCGGTTCGCCACGCAGACCTTCGTGGCCGTGCAGCCGGACGGGCTCGACCCGTGCGACCTGCGGCTGAAGCAGGGCCCCGAGGCGGTCCGCGATCTGATCGCGCGGCGCCAGCCGGTGTACGAGTTCGCCGTCCGCAGCGAGCTGGCCCGGCACAACCTGGACACCAACGAGGGCCGGCTGGCCGCGCTGGACGCGGCCGCGCCGATCGTCGCCCGGATCAAGGACCGCGGCCTGCGTGACCGGTACGCGGTCAGCCTGGACCGCTGGCTCGGCCTGCTGAACGAGGAGTTCGTGCTGGCCCGGATCAGGACCCATGCCAGCAACGGAAATGCTGATCCCGGGGGACGCAACTCCGATCGGCGCTCCGCGCCCGGCGGCCGCTCAGCCGCCCCGGCCAGCCCACCTGTTGACGCCGTGCCGTACAACGCGAGCGAGCCGGTGGTCAACCTGGAACGCCAGGCACTCAAGCTCGCTATCCAGCGGCCCGCGCTCTGCGGTCCACTATTCGATGCGCTGCCGCCCGAGGGCTTCTCCGTTCCGGTTCACCGGGCCGTCCGCGAGATCATCTCAAGCTGCGGGGGAGTAACTGGTGCCAAATCGGCCCGGGATTGGGCCGCGCGATTGATCGATGCCGCCCCCAATGACCGGGCCCGGGAGTTCCTCACCAGACTGGCTGTGGAACCCATCGAGACGCCACGTAAGGATGGAGAACCGGACGCGCGGTACGCCGAGGCCGTACTTGCCCAGGTGGAAGATCTGGCGGTGAGCCGCCAGATCGCTGAGCTCAAGTCGCGGCTGCAGCGTCTGTCCCCGGTGGATACGAAGGACTACAACCGGACGTTCGGGGACCTGGTGGCTCTTGAGCAGCGGCACAAAGCGCTGATGGGACGGGCTTCCGGGGCGATCTGACCCGCCTGCGGCGGCCACGGCATTATCGGCCTGGCCGCCGTACACGCTACTTACCTGATGGTGACAAAATTAACCCCACCGTTACCTAGGCTTCGTGGCGCACACTGGTCTGCGTGACCCTTACGTTACTTCCCAGTGGCGGACTGTCAGCGGAACAGGTGGCGGAGCTGGTCGCACGGGCCAGGGAGCGCGGCACCGTTACCGCGGCTGACATCACGGCCGCCCTAGATGCCGCCGAGCTCCCGGCCGACGCCTTCGAGAACGTGGTGCGCATGCTCACGGACGAGGGCGTGGAGATCACCGACCCGCCCCCCGACGAAGTGGCGGAGGCGCCCCGTGGCGCGGCCGATCCTGGCCAGCGGGCCGGCACCGGTGATCTGGTCCGTATCTACCTGCGTGAGATCGGCCGGGTGCCGCTGCTCACCGCCTCAGACGAGGTCGAGCTGGCCAAGTCCATCGAGGCCGGGCTGTTCGCCGAGGAGAAGCTGCAGGGCGGCTTCCCGCTGCTCGACGCGCACCGTGCCGAGCTGGGCGAGCTGGCCTCGGACGGGCTGCGCGCCAAGCAGCGGCTGATCGAGGCCAACCTGCGGCTGGTCGTCTCCATCGCCAAGCGGTACATCGGCCGTGGCCTGGTCTTCCTGGACCTGATCCAGGAAGGCAACCTGGGCCTGATCCGCGCGGTGGAGAAGTTCGACTACACCAAGGGCTACAAGTTCTCCACCTACGCCACCTGGTGGATCCGGCAGGCCATCAGCCGGGCCATCGCCGACCAGGCACGCACCATCCGGATCCCGGTGCACATGGTGGAGACGATCAACAAGATGGCCCGGGTGCAGCGCCAGCTGCATCAGGACCTGGGCCGGGAGGCCACCCCGGACGAGATCGCCGCGGAGATGGGGCTCGGCGCGGACCGGGTGGCCGAGATCCAGCGCATCGCCCAGGAGCCGGTATCCCTGCAGTCGCCGATCGGTGAGGAAGACTCCGACCTGGGCGACTTCATCGAGGACGCGGATGCCGTGGTGCCGATCGAGGCGGCCGCGTTCATCATGCTGCAGGATCAGCTGGAGCAGATCCTGGACACGCTCAACCCGCGCGAGCAGAAGATCATCCAGCTCCGGTTCGGCCTGATGGACGGCCACCCGCGCACGCTCGAGGAAGTCGGCCGGGAGTTCGGCGTGACCCGGGAGCGGATCCGCCAGATCGAGTCCAAGACGCTGGCCAAGCTGCGCCACCCGAGCCGCGCCCAGATGCTCCGCGAATACCTGGGCTAACCACCGCATCACTGAAACAGCCAGCGGTCCAGACCGCTCGGCTGTTTCAGTCACACTGTGTTCATTCACACGGTGCGGCGCGGGCGCCGCTGGGTCAGGCCTGGGTGTCCGGGCCTGACGGCGGGCTACCCGGCGGCGGGCCGCCGGGCTCCTGGGCCGGGTACGGGGACGTCCCGGCCGGGCCCTGCGGGCTGCCCGGCTCCGTACCCGGCCGCTCCGCGCTCGGCCACGGGGCGGTGCCGGTGCCGGTCTGTGCGCCCGGCCCGGCGGCCTGCGTGCCTGGCCCGGCCGGCGGCGCGTCCGGACCAGGTCCGGGCTGCGCGGGCCAGGCCGGCTCGGCCGCCGGCGTGGTGTGCGCGGCGGTGAGCCGGTAGTAGACCAGCGTCACGACCAGGGCCAGGAACGGCGCGACCAGCGTGCCGGACACGATGTTGCTGATGAAGTTCCTGGCCACGATCGGCAGCGCCAGCAGGGCGAGGCCGAGCACGATGTCGAACACGATGAGGATCAGGAACACCAGCACGTAGGTGCCGAACACGTGCCAGGCGTAGCCGCGCACGGTCCGCCAGCTCTTGCTGAACGAGCCGAACACGCCCTCACCGCCGATCACGATGCTGGGCACGATCAGTGACCAGAACGTCAGCAGGATCAGCCCCGGCACGATGATCAGTGCGAAGCCAATCGCGATGCCGATTCCGGCCAGGATGGACGCGGCGATCACCACGGGCAGGTACGGCACCACGGCCGACACCGTCTCGCCCAGGTTCAGGTCCGCCCGGCCGTCCCGGACGTCCTGTACCGCCTTGACCAGGGCCGCCTGGACCAGGAAGGCCGCGATCACGCCGATGATCAGGCCGACGAACGTGCCAACGGCGCCGGCCAGGGATAGCAGCGCCACGATCGCGGCGGCCACCAGGTAGATGACGAATGCAATGAGCAGGAAGTGCCCTGCGAACCGCTTGTAGTACGACCAGGACTCGCCCAGTACCCCGGATAGTGGACTCATGCGCTCGTTATACCGTGACCTTTAGTGATCAAAACAGCACGACACGGCCGGTTCGCCGGGTTGTTGCGCGATCGCCGCGCCCAGGTCAGCTCAGTGCTACGGCTGGCTGCCCGACCCGGTAGCGCCGGGCGCCTGGTTATACGTGCTGCCGGACTTGGCGTGGCCGTTGGCCTCCCGGGTCCGCATGCCGGGGATCTTGTCGCCGACCGTCTGCGCCGCGCGGTCCTTGGCCGTGCGGGCCAGATTGACTGCCTGCGCCTGGGCCGCCCCGGCCGCCTGCTGGACGGCTGGGCTGTCCTTCGCCTTGCCGGCCAGAGTTTTGATCTGCTCGTAGCGTTCCCGGCCGGCCCGGGCGCCGACTATGAAGCCCACCGCGAACCCGGCGAGGAACGGAAACCGGTACCCCATCTGGCACCTTCTCTCGGCTAAGTTCATTGCGCACCCGGTTAGCTGCGCAGAAGTTGACCTTCCCCGGTTGGGGAGCCGTACTCACCCGCACGGCCACCGTCCCAGGTGCGCTACCCTTATCCCCGCGGCGAGAGCAGCCCGGGACCCCATCCGGCCAGCTGATCGCCGCCGATCCCGCGTAGCTCAATCGGCAGAGCGTCCGGCTGTTAACCGGCAGGTTATAGGTTCGAGTCCTATCGCGGGAGCTTCCGTATCAGCGCAGGACAGCCCCGGCTCCGGCCGGGGCTGTCGCGTTTTGCGCCGTCCTGGGTACGACAGTTGTGCAGACCTGGACGACAAGGAGCCCATATGTCTGACTTCACCGAGCAGCAGGAGCCGAAGTTCAGCTTCCCGATCCCGGACGACTGGTCACCCTCACTCCGGCTGGCCTTCGCTGAGTTGATGGACAAAGCCCTGGCCGATGGCTTCCCGGTGGTCATCCCGGTGCGGGGGGACGCGACGCCCGATCAGATCGAGGCGGTCATCGCAGACATGCGGGCGCTGGTCAAAAACGCCGGCCTGGCGGTACCGCCCAGCGCCTGAGCGGGCGCCAGGCATGGCGGATTCGCACAAGCGGCACCGCGTGGTGGTCGTCGGTGCCGGTTTTGCCGGCTTCAACGCAGCCCGCGAGCTGGCCCGGCGGGCCGGTGCCACGACCGAGATCGTCGTGATCAACTCGACGGACTACTTCCTGTACCTGCCGCTGATGCCGCAGGTGAGCGGCGGGCTGGTGCAGCCGTCGCACATCCGGGTCTCGCTGGCCCGCCGGCTGCGCAAGACCCGGTTCGTGCTCGGCACGGTGAACCACGTTGACCCGGAGCAGAAGGTGGTGCACTGGACCGGCCCGGAGGGCTCAGCTGGCCAGGTTGGCTACGACCGGGTCATCCTGACCGTGGGCAGCGTGAACAAGCTGCTGCCGATCCCGGGTCTGGCCGACCACGCGCATGGGTTCCGCAGCATCGCCGAGGCCATGTACCTGTATGACCACATCCTCCGGCAGCTCGAACTGGCCTCGGTGGCGGCCGATCCCGAAGAACGCCGGGCACGCTGCACGTTTGTCGTGGTCGGCGCCGGCTACACCGGCACCGAAGTCGCCGCGCAAGGCCAGCTGCTGACCACCCGGCTGGCCCGGACCCTGCCCGGCCTGGCCGCCCAGCCAATCCGGTGGCTGCTGCTGGACACCGCCAAGCGAGTGCTGCCGGAACTCGATCCGCGGCTGTCCCGGACCGCCGACCGGGTGCTGCGCCGACGCGGCGTCGAGGTGCGGATGGGCCAGTCGGTGGCCGAGGCGGGCGACGGCTACGTGCAGCTGACCACCGGGGAGAAAGTGCCCACCCGAGCGCTGATCTGGTGTGTCGGGGTGCGCCCCGACCCGTTCGTGGATGGCCTGAGTTTGGCCACCAACCGCGGGCGGCTGGTGGTCGATGAGTTCATGGCCGTGCCGGGCGCGCCGGACATCTACGCGTGCGGAGACTGCGCGGCGGTGCCCGACCTGACCCGGCCCGGCCAGATCTGCGGCATGACCGCGCAGCACGCGCAGCGGCAGGGCAAGCTGGTGGCCCGGAACGTCGCGGCCTCCCTCGGGATGGGCACCGCGCAGCCTTACCGGCACCACGACCTCGGCTTCCTGGTCGACCTGGGCGGCCTGGCCGCCGCGGCCAACCCGCTGCACATTCCGTTGTCCGGGCCGGCCGCCAACGCGCTGACCCGGGGCTATCACCTGTCCGCCATGTCCGGGAACCGGCTGCGGGTGTTCACCGACTGGAGCCTGAACCTGGTCACCGCGCCGGAGCCGACCTCGCTGGGCATAATCAGCGCCCAGTCGGTCCCGCTCGACGTGAACAAGCCGCCCGCCTGACCGCGGGATCGGTATGTTCATGCCTGGGTCATAACGCGACCATCTGCACTCGTTACCCGCCGCCCGCTCACTATGCTGGTCCGCCAGATAATGACCAGATTGGTGGGTATATGCACGGACTTGCCCGGCCTGGCCGGCCAACCCAGCGATGAGCGGTCGCCGGCCCGGGCACTGGCGGCGCCTCAGCCCGCTGGCCCGCGTCGCGTACATCACCAGCACGGTCGTGGTGGTTGCCGCCGTGCTGGCCAGCCTGGGTGCTTATGCCATCTATCGCCGGCTGGACGGCAACATCAGCGTGGTCACGGTCAACGGGCTGAGCCACCGGTCCGTTTACGGCGCGCAGAACATCCTCATTCTCGGCTCGCAGACCAGGGACGGCCAGCGGCCCGGTGACCTGGGCTCTAACCCCAGCCTGAACACCAGCAACTCGGACAACCTGATCCTGGTCCATCTGGATCCCACGCACACACATGCGCTGGTGCTGTCCATCCCGCGGGACACCATCGTCTACGAGCCCGGCTGCCAGGCCCGGCGCAGCGTCGGCACCGGCATCTTCGGCCCCTACCAGCAGGCGATCATCGACGGCGCGATGAACATCGGCGGCCCGTCCTGCGCGGTCAAGACGGTGGACGACCTGACCGGGGTCACCCTAGACCATTTCGTCGAGTTCAACTTCAACTCGTTCCGTGCCATGGTGGACACGATCGGCGGGGTCGAGGTCTGCGTCCCGCGCGGCGGTTACCACGACCCGTTCAGCGGGCTGAACCTCAGCGGCGGCAAGCATCTGCTCACCTACAACCAGGCGCTGGCCTACGTGCGCACCCGGCACGGCGTGGAAGCCGAGGGCGACGTCGGCGGGGACCTGCCGCGTATCGAGCTGCAGCAGGCGTTCATGTCGTCGGTCATCCAGAAGGTGAACAGCACCGGCCTGCTGACCAACTCGGTCCAGCTGCTGAAGGTGGCCGACCTGGCCACCCGGGCGCTCACCGTGGACCAGGGCCTGGATTCGGTCAGCAAGCTGCTCACCCTGGCCAAGAGCCTGACCGGGCTGCACGCCAGGAACGTGACCCTGCTCACCATGCCGACCGTCACCGACCCGGCCAACGTCAACCGGCTGCTGCCCGAGGAGCCGGAGGACGACGTCATCTTCCAGCTGCTGGCCGATGGCCAGCCGTGGACCGGCCGTCTGCCGGTCAGGCCGGCCGGGCAGGTCAGGGTGCAGGTGCTGAACGGCACCGGCACGCCGGGCCTGGCCGAGCAGACCGCCGGGCAGTTGCGCGCGCTCGGCTTCGACGTGACCGGCACCGGCAACGCCCCGGCCACCAGCACCACCACGGTGAACTACGCGGGCACCGCTCAGGCGGACTCGGCGTACACGCTGCTTACTCAGCTCAAGGGGACCCCGGCCGCGCAGAACACGCTGGCCGAGCCGGCGCCGCAGACCGGCGCCGCGGGCACGGTGACGCTGACCCTGGGCGCCGACTGGGCCGGGGTGCTCGCACCGTCCGCGCGGCACGCCAGCACTGGCAAGACGGGCAAGAGTAAGAGCAAGGGCAAGGCGGCCAGCGGAACCTCCGGCGCGGCCAGTCAGGGCAACCAGGCTTCGGTGCAGACCCGGAACGCCGGGGCCAGCATCTGCTCCGGCCTGCCGCAGGCCAACCCTGACCCGGGGGCTCCGTAGTCCGCTGGTCCGGCGCTGGGGGTCGGCCAACACTGGGGGTCGGCCAACACTGGGGGTCGGCCAACACTGGGGGTCGGCCAACACTGCGCCCGCGCAGCACCGCGCCCGGCCACCCATGTTCCGGGTGGCCGGGCGCGCCCCTGCGAGGTGCACTGGCCCGGCGGGCCTGCGCCTTAGTCGGCCTGGACGGCTTCCTCCATGACTTCCAGCTCGGCGCCGGCGCCGGCCGGGCTGGTCATGGTGGCCTGCGCCCCAGCCAGGTCGGCGCGGGTGACCCGGATCGCGGCGATCGTGATGATCAGCGCGAGCACCATGATCCCGGCGGACACCACGAAGCCGCGGGAGAAGCCGACCGACAGCGCGTGGTCGTAGATGGCCGTCGTGGCCGCCTTGGCCTGTGCGGTGGTCAGGTGCACCGGATGGCCGGCCGCGGCCGCGTGGGCCGCCGCCGTCTTGGCCGCTGCGACCGAGTGGTGGATGGTGTTGGACACTACGGTCCAGGCCACCGTGCCCAGCAGGGCCAGCCCGATCGAGCCACCGACCTGCTGGCCGACGTTGGGCAGGCTGGCGGCCAGGCCCGCGTCCCGGTCCGGGACCCTGGACAGCGCCACCAGGGTCAGCGGCATGAACAGCATGCCGAGCCCGGCCGCGGTGACCAGGAGTGGGCCGAGCAGCCCGCTGGTGTACGTGCTGTGCTCGCTGATCCGGGACAGCCAGAACATCCCGCCCGCGCCGATGGTCGACCCGGCGAGCAGCAGCGGCCGGGCGCCGATCCGGCCCACCAGCTGGGCGCTGATCCCGGCCATGGCCATGATGACGGCGACCATCGGCAGGTAGGCGATGCCGGTCTTCAGCGGACTGTAGCCCCAGACCGTCTGCACGAACACGGTCAGGAAGAAGAACAGGCCGAACATCGCGGTGCCGATGCACAGCATGATCAGGTTGGCCGCGGACCGGTCCCGGTTGCGGAAGATGCGCAGCGGCATCAGCGCGTGCGGGCTGCGCGCCTCGATGACCAGGAACGTGGCCAGCAGTACGACGGACGCGGTCAGCGACACGATGACCTTGGTGTCGCCCCAGTGCGAGACGCCGTTCGGGCTGGTGGCCGCGCTGGTCAGGCCGTAGACCAGGGCCGCGACGCCGAGTGTGCTGGTGATCGCGCCGGGCAGGTCGAACCGGCCCGGGCGGCGCTTGGACTCGGTGAGCGCCCGCGGCGCGATGAGCGCGGTCACGATGCCGATCGGCACGTTGACGAACAGCACCCAGCGCCAGGACAGGTAGGTGGTGAGCAGGCCGCCGGAGATCAGGCCGATGGCCAGGCCGCTGATGCTCATCGCCGCGTAGACGCCCATCGCCCGGTTGCGCGGCGGCCCTTCCGGGAACGTGGTGGTGATCAGCGACAGGGCGGTGGGCGCGACGATCGCGGCGCCGGCCCCCTGCACCGCCCGGGCGGCCAGCAGCCAGGTCTCGGAGGTGGCGAAGCCGCCGAGCAGCGAGGCCAGCGAAAACACGATGATGCCGGCGATGAAGACCCGGCGCCGCCCGAGGATGTCCCCGGCCCGGCCGCCGAGCAGCAGCAGGCCGCCGAACGTCAGCGTGTAGGCGTTGACCACCCATTCCAGTCCGGTGCCCGAGAAGCCGAGCGCGTGCTGGATGTGCGGCAGCGCCACGTTCACGATCGAGGCGTCCAGCACCACCATGAGCTGCGCGGTGGCGATGACCACCAGGGCGAGCCCGAGGTGGCGCCCGGCCGGGCGCACCGGGTGCGGCCCGCCGGGTGGCGGGCTGTGTCGTACTCATGCGTCTCCTTGTCAGGGCATAGGTGTACTCAGCCACGGCGGTCGTGCCGCACGCGGAAGCTTTATTGGGGATGACGAGGTGAAGCCCCGTTACTCACCGGTCTGCCGGATAGCCGCTGCAGTGCGGCCACGGCACGGGTCAGCGCTCGGTCAGCTGACCTGGGGAGCAGTGGCAGTTGCCAGCAGACTGGTCACCTCCTCGGCTGGGCATTCGGCGTCCAGGTCGCTCATCGGCGGCGTCATCTTGTGCAGCAGCGTGATCAGGGTGACCCGCTCGTCCTGGCTGAGTGACTGCCGCCACGGCATCCGGGCCAGCATCGCCTGCTCCATCTGGTGCTTCATGTCCAGGCCGGCGCTGGTCAGCACGAGCCGCTTGACCCGGCGGTCAGCCGGATCGGGCTCCCGCACGGCCAGCCCGCGCTTCTCCAGCATGTCGGCGATACCGGTGACGAACGAGGGATCGCAATGCATCCGCAGGCCGAGTTCCTTCATGGCCAGCGGCGCGTCGATCAGGTGCATCGCCTTCAGGAAGAACGCCGGCACCTCGTACTCCTTGGCCAGCTGCTCGGCCTCGCCCAGCAGCCGGGCGAAGAGACCGCCTACCGCGTCCACCAGGTCCATGTCGAGCTGATCCTCAGCCGATCGTGGGTCCACGGCCCCTCCTCCTTCCCCCGTAGGTCTGGCGGCGATACCCCTGAGCCGCTCAATAGTTGAGTAGCTCAAACATAACCACGGATGGTTGAGTAGGTCAAATTCTTTTTTGCCGTTGGATCCTTGGGCCATCTGCCCCGTCGAGTGGCTTTTGACGCAAAGCCATCGGGGAATCACCTTAAGTGCGCAACCGGGGGGCCTGGTCTGCCGTCTGAACTGGCAGCGAGTGGGGTCTCGCGGCGCAGCAAGCCAGGTGGGGTCGGGGAACCGGAGGCAGACACGATGGACGGTGCAGTGCGGCCTGAGGACGGCCAGGACATCAGCCAGCAGGGCAGCGAGCAGGACGGGGGCAGCGCGGCCGCACCGCAACGGCGCCGGTTCCTGGCCATGGCCGGGCTGGCCGCGGGCGCCGTCCCGCTGGCCGGAACGCTGGGGGCAGGCCTGGTGGCACCGGCCACTCGCCAGCGTTCAATAGGAAAAGCGGAACCACAGGCCGGCCCAGGTGCTGGGGACTGGGAGGCGCTGCGCAGCGCGCTGTCCACCCACAAGCTGATCCGGCCGGGCGGGAAGATGTACCCGGCGGCCAAGGAGCTCTTCGACCCGCGGTTCGACTTCAAGAAGCCGGCCGGCATCGCGTACTGCGCGACCGCCCGGGACGTGAGCGCGTGCGTGAACTTCGTGCGGAAGTTCGGGCTGACCGTGTCGGCCCGCTCCGGCGGGCACAGCTACGGCGGCTGGTCCAGCAACAACGGCGGCCTGATCGTGGACGTCACCGGGATCAGCTACTTCAACGTGGGCGCCGGCTCGGTCACCGTCGGCACCGGCATCCACCTGATCGACTTCTACAACCGGCTGGCCGCGCGCGGCCTGGCCGTGCCGGGCGGGTCGTGCGCCACGGTGGGCATCGCCGGCCTGACGCTGGGCGGCGGGGTCGGGGTGCTGTCCCGCGCGTTCGGGCTGACCAGCGACAACCTGGAGTCGCTGCGGATCGTCACCGCCGACGGGGCGATCCACACCGCCAGCCCTACGTCCAACCCGAACCTGTACTGGGCCAGCCGGGGCGGCGGGGGCGGCAACTTCGGCATCGCCGTCTCGTTCACGTTCCGCACTCGGCGGCTCGGCTCGGTGGTGCTGTTCTTCCTGCAGTGGCCGTGGTCGGCCGCGGCCCGGGTGTTCACCGGCTGGCAGAACTGGGCGCCCTACCAGCCGGACGCGCTCTGGTCCAACCTGCACATGTCGGCCGCGCCCGGCGGGGGCACGCCGGTGATCCAGGTGGGCGGCACCTACCTGGGCAGCGTGGCGGGCTGCAAGGCGCTGCTGGCCAAGCTGTACAGCCGGGTCGGATCGGCCCCGCTGAACCCGGGCAACGTGTTCCTGACCTCGTACCTGAACGCGATGATGATCGAGGCGGGCTGCGCCAGCTACTCGTACTCCGAGTGCCATCTGCCGTCGCAGACCAAGGACGGCAAGCTGTCCCGGGTGCCGTCCTACGCCAAGTCCGACTTCTTCACCACGAAGATCCCGCCGGCCGGGATCGCCAAGATGGTGGCCGGCATCGAGCGGATGCGCGGGGTGCGCGGCGCGGCCCGCGGCGTGGGCGCGATCGCGTTCGACGCGTTCGGCGGCGCGCTCAACAAGATGCCGGCCGATGCGACCGCGTTCGTGCACCGCAACTCGCTGTACCTGGCGCAGTACACGACCAGCTGGAACGAGGGCGCGGGCGGCGCCGGGTCAGGCCGTCAGCACGACTGGCTGACGTCGTTCTACGGGTCGCTGCACCCCTACGCGAGCGGCCAGGCCTACGTGAACTACCAGGACCCGGACCTGGCCAACTGGCAGGCCGCCTACTACGCGACCAACTACACCCGGCTGACCACGGTCAAGACAACCTACGACCCGCACCAGCTGTTCAAGTTCCCGCAGAGCATCCCGCCGGGGTGAGCCTCAGGCCGCCACTTTGATGATCACCAGCGCGACGATGAGGAGCCCGATCACCACGAGCCCGGCCCGGTTCCGGTTGCCGCGGAACGTGGGCACCCGGGCCTTGTTCACCTTCATGTCGCCGTGCATACCGTACGCGCGGCGTGCGAACCAGCCGATCACTGCCCCGAGGAAGAGGATGACGATTCCTAATCCCGCTGCCATACCGCCCCCTTTCTGACTGGTCACTCCGGGTAAGCGCCCCGGGCAGAGCATCTCGCATCGTTACGGGCTGTTCCACCGATTTACTGTTCTTCCCGGGCTTAACCAGCTCAGCGTGATCCAGTCAGCTCTGGCTGGAGGCGGCCCAGATGTTGATCCCGGCCTCCACCGCGTGGTCGTCGATGGCCTGCAGCTCTTCCGTGCTGAAGTCGGACCGGCCCGCCGCGGCCAGGTTCTCCTCCAGTTGCCGTACGCTGCTCGCCCCGATCAGCGCCGAGGTGACCCGGGTGTCCCGGAGCACCCAGCTCAGTGCCATCTGGGCCAGCGACTGGCCGCGCTCGGCGGCGATCTGGTTGAGCGCCCGGACGTGATTGAGGTTGCGCTCGGTGATCTGATCCTGGGTCAGCGAGTCGTTGCGCGCGGCCCGCGAGTCGGCGGGCACCCCGTCCAGGTACTTGGTCGTCAGCAAGCCCTGGGCCAGCGGCGAGAACGCGATGCAGCCGATGCCCTCGTCCGCCAGCACGTCGAGCAGTTCCGGCTCGATCCACCGGTTCAGCATGGAGTAGGACGGCTGGTGGATGAGGCACGGCGTGCCCAGGTCGCGCAGTATGGCGGCGGCCTCCCGGGTGCGCTGCGCGGAGTAGGACGAGATGCCCGCGTACAGCGCGCGGCCGGAGGTGACCGCGGTGGCCAGCGCGCCCATCGTCTCCTCCAGCGGCGTGTCCGGGTCGGCCCGGTGGCTGTAGAAGATGTCCACGTAGTCCAGGCCCATCCGGCCCAGCGACTGGTCCAGGCTGGCCAGCAGGTACTTGCGCGAGCCGTGGTCGCCGTACGGCCCGGGCCACATGTCGTAGCCGGCCTTGGTCGAGATGATCAGCTCGTCCCGGTACGGCCGGAAGTCCTCGCGCATCAGCCGGCCGAAGTTGATCTCAGCCGAGCCGTACGGCGAGCCATCGTCGCCAAGTAGCGGAGAACCAGCGGGCGCTATGCCGCCGTAGTTGTTCGCGAGGTCGAAGTGGGTAACGCCCAGGTCAAAGGCCCGGCGAAGAATCGCGCGCTGGGTCGTCAGGGGTCGGTCGTCCCCGAAGTTCTGCCAGAGGCCGAGCGAGATCTCGGGGAGCTCGATACCGCTCCGCCCGGAGCGCCGATAGGGCATCTTCTGGTCGTACCGGTCAGTCGCGGCAACGTAAGTCATGGCGACGAGTCTGCCAGCCGGGGGTAGTCGGCTGCCCCATTGGTCCCAGGAACGTACTTACCTGGACCTAGCCATGTCTGGCCGTGGCGCGCGTTGGCCGTGGCTCCCAGGCTGCCGAGGTAGATCACGGCGTGGAGATCGGACTGGTCGATGATTGCCGTACGCGGTATCTCGGTGGGCCTTAGCGGCCCGTCTCGGTGCTCGATAGCGGACAGCCCTACGCGGCTGACGATCACCCGGACACCGTTTGACCGCAGGAACTCGTTGCGGCCAGCCTGATCTAGCTCATGCAGCCACTTTTGCCGGAACGTCTGGCCGGTGCGCACGGGCTCGATGCGGGCCTCCACGAGCTGGAGGGCCGCCAGCCGCCCCAGTTCCTCGTGCGCCCGCCGTAGCGTTTCCTGGTCAGCCCTGACGTCAAGTCCGGAGACCGCACCTAGGGCGACCTCTCTCGACAGGTGCGAGATCTGGTCGGCCACGCGCGCCATCTCTTCGGAGTAACTCCGTCCTGCGACCACACGTCCCTACTGACGAGAGGCTCTGCCCGGTAGAGCATGATGCCCTGGTCATCTACTACCGGCGTGCCGTCCGTTTTGATGGTGGCACCGAGCGCGGCGCGGCTGCGCAGGATCTTCCGCACGCTGGTCGTCTTCCACACCGTGTCCTTCACCGGCTTGCCGTTGCGCTTCCTGGTCGCGTTCCACGGGGTCGGCACGCCCGTCTCGTTGAGTCGGCGGGTGATCGATGCCAGGGACTCGTACCGGATATACCGCTCGAACATCTCGGTCACGATCGGACCGTAAACCGGGTCTGGCTCATATCCCCAGCCTTTGGCCAGCTTCACCGGTCGGTAGCCGAACGGAACCTGGCCGCCGCCGTACTTCCCCTCTGTCCTGAGTTCGTGCCAGGCGTCTCTGACTCGGGCCGCGATCGTTTCGCGCTCGTACTCGGCAAATGTCACTAAGGCCTGGGCGAAGGCCCGCCCGGAGGGCGTCGTTAGGTCGAGCTGCGGGTCCAGGCAGACGAGAGTCTTTCCGCGCGCTTCGAGCCACGAGACCAGCGTCACGAAGTCGATCAGGGACCGCGTTAGCCGGTCGAGCTTGGCGACGACCAGGCCGTCCCACGTATTCAGACGGTCGTCACGCAACCACGGACCGAGGCCGGGGCGGTCCCACGGGGAGACGGCACCACTGACGTGGAGGTCATACTCTGATTCGCCGATCGGGACCAGCTCATGGTCACCAAGCCGGGCGTAGGTCTCGATCTTCGCCATCTGCCGTTCGGGTGACGCGCTCGAATCGTCCCAGATGGATAAGCGGATTGCGGGCAAGAGGCGCATGTCAGGAGGGTAGCTACGCCTAGTGACATCGCCACCATGACCAGTCGTCACCGACGTTCTGCCACAGCCCGCCCGGGAGTCTCTCATTACCTGCCCGGCAGGCCCGCAGCCGGTCGCGCGCTGGCAGGATGTGATAGTTGCCTGGGCTAAGCAAACGAATGCACGCGAGAGAAACGGAGCTCCCCTATGTATGACGGGATCATGGCGGAGACGATCAGCCTGACCGGAGCTGGCGGCGACCTGATCGAGGCGTATCTGGCCCGCCCGCTCGGGCCCGGGCCGTTTGGCAGTGTTGTGGTCATCCACCACATGCCCGGCTACGACCATCAGACCAAGGAGATCACCCGGACGTTCGCGGCCAACGGCTACACCGCCGTGTGCCCGAACCTGTACACCCGGGAGGCGCCCGGCGCCAGCCCGGACGACGCCGCGGCCACCGTGCGGGCGGCGGGCGGGGTGCCGGACGAGCGGCTGGTCGGGGACGTCGGCGGGGCCGCCGCGTACCTGCGCGCGATGCCGAACTCCAACGGCAAGGTCGGGGTGATCGGCTACTGCTCGGGCGGCCGGCAGTCGTTCCTGGCCGCGTGCAGCCTTCCGCTGGACGCGGCGGTGGACTGCTACGGCGCATTCATCGTGGGCACGCCGCCGGAGGGCATGCCGCTCAAGGTCGGCCCGATCGTGGACCTGGCCCCCAACCTGTCCTGCCCGCTGCTCGGCCTGTTCGGCGACGACGACCAGCACCCGTCCCCGGAGCAGGTGGCTGAGCTGGACAAGGCGCTCGACGCGGCCGGCAAGCCGCACGAGTTCCACAGTTACCCCGGCGCGGGGCACGCGTTCTTCGCGGTGAACCGGCCGTCCTACCGGCCCGAGGCGGCCACCGACGGATGGCAGAAGATCTGGGACTTCTACGGCCGCCTCCTGGCTTCGAGCTGAACGGAGACCTGTTTTATGTGCACGTACCTCACCGAGAACGTCAACGTCACCGGCAGCGGCAAGGGCGCCGCGGGGTGGTTCGCGCTGCGCGAGGCCACCGTCTACTTCGACCACCCGGTGCACGCGCCCGCCGAGCACACGCTGAACATCGACTTCCGTGACCCGGCACTGGGCCCGTCCGGCCGGGTAGCCGTGGAGCTGACCGCGGAGTCGGCCCGGGCGCTGGCCGAGGCGATCACGTCGACGCTGGCTTCCGCCCCGCCCGGCCTGGTCTGAGCCGCAGCGGCAATCCGGCCGATCCGTCTGGATCGGCCGGATTGTCGGTGGGGGGTGCGAGGATCGGGGTGTCTGATCGTAGGAGAGGCGAGTGGCATGAAGTTCCAGGTTGACCGGGATGCGCTGGCGGACGCACTGGCCTGGGTGGCCCGGGCACTGCCCAGCCGCCCGGTGGTCCCGGTGCTGTCCGGGTTGCGGCTGGAGGCGTCCGACGACGGCCTGACCCTGTCCTGCTTCGACTATGAGGTGTCCGCTACCGCACAGATCGACGCCGAGGTGGCCGACCCGGGCACGGTGATCGTGCCGGGCCGGTTGCTGGCCGAGATCACCCGCAGCCTGCCCGCGCTGGCCGTGGAGTTCAGCACCGACGACGACGTAGTCAATGTGATCTGCGGCAGCGCGGAGTTCACGCTGTTCACCCTGCCCGCGGACGAGTACCCGGCGCTGCCGGCCGCGCCGCCGCTGGCCGGCACGCTGGACGGCGGGCTGCTCGCCGCGGCCATCAGCCAGGTCGGCCCGGCGGCCAGCCGGGACGACACGCTGCCCATGCTGACCGGGGTGTGCCTGGACATCGACGGTGACACGCTCACCCTGGCCGCCACCGACCGGTACCGGCTCGCGGTGCGGGCCGTGCCCTGGCACCCGGTCCGCCCCGGCCTGCGCGCGGCCGCCCTGGTCCCGGCCCGTACGCTGGCCGACGCGGCCCGGGCTATGACCCCCGGGACCACGGTCGAGATCGCGTTCAACGCCGGCCCGGAGACCCGGCGCAGCCAGCCGCGGGGCGACGCCGAACCCAGGCCGGCCGAAGGCATGATCAGTTTCACCATCGGCGGGCGGCGGCTGACCACCCGGCTGATCGGCGGGGAGTTCATCCGGTACCGGTCCCGCTTCCCGGCCGAGTTCGGCGGCCGGGCTGAGGTGCCGGGCGCCCTGTTCACCGAGGCGGTGCGCCGGGTGTCGCTGGTCGCCGACCGGGCCAGCCCCGTTCGGCTCCGGTTCAGCCCAGGCTCGGTGCTCATCGAAGCGCAAACCGAAGGCCGCGCCCGCGCGGTGGAGACGGTGCGCGCCGAGTTCTCCGGGACCGAGCCGGTGATCGCGTTCAACCCGCACTACCTGCTGGACGGGCTCACCGCGGCGCTGGTGCCGACGCCGGCCGACCCGGCCGCGGCGGCGGCCGCGGACACGGCGGGCGCCGGGGACGACGACGCGGATGGTGCAGACGGCCACGCCGAGCCGGCCGACCCAGGGCTGGTCAGCATCGAGTTCACCAGCCCGGCCAAGCCCGCCCTGATCACCAGGGTGCCCGCGCCGGGCCGGGATGAAGGCACGCCGGGCCAGTCACCGGACTTCCGGTACCTGGTGGTGCCGCTGCGCGCGATGGCCCGGCCCTGACCCGCGCTGGCCGGTCCTGACCTGGCTGGCAGCTCATCCGCCCGGCCATTTTCCGCCTCGCGGGGATGAGGCAGTCTAGGTCAAGTATCGGTAAAGTAACCCTCATTGGATGGTCAGCGTGCCATGTCGGTGGGCTGGGGGACCCGGCATGGCCGCGCGGCGACGCGTGACGCTGGCCGCCGGAGCAGGCCGGTGTGGGGGTCACGCCATGCTCGAGATCTCGCTGCTGGGGGAGCAGCGTGTCGCGCTGGACGGCTCGGTCGTAGACCTGGGGTCGCCCCGCGCTAAAGCCCTGCTCGGCTTCCTGCTGCTGCACCGGGACGTGCCGCAGCGGCGCGAGTACGTAGCCGGTCAGTTCTGGCCCGACTCCACTACTGGGCAGGCTCGCACCAACCTGCGCCGGGAACTGCACACACTGCGCACCGGGCTGCCCGTGGTGACCGGCTGGCTGGCCGCGGACCGGGGCACGCTGCTGTGGCGGTCCGGCCCTGGCTGCCAGCTGGACGTGGCCGACTTCGAGGCCGCGGCCGGCACTGCGGCCGCCGCCCGGACCGCGGGCGACGATACCGGGTTCCGCCAGGCCGCGGCCGGGGCGATGCGCGCCTACCGTGGTGAGCTGCTGCCCGCGCTCTACGACGACTGGGTGAGCACCGAACGGGACCGGCTGCACCGGATGTGCCTGCTGCTGCTCGACCAGCTCATCGAACTGGACCGGGCGGCTGGTCTGTACCAGGACGCGATCGAGCGGGCCCGGCAGCGGATCGATCTTGAGCTGCTCGAAGAAGTCGGTTATCGCACCCTGCTCCAGGTGCAGGCCCTGGCCGGCGATCGCGCCGCCGCGCTGCAGACGTATCACCGCTGCGTGTCCGTGCTGGAACGCGAGCTGGGGGTGGCGCCGGACCGGGCCACGATCGCGGAATACGAGCGGCTGGCCGGGCCGGGCCCGGGACCGGCTGGGGCAGCGGCGCACGACGCGGATGGACCTGACGCGGGGGCGCCCGGCGCGGGGCAGGCTCAGCGGCCGGCCATCAGCACGGTGCGGCTGGTCGGCCGCGAACAGGAGTTCCAGCTGCTGCAGCGGCGCTGGCGGGAAACGCTGGCCGGGACAGCAGGATTGGCCGTGCTGTCCGGTGAGGCGGGCATCGGGAAGACCAGGCTGATCGACGAGCTGTCGGCCGCGGTGCGGCGGGCTGGCTTCCTGGCCCCGCGGGCGCGCTGCTTCGCGGCCCGGGGCCGGCTGGCCCTGGCCCCGGTGTCCGAGTGGCTGCGCAGCCCGCCGCTGCACGCGGCCCGGGCTCGCCTGGACCCAGTCTGGTCCCGGGAAGTTGACCGCCTGGTCCCGCCGCGGGACACAAGGCCGGCCGCCCCGCCGCGGCCGATGGCCGACGCCTGGCAGCGGCACCGGTTCTTCGAGGGGCTGGCCCGGGCTGTGCTGTCGGCCGCCCGGCCCACCCTGCTCGTTCTCGATGATCTGCAATGGTGCGACGAGGACACGCTGGCCTGGCTGCAGCTGCTACTGCACCTGGGCCAGGACCAGCCGCTGCTGGTGCTGGCCGCGACCCGGCGCGACGAGGTGGCGGCGAATGCCGAACTCAGCGAGATGCTGCGCGTGCTCCGCTCCGCGGGCCAGCTGACCGAGATCAACGTGGCGCCGCTGGACCCGGCCAGGTCCAGGCAGCTAGCCGGGCAGGTGCTCGGCCGGAAGCTGGCCACGGCCGAGGCTGAGCTGCTGCACGCCACCACCGGCGGCTACCCGCTGTTCGTCATCGAAGCGGTCCGGGCCGGCCTGCTGGACCGTACCGGCTCGGCGGTACCCGCGCCTGGCCCCGGCGGGGGCGCACCGGAGGTCCGCTCGGTGCTGGCCGGGCGGATCCGGCAGGCCGCCCCCGCAGCCCGGGCGACCGCCGAGCTAGCCGCCGTGATCGGCCGTGACTTCACCCTGGAATTGCTCGCCGAGGCCAGCGACCTGGACAGCGACGCCGTCATGGCAGCGGTGGACGAGCTGTGGCGGCGGCGGATCATCCGCGAGCATGCCCCGGCCCGCTACGACTTCTGCCACGACCTGCTGCGCGACACCAGCTACGGCGAGATCAGCCCGGCCCGGCGGCGATTGCTGCACCGGCGGGTGGCGCAGGCGCTGCAGGCCATGCACGGCGACGACCCGGCCGCTGCGGCGGCCATCGCCTACCACTACGAGCGGGCTGACCGGCCGGCCCAGGCGCTGCCGCATCACGTACGCGCGGCCGAAGTGGCCAGCCAGGTGTTCGCCAACCAGAAAGCCATCCGGCATTACCGCCGCGCGCCGCCCTGCTCCGGCACGTGCCCGCGGGCCACCGCCGGGACAGCACCGAGCTGGCCATCCGCAACGCGATGGCGGCACCGCTCAACGCGCGCTACGGATACGCCAACCCCGAGCTGCAGGACGTGCTGGAACGGGCCGGTGAGCTGGCCGGGCAGCTGGGCGACAGCGACACGCAGCTGCGCAGCCTGGCCGGCCTGTTCGCGGTGCGCTACGTGCGGGGCGACATCGCCGAGTCGCACGAGATCGCCCGCCGCGCGCTGGCCCTCAGCGAGCGGCACCCGGACGGGGCGGGGCAGGCGCACTGGGCGGTGGCCGGGTCGGCCACCAGCCTGGGCCGGCACGAAGCATCCCTGCCGCACTTCGAGCTGGCCCACGAGCTGTGCGCCGACCAGCCACCGGCGCTGGTGGGCACCCGGCTCGAGGTGCACGCGCGGGCCTGGTCAGCCCATCCGCTGTGGCTGCTCGGGCGGGAGGCGGAGGCGGTGCGCTGGTCCGAGTGGGCCATCACCCGGGCCAGCGAGATGGATCACCCGTTCAGCCTGGCGCTGGCGTTGTCCTACGCGGCGATCACTCACCAGCTGCGCGGCGACGTGCCGCGGACCCAGCAGCTCGCCCGGCAGGTGCAGGAGATCTGCGCTCGTTACGACTTCGCCTACTACGGCAACTGGGGGCTCATCCTCAGCGGCTGGTGCCTGGGCGGTGCGGACGGTGCCGGGCAGATCCGGGCCGGCCTGGCCCGGCTGCGGGATCAGGGGGCACTAGCCCGCCACCCGTACTACCAGGGCTTGCTGGCGGAAACGCTGCTGCGCTCCGGGCACGGCGATGCCGCCGATGTGGCGCTGGCGGCCGCGCGCACCGCAGCGGCCGTGCACGAGGACCGGTGGTGGCTGCCCGAGCTGTACCGGCTGGCCGCCCGGCGTGCGCCCGGCCCGGCCGGGACCGAGCTGCTGCGCCGCGCGCTCGATCTGGCGTGGCAGCACGGTAGCCGGGTGCTGGCCGCCCGGGCCGCCGGTGACCTAGCCGAACGCCGCGGCAGCGGCGGAACGGAGCACGAACGGTGGCCGAACGCGACGCTGCCTAGCCTGCTGGTCATGCCAGGCCAATCAGGCGGCCTGCCCGATGGCGGGGGAAGCCATGACCACGACAGCACAGCAGGCCCTGTTCGACACGCTGAAGATCGAGATGCGCGGGCCAGTGATCCAGCCGGATGATGCCGGCTACGACGCGGCCCGTGCCGTGTACAACGGCATGATCGACCGGCGGCCAGCTGCGATCGCCCGATGTGCGGACGTGGCCGACGTCATGACGGCGGTCCGGTTCGCAGGCAGCAACGGGCTGACCGTCTCGATACGCGGTGGTGGGCACAACGCGGCCGGCCTGGCCGTATGGGACGACGCGCTGGTCATCGACCTGTCCGATATGCGTGGCGTGACGGTGGACCCGGCCGCCCGGACGGTGCGCGCCGAGGGTGGCTGCGTCTGGGGCGACGTGGACCACGCCACCGGTGGGTTCGGCCTGGCTACCCCGTCCGGGATCCTGTCCAGCACCGGGGTGGCCGGGCTGACCCTGGGCGGTGGCATCGGTAACCTGGCCCGCCGGTACGGCCTGACGGTGGACAACCTGCTGGCCGCCGACGTGGTGCTGGCCGACGGCTCGTTCGTCACCGCGAGCGAGGACTCTTACCCGGACCTGTTCTGGGCGCTGCGCGGCGGTGGCGGCAACTTCGGCGCGGTGACCTCGTTCCTGTTCCGCTGCCACGAGGTAGGCACCGTGGTGGCCGGCCCGGTGCTTTACGACCTGGCCGACACCGCCGATGTCATGCGCTGGTACCGCGAGATCCAGCCCAGCCTGCCGGAAGAGCTCAGCGGCTGGCTTGCCCTGCTCACCATCCCGCCCGCGCCCCCGTTCCCGGAAGCACTGTGGCTGCGCAAGGCGGTCGGCATCATCTGGTGTTACAACGGGCCAGCCGAGCGGGCCGATGAGGTCCTCGCCCCGGTACGGTCTTTCGGCACCCCGCTGCTGGACGGGATCCAGCCGGTGCCGTTCCCGGTGCTGCAGAGCGTGTTCGACGCGCTGTTCCCGCCTGGGCTGCAGTGGTACTGGCGGGCCGACTTCTTCAACGAGATCACCGATCAGGCGGTGGCCGTACACGAGGAGTTCGGCGCGGCGCTGCCCACGCCGCTCTCGACCATGCATCTGTATCCCATCGACGGGGCGGTGCACCGCGTCAGCCCGGACGCCACCGCGTTCGCCTACCGGGACGCGGGCTGGGCCGGGGTCATCGTCGGCGTCGATCCGGATCCGGCTAACGCGGGCAAGATCAGGGACTGGGCCGTCCGGTACTGGGACGCGCTGCACCCGACCTCGGCGGGCGGGGCGTACGTGAACTTCATGATGGACGAGGGCGCCGACCGGGTGCGCGCCTCCTACGGCCCGAACTACGACCGGCTGGCCCGGATCAAGGCGCACTACGACCCGGGCAACTTCTTCCGCATCAACCAGAACATCAAGCCGGCCGGCTGACCGGGGCGTGGGGCGGCGCCGGGCCCGAACCCCATTTTTGGTGCGGTCGCCGCCCCCCGCCCGCTACTCAGCATCCAGGCCAGGAGCTGCGCTGGTCAGGCGCGGGAGGCCAGCTTGGTGCGCAGCCGCCACAGCGCGCGGCCGGTGAGCAGCCAGCGGGCCATCCGGGCCACCCGGCCCAGCCACGGCTGTCCGGTCGCCAGCGGCACCGCCTCGATCCAGGCGTGCCGCAGCCACAGCCGCCGGGCCAGCCAGACCAGGCCGGCCACCGCCACCACACCCGCGGCCAGGATGGCCAGCAGCACGCCGACCACCACGCCCAGCACCCCGCCATGCACCATGAACGCCGTGATCAGCAGGGCCAGGAGCAGCAGCGCCCCACCGGTCATCAGCGTGAACGCCAGCATGATCCGGCGGCCCGCCCGGGCCAGCGCGGCCCGCATCTGCTCGATGTCGAGCGAGTAGCTGCCACCCGGGTAGCTGCCCCACGGCGCCCCCGGCGGGATCACCGTGCCCTCATGCGGCAGGCCATCGGTCACCATGTTCAGCTCACCGGCGACCTGTGCCCGGTACACCGCGTCCAGCCGGTCCTGGAACTCGTCCAGGCTGAGCCGGCCCGCCGCGTAGTGCTCGCGCAGCTGGTCGGCCACTGCTTCGCGGTCCGCGTCGCTGACCCGCGCGTCGTTCTGTATCACTCCAGGACCCTCCACATCCGGCCGGGTGACACCCCCGTACCAAACAAGATATGTCGCGAAACACCCGACCGCAAATATGCCCCAGCACCCGCCCCAGGCTCGCCCGGCTCATCGCGCACGCCTGGCTGATCAGGGGATTGAGGCGACCTGGCCGTCACCTGGACTGGTTTGGTGAGCGGAGCGCAGCGCCATGATGGCCAGGCACACGATCGCTGCTGCCAGCGGTAGGCATGTCAGCGTGACCCGGAGCGGTCCAACCCACCCTGATGTGTACTCGAACGGGCCGCCAACCATCGACGGCAGCACAACGAGGCCGACGATGAAGTAGTAGGCGAGGGCTGACAGCAAGACCATGACGCGCCTGCTCAGCGGAGAGGCTGCTGCCATCCCGCCCATGCTGACGGTTATTACCGTGATCATGATCGCATCCGAGGCTGCCTGATGGCTGGGCCACAGCCAGCCGAGGACTGCCCCAAGAGTGACCGCCACCACCGCGGCCAGCGCGTAGTGCTTTCGGGTCAGGATCTGCAGTCCCCGCCGCGGGCCTGGCGAGGTTACCAGGGCCGCTATCTCCAGGCCGAGGGCGAAGAAGATGAGCATCCCCTGCGGATCGAGGTAGCCCCAGTTGAGAGCACCACCAGCATAGGAAACCGTGTACCAGATCAACATGGCTGCGGCCGCCAGCACGGCCGTACGCCGCAGCCGCAGCAGGACCAAAGTGGTCAGGGCGAGCCACCAGGCAAGCGTTTGGAGGTCCCACTGGACAGTCCCGGCCAGGAGCGCGTTACCCGGGCGCAGCCATGCCAGACCTAGCAGGTCATGGGTAGTGAAGTACAGCAGCGCGAGCAGCGGCAGGACGACGGTCACCGCGGCCAGCGCATCCCGCCAGCGAGGATCGGGGGAGCCGTGACTGCCCGGGCGGAGCCCGATCCGCAGTGCGCCCCAGATCAGGTCGGCGGACTCCGCGACCCCCGGGTGGCGCTGCCCGGCGCGCGCCCCTGTCATCAGCACACCGAGCATCTCCGCCTCATGCGCGCGCCGGTGCTCAGCCGGGTAGAGCGCCAGCAGCCGCCGGTAACCATCCTCCAGCGGTCCTGGCCCGCTCATGCCGCGCCGCCAGCGAGCTTCAGCCGGCTTGCGGCGGCGGCGGTGTGGGCGCGCAGGCGCTCGACCTCGTCGGCCAGCCGTTGCGCCCCCGACGGCGTCAGCCGGTAGTAGCGGCGCAGGCGGCCGTCCACGATCTCCTCCCGCTCGGCCTCGACCAGACCCTGACTGGCCAGCCGGTCCAGGGCGGCATAGAGCGTCCCGGCGCGCAGCTTCACCCGGCCCTCGGATAGCTGCTCGACATCGGTCAGGATCCCGTAGCCGTGCTGGGAGCTGCCCGCCAGCGCGGTGAGAATGAGGAACGTCGGTTCCTGCAGCGGGCGCTTAGTCATGTGGCTAGTATATACCATGTATCTGACTATCCAACGTATCTGACTATCGAGGCCAGGTGAACTGGCCGGATTCGTCGCGGGGCAGCGGGAGTGCCTGGCGGACCGCGCGCACCGGCAGCGGGCCGTAGATGTGCGGGAACGGGTCGGCCGAGCCGGGCACCTGCTCCCAGCGGATCTCCGCCCCGATCCGGGCCGGGTCCAGCACCAGCAGCAGCAGGTCGGCTGGCTCGTCCGGGTAGAACGCATTGGCCACCGGGAGCACCTGGCTGGCCGTGCTGGCGTGGATGTAGCCCTCGTCCGCCAGCGTGCGGCCCCGGGTGGACACCCGGTACTCGCCGTCCCGCTGGGCCTCAGCCCAGTCCGGCGCGGTCGCGATGTGGTACAGCGTTACCATCTAGTTGAGGAAGTAGTTGCTGCCGCCGGTCTGCGGGTTCGTCACCTGGGCGGTCACTGACACCGGGCCCGCGTGCGCGAACCTCAGCGTGAGCGTGACGTCCTGGCCGCCGCGCATCCGGCCGGCCCCGGTGATGAGCAGGCGCAGGCCGTCGGGGTTCAGCCGGACCACGGAGTCGGCCGGGATGGGAATCGACGGGATCAGGTGCACCACGGCGCTGCCGCTGCGCACCGGCTCGGCGAACGTGACCCGGCCGCCGGCGCTGGTCCGCGCGCTGACCAGCCGGTCCCGGCTGCCGTTGTTCCGGATGAGCAGGTAGCCGACGGTCCGGCCCGCCGTGGGCTGCGGGACGAACGCGGTGGACAGCGAGATGGACGGGGCCGCGCTGGCCCGCGCGTAGCAGCCGGCCAGGGCCGCCGTGGCCAGGACGGTCAGGCAGGCGGCCAGCACGGCACGCCCAGCCCGGCGGGCGGGCGCGGCACGCGGCACGGTGCGTTCGGTATCCGGCATGGTCCTTTTGCTCTGGCGGTCTAGTTGCCTTGGCGGTCTAGCTCCCAGGCCCACGACGATGCTAGTCCCAGCCGGCCGCCCGCGTGCCCGCCGGGTACCGTCCGCCGGACAGCCCCGGCGGGTGCCGTCAGCCGAGCGACAGCCGCCAGTTCTGCCCGACCAGATCGTGCCCGAAGCTGTGGTGCTGGTCCGAGTCCACCAGCTCGAAACCGGCCCGCTGGTAGATGTGCCGGGCCGCGGTCAGCACGTCGTTGGTCCACAGCACGATCTCGGTGTAGCCCGCCCGGCGGGCGAAGGCCAGGCACTCGGCCACCAGCCGCTCACCCAGGCCACGGCCCCGGGCCCGCGGCTCGACCAGCAGCAGCCGCAGTTGCGCGGTGGACGCGGACTTCCGCATGCAGAACACGCAGCCCACCGGGCTGCCGTCCAGTTCGGCGATCCAGCTCGCCTCGCCGGGGTCGTCGCGGCCCGCGTAGTCGGCCACGATCCGGGCGACCAGCGCCTCGTAACCGGCATCCCAGCCGTACTCCTGCGCGTACAGCGCGCCGTTGCGCCCGATGACCCAGCCGAGGTCCCCGGGCCGCGGCGCGCGCAGCATGAACGCGGCGGGCGGGCCGGCCGTCACGATGTCCCGGATCGTGCCCATCGCCCCGGTCAGCTGCTGCTGCTGCGGCTCGGTGAGCCGGCCGAGCAGCCCGGCGATGTCCGCCGCCGAGCGCCGGTCCAGGTCGGCGAACACCTGCCGCCCCGGGCCGGTCAGCGCGATGACCCGGCGGCGCGCGTCGGCGGTGGACCTCTCCCGGGTGATCAGCCCGTCCGACTCCAGCCGGGCCAGGATCCGGCTCAGGTAGCCGGCGTCGATGTCCAGTGCGCCGCGCAGCGCGCTGATCTCGCACCCGCTGCCGTGGGCCAGCTCGAACAGCACCCGCGCCTCGGTCAGCGAGTACGGCGAGTCGAGGTAGCTGCCATGCAGCAGGCCGATCAGGTTCGTGTACACGCGGTTGAACTCCCGCACCACGCTGATCCGCCCTGGGCTGATCCCGTCCGCCGTGTTACCTGACGGAGGCAAGTATGTCTTTGACATAGTCAAATACTTGCCCAGAATCCCCGTCCGATCAAGGGCTTTATCCGCCGCGTCAAGGGCTTGATGTGCCGGATCGAGTGCTTGCTGCGCCGCGCGAGGTATCAGGCGCGGTCTCTGCTGGCTCCGCGTGGGTAAGGGAGAGGAGCCCAGCCATGACGAATCTGCTTGCCGCCCCAGGAGATGTGCTGGCCGTGTGGACCGGGGACGACCCGGTGCAGGATCTGATCCGGGTGGGCGAGGCGCTGTGCGGCAAGCCAGCCGTAGCCAACCACGTCGTGATCATCACGCACCAGGACCGGCTGGGCCGGTGGATCGGCATCCAGGGCCAGCCCGGTGGCGTCGGGCCGGTGGACTGCACGCCGTTCCTGGCCGACGTGCGCACCATGTCCAACCACGACGAGCCGAAGCCGGACGACCGCCGGCAGCTGCCCACCTTCCTGGCCAGTGCGGCCAAGTCGCTGGGCCTGGCCTACGACTGGGTCGGCATCGCCGAGGACACGCTGGACGCGCTGCACGTCGAGGACCTGTCCGCGGTCATCGACCCGCTGTGGCGCTGGCCCAGCAACCACAACCTGCTGCCCGGCCACGTGGTCTGCTCTAGCCTGGCCGCGATGCTCTACGACCTGCCCTCCGTCGGCTGGGCTCATCCCGACCTTGGTGATGAACGCCAGTGCGAGCCAGCCGACTGGTGGCGCTGGTCCGAGGCCCGCAGCTGGGCAGTGCCGGTATAGCGGGCCGGTGTAGTGGGCCGGTGTAGTGGCTGGTCAGGCATCGCGCCACCGGAGCAGCAGGCCGCCGGTCAGCAGCGCCGCGGCGGCCCAGGCGGCCAGCACGCCCAGGCCGGCCCACGGGCCGAGCGGCAGGCTGCGCAGCCCGGTGGTGGCCTGGATGTCCAGTCCCGCGCTCATCGGCCCGATCTGCTGCAGGTGGCGGGACCAGTCCGGGCCGACCGCGCTGGCGATGACCGGGAACAGGTAGAGCAGGCCGAGCACCACCCCGATCGACGCGGCGGAGTCCCGCACGGCGGTGGCGGTGCCGAGGGCCAGCAGGCCGATCAGCGCCAGGTAGAGAACCGACCCGGCCGCGGCGCGCAGGTCCGGCCCGCTGGCCAGAAGAGAAGGGGGCAGCGGAGGTGGGTGGCAGGATCAGCCGCCCGGCCAGCGCGGACGCCAGCACGCCGGCGGTCCCGGCCGCCAGCACCAGACCGGTCAGCACGGCCGCCTTGGCCGCCAGCACGGTGATCCGGCGTGGCATCGCGGTCAGCGTGACCCGGATCATGCCGGTGCTGTACTCGCCGCTGATCGCGAGCACGGCCAGGATGGCCACGACCGCCTGGCTGAGGTCGATGCCGCTGAGGACGGCCTTGGCCGGATCCTGGCCGCAGCTGCTGGCCGGGCAGGCCACCGCGGCCGCGGTGATGCTGCTCACGGCCACGGTCAGCGCCACGACCGCGAGCAGCAGCCACACCGTGCCAGGCAGCGTGCGCATCTTGACCAGTTCCGCATGTAGTGCTTGCTTTGCGCCTCCGGCACGCTGCGCGGTCATGCGTCCCGCTTACGCAGCAGGTACGTGGCCACGGCCAGGGCAGCCGCGGCCCAGGCACACAGCACCGCGAAGCCGGCCCACGGGGCCAGCGGCCAGTAGCCTGCCGACGGCGCGTAGACGTTGCTGACCTGCGGGTACTGGATGAGGGTCTGCTGCACGGCGAAGCCCGCGGCCGGGCTGACCCGGGCCAGCCAGTCCGCGGGACCCAGCGGGAGGATCGGCACGGCCACGGTGAGCAGGTAGGGCAGCACGATCACCACGATCACGGTGGCGACCGCCGCGGCGCTGCGCCGCAGCGCGGTCGCGATGGCCAGCGCGATGACGGCGGCGACGGCGAGCACCGCCGCGGTGCCGACGATCACCCGCACCTCGGCGAGGGCCGTGACCGGCCAGACGTAGACGCCATCGTTCCGCAGCACCCGCTGCCCCAGCGTGACCACGACGGCCGAGGCCACCAGGCCGGCCGCGAACGTGACGGCGCCGAGCACGACCGCCTTGGCGGCCAGCACCCGGCCGCGCCGCGGGGTGGCCGCGAGGGTCACCCGGATCAGGCCGCGCCGGTATTCGGCGGTCATGAACAGCACGGCCACCACGACCACCAGGATCAGCCCGGCGAACACGCCGATGAGGGTCTGCGCAATCGTGACGCCGTTCCCTGTCGCCCCGGACACTGACGGGGCGATGTCGCCGGTCCCGGTCACGGTGAGCCGGCCGCCCGCCTGGGCGAAGCCGCCGGGCGAGCCAGCCGCCGGGCCGCCGGGCGCCCCGATCGCGGTGCTGGCCCATGCGCGGCCGGACCAGCCGCCGCGCAGGCTCAGCTGGCCGAACACGCCGGTGGCCCGGCTCGGGCCGCCGGACACGCTCGACAGGCCCACGGACGTCTGCGCGTATTGCGGGGACGTGGCGAACAGGCCGCCCGGCACGGTCCGGGCCAGCCCGGCCAGCGTGACCGTGCCCACCCTGGTCCAGCGGGTGCCGTTGGCCGAGTCGTAGCCGGTGAACGTGTCGCCGGACCGGGTGAGCCGGAGCCAGCGCGGCGACGCCGCGGACACCGAGCCGGCCAGCCCGGGCAGGTCGCCGGTGTAGTCGTACTGCATCCGCACGCCGTGCCGGCCGGTGACCATCATCGCCGCGTACGCCGACCCCTGCCGGGTGCTCGCCTTGATGATGATCCCGGCCTTGGCCCACGGCATCAGGCCGCTGCGCATCCCGGTGCCGGAGACGGTGGGGATCTGCCCGGTCAGCGACGTCACCTGGACGGTGATGTCCCCGTTCCCGGTCAGCGGCCGGTGCACGAAGTAGAAGCTGTCCGTCACCTGCTCTCCGCCCGGCCCCACCGGGCCGGTACAGCCCGAGGCCGGGCCATTCTTGCCGCAGGTGCCCGTCATGCTGGGGCCCAGCCCGAGCGCCACGATGGCCAGCACCGCCACGATCATCGCCACGACCCAGCCGCGGACGGTCCGGAACTTGACCCACTCCGCCCGGAGCAGGTGCGCGAACCCATCGGGCCCGGCCTGCACACCAGGGCGGTACATCATGTCCGTCATTGCGCTGCCTCCCCGCCTGCACGGAACTCCACCGCGTCCTGGGTCAGCCGCAGATAGGCGTCCTCCAGCGAGGCGCGGTGCGCCGACACCTCCGCGAACGGGATCGCGTTCTCAGTGAGCAGCACCACCACCTGCTCGGCCGGCAGGCCCGTGATGAGCAGCGCGCCGTGCGCCGCGTCGGCTACGGCGCCCCCCGCCTGCCGGAGGGCCTTCGCGGCCTGCTCCCGGGCCATGGTGCGCAGGGTGACCTGGTTCCCGGATGCGGCCGCGATCAGATCACGCATGCTGGTGTCCGCGATCACCCGGCCCCGGCCGGCCACGACCAGATGGTCCGCGGTGTCCTGCAGCTCGCCCATGAGGTGGCTGGAGACCAGCACGGCGCGGCCCTGGGCGGCCAGGGCGCGCAGGAAGCCGCGCATCCAGATGATTCCCTCCGGGTCCATGCCGTTGAACGGCTCGTCCAGCATGAGGATGGGCGGGTCACCGAGCAGCGCGGCGGCGATGCCCAGGCGCTGCCGCATGCCGAGGGAGTAGCCGCCGGCCTTCCGCCGGATCACCGACCGCAGGCCCACCTGGCCGGCCACCTCGTCGGCCCGCTTGGCGGTCAGGCCCTGCGAGCAGGCGAGCCAGAGCAGGTGATTGCGCCCAGACCGGCTGGGCTGCAGCGCGGCCGCATCCAGCAGCGCTCCGACGTGGCTGAGCGGGTGCCGCAGGGTCCGGTACGGCTGCCCGGCGATCAGCGCGGTGCCGGAATCGGCCGCGTCCAGGCCAAGGATGACTCGCATCGTGGTTGATTTGCCGGCGCCGTTGGGCCCGACGAAGCCGGTGACCTGGCCGGGCCGGACGGTGAATGACATCCCGTCCAGGGCCAGCACCGGCCCGTACCGCTTGCGCAGCCCGGCCACTTCAATGGTTGTTTCAGCCATGCAGCAGGTTGTACGCCGGGACCGGTGACAGCCCGGTGCCAGCCGCTGGCACCTGGCTGTCACCGGCGACCTGGGATGCTGGCCCAGGAGGGCGAGATCACATGCGAGTGCTGGTGGTGGAGGATCACGAGATCCTGGCCACCACGATCGGGACCGGGCTGCGCCGCGAGGGCATGGCCGTCGACGTGGTGCTGGACGGCGCCGATGCGCTGGAGCACCTGGCCGTAACCCGGTATGACGTGGTGGTGCTGGACCGGGATCTGCCCGGGGTGCACGGCGACGACGTCTGCCGGCAGATCGTGGCCAGCCGGCCGGGCAGCCGGGTGCTGATGCTGACCGCGGCCAGCACTGTCCGGGACCGGGTGGACGGCCTCGGCCTGGGCGCGGACGACTACCTGCCCAAGCCGTTCGACTTCGCCGAACTGGTGGCCCGGGTCCGCGCGCTGGGCCGCCGCAGCGCCGCCGCGCTGCCGCCGGTGCTCGAATGCGGCGAGCTGACCCTCGACCCGACCCGGCACGCGGCGTTCCGGGCCGGGCGGCGGCTCGAGCTGAGCCCGAAGGAGTTCGCCGTGCTGGAGTGCCTGCTGGCCTCGGCCGGCCGGGTGGTGCCCGCCGAGGAACTGCTGGAACGGGCCTGGGACGAGGCGGCCGACCCGTTCACCACCACGGTCAAGACGACCATCCGCCGGCTGCGGGCCAAGCTCGGCGACCCGCCGGTCATCCACACCGTCCGTGAGGGCGGGTACCGGATCGGAGGAGACTGATGCCTCGTCCCGGCTACCGGAGCACGCTGCGCAGGCGGCTCGCGCTGTTCTACGCGGCGCTGTTCTTCGCCTCGGGCACCGCCGTGCTGCTTGTCCCGCTGCTCAGCATCAAGGACGTGATGCACGTGAGCCACGTCGGCGCTCCGGGCAGCGTCACCGCGGTCGCCCAGCATGACACCGACGTCCGCTCGCTGCTGTTCAGCTCCCTGCTCGGCCTGCTGATCATGGCTGTGCTGTCGGTCGTGTTCGGCTGGTTGCTGGCCGGGCGGCTGCTCCGGCCGCTGCGCACGATCATCGCCACCGCCCGGGACATCTCGGCCAGCAACCTGAGCCGCCGGCTCAGCCTGGGCCGCCGCGACGACGAGTTCGCCGAGCTGGGCGAGACGCTGAACGACCTGTTCGGCCGGCTGGAGGCGGCGTTCGACTCGCAGCGGCACTTCGTCGCCAACGCAAGCCACGAGCTGCGCACCCCGCTCACCGCGGAGCGGGCCCTGCTGCAGGTCGCGCTGGCCGACCCGGACGCGCCCGCGGCCGACCTGCGCGCGGCCTGCACCCAGGCCCTTGCCCTGGGCGAGCAGCAGGAGCAGCTCATCGACGCGCTGCTCACCCTGGCCAGCAGCGAGCGCGGCATCGAGCAGCCGGAGCCGTTCGACCTCGCAGGTCTCGCCGGGTCGGTGCTGGCGGCCCGCACCGGGGCGGCGCAGCGGGGCCAGCTCCAGCTGGCCGCCACGCTGGACCGGGCCCCGGCGGACGGCGATCCGGGCCTGGCCGAAAGCCTGGTCAGCAACCTGGTGGACAACGCACTCCGGCACAACGTGCCTGGCGGCCAGGTGGAGATCCATACCGGCCAGGCCGCCGGGCAGGCCACCATCTCGGTGCGGAACACCGGTCCGGTGATCCCGCCCGGCGAGGTGGACCGGCTGTTCCAGCCGTTCCAGCGGCTCACTCCCGGGCGGACCAGCCAGGCGGCCGGGCACGGCCTCGGCCTGGCCATCACGGCCGCCATCGCGCGTGCCCACCACGCCACCCTGACCGCCCGGGCGCAGCCAGCCGGCGGCCTCGACATCACCGTCACCTTCCCGCCCCCAGCCGCCCTCGCTGATGTGCCGCACCCCATGAACGAATCGCTCATGCGCACCGGTGCGCATGAATGATTCAGCCACGCGGTCGGCCAAGGGGCTGGCGGAACGGGGCGGGGAATGGCTCAGCCACGCGGTCGGCCAAGGGGCTGGCGGCACGGGGCGGGGAATGACTCAGTCACGCGGTCGGCCAAGGGCAGAGCGGGAACGGGTCAGCTGCGGTCCAGGGCGGTGCCGAGCAGGCCGAGGGGGGGTGAGCCCAGGCTGAGCAGGGCGGTGTGGAAGCGGAGCAGGGTGAAATCGTCGCCCCACTGCTTGCGGGCCCGCTCCCGCAGGTCCATGATCAGCAGCTTGCCCCAGGTGTACCGGCCGTAGGTCGGGTCGAAGGTGGCCCGGCGGGCCTCGGACAGCGCGGCCGGGCCGGTCAGGTGGGTGTCCGCGGCGAACCGGCGGGCGCCCTCTGCCACCGTCATGCCCGCGGTGTGCACGCCGATCGCGCAGGCCAGCCGGGTGACCCGGACCAGGGCCTCCAGCCAGACCCCGATCGCGAACCGGGGATCGTCGCCGCGGAACCCTTCCTCCACACACAGTTCCTCGGCGTAGTGCGCCCAGCCTTCCAGGAACGCGGCCGAGTGCAGCACCGGCCGGACCGGCCCGGTGACCCGGCGCAGCGCCCGGCCGTGCGAGAAGTGCCCGGGCGCGACCTCATGCACCGCGATGCCGGGCAGCGTGGTCGCGCTGAATACCTCCAGCCACTGCGCCACCTCGTCGGCGGGCCAGTCCGGCTCGGGCGGCGTCACGTAGAACCAGGACGGCGCGTCCGGCTCACCGGGCGCCGCGGTGGAGATCATCGCCATCGCCCAGCGGCGCGACTCCGGCGCCGGGGCGACCAGGCACACCCCGTCGTGGTACGGCACCAGGTCGCGGTCCCGGGTGAACTCGATGGCCTCGCTGGTGCACTGCTGGGCCGCGCCGATTACCTCGTCCGGCCCCGGATGGTCGCGGACCAGGTCCCGGCACAGCTCCAGCGCCGGGCGGCGGCCGTCGATCCGGGCGCAGTCCTCGGCCAGCCGGGCCAGCAGCCGGTCCCGCTCCGCGTCGGCCCGCCGGGCCAGCTGGCCCAGGTCGACGGAGATGCCCTCGGCGCTGCCCATCAGCGCGGCCAGCCCGGTCGCGCCCAGCGCCGGGTCCGGATCGCCCTCGGTGGCCAGCCGGGCCACGTGCCGCACCAGCCGTTCGTGCGCGTCCCGCGCCGCCGCGGCCACCGGCGGCGGCGCGTCGGCCGGGATGCCCGCGGCCAGCCCGCGGATCCCGCTCAGCAGCGCGGCCGCCACCGGCGCGCTGACCTGATCGAGCGAGGCCAGTGCGGCGTCCACCGCCCGCGGCCACCCGGCCAGCTGCTGCAGCCGGGCCGCGGCCCGCTGCTCAGCCGGGGCGTACTCCCGGTCGTAGCAGGCCAGGTCCAGCCCGGCCAGGTGCAGCAGCGGGTTGCGCCGGTGCAGTTCCAGGTCCCCGAAGGCCACCCGGGCCTGGGCCTCGAACGCGGCCAGGTGGGCCTCGTCGTGCGCGTCCGGCAACGCCGGGCCGGCCGCCCGGGCGCGGTCCAGCCGGGCCAGGCCGTCCCGCACCCCGGTGGGGGACAGGTCCTGGACCCGGCCGTCGTACTCGTGGCGCCCGGAGTACTCGCGGGTCTCGGCCATGTCCAGATCGCAGACGGCCCGGACCCGGGCCGGGAGTTCATCCATGGGCCAGGACGCTACCGCGCCCGGCCGCTCCAGGTCACAGACCCCCGCCGGCCTTGCCCTGGCCGGACTTGACCGCGTCCACGGACAGCGGGCTGCCGAGCTTGCTGGGCAGCTTGGCCGAACAGGTCTGCGCGGAGAACTTGACGTACAGCGCGGTGAACTGGCCGGGCGGGAAGATCTTCAGCCAGTGCGCGGTCACCGGCTGGCAGGTGGACTTGTCGTAGTTCCCCGCGTCCACCACCTGGATGGTGACGTGCGCGGTCTGGCCCGGGGCCAGCACCACGGTGGCCGGGGTGATGACCGGGTTGCGCGTCGCGGGCTGGCCGATCTGGCTGCCGGACGGGCCGCTGACCCAGGACACCCCCGGGTAGCCGAACAGGGAACACGAGCCGCTGCCGGTGTTGGTCAGGTTCACCGGGTAGTACGTGCTGCCGGCGGCCGCGCCGCCCTGGCCAGTGACTACGGCGGCCTTCAGGTTGCCGGTGGCGCAGGCCGCCGTGCTGGTGGACGGGGTCGCGGCCGCGCTGCTCCCGCTGCTGGCCGGGGGTGAACTCGACGTGGCGGCCTGGGCCGGGGTGGTGGCCGCGCTGGACGCGGCCGGTGAGCTGGCGGCCGTACTGCCGCCGTTGTTCGACGACGCGCAGGCGGCGGCCAGCAGGGCGGTGCCGAGCAGGATGGTGGCGATGCCGGTCCGCCGGGCCACCTGGGCGGAGGGTGTCATGGTCGGGTAACCCCTCTGTACGGGTACGGCACTAGCTCGTACCCCGTGGTTGTCTTGACTGTTACGACGCACACTCCGGCACGCTGGTTGCGTCCAGCTTGCACTATCCCCCCGTCCCAGGAGCGCCAATGTTCCCGCAAGGTTCCTCGTTTACTACCCGGCCACAGCTCGCGGGCACGTTCGGCATGGTGGCCTCGACGCACTGGCTGGCCTCGGCCGCGGGCATGGCCGTGCTGGAAGCCGACGGCACCGCGTTCGACGCCGCGGTCGCGGCCGGCCTGGTGCTCCAGGTGGTCGAGCCGCACATGAACGGGCTGGGCGGCGAGGTGCCCATCGTCGGCGGCACCGGCGACGGCGAGGTTTTCGTGCTGGACGGCCAGGGACCGGCCGGCGGCAGTGCGCGGGTACTGGCGTTCAATGAGCTGGGTCTTGACCTGATCCCGGGGAACGGCCTGCTGCCGGCCTGCGTGCCCGCGGCGTTCGGGACCTGGCTGCTGCTCCTGCAGCGGTACGGCCGGCTGCCGCTGCGCGCGGTCATGCAGTACGCGATCGGGTACGCGCGGGACGGCTACCCGATGACGGCCGGGGCGAGCGCGGCCATCGCCTCGGCCGAGCAGCTGTTCCGCCAGCACTGGACCAGCTCGGCCGAGGTGTACCTGGGCGATGGGGTGCCCGCGCCCGGGTCGCGGTTCGCCAACCCGGCGCTGGCCGCGACGTACCAGCGGATCCTGGATGAGGCCGAAGCGGCCGGGGCGGACCGGGACAAGCAGATCGACGCCGCCCGGCGGGCCTATTACCAGGGCTTCGTGGCCGAGGCCATCGACGGCTACCTGGCCCGGGCCGAGGTCATGGACCTGACCGGCGAGCCGCACCGGGCGCTGCTGTCCGGGACCGACCTGGCCGGCTGGCAGGCCAGCGTGGAACAGCCGGCCCGGCTCGACTTCATGGGCCTGACCGTGTGCAAGACCGGCCCGTGGGGGCAGGGCCCGGTGTTCCTGCAGCAACTGGCGCTGCTGGACGGGCCCGGCCTGGGCAGCCTGGCGCCGGGCAGCGCGGACCACCTGCACGCGGTCATCGAGTGCGCCAAGCTGGCGTTCGCCGACCGGGAGGCCTGGTACGGCGACCCGCGGTTCGCCGCCGTCCCGCTGGACGGGCTGCTGTCCGCGGGCTACGCCGCGCAGCGCCGGGCGCTGGTCGGCGCGGAGGCGTCCTTGGAGCTGCGGCCGGGCAGCCCGGACGGCCAGCCGCCGCGGCTGCCCGGGTACGCCACCGGGGCGGCGCGGCGGCCCGCCGGGGCCAGCCCGGTCGCGGCCGAGCCGACCGCGGAAGAGTCCGGCGCGGGCACCGCGCCGCGCTGGGAGGTGACCGGGCAGGGTGTGCGGGACGCGGCCCGGCCGGCCACGGTCCCACCGACCACGGGCGACACCTGCCACCTGGACGTGGCCGACCGGTTCGGCAACCTGGTGTCGGTCACGCCGAGCGGCGGCTGGCTGCAGAGCTCGCCGGTCATCCCGGGGCTCGGGTTCTGCCTCGGCACCCGGGCCCAGATGTTCACCCTGACCGAGGGGCTGCCCAACACGCTGGCCCCGGGCAAGCGGCCGCGGACCACGCTGACGCCCAGCCTGGCGCTGCGCGGCGGCCAGCCGTACCTGGCGTTCGGCACGCCCGGCGGGGACCAGCAGGACCAGTGGACGCTGGCCTTCTTCCTCAACCACGTGGTGTTCGGGATGAACCTGCAGGAGGCCATCGACGCGCCCGCGTTCCACACCCGGCACTTCCCGTCGTCGTTCTACCCGCGGCAGTCCGCGCCGGGGGAGATCGACGTGGAGAGCCGGGCCGGCCAGCAGGTGATCGGGGACCTGGCGGCCCGCGGGCACCGGGTCACCGTGCGCGCCCCGTGGTCGCTGGGCCGGGTCAGCGCGGTGGCCCGGGACGGCGGCATGCTGTACGCGGCGGCCAACCCGCGCGGCATGCAGGGTTACGCGATCGGCCGCTGAGCCCGCGTTCAGGACGGCGCCGCGCCGCCGCCGGCCCGCTGCCGCCCAGCTCAGACCGGTGCGGCCAGCGCGCAGGCGACGAGTGCGGCGATGGCCGCCGCGGTGCGCAGCCCGGCGCCGGCCGGGCCGGTGCCGGCGCCCGGCAGCAGCGCCGAGCCCGCGGCCAGCACCAGCAGCCCCAGGCCCGCGGCCAGCACCGGGGCCTGGCTGCGCAGCAGGGCCGCGGGCTCGCCGCGGCCGCTGCCCGACTCGGCCAGGTGCACGGCGAACAGGTAGCCGGTCAGCGCCACGCCGAGCAGCGCGGTGTGCCAGGGCCGGGCCGGGTGCAGCGCCTCCAGCGCGAGCACGCCCAGCACGGCGCCCTCGGCCCACGGCACCCGGCGCAGCGTGTCCAGGCCCCAGGCGCCCAGCCGGGCCAGCGGCCCCGGGTAACCGGCCGTGTCCGGCCGCGGCACCCCGGCCAGGGCCAGCCGCACCGCGCTGCCGGCCAGCGCGCAGGCGGCCAGCACGGTGATCGCGGGCGCGGCCGGGCCCGCCGACCCGGGCGGCGTCGCGGCCCAGATCAGGCAGGCCGCGCCGAGCAGCGCGGCCACCGTGACCAGCCGCGCCGTGCTGTGCCGCCACCAGGCCCGCCACCTGGCCGGCCATGATGCGGCGCGCCACGAGGACGGCTGCTCCGCGATCACCGGCGGGTCACCAGGGCACGCCGGGTGAACGGGGCCAGCGGCAGGTCCAGGCTCTGCTCGCCGTCCCACTCCACCACCAGCACGCCCAGCTCACGCAGGGAGAACCGGATGGCCTGGTGCTCCAGCCGCCACAGCCGGTGCGCCAGCCGCGCGGTCCGGCCCCGGCCCAGCCACGGCTCGCCGGCCAGCACGTCGACGATCAGCACCGCGAAACCGCGCTGCCGCAGGTCGCGCAGGGTCTCCACCAGGCGCGGGTCGGCCAGCGGGCTGAACACCAGGATCAGCGCGCCGGGCGGCAGCGCGGCCCGGGGCAGCCGGGCGAAACCGGTGTCGTTGGCGTAGTCCCGCTCCACGGTCAGCATGGCTTCGGCGATCCGGTAGTACTGGCGCTGGCCCAGCCCGGGCACCAGCCACCGGGCCTGGGACCGGTAGCTGATGAAGCCGACCCGGTCCCGGGCGGCCAGGTAGGCGCGGGCCGCGCCAGCCGCGCCGCGCAGCGCCCGGTCCACCACCGTGTCGCCAGGCTCGCCCTCGTCCCACGAGGCGTCGACCAGGATGATCACGTCCTGGGAGCGTTCCGCCTGGAACGTGTTGACCTGGAGGCGGCCGCGCCGGGTGGTGGCCGGCCAGTTGATGCTGCGCTGCCGGTCGCCGGGCACGTACTCGCGGACGCCGCCGAACTCGGCGCCCTCACCGGCCGCCCGCGCGGTGTGCTCGCCGAGCCGCTGCGGCAGCCGGCTCAGCACCACCCGGGTCTGCTGCACGGCCGGCCGCGGGTAGCAGTCCAGCGCGGGCAGGCCGAGCACGGCCCGGCCCTCGGCCAGCCGCCACCGGTCGCGCAGGATGATCTCGGCCGAGCCGGTCCGCCGCCGTCCCCAGCGGCGCACGGTGAACGGCAGCCTGCCGTCCGGGCCCGCGCCATGCCCGGGCCGCTGCCCGCCCGGGCCGGGCAGCGGCTCGATCGAGTGCGCCGGGCGCAGCACTAGGTGCACCGTGTACCCGTCCGCGCCGCGCACCGCCAGCGTCACCGCGGCCCGCTCGCCCTCGATCAGCCGGGAGGCGGTCAGCCCGGCGCTCACCTGCACCTCCGCGGGCCGGCCCCGGCGCCCGGCGGCCAGCAGCAGCAGGGCCGGGGCGGCCAGGCCGGCGAACTCGGGCCGCCCGGTCCCGACCGCGATGGCTAGCGCGGCCACGGCCAGCGTCAGCAGCCGGCGCGCGTGAGGCGAAATATTCCAGCTCAACGCCAGTACCGTGGCCGGTCCCGGCGCGCCGGGGGAGTGGTCAGGCATGGCTGGCCGACGGGTCGGTCCGCGGGGTGCGGACGGTGCCGAGCACGTTGGCGATGACGTCGTCCGGGCGGACCTGCCGGACCCACAGTTCGGGCCGCAGCGTGATCCGGTGCGCCAGCGCGGGCACGGCGACGCTCTTCACGTCGTCCGGGATCACGTAGTCGCGCAGCTGGAGCAGGGCCTGCCCGCGGGCCAGCTGGATCAGCGCCAGGCCGCCGCGCGGGCTGGCCCCGACCTGGATCTGCCGGTGCTCCCGGGTGGCCCGGACCAGGGACACCACGTAGTCGACCACGTCCGGGGCGACCGTGACATCCTCCAGCGACGCCCGCATGGCCAGCAGTTCGGCGGCGTCGGTGACCTGCTCGATGGTGGCGTTCTCGGCCCGCCGGTCGAGCCGCCGCTGCAGCATCGCGGCCTCGTCCGAGCTGTCCAGGTAGCCCAGCCGGAGCCGGAGCAGAAACCGGTCGAGCTGGGCTTCCGGCAGCTCGTAGGTGCCTTCGTACTCGATCGGGTTGTCGGTGGCCAGCACGACGAATGGCTGCGGCAGCGGGCGGGTCTGCCCGTCCATGCTGACCTGGCCTTCACCCATCGCCTCCAGCAGCGCGGCCTGCGTCTTGGGCGGCGTCCGGTTGATCTCGTCGGCCAGCAGCAGCTGGGTGAACACCGGCCCGGGCCGGAACACCATCTCCCCGGTGCGCTGGTCGTACATGGGCGCGCCGACCACGTCGGAAGGCAGCAGGTCCGGGGTGAACTGGATCCGGGCGAAGTCCAGGCCGAGCACCCGGGCGAAGGTCCGGGCGATCAGCGTCTTGCCCAGCCCGGGCAGGTCTTCCAGCAGGATGTGCCCGCCGGCCAGGATCCCGGTCATCACCAGTTCCAGGGCACGCCGGTGGCCGACCACCGTGCGTTGCACCTCGGCCAGCACCCGGGCGCAGCGCTGCGCGGTCTCGTCCGGGGTCAGGGTGCTACCAGTCACAGCCGCTCCAGTCGGTCGATGATGCGGGCCAGCGTGCGGAACGGGATACCCGGCATGTCGCCGGCCGTGCCGGTGACGGCCGGCTGGGCCGGGTCGATCCAGCTCCACAGCACGTCGTAGCCGGGCTGGCCCCCGGTGAACGCGTCCCGGGCCGCGTCCGGGTCGTCGTACAGGCTGATCCCGCGCCGCTCGGCCAGCCGGGAGGCGAGCAGGTGCTCCAGTTGCGGGCGCAGCCCAGCCTCGTACGCGGGCCGCGAGGCCTGCGCGTCGGCCAGCCGGGACTGCCGCCGCCAGGTGCCGGTGAACGTGGACAGCACCGGCGGTGGCACCGCCGGATCGGGCCCGCTCAGGTCCTCGCCGTGCGCCGCAGGGGGGGCCGGCGGGACCAGGTAGCGCAGCAGGATCAGCCCAGCTATCCCGCTGACCATGGCGACCAGCGCGACGGCCATCGGCCCGGCCAGCGCGTACGCCGGCCACCGCCGCGGCGGCGGCCGCGATGGCGGCAATCGTTAGTTCAGGTCCGTAGCGGGTGCTCATCGAGGCGCCCCCAGCCAGGTCGGCGTCGAGCTGGCGGAGGGCGTGCTCGGCGGCACTCCGCTCGGTGCCGGTCAGCTCGTGCCGGGAGAACCGCGCCTCGTAGAACAGCCCGGTCAGCTGGCCGGCCGCGGCCGTGCGGACCAGGCCGGCCGCGGCCGCGCGGTCCAGGAACTCGGCTGGCGTGTCGGCCTCGGTCCGGTCCGCACCGGCCGCGGCCAGGCTCCGCTCCATGGCCAGGTAGCAGGCGATGATCGCGGCCCGGGCATCGTCCAGTCCGGCCAGCGCGCGCTGCCCGGACTGGACCGCGGCGCGCAATTCGGTCCGCTCGCCCTCGGCCAGCGAGGCGTCCTCCGGGGGCAGCGCGTCCTGATCCGCCGGGCGGTGCCGGAGGAGCAGCGCCGCGACGGCCGCGACGGCGGCCAGCAGCACGAGCCCGAGCAGCGTGTAGAGCACCGCAGACAGCGGGAAGTGGACGGACGACGGCCGGGTCAGGTGGGTGGGCCGTGCCGTCGGAGCGGGCGGCAGCCGGGGACCGGCGGGGGTGCGGGTCCGCAGCTGGCCACGCAGTGGCGCGTCGGCCACCAGGATGACCGGGATCGCGACCAGCCCGGCCAGCAGCACGGCGCGCAGCACGGTGCGCAGCCGCCGGGTGGCGAAGTCGGCCGCGGGCTGCCGCCGCTGCCGGATCAGCAGCGCGGCCAGCAGCACGGCCAGCACGGCCTCCAGCGCGATGCCGACGCCGCCCCCGTCGTGCCGCAGCGGCCCGTGCAGCCCCGGGCGCGCGAACCCGCCGCGCAGCCCGACCAGCGCACCAGCCACGAAGAGCCCGACCAGGACGGGGGTGAGCCCGGGAGACCGGCCAGGCTGGATCCGCCGCTCGCCGGTCGCTCGAGCGCCCTGGCCGGCGGTCATGGGATGGGCGCGGCCAGGCCCGCCTGGTAGGCCAGGATGACCAGGTGAACGCGGTCGCGCGCGTTGAGCTTGGTGAGCAGGTGCCCGACATGTGTCTTCGTGGTGGCCGGGCTGATGTCCAGACGGCGGGCGATCTCACTGTTGGACAGGCCGCCGGCCACCAGTGCGAGTACCTCCCGCTCCCGGGCGGTGATCACGTCGAGCACGCCAGAAGGGGGCTGGGCGGCCGGTGCGGCCAGCGGCCGGCGGGCGAACTCCTCGACCAGCCGCCGGGTGACGGACGGCGCGAGCAGCGCGTCACCGGCCGCGATGACCTGGATCGCGGTCAGCAGCTCGGCCGGGGAGATGCTCTTCAGCAGGAAGCCGCTGGCCCCGGCGCGCAGCGCCGAGTACACGTACTCGTCCAGGTCGAACGTGGTCAGGATGAGCACCCGCACCCCGCTGGTGGCGGCCGTCCGGGTGATCTGGCGGGTGGCCTCGATGCCGTCCATCTCCGGCATCCGGACGTCCATCAGCACCACGTCCGGGAAGTGCCGGCGGGTCAGTTCGACGGCTTCCGCCCCGGTGCCCGCCTCGCCGACCACCTCGAAACCCGGGGTGGCCGCGACGATGCCGCGGAAGCCCGCCCGCACCAGGGCCTGGTCGTCGGCGACCAGCACGCGCAACGTCATGAACGGGAATCTAGCGGCAACCTGGCCCGGACCACGAAACCGCCACCGGGCCGCGGCGCGGCGCTGAACTCGCCGCCGCACAGGCTGACCCGTTCCCGCATGCCGACGATGCCGTGCCCGGCCCGCTGCCCGGTAACCGCAAACCCCGTGCTGACAATCCCCGTGCTGACAGACCCCGTGCTCACAGACCCCGTGCTGATCGGACTGCCGTTCATGCTCGTGCCCGCGACGCCCGCGGCCGCGCCGACCGTGGCTGGTGTGGCCGCGCCGTGGTCGGTGATCTCGATGAGCAGGTCGGCGGGCCCGTAGTCGAGCCGCACCTGGCAGCGGTCCGCCCCAGAGTGCTTGACCACGTTGGTCAGCGCCTCCTGCACGATGCGGAACGCGGACAGGTCGAGCCCGGCGGGCAGCGGCCGGACGGTGCCGGTGCGCTCGACCGTGACCGTGACGCCGGCCCCGGCGGTGCGCTGCACCAGCCGGTCCAGGCTGGCCAGTCCGGGCGCGGGCGCCAGCGGGGCCCCGGGCCGGGGCCGGCGGCCCCGGGCTGGCCCGTCCTCTGCCACTTCGGCCGTCTCCGCCACCCCGGCCGCGCTGGCCGCAGGCGGAGCCGCCGGGTCGGCCGGCCGGGCCGGGTCCGCGGGCGCCGTGTCGGCCTCCTGCTGGCGGAGCACGCACAGCATCCGCTGCATCTCGCCCAGCGCCTCCCGGCTCACCGCCTGGATCGCACCCAGCGCGGCGCGGGCCTCGGCCGGCTGGCTGTCGAACACGTACTCACCGAACCCGGCCTGCACCGTGACCACGGTCATGCTGTGCGCCACGATGTCGTGCAGTTCCCGGGCGATGCGCAGCCGTTCCCGGGTGACCGCGTCGCTGGTCGCGCGGTCCCGCAGGTGGGCCAGGTAGGTGCGGCGCTGCTGCACCGCGTAGCCGACGGTCCAGACGATGATCAGGAACAGCGCCCCGCCGACCGAGTCGCCCCGGCCGAACCCGGTGAGGCGGAAGAGCAGGCCCTGCAGCACCAGCAGGGCCAGCGCGGCGGCCAGGCCGGCCACCGCCACGTTGCGGCGGCAGGTGGTGGCGACCACGTACAGCACCAGGCACAGCGGCAGGATCGGGCCGCTGGTCAGCGAGGCCCCGACGACCAGCAGGGCCACGCAGCAGGCCAGCACGATGGCCAGCGCCCGGACCGGGGCTTTGCGCCTGATCGTGACGGGGAAGGCCACGCCGAGGGCGATCGGCAGCACCAGCGGCCAGGCCGCCGCCCGCACGCCCACCCCGTACCGGACGTGCCCGGTGCGGATCAGCACGCCGATGATGATGACCGCGCACACGGCGGCGGCGGTCCAGTCCAGCACCGTCCACAGCCGGCGCAGCCGCCGGAACGGTGACACGGGTTCTGCGCTCACTTGTTCACCGTAACGCCGCAGGCAAGCCTGGACGTCCGCCCGCGGTCGTACGCTGCCGGGTGGACCTGGGCCCCGCCACCTGGCTGGTAGCTCCGCGGGGGGAGCCGGAAAGCCAGTCCTGAGGCTGATGACGCGGCGGCCGTCCGGCCGGCATGCTGGGAGCCGCGGTGCGATGCTGCACTGCGATTCCGAGGTCAGGAGACATCGTGACCGCTCAACTGCCGCTGCGCGCTGGGCCGCCCGGCGGGCCGGGCCCCCGGGGGGCCGATGCGGCCGTCATCGAGACCACGGCGCTGACCATGCGTTACCCGGGACCGGTCACCGCGCTGGACGGGCTGACGGTCCAGGTGGAGCCGGGCATCACCGGGCTGGTCGGGGCCAACGGCGCGGGCAAGTCCACGCTCATCAAGATCCTGCTCGGGCTGCTGCCGGCCAGCAGCGGGCAGGCGGCCGTGCTCGGCCTGGACTGCGCCCGTGACCCGCTGCAGATCCGCACGCTCACCGGCTACATGCCGGAGCACGACTGCCTGCCGCCGGACGTCACCGCGACCGAGTTCGTCACCCACCTGGGCCGGATGTCCGGGCTGCCGCCGACGTCGGCCAAGGAGCGGGCCGCCGACTCGCTCCGGCACGTCGGCCTGTACGAAGAGCGGTACCGGATGATCGGCACCTACTCGACCGGCATGAAGCAGCGGGTCAAGCTGGCCCAGGCGCTGGTCGGTGACCCGCGGCTGATGCTGCTCGACGAGCCGACCAACGGTCTGGACCCGGCCGGCCGGGCCGCGATGCTGGACCTGATAGCCCGGATCGGGTCCGAGTTCGGCATCTCCATGCTGGTGTCCTCGCACCTGCTCGGCGAGATCGAGCAGATCTGCGACCAACTGGTGGTCATCGACGGGGGCCGGCTGCTCCGTGCCGACTCGATGACCAGCTTCACCCAGGTCAGCCAGGTGCTGCTGGTGGAGGTGGACGAGGGCATGGCGGAACTGGCGGCCGGGCTGGCCGCGCGTGGCCTGCGGCCGCGGGCGGAGGACCGCGGCCTGCTGGTCGAGATCGTCTCGCCGGCCACCTACGACGAGGTCCGGGACACGGTCGCCGACCTGGGACTGCCGCTGCACCGGCTGGAGCAGCGGCGGCGGCGGGTGGAGGAACTGTTCCGGGAGGAGACGGCATGACCGCGGAAAACGGCGCGCTGGGCACGTCCGGCGGGGTCATCCACGACATCGGCTACCGGCGCTACACCGGCCCGCGGCTGGGCCGCCCCGGCATCGTCCGCGCGCTGGTCTGGCACAGCCTGCGATCGTCGGTCGGCATCGGCCGGGGCGCCAAGGCGAAGATCATCCCAGTTCTCATGTTCGTGGTGATGTGCCTGCCCGCGGTGGCCAACGCGGTCTCGATAGCCCAGGGCGGCCACCGCCTGGTGCCGTACGACACCTACCTGTTCCAGCTCCGCGTGCTGGTGATGATCATCTTCGTCGCGGCCCAGGCGCCCGAGCTGGTCTCCCGTGACCTGCGCAGCCACGTGCTGCCGCTGTACTTCTGCCGGCCACTGCGCCGGCTGGACTACCCGCTGGCCAAGCTGATCGCGTTCACCCTGGCCTGCCTGGCGCTGATCGAGATCCCGCTGCTGCTGCTCTACCTGGGCACGATCACGCAAGCGCACGGGCCGGGCGCGATCTGGGATCAGACAAAAGCGCTGATCCCCGGCCTGCTGGTCGGCGTGCTGTGGGCGGTGCTGCTCGCCGCGATCGGGCTGGCGCTGGCCTCGCTGACCGGGCGGCGGGCCTACGCCACCGGGTCCATCGCCATCTACTTCTTCCTCACCTGGATCCTGGCCGGGCTGCTCGACAACATCGGCGGCGCCCGCGGCCGCGGCCCGCTGGCCGCGGCACCCGGGCCAGCCCCCGCCGGGGCGCGGCTGTCCGGCCTGGTCAGCCCGTTCACCACGGTGGACGGGGTGCGGCAGTGGCTAGGTGGCACCTCGCGCGGGCCGATCCCGCCGCCGGGCGGCTACGGGCCGCTGTACGGGGTGATGTTCCTGCTGCTGCTGGCGGCCGCGCTCGGCATCCTGGCCACCCGGTACCGGAAGGCGTCCATCTCATGAGCACGATCGAGCTGAACAACGTGTCCCGCTGGTACGGCAACGTAGTGGCGGTCAACGACATCACGATGAGTATCGGGCCGGGGGTCACCGGCCTGCTCGGCCCGAACGGGGCCGGCAAGTCCACCCTGCTGCACCTGATCTCCGGCTTCCTGGAGCCGTCCCGCGGCGAGCTGACCGTGGCGGGCGTGCCCAGCTGGCAGAACCCGGACATCTACCGCCAGCTCGGCCTGGTACCCGAGCGGCCGTCGGTCTATGGCTTCCTGACCGGGCAGGAGTTCGTCCGGGCCACCGCCCGGCTGCACAAGCTGCCCGACCCGGACCGGGCCGCGGACCGGGCCACCGGCATCGTGGAGATGGCCGACGTGCAGCACCGGCGGATCTCCACCTACTCCAAGGGCATGCGGCAGCGGATCAAGGTGGCCGCCGCGCTGGTGCACGACCCCGAACTGCTGCTGCTCGACGAGCCGTTCAACGGGATGGACCCGCGGCAGCGGCTGCACATGATGGACCTGCTCGAGACGCTCGGCGACGAGGGCCGGACCATCCTGTTCAGCTCGCACATCCTGGAAGAGGTGGAGCGGCTGTCCGGCACCATCCAGGTGATCGTGGCCGGCCGGCTGGCCGCGTCCGGCGACTTCCGGGCCATCCGGCGGCTGATGACCAGCCGGCCACACGTGTTCCTGCTGCACACCTCCGACGACCGGCGGATCGGCTCGGCGCTGATCGGCAGCCCGGCGGTGACCGGCGTCGAGATGACCAGCGGCGGCCTCCAGGTCAAGGCGTCCGACTACGGCGCGTTCAGCCGCCAGGTCGCCGGGCTGACCCGGGAGCAGGGCGTGCAGCTCCGCGCCCTGCAGCCCGAGGACGAGTCGCTGGAGAGCGTCTTCGCCTACCTCGTGGAATCCTGAAAGGACCAGCCGACGTGTTCTCCAGTCAAGCCGGCACGGTCGCCTCGATCACGGTGCGGGCGACCATGGGCCGCAAGCGCGCCTTCCTGTTCGCCCTCCCGCCGGTCATCCTGGTGCTGGTCACCGCGCTGCTCAAGCTCGCCCATCCGGTCGCGCCGCACTGGCCCAGCACCATCCTCGGCATCTTCGGCTTCTCGGTGGTGCTGCCGCTCACCGCGCTGATCATCGGCACCAGCGTGCTCGGCGCGGAAATCGACGATGGCAGCGTGGTGCACCTGCTGGCCACGCCGGTCCGCCGGTCCACGGTGATCTTGAGCAAGTTCGCCGTCGGGTCCGTGCTCACCATGCTCTTCGTGGCGGTGCCGGTGCTCATCGCGGCGGTGATCGCCACCGGTGGGGTGACCCGGCTGGCCGGCGGGCTGTTCGTCGGCGCGCTGGCCGGCTCGGTGATCTACAACGCCGTGTTCGTGATGATCTCCGTGCTGACCACGCGGGCCATCGCCGTGGGCCTGCTCTACCTGCTGGTCTGGGAGTCGCTGCTGGGCAACTTCGTCAGCGGCGCCCGGATCCTGTCCGTGGAGCAGTACTCGCTGGGCATCGCCAACTCGATCGCCTCGGACAGCTACCTGAACGCGCACCTCGGCGTCGTGACCGCCGTGGTCATGGGCGCGATCGTCACCGCGGTCACGCTGGTCCTGGCCGCTCGCCGCCTGTCCCAGTTCTCCCTCAAAGGCGACGCCGTCTGACCGTTACGCGCTGATCCTCACCCCGTGGCCGGGCGGAACGCGGGGCCGTGGCCGGGGACGATCACCGTGGCCACCGCGAGGATCCGGCGGCGGCTCGCGTCCAGCGCGGCCTGGTCGGTGGCCAGCGGGTCCTGGTCCGGGCCGTCCGGGCCCCACCAGGCATGGGTGCAGGCGTAGACGCCGTCCGGGGTGGCGGCCAGCGTGGTGATGTCCTCGGCGGTGTGCCCGGGGGTGGCGATCAGCCGCACCGACGGGGTGAGCTGGAAGTCGCCCGGATCCCGGCCGATCCACAGGTCGCCCTGGTAGCTGGCCCAGTGATCGTGAATGGTGGCCCGGGGGAACAGGGCCGCGTTTACGGTGTGGTCCGGATGGTGGTGGCTGAACACCACGTCGGTCACGTCATCCGGGCCGGGCCCGTGCCCGGCCAGCGCATCGAGCAGGGCGTCCCGGCCGGACACCATGCCCGGGTTGACCACGATCACCCGCCCGGCGTCCATGATCAGGGTGACCGTGCTGCCGACCCGCTCACCGCCGGTGTCCTCGCGCGCATACCCGTCATGCAGCACCGAGACCCGAGCGGTCCTGGCCGTCGCGAAATCTGCGTCTGTCACGCAGGCAGACTAGATCAACTGCGCCCGTGCATGGCGCGCTGCACCCGGGTTAGCAGGGTGGTTTCCGCGAACGGCTTTTCCAGCAGATCGCTGTGCGGGTCAAGGGCGCCCTGGGTGTCCAGGATGGGCTGGGCGTAGCCGGACATGTAGACCACCGGCAGGCCAGGGCGCAGCGCCCGGATCCGGGCGGCCAGTTCGTTGCCGAGCAGCCCGGGCATGATCGCGTCGGTGAGCAGCAGGTCGATGGGCTGGCTCAGGTCGCGGGCCCGGCGCAGCGCGTCCTCCGGGGTGGTCACGGTGATGACGTGGTATCCGTGCCGGTCCAGTATCCGGTGGATCAGCCGGGCCGGTCTCGACGGCCGTCTTGTCGGTGACCGGGAGCAGCGCGGTAATGGTGGTGCCCAGCCCGGGTTCGGAGTAGATCTGCGTGTAGCCGCCGGCCCGGGTGATGATGCCGTGCACGGTGGCCAGGCCCAGGCCGGTGCCCTGGCCAGCCGGCTTGGTCGTGTAGAACGGCTCGAACGCGTGCGCCACCGTCTGCGGGTCCATGCCGGTGCCGGTGTCGGACACCCGGATCCGCACGTACTGGCCCGGGCTCAGGCCGGGCCGGTCCGGTCCGTGGCGTAGGTGTCATCGACGGCCAGGCTGGCCGTGTCAATGGTGAGCTTGCCGCCACCGGGCATGGCGTCCCGGGCGTTGACCGCCAAGTTGATCAGGATCTGGTCGAGCTGGCCCGGATCGGCCAGCACCGGCGGCAGGCTGGCCGCCAGGTTGACCGCCAGTTCGACCTGCTCGCCCAGGGTGCGCCGGAGCAGGTGCTCGGTGTTGCTGATGACCTGGTTAACGTCGAGTACCTGCGGGTGCACGATGTCCCGGCGGGCGAAGGTGAGCAACTGGCGGGTCAGCGCCGTGGCCCGCTGCGCGGCCCCGCTGACCTGCTGCACGTCGCCGAGCATGTCGTCGCGCTGCTGGCGGTCGGCCAGGCCGGCCGCCTGCTCGGTGATGAACGCGGTGTAGCCCGTGATCACGCCGAGCAGGTTGTTGAAGTCATGCGCGACGCCGCCGACCAGCTGGCCCAGGCTTTCCATCCGCTGCGACTGCTCCAGCCACCGCTGATAGCGTTCCCGCTCGGCGACCGAGCGCAGCCGCTCGGCTTCGGCCTGGGCAGCCAGCCGTTCGGAGATGTCGCGCAGCGACACCAGGCCGATCACCCCGGTTCCGGCGGGCAGCGCGGTCACTGTGGACTCGACCGGGAACTGGTGTCCGTCCCGGGCCACGGCGGTGGTCTGCAGGGCGCCCGGCCGGGGGGTATTGACCAGCTGGGCGAGATGATCGTCGGGTGCCTCGGCCGCGCCGGGCAGCAGCGCGTCGGCGCGCTGGCCGGCCAGTTCGCCGGGGTCGTAGCCGAACATGAGCTCGGCCTGGGCGTTGGCCATCAGGATGGTCCGGTCCTCGGCCACGGTGAGCGTGGCGTCCGGGGCCGCGTCGAACAGGCGGCGGAACTTTTCCTCGGCCGCCTCGGCCTCGCCCAGCGCGGTGACCAGCCTGATCCGCATCAGCTCGGTGCTGCGGCTCAGGGCGGCGAGTTCCGCCGGGCCGGCCGTGGGCACGGTGGCCGCGTAGTCGCCCGCGGCCACCCGGTCGGCGGCCCGGCGGACGATGGCGAACGGGACCAGCAGCCAGCGGCGCACCACGTAGAATCCGCCCGCCGCGATCACGGCCACCACCACGCCCATCGCGATGAGCGCCCCGACCAGCACTTGCTGGGCGTGGATCAGGCGGTTGGTGACCATCGCCTGGCCGTGCGTGACCTGGACCTGGAGTAGCGCGACCCGGTTCCGCACGGCCAGCGTGAACGGCCGGGTGTACGGGATGTTGCCCTGCAGGGTGCGGGCCCGGGCCGCATCGCCGCGCCGCATGGCGGCCAGTTGCGGCGCGGCCACCTTGGTCAGCCAGGCCCGCTGCGCGGCCTCCGCCGCGGCCAGGGTGGCCGGCATCTGGCGGTACCCGGCCACCAGCCGGGCCAGCTGGGCCTGCAGGGCCGGGATCTGCGCGGCTGCCTGCTGGAACGGCACCAGGTCGGCCGGCTTCGCACTGGTCACGTAGTTGCGCAGCGCGACCTGCTCGGCGGTGTACCGGTCGAGCAGCGCCCCGGCCGCCCCGGCCGCGGGGACCAGCCGGCTGGACAGCTCGCGGCCGGCGCTGCGCGCCCCGGCCGCCGCGGCCAGCGCTACCGCCAGCGCGGCTGCTGTCACGAGCAGCGATAGCACAGCAGCCAGGGCTGCCCGCCCCCGCAGGCCGAAGGCCTTCCCCATGTGCTGCCACCGATCCCGGCTACCACCGCCAGCCAACTGCTAAACACCGCTGGTAATTACCCTACTACGAATTGTGATGGCCGAGACGAGAACTCGCAGGTCAGCTACGTGCGGGCCGCCTTGGCGGCCGCCTTGAGCCGCTGCTTGTAAGCGCGGACCTCGGTCAGCGAGTCGTCGTCGGTGATGTCCGCGACCGACACCCGGGAGCCATCCTGGCCGAACGGGCCGGCCGCCTCCCGCCACCCGGGCGGCCGCACCCCGAGCTGCTTGCCCAGCAGCGCGGCGAAGATCTGCGCCTTGACCGGGCCGAAGCCGGGCAGTTCGGCGATGCGCCGGACGAGCTCCTGGCCGGTGCCCGCGCCCTGCCACAGCTGCGCCGCGTCGCCGCCGTACTTGTGCACGACGAGCCGGGCCAGGTCCTGCGTCCGGGCCGCCATGGCCCTGGGGTAGCGGTGCAGGGCCGGCCGCTCGCTGAACACCGTGGCCAGCGCGTCCGGGTCGTAGCCGGCCAGTTCCGCCGCGGTCGGCTCGTGGCCCAGCCTGCGCACCAGATCACGTGGCCCGCTGAACGCCTTCTCCAGCGGTACCTGCTGATCCAGCAGCATGCCGATGAGCAGCGCGATCGGATCGCGGGACAGCAGCTCGTTGGCGTCCTGGTCGATGGGCAGCGAAATGCTCATGGCGGGTCCTCCTGATCACTGCGGCCATCCTGGCCGGCCCGCGCCGGGCCCGCGACTTCGGGTCCGCGAGCCAGCTAGCCTGGACACGCGGTGCGCGCTGGCCCAGGCTGCAGGCAGCCTGGGCGCCAGCACAGAACTAGCCGGCCGCGGAACTACCTGCGGGCCGGCCAGCGTTCTACATGGCAGGCACGGATGTGGTGCGGTTGGGTCGTTCGAGCCAGCCGGGGAAGCGCAAACGGTGCCGCCCTAGGAGGCAGAAGTTGTCCGGTCGGATGAAGCTCGCGATCGCCGGGATCGTGCTCGGCCTTATCTTGTTCCTGGTCAGCCCGTGGCTGGCCATCGCGGTGATCGTGCTGGCGATCGGTATCCCGGTCGGCATGTACCTGGCCCTTGACCCGTCGCAGCGGCGCCGCCTCAAGGGGATCCGCCGCCGCCAGATCCCCTGATCAGCTCAGGTACCCGGGGTACAGCTGCGCCAGCTGGTGCGGGTAGCTGCCGATAAGCCGGAGCTCGTCGTCGGTCAGCGGCTTGCCGGTGGCTGACGCGCACAGCTGGACCAGGGCGAACACCAGGTCCTCATCGCCGGCCGCGATCTCGATGCCGAGCGACTCAAGCACGTGCCGGAACCCGGCCTTGCCGCCGTACTCACCGGTCAGCACCACCCGCCCGGCCTGAGCGAACCAGTCCGCCGGGAACGGCCCGAGGGTGCTGTCGTCGTACAGCTCGTAGTTGTTCCGGTCCTTGAGCGCGCCGTCGGCGTGGATGCCGGACTCGTGCGCGAACGCGTTCCGCCCGCTGCCGGGCTGGTTCTGCGGCAGCGGCTGGCCGAACGCGTAACTGGCCCACAGCCCGAACCGGCGGGCCCAGGACAGGTCGATCGGGTCGCCGATGACGGCCTTCCCAGCCAGCCCGAAGCCGTGCCGCAGGGCCAGGATGCAGGACAGCAGGTCCGCGTTCCCGGCCCGCTCGCCGATCCCGTTGACGCAGGTGTTGACCCAGGCGTCCTGGCCCGCGTCCAGGTCGCCGAGCGCGCCGGACACCGAGTTGGCCACGGCCATGCCCAGGTCGTTGTGGCAGTGCGTCTCAACCGGGACGCGCACCGCGGAGGCTAGCTTGGCGAACCGCTCCCGGATCCGCTCCGGGGTGTCGCCGCCGATCGTGTCGCAGTAGCGCACCCGGTCCGCGCCGGCCTCCCGGGCGGCGGTGGCGAACTCGAGCAGGAACCCGTCGTCGGTCCGTGACCCGTCCTCGGCGTTCACCCCGATGGTCTGCGCGCCGCCGTCCCGGGCCGCCCGCACCGCCGCGGTCATCTCGCGGATGATCGACGCGCGGTCCAGCTTGCCGCGGAATTTGTGCGCGATCATCTGGTCCGAGGTGGAGATGGACAGGTTGTAGTGCCGCAGGCCGAGCGGCGCCGCCGCCTCGACGTCACTGGGCACCGCCCGGCACCAGCCGGACAGCCGGAGCGGGCCGAACGCCCCGGCCCCGGCCAGCGCCACGTTGGCCCGGATGTACGGCACCTCATGGAACAGGAACGGGAAGCCCAGCTCGGACTGGGCCACACCGAGTTTGGCCAGGTAGAAGTTGACCATCGTCTTGCCGAACTTGGACAGCCCGGTCCGGGCCGTCTGCACGCCGTCGCGGTTGGTCACGTCGAGGAAGTGAATGGCTGGCATGCCACCACGATGACAGTTTCGTCTATGCGCATCAATGTTGATTTAAATCAATGTAAGCAGATAGCGTGTTACCAGCGACGGGACAGGGAGTGACCGGTGACGGAGTGGATCAACGCGGCCGAGGCGGCCCGCCAGCTCGGCGTCAAGCAGGCCACGCTGTACTCCTACGTCAGCCGGGGTGTGCTCGCCCGGCGCCGCGGCACCGGCGGAAAGATCAGCCTGTTCGACGCGGCCGAGGTCGGCGAGCTGGCCCGCCGCGGCCGGCCGCGCCAGCCACCCGGGATGACCGGGCTGGTCATCGAGTCCGGGCTGACCGAGATCACCGACGACACGCTGCGGTTCCGCGGCCTCGACGCGCTGGACCTGGCCCGGGACCGGGCCTTCGAGGAGGTGGCCGCGCTGCTGTGGACCGGGTCGCTGACCGCGGCCAGCGCGGACAGCCCGTGGCGGGCCACCCCGGAGGCGGTCCAGGCGGGCAGCGCGGCCCAGGCGGCCCTGCCGCCGGGCACGCTGCCGCTGGAGCGGCTCCAGGTCATCGTGCCCGCGCTGGCCGCGGCGGATCCGCTGCGGCTGCACCTCGACCCGCCAGCCGTGATCGCGGCCGGGCAGGCCATCATCGGCGGCATGGTGGACTGCCTGCCCGCCGCCGGGGACGGGCAGGCCAGTCCGGGGGACAGCATCGCCGGCCGGCTGTGGCCCAAGCTGTGCCCGGACCCGCCGCCAGCCCGGCTGCTCGGCGCGCTCAGGGCCGCGCTGGTGCTGCTGGCTGACCACGAACTGGCCGCGTCCACGCTGGCCGCCCGGGTCGCCGCCTCGGTCCGGGCCGACCCGTACGCCGTGGTCGCCACCGGGCTGGGCGCGCTCGGCGGTGCGCTGCACGGCGGCGCCTCGCTGGGCGCCGAGGCCATGCTGGCCGCCGCGCAGGACCCGGTGGGCGCCCCGCGGGTGGTCGGTGACCTCCTCCGCCGGGGCGAGCGGGTACCCGGTCTTGGGCACTTCGTGTACCGGGCCGGCGACCCGCGGGCCGGGCTGCTGCTGGCCCTGGTCCGGCGGGCCGTGCCGGCCTCACCCCGGCTGGCGGTGGCCGACGCCGTGCTGGCCGAGACGCACCGGCGGGCGCTGCCCGAGCCGAACATCGACTTCGCCCTGGCCCTGCTGGCCAGCTGCGCGGGGATGATCACCGGCGCGGGCGAGGCGATCTTCGCCATCGCCCGCACGGCGGGCTGGCTGGCGCACGGCCTGGAGGCGTACGCCGCCCGCACCCCGCTGCGCCCGCGCGCCGTCTACACCGGCCCGCCCGCCGCCAGCCAGTGACCCGCGGTCAGTCCTGCGGGGGACGGTTGCGGACCCGGATGGTGCCCTTGTAGCTGAAGCCGCGGATGTGGATCACCGGGGCATCGGCGGGCAGCGCCGGGCCCGCCTCGGTGTCGGTGTCGGCGCCGAAGCCGCTGGCCTCGACCCGGACCCCGGGCGGCACCAGGATCGTGATCCGGGACTTGTACGCCACGGTGAGCAGCGTGGTCTCGGCCGCGGCCAGCTCGGCCGCCCGCAGGTCCAGCCAGCCATTGCCCTTGTACACCACGGTCCGGTAGTGCTCAGGCACCCGCCACCGGCCGGCCCGGCGGACCGAGCTCTTGAACGCGACGGCCAGCCGTCCCGGCGGCCGGCCCACCGTGGCGGGCGGCCCGGCGGGCGGCCCGGGCTGCGGCAGGTCGGCGAGCAGTTCGTCCAGCTCCGGCCGGGTCCGCGCGGACAGCGCGGTGCGCATCCGCTGGTCGAACTCGCTGTCGTCCAGGCGTCCCTCGGCGAACGCCTCCTGCAGCCGCTGGGTGGCCGCGTCCCGCTCCCGGTCCGAGGCGCGGATGACGGGCGCCTGGCTGGCCGCGTCATCCAGCCTGACCGGTGCCCCGCTGCCTGGCTCCTGCATGCTGACCCTCCTCCGCCGGATGTCGAGATGTATCGTAACTTGCCCGGGCTGCCCGCGACAGCATGGCTGGCTGGCATGCCAGGATCGGGGCATGCAGGACGAGGCTGCCGCGCGAGCGGCCGTGCTGGCCGCCGCCCAGGGCATGCTCAGCCACGGGCTGAGCTCAGGGACCAGCGGCAACGTGTCGGCCCGGCTGGGCGAGGGGCGCGTGGTGATCACGCCGTCCCAGTTGCCCTACCCGGAGCTGGGCCCGGCTGACCTGGTAGTGATCACCCTCGATGGCGAGCTGGCCGGCCCGGCCGCCCCGGGCCGGGTGCCGTCCTCGGAGAGCCAGCTGCACTGCGCCTGCTACCAGGCCTTCCCGGAGATCGGGGCGGTGCTGCACAGCCATCCGCCGTTCGCCACCATGTTCGCGGCCGCCCGGCAGCCGGTGCCGGCCGTGGTCGACGAGGCGGTGCTGTTCCTCGGCGGCGACATCCCGGTGGCCCGCTACGCGCCGAGCGGCTCGGCGCAGGTCGGGCGGAACGCGGTCCGGGTGCTCGCCGACCGGGCCAGCGCGCTGCTGGCCAGCCACGGCATGGTCACCATCGCGGCCAGCCCGGCCCAGGCGCTGCAGTGCGCCGTGGTCACCGAGCACTGCGCCCAGGTGGCCTGGGGCACCCGGGCACTCGGCGGGCACGCCGCGCTGCCCGCCAGCACGGTGCAGGCGTTCGGCGCCAGGTACCGGCAGGCCCGGCGGTCAGCTGACGGCTGACTTGTCCGACTTGCCCGCCGACCGGCGCATCCGCCCGCTGGCCGCCCGGATGGCCAGCACCCGGGCCACCGCCACCACCACACCCAGCGCAACGGCCCAGCTGAGCGCCTCCGCGGTGCCCACCGCCGGGTCGTTCGGGTCGTCGGGTGGTTCCTTCCCGGTGACCCGCTTCCAGCCCAGGTTCATCAGCTTGCGGACGGCGAATGCCGTCCCAAAGGCCGCGGCACTGACCAGCGCCTTGCTGGCGCCTTCTCCCTTGTCTGCCATTCATCCTCCCTGAAGCCGGTCTGGCGCCCGTGCTGCGAATACCGTGCTGCGAATACCGTGCTGCGAGCCAGTGCGGCGGTCCGGCCTGACGATCATCCCACGGGCGTGCCACCGGCCCGGGCGGCAGGACGTGCCGCCTCGATCGCGGCGGCCAGCTCGGCCGGCCGCCGGGTGCCGATCAGCCAGTACGGGGTGACGCCGACCGGGTCCTCGACCGCGATATACACCGCCTCCGGCAGATACGGCCGGGCCAGCAGGAACGCGGCCGGGTCGGCCCGCGGCCCGCGCAGCGCCCTGGTCTGGTCAGCGTCCAGCGCGGTCACGTGGCCGGCCTGGGCCAGCGGCAACGCCGACTTGCCTACCCGCAGCGCGCCGCGGCTCACCTCGATGCGCTGCCAGCCCCAGATGAGCAGGAAAGCGGCCAGCGGCACGGTGATCGCGACGTACACGGCCAGGGCTGGTTCCCAGTCGAAGCCGGCCAGGAAGCCCGCGCCGAGCATGAATCCGGACAGCAGGCCGAGCACCCACCAGCTGACCGGAACACGCAGCCGTTCATGGTAGACACGCATAGGTCCACCGTAGTTGGTTACATGAGGGCATGACTGGGCGACGCATGTGGCACGGCCTCCGTTCCGGATCGGCCCGTGATCCGGGGACCCGTGGTTCAGAAGCCAGTGCCACTGAGCCAGGCGGGGCCGCACCGGGGACGGCCGCAGTGCCTGGCTGCCCAGACGAGCCGGGCAACGGGGTGCCAGACAACGGGGTGCCAGACAACGGGGTAAGTGCCATCAAGCAGAGCACCGACGGGACCACGGGGGTCACCGGAGCCGACGAGGGCGGCGCTGGGCGGCCGGCCGCGCCACACGGTCAGGTGCCCAGCTGGCTGCAGCGCGCTGCGGGCTGGGCCTGGCGGCTGCTGCTCGTCGGCATCGCCCTCTACCTGGCCTTCCGGGTGGCCAGCATGCTCAAGCTGGTCGTGCTGCCGTGCGTGGCCGCGCTGCTGCTCACCGCGCTGCTGCAGCCGGTCCAGTCCCGGCTGCGCCGGGCCGGCCTGCCCGCCCTGGCCGCCACCTGGTGCACCCTGCTGTTCGCGGTGGCCGTGCTGGGCGGGGCCGTCACGCTGGCCGCGACCCGGGCCACCGCCGACTACCCGACCCTGGTCCGCGAGCTGACGCACACCGGGAGCGAGCTGCAGACCTGGCTGGCCGGCCCGCCGTTCCACTTCCGGCACGGCGGCATCGAGGGCCTGGCCAACCGGGGGCTGACCTATCTCAAGCAGCATCAGTCGCTGGTGGCGGGCACCGTGCTGTCCGGCGGGCGGATCTTCCTGGAGATCCTGGCCGGCCTGGTGCTGATGCTGTTCATCACGTTCTTCCTGCTCAAGGACGGGGACCGGATCTGGGCCTGGCTGACCGGATTCCTCGGCACCGAGAGCAGGCAGCGGACCCGGCTGGCCGGCACGGCCGCCTGGCAGGCGCTGTTGTACTACGTGCGCGGCACCATCGCGGTGGCCGCCATCCACGCCGTGGTCATCGGGTTCTCGCTGTGGATCCTGGGTGTGCCGCTGCTGGTGCCGCTCACCATCCTGGTCTTCGTGGCCGCGTTCATCCCGCTGGTCGGCATCCTGGTGGCCGGCACGGTGGCCGTCCTGGTCACGCTGGGCACCAAGGGCTGGATCGCCGCGGTGATCCTGATCGTCATCTTCATCCTGGAGAACCAGCTGGAGAGCCATCTGCTGCAGCCACTGGTGGTGGGCCGGATGGTGCGGCTGCACCCGCTGGCCGTCATCCTGGTGCTGGCCGTCGGCGGCGTGGTGGCGGGCATCCCCGGGGCGATCGTCGCCGTGCCGACGGCCGCCGCGCTGACCCGTGCGGCGCCATACCTCAGCGGCAGGAAGACGGCTGTAGGGTCACCTGAGTGAACAGCCATCTGCGGACCTGGAGTCCCTCATGTCACCGGTGAGCCCGGGCCCGGACCCGGTAGACGTGCTCATCAAGCGGCTGGACCCCGGCCTGCCGCTGCCCGCCCGGTCCCATCCGGGTGACGCCGGGATCGACCTGGTCGCCGCGGCCGGCGTGGACCTGGCGCCCGGTGCACGCGCGGTGGTGCCGACCGGGATAGCCATCGCGCTGCCCGACGGGTACGCGGCGTTCGTGCACCCGCGGTCCGGGCTGGCCGCCAAGCACGGGGTGACGATCGTGAATGCGCCAGGCACGGTCGATGCCGGGTACCGTGGCGAGATCAGGGTGACACTGCTGAATACCGATCCGGCCCAGGCAGTCTCGTTCCAGCGAGGCGACCGCATCGCGCAACTCGTCATCCAGCGCGTGGCATCGCCGGTATTCCACGAGGTGGACAACCTGCCCGGGTCAGCCCGGGGGGAGAACGGGTTCGGGTCCACCGGGGGACACGCCAGCGCCGCCGCGGCTGGTGGATGACCGCCGCGGACCGCCTGGCAGCAGCCCACCACCCCACGATCGAGAGCAGGGAGTACGGAAGTGTTCCGTCGGCGTCGCCGCGAGGAAGCCGAGTCCGAGCCCATCGAGGACGAGGCGCCCGAAGACGCGGAGGACTGGGCAGCAGCGGACGAAGACGAGGCTGACCCGGATGATCAGGAGCCGGCCGGGGCGGCGGGCTGGGGCCCGTGGGACGCGGCCGGGAACATCCCGGCCGCCGACCGGGTCGATTTCGGCAGCCTGCAGGTGCCGGTGGCCGAGGGATTCGAGATCCAGCTCAACATCGCCGATGACCAGGGCCCGCTGATCGCGGTGGTGCGCGGGGACAGCTCACTGCAGCTGCAGGCGTTCGCCGCGCCCAAGAGCGGTGGGCTGTGGGACGACGTGCGGCAGGAGATCGCCGCCGCGGTGAGCCAGGCCGGCGGGAGCAGCGAGGAAGCCGACGGGCCGTTCGGCGCCGAACTGCGCGCCCGGGTGCCCGGGGACCCGTCGCTCGGCCAGGGCGGGCTGCAGCCGGTCCGGTTCCTCGGCGTGGACGGGCCGCGCTGGTTCCTGCGCGGCGTGATCACCGGGCCGGCCGCCCAGCATGCCTCGGCGGCCGGGCCGTTCGAGGAGGTCTTCGCCGGGGTGGTGGTGGCCCGCGGCGACCACCCGGTGCCGCCCCGCGACCTGCTGGAAATCCAGCTGCCGGAGGAGGCCCGGCAGGCCATGGAGGAGCAGATGGCCGCCGAAGAAGAGCAGCGCTTCGGCGGCCCACTCAACCCGTTCGAGCGCGGCCCGGAGATCACCGAGACGCGGTAATCACCCGTGGCCGTTGGCCAGCAGGGCAGCTAGTTCGTCCTCCACGTCCTCGCTGGTGACGAACAGCAGCTCGTCGCCGGTCTCCAGCGGGTCGTCCAGGGCCGGGACGATGACCCGGCCGTCGCGCAGGATGGCGACCAGGGCGGTATCGGCCGGCCACTCGATTTCGCCGATCCGCCGGCCGGCCAGCGGCGCGTCGTCCGGCATGGTCAGCTCGACCAGGGTCGCATCGCTCTGCCGGAACGTCATCAGCCGGACCAGGTCGCCGACGCTGACCGCCTCCTCGACCAGGGCGGACAGCAGCCGTGGCGTGGACACCGCCACGTCCACCCCCCACGACTCGTTGAACAGCCACTCGTTGTTCGGCTGGTTGATCCGGGACACCACCCGGGGCACCCCGTACTCGGTCTTGGCCAGCAGCGACACCACCAGGTTGGCCTTGTCGTCCCCGGTGGCCGCGATCACCACCTGGCACCGCTCCAGCGACGCCTCATCCAGCGAGGCGATCTCGCACGCATCCGCCAGCAGCCACTCGGCGCGCGGCACACTGTCTACCGCGATCGCCCGCGGGTTCTTGTCGATGAGCAGGACCTCGTGCCCGTTGTCCAGCAGTTCGGCCGCGATGGACGTGCCCACCGCGCCCGCTCCCGCGATGGCGACCCGCATCAGTGGCCTCCCTTGGCCGGTTTGCCGCCCGGGGCGCGGCTGGACAGCGCGGCCGAGATCCGCTCCAGGTCCCCCTCCAGCGCGATCATGTGCAGCACGTCACCTTCCTGCAGCACCGTGCCCGGCCCGGGCATGACCACCTCACCGAGCCGGGACAGGAACGCGACCCGGGCCCGGACCGCCTCCTCCACCGCGCTGGTCTTCTCGCCCACCCAGTCCTCGCCGTAGGCCACGTCGGCCAGCACTACGGCCCCGGTCGGGTCGCGCCACAGCGGCTCGCTGCCCTCGGGCAGCAGCCGGCGCAGCATCTGATCCGCGGTCCACCGGACCGTGGCCACGGTCGGGATGCCGAGCCGCTGGTAGACCTCGGCCCGGCGCGGGTCGTAGATACGCGCCGCGACCCGCTTCACGCCGAACGATTCCCGGGCCACCCGGGCCGCGATGACGTTGGAGTTGTCGCCGCTGCTCACCGCCGCGAACGCGTCCGCGTGCTCGATGCCGGCCTCGCTGAGTACGTTCTGGTCGAACCCGATGCCGGTGATCTTCTTGCCCTTGAACGTCGAGCCGAGCTTGCGGAACGCGTCCCGGTCCTGGTCGATGACCGCGACCGAGTGGCCCTGGTCCTCGAGGATGTGCGCGAGGGTCGATCCGACCCGCCCGCAACCCATGATCACAATGTGCACGACCGCCCCTTGGATGAGTACAGTGCCGGCCAACGCATGACTGATGTGCCCGCCAACGGTATTCCCTGTCCTGACTAGGTGAGACGGCCGGCCAGGATACTCCCTCCAGCTGAACACGAGGAGCTGCGTGGACCTGCTTGAACTCGAGGTCGGTGCGGCCGCCCAGGGCGGCTGGTGCGTGGCCAGGGAGCCGTCCGGGCGGGTCGTCCTGGTCCGGCACGCGCTGCCCGGCGAGCGGGTGCTGGCCCAGGTCACCGACGCCACCACCCGGTTCGCCCGGGCCGACGCGGTGCAGGTGCTGGACGCGTCGCCGGACCGGGTCGAGCCGCCCTGCCCGCACGCCCGCCCGGGCGGCTGCGGCGGCTGCGACTGGCAGCACGCGAGCCCGGCGGCCCAGCGGCGGCTCAAGGGAGCGGTGATCAGCCAGCAACTGCGCCGGATCGCCGGGCTGGACCGCGAGGTGACGGTCGAACCGCTGCCCGGCGACCCGGCCGGGCTGGGCTGGCGTACCCGGGTCCGGTTCGCGGTCGGCCCGGACGGCACCGCCGGGCTGCGCCGGCACCGGTCGCATGAGGTCATCGACGTCGGGCACTGCCCGATCGCGCACCCGCTGGTCGATCAGGCCGGGGTGACCGGGCGGCCGTGGCCGGGGGCCGGCTCGGTCCAGGTGGTGTCCGCGCCGGGCAGCGGGCAGCGGGCGCTGGTCGTGACGCCAGCCCCGCGGGGGGGCCGGGGGGTCGTCCCCCCGGGGCAGCACGGTGCACCGGGCAAGTCCGCGCGCCAGCGGGGGGCACGAGGCGGGCCGGGGCGTTCAGCAGAATGGGTTGCCGAAGGCACGGACCCGGTGCTGGCCGCGGGCCGGGGCGGGCGGCTGACCGCGCTGCGCGGCGGGCCGTTCCTGCAGCAGGAAGCGGCCGGCCGGACCTGGCGGGTCAGTGCGGGTGTGTTCTGGCAGGTGCACCCGGCCGCGGCGGACGCGCTGACCGGGGCGGTGCGGCAGGCAGTGCAGCCTCAGTCCGGTGATGTGGCGCTGGACCTGTACTGCGGCGCGGGCCTGTTCGCCGGGATGCTGGCCGGCGCGGTCGGCCCGTCCGGCACGGTCATCGGCATCGAGTCCGACCAGGCCGCGGTCCGGGACGCGCGGCACAACCTGCGGGCCACCCCGTGGGCCCGGGTGCACCGCGGCGACGTGGCCGAGGCGCTGACCCGGGCCGGCTGGACGCAGGCCCGGATCGCGGTGCTCGACCCGCCGCGGGCCGGCGCCGGGCGGGCCGTGCTGGACCAGTTGCTGGCCCCTGGGACGAGCCTGGGCCGGGTCGGCTACGTGTCCTGCGACCCGGCCACCCTGGCCCGGGACATCGGGACGTTCCGCCAGGCCGGCTGGCAGCTCGGCGAGCTGCGCGCGTTCGACGCGTTCCCGATGACGCACCACGTGGAGTGCGTGGCCACGCTGACCCGCGGCTGACTTACTCCTCCTTGCGCAGCACCGCCTCGGCCTCGATCTCGATCTGGATCCGCTCGCTGACCATCACCCCGCCGGGCACCGGGGCGTTGAAGCTGACCCCGAAGTCGGTCCGGTTGATCTCGGCGATGGCCGAGAACCCGGCCCGGGTGCCGCCGAAGGGGTCCGGGCCGAACCCGTTGATCTCGACGGCCAGCGTCACCGGCTTGGTCACGCCGCGGATGGTCAGGTCGCCGTCCACCATCAGCGTGTCGCCGTCCTGACGGATCCCGGTGGACACGAACGTCATCTTCGGGTGGGTTTCCACGTCGAAGAAGTTCGTCGAGCGCAGGTCGTTGTCCCGCATCTCGTTCCCGGTGCTGACCGAGGACAGGTCGATGGTGGCGCTGGCGGTGGAGTCCAGCGGGTTGGGCGCGGTGACGATCTGGGCTTCGAACGTGGTGAACTGGCCGCGGACCTTGCTCACCATCAGGTGCCGGGCGATGAAGCCGATGGTGGAGTGGACCGGGTCGAGATCCCAGGTCCCGGCGATGTAGCCGGGAATCTGCACAGCCGGGGATGTCATAGACACTCCTAAATGGTTACGGGGGTAATTATTCCGACCATAGCCCCACCCACCGCGGTGGTCCCAGTGGGTGCGGGAGGATTGGGACCATGCAACTGAGGATCTTCACCGAGCCGCAGCTGGGCGCGGACTACGGGCGGCAGCTGGCCGTGGCCCGGGCCGCCGAGGAGCTGGGCTTCGACGCGTTCTTCCGGTCCGACCACTACCTGACGATGGGCGACGGCAGCGGGCTGCCCGGGCCGACCGACTCCTGGCTGACGCTGGCCGCGCTGGCCGTGCAGACGTCCCGGATCCGGCTGGGCACCCTGGTCAGCTCGGCCACGTTCCGCTACCCGGGGCCGCTGGCCATCGCGGTGGCCCAGGCCGACGAGATGAGCGGCGGCCGCATCGAGCTCGGCCTGGGGGCGGGCTGGTTCGAGGCGGAACACGCCGCCTACGGCATCCCGTTCCCGCCGGTCGTGGAGCGGTTCGACCGGCTGGCCGAGCAGCTCGCGGTGCTCACCGGGCTGTGGGACGTACCGGTGGGCCAGAAGTTCTCGTTCGACGGGGACTACTACCAGCTCCAGGACTCGCCCGGGCTGCCCAAGCCGGTGCAGCGGCCGCACCCACCGATCATCGTCGGCGGGCACGGAGCGAACCGGACACCCGCGCTGGCCGCCCGGTACGCGGCCGAGTTCAATGTGCCGTTCTCCAGCGTGGCGCAGACCGGCGCGCAGTACGGCCGGGTCCGCGAGGCGTGCCAGTCGGTGGGCCGTGATCCGGCGTCGCTGATCTATTCGGCCGCGCAGACCACCGTCTGCGGGCGGGACGAGGCCGAGCTGGCCCGGCGGGCCGCAGCCGTTGGCTACGACGTGGCCGACCTGCGGGCCAACCAGCTGGCCGGTTCGCCGGCCGAGATCGTGGACCGGATCGGCCAGTTCGCCGGGCACGGCGCCGGCCGGATCTACCTGCAGATCCTGGACCTGCACGACCTGGACCACCTGGAACTGCTGGCCTCCGAGGTCATGCCGCAGGTCCGCTGAGCGGGCTGGTGCCGTTCAGACGGCAATGAGAAACATCCCGCAGCGGACTGGCAGGCTGCGGGAGGATTCTCTCGGGGCGCTGGGGAGCTCATATCTATCCCCGGGTAATCAGGAGGTACCGGCAATGGCCGCACGTGGTCGGTGGCGCTGGCTCCGCTGGGTCATCGCCGGCGCCGTCGTGATCGTGGTGCTCGCGGTGGCGGTCCCATATATCTTCTTCCACTTCGTGGAGGGCAGCACGCCCGCGCCGCTCAGCCTCAAGGCCACCGCCACCCCGTCGAACGGCCAGTCGGCCAGCGCGGTGTCCACCAAGGGTGCCGCCACCTCGCTGGCCGGGTCGTGGCAGGTCGGTTCCGGCTCCCAGGTCGGTTACCGGGTCCAGGAGATCCTGATGGGCCAGCAGCACACCGCGGTCGGCCGGAGCAGTTCGGTGACCGGGCAGATGCTGATCAAGGGCACGACCGTCCGGACGGCCAGCTTCACGGTCAAGATGGCCACCATCCATACCGACTCCGCGCAGCGTGATGCGCAGTTCGACGGCCGGATCATGGACGTGGCCACGTATCCCACCGGCACGTTCAAGCTGACCAAGCCGATTAGCCTGGCCCCGGAGCCCGCCGCCGGCTCAATCAAGACCTACACCGCCACCGGCGACCTCACCCTGCACGGGCACGGCGTGCCGGTGACCTTCCCGCTCAAGGCGGAGCGCACCACCGGCGGCATCGACGTGCAGGGGTCGATCCCGGTGCTGTTCAGCAAGTGGGACATCCCCAACCCCAGCTTCACCGGCTTCGTCACCACCCAGAATCACGGGATCATGGAGTTCCTGCTCGACTTCAGGCTGGCCTGAGCCGGTTTGCTGAGCCCGGCGGCTGGGCCAGCCGGCTGCGGCGGGCCGGTACGTACGGCACGATAGGGCGATGCTGGACCTGCTGGTGCGCCTGGTGCAGGGGCGGCACGTCCGTCACGTGGCCGCGCTGCTGACCGCCGTGGTCGGCTGTGTGCTGGCGGGCGGGGCGCTGTTCGCGGACACCCAGCGCATCCCGTTCACCACCGGCCTGTACTGGGCCGTCACGACGGCCACCACGGTCGGCTACGGTGACGTGACGCCGCACAACCCGGCCGGCCGCCTGGTCGCCGCGGCCGTCATGCTCACCACTATCCCGTTGCTCGCCGCGGTGTTCGCGCTGGTCACCGGCGCGGCCGCGGCGGCAGGAGTGAGAAGGGTGCTGGCCTTGGCCCGAGAGTTCCCGGATAAGACGTTCCGCATCATCGCCGGGATGCATCCGGCGGTGCCGGCCATCCTGGACGAGCTGGTCCGGGCGGGCGACTCGGTGGTCCTGGTGGCCGACGTGGACCCGGCCACGGTGCCGGACAAGGTGCACGTGGTCCGCCGGGACCCGACCCAGCCCGGCGCGCTGCGCGCGGCCCGGGCGCACGCCGCGCAGCACGTGCTGATCACCGGGCCGGACGACGGCGACGTGCTGGTCACCGCGGTGCTGCTGGTCAAGGAAGCGCCTGACGTGCCGGTGACCGCGCTGGTCCGCTCCCGGTCGGTCGGCGAGGCCCTGCGCGACCTGGGCATCCGGCAGGCGGTCTCGGCCGACGACCTGATCGCGCACACCCTGGCCAAGAGCCTGGAGGCGCCGCATGCCGGGGACCTGCTGCTCCAGCTGGTGGACTCCGAGCAGCACAGTCTGCGGGAGATCGGGGCCGGGGACGCGGTGGGCAAGCCGCTGAGCGCGGTGCGCAGCGAGCGGGCCGGCCTGGTCCTCGGCCTGGTGCACGACGGCCGGGTGATCATGGGCATCAGCGAGGACCCGGTCGTCGCGGCGGGGGACAACCTGCTGGTGGCGCAGCGCGGCCACTAGCCAGGGCCGGGGCGCGGAGTAACGTTATGTCATGGATGGTGCTCTTGTCGGCAGGGAGTACGCAGACCACCTCACGGATCAGGACCTCAAACTACTGATCTCCGCGGGGCCAGCGGGCACGCTGCCCGCCGGTGCGGACGCCGCGTTCCTGCGGCACGATCCAGCCGCCATCCCCGGCCTGCTCAGCGACCCACGGGTGTTCGACGCCGTGTTCGGCTGGGGGGACGGGGCCCGCGCCACCCAGGGCGGGCTGGCGCTGCCCGGGCAGGCCGCGCCGGTGTCACCATTCCTCACCTTCGCGGTGGCCGTGCACCGGTCCGCGGCCGAGCTGGCCTCGATGGACCACGTCACCGAGCGGACCGGGCCCCGGCAGCGGGTGCCGCTGTTCGACGCGCCCGCGCTGCGCGACTTCCTCGGCTCGCCCGCCCGGCGGTTCTTCCTGGCCGAGCTGCTCGGCTCGTTCACCCGGGTGGCCAGCGGCCGGTACCGGGTCCGCGGCGGCGGCCGGATGCGGACCAGGCGGTTCAGCGAGCTGGACCCGGTGCGGCTGGCCGGGCTGCTCGACGGGGTGCCGGACGCGGAGCGGCCTGGCGTGTACCGCAGGCTGGGCGACGTGTGCCTGTTCCAGTCCGGGGTCTTCCCCGACTACGCCACCCTGTACGGGGTCGGGCCGGCCCAGGTGGCCCGGCTGCTGCGGGCCGCCCACGTGCCTGCCGCGCAGCACGATCAGCTGGCCACCATCCCCGCCATCGACCTGCTGGAACAGCTTGGCGCACGGTGGTACCGGGCCGCCTGCGGGCTGGCCCCGGTGCGCACCGCACGGCTGGACGTGGTCGCCGAGGTGGCGGGCAGCTTCCGGCAGGCCCGCCGGGTGCTCAACCACATCGCGGACCGGTACCTGTTCAGCACCGAGCATCCCTGGTTCGCACCACCCACCGGGCCCTGATCAGATCCCCAGGGACACGTGCCATGATGTGGCGCGTGGCAGTTGTCGTCGCCGTCCTGATCGCCGTGTTGCGCTGGGGCATGCTGGCCGGGCTGGCCGGTGCGCTGGGTGGCCTGGCCGGCCGGGGCCTGGCCCGCCAGTACAAGGGCGCCGCCCCGGCGCCGCTGCCCACGCCGTGGGCGCTGCGTTCCGCGCTGCTCGGCGCGGCCGCCACCGCGGTACTGACCGGAGTGGTGTTCGCGGCCCGTGCGCTGCTGACCCTGAGCGCGCATTCCTCGGTGGCGGCGCTGGTCAGCACCGGCCAGGGTGAGCTCATCGCGGTCGAGTGCGTGGCGTTCCTGCTGGCCGCGGCCGCGCTGCGGCTGCGCCAGCCCGGGCTGAGCGTGCTGCCGCTGTTTGGCGTGATCGTGGCCGAGGCCATCCGGGCCCATCCGGAGGGCATCGTGCCGGTGGGCGGCGCGCTGCTCACCATCTGCCACGTGCTGCCCGCGGTCATGTGGGCCGGGATGCTGCTGTACACCCTGCGCGCCGCGGTGGCCTGGCGGCACGATCCGGTGGCTATGCGCGGCCTGATCCGGCTGTACGCCAACGCCGCGTTCTGGCTGTTCTCCGTGGTCGTGATCACCGGGGTGGTCACCGTGCTGGTGCTGGTGCCGCTGCACGACCTGTTCGACACGGCGTACGGCATCGTGGTCATCGTGAAGGCGGCGCTGGTGTCGATGGTGGCCGGGCTGGCCATCGGGGGCCGCGTCTGGCTTGGGCATGATCCGGCCGCGGACCGCGCGCCAGCACGGGCCACGTTCCGGGAGTGCGGCATGCTCGCCGCAGTGCTGGCCATCACCGCGATACTGACCGTGCTCACCCCGCCGGCCGCCCCGGCCCGGGCGGCCGCCCCGGCCAGTGCGGCCCACATCAGCCAGGGGCCGGCCGGGCACCCGCGGTCAGGCTGACGCGGACGGCACCCGCACCGCCCGGGCCCAGTCCGGGCCGTCCGGCGCGTCGTCACCGAGCAGCGCTACCACGACCCGGATGCCCCGCGGCGGCCGGTCCGGCCAGGGCGTGTAGCCGTCGGTGAGCACCACGGTCACCGCGGGCCGGGGCCGCAGCGCCGCGGCCGCCGCGATCCCGGCGCCCATGTCGGTGCCGCCGCCACCGATCAGCTCAACCTGCCGGGCCGAGGTGATCCGGCGGGCCGGCGCCACCGCGGTGTCGCAGGCCAGCACGCGCAGCTGGCGGGCCAGGCCCAGGGACCGCAGCAGGCCGTCCACCTCGGCCAGCGCCGCCGCCAGCAGGTCCTCGGTCATGCTGCCCGAGGTGTCGCAGACCACCGCGACCTCGGGCACCGGCCGGCGCAGCGCGGGCAGCACCACCGGGCCAGCCACCGAGGCGCGCCGTGACGGCCGCCGGTAGGAGTAGTCCACCGCGCCCGCGGTGTCCGCCACCGCACGGCGCAGCTCGGCCGCGAGCACCCGGCGCCAGTCCACCTCCGGCTGCAGCACCTGCTCGGCCCAGCGGAGCAGGCCGGCCGGCACGGTGCCCGGCTCCTTGGCGTGCCGGACGCAGTCCTGGGCCACCTGCCGGCACAGCAGCTGGGCCTGCCACTGCGACAGGCCGGGCTGGCTCGCCTGGTCCCACGGCCGGCCCAGGCCGTCGGCGCCGCTGCCGCAGTCCAGGTCCCAGCCGCCCTCATCATGCTGCTGTCCAGCGATGAAGTACTGCTCGGCGAGCAGGCCAGGAGGTGCGCCCAGGTCGGCGGGCAGCACCGGCCGGCCGGGCAGATCCAGGCCCGCCGCCACCAGGTCGTCGTTGATCTCCGCGTCCGCGCCGCGGACCCAGGCCCTGGTGTCCTCGTCGCTGACCCCGGCCGCCGTGGCCCGCTCGCCGTGCGCCCGGAGCAGGTGCGATACGTGGTGCACCAGCACGCTGCCCAGCTCGGCCGGGGTCCAGCCCGCGGTGAGCTCCGGGTCGGCGTGCAGCCGCCAGCCGTCATCCACCGCCACCGTGCCGATCCCCGGCTTGGCCAGCACCTGCGCGCCGAACAGCCCGCTGGCCAGGTAGGGAAAGCGGGACGCGGCCCAGAGCCGCCCGGCGGCCAGGCCCGGGATGTCGTCGGCGCCCCGGCTGGTCATCCGCGGAGCAGCCCGGCGTCCCGCAGCACCGGGGCGAACAGCCGGACCTCGGCGGGCAGGGCGACCCCATCGGGGCGGCACCGGGCCAGCGTGCGCGCGGCCACCGCGGCCACATCGGGCGCGGTTTCCGCGGCCTTGCCGAGCACCTGCCAGCCGGCCACCCAGCGCTGCGGCGTCGGGTCGGCGGCGACCACGGCGGCCACCGCGGCCACCGCCGCGTAGGCCCGGTCGCCCCGGCTGGGCAGCAGGAACGAGGCCGGGTCGGCCAGCACCGCCTCCGGGTCGGGCAGGTCCATCTCGGCCAGCCAGGCCAGGAACTCCACCCCGGCGCCGTCGCCCACCGCGCCGCGGACCAGCGCCGCCCGGGCCTCCTCGCCGGAGCCGGCCACCCCGCTGGCCGCCCACAGCCGGGCCGCCATCTCCCAGGTCCGCGGACTGGGCCAGCCGCGGCCGGCCGCGTCCGCGTCGGACGGCGGGGCGCAGGCCAGCGCGGGCCGGGCGTGCAGGAACGCCGCCACCAGGGCCAGCGCCAGGCCCAGTTCGGCGGCCCAGTCGTCGGGCAGCTGGGGCACCCGCGGCGCCGTCCAGCCGCCGGCCAGCCCGTCGGCCACCGCGCGCGGGTCGATGTCCCAGGCCAGGTGACACAGCCGGTTGGCCAGCGGCGCGGACAGGTCCCATCCGTCGGCCGCCTGGTCGGGCGGGTTGGCCGCGGCCACCACGGCCACCTCGTCGGGCAGGTCCAGATCGCCGACCACCCGTTCCAGCACCACCCGGAGCAGCGCTGCCTGCACCGCGGGCGGGGCGGTGGACAGCTCGTCGAGGAACAGCAGGCCGCGGCCGGCCTCGGCCAGGCGGCGGGCCCAGGCGGGCGGCGCGAACCGGACCCCGTCGCCCACCACGACCGGCAGCCCAGCGAAGTCGGACGGCTCGCGGATCGACGCGATCACGGTCTCGCACGGCCAGCCGAGGGCCTGCGCCATGGCCCGGATGACCGACGTCTTGCCGGTGCCCGGCGCACCCCACAGCAGCACCGGGACCCGCGCCGCCACGGCCACCCCGAGTGCCTCGACGGCGGCCGCCTGCCGCTCGCTTCCTGTCCCGGCGAACCGCCGGCCGTCCTCAGCCACCTGCGCTCCCTGTCCTATTCAATCGGCGCGTTCTGCACAACAGTGTCCGTCGCTATTGTCCGTTCGTCCTGCACCGGCCGGTGTGCATAACGCGCCTGGGGTGCTCGGCTCAGTCCGTCCCTGCCACAGACCAGTGTTCCCCGTCATACCGGATGCTCCGGACAGCCGGCGGCGCATCCGGCCGGGTCAGCATCCGCACCTGCGCCTGCGGCCACGCGGCCGCCAGCACATCCACCACCAGATGCCCGTCCACGACCGGGCAGCCGGCCGCCCATACCGCGGCCAGCCAGCGCACCGGAAGTGCGGCGCGCAGCGTGCCCCCGGCCAGCTCGACCGTGCCCCAGCCGGGGCCGTCGTGCAGCTCGGCCCGCACCACCTCGGGGTCGATGCCCAGCCAGCTGGCGGCGGCCGGGGCCAGCCGCCCGGCCAGCGCGGCGGCCAGTGCGGGCCGGGCCGCGGCCAGGTCCCGGCCCGGAGCCGGGCCGGCCGACCAGGCGGCCGCCACCGTGCCGGACAGCGCGAGCTGGAAGTCGCGGCCCAGCGCGAACAGGCCGAGCAGCTCGGCCCGGCGGGCCTGCGCCTGGCGCACCTCCGGTGACACCTGGCGCATCGGCAGCGACCTGGGCCGCAGCCGCCCGGCAGGGGGCCGCCCCGGCCGCTGGGCTGGCCTGGCTGGCTGGCCGGGTGGCTGGCCGGGCTGCGGGCTGATGGCGGACCGCAGGCTGCGCACCAGGTCCCAGGTCACGGTGAGCTGATCGGCCGGGGAGCGCGGGCCGAGCGCGAGCACGTCCAGGTCCGCGGCGTGCGCCCCCCACGCCTCGACCAGGGTGACGCACTCCGACTTGTCCCCGCCCAGGGCGGCCAGCACCAGCTCGCCTTCGGCGTCCGGATGGTCGGCCGCGGTCAGCTCGCCATCCGCCCAGCGCAGCAGGTGCTGCCCGGCCCCGCAGCTGATCTGGCTCTGCGCCGGGCGCAGCGCCGCCCACCACGGCACGCTCACCGGGTGTTCCCCAGCGGAAGCCAGTCCAGCGGCACGGTGGCCGACACCTGCCGGAGGCCGTCGCTGACGATGACGTCGAGCGAGGTAGCCGCCGGGTGCAACGGCGGGACCAGCCGCATCTGGATCATGCCCTGCTGGCTGCCCCAGTGCATGGCGCTCATCAGGTGCCAGCGCCCGGCCGAATCACGGGCCCGCCAGGTCAGCAAGATCTGGCCGGGGTCGCTGTGCGGGCCCAGGCCGTGCACCACCCACCCGTTGCCCTGCGGCGTCCAGCCACTGGCCATCACGTGCAGGGTCGCGCCGTCACGGTCCGACCGCAGCCCGGCCAGTGAGAACCACGCGCCGCCGATCTCCGGCAGGTTGGCGGCGAACGCCGCCGCGCCCACCGGCCCGTCGGCGGCGCCCCCGTCGGCCAGCATGCTGTGCCAGGTCTCCGGCAGGGCGGCGCGCGGAACCCGGCCGTCGGCGGCCAGGCCCAGATCCACCCCGAGCCGCCAGCCCAGGCCGAGCAGCCGGGCCACCGCCGCATCGTCGGCGGCCAGCACGCCGCTGCCGGTCAGGTCGGCGATCAGTAGCGCCACCCGGGCGGCCAGCGACAGGCCGGCCGCCCGGCTGGCCGGGCCCGCGGATAGCAGCTCATCACCGGCCCGGTCGAGGAGCCGGGCCGCCGCCCCGGCCCGCGCGACCGGATGCGTCGCGATGCCGCCGGCCCAGTCCGGGGTGGCCAGCTCGACCCGGATGTAGCGGCCGCGGGCCCCCGGGCCGATGTCCAGCCAGCGGATGCCGTCCGGTGGTGCCGGGATCAGGCCGAGGTGGCAGTCCCACCAGTCCCGGCCGTCCTCGATACCCATGTCCCACAGCGTGGCCCGGTAGCTGACCCCACGGTCATCGACGGCGGCGACCTCGTGAAACGGGGCGTGCCGCGGCCGCGGCCCGGCCGACCGGCGGGTCTGCCCGGCCCACCGGGTGGCCAGCGTGATGGCCGCCTCGGTGCCGGTCCGGGCCAGCGCGAGCAGCAGCAGTTCGCCGTACCAGCCCTCCCGCTCGGCGGGCAGCGCCAGCGTGGTCCCGATCGGCACCGCGGCCGGCGCCTCCGGGTCGGCGGGGACCGGCGCCGGCGGGATCCAACCCGGCCGCGGCTGTCTGGTCATGAACGCCACCGCCGCGCGCCGCGCCGACATCAGCTGGCCGGAGCGGCCTGCGCTGCCGCCGGACCAGGTCTGCCAGCCGCCCAGGCTCAGCATGGCTGACGTCGGCCCGGCGGTGCGCAGCGCGCAGGCGGCCTGGAAGTCGGCCACCACCCGCCAGGCGGTGTCCAGGCTGATGGCGGCGGCCGAGGCCAGCGCGGTCGCGGCCAGGGCCACCCGGTGCGGCTGTGACCCCGGGCCGGGGAACACCGGCGCCCGGCGCAGCTCGGCCTCCGCCAGCAGCCGCAGGTACGTCTCGGCCTGCTCCGCACCGCCTGCCGCCATGCACGCCTCCATCGCGCCCCGCGCTTCCAGCAGATTAGCCCGATGCTCAGCCGGGTTCGTCCGGCCAGCGGAGCGGCACCGAGACGGTGACCCGGCCGGCCGAGCCGGTGAGGATGATGTCCAGTGCTGTGGTGCCGGGTGGCAGCGGTGGGGTGAACTCCACGTGGAAGGTGCCGGGCACCGCGTTGAACGTGCTGATCCGGCCCACGTGCCAGCGCCCCGCATCATCCCGGGCCCACCAGGAAAACGGCCGGCTGGGGCGGAACTCGCCGCGCTCCGGCGGCCAACCCCAGCACAGCACGGTCAGGCTGGCCTGGTGTTCCCAGGAGGCCAGCCCGGCCAGCACGAAGCGGGCTCCGTCGATCTCTGGCAGCACGGCAGCCACCGGAGCCAGGCCGGTCCGTCCCTCCGGCGGCCCGCTGCGGCGCTGGGTCAGCACGCTGCGCCACGCGCCCGGCAGCCGCACCAACCGGGCCTGGTCGGCCAGCCGCCCGCGGACCTCGATGGCCCGCCGCTGGCACAGCGCGGCCACCTGAGCCGGGACCAGGCTGCTAGCGGGCAGCGCGCGCACCGCATGCAGCGCCGCGGCTACTTCGGCCAGGCTGCCGGCCAGCCGAGTGGCCTCGATGCCCGCCAGTGCGCCGCCGCCCAGCATGGTTTCGGCCACCGCGGTGAGCAGAAGTTCGCCCACGGCCGCGGGTGGCACCGGCTCATGGCTGACCCGGGGCGCCGGGCCTGGGTCAGCCAGCTCGATCCTGAGCACCGACCCCGGGACGGTCGGCAGCTCCAGCCAGCGGACGCCGTCCGGCAGGTGCGGGGAGATGTCGAGCAGGCCGGCCTCCAGCCAGCCGCCCTCGCCGGTGCTGAAGCTCAGCTGGTACGGCCGGCCGTGGTCGTCGGTCAGCCCGGCGCGGCCGAACGGCGGGAACGCCAGCCGGGCCGCCGGGTCCTCCGGGTAGTCCGTGCCCTCGCGCCAGGTGCTGACGAAGCTGGTCACGATCGCGGCCCGGTCCGGCGCCAGGACCAGGGCCTGCAGGTGCACCGCGCCCACATGCCCGTCACGCGACGCGGGTAGCGCCACGCCAACCGGGATGGCCCGGTACCGGCCACCGGGTGGCCGGGCTGGGGACGCGGAGCCGGCCCGCCCGGCCGTGGCGGGCGGGCCCCCGGTGCGCAGTACGGGGAGCAGGGCGTCCGGATCATGCAGGCCGCGGGCGGCCAGCGCAGCGACGAAGTCGCCAGCCACCGACCTGGCCCGTTCCTCGGAGAGGGCACCGACCCGGCGCAGGGCGTTGAGCGCGGCTTTAACCCGGAGTAGGCCTACTTCCTCGGGTGGCTCGCCGCCCTCCTTGAAGTCTTCATCGAGCCACCGGAAACGAGGGGCCAGCGCGGCCCGGCGGAGCTCAGCTTCAGCCAGCAGCCGGACGTGGGTCTCGGCGGCCGCGCTAGGCACCGGCCCGGCCGTCGCCCCGGGCCCACGGGTTGTAGTCCACCTCCAGCGGTTCCTGGGGCGGCCGCTGGTGGGCGGGCACGTTGCGCAGGTTCAGCCGGATCCTGGTCCAGGTGGAACTGCGCCCGCGCATCGAGTCGACCAGCACGTCGGGTGGTTCCAGGTAGGGCCAGACCGCGGGGTGCCGTTCCTTCCACCGGTCCAGCCCGGCCATCGCCTCGTCCTTGGTCGCGGCCCGGGCCACCTCGATCAGCGGCATGGTGGACTGGCGGCGGCCGGTGCCCCGGCCGGCGTCCCGCCGGGCGCGGCCGCGGGCCGGCGCTTGGATGGCTGCACCCGCGGTGGCTCGCCGGCCTGTTTGTCGTAGTGCGGCGGCCACGGGGCATCGGGCACCCCGGCCGCCTCGTCGCGTGCGGCCAGGTCGAGCAGCCCGGCCAGCGAGCCCGCCGCGTCGTCCATGGCCGCCCACGGGTCACCCAGCCTTGTGTACCGCTCCGGCACGGTGTCCAGGGTGAACGCGGCCGGGTCGCAGTCCGGCACCTCGTCCCAGGCCAGCGGGGTGGACACCCGCGCGTCGCGGGTGGGGCGGACCGAGTACGCCGAGGCCACCGTGCGGTCCTTGGCATTCTGGTTGTAGTCGAGGAAGACCCCGTGCCGTTCCTCCTTCCACCACTTGGCCGTGGCCACCTCGGGCGCGCGCCGCTCCACCTCCCGGGCCAGCGCCACCGCAGCCCGCCGGACGTCGGTGAATTCCCAGCGTGGCTCGATGCGGGCGTAGACGTGGAAGCCACGGGAGCCGGATGTCTTGGGCCAGCCGGTCAGCCCGAAATCGGCCAGCACGTCCCGGGCGACCAGGGCCACCTCGCGGATCTGCGGCCAGTCCACGCCGGGGACCGGGTCCAGGTCCACCCGCAGCTCATCCGGATGGTCCAGGTCATCGGCCCGCACCGGGTGCGGGTTGAGGTCGATGCAGCCGAGATTGGCCATCCAGGCCAGCGCGGCCGCGTCGTGCGGCACCACCTCCACCGCCGACCGGCCGGACGGGAACCGCAGCTCCACCGTGTCGACCCAGGGCGGCCGGGACTCCGGGGCCCGTTTCTGGAAGAACGGCTCGCCCTCGGCCCCGTTCACGAACCGCTTCAGCACCACCGGCCGGCCGGTCACCCCGCGCAGCGCCCCGCCGGCCACGCTCAGGTAGTACCGGACCAGGTCCAGCTTGGTGTGCCCGGTATGCGGGAAGTAGACCTTGCCCGGGTTGGACACGGCCACCTCGCGGCCCGCCACCTCGACGATCTCCTTGCGCTCCGCCATGGCGCCACCATAACCGGCAGCCGCCGGCCCGGCTCTTGTCCGGCCATCACCCTGGTGTTTGACTGGCCTGAGGTGTGCCCGCTGGGGCGACTCGGGGGTGACGACCATGCACGTCCAGATGTACACCGTGGCCGGCGATCCGGCCCGGCTCAGCAAAGCCACCGACTACCTGGAAGACACCGTCCGGCCGCAGGTGGAAGCCCAGCTGGGCAGCCGGGGTATGGCCGTGGCGAGTAATGCCGACCTGGGAGTCTGCCTGATCGCAGCGTACTGGGATTCGGCCGACGCGATGAGCGCCAGTGAGCGGGCTGTCGAGGTGCCGGGTAAAGAAGTGACCGACCTGATGGGTGGGACGATCTCGAGCGATCAGTATGAGGTGCCCGTATTCATCCGCCAGTCGCGCCCGGGACCCGGCGCTGGGGTCTGGCTGACCCAGATCGACGACGATCCTGGACGGACCAGTGAGCACATCGAGGAGTTCCGGCTCCGGGCCGGGCCCGTGCTGCTGGACATGCTCGGCCTGTCCAGCGCGCAGTTCCTCGTCGACCGCGACACCGGCCGGAGTGTCGTGGTGACTACGTGGGATGACATGGACGTTATGGCGTCCATGAGGCAGCGGCTGGCGGCGCTGCGCACGACCATGGCCGGGATGACCCAGTCCCAGGTCCGCACAGTGGAGGAGTACATGCTGAACTTCTCCACCGTCCGCGAGGGCGACAACAGGAGCCTGATCGAGCGCGAGGTCACGCTGTGGAACGAGCGGGACCACGCGGGCTGGCTGGCGCTGTCCGACCTGCCCCGGCTGGAAGTCACCGCGCCGGGCGGCCTGCACATGTCCGGCCGGGCAGCGGCCGACGCGATCTGGGACACCTGGAACGACGCCTTCCCGGACAACCGGCTGACCACGGTGAGCATTCACGCCGACGACCGGGGCGGCGTGTACGAGGGGCGGTTCGTCGGCACGCATTCGGGGAGCTTGCGTGGCCCAGCGGGCGACATCGGCCCGACCGGCCGGAGAGTGGACACCGGATTCACGGTCGTGCACGAATGCGACGACGGGAAGATCACCAGCACGCACCTCTACTACGACCAGAGTGATCTGCTGGCCCAGCTGGGCGTGTCCGCGGGCCCGCCCGGCGGCCTGCGCTGACCCTCCGCGCGAGGCGGGCGGGGCGGGCAGGATGGGTGGGTGAGGGTGATCGTGCTGGCGGATACGCATGCGCCGCGGCGCTGGCGGTCCTGCCCGCCCGCGGTGGCCGCCCAACTCCAGGGCGCGGACCTGATCCTGCACGCCGGCGACGTGTGCACCGCGGCCACGCTGGACGAGCTGGCCGGGTATGCGCCGGTCCGCGCCGTGCGCGGCAACAACGACGGCCCGGACGTGGCCGCCTGGGGCGCGCCGGACACGCTGCAGCTCGATCTGGCCGGGCTGAGCGTGGCCATGCTGCACGACTCCGGCCCGGCCCCAGGCCGCCCGGCCCGGATGCGGCGCCGCTTCCCCGCGGCGGACCTGGTCGTCTTCGGCCACTCGCACATCCCGCTGGACCACACCGAGAACGGCCAGCGGATCTTCAACCCGGGCTCACCGACCGACCGGCGCCGCCAGCCCCGCGGCACGATCGGCATCCTGGAAATAGGGGGCCGCCTGCTGTCGGCCGAGATCGTCCCGGTCACCCCGGCGCCCCAGACGGCCGGCTGAACCGGCACCGGCCAGCGGCTGGCGTTCGGTATGAAAAGGTCTAGCGGGTGGACTCCAGCGGGCGGAGCAGCGGGAAGATCTGGCACTCGCGGACGCTCTTGTCCATGAAGAACGCGAACACCCGCTCGCTCATCCCGAACCCGCAGGCGGGCGGCATGCCGTACTCCAGCGCCTCGACGAAATCCGGGTCGGGCATCTGCGCCTCGGCGTCCCCGGCTTCGCGCATGGCCTGCTGCTCGGCGAACCGGCGGGCCTGCTCCTGCGGGTCGTTCAGCTCGCTGTAGCCGTTGCCGAGCTCGCTGCCCGCCACGATGACGTGGAACCGCTCGACGATGCCGGGCCGGTCCGGGCGGGCCTTGGCCAGCGGGGACACTTCGAGCGGCTCGTTGACCAGGAACCCGGGGCCGGCCAGGCCGCGGCGGCAGTGCTTCCACAGCGCGTCCATGGCCCGGGCCCGGTTCAGGCCGGCCCGGTCCACCACGATGTGCAGCTCGTCGATGGTGGCGACCAGCTTGTCCAGGCTGGCCGAGGACACGTCGAAGCCGAGGCTCTGGCTGATCGTCTCGTAGTAGTCATACCGGGCCCACGTCGCGCCCAGGTCAACCTGGTACTCGCGGCCGTTCCGGTGCAGGGTGAAGGCCAGTGTGCCGAACGTGTCGCTGATCACCTGCCGGAACAGCTCCTCGACCAGCCGCATGCCCGCCTCGTAGTTGGCGTACGCCCAGTAGAACTCCATCTGGTCGTAGTCGTTGAGGTGTTCCCGGCTCTGGTTCTCGTTCCGGAACTGCCGCCCGATCTCGAACGTCTTCTCCAGCCCCCCGACCAGCAGCCGCTTCTGCCACAGCTCGCCCATGGAAATCCGCAGGCAGACGTCGGTGTCCAGGTAGTTGTGGTGGGCCACGAACGGGCGGGCGTCGGCCCCGCCGGTGGTCAGCTCCAGGGCCGGGGTCTGCACCTCGATGAAGCCGCGGTCCTCCAGGAACCGGCGCATCGAGCGCCAGAACCGGGCCTTGGCGTAGATCATCTCCTGGATCTCCCGGTGCAGCAGGATGTCCAGGTAGCGCTGGCGGAGCAGGACTTCCTCGTTGGTCAGCCCGGAGTGCTTGTCCGGCAGCGGGCGCAGCGACTTGGTCAGCACGCGCACGGAACGGGCGGCCACCGACCGCTCGCCGGCCTTGGTCTGCAGCCGGTAGCCCTCGACCCCGATGAAGTCGCCGATGTCGAGCAGCTTGGTCAGCGCCTTGTAGCCCGGGACATGATCCTCGGGCAGGTCCCGGCGGGAGATCATGAACTGCATCTCGCCGCTCTCGTCGTGCAGCTGGCCGAACGTCAGGTTGCCCATCGGGCGGAGCAGCATGATCCGGCCGGCGATGGCCACCGGCTCGCCGTCGGCCAGCTCGCGGGCCTCGGCGATGGGCGTCCGGGCCACCGCGTCCGGCGGGTACGGGTTCAGGCCGAGCTCGCGCAGCTGCGCCACCTTGTCGATGCGCTGCTGCCGGATCTCCGCCAGCACGCTCGTGCTGTCCTCGGCTGGCCTCGTGCTGTTCTCGGCTGACCCCGTGCTGTCGGCTGACACTGTCCGCTGGTCCTTCACCGTGATTGCCCGCGTGGCCCGGATGGCCGTTCGCCCGTCGGCACAGTATCCCGCACCCGGCGGCGTGGCTGAGCTACCCGGCGTGTGCTGTAACTTTAAGTCGTCAATTGACTACGTAATGTGATCTCGGAGGTTTTCGTGAGATCACGCGGTCCCGGCACGCCCCACGGCACGGGCCACGGCACGCCCTACGGTGTGGCCCGCCGCTGCCGGTTGTGCTGGCCGAGGCCATGGGCGGCGCGCTGACCGCGAGCAGCGCGCCGGGCCAGGGATCCACGTTCACCGTCAGCCTGCCGCGCGCCGCCGACATAGCGCCCGCGCCCGCCGCGGGCACCGGGCCGGGGCGGCGGCCGGCCTCATCCGGAAGGAGCGTCAGCATCCTGTACATCGAGGACAATCCGGCCAACGTGGAGGTCGTGTCCAGGTTCCTGAATGGCCGGCCGGGCACCCAGCTGAGCTGCGAATCATCCGGCCAGGCCGGCCTCAGCGCGGCCCGCCAGCACCCGCCCGACCTCATCCTGCTCGACCTGCACCTGGAGGACCTGCCAGGCGAACAGGTATTGAACGCCCTCAAGGCCAGCCGGGCCACCGCAGGGATCCCGGTCGTTGTGCTCTCGGCCGAGGCGGACCGGGGCATCATCCGCCGTCTGCTGGCCAACGGCGCGACGGCCTACCTGACCAAGCCGCTCAACCTGGCCGAACTCGGTGGCCTGGTGGACTCGCTGGCGGCGGCCAGCACGGACCGGCGCAGCCAGGCGCCGGGCGTGCCCGGCCAGCCGGCCGCGAACCAGGCGAAGGGGTGAGCCATGCCGCCCGCGGTGCTGTACATCGACGACAACGAGGACAACCTCCGGCTGGTGGCCCGGATCATGGGCCGGTACCGGGCGGACACTGAGCTGCTGGTGGCGGGCACCGGGCTGGACGGGCTGCGGGCCGCGATCGAGTCGCGGCCGGGGCTGATCCTGCTGGACAACCGGCTGCCCGACAGCACCGGCGCGGCGGTGCTGCAGCAGCTGGCCAGCACCGACGTCACCGCGCAGATCCCGGTGGTCATCCTGAGCGGTGACTCCGGCCAGTCCACCGTCCAGCAGCTGCTGGACGGCGGCGCGGCCGGGTTCCTGGCCAAGCCGTTCACCGTGCCGGAGTTCATCGCGACGCTGGACCGCTTCCTGGCGCCTCCCGCAGGATAGGCGCCATGCGCCTGGATGCCGGGGCCGCCCGGCGGCTGTTCGCGGGCACCGCGGTGGCCCGGCTGGCCACGGTGACCCCGGCCGGCCACCCGCACCTCGTGCCGGTCACGTTCGTGCTGGACAGCCGGCCCGGCCAGGGCGACTGGGTGTACACCGCGGTCGACCACAAGCCGAAGAGCACTGCCCGGCTGCAGCGGCTGCGCAACATCCAGGCGCACCCCCGGGTCGCGCTGCTCGCCGACCACTACGCGGATGACTGGACCCAGCTGTGGTGGGTCCGGGCCGACGGCGAGGCGGCCGTGCTCGGCGCGGCGGCCGATTCGGCCGGGGCGGACGAGGTGGCCGGCCCGCTCCGGCTGCTCGCGGCGCGCTACCCGCAGTACGCCGCCCAGCCCCCGACCGGCCCGGTCATCGCGGTTCGGGTGGACCGCTGGACTGGGTGGGCGGCGGCGGCCCAGGCGGGGGGTTAGGCCCGGCCATGGCCGGGCGGCGGTGCTCGGCGGCGAGCAGCGCCGTCCACCAGTGCGGCTCCTTGACCGGCACGGTGAGCAGCGTCTCCAGCGCGAAGTACGTCACGATCAGCCGGAACACGATGTAGCTGGGCAGCGAGATGACCCGGCCCGGGCCGCCCAGAATGGATATCACGACCGCCATCACCAGCAGCTGGGCGCCGAGTGCGATGGCGCCCGCGGCGGCGATCTCATGCAGCGGGAAGAACGAGTCGTCCAGCAGGATCAGGCCGAGCACGGCCACCGCGAACGGGATCAGGATCAGCTTGCGGAACATGACGAAGACGGCCCAGGGCATGGTCCAGATGCCGCGCAGCCCGTCCAGGTGGAAGATCGCGTCCCGGTTCCGGCTGATGCTGTGGAACAGGCCGAACGACCATCGCATCCGCTGCTCGCGCAGCTCACGGAAGTTCTGCGGCTGCTCGCTGTAGACCTTGATGGCCGGGTCGGAGATGATCTGGTAGCCGAGTCGGCCGACCCGCATGGTGATGTCCGCGTCCTCGCCGAGCATGCCCTCGGCGATGCCACCGAGGGCGCAGACCACCTCCCGCCGGTAGGCCACGGTCGCGCCGGGAAGCACCGGGATGGCATCCACGGCGCCCTGGGCGGTGCGCTTGAACGCCGCGCCGTAGTACACCTCGATCGCCCTCATCCGCTCGATCCAGAGGGTCAGCTTGTGCGGCAGCGGGATCGAGCCCACCCCGCCGACCCGGGGATCCTCGAAGTACGGGGCCATCAGCGGCAGGATCGGCTGGGACACGAACGTGTCCGCGTCCACCCGCACCACGATGTCCTCGGTGGCCGCGAACAATGCCGTGTTGAGGGCGTGCGCTTTGGCGTGCATTTTGGATTCGGTGGCCGAGGTCAGCAGCACGCCGCGGGCGTGCTGGCAGGCGTCCAGCGCGGCGCGGGCCTCGGTGTACGTATTGTCGGTCGAGCCATTCTCGACGACGTAGATGGTCGCGCCGCCGGGCCATTCTCCGGCGGCCGCGTCGAGGGCCCGGACGCAGTGCCCGATGCGGCCCTCCTCGTTGTGCGCCGGGACCATGAAGCCGAAGGTCAGCGGGGTGGCCGGTATTCCGGTTGGCCCCGGCGCCGCCTCCAGTTCTTCCAGGTTGTGCCGCCGGGCCCGCTCGATGACGTATCCGCACAGGCACAGGTAGGCGGGGAACAGGGCGAAGAACAGGACCACGACGGAAAGCAGTCCGCCGAGCAGCGGGATGTGCGAGAGGAAATGCAGGCTGCGTGACTCGTAATGGAACAGAGCCCAGATCGTGACCACCGCTGCTGCGATGCAGCCGGCAAACACCACGGCGTAATAGCGCGGGCGTTTCAGCACCACGTGCACTATCGCCTTGGGCGGCAGTACGACGTCGGAGAACACGGTCAGTGCGATGGCGATGATGCCCATCACGCCGTCCAGGATGTTGCCCCGGGTGCTGAACGGGCCGGGACCGCCGTACCGGGCCAGCCGGGCCAGCAGGATGTCGAGCAGCACCATCAGCGGCAGGTAGATGAGCAGGGCCCGGCCGGCCAGCTTGGCCCGGGCGGGCACCGACCCGGCGGAGAACGCGGCGAACAGGATCACCACCGCCACGATGAGCGGGCGGATCGCGATCGAGGCCTGCTTGGCCAGTTCGAAGGAGTGGATCCCGGCCAGGTTGCTGATGAACCGCCCGTACCGGAACGTGATCTTGGGCAGGATGCCCTGGATGCCCAGCGCCGCCCCGGCGAAGCAGAGCAGCATGACCGGGGTGACCCAGCGTGGCCGCTGCACCCTGAGCCCGGGTGGCGCCGAGTAGGGATGGATGTCGCCGTGGGCCGGGCAGTGACCTATTTCGGCCGGCTCCCGGCCTTTCCTGGGCCGTCCCGGGACAGGCAGTTTACTCACGGATCAGCACTGTAATACGCTGCTTCCCGTTCTTCCACCGGTGGACGCCGATAATCGCCCGTCCCGGACGTGGTAACTTTGCCTCGGCATTACGAATCGGCCTAGCCCGCCCGCCAAAAAATTGATTACCCCGCCGGGTTAACTCCCCAATATGGCCTAGCACGGTACCGGACAGTTGATTACGCCACGGTGGATAGGACGGTTACCGAAGCAAGTTTTCCCACGTAGATGGTGGGGGCGCGAGCTCTGTATTTGTCGAACATATATTTCAAACTAGACCACAGCCACGGATAGGGGTAGTATCCGAACCGGTGCAGCCAATAGCTGGAACGGACCTTCACCAACAGATCACGGCAAGGGACTACATGAGATCTTGATCCAGGGCATGCCAATGCCCTTGGTCACAGCCGCCGAGTTTCGCTGGACTCGGTTAGATTTCTTCACCATACGCAATTCCTCGGGGGTGGAATGCGCATAACCTTCCTTGGTCATGCCGGTTTCCTGGTCGAGACGGAATCTGCCATCCTGATCGCCGACCCGTGGCTGTCGCCGTCCGGGGCATTCGACTCCTCCTGGTTCCAGTTCCCGCGCAATCACCACCTGGCCGCGCTGGTCCAGGAGAAGCTGGCCGACAGCACGAAATCGCGCTACCTGTACCTCAGTCATGAGCACAAAGACCATTTCGATAAGGCCTTCCTGGACAGCATCCAGTGCCGCGACTTCACCGTGCTGCTGCCGCACTTCCAGCGGAAGGCGCTGGCCGAGGTCATGGCCGGCTACCAGTGCCACGATCTCGTGCTGGCCGATGACCAGGCCGAGATCCCGATCAGCGGCGGCACGGTCAAGCTGTACCTGGACGACTCCGAGCTCAACCGCGACTCGGCCATCCTGATCAAGGCCGACGGGCAGTCCTTCCTCAACCTGAACGACTGCCGGATCACCGACGCGCTGCCGGTGATCCGGCGGACCGAAGGCGCCATCGACGTCCTGGCCATGCAGTTCTCCGGGGCCAACTGGCATCCGGTCTGCTACGACTATCCGCCCGAGCGCTACGCGGCCATCTCCACCAAGAAGGTGCTGGCGAAGTTCCATTCGGTGGCGCAGGCGGTCAAGACGGTGGCCCCGGATTGGTGCCTGCCGTCGGCGGGCCCGCCATGCTTCCTCGACCCGATGCTGCTGGACATCAATTTCCAGCCGGTCAACATCTTCCCGCCCGCCTGGGAGCTGACCCGGTTCCTGGACCGGCGGTTCCCGGGCGGGGGCACGGCATGGCCGGAGCTGATGCCGGGCGACGTGCTGGACGTCACGTCCGGCGTGGTGCGGGCCGACGGGGCCGACCGGGTGGACGAGGCCGGGTTCCGCGGCTATGTCGAGGGCTACGCGGCCGAATACGCCGGGTTCTTCGCGGCCCGGCAGCAGCTGTATGGCCACTGGGAACCCGCTGACCTGCTCCGCCGGCTCGGCGAGGACCTGCGCGTCAAGCTGGCCGCGCTGGACCTGCACGACCGGATCCTGACCAACCTGTACTTCGGCTTCACCGACGCGCCGGGGGCAATGCTCCGGGTCACGTTCCCGGACCGGGACGTCAGCCTGTGCCAGCAGGTCAGCGAGCCCAGCTTCTACCGGATCGAGGCGCCGTCCTGGGAGGTCGCCCGGGTGCTGGACGGCCGCATCTCCTGGGAGGACTTCGCGCACACGTTCCGGCTGCGGCTGTCCCGGGAGCCCGATCTGTACCAGACCGCGATCAGCGCGTTCCTCCGGCTGGACGCCGAGGACCTGAACCGGTTCTGCGCCAAGATCCTCAGCATCGAGAGCCGTCAGGAGCGGATCGTCAAAGAAGCGAACGGAAGCCGGTACGCCGTCGATCGCTATTGCCCCCACCAGGGCGGTGACCTTCTGTACGGCTGGGTCGAGGAGGACCGCTACCTGACCTGCCCGCGCCACGGCTGGAGATTCGACCTGGAAAACGACGGAAGCTGCCCGGACAACCTCGGCAGCGTTCATGCCACCTGCCTGGAAGAGGACTAGCTGGCATGGCAGCGGACTGACAGCCGCCGGCCTCGGGGGCTGAGCACACGGGAAGAGACAGACAGGGGATAACCGGTAATGCGAGTTCTGATCCTTGGCGGGGACGGGTATCTGGGCTGGCCGACCGCCATGCACTTCTCCATCCGCGGCGATGAGGTGCACGTCGTCGACAACTATCTGCGGCGCAAGATGCACGCCGAGGCGGGCACCGACTCACTGACCCCCATCGCGCCGAATCTGGTCAGCCGGGTGAACGCCTGGCGCGAACTGACCGGCCACACCATCCTGGCCACCGAGGGCGACCTGGCTGACTGGGCCGTGGTGGAGCGGCTGTTCCGGGACTGGACCCCGGACGCCATCATCCATTACGGCGAGATTCCCTCCGCGCCGTACTCCATGATGGACCGGCACCGCTCCGCACTGACCCAGTACAACAACGTGATCAACACGCTGAACGTGCTGTGGGCCATGCACGACTACGCGCCCGACGCGCACCTGGTCAAGCTGGGCACGATGGGGGAGTACGGCACCCCGAACATCGACATCGAGGAAGGCTGGATCGAGATCGAGCACGGCGGCCGGTCCGACCGGATGCTCTACCCGAAGATGCCGGCCTCGCTCTACCACTGCTCCAAGGTGCACGACTCGACCAACATCGAGTTCTGCTGCCGGGCCTGGGGGCTGCGCGCCACCGACCTGAACCAGGGCGTCGTCTACGGCATCGAGACCGAGCAGACCCGGATCGACCCGCGCCTGATCACCCGGTTCGACTACGACGACGTGCACGGCACCGTCCTCAACCGGTTCTGCGTACAGGCTGTCATGGGGCACCCGCTTACCCCGTACGGCAAGGGCAACCAGACGCGCGGGTTCCTGAACATCGAGGACACGCTGCGCTGCGTCGAACTGGCCTGCCGTCACCCCGCCGCGTCGGGTGAGTTCCGGGTCTTCAACCAGTTCACCGAGCAGTTCTCGGTCAACGAGCTAGCCGAGCTGGTCCGGGTGGCGTGCGTGGAGTACGGGCTCAAGCCCGTCGAGATCTGCCACGTCGATAACCCGCGGGTGGAGAAAGAAGATCACTATTACAACGCCAAGCACACCAAGCTCATCGACCTTGGGCTGGAGCCGCACCTGCTGTCCGAAACCCTGGTCGGGCACGTGTTCGAGGAGATCGAGCGGCACCGGGACCGGCTGATCAAGGACCACATTCTGCCCCGGACCACCTGGCGCGGTGGCTACAAGTCCGCCCAGGAAGCGGCCCGGCAGTCCGTGCCCGCCCAGGCGCCGCCGGACGGCGACGGCGCGGCGGCGGCCCAGGCGGCCGCGGCGTCTGGAACGGGCCGTTAGCGGAAAGCACATGTGATGGCCAGGCGGGCAGGCAGCACGTTCGGCAGGTTGCTCCTCAACTGGGGTGTCCTGTTCGCGGTCGTCGCCACCCTGCTGCTGGCCCGCCAGCACGCCAACGCGGTCAACCAGGCACCGCTCGCGGCGCCCCGGGCCCACCTGACCACCTCGACCACGCAAGAGTGGGCACACTTCCCGTCCTATACGGGGAGTGTGCCCGTGCTCGTCTACCACGGCATCAACGACTCGGGGAAGAACTACGCCGTCACGCCGCGGCTGTTCGCGGCGCAGATGCTGGCGCTCAAGACGGCCGGCTTCCACGCCATCACGCTCGCCCAGTACGCCGCGTGGGTGCACGGTGACCGGCGCGGTATGCCGTCCAAGCCGATCCTGCTCACCTTCGACGATGGCCGCCGGGACTCCTACCGGGCGGCCAACGACCTGCTCGCCAAGTACGGCTTCCACGCCACCATGTTCACCTTCGCCGCGTGGCCGAAGACCAACCCTGGCTTCAGCCTGACCTGGAACGAGCTGCAGCGGATGCAGCGCAGCTCGGTCTGGTCGGTCCAGGAGCACGGTGGCCGCGGCCACGAGTACGTGCCGATAAACGCGGCCGGCGACAAGGGCGGCGACTATGCCGATCTCCGCTATGTGCAGAAGCCGGGCGGCGGCCACATGGAGACCTTCGCTGAGTTCCAGAAGCGGTTCACCACCGACGTCATCTGGGGGATGAACCAGTTCTCCGAGCATGTCCCGGGCTACCAGCCGATCGCGTTCGCCGTGCCGTATGGGGACTACGGGCAGATGCACACCAACGACCCGCAGATACCGGGCTACACCCTGCCCTGGCTGGACAGCCACTTCTCGGTGGTGTTCGGTGGCGACTACCTGAACAAGGTGCCGGGGCAGCGGGCTGAGATCCCGGGGCGCTTCTCCCCGAAGTTCTCCTACCGGATGACGATGCGGCAGGCCATGACGCTGCCCGCGCTGTACTGCCGGCTCCGGGACTGGGTGACCAACGCACCCATCTACCACGAATACCAGTGCATGCACCTGGGCGCGGCGGCCTACGGCCCGGTCATGAGCCAGGGCCGTGGCCAGTACATGTGGCATCCGCCCGAGACGAAGCCCGCTAAGGGCCCGCGGGGACATCGCTATGCCGCCCCGCCCACGGCGGCCTAGAGCATGTCCCGTAGAGCTACCGGACATGCTCTAGCCTGGGCTCATGACCTGGGGAGCGATGCGGGCGTAGCGATGGGGTCTGGGCGGGCGGCACGCCTGCGTCTCGGGACAGCTGGGCTACTCGGGGCGGTGCTGATGCTGGCCGGCTGCCAGGCAACCCAGAAGTGGCCGCCGGTCGCCCAGGGGACCGGCCCGCCGGCGCCGATCATCGTGCTGAGATCATCCATCCTGCACTCGGTGCTGGCCGAGCACGGGCAGCTGGCCGATACCTTCGCCGGCCGGATGACCTACCTCGTCGCGCCGTCCGGGCAGAACCAGGCGCTGGCCGGCCCGCTGGCCGGCACGGTCAAGAACACGTACATCTACAAGAGCTACGCCGCGTTCGCCGGCGACGTGGCCGCCGGCCGCCTGCCCGCCTCGGTGCACGCGGTGCTGTACGACATCGAGAAGTGGCCCGCCACCCCGCTCGACGAGCAGCAGCACCCGCAGGTCTACATGCGGCGGTTCAGCGCGCTGGCCCGGGCGCACGGGCTGCTGCCCATCCTGGCCCCGGCTCGTGACCTGGCCCTGGTCCCCGGCAGCAGCTGCCCCAAGCGGGGCAGTGAGAACCTGTCCGAGGCGTACATCCGGTGCGGGCTGGCCGGCGCCGACCAGGGCGCGGCCGCCCTGGTCGTGCAGTCCCAGGCCGAGGAGTTCAACGTGACGGCGTTCCGCCACTTCGTGGCCACGGTGGCCCGGCAGGCGCGGGCCGGGAACCCGCGGATCGCCGTGCTGGCCCAGCTGGCCACCGCGCCGCTCGGCCAGCCCGCCTCGGTCCCGCAACTGGTGTCTGCGGCGCGCAGCGTGCACCGGCTGGTTGACGGGTTCAGCCTGACCGCCCGGAACGTCGACACCGAGACCACCGCGGGCCTGCTGTGGGCGTTCAGCCGGCTGGGCAAGCAGTGAGCCTGGTCGGTCAGACCCCGGCGGGCAGCCCAGCCAGCGCGCTCTCCAGGGTGGCCGCGGTCAGCTCGAAGTCGGTGACCCGGCCCGCCAGGTAGCTCTCGTAGGCGGTCAGGTCGAGCAGGCCGTGGCCGCACAGCGCGGTCAGGATGACCTTCTCCTCACCGCTCTCCTTGCAGCGCAGCGCCTCCTCGATGGTGGCGGCCAGCGCGTGCGTCGGCTCCGGGGCCGGCACGATGCCCTCGGTCCGGGCGAACCGCAGGCCGGCCGCGAAGCACTCGGACTGCGGCTTGGCCACCGCCTCGAAGAGGCCCAGCTCGTACATGTGCGACAGCAGCGGCGACATGCCGTGGTACCGCAGGCCGCCCGCGTGGATCGGGTCCGGGATGAAGTCGTGGCCCAGCGTGTGCATCTTGAGCAGCGGGGTCATCCCGGCCGTGTCGCCGAAATCGTAGGCGTATACGCCGCGGGTGAACGACGGGGCGGCCGCGGGCTCGACTGCCAGGAACACGGGGTTGATCCGGCCGGCCAGCTTCTCGCGCAGGAACGGGAAGACCAGCCCGGAGAAGTTGGACCCGCCGCCGGTGCAGCCGATGATCAGGTCGGGTGTGTCGCCCGCCTGCGCCATCTGCTTGATGGCCTCCTCGCCGATCACCGTCTGATGCAGCAGCACGTGGTTGAGCACGCTGCCCAGCGCGTACCGGGCTTCCGGGTCTCCGGCGGCCACCTCGACCGCCTCGCTGATCGCGATGCCCAGGCTGCCCGGCGAGTCCGGGTCGGCCGCCAGCACCGCCTTGCCGGACGTGGTCACATCGGACGGGCTCGGGTGCACGGTGGCCCCGTACGTCTCCATCAGCAGCCGGCGGTACGGCTTCTGGTCGTAGGACGCCCGGACCTGCCAGACTTCGCACTCCAGGCCGAACGCGGCCGACGCGAACGCGAGCGCGCTGCCCCACTGGCCGGCCCCGGTCTCGGTGGTCAGCCGGGTCACGCCCTCGGCCGCGTTGTAGTAGGCCTGCGGCACCGCCGTGTTGGGCTTGTGCGACCCGGCCGGGCTGCCGCCCTCGTACTTGTAGTAGATCCGGGCGGGTGTGCCGAGGTCCTTCTCCAGCCGCCGGGCCCGCAGCAGCGGGGTGGGCCGCCACAGCCGGTAGACGTCGAGCACGTCCTCGGGGATGGCGATGTACTGGTCGCCGGACACTTCCTGGGCGATCAGCGCGACCGGGAACAGCGGCGCGAGGTCGTCCGGGCCGACCGGCTGGCGGGTGCCCGGGTGCAGCGGCGGCGGCGGGGGTGACGGCAGGTCAGGGATCACGTTGTACCACTGCCGGGGGAGCTCGGACTCTTGCAGCACGTACTTCACCTGGTGGTCCATGGCGGCCTCCCTGTCACCCCGGACGGCATTGAGCCAGCGTAAGGGGCATTATTCACTATGGGGGCGTTAAGCAACATGGGGTGTGCGGCGGCGCCGCCTGGCCTGCCGCGGCGGCTGGGCCCCGGCCGGCTCCGGCGCGGCGCCGGCCTGCTGGGCTCCGGCCGGCTGCTGCTCCGCCCGCGCTTGCTTGGCCCGCGCTTGCTCGTCCTGGGCCCGCTGTTGCAGCGCGGCCAGCGAGGTCTCGATGTCCCGGCGCATCCGCGGCGCGGCCAGCACCCGGAACAGCCCGGCGGAGCCGCCTTCCACCTGCACGCTCTTGGCCACCCGGACCTGGCCGCCGGGCAGCGGGTCAACGACGTGATCGAAGATCACCCGGCCCAGCGGCAGCGGGCTCTCGCTGATCCAGCGCCGGCCGGGCTCCACCGAGGTGATGGCGAACGTGCCGCCCAGCGCGTTGTGCTTCTTGACCCAGCCCGAGGTGCCGGGCTGGAACTCCCCGTCCATCTGGGCGATCTCTTTGCTGACATCCCACTCTGGCCAGCGGGCCACGTCGGTCCAGATCTGCCAGACGGTGGGCGCTTCGGCCTCGAACGTCACTGCACATTCGAATAAGAACATGACGGAACCCCCGCGAATGAGCGCGGACATAGGAACTGCAGTACTAACGAAACTAGGCTATCGGTCCGGCTGGAACCCGTTGCGGTAACTCGGCACACCGCTCGCCGCGGCCTCACCCCTCGGCACCCTCGCCGCGATGTGCCCAGCCCGGCCGCGGTGGGGTAGCGCGGTGACGGGAGCTATGTAATGTGTGTCATTGCCGGTAAATCACCGAAGATCCACATGTGGCCAGTAGGTTGCTCCCGCCTGCGGGCCCTCCCCAGTGCGGCTCCGCCTCCCCCCAGGCCCGGCCAGAAGGAACCCCCGGATGAAGCGCCCCCGCCTCACCTCCTGCCGTTCTGGCCGCGCCTTGCTGGCCCTGCCCGCGCTGGCTGTGCTGCTGGTCGGCTGTGCCGTCGGCCCGTCCGCGTCCGGCCGCGCGTCCGGCGGGACGACCCAGGGGGCGGACAGCGCTCCGCTCAGCGCGGCCCGGCCGGACAACCCGAACGCGCCCGGATTCTGGTACGGCACGGACAGCTCGACGATCGCGATCACCACCAGTCCGCCCTACCGGGAGCCGGTGGTCAGCGGCCGGCCACCGTACGGCGGGTACATCGGGATGGCCGGCAACTGGGCCCGCTGGTCCGGCTGCGGCGGGGTGCTGGTCTGGTCGTCCCAGGACAGCAAGGCCGCGAACACCAACTACAACACGTACCACAAGGGCATCGGCACCGGCGTCTACTGGTTCATGGCCGGGCCCGGGGTGGACCCGCACTACAACGGGACCACGTCCGAGGCGTCCGCCTGGGGCGCGGCCCAGGCGGCCAAGACGCTGCGCGCCATCGGCGGCCTGAACGTCACCTACAAGGTCGTCTGGATGGACATCGAACTGCCCGGCGACGCGCCCAACTACACGCCTGCCCCGGATAACGGCTGGAACAACGTGTACACCTCGACGTGCAGCGGCAAGGTCAAGACGGCCGGGGTGGCGGCCTCCCTGGACCGGGCCGACCTGAACGGCTATGCGTCCTACCTGGCCGCGCACTCGTCCTACACCCCGGGCGTCTACTCCTCCCCGGCCATCTGGGGCTCGATCTTCGGCACCGGCAGCACCTCGTCCATCCCGACCATCGACGAGTGGACCTACACCGACGGCACCAGCCACATCTCACCGCCGCCGATCGGCTGGTGCGTGCCGAACACCTCGACCTGCGCCCGCTTCTTCGGCGGGGTGACCGAATCCAGCGTGCACGCGGTGATGTGGCAGTGGTCCGGCGGCGGTGGGATCACCAACGGCGTCGGCGACTTCGACCAGATCGACACCAACACCGTCAAGTAACCCAGCTGAGCCACCGCGCTCAGCCAGAGGCCTCACCCAGCGGGCCCGTGCCACCCGGGCGCGGGCCCGCTGTCATAGCTGCCCCAGCCACTGCTCGACCACGCGGATCCTTCACTCATGGTCCCCGGCGGGGACCAGGCACAGCATGAACGCTTCATTCACGCGCACCAGACCGCGTGAATGAATCAGTCATGCGGTTGAAACCCTCGCCGGCCGCCATCACTGGTCACACCAGCGCACCTCAAACCGGGCGAGAAGTCTTGACAAACGGTCATGATCAGCTCAAGATCGGTCAACAACGGGCATAGTGGTCCAGGTCACATCGCCCTGCACCCACAGCAAATCCACCGCGCAGCTAGCCGCACTGAACCCGCGCCGCCCCATTACGAACCGAGGTCCGGGATGCTGCCTACCCAGCGCCGCCAGGCGATCCTGGCCGAGGTGCGGCAGCGCAGCGCGGTGGCCGCCGACGACCTGGCCCGCGAGTTCGACGTGTCGGTCGAGACCATCCGCCGCGACCTGAGAGACCTGCAGCAGAAAGGCCTGCTGGACCGGGTCTACGGCGGCGCCACCCAGCCCGCCGGGCGGTCCAGCGAGGGCAGCTTCGCGGCCCGCAGCACCCGGCACATCGAGGCCAAACGGGCCATCGCCGGGCTGGCTGCGACGCTGGCCGAACCAGGCGAGACGATCGTCATCGACGTCGGCACCACCGCGCTGGAAGTGGCCCGGGCACTACCAGAAGCGTTCCACGGCCGGGTGCTGACCAACTCGGTGCCGGCCGCGCTGGAACTGTCCGCCCGGGAACACATCGAGGTCATGCTGTGCGGCGGCCAGGTCCGCGGCGGCGACGCGGCCTGCTCCGGCGCCACCGCGCAGGCGTTCTTCGAAGAGTTCTACGCCGACCGGGCGTTCCTCGGCTCCGGCGGGGTCCACCCCGAGGCCGGCCTGACCGACTACTACCCCGCCGAGGTGGTGGTGCGGCGCACCATCATCGCGCACACCGCGGCCTGCTACGTGCTGGCCGACTCCAGCAAGCTCGGGGCCATCGCCGTGCACCGGGTCTGCCCGCTGGACCGCGTCACCGCGGTCCTCACCGACGACGCGGCCGACCCGGGCGCCTGCCAGGCCCTGGCGGAAGCCGGCGCCGAGCTGCGCATAGCCAGCGCGGATCAACAGCAAGGGATGTGAGGCCGGTGACCACTGTCACCCAGCACGACGACGACGCCCAGCTTGACCGGTACGGCTACCGGCAGCAGTTCGTCCGCTCGCTGCGCAACTTCGAGTCGTTCGCGGTGGCGTTCTCGTTCATCTCGATCACCACCGGGATCTTCACCACGTTCGCGTTCGCGCTGACCACCGGCGGCCCGCGGAGCATCTGGACCTGGCTCATCGTGGTGGCCGGCCAGGCGCTGGTGGCGCTGGTCTACGGCGCGCTGGCCGCCCGCGTGCCGCTGTCCGGCTACTCCTACCAGTGGGCCTCCCGGCTGGCCAACGTGCACGTTGGCTGGTGGCTGGGCTGGATGTCGTTCGCGTTCCTAACCATCGTCACCGTGTCGGTGGACTACGGCCTGGTCCAGGTGGCGTTCCAGCCGCTGATCGGCGAGACGTACACGCCGACCAGCGCCGCGCTGGAGACGCTGGTCGTGCTGGCCCTGCAGGCGGTGCTGATCATCGCGTCCACCCGGGCCACCACCCGGGTGAACAACACCGCGGTGGCCACCGAGGTGATCGGCATCGTCGGGCTGACCGTGCTGCTCATCGCGGTGGCCGCGATCCGGTCCAAGGGGCACTGGTCCAACCTGGTCTCCACCGGGGTGGTGCCGCACGCCGGCTACTACGCCTGGCTCGGCCCGTTCATGCTGGCCACGCTGCTCGGCGCGTACACCATCGTGGGCTTCGAGTCGGCCAGCAACCTGGCCGAGGAGACCGTCGAGCCGCACCGGACCATCCCGCGGGCGATGATCCGCGCCGTGCTGCTGTCCGGCGTGGTGGGCTTCGCGTTCCTGATCGCGCTCAGCTACTCGATCAGCGACATCAAGGGCGCGTCGGCCAGCAGCGCGCCGGTCGCGTTCATCGTCCAGGACGTGCTGGGCAGTGTGGTGCAGAAGATCTTCCTCATCTTTGTCTGCGTTTCGATCTTCGCCTGCGGCCTGGTCATCATGGTCACCAACGGCCGGCTGATCTGGTCCATGTCCCGGGACAAGCGGCTGCCCGGCTACCAGCTGTGGCGCCAGGTGCCCCGGGCCACTGGCGGCCCGGCCTGGGCCACCGTGCTGGCCGCCGTGCTCGGCGCGGTCATCACGCTGATCCTGCGCACGCACACCGCCGCGCTGGTCACCCTGTTCACCGCGTCCACCATCATGCCCGCGCTGCTGTACGGCTCGACCGTGCTGCTCTACTTGTTCGCCGCGCGGCAGCGGCGCGGCGAGCGCGGGCACTTCTCGCTCGGCGTCTGGGAGATCCCGGTCATCGTCGGGGCGCTGATCTGGATCGCCTACGAGCTGATCGTGCTGATCGGGCCCAGCGAGTTCCGCGACGCGCAGTACTACGTGCTCGGCTCGCTCGGCCTGGGCCTGATCGTCTACGCGGGCCAATGGCTGCTGGAACCAGGCGCGATGCGCCGCGAGCAGGGCGCGCACGGGGCCGCCGCGCTGGTCGATGAACCGCTGGTTGAGGAAGCAGGCACCGGCTCCGGCGGGGAAGGCGGGCCGGCCGCCGGGTGAACATCCTCGCCATCGACCAGGGCACCTCGGCGACCAAGGCGCTGCTCGTCGCCCCGGGCGGCGACGTGCTCGGCGCCGCCGAGGTGCCGGTGCACCCGCACAGCCTGCCCGGCGGCGGGGTCGAGCAGGACCCGGCCGAGCTGTGGGAGTCGGTGCTGGCGGCCGGCCAGGCCGCGGTGGCCGCCGCTCGGGCCCCGGCGCACGCGCTGGCCCTGGCTAACCAGGGCGAGACCGTGCTGGCCTGGGACCGGCGCACCGGGCAGCCGCTCACCCCGGCCATCGTCTGGCAGGACCGCCGGTCGACCGGGGTGTGCGCCCGGCTGGCCGGCCAGGCCGACGCGCTAGCCGCGATCACCGGGCTGCCGCTCGACCCGTACTTCGCCGCGCCCAAAATGACCTGGCTACGGGAGAACCTGACCCGCGACGACGGCGTGGTCACCACCACGGACAGCTGGCTGCTGGCCCGGCTCGGCGCCGGCTACCTGACCGACGCCAGCACCGCGTCCCGGACCCTGCTCCTCGACCTGGACACGGTGGCCTGGTCACCGGCCGCGTGCACGGCGTTCGGCCTGGATCCGGCCGAGCTACCCGCGGTGGCCGACTGCGCCGGGATCAGCGGCGAGACGGCCGCGTTCGGCCGCCCGATCCCGGTGGCCGGCCTGGCCGTGGACCAGCAGGCCGCGCTGCTGGCCGAGGGCTGCCTGACCGCGGGCGAAGCCAAATGCACCTACGGCACCGGCGCGTTCCTGCTGGTCACCACCGGGCCCACGGCGGTCCGCTCGGAGCACGGGCTGTCCGCGTCGGTGGCCTGGCGGCTAGCCAGCGAAAAGGCCTACTGCCTGGACGGGCAGGTGTACACGGCAGGCGCGGCGGTGCGCTGGCTGACCGAGGTGGGCCTGCTGGACGGCGCGGCCAGCCTGGACACGCTGGGCGGCAGCGTGCCCGACGCCGGTGGCGTCACGTTCCTGCCCGGGCTGGCCGGGCTCGGCGCGCCGCACTGGCGGCCGGACGCCCGCGGCGCGTTCCTCGGCCTGGGCCTCGGCACCACCCGCGCCCACCTGGCCCGGGCCGTGGCCGAAGGCATCGCCGCCTCGGTCGCGCTGCTGGCCCGGGCCGCCGCCGCGGACCGTGGCGCGCCGCTGCGGGTGCTCCGCGCCGACGGCGGCCTGACCCGGTCCCGGCTGCTCGTCCAGGCCCAGGCCGACCTGCTCCAGGCGCCGGTGCAGGTGTGCGCCGCGGCCGACGCGACCGCGCTCGGCGCCGCGGCCCTGGCCCGGCTCGGCACCGGGGCGGCCAGCACGCTGGCTGAGGCGGTGGGCCAGCTACCGGTGGAAGCGACCATCGACCCGTCCATTCCCGCAGACCTGGCCGCAGAACGACTAGCATCCTTCGACTCGGCCCTCACCAGCGCGCTGCCGGACCGGGCATGACCGGCGAGGGCTGGCCGGACGGCGTCGCCGACGTGCTCATCGTCGGGGCCGGTGTGGTCGGCGCCGCCATCGCCCGGACGCTGGCCGGCTACCAGCTGAGCTGCCTGCTGGTAGACGCGGCCAGCGACGTCGGCACCGGGACCAGCAAGGCCAACACGGCGATTCTGCACACCGGGTTCGACGCCGAGCCAGGCAGCCTGGAGAGCCGGCTGCTGCGCCGGGGCAGCCGGCTGCTGGCGGATTACGCCCAGCAGGCGGGCATCCCGGTGGAGCGAACCGGCGCCCTGCTGGTCGCCTGGACCCCGGAGCAGGAGGCCGCGCTGCCCGGCATCGCGGACAAGGCCCGGCGCAACGGCGTCACCGACCTCAGCCACCGCAGCCGCGGCGAGGTTTACCAGGCCGAACCGCACCTGGGCCCGGGTGCCCGGGCTGGCCTGCTGATCCCGGGGGAGAGCATCATCTGCCCGTGGACCACCACGCTGGCCTACGCCACCGAGGCGGTCCGGGCCGGGGTGCGGCTGCTGCTGCGCACCCATGTGCTGGACATCCGGCCCGGCCCGGACCAGCACGAGGTGCGGACCTCGCGCGGCCCGCTGCGCTGCCGCTGGCTGATCAACGCGGCCGGCCTGCACAGCGACCAGATCGACCGGATGCTCGGCGGCGAGTCGTTCACCATCACGCCGCGGCGCGGTGAGCTGATCGTGTTCGACAAGCTGGCCCGGCCGCTGCTGTCGTCCATCCTGCTGCCGGTGCCGACCGCGCGGACCAAGGGCGTGCTGGTCGCGCCCACCGTGTACGGGAACGTGCTGCTCGGCCCGACCGCGCAGGACGTCATGGACCCGGCCGACACGGCCACCACGGCGGCCGGGCTGGCCGGGCTGCTGGACGCGGGCGGCCGCCTCATGCCGGAACTGATGGCCGAGGAGATCACGGCTACCTATGCCGGGTTGCGCGCGGCCACTGAGCACCGGGACTACCAGATCCGGGTGGATGAGAAGCAGCGCTACGCGTGCGCGGGCGGGATCCGGTCCACCGGCTTGTCCGCCTCGCTGGGCATCGCCGAGTACCTGGCCGGCCAGGTCGGCGCGGCCGGGTTGCCGTTGGCCGGCCGGGAGACCGCCGGGCCGCCCGCCATGCCGAACATCGGCCAGGCCGGGCCGCGTCCGTACCAGGACGCGGCCCGGATCGCCGCCGACCCGGAGTACGGCCGCATCGTCTGCCACTGCGAACGGGTCAGCCGGGGCGAGATCCGCGACGCGCTGGCCAGCACGCTGCCCCCGGCCGACCTGGACGGGCTGCGCCGCCGCACCCGGGCCTGCAACGGGCGCTGCCAGGGCTTCTACTGCGCGGCCACGGTGTCGGAACTGCTGATGGGTAGCACACACCAGTGAACGTGGACGTGCTGGTCGTCGGGGCCGGGCCGGCCGGGCTGGCCGCCGCCATCGAGCTGCGCCGGGCCGGGGTGGACCAGGTCCTGGTGGCGGACCGCGAGCAGGCGGCGGGCGGCGTGCCCCGGCACTGCCAGCACACCGGGTTCGGCGCGCGCGACCTGCACCGGGTGCTGACCGGCCCGGGCTACGCGCGGCGGTACGTGGCGGACGCCGCCCGGCTGGGCGCGGAGATCCGGACCGGGACCACAGTGACCGGCTGGTCCGGGGACCGCGAGCTGACCCTGACCAGCCCGCGCGGCATCGAGACGGTGCACGCCGCCGCCGTGCTGCTGGCCACCGGCTGCCGGGAGCGGCCCCGGCCCGCCCGGCTCGTCCCGGGCAGCCGGGTACCCGGCATCATGACCACCGGTGAGCTGCAGCAGCGGGTCTACCTGCATGGGCAGCGGCTGCCCGGCCGGGCCGTCATCGTCGGCGCGGAGCACGTCAGTTTCTCCGCCGTGGTCACCCTGGCCCACGCCGGGGCTGAGGTGGCCGGGCTGGTCACCGGGTACCCGGAGCAGCAGAGCTACCGGGCCTTCGCGCTGGGCGCCCGGCTGCGCTGGCACGCTCCGGTCTGGGTGAACTGCACGGTCAGCCGGGTGGTCGCGACGCCGGACTCCCGGCTGGCCGGGGTCGAGCTGACCGATACCCGGTCGGGGGCGACCCGGTTCGTGCACTGTGAGCTACTCGTCTTCACCGGCGACTGGATTCCCGACCATGAGCTGGCCCGGGCCGGCGGAGTGCCGCTCGACCCAGCCACCCGCGGGCCGGCCGTGGACACCGCGCTGGAGACCGGCACGCCGCTGGTGTTCGCGGCCGGGAACCTGATCCACCCGGCCGAGACCGCGGACGTGGCCGCGCTGACCGGGCGGCACGCCGCCCGGCACATCGTGGCTGCGCTGGCCGCCCGGCCGGCGCCCACCGCGCCGCGCGTGCCGCTGGCCGTCGAGCCGCCGCTGCGCTGGATCTCACCGAGCGCGGTCCGGCCCCCGCTGCCCCCGCCGTGCGGCCGCTTCCTACTCCGCTGTGACTCGTTCCACCCGGCCGCCCGGCTGGAAGTCCGCCAGGGCGCCCGCCTGCTGGCCACCGCGCGCACCGGCCGGCTGATCCCCGGTCGGCCGGTGCACCTGCCCGGCGGCTGGGCCGCCCACGTCGACCCGGCGGCCTGCCCAGTTCAGATCCGGCTCAGCTGAGCAGTAAATGACCGCCCATTCATCGGTCGTGAAAACCAGCACCGGCCCAGTCGCGTCCTTGCTGTCGCGTACGGCTACCGTGTCCGGCAGATTCCGCGCCACCTCGACGCACTGCCCGCCGTTGCTGCTGTTAAAGACGACTTGCGCCAGTCGGCTCGGCTCAGGTCCAGGCGAGGATCACTGCCACGATGCCCAGACCAGCCAGAATTCTCATGCCGTCCACTCTTTGACTGCATCGTCCCAGCCCACGGTCCGGGCGTAGTCCAGGCAGCCGTCGATCTCGTCGGCCAGCCGCCCCAGCGTGCGTCCCTTGACCTGAACCTGCGGGGTGCTGAGCAGGTGGACCGCGCTGTACCAGTGGATGTCGGGGAAGCCGGGCACCGGGTACAGAGCCCACCACGGGTCAACACCGCTGACTTAACGGTCCGGACGTTCTCAACCGGGCCTTCGCCTGTCAACTCCAGTCCCATCAGCCACACTGATCACGGGCTGAGGTGACTCTTCACGGATCTGGTGCGTTCATCGCCCGATTTGTCCCGGTTCTAGCGGTCCAAACACGTGAAGAGTCGCCAGCCGCGCCTGTGGCCGGTGTCCCACGATGGCCTTTAAGTCGGCGGCATTGCACCACGGGTATACCTGGCTCATGACAGCCAGTCGCCGCGCTTGCACAGGGGACAAGCACGGGTAGAGCGCCCGGACATCCCGCGTCTCTAACATCCTCCATCCCTCCTCGTGGGGCTGGGTCGGCCGCCGGATCTCGTTCGGGCGAGGTGCGTCTCAGGACGGACGGCTCGCCGGTCAGCCCAGTCGTCCTAGATGGCCTAAACAACTATGGACGTTCTCACACGTCAGCGGTTGGGCAGGATGATCGACAGTGAGGGGCGTGAGTATCGACTACCTCGGCAAGGAACCGCTGTGGTCTCAGCTCGCTGGCATCCTTCGGGGGACGATCACCAGCGGGGAGTATCCGGCTGGCCGACGCATGCCCAGCGAGACCACGCTCGTCCAGGAGTATGGCTACGGTCAGGCAGGCGATCAAGGCCCTGGAGGATGAGGGCTTGGTCACCAGGGTCCAGGGGCGTGGGACCTTCGTGCTGTAGGTAGCCCCAGCCAGGGCCGGCCATCGCCAGTAACGCCAGCCAGAGGTGAAGCGCCGGGCCCCCGCTGAGACTCAGCCCAGCCCAGGTCAGGTAGAAGTCAGGCTGAGGCCGGGGACTCGTTAAATCGGACATCAACGGACATCCTGACCTAGGTCAGACCAAGATTCTCTAGCTGTATCTGCCCAAGTCAGGGCCATATTTCAGGGCTCAGCAGCCCGCAGAGGCCAGAATCACCGCGCTGTTTGGTTCGGCGCTCTCGTTCGCCGCGGGACGCGCCTCAGGCGGCACATATTGCACCGTTCTCACACAAGGCAGCACAGACGGCCAGGGTGAGCAGGAGCCGGGCAAGCCGGGCCCAGGTCCCGTATGGTGTGCCGGGTGGGATCTGCGTTGATTGACCGCCGCACTGCCCGCACGGCAGTGGGGCTGGCGGTCGCTGGCTCACTGATGCTGACGGCCGGGCTCGCCATCTGGGCGGTCAGCGCGCTGAGCCACGCGATCCCGCACTCCGCGCACACGGCGGCCTGGCTGGCCGCGGTAGCCCTGATCACGGCGGGTGTCTGCTGCGGCGTGCTGATGATCGTGGTGCTGCTCGGCTCGGGCGGCCGGACCGCCCGTACCGGCCAGCCGTCCTGGGCTGGCCCAGACCGGCGTGGACCCCGCCCGCCGGGCGCGGTACCGCCCGGTGCCCAGATACCAGGCTCGCTCGGGCCCGGACCACGCCTGCCTGAGGGCCATCCGTCCGGCCCGCGGCCCGCGAGCCCGTATCCGCCGGCTGGCCCGCCACCACACCCGTCCGGCCCAGGTGCGCCGCCCAATGCGGGCTCGCCGCCGGAGACTGGGCGGCTGACCGGCACTTGGCCGCCGCCTGGGCCGGGTGCGCCGCCCGATGCGGGCTCAGCCCCAGAAGCGGGGCGGCCGGCCGGGACCTGGCCCACGCCGGATCCAGGGCAGGCGGCCCGCTTCGAAGTCGCCCACGGCGATGAGGCGAGGCTGGGCACGTGGACCGAGCCGGGCCCGCGGCCGGCGTCCGAGCCGGACGACTGGCTGCCCGGCACCGAACTCCCCGCGGACGACGACTGGTCGCCCCCCAGCCCCGAATCCGGACCACAGGCCGACCCGGATCTGGCGGCCTGGCCGGAGCAGCCCGCTGTCCCGGGATCCGCGTCCACAGCACGCACCGCGCCGGCAACGGCTGACTGGGCCGATCCGGAGGACGGGTTCTCAGGGCAGGCTGAATCGGCTCCGCCCAACCGGTCCGCGGCTTACCCCGAGCCCGCCGCGGCCGACTGGGCCGGCCCGGAGGACGGGTTCCCGGGACAGGCTAAGCCGGCTCAGGCTGATGGGTCCCCGGGTTTCGCCGAGCCCGCTGCGGCTGACTGGCCCGGGCCGGAGGACGGGCTCCCAGGGCAGGCTGAATCGGCTCTGCGAAACCGGTCCGCGGCTTACGCCGAGCCCGCTGCGGCTGACTGGGCCGGGCCGGACGACGGGTTCCAGGGGCAGGCTGAATCGGCTTCGCGTAACCGGTCCGCGGGTTTCCCCGGCCCCGCCGCCGCTGACTGGGCCAGGCCGGACGACGAGGTCTCGCCGCAGGCTGAAGCAGCTCTAGATGACGGGTCCTCGCGCTACGCCGAGCCGCTGCCGGCTGACTGGGCTGGGCCGGATGACGGGTCCTCGGGCCAGGCTGAATCGAGTCTGGATGACCGGTCCGCTGGCTTGGCCGGGTCGGTCGCGGCGGACTGGGCCGGGGACGATGCCGGGCTGCGGCCTGGGGCGGTGCTCGGCGAGGGTGAGTGGGTGGTACGGGCGCCCGAGGCCGCTGCGGAGCCCGATGACTGGACCGTCGCGGACCCAGAGTTGCCGGCCGCCGGTCAGCCGTCGCTGAACCTATGGCCGACGCCGGACCCGGCGGCGGCCGCGGCCGGACCAGCGGCCGCGCAGCCAGCCAAGGACCCCGCGACCGCGCAGCCGGCCGAGGACGGGGAGCCGGATGACGGGCCGGTACACCGGGTCGAGTCGGCGTTCAACGTCTGGCAGCGGCCGGACCAGGATGCCGGGCCGGCGGCAGCGCCTCCTGACGTGGCGCCCCCCGACGCCGCGGCTCCCGGCCGGCTCGCCCCAGAATCTATGGCCGCAGAGTCCGTGGCCGCGGAATCGGCAGCCGCCGAGTTCGTGACCGCGGAGTCCGTAGCCCCAGCTCCTGCGGACCAGGACCAGCCGGCCGCTGCCGCACCCAGCACCCGGGACTGGGTGCAGCGCGCGGCCGCCCGGCTGCGCGACGCGGACCTGCTGCCGGACGCCGACCCGCCGCCCGCCCGGGGATTGCGGCCGCCCGCCCACGGGCGGCCGGCCGATGACGAGGCCGAACTGGATCCCATTATTCGGCCGCCCGCACCGCGGCGCAGCTCGCCCGCCCCGGGCTGGAACCCGGACTCCGAGGAAGACTGGCTGCGTGTGCTGCGCGGCCTGCGCGCCTCCGAAGACAGTTAGGCCAGAAGGCAGCCAGGACGGAATAGCCGGGCCGCTCCGCTGGTTGGCACTCACAGCGATAAACGAAACTAAACGTATCGGATTTGCTGTGACCCCGAGCACAACCTCAACCCCGCATCGTGCCGAACGCTCCCGGACCCACCAGGTGACGAACCGGGAGCGGTCTCTTGTGCTGGGCCCGCGCGCGCCGCGCGTCCTCTGCGGCCCCCGGTCCGCGCGCACCCCAGCCGGACCGGACCGGCACCCGGCCGGGCCGGCTCGCCGCCAGCCGGACACCGCACCGGCCGCAGCTGACCGGACCGGCTACAGCCGGGCCGCGCTCACCCTCATCCTGACCGCCGCGTTCATGGTGGTGCTGGACTTCAGCATCGTGAACGTGGCGCTGGCGTCCATCCAGCGCGAGCTGGGCTTCCCGGCCGTGGCCGCACAGTGGGTGGTCACCGGCTACGCGATCACCTTCGGCGGGCTGCTCATCCTGGGCGGCCGGGCGGCTGACCTGTTCGGCCGCCGCCGCATGTTCGTCACTGGGCTGATCGCGTTCTCCATCGCGTCGCTGGCCGGCGGCCTGGCCCAGGATCCCATCCTGCTGGTCGCCGCGCGGGCGGCTCAGGGCGCGGGGGCCGCGCTGGTCGCCCCGGCCGCACTGTCGCTGATCACCACCGGATTCCCGGAAGGGCCGCCACGCACCCGGGCGCTGGGCCTGTACGGCGCCACCGCGTCGGTCGGCTTCGTGGCGGGCCAGGTGCTCGGCGGCGTGCTGGTCGAGTTCACCAGCTGGCGGGCGGTGTTCCTGGTCAACGTGCCGGTCGGGCTGGCCGCCGTGCTGCTCACCCCGCGGCTGCTCGGCCACGGCCGGGAGCAGCGCACCCGGCGGCGGCTAGATGTCGGCGGAGCCGCGCTGATCACCGTGGCCGTGGCCAGCATCGTGTTCGCGGTGTCCGAAGGCGGCGCGGTCGGCTGGGCCTCGCCCTGGGTGCTGGCCGCCGCCCTGCTGGCCGCGGTGGCCCTGGCCGGGTTCGCGCTGGCCGAGCGCAGGCACCCGGACCCGCTGGTCCGCGGCGACCTGCTACGGCTCCGCTCGCTGCGCAAGGGCGGCGTGCTGATCATGCTGGTGGGCGTCTGGAACGGCGGCGAGATGCTCGTGCTGTCGCTGTACTTCCAGCAGGTGCTGCACGACTCGCCGCTGCTGACCGGGCTGGCCATCGCGCCGCAGGGCGTGGTCGGCTTCGCCGCCGGGGCGGCCGGCGCGCGGCTGGCGGCCCGGCTGGGCCTGCACCGGCTGCTGGTGCTCACCAACGCCGTGGCCATGCTCGGCTTCCTGGTCCTCACCCAGCTGCCCGCCACCGGCGGGTACAGCCCGCTACTGGCCGCGGTCACGTTCGTCGGCTTCGGCACGGCGGGCACCGCGTTCGGCTCGATGGTCACCGCCACCAAGGGAGTGGCCAACCCGGACCAGGGTTTCGTCGGCGGTGTGATCAACACCGGCCGGCAGATCGGCGCGGGCATCGGCGCCGCGCTGCTGCCCGCGATCGCCCTCACTGTGAGCCACGGCGGGCACACCGCCGGGGTCAGCGGGGACCGGGCGGCCATGCTGGCCGGCGCGGTGGCGGCCGGGCTGGCCACGCTGATCGCGGCCAGCATGCGCACCCGGCCCGCGGCCCGGCACGGGCAGCACGCGTAGCACGATGGAAGGGTGGGCCCGCACCCCGGCGGTCACCGCGAACGGGAGGACTCCATGAGTTCAGCGCAGCAGGACCATCAGGCACTGCCCCGGGTGGCGGTGCTGGGCATCGGGACGATGGGCCGCGGCATGGCGCACAGCCTGCTGCGGGCCGGATTCACCGTCGATACGTGGAACCGGACCCCGGAACCCGCCGCCCAGCTGGCCGCGGACGGCGCGACCGCGCACGAGGACCCGGCGCAGGCGGTGGCGCACGCAGACGTGGTGATCACCATGGTGCCGGACGCCCGGGCGGTTGACGATGTCGCGTTCGGCCAGGACATGCTGGCCGCGCTGCGGCCAGGCGCGGTGTGGGCGCAGATGGGCACGATCGGCGTGGCGGCCACCGACGACCTGAACACCCGGGTCAGCAAGGAACGGCCCGACGTGTACTTCGTGGACGCGCCGGTGTCCGGGACCAAGGCGCCCGCCGAGACCGGGAACCTGCTCATCCTGGCGTCCGGGCCGGAGGCGGCGCGGCCGCGGCTGGACCCGGTGTTCGCCGCGCTCGGCCAGCGCACCAAGTGGCTGGGTGACGCCGGCGCGGGCACCCGGCTCAAGCTGGTCATGAACACCTGGCTGGTCACCCTGGTCGAGGGAGCCGCCGAGGTCATGGCGCTGGCCGGCTCGCTGGGGGTCGCGTCCCAGGACGTGCTGGACTTCCTGGCCGAGGGAAACCTGTCTGCCCCGGTGGCGCTGGCCAAGACCCGCAAGATGGAAGCGGGCGACGACTCGCCGGAGTTCTCGCTGCAGTGGGCGCTGAAGGACATCCGGCTCGCGCTGGACGCGGCGGATCGTCCACTGCCGCTCGTCGAGGCAGTCCGGGACCGCTGGACCGAGCTGGACGAGGCCGGCCTCGGTGGCCTGGACGTGGCCGCCGCCCGGCAAGGCCTGGACAAGCCGGACGCCGCGGCCCGTTAACCGATGCCGCGGGGACCGGGACCCCACAGCAGCCGGCGCCAGAACCGCCGGGTGCCGATCAGCCGCAGCCGGATCCGCAGCGGCAGCCGGGGGAGCGGGCGGTGGATGCACAGGCCGCTGTCCCCGGGCAGCAGGCAATCGCCAGGGCAGTTGCCGGCGCAGTGGCGGCAGTGCCGGTCCACAGGCATGCGCGCTCGGCCCGGTCCGGTTAGCCGGACCGGCCGTAGTCGTCTTCGAGCCGGACGATGTCATCCTCGCCGAAGTAGTCCCCGTGCTGGACCTCGACGAAGACCAGCGGCCTGCTGCCGGTGTTGTGTATCCGGTGCGCCACGCCCAGCCCGACGTCGATGGTGCTGCCCCGGTGCACCGGCACGTCCACCCCGTCCAGGGTGACGATGCCCTCGCCGGTCACCACGAACCAGTGCTCCGAGCGACGGGCGTGCTTCTGGTAGCTGAGCCGCCGCCCGGGGTGCACTTCGAGTGTTTTGACCTTGAAAGAGTCGCCCTCGGTGAGAACCGTGTAGCTGCCCCATGGGCGCTCGGAGTGTTCAGTCACCGGCACATCCTCCCCGATCCGCCGCCGACTGGCACCCCCAGCGGGTAGCTTGACGTCGAGATAAGCGCATCATAACGTGGGATATGGAACTTAGCTCGATATCAAGATACCTGTGATCGGGAGGCGGACCCTGATGACCGCGAACAGCTTCGGCAGCCTGGCCACGCTGCGGGTGGGCGGGACCGAATACCAGATACACCGGCTGGACGCGGTGGACGGGTCGGCGAGCCTTCCGTTCAGCTTGAAGATCCTGCTGGAGAACCTGCTACGCACCGAGGACGGGCGCAACGTCACTGCGGACCACGTCACCGCGCTGGCCCAGTGGGACCCCTTCGCGGAGCCGTCCACCGAGATCCAGTTCACCCCGGCCCGGGTGATCCTGCAGGACCTGACCGGGGTGCCGGCCGTGGTCGACCTGGCCACCATGCGGGAGGCCATGCGGGACCTGGGCGGCGACGCAGCCAAGATCAACCCGCTGGTGCCGGCCGAGCTGGTCATCGACCACTCCGTGGTGGCGGACGTCTTCGGCCGCCCGGACGCGTTCGACCGGAACGTGGAGCTGGAGTTCGGCCGCAACCGCGAGCGGTTCCAGTTCCTGCGCTGGGGCCAGGAGGCGTTCCACCAGTTCAAAGTGGTGCCGCCGGGCACCGGCATCGTGCACCAGGTGAACATCGAGCACCTGGCCCGGGTAGTGATGGCCCGCGACGGCGCCGCTTACCCGGACACCTGCGTCGGCACCGACTCGCACACCACGATGCAGAACGGCCTCGGCGTCCTGGGCTGGGGCGTCGGCGGCATCGAGGCCGAGGCGGCCATGCTCGGCCAGCCGATCAGCATGCTGATCCCGCGAGTGGTCGGCTTCCGGCTGACCGGTGAGCTGCCGTCCGGAGTGACCGCCACCGACCTGGTGCTCACTATCACCGAGCTGCTCCGCAAGCACGGCGTGGTGGGCAAGTTCGTCGAGTTCTACGGCGACGGGGTGGGCGCGGTGCCGCTGGCCAACCGGGCCACGATCGGCAACATGAGCCCCGAGTTCGGCTCCACCTGCGCGATCTTCCCGATCGACGGGCAGACCCTGGGCTACCTGCGGCTGACCGGCCGCCCGGACCAGCAGGTCGCGCTGGTCGAGGCATACGCCCGGGAGCAGGGCCTGTGGCACGACCCGGACGCCACGGCGCACTACTCCGAGGAACTCGAACTCGACCTGGCCAGCATCGTCCCGTCGCTGGCCGGCCCCAAGCGGCCGCAGGACCGGGTGGCGCTGGCCGACGCCAAGCACGCGTTCCGCGAGGCGCTGGGCAGCTATGTGTCCGGGCCGAGCTACGACAACGGGCTGGCCGGCACGTTCCCCGCATCGGACCCGGTGGCCGAGGAGGACTTCCCGCGCGCCTCGGCGCCGGCCCAGGTCGTGCTGGAGGACGGGACGAAGACGGCGGTGGATCACGGCTCGGTCGTGATCGCGGCCATCACCTCGTGCACGAACACCTCGAACCCGTCGGTGATGGTGGGCGCCGCGCTGCTGGCCAAGAAGGCGGTCGAGGCCGGGCTGTCCCGCAAGCCGTGGGTCAAGACCACGCTGGCCCCCGGCTCGAAGGTGGTCATGGACTACTACGAGCGCGCCGGGCTGGTGCCCTACCTGGACAAGCTGGGCTTCAACCTGGTCGGCTACGGCTGCACCACGTGCATCGGCAACTCCGGGCCGCTACCCGAGGCGATCAGCGAAGCGGTGGCCGAGAACGACCTGGCCGTGGTGTCGGTGCTGTCCGGCAACCGCAACTTCGAGGGCCGGATCAACCCGGACGTGAAGATGAACTACCTGGCCTCGCCGCCGCTGGTGGTGGCGTACGCGCTGGCCGGCACGATGGACTTCGACATGAACCGGGACCCGCTCGGCTCGCGGGCCGACGGCAGCCCGGTGTACCTGGACGACATCTGGCCGTCCGCGGCCGAGATCGCCGCGGTGGTGCAGGACGCGGTCGCGGCCGAGATGTTCAGCCGGGACTACGCCGACGTGTTCGAGGGCGACGACCGGTGGCGCGAACTGGACGTGCCCAGCGGCGACACGTTCGCCTGGGGCGCGGACTCCACCTACGTACGGAAGCCGCCGTACTTCGAGGGCATGCCGGACAAGCCCGCGCCGGTCAGCGACATCCACGGCGCCCGCGCACTGGCCATGCTGGGTGACTCGGTCACCACCGACCACATCTCGCCGGCCGGCGCGATCAAGACGGACAGCCCGGCTGGGAAATACCTGACCGAGCACGGGGTGGAGCGGAAGGACTTCAACTCCTACGGCTCGCGGCGCGGCAACCACGAGGTGATGATCCGCGGCACGTTCGCCAACATCCGGCTGCGCAACCAGCTCGCGCCGGGCACCGAGGGCGGCGTCACCGTGCACCTGCCGGACGGCGAGCAGATGTCCATCTACGACGCGTCCCGGAAGTACCTCGAAGACGGAGTGCCGTTGCTCGTGCTGGGCGGCAAGGAGTACGGCTCCGGGTCGTCCCGGGACTGGGCGGCCAAGGGCACCCTGCTGCTCGGCGTGCGGGCCGTGCTGACCGAGTCGTTCGAGCGGATCCACCGGTCCAACCTGATCGGCATGGGCGTGCTGCCGCTGCAGTACCGGCCGGGGGAGTCGGCCGCCACGCTCGGCCTGACCGGGCGCGAGGTGTTCGAGATCACCGGCATCGAGGAGATGAACTCAAGCGGGCCCGCGGGGGGTTCGGGGGGTCGTCCCACCGAGCCAACACTGCCGCGCGAGGTGACGGTCCGGGCGGACGGCACCGAGTTCCAGGCCGTGGTGCGGATCGACACACCCGGTGAGGCCGAGTACTTCCGGCACGGCGGGATCATGCAGTACGTGCTGCGGTCGCTGCTCGCCCAGGGCTGAAGCCCCTTTCACACCGGCTATGTAATCGTGTAATCATGGGCTCGAAAGGACGGTGACTGAGAAGTCGGGGGAATGTCATGGCCGAGCCGAAGATCGTGGTCGAGCACCGGGAGCACCTGTGGTACCTGCTAGCCGAGGCCACGCAGCTAGAACACATGATCATGTGCCAGTACCTGTACGCGGCGTTCAGCCTGAAACAGGATCCGGCGGAGGGCCTCACCGCGGAGCAGGCCGCGGCGACCGAGCGCTGGCGCCAGGTGCTGCGCGACATCGCCATTGAGGAGATGCTGCACCTGGCGCTGGCGTGCAACGTGATGTCGGCCATCGGCGCGGCGCCGACGATCGGCCGGCCCAACTTCCCGCAGCGCTCGGCGTACTTCCCGCCCAGCGTGCAGCTCGACCTGCTGCCGTTCGGCGCGGATGCGCTGACCCATTTCCTCTACCTGGAACGGCCGGAGGGGATGGAGCGGATGGACGCGGTCGAGTTCATGCCCGGCGCGCCGCCGCACCAGCCGGTCGAGCCGGGCGAGATCATGCCGCGCACCCAGGATTTCCTCACCGTCGGGCATCTTTACCGGGCCATCGAGCAGGGGCTTCGTGACCTGGCCGCCCGGCTGGGGGAGCGGGCGCTGTTTGTCGGGCCGCCGCGGGCCCAGGCCACGCCGGAGATGTTCCGCTGGCCCGACCTGATCGCGGTCACCGACCTGGCCTCCGCCCAGCAGGCCATCGAGACCATCATCGAGCAGGGTGAGGGCGCCCGCGGCGACTGGCAGGCCGCGCACTACGGCCGGTTCCTCGGCATCTGGGACGAGTACTCCCGGCTGGCCGCGGCCGACCCGGCGTTCCAGCCGGCCCGGCCGGTGCTGGCCGCGTTCACCCAGCAGCCGTTCGACCTCACCGCCGAGCCGCCGCTGATCAGCGACCCGGCCACCCGCCAGGTGGCCCGGCTGTTCGCGCTCGGGTACGAGGTACTGCTCCAGGTGCTGATGCGGTTTTTCACTCACACCGACGAGACCGACGATCAGCTCGGCCTGCTCGTCGAGGCGGCGTTCAGCCTGATGAGCGGGGTGCTGGCGCCGCTCGGAGATGCGCTCACCCAGCTGCCGGCCGGGCCCGACCACCCGGGCCGCACGGTCGGCCCGGCCTTCGAGATGTTCTACCTGATGGGCAACCTCGTGCCGTGGCGGGACGCGGCCTGGGCGCTGCTCAGCGAGCGGGTCGCGGTGCTGGCCGGCCAGTGCGCCACGACGGCTGGCCGGAACAGCACGATCGCCGCGGTGGACGCGGCGGCCAAGTGCGCCGCCGGGATCCAGGCCCAGCTGACCCCCCAGGTGCCCGCCGCGCTGCGTCCCCCGCGTACCTCACCCGGCATAACCCGCTAGCGCGCTAACCCGACATATGTAGCCCTGGCCGGTAACCGGGTGAATGCTGCGACCATGCGCACCTGACCGTGTGGTTGCAGCATTCACGCTGTTAGCGTGGTCGGGAAATGGCCGAACCTGCCACTCCCGTCGCCCCGCCCGCATCCGCTGGGCGCCAGCGTGCCCAGCGCACCGCGGTGTTCGTGCTCGGCATGGTCGCACTGGCCTTCAATCTGCGGGCCGCCATCACCAGCCTGCCGCCGCTGTTCCCGGAGCTGGCCGCCAGCCTGAACCTGTCCAACGCGGCGCTGTCCGCGCTGGCCGCGCTGCCGGTGCTGGCCTTCGGCGTGTGCTCCGGGGTGGCCGCGCCGCTCAGCCGCCGGTTCGGCGAGGAACGGGTGCTCGGCGCCGCACTGGTGCTGCTGGCCGCCGGGCTGCTGCTGCGCGGCGCACTGCCCGGCAGCCTGCTGTTCCCCGGCACCGCCATCGCGGCCGCCGCCATCGCGCTGATGAACGTGCTGCTGCCCAGCCTGGCCAAACGGCGCCGGCCGGAGCAGGCCGGGCTGCTGATCGGGATCTACCTGCTCAGCCTGTCCGCCGGGTCGATCGCCGGCTCGCTGATCGCGGTCCCGGTCTACAAGCTGTCCGGTGGCTCGGCGCCACTGTCGCTGGGCCTGTGGGCGCTCCCGGCGCTGGCCGCCGCGCTGTGCTGGCTGCCGCAGTTGCGGTTCCACACCCGGCCCGGCGGCGGCCTGGCGCCCGCCGCGCCACGGCGCGGCCTCCAGGTGTACCGGCACGCGCTGGCCTGGCAGGTCACCGCGTTCATGGGGCTGCAGAGCCTGACCTTCTACGCCGCCCTGTCCTGGCTGCCGACCATGTTCCGCGATCGCGGGGTCAGCCCGGCCGGCGCGGGCACCCTGCTCGCGCTGATGTCGCTGGGCGGCGTGCCCAGCGCGCTGGTCATCCCGGTGCTCGCGCAGCGGGCCAGGAACCAACGGGCGCTGATGGCCTGGACCGTCGCGGCCAGCGTGGCGGGCCTGGCCGGGGCCTGGTTCGCCCCGCTCGGCGGCGCCGCCGCCTGGGTGCTGCTGCTCGGCCTGGGCCAGGGCTCCGCGCTCGGCCTGGCCATCTTCTTCACCATGGCCCGGGCGCCCGACCCACGCGCGGCCGCCTCGCTGTCCGCGTTCGCGCAGAGCGTCGGCTACCTGGTCGCCACGGCCGGCCCGCTGGCCGTCGGGTTCCTGCACACCGCGAGCGGCGGCTGGACGGTCCCGATCAGCTGCCTGCTGGTCATCACCGGCCTGGAACTGGCCGCGGGCTGGCAGGCGGCCCGGAACATCACGCTGCCGGTGGACCAGCCCGGCCCCGGCTGAAGCCAGGCCGCCAGCTCACAAGCCGAAAGGTTTCCGAAACTTATTGCCTGCCTGGACCGCAGGCCATAGCGTCCGGGATTGGAGGCAGCCAGTGCAGGCAGGGCAGGCAGGCGCCGTGCCGCCGGTCCGGATCGCGATCGCCGGGACCGGCAACATCGCCGACGTGCATGCCGCCGCGCTGCACCGGCTGCCCGGTGCCGAACTGGCCTGCGCGGCCGACATCGACCGGGCCCGGCTGGCCGCGTTCGGCGCCGAGCACGGCGTCACCGACCTGCACACCGACCTGGCCGGGCTGCTCGCCGCGGCCCAGCCTGACCTGGTTCACCTCTGCACCCCGCCGGGCCTGCACTTCGCGCAGGCCGCGGAGTGCCTGGCGGCGGGCGCGTCGGTGCTGGCCGAGAAGCCGCCCACGCTGAGCCTGCGCGAGCTTGACCTGCTGGCTGAGATGGCCCGGCCAGGCGGGCCGTGGTTCGCGACCGTGTTCCAGCACCGGTTCGGGTCGGCCGCGGGCCGGCTGCGCGCGGTGGCCGACTCGGGCGTGCTGGGCCGGCCGCTGCTGGCCATCTGCCACACCACCTGGTTCCGCGATCAGGCCTACTTCGACGTGCCGTGGCGCGGCCGGTGGCAGACCGAGGGCGGCGGCCCGACCATGGGGCACGGCATCCACCAGATGGACCTGCTGCGCTATGTGCTCGGCGACTGGGCGGAGATCTCCGCCATCGCCCGGCGGCAGGCCCGCCGGACGGAGACCGAGGACCTGTCCATGGCCCACGTGATCTTCGCCAGCGGCGCCGCGGCCAGCGTGGTGAACAGCGTGCTGTCCCCGCGGGAAGAGAGCTACCTGCGGTTCGACTTCGAGCACGGCACGGTCGAGGTCAGCCACCTGTACGGATACCGGGACGAGGACTGGCGGGTCACCCCGGCCCCCGGCCACGAGCAGGCCGTGCTGGCCGCCTGGTCGCGGCCCACGGCGGGCACGCCCAGCGGGCACCGGGCCCAGTTCGCCGCCGTGCTGGCCGCGCTGCGCGCGGACGCCGCGCCGCCGGTCACGCTGCCGGACAGCCGGGGCACGATGTCCCTGGTGGCCGGGCTGTACGCGGCCGCGTTCGGCGGCGGGGTGGTGCGCCCCGCCGATCTGGGCGCCGGATCGCCGTGTTACGACCGGATGGACGGCCTGGCCCCGGGATGGGAACAATGGTGAGGGTGCCCACCACTGAGACCCACCTCACCGACGCCGACGGCGGCTCGCTGCGGCTGAGCCACGCCGGCACCGAGCTGTTCCGCTACGTCTACCGGCCGGACGACCCGCAGGTCGAGTCGCCGCGGCCGTACTTCCACCCGGTGCGCACGCTGCGCGGTGACCTGGTGACCGGCTTCCGGCCTGCGGATCACGTCTGGCACAAAGGGATCGCCTGGTCGCTGCCGCACGTCGGGCCGGAGAACTTCTGGGGCGGCCCGACGTTCCAGCGCGGCTACGGCTACCGGCAGCTGCCCAACAACGGGCGGATCCGGCATGAGGAATTCAGCACCGCCGCAGTGACCGACGGCGTGCTCCGGGTCGATGAGCAGCTGACCTGGATCACCCAGGAAGGCGAGACCTGGCTGCAGGAGCGGCGGCAGATCGGCGCCCGGGTGCTGCCCGGGACGGAGGCCTGGCTGCTGGCCTTCCGCACCACCCTGCACAACGTGCGCGGGGCCATCATCACGTTCGGCAGCCCGACCACGGCGGGCCGGGAGAACGCCGGCTACGGCGGGCTGTTCTGGCGCGGCCCGGCCTCGTTCAGCCCGGGCCGGGTGATCACGTCCAGCGGCACCGGCGGGGACGAGTACATGGGCTGGCGCGGCCGGTGGCTGGCGTTCTCCGGGCGGCACGACGCGGACCGGGCATCGACCCTGGTGTTCCGCAATGCGCCCAGCAACGTGGGCCACCCGACCATGTGGTTCGTGCGCAGTGAGCCGTTCGCCTGCGTGTGCCCGGCGCCGTTCTTCGCGGCCGAGTTCATGCTGGCCGACGGGCAGAGCCTGCACCTGCGCTACGACGTCGCGGTAGCCGACGGCGAGCTGCCGGCCGCGCGGTGCGCCGAGCTGGTGGCCGAGATGGAAGCCAGTGACCTGCTCGGCGTGCCGGGAGCGGTGGCGTGACCGCGGCCCAGGCGTTCCCCGGCGCGACCGGGGTCACCCTGCTCGACGTGTACGACTGGCCGACCGCGGACGGGCTGCGCGGCGGCTCGGCGCACATCCATCTGGCATCCACCGAGGGGTACGTGGTGCTGCGCGGCGCGGGCCGGCTGCAGACCCTGGGCAGCCACGGCTACCAGGAGACGCCGCTGCGCCCGGGCGACTGCCTGTGGTTCACCCCGGGCACCGTGCACCGGCTGGTCAATGACGATGGCCAGCTGCAGATCCTGGTCGTCATGCAGAACGCCGGCCTGCCCGAGGCGGGCGACTGCGTGCTGACCTTCCCGCCCGACGTGCTGGCCGATCCGGCCCGGTACCAGGCGGCGGCCACGCTGAGCCCGGCCGCGGACGGCGCTGCCACGGACGGGCCGGCCTCAGACGATCCGCTGGCGGCGGCCGCACGGCGCCGCCGGGACCTGGCCATCGAGGGGTTCCTGGCGTTGCGCGACCAGGTGCTGGCGGACGGGCCGGCCGCCCTGCAGCCGTTCCTGGACGCCGCGGTCGCGCTGACCGCGGCCCGGGTGCCGGACTGGCGGCGCCGGTGGCGTGGCCAGGCCGCCGCGGTGTCCGAACTCACCGGCCAGCAGCTGGACGGCATCGAGGCCCAGGACACGGCGCACCTGCGCGCCGCGGGCCTGGTCCGGGTGCCGCACCCGGCCGGGCCGCGCGGCTACGGCATGTGCGGCCGGCTGACCCCGTACCCAGCGGAGCCGTCGGCCCAGGACTGACCGGCCGGGTTACGATAGCCGCGCCGAAAGTTTCGAGGGCGGGAGGGGTGCGGATGCCGGCTGAGGGCCCTCGCCGGCGGCCCACGCTGGCCGCGGTCGCCGCCGAGGCCGGCGTCTCGCTGCCCACCGTGTCGAAAGTGGTCAACGGCCGCCCCGACGTGGCCCCGGGCACCCGGGCCCGGGTGGAACGCCTGCTCGATGAGCTCAACTACCAGCGGCCCGGGCCGCGCCGCGGCCGCCGGGCCGGCCTCATCGACCTGATCTTCAACGGGCTGAACAGCCCGTGGGCGGTGGAGATCCTGCGCGGCGTGGAGGACTGGTGCGCCGGCCACGGGATGGCCGTCGCGGTGTCCGCGGTGCGCCACGGCAGCGCCCGCCCGGCCAGCTGGACCAGCGCGCTGGCCAGCCACGACACCGAGGGCATCATCCTGGTCACCGCCGAGCTGTCCGCCGGGCCGCTGGCCCAGTTGTCCATTGGGCCGACGGCCCAGCTGCGCGCCGACGGCATCCCGCTGGTCGTGGTGGACCCGGTGAACCTGCCCGACCCGGCGCGGCCCAGCGTGGGCGCGACCAACTGGGCCGGCGGCATCGCCGCCACCGAGCACCTGATCGGCCTCGGCCACCGCCGGATCGGCGCCATCACCGGCCCGCAGGGCTACATCTGCAGCCGGGCCCGGGCCGACGGCTACCGCAATGCGCTGGAGCAGGCCGGGCTGCCCAGCGACCCGGCGCTGCTCCGGCACGGCGACTTCCAGCACGAGGGCGGCTTCCGGTGCGGCGGCGAGCTGCTCGACCTGGCCGGCCCGCCCACCGCGATCTTCGCCGGCAGCGACCAGCAGGCGCTGGGCGTGTACGAGGCGGCCCGGCAGCGCGGCCTGCGGGTGCCGGAGGATCTCAGCGTGGTCGGCTTCGACGACCTGCCCGCCGCCCGCTGGGTGTCCCCGCCGCTGACCACGGTCCGCCAGCCGCTGGCCGACATGGGCCGGGTGGCCGCCGAGATGCTCGGCGATCTGATCGGCGGCACCCCGCTGCGCAGCCAGCGGGTCGAGCTGTCCACCGAGCTGGTGACTCGGGACTCCACGGGCACACCGGGCACGGGCACACCGGGCACGGGCACACCGGGCACGGGCGGGCCGGGCGCTGGCCAGCCGCGGCCCGGCGAGTAGGTTCATGACCGTCGCGGCGGGAGGTATCGGATGCTGGTAGCCGGGGTGGATTCGTCCACGCAATCCACCAAGGTGCTGCTCTGCCAGGCCGAGGACGGCACGGTGCTGGCCCGGGGCAGCGCGCCGCAGCCGCCCGGCACCGAAGCCGATCCGGCCGCCTGGTGGTCCGCGCTGGAGCAGGCCGGGCAGGGCCTGCTGGACCGGGCCGACGCGGTCGCGGTGGCCGCGCAGCAGCACGGCATGGTCGTGGTGGACGAGGACGGCCGGGTCATCCGGCCCGCCATGCTATGGAACGACCTCAAGTCCGCGGCGGCGGCCCGGGAGCTGATCGCCGAGCTGGGCGGGCCAGCCTGGTGGGCCAGCCACACCGGCAGCGTGCCCAGCGCGTCGTTCACCGTGACCAAGCTGCGCTGGCTGGCCGAGCACGAGCCGGAAAACGCGGCCCGGGTGGCCCGGGTCATGCTGCCACACGACTGGCTGACCTGGCGGCTCGCGGTGGCCGGGCCGGCCGGGCCAGCGGCCGGGCCGGTCACCGACCGCGGCGACGCGTCCGGGACCGGCTACTTCTCCCCGGCGGAGAGCCGCTGGCTGCCCGAGGTGGCGGCGGCCGCGCTGGGCCATGAGCCCGGGCTGCCGCGGATCGCCAAGCCCGCCGAGGTGGTCGGCGAGACCGCCACCGGCGCCGCGCTGGCCCCCGGCACCGGGGACAACATGGGCGCCGCACTGGGCCTGAGCCTCGAACCAGGCGAGCTGGTCACCTCGATCGGCACCTCGGGCACCGCGTACGCGGTCACCGAGCGGCCCGCGGCCGACGAATCCGGCATGGTGGCCGGGTTCGCCGACGCCACCGGCCGGTACCTGCCGCTGATCGCCACGGTCAACGCCGGCCTGGTGCTGTCCGCGGTGGCCAGGCTGATCGGCACCGACCTGGACGGCATGTCCGTGCAGGCGCTGCAGGCCGAGCCGGGCGCGGGCGGGCTGGTGCTGCTGCCCTACCTGGACGGCGAGCGCAGCCCGAACCGGCCGGACGCCACCGGCGTGCTGCGCGGCGTCACCACGCAGAACATGACCGGGCCCAACCTGGCCCGGGCCGCGATCGAGGCGGTGCTGGGCACGCTGGCCGAGGCGGCCGACCTGATCGCCGCGCAGGGCGCGTCCCGGCAGCGGGTGCTGCTGATCGGCGGCGGGGCCCGGTCCGAGGCGGCCCGGCGGATCGCGCCCACCATCTTCGGCGCGCCGGTGCTGGTGCCCGCGCCGGAGGAGTACGTGGCGCTGGGCGCGGCCCGGCAGGCGGCCTGGGCGCTGGCCGGCACCCCGGAGCCGCCGGCCTGGCCGCGGCACCGGCCCGAGGAGTACACCGGCGCGCCCGACCCGGGGATCCGGCAGCGGCTGGCCTGGCTGCAGAGAGCCACGGCCGACTGGGACACGGCCGGCTGGGACACAGTTGGCTGAGACAACCAGGTCTGGCAGCGATAAGGGAGATAAGGGAGAGGATCAGCTCATGGCGTACGAACCGACCCCCGAGGACAAGTTCTCGTTCGGCATCTGGACGGTGGGCTGGCAGGGCGTGGACGTGTTCGGCGGTGCGGTCCGGCCGCCGATGCCCGCCGACCGGGCCGTGCGCAAGCTGGCGGAACTGGGCGCGTACGGGGTCAACTTCCACGACAACGACGTGTTCCCGTTCGAGGCCAGCGACGCCGAGCGGGACCGGAAGATCGGCGACTTCAAGCAGGCCCTGGCCGACACCGGCCTGGTCGTGACGACCGCCACCACCAACCTGTTCGGCCACCCGATGTTCAAGGACGGCGCGTTCACCGCCAGCGACCGGGACGTGCGCCGGTTCGCGCTGGCCAAGGTGATGCGCAACCTGGACCTGGCCGCCGAGCTGGGCGCGAAGGTGTATGTGTTCTGGGGCGGCCGGGAGGGCGCCGAGTCCGGCGCGGCCAAGGACATCCGGGCCGCGCTGGACCGTTACCGGGAAGGCCTCGACCTGCTGGCCGGCTACGTCCAGGAGCAGGGCTACGGCCTGCGCTTCGCCATCGAGCCGAAGCCGAACGAGCCACGCGGCGACATCCTGCTGCCGACGGCCGGACACGCACTGGCGTTCATCAAAGAACTCGAGCACCACGAGATGGTGGGCATCAATCCCGAGGTGGGGCACGAAGAGATGGCCTCACTCAACTACGCGCACGGGATCACCCAGGCGCTATGGCACGGGAAGCTGTTCCACATCGACCTGAACGGGCAGAACGGGCCGCGCTACGACCAGGACCTGCGGTTCGGCGCGGGCAACGCGCGCGGCGCGTTCTGGGTGGTGGACGCGCTGGAGGCGGGCGGCTACGACGGGCCGGTGCACTTCGACTACAAGCCGCCGCGCACCGAGGACGACGAGGGCGTCTGGGTGTCGGCCGCCGCGTGCATGCGCAACTACCTGATCCTGCGGGACAAGGTCCGGGCATTCCGGGCCGACCCCGAGGTCAAGGCGGCGCTGGTCGCGTCCGGGGTGGAGGACCTGGCCACGCCCACCATGGCGGCCGGCGAGACCTGGCGGGACGTGCAGGGCTTCACCCCGGACATCGAGGCGCTGGCCGCCCGCGGGCTGGGCTACGAGCGCCTCGACCAGCTAGCCCTGGAGCACCTCTACGGCGTGCGCTGAGCTGACCGGCTATCTCAGCCAGTAAACACATCCTTTCCGAACGCCCGTACCTGGGGCTGCTTCGCGTCGCCGAGCAGTGGCAGGTGGAAGATGTCCTCCACGGTCTTGAGCAGCGAGTAGTGGTTGTAGGCCACGGCGCTCGTGGTGCCGGGCTTGATGAACGGGGACAGCGCCACCGCGCCGACCCGGCCGCCGCCCGGCCCGTACAGCCCGGGCTCGTTGACGTTCGGGTGCGACGGGTCGGTGAAGCCCAGGCTGTCCTTCTCGCCGCAGCACGCGGCCGCGTTCGTGTCGTCACCGGACTCGTCGAACGTGATGAAGATCAGCCCGCCGGCTTTGTACGCCGGTGACGCCATGATCTTCGGCACGTAGCTGGCCAGGAACTTGTCCACCTGGTTCAGGCCGCCCTTGGCCCCGTCCTGGCAGCGCGGCGTGTCGTGGCCGTCGGCGCAGGTGTCCGGGGTGATCCAGGAGTAGGCCGGGGTGCTGGAAGCGTGGGCCAGGTCCGCGGTGAGCGGCTTGAGCGTGACCACGTGCGCGTCGCAGTAGCCCTGGCTGCCGATGATGTTCTCGAAGTAGACGAACGGGTTGTGCCGGGTCGCGTAGCTGTCGTGCGCCGGGCCGGTCACGTCGGTCTGGTCGATCGTGCCCAGCTTGGGGTGGCCGCAGGCCGGGCCGTGCGCGGTGGCGGTGGTGCCGTCCCGGGCCGGGTCGTTGCCCATCTGCTGGTTGTACGACTTCCAGGACAGATGGTGCGCGGTCAGCTCGGCGGCCACGTTGCGCACGTACTTCGGGTAGACGCAGCCGTCGCCGGACAGCTGCCCGTACTTGGTCCACTTGTCGAAGTTCTCGCCGCCGAACTGGAGGAACTTGCTGTAGTACTCGCAGTCCTGGCCGGTCTGGTAGTTCGGCGCCTGACCGGAGATCTCGGCGATGTAGTTGTCCAGGCTGTCGTGCCCGATGCCGTAGTAGTCGCGCAGCAGCGCGCCCTTGGATACCAGCACCTTGGCCAGTTCCGGGTCCGATGACGGGTGGCCGAAACCGGTGCTGAACGAGGTGTTCTCCAGCTCGATGATCCACACGTGGTGGATCTTCGAGAGCGGGAAGGCTGGACTCGCCTTGGTGGCGGCCCCGGCCACCCCGGCCGTGCTGAGCAGCGCGGCGGCCAGGCAGCCAGTCGTGATAATCGCGAGCCATCGCAGTCGGCGCATAGTGTTCCCCCTGGGGGTTGGGTAAAGGCTGGGCCATGCTGGCCGGCGATCATGTCCTGGCGGCTAACCGCGGGCGAACGGCAGGACACGGTTCCCGGGGGTGAGAAGCCGGGCCTTCCGTGCCGCGCACCAGCCCGGCCAAATAGACTCGCCACAGATTCCCCCGCATCCGCGACAAGGGAGCAGCTCACGTGACCCTGCTGGAGACTCTTTCTGGCCCACGCGATCTGCGGGAGCTGGCACCGGACCAGCTGCCCGTACTGGCCAGCGAAATACGTGACCTGCTGATCGAGACGGTGTCGCGGACCAGCGGCCATCTCGGGCCCAACCTCGGCGTGGTCGAGGTGACGATCGCGCTGCACCGGGTGTTCGACTCCCCGGTGGACAAGATTGTTTTCGACACCGGGCACCAGTCCTACGTGCACAAGCTGCTCACCGGGCGGGTGGCTGAGTTCGGCACGCTGCGCCAGCGCGGCGGGCTTTCCGGCTACCCGAGCCGGGCCGAGTCCGAGCACGACCTGGTGGAGAACTCGCACGCGTCCACCAGCCTGTCCTACGCCGACGGGCTGGCCAAGGCGTACCGGCTGCGCGGCGAGACCGACCGCACCGTGGTCGCGGTGATCGGCGACGGCGCGCTGACCGGCGGGATGGCCTGGGAGGCGCTGAACAACATCGCGGTGGCCAAGGACAGTCGGCTGGTCATCGTGGTCAACGACAACGGCCGGTCCTACCAGCCGACGATCGGCGGGCTGGCCAACCACCTGACCATGGTCCGGATGAACCAGCGCTACGAGAACGTGCTGGACTACATCAAGACCACGCTGACCCGCGCCCCGGTGGTCGGCGCCCCGCTGTACGGCACGCTGCACGGGGTGAAGAAGGGCCTCAAGGACGTCCTGCAGCCGCAGGTGCTGTTCGAGGACCTGGGCCTCAAGTACCTCGGGCCGATCGACGGGCACGACGAGCAGGCGGTGGAGCACGCGCTGCGCCGGGCCCGGGACTTCGGCGGCCCGGTGCTGGTGCACGTGATCACCCGGAAGGGGTTCGGCTACCAGCTGGCCGAGGACAACGAGCAGGACCGGCTGCACCAGGTGCCCGCGGCTGCGCCCGCCGGCACGCCGCCCGGAGTGCCCAAGCCATCCTGGTCCGACGTGTTCGGCGACGCGCTGCTAGCGACCGGCGCGCGGCGGCCGGACGTGGTCGCGATCACCGCCGCCATGCTGCACCCGACCGGACTGGCCAAGTTCGCCGCCGCCTACCCGGACCGGGTCTTCGACGTGGGCATCGCCGAGCAGCACGCGGTGACCAGCGCGGCCGGGCTGGCCATGGGCGGCCTGCACCCGGTGGTGGCCATCTACGCGACGTTCCTCAACCGGGCCTTCGACCAGGTGCTGATGGACGTGGCGCTGCACCGGCTGCCGGTCACCTTCGTGCTGGACCGGGCCGGGGTGACCGGCCCGGATGGGGCCAGCCACAACGGCATGTGGGACGGCTCGATCCTGCAGGTCGTGCCGGGCCTGCGGATCGCCGCGCCACGGGACGGGACCCGGATCGCCGAGCTGCTGGCCGAGGCGGTCGCGGTCAGCGACGGCCCGACCGTGGTCCGGTTCCCCAAGGGCAACGTGGGCGCCGAGACCGAAGCGATCGGCCGGGTGGGTGGCATGGACGTGCTGGCCCGGCCGGACGGGCCAGCCGCCCCGGACGTGCTGCTGGTCGGCGCCGGGCCAATGGCCGCGATGTGCCTGGCCACGGCCAGTCGGCTGGCCGACCAGGGTATCCGGGTGACCGTGCTGGACCCACGCTGGACCAAGCCGGTAGACCCGGCGCTGGCCGATATCGCCGCTCCGGCGCGGCTGGTGGCCACCGTCGAGGACAACGGCCTGGTAGGCGGGTTCGGCGACGCGGTCTGCCGGCTGCTGCGCGACGCGGACGTGCGCACGCCGGTGCGGACGTTCGGCCTGCCGCAGCGGTTCCTGGACCACGGCTCACGGGACCAGGTGCTGGACGAGGTGGGCCTGGTCCCACAGCACCTGGCCCGGCAGATCACCGAGGCCGTGGCCCGGCTCGACCCCGAACTGGCCGACAACCCCCAGGGATGAGATCCCAGTGACCACACTCCAGGTGGCCGTCGTCGGTTCCGGCCCGGCCGGGATCTACACCGCCGAGGCACTGATCAAGCAGGCGGCCAAGGTGGACCCGCCCGTCACTGTGCAGGTCAACGTGCTGGACCGGCTGCCCACCCCGTACGGCCTGGTCCGCTACGGGGTCGCCCCGGACCACCCGTCGATCCGGTCCATCGCCGACTACCTGCGCAACGTGCTGGAGCACGCCGATGTGCGCTTCCTCGGCGGGGTGCACCTAGGCGACGACGTCACCCGCGAGGACCTGCTGGCCAGCTACGACGCGGTGGTCTACGCGACCGGCGCGATGCGGGACCGGCGGATGGGCATCCCCGGCGAGGACCTGCCCGGCAGCTACGCGGCCACCGACTTCGTGAACTGGTACTGCGGCCATCCGGACACCGAGGCGGGCGCGTTCACCCTGGACGCCGAGTCGGTCGCCGTGGTCGGGGTGGGCAACGTGGCTGTGGACGTGGCCCGCATCCTGGTCAGGGACCCGGCCGAGCTGAGCCGTACCGACATCCCGCAGGCGGTGCTGGAAGCGCTGATGGCCAGCAAGGTCCGCGAGGTGCACATGATCGGCCGGCGCGGCCCGGCGCAGGCCAAGTTCACCACCAAGGAACTGCGTGAGCTGGGCGAGCTGTCCGGGGTGGACATCGTGGTCAACCCGGCCGAGCTGGACCTGGGCGCGTTCGACCCGACCGGGCAGAGCGCGGAACTGGCCGAGAGCGACCGCCGGGTGCGCGGCAACCTGGCGGTTATCCGGGACTGGGCTGAGCGGGCACCGGGGGAGGGCGAGCCGGCGCGGAGCGCAGGCTGACCGTCCGGTTCTGGCTGCGCCCGGTGGAGGTGGACGGCACCGACCGGGTGTCCGGGCTGACGGTCGAGCGGACCCGGCTCGATGACGAGGGCAAGTTCACCGGTACCGGGGAGTTCGAGACGATCCCGGCGCAGATGGTGTTCCGCAGCGTGGGCTACCAGAGCGTGCCGCTGCCCGGGGTGCCGTTCGACGAGCGCAGCTACACCGTGCCGAACGCCGACGGCCGGGTCCTCGGCCGGGACGGCGGGCCGCTGCCCGGCGAGTATGTCGCCGGATGGCTCAAGCGCGGCCCGACCGGGGTGGTCGGCACGAACAAGTCGGACGCGGCCGGCACCGTCCGGTCGCTGCTGGCCGACCTGGCCGGCCAGGATGGCCCGGCCGCTGGCGGCGCGGCCGCCGGCGGCGTGGTCCCCAGCGGCGCGGCGGCCCGGCGGCGGTCCCGGGAGGAATTCTTCGCCGAGCTGGCCGAGCGCGGGGTACGGCCGGTCAGCTACGCGGACTGGCTCCGGGTGGAACAGGCCGAGGCGGAGCTCGCTGTCTCACTGGGCCGGGGGGAGCGGGTCAAGATCGGCGACCGGGTCGCCATCGAGGCACTGTGCCGCCCGCCGTCCGGCTGACCCGTCCCTCCTTCGGGCCCGCCGTGGCGGCCCTGCGCAAGCTGATACCGCCGGCCGTGTACGGACTGACCGGGCTGGCGGTGCGCGGAATTGAGCTAGGCGTCCTGCCGCGACCGCCCCGGCTGCTCAGTGAATTCGCGATTCGTACTGCTTTGCACGTGAATGACCTGGTACTGAACTGGGCAATTACGGACCGTTGCGAGGATGAAAACACCCGTCCCGGGTGTCTTGGCCTGCCGGACACTGGGGACAATGACGGCATGAGTTTGGGCGAGCTGAGTTATCAGACGGGCGAGGGGGATATGAGCGCGGGGACCGCGCCGGAGGGCGCTGTGGCAGAAAGTACGGGCGCCAGCCCAGCCGACGACCTGCCGCCCGACCGGTATATCGAGCGCGAGGGAAGCTGGCTCCGGTTCAACCAGCGGGTGCTGGAACTGGCCGAGGACGAGAACGTGCCGCTGCTCGAGCGGGTCCGGTTCATGGCCATCTTCGCCAGCAATCTGGATGAGTTCTTCATGGTCCGGGTGGCCGGCCGGATGCGCCGGATGGCCACCGGGCTGCCGGTGGAGGGGGTCACCACCGGGATGCCGCCGGACCAGGTGCTGGAGAACACCCTGGCCACGGCGGGGGAGCTCAGCCTGCGGCACGCGGAGTACTTCAGCACCACGATCCGGCCGCTGCTGGGCGACGAGGGCATCGAGATCCTGCGCTGGAAAGAGCTGTCCGAAGACGAGCAGCATGAGCTGCAGCGGCTGTTCCGGGACCGGATCTACCCGGTGCTCACCCCGCTGGTAGTGGACCCGGCCCACCCGTTCCCGTACATTTCCGGCCTGTCGCTCAGCCTGGCCGTGATGATCGCCGAACCGGAGACCGGCGCGACCATGTTCGCCCGGGTCAAGGTGCCACCGCTGCTGCCCCGGTTCCTCAGCGTGGGCCGGTACCGGTACGTGCCGCTGGAAGACGTGATCGCCGCGCACCTGCCGGAGCTGTTCGTCGGCCTGGACATCCTGGAGCACCACGTGTTCCGGGTGACCAGGAACCGCGAGCTGGAGATCGACGAGGACGTCACCGAAGACCTCATGCAGTCGATGGAGCGGGAACTGCTGCGCCGCCGCTTCGAGCCCGCGGTGCGGCTGGAGGTCGAAGAGACGATCTCGGCCGACGTCCTGGAGCGGCTGGTCACCGAGCTCGGCGTGGACCGGCGGGCGGTGTACCACCTGCCCAGCCCGCTCGACCTGACCGGGCTCAACGCGATCGCGGACCTGAGCATCCGGCGGCTGAAGTACCCGCCGTTCGTGCCGCGCGAGTCGGCGCTGCCGCAGGACAGCGACGTGTTCACCACGCTGGACCGGGGCGACGTGCTGGTGCACCACCCGTACGACTCGTTCGCCGCTACGGTGGAGCGGCTGACCGTGGAGGCGGCCGCCGACCCGCGGGTGCTGGCCATCAAGCAGACGCTGTACCGGACCAGCGACTCGTCGCCGATCGTGGACGCGCTGATTGACGCGGCCGAGGCGGGCAAGCAGGTCGTGGTGGTGGTCGAGCTGAAAGCGCGCTTCGACGAGCGGGCCAACATCATCTGGGCCCGCAAGCTGGAGGAAGCGGGCTGCCACGTGGTGTACGGCGTGCCGGCGCTGAAGACGCACTGCAAGATGGTGCTGGTGGTGCGCGAGGAATCAGATGGCTCGCTGCGCCGCTACTGCCACATCGGCACCGGGAACTACAACCCGTCCACCGCCCGGCTGTACGAGGACTACGGCCTGCTCACCGCCGACCCGACCGTGGGCGGTGACTCGACCGACCTGTTCAACCACCTGACCGCGTACAGCCGGAAGAACGACTACCGCCGCTTCCTGGTCGCCCCGCAGGCGCTCCGGCCCGGCCTGCTGGACCGGATCGAGCAGCAGACCGCGCTGCAGCAGCAGGGCAAGCCGGCCCGGATCCAGCTCAAGTGCAACGCGATCATCGATGAGGAGATCGTGGACGCGCTGTACCGGGCGTCCCAGGCCGGGGTGCCGATCGACGTGTGGGTCCGCGGCATCTGCTCGCTGCGCCCGGGCCTGCCGGGGCTGTCAGAGACGATCCGGGTGCGCAGTATCCTCGGCCGGTTCCTGGAACATTCCCGGATTTACGTCTTCGGCGCCGGGGGCCCGGAAGACACTGAGGTGTGGATCGGCAGCGCCGACCTGATGCACCGCAACCTGGATCGCCGGGTGGAGCTGCTCTGCCGGGTGAAGGTCCCCGAGCACACCAGAGAGCTACGGTCGCTGATCGACATGGCCATGGACGAGTCGACGAGTTCCTGGTGGCTGGCTGGCGACGGCACCTGGACCCGGCATCATCTGGACGAGGAGGGCAAGCCGTTGCGGGACCTGCAGTCGTATCTGCTGGAGCGGCGCGGTCACCTCGCCGATAGCTGATGCCGCCAGACGGGGGAACTGGCGGCGGCGAGATCCGGGCTGCCGGGGCCGTCCTGTGGCGCCCCGGCCCGCGGGGCCCGGAAGTGGTCCTGGTGCACCGGCCAAAGTACGACGACTGGAGCCTGCCCAAGGGCAAGACCGAGCCGGGTGAGCCGGTACTGCTGACCGCGGTGCGCGAGGTGGCCGAGGAGACCGGGGTCCGGGTGGTCCTCGGCCGGCGGCTGCCGTCCACGCACTACCTGGTGCGCGGCCGGCCCAAGCTGGTGCACTACTGGGCGGCCAAGGCAGCCGACGGGCCGCAGCCCGGGTTCACCCCGAACGCCGAGGTGGACCATGCTGGACTGGCTGGACGTGGCCGCCGCCCGGGCCCAGCTCAGCTACCCGCACGACGCCGCCGTGCTGGACGAGTTCGCGGCCGGGCCACCGGACACCGTGCCGCTCATGCTGGTCCGGCACGCCTCGGCGCTGAGCAAGGCCGAGTGGCGGGCAGGCGGTCACCCGGACGACCTGGCCCGGCCACTGGGCCCGGCCGGGCGCGAGGAGTCCGCCCTGCTGGCCCGGCTGCTGCGCTGCTACGCCCAGGCCCGGGTGTTCAGCTCGGCCGCCGAGCGGTGCGTGGCCACGGTGCGGCCATACGCCACCGAGGCGGCCATGTCCGTCCAGGTCGACCAGGCGTTCACCATCGGGTTCAGCCCGGTCAGCGAGACCCGGCGGCGGACCGACCACATCCTGGCCGACGCGCTGCCCGCGGTGATCTGCGGGCACCGGGAGAACCTGCCGCTGATCCTGGAGGAAGCCTGCGCCGTACTCGGCGCGAAGCCGCCGGACGGGCACCCGCTGCCGCCGGGCGGGTTCTGGGTGCTGCACATCGGCTGGAACGCGCTGGCCTGCGCCGAGTGGCACCACGCCACGGTTCATTAGGCGGAGTTCATTAGGCGGAGTTCATTAGGCGGAGTTCATTAGGCGGAGTTCGCTAGGCGAGCCCGGCGGCGGTCCAGTCCAGCGTGGCGGGCAGCGCGCCCTCGTAGATGAGCAGCCACCGCTTGACCTCGATGCCGGTGCCGCCGCTGTACCCGCCCAGCCCGTTGCCCGCGACCACCCGGTGGCACGGCACGATCACCGGGATCGGGTTCGAGCCCATGATCCCGCCGATGGCCCGGGCGGGCAGCGATACCCCGTCCGGCCCGGCCACCGCGCGCTGCGCCAGTTCCCCGTAGGTGACCGTCTCGCCGTAGCCGACCGTGCGGTACAGCACGTCCAGCACCTGGCGCTGCGCCGGTGACGTGCCGGTCCAGTCGATCGGCAGGTCGAACTCCTTACGCTGTCCGGCGAAGTACTCGGCCAGCTGGTCCCGGGCCGCGGCCAGCACCTCGTCGCGGGCCCCGGCCGGGCCGGCGGCCCGGCCGCCGCTGGCCGGCGGTGCGGCCAGCCCGGCCCGCAGCCGGTCCCGGGGCGAGGTCCGGAACCGGACCTGGGCCAGCCCGGCCGCGGTGCAGCCCACCGCCAGCGGCCCGACCGGCGAGCTCAGCGTGGCCCAGGCCAGCTCGGCCGGGCTGAGCCGGTCCCGTCGCGGGCTGGGCGGCGCAACTCCGGGCATGCTCACTCCCGCCTGTTCGCCCGGCCGCCGTGGCCGGGACACACCTCAGGTCAAGTGTGACGGTACGCCTGCCCACCGACAGTTTCCCGGCCGCCGGCCGCGGCCGGGTGCGCGTGCGAAGGTTCAGAAATCTTTCCGGAGCCGATCGAGCTCCTGGACCCGCTCGCGGAGCCGCTCATACGCTGGCCGCTCACGGATGCGGGCCAGCGCCCAGTTGATCGCCTCCGCGCGAGTGTCCGCGATGCCCGCCATGATCAGCGTGTCGACGGTTTCCAGGCCGGAGCGGCCCAGCGTGGCGTGCATGTCCACCTGGGTTCTCCCACCGAGTTCCCAGGCCCGCGCATCGGCCAGCCTTTCCGAGAGCAACAGGTGGAACCGGGGACCGTGGCCGTTGCGGTCGACGGTTTTCTCGCAGGTGAACTCGACCACCCTGATCTCGCGGAGTTTCCCGGCCAGGTGGCCAGCGAACTCGTCTACCGCCGCGTCGTGCTCCTGCTGGAACGCCAGCACCGACCGCTCGTAGTCGTCGGGGCCGTCCGCCGCGATCAGCACCCGGACCCACAGGTCTCCCGGCTCGATCTCCGGGTCGTCGCCGTATTGCAGCAGCACCACCTGCCGCACCGCGCCGCCCGGGAAACGCTCTCTCGCCTCAGCGTCGATCTCAGATTCAATCTCGGCCAGCCCAACCCGGTCCATCGCGGCCTCCCGATCGGCAGGAAATCCAAGCTAATGGCGCGATTTATCAGGGGCAACGCAATAATCGCGCTACGGCAGGAGGAGAACCGCCTGGCCGTTCAGCCTCGGCAGTTCCGCGATCACCCCGAGGAACTCCCCGGTAGGGAAGTCGTAGGCGACAATATGGTCCCGGCCGACGCAGTACAGCCGGCCGCCGGGTCCGAACCGCAGTCCGCGCGGTCTGGCGAATTCGATGCCGGGACTGGGTGCGAGTACCCGGATGAGCCGTCCGGTGGACGGGTCGTACTCCCGGACGGTGGCTTTCGCGCCGGGGGCGCCGAACGGCCACTCGCTTGACACCACAACGTTGCCACTGGGAGCGATCGTCAGATCGAGCGGACTGAGCTCGGGGTCGTTCACCAGCCGTCCGGTGCGCAGTCCGCCACTGCGGTCGAACGCGGCGATCGTGTTGTCACCCTGACCGGAGGGACCGATGCCCGAGGACAGGTACAGCTCGCCGCCGCTACCGAAACCGAATCCTCGCGGGAACGGGACGGCGCCGTCGGGCAGGAGAAGCTCGCCTGCGGTATCGAGATGAGCGGGCAGGGCCAGGATCGTCCCGCGACCCCGCAGCGTGACGCAGTAGCGGCCGTCCGGCGCGAACGTCCCCCCGCCCGCGTCAAGACCATCGGTGCGCGGCCCGAGTCCAGCACGACCGTCCCGGTCCTGTCGAGTGCGAGTACCCGGTCATCGCCGCTCGTGACATACACCAGATCACCGGCCGGGCCCAGGCTCAGGCCACGCGGATCTGTGATCCGGCCGTCATCGCTGAAGGCCCCGGTCAGCACGCCATCGGCGGAAAAGCCGAGCAGAGCGCCGTATCCGTCGCCGTTCGCGCCGCTGGCGCTGGTGACCAAGATCTGTGTCATGCCCTGCTGGCTAGACATGGGGACCACGGGCCCGTTCCCGGCGTTCACTGGCATGGTGAAGACGGTATCCATCACGTTGCCGTCAAGCGGCCCCATCGGGTGTCAGGGATCAAGTTGGACTAGGCACTCTTGGCCTAGGCGGCCTGGCCCGGTGGGCCGTGACTGTGCCAGACGCGGCGGCCCTCGGGGCTGGTGGCAGTCGTGGTCCCGTCCGGATTGAGGCGCAGGGTCCAGCCCCAGTGGTGGATGGCGATGAGGTGGTGGAACCGGCACAAGGGCACGAGGTTGGGCAGGGCGGTGGTGCCGCCGGCCGCGCGGGGTGCCAGGTGGTGCACGTCGCACACGCTGGCGGGCTGCTGGCAGCCGGGGAAGGCGCAGTGCGGGTGGCGCAGGGTGACGGCGCGGCGCAGGTGGGCGGGGATGGCTTCGCTGCCGGCGCCGATGTCCAGTGGCAGGCTGATCGAAGTGAGTGGGGTGGCCAGCGACAGTCCGGTGCCGGCCAGGCCGGTGCGCAGCGCGGCGGCCAGCCCACCGGGCCCGGACAGCGCGTCGACGGCCAGGCCGAGCAGGGCCCGGGCCAGCCGCTCCCGCCCACCCCCCTTGCCCTCTTCACTGGCGGGGCGCAGCGGCGGGCGGGCTGGGCAGGTGCAGCCACCGCACCGGCACCCGCACGTCGGTGCGGGCGACCCGGGGTGGGCCAGGGCGTGGGCGGCCATGAACGCATCGGTGAGCTGGCCCAGCGCGTCGGGGTCGACGTGGCCAGTGACCACCGGAACCATGGTCGCGTCGCAGGCCGCCGCCTGGGCCTCGGTGCCGGTCAGCCAGCCCGGCCGGCCACCCGGGGCCGCCCGCCGCCGGCCCGGCCAAACCCGGTGGTACCGGCCCGGGTGCGCTCCCTCACCCACGACCGTTCGGTGGCGGCCGCGGCCGGGCATGTCCCGCAGGTCGGCCAGCCCCAGATGTACCTGGACCTGGGTGGGCTGACCGCCGCGGGCGGGCAGCGTGCCGGTGGCGACCAGGCGGCGGCAGGCATCCTCCAGGGCGTCGTGGCGGCGCTGCGCCGCGGTCCGGGTGTCTTCTGGGCCGGCCTTCTTCCCTAACGCGTCCAGCACCGCGGCCAGCGCGGCGGCGCAGCCCGGGCTCAGGTCGCCTTGGGCCCGGCCAGCCCCGCTGAACGTGATGCCCAGGTGGAAGTTCCGGTCATCGAAGCCGTCCTCGCCGCCGTCCTCGTCGGGGCCTCGGGTGCGCTGGTAGATGGCCTCGGCCAGGCGGCCTAAATCGTCCAGGCCCGCACCCCCGGTGGCGGCCTGGCACAATAGCCGGTCCGCGTCGTCCCGCACTCCGGCGGGCAGCCGGTCGCTCCAGGCGCACAGCTCGCGCGCCCAGGACGCGGAGAGCTCGCCGCGGGCCAGCGCGGTCTCGATGACCGGGTGGGCGGCCAGCCGCCGCATCCACGCCACCGCGCCGGCCGCCGCGCCCTTGGTGATGCGGGTCTGCCAGCGCAGCCACACCCGGGCCACGCCGTGCCCATCGGCCTCCGGGCCGCCGCTCGCGGTGAACGCCGACAACAGCCCGGCCCGGGCCGTGGTGTGTTTGGCCTCGGCTGTCTCCAGCGCCCGCAGCGCCGATGCCTGGGTGTCGACCGGTAAGGACGCGACATCCGCGGTGTTCAGGTACTCCAGCGCCCGGTCCAGCATGGCCAGCGCGTCGCTTACACTGCCCGGGTCTGGTATCCCGTCGCACACCGCGGATCACCTCCTGATCGGAAATCGAAGACTAGTTCGACCCTATCCACCCCCACCGACATTTTCCTGGCCGCCGGCGGCGACGGCCCGCTCTCCGGAGAGCAGGCCGCCACCGGGTACTGGCGTTCGATATGAGGGGGTTAATGCTGGGCGAAACGGGCCAGCAGCGGGACGAGCCACTGCGCGTCCGGGCTGCCCAGGCCGGTGACCGGGTCCCAGCCGGGCGAGGCGCGGTAGCCGGTGAACGTCTTCGGCGGGAACTTGGCCGTGTTGCTGCCGCTGGTGATGTCGTGGGAGGCCCGGTGGTAGGCCGGGCTCGCCGCGATCCGGTACAGCGCCGGGTTGACAAAGCCCAGGTGGCGGTGGGCGAACTGGTCGGCCAGCGCGATCAGCCCGGCCCAGATCGGTGCGCTGGCGCTGGTCCCGCCGCTGTTCCGGATGTAGGCCCCGCCGCCGGAAGCCTGGAACGAGCTGCCCACGTTGCCGTAGGGCTGGCCCCAGCCGGTCTCGCTGAGCCACCGGCCGGTCTTGTGGCTGGCGTTGAGCGTGGTGCCGCCGGCGCCCAGCACGAGCGGGTCGGCGGCCGGCATGTTGACCCCCTTGACCGGGGTGAACGGGGCCCTGCCGAACACGCTGCGGGCCAGCGAGCACGGCTCGCCGACCACGCCGATGTCGCCCGAGGCGGCACGGCCAGGCCCACCGCGGCGGCGGACCAGAGTCTGCGCATGCTGTCTCCCTGGTGTCTGGGTACGCCCCCTCGCCTTCTCTTTTGCGCGGGGGCGGACCCAGGTTCACCAGGCCGCTACCAGCGCGTGAACGGCTCGAAGAGGTGCGTGAACTGCCAGGTGGACTGCTTGAGGCCGGAGCAGGTGTTGCTGCCCGCAGTGCCCGGGCAGCCGCCGTTGTCCCGCTGCAGCGCCCAGAAGGACAGCTCGCCCAGGCCCTTGGCGGTGGCCCAGTGCAGCACCACCGGCGCGTCCTTGAGCTTGAACACCTCGGGCGGGCCGAAGTCGTCGATGCCGATCATCTCGGTCACGCCGATCATGTGCCAGAGCTGGGCGGCCGACTTCATCGGGTAGAGCTGGTGCAGCGTGCTGAACAGGTGACCGGCGGCGGTCATCGTGTCCCGCGCCATCTCGTGCGGCTTGTTGTCGTAGTAGTCGAACGTCATGATGTTCACGATGTCGATCCGGGCCTGGTGCGCGACCGCGCTGCGCAGCACGTTCACCCCGGTCGGGTCGAGCCCGGCCACGTTGGTGGGCACCGTGTAGACGAACTGCACCTGCCGGTGGCACCGCGCGGCCCACTGCTCGACCAGGTGGATGGCGGCGTTGCGCCGGTTGATGCCCGCCGTGTTGGTTAGCGAGTTGTCCTCGGTGTCCAGGTCGAGCCGGGTCACGTGATAGGTCGTGATCACCTTCTCGTAGGCGGCGGCGATCTTCGCCACGCTGTGGCAGCTGTCCGCGATCTCGGTGCCGTCATGGTCGGCCGAGTAGCCGCCGAACGACGGGATCACGTTCCCGCCGGCCGCGCGGATCGCGGCGATGTCGCTGCCGTACACCGACCAGGAGATCGGGGTGGACTTGTCGCCGTTCCAGTCGATGGTGCACGACCCCTTCTTCGGGGTCTGGATGAAGGCCAGCGTGAGGTACTTGGCGCCCGATTCGGCGGACAGCGCCGCCGGGCTGCCGGCCAGGTAGGCCTCGAAGTACGGCGCGAACAGGTGTGCGGGCAGCCCGCCGCCCCAGGCCGAGGAGCGGGCTTGGCTGGCCGCCGAGGCGCTGCCGGTGGCGGTGACCAGGGGGAGGGCGAGCGCGGCGGCGGCGAGTGCGGCGGCCGTGCGAAGCGAACGCAACCGGAACATAGAGCCAGCTTTCCTGGGGGTAGACACCGTGTGCTTATTAGGAAAGTTTCTTATCAATGATGCGCAAGCTAGACCCGTCCGGTAGCGCTGTCAAGACTGGCTACTCGGTGAGGATCAGCCAGGTCCGGCCGTCGATGAGCTCGCGCACCGCGTCCAGGTGCCCGGCGTGGCAGGCGGTCTCGGTGATCACCTGCAGCACGGTGTCGCGCAGCGGGTGGGGTGCCAGCCCAGGGAAGATCTCGGACGGCCACCAGGCGGGCGCGGCGTCCGGGGCCCGGGCCGCGATGATGGCGTCGGCGAGTTCCGTCTCCTGCCGGTACAGCCCGATCACGTCCTCGGCCGACACCTCCGGGCCGACCTGCCACGCGTCGGCCCCGGTTTCCAGGTTAACCTGCTCGCCCGCGACCACGGCGCGGAACCAGAACCGCTCGACGTCCAGGGCCAGGTGCCGGACCAGCCCCAGGCAGGTCCACCCGGACGGCAGCACCGCCCGCCGCAGCGCCTCGTCCGGCAGCCCCTCCAGGATGCCGAGCACGTGCCTGCGCTGCGAATCCAGCGTGGCCAGCAGTGCCGCGATCTCCCCGCCCGCCTCCGCCTCGGCCATATCTCCTGCACCGCCTCCGGTAGCTGCCCCGGCTGGTTACTCGTCGTCTTTTTCGGCCAGGCGGAGCAGGGCGCCGGTGATCGGGACCGAGACCAGGCCAACCTGCCACGGCCGGGCGCCGTAACCGGACAGGTCGGCGGCGACCCGCTCGGCGCTGACCGGCTCCGGCGGCTGCCAGGCCAGCCGGCGCACCGCGTCCGGCTGGACCAGGTTCTCGGCGGGCAGCGAATGCTCGTCGGCCAGCGCCGCGACCACGGTGCGCACCGCGGCCAGCCGCTTGGCCGCCTCCGGGTCCCGCTCGTGCCAGCGGTGCGCGGGCGGCGGCCCGTCCGAGACCTGCCCGGATGGCCGGGGCAGCTCCTGGTCGGCCTCCTGGTTGGCCCGGTGGATGGCGGCGAACCACTCGCCGGCGTGCCGCTTGGCCCCGCGGCCGCGGAACCCGGACACCGCGGTCAGCTCGGACACGGTGGTCGGCGCCGCCCGGGCCGCCTCGACGATGGCCGAGTCGGGCAGCACCCGGCCCGGGGACAGGTCGCGGCGCTTCGCGATCCGGTCCCGCTCCAGCCACAGCTCGCGGACGATGGCCAGGCCGCGCCGGGTGCGCACCCGGTGGATGCCCGAGGTGCGCCGCCACGGGTCGGGCCGTGGCGGCGGCGGGCCGGCGTTCAGCACCGCGCTGAACTCCTGCCGGGCCCACTCGTCCTTGCCCTGCTCGACCAGCTCGGCGGCCAGCGCGTCGCGCAGGTCGACCAGGACCTCGACGTCGAGTGCGGCGTACCGCAGCCAGTCCTCGGGCAGCGGGCGGGTGGACCAGTCCGCGGCCGCGTACCCCTTCTCCAGCGACAGCCCGAGCACCGTCTCCACCAGCGCGCCCAGGCCGACCCGGGGGTAGCCGAGCAGCCGCCCGGCCAGTTCGGTGTCGAACAGCGCCTTGGGCCGGTAGCCGAGATCGGCCAGGCAGGGCAGGTCCTGCGACGCGGCGTGCAGCACCGCCTCGGTGCCGGCCAGCGCCACATCGAGAGCGGACAGGTCGGGGCAGGTCACCGGGTCGATCAGCACGGTGCCGGCGCCCTGGCGGCGGAGCTGGACCAGGAAGGCCCGGTGCCCGTACCGGAAGCCGGAGGCCCGTTCCGCGTCCACCGCGACCGGGCCCTGCCCGGCGCCCAGCGCGCGGATCGCCTCATCCAGCGCGGCCGCCGTCTCGACCAGCGGCGGCAGCCCATCCCGGGGTTCCAGCAGCGGCACCGCGGCTGGCGCAGGCTGGCCTTCCCCGGGCAGGCCGGACTCGTCGCGCGGCTGAGCGGGCGGCTGTTGCGGCGCCGTCACCGCCGCCGCCGGGTGGTCGAAGCCGGCTTGCGGAGCGCGGTCACGCCGGGGGCCAGCGGGGGCAGCCCGGCCGCCGCGCACAGCGCGTCGCACCACGCGGCGAGGTGCCCGTCCAGCGCCCCCTCCTCGTCCGCCGCAGCCGGCGACCATGACGCGCGCAGCTCGAAACCGGTGACAGCGGGCTCGCTCTCCTTGGCCCCGAAACCCTCGGTGACCACCCGGGTCACCGTGCCGCTCGGCTGCCCGTAGCCGGCCGTCCGGTTGTCCAGCGCCTCGGTCAGCCAGTCCCAGCCGACCTGGCCGATCAGCGGGTCGGCGGCGATCTCCGGGTCGAGGTCGGCGCGGATGTACACGATGATCCGCAGCGGGCCGCCCCAGCCGTCCTGGCCAGCCGGGTCGTAGAGCAGCACCAGCCGGCCGCTGGCGATGTCAGTGTCACCGTCCAGCACGGTGGCCGCCACCGCGGTGGCATAGGGGGCCAGCGTGCGCGGTGCCGGGACATCCTCGAAGCTCAGTTCCGGGCGCCACGTGGATACCTGGTCGCGCTGCTCACGAAGGCCGGCCACCAGGGCATCGAACCCGGCGGCCGCGTCTCCTGGCTGCATCGCCTCAGCGCGCGTCATGATCTGAGCGTACGTCGTCCCTCCTCACCTGCGGCCGCAGCCGGCACGGGTTGGGGTTGCCGCGGCGCCAGGCTGACCCCGATGGTGGCACGCGGACCGCGCGGATCGGTGGAACTCGGACGGCGTGTCCCTAACGATGTCACCTGGTCAGATGCCCCGGCGGGGCGGCCGTCGTGTGAGACCATCGCTGGTGTGACAGAGCAGAATCCTCCGCTTGCGGAGTCCCCGTTCCTGCTCGCCTGCCGCCGCCAGCCCGTGCCGTACACGCCGGTCTGGTACATGCGCCAAGCGGGCCGCTCGCTGCCCGAATACCGCCGTGCCCGGGGTGGCATGCCGATGCTCAAGGCGTGCACGATCCCGGACGTCATTACCGAGATCACCCTGCAGCCGATGCGCCGGTACCCGGTCGACGCAGCCATCCTGTTCAGCGACATCGTCGTCCCGCTGCGCGCGGTGGGACTGGACATCGACATCAAGCCGGGCGTCGGCCCGGTGCTCGGCGAGCCGATCCGCACCGAGCGGGATCTGGCCCGGTTGCGCCCGCTGGAGCCGTCCGACGTCAGCTACGTCACCGAAGCGGTCACCGCGCTGGTCAAAGAGCTGGGCCCGCGGCCGCTCATCGGCTTCGCCGGGGCCCCATTCACGCTGGCCTCCTATCTGATCGAGGGCGGCCCATCGAAGGGCCACGACCGGACCAAGTCACTCATGTACGGCAACCCGGCGCTGTGGCACGCGCTGCTCGGCAGGCTGGCCGACATCGCGATCGGCTTCCTGCAGGTCCAGGTGGCCGCCGGGGCGTCCGCCGTGCAGCTGTTCGACTCCTGGGCGGGCGTGGTCAGCCCAGAGGACTACCAGGCCGGGGTGCTGCCGCACAGCAGGCGGATCTTCGACGCGCTGGCCAGCACCGGGGTGCCCCGGATCCACTTCGGCGTCACCACCGGCGAACTCCTCGGCATGATGAGCGAGGCCGGCGCGGACGTGGTCGGGGTGGACTGGCGGGTGCCGCTGGATGAGGCGGGCTGCCGGGTGGACCCCGGGACCGCGCTGCAGGGCAACCTGGACCCGGCCATCCTGCTGGCCCCGTGGGAGGTGATCGAGCGCCGGGCCCGGGACGTGATCGGCCGCGGCCGGACCGCCGAGGGCCACGTGTTCAACCTGGGGCACGGCGTGCTGCCAGACACCAACCCCGACGTGCTGGCCCGGCTGACCGACCTGGTGCACGAGGTGTCCGCCCGCGAGCCAGCCGGGTAGCGGGCTCATTCGGCCGCGGCCGAGCCGGGGCTGGCCGGCCCGGTCCCGCTGGCCGCGGCCCGGTGCCGGAGCAGCCAGCGCCGCCCGCGCCAGCCCAGGTAGCTGGCCGCGGCCAGGATCACCGCGAACGGGAGCGCCGCGCCGGCCGCGGTGAGCAGCGCGACCACCACCCGGACCAGCCCGTGCCAGCCCGCGGCCAGGCCGCGCAGGAAGCCAGCGGACCTATTTTTCTGAACGGCCAGTACCGGCTTGGCCGTCAGCAGCAGGCTGATGGTGGCGTAGGTGGTCTCGTGCGCTAGCGCGCGCTGCTGTGCCTGCAGCGCCTCCAGGCTGGCTTCCTCGGTGTTGATCTGGTTCTGCACATCGAGCAGGCTGCTCACTGACGCCGGCCCGGGCGAGCAGCTTGCGCAGCTGGGCGATGGCGGCCTGGGCCGAGGCGACCCGGCTGGTCACGTCGGCCACGGTCTGGGTGACGTCCTGGGCGTGCTGGGACTCGGCCTGCCGGGTGCCCAGGCCGGACAGCGCGCCGAGCACCCGCTGGTAGCCGGCCACCGGGATCTTGAGCTGGACGCTGACCGTGGACTGGTCCGGGTGGGCCCGGTTGAGCGCGGTGTTCTCCGCGGACACGTAGCCGCCGGCGGCCCGGGCCAGCTGGGTGGCCTCGGTGGCGGCCCGGGTCAGGCTGGCGGCCCGCACGGTCAGGCTGGCGGTGTAGATGATCGACTGGCTGCTGGGCAGGTCGGTCAGCGCGGCGCCCCGGCGGGCTGCGCTGTGGCCGCCCGCCGCCGGGGCCATCGCGGCGGCCCGGGGCGCGCCGGCTCCGGAGACGGCGGACGTGGAGTTGCCGGCCGCTGAACATCCGGCGGCCAGCAGGCCGGCCAGGGCGGCCAGCAGGATGCTGGTGGTGCGGGTAAATCTGGCTGCTCCCACTGTCATGCCGGTCGGACGCGACGGCACGCTGGCCCGGTTCCGGCGCACCGGTCACAAGTTCACAACGCGGGAGTCACACTCTGGCGCTCACTAGTCGGCCTGAGTGGCGCTCCCGGCCGTGGCCGGCCGCTCCTCGGGCGTGCTGTCCTTGGCCTGGGTCCACGGCCGGAGGAGCAGCGCGGCCGCCGGGAACAGCAGCACGGACAGCAGCGACGCGCCGATCAGCGCGGCCGCGGTCGCCTCGCTGAGCAGGCCCAGGTCCAGCCCGAGCGCGGCCACCACCACCGGGAAGGTGAGCGTGGTGGCCTGCAGGAAGCCGGCCGCCAGCGCGGGGCGCAGCCCGAGCCGGCGCCGGTACAGCAGCGCCGGGCCGCCGCGGACCACCAAGATGGTCAGCACCAGCAGCGGCACCAGGGCCAGCGCGGACGGGTGCGCGAACAGTGCGCGGACGTTGAACTGGACTCCGGTCATCACGAAGAACACCGGGACCAGGAACCCGAACCCGATAGCACGCAGCTTGGCCTGGTAGCGCTCCTGGTTGGGCCGCGAGTCGCCGTCGGACACGGCCACCACCATGCCGGCGATGAACGCGCCGAGCAGCGAGTCCACCCCGAACTCGTGGGCCAGCGCGGTGAAGATCAGCAGCACCACGAACGCGGCACGGACCCGCAGCTGGGTGGTGTCGTTGTCGGAGTCGGCGAACGTCCGGGCCATCCACCTGGTCCGCCACAGCGCCTTGAGCGCCACGCCGAGCACGACCGCGGCCACGGCCATCGCCGCCACGTACAGCACCTGGACGGTAGTGGACTCGGGCTGCGCGGAGAACAGGATGGTGAGCACCAGCAGCGAGCCGAACTCGCCGACCGAGCCGGCCACCACCATCAACTGGCCGAAGTCGGTGGCGATCACCCCGGCGTCGCGCAGCACCGGGACCAGCACGCCGAGCGTGCTGGCCACCAGGCACAGCGCCAGCAGCCGCACATCCGCGCCGCCGACGAGCGCCCGCAGCCCGAACGCGGCCGGCACGGCCAGCGCGCAGGACACCAGGAAGGCCGCACCGGCCAGCCGGAACATCGGCCCGCGGAACCGTTCCGGCCGCACATCCTGGCCGGCCAGGAAGAGCAGGAAGCCCAGGCCGAGCAGGTAGAGCAGCTCGGCCGCGCCGCGCGGCTGGACCAGGTTCAGGCCCTGCGGGCCGACCGCGAGGCCGGCCAGCACCTCGAGCACCACCGGCGGTACCAGCCGCCGTGGTACCAGCCGGGCCAGCAATGGCGCCACGAAAGCCGCCACCGCTACCACCAGCAGGCTGCCGAATTGGATTGTCACCCCGGCCCCCCTGTAGTGGGGTACCCAGAGCACGCGTCCCGCACCCATAGGGTGAACGGGTGGAACAATCCGGGACCCGGCCGGTCATCGCCATTGTCGGCGCCGGTATTGCCGGCCTCGCCGCGGCGTTTTTCCTGCGCGACGAGCCGGCCCAGGTCATCGTGCTGGACGGGGCGGCCCACCCGGGTGGCAAGCTGGCCGTGGCCGAGGTGGCCGGCTGCCCGGTGGATGTGGGCGCCGAGGCGCTGCTCACCCGCCGGCCCGAGGGCACCGGCATGATCGAGGCGGCCGGCCTGGGCGGCGAACTGGTACCGGCCGGGACGACCGCGGCGCGGATCTGGAGCCGGGGCGAGATGCGGCCACTGCCCGCCCGGCAGTTCATGGGCGTGCCCGCGGACGCCGCCGGGCTGGCCCAGGCCGGCCTGCTGTCCGCGGCCGGGCTGGCCCGGGCCCGCCAGGAGCCGGACCTGCCCAGCACCCACCGGGACGGCGACGTGCCGGTGGCCAGCTACGTGGCCGCCCGGTTCGGCCAGGAAGTCGTGGACCGGCTGGTCAACCCGCTGCTCGGCGGGGTGTACGCGGGCCGCTCCGAGGAACTGTCGTTCGAGGCGACGCTGCCCGCCCTGGCCGACGCGTCCCGGCGGCACGCCACGCTGACCGCCGCCGCGGCCGCGCTGCTGCCACCGCCCGCTGCGGGCCACACGGCCAGCGGCGGCGCGGCCAGCGCGCCCCGGCCGCCGGTGTTCAGCTCGCTGGCCGGCGGCCTCGGCACCCTGCCGCCCGCGCTGGCCACCGCATCCGGCGCGCAGCTGCGTACCGGCGCGATGGTGCGGGAACTGGTGCGCACGGACCGCGGCTGGCGGCTGACCGTCGGCTCGGCGCACGCCCCGGAGTGGCTGGACGCGGACGCGGTCATCCTGGCCCTGCCCGCCCGGCCGGCCAGCCGGCTGCTGGCCGGGGTGCCCGGGGCCGCGGCGGCCTCGGCCGCGCTCGGCGAGATCAGCTACGCCAGCATGGCCATCATCACGCTGGCCTACCCGGTGGCGGCGTTCCCGCGGCTCCCGGACACCAGCGGGTACCTGGTCCCGGCGGTGGACGGCCACCCGGTCAAGGCGGTCACGTTCTCCTCGGTGAAGTGGCCGCAACTGCGGCAGCGCGCCGCGGACCTGATCTTCGTGCGCTGCTCGGTCGGCCGGATCGGTGAGGAGCAGGTGCTGCAGCGGGACGATGCCGAGCTGACCGCACTGGCCGCCGCCGACCTGGCCGCGGCCACCGGCGTCATCGGCGCGCCGGCCGCCAGCCTGGTCACCCGGTGGGGCGGGGCGCTGCCGCAGTACACCGTGGGGCACCTGGACCGGGTGGCCCGGATCCAGGCCAGCCTGGCCACGCAGCCGCGGCTGGCCGGGTGCGGCGCCGCTTACGCCGGAGTGGGCATACCCGCCTGCATCGCCACCGCGCGGGCTGCGGTAGACCAGGTAGTGGCGGAACTGCAGAAGGACGGGAGCCATGTCAGCAACTGAGGAGACCCCCACCGAAGGCACCCCCGAGGCCGCGCCGCAGCGGCCGCGTGCCCGGGACCTGAACGAGATGATCCGGTACACGATGTGGTCGGTGTTCCGGGTGGCCGGTTCCGGCGCGCTCGAGGCGGCCGGGTCGGTGGCCGGGCTCAGCCGGGACGGGCTGGCCGACGAGGTCGCCGAGCTGTGCCAGCAGGCGGCGGGCAAGGGCGTGGTCACCCGCGGCTGCTACGACCTGCAGGGCATGCGGGCCGACGCGGACTACATGTTCTGGTGGATCGCCCCGACTTCAGACGACCTGCAGGAGATGTACACCCGGTTCCGCCGGACCGCGCTGGGCCGGGCCAGCGAGCCGGTGTGGTCGGTGATGGCGCTGCACCGGCCGGCCGAGTTCAACAAGGGGCACATCCCGGCGTTCCTGGCCGAGGAAGATCCCCGCGGGTACGTGTCGGTGTACCCGTTCGTCCGGTCCTACGAGTGGTACCTGATGGACGCCCAGCAGCGCCGCGAGCTGCTCGCCGAGCACGGCATGATGGCCCGCGAGTACCCGGACGTGCGGGCCAACACGGTGGCCTGCTTCGCGCTGAACGACTACGAGTGGATACTCGCGTTCGAGGCCGACGAGCTGCACCGGATCGTGGATCTGATGCGCCACCTGCGCGGCGCCCGGGCCCGGCTGCACACCCGGGAGGAGATCCCGTTCTACACCGGCCACCGCAAGCCGGTGCACGAGCTGGTCGCCGCGCTCGCCTAGCAGGCCAGCACCCTAATCGCTCAGCAGCCAGTGCACCTCGGTCCACACTTTCGCGGGATCGTCGTCGTGCGGCCCGTAGATCTCCCACCGCGGGCCGGCCGTCCGCAGCCCCTGTGCGGCGCACCAGTCCTGGACGGCCTGGTGCGCCGCGCGGAGACCGGCGTACGGCCCGCGGTGCACGGTCAGCGCCGCCCGCCCCGCGGGCAGCGATGACGCGACCACCTGCCCGGTCAGCGGGCTGGACTGGTCCAGCTGCACACCCACCTCGACGTGCGGCACGTCGTCCAGATACAGCATGATGTTCCGGCAGCCGGAGTGGATCCCGCCGGCCCGCAGGCAGGCCCAGACCTCGTCCAGCAGTGGCTTCCACAGCGCCGGGAACTCCGGCCACGTGGTGGTGGCCGCCACCACGGCGGTCGGCCGGGCTTCGGCCTCGGTCACGGTTACCTGATAGCTCATCGTCAGCCCCCCTGGCCGGCGTTCTGCGCCCGACGATACGCACCGCCACCGACAAGCGGGCCCCGCCTGCGCTTACTCGCCGGCCGGGTCGCGGGCGCCGTACACCGTGGTGATGGCCAGGCCGGCCAGGAACACCAGCCCGGCGCACAGCGCCCCGCCCAGGTCGTGCGGCGGGCGGGCTGGCCACAGCCACGGTGTGCTCAGCGCGGGCGGGTGCCACTGGGTGTACAGCGCGTACACGCCGGCCAGCAGGTAGGCCACCGGGCCGGTCCAGGCCAGGCCGCCGCCCAGCACAGCCGCGCCGAGCAGGCCCAGGCCGGTGATCCCGGCCACGTTCCGCAGCACGTCCAGCGGGCCGCCGGCCAGCTGGGCGCCGGCCCCGGCCGCGATCAGCAGGCCGCCGCCAGCGCGGTCAGCGCCACCGCGGCGGCCAGCCGCAGCACCGGCAGCCACCGGCCGCCCACCCGCTCCGGCTCGCCGAACGGGCTGGCCGTGCTGACCGCGATGGCCGCCGCGGCCACCGCCTCGAAGACCAGCGGCAGTTGCAGCGCGCCGTAGCTGTCCCAGTGCCCGGCGGCCAGCGCGATGCGCAGCGCGACGGCGCTGGCCGCGAGCACCGCGACGGTTGCGGGGATCCGCCGGCCCCTGACGTACAGCCAGGCCAGCCGCAGGCAGTTTACTTTTGCGCCGCCGGGGGGCTTGGACCCGCCGAGCTTCCCTCGTCGCTCGATCGCTCGTGCCTCGCTCCCTCCCTCCTCGGTCCAGTCGGCGGCGCCCCGCTTTGGCGCGGCCGCGGTCATGGCAGCTGGGCCAGGGTGAGCTGGCCGGCGCGCAGCGCGGCCAGGTGCCGGGCCAGCCAGGCGTGCCGCACCGCAGCCGGCTGCGCGGCGAACCGCTGGGCGGCGGCATAACCGGGCGAGCCGGCCGTCAGCGCCGGCAGCGCGGACACACCGATCGGGGCCGGCCCGTTCCCGGAGAGCGTTTCGCCCCGCCGGGCCGGTACCCGCTCGCGGGCCGGCGCCCGTCCAGCACCCGGTGCCCGGCCAGCGGCCGGTGCGCTCGCGGGCGGCGCCAGCCGGACACCGGCCGCCAGCATGATCGCTGTCGCGACCGCGTCCTGGGCCGGGGACGCGCCGGGACCGGCGCCGGTCACGCTGGCCACGATGGCGCTGCCGTCGCTGATCCGGAGCAGGGCCGCCGACTGCTGGCCGGCGGGCGCGGGCCCAATCAGCTCGTCGGGCAGCACCAGCCGGTAGACCTGCGGCGTGCCGGTGAATCGCGGCCCGGCCAGCCCGATCGTGACCCCGTTGCCGGTGCCCTGGTGGTAGACGGCGGCGCCCTGGCTGACCCGGGCCGGCGCGCCCGGCAGGCCGGCCAGCTGGCTGAGCACCGGCCGCAGCGCGGCCGCCGTCGCGGGCAGGTAGCTGGCGTAGGCCGGGTTCAGGCAGACCGGGATGGCGGTGCGGCTGCACACCGGGGTGAACCGGAGCGGCCGGTCGCTGGCCGCGTCGTGCAGCGCCGGGATGGTGATCATGCCGTGCGGGCCCAGCGTCCCGGTCCCGGCCAGCCCGGCGCCGGCGGCGGCGGCCAGCAGGCCGGCCGCCGCGACGGCCGCGGCGGGCCGGCGCAGCAGCCGCCGCCCGCCGGGACCGGCCGCCACGGCCAGCAGGCCGAGCACCGCCACGGTGACCCCGGCCAGGAACATCAGCTGGGCGATGGCCAGGTCGGGGACGTACGGGTAGAACGTGGCCACCCCGTCGTACGACCCGATATCCCACGGTTTGCCGACGATCGGGGAGACGTTCCAGTACGACTGGCTGCCGACGATCAGCTGGGTGCTGAGCGCGACCACGAAGAACGCCGTGATCGCGGTCAGCGGTGCGGTGAGCCGGCTCGGCAGCAGCGTCCCGGCCGCGAACCCGAGCGCGGCCAGCGCGGCCAGCGTGGCCGCGGTCACCGCGGCCGGCCACCACAGCGGCCCGCCCCAGTGCACCTGGTGCGCGGTCACCCCGTACACCACGGCCAGGCAGACCAGGTAGCCCACGATGGCCCAGCCCGCGGTGGCGGCCCAGGTGGTGAGCTGCCGGGCCCACTGCGGCCGGGCGGTGACCGCGACCAGGTCGGTGACGTGACGGCGGGCCTCCCGGGTGCCCATCCAGGCCGCCGCGCCGGCCACCGGGGCGGTGAACACGGCCACCGCGCCGGTCTGCAGGCTGGCGGCCCGCGGGCTCCACAGCGGCGGCGGGGCCATGATCTTGCGGTAGTAGGTCAGCCAGAACAGCGCGAGGACCACCGGCAGCAGCCACATCATCGCGTTGTGCCGCAGTTCCAGCCCGAGCAGCCGGGCCGCCGCCAGGACCGGCCGGCGGGCCGCCGGACCGGGCCGGGACGGGGCGCGCCGGGTGATCGCCGGGGTCATGACCGGGCCGCCGCGAGAACCGCGCTGTAGCCGCGCTCCAGCGGTGCGTCGCCGACGTCGTGCCCGGCGCCCCGGGCGGCCAGTTCGCCCGGGGTGCCGGAGAAGACGATCTTCCCCCGGTCCAGCAGCGCGACCTGCGCGCAGGCGGCCCCGACATCCTCGACGAGGTGCGTGCTGACCACCACGGTGGCGCGCTGGCCCAGGTCGCGGAGCAGCGCACGGAACGCCACCCGCTGCTCCGGGTCGAGCCCGGCCGTCGGCTCGTCCAGCAGCAGCAGGTCCGGCTCGTTCACGATGGCCTGCGCGATACCCACCCGGCGGAGCATCCCGCCGGACAGGGTGCGCAGCCGGGCCCGGGCCTGGCCGCCCAGCTCGACCCGGTCCAGCGCGGCCGTCACCGCGTCCGGCACCCGGGCCGCGGGCACCTCCTTGAGCAGCGCGAAGTACTCGACGAACTCGGCCGCGCTGAAGCCCGGGTAATAGCCGAGCTGCTGCGGCAGGTAGCCGAGCCGGCGCCGGATCTCCCGGCGCGGCCCAGGGCGGCCCGGGTCGCGGCCGAGCAGTTGCAGCCGGCCCGACGTCGGCGGGACAGCGGTGGCCATCATCCGCAGCAGCGAGGTCTTGCCCGCGCCGTTCGGGCCGAGCAGCCCGAACACCCCCGGGCCAGCGTGCAGGTCCACCCCGGCGACCGCCATGGTCCGGCCGAAGCGCCGGGTCAGCCCGGTCATCTCGATGTTCATCATGCGGCCCACGCTGTCCCGGCCGGCCCGGCCGCGTCGTCACACCACGGGGCCGGACCCGCGCTCATACCCCGGCGGCACTCCGGCCGCCCGGCCGGCCGGGGTGATACCTGGGTATGACAACGCTGGCGTGACGAGCCAGCCGCCCTGCGCGGCCTACGCTGAGCTGGTGACGCGGATGCCCTGGTGGCCAGCCCCTGTGCAGGCGCTGGTGCAGGTGCTGGCCCGGCCAGCCCCGGCCCCGGCCTGGCGGTGGCGCAGCGCCCAGGAGCGCCGGGGTGCGTACGCCGCGCTGGCCCTGGGCACGGTGGCGCTCGTCATCCTGAACGCCGGCACCTTGCACGGGGTGCCCGCGCTGCATGCGCCGCCGGTGCCGGGGACCGCACAGTTGCCGCCGACCATGGGGCAGCGGCTGCTGGCCGCCGTCCTGGTACTGCCGCTGCCGCTGGCCGCCCGGTACCCGATGGCGGCCTGGCGGGCCGGGTGGCTCGCCCTGCTGCTGTCCCCGCTGGTCCCGGCGGCCTGGTGGGGTGGCTGGCCGTGGGGGCCGCCGCAGGTGGCCGCGCTGCTCGCCGCGTTCGCGCTGGCCGGGATCCGCCAGCCGCGCCCGGTGCTGGCCTGGATGTGGGCGCTGACCCTCATCCCGTGGGTGCTCTGGCTGGTCGTGCGCATCCCGGACCTGAACGGCCCGGCCAGCGCCACCGTCGTGTTCACCGCCGCGGCGATCGCGGTGGACAGCGCTGGGTCCCGGCTGCGCGCGCAGCGCGCGCTGGCCGCCCAGACCCAGCGCGCCGAGGCCGCGCAGGCGCAGCAGGCCGTGCTGGAGGAGCGCAGCCGGATCGCGCGGGAACTGCATGACGTGGTCGCGCACCACATGTCGCTGATCGCGGTGCAGGCGGAGACCGCGCCGTACCGGCTCAGCGGGCTGCCCGAGCCGGCCCGCGACGAGTTCGCCGCGCTCAGCGCGGCGGCCCGCGAGGCGCTGGCCGACATGCGGCGGCTGCTCGGCGTGCTGCGCCACGATCAGCCCGCGCCGCGGGCGCCGCAGCCCCAGCTGGCCGACCTGCCCACGCTGGTCGACGCGGCCCGCCGGGCCGGCCTGCCGGTCGAGCTGTCGGTGGCTCCCGCGGTGGGCCAGGTGCCGTCCGGGGTGGCGGTGTGCGCGTACCGGATCGTGCAGGAGTCGCTGTCCAACGCCAGCCAGCACGCGCCCGGCGCGGCGGTCACCGTGTCGGTCGGCCAGGACGCGTCCGCCGTGCTGCTCCAGGTGGCCAACGGCCCGGCCGCAGGCGGGAACGGGCCAGCCGGGCCGGCCGGGAACGGGCTCAAGGCGGGGCACGGGCTGACCGGGATGCGGGAGCGGGTCGCGCTGCTCGGCGGCTCGCTGTCGGCCGGCCCGGCGCCCGGCGGCGGCTTCGTGGTGTCGGCCCGGCTCCCGCTGGGCGGGACGGCATGACGGCCGGCCACCCGGCGGACGGCGGGCCGACCCGCTGCCTGATCGCCGACGACCAGGCCATGGTGCGCGAGGGCTTCGCCGCGGTGCTCACCGCCCAGCCCGGCCTGGTGGTCGTGGGCCAGGCCGCGGACGGCGCCGACGCGGTCCGGCAGGCCGGGCAGCTGCGCCCGGACGTGGTGCTGATGGACGTCCGGATGCCGGTGCTGGACGGGCTGCAGGCCACCCGCCAGCTCCTGGCCCCGGGCCACCGGGACCGGCCACGGGTGCTCATGCTGACCACGTTCGACCTCGACGACTACGTGTACGAGGCGCTGCGGGCCGGGGCCAGCGGGTTCCTGCTCAAGGACGCCACCGCCGCCGAACTGGTGCACGCGGTCCGGGTGGTGGCGGCCGGCGACGCGCTGCTCGCCCCGTCGGTGACCCGGCGGCTGATCGCCGACTTCGCCAGCCAGCCCCGGGCGGACGCGCCGCAGCCACGCCCGCTGACCGCGCTCACCCAGCGGGAAACCGAGGTGCTCCGGCTGATCGCCCGCGGCCTGTCCAACACCGAGATCAGCGACACCCTGGTCATCGCCGAGCAGACGACCAAGACCCACATCGGCCGCATCCTGGCCAAGCTGGACCTGCGCGACCGCGCCCAGGCGGTGATCGTCGCGTACGAGTCCGGCCTGGTTACCGCGGGTGAGCCCGGGCCGGCGCGATGATGGGCGGGCAGACCCAGGCCGATCAGATCAGAGAGGTGTCAGATGCCCGCTACCCTGACCGGGTTCGAGGTGGTCCCGGTGGACAAGCCGGCCGAGGTGAACGTCATCATCGGCCAGGCGCACTTCATCAAGACCGTGGAAGACCTGCACGAGGTACTGGCCGGGGTGAGCAGCCACCTCCGGTTCGGCATCGCGTTCTGTGAGGCGTCGCAGGCCCGGCTGGTCCGCCGGTCCGGCAACGACGCCGAGCTGACCGGCCTGGCGGTGCGCGCCGCGGAGGTGATCGGGGCCGGGCACTGTTTCGTGATCATGCTGCGGGAAGGCTTCCCGGTCAACGTGCTGAACCAGGTCAAGGCGGTGCCAGAGGTGTGCACCGTGTTCTGCGCGACGGCCAACCCGGTGCAGATCGTCGTGGTCGCCGCGGGCGAGGGCCGCGGGGTGGCCGGGGTCATCGACGGCCTGCCCCCGGTCGGCGTGGAGACCGACGCCGACGTGGCCGCCCGGCACCAGCTGCTCCGCGACATCGGCTACAAGTTGTAGTGGCCGTGGCCAGTCCAGGCCAGATGGGGGCGTGTGATGGCTGCCCGGGTTCCGGGCACACGACAGGGTCTCGTGCCCGGAACGTGCCGGTCAGCGGCAAGCGTCACCGGTCAGCGGCCAGCAGCCCGTTCAGCCGCGACGTTGCCTCGGCAACGATCTGCGCGGCTTCACCTCGAAGCTGCTCGTCCCCGGTACGGGTTACGTTTGCCAGTGCACGGTGCAGCTCATGCACGGCGCGGATCCGCTCGCCGCGCTCGCGGCGCGTGGCGTCCTGCACGGCTCCGGAACCGCAGCCTCCGAAACGGTGGTGGCGGTGGGAGTGCAGGTGCCGCACCCGGCGGGCGCGCGGATGGATCCCTCGTCCGGCGGTCTTGTGAGAGAACTCGTTCATGAAGGTACTCCTGTTCTAGGTCGGTAACGATGACTCTCGATAGGTCATCGATATATCGATAACTGCCCTGGGGGCCGCCGTATTCCCTCGGCTGGTGTGCGGCGCTGGCCGGGATAGGTGTCGCCGTGGATGGCCGCTTGCTCGGAGATGTCGCTTCTGCGTTTGTCACCGAGGCCGGCGCTGTCTTCTCCTGGTCGCGGGCCTCGCGGCGGTGTTCGCCACAGCCGGGCTGATCCTTGCCATCGTGATGTCGGTCGTGGAAGCCGTCTGGATCGCGGCCGCCGCCATCGCCTTGGCCCGGACGACAGGTATACCCGGCCCGGAACGGCCCCAGCCGGTCAGGCTTTGACCTCGCTGGGCGCCGGGGCGGCGGTAACCTGCGCGCTGCGCCGGGACAGCGGGGACGGCCACCAGTTCCAGCGGCGGCACAGCACCACGATGGCGGGCACCATCAGCGTGCGGACCAGGAACGTGTCGATCAGCACGCCCAGCGCGATGGCCGTGCCGAGCTGCTTGATCTGGGTGGTCGCGCCGGTCACCCCGGCCACGCCGAAGGTGGCGGCCAGGATCAGGCCGGCCGAGGTCACCGTGGGACCGGTGTGGTGGCAGGCGGTGCGCACCGCCGCGCGCAGCGGCGACTCGCGCGCCTCCTCCCGGATCCGGCTCATGACCAGGATGTTGTAGTCCTCGCCGAGGGCCATCAGGAAGATGAACAACAGGAACGGAAGCACGAAGTTCAGCCCGGACTGGCCCCCGGCGACCTGGAAGATGAGCACGCTGAGACCCAGCGCGGCGAAATAGCTGAGCAGCACGGTGGCGACCAGGTACAGCGGGGCGATCGCGCTGCGCAGCAGCAGGCCGAGCAGCAGCGCGAGCAGCACGATGACCACCGGCACGATCTTGGTCAGGTCGCTCTGCGACACGCTGCTCACGTCGTAGGAGGACGGGGCCAGGCCGGCCGCGCCGCTGTCCACCGCGCCGGCCGAATGCTGCACGCTGGTCACCGCGCTGCGCACTGCCGGGGTGGCGTTCAGCGCCGCGGTGCTCGACGGCTCGCCCGCCTTGAGCGACGTGTAGTACTGCACGGTCTTGCCGTCCGCGCTGATGAACTGGGCCTCGGCCCGGTACAGCTCGTACTGGTCGGCCGGGACCGGCGTGCCAGGCCGGCTCGGTGGCGGGCAGTTTCCCGGGCGGCCCCAGTTCGCTGTACAGGCTGCTCAGCTGGCTCGGCGTGAGCTTGGTGCCGTTCGGGTCGAACGGCCCGGTGACCGAGGCGAACACGGACTTCTTGGCCAGGTCGTTCTCCGCGGTGTTGGCCTGGCTGAGGTCCTTCCACACCGACGACTTCCAGACCATCAGCACCTGGGTCGGGTTGGCCACCGCGGGCGGGTAGTGCGCGTTGATCACGTTGGTGCCGTGCTTGGACTGGCTGCCGTCCGGCCCGGTGGTCTGGCCGCCGAAGCCGGCCGAGGTGTAGCCGAACGTGAACACGCCCAGCGCGACCAGGAACACCACCCCGCAGACCAGGGTGACCACGGGGTGCGCGATCACCTTGTCGGCCAGCTTGGCGTACATCCCTTCTTCCTTGGCCCGGCGCACCGGGCGCGGCCAGAACACGGCCCGGCCGAATACCGCCAGCAGCGCGGGCATCAGGGTCAGTGCGGCCAGCAGCATCAGGAAGACACCGAGGGCCAGCGCCGGGCCCAGCCCGGAGTACAGCCCGAACGACGCCAGCAGCAGGGTGACCAGCGCCACGATGACGGTGCCCGCGGAGAACGTGATCGACTCGCCGACGTACCGCCCGGCCTGCTCGATGGCCCGGTGCGGCGAGGCGCCGTCGGCCATCTCCTCGCGCACCCGCATGATGAAGAACAGCCCGTAGTCGGTGCCCGCGCCGAGCAGCAGCACGGTGAGCATGGTCTGGGTGATGGTGGACACCTGCAGGCCGGCCTTGGAGATCTCGGCGATGATGGCGCCGGACATCAGCAGCACCCAGATCGCGGGCAGCAGGGTGACCAGCGGCGCGGCCACCGCGCGGAACACGATGATCAGCATGACCAGGATGATCAGCACGGACAGGTCCTCGGTCAGCTTCTGCGCGTGCGCCTGGGAGTTCTGGTTGTCCACCGCGCTGGGCAACTGCCCGGTCAGGTAGCTGGACAGCCCGGACGGCAGCTTGTAGCTGCTCATCGTGGAGCGCACGGCGGCCACCGTGGGCGACGCGTCCGTGCTGGACGTCTGCACGTTGAAGATCACCTGGGCCTTGTCCACCCGGCCGTCCTTGGACAGGCCCTGGTCGGACACGGAGACCACGTGGTCGTCCTTGGCCACCTTTTTCTGCAGGTTGGTGACCGCCTGCTGGTCGCTGCTGGACAGCTTGGACTTGCCCAGCACGACCAGCGTCCCGGTGGTGTCGTTGGTCGGCTGGAACGGGGCGGCCAGGTTGAGCGCGTGCACGCTGGGCTCGCCGGACGGCAGGAACGAGCTGTTGTCCGTGTTCACCGCGCTGCCCAGCGACGGGAACAGCGCGATGCACAGCGCTCCGGCGATGATCCAGAAGGCGATGATGAAGTAGCGGAACCGGGTGGCGAACCGCGCCACCCCAGCCATGACATTTTCCACAGCGCCCCCCGTGTACTGCCCCCACACTGCGCTACCTGGGACATTACCCCCAGCCGGGAAACGCTAAAAGATGCCGGCGCCAGCGGGTGATCGGCCCTCGAACACGTGTCCGAGCGCCGCGCGGGGGCGCCCGGTACTCCGCCAGAGTGAGCCGTTCGTGCCATTCGGTATCGGTTCGGTGCACCTTGGCCAGGCCCGGTGAGACTGGCCGGCCTCGCTCCGCTAACCTCAGTCCGGGGAAGATCACGGAGGGCATAGCCATGGAGTGGCTGAACGAGCCGGCCAGCTGGCAGCGGACCGACGATGTGCTGCAGGTCAACGTCGATCCAAACACCGATTTCTGGCGGGTGACCGGATACGGCTACATCCGGGACAGCGGCCACGTCTACGGCGAGGTGCTGGCCGGCGACCTGGACGTGGCGGTCCGGGTCCGGGGCAACTGGTCCAGCCAGTACGACCAGGCCGGGGTGATGCTCCGGGCCGACGAGCGCACCTGGCTGAAAACCGGGGTGGAGTTCTTCGAGGGGCGGCCCCGGCTGAGTACGGTGCTGACCCTGGGCCTGTCCAGCTGGGCGGTGTCCAACCTGCCGGATGACACCGACGAGATCGCGCTGCGGGTGGCCCGCCGGGGCGACGCGGTGGAGGTCCGGTACTCCATCGGCGAGGCCAGCCCGGACCTGGCCGCGCTGGTCTATATGCCGCCGGACAGCGAACTGCTGGCCGGGGTGATGTGCGCCGCCCCGGAGGGCCCCGGGTTCAGCGTCTCGTTCCACGAGTTCCGGGTGGCCGCCCGGCCGCCCGCCAAGGGTTGATCGGGGGGCTCGGGGGGTCGTCCCCCCGGAGGCAACAGCATGTCAAGCTACAACGTCACGTGATGCACCGGCTCGGGGCAGGCGGACGGGACCAGCACCACCTGGTCCACCTTGCCCGCCGCCTGCACGTCGGACAGCACCGCGCGGATCCCGGGCAGGCTGTCCTCGCCGGCCGAGATGACCAGCTTGCGGACCGGCGCGCGCATGGACAGCCGGGCGGCTGACTTGGCCCCGCGCACCGCCCCGATGGCGGCCGACGCGGCGGCCAGCGCGCCCGGGTCCACCCGGCCGGCCAGCGCCCGCAGCTCGGCCGGGTCTGGCCAGGCGGCCCGGTGCACCGACTCGTCCTGCCACCAGGACCACACTTCCTCGGTGACGAACGGGAGCACTGGCGCGAACAGCCGGAGCAGCACGGACAGCGCGGTGCGCAGCGCGGCGATGGCCGACCCGGCGGCCCGCGCGCCGTGCTCCCGGTAGGCCCGGGACTTGACCAGCTCCAGGTAGTCGTCGCAGAAGAACCAGAAGAACGACTCGGCCTCCTGCAGCGCCCGGGTGTGCTCGTAGTCCTCGAACGCGGTCGTGCACGCCGCCACCACGTCGGCCAGCCGGCCCAGCATGGCCCGGTCCAGGGCCTCGGTGATCTGACTCGGGGCAGCAGCGGCGTCGGGGTCAGGCAGCGACAGGATGAACTTGCTGGCGTTCAATATCTTGATCGCCAGCCTGCGCCCCACCCGCAGCTGTGCCGGGTCGAAGATCATGTCGGTGCCGAGGCGGCCGCTGGCCGCCCAGTAGCGCACCGCGTCGGAGCCGTGCTGGCGCAGCGAGTCCATCGGGGTCACCACGTTGCCACGGGACTTGGACATCTTCTTCCGGTCCGGGTCCAGGATCCAGCCGGAGATGGCCGCGTGCCGCCACGGGACCACACCATCGGCCAGGTGGGCGCGGAGCACCGTGTAGAACAGCCAGGTGCGGATGATCTCGTGCGCCTGCGGCCGCATGTCCATCGGGTAGATCTGGTCCAGGCTGACGCCGGCCGCCGACGCGGCCGCGATCCGCGGGGTCAGCGACGAGGTGGCCCAGGTGTCCAGGATGTCCGGGTCGGCCGCGAAACCGCCCGGCTGGCCGCGCTGCGCCGCGGTGTACCCGGGTGGCGGCTCGGCCGCCGGGTCCACCGGCAGCATGTCCTCCCCGGCCGGGATGGGCTGGTCGTAACGGGGCTGGCCCGCGCCGTCCAGCGGGTACCAGACCGGGATCGGCACGCCGAAATAACGCTGCCGGCTGAGCAGCCAGTCGCCGGTCAGCCCGGCCACCCAGTTCTCGTAGCGGGCCCGCATGTGCGCCGGGTGCCAGCTGATCTCCCGGCCCGCTTCGATCAGCGCGGCGCGCAGCTCGGCGTCCCGGCCACCGTTGCGCAGGTACCACTGCCGGGTGGTGATGATCTCGAGCGGGCTGTCGCCCTTCTCGTAGAACTTCACCGGGTGGGTCACCGGCTCGGGCTCGCCGAGCAGGTCACCAGCCGCGCGGGCGAGCGCCGCGATCCGCTGCCGGGCCTCGGCCAGGGTGGCCCCGGCCAGCTGCCGGTACGCGGACCGGCCGGCCTGGCTGGTGATGCCGGGCGGCGTGGCGGCCAGCAACCGGCCGTCCCGGCCGAGCACCGGCCGCACCGGCAGGTCCAGATCCCGCCACCAGGTCACGTCGGTGGTGTCGCCGAACGTGCAGACCATGGCGATGCCGGTGCCCTTGGCCGGGCCGGCCAGCGGGTGGGTCAGCACCGGCACCGGCACACCGAACAGCGGCGTGGTCACGGTGGCCCCGGCCAGCGCGGCGTACCGCCCGTCGTCCGGGTGCGCGACCAGCGCCACGCAGGCAGGCAGCAGTTCCGGCCGGGTGGTAGCCACTGGCAGCGGCGCCCCGTCCGGGGCGCGGAACGCCAGCCGGTAGTAGTGCCCGGCCACCTCGCGGTCCTCCAGCTCGGCCTGGGCCACCGCGGTGCCGAACTGCACGTCCCACAGCGTCGGGCCCTCGGCCAGGTAGGCCTCGCCGCGGGCCAGGTTGCGCAGGAACTCGCGCTGCGACGTCGTCTGTGCCGCGGCGCCGATCGTCCGGTACTGGGTGGACCAGTCCACGGACAGCCCGAGCCGCCGCCACACCTGCTCGAACGCCTGCTCGTCCAGGTCGGTCAGCCGCTGGCAGAGCTCGACGAAGTTGCGCCGGGAAATCCGCACCGGGTCGCCGGTGGGCTGGCCCGGCGGCACGAACGCCGGGTCGTAGGGCAGCGCGGGATCACACTGCACGTGGAAGTAGTTCTGCACCCGGCGCTCGGTGGGCAGCCCGTTGTCGTCCCAGCCGATCGGGTAGAACACGGCCTGGCCACGCATCCGGTGGAACCGGGCCACCGTGTCGGTGTGGGTGAAAGAGCAGACGTGCCCGATGTGCAGCGCCCCGCTGACGGTCAGCGGGGGAGTGTCGATGGAGAAGACGCGCGGTCGCGGCGCGCCAGAATCAAACTTGTACTACGCCCCGCTCGTCCCACCGGCGCGACCACTTCTCCTCGATGCCGTCAAGCGTCGGCTTGGCAGGCATCGCGGGGCTGGCGTGCCGCTGCGTTAGGGCAGCGGGGCGGGAGTCGGTGCTCATGGCGCACAGGGTAACTCATCCCGGGGGCCTGCCGCGCCTGGGTTGTTGCGGATGAGCTTCCGTGCCGCCGCTATTTCTCCTGGGTCCAGTGCGGCCTCCGGAACATCCGGCCCAGCCGGTCGTGCAGCGAGGGTCCGATGTCCTCCAGCGCGTTCACCCGGAATACCGGTGGCCCGTCCGGCGGCGGCAGCTTGCTGGCCTCGGCGTCGTCCAGGCTGGACCGGACGTAGCGGATGGTGATCCGGTCGATCTGGTCGGCGTCGACGAACCGGAGTCCCCAGTCGGTGGCGATCACGATCCCATCGAACAGGTCGAGTTCCGGCACCTGCAGCACATGCTCCACGGTGCCGATCTCGGTGCCGCTGCGGGTGAGCACCGGGGTACCAGGCACGGCGGCCAGGTAGGAAACAGCCGGGTCCTCGCCCGGGCTATCGCTTCGGCTGTCCATGTATGCAGTATCCTCCTGCCGCTTCCTGGCTGGGAGCGGGATCCCCGCGAGCCTTGTGGCTGAGCTTGGCGCGCCGGCTGCGCGCCGTTCGTCCTCCAGGGCCGGTATCTGAATAACGCCCTTGCCTGGCCTGTGATACTTGTTTGGTGCTCGGGGCGTCAGAGGGACGGCTGGTCGGCAGGGATGGTGAACTCACCCGCCTGCTCGGCCTGCTCGACGATGCCCGCGCCGGGCGCCCGGCCCACGCGCTGATCAGCGGAGATGCTGGGGTGGGCAAGACCCGGCTGGTCGCCGAACTGGCCGCGCGGGCCGCCGAGGGGGGCTTCCTGGTGCTGTCCGGCCGGTGCGCCGAGCTCGGCGACAGCATCCCGTACCTGCCGCTGGCCGACGCGCTGCGCGAAGGCAGCACCGGCCCGGCGGCCGGGCCGGTGGCCGAGGCGCTGGCCGCCCGGCCGGTGCTCAGCCGGCTGCTGCCGGACCGCCCGGCCGGCCCGGCCGACGCGGAGATCTCCGGGCTGGCCCAGCAGCAGCTGTTCGGTGCGGTGCTCGGCCTGCTGGCCGAGCTGGCCGCCGACCGTCCGGTGCTGCTGATCCTGGAGGACCTGCACTGGGCCGACCGGTCCACCCGGGACCTGATCACGTTCCTCAGCCGGGTGCTGCACCGGGAACGGGTCGCGGTGGTGGGCACGTTCCGCACCGACGACCTGCACCGCCGGCATCCACTCCGCCCGGTGGTGGCCGAGCTGCTCCGGCTGCCCAGCGTGGCCGCCATCGAACTCGGGCCGATCGGCTACGAGGACATGTCGGACCACCTGACCGCGCTGGCCCCGGCCCCGCTGGACCCGGCCGCGCTGCACCGCGTCGTGTCCCGGGCCGAGGGCAACCCGTACTACGCCGAGGAACTGCTGTCAGCCAGCGCGCGGCCCGTTCCGCCGCTGGCCGCCGAGCCACTGCTGGCCGACCTGGGCGCAGCCGACCCGCCGCCAGGCACCCTGGGCCCGCCGCTGCCCAGCGGGCTGGCCGGGCTGCTGCTGGCCCGGGTGGAACGGCTGTCCGCCGCCGCGCAGCAGGTGCTGCGGGCGGCCGCGGTGGCCGGCCGGCACATCGACGACGACATGGTGCGCGAGGCGTCCGGCCTGGACGAGGCCAGCTACGAGGCCGCGGTGCGCGAGGCGGTGGCCAACCAGCTGCTGCTGGCCGACCCGGACGGGTACCGATTCCGGCACGCGCTGATCCGCGAGGCGCTGTACGGGGACCTGCTGCCCAGCGAGCGGAGCCGGCTGCATGCCCGGATCGCCGAGCTGCTGGCCGACCCGGCCCGGCAGGCCGTGCCCGGCGCCGCCGCCGAGCTGGCCTACCACTGCCTGGCCAGCCACGACATCGAGGGTGCGTTCGCCGCCTCGGTCCGGGCCGGGCAGGAAGCGGAACGGCTGGCCGCGCCGGCCGAGGCGCACCAGCACTACGACGGCGCGCTGTCCCTGTGGGACCGGGTCAGTGAGCCGGAGCGGCTGGCCGGGCAGGGCCGCGGCGACCTGGCGCTGCGCTCGGCCAACTGCGCCGCGTCCTGCGGCGACGTGCCACGGGCCGTGCAGCAGCTCAAGCGGACCCGCGGTTTCCTGAGCGAGCGGTCCGACCCGGTGCTCGCCTCCCGGGTGCATGAGCGGCTGGCCTACTACCTGCTCGAGATGGAGGAGCCGGCCGAGGCGGAAGATGCGGCCGCCACCGCGGTCGGCATGCTGCCCGACGACCCGCCCAGCCGGGAGCACGCCCGGGCGCTGTCCACCCACGCGCAGACGCTGATGTACCGCGGCGACGAGATCGCGGCGGGCCACCGGGCCGAGGAGGCCGCCGCCGCGGCCCGGGCCGCCGGGCGGCCCGCGGTGGAAGCCGACGCGCTGGTCACCATGGGCCTGCTGGCCGAGCGGGACGGTTCGCCGGAGCGGGCCATCGAGCTGTTCGGGCAGGCCTACGAGCAGGCCACCGCGCACGCCATGATGGGATCGGAGCTGCGCGCCGCGTTCCAGGTCAGCCGGGCCCGGCTGGAACGCGGCGACATCGCGGCCGCGGCCGAGGCCGCGCATGAGGGCGTGCACCGCGCCGAGGCGGCCGGCCTCCAGCTCGCCCCGTACGGCCTGGACCTGCAGTACATGCACTACCTGGCGCACTTCGCGGACGGCTGCTGGGATCACGCGCAGCAGCTCGCGGACGGCTTCGGCATGCGGGTTACCACGGTGGCCGAGGCGCGGCTGTCGGCCATGGCCCTGTTCCTCGACGTGGCCCGGGGCAGCCCAGCGGTGGCGGAACGCCGGGCCTGGCTGGAGCCGTTCTGGGCCGCCGACGCGTTCACCGCCTACCTCAGCCACGGCCTGCTGGCCGAGCATGCGCTGTGGCGCGCCGACTACTCGACCGTGCTGGCCGAGGCCGCGGCTACGCTGGCCTGCTGCGGCGGCATCGCCAAGGGCTACGGCCCGCAGGTGATCCGGGTCGCGGCCATCGGCCTGGCCGCCCGGGCCGACCAGGCCCGGCGGGCCCGCGCGGCCGGCGACGAACAGGCCGCGCAGGCCGAGGTGGACGCGGCCGAGGTGCTGGTGGACGCGGCCCGGGAGGGCGCGGCCTACCCGGCCCGGCCCAAGTTCGTGCTCGGCGTGGAGGGCCGCGGCTGGGCCGCCCGGGCCGAAGCGGAGTGGGGCCGCGCCCGCGGGGACAACTCGCCGGAGGCCTGGCAGGCCGTGGTGGCCGAGTTCAGCCCGGACTTCGTCTACGAGACGGCCCGGTCCCGGTGGCGGCTGGCCGAGGCGCTGGCCGAGGCCGGGCAGCGGGCCGACGCCGAGCGGGAATGGGGCCTGGCCGCCGCGGCCGCCGCCGAGCTGGGCGCGGCCCCGCTCCAGACCGCCCTGGATGACCTGGGCCGCCGGGCCCGGCTCGGCCCGGCCGGCGGCTCCGCTGGCTCCCGCGCTGGGTCGGCGGCGGCGGCGCCGGACGCGCTGGCCGGGCTGACCAGCCGGGAGCGGGAGGTGCTCCGGGTGCTGGCCGCCGGTCGGAGCAACCGGGAGATCGCCGCGGCGCTGTTCATCGCGCCCAAGACGGCCAGCGTGCACGTGTCCAACATCATGGCCAAGCTGGGCGCGGCCAGCCGCACCGAGGCGGCCGCCATCGCCCTGCAGGCCGGCCTCCGCCCCGCCGACAACTGAGCGCGGCCGGCCCGCCGCCGAACCACCCAGGGCTTTCACCCACGGCCGCTGGCCCCCGCTACTGACCGCGTGAATGCTTCAGCCACGAGGTCAGGACCGCGTGAATGATTCAGCCACGCGGTCAGGAAATGGGGGAGGGGTGGCCGCCGGGGGCCAGTTCGGTGAGGATCTCGTCGGCGCGGGCCAGCGCGCCGACCGGGTCGGCGGTGGGGGAGCCGATCAGCGGGTCCCAGTTCAGGTCGTAGAACAGTTCGGTGACGCCCTGGCTGGCCAGCCAGTCCGCGTCCGCGCGGATGTCGGCGTAGCTGCCGGACAGCAGCAGCCGGCCGCCGCCCTCCGGCACGGTGACCGGCGCCCCGTGCCGGACCACGCCGCGGCACACGATCCGGATCGCGGCTGGGTCCCGGCCGGCCTCCTCGGCCGCCCCCCGGACCAGCGCGATCCCATCCGCGATCCGGGACAGGTCCTGCCCGGCTGGCCGTCACCCAGCCGTCGGCCAGCCGCCCAGCCCGCTGCAGTGCGGCCGGCACGCCGCCGGCCAGCAGGATCGGCGGCCCGGGCCGCTGCACCGGCTTGGGCGCCATCCGGCCCGGTGGCACCTGGTAGAACCGGCCGCTGAACTCGGTCACCCCGTCCGCCCAGGCCCGGCGCAGCACCTCCAGGTACTCGGCGGTACGCGCGCCGCGGTGCGCCGTGGTCGCGTCGGCCGCGGTGAACTCCTCGGGCATCCAGCCGATGCCCAGGCCGAGGTCGAGCCGCCCGCGGGACAGCACGTCGACGGTGGCCGCCATCTTGGCCAGGTAGCTGGGCGCCAGGTAAGGCATATTGGTCACGGCGACCCCGAGCCTGATCCGCTGCGTGGCCCCGGCCAGGAAGCCCAGCGCGACCATCGGGTCGAGCACGCTGTGATACACGGGGTCCATGGCCGAGCCTTCCGGCACCAGCAGCCGCTGGAAGGTCCACAGCGAGGCGTAACCCGCGGCTTCGGCGCTGGCCGCGAACCCGGCCAGGTTGTCCGGGGTGGCCCAGATGCCCGATACCGGGGCACCGAATCCGATCCGCATTCCTCACACCCTAGGGTCTCTGGTGGGCAGAACACAGCAGACCGAACGGAGACCTCAGCCGTGACCTCAGACCCTCGTGCCGTGATTGGCATCTTGCGTAACTCGCACAACCGGCTGGCCGGCCTGGTCGAGCCGCTCGGCCCGGACCAGTTGCGCGCGCAGTCCTACGACGATGACTGGACGATCGCCCAGGTCCTGTCCCACCTGGGCAGTGGCGCCGAGATCGCGACGATGAACCTGTCCGCCGCGCTGAGTGGGACCTTCCAGATGGACCAGGGGGCGTTCCAGCCGATCTGGGACACGTGGAACAACAAGACCCCGGAGGCCCAGGCCGCCGACGCCCTGACCTGGGACGAGCAGAACGTCAGCCGGCTGGAGCAGCTCACCGACGAGGAGCTGGCTGGCATCCGGCTGGATTTCTTCGGCCGGCAGCTGGACGTGGCCGGGCTGGTCCGGATGCGGCTCAGCGAACACGCGGTGCACACCTGGGATGTGGCCGTAGTCGGCGACCCGGCGGCCACCGTGCTGCCGGCCGCGGTGCCGGAGGCGCTGGAGCAGATCGGCGCGCTGCTGTCGTTCGTGGCCAAGCCGGCCGGGGACACCTTCCGGGTCCGGGTGCGCACCACCGGCCCGGATGGCGACTACCTGCTGGACGTGGGCGAGCCGGTCACGCTGACCGACTGGGTGGACGGCACTGAAGTGGACGGTGTGCTGGAACTGCCCGCCGAGGCGCTGCTCCGGCTGCTGTACGGGCGGCTCGACCCAGAGCACACCCCGGCGTATACGGCCGAGGGGATCGAGCTGGACCGGCTGCGCGCGGTGTTTCCGGGCTTCTAGGCCCGGCGGCTAGACCAGCCCGGCGACCAGGTCGGCCACCGCGCTGGCGCAGCCCCAGGACAGGGTGACCCCGGCGCCGCCGTGGCCGTAGTTGTGCACCAGCAGCCGCGCGCTGCTGCCGTCGGCGGCCACCGCGTCCTCGGCCTCGAGCCGGACGTGGGGCCGGGCCGGGCGGAACCCGACCCGGTGCTCGATGATCCGCGCGGTGGCCAGCCGGGAGTCCACAGCGGCGCAGTCGCGCACGATCCGGTCGGCCGTGCCTGGGTCGGGCTCGGCCGACCAGTCGCCCGCCACCTCGGTGCCACCCAGCACCACCCGGCCGTCGTGCGGGAACACGTAGACCAGTTCGTGGTCCGCGTCCGGCTGGCCGATGAAGAACTCGGTCAGGCCCGGGTTCTCGGCTATCACGACCTGGCCGCGGTACGGGATGACGGCCGGGTCCGGGACCAGGTCGTGCGCCCCGGCGCCGGCGCAGTTCACCAGCACCGGGGCCGCCGTGCTGGCCGCCGCCTCGGCCAGCGAGGCCACCGTCCCGATGCGCAGCTCGCCGCCGGCCTGGCGGAACCGGCCCAGCAGGTAGTCCAGGTACACCGGCATCGACACCACCGGGGCGGTGTACCGCCAGCCCGCCACGAAGCCGGCCGGCAGGCCGGCCGCGGCGCACGGCTGGATCCCGTCACCCATGGCGGCCACCTCGCTGGGCAGGTCCGGGCCGACGTCGGCCAGCCGGATGGCCATCACCCCGCTGGCCAGCCGGACACCGGTGCCAGGCTGGCCAGCCAGCCCGGTCAGCGTGCCGAGCGTGCCGGCGCACCACTCGGCGACCCGGTCGCTGCGCTCGACCAGGTGTGGCCCCCAGATCGCGCCGGCCACCGCCGACGTGGTCCGCCCGGGGGGCTCGGCCGCCTGGATCACTACCCGCCGCCCGGCCTCGGCCAGGCAGATGGCTGTGCTGAGGCCGGCCACGCCAGCCCCGATCACCAGGGCATCGGTCACCCCTGCGCTTGTCACCCCTGAACGGTAGCGCCCGGCTGCGGCTGCCCGGCCCAGGCCGCGAACTGGTCCTGGATGAGCTGGCCGGCGCCCTGACCGCTGACCGACCCGTCGCATTTGTAGCTGGCCAGGATCTGGGTCGGCACCCACTCCTTCTGGTCGACGACCAGCACCTTGGGCAGCAGCGCCCACACGATCAGCCCGCACCCGCCGAGCCCACTGACATAGCTGAGGAACGCCGGCACCGTGCTGGCCGCGTCCGGCCAGCACTCGGCGTTCTTGGTGGCCCAGTTCGTCCACTCGCCGACCACCACCGGGATGTCCAGCTCAGCCAGGTAACCGAACTGGGTGGTCCAGTTGGCCGGGGTGCGCGCGCCCACCGGATGGTGGATGGCGTACACCAGGTTGTCCAGCGGGTCGCTGAGCTGGAAGTTGCCCGCGTCGCCGGCGATCCCCTGCAGGGTGCCGGAGTGCTCGATGCCCTCGACCCAGAACGTGCCCTGCAGGCCGTACTGGCGGAGCTCGCTGACCACGGTCTCGAAACCGGTGTAGCTGACCCCGTCGGAGCCGAGTCCGCCGCCCTGCCAGCCAAGCCACGCGTCGCTGTAGACCGCGCCCGGCTCCGGCTCGTTGAACAGGTCACAGATGACGTCTGACCCGTAGTGGTCGTGCAGGATCTTCCAGAACGCGATGTCGTTGCCCTCCGGCATGGCCGTGTTGTCCAGCCCCTCGTGCTGGGCACAGAGGACCACGGTGAGGCCGAGCTGCTGGGCCAGGCCGACCGCCTGGTCCAGGTAGCCGAGGAAGTCCGCGTTGTAGTGGCAGCCGCTGCGCTCGGCGGTCATCGCGTTGCCCGCGGTGGCCAGGTACCCGGTGAGCGCGGCCGTCGGGCCACCGCCATGCCAGGACGACGTCGCGTTCGACTTCCCGCGCAGCAGCGGGACGCCGACCTGCAGCCGGACGGTGTTGGCGTACCAGTCGTCATGCGCGTGCTGGATCTGGCCGAGCGGGTTGCCGTCCCCGGTCCGCCAGTGCACGCTGGCTAGGCCGGTCACGGTGACACCGCGGGGAACTAAGGACGCGGTGGGCGCACCGCCCTGATTTGTTTCGGTCATGCCCTGGAGATTATGTGCGCCGCGGTCAGGCCGGCCACACCTGAGGGACAGTTCCTGGTCACCCGGGCGCGCCGCCGGTTTGGGGCATGCCCGCCCGGGGAGTGGAGGACGGCGCATAGGCTCGTCGAGGACCGAATCCGGATAAAGGGGGATAGTTCATGAGTCGGCCTGGCGGGCTCCAGCTGAGTCCCGTTCAGATCATCGCCGCCCTGCTGGCCACGCTGACCGGCGCGATCCTGGCGTCCTATCTGGGCGTCGGGGGCACCCTGGCGGGTGCCGCGGTGGGCAGTATCGCCAGCACTACCGGAACCGAGGTCTACCGGCACTACCTGAGACGCTCGCAGGAACGGCTGCAGGCCGCCGGTGAGGTGCTCCGGCACCGGCAGGAACCCACCGGGCAGCATGCCGCCCGGCACGCCACGGGCCAGCAGGCCGGGCGGTACAACGGCCGCGGGCCGGACACGTCTCCGGACGCCGCCGAAACCCAGACCCTGCCCGCCGCGGCCAGCGCCTGGCAGCGCCGGGTGGGTGCCGAGCCAACCGCCGTGCGGAGCGCCGGTGAGCGCGCCACCGGTCAGCTCAGCAACGCTCCCGCCACCGGCGAGCTCAGCGACGCTGCCGCCACCGGCGGCGACGGCAGCGGCCCGTGGTGGCGCAACCTCAGCCGGCGGCAGTGGCTGATCTACGGCGGCGTCACGCTGAGCGTGTTCCTGGTCGGCATGGTGGTGATCACGATCATCGAGCTGTCGGCCGGCAAGCCGCTGGACGCGGCGGTGTGGGGCAAGCACTCCACCGGGACCAGCGTCGGCAACCTGGTCGGCGGCAGCGGCGGGCACAAGCAGCAGCCGGCCACCTCGCACACCAGCACGCCAACCACCCAGCCCAGCGGCACCGCGCCGAACTCGTCGCCCGGATCGACACCGTCCGGCACCGCGCCGACGCCGAGCACGTCGCCTTCGTCGGTGCCGTCGTCCGGGTCGGCCACGCCCACCCCGGGTGGCGGGCAGGCTTCCGGCCAGGCGATCACCCCGACGCCCTGAGCCGCGGGCTGTTCCCGGGCGCGTCAGGCCGGCGCAGCCCGGCGGTCACCCGCCGGACAGCTCTGCCCCCTACGGTGAGCGGGCGTCCAGGCCAGTCCAGGGAGGCCCAGGGTGAGCGATGCGGAGAACGAGCCGGAGCGGCCCGCGCCGCCGTCCCGGCGCTCGTTCGTGTTCGGCAGTGCGGCCATCGGCGCGGCCGGCACGCTCACGCCGCGGTGCCGGCAGGCCGGCCGCGGCCGGCTGAGCTCGGCGCAGGCCAGGCTGCTGGATGACGCGATGGCCGGGCAGGTGTCCGCGGCGGCCAGCCTGAGCGACATCGAGCACGTGGTCATCCTGATGCATCTTCATGACCGCCCACCTGGCCGCCGACGGCGCCCAGAACGGGCCGGTCACGATGGGCTACTACACCCGCACCGAGCTGGCGTTCTATTACGCGCTCGACGATGCCTTCACGGTCTGCGACCAGTACTTCTGCTCGGTGCTCGGCCCGACCGACCCGAACCGGCTGATGGCCATGTCCGCGTCGATCGACCCGGCCGGGACGAACGGCGGCCCGGTGGTGCAGACGTTCACCGACCGGCTGGCCGAGTACGGCAAGCTGAGCTGGCAGACGATGCCGGAGCGGCTGCTCGCGGCCGGGTCAGCTGGAAGGTGTACAACGACCCGCTCGGCCTGGTGGCGCTCAGCCCGCTGCCGTACTTCAAGGCCTACAACGACCCGCTGTCGGTGACCGGCGTGGAGCTGATCAGCCGCGCGCTCACCCCGACCTACCCGGGCACGTTCGCCAGCGACATCGCCAACGGCACGCTGCCCGCGGTGTCCTGGATCATCCCGCCGCTGGCCGAGTGCGAGCACCCGGCCGCGCCGCCGGGGTACGGCGAGTACCTGGTCCAGGAGGTGCTGCGCACGCTGCTGTCCAACCCGGACGTGTGGGCCAGCACGGTGCTGTTCGTGGTGTACGACGAGAACGGCGGCTTCTTCGATCACGTGCCGCCGGTCACCCCACCGGCCGGCACCGCCGGGGAGTACCTGACTGGCACGCTGCCCGCCGCCGCGGACGGCATCGCCGGCCCGGTCGGCCTCGGCTTCCGCACCCCGGCGCTGGTCATCTCGCCGTTCAGCCGGGGCGGCTACCGCTGCTCGGACGTGTTCGACCACACCTCTCTGCTGCGGTTCGTGGAGACCCGGTTCGGGGTCCAGGTGCCCAACCTGTCCGCCTGGCGGCGCGCCGCCACCGGCGACCTGACCAGCGCGCTGGCGCTGTCCCAGGCGCCGGACACCACGGTGCCGGCGCTGCCCGCCACCTCACTGGGCGAGACCTCGGTGGCCGAGCAGGCGGTGCTCAACGCGCTGGCCGGCCGCCTGGACGTGGGCATCCCGTACCCGCTGCCGAAGAGCAACGCGATGCCCACCCAGGAGACGTGGCCGGCCCGCCCGCCCGTCCCGTAAACCCTGGCTGGCATTCTGGCGGGATGGCGAAGCGAATCTGTGTGACCGGCGCGGCCGGCAAGGCGGGCCGGGTCACGGTGGCGGAACTGCTGGCGCACGATTACCAGGTGCTGGCCACCGACCGGGTGCGGCCCAGCACCGACCTCGGGACCGACGTGCTGCTCGCGGACCTCACCGACTACGGGCAGGCGACCGAGGTGCTGCGCGACGTGGACGCGGTGGTGCATCTGGCCAACATCCCCGCCCCCGGCATCCACACCCCAGCGGTCACCTTCAACGCGAACATGACGATGAACTTCAACGTGTTCCAGGCGGCTGCCGAGGCCAAACTGGACCGGGTGGTATGGGCGTCCAGCGAGACCACGCTGGGCCTGCCGTTCGACGTGCCGCCCCGGTATGCCCCGGTCGATGAGGACCACTACCCGGTCCCGACCAGCACCTACGCGCTGTCCAAGGTGGCCAGCGAGACGGTGGCCGGGCAGCTCGCCGACTGGTCGCAGATCCCGTTCATCGGGCTGCGGTTCTCCAACATCCTCGGCCCGGCCGACTACGAGCGCTTCCCCGAAGCCTGGGCCGACCCGCGGCTGCGCCGCTGGAACCTATGGGGCTACATCGACGAGCGGGACGCGGCGATGGCCTGCCGGCTGGCCCTGGAGGCCCCGGCCAAGGGCGCCACCAGCTACATCATCGCGGCCGCCGACACGGTGATGGACCGGCCGTCCGCGGCGCTGCTGGCCGAGGTCTTCCCGGGCGTCACGCTGACCCGCGAGGTGGGCGAGTTCGGCACGCTACTGGCCATCGACCGGGCCCGGGACGCGCTCGGCTTCGCCCCGCAGCACAGCTGGCGCGACCACCTGGCCGCGAGGTCATCCTGACCGGGCCCGCCGGGCCGGGGGGACCGGGCGCCGGGCAGGCGCCGCCGTCCCGGACCATCCCGCAGGTCCTGGCCGACGCCGCGGCCCGCGACCCGGATGGCATCTGGGTGCGCAGCGACGCGGGCACGCTCAGCTTCGCCGGGGCGCTGGGCCAGACCGGCGCGGCCGCGGCTAGCCTGCGCGACGCCGGGGTGCGGCACGGCGACCTGGTCATGGTGACGGCCCGGACCACCCCGGAGTACCTGATCTGCTGGCTGGCGCTGGCCACGCTGGGGGCGGTCGTGGTCTCGGTCAACCCACGCAGCGCGCCCGCTGAGCTGGCCGGGCTGGCCCAGCAGACGCAGCCGCGGGCGCTCATCACCGACCAGGGCCTGGCCGACCTGGTCCGCGCCGCGCAGATCAGCGAACTGCCGCCGCTCGGTGTGCTGGACGCGGCCGAACTGGCCGGCGACTGGGCGCACGCCAGCGGCGGCCCGCCCGGCGCGCTGCCGGACGCCATGGTCACCCCGGACGACCTGGCCGTGCTCATCCCGACCTCGGGCACCACCGGCCGGTCCAAGCTGGTCATGCAGACGCACCGGGCGTACGTGCTGGCCGGCGAGGGCTTCCCGTACTGGATGGGGCTGACCGCCGCGGACCGGCTGATGACGTCGCTGCCGCTGTTCCACATCAACGCGCCCGCCTACTCGATGATGGGCTCGCTGGCCTGCGGTGCGGGGCTCATCCTGCTGCCCCGGTTCTCGGCCAGCGGCTTCCTGGACGCGGCCCGTCGGCACGGCGCGACCGAGTTCAACGCGATCGGCGCGATGCTGGAGATCCTGATGCGCCAGCCGCCCCGGCCGGATGACGCGGCCACCCCGCTGCGGCTGTGCTACACCGGCCCGGCCCCGGCGCGGGAGCGCCAGGAGGAGATGGAACGCCGGTTCGGGCTACGCATCGTGGTCGGCTACGCGATGTCCGAGAGCCCGTACGGGCTGATCTGGGCGCACGGCAGCCGGCCGTTCGGCACGCTGGGCACGGTGCGCCAGCACCCGGTGCTGGGCGTGATCAACCACGCAAGGGTGGTGGACGACGAGGGCGCGGAGGTCGGCCCGGGCGCCACCGGCGAGCTGCTGCTGCGCAACCCGGTGCTGACCCGGGGGTACTGGGGCATGCCGGCCGAGACCGAACGGGCGTTCACCGGCGAGGGGTGGCTGCACACCGGCGACCTGGTCACCGTGGACCCGGGCGGCACCTACACGTTCGTGGCGCGGAAGAAGGAGGTGCTCCGCCGCCGCGGCGAGAACCTGTCCCCGGCCGAGGTCGAGGAGGTCCTGGAGGAGCACCCGGACGTGCTGGAGTGCGCCGTGGTCGGCGTGCCGTCCGAGCTGTCCGAGGAAGAGGTGAAGGCGTTCGTGGTGCCGGCGCCCGGCGCCGCGCCGGACTTCGCCGAGCTGCGCGCGTTCACCGCGCAGCGGCTGGCCGCGTTCAAGGTGCCGCGCTACTGGCAGCTGATCAGCGAGCTGCCGCGCACCCCGACGGCCCGGGTGGCCAAGCACCGGCTGCCCCGGGGGCACCCGCCGGGGGAGTGGGACGCCGAGTCCGCGGCGCGCCGCTGAGCCAGGAGCAAGGCGGGCGGGTCGGCGCGCCAGCGCAAACCCGCCCGGCCCGGTACTGGCGTTAAATACGGAAGAAGAGGTTGAGGTAGCGGTCCGCGATGAACTGGTCGCCGCGCACCGTGCCGGAGTTGCTCCGGCCGAAGGTGGTCAGCACCAGGCTGCCCGCGTCGAAGTCGATGACCGTCGGCAGGTCGCTGACCTCGCCCTGCTCGTAGGTCATGCCCTGGTCCGATACGTCGATCCGGTACTGGCCGGCGTTCCGGCCGGTCACCGTGACGCCGAGGCGGAACGGGGTGAGGTCGGCGTCCTGCCGGATGGTGGACTGCCAGAGCACGAACATGAACGGCACCAGCAGGTCGGCCGCGTCGCCGGACAGCCCGTGCGCGCGCCCGGTGCCCTGCCGGATGTCCCAGGAGTGCACGGCGTAGTCCATCAGCTGCCCGGCCGCGTAGAAGAAGGCCGGCACCGGCCCCATGTAGAAGTGCGGGACCATGAACCCGGTCCACTCCTCCGGGCCCATCGGCTGCAGGATGCCGATCAGCTTGTCCAGGTCGGTGCGCAGCCGGCCGAGCATCTCCTGCTGGGACAGGTCAGCGAATCGCTGGGCCTGCTCGCCAGCTCGCTCGTGCATCCCGGTCAGGCCGTAGGCGCTGGCCTCGCCGCCGGCCCGGGCCGTCTCGAACGCCTCGAAGTAGCCCTCGGTCGTGTCCACCAGGTGGCCGACGACGTCGCGGACGGACCAGCTCTCACAGGCGGTGGGCGCCTCCCAGGCGCCGGGCCGGCCAGCCAGGTCCATGAAGCGGTCCGCCTCTTCCCGGACGACTCGCAGGATGGTGTCCTTGCCCTCGTAAGTAGTCGCGTTCCAGGCATTCATGTGCTCCACCTCTTCGTCGAGAGTCTTGAGCCATAGCCGGGTTCGCGCACAGAGCGAACCACGGTTCACACTACGCACCCCAGCGCACCGGGATAGTGGCTGTCAATGGGGTCGCCGTGGCCGGATGAGGCGCTGGTCACAATGTCCGCGAGTGAGGGTGTGAGCCGCGCCTGGTGGGGAAGATTGGTGCGCGTGCGCTCTCCGCGCGATGGAGCCGGGGAGTGCCTGGGCCCGGCAGCGTGGCCGACCTGGCCCCAGGGCATTGACCTCGTCCTTTGTGTCAAATACCCTACTAAATTGATCGAGATAATTCTGCCTTTAAATAGGCATCCCCGTCCCCGATGCACCGCCGCACACAGCCGCAAAGGAGGCACCATGCCTCTGCCCGACTTCCTGGTCATAGGCGCGCCCAAGGCCGGCACCACGGCCCTGCACGCCGCGCTGGCCAGGCACCCCGCGCTCTACATGTCGCCGGTCAAGGAGCCGAAGTTCTTCCTGACCGATGGCCCGCCGCCGGATAAGGGGGGCGGCCCGGGCGATGTGACCACCTGGCGCGAGCACGTGTGGCGGCGGGCTGACTACGAGGCGTTGTTCATGGGGGCCACGGCGGGCCAGCTGCGCGGCGAGTCCACCCCGTTCTACCTGTACGACCGGGACGCGCAGCGGCGGATCCGGGAGCTCATCCCGGACGTCAAGATGATCGCGATGCTGCGCGACCCGGTCGAGCGGGCGCACTCCAACTGGGCCCATCTGTGGTCGGCCGGCCTGGACCCGGTGGGCGACTTCGTCAAGGCCTGCGCCGAGGAGGACCGTCGGGTGGCCGCGGGCTGGGCCGATTTCTGGCACTACAAACGGCTGGGCAAGTACGGCGAGCAGCTCGAGCACCTGTACCTGAAGTTCCCGCGGGACCAGGTGCTGGTGCTCCGCTACCGGCAGCTGGTGGACGCGCCCGTCCAGACGCTGGATGAGATCTGCGGCTTCCTGGGCGTGCCACAGGGCATCGTCACCGAGGTGCCCAGGGAGAACGTGACCGCGCACCCGGACGAATCGCTGGGGCACCGGGTGGTGTCTCAGCTGCTCCGCGGGGCCGCGGCCACCAGCCGGCACCTGCCCGGCACGTCCGGCACGGCGATCACCGCGCCGCTGGAGCGGATGCTGCAGCGCGGCGCCCGGCCGCGGCAGCCGCTGACCTGGGAGCAGCGCCAGGCGCTGCTGCCCTACTTCGACTCCGACGTCCGGCTGCTGGAGCAGGTCACCGAGTCGGACTTCAGCGACTGGCTGCAGCCGCGGGAGCGGTCCGGTGGCCTGGTCGGCGACCGGCCGGCGGGCCAGCGCCAGGCGCGCAACGGCCAGCCCCGGGGCTGAGTTGGCTCGCCGGGCCGGGGTCAGTCCGTGTCGGTGCGCAGTTCGGTGCGCAGCTCGTGCGAGCCGTCCGGCCGGGACATCTCGTAGTACAGCCGGTAGCTGCCGTCGCCCAGCGGGAGGATGTCCAGGTAGCGCAGCCCACCGCCGCCGTACGGCGACTCGGCCAGCGGGGCGTTCCCGGCCGGCACGAGCGCGGTCGGCTCGGTCCCGGTGGCCACGCCCGTCCGCTCCTCGTAGTTCTCCGCGGCGGTGGCCCGGCCGTCGTAGTACGCCACGATCTCGCGGCCGGTGTGCAGCACCGCGGTGACCCGGGTGCCGCGTGAGTCCCAGTAGCCCGGCCGCCCGTTCAGTGCGGTGCCGTGCCAGGTCCACTCCTTGCCGTCGTGGCTGGTGGCGTAGTCGGTGACCATCTGGTCGGCCTCGGCCGGGTCGGCCAGCGGGTGGCAGGACGCCCACAGCTGCCAGATCCCGTCCCGGTGCACGATGACCGGGTCCTTGACCCCGGTCTTGGCGTCCCCGGGCAGCACGACGTGGCTGGTCAGCGCGTCGAACTCGGACGGGTGCGCGGCCTCCACCAGTTCCACCCGCCAGTGCTTGGTACCCGGCGTGGCGCAGCTCAGGTAAAGCCGCCAGGTGCCGTCCTGGGTGCGTACCAGCGACGGGCGTTCCAGCGATTCGGTGTCGACCAGTTCCCGGCCGATGGTCAGCAGCGGCTCGAAATGCACGCCATCCGCGGAGTGGGCCACGGTGACGCCGTAGCCGCGGCCGCGGCCGACGGGGCGGCGCATCCGGTATGCAAGGTAGATGCCGTCATCGCCAACTACGGCACTGGGGGCGCCAGCCCAGTAGCCAGCACCGGTGTTCGGTGGCGCGACGGCGAGTTCCGACAGTTCCGGGCGTGGCAGCAGCGTGGGCAAGCGAGATTCCCCTGTAACCATGTAGGAATTATAGGCAAGAGCAGTTCCCAGCACATGCCGGAGGGCAAGATACCGGTAACTTCTTGGTTACGCTGAGGGCCCGCGCGGGTTAGGGCCCAGGGGCTGCCTGGCCGCCGCCGGGGTCCAGAGCGAACAGCGCCAGAGCATCCCTATTCGGAGCGAAGCATACTCCGGTACACCGTGATCAGTGCGCTCTTCTGATCATCGGTGAGCCGCTGATCAGCACGGATCGCGCTCTCCGCATCGGTGCCTGAGGTGCCACTGGCCGCGCGGTTCGGGCTGGTCGGGGCGCGGTCCGGGTCGAGCAGGCCGGCCTGCGCCAGCAGGGTTTCCGCGGACACGTCGAGGGCCTCAGAGATCAGCTTGAGCACCCGGACCGAGGGCTGGTGCAGCCCGCGCTCGATCTGGCTCAGGTACGGGTTGGACAGGGTGGTCATGTCGGCCAGCTGGCGCAGCGAGAGGTTGGCCAGCTTGCGCTGGGTCCGGATGAACGCGCCCAGGGCTTGCAGCTGGGTGTCCCACGGCTCTGGCACGGGCGCCGCCCCCTCAGTGATCTCGAAGCAGGCCAACGCCGCTAACTATAGTACGCATCAGTCGCCGGTGCCGGGCGGTCTGCCGCGCCGGCGCGCCCGGCCTGAAGCGACAGTGCGGTGCATTGTGCCCCGCGGGGGAGGCACAATGCACCGCGCTAACGGTTGGTGGGCTACTTGGCGGCTGGCTTGGTGCCGTTGGTGCCGGTCTTGGCCGCAGTCGTGGCGGGCTGGCCGGGCAGCAGCGGCTTGGCCGCGTCCACCACGTTCTCGGCGAACTTGCGCTGGCTGGCCAGCAGCTGCTCGGCGAAGTCGTAGGCGCTGGCCACGAGCTCGTCCGGCTTGGGCAGCTTGTCGGCGTAGGGCAGGTTCGGGTGCGGGATGGACGGGGTGATGGACTGGACCGCGTCGGCCCACTGCTTGATCGCGTCCACCACGGCCTCCTGGCCCTTGCGGACCGCGTCCAGGACTTCGCCCTGGATTTCCTGGGTGCTCGTCATTGTTATCTCCTTGAAGCTCATCGTGCGGGGGAAAGCTGCGCGCGCTTACTAAACTACGCACTCTGGATGATTTGTCAAGCAGACGAGGTGGCGCGGGGGTCAGCGGTGGCGCGGAGGGGTCAGCGGTGGCACGGAGGGGTCGGCGGGCGAGTGGCGCGCGGGTCGGCTCAGCCCAGCACGTAGCTGCCGGGGGCGCTGGCCAGCGCGGGATAGCGCGGGCTGCCCATGCTGGGCGGCGGGACGTGCTGCCCGGCCCGCACCCCGGCCCACTGGGCCCAGTCCGCCCACCACGAGCCGTCCTGCCGCTCCGCCGCGCTGCGCCACTTAGCCGCGCTGGCCGTGCCGTCCGGGCCGGTCAGGTACCAGGCCTTCGGGCCGGGCGGGTTGACGATGCCCGCGATGTGCCCGCCGCTGGTCAGCACGTAGCGCACCGGGCCGCCGAGCAGCCGGGTTGCCTGGTAGGAGGCGTGCCACGGGACGATGTGGTCGTTGACCGCGCCGACCACGTAGCTGTCGCTGCGGATGTCGCCCAGCGACAGCCGCTGCCCGGCCAGTTCCAGGTCGCCCATGGCCAGTTCGTTGCGCAGGTACAGCGAGCGCAGGTAGAAGGAGTGCATGGCGGCGGGCATCCGGGTGCTGTCGCTGTTCCAGGCCAGGATGTCGAACGCCGGCGGCCGCTGGCCCATCAGCCAGTTCGACGCCACGTAGCTGAAGATCAGGTCGTTCGCCCTGAGCAGGTCGAACGTGCCGGACATCTGCGCCCCGTCCAGGTAGCCGCGCTTGCGCATCTGCCGCTCCAGCCGGGCCACGGTGGCCTCGTCGGTGAACGCGCCGAGCACGCCGGGCTCGGTGTAGTCGAGCATGGTGTTGAGCAGCGTGACCGAGTTGATCCGGTCGTCGCCGGTCTTGGCCAGGTAGGCGGCCAGCATGGCGGTCAGCGCGCCGCCCAGGCACAGCCCGGCAATGTTGATCTTGTCTGCCCCGGTGATGTCCGAGATCACGTCCAGCGCGGTCTTCGGCCCGCCGATCAGGTAGTCGGTGAGGGTGACCGCGCTCATCCCGGCGTCCGGGTTCCGGTAGGAGATGGCGAACACCGTGTGCCCGTGCTGCACCGCCCACTCGATGAAGCTCCGGCCCGGGGATAGGTCCATGATGTAGTACTTGTTGATCCACGGCGGGCTGGCCAGCAGCGGGATCGCGTGCACGGTCTCGGTCTGCGGGCTGTACTGGATGAGCTCCATCAGGTGGTTGGCGAACACCACCTTGCCCGGCGTGACGGCCAGGTTCTCGCCGACGGTGAACGCGCTCCGGTCCACCTGGCTCGGCCGGCCCTTATTGTGGGCCAGGTCACCGAGGAAGTTGCGGGTGCCGGCCAGCAGGCTCCCGCCGCCGGTGTCGAACGCCCGCTTCAGCGCTGCCGGGTTGGTCGGCAGGAAGTTGGTCGGGCTCAGCGCGTCGAGCAGGAAGCCGGCCGCCAGCCCGGCCTTGGCGTCGGTGACCCGGTCCCCGCGGCCCAGGTCGAGCAGCTGGTCGGAGAATTGCCGGCTGGCCAGGTAGTACTGCAGCAGCGCGGCGAAGCCCGGGTTGTCCGTCCAGGCCGGGTCGGCGAACCGCTTGTCCCGGCCGGGCGCGATGGGCGGCTCGGCCGCCGCCCCGGCCACCCGGGCCAGGGTGAACTGGGCGATCCGCGCCATGCTGACGCCCAGCCGCAGGCTGGCCGCGCCGACCTGGATCGGGTGCTCCATGGCCCGGTTGAGCACGGCCAGCGTGGCCCGGGCGAAGCCGGCCATGTCCAGCTCGCCGACCAGGTCGCCCTCGGGCCCCAGGGCCCCGGCCGCGTCCTGCCCCAGCTGTGCTCCGGTCTCAGCGTCCGACATGAGCAGCACCCGCCCGCGATCCCCGCACTGGTTTCCTCGTTCGTACCACGTGGAGGCCGGGTGGAAAACCGCGGGAACGGCTGGCAGGCCCGATACTGGGCACTGCAGGCGGGGGTGACGGGTGACCGGGAACCGGGAGGGCTGGGGTGAGCAGATGCTTGATGGGCGGCTGCTGATCGACGCGCACGTGCACGCGGCGCGGCTGCCCACCCTCAAGCCCGCCTGGCGGGCCTGGGCCGAGCAGTTCGGCCAGCCGGGCTGGACCGCCGCGTACACCGAGGACGGCACGGTGTCACCGGGCGGGCTCGATAACCTGATGGCGGCCGAAGGGGTGGATCACGCGATCCTGCTCTGCGAGTACAGCCCGAAGGTGACCGGGATCCAGCCGGTCGAGGATCTGCTCCCGATCATCAAGTACAACCCGGACCGGTTCGCGTTCCTGGCCAACATCAACCCGCACCTGCACTACCCGGTGGCGGCGGAACTCGCCCGCCAGCTCGAGCTGGGCGCGGCCGGGCTCAAGATCCATCCGGTGCACGGCGGGTTCAGCGCCGCCGACCCGGCGCTGTACCCGGCCTACCAGCTGTGCGTGCAGGAGGGCGTGCCGGTGGTGGTGCACTGCGGCACGAGTTCCTTCCCCGGCTCGGACAACGCGCTGGCCGACCCGGCGCTGCTCAGCCCGGTGCTGCGCGACTTTCCCGGGCTGACCCTGGTGCTCGCGCACGGCGGCCGGGGCTGGTGGTACGAGGCGGCCGCGTCGCTGGCGCTGCTGCACGAGAATGTGTGGATCGAGCTGTCCGGGCTGCCGCCACGGAAGCTGCCCGACTACTACGCGCGGTTCAACCTGGGCCGGCTCGGCGGCAAGTTCATCTTCGGCACCGACTGGCCGGGCGTGCCCGGCATCGCCAGCAACGCCCGGGCGGTGGCCGCACTGGGCATGCCGGACGAGACGGTGGCCGGGATCCTGGGCGGGCACGCGCGGCAGGTATACCGGGGCCTGGCCCGGCGCTGATCCCGGCAGTCAGCTGATCCTGGCGGTCAGCTGATCACGGCGGTCAGCCGGGCCGGGGCCAGGCTTGCCCGTGTAATCCTGGTATCACCCCAGATAGGAGTGATCTGTGCCGATCTACGCGCTCGACTACGCCGCGCCGTCCATCGACCCGCAGGCCTACGTGCACCCGGACGCGGTGGTGATCGGGTCGGTGGAGCTCGCCGCGGGCGCGTCGGTGTGGCCGGGCGCGGTGCTGCGCGGCGACCATGGCCTGATCAGGGTGGGTGAGCGCACGTCGGTCCAGGACGGCACCGTGGTGCACACCACCGAGCAGTGGCCGACGATCATCGGGGCGGACTGTGTGGTCGGGCACCAGGCTCATCTGGAGGGGTGCGTGGTCGAGGACGGCTGCCTGATCGGCTCCGGCGCGCTGGTGCTGAACCGGGCCCGGGTCTGCGGCGGCGCCGTGGTGGCGGCGGCTGCCCTGGTCCGGGAGGACATGACGGTTCCGGCCGGCGCGCTGGCCGTGGGCGTCCCCGCGGTCATCAGGACCGAAGCCGGCCTGCGCCAGCAGGACTGGATCAAGGATGCGGTGCAGACCTACCTGGACCTGGCCGAGCGGCACCGCACCGGGCTGCGCCGGATCGACTGACGTCATTGCCGGGCCCCGGGAACGGCGTCGCCCGCACGGCCCGGCGACTGTGCGCTGCTCACCGGGTCGTGCGGGCGACCATTCACCATGCGCCCCAGGTGGGAAGAGGCAACCCTTAGACGTGCTGGACCAGCGCCGCGGTTCCCGGCCGGATGAAATTTCCGCTGCTTCCTCCCGGCGTGGGCCTTACCGGCCGCCGAGTGTGGCCGGGATCCGCTCGTCCGGCGTGCCCCAGGACGGTGCCGGCCGGGCCGGCCGGAGGAACGTGGTGCCCGGCGGGTTCAGCTGCCGGTGGATCACCTCCGCGGCATCCTCGATCGTCGTGATCCCGTACTGCATGGTCGGGTTGTCCTCGGTGAGCACCACGATGCTGTAACCACGGTGATGACCGGTGAAGCAGCCGATGCTGTGGATCCGCCAGCCGTGTGTGGCCAGCGGCAGCCAGCCGTTCTTCACGTGCGTAGTCAGGTCGGCCGGCGCACCGGCCGGCACTCCCCAGCGCTGGGACGGGATGACCCGGGCCATCAGGTTGAGCGCGAAGGCCCGGGACGCCGGGGTGAGCACCGCGTTGGGGTACATGAGCAGGTTCAGCAGCAGCGCCTCGTCGTGCGCGGTGATCAGGGTCAGTCCCCAGTAGCCGCCCGGGCCGAGCTGGGTCTCGGTCATCTTGGCCCGGCCCAGGAAATACTGGAGCCGGCCGTGGCTGACCTCCGCCCACAGCGCGGACGCGGCGTCGTTATCCGACTCGGTAATCATCGCGGTGGCCAGCGCGACCTCATGCTTGGTCAGCTGGCGGTGCTGCGTCTCGGCCATCCGGAGCAGGGTGCCCAGGATGATCACCTTGACCACGCTGGCCGAGTCGAAACGCATCCGGGTGTTCAGCGAGCAGGTCAGCTGCTTGCTGCGGTCCTCGACCCGGAGCGCCACCGTGGACAGCCGGCCGCGCAGCGCCGCCCGGATGTCGGTGGCCATCCGCGCCGCCAGCTTCGGGTGCGCGGCCGAGTCGCAGCTCACCGCGATCGACCCGGCCGCGGCGCGCCGACCGGCCGCCGTCCCGCCCACCCGGGCGGCGCGGCCCGGCGCGGTCACCGTGGCCGCCGCCGGGGTGACCAGCGCGGCCAGGCCGATGCCGGCCGCGGCCAGCGCGGTGCCCACCCGGGTCGCGGTCGCGGCCCGGCCGCCGGGCCTGCCCGGCTTCGCTGCTCCATTACTGCCCATTGCCCACCATCCGTCCCACCTGGATTTCTGGCCCGGTACTTGGACAGACGCCTAGCGCACGCGCCAGGTTGGCTCGGCACCCGCCCAATCAGCAGCTGTGTCTCTGCGGAACCGCAACGCATGGATGTTTCAGCCATGCGCACCAGACCGCATGACGGAAACATCCATGCGGTCGGAAGTCCGGGCCGCACCGGGGCGGGGTGGTCAGAGCCGGCCGCGGACCCGGTCCCGCCACGGGCGGCCGTCCGGGTCGTACAGCGCCCGGTACAGCGGCGTAGCCCACACCCGCTGAACCGCGCTGGGCGCGGTCACCTGGTGCGGCACGACCCGCCCGGGCGGCCGCGCCGCCGGGCCGCCCGGCTGCCCGGAGGCGTGCCAGATGGCCAGCCGCTCGGCCGACGCACGGAACGCGGCGAACGCCGCAGCCGGGTCCAGCAGGTCTGCGACGTCGTCCCCGGCCCGGTCCAGATGCTCGCGCCACAGCCGCAGCCGCAGGTCGCGGGCGAAGGTGCGGGCGCCGTCGCCCAGCCCGGCCGGGTCCACCGGCGGCCTGGTATCCCGGGTGCGATCGAGCACGCCGATGGACAGCTCGCTGTCGTGGCTCCACGACCGCCGGTTCAGGTTGTCCGACCCGACCATGGCCCACACGTCGTCCACGATCACCACCTTGGCGTGCACGTACACCGGGGTGCCCTGGTGGTTCTCCAGGTCGTAGACGGCGAACCGGGAACCCCCGGCGGCCCGGCAGGCCCGCACCGCGTCGTGCCGGGCCAGCAGGGCCGGCCACGACGTCACCGCGCCGTCGTTATCCGGGAACCGCGGCACCACCGCGATCACGTGCAGCCCAGGATTAGCGCGCAGCGCCGTGGCGATCAGCCCGGCCACCGGCAGCGTCCACAGGTACTGGTCTTCCAGGTAGACCAGGCTGCGGGCCCGGCTGAACGCCTTCCGGTACGCGTGCGCGATGCTCCGCTCGCCGAGCGGGGCGAACGGGTACCGGCGCAGCCGGGCCGGGTAGGTGCGCAGCACCTGCACCGCGTGCGGCCCCCGCCTGACCCCGTCATCCGGCACCGGGTCAGGGAGCGGCCGGCTGGTCGTCGCGCCCATGTGGTAGGCCCGGTCGTAGAGCTGGCGGACCGGGCTGGGCAGGTCCAGCACGCTGCTGCCGTACCAGCGCTCACGGAACGTGTGCTCCAGGTCGTGCACGGCGGGCCCGCGCACCTCGGCCTGGATGTCATGCCACGGCGGCCGCGGCCCGTACTGCGCCGGGAACTCCATCACCTGCGGGTCGCCCGCGTGCTGCCCGTCGTCGTTGCGGCTGTGCCCCAGGTCGATGCCGCCGACGAACGCCATGTCCTGGCCCGGCGAGGCCGGGTGGCGCAGCACGACCAGCTTCTGGTGATGGCTGCCGCCGCGCCGGGTCCGGGCATCCAGCAGGACCTGGCCGCCGTCCTCGTCGATCCGCCGGACGAACTCCGCGTTGGCCTCCTCGGACTGCCGGGCCACCTTCGGCTGGGACCGCCAGAGCAGGCCGAACACCTTCGCGCCGCGGCGGGCCGCCGCACCCAGCACGTCGCTGGCCGCGGTGTCCGGGCCGTCCAGCAGCTCGTCCATGTCGCCGCGGAAGTCCAGGAAGTAGATCTGGTCGCCGCCCGCGGCCGCGCTGATCTCGGCGCACAGCCGGGCGAAGTACTCCCGCCCGTCAACCAGCGGCGTGACCAGGTTGCCGGTGGTGAACGCGCGCAGATCGGTGGCCCGGTTGGCCCGGTCGCCCTCGGCCAGGAACCAGGCCGGGATGGCTGGGTCATCGGCCTGGTAATCGGGAGCGTCCTGCTCGAGGGGGTCATCGGCTGAATCGGTCGCGCCTGGGAGCATGTCCGGATTGTGCACGATCGGCGGGCCCGGCAGGCCAGTTTCGGGCCAGTAAAGAATTGACATGAGTTACCCCACATCGGCGCCCCGGCACGTGTGACGTGGTCCACGGGGACATGATGGGGAGTATGGAATCCGGCTCGGATTACTCGCGGCGGGTCTTCCTCGGCCTGACCGCGGCGGGTGCCGCCGGTGTGGCGGCGGGCTGCTCAGCCGACGCGACGTCCGGCTCCGGGGCGAGCGCGCACACCAGCGCGCATAAGGCCGCCAGCCATCACAGCGTGCCTGAGAACTCCCTGGCGGGCGACCCGAACTGGGAGATCAGGCACCTCGGCGCGCCGATGGCCATCGTGGGCTACGCCGGCCAGGCCAGCGTGCTGCCCGGCCAGCCGATCAAGCTGTACGTGTCCACCACGGCCCGCTCGTTCAAGGTGAACGCGTACCGGATGGGCTGGTACAACGGCGACCGGGCCCGGCTGCTGTGGAAGTCCGGGTCGGTCAAGGGGCACCGGCAGCGCGCCGCGTCCATGATCCACCCGACCAACACGGTGGAGGCGGTCTGGGGTGAATCCCTGACCGTGCCCACCGACGACTGGCCCGCGGGCTCCTATCTGCTCCGGCTGGACGCGGAGACCGGGGCCCAGCGCTACGTGCCGGTCACCGTCCGGTCGGCCAGCACCACGGGCAAGGTCGTCATCAAGAACGGCACGGCGACCTGGCAGGCGTACAACACCTGGGGCGGCTACGACCTGTACAACGGCCCCGGCGGCATCACCGACTACAACAACCGCTCGCTGGCGGTCAGCCTGGACCGGCCGTACGACGCCAACGGCGCGTACATGTTCCTCTACCACGAGCGGAAGACGATCGAGCTGGCCGAGCGGATGGGCCTGCCGCTGGCCTACGTGACCAGCATGGAGATCGACGCCGACCCGCACATCCTGGATGGCGCCACCGCGCTGATCACCGCGGGGCACGACGAGTACTGGAGCCCGCCGGAGCGGGCGCACGTCACGGCGGCCCGGAACGCCGGGATGAACATCGCGTTCATGGGCGCGAACACGATGTTCCGGCGAACCCGGATCGACAGCAGCCGGCTGGGCGAGCAGCGGCTGGTCATCTGCTACAAGACCAGCTACCTGCAGGACCCGATGTACGGCAAGGACAACAGTCTGGTCACCAGCGACTGGCGCGAGCCGCCCAACCCGGACCCGGAGTCCTCGCTGACCGGCACGCTGTACGAGTCGAACCCGACCGACGCGGACTACATCGTCGCCTCGCCGGACTCCTGGCTGTTCGCCAAGACCGGGGTGCACAAGGGCAGCAAGTTCACCGGGCTGGTCGGCATCGAGTACGACCGGGTCAACCCGGTCTACCCGGTGGAGCGGCCGATCGAGGTGCTGTCCCACTCACCGCTGCAGTGCCGCGGCGTGAACAGCTACTCGGACATGGCCTACTACACCCACAAGAGCGGGGCCGGGGTGCTGAACACCGGCACCATGCGCTGGGTGGCCTGCTGCAACGACCTGCGGCTGTTCGGCCTGACCAAGAAGACGTCCGAGTTCACCCGGCAGGTCACCAACAACGTGCTGCACGCGTTCGCGGACGGCCCGGCCGCGGCGAAGTACCCGGCCCGGGACAACCTGGCCAGCATGCACGAGTGGCCCGGTGACCCGATCGCCGGCCAGCACAACCTGTGGCCGCCAGTCGTTCTTTAAGCCCTTTTTTATTGAACGCCAGTACCCGGTGGCTGACTCGCCTTACAGCGTGATCCACGTGGTCAGGGCGCTGATCCCGGAACTGGCGTGGCAATGCAGCCGGAACGGCGAGGCGGGCAGCGGCCGGATCACAAAGCAGCCGATGTCATCGATCTCGGTGCTCGACGCGGGCCCGCTGGCCGGGCAGGCGTCGGCGTGACCGGCCTGGGGTGGCACGATCTGGCCGACGATCGCGTCCGCCCCGATCTCCAGCTCGATGGTGAGGTCCGCGCTGCTGAACGTCAGGAAGCGCGGGCTGGCCTCGGCCGACCGGACGGGGGCCGCCGCGGTGGCCAGCTCGGTCGCCGAGTCGAACGTCAGCGCGGCCAGTTCGGCGTCGACATTGCGCCAGGTGAAGGCGGCCTGGCCGGCTTCGACGAATTCTCGGGGCACGTCCCGTTCGGCCCGGAACGCCTCTTGGAGGGCGGCCATAAGGTCGTCGTCATCTGCCCACTGCCTGGCCATCCGCCTCACCTCCGGGCCGGGATCGAGTCCGCGCCGATCAAGGCGGCCACCGACGGGAACTCGCGTAGTCGTTGCAGGCACCGGGCCCGGGTCGGGCCGATGCTGCCGATCTTGATGCCCAGCCTGCCGCTGATCTCGGCATAGGGCACCGGTGGGTCCGCGAGCAGCAGGCTGATCAGCTCCTGGCAGCGCGGTGGCAGGGCGCGGAACGCCTCGCGCAGCGCGGCGTTCCGCTCGGCCATGAGCACCTCGGCCTCGGCCGCCGCCGGGTCGCTATCTGGTATCTCCGCGACATCCTGGGTGTAGCCGAGCACCTCCCGCTTACGCGCCACGCCCACCACCCGGCCGCATTCCCGCCGCGTCGTGGTGGCGATCCACCCGGGCAGCGCGGCCGGGTCGCGGATCACGTCCAGCTGGTCCACCAGCCGCAGCCAGACGCTCTGCCCGACATCGTCGGCATCGGGCCGGTCCAGCCGGTAGCGGCGGCAGATCGCCCAGATGAGCGGCGCGTAGCGCACCACGATGGCGTCCCAGGCCTCTTTGTCCCCGTCTCTGGCCTGGGCCACCAGCCTGGCGACGGGCGAGTCGTCACGCATCGCGGTCCCGTCCTCTCGCCGACCGGGCCGCACCCCCCGGGCGGCTGGCAGCTGCCCTGCATTCTACGGCCCGGGGCCAGGCCAGACACAGTCTCCACAGGCGGGCCCTCCGGCAGAAGCATTGGCGTTTACTCAGGCAGAGGCCCGGCCCCGGCTGATACATCCCCGGCGCAATCCGCGGGTGATTTTTTCCAGGTTTTCGCACCTGGCTGTATCAGGACTGCTCGCTATGGCTCCATCGGGGCAGAACGCCATTAGCCCGCGCCCAGTGCCACCAGGGACCAGGCGGCCGCAAGGAGGACGGGATCATCTTTGACCCGGCGCCGGACCCCGCAGAGGGACTCCGCCAGCGTCGCACCGGAGCTGAGCCGCTGATGCAGATCCAGCATCAGCGGCACCGAGGCGTGGTCGTTCAGCGGGGCGACGCTGGCCACGACGCCGGCCGTGCCCAGCGGCAGCATGCTGCTGACCAGGCCGAGCAGTTCGTCGGCGCCGGCCGGGGCCAGCTGGCCCGAGTCGCAGCTGGGCAGCACCATCCGGTACGGGGCCCGGCGCAGCCGCTCGAACTCGTAGACGGTGACCGGCCCGTCGTCCAGCCGCAGGGCGGAAAACAGCGGGCTGTCCGCCCGGAACGTCCCATGGGCGGCGATATGCGCCAGCCAGGCGCCGTCGATCGCGGCCAGCACCCGCTCGCTGCTGGCCGCGGACGGGCGGGCCCCAGCCCCGCCGAGGACGGTGACGTCGTCGTACATCGGCGCGAGCGCGGGTACCTCGGCGCCGTCGCTGTCCAGACCGGGACCGCGGACCAGCACCACGCGCCGCCGGGTGGGCGGCACCGCGGCCCGGGCGCGCAGCCAGGCGCGGGCGGACGGGGCCACGCTGACCACCCGGTCCCGCAGGCAGGGCAGCAGCGCCCACGGAATGGCGTGGAACCGGCCCGGCGGCACGATGACCACGGGGCCGTCACCGAGCTGCCGGGCGGCCGCGCCGAGCAGCGACTGCTCCAGCTGCAGGCCGGTCGCGGCCAGGACGCGCAGCGCGCTCTCCACCCCGCCCGGCGGCCAGTTGCTGGCCAGTCGCCGCAGCGCGAACCGGGCCAGCTCGGTGGCCCGGGCGGCCTGGTCGGCCCGGCCCGCGGCCAGCTGCCGGATCCGGCCGCCGCCGCAGACCAGCACGTGCAGAGCGCCGTCGATGTGCACGATCTGCACCAGCCGGGTGCCGTCCAGCTCGGCCAGCAGCGCCGCCGGGTCGAAGCCACGCTGCCCGGCGAGCTGCCCGGCGTCACCGGTCCCGGGGGCCCGGATGACCCGGGCCCGGACCGCGTCCTCCAGCTTGCGCTGCTGCTGCCGAAGCGCCGTGGTGGCCAGGCCGCGCGCCTGGGCCTGGCTGATCCGGCTGGCCACGTCGCGGGCGGCGGCCAGGTCGGCGGCCAGCTCCGGGTCGTCACCCGGCCGGACCGGCGGGACGGCCAACGCGGTGGCCCGCCACCGCTCGCTCCAGCCCAGCAGAGCCCGGGACCGGCCCGAGCGCAGCGCCTGGCGCTGCGCCAGCCGGGCCAGCTCGGCCCCGGCCGCCGTGGCCTGGGCGCGCAGCTCGGAGGCGCCCAGCGTGAGCTGGTAGGCGTCCAGCACGTCCAGCCCGCTGCGGCAGGCGTGCAGCAGCCGCCGCGGCTCGGCCGGCCGCCTCGGCCCGCAGCGCCTCGGCCAGCCAGCCGCTGGCCCGGGCCACGGCCGGGCCGCGCCACCGGCTGCGGGCGGCGGTGCCGAGATGATGCTCGGCGGACGCGGGGCGGCCGAGCCGGAGCGCGACCCGGCCGGCCAGCAGATGCGCCTGTGCCGCCTCGGCCGAGCCGAGCCGGTCCAGCTGGTCCGCGGTCTGGCCGGCCGCGCGCAGCAGCGGCGCCGAGGAAGCACCCCCAGCCGAGCGGGCGCGGAGCACCAGGAACCGGGCGTGGACCTGCCACCACTCCCGGTGCTGGGCGCGGAACAGGCGGCGGGCGGCCTGCGCCCGGGCCAGCGCCGCCTCCGGCTGCTCGGCGGCCAGCGCGCAGCCCGCCGCGGCCAGCAGCAGCTCTGCCTTCTTGGTGGACTGGCCGCGGATCTGGTCGAACTCGCCGAGCGCCAGGTCGGCCTGGGCCAGCGCGTCGCGGGACAGCCCGGCGGCCAGCAGCACCGCGCACCGGTCGATGCTCAGGTCCGGCGGCGGCACATCCAGCGTGGTGTAACGCTGCGCCGCCTGGTCCAGGAAGCCCAGCGCGGTGGGCAGGTCCCCGGACCGGAACGCGACGATGGCCTGGTTGTGCACCAGGTAGGCCAGCTCGAGTTCCTGGCTGGTCCGGGCCAGCAGCCGCCCGGCCATGGCCAGATCCCGTTCGGCCCGCCCGGTGTTGCCCTGGGACAGGTACACCAGGGCCCGGGCGGTGAGCGCCCGGCCAGCCCAGATCGTGTCCCCGGCCCGGCGCAGCGCGGCCACCGCGCTGTGCAGGTCGCCGAGGGCCTCGGGATAGCGGCCCAGCGTCCACAGCACGACGCCCCGGCGATGCTGGATACGCGCGATGCCTGGGCCACGGGCCAGCCCGGCCGCCTGGTCGAACGCGGTCAGCCCGGCCCGGGTCTGGCCCGCGTAGACCAGCGCCACGCCCAGCGCGGCCAGCACGTCCGCCTCCCGGTCCGCGGAGCCGGCCCGCCGGGCGGCGCGCAGCGCGGCCCGGAGTTCCCGGATGGCCGCGTGCAGGTCGCCGAACTCGCGCAGCACGAACCCGGCGGCATGGTGCGCGATGGACGCGTCCAGCGGGCCCGGCCGGCCGGCCAGCACGGCCCGGGCCCGGGTCAGGCCCTCCTGCGGCCGCGACGCGGCCAGCACCAGCAGGCCGGCCACCCCGGCTGGCCGCTGCGCCGTTATCGCAACCTTTTCCCCCACGACGCCGATGCTAGATCGGCGCTATTCACACCGTCCAACATTTAATTCTGGGTATGGAGGATCGCCATGGCTAGACAACGTGATCAGCTGCGTGACCCGGTAGCGGAAAGCGAGGTCCGGATCATAGAAAGAGCGTTCCAGGCAGCGGACATATATGTCGAAATCGAGCCTGACCCGGCTGGCCAGGGCCTGGATTTCATGTACCAGAAAGGCGTCCTGCTGGTGCGCCAGGAGTATCTCGGCCAGGTCATCGAGATCGCCGCGCCGCCCGATCGTCAGGACTGGGCACCGGATGTACGCACCGTGGCCCGCGGGGTGGCGCTGCTGTCGCTGCGCGGCAGCCGGTTCGCCGAGTACGACGATGACGACGGCCAGGACGACGGCCAGGACGACGGCCAGGACCAGGAGCCGGACCAGGAGCCGGACCAGGACGGCGCGCCCCGCCTGCCGACCAGCGTGCTGGCCGCGCTGGCCGAGATCGACCGGCGGCTGCCCCCGGGCGCGGCGACGCCGAACCACGTGCTGACCGTGTGCCCGGTGGTGCCGTGCATGGCGACTGAGCCGGAGGAGGTCCGGCGTCGTGCCGAGCCGGAGCCGGCGCCCCGGCACAGCCGCCGCCATGGCGAGCGGGTCCGGGTCTACCTGGCCGACACCGGGCTGCTGCACGGCGCGACGAGCCACCGGTGGCTGCATGGCGTGCATGGCGACTGGGAGGAGGATGTCGACCCGAACGACATCCGGCCGTACGCCGGGCATGGCACGTTCGGCGCCGGCGTGGCCCGCTGCGTGGCTCCCGGGATCGAGCTGACCTGCGCGAACGTGTTCAACATCGCGGGCAGCGCGCTCGAATCGGACGCGGTCAGCAAGCTGACCGACGCACTAAACGACGGCTATGACATCGTCAACCTGAGCGCGTCCACGTCGACCCGGCTGAACCTGCCGCTGCTGACGTTCGAGGTCTGGCTGGCTGACTTGGCCCAGCACCCCGGCGTCGCCTGCCTGGCGCCGGCGGGCAACAACGACTCGTCCCAGCCGTTCTATCCGGCCTCCATGGTGGGCATCATCGCCGTTGGCGCGCTGGACCGGCATTGGCGATACCGGGCCGACTTCAGCAACTACGGCAAATGGGTCGACGTGTACGCACCAGGCAGCGGCCTGGTCAACGCGTGGGCACACGGCCGGTACGACTGCTATGTGCCGCCGGACGTGGGCGAGGTGCGGCATTTCCACGGCATGGCGCGGTGCAGTGGTACCTCGTTCGCCGCGCCCATCGTGACCGGCCGGATCGCCAACCGGATGTCGGCCAGCGGGGAAACCGCCACCGAGGCAGCGGCCGCCCTGCTCACCGGGGCTCATGTCCGGCCGGGGGTAGGCCGTATCCTGCTGCCGTGACGAGGAGGTGGTGCGGTTGGCCACGGTTAGCGTCCGTTACATCGTCGATGACGTCGATGCGGCGATCGCGTTCTACTGCGGGAACCTCGGCTTCACCGAGGTGATGCATCCGGCGCCGGCCTTCGCCATGCTGTCCCGGGGCGACCTGCGGCTGAACCTCAGCGCCCCGGGTGGCGGGGCCGGCGGCGGCCAGGCCATGCCGGACGGCCGCCTGCCCGAGCCGGGCGGCTGGAACCGGTTCGCCCTTGAGGTAACCGACCTGGAAGGGACCGTGGACCGGCTGCGCGGCAACGGCGCCCGGTTCCGCAACGACATCGTCACCGGCGTGGGCGGCAAGCAGATCCTGGTCGAGGACCCGTCCGGCAACCCGGTGGAGCTGTTCGAGCCGACCCGGGCCGAGGCCCGGCTGGACACGCCATGACGTTCGACCCGGTCGCGCACAACCGGGCCGCCTGGGACCGCGAGGTGGACAGCGGCAACGAGTGGACCCGGCCGGTCGGGCCGGACGTCATCGCCCGGGCCCGGGCCGGCGACTGGTCGGTGGTGCTGATCGGCTATGAGCCCACGCCGCGGGACTGGTTCCCGGAAAATCTGGCCGAATCGGCGGTGCTCTGCCTGGCCTCCGGCGGCGGGCAGCAGGGCCCGGTCCTGGCCGCGGCCGGCGCCGAGGTCACCGTGCTGGACAACTCGGCCCGGCAACTGGCCCGGGACCAGGAGGTGGCCGACCGGGAGGGCCTGGATCTGCACACCGTGCTCGGTGACATGCGCGACCTGGACGCGTTCCCCGACGACAGCTTCGATGTGATCTTCAACCCGGTGTCGAACGTGTTCTGCCCGGAGCTGGCGCCGGTGTGGTCCGAGGCGTTCCGGGTGCTCGTGCCCGGCGGCCTGCTGCTGGCCGGCTTCATGAACCCGGACATCTTCATCTTCGACATCACCGCGCTGGACGAGCGGGCCGAACTGGTGGTGCGCCATCCGCTGCCGTTCAGCACGCTCGACCTGTCTGAGGCCGAGCGGCAGCGCGGCTACGGGGACGGCCCGATCGAGTACAGCCACTCGCTGACCGAGCAGATCGGCGGCCAGCTGGCGGCAGGATTCCAGCTCACCCACCTGGTCGAGGCGCCGCACCACGCCGACGCCACGGCGCAGTTTATGCCCGGCTATATCGCCACCCGCGCGGTAAAGCCGCTGCAGGGCTAGTGTGTCGCGCCTGAAATCCTGATGGTTTTGTTTGCTGGCCGTTAGTCTGCGGTCATGCCGGGTCCTTCTGCTGTGCCGATCGTGCTGTCTGAGGATGAGCGGGCTGAGTTGGTGCGCCGGGCGAGGGGACCGGGGCGGTGGCGGTCTGACCGGGCCCGGATCATCCTGGCCTGCGCCGACGGGATGTCGAACGCCGCCGCTGCGCAGGCGCTGGGGGTGGCCGTCAAGTCGGTGTCGAGGTGGCGGCGCCAGTTCGCGGACCAGCGGCTGGCCGGGCTGGAGGACGCGGCACCGGTCGGCCGCCGCAAGGCTGAGCTGGTCTTGGCCGGTGCGGAGCGGGCTCAGCTAATGCGATGGGCCCGGCGCGGCAAGACCGCCCAGTACCTGGCGCTGCGGGCGAAGATCGTACTGCGCTGCGCGGAAGGCGGGACGAACAAGCAGGCCGCCGCCGATCTGGGGATCGATGAGTTAACGGTGGAGCGGTGGCGGGCCCGGTTCATCGCCCGGCGGCTGGAGGGCCTGCATGACGGGCCGCGGCCGGGCCGGCCGCCGTCGATCCTGCTGGATCAGGTCGAGGACGTGATCGTGGCCACGCTGGAGACCACGCCGGGCAAGGACACGCACTGGTCACGGGCCTCGATGGCCGCCCGGACCGGGCTCAGCAAGTTGACCATTGGCCGGATCTGGCGCAAGTTCGATCTCAAGCCTCACCTGCAGGACTCCTTCAAACTGTCCACCGACCCGTTCTTCGTGGAAAAAGTCGTCGACGTCGTCGGCCTGTATCACAACCCGCCGGAGAAGGCGGTGGTGCTATGCGTGGATGAAAAGAGCCAGATCCAGGCCCTGGACCGGTCCCAGCCGGTGCTGCCGATGATGCCCGGCATGCCCGAGCGGCGCACGCATGACTACCTGCGGCACGGCATCACCAGCCTGTTCGCCGCCTTCAACATCGCCGACGGCACGGTCATCAGCGAACTGCACCGCCGCCACCGGGCGATCGAGTTCCGCAAGTTCCTGGTCAGAATCGACAAGGCGGTACCCGCCGATCTTGATGTGCACCTGGTCTGCGACAACTACGCCACTCACAACACCGCTGAGATCAGGACCTGGCTGGCCAGGCACCCGCGCTTCCGCATCCATTTCACGCCGACCGGCCAATGCCGTTGCTTGACTTACTGAACTATCGCGGGATGGAGTGTGAGCACCTTGGCGGCCACCCGGCGGGTGGGACGGCGGACCTGGCCTGCCTTGCGGAAGGAGTACTTCGAGGCTGGGCGCTTGAGGGCCCGGTCGGCCTCCCGCAAGCGCCTGACGCCGTTGTCGAGCTTGCGGCAGACCTTCGCGGCCATCGCCGCGATGAACTGCTTGATCTGCACGGATGTCTGTGCACATTGACGGATGACGCTGCGCCGCACGTGCTTGAGGACCTTGACGAAGGAGATGCGGTCCGGGTCGATCCGCTCCTCGCCGGCCAGCCGCATGATGATCCGGGTCATGCAGTGGTGCACCGCGAGATGCGCCCATGCCTCCTGACGTACCAGCTCCGGGTCCGCTGACCGCAAGATTTCCTGCGGGCCGCGCTGGAACGTCTTGACCTGCCGGAATGAAGATTCACTTTCCCAGCGCTGATGGTAGAGGGCGGCGAGTTCACCGGCGGGAAAGGCCACGGGGTCCATCAGATCGGTCAGCAGCCTGACGACCTCGCCCCCGTCGACGCGGTATTCGATCACCCGCACCAGGACCCCGCCGGGATGCGCGCCCTTCTGCCCGGCCAGGTTCATCCGCGCCAGGTACGTCCCGTCGTCCAGGATCTTCACTGGGCGGCGGGCCACGCTCGACCGTGCCCGGATCAGCAGATGCGCCCCGGCCTGCGTATACGCCTTCCACAGCGCCACCCCGGGAAAGCCCCGGTCCATGATCACCAGCATCCCGGCCGCGCTGCCAGCCATCGCGATCGCCAGTTCCGGCTCCCCGCCGCGAAACCCGCCCACGCTGGCGTCGACCGACGAGTGCGTCCCGGTCTCGGTCAACGTCACCACCCTGGCCTGGGGGAACCCCGCAGGCTGACCTCTGGCGTCCACCGGCCCGCCTAACGCGGCCCGGTTAGCCGGCGTGTCCGGCACGTCGAGCACGAACCCATCCACCGCGGCCACCCGCATCCCGCGGTAGAACGCGCCGTCCAGGCTGGCCGGGGCCACCGGCCCGGCCAGCCTGCGGAACACCGCCTCGATCACCCCCGCACCCAGCCGCTGCCGGGCCCGGGTGAACGAGGACCTGTTCGGAATCGCCTCGTCCATCCCCTCCAGCGCTCCCACCAGGTTCTCCGCGACATCGTCATAGGAGTCCTGCTGGAACAGGGCAAGAGCGAGCACGTAGTAGACCATGAACCGGGCAGGAAGCGCCCCGGGTCTCTGATCCCGCTTGCCGCATTCAGCCAGGACCTCATCCACCAGATCAGCGGTCACCCACTCGGTGAGCACACCCAGCCGCACGTCATCAGATAACCCGGTCCACGGATGCATGCCCAGCATCATGCACCCACGGCTGGCTAGCCACGAAACGATAGTTTGCAGCTGACAAGCAACGGCATTGGCCGACCGGCTCGTCGTGGATGAACCAGGTCGAGCGATGGTTCGGCTTGCTGACCGACAAGCTGATCCGCCGCGGCGTGCACACCTCGGTGCAGGCCCTGGAGCACGACATCAGGGACTGGATCGCCACCTGGAACGACGATCCCAGGCCGTTCACCTGGACCAAGACCGCCGACGAGATCCTGAGCTCACTCGCCGACTACCTCGCCAAAGTCGGAGCAGGCGACCGCATAACCAGGCAAGGATAATCAGCCAATTTTCCGGCGCGACACACTAGCCTGGCTGTGTGAATACGTCGCCGGTATCCCCAGATGACATCCGCGCCGCGGCTGCGGCGCATCATGAGTTGGGGCCCGAGTACAGCGACGCGGTCGTGGCAGCGTTCCTGGAACGGGTCGACCGGGCCGTCGCCGCCCGGGTGGAAGCACGACTGGCCACCATGCGCCAGGCCAGCGCGAGACGCGCGAACCGCCGCACGCTGCTGACCGGCCTGGCCGTCGGCGCGTGCAGTGGTGCGCTGGCCGCCGGCCTGGCCGTGGCCGGGCTGAACTCGGGATCGGCGGCCCCGGTGCAGGGGCAGGTCCCGAACGCGCGCCTGATGCCGTACTACGTGCATGGGAACGGCCTGCCCGGCAGGCACGCCCTGCCGCCCAGGCCGGCCCGGCCGAGCGGTGGCTGACCGGCCCGAGCCGCTGCCGGTGCTCGACGCGCTGCACTCCACCCCGGCGCGCCGGTACCTGTCCACCGAGCCGGTCCCCGACGAGATCATCTGGGCCCTGCTCGACGCGGCCATCCGCGGCCCGACCGGCGGTAACCGGCAGGGGTGGGGCTGGGTGGTGGTCACCGACCCGGCGATCAAGCGGCCTGTGGCCGAGTGGTACCTGGCCGGCTGGGACGCCGCCTACGGCCGCCGCCGGGAGCAGATCCTGGCCGCGCCGCCCACGGCTGACGGGCTGAGCCGCCCGTCCTTCCTGGCCGCCGAGCACCTGGCCGGGCACATCGCGGACGCGCCGGTGTGGATCTTCCCGGTGCTGCGCGACGCGGCCGGCATCAGCAACCCCCGGCTCGGCGCGTCCATCTACGGGGCGGTGCAGAACCTCATCCTGGCCGCCCGGGCCTACGGCATCGGGACCACGCTGACCACGCTGTACAGCCGGCATGAGGACAACGTCCGGGACCTGCTCGGGCTGCCCGATGGCGCGCTCACTATGGGGCTGCTGCCGCTCGGCTACCCGGCGCGCGGCCGCTGGGCGGAACCGAAACGCCGGCCGGTGCAGGACGTGGTGCACTGGAACCGGTGGGGCGTGACCCGCCCGTCGGCGGAGGGCACGCCGCACCGGCCGTAACTGCTGGGCCAGGCAGGGGATGCCGTGCGAGTAGCCGTCATCGGGGGAAGTGCCGCCGGCCTGTTCACCGCGCTGCTGCTGGCCCGGGCGGGGCAGCGTGCTCGGCTACTGCGGCATCGCCCGCAAGCCGGCGTAGCGCTAGCTGCCGCCCTTGAGCGCGTCGTCCCAGAACTTCTGCACCGGCGGGTAGATCAGCTCCTGGTCGCGGGACAGTTCGGCCTTGACGGTCCGGGTCCGCTCGTCGCAGAGCACCTCGACCTGGCCCGCTTCGACCCCGTCGAATACCTGCTGGGCGACCGACTCCGGGCTGTCCTTGGGCGCCGTGGTCAGCGCGGCCATGGCGGTGTCGATGAAGCTCGCATGCACGCCGACCACCAGCGTGCCCTGGTGATGCAGTTCCAGCCGGACGCCGTTGGTCAGCTGCCAGCCGGCCGCCTTGGACGCACCGTAGGAAGCGTCGAACGGGTTGCTGTAGAAACTGGTCACCGACAGCATGTTGACGATCGCGCCGCCGCCGTTGGCTTTCAGCACCGGGGCGAACGCCCGGCACATGCTCAGCGTGCCGAAGTAGTTGGTCTCCATCTCCAGCCGGGCGCCGGACAGGTCCGGCGCGCCGGTGAAGTTGTTGTAGGTCAGCACCCCTCCCCTTGCTGGTCCGTCTCGTGCCCGCGGCGCCGCGCTGCCCGCCGCCCGGGCCGGAACAGCCGGATCCGGCTCCAGCGGCGGAACGGGATGACGTAGTACAGCGCGATGCCTAGATATCCGATCACGGCGATGACCGGGACGAACAGGCCCAGCACGATCAAGGCGACGTAGCCGCCCAGACCGGGGGTGAGCCGCTGGGTGAGCAGCTGGACCTCTTCGTCGGCCAAGTCCGGCCGGACCAGGTTGGCCCGGACCGCGTACCGCCACAGCACCCAGAGCAGGGTGGACGAGAGCAGCAGGAAGATCCCGTAGATGGTGGCCGCCACCCGCTCCGGCTGGTCCTGCTGGATGTAGTCGGCGAACAGCCGGGTGGGGAACGGCAGGAACGCGACGAACGCGAGCAGCAGCAGGTTCAGCCGGATGAACGCGGCGTCAGCATGGTCCAGGTACTCGGTGATCACGTTGTGGCCGAGCCAGGACGCGCCGATGGTGGAGAAGCTGACCATGTAGGCCAGATAGGACGGCCACTGGTGCAGCACCGCGTGGAGCAGATCCTTGTCGGCATGGGCCGGCACCGCGATGTCCAGCACCAGCAGGGTGATGGCGATCGCGTACACCCCGTCGCTGAGCGCCTCCAGTCGCCCCGTCGAGATGCCCCGGCGCAGCAGTCCGCCCGGCGGCTGCTCGTTGCTCATCGCCTGACTGTAACCTCCCTTCGGATACGCCTCACGAGTCAGCCGGGTCTTCTCCGGTCCCGCCGGTGCCGCCGTCCTCAGCCCGGAAGAGCAGATGGTAGATCTCGAGGTACATCTGCTCGGGGAACGGGATGTAGTCGATCACCGTGTTGCTCTGGCCGCCCGCCTCGAAGGTGAAGGCGCCGTAGCCGAGCAGCCTGCCCCCGGTGGACCGCACGAAAGCCAGATCCCGGAGCGTGACCAGCGGGAGGACGGTGACCCGGCGGCCGGTCAGCCCGGAGGTCAGGAGCAGCCGCCGTTGCGTGACGACGATGTACTGCACCGACCAGTTCAGCACGTCCAGGACGAAGCGCAGGATGACGAACGCAGCCAGCGCCCACGGAACACTGTCGGTCCCCGGGGTCAGTCTCATCCGTCCGGCCGCCCGGTCAGCAGGCCCGCGCACACTGGTGTCGTCGTAGGCGCATTCAGATGCGGACGTAGCCGGTGAACCGCTGTCCAGAGGTTCCCAGTCCTGGCCGGGAAGGGCGAGGGCTACTGGCCTGGCGATGACCACCGGGGACATGAACGCGGTCGCGAGCAGCATCAGGATGGCCGGTATCACCCGGTTGACGAAAAGCAGTACCAGCGCCAGGTACGGGGCGAAAATGGGCACTAGCGGGATGATCGTGCCGAGCAGCGTATCCACATAACCGCCGGACGAGACTATCGCCAGCGCGGTGTCCTGATTGTAGTCGGCCACTATCAGCAGCCTGATGACCGAAATGACGGGCCGGCGTCATTGGCCAGGCCGGCTTCCCCCCACCCGCCCTGGCGGGGGAGTCTACGCCAGCCATTGTGGTATTGGCCAGATTATGCGGATAGGCAGGCTGCTCCCGGTCGCCGCCAGCCCCCTCCGGGAGGCCGGCCGCGCGGCGCGCCGAGTGGCCGCATCATTGCCATGACCGGGCCGTTGGATCATTCTGGACTGGTGGTCGCTACCGCACGTCCAGGAGGGGGGCGAGCGCCACCCGCCGCTAGGCGGGCGGCTACGGCAGTCGACCCCGTGCGCGCCGGGCTCGACGTGCCGATCGAGACCAAGCTGCACGCTCCCGCCCCGCGCGCCGAATGGGTGCAGCGGCCGGAGCTCATTGACTATCTATCCGCGCACAACGCAACCAAGCTGGTGCTCGTCGACGCTCCGGCGGGCTTCGGCAAAACGACACTCGTCGCCCAATGGCGCACCAGCGCCACGGAGGGCCGGCCATTTGCCTGGGTGTCGCTGGACCCCGGCGACAATGACCCGGGCCGGCTGTGGTGGCACGTGGTCTGCGCCGTGCAGCGGGTCTGTCCCGACTTCAGCGCCGAGGATGTGCTGGGCACCCTCCGGGTGCAGGTCCCCGAGTTCACCGTCACCGTGCTGCCCTGCCTGGCCAACACGCTGGCCGCGCTGACCACGCCGGTCGTCCTAGTGCTCGACGACTACCACGTCATCACCGGGCGGCCCTGCCACCAGCAGCTGAACTTCCTGCTCGCGCACCTGCCACCGTCGGTCCAGCTGGTGCTGACCAGCCGGACCGATCCACCGCTGCGGCTGGGCCGCCTGCGCGCCGAAGGGCAGCTGCTCGATATCCGGGCCAGTCAGCTGCGCCTGGCCACCGCGCACGTGGCGGCGCTGGTGGACGCGGTATCGGGCGTTCAATTGAATGGTCCTGATCTGGCGGATCTGGTGGCACGGACGGAAGGCTGGCCGGCCGGTGTGTACCTGGCCGCGCTGTCGCTGCGGGGTCACCCGTCGCCACACGAGTTCATCGGGCAGTTCTCTGGGGACAACCGGTTCATCGGTGACTTCCTGGCCGAAGAGGTGCTCACCCGGCAGCCGCCGGAGGTCCAGCAGTTCCTGATCCACACGTCGGTGCTGGGCCGGTTCTGCGCCCCGCTCGGCGCGGCGGTCAGCGGGGTGGCCGACGCCGCGGAGATCCTGGACGTGCTGGAGCGGGACAACCTGTTCATCGTGCCGCTGGACGAGACCCGCCAGTGGTTCCGCTATCACCATCTGTTCCGCCAGGTGCTGCGCAGCCGGCTGGCCCGGGCCGAACCGGACCTGGTGCCCGCCCTGCACCACGCGGCCTCCGCCTGGCACCAGCTGCACGGGTCGGCGGACGAGGCGATCGAGCACGCGATGGCCTCCGGCGACTTCCGGCTGGCTATCGACCTGATCGCGCGCTACTGGTTCGGCTACGTCAGCTCGGGGCGGGTGGCCACGGTGCACAACTGGATCCACTCGCTGGGCGACGGCCGGATCGCGGCCAGCCCGCTGGCCGCGCACTGCGCGGCCTGGGCGGCGGCCATGTCCGGGGACCGGCAGTCGGCCCGCCGCTGGGTGCCGGTCATCGAGACGGGGGAGGACGACGGGTCGCTGCCGGACGGGATGCGCTCGCTGCGGTTCTCGGCCGCGATGCTGCGCGGTATCTACGGGTTCGACGGCCTGCTGGTCATGCGCGAGTCGGCGGCCACCGCGGCCCGGCTGGAAACCGACCCCACGTCGCCGTGGTACGCGCTGGCCCGGGGCGCGCTCGGGTACAGCCTGTACATGGCGGGTGAGCTGGAGGCGGCGGCCCGGCCGCTCGAGGAGGCGGCCCGGAACGAGGCCGCGCTGCCGCTGACTAGCATCGTGGTCTCGGCCACGCTGTCCCTCATCGCGGTGCAGGACGGCCGCCTGCCCCGGGCCTGTGAGCTGGTGCATACCGCCCTCGGCCTGGCCGGCCGGGATGAGCTGCGGCAGACCCCGTCGGCCTCGCTGGCGCACATCGCGGCGGGCGCGGTCTACGCCGCCCAGGATCTGCCCGACCAGGCGCGCGACGAGCTGGAGCAGGCCCTGCGGGCCCGGCAGGGCATCGCCGGCAGCAGCCCGTGGCCCACGTTCGACGCCACGCTGACGCTGGCCCAGGTCGTCCTCGACCAGGGCAACCGGGCCCGGGCCGAGCGGCTGATCGGCGAGGCGCGCAGCGTGCTGACCGAACTGCCGGACGGCGCGGACGCGCAGCGGGCCCGGCTCGAAGCGCTGGAGCACCGGCTGGCCGGGCCACGCCGGATCTCGGCGCTGGCCGAGCCGCTGACCGAGCGGGAAGAGGCGGTGCTGCGGCTGTTCGACGGCGACCAGTCACTGCGCAAGATCGCCAAGGAGCTGTACGTCTCGCTGAACACGGTGAAGACGCACACCCAGTCCATCTACCGCAAGCTCGGCGTGTCGGACCGGCAGGACGCAGTGGCCCGCGGCCGCGATCTGGGGCTGCTGTAATCCAGGCCGTGACGGCGCCGCACCTGGTGTGGCTGCTTGTCAGACAGGTGCGTCCTGGATCATGCTGGGCGGGTGGTGGCTAGTGCTCGTGGGGGAGGGAGGCTGGCGCCGCCGTCGGCAACGCGGCTGGCTGCTGGCCTGAACGCTGGCCCGGAGCCTGCTCGCGCAGGCCCCGAGGTGCTGGTTGAGACGAAGCTGTACGCGCCGCCGGCGCGGAAAGAGTGGGTGCCGCGCACCGAGCTCATCCGTGGCCTGGCCGGCGGGACAGCCAAGCTGGTCCTGGTGGGCGCGCCGGCTGGTTTCGGCAAGAGCACGCTGGTCGCGCAGTGGGCGGCCAGCGCCGCCGAGGCCAGACCGTTCGCGTGGATCTCGCTCGATCCGGGCGACGACGACCCCGGCCGGCTGTGGTGGCACCTGGCCTGCGCCGTGCAGCGGGCCTGCCCCGACTTCCGCAGTGCGGAGGTGCTGTCGGTGCTGCGGGCGCAGGTGCCGGACTTCGCGGGCGTCGTGCTGCCGCTGATCGTCAACCAGCTGGCCGCGCTGGCCGAACCAATGGTCCTGGTACTCGACGACTATCACGTCATCGAGGCGCAGTCCTGCCATGACCAGGTCGCGTTCCTGCTGGGTCATCTGCCGCCGTCGGTACAGCTGGTCATCATCACCCGGACCGAGCCGCCGCTGCCGCTGGGCCGGATGCGTGCGCTGGGCGAGATGACCGAGATCCGGCCGGCCGACCTGCGGTTCGGGTCCACCGCGACGGCCGCGCTGGTCCATGCCGTGGCCGGGGCCGAGCTGAGCGACGCGGATGTGGCCAGCCTGGTGGAGCGGACCGAGGGCTGGCCGGCCGGGGTGTACCTGGCCGCGCTGTCGCTGCGCGGGCACGCCTCGCCGAGTTCCTTTGTCCGCCAGTTCGGCGGGGAGAACCGGTTCATCCTCGACTTCCTGGCCGAAGAGGTGCTCACCCGGCAGCCGGCCGAAGTCCGCCAGTTCCTGGCCCGGACCTCGATACTGACCCGGTTCTGCGCGCCGCTGTGCGAGGCCGTCGCCGGTCCGGCCGACTCGGCCGCGATCATCTCGGTGATCGAGCGGGAGAACCTGTTCGTGGTGCCGCTGGACCAGAACCGGCGGTGGTTCCGCTACCACCATTTGTTCGCCGAGGTGCTGCTCAGCCAGCTGGCCGCGACCGAACCGGACAGCGTGGCCGCGCTGCACCGGCGGGCCAGCGCCTGGCACCAGGTCTGGGGGTCAGCCGAGGAGGCCATCCGTCACTCGCTGGCCGCGGGCGACACCGAAACGGTGATCGGCCTCATCGCGGAGCACTGGCACAGCTACGTTGACTCGGGCCGGATGGCCACTGTGTCCGGCTGGCTGCACGCCGTGGGCGACGCGCGGATCGGCGCCAGCCCGCTGGCCGCGCACTGCGCCATGTGGGTGGGCGCACTGTCCGGCGATCAGCGGTCGGTCCGGCGCTGGCTGTCCGTCGTCGCGGCCGCGGCGGATTACGGGCCGCTGCCGGACGGCATGCGGTCGTGCGCGTTCTCGGCCGCGCTGCTGCAGGCCGCGTTCGGCTTCGATGGGATCGGTGCGGCGTGCCGGGCGGCCGCGGAGGCGGTCCGGCTGGAGACCGACCCGAAGGCGCCGTGGTATTCGCTGGCCCGTGCCGCGTTCGCGAACGCCTTGTATTTCTCCGGCCGGCCCGAACTGGCCGAGGCCCAGCTCGACGAAGCGGCGCTGGCCGGTATGCCGCTGGCCCTGGCCAGGCTGCTGGCCGCGGAGGTCTCGGCCTTGCTGGCCATCGACGCCGGCCGGTTCGCGGACGCCGAGAGGGCGGCCCAGCAGGCACGGGACATCGTGACCGACCCCGTCATCGGGCTCAGCGGGGCGCCGCAGAGTTCGCTGGCGTACATCGCCACCGGCGCGGTGGCGGCCGCCCGCGGGCAACTGGACGAGGCGCGCGGCGAGTTCGAGACGTCGCTGCGAATCCGCCGGAAGTGGCCCGGGATCAGCCCGGTGCCGACCATCGAGCTGCTGCTTCGGTACGCGCCGGTGCTGGCCGACCTGGGGGAGCGCGACAAGGCGGCGGCGCTGGCCGCCGAAGCCGGTGAGCTGCTGAGCGCGCTGCCGGACGGTGCCGAGGCTCAGCTGGCCCGGCTGGACGCGGTGGAACGGCGGGTGGGCGGCCGGCTCCGGCTGAATGGGCTGGTCAGGCTGCCGGCGCCAGCCGGGCTGAATGGGCTAGCGGAGCCGCTGACCGGCCGCGAAATGGCGGTGCTGCGGCTGCTCACCGGGACGCTGTCGCTGCGCGAGATCGCCAGCCTGATGCAGGTGTCGCCGAATACGGTCAAGACACACACTCAGGCCGTGTACCGCAAGCTCGGGGTGTCCGGTCGGCAGGACGCGGTCGCGAAAGGGCGCCGCCTCGGGCTGCTCTAGCGCTGCCGGGTGGCGGGTACTGGCGTTCGGAAATGGTGCTGGTGCGCCTGCCTGGAAATCACCCGTCAGGGATGATGACAGCCGGTCACCTGGATGAAGTTTTCACATCAGTTTCCATTAGGTAATGGTCGCAGGCTTGACGATGACGTCCACGAGATAAGGTGTTATCGCAGGTCAAACCCATAATGGGGGAGCGGCGCCCGTTTTTCTTTTTTCATGCTGGAGTCGGGCAAAAATGTCATGTTGGCTTAGGATTGCCGGCCGGCCACGGCACTCCTATCTTTGGCGCACCTGAGAGGGGGATGCGGGCCGAAGTGAAAGGAACGCCGCAATGGACACCGAGAAGAAGACACAGCCCATCATCGGCAGGCGGGCACTGCTGAAGGGTGCCGCCGGGCTGGCCGTCGCCCTGGGCACGGTGGAGCTGGCTGGGCGGCACGCGGTGCTGCCGCAGCGGATCACGCTGGACGCCAGCACGCTGCCGGACATCCAGTTCGACATCGGCTCGTTCATCGCGGCGGCGCAGACCGTCAACGACGGCGGCGGGAACGTCACCATGCAGCTGCCGCCGGTGCACTCGCTGTTCATCACCGCGCGGCTGAACCGGACCCCGACCACGGCTGACCAGACCAACCTGAGCAACGCGCTGAACACTCTCGAAGCGGCGTACCAGTTCGCCGCGGCCGGGATCCTGACGTTCATCTCGTACGGCATCCCGTACTTCAACCGGCTGCCGGGCGGGATGACCGGGTCCCTGGTGTCCGCCAACATGCCCAGGCTGGCCTCGAACACGAGCCGGTTCGCGCTGGAGGAAGCCGTGGCTGGCCCGACCGACGTCAGCCCGGCCAATCCCGGGGTGACCAAGGAGACGTTCAATGTGCCGGTGCAGATCGAGAGCAACGACCTGCTCATCACCCTGCGCAGCGACAACTCGACGATCATCACCGACGTGGTCAACTGGCTGAACGGCAGCAATTCGCTCAATGGCCAGTCGGCCACGTCGCCGGCGTTGTTCACCGGCGGCCTGGCCACGATCACGTCCAGCCGCAGCCAGTTCGTCGGGATCTCGCTGCCGCGCAACATGGCCGAGACGCACGGGTTCTCCTACGCCGAGGAGATCAACTCGGACTCGCCGATGTGGATGGGCTTCCTGGACCAGCAGACCAACGGCGCCGGCCCGGCGGTGATCTGCACGTTCGCCGGGAATTCCTCGGCCCACCTGACCACCGCGGTGGCGGGCGACTATTTCGACAACGGGGCGATTCAGCACCTGTCGCACGTCATCGAGGACCTGGCCCAGTTCTATGCGGAGCCGTCGGCCAGCGACACGGAGGGGGAGCCGTTCACCGAACGGTGCCAGTACATGTTCCGGTCCAACCCCATTCCGTCGGTCGGCAACACCGATCAGTTCAACGACGGCGGCGGGCCCAGTTACTTCCCCAACGTGTTCCAGGGCACCGGCGACGCGGCCGCCAACGCGCAGGGCATCAACACGTTCCAGGGCGAGCACCGGATGGGGCACCTGACCGCGTTGCAGCGGTCGTCCCGCGCCGCCGACAGCACGCCGATTCACATGCGGATGGACGGGCCCGGGCTGGACAACATGGACGTGCCGGATGGGTCGGTGCAGCCCAAGCTGCAGTTCACCATGTTCTTCCCGACCGCCGATTTCTTCCAGGTGCTGCGGGTCAACCAGGCGTCGCTGGATCTGGTGGCGGAGTTCGATGTGGATCCCGACGACAACGGGCTGGAGCGGTTCCTGACCGCGACGCGGCGGCAGAATTTCCTCATCCCGCCGCGCCGCCACCGCGCCTTCCCCCTCGTGGAGCTCGCCTGACGGCGAGCGGGGCGGCGTCCACGGACAGCTCAGATTTTGATTACTTCGATGCCGGGCATGGCGTCGTAGTCGGCGTCCTGGGTGACGATCGGAACGCCATGTGAGATCGCTGTCGCGGCGATCCAGCTGTCGTTGATGGGCGCCTTGCGTCCCTCGGCGCGCAGCCTGGATATCAGCAGGGCCCAGGCTTCGGAGACCGCCTCATCGACTGCCAGCGGTTCGAACCGCTGGGCGAGCTGATAGGTCGATAGCCGCCGCGCGGCCGCCTCTGGGTCCCGGGCCTGGAGGAGGCCGAGTCGCAGCTCTCCGAGCGTGACCACCGAGACTCCCCATTCGAAGTCGGCGAACTGCCCGGGCTCAAATCGTGCTGCCTCCAGGCCGATGAACACCGATGTATCAGCTACCGCCCGGCGCATGGTCACCAAGGGAGGTCGTCGGTCGTTTCGGTGAGGATCCTGTCCAACTCGTCCGCGAGACCCGTAGTGTCCGGGCCGAGCCGCAGCAATTCTCGCCCGATCTCTGACGCGGGAAGCCAGCGCTGCCGCCGGGAGAGCGGGACTATCTTCGCCACCGGGCGGTTGTCCTTGAAGACCTCGATCTCCTCGCCTGCCTCCACCCGGCGCAGCACCTCAGCAGTGTGGTTCCGCAGATCGCGGGCAGGTATTGCAGTCATGACACAATTGTAGCAATGCGCTACGGTCGTAGCAAGGCTTCAGGGATCAGGCGAGGGGCCTAGCTCCAGTGGCGCTGCGCCGCCTGGCGGGCGTCTTGACCTTGCCCTAGGGGCACGCTTGATGATCGCCTCATGAAGGAACTGGGACCCGCCGAATTCTCCGCGGCTACTGGGCTCTCGGTCAAAGCGCTGCGGCTGTACGACGAGCGCGGCCTGCTGGTCCCTGCACGTGTCGACCGGGCCACCGGCTATCGCCGTTACACGGACGACCAGATCGCCACCGCGGGCCGTATCGCGCTTTTGCGCAGGGCCGGCATCGGCCTGGCCGACATCGAACGGTTCCTGGCCGCGCCGGCCGCCGCCGCGATCGACCAGTGGCTCGCAGACCTCGCGGCCGAAACCGCAGTCCGCCGGCGGGCCCTGGACGCCCTGGCGTCCGCGCTCGGCTTCGGCACCTCACCAGCGCAGGGGCCCGCCATGGCGGTCATCATCCGTCCAGTCGAGTCGGCAACCGAGCTGGCCACCGCCTTCGACATCGCAGGTGCCCAGTTCCACCCGGCTATCGAGCACACCGACCAGCGTTTCGCCGACCTTGAAGCCGCCTACCCAGGAGAGCGCGAACTGCTGCTGGTTGCCGAAGAGAGCGGCCCGGTCGCGGGGGCCGCGATGGGTTTCCTGTCCGCAGGATCGGGGGCGACCCTGCGGATCCTGGCCGTGGCCGCCGGCCAGCGCCGGCAGGGCATCGGGCGCGCCCTGCTGCGGGCTTTCGAAGCCAGCGCCATGCGTCTGGGCGCAACACGCATCTCGCTGGGCGCCGACGCCGAAGCCGGCTTCTACATCCGGCACGGCTACCAGACCATGCTGCTCCTGCAGTGGGTCCATGACCCAAGCCGCTTCGGCGCCGAGGTGGCGGCCCTGACCGCCGGGCCGGTGCAGGAGATGACCTGGCACCGGGATTCATTTGGCGGCGTGCCCCAGTTGTTCGTCGATCTCGACGAGCCGAGCCCACTCGTGCGGGCCCAGGTTCAGGACCTGGCCGGCGGCGCACACGTTGGCTACTGCATGACCAAGGCGATCAGCGCGCAGAACCAGCCGGCCCCGCCCACCCCGGGCGGCGAGTCGATAGCGGGCGGCAGCCAGGCCAGCTAGTCGTTCATCAAAAGGGTTGAGTGCCGGAGCTATCGGCGTGCTCGGTCACCGCGATGCCGCCGGCCACGGTGGCCGCAATGTTGCCGATAAAACCAGATGGCCTCAAATCGTCCGGCATGTCAACGCGGCGAATAGAGACGCGCGAAGTATGCTGCGGGCTAGATCAAGCTGCCGTTCCAGCATCGCTAGGAGGAGCCTGCAAGGGGGGAGATGAGCTGAGGTGTCTTTCCGAGCTATCGTCGGGGGTCGCACATACCGGGGAGCCGGCGCCTACATACGGCTCCTTTTCACCCCAGCTGGGCTTTTCATCGCCCTCTACATTGTGGTTGGTATCTTCTACAACACGGCACCTCCCCATTTGCCGGCGGTGGCATTCAGTGTGACCGCGTTGCACAGCTGGATTCAGTACCTGATCTCGATCTTCCTGTGGCCGCTGAGCTTCTGGCATCCCCTGTTGTCAGTCAGTCAATGGCCGGCCGGATCGACGCCCTAAGACACCGGCTCCTTCGCAAGGCCGTCGAGTCGGCCGCTATCAGCTGTCGGACGACCTGCACGTGCGGCCCGAGCGGGGCCAGGTGAGCGGTCAGGTCGTCGGCGGCGGCCTGCAGCGCCTCGTCGGTCACCGGGGCGAGCGCGTCAAGGATGAACAGCGCGGCAGTGGTGCCGTCGCTGAGCTGGGTGCGCCGGGCCTGGCGCCAGTTCCAGCGCCGGCAGGTCACGCCCGCGCCGTCGCACCACACAACCTCGCCGGGGTCAGGGTGCTCGGTTACCGCGCTGCCGTCGGCCACCGTGTCGAAAGGCTCCTGGCCGGTGGCGCGGACCAGCCGCGGCGGCCCGGTGTAGCGGGTCAGGTCCTCGCCGCCGAGCGGGATCTGGTGCAGCACCGAGACCGCGTTGTACAGGTCGGTGAGCCGGTTGACCCGGGGCAGCCCGGCGGGCGCCCGGCGGAGCAGCGCCTCCAGGCTGTTGCGGGTGCGCTGCGGCTTGGCCCCGAACGCCCGGTACGCCTCGCGCCACGCCGCCACGTGCGGGAGTTCCTCCACCGGCCGGTCGCGGAGCGCCTCGCGCGCGGCGGCCTCCGCCGACTGGAGCAGCACCTCGCTGGCCTGGTCGCCCGGGCCCGGGACGAGCCCGTCCACGGCCAGCAGCAGGGCACGGTAGTCGGGGCGCAGCGCGAAGACCGCGGCATCGACCCGGCCGCCCGCGAGGAACTCCTGAAGATCGGCCCGGACCGATGATTTCGCCGGGCGGGCAGCGTCCATACCTGAGGACCATAAGCCGTGCCCGTGTCCGGAGGAAGATATGACCAGCAGCGCACTGCCGCCCATCGTCGACGCCGGCACCTGGCAGCGCCAGCTCGACGACCTGCGTGTCCGGGAGAAGGCCGCGACCCGGGAACTCGACGCGATCGCGGCGCAGCGACGCCGGATGCCGATGGTCAAGATGCCCGATTACGTCCTGGACGGCGAGGACGGGCCGGTCCGGCTTTCGGACATGTTCGGCGGCAAGTCGCAGCTCATCGTCTACAACCACATGTGGTTCGGCGGCGAGGAATGGCAGTGCCCGGGCTGCACCGGGTTCACCTCGCACTTCACCAGGCTGCAGTTCCTGGACAGCTACGACGCCCGGTTCGTCATCGTCACGCAGGGCCCGATCGGCGAGGCCCTTGCGTACAAGCGGCGCGTCGGGAACACGATGGCCTGGTATTCCACGGCGAACAGCCCGTTCGGCGCCGACGTCGGCGCGCCGCCAGGCGGCGGGTTCGCGGTCAACGTGTTCTTGCGTGACGGCGATAACGTCTACCGCACCTGGCACACCAACGGCCGTGGCACCGAGCAGCTCAGCTACACGTTCGCGCTGATCGATCTGCTGCCCTACGGGCGGCAGGAGGAGTGGCAGGACTCGCCCGAGGGCTGGCCAAAGCTGCCCACCTACAGCGGGTGGGGCACCTCGCAGGACGTCGCCGCGGCCTACGGCCCGGGCGCGTGACGGTCAGGTGAGCGCGGCGGCCTCGGCCCACGCGTCGTATTCGTAGATCCACCGCCGGTCGGTCAGCTGGCTCCCGGAGCTGTCATAACCCGCGCCGTTGCGCCGGGAGCCGAGCTGGACGCGGGCCGTCCGGTCCCGCCGCAGCCGCTCGTAGCTGGCCAGCGCTTGTGGCACACCGGCGGAGCTCGTGCTCGCGCCGAGCAGCGCGGCCAGGGCCACGGCGTCCTCCAGGGCCTGGTTCACGCCCTGGCCCAGGTGCGGAAGCATCGGGTGGGCCGCATCGCCGAGCAGCGTGAGCCGGCCGGTGCTCCACCGGGGCAGTGGTGCGCGGTCATACATGCCCCACTGGAACCCGCTGCCGGCCTGCGCCTGCTGGATCTCGCCGATCACCTCCGCGATAGCCGGATCCCAGCCGGCGAAGTGCGCGGCCAGCGCGGCCGGATCGCCGTGCGCCGACCACGACTCACGGACCGGGGTATCCGAGGAGACGAAGCCCACGTAGTTGAGTAGCTGCCCGGCCCGGACCGGGAACACCAGGAAGTGCTTGCCCTGGCCGACCCACATCGTCATCGTGCCGGCCGGGTACGCCGTGCGGCTGGGCACCAGGCCGCGGTACGCGACCACCCTGGAAAACACGGGCTCCGGCGCAGCGGTCACGAACCCCTGCAGGACCGAGTGGATGCCGTCCGCGCCGATCATCACGTCCGCCGCGGCCGTGTTCCCGTCAGCTAGAGCGATCGTGGCGCTGCCGCCGTTCTGGCTGAATCCGGTGCATCTGGAGCCGGTGCGCACGGTGCCGGGTGGCAGTTGCCCGGCCAGCAGTGCGAGCAGGTCAGCCCGGTGGATCCCGATGTTCCGGCCGGCCCGGGCGAACTGGTGCGGTCCGTGGCTGGCCGGCCGCCCATCGGAGTGCAGCAGCCTCGTCAACTCATGCCGTGCGCCCGCTCTCTCGGTCTCCTCGCCGAGGCCGAGCCGGGCCAGCATCCGCAGGCCGTTCGGCGCCAGCGACACGCCCGCGCCCACCTCGGTCAGCCGCTGCGCCTGCTCATAGACCTGGACGTCGATCCCGGCCTGGGTCAGGGCCAGCGCGGCGGCCATCCCGCCCAGGCCGCCGCCGACGATCACCGCCCGCAGCGTCACAACCATTCCTTTTCCCGAACGCCAGTGCCCCCGGCTCAGGCTAGCCGCGAGCGCGGAGATCGTGCTGCCGCGCGAAGTGAGTCGCCGTCAGGCTTAGTCGTTTCGCGCGACTTCGGGGCCGGTGATGCGCCGCAGCAGTGGGAACGTCGCCGCGATGACGCCGAGGGAGGCCACGATCCCAGCCGCGGTGAGCAGGTAGTAGGCGGCGCCCGGCGCCACCAGCGGGTGCTGCAGTTGCAGGACGGCGAGCATCGCCGCGGCGCCGAACCCGACGCCGATCGAGACCGCGGCGATGGCCAGCAGCGGGACGGCGCCTTCCAGCGCCACGACGCGGCGCAGCGTGGCCAGCCGGGCGCCGGTGAGCCGCAGCAGGCTGAACGGGCGCTTCCGGTCGGCCAGCCCGGCCGCGACGGCGGTAGCCAGGGTGCAGCCGGCGATCGTCAGGCTGGCCAGGATCACCACGTCGGCGAGTTGCTGGTAGGCGTTGGTGGCGGAGGTCAGCTCAACGGTCGCCTGGCCCAGCGTCTGCGGCGTGTTGAAGCCCGGGTAGGGGTTCGCGTTCTCCAGCTCGGTCCTGGCCTGCTCGACCGCTGACTGGGATCCGTTCGTCGCGACGTCGATGCTGTCCAGGCCCAGGGCGCCGAGCTGGCGAGCGGGCACGTCGGCGGCCGGCCAGGTGATCTTTCCGAGGCTCTTGGCCGGCGGGGCGGCGTCCAGGAACTTGGGGAAGGAGACCGCTGCCGCCCCCGTGGGGCAGCGGCCGAGGCCGGGAACCCGGTCCAGCTGGGCGCACGAAACCAGGCCGGCCGGAACGGGCCCGGTCTCCTGCCATGCCGAGGGGAACCCGGCCACGCTTCCGCCCAGCAGCGCCCTGGGCAGGGTCAACGTGCCGTCCGCGCGAACCGTGATCACGCTCTCGACGCCCTGGATCCTGCTCAGCCGGGCCAGCAGCGGGGCCACCGTCCGCGTCGACCCTGGGGCGGTCAGCTGCGGACGGACGCCGGTGCCTGGCTGGGCCCACGGCGGCTGGCCGGCCAGGTCGTCCACCAGGACGTTGCTGGCCGAGCCCCAGCCAACCGGGTGGTCCTCCTTAGCGTCCTGCGTGGTGATGGCCGCGACCGCCACGGTGGTGATGAACAGGGCCAGGACCAGGCCGCTGACCGCGCGGAACGCGCCCCGCGGGTCGTCGCCCAGCCGGCGGGCGGCGATCAGCGTGCTGGGGCGGCTGGTCCGCCGGGCCATGATCCGCGCGCCGATCATCGTCAGCCACGGCCCGGCGATGACCAGGCCGATCATGATCAGCAGAAAGCCGGGCACGTACGCCTTGGTCTGCGCGGCCGCGGTCAGCGGGCGGCCATGCACGACGAAGAAGCCCAGCTCGGCCAGGCCAGCCAGCAGCGGGAGTATCCGCCAGGCCCGCGGCGGCTTCGGGGTCACCCGGCGGGTGACGCCGAGCGGGGAAATCTGCACCCGCCGCAGCGCCAGCCGGGCCACCACGGCGGCCGCCACCGGCACGCCGATCGCGACCACCAGGATGTCGCGCAGGCTGAGCGACAGGTCGCTGGGGAAGAACGGCTGTCCGGTGAACGGGACGGCGGCGAGCGGGATCCGCAACAGGAAGAACAGGCCGAAGCCCGCGGCCACGCCCGCCGTCGCGGCCACCGTGGACTCCACCGCCGCGATGACCGAGATCTGCCGCGGCCGCGCGCCGACCAGGCGCATCGCGGCGAACCGCTGCTCGCGGCGGGCGGCCGACAGCCGGGTGGCGGTCGCGATGAAGATCAGCACCGGAGTCAGCAGGGCCAGCGCCACCACCGAGAAGACGAGGTCGACGCCGCTGGCCCCGACTCCCTCATCGGGCGGCGACGTGGGCAGGCCCTTGGGGTTCTGCACCGAGCCGCTGGGGAAGGCGGTCGCGATCGTGGTTACCGCGGTAGTGTCCGGCCGGTGGGCCAGTTGCGCGGGGGTGTGCCCGATGATGATGTACAGGTCGTCCGGGGACGGCAGGGCGGCGTGGCCGATCGTGCCGGCCAGCCGGCCGGGGTAGCGGTCGGCCAGTTCGTTCGCCGGGGTGCTGCGCAGCAGGCTGGCCAGCGCGGGGGAGGCGTAGTACTGGCCCGGTGCGGGATCACGGGGGATGCCGGGTGGCACCGGTGACGTGCGGCCGGTGGCCGCCACGTCGACGCGGACGACCGTCCGGCCGCCGAAGTTGTCGCCGCTGGTGGTCCACCACAGCGGGTCCGTGCCGGCTGGCGCGTGCCCGGCGGGCTCCTGCACGGTTCCGGTCCACAGCCACGCGTGCCGGTGGTTCTGCGCGTTGATCGCGTTGATCGCGGACAGCGCGGTCAGCAGCAGGCCGACGCCGATGCCGACGGCCGCGGCCAGGATGGCCAGCCGGATGAGGGCTTCGCGGCCGCCGCTGAATGCCAGGCGCAGGCCGAGGGGGATCACTGCGTTATTCCCCGGGCCGGGGCCGGGCTGGCCCCGGTGAGGGTGGTGACCTGGCCGTCGCGGACGATGACTTCGCGGTCGGCGTAGGCGGCGATCCGGGCGTCGTGGGTGACCAGGATGACGGTGGTGCCGTGCTCGTGGGCGGCGCGGGTCATCAGGCTCATCACCAGTTCGCCGGAGACAGAGTCGAGGGAGCCGGTGGGCTCGTCGGTGAACAGGATCTCGGGCTGGGCGACGAGGCCGCGGGCCAGGGCGACGCGCTGGGCCTGGCCGCCGGATAGCTCCCCGGAGCGGCGGTTCTCTAGTCCGTCCAGGCCGAGCCTTTCGAACCAGGGCCTGGCCTGGGCCAGGGCTGGCTTGCGGCGGGTGCCGGACAGCAGCAGGGGCAGCGCGACGTTCTCCTCGGCGGTCAGTTCGGGGACGAGCTGGCCGGATTGGAAGACGAACCCGAACCGGTCGCGGCGCAGGTCGCTGCGGCGGTTCTCGCCCAGGGTGTCGAGGCGCTGGCCGGCGAACCAGACTTCGCCGTGGTCGGGGACCAGGATGCCGGCCAGGCAGTGCAGCAGGGTGGACTTGCCAGAGCCGCTGGGGCCCATGACGGCGAGGATCTCGCCTGGCCGGACGGCGAGGGTGGCGCCGCGCAGTGCCGGGGTCTGCCCGAACGACTTGATCACGTCCCGCGCCTCGATGATGGCGGTCACTGGTTCACCGCCTGGGCCAGCACGTCGAGGCGGGCGGCGGTGTGGTCGATCCAGCGCAGGTCGGCTTCCAGGTGGTAGAGGCCGTGGTCGGCGAGCAGGGTGTCCATCAGGTCGCCGTGTTCTTTCAGGTCGGTGAGCTCGCGCATCCGCTGCAGGTGCGCGGCGCGCTGGCGGTCGAGGTACTCGTCGGCCGGGCGGCCCAGCATGAGGGCGAGCACGACCTTGGCGAACAGCACGGTCTGCAGATGCGGTTCGGGCGGGATGGGCTCGGCCAGCCAGTGCTGCACCTCGGCGACGCCGGCCGGAGTGATGGTGTAGCGCTTGCGGTCAGGCCCTTCGCCGTGCTCGGCCGGCCCGGCGATGGCCTTGCCGTCGCGGGCCAGCCGGGACAGGGTGGCGTAGACCTGGCCGTAGGGCAGCGGCTTGCCGCGGCCGAAGTAGGTGTCGTAGTCGCGCTTGAGGTCATAGCCGTGGCTTGGCTCGCGCTCCAGCAGGCCCAGCAGGGTCAGGGGGACACTCATATCCGGGAGAATACACTCAGCGTATACGCGCGGCAAGTAGCTTGGTTGTGTGTTGGCTTCGTGGGTGGCGCAGCGGATTTCCCGGCAGCGTTTGACTTAAAGCGCTTGAGGTTTGCTTTGCTGCTCGTATGACAGCTCTAACCATCCAGGAGGTATCCCGGCGTAGCGGCCTCAGCGAGCCAACACTGCGTTACTACGAGCAGGTCGGGCTGATCGGCCCGGTCGAGCGCGACGAGAGCAGTGGGCACCGCCGCTACCGCGAGGAGGACGTCGATACGTTGCAGGCGCTGTCCTGCCTGCGCGCCATGGGCGTGGGCATCGAAGACATGCGCACCTACCAGGCCAACCGCGCGCGTGGACATGAGGCGGCGGGCGAGCAGCGCGACCTGCTGCTGCGGCACGCCGAGCGGATCGAGGCTCAGATCGCCACGCTGCACGTTCATCTGGACTACCTCCGGGCGAAGGCAGCGTTGTGGGATGCCCGCGATCACGGTGATCCTGCCGCGAAGGCCGAAGCGAACCTGCGGGTGCAGGGCATGTATCCGCGGCTGGAGGAGATGGTGCTGCGATGAGCAGGGTGCTGGTGACCGGCGGTTCTGGCTATCTGGGCACCCAGCTGACCGCGGCGCTGCTGCGGGACGGGCGTCAGGTGCGCGTGACGGTTCGCTCCCTGGACCGCGAGGACGAAGTGCGTGCGGCGGTGCGCCGCGGCGACGCGGACGACAGCCGGCTGGAGGTCGTCGCGGCCGCTGCGCTGACCGCCGACGAGGGCTGGGCTGACGCGGCGGCCGGCTGCGCGGAGATCCACCACACCGCCTCGCCGATGATCCAGTCCGACGATCCCGCTGAAGTGATCGTCCCCGCCCGTGACGGCACGCTGCGTGTGCTGCGGGCCGCGCGCGACGCCGGAGCCCGGCGCGTGGTGCTGACCTCGTCGTTCGCTGCGGTCGGTTACGCGCCAAAGCCGGGCGCCGAGTACACCGAGGCCGACTGGACCGACCCCGACATGCCCGGCCTGCCCGCTTATCCGCTGTCCAAGGTGACCGCCGAGCGGACCGCCTGGGACTTCATCGACCGTGAAGGTGGCGACACCGAGCTGGTCGTGGTCAACCCCACGTTCATCCTCGGCCCGACATTGACCGCGCAAGCGCGTTCGTCTTTGCAGCTGGTCAAAGCGATGCTGGACGGGACCATGCCCGTGGTGCGGCGCCAGCGCTTCGGCGTCGCCGACGTGCGTGACCTGGCCGATCTGCACATCCGTGCGATGGCCGCGCCTGAGGCAGCCGGGAAGCGATACCTGGCTTTGGCCGACGGGCCGACCATCAGCTTCCTTGAGCTGGCCCAGATCCTGCGCGAGCGGCTCGGGCCGCTGGCCAAGCGAGTACCCACCGAAGAGGCGCCAGGACCGGAGCCGGCCCGGCTGATCATCCATAACGACCGCGCCAAGCAAGAGCTCGGCTGGCGCCCACGCCCAGCCGAGACCACGATCGTCGAAACCGCCGAGAGCCTGCGCGACCTCGGCTTGCTGAACGAGGGATGACGACAGCACCGGCATAAATGGGCTGGCGGAGACCTTGCCGGTCGGATAGGGCCGTGCTGTGGGTGGGTGTGGCGAGACCGGGGACTAGGGATGTACTGGCTGAGACGGGCGTGTGCCTCCGCGACTGTCGCCGTCGGTATTGCGCTGCTGAGAGGCAAGAGCGATCTTCTCCAGCGCACGCGCCGTCTGTGCCGGAGTGACCCCGCGGTTCGGGAAGTGTGGGGGCACCGGCTTGGCAGCGGTGAACCCGCGGCGTGCCAGAGCAGGCGGCTGAGGCAGGCTCGCGGCCTCCAGTTCACCCGGCCGGACCGGGCGCCACGATGACGCTGGTGTGGCGGGCAGCGGACGCCTTCTGGTGTTGCGCGGCTCGCTTGCGGAGGTGGCGTTCCTGGTGTACCAGGTCAGCGGCCTCCTGCCCCTGACCGTCAGCGATCTGAGTGCCTCTTCGCGGGACAGTTTTGCCTGCCGCCGGATCTGCTGGATGTGGCGCTGCCACCGATCCTGGTCGCTGGCCAGGGCCTTCATGTAGGCCACGCAGAGTTCCGCCGTTATGCGCTCGCACCGCCCGAGGGCGGCCGTCAGCGCTTCCCCCATCCGCGCCCGTACCTCTACGTCGATGCTGGACGTGCCCGCCACCATGCCCTGGACCTGCTTGATGAACTCCTTCCGGTGCGCCAGGAAGTCCCGCCAGTGGGCCAGGTCACCATCCGAAGCGGGCTTCCCCTGGTCCAGGAGCCAGAACGTGCCCTCCGCTAGCACATCACCGAGCTCTTCGCCCCGGGCCCGTTGGACCCGGTAAGGGTCATAGGGGTTCTGGAACACTTGCCCCACGGTCGCGACCGACTGGAGGCGCTTCCCCGCCTCCAGGACGAAGAACCAATCCTCGTTGTAGACGTCGGGAAAGAACGAGCGATTGCGCTTGACCCCGACGGCCAAGGCCCCGCCACCGATGAATGTCTGCTGCCAGCCGCCCGCCTGGCGGAAGGCGTGACACACCATCGAGTTGTCCGGGAAACCCCCGATGGCCAGCCCCACGGCGCTGTGGCTGTCCAGCAACCCGACGGCCTTGCTCAGATCGCCCGGGTTGGGCACCCGGATGTCGTCGTCCAGGAACACCACCCGCTTCCAGCGGAGCGCGTGGCTGAGCACCAGGGCAAGGTTGCGCTTGGTACTGACGTCGGTCTTGCGCTCGAACATCGTGCCGGCCAGCAGATGCGAGGTGGCCAGTTCGGGAAGCCGGAGGTGCGTTGCCTCAGGCACATCGATCGCGATCAGGTCTACCTCTGGATCGAGGTAGGCGGCGGCTGCGTAAGCGCTCGTCCATTTCCGGCTGTGCAGGGTGACCAGTGGGCAGCCCAGGAACCGCGCCGCACTGGCCGCTTCCTTCAGGTAGGCGACCGGGCGCGAGGTAGGCACGATGATCGCATCGACCTTCACCGGCGGCGTTGACTCATCGACCGGCCAGATCAGTGGGCGGTGCGACCCATGATGATGGGCCGTCTCGATGCCGGGCATCACCGCGGGCTGGGCCACTCGAAGAGCCTCGTCTCAGGCAGCGTCCAGTCAGGAGTCAGCGTCACACCGTTCTCCACGGTTACACGGGTGAGGATGCAGCAGGCTTCGGCATCCGGGAACCGAGCCTGAATGTACTCCATATTGCGATCCCGGAAGCGTTCATCGGTCAGGGCGCGCACAGCGCCGTAAGTACCCCGGCCATACATCCCGTTGCAGATCGTCACAATCCTCTTCCGATTGAATGGGCTCACCGCCCGGGCAAATAGCGCGACGTCTTCCCGCAGGATCGGTTTTCCGTCGGACTCCTCGAGCAGCGGACGGTGCTGCACTGGGTGGCCACCTTCCTCAGTGGTCTCGAAGTACACACCATCTTTCTTGTCCCAGTCGCTGACCTGCCGGACTGGCAGGTCGAGGCGGTCAAGGACCGCCTTGGTCGCGTCGTTCCAGTCCACACCGCCCAGCGCGATGAGGTGCCCTGAGTAGTCGTCAGCTACAAGCTGATCTGCCGCCTTGTACCGGACAGGGCTGGCCGGATTGGCCGCGCGCAAGTGCCCGAACAACTCCAGCAGGGCATCCGGGTCCGAATACCGGTACAAGCCAATAAAGTCGGGGTCCGAAGGGTTGGTATAGGGCATCCGTTCCAGCATCCTTTGCGGCAACCCGGCGCAGACGATGGTGATGGTCTCGCCAACCTTGAACCGGTAGAACCCGGTGGCGAGCGATAGGGCAATATCGCGGGCCGGATCCGGGATCGTTACCCGGTGCCCCGACGGCCCTGGCGCGGCCAGGGCATCACGGCGCAGGCGGGTGAGCTCCTCCAGGAGTGCCTCCCTGGCGGTCCGTTCTGGCACGGTCATCTCGTCAGGGCTCAGCAACCGGCCAGTCCGTCCGTCCAGGGACCGGGGGCTGGCGAAAAACGTGGCGATGTCTTCAACCCTCGACGCCGGGGGCACCGCCGGGTTGGTCAGGGACTCCCATGACGAGACCAGCGGCACGCTGACCGGCCGGTTCCCGTCTCCGCCCAACGCCTCTGCCAGCTGGGACTGGTTTACCTTCCGGGGCCAGTGGTGCTCCCTGAGATCGCGTAGACGGCGCGCGAGGATCTGGCGCGGATCTTGATCGTTCACCGCAGACCTCGGTTCATCTGAAGTTCAGTAATTTCAGTCAACTTATCTGGTCTGGTGGCAGTCAGGCAAGCCCTATCAGGCCAGTTCATCGGGCACAACCGGGGACTGGGGTCGGCAGGGCTCATTTTTCGTACCTGTTCAAAGCTTGCATCCAGACTATGACCTGAAGCACACTGAATTACGTCGATACGCACTGTAGTACAGCTGAAGTTCAGTACCGAGAGCTGTAGGTGCAAAGCCTAGCGCACAACCCGGGCGCATCTCCCTCCAGCGGGTCACCCTCTTACAGACGGAGGTTTCCGTGGCCACCGTAACCTCGTACCTGCGAAAAGGCGTCAAATGGGTCTCGGCGCGCCGTGATCGGCTGGTCGCGGGAGTTGTTCTCGCGGTGGTCTTCCCTGGAGCCGTCCTGATCGCCGGTTGCGGGCCGCCTCCAGACGGCCCCAAGATCATCGTCATAGTGGCCAGCGCCACTGCCAACGAACCCGCACCGGTGCTGTCGGGCCCGGACCGCGCCATGCTGCGGAACGCGGGCAACACCAGTACCCGCGCGGCCGCGTACGTGGTGGACCCGAACACGGGCCAGGCGCGCGAGGTGTCGCTCACCCCGCGCCGGCCCGATGGCGAGGTTGACTACGGTCCGGACCGAAACAGCGAGCTGGCCGCGAATGTCAACCGCGTTCAGCAACTGCTGAACGCCCTGGCGGCCCGTGAGCCGTTCGACCTGCTCGCCATGATCGCCCAGGGGGTGCGCGTGACCTCCCGCCCCGGCACGCTCCTGGTTCTGTCCTCAGGCCTGTCCACGTCGGGTGGCTTCGACCTGAGGCAGGTCGGCTGGGGCGCGAACCCGCAGGCGGCCGCGGTCTCACTCTCCCGCCGCGGACTGCTGCCCCGCCTGACCGGCTGGAACGTCATGTTCTCCGGCCTCGGGGATACCGCAGGGCGGCAGCCTGCCCCGCCGGTCCCGCAGCGCACCATACTGACCCGCTACTGGCTGGCTCTGTGCCGCGTGTCCGGCGCGGCCTCCTGCGCCGCAGATGCGGTCACCCGCCCGGACCCGCCTTCGCGGAGCACGACGCCGGTCCCGGTCGTCCCGTTCCCGCGAGTGACCTCGTACCACGGCCCGCGGGGCGGCCGGACCACGAACGTCCCTGCCGACGCGTTCTTCGCCTTCAACAGCGCACGGCTGCTGCCAGGCGCCGACAGCATTCTCGGGCCGATCGCCGCCCGGGCCCGGGATGGCCACCTGGAGGTGACGATCGTCGGATATGCCTCGCCCGACGGCGGGTCGGGCAGCTACAACCTCACCCTGTCGGCGGGCCGAGCCCGGGCGGTGCGAGCGCGCCTCATCGCGCTCGGGGTGCCGGCTGGCTTGATCGTCCAGGCCGTTGGCCTGGGTACCGCGGGCAAGACCCGCCTGGACTGTTACCGCCATGGCCATCTGGACGAGGCCATCTGCGCGCGGCTGCGCCGCGTGCTCATCACTCTTCGCCCGGCAGCGTCGGCCCGCTGACCAGCGGTACCTGGCTACTGCCGACTGACCGTTCTGATCGCGGCCACAGCAACCCGAAGGAGCCCACCGTGACTACCACCGAAAGCAATGGCAACACCAGCCCGGCCCGCAATCTCCCCGCGGCCCCCGAGCCACGCCCGGTCGGCAGGCCCCGGCGACCAGACACCCGCATCCCGCCGCCGGACGGCCGGAGCCAGCCCGACCTGGCCGACCATGACCGGCGCCGACGCTGGGAGCGGCAGATGCGCCGCCTGCATGCCGACGCCGAGCACTGGATGCATACCCGGGTCAGGCATCCCGACGGCGGCGAACGCACGGTGGCCGAGACACAGGCCGACGAGGTGGAGCAGCGGGAGCAGATCAGCCGGGAGACCGCCATGGGATCCCGCAAGCACCGCCGCCTGCCGACGTGGCAGGGCTGGATTCCCAAGTGTGTTCTGGCCTTCGATTTTGCCCTGCTGCTCTACTTCTTCGCCGGGATCACAAACGTGGACTGGCAGAGCGCAGTGTCGATGAGCCTGGCCTTCGCCATCACCCTGGCCGCCATGGTGACGGTGCTGGCCTACGGCTTCCTGTCCTTCACCGGCCACCGCATGCGCTCCTACAAGGACCATGCGGGCACCGTGCACCTCGACGAGTTGGACGGGGTGAGCAGGGCCGCGTTCGGGATCGCGATAATCGTCATCACCGTCCTCGCGGCGCTGATGTACCTGCGCATCCGTAGCGAGGTCGTGGACGCCCTCGGGTCCCAGGCCGGACTGACGGTCCTGGTTATACCGCTGGCGATAGCGGTGGTCAGCGCGGTCGCCAACTTCCTGGTCGTCCTCATTCACGCGCTGGATGGTTCAGACGAAGTCGCCCGGCTGGACAAGCTTGCGGCGGCCACGCACCGGCTGGTCCGTAAGGCGCACCGGCTGCGGAGGCGGGCCGCGCAGCAGGCTGACCGGTGAACCGCGCTGCAGGCGCAGGCAATTCCGGGGGGCTGGTAGTCCTGTCGTGGGCTTCCAGCCCCGCCTGGCGGGCAGCATGGGTGCCTGCCCGGCAGGCAGGACGGAGGCGATGTGGTGTGTCAGGGGCAGTTGAACTGAGGCGGGGCGTACTGTCACAATCCGAATGGCGTTAGTGTCAGCGTTCGGAGGCGAGGCACATCGGGTCCGTGGGTGGCTCACCGACCAGCCTCAGGGTGGAGGCCCTCACCGAGGACGATTGGTCTAGGCTGCGGCACATCCGGCTCTCCGCCCTCCAGAATTATCCCGGCGCGTTTCTGTCGAGTTACGAGCGCGAGAGCGGCTACGGCGAACAGCGATGGCGCCAAGAATTCTCCCGCGGCACCTGGAATATTCTGCTTGCTAACGGCGAGGATGTCGGGCTCCTTGGTGTTACCAGGGAGCAGGCCATGTCACTGCAGGAATGTTATCTGGAGTACCTGTGGATCGCCCCTGGTCTCCGGCGGTCCGGCGCGGCTTCGATGCTGCTCAGGACGGTCCTGAACCGCCTGCGGGCCGCGGGGGTCCACACTGTCTGGCTGTACATCTTGAATGGTAACCAGGTAGCAATGAACCTGTACCAAAAATTTGGCTTCCAGACCACGAATGAACCGCAGCTCCTACCAGATCATCCGGCAGGCAGCGAGCACCGCATGAAGCTACGTCTGGATTAAGACTCGCCATTGGTGGTTTCGATCGAGCCGTGCCGGGTGACTGTTCTGATCCGCGGTGGCCGCGAACCGCCCGGGCGGTTCATTAGCCGACGCCGGGTCAGGCGGATGCCAGCGAACCGCGTACCAGTGGCTGATCTGCTCGGCGTCGATGCCCAGCGGCGCTGCGAAGCGCGGCAGTCCGTCCTGCCGCACAGCTCCATCCGGGTGACTCGCCGGAGGCAATCCAAGCGGACGGGCTGATGGCTTTCGACCTCTGTCTGGACCCGGACCGACTCGACCTCAGCCGGCCGTGGCCGTCACGAGGGCTGTCTATCCGCGATCCGAACCTGGCGTGGTGGTGTCACCTGAGGTCGTTTCGGGTTTCGTGTAAAGGACTTCGCGGACCTGCTCCGCGGCGCGGAACATGCTCTCGCTGATGAAGTCGCTGAAGCGGGCGATCTTCTCCAGGCGGGCGCCGGCCGGGCTGTCGGGGCCGAGGATGCCGACGCCCTGCCGTGCGGTCTTGGCGACCTGGGCGATGCCGCGGGCGCTGGCGATCGTCAACTGATACCAGACGTAGTCGTCGACGAAGTAGCGCTCGCGGCGGCGTTCGTCGCGTTCCCGGCGGATGAGGCCCTGATCTTCGAGGAACGCGATCGCCTTGGAGACGGACGCCGGGCTGACCTGGAGGTGCTGGACGAGTTCCGACGCGGTGAGGCCGCCCGCGTCGGCGATAAAGAGGGAGGTCAGCACCCGAGCCGTCATCTTGGGCAGGCCCTGTCGCATTAGGAGGGTGGTGAACGTCTCCTCGTACTCGCGCACGGCCTCGTCGTCGCGCCCGGGGGCCTGCGGTGGCGCCCCCTGCCCTCGGGGCAGCGTCTGCTTGCGCCGGTGGGCGCGACGTTCGGTGGCGCGGTGGGCCAAATCGGCGCGGTAAGCGGTGGGGCCGTCGTTGCGCATCACCTCACGTGTGATCGTCGAGGTGGGGCGGCCGAGGTGCCGGGCGATCTCGGCGTAGGGGAGGCTGTCGGCCAGCCCCAGCGCGATCTGCTGGCGTTCCTGCTGGGTGAGCCTGCCTCCCGGCATCGCGGTCTCCTTGGTGATCCTTCGTGGCGGTCCCTGATCTCCCCACTATAGCGTTCACTTCTCACCCATTGCAATGATCGCCTCGGTTCTCGTTGCGTTGACTGCAGAACCGTTGCAACACTTTTAGGCTTTTTACCTGCATATATGCAGATATTATGCAACGAAGACGTTGCCAGATCCTGGAAAGCAACGTAGCGTTTCCAGTATCAGAAACAACGTACGAACACGGAGAGCATGATGCAGAAGTTCGACACACCCACCCCGATCTCCGCCGTCCTGGACATCCCCGCCGGACGCATCCAGTTCATCGCCGCGGACCGCGCCGACACCACCGTCGAGGTCCGGCCCGCCAACCCTGCCAAGAGCCGCGACATCAAGACCGCTGAGCAGGCCACCGTCGCCTACACCGACGGCGTCCTGCGGATCGCGGTCCCGGCCCCCGGCAACCAGTTCTTCGGTCCCTCCGGATCCCTGGAGGTCACCGTCCAGCTGCCCGCGGGCTCCCGCATCGAGGCCAAGGCCGCCAGCGCCGAGCTCCGCGGCGTCGGACGCCTCGGCGACGTCGTCTTCGAAGGCGGGTACCGCCAGATCAAGATCGACGAGGCCGCCAGCGTCCGCCTCACGGCGACCGACGGCGACGTGGAGATCGGCCGGCTCACCGGCCCCGCGGAGATCAGCACCGCAAGGGGCGACATCCGGATCACCGAGGCCGTGCGCGGCACGGTCGTACTGCACACACAGTCCGGCGACATCACGGTCGGCGCCGCCGCTGGCGTCTCGGCCGCCCTGGACGCCGGCACCAGCCACGGCCGCATCAGCAACGCCCTCAAGAACGATGGCACCGCCGAACTCGACATCCGCGCCACCACCTCAGACGGCGACATCACCGCCCGCAGCCTCTGAAGGAGCAGAACACATGACGACGAACAGCACTTCCCCCATCAATTCGAAGTGGGCCGGCATGGTGCCGGTTGACGATACGGCTCTGGCCGTCACCGACACCGGCGGTCCCGGCATCCCTGTGGTCTACCTCAATGGCCAGTTCTCCACTCAGGGGTACTGGCGGCGGGTCATCGCTGAACTGGGGACGGAGGAGTGGCGGCACATCACCTACGACGAACGGGCCCGCGGCAGATCGAAGCGTTCGGCGGACTATTCCTTCGTGGCCGCCCTCCGGGATGTCGATGCCGTTCTCGCGGCCAGGGATGTGGACCGTGCGCTGCTGGTGGGCTGGTCCTACGGGGCAGTCGTGGCAGCGCACTGGGTGAACCAGAACCCGGAGCGTGCCCTGGGCGCGGTCCTGGTCGATGGCGCCTATCCGTATGACTGGCTCGACGAGGCCATGGAGCAGCGGATCCGGAAGCTGTTCCGGCGGATGGGCTGGTTCACGCCGCTGCTGCGCCCGACCGGCCTGACCCCGCGGATGACCGCCGCACAGCAGGCCGACAGCAACATCGAGCTCGGCAGGCTCTCCCGCGAGCGCGAGCTGGGCCCTGTGCTGGACAACATCACCGTCCCGGTGCGGTATGTGGTTGCCTCGGGGACCTCCCTCGGCAGCCGCGGCGATGAGCAGGAACAGATACGCACCAGCCTCGATGCGGTGACCGCCCACAACCCGAACATCAAAATCAGCGCGAAGGTCACCAGCAACCACGGTGCGATCCTGAAGAAGGACTTCCCGGCCATCGCCGAGGCTGTACGCGAGGTCGCCGCCCTCGACCGCGGCCAGCGCTGACGGACCGCCCGGGCCGTGAGCCGGCCGCTAGCGGTAGGGATGCGGGCTTGAATCGTCTGTGTGGCCCGGCTACGTCGCAGTGGCGGCGGCGCGCTTCGCGGCGGCGGCTACCTCCGTTCGCTTCGATACGCCGAGCTTGGCCAGTACCGACGAGACGTGGTGGTCGACTGTCTTTGGTGAGATCACCAGCTTGGTGGCAATGCTGGCGTTGGTGCGCCCCTCGCAGAGCAGTTCGAGCACTTCCTGTTCCCGTTGGGTCAGGCCGAGCGGGTTCTCGCGCGTCGCGGCTCGCTGTCCGGCCGGAACGGATCGAATTCCGAGCGAGCGCATCTTCTGGCGGATGATCCGTGCCGTCGCGACGGCACCGAGCTCGTTGCAGATGTCGAGCGCCCGTCGCAGCGCAAGCTCGTCAGCCGCTTCGGACAGCGCGAGCGCAGCGTCGTAGGGGCAGCCCAGCGCATCGAACAGTTCGGATGCCCCGCGATGGTCTCCGATGAGCTGCAGCCGATAGGGCTCGGCCAGTTCGCGCTGACTTGTCCGGGACGATCCAGTACGGAGCAGCCACACCGCGATCTCGCCGTTGAGCCAGGGATCGGCGGAGTCCGAGAACGCGTCGTCCGCGAGTTCTGCTTCCTGCCGCGCCGCAGCCAAATCGCTCTCGAGCCAGCGGACCTCGGCCCGGGCCAAGCGGGCGGGGCCGATGTACACCGGCTCGGTCGTTCCGTCCGCGGCAGTCATCGCGGCGTCCAGGTGTGGCCACACATCTCCCTCGCCGCGCCGTGCAGTTACCTTGGCCAGGCTCGTCATCGGGATCATGCGGTTCACAGGCGAGGCGACGGAGGCGAGGATGGCCTCGGCGATTCCCACCGATTCATCCCAGCGCCCGAGCCGCTCCAGGGTCGACGTCCGCACGCCGCGCAAGCAGGTGTAATACGTACCGAGATCATGGTCCTCGCAATAGGCGACGCCGTCGTGGAAGTACGGGTCGGCCTGGGCGTAGTCCCGGTCACCGCAATGCAGCTCGTGCAGGTTCGTGTACGCGAAGCCCGCTTCGTTCTCGAGCCCGTTCTCGAGCGCGATCGACAGCGCGCGGCGCAGCACGGGCTCCCAGTCGCCACCGGCGAACCACAGAGCCTGCGCCTCCGTCGTCGCCGCCCGGCTCTGCACCGCGGGTACGCCGAATCTGACCGCGAGTTCCTGAGCGCGCTGGGCGAGCGGAACGACGATGTCGGGAGGCTCTGTGTCAATCTGAAACGCGGCGAGGGTGTTGTAGGCCGCCGCAAGCTCCTCGGTGGGGCCGAGTGGTTCCAGGATGGCGACGGCGGCCTCTGCTGCGGCGAGGATCTGGTCGCCGCGGCACAGCCGCCACAACGCCGCGGTCATCCGCCGGAGTGTGTCGCCTTCGCCGAGGGGGTCTCCAGCCGCCCGCCAGTTCTCCAGCGCCCGCGTGTAGGCGGTCTCGGCATCCGGCCAGCGATCTATCATCGACAGCTCCGTCGCGAGCTCGATCCAGCGGGCCGCGATGCTGGCCGGCCCCTCGCCGTCCGCGAACCGCAGCGCGCGTTCGAACTGCCTGGCCGCTTCGCGATGGGATGACAGCGTGCGGGCGCGACGGCCCGCCAGCGCAGCATGCTCCAGGGCAGCCGGGCCGTCGCCGGCCTCTTCGGCGTGAAAGGCCAGCCGGGCATCATCGTCACAGCCAAGATCGCGCAGCCCTTGCAGTATCCGGGCATGAAGTTCGCAACGCCGGGCCGGCAAGACCGCCTGCTCGATCGCCTGGCGGGCGATCTCGTGCCGGAAGCGCAGCAGCGGTTGGCCGGTCATCAGTCCGGACGAGATGACCTCGGGCAGCGCGGGGCCGGCGACGACGTGGCGGAGCAGCCGCTCGTCGACCGTGGCGCCGATCAGGGCCGCGGCTTCGAGGGTCTCGCGTGCTTTGGGTTTGAGGGGGGCGGCGCGCGCCAGCACCACATCACGGGCCGAGCCCGGTACCTCGCCCAGGCCTGCCTCCAGCACCGCGCGGATGTAGAACGGGTTGCCGCCGGTGACGCGGTACAGCTCCGCTGGGTCGATCCCGCGGCCGACCGAGAGCCTGCGCACCGCCTGGGTGGTGAGTGGAGCGAGCGGAAGTCGCCTGGTGCAGCGCTGGACGGCCAGGTAGCCGAGAGCAATGCGGAGTGGATGGGTGTCAGCCAACTCGTCGTTGCGGTAGCTCACCATCAGGAGTACCGGGATCTCGCGGATCCGCCGGGCGAGAAAGCCCAGCAGATCGAGGGTGGCTTCGTCGGCCCAGTGCACGTCCTCGATGACGACGACCGGCAGCGGCCCCGGCTCGCAGAGCTCGGTAAGGAGCGCGTCGAAGAGCTGCTCCCGGGACGCGTCCGCCCGGCACAGCGAATGCAGGCGGCCGTGCACCTGCTGCGCGATGTCGAAGAGCGGCCCGAGTGGCCGGGGGGTGAACATGCCGTCGCAGGCGCCCGACAGAAGGCGCGAGCCGGGCAGGTCGTGCGTGAACTGCTCCAGCAGGGCCGTTTTGCCTACACCCGCCTCGCCCTCGAGCAGGACGAGCCGGCCTTCACCGCTGCGCGCTTGCCCCGCAATCTCGGCCAGTGCGTCCAGGGCCGGCTTCCGCTCAAGCAGCGTCACTCGGCCGGCGCGAGAGCACGGTGTCGGGCATATGGCCTCCTCAGTCCCCGGCGCCTCCGACACTACGATTGGGCCACCTCAGACTCCATAGGGAACACCACCCCATATTGCTGGTGAGCTGCGGTCTTCTGGTGTGTCGGGCTCCTGGCCATGACAGGTAGCCCAGCAGGTGACGACCGGCCCCAGGCCGCTGTCACGAGGGCCCGGCCGCCTCCGGCCGGGCTGGCGGTCTGCCGCCGATCAGCTCGATCAGCCCGAGGACCACCAGCAGCAGGACGGCGATGACAATGGCCAGGGCAGCGGTCGGCTGGCCCCAGAACACGAAGACCAGCGCGGCCAGGGCCACGGCGGAGATGCGCAGTGCTCTGCGGTGCGTGTAGGTCCACGTCCCGACCGGGCCGGTGCGCACGCCGGCCTGCTCGCCGCGGTGCCGGATCCGGCCCAGTCCGCGGGCGAACGCCCCGCGGATCCGGACCGCGGTCGCCGACGGCCCGGCCAGGAACGCGCCGGCGGCGACGACCAGGCCCACCACCAGGAGCGTGCGCAGGCCCTGCTTGATGAAGGCGACGAGCGTGTCGAACAACGCGGCAGCGGCGTCAGCGGGCAGCTTGCTCTCTGGCACGCTGTTCAGGTAGATGCCGCGGAAGATGAACAGCCCGACGGCGAGCACCAGCATCGACGCGGCGAGTCCGAGGCCAGCGCCGATCAGCGCGCGGCGGCGGCCGCGGGCGGCGAACACGCCGAGGGCCAGCAGCAGCAGCGTGAGTACCGGCAGCACGATCTTCAGGTCGTTGATCAGCCGGTATCCGGTCTGCGCCTTGACCAGGTAGGTGGCCGAGAACAGCGTCAGTGTCGGGTTGACGGCCGGGATCTTGCTGACCAGGCTGAAGCCGCGCTTGACCAGGTCCTGCTTGACGACATCGATGAACGGACCCAGGTTGAGGACGACCTGGCCGTTTTTGACGCTGACCGAGCTGCTGCCCTGGCCCGACAGCACCTTCACCAGCTCCTGGTGGACGAGGGTATTGGCCTGGACCCAGGCGCTGGCGAACCGCGGGCCCGTGACAATCTTGCGAACCTCACTGTGGAGGGATCCGGCGACCCCGCTGGCGATCGCCGGGGCCTCCGACTTGAGCAGCGTGCCGAGTTTGGGCAGCCCGCGGCTCGACAGCTCGGCGGCGGCCTGATCGGCGTGCGTGGTCAGGTTGAGCCGGGTCGTGATCTCGGTCGTGATCTTGTCAGTCAGGGCATTCTGGATAGCCGGATCGTGGACCAGTGGCTCCATCGTCGCCACGTAGCGGCCAGTGTTGCTGACCTCGTTGGCCGCCCAGACGGCCAGCACCGAAACCGGCGCCAGCACGCAGCCGATCACGATGAGGATCGTCGCCGCCAAGGCCCGCCAGCCGATGCGCCGCCGCCGGGCCGGGCCAGCGGGTTGCCCGCGCGGCTCGCCTCGTTCATCCCTCGGGCTGGGCCCGGGGCCTGCGCCCGCAGCCCCCGCCTCCGCGCCGATATCAGACAGGACTACCCCCCTGGCGGCACCTCGCGGCAAACCCGCTCGCGTCGCAACGCCGGCCGACGCTGCATCCCACTCTCCCCGGTCCGGCCCCGATACGGCTCACCCCATTTGGGTGACTGCCAGCAAAGTCCGGGCCGACGCTCACCCAGCAGCCGGGCCCGCGTCGCCCGTATCCGATCCTCGTTGCTGGCCGCGGCGCACGGCGCCCAGCAGTACCCGCACGCCGGCGCCCAGGAGCGCCAGGTCGCCAAGCATCTGGAAGATGAGCACCACCCGGGCGGCCTCGGACTTGGCCGCGATGTCCCCGAATCCCACCGTGGAGAAGACGGTCACCGCGAAGTACAAGGCGTCCGTGCGGGTCAGCGGCTGGGTGAAGTTCGCCGCCGCGGATCGTTCCATCACGAAGTACGTCGAGGCGAACAGCAACAGATAGAGGGGGGATCAGGCCCAGCGCCTCGATAGCCTGCACAGCCGGGTAGCGCGCACCAATGATGCTCCTCACCTGCCACGTCGCCATAGCCGCGAAGATGACCAAGCCAAGCAGCAAACGCACCGCGACCCCGGCATGCAGCCGCTCATCAAGCGGAAGCACGTAGTAGAGAACCACCAGTGGCTGCCCGAAGCCGCCACCGAGATCTAAACGAACGAACGCTCTAACACGCCACTAGGTGACGAGGTAGTAGATGCTGTTCGCGACCAGCCAGGAGCCGAGGACCAGCGAGACGATGATGATGACCTGGTCGGTATGGGTGTTGATCCACTGCCGCAACCGGGCGAGGAACTCCTGCGCTGGCTGGGGGCGGAAGCCGGCGTAGATCTCCATCGCGAGGATCGAGGATGTGGCGATGACGCAGAACAGCGCAAGCGTCAGGTAGCTCTCCCAGGATGAGAGTTTCGCCTGAGGATGTCCCGGCCTTCGTAGAACTTGAGAGTGGCGGTCCCCCGCCCGTGGCCTGCCTGGTGGTAGGTGTCGGGCAACTGCCAAGTCATCCGACGAAGGAAGGGGACCGCCGTGACCAACACCTACCAGAAGAACAGCCGCCGTGCCGAGCCGGACCCGTTGCCGGGCGAGATCGCCGTGCCGGAGCACGTGCTGGTGTCGATGGCCGAGATCGCCGGGGCGGCGAAGGAGGGCCTGCTGGCCCTGGCCGTCGGCACGGGGCTGCAAGTCCTGACCGCCATGTTCGACGAGGACGTGGCGCGGATGTGCGGGCCCGCTGGAAAGCACAACGCTGATCGTGGCGGGTACCGGCACGGCACCGAGGCTGGGTCGGTCACCTTGGGCGGGCGGCGGCTGCCGGTGACCCGGCCGCGGGTACGGGCCGCCGACGGGTCCGGGGAGCGGCACCTGCCGTCTTATGATCTGTTCTCCTCCACCGACGTCCTGGGCCAGCTGGCGATGGAGAAGATGCTGGCCGGGCTGTCGTCGCGCCGCTACGGCCGCGGGCTGGAGCCCGCGGGCAGCCAGGTGGAGCAGGCCGCCGTGGCCACGTCAAAGTCGGCGGTGTCCCGCCGGTTCGCCGCGGCGACCGAGACCGCGCTGGCCGGGCTGATGAGCCGCCGCCTGGATGACCTGGACCTGGTCGCGTTCATGGTCGATGGGGTGCATTTCGGCGAGCACACCTGCGTAGTGGCGCTGGGCATCGGCATCGACGGGGTCAAGCACCCGCTCGCGCTGGAGGAGGGCTCCACCGAGAACGCCACCCTGGCCACAGATCTGATCACCGGGCTGCGCGACCGGGGCCTAGACGTCACCAGGCCCATCCTGGCCGTCCTCGACGGGTCCAAGGCGCTGGCCCGCGCGGTCAAGGACGTGTTCGACAAGCCGCTTGTCCATCGCTGCCAGCAGCACAAGATCCGGAATGTACGGGACCGGCTGCCCGAGAAGCTGCGCACAGTCGTGGAGAAGCGGATGCGCGAGGCTTACCACGCCGGCTCCGCGGTCGAGGCCGAGGGGATGCTGACCGCCCTGGCACGCGAGCTGGACCGCACCCATCCCGGCGCGGCCGCCTCGCTGCGCGAGGGCATGGCCGAGACGCTAACCATCCTGCGCTTGGGCGTGCCCCCCACCCTGGCCCGCACGCTGCACTCGACTAACCCGGTCGAGTCCATGATCGAGATCTGCCGGGAGCACTCCAAGAATGTGAAACGGTGGCGAAACGGGCAGATGGCACTGCGCTGGTGCGCCGCCGGGATGCTCGAAGCTGATCACCAGTTCCGCCGCGTCAACGGCCACCTGCACCTGCCGAAACTGCGCGCCGCGCTCGATGCGCACTTCACCAGAAATGTCCGGGCCGACTGCAATGATGAGACCGTGAACGCGGCCTGATGATTACTGGGGCCGCCACCGAAGTTCCACGGAACTCGGGACAACCTCTTTCGCCTCGACGATGACCGTGACACCGGCGGCGATTAGTCCCCAGGGCTGGGTGAGCGGGCCGAGCCCGACGGCGTACCAGGGCGTCATGTTGTCGATGTGCGTCTGCCACCTGGGCGGCTTCTTCGGTGGTTTCGGCTTGCCCAGCTTCCGGTAGTACCGGATCGCGATCACCACCAGCCCGGCGCCGATGGCGAGCTTGGCTGCGAGTGCGGCCAGCGAGGGAGCCGTGCTGGGCTGTGGGGGGTTGTTGCCGGTGACGAGCACCGTGAACGCAATCACGATCGCAAGCGACACGAGCCAGCCGAAGATGAATGCGGCGCCTTTCCGCACGCCGCCCTCCGACGCGAGGATAAGGATGAACGCGGTGAGCGGGATCGGTTCGAGCGTGATCGCCAAGCCGATGAGAACGAGGCTGAGAACGATCATGTGCGTCTCCATCTGCTGGCCGGCGGCGGTGCTGCGGTCAGCTCAGGCGAACCAGGCCGCTGATTGCTAGGTAGGCGCCCAGCAGCAGGGCGATGCCGGCCATCAGCTGCAAAGCGTGACTCAGCAGCCACTCCTGGCTGTGCTTGAGCAGTGCCTTGGTGGCCTCCGGTCTGAGCTCCAGGAACACGAAGGGGATGATGATCAGCAAGAAATCGATGAGGACGAAGATGAAGACGGCGACGACCTGGATCCCGGTGGAGGATTTCCCGGTGACCAGAATGTGGAGCGCGGTGAGGTAGCTGGCGCCCGGGATGCCGACCAGCGCGCCGATGAGCATGGCGAGCCCAAGCCGGGGCTCACGCAGTACCCGCTGCGCCCAGGCGTCCTTCTTCTCCGGCTTCTCCGGCTGGGCGTGTCCGGCCGGTATAGGTGCCTTCCGCCGCCCGTGCAGGCGGCCGGTTACAAGCAGCCCGCCGACGGCGAGCAGAAGCAGGCCAAGGGCCAGGTTGACGCCTGCGCTCACGGTGCCCTGAGTCTTGAGAGCATCGGCGTGCAAGACGAGCACATCGAGCAGGCCGATGGTCACGGCCACGGTCATGCCGCCGAGCAGCAGGCACAAGAACATCGCCCGCGACCGCCGGTTCTCGATCAGCAGCAGATCGATGCCCAGTAGCTTCGGGTTCAGCGCCGCGGTGAACGCCAGCGCGAAGAACTCGGCATTCACCGCCGGTCAGCCATCATCGGTCCTCGCCCCCCGCGGGCGGCGCCCAAGAACTACCGTCCAGCCGCCCCCGGGCTGATCATGAGGCGCCAGAACTTACTGTTCGAGCCAAACACCAGCCACTCCTATCTGCATCACCTTGTTCGGATGGGATTCCGGTTCTTCCGCCGGTCCGCAGACAAGCCACGCGACCAGCTGGGAGCTATCAGCGGCCATCCGGCTCCTCCAGGGCAGCAGCCAGGCGCGCCAGGTTCCTTTCCGGCTGCTAGAGCAACGCCAGTGCCTGCCAGTCGGTTTGCCTGCCGGTCCGCGAATGCCCGTGCCGCCTCCAGGTGGTAGTCCTGGATGTTGGTCGGCGGGATCTTGGCTCCTAGATCCGGTCGCGGTACTCGCCCGACCCGAGATAGCTCAGCAGCGACAGGAGGGAGCGGATCTGCCCGCCTTGGTAGCGGAAGTGAATGCCGTCGGCGAAAACGCCACCCTGCTTCGTGCCAAGTCTCCGGACCGTCTTCAGGTTGTGCCGCCAGTACCGGCGGCAGCAGACGGCGGCGAATGGCTTGCCCTTCAGGACCCGGCTCGCGGTGTCGGACTGCGGGAAGGAGCGGACCGGAACGTTGGTGGGCAGCCACCACGTGGGAGACCCGATGCACACCAGGTCGTACTCCCGTTCGGTCACAACATCGGGGACGGCGATCTTGGCTGGGCGGCGGGGTGAGCGATACTGGAATTGAACCAGTGACCTCTTCGGTGTCAACCGGTCCGATTGTTCGCAATCCATCCTGGCTCGACGTAGGCTCGATGCTATAAGTCCAGTTCATGGTGTCATTCTGGGTTGCACGCGATCGGTGTGTGCCGGAGAATGTTGAGCTGTATTGGTGACAAATCGTTGACGGACGATCTTGGCGGGAGGTCACCGTGGGATCGACACGGGAACGGATTGGGTCGGATGGGAGTGTCCGATATACGGCGCTGTTCCGGGACCTGAAGGGCCGCCAGCGGTCCGCCGGGACCTTCACCACGCAACGGAAGGCCGACCGTGCCTGGCAGCGGGCCGAGTCCCGCGTAGCCCAGGGTCAGTTGGGTGAGCCCGGCCGCGGCCGACAGACGTTCCGCGACTACGTCGAGAAGATCTGGCTGCCGAACCATGAGATCGAGGCCACCACGCGGCAGTCCTACAGCTACATACTGCGTAAGCACATCGTGCCGGAGTTCGGGCCGATGCGGATGATCGACATCATGCCCGAGCATGTGCGTGAGTGGGTCGCGGGCATGAAGCGAGGGGGAGTGCGGCCTCCGACGATCCGGCAATGCTTCGTGCTGCTAAGCGCGGTGTTCACCACGGCACTCAACGACCAGGTGACGTTCCTGCACCCGTGTAAGGGAGTGAAGACGCCGCCGGTCCCGGGCCAGCCGCGCACCATTATCACCCCCGAGCAGTTCGCGGCGTTGTATGAGTGCCTGCCGGATGAGCAGTCCCGGTTGCTGGTGGAGACGGCGGTCGAGAGTGGGCTGCGCTGGGGCGAGTTGACCGAGCTGCGGGCGCGCGACCTGGACTTCGCCACTCGGATGCTGACGGTCAGCCGAGCCGTTGTGCAGGTCCATCCCGAGTTCCATCCCGAGGGTGGCAGGTTCCTGGTCAAGCCCTACCCGAAGGACAAGGAGTACCGCCGCTTCAAGCTCAGCGCCCAGATCACCGCCAAGCTCCAGGCACACGTCCAGGAGCGAGGCCTGGGTCGCGACGATCTGCTGTTCCAGGCGTCTCCGGAGGAGGGGCCCCGGGAGCGGGTGCAGCGTCTGGATGCCGATCCGGACGCCTTGGGCCGCACCGAGCCCAACGCGGCTGGGCGCCGCTACCGGCACGGCACGCTGACTGGATACTCACTCGGCCGTTGCCGATGCGACTACTGCCGGGACGCCTACTGCCGCTACCGCGCTTCCCGTCGTGCGGACGGGAAGGATGACCCGCGGGGCGTGCGGGTGCGGGACACGGACGGGCACATCCCGTCGTACTGGTTCCGCGACACCATCTGGAACCCTGCCGTGAAGGCGGCGAACCTGATGACCCGGGTGCGGATCCACGACCTACGCCACGCGCACGCCTCCTGGCTGCTCGCTGGCGGTGCCGACCTCCAGGTCGTCAAGCAACGCCTCGGCCACGGCAGCCTCCGCACCACCGAGAAGTACCTCCACACCCTCCCCGACGCCGACGAGACCGCCCTCGAAGCCCTCTCCAAGATGCGAAACCGAGCTTGAGCTGTGTAATCCGCAGCGCTGCCGAATTACACTCTTTTAGAGGTCGTGTCTGTTAATCCTAACGCTGACAGTGGAAGTATATGGATTATGCCCGCTGGGGTGGCTCCTTTGGAAGGCTGATGAGTACGTCAAGTCCGAGGTGTTCTTTGAGCAGGAATTTTAGACCATCGTACTCGATAATTTGCATACGGCCGTGACGGTCGGCGTGCTGATGACCGCCTTTGGTAACCCATGAGGTTGTGACCAAGATGCCCTTGGTGGCGCGCTTGTCTTCCATAGTCCCCGCGAGCTCGCGGATTGCGTCGACTCCAACCGCGATCCGGTATCTCTTAGCCTGGATAATGCACATGCCGCCAAAGACCGGATCCTCGTTGGTTGCGACAGCGTCTACGCCGTCGTCTTTGGATGCTTGGGTTACCCAAGATTTCATTCCCATCGCCTCGAAGAGTTGCCGCACCAGGTGCTCGAACTCGGTAGGCGTCAGGTCAAGTAGGTCAGGTCGGCTGTCCAGTCCCGCCACTGCATCCATGCCTTCGATGAAAGCGAACTGCTTCAGGAGAACCTCGAAGTCCACGACTGGCCGAACCGCCTCTAGGTCGTAGGGGTGCGGGGAAACCAGTGCGCCGAGGTGTTGCTTAATACAGGTGACCGGGTCTAGGTCTGCGAGCGCAAGTGCGGCAAACTTCTCTCGTGTCGGGCTCACGCTGACCAGGTAGGGTTTGATCGGCTGGCCAGTCGCTTTGTCCTTGGTCTGCACATACCCGCTGAATGTAGCGCATCCAATCAAATCTGGAAGGTTCACAGCAAACACATGCTGCAACGTTAACAGTGCTACTTGTGCAACGACTGCTGCATACCGTTCTTTGATTTCTTTTGTGGGACGGGCTAGCGCTTCTATGGCGTCACGTTTCTGAATATAACAATACGAACGCTCATCTGGGATCACAGCCTGACCAGGCAATTCGTAGTCAACTACTAGTTCCCTTGGCTCTGGCCGATAGATGATCCGTGACCGATGCGGGAAGCCTGCCGGAAGCACGGCCGCGTCGAGCACTAGCGTGAAGTACTGGGCAACCGCTTCGGGATCGCCGGCATGGAAATCGCGCTCGAACTGATCCACCTCGGCGTTGTGCTGTCGTATCTCTGCTGCTACACGATTTATCTCGGTCTGGTGTTCCTTATGCAGGACGGTGAGCCGTCGCTGCCTTTCGCTTTCCGCCTGCGCATGGCGAACGAGTCGGCGCTTATGTTCCGCGCGGGCGGCCTCTAGATCCTGCTCGTAACGGGTATTGCCACGAAGGAATAGCCGTTCTCCAAGACCGGGCGGCCGCGGCGCGACATCAGCAAAGCTCGGCACGGGCTCGGCGACATCTAGTCCTTGAGGGTCGAACGGTGGCGAAGAGAAGACGCGTTTGAACGACCCAAAAGACGGTTCGCTTTCAGGGGCGATGCCATCGATCAGCAGTGTTTCAAGTAGCTTTACCCGGTCGTCCAGTCCAGCGCCCATCTCCTCCGCTTCCGCTTGGCGCTGCTCGATGTGCAGACGTTTCCGCTCTCGCTGGGTGGCGGCCGCCCGCTGTGCTGCCACACGCCGAGCTCGCTCCTGATCCCGGCGAGCGCGGTCCACTGCCTGCTGGCGGGCCCGCAGCAGTTGCAGCTCTAACCGTTGACGGCGAGCTCGCTCACGTTGGAGATCCGCCCACAGTCCTTGGCGCTTCGCCATCCCGCTGTCCTCCCACTGCTCAGACGAGCGTCTCCAAGGTCACCCTGTGAGCCTAACTGTGACGGAACGAAATGTGGAGACTGCAAGGAGCCACTGATGATCACCGTTTGACGTGCGGTCACATCCGTGCTCAGTCGGAGGGTGATCAGCGGGAGGTTAGGGACGACCAGGGGCCCCGCGTGGGCACTCCGCTACGGCAGGGCGGGTCAGGCAGCCAGAGCCACGTTCTTTGCAAGCAAGTGCTGGACCATCATCGATGAAGGATCCAGCGCTAGTGTCCTGAGTCATAAATTCAGCGGTAGATGGTGCGCGGGCTGGTGATAATGCGCTGATGGGTAACTCTCAGCCTGCTCGCGTGCCGTTCGATGTCGGCCGGTATGCACGCCGGTCCCGTGAGGGTCCTTGCTTTGTCTGCGCGATACTGGCCGGGCATCCGGACTATCGCCATCACGATGTCTATGAGGACGCTGACACCATCGCGTTCTTGGCTCGTTACCCGACGGTGCTCGGCTATTGCCTGGTGGCGCCCAAGCGGCATGTCGAAGACTGGGTCCACGACCTGGGCGAGGATGAATACCTGGCGCTGCAGCGCGTGGTGCCCCGGGTTGCCGGGGCGGTGGCTGCGGTCGTGCCGACCGAGCGGATGTACTGCCTGAGCCTGGGCAGCCAGCAGGGCAACGCCCACCTGCACTGGCATGTCGCGCCGCTTCCCCCTGGCGTGCCCTATCACGAACAGCAGTACTACGCCCTCATGGCGGAGAACGGCGTCCTGGACGTCGATGACAGCGCCCAGGCGGCTCTCGCCCGGGCTGTCAGGAGCTGGCTGTAGTCGGCGGGCCAGCAGACGCGAGCGTTTAGCGGCCGGAGCCGCTGATGCGGCTGCAGTAGGCGGCGAGGGTTTCGAGGATCTGGTCGGCGGTCTTGGTCCAGATGAATGGCTTCGGGTTCTTGTTCCACTCGTTAACCCACTTGCAGATGTCGGCTTCGAGCTCGGTGACGCTGCGGTGGGCGGACCTGCGGAGCTTCCGGTTGGTGAGCTCGGCGAACCAGCGCTCGACGAGGTTCAGCCACGAGGAGCTGGTCGGGGTGAAGTGCAGGTGGAAGCGGGGGTGCTTCAGCAGCCACTGGTGGATCGCCGGGGTCTTGTGCGCGGCGTAGTTGTCTAGCACCAGGTGGAGGTCCAGGTCCTCCGGCACGGCGGCGTCGATCAGCTTCAGGAACCGGAGGAACTCCTGGTGCCTGTGCCGCCGGTAGGGCTGGGCGATGACAGAGCCGCTTGAGACGTCGAAGGCGGCGAACAGGCTGGTCGTGCCGTTGCGCACGTAGTCGTGCGTCATCCGGGCCGGGGTTGCGGGCAGCATCGGCAGGCAGGGCGCGGTCCGGTCCAGGGCCTGGATCTGGGACTTCTCGTCATGCACAGGACCAGGGCGTTCTCTGGCGGGGTCATGTAAAGGCCGACCACGTCGCGCACCTTCTCGATGAACCGCGGATCGGTGCTGAGCTTCCACGTCTCCACCAGATGCGGCTTGAGGCCGAAGGCCCGCCAGATCCGCGAGACCCCAGACTGGGACATGCCCGCCGACCGGGCCATCGACCGGGTAGACCAGTGCGTGTCCCCGCCAGGCGGTGCCTGCTCCAGTGTCGCGGTAATGACCTGTTCCACCTGGCCGTCGCTGATCAGCCGCGGCCGGCCCGGCCGGGGCTCAGCGGTCAGCCCTTCCAGCCGCGCCATCAGGAACCGGCCCCGCCACTTCGAGACCATGTCCCGGGAAACGCCCAGCTCGGCCGCCACCGAACCGATCGTCCCGGCCGCAGCACAGGCCAGGATAATCCGCGATCGCAGCGCCAGCGCCTGAGCGGTCTTCCGCCGCCGCGACCACGCGGTCAGCGACAGCCGCTCGTCAGCTGTCAGGTTGAGCGGAACGAGCTTGGGGCTCGGCATTCTCCAAACCTACCGGCTAACGCCGAATTATTGACTCAAGACACTAGAGACTGCCGCACATAAGAATATCTGCAAGGAGGTCCATTACTAGTTGTTCCGCCTGTAGCCGGACAGCGCTCGTAGGATCAAGTAGCCGCTCTCCAGCATGCACCAGGGTACTGCGCCTGCCATAAAGGCTCTTGGCTTCTCTACCGCGATCTTCGCCGAGATGGCGTGTGACGACAGACGCGATCCCCTGAGCAATTGAGATCTCTTTGAGCCAAGCCAAACGACTACGGAAGGAGTTTGCTTCTTCCGCCTCCAAAGTAGAAGTTTCCTGTATCCACCGTTCGACGAGGCTTCGTGCGCCATCGGACGTTGGACCCTTATCCTTAAGCACTTCAAGAACTCCGACGAGCGCCACAAACCGCGCAGAATCAGAAGTCTCAAAAAAGCTGTCCGTGTAGATTTCAAATGCAAGTTTTACGCGATCGTTTTTTATGGCCTTAAGTGCCGATGAAGAACTGATGCCAAATTCGAAGCCTTCGCGGAACTTGGGCATAAACTTTGCCATTTGCTTGTGGGTCTTGCCGGGGATGAGTACCAGTTGACGAAGATCGTGGCCTTCTTTGTATATGAAGGGCGTATCGACATCTGGCGGCGGCGCACCGTCGGCAAGCTGTACGACTGCGTCATTAATCCGGATACCCATGCCGGTGGTCAGACTTGCAGTGAGTAGTGCAGTCCTCACAGCTTGGAACTGATCGCGAGCCTGATCCGCCGATCCAAAGCCCGCAAGGAGAATCTTACTGTAACCTCTGGCGCTTGGTGATATTTCGATTCGGGTATTGGCGAGAGTCTCAACATACTCCTGGTCGAAAGTAATTGCAGATCCTATGAATGGCACGCAGAGGGTCCAACCAGTGTCGGCAGCGCCTTTAGGCTTGGTCATCGCCGGAGCCTTCGTCGCCGCTGACCGGTTTATCGCTCATCTGTGCTAGGGCGGCTCGGGTGGCCAAAGTGTTTGGATCATCTGGGCCCAGAGTCCGTAGTTGGTCCGTGAGAAGCTCGCTGAAGGCAATCCGGGCTGCTTCGATCTCTCCGGCCTGGGCCAGCACGCCTGCCAAATTGGCGCGGACGACCAGCGTGCTCGGATGATCCGGGCCCATCAGCCGAACAGAATCCGATAGAAGCTCGGTGAAGGCAGTTTGAGCGGCCACTAGATCAGAAGCTCGCGCTAGCAGAAACGCGAGATTGGAACGAATCTCAAGCGTCCGCTGGTCGTCCGGGCCGAGTACCCGTAGCTGGTCTGTGAGAAGCTCGCTGAAGGCAATCCGAGCTGCTTCGATCTCTCCGGCCTGGGCCAGTGTACCTGCCAAGTTGGCGCGGGTGACGAGGGTGCTTGGATGGTCGGCACCGAGCACCCGCATCTGGTCGGGGAGGAGTTCACGGTATGCCGCAATGGCGGACGAGAGGTCTCCCACACGAGCTAGAGCCAGGGCAAGGTTGGAACGGGTCGCGAGGGTGCTTGGATGGTCGGGGCCGAGCACCCGCATCTGGTCAGGAAGCAACTCTCCGTAATTTACGAGAGCAGAGGCAAAGTCTCCGACACGAGCTAGTGCGGTCGCGAGATTGGAACGAGTCGCCAACGTGTTCGGATGGTCCAGTCCCAGCACCCGCACCTGGTCGGGGAGCAGCTCCCGATATGCAGCCAGGGCAGATGTAATATCCCCTGCCCCAGCTAGTGCTATTGCAAGATTGAAACGCGCCGACAGTGTGCTTGGATCATCTGGACCCAGCACCCGTACTTGATCGGCGATTAGTTCCCGATACGCTACCAGAGCAGATTCTGAGTTGCCTGTCCGAGCGAGCGCAACCGCAAGGTTGCCTCGGATAGCTAGGCTACTGGAAGCGTCGGGACCTGCTATTCGTACCTGATCAGCTAGAAGTTCCTGGTACGCGGCCAATGCCTCTTCAGTTCTGCCTGTTCGCACCAGTATGAAGGCCAAGCGATTCTTGGTTTCTATGACGCTTGGATGACTCTCTCCTAGAATGCTCATTTGCTTCATCAAGATTTCGGAGTAAAGCCGATATGCGTCTTCCCAGCGTTCGGAATCCATCGCGAACGCAGCTCGATTCATCAAGCTAGCATCGGTAACCACGCCTTCCGTTGCGCTGGAATTAAGCGCGCGCAGTAGTCTTTCTACCGCATCCTGGAGGTCGCTAATCTGGCTCAATTGAATGAACACGATGCCCGTTGATGAAAGCGCCGATTGCAAACGTTCACTAATAGGGTTCGTCGTAAACAGGGCAACCACTGCACGTCCAGGCCAGGTTGCAGTTAGGTCCGACTGTGCGCGTGTCAATGTACTAAGAACGCGTGAATGCAATGGTTCAGGGCCCAATTTCAGATCGACACACAAAAGGGTGCCATGTCCATCTGTCAGGACTAGGTCGGGCTGCCAACCGGAGGGTGAGATCTCACGTACGGGCAACCAGCCCAGTTGCTCTAGGCTGCTGGACAGCTCGACTGCGATCCTTGGTTCACTGAAAGAGGGACCAATACTCATGGTGAGCCCTCAACATTCTGTGAGTAAATCCAACGACCAGTTCCACGTGTCTTCATGTGCTCATAAACGAATGGCAACGGCAAAGTTAGTGCTGGAAGGCATATTGCAAGAATCAACAAAATAACATTATCGGTTCTAGCGGCCCCGGCGGGCTGCTTCAAGAAGAAGTAGGTGAGTACGCCAGCCACTATCAAGAGAGCTACGCACAAAATGTAAGACAGCTTGGCCGGTCTCGATGAGAGTGGTGGTTCCCATGTCCAGTTGAGTAGGCTACTCCGTGATTTGTCATCTTCCAGCAAGCAATATCTGACCTCAGCTCTTTGAAACCGACGGCCAAGCGCCTTAAGCAAGGCCACGTTAAGGCTTTGAGCCTCACGGGCCAGCATCGCGACTGCCGCTGGGGCGGGTCCACCGCTGGATTTGAGAGTCACTGTAAAATCGAGACTAGAGGAGGTGTTGCAAAAGAACTCCACACGGCAACCATTCTGATCGACCGAGAAATCTGGAGCACTCACCATCAGTCCGGGAAGGTGCTTGCGCAGCATAGCCTGCACCTGATGCGGTTGCAGTTGGCGGTGGCGCACTCGACCGGTGACCACAAGCGGCATACATCCATCCTCCCTCCACTCTCGCCGCTCGTGATCATCCCAGGAACTGCGGTCAGGCGCAGCTCGAAGCAGGTGGTCAGGTGGAGTGGATCGGAGGCACGAAGCGACACCCATTCTGGGCCAGTCTAGGCGGGCTGCCGACAGGGTCGCCCCCCCCGCGGATAGCGGCGGTCGTCGGGCGTGGAGGAGCGCTGACCGCCAATGCCATCAACAGCAGCCCCAATGGGAGCGACCCTGACCGGCGTCCTCGTCGGAAGTCCCGGCTAGGCGCGTTGTCGAGGGTACGAACGTACTTTCGAGCGAGGGATCACGGTCGTGCAGCACACCTGGCGGCAGCATGATCGAGAACCTGCACGGAATGGAGTAACGCTGCCTTCCTTCCGTCCGTGGGGCGATCGGTGCAGGTCGATGACGGGGCATAACAGATGGCTTGGGCGGCCTCCGGAACCGTGTGTAGCACCCGGTGCGCTTCCACCGGCACGATGAACCGAACCAAGAAGGGATTGAAGTACGTGCAGGTCTCCGATTCGTAGACGAGGCCCGCGCGCTGGCACATGCGGCACAAGCGACCACTACCATGTGCTCAATCACAAGGACTAGCCGTGACTTGGGAGCGAACGAACCAGGGCCGCCCCCGCAGGTCACCCGACATGCCGCGCTGCCGATCTTTCAAGCTGGGGGCACTGGCGTCGACTAGAAATGACGGATCAGAGCAGCAATCAGGCCAGCGCGACGTGTCGTTGGCGCCGGAACATGGCATGTGGCATAACTGCTGCGGTGCGCTGCTTCGTGGGTACTGGCATCGGAGGGAGCTTGAGCTGTGGCGTCGATCGGGCCCGACATTCAACAGATACTGAACCTAGCGCCGTGGTATTCGAAAGAGTCCACGCTTGAAATGAATCAGCGGGCTAGGCTCTGCGACGATCTTGCTGAGAGGCTGCGCGAAGTCCTGGATCAGGTAGCAGAGTCGGCTGGTTTAACAGGACTAGATCTCCGAGTAGACACAGGCGGGCAGCAGGGATATGTGGGCCCGTACCCCTGGGCCCGAATTTACTCATCGCGGTACGCGCCGAGTGCTCAAAACGGTTTCTACCTGGTCTACCTCTTTGCTGCGGACGGCTCTCGAGCCTATCTGTCTCTCCATCAGGGCACTAGTGTCCCCAAACCTGGTGGTGGCATGCGTACAACCACCGATGTACGGGGCCTGCTCTTTCGCGCTGCCCAGGCCCGCAGCGCGCTCGGTGACCACATTGAGGGCGAAGGTACTGCTGGCGCCGTGATGACCATCGACTTGGCATGGGAAGGCTTGTCTTCCCGAGACAGTCAGTACAAGGGCCGTGCCTATGAAGCCGCCAACGTACTGGCTCATGAGTACCCGTCGGGGCACATCCCATCCGCCAGGCACCTGCTAGATGATCTAGTCGGCATGCTGGCCTTGCTAGCTGAGCTCTATGGGGTGCACTCCACGTCGAATCCGGTGTCGGATAGCTCTGGCTTCGGAGCACGAGCAGTTCAGGCGATGGCCCGCAAGCGCCTATTGGACCCTGAGACTCGGAGGAAGATCGAGTTGTGCGCTGAGGACCATGCCGTCAACTACTTCACCAACCACGGGTGGAGGGTGGAGCGCGTGGGTTCTGAGAAACGCGGCTTCGATCTGGAATGTATGAAAGAAGATGGGCAGGTGCTCCATGTGGAAGTCAAGGGAACGCAAACACGTGGGGAGAAGGTTGTGCTTACAGGAAACGAAGTAAAACACAATCGAAATGCCGCCAAGTGCGGCGCTCAACATGCACTATATGTTGTGTCCGAGATTAGAGTTTCGCGTAACGGCGAGATTCAATGCTCAGGCGGCGAAGTCAACCGCATACTGCCCTGGATTATTGCCGACGAGGACCTGATAGAAACGGAGTACTCCTACACCGTCCCCAAGGCCGCGAGCAGCTAATGTGTCGCGCCTGAAATCCTGATGGTTTTGTTTGCTGGCCGTTAGTCTGCGGTCATGCCGGGTCCTTCTGCTGTGCCGATCGTGCTGTCTGAGGATGAGCGGGCTGAGTTGGTGCGCCGGGCGAGGGGACCGGGGCGGTGGCGGTCTGACCGGGCCCGGATCATCCTGGCCTGCGCCGACGGGATGTCGAACGCCGCCGCTGCGCAGGCGCTGGGGGTGGCCGTCAAGTCGGTGTCGAGGTGGCGGCGCCAGTTCGCGGACCAGCGGCTGGCCGGGCTGGAGGACGCGGCACCGGTCGGCCGCCGCAAGGCTGAGCTGGTCTTGGCCGGTGCGGAGCGGGCTCAGCTAATGCGATGGGCCCGGCGCGGCAAGACCGCCCAGTACCTGGCGCTGCGGGCGAAGATCGTACTGCGCTGCGCGGAAGGCGGGACGAACAAGCAGGCCGCCGCCGATCTGGGGATCGATGAGTCGACGGTGGAGCGGTGGCGGGCCCGGTTCATCGCCCGGCGGCTGGAGGGCCTGCATGACGGGCCGCGGCCGGGCCGGCCGCCGTCGATCCTGCTGGATCAGGTCGAGGACGTGATCGTGGCCACGCTGGAGACCACGCCGGGCAAGGACACGCACTGGTCACGGGCCTCGATGGCCGCCCGGACCGGGCTCAGCAAGTTGACCATTGGCCGGATCTGGCGCAAGTTCGATCTCAAGCCTCACCTGCAGGACTCCTTCAAACTGTCCACCGACCCGTTCTTCGTGGAAAAAGTCGTCGACGTCGTCGGCCTGTATCACAACCCGCCGGAGAAGGCGGTGGTGCTATGCGTGGATGAAAAGAGCCAGATCCAGGCCCTGGACCGGTCCCAGCCGGTGCTGCCGATGATGCCCGGCATGCCCGAGCGGCGCACGCATGACTACCTGCGGCACGGCATCACCAGCCTGTTCGCCGCCTTCAACATCGCCGACGGCACGGTCATCAGCGAACTGCACCGCCGCCACCGGGCGATCGAGTTCCGCAAGTTCCTGGTCAGAATCGACAAGGCGGTACCCGCCGATCTTGATGTGCACCTGGTCTGCGACAACTACGCCACTCACAACACCGCTGAGATCAGGACCTGGCTGGCCAGGCACCCGCGCTTCCGCATCCATTTCACGCCGACCGGCTCGTCGTGGATGAACCAGGTCGAGCGATGGTTCGGCTTGCTGACCGACAAGCTGATCCGCCGCGGCGTGCACACCTCGGTGCAGGCCCTGGAGCACGACATCAGGGACTGGATCGCCACCTGGAACGACGATCCCAGGCCGTTCACCTGGACCAAGACCGCCGACGAGATCCTGAGCTCACTCGCCGACTACCTCGCCAAAGTCGGAGCAGGCGACCGCATAACCAGGCAAGGATAATCAGCCAATTTTCCGGCGCGACACACTAATGCGCCACCGGGCAACGTTTGCCCTCTCGATGAGGCGGCGGAGTAGCTAGGCGTGGGCGTGCCTAGGGGGTGCGGGCGGAGCTCGACAGCGGAACCCGCGGTGATCCCCGTTCTCCTCGCTGCTCGATGATCTCGACCGAGTCCGCCGTGTCAAGGCCAAGCCGCTACGCGGTCGCTTCGCGAGCCTGGACACGGCGGCCAGCGGTCAAGGGCGGGCAGCTACGAGGGGGCGGGGGAGGAGCAGGAACCCAAAGGTCAGGACAGCTCCTGTAGACGGATGTATAAGCGGGACTCGGTGGGACGGGCAAGAAGCAGGACATGCGCCACCCGTGTTCGCCGAGCTGGCGGCCACACGGGGCGACGAGCGGGGGACGGCGGAGACGGGCGTCGTACAGCTCAAAACCCAGCGAATGCCGGGCGGCTGGCCGCCGCTGCTCGACTGCCGCAGCGGGCTCACCGATTCGCCAGCGTGTACAGCCTCTTGAGGCTGGCAAGGTCAATCGGGCTGGCCGTTGCGTGGATCCTCGTCCAGCATTCGCTCGTGAGCGAACCAGTCGTCGCGGATCTCGTTCCAAAACTGCCTGATCTGGTCGTCGTAGGTGAACTTCACGCCCAGGCCGGTGAGCACCCCCGCGGCCACCATGAGGAGCACCCACCTCGGGATCGGTTTGTTCGCGCGGACGCGGCTGGACTGCCAGAGCAGGAACGCAAGGTCGATTCCGACGCGCGCGCCGAAGAACCTGCGGACCTGGTAGCTCTCGGTCCAGCTGCCGCTGGTGCACATGTTCGCGATGATCTCGCAGTTGTGGCCGATCAGGTTGTACTTGAGTGTCGGCTGCCGCTTGAGCAGGAACTCGGCGCGTTCGATGATCTTCCAGGACTCGTCGGCTGACGGATGATGGCCAGTGAACCAGCTTTCATATCCGTGGCGGACGGGTGTCGCTGTGCCGCACTGCTCGAAGTCCTCAAGCGTGACTGCATTGATGCCGATGCCGCCCTTGTTCCGCAGGGTGACGCCGCTCCCGAACTGGATCACGTGGTCATCGCTGATGTAGATGCCGTGATGGAAGTAGAGCCTCGGACGCTGGACCTGGAGATGATCGCCGGGCTGGAATCTGCCGACCATGCCGACGATGTTATCGGCGCTGCAGGTCGGCGCATGATCGCCGTGCCATTAGCGTGCCTGTGCCCACCGGGGCGAGCACGCCCGCCTGGCTGTCGTCGTCCTCGTCGCGGCGCTGCTCGGCTTGGACGTGCTGGTCGATCGCGCTCGTGATCGCCTGGTCCGCGCCGCGGGCTCGTGCTGGTAGATCACGGCCGCCCGCTCGCTGTCGTGCCCCATCCGGGCCATGAGGTCCCGCAGGTCCGTGCCGCTGGCTGCTGCGAGACGTATTGCCGGAATTGATCACCGTGCCGCTCTACGTTCAGAGATAGGGAGGGAACCCCGTCATTAATTCTCCGAGCCGAGGTCGTTCATTTTTGGGGCACATCTAGACTAGTTGTGCGCAACGCGAATTGTTGTTAGGAAACAGGAAGCGTGGATGGCAAGCGCGGCAGAAGCCGCACCGGGTTGGCGCGCGAACCCATGCGCGATTTCGTTTCTCAGATTAAGCCCTGCCGGGCTTGCAAATACCGTCCACAAATATCGGTACCATGACTCATCCAGGCCCAGGGCCCTAAGCTTCTTTAGCAGGAAGCCCAGTCCGGGATACTGCCCAGGTTTCTGGCGACGTTGGACGGAGTAAATACCCTCATCACTTTGCAAAACCAAATTACGCAAAAGCGACTCGACGAGCCACACTGCGATATACAGTGCTGCTCCCTCTTCACCTCGCCAAAAAAGATCTATTGCTGTTCCGAGTTGCTCGGCGGTGCCGGGAGCAACATTCGGGTGTGTGGAGAAATATTCCACCAGGGTTTGGCGATCCGGCTTGGAATAATGCTCCCCTATCTCATGCAGAACCTGAGCAAGGAGATTCCCCCGGAGTGTGGCTTGAAATTCTTCAATTCGCGCCAGCCGCGCGTCTTCGCGATCTTCTTCTGTGACTGGACGCCAGCGAGGCAATCCATCACCACCGAGCCGAACGCGAGAGATCGTTGCCTGAAGGGGAGCCGCAGCATCAATCTCGTCCGCCAGTTGAATATTGTCCTCGTAATTCCCTGTAGGGGGTGGATGTCGCGAGAACATGTCCAAGGCCTCTTGCCATTCACCTGGCGCTATAAATTGACCCACATATTGCTCAATCTCATCCTGAGGCAGAGTAATGGTGTCCACCGTGGTCTTCAAGCCCAAATCTTCTTTACCCGCGGTCTGCAGCATACTTCTGACGTGTTGCTTTAGCTCAGGATCGTTGACGTCGTCTACGTACTGCGCTGCGGTCTCCAGGTACATCACTCGGATGAGTGGCGCGGCATCGTTTGCTGCATTAAGCCAGATCTGCACGCGTTCACGCGAATAGTCTTGCCTATGAATTGGATTCCTTGCGCGCCTAACCTGCCAGCTAATGAGCTGGTCCTCTATGTGCGGATCTGTGTACAGTTCCCGCGCCCCGGATATCATACGGTCAATCTCAGTGTCCAAGCCGGGAAAACCGAACAGACCCTCTATCAGCGGGATCGTTATACCGGGCGGCGCGCTGGTTCGTATGTTTTCCCAATAATGGCTTATCGCATACGCGATGGCTTGTTCAACCCTTCCTGCATCACGGATTCCTCGCGCTAGCTGAAGCCCTCTAAGCAAGCCATGGGTGCCTTCAAGCGCGGTCCAGTTGCTTTCCGTAAGCGCTAGGTACCCGTCTATTGCAGCTTTCGCATGTGATCCAGCTCGGGAGCCGCCCCTAGTGAACAGAAGATCATTTAGCCTTGAGGTTGCGCCTGGATGACTAACTTGCGGTGCTATCTCACTCCAGGCATTGATCACATCTTCAGGAAGCTCGTCTACCTGCGGTGGAACTTGTCTGCCATCTGTAAAAGTTGCCATTGGAGCGAAAGAATCGCGCAATCGAGATCTGGTGTCGCGCTGGACGCGCAAGGTGTATTGGAATGCTATGGTGATCGCGGCAATGGCGGTTTCGCCTATTTGAGAACTAGTGGTCCCATTACCTGAATTTGTTCGAGTCAAGCGTGCAAACTGATCCAATACAGCATGTGATGTTGTGACGGCAGCACAAGCTTGATCGCAAAGGGTAGAGATCTCAGACAGAAGAGAACCGTAATCGCCTAGATTGGAGGGATCATCAGACATTTAGGATCCGTGCAGTTGAATGTAGTTCTCGGAGTAGCCTCATAATGTCGTGCGGATCACTTGTCACTACGGCGCCCCTTTCGGCGGCCATTAGTGCAACCACAGCGTCGGTCTCGTCGGATGTGCAACTTCGTCCCAGCAGAAGTCCGGCTTGCTTTGCCCGTACCACACCCAAGTGCTCGATTTGGCACCCGTGCAGGAATCGAGCGACTATTGCCTGATGGCCAGCGCCGCCCCGCCAGTATTGTGCTATGACCTGAGTTGGAACAAACGGGATGATTCCATCCTGGGCGGCTGCCGTTAGGATTACTTGCACGCGGCGACTGCGGCGCTCTAGTGCGACTAAGGCGCCGGTGTCGAGGACTAGGCCAGCCACTCGTCACGGACAGCGTTTAGCTCTTCTTCTGTCACCGGCCCCTGCTCAGCCGCTAGATCAGCGACGAACGACTGAAGCTCCGCGAGACGCAGTTCTCTCATGCGGCTGACCTCAAGCACTGCATCGGTAAGGCCCTCGGGCTCTGGGACGTCTAGAGCCGGAGGATGATCGAAGCGGGCCTGATGGCTAGCTTGACCAGTCATGACACCATCATGCCACGGTGTGCACATGGGCGCACCTCGGGCGTCGAGTCGTTGAGACACTGCCCACCGCTCCGGGCGATGCGACTGCGGGCTGCTCCTCACGCAGGGAAGTAGGCATAGCGTGGGCGACGCCAGGTTCTCGTCCTCCTCCCTGTTCGATGGTCTTGGCCGTGGCCGCCGAGTCAAGGCCAAACCGCTCCGCGGTCGCTTCGCGAATCTTGACACGGCGGCCACGGCCAAGTGCGGGCAGCTACGAGGGGGACGGAGGAGCAGGACACGGAGCCAGCTCGTACCGACCGGGTCCGTCGCAGGTTGACGCGTGATCGCCGTGCCATTAACCAGGGTGAGAAGGGGTCAATCAGGGTCACTCAGGACTGCTAGGAGCGCCAGGTCAGCGCCCCTGGCAGCCGTAACCGCTGAACTTTCCCAAGCTGATAGTGCGAGTTCGATTCTGGTCACCCGCTCCAGAAGCTCCCTTGCAGGTCAGAACCAATCTGTGTGGCAGCCGGATCCGGGGCTCCCCGCACAGGGCTCTGCCTTGGGAGGCGCGTCCGGCGCGCCCGTGCCGTCCCATTGCAGAAGCAGCTTCAGGTTCCAGCAGTTGTGCGTATCTCCGTGATCAATCGCTCCATGCCAGCTAGTCCCGCATCTGCTCCCATCTGGGTGAGCCAGCGGTCAACCTGCTGGATGCGGTCTGCTGGGTCGGATAGGTCCAGGACGGGATCAGCTTGCATGTGCGCGCCGTGGGACACTCCTGCGCCGGGGATGGGACGTAGCTGGGGTGGCAGCAGGTCCGGTATCGGCGGCCCGCTGACGATGTGAAGGACGCGTGGCTGGCCGATCGTGATGGGGTTGACATCGGCAAGGTCCGCCAAGGGGATGGCAATCGCGTCGCTGGTGAGGGTTTCCGCGATCGAGTTGAGCAGTGCAGCCCATTCTGGGGGTTCAAGCCTGCGTCTGAGCGGCGGCGGCGGGATGGCCGAACGATCTGCCTTAAGCCATGCGGTCAGGCGGCTGACGACCTTGAGTGTTAGCTCCAGATCGCCGATGTGGGCCTGGCCGTAGTGTCCGGGTACTTCGAGCCGGCGGTCACTTCGAACGCGGCGGAATCGCCTGGGCCGAGCCGCCAAACGAGAGTCGCAGCGTGCGAGCGGTTAGCCGGGCCTTCACGATGAAACGATTCCACGCCGACGCTGTGAGCACCTGCCAGGCTGAACAACGCAGTGGCCAGAGCCGAGTGGTCGAGCGCAGCGGCTAGTTGGTTGACTGCCCGCTCTGAGATCGGTCGGCCGGACGCGGCCGGGCTGACGGGCACTCTCAGCGCCGACAGGATGACGAGGTCCACGGCCGGGTCCTGGCCGCCATCCTTGGCCCGGGGGAAGTCCGGAGCATTCAGCGTCCACTGCTGACCCGCCACCTGAGCAGACCGGTCCTCGGCGAACAAGGCGAACAGTTCGCCGCGGGTGGCCTGCCGGGTGCCGCCCGGCATGCGGATCGGAGCCCAGAATGTCCCGTCCCGCCGCTGGACGAAGACCGGGCGGGGAGCCGTATCGCGGTTTACCCTGATCACGAGCACGTACCTGTCGGGCTTGTCGTCGATCGCTACCTCGTGCATCTCGGGCAGCCAGTCGGCAGGGTCCAGATGGGTCGCGAAAGTGCCGGCCACGTTCGTGATGACCTCACGCGGAACACCGACTACCTCGCGGTCCCCATCGCTAATACCGACCAGGACAAGGCCACCGTAGGTGTTGGCCATCGCCGCCGCGGACTCAGCGATCCGCAGAGTGTTCCCGTCCTTCTTGAACTCCACCGTCAGCGACTCCGTGCCCGTTGAATCTACGAGAGTCCTGATCCGTCCGAGCGTCAGGTCGCTGGCCGCGCAGTTGAGCAGGGACAGCCATGTGGTCATGTCGGCCAGCATCCCGCACGGCGACTGCTACTGCGCTCAGGTTCGCACCCCACTGCCCAATCGAGACCGAAGGCTCACGAAATCATTAGGCCGAACTCTCACACAGCTGGTAAGACACGCCCGAGGAAGGATCGTCGTTTCGTGAGCGGGCCGTCCGGTTGCCCCGCCCCTCACCTCGATGGGCGGGGCGCGTTGGGTGTCGAGGCCGCGCCCGGGGCCGGTAGCGTCCATTCGTGGCTAACGAGGGTCCTTCGGCGGCCCGGACGCGGTGGACGATTCACGGTGAGCGGCTGGTGGATGAGAATCCGCACGTCCGCTTGTCGGTAGCGAGCGTCGAGCTGCCGGACGGGAAGCAGTTCGAGCAGTACGTGTTCCGGATGCGGCGTTGCGTGATGACCGTGGTGCTCGATGAGCCGGGCGAGCATCTGCTGCTGATCTGGCGGCATCGGTTCATCGTGGACCGGTGGGACTGGGAGGTGCCTGGCGGCTATGTCGATCCTGGTGAGGATGGCGCGGCCGCTGCCGTGCGGGAGGTCGAGGAGGAGACCGGCTGGCGGCCGCGGGCGGTGGACTTCCTGCTGACGTTCCAGCCGACGCTTGGGTCGGCGGACGCGCCGCGGGAGCGGTTCAGCGAGATCAACCCCGGTGAGGTGACCGGGTACGCGGTGAGCCTGAGAGGCCACACCGGAACAGACAGAACGCCACGCTGGTATGGCGGCGGGCGGCTGCACGATTCGCTGACGCTACCCCGGCTGCGTGCCAGGTGGACCGGTGCGGAGGGCGGGGCGGCGGGGCGTTCCGGGGCGTTCCGGATCACTGCCCCGGAACGCCCCGACATTTACCGGCACGCCGCGCGGCAGGCCGCCATCGCGGCGGAGCACCTGCGCCGCTGCGCCGCGGGTGATCCGGGTTCCGGCGCGGACGCGGCGTGGGCGGTGGCGGATGCGCTGCACGCGGCGGCGCGGGCGACCGGCAGCCGCGTGCTGGGCTGCGCGGCGGATGGGTATGACCGCGCGGCCCGGGCACCGCACCGCCGGATTCCGCGCCGGACCCGGGAAGGGGATGGGCTGCGGACGGCCGCGCGGCTGCTCGCCATGACCGGCGACGGCGGCGGGGGTGGCATGGGTCAGGCGGGTTCCTTGGCCAGGAACCTGGTCTCGCTGGTGGACGCCGTAGCTGAACTGCGGGTGGCGCAGGCGCATGCCGCTCAGGCGGCTGCGGCGCGCCAGACCGCAGAGCAGATGTATGCGGCGTTCGACCAGGCACGGGCCCGGGTTCCGCGCGCCGGCGGTGCGCGAGCTCCGGCCGCCCGACCGGGTAGCCGGGCTGACGCTGAGTTCCCTGTGCCGGTGACTGAGGTCCTCGCCGCCGACCCGGCACACCAGGCGGCCGGTGTAGGTTCTTCGCCGCGAGTGGCGCAGCCACCGGTCCGGGCCAGGCCTGCCCGCTGACATCGCCGCGCACGGCGGCGGGCTGCGCGAGGCGGCCTTCCACGCCGCCCGAGTGTGGCCGGGGCGGAGCCCACAAGTGCAACGGTCGTTCGTCCTCGCTTCGCTGCGGGCGCTCCACCATTGACATGTGTCCCCGCCCCGGCGGAAGGGGCGCCTGCCGGGGAAGACCGGAGATTGGCGGCTTAACGCTCCAGGTCTTTGGCGGCTGCGAGCAGCACGTCCTGGGTCGCGGCCTCGCCCAGCGCGCAGGCAAGGTTGGCGGCGTGCGCCTCGCGGTACCGCTGCACTTCGCGAGGCTTGTCCATGTACAGCTCGCCAGTCAGGCCCTCGGCGTAAACGACCCCGTGTCGCCGCCGCGGCGGTTGCTGGGCGGGAAGTCCAGCAGGGTGAACGCCCCGGTGACTACCCCGGGGTGCGGTCCTGCGACATCCGGCACCACCCGCAGGTAAACGTTCGGCAGCGCGGCTGGTAGCGCCAGAAGAGCGCATTCGTAACGCGCCCGATCCGCCGATCTGGATGGGGAGTCGTCTGGACAGCAGCGAGTAGCCGGGTGCAGAACTGGCCGATCTGCGCCTGCTACGGACTCCCTAATGAACATGGATCCCTACGGTCGCGAGCCAGGTCACTATCGCTGAGACGATCGACGTGAGCAGGGTCCCCATTACTGGGGGCAATCGCTCGACCTGGACGTGGATGACACCCCGGACGTGCAGTTCCAGTGCATAGGACGGCTCTGCTGAGCCCTTGTACTTACTGTCCACGCTCACCACGACTCCCGGGAAGAGAAGCAGAAGCGTCCGGGTGGAGACGGCTGTACGCGATGGCACGCCGCAGGCCTTCCATCGCCTCACGGCGTGGCCTGCCATAGCGCTCCCATGCATCCACCCACCAGGGCTCCGGCGTGTTCCGGACTTGAGGGGCTTTGCCCCGGTATGCGGCGGGTGGTGCGGGGACGCACGGTTCATGAGCGCGGGCACGCTGCGATGATCATGTAGGTCTCTGAGGTCTACATGAACGAGGTGCAGCGTGCCCGCTGTGGCATTGTCGCGCGTAGGTGCGCGCGTGGTCGAATCCGGCCCCGGCGGGGAGAATCTGGCTGCCAGCACGTGGCAGCGGCTGGAAGCATTGCCGGACCCGCGGTCCCGGCAGGGGCGGGTCTACCCGCTGGCCTGCCTGATCGCGGTCGCGGTGTGCGCGTGCACCGCGGCCGGGAACGACCGGCTGACCGCTGTGGGGCAGTGGGCCAGGCGGGCCAGCCAGGCGGACCTGGCCCGGCTGCGCGCCCCGTGGGACCCGGTAGCCGGGCGGTACCGGGCACCAGATGAGAAGACGATCCGGGTGGTGCTGGGCAAGCTGGACCCGCGGGCACTGACCCGGGCCCTCCTCGGGCCACGCCGCCGCCGGTGCCCTGGCGGGCTGCCCTCGGCCAGCGTGCGCGACTACCGGGCCCGGCGCGCCGCCCAGGAGGCAAAAGCCCTGGCCCGCGACGGGTTACGGGCCGTGGCGGTGGACGGCAAAACCTCCCGCGGGGCCCGCCGCGGCGACGGCACCCGGGTGCATCTCCTGGGTGCCGCCGAGCATGGCGGACGGCTCCTGGACCATCTCGAGGTGGATGTGAAGCACAACGAGACCAGCCACTTCGCTGAGCTCCTGGGACCTCTGGACCTGGCTGGCGTGGTGGTGACCTTCGATGCGCTGCACACGGTGCGGGCGAACCTCGCCTGGCTGACCACGGAGAAGAAGGCGCACTACATCGCCGTGATCAAGCGGAACCAGCCGCTTCTGCATGACCGCCTCAGGGCACTGCCCTGGCGGCAGGTCCCGGCCGGCAGCACTACCCGCGATGCCGGGCACGGGCGCACCGAGACCCGCACCCTCAAGACCGCTCATGTCAGCGGCCTGGACCTTCCCGGCGCCCGCCAGGCCATCAAGATCACCCGCTGGCGGCAGGACACCGTCACCGGGAAGGTCTCCCGCGAGACCGTCTACGCCATCACCAGCCTCGCCAGCGCCCACGCCACCCCGGCTGGCCTGGCCCGGCTCGTGCGCGAGCACTGGAGCATCGAGGCACATCACCACACCCGGGACGTGTCATTTCGCGAGGACGCCGCTACCAGCAGGACCGGCAACGGGCCCGCGAACCTGGCTACCATCCGCGCCGCGATCATCGCGGCCATCAAAGACGCCGGCTACCTGCACGTCCCCGAAGGACGGCGCGACCACACCACCCCCGCTGAAGCTCTCCGCCTCCACGGCCTCGATTAGGACACAAACGGACAATCACGGAACACGCCGGAGCCCTGATCCACCCACGCTTCCCGTTCCCTATCGCTGAGTTCGCAGACCGTCAGCACCCGGATCAACACGTCGTGGGACAAAGATCGTTCATAGCGCAGGATTGCCCCGATCGTTGAGCGCCTGAGTTGGCCGCTCTCGTCTTTGCGGGCCAACTCGCGGTGAGAGCCGACCTTGCTGATGATGAGGTCACCTAGGGCGTCGTACATGTCGAGCCAGGAGGCGATGTCCGACGGCGGAGAGGCACCGATCCGCCTGACCTGGCGCCGACGTTGTGCCGCCTCGGCCGCCTTCCACAGCTTCTTTGCCTCGCGGGGCGAGGCCCCGCAGTGGCTGGCTATCGTCTCGATGAGGTGCCAGGGCGGAAGTCGCCGACCGCATAGCGCCCGCGAGACCCACGACCTGCTGTATGAGATATCGCTCGCCACCTGCTCGTAGGTGGTGTCAGTCTCGTCGAGACGGGCATGCACCCAACTGATCAGCGATCCAAGCGCCGCATTGTTTGATGCGACGAGTACTCTCGGGCGTCCCATCGCTTACCTCCGCCAGCCGGAACCACGGACTCGCTTCACCGATGAGTCTGCACGCTGATCAGGGCGTTCACGACCGACACGGACGCGTTCGTGCCGAGTGGCTACGCATATGTAGTGTATTCGTGGCCGTAAGATGCACGTTCTCGCTGCCGATATGCACTGCGGTCGCAGTGCAATCAGTGATTTGGCAAGGACGCAAGCCCGGAACTCGCATGCCCGGTGCATCGGTTTGCTGGCCTTTTGGATCGTCGCTCATCGGGCAGGCTGCGGCTCCAGCGACGGCGAGTTACTCGGAACCCAAGCCGCTACGGCCTATGGAGTTCGGCGATCCAGCGCCGCCTCGAATGTCAGTGGTGCCGGTTAGTGTGGCCGGCGTGCCTCATACACCAGATGTGATCGCCCGCCAGATCCGCGGCGCTCTACACGACCTCGGAGCCGATAACGGGCACCATACATTCGAGAAGATCTGCCGCTACTACTCCAGGTGCGCGATCAGCTCAAACGTCCTGCCGTTGACGGGCCCCGTGGGGAGCGGCGGCGACGGCGGCAAGGACTTCAAGGCCTTCCGCTCCTACATCTCCGGGCTGGATATCGGTGGTTTCTGCGGTCTGGACGATGACCATCGACGTCTGGCGTTCGCGTGCACCATCCAGAAGGGCAAGCTGGAGGGGAAGGTGAAGTCTGACATCGGAAAGATCATGGAGGGCGGCTCGGTCGACGGCATCTTCTTCTTCTCAGGTCAGCAGATGCCGGAGGGCCTACAGGGGAGGCTGGAGCAATGGTGCCGGACGGAACATAACGTCGAGCTGACGATCATTGATGGGCTCGCCCTCTCCGAGCTGCTGGCCCACGAGAAGCTCTACTGGATCGCTGAGAGGTTCCTCCCGCTTCCCGGGTGGGCAACCTTGACCCGGAGCCAGGCTCGCAACACTCTCCCGAAGAAGCCGCGTCCGCTGATCGGCCGGGACGAGGAGACCGAGCAGGCAGAATGTTGGTTAGCCGGGGACCGGAACGAAACCGAGACGGGCCCTCGCGTCGTCGTTGTCAGCGGACCGCCTGGAGCGGGAAAGACATCATTCGCGGTGAACCTCGCGCCATCGGTCACCTCGCATTACCCCGATGGCCAGCACTACATCGATGTACCAGCGGCGGATCTAAGCGAAGACGTGCCTGACCTGTCCGCTGTTCTCCTGCGTGCCCTCGACAGCGATGGAGGACCTGTCCCCACCGACCGGCAGGAACGGAGATTCCGCGTGCGGTCTGTTCTAGCCGAGCGCAAAGTCATCCTCGTCATCGATAACGTCAGCTCCGAGGACACGCTGCGGGATCTGGTTTCGGCGAACGGTCCGTTCGCCCTGGTGGTTACGAGCCGTGCTCGCTTGACCGGGCTCGCCCGCGACGGGGTGAAGTTCATCGACATTGGTCCACTCGCGGACGAGGACGGGGCCCAGCTGGCGTCGTCGATCGCGGGCAGGTTGTCTGAGCAGGAGAGCCGCAGTGTGTCCTCCGCATGCGGGGGACTTCCGATCGCGATCGCGATCGCGGCCTCCTATATTGCCCGGCGGCCGCGGCTCGATGTTGCCGGGTACCTGTACCAGGTCGCCCATCCAGACCACGGTCTGGACGAGCTTTCTGCGGGGCGCGATTCGGTCGAGAAAATCATCGAGCAAAGCTACCGGCTGCTGAACGCTGATGATGAACTCGCGATGCAGGTGCTGGGGATCCTTCCGAACACCACCGTCTCAACCGACGTCGTATCCGCTGCTATGGGTGAAAGCACCGAGGACACCCCCGCGTTTACGGCCGCGCGCGCACACCAGACCGCGCGCATCCTTGATGACCTGTTTGAACTAAACCTCATCGAGCAGCCAGAAGACGATGGCTACCGGCTGCACAGCATCCTGTACCGGTACGCGCGCCGCAAGGCGTTGACAGCTGGGGACGAATTCCGCAAGCGGGTAATCAGCAACGCCTGCCTCATGTATGCGGCGCGTGGCGAGACGGCAATAAATTCGATTGGCTTTGCCGACAAGGAGTCCCTCGTCCCCGCGATGAGCAACGCAGACGGCATCGCCGTTATCGACCACGACCGGTCCGCCGCCGTCCTGATAGTGGAAGCGGCATGCCGGGACGAGTTGTGGGGACTGGCAGTCCTGGTGGCAGCAAAGGTTACCCCAGGGCTGCGGCACCGGGGATACTGGCACGACATCAAGCAGATGTATGTCAACGTACGGGCCGCTGGCGAGCGTACCGGGAACCTCGAGTGGCAGTCCACCGCGCTCCACAACCTTGGCATCTACGCCGCGGGTATCGGTGAAATCGATGAGGCTCTTCGCTTGTACCGACAATGCTGGGAGATCTCGGCCGACTCAGACAACCCTTTCATGGCGTACGCGTCCTACCTCTCTTACGGCAACCTCCTGCTGAATCTCGGGCACCTCAACGAAGCCATCCCCGTACTGCGCCGCACCCTCTGGGCGTACAGGATCATGGGCGAAGACGCCCTCCTCATCCGCACCTTGCTCTCTATGGGCAAAGCATGGGCCGGGAAGGGACATCTAGTCCGGGCCGAGGCTTATTACCGGAACGCGCTGCAGCTCGCGGAACGCAGAAGCATGCCCGGTTTCCTTCCCGAACTGGGCACGGCGCTGGCGGAGCTGCTCCGGCTGACCGGACGCGCCGCCGAGGCCGTGGATGAATGCCGCCTGGCGCTGGAAAGAGCGCGCGCGGTCGGGGATCGCCCGGCCGAGGCGGCGGCTCTGCGCCAGCAGGGCATTTTGTGCTGGGAACGCGGCGACTCCGATGCGGAGGCCAGTTCCCTTGCCACGGCGCTGGACACTTACCGGGATGTGGGCGACATCCGGGGCCAGATCTCGACTCTGTTGGCGATGGGAGCTGCCGCGAAGAAGCATGGAGATCTGGAACGGGCCATTAGCTACCTGGCGCAGTGTCACGAACTAGCCGAAGGCATAGGCGATGCTGCGAATATGGTCCGTACGCTGAGTCTCCTGTCGGAGGTCCACGGAATGGCAGGTGACAACGCAGGCGCCGAGAACCTCCTCCGCTCAGCTGAAGGAATAGCCGGTGCGGTCGGCAGCGACCGGCTTATCGCGCATGTCATCGAGCGGCGTGCACTGTCCCTGCGCGTGGCCGGACACGCAGGCCAGGCCATCCCCTTGCTGCAATCCGCCGTCCGTGCCCTGAAACGATCCGGCGAGGACAGCGCCCTGTCCCGCGCCCGTACCTTGCTGGGCGAAGTGCTGATGCAGGATGGCCACTGGCAGGAAGCGTCCAGTGTGCTCAGGGCCGTGGTTGATGCGCCCCAGGACGCCGTAGATGCTCGCGACAGAGCCGAGGCTTTCAGATTCCTGGCCACTCTCTATTCACGGCGCGGGCTCGCAGACGAGGCTCTGGACACGGGGCGGAAAGCTCTCACGTTCGCCCGCACGGCGGGATCTTCCAGCGGAGAGATGCACTGCCTCCTGACGATCGGGAACATCCTCTCGCGGATGGATAGATGGGAGGAAGCAGCGAGGGAGTATGAGAAGGCGAAACCCATCGCTGTTGAACTGCGGGACATGTACAGCCTGCTGGCTATCTACAGCAATCAGGCGATCGGGTGGCTCGGGACAGGCGAGACGGACAAGGCCCTCAAGGTGCTCCGTACGGGGGTGAGCACCGCAAGAAAACTCGGGCTGGCAGACATAGAGGCATCACTACACATCAACCTAGGGTCGGGCCTGGCGCAGCAAGGAAAGCTGCCAGAGGCCATCGCCGAGTTCGAGTTGGCGCGTGCCGTCGCGGCCTCCATCGCCAATGACAACCTGCAGGCCAGAGCCACCCTCAGCTTGGCCCGAGCGCATAACCAGCAGGGAGATCCCGCAAATGCGAAGACATTCGCCCAGGAGGCACGCGGCCTATTCCACTCCAGATCCGACTCGCAGGGAGAGGCCGATGCCCTCAAGGTTGAGCAGCTGGCACTAACCTCACTCCCTCAAGTCGCATCGGCCCCGTCCGGGGACATGGAAGCGCCTTATGCCCGTCCCAGAGTCACGCTCGGCGTCAAGGCGGCGCTGCAGTTGGCAGCCGGCAGTCGGCGGCCAGCCGACCTCGCAGTTCAGGGTGGCGGACTTAAAACACCTGGCGGCAGGGCTATCCATGTGGCCGACGGAGTCCGGTCCGCGCTGGACGGGATCGATATCCAGGCGATTGTCACGAAGGTCTGCATCGGCCCGCGGCACTGCTTCTCGTGCAGGCTTCCCATCGCCGAGGGCGGCCAGGCGGAACTGATGATCCTGAGGACGGGGGCGGAAGCCCCACTACTGATCACACTTGCGCACTGCACCTGCGCCCGGTCGGCGATCGTCCAGGTACCTGCTATGCCGCCAGAGGCGACCACAGCCATTTTCGACGTCGAATGCCTGATGCTCGATGAGGCCACTCCTGCCGTGGTCGTCGACTCTCATAGCCCCTGGGGTTTTGACGGGTCCGGAAAGCCCGGCGACGCGATCCTTGACATGCTCCGGCAGATTGGGTTCGTGGACGCATCCACAGTCATCGCCATGAGGGGTACACGGATGCTCGCCCTCAAGCCCTTCCCATCGCTCAGCGCGACGCTCGCCGGGAAGACCCTGACGATTCGCTCGGGCAATAGTACCGAGATCCTCAAGGGCAAGATCTCCTTCCTGCCCTGCTGGTACCAAGCTGCCCGCGGCGGAACCTTGATCGCGATGTTCGGAAACAATCTGCAAGGCCTAGTCTCCGATGACGATCAGTACCTCATCAAGGCCATCGAGTCCGGAAACCTGGTCGTCGCCACGATCAAGCTTGAGGTCAAACCGCCTGCTCGCAACGACCAATGTGTATGCGAGCCCCGAACCCACAAGAAGTACAAGCACTGTTGCGGCAGGCCATGGAGCGCGCAGGCGGCTAGCTCGCCCGGCAGTGGGGCATTAGGAACACTAAGTTGACTCCGACCGGGGCATACGCCGCGGCACGCTGCCTCAGCCGAACCGATGACCACCCAACCACGACAGACCAGGCCGCTGACCGTACGATGCTTCGTTTCGGCAGACCGAAATCCGGGTCAGCCGGTGCCGCGCTTGTTCAATTGGTGCCGCCTGACCGTGGCACGTCCTGTTGACAAATCGTTGACAAATGATCTTGAGGCCGGTTCCGCGTCTCCGGAACCGGCCTCTGACCTGCGCAAACTGGTGGGCGATACTGGGATTGAACCAGTGACCTCTTCGGTGTCAACCCGGCTGATTGGAGGCTGGCGGCTCAGTGCTGTCCGAGGTAGGCCCTCGCCATCTCCCCGTACGCCTCGATGTACCCGACAGCGACATTGCAGGTGAGGCACAGCAGGCCACGCACGCACTTGCCGCAGCATCTGCTCGGCATGCTCGGAGCGCAGCAGGCGTGGTCGTGGTCGATGCAGATCCGCTGGTCTGCCTCGAACGGCATGCGGCACATCGCGCAGGCGTTGCCCTGGGCTTCCAGCATCTGGCCGAACCGCTCCGGGTCAGGCCGTGGCGCTTCAGCTTGTACCGCTGATTCCAGCGGGACCTGGCCTCCGGGGTGACGAGTGTCTGGCCGACCCGGCGCTCCGTCAGCCGTTCCCTGCGCTCGGCTAAGGCTGCCGATGTACGGCACTCTGCCCGGTGGCCGGGCATCCGTCCGCAGTGGTCCTTGGCCCGAGGCATCCACTTGCCGCACCGATCGCCCGTAGGCTGGTTGACAACTGACATGGTGTTCACCCACCTTGGTCAGCCAGAGCCCGGGGGCGCGCCTACACCTCGCCTGCATTCGTGGGCGATGCTGGATTTGAACCAGCGGCCTCTGCCGTGTCAAGGCAGCGCTCATACCCCTGAGCTAATCGCCCTCTGAGCTGGGCAAACCGCTTCGTTCCACTGGCTCAGGTCCACTCCTGCGACCCGAGCCAGTATCCGACCCAGTGCCTAGCTGTGAAGTTTTTCGGAACCGGTCTCTGACCTGCTGCGGCTTGCCTCCCGATCGCTTCGGCAACGAAGCGCTCTCCCACTGAGCTAACCGCCCGCGAGGCGGAGACGGGAATCGAACCCGTGTACAGGGCTTTGCAGGCCCTTGCCTAAGCCACTCGGCCACTCCGCCAACCCCAGGCTCCCGGTCCGGGACCCATGGCGTGGAAAACCAACCGAGAACCGAAGCGGGCCTGCGACCCTGCAGAACGGCATCCGGCGCCTCCGAGCGGACGACGGGATTCGAACCCGCGACCCTCACCTTGGCAAGGTGATGCGCTACCAGCTGCGCTACGTCCGCATGCCCGGTCAGAGCCGGGTTGGTGCACTCCCGCCGGGGGCGGGCGTGCGATCAGAACTGTAGCCGATCCTGGCCTGCGAGCAAACTCGGCACCGCGGCGCGCCGGGACCTGGGCCGCCCCCGCATCCATACCCGAGCCGCCCCGTGACCGCCCAGAGGCCGCCATTGGTCACCGCCCCGGGGCCGCCCCAGTCTCCGCAACGGGTGTCCGCACCCCCGGACTGGGCAGTGAGACCCCTGGAAGGAGGCAACCGACATGAAATCCAAGATCATCGAAGACGCGGACGTCGTCACCTACGTCGTGGTGTGCGACCAGGGTGATCAGGCGGTCGCCGCGCTGCAGCAGTTCGCCCAGGATGAGGACCTCGAGGCATCCCGGATCACCGGCGTCGGCGGGTTCGAGCGGGCCACCGTCGGCTGGTTCGACCGCGCGGCCAGGAAGTTCCGGCACATCCAGATCGACGAGCCCACCGAGGTGCTCTCGCTGATCGGCGACATCGCCGAGAGCCCGGACGGCCCCAGCCTGAACCTGCACGTCGTGCTCGGCCTGTCCGATGGCACCACCCGCGGCGGCCACCTCATCGCGGGGCACGTGTTCCCCACGCTGGAGGTCATTATCACCGAGGCCCCCGCCGAACTACGCAGGGTGATGCGCCCCGACCTTGGCGTCGCGCTTATTGATCTGGACCGGTCCGACTCCTGACCGCGGTGACCACCACCGTGGTGTAGCCCATGGTGAACCCGCCGCCAGCCGCGTCAATCGCCGCGCCGATGCCCGCCACCAGCTCCCGCAGCGTGGCCGTGGGCAACTGGTTGGTAAACCCGGAGGTAGGCACCGCATCCAGATACTCGTCGCGCGTATAGAAGCGATCCCATTCGAACCGCCACTGTTCCTCTTTATCGAACGCCACTGCCCGCCCCATGCCGTTCGCCGCCTTCTCGCAGAGCGCCTGGTAAGCGTCTGCGCCGGTGGATGCTGGCATCTTGAACAGCGGCGCCTCGGCCAGCACCCGGCGGTACACCGCCGCGAACGCCTCAGCCAGCGAGGCGGGCGACAGGGACGAGTTCCAGAACACGGCCAGCCGGCCGCCGGGGCGCAGCACCCGGGCCGCCTGGGCCGCACCGGCCACAGGGTCTACCCAGTGCCAGGCCTGCCCGGCGACGACGGCGTCGAACATCCGCCCGGCCGGGTCCCAGTCCTCGAACTTGGCCACCTCGACGTCCAGGCCGCGCTGCCGGGCCAGGTCGGCCATCCGCTCGTCGGGGTCGACCCCGAGCACCTGGCAGCCGGCCGCCTGGAACAGCCGGGCCACGATCCCGGTACCGCAGCCGGCGTCGAGCAGATCGGGTCCAGGGGCGGTCGAGACGATCCGGTCCACTAGGGCGCTGGGATAGCTGGGCCTGGCCCGGTCATAGCGTTCCGCGTCCGCCCCGAACGACTCGGCTACCTCGCGGGCCTGGTGCGACTCGCGTCCGGAGAGATCCGCTCGCTCCGAGGCTCCCGCTCGCTCCGAGGCCCCCGCGCCCTCCGAAGCTCCTGCGCCTTGCGAAACTCCTGCGCGCTCCGGGGCTCCCGCACGTTCCGAAACCCCTGCGTGCTCCGACGGTACAGTGGGCATGCGCCCACGCTAAGTGGGCACATGCCCACTTAGCAATCGCGTTCGCCCACAGCGAAGGAAGGATAGTCGGGTGCCAACCGGGGTGGCCATCCGCGACGTGCGCGCGCAACTGTTCGACGCGGCCGAACGCGTGCTGCTCCGGGACGGGCCGAGCGGGCTGACCAGCCGGGCCGTCACCACCGAGGCGGGCTGCGCCAAAGGCGTGCTGCACCGGCACTTCGCCGACTTCGACGAGTTCCTGGCCGAGTTCGTGCTGGACCGGGTGGACCGGCTGGACGATGAGGCTGCCGCGCTGCGCGACGCGGCCGGCACCGGCATCGTGGTCGGCAACCTGATCGGCGCACTGACCGCCGTGTTCGGCTCAGCCGCGCTAGCCATCGTCCCGCTGATCACCTTCCGCGATGAGCTGCGCGCCCGGCTGCGCGAGGCGTGGCCGGCCGGTGTCCCGGTGCTGACCGAAGCCGCCATCATGATCACCGACTACCTCCGCGCCGAGCAGCGACTGGGCCGGATCACGGCCGAGGCCGAGCCGGACGTGCTCGGCCCCACCCTGATCGGGGCGGCCCACCTGCTGTTCGCCGACCGGACCGGCCCGCCACCTGACGCTGGGGCCGTGGCCAGGGCAGTCACCACAGTCATCGGCGGCGTCCTGCGCGATCCCGGGGCGCGGCAACCCATACTCCGGCAACCTGGGCTGTCCGGAACCACCGCCCCAGAAAACCATTGGCGCTGACCCTCATCCCCTCAGTTAGCTGGGGGGATGAAGCTGGAGCAGTTCGATCCCGCGGTGGACGCGGCCGAGGTGCGCGCCTGCCACGAGATCTACCTGGCCGGCCATCCGATCGACGAGCCGAATCACCCGCCCATGTCCGCACGGTTCTTCGCCGGCTGGCTCACCCTGGGCTGGACCGAAGACCGCCAGGAACTATGGCTGGCCCGGGACAGCCGGGGCGAGCCCCGCGGCTGGTGCATGCTGAGCCTGCCGCAACGGGAGAACCAGCACCAGGCCTTCGTGGAGCCCACTGTGCACCCGGCGCACCGCCGGGCTGGCCTGGGCGCCGAGCTAGTCCGGCATGCGGCGGGCCGGGCCCGCGAGTCCGGCCGGACCGTGCTGGCCGGGTACGCCAGGGACGGGGCGCCTGGTTCGGCGTTCGCCGGCGCGATCGGTGGCCGCCCGGGCCTGCACCACGTGAGCCGGGTGCTCCGGGTGACCGGCATGCCTGCCGGGCGGCTGGCCGCGCTGCGCGCGCAGGCCGAGCCACACGCCCACGGGTACGCCCTGCTGTCCTGGGACGGCCCGGCCCCGGACGACCTGATCTCCGGCCTGGCCGAAATCAACGCGTCGGCGTGGGCCGACATGCCACGTAACACCGGGGAGGAGGCGCAGCGCTGGGACGAGAACCGGGTACGGCTCGATGAGCGCCGGATGACCGCCCAGGGACTGCGCTGGTACACCGTGGCCGCCCGGTCGCTGGCCAGCGGCGAACTCGCCGCGTTCACCCAGCTTGGCGTGGACCCGGCCGGGCCAACCTGGGGCCTGCAGGAGCTGACCGCGGTGGCCCGGCCGCACCGCGGCCACCGGCTGGGGCTGCTGGTCAAGGTGGCCATGCTCGAGCTGCTGGCCGACCGGGAGCCGCGCCTGACCCAGATCGCCACCGGGAACGCCGACGCGAACCAGCACATGATCGCCATCAACGCTCAGCTCGGCTTCGAGGTCGTGGATGAGTGGGCGTACTGGGAGCTGGACCTGCAGCGCGCCCTAACCGCAGGAAGTCACGCGCTTAGCGTTACCTCGTAGGTCTCCACCGACAGCGACGGGGCGCCCAGGGCGGGCGCTTCCGCCCGCCGGATCTCGGCCGCCCGGATCTCGACCGCGTCCAGCTGCTCCCGGGTCTCCCACAGCGAGATCGTCATGACCTTCCCGGTCTCCGCGTCAGTCAGCAGGTAGAAGCCGCGGAACCCGGGCTGCTGGACGGCGGCCGGCAGCTGGTCCCGGGCCAGGGTGATCGCGTGGTCCAGCTGGCCCGGCCTGACCTCGGTCGCGATCACGTGGGCGAACATCACTCCTCCTTGCGGCCCGGGTGCCGCCGGGCGCGCAGTACCGCGTCGTGCAGTGTCACCGTGTGGCCGTGCTCCGGGTGGGTGCCCTCGCGGGCCGCCGCCGCGTTGGTGATCACATCCCAGCCGTCGGGGTCGAGCAGCGCGGCGATGTCATCGCCGGAGAAGAACAGCTCCGGGACCGGGGGCCGGGGCACCGTGCCGATGTCCGACGCGTGGTGGCCGACGATGAGCAGCGTGCCGCCGGGCCGGACCGCGGCCGCCAGGCGGCGGAACGCCTTGTCCCGCGACCCCGGCGGGAAGTGCATGTAGTGCGCGGTGGCCAGGTCGTACCGGTCCTGGCCGGGATCCCAGTCCAGCAGGTCCGCCTGCTGCCAGCCGATCCGCCCGGCGATCTCCGGCCCGGCCGCGGCGGCGTGCGCGGCCGCCCGGTCCAGCGCCACCGTCGAGATGTCCACCCCGGTGACCTGCCAGCCGCGGCCCGCCAGCCAGATCGAGTCCGCGCCCTCACCGCACCCCGCGTCCAGTGCCCGGCCGGGGGAGAGCCCGCTGACCTCGGCCACCAGCGTGGTGTTCGGCTGGCCGCTCCACAGCGCGTCGCGGGTCCGGTAGCGCTCGTCCCAGTACGCCTCGGTGAACATCTCGGCCACGTCCACCTCGTCGTGCTCAGTCACCACAACCACCTCCAGCAAAGCCCACAGCCGTCGTCACCGGCAGCATGCCCACTGCCAAAGGCACTGCGCAAACTCCGTTGCCGTTCTGGCAAACTGGACGGATGGACGATCTGGACACGGTGCTGGCCGCGGTCGGGCCCCGGCTGCGCGCGCTGCGCCAGGAACGCGGCCGCACCCTGGGCGAACTGTCCGCGGCCACCGGCATCTCGGCCAGCACGCTGTCCCGGCTCGAATCCGGCCAGCGGCGGCCGAACCTCGACCTGCTGCTGCCGCTGGCCCAGGCCTACGGGGTCCCGCTGGACGACCTGGTCGGCGCGCCGCCTACCGGCGACCCGCGGATCCACCTGCGGCCGGTCGCCGCCGCCAACGGCGAGACGTTCGTGCCGTTGACCCGGCGGCCCGGCGGCCTGCAGGCCTACAAACTGGTCCTGTCGCCCAGCCGGGGCCAGGCACCCGATCCCCGGGTGCACGAGGGCTACGAGTGGATGTACGTGCTGAACGGGCGGCTCCGGCTGGTGCTCGGCGACCAGGATCTGGTGCTGCGCCCGGGCGAGGCGGCCGAGTTCGACACCCGGGTGCCGCACTGGTTCAGCCCCGCGGACCGGGAACCGGTGGAGATCCTCACCCTGTTCGGCCGCCAGGGCGAGCGCGCGCACCTGCGGGTCCGGCCCCGGGCCGGCGACTCCAGCTGACCCAGGGCCCAGGGCCCGGCGCATCAGCGGCTCACCACCGGCCTGGCTCCTGCTTCATCCGCCCGTAGTCGTCCTCGACCACGGCCGGGTCGATGAAGAACGCGTCCGGCTGAATCCGGGCCGGCTGCGACCGCTGCCCCCACCGGCCAACCCTGCTGCGCAACCACGAAAACATGACCTGACCTGCCACTTTCTAGAGAAGATTTAACGACTGTAGAAGTGGCCAGGCAGCGGCTACGATCCAATCGCGTGGCCGGAAAACAGACCAATTTGGCCTGGGAAACCCTGCTCGCGGTGCCGGGCCAGCCGGGCACCCGCGCCAAGCGCGGGCTGCCCACCCAGCTGGCCAGCGCGATCCGGGCCGCCATCCGGGACGGGCGGCTGCCGCACGGCGCCGCGCTGCCACCCAGCCGGACGCTCGCGGCCGACCTGGGCGTGTCCCGCTGGACGGTGACCGAGGCCTACGGCCGCCTGATCACCGAGGGGTACCTGGCCGGCCGGACCGGCTCGGCCACCCGGGTGTGCTGGACGCCGCGGCCGTACGACGATCCGCCCCGGTCGGCCGCCCCCGCCGAGCAGCCGCCCCGCCCGGTCCGCTACGACCTGGGCTACCGGTCCGACCAGCGCGCGTTCCCGCGGCGCCAGTGGGTCGAGGCGATCCGGGTCGCGGCCGAGACCGCGTCGTTCGACCAGCTCGACTACGCCCAGGACGGCGGCCACCCACGGCTGCGCGAGGTGCTGGCCGCACACCTGAACCGGAGCCGGGGCGCGGCTGCCGAGCCCGGCACTCTGTCGGTATTCGCCGGTGCCGGGCAGGCCATGGCGCAGGTCTCCTACGCGCTGCGCGACGACGGCCACACCGCGATCGGCACGGAGGATCCGGGCTCGCCGCGGCTCTGGCAGGCCGCCCGGGCCGCCGGCCTGGACCTGGTGCCGCTGCCGGTGGACGACGACGGCCTGGTGGTGGACGCTTTGCGGGACCATCCCGGACTGCGCGCGGTGTGCGTCGGCACCGCCCGGCAGGTGGCGTTCGGCTATCCGCTGGCCGCCGGCCGGCGGGCGGCGCTACTGGCCTGGGCCCGGCAGGCCGGTGGCCTGATCGTGGAGGACGACTACGACTCCGAGTTCAGCTACGCGGGGCCGGTGCCCCCGGTGCTGCAGGGCGCCGACCGGGACCGGGTGGCGCTGCTCGGCTCGATGACCCGGACGCTGAACCGACCGTCAGCATCGGCTGGGTGGTCGCGCCGCGGCGGCTGACCGGCCCGGTCCGGACGGGCCGTGGTCTCCCGGTCAGCCCGCCCGCGCTGAACCAGCTGGCGCTGGCCCACTTCATGGAGTCCGGCGCCTACGACCGGCACCTGCGCGCCTCCCGGCGGCGGTTCCGGGCCCGGCGGGCCGCGCTGACCGGCGCGCTGGCCCGCGAGCTGCCCGGTTACCCAGTACGCGGCGGGCAGGCCGGCCTCGATCTGCTGCTCGACCTGCCCCCGGGCACCGATACCGCGGCCATCCTGGCCGCGGCCGAGCAGCGGGACATGCGGCTGGGCACCCTCGACAAGCTGCGGCTGGTCCCGGACCCCAGCGCGCCCGGCCTGCTGCTCGGCTACGGCAACCTCAGCGACCGGCTGGTCGACGAGGCCGTCGCGGTGCTGGCCGAGATCCTCGGCCAGGCCGGCCGGTGATCCTCACCCAGACCGGGGCGTCACAGCACTGACCAGGGCATGGCAGGCTGTCGGCCATGCGAACTGTGATCGTTACCGGCGACGCCCTCACCCTGGACGACGTCATCGACGTCGCGTACGGCGAAGCGCGAGCCGAACTCGGCACCGGCGTAGCCGCCGTCATGCAGCCCAGCCGGACCGTGGTGGCCGAGGCCATCGCGGGCGACTCGCCCGTCTACGGGGTCAACACCGGGTTCGGCGCGCTGGCCGACACCCGGGTCGGCGAGCAGGACCTGACCAAGCTGCAAGGCGCCATCATCCGCTCGCACGCGGCCGCCACCGGGGCACCCCTGGACGACGCCACCGTGCGCGCGCTGCTGCTGCTCCGGGCCCGCACGCTGGCGGCCGGCTACTCCGGGGTCCGCGTGGACCTGCCGCGCCGCCTGCTCGAACTGCTCAGCCTGGGCCTGCTCCCGGTCATCCCGGGTAAGGGCTCAGTCGGCGCGTCCGGGGACCTGGCCCAGCTCGCCCACCTGGCCTCGCCACTGATCGGCGAGGGCCGGCTGCGCACCCCCGGTGACCCGCCCGAGGGCCGGCCCAGTGCCGAGGTGCTGGCCGCGCACGGCATCGAGCCGCTGCAGCTGGCCCCGAAGGAGGGTCTGTCCCTGGTCAACGGGACCGAGCCGATGCAGGCGCTGCTCGCCTTCTCCATCCACGACGCGCTGATGCTGGTCCAGGCGTCCGACCTGGCCTGCGCACTGTCCATCGAGGCGCTGCTCGGCACCGACCGGCCCTACGACGAGCGGGTGCAGGTGCTCCGGCCGCACCCGGGCCAGCTGGACAGCGCGGCCAACCTGCGTGCGCTGCTGGCCGGCTCGCCGCTGCTGGCCAGCCACCGGCACAGCCGGCACGCGGTGCAGGACGCGTACTGCCTGCGCTGCGCGCCGCAGGTGCACGGCGCGGTCCGGGACGTGCTGGCGCACGCCCGCCGGGTCATCGACATCGAGCTGGGCTCGGTGGTGGACAACCCGGTCGTGGTGCCCGACGGCGAGGTGATGACGACCGGGAACTTCCACGGCGAGCCGCTCGCGTTCGCCGCCGACATGCTGGCCATGGCCCTGGCCGAGCTGGCCAGCATCAGCGAGCGCCGGGTAGACCGGATGCTCGACCCGGCGTTCTCCCGCGGCCTGCCCCCGTTCCTGGCCCCGGAGGCGGGCACCAACTCCGGCTTCATGCTGGCCCAGTACACCGCCGCGTCGCTGGTCAGCGAGAACAAGGTGCTGGCCCACCCGGCCAGCGTGGACACCATCCCCACCTCGGGCAAGCAGGAAGACCACGTGTCAATGGGCTGGACTTCGGTGCGCAAGCTCCGCGACGTGGTCGTGAACGTCCGCACCTGCCTGGCCGTCGAGATGCTCTGCTCGGCCCAGGGCATCGACCTGCGGGCTGAGGTCGCGCAGCCCAGCGAGCCGCTGCGCACCGTGCACGCGGCCATCCGCTCCGAAGTCCCGATGATGCTCGTCGACCGCGAGGTCGCGGCACAGATCGACGCCGTGGACCGGCTGCTTCCCACCCTCGTCAGAACGGCCAGTGCCGCGTGCGGGCCGCTGCGTTAGCGTCGAGCCGTGACGGTATGGCTGAATGGGGCGCTCGTCCCGGCGGATGAGGCCCGGATCTCGGTCCGGGATCACGGGCTGACTGTGGGCGATGGCGTGTTCGAGGCGCTCAAGGTGACCGGCGGTGTGCCGTTCGCGATGACCAGGCACCTGGCCCGGCTGCGCGCGTCGGCGGCGGGCATGCGCCTGCCCGAGCCGGACCTGGACGGGATCCGTTCCGGAGTGGAGGCCGTGCTGGCCGCGGCCGGACAGCCGGACCGGGCCCGGGTCCGGATCACGGTGACCGCGGGGGAGTCGATGCTCGGCTCGGCCCGGCCGGACGGCCTGACCAGCGCCGGGCTGACCACGATCATCGCGCTCGGTGAGCTGGCCGTGGCCCCGGCCAGCTGCGACGTGGCCGTGGCCAGCTGGCCGCGCAACGAGCGCGGCGTGCTGGCCGGGGTGAAGACCACCTCGTACGCGGAGAACGTGCGGGCGCTGGCCTGGGCCCGGGCGCAGGGTGCCGCCGAAGCGGTCTTCGGCAACCTGGCCGGGAATCTGTGCGAGGGCACCGGGACGAACGTGTTCGTGGGGACCGGCGGCCGGCTGGTCACCCCGCCGCTGTCGGCCGGCTGCCTGGCCGGGGTCACCCGCGGGCTGGTCGTGGAGTGGGCCGGGGCGGCTGAGGAAGACCTGCCGCTGTCCGCGCTGGCCGGCGCGGAGGAGGCGTTCCTGACCGGGACGACACGCGATGTGCAGCCGATCCGGCTGGTGGATGGGGCGGCGCTGCCCGCCGTGCCCGGCCCGCTGACCCGCAAGGCGGCGGAGATCTTCGCCGCGCGTGCCGCCGAGTCACCGGACCCGTAGCGGCCGGGGCTGGGTCAGTCGCGCCGCAGCAGCGCGTCCAGCTCGCCGTCCAGGTTGATGAACTCGCCCTCCCGGCCTGCCGGGATGACCTGGAAGGTGCGCAGCAGGAACCCGGCCAGCGCGGTCAGCGGGGCCTCGAAGTGCGCCTGGCCGAACGGGGAGGACAGCGAGATGTTCAGCACCCGCTGCCCGGTGGGCGTGTCGGCCGGCCACACCCGCACGTCGCCGTCGCCCGCGGGCTCGGTCATCCCGCCGGCCAGCAGATCGCGGGCGAAGATCCACTCAACCGGCTCGTCCATGCCGACATGAAAGGCCATGCGGATGGCGTACGGGTCCTCGGCACGGTAATGAAGACTCGCCGTGAGCGGAACGCCATCGTGTTCTGGAACCACGAGTCTGAGGCCGAGCTCGGCTGCGACGGTGTTGCTGCTGTTCATTGCCTCGCCAAACCTTTGCCTTGTCTGATCCCGGGAACGCCGGGCTTCATCCATCCAGCGCTGCCGTCTCACAGGGTGACAGGGCACGCAGGCACGAAGTCTTCTCCAGGAGGATTCCGCGAACGCTGCCGCAACTAACCTCCGTCACCACGCACCAAACCGGCCGTGACCAGGGCAAACGCTTCTCGGGACTCAACGCAATCATGTCCCAGCCCTGTTCCTGTGACCAGGAACAACACGCTGTGATCTCGGTCTCAGTACCGTCACGGCAAAAATTTGGCTGCGCATCCCGTGCGCACCTCCGGTTATGCGTTCAGATAGCGAACAGTCGTGCTTTTGCCCGATCGGGAAGCATACAGGCTTACCACTGGCCCGCACTACCCCAGCTAGCTCTACTTTCTCGCAACACCAGACACAATCGCGACAATAACGGACTTATTTCATGAGTGACGAATATGCGTATTCAATAGGACAACCAGATGGCCAGCCGGCGGCGGTCCGGGTTTGCGGTCAGGCGCCAGCCGGGGGTTGCGGCCCGGCCACCAAGCGGCCCACGCACGCCCGGCGGCGCCGCCCCGGGCCGCCCGCGGATACGCTAGTCTGTGTTCGCCCGCCAGCGGTCGGCCGTACCACGACCCGGCCAGCTGGAGGGCGCCATCCCGGGCGATTGGCTCAGTGGAAGAGCGCTGCGTTCACACACCGCAGCGAGCTTCCTCCGAGTCTTCGCAAGCGGGATGGGGGTTTACCCCCTCAATTCCATAGCGGGGCACTGGCTCGGACACTGGGTCAGATCACGGCACGGGCCTGAACCAGTGGAACGCAGAGGTCTAGGCAAGTTTGTGCAGGTCAAGGGCGATTAGCTCAGTGGAAGAGCGCTACGTTCACACCGTAGAAGCCAGTGGTTCGAACCCACTATCGCCCACATGGGGGAGTTATGCCGTAAGTGGATGCCCAGGAAGCAGACGTACTGCGCCCGTGGTGCCGGTCACCCGCCGCCCTGTGCCACTCCCGAGGCGATGGAGGCCCAGCGGCAGCGCTCGGCTGACAGCCGCCCGATGCGCGTCGTTGCCCCAGCAGACAAGGCCCGCTGGTACAAGGCGCACAAGTTCAACAGGTACGGCCTCACCGAGGCCCAGTACAACCAGATGTTAGAGGACCAGGGGAATGCTTGCGCCATCTGTCGTGAGCCATTCCAGGGTCAGCGGGTCTGTATAGACCACGACCACCCCTGCTGCCCCGTTCCGGCCAGCGGCCACACGAGATCATGCGGCAAGTGCATACGCGGGCTGCTGTGCGTCCGGTGCAACACCTGGCTCGGGTGGATGGAGACGTACGGCAGTACGGTGACGACCTACCTGTCCGGAGGTGTGACTTTTCCCGTGCCCCCGGGGCAATCGCACGCTGACCTGGGGAGTTCGCGGCCAGTGTGACCGGCAGACAGCGCTAGTCGTCGGCAGGCTGAAGGGCCTGAGCGATCTTGACGAATTCGGGCGTCAGGTAGCGGCTTACGTCACCGGCGTCTAGGCAACTCCACTAGCGCACTGGTGCTCCGGTGGCGTCCCAGGAGCGGTGTAAATGACGTGGGCTCGGCTCCTTCGCTGGGATGTTAGGCGACGGCCCCGACAGTTTCTTCGGGTGCTGCGGCAGGGTGGCTGGTCCGGCGGATCGGGGTGGGCGGGTCGAGGAGCTGGCGGCGCAGGTCGTGTAGCAGGCGCAGGCCGGCGTTGGTGGTATTGACGCCGCGCCAGCCGCGGCTGGCGCGGTCCAGGACGGCCCAGACCAGGTTGAGGCAGCTGGCCTCGCCGGGGAGCCGGCCGATGACCTTGACCCGGCGGCGGGTCTCGCCGAAGGTGCGCTCGATGAAGTTGGAGTGCCGGATCCGCTTGTGGTGCTCGACCGGGAACCGCAGGTAGCTGGTGAGTTGCCCGCGGTCGGTGAGCAGGCACTTGACGGCCGATGGGTAGAGCTTGCCGTATCGCTCGGCGAAGGCGTCGATACGGGCCTGCACTGCGGTGACGAGCTTGTGCCCGGGCGCGATGCCAGCGGCGGTGAGGGCATCGGTGTCGAAGATCGCCCAGTAAGCGTCCCGGACCTGGTCCTGGGCGGCGGCGGGGACCTTCGCGAGGACGTTGCGGGCCCGGTGGATCAGGCATTTCTGGCGCAGCGACCGGGCCAGCACGCTCTCGGCGGCGTTGATCAGCCCGGCGGCGCCGTCGGAGATGACCAGCAGCGGCGGGCGCAGCCCCCGGCCGCGCAGTTCCTCCAGGAAGCCAGCCCAGGCGTCGGTGGACTCACTGCCGCCAGCGGCCAGCGCGACGAACACCGGCTTGCCGTCGGGGGTGATGCCCCACGCCGCCAGCACCGGCTCGGCCCGGGCACCGGGATGCATCTTGAACATCGAGGCATCCAGGAACAGGTAATCCAGCTCCAGGCCGTCCAGGCGCCTGCCCGACCAGGCGGTGAACTCATCGCCGATCGCCTGGCAGATACGCGAGACCGTCAACTTGCTCAGCGCCGCCTCGGCGCCCAGGGCATCGGCGAGGGTGTTCTCCACGTCACGGACCGACAGCCCCCGCACGAACCCCGCGATCACCAGCGACTCCAGGGCATTCGACCTGGTGACCGACCTGCCGAACAGCGCTGACGCGAACCGCTCGGTAGTGCCGCGCAGCTTCGGCCGGGCCACGGTCACCGGCCCGGCGGTGGTCTTGACCGTCGCCGGGCAGTAACCGTTGCGCATCCCCGGCCGGGCATCCTGCGCGGCAGCCGAGCGCTGGTAGCGGGCCCGGCCCAGGAACACCTCCACCTCGGCTTCCACCGCGGTCTGGATGATCAGCCGGGCACCCAGCCGGGCCACATCCTCGATCACCTCACCCAGATCACGCGACCCGTCGAACAAGGCGTCGATCTCGGCACGGATCCGGTCAGTGGGAGATACTCGATTCGGCACGGGCGTAGTCCTTCCTTCGCTGAGTTGGTAGCTCTTGAAGGAACCTACGCCCGTCGTCATTTACACCGGGGTTGGGACGCGACCGGTGCTCCAGCTGTCTGGCCGACCGGGCCTGATCCGGTCCGCCGCTTGCGGGTTCGCGCTCGGACCCGGCGAGCGGCACAGATCTGCTGACCCACAACATGTTCGTCTCCCGTTCCGGGATCGACATGGCCCGTTCATCCTGGCGCGGCCTGCGGGGCGGACCTTTGTCGGGACATGGTGGGCAGAGGATGGAGTAAACGTGACCAACTCACGTGAGCATGAGCACGACGCGACCGGAGCACCGTGGCAGCCTGGCCGGCTGATCGTGCCGGGTGTTTCCCGGCGCCGCTTCCTGCAAGCAACCGGGCTCGGCGCCGCGGCGGCCGCGGCCGCGGGCCTCGGCGGCGGGCCGTCCGCCGCCAGCACGGCCAGCCGGTCGGCGGCGGGCCGGCTACCGGCGGGCTGGAGCGGGAGCATCGCGGACCTGAAGCACGTGGTGATCCTCATGCAGGAGAACCGGTCCTTCGACCACTACTTCGGGACGCTCAGCGGAGTCCGCGGCTTCGCCGATAAGCAGGCCCTGACCTGGCAGAACGGCAACCGCATCTTCCAGCAGCCCGACCCGGCCCGGACCGACCTCGGGTACCTGCTCCCGTACAACCTCACCGACCAGGTCGACGGCGACCTCGATCACAGCTGGGACGGCGACCACGCGGCCAGGAACGGCGGGCTGTGGAACAGCTGGGTTCCGGCCAAGACCGAAGAGACAATGGGCTACTTCACCCGGGACGAGATCCCGTTCCAGTACGCGGTGGCCGACGCTTTCACCATCTGCGATGGCTACCACCAGGCGATCATGGCGCCCACCAGCCCGAACCGGATGTACTTCTGGACCGGGACGTCGTCGGGCTGGACCAGCAACCCGAACGACTACCAGGTCAACTTCGGGTCCGACGCCGGGACGGCCGAGGTCACCACCTACCCCGAGCTGCTGCAGGGCGCCGGAGTCGACTGGCAGGTCTACACCAATGACCAGGTGGGCGACAGCGGCAGCTACCCGGATTACTTCCTGGGCGACTACGGCGACAACCCGCTCTGGTTCTACCAGCAGTACAACAGCAGCAACAGCCGCAACGGCGGGACCAGCCAGCTGGCCACCCGCGGGGCGGTCACGCCCTGGCAGACCGCGGCCGGGGCACCTGCGCTGAGCAAGACCCACGCCGCGTACGTGCTGTCCTCCTTCATCAAGGCCGTCAAGAGCAGCACCCTGCCCCGGGTGTCGTGGATCGTCGCCCCGGCCGGCTATTGCGAGCACCCCTCCTACACCCCCGACTACGGCGCGCACTACGTGAACACCGTGCTCCAGACGCTGTTCTCGAACCCCGCCCTGTGGCAGAGCACGGCGCTGTTCATCACCTACGACGAGCACGACGGATTCTTCGACCACCAGCTCCCGCCGTTCGCCGAGCCGAGCGTCACCGACGAGTACATCTCCGGGTTGCCGATCGGCCCCGGGACCCGGGTCCCGATGCTCATCTGCTCGCCGTGGACCCGGGGCGGCTATGTCGACTCCAACGTCTACGACCACACCTCGATGCTCCGGTTCCTGGCCACCTGGACCGGGGTCAAGCCGGTCAACATCACGCCGTGGCGGGAGTCGGTGACCGGTGACCTGACCGCCGCGTTCGACTTCAGGCACCCGGATTTCTCGATCCCGGGAAACATCCCGACCCTCGACCAGACCTGGGCGCTGACCCAGCTCACCGGCGGATCGACGGCGCCTCCGGCCGAGGGCCACCAGGCCATGCCGGGCCAGGAGCCCGGCACCCGGCCGCACCGCCCGACCAGCCACCAGCCCTTCGCGGACGTGACCGTGGACCGCACGACCAGCCAGGTCACCGCCACCCTCACCAACGCCGGCCCGGTCGGCGTGTCCTTCGCCGTCTACCCCGACGGCCTGCTGGCCGCCACCCCCACTCCGGTCACCGTGCTGCAGTCCGCGCCCGGCTCCTACACCTGGGACGCGACGCTGACCGGCGGGAAATACGCCTTCTCGGTCTATGGCCCCGACGGGTTCCTGACCAGCTTCGCCGGCCAGGTCGTGCCGGCTGGGCGCAGCGCCGGCCAGGTCCCGGTCGTCACCGCCGCGCCCCAGCACGCGCCGGCCGCGACGGTCAAGCTCACCCTGGCCAACGAGGGCCAGCAGAAGATCCGCTACACCCTCACCCCGAACGATTACGAAGGCCGCACCCAGACTGTGACCGTGCAGGCCGGCCGCGCCACGACCGTGAGCTGGCCGACCGACCGGTACGGCTACTACGACGTCGTGATCACCGCGAACACCCCAGACGGCTTCCGCCGCCGCTACGCGGGCCGCATCGCCTGACCGTTACACCCTTCCTGAGGCCATAACCAGCGTCCGTTACCGTTCCGGGTGCGGTGGTCCTGCCGCATACTGGTCCGGTGGACCTGGCAGCTGATCCCGTCGGGGGGCAGATCCAGCCCCCCGCGGGCCACCGTGGGCGGGCCCTGCACCCGGGGTTAATAGGGCCATCCGACCAGGCCCTGCACCGGCTGGCCGGCTCGTATGCGATCGGCCTCCGGCTCAGCGCCGCGGTCCTGTTCACCGTGGTAGCCGTGCTGGCCGCCACCAGCCAGATTCCCGGCTGGTGGCTGGCCGCGGCACTGACCGCGCTGTGCCTGTGGTCGGCCCTCTTCACCTGGCGGATCCGGCGGTCCGGGCTGACGGCGACCGTGGTACTGGCCGACGCCGTCGTCATCTCGGCGCTGGCGCTGGCCCAGCAGCACCTGGTTCCGGGCGTGCTCATCAAGGACAGCACGACCTGGATGCTCCCGCTGGCCGCCACGGCGGTGTACATCCTGCAGATCGCGCTGCGGCCCTGGCTCGGGCTGGCCGGGGCGGCGGTCGTGGTCATCGCCTATGGGCTCGGCTCCGGCCACCCGGCCGATGCCTGGCTGCTGATCGTGGAGACGATCGTCGCGGCCGGACTGGTGGCAGTGATCCGCGGCGGCGCCCGGCACGCGGACACGATCGTCGCCGCCAGCCTGGAGACCGAGCGGCAGATCCGGGCCGAGGAGGCGCGGCGCGCTGACGAGCGTGAGCAGCACCGCCAGCTGCACGACACCGTGCTGTCCACCCTGACCATGGTCGCGGCTGGCGCCTTTGCCGGGCCGTCCCCGGCGCTGAACGCGCAGACCGCGCGGGACCTGCGCGTGCTGCAAGGGCTCGCGGGCCCGGCGGCTATGCCGGGCGGGCCGGCTCCGCTGACCGACCTGAGCCCGAAGCTGGAGCGGGCCGCGGCCAGCACCGACGACCTGGCCGTGCGGTTGCAGCTCGCCCCGGTCACACTGCCCGCTCCGGTCGCGGATCAGCTCGCCGCCTGCGTCGGCGAGGCGCTGCGCAACGTCGAGCGGCACGCCGGAACCGGCCACGCTGAAGTGACCGTCAGCGGCGGCACGGGCTGGGCCGTCGTCAAGATCATTGACCACGGCCGCGGGTTCGACCCGGCCGCCACCCCGTCGTCCCGCCGGGGCATCCGCGAGTCGATCACCGGGCGGATGCTGGCTGCCGGCGGCCGGGCCGCGATCGCCAGCCGTCCCGGCGCGGGCACCACCGTCACCGTGAGCTGGCCGGCATGACCACCGTGCAGCCGAACACCGTGCAGCCGACGACGGTGATGGCCGGCCGCTATCAGCGGGCCTTCACCATCGCCGTGGTCTTCCTGGTCGGGGTCTGGCACCTCGCCGGGGCGGGCGGGCAGCTGCTGGAGTACCGGTCGGCTTATAGCTCGTTCGCCTTCCAGTGCGCCATGTGGCTGGTCATGGCGCTGGCCATCACCGCCGGATCGGTCATGGTGCTGCGCGGCACGCCTGGCTGGCGCCCGGCCTGGACGGTGGCCGTGATCGCGCTGGCCGCCAGCACGGCCGCGGCCGTGGCCAGCCCGGCCGGCCAGATGCTGGCGGTCAACTGGGCGTGGGGGAGTGCCGGCTGGATAGGCGTGCTCGTGCTGCTCCGCCGCCGGTTCGCCGAGCTGGCCTGGTACCTGGCCGCCGTGGCCCTGGGCATCTTGGGCGTGCAGGTGTGGGACGGGCTGAACCGCTCCGACCTGGCCGGGTTCCTGGCCGTGCTGGCCTGGTCCACCGTCGCCCAGGTGGCCGTGGCCGCCGGGGTGCGGGCGCTGGATGCCGCCGCCGGCCAGGCTGGCGCGGCGCTGCGGAGTGAGCACGCGGCGCGCGAGCGGGCCGCCACCGCGGAGGTCATCCGGGCCGCCCGGCACGCCCGCTGGCTGGCGCTGCAGGAAAACGCCGTCCCGCTGGTCGCCGAACTGGCCGCGGGGACGGCTGACCCGGGCGACGCGCAGGTGCGCATTAGGTGCGCGGTCCAGGCCGCCCGGCTGCGGCGGCTGCTGGCCGAGGGCGATGAGGTCCCGGGATCGCTGGTGCACGAACTGCACGCGAGTGCCGATGTGGCCGAGCGGCGCGGGGTTGCTGTCGAGATCGAGACGGCCGGGCCGCTGCCGCAGGTGCCCAGCCCGGCCCGGCGGGTCATCACCGACGCTGCCATCGCGATCCTGACCGCGGCGCGCAGCCAGGCGCGGATCACTCTGGCCACGGTGGCCGCCGGAATCGCCGTCAGCTTCGTCGCCGACACCGGCGCGGTCGTGGGGCTGCCCGCGGCCGGCGAGGGGGTCGCCATCGAGCAGCAGCAAGACGGCGGCATGCTCTGGGCGGAGGCGCGATGGATCAGCCGGTGACGGTGGCGATCATCGAAGACCATCCCGTCGTCACCGAGGGAGTGGCGTCCTGGATCCGGTCCGATCCCGGCCAGCGGGTGACACTGGTCCAGACGGCGCCCGACCTGACCGGGCTGCCCGCCGGGCCGCGGCCGTCGGCCGACGTGGTCATCCTGGACCTGGAGCTGTCCGGGGAGCTGATCATCGCGCAGATCCCCGGGCTGGTGGCAGCCGGATACCGGGTGGTGGCCTTCTCCGGGCACAGCGATCCGGCGATCGTGATGGAGACGCTGGACAACGGGGCGCACGCCTACGTGTCCAAGGATGAAGGCCGCGACCATCTGGTCGAGGCCGTGCTGGCGGCGGCCGCCGACCGGCCGTACGTGACCCGGTCACAAGCCAGGGCGATGCTCGCCGACCAGGGCCCGGCCCGCCCGGCGCTGTCGGAGCAGGAACGGCAGGCGCTGCTGCTGTGGTTCCAGGGCATGTCGAAGGCGTCGGTCGGGCGGCGCATGTCGATCAGCGAGAACACGGTCCGGCAGTACATCAGCCGCGCGCGCGCCAAGTACGCGGCCACCGGGCGGGCCGCGCCGAGCAAGGACGCGCTGCTGGCCCGCGCGATCGAGGACGGCGTGATCACGCCAGGCGAGATCACGCCGTACCAGTCATTCGCCCGCACCGCACCCGGCCGGTCCAGCCCGGGTGCCCCGGGCCAGTAACTGGCCCGGGCCACCCACCCCCCCGGAGCTGCCCTTTGGCGTATCGGCCGCAGCCGACGCCAGGCCCCACGGCCGGGCGCCTCCGCGTCATCAGAACGCGGGCTGGCGCACCGTTAGGATTGCGGATCGCGGGCCGCGCTGTCATGACGCCCGATCGGGTGACATGACGGATACGGACCGCCGCGCGGCTCCCGCGCGCGTTCAGCCAGCCGAACTCGTCAGCATATGTTGACGCCCATCCGACCGTCAGCATAAGCTGACGGCATGGACGCGCCGACGATAATCCTGCACCTCGACCCGGACGCCCGCACGGCCGGGATGCGGGCCTTCGACCATGCCATCCGGCTCGGCCACCGCTACCTGGGCGGCGAGCACATCCTGCTCGCGCTGGCCGCCGCCGGTACCCCGGCCGGCGCCGTGCTCCGCGAGCACGGCCTGACCCCGGCCCGGGTCGAGGCGGAACTAGCCCGGCTGGCCGGCGCGGGCCTGTTCGGCGACCTGGACCGGGCCGCGCTGGCCAGCGCCGGCGTTGACGTGGACGCGGTGCGGGCACAGGCCGAGGCCGCGTTCGGACCGCAAGCGCTCAGCCAGGCCAACCAGGCGGTCCACCGCGGGCCGCTGATCTCGCGGTGGAACCCGCGCCGGGTCCGCATCTCCGGCGCCGAGCGCGACGGCGTGTTCCTCGCACACAGCCGCAGCGCGGAGCAGGCGCTGCACCAGGCCCGCCAGGAGGCAGCCGCCCGGCACGCCCCCGAGGTGAGCACCGGGCACCTGGCCCTCGGCCTGATCGCGGCGGACGACGGGCTGGTGCCGCCGATACTGGCCGCGCTCGGCGTATCCGCCCGCACCCTGCGCGCCGCGATCGAGGACCGCTACGCACCGCCTGGCTGATCGCTACCCACCGGCCATCGCGCCGACGATCAGGTACGGCTCCGTGCCCGCCACCACCGGCTCCGGCAGGGTGGCGTCGGGCGGCTCGTGCGACAGGTCCTGCTGGCAGGCGAAGAACCGGACGAACGCCCGGCGCTTGCCGCTCCGCTGATCACGGATGGTGCCGCGGAGCATCGGGTAGCTGGCCTCCAGCGCGTCCAGCACCGCCCGCTGGGTGACCTGGCCGGTCACCTGGACCCGCACCTCGCCGCCCACCCGCGCCAGGACGCGCAGGTGGGCCGGGAGCACGACCCGGATCATGGCAGCGTCTGCACCTCCACGGACAGCACCGCGGGCAGGTCCCGGACGATCGGCGCCCAGCTGTCCCCGGCGTCGGCCGACACGTAGACCTGGCCGCCGGTGGTGCCGAAGTACACCCCGCAGGAGTCCAGCGAATCGACCGCCATTGCGTCCCGCAGCACGTTGACGTAGCAGTCCCGCTGCGGCAGGCCGCCGGTCAGCGGCTCCCACTCGTCCCCGCCGGTCCTGGAGCGGTACACCCGCAGCTTCCCTTCCGGCGGGAAATGGTGCGAGTCACTAGTGATCGGCACCACGTACACGGTGTCCGGCTCGTGCGCGTGCACGTCGATCGGGAAGCCGAAATCGGTCGGCAGGTTCCCGCTCACCTCGTGCCACGAGCCGCCCGCGTCGTCGCTGCGCATCACGTCCCAGTGCTTCTGCATGTACAGCACGGACGGCCGGGCCGGGTGCTGCGCGATCCGGTGCACACAGTGCCCGACCTCGGCCGCCGGATCCGGGATCCCCTCGGACTGCAGCCCCTGGTTGATGGGCTGCCAGCTGTCGCCGTCATCGTCGGAGCGGAACGCGCCCGCGGCCGAGATGGCGGCGAACATCCGGCCCGGCGCGGACCGGTCCAGCAGGATCGTATGCAGGCACATGCCGCCCGCGCCGGGCTGCCAGGACGGCCCGGACCGGTGCGTGCGCAGCCCGGGCAGCTCGCGCCAGGACTGCCCGCCGTCGGTGGACTTGAACAGCCCGGCGTCCTCCACCCCGGCGTACACCGTGTCCGGGTCATCGGGTGACGGCTCCAGATGCCATACCCGGGCGAACTCCCACGGGTGCGGGGTGCCGTCGTACCACTGATGGGTGCCCGGCTCGCCGTCGTAGCGGAAGTCGTTGCCGACCGGCTGCCAGCTCGCGCCGCCGTCGTCCGAGCGCTGGATCAGCTGGCCGAACCAGCCGCTGCTCTGCGACGCGTACAGCCGGTCCGGGTCGGCCGGTGAGCCCTTGACGTGATAGATCTCCCAGCCCGGGAAGTGCGGCCCGGAGATGTCCCAGTTCTCTCGCGTACCGTCTGCGGTCAGCACGAACGCGCCCTTGCGCGTGCCGGCCAGCACTCTCACTGTGGTCATGGTCCTTAGACTGCCACCGGCCTGGGAAATCATCGGTCAGGACGCGGGCTCTACGACCGCCCAGCCGTGCGGTTCGACCCGGTACGGCCGCCCCTGGCCGTCCGGGACACTGGCCAGCAGCCGCTTGCCGGGCGGCCCGGGCAGCGGGAAGTCCACAGCGGCATCCGACGTGTTCAGCAGCACGGTCAGCCCCGGGCCGCCGCCCGGGTCCACGGCCTGGTAAGCCAGCGCCCGGTTGGCCAGGTGCCGCACCTCGGTGACCGCCCGGGCCAGCCAGCCGTGCCGCCGCCGCAGCCCGATCAGGTCCTGGTGCAGCCGGTAGACCGGCCACCCGTCCGTAGCCAGCTGGCCAGGCCCGGCCGGGAAGGCCGGCCTGATCTCCGCATCCCCATCCGCCCGTTCATACTTCGTTCCCTTGAACGCCAGTTCGTCGCCGGCGTAGATGCTTGGTACCCCGCCGACCGTGCACAGCACAAGCACCGCGTGCGCCAGGTGCCGCGGGTCGGTGAGCCTGCTGGCCAGCCGGGTGACGTCGTGGTTGCCGACGAAGGTCAGCGGGAGGAACTCGGCCAGGAACCCGTCGTGCCGGTCCAGCGCCCAGGCCAGCTCGAAGAAGTTGCCGTCGTTCAGGCTGCTCCAGATGGCCTTCCACAGCTCGTACTGGGTCACGCTGTCCGGGCCGCCGTCGCGGACCAGGGCGGCGTAGTCGCCGTGGATCATCTCGGCCACGAACCAGGCCGCCGGGTGGTCCTGGCGCACCCGGCCGAGGACGGCCCGCCAGAACGCGGCTGGCACCGCGTACGCCGCGTCCAGCCGCCAGCCGTCCGCGCCGCGGTCCAGCCAGTGGCTGAGCACCCGCACCGCGTAATCCCGTACCGCGGGCTCGGCGTGGTTGAGCGTGACCAGGCTGCGGTGCCCCTCGAAGTCCGCGTAGCCGAACCCGTCCGGGCCGTCCACGGTGAAATCCAGCCGGAACCAGGGCGCGTACCGGGATGCCGCGCCGTGCGCCAGCACGTCCTGGAACGCCGGGAAGGACGGGCCGACGTGGTTCAGCACCCCGTCGAGCAGCACCCGGATGCCGCGGTCGTGACAGGACTGGACGAGGTGATCGAAATCGGCCTCGGTGCCGAGCCGGGGATCGATCCGGAAGTGATCGATGGTGTCGTAGCCGTGCGATTCGCTGGCGAACACCGGGCCGAGCGCCAGCCCGTTGCAGCCCAGTTCGATCACGTAATCGAGCCAGCCCTCGATCCGGGCCAGCCCGCCATCCCCAACGAAGCTGATGGGGTGCAGCTGCCACCAGATCGCGTGCTCAGACCAGGCCGCCATCGCGACTTACCCTACTGAATGGCACGGCTGGCCGGCTCGTGTGGTGAACTCTGATCGTGCCATCCGACTTGCTGGAGCTGACCGGGGTAAGCCGGTCGTACGGCGACCGCGTCGCGCTCGCCCCGATCGACCTTGCCGTGACGGCCGGGCAGTGCGTGGCCGTGCTCGGCGTGAACGGCTCCGGCAAGTCCACCCTGCTGCGCATCGCCGCGGGCCGGGACCAGCCGAGCAGCGGCCAGGTGCGCTACGCCGGCCGGGCGATGACCGAGGACGACCTGGTGGCCCGGACCGAGATCGCCGTCGTCGGCGACCTGGCCAGCGCCTACCCCGACCTCACCGTCCGGGAGCACCTGCAGCTCGTCGCGGTGGCGCACGGGGCGGGCGGCACCGCCCCCGCCCAGGTCGACCGGGCGCTGCGGGAATGCCGCCTGGATGATCATGGCGACGCGCTGCCCGGGTCGCTGTCCAGCGGCCAGCTGCAGGCCCTGCAGCTGGCCACGGTGCTGGTCCGGCCGCGGCGGCTGCTCGTGCTGGACGAGCCCGAGCAGCGGCTGGATCCCGGCGCCCGGCGCTGGCTGGCCGGCCTGCTGACCGCCGAGAAAACCGCCGGGGCGGCCTTGCTGCTGGCCACCCACCACACCGAGCTGGCCGCGGCCGTGGCCGACCACGCCGTCGTGCTCAGCGACGGCGCGGTGGTCGCCGAAGGGCCGCCGCCCGTCGCGCTGGCCTCAATCCAGTGAGCACGGGCCAGTGAGCGTCGAGGCCGGCCCGGTCGCCGTCCCGGACAGCACCGGGCCGACGTTCGCGCTGCTCCGCGAGCTGCGCCGGGGCCGGGCCCGGAAGCAGGCGGCCAGCATCGCGTTCTGGATCTACCTGGCCCTGTTCATCGCGGCCGTCTGGGGCGGCTCGCTGATCGTCGCCGCCTACCGGGCGCTGCGCCACCCGCCGCCGCCCACCGGGCTGTCCCTGCGGGTGCTGCACGCGCTGCCTGCCGGGCTGACCGCGCTGGCCCTGCTGCTGCTGTTGCTGCTGGTCCGGGACGCGCTGTGGCGCGGCCCGGTGACCGTGCCCGGCGCCACCGTCGACTGGCTGCTCGGCACGCCGGTGGACCGGCGGCGGCTGCTCCGGCCACGGTTCCGGCTGTCCGCGTCCGGCGCTATCGCGGCCGGCGCCGCGGTCGGCATCGTGCCCGCCGCCGCCCTGGTCGCGCTGGGCCTGGGCGGCCGGGACGGCGGGGACGTGCTCCGGCTGACCGGGGCCGGCCTGCTGTCCGCCGCGTTGCTGTTCGCGGTCGGCACCGGGCTGGCCGGGCTGATCGAACGGCATCCGGCCAGCTGGTTCTGGGTGCGCCGGGCCACCCCGGTGGCGCTGGCCGCCGCGGCCCTGCTCGGCGGCATCGCCGCCTGGGCGGCGTTCGGCAAGCTGCCCGCCGCCGTGAACACGGTGCTGCTGTGGTCCGGGCCGTGGGGCTGGGCCGCCCAGGGCGTGACCGCCCAGGCCGGCCACGGTGCACTGCCCGGCCTGACGCTGACGTCCTCGGGCTACCGGGGGGAGTTCGTCCTGCCCGGCAGCGTTCCAGCCAATCCTGCACCATGGTGGCCGGTCGCCACCGCGCTGCTGGCCGCGGTGGCGCTGGCCGCGCTGGCCGCCGGGCAGCGGGCCGCGGCCGGGGTGCCCGCGGCCGCGCTCCGGGCCCGGGCCCGCACCCTGGGCGCGATGTCCACGGCCGCGCTGAGCATGAACACCCGCGGCGTGGCCACGGCCTACGGCGCCGCGGCCAGCCGGCCCCGGCGGGCCCGGTTCCACCTGCCGCCGCCCCGGCGGCGCCAGCTCGTGCTGCCCTGGCGCGACCTGCTCGCGCTGGCCCGCGCCCCGGCCCGGCTGGCCGCGGCGGTGCTGCTGGCCTGGCTGGCGGTCGGGCTGATCGCGGCGGCCAGCCATGGCCGGTCGGTGTCCCTGCTGCCGGTGGGCTGTGCGCTCATCCTGGGCTACCTGGCCGCCGCCTGGCTGTGCGAGGGGGCCAGGATGGACGCGGACGACCCGCGCCGCTCGGCCCAGCTGCCGTTCCGGTTCGGGTCGCTGGCCTGGCGGCACACGGTGGTGCCGGTCCTCGTCCTGCTGGTGGCGGCCGGGCTGCCGGTCGCCGCGGCCTGCCTGGCCACCGGCGACCCGCGGCCGCTGGCCCTGCTGGCCGTGACCGTCCCGGTGCTGGTGACCGGGGCGCTGGTCAACGTGTTCCGGCCGCCGCTCACCCCGGACATGTTCGTCGGCGCGGAGACTGCGGTCGGCAACACCGCCATCTTCAATATCGTCTTCTGGTACGCCTGGGGCACCCTGCTCGCGGTGGTGCCGATGACCGTGCTGCTGTCCGACGCGATCCGCTCGCCCAGCCCCGGCTCGCTGGCCCGCGCCGTGGTCATTGGCGCCCTGCTCGCCGCTGGCCTGGGCGCCTACGCCGTCCGCCGCGCCCGCCGATTGCAGGCCGGCTGAGCTGGGCAAGCACACAACTGGGTATGACCACGGTGTGCGGATAGTTGTCGCGCTCGGGGGGAACGCGCTGCTGGAACGCGGTGAGCGGCCCGACTGTGACGTGCAGGAATCCCATGTGGCCCAGGCCGCGGCCGCGCTCGCCCCGCTGCTGGCCGAGCACGACCTGATCCTCACCCACGGCAACGGGCCGCAGGTGGGCGTGCTCGCCGCAGAGAGCGCGGACGACCTGGCGCTGTCCCGCCCGTACCCGTTCGACGTGCTGGGCGCGCAGACCCAGGGGATGATCGGCTACTGGCTGGTCCAGGCGCTGGACCGGACCCAGCCGCGGCGGCGCACGGCCTGCCTGGTCTGCCGGACCCTGGTGGACCGGGACGACCCGGCGTTCGGCGCGCCGACCAAGTTCGTCGGCCCGGTGTACGACGAGACCACCGCCCGGCGGCTGGCCGCCGGGCGCGGCTGGCAGGTGCGCCAGGACGGGACCGGCTGGCGGCGGGTGGTGCCGTCCCCGGAACCGGCCGCGGTGGTCGAACTCGCGCTGATCGACCTGCTGGCCAGCCTGGGCGTCATCGTGGTCTGCGCGGGCGGCGGCGGCATTCCGGTGGTCGCCGACGGACTGGGCGCGCTGCGCGGCGTGGACGCCGTGGTGGACAAGGACCTCACCGCGGCGCTGCTGGCCGAGGCGGTCGGCGCGGACGCCCTGCTGCTGCTCACCGACGTGCCCGTGGTGCTGGACGGGTACGGCACCCCGGCGGCCCGGCCGATCCACCGGGCCGGCCCGATCTGGCTGCGGAAACGGCTGCGGGCCGGGGCATTCCCGGCCGGCTCGATGGGCCCGAAGATCGAGGCGGCATGCCGGTTCGCCGCCGCCACCGGCGGCCTGGCCGGCATAGGCTGCCTAGGCGACGCAACCGACCTGCTGGCCGGCCGGGCCGGCACGATCGTCAGAACGGGGCAGCCATGACCGAGCCAGCCAGCCACCCGGCCCGGATCGTGGTCGGCGTGGACGGGTCAGCCGAGTCGGTGCAGGCGCTGCGCTGGGCCGCCCGGCAAGCCGAGCTGACCGGGGCGGAACTGCAGGTGATCAGCGCCTGGGAGTACCCGGCGTTCTACGGCTGGGCCCCGGCCACCCCGGGGCAGACGGACTTCGCGGAGCTGTCGGCGAAAGCCCAGGAAGACGCGCTCAGCACGGTCTTCGGGACCAGCCGGCCGGACTGGGTGCACACCCAGGTCGTCGAGGGTTCGCCGGCCCGTGTCCTGGTCAACGCGTCGTCGGCGGCGGACCTGCTGGTGGTCGGCTCGCGCGGGTACGGCGGGCTGGCCGACGCGGTGCTCGGCTCGGTCAGCACCTACTGCGTGCACCACGCCCACGGGCCGGTCACCATCTGCCGACCCGAGTAATACGCGGGCTCTGCTTGCTTTGCGCCTCCGGGGCGCTTGGGGCCCGCCTCCTTCCCTCGTCGCTCGGGGCGCTCGTTCCTCGCTTCCTCGCTCCTCAGTCCAGTCGGCGGCGCGCCCCTTCGGCGCCGGTGGTCAGCGTGTACTGGACTTCGAGCCGGTCGGTGGACCGGTTCGCGCTGATCGCCACGCTGTCCCCGGGCAGCACCGCGTGGTCGTCCAGGATGGGCAGGCCGGCCGCGGTGAAGCTGACCCGGTGGCTGAGCAGCGCCGGGCGGCCGGCCTGCCTGCCCAGGTCGGCGGCGTCGGCCGGATCGAGCAGCACCGGGGTGATGGTCTCCGCCGCCCGGGTGATGGCCAGCCCGTGCTCGGCCAGCACCGTGTACAGCCCGCGCTGGGCCAGTTCGCCGACGTCGAGGGTGCCCGGGCAGTCCGCGCCGGGTCCGTCCGCCCGGGTCAGCTCGGCGGGCAGGTAGGAGGTCTGCACGATCAGTGGCTGCCCGTCGGCCAGCCGGAGCCAGGCGCAGCCGGAGCACCTCCCCGGGCCCGCCGAGCCGGGCGTCCACCTCCTCCGGCGCGGTGACGATCCCGGCGGCCAGCAGCCGGGTGCTGATCCGGGCCCCCTGGCCGGCCAGGTCGGTGGCGAAGCTGCGCAGGTGCCCCAGGTCGTAGGCGTACCGCTGGGCGACGTAGCTGCCGCTGCCATGCCGGATGTCGATCAGCCCGTCGTCGGCCAGCAGCTGCAGGGCCTGGCGCAGCGTCATGACGCTGACGCCGAACTCGGCGGCCAGGTCGCGCTGCGCGGGCAGCGGCTGGCCCGCGGGCCACTGGCCGCTGCTGATCCGGTCCCGGAGCTCGGCGTGGATGCGCAGGTACTTCGGCTGCCGGTCGAACGCGCTGCGGCGCCGCCTGGTCAGCACGGCCGTGCCGCCCGGGCGGCTCACCGCCGGGTCCCGTCGATCGCCGTGCGCAGCTCGCCCACCGCCCGGCCCACCTCGGCCGCGGTCGCGCCGTCCAGCACCCGGCGCATCAGCGCGGACGCCACGATCACCCCGTCGGCGTGCCGGACCGCGGCCGCGGCCCGGGCCGGGGTGCTGATGCCGAAGCCGATCAGCACCGCCCGGCCGCCACCGGCCGCGCGCGCCTCGGCGGCCACCGCCCAGCGGCCCGGGTCCTGGTGCTCGGCGGTCGTCCCGGTCGTCGCCATCACACTCATCACATACAGGAAGCCGCGGGTCCGGGCCGCGATGACACGCCGCTGCGCGGCCGGAGTTGCCGGGGTGACCATCAGTGTGGCGTCCAGGCCAGCCCGACCGGCCGCATTCGAGCCGCCACCGACGCAGGCCACGGCCACGTCGGGCACCGGGCGCGCCAGCCGGCCCGCGGCGGCCAGCGCGGCGCACTGGGCGCGTGCCTCGTCGCCGATCACCCGCTGCATTTCGCGGACCAGCCACGGGTACGGATGCGGGCCGAGCACCGAGCCGATGCAGTAGTGCGTGGAATCCACCGCGGTGACCCAGTGCCGCAGCGCCTGGTTGGTGGCGTCCTTGAGCGTCCGCGAGCCCGCGCGCACCGGGATCACGGTGGCGCCGAGCAGTTCCATCCGGAACACGTTGAGTTCCTGCCGGGCCATGTCCCGCTCGCCTATATAGACCGTGCAGCCCAGGCCGAGGTGGGCGGCCACCGTGGCGGCGGCTACCCCGTGCTGGCCCGCGCCGGTCTCGGCGACCAGCGCGGTCTTGCCCATCCGGCGGGCCAGCAGCGCCTGGCCGGCCACGTTGTTGATCTTGTGGCTGCCGGTGTGCGTCAGGTCTTCGCGCTTGAGCAGCACCTGGACGCCCAGCTCGGCGCTCATCCGGGGGGCGGCGGTGAGCGGGGTGGGCCGCCCGGCGTACTCGGCCAGCAGCCGGTCCAGTTCAGCCCGGAAGCGGGGGTCGGCCCAGGCGTCCCGGAACGCGGACTCGAGTTCTTCGCACGCCGGGATCAGTGCCTCGGGCACGAACCGCCCGCCGAACGGCCCAAACCGCCCGGCCGGCCCCGGATCACCCATCGCTCCCGGGCCGCCCACGCCAGCCAGACCGTCCCCGGCCAATACTGCGGCCTCAGTCGCCGTCATCACGTCGTCCTCAACCAGAGTTCTAGAGCTGCTAGAGTTCTAGAACTCTAGCACGGAGTGATCGGTTTAACGGCGGGAAATAGATCTTGTGCCGGCTGGCCGGGTAGGCGCATCATCTCTGCACGGGCAAATGCTGGTAAAACGCCGGCCGGAGGTATGGATCAGATGGCAGCAACGACCGACACCGGGCAGCCTCGCAAGCTGCGCCGCAACCTGAGCGTCTGGGAGGCCATCGGCATCTCGCTGGCGCTGATGGCGCCGTCCATGGCGGCCAACATCAACCCGCAGGGCACCGCGACCACGGTGGGTCGTGCGGTGCCGATCGCGTTCGCGCTGGCCTTCGTCGGCGTGCTGCTGGTGGCCTACACGTTCGTCCGGCTGACCCAGCGGTTCCACCACTCCGGGTCGGTGTACGGGTTCGTCGGCGCGACGCTCGGCCCGCGCGCCGGGGTCATCTCCGGCTGGGCGCTGACCGGCACTTACACGTTCTACGCCGTGGTCACCTCGATGGCCGGCGGCCGGTTCGCGGCCAACTTCCTGGACCACCTGGGCGTCTGGCACAACCCGCCAACCTGGTCCGGGTTCCTGCTCGGCGTGCTCGGCCTGGTGATCGTCTGGTGGCTGGCCATCACCCCGGCCCGCGGCGGCACCCGGCTCCTGCTGGCCGCCGAGGCCATCACCGTGCTGCTGATCGTGGTCGTGGTGGTGATCGTGTTCGCCAAGCTGGCCGGGCACAGCGCGCCGCACGGGCTCGGTGTGGACTGGAAGGTGTTCAGCCTGCCGGCCGGCATCCCGATCTCGACCATCTTCCTCGGCGTGGTGTTCGGCTTCCTGTCCTTCGCCGGGTTCGAGGCCGCCGCCACCCTGGGCGAGGAGACCAAGCAGCCGCGGCGGGACATCCCGCGGGCCATCCTGGGCGTGGCCATCTTCGGCGGCATCTACTTCTTCGTGGTCACCGCGGTCGAGGTGATGGGCTTCGGCACCTCGGCCAAGGGGGTCACCGCGTTCATCAACTCGACCTCGCTGATCGGTGACCTGGGCACCAGCTACGTGTCGTCCTGGCTGGGCACGCTGATCACGCTGGGCGCGATGGTCTCCGCGTTCGGCTGCGCGCTGGCCTGCACGGTGGGCGCGTCCCGGCTGACCTTCGCGATGGGCCGGGACGGGATCCTGCCCGCCCGGCTGAGCACGGTGTCGGAGCGCCGCCGGACGCCGACCGTGGCCACCCTGACCGTCGTGCTGGCCGCGTACGTGATCATCGCGTTCACCTGGTTCGTGCTCGGCGGCGACCCGTTCACGCTGTTCCTGGAGAGCGGCACGATCGGCACGCTGATCCTGCTGGTGGTCTACGTCCTGGCCACGATCGGCATGGTCAAGCTGGTGTTCTTCTCCGGGGACACGACGGTGCGCAGGTGGGAGCTGGTCATCCCGGTGCTCGGCGTCATCGTGCTCGGCTACACGCTGTTCCGTAATATCTGGCCGCTGCCCACCGGGGTCGCGTGGTGGGGGCCGGCCGTGACCATCGCCTGGTTCGTGGTCGGCATCGCCTTCGTGCTGGCCCGGCCCGCGGCCACCCGGCGGGCCGGTGAGCTGCTCACCCGGTCCGAGGGTCTGTCCGGTTCCGGTGCGGCGGCCACCGAGGAAGCCGCCGCCCCGGTCAGCTGACCCGGGAAACTGCTTGAATGTTCCCCGCCACGCATCTGCCGGTGCGTGGCGGGGACAGCCATGCCGTCGTGCACCGGGAGGACACAGGACCATGCCACGGCCATTCAGCGAGTTCCGCGGCGAGGACGAGCGCGACGCCGACCAGCGCCGGGCGCGGGAACTGCAGGAACAGTACGCGGACGAGGTGAGCGCCGTCGCGGTGACGTTCATCGACGACAGCGGCGCGTCCCGGGTCAAGTCCGTGCCCCTGGATGGGCTGGACCGGGCGGCGTACGGCGGGCTCGGCTTCTCGCCGGTCATCGACGCGTTCGACAGCCTGGGCGGGATCAACCCGGCCTCGCCGCTGGACAAGCCGGACGGCGACCTGCGGATGGTGCCCGACCTGGACTCGTTCGCCCCGCTGACCTCGCCGCTGGGCTGGGCCTGGGCGCCGGGAGACCGGTTCTGGCAGGACGGCAGCGGCTATGCCGGCGACCAGCGCTCGTTCGCCCGGGCGCAGGTGGCCGCGGGCCTGGAGCAGGGCATCAGCGCGGTAATGGCGTTCGAGGTGGAGTGGATGGTCGGCCTGGACGAGGACGACTTCCAGCCCGCGATGGGCGGCACCGGCTACGGGATGTCCCGGCTGCTGGCCGCGGCCGACTACGCCCGCGACGTGATGGACAGCCTGGCCGCGGCCGGGGTGCAGGTGCTGCAGCTGCACCCGGAGTACGGCCCTGGGCAGTTCGAGGTCTCGGTGGCGGCCCAGGACCCGGTGTCCGCCGCGGACACCACCGTGCTGGTCAAGCTGATCATCGCGGCGGTCACCGCCGAGTACGGCTGGCGGGCCGCGTTCGGGCCCGCGGTGCTCACCGGCAACGTCGGGAACGGCGGGCACCTGCACGCCAGCTTCTGGGCCGACGGGCAGAACCTGCTGGCCGGCGGCCCGGGCCGGCACGGGCTGACCGAGCGCGGCGAGTCGATAGCGGCCAGCCTGCTGGACAGCCTGCCCGCGCTGCTCGCCGTCGGCGCCCCGTCGCCCGCTTCCTACCTGCGGCTGCAGCCGTCGGTGTGGGCGGGCGCGTTCCAGGTCTGGGGCAAGGAGAACCGGGAGGCCGCGCTGCGCTTCATCGACGGCGGCGCCGGCGACCCGGGCGCGGCCAACCTGGAGCTCAAGTGCTTCGACAACAGCGCCAACCCGTACCTGGTGGTCGGCTCGGTGCTGGCGGTGGCGCTGGCCGGCGCGGACCGGAAGGCGGTGCTGCCCGCCGAGGTCTCCGGCGACCCGGCCAGCCCGTCGAACCCGGCCGCGGGGCAGGTGGCGCGGCTGCCTGACTCGCTGGCCGGCCCGGTGGCGGCGCTGGAGGCGAACGAGGCACTGCGCGCCGCGTTCGGCCCCGAACTGCTGGCCGGTTTCGTGGCCGCCCGCCGGGCCGAGATCGAACTGGCCGCGGGCAAGTCCGACGAGGAGATCATCGCCATGTCCCGCTGGATCCTCTAACCGGGGATGCGCGGCTAGGTGTTGCGGCCGCGGGCGGTGACCGGCCAGACGTCGACGATCTGGGCGTCTTCCGCGATGTACAGCGAGTCGACCAGGTTGACCACGGTGCAGACGTGGTTGGGCAGCACCACGACCTGGTCACCGACCCGCGGCAGCGGCCGATCGGCCGGGTGCCGGACCACCGCGTGGTGTTCCCACAGCCCGGTGATGACGGAGTCCGGGAAGTCCGGCAGCAGCCCGTGGCCCGGCGCCCAGGACGGCCGGTCCGGGCCGAGCACCTTGGCCCCGGAGTCGAGGATGAACCGGTCCGCGGTGGGCACCGAGACCACGGTGGCCAGGATGGCCAGGGCCACCTGGTCTACCGCGCACGTGCCCAGCACCACCTGCTGCGCGTCGTTGAACGCGTAGACGCCTGGGCGGAGCTCGGTGACCGGGCCGTCGCTGGCCGGGCCCAGGGACAGCGCCGCGCTGGGCGTGGAGCCGCCGCTGCGCACCGGGCAGGGCAGCCCGGCCTCGGCCAGGCTGGCCGCCGCCGCGGCCAGCGCGGCCGCCTCATCCTCGGCGGCCGGGCCCGGCGCGCCCGGTGCGTAACTGTGCCCGGGGAACGTGAACACGCCCGCCAGCCGCAGCCCGGCGTCGTCGGCCGCCGCCGCCACCGCAGCCGCGCCGGCCGGGGCCACGCCGCTGCGCCGCAGCCCGCAGTCCACCTCGACCAGGACCTGGGCGGGCGCCCCGGCCAGGGCGCCGGCCAGCCGGCGCACCCCGGCGGCTGAGTCCACGCCGACCGACAGCTGGATCCGCCCAGCCAGGTCACGGAGCCGCCCGGACCGGCCGTCGTCGGCCCACACCGGGTAGGCGATGAAGATGTCGGCGACCCCGGCCGCCGCGAACGCCTCCGCCTCACCGACCGTGGCCACGGTCAGGCCGGCCGCGCCCAGGGCCAGCTGGCGGCGGGCGATCTCGGCCGACTTGTGCGTCTTGCCGTGCGGCCGGAGGGCCAGCCCGCGGTGCGCGGCGCTGTCCGCCATCGCGCGCAGGTTGCCGTCCAGCGTGCCGCTGTCCACCACCAGGGCGGGCGTCACCACCGCGCCGGGCGGCAGCTGCCACCGGCTGGCCACGCCGCCGCTCAGGACGGCCGGGCCGCGGAACCGCCGGCCACCTGGTAGGACCACAGCTCGCTGGAGACGCCGACCGGCCGCGCGGCCGCTTCGCCTTCCTGCCCCGCAGCACCGGCCTGCCCCGCAGCGCCGGCCTGCCCCGCAGCACCGGGGTGGCCGCCGCCGCCCGCGCCCCGGTGGCCGTGGCCGAACGCGGGGGAGTTCAGCCAGGCGGCGAAACTGTCCTCATCGCGCCACCGGGTCACCACCAGCCAGGTCGTCCGCTCATCGGTGGGCTTGAGCAGCTCGAATCCCTCGAACCCGTCCTGGTTGTCCACCGCGCCGGCCCGGGCCGCGAACCGGTGGGCCAGCTCGTCGCCGCTGTCCGCCGGGACGGTAATCGCGTTGATTTTGATCACGGTCATACGACCGATGATGCCAGGTGCTGCTTCGGCCCAGCTGGGTAGTAGGCGGCCTATGCCGCCCACCACCGAGACGCACACCCGCCTGTACCGGGACGGCCACCTGATCGATGAGGGCTTCCCCATCGGCAAGGTGTCCGACCACCTCGCCGATCCGGACAGCGTGATCTGGTTCGATCTCTGTGAGCCGACCGCCGCCGAGCTCGGCTCGATCAGCGAGGAGCTCGGCCTGCACCCGCTGGCCGTGGAGGACGCCATCCACGAGCACCAGCGCGCCAAGCTCGACCGGTACGACACGCATCTGTTCGTCACCGCATACGCCGTGGCGCTCAATGAGGCCACCGGCGAACTAGACGCCTTCGAGGTGGATACGTTCGTCACGGCCCAGGCCCTGGTCACCGTGCGGCGCAATAGCGGCTTCGACATGGCCGCGGTGCTCCGGCGCTGGGACGGCGAGAAGGACCTGATGGGGTACGGGGTGAGCTTCCTGCTGCACGGGCTGCTCGACTACGTCGTGGACACCCACTTCGCGGCGGTCCAGTCGCTGGATGACCAGATCGAGACACTGGAGGATCAGCTCTTCGACGACAACCCGCGGGACAAGGACATGCAGCGGCGCACCTATGAGCTGCGTAAATCCCTGGTGACACTGCGGCGTGTCGTGCTGCCGATGCGCGAGGTCCTCAATAGCCTGATGCGGCGTGACCTCGACGTGGTGCCCGCGGACATGCAGCCGTACTACCACGACGTATACGATCACGTGCTCCGCGCGACCGAGTGGACCGAGTCACTCCGCGACCTGATCACCACCATTCTGGAGACGCACCTGACCGTCCAGGGGAACCGGCTCAACGTGATCATGAAGCAGGTGACCAGCTGGGCCGCGATCATCGCGGTGCCGACCGCGGTGACCGGTTTTTACGGACAGAATGTCCCGTATCCCGGATTCGGGCATACTTCGGGTCTCTGGGTTTCTGCCGCCATCATGGTCGTGTTGTCCGTGGGGCTGTATGTCGTGTTCCGCCGCAAGGACTGGCTCTGAGCGGACGGCGTGCCGCAGGACCGGAATTCGCGGCGCGAACCCGGAACCGGCTAACCCGGGTATCCGTTCCTAAAGGGCGGGTACGGGTCTTAAGGCGGGCACTGGCGAAGTTAGGGAGCGGGCGTTGGGCATTCCAGGAGAGCCACGGGGGGCGGCCGGATCAGGGGAAACGCCGGCGGCGGAGGATCCAGCCCCAGCTGCGGGCACGGCGGCGAGCGGGGATACGGCCGCCGAACCTGCCGCCACCGCTGAATCTCCCACGGCGGACGAACCGACCGTGGCCGAAACCGCGGACGCCGAATCGGCCGTGGCGGCCGAAGCGGCCGCGGATGCCGAACCGACTGCGGCGGCCGAGCCGCCCGCCGCCGACCCGGCCGCGGCGGACGCGGCAGCACCTCCGCTGCCTGCAGCCGCCGCGGCGACGGTGGCCGCCGCGCCCGCGGCCCGCAGCGGCCTGGGCAGCCTGAGCCGGGTCAAGGTGGCCGGCCTGGCCGCCGCCGTAGTCGGCGTGCTGGCTGTGGCGGGCATTGTGGCCAGCACCCTCAGCGGGCAGCGGGCATCCGGCCGGACCACCGCCGCCGCGTCCCAGTCCGCCCACCCGGCCGCCCCGGCCACGCCGCTCCAGGTGGTCTCGGTGACCGAGGGCGGCACGACCACCGGTACCGACGGCGCCGACCCGGTCCAGGTCACGCTGTCCGCGCCGCTGGCTGCCACCTCACCGCTGCCCGCGATCCGCCCGGCCGTGCCCGGGACCTGGAAGCGGTCCGGCAAGACGCTGACCTTCACCCCGGCCACCCCGTTCGAGCCGAACACCGCGGTCCGGGTGCGGTTCCGGGCCGGGCAGCTCGGCCTGCGCTCCGCGGCCGGCGGCCTGCTGGCCAGCCCGCTGGTGGACCACCTGCGCACCAAGGGCTGGTCCAACCTGCGGCTGAAGCAGCTGCTGGCCCAGATGGGCTACCTCCCGCTGAAGTGGAAGCCGAGCGACGCCACCGCGCCGGAGCCGGACAACCTGGCCACCGAGCTGACCGCCGTGTACAGCCCGCCGGCCGGCAACTTCAGCTGGAAGGGCGGCTACCCGAAGATCCTCACCACGTTCTGGGGCGGCCCGTCCAGCCTGATCATGGATGGCGCCATCCGGGCCTTCCAGTCCAACGAGGGCCTGACCATGACCGGGCTGGTGACCTGGGACCTGTGGCAGCACCTGGTCAAGGCGGCGGCCAAGGGGCAAACCAACCCGAACGGCTACACCTACGCGGTGGCCAGCGAGGGCAGCCCGGAGACGCTGACCGTGTGGCACGATGGCAAGGTCATCATGCACACGCTGGCCAACACCGGCATCCCGGCCGCGCCCACCGCGCTCGGCACCAACCCGGTGTACCTGCGTTACCGCTTCCAGATCATGCGCGGCACCAACCCGGACGGATCCACCTACGCCGACCCGGTGTCCTGGGTGTCGTACTTCAGCGCTGGCGAAGCGGTGCACTACTTCCCGCGCGGCTCCTACGGCTTCCCGCAGAGCCTGGGCTGCGTCGAGCTGCCGTACACCCAGGCCGAGCAGGTATGGCCGTACATGACCTACGGGACGCTGGTCACCGTCACCGGCTGACCGGCGGTAGCGGCAGCTATCGAGGCGCGGCACCTGCCGCGCCTCGATAGCATCAGGGGTCAGGGCACCCGCCCGACCCGACCACGACCAGGGAGCCACCGTGCCTGCCCAGCTGCCACTGCACATCATCCTCGCCGGACGCGAGCATGAGGTAGCAGCGGGCACTACCGCCGGGCAAGCCCTCGATCTACTGAACGCCAGTGCCGGGCCGCCGCCCGCCGCCGGGTCCCCGGTGATCGCGGCGCGGGTCAACGGCGAGCTGCGCGACCTGGCCAGCCCGGTGGCCGACGGCGACTCGGTCGAGCCGGTGGAGCTGGCCAGCCCGGACGGCCGGTCGATCATGCGGCACTCCACCGCGCACGTCATGGCCCAGGCCGTCCAGCAGCTGTTCCCCGAGGCCAAGCTCGGAATCGGCCCGCCGGTGGAGAACGGCTACTACTACGACTTCGACGTGGCCCGGCCGTTCAGCCCGGATGACCTCAAGGCCATCGAGCAGCGGATGCGGCAGATCGTGAAGCAGGGCCAGCGGTTCTCCCGGCGGGAGGTCAGCGACGAGGAGGCCCGCGCGGAACTGGCCGGCGAGCCGTACAAGCTGGAGCTGATCGGCATCAAGGGCGGCGGCCCGGCCGCGAACGCCGACGCGGGCGCTTCGACCGCGCCGTCCGAGGTCAGCGTCGAGGAAGCGGTCGAGGTCGGCGGCAGCCAGCTGACCATCTACGACAACCTGGATGCGAAGACCGGCGAGCTGTGCTGGAAGGACCTGTGCCGCGGCCCGCACGTGCCGACCACCCGGGACATCCCGGCGTTCAAGCTGATGCGCTCGGGCGGCGCGTACTGGCGGGGCAGTGAGCAGAACCCGCAGCTGCAGCGGATCTACGGCACCGCGTGGGAGTCCCGCCAGGTGCAGGACGACTACCTGGCCATGCTGGCCGAGGCGGAGAAGCGGGACCACCGCAAGCTCGGCGCCGAGCTGGACCTGTTCTCGTTCCCCACCGAGATCGGCTCGGGGCTGCCGGTGTTCCATCCCAAGGGCGCGATCATCCGCCGGGTGATGGAGGATTATGCCCGGCGCCGCCACGAGGAAGCCGGCTACCAGTACGTGAACACCCCGCACCTGACCAAGGAGGAGCTCTTCCAGACCTCCGGTCACCTGGGTTTCTACGCGGAGAGCATGTTCCCGCCGATGGTGCTGGACGGCGCCACGTACTACATGAAGCCGATGAACTGCCCGATGCACGTGCTGATCTTCCAGTCGCGTGGGCGGTCCTACCGGGAGCTGCCGCTGCGGCTGTTCGAGTTCGGCACCGTGTACCGGTACGAGAAGTCAGGCGTGGTGCACGGGCTGACCCGGGCCCGCGGCTTCACCCAGGACGACTCGCACATCTTCTGCACCCCGGAGCAGCTCGCCCCAGAGCTGGCCTCGCTGCTGGACTTCGTGGTCGGCCTGCTCCGCGACTTCGGGCTGACCGAGTTCGAGGCCGAGCTGTCCACCCGGCCGGAGAAGTTCGTCGGCGAGATAGCCGAGTGGGACGCGGCCGAGGCCGCGCTCAAGCACGCGCTGGACGCCTCCGGCCTGCCGTACACGGTGGCCGAGGGTGAGGGCGCGTTCTACGCACCCAAGATCGACGTTCATGTCAAGGACGCCATCGGCCGCCGCTGGCAGCTGTCCACCCTGCAGGTGGACTTCCAGGAGCCGGGCCGGTTCGGCATCGAGTACCAGGCCGCGGACGGCACCCGGCAGCGGCCGTACATGATCCACCGGGCGCTGTTCGGCTCGATCGAGCGGTTCTTCGGCATCCTGGTCGAGCACTACGCGGGCGCGTTCCCGCCGTGGCTCGCCCCGGTCCAGGTGACCGGCATCCCGATCACCGACGGGCACATCCCGTACCTGGAGAAGGTGGCGGCCAGCCTGCGCGACGCGGGCATCCGGGTCGAGGTGGACACCAGCGACGACCGGATGCAGAAGAAGATCAGGAACGCGCAGCGGCAGAAGGTGCCGTTCATGCTGCTGGCCGGGGACGAGGACATGGCCAAGGGCGCGGTCTCGTTCCGGTTCCGGGACGGCTCGCAGCGCAACGGCGTGCCGGTCGAGGAGGCCATCTCCGAGATCGTGTCCGCCGTCGAGCAGCGGATCCAGGTTTGACCGGCGGGCCATGTCGGACGAGCTCACCAGCGGCGAGGTGGCCGGGCAGGACGGGATCGGCGTGCCGGACGGGTTCGCCCGGCTGTGGATGCCGCACCGGATGGCCTACATCAAGGGCGAGGGCAAGGTGCCGGCCGGCCGGGAGGATGAGGAATGCCCGTTCTGCCGGGCGCCGACGCTGTCCGACGAGGACGGGCTGATCGTGGCCCGCGGCCAGCTGGTCTTCACCGTGCTCAACCTGTACCCGTACAACGCCGGGCACCTGATGGTGCTGCCGTACCGGCACGTGGCCGACTACACCGAGCTGGACCCGGGGGAGACCGCGGAACTGGCCGACCACACCAAGCGGGCGATGATCGCGCTGCGCGCCGCGTCCGGCGCGCAGGGCTTCAACATCGGGATGAACATGGGCTCGGTGGCCGGCGCCGGCATCGCCGCGCACCTGCACCAGCACGTGGTGCCGCGGTGGGGCGGCGACACCAACTTCATGCCAGTGGTCGGGCACACCCGCGTCCTGCCGCAGCTGCTCCGCGACACCCGCAAGCTGATCGCCGACGCCTGGCCCGCCTAACCCGACATATGCAGGCGCTAAACCTACATATGTCGGGTTAGGGGTTGGTCAGTCGTCGGACTTGGCCATCTTGTCGGCGAGGTGGGACGGGAGCGGCTCGTAGCGCAGGTAGCTGCGGCTGAACGAGCCGGTGCCATGTGACATCGAGCGCAGGTCGATCGCGTACCGGGTGATCTCCAGCTGCGGCACCTCGGCCTTGACCAGGGTCCGGCCGCCGGCCACCGGCTCGGTGCCCAGCACCCGGCCGCGCCGGGACGACAGGTCCGACATGACCGCGCCCACGTACTCGTCGGCGACCAGGACGGACAGCTCGTCCACCGGCTCCAGCAGCAGTACCTTGGCCTTGTCCGCGGCGTCCCGCAGGGCCAGCTTGCCCGCCTTCTGAAAGGCCATGTCGGAGGAATCCACCGAGTGCGCCTTCCCGTCGAACAGGGTGATCCGGATGTCCACCATCGGGTAGCCGGCCAGCACGCCCTGTTCCAGCTGGGCCCGCACGCCCTTCTCCACCGACGGGATGAACTGGCGCGGCACCACGCCGCCGACCACCTTGTCCACGAACTCGAAGCCGTCACCTGAGGGCATCGGCTCGATCTCGATGTGGCACACCCCGTACTCGCCGTGCCCGCCGGTCTGCTTCACGTTCCGGCCCATGCCCTGCGCCTTGCCGGCCACCGTCTCGCGCAGCGGGACGCGCAGCTGCTTCGTCTCCACGCCCACCCCGTACCGCGTGGAGAGCCGGTCCAGCATCAGGTCGGAGTGGGCTTCGCCCATGCACCACAGCACCAGCTGGCGGGTCTCGGAGTTGTTTTCCATCCGCAGCGTCGGGTCCTCGGCCACCAGCCGGTAGATGGCCTGGGACATCTTGTCCTCGTCGGCCTTGGACTTGGCCGATATCGCGACCGGGAGCAGCGGGTCGGGCATCGACCAGGACTCCATCAGCAGCGGCTTGTCCTTGTCGGACAGGGTGTCCCCGGTCTCCGCGCTGGCCAGCTTGGCCACCGCGCAGATGTCCCCGGCCGCGCACTGCGCCACCGGCCGCTGCTGCTTGCCCAGCGGCGAGGTAAGCGCGCCGATCCGCTCGTCGCTGTCGTGGTCGGCGTGGCCGCGCTCGGCCATGCCGTGCCCGGACACGTGCACCGTGGCATCCGGCCGGAGCGTCCCGGAGAACACCCGGACCAGGCTGATCCGGCCCACATAGGGGTCGGAGGTGGTCTTGATCACTTCGGCCAGTAGCGGGCCCTTCGGGTCGCTGCTCAGCCCAGACACGGGCTTCCCGTCCAGCGTGGTGACCCCGGGCATGGGGTGCTCGTTGGGCGCCGGGAAGGCCTGGGTCATCACTTCGAGCAGTTCGGCGAACCCGACGCCGCCCTCGAAACTGGACGCGGCCAGTACCGGGAAGAAGCTGCCCCGGGCCACGGCTTTCTCCAGGTCCTCGATGAGCACCTTGGGGTCGATGTCCTCGCCGGACAGGTACCGGTCCATCAGGGTCTCGTCCTCGGACTCCTGGATGATCCCCTCGATCAGCGCGCCGCGCAGCTCTTCGGTGCGGTCGGCGTAGGCCGGATCGGGGTCGCGCTCGGTCCTGCTGCCGCCCGAGTAGTCGAAGAACTTGCCGGTGAGCAGGCCGATGAGGCCGCGGACCTGGCCCGGGCCGTCGGTGACCGGCAGGTACAGCGGGGCGACCGAGTCGCCGAACGCGTCCTGGCAGGCGCGCAGCGCCTCGTCGAAGTCGGCCCGCTGGTGGTCCAGCTTGGTGATGACCACGGCGCGCGGCATGCCAACCCGGGCGCACTCCTCCCAGAGCATCTGGGTCAGGCCGTCCACCCCATCGGTGGCCGGCACGGTGAACAGCGCGGCGTCCGCGGCCCGCAGCCCGGCCCGCAGGTCCCCGGTGAAGTCCGCGTACCCGGGCGTGTCGAGCAGGTTGACCTTGACCCCGGCGTGCAGCACCGGCGCCAGGGTGAGGTTCACCGAGCGCTGCTGGCGGACCTCAACCTCGTCGAAGTCGCTGACCGTGGACCCGTCCTCGACGCGGCCGGCCCGCTGTATCCCACCGGTATACGCAAGGAGCGCCTCGACCAGCGTGGTCTTGCCTGACCCTGAGTGGCCGACCAGCGCGACATTCCGCACGCTGTCGGGCTGGCCGGCCGCTGCTGTCCCGCCAGCGGGTGTCGGTCCCTTCTTGTCGGTCATGAGCCTCGCCTCCAACGACTCTGTTCGGCTGCCTCACAACCAGCCTTTACCTCCCGGCCACCCGATCACAAGCCCTGAGACGGAATCATCCGAGCTGTCCCGTCGCCAGTAGGATCGGACGGCCATGCTGAACAAGCTTCGACCCCTGTTCGCCAAGCTGCTGACGCCGCTCGGCCAGGCCCTGGCCCGCACCTCCATCACGCCCAACATGGTCACGCTGGCCGGCACGCTGGGGGTGGCGGTCGGCGCGCTGTGGCTGTTCCCCATCGGCCACCTGTTCGCCGGCACGCTGGTGTGCTGGGGCTTCGCCATGTTCGACATGCTGGACGGGCTGCTGGCCCGGGTGAAAGGATCGTCCGGCCCGTGGGGCGCGTTCCTCGACTCGACCCTGGACCGGGTCGGCGACGCGGCGGTCTTTTCCGGCCTGGCCATCTATCTGGCCCGTGGGCATCAGTGGGGGCTGGCCGGTGTTGCTCTTTATTGTCTGGTGGCAGGCAACCTGGTGTCCTACGCGCGGGCCCGGGCCGAAGGCCTGGGGGTCAAGGCCGACGTAGGCGTGGCGGAGCGTTCGGAGCGGCTACTGGTCGCGCTGGTCGCGGCCGGGCTGGCCGGGCTGGGTGTGCCGTTCGTGCTGGCCATCGGGCTGTGGGCGGTCGCGCTGGGCAGCACGGTCACATTCGGCCAGCGGGTGTACGTGGTACGCAAAGCGGTCGGTCCTGGCGCCAAGGCCAAGGCCGGCGGAGAGGAACAGGGGTGAGTTCGGTCGGGGACCGGCTGGCGTCGGTTGGATACACGCTGGGCTGGAAACTGGTCTGCCGGCTGCCCGAATCGTGGGCCCGCGGCGCGTTCCTGTTCGTCGCGGACATCTTCTGGCGGCGGCAGGGCCCACGGGTGATGACGCTGGAAGGCAATCTGCGCCGGGTGCTCGGGCCGGCCGCGACCGGCAAAGAGCTGCGCGCGATGTCCCGGCAGACCATGCGGTCCTACTCCCGGTACTGGCTGGAGGTGTTCCGGCTGCCGGTGATCCCGCTGGAGCGGATCATGGCCGGGATGCACTGCACCGGCGAGGAAAGGCTGCAGGCCAACCTGGCGGCCGGCCGCGGCGTCATCGTCGCCCTGCCGCACACCGGCAACTACGAGCAGGCCGGCTACTGGATCATCAACCGGGGGGCGGGCTCGTTGACCACGGTGATGGAACGGCTCAAGCCCGAGGCGCTGTTCCACCGGTTCCTGGCCTTCCGCGAGGGACTGGGCATGGAGGTGCTGCCCGCCACCGGCGGCGCCCGCCCGTTCGGCATCTTGGCCCAGCGGCTGCGGGCCGGCCGCCTGGTCTGCCTGGTCTCCGACCGGGACGTGACCGGCGGGGGTATCGAGGTGGAATTCTTCGGGGAGAAGGCGCGGATGATGCCCGGCCCAGCCCAGCTGGCCGTGCAGACTGGCGCGGCGCTGCTCCCGGTCACCCTGTGGTTCGACGGCCCGGACTGGGGCGCGCAGATCTGCGAAGAGATCCCGGTGCCGGCCGAAGGCACCAGACGCGAGAAGGTCGCCGCGATGACCCAGCAGCTGGCTGAGGTGTACGAGGCGGGCATCCGGGCCCACCCGCAGGACTGGCACATGCTGCAGCCGGTGTTCACCGCCGATCTCGACCCGGACCGGCTGGCCGCGGCCGAGGCCCGGGCGTCGGCCAACGGGATGGCCGGCGGGGAAGACCACGCCGCGGTGAACGGCCCAGTAGACGGCCCAGTGCCGTGAGAGTCGGCATCGTCTGCCCGTACACCTGGGATGTGCCCGGCGGCGTCCAGCAGCACATCCGGGACCTGGCCGAGGCGCTGATCGGGCTGGGCCACGAGGTCTCGGTGATCTCACCGGCCGACGACGACACGCCGCTGCCGGACTACGTGGTGCCGGCCGGCCGGGCCGTCCCGGTGCCGTACAACGGCTCGGTGGCCCGGCTGGCGTTCGGCTTCCTGTCCGCGAGCCGGGTGCGCCGCTGGGTCAAGGAGGGCGGCTTCGACGTGCTGCACGTGCACGAGCCGGCCGCGCCCAGCCTGTCCCTGCTGGCCTGCTGGGTGGCGGACGGGCCGATCGTGGCCACCGTGCATACCGCGACACCGCGGTCCCGGGTGATGCACGCCGCCTACCCGGCGCTGCAGACCGCGCTGGAGAAGATCACCGGGCGGATCGCGGTGTCCGAGGCGGCCCGCACCACGCTGGTCGAGCACATGGGCGGCGACGCGGTGCTGATCCCGAACGGGGTCACGGTCAGCCGGTACGAGAAGGCCAGCCCGCTGCCTGGCTGGCCCGGCGACGGCGGCGCACTCGGATTCCTGGGCCGGATGGACGAGCCGCGCAAGGGCCTGGACGTGCTGCTCCGCGCGTTCACCCAGCTGGCCGGCGAGCGGCCCGGGCTGCGCCTGCTCATCGCCGGGCCCGGTGACGTGGCCGACGTGCTGGCCCGGGTGCCGGAGCCGCTGCGCCCGCGGGTCATCCTGCTCGGCCAGGTCACCGAGGAGGACAAGGCCCGGGTGTACCACTCGGTGGACGTGTTCTGCGCACCGAACACCGGCGGCGAGAGCTTCGGCATCGTGCTGGCCGAGGCGATGGCCGCGGGCGCGCCCATCGTGGCCAGCGACCTGGACGCGTTCCGCCAGGTACTGCGGGGCGGCAAGGCCGGCGAGCTGTTCGAGACCGGCGACCCGGCCGCGCTGGCCGCGGCGGCCGGGCGGCTGCTCGACGATCCGGCGCGGCGGGCCAGCCTGTCCGCCGCGGCGTCCGACGCGGTGCGGGTGTACGACTGGCCGGTGGTGGCCCGCGACGTGGTGCAGGTGTACGAGGCCGTGGTGGCGGCCAGCGGGCAGGTTGGGGTCGTGCGGTGACGCCATGCTGATCGATGTCATCCTCATCGCGGTCGCGGCCGTGCTGGTCGGCGTGTACGTGTCCTGGCGGGCCGGCCGCCTGGACCGGCTGCACAAGCGGACCGAGACGGCCCGGGCCGCGCTGGACGCCGCGCTGGTCCGGCGCAGCTCCGTGGCCCAGGAACTGGCCGCCTGCGGGGTGCTCGACCCGGCCACCAGCCTGCTGCTGGCCGGGGCCGCGCACGACGCACGGGCCGCGGGCCAGCCGGATGAGCTGGCCGAGAGCGACCTGACCCGGGCACTGCGCGCGGTGCTCAGCCAGCCCGGCTTCCGTGACTCGCTGGCCGGCCGGGGCAGCGCGGACGAGCTGCTAGCCGAGCTGGAGGCCGCCGCGCACCAGGTGTTCCTGGCCCGGAAGTTCTACAACGACCTGGTCGCGGCCACGCTGGCCGCGCGGCGGCGCCGGCTGGTCCGGGTGCTCGGCCTGGCCGGCGGGGCGGCGCTGCCCGGCTTCTTCGAGATGGACGATTCGGTGGTGGTCACCCGCGGTGACGGGCGCGGATCTGACATGCCGCATTTGACCACTTGAAGTGGACCTACCATGGATGTTGCATAGTGCGGCAAAATTGAACGACCAGTCAGTCCCCATCAAGTGAGGTTCACCGTGTCAAGCAGTACCGCGTCCAGCCCAATGGACTCCGCCCCGCACACCGGCACCGCGCGGGTCAAGCGCGGCATGGCCGACATGCTCAAGGGCGGCGTGATCATGGACGTGGTGACGCCGGACCAGGCCAAGATGGCCGAGGACGCGGGCGCGGTCGCGGTGATGGCGCTGGAGCGGGTGCCGGCCGACATCCGGGCCGAGGGCGGCGTCGCCCGGATGAGCGACCCGGACATGATCGACGAGATCATCCACGCGGTGTCCATTCCGGTCATGGCCAAGTGCCGGATCGGCCACTTCGCCGAAGCCCAGGTGCTGCAGGCCATCGGGGTGGACTACATCGACGAGTCCGAGGTGCTCACCCCGGCCGACGAGGCCCACCACGTGGACAAGTGGCAGTTCACGGTGCCGTTCGTGTGCGGCGCGACCAGCCTGGCCGAGGCGCTCCGGCGGCTGGCCGAGGGCGCCGCGATGATCCGGTCCAAGGGCGAGGCCGGCACCGGCAACGTGGTCGAGGCGACCCGGCACATGCGGCAGATCTCGTCCGACATCCGCCGCCTGACCACGCTCCGCGAAGAAGAGCTGTTCGCCGCGGCCAAGGACCTGCAGGCACCCTACGAACTGGTCGCCGAGGTGGCCCGGCTCGGCAAGCTGCCGGTCGTCCTGTTCACCGCGGGCGGCATCGCCACCCCGGCCGACGCGGCCATGATGATGCAGCTCGGCGCCGAGGGAGTGTTCGTCGGCTCGGGCATCTTCAAGTCCGGCGACCCGGCCCAGCGCGCCGCCGCCATCGTCAAGGCCACCACGTTCCACGACGATCCCGATGTCGTGGCCAAGGTCTCCCGCGGGCTCGGCGAGGCCATGGTCGGCATCAACACGGACACCCTGCCGCCCGCCGAGCGCTACGCCGGCCGCGGCTGGTGATGGTCGCGGACCGATGTTCGAACGGTTCACCGACGAGGCCCGCCGGGTCGTGGTGCTGGCCCAGGAAGAGTCCCGGGAGCTGAACCACAGTTACATCGGTACCGAGCACCTGCTGCTCGGCCTGCTCCGGGGGGAGGGGAGCGCCGCCGCAGCGCTGGCCTCGCTGGACGTCGGCCTGGACGCGGCCCGGGGACAGGTGGCGGAGATCGTCGGCCGGGGCCAGCAGGCGCCGTCCGGGCACATCCCGTTCACCCCGCGGGCCAAGAAGGTGCTCGAACTGTCGCTGCGCGAATCGGTCCGGTTGGGCCACCCCTACATCGGCTCTGAGCACATCCTGCTCGGCCTGATCGCCGAGGGGCACGGGGTGGCCGTCGAAGTGCTGCGCATCCTGGGCGCCGAGCCGGACCGGGTCCGGGCGCGGGTCATCGAGCTGATACCCCCGGCCGGTGAGAAGTCACCCGGCCTGCCCGACCCCGGCCGGCCGGTGCGCCTCGCCGTCAGCGCGGCGAAGTTCGACGAGCTGCTGGACCGGCTGGACGCCATCGAGCCGCGGCTGGACGCCATCGAGCCGCGGCTGGACGCCATCGAGCGGCGGCTGGATGCCATCGAGCGGCGGCTCGGTCTGGGTGAGCCGCCGGCCGAGGCCGAGCCCGGCTGACCCAGCGCGCCCGGGGAAGAGCCGCACCGGGTGCTGGCGTTATGCAGGAATTACCGCAGCCATCCAGGAGGGAAGTCATGCCAGAGGCCGTTCCAGTGATCGGCGTGCTGGCGCTGCAGGGCGACGTGGCCGAGCACGAGCGCGCGCTCCGGCTGGCGGGCGCCCTACCGGTCACCGTGCGCCGCCCGGACGAACTGCACGCGGTGGACGGCCTGGTCATCCCGGGCGGCGAGTCCACCACGATCTGGAAGCTCGCGGTGATCTTCGAGCTGGTGGAGCCGCTGCGCAAGCGGATCAGCGGCGGGCTGCCGGTGTTCGGCTCGTGCGCGGGCATGATCATGCTGGCCGACCGGCTGCTGGACGGCATCGGCGGGCAGGAGACGTTCGGCGGCATAGACATGACCGTGCGGCGGAACGCGTTCGGCCGCCAGGTGGACTCGTTCGAGGCGGACATCACCTTGACCGGGCTGGCCGGCGACCCGCTCCGCGCGGTCTTCATCCGCGCGCCGTGGGTCGAGGAAACCGGCCAGGACGTGGAGGTTCTCGGCCGGGACCCGGGCACCGGTAGGGTAGTCGCCGTCCGCCAGGGTCCGGCGCTGGCCACCGCCTTCCATCCTGAGCTGACCGGGGACCCGCGGGTGCACAAGCTTTTCGTTGACATGGTGAGGGATCGGATATGAGCGGCCACTCCAAGTGGGCCACGACCAAGCACAAGAAGGCGGTCATCGACGCCAGGCGGGGCAAGCTCTTCGCCAAACTGATCAAGAACGTCGAGGTGGCGGCGCGGACCGGCGGGGCTGACCCGGCCGGCAACCCGACGCTGTTCGACGCGGTGCAGAAGGCCAAGAAGAGCTCGGTGCCGAACGACAACATCGACCGCGCCATCCGCCGTGGCGCCGGCCTGGAAGCCGGCGGCGCCGCCTACGAGACGGTCAGCTACGAGGGCTACGCGCCCGGCGGGGTAGCCGTGCTGGTGGAATGCCTGACCGACAACCGGAACCGGGCCGCCGCCGACGTGCGCACCGCGCTGACCCGGAACGGCGGCTCGATGGCGGACCCCGGGTCGGTGTCCTACCTGTTCCACCGAAAGGGCGTGGTGATCGTGCCCAAGGTGGGCGGGGTCAGCGAGGACGACGTGCTGATGGCGGTGCTGGAGGCCGGGGCCGAGGAGGTCAATGACCTCGGTGAGTCGTTCGAGGTGATCAGCGAGCCCGGTGACCTGCTGGCGGTGCGCACCGCGCTGCAGGACGCGGGCATCGAATACGACTCGGCCGAGGCGGCGTTCCTGCCCACGGTCGAGGTGGAACTGGACGCGGAGCAGGCCAAGCGGGTGTTCCGGCTGATCGAGTCGCTGGAGGACTCCGACGACGTGCAGGACGTGTACGCCAACTACTCGGTGCCCGACTCGGTGCTGGAGAGCCTGGACTGAGCGCCCGCCCGGTGAACATCAGGGAACTGGACGACAGCGATGACCTCGGCGCGCTGTTCGACCTGAGCAGCCGCGCGTTCGGGCCGCGCCCGCCGGCCGTGCGGCCGGACTGGTACGCGGAGGTCCGGTCGGTGATCGGCGAGCGGCGCTACCTGGCCGCGTTCGACGGGCCGCGGCTGGTCGCCGCGGCCCGCTACCACGTCATGCGGCAGTGCTGGCAGGGCCGCTGGCAGGCGATGGCCGGGGTGGCCAGCGTCATGGTCGCGCCGGAAGACCGCGGCCGGGGCACCGGCCGGGCGCTGATGAGCGCGCTGCTGGAACTGATCGCCAGCCGCGGCTACCGGATCTCGGTGCTCTACCCGGCCACCTCGGCCGTCTACCGGTCGCAGGGCTGGGAGATCGCGGGCGTCCGGGATGAGCTCCGGTTCCCGGCCCGCTCACTGCGCTCGCTGACCAGGCCGGATGAGCTGATCCAGGCGCCGGGCGAGGCGGCCAGCGCGTCCGGGCTGCGCCGCTGTGGCCCGGACGACGCGGCGGCGGTGCTGGCCGCGCTGACCGCGGCGCACCAGGACCTGCGGGACAGCGGGCCGGTCACCCGGGACGAGGAAACGGTCCGCCGCTGGCTCGGCACCGAGGACTGGTACTGCTATCTGGCGCCGGACGGGTTCCTGGAATACCGGTGGCGCCGCGGCAACGACGAGATCGTGGTGGACCGGGTGGTGGCCGCGTCGGCCGCGACCACCCGGGCGATGTGGGCGGTGGTCGCGTCACACTCGTCGATCGCGGACACCGTGCAGGCCTGCGTCGGCCCGGCCGACCCGGTGAGCTGGCTGACCCGGGAACCCGACGCACAGGTCAGCGAGCGGTACCTGTGGATGCTCCGGGTGGTGGACGCGGCCGGGGCGGTGGCCGAGCGCGGCTTCCCGCCCGCGGTCGAGGCGACCGCGGCGCTGGACCTGGCCGACCCGGCCCGCCCGGGCAACCAGGGCCGCTGGACGCTGCAGGTCGGCGGGGGCAAGGGCACGCTCACCGCGGGCGCGACGGGGGAGCTGCTCACGCTCGGGCCGCGCGGGTTCGCCGCGCTCTACGCGGGCACCCCGGTGGCCACGCTGCGCCGGGCCGGGCTGGCCGGCGGCGGGACCGCGGCGGCCGACGCCGCGCTGGACGCCGCGTTTGCCGCCCACCCGTACCTGCTCGACTACTTCTAATTGCGCTGCTTCCGATCGCGCTGCGCCCGGCGCGTCCCCGGGCGTGGGCCGGCCCGGGCCGGTAGTGTCGGTGCCTGCACCGAACATGTGTTCGTCAGCCGGCCGGAGCTAGGGGTGCGGAGCCACAGATGCGGGTACTCGGCGTCGATCCCGGGCTGACCCGGTGTGGTCTGGGCGTGGTGGACGGCGCGCCGGGCCGGCCGCCAGCCCTGGTCGCCGCCGGGGTGGCCCGGACCGACCCCAAGGACGACATCGCGGCCCGGCTGCTCGCCCTGGAGGCCGAGATCAGCCGCTGGCTGGCCGAGCACCGGCCGGACGCGGTCGCGGTGGAGCGGGTGTTCAGCCAGCACAACGTGCGCACCGTGATGGGCACGGCCCAGGCGGGCGCGGTGGCCGTGCTGTGCGCCGCCCGGCTCGGGCTGCCGGTCGCGCTGCACACCCCCAGCGAGGTGAAGGCCGCGGTGACCGGCAGCGGCCGGGCCGACAAGGCGCAGGTGACCATGATGGTGATGCGGCTGCTCCAGCTGGCCGACCCGCCCCGGCCCGCGGACACCGCCGATGCCCTGGCGCTGGCCATCTGCCACCTGTGGCGGGGCGGCATGCAGTCTCGTCTCGCCGCCGCCGCGGCCCGGTACACATAGTCAGGAGAGCTACGGTGATTTCGCATCTGGACGGGCTGGTCGCCGCGATCGCGCCGGAAGGCGCGGTGATCGAGGTGGGCGGGGTCGGGCTGCTGGTTCAGGCCACCCCGGGCACGCTGGCCACGCTGCGCAGCGGGGAGCGGGCCCGGGTGGCGACGTCGCTGGTGGTCCGCGAGGACGCGCTGACCCTGTACGGCTTCGCCAGCGACGACGAGCGGGACGTGTTCGAGCTGCTGCAGACGGCCAGCGGGATCGGCCCCCGGCTGGCGCTGGCCATGCTCGCCTCGTTCAGCCCGGACGGGCTGCGCCAGGCCATCGCGACCGAGGACGTGACCGCGCTGACCCGGGTGCCCGGGATCGGCCGGAAAGGCGCGCAGCGGATCGTGCTGGAACTGGCCGGGCGGCTGGGCTCGCCCGGCGTGCCGGCCGCGCCGCCCGGGACGGGCAGGCCAGGCAGCCCGCTCGCGCGCGCCGCGTCCTGGCGCGACCAGGTCCGCACCGGCCTGGTCAACCTGGGCTGGCAGGCCCGCGACGCCGAGCAGGCCATCGCCGCGGTCGAGGCCGAGCTGGCCGAGGCGGCCGGGGACGGCGCTGAGGTGGACGTCAGCACGGCGCTGCGGGCTGCGCTGCGGAAGCTGAGCCGCACGTGACTGGGGAGAAGGGGACCAGGGGCCACGAAGCGGCTGACACGGCTGCCCGGGAAGCTCCTGAGCTGTCTGCGGCTGAACAAGAGCGGTTGGTTTCAGCGCTGGCCAGCGCGGACGAGCGGGCAATCGAGGGGGCGCTGCGGCCGAAGCGGCTGGCCGAGGTGATCGGCCAGACCCGGGTCCGGGAGCAGCTGGCCCTGCTGCTGGAAGGGGCGCTGCGCCGCGGCCGGGCGCCGGATCACGTGCTGCTGTCCGGCCCGCCCGGCCTGGGCAAGACCACCCTCGCCATGATCATCTCCACCGAGCTGGGCGCCCAGCTGCGGATCACCAGCGGGCCGGCCATCGAGCGGGCCGGGGATCTGGCCGCCATCCTGTCCACGCTGGGCGAGGGCGACGTGGTCTTCATCGATGAAATTCACCGGCTGGCCCGGCCGGCCGAGGAAATGCTCTACCTGGCCATGGAGGACTTCCGGGTGGACGTGGTGGTCGGCAAGGGGCCGGGGGCCACCGCCATCCCGCTGGACATCGCGCCGTTCACCCTGGTCGGCGCGACCACCCGCGCCGGGCTGCTGCCCGCGCCGCTGCGCGACCGGTTCGGCTTCACCGCCCGGCTGGACTTCTACGAGCCCGCCGAGCTGGAGGTGATCGTCCGCCGGTCGGCCGACCTGCTCGGGGTGGCGCTGCGCGGCGACGGCGCCGAGGAGATCGCCCGCCGGTCCCGGGGCACGCCGCGGATCGCCAACCGGCTGCTCCGCCGGGTCCGTGACTACGCCGAGGTGCGCGCGGACGGGACGGTCACCCGGGAGCTGGCCCGGGCTGCGCTGGAACTGTACGAGGTGGACGAGGAAGGGCTGGACCGGCTGGACCGGGCCGTGCTGAGCGCGCTGGTCACCCGGTTCGCCGGCGGGCCAGTCGGGCTGTCCACGCTGGCCGTCGCGGTCGGCGAGGAAGCCGAGACGGTCGAGGTGGTGGCCGAGCCGTTCCTGGTCCGCGGCGGCCTGATGGCCCGTACCCCGCGCGGCCGGGTGGCCACCCCGGCGGCCTGGGCGCATCTGGGCCTCGACCCGCCCGAGCCGCCCGGCCTGGCCATGCCCGGGAGCCTGTTCGAGTGAATCCGGGCCAACTCGTTGGTCGCAGGGATGTCACGATCAGTCGCGAGGTCCCGTAGCCTGTTGGTGCGCCGCCTGCGCGCCGCTACACTTCGGCAGTTGGTCAACGACTGTCCGCTGGCCATGGATCCCGGCCCCGCCGGCTCACGGCCCGGCGCGCGGCCAGCGGAGCACATTCAAGTGGAAGGATGCCCCCGCGATGGGGAACATGTACCTCGCAGCTGCCGCTAAAAGCGGCTCAGGGAACTACACGTTCCTGATTGTCATCGTCGTGCTGTTCGGCCTGCTCTACTTCGTGATGATCCGGCCGCAGCGCAACAAGCAGCGCCAGGCTCAGGCGATGCAGAGCCAGGTTCAGCCCGGCCAGCGCGTGCGCACCACCGCGGGCATGTACGCGACCGTCGTCGAGGCGGACGCCACCGACGTGGTGCTGGAGGTGGCGCCCGGCGTCCAGCTCCGCTTCCTGCGCCGAGCCGTCATGGACGTGCTGCCCGACGACGACGGGACCGAGGCCACCGACCCGGTGAGCCCGGAGCACGCCGAGCCGGCCGCCGCGGATGACGTGAGCAGCGATGGCCTGAGCGCCGACGGCGCGGCCACCGCGCATCAGAACGGCTCCGCGCCGGCCAGTCCCGCCGACTCCAGCCCGGCCGACAGCACGGCCTCCGGCGAGCACACAGCGGACTGACCGGCAGCCCCGCGCCGGCGTCCCGGGGCGGGCGACACGCGAAGCGAAGGATAGGCAGAAGTGGCTCCCCCTAGCGGTAACGTCTCCCGCCCCGGCCGCGCGCTGGCCGTGCTGGGTGTGCTCATCGTGGTGCTGTTCCTGGCCATCGTCGGTGGCCACATCGCGCAGCCGTCCAAGTGGGGCAGCGATTTCAAGGTGAAGCTTGGCCTGGACCTGACCAGCGGCACCACCGTGGCGCTGGAAGCGCAGGCGCCCAAGGGCGTGTCGTCGGCCCAGTTCGCCACCGACATGACCCAGGCCAAGAACATCATGGAGAGCCGGGTCAACGGCGCGGGCTTCACCGAGGCGCAGGTCCAGCAGCAGGGCAGCAACATCATCAACGTGGCCGTCCCGGGCGCGAACAGCCAGAAGGTGATCGACCTGGTCGGCACGACCGCCCAGCTGCTGTTCCGCCAGGTGCTGCTGGTCGCCCCGAACACGGTGAGCGCCGCGCCGACCCCGACCCCCTCGGCCAGCGGTTCGGCCACGGCCACGCCGTCGGCCAGCCCGTCGGCCACGGCCAGCACCAAGGCCAAGGTCAGCATCGCGCCGGGCGGCGCGGCTGGCCAGCCAGCGTCGGCCGGCCGGGCGCACCTGCTCGCCGCGCAGGCCAAGGCATCCGCCACCCCGTCGGCGACCGCGTCGGCCACCCCCACCCCGACGGCGAGTGCCACACCCACCTCGGGGCTGGCCACCACGGCGGACGCGGAAGGTAGCGCGTCGCTGGTCAGCGCGCACACCAAGGCCCTGTTCGACAAGCTGAACTGCGCGAGCAAGAACTGGAAGTCGGAAGTCGGCTACACCGGCACCCAGTACAACGACCCGGGCAGCCAGACCGTCTCGTGCGGCACGCTCGACGGGGTGCTGTACAAGTACGCGCTGGCCACCTCGGTGGTGCAGGGCAAGGACATCAAGTCGGCCAGCGCCGGGCTGTCCAGCACCAGCGTGGACTGGCAGGTCAACCTCAGCTTCAAGCCGCACGGGGCCAGCGCGTGGGGCACGCTGACCACGGCCATGTTCAACAAGTACGGCACGTCCTCGGCGAACGACCAGCTGGCCGTGGTGCTGGACGGGGTGGTCATCTCGTCGCCTTACATCGAGGGCGCGATGAATACCGGCAACGCCGAGATCACCGGCAGCTTCACCGAGAACCAGGCCACCCTGCTGGCCAACCAGCTCAGCTACGGCGCGCTGCCGCTCACCTTCACCAAGCAGTCGATCCTTACCATCTCGCCGCAGCTGGGCAGCGATCAGCTGCACGCTGGCCTGCTGGCCGGCGCGATCGGCCTGCTGCTGGTGGTGCTGTACTGCCTGCTCTACTACCGCGGCCTGGCCGTGGTCGCGGTGTCCAGCCTGATCATCGCGTCGGTGCTGGTGTTCGAGGCGATCATCCTGCTCGGCCAGCACGAGAGCCTGGCCCTGGAGCTGTCCGGGGTGGCCGGCCTCATCGTGGCCATCGGCATCACCGCGGACTCGTTCGTGGTGTTCTTCGAACGGCTCCGTGACGAGGTCCGGGACGGCCGGACGCTACGCACCGCGGTGGAACGCGGCTGGAAACGGGCCCGGCGCACGGTGCTGGTCTCGGACACGGTGTCCTTCCTGGCCGCGGCGCTGCTCTGGTACTTCTCCATCGGCGAGGTCAAGGGCTTCGCGTTCACCCTCGGGCTGACCACGGTCATCGACGTGGTGGTGGTGTTCCTGTTCACCAAGCCGATGATTACCCTGCTGGCCCGGACCAAGTTCTACGGCCAGGGGCACCGGTGGTCCGGGCTGGACCCGGCCCGGCTCGGCGCCCGGGCGCCCTGGCGATCATCCCGGCCGGCCCGGGGCGCTACCGCCACCCCGCCGAAGGAGGCGTGATGTCGGCTCTGGGCAACATCGGCGGCCGGCTGTACCGCGGCGAGGTCTCCTTCGACTTCGTCGGGCGGCAGCGGCTCTGGTACATGATCTCCGGGCTGATCCTGGTGATCAGCCTGGTTGGCCTGTTCACCCGCGGGCTGAACTTCACCGTGGACTTCAAGGGCGGCTCGGTCTTCAAGTTCCCGGTCGGCAACAGCAGCCTCACCCAGGTGCAGAACGCGGTCGGCAGCTCGCCGGCGAGCAGCAACGCGATCGTGCAGCAGGTCGGCTCGGGGAGCAGCGCCAACTGGTCGGTGCAAACGGGCAAACTGCCCTTCTCCGAGCAGCAGGCGGTGCAGGCCACGCTGAGCCGTGACCTCGGCGTCCCGCAGAATCAGATCAACATCAACTTCGTCGGGGCCAGCTGGGGCTCGGACATCACGCATAAGGCCCTCGAGGCGCTGATCGCGTTCCTCGTCGTGATCGTCATCTACCTGTCGATCGCGTTCGAGTGGCGGATGGCGATAGCCGCGCTGGTCGCGCTGGCGCACGACATCGTGATCACCATCGGGGTGTACGCGCTGGCCGGCTTCGAGGTCAGCCCGGCCACCGTGATCGGCCTGCTGACCATCCTGGGCTACTCGCTGTACGACACCGTGGTCGTGTTCGACAAGGTCCGGGAGAACACCGCGGGCCTGCTCAGCTCGACCCGCAGCACCTACAGCCAGGCGGCCAACCTGGCGCTGAACCAGACCCTGGTCCGGTCCATCAACACCTCGGTGATCGCGCTGCTGCCGGTGACGGCCATCCTGGTCATCGGTCTCGCGGTGCTCGGCGTGAACGAGCTGACCGACCTGGCGCTGGTGCTGTTCGTCGGCATGCTGTCCGGCACCTACTCCTCGATCTTCATCGCCACCCCGGTGCTGGCCGACCTCAAAGAGCGCCAGCCGCAGTACAAGGCGCTGGCCAAGCGGGTGGCGCTCAAGGCCTCGGGTGGCCGGGCGGCCAAGCGCGCCGCGGCCAAGGCTGGCACCACCCCGGCCGGCGGCGCCGCGGCCGGCCCCGGCGGCGCGTCGGCCGGCCCGCTGGCCGGCCAGGCGCCGCCCAGCGGTGCCGACCCGGACGACCTAACCGACGCCGAACTGGCCGGGGACGACGAGGCAGCAGCTGGCCCCGAGGAGCGCGTCCCGGCGGGCCGCGGCGCCGCGCCGCGGCCGCCCGGGCCCGGGGCGCGCAGCGGCCCCCGGCAGCAGCCCCGGCGGACCAGCTCGGCCAAGCGCCGCCCCGGCGGCAAGAAGAAACGCCGGTAGCCATTGCGTGCATAATGGTGCATGTGCTAAGAGGGCTATTTCCAGCCTTACCTGCTGGAAATAGCCCTCTTACTGTGTAAACCCGGCTCTTGTGAGGCATCTCGGCGAATTGCTACGATCCCTGACCACGTGGGCAAACAAGAAAGGGGCGGAGCCATTAAGCGGTCATCCTGGGTTTGGATCGCAGCTGCATTTGTTCTCGTGATGGGTTCGTTAGCTGTCCCCAAGGGCGCAGCGAGTGCGGCTACACACCACAGCACATCGAGAGCGTCGGCGTTACACGCCGATGCTCCCGACACCAACTACGTCGCCCTGTACTACTACTGCACGGAAGGCGACTGTGAAGAGGACGCAGCAGCCTGCAACTGGAATACTGACCACACGATTCCGCTAAGTATCGCGTCTAATATGTTCAAGGTATCGAACGGATGCGAAGTCCGCGTCTGGCTGTACGAGAACAGTAATGAGACTGGATACAGCCTGTGCGTGCGGGGCAGTTCGAATGCCACGATTGGACGCACCTACCAGAGTTTCTGGATCAGCCAGAACACCGCGAGCTGTTAACGGCGAATCACCGTTCCTGCCGGGTGCCGGACGATGGTCCCGGCAGGAGCGCTTAATGAGCGGATCGGCTCGGAACTCGCCGGCATGGCATAATGCAGTGCTGTGATGGAGCCCTCCAGCAGCCCCAGCCAGGGCACTTCAGACAGCGAACTGGCCGCGCTGATCGCCAGCCGGGTCCGGGACATCGACGGCTACCCGCAGCCGGGCGTGCTGTTCAAGGACATCACGCCGCTGCTCGCGGACGGGGCCGCGCTCAGCGCGGTGGTGTCCGGGCTGGCGGCCGGGCAGCTGCCGAGCGGCGAGCCCGGCGGGGTGGACAAGGTGGCCGGGATCGAGGCCCGCGGCTTCATCCTGGCCGCCCCGGTGGCGCTCGCGCTCGGCGCCGGATTCGTGCCGGTCCGCAAGCAGGGCAAGCTGCCCGGCCCGACCTACGCGCAGAGCTACGACCTGGAATACGGCAGCGCCACCATCGAAGTGCACCAGGACGCGTTCGGCCCTGGTGAGCGGGTGCTCATCGTGGACGACGTGCTGGCCACCGGCGGCACCGCGGCCGCCACCGCGGAACTGGTCCGCAAGGCCGGCGCCGAGGTGGCCGGGATCGTGGTCATCCTCGAGCTCAGCTTCCTGGCCGGCCGGGACAAGCTGCCGGGCACCCCGGCCCGCTCGCTGCTGGTGGTCTGACCTGCGGCTGCCGGTGCGGTAACCTGCAGCCGCGCTGGCCGCACCGGCCGACCTGGGCACTTTCCGGATCTTCCGCCGATAGAATGAGGGCTTGGCGGACGTGAGGAGAGCCTGTGGCGGGTGACGCGGCGCCGCCCGGCCCGGACAACGCCGGCCGGGTACCCGGGAATGGCCGGGCCCGGCCAGACGCTGCTGTAGTCATGACGTCCGCAGCCCCCGCCACCAGCCCGGTTCCGCCGGCTGATGCCGTCACGGGCACGGCCGGCCCGGGCACTAGCTCACCAGGCACGGGCTCACCGGGCACGGGCTCACCGGGCACGGACTCACCGGGCGCCCAGGGCAGCGGGACCCCGGCCGAACCCGGTACCGGCCGCGGGCCTGGTACCGGCCGCGGGCCGGGGGGCGGCCGTGGCGCCCGCACCGGCACGGGGCGTGGCTCGGTGGTCGGCCGGGGCGCCGGAGCCGGGCGGCTGACCGGCAGCGGCAGCGAGGCGGGCGGTGGCGCCGCGGTCCGGCGCAGGCTGGCCCGGCTGGGCGCGGCCCGCAGTGGCAGCGGCAACCCGGTGCTCGAGCCGATGATCAAGACGGTGCGGGCCACCCACCCCAAGGCGGACGTCCGGCTGATCGAGCACGCCTACGACGTCGCCGCGCACTGGCACACCGGCCAGCAGCGCAAGAGCGGCGACCCGTACATCACCCATCCGCTCGCGGTGGCCACCATCCTGGCTGAGCTGGGCATGCCCCAGGAGACGATCTGCGGCGCGCTGCTGCACGACACCGTCGAGGACACCGCCTACACGCTGGACGAGCTGCGCCGCGACTTCGGCGACGAGATCGCCAACCTGGTCGACGGCGTGACCAAGCTGGACAAGGTCAAGTACGGCGAAGCGGCCGAGGCCGAGACGGTCCGCAAGATGGTGGTCGCGATGGCCCGGGACATCCGGGTCCTGGTGATCAAGCTGGCCGACCGGCTGCACAACATGCGCACGCTGCGCTACCTGGCCCGGGAGAAGCAGGAGCGCAAGGCCCGGGAGACGCTGGAGATCTACGCCCCGCTGGCGCACCGGCTCGGCATGAACACGATCAAGTGGGAACTCGAGGACCTGGCCTTCGCCACGCTGTACCCCAAGCGGTACGACGAGATCGCCCGGCTGGTGTCCGAGCGGGCCCCGCGCCGCGATGTGTTCCTCCAGGAAGTCATCGAGGACGTCTCCACCGACCTGCGCGAGGCCAAGATCAAAAACCGGGTGACCGGCCGGCCCAAGCACTACTACTCCGTGTACCAGAAGATGATCGCCCGCAACGTCGGCTTCGACGACATCTACGACCTGGTCGGCATCCGGGTCCTGGTGGACTCGGTCCGCGACTGTTACGCGGCGCTCGGCACGGTGCACGCGCGGTGGAACCCGGTGCCCGGCCGGTTCAAGGACTACATCGCGATGCCGAAGTTCAACATGTACCAGTCGCTGCACACCACGGTGATCGGCCCCGGCGGCAAGCCCGTCGAGCTGCAGATCCGCACCTGGGGCATGCACCGGCGGGCGGAGTACGGCGTCGCCGCGCACTGGAAGTACAAGGAAGAGACCGTGGCCGGCAGCAATGGCCACGGCAGCGACGCCACCGGCGACATGGCCTGGCTGCGCCAGCTGGTGGACTGGCAGCGGGAGACCGCCGACCCGGCCGAGTTCCTCGAATCGCTCCGCTTCGACCTGGGCGCGGCCGAGGTGTACGTGTTCACCCCACGCGGCGAGGTGATCGCGCTGCCGCAGGGCGCAACCCCGGTGGACTTCGCCTACGCCATCCACACCGAGGTCGGCCACCGCACCATCGGCGCCCGGGTCAACGGCCGCCTGGTGGCGCTGGAGAGTGCCCTGGACAACGGCGACACCGTCGAGATCTTCACCTCCAAGGCCCAGGACGCCGGGCCGAGCCGGGACTGGCTGACGTTCGTCAAGAGCGCCCGGGCCCGGAACAAGATCAGGCACTGGTTCTCCAAGGAACGCCGTGAGGCGGCCACCGAGACCGGCAAGACCGCGATCGCCCGGGCGCTGCGCAAGCACGGCCTGCCGCTGCAGCGCCTGGTCACCGGGGACGCGCTGCTCGCCATCGCCACCGAGCTGCACTACCCGGATCTGTCCGCGCTCTACGCCGCGGTCGGCGAGGGCCACGTCAGCGCGCAGTCGGTGGCGGCCAAGCTGGTCCAGTCGGCGGGCGGGATGGCCGGCGCGCAGGAGGACCTGGCCGAGGCCACGCTGCCGACCCGGCCGCCGCCGCAGCGGCCGGCCGGTGACTCCGGCGTGGTGGTCGAAGGCACCTCCGATGTCTATGCGCGGCTGTCCAAGTGCTGCACCCCGGTGCCCGGCGACGAGATCACCGGGTTCGTCACCCGCGGGCACGGCGTGTCGGTGCACCGGGCGGACTGCCTCAACCTGCGGCACCTGCTCGACTCACAGCCGGAGCGGCTGGTCGCGGTGCACTGGTCGCCCACCGAGGACTCGCTGTTCCTGGTGGCCATCCAGATCGAGGCGCTGGACCGGACCGGGCTGCTGTCCGACGTCACCCGGACCATCTCCGACCAGCACGTGAACATCCTGTCCGCATCGGTCACCACGACCCGGGACCGGGTCGCGGTCAGCCGGTTCACGTTCGAGATGGGCGACCCGAAGCACCTCGGCCACATCCTGCGCGCCGTCCGCGCCATCGACGGCGTCTACGACGTCTACCGGATAACGTCTTAGCCCGCGCGCTGGCGACGGCCCCGACCGGCAGCTGGCGTTAAATATGCTCGGGTCTGGCTCAGCCGGAGAGCTCGGCGAGCGTGCGCTCGGCTTCCTCCAGCCAGGAACGGCGGGCGGCGATCGCCTCGGTGGCCTGGTCCGCGGCCCGGGTGTCACCGCGCTGCTGCGCCTTGGCCAGCTGCTCCTCCAGGCTGGCGATAGCCGCCCGGATCTGGTCCACGGTGCCCTTGGCCCGGGCCAGCGCCTCTGGGTTGGACCGGCGCCACTGCGCGTCCTCGGCCTTGCGCACCGCGTCCTCCACCCGGCGCAGCCCCTGCTCCAACCGGTCGTGCGCCTCCCTGGGCACCGGCCCGGCCTGCTCCCAGCGCTCCTGGATGGAACGCAGCGCGGCCCGGGTGGCCCGCACGTTGGTCGCCGGGAGCAGCCCGTTGGCCTCCTCGAGCAGCGCGGACTTCACCGCGGCGTGCTCGCGCAGCTCGTTCTCCTTGGCCGAGTACACCTCGGAGCGGGCGGCGAAGAACTGATCCTGCGCCGCCTTGAACCGGCTCCACAGCTCTTCCTCGTCGGCCCGCCCGGCCCGGCCCGCCGACTTCCAGGACCGCATCAGGTCCCGGTAGGCCGCCGCGGTCTGGCCCCAGTCGGTGGAGGTAGCCAGCGCTTCGGCCTCCACGACCAGCTTCTCCTTGCTCGCCTTGGCCTGCTCACGCTCGTCTTCCAGCCCGGCGAAGTAGGCCTTGCGCCGCTTGGCGAAGGCGTTGCGGGCGGCGGACAGCCGCTTCCACAGCGCGGTCTCCACCGCACGGTCGGCGCGCGGCGCGGCCTTCCACTCCTCGAGCAACTGGCGCATCCGCTCGCCGCTGATCTTCCAGTGCGTCGCCTCGGCCGCGATCTGCTCGGCCTCGCTGACGATCCCCTCCTTGATCTCCTTGGCTTCGACCCGGGCGTGCTCGCGGGCCGCGCGCACTTCCTCCCGGCGGCCCTCCACCTGCCCGGTCAGCGCCTCCAGCCGGGAGTGCAGCGAATCCAGGTCGCCGATGGCGTTGGCGGTGGCCACCGCTTCGAGCAGCCGGTCGATGGTGGCCCGGGCCGTGCCGGGGGACAGGTCGGTGCCGGAGATGCGCTGTTCGAGCAGGGTTACTTCGGTCTCCAGCGAGGTGTACTTCCGCCGGTAGAAGGCCAGCGCTTCGTCCGGGCTGCCCGCCTGCCAAGAGCCAACCACCCGCTCGCCCGCGGCGGTACGCACGAAGACCGTACCGTCGTCAGCTACCCGGCCCCACGGATCGTTGGCGGTAGTCACCGCTAACCTCCTGCCCTGCCCTGCTCCAGACAGCATCGCCTGGCTCAGGTCTTCTTAATAGTGATGCTCTCGATTTCGACTTTCTTCTTCGGGTGCCCATCCCCGGTGCCATTGGCGTTGTCACTTCCGGCCTTGGCCACATTCTGGATGATCCCGAGTCCTTTGACGACTGTGCCGAACGGCGTGTAGTTCGGGCTCAGCGTCGAGTTCTTGTAGACGATGAAGAACTGGCTGCCGTTCGTATCCGCCCCCGAGTTGGCCATCGCCACCGTGCCCTGGGTGTACTTCGCGCCGGCCAGGTTCTCGTCGTTGAACTTGTACCCCGGCCCGCCGCTGCCGGTCCCGGTCGGGTCGCCGCACTGCAGCACGTACAGCGGGCTGACCGTGGTGAGCCGGTGGCAGTGCGTGTTGTTGAAGAACTTCTGGTCGGCCAGCGAGACGAACGAGTTGACCGTGCAGGTGGCCTTGCTGTTCAGCAGGTCGATGACCACGTTGCCGCGGTTGGTGTGGATGGTGGCCTGGTACGTGGCCTTCCAGTCCGGCTTGGCGGGCGGCTTGCTGACCTTGCGGGCGGCCGTGCCGGAGGTCGGGTAGCTGCACGTCTTGGCCGGCTCCGCGGCCAGCGCCGGCGTGGCCGACGGGGTCGGCGTGGCAGCGGTGCTGGACGGCGTCGCCGAGGCGGTGGCCGACGCGGCCGCGTTGCTGGTCGTGCCGGGCGAGCTGAACAAGAAAAAGCCGCCCACGCCCAGGCCCACGACGACGAGGCAGACCACGGATATCATCGTGATCTGCCGGGTCCGTCTGGCTTGCTCGGCCCGCCGCTGCTGCTGCCGCAGCATGCGCTCACGGGCTAGCTTGCGCTGCCGGTCCTTCTTGCTCGCCACTAGTCGGGTCCTCCTGGCTGCTTGCTGCCTGCTTACCAGCGAAACTTCGCGAATGGTACCGGCACCTACGAGGTCGTGACGTCGCTGTTACCGGTTCGCCGCTGGGCCGAGCGCATCGGTAGCCTGGAGCGGCGGTCAGTGCCCGCATCCCGCTATCTGCCCGGAACGCTCTGAGGGAGGTCGGCCCGTGCTTGTCGCCGGGTTCCCAGCCGGCTCGTTCGCGGCCAATTGCTATCTGGTGGCCACCGAGCCGGGCGCCGAGTGCCTGATCATCGACCCCGGCGAGGACGCCGAGCCAGGGATCGCGGAGATCGTGGCCCAGCACCGGCTCAAGCCGGTCGCGGTGCTGCTCACCCACGGGCATATCGATCACGTCTGGTCGGTGGCGCCCGTCTGCGGCGCGACAGGCATCCCGGCTTACATTCATCCCGCCGACCGGGCGCTGCTCACCGACCCGGCCCGTGGGCTGTCGCTGCGGCCCGGGCTCGAGCTGTTCGGCGGCCTCACCTTCAGCGAGCCGGACGACGTCCGGGAACTCACCGACGGGGCCGTGCTCAGCCTGGCCGGCCTGGAGATCACCGTTGACCACGCGCCGGGGCACACCCCGGGTTCGGTGGCGTTCCGCTCCGGCACCTCCGTCATGTTCTCCGGCGACCTGCTGTTCGCCGGCTCGATCGGGCGGACCGACCTGCCCGGCGGCGACCCAGCCGTGATGATGGACAGCCTGGCCCGGGTCTGCCTGACCCTGCCGGATGAGACCGCGGTGCTGCCCGGGCACGGGCCGCAGACCACCATCGGCGCCGAGCGCGCCGGCAACCAGTTCCTGGCCGGGCTGCGTCCTGGCGCGGGCCCCGGCGCGCAGACCGCGCGGCCGGGCCGGGCGACCGGGCTCTGAACCCGGGTTTACACAGGAGAGATTCATGATCCGAACCCATGAGGCGGGTACGCTGCGCGCCGAGCAGGCCGGCCAGACGGTGACGCTCGCGGGCTGGGTGGCCCGCCGCCGCGACCACGGCGGGGTCACGTTCATTGACCTGCGCGACGCCAGCGGGGTCGTCCAGGCCGTGTTCCGCGCCGAGTCGGACGACGCGCCCGCGCACGCGCTGCGGAACGAGTTCTGCATCCAGGTGACCGGGCAGGTCCGGCGCAGGCCGGACGGCAACGAGAACCCCGACCTGCCCACCGGCGAGGTGGAGGTGGCCGTGGACGACCTGGAGGTGCTGGCCGAGTCGGACCCGCTGCCGTTCCCCATCGACGAGACCGGCGGGCTGAACGAGGACGTCCGGCTCAGGTACCGCTACCTGGATATGCGCCGGGCCGAGACGGCGGCCGCGCTGCGCACCCGGTCCGAGGCCGGTTACCTGCTCAGCGACGTGCTCCGCGGGCACCGCTTCGTGTACCTGGAGACCCCGGACCTGACCAGGTCCACGCCGGAAGGGGCGCGGGACTTCCTGGTCCCGGTGCGGCTGCGCCCCGGGCACTGGTACGCGCTGCCGCAGTCCCCGCAGCTGTTCAAGCAGCTGCTCATGGTCGGCGGCTTCGAGCGGTACTGGCAGCTGGCCCGCTGCTTCCGGGACGAGGACTTCCGGGCCGACCGGCAGCCGGAGTTCACCCAGGTGGACATCGAGATGAGCTTCATCACCCGGGACGATGTCATCGCCGTGGCCGAAGACCTGGTCGCCCGGCTCTGGGCCGGGATCGCGGGTTACCAGCTGCCCCGGCCGGTGCCGCGGATGACTTACGCCGACGCGATGGCCCGGTTCGGCTCGGACAAGCCCGACCTCCGGTTCGGCTCCGAGCTGACGGAGCTGACCAGCTACTTCGCGCAGAGTACGTTCCGCGTCTTCCAGGCCCCCTACGTCGGGGCGGTGGTCATGCCCGGCGGGGCCAGCCAGACCCGCCGGGAACTGGACGGCTGGCAGGAGTGGGCCCGGGCGCGTGGCGCCCGCGGGCTGGCTTACGTGCTGATCGACGCCGCGGGCGAGGTGTCCGACTCCGGGCCGGTGGCCAAGCACCTGTCCGCGGAGGAGCGGGCCGGGCTGGCCGCCGCGGCCGGCGCGGGACCAGGGGACTGCGTGTTCTTCGCGGCCGGCCCGCCGCAGCAGGCCCGGTCACTCCTCGGCGCGGCCCGGCTGGAGATCGGCGAGCGGCTCGGCCTCATCGACCCGGAAGCGTGGGCGTTCACCTGGGTGGTGGACGCGCCCATGTTCGAGGAGGACGGGACGGGCGGCTGGACCGCGGTGCACCACCCCTTCACCGCGCCGCTGCCGGAGTGGGCGGGCAAGTTCGCCGACGAGCCAGGCGGCGCGCTGGCCGACGCCTACGACATGGTCTGCAACGGCACCGAGATCGGCGGCGGCTCGATCCGTATCCACCGGCCTGACCTGCAGCAGAAGGTCTTCGACGTGATCGGGCTGGCGCCCGAGGAAGCGCGGTCGCAGTTCGGCTTCCTGCTCGACGCGCTGCGCTTCGGGCCACCGCCGCACGGTGGGATCGCGTTCGGCTGGGACCGGCTGGTCATGCTGCTGACCGGGCGGGACACGATCCGGGACGTGATCGCGTTCCCGAAGGCCGCGTCCGGGGCCGACCCGCTCACCGGCGCGCCCACCCCGATCACCGCCGAGCAGCGCCGTGAGGCCGGCATCGACGCCAAGCCCGAGTCGCCGGCCTGGCCTGTCTGAGTAGCCAGATAGTGTCTGGGTGTGGTACGGAGCACCGACGGTGGCGGGCAGGCGAGCAGCCTGTTCGACGCGGCTGAGCAGGAGGCGGCCCAGGCGGCCGCCCCGCTGGCCGTGCGGATGCGCCCGCGCACCCTGGACGAGGTGGTCGGCCAGGCGCACCTGACCGGCCCGGGCACCCCGCTGCGCAAGCTGGCCGAGCATGACGCGGGCATGTCCGTGGTGCTGTGGGGCCCGCCGGGCACCGGTAAGACCACCCTGGCCCACGTGATCAGCCAGGTGACCCGGCGCCGGTTCACCGAGCTGTCCGCGGTCACCGCCGGGGTCAAGGATGTCCGGGCGGCGATCGAGGCGGCCCGCCGGGAACTCGGCCTGACCGGCCTGCAGACCGTGCTGTTCATCGACGAGGTGCACCGGTTCAACAAGGCACAGCAGGACGCGCTGCTGCCCGCGGTGGAGAACCGCTGGGTGTCGTTCATCGGCGCGACCACCGAGAACCCGTCGTTCTCGGTGGTCGGGCCGCTGCTGTCCCGGTCCCTGCTGCTCACCCTGGAACCGCTCAGCGACGACGACATGCGGGAAGTCATCCGGCGGGCGCTCACCGACGAGCGTGGGCTGGCCGGCACGGCCAGTCTGGACGACGACGCGCTGGCCCACCTGGTCCGGCTGGCCAGCGGGGATGCCCGGCGGGCGCTGACCTACCTGGAGTCGGCCTCGCTCGGGCTGAGCCCCGGCGCGGTCATCGACACCGCCACCCTGGAACGGGCGGTGGACCGCGCCGCCGTCCGCTACGACCGGGCGGGCGACCAGCACTACGACGTGATCAGCGCGTTCATCAAGAGCATCCGGGGCAGCGACCCGGACGCGGCCGTGCACTACCTGGCCCGGATGATCGAGGCGGGCGAGGACCCGCGGTTCATCGCCCGGCGGCTGATCGTGCACGCTAGCGAGGACGTCGGGATGGCTGACCCGTCCGCACTCGGGGTGGCGGTGGCCGCGGCGCACGCGGTCGAGTTCGTCGGCCTGCCCGAAGCCCGGATCAACCTGACCCAGGCCACCATCCACCTGGCTCTGGCGCCCAAGTCCAACTCGGTCATCAAGGCGATCGGCGCGGCCCAGGCCGACGTCCGGGCCGGGCTGGCCGGGCCGGTGCCGCCGCACCTGCGCGACGCGCACTACCCGGGGTCGGCCCGGCTGGGCCACGGCGAGGGCTATGCATACCCGCACGACTTCCCGGAAGGCGTGGTCGCGCAGCAGTACGCGCCGGATTCGCTGGCCGGCCGGCGATATTACCAGCCGTCCCGGCACGGCGCGGAGGCGCGCTACGCGGAACGGGCCGAGCGGATCCGGGCCATCCTGGACCAGCCGCCGGAGCCGGACGGCTCGTAACGCCGGGCGGTGCGGGAGCCGCTCTGGTCGCGCGTTACGGGCGGCCACCGCGAGATAGGGTCAGGCAGATGAGGGAGCAGGCATGCTGAACGCGGTCTGGGTGGCGGTCATCGTCGCTGCCTTCTGCTGGGCGGTCCTGGTGGCCGCGGCGGTATACGTGCTGGTGAAGCTGGCCCGGCTGATCAACCAGACGTCCGCGGCCGTAACCGGGCTGCGGCGGGACAGCGACGCGGTGATCGCCCGGGCGCACGCCACCCTCGACGAGACGGCCGGGCAGCTCGCCCGGACTGACGAGATCACCGCCAGCATGGAAGAGGTGGCCGGCAACATGGCCGAGCTCACCGGCCGGGTGACCCAGTTCGCGCCGCTGGCCAAGCTGGCCGGGGCACAGGCAGGCTCCCGGTTCGCCCGCGTCTCCGCGTTCGTCTACGGCGTCCGGCACGCCGCCGAGTTGCGTACCGGGTCCCGCGAACTGGAGGGACGGCGATGATCCGGCGGCTGTTCTGGCTGATCCTGGGCGCGGTGCTCGGCATCAGCGCCTACCGGCGGGCTACCGCCGTGGCCCGCGCGATCATGCCCGGCCCGCGGGCCCGGGAGATCACCAGCTTCGCCGGGGACGTCCGTGAAGGCATGCAGATCTACCGCCAGCGCCAGCTCCAGGCCTCGCGCCCGGCCCTGGAAGGGCGCCCCGACCACACCGAGCCCAACCACATAGAGCCGGACCAAACAGAGGATGGCCGTTGATGGAGTCGGCAGAGATTGCCCGCCGTTTCCTTAGCTACTTTGAGAACCGCGGGCACACCGTCGTCCCGTCTGCCTCACTGATCGCTGACGATCCCACGCTGCTGCTGGTGAACGCCGGGATGCAGCCGTTCAAGCCGTATTTCCTGGGCCAGGCCACGCCGCCGTTCGACCGGGCCACCAGCTGCCAGAAGTGCGTCCGCACGCCGGACATCGAGGAGGTCGGCAAGACCACCCGGCACGGCACTTTCTTCCAGATGCTGGGCAACTTCTCATTCGGCGACTACTTCAAGGAGCAGGCCATCCCGTTCGCCTGGGAGCTGCTCACCACGCCGGAACGGGACGGCGGGTTCGGCTTCCCCGAGGACCGGCTGTGGGCCACCGTGTACCTCGACGACGACGAGGCGTACCGCATCTGGCATGACGTGGTCGGCGTGCCGGAGAGCCGGATCCAGCGCCGCGGCATGGCGGACAACTACTGGTCGATGGGCGTGCCCGGGCCGTGCGGGCCGTGCTCGGAGATCTACTACGACCGCGGCCCGGACTATGGCCTGGAGGGCGGGCCGATCGTCGACGAAGACCGGTACCTGGAGGTGTGGAACCTGGTCTTCATGCAGTACCTGCGCGGTGAGGGGGCGGGCAAGGAAGGCTGGCCCATCCTGGGCGATCTGCCCAAGCGGAACATCGACACCGGCATGGGCCTGGAGCGGATGGCCGCGATCCTGCAGGGCGTGGACAACATCTACGAGGTCGACACGCTGTGGAAGGTGCTCGACCGGGCGGCCGACCTGACCGAGCAGAAGTACGGCCGGGACCACCGGACCGACGTGGCGCTGCGGGTGGTCGCCGACCACGTGCGCACCGCGGTGATGCTGGTCGGCGACGGTGTGCTGCCGTCCAACGAGGCCCGCGGCTACGTGCTGCGCCGCATCCTCCGGCGCAGCATCTACAACCTGCGGCTGCTGGCCGGCGGCCAGCGCGGTGGCGGCAGCGACGGCCGCTACCTGCACGACCTGGCGGACACCGCGCTGAACGCCATGGCCGACCTGTACCCGGAGCTGCGCACCGAGGCGCCGCGCATCCTCGGCGTGATCGACGCGGAGGAGAGCACGTTCCTGACCACGCTGCGCACCGGCTCGGCGATCTTCGACGCGGCGGTGGGCGAGACCCGGCGTCGCGGCGCCGCGACGCTGTCCGGCGCGCAGGCCTTCCAGCTGCACGACACGTACGGCTTCCCGATCGACCTCACCCTGGAAATGGCCAACGAGCAGGGCCTGGCCGTGGACGAGGACGGGTTCCGGCGGCTGATGGCCGAGCAGCGGCAGCGGGCCAAGCAGGACTCGCTGGACAAGAAGACCGGGAACGCCGACATCTCCGTGCTGGCCAGCCTGCTGACCAAGTCCGGGCCGGTCACCTTCACCGGGTACGACGTCACGTCCGGCGAGGCGACCGTCACCGGGCTGCTGGCCGACGGGGTGAGCGTGCCCGCGGCTGGCGCGGGCGACGAGGTGGAAGTGGTGCTGGACCGCACCCCGTTCTACGCCGAGGGTGGTGGCCAGCTGGCCGACGCCGGGGTGATCCGGGTGGCCAGCGCGCCGGGCGCGCCCGGCGGCCAGATCGAGGTCCGCGACGTGCAGCAGCCGGTGCCCGGGCTCATCGTGCACCGCGGCGTGGTGACCAGCGGTGAGGTGGTGGTCGGCGCGGCTGCCGAAGCGGACATCGACATCGCCCGGCGGCGGGCCATCTCCCGGTCGCACACCGCCACGCACATGGTGCACCGCGCGTTCCGCGGCGCGCTGGGCGAATCCGCGGCCCAGGCCGGCTCGGAGAACTCCCCAGGCCGGATGCGGTTCGACTTCACCGCGTCCGGGGCGGTGCCGCACTCGGTGCTGCGCGACGTGGAGGACGAGGTCAACCAGATACTCATCGACGACCTCGCGGTACGCGCCTTCGTCACGCCCATCGACGAGGCCCGCTCGATGGGCGCGATCGCCCTGTTCGGCGAGAAGTACGGCGATGAGGTCCGGGTGGTCGAGGTCGGCGACTACTCCCGGGAGCTGTGCGGCGGCACCCACGTGGCCCACTCCGGCCAGCTCGGCCTGATCAAGATCCTCGGCGAGTCGTCCATCGGCTCCGGCGTCCGCCGGGTGGAGGCACTGGTCGGCACCGACGCATTCCGCTACCTGGCCCGGGAGAGCGTGCTGGTCAGCCAGCTCACCGAGCAGCTGAAGACCCGCCGGGAGGACCTGCCGGACCGGGTGGCCGGGCTGGTCAGCCGGCTCCGGGACGCCGAGCGTGACCTGGAGCGGCTGCGCAGCGAGCAGGTGCTCGGGGCCGCGGCTGGCCTGGCGGCCGGCGCCGAGGACGTCGGCCAGGTGGCCTTCGTGGCGCACCAGGTGCCGGACGGCACCACCGCCGATGGCATCCGCAAGCTCGCCCTCGACGTGCGCGGCCGGCTGCCCGCGCAGCGGCCTGCCGTAGTGCTGATCGCGGGTGTGCCCGCCGGCCGGCCGGCCATCGTGGCGGCGGTGAACGAGGCCGCCCGCGGGCTGGGCCTGGCCGCCGGGGCCCTGGTCCGGGCGGCCGCCGGATCGCTGGGCGGGGGCGGCGGCGGCCGGGACGACATCGCGCAGGGCGGCGGCGCGCCGCAAGGAGACCGGTCTGAGCAGGCGATCGCCGATGCTTTTGCTGTGGTTCGGGCGGTTGTGAGGGACACGCTGTGATCGGTTGGCGTACGGTTGAACCGTGCTGCAGCCATCCCGCTACGCCGACGAGACCGCTGACGTGCGGAGTTCAGCGCTGAGGACCGGCGTGCGGCTCGGAGTCGACTACGGCTCGGCCAGGATCGGCGTCGCCCGCAGCGACCCCGACGGCTTGCTGGCCAGCCCGCTGACCACCGTGCCGCGTGGCCCCGGAGACATCGACAGCCTGGTCAGCCTGACCCTGACCCACCAGGCCATCGAGGTCATCGTCGGGCTACCCACCAGCCTGTCCGGGCGCGCCGGGGCCGCCGCGGCCGCGGCCACCGACTTCGCCATCTCGCTGGCCGGCCGGCTGAACCCGCTGCCGGTGCGGCTGGTCGATGAACGCTTCACCACCGTGCTGGCGCACGACGCACTGCGCCAGGGCGGCAAGGGTTCCCGCGCCCGCCGGCCAGTGGTGGACCAGGCCGCGGCCGCGCTGCTGCTGCAGGGGGCGCTGGACGCCGAGCGCGCCACCGGCGCGCCACCCGGGCAGCCCGTCTCCCCGCCATCTGGGGAGAGCGGGTGAGCCGCCACTCGCGGCGGGGGACACAGGGAGAGCAGGACTGGGAGCCGGGGAATTACCCGCCGCCGGCTGAGCATGGCGAGCCGTTCCCCGGCGATGACTACCCGGCCGCCGAGGACGGCTGGGGCGGTGGCCCGCCCGGCGACGAGCCCGGCTACGGCACGGACCCCGGCTACCCGGCCCGCGGCAGGTCGCACCGGAGCTACCCAGGCAGTGGCGGCTACCCGGAGCAGCCCGGGTGGGCCGGCCGCGGCGGCCCAGGCGCGCCGCCGCCCGGGCCCGCGCACCAGCCCGACCCGTACACCTGGGGCCCGGATCCGCTGGGCGGCGACCAGCGGGCCCGGCCGCACGCCGAGCCGATGGCACCCGAGCGCTGGGAACGCCAGTCCTGGGACGACCAGTCCTGGGGCGGCAGGCCCGCTGAGCAGCAGACCTGGCAGGCGCAGCCGTGGGACGAGGCGGCCGCCGGGCCGCAGTCCTGGGCCGAGCCGTCGTTGGACAGTGACCCGGGCAGGTCCGGCGGATTCCCGCCGCCGCCCGCGGCCATGCCCGGACCCGGTCACCCATCCGGGCCGCTGCCCCCGCTGCCGGACTATGACTGGTCCCGCCCGGCCTCCGGGCCGATGCCCAGCGCGGCGTCCTACGGTGACGGCCGCGCCGACCTCGCCCCGCCGCGCCGGTCCGGCCGCCGGCCGGATGCTGAGCGCGGGTATCCGGGGTATGAGGGCTACGTGGACGACCCACGTGATCTGGAGCTTGGCCCCCAGGAATCGGGGGAGTACCCGGCTACCGGGGACTGGTATGAAGAGAGCGGCCAGCCGGCCGCCTGGGGCGACGAGAACGACGGGAACGACCGCCGCGACCTGCTCCCCGGGCTGAACGAGAGCAAGAAGGACCGCCGTGGCGGCGGGCCGCCAGCCAGCCCGTCCGGCCGCAAGCGGCGCCGTCGCGGCCGGGTCGCGATACTGGTCTCGCTGCTGGTGTTCGTGCTCCTCGCCGGGGCCGGCGGTGCGGTGATCTACCACTACTACCGGACCTACATCAATCCGCCCGATTTCTCCGGGGCCGGCACCGGCACGGTGCTGGTGCAGATCAAGCCGGGCCAGAGCGCCACCGCGGTGGGCGAACGGCTGGCCGCGCTGGGCGTGGTGGCCAGCGCCCGCTCGTTCTCCAACGCGGCCAAGGCCAACCCCAAGGGCAACGCGCTGGAGCCCGGCACCTACAAGGTGCACAAACACATGCAGGCCTCGCTGGCGCTGGCCCTGCTGCTCAACCCGTCCAGCCGGGTGCAGGTCAAGGTGACCATCCCGGAAGGCTTCCGGCTGTCGGAGATCATCGCCCGGCTGGGCCAGGCGACCGGCAACTTCAAGGGCTACGAGCAGGCCATCGCGCACCCGGCCGATCTGGGCCTGCCCGCTTTCGCGCATGGCAAGCCGGAGGGGTACCTGTTCCCGGCCACCTACGACATCCAGCCGGGCACCTCGCCGACGGCCGTGCTGAAGAGCATGGTGCAGCAGTTCGACCAGCAGGCCGCCAGCATCGGCCTGCCCGCGGCGGCCCAGCGGGCGCGGGAGAGCGAAGCCGCGGTGATCACTGTGGCCAGCATCATCGAGGCCGAGGGCAAGATCCCGTCGGAGTACCCGGAGATCGCTGAGGTGGTCTACAACCGGCTCAACGCGGTCCCGCCGATCAAGCTGCAGCTCGACACGACCGTGCTGTACGCGATGAGCCTCAAGCACAGCAACGCCGCGTTCAGCACCACGTTCCCATCGCCGTACAACACGTACCTGCACGCGGGCCTGCCGCCAGGGCCGATCGACAGCCCGGGCCGGACCGCGATCGAGGCGGCGCTGCGCCCGGCGCACGGCAACCTGCTGTACTTCCTGACCATCAACTCGGCCACCGGCAAGACGCTGTTCTTCAGCACCGCCTCGGCGTTCGACGCGGCCGTGCAGAAGTACGGCAGCACCGGGACCGGCACTGGCACGCACACCGGCTCTGGCTGAGTCAGCCGGGTCATGAAAGCGGCGGTACTGGGGGCGCCGATCGCCCATTCGCTGTCCCCGGTGCTGCACCGGGCCGCCTACCAGGCGCTCGGCCTGACCGGCTGGTCCTACCAGGCCATCGAGTGCGACGAGGCCGGGCTGCCCGGGCTGCTCGCCGGGTGCGGCCCGGACTGGGCCGGGCTGTCCCTCACCATGCCGCTCAAGCGGGCTGTGCTCAGCCTGCTGGACGCCGCCGAGCCGCTGGTGGCCGAGGTCGGCGCGGCCAACACGGTGCGCTTCGACGCCGGGCTGCGGCACGGGCACAACACCGACGTGCCCGGCATGATCACCGCCATCACCGAAGCGAGGGCCGGCCTGCCCGCGGACCCCGGCCCGGTCCTGATTCTGGGCGGCGGTGCGACCGCGTGCTCCGCGCTGGCCGCGGTACGTGGGCTGGGCGCCAGCCAGGCCACGGCCGCGGTCCGTGACCCGGGGCGGGCCGGCGACCTGCTGGCTGCCGCGGACCGGCTCGGCATACCGGTCCGGCTGGCCCCGTTCGACGACCCGGCGCAGCCCGCGCCCGGGCTGCTCGTCTCCACCGCCCCGGCCGGCGCGGCCGACCACTACGCGGAGCGCATCAGGCAGGGCGCGCTCCGCCCCGGATGCGTGCTCGACGTGGTGTACCACCCCTGGCCCACCGCCCTGGCCGCCGCCGCGCAGCAGGCCGGGGTGCCCACGGTGGGCGGATTTGCGCTGCTGCTGCATCAGGCCGCGCGGCAGGTCGAGCTGATGACCGGCAAGTCAGCGCCGGTCGAGGCGATGCGCGCCGCCGGGCTGGCTGCGCTGGCCGCCGCCCGGTAAGCGGATTGCAACCCCATTCCGGGGGACGTGCCCTGGCTGGGCACATAGCATGATCGCATGCGTGATGGGGGGATGATTGCGGGGATTGTGGCCAATGATCCACTGGCGCTCGGCGCCGCCTACGATCATTATGCCCCGGGGATTTACGCGTACTGCTGGTCACTGCTGAGCGAGCCGGCCGAAGCGGCCGACGCGGTGCACGACACATTCGTGATCGCCGCGGCCCGGCTGGGCCGGCTGCGCACACCAAGCCGTCTCCGGCCCTGGTTCTACGCGGTAGCCAGGAACGAGTGCCGCCGCCAGCTCTGGGCAAGCCGCGAAGCGGCCACGTTAGACCAGGACAATGTGGGCCCCGGCGAGCCCACGGATTCCGGTGGCGCGCTGGACGACGCTGAGCTGCGCGAGCTGGTCCAGTCGGCGCTGGCTGGGCTGAGCCCTGATGATCGGGAGGCCGTCGAGCTCAGCATGCGACACGGCTTCTACGGCGCTGACCTGGCCGACGTGCTCGGCGTGCCGCGTAACCAGGCGGGCGCGCTGGCTGCCCGCGCCCACGCCCAGCTGGAGAGCGCGCTGGGCGCGCTGCTGGTTACCCGGTCCCAGCAGGGGTTGTGCGCCGAGCTGGCGCAGATCCTGGCCAGCTTGGACGAGGAGCTGACACCTGCCGTCCGCGAGCAGGTAGCCCGGCACATCAGTGGCTGTGACCGGTGCGGTGAGCGGCACCGCCGGGAGCTGAGCCCAACCGCCCTGCTCGGCATGCTGCCCGTACCCGAGCTGCCACCCGGTCTGCGGGACCAGATGCTGTCCCTGGTCATGGATGACTCGCCGGACGCGGCGGTGCTGCGCGGCCAGCTGGTCCGCCGCGCCGAGCCGTTCGCCCGGTCCGGGTTCCCGGTGCCGCTGGACCGGCTGGCCACCGCGCCCGGGCCAGCCAGGTTCATCCCGGCGGCCGGGGTGCTAGTGGCGGCGTGCGCGGTCATCGGCGGCGGCGCGGTGCTCGTGGCGAACACGCTGCCTCAGTCGGGATCACCTGCGGTCACCGCGCTGGCGCCGCAGGTGCCCTCGGCCAGTCCGGCGCCTTCGGCCAGTCCGCCCGCGGCTGGGCAGGCGCGGGGCGGCCGCCGGAGCGGCGCCCAGCTGCGCCAGCCCCAGGCCGGCGGGACACTGGCGGCCAGCACGGGCACGGCGTCCCCCACGGCGGGCACGCCGAGGCCGTCGAAGTCCCAGAAGGCCTCGCCCACCCCCAGCCCGGCCAAGTCACCGAGCCATACGCCCACGCCCACCCCGACGCCGAGCCCGTCCCGGACGCCCACCTCCACACCGACCCCCACACCGACCCCGAGCCAGACCCCGACCCCGAGCCAGACCCCGACCCCCACACCGAGCCCGAGCTCAGACCCCACCCCAACGCCCAGTGGGTCCGACACCGCGACCGGGCCGGCCACGGCGGGCTCGGCCTGAATCACCGGCCCGCGCGGCGGGAGCCGGGAATACCACCGGGCGGCGCATTGCTGTTACTCTTACCTGACGACCAGCCCGGCATGTCCGTGCTGGGCGTGCAAGCGGAGGACCACCTCCCACCTGGCCGGCCGCAAGGCTGGCGGGTAGCCTGCCGGCCTCCTGGGCTGGCCAGGCAGGCCGGGCGAACCGCCCCGCGACGTGACCGCCATTGGCGGGCACCGTTCAGGGGGCTGCCAGTTCCGGTCGGCCACATTCCCTGCTGCGGAATCCGGAGCAGGGGTAGTGGCGTTAGGTGGGCTTCGCATGCACCGGTGCGGGGCCCTTTTCCGTTCGGCAGGAAGACGCCGCCGGGGAAGAGCTCCGCGGGATGGTCGCAGCGCAGCCGATCCGGGCGTCGTGCCCGGACGGTGACCAGGCCCAAGGAGGTCACATCAGCGCCGAACCCCGTATCAACGACCGCATCCGCGTCCCCGAAGTGCGCCTCGTCGGTCCCAACGGCGAGCAGGTCGGAATCGTCGCACTAAACGACGCGCTCCGGCTGGCTCAGGAATCCGACCTCGACTTGGTGGAGGTTGCGCCCACCGCGCGCCCGCCGGTCTGCAAGCTTATGGACTACGGAAAGTTCAAGTACGAGTCCGCGCTCAAGGCCCGCGAGTCACGCAAGAACCAGGCGCAGACGGTCATCAAGGAGATCAAGCTCCGGCCGAAGATCGACCCGCACGACTACGGGACCAAGAAGGGTCACGTTGAGCGGTTCCTCAAGCAGGGTGACAAGGTCAAGGTAACCATCATGTTCCGCGGACGCGAGCAGTCCCGGCCCGAGCTCGGGTTCCGGCTGCTGCAGCGGCTGGCCGGCGATGTCGAGGAACTGGGCTTCGTGGAGTCCCAGCCCAAGCAGGACGGCCGGAACATGATCATGGTGATCGGGCCGCACCGCAAAAAGAGCGAGTCCAAGTCCGACCGCAGCGCGTCCCGGGAAGAGTCGGCTGAGACACACCGATCGGTGCCTCGGCCGCGCCGCCCAGCGGCCCCCCCGGGCGGCCAGCCCAGCGCCAGCGCGCCCACTGGTAGCCAGAACGGGACTACTGGTCACCAGAACGGGACTGGCCCCGGGGACCAGGCGGGCGCCTGAGCCAGGACGGGACCGCACCTCAGTCTTAGCTGCCGGGGGCACCAATGACAGCGGATGCCGGCAGGCATCCGGGGCACCGTGCCGCCACGGCACACAACGAACACGGAGACAACGGCCACCATGCCGAAGATGAAGACGCACAGCGGCGCAGCCAAGCGGTTCCGGCTCACCGGCACCGGCAAGGTGATGCGCCGCCGCGCCAACATGAACCACCTGCTGGAGCACAAGTCAAGCCGGCGAACCCGGCGGCTGAACCGCGACCTGACGCTAGCCCCGGCGGACGTCAGGAAGACCAAGAAGCTGCTGGGGAAGTAACCCAGCCCGGCCGTCAAGGGAGTCAGTGAAATGGCACGCGTGAAGCGGGCAGTCAACGCCCACAAGAAGCGCAGGGTTGTCCTTGAGCGGGCGAGCGGTTACCGGGGCCAGCGCTCCCGGCTCTACCGCAAGGCCAAGGAGCAGGTCCTGCACTCGATGACGTACGCCTACCGGGACCGTAAGGACCGGAAAGGTGCGTTCCGCCGGCTGTGGATCCAGCGCATCAACGCTGCGGCGCGAGCCGACGGCATCACCTACAACCGCTTCGTGCAGGGCCTCAGGCTGGCCGACGTCGAGGTGGACCGCCGGATGCTGGCCGAGCTCGCGGTGAGCGACCCGGCTGCGTTCTCAGCCCTGGTCGAGGTGGCCAAGACCGCGCTGGCCGAGGCCGGCCCGGACGCGGCCAGCGCGGCGGCCTGACGCCGCCCGGCCCAGCACACGGGGCGATCTGATGCGGCCGTCCGGCGCCGAGCTGACCAGCATCCGGTCGCCCCGGGTGAAAGCCGCCCGCCAGCTCGGCAAGCGGGCGCTGCGCCAGCGGGCCCGGGCCTTCCTGGCCGAGGGGCCGCAGGCGGTAGGTGAGGCGCTGGCCGCCGGTGACGTGGTGTCCCAGCTGTTCATCACCGCGGCCGCGCAGGCCCGGTACGGCGAGCTGGCCAGCCGCGCCGCCGCGCAGGGCGCCGAGGTGCACCCGGTCAGCGGCGAGGTCATGGCCGAGCTGGCGCAGACCGTGACACCACAAGGAGTGCTGGCCGTCTGCCGCTTCGTGGACGTCCCGCTGGCCGCGGTGACCGAAGCCAGCACCGCGCTGCGGCTGGTGGTGATCCTGGCCAACGTCCGCGATCCGGGCAACGCCGGCACCGTGCTGCGCACCGCCGACGCGGCCGGCGCGGGCGCGGTCCTGTTCGCCGGGTCGTCGGTGGACCCGTACAACAGCAAGTGCGTCCGTGCGTCCGCGGGCAGCCTGTTCCACCTGCCGGTGGTCGCCGGCACGCCGGTGCCCGAGGCGGTCCAGGCGCTGCGCACGGCCGGGCTGCAGCTGCTGGCGGCGGACGGCGGCGCCAGCACCACGCTTGATGACCTGGACGCGGCGGGCACCCTCGGCCGCGGCACCGGCTGGCTGTTCGGCAACGAAGCCTGGGGACTGCCGGCCGAGGTCCGGGCACTGGCCGACGGCATCGTCGCAGTGCCCATCTACGGCCGTGCGGAAAGCCTGAACCTGGCCGCCGCGGCCGCGGTCTGCCTGTACTCCTCGGCCCGGGCCCAGGGCCCGCGTTCCCCCAGCCACCTCCCCATCCCCCTGCACTCGGCGGGCGGGACCCTGGGAGAGCAGTGACGTGCTGGGAACAGCTGGCCTGGGGGGCTGCCGCTGCCCGTCGCACAGGCGCTAGAGTCTGATCACGTTGCGTCATTCACGGGTGCGGCACTCAGCGCAGCAACAGCAGAGCACAGGAACCGAAGGCCGGACGGAGGCGGCGGTCTGATGGACAGGCTCATGCCCGACCGGGCGGCCATGCTGGCCAGCGTGCCAGCCGGGGCGCTGGCCGGCGGTGTGGTCTGCCCGGACGACCTCCCGGACGGCCTCGTCATCGCCGATCACGCTGGCCGGATCATCGTGTTCAACCAGGCCGCGACCCGGCTGACCGGCATCACCGCGCAGGACGCGATCGGCCAGGACATCCGTGCGATGCTCCCGCTGCAGGACACCGAGGGCCGCAGCTGGTGGGCGTGCGCCGACCCCTACGGTGGCCTGTCCACCCGCACCAGGCACCCCGAGCTCCCGCTGCTGATGCCGGACGGTACCGAATTCCTGGTCACTATGGGCTATGTCCGGGTTCCCCGGCCCAGGCCCGGGATGACCTGGCCCGGCCCGGTCCAGCCGGGCGCGGTGCAGCGGATCGTCGTCAGCTTGCGCAGCGCGCAGCAGCGGGCCCGGCTGGAGCGCAGCCGGGCCGACCTGGTCTCCACCGTGGCCCATGAGCTCCGCTCCCCGCTGACCAGCGTCAAGGGCTTCACCGCCACGCTGCTCGCCAAATGGACCCGGTTCACCGACGACCAGAAGCGGGTGATGCTGGAGACCGTCAACGCCGACGCGGACCGGGTGACCCGGCTGATCACCGAGCTGCTCGACGTGTCCCGGATCGAGGCCGGCCGGATCGAGGTCCACCGTCAGCTGGTGGACATCCCGCACCGGGCGGAGAAGATCGTGGCCGGCCGGGTGGCCGCAGGTGACCCGCCGGAGCGGTTCCGCGTCGAAGTGCCTAGCGAGCTGCCGGAGACCTGGCTGGACGCCGACAAGGTGGACCAGATCCTCGGCAACCTGGTGGAGAACGCGGTACGGCACGGTGCTGGTACGGTGACAATCGTGGTACAGCCTGCCGACACCTTCGGCCCGCGCGCGGTCAGCCGGGCCGGCGCGCAGGCCACGGCGGTCGCGGTCAGCGTCCGCGACGAGGGCGACGGAATATCGCCGGAGCTGGTCCCGCGGATCTTCCGGCAGTTCTGGCGGGCGAAGCGGCGCGGCGGGGCCGGGCTGGGCCTGTACATCGTGAAGGGCCTGGTCGAGGCGCACGGTGGGTCGATCACGGTGCAGAGCGCACCCGGCGGCGGTGCCGAGTTCCGATTTACCATGCCCGCCGGACTGCCCGACTTCGGGTAGCTGGCGGGCGCAGCGCGGCGGCCCCGGCCGGCCTCCCGCCCCTGGCACCGGCTTCCCCGGCACCGGCGGCTGCCGCACGTCAGCGCGTACCAGTGCCCGGTAATCCCAGATCCAGCGGCCTAGCGCGAGCAGGCCAGGACGCAGCAGGAAGCAGAGCGATGTCCGCACCGAACAAGCAGTACGACCCAGTGGCGGTGACCGCCCTGTCCGCCGGGGAAGTCGCCCGCACCCGGGATGAGGCGCTGGCGGCCATCGCCGCCGCGCGCAGCCTCGACAAGCTCAAGGCGGCCCGCCTGGCGCACGCCGGGGACCGGTCGCCGCTGGCCGCCGCGCGCGCCGAGATCGGCGCGCTGCCGCCGGAGGCCCGGGCCGAGGCGGGCAAGCGGGTCGGCGCCGCGCTCCGCGAGGTCAGCGACGCGCTCGCGGTCCGGCAGGCCGACCTGGAAGCCGAGCGGGACCAGCGGGTGCTGATCGAGGAGGCGGTGGATGTCACACTGCCCTGGGACCGCCAGCCGCGCGGCGCCCGGCATCCGGTGACCACGCTCAGCGAGCGGCTCTCCGACGTGTTCGTCGCGATGGGCTACGAGATCGCCGAAGGCCCCGAGGTCGAAGCCGAGTGGTACAACTTCGACGCGCTCAACTTCCCGCCCGACCACCCGGCCCGGGAGATGCAGGACACCCTGTTCATGGCCGGCCCGGACGGCTCCGACCGGTCCGGGGTGGTGCTGCGCACGCACACCTCGCCAGTGCAGATCCGGGCCATGCTGACCCGGCCACTGCCGCTGTACGTGGTCAGCCCGGGCCAGTGCTACCGCAGCGACGCGCTGGATGCCACGCACAGCCCGGTGTTCCACCAGATCGAGTGCCTGGCCGTGGACGAAGGGCTGACCATGGCCGACCTGCGCGGCGCGATCAGCGCCTTCGTGGACGCGATGTTCGGCGAGGGACTGCGCACCCGGCTGCGGCCCGACTTCTTCCCGTTCACCGAGCCGTCCGCGGACGTGTCCATGGAGTGTCACATCTGCCGCGGCGCGTCCACCCGGCCGGGCGGTGCGCCGTGCCGGGTGTGCCGCTCCCAGGGCTGGATCGAGCTGGCCGGCTGCGGGATGGTGAACCCCCGGGTGCTGATCGCCTGCGGTATCGACCCGGACCGGTACAGCGGCTTCGCGTTCGGCCTGGGCATCGAGCGGAGCCTGATGGTCCGGGATGGCGTGGCCGACATCAGGGACACCCTGGAGGGTGACGTCCGGTTCAGCCGCGCGTTCGGGATGGAGGCCTGATGCGACTCCCACTCTCCTGGCTGGCCGAGGCGGCCGGCCTGGCGGACGGCCTGGATGCCGCCGACGTGGCCCGGCGGCTCACCGCGGCCGGCCTGGAGGTCGAGTCGGTGGAGCCCGCCGGGCAGGACATTCGCGGCGTGCTGGTGGCCGAGGTGACCGCCATCGAGGAACTCACCGGGTTCAAGAAGCCGGTCCGGTACTGCCAGGTCAGCACCGGCGGTGAGTCCCGCGGAGTGATCTGCGGCGCGGTCAACTTCACCGCCGGGGACCGGGTGCCGCTGGCGCTGCCAGGTGCGCGCCTGCCTGGCGGGTTCGAGATCACCGCCCGGAAGACCTACGGGCACATCTCGGACGGCATGATCTGCTCCGTGGCCGAGCTCGGCATCGGCGAGGATCATTCCGGCATCCTGGTGCTGCCGCCGGACGCGCCGCTGGGGGCGGACTTCGTGGCCTACGCCGGCCTGGCCGACCACGTGCTGGACATCGCGGTCACCCCGGACCGGGGTTACGCGCTGTCGGTCCGTGGGGTGGCCCGGGAACTGGCCATCTCCTACCAGGTGCCGATCCGCGACCTGGCCGACGCGGACCTGCCCGACGATGTCGCGGTGGTGTCCCCGGAGGTCTACCCGGCCAGCATCGAGGACCCCACCGGGTGCGACCGGTTCGTGCTGCGTGAGGTGCGCGGGTTCGACCCGGCCGCGCCCACCCCGCTGCCGATACGCGTCCGGCTGGCCCGCTCCGGCATGCGGTCGGTGTCACTGGCCGTGGACGTCACCAACTACCTGATGCTGGAGCTGGGCCAGCCGCTGCACGCGTTCGACCGGGACAGGCTGGACGGCCCGATCGTGGTCCGCCGGGCCCGGGCCGGGGAGCGGCTGGAAACGCTCGACCACGTGGTCCGCGACCTGGACCCGGAGGACATCCTCATCACCGACTCCTCCGGCCCCATCTCGATGGCCGGCACTATGGGCGGGCTGGCCACCGAGATCTCGGACACGTCCCGCAACCTGGTCATCGAGGCGGCGCACTTCGACGCGCGCGGCACGGCCCGGATGAGCCGCCGGCACAAGCTGTTCAGCGAGGCGTCCTACCGCTTCGAGCGTGGCGTGGACCGCGAGCTGCCGCTGCGCGCCTCGGCGCGGGCCGTGTCCCTGCTGGCCAGCCTGGGCGGCGGCACCGTGGTCCCGGGCTGCACGCACGCCTCGGTGGACGTGCCCGAGGTGTCGATCACCATAGCGGCCGACTACCCCGACCGGGTGGCCGGCATGGTCTACGGCCAGCAGGCGGTGCTGCGCCGCCTGCACGAGGTGGGCTGCGCGGTGACCGAGGCAGCCGGCCAGCAGCTGGCGGTTCAGCCGCCATCCTGGCGGCCGGACCTGCGGTACCCATGGGACCTGGCCGAGGAGGTCATCCGGCTCGAGGGCTACGAGAACATCCCGGTGCGGACGGCGCGGGCCACGGCCGGCCGAGGCCTCACCGACCAGCAGCGGCTGCGCCGCGACACCGGCCGCGCGCTGGCCGACGCCGGCTACACCGAGGTGCTCAGCCAGCCGTTCAGCTCCGCGGCGGACCATGACCGGCTGCTGCTGCCGCTGGATGACCCACGGCGGCGGGCGCCGCGGATCGCCAACCCGCTGAACGACGACGAGCCGCTGCTGCGCACCACGCTGCTGCCCGGCCTGCTCCGGGTACTGCTGCGCAACATTGGCCGCGGCTTCGGCGACATCGGCCTGTTCGAGAGCGGCCGGGTGTTCTTCGAGCCGCCGGGCGGCCCGCAGGTCGCGCCCATCCTGCCGGTGGACCGTGGGCCGACGGCCGGAGAGCTGGCCACCCTGGACGCGGCGCTGCCCGGCCAGCCGCTGCACATCGCGGCCGTGCTGACCGGCGAGCGGGAGCTGAGCGGCTGGTGGGGCGCGGGCCGGCTGGCCGGCTGGCAGGACGCCATCGAAGCCGCCCGGGACGTGCTGCGGGAAAGCCGGGTCAGCTTCGAGATCCGCGCCGACCAGGCCGCGCCCTGGCATCCGGGCCGGTGTGCCGCGCTGTTCCTGCGCACGGACGATGGGCAGGAGCGGCTGGCCGGCCACGCGGGGGAACTGCATCCGCGGGTGGTCAGCGCGTTCGGCGTACCACCCCGGACCAGCGCGATGGAGCTGGACATGTCGGTGATCGAGACCGCCGCGGCCGCGCTGCCGCCGGTCCAGGCGCCGGAGATATCCGCGTACCCAGCGGCGACCCAGGACGTCGCGCTGCTGGTACCGCTGGAGGTGCCTGCCGCCGCGGTGCAGGCAGCCCTGGTCGCCGGGGTGCGCGGCAGCGACTACCCGGGGCTGCTCGAGGACGTCCGGCTGTTCGACATCTACACCGGGGAACAGGCCGGGGCCGGGCGCAAGTCACTGGCGTACTCGCTGCGGTTCCGCGCCCCGGACCGCACGCTGACCGTGGAGGAGACCACCGCGGCCCGGGACGCCGCGGTGGCCGAGGCGGGCCGCCAGGTAGGCGCGGTGCTGCGCGGCCCGTCCTGACCAGCCTGGCGGCAGGCCCCGGCCACCGGCAGGCCCGGCCGCCGGAGCCAGGCCCGCTAGTCGCGAGCCGACTGGCTGCCGGGCAGCGGCGCGGTGACCGGGCCGAGCAGAAAGGCCAGCACCAGCACGACGCCAGCGACCGACAAGGCGCGCAGCACGCCGACGTGGTCGCCGACGAACCCGATGACCGGCGGCCCGGCCAGGAAGGCCACGTAGCCGATCGACGAGGCCGTGCTCACCCGGCCGGCCGCATACCGCGGGTCGTCGGCCGCCGCGCTCAGGCCGACCGGGAAGCCGAGCGAGGTGCCGAGGCCGAGCAGGACGGCACCGCCCAGCGCCACCGGCAGGAACTGGCCGAAGACGATGACCAGCAGGCCGGCCAGCGCGGTGGCCGCGCCGGCCCGCAGCATCCTGACCCGGCCGAACCGGTCGATGAACCGCGGGCCGAACCACCGGCCTACGGTCATCGCAGCCAGGAACGTAGCCAGCGCCAGCGTGCCGAGCACCGGTGCCGCGTGATAGCCGCCGATGACCCCGAGGCTGAGCCAGTCGTTACCGGTTCCCTCGGTGAACGCCATGCACAGCACGAACAGGCCGATGAGCAGGGTCCGCGGCTCGGTCCAGGCCCGCAGCGGGCTGCGCCGCATGGGCGGCGCGGCCAGATCCGGCGCGGCCAGGTCCGCCGCGGCCAGCTCAGGCACCGGGGCGTGCGGCAGGAAGCGACGGGTCGCGGCCGGCACCGCCACGGCCACCGCGGCCGCGACCGCGAGCAGGTGCACGGTGACCGGCACACCAGCCACGACCATGATCGCGCCGAGGCCGGCCCCGGCCACCGTGCCGATGCTCCACCCGGCGTGGAACCGGGGCATGATCGACCGGCCGAGAACCTGTTCCACGGCCGCGGCCTGCACGTTCATCGCCACGTCCCAGTTGCCCGTGCCAAAGCCGAACAGGAACAGGCCGGCCACCACCAGCGGGATCCCGTGCTGGTAGCCGAGCGCCACGGTGGCCAGGCCTGAGGCTGAGATCAGCGACATCACCTGCACCGTGCGGCGTTCCCCGATCCTGGTGATGACCAGCCCGGACAGCGGCATCGCGATGGTCGAGCCGACGGCGATGCTGAGCAGGATCAGCCCAAGCACGCCGGGGGTTACCCGCAGCTGGTCACGCACCTGCGGGATCCGGGCCGCCCAGCTGGCGAACGCGAAACCCGCGGCGGTGAACACCACGTAGACGGCATCCCGGGCCTGGGCTACTCGCGAATCGGGGTATACCGCCGTGCTGGCACTCACGGCCATCATGCTGCCAGCGGCGAGCGCAGCCGCCGTGGCCGGCCTGGTGACTACGGATAATCCGGGCAGCGGAATATAGGAAGGCCCTTACGGCCCCGTTTCGGATGTCGGTAGCCTGCACACACGGGAGGTCGGCGATTGATCACATATTGTAACCGGGGAAGCAAAGCCGTCGGCGGCCCGGACTCTGGAGGAGGCGCAGATCACTAGCCGGCAATCCGGGCTCTCCAGGGACGGCCACGAGCCGGTCGAGGTCGCCGCTGAGCCGCGGTCCACCTTCGCCGCGGTCTTTGGGATTACTGAGTTCCGGGCCCTGTGGACCGCGCAGGTCGTCTCGGTGGCCGGTGACCAGCTCGCCCGCGTCGCGATCACCCTGCTGGTGTTCAACCAGACCCATTCCGCGCTGCTGGCCGCGATCGCCTTCGCGGCGAGCGTCGTGCCTACGTTCGTCGGCGGGCTCACCCTGTCCGGCCTCGCCGACCGGTGGCCCCGGCGGCAGGTGATGCTGGCCTCCGATCTCTGCCGGGCGGTGATGGTCGGCGTTATGGCGCTGCCCTGGATGCCGATCTCGGTACGGATCATCCTGCTGTTCCTGGTCACCATGGTCAGCGCGCCGTTCACGGCGGCGCGGGCGGCTCTCTACCCGGACATCCTGCCCGGCGACCGGTATGTCCTTGGCACCGCCGTGACGCTCACCACGCTTCAGTTCGCCCAGGTTCTCGGCTTCGCCGTGGGGGGCGCGGTGGTCGCCTTCTTCGGCGTGCGGGTCTCACTGCTGGTCGATGCGGCCACGTTCCTCCTGTCCGCGGTCATCATCCGGATCTGGGTGCGCCCCCGGCCGGCCGCCCATCCGCGGCCAGTGCGGGCCAGTCCGGCCGGCCCCACCTCAGCCGGGCCGGGGGGCAGTGGGCTCCGGGCCGGCCTGCGGCTGGTCTTCGCCTCGCCAGCGCTGCTGGCTCCGATGCTCTACGGCTGGCTGTCCACGTTCTACAACGTCCCGGAGGGCATCGCGGCGCCGTTGGCGGGTGCTCTCGGTGGTGGGGACGTGGCCGTCGGCCTCATTCTGGCGGCTGGCGCGTTCGGCGCCTCGGTGGGCGCCGTGCTATTCGGCCGGCTGGTCGAGCCATCGTGGCGGCTGCGCTGGATGGCTCCGCTGGCCACGATGAGCTGCGCGGTGCTCATGTTGTTCTTTTTCCGGCCACCCCTGCCGGTGGCCCTGCTGGTGCTAACGGCCAGCGGCATCTTCGACTGCTACCAGCTCGCGGCCAATGCCGCCTTCGTGCGGGCAGTGCCGCCCCGGCAGCGCAGCCAGGCGTTCGGCATCGCCCAGGGGGGCATGAACCTGGGCCAGGGCACCGCGATGATCATTGCCGGGGCCGTGGCGCAGCACGTCGCGCCCAGCGATGTCATCGCCGCCACCGGTCTCCTCGGCACCGTCGCCGCGATTGCGGTGGCCTTGCTCAGCAGGAACAGGGGTACAGAAGCCGACCCGTAGGGTCCGGCCGTGTAGGCGGGCGTCCAGGTTCATCCGCCCGCGGTCGCTCACTTGCCCCATGCGGTGTTGCGCATCGGGTTCCCTCCTCTAGGTCGATAGCGGTGTGGTCCGGTGCTCAGCCCCAGGCGGTGTTGCGCATCGGGTTCCCTCCTCCCGGCCGGTAGCGGCGTGTGGTCCGTGGTCAGCCCCAGGCGGTGTTGCGCATCAGGTTCTCCTCCTTCCGGTCCGGTCGATGACGGTGTGCTCGGCAGCTCAGCCCCAGGCGGTATTACGCATGACGCCGTCCTCCTCCCGCAGTCCGTGCCGGTGCTGTGCCTTGGTCACTTGCCCCAGGCGGTGTTGCGCATCAGGTTCCTCCCTCCAGGTCGGTGGCGCTGCCACCGAATCCGTGCTCCTTATCGGATAGTCCCTCGAAATGTCTCTGATGTGGGCGGTAAGGCCAGGACGCAAAGGTACATAAGCACGCATTACGGTTCCATGGCCACGATGCTGCCCGGAAACCTACCCCAGGCCCAGCACAAACTTGCAGTCAGCAGGTAACCTAGAGCGACTATGGTCCGCTCTTGCCCGGGAAAGTGGTTTCAGTGAGTAATGGGGGGTTGACAGGGGGCGCACTACCTCTGTGACAATGCGGGACAGCGCTCTCACCCGTCGCAGTGGCCGGCCGAGTATGAGAGCTTGCGTGCCCACCGAGGAGGATGAGATGCGACGCCGCGTCTGCGAACGTGTGCGTTCTGGGCTGCAGGCCGTCCGGGCATGGCCGCTGTGGGAGCTGCCGGGCGGGGCGGTCCTGTACATCCTGCTCGTCATCGCCGGGTACCTGGGTGCAGTCGCCGTGGCGGCGGGTACCGTCCACATCACGCTGACCGCCCTGGGCTTGTTCGCCGCCCTGCTGGCCTGTATCGCGGCCACCGTCGAGCTCACCAAGCGCGGCGGTGAGAACGCCGGCGTCATCAAGGATGTCTACGCGGTGTGGGAGCTGCCCATTGCCATCCTGCTGCCACCGCTGTTCGCGCTGCTCGCCCCCCTGGTCCAGTACGGCCTGACGCATCTGCGGGTCAGGCGCATCCCACCGCACCGGCGCACGTTCACCATCGCCGCGGTCGGGCTCTCGTACGGCGCCGTCTCCATGCTCTTCCACTGGGCGGCCCAGCAGTCGCCGGGAGCGATACTCGACAGTCGGGTTCATGTCACTACGTGGCTTCTGGCCGTGGCCGCGGCCGCGATCGTGCGGTGGGCGCTGAACGAGGCGCTGGTGCTGCCGGCCATCAAGGCGTCGGATCCGGCCATGCGTGTCCGCGACATGCTGTTCGCGTGGGACCGCATCCAGAACGACGTCGCGGAGTCGTGCGTGGCGGTGCTGGTCACGCTCGGCGTAGCCATCAGCCCTCTCACCATCATCTTCTCGCTGCCCTTCGTGACGCTGCTGCAGCGTTCGGTCCGGCATACCCAGCTGGTGAACGCCTCCCGGATCGACTCCAAGACCGGGCTGCTGAACGCGGGGACCTGGGAACGGGAAGCGGCCTCCGAGGTGGCTCGCGCTGTACGCACTCGCACCCCCCTAGCCCTGGTCCTGATCGATATCGATCACTTCAAGCTGGTCAACGACCTGCACGGTCACCTGTCCGGTGACAAGGCCCTGCGGGCCATAGCGCACACTTTCCAGATATTCCTGCGCGGCTACGATCTGGCCGGCCGGTTCGGCGGCGAAGAGTTCGCGCTGCTGTTGCCGCAGACCAGCGCCACCGACGCCCGCGCGATCGCGGAGCGGGTGCGGAAGCACATTGCGGCCATGCCGATCAGCGTGGATGATGATCCCGCCGCCGAGCCACTACAGGTTACTGTCTCCATGGGGGTGGCCGCACTAGGTGTGAGCTGGGAAAGGACAACCGGCAGCCAGCTCACTGACCTGCTGGCCGGTGCGGATGGCGCGCTGTACCGGGCCAAGCACGCGGGCCGCAACCAGGTATGGATGGTCACTGACACGGCCACCATGGGCGCGGCCGGGGACGCGGGCCAGTCTGGCCATGTGAGCGTTAACCACCAGTAATCGCACGGTAACCGGACGCTACTCGCCGCCCGGCTCAGGATGATGGCGACGCCGAAGGGCTGGGCAGCACAGCCGCGATCTCCGCGCCGTGCTTGGTGCATTTCGACGTGTCCCCGGTGCGCAGGATCTCGGGCGTGTTGAACCCGACGCAGACCCAGCCGCTGACCGAGATCGGCCCGCCGCCGCCATTGCCCGGCGCCTTGCCCGACGCCACCTCGGCCGCGTAGGCCCGCTGCAGCTGCAATGCGGCCGGGCAGCCCACCGTCCCGTGCACCACCTGCACCTGGACCGGGACGCCGGCCGCGGTCTTGGCCATGCCACACGGGTGGCCATTGGGCACGGGGGAGGCGGACTGGGCCGCGGGGGAGGCGGGCGTGGACGCCGCTGGGCTGTGCGCGCCGCAACCGGACAGCATGACCAAGGCGAGTGCGGCGGGGAAAGCCGCGCCGGCGGGCCGAAGGGAACGGCGCATGAGAGGGGCTCCTTTCGCGCCCCTCATCATGCCCTAGCCCAGTGGCCCTCCGACGCCGGCTCCCCGTGTCGGACGCGCCCCCGAGTGCGTCCGTTGGACGTTTTTATGATCCTTTGGGGTGCGAGCCCTGCCCGGCTTCACCAGCCGGGAAACACATCTTGCATAACTAGTCATCCTCATGCATACTTTTGCGTGAGGGACGGAAGCAAGGGCTGAGCCGCGAGGCTCCGCCAGCCCAAATCCCCGGCAATGCGAGGGTCGGAGAACCGGATCCCAGGCTGCGAGTACAGGAGGGCGGATGGGAGTCCGGGTGGCGGTAGCCGGTGCCAGCGGCTACGCCGGGGGAGAACTGCTCCGGCTCATCGCGGCGCATCCTGACCTCGAGCTCGGCCCGGTGACCGGGCACTCCAGCGTGGGCGCCGCCGTCACCGATGTGCACCCGCACCTGGCCAGCCTGGCCGGGCTGACCTTCGAGCCGACCGAGCCGGCCCGGCTGGCCACGGCCGACCTGGTCTTCCTGGCCTTGCAGCCCGAGGAGTCCGCGGCCATCGCGGCCCGGCTGCCGGACGGCGCCGCGGTCATCGACCTGAGCGCCAGCTTCCGGCTCGCCGACCCGGCCGACTGGGCCGCGTTCTACGCCGGCCCGCACGCCGGGCGCTGGGTCTATGGCCTGCCCGAGCTGCCCGGCGCCCGGGACCGGATCCGGGCCGCCCGCCAGGTCGCCGCGCCGGGCTGCCACGCCACCGCGGTCATCCTGGCCCTGGCCCCGCTGCTGGCCGCCGGGCTGGCCGACCCGGCCGACATCGTCGCGGTGGCCGCCTCCGGCACGTCCGGCGCGGGCCGCAGCCCACGCCCCGGGCTGCTCGCCACCGAGGTCATGGGGGCGGTGTCCGCGTACCAGGTGGGCGGCGTGCACCGGCACACCCCGGAGATCGAGCAGGCGCTGGGCGAGGTCACCGGCACCCGGCCCACCGTGTCGTTCACCCCGCTGCTGGTGCCGATGCCGCGCGGCATCCTGGCCACCTGCACCGCCCGGCTGGCCGGCCACCCAGTGTCCGCCAACCCAGTGTCCGCCAACCCAGCGGCCGCCAACCCAGTGTCCGCCAACCCAGCGGCCGAAGACCCACGGGCCGTGCTGGCGGACGCCTACGCGGGCGAGCCGTTCATCCGGGTGCTGCCGGACGGGCAGTGGCCCAGCACCGCGGCCACCCTGGGCAGCAACGCGGTGCACCTGCAAGCCGTCGCGGACGCACATGCCGGCCGGGCTGTCGTCGTCGCCGCGGAGGACAACCTGGTCAAGGGGGCGGCCGGGCAGGCCATCCAGATCGCCAACCTGATGCTGGGCCTGCCGGAGGGGACAGGCCTGGCCATGAATGGAGTCGCCCCATGAGCGTGACCGCTCCGCTCGGCTTCCGCGCGGCCGGCGTAGCCGCCGGGCTCAAGGCCTCCGGTGAGCGCGACGTCGCGGTGGTGCTGAACGACGGCCCATCCCGCGCGGCGGCCGGCGTGTTCACCAGCAACCGGGTCAAGGCCGCCCCGGTGCTGTGGACGCAGCAGGTGCTCCGCGGCGGCCGGGTCCGGGCCGTGGCGCTCAACTCCGGCGGCGCGAACGCGTGCACCGGCCCGCTCGGCTTCCAGGACACCCATCTCACTGCCGAACGCCTGTCCCAGGCACTCGGCGAGCAGCCTGGCGCGGCCGCCGAGTCAGCCGGCGAAATCGCGGTGTGCTCGACCGGCCTGATCGGCGAGCGGCTGCCGATGGACTTGCTGCTGACCGGGCTCGGTGCGGCGCTGGCCGATGCATCGCGGAGCGGCGGCACCACGGCGGCCGACGCGATCCGGACCACGGACACGGTAAGCAAGATCGCGTTCAGCCGGCCGGACGGCTACACGATCGGCGGCATGGCCAAGGGCGCCGGCATGCTCGCCCCGGGCCTGGCCACCATGCTGTGCGTGCTGACCACCGACGCCGACCTGCCGCCCAGCGCGCTGGACAGCGCGCTGCGCGAAGCCACCCGGGTGACGTTCGACCGGCTGGACACCGACGGCTGCATGTCCACCAACGACACTGTGCTGCTGCTGGCCAGCGGCGCGGCCGGCACGGCGCCGGACCTGGCCCAGTTCACCGCCGGGCTGACCGACGTGTGCGCCGACCTGGCCCGGCAGTTGCAGGCGGACGCGGAAGGGGCGAACAAGCTGATCGCCATCGAGGTGGTCGGCGCGGCCAGCGAGCCGGATGCGGTCACCGTCGGCCGCGCGGTGGCCCGGTCCAACCTGGTCAAGTGCGCCATCGGCGGGGAGGACCCGAACTGGGGCCGGGTCCTGTCCGCGGTGGGCACCACCGACGCGGCGTTCGAGCCGGACCGGCTGAACGTCGCCATCAACGGCGTCTGGGTGTGCCGCAACGGCTGCCCGGGCGGTGACCGGGCCAAGGTGGACCTGCGGGCACGGGACGTGACGATCACCGTGGACCTGTCCGCCGGGCCGTACGCCGCCACCATCGCCACCACCGACCTGACCACGGCCTACGTGCACGAGAACTCGGCCTACTCGACGTGACCGCGACAGCCCAGCCCGCACCCCAGCCCGCAGCCCAGCCCGGGCCGCCCAGCCGGGACGAGGCACTGGCCAAGGCGGCCACGCTGATCGAGGCGCTGCCCTGGCTGAGCCGCTTCCACGGCCGGACGGTGGTGCTCAAGTACGGCGGCCACGCGATGACCGACGACGACCTGCGGCACGCGTTCGCCCAGGACGTGGTGTTCCTCCGGCACGCCGGGCTGCGCCCGGTGGTGGTGCACGGTGGTGGCCCGCAGATCTCCGCGCACCTGGACCGGCTGGGCGTGCCCAGCACGTTCAAGGCCGGGCTCCGGGTCACCTCGCCGGAGGCCATGGACGTGGTCCGCATGGTGCTCACCGGCCAGGTCAACCGGGACCTGGTCGGCCTGGTCAACCGGCACGGCCCGTTCGCGATCGGCATGTCCGGGGAGGACGCCAACTTGTTCACCGCCAGCCGGCGCGGCGCGGTGGTGGACGGCGAACCGGTCGACCTGGGCCTGGTCGGCGAGATCGACGCGGTCGACCCGGGCGCGGTGCTCGCCCTGCTCCGGGACGGCCGGGTGCCGGTGGTGTCCAGCGTCGCCCGCGGCGCGGACGGCGAGGTCTACAACGTGAACGCGGATACCGCCGCGGCCGCGCTGGCCGTCGCGCTGGGCGCGGCCAAGCTGGTCGTGCTGACCGACGTCGAGGGCCTGTACCCGGACTGGGATGGCGGTGACGCGGGCCGCCGCGGCGAGGTGATCAGCCGGCTCAGCGCGGCCGAACTGGCGGCCATGCTGCCCGGGCTGAGCGCCGGGATGATCCCGAAGATGGAGGCGTGCCTGCGCGCGGTGCGCGGCGGGGTGCCGCAGGCGCACGTGCTGGACGGCCGGCTGCCGCACTCGGTGCTGCTGGAGATCTTCACCGACTCCGGCATCGGCACCATGGTCGTCCCGGACCCGGCCGGAGAGGAGACAGCGCAGTGACTGCCACCGAGCGGCTCCAGGCGCGGTTCGAGGCCGCGCTCATGCCGAACTACGGGGTACCGCCGGTGGCACTCAGCCGCGGCGAGGGCTGCCGGGTCTGGGACGTGGACGGCCGCGAGTACCTCGACCTGATGGCCGGCATCGCGGTCAGTTCGCTCGGGCACGCCCACCCGGCCGTCGTCGACGCGGTGAGCCGGCAGGTCGCCGCGATCGCGCACACCTCCAACCTGTACCTGCACGAGCCCGAGGTCGCGCTGGCCGAACGCCTGCTGGCCCTGCTGGACAGTCCCGGCCGGGTGTTCTTCTGCAACTCGGGCACCGAAGCCAACGAAGCGGCGATCAAGCTGGTCCGCCGGGCCCAGGGCCCGGACCGCCCGGTGTTCGTGGCGGCCGAGGGCGGCTTCCACGGCCGGACCATGGGCGCCCTCGCACTGACCGGCAAGAGTTCGATCCGGCTGGCGTTCGGCCCCTTCGGCATTGATGTGCGGTTCGTGCCCTACGGGGATGCGGCGGCGCTACGAGCCGCCACCCGGACGGACGTGGCCGCCGTGTTCCTGGAGCCCGGCCTGGGCGAGGGCGGGGTGGTGCCGCCGCCGGCCGGCTACCTGAGCGCGGCCCGCGCGGCCTGTGACGCGGCCGGCGCGCTGCTGGTGCTGGATGAGATCCAGAGCGGCATTGGCCGGACCGGGACCTGGTTCGGGCACCAGCACGAGCAGGTCCGGCCGGATGTGCTCACCCTGGCCAAGGGGCTGGGCGGCGGGCTGCCGATCGGCGCCTGCGTCGGGCTGGGCGACGCCGGTGCGGTGCTGCGCCCGGGCGACCACGGCAGCACGTTCGGCGGCAACCCAGTGTCCTGCGCGGCCGCGCTGGCCGTGCTGGACACGATCGAGGCGGACGGGCTGCTGGCCCGGGCGGCCACGGTGGGCCAGCAACTGGCCGATGGGCTGGCCGCGGTCCAGCACCCGCTGCTGGCCGGGGTGCGCGGCCGCGGCCTGTGGCTGGCCGCGGTGCTGACCAGCCCATCCGCCGCGGCGGTGGCGGACACGGCCCGGCAGGCCGGCTTCCTGGTCAACGCGGTGCAGCCGGACGCGGTCCGGCTCGCCCCGCCACTGATCCTGGACGCCAGCCAGGCAGCCGCGTTCCTCGGCGCGCTGCCCGGCATCCTGGACGCGGTACCCTCGCCGGAAGTTGCCACCGCCGGAGGGGGACCACGATGACCCGGCATTTCCTGCGCGACGACGATCTCAGCCCGGCCGAGCAGGCCGACGTGCTGGACCTGGCCGACAGCATGAAGGCGGACCGGTTCGGCCGCCAGCCGCTGGCCGGACCGCGCACCGTGGCCGTGCTGTTCGACAAGCCGTCCACCCGGACCCGGATCTCGTTCGCGGTCGGCATCGCCGAGCTGGGCGGCCAGCCGCTCATCATCGACGCGCAGACATCGCAGCTCGGCCGGGGCGAGCCGGTCGCGGACACCACCCGGGTGCTGGACCGCCAGGTGGCCGCGATCGTCTGGCGCACGTTCGGCCAGGACCGGATCGACGAGATGGCCGCGGTCAGCCGGGTGCCGGTGATCAACGCGCTGACCGACCGGTTCCACCCCTGCCAGGTGCTGGCCGACCTGCAGACGGCGCGGGCCGCGCACGGCCGGCTGGCCGGGCTGGTGCTCACCTTCCTCGGCGACGGGTCCAGCAACATGGCGCACTCCTACCTGCTCGGCGGGGCCACCGCCGGGATGCGGGTGCGGATCGCGGCGCCGGGGGAGTACCAGCCGGACCCGGCCGTGCTGGCCGACGCGGCCGCCATCGCCGCGGCCACCGGCGGATCTGTCGAGGTCATCAGCGACGCCAAGGCGGCCTGCGCGGACGCCGACGTGCTGGCCACCGACGTGTGGACCTCGATGGGCCAGGAGGGGCAGGAGACGCAGCGGGTCGCCGCGCTCCGGCCCTACCAGCTGAACGAGGACAAGCTGGCGCTGGGCGGCCCGGGCTGCGTGGTGCTGCACTGCCTGCCCGCGCACCGCGGGGAGGAGATCACCGCCGCCGTGCTGGACGGGCCGCGCAGCGTGGTCTGGGACGAGGCGGAAAACCGGCTGCACGCGCAGAAGGCGCTGCTCGCCTGGCTGCTGGCGGTGTCCCGGTGAGTCCGGCCAACCCGGTCAGCCCGGTCACCAAGACGGCGCGGCAGGCGCAGATCACCGCCATCCTGGCCAGCACCGCGGTGCGCTCCCAGGATGAGCTGTCCGAGCTGCTGGCCCAGAACGGGGTGCGGGTCACCCAGGCCACGCTGTCCCGCGACCTGGACGAGCTGGGCGCGGTGCGGCTGCGCGGGCCGGACGGCGGGCTGGTCTACGCGCTGCCCGGCGAGCCGGGCGGCCCGGGCTCGCGGCCCGGCGGGCTGGCCGGGGTGCTGGCCTCCTCCGGTGAGTCCCGGCATCCGCGGCCAGGCGTGCCCGCCGGGGTGCGCGGCGGCCTCGGCCCGCTGGCCGGGCGCGGCCCGGGCGGCGCTGGCCAGGTGGCTGGCCCGGCGCGCGGCGGGGGCGGCGTGCCGGACCGGGAGCCGCCCAGCCGGCTGGCCCGGATCGCGGCCGACTTCCTGCTCAGCGCGGAACCCAGCGCCAACCTGGTGGTGCTGCGCACCCCGGCCGGGGCGGCGCAGCTGGTCGCCTCGGCTATCGACCACGCGGCCTGGCCGTCCATCCTCGGCACCGTGGCCGGTGACGACACCGTGCTGGTCATCAGCCGGGACCCGGCCGGCGGCGCGGACGTGGCCCGCGCGCTGCTCCGGATCGCCGAGCGGCGCAGCTGACCGGTTCTGCTCCCGGTGTGGCCAGCTGAGTGTGGCCAGCTGAGTGCGGCCGGCTGAGTGCAGTGCCGTCGACTGAGCGCGGTGCCGCCGGCCGGTGACACCGCACTACTATTCCCAGGCAGTAACGGAGAGGACAGTGGTGGCTGAAGAGGAACGCACGCCAACCCGGCTGTGGGGCGGCCGGTTCGGGTCCAGCCCGGCCGAAGCGCTGGCCCGGCTGTCGGTGAGTGTCCAGTTCGACTGGCGGCTGGCGCCCTACGACCTGCTCGCCTCCCGGGCCCACGCCCGGGTGCTGTACCGGGCCGGGCTGCTCTCCGACGCCGAGCTGGGCCGCCTGCTCGGCGCGCTGGACAGCCTGGACACGGCCTGCCAGGACGGCAGCTTCCGGCCGACGGTGGCCGACGAGGACGTGCACACAGCGCTGGAACGTGGCCTGCTGGAACGGGTCGGCGCGCTCGGCGGCAAGCTGCGGGCCGGCCGCAGCCGGAACGACCAGATCGCCACCGACCTGCGGCTGTACCTGCGCGACCACGTCCGGCGGGTGGTGTCCCGGGTGGCCGAGCTGGAAACCGCGCTGCTGGCCCAGGCCGAGCAGCACACGCACACGCCGGCGCCCGGCATGACCCACCTGCAACACGCCCAGCCGGTGGTGTTCGGGCACCAGTTGCTGGCGCACGGCCAGGCGCTGGCCCGGGACGTCAGCCGGCTCCGCGACTGGGACAAGCGGGCCGCGGTCAGCCCGCTCGGCGCGGGCGCGCTGGCCGGCTCGTCGCTGCCGCTCGACCCGGAGGCGGTCGCCGCCGAGCTGGGTTTCGACCGGGCCGCGGAGAACTCCATGGACGCGGTGAGCGACCGCGACTTCGCGGCCGAGTTCTGCTTCGCGGCGGCGCTGCTCGGCGTCCACCTGTCCCGGCTGGGCGAGGAGATCGTGCTCTGGTCCACGTCCGAGTTCGGCTGGGTGGAGATCGATGATGCCTACGCGACCGGGTCCTCGATCATGCCGCAGAAGAAGAACCCGGACGTGGCCGAGCTGGCCCGGGGCAAGGCCGGCCGCCTCATCGGCGGGCTGACCAGCCTGCTGGTCGCGCTCAAGGGCCTGCCGCTGAGCTACGACCGCGACCTGCAGGAGGACAAGGAGCCGGTGTTCGACGCGGTGGACACGCTGCTGGTCGTGCTGCCCGCGATGGCCGGCCTGGTCGCCACCATGACCATTCATAGTGAACGGCTATCGGCTGGTGCGAGCACTGGGTTTTCGCTCGCCACCGACCTGGCTGAACTGCTCGTCCGGCGCGGGGTCCCGTTCCGCGAGGCACACGAGGTGGTCGGTCACCTGGTGGTGTGGTGCCAGGTGCACGACTGCGACCTGCCCGATGTGAGCGACGAGGACCTGGCCAAGGTCTCGGCGCACCTCACCCCGGACATCCGCGAGGTGCTGACCGTGCAGGGCGCGCTGGCCGCGCGGAAGGCCCCGGGCGGCACCGCGCCCGAGCGGGTCGCCGAGCAGCTGGCGGCGTTGCGTTCGGTGGTTGACGAGCACGCGGCCTGGGCGGCGCGCTGACCGTGGCTGGCGAGGCCGGGGTGGTGGCTGGGTACGCCGGGCCGCTGCTGCCGCGGGAATTCTTCGCCGTCCACTCGCTGGAGGTGGCACCCAGGCTGCTCGGCTGCGTGCTGGAGCATGAAACGGACGCCGGCCTGGTGGCGGTCCGGCTCACCGAGATCGAGGCGTACGAGGGTGCGGCCGACCCGGCGTCGCACTCCTACCGCGGCCGGACCGCGCGGAACGGGGTCATGTTCGGCGGGCCGGGGCACGCCTACGTGTACTTCACCTACGGCATGCACTGGTGCGTCAACATCGTCTGCCTGCCGCCCGGCATCGCGTCCGCGGTGCTGATCCGGGCCGGGCAGGTGGTTTCGGGGGTGCCGCTGGCCACTTCGCGGCGCGCGGCCGGCCGGGCGCGGCCGTCTGCGCTCGCCGAGCGGGAGCTGGCCCGCGGCCCGGCCCGGCTGTGCCAGGCGCTCGGCATCGACCGGGCCCAGAATGGCCTCGACGTGTGCTCGGCGGAGTCGCCGCTGCGGATCCGGGCTGCGCCGGCGGGTGGTGGCTCTTTGGAGATCAGCCAGGGCCCACGGGTGGGCATCACCAAGGCGGCCGACTGGCCGTGGCGGTTCTGGGTGACCGGCGACCCGACCGTGTCGGTGTACCGGCCGGCCGTGCCCCGGGCGCGGCCAGGCCGCCCCGCGCAGCCTGCGCAGCCGAAAGCGGTTTCACCTTCGGCCGGCGAAGATGGCACGATTAACCGGTGACCGACATCATCGACGAGCTGACCTGGCGCGGGCTGATCGCGCTGTCCACCGATCCCGACGAGCTGCGTAAGGAGCTCGACGGTGGCCCGGTCACGGTTTACGTAGGTTTCGATCCGACCGCTCCCGGGCTGCACATCGGGAACCTGGTCCAGCTGCTCACGCTGCGCCGTCTGCAATTGGCCGGGCACCGGCCGATCGCGCTGGTCGGCGGCGCGACCGGGCTGATCGGGGATCCCAGCGGCAAGTCGGTGGAGCGGGTGCTCAACTCCCGGGACGTAGTCGCCCAGTGGGTGGACCGGATCCGCGGTGAGGTGTCCCGGTTCCTCGACTTCTCGGCTGCTCCCACCGGCGCGCTGGTGGTCAGCAACCTGGACTGGACCGAGCCGCTGTCCGCGCTGGAGTTCCTCCGCGACATCGGCAAGCACTTCCCGGTGAACCAGATGCTCGGCCGCGAGTCGGTCAAGGCCCGGCTGGAAGCGGGCGGGATCAGCTACACCGAGTTCAGCTACCAGATCCTGCAGGCCAATGACTTCCTCGAGCTGTACCGGCGGCACGGCTGCACGCTGCAGGTCGGCGGCAGCGACCAGTGGGGCAACCTGGTGTCCGGGGTGGACCTGATCCGCCGGGTGGACGGTGCCGCGGTGCACGCGCTGGCCACCCCGCTGATCACCAAGCCGGATGGGACCAAGTACGGCAAGACCGAGGGCGGCGCCATCTGGATCAGCGCCGACCTGATGAGCCCGTACGCGTTCTACCAGTTCTGGCTGAACCGGGCCGACGAGGAGGTGCCCGGCCTGCTCCGGGTGTTCACGTTCCGCACCCGCGGCGAGATCGAGGACCTGGAGCAGGAGATCCGCGACCGGCCGGCTGCCCGGATGGCGCAGCGGGTGCTGGCCGCCGAGGTGACCGAACTGGTGCACGGCCGGGCCGAGATGGAGAAGGCCATCGCGGCCAGCCACGCGCTGTTCGGCCAGGGCGACCTGACCACGGTGGATTCGGGCACGCTGGCCGCCGCCATCGCCGAGATCCCGTCGGTGCAGTTCAGCTGGGCCAGCCTGCTGGCCTCGGGGCAGCCGACCGTGGCCGACCTGATGGCGGCCACCGGCCTCGTGTCCAGCAAGTCGGAAGCGCGGCGGGTCATCGCCGGGGGCGGCGCCTACCTGAACAACCAGAAGGTGACCGAACCGGACGCCCGCCCAGCCGAGGGGGACTTGCTGCACGGCCGGTTCCTGGTGCTGCGCCGCGGCAAGCGCGCCGTGGCCGGCGTCGAGGTCATCCGGTCCTAACCCGGCCCAGGCCCGGCCCTGCCTGACCGGCGGCCCGGCGGCCCTCCGCTGTTATGCGCGCCGTCCTGTGCAGCATCGTCCCGCGTCTAGGCCGTCCTGCACCTTGCTGCCTGCGCCACCGCGCGTACCGCCCGCGCCAGACGCCGCCGCGCGTACCGCCCGCGCCAGTACCGCCATCCCGGCCTGACGCTGGCCGCCGCGCGTACCGCCCCGCGCCAACGCCGCCCATCTCCACCTGACGCTGGCCGCCGCGGTCGAACCGCATCTGCAACTTCGGCAACGGCATCCGCTTTAGTGAGAATATTCACGTTAGCCACACCCGTACCCAATGCCGCCGCCGCGCCGCGGCCGTTATGGGGTCTGGGCCGGTGGCGGACCGCGGTACCCCAGCTGTCACATCAGCACCGCCGGCCAGCCGTAACGGGAGCCGACTGGCGCAGCCGGTAGCTACGCCGGGTCGGCAGCTGGTTTGCCGGACCGAGTACGTGCCCGAGTATCGCTGGGCCAGGCGAGTCGGCTGCGGGTAGAGCCGGGGCTGCGGTTGTCGGTTTCTGCCGGTCTACGTGGGTCGGCGGCGGGCCGGGAGAGTCAGGAAATTTTTCTAGGCGAATTTTTGCTGTGCTGAGGGCGAGGTAGGGGTTCAGTTCGGTCGCGGTGGACCGTTGGAAGCCTTGCTGTGCAGGTCAGCGCGGAGGTGAACTGGCGGTGACCGGCGCGGGAAGCTCCGATTTGACGGAAACCGCTTTGCTGCCTAATGTTTCTCCTGCCCCGAGGGACACGGAACGCCGCTGGCGAGACGGCCCCCTCGGATCAGCCGGAAGCGAGCAAGACGGCTTGCGGGACGGAGCCCGGGAACGGGTGGTCCCGAACTGCAGGTAAGCTAAGGCTGGCGGCAAGTTGGCAGGCAATCGAGGATCTCGCAGAGCGGGATTTGACAGGCCCCAAGCTTGCAGGTAAGTTAGAAGGGTTGCCCCGGAACCCGGTGAGAGCCGAGCGATGGTGCGCGTCCGCTCCTTGAGAACTCAACAGCGTGCTAAAAGCCAGTGCACATGCACATAACCCCGTCAGTGGGGCTGGCCGGTAACGGCTCAGTACCTCACTTACGGATGCCAAGATCGCCTTGACGGCGGCATTTAGCTGTCCGGCAAGGCACTCCTTTTGTCTGCTCCCGCTCCACTGTGAGCGGTTGCAAATAGACATCAACGGAGAGTTTGATCCTGGCTCAGGACGAACGCTGGCGGCGTGCTTAACACATGCAAGTCGAGCGGAAAGGCCCTTCGGGGTACTCGAGCGGCGAACGGGTGAGTAACACGTGAGCAACCTGCCCTTAGCTCTGGGATAGCTCCGGGAAACCGGAATTAATACCGGATATTACGTCAATCGACATCGGCTGACGTGGAAAGATTTATCGGCTGGGGATGGACTCGCGGCCTATCAGCTAGTTGGTGGGGTAACGGCCTACCAAGGCGACGACGGGTAGCCGGCCTGAGAGGGCGACCGGCCACACTGGGACTGAGACACGGCCCAGACTCCTACGGGAGGCAGCAGTGGGGAATCTTGCGCAATGGGCGAAAGCCTGACGCAGCGACGCCGCGTGGGGGATGAAGGCCTTCGGGTTGTAAACCCCTTTCAGCAGGGACGAAGCGAAAGTGACGGTACCTGCAGAAGAAGCGCCGGCTAACTACGTGCCAGCAGCCGCGGTAACACGTAGGGCGCAAGCGTTGTCCGGAATTATTGGGCGTAAAGAGCTCGTAGGCGGACTGTCACGTCTGCTGTGAAAAGCTAGGGCTTAACCCTGGCCTTGCAGTGGATACGGGCAGACTAGAGGTAGGTAGGGGAGAATGGAATTCCCGGTGTAGCGGTGAAATGCGCAGATATCGGGAGGAACACCGGTGGCGAAGGCGGTTCTCTGGGCCTTACCTGACGCTGAGGAGCGAAAGCGTGGGGAGCGAACAGGATTAGATACCCTGGTAGTCCACGCTGTAAACGTTGGGCGCTAGGTGTGGGATCCTTCCACGGATTCCGTGCCGCAGCTAACGCATTAAGCGCCCCGCCTGGGGAGTACGGCCGCAAGGCTAAAACTCAAAGGAATTGACGGGGGCCCGCACAAGCGGCGGAGCATGTTGCTTAATTCGACGCAACGCGAAGAACCTTACCAAGGTTTGACATGCAGGGAAAAGCCGTAGAGATACGGTGTCCGTAAGGGTCCTGCACAGGTGGTGCATGGCTGTCGTCAGCTCGTGTCGTGAGATGTTGGGTTAAGTCCCGCAACGAGCGCAACCCTCGTTCTATGTTGCCAGCGGATAATGCCGGGGACTCATAGGAGACTGCCGGGGTCAACTCGGAGGAAGGTGGGGATGACGTCAAGTCATCATGCCCCTTATGTCTTGGGCTGCAAACATGCTACAATGGCCGGTACAGAGGGCTGCGAAACCGCAAGGTTGAGCGAATCTCAAAAAGCCGGTCTCAGTTCGGATTGGGGTCTGCAACTCGACCCCATGAAGTCGGAGTCGCTAGTAATCGCGAATCAGCAACGTCGCGGTGAATACGTTCCCGGGCCTTGTACACACCGCCCGTCACGTCACGAAAGTCAGCAACACCCGAAGCCGGTGGCCTAACCCGTAAGGGAGGGAGCCGTCGAAGGTGGGGCCGGCGATTGGGACGAAGTCGTAACAAGGTAGCCGTACCGGAAGGTGCGGCTGGATCACCTCCTTTCTAAGGAGCACCTGGCGCGCCCCGGCACAGCCGGGCACCGCGTCCAGAGCCACAACTCGGACGCGTGTTCCGAGGTGGTTGCTCACTAGTGGAGCACTGGTTATTCGGTCTGAGGCAGCTGCCCGGGCCAGTTAGTACACCCGCTTGCGGGAGGAACGCTGACGCCGGGGACTGGCCAGGCCGAGCACGCTGTTGGGTCCTGAGGGAACGGCCGCAAGGCGGCATCCTTCAACCAGGGCCGGTGGCCCCGCCTGGTAACGGGCAGGGGAGCCGGAACCGCCCGTATCTTGAGAACTGCACAGTGGACGCGAGCATCACATCTGTAGTTGCCAAGTTATTAAGGGCGCACGGTGGATGCCTTGGCACCAGGAGCCGATGAAGGACGTAGGAGCCTGCGATAAGCCCCGGGGAGTCGGCAACCAGACTTCGATCCGGGGATTTCCGAATGGGGAAACCTGGCGGGTGTAATGGCCCGTCGCCCCTGCCTGAACACATAGGGCAGGTGGAGGTAACGTGGGGAAGTGAAACATCTCAGTACCCACAGGAAGAGAAAGCAACCGCGATTCCCTGAGTAGTGGTGAGCGAAAAGGGAATAGGCCAAACCGATCACGTGTCATAGCCAGCAGGCGTTGCGTGACCGGGGTAGCGGGACCGTCTGGCCGGAACTGCTGATCCGGCAGGAAGTAAGAAATCGCTTTGGTAGTCGAAGACGTTGGAAAACGTCGGCACAGAGGGTGACACCCCCGTAGGTGAAACCTAAGCGACTTCCGGACGGTATCCCAAGTAGCACGGGGCCCGAGAAATCCCGTGTGAATCTGGGAGGACCACCTCCTAAGCCTAAATACTCCCTGGTGACCGATAGTGCACAAGTACCGTGAGGGAAAGGTGAAAAGTGCCCCGGTGAGGGGTCGTGAAATAGTACCTGAAACCGTGTGCCTACAAGCCGTGGGAGCGTGTCAGCCTTCGGGCTGACGTGAAGTGACCGCGTGCCTTTTGAAGAATGAGCCTGCGAGTTATGGTATGTGGCCAGGTTAACCCGTGTGGGGGAGCCGTAGCGAAAGCGAGTCTGAATAGGGCGTTCCGAGTCGCATGCCATAGACCCGAAGCGGAGTGATCTACCCATGGGCAGGTTGAAGCGCGGGTAAGACCGCGTGGAGGACCGAACCCACCAGGGTTGAAAACCTGGGGGATGACCTGTGGGTAGGGGTGAAAGGCCAATCAAACTCCGTGATAGCTGGTTCTCCCCGAAATGCATTTAGGTGCAGCGTCGCGTGTTTCTTGCCGGAGGTAGAGCTACTGGATGGCCTAGGGGGCCTACAAGCTTACTGAAGTCAGCCAAACTCCGAATGCCGGTAAGTGAGAGCGTGGCAGTGAGACTGCGGGCGATAAGGTTCGTAGTCGAGAGGGAAACAGCCCAGATCACCAGCTAAGGCCCCTAAGCGTGTGCTAAGTGGGAAAGGATGTAGAGTTGCTCAGACAACCAGGAGGTTGGCTTAGAAGCAGCCACCCTTGAAAGAGTGCGTAATAGCTCACTGGTCAAGTGATTCTGCGCCGACAATTTAGCGGGGCTCAAGCACACCGCCGAAGCTGTGGCATTCGCGCAATAACCAGGCCCTTTGTGGCGAAGGTGGATGGCGGTCTTGATCGCCGCGGTTTCGGCCGTGGCTGTCTCGACTGCGGCTACCGGAGTCTTTTAGGGTCCAGGTGCGTGGATGGGTAGGGGAGCGTCGGGTGGCGAGAGAAGCAGCGGAGTGATCCAGCTGTGGACGCCACTCGAGTGAGAATGCAGGCATGAGTAGCGAAAGAGGGGTGAGAAACCCCTCCGCCGAATGACCAAGGGTTCCTGGGGCAGGCTAATCCGCCCAGGGTAAGTCGGGACCTAAGGCGAGGCCGACAGGCGTAGTCGATGGACAACGGGTTGATATTCCCGTACCCGCTTAAATGCGCCCATGCCGAGCCCAGCGATGCTAAGCGACCTATGCCGGCGATCCTTCGGGATGACCCGGCGGCGGAAGCGACCCAGACTGGTAGTAGGCAAGCCGTAGGGGTGACGCAGGAGGGTAGCTCTACCGGGCGATGGTTGTCCCGGAGTAAGGGTGTAGGGCGGTGCGTAGGCAAATCCGCGCACCATATGCCTGAGACCTGATGCCGAGCCGATTTAGGCGAAGTGAGTAATCCCATGCTGCCAAGAAAAACCTCGCGGCGAGCATTTAGGCGGCCCGTACCCCAAACCGACTCAGGTGGTCAGGTAGAGAATACTAAGGCGATCGGGTGAACTGTGGTTAAGGAACTAGGCAAATTATCCCCGTAACTTTGGGAGAAGGGGAACCGTGTTTGGTGACGAGATTTACTCTCTGAGCTGAGCGCGGTCGCAGATACCAGGGGAAAGCGACTGTTTACTAAAAACACAGGTCCGTGCTAAGTCGCAAGACGACGTATACGGACTGACGCCTGCCCGGTGCCGGAACGTTAAGGGGAAGGGTTAGTGGCTTCGGCCGCGAAGCTCTGAACTTAAGCGCCGGTAAACGGCGGTGGTAACTATAACCATCCTAAGGTAGCGAAATTCCTTGTCGGGTAAGTTCCGACCTGCACGAATGGCGTAACGACTTTCCCACTGTCTCAACCACAGACCCGGCGAAATTGCACTACGAGTAAAGATGCTCGTTACGCGCAGCAGGACGGAAAGACCCCGGGACCTTCACTGCAGCTTGACATTGGTGTTTGGGACGTCTTGTGTAGGATAGGTGGGAGACTTTGAAGCGAGGACGCCAGTTCTTGTGGAGTCATTGGTGAAATACCACTCTGGTCGTTCTGGATGTCTAACCTGGGTCCGTGATCCGGATCAGGGACAGTGTCTGGTGGGTAGTTTAACTGGGGCGGTTGCCTCCTAAAAGGTAACGGAGGCGCCCAAAGGTACCCTCAGCCTGGTTGGCAATCAGGTGTCGAGTGTAAGTGCACAAGGGTGCTTGACTGTGAGACAGACATGTCGAGCAGGAGCGAAAGCTGGGACTAGTGATCCGGCGGTGGCATGTGGAAGCGCCGTCGCTTAACGGCTAAAAGGTACCCCGGGGATAACAGGCTGATCTTCCCCAAGAGTCCATATCGACGGGATGGTTTGGCACCTCGATGTCGGCTCGTCGCATCCTGGGGCTGGAGCAGGTCCCAAGGGTTGGGCTGTTCGCCCATTAAAGCGGTACGCGAGCTGGGTTTAGAACGTCGTGAGACAGTTCGGTCCCTATCCGCTGCGCGCGCAGGAGACTTGAGATGGGCTGTCCCTAGTACGAGAGGACCGGGACGGACGAACCTCTGGTGTGCCAGTTGTTCTGCCAAGAGCACGGCTGGTTGGCTACGTTCGGAAGGGATAACCGCTGAAAGCATCTAAGCGGGAAGCTCGCATCAAGATGAGGTCTCCCTCGGGGTTAACCCGGTAAGGCCCCCAGCTAGACGACTGGGTTGATAGGCCGGAGGTGGAAGCGTGGCGACACGTGGAGCTGACCGGTACTAATAGGCCGAGTGGCTTGGCTTCTACACTCAATTTGTGATTATTGCGTCCACTGTGTGGTTCCCGAGGTGCGGTCGGTACCGCGCCCGGGACTGCAGCTCAGGCTGCGTCCGGGCCGGGCCTCACATCTCCATAGAGTTTCGGTGGCCATAGCGAAGGGGAAACACCCGGCTCCATTCCGAACCCGGAAGTTAAGCCCTTCAGCGCCGATGGTACTGCGCGGGGGACCGCGTGGGAGAGTAGGACGCCGCCGGACATCTTCGTTGAGGCCGCTCCCAACAGGGAGCGGCCTCAACTGTGTTATACGTGCTGTGCGGCACCGGCCCCAGCCGCGACCACGTTGACTTTTCACCCAAGAGATACGGTCGGCTGGGTGATTTGCCCGGAATGTGCGCACCATCCGGGTGAAAAGTGGGCAGAGATGAACTGGCTTGCGCGCACGAGTGTGGAGGAGAACGTGGCAGGGGAAGAGGGCCAGGACGACGATCGCGGTAAGGAGCGCACCGGCGCAGCCCGGCGCGGCAGCACTGCCGCTGGGACGGCCCGGCAGTCGTCGTCCGGCACCGGCCGCAGTACCGCTGGGGTGACCCGGAGCACCGGTGCCGGCGCGAGTCGCGGCACCGCTGGCGCCAGGCGGGGCAGCACAGGCACCGGTCGGAGCGCGGCAGGCGCCGGGCGCGGCACAACTAGTCGCGGGGCCACTGGCACCGGTCGTGGTACCGCTGCGGGCCGCCGGGACAGCGGTGCGGCAGACCGTGGTACCGGTGCCGCTGGCCGCAGCGCTGGTAGTGCTGGCCGCAGCACTGGTAGCGGTGGCCGTGGTACTGGTGATCCTGGCCGCGGTGCCACTGGCGCCGGCCGTTCGGCCGGTGCGGCTGGCCGCGGTGCCACTGACGCCGGCCGTTCTGCCGCTGGGGCTGGCCGTGGTGCCACTAACGCTGGCCGTGGTACCGGTGCCGGTGGCCGCGGCACGGGCAGTGCTGGCCGTGGTACTAGTGGCACAGGTCGTGGTGCCGCTGGCCGCAGCGCTGGTAGCGCTGGCCGTGGTGCCCCTCGTGCTGGCCGTTCTGCCGCTGGGGCCGGCGGTAGTGCCACGCGCAACGCCCGTGGTACCGGCCGGGCTGACCGCGGTGCCGGTGGGAGCCTCCGCAGTACGGCTGGCACCGGGCGGGAAGCGTCGCCAAGCAGTGCTTGGACGACCCGGACGGCCCGCGGTGCTGGGGCGGTGCGTGGGCGCGGGCCGGGTGGTGCGGGCTCGCGTGCTGGGTCGCGTGGGGCGGATGGGCTTAGTGGGACTGGCGCGCCGCGAACTGGCGGCCGGACGAGCGGCGGGGCTGCTGCTGGCCGCAGCTCCACGGCCCGGACCGGCGGATATCCGGACAGGCCTGCGCGCCAGACCGGGACCAGCCGCGACCGCGCGTACGACCCCAACCGCTCCGACCGGCCGGGCCGCTCCGATCGCCCGGGTCCCTCCGACCGGCCAGGCCGCTCTGACCGGTCAGGTCGCTCTGACCGGTCAGGTCCCGCTGACCGGCCACGCCGCGCTGACCGCCGGGATCGCCCGGATCGGCCGGGCCCCGGTGACTGGCCAGGTCGCTCTGACCGGCTGAGCCGCTCTGACCGGTCAGGTCCTTCTGACCGGCCAGGCCGCGCTGACCGGCCGGATCGGCCGGGCCGCTCTTACCGCCCGGGTCCTTCTGACCGGCCAGGCCGCACTGATCGGCCGGGGCGCCCGGTCGGCGGGCGGGGAGCACGAGACGGGCAGGCAGGCCGCAGGCCGGCGCGGGCCAGCGCTGGGGCTGCGCCGCGGGCGGGCCGGGCGGACGAGGCGGCTGGGCCGCGGCTGGACATTCCGGCGGAGATCACCGCGGACCAGCTTGACCCGGCGGCCGCCGCGGAGTTGCGCACGCTGCCCGCGGATCTGGCCACCGCGGTGGCCCGGCGGCTGGTGGCCTCGAGCCTGGCCGAGGACCCGGAAACCAGCTACCAGTTCGCGCAGGACGCGAGGCGGCTGGCGGCCCGGGTCGGCATCGTGAGGGAGACAGCGGGCATCGCCGCCTACCGGGCTGGGCACTGGGCCGAGGCGCTGACCGAGCTGCGGGCGGCGCGCCGGCTGACCGGCCGGACCAGCTACCTGCCGATGATGGCCGACGCGGAGCGGGCGCTGGGCCGCCTGGATCGCGCGCTGGCCCTGCTGGCCGAGCCGCAGGCCGGTCAGGTAGACCGGGCCACCCAGATCGAATTGCTCATCGTTGAGTCGGGTATCCGCCGCGACCAGGGGCTGCCTGAAGCGGCCGCGGTCACTTTGCAGGTGCCCGAGCTGACCGACGGCCGGCTGCGGCCGTGGTCGGCGCGGCTGTTCTATGCCTACGCGGACGCCCTGCTCGAGGTGGGACGGACCGAGGAGGCCCGGGAATGGTTCGGCCGGGCGGCCGAAGCGGACCGGGACGAGCAGACCGACGCCGCCGAGCGCTACGAGGACCTGGACGACGTGGTCATCGACGATCTCGAAGACGACGAGGACGACGAGGACCCAGCCGACGACGAGGACCGGGCTGACAGCGAGGACCCGGCCGACGGCGAGGACCCGGCCGACGGCCAAGACACCGGCGAGCCGGGCCGGGCCGCCGGGGCGTGACCGAATTCCGTCTTAGTGCACGGCACCCCCCAGTCCCCGGCTGGCTCGGACCTGTCCCAGCGGCCGTCAGATGCCACACAGGCCGTTAGGACGGGTTCTCCCGGTCCAGCCAGTGCATAATGCCCGCGACGTTGCCCTCGGTGCCGCTGACCACCTCGAACCGGGCCGCCACGTCCGGGTCGGTGTCCGCGTCCAGCACCGCATACCGCTGCCTGGTCCGCTCCCGCACCATGGCCACCGCGTGATCGAGGTCCAGCCCGGCGTCCCGGGCCCGCCGGGTCTCCGCCACCCACACCTGGATCTCCTCGGCCGAGCGCTGCAGCGTGTCGGCCACGTCCGGCACCGGCCCGTAGTGGCTGAACAGCAGCCGCTGCGGGCGCAGCGCAGCGAACATGCGCAGCGAGTTGAGCGCGGTGTCCAGGTCGAAGTCCGGCGGCGGCGTGGCCGGCCGAAGGTCACGGGTCTCCGGGATGTACACCCCGGCGGCGTCCCCGACGTACAGGTCGCCGCTCACCGAGTCGATCAGCCCGACGTGATGCTTGGCGTGACCCGGCGAGTAGTGGCTGTCCAGCCGGCGGCCGCCGCCCAGGTCGATGCGGCCGCGTTCGGCCACGCTGACGATCCGCTCGGCCGCGGTCGGCCGCATGGTCCCGAACAACCCGTCCAGCGCGTCCCCGTACACCATCCGGGCGCTGGCCATCAGCCGCCCCGGGTCGGCCAGATGCCGGGCGCCGCGCTCATGCACCACGACCTCCGCGCCCGGGTACATCGCGGCGATGTCCCCGGTGCCGCCGGCGTGATCCAGATGTATGTGCGTCACCACCACCGTGGCCAGGTCGGCCGGGCCGAGGCCGAGCGCGGCCAGCGCGTCGCGGACCACCGGCGCCGACGGGGCGGTGCCGGTCTCCACCAGGCACGGCCGGTCGCCGCGGATCAGGTAGCCGGCCGTAATGCCCGGATAGCCAGCCATCCTGGTATCGATCTCGTACACATCATGCCCAAGATCGGTAATCCCCGGGGTCTGCGGGCTGCGCTCCGCCGTGTCCATGCCACCATGGTTCCAGACAGTGCGGGTGGCCGCCGGAACGCACCAGGGCCGGCTGGCCGGATGCGGCAGCGGTCGCGCTGCGGCTCCGAGTAGTATCGGAGCGCGGTCGGATCGTGCCGCCCTTATGCGGAATGGCGGACACCGGCCGGGGGGATGATCTCGGTTGCTTGCGGCCTGGCGTTCCTGGGCGGGCCTCCGGCGCAGTACCGGGTCTGTCGGGAGAGCATTCCGGAGCAACCGACTGTGAGTGGATTACCAAGTGAGAATGCCTGCCGCCAAGTCGCAGACATCGCCAGCGCAGCCCGGCCCACGCCGCGGCTGGACACCGTCCAGCCGGGTGAACACGGCCATCCTGCTGATGACCCTGCTGGCCATCGGGCTGCGCCTCTACCAGCTGACCCGGCCGCAGTACCTGCTCGGCGTCACCGAGTACGACGACGGCACCGACTTCGGCAGCGCGATCCTGCTCATCCACGGCTACCTGCCGTACCGCGACTTCATCATGGTGCAGCCGCCCGGGATCACCCTGCTGATGGCCCCGGTGGCGGCGGCGACCAAGGGGCTGGGCACCGCGTGGGGGATGGGCGTCGGCCGGATCCTGACCGCGGTGGCCGGTGGCGTGGGCGCCGGGCTGACCGGCCTGCTGGTCCGCCAGCGCGGGCTGCTCGCGGTCATCCTGGCCAGCGGAATCGTGGCCGTCTACCCGGCCAGCGTGCAGGCCGCGCACACCGTGCTGCTGGAGCCGTGGCTGGTGCTGTTCTGCCTGCTCGGCGCCCTGGCCGTCTTCGATGGCGACCGGATAACGAGCAGCAACCGGCGGCTGATCTGGGCCGGCCTGGCGTTCGGTTTCGCCGGCGCGGTCAAGGTGTGGGCCATTCTGCCGGTCCTGGTCATATTGGTGCTGACCGCCCGGCAGTGGCGGCGGGCGCTGGGCTTCGCGGCCGGAGTGGCGGTCGGCTTCCTGGCCCCGGTGCTGCCGTTCGCCGCGCTGGCCCCGCGGACGTTCTATGACAGCGTCGTGCTGGCCCAGCTGGTCCGGGTGGACGTGGTCCGGGTCGCGCTGTCCTACCGGCTGCACCAGATCACCGGGCTGACCGACTTCTCCAGCCTGGGCCCGGTCCCGCTGACCATCGTCACGGTGGCCATCATCGTGCTCATCGTCGGGTGCGCGGTGGCCGCCTCGCGGCGGTCCGGGCAGCGGCCGCTGCCGCTGGAGCAGTTCAGCTACGGCACGACCGTGCTGACCATCATCGCGTTCCTCTGGCCCGCCGACTTCTACTACCACTACGCCGGGTTCCTGGCCCCGTTCCTGGCCCTGGCCATCGCGCTGCCGGTGGCCCGGCTGGTGGCCACGTTCAGCCCGGCCACCGGTACCACCCGCTGGCTGGCCCGGTACGGCACGGCCGCGGCATCGGTCGTCATCGTGATCTTCGCCATCGTCCAGGTCGGCTTCGAGACCAGCCTGCAGCCGCCGCTGGCCCCGACCACGCCCGGGCTGACCGGCAGCATCATCGACCAGGCCGAGCGGGTCATCCCGCCCGGTTCGTGCGTACTGGCCGACCAGGCGTCCTACGCGATCGCGGCGAACCGGTTCGGCTCGTCAAAGCCCGGCTGCGTGCCCATGGTGGACGGGGTGGGCAGCGACTACTCGCTGTCCCAGGGGCGGAACGCGGCCAGCGGCGCACAGTACGTGCCCGCGGTGCGGGCGCTGTGGCTGTCCGCGCTGCGCGGCGCGGACTACGTGTGGCTGTCCCCGCTGTCCTACAAGCGCATCCCGTGGACAGCGCGGGAGATCACCGGCTACTTCGACCAGCACTTCGTGCCCGCGCCCGGCGGCCCGTTCGGCCTCTACGTGCGGAAGAGCTAACGGGCGGCGAACGAGCGCAGCACCAGGCCGGTGCGCGGCTTGGGCGCGAACGACGTGGACTTGCGCGGCAGCCGCTCGCCTTCGGCGGCCACCTTGTACACGTCCGCCGTGGTCAGCGGGTTGACCAGCACGGCGGTGCCGCCCGCCGCGGCGGCCTGAGCGACGGCGCGGGCCGCGTCGTGGTGCACCACCTGCACGGTCTGCTCGTCGTCGGTGATCTGCCACAGGTCGCTGAGCAGCAGTTCCTGCAGCGCCGCGCTGGACAGCCGGCGCCAGGCCGCGGACTTCCCGGCCGGCATGGCCGCCTTGAGCCGGACCGGATCGGGGTCGGAGAGCAGGTGCAGCTGGCCCCGGCCGGCCACCAGGAACGCCGGCCCGGCCTGGCCTGCCTCGGCCAGCGCGTCCAGCGCGGCGGGCAGGCCCGCCGGGCCGCCGGGCAGCGGCCGGACGGTGAACGCGGCCTTGGCCCGCTCCACCGCCTCACCCGGGTCCAGCCCGGGGATCACCCGGTGGATAGCCCCGATCGTGGGCGGGAACGAGGTCTGGTCCACCAGCAGCGCCAGGCCGTAGTCCCACGGGCCGGGGCCGTCCCCGGCCGCCCGCCGGTCGGCCTGCATCTGCAGGTACGCGGCATAACGATGGTTGCCGTCGGCGATCAGCGCCTGCCGCGGAGCTAGGTCGGCCGCGATGGCCGCGTGCATGGCCGGGTCGGTCAGCGGCCACAGGGTGTGCTCGATGCCGTCCGCGGTCCGGGCGCTGAGCGCTGGCTGGCCCGCCGCGGCCAGTTCGGCGGTCAGCCCGGCCGTGACGGTGTCCGGGCCGCCGTCGTAGAGCAGGAAGATCGGCTCCAGGTTGGCCTGGGTGGCCTCCATGAGCTGGCGGCGGCCGAGCACCGGCCCGGGCATCACATCCTCGTGCGGCAGCACGATCCGCGCCTCGGGTGGGGCCAGCCGCACCGCCCCGATCAGCCCGCGCTGCAGCACGCCGTCGCCCGCGCCGGGCGGCGGATCCACCAGCCGCTGCTGGTACAGGTACAGAGCAGGCGCGTCCTCGGTGACCAGCACACCTTCGGCCAGCCAGGCGTGCAGCAGCCGGGCCGCCTCCTGGTAGTCCCCCCAGGGCTGCCCGGGCCGCGGTGGCGGCAGGATGAGCCGGACCACGTTGTGCGGGTCGGCGTCGCGCAAATGCTGGGCACTGTCCTGACCGATGACGTCGTACGGTGGAGAGGTGACCTCTGCGAGTCCGGTCACCCTTTGCTGGGCATAACGGACACCACGGAAGGGCGCGAGCGCGAGCCCGGCTGGACCCGGCACCGCTGGTTCCTCGCCGGACGGAAGGATCTGCACATATGTCAGAAGCACCGCTGGGCGGCCAGGATTCCCGCCCGGAGGAAAATCCGCCCTCGACGGGCGATAATCCGGCCCCGCATGGTGACCCGTATACGTGGTACCAGCGGGGCCTTGAACTGCTCGGCCGGGGCAGCGCCGCGGCCGCCGCACAACTGCTGGAGCGGGCCGCGGAAGCCGAGCCCGGGTCACGCAGCGTGCTGGAAGCGCTCGGCCGGGCCCAGTTCGACACCCGGCGGTACGACGCCGCCGCGCAGACATTCCGGCAGATCGTGGAGGCCAGCCCGACCGACGATTACGCCCAGTTCGGCCTCGGCCTGGCGCTGGCCCGGAGCGGCGACCCCGGCGCCGCGGCCGAGCACCTGGCGCTGGCCGCGGCCATGCGGCCGGAACTGCCGCACTACACCGACGCGCTACGCGGCGTCCGGGCTACGCTGCGGGCCAGGTCGGAGGCGGCCGCCAAGTCACAGTGCGGCGGGCCGGACGAGGCGAAGGGCATTGTGTGACTGCTGAGTCTGCCGGGGCTGATGTTACGGATGAGGCCGGGGAGCGGGCGGGGACCGACCCAGAGAACACCGGGCTGACCAGCCTGCTGCGCGGCTCCGCGGAGTCGCTGAGCCAGCGCTACGACGTGGCCCTGCTCGACCTGGACGGCGTGGTCTACCTGGGCCCCAACGCGGTGCCCGGGGCGCCGGAGGCGCTGGCCAAGGCGGCCGGGACCGGGATGCGGCTGGCCTACGTGACGAACAACGCGTCCCGCACCCCAGCCGCCGTCGCCGCGCAGCTAGCCGGGTTCGGGGTGCGGGCGGCGGCCGCGGACATCGTCACGTCCGCACAGGCCGCGGCCACCCTGCTGGCCAGCCGGCTGGCCCCCGGCGCCGCCGTCCTGGTGATCGGCAGCACCGCGCTGCGCATCGCGGTGCGCGAGCGCGGGCTCCGCCCGGTCAGCACCGCGATCGACCGGCCCGCCGCGGTGCTGCAGGGGTACGCGCCCGGGGTCGGCTACCCGCAGTTCCTCGAAGGCGGGCTGGCCGTCCGGGCCGGCGCCTGGTTCGTCGCCTCCAACGCCGACGCCACCCTGCCGACGCCGCGTGGCATCCAGCCCGGGAACGGCTCACTGCTGCAGGTGATCGCGCACGCCACCGGGCAGCAGCCGACGGTCGCGGGCAAGCCGGAGCCGCCGCTGCACGCCGAGGCGGTGGCCCGGACCGGGGCCCGCAACCCACTGGTCGTCGGCGACCGGCTGGACACCGACATCGAGGGCGCGGTCCGGGTCGGCTCGGCCAGCCTACTCGTGCTGACCGGCGTCAGCCGCCCGGCCGACGCCGTGCTGGCGCCACCCAGCCAGCGGCCCAGCTACCTCGCGGCCGACCTGACCGGACTGACCGAGCCGCAGCCGGCGGTGACCAGCCAGGAACTGGCGTTCTGCTGCGGAGGGTGGCGCGCCTACGGCGGTCACGATGGCACGGAGCTCAGCCTCGACGGCGCGGGGGACCCGGTGGACGGGCTACGCGCGCTGTGCGCCGCGGCCTGGTCGCGGGACCAGGTCAGCCTGGAGATGATCCGGCCCGCGCTGGCCGCGCTCGGCCCGCTGGGCCACTAGATATCACCGGCCGGGAGTAGGCCGGCCATCCCCCCACAGTCGCACGAAGATCGGCTCAGCGGCCGATGTGCCGCACCCTTCCGGTCCGGGAGACTTGGCAGCGCACAAGGCAGGCGGGCAGCGGGCCCGGGCCAACGAAGGGACACGTCAATGATTGAGGCACGGGGCCTCACCAAGCATTACGGGGACAAGGTGGCGGTGGACCACCTCTCGTTCACCGTGGAGCCGGGCCGGATCACCGGCTTCCTCGGCCCCAACGGGGCGGGCAAAACCACCACGATGCGGCTCATCCTCGGGTTGGACTACCCGACCGAGGGCCGGGTCACCGTGCACGGCAAGGAGTTCCGGCGGCTGGCCAGCCCGATGCGCGAGGTTGGTGCGCTGCTCGACGCCAAGGCGGTGCACGGCGGCCGGAGCGCGTACAACCACCTGCTGTGCCTGGCCCAGACCAACAACCTGCCCGCCCGCCGGGTCGGCGAGGTGCTGGAGCTGGTCGGGCTGTCCGAGGTGGCCAGGAAGCGGTCGAACGGCTTCTCGCTCGGCATGGGGCAGCGCCTGGGCATCGCCGCCGCGCTGCTCGGCGACCCGGCCATCCTGATGTTCGACGAGCCGGTCAACGGGCTGGACCCGGAAGGCATCCTGTGGATCAGGAACCTGATGAAGGCGCTGGCCGCCGAGGGCCGCACCGTGTTCGTGTCCAGCCACCTGATGTCGGAGATGGAGAACACCGCCGACCACCTGCTGGTCATCGGCCGTGGCAAGCTGATCGCCGACTGCACGGTGGCCGAGTTCATTGCGCGCAACTCGGTGCAGGCGGTGCGGGTGCGCACCCCGCAGCGGGAGGCGCTGGCCCATGCCGTCGCGCTGGCGGGCGGCCGGACCCTGGACGGGGCGGACGGCGCCATCGTGGTACAGGGGCTGGCCGCCGACCAGGTCGGCGACCTGGCCTACGACAAGGCGATCCGGCTGCACGAGCTGGCGCCCACCCAGGCCTCGCTGGAAGAGGCGTTCATGGAGCTGACCGCGTCCAGTGTGGAGTTCCGGGCCGGGCACCCCGGGGTCCGAGCCGGCCGTGCGTTCGGGGGAGCCGGTCGGCTCGGGAGAGGTGGCTTGACATGGCAGTGACGGCACAGGTCCCGGCGGGGGCGCACGCGGCCCTGGATGGGCCCGGCGCCCCGGCCGGCCTTCGGCGGCGCGCTGCGCTCCGAGTTCACCAAGATCCGCTCGGTCCGGTCCACGTACTGGACGCTGTTCGCCATGATCGTGGTCACCATCGGTATCGGCGCGCTGGCCTGCGTGGCCGCAGACTCCCATGGCGGGCATGGGCCGGGCTTCGACGCGACCCAGCACAGCCTGATCGGCCTGGTGCTCGGCCAGCTGATCATCGTGGTCCTGGGCGCGCTGACCATCACCTCCGAGTACTCCACCGGGATGATCCGCACCTCGCTGTCCGTGCAGCCGCGGCGGGGCACCGTGCTGGCCGCCAAGGGCATCGTGTTCACCCTGGTCAGCCTGGTCAGCGGGCTGATCGCGTCGTTCGGGTCGTTCTTCATCGGGCAGGCCATCCTGTCCAGCAAGCACCTGAACGTGAGCCTCGGCGACCCGAACGTGCTGCGTGCGGTGATCGGCGGCGGGCTGTTCCTGGCCGTGTGCGGCATGCTGGCGTTCGGCCTCGGTACCCTGCTGCGGCACACGGCGGCCGCCATCACCGCGTCCATCGGCCTGCTGTTCGTGCTGTTCGTGCTGGTCAACTTCCTGCCGCAGAGCTGGCAGGTGCACGTGGACAAGTGGATCCCGTTCAACGCGGGCAGCCAGGTCTGGACCACGGTTAACCAGCCGGGCACCCACTTGTTCTCGGCCTGGACCGGGTTCGCCGTGTTCCTCGGCTACGCGGTGATCGCGATCATCGCCGGCGCGATCGTGTTCCTGCGCCGCGACGCCTGACGCCTGACGCTTGGGGCAGCGGGCTACGGGCCCGGCGGCTGCGGGGGCAGCTGCCGGGCCCGTTGTCGTGGCTTTGTCGTGGCTGGCAGCTAGGGCTGGCAGCTGGGGCACCAGAAGGTGACCCGCGCCTCCGGGTCCGGGCCCTGGTCGGCCCGATTGATCGCGGTGCCGCAGCGGCGGCACCGGCGGCCGCCCCGGCCGTACACCCAGTGCTCGGCGCCGCGCTGGGGCTGCCCGGTGGTGATGTGCCCGATCCGGTTCTTGTTCGCGTCCAGCAGCCGGTGCGCCAGGCTCACCACTTCGTCCAGGTCTCCGACCTGGCCGGCCGGCCGCCACGGCTGGATGCCGCGCAGGAACAGCACCTCGGACTTGTAAACGTTGCCGATGCCGGCCAGGTTGCGCTGGTCGAGCAGCGCGTCGCCGATCTGCCGGTCTGGGCTGGCTTCGAGGCGGCGGACCGCTTCCTCCGGGTCCCAGTCCGGGCCGAGCAGGTCCGGCCCGAGGTGCCCGACCACCTCGGTCCTCCCGTTCCGTGGGCAGCACTTCGACGATGCCGAGCTGGTAGCCGATGGCCTGCCAGGTTTCGTTGCCCAGCACCAGCCGGATCCGGTGCCCGCCGGCCGGCCGTTCGCTGGCCGGGCGCACCCGCCAGGCGCCGTCCATCTTCAGGTGGGTGTGCACGGTGACGCCGCCCTCGACCCGGGTCAGCAGGTGCTTGCCGCGGGCTGGCCGATTCCGTCACCTGGCGGCCGGTCAGGTCGGTGGTGGCGTACCGGGGCACCCGGAAGTCGGTGCGGGTGAGCTGGCGGCCTTCGAGCGCCTCGCCGAGCCGCCGCGCTGCATACCAGACCGTATCCCCCTCCGGCACCACCCCTCCTCACTCCCGCGGCCCCAGTATGCCCTCGCCCCGGCGCGCTTCCGTCGCGCTTCCGCTTCCAGCGCCCCCGCTCTTCCGTACAGCGCCCGCCGCCTGGGCGCCGCGTCTGCTCGCGCCCGCCCGAGCTGCCGCCGCACATCACGGGCGGGCGCGCCCACGGTCCGCGTGCCGTGCCGCGGTCCGTGGCCCGTGCCCGGTCCGCGGGCCGCCCAGCGAACCTCGAGATTCTCACTCGCCGCACCAGCCGCACTGGCCCCAGCTCGCGCGGCGCGCCGCACCCCGGGCCCCGATCCCAGCAGCGTGGCTGAATCATTCATGCGCTCTGGTGCGCATGAATGGTTCAATCACGCCCTGCTGAACGCCAGCTCGTGGCGATGGGTGAAAGATGCGCGCGGTTGAGCGGGCGAACTCGACCCGGGATTCCCCGGGAATGTCCGAGGGGGTGGGGACGATGGCCGGGTGGCCAAGACAGTAAAGCTTGATGAAGGTACGTTACTGGGACAGCTGGCCGGCCAGCACGGGGTGATCTCCCGGGCTCAAGCTGCTGCCTGCGGGATGACGCCGGCGGCGCTGCGCCACCGGGTACGGCCGGGCGGGCCGTGGCAGACCCTGCTGTCCGGCGTCTACCTGGCCAATACCGGCACAGCCGGCCAGCCCCAGCTCGACATGGCGGCGCTGCTCCATGCGGGCCCCGGCAGCGTGCTCAGCGGGGTGGCTGCGTTATCCCGGCATGGCCTCAGAGTGCCGCGCACTGACGTAGTCGACGTGCTGGTGCCGGTGTCCAGGATTCGCCGTGACGGCCCGTTCGTCCGGCTGCACCGCACCGCGCGGATGCCGGAGCGGGTCTGCTACAGCGGGCAGGTCAACTACGCGCTGGCGCCGCGGGCGGTGGCCGACGCCGCCCGCTGGCTGACCGAAGCGCGTACCGTGCGCGGCATCGTGGCCGACGCCGTACAGCGCGGGCTGTGCCCGCTTGACCGGCTAACCGAGGAACTGGCCGCTGGCCCCATACGTGGGTCGGCGCTGCTCCGGCAGGCGCTGGTCGAAGTGGCCGGGGGCGCGCGGTCGGTGGCGGAGGGAGACTTCCTGCTGCTGATCAAGCGCGCCCGGCTGCCCGAGCCGATGCTCAATCCCCGGCTGTTCGCGGGGGAGACCTTCATCGCGTCGCCGGACTGCTGGTGGCCGCGGGCCGGGCTGGCCGCCGAGGTGGACTCGCGGGAATGGCATCTGTCGCCCGCTGACTGGGAGCAGACGCTGGCCCGGCACCGGCGGATGACCGGCTATGGCATCACCGTCCTGCATTTCACCCCGGGCCAGATCGCGCGCGAACCGAAAGCGGTGATCCGGGACCTGGCCGCTGCACTGGCGGCGGCCCAGGGACGCCCGCCCCTGCCGATCATCGCCCGCCCCGCAACCGCGTGATTGGAGCATTCACGCGGACTGGTGCGCGTGGATGATTCATGGGTGTGGCTCTTTTGGAGGGAGTTGTCTGGGTGGTGAATCAGGGAGGGCTCCGGTAGATCGGTGGTTGTCGGCCAGATCGATCACCGGGAGCCCTCGATGGCATTGTCGCCTGCCTGTACGTGTGTGTCATGTCCTGCTCATCGCGGTGTGCCTGCCGCCCCGGCGGGTTCGGCTGCCGCTGTGCCGGGGTTATTCGCCCCGGCGGGTGAGCTGTTCGGGTCGGTGGTGGCCTGGCTGGGCGGCCCGGTGGCCGGGGCGCTTGATCATGCTGGGCTGGAGGAGCGGCTGGTGGCTGATGCCCGTGAGCTTGGCCGGCTGCTGCTGCAGGCCCATCTGGACCTGCGGGCCGCCCGTGAGGAACGCCGCGCCGCGGTGACCGGCCCTGACGGAATCACCCGGATCCGGGCCGAGTCTGGGCATCAGCGGTGCCTGGCTACCCTGGCCGGCCAGGTGAGGGTGACCCGGATCGCCTACCGTGCGCCGGGCGCGCCGAACGTGCACCTGGCCGACGCGGCGCTGAGCCTGCCTGCGGGCAGGCATTCACACGGGCTGCAGCGGCTGGCGGCCATCGAGGCCACGCGGGGCTCGTTCGCGGCCGCCGCGGCGGCGATCGGCCGGGCCGCTGGGGTCCCGGCCGGGAAGCGCCAGGTCGAAGAGCTCGCCCGGGCAGCCGCGGCTGACGTGGACTGCTTCTATGCCCGCGGGCGGCCAGCGCCGGAGCGGGCCCCGGCCTCCGGCGTGCTGGTGCTGTCGGCCGACGGCAAAGGCATCATCATGCGCCCGGACGCGCTGCGCCCCCGCGCCCGCGCCGCCGCCGCGAAAAGCCACGCCAAGCTGGCCACCCGGCTGACCCGCGGCGAGGTCCGCCACCGCAAGCGGATGGCCGAGGTGGCCACCGTCTATGACATCACCCCCGCCCCCCGCACCCCAGCGGCCATCATCACCATGCCGGGCGAAGACCCGCCGCGGCCCGCGGCACCAGGCCCGGCCGCTCGCGGCAAATGGCTCACCGCCAGCGTCACCGCGGAAATCCGCCAGGTCATCGCCGCGATGTTCACCGAAGCCGCCCGCCGCGACCCCGGCCACGCCCGGCCCTGGGTCGCCCTAGTGGACGGCAACCCACACCAGATCCGCCGCATCAGCACCGAAGCCCGCCACCGCGCCACCCCGGTCACCATCGTGATCGACTTCATCCACGTACTGGAGTACCTCTGGGACACAGCCTGGTGCTTCCACCCCGAAGCCGATCCGGCCGCCGAGATCTGGGTCGCCACCCACGCCCGCGCCATCCTCGCCGGGCAGGCCAGCCACGTAGCCGCCACCATCCGCCGCGCCGCCCAGGCAGCTCAGCTCACCGGCAAGCGGGCCACCACCGCCGGAAAATGCGCCCGCTACCTCGACACCAAGCAGCCCTACCTCAACTACGAGGCCGCGCTGACCGCCGGCTGGCCCATCACCACCGGCGTCATCGAAGGCGCCTGCCGCCACCTGGTCAAAGACCGCATGGACATCACCGGAGCCCGCTGGAGCCTGCCCGGCGCCGAAGCCATCCTCAAACTCCGCACCGTCATCAGCAACGGCGACTTCGACACCTACTGGACCTACCACCTCATCCGCGAACACCAGCGAAACCACCCCCAGCCCCGCACCAGCTACCAACTCGCCGCATGACTCCCGTCACTCCAAAAGAGCCACACCCATGATTCATCCACGCGCTGCTCAACGCCCCGGTGGTGGCGTGGGCGAAACGTACGCGCGGTTGTCCGGGCGAGAGGCCGCTGGACAGGTCAGAGGAGTTTGCGCAGGCGGAGCACGTCGCCGAGGCTGGCTTCGACCTTGACCCGGCCGGTGAGCCAGGCACGGGCGAACCGGCCCGGGTCGGCGGCGATGGCGATCAGCTCGTCGCTCTGGGTGCGGAACCGGATATTGGCCGGCTGCGCGTCGGCCGGCGCCTCGGTGACCGGGGCGGGTCCGTTCACGCCGAGCTGGGTGACGAACGTGACGCCGAGATCCGTGACCGTGACGCTCAACGACCGGTCGGCCAGGTGCGCGGCCCGGGTCTCCGGGTCCAGCTCGGAGATGCGGCCGGCCAGCGCCTCCAGCGCCTTACGGCATTCCTCGACTGTCGCCATCTCGCCTCGCCTCCCAGGAGGTGTCCATTGTGCAACTCCTATCCGTCTGTTACCTACCGGGCGTGGCGTGGCGGCTAGCTGACCCGGCTGGGCTACTGCGGGCGGTAGCGTGCATCAGGGAAGTGCCAGCCGGCGGAATCCCCCGCGCGCCGGCGAGAGGAGTGCTTGTGACGGAGAACGAACCGGCGCCGCCGCCCGTCCCGGAAGCGGCCGGGACAACCGGCGAGCCGCAGGTGGATGAGGCCCTGCGCAAGCTGGCCGACCTGGCTGAACTGCCGCTGAACGAGCACCCGGCGGTGTTCGAGCAGATCCACGGCGCGCTGACCCGCGCGCTCGGCACGCTCGACCTGGCTTCGGCCGCAGGCCCGGGCTCGGGCGGATCCGGCACCGGCGACCCAGGCTCGGGCAGCTGACCGGGCAGGCAGTTTCCTGATGAGCACGCGGCGACGGCTGGACGCCGAACTGGTCCGGCGTGGTCTGGCCCGGTCCCGGGAGCACGCGGCCGAACTAGTCAGCGCCGGGCGGGTCGCGGTGGCGGGCCAGGCCGCTGGGAAGACCGCCACCCAGGTCGGCCAGGACGAGCCGATCACGGTGCGCCAGGCCAGCGACGACCCGGGGTACGCGTCCCGCGGCGGAGGCAAGCTGGCCGGCGCGCTGGCCGCCTTCCCGGCGCTGCGGGTGGCCGGGCGGCGCTGCCTGGACGCGGGCGCGTCCACCGGCGGCTTCACGGACGTGCTGCTGCGCGCCGGGGCGGCCGAGGTGGTGGCGGTGGACGTGGGCTATGGCCAGCTGGCCTGGGCGTTGCGCAGCGACGACCGGGTCACGGTGCTGGACCGGGTGAACGTGCGGCACCTGCGGCCCGAGCAGGTGGCCCCGCCGCCCGGGCTGGTCACCGCCGACCTGTCGTTCATCTCGCTGGGCCTGGTGCTGCCCGCGCTGGCCGCCTGCGCCGCCCCGGACGCCGACTTCCTGCTCCTGGTCAAGCCGCAGTTCGAGGTGGGCAAGGGCCGGGTCGGCGCGGGCGGGGTGGTCCGCGACCCGGCGCTGCGGGCGGAAGCGGTGGCCGCCGTGGCCGCGGCCGCGGCGGAGCAGGGGCTTGGCGTGGCCGGGGTGACGGCCAGCCCGCTGCCCGGGCCGGCCGGAAACGTGGAGTACTTCCTCTGGCTGCGCCGCGGCGCGGCCCCGCTGGACCCGGCCGAGGTGGACCGGGTGATAACGGAAGGACCCCAGTGACTGGTCCGCGCACAGTGCTGGTGATGGCGCATACCGGGCGGGCCGCCGCCATCGGCAGCGCCCGGCTGGTGGTCGGCATGCTGCTGGCGGCCGGCATCTCCGTCCGGATCGTGGACACCGAGGCGGACGAGTTGCGCTGCCCGGGCGCCGAGGTGGTCCGGGCCACGCCGGACGCGGCCCGGGACACCGAGATGGTGATCGTCCTCGGCGGCGACGGCACGCTGCTGCGGGTCGCCGAGATGACCAGGCCGGCCGGGGTGCCGCTGCTCGGCGTGAACCTTGGCCACGTCGGCTTCCTGGCCGAAGCCGAATACGACGACCTGCCCGACGTCATCGACCGGGTGATCAGCCGCCGGTATACCGTCGAGCACCGGATGACGGTTGACGTGACCGTGCGGCAAAATGGCACCGTCACCGCCACGACCTGGGCGCTGAACGAAGCCAGCGTGGAGAAGGTGGCCCGGGAGCGGATGATCGAGGTGGTGACGGAGATCGACGGCCGCCCGCTGTCCCGGTGGGGGTGCGACGGCGTGGTGTGTGCGACTCCGACCGGGTCGACGGCGTACGCGTTTTCCGCGGGCGGCCCAGTGGTCTGGCCAGAGGTGGAGGCGCTGCTGATGGTGCCGATCAGTGCGCATGCCCTGTTCGCCGGGCCGCTGGTCATCTCGCCGGACGCGATGCTCGCGGTCGAGGTGATCAGCGGGGCCAGCGTCGGCCAGCCGTTCGCCGGCGTGCTGTGGTGCGACGGCCGGCGCCGGGTCGACCTGCCACCCGGCGCGCGCATCGAGGTCCGCCGGGGCAGCCAGCCGGTGCTGCTGGCCCGGCTGCGCGGCGCCGGGGAGGCCGCCGCGGGCGGCGCGCCGTTCACTGACCGTCTCGTGGCCAAGTTCGGCCTGCCCGTGGCCGGCTGGCGCGGGCGGCCGGCCGGCCGGGACACCGAACCAGACAGCCGGCACACCGAACAGGAGCCGCGCGCCCATGCTTGAGGAAGTACGCATCACCGGGCTCGGCGTCATCGACGACGCCGTGCTGGAACTGTCCCCTGGGTTCACCGTGGTCACCGGGGAGACCGGAGCAGGCAAGACGATGGTGGTGACCGGCCTGGGGCTGATGTTCGGCGGCCGGGCCGACCCGGCCCGGGTCCGGCCGGGCACGGACCGGGCCACCGTGGAGGGCCGGCTGCGGGTTGACCCGGACGGCCGGGTGGCCGAGCAGGTCACCGAGGCCGGCGGCGAGCTCGACGACGACGGGGCCACCCTGCTGATCGCCCGGTCGGTGTCTGCGGAGGGCCGGTCCCGGGCCTACGCCGGGCGGCCACTCCGTCCCGGTGTCGCTGCTCACCTACCTGGCCGATGACCTGGTCGCGGTGCACGGCCAGGCGGACCAGCAGCAGCTGCTCCGGGCGGGCCGGCAGCGGGAGGCGCTGGACCGGTTCGGCGGCCCGGCGCTGGCCGCGGCGGCCGGTGACTACCTGCGCGTCTACCAGCGGCACCGGGAGGTCAGCACGGAGCTGGCCGAGCTGACCAGCCTGACCCGGGAGCGGACCCAGGAAGCGGACGACCTGCGCCGCGGGCTGACCGAGATCGAGCGGCTGGAGCCGGTCGAGGGCGAGGACGTGGAGCTGCGCACCGAAGAGGACCGGCTGGCCAACGCGGACGCGCTGCACAGCGCGGCCACGGTGGCGCACGACGCGCTGCTCGGCGACCCGGCCAGCGGGTCCTACGACCTGCCCGACGCGGTCAGCTTGCTGGGCCAGGCCAGCCAGGCGCTGGAGGCGGTGGCCAGCCACGACCCCGCGCTGGCCGGGCTGGCCGCCCGGCTCAGCGAGGCCAGCTACCTGGTCTCCGACGCGGGCGCCGAGCTGGCCTCTTACCTGCAGTCGGTGGAGGCCGACCCGGCCCGGCTGGCCGCGGTACAGGAGCGCCGGGCCGAGCTGACCCGGCTGATCCGCGCGTACGGGCAAGCCGCCCCGCCCCCGGCCGTCCCGGCTCCGGACGGCCCGGGCGGGCCGGACGGGCTGGACGGCGACGGGCTGGACGGCGACGGCCTCGGCGACGGCGCGAGCAGCGACAACACGGGCAGCGACGGCGCGGCGGCGGACCTAGGCAGCCCGGCCGGTGGCGACCTGGCCGCGGTGCTCGGCTGGGCCAAGCAGGCCGCGGCCCGGCTGGCCGAGCTGGATGGGGACGACGACCGGATCACCGGGCTGGCCGCCGAGGTGGACCGGCTGGCCGCGGAGATGGCCACCCTGGCGGCCCAGCTTACCGCGCTGCGCACCGAGGCGGCCGAGCGGTTCGCGGCCGAGGTGACCACCGAACTGGCCGCGCTGGCCATGCCGCATGCCCGGGTCACGGTGGCGGTCATCGCGCAGGACGGGTTTGGCCCGCACGGCGCGGACGACGTGGAGATCCGGCTGGCCGCGCACCCGGGGGCGCCCACGCTGCCGCTGGCCAAGGGCGCCTCGGGCGGTGAGCTGTCCCGGGTGATGCTGGCCATCGAGGTGGTGTTCGCCGGCGCCGACCCGGTGCCCACGTTCGTCTTCGACGAGGTGGATGCCGGGGTGGGCGGGAAGGCCGCGGTGGAGATCGGCCGCCGGCTGGCCCGGCTGGCCCGGCTGGCTCAGGTGATCGTGGTCACCCACCTGCCCCAGGTCGCCGCGTACGCGGATACCCACCTGGTGGTGCAGAAGGCGGACGACGGCAGCGTCACGCGCAGCGGGGTGACCCGGCTGGACGACGCGGGCCGGGTCACCGAGCTGTCCCGGATGCTGGCTGGCCTGGAGGACTCCGCGTTCGGCCGGGCGCACGCCGGTGAGCTGCTCTCCGCCGCGGCCGCGGAACGAGCCGCGGCCGGCTGACCCCGCCGCCGCAGGTGGCCCCGGCCGTCCCGGCGGTCTGGCAGGATGGACTGCGATGATGGCCCAGTTCCTGAAACTCCCCATAATCCACCGGAGCAGGCCAGATGACCTGCCGGGGGTTACTGGCCGGGCGCGCATGGACCGCAGGACGAAGAACCTGACCAAGCGGCTCAGCATGGGTGACATCGCCATCATCGACCACGTGGACCTGGACAAGGTGAGCGCGGACGCGCTGCTCCGGCTCCAGGTGGCCGCGGTGGTGAACGCCGCGCCGAGCATCAGCGGCCGGTACCCGAATCTCGGGCCGCAGGTCCTGGTCGAGGCCGGGGTGCCGCTGGTGGACAACGTCGGCCCCGAGGTGTTCCGCAAGGTCAGCGACGGTAGCCAGGTCCGGCTGCACGACGGCACGCTGTACGTCGGGGACGTCCCGGTGGCCAAGGGCCAGGTGCAGACCCCGGAGACGGTGGCGGGCGCGATGGCCGCCACCAAGGACGGCCTCGCGGTCCAGTTGCAGGCGTTCGTGGCCAACACGCTGGAGTACGCCAAGGGTGAGGGCGGGTTGCTCATCGACGGCATCTCCGCGCCCGACCTGACCACCAAGATCGACGGGCAGCACGTCCTGGTCGTGGTGCGCGGCCAGCACTACCGCGAGGACCTGGCCGCGCTGCGCGCCTACATCCGCGAGTTCAAGCCGGTCATGGTGGGCGTGGACGGCGGCGCGGACGCGCTGATCGAAGCCGGGTACCGGCCGGACATCATCGTCGGCGACATGGACTCGGTCACCGACCAGGGCCTGACCTGCGGGGCTGAACTGGTGGTACACGCCTACCCGGACGGCCGGGCGCCCGGCCTGGCCCGGATCGAGCGGCTCGGCCTGTCCTCGGTGCTCTGCCCGGCGGGCGGCACCAGCGAGGACGTCGCGCTGCTGCTGGCCGACGAGAAGGGGGCCAGCCTCATCGTGGCCGTCGGCACGCACAACACACTCGACGAGTTCCTGGACAAGGGCCGGTCCGGGTACGCGAGCACCTGGCTGACCCGGCTCCGAGTGGGCAGCAAGCTGGTGGACGCCAAGGGCGTCAGCCGCCTCTACCGCAACCGCATCTCCGGCTGGGCGCTGCTCGGCCTGGTGCTGGCGGCGTGCTGCACCATCCTCGTGGTCATGCTGGCCTCGCCCGCCGGCCAGTCGGCCGGCAAGATCTTCATCACTTACCTGGGCGCCCAGTGGGACGGCGTGCGGTACTGGCTCAGCGGGCTGCTCTAGGCCGGGATGCTCTGTGATCGACTTCCGATATCACCTCGTTTCCATCGTTGCCGTGTTCCTGGCGCTGGCCATCGGCATCGTGATCGGGTCCACCTCCGTGCTCAAGGGCGCGGTGCTCAGCGGGCTGCAGAAGACCTCGGCCGCGGAGAAGAGCCGGATCGACTCGCTCTACGCGCAGAACGGACAGCTCAAGCAGCAGCTGAACGCGGCTGAATCGTTCGCCTCGGCCAGCGAGCACGTGCTGCTGGACGGCCTGCTGGCTGGCCAGCGGGTGGTGCTGGTCGAGGCGCCCGGCGCGCCCGGCTCGGTGGTCAGCGGCGTGCAGAACGCGCTGACCACGGCGGGCGCCACGGTGACCGGCCAGGTGCAGTTCCAGACCCAGTTCTTTTCCACCGGGGCCGCGTCCGACCTGGACACACTGAACCGGCAGCTCACCCCGGCCGGGGTGACGCTGAACGCCGGGTCGCCGCAGGCCGCGGCGGGTCAGTTGATCGCCAGCGCGATCCTGACCAAGGACACCCCGGATCCCCCGCTGAGCGGCAACGCGGACAGCGTCGACCAGACCATCCTCTCCGGCTACGCGGGTGGAGGTTACCTAAGTGTCAGCCCACGTCCGGCCGACCGTGCCACCCTGGCTGTCGTGATTATCCCGGCCAGCCCGCCGTCCACCAGCGACGCCAACGTCGCCAGCCAGGCCCTGGTGACGCTGGCTCAGCAGCTGAACCTGGCGGACAGCGGCACGGTGGTGGCCGGCCAGCTGACCGGATCCGGCGTGGGCAGCGCGATCGACGTGATGCGGGCCGGCGGCCGCGGCGGCCACCTGAGCAGCGTGGACAACGCGGACACCCCGAACGGCCAGATCGTGGTGGCGCAGGCCCTGTACGAGCAGCTGGCCGAGGGCAAGTCGGGCAGCTACGGCAGCCTGCCCGGCGCGACCCAGCCCGGCCCGAGCCCGGCTCCGGTCCCATCCGCGACCCCGTCCACCTCCGTGACGGCCAGCTCCAAGGCGACCACCACGCAGCGGCCGGTGACCGGCAAATGAGCCGGCGCAGCACGCTAGCCAGCACGCTAGCCACAGCCGGGCTGGCCGGCGCGGCCGCCCAGGGCGCCTACCGGCTGCTCCGCCGTAAGCCGCCGGCGGGCGAGCCGACCTGGACCCGGACCAACCACCGCGGTGAGTCACTCACGCTGCTGGAAGGCCCGGCGGTGGCGGCGGGCGCGGCACTGGCCGCCGTGGCCAGCCCCGGCCTGCCCGGCCGGGCCCGCGCCGCGCTGCTGGCCGCCGCGGCCGGGGCGGCCGTGTTCGGCGGCTACGACGACCTGGCCGGCAGCGGTGACCGGCGCGGTTTCCGCGGCCACCTCGGCGCGCTGGCGCACGGCGAGCTGACCACCGGCGCGGCCAAGCTCGGCGGCATCGGCGCGACCGGGCTCGCCGCCAGCGCCGTGCTCGGCGGCGGCCCGGTGGACACGCTGCTGAACGCCGGCCTCATCGCCGGCGGCGCCAACCTGGTCAACCTGTTCGACCTGCGGCCCGGCCGGGCCAGCAAGGTCACCGTGGCCAGCGCCGGGCTGCTGGCCGCCGCGGCCCCGGCGTCCGCGCCGCTGGCCGCGGTGCCGGTGGGCGCCGCGCTGGGGCTGCTCGGCGAGGACCTGGCGGAGCGGGCCATGCTCGGCGACGCCGGGGCGAACGCGCTCGGCGCCCTGCTCGGCACGGCCGCGGCGGCGGGCCTGCCGCGGCCGGCCCGGATCGCGCTGCTCACCGGCATCATTGGGCTGACCGCGGCCAGCGAGGTGGTCAGCTTCACCAAGGTGATCGAGTGGACCCCGCCGCTGCGCTGGCTGGACATGCTCGGCCGGCGCCCGGTCCCGGCGCCCGCCGCGGCCGCCGCGACCGGGGCGGCCACGGCGCGGCCGGCCCAGGCAGGTGGGCCGGCCGGGCAGGCCGCACCCCCCGGGCCGGCCGCAGCATCGCCCGCCAGCACGCAGTGACCCGCCCGCCGGCGGCGGTGACCGAGCCCGGGGCGCCGCAGCGGCCAGGCCGGGCCATTGGCCAGGCGGCCATGCTCATCGGCGGGATCACCGTGCTGTCGAACATCGTCGGGTTCGGCCGCCAGATCGTGTTCGCGCACACCGTGTCGGCCAACTGCCTGGGCACCGCGTACGCGACCGCCAACCAGGTGCCGAACATCGTCTACGACGTGGTCATCGGCGGGGCGCTGACCAGCGCGCTGGTGCCGGTGCTGGCCGTCCCGGCGGCGCGGCGGCTGACCGCGGGCGGGCCGGGGCCCGGCGCCGACCGGGACGCGGCCGCGGTGGACGCCGAGACCAGCCAGATCGCCTCGGCCCTGCTCAGCTGGACGGTGCTGGTGCTCGCCCCGGCCAGCCTGCTCATCGCGGTGCTGTCCGGCCCGCTGGCCTCGCTGCTGCTGGCCGGCGCGCCGCGCTGCAAGCACCCGGCCATCTTCATCATCAGCGGGCACATGCTGGCTGTGTTCGCGCCGCAGATCCTGCTCTACGGCCTGGCCGTGGTGCTGTACGGCATCCTGCAGGCGCACCGCCGGTTCGTCTCGCCCGCGCTGGCCCCGGTGCTGTCCAGCCTGGTCGTCATCGCTACCTATGTAGCCTTCGTCCCGCTCAGCCACGGCTTCCGCAACCACCTGGACCGGATTCCCACCGACGCGCTGCTGGTGCTGTCCATCGGCACCACGATCGGGGTGGCCGCGCTGGCGCTGACCGCGCTCGGCCCGGCGCTCCGGCTCGGCCTGCGGCTGCGGCCCACGCTGCGCTTCCCGCCCGGCGTGGCCAGCCGGATCCGCAGCCTGGCCGCGGTCGGGGTGGCCGCGCTGATCGCGCAGGACGCGTCGGTGGTCGCGGTGATCGTGCTGGCCAACAGCCACCAGGCCCGCGGCGCGCTGGTGCTGTACAACTTCGGCTGGCAGATGTTCTTCGTGCCGTACGCGGTGCTGGCCGTCCCGCTGGCCACCACGGCCTACCCGGTACTGTCCGCCGCCGAGGGGGCCAGCTTCGACCGGACCGCCGCGGCTACCACGCGCGCCGTCATGCTGGTGTCCTGGCTCGGCGCGGCGCTGCTGGCCGGCGCGGCCATCCCGGCGGCCCGGCTGTTCACTCACCATCCACACGACGCGCACCTGCTCGCGCTGACCTTCGCCGCGTTCGCGCCTGGGCTGGTCGGCTACGGGCTGGCCGCCTGCCTGTCCCGGGTGCTGTTCGCCGACGGCCGGGCCCGGCTGGCCGCGGTCGCGCTGGTCGCGGGCTGGCTGCTGGTCATCGTGGCGGACGTGGTCGCGGTGGCGCTGGTGCCGCCGCGCTGGGTGGTGCCGGTGCTCGGGCTGGGCAACACGGCCGGGCTGACCGCCTGTGGCCTGGCCCTGCTCGCCGTGGTCCGCACCACGCGCGGGCGCAGCGCGCTGCACGGTACCGCCCGCGCCGCGCTGGCCGGCCTGGCCGGCGCGGTGGCCGGCGCCGCGGTCGGCGCATCCGTATCCACCGCACTGCCAGTACACGGATTTTTGCCGAACGCTGGCGCCGCCGTACTCGCCTGCGCAGGCGTCGCGGTGGCGTTCGGGGTGGCGGTCCTGGTGCTCGACGGCGGCGACCTGCGTGCCGTACTGGTCCGGCTCCGGGAACGCCTGCCCCGGGTGCGGACGGCCCGCTGATGACGCCGCGGCAGCCGCCCGCCGGGGCTGACACCGCAGACCTGTCCGGGCTGGCCATCGGCTACCTGGTGGGCAGCACGGCCGGCGGCACCGGCCGGCATGTGCGGATGCTGGCCGGCGGCTGCGCCGCGCGCGGCGCAGCGGTCACTATGTACGGCCCGGCCAGCCTGGGAGAAACTGGCCTGGTCCGGTTCCGGGAAGTTGATATCGGCGACCGGCCGCGGCCGGGCCGGGATACCCGTGTCGTCGCCCGGCTGCGCCGCTGGCTGGGCCAGGACGCCCTGGATGTGCTGCACGCACACGGGATGCGCGCGGGCGCGCTGGCCGCGCTGGCCCTGGCCGGGAAGCCCGCCCAGCGCACCGCGCTGGTGGTCACGGTGCACAACGCGGCCCCGCCCGGCCGGCCCGCCGCCGCCGTGTACGCGGCGCTGGAACTGATCGTGGCCCGCCGGGCGGACGCGGTGCTCCCGGTGTCCGGGGACCTGGCCGCCCGGCTGCACCGGCGCGGTGCGCGGATCGCCGGGCTGGCCGTGGTGGCCGCGCCGGCCGCACCGGCACCCAGCCCGGAGCAGGTCGCGGCGGTGCGCCGGGAACTCGGCGGTGACGGCCGGCCGGTGGTGCTGGCGGCCGGCCGGCTGGCCACGCAGAAAGGCTTCAGCACGCTGCTCGACGCGGCCGCCCGCTGGCAGCGGCGCGACCCGGTGCCGCTGCTGGTCATCGCGGGGGACGGGCCGCTCGGACCGGCGCTGCGTGCGCAGGCCGCGGCGGCCGGCACCGACGTGCGGTTCCTCGGCCCGCGGCCGGATGTGCCGGTGCTGCTGGCCGCGGCGGACGTGGTTGTGGTGCCCAGTTCCTGGGAAGGTCAGCCGCTCATCGTGCAGGAGGCGCTGCGCGCGGGCCGGCCGCTGGTCGCGTCCCGGGCGGGCGGCATCGCCGATCTGACCGGCGCGGACGGCGCGCTGCTGGTCCCGCCGGGCGACCCCCGGGTGCTGGCCGAAGCGGTGACCGGGCTGCTGGATGACCCGCGGGAAGCGGCCGCGCTGGCCGGCGCGGCCCGGCGCCGGGCCGCCACGCTGCCTGGCGAGGCGGCCGCGGTGGGCCAGGCCGCGGCCGTGTACCTGGGGCTCGGCCACCCCGGCCCGCTGAGTAATTAGATTAACCAGACAGTACGTATTTTCTTGGTAACATCCTGCCATTTCGGTTGAATACCTACTCAGGCTGTGCTCGGCTGTCTTTCTGGGTCCGTAGGTCCCCTGGGTGCACATGGACCGGGCCCGATGGGGGAAGCGCGTGCCATCACCAGGCCAGCCACCGAGGCGGCCCGTCCAACGGCGTTTCGCTGACGACGCTGAGCGGGACGCGGTGATCCTGTCCGCGCAGGACATCAGGGTGGCCCAGGAAGCCATCACGCTGGCCCGTGATGACCGCGCGGCGGGCCGCGGGCCGGCCAGCCACGAGCCGGCGGGCCGCGAGCCGGCTGACCCGGACCGGCCGCGCAGCGCACCGGACCTGCCGCGCCGCAAATCGGATGAGCCGCGCAGCACACCGGACCGGCCGCGCAGCGTGCCGGACCAGCCGCCCCCGGCGCACGACCGGACCCACGCCGCACCGGACCAGGCCACCCGGCCGCCGGGACGAACCGCCGCCCAGCCCACCGCGGGCAGCAGCCCGCCGCCCTGGGGCACGGTGCTGGCCACCACCATCCGGCTGTGGTGGCAGCGGCACCGGCCGCCAGGCGCGGCCAGTTCGCGCTCGCGGGTGGTCACCGTGCTGATCCTGGCCGCGGTGGTGCTGGCCGCGGCCGCCCTCGGTGTCGCGCTGAGCCGCGGCAGCGGCCACAGCACGGCCAGCTCAGCCCGCCCGGGCGCGGACGGCCAGGCGGCTGGTGCGGGCGCGCTCGAGACGGCCGCCGCGGCCCGGGCCGCGGCCGCCAGGTGGCTGGTCCAGCAGGCCGCCGCGGACGCCATCGTGTCCTGCGACCCGCAGATGTGCGCGGCCGCGCAGCAGGCCGGCCTGCCGGCCGGCTCCAGATACTGGGCACCGGCGCATCCGGGCCGCTGAGCAGCGACCTGCTGGTGGCCACCGCGGCCGTGCGGCAGGAGTTCGGCGCCCGGCTGGCCAGTGTGTACGCGCCCGATGTGCTGGCCAGCTTCGGCACCGGCAGCGCCCAGGTGGCCATCCGGGTGGTCGCCCCAGACGGGGCCGCGGCCTACAACACCAGCCTGCGCGCCGACCAGGCGGCCCGGGTGTCGGCGGGCAAGCAGTTGCTGCGCAACCCGCGGATCCACGCGTCCGCCGCGGCGCTCCAGGCGCTGGCCGACGGCCAGGTCGATGCCCGGCTGCTGACCCTGTTCGCCGCGCTGGCCACGCTGCACTCGGTGCGCGTGCTGGGCTTCGCCGCGGCCCCGGCCGGTGCCAGCCCGGGACTGCCGCTGCGCACCGCCACCATCGCGTCCGCCGGGCCAGGCACCCGGCAGCATCCGAACGGCGTGCCGTCGCTGGCCAGTTTCCTGCGCGCGCAGCTGCCGCCGTACCAGCCGGCCAGCGTTACCCAGTTCCGGCTGCCCGGCGGCGGTTCCGCGCTGCGCGTCGAGTTCGGCGCACCAAGCCCGCTCGGGCTGCTCGGAAAGAGCTGACCCGCGATGCACAACTAACTAACAGTCACTGGTCGTCAGGACCGGAGTTGGGGAGGGCACGATGACAGGAAGTGTGCGGTGTTCCGGCTGAGCCGGCGAGCCACGCTGCTGGCGGGCAGCCTGCTGCTCGCCGCCGGGGCCGTGGCGGTCCCAGCCACCGCGGCGGCGGCCGCGCCCGCCTCGTCCGGGTACGGCTGGGTCAGGCTGGCCCATCTGTCCCCGAACACCCCAGCGGTGGACGTCTACCTGTACAGCTACGGCATGCCGAACGCCGAGATCGTGCTGCATCACGTCAGCTACGGCACGGTGTCGCCATACGAGAAGGTGGCCCACGGGGAGTACACGGTGGCCATGCGGGCGGCCGGGGCCGCACCGTCCACCAAGCCGGTGCTGTCTACCAACCTGATGGTGCATCCCGGGCACGCCTACACGGTGGCCGGGATGGGCCCGGAGAAGGAACTGCGACTCCAGGTGCTCGATGACCGGCTGAGCACGCCCAAGGGCAAGGCGCTGGTCCGGGTGATCCAGGCGTCGCTCAAGGAGCACCAGGTGACGGTCAAGTCCGGCCACCGCACGCTGGCCGATGACCTGGCCTTCGCCAGCGTCACCGAGTACGCCGAGACCGCGCCGGGCAGCTACCCGGTGCACGCCACCGGCGGCACCGAGAGCTGGTCCGGGACGGTGCAGCTGTCCGCGGGCTCGATCCACACCCTGGTCGTGCTGGACTCGTCCAGCGGGCTCGAGGTGACCAGCCTGATGGACGCGGCGGGCAGTGGCGCGATGCCGGCCGGCGGCGCCGCCACCGGCCTGGGCGGCACCGCGCCCCGGCCGGCCGCGCCCGCGCTGCCCTGGCTGGCCGGCCTGGCGGCCGGCTTGCTGGCCGCGGTGGCCGCGGCGGTCCGGCTGCGCCGCCAGCGGGCGGTGGCGCGGCACGCACGCTGATGGCGGATGGCGGGCCGGGTCGGCACGGCCGTCCCGGCCCGCTGTGGCGGAAGGTGGCCCGGCGGCCGGTCGCGGTGGCCGTGCTGCTGGCCAGCCTGGCTGTGGCCGCGGTGGCCGGGGCCGGGCTGCTGCTGCGCAGTGGGCGGCCCGGCCATCCGGCCACCCCGCTGCCGGCCGCCGCGACCCGGCTCGTCCCGCTCGGCCGGCCGGCCCCGTTGCCCCGGCCGGCCGGCCACGGCCAGGTGCCGCTGCCGGTCGCGCTGCGGATCCCGGCCATCGGCGTGCGGACCCGGCTGATCCGGCTGGGCATCACCCGGCAGGGCACGCTGCAGGTACCGACCACCACCTCGGTGGCCGGCTGGTACACCGGCAGCCCACGGCCCGGCGCGATCGGCTCGTCGGTCATCGCCGGGCACATCGACTCCTACCTCGGCCCGGGTATCTTCTACCGGCTGCGGCTGCTGCACCCGGGCAACAAGATCTTCGTCCGGCAGGCGGATGGCCGGCTGGCCACGTTCCGGGTGACGGCGGTGCGCCAGTACCCGAAGGCACACTTTCCCACCAGCCAGGTGTACGGGCCCACCCCGGACGCCGAGCTGCACCTGATCACCTGCGGCGGCACGTTCGACTATGCCACCGGGTCGTACCTGAGTAACGTCGTCGTGTTCAGCGTAGAAGTGCGCTTATCGCACACTTACTCAGCAGTACGTAGTCGGCCGGAGACATCGCGCTATTCCGGTTGAAATGAGGGCCTCAGCTGTGCTCATCTAGCACCCTGGGATTGGGATGTCCTTGCTGCTCATTGGCCCGTTTGCTGGGGGGACGGCCGGGCCGGATGACAGTGCACGCGCGGGCGCAGTCCCGGCCACAACACCGCCCAGGATGCAGTGATCGTGTCAGTGCGGGACATGGGAGGCGAGGGCGCTGGCCGGGGAGCACAGCGAGGCCGGGTCCAGTGGGGCCGGGCTGGACCAGCAGGATCCTGAACCGGCGCCATCGGGCGGCCCGGGCGCGAAGCGACCGCCGCTCCGGCCGAGCAGGCCACCATCGTGGGGGACGGTGCTGGCCACCACCATCCGGCTGTGGTGGCAGCGCCGCGGGCGGGGCGGCCGGTCGCTCATTACGGCCCTGGCGGTGATCATCGTGCTGCTGGCCGCAGGAGGCATCGCCGTCGCGCTGACCAGTGGCAGCGGAAGTGGGGCAGGTCAGGCCACCGCGTCCGCGTCAGCCCGCGGGCACCGGGCCAGCCATGGCCCGGCGCTCAGCCCGGCCGAAGCCCAGGCCGCGGCCACGGCCCGGGCGGCCGCCGCGTCCTGGGTGGCCCAGCAGGTCACCCCGGGGACGATCGTGTCCTGCGACGCGCAGATGTGCACCGACCTGGAGCAGGCCGGGCTGCCCGCTGGCCAGCTGCTGTACCTCGGCGTCGGCACGGCCAGCCCGGTAGAGAGCAGCGTGCTGGTGGCCACCGCGGTGGTCCGGCAGGAGTACGGCGCACGGCTGGCCGGCGTGTACGCGCCCGACGTGCTGGCCAGCTTCGGCACTGGCAGTGCCCAGGTCGAGGTCCGGGTGGTGGCTCCCGGCGGGGCCGCGGCCTACGCGGCCGACCTGCGCGCCGACCTGGCCGCCCGGGTGGCGGCTGGGCGCCGGCTGCTGCACAACCCGCGGCTGCACCCGTCCGCCGCGGCCCGCCAGGCGCTGGCCGCCGGGCAGCCCGACGGCAGGCTGCTGGCCGACTTCGCCGCGCTGGCCGCCGGGCATCCGCTACGGGTCATCGACTTCGGTCCCGGGCCGGCCGGGCTGAGTTCCGGGCAGCCGCTGCGCACCGTCGACATCGCACCGGCTGGCTTCGGCACCGCGCGCCAGCCGGACAACCTGCGCCTGCTGGCCCGGCTGCTGCTGGCCGAGCCGGCCCGGTACCGCCCGGCCAGCCTGACCCGGCTGCGCCTGGCGGGCGGCACGGCGGTGCTGCGCGTCACGTTCACCGCGCCGAGCCCGCTCGGGCTGGCCCCGACGGGCTAGGGCCTGATCCGGGCGGCGGCTACCAGCCCCGGGCGCGCCACTGCGCCAGGTGCGGGCGTTCGGCGCCGAGCGTGGTGTCCTTGCCGTGCCCCGGGTAGACCCAGGTGCCGTCGGGCAGCTCGCCGAACACCCGGGCTTCCAGGTCGTCCATGAGCTGGCCGAACCGCGCCGGGTCGCCCTGGGTGTTGCCCGGGCCACCGGGGAACAGCGAGTCGCCGGTGAACAGGTGCGGCTCATCGGCCAGCTGGCCGCCCGCGTCGTACAGCAGCGCGATGCTGCCCGGCGTGTGACCGCGCAGGTGGATGACCGCAACGCTGGTGGCGCCGACCGGCACGGTATTGGCGTTCTCTACCAGGGTGGTGACTGGTACGGGCAGTTCGCCGGCGTCGGCGGGATGCGCCACCGTGTCGGCGCCGGTCGCCGCCTGCACGTCGGGCAGCGCCTGCCAGTGGTCCCAGTGCTGGTGGGTGGTGATGATCCGGCGCAGCGGGCGGTCGCCGATCAGGGCCAGCAGCCGGTCCGGCTCGTTGGCCGCGTCGATGAGCACGGCGTCGCCGGTCTCGGGGTCGGTGAGCAGGTACGCGTTGTTGTCCATCGGGCCGACCGACAGCTTGGTCACGGTCAGGCCCGGCAGTTCCCGGGTGTCCGGCGGGCCGCCGGCGGTCACGTTCCCGGTGTAGGCCACCAGTGTCTCCTTGGGGTCTCTGGGTTTGGGTCTGGGTTTGCGGCTACCCCCACGGCGGCGGCACCGGCACGATGGCCGCGCCGGTGACCTGCAACCCGGTGCCGTCGGCCCGGCCGGACAGCCAGGCCAGCAGCTGGGCCGCCGGGCCGCGCACGGTCAGCACCGGCGGGCCCGGGCTGGCCGGCCCGACCAGGAAGCCGTCCGGCCAGCCGTCCGGGACGAGCTGGCAGGCGGTCATGTCCGGGCGGCCCGCGAACGAGACGGCCACCCGGGGCAGCGCGTCGGCTACGAACAGGGCGGGCCACCCGCCGGGCGGGTAGCCGGTGCCCAGATCAACGTGATGGAACTCCAGCTCGGACAGGCGGGTGGGGAGGATGTCCCGGGCCGGGAACGGCTCGCCGCGCCGTTCCACCTGGGCCGCCCAGGCCGCGGTGGGCATGTCGGCGGCGGCCGCGGCGAATGCGGCGGCGCTCTGGCTCAGGTCCGCGGTGAGGTCCGCCGCGCTCCGCCCGGCGCCGGCCGCGATGGCCTCGTTCCGGGCCGCTTCGCTCGGGTACATCGGGGTCTTGGTGCCGGTGCGCGCCCAGTGCAGCAGGTTGCGCAGGCCGTCCGCGTTGCGGGCCAGGTGGGTGAGCAGGTGCCCGCGGGTCCAGCCGGGCAGCCGGGACGGCGCGGCGGCCTGCTCGTCGGTCAGCGCGCCGGCACTGCTCAGCAGGCGGCCGGTCGATTCCTGGATCCCGGCCAGCTGCTCGTCGGTCTCGCTGTCCACGGGCCTCCTTTTGGCTGGGTTCGGGGCCATCCTCTCCCACTGGATGGCACCCTGGAAGAACCGGGGGCCTTCGGTGGTTGGCGTCAGGTGGCTGGGGGGCAATAGTGGGTGAGCGGAGCGGCCGGGAAGCGTGGCGGCAGGTTCGGTGTTTTGTCAGTGGCCCGGAATAGCATGTCGTGTCTTTGGCCGACCGGGGGCTCCCCCCTCATGATCCGGAGAACTGAACGCAGTGGCTGATCGTCTCGTCGTACGCGGCGCACGCGAGCACAACCTGAAAGACGTGTCGCTGGATCTGCCGCGGGATTCCATGATCGTTTTTACCGGGCTGTCCGGATCGGGGAAGTCGAGCCTGGCCTTCGACACGATCTTCGCGGAGGGCCAGCGGAGGTACGTGGAGTCGCTGTCCGCGTATGCCCGGCAGTTCCTGGGCCAGATGGACAAGCCCGATGTGGACTTCATCGACGGGCTGTCGCCGGCCGTGTCCATTGACCAGAAGGCGGCCAGCCGCAACCCGCGGTCCACCGTGGGCACGATCACCGAGGTTTATGACTACCTGCGGCTGCTGTACGCCCGGGTGGGCAAGCCGCACTGCCCGATCTGCGGCCGGCCGATCTTCCGGCAGACCCCGCAGCAGATCGTGGACCGGGTGCTGGAGCTGGACGAGGGAGCCCGGTTCCAGGTGCTGGCCCCGGTCATCCGCGGCCGCAAGGGGGAGTACACCGAGCTGCTGCGTGAGCTGCAGGTCAAGGGCTACTCGCGGGCCCGGGTGGACGGCGCCGTGATCCGGCTGGACAGCGTGGGCGACAGCCCGGGCCAGCTGCCCGCGCTGAAGAAGTACGAGAAGCACACCATCGAGGTGGTGGTGGACCGGCTGTCGGTCAAGCCGGACGCGCGTCGGCGGCTGACCGACTCGGTGGAGACCGCGCTGGCGCTGTCCGGCGGGGTGGTGCTGCTCGACTTCGTGGACCTGGCCGAGGATGACCCGCACCGCGAGCGGATGTACTCCGAGCACCTGGCCTGCCTGTATGACGACCTGTCGTTCGAGGAGCTGGAGCCGCGGTCGTTCTCGTTCAACTCACCGTGGGGCGCCTGCCCGGACTGCACCGGGCTGGGCACCCGGATGGAGGTAGACCCGGACCTGGTCGTTTCGGACCCGGACAAGACGCTGGCCGAGGGCGCGATCGGGCCGTGGAGCGGCGGCCATGTCAGCGACTACTTCCTCCGGCTGGAGGAGGCGCTCGGCGCGGCCATGGGGTTCAGCATCGACACGCCGTGGCACCGGCTGCCGGCCGCGGCCCGGAAGGCGCTGCTGAACGGGTACGACAAGCAGGTGCACGTCCGGTACAAGAACCGGTATGGGCGGGAGCGGTCGTACTACACCTCGTTCGAGGGTGCGATCCCGTACATCGAGCGGCGGCACTCCGAGGCCGAGTCCGACTCCAGCCGGGAGCGGTTCGCCGGGTATATGCGTGAAGTGCCCTGCCCGTCCTGCCAGGGGTCGCGGCTCAAGCCGATCGCGCTGGCCGTCACCGTGGACGGCCGGTCCATCGCCAACCTGTGTGCGCTGTCCATCGGCGAACTGGCCAAGCTGCTGCTCAGCCTGGAGCTGTCCGACCGGGACATGCAGATCGCCGGGCGGATCCTCAAGGAGGTCAACGCTCGGCTGGGCTTTCTGCTGGATGTGGGGCTGGATTATCTGTCTTTGGATCGGGCGTCGGCGACGCTGGCGGGTGGGGAGGCGCAGCGGATCCGGCTGGCGACGCAGATTGGGTCGGGTCTGGTGGGGGTGTTGTATGTGCTGGATGAGCCGTCGATTGGGCTGCATCAGCGGGATAACCACCGGTTGCTGGATACGCTGATCCGGCTGCGGGATCTGGGTAACACGCTGATCGTGGTGGAGCATGATGAGGACACGATCCGGGCGGCGGACTGGGTGGTGGATATCGGCCCGGGTGCGGGTGAGCATGGCGGCGGCATTGTGGTGTCGGGGCCGCTGGGGGAGCTGCTGGCCAGCGCGGAGTCGCTGACCGGGGCGTATCTGACCGGGCGGCGGGGCATCGCGGTGCCGGGGACGCGGCGGAAGCGGTCGCGGTCGCGGGAGGTGGTGGTGCGGGGGGCTAGTGAGCACAATCTGAAGGGCATTGATGTGGCGTTCCCGCTGGGGTGTTTGATCGCGGTCACCGGGGTGTCGGGGTCGGGGAAGTCGACGCTGGTCAATGACATCTTGTATCAGGCGCTGGCCCGGGAGCTGCATGGCGCGCGGACGGTGCCGGGCCGGCATGTGCGGGTGGCCGGGATGAGCCTGCTGGACAAGGTGGTGCACGTGGATCAGGGGCCGATCGGGCGGACCCCGCGGTCCAACCCGGCCACCTATACCGGGGTGTTCGACCACATCCGCAAGCTGTTCGCGGCGACCACCGAGGCCAGGGTGCGCGGTTATCAGCCGGGCCGGTTCTCCTTCAATGTCAAGGGCGGCCGGTGCGAGGCGTGCGCCGGGGATGGCACCATCAAGATCGAGATGCAGTTCCTGCCGGACGTGTACGTGCCGTGTGAGGTGTGCCACGGCGCCCGGTACAACACCGACACGCTGGCCGTGCACTACAAGGGCAAGACCATCGCGCAGGTGCTGGACATGCCGATCGAGGAGGCCGCCGGGTTCTTCGCGCCCATCCCGGCCATCCACCGCCACCTGCAGACCCTGGCCGACGTCGGGCTGGGCTACGTCCGCCTGGGCCAGCCCGCCCCGACGCTGTCGGGCGGTGAGGCGCAGCGGGTCAAGCTGGCCGCCGAACTGCAGCGCCGCTCCACCGGCCGGACCATCTACGTGCTGGACGAGCCGACCACCGGGCTGCACTTCGAAGACATCCGCAAACTCCTCGGCGTGCTGGGCCGCCTCGTCGACGGCGGCAACACGGTCATCGTCATCGAGCACAACCTGGACGTCATCAAGACCGCCGACTGGGTCATCGACCTCGGCCCCGACGGCGGATCCCGCGGCGGCGAAGTCATCGCCACCGGCACCCCCGAGCAGGTAGCCCAGGTCGACGACAGCTACACCGGCCAGTTCCTGAAGAAGCTGCTGAACGTGTAGTCCCCGCCGTTCATGGGCCGGCTTAAGATCGGCCCATGAAGTGGCGGCTGACGGCTGGGCTGGCCATGGCGGCCGGGCTCGCGGTGAGCGCGTGCAGCACGGCGTCCACGCCTGCCCGGCCTGCGCACCCGGCATCCCGGAGCACGTCCGGGCACCGGGCACCCGCCACCGCGGCCGCCGGGTTAGCCGCCCAGCCGGCCGCGACCGGGTCACCGGCTCACCTGCCGGGCTGCTCGACCGCGGCCACCTCAGCGCGCTACCTCCGGGCCACCCGGGCCATGATCCGGGTCGGTGGCGAACCGTTCGGCGTCGCGGTCGCCCGGGACGGCCGGTATGTCTTCGTATCCCGGGCCACGTCCGGCGTGCAGGTATACCGGGCCGGCCGCGGGCTGGCGCTTACCTGGGTGCGGTCGGTCACTGTGCGGGGGACGCTGCTGGGCGAGGCGCTGACGTCCGGCGGCCGGTACCTGTTGGTCGCGTCGAATCGCGGGGCGGTAGTGATCGACGTGGCCGCGGCCGAGCAGGGCCGCCCGCATGCGGTACTCGGCATGCTGGCCGCGCCGCACGGCGTGGGCGCGATCGAGGTGGCCGTCACCCACAACAGCCAGCTGGCCTTCGTCAGCCTGGAGTACTCGGACGACATCGCCGTGTTCCGGCTGCACCGCGCACTGGTCAGCGGCTTCGGCCCGGCCGACTACGTCGGCTCGATACCGGCGGGCGAGGCCGTGGTCGGGATGGCGCTGTCCCCGGACGGCCAGTGGCTGTATGCGACCAGCGAGCTGTACCCGGGGGTGGCGCCGGGCCGTGCCGGCCAGGGCAGCCTGTCGGTCATCAGCGTCCGGCGGGCGGCTACCGACCCGGCGCATTCGGTGCTGACCACCGTGGCCGCTGGCTGCGAGCCGGTCCGGGTGGTCACCTCGGCCGACGGCGCGGTGGCCTGGGTGACGGCCCGGGGCAGCAACACGCTGCTCGGCTTCTCCACCGCGCTGCTGCGCAGCCACCCGGCGCGCTCGCTGATCGCGCGGGTCGGGGTGGGGGAGGCGCCGGTCGGCCTGGCCCTGGTGGATCACGGCCGCCAGATCGTGGTGGCCGATTCCAACCGGTTCCACACCCCGGGCGCGTCGGCCAGCCTGGCCGTGGTCCGGGTAGCCGACGCGCTGGCGGGCCGCCCCGCGCTGGCCGGCCTGCTGCCAGCCGGTTTGTTCCCGCGCGAGATGACGGTCGCACCCAGTGGCCGGGCGCTGCTGGTGACCTGTTTCGGCTCCGGGCAGCTGGAGCTGGTGAGCCTGACCGGCGCGCTCTGACCTGGCAGTCCACCGGGCGGGACCGGGTCCGCCCGGCCACCGGGTACCGGCTACGATGCGCCGCGTGGAGATCATGACCGCAGAGGGGGCGGCGCTGGCCGAGGTGACCAGGCCGGCGGAGAGCGCGGCAGGCCGCGCGGAGGAGCCATCCTTCCTGCTGGTGCTCACGCACGGTTCGGGTGGCCGGGTGGCCACGCCTGACGTGCTCGCCGTCCAGGACGCCGGGCTGCGGCTCGGCGCGGTGACGGCCCTGGTCACCCAGCCCTACCGGGTCAAGGGACAGCGGGCACCCGGCAACGCGGAACGGCAGGACGCGGCCTGGGCCGAAGTGATCAGCGCGCTCCAGGAGAGCATCGGAGCGGGCCTGCCGCTGATCCAGGGCGGGCGGAGCAACGGGGCCCGGGTCGCCTGCCGGACCGCCGCCACCGTGCGGGCTCGCGGGGTGATCGCGCTGGCCTTCCCGCTGCACCCACCTGGCCGCCCGGAGCGCTCCCGGGCCGCCGAACTGGCCATGGCGGGCACCGATGTGCTGGTGATCAACGGCCGGAACGACCCGTTCGGCGTCCCGCGCCGGGCGGCCGGCCGGCGGCTGGTGGTGCTGGACGGGGAAACGCACGCGCTGTCCAGGCACCCAGGGGCGGTCGGCCGGGCAGCCCGGGCCTGGCTGCGGAAGCTGCTCGGCTAACCGGCGGCCGCGGGCCGGGTGGCCGGGTCCGCGGGCGGTGCGCCGGCGCTGCCAGCGCAGCAGGCCGCCGCCGGCCGCGCCGACCACCAGCGCGGTGGCGTGGCCGACGGCGGCCACCTGCAGCGTGCTCAGCCCGGCGAAGATCTGCCCGATGAACACCAGGATGGCCAGGTCGGCCGCGGCCGCCACCCTGGCCCACCAGGACCCGTAGAGCAGCGCCACCATGATCGCGGCGACCACGACATAGGACGGGCCGACGTCCAGGATGTGGTTGTCGCTGGCGGGCAGCAGCCCGTGCTGCACCCGGTAAGCGACAATGCCCTCGCTGACCAGCGTGCCGATCACGTGGCCGGCCGCGCAGACCACGGCGGTGCGCCAGTTCCCGAGCACCTGGTTGGCGCCGAACAGGGCCAGCGCGATCAGCAGTGGCCAGGCATACCAGTCGTCGTTGGTGACGAACGCCGACAGCACCAGGCAGCCGGCCGGATGGTGGTGCAGGTTGGCCACGTTGGTGCTGGCCCACCGCAGCATGGCGTGCCGGTCGGGCCCGGGCAGCGCGAGGTAGATAAGCCCGGTGAGCAGGAAACCGCCCAGGTAGACCCAGGCCACCGCATACCGGGCCAGCAGGGCGCGAACGCGGGTTCCGGTCACCCGACCACGGTACGGGGTAGCCGGCTGGGCCTGGTCCAGGCACGGCGGAGCCGCGGCCCGGGTGGGCCAGCTAGCGGGGGGGCTGGGGTCCGGCGAGCGGACTGCGGCCGCGGCACCGAACCGGGGGACGTGCGGCACCCGGTGGGGGACCGGTGCTGTCCCGCGGCAGCTAGGCGGCGGGCTCGGCAGATGCCGGCGCCGCGCTGGCCGGGGTTCCGGCCGCCGGGACGATATGGGTGTTTGCGCTCACATCTGTGGGCCGATGGGGACCAATGGTGTCCCCGCCAGGAAGGAGTTCCCCCGTGTCTTCGAACACGACGATGCCGTTGCAGAGCAGGCTCCAGCCCTGCTCTGGGTGGCTTACTACGGTCCTGGCTGCCTCACGGTCCAGCGCTCGCGCGTCCGGACACGGTGGCGTATGCGGGCACATTCTGTGCCTCCTGGGTCAGTGTCTGGCTGTGGTGCTGATCACATGTTAGTGTGCCGGCCGAGTACAGTGCGCGACATAGTCCGTTGTGACGATTTATCGAGTCACTCTTTGTTACTAGTAGCCAATAACCAGACGGGACTAGACCGAAGCGACACGCCGGCCCGGGCGGTAAATAATCAGGCGGCCGGGTTGCGCGGCACCGGCGGGATGCCGGTCAGCCGGTGGCTCTCGCGCAGCGTGAGCAGCCGCTCGGCCTCCATCGACCAGGCCCGTACCGGCGAGGTCGCCTTGGCCTTGCGCCGGTAGATGCGGTCCTCGTAGCCGCGCGGGCCGATGGCCACCCGCTCGGCCGCGTAGGCCGACCGCATCGCCGCGGTCAGCGCCGCGTCCAGCGCCGTGGCCAGCCGGTGCTGCTCCAGCAGCGGGACACCGGAGGCCTGCCCGTTGCGCAGCTCCTGCTCCGCGGCCCGGGCCGCTTCGAGCAGTTCATCGAACTGGGCGGCGAGCGCCTCATCGGCGGCCAGCATCTGCCCGGCCTCCACGCTGGCCGGCTTGCGTCTCGCGATCACGGTTTTGCTCCTGCCTCACGCCGCTAGCTGCGCCCGCCGCACCCGGGCCGGCCCACCGGCAAGAGAGCCTAGCGGATCGCCCGGCCCGGCCCGGATCCGCTCCGGCCTGGGGGAAAGGTGTGGCGATCTCGTGTGCCGGGCGGCGGGCGTCCTCGCGCCGGGGCTCAGAAGCCGATGGCTTCGCGGAGCAGCAGGACGGTGGCCTGCCCAGGGTGGGGTTCCGCGTTCAGGATGAGCAGCCGGTTGACGGCGCTGGGCTGCCCGTAGGCCGCCCGCGCGCGGGCGCTTTCCAGCGGAAGGCAGTGCTCTTCGACACGGCGCAGCGCGGCGGGTAGGTCGGGCACCACCTTCTGCGCCCCGACAACCCAGATCCGCTGCCCGGCGCCGCCGGCGTAGCCGGGCAGCTGGCCGCCACTGGCCGAGGCGATCACCAGGGAGCCGGTTTCGGTGACCGCATGCACGCTGCCGACGATGACGTCGGGGGTGGACATCAGCCGCCAGATCTCGCGGAGGTCGCGGACGCGGTCCAGGGTCCGGCCGCGCTGCTTGGCGGAGTCGTAACGCCCGCTGTCGTTGATGTCCGCCTCGATGCCGGACAGCCGGAGGGTCTCGCTGGCCCCGGTGAAGACGCTGGCGCCCTCGGGTATCAGGTCTTTGATGCGGGCCCGCGCAGCGGCGGCGTCGTCGAGGACTTCGACGGTGAAACCGTGTGCCGTCAGCGCGGCGGCCGCCCGCTCCAGGCGCTCCGCGGGCGCTGGGCCGGCGAACCGCGTCGCCGGAATCTGGGAAGTCATGCTGCCTCCTGGTCTGGCTGCTCAGCAGTACGACGACACGGCCCAGCGGAATGTCAGGCGGCCCGCCAGCCTCACGTTCCGGGGCGGTGCCTCGTCAGACAGACTGAGGGCAGCTACGACCGAGGGAGCCGGGCCCACATGACCAGCGAATCCAGGCGAGCAGCCGACCCGGGCCTGAGCGCGATCATGAGCGAGCGGCGTCAGCTGATCAACCTGGCCTACCGGCTGCTGGGCTCGCTGGCCGAGGCCGAGGATGCCGTGCAGGAGACCTACGCCCGCTGGTATGCCATGACCCGGCAGCAGCAGGAAGCGATCGAATCGCCAGGCGCCTGGCTGACGACGGTGGCCAGCCGGATCTGCCTGGACCTGCTCCGCTCGGCGCGGGCCCGGCGGGAGCGCTACGTGGGGGAATGGATCCCCGAACCGCTGCCAGCACCCGGTGAGTGGGTCAGCGGCCAGCCAGGCAGCGCGGCTGACCCGGCTGACCGGATCACCCTGGATGAGTCGGTGAGCATGGCGTTCCTGGTCGTGCTCGAATCGATGACCCCGGCCGAGCGGGTGGCGTTCATCCTGCACGACGTGTTCGGCTACTCGTTCGCCGAAGTGGCCACGATCGTCGGCCGGACCCCGGCCGCCTGCCGCCAGCTGGCCTCCTCGGCCCGCCGCCGCACCCGCAGCGCGCAGCCACCCGCGGCGCCCACGGCCCGGCAGGCCGGCCTGATCCGGGACTTCAAGCGGGCCTGGGCAGCCAAGGACATCAACGCCCTGATCGGCCTGCTGGACCCCGGCGTCACCATGACCGCCGACGGCGGCGGCCACGCCACCGCCGCGTTGCACCCGATCGAAGGGGTGGCGCAGGTCGCGCGTTACCTGGCCGACCTCGCCGACCGGACGCCCAGCAACATCACGTTCCTGGAGCGGACGGTCAACGGCCAGCCGGGCCTGGTGTCCCAGCAGGACGGCGTTACCGTCACGGTGTTCGCATTCGACCTGGCCGGCGACCAGATCAAGCACATCTGGGCCATCCGCAACCCGGAGAAACTCCGGCCCTGGACGGCGCGCTGACGCGGTCGGCCAAAATTCAGCGGGCGAAGTAGTGCCAGCCGAGCCACCACCAGCCGAGCAGGACGAGGGCCCGGCCGACCCGGGAGCGCATCAGGTAGCCGAGCCACTGGCCGGCCGTGGGGATCCGGCTGCTGCCGCGGCGGGCCATGAACTCCAGGGTGAACATGGCCGCGATCGCCGCGGTGAAGCCGACGATGGTGATAATGCGGGTGATCATCGGCCGGTCACCTCCGGACCAGCGCCCAGCCTGGCCAGCAGCCAGACCAGGAAGGCCGCGCCGCGGACCGGGTGCGGCTGGATCAGCGGGTCGATGAGCGCGGTCAGCGACGGATGCCAGGACAGTGAGTTATCCCGGAACGCGGACGCCTCCCACTCCAGCAGCGCCGCGACGCAGATGGCCCAGTAGGAGAAGCCAGTGAGGTCGATGCGCTCGGGAGCGGGAATGCGCTCCGGTGGCCGGCCGTAGGCGATCAGCCCGATGGCCGCGCCGGGGATCAGCACCCCCACCAGGGCCCGGCCGCTGAACGGCGGCAGGCCCGACGCGACCCAGGCGTAGCCCGCCAGCCCGAGCACGGCCAGCGTGCCGAGCACCGGGCGCGGGCGGCCGCCAGGCCACCGGGCGGCCACCGGCGGGCCTGGTTCGCGGGTTTCTTGAGCTGTCATATCGGTACAAATCCTCCGCTGGGAGGATCTCATCACACCGCTGACCAGGCAATCGCAACGCGTGAGCTGGTGCTAAGCCAGGCTGTCCCGCCAGTCCGCGTGCAGCGCAGAGTACGCGCCGCCGCCCGTCATCAGCCGGTCCGGCGGCCCGTCCTCGACGATCTGGCCGTGGCTGAGCACCAGCACCCGGTCCGCGATCTCCACCGTGGACAGCCGGTGCGCGATGATCATCGCGGTCCGGCCCGCCAGGATGGTGCGCAGCGCCGCCTGCACCGTCCGCTCGCTGGGAATGTCCAGCAGCGAGGTGGCCTCGTCCAGCACCAGGACGGCGGGCGAGGCAAGGAAGACGCGGGCGAACGAGATGAGCTGCCGCTGCCCGGCCGACATCCGGCCGCCGCGCTTCCCAACATCGGCGTCGAACCCGCTGGGCAGCCCGGTGATGAACTGGTCCGCGCCGATGGCCTGGGCCGCGGCCTCGATCTCGGCCCGGCTGGCGCCCGGCCGGCCCAGCTCGATGTTGTCCGCCACGGACCCGGAGAACACGAAGTTCTCCTGGGTGACCAGGACCACTTCGTGCCGCAGGTCCCGGTCGGCGAGGTCCCGCAGATCCACCCCATCCAGCCGCACCTGGCCTTCTCCCGGATCGTAGAACCGGGCCAGCAGCCGGGCGATGGTGGTCTTGCCGGCGCCGGTCGCGCCGACCAGCGCGACCGTCTGGCCGGCCGGGATGTCCAGGTCCAGGCCGGGCAGCACCAGCGAATCCCGGTAGCCGAAGCGCACCCCGGCGAAGCGCACCGCGCGCCCGGGGCCGCGGCGGGCGGGCAGCCGCACCGGCACGGCCGGCTCGGGCACTGCGGGCGGCTCATCCAGCACGCCGGAGATCTTCTCCAGCGCGGCCGCCGCGGACTGGAACGAGTTGTAGAACTGCGACAGGTCCTGCAGCGGGTCGAAGAACCGGCCCAGGTAGAGCAGGAACGTGGCCAGCACGCCGACCTTGATGTCGCCGTCCAGCACCCGCAGCCCGCCGTAGCACAGCACCACCCCGGTGGCCACGTTGCCGACCAGCGTGATCCCTGGCGAGTACACCGCCAGCAACCGCGAGGAGCGCTTGCTGGCCTGAGCGTACTGGCCGTTCAATTCAGCGAAGATTTCCTCGTTACGGCCCTCGCGGCGGAACGCCTGCACCGCGCGGATCCCGCCGAAGGTCTCCACAAAGTGAACGATGACCTGAGCGATCGTTTCCCTGGTGCGGCGGTAGGCGACCGCGGACTCGCGCCGGAACCAGAACGTCAGCCAGGCCAGCGGGCCGAACCCGGCCAGCACCACCAGGGCCAGCGGCCAGTCCAGCAGCAGCATGCCGATCCCGACCAGGACCAGCGAGAAGACCGCCGATACCAGGGCGTCCAGGCCGTCGTTGAACAGGTCCGAGATCGAGTCGATGTCGGAGACCTGCCGGGAGATCACCCGGCCCGAGGTGTAGTGCTCGTGGAAGGCCACCGGCAGCCGCTGGAAGTGGGCGAACAGCAGCCGCCGCAGCTCGATGACGAAGGTCTCGCCGATCCGGCCCATCTCGTAGATGAATGCCCGGGTGGTGACCGCCTGGAGCAGCACGGAGGCCATGAACCCGGCCACCGACAGGACCAGTGGCCCGAGATGCCCGCCGTGCAGCAGCGGCGGGATGCCGCGGTCGATGGCCACACCGACCAGCCACGGGCCGGCCAGCGCGGCCAGGTTCGCGGCCACGATGAGCAGCAGCGTGCCGATCACCCGGGCCCGCTGCGGCCGGAGCAGGCGGATCAGCAGCCGCCGGGCCCGGGTCCGGAGCACCGCGGCCAGCCCGGCCGTCATCTGCTCCACTTCCTCGGCGGCTATCCCGCGCCAGGCGTCAGCGCCGGTGGTGCTGGTCATGACGCCTCCTGCTCGCCAGGTTCCGGCTCGCCCGGGCCGCTGCCGCTCATCAGGTCCCGGTACCGGGGCTGGGTGGCCAGCAGGTGGGCGTGCGTCCCGGTGGCCGTGATCGTCCCGTCGCGGAGCAGCGCGACCCGGTCGGCCAGGGCGACCGTGGACGGCCGGTGCGCGACTACCAGCGCGGTCGTCTCGGCCAGCAGCCCGCGCAGCGCCTCGGTCACCCGGGCCTCGGTGTGCACGTCGAGCGCGGACAGCGGGTCGTCCAGGATGAGCAGCGACGGCCGGGCCAGGATGGCCCGGGCCAGCGCCACCCGCTGCCGCTGGCCGCCGGACAGCGCCATGCCCTGCTCGCCGATCCGGGTGTCCAGCCCCCAGGGCAGGTCGTGCACGAAACCGGCCTGGGCCATGGCCAGCGCGGCCTCGATCGCCGCCTCGTCCGCGTCCGGAGCGCCGTAGCTGACGTTCTCCCGCACGCTCGCGGAGAACAGGGTCGGGTCCTCGAACGCGCAGCCGACCCTGCTGCGCAGCTCGGCCAGCGGCAGCCGCCGGACGTCGGTGCCGTCGAGCAGCACCGCGCCTGAGGTCACGTCGGCCAGCCGGGGCACCAGCTGCAGCAGCGTCGTCTTGCCCGCCCCGGTCGCGCCGACCAGCACCATGGTCTGGCCCGGCTCGACGGTCAGCGATAGGCCGCGCAGTAAGGCGTGCTCCGCCCCCGGGTACCGGAACCCCACCCGGTCGAACACCAGCTTGGCTGGGCGGCGGCGCGGCGGCGTTGCCCGGGACCGGCCACTACGCCGCGCTGGGCTTTTGATCGACGGCTCGGTGTCCAGGATCTCGTAGATGCGCTGCGCGGCGGTGGCCGCCTCCTGGCCGCCAGCCAGGATGTAGCCCATCGACTCGATCGGCCAGAGCAGCATCAGGGTCAGCGTGATGAACGCGACCAGCCCGCCCAGGGTCAGCTCGTGCCGCCCGACGGCGATGGCGCCGAGCAGCAACAGCACGCCGATCATGGCGTTCGGGATGAGATCCAGGCCGGCCCAGAACGTGCTGCGCAGCCGCGCCTTGGCCAGTTCGGTGCCGAACACCTCGGCCGCCTGCCCGGCGTGCTGAGTGGCCGCCTCGCCGCCGCGGCCGAGCGCCTTGAGCACGCGGATCCCGGTGGCCGCCTCCTCCACGTAGGTGGCCAGGTCACCCTGCTGGTCCTGGGAGCGCCGGGACAGCACCCGGTAGCGCCGCTGGAACCTGGTGCTGGCCCACACGACAGGCAGGAACACCGTCCCGGTGAGCAGGCCGAGCCACCAGTTCAGCCTGATCAGCAGCCCGATCACGGCGATGAACGTGATCGTGTTGGTGATCAGGAAGACGGTGCCGAAGCCGGCGAACCGGCGGATCGCGGCTAGGTCGTTGGTGGCCCGGGACAGCAGCTGCCCGGACTGCCAGACGTCGTGGAACTCGGGCGGCAGCCACTGCAGGTGCGCGTAGATGTCCGCCCGCATGGCCTGGTCCAGCCCGGTGACCGCGTTGGCCTGCACCCAGCGGCGGAGGAAGTTGAGCACCGCCTGCAGCACGCCGAGCCCGACCGCGGCCGCGCCGATCGGCAGCAGCAGGTCGCGGCGGCCATGGCTGATCGCCCCGTCGATCATCGACTTGGTGAGCAGCGGGATAGCGATCTCGCTGAGCACCGCGACGATCGCGGCGGCCAGCATGAACGCCAGTTGCCAGCGGTACGGGCGCAGGTAGCTGCGGGCCCGCCAGAGCGCGGCGAGGGGAGTTCTGCCGGTGCCGCCATTCCCGATCCGGGCAGCCGGAAGCGGGCCGGGCTGTTGAGGGGGCATTATTGCGACGCTAGCTGGACGCCGCCGCTATGTCACCTGAATTTCCGCTGGCCAGATCGGCCGTAAGTGGCATGAGTAGTGAAGTAACGGGAGTGTCACCCCATCGCCTCTCTACCGCGGGCGGGTAGCGGCGGCACTTCAACTCTGGCACGCTGGCTAGCCCGGGGGACTCGCGCGCCGGTGACCGGGACGCCGGCTTGGAGGGACCGTGGAGGGCACGGATTCTGGGGGCAGGCCACCCACATCGAGTTGGTCGCCTGGCCCTGCGCTGGCCGCTTACCACGACGGTGTGACCGTGATATGCCAGATCTCGGCCCAATTCACCGACGCTGACTGGGCCGGGCCGTCACCGTGCCCAGAATGGCGGGTGGCCGATCTGGCCGGTCACCTGCGCTGTGTGGCCGACGATTTCCATGAGTACCTGGACGATGCGCCGGCCAGCCGGCTGGCCCGGCTGATGGCCACCGGCGCGCACCCGGAGACGCTGGCCAGAAAGCTGGCCCGGCAGAACGCCGCGGAACTGGCCGCGCTGCCGGACGCGTCCGGGCCGGAACACATCGCGGGGTTCGCCATTTCGGCCCGGTCCTACGCGCAGCGGCTGCTGCCCATCTGGGACCTGCCGCATCACCACTACCGGGACACGCTGGTCACGGTGGGCGGGATGGCCGGCGCGGCCTGCGCCGAGTGGCACCTGCATGCCTGGGATCTGGCCCGGGCCCAGGGCAAGGACTACCGGCCGGCCAATCCGGACATCCTGCTCAGCGGCTGGCTGGCCGGCCAGCCGCACCTGCCGCTGCCCGGCCCGGGGCTGCCGGTGCCGGTCGGCGGGACCGCGGCGGCGCACGCCGGCGAGGGCCTGGCCGCGCCCGGGCGGCCGGCCGGGCCTGGGGCAGCGGGGACCGGGGATCCGTGGCATGCGATGCTGCGAGCGTCGGGCCGCATCGCGCCCGGCAGCGGTCCCGCGGACCCGGGGCTGTTCTCCTGACCGGGAAGGAACTGTCGCCTGATGTCGTATGACGTGGCTGCCGTGCGCGCTAGTTACCCCGCCCTGGCCGACGGCTTCGCCTACCTGGACGGTGCCGCGGGCACCCAGGTTCCGGCGGCGGTGGTGGACGCGATCGGCGCCGCGTACCGATCCGGGATTGGCAACGCCGGGGGCCGGTTCCCGGCCAGCCAGCGGTCCAGCGCGCTGACCGCCGGGTGCCGCCAGGCCGTTGCCGACCTGACCGGCGGCGACCCGGCCGGGGTCATCCTCGGGCCGAACATGACCACGCTCACCTACCGGCTGGCCGGCACGCTGGCCCGGGACTGGGGCCCGGGCGACGAGGTCGTGGTGTCCCGGCTGGACCACGACGCCAACGTGCGGCCCTGGGTGCAGGTCGCGGAGCGGGCCGGGGCCACGGTGCGCTGGGCCGAGGTGGACATCTCGACCGGGGAACTGCCGGCCGGGCAGTACGCCGGACTGCTGTCCGAACGGACCCGGCTGGTCGCGGTGACCGCGGCCAGCAACGTGCTCGGGACCCGGCCGGACGTGCCCGCGATCACCGCCGCGGCCCGGGCGGCCGGCGCGCTCAGCTACGTGGACGGCGTGCACGCCACGCCGCATATCCCGGTCGATGTGGCCACGCTGGGCGCCGATTTCTACGCCACCAGCGCCTACAAGTGGTCCGGCCCGCACGTCGGCGCGGTCATCGCCGCCCCGGCACTGCTCAGCACGCTGCACCCGGACAAGCTCATCCCCGCGCCGGACACCCTGCCGGACCGGTTCGAGCGGGGCACCCCGCCGTTCGCCGACCTGGCCGGGGTCTGCGCGGCCGTGGATCACCTGGCCCAGCTCGGCGCGCCCGGTCCAGGCAGCCGCCGGGAGCGGCTGCTCGCCTCGATGGCCGCGGTGGAAGCGTACGAGCAGGAGCTGTTCGCGGTCCTGCTGGACGGGCTGGCCGGGATGAGCCAGGTGACCACGTACGGCAAGGCGGCCAGCCGCACCCCGACCGCTTACTTCACCGTGGCCGGGCGCACGCCGGACGAGGTGGCCCAGTTCCTGGCCAGCCGCCAGGTGAACGTGTGGGCCGGGCACAACTACGCCTGGGAATTGACCGGCGTGCTCGGCCTGCGCGACCGGGGCAGCGCGGTGCGGGCCGGCCTGATGCACTACAACGACCGGTCCGACGTGGACCGGCTGCTGGCCGCGCTGGCTGAGCTAACCGGCTAGCCGGCTGAGCTAGCCGGCCGGGCTGGCGGCGACGTCCGCGAACGCATAACGGTAGAACCGGGTCTCCCGGGCCTTGAAGCCGACCCGCTCGTACAGCCGGCCCGCCGCCTCCCGGGACGCCCGCGAGGTCAGGTCCACGGTCCGGGCGCCGGCCGCCCCGGCCAGCCGGAGCGCCTCGACGGTCAGCGCCTCGCCGATGCCCTGGCCGCGGGCGGCCTCATCGACCACGACGTCCTCGATCCAGGCCCGGATCCCGGTCGGGATCGGGAACACGACCAGCGTCAGCGTGCCGGCGATCCGGCCGTCGGACCGGGCGACGAGCAGCGTGGCCGCGTCCGAGCCGACGATCCGCTGCAGGGCCGCCCGGTCGAGCGGCGGCGCGCTGCGGGACAGCTGGGGCAGCAGCCGGTTGAACGTCTCAACGACCTCGTCGGTCACTTCAGTTAGCACTTCGACGCTTACAGTCACCCCGCAGACTCTATCGCTTGGCGCCGCCGGGGGCGCTTTGAGGCGCCGGGCTTCCCTGCTTGCTTTGCGCCGCCGGGGGCGCTTTAGGGCACCTCCTTCCCTCGTCGCTCGGGCGCTCGTTCCTCGCTTCCTCGCTCCTCATCAGTCGGCGCCGCGCCCCCTTTGGCGCGGGGCGCCTTTGTCCTTCCTCGCTCGTGCCTCGCTCGTCAGTCGGCGGCGCCGGGCCACGTGGCTGGGCATGAAACCATGGGGAAACCCGATGAGCCTGCTGACTAGCCTTTCTGTCTCTTCGCCGGTGTCTTACCTGGTGGCCTTTGTGGTGCCGGCGCTGGACGCGGTGCTGCCGGTGCTGCCGAGCGAGACCGTGGTGATCGCGCTCGGGGTGGCCACCGCGGGCCGGGCCGACCCGCGGATCGCGGTGCTGGTCGCGCTGGCCGCTTTCGGCGCGTTCGCCGGCGACAACCTGTGCTACTTCCTCGGCCGCCGGTTCGCCCCGTTCGCCGAGCGGCGGCTGTTCTCCGGAAAGCGCGGGGCGCGCACCCGGGCCTGGGCCGACCAGGCGCTGCGCCGGTTCGGCGCCCGGCTGATCGTGGTCTGCCGGTTCATCCCGGGCGGCCGCACCGCGGTGACGTTCACCTGCGGTGTCGTCGGGTACCCGTGGCGCCGGTTCGCGGTGGCCACGGTATGCGCCGGGATCATCTGGGCCTGCTACGCGTTCTTCCTCGGCCGGCTGGGCGGCAAGGCATTCGAGGACCGGCCGTGGCTCGGCTTCGTGCTCGCGTTCGGCGTGGCCCTGGCGGTCAGCGCGCTGGTGGAACTGCTCCGCCGGACCCGGCCCTGGCGGGTGCTAGGCCGGCTGCGCCGATCGGCATGAGCCGGCCAGCCAGTCGGCGAACGTCTGCCTGCCGCGCAGCCCGGGACCGGCGGGCAGCATCGCCCCCTCGGCCATGGCCCGGCCGGCCGCGCCCGGCACCCGCACCGGCAGCACCGGCCGGCGGCTGCCCCGGGCCCGGCTGAGCTGATGGGCCAGGCCGGCCAGCTCGGCCGGCTCCGGCCCGGCCATCTCGGGCGCCATCCCGGCGGGCGGCCCGGCGGCCAGCGCGGCCAGCACCGCGGCCACCTCGCCCGCGGCGACCGGCTGGATCCGCATCCGCGGCACGACCAGCACCGGGCCGGGGATCCGGTCCAGCAGCTCCGGGATGAACTGGTGGAACTGGGTGGCCCGCATGATGCTGAACGGCATCCCGCTGTCGCGCACCAGCGCTTCCTGCGCCACCTTCCCCGCGTTGTACCCGCTGCCCAGGCCCGGGCGGCCCGTCCCGACGATAGACAACACCACATGATGCTGAACGCCAGCACGGCGCCCTGCCGCCAGCAGGTTCCCGGTGCCCGCGGTGAAGAACGCCACCGATTTCCGGCCGCTCATCGCGGTCGTGTTGGTCACGTCGATCAGCGCCGCGGCACCGTCCAGCGCGGTGTCCAGCCCGTCCCCGGTGATGACGTCGGCGCCGGCCGACCGGGTGAGCACCACCGGATCGTGCCCGGCCGCCCGCAACTCGGCCACCACGTACCGGCCTACCAGGCCGGTCCCGCCGGCCACTGCTATCCGCATCTGCCTGCCTCCCTGATCTCGACGTAACGTTCAGACGAGTTGGCCTTCCCTCTTGTGACAAGACAGCGGAACGTCCCGGCCAGGTCCTTCGTGCTTGGTAGGCGAAAGGAGGACAGCCGATGGCAGAAGACCAGGCGGTGGCGGAGCTGGAGCGCTTCCTCACCGACCGGGCCGACCACCTGCTGCGGGCGGCGATGCTGCTGACCGGCAGCCGCGAGGCCGGCCAGGACCTGCTGCAGACCGCGCTGGAACGGCTGCTGCGGCACTGGCCCACGCTGGACGGCGACCCCGAGGCCTACCTGCGGCGCACACTGTACAACCTGGCCACCGACGGGTACCGGCGGGCGGGCCGGCTGCAGCGCAAGCTGCTCCTGCTCCGCGCCGAGGCCCGGCCGGCCGCCGACCCGGTGGCCGAGGTGGACCTGCGCGACGCGCTGGTCCGGCTGCTGCTGCAACTGCCGCCGCGGCAGCGGGCGGTGCTGGTGTGCCGGTACTGGGAGCAGCTCACCGAGGCGGAGACCGCGGAACTGCTCGGCTGGCCAGAAGGCACGGTCAAATCCGCCGCGTCCCGGGGGCTGCGGCGGCTCCGCGACCTGGCCGGCGGCTGGCAGCAGGCTGAACTACACGAGACCGGATCGAGGGGACCAGGCCGATGAGCACTGATGTAGAAGACCTGCTCCGGGAGGGCATGGAGCGGTTCACCGCGGGCGTCCGGGCGCCGGCCGGGCTGGCCTACCAGGCCAGCAGGCAGGGCCGGCGGCGGCGTATCCGCATCGTCCGCGGCGCGGTGCTCATCGGTACCGTCGCGGCGGCCGCCACCGCAATAGCCGTGGCGATGACCGCGGCGGGCACGGTGGCCCAGCCGGGCAGCAGCCTGGCCCAGGCGCGGGCCGCCGCCCTGGTGGTGAGCCGGGTCAAGCATGCGCTGACGGCCGAGAATCAGGTATTCGTCGGCCGCACGGTGAGCTTTTCAGGTGGCGCGCTGAGCGCCGACAACCAGCCGTCCGTCACCTGGGCCTACGGCAGCCACAACCGGTACGAGGAATTCACCGGCGCGGCCTGCGGCCACGCCGCGGCCAGCGGTGACTGCACCCAGCAGGGCGGCTCGCAGCGATTCCTGGCCGCTGGGACCGCGCTGGTCAACGGCAAGCTCACCGGCGCCTATGTCACCTACTACGACCACAAGTACAGCCTGTCGGCGCCGTACACCTCCCCGCCCAGCGCGTGCGGGAAGGCCGCGCTGCTGATGGGCGCCCCGCCGGTGCCCACCGCACGCTGGGCAGCCTTCATCAAGGCCACGCTCGACTGCGGCGCGGCCGCAGTGACCGGGCATGTCTGGGTCAATGGTGTGCAAACCATCCGGATCACCGGGAAGCCGGTCACCGTCCGGCTGTCCAGGGGCGAGGGAAATGCGGTACACGAGAAGTACGCGCGCGCCCTGTGGACGCTTTACGTAAATCCTTCCAGCTATCTCCCGGTGCGTCTGGTCAGCGCGACCGAGACGTTCGGCGGCTCGGGTGGCCACACCCGCTTCGAGTCGGTGACCAACGTGCACTGGCTGCCGCCGACCGCGGCTAACGTGGCCCGGGCCCTGGTCACCATCCCGCCCGGATACCATCAGGTGAGTTCGCCTGCCGACCAATAGAGTCGCGAATAGGTAACAAAGCGGGTGGCCCGGGATATCCGGGCCACCCGTCATTTACCGGCAAATACTTCGCAAGGAATTGATTCCGGGTTAAACAGCGCGGGATGCCGTGCGTTGTCGGGACATGGACAGTTCTCTGGCACTGCGCGAACCGCGGACCGCCGAACCCGCAGGCGCTGCGGGGGGCCGGAGGGCGCCGCGCTGGTGGCGCGACTGGATGGCGCTGACTGGGCCGCTGGTCACCCTGGTGCTGATGCTGTGCGGCCTGACCGCCCGGCCGTACTGGGGCGACGAGGCGGACACCATCTCAGCGGTGCGCCGGACGGTGCCGCAACTGCTCCACTTGCTCGGCCACGTCGACGCGGTGCACGGGCTGTACTATCTGCTGCTCTGGCCGGTGGTCCAGCTGGCCGGGCCAGGCGAGTTCGCGGCCCGGCTGCCGTCCGCGCTGGCCATGGCGGCCGCGGCCGCCGGGGTCACCGCGATCGGCCGCCGGCTGGCCTCCCGGCTGACTGGCCTGTACGCCGGGCTGATCTTCGCCCTGCTGCCCACGGTGACCAGGCAGGCCCACAACGCGCGGCCATACGCCCTGGTCACCGCGGCCGCCGTGCTGGCCAGCTACCTGCTGGTCCGGCTGGCCGAGCGGACCACGCCACAGCGGCTGGCGGGCTATGCGCTATCCCTGGTGCTGGTCGGCTACCTGCAGCTGTTCGGCCTGCTGCTGTTGCCCGCGCACGCGATCGCGCTGGCCGCGCTGACCGGGCGGCAGCGCCGTGCGGCGCTGGCGGCCTGGCTGGTCAGCGCCACCGTGGCCGCGTTGGCCGTGGCCCCGGTGGCCATCCTCGGCTGGCTGGAGCGGTCGCAGATCGCCTGGATACCCCAGCCGGGCTGGCACGACGCCAGTGACCTGGCGGCCACGCTGCTGGCCACCCCGGCCGCCGCCGCGGCGGCCATCGCGCTGCTCGGCCTGGCCGGCCTGGCCCGCGGCGGCGGGCTGAGCTGGCTGGCCGCGCCGTGGCTGCTGCTGCCCCCGGTGCTGCTGCTGGTGCTGTCCGCGGTCAAGCCGGTCTACAACGGCCGGTACCTGACGTTCTGCCTGCCCGCGGTGGCGCTGCTGGCCGGGGCCGGGCTGGCCGCGCTGGCCCGGCCGGCCGGTGTCGTCGCGCTGGCCGCGACCGTGTCGCTGGTGCTGCCCACGCTGTGGGCGCTGCGGGTGCCGACCGGCGGGATGCGGGCGGTGGCCCAGTTCCTCCGGGCCGAGGAACGGCCCGGCGACGCCATCGCCTACCCGGGGCACGCCATCCCGCCCTGGTATCTCGCCTACCCGGACGGGTTCACCCAGTTGCGCGACATCAGCCTGGACCGGACCGGCGCCGCGCTTGGCCACCTGTACGCCAGCACGGTGCCGCGGCCGGTGCTGGACCGCCGGGAGCACTGGGTGCGCCGGATCTGGGTGGTGCAGACCATCCCCGGGCAGAGCCAGGCCGGCTACCTGGCCCCCGGTTTCCGGCTGGCCCACGAGTGGCGGCTGGCCGGCGGGGCGACCGCGGTGTGGCTGTACACAAAAGGCCCGGCCGGGGGAGTAACCCCCGGCCGGGCCCGTGTGCTCTAACTAACTACCTAGCTGGCCAGTCAGCTCGCGTAATCGAGCAGCGGCTGGGCGCGGCTCGGGTGCCGCAGCTTGGACAGCGACTGCTTTTCCAGCTGCCGGATCCGCTCCCGGGTCAGCCCCAGCGCGCGGCCGATCTCGTCCAGCGTGTGTGGGTTGCCGTCGTACAGGCCGAACCGCATGGCCATGATGGTGGCTTCCCGCTGGGTCAGCCCGTCCAGCGCGTGCCGCAACTGGTCCGCCATCAGCTGGCGGTCCACCAGCTCGGACGCCTCCGGCGCGTCCACGTCCTCGATCAGGTCGCCGATGCTGGTCTCGCCGTCCTCGCCGATGGTGGAGTCCAGGCTGATCGGCTGCCGGCTGGTGCGCAGCAGCTCCTCGATCTGGTCCGGGGTGCGGTCCAGCTCGACGGCCAGCTCCTCGGGGGTCGGCTCGCGGCCGAGCCGCTGGTGCATGTCCCGCTCAACCCGGGACAGCTTGCTCAGCATCTCCAGCACGTGCACCGGCAGCCGGATGGTCCGGGCCGAGTCGGCGAAGCCACGCTGAATCGCCTGCCGGATCCACCACATGGCGTACGTAGAGAACTTGTAGCCCTTGGTGTAGTCGAACTTCTCCACCGCGCGGATCAGCCCAAGGTTGCCCTCCTGCACCACGTCGAGCAGGGACAGCCCGCGGTCGCTGTACTTCTTGGCCACCGAGACCACCAGCCGCAGGTTGGCCTCCAGCATGTGTGCCTTGGCCCGCCTGCCGTCCTCGGCGACCTCTTCCAGGTCACGGCGGTGGGCCTCGTCCAGGTCAGGCTCGGTCTCCAGCTTGTGCTCGGCGAACAGGCCGGCCTCGATCCGCTTGGCCAGGTTCACCTCCTGCTCAGCGGTGAGCAGGCTGGTGCGCCCGATGGACTTGAGGTAGGTGTGCACCGAGTCGCCCATGGCCGACGTCTGGTCGTCCAGGTCCACTTCCGCCGACATCGGCTGGGCCAGCTCGGCCGGGCTCGGCTCCGCCAGGTCAGGCTCGTCGGTGGCTTCCGGCGATTCGGTGCGCTGTGCAGTCTTCATGTCCTCCGTGCCCGTCCGTGCTCGCTGTGGGCCCGTGGTCCCTTGTAGACCAGTGCCCCCACCCGGCTCGTCACCCAGCCGCACCCCGGCTTCCGCCAGCTCACGGATGATGGACCTGCCTTCCGCCGGCGTAACGCCTGCGTCCCCGAAGGCCGCGCGCAGCTCGGTCAGCGACAGGTAACCCTGGCCGCGGCCAAGCTGGATCAGCTCGTCCACGCGGCGGATAGCCTCGTCAGCCAGGTCAGGCTCCCGCCTGGCGGTCGCGCTCTTCGGCATCGAGGCACCTCCTTCGTGGGCGTGCGTTACGCACGTTTCGGTCAGCACGTTTCCGTGGTTCGATGTGCTCTAGCGGTTCGCAGTTCTTGCTACTGTGAAGCGCGGGCACTATCTAATAACGCTCGGTGGAGCCGATTGTTCCCGGCCGCGGCGTTCTGCCTGCCTGCAGGCGCGCGAGCCGATGTCCACGTGTGCTTTAACGCCGGCGCCCGCTGACTCAGTTCCCGGCCGCCAGCTGCCGTAGTGCCTGCAGGTCCGGCTTGCCGGACCGGAGCAGCGGGATGGCCGAGACCAGCACGATGGCCCGGGGTGCCGCGTAGCCGGGCAGCTTCTGGGCGGCCGCGGCGCGCAACGCGGCCAGGCTCGGCGGGTCGGCCGGGTCGGCCGGGACCACGATGGCGGTGACCAGTTCCCCCCACTCCGGGTCAGTCCGGCCGGTCACCGCGACGTCGCGCACCCCCGGGCAGCCGGCCAGTGCCGCCGCCACCTCGTCCGCGGCCACCTTCTCGCCGCCGGTGTTGATCATCCCGTCGGCCCGGCCACGGACCGTCAGCCGCCCGGTCCCGTCCAGGCTGCCGAGGTCGGAAGTGACGAACCAGGGTCCGTCCATGGCGGCCACGCTGAGCTCGGGCCGCCCCCGGTAGCCGGAGAACAGCACCGGGCCCGCCAGCTGGATCCGGCCGCCGTCCGCGATCCGCACCGACACCCCGTCCAGCGGCCGCCCGTCGTAGACGCATCCGCCGCAGGTCTCGGTCATCCCATAGGTGGTGACCACCCGGGCGCCCGCCGCCCGGGCCCGGGCCAGCAGGCCATCCGGCACCGCGGCCCCGCCGAGCAGGATGCCGCGGAACGAGGCCAGCGCGGCCGGCCCGCCCGGCTGGTCCAGCAGATGCCGTACCTGGGTGGGCACCAGGGACACGTAGTCGCAGCCGGGGCCGGCCGCCACGGCCGGGCTGTCCAGCCGGGGCACGACGACGGGGCCGGCGCCGGCCAGCAGGGACCGGACGAACACCTGCAGCCCGGAGATGTGGCTGGGCGGCAGGCAGGACAGCCAGCGCTGGCCGGGCCCGGCGCCCAGTCGGGCCAGGCTGGCCCCGGCCGAATGGCGCAGCGCGGCCGCGCTCAGCTCGGCGCCCTTCGGCTCGCCGGTGGACCCCGAGGTGGCGATCACCACCGCCGTTCCCGGGGCCAGCGCCGCCGGGTCCGCCGGAGCCAGCCGCTCAGTGCCGGCCTCGGTCTCCAGGGTGTCCGGGCCAAGCGCGCGGAGCAGCGCGGCGACCTTGCCCGGCGGCAGCCGCGGGTCCACCGGCAGCACCGCCGGGCCGGTGCCGTCCAGCGCGGCGGCCAGCACGTCGAGCAGCCGCCCGGCCTGCGCCGCGGCAGGCAGCAGGACTGCATGCAGGGGGCGGGGGCTCACCGACGTAAGGTTATCCGGCAGATCAGGCGGCGTACCGGGAGGGGCATTGAGTGACGTTGCGGCCCGGGTGGACGCTGCAGTGGGCGGGCTGCGCGCGTTCGCCATCCCGATGCGCACCCGCTTCCGCGGCATCACGGTCCGCGAGGGTGCGCTGATCGAGGGGCCGGCCGGCTGGGCCGAGTTCTCCCCGTTCGCGGAGTACGGGCCACGGGAGTGCGCGCGCTGGCTGGCCTGTGCGCTGGAGGCCGCCTGGGACGGCTGGCCCGCGCCGCGCCGCGATCAGGTGCCGGTCAACGTGACCGTGCCCGCGGTCGAGCCGGAGCAGGCGCACCGCATCGTGGCCGCCTCGGGCTGCCGGACGGCCAAGGTCAAGGTGGCCGAGCGCGGCCAGCCGGCCAGTGCGGACCTGGACCGGGTGGCCGCGGTGCGGGACGCGCTGGGCCCCGGCGGCCGGATCCGGGTGGACGCCAACGGCGGCTGGGACGTGGACACCGCCGCCCGGATGCTCGGCGAGTTGTCCCGGTCCGGGCTTGAGTACGCCGAGCAGCCCTGCGCGACCCTGGATGAGCTGGCCGCGCTGCGCAAGCAGGTGGATGTGCCGGTGGCCGCCGACGAGTCGATCCGCCGCGCCGAGGACCCGCTCGCGGTGCGCGCCGCGGGCGCGGCCGACATCGTGGTGCTCAAGGCGCAGCCGCTGGGCGGGGTGCGCGCCGCGCTGCGCATCGCCGAGGCCTGCGGGCTGCCGGTGGTGGTGTCCAGCGCGGTGGAATCCTCGGTCGGGCTGGCCGCCGGGGTGGCGCTGGCCGCAGCCCTGCCCGAGCTGCCCTACGCGTGCGGGCTGGCCACGATGAGCCTGCTCACCGGCGACGTAACCGCCGCGCCACTGGCCGAGCAGGATGGCATGCTGCCGGTCCGCCGCCCGGCCGCCGACGACAAGAGGCTCGCCGAGTGGGCGGCCGACCCGGCCCCGTGGCAGGCCCGGCTGGCCGCCGCGGCGGAGTTTCTTGCGACCGAGTGTCTTGCGACCGAGTTTCTTGCCACCGAGCACCTCGACGGGACCGCATGAACCCGTCCACCGCGTTCGCCACGGTCTTCGCCGACGAGCTGATCCGCTGCGGGCTGCGCGAGGTGGTGCTGGCGCCGGGTTCGCGCAGCGCGCCGCTGGCCATGGCGCTGCACGAGCGGTGTGCCGCGGACGGCCCGCTCCGGCTGCACGTGCGGATCGACGAGCGGACGGCGGCGTTCCTGGCGCTCGGCCTGGCCAAGACGAGCGGCCGGCCGGCCGCGGTGCTGTGCACCTCGGGCAGTGCGGCGGCCAACTTCCACCCCGCCGTGATCGAGGCGGACGAGTCCGGTGTGCCGCTGCTGCTGCTCACCGCGGACCGGCCGCCCGAACTGCGCGGCACCGGCGCGAACCAGACCATCGACCAGCTCCACCTGTACGGCGGCGCGGCCCGCTGGTTCGCCGACGTGGGCGTGCCGGAAGCCCGCCCGGGGATGAACAGCTACTGGCGGTCGCTGGCCTGCCGCGCCTGGGCGGCCGCGGCCGGGGCGGATGGCGGCTTTCCCGGCCCGGTGCAGGTCAACCTCCCGCTGCGCGACCCGCTGGTGCCCGGCCTGCCCGACGCCGGGCCGCCGGAGCGCGACCCGGCAGGCTGGCCAGAGTCACTGGACGGGCGGCCGGGTGGCGAAGCCTGGACCCGGCTCGCCGGGGAGACCAGCCCCGGACAGCCGGGTGCCCTGGAGCTGCCGTGGGCCGAACGGGGCGTTCTGCTGGCTGGTGATGGAGCGGTGCAGGCCGGCCCGCTGGCCGCGCTAGCCGAAGCGGCGGGCTGGCCGGTGCTGGCGGAACCGTCGTCCGGGGCGCGGCGGGGGAGCACTGCGCTGACCGCCTACCAGTACCTGCTGGATGACCCCACGTTCACCGCCGCGCACCGGCCGGACCTGGTCATCTCGGCCGGGCGGCCGGGGCTGTCCCGGGGCCAGCTGGGCTTCCTGCGGCAGGCCGCCGGGCACGGCGCCCGGCACGTGGTGCTCACCCAGGGCCCCGGCCGGTGGGCCGATCCGGCCCGGACGGCCACGGACGTGGCGGCCAGGATCCGGCTGGCTGGCGGGCCGCCGCCCGGCCCGGCCACGGACTGGCTGCGCGGCTGGCAGCAGGCCGACGCGGCCGCCCGCGGCGCGCTGGACGCCGTCCTCGACGCCGGGCCTGAGCTGACCGAGCCGCGGCTGGCCCGTGACCTGGCCGCGGCGCTGCCGGACGGCGCGCTGCTCTGGGCCGCGTCCAGCCTGCCCATCCGGGACCTGGACCGGCAGATGGCGGCCCGGGCCGGGCTGCGCGTGCTGGCCAGCCGGGGCGCCAGCGGCATCGACGGGCTGATCTCCGCCGCGTCCGGCGCGGCCCTGGCCCACCAGGCGGCAGGCGGCGGCCCCGCGGTGGCGCTGCTCGGCGACCTGGCCGTGCTGCACGACAGTCCCGGCCTGTTCGCCGGGCCCGGCGAGCCCCGCCCCGACCTGGTCATCGTGGTGGCCAGCAACGACGGCGGCGGCATCTTCTCCTCGTTGGAGCCGGCCGCGTTCCCGGACAGCTTCGAGCGCATCTTCGGCACCCCGCACGGCGCCCGGTTCAGCGCGCTGGCCGCGGCGGCCGGGCTGCCCTACCGGGAACTGCGCGAGGCCGCGGAGCTGCCCGCCGCGCTGCGCGGCAGCGGGCTGCGCATCGTCGAGGTGCCGGCCGGCCGGGCCGCGGGCGCGGCGCTGCGGCAGCGGCTGCACGAGGCCGCCATGGGCGCCAGCCGCGGGCTCGGCTGACGGCCGCGCGCCGCGGTGCCGGGCCTAGCCAGGAGGGTTACCCCCCGATTCGGGCCGAAGCAGGCAGATTTGCTATACAAGGCCGGACTATGTGTAATTCATCCCGAGACCGGGGCGTGCTGGCGGAAGAGTACGTGCCTGTTACGCTCAAGTCACGAAAGTGTCCCAAGCTGGTGCGTTCACTTGTCGGTGCGACGTGGGTCGTGCTGATCTAGCCAATAGCCGGTCTTCCGGCCTTACAACCATGTCTGTCGGACCGGCCGGCGCTACCCGTGCCCCGGCCGCTCCCTGTGCGTAAGGAGCCGTGGTAATGGGGCGAGCCCCTAATCAGCAAGGACAACCAAGATCCAGGCTCCGCAGCAGGATTGCCTTCGTGTTTGCCGGCGCCGCTGCGCTGGCGCTCGTCGCGGCAGGCTGCGGGGGCAGCGGTTCGTCGTCCTCCTCGAGCACCGGCGGCACCAAGGTGAAGGGCGGCACCGCCGTCTACGCCCTGCCCCCGTCAACGACACCGAACTACATCTTCCCGTACTCCAGCAGCGCTGACTTCAGCGTGTCCAACATCAGCTACCTGCAGGACCTGCTGTACCGGCCGCTGTACTGGTTCGGCCAGGGCAACACCCCGAACTACAACGCGTCGCTGAGTGTGGCGAACGCGCCCACGTTCAGTGGCAACAAGGTGACGATCACGCTCAAGCACTACATGTGGTCGGACGGCCAGCCGGTGACGGCGTCCAACGTGATGTTCTGGATCAACATGGAGACCGCGGAGCCGGCCAACTACGGCGGCTACACCGGGTTCCCGGCGGCCATCGTCAAGGACGTCAAGGTGGTCAGCCCGACGCAGCTGACCATGACGATGGACAAGAGCTACTCGCACAGCTGGTTCCTGTACAACGAACTGGCGCAGATCTACCCGATGCCGGAGGCGTGGGACAAGACCGCGTCCGGGCCGAGCCACTGCACCACCACGGTGAGCGACTGCAAGGCTGTCTACACCTACCTGGACGGGCAGTCGAAGACGCTGAACAGCTACGCGTCGTCGCCACTCTGGTCGGTCGTGGACGGGCCGTGGAAGCTGAGCTCGTTCAACGCGGACGGGCACATCACCTTCGTGCCGAACAAGTCCTACTCCGGCCCGGTCAAGCCGACCCTGTCGCAGTTCCAGGAAGTGCCGTTCACCACGGACTCGGCCGAGTACAGCGTGCTCCAGGCGCCGAACTCCAGCGTGGACGTCGGCTACCTGCCTGAGCAGGACGCCCCGGCCAAGCCGGTGTCGGCCACGGTCGGGACCAACCCGCTGCACGGTTACACGCTGGCCCCGCTGTACTCCTGGGGCATCAACTACTACGTGCTGAACTACCAGAGCACGACCGGCAACGCCGGGATCATCAAGCAGCTGTACTTCCGGCAGGCGCTGGCCTACCTGATGAACCAGAAGTCGGTGATCCAGGGCCCGCTGCGCGGCTACGGCCTGGCCACGGTGGGGCCGGTGCCGAACACGCCGAAGACGCAGTTCCTGTCGCCGAGCGCACCCACCGGTGACCCGTTCCCGTTCAGCGAGTCCAAGGCCAAGACCTTGCTGTCCAGCCACGGCTGGAAGGTCACCCCGAACGGGACGACCACCTGCACCGACCCGAGCAAGTGCGGGCCGGGCATCAAGTCTGGGCAGGCGATGTCCTTCACGCTGCCGTTCGCGAACGGCACCGCATGGATCACCTCGGAGATGACGCAGCTGCAGTCCAACGCGGCCGCGGTCGGCATCAAGCTGAACCTCAAGCCGGAGCCGTTCAACCAGGTCATCGCCCTGGCTGGCGGCAACTGCGTGGTCACGAAGAGCTCCTGCAGCTGGGACATGGCCAACTGGGGCGGCGGCTGGAACTTCGCCCCGGACTACCAGCCCACCGGTGAGGAACTGTTCATGTGCGGCGTGCCGGCCAACTCCGGCGGCTACTGCAACAAGGAGAACGACGCGCTGATCAACGACACGCTGACCAACAGCGCGTCGTCGGCCATGTACAAGTGGCAGGACTTCCTGCAGCCACAGCTGCCGGTGGAGTACCAGCCCAACGGCGTCTACGAACTGACGGAGATCAAGAACAACCTCCGCGGTGTCACTCCGCAGCCGCCAACGCTTGGCATCACCCCGGAGAACTGGTATTTCGTGAAGTAACCGGCAACCGGTGACCGCATCAGGTCACCGCTGCCGGACGCGGGGGTGCTGGGTCACACCCGGCACCCCCGCGCCATACCGCCCGCAAGGGGGAGTTGGAGTTAGTGACAGTATTTCTGCTCCGCAGGGTGTTCCAGTCGATCGTCGTCATCCTGATAGTGACGGTGATCACGTTTGCCCTGCTCCGGGCGATCCCGGGCAACCCCGCGATCGCCATCCTGGGCCCGAACTCGTTCCGCAACCCTGGCGCGATCCGCCAGTTCGATCAGCAGTACGGGTTCGACCTGCCGTGGTACAGCCAGTACTGGCTGTGGCTGCGGCACCTGCTGGCGGGCAACCTCGGCTTCTCCTGGAAGCTGAACCAGAGCGTGGCGTCCCTGCTCGCTACCCACCTGCCCAAGACGATCTTCCTGGTCGGCATCTCGACCATCCTGGCCCTGGTGCTGGCCGTGCCGGTCGGGGTCATCCAGGCGGTGCGCCGGAACAAGTTCGTGGATCACTTCTTCAACGGGTTCTCGACCGTGTTCTACGCGATGCCCGCGTTCCTGCTCGGCATCCTGCTGATCCTGGCCTTCGCGATCAAGATCCCGATCTTCCCGCCGGAAGGCCCGCAGGGTGAGGGGCTCGGCGTGGTGTTCACCAACTTCAACGCGCTGATCCTGCCGATCATCTCGCTGACCCTGATCACGCTGGCGCTGTTCAGCCGGTACATGCGCTCCTCGGTGCTGGACAACCTGACCGAGGATTACGTCCGCACGGCCAAGGCCAAGGGAGCCAGTGAGCGGCGGGTGCTGATCAATCACGTGCTGCGCAACTCGCTGATCCCGATCGCCACGCTGCTCGGGCTGAGCCTGCCCGGGATCATCGCCGGCGCACTGATCACCGAATCGGTGTTCAATTACCCGGGCATGGGCTACCTGTTCTACCAGTCGGCGCTCAACTCGGACTACCCGATCTTGCTCGGAATCACTATCGTCGTAGCCGTGGCAACAGTCGTGGGGTCGTTGCTCGCCGACATCGCGTACGCGGTGCTCGACCCGCGCGTTAGGTACGTGAGCCAATGAGCCTCGCCAGCGTCCCACCGGAACTTCCGGACCCGGAAAACCCGTCGGCGACCACCGGTCTGGTCACCACGTACGACACAGAGATCCACGAGCCCGATCAGGCCGTCGCGGAGGCTGCCGCGCTGCCGGCTGGTAAGCCGCGCAGCACGTTCCGCCGTGGTCTCGAGGTGTTCCTCGAGAACAAGCTGGCCGTGACCGGGGTCGGCATCTTCGTCTTCATGCTGCTGTTCTGCTTCGTCGGCCCACTGCTGTACAAGACTAATCAGCTCACGGTCAACTTCGCACACGAATTTATTTCGCCCAACGGGCAGCACGTGCTGGGCACCGACGCCAGCGGATTCGACGTGATGGGCCGGCTCATGGTCGCCGGGCAGATCTCGCTGGAGGTCGGCCTCGCCGCCGCCGCGCTGGCCACCGTGCTGGGCGTGCTGTGGGGTGCGATAGCCGGCTACTTCGGCGGCGTGATCGACTCGGTCATGATGCGCCTCGTGGACGCGCTGCTGTCCATCCCGGTGCTGTTCCTGGCCATCGTCGTGGTGACCCTGGTCACCCCGACCAAGCCGGTCCTCATCCTGGTCATCGCGCTGACCTCATGGCTGACCACGTCCCGGCTGGTCCGCGGCGAGGCGCTGTCGCTGCGCACTCGGGACTACGTGCAGGCGATGAAGGTGATGGGCGGCGGCAGCCGGCGGGCCGTGCTGCGGCACATCGCACCGAACGCGATCGGCACCATCATGGTCAACGCCACCTTCCAGGTGGCCGACGCCATCGCGCTCATCGTCGCGCTCAGTTACCTCGGCCTGGGCATCCGGCCCCCGCAGCAGGACTGGGGCGGCATGCTCAGCGACGGCATCCAGTACGTCAACGACGGCTACTGGTGGCTGATCTTCCCGGCCGGCGTATGCATTGTGCTGGTCATCGCCGCACCGATCTTTATCGGCGAGGGGCTGCGGGACGCCGTCGAGGTCCGCCTGCAGCGCCGATAGCCTGGTTACGTACCGCCATGACCTGGCCGGTACTCCCATCCAGTCATTGATGAGGACGAATTGGCACCACTGCTGCAACTAGAGGACCTGCGCACCGAAATCCGGCTGCGCAGCGCGACCGTGCACGCGCTGGAGGGCGTCAGCCTGAGCCTGGACGCCGGGGAATGCCTCGGCATCGTGGGCGAGTCCGGCTGCGGCAAGACGATGACCGCGCTGTCCATCATGCAACTGCTGCCGCCGGGCGGGCACATCACCGACGGCAAGATCCTGCTGGACGGCCGGGAAATCTCCGCGCTCAGCGACGACCAGATGCGGCACGTCCGGGGCAACGAGATCGGCATGATCTTCCAGGACCCGATGACGTCACTCAACCCGACGATGACGATCGGGGACCAGATCTCCGAGACGGTCGTGCTGCACCGCGGCGCGGACGCCAAGACGGCCCGGGAACGGTCCATCGAGGTGCTCCGCCTGGTCGGCATGCCGCGCCCGGCGGAGCGGGTCGGCAACTACCCGCACCAGCTGTCCGGCGGCATGCGGCAGCGCGTGATGATCGCAATGGCGCTGGCCTGCGAGCCCAAGCTGCTCATCGCCGACGAGCCGACCACCGCGCTGGACGTGACCATCCAGAAGCAGATCCTCGAGCTCATCGATGACCTGCGCAAGCGGCTGGGCATGGCGGTCATCCTGGTCACCCACGACCTCGGCGTGATCGCCGGGCGGGCCGACCGGGCCGCGGTCATGTATGCCGGCCGGGTGGTCGAGACGACCAGCACGATCCGGCTGTTCGGCAACCCGCGGCACCCGTACACCGAGGCGCTGTTCGGCGCCCTGCCGGAGAAGGCGGTGGAAGGCTCGACCCGGCTGTACAACATCCCGGGCCAGCCGCCGGACCTGACCGCCCCGCCCAAGGGCTGCAAGTTCGCCGCCCGGTGCCGGTACGTGACCGACACCTGCCGCCAGGACGAGCCGGTGCTGGAAGGGGACATCGCGGACCACGACTACCGCTGTTTCTACCCGGTCGGCCAGCGGACCGACGACGCCGGCGTGGCCGAGCTCCAGGTCACCGACAGGGTGAAGCTGGAGGACGTGGCCGCCTCGCTGAACGGCGGCAGCTACCTGCTCAAGACCGACCACCTGGTGAAGTCGTTCGCGGTCACGGCCGGTGCGGTGCTGCAGCGCAAGGTGGGCGAGGTCAGCGCGGTCGCCGACGTCAGCTTCGGCATCCGCCCGGGCAAAACGTTCGGCATGGTCGGCGAGTCCGGCTGCGGCAAGACCACCGTCGGGCGGCTCATCGTCGGCCTGGAGAAGGCGAACTCCGGCTCGATCGTGCTGGACGGCGAGGACCTGCTCAAGCTGAACCACCGGGACCGGCGCAAGCGCGCCCGCGACGTCCAGCTCATGTTCCAGGACTCCTACGCCTCGATGGACCCGCGGATGCGGGTGGCCACCATCCTGCGCGAGCCACTGGCCATCCAGGGCATCGGCAGCCGGCGGGACCAGCAGAAGAAGATCGCTGAGATCCTGGACAAGGTGGGCCTGCCCCAGGGCGCGATCGAGCGCTACCCGCACGAGTTCTCCGGTGGGCAGCGGCAGCGGCTCGGGCTGGCCCGTGCGCTCATCCTGAACCCGAAGCTGCTGGTCGCGGACGAGCCGGTGTCCGCGCTGGACGTGTCGATCCAGGCGCAGATCCTGAACCTGATGCGGGACCTGCAGCGCGACCTCGGGCTGACCTACCTGTTCATCTCGCACGACCTGTCCGTGGTGCGCTACCTGTCGGAACAGATCGGCGTGATGTACCTGGGCAAGATGGTCGAGGTTGGCCCGTCGGAAGAGGTGTACTACTTCCCGGTGCACCCGTACACCAAGGGCCTCATCGACGTCGTGCCGGTGGCCGACCCGATCAGGGCTCAGAAGAAGGCGGAGGAGGGGGTGGCTGGCGAACTGCCGTCCGCCATCGACCCGCCGTCCGGCTGCCGGTTCCGCACCCGGTGCCCGCGGGCCCAGGAGCTCTGCGCCCAGGAGGAGCCGCCGCTGCGCCCGTTCACCACCGGCGGCCACCTGGCGGCCTGCCACTTCCCGCTCCGCGACCCGGTCGGCACCGCCGAGCCCGCCGCCGCGAGCTGATCAGCGCACCTCAAACGGCCCGCACCCGTCAGGGGCGGGCCGTTTGATGTCACGCCTCCAGGGCGAAGCGCATGGCGCGGAACTTGGTGACCGTCTCGGCCAGTTCGGCGGCCGGGTCGGAGTCGGCCACGATGCCACCGCCGGCGAACAGCCGGGCCCGCGGCCCGTCGATCTCCGCGCAGCGCAGCGCGATGCCCCATTCGCCGTTCCCGGCGCTGTCCACCCAGCCCACCGGGCCCGCGTAGCGGCCGCGATCCATCCCCTCCAGCTCCCGGATCAGCTCCATGGCCGCCTCGGTCGGGGTACCGCAGACGGCCGCCGACGGGTGCAGGGCATTCAGCAGCGTGAGCACGGAATGGCCCGCGCCGCTGGCGTCCCGTGCAGACAGCGTGCCATCCACTGTGGTGGCCAGGTGCTGCAGGTTGGCGAACTTGAGCAGCACCGGGCGCTCGGCCACGGTGAGCTGGTCGCACAGCGGGGCCAGCGAGTCCCGCACGCTGGCCGCCGCGTACTCATGCTCCTCGGTCTCCTTGGCCGACGCGAGCAGCCCGGCGCCGAGCGCCGCGTCCTCCGCCGGGTCCTGGCCGCGCGGCGCCGTGCCGGCCAGCACCAGCGAGCTGACCTGGCAGCCCTGCCGCTTGATCAGCAGTTCCGGGGTGGCGCCGGCCAGCCCGGCGCAGGCGAACGTGTAGCACTCCGGGTAGCGGGCGGCCAGCCGGGCCAGCAGCAGCCGCTCGTCGATCGGCGCCGCCGCGGACGCGTACAGGTCCCGGGCCAGCACCACCTTGCGCAGCCCGCCCGCCCGGATCCGGCTGACCGCCGCGGCGACCACCCGTTCCCACTCCGGCGCGGTCCGGCTGCCGTCGTGCCAGCGGATTTCACCCGGCGCCGGCGGAGTGGACCGATCCAAGGCGGCCGGGTCACTGGATGGCCAGGTGGGGCGGGTTGACCGGCGCCGGGAGATGCTGGTCAGCCAGGCCTGCCCACCCCGCCGGCCCAGCACCAGCTGGGGCAGGACCAGCACCGACCCGTCCGATGCCGGATCGAAGGTAAAGCTGCCGAACGCCACCGGCCCGCAGCCGGGCGCCCCCACCTCGTCGTCGATCCGGGCGCCGTCAAGCGCTTCGCGCAGCCACTTGTCGGCCGCTGTGAACCGGTCCTGCCCGGCCGGCAGCGTGACCCGGGCCACTTCGCCCCAGCCGATGAGCCCTTCGCCGCCGTGAATCCAGGCCAGCGCGCCCTGGCCGGGCAACTGGCCGGCCAGGTCACCTGGGTCGGCGACGGGGACGGTCCGGACCGTGAGCCCCACCGTCTCCAGTTCTGCTGCGCTCCCTGATCCAGATCCCACGGGATTCAACTGTACGAGGAAGCAACGGCAGCGCTGGCCGCGGGGGGAGTAGGTGTCACTGGGCCTGGGTGAGCTGCACGGGTGGGGTGACCGACTCCTCGGCCCGGCGCCGGGCCAGCCTGCTCGGCCACCACATGTGCCGTCCGACGTCCAGGGTCAGCGCCGTGACCAGGACAGACCGGACGATGAGGGTGTCCAGCAGCACGCCCAGGGCCACGGTGAAGCCGATCTCGGTGAGGATGACCAGCGGCAGCGTGCCGAGCGTGGCGAATGTGCCCGCGAGGATTAGCCCGGCCGAGGTAATCACCCCTCCGGTGGCGGCCAGGCCGGACAGCATGCCGCGGTGCGTACCGGATTTGATCGTCTCCTCGCGGACCCGGGTCATCAGGAAAATGTTGTAGTCGATGCCCAGCGCGACCAGGAACACGAACGCGAACAGCGGCATCGAGTTGTCCGCGCCGGCGAACCCGAAGACGTGCTTGAAGAACACCGCCGAGATGCCGAGCGAGCCGAAGTAGGACAGGATCACGGTGCCGATCAGCAGCAGCGGCGCGACCACCGCCCGGAGCAGCAGGGCCAGGATGATCAGCACCACGACCAGCACCAGCGGGATGATGACGTTGCGGTCCCGGATGGCGTAGTTCTCCACGTCGAGGTTGATCGCGGTGGCCCCGCCGACCTTGGCGTCCGCGCCGGGCACCGCGTGCACCGCGTCGCGCACCCGGTTGACCGTGGCGTACGCGGCCTGGCTGTCCGGCGGCACCGCCAGCGTGCCCTGGACCAGCACCAGCCCGTCCCGCACTACCGGCGGGCTGACCGAGGCGATGCCTTTCGTGCTGGCTAGCGCGGCGCGCAGCGGCGCGACCGCGGTGGCCTTGCCGATCACCTGCACCGGCTGGCCGGAACCGGCCGGGAAGTGCGCGGCCAGCACCTTCTCACCCGCGACCGCGCTCGGCGTGCCGCGATAGGACTGGGCCTGGGTCAGCGTGCCGAACCGGAAGCCGATCAGGCCGAGTGAGAACACGGCCAGGATCACCGCGGTGAGAATCCAGATCGACCGGGGCCGCCTGGCGATCCGCTGGCCGATCCGGGCCCACGGGCCGCGCGAGGTCGGGTCGGGCGAGCCGTACCGCGGCTTGTAGGGCCAGAACACCCAGCGGCCGGTGATCACCAGTAGCGCGGGCAGCAGCGTGATCATGGCCAGCAGCCCGACCGCGATGCCGATCGCGGCCACCGGGCCCAGCCCGGAGATGTCCGCCGAGTCCGCGGCCAGCAGGCACAGCATGGCGGCGACGACGGTCAGCCCGCTGGCGATGATGGCCGGCCCGGCCCGGCGCATGGCGATGGCCATGGCCTCGTGCCGGTCCTCATGCCGGCGTAGTTCCTCCCGGTACCGGGCCACCAGCAGCAGCGCGTAGTCGGTGGACGCGCCCAGCACCAGGACGACCAGGATGCCCGCGCTCTGCCCGTTCACGACCAGGCCGGCGTGCTGGATGAGCAGGTAGATGAACGCTTCGGCGGTAGCCAGCGCCACCCCGGCCGAGATGATCGGCAGCAGCCAGAGGACCGGGCTGCGGTAGGTGAGCAGCAGCAGCACGATGACCACGGCCAGCGTCGCGTACAGCAGCGTGGAGTCGATGCCTTTGAAGATCTTGACTGAGTCGGCCGCGCTGGCCGCCGGGCCGGTCACGTAGGCGTGCAGCCCGGGGTCGCCGGATCCGGCCACGCTGTTCAGCTTGTTCACGAAGTTGGTGATCGCGTTGCTGTAGCCGAGGTGCGCCTCGATGAGGATTTCCGCGGCCTGGCCGTCCTTGGCTGGCACCGGGCCGATGACCTGGCCGGCGTGCGGCAGCGCGGCGAATGTGCGGGCGTCGCGAGTCACCTTGGCCAGGTCGGCGTGAGTCAGGCCGGACGGCCGCACGTAGACCACCACGGCCGGGTTCAGGTTCTTGGCCGTGAAGTGGTCCAGCAGGTTGAGCGCCTGAGTGGACTCGGCCGAGGCCGGCAGGTAGGCGGAGGCGTCGTTCTTCTCCGCGCCCATCAGCTTCCCGGCCAGCGAGCCGAGCAGGGCGATCACGATCAGCCAGAAGACGAGCACCGCCCACTTGGTCCGCCGCCCGCTGGGCAGGGCCGCGATCCGGCGGCCCCAGCTGGTCTTCCCCGTACCGCCTGGTCCTGTGCTGGTTGCCCCCGTGGCCACAGAGTCCTCCCGAGCGATGCCGGTGCCGCCGGCCGGTCCGGCCGGCACCGCGTACACGATGTATCGCGTTTGCCGGTGATGTCAAGTCATATCGCGAGTGTTGCGTGAATTTGGCTGCCTTCGCGTGGCTGGCCCCGGATTGGTGCGGCTGACGCGCCGGAGCCGGCTGCTCCCTGCAGAACATTCCCCTATCGCCGCTGGCCAGCGGCGTCACCCCGGGACCACGCCGCCAGGGCGGCCGGTCCTGCCGGGCCGGCCAGCCTGGCGGGCCGCCGGTCCGGGCGCCAGTCCCCGTGCGCCCTGCGGCCAGTGTTACAGCCGGGCGCACCCGGCGGCAAACGTGTTTCCGGCCGCTGGGGCTGGCGCTGACGCCGGATCCTGGACTGGTTTCGCGGCCGGGCTGACGTGATGGTGTGTTCCGCCGGGCGCCCCGGCTAGGGCGTGCTAACCTCTGCGTAAGCCAATTGCCTATTATAACGATAGGACAACTAGGATGCTTCTCGCGAACAACGGAGTCCGCCAGCGGCTGAGCCCATCCCGGCTGGCCGTGCTGGCCCAGGCCGCCGCGGCCCGGCATGACTGGACCGGCCAGGTCCGGTATGACCAGGACGAGCGGTGGTACCAGCGGCTGGAACAGGGCGACAACCACGAGGTCTGGCTGCTCAGCTGGCTGCCCGGGCAGCGCACTGGGTTCCACGATCACTGTGGGTCTGCGGGGGCGTTCGCGGTGGTGCAGGGCGAGTTGCGCGAGTACACCACGGCCGGGGGCCGGGGGACCGGGATGCCGACTGGTGCCGACTTCGCGGCCGGCCGGGTACGGTCGTTCGGACCGGCTCATGTGCACGAGGTGGTGAACGATTCCGCCGGGCCGGCCGTGAGCATCCACGCCTACTCCCCGCCGCTGGCCGGGATGCGGCGCTACGAACTGACCAGTGGCGGCCTGGTGCTGGCCACCGTGGAGACGGCAGGGGAGCGCTGGTGAGCGAGCACAAGCCGCCGGGTGCACGCACGATCGACGAGCTGCTCGGCGCGGCCCGGGCCCGGCTGGACCGGGTCGGGCCGGAGCAGGCGCAGGCCGCGCTGCGGGCCGGGGCACTGCTGGTGGATATCCGGCCCGCCGCGCAGCGGGCCGCCGAGGGCGAGGTGCCGGGCGCCCTGGTCATCGAGCGCAACGTGCTGGAGTGGCGGCTCGACCCAGCCTCCGGGGCGCGGCTGCCCGAGGCTGGCCGGTACGACCTGCCGGTCATCGTGATGTGCTCACAGGGCTACACGTCCAGCCTGGCCGCGGCCTCGCTGCAGGACCTCGGCCTGGCCGCGGCGACCGACCTGGCCGGCGGCTTCCAGGCCTGGGCCGCGGCCGGCCTCCCCGTCGTGCTGCAGCCAGCCGCGACTGGCGACCGCGTGATGCACTAGGTGGACCGCCTCCTCATTGATCATCTCGTGGGGCGTCTGGATCCCATGACATCTGTCATGGGTGGCCGGTGACGCACAGCAGCGGTCTGACCGCCGGTCAGCGGGCAGGATCGGGGTATGTCCGACGCGATGCTGACCGCGGGGGCGCCGGCACGCGCCGGCGCCGGAGACCGGCCAGGTGGCCCAGAGCGCGCCGATCGAGCAGACTCGTCCTATGTGCTGCTTCGTGACCAGGCCGCGCCCGGCGGGACGGGGATGGGCGGCCGGCCGGGCCGGTGGCTGGCCCGGTTCCGGGCCATGACCCAGGCCCCCGCCCGGTGGCGGGCCGTGGCCGGGGACCGCACCGGTCCCGCCGAGGCGGACCCGGCGCTTGATGGCCTGATGCCCGCCTCCCGGTGGCGCCGGTTCGGCTGGGTGTTCGCCGCGATCTGGCTGGTCTACCTGTCCCAGCCGGCCAGCACCGCGTGGGACCAGCCTGACCCGGTGCGCCGCTACCTCGGGCTGGGCACGCTGATCGCGTTCGGCGCGATATTCATTGTGACGTTCGCCCTGTCCCGGCGGCGGGCCGACCGGCACGTGCCGCGCACCTTTGCGGCGGCCGCGCTGGCCGCTGAGGCCGCGCTCGTCGGGTTCGGTTACTACAGCATCGGCGGGGACGCCTCGGTACTGCTCATCTTCCTGGCCGTGATGGCCGTGTTCCTGCTGCCCGCGCGGTTCGGCTGGGCCGTGGCGGTGGCGGCCGTCGTCGCGTCGCTGGCCGTGCCCGCCATGCGTGGCTGGCAGCCGGACGGGTCGCTGGCCTTCCAGATCCTCGTCTCGGCGCTGGCCGCGTTCGGCGTGACCCAGCTCATCCAGCGCAACATGCAGCTGGCCGCCGCCCGCAACGAGCTGACCCGGCTGGCCCTGGCCGACGAGCGCAACCGGTTCGCCCGCGACCTGCACGACATCCTGGGCCACTCGCTGACCGTGGTGGCGGTCAAGGCCGAGCTGGCCGGGCGGCTGGCCAGCCTGGACCCGGCGCGGGCCGAGGCCGAGATCGGCGACGTGGAGCGGATCGCCCGGCAGGCGCTGGCCGACGTGCGGGCCGCGGCGGGCGGCTACCGCGAGGTGACCCTGGATGGCGAACTGGCCAGCGCGCGCACCGCGCTGGCCGCCGCCGGCATCGAAGCCGACCTGCCGGACCACGACATCAGCGGGATCCCGCGGCTGCGCCAGGAACTGTTCGGCTGGGCCGTCCGCGAGGGTGTGACCAACGTCATCCGGCACAGCGGCGCCACCCGCTGCCTCATCCGGGTCAGCCCGGACGAGGTGGAGATCAGCGACGACGGCACCGGCCCGGGGCAGTGCCCGCGCGCAGCGGCGGTGCCGGGCGCGGACCTGGACGCCGGCCCAGACCCGCTCCCGTCCGGGCACGGGCTGAACGGACTGCGCGAGCGGGCCGCGGCCGCGGGCGCCACCATCGGCGTAGCCCGGTCCGCGCTGGGTGGCTTCGCCCTCCGGGTGCGGATGACATGATCGCGCCGTGACCACACCGATCCGGCTGCTCCTCGCGGACGACCAGGCCCTGGTCCGCGGCGCGCTGGCCGCGCTGCTCGCGCTGGAACCCGACCTGGAAGTAGTGGCCGAGGTAGGCCGGGGCGACGACGTGCTGCCTGAGGCCCGGCGCACCCGCCCCGACGTCGCGCTGCTCGACGTGGAGATGCCCGGCCTGGACGGCATCACCGCCACCAGCAAGCTGCGCGCGGCGCTGCCGTCCTGCCGGGTGCTGGTGGTGACCACGTTCGGCCGCCCCGGCTACCTGCGCCGGGCGATGGCCGCCGGGGCCAGCGGCTTCGTGGTCAAGGACACCCCGGCCCGGCAGCTCGCGGACGCGGTCCGCCGGGTGGCCTCCGGGCTGCGCGTGGTGGACCCGAGCCTGGCCGCGGAGACGCTGGCCGCCGGGGACAGCCCGCTCACCCCGCGGGAGACCGAGGTACTGCGCACCGCCCGGGACGGCGGCACGGTGGCGGACATCGCCGCCGCGCTGTACCTGTCCGAGGGCACGGTGCGCAACCACCTGTCCGCGGCCATCGGCAAGACCGGGGCGCGGACCCGGGCCGAGGCGGTCCGGCTGGCCAGCGCGAACGGCTGGCTGCTGGGCAGCTGACCCTCGGCGGGCTCTGATAACAGCAAGAAGCAACGGGGTTGGAGAGATGACGAGCGAAAACACGGCTGGCCAGGCGGACACCCAGCTCGGCGCGGTGCAGCAGACGCTGTTCATCCCGCTGGCCGCGCGGGCCCGGGAGACCCGGCGGAAGCGGCCGGTGCTGCACGACCCCAGGGCGGCCGAGCTGATCGCCTCGATCGAGGTCGACGCGGCCAAGTACGAGCGCGGGTTCGGCGGCTGGGTGATGGTGCTGCGCACCGCGATCTACGACTTCTGGGTGCGCCAGTTCCTGGCTGAGCACCCGGCCGGCACCGTGGTGGAGCTGGGCACCGGCCTGAACACCCGGTTCGACCGGGTGGACAACGGCCAGGTGCACTGGATCGACCTGGACCTGCCGGACGCGATCGCGCTGCGCGGCCGGTACTTCACCGACACCAGCCGCCGCCGGATGGTCCCCGCCTCGGTGCTCAGTGACGAGTGGCTGGGGGCCGTGGCGGACAGCCCCGGGCCGTACTTCTTCGTCACCGAGGGAGTGCTGGTCTACCTGCCGGAGCAGGACGTAACCGCCACGCTGGCCCGGCTCGCGGCGCGGTTCCCCGGCGCGCGTCTCGCGCTGGACACCTACCCGCAGCGGATGCTCCAGCAGCAGCACAAGCTGGGCCAGCGGCGGCGCATCGCGCCGTGGCAGTGGGCGTGCGACGACCCACGGGCGCTGCAGCGGCTCGGCCTGCGGCTGGACGAGTCGGTCACGGTCACCCGGCCGCCCCGGGACATGCGCCGCCAGCTGCCGCCCGGCTACCGGTACCTGCTGCTGCCGCTGGCCAACCCGGTGCTGGGCCGGATGTTCGCCACGCTCAGCCTGTTCACCGCCACCAGGGTCGGCCTGACCGTTACAGCAGGGTGAGCTGCTCCGCCACCGGAGCCTCCGGCGGGCGCGGCGCCACGGCCGGCCCGCGCCAGCGCCGGAGGGGCGGCGGGCTGCCCCGGCCGACCTGGTAGCGCTCGGCCAGCTCACGCACCTGCCCGGCGATCCGCTCCTGATAGTCCTTGGGGGCGTAGGCCCGGGACCCGTACAGGCCGCGGTAGCGCGGGACCAGCGCCGGGTGGTTCCTGGCCAGCCAGGCCAGGAACCACTCCCGCGCGCCCGGCCGCAGGTGCAGCACGATCGGGGTGACGTGGGTGGCGCCCGCCTCGGCCACCTGCCGCACGGTGGCTTCGAGCTGGGCCGGGGAGTCGGACAGGAACGGCACCACCGGGCCCATCAGCACGCCGCAGCGCAGCCCGTGCTCGCTGAGCGTGGCGCACACGCCGAGCCGCCGCAGCGGGCTGGGTGTGCCCGGCTCCAGCGTGCGCCACAGGTCCTCGTCGGTGCAGCCCACCGATACGCTCAGCCCGACGTCGGTGACCTCGGCCGACGCGGTGAGCAGGTCAAGGTCGCGCAGGATCAGCGTGCCCTTGGTCAGGATGGAGTACGGGTTGCGCGCGTCCAGCAGCGCGCGCAGGATGCCCGGCATCAGCTGGTACCGGCCTTCGGCACGCTGGTACACGTCCACGTTGGTGCCCATCGCGATGTGCTCACCCGGCCACTTCGGCGCGGCCAGCTCCTTGCGCACCAGCTCCGGCGCGTTCACCTTCACCACGATCTTCGAATCGAAGTCGTGCCCCGCGTCCAGATCCAGATAGGTGTGCGTATTGCGGGCGAAGCAGTTGTGGCTGACCACCCCGTTGGCGATGAAGTCCCCGGTGCCGGTAGTGATGTCGTACATCGGCAGGTTGAGCCCGAGCGGTTCAATAGCCGTCACCTGGAGCCGGGCCTGGCTCTTGATCGTGGTGCCCTCGATGGACCGCTTCCGCGTGATCGCGGGGTCCACGCTGAGGAAGAACCTGAGCTCTTCTGGCAGCCCGCCGGTCAGCCGGAAGTCCGTGAGTCCCGTGGCAGAACAGGCTGTTGCGAAGGTAAAACCGAGCTCGCGCAGGCTGCTGTCCAGCCAGGCGAGGATTTCTGGATCCGTACTCGAGATGCGCAGGATGCGCTGACGGTAGCTGCCTGCCACGTCGAAGACGCCGGCCAGGAAGCCTTTCCGCCACTCCCGGCTTGCCGCTTCCGGCCACTCGACCAGCCGTGCGACGAATGCCGGGTGGGCGTCAGCCAGGAACCGGTGCACGCGGGCAAGCGCCTCGTGGTCATGACGCCGGGCATCAAGCCGCCCGGCCGGCCCGCCGCTATTGATCATGCCGCACAGGTAGCCGCGCCGGTAACCGGCATCGTGCTTAGGCGGTTCGGCGAACCAGCCCACGCCCATCAGCTTGTTGTTAAGGGTCAGATGCGGCCGCTGGCGTTGACCACGCTCCGTGCCCGTCACGTGCTTCCAACCACGGTCGCTAAGGAAACGGTGATCACCACTGGCTACTAGCTGGGTGCCGTCGGCCAGCGTGATCCGGTACGCGGGCTTGACCGTCGGCCAGTGCGCCAGCACCTTCGTCCGCACGTAGCGCCGCCCGCTGCCGCGGCGGCCCGGGCCAGAGATCTCGGTGCCGTAGATCTCGTCACCGGGCCGGAGGTCAGCCAGCGGCCGGGTGCGCCCGTCGGCCATCAGGATGGGCGTCTCACCCACCAGGCAATACCGGCACGCATGACTGCATCCACGATAGGGATTAATAGTCCAGCGGAACGGGACGCGGGAGGCGTCGGGCACCCGGTTAATCGCGCTCTTGGCGTGCACCTCGAAGTAGGTCTGGCCGCGAAAGCCCGGCGTGTCGAACGTGCGGGCGATCGCGCCGCGCTCGAACAGGGCGGGCGGCGCACCCTGATCGGCGCGCAGTGTCCCATCAGGCTCGATCCGCAGGCCATCCCAGCGCATGCTGGCTACTATAGAACGTGTATTCGAGCTGGGCAAACGTCTGTTCGAGGTGTGGCCGCCGCCTCGGCTGACTATTGGGCCGCGCCGGGCCGGGCCCGGCGGCCGGGCAGAGCCGCGCAAATCACAGCACAGCAACGGGATCTAAGGCTAACGATCTTGCTGTGGGGGATAGTAAGAGAAAGTCCGCTCCGGCCCGGCGGTGGAGGTAGCCTTCATGGCGCTATCCATGGATGAGCAGCGCATCCTGGATCAGATCGAGCGTGGCCTGGCCAGCAGTGACCCGCTGCTGGCGTCCCGGATGGCCTCATTCGGTGCGCCCCGCGGGCCGCTGACCGCCCGGATGCGCCGGATCCGGCTGCTTGCCTCGTTCAGCACTCTGCTGGTGGTCGCGGTGGTGTCGCTCGTGGTCTACGCGATGGTCCCGTTCCGCGGCTCACACGACAAGCCCGCGGGCAGCAAGGCCAGCGCGTCGCCGGCGCACCCGGCGCTGATGGCGCCGTCCGCCGCGACCGGCAAACCGGCCACCCCGGCAGCCTCCTCGGACGTCGCGGCCAGCCCGGTCCCGCACGCGGTGCGCACCCAGTAGCCGCCCGCACCCGGGAGCCAGCGTCAGTATTCGCGCCAGAGCTGCAGCAGGTACTGCTCCAGGCCTTCCAGGTCCATCCGGGCGCGCTGGAACTCGTCGCTCAGCGGGTCCACGCCCCGCTCGAACAATTCCTCATACAGCCGCATGACCTCACGCCGGTTCCGCGCGTACACCCGAACCACGTAGTCGCCCACCCCGCCGGCCATGGTCAGCCGGTCCACCGCCCGGTCCACGGTGAGCTGGCCGCGCAGGTAGAGGGTGGCCTTGGCCTCGTCCTCCCAGGCGTCACCGAACAGCGGCGGCGCGGAGTCCCATTCCTCCAGGGTTAGCCGGACCCCGATGTTCTCCTGCAGGCTGCCCACCCACAGCTGGTCCCGGGTCACGCTGACCAGGGTGCCGACCGGGGCCAGCGGGCCGCCGGGCGCGTCCGGGTCCACCGTCGAGTCGTGCACCCGGAACATGTGGCGGTCGGGGAACACGGGCATTTCCAGCCGGATCAGCCGACGGCTCATGTATCCCCCCTGCGCCCGTATGTTTCTCAACTTCCTAGCATGCTCCGGCGGCACGCGGCTACGGTGGGCATTTCGCGGACAAAGGCCTAAGCAGTTACGGTCTGCAGCTAACTAGCCGGACGCGAGTGACTGGCCCAGACTTGAGTGACTAGCTGGGCGCAGCGAGCTCAGAGTTCCCGCTTCTTGACCTCGTCCCAGAGCTGGCGATAGCTCTGCGCGGCCCGGCTGCGCGGCGCGAACGCGCCGACCGGGGCCCGCTCCACCGACATCCGCTCGATCAGCGACAGCGCGGGAATGACGGTGGCCGCGACGTCGCCGCGCTCGGCCGGCAACTGGCTGGCGATGTCCAGGTGCAGCCGCTTGCGCCGGTCGATCATGGAGAAGAACGCCAGCACGTCCGGCCGCTTCCCGTTCATCCCGCCGATGAACTCGGTCAGCTGGTCCAGGGTGCGCAGCGACAGCACGGTCGGGATGAGCGGGATGAGCAGGCCGTCGGCGGCCTGCAGCACGCTCTCGGACAGCAGCGAGATGCCGGGCGGGCAGTCCAGGAAGATGACGTCGTAGTCGGCGGCCAGCGGGGCCAGCAGCCGGGCGATCCGCCGGGTCGGCTTCTTGGTCGCCCCGAGGACCAGGTCGAGGTTGCGGTAGGTGAAGTCGGCCGGCAGCAGGTCCAGCCGGTCGAAGTCGGTGCCCTTGATCGCCCCGTCGATCTCCCGGCTGCCGCGGATCAGCCCCTTCCCGCCGCCCTTGACCCGGGGCCGGATCCGGAACAGGAAGCTGGCCGCCGCCTGCGGGTCCAGATCCCAGAGCAGCACGCGCAGCCCGTCCTGCGCGGCCAGGTAACTCAGGTTGACCGCGGTGGCCGTCTTGCCGACCCCGCCCTTGATGTTGTACGTGGCCAGGATCTTCATAGGCTGGCCCGGCCGGTCAGCTCGTCGAACCGGCGCTCGCTGGCCGGGCTGGCGAAGTCGCGGAACCGCCCGGCGAACTCGCGGCGGGCCTGCTGCTGGCGCAGCCCGAGCTGGCCGGCCAGCTCGCCCATGGCCAGTAGCGCGGTGGCCGGCGTGTCCCGGTCCGCGATCATCTGGCCGGCGAACTCGCGCACTTCCTGCTGCTGAACCTGCCGGTCCTGGAACTCGCCCAGGCAGTCCTGCAGGCCCTTCAGGTCCTTGACGGCGCGCTGATGTGCCTGCGGCTCGAACAGCGACGCGAAGAACTCCAGCAGGTAGCGCAGCTCCTTGCACCTCTTGCGCAGGTCGTGCAGCCGCTCGGCGGGGGAGTCCGGGGTGATCGCCTGGCCCTGGCGCAGTACCTTCTGGTGCGCACGGCGCAGCCGGGCGGTGGCCAGGTCCATCGCCCGCGGGCCGCCCTGGGCCGGGCCCAGGCTGGTGAGCGCCGCCCGCCAGTCGCTGATCAGCCGGGCGAACCGGGCCGAGCGCAGCCCGCGGACCAGCCGCCGGTACTCGGCACCGCGCTGGCCGACCAGGTGGTCATGGAACGGGGCCAGCTCGGCCGGCTTGGCCGACACCAGGCCGTCCGCCATGTCCTGGTAGCCGAGCAGGTAGACGTCCAGGTCACGGGTGGGCGTGGTGAGGTCGCCGAGCCACTTGAACTCGGGGGCGAACCGGGCCGCCAGCCCGGCGGGCAGCCCGTCCCCGGCCAGCTTCAGCGCGGACCGGGTGCGGCGCACCGCCACCCGCAGGTCGTGCAGGAACTCGGTGTCGATGTCGCGGAGCGTGCCCGGCACGTTGGCCTGGATGGTGTCCAGCAGGTCCAGCAGGATGGTGCGCAGCGCCAGCCGGCCCGGCATGTCCGGGGACAGCCGGATGGTCAGCTTGTTGCTGTAGTCCTCGGCGTGCCGCCCGGCCGCGGCCAGGGCCGCGTCCAGCGGGCCGCCGGCCGCGCCGTTCTGCCCGGCCGCGGCGGCCAGCAGCTGGGTCACCCGGTCGGCTTGCGGCTGGTACCCGCGCACCGCGCTGACCTGGAGCCGGGCCGGGAGCTGGGCCGCCGCCGGGTAGCTCACCGCGGTGTTGTCCACGGTCAGCCAGGCGATCGTCTTGGCGTCCTCGTTGAGCACCCGCAGTCGCCGCACCGTACTGGCCGCGCGGGCGGCGGGCAGCAGCGCGCGGATGCCGGCCGTGGCGCACAGCCGGTCCCGGACCGGGCCGGTGGGCAGGTCGCCGGCCAGGGCCGGCCAGCTCAGCCGGCTGGCCTGCTGAGTGACCACGTCGCCGGCCGGGCCGGTGAGCACCAGTTCGGCCTGCCGCCGGCCGGTCACGTACTCCAGGGTGAACCCGGCGCGGTGCAGCCGCCAGTCGAACGTGTCCAGCCAGGCCCGGCGCACGGTACGGGACCGCGCGGTGCGCTGCACGGAGAACCGCGGCGCCAGCGCGGCCAGCACGTCATCGTCCGCGGTCTGGCCATTGCCAGTGGAACCGAGGACGACAACCTGGGAAAGCGCGGGCACTGCGGGACCTCGGCTCGGGTCAGCGAATCAAGGACGGATGAACAAAAGGTTAACAGTGGGCAACCGATAAACGATACACGCGGTTGACCACGAGTGTAACCAGTAGAGGTCCCACCCGTCTCTGCCCGCTATGGGCGATTTTTCCGGCCCTGCCGGCCCCGCAAAATGGCCCGCCGGTTAGGCCCCGCGCCGCTGGCTGGCCCGCACCTGATGGTCGCCGGTGCGGCCGCCGCGGCGGGCCGGCCGGGCCGTCTTGTGCTCACCCGTGCCACGCCCACGGGACGGCTTGGACCGGGCCGGGCCGTGCGGCTCCATTCCGGGCAGGCTCAGCGGTGGCCGGTTGATGGCCGGCATGACGTTGGTCAGTGCCGCGCTGGCCCTTTCCTTCGCCCGTTTCTGCGCCTGCTGCTCGTTGACTCTGGCGGTCGCCGCGGACAGCCGGTCGTTCATCTCATGCAGCCGCCGGGCCTGGGCCCGGGCCTTGAGAAACCGCTCGGCCAGGTAGAGCGCGATCACCAGGACAACGACACCGACAAGGAGCAGGCCAGTCATCAATGAATTCCGCCATCAGCTCGGAGGTCTTCGGGGATGCTTCCAGCCTATGCGAGCCCCCTGCCGCGACGGTGAAGCGGCGCTCTGGTGTCGCTGAGGATCCGGTAAAGAACCAGAATGGCTCAGCCCGGCCACGGGCGGTCTTCCGCCTGCTGGCCGTGCTGCCGCAGACTGGGCGTACCGGCGGCCGGCCCGGACCGGGCGCTGGCGTTCGGTAAAGGAGGCCGGTCTTGGTGTTGTACGTCTTCGGTTTCGAGCGGACAGCGGTGGTGCTCAGCGACCTGTACTTCGTGGACCCGCACCCGATGCCCGGGCAGGAGAGCCCGGAGCACGGCGTCCGCCTGGAGGTGCGGCAGCTCACCGCGGGGGAGTTGCAGGGATCCATCTACTCGGCCCAGCCGATCGAGATCGGCCAGCTGATCTGGCGGGCTGACCTGCTGGAATCGGTGGACGGGACACCCGGCAGCTTCGACCGGACGCATCATCACCCGGTGGCCGTGCGGGGCTGGGAGCCCGGCCACCGGGTGTTCGAGCGGGAACTGTCCGCGTTCCCAGTGGAATGGGTCGGCGCCAAGCTGGCCGACCTGGAGGGGCTGCTGGCCCAGGCGGGCGCGGGCGGCCAGCCGGCCGACCGAAGGGACGCGCAGGCCCTGCGCAGCGTGCTGCCCGAGGTATTGAACGCCCTCAACCGGCTGCTCGACCAGGTCCGGGCCGGCGAACTCGGCCGGCCGGGGGAGAAGAGCCTGTTAACAGCGCCCGCGTGGGGTGGCTCTAACGCGGTCATGATTGCAGACTGAGCTTGTGCACGATTACGACCTGGTAGTTATCGGTTCTGGTCCCGGCGGGCAGAAAGCGGCGATCGCGGCGGCCAAGCTGGATCGCCGGGTGGCCGTCGTGGAGAAGCCCGACATGATCGGCGGGGTGTGCCTGAACACCGGCACGATCCCGTCCAAGACCATGCGCGAGGCGGTGCTCTACCTGACCGGCCTGGACCAGCGGGAGATGTACGGGCAGAGTTACCGGGTCAAGGACGAGGTCACGATCGCCGACCTGGCCAACCGCACCCGGCACGTGGTCAGCCGGGAGAACGACGTGGTGCGCAGCCAGCTCACCCGCAACCGGGTGACGATCCTGGCCGGCACCGGGCGGTTCGCCGACCCGCACACGGTCGAGGTGGACGACGGCCACGGGCGGCTCCGCACGGTGACCGCGGACAGCGTCGTGATCGCGGTCGGCACCCGGCCGGCCCGGCCGCCCAGCGTCGCGTTCGACGAGCGCACCATCATCGACTCGGACGGCTGCGTGCACCTGGAGAAGGTGCCGCGGACCATGGTGGTGGCCGGCGCCGGGGTGATCGGCATCGAGTACGCGTCCATGTTCGCCGCACTGGGCTGCAAGGTGACCGTGGTCGAGCAGCGCGACCGGATGCTGGAGTTCTGCGACCTGGAAGTGGTCGAGGCGCTCAAGTTCCACCTTCGCGACCTGGCCGTCACGTTCCGCTTCGGCGAGACGGTGACCTCGGTGCACGCCCGGGAGGACGGCGCGATCGCCACGCTGGCCAGCGGCAAGAAGATCCCGGCCGAAACGGTGCTGTACTCGGCCGGGCGGCAGGGCGCGACCGACGACCTCCACCTGGAGGCGGCCGGGCTGAAAGCGGACAAGCGCGGCCGGATCTCGGTGGACGAGTTCTACCGCACCGAGGTGCCGCACATCTACGCGGTCGGCGACGTCATCGGGTTCCCGGCGCTGGCCGCCACCTCGATGGAGCAGGGCCGGCTGGCCGCGCGCCACGCCTGCGGCGAGCCGGTGCACAACGCGCACCTGCTGCAGCCGATCGGCATCTACAGCATCCCGGAGATCAGCTTCATCGGCCGGACCGAGGATCAGCTCACCGCGGACTGCGTGCCGTTCGAGGTGGGCGTGTCGCGGTACCGCGAACTGGCCCGCGGCCAGATCATCGGCGACTCCTACGGGGTGCTCAAGCTGCTCGTCTCGCCGGAGGACCACACGCTGCTCGGGGTGCACGTGTTCGGCACCGGCGCCACCGAGCTGGTGCACATCGGCCAGGCCGTGATGGGCTGCGGCGGCACCATCGACTACCTGGTGGACGCGGTGTTCAACTACCCGACGCTGGCCGAGTCGTACAAGGTGGCGGCGCTGGACGCGACCAACAAGATGCGCCTGGTGGAGCGGTTTGCAGACTAAGGATGACCGGGCGGATTGCGGGCCGCACATAAACTGGCCGGGTGCCTGAACTCGATGACCCCTTTGCCCAGCTGGCCGGGCCGCTGGCCGGGACCGTCCGGATGCGGCTGGAGGTCGTGTCCAACGACCGGCTGACCCCGCACCTGCAGCGCCTCGTGCTGACCGCCCCGGAGCTGGGCTCCTTCGCCTATCAGCCGGGCCAGGACGTGATGCTGATGGTGGCGGTGGACGGCAACCGGCCGGTGCGCCGCCGGTACACCATCCGCGACCTGGACCCGGCCCGGCAGCGGCTGACCATGGACATCGTCCGGCACGGCGACGGGCCCGGCGAGACCTGGGTGCGCGCCGCGCGGCCCGGCGACACGATCGAGGGCATCGGGCCGCGGGGCAAGATCTTCCCGGCGCAGGACGCCGACTGGCACCTGTTCGCCGCGGACGAGTCCGGGCTGGCCGCGGTGTTCGCGATGATCAGCTCGCTGCCCGCCGGGACCCGCGCCATCGCGCTGCTGGAGATTCCCGAGCCCGCCGACGAGCAGCCGCTGGACGCCAAGGCGCAGGTTGACCTGCGCTGGCTGCCCCGGTCGGCGGGAGAGGGCGACAGGGCCATCCCGCCGGCCGGCGACCGGGAACGGCTGGCCGCCGCGCTGACCGGCATCCGGCTGCCGGACGGCCACGGCCACGCCTACCTGTTCGGCGAGGCCAAGGCCGTGCTGGCGCTGCGGGAGATGGTGGCCAACCGGGGCCTGGCGGCGGACCAGGTGTCGCCCAAGGCCTACTGGGGCCGGGGCAAGGCGAACGCGTCACACGGCGAGCCCGCCCGGGACAGCTAGCCCGGGATCCCGGGCTAGAACGGGGTCGCGGCCAGCCAGTTCTGCAGCACTTCCGGGTGGCCGAGCACCTCGGCGCCCGCCTGCGCGGGGCTGAGGCGGCGGGTCAGCACCAGCAGCAGGCCAGCCGCCGGGCCACGCAGTGCGGCGTCGCCCTTGCCGTGCTCCGGGCGCACCTCGATGCCGCCCGTGTCCCGGCTGATCAGCCATTCGCCGTGGCCGCTGGGCACGTCGCCGGCGTGCACGTGCAGCGATTGGCCGGGCCGGAGCCCGGCCAGCCGGGTGTCCTCCCGCCCGGGATCCGGGACGGTCACGAACGTGAACCACTCGTCGATGCCGTCGGCCGCGATATCCGGCTCGATGACCGGCGCGGCGCCGGTGGCCAGCTGCGCGTCGGCCCGGTGCATGACCGTCTCGTGCGTCATCCGGCGGCCCCAGAAGCCCGCGGGCCGGTGCGTGCCGAACGCCCACACCAGGTCGGACCCGGCCGCGCTGAGTTCCCTGGTGAGCCGCTCGGCGCCCGCCGTCAGCCAGCCCGGCCGCTGCGCCGGGTCGTCCGGGAACCGGCCGTCCGGCACGCTCCGGAACGGGATGGACTCGGCGGACCGGGTGCGGACCATCTCCGTCACCCAGCGGTGCACCCGGCCGACGTGCGTGGCCAGCTGGCGCAGCGTCCAGTCCGGGCAGCTCGGCACCTGCTGGGTCAGGTCTTCGCGGCCGATCAGTGTGGCCAGCGTCGCCGTGCTGGCGGTGATCTCCGCGGCATAGCGGTCCAGGGTGAGCTGGGACCCCGTGCTGGCTGACCCCGTGCTGGCTGACCCCGTGCTGGCTGACACCGTGCTGGCTTACCGGGGCGGGCTCAGCCGCAGCCGCAGGCGCCACCGCAGCAGCCGCCACCGCCAGATCGCGGTGCGGTCTGCGCGCCGGCCCGGCCGCCGACCGAGACGGTGGACAGCAGCTTCACCGTGTCGTCGTGCCCCTGCGGGCACGGGCATGGCTCGGCTGACTCACTCATCGGCCGGGTGCGCTCGAACGTGTCCCCGCAGGCCCGGCATCGGTACTCGTAACGTGGCACAGCAGAATCTTACGTGTGGCCACGGCCGGGTGGCGAGATGCGCCCGGGCCAGGCGCGGATGGTGCGGCGGGCGGTATGGTCAGCGAGGCCACAGTGACACCCGCGGCCAGGGGGAGGGACGCGATGCCTGCGATGACGGCGTATCCGCCAGGCACGCCGTGCTGGGTTGACTTGTCCACGAGCGACCCGGCGGCCTCCGCCACGTTCTATACCGGGCTGTTCGGCTGGGCGGCCCAGGCCGCCCCGCCCGGCGGGGACGCGGCATACACGTTCTTCGCCCCGGCCGGCACGCCGCCCGGCGAGTTCCACGGCCGGGTGGTGGCCGGCCTGATGCCCACCCCGGGCGGCGGGCGGGCGGCCTGGAACACCTACGTCAGCGTGACCGACGGCGATGCCGCGGCCGGCCGGGTGACCGCGGCCGGCGGGCAGGTCCTGGCCCCGCCCGCCGAGGTGCCCGGGCAGGGCACGATGGCCATGTTCGCCGACGACCAGGGGGCCAGGTTCGCGGTGTGGCAGCCCGCCGCGTTCCGCGGCGCACGGCTGGTCAACGACCCGGGCTGCTTCTGCTGGAGCGAACTGGCCTGCCGGGACACCGGGGCGGCGGGCGCGTTCTACGGCAGCGTGTTCGGCTGGGCGCCGGACACCAGCGAGATGGGCCCGATGACGTACACCGAATGGCGGCTGGCCGGGCGCACGGTCGGCGGCATGGTGCACATGGACGAGGAGTGGCCGGCCGACGTCCCGCCGCGCTGGGTGGTCTACTTCGCGGTCACCGACTGCGACGCCGCCGCGGCCCGGGCCACCGAGCTGGGCGGGCAGGTGACGGTCCCGCCGGCCGACGCGCCACCGGGGCGCCTGGCCATCCTCACCGACCCGCAGGGCGCGGCGTTCACCATCATCCGGCTGGCCGCCGGGGTGGCGGACCGCAGCTGACCAGCCCGCCGGGCCGGCTGGGCGCGCCGTTTGCGTCGTCTCACGATTTAAGGCTGCGGTGCTGGGTAGCAGCCTGACTCAGCACGCTCATCAGGTAAGGCCTCCGCGCCCGGTGACGGCAGCTCCGGCGTTCCCCGGAATGGCCGCCCAGGCCGCCCGGACGCGACTCGCCGCGAGGCTGCGGGCACGAGGAGTGGAGGCGGCGTGAATGGCTGCAGAGAATAACGACACCGCGACAATGGAAGCCCCGTCGATCCGGTCCTCGCTGACCGCGGTCCGGGACACCCCGCGTTACACCTACCTGGTCGCGGCGATCGCGGCCATCGGCGGCATGCTGTTCGGGTACGACATCGGCGTCATCAGCGGGGCCGAGAATCTGCTGAAGAGCGCGTTCCACCTGAGCAGTGCCACCGAGGAACTGGCCGTCGCGGCGGTGCTCATCGGCGCGGTGATCGGCGCGGTCATCGGCGGGCGGATGGCCGACCGGTTCAGCCGCCGGTACACGCTGCTCGCCATGGCGATCTTGTACGGCATTGGGGCGATCCTCACCGCCATCTCGTGGGACCTCGGCTCGTTCCTCGCCTTCCGCATCATCACCGGGATCGCGGTCGGCGCGTCGTCGCTGGTGGTGCCGACCTACATCGCCGAGATGTCCCCGGTGTCCATCCGCGGCGGGCTGGTGATCCTGCAGCAGCTCGCCATCTCCGGCGGCATCCTGCTCTCCTACGTACTGGACTACGCGTTCGACTCGGCGGGCTGGGGCTGGCGGCCCATGTTCGCGGCGGCCGTAATTCCCGCTACCGCGCTGGGTGTCGGCATGCTGTTCATGTCGCATTCCCCGCGCTGGCTGGGCATGCAGGGGCGGTGGGATGACGTCGCGGCGGTGCTCGACCGGATCAACCCGCGGCACAAGAAGCAGGAACTGGACGCGCTGCACCGCAACATCGAGGACAGTGCGGGGACATCGTGGCGCGAGCTGCTCCGCCCGGGCCTGCGCGGCGCGCTCATCGCCGGCGTCGGCTTGGCGCTCTTCCAGCAGTTCGTCGGGCCGAACACGGTGCTGTTCTACACGCCGACGATCTTCGGCTACGCCGGGGTGAGCGGCAACCCGCTGCTGCCCACGATCTACGTCGGAGCGGTGCTGTTCGTGTTCGTGCTGCCCACGATCGCGTTCGTCAACGTGGTGGGCCGCAAGACCCTGTTCTACCTGGGGCTGGCCGGCATGGGCTCGATGCTGGTGCTGCTCGGCCTGGCGTTCCACTTGGGCGCCAAGAGCTGGGGCGCCGGCGTCGTCATCATCCTGCTGGTCTACGTCGCGTGCTACTCGCTGTCCATTTCGCCGCTGTTCTGGCTGATGAGCGCGGAGGTGTTCCCCAATAGGCTGCGGGCCGCCGGGGCCAGCGCGTCCTCGGTCGCGAACTGGAGCGCCAACCTGCTGATTACGGTGACGTTCCTGTCGCTGATCGGGGCGGTCGGCAAGTCCTGGACGTTCTGGATCTACGCGATCTTCGCGGGCCTGGCGATCATCTTCGTCTACCGGTTCGTGCCGGAGACCAAGGGCCGCCCGCTGGAGAACATCGGCCAGTACTGGACCGGAGGGCACCGCTGGCCGGCACCGGCTGACGGGAGCAGTGCGTCCAGTTCGCCCGCCACCAGGGAGATGTCAGCCGGCTCGGGCTGAGCTGTCCCGGCCGGCGAACGCGGCCCTGGTCAGCGTCTCGGCCGCGGGCACCGTGGCGGCAATGGCCTCGTCCACGGACAGGCCGCACAGATCGGTCAGCACGAACAGCGCCTCGGCGCTGACCACGACGGCGAGCTGCTGCTTCAGCCGGGCCATCGCGGCGGGCGGCAGGAAGGCCGGCCCGGCCGGGTCGGCGAACGGCGCCAGCGCGTAGTCCAGCAGGCCGAACCGGATCCCGGGCCGGGCCTGCGCCTGCCCCGGGGCCACGATCGTGTGCGAGATCATCGCGCGCACCGAGCCCTGGTAGGCGTGCACGCCGCGGAACAGGTAGGCGCAGGCGAAGCCGACCCGCTCGGCCGGGTCGGCCGAGCCGGCCACCGGGGCCAGTGCCTCGGCGGGCGCCGGCCACAGCCCGGCCAGCGCCTCCTGCAGCAACGTGGCCAGGTCGGGGAAGTAACGGTACGCGGTGGCCTCGGACACCATGGCCGCGCGGGCCACGTCCGGCATCGTCACCTCGGCGCCGGACCGGGTCAGCTCACGGCAGGCATCCATGATGGCCCGGCGCGTCCTGGCCTTCTGGTTCGCGCGCCCAGTGGCGGCCTGGTTCGCGGGCCCCGCGGTGTCCTTGGCTGCGGCCGTCATCGGCCCTCCATCGTGAGTGTTAGCTCTCTTCGTGAGAGTACTCTTGCATACTTCATGTGAGCAAGCTATCTTCGTGAGAGTTAACTCTTACAAAGCGGACGTGGGCAGGGAAAGTGATCACATGACCAAGGCTTCCATTACCGGCCCCAGCGGCGGCGACGTCATCCACCTGGGACCGACCACGATGCGCATCCTGGAGGACGGCAGCACGACCGGGCACCGCCTCGGTATGGGCGAGATCACCGTGGCGCCGCATTCCGGCGGCCCACCGCAGCACCGGCATGCCCGGCACGACGAGGGCTTTTACGTGGTCTCCGGGACGGCCCGGTTCACCGTCGGCGCGGAGAGCTACGACGCGCCGGCCGGCAGCCTGGCGATGATCCCGCCGGGCGCCCCGCACACCTTCGCCAATCCCGGTGACGAGCCGCTGGTCCTGCTCAACACGTTCACCCCGGACCTGTATGTGCAGTACTTCCGTGACCTGCGCAGCATGCTCGAACAGGGGGCGGCGCTGACCCCGGGGTCGACCGTGGCGGTGATGAGCCGGTACGCGACCGAGCCCGCCACCAGCTACCCGGACGACCCCAGCACCACGACGTACCAGGTGGCTACATCGTCCGGGGAGATCCCGGTCACCGTCACCCAGCGCGGCCGCCCGGTGCTGCTGCTGCACGGCGGGGCCGGCCCGGATTCGGTGGCTGGCTTCGCCGGCCTGCTGGCCGAGCGGTTCCCGGTCCAGGTACTCACCCCGGTGCACCCGGGCTTCGGCGGCACACCGCGCCCGGCCGGGCTCGACTCGGCCCGCGAGCTTGGTGAGCTATACGGCAACCTGCTCGGCCAGCTTGGCCTGACCGGAGTTACCGTGCTGGGCAGCTCGATCGGCGGCTGGATCGCCGCCGAAGTGGCGCTGGCCGCGCCGGACCGGGTCAGCCGGCTGGTGCTGCTGGACGCGGCCGGGCTGGCCTCGGCTGACCACCCCGCGGCGGACTACTTCGCGATGACACTGGACCAGGTCTTCGACGCCAGCTTCGCGCACCCGGACCGGTTCCGGATCGACCCGGCTCAGCTGACCAGCGAACAGCAGGCCATCGCGGCGGGCAACCGGGCCGCCCTGGAGGTCTACGGCGGCCGGTCGATGGCCGACCCCGGCCTGGCCGCGCGGCTGGCCGGCCTGACCGTGCCCACGCTCGTGGTCTGGGGCGAGGCGGACCGGATGTTCACCCCGGCCTACGGCCAGGAATACGCGGCCGCCATTCCGGGCGCTGACTTCCGGCTGGTGCCGGACGCCGGGCACCTGCCGCAGCTCGAAGCGCCCGAGGCGGTGCTGGCCCTGCTCGCCGAGGCGCTCTTATAGCTTTCCCAGCAATGCGGCCTACGCTGAGGGAGTGGGGCCGCAGCCGATGCCAGCCGCTGAGGTGGACGTCACTCCGGCGCTGCTCTGGCGGCTGCTCGCCGAGCAGCATCCTGACCTGGCCGGTCAGCCGGTCACGGTGCTGGCCAACGGGTGGGACAACGCGGTGTTCCGGGTCGGCGGCGATCTGCTGGCCCGGCTGCCGCGGCGGGAAATGGCCGCCCAGCTGGCCGTGCACGAGCAGCGCTGGCTCCCGGTCCTGGCGCCCCGGCTGCCACTGCCCATCCCGGCGCCGGTGCGGACCGGGCGGCCCGGGCCCGGCTATCCGTGGCCGTGGAGCATCGTGCCGTACCTGCCCGGCCAGGTGGCGGCCGAGACACCGCCCGCCGACCCGGCGGCGGCCGCGGTCAGCCTGGGCGGCTTCCTGGCCGCGCTGCACGCACCAGCGCCCGCGGACGCCCCGGTCAACCCGTTCCGCGGGGTGCCGCTGGCCGACCGCACCGACACCGTCATGCAGAACCTGAGCGTGGTTGCGGAGCAGGTCGATGCCCGGGCGGCCCGGCGGGCGTGGGCGGCCGCGCTGGCCGCGCCGCGCTGGCGGGAGCCGCCGGTGTGGGTACACGGTGATCTGCACCCAGCCAACATCCTGGTGCACCACGGCGGGCTCAGCGGTGTGCTCGACTTCGGCGATCTCACCGCCGGCGACCCGGCCGCCGACCTGTCCGTCGGCTGGATGCTGCTGCCCGCCGACTGGCACCGGGCATTCCGGGATTCCGCCGGGGCCAGCGACGCCGACTGGGCCCGGGCCACCGGCTGGGCACTGGCGTTGGGACTGGTATATCTCGCGCACTCGGCGGACAACCCGCAGCTGGCCGCGGTCGGCCGGCACACGCTCCGCGCCGTGCTCGGCCCGGAGCGGCTGCGTTAACGGTGGTGCTTGCGGAGCAGCGAGGGGAACAGCCCGCGGGACTGGTGCGCAAGCTCCCGCTCGGCGCGCTGGCGGGCCGCGGCGAAGTAGCCGTCCGGGTCAGCCACCATCCGCTCCGGACGATCGTCGTCGTCCTCGATGGTGATGTGCGCCGCCATCTCCGCACCCTTCGCCACGAACTCAGTGTCAGCGGGCCGCTGTGCGCGGTCAACCGCTAGGCTAGCGCGTCGGCCAGCAGCCCGGCGAGCAGCCGGATCAGCGGCACGTCCGTGCGCCGGATCCCGTCGCTGTCTAACGCGTCCACCATCAGCATGCCGAACGCGCTGCGCCCGGCCGCCACCGGAACGGCCGCGAACGACTTGTACGTCTGCGGCGCGGTGAGCCGCCAGCCGGGCGGCGCGGCCGTGTTCAGGTCCGGGTAGAACAGGTGCCGGTTGCGCCGGATCATCCCGAAGACCAGGTCGCCCTCGGGGCTGCCTTCGGTGATCGGGTCCAGCGGGTCGTCTACCCGGCCGCTGTACTGGCTGGGCACCAGCATCCCCGGCGTGCCCGGCGCGAAGCGGAACAGGCAGGCCCGCACCCGCCCGGTGCCGACCAGGTGCGCGGCCGAGTCCACCACCATCGGGACCGTCGCCTCCTGCAGGGCGTCCCGCTCGTGCTGGCCGCGCGCCGTCACCACCCGGCCGAGCTGGCGGACGATCGGGTCCAGGGCGTCGTTCATGGTCACCCGCATGGCCACCGCCGCGTCCACTGCGAGCTGCTCGGCCTGGGCCCGCATCCGCTCCTTGCGGATCTGCTCGTAAGCGGGCACCCCGGCCGCGGTCACGCTGGCCGCCACCGCGCCGAGCGTCCACCATTCCCGCCCGGTCACCGCCGCGCCCGCCATCATGCCCGTCCAGGTGGCTACGGCCACCGCGGCCAGGCTGATGCCGGTGGTCAGGTAGACCCGGCCGGCGGGCGAAATCCACATGCCGGGCAAGGTTAGCGCCCGCGCCAAAGGGGGCGCGCCGCCGACTGGACTGAGGAGCGAGGAAGCGAGGAACGAGCGCCCTGAGCGACGAGGGAAGGAGGCAGTGAAGGGGGATGGGGAGGTGGGCGGGGCCCCCGGAGGCGCAAAGTAAGCTCGCTGTTATGGGTTTCGGTTGACTGTGAACTAACAGGGACAAGCGGCCCGCGCTGGTCAGCGGCGCGGTGCTGGCGGCTGCGCTGGCCGTCGTGCTGGCCGACGAGCTGGCTGACGGCATCCGGGCCGCCGCGCTGCCGCTCATCCGCCATGACTTCGGGCTCAGCTATGGCCAGCTCGGGCTGCTGGCCGCGGCGCCGGTGCTGATCGGCAGCCTGCTGGAGTTGCCGGTCGGCGCGCTGGCCGGGCAGGGGCGCCGCCGCGGCCGGATCATCCTGGCCGGTGGCGCCGTGTTCCTGGCCGCGCTGCTGGGCACCGCGCTGGCCCGGTCGTTCACCGGGCTGCTGATCTCGTTCATCGTGTTCTACCCGGCCTCGGGCGCGTTCGTCAGCCTGGCCCAGGCCGGCCTGATGGACGCCGACCCGGGCCGCCAGGAGCAGCACATGGCCCGGTGGGGTCTGGCCGGCTCGGTGGGCGCGGTGCTCGGCCCGCTGCTGCTGACCGGGATCCTGGCCGCCGGAGGCAGCTGGCGGGACGGCTACCTGGTGGCCGCCGGGGCGGCCGCGGTGGCCTGGCTCGGCATGGCCCGCTGGCGGCTCGCTGCGGTGGCGGCCGGTGATCCCGGCCCGCCCGTGCTGCGGCAGGTGCCGGGTCAGGTGCTCGGCGCGCTGCGCCAGGCCGGGGTGCTCCGCTGGCTGGCCCTGCTGGAAGTGAGTGACCTGCTGCTCGACGTGTTCACCGGGTTCCTCGCGGTCTACTTCGTGGCCGTTGGGCACGCCTCGCCGGTGCAGGCGGGACTGGCCGTGGCGGTCCGCTACGGCGCCGGGATAGCCGGCGATGTGCTGGTGATCCGGGTGCTGGACCGGGTGGCCGGCCTGCCGCTGCTGCGGGCCAGCGCGGCCGTGGCGCTGCTGCTCTACCCGGCCTTCCTGCTGGTGCCGGGCTTCCCGGCCAAGCTGGCCGTGCTGGCCCTGCTGACTGTCGCCACCGCGCCCTGGTACCCGGTGGCCCAGGCCCAGCTGTACGCCAGCCTGCCTGGGCAGAGCGGCATCGCGGTCACGCTGAGCAGCGCCGCCGCGCTAGTAGGCGGGCTCGGCCCGCTGGCCGTCGGGTTCGCCGCCGAGCGGGCCGGGCTGACGGTCACGCTCAGCGGCCTGGTGCTGGCCCCGGCTATCGTGCTGTTCCTGGCGTGGCGGCGAACCGGTGCGTCGTGTGGCTGAACGTGCCCTTGGCGAAGGCCAGGACCTTGGCCGGGGCGACCGCGAAGACCAGCACCGGGCTGCCCTCCATGTGCTGGAAGGACCCGTCGCGGACCTGGAATTGCCAGGACCCGTCCCACTTCGCGGTCCACGCCTCGGCCAGTCGCCGGAGCAGGGCCTCGTCGCTGACCTGGACGGCGTCGCCCTCCACCACGACGTCCAGGCCGCTCTGCCAGCCGTTGCACCCGGTGGTCAGGATCACGTGCGGGTTGGCCGCCAGGTTGCTGGCTTTCTGCTCGGTGGGCCCGGTGCAGAAGTGCAGCGCCTCGTCCAGCCACACCGCGACCAGCGGGGTGACGTGTGGCCGGCCGTCGGCCCGGACCGTGGTCAGCCAGCACAGCTCAGCCTCGGCCAGCACTCGGCGGGTCCCGGCCCACCCGGTGGCGGCCGCGGCCGGGTCGCTGTACCGCGGGTCGATCGTGGTCACTGGGGTGTTCATCCCGGCACCTCCTGGGTTGCGGGCCGCGCGCGCGTCCCGGCCGGGCCGCGCCCTCAACTACTGTGACGAATGGCGGCCCGCGGAATCAGCGGCCGGCGGCGAGGCCGGCCACGAAGTCGCGCAGCAGCCCGGCCAGTTCCTCGGGGCTGGCCTGGCGAACCTGGCCGTCCATCTCGGCCGCGTCCGCGCCGACCACGATCCGGGCCGGCGGCTGGCCGGCCGCGATGCAGTCCTCGATCGCCCGGGCCACCTCGTCCGGGTCCCCGGCGCTGCGCAGCGCAGCGCCGTTGCGCGCCATCAGCGCGGCGAACGGCACGGCATACGCGGAGCCGGAAGCCACCGCGTAGCCCGGCAGCCGCGCGGACATCGCGGTGCGGAACAGGCCGGGGGCGATCACGGTGACGAACACGCCGAACGCATGCACTTCGGCGCCGAGCACGGTGCTCAGGCTGGCCAGCGCCGCCTTGGACGCGGAGTACCAGCCGCCGAACGGCGCGGGCGCGGTGTCGTTCTCCGAGGTCACGTTGATGATCCGGCCGCCGCCCTGGGCCCGCATGACCGGCAGTGCCGCGCTGGCCAGGCGCATCGGCCCGAACACGTTCACCTCGAAGATCCGGTGCGCCTCCGCGTCGGCGGTCTCCTCCAGCGGGGCCAGGCTCCCGGCGCCGGCGTTGTTGACCAGCACGTCCAGCCGTCCAGCAGCAGCCGTGACGGACCGGATCGCGGCGGTGGCCGCCGCCGGGTCGGCGACATCCAGCGGCAGCGGGGTCACGCCGCCGGGCAGTGCGGCGCGGGTGGGCTGACGTGACCCGCAGAACACCTGGTGCCCGGCCGCGGCCAGCCGCCGCACCGTGGCCAGGCCGATCCCGCTGCTGCCGCCGGTCACCAGGACAACCGCCATGCGGCGACGGTAACAGGCCGGGAGTTCACTCGTTTCTGGCGACCTCGGGTCCGGTGATGCGGGCCAGCAACGGGAAGGTGGCCGCGATGATGCCCAGCGCGGCCACGATCCCGCCCGCGGTGAGCAGGTAGTAGGCGGCGCCGGGCGGCACCATCGGGCGCTGCATCTCCAGGGCGGCGTACATCGCGGCGGCGCCGAACCCGGTGCCGATCGCGACGGCGGCCACGGCGAGCAGCGGGACGGCGCCTTCCAGCGCGACGACGCGGCGCAGCGTGGCGAGCCGGGCGCCGGTGAGCCGCAGCAGGCTGAACGGCCGCTTGCGATCGGCTAGCCCGGCCGCGATGCCCGCGGCCAGCGTGCAGCCGGCGATCGGCAGGCTGACCAGGATCACCGTGTTCGCGAGCTGCTGGTAGCCGCTGTTGGTGGGATTCGACAGCGCTTTCAGCTCGCCGACGGTGGACGGCACGCCTTCGCCCAGATAGGCGTGATAGGCGGGTTCGTTCTCCAGCACCGTCCTGGCCTGTTCGACCGGGGGCAGGGTGCCGTTCGTCGCCACGTCGATCCCGTCCACCGGGCGGCTGTCCAGCCGGGTGACCGGGACGTTCGCGGCTGGCCAGGTGATCCCGGTGGCGTCGACGAAGTACAGCGGCCCGCCGAACCCGTCGGCCGGGAACGCCGCCGCGGTCGCCCCGGCGGGGCAGTGGCCCAGCACGGAGACCGCCGCGAGCTGCGCGCACGAGACCACGCCGGCCGGAACCGGACCGGTGCCGTCGGGGGTGTCACCGAGGTGGTGAAAGGCCGCCGGGATGGTCAGCCCCGGGTCCGCGCGGACCACGGCTACCCCGTGCACGCCGTGAATTCTGCTCAGCCTGGCCGCCAGCGGCGCGGCGGCCGCGGCCGGTCCCGGTCTCTCCTGCTGGCCCGCCAGCTGGTCCGTCAGCACCGTCGTTTCCGCGGCGCCGACGCTTGGCGTGAGCTGCTCGGCGTTCCACGTGGTGATGCCCACCACGGCGACCGTGGTGACGAACAAGGCGAGCACCAGGCCGCTGACGGCGCGGAAGGCGCCCCTCGGGTCGTCGGCGAGGCGGCGGGCGGCGAGCAGCGTGCCAGGGCGGCTGGTCCGCCGGGCCATGACCCGGGCGATGGCCATGGTGAGCCACGGGCCCGCCAGGACCAGGCCGACGATGATCAGCGCGAAGCCGGGCACCACTGCCAGGTCCTGCCCAGTCGGGCTGGCTGGCTTGCCGTGCACGGTGAAGAACCCGAGCTCGGCGAAGCCGGCCAGCAGCGGGAGTATCTGCCAGGCCCGCGGCGGCGGTGGCGTGGCCCGGCGGGTGACGCCGAGCGGCGAGATGCGCACCCGGCGCAGCGCCAGCCGGGCCGCCACGGCGGCGGCTACCGGCACCCCGATCGCGACAATGAGGGCGTCCCGCAGGCTGAGCGACAGCTCCGCGGGGAAGAACGGCTGGCCGATGAACGGGATGCCCGCGACCGGAATGCGCAGCAGGAAGAAGATCCCGAACCCGGCGGCCACCCCGGCCACCCCGGCCACCACCGATTCGGTGGCGGCGAGCAGGGAGACCTGCCGGCGGGTCGCGCCGACCAGGCGCATCGCCGCGAACCGCTGCTCGCGGCGGGCGGCCGACAGCCGCGTCGCGGTGGCGATGAAGATCAGTACCGGTGCGAGGATGGCCAGCGCCACGACGGACAACAGGAGGTCGACGGCGCTCTGCTCGCCGCCCGCGTCGAGCGGGATGAAGCTCAGGCCGTTGGGGTTGGCCCGGCCGCCGAAGTTGGCGGGTACCTTCGTGGGGATCGACGTCACCGGCACGCTGCCCGGGGTGTGCGCCAGTTGTGCCGGGGTGTGCCCGATGATTATGACCAGCGTGTCCGGCGACGGCAGCGCCGCGTCGCCGATGACTCCGGCCAGGCGGCCGGGGTAGCGGTCGGCCAGCTCGTCCGCTGGCCGGGAGCGCAGCAGCGCGGCCAGCGCGGGCGAGGCGTAGTACTGGCCCGGTGCCGGGTCACGGGAGAGGCCCGGCGGCACCGGCGACGAGGCGCCGGTGGCGGCCACGTCGAAGCGGGTGATCGTCCGGCCGTCGAAGGTGTCGCCGCTGGGGTGCCACCACAGCGGGGCGATGGCCGCCGGCGCCGGGCCCGCGGGCACGGACGCAGTGCCGGTCCAGAACCACGCGTGGCGGTTGTTCCAGGTGAGGGCCGCGTTGGTCGCGGCCACGGCGGTCAGCAGCAGCCCGACGCCGAGGCCGACCGCGACGGCCAGCACGACCAGCCGGGTGAGCGCCTCGCGGCCGCCGCTGGCCACCAGCCGAAGCCCGAGGAGGATCATGGCTCGGCCCCGGTGAGCGTGCTGACCGTGCCGTCGCGGACGATGACCTCCCGGTCGGCGTAGGCGGCGATCCGGGCGTCGTGGGTGACCAGGACGACGGTGGTGCCGTGCTCCCGGGCCGCGGCGGTGAGCAGGTCCATTACCAGCTCCCCGGACACCGAGTCCAGCGACCCGGTCGGCTCGTCGGCGAACAGCACCTCCGGGCCGGCCACCAGGCCGCGGGCCAGCGCGACGCGCTGCGCCTGCCCGCCGGACAGCTCCCCGGACCGGCGGTGCTCAAGCCCGTCCAGGCCGAGCCGGCCAAACCAGTTCCTGGCCGCCGTCCGCGCCGGGCCGCGGCGGGTGCCGGACAGCAGCAGCGGCAGGGCGACGTTCTCTTCCGCGGTCAGCTCGGGGACCAGCTGGCCGGTCTGGAACACGAACCCGAACCGGTCCCGGCGCAGCGCGCTGCGCCGCTCGTCGCTCAGCGTGTCCAGCCGCTGCCCGCCGAACCAGACCTCGCCCTGCTCCGGGAGCAGGATGCCGGCCAGGCAGTGCAGCAGGGTGGACTTGCCGGAGCCGCTCGGCCCCATGACCGCGACGATCTCGCCCGGCCGGACGGTGAGCGAGGCGCCGCGCAGCGCGGGCGTCTGGCCGAATGACTTCACCACGTCCCGCGCCTCGACGATGGCCCCGGTCCTGGGTTCCGCAGCGGCGGGGAGATTCGCGGTCACTGCTGCACCGCCCGTTGGAGCAGATCCAGCCGGGCCGCGGTGTGGTCGATCCATCGCAGGTCAGCCTCCAGCCGGTAGAGCGCGTGGTTGGCGAGGAGCACGCCGAGCTGATCGGAGTCCCGCTTGAGATCGGTGAGCTCGCGCATCCGCTGCAGGTGCGCCGCCCGCTGGACGTCCAGGTACTTGTCAGCCGCCCGGCCGAGCATCAGGGCCAGCACTACCTTGGCGAACAGCTCGCTCTGCAGGTCCGGCTCGGGCGGGGCCGGCTCGGCCAGCCATCGCTGAACATCGGCCATGCCTGCCTCGGTGATCACGTAGCGGCGCCGTTCCGGCCCGGCGCCCTGCTCGGCCGGCCCGGCGACCGCCTTGCCGTCTCTGGCCAGCCGGGACAGGGTCGCGTACACCTGGCTGTAGCGCAGCGGCCTGCCCTGGCCGAAGTACACGTCGTAGTCCCGTTTCAGGTCGTATCCATGGCTTGGCCCCCGCTCAAGCAGGCCCAGCAAGGTCAGCGGAACACTCATAACCCGGAGAATACTCCAAGAGTATTCTCCGGGTAAGTAGTTCGGCCGACTGAATCCGCGCCGGGGCCACCCGGCCGGCGTTACGCCGGCTGCGAACGTGCCTCGCCGGGCGCCCGGAGGCTGGATACGTTGGCCTCACGCAGGCCCGGACGACGGCCCAGGGAGGCGACGCCGATGGCTGGCCCACTCGGCCGCACGCCGCAGCGGCGGCCCAGGCCACTGCTGCGCACGACGATCGGCGAGGTGCTGCGGCGCACCCGGCGGGCCCAGGGTCGCACGCTGGCCGACGTGTCCCGGGCCGCCCGGGTCTCGGTGCCCTACCTGTCCGAGCTGGAACGCGGCCGCAAGGAAGCCTCCTCCGAGGTGCTGGCCGCGATCTGCGACGCGCTGCGCATCGACCTGTCCGAGCTGCTCGCCGTGGTCGGCCGCGAACTGGCCGGCCAGCGCACCGCCACGGTCATCCGGCTCGACTCGGTCCGCGGCGGCGCGGTGGCTAACCCAGTGGCTCACCCGGTGGCCCGCCCGGCGCAGCGGCCGTCCCGGGGCGGCGGCGACGTGGTCTGCCTGGCCGCCTGACCCTCTGGGTTAGCTGGCCCGGTTAGCTGGCCCGGTTAGCTGGCACTGGCCAGGGCGGCCGTCTCCCGGGCGGTGATGACCTCGTCGGCCAGGCCGTAGGCGACGGCCTCCGCGGCGGTGAAGGTCTTGTTCCGGTCGGTGTCGTTCCTGATCTTGGCCACTGGGTGGCCGGTGTGCCGGCTCAGGATCTCGTCCACCTCGGCCCGCACCCGGACCAGTTCCTTGGCCTCGATAGCCAGGTCAGGAAGGGTGCCCCGGGACTGGCTGGACGGCTGGTGCAGCAGCACCCGGGCGTGCCGTAGCACGGCGCGCCGGCCCGGTGTGCCCGCCGACAGCAGCACGGCCGCGGCCGACGCGGCCTGCCCCATGCAGAACGTGGCCACGTCCGGCCGGATGAACTGCATCGTGTCGTAGATCGCGGTCAGCGCGCTGAACGAGCCGCCCGGCGAGTTGATGTACAGGCTGATCTCCAGGTCGGGACTGACCGATTCGAGGTGCAGCAGCTGGGCCATCACCACGTTGGCCACACCGTCGTCGATCTTGGTGCCGAGGAAGATGATCCGCTCGGACAGCAGCCGGGAGTAGATATCGAACGCCCGCTCGCCGGCCGCGGTGCGCTCCACCACGGTGGGGATCGTGTACTGGCTCATCACAGGCCTGCCTTCCGGCGGCCGGCCACCACCGGCCGCACGTCGCCGAGCTGTTCCACCACGTGGTCGATGAACCCGTAGGCCAGCGCCTCCTCGGCGCTGAACCAGCGGTCCCGCAGGCTGTCCTGCTCGATCCGGTCCACCGGCTGCCCGGTGTGCTGGGCGGTCAGGCTGGTCATCGTGGCCCCGGTGCGGGCCAGCTGCTCGGCGTAGATCTCCACGTCGGCGGCGGTGCCGCCGAAGCCGGCCGAGCCCTGGTGCATCAGCACCTGGGCGTGCGGCAGGCTGTACCGCTTGCCCCGGGCCCCGGCGCAGAGCAGGAACTGGCCCATGCTGGCGGCCAGCCCCAAGGCCAGCGTGCTCACGTCGTTGGGGATCAGCCGCATCGTGTCGTAGATGGCCAGCCCGGCGACGACCGAGCCGCCGGGGGAGTTGATGTACAGGCTGATGTCGGCGCGCGGGTCCTCGGCCGACAGCAGCAGCAGCTGGGCGCAGAGCCGGTTGGCCACCTGGTCGTCGACCTCGCTGCCGAGGACGATGATGCGCTGGTAGAGCAGCCGGGTGACGAGCTGATCGTCGAGTGTCCCGGTGGGTGCTTCGGCAATGGCGGCCGGCATAGTCTCCCTGCTTTCCGTGACGGTTCGGTCATCCCCACCATGGGTCAGCAGGCCGCCACCAGCCAAAACAATCTGCTGACAGCAGAGGCGCCTAGCGGCGCGGCTGGGCGCCGGCGTATGCGGCCGGGGTCTGGCCAATCGCGGCCCGGAAGTCACGGGTCAGGTGGGCCTGGTCGGCGTAGCCAAGGTCGGCGGCCACCTCCGCCCAGGACACCGGGGTGCCGGCCCGCACCAGCTCGGCCGCGTCCAGCAGCCGGTACCGGCGGATCACCCACATCGGGGACACCCCGGCGTAGCGCAGGAACATCCGCTGCAGGGTGCGCGGGCCGAGGCCGGTCAGCCCGCTCAGGTCGGCCAGCCGCCGTACCGCCCGGTTAGTCTCGGCCAGCCGGGCGGTGCCGGCCACCTGGCTGGCCGGGCCTGCCCGCTGCTGATCTACCGCCTGCTCCAGCGCAGCGGCCAGCAGCCCGACCCGTGCCGCCTCATCTGGCGCCGCGGTGATCTGCTCAGCCAGCGCCGTCTCGGCCACGCCGATCGCGCTGCCCAGCGGTACGACCCGGTCGGTGAACGCGGCGGCTGACTCCACGGTGAACGCCCCCAGCCCACCGGGCCTGGTCAGCGCCGCGACGGTCCAGCCGGACCCGACGAGCAGCCGGCTGGTCAGGCCGCGGGCCACGCCATTCAGCCGGGCCTCGACCGGCCCGGGCTCGCGCTGGCCGGGCTGGGCGTTGGCGTGGCCGACGCTGATGTTCGCGCCGGGGTGGGTCAGCACCTGCTGCCGGTGCGACTGCCCGGCCGGCAGGTCCCAGCGCACCGCCCAGAACCAGTCCACCAGGCCGGCCAGCGGCGGGCCGGCCGGGTACCGGGTGAGCTGGACGCGCTGCCGCAGCAGCCATGGGTCGAGGATGCCGCGGCTGTCCCGCTCTACTGGCTCCGGCCCCCGCGGCTCCGGCCCCCGCGCGCTCACCTCAGCCACCTTAGCCGGGCCGGCTGACGCGAATCTTCAAGCCGGCCGCGGGCCGGCCTGGCTAGCGTCGTCAGCATGACCACATCCACTGAGCAGACCGCTGACCTGCTGGCCGAGGTGCTCACCGAGCTGGCCCCGGTGGTCGGCAGCGTCAGCGCTGACCAGCTGCATGACCCGACCCCGTGCACCGACTACGACGTCGCCCAGCTCCGCGAGCACGTGCTCGGCTGGCTGACCATCTTCGCGGCGGGCTTCGCCGACCCGGCCGGCCAGGCGCCGCGGGCCAGCACCGACGGATACCAGGTGCCCGCCGACCCGGCCGCCGAGGTGCGCGCCGCAGCCGGCACCATCACCCAGGCGATCCGGGCCGGCGCGGCGGGCCGGCCGCTGCTCCTGGGGGACAGCGGCATGCCCGGCGATATGGCGCTCAGCATGATCCTCTGGGAGTACCAGGTACATGGGTGGGACCTGGCCCGGGCCACCGGCCAGCCCTGGTCGCCGCCCGCCGCCGCGGCCGAGCAGTCGCTGGCCTTCGCACCCGGCATGCTGACCGCCGACTACCAGGGTGACGGCAAGGCGTTCGGGCCCCGGGTCCCGGTGCCGGACGCCGCGCCGCCGCTGGACCGGCTGCTCGGGCTGTCCGGCCGTAACCCGGGCTGGACGGCCAGCTAGCTGCCCGCGGGCCGGATCAGCGAACCAGCAGCACGAGCTTCCCGCGCACGTGACCGTCCTCGCTGACGCGGTGGGCCGCCGCGATCTCGCCGAGCGGGAACGTCTGCACGACCGGGAGCGAGAAGCGCCCTGACTCGATCAGCTCACCGATCTCTGCGATCGCGTGCAGCGCGCGGCCATCTTCGCCTCGGCTGAACCGCACTCCGTACTCCTGCGCGCCTGCGAAGTCGGCCACCGTCACGACGTGCTCCGGGCCGCCCGCGAGCTCGATGAGCTCGGGCAGGACGCCGCTCCCGGCGACGTCGAGCGCCAGGTCAACGCCGCCGGGAGCGACCGCACGGACCCGCCCGGCCAGGCCCGCGCCGTAGGCGACGGGCTCGGCGCCCAGCGAGCGCAGGTAATCGTGGTTGCCGGGGCTGGCCGTGCCGATCACGCGCGCGCCGCGCGCCACGGCGAGCTGGACAGCGACACTGCCGATCCCGCCGGAGGCGCCGTTGATGAGCAGTGTCTTCCCGGCCCCGGCCCCGGCGCCGAGCGCGTCCAGGGCGCGGGTGGCCGTCTCGAGGACGACGGGCAGGGCAGCGGCCGCGGCGAAATCAAGCGACGGCGGGATCGGTGCGTAGTAGGACAGCAGCGCCAGTTCGGCCGCGCCCGCGCCCACACTGCCGCCGGAGAAGCCGAACACCCGGTCGCCGGCCGCGACGCCCGTTACTCCCTCGCCGATCTCGTCAACGACGCCCGCCACGTCGCGGCCTGTTGTCTGCGGGAGCTCCCCGCCCAGCTCGCCCTTGCGCGCCTTCCAGTCGCTCGGATTGACCCCGGCCGCATGCACCGCGACCCGGATCTGACCCGGCCCCGGGTGCGGATCCGGGAGATCCACGATCTCGAGGACCTCCGGGCCGCCGAACTGGCTGAAGCGGACGGCCTTCATCGCAGCTGGCCGCCGCGGCCGGCCGGGGTGATGTCTTCCAGGAAGGTCATGGTGGCCTCCGTGGTCGCCCGGCGCCACGCCAGCAGCGTGCTGTCGAAGCCCGGGTGGCCGGGCCGCTCGGCGTGCACGGCCGCCGCGATCGGTGCCAGCACCGCCTTCTGCTGGATGAGCAGCTCCGTCGGGTCCCGCCCGGCCCGGTCCAGCAGGGCCAGCTTGAGCAGCAGGTGCGAGCGGACGTCCCGGACGTGCTGCACCGGCGTGTCCAGCCAGCGTTCCGCGGCCTGGCGGCCCGGCGGGGTGACGGTGAACAGGGTGCGCTGCGGGCCGCGGCCGGCCTCGACCGCGTCCGCGGTGATCAGCCCGGCCTCGGTCAGCCGGCCGATCGCGCGGTAGACCACCGGCCGGGGGATCTGCCAGATCCGGCCCAGCTCGCCGCCGGGTGCGGTGAGCCGGGCCACCGCGAACCCGTGCGTGGGCCGCTCGCAGAGCACCGCGAGCACGGTCAGCTCGGCCAGCGACAGGGATGGCCCCTCGGTCATGAACCCGAGCGTAGTGGCCAGGCCGCTATGACTGGCTCGTAAGCCCCGGGCGTGGCGGTACTGGGTTGACAGCACTGGGTTGACAGCACTGGGTTGACAGCGCTGGGTTGACAGCACTGGGGCGTGACGGCATGCCCGTGGTTCGGTAGTCTCGTTGTGACTACCTCCTGCGGGAAGGGCGGTCAATGTCCACGGCGCTGGTCAGGATCCCCGTTGGCGTGCTGGCGGACGGCACGCCGTACTTCGCCCCGCTTGGCGAGGTCGTGATCGAGGACAGCCTGGTCATCTGCCACCTGTGCGGCCGGGCGCTGCGTTCGGTGACCGTACACCTGCGCGGGCATGGCTGGACCAAGCAGGCCTACTGCGCCGCGTTCGGCCTGGAGCGCGGGCAGTCCCTGGAGGGACCGGAAACCCGGAAGCTGCGGGCGGCCGCGTTCGCCTCCCGGCTGGTCTTTGATCCCGCCGTGCGGGCGGGCAGCGCCGTCGGCCGCCAGCGGGCCCGGTCCGGGGCGCTGGCCCGGGACGCGGCCGCCGCGGCCACTGGCCGCCCGCATCCGCAGCAGCGCCGCCGGAAGGCCCAGCAGGCGCACGCGGGCAGGCCGGTTGCGGCCAGCCCAGCCCGTGCCGCGGTCCAGCTGGCCGCGGTGGCGGCCGGCGTGGCCGAGCGGCACGGCTACCCGGACATCGGCACGTTCGTGCTGGCCCGGGTGGCCGGCGGGGACAGCCTGGCGGCGATCAGCCGGTCCGCCGGACTGCACAAGGACTGGCTGTCCCGGCATCTGGCCGGCCTCGACCCGCGGGCCGCGGCGGCCGTGCCGCAGCTGCGCCCGGCCCGGCCGGATGCCCGCTGGCAGCCCGCGCTGGCCCGGCTCGGCTTCCCCGACGTGCCCAGCTACCTGCGTGACCGGCACGTCCAGCGGCACTGGACGGCCAATGCCATCGCGGCGGAAGCCGGGCTGTCGCACCACGCCGTCCAGGCCGCGCTGCGCCGGCACGGACTGGACTGGGAGGCGCACACGGCCAAACGGCATGGCGCCCGGGAACGCGCCGCGCAGGTGGCCGCGGGCCTGGGTTTCGACTCAATGGAGTGCTACGTCGGCCAGCGCCGGGCGGCGGGCTGGACGTGGCGGGCGATGTCGGCGGAATCCGGGCAGCCGGAGTCGTGGCTGCGGCGGCAGGCCGGACGCTGAGCAGCGCGGCGCCGTGGGCCGGCCGGGCCCGGCCCGCTAGCGTAGCCCGGGTAAGCAGACAAGATCGTGAGGAGCCACGCTATGCAGCTGAGCGCGCGCAATCAGATCCCGGCCCGGGTGACCGGCATCCACCTGGGGGAGGCCATCGCCAACGTGGAACTGGACGCCAACGGCGTGCGGCTGGTCGCCTCGATCACGGTGGAGGCGGTCCGCCAGCTCGGCCTGGCTGAGGGCAGCCAGGTACTCGCCGTGATCAAGGCGTCCGACGTCATCGTGGCCACGCCGAATTAGCCGTCAGAGCTGCGTGGTAACCGCCTTGACCTCGGTGTAGTTGTTCAGCACCTCGTGGCCCATCTCGCGGCCCCAGCCAGACTGCTTATATCCGCCGAACGGCAGCGACGCGTCGAACACGTTGTAGCAGTTGATCCAGACCGTGCCCGCCCGGATCTTCTTGGCCAGCGCGTGGGCCTTGGAGATGTCCCGGGTCCAGATGCCCGCGCCCAGGCCGTACTCGCTGTCGTTGGCGACACCGGCGATCTCATCCAGGTTGGTGAACGGTGAGGCGACCAGGACGGGACCGAAGATCTCCTCGCGGACGACCTTCATGTCGGGGCGGGTGTTAGTGAGCACGGTGGGCTCGACGAAGTAGCCGCGGTCGCCGAACCGGCCGCCGCCCGCCAGAGCAGTGGCACCGTCGGATTTCCCGGATTCCAGGTAACCGGTCACCCGGCGGAATTGCTCGTCGGAGACCAGCGGCCCCATCTGGATCTGGGTGCTCTCGTCCATCCCGGAGCCGAGCTTGATCGACTTGGCGATCTCGGATACCCCGTCGACGACCTCGTCGAACCGGCTCTCCTGGACGAACAGCCGGGAGCCGGCGACACAGCACTGGCCGTGGTTGAAGAAGATCGCGTTGGCGGCGCCCTCGACCGCACCCTCGTCGGCGTCGTCGAAGACGATGTTGGGGCTCTTGCCGCCCAGTTCCAGGGTCAGCTTCTTCAGGTTGGTGGCCCCCGAAGCCGCGACGATCAGCTTGCCCACCTCGGTGGAACCGGTGAAGGCCACCTTGTCCACATCATTGTGCGCGGCCAGCGCCGCGCCGGCCGTCTCGCCGAACCCGGTCACCACGTTGACCACGCCGTCCGGCACGCCGGCCTCGGCGATCAGCCCGTATCGCGGTCAGCGGGGTCTGCTCGGCGGGCTTGAGCACCACGCAGTTCCCGGTGGTCAGGGCCGGGCCGAGCTTCCACGCGGCCATCAGCAGCGGGAAGTTCCACGGGATGATCTGGCCCACCACGCCGACCGGCTCACGCAGCGTGTAGGAGTGGAAGTTGGCGCCCGGCATGTAGGGCACCGAGATGTTGATCGTGTTGCCCTCGATCTTGGTGGCCCAGCCGGCCATGTAGTGGAACAGGTCGGCGGCCAGCGGCACGTCCGCCGCCTTGGCTACGGCGAACGGCTTGCCGTTGTCCAGCGACTCCAGCTGGGCCAGCTCGTCCGCGTGCTCCAGGATGAGATCGCCGATCCGCCAGATGATCCGCCCCCGCTCGGATGGGGTCATCCGGCTCCACGGGCCACCCTCGAAGGCCCGCCGGGCCGCCCGTACCGCCCGGTCGATGTCCTCGGCGTCTCCCTCAGCGATCCGGGCCAGCGTTTCGCCGGTCGCTGGGTTGGGGGTGTCGAAGGTCTTCCCGGACGCCGCGGCCACCCACTGTCCGTCGATGAACAGCTGGCGTGGTGCGGCGACGAACGCTTCGACGTTCCGGTCCAGGGTAACGGTCATCTTTGGTCATCTCCCTTGCCGTTCGGTAGTCACAATGTGACATCCGCCCAGGGCAGCCTGGCACAAGGGGCCGGCCAGGTAGGAGGAGTGCGGCGGCCCGGCTGGCTACCGGTGCGTCCGGGCCGCGAACCAGGCGATGATCAGCAGCGCGATGCCGACCACGAAGGAGACCGCGGCCCGGGCCAGGTGGTGCCCCTTGTGCACACTGCCCACCATGAAGTGGATGGAGTTCGCCGCGCCGGCGACGTACAGGATCCCGGCGAGGATGGCCAGGATGCCGAGGATGACCAGGACGATGGCCAGCGTGCTGCGGCCAGAAGAACGGTTGGACACACTTGCAGAAGTCATCAGATTCACCTGTTCTGCTGCGAAGTTATGGTCGCGGCCAGCACCAGGGTATGCACTCCGGGCGGGCCGGGGGTTACGCCGCGTCGAGGTCGGCGCCAGGTTTCTCGCCGCTGGCGGCGAGCTGATGGGTGATGGTGGTGAGCAGGGCCGCGAGCTGCGGGTGCCGGTCCGGGCCCCAGTCCGCGCACAGCTTGCGCAGCCGGTCCTCACGGGCCCGCATCAGGTCCTGGTAGGCGGTCTCGCCGGTGGCGGTGAGCCGCACCGGGTGGCTGGCGTCGCCGTCGGTCACGTACCCGGGGGTGCTGAGCTCGGCCAGCCGGTGCTGCAGGTCGGTGTCGGGCACCTGGAGCAGCCCGGCCAGCTGGTGACGGCTCAGGTCCTGGTGCTCGCCGACGCGGTAGAGCAGCCAGGCCGCGCGGGGCTTGAGCTGCAGACCGGCCGCGGAGAGCAGCTCGGTGTAGACGACCCGGCGGCGCTCCCGGGACAGCAGCGACGTGATGGCCCGTTCCATCTCCTGGTGGGTGTCGCGGACCGACGGCCGGGCGGTAGGGGCCAGCGTGTCGGCCGGGTCAGGAGCCCGGGTGGTGGTGCGCAGCGGGACCTCCTTGAGCGTCCAGCTGAGCGCGAACGCGAGCGCGCCGACCGGGACGGAGGCCAGGAACACGGTGTGCAGTGAGGTGGCGTAGGCGTGCACGAACGCGTCGTGCACCGGTGCGGGCAGCCGGTCCAGGACGGCCGGGCTGGCCCCGCTGGCCGCGGTCAGGCCGGGCGGCAGGCTGAGGCCGTGCAGCTCGCTGGCCAGGTTGCGCGGCAGCACGTTGGCGAAGATCGCGCCGAACACGGCCACGCCGAACGAGCCGCCGATGGAGCGGAAGAACGTCGCGCCCGCGGTGGCCGTGCCGAGGTCGGCGTACTGCACCGAGTTCTGCACCGCGATGACCAGGACCTGCATCGAGGCGCCGATGCCGGCCCCGAGCACCAGCATGTACAGCGAGGCGAACAGGGTGCTGGTGGTCACGGCCAGCAGCGACAGCAGGTACAGCCCGAGCGTCATCACCGCGGTGCCGACGACCGGGAAGATCTTGTACCGGCCGGTGCGGCTGACCAGCTGCCCGGTGGTGATCGAGGTGGCCAGCAGGCCGGCCATCAGCGGCAGCAGCCGCAGCCCGGATGAGGTCGGGCTGACCCCCTTCACGATCTGGAAGTACTGCGGCAGGTAAGACAGTGCGCCGAACATGGCGAAGCCGACCACCAGGCCGACCCCGCTGGCCGCGGAGAAGACCCGGTTGCGGAACAGGTTCAGCGGCATGACCGGCTCCGCGGCCCGGCGCTCCACCAGTACGAAGCCCGCGATGGCGGCGACCGCCCCGATGGCCAGGCCGATGATCGGCCCCGATGACCAGGCCCAGGTGGTCCCGCCGAGTGAGGTGAGCAGCACCAGGCAGGTCGCCGCGGCGGCCAGCAGCGCGGTGCCCAGGTAGTCGATGGTGTGCTTGGTCCGGGGCAGCGACCGGGGCAGCACGGCGGCCACCACCACCAGCGCGACGACCCCGATCGGCACGTTGATGTAGAACACCCAGCGCCAGCTCAGGTTGTCCACGAAGAAGCCGCCGATCAGCGGTCCGAGCACGCTGGTCACGCCGAATACCGCGCCGAAGATGCCCTGGTAGCGGCCGCGCTCCCGGGGCGGCACCACATCCCCGATGATGCTCTGTGCCCCGGCGAACAGCCCGCCGCCGCCGATGCCCTGCACCGCGCGGGAGGCGATCAACTCGATCATCGAGTGCGCCAGCCCGGAGAAGATCGACCCGACCAGGAAGATCACGATCGCGGCCTGGAAGAACTGCTTGCGGCCGTACAGGTCGCCCAGCTTCCCCCACAGCGGTGTCGACGCCGTCGAGGCCAGCAGGTACGCGGTCACCACCCAGGACAGATGGGACAGCCCGTGCAGGTCGCCGGCGATCGTCGGCAGGGCGGTGGCCACGATCGTCTGGTCCAGCGCGGCCAGCAGCAGGCCGAGCAGCAGCGCGCCGAAGATGATCAGGACTCGGCGGTGGCTCAGCGTGGCCGGGCCGGCGGCAGCGGGGGAGGGTGCCGTCTGCGTCATGCCGCACCCCCTGCCCGCCTTTCTCCTGATCTACCCGGGCCGTACTGGGCGCAAGCTGGGTGCTACTGGTAGCGCAGCGCCAGCCCGGGCTGGATCCGGCTGGCCCGGCGCAGCGGCAGCCGGATGACCAGCAGGGTCAGCACGAGCAGGCCGATCAGCGTGCCCAGCGGGATGGCCACCGGGAAATCGTCCGGCAGGCTGAGGTCAGCGCTGTGCAGGACGAGCGCGCGCAGTCCCTGGTACATCAGCCAGCCGAGCGGCACGGCCAGCACCCAGCCGGTGATGACCAGCAGCACCGCCTCGGCGGTGAAGACCCGCCGGATCTGCCGTGCCCTGGCCCCCACGCAGCGCAGGATGCCGATCTCCCTGGTCCGCTCGATGACCGCCATGCTGAGCGCGCTGACCAGGCCCATCAGCGTGATCGCGACCACCAGCAGACCGAGGACCTGGACGATGACGAGGACCGCGCGCGAGCTGGCGGTGATGTCCGCTACCACCACGTAGACGTCGGAGATGGACACCCGGTAGCCCGCGGCGGTCAGCCGTCTGCCCACCGCGGCGGCGGCCCGGTTGATGGCGGCATGGCTGGCGCCGGCCGTCTTGAGCCAGATCGAGTCGGCGGTGCCGGGGCCGCCGTCCAGGCGTTCCAGGGCGGGCAGCGGGAAGTAGACGGTGCTGCCGCCATTGGTATCGCCGGTATCCAGCCCGATCACGCGGACCCGGGTGTAGCCCACCGGAGTGTCCACGGTCAGGATCCGGCCGATGTACGCGTGGCTGGCGCGGGCCAGCACCGGGCCGAGCACCACCGGCGGGATGGCCGGGTGAGCGCGCGCGGCCGCCTCGGCCGCGGTGAACCAGCGGCCCGCGCTCAGCCGGTAGGCGTACAGCGGACGCGGGCTCAGGCCCCAGGCCACGTAGCTCTGCCCGCGGTACTGCACCGCGCTCGTCTCCACCGGCTCGGCGCGGGCCACCCCCGGCGTCGCGGCGGCCGTGGCGACCGCCTGGCCGCCGAACGGCGGCGAGCCGCTGGTCATGCCGACCGCGGCGGTGAATCGCAACTGGTTCTCGGTGTGGCTGATCAGGGCCGACGCGGACTGGCCCAGGGCCAGGAACGTGATGGCCAGCCCGCCCGCCACCGCGATCTGGGCGATGGTGGCCAGGCTGCGCCGCTTCTGCCGCAGCGCGTTCCGGACGCCCATCCGCAGGCTGCTCGGGATCCCGGCCTCGGCCAGCAGGCCGCTGCGGGCGATCAGCCGGTCCAGCCGGCCAGCGCCGAATCCCCCGGCGCTGGCCGTGCCAGCGAGCGTCTCGGCTACCGGCCGGCGCAGCGCGCGGCGCAGCGCGGGCAGCGAAGCGGCCACGGCCAGCACCGGGCCGGCCAGCAGGCTGGCCACGACCACGCCGGGGGCGACGCCGAACCCGATGGGCAGGTCGATGAGCGTCTCGGCGAAGGAGTGCGCCACCAGGTAGGCGACGGCGATGCCGAGCAGGGTGCCCAGGATGGCCCCGGCCGCGCCGAGCATGGCCGCGGTGCGCACGGTGATCCCGCCGATCTGCCGTCGCCGGCCGCCGAGCGTCTTGAGGATGGCGATCTCGCCCGCCTGCTCGGCGATGAGCGTGTTCATCGTGGCCGAGATGAGGAACAGGGCCGAGACGAACGCCAGGATCGTGATGATGTACAGCAGCGTCATCGTGCGGCCGAAGCTGGCCTGCCCGGGCCACTGACTGGCGGCCCGGGTGGCGGGCAGCCCGGTGATCGGGTCCGACCCGGTCTGCTTGGTCAGGTAGGCGCGTACCTCGGCGACGGCCCGGGACTGCGCGGCCGGGGCGTCGTCGGTGAGCCGGAAGCCCAGGAAGTTGATGCCGTGCACGCCGCGCAGCGACTCCAGGGTGGCCAGCGTGGTGTAGAAGACGGGAGTGCTGGACCCGTTCGCCCCCGGCGTCGCGGCCAGGTTCATCCCGGTGCCGCTGATCCGCAGCGGGACCAGCGCGCCGCTCGCCGCCCGGACCCGCAATGTCGCGCCGGCGGGCAGGGCGTAGTCCGTGGCCCGGCCATTGGCCGCGTCGGCCAGCACCTGGCCGTCCCGGGGCAGCCGGCCGGTGAGCAGCGGGACGGTGTCCACCGCGGCGGACGCCAGATCGCCGCCGGCGATATCCACGTTCTGCGTACCGGCCGCGGAGGTGGCCTTCGTGACGTAGCCCAGGTCGGCGCTGACCGCGGTGATGCCGGGCAGCCGGCCAAGCGCGCTGAGCTGGGCCGGGGTCAGGTTCAGGATGCGGGTGGGCAGCGCGACGTCGTACAGGTGGCTCTGCTGGACCTGCCGGTCCATGGCCGCGTTCAGCAGGCTCGGCACGGCCAGGAAACCCAGGCTGGCGATGGCGATGCACAGGGTGAACGCGGTCAGCAGGGTACGGGCCCGGTGCCGGGTCAGATCACCCCATGCCTTGCGGGTCAGCGTGCTCACGGCCGCCGCCCGGTGTCGGCCACGATCAGCCCGTCGCGGACCGACACGATCCGGGACGCGAGGCCGGCCAGCGCCTGGTCGTGGGTGACGTAGACCACCGTGGTCCCGGATTTGTTCAGGGCCGCCATCAGCCCGAACATGTCCAGGGCCAGCGCGGTGTCCAGGTTGCCGGTCGGTTCGTCGCCGAGCAGGATCGGCGGTTCGCAGGCCATCGCGCGGGCGATGGCCACCCGCTGCTGCTCGCCGCCGGACAGCTCCAGCGGCAGCCGGTCGCCGCGGTCGGCCAGGCCGACCTCGGCCAGGTGGCGGCCCGCCGCAGCCTGGCGTTCCCGGGCCGGGCCGCGGTGCGCCAGGTCGAGCGGGAGGGTGGCGTTCTCCACCGCGGTGAGCGTGGGCATCAGCTGGAAGAACTGGAACACGATGCCGATCGTGCGGCCGCGCCAGCGGGCCAGCTGGTCCTCGGCCAGCTGGTCCAGGCGCTGGCCGGCCACCGTGACCGTGCCGGCCGTCGGCCGGTCGATACCGGCGATGAGGTTGATGATAGTGGTCTTGCCGCTGCCCGACGGGCCGGTGATGGCCACCATCTCGCCCGCGCCGATGACCAGGTCCACCCCGCTCAGCGCGCGGAACCCGACGCCCCGTCCCCGGCCCGCTGGGCTGCGGTAGGTCTTCTGCACCCCGGCCAGCTCGATGATGGCCGGGGCGGCCGCGGCGCCGGTCACCGGACCGACCCCAGCAAGCATTCCGGGCCGGCCGCCGGTCCGGTCTCGCCGGCCAGCCGGCCGTCTTCCAGGAACACCACCCGGTCGGCCCAGGCCGCGTGCCGGACGTTGTGGGTAGCCAGCACGAGGGCACAGCCCGCGGCGCAGCGCTCACGCAGCAGGCCCATGACCGACTCGCCGGTGAGCGCGTCCAGTGCCCCGGTCGGCTCGTCGGCCAGCAGCATCGACCGGCCCCCGGCGACGGCCCGGGCGATGGCCACCCGCTGCTGCTCTCCGCCGGACAGCTGGGCCGGGAACCGGCCCCGGACGGCTCCCAGGCCCAGCGAGTCGAGCAGGCCATGGGCGCCGGTCAGCGCCGCCCGCGGCTTTACCCCGTCCAGTTCCAGCGCCAGCGCCACGTTCTCGGCCGCGGTCAGCCCGGCCAGCAAGTTGGCCTCCTGGAAGACGAAGCCGATCTGCTGCCGGAGCACGGCCGCCAGCCCGGCCTCGTCCAGGCTGGCCAGGTCACAGCCAGACAGCCGGACCCGGCCCGAGGTGGGCCGGTCCAGCCCGCCGGCCAGCCGCAGCAGGGTTGACTTTCCCGAGCCGCTCGGGCCCATCACGGCCACGAACTCGCCCGCCCTGACCCGCAGCGAAAAATCGTCCAGCGCGCTCACCCGCAGCGCCCCGGATCCGTAGACCCGGCTCGCCCGGTCTATATCGAGGACTGTCATCAGCTGCTCCGTTCCACCGCCGGTTCGGCTGTTCCAGCCCGCTGCGGGGACCGCCCCGCGGCGGTGTGCTCCCGAGCCAGCCGGGCCTGGCACATGTCCAGCCAGCGCACTTCGGCCTCGGCCTGGAAGACCAGGCCGTCCAGCATCAGCAGCCAGGCCAGGTCCCCGTGGGACTCGGCGGTGGCCTTCAGCCGGGTCACGTCCTGCAGCGCCCGGACCGTCGCCACCCGCTGCCGCTGCAGCACCTCAGCCACATCGGCCATGCCCGACCGCATCGCGAACACCAGCTTGATGGCCAGTTCCTGGCGCGGCACCACTTCGCGTGGCACCGGCGTCTCGAACCAGCGGCGTAGCTCATCGCGCCCGGCCCCGGTGATCTCGTACACCTTCTGGCCGTCGGTGTCCGCTTCGGCGCTGACCAGCCCATCGCGCTCCAGCCGGCTCAGCGTGGTGTACACCTGCCCGACGTTGAGCGGCCAGACGTCCGCGGTCGCCGCCTCGAACTCGGTCTTCAGCCCGTATCCGTGCATGGCCCCGCCAGACAGCAGGGCGAGCAGGCTGTGGCGAACTGACACCCGCCACCTCCATACCAAGTATGCATACCGAGTATGGCAGGGTGGCGAGGACTGGTCAATGACCGTGGTCGCCGCGGCCACCTACCATTCAGGGGAAGTGGGGAGGACGGGCACTCAGCCTGATAGCTGCCGACCGGGCGATAACCCAGTACGTAAAGTCGAACACCCCCGTGGCCCCTGAGGAGATCCTGGCCGACCTGCCCGCCGGGGTGCCGCTGCCCAGCCCGCCGGCCTAGGCCTCACGCAGGTACCGCTCGGCCAGCCGCCGTGGCGCGCGGGCCAGCCAGCCATCGAGCAGCACCTCGCGCAGCGCCGGGCGGGAGACCGCGCTCAGCTGGATGAGCACCGCGGCGTACCCGTCGAAGTGCGGGATGGTGAAGAGCGCCACCGGGTGCGCGGCCAGCAGCGCCTCCTTCTCGCCGAGGTCCTCGACCCGGACGGCCAGGATCGGCCCTTCCGGCGGGGTCTCGTCGCCGAACCGCTTCAGGTCCGCCTGGCTGAACGGCCCGCTCCCAGGCGAACGCCTGGTCCGCCACGAACCAGGTCCGGGTGCCGTGCCGCTCGCCCTCGGTGACTTCGGGCAGCTCCGCGATCAGCTCGGTCACGTCGTCGGGAGTAGGCACGTTCAGGCCTTGAACATGGCCGCGATCGTCTCGATGTTGCCGGGCGCGTCCGGCGGGGCCGAGACGACCAGGGTGGGGTCCCCGGCCTGCTCGGTGACCGCCCAGTCGACGAAGGAGCAGCACTCGGCCTCGGCCGCGGCCAGCGCGGACAGCTCGTCCAGGACACCTGGCCCAGGCTGGTACCGGATCTCCAGCCGCCCCTCGGTGCGGCGGGCGACCGGCGCCGCTTCGGCGGCCAGCTGGCGCCAGCGGCGGGACCGGTCCGCGCCATCGACGGGACCCAGCGTGCAAGCCAGCGGCAAGTCAGTCATGAACATCAGTTGATCACATCAGTTCGCGCGGCCCGAGCCCGGGTTGATCATCTGGTCGAGAGTCTGCTGCACGCTGTCGGCGGCCGGCCGGCTGGCCGGCTCGTGCGGCCGGAGCCAGCTGGCGTCCCGGCCGTGGACCGGGCGGCTGGCCGGATCGGCCGGGCCGCGGGCCAGCGTGACCACGCCGAGCAGCGCGGCCAGCGGGACGGTCAGCGCGATGAAGTCGGCGGCGGACAAGTTGCCCAGGGCGGCCAGGGCGCCGGCGAACCCGATGACCAGCACCGCCACCACGATCAGCCCCCAGCCGGACAGGAACAGCCGGAGCGGGAACGGCGGTGCGGGCTCGGCCACATCCGGCACAGCGGCGACAGACTTGGTGCCGCGGCGCTCCATCATGCCGTCGCGGACCCGCACGGTCAGCAGCAGCGTGCCCGGCTGCTCGGCGATCAGCAGCAGGTCGTCCAGGTAGGCCGGGTCGGGGGAGTGCGCGACCGCGCCGCCGCCGACCGACCAGGAGGCCACCTTCCGGTTGCCGGACGGCCGGACCCGGTAGCGGGCCTGCTCGCCGGCCAGCACGGTGTCCGGTCCGTCGATGACCACCGGGGGCGCCGGGCCCGCACCGCCGGTGCCGTTGATGTGCTCGGTGGCCGGCGCCGGGGCGAGGTCGGCCTCGGCGGCGGGGGGCGTTGCGCCGGTCACGATGAACTGCCGCCGGGCCAGCTGCCCGGCCAGCTGGATCTGCCGCGCGTGCACGCTCCAGGCCATGCCCACGATCGCGGCGGCCAGCCCGGCGGCGCCGAACCCGAGCAGCCCAGCCACTACGGGGTAACTGGCTGCGATCACGTCTGCGTGCATGCCGCTATTCAAACACACTATCGAATGTATCGAAAGGGGCTTAGGCTAGTTCGCTCGCCTGCTCGGTTGGCACCGCCCCGTCGGTGTAGGTCACCGTGTTCGCGTGGATGGCGGGCACCCGCGGCCCGGGCAGGATGATCCCGGTCAGGTTCAGCGGGTCGGCCGCGGACAGCTGGACGGTCTCGCCGGCCAGCCGCTGCTTGCGCACCTCGCGCAGCACGTTGACGGCATCCGGGTGGGCGAACTGCTCGCCGCTGAACCCGGTGACGAACCGGCCGCCGCGGATGGTGCCGCGAGCCTCCATCCGGCGGAACGCCCAGAGGATCTCCCGCCACGGCACGGCCAGGTTTTCCCGGCGGACCAGGTCGCGGAACACCACGCCCCAGCGGACCAGCAACTGCTCGGCGGCTGCCTCGGCCAGCTCGTCCGGGTCGCCTGGGGGCATCGGCTCGGGGAGCAGTGACCAGCGTCCGGCCGGGCCGGTACCTGGGGTTTTGCTGCTGAGCGAGGTGCGGCGCAGCCCGCCGCGCAGCCCGCGCCGCTGCGGGTAGCTGGTCCGGCTGCGGCTGCGCAGCAGCGAGCGGACGGCCCGGAACCCGTCCGCGGTGATCAGGCCGCGGGCCACGCCATCCCACAGCGCCTCGTCCACCTCGGTGGGCAGGCGGCCGGTCCGGCTGGCCAGATCCGGCCGGAACAGCGCGCCGTGCTGGCGGAGCGCGTCGAGCACGTCGGCGGTGCGGCCTGGGCCCGGCTCGGCCGGGCACAGGTCGCCGCGGGCCACCCGGAGCAGCCAGGGCAGGTCGTCCCGGGTGGTCAGCGTGATCGGGGTGGCCCGGGACGGGGCCAGCCCGCTGCGCCGGACCGCCGGGCTGGCCTCGCCGGGCCGGGCGGCCGGATCCGGCTCGGCGTCGCGCACCGATAGCCGGCCCCAGCTGACCTGCCCGGAGATGCACAGGTCGTCCAGCCAGTCCCGGCGGTAGCCGGTCACCCGGGCCGCCAGCACGTGGCTCTCCCAGGCGCCGGCGGCCACTTCGAAGCCCTGCAGTTGCTCGACCACGCTGGTCACGCCGAACCGGCCCTCGCGCTGAGTGCCTGGCGCCACGTGCTGCCAGCGGAGCAGGAACCGCATGAAGTCCCGGGCGCTGACCGGCTCGATCTCGCGGCGCTGCCGCTGCCGGGTATAGCCGTGCACCCGGGCCAGCAGCCGCCGGGCACAGAACTCCTCCGGCGCGTCCGGCGCGGTGAACTTGCCGCGGACCGCGAAACCCTCGGCTTCCAGCCGGGCCAGCCCGATCAGCACCAGATCGGCGGGCAGCCCGGTGGCGTCGCTCAGCATGGCGGCGGTGGACGGGCCGACGTACTCCAGGTGGCCGCGCAGCATGTCGGCCGCGGCCACATCCTCGTCGACTTCGCCGGCCGTTACCGGGCACGGGTGGTCGGGCTGCACCGGCGCGCCGGGGAACAGCGCCTCGACCACGGGGCGGCGTTCCACCGCGCACCACAGCGGCCCGGCCGGCGACCCGACGGTCACCGCGCGGGCGGCGCCGGTCAGCACGCCGAACATGTCCTGCCAGTCCGGTTGCGGCCGGTGCGCGAGCACCGTCATCAGCAGGTCGTGCAGCTCGTCGGCATCCCGCGGCTCCGGCCGGACCTGGGCGATCACCCGCTCGATGGCGTCCGGGTCGAGCCGGCCCAGTTCGCGCGCCTCGACCGGCAGCCCGCGGGGCAGCGGCACCGCCCGGCTGCGCCGCTCTTCCAGCGGGGCGTCGTCCAGGAAGGTGAACGGCTGCCCGTTGAGGATCTCGTGGGCCAGCACCGAGGGCTCGGTGGTATCCCGCACCTCGACCTTGACCGTGCCGGTTTCGATGCCGTGCAGCAGCTCGCGGAGGCCGTCGATATCCATCGCCTCGTGCAGGCAGTCGTGCAGCGTCTGCCGGACGAGCGGGTGGTCCGGGATGTCCAGCGGGCCGGGGGCCACGTTCTCCTGGCAGGCGGCCAGGGTGGGGAAGACCGCCGCCATCAGGTCGTCGGATTCCATCCGCTGGATGGCGGGCGGGTTCTTCTTGCCGCCGCGCATCCGCAGCACGGCCAGCGACCGGTTCAGGTTCCACCGCCAGCGGGCCTGGAACAGCGGCGAGGTGAGCACCGCCTGGCGGACCACCTCCTCCACGGTGGCCGAGGCCAGGAAGTGCGGCACCCGGTCCAGCGGGAAGCTGTGCTGCGGCCCGAGCGAGAGCAGGATGGCGTCGTCGCTGGCCGCGGCCTGCAGCTCGAAGTCGAACGTGACACAGAACCGCTTGCGCAGCGCCAGGCCGAGCGCCCGGTTGACCCGGGCGCCGAACGGCGCGTGCCCGACCAGCTGCATGCCGCCGGCCTCGTCGAAGAACCGTTCCAGCACGATCGTGTCCATCGTGGGCAGCACCCCGCCGAGCTGCTGCTGGCCAGCCGACAGGTACGCCGCGATGGTGGCCGCGGCCGCGCCGTCCAGCCCGCATTCGGCCGCGAGCCACTCTTCGGCGGCCGGGCGGGTACTGGCGTTCAGCAAAATGGCGGTTTGGGCGCGCAGCGCGGAGACTTCCTCGGACAGCTCGCGGGTGCGGCCTGGCGCCTCGCCCAGCCAGAACGGGACGGAGGGGGGCGCGCCGTGCGCGTCGTCGACCCGGACGATGCCCGGCTCGACCCGGCGGATCCGCCACGAGTGCGTGCCGAGCAGGAACACGTCGCCGGCCATCGACTCGATGGCCCAGTCCTCGTTGACCGTGCCGACCATGGTGTTGTCCGGCTCGGCCAGCACCCGGTAGTCGCCCAGCTCCGGGATGGCCCCGCCCGAGGTCAGCGCCGCGATCCGGGCGCCGCGCCGGCCGCGCAGCCGGCCCGCCACCCGGTCCCGGTGCAGCCAGGCGGCGCGGCGGCCGCGGCCGGTGCGGATGCCCTCGGAGACCAGCTCGGCCACGTCGTCGAAGTCCTCGGCGGACAGGCCCGCGAACGGGGCCGCCCGGCGGGCCAGGGCGAGCAGCTCATCCTCGGCCCAGTCCGCGGCCGCGCACTCGGCGACCATGTGCTGGGCCAGGATGTCCAGCGGCCCGTCCGGCACGATCAGCGCGTCCAGCCGGCCCGCTCGCACCCCGCGCAGCAGCGCGGCGCATTCCACCAGCTCGTCGCGGGACGTCGGGTACAGCCGGCCCGCCGGGGTGCCGGTCCGGGTGTGGTTGGACCGGCCGACCCGCTGCAGGAACGTGGCGAAGCTGCGCGGCGACCCGATCTGGCAGACCAGCTCGACTGGGCCGATGTCGATGCCCAGCTCCAGGGACGCGGTAGCGACCAGGGCGCGCAGGTCGCCGGCCCGCAGCCGGGCCTCGACCCGCTGCCGCCGGTCCTTGGACAGGCTGCCGTGGTGCGCCGCGACCTGGTCGTCGCCGAGCCGCTCGCCGAGCTGGTGGGCGACCCGCTCCGCCATCCGGCGGGTGTTCACGAACACCAGCGTGGTGCGGTGCCCGGCCACGTGCCCGGCGATCATGTCCAGGACCTGGCCCATCTGCTCACTCGACGCGACCGCGCCCAGCTCGTCGTCGGGCAGCTCGATGGCCAGGTCCAGGTCACGCTGGTGCCCGGAGTCCACGATCGCGCAGCGCGGCGACCCATCCGGGTTGGACCGGTCCGGGCCCGCACCGATCAGCAGCCGGGCCACGATCTCGATCGGCCGCTGGGTGGCGGACAGGCCGATCCGCTGCACCTCCGGCTCGGCCAGGTGATCCAGCCGCTCCAGGGTGAGCGCCAGGTGTGAGCCGCGCTTGTTGCCCGCCACCGCGTGGATCTCATCCACGATCACCGTGTTCACCGGGCGCAGCATGGCCCGCGCGCGGTCCCCGGTGACCAGCAGGTACAGCGACTCCGGGGTGGTGATCAGGAAGTCCGGCGGCCGCTTGAGCATGGCGGCCCGCTCGGCCGCGGCCGTGTCGCCGGTGCGCACCGCCACCCGGATGTCCGGCGCGGTCAGCCCCAGCTCGGCCGCGACCTCGGCGATCTCCGTGAGGGGACGTTCCAGGTTCTGCCAGATGTCCACCGCGAGGGCCTTGAGCGGGGATACGTAGACCACTTGCGGGCCGCTGGCTGGCTCCTGCCCGGCCTGATGCGCCCGGTACAGCCGGTCGATGCAGACCAGGAACGCGGCCAGCGTCTTCCCGGACCCGGTGGGCGCGGCGATCAGGGTGTGCCGCCCCGCGTCGATCTCCTGCCAGGCCCCGGCCTGCGGCTCGGTCGGGCCGGCCGGGAACCGGCGTTCGAACCAGGCCCGGACCGCGGGGTGAAACAAGTCCAGCATCAGCTGAACAGTAACCCGGCGCACCGACAGTCCGCTCCAGCCAGAATGAGCGTCATGTCACGCGGGCCGCTGCACCATGTCGAGCTGTGGGTGCCTGACCTGGCCCGGGCGGTGGCCAGCCTGGGCTGGCTGCTGGAAGCGCTCGGCTACCAGCTGAGCCAGGACTGGCCCAACGGGCGCAGCTGGCAGCTCGGCCCGACCTACCTGGTGGTCGAGCAGTCCCCGGCGCTGACCAGCGGTACGCACGACCGGCTGCATCCCGGGCTGAACCATCTCGCGTTCCACGCCGGGACCACCGCCGAGACCGACCAGCTGGTGGCCGAGGCCCAGCGGCACGGCTGGACGCTGCTGTTCCCGGACCGGCACCCGCACGCCGGCGGGCCGGACAGCTACGCCGGCTACCTGGCCAACGCGGACGGCTTCGAGGTGGAGCTGGTGGCCAGCACCTGACCGGGCCGGGGGAGCAGCAGCGGGGTGCCCAGCAGGAGCAGGCCGGCCGCCGCGATCGCGATCCGCGGGCTGGTCAGCGCGGCCAGCACCCCCCACAGCGCGGTCAGCGCGGCGATGGTGACGTTCTTGGTCACCTGCCACGCGGACAGCACCCGGGCCACCCGGTCCTGGCCGGTCTGCTCCAGCCGGTAGGTGGCATACAGCGGATTGAACACGCCCATGCAGGCGATCAGCCCGAACTCGACGCCGATGACCAGCACGAGGCCGCCCACGCCGGGACCGATGAAGGCCAGCCAGACCGGCCAGCCGGCGCTCAGCGTCCCGGCGGTGATCATGACCCGGTGCAGCCCGAACCGGGCGGCCAGCCGGCCGGACAGCCGGGCGCCGATCAGGCCGCCCGCACACGGCGCGGCGAACGCCAGGCCGTACTGCCACGGGGCGAAGTGCAGCTGGCCGAGCATGAGCACCGCGAGCAGCGGCTCGGTGGCCAGGATCAGCCCGCCGACCAGGATCGAGTAGGCCAGCAGCGGCCGCAGCGTCGGGTGGGCCAGGGTGTACCGCCACCCGCTGAGCAGGTCCGCGCCGCGCAGCCGGGCCGTCCCGGCCCGCGCCGGGTGCGCCTCGTGCCCGCCGATGGCCCCGATGCCGGCCGCCGACAGCAGGTAGCTGACCGCGTCGGCCAGCACCGTGACGACCGGGCCGAGCAGCCCGATCAGCGCCCCGCCGAGCGGCGGCCCGAGCACGCTGGAGGTCCACATAGTGGCTTCGAACCGGCTGTTCGCGACGAGCAGGTTCGGGCCGTGCACCAGCGTTTTCAGGAACGCGCCGCTGGCCGAGTTGAACGCGATCTTGGCCGCGGCCACGATGACCGACACGATCAGCAGCTGGGCGAAGCTGAGCCAGCCGAACGCGTACGCGGCCGGGATGGTCAGCAGCGCGGCGAACCGGATCAGGTCCATCGCGATCATCACTGGCCGCTTGCGGCGGAACTCTACCCACGGGCCGAGCGGAACCGCGACCACCGCGCCGACGGCCAGCCCGGCCGCGGACAGCGCGGACACCTCGGCCGGCCCGGCGTGCAGCACCCGGATCGCGATCAGCGGGAACGCGCCGAAGCCGAGCCACGAGCCGTACATGCTGACCGCGTACGCGGCGTAGAGCCACCCGAACTGCCGCCCCAGCGATCGCCTGCCCACCATGCTCAGGATCCAAGCGGGCCGCCCGGCGCCGGAGCAAACAACCACGCGGCCGGCGCGTCACAACCATCTGTTGTACGGCTAAGGTCAGGCGGCGTGGACCTGGAAGCCGTGCGCACGTTCGTCGCGGTGGCGGACACCGGCCAGTTCTCCGAGGCCGCCGCCAGCCTGTCCATCACCCAGCAGGCCGCGTCCAAGCGCGTCGCCGGGCTGGAGAAGGACCTCGGGGTCCGGCTGTTTGCCCGGACCGCGCGTGGCGCCCGGCTCACCGTGGACGGGCAGGCGTTCCTGCCCCGGGCCCGGGATCTGCTGCAGGCCGCGGAGCGGGCCTACGCCGCAGTCCGGCCCGGCCGCCGCGGGCTGCGGGTGGACGTGGTCGGCCGGGGGCTGGCCGCCGGCCTGCTGCGCGGCTTCCACCGCGCCTACCCGGACACCGAGCTCGACGTGGTGACGTTGTTCGACGCGGACGCGGCCATCGCCGCGGCGGCGTCCGGCGCGATCGACGCAGCTTTCCGCGCCGTCCACCACCCCGGCCGGCTGCCAAGCGGCATCCGGGCCAGCCGGGTCTTCGACGAGCCGGTGCAGCTGCTCACCGGCCCGGCCCATGAGCTGGCCGGCGCGGCCGGGGTCACCCCGGCTCAGCTGGCCGGGCACCGGATCTGGATGCCCGGCATCGTGCCTGGCACCGAGTGGGCCGCGTTCTACGCCGGGCTGGCGGCCGCGTTCGGGCTGAGCATCGACAGCCGCGGGCCCAACTTCGGCCTGGAGCCGCTGCTCGAGACGGTGGCCGGCTCGGCCACGGTGGCCACGCTGGTCGGCGAGCAGACCCACCTCAGCTGGCCCGACGGCTACGGCCTGCGCCGCATCCCGATCCGGGATCCGGTACCGGTCTACCCGCACGCGCTGATCTGGCGGCCGGACAACCCGCACCCCGCGCTGGCCACGCTGCGCGCGCACCTGAGCACGATCAAGCCCATTGTGCCGAACGCCAGTACCTGGACACCGGCCTGGGCCTAGCCGGGGAGAAGCCTGCTAGCCCGCCTCGACCAGCCGGGCCAGCCGTGTCGGGTACATCTGGCCCACCCTACGGCGCGGGCGGTAAATTACAGTCGTGTCACTCATTCCCCGGCTCGTCTTAGTTGCCGCGGCGCTGGCCGGTCTCGGCCTGGCCGCCGCCGCGCCAGTCACCGAAGCGCAGGCCGCCGAAGGACAGCGCCCCCCGCAGATCACGCTCGCCACCTACACCGGGCCGCCGGGCACGGCCATCCGGGTGTCCGGTTCTGGCTTCGCTACCCGCGAGACGGTGCGGATCTCCCTGGATGACCAGGACCACACGGTCGCGCACGCCAACCGCCGCGGCAGCTTTTCCGGGGCCCTGGTCAAAGTGGGCCGCGTGGCACCGGGCGCTTACCAGGTCACCGCGGTAGGCCGGCGTACCGGCCGCCAGGCCAGCGCCACGTTCACCGTGCACGACAACTGGGCCCAGTACGGCGCCGGGCCCGCGCGCACCGGCTGGAACTACAGCGAATTCGTGCTGTCCGCGTCGGCCGTGCCCGGGCTGGGCCTGGCCTGGCGCTTCGACACTGGCAACGAGGCGTTCTCCTCCCCGGCGGTGGTGAACGGGACGGCCTACGTCGGCTCGCTGAGCAACGCGGTATACGCGCTGAACGAAGCCACCGGCGCGCAGCGGTGGATGTTCCGCACGTACGGCGCGGTCAACTCGTCCCCGGCCGTGCTGGGCGGGAAGGCGTACGTGGGGTCGGAAGGCAACCGGGTATACGCGATCGGCGTCGTGCACGGCATTCAGCGGTGGGTGTACCGCACCGGCGCCCCGGTGTTCGGCTCGCCCGCGGTGCTGAACGGGACGGTGTACGTCGCCGCGGTGAACGGCACCGTGTACGCGTTCAACGCGGCCACCGGGAAATGGCGGTGGCGGGTCAGGCTGCGCACCGAGGTGGCCGCCTCGGTGGCCGTGGCCAACGGGGTGGTGTACGTCCCGGCGGAACCGGGCGAGCTGTACGCGCTGAGCGCGGCCACCGGGGCCAGGCTGTGGCACGCCCTGCTGCCCGGCTACGCCGTGTCCGCCCCGGCCGCCGCGAACGGCGTGGTCTACCTCGGCACCGACCACACCGACGTGGGTGACCTGCTCGCCTTCAACGCGGCCACCGGCCGGCGGATGTGGGACATCCAGGACAGCAACGGGGCGGTCGACGCCGCGCCGGCGGTGGCCGACGGCATCGTGTACTGGGTCGCCGACGGCAACGCGTTCGCCACGAACGCGGTCACCGGCGACAACGTCTGGACGGTCAGCCTGACCCCGATGGAGATGCGGTCTGATCCCGCGGTCGCCGACGGGGTGGTCTACTTCGGCGCGGGCAACGGCGACCTGTACGCCTATAACGCGGGCAGCGGCAGCGAACTCTGGACGTACAGCACCGGCAGCCCGATCGAAGGCTCCCCGGCGGTGGCCGACGGCCGGGTTTACGCCGGCTCGGACAACCACGACGAATACGCCTTCGCCCTGCCCAGTAGCTAGCGCGCCTCGCTGCGGGGTGGTGGCGGGAACTCAGCGGTGGCGCTGTTGACGAAGTTGCGGGCGACGTCGGTGAGGTGCTGGTTGCTGTTGCGGGCGTAATCGCGGAGCATCCGGAAGGCGTCCTCCATGTCGATGGTGAGCCGCTCGGCCAGCTTGCCTTTGGCCTGTTCGATGATGACGCGGCTGTTCAGGGCGCCCTGCAGCTGCTCGGCGAGGATCTCGGTACGGCGCAGGCTCTGTGCCTGGAGCAGCCCGATGGTGGCCACGTCGGCGAGCGCCTGGCCGATGCGCAGGTCTGCCACCGCGAACGGGCCGGGGGTGGCGCGGAACAGGTTCAGCGCGCCGACCACCTGGTCGCGGAGCCGCATCGGCAGGGCCTCCACAGTGCGGAACCCCGCCTGGACGGCGGCCGCGGCGAACCGCGGCCACCGCTGGTCCGCGCTGGTCAGGTCGGCCGCGGTGACCGGCTGGCCGGTGCGGAAGCAGTCCAGGCACGGTCCCTGGTCGTTCTGGATCTGGAACAGCTCGATCAGGCCAGCCGCCTCGCTGGATGCCGCTGCGACCCGTAGCTCACCGCGGGGGTCGGCCAGCACCACGCCGGCCGCGGACGCGGCCAGCAGGGCCACGCTGCGGTCGGTGAGCATGTGCAGGAAGTCGATGACGTCAAAGTCAGCCACCATCGTGTCGGCCAGGCCAACGAAAGTATCGGAGAGAAGTTCAGGATCCATGTGAGTTCACCTTCTCGTGGTGGCAACACGATGCGGGCTCGGGAGCCCAGCAGGCGGGTCCGTCATCGCCGGCCGTCCTGCGTTGCGTCGGGGTGCAGGTGCAGGCGCCGGGCGACGATGTCGGCGGCCACGTCGGCCAGCCGCCGGTCGTGGGTATAAGCGTAGGCCCGGAGCCGGGCGAAGGCCTCAGTGATGCCGACGCCGAGTTGCACGGTCAGCATGCCGGTGGCCTGATCGATCTCCGCGCGGTGCGCCGCGAGTTCCGGTAGTTGGCCGGCTGGCCGCACGCCGTGCCCGTCACCGTCAGCGGCCAGCCCCGCACCGTCGCCGAGGCCGTCGAGCAGCAGCATGGTCGCGGTGTCCGTGAGCAGCAGGCAGTCACCGAATTGCGGGCCGGACAGCGGGCCGGGCGAGCCGCGGTACAGGCCCATGACCCCGGCCCGGATCGCGCCGATCACCAGCGGGAACGCGTACACGGCTGCGGCGCCGAGCTGGCGCGCTTCGGGCGTGAACGCGGGCCACCGGCGGTTGGATGGCTCATCGCCCAGGTCGGCGGCCAGGACCGGCGCGGCGGTGGCCAGCACGTCGTGGCACGGCCCCTCGCCCAACATCAGCTGCACCTCGGCGAGCTGCTCGCTGACCAGGTCCGTCACGCATATCACAAAGTCCGGACCCCGGCCGCTCGCGGCGGCCACCCACCCCCCGCCGGCCCGGGCCGAGGACACAGCGACCGCGCACACATCGGCGACCGCCACCCGGCGGCCCGCCGCGGCAGCGTGCGCCGCGATCAGTCCCCACAACGCCGCCGGCCTGCTGTTAGCCATCTGCGCACCTGACGGCGCGGGAACTCAGCTCGACATTCAGCATTGGGCCGCCCTTCCGCCATTGCAGTCAGGCGGGGACTCGGCCTCACAGCTACCTGTCAGCCTGCACCAAAGACACTACGCCTTCCGAGGCGGCGCAGAGCGCGGCCAGCTGGCTGGCCTCTTACTGGACCGGGGGCTAGGCGGAGTCCCAGTGGGGTGGGCGGTCGCGGGTGTAGTGGTCGTCGTCCTCGGGGTCGGGGTGCTCGCCCCAGCCGAGGTCGGTCTCGTCCTCGCTCTCGACGGGGTCTTCGTCGGGCGGCATCGCGATCATCCGTTCCTGAGCTCAGCCATTCTTAAAGAGGGCGCTGTAGGCGTTGAGCGCGGGCTGGCCGCCCAGGTGGGCGTAGAGCACGGTGGAGTCCTTGCCGATCTCGCCGGTGCGGACCAGGTCGATCAGGCCGGCCATCGACTTGCCCTCGTACACCGGGTCGATGATCATGCCCTCCAGGCGGCCGGTGAGCCGGATCGCGTCCAGGGTGGACTGCACCGGGATGCCGTAATAGTCGCCCGCCCAGCCCTCCAGCAGGGTGATCTCGTCGTCGCGCAGCGGGCGGCCCAGGCCGATCCGCTCCGCGGTGTCCTGCGCGATCTTGGTGACCTGAGCCCGGGTCTCCCCGATCTTGGCCGACCCGTCGATGCCGAGCACCCGGCGCGGCCGGTCCTGCCTGGCGAAGCCGGCGATCATCCCGGCGTGAGTGGACCCGGTGACGGCGCACACGATGATCGTGTCGAAGAACACGCCCAGGGCGCGTTCCTGCTGCTGCACCTCGTAGGCCCAATTGGCGAAGCCGAGCCCGCCCAGCGGGTGGTCGGACGCGCCGGCCGGGATCGGGTACGGCACGCCGCCGGCCGCCCGGACATCGTCCAGCGCCTGCTCCCAGCTCGACTTGATGCCGATGCCGAAGCCGGCCTCGACCAACTGCACGTCGGCGCCCATGATGCGGGACAGCAGGATGTTGCCGACCCGGTCGTTGACCGCATCGGGCCAGTCCACCCAGCTCTCCTGGACCAGCCGGGCTTTGAGGCCGAGCTTGGCCGCGACCGCGGCCACCTGCCGGGTGTGGTTGGACTGCACGCCGCCGATCGACACCAGGTGGGTGGCGCCCTGGGCCAGCGCGTCGGGGACCAGGTACTCCAGCTTGCGGGTCTTGTTCCCGCCGTAGGCCAGCCCGGAGTTGCAGTCCTCCCGCTTGGCCCAGATCGCGGGCCCGCCGAGGTGCTCGGTCAGCCGGTCCAGCCGGTGCACCGGGGACGGCCCGAACAGCAGCGGGTAGCGCGGGAAATCGCTCAGGGTGGTCACCTAACGCACCTTAGTCGCCGTCGAGCGAGCGGCGCTGCACCGGTTCACCGGCGAAATCGGCCGGGGTCAGCGGCGTGGGGTTCAGGTGCTCGGCGTGGATGACCCGGAGCAGCCGGACCATCTGCCCGCCCAGCCCGGGCACCCAGTGCAGCAGCACGATCTCGCCGGGCTGCAGCTTCCGGCCATCCCAGGTGTGCACGCCGCCGGTGCTGCCCACCTCGGCGCTCCAGCCGACCAGCGCCTTGAGCCCGCCGCGGAAGGCGGCCGCCTGCACGGTCCGGTCGAACGCCCCGTACGGCGGCCGCCCCATGACCGGGGTGTGGCCGAGCAGGCGGCCCAGGCCGGTCCGGGCCTGGCCCCACTGTGTGGTGGCCTGGCGCAGGCTCAGCTTGGTCAGGTTGGGATGGGACACGGTGTGGTCGCCAACCGTCCCGCCGGCCGCGACGAACGCCCGCCAGTACGGCAGATTCTGCTCCGCGGCCTGCAGGATGAGGAACGCGGTCACCGGCAGGTGGGTCTGCCGCATCAGCTCGAGCACCTTGGCGCTCGGCGTCCAGCCGTCGTCCACGGTGATGTAGATAGCCCGGTGGGCCGGGTTGGCGAAGGAGTAGACCGGGATCTCGCGCATGGCCGGGATGGTCACCCGGACCGCGGCCCGCTCGCCGTCCCGGGCCGTTACCCGCAGCAGGGCCCGGCACGGGGCTGGGCCGCTGGCCACCGCGACCACCCGGGCGGCCGGGAAGCTGACCGTGTCCTTGCCGCACAGCGGCCGGGGTGGCTGGCGCCGCAACGAGCTGGACACCGAGACGAGCACGCCGGACGCGGCGTGCCGGGATCTGGTGATCCGCAGCGCCCGCGGCATGGCCACGGTCAGCGTCCGCTGTTCCGGCCGCGGTCCGTCCACCTGGACCTGCAGCCGGGCCCGGGTGCCGGGCCGGATCGGGACCCGGACCGGCGCACCATCCGGGCCCTGCCTGGCCGGGCCGGCCCCAGATACGACGAGATGGCTGCGGACCAGGATCCGCTGGCCCTCCGGGCCGCTGGCCGGCGTCAGCCGGACGGCCACGGTGTTCGAGGCCGGGGACAATGCCCACGCCACTCCCGGCGTTCCCGACAATGCGGCGGCCGCGCCTTGGCCGACCCAGGCCACGGCCAAGCCGATGAAAACGAGCACAGCCGCCGCGAGAGCAAGTATGAACCGGTGTGAATCCACCATCCGGCGTCCGCTGTAGACGGGGACATTCCAGCTCACGGGACGACAGAATCGCACATTCTGCCGGGAAAACTTCCGCGCCGCGCCGAACGTCGCCAGATCACGGAACTGTAAAGATTGGCAACTGACTTTGCTCTGCGGGTACTACTTCCGGTCCGGGACTAAGCCCATTGTGCGGCGATTAGCCCCGGCCAGTGTGCTGATCGCCTGCCCGGTCCAGGCCAGGCTGGCCCGGTGCACCGCGACGCCGTGCTCGACGGCCAGCCGGGCCGCTGAGTTGGCCGCGAGGTCCGGGCCGGCGGCGGCCTGCTCCAGCGCGGCCACGAACCCGGCCAGCGCGGCGCGCAGGCTGGCCAGGAAGCCGAGCACTTCGTCCGCGGGCAGCACGTCCGCCATCATCACGAAGCGCAGCAGGTGCATCCCGAGGTCCGGGGAGACGGTCTCCGGATCCACCGGCTCGCGGACCCAGCCGAGGTGGGCCTGGCGCCCCTCCGCGGTGAGCCGGTAGACCCGCCGCGGCCGGCCGCTGGCGGCTGGCCGGAGCGTTTCCGAGCCGAGCAGCCCGCGCCGCTCCAGCCGCCCCAGCGCCGGGTAGAGCGCGCCAGAACTCGGCTGGTACACGCCCATCGGGCTGGACGCGAACCGGCGCTTGAGGTCGTAGCCGCTGGACGGCCGGATGAAGATCATGCCGAGCAGCACGTGCTCGAACGGAGTGAGCTGTGATCGCGGCATGAGCATGGCACCCTGAGTCGGTCCGGCCGGCGGCCCGCCGCCGGCCTTTCATTAGGTCGAATCGACCTATAGTGTAGGCGCCGTGGACTCCAGGCAGGTGCGGTCGGCCGTGATGATCGCGGTCTTCGACATCGCCGGGCCCCTGGTCGCTTACAACCTGCTTCGCTCGGCCGGGTTCAGCCCGGTCGCCGCGCTCGTGCTGAGCGGTGTGTTCCCGGCCGCCGGGGTGACCATCGGCTTCATCCGGCACCGCCGGGTGGACGCCCTCGGCGTCCTGGTGCTGGCCGGCATCGCGGTCGGCGCGCTGCTCGGGCTGGTCAGCCACGATCCACGGCTGGTGCTGGACGAAGGCTCGGTGGTCACCGCGGCGTTCGGCCTGGTCTGCCTGGGCTCGCTGGCCACGCCGAAACCGCTGATGTACCGGCTGGCCATGGAATTCGTCGGCCCGGACACGGCGAAGGGCCGCGAGTTCACCGGGCTGTGGCAGTACGCGGAGTTCCGGCACGTGTTCCGGGTCATGACCATCGTGTGGGGGATCGGCTACCTGGCCGAGGCCGCGGCCCGGGTCGTCATCGTGCAGAACACCTCGACCGGGACGGCGCTGGCCGTCAGCAAGGTCATGCCGTACGCGGTGGCCGCGGTGCTGACCGCCTGGACGATCGGCTACGGCCGGCACTCGAAGCGCAAGGGCGAGCGGCTGGCCGCCGCGGCGGAAGCGGCGCAAGTCGCCGCGGCCGCGGCCGCCGCCGGTGACCGGCCGGGACCGGCGTTATAGCGCCGGGCTGACGCGGGCCTGGCCCGGGCCGAAAGTCCCTACCTGGTCGGTAGGCAGATCTGCTGAGCTGGGCGCGAGATTTTCCAGACGTTGCGAGATCATTAGATACCTGATTTGACTCAATCCCCTGAGCCCGGGAGGGGAGGGCGCGGTGGATTCGCACGCACGGACGTGGGCGGACGAGCTCGGCGGCGTGGGGCAGCAGGCCGGGGAGGCGGCCGCCCGGCTGCAGGACCTGCTGCTGGAGACCGCCCGCGCCGAGCTTGACCGCAGGCAGGACCAGCTGCCGGCCGGAGCCGAGCCGGGCGCGCTGGCCCAGGAGGCCGCGGCGGGCGCGCTGACCGCGGTCGTCGCCGATCTCGGCGAGCGCAGCAGCGCACCGTTCTCCATCTGGGCGGCCAAGTTCGTGATGGCCGAGGTTTCCGCGAAGATCGCCCAGCGGCAGTGGCGGGCGGGCGCGCTGCCCGTGGCCGGCGGAGAATGGACGGAGTGGCTGTCCGGGGTGGCGGCAGGCCGGGACGGGGTACTCGGGTCGCTGCGCCGCGGCGTCGAGCAGGACCTGAGCGAGCAGCAGCGCATCGTGTTCCAGACCGTTCTGCTCGGCGGGGTGCCGGTCGACGTGCTGGCCCTGGAGTTCGGCTCCACCCGGAGCGCCATCTACAAGTCGATGTTCGAGGCGCGGCGGCGGCTGGCTGACCGGCTGGCCGCGGACGGGCACCATGCTGACCCGCTGACCGGGCTGCCGTCGGACTGGCCCAGCGGCCTGGCTGACCTGCTGGCCGTTACCCCCGGGGACGCCGGCTGCGAGGTCACCTTCCAGGAGGTGGACAGCTACGTCAGCAGCGAGCTGGGCGGCGGCGACCCCGGCCGGGACCTGGCCGCGGTCCGGGTGCACCTGGCCAGCTGCGCCGCCTGCCGGCAGGACTACCAGGGCCTGCAGGCGGCGGGCCGGCCCGCGAGGTTATCCGCCTGGAGTGTCCATCCGGACCGGTCCGGTACGTCGTGCGGATGAGCCAGCCGTCCGGCGCTGGCCATCACGAAGGAGAACCGATGAAATACATGCTGCTGATCTGCGTCGGCGAGGACGTCCAGCTCACCCCGGAGGAAGGCGCGGAGATGGAGCGCGCGACCCTGGCCTGGGTGGATGAGATGGAAGGGCGCGGGGTGCGGCTGCAGGGCGCACCGCTGCAGCCAGTCAGCGACGCCACCACGGTGCGCGTCCGGCAGGACGAGGTACTGATCAGCGACGGGCCGTTCGCCGAGACCAAGGAGCAGATCGGCGGGTTCGACATCCTGGAGTGCACCGACCTGGACCAGGCCATCGAGGTCGCGGCCAAGCACCCGGTGGCCCGGATCGGCACCATCGAGGTACGCCCGTTCTGGCTGGATGAGGACGAGAACTGATGCGCTACCTGATGCTGCACCGCATCGACGAGACCGCGACGTTCGAGCCAGCCGACGATCCCGGCGTTCCTGGCTCGGCTGCCGGACAGGCGATGGACGCCTGGGTACGTGAGATGGAAGGCACTGGCGTTAAGAAATATGGGGGGCATTTGCGGCCCGCCGGGGAAGCGGTCACGGTGCGGGTGCGCGACGGCGAGGTGCTGGTCAGTGACGGGCCGTTCGCCGAGACCAAGGAGCAGATCGCCGGGTTCGACCTGCTGGAGTGCGCGGACCGGGACGCGGCCATCGAGATCGCGGCGCGGCATCCGACCGCCCGGATCGGCACGTTCGAGCTGCGGCCGCTGGTCCGGCCTTAACGCGCCACCTCGGCCAGCCGCCGGGTGAGGTACCGGCGTTCGGCGTCGGACGGCGCCAGGGCCAGCGCCTCCCGGTAGCTGGCCGCGGCGCCGTCTGGCTGGCCGAGGCGGCGGAGCAGGTCGGCCCGGGTGGCCGGGAGCAGGTAGTAGCCGGCCAGGCCGGCCGGGTCCAGCGCGTCGAGCAGGCGCAGCCCGGCGGCCGGGCCGTCGGCCATGGCCACCGCCACGGCCCGGTTCAGCTCCACCACCGGGGACGGGAGCAGCGCGGCCAGCAGCGTGTACAGCCGGGCGATGGTGGCCCATTCGGTGTCCGCCGGGCCGGCCGCCGTGGCGTGACAGCTGGCGATCGCGGCCTGCACCTGGTACGGCCCGGGCGGCTGGTCCGGCGGGATGGCCTGGAGCACGGTGAGGGCCTCGCCGATCTGGGCCCGGTCCCACCGGGCCCGGTCCTGGTCCTCCAGGGTGACCAGGTCACCAGCAGCGTCCACCCGGGCCAGCCGCCGGGAGTGCTGCAGCAGCATCAGCGCGAGCAGGCTGGCCGCCTCGCGCTCGCCGGGCATCAGCTGGGTCAGCGCCTGGGCCAGCCGGATCGCCTCCAGGCACAGGCTCTCCCGGATCAGGTTCTGCCCGGCGCTGGCCGCGTACCCCTCGTTGAACAGCAGGTACAGCACGGCCAGCACGCCGGTGGTGCGCTGCGTCAGCAGGTGCGGTGGGGGCACCTGGTACGGGATGCCCGCGTTGCGGATCTTGTGCTTGGCCCGGACCAGCCGCTTGGCCATGGTCGGCTCCGGGACCAGGAACGCCCGGGCGATCTCCGCGGTGGTCAGCCCGGCCAGCGTGCGCAGGGTGAGCGCGACCCGGGCGTCCAGCGGCAGCGCCGGGTGACAGCAGGTGAAGATCAGCCGGAGCCGGTCGTCGGGGAACTCGCCGCCGTCATCGCCGTCGCCGCCCGGCGGCCCCGCCGTCCCGCCGCCCTGGCCGGCCAGCGTGGCCACCTGGTGCAGCTTGGCCGTTTCGGTGCTGCCGCGGCGCAGCCGGTCCAGCGCGCGGTTGCGGGCCACCGTGGTCAGCCAGGCGCCGGGCAGGCCCGGGATCCCGTCCCGCGGCCAGCTCCGCACCGCCTGGGCGAACGCGTCCTGGGCGCAGTCCTCGGCCAGGTCCCAGTCGCCGGTCGTCCGGATCAGCGTGGCCACGACCCGCCCCCACTCCTCGTGGAATGCCGCCGCGATCGCGGCGTCGACGTCGGTCACTGATCGGTCACGGCTTCTCCTCGCACCCCGCGCCGCAGCGCGGCCCGCACGGCCGCGGCGGGCCGGGCCAGGTCACGGCTCAACTGTGCCACGGCCGCGGCCAGCTCACCCACTCGCGCGTCAGCCTGCCGCTGGCTGGCGGTGCTGCGGGCGCGCTGCGCGGCGTGCTCGGTTTGGACGATCTGGTAGATCATGTACGAGTTCATCGTGATCGCTCCTTCGCGGTCCGGCCGGCCGGATTGGCCGGGTCGTCTGGACGACGAACAGGACGGCCCGAGATGGACCGCCCGGCCGGAAAATCTCCGGCCGGGCTCGCGCTGGCTGCCTGGGCGGCCGGTCAGCCGCGGGCGTAGTTGCTGGCCCCGTACCAGTCCACGACGACCACTGGCTCGTCCCCGGTCACCCACGCGTCGTGCCCCTGGGGCAGCGCGGTGACGTCCCCCGGCCGGGCGTCGAACTCGGTGCCGTCGGCCATCACGATGTGCAGCGTGCCCTGCACGTGGTACTGGAAGTGCGGCGCCTCGCACAGCTCGGTGCCGGCCAGCGGCTTAACATGCTCCGACCAGCGCCAGCCGGGCTGCAGGGTGAGCCGGCCGATCTCACCGCCGCCGATCCGGACCAGGTCCAGGGTGCCCCGCTCGAAGCCCCGGGTCTCGTCCGGCGCCTGGAAGCTGGCGTGTTCCGCTTTGTCGCTCATCGCGTTCTCCTTCGGAGTGCTGTGGTTACCCTGCGCTGAGCGTGGCCGGCCGCGCTTGCAGCCACCTTGCAACTGCTGAGCGGGCGCTGCTAGGGGCCGCTGAGCTGGCGCTGCCGGGCCGGGCGGAGTTTGATACCGGCATGAAGTCGCTGGCCGTGCGGGTGCTCGGCGATTTCGGCGTGGACGGCGTGCCGCCGCACACGCTGGGCAGCCGGAAAGCCCGGCTGGCCCTGCACCTGCTCGCGCTGGGCGGCGGGCAGGCCGTGCCGTCCGGCGTGCTGATCGACGCGATCTGGGGCGATGCCCCGCCCGCCAAGCCCGAGGACCAGCTGGCCGTGCTGCTGAGCCGGCTGCGGTCGGTGCTCGGCCGGGACCGGATCGAGCATCACGACGGCGGTTACCGGCTGCGCTGCGACTGGCTGGACGCGGCGGAACTGGCCGTGCTCACCGACGAGGTGCAGCGGCGCGCGGCGGCCGGGAACGTGCTGGGTGCGGCCGCGGCGGCCCGGGTGGCGCTGTCCCTGGTCCGTGGCGACGGACCGCGGCCGCTGCCCGGGGACTGGGCCCTGCTCCGGCAGGCCGAGCTGGACCGCCTGATCAGCCGCACCCGCCGGGTGGCGGCCGGCGCGCTGCTGGATGCGGGCGACTGGATGGCCGCCGCCGACGCCGCGGCCGCGGCGCTAGCCCGGGAGCCCTACGACGAGGCGGCGCTGCGGGTCCAGCTGCGCGCCCACGCGCTGGGCGGCCAGGCGGCGGCCGCGCTGGCCGCGTACGCCAGCATCCGGGAACGGCTGGCCGGGGAACTGGGCACCGACCCGTCGCCGGAGACGCAGGCGGTGTACACCGCGATCCTGCGCGGCGAGCTGGCCCCGGCCGGGCTGCCGCTGGCTGGCCCGGCCGCCCCCGGCCTGGGCCTGGGCGGCCGGCTGGGCCGCGGCCAGCCGGGTCCAGGCCAGTCCGGCACTGGCCAGTCCGGCACTGGCCGGTCCGGCACTGGCCAGCCTGGCCTGGTCCTGGTCGGCCGGGCTGACGAGCTGGCCTACCTTGACGCGGCCGCTCTGCGGGGCCGCGGCGGCGCGGCCGCGGTCATCGTGGTGGACGGTGAGGCGGGCATCGGGAAGACCACGCTGCTGCGGGCCTGGGCCGCGCGCCGCGCCGCCGCCGGGGACACCGTGCTGCTGGCCCCCTGCGGGCCGCTGGACCGCGCCATGCCGCTGGACGCGCTGCTCACCGCGCTGGCCGGGCTGCTGCGCCGGCTCGGGCCCGAGGCGGTCGGCGACGTGCTGGGCTCCGACGAGGCGGTGCTCGCGCCGGTGCTCGGTGGCACGCCCGGCGCCACCCCGGTGACCGCGCCGGGCCGCGCGGCCGGCCGCCCACCGGGCCGGCCCTGGCCGACAGCATGCTCGGCCCGGCGGTGCTGTACGCCGCCCTGGTCCGGGTGCTGGCCCGGCTGGCCGAACGCGCCCCGCTGGTCATCGTGGTAGACGACGCGCATCTGGCCGGCCCGGCGCTGGCCGACTGGCTCCGGTTCGCCCAGCGGGCGGGCCTGCCAGCCGTGCTGGTCGCGGCCATCCGGCCGGGCGAAGGCGAGCCACTGCCCGGCACTGGCCTGCTGCACCTGGACGTGCTGGGCCGGGACGCGGCCGCCGAGCTGGTCGGCCCGGCCCGGGTCGATGAGCTGTACCGCCGGTCTCGCGGGCATCCGCTGTTCCTCACCGAGCTGGCCCAGCAGCCCGCGGGCACCGAACCGCCCGCTTCGCTGGTCGAGTCGGTGTCCGCCCGCTGCGACGAGCTGGGGGCGGCCGGGACGCTGCTCCGCGCGGCCGCGGTTATCGGTCAGGACGTGGACGTCAACCTGCTGGCCGCAGTGCTCGGCCGGCCGCTGGTCGCGGTGCTGGACGACGCCGAGCGGGCCGCCGCCGGGCAGTTGCTGGTCGAGCAGGACGGCACGTTCCGGTTCCGGCACGAGCTGGTCCGCGAGGCGCTGGCGGCCAGCGCGACACCGGGCCGGCAGGCCCTGCTGCACCGGCAGCAGGGCCGGGTGCTGGCCCAGCGGCCCGCCGCCGACCGTGGCCTACCACGCGCGGCTGGGCGGCGACCTGGAAGTGGCCGCCGGGGCGCTGCGGGCCGCCGCGGCCCGGGCCGCCGAACGGTTCGACCACGCGGCCGCCGAGGCACTGCTGGACGACGCGTTGCTGCTGCACGCCGAGCCGGACGCCTGGCTGGCCCGGGCCCGGGTGCGGACCCGGCGCGGCCGGTACCCGGAGGCACTGGACGACGTGGACCGGGCCGCGGCGGCCGGGCCGGCCGCGCTGGAAGTGGGCGCGTGGGCGGCCTATTTCGGCCGCCGCTTCGGCCAGGCCGCCCAGTTCGCCGCGGACGGCGCGCTGGCTGCGGCGGACCCGGCCGACCGCGGCCGCTGCCTGGCCGCCGGCGGCCGCATCCACCACGCCGCCGGGGACCTGGACCAGGCCGAGCTGTTGCTGGGCGAGGCGGTGTCGCTGGCCCAGGGCGCGGACCGGGTCACCGCGGCCGCCTGGCTGGGTGTGCTGCGCGCGCACCAGAGCCGGGCCGAGGAGGCGCTGACCCTGCTCCGCCCGGCGGCGCGTGGCCAGATCGGCGCCGAGCACACCTCGGCCACGCTGCACGCGCTGCTGTTCACCGGGCACGCGCACGCGATGGCGGGCCGGCCCGCGCTGGCTCTGGCCGCGTTCGGCCGGTACACGGCCGAGGTGGAGCGGCGCCAGGTACCGCGGTTCGCCGGGCGCGCGGTGAACTTCGCCGGCTGGGTGCTGCGCAACCTCGGCGCCTGGGCGGAGGCGCTCGACCGGCACCAGCAGGCCCTGGAGGTGGCCCAGCGCGACGGCACTGCCGAGGTCACCATCGCCGCGCTGGAGGACCTGGCCGAGCACGGCCTGGCCGCGGGTGACCTGGACGGCGGCGCGGCCCGGCTGGCCGAGGCGGCAGCGCTGCTGCACGGGGATGCTAACCACGGGGCTAACCACGGGGACCTGGTGTTCGGCTGGCGGCTGGCACTCAAGCACCAGCTGCTCGGCGCGCGGCTCGCGCTGCTGCGCGGCGACCCGGCGGCCGCGCTGGCCGCCGCCACCGCGCTCGGCGAGCGGGCCGCGGCGCTGCGCGTGCCGCGGTACACCAGCGCCGCCCGGCTGGTCACGCACCGGGCGCGGCACGCGCTGCGGCTGCCGGTGGACCCCGCCGCGGTCGCCGCCGACCTGGACGCGCTGGACCAGTCGGTGTCCATCGAGGCGTGGTGGTGGACCGGTGAGCTGGCCGCCGACTTCGGCCAGCCCGCCTGGCTGGACCGGGCCGCCGACCGGGCGGCCCGGCTGGCCGCGGCGGCCGGCCCGTACGGGGACGGCCTGCGGCAGGCCGCGGGCCAGCGGCTGGACCGCTGGCGGGCAGCGGCCCAGTTATCCGGTCAGCACGCCGTGACCAGCGCCATCGACACGGCCAGCGGCGCGTGGCCCGGGCCGGCCTGGCCGGCCGCCTGCGCGACGGCACGCTCGGCGGCCCGCCGGGCGGCGGTCCGGGCCGGGGCGTCCAGGCTGCGCAGGAACGGGGCGAACTGGGCCAGGCCCAGCCGCCAGGCGGCCAGCTCGGCCGGGGTGACCAGGCCGGCGCACCGTGACGATGCGCACCCGCACCCGGCGGAAGCCGGCCGCCTCCGCCCGGCCGGCCAGCCGGTCCGCGTCCAGGCTGATGCAGGCGTGCCAGGCCGGCTCGCGGTAGCCGAACGGGCGGAGGGCCGCGTCCACCGCGTCCTTGGCCGGATGGGTCCAGCCCGCCGTGAACGTGCTGGCCGCCAGCGCGGCGCCGACCCGGCGGGCCTCGGCCAGCGCGGCGGCCGGGTCCAGCAGGTGGTTCAGGCAGAACGCGGCGGCCACCAGGTCGAAGCTGCCCGCGCGGAACGGCAGCGCGACGGCGTCGGCCGCGACCGGGTGCAGCGCCGGGCCCGCGGCCCGCAGCATGCCCACGGCCAGGTCGGCCGCCACTACCTGGCCCGCCCCGGCGGCCAGCGCGGCCCGGCCCGCCGCGCCAGTGCCCGCGCCCAGATCCAGCACCCGGCGGCCGGCCAGCGGCACCGGCGCGGCCGCGATCAGCGCCGCGGCCAGCCGGTCGTACATCGGCCCCGGCCCGCTGGCCCAGCCGCCTGCCGCTGCGTCATAGCCGGCCCGCACGGCCGTGGTCAGCTCAGCACCCGTGGTTAGCCGAGTAGGGGTGCCGCGGCGATCGCCCGGTCCGCCCACCATGCCAGCTCCTCGTCGTAGCCGCCGAGCGCCTTTTCCCAGCCGAACTGCACCAGCGCGCCGAGCAGGCACAGCGCCAGTTGCCGGTCCCACCACGGCTCGGTGCGCACCCCGGCCGCCTCCAGCGCCTCCCGGTAGACCGCGATGGCCGCCTCCTTGGCCTGCGGCAGGCGGCGGCAGTTGATGGCCAGGTACCAGGCCAGGTCGCTGAGCGCCGCGCCGCGGCCCGGCTGCTCCCAGTCCAGCAGCACGGTCCGGCCCTGGTCGTCGGTGCCCAGGTTGTCCAGCTTCCAGTTGCTGTGCACGAACGTCTGCGGCGTGCTGGCCAGCGCATCCACCAGCGGACCCGGGTCGTAGGCCAGCGGGGTGACCACCGCGGCCGCGGCCGGGGCCACCTCGGCCAGCAGCGGCCAGCCCTTGGCTACCAGCTGCGGCACCAGATGCGCGCTGCCCACCGCGGCCTCGGCGGCCGCCGTCCACGGGGACAGCTCCAGGTAGCGATGGGTGACCGGGATGACGTCCAGCTCGGGCCCACCCGCCCAGAACGCCGCGTGCAGCGCGGCCATGTGCGTCAGGAAGCGGACGTGCTGGCCGAGCGGCACCGGTTCGTCGGTGACCGGCACCAGCCACTGCGCCACGTCATGCATCAGCAGCGCGCACCCGCCGGGCTGGCCGGTGCCCGGCCCGCCCTCCGGCGCCGCGCCCACGATCGGCTGGTTGAAGCAGTCCGGCAGCCGGCCCAGGATGCCCCGCTCGTACAGCACCAGCGGCGCGCCGGCCAGGCAGCCGGACGCCCGCAGCGTCCAGTCCTGGCTAAGGTCCACATGCTTGAGTACATAACGCTCGTTGCCGATCGTCACCCGCTCAAGACGCGCGCCGGACTTGCCGGGCGGGTCGGCAAACGGCACCCGTTCGGTCGCTCCGCGCAGTAGCCCGGCCACGTCGGGGTAACGGCGCGGCGGGCCGTGACTGCGGCCCGGCAGACTGCGGCCCGGCGGGCCGCGGGTCAGGCATCGGCCGCTTCCATCTCGGCCAGCAGCGAGGCCGGCCAGCGGCCGCCGCACAGCACAGTGTCGGCCGCGATCCGGCCGTCCTTGATGGTCAGCAGGTGCATGTGATGCGCCGCGTGCGGCACCCCGTTCTCAGCCCAGCTGAGCGTGTACTCGATCAGCTCGGCCGCGCCGCCGTCCACCGGGTAGCGGCGCAGCTCGTCGAAGTGGGCCGGGTCGGCGAACCAGCGCGCGTACTCGGCGCGGATCGCGTCCGGGCCGGCCCGGTGCAGCCGCCAGTTGGGCACGGTCGCGTCCAGCGTCGCGTCCGCGCTCCACACGTCGCAGCCGGGGATGCCCGCGTTCTCGATCGCGGCCAGGAACTCGTCCACCACTGCGTTGCTTGTCATCGTCGCCTCCCGTGCGGCCTCGTTGGCAGCCATCGTCCGGGCGGGGGCTTGCAGTCACCTTGCAGTGACCACGCACGAGTGCGCTTTCACGCAGTGTAAGTGGGCTGGGCTGCACGTATGAGCGGTGTACATCCTTGCCCCTATGAGGGCAGGAAAGTACACCGCTAATCGGCGGGCCGCTCCGCCACCGCTGCCCACGCGGTGGCGCTGATCTCGATCGGGCCGGCCGGCAGCAGCCGCCGGCACCGCTCGCGCAGCGCGGCTTGGCCGTCCGCGGACAGCGACGCCAGGTAGGCCCCGGCCGGCCCGACGCCGAGCGTGAACGGCTCCCACCATTGCTCGAAGCTGGCCTGGTGGACCCGGACCGTCAGCGTGCTGACCTGGGCTTCGCCCAGCCCGGCCTGCGCGTACAGCCGGGCCAGATCGCCGTCGCGGACGCCGGGCCAGCCGGACTCGTCATCCGCCGCCGGGTCCAGTTCGCGCACCGCCCGCCAGAACGCCGCCAGCGGCCCGCGGCCGCCCGCGTGATCCCAGACGCACGCGGCGACCAGACCGCCGGGCCGGGTGACCCGGCCCATTTCGCGCAGGCCCTGCACCGGGTCCCGCATGAAGTGCACGACCAGCTGGGTCAGCGCGGCGTCGAAGGCATGATCGGGGAATGGCAGCTGCTCAGCGGCTGACTGCTGGATGTCCACCCCGGGCAGCCGCTCGCGGGCGGCGGCGGCGAACGATGCGGACGGTTCCACGGCGTGCACCGCGCCTGGGCCGGCCCGCCGGGCCAGTTCCGCGGTGAGCGCGCCCGGGCCGCAGCCCACATCCAGCACCTGCAGCCCAGCACCGATCCCGGCCAGGTCCGCGAACTGCCTGGCCAGCGGCTCCGAGTACTTGCCCATGAACCGCAGGTAGGCGTCCGCGCTGACCTCGAAGCTCACCCGGGCCAGCGTACTGGGCGGGGTTATGGTGGGTTTGTGCAGGTGGACGTCAGCCCCGATGCGGCCGGGTTCGTTGCCGCCCGGGGCGGGCGGCTGTGGGTTTGGGCCGCCCACCCGCTCCAGTGCTGTGCCGGGGCACCGGCCTATATGCACGCGGCCACTACGCCACCATCCGGCCGGACCGGCTTTGTCCCGGTTGACGTGCCTGGTCTGGAGCTGTGGTTCCTGGCGCCTGCCGGCACCCGCCCTGACGTGCTGGAAATCGCGCTGCACGGCCGGCGGCGGCCGCGCGTCGAGGCCTACTGGGACGGCTGCCTGTACGCGCTGACCGGCTAGCCGGTATCGGCCTGGCCCGGCGGCAGGTAGCCCTGGCTGAGCAGACGCTGAGCCCCGGCGGCGTACCGGGCCGGGTCATCCGGGGCCACCGTGCCGAGCCCGTCCACGTACCGGTTGAACATGCTGAACAGAGCGGCGATCAGCACCGTGTCGTGGATCTCCAGGTCGGTCGCGCCCTCGGCGCGGGCCGCGGCCACGTCGTCCCCGGTCACCGCCAGCCCGCTTCGCTGCACCGCGGCCGCGATGCGCAGCAGCGCTTTCAGCTTGGGCGGCACCGGCGCGCTGCCCGGGTCGGCCCGGACCTGCTGCACCAGCGCCATGCCGCCCGGCAGCTGGGCGGCGGCGCAGGCCGAGTGCGAGCCCGTGCAGTACTGGCAGTCGTTCAGCCCCGAAACGTAGGCCGCGATCAGCTCCCGTTCGCCGCGGGTCAGCGTATTCGGCCCGCGCAGCAGCACTTCGGTCAGCTCGCTCAGCGGCTGGGCGGTCTCCGGGCGGAACAGCAGCAAGCCACGGATCCCCGGCTCGCTGGAGTCCAGCGTGATGTGCGGCATGCGCGCTCCAATCGGGGAAGGCCGCTACCGGCCGGCGAACCGGGACAGGTAACTCCAGGTCGGGCGGAACCCGTGCCGCTGGTAGAGCCGGATCGCGGCGGTGTTCCCGGGCAGCACGCCGAGCACCAGGTCGTGCACGCCGGCCGCGGCCAGCTGGCTGATCAGCTCGTCGAGCAGCCGGCTGCCGATGCCCTGGCCGCGGTAGGCCGGCAGCACACCCAGCGACTCGATCTCGCCGATCTGCGCCCCGGTCTGCCAGGTATCCGCGGTCCAGCTGTCCGCGGCCGGCCTGACATGCGCCAGGCCGTAGCCCGCCAGGCCGTCGCCGGTATCGGCCAGCAGCAGGATCGTGCCCGGCTTGCCCAGCAGCTCGCGGTAGAGCCGGCTGCGCTCGGCCCAGGTCTGCTGGTCGTCCACGTACGGGGCCAGCTCGGGCATGGACGCGACGTGCTGGTGGTGCACGCTGACCCACAGTGGTTCCAGCGCGGGCAGATCAGCCGGCGAGCCTGGACGGAGTTCCACGTGGCCGGTCATCCAGGCATCGTCGCACAGTGCTGGCGCGGCCAGCCGGCCGGATAAGCCGGATATTCGCTGGCTGCGGCGCCGTCGCCGTGCCACTGTGGCGGGTGGGGAGTGGCCCTCCGGGAGCCGGGGAGGTGGGGAGGCATGAACGAGCAACTCCGCACCGAGCTGCTGGCGCGAGCCGACCGGGACCAGACCGCACGTAAGTCACTGCCGCCCGCCCAGCGGGACCAGCAGTGGGAACAGGTCATCGCCCCAGTTGACCGGGACAACACAGCCCGGATGCGGCAGATCGTGGCTGACTACGGCTGGCCCGGCTACGCGCTGGCCGGAGCGGACGGCGCGCATGCCGCCTGGCTGCTCGTCCAGCACGCACCGGCCGAGTTCCAGGAGGAATGCCTGCCGCTGCTCGAAGACGCGGTCGCCCGCGGCGACGCCGCGCCGCGGGACCTGGCCTACCTGACCGACCGGGTGCTGATGCACCGCGGTGAACCGCAGATCTACGGCACCCAGTACCAGGTCATGCACGGCCAGCTGAGCCTGTGGCAGGTGCGCGATCCGGACCGGCTGGACCAGCGCCGGGCCGCGCTCGGGCTGCCGCCCGAGGCGGAGAACCGGGCCCGGCTGCTGGCCGCTGAGCAGCTGACCGGATGAGCGGGGTGCTGAGCGCCGCCTACGCCGAGGGCCGGCTGGCCGCGCTATACGACGCGCTGAACCCGCCGGGCGACGACACCGCGTTCTACCTTGACCTGGCCGGTGCACGGCCGCTGGCTGTGCTGGACATGGGCTGCGGCACCGGGCTGCTGGCCTGCGGGCTCGCCGCGCGGGGCCACCGGGTGACCGGCGCCGATCCGGCGGCGGCCATGCTGGCGGTGGCCCGCGGCCAGCCCGGCGCCGACCAGGTGCGCTGGATCCAGACGGACGCCGCTGGCCTGTCCGTGCCCACCCGCTTCGACCTGATCATCATGACCGGCCACGTGTTCCAGCTGCTGCTCGGCGACGGCGATGTCCGCGCCGCCCTGGGCACGCTCCGCCGGCACCTGGCCCCGGGCGGCCGGATCGCGTTCGAGACCAGGAACCCCGATGCCCGGGAGTGGCAGTACTGGACGCCGCGGGAAACCCGGCAGCGGGTGGAAACCGCGGCCGGCCGGCCGGCGTCCATTACGACATCGGCTCGGTCACCGGCGAATTCGTCACGTACGAGACGTGTATCCGGTTCCCGGACGGCGAGCAGGTCGTCGTCCCCGACACGCTGCGTTTCATGGGCCAGGCTGAGCTGGCCGGGTTCCTCACCGAGGCCGGGCTGACCGACGTCACCTGGTACGGCGACTGGGACCGGTCACCGGTCGGCCCGGCCAGCCCTGAGATCATCGCCGTGGCCGGGGTGCATTAGCCGGGCACTGGCGTTCGGCAAAAAAGTGGGTTCCTGACAACGGACCTGGCGCGGGGTAGAACAGGTTCATGATTGAGCCTTATCAGGCCCTGGGCCTGGTGCCCACCATGCGCGGCATCCGCCGCCGCGCGGAGATCGCCACCAACCTGGAGCACCTGTCGCACCTCATCAAGGCCGCGTCCTGGCTGTCCAGCCTGGACCTGCCGGTGCGCCTGATCGCCATTCCGGAAGGCGCGCTGCAGGGCTTCAACGACGAGGTGCTGGACCTGGACCACGAGGAGTTCGCCCGGGAATGCGCGATCGACATCCCCGGCCCGGAAACGGATTACCTCGGCGGGCTGGCCCGGCAGTGGAACGCGTTCATCATGGGGCAGGCCAAGGCCCGGCATCCGGAATTCCCCGGGCGGTTCTTCAACGTCGGGTTCATCCTCGACCCGGCGGGCGAGCTCATTCTCCGGCACCACAAGGTCGTGCCGCTGCTGCCGGTCGAGCACTCGGTGACCCCGCACAACGTCTGGGACCGCTGGATCGAGCTGTACGGCCGCAACCTCGACGCGTTCTACCCGGTCGCCGACACCGAGATCGGCCGGCTGGGCTTCCTGATGGCGAACGAGGGCTCCTACCCGGAGAACGCGCGCGGCCTGGCCATGAACGGGGCCGAGGTGGTCTACCGCGGCCCGTACCCGCATCCGCACGTGGGCAACGGCCTGTTCGAGATCCAGAACCGGGCCCGTGCCCTGGACAACAACATGTATCTGATCGCGTGCAACGTGGGGACCTATTTCCTGAACGCCGATTCCGACGTGCCGATCGACACGTTCGGCGGTGGTTCGGCGGTGATCGACTACCGGGGCCAGATCGTCGGCCGGCACGACTATAGCGGCGGATCGTCCTGGGTGGCCGGGACGGTCGACGTCGAGGCGCTGCGCCGGTTCCGGGCCAGCGCGCAGTGGGACAACTGGATCAAGGACCTGACCACCGAGCAGTACCAGATCATCTACGAGGAGCCGGTCTACCCGAAGAACCTCTACCTGGACCGGGCGCCGTACCAGCACGCCGAGTACCGGCGTGAGGTGATCGACCGGCAGATCGAGCTGATGCACAAGCGGGACGTCTGGCGCCGCCCGGCCGGGGCCGGGGACAGCTGAGACCGGCCGGCCTGGTCACATCTCCAGGATGAGCGTGACCGGGCCGTCGTTGACCAGGCTGACCTTCATGTCCGCGCCGAACACGCCGGTCTGCACCCGGGCGCCCAGTTCGCGCAGCGCCGCGACCACCGCGTCCACCAGCGGTTCCGCGACCGGGCCAGGCGCGGCCGCCTGCCAGGTCGGCCGGCGCCCCTTGCGGGTGTCCGCGTACAGCGTGAACTGGCTGATCACCAGCAGCGGCGCGTTCACGTCGGAGCAGGACTTCTCGCCGTCCAGGACGCGCAGCCCCCACAGCTTGGCGGCCAGCTTCGCGGCCTGCGCCGGTGTGTCGTCATGCGTCACACCGACCAGGACCATCAGCCCCGGCTCGTCGATAGCGCCGGCGACCTGCCCATCGACCGCCACGCTGGCCTGCGTCACCCGCTGCACCACAGCTCTCACCCGAGCACTCTACGGCCTGGCCACCGCTCACCCGGCTGGGACGAAGGTCCAGTCCTGGTTGGTTCCCCCGTTGGCCTGCCACTGGTCCAGCGCCGTGCCCGCTGTCGTGCCCTGGCCGGGCACTTCCACCGGGTCCATGCTGTTGATGCTGGAGATCGTGTCAGACCCGGCGGCGTCCTGGCTGATGACGAACTGCTGGTTGCCGCCGCCCCAGTAGCTGTATTCGTCGACCGCGGCGCCGTCGCTGGTGGACTGGCCCACGATGTCGATGGACTCGCCGTCCAGCACCGAGGTGATCTCGTACAGCCCGCAGCCCAGGCTGGTCACCTTCCACTGCTGGTTCGCGCCGTCGTTGAGTGGCCACTGGTCGAGGTCGGTGCCCTCAGCCGTCTGGGTCGACGGGATGTCGATGACGTCGCCGCTGTGCACGTTGCGGATGTAATAGGTGCCGCTGGCCAGTGGCCCGGCCGTGCATCCGGGCTGGATGGCCTGCAGGCTGCTCAGCAGGGCCGGCAGCGCGGCGCCATCCCACTGCGGGTTGAGGATCCCGTAGGTCTCGGTCACCCCATAGGTCCGGCCCTGGCCGGCCAGGCCGTCGGACTCGGTCCCGTTGACCGGCCAGTAGGACCAGTTCAGGTTGTGGTAGCCGAGGTATCGCGTGATGGCGCTGAACCAGACCCCGTTGTCGGCCGTGTCGGCGCTGTCCACGCAGGAGCCGGCGGTATTGCAGGTACCGAACTCGCCGACCCACAGCGGCACCTGGCCCACCAGGTAACCCCAGTCGGACTGGATCTGCGACACGTAGCCGTCGTAGTCAGTCACCCCGCTGTGGTCGAAGCCGTAGTCATGCGCCTCGTAGACCAGGTGCCCCGGGTCGGTCAGCGTGACCGGGAGGCTGGCCACCCCGGACAGGTCCAGCGCGTAGTTGACGCCCTCGACGAAGACCAGCATGTTCGGGTCCACGCTCTGCACCGCGTCGCCGCCCAGTTCCGCGGCGGCCTGCCAGTCGGTGGCCGAACTGCCGCCCCAGGTCGCCGTGCCGCGTGGCTCGTTGCGCAGGTCCACCCCGATCACCTGGGGAATGTTCCTGAACTGGGTCACCACCGACTCCCAGTCCGATATCCAGGCCGACTGCGGGTAGGCCGAGTTGTACCACAGCGTGTTGCCGTCGGTGCTGCTGCAGCACCATTCCGCGTCGCTGTTGTGGTCGTCCAGGATCACCATTAGACCGGCGTTGGCCGGGTCCTGCACCACCTGCTCGAATACCGTCCTGGCGTGCTCCCCGGCGAACTGCGGGTTGGCCGCCACCAGGGCGGCCGGCACCACCGGGTTGGCTTCCCACATCTGGTTCGACCACGGCAGCCGCACCCCGTTGAAGCCCATCGACACGATCTGGCCGATGATCTCGGAGACGGGCTGGTACTCCAGCCCGCCGACCACGTAGTCCGGTGACTCAGCGCCGTACCAGTTCACGAAGTCGAGCTTGACCGGCGCGCCGTTCGCGCCGAGGATCGACGCCCCGCTGGTGTGCAGCGGGAACCCGATCCCGGCATCCGGCTGAGCGGATAACGCAGATAACCGTGGAGCCGGGGCCGGGGCCGGGGATAACGGCGCGATCACCACGGCGGCTGCCAGCACCGCTGCGGTCCACCGGGGCCTGCCGGATAACATGACAAAAGCGTATAGACCGGAATGGCTCTGGTCCACTCTCCGGCCCGGCCGGGCTTAGTCCGGCGGCAACGTCACCGGCTGAACACGATGTGCCCTTCGGCGTGGCTGATGGTCAAGCCGATGGCGATGTAGCGCACCGTGCAGGTAGCCGCGCAGCGCACGTCGATGGTCCGTGCGCTGCCCTCGGTGGCGACCAGCAGGTCGCCGGGGCGGACCCCCGCGCCGAGCAGTTCACCGCCGGACAGCCGGAGGATGCTGTTCGTTCCGGGGTGCTTGTTGCCCCGTGAGAACCGGTCGGCCAGGTAGGCGGAGCCGCCCGGGCCGAACCCGGGCGGCACGAATCCGGTGCTCTCCACGCCGATGTCACCGCCGTGCGGCAGCCCCGACTGGACCAGCGTGTGGACCATGCCGTCCGGCGCGATGGCATAGACCCGGCCGGTGGACTCGTCCGGCCCGATCAGGTCGCCGCCGTACCGGCCGAACGCGGCTGGCGCGACCGACATGCCGCCCTCCATGTGCGGGGCGTGCGCGGTGATCGTGCGGACCCCGGCTGCGCAGGTGATGGCCAGCACCGTCGATCCCGTTCCGTTCCGCGCCGTGACCAGCAGGGCATGCCCGAAGCGCCCTACCCTGTCGGCGGTAATGCCATCCGGGGTGAGCGTACCGGGCAGGCTCACGAACCGGCGGGCCCGGCCGTCCGCGCCGATCATGATGACCCCGGGTGGCCGGTCCGGCTGGATGGCGAAGACGGCGCCGCTGGGAAACGAGCACCTGGTCCCGGCCACCTGGCCCGCGGCGGGCCTGGTGATATACGGCTCCGGCCCGATCGCGGTGCGGTAGCCCCCTGGGCCCTGGGCGAACGGCCGCAGCGTGCCCGACCGGCTCAGGATGAACAGCCGGCCCGCGGCGGCCACGGTGAACGAGCCGTCAGTGGCCGGCGTGGTCAGGTCCACCACGCCGGGCAGGTGCCGGAACCGGACCCAGCGCACGGACGGCGCCGCCGGCCCACTCGGGCCGCTGCCCGTGGTTCCGGCACTGGAGCATGCCGCCAGCGCCAGGCCCAGCATCAGGCTGAGCCGGGCGGCCCGGGGCTGGCGGCGTGTCACAGCAGCCCGAGTCTATGGAGCGGCGACCTGCGTCATTCGTTGCACCATAGCTTTGACCCGAGCACTCTAGGAGCCATGCTGGAGTCGAGCGAGGTCATCGCGTTCGCCGCCGCGGCCGACCTGGACCGGGCCGTTCTACGAGCAGACGCTGGGCCTGACCGTGACCGAGCGAAACGACTTCGCCTGCGTGCTGGACGCGCACGGCACCATGCTCCGGGTCACGGCGGTACCCAAGGTGTCGGCCGCGGGGTACACCATGCTCGGCTGGCGGGTGGCCGACATCACCACGACCGTCCGTGAGCTGGCCGCCCGGGGTGTCGAGTTCCGCCGCTACGACGGCATGAACCAGGACGGCGACGGCATCTGGACCACCCCAAGCGGCGACCAGGTGGCCTGGTTCGCCGACACGGACGGCAACGTCCTGTCCCTCACCCAGTTCCGCTGACCGCCGCGGGTGGGCTAAGCAGCGTCGCTGATCAATGTCTCGGCATCTGGCCGCTGGGCGAACTCGACGAGCCACGAACGCAGGTACTCCTGGAGGGACTGGCCCATCAGAGAAGCACGAGCGGCGAGCTCATCCACGGTCTCATCCGGTACATCACGGATCGTGATGGACGTAGGCACGTATGCGTTGTGACGCACATTCGCAAGAGCCAAGTGCCGTGTGGCGCTGCCCTAGACGTAGTTCTCAGGCGGCGTAGGTGCGAATTATGCGCAGCGCGGTGCTGCCGTGTGGGCCGGTGGCGCTCAGCCCGGATTCCTCCGGCGCGAGGCGCTGCGCGGCCACCCGGCAGAACGCCCCGGCCGGGCCGGTGATCGACGAGTCCGCGTCTTCCGGGCCGAACCGCCAGGTCGTGGTCCCGTCCGGCGCAGTCAGCTCGACGAACAGGCCGAACGGCTCGACCCCGGTCACCGCGATGGCGTAGGGCAGCGTGCGGTGCGCCAGCCAGGCCACGTTGCGCAGCCGGCCGGTGTCCGGGAAGTCGATGCCCAGCGGGCCGGTGATGTCCAGGCCGTGCGTCCAGCACTCGGCCAGCCGGGTGGTGGCCAGCGAGGCCGGCTTCATCGAGTTTTCCACCCAGGCCAGCGGCTGGTTCGGGTCGGCCGCGCGCAGCGCGGCCAGGGCGGCGGCCTGGGCCTGCTGCCAGCGGGCGAAGACCTCGGCCGGTGCGGCCCGCTCGGCCACGACGAGCTGGTTCATGATCTGGTCAACGGTGGCGCCGGACCCCGCGCCCACACTGCCGCGGGCGGCAGGCCCGGCGCGCAGGTCGGCGCCGGCCGCGCTGGCCAGCACGGCCTCGTCACTCTGCGCCAGGTGCAGCACGACGTCGGCGACCGTCCAGCCGGCCGCGGCCGACGGCGAGTTCCACTGCGCCTCATCCAGGCCGGCCAGGATGCCGTCCAGCCGGTCCTGCTCGGCTTCCAGGTCCTCGAAGATGGCCATGCACGGACTATGCCACAGTCTGCGTCTAAACCACAGACCTAGCCCGGCCGCTGCTCGATGGCGTCCGCGACCAGGGCCAGGTAGCGGTACCCGGCGTGCACGAACCGGGTGTACGGGGCGATGGCGAAGCAGACCACGATCGTCGCCAGGTGGATGACCAGGATCAGGCCGAACGCCGGGGTGGCCCGCAGCAGCAGGGTGAGCAGCCCGGTCAGCGCGAGCAGCCCGAGGCCGAGCAGCAGCCCGTACTCCGCGACCCCGGGCCCGGCCCCCGGCGCGGCCGGCGCGCCGCGCCGCCGCAACGCGATCAGCCCGGCGCAGCCGGCCAGCATGCTGAGCCCACCCGCCGTGCCCAGGATGACCGGGACCGACAACAGCGGGTACGGCGGGTGGAGGCCCAGGATGTCCTGCTCGAACGCGGCCGCCACAGTGGCCGCGAAGCACGCGGTAAAGCCGCCGGCCACCGCACCGTGCAGCCGCCGCCGGGCCGCCAACGGGCCGGCAGACTCCGGGTCGGAAGGATCATCGGCCGGCAGATAACACTCCTCCCCGCCACCGCGCATATTGCGGAGCCGGACCGCGGCGGCCAGCGCGGTGCCCAGCGCACGCCAGTCAGCCAGGCCGCGCAGCGGGCCGTGCACCTCCCGCCAGTACAGCGCGAACCCGCGGAGCAGTACCGCCACGCTCCACCCGGTGGGCAGCAGGACAACCACCAGCAGCGCCGGGTACGGGATGACCTGATACGGGCCGCCGCGCCGCCACAATGCACCGAGCCCTTCGGTCACCGCGACCACGGCCAGCAGCGCCACCCCGACCAGTACAAAGGCCGCCACCCGGGCCGGCCACCCGCGCGACCAGCCCGGCCGGAGCCCACTGACCGAGGGCACGTAGCGGTCGTAGCTGGCCAGCCGCACCGCAGACAGGATCCGCGGCGGGTCGACGGCGAACTCGTGCGGCGGCGCGTACATGCAGGCGTGGAAACAGGCCCGGCAGTCGTGGCACAGGTTGGCCAGCTGGGTGATGTCGCCGGTATCCAGCAGAGTGCGCCGTTCCAGCGCCGGGAACACCGCGCAGTACCCCTCGCAGTACCGGCACGAGTTGCAGATGTTCAGCTGCCGCTCAGCCTCGGTGAACAGCTCATCCAGCATGACGGGCGGCCTCCGTGCCGGCGATGCGGCCCCACACGTGGCCGATGGTCAGCCCGAAACCCGCCAGGTACCCGGTGGACAGGATGTTGCCGGACATGATCTCCCCGGCGGCGAACACGTTGCGCAGCACCGACCCGTCGGTGCGCAGCACCCGGGCCTGCTCGGTGACCGCCACACCCAGGTAGGTGAAGGTGATCCCGGGGCGCAGCGGCACCGCGTAGAACGGGGGAGTGTCGAGCGGCTGGGCCCAGTGGCTCTTGGCCGGGCTGAGCCCCTTGGTGGCACACGAGTCCAGGCCGGTGGGGTCGAACCGGCCACCCGGCCGGATTGACGCGTTGAACGAGCGGGCGGTCGCGGTGACCGCGTCCGGGTTCAGGCCGAGCGCCACCGCCAGGTCCTGGACCGACCCGGCCGAGACCGGCGGGTACATCGGCGGCAGGAACAGCCCGCGCACCTTCGCGTCCCACAGCGAGTAAGCGATCTGGCCGGGCTGCTCCGCGACATTCCGGCCCCAGATCGCGTACCGCTTCGGCCACAGGTCCTCGCCCTCGTCGTAGAACCGCTGCCCGTCCCGGTTGACCACGATGCCGAACGGGATTGAGTCGAGCCGGGTGGCGATGCCGCCGTCGAACCGGGGCGACCGCGCGTCGATGGCCACCGCGTGGAACCCGCGTTCCTCGCCTGCCCGGGCCGCCCCGTGCGCGTACAGCGCGGCCAGCACCTGTCCGTCGTTGTCCGCCGAGCCGCGGATCAGGTAGTTGTCCGCGGCGTCGCCCCAGTACCGGCGCAGCCAGTCCAGGTTGGCCTCGAACCCACCGCTGGCGCAGACCACGGCCCGGGCGGCCACCACTCCGTCAGCAGTCCGCACGCCAGTGCACAGATCGCCGTCCAGCACCAGGTCCGACACCGTCACCCCGTAGCGCACCGTCACGCCCAGCTGGGCCAGCGCCCGGTGGTACGTGTTGACCAGCGCCTTGCCGCCGCCCAGGAAGAACCGGTTGGTCCGGCCCAGGTGCAGCGTGCCGGCCAGTGGCGGCTGCCAGCGCACCCCCTGCCTGGTCATCCAGGCCGGCACGTTCTCCGATTCCCGGACGGTCAGCTCGGCCAGCTTCTCGTTGCCCAGCCCGGTACCGACGCCGCACAGGTCCTGCCACAGCTCGGCGAACAGGTAGCTGCCCGGGCTATAGGCGTCGGACCAGCTGTGCGCGCAGCGGATGTTGCGGGTGTGCCGGGTGTTGCCGCCGCGCAGCGCGGCCGGACCGCGGTCCAGGAGCACTACCCGGTCCGCGAGCCGGCCCGCGGTGAGGGCGGCGGCGAGTCCCGCATTGCCGCCGCCGATCACCACGACATCCCAGCGGTCGGCGAGAGTCAGGCTAGGCCTCCCGCGGTGACGACCGGCTCGGCCTGCGGCTGCTCCGGCACGTCGGTGAAGTAGTCGGCCGCCAGCCGGACCGACCCCCGATCGTGCGGTTGGGTCATCGTCGACTCCTTAAGGGTCGGGCCAGCCGAAGCTGGGCTGCGGGTGGGGTAGCGGGGGCAGGTCCCAGGTGGCCGCGGACGGCTGGGCCGGGTCCGCGGCGACCGGCACGTCGATCACCGTGGGCCGCCCGGAGCCGAGGGCCGTCTTCAGCGCCGGGCCCAGGTCGCCGGCCGTCTCCACGCGCAGCCCCTGGGCGCCCATGGACCGGGCCAGCGCGGCGAAGTCGGCCGAGTACGGCGCGCCGGTGTCCGCGTACCGGAACGTGGTGGCCAGCTCACGGCCCGGGCCGAAGTAGCAGCGCTGCTGGTCCCGGATGGAGATGAAGCCGCCGTTGTTCCAGACCAGCCAGACCGCCGGGATGCCGTACTGCACCGCAGTGGCCACCACGCTGGGCAGCATCAGGAACCCGCCGTCGCCGACCACCGCTACCGCCGGGGTGTCCGGGGCGGCCAGCCGGGCGCCCAGCACCCCGGCCATGCCGAAGCACATGGACGCGAAGCCCCAGCTCTGCAGCAGCGTGCCGGGCCCGCCCGGCAGCCACTCCTGGACGATCCAGTTGTGGTGCGCGCCGACGTCGGACAGCAGGATGCCGTCCGGCGGCAGCACCGCGCGCAGGTCGGCCAGCACCCGCTGCGGCCGCAGCGGGGTGACGTCCGCGGTCCGCTCGGCCGCGGTGTGCTGCTCCCAGTCCCGGGCCCAGCCCGCGATCTCGCCCAGCCAGGGCGCGGTATCGGGCGGCTCGGCCAGCGCGGCCCGCAACTGGCCGAGGACGTCCTTCGGGCTGGCCGCCACGCCCAGCGTGACCGGGTAGTTCCGGCCCAGTTCGGCCGGGTCCACGTCAACCTGGATCAGCCGGGCCGGCGGGATCGAGTAGGTGTAGCCGGGCAGCCAGGAGCTGGTCGACCGGTCATCGAACCGGGTGCCGAAGGCCAGGATCAGGTCCGCGCTACGCGCCGCGCGGTTGGCCTGGTAGCTGCCGTTGCGCCCGGTCGCGCCCAGGTGCAGCAGCGACTGCGGATCGAACGCCCCCTTGCCCAGCGGTGAGGTCACCACCGGGACGGCGGCCGCGGTAGCGAACGCGGCCAGCTCAGCCGACGCCCCGGCGTTCAGCACCCCGTACCCGGCCACGATGAGTGGCCGGGCGGCGCCGCGCAGCAGATCCAGGATCGCGGCCACGTCCACGGCTGCGGCGGCCGACCGCGGTGAGACGCCGTGCCGCCATGACCCTGGGTCGGGGACCGGCTCCTCGGTGCTCTCCACGAACACGTCGAGCGGCACGTCCAGGTGCACCGGCCCGGGGCGCCCGCCGAGCATGACCCCGAACGCGTGGCGCAGCATCAGCGGCAGCTGCCCGGCCCGGGTGGCCTGGAAGCTGCGCTTGACGTAGGGCCGCAGCACGCCGGGGTTGTCCGCCTGGTAGTGCCGTCCGGTCTCCTGAAACGGCGCCCGGTTGAACTGCGACGTCGGCACGTTCCCGGTGATGGCCAGGAACGCCGAGGAGTCCATCAGCGCCGAGCCGAGCGCGACCGGCAGGTTAGCCGAGCCGGGCCCGACCGAGGTGAACGTGGCCAGCGGCTGGTGCCGGATCCGGTAGTAGGCGTCCGCGATGAAGCCCGCCGCCGACTCGTGGTGCACGGACAGCGTGCGGATCTCCGCGCGCCGGTCATACAGCGCATCCAGTAGGCCGAGATCACCGTGCCCGCACAGCCCCACCACGTACGGCACCCGCTCCCGGATGAGGTACTCGGTGATGATCTCCGCGCCCTTCACGCCACCCCTTCCGCTGAGCCACGCGCGAGCCACGCATCGATATTGCGTATTAAGCAAACCGTTGCATGATGCGGGACAGTATGGCAGCCTGATGTCCTCGTCAAGAGGGAGCTGGCGCACATGACGGCGCAGATGGCAGGGCTGCTGGCCGGCACCACCGGCCTGCTCGTCGACGGGCAGTGGGAGCCGGGCCGGGCCGATTTCGCGGTGCTGGACAAGTACACCCAGCAGCAGATCGCGGCCGTCGCCCAGGCCGGGCCGGCCGACGTCGGCCGGGCGGTGACCGGCGCGCTGCCCGCCGCGCAGCGGCCGTTACCGCCGGCCCGGCGGCAGGCCACCCTGGCCGAGGCGGCCCGGCTGCTGGACGAACGCCGGGACGAGATCCGCGCGCTGTATGTGGCCGAGACCGGGTTCACCCCGGCCGACGCGGCCACCGAGCTGACCCGCGCGGTGGCCACGCTGCGGCTGTCCGCCGAGGAGGCGGTTCGCATCGCCGGCCGGGAGATCCCGGTGGCCGCCACCCCGGGCAGTGAGCACCGGCTGGCGTTCACCATCCGGGTGCCGGTCGGCGTGGTCGCCGCGATCACCCCGTTCAACGCCCCGCTGAACACGACGGCGCACAAGGTCGGCCCGGCCATCGCGGCCGGCAACGCGGTCGTGCTCAAGCCGGCCGAGCAGACCCCACTGTGCTCGGTCGCGCTGGCCCAGGCGCTGCTCGACGCGGGCCTGCCGCCCGGGTTCCTCCAGTTGGTCTGCGGGCCGGGGGAGAGCACCGGCGCGGCGCTGGTGGCCGACCGGCGGGTCCGGTTCTTCACGTTCACCGGCTCGGCCGCGGTCGGCCTGGCCATCAAGCAGAACTCCGGGATCGCCAAGACACACCTGGAGCTCGGCTCGAACAGCGCCTCGATCGTGGCCGCCGACGCCGACCTTGACCTGGTCGCCGAGCTGGCCGTCCGGGCCGGGTACCGGAAGGCCGGCCAGGTGTGCACCAGCCTGCAGCGGCTGCTGGTGCACGAGTCGGTAGCGGACGAACTGGCCGCCCGGCTGGCCAAGCGGGTGGCCGGGCTGCGCGCCGGTGACCCGCGGGACCCGGCCGTCCAGGTCGGCCCGCTGATCGCGCCGGCCGAGGCGGAGCGCGCGCAGCGCTGGATCCAGCAGGCGGCCCGCCGCGGCGCCGCCGTGCTGGTGGGCGGCGAGCGGGACGGCCCGGTGCTGGCCCCGGCGCTGCTCCGCGACCCGCCGCCGGACAGCCGGATCATGACCGAGGAGATCTTCGCACCGGCCGTCGCGCTGGCCGCCGTGGCCAGCCTGGACGAGGCCATCGGCCTGGTCAACGCCAGCGAGTACGGCCTGCAGGCGGGCGTGTTCATCCAGGACCTGGACGCCGCGTTTTACGCCGCCCGGCGGCTGCGGGTGGGCGGCGTGATGATCAACGACACGTCCAGCTACCACGCCGACGCGATGCCCTACGGCGGCGTGAAGGACAGCGGCTACGGCCTGGAGGGCCCGCGTTATGCGGGTGCAGGACATGACCGACCCGCGGATCATCGTGCTCAACCTGCGGGAGGGCCGGTGACCATGCCGCTGTCCGGGTGCAGCTTCGGCTGGCTGCACCTGGCCCCGCTGCCCGACGCGCTGCGGGCGCTGGCCCGGCACGGCTTCGGCTCCATCGAGCTGACCGCCGCGCCCCCGCACCTGTCCGCGCCCACGTTCGGCCCATACGAACGGCAAGAACTGAACCGCCTATTGAACGCCCTCGACCTGCGGGTGCTGTCGGTCAATCCCAGCTTTGCCGACATCAACCTGGTCAGCACCAACCCGGAGTTCCGCGAGCTGAGCGAGCGCCAGTTGCTGGCCAACATCGAGCTGGCCGCGGACCTGGGCGCGGAGTACGTGGTCGTCATCCCGGGCCGCCGGCACGCGCTGGCCCCGGCCCCGGACGACGCCACCCGGGCCGTGCTGGACCAGGGCCTGCACCGGCTGCTGGCCCGGGCCGATCAGCTCGGCGTCACCCTCGCGCTGGAGAACAGCCCGTACGGCTACCTGGGCCGGGCCAGCGACCTGGCCGAGATCGCGGCGGACTTCGACTCGCCGCGGCTGCGGCTCACCTACGACGTGGCCAACGCGCTGGCCATCGAGGACCCGGCCGACGGGGTCCGGCAGGCGGCCAAGTACCTGGCCCTGGCGCACGTCAGCGACACCTGGCGGGACACCTGGGCGCACACCGCCGCGGGCACCGCCGAGGTCGACTTCGGCGGCTTCGCCGCCGCGCTGCAGGAGACCGGGTTCGCCGGGCCCACCGTGTACGAGCTGGTGGACGGGCTCGATCCGGAGCCGCGGCTGCCGGCCGGGCTGGCCACGCTGGCCGCCGCGGGGTGGACGCCATGAGCCTGCCGCAAGCCGTCAACGTGCTGGTGGCCGGGTCCGGCGCGGCCGGGCTCACCGCGGCGCTGGCGGCGGCAGTCGCGGGCAGTGGCGTTCTGCTGGTGGAAAGAGGAGAGCAGCCGGGCGGGACCTCGGCGCTGTCCGGCGGGCGGGTGTGGGTGCCGGGCAATCACCTGCAGCACGGGGACAGCCTGGCCGCGGGGGCGAAATACCTGGCCGGCCTGTACAGCGGGCGGTACCCGGAGATGACCGCGGCGGTGCTGCAGAACGGGCCGGACATGCTGCGGTTCGTCGAGCAGCACTCGGCGCACCGGTTCGCCGCGTGCCCCGGGTACCCGGACTACGACCCCGGCCGGGCCGGCGCGACCGACGGCGGCCGGGCGCTGGACATGATGCCGATCGACACCCGCCAGCTCACCCCGCTGACCGCGGACATCCTGCGGCCGCCGGGTTACCTGCCGATGTCGTTCGCGGAATGGGACAGATGGCGCTACCCGGACGGGTTCGACTGGGGCCTGCTGCACGAGCGGGACCGGACCGGGGTCCGGGCCAACGGCATGGCGCTGGTCGCCGGGCTGCTGGACGGCGTGGTGCGGGCCGGTGTGCAGGTACGCACCGGCACCCGGCTGACCGGGATCCGCGACGGTGTGGCCGAGCTGGCCCACGACGGGCAGGTGAGCCTGGTCCGGGTGGGCGCGGTCATCCTGGCCACCGGCGGCTTCGACTGGGACCAGGAGCTGCGGGTGATCTACCAGCCCGCGGCGCAGCGGGCCAGCGGCGCGCCGCCGACCAACACCGGCGACGGGCTGCGCATCGCCGCCGACGCGGGGGCGGGCCTGGACAACCTGGCCGAGGGCTGGTGGATGCCGATGCTGGCCATCCCGGGCGAGACGCTGCTCGGCCAGCAGTTCTACCGGTCGCTGATCCGGGAGCGCGGGCTGCCCCGGCAGATCATGGTCAATGCCGCGGGCCGCCGGTTCGTCAACGAGGCGCTGCCCTACAACGAGATCGGCAAGGCGCTGCATCGGCAGGACGGGCCGGTGCACCTGCTCTTCGACGAGGGCTACCGGGCCCGCTACCCGATGCCCGGGGTGCCCGGCGACGGCCCGGTGCCGGACTGGGTCGGCCACGGCCGGACGCTGGCCGAGCTGGCCGCGCGGATCGGCGCCAGCACGGTGGCGCTGGCCGAGACCGTGCGCCGGTGGAACGCCGGCTGTGCTGGCGGGGCGGACCCCGAGTTCGGCCGCGGTGAGGGCGCCTACCAGCGGTTCTGCGGCGACCCTTCGGTGACCCCGAATCCCAGCCTGGGCCCGCTCGACCAGCCGCCGTTCTACGCGGTGGAGGTGCTGGCCGGCACGATCGGGACCAAGGGCGGGCCGGTCACCGACACCGACGGGCAGGTGCTGCGGGCCGACGGCAGCCCGATTCCCGGGCTGTACGCGGCGGGCAACGTGGCCGCGTTCTGGACCGCGGACGGGTACCCCGGGCCGGGCGCCACGCTGGCCGCCGGCATGACGATGGGATACCGCGCGGGGCGGCAGGCCGGAAGGAACGTACGCTGACGTGCATGACGGTGGAGGCGGGGAGGGGGCTGATCGGCTCGCTGCTGCATGGCCTGGAGATCCTGGACATGTTCGAGCGCGACCGGCCCGAAATCGGCATCGGGGAGATGGCGCAGCAACTCGGGCTGCACCGCTCCACGACATCCCGGCTGGCGGCCACCCTGGCCGTGGCCGGGTACCTGGAACCGGCCGGGGAACCGGGCCGGTACCGGCTGTCCGGCCGGCTGGCCGCGCTGGGCGAGCTGGCCGCGGCCGAGGGCGATGTGCGCCGGACCACGCTGCCCTACCTGCGGGAGCTGGTCCGGGAGCTGGGCGAGACCGGGCACCTGGGCGTGCTGGAGGGCACCGACGCGGTGACCGTCGAGGTGGTCGACGGCTGGCAGACGGTCCGGATGCATTCCTGGGTCGGCAAGCGGTCGCCCGCGCACTGCAGCTCGATTGGCAAGGCGCTGCTGGCCGGGCTGAGCCCGGCCGACTTCGCGGCGCGCTACCCGGGCCACCCGCTGGAGCCCAGGACGGACCGGACCATCACCGACCCGGATGTGCTGCGTTCGCAGCTAGCCGAGGTGCGGCAGCGTGGCTACGCGATGGACCAGGAGGAACTGGAGCCGCACCTGTGCTGCGTGGCTGCGCCGGTGTTCGACCGGACCGGGGCGGTGGTGGCCAGCATCAGCGTGTCCGGTCCGGACTCCCGGATCGACGAGGCCAGCGTCCCCGCCATCGCGGCCGCGGTGCGCCGGGCCGCCGGGCAGATCAGCGCGCGTCTCGGTGCCCCCCGCGACATACCCGATTGGAGCAGTCATGACCTCGGTGGCCTTCCTCGGCCTGGGCCGGATGGGCGGCCTGATGGCCGGCCGCGTGCTGGCCGCCGGCCACGAGCTGACCGTGTGGAACCGGACGGCCGCGCGGACGCAGCCGCTGGTCGCTGACGGCGCCCGGGCCGCCGCTAGTCCTGCCGAGGCTGCGGCCGCGGCGGAGATCGTGATCACGATGCTGGCCGATCCGGCCGCGCTGGCCGGTGTGCTGGGCGGGCCGGACGGGGTGGTAGCAGGCATCCGGCCGGGCTCGTGCCTGGTCGAGATGTCCACCGTGGGGCCTGTCGCGGCACTGGCCGCCCGGTCGCAGCTGCCCGCGGGCGTCGGGTTCGTCGACGCGCCGGTGATGGGCAGCGTCGGCCCGGCGGCCAGTGGGGACCTGATCGTGCTGGCCGGCGGGGACGTGGACCAGGCGGACAAGATCCTGTCCATCTTCGGCCGGGTGGTCCGCTGCGGCCCGGCCGGTTCCGGCGCGGCCCGCAAGATCGTGCTGATCAGTGGTGCGATAGCCGGGGTCACCCTGGTCGGCGAGTTGCTCGCGGTGGCCGATGCGTTCGGCGTGCCGCGCGACGCCGCGCTGGACGGTCTGGCCGCCGGCCCGCTGGCCGGTGCGGTGGCCCGGATCCGGAGCACGGGCAGCGACTTCGCCGTCGCGCTAGCCGCCAAGGATGTCGGCCTGGCCACCGAGGCGGCCGACCTCCCGCAGCTCGCCGCCGCCCGCGACTGGCTCCGCGCCGCCGCCCGCGAGGGCGCCGCCGACGAGGACATGCGCCACGTAATAGAGCACATCCACCCAGGCTGACCGCCCGCCGTCCACGCCCGCTGACCACAATTGCCCCGCTAGTCACACCCGCCCCCTGCGCCTCAGCGCGCGCCGGGTCCGGGCCCAGTGCCTTCGCTGTCGCCCCGTACATGACCGCATGGGTGCAACATTCATGCGGGCAGGTGCCAACGCCGCTGACTTACGGACGGCCCCCAGGTCGCGCCCATCGTGCGGTGCGGCATGGCCGGCCCGGCGGGTGTGGCTGGTGAAGTCTGTGATGGCTGATGTGGCCAGCGAGAGCGGCCAGGAGCTGGACTGGTTGTTGATGTTGACGTAGGTGCTGCTGGAACGACATCAAACTCAACATCAACAACGAAGGTTGGTCTCTCCGCACCGTTAAGTCAGCGGTGTTGGGGCAGGTGCGCATGAGCGGAACATTCATGCGGTTCCGGGTCAGGGGCGGGTGGCGCGCAGGAGCAGGTAGTCGATGATGTGGCGGCGGTAGAGCAGGTCCACCTGGCGGAGCAGCAGCTGGGCGGCAGTGTGCTGGCCGGCCGGCGCACTGGTTCTGGCCGGCCAGCCGGGCGTTGGTGAGGCGGACGGCCGGGGCGATCACTTCCGCACCGCACAGCCTGACCTGGACGTCCACCAGCCCCGCCGCCCGGGCTGCGGCGGCGATCTGCGCGGCCGTCATGACCGCGCTGGCCCGCATGCCCCACAGCCGCAGCTGGGTCAGGCCGGCCAGCACCTCGGCGGGGGTAAGCGGCCAGCGCTGCACCGCGATGTCCGAGGTGGTCAGCACGCCACCCGGGCGGAGCACCCGGACGCACTCGGCGAAGAACTCAGCCCGGGACCGGAAGTGGAACGTCGCCTCCACGCTGATGATCCCGTCCACCGACCCGCTCGCCACCGGGAGCCGGGCGGCGTCACCGGCCACCGGGGCGGCGGCCGCCTCGCGCAGCCGGTCCCGGCCCGCGGCCAGCTGCCACTCGGTGATGTTCACCGCCAGCAGCCGGGCCGGCCGGACCTGCCCGGCGATCACCGGGTCCTGGGTGCCGAGCCCGTTCCCGGCGTCCAGGATCACGCCGCCGGTGGGCAATGGCTCGGCCACCGTCTGCACCAGGCGGCGGCAGGCCGTCTCGGCCTCGTCTTCGGTGCCCGGGCCCTGCCACAGGCCGAGGTTGAGCCAGCCGGGGGAGATGGCCAGGAAGAAGTCGGCGCCGATGCTCTCGTAGACCCGGGCGACCGGGTTGCCGCCCTGGCGCAGGATGGTGGCGGCATGCCGTAGCTGCTCGCCCGTCCACCCGGTTAGCCACGCCGTCCTGGCTGCCATGTGATCGTCACCCTACGGTAGGGCTAGCTCCCCACCAGATACGGGTGCAGGGTCCATGGCGCGCCCGGCCCGCGCGGGGCCACCATAGGCGGTATGCGATCGCTGTTCCGCTGGCTGCTCCGGATCCTCGGCCTGCGTGAGGCCGTGGAGGTGTACAAGGCCCTGATCCGGCTGATCCGAAAGCTGCGCTAGCGCGGGTAGCTGGCGATCTCGATCAGGTTCTGGTCCGGGTCGCGGATGTAGACGCTAGTCATCGGGCCCCGTGCGCCAGTCCGGAGCACCGGGCCCTCCTCGATCGTGACCCCGGTGGCGGCCAGGTGGACCACCACGTCGTCCAGCGATGTGCTGGTGACCAGGCACAGGTCGGCGGTGCCGGGGGCGGGGCGGGCGGCATGCGGGGTGAACTCGTGGCCGGCCTGATGCAGGTTGATCTTGCTGCGGCCGAACGCCAGCGCGCGGCGGCCCTGGCCGAACGTGACCGGCTGCATGCCCAGCACCTGCTGGTAGAACGCGATCGTCTGGTCCAGGCCGGCCACGGTCAGCACGAGATGGTCCAGGCCGGTGATGGTGACCGGCGGCACTGTGCTTTCCACTACTGAGCTTTCCACTCTGATTTCCTCCGTCACACCTCTCAACCTATCGCCGGGATACTGGCGTCATGCGGGTACCGGTGGCGGTGGCTCAGGTTCCGGTGTGCTGGTCGGTCCGGCGCAACGTCGGCACGATCCTGGACGCGATCGGCGCGGTCGGCCCCGGTACCGTGCTGGTGCTGCCGGAGTGCGCGCTGTCCGGGTACGACGATCAGCTCTCCGGCCTGGACGGGCTCGATCCAGCCGGGCTGGCCGCGGCCCGGGATGAGGTGGCGCGGGCGGCCCAGCGCTCCGGGGTGCACGTCTTCTGCGGGACGCTGTTGGCCGAGCACGGCCGCTGGTGGAACGCGGCCTGTTACTTCCCGCCGGACGCCGAGCCCTGGGTTTACCGCAAGGTCAACCTGGCCATGCACGAGCGCGGCCGGCTGGCCGCGGGCGCGGCCTTGCCGACGGCGGCGGTCCGGCTGCCCACCGGCGTGCTGCGGGCCGGGGTCCAGCTGTGCCGGGAGATCCGGTTCCCGGAGCAGTGGGCCTGCCTGGCCCGGCAGGGCGCCCAGGTGCTGATCTATCTCACCTACGCGGTCAACCCGGCCGAGCCGCCCGGGGTGTGGCGGGCCCACCTGATCAGCCGGGCGGCCGAGACGCAGCGGTTCGTGCTGGCCGCGAACGTAGCGGGCGAGAGCCAGCACTGCCCCAGCATGATCGTGTCGCCGCGCGGCCAGCCGCTGGCCGAGGCGGCCAGCGGCGGCACCGAGATCCTGCGGCACACCATCGACCTGGCTGACACCCGCGATGCCTACCTCAGCCAGCAGCGTGGCGATCTCGTGGCGTTTCGGGGTTCGGCGGTCTAAGGGCCGCTCCGGCAATACGGCAGTCCGCTGGGGTGCCGGGCACCTGGTAATTCAGGGTGTGACGCTTACCGCCCGACTGGTCAACTATATCGTACTACGATATAGTTGTGTCCGCGGTTTCCCTGGGCATAACGATGGAGGTGGCGGCGATGAGCCTCAGCGCACAGGAGCAGCAGGCACTGGACTCCATCGAAGGCAGGCTGTCCGGCGCAGCGCCGGAACTGGCCGCGCTGCTGGCCACGTTTACCCGGCTGGCATCGGGCGAGGAGATGCCGGCCCGGGAGCGGATCCGGCCGGCCGGGCGGCAGGCGGCGGAACGCATCGGCCGGAGGTTTCGCTGGGGCCGACGTGTGCTGCGGCGGCGCTTTGGGCGGCAGCGAACCTTCCTGCTGCTGTGGCTGACCGTGGCGATCAGCCTGATCGCGATCGCGCTTATGCTAAACCACAGTGCCGGCCGGGGTGGATGTACGGGTCCGTGGCCGGCACTGTGCACAGGCCAGGCGTTCGCGCGCGGAGCCGGCCTGATCATGCCAGCCGGGCAAAGCATCGGCGTGCGATAGCGGAATGCGTCGTGCCGCGAACAGGGGGGCAGTTAATGCCGGAGCCGGCGCGGGAAAGCGTGTCCCGGCCCACCCGTCAAGACTTCGAGCATCTACTGGCTTTCCGGGTGAGCTTGCGCCGCTTCCAGCACTGGAGTGAGCGGCAGGCGCGCACGGAAGGTCTGACGCATGCCCAGCACCAGCTCCTGGTGGCCATCAAGGGGCACCCCAGTGACCTCCCGCCTGCCGTTGTCGAGCTGGCTGATTACCTGATGCTGCGCCATCACAGCGTGGTGGAGCTGGTGGACCGGGCCGAGGCGGCCGGCCTAGTCCGCCGCCGCACTGACCCGGACGACGCCAGGGTCGTGCGGGTGACCCTGACCGGCAAGGGCGACCGCCTGGTGACCCAGCTCACCGAGGCCCATCTGGCCGAGCTGTACAAGCTTGCCGCCGTGCTGGACGAGCTCACCAACGGCCATCGGCACACCGGCTGGTAAGAAGCTTTATCTATCGTGGCGCGTTGGATCTATGATCCAATTTCATATCGTGGTACGATACAGATTGGCCTGGGGTTTCGCGGAAGGAGCGTCTGATGTCTTCAGGCAGCGTTTCGGAGAATCTCAGAACCGGGGCGGCGGCGGGTGGCCAAACGCCTGCCCGGGTGCCCGGCATCGCTGATCCGGTCCCCGTCGGGATCGCCGGCTTTGCCATGACCACCTTCATCCTGTCCTGCGTCAACGCCGGCTTCTTCGGCGGCACCGCGGCCACACCCATGGTGCTGGGGCTGGCCATCTTCTACGGCGGTCTGGTGCAACTGCTGGCCGGCCTGTGGGCGTTCCGCCGGGGTGAGACGTTCGTAGCGGTGGCGTTCTGCTCCTACGGCGGCGGCTTCTGGCTATCCTACTTCTTCCTGGTCTACTTCATCGTCCCGCACCTGGCCCCCTCGGTCGCCGGGAATGCGGTGGGCCTGTACCTGCTGGGCTGGCTGATCTTCACCGCTTACATGACGATCGCCGCACTCCGCACCAATCTGGCCGTCCTGTGCGTCTTCATCACGCTGACCGCCACCTACCTGCTGCTGACCCTCGCAGAACTTGGCGTGGCCACGTCCTCACTACTCCCCATCGGTGGCTACGTGGGCATCACCTGTGGCGTTACCGCCTGGTACGTCGCGTTCGCCCACGTCACCAATGCCAGCTTCGACCGGGAGCTGATCCCGACCTGGCCGCTGAGCTGACGGGCACGGTTGGTCCCGGCGGCCGGGCCAGGCTGCCGGGACCTAATTGGCAGGATTTACGTTACACATCCCGTTCATATCGTATTACGATTTTTTGTCACGCCAGGCCGGCAGCTAATGATCGCCAGCTGTGCCCGGGCGAACCTGCTGACGCCACTGGAATCGTCCTTGGTGAACGACCGGATCTCGTTATGGAGATGGATGGCATGGTTGTGACGTTGCCCCTTCGATGTTCCCGCCACTCGCGCTCGGCTTCTTCGGGCTGGGCACCGGCTACCTGATCTATGGGCCGCAGGAGCTGGCCGGCTGGCCCAAGCGTGACGAAGCGGTGGACCGCGGCACCGGAGTGTGGGGCATCTGGATGCCAGGATCCTGCCAGCTGCTGGCGGGCCTGATCTTGTTTATCGGGCTCACGTGGCTGCAGGTCTTCACGTCGTCACCGCCGCTCTACATGGCCGCGCTGGCGTTCACTGCGTACGGCATCCACTGGTTCGCGATCGGCTGGAACCGGTACCGCGGCAATGACCCGCGGACGAACGCCGGCATGTGTGTCGCGTACATGGTGATCTCCGCGATGGGTGCGACCGTGTTCTTCAAGGTTGGCGACTGGCCGGTCGGGCTGCTGTTCCTCGGCCTGTTCGCCATCTACTTCAGCGACTTCTTCGCCGCGATCAGCTTCAAGCTGGGGGAGCGGGCGCTGGGCTTCTTCCACCTGGCACCGGCGGCTGGCTGATGTACCTCGCCTACGCGGTCGCGGTCGACTTCTCGCTCGGGTACCACTGGCGGACCTAGCTCAAGGCCGGGGTGGCCGAGACCAGCCCGCGGACGGCTTCCAGCCGGACCCGGCGGTCCGGGGCGCCGAGGGCGGCCGCGAACGTGGCCACCTCACCGGCCCGCAGCACGTTCAGGTAGCAGGACCACGCCGCGTCGTCCCGGTCCTACCTCTGAACTGGGCTAACGTCGGTACCCGGCGGAGTTCCGCCAGGCTGGAGGAGGCGATGGTGACCGAACTGCACTACGAGGTCGTGCCGGTCGGCTGGGTGGAGTCGCCGCTGTCCGAACGGGCGCAGGCGCCACGGCAGGGCGACGAGGGCGCGCCGCCTGCCTGGCTCGTCTTCCAGCCGGCGGTGGCCGAGGCGATCCGTGACCTGCGGCCCGGCCTGGAGGTCATCGTGCTGACCTGGCTGCACCGGGCCGACCGGGATGTGCTCGTCACACGGCCCCGGGACGCCCCGCGGCGCCCGCTGCTGGGCGTGTTCAGCACCCGGTCCCCGGACCGGCCCAACCCGATCGGGCTGCACCGGGTGCTGATCGAGCGGGTGGACGGGCCGCGGATCCTGGTGCGCGGCCTAGAGGCGCTGGACGGCACCCCGGTCATCGACGTGAAACCCGTCCTGGACCCGATGGCCGAACGGTGACAATAGGCCGGTGACGCGGGATCGTGACGTGGCGGCGTTCGGCGAGCGGGCGCCCGGATATGAGGACGGGTGGCTCGGCCGCCTGCACCACGACATAGCCGACCGCTGCGCGGACCTGGCCCTGGCCCGGTCGCCGTCGCCCGGCCGCATCCTCGACGTCGGCTGCGGAACCGGCTATCTGCTGCGCCGCCTGGCGCAACGCTGCCCGGCGGCGACCGAACTGGCCGGGATCGACGCCGCCCCGGGAATGGTCCAGGCCGCCCGCCAGGCGGCAGCCGCCGACGGCCGGCTGAGCTTCCAGATCGGCACGGCGGAACGGCTGCCCTACCCGGCGGGCACGTTCGACCTCGTGGTCAGTACCACCTCGTTCGATCACTGGGCCGACCAGCGGGCCGGGCTGGCCCAGTGCGCCCGGGTCCTGGCGCCAGGCGGCTACCTGGTGCTGGCCGACCTGTTCTCGGCCTGGCTGCTGCCCACCCTGGTCGGCGGCCGGCGGCACAAGGCGCGCACCAGGCGGCGGGCCGACCACCTGCTGACCGCGGCCGGGCTCCGGCCCGGAGCGTGGCAGCGCCTGTACCCGTTCCTCCAGGCCGCCACCGCGGCCAAGCCGTGACCCCAGGCCAGTAGCGGTTAGAGCCAGGCGCGCAGGTCGCCGACGTTGACCAGGGGCAGGCCCCAGCGCAGCGCGGCGGCTTCCAGGTCGGCTGGGCCCGCCATGCTGCCGTCCGGGTTCATCACCTCACAGCACACCCCGACCGGGGGCAGCCCGCCGCCCAGCACAGCGCCACGGTGCGGGCCGCACCTTGACCATCGGTCCCGGCGATCTTGCCGACCGCGTCGACATGCCCCTGGACCAGGTGCCCATCCAGCGGGTCACCGATCGCCAGTGCGGGCTCCAGGTTGACCCGCTGGCCCGGCTGGCAGCTGTCGAACGTGGTGCGGCGGCAGGTCTCCGCGCTGACCGTGGCGGTCACCGTGGCGCCGGCCACGTGCTCCACCGTTACGCACACGCCGGCCACGTTGAGCGACCCGCCCACCTGCACCCGCCCGGCGATCTTGGCCGCCCGCAGCACGATCCGCCCGCCGGGGACCGACTCGATCTCGCCGATTTCCTGGATACGACCGGTGAACATGGCTCACCACCCCTTCACCCAAACCACGGGCATCCGGCCGCGGGCACGCACGCACCCACGGCACCTGGGATATCAGGGACTGGACCAGTCCGAGAGAAGGCGGGGTATCACCGCGCGGCCCCGGAATCGCGCCGGGTCGTTCCGCCCCGCGAGGCGGAACCGGCGGGCTGTCACCGCCGCACCTGGAATCGCACCACTGCCACCATAGCCTTGGGCCATAAGCATGCGGTCAGCCCGGCCGGCGCTGAGCGGAGGACGGATGGCACAGCGGTGCGTGGTGATCGGGGCCGGGGTGATCGGCGCCTGCCTGGCGCTGCGGCTGGCCGAGGCGGGCCTGGACGTGACCCTGCTGGACCAGGATCAGCCGGGCCAGGCCACCAGCCGGTGGAGTTTCGCCTGGCTGAACTCCAACGACAAGGCGCCGCGCGGGTACCACGAGCTCAACCATGCCGGGCTGCGGGCCTGGGCCACCCTGGCTGGGCAGCTGGGCGGCGCGCCGTGGTACCGGCCGGCCGGGAACATCGAGTGGGCCGCCACGGCGGCCGGGCATGGCGAACTGGACGCCCGGGTGGACCGGCTGGCCAGCTGGGGCTACCCCGCCCGCATGATCAGCGCAGCTGAGGCGGCCGAATTGGAGCCCGCGCTGCGGCTGCCTCCCGATGTGCCCGGCGTCGCCTGGTTCCCGGCCGAGGGCTACCTGCTCACCCGGCCGCTGGTCGGCCAGCTCATCGAGGCCGCGGTCAGACGCGGGGTCACCGTGCTGGCCGGCCTACCCGGCGAGGTCACCGGCTTCGCGTTCGACGGCGGCGCGGTCCAGGCGGTGCGCACCGCGGCAGGCCAGCAGATCCCGGCCGACGTGGTGGTCTGCTGCGCCGGGCGGTGGACCCCGGAGCTGGCCCGGCTGGCTGGCGGGACCGCCCCGGTCCCGCTGGTGCCGTGGCAGGCCGCCGGCGCGGAGGCGCCGGGGCTGGTGGTCCGGGCCGGGCCGGCCAGCCCGGACGGCCCGGCCCGGATGCTGCACGCGCCCGGGATAAACCTGCGGCCGCACACCGCCGGGCAGGTCCACCTGGAGGCGCTGGACGCGGCCGTGGACCTGCACACCCCCAACGCCGAGCTGGGCCGCTGGGCGGCCGAACTGCTCGGCCGGGCCCGCCAGGTCACCCGCGGCCTGGACCAGGCGGCGGTCACCGGATACCAGGTCTGCGTCCGGCCGATGCCGGCCGACGGCCAGTCCATCGCTGGCTGGCTGCCCGGCCCGCGCGGCGTCTACCTGGCCGTCACGCACAGCGGCGTGACGCTGGCCGCGCACCTGGCCGGGCTCATCACCACTGAGCTGGTCACCGGTACCGCCCCGGACGAGCTGCGGCCGTACCGCCCGTCCCGTTTCCTTACTTAACGCCACTGCCCGCGACTGCCGCCCGGCTGCGCTCCGTCCCAGTGCGGTAACTCGAAAATATGTTCGCAATACTGCTAGGATGTTCGCGAAGCCGGAGCCGTTGCTGCCCCTCACGGGTGATCCGCGCGGCTGGTCTCACCCGGTGCGGCGGCCCCAGGCGCACGCGCTGTACAGCGACGGGGTCTGGCGCACCTGCCAGATCCTGGGCTGGCTGGGTGCGCGGGGCCAGTGGTACCTGCACATCCGCTGGCCGGACGGGCAGACTGACTGGCGGAAGTACGACCGCCGGTACATCCACCCGGCCTGAGAAGCGCCGGTGTCAGAATCCCAGTCCGGCAGTGACCCACCCGCGATGGATGATTTTGCCGGGTACACGCTGGAAGCAATGTTGTGGGCACCAGCATCCTCGGCCGGGGAGAACCGGAGCCTTGACTGATCAGCCTGCGGCGAGCGCGGAGCCATCGCTCGCCGTCAAAATCGACAGCGAGAAGGGCCACCCGCTGGCGTGGCAGGCGGTGGTCAAGCGGGCGGTGGCGGTGGCCATTGCCGGGGTCGCCATCTACCTCGTGTTTCCCGCGATCACCGAGGTCTTCGCGTCCTGGCCGCGCCTGTCAACTCTGGATCCCCGGTGGTTCGCCCTCGCCATCGGCGCCGAGGTGGCCCACTTTGGCTGCACCATCGCACTGCAGCGGCTGGCCCTGCGGACCAAGGCATGGTTTCCCGTCGTCACCTCCCAGCTGGCGGGCAATGCGATCACCCTCATCATGCCGGGCGGCGCGGCGGTAGGCGCCGCGGTGCAGTTCCGGATGCTGGCGGAGAGCGAGCTGGATACCACCTCGACCGTAGGCGGCCTGGCGGCATTCTCCCTGCTGGGCGTGGGCGGCCTGCTGGCCCTGCCGGTCCTCGCGCTGCCCGTCATCCTGGCCGGGGCGCCCACCAGCCGCAGCCTGGTCACCGCGGCCGTTCTGGGGGCGATCGGGTTCGTCGTCTTCGCCGCATTCGGCGCGGTCATCCTGGCTTACGACTGGCCGCTGCGCGCGGCCGGCCGGGCCGCGCAACGCGTCAGGAACTGGGTCTTGCGTAAGCGCCCCCCGCTGCACGGGCTGGATGAGACCCTGCTCACCCAGCGCAACGAAATCCGGGCGGTGCTCGGCGAGCAATGGTGGCAGGCGCTGCTGCTTTCCGCGGGCCGCCTGGCCTTCGACTACCTCTGCCTGCTGGCCGCACTGCGGGCTACCGGGGCCCGTCCGCGCCCCTCGCTGATCCTGGTGGCCTACGCGGTAGCGGGCATCATCGGGCTGATCCCGATCACGCCCGGCGGTCTCGGGGTGGTAGAAGCCAGCCTCACCGGCCTGCTCGTGCTGGCGCAGGTCAATTCCAGCCAGGCCGTGCTGGCCACGCTCACCTACCGGCTCGCCTCGTACTGGGTGCCGCTGCTCGCCGGGCCAGTGGCGTACGGCGCTTTCTGGATGCGCTACCGCAGGCACCGATCACCGCCAGAAAGCAGTGCGGCCTAGGGCCAGTGCGGCCCAGTGCCAGGATTGCCCAGCGCCAGGATGGCTCAGCCGCGCAGGCGGCCGAGCGCCCGGCGGGCCATCCGCTCCGCGTCGGCGGCCTCGCGGGCCCGGCGCCGGGCCTCGGTGAGCTGCTGCCGGGCGTCGGACAGCTGGTCCTCCAGGTGCCGGACCACGGCCCGCTGGTCCCGCTCGGTCGCGGCCGCGGCCGCCTCGGCCTGCGCCGCCGCGGCCACCGCCTGCTCGGCCTCGGCGATGGCGCGCTGCCGTTCCTGTTCCGCCTGCTGGCGCTGCCGGTCCCGCTCGGCGCGCTGCCGGTCCCGCTCGGCCGCGGCGGCCGCGCGCTGCCGCTCGCGCTCGGCCGCGGCTGTCGTGCGCTGCCCGTCCCGGCCGGCCGCCGTGGCCCCGGACGGCCGGGCCCGCCCGGCCTGACCGGCCCGGGCTGGTGCCGCTGCGCCAGCAGCGGCTTGACCGGCCCCGCGCGGCCGGGTGCGGGTGCGCCCAGTTGGGGGCGCTGGCGTTCGGCTGCTGGATCCCGATGGGCGGTCGGCGGGCAGCGGGGGAACGAGCGTCAGCCCGGGACCGGCCGGGGTGAAGTCGGACCGGTGCACGGCGCGGACCAGGGTGCCCGCCGCCAGCTGGTCCGCGACCTGCGGGTCGGCCAGCGCGGCGCCGAACGTGGCGGTCAGGTCCTCGCGCACCGCGGCCGACGGCGGGCCCGCGCCGGGCAGCTGGAGCGCTTGCCGGATCAGGTCGTCGACCAGCCGGCGGCGCTGCTGGGACAGCTCGCGGATCCGCGCCCCGTCCAGCGCCGCCCCGGCCGAGCGCAGCTCGCCGCCCAGCTCGCTGAGCCGGAACGGCACGTCGGGGTCGGCCCGGACCAGCTGGTTGACCAGCCAGGCCGAGTAGGTCGGCTTGCGCAGCGCGGTGATCTGCTTGGCCGCCGCGGCCTGGCCGGCCGCCCGGGCCTCGGCGGCCAGTGCCCCGCGCCGCTCGGTGAACGCGGCCGGGTCGCCGGCGTAGAGTTCCGCCGCCGCCTCGGCCAGCAGGTCGGCATCGGTCATGCTGCCATCGTGCCCGTGATCGTCGGGCGCGCAAGGCTGACGCGGCGGTTATCCTCGCGATCATGCCGACGTTGGCCGTGCTGGGCGCAGGACCGAAAGGGATCGCGATCGCCGTCAAGGCGCGGGCGCTGGCCGAGGCTGGCCTGGACGCGCCGCGGGTCGTGCTGGTGGACCGGGGCCCGGTCGCCGGGAACTGGACCGGGCGGCAGGGCTACACCAGCGGCCTGCTGCCGCTGGGCACACCGGCCGAGAAGGACGTCGGGTTCCCCTACCCGGACAGCTGGGATGCGGCGTCGGCCGCGGTCACCGCGGCGATGGGCGGCTACTCGTGGGCGCAGCACCTGATGCGGCACGGCGCTTACGCCGACTGGGTGGACCGCGGGCGGCTGCGGCCGACGCACCGGCGGTGGAGCAGCTACCTGCGCGAGGTGGCCGACCGGGCCGGCGCCGAGGTCGTCGCGGCCGAGGCGGTCGGCCTGGAAGCCGACGGGCCGCGGTGGCGGCTGGCGCTCCGGCCCGGGGACGCGCTGTGGGCCGACGGGGTGGTGTGCACCGGCACCGGGCCGCCGGTCACCGTGCCGGGCCAGCCGGAGCACCATCCGCGGGTGCTGGACGGGCGCACGTTCTGGCTGCGGTCGCGGATGGCCGCCCCGAAGGTGGCGCAGAGCGTGTGCGTCATTGGCGGTGGGGAGACCGCCGCCTCGGTCGTCATCGGCCTGCTCAAGATGGCGCACAAGCGGTCCTCGGTGGACGTGCTGACCAGCCGCGGTGTGCTGTACTCGCGGGGCGAGAGCTACGAGGAGAACAGGCTCTTCTCCGATCCGGGCGACTGGCCGCGGCTGGCTGAGGGGCACCGCCGGGAGTTCCTGGACCGGACCGACCGGGGGGTGTTCTCCCAGCAGGCCGAGGCGACGCTGAACGCCTCGCCCGGGTTCCGCACGCTGGCCGGGCGCGCGGTGCATATCGACGCGGGGGACCGGCAGGTGGTCGTCACCATCCAGTACGGCCAGGAGCGGGAGCGGGTCGCCTACGACCTGGTCGTGGTGGCCATCGGCTTCCGGGCCCGCTGGTTCGAGGACCTGCTCGGCCCGCAGGCACGGGCCCGGCTGGCCGTCGCGCTGGACGGCGCCGAGCTGGACCGGCGGATCGGCGTGGACCTGTCGGTGACCGGGCTGGACCCGCCGCTGCACCTGCCGGTGCTGGCCGGGCTGGCCCAGGGACCTGGATTCCCCAACCTGAGCTGCCTCGGCCTGCTGAGCGACCGTGTCCTGCGCCGGTATGTTCCGCTGCAGGAGCCCGCACAGATCGCGGCGGAACGGAGCGAGCATGTCTGAGACCCCCGGCGAGGCGTGGGAGAACGACGACTGTGTGCGCCGCACCGTGATGCTGCCGGTGCAGCTGGCCGCCGAGGCGGAGCGGCGCGGCCTGTCGGTCAGCGACCTGCTGGCCGAGTACGCGGAGCAGGGCCTGCGGGCCAGCAAAGCACCTAGCTGATGGCGGGAGGGGGAGCAGCATGGCGGCGCAGTTCGCGACGGTCGAGCAGTACATCGGTTCGTTCCCCGGCGGCGTGCAGGACATCCTGCGCGAGGTGCGGAGCACCATCCACGGCGCGGTGCCGGAGGCGGGCGAGCGGATCAGCTACGGGATAGCGGCGTTCACCCTGGGCGGCCGCGACCTGGTGTACTTCGCGGGCTGGAAGAAGCACATCTCGGTCTACCCGGTACCCACCGAGGACGCGGACCTGACCCAGGAACTCGCGCCGTACCTGGCGGCCAAGGGCACGCTGAGGTTCCCGCTCGGCCAGCCGGTCCCGTACCCGCTGATCGGCCGGGTCGCCGTGGTGCTGGCCCAGCAGCGCGCGGACACATAGCCAGCCGGACTGTCAGAGGCCGGACGGAGGATGAATTCCGGATGCCGGGCGATGGAGGTGGCTGGTATGCCGGAGGTTCATGAGCGGGCTGCGGCACCCGAGGATTTGGGGCGGCTGTTTCTGCGGCGGGCCGGGGCGGGCGACGTGGACGGGGTGGTCGCGCTGTACGAGCCGGGAGCGGTGCTGGCCACCGCGGGCGGCGAACTGGCCGTGGGCACGGACGAGATCCGGGCCGTGTACCAGGCGCTGCTGGCCAGCCGGCCACAGTTCACCGGCGAGGTCCAGCCGGCCCTGCGCCGCGGGGATCTCGCGCTGACGTCAACCCGGTTCCGGGGCGGCGCGACGGCCGAGATCGCCCGGCGGCAGCCCGACGGCAGCTGGCTGTGGGCCGCTGACCAGCCCCGGGTGGTGGCCGGGTCCTAGCCCTTTGACGGATGCTGGTGACCGGGGAACGATTAGGGGCCTAACTGACTGACTGCCGGCCCTGGGAGTCGTTATGCCCGGAGACAGAGTTGTTTTCGGTTTGGGCGGCGCGTGGGGCTTCGCGCCGACGGATCTGACCAGTCCGGCCCGGGCGGCGGGCGCTGGGTCCCTGGCCGACTGCATGCTCCCGGCCGACGCGCCGGGCTTCACCGAGTTGCGGGTGCACGGCGTGTCCGGGTCCACCGGCCCGGTGATGCTGGAGCATCCGGCCGCGCTGCAGGTGGCCGGGGATAACACGACGATGTTCTACCGGCGCTGGACGCCGGCCGGCTGCGGCGGGGCGGGCGTGCCGTGGAAGCTGGAGGCCTACTCGTGGGGCGGGCTGACCGAGTCGCCGCTGGCCTCCGCGAGCTGGCTGCTGTTCGCCCCGTTCATGCTGTACAACGTGGCCCACTTCGCGCTGCCAGCACAGCAGTCGCACCGGCTGATCCGGGTGCGGCAGCGGGCCACGGCCCCGGCCGACAGCGGGCCACCTGAGACGCTGGTTACGATCGTGCCGCCCGGGGCAGAGACGCGGCCCGCTCCGGCGCTGCCGGCCGACGCGGCCGCCGCCGAGCAAACCCTGGTGGAGGAGGTCGCCGAGGCGATCCTGGGCGAGGAGCTGGCGGCGGACCGGGATGCGGCGGTGGACGGCAGCGGGCCGGACGGCCGGGCCCCGGCGCTGCTGCTGAACCGTGACGCCTGGCACGGCGTCGCGGCGGCGCTGCTCCGGCTGCTCGCGTTCTCGGCCACCCTGCAGTTCACCAGCGCCATCGTGGCCATCCTGGTCAGCAGCGCGGCGTTGCAGGCGCCGAACGCGCACCTGTGGACGTGGCTGGCCTGGTACACGGGCTGGCCAGCAGGCGGCCGGGTGGCCCTGGCGCTGGGCGCTGTCGCGCTGGTGTTCGCGCTGATGTGGCTGATCAGCGTCAAGACCGCGCATCTGTACGAGGCCCGGACCAGCGTGGCCCGGCCCGAGGTCAACCAGCAGTGGCCGCTGACCCAGACCCGGTTCTGGAACGGCGCGGAACTGGTGCAGCGGCAGCGCGGCCTGCACCTGGGCGGCGCGCTGGCCTTCACCGCGCTGATCGTGTCCCGCCCGGGCCTGCACATGGGCGGCGGCCGGCTGGCCCTGCTGGTGCTGTCCGCGCTGGTGCTCGGGCTGGTCACGGTCAGCCTGTGCCTGCCGCTGGCCGACCGGCACAACGTGACCATGGCGGACCGGACGGAACGGGTCGGCGGGGCGCCCGGCGAGGCGACCAGGGGGACGCTGTGGACCCGGCTGATGCTGGTCTGCGGGGCGGGCGTGTTCGCCGGGGCATTCTTCACCAGCGACTGGCCGGCCGAGGACCGGCTCAGCCACCGCACCGTGCCCGGGTTCACCAACGTCTGCGCGTTCCTGCTGCTGGCCCAGGTCGTGCTGCTGATCCTGGTCGCGCTGACCGGGTGGAAGCTGGCCCGGTCCGCGCCGGCCCAGGACCCGGATACCCGGCCGTTCGCCGGCGGTCATCTGACCGCGCTGTTCGCCCTGCTCGCGGTGCTGCTGGGCGGCGTGATGGGGGCCCTGTTGACGCTGCTGGCGACCCGGGTGCTGGGCACCCCGGTGCCGAGCGGGATCGCGTTCCACCCGCCGCCCGCGAACGCGCTGCAGGTCTCGTGGCCGATCTACGCGTTCGCCGCCGCGCCGATCGGGCTGGTGGCCGGGCTGCTCATCGGGGTGGCGTGGGCCGGCTACACCTGGCTGAAGCACGCCGCGGCGTTCGCCGCGCCGGCCGACGGCGGCAGCCCGGTGGCCCGGTTCTACGACCGCCGCTTCGGCGACGCCGACGCGGAAGGGTTCCACGGCGCCCGGACCCGGATCGCCCGGGCCTGGGCCACCGGCCTGCTGGTTGACCAGGCGGCCGTGGTGGTGCTGTGGGCGGCGCTGGGCATGGTCGTGGCGACCGGATGGGCGGAGATCTACGCCGCGGTGACCTCCGGGCACGCCGTCGTCGACCAGCAGCTGCACGGCTTCGCGGCGGTGGAGAGCCTGATCGGGCTGTTCCTGGCCGGCCTGCTGGTGGGCCTGCTCCGGCAGGACTACAGCAACCCGGCCAAGCGTAAGACGATCGGCGCGATCTGGGATGTTGGCACGTTCTGGCCGCGTGCCACGCACCCGTTCGCGCCGCCGTGCTATGCCGAGCGGGCCGTGCCCGAACTGGTGGACCGGGTGCGCATCCTGACCGGGACGGTGGCCGAGGAAGCCACCGACCCGGCCTGGCAGCAGATCGCCGCGCACCTGCGCGACGCCGACAGCACCGATTCGCCGGACCTGTCGGTGCCGCCCGGGCCGGTGCTGCTCACCGGATACAGCCAGGGCTCAGTCATCGCGCCGGCCGTGGTGGCGCAGCTGCCCGACGACGGCACACTCGGGCAGACCGCGCTGCTCACCCTGGCCTGCCCGGTGCGGCGGCTGTACGGCCGGGCGTTCCCGGCTTATTTCGGCCTGGAGCAGCGCCAGACGCTGGCCCGGCTGCTGGAAGGCGGCCCGGGCCCGGCGGCCCTGCGATGGAAGAACCTGGTCCGGCGCACCGACTACATCGGCTCGTGGATCTTCGCCAACCCGGCACCCGGGGTGCCCGACCCGGTGCAGATCCAGCCGGAGGTGGACCAGCCGTGCTGGGATCCGGTCAGCGTCAGCGCGGACGTGGACCCGACCCCGCCGCAGATCCACTACCACTCCGGGTTCTGGCCCGATCCGCGGGTCACCCAGCTCGGCCGGTACCTGGGTGAGACCTCGCTGCGGCTCAGCGACCCGGCCAGGCGGTGACGACCCGGTAGCCGAGGTCGAGCTCGTCCCGGGCGAGCAGGTCTCCCCAGCGGCGGCGCCACTCGCCGCTGTCCAGATCGGCACGCAGCCGGTGCAGGCCGCGGTCGCGGTCCGCGGCGGGGATCAGCGCCAGCGCGGACATCGGCCGCCAGACCCGCGGGTCGAGGTAAGCGTGCGGCCGCCGCCAGTAGGCGGCGTTGAACCCGTCGGTGCAGTCGGCCGGGATGGGTACCGGGGTGACGTCCAGGCGGCCGCCCAGCAGCCCGGCCAGCTGGTCCAGCGGGGTCTCCCGGCTGGCCTCCAGCCGCGCGGTGGCCGGGAAATAGTGATACAGCCACCAGGTGGGGACCACGTGCGGGTCGCGCACGAACAGCACCACCGGCCCGTCGGCCACCCGGCGCAGCTCGGCCAGGCCCCGGGCCCGGTCCCGCCAGTGGTGCAGGGTGAGCACGCCCATCGCGGCGCCGAACGAGCCGGCCGCGAACGGCAGCGCTTCGGCCAGTGCCTGCACGGCTGGCGCGGCGCCCGGCGGGCGCTGGGCCAGCATCACCGCCGACGGCTCGGCCGCCACCACCGGCCGGTCCGGTGGTTCATACGAACCGCCGCCCGCGCCGACGTTCAGCACCGGCGACGCCGCACCCAGGGCGGCCCACAGCGCGGCCGCGATCCGCGGGTCCTCGTGCCGCCCGGCGCGGTACTGCTGGCCGATACGGTCATACACCGGCGTCTGCTGTGCGGCCATGACGTTACGTTAGCAACGGTCAGTGGGCGTGGGCCGGGGCGGCAGCCCGCGGGGCGGGCCGGGCGGCCCGGGCCCGGCCGGGAAGCGCGGCGGCCAGGAACGTGCCGCCCACGACGGCGACCAGGGCGGCGGCCAGTGCGATGACCGCGTCCGGGGACCACTGCACCAGGCCGGCCCGGCCGCGGCACCGGCCAGCATGGCCGCCACCGAGCCGAGCCGCCGGTGCGGCCGGGCGCCAGGCCCGCCGGCCAGCGCGCTGTCCGCGGTCAGCCCGGTGAGGGTCAGCGTCAGCACGGTCGTGGTCAGGTCGGGCGCGCCGAGATGGCGCACGGTGCTGTTCTGCACCCCGAGCGCGGCGGCCAGCACGGCGATGGTGGCGAACCGCCCGGGGCCGGCCCAGGGCAGCAGGCCGGTACCGGCCAGCACCGCAACCATGCCCAGAATGAACGCCTCTGCCCCGAACGCGGCCGCCAGCCAGTGCGCGGGCCGGGCCGCGGCCAGGGTGTGCGCGGCCCGGCCGCCGGCCAGCGCGCCGAGCACGAATCCGGCGATGGCAATGACCGAGGCAGCGGCGGACAGCCCGGAGTGCGGATCCGCGCTGAACCCGAGGAACACCACGTTGCCGGTCATGTTGGCCACGAACACCCGGCCCAGCCGCAGGTAACTGACCGCGTTGACCAGCCCGGTGACGGCGGTCAGGGTGAGCAGCGCGGCCACGGTCGGCCGGGCGCTGAGCGGGGATTGGATAGCCATGAGTACCGGCTCCCTTGCTGATCAGATACTGAACTTACCGTTTCGTATACGAGAACCTGCGCAGCGGCCGAAGTATTCCGGGGGACCGGGAATAGCCGCCGCGGCTCTTGCGCTATCCAAAACTAACAGTACAGTTTCTATTGACGGGAGAGCGTCATGCAGCAGACACAGCTCAGGACCAGCCCACTGGGCGATACCGGCCTGGAGATCAGCCGCGTCGGCTTCGGCGCCTGGGCCATCGGCGGCGGTGGCTGGGAGTTCGGCTGGGGACCACAGCAGGATGACGAGTCGATCGCGGCCATCCACCGGGCGCTGGAGCTCGGGGTCAACTGGATCGACACCGCGGCCGCCTACGGCTTCGGCCGCTCCGAGGAGATCGTCGGCCGCGCGCTGCGCGGCCTGCCCGAGCGGCCCTACGTGTTCACCAAGAGCTCGCTGCTGGACGACGGCACCCGGCATGTGCGGCACGTGCTCAAGCGCGACTCGATCCTGCGCGAGGCCGAGGGCAGCCTGCGGCGCCTCGGCGTGGACGCGATCGACCTGTACCAGATCCACTGGCCGATCCCGGACGAGGACATCGAGGAGGGCTGGGCGGCCATGGCCACGCTCAAGGAGCGCGGCCTGGTCCGGCACATCGGCGTGTCCAATTTCGACACCAGCCAGCTGCGCCGCATCCAGTCGATCGCGCCGGTGGAGACGTTGCAGCCGCCGTACTCGCTGATCGACCGGGCGGCCGAGGCGGAGGTGCTGCCGTTCGCCGAGCGCGAGGGGATCGGCGTCATCGTCTATTCGCCGATGGGTTCCGGCCTGCTGACCGGGGGAATCACCCGGGAGCGGATCGCCGCCATGCCGGACGACGACTGGCGGAAGACCGACCCGCGGTTCACCGAGCCGGAGCTGTCCCGGCACCTCGCGCTGGCCGCCCGGCTGCGCACGATCGCGGGCCGGCACGACGTCAGCCCCGGGGCGGTCGCGGTCGCCTGGACGCTGCGCAACCCGGCGGTGGACGGCGCGATCACCGGCTTCCGGCGGCCGGACCAGGTGGACCCGGTCGTGGCCGCGGCGGGCCTGGAGCTCACCGGGCAGGACCTGGCCGAGATCAACGAGGTGGTGTGAGGATGTGGGGATGACCGTGATCGAATCGGCCAGCGGCGAGGCCCGGCAGCGGGGCCGGCCGCGCAGCGAGAAGGCCCGTAAGGCGATCATGAACGCCGCCGCGGAACTGCTGCTCGCCCGCGGCCTGTCCGCGGTCAGCATGGACGCGGTGGCCGAGCGGGCCGGGGTCAGCAAGGCCACCATCTACCGCTGGTGGCCGACCAAGGAATCGCTGGCCCTGGACGCGCTGTACACCGAGTGGGCCGCCGTGCAGCCAGGCCCGCGGGACACCGGCACGCTGCGCGGCGACCTGCTGACCCTGCTCCGGCCGTGGGCCCGGCTGGCCACCAGCAAGCCGTACGGACGGGTGATCGCCGCACTGATCACCGAGGCGCAGACCGACCCGGCGTTCGCCGCCGAGTACCGGCAGCGGGTCGTCGAACCACGCCGGGACCAGACCCGGGTCATCTTCCGCCGGGCCATCGAACGCGGCGAGATCCCGGCGGACACCAAGGTCGAGGTGGCCATCGACATGGTCTACGGCCCGCTTTACCACCGGCTGCTGCACGGCCACGCACCGCTCAACGACCGCTTCGTGCGCGACGTGGTGGACATGGCGCTGGCCGGCATTCAGCCGGCCCGGTGACACCGGCCGGGCACTGGCGTTAAGAAGGCATGGGGTACGCGGTGAACCAGGCCTGGTCGGGGGTGAGCGCCCGGCCGTAGCGCAGCCCGGCCGCGGCCAGGCCGGCCCGGAGTTCGCCGTCGCTGATCTCGGAGCTGGCCCAGGCGTGCGTCCACACCTGGCCGGCCACCTGGTACTCGACCTCCACGTGCATGAGCGGTGGCTCCCGGCGGGCGGTGCGGACCACCCGCCGGATGCCGCCCGGGTCCTCGCGTTCCCGTGGCGCCTGCGCGAACGTCTCGAACCAGGCCGGCGGGTTCTGCTGAAACACCGCGATGCCGTCCGGCGCGAGATGGTGCCGGCAGGTGGCCAGGAATGCGTGCCGCTGGGCCGGCGGCACGTTGATCATCGTGCTGGCCAGCAGCACCGCGCCGAACGTCTGGTCCAGCCGCACCGTCTCGATCGGCGAGCAGACGGTCGGCAGGTCAGGGATACGGGCCAGCATGGCTGGGGATTCGTCCACCCCGAGCACCGGGTGGCCGAGCCCGGCCAGCGGCCGCAGGATCCGGCCGGTCCCGCAGCCCAGTTCCAGGATCGAGGCGCCGTCCGGCAGCGCCGCGTGCACGATGTCCGGCTCGCCGAACGTGGGCAGCAGCGCGTAGAAGTCCACCGCGCAGCCGTCCGGGGTGATGTCGCCAGGGCCGGTGCCGACGTTGCCGCTCATCGCCTCAGCATGCCATCCGGGACTGTCGGTGCCCGGTGCGAGGATGCCGGCATGGCGGCAGACCAGGCGGCGGCGCCGCTGCGTGGGAAGGTCGCGCTGGTCACCGGGGCGACCCGGGGCGCGGGACGGGCCATCGCGGTGGAACTGGGCCGGGCCGGCGCGACGGTGTACGCGACCGGCCGGAGCAGCCGGGCGCTCGGCCCGTCGGAGATCGGCCGGCCGGAGACCATCGAGGAGACCGGCGAGCTGATCACCGCGGCCGGCGGGGACGGGGTGGCGCTGCGCGTCGATCACCTCGACCCGGACCAGGTCCGGGACCTGGCCGGGCGGATTGGCGCCGAGCGCGGCCGGCTGGACATCCTGGTCAACGACATCTTCGGCGGCGACCGGTACGCCCAGTTCGGCACCACGGTGTGGGAACACGACCTGCCTGGCGGGCTGCGCATGCTGCGGATGGGCATCGACACGCACCTGATCACCGCGCACGAGATGCTGCCGCTGCTGATCAGGAACCCGGGCGGCCTGGTGGTGGAGATGACCGACGGCACCGCCGAGTACAACAGCACCTACCGGCACGACGTCGGCATCTACTACGACCTGGTGAAGGCGGCCGTGCAGCGGCTGACCATGGCCTTCGATCACGAGCTGCGCCAGTATGGGGCCACCGTGGTGGCGGTGACGCCCGGGTGGCTGCGGTCAGAGATGATGCTGGATCACTTCGGGGTGACCGAGGCGAACTGGCGGGATGCGACCGCCCGGGAACCGCACTTCTGCATCTCCGAGTCGGCCACGTTCGTGGCCCGCGCGGTGACCGCGCTGGCCGCCGACCCGGACGTGGCCCGCTGGTCCGGGCAGGCGCTGTCCAGCGGCCAGCTCGCGCCGGTCTACGGGTTCACCGACACCGATGGCACCCAGCCGGACTGCTGGCGCTACGTCACCGAGGTGCAGGACGCCGGCCGTCCCGCAGGCGACCAGGGTTACCGCTAGTCAGCACGCGGCACTTGAACGGGCCGAGCATGGTCGAACCGGGCGGGAACCGGGCATCCTCATCTTCGTGACGGTAGTGAGCCCGCAAAATCACCGGAACCAGGTGACGGCCCGCTCACCTTGACGACCAGTAGCTTCGTGTGCACTCGATCAGCCAGCTAGCACACCTGGAAACCGCCGAGCCAGCACGATCCGCACGCAGCACCCGGAGGCGGCCCCATGGCCCACAACCAGATGCCGGACGACGGCCTGGCCCCGGCGCCGCTGGACGGGAACGCCCGGCCGTCCGGGGTGGCTGTGCGACCGGCCCAGCGCTGGTGGATTCTCGGCGTGGTCGGGCTGGCGCAGCTGATGGTGGTGCTGGACGCCACGATCGTGACCATCGCGCTGCCCTCGGCCCAGCGCGCGCTGGGGTTCTCCAACGCCGACCGGCAGTGGGTGGTGACGGCGTATGCGCTGGCCTTTGGCAGTCTGCTGCTGCTCGGCGGCCGGCTGTCCGATCTGGTCGGCCGGCGGCGGATGCTGATCATCGGCCTGGTGGGCTTCGCCGCGGCGTCGGCGCTGGGCGGCGCGGCGACCAGCTTCGGGGTGCTGGTGATCGGCCGCGGCGCACAGGGGGCGTTCGGCGCGATGCTGGCCCCGGCCGCGCTGTCCACGCTGACCGTGACGTTCACCGACCCGGCTGAGCGCGGCCGGTCGTTCGGCGTCTACGGCGCGATCGCCGGGGCGGGCGGGGCGGTGGGGCTGCTGCTGGGCGGGTTGCTGACCGAGTACCTGTCCTGGCGGTGGTGCCTGTACGTCAACGTCGTCCTGGCGGTGATCGCGGTCGCGGGCGCGGTGCGGCTGCTGGCCCCGCAGCCCCGTGATCCCAGCGTGCGCATTGACTGGCCGGGAACGGTCCTGGTGGTGGCCGGGCTGGTCGCGCTGGTCTATGGGCTGTCCGAGGCCGACACCAAGGGCTGGGGCGCGCCGGTGACTCTGGCGTTGCTGGCGGCCGGGGTGGTCCTGCTGGCCGCGTTCGTGCTGGCCGAGCAGCGGGTCGCGCATCCACTGCTGCCGCTGTGGATCGTCGTGAACCGGTTCCGCGGCGGCGCATACCTGGCTATCGGGCTGTCCTCCATCGGCGTGTTCGGGATCTTCCTGTTCCTGACCTACTACCTGCAGCTGACCCTGGCCTACTCGCCGGTCAGGTCCGGCCTGGCCTTCCTGCCGATGGTCGCGGCGATCATAGCGGCGTCCACCATCTCCAGCGGGCTGCTGATGCCGCGGACCGGGCCCCGGCCCCTGGTCACGGCCGGCCTGCTCATCGGGGCGGGCGGCCTGAGCCTGCTGGCCGCACAGCTGAGCCTGCGTACCAGCTACCTGGACTGGATCCTGCCCGCCGTGCTGCTGGTCGGGGTCGGTCTGGGCCTGGTGTTCGGCTGTGCGCTGAACGCCGCGACCTACGGCACCGGCGCCGCGGACGCGGGCGTGGCCTCGGCCCTGGTCAACACCAACCAGCAGGTCGGCGGCTCCATCGGCACCGCGCTGCTGAACACCCTCGCCGCCAGCGCCCTGACCAGCTATGTGCTGGTCCACGGCCACAGCCCGCTGGCCCTGGCCCAAGCGGCGGTGCACAGCTACGTCGTCGGGTTCTGGGTGTCGGCCGCGATCCTGGCCGGTTCCGCGGTCGTGTGCGGGCTGGTACTGCCCTCCGGCACCCTGACGCCAGCCGCCGCCCCGGCCGGCCCGACGGCCGGCCAGGCCGGCCCGTCCGCCGCGCGCCCCAGCGAGGAGATGAGTGCCCGTGATCCCCGAGCAGTCTGACAGCCCCACCCCGCCCGGGCCCGCGGTACGGCTGATCACCGTGTCGGCGGCCTACGGCGCCGGCGGCAGCGTGGTCGCCCCAGCCGTGGCCAGCCGGCTCGGTCTGTCCTTCCTGCAGCGGGTTACCACGTCCGAGGGCCACGTCGCCGAGCCCGGGCCGTGCGATGAGCAGCTGTCGGCGGAGGAGGTCAAGGCCACCCCGGTGCACCGGCTGCTGGCCCATCTCACCCAGGCGATGCCGGCCGGGCCCACCCAGTCGCCGCCATCCACCCACCACCAGGACGAGAACCTGCGCGGCCAGGGCGAGGCGGGGATCCAGCGCCTGCTGGCCGGCGGCGGTGGCGTGATCCTGGGCCGGGCGGCAGCGGTCGTGCTCGGCAAGGACCGCGGCTACCACGTCCGCCTCGACGGCCCGGCTGAGCGCCGGGTCGTCCAGGGCGCCGCGATCGAGGGCATCAGTGCGGAAGAGGCCCGGGCGCGCCTGCGCGCGGCCGACAAGGCCCGCACTGCCTACGTCCGCCGCCTGTACCGGTGCGACCCGGCCGACCCTGCCCTGTACCACCTGGTGATCGACTCCACCGCGATGCCCCTGGACACGGTCATCGACCTCATCGTCACCGCCGCCCGCGCCCACCAAGCATCGGTCCCCGAGCCGAGCGGGACTCCCTAGGAGGCGGTGCGGTAGCGTCCGGCACATGCCCACAGCAGCGGTCAACGGGATTCAGATCAGCTACGCCGACTCCGGCGGCGAGGGGCCGGCTGTCGTGCTGAGTCACGGATTCCTGATGGACGCGTCGATGTTCGACGCCCAGGTCGCCGCGCTGGCACCGGAGTACCGGGTGATCACGTGGGATCAGCGCGGCCACGGCGACACCCCCGCGCCGGGCCCGTTCAGCTACTGGGACTCGGCCGGGGACGTGCTGGCCCTGCTCGGCCACCTCGGCATCGAGCGGGCCGTCCTGGGTGGCATGTCCCAGGGCGGCTTCCTCAGCCTGCGCGCCGCGATGCTGGCGCCGCAGCGGGTGCGGGGCCTGATCCTGATCGACAGCCAGGCCGGCACCGAGGCGGAGGCCAGCCGCCCGGGATATGAGCAGCTGCACCAGAGCTGGCTGGACGAGGGGCCGGGGCCGGTGCAGGAGATCGTCGCCGCCATCATCCTGGGCCCTGGCCAGTGGGATGGCTGGTACGCCAAGTGGGCCGGGCAGTACGCTGCGTGGGCGCCGGGCAACCTGGGCCAGCTCAGCTGGCCGTTCCGGGCCTTGATGGACCGCGACGACATCACCGGCAGGCTCGGCGACATCGGCTGCCCGGCCCTGATCGTCCATGGCGGCGAGGACGCCGCGATCCCGCTGGCCAGAGCCGAAGAGATGCGCAACGGGCTGCCCGGCCCGGCTACGTTCACCGTGATCGGCGGGGCGCCCCACGCGTCCAATGTCACCCACCCCGGCGCGGTGAACGCTGAGATCCTGGACTTCCTGCACGGGCTGCCCAGCTAGCTGCCAGTGGCGGGCTCCCCGCCCACCGGCACCGCGTCATGCAGACGCCAGAACCTCGTCGAGGGCCTGGAGCAGGAAGTCGGCGTGTTCGTGCTGGAAGACCAGGGGTGGCCGGATCTTGAGCACGTTCCCGGCCGGGCCAGTTGCGCTGAGCAGTATGCCCCGTTCGCGCATCGCCTCGGTCACCTGGTGGGCGTCCCCGGCCGCTGGCCCGTTCGCCTCATCGATCAGTTCGACGCCGAGCAGGAGGCCTTCGCCCCGGACGTCCCCGATCAGGGGGTGGCGGTCCGCGAGTGTTAGCAGGCCCTGGCGGAGGTAGGAGCCGACTTTCCCGGCGTTGGCTACCAGGTCCTCATCGTCGATGACGGCCAGGACCGCGAGCGCGGCCGCGCAGGCTACCGGGTTACCGCCGAACGTGCTGAACAGCTCGACTTCCTCGGGGATGGCTTCGAGTAGCTCGGACTTGACTACCAGGGCGGCGACCGGGAAGCCGTTGCCCATTGGCTTGCCCATCACCACCATGTCCGGCGTGATCCCGGAGGCCTGGAAGCTCCACAGGTGCGTCCCGGACCGGCCGTGACCGGCTTGCACTTCGTCGGCTACTACGAGCCCGCCGAGCAGCTGCGCCCGCCGGGCCGCTTCCCGCAGATAGCTGGGCGGGGGCGACAGGATGCCGTCCGCGGTGAAGCCCGGATCGAGGTAGATGGCGGCGAAGCCGCGGTCGCCGAGCGCCCGGGCGGCGTCATCGATGTGGGCGGCGTACCGCTGCACCCATCCGTCGTCTTCCCGGCGGTACCGGCCGCGGTACCCGTCAGGTGCGGGGATCGTGGCGACGTGGGCAGGCCGTTCCCCGCTGGCCCACTCCTCGGGGGAGAGGGCGTGGGTGGCTTCGGTCAGCCCGTGGTAGGCGTACTCGGTAACCACCGCGCCGGCCCGCCCGGTGGCCGCGCGGGCGACCCGCCAGGCGAGGTCATTGGCCTCGCTGCCGGAGTTCACCACCATGACGGCGTCCAGCTCGGGCGGCAGGGTGGCCTGCAGCCGTTCGGCGAGCTCGACGATCGCCTCGTGCAGATAACGGCTGTGGGTCGCGAGCAGCCGCTGCTGCTCCGTTACCGCGTGCACGACCCGAGGGTGGCTGTGCCCGACCACGGGCACGTTGTTGTAGCAGTCGAGGTACCGGCGGTCGTCCGGGTCGAACAGCCAGACACCCGCACCGCGGACGAGGTGCACTGGGCTGGAGTAGAACAGCGGCGATCGGGGCAGCGCCCGGCGACGGCGCTCGAGCAGGGCACTGGTGGGAAGCCTTTGGTAGGGGAGCCGGCGGCAAGCCTCGCGGAACCGCCGCGCGACAGCGTCTATCCCCATCGTCTCGATGGCATCGAGGAAGGCGCGGGCCCCGGGCTCGCCACTCGCGGCGTACGCGGCGTTGTCCGGGTAGAGCCCGAGCCGCCAGGCGGTGACAGTGACCTCGGTGGCAAGCCTGGCCGCCACCAGGTCCGCGAGCAGCCCGGCCTCTTCGTCCTCGAGCGGTGTCACCGAGACATAGCCGCCGATTATCGCGTCGGCCGCCTCGATGGCATCGTCCCGGCCGTGCAGCACATCGGCGATGGCGACGGCGAGATCGCAGACCAGCGGCGCATGGGTCATGTCGCCAAAGTCCACGATCCCGCTGACCCGGAGGTCGTCGCCGAACAGGACGTTGTCCAGGCTCAGGTCGCCGTGGATCACCTGTGCCCGGAGCCCGGGCAGGGCCGGCGTGACCCGGGCCTCGAACCGGTCCAGAATCCGTTCCAGCTGCGCCCGGCGCGGGCCGTCCGAGATATGGCTGAGCAGCGGGCGGAGCTCAGGCAGGCGGGTGATATCCCACAAGATCTCGTAGTCGGCCGCGGGGTGGAAGAAGCCACGCAGCGCCCGCCCCAGACGGGCCGTGGTCTGCCCGTGCGACCAGCTCGCCTCGGTGGTGAGTGCGGTATTCGCGATCACCTGCCCGGGCAGGAAGGTGAAAAGCCGGGCGGGGTAGGCCCGGCCATCCGGCCCCGGCACGTCGATCCAGGGTTGTCCCGCCGAGGCCGGGAGGGCACGCATCACCGGCAGACCCGGATCCACCTGCTCGATATGGCGCAGAGCGGCGGCCTGCATGGCCAGGATGGGTGCGTCATCCGCCGGATTGGAGATCTTGAACAAGAAGCGCTGCCCGCCGGGCGTGTCCACCCGGAAGTTCTGGTCCCGTTCTCCCGCGAGGAGCCTGAGGGACGACGATTCGACACCGAAGCCTTCGCTCAGGATCTGCCTGGCTGCAACCTCACCGAAGGCAGGTGGCCTGCTCTCCAAGGGGTCAGGGCGCTGCACCATAGGCCCGAAGGTTATCTTGCGGCCCATCGGCCGGCCACAGCCCGGTCACGCTGCAGCCTTCCCGCGGGCCGGTATCTGGCATCCAGCCCACTAGGATCGGACGATGCCCATCCCAGCGGCGTTTGACCTGTCCGGCCGGGTGGCGGTGGTCACCGGGGCGGGCGCTCCCGACGGTATCGGTTTCGCCGCCGCCAGGCTGCTCGCTGAACTCGGTGCCGCCGTGCTGATCAGCGCCACCACGGCCCGCATCCAGGACAGGGTCAGCGAACTGCGCGGCGCTGGTTTCGACGCGGTGGGAGTCGTCGGCGATCTCACCGATGCCGACGTGGCGTCCGGGCTCGTGTCGGCCGCCCTGGCGCAATGGGCCCGGCTGGACATCGTGGTCAACAACGCCGGCATGATCTCCGTAGCTGACCCCGTGTTCGAGTCCGGCACCGTGGCGTCCATGAACCTGACGACCTGGCAGGCGGCGCTCGCCCGCAACCTGACCTCCGCCTTCCTGGTCACCAAGGCGGCGCTGCCGGTCATGGCCAGCCGCGGCTGGGGGCGGATCATCATGGTGTCCAGCGTGACCGGCCCAGTGATGGCGATCCGCTCGGACGTCGGGTACGCCGCCGCCAAGGCGGGCATGGTCGGCCTCACCCGCGCAGCCGCCGTTGACAGTGCCGGGCAGGGAATCACCGTCAACGCCGTCGCCCCAGGCTGGATAGCAACCGGCTCCCAGACTCCGGAAGAGCGCGGCCAAGGCCAGGCAACCCCGGCCGGCCGGGGCGGCTCACCCGACGAGGTCGCCGCCGCCATCGCCTGGCTGGCCAGCCCCGGCGCGTCCTACATCACTGGGCAGTACCTCGTCGTGGACGGCGGGAACTCGATCGCCGAGCAGCGCGGCGCGCCAGCGTAGTCGGTTCGCGACCGCTGAGGACGTTCACCCGCGGTACGGCCGGGAATTATGCGCTCTCGTATGCGTTAACATGAGGGGTAGCCCAGAGCCGGGCCGGTCGTCTGACGACGACTTTCTCGTGTGGTGGCGGTCATCAGCCCACCTGCCGGCACGACTCAGGGTCCGTGTAAAAGGCCTGCTGAGGCCCGGCTGCGTTGATCGTCGGAGATCCGCAAGCCGGCTCGGTGTTCACAGCGCCAGGCCCTCTGCCGGGATGTTCCTCGTCCCGGCGGCGGGATGGTGCTGCATGCTGCCGTGGCCACTGTGGTCCCGGCATGTCGGAGGAGAAGTCTGTGGCTCGACCAGGCCAGCGCCAGACGAGCGCTCGCCGTAGCGCCTCGCGGAAGAAGCGACGCGCCCAGCACCGTGGCGATGTCGTCCCGGTGCTCGCCCGAACCGTCCGTGAGGTCGAGGCGGCTGCCCGGCGCGGCCGCGTGACGCCTGCCGTGCGTACGAAGTTCCAGGCCGCCGCCCTGCTGCTGCGGGACGAGCGTGCCCGCGTCCGGGCGTCGGCCGGAAGCGACAGTCATCGGGCCGAGCAGCTCAAGCGGCTGGACGGCGTCGCGACCGTTCTCGCGACGACCGCCGTCCAGGACGCTGGGCTTCTGGCGCTGCTCGCCGAGGACTCCGGCGCCTCCGACGCGGCCCGGTCGCTCAAGCTGGAGATGCTGCGGGACCTCGGCATCGAGCCTGCCCCCGAAGAGATCGCGCCTGCCCAGACCGCTACAGCTTCGGCCGGCTCGGAGCGCGGCGTCGTGCCGCAGTCAGTGGTCTCCCGGCAACTGGCGAACCCCTTTCTCGCCCCCGACTTCTCCGCCGCTGCGCAGCGCACCTCCCGTCCGCGCCGCCTGGCCGGCTGGGAGCTGCTCGGCCCGCTGCTGAGTTCCTTCGAGCGGGCCGGCGGGGGAGCCCCGTCGTGCATGGCGCTCCCGGCGCCGACGGCACGGTTCACCCCGGCGGGCCTGGAACTGATGCCGCACCAGGGAAAGCTGGTGGCCGCGGCCGCGGCCGGTCACCGGACGTTCCTGCTCGCCGATGAGCCGGGTCTGGGCAAGACAGCCCAGGCGCTGCTCGCCGCGGAGGCAGCGAACGCCTACCCGCTGCTCGTCGTCGTGCCGAACGTCGTCAAGACCAACTGGGCCCGTGAGGCGGCGCGCTGGGTTCCGCACCGCCCGGCCACCGTGGTGCAGGGCAACGGCGAGGCTGTCGACGGCTTCGCCAATATCGTCGTGCTCAACTACGAGGTTCTCGACCGCCACATGGGCTGGCTCGGCGACTTCGGCTTCCGCGGCATGGTGGTGGACGAGGCTCACTTCACCAAGAACATGGCCTCGCAGCGCTCGCAGAACGTCCTCGCGCTTTCCGGCCGTATCCGGTCCCGGACGGACCGGCCCCTGCTGATGGCGCTGACCGGCACCCCGCTGATCAACGACATCGAGGACTTCCGCGCGATCTGGCAGTTCCTCGGCTGGATCGACGACAGCAAGCCCCTCGACGAGCTCATGGACGCGCTTGAGGACACCGGCCTGACGCCCGCCGACCGAAGCTTCTACGCCGCGGCGCGCCAGTGCGTGATCGACCTGGGCGTCGTGCGCCGGCGCAAGCTCGACGTGGCCGCCGACATCCCCGCCCGCCGTATCGCCGACCTCCCCGTTGAGCTGGACGAACGGGTCGGCCGGTCGATCCGGGCGGCAGAACGGGACCTCGCTGACCGGATGGTGGCGCGGTACCAGACCGCGTACGCGAACCGATCCTCCGGCGTGGGCGCCGGGGGCATCGACCATGACCTCGTCCGCCAGGTGGCCCGGTCAGAGCTGAAGGAGGCGGCGACCGCGCAGTCCGGCGAGAACGTGTTCACCATGATGCGGCGCATCGGCCAGGCCAAGGCCGAACTGGCCGCGGACTACGCGGTTCAGCTGGCCCGCAGCGCCGGCAAGGTCGTCTTCTTCGCCAAGCACGTCGACGTGATGGACGCCGCCGAAGAGCTCTTCGCCCGGCAGGGGGTGCGCTTCTCGTCGATCCGTGGCGGCCAGACGCCCACAGCGCGGCAGGCAAACGTCGAAGCCTTCCTGAACGACCCGGACGTCGCGGTCGCGGTGTGCTCGCTGACCGCGGCTGGCGTGGGCCTGAATCTGCAGGTCGCCTCGAACATCGTGCTGGCCGAGATGTCCTGGACCGACGCGGAGCAGACTCAGGCCATCGACCGCAGCCACCGCATCGGGCAGGCCGAACCGGTGACCGCGTGGCGCATCATCGCCGCGCAGACCATCGACGCCCGGATCGCCGGGCTGATCGACAGCAAGGCGGGGCTGGCCGCCCGGGCGCTGGACGGGTCGGACCAGGAAATCTCCTCCTCGGCCGACGTGCAGCTCGAGGCGCTGGTCGCATTGCTGACCGATGCGCTCCGCGCGCCTTCCGGAGATGGCGACGCCCCGGGTTCCTGACCGGCCGGGTTATGCCCCGGGTCGGGGATCTTCGTTCGTCTCGTCAAGTTCGGGCTCAACCCCGCCCTCGCGGTGCTGTTCTTGCGTTCGCAGAACCTCCCGCATCAAGGCGGCCTCGTGTGCCTCGTCCGCTGCGTCAGGATCCTGGCCTGGTTTCCCGCCGGAGCTGCCCGGCACCTGTTCTGATTCATCCATGGCCGGATTCTCCTCCATGACCAGGGTCCTTGGCTCAGCACCCGGCCAGATCTATCGTTCGCCCGGCAGGCCGGCCGCCGCCAGCCCGTGTTGCTAATTGGGATATATCACGCACCGGTTGAGCGTGTTAGTGAAGCACGCGTGCATTTTGGAGGGCCTGGGGGAAGGCGATCGTGTGCATGCCGGTGATTATGTTCCGTTCCGGCTCTGGCGTTTGGCCTGGAATGGCGCGACCATTGAGTTCTGGGGGTCGCTGCCACGGAACGAGGCGGCAAAAGGTGATGATCCCCGGTGGTGCTGGCCGTCGTGGGCCTGGCGATACTGCTGGCCGGCTGGCTCCTTTACCCGTCCAGCGCTGGAAACCCGACGCCTGGGTATTCGGAGCTGATCCTTCAGTCGGCCGTCCCGGTGAACTACATCCAGTACGGCGTCAACCGGGTTTCCGCGGGCAGTGCGAGCATTAGCGTCTCTGTCGTGTTCTTGGCGAAAACCGCCGTGCCGGCCCGGGCAGCAAAGTTGGCGGTATATCTGCCGATCGGCGATACCTTCGCGCACTGTCATGGCGGAGGCTGCCATGTCCTCGCCACCGGGCAGCAGGAAACCTCCTACTGGGTCCAGGCGCTTACCTTCCGCCCATCCTCCAGCGGCCCCGCCGCGACGGTGGATTTCGCGGTCAAAGCCGCCGATTTCGGGGCAACTTTCGATGGCGTCGATGCCTCCGCGGCAATACCGGAGGTCCGGTACTGCTGCGCGGCCAAGGTGCTTCCCGTCTTGCAGGCCGGGTACCCATCCGCTCAGCCAGCCAATATGACTGGACCTCCTACGAGCCGAAGGCACCACCAGCCACTCCGCGGTCTGGCAGGAACAACTCGCCATCGGCGACACGCCCAGCCGCGTCGCGGTTGGCATCGACCACGCCGGGCAGGCGCACAACCAGCTCGTGTCGCTCCTCGCCGGGACCCTGCTAGGGCTCGGTGGCGCAGCACTCCTGTCCGCTGTCCAGGAAGCCCTGCACGCGCGCGACTGAACTGCGCCGCTCGCGGGCTGGCTCAAAGTGTGCGGTGCGCGGGACACTCCTTGGGTGGCGCCGCCTGAAGACCCCTATTACCGCCGCGACCTCGCGCTTGTTCACCACCGCGGCTTCGGCTTCCACGCCCGGGCCTGCGCGCCGGGGATCTTGGCGCTGCTAGAGCCAGTGCGATCGCGAAATGGGCTCGTCCTGGAACTGGGCTGCGGCAGCGGCCTGCTCACCCGGGAACTGACCACCGCCGGGCACCGCGTCATCGCCACCGACGCCTCCCCGGCGATGCTCGACCTGGCCCGCAGCTACGCCCCGGCCGCCGGGGACATCCGCCAGCTGGTCCTTCCCGGCGACGTGCTGCCCCCGGCCGATGCCGTGGTCTCGGCCGGTCACGTGCTCAGCTACCTGCCCGGTGAACACGCCATCGACCAGGCGCTCACCGCGATCGCGCGAGCGCTGCGGCCCGGCGGCCTGTTCGCCATCGACATCTGCGACCTTGCCTACGGGCAGGCCCGGCACGACGCCCCGCCCGCCGCCCGCGTCCACGACGACTGGGCGATCATCACACGCTTCTCGCTGCCCGCACCCGGCCGGTTCGTGCGCCAGATCACCACCTTCGTCCGGGCCAGCGACGGCTCCTGGCGCCGCGACGACGAGACCCACCACAACGTGCTCATCGACACCGCCCGCGTGCCCGCGCTGCTCGCCACCGAAGGGGTCCAGGTCACGGTGGCTTCCGCGTTCGGAACCGAGCAGCTGCCCACCGGGCTGCGCGTACTGATCGGGCGGCGCGCCGCCTGACCAACCGGGCGATCTACGGGCACGCGTAGCCGTCGGGCTCGTGCAGCCTCACAGCTGGGATCTCAGCACGTCGAACTCGCAGCCTGGCGAGGATGGGTCGAAGCCGTGCTCGATCAGCCAGCGGGCCGCCTGCAGGCTTCGCAACGACCACCACGCGCGGATCACGTCGAGGTCGACGTCGGCGCCGTAGCCGGCGACGACGTCGCCAAGGCGCTCCTGGTGTCCGAGCGTCAGGATGGCCAGGTCGTACAGGGCATCGCCCTGGCTCGCCTCGGACCAGTCGATCACGCCGGTGATCTTGTCACCGTCGATGAACACGTGGGTGATCTGCAGGTCGCCGTGCGTGAACACCGGCGTCCACGGCCGGAGCGCAGCCTCGGCAACCCGGCGGTTGCGCGTGACCAGGCCGGCGGGAAGGACGTCGTTCGTGACGAGCCACTCGCATTCGCCGTCGAGCTCCGATGTGATCTCGCCGAGGCTCTGGCCGGGCCATGGCGGCAGCGGCGCGTCGTGCAGCATCCGTGCGGCGGCACCCGCCGCGGCCCACGCCGCCGGCGACGCGGCCGACGGCTCGCCGAGGCGGCCGAGTGCCGTCCCCGGGAGGGCGGCGAGCGCGAGCACGGGCGGCTTGCGCCACAGCACCTCTGGAGTCGGGATCGGCGCCATAGCCATCGCCTCGACCTCGACGTCGGTGCGTGTCTGATCAGCGTCGATCTTCAGGAACACGTCGCCGACACGCAGCGTCGCGCGCTCGTTGTGGGCGACGACGACCTCGACTTCCGCCACATCGCCATCATCGCGGGATGATCACCGATTGTCGCCGGGTTTATGAGTGACGGAGCATAGGCATGCGACCTCGCCGGCTCCGCATTAGTGCCGGACGCGGACGACGAGCTTGCCGGTGGCGCGGTCGTGTTCCATGTCGTCGTGGGCCTGCGGCACCTGCTCCAGGCCGTCGTAGACCCGGTCCACCGGGAAGGCGAGCCGGCCGGCCGCGACCGCGTCGAGGATTTCCTGGAAGGCCTGCCGGGGCAGGTCGCCGGCGTCGCCGAAATAGCCCGCCAGGCGCACACCTCTGGGCAGGTACTCATTCGGGGAGAAGTCCCGCACCGTCCACTGGTTGGACAGGCTGCCGCCGAAGCAGGCCGTGCCGTGCACGCGCACCGCGCGCAGCGTGTCGGGCAGGGTCGGCGTGCCAACCAGATCAAGGGCGGCGTCGACGCCGTCCGGGTACAGCTCGCGCACGGCGGGCGCGACCTCGCCGGTGTCGAGCAGGGGGTGGTCGACGCCGTGTTCCTTCAGCAGAGCGAGGCGGCCGGCCTGCCGGGTGGTCGACAGCACGGTGGCGCCGCGCCACCTGGCGAGCGCGGCCGCGGCCAGGCCCACCGAGGAGGTGCCGCCGCGGATCAGCACGGACTGCCCCCGCTGCAGGTCCAGGCCGATGGTGAGCGAGCCGTAGGCGGTCTGCACCATCTCGGGCAGGCCGCCCAGCACCTCCCAGGACAGGCCGGTGTCGACGGGGATGACCTGGGCCAGCGGCACCGAGGTGTACTCGGCATAGCGGCCGTCGTAGGTGCGGCCCATGTCGCCCACCATCGCGACGACCTTCTGCCCGGGAGCCAGCCCGCTGCCGGCCGGGGCGGCGTCGACGGTGCCGGCGGCCTCGATGCCCGGCACCCGGGGGAAGCTGACGCCCACGCTCAGACCCAGCCGGAGCTTGAGCTCCGAGCGGTTGACGCCGAACGCCTCGACGCGGATGCGCACCCAGCCGTCCCGCTCAGGGGGGAGCGGGAGCGTGGTCAGCCGCAGGTTGTCTACCGGCCCGGGGGCGGAGAGCTGGACGGCGCGCATGGTGGCCGGCGAGGACGTCATGGGCCCTGCCTTCCTTCCCGGGGTAGGTCAGTCGGTCGGCGACGATCAACATGCGGCCACTGCGCCTTCATTCCCAGCCCCGGCCATGCCCCAGCCAGGGACAAAGCTGCTCATCATCTGCCTCTCTGGTCCCATACTCGTCACCGTGGATGATTTCCGGCCGCTCCAGTCCTGCCTTCGGCCTGGTGAGCAGTTGCTGTGGTGCGGCCGGCCAGACCCGAAGGTGTGGTTCACCGCCGCGGATCGCTACCTGATCCCGTTGAGCATCCTCTGGTGCGGTTTGGCGATTGGCTGGGAGGTCGGCGCGAGCCGGGAAGGCGGCGGGCCCGTCCCCAACATCTGGGGCATTCCGTTCGTCGCGGCGGGGCTGTACCTGGTGTTCGGCAGGTTCTTCTACAAGCGCTACCAGAAGAAGCGCACCGTGTACGCGATCACTACGCAGCGCGCCCTGGTGGTGACTGACGGGCGGGCAGTGGCCGATTCCGCATGGGGATGGCAGCCCATTTCCGTCCAGCGGTCACGTGACGGCAGGCACGCCAGCGTGATCCTGGACAGCGGGGGTACGCGCACGTCCGGCAGGCGGAAAGACATCCCAGGAGCTTAAGTGTCAAGCCGCTACGGAAGATTGAGGCAGGTTTTGCCGGTGGGACCAGGCGGTGGCCTCGTCGTAGAGGGTGCGGGTCTTCAGGCACCCGTGGAGGATGCCGACGAGCCGGTTGGCGAGGCGTCTCAGGGCGTCGTTGTGCTCGATGCCGCGGGCGCGGAGCTCATCGTAGAGGGCGCGGGCGCCGGGCGAGGCGTTCAGGGACGCGAAGGCCTGGGCGTTGAGCGCGTCGACGAGCCGGTCGTTGTGGATGAAGCGGGCGGCGACGACCTTCTTCTTGCCCGACGCGCGGGTGAGCGGGCTGGTGGCGGCGTAGTTCCGGCGGGACTTGCCGTCGGCGTACCGGTGCGGGTCGTCGCCGAACTCGCCGAGCACCCGGGCGCCGAGGACAGCGCCCATGCCGGGCTGGGACCGGTAGATCTCAGCGTCCGGGTGCCGGCCAAAATCCGCCTCCACCTGCCCCTGCAGGATCTTTACCTGCTCGTTCAGGGCGGCGATGACCGCGATCAGGGATCGCACAGTGACGGCGTAGGCGGCCGTGACCGCCGCGGGCTGGCCCAGCTGCTCGCCGCGCAGCGCCGCCAGGATCGCCGTCGCCCTGTCCGTGATGTTCCGGCGGCCGGCGCGCTTGAGGGCGGCGCTGACCTGCGCGCGGGTCAGCCTCGCGGCCCGGGCCGGCTCGGGCGCCTTCCCCAGCAGCTCCAGGGCGTCGGCAGCGTCCAGGTCCTCGAAGGCCTCCAGCGCGGCGGGGAAGTACTCCCGCAGCTGGTGGCGCAGCCGCTGCACCGCCCGGGTGCGCTCCCAGATCAGCGTCTTGTGCGTGCGGGCCAGCACCTTGATCCCCTCCGCCTCCGCGCTGTCGCCCGCCACGGCACGGAGCTGGTGCGAATCGGTCCGCACCATGTCCGCCAGCATGTGCGCGTCCCCGGCGTCGCTCTTGGCCCCGGACACACCGTGCCGCTCCCGGTACCTCGACGCCTGCAGCGGGTTCACCGCGAACACCGTGTACCCGGCCGCGGCCAGCGCCGCGACCCACGGGCCGCGGTCGGTCTCGATCCCGACCGCCACCTCCGCATCGTCCGCGTCCTGGCCCAGGTGCCGCCCGATCATCTCGTGCAGCCCGGCCATGCCGGCTACGCCCTCGGGCAGCCGCTTCCTCGCCAGGACCTTCCCGGCCTCGTTCATCACCTCCACGTCGTGATGGTCCTCAGCCCAGTCATTGCCCACGAACAACCGCATCCGCTCTCCCGTCCAAGATGCCGAAAACCGGCAGCAGCCAGCGGGAGAACTATCAGCGACCTAATGAAACTGTGCTCACGCCAGCAGGCGGGCACGACATCCCAGCAGCGATCAATCCTCCCGGTCACCGGCAGGGGCACGGTCTTTCGCCAGGGCTCAAAGCCCGGGAAGCACAAGTGCTCACCTGCCGGCGGCCACCACACCCGGAGTCTGCCAAACGGCGGGCTCCCTGAGACTCATTAGGAAGCACGCCAGGGAACACCGGTACCGACATCGGGCCGTGGCGGGCGGATCCTCCGGTGGCGTTCTACGACGTAGCCCGCCCAGAGCTCATGCTGGCCGCCCTGGACCAGGCTAGAGGCTCTACACCCAGGAGCGGTGACAGCCGGCACATGCCCTGAGCAGATGAGCTCACGCATATCCCCGAAGGCAAGCCGGATCCTCGTGCAGAGCCCGCCAATCGCCCGGCCTGGTCCTGCCGGTGTCCGATGATGGTCCCGTCAGCCAGCCACGCAGGCGCACTGCCAGGGCCGCGGGTGCTGCGACCGAGTCAAGCTTGATCAAAACTTCCAGAAATCTATTCCTAGTTTCCAGGTGGTAAACGTAGCGTCAGTGTTAGCGGTCCGAGGCAGGCTGTCGCTGACCGCCGGGTTACTTGAGGGGCCAGCGCGAGGACCCGCGTCATAGGGGAGGCCCGGCAGCACGTGGTGTCTGGGACGAGCCAGGCCGGAAGTGCTCTTGCCACGCAACTGGCCGGGGTGGGTGTCGCGGTTCGGGCGGTGTCCCGGCACCGGCCAGTCACGCTGGCTGGAGGGACCGACTGGCGGGCCGCGGGTGCCGCCAATCCCGAGATGGACATCGACGTGGCCAAGGGCGCCTCGGTGGTGTACCAGTGCGTTAATGCCCCGAGAAGGAGAAGGTCATGGGTCTTATTGACGAGGCGCTGAGCGCCAATGCAACCATCGCTAACGGCTACGACCCCAGCCGCGGGGGGCCGCCGGCGCCCAAGATCGCCATCGTCACCTGTGCGGATCCCCGGCTAACCAGCATCGAGCAGATGCTGGGTCTCGCCGCTGCCGATGTTGACATGATCAGGAACTTCGGCACCGTGATCGATGACGACGCGGTCCGGTCGCTTGTTCTCTCGACCAGGTTGCTGGGCACCCGAGAGATAATGATCATCAATCACACCGACTGCGGGATGCTCAGGTTCACCGACAGCGAGTTTGAGGAGCGGCTCCGCAAGGAGACAGGGCAGGCGCCGATTGCGCCGGCCAAGTTCTACAGTTTCACCGACGCTGAGGTGAACACCAAGGAGCAGATCCAGAAGGCCAGGTCACATCCATGGATCTCGCAGGACGTTCCGGTCAGGGGGTTTGTTTTTGACGTCAGCACCGGGCGGCTCAGCGAGGTGTTCACGGACGGGGAGACCGTCGCTGGCTAGCAAGGGCGCCGCGGCCTCGGCGCGTGCTGCGTGAGGACGCCTCGGGGCGGAGCTGGCGCTCAAGCTGCATGAGACTCCAGACCTTCGCTGTCCGCGCGGATAGGGGGCCGCGGCTTGGTGGCCGCCTCGTGGACGGTGGCCGTCGGTGCCGGTAGCCCGGCGCGCCAAAGGAGATGCCGACATGCCGAGCCAGGCCATGCAGGACTCGATCGACGCCTTGAGGGACCGGCAGAAGGCCAGTGCCAGCCAGGCCCCGCCGACGCTGGAAGAGCGCCGTGCCACCTTCACCCCAGGGGACCGCCTTCATCCGGTGCCTGACGACGTGCTGGTGAGGGAGGTGACCGCTGGCGGGGTGCCAGCCCACTGGCTTACCGCCCCGGGAACCGACGCCGACCGAGTGCTCCTTTTCCTGCACGGCGGAGGTTACGAGCTCGGGTCGCTTCGCAGCGACGGCGAGCTGGCCGCCCGGCTGGGACGGGCCAGCGGGATGCGGGTCCTGTTCCCTGAATATCGCCTGGCCCCCGAGCATCCCTTCCCCGCCGCCATCGACGACGTCGTGGCCGCATGGCACTGGCTGCGCACCGACCAGGACCTGTGCGCACGATCAATAGCGGTGGCCGGCGACTCGGCCGGCGGAGGGCTCACTGTCGCCCTGCTCGTGGCCACCCGTGACGCGGGGGAGGCATTGCCTGCGGCCGCCGTGCTGATGTCCCCGACGGTGGATCTGACCAGCTCGGGGGCCTCGATGACCGAACGCGCCGAGCAGGATCCGATCTCCACCCCCGCGATGCTGCGTCAGTTCGCCTCCGACTACCTGGCCGGGGCTGACCCTAAGACCCCGCTGGCGTCGCCGCTGTTCGCCTCACTCCGCGGGCTCCCGCCGCTGCTGGTGCAGGTAGGCACGGCCGACCTGCTGCTCAGCGATTCCGAACGCCTGGCCAGGGCGGCCGCCGAAGCCGGGGTTGACGTCATCCTGGAGATCGGCAAGGGTCTGCCCCACGTCTACCAGATCATGCTCGGCACCCCCGAGGCAGCCGAGGCCACCGAGCAAATCGGGAAGTTGCTGCGGGCCCAGATTCGCTAACCAGGCAATCCACAGACAGACGGATGGTGACCACGACCCGCCCGCCGGCCCTTGCCTTGCCGTGCGACGGCGGGTGCGGTTCTCGGCGATTACCGCTTCAGAATCGCACCCGCTATCGGCGGGGGCTGCGCTAGGCGGGGGTGATGTTCTGGTTGAGGTGGAAGAGGTTGTCGGGGTCGTAGCGGCGTTTGATTTGGGCGAGGCGGTCGTAGCCGGCGCCGAAGTTGTCGCGGACCTTCGCCTGGTCGTCCGCCGAGGCGAAGTTGACGTAGCCGCCGGGCTGAGAGTGCGGGGCGAGTGCGGCGTAGTAGTCCTTCACCCAGCGGATGTTCTTGTCGTTGTCCGCGGGGTCCGGCCACATCCCGGCGATCACGGTGGCGTACTTGGCGTCCCGGTGCCCCCACGCGGTGGCGTCAGGTGCGACGTCGTGGACGGCGCCGTTGACCGGGTACAGGTGCACCGCACAGTTGACGGCGGGGATCCGCGGGCCGTACTCGGCGTGCGCGGCGATCGCGTCATCGGTGAGGTCGCCGGCGAAGACCGCCTTCCAGTAGTGCTGCAGGCCGGGCGGGAGCAGCGGGTCGAACAGGGAGTTCAGGGCCGTATAGGGGATCGCACCGACGTGTTCGGCCATGACCGGGCCGACGTCGCGGAAGCCCTGCAGGACCTTGGCGCCGCTGTCGTGGTCCCCGGTCCAGCAGGAAACCAGGGCGGGGAACGGCTCGCCGACCCGGTCTGCGGGGATGAACGGGAGCGGGGGCGCCAGGTGCCAGGCCGGGAAGCCGCCGTACTCGCGGGGTGCGTCGTCGATGAACCGGTCGAAGTAACGGAATAGGTCGCCGGCGGCCTCCCGCTCGAACAGGATCAGCCCGCCGTAGATGTTCTCCGGCACGGGGTGCAGCCGGAAGGTGAACTCGGTGACCACGCCGAAGTTCCCGCCGCCGCCGCGCAGCGCCCAGAACAGGTCCGGCTGCTCGTCCTCGCTGGCGATCACGATGCTCCCGTCGGCCAGGACGACCTCGGCGGACAGCAGGTTGTCACAGGACAGGCCGTGCGCCCGGGTCAGGTAGCCGATACCGCCGCCGAGCGTCAGCCCGCCGACGCCGGTGGACGCGACGATGCCACCGGTGGTGGCCAGTCCGTGGGCCATGGTGGCGTCGTTCATCATGCCCCAGGTAGCGCCGCCACCGACCCGCGCGATCTGGGTCTTCGGGTCGACCTCGATACCGGTCATGCCGGACAAGTTGACGACGATCGCATCGTCCGCGGTGCCGAAGCCGGGAACGCTGTGCCCGCCGCCGCGGACGGCCACGTCGCGGCCGGCGGCGACGGCATGCGCCACGACGGCCCGCACGTCATTCGCGCTGGCGCACTGAACGATGGCGTACGGCTGAGCCTCGATCATGAAGTTGTAGACGTGCCGGGCGTCCTCGTACCCGGGATCGCCGGGGCCGATGACTGGTCCGGTAACGAGGTCGCGTAGTGCGGTGACGGACATGAGGAGCCCCCCCTTTGTCATGGTTTTGTGAGCTGGGGCTGACGCTATGACAGCGGCGGGTTCGCGTCATGACCAGTCCTGGTAGCGCGCGCTCCGCCGCCGCGTAGCCAATTCTGGCTATCGACCGTCCTCGGCGGCCCGGCTACGCTGAGTGCATGGCGGCTTGGGAAGCGCCGCCGTATCCAATCCGGGTGGCCGGAGCGGCGGTTCCGGCGTTCGTCGGGCGGGCCGCCGAGACGTCTGCGGCGGAGGAAGCATGGGCCGCGGTCCGTGCCGGGGGGCGGCAGGTCATCTTCATCGGCGGCGAGCCCGGCGCGGGCAAGTCGCGGCTGGCGACCGAGATCGCCGCGGCGGCTTACGCGCAGGGTGCTGTCGTGCTGCTCGGGAACTGCTCACCCGAGCCGGGCGGTCCTTACCAGCCGTTCGCCGAATGCCTTGAGCACCTGCTCGGCGGGACGGCGCCCGGAGCCCTGGCCGACTGCCTGCCGGAAACGGCAGCGGAGCTGCTGCGGCTGACGCCGCTGGTGTGGCAGCACCGGCCGGAACTGGCCTCGCCCGGCGGCGACGGTGGTGACTACCGGCGGGAGCTGTTCGACGCGGTCACAGAGCTGCTGCACGCGGCGGCCGAAGAACGCCCGGTGATCTGCGTCCTGGAGGACCTGCACTGGGCCAGCCAGCCCACCTTGCAGTTGCTCGACCACGTGGCCCAGCGGTCGGCCGCCTCCCGGCTGCTGCTGCTGTGCACGCACCGCACCACGGCGCCCGACCGAAGCGACGACCTCACCTACGCGATCGCCGACCTGTACCGGCTGGACGGGGTGCGGCGGCTCGATCTGGCGGGACTGAGTACCGAAGAGATCGCCCAGTACCTGGCGGCCGAGGGCGGGCTGAGCGCGCGGCGGGCACGGGAGTACGCCACCGTGCTGCGCGACCAGACCGGAGGGAACCCGTTCTTCCTGCGTGAGCTGTGGCGCGATATGACCGGGGCGCCGACCCGTGCGTTCGGTACCCGGGCCCCGGTCTCGGTCCGCGACACGCTGGAGCGGCGGCTGGCCCGGCTGACGCCGGCCGAGCGCGCCGCAGTCGAGACCGCGGCGGTGCTCGCCGACGGCGGGGACGTCCGCGTGGTGCTCCGGGCGGCTGACTGCGGGGAGACGGGCGGCGCCGAGGCGGACGCCGCGTCGGTGCTGGCGGCACTGGACGCCGCCGTCTCGTTCGGGTTCCTTGACGGGGAGGATCTCGCCCGTGGCCGGATCACCTTTCCACACATGCTGACCAGGCAGGCCGTCCTCGACCTGACCAGCCCGTCGCGCCGGGCCGCGCTGCACGCCCGGGTAGGCGAGGTGCTCCAGTCCTCGGGATCCCGCTCGCCGGCGGGGGTACGGCAGCTCGCTTACCACTTCGCCCGGGCCGCTGCCCTGGGCTACGGCGAAACCGCCGCCCAGTATCTGCGGCAGGCGGCCAGGGATGCCGAGCGGAGCCTGGCGTTCGAAGACGCGGCCGCCTGGTACACCCAGGCGGCCGACCTCACGGACGGACCCGATTCCGATCGCGAGGAGCTGTTGCTGTGCGCCGCGGACAGCCATGTCCGCGTCGGCGATTTCGCCAGTGCACGGACCCTGTACCTTCGGCTGACCGGATCCAGTGACAGCCGGGTGCGGCTGCACGCCGCGATCGGCTACGAGAACGCCGCCTGGCGGCCCGGGCTGCCAGGCACCGAGGCCTGCGCACTGCTGGCCCACGCCCTGGAAGGCGTGCCGGAAGACCCTGACGACCCCCGGTACGTGTGGGCTCTGGCCAGCCTGGGGCGCGCCACCGCGTTCACCGGTGACGTCGAGCGCTCCCGGCAGCTGGCCGATCTCGCACTCGAGCACGCCCGCCGGCTCGGCAACCGGCAACTGCTCGTGCACGCGCTGGAGACGATGATGTGGCAGCGTGCGGTACCGGAGACGGTCGGCCACCACCTCGCGCTAGCCGCCGAACTCGGCCCGCTCGCGAAAGCGGTCCAGGACTGGTCCGCGCTCGGCACAGCGGCGGTGTTCAGCAGTGCCATTGCCTACATCAGCGGTGACCGGGCCGCCTGGGCGGCGGCGACCGCGGACCAGGACCTGGCGGTGCGCGGCAGCGGGCAGCCGTTCATCGCCTTCATGCGCCGCTGTGGCGACTACGCGCATGCCTTCCTGGACGGCGACTTCGCCGCCGCAGCGCAGGTGGCCGAGGACTTGCTGGAACTCGGCCAGTCCTTCGGGCCCGACGACACCGAGGGAACCTACGGGCTGCAGATGTACATGGTCCGCCGGGAGACTGGGGCACTGGAGCAGGTCCGGCCCCTGCTGGGCGCCGTCCGGCAGGGGCCGGACACCTGGGAACCGGGGCTGCTGGCGCTGTACACCGAGCTCGGGCTGGCCGAGGAAGCACGCAACCTGCTGTGGCAGCTGCTGGAACGGGTTGACCGAGCCGCTGCCCGGCAATCGCCGTGGGCGCAGTGGACGGCAGTGCTCGTGTTCCTCACAGAGGCAGCACTGGCGCTCGGCGACGTTACCGCTGCGCGGCTGCTGCGGCCGCTGCTCGCCCCGTACTCGGGCCAGCAGCTGATTGCAGGGCAATTTGTCGCAGTGTTCGGGCCGGCTGACGCGTACCTCGCCGCGCTGGACTCGCTGCTGGGGAATGGTGATTCCGCGGAGCGGCTGTTTACCGCGGCGCTGGCGCAGGCAGCCGACTTCGGCGCGCAGGTCCACCGGGCGTCAGTGCTGACCGCGTGGGCGGCCCACCTGAGCGCTGGCGGCGGTGCCGATGCCAGGACGGCTGAGATGAGGGTGCAGGCACGGCGGCTAGCGGCCAGCACCGGGCACGCACGGCTGCTGCGGCTGCTGGACCGGATGGAGACGCCAGCCACCGGCTCTGCCGAGCAGGACACCCTGAGCGGCGCCGATGCGGCCGGGCTAACGCCGCGTGAGATCGCCGTGCTGCAGTTGCTCGCCCACGGGAACAGCAACCGGGAGATCGCGTCCCGGCTGAAGATCACGGAGAACACGGCATCCAACCACGTCCGGAGCATCCTGCTCAAGACCGGCGCGGCGAACCGGACCCAGGCCGCCATGATGGCCGCGTCACAGGGCTGGATTGAGGATCCGGTGCCCGGCCCAGCACGCTTACTGAAGGCGGCTGCCCCGGATTGACCTAACCTGCGGGCACCTCGTTCGGGATGGCCGCCGCCGAGCCATCCGGCAGGACCATGCCGCCTACCTCGACGACAGCGTCGGCAGGCATACCCGCGCGCTCCGCCGCTCGCCGGATCGCGTCCGCGAACGGCGCCTCGTAGAGGCAGTACGTCTTGCGCTTGTCCGCCGACAGGAACGAATACAGCCAGCGCACGCCCTCTTCTTCGTTGATCCGGTTGATCTGGTCGGCCTCATCGGCCGAGGTCTCCAGGTCGTCGGCGAACCGGCGTTCCACCATGAAAATCGGCATGGTACCTCCCCCTCCGGTCTGCTCGATAACGTACCGGGCCGGATGGCGGTATCCTAGGCTTCCGCTGTGTACCGCGGGGCGGGAAGATCGGCAGCATGGCGACTACTGTGCCGCGGCGCGACCGGGTGCTGCGCTGCGTGATCTCGGCGGCGGACCGCGGCTCGACCCTGGACCACGACGGGATGCTGCGGGCCATGGCGGCCATGCGGGATCCCGGCCCGGGCACCGGGGCGATCCTGCTGACCGGCGGCGGCGCCAACTTCTGCACCGGCGGCGACGTGGGCGCGTTCGCCGCGGCCGGGCACGCCGTCGGCCCGGCGGTCGAGGCGATGGCGGGGGAGTTCCATACCTTCGCCCGGGCGCTGGCCGCCTGCCCGGTCCCGGTGATCGCGGCAGTGCACGGCTGGGCCGCCGGGGCCGGGATGAGCATCGTCTGCCTGGCCGACATCACCGTCGCGGGCAGCTCGGCCCGCTTCCGCCCGGGCTACCCGGGCATCGGGTTCTCCCCGGACGGCGGCATGTCCTGGACGCTGCCGCGGCTGGTGGGCGCCGCCCGGGCCCGGCATATTCTGCTCACCGACCAGGTGCTGGACGCGGCGCAGGCACTGGCCGCCGGGCTGGTCGCGATGGTCGTGCCGGATGGCCAGCTGGCCGATGAGGCCGGGCAGCTGGCGGCCCGGCTGGCGGCCGGGCCGACCGCGGCGCTTGGCCGGATCAAGCGACTGCTCCGCGACGGCGAGTCCCGTGACCTGGACAGCAGCCTGGACGCCGAAGCCATCGCGATCGCCGCGAGCGCGGCCGGTGCCGAAGGCCGCGAGGGGGTACGGGCGTTCAGGGAAAGGCGTCCGCCACGGTTCCACGACGAGCCGGTTTCGGGCTGACGGAGGGGAAGTGGGATGAGCGATGTAGTGGTGGTCACCGGGGCGGCCGGCGCGCTCGGCGGGGCGGTGCTGGCTGAGCTGCGCGGCCAGGCCTGGACGGTGCTGGCGCTGGACCTGGCCGGGCCGCGGCTCGACGCGGTTGGCGCCCAGCCGGGGGTGTACCCGGTCCCGGTCGAGCTGGCCGACCGGGAATCGGTCAGCTCGGCCTGGGAGCAGATCGACGCACTGGAGCTCGGCGCGCCAACCGCGCTGATCACGCTGGCCGGCGGGTTCGTGCCCGGCTCGCTGGCCGAGCTGGACGAGAAGGCAGTGGACACCCTGTGGCGGTCCAACGTGGTGTCCCTGCTGTGGTGCTGCCAGCAGGCCGCGCCCCGGATGGCCGCGGCCGGCGGCGGCGCGATCGTCACCGTCGGCTCCAAGACCGCGGTCGGCGGCCCGGCGCCGCTGGCCCACGCAACCAGCAAATCTGCGGTGGTGCGGGCCAGTTCGCTGCTGGCGGATGAGCTGCGGCCGCAGGGCATCCGGGTGAACTGCATCCTGCCGTCGGTCATCGACACCCCGGCCAACCGGACCTGGATGTCCCCGTCGCTGGCGCAGCGCGCCGTCCAGCCGGCCGCCATTGCCAAGGTGATCGCGTTCCTGATCGGCCCGGACGCCGCGCCGATCAGCGGGGCCGCCATCCCGGTCTACGGGGACGCCTGACGGCCCGCCCGGGATCCTTCGGCTCAGGAACCTTCGGCTGGCTTGGGGCCGTTAACGGGATGTGGAACAGGTCGCGCGGGTCCTTGATCATGAGGTGAAACGGCTGTTCCCGGATGGCACGGTGCTGCGGGCCGAGTTGCGGCCCGGCGACGGCCCGGGCCTGCTGCTGGCCCGGGTGTTCGCCGCCGAGACTGAGGATCTTGCCGCGTGGGCTGAGCAACACCGGGAGCCCATGGCGGAACTGCGCAGGGAACTTTCGCTGCGGCTGCCGTCGGCCAGGCTGCTCGAGTTCACCTCCGACGCGCCGGACGCGCCGGTGATCAGCATGCCCGATGACGGCTCGCTCGCCGCCGAGCAGCTATCCAGCCGGGAGATCGTGGTCAAAGCGCTCGCGCTGCTGCGGGAGAACTACGTGTTCCCGGATCTGGCCGGGCAGGTCGCGGCCGACGTTGAGGCGCGGCTCGCGGCCGGCGAGTACGACAACCTGGACGAGATTGCGCTCACCGAACTGCTCACCAGCCACCTGCAGGAAGCCAGCGGCGACAAGCACCTGCGGGTTGGGCTCGGCGGGGCCCGGCCCCCGGAACTGGGTGAGCCCGGGCGCGGTCCCGCGCGGCCCGGTCGTAATCGGGGTGACGAGGCCCCCGGCCAGCCCGCCGGCCGGGGGCCGGGACGGCAGCAGATGCGCCGCCCGGGGCAGTTGGTCAATTTCGGCATCCACCGCGTGGAACGCCTGGACGGCAACATCGGCTACCTCGACCTGCGCGGGGTACCGCCGCCGGAGCACGCCGGCCCGGCGATCACCGCTGCGATGGAACTTGTCGCCGGTACCTTCGCCCTCATCATCGATCTGCGCCGCAACGGCGGCGGCTCCCCGCACGGAGTGACGCTCTGGTGCAGTTACCTGATCGACGAGCGGCCCACCCGGCTGAACGACATCTTCAGCGCCGACACGGGGGAGACCACGCAGTTCTGGTCCTATCCGTACCTGCCAGGCCGCCGCTACCTGGACCGCCCGGTATACGTGCTGACCAGCAGCAAGACCTTTTCCGGCGGCGAGGACCTCGGCTACACGCTGCAGGCGCTGGGCCGGGCTGAGGTGATCGGCGAGGCGACCGGCGGCGGCGCCCACCCGACCCGGCCATTCCCGATCAGCGCCGCCGTGCACATCGGCGTCCCGCACGCGCGCTCGATCAGCCCGCTGACCGGCACGAACTGGCAGGGCACCGGGGTGATCCCGGACACCCCGGCACCCGCGGACCAGGCCTACGACGTCGCGTACGCCAAAGCGCTCAGGCACGTGCTGGAACTCGGTGACGTTCCGCCACCCATCGCCGACGAGGCCCGCGGCGTGCTCGCGAACCGGGAGATGAGCGGCTGACCGGCTGGGTCAGGACCGGGTCTTCCTGGCCCGGATCATCTCGACGGCCTGCTGCACGCGCCGCTCCCGGGTGTCGTCCCGCTTGGCCTCGGCCACCCAGCGGGCGTACTCCTTGCGGTGGGTGAACGCCATACCGTCGAAGACCGCCTTGGCCTGCGGGTCGGCGGCAAGCGCCGCGGCCAGGGCGGCGGGCACCTCGACCTCGCGGGGCGCGGTGTCGAGTTCCAGGATCACCTCGACCTGATCGCCGGCCGCGACCCCCGCGCCCTCGCGTACTTCACGGGGCAGGCCGACCAGGAATTCGCCGCCCATCCGGGCCACGCTGGTCCGCCAGGTGTAGCCATTCACGGTGGCGGCCACCGGGAACCGCCTGGCCCCTTCGCCGACCGCCGCGACCTGATCATCATCGAGCAGCACCGCGGCCGCCGGGCCACGCGCCTGGAGTTGCGTGCTGAACTGGAGCCTCCCCATGGGCTCATCATGCCCGGTCCAGGCCCGGCCAGAGCCGCTGCGCCCGGTGCCGCCGGCGTGTCAGCACTCAACTGGGTGCGTGTTAGCGTGCCTGCGTGGCTGCTGGTGAGGCTCGGGCGACTTCCTTCGGCCAGGTGGCGAGCGATTATGACCGGGTGCGCCCCGGCCCGCCGGATGAGGCACTGGACTGGCTGGTGCCCCCGGACTGCGGCGTGGCGGTCGAGATCGGTTCCGGTACGGGGCTTTTCACCCGGGCGCTGCAACGCAGGGTCAGGCAGGTCATCGCCGTCGAACCCGACGACCGGATGCGTGCCGTGCTGGCGGCCCGGTCGCCCGGTGTCCGCGCCGTGGCGGGCCGGGGAGAGGCCATCCCGGTCCCGGACGCCAGCGCCGACGGGGTGTTCGTTTCATCCGCGTGGCACTGGCTCGATCCGGTCCGGGCCGTCCCGGAGATCGCCCGGGTGCTGCGCGACGGTGGCCGGCTGGGAGTGATCTGGACAGGCCGGGACCGGCGGGTCGACTGGGTGGCCGAACTCGACCGGCTCCGCGCGCCACGCGCCGTCCGGTCAGCCCACGACGCCAGGAGGCAGTTGCGCCGCCGGCATGAGGTCACTCTGCCGGGCACCGCGCCGTTCGGGAACGTCGCCAGCGCGTCGTTCACGTTCGCCCGGACGATGCCGGTCGATGACGCCGTCGACTGGCTGGGCACCTACAGCGGCGTTATCACGGCCCCCGCCGGGGAACGGGCCGCCGGGCTGGCCCGTGCGCGGGAAGCGCTGCTGCGGCAGGCCAACGGAGCCGGGATGGTCGAGATGCCGATGCGGTCGGCCTGCTGGCGGGCGGATCGTGTACACCGCCCAGGGCGGCGACCAGCGATGTAGCCGGGCGTCATTCTGCAGGCTGATGCGCCGGGTGGATGCGCTGGTTACCGTCGTTGCGTGACCATGGATCATCCAGCTCAAGGCGCTGGGGTGACGGCCAGGCGCTGGCCGCCCGCGGGATTCGCGGAGAGCCGGTGGCTGGCCAGCGTCGTGCTGGCCGTCGCGGCCGGGGTCGTCATGCTCACGGCGCTGGCCGGGCCAGCGGTCCATCAGGACTGGGCGCGGCTGCTCATCCCGCTGCTGGCCTGTGTCTCGATCGTTGTCCTGCGGCGCTGGCCGCTGGCGGTACTCGGGGTGGTGACCGTCGCGGCCGGGATGATCACGGCCACGGGTTCCGCCTCGCTGCCGTTCGGCATCCTGCTCGGGCTGGCCCTGTATTTCCCGGCCCTGGGGCTGCCCCGGCGGCGGTCGATCGCGCTCGCCCTGGCCGTGGCGGCGGCGCTCGGCGTGGCGGTGGTGTACTCGGCCTTCGCGATCATGAGAGCGCAGGTTCCGGCCGAGGTCGTGGAGAATTTCGTGCCGCTGGCTGGGGCCTGGTTCATCGCGGACAGCGTGGCGGCGCGGCGGCGCTACGAGGCGGGCCTGGCCGCGCAGGCCGAGCGCGAGCGGGCCGCCGGGGTCCGGGAAGAGCGGGTGCGCATCGCCCGGGAGATGCACGACGTTATCGCGCACACCCTGGCGGTGATGACGGTTCAGGCCGGGGTCGGCAGGCGGCTGGCGGGCAAGCGCCCGCAAGAGGCGGCCGCTGCGCTCGAATCGATCGAGACGATCGGCCGCATGGCCCAGGACGAACTGCACGTGGTGTTGGGGCTGCTCCGCGATGGGGAGGGCGGGACGGCACCGCTGGCACCGGCCCCACGGCTGGTCGACGTCAAGACCCTGGCCGACACGGTGCGGGCAGCCGGCATACCGGTGGAGTTGCGGCTGGAGGGGACCGGCCGGCCGCTCCCCCCGTCACTGGAGCTTTCGATCTACCGGGTCGTGCAGGAGGCGCTGACCAACGTCGTGAAGCACGCGCCCGGGGCCCGGGCGGTGGTTGAGCTGACCGTCGCGGCCGGGAAGGTCCGGCTCGATGTCCGCGACGACGGCGGGCCGGGCGGCGCGGCACCGCGGCCGGCCTGGGCGCTGGCCACGGGATCGCCGGGATGCGGGAGCGGATGGGCGCGTTCGGCGGGTGGCTCGCCGCCGGCCCGGTCGCTGACGGTGGTTTCCGGGTGACGGCCGAGGTCCCAGTCGAGGACGCAGCGAGTTGATCAAGGTGCTCGTCGTCGACGACGAGGTGCTGCTGCGCGCCGCGTTTTCCTCGCTGATCGAGGCGGAAGACGACCTGGAGGTCGTCGGGGCGGCGGCCAACGGCCAGCAGGCGGCCGAGCTGGCGGAGAAACTGATGCCGGACGTCGTCGTGATGGACGTCCGGATGCCGGTGCTGGACGGGATCGAGGCGACCAGGCGGATCACCCGCGACCGGTCCGGGTCCCGGGTGCTGATCCTCACCACGTTCGACCTGGACGAGTATGTCTTCGAGGCGCTGCGGGCCGGGGCGAGCGGCTTCGCGCTCAAAAGCCGCCCGCCCGAAGAACTGCTGAGCGGCATCCGCACGGTCGCCGCCGGCGAGGCACTGCTCGCGCCGAACGTGACCCGGCGGCTCATCGCGCACTTCACCGGCCGCACCTCGGCCACGGCCAAGACGCCGTGGGGCCTGGATGAGCTCACCGAGCGGGAACGGGAAGTGCTGGCGCTGGTCGCCCGCGGCCTGTCCAACGCCGAACTGGCCGCCACGCTGCACGTGACGCTGCCCACGGCCAAGACGCACGTGAGCCGGATCCTGACCAAGCTGGGCGCCCGCGACCGGACCCAGCTGGTGATCCTCGCCTACGAATCGGGAATCGCCGCCCGCTGAGCCGGCTTCCGTCATCTGAGGCGGCCTCCGTCATCCTGCGGAATGACGCCGATCGTGCTGCTTGGGCACGATGACGCCCGGCCGCCGGCCGGTCACGATTGGCAGCCATGAACGCAATCGACGCGCAAGCCATCTCGCAGCACGCGCCCGGCCCGGCCGGGTGGGCGGTCGCCGTTGGCGTACCGCCGGGTGGCGGGGGCTTTCACAACTTCGGGGAGCTCCTGGTCGTGCTGCTCGTAGTGGGCGGGCTGGGGTTCGGCGTGACGGGCCTTCGCCGCGGCCGGGATGGCGCACCGCGCGACGATCAGTGGGGTCGGCGGAAACCGCCGTCGGCACCGCCCCAGCCGCACTCGCCGCCCGAGCCTTCATCACCGCCCGGGCCGCCCGAGCCGCCCGGGCCGCCCGGCGGCACGACCATCTCGCCGGCCCGTACGCCCCGGCCCGCCGTCTCGCTCGAACCGCCGGCCGAACGGGTGGGCCGTCGAGACCCACGGCCTCACGAAAAGATTCGGCAGTAACGTCGCCGTCGACGACGTCGAACTGCTGGTTCCCCGCGGCTCGGCGTTCGGCTACCTCGGCCCGAACGGCGCCGGCAAGACCACGCTGATCCGCACCCTGCTCGGCCTGACCAGAGCCAACAGCGGCACCATGTCGCTGCTCGGCACACCGGTCCCGGCCCAGCGGAGCAGGGCCCTGGCCCGGGTCGGGGCGATCGTCGACGAGCCCCGCTTCCACCCGCACCTGACCGGGCGGGAGAACCTGCGCCTGCTGGCCGCCGCCCGCGGCGGCGACGCCGATACCCGGATCGCCCCGTCGCTGGACCGGGTAGGCCTGACCGACCGCGCCGATGACCGGGTCGCCACGTACTCGATGGGCATGCGGCAGCGCCTGGGCGTCGCGTCGTGCCTGCTCGCCGACCCCGACCTGCTCGTCCTGGACGAGCCGATGAACGGCCTGGACCCGGCGGGCATGCACGAGATGCGGGCGATGATCGCCAGCCTGGCCGGCGAGGGCCGGACCGTCATGCTGTCTTCGCACCTGCTGGATGAGGTGGAACGCAGCTGCGACGCCGTGGCGATCGTCGACCACGGCCGGGTGATCCGCCAGGGCCCGATCGACGAGCTGATCCGCGGCGCGGGCACCTCCGCCGTACAGGTGGACTGCGCCGAACCCGCCCGGGCGGCCCAGCTCATCGACCAGGCCGGCATCACCGCCGGCACCGCGCTCACCGATTCCGGGCTGACCGTCACCCTGCCCGCCGGAGCGTCGCGCGAGCTCATCGCCGACATCAACCGCCGGCTGGTCGGGGCGGATATCGACGTCTACGGCCTGCACGAGTCCCGGGCGTCGCTGGAGGACTGGTTCTTGTCCGTAACGAGCCGACTGGGAGACCCATCGTGACCACCGCCGAGCCCTCGCTGTCCCCGGCACGACCCGAAGCAGCCCGGCCTGGCCGGCGCGGGCGCCCGAGGACGGGCGCCTGGCTGCCCACCTGGGATCTGGTCACCACCAAGAACCTGGAGATCCGCAAGCGCCGCGGCCTCATGGTCACCATGCTGGTGCTGATCGTGCTGCCGGTGGTCCTGTTCTACGGCTTTCGCCTGCTGTTCCACGCGGTCGACCCGCACACCTACGCCCCGGCCGGCAGCCCGGGCAACTTCTCCCAGCTGACCAACCTGATCGCCGAGTTCGGCTTCATCGCCGCCGCGGCGCTCGGCGCGGCCGCCGGGACCACAGACCTGTCCGACGGCATGTTCCGCCACCTGGTCATCACCGGCCGGTCACGGCTGGCCCTCTACCTGGCCCGCATCCCGGCCGGCCTGGCCATCATCGTCCCGCTCGCCGCCCTGGCGTTCGCGATGAACTGCCTGGTCACCAGCTACGAGGGCACCCCGCAGCCCACGACGGTGGCGCTGTACGGCCTCAACGTCCCGGAGCATCTCGACGCCGCCGAACTGCGGACCTGGCTGCTGCAGCGCCCGCAGCAGGATGCCAACGACGGATTGCCCGTCCTGCCCAGCGGATTGCCGATCGGCCCGGGGGTCACCATCCCCCCGGCGCAGATCGCGCATGTCCGCGCGGTGATCGACAAGAACATCGGCACCTTCTACAGCCAGTACGCCTCCGCCCAGATCAGCGGCTCGAACCCGGCGGACAACGAGATGGCCAAGGTTGGGCTGTGGCTCGTGCTCGATATCGGGATCGGCTTCCTGGTCGGCCTCGGCTTCGGCTCGCTCACCGGGCAGCGGACGACCACGATCATCGTGCTGATCGCGCTGGAGATCATCGTGACCCCGCTGCTGGCCCGGGTGCAGCTGCCCTACTTCATCAACGGCGAGCGGTTGCTCATCGGCATACCGATGGACCAGCTCCGCCCGGCGGCGCTGGCGCCCCCGCCCGGCACGCAGGGGGGCGGCGGCCCAGGGCATCTGCTGTTCGGCGGGCAGGGTGCGCTCGGCATCCCCCCGATGCCGACCTGGGCCATGATCTCGGTAATCGTCGGCTGGATCGTCGGCTGGTCCGCCATCGGAGCGTGGCGCATGATGACCCGCGACGCCTGACCGTTCATGCGCCGCGGCCGGGTTAGGACCGGGTCAGACTGAAACCAGGTCGCAGACGAAGATGAGCGTTTCACCGGGCGCGATCACGTTCCCGGCGCCGCGGTCCCCGTAGGCCAGCCCGGGCGGGATGATCAGCTGCCGCCGGCCGCCGACCTTCATGCCCTGGACGCCCTGATCCCAGCCCGCGATGACGCGCCCGGCGCCGAGCCGGAACGCCAGCGGCTCGCGCCGGTCCCAGCTGGAGTCGAACTCCTCGCCGGTGGAGTAGGCGACCCCGACGTAGTGCACCTGGACGTTGTCGCCCGCGCTGGCCGCCGGGCCGTCGCCTTCCCAGATGTCTTTGATCTCCAGGTCGGCGGGCGGTTCGCCGCCGGGAAAGTCGATCTCTGGCTTCTCCGCGCTCATCGTCCCTCTTCCGTAGCCGTTCTACAGGGGGCCAGGCTATGCCACGACAGCACGCGGCCGGCCTGCAGTTGCCGCGGCACGCCGTGGCCACCGGCCGGCGATCCACGCCCAAGGCGCTACGTTGACTGCATGGCAGCCACCACCCCGCCGGCCAGCCAGGCCTACCGCGTCCGGCCGCTGGACGAGTTGACCTGGCCCGCGTTCGCGGCGCTGGTGGAGCACAACAACGGCATCTTCGGCGGCTGCTGGTGCATCGGCTTCCACCCCGAGGGCGGAGGGACAAACCGGACGCCGGAGCTGAACCGGGACCGCAAGCTGGCCCGGGTGCGGGCCGGTACGGCACACGCGGCGCTGGTCTTCCGCGGCGACGACTGCCTGGGCTGGTGCCAGTTCGGCTCGCCCGCCGAACTGCCGCGGATCAAGAGCCGTGCCGCGTACGAGAAAGGCCAGACGGCCACGCCGGACTGGCGGATCGGCTGCTGTTTCACCGGCAAGGGGCTCCGGCGGCAGGGCGTCGCCGCCGTCGCGCTCGGCGGCGCGCTGGACATGATCGCCGCACTCGGCGGGGGAGTCGTGGAGGGATACCCGGAGACGCCCGGCGCGGTGCCGGCCGGGTTCCTGTTCAACGGGGCGCTGTCCAGCTACGAGAAGCTCGGCTTCACCCGGGACCGGCAGATCGGCAAGCACCGCTGGGTGGTGACCAAGCGCGTCCGCCCTCAGCCCTGAAGCCCGTCCCAGGACCAGTGCGGAATGGTCAGGCCCGCGGGCACATCGCCGGCCGACTCGTGATAGCGGGTCATGGACGTCGTGGTGGCCCAGGCGAAGTAGTCGTGCAGCACCTGCCGGAGCGGCTCACCATCCAGGCCGGCATCCGCCATGGCCTGGTCGAAACAGGCGATGGCCCGGCGGTCCATCTCCTCGTGCGGGCCGTTCCCGCTATGGATCCGGACCACCGACGTCTCGTCGCCGTACCGCTGCGAATACCAGGCCGGCCCGCCGAGCGCCTCGGCCCAGTAGGCGGCCAGCCGTTCGTTATGGTCGGGCTCGAAGCCATGGCTGAACGCGTGGCTGACTATCTCGTCGGCCATCACCCGGGCATGCCAGGCATCAGCCAGCCGGCGCAGCCCGTCGCTGCCCCCCGCCGCCGCGTACACGCTCTGCATCAGACCAGCATGCCAGCCCGCCCAGCACCCTCGCTGACAATGCCCTGACCTGGGCGGCAAGGCAGGCATCAAGCCGGCTGCAAGGTTGCCGTCCGGCCACCTGGCGCACCCTGTAGCCATGCACAGTCCCGAGCAGGTGTGGCGCAAGTCCCGCCACTGCGGCAGCCACCATAACTGCGTGGAGATCGCCTGGCGGCGTGGCGCGGCAGACATCGCCATCCTGGTGCGGGACTCCAAATTCCCGGGCCGGGAGCCGCTGGCATTCACCCCGGGCGAGTGGGCCGCGTTCCTGGCCCGGGTCAAAGACGGCGAGTTCGACGAGCTGGCCACGCCATGGTCGCCGGATCCCCGCCCGTGGTCGGCGGAAGAACGCCGGATCGCCGAAGCGCTGGGCATCCACACGATGGTGATGACCCCGGCCGACCACGACGAATGCGATCAGGCGGATACCGGCCCGGCCGAAAACTGGTAGTCCGCCTCCAGGTCCGGGCGGTACCGGCCCTGCACCGCGGCCACGTTCAGCGCCACCCGCCGGGCCAGCGCCCGCTGCCCATCCGCCCAGCGGGCCGGCTCACCCTGCCAGGCGGCCAGCGCCGGGTCGGTCAGCGCCCGGCCGAACGCGAACGTGAGCGGCCACATGTGCAGTGCGCCCTGCATCGCGGCCAGGTTCCCGGTGGCCCGTTCCGGCCGCTGGCCGCCGGACAGGAACGCCACCCCGGCCAGCGTGGCGGGCAGGCTGTCCAGCGCGCTCAGCGTGGCCGACGCCACCTCGGCCGGCGAGGCCGAAGCGGCCGGGTCGCCGCCGGGCAGCACCATGCTGGGCCGCAGCACCACGCCGGCGAAGTCCACCCCGTACTCGTCCAGGTTGCTCAGCACCTCGAGCAGGATCAGCGACGTCACGGTGGCGCACCGGCCCAGCGACAGCGCCCCGTTCATCAGCACCGCCGGTTCCACGATCGGCACCAGCCCGGCTTCCTGGCAGGCCGCCGCGTACCGGGCCAGCGCCTGCGCGTTGGCCCGGATGGCCAGCGCCGAGGGCATCCCGGGGCCGATCCGCAGCACCGCCCGCCAGGTGGCGAACCGCGCGCCAAGCCCGGCGTACCCGCGCAGCCGGGCCAGGATCCCATCCAGGCCCTCGGTGACCGGCTCACCCTGGGTCCCGGCCAGCGGCCCGGCGCCCGCGTCGGCCTTGACGCCGGCCAGCATGCCCAGGTCAGCCAGCGCGGCCGGGAACCGCCGCCCGTCGCTCAGCCGCTGCCGCAGCGTCTCGGCGGCCAGGATGACGCCACTGATCCCGCGGCCCAGGCCGGGTGTGGTGACCAGCATCTCCCGGTACGCCTGGCGGCTGGCGGCGGTGGCGGCCACCCCGGCCGCCGCCAGCCGCCACGCCATCGTGCTGCTGCTCCCGTCCGCGGCCAGGATGCCCTTGCCCGGCGCGACCAGCGCGGCCGCGGTCCCGGCCAGCCCGGCCAAGCTAGCCCTGCTCCCCGGCGGTGAGCGGCTGGGCCAGCGGCTGGGCCAGGACCGCGGCGAAGTCACGGCCCACCCCGGCCCGCGAGTCCAGCCCGTCGAGCAGCCGGTCCCACTGGCCGTGCCACCAGAACGCGGCGTACCGCAGCGGCCCGGACCGCGGGCACCGCGGATGCGGCCGGGTCGGCGCCTGGCGCAGCGCCCGCCAGTACGTGCCGGCCAGCCGTTCCCGGCCGGCCTCATCGAGCTGGCCCTCGATCCAGTCCACCAGCTCCCGCTCGTGCGCCCAGTACTCGGCGAGCTGCCGGCCCAGCGCCGCGGACACGGCCAGCACCGGCCGGCCCGCCGCCGACGTGCACCCGGACAGGTGGCATTCCAGCGCCCGCGCCGTCCACTGCACCTCGCGTGCCCGGCTGAGGCACGCCCCCTTCAGCTGAACGCCAATGCCCGGCCAGTGCCCGGCCCGCGGGTACACGGTCCGGCACATCACGGCCAGATGACCGCTCAGCCGGGCGATGCCCTTATGCCGGGTCAGTGCGTCGGCATCCGGGCGGTCCAGCACGTCGTGCACCGCGTCCCGGGTCGTCTCGATGGCGGCGGTCAGCGGCCGGTCGGTGACCTGCTCCGGCTCCTGGTCAGCTTGCTGGTCAACGGTCTGCGGGAACATGGCCGGTACCTCCTCGGCTGGCCGGATCTAGCTCCGGACGCTACGAACGCGGAATTAGGGAACCGTTAAGGACTAGCCAGGGCAGGGTGAGCGCATGTGAACATGTGAACCATGAACGCGGGCCGGATTCTCGTCGTGGACGATGAGCTGTCCCTGCGCCGGCTGATGCGCCTGTACCTGGGGAAGGCGGGCTTCGCGGTGCAGGAGGCCAGCACCGGGTCGCAGGCGCTCGCGGCGCTGCGCCGCGGTGACATCGATCTGGCCATCGTGGACGTGATGCTGCCCGAGGTGGATGGCTTCGAGGTGGTGCGGCAGGCCCGGCGGAATTCCTCGATCCCGATCATCCTGCTGACCGCGCGCGGCGAGGAGGCCAGCCGGGTGGCCGGGCTGGAGGTCGGCGCGGACGACTACGTGGTGAAGCCGTTCCTGGCTCACGAGGTGGTAGCCCGGGTGCGGGCCCAGCTGCGCCGGGCGCGCGGTTTCGACGCGGACGCCGCGACGCTGCGGGTCGGCCTGGTCGAGCTGGACCGGCGGTCCCGGCGCTGCGCCATCGGCGGCACCGCGGTGGAGCTGACCAGGCGCGAGTTCGACCTGCTGGAGACGCTGCTGGCCAGCCCGGGCCGGGCGTTCACCCGCGACCAGCTGCTGGACGAGGTCTGGGGCTCCCGGTTCGTCAGCGAGAAGACCATCGACGTGCACATCGTCGGCCTGCGCCGCAAGCTCGGCGGCGCGCTGCACATCTCGACGCTGCGCGGCGTCGGCTACCGGCTGGAAGCCGATGCCTGACCGGCTGACCCGGCTCCGCGGGTGGCTGCTCGGCGGGATGCTGGCCACCGCGGCGGTCTGCGTCGCCGCGGCCAGTGCGCTCGGTGCGCTGCCCGCGCCGCTCACCGTCGGCATCGTCGCCCTCATCCTGATCGGCGAGGCCGGGCTGGCCGGCGCCGTGCTGGTGCGCCACCTGAGCCACGAGTTCGACGGCATGGCGGCCCAGCTGCAGGAGGCGGACGCCGAGCAGAAGCGGTTCCTGGCCGACCTGGCCCACGAGATCGCCACCCCGCTCAGCGCGGTGTCCGGCTTCGCGGTGGCCCTGGTCGACCACAGCGCGCGCAGCCGCGCCGAGCGCGAGGAGGCAGCCGCCATCGTGCTGCACGAGTCCGACCGGCTGCAGCAGCTGCTCGATGACGTCCGGCACCTGCACCGGCTGGAGCTGGCCGAGAGCGTCCGGCAGGAGCAGGTGGACATCGACGTGCTGTGCGCGGAGACCGCGCAGCGGTTCCGGCTGGCCGCCGGCGACGCCAAGGTCACCGTGGTGGTGTGCGCGGGGCAGGTGTCGGTCCGCGCCGACCCACGGCTCATCGACGTGGTGGTGAACAACTTCGTGTCCAACGCGATCCGGTACACGCCTGCGGGCGGCCGGGTCCGGATCCTGGCCCAGCGCCGCCGGTCGGTGGCCGTGATCGCGGTGCGGGACACCGGGATGGGTATCGCCCCCGAGCATCTGGAGCGGATCTTCGACCGGCTGTACCGGGTCGATGAGGCCCGGGACCGGGCCACCGGCGGCTTCGGGCTGGGCCTGGCCATCGCCCGCCGGGCGGCCCAGTCGCTGAACGCCCGCATCGAGGTGGCCAGCACCCCGGGTGAGGGCAGCGAGTTCCGGCTGCTGCTGCCCCGTAATGGTTGACAATTGGCCGGGCCCGTCATCGCCGCCCGCGCTACCCGCGCCGACGCGGCCACCGCCGCCGAGGGCGGCACCCTGCCGCACGGTAAGCCGTCCGCCGGCCTGCAGGCCCTGCTCCGGGCCATCGACCCGGACCGGATCCACGCCACGATTCTCCGGCTGACCCAGTTCGGCACCCGGAACACCCTGTCCAGCCAGACCGACCCGGTGCGCGGCATCGGCGCGGCCACCACCTGGGTGTATCAGCAGATGCAGGCCATCGCGGCCACGTCCGGCGGCCGGATGACGGTGCAGCAGCAGACGTTCACCCAGCAGCCGGTGGCGGGCCGGATCCCGGTGCCGACCGTGATCACCAACGTGATCGCGACGCTGCCGGGCACCGCGTCCCCGCAGCGGTACTACGTGGTGACCGGGCACCTCGACTCCCGGGTGACCGACGTGCTGGACTACACCAGCGACGCCCCCGGCGCCGACGACGACGGCTCCGGCGTGGCGTACGTGCTGGAACTGGCCCGGCTGTTCGCCGCGCACGAGTTCCCCGGCACGCTGATTTTCGCCACGGTGGCCGGGAGGAGCAGGGGCTGTTCGGCTCGGCTTACATGGCCCAGCAGATGGCCAACGCCGGCGCCGACGTGCAGGGCATGTTCAGCAACGACATCATCGGGGCCAGTCAGGCCTGGGACGGCACCCCGCCCGACCCGTACAGCGTGCGGCTGTTCGTGGAGGGCGTGCCCACCGACGTGACCTCGGACGAGATCGCCACCATGCAGGCGGTCGGCGGCGAGAACGACAGCCAGTCCCGGCAGCTCGGCCGGTACGTGACCGAGGTCGCGCCGCCCGAGCTGACCGGGATGAACGTGCGGGTCATCTGGCGACGCGACCGCTACCTGCGGGGCAGTGACCACATCTCGTTCCAGACCCAGGGCTACCCGGCGGCCCGGTTCACCGAGCCGCGGGAGAACTTCAACCACGAGCACCGCAACGTCGAGGTGGTCAACGGCGTGCAGAACGGCGACCTGATCCAGTACGTCGATTTCGGCTACTGCGCCCGGGTGACCCGGGTGAACGCGGCCGCGCTGTGGGCGCTGGCCACCTCGCCCAGCATGCCGAAGGGCCTGGAGATCCACGCGACCGCGCCGGCCGGCTACTCCGGCACCAACCTGACCACGCTGACCTGGAACGCCAACCCGGAGGCCAATCTGGCCGGCTACGAGGTGGTCATGCGGGAAACCAGCGCCGCCGACTGGACCAGCGCGACCGACGTCGGCAACGTCACCACGGTCACGCTGAACATCTCCAAGGACAACGTCCAGTTCGGCCTGCGCGCGGTGGACTCGGCCGGGAACCGCAGCCCGGTCGCGTTCCCGGAGGTGGTGAGCACCTAGCCCAGGTCGCTGCCCGCCCAGTAGCGGGTGCCCGCCACGTACAGCTGGTCGGCCGGGAACCGGGTGAGCAGCTCGCAGCCGCCCCCGGTGACCACCACTTCCTCCTCGATGCGCGCCGCCGACGAGCCGTCCGGAGTGGGCCAGTACGTCTCGATGGCGAACACCATGCCCTCGCTCAGCTCGACCGGGTGCTCGAACGAGTGGTACCGGCTCATCAGCGGCCGTTCCCAGTTGGACAGCCCGAGGCCGTGGCAGTACTGCAGGCCGAACGCCTCTTCCTCGCTGCCGAAGCCGAACTCCGGCGCGGCCGGGAAGTGCCGGACCACGTCGGCCGAGGTCGCGCCGGGCCGGATTTCGCCGATCGCGTTGTCCATGAACTCGCGGGCCCGCCGGTACGCCTCGCGCTGCGCCCGGCTCGGGCTGCCCACGTTGAGTGTCCGGTAGTAGCAGGTCCGGTAGCCGTTGAACGCGTGGATGATGTCGAAGTAGGCGGTGTCCCCGGGCCGGATCAGCCGGTCGGAGAACACGTGCGGGTGCGGGCTGCACCGCTCGCCGGAGATCGAGTTGACCGCCTCCACTTCCTCCGAACCGTTCTCGTACAGGTACCGGTTGACCAGCGCCACGCAGTCGTTCTCCCGGATCCCCGGCCGCAGCTCGCGGTACAGCTCCTCGTACGCGCCGTCCACCAGCGCGGCCGCGTGATCCAGCAGTGCGATCTCGTCGGCCGTCTTGATCGACCGGACGTCCTGCATGAACCCCTGGCCGTCCTCGACCCGCAGCCCCTCCCGTTCCAGCGCCCGCAGCACCGGCAGCTCAACGACGTCCACGCCAACCGGGCCGCCGGCCAGGCCGGCGTCGCGGAGCAGCCCGGCCAGCCGGGCCGCGTTGCCCGCCTCTACGCCGACGTATTCCGGGATCGACCCGCGCCAGCTGGAGATGCCTGCCTGCCAGCTCCGCTGGCCATACCAGGGCGCATAGCGCTGGTGGGTGCGGGCCGACGAGCCGATGTCCCACAAGATCGGCTCGTGGCCGCGCATCACCAGCGCGCAGCGGAAGAACTTGTCCCGGGCCCAGTTCCCGATATGCGTCGCCGTCGTGTAGCGGATGTTGTTCATGTCGAACAAGATCAGCGCGCCCAGCTCGGATGTCTCCAGCGCGGCCTGCACCTTGCCGATCCGGTCCCGGCGCAGCCGGCCGAAGTCGACCCGCTGCTCCCAGTCCACGCCGAGCACCGCGCCGGGTGAGGCGATGGGGATGGACTGGTCCGACGCTGAGTAGAACGTGGTCATCGGCGGTTCTCCTCTAATCAGAATCAGACCGGCGCGTACTCGCCGGGGTCGGCGGCGGGCAGCTGGACCTCGGGCACCGGGCCGGGCTGGCCCAGCGCCTGCCAGGCCGCGGCCACGATCGACTGGGCGGACAGGCCGTACCGGCCGAACAGGTACTCCGCGCTGCGCGCGCCCTCGGCGAACGTGTCGCGCAGCCCGATCCGGCGGACTGGGCGGCCCAGCCCGGCCTCGGCCAGGGTTTCCGCGACGGCCGTGCCCAGGCCGCCGCTGACCAGGTGGTTCTCGGCGGTCAGCACGACCCGGGCGGCCGTGGCCACGTCCAGCACGGTGCCGGTGTCCAGCGGCTTGAGCACCGGGACGTTGACCAGCGACACGGCCACCCCGTGCCCGGCCAGCACCCGGGCCGCGGCCAGCGCCGGGGCCAGCATCATCCCGCTGGCGAACAGGGCCAGGTCGCCGCCCCGGCTGAGCACCTGGGCCGGGTGCAGCGACAGCACGTGGTCGTCGCCGAAGATGACCGGCACCTCGCCCCGCTTGAGCCGGACGTACACCGGGCCGGGCAGGTCGGCGATGGCCGCGCAGACCTGCCGGACCTCGACCGCGTCGGCCACGTCGAGCACGGTCATCCCGGGCACCGCGCGCATCAGCGCGACGTCGTCGATGGCCTGGTGGCTCGGCCCGCCCGGGCTGGAGATGCCGGGCATGAAGCCGATGATCCGGACCGGCAGCCCGGGGTAGCCGATGGCGCTGATGATCTGGTCCAGCGGCCGCCGGGTGGCGAACACGCCGAACGTGTGCACGAACGGCAGGTGCCCGCAGCGGGCCAGCGCGCCCGCCACGCCCAGCATGTTCGCCTCGGCCATGCCGCACTGGATGAACCGGTCCGGGAACTCGGCCCGGAACAGGTCCACCTCGCACTGCCGGGTCAGGTCGCCGCTCAGGCAGACCACCTCCGGGCGGCGCCCGGCCAGCTCCAGCAGGGCCTGGCCGTACGGCTTCAGCGCGACGGGGTAGAGCGGTTCACGCATCGGCCCGCTCCAGCCGCGCGATCAGTTCGCGCTCGGCCGCGGTCGCCAGGCCGGCGGGCAGTTTGATGAAGTGCCCGTCCGCGTCCGGCGGCAGGCAGTCCAGGCCACGGCGGGTCGAGGTGCGGCAGATCACCACGGCTGGTCCGGTGCTGTGCTCGGCCGCCTCAGTCAGCGCGGCGATGACCGCCGTGATGCTGTGCCCGTCCACCTCGGCCGCGGCCCAGCCGAACGCGGCCCACTTGGCCGCGATCGGCTCGATCGTGGTGATGCTGTCCACCGGCCCGTCCACCTGGGAGTTGTTCGCGTCGAGCAGCACGGTCAGCGCGGCCAGCCGGTGGTGCGCGGCGAACATGGCCGCCTCCCACACCTGGCCCTCTTCCAGCTCACCGTCACTGACCAGGGCGAACGTCCGGGCCTCCCGGCCGCGCAGCCGGTCGGACAGGGCGAAGCCGGCCGCCGCGGACAGCCCCTGGCCGAGCGACCCGCACACGTAGTCCAGCACCGGGGTCCGCTCGGAGCCGATCGCCTCCAGCGCCGACCCGTCCTGCCCGTAGCCGGCCAGCGCCTCGTCCGGCAGCAGCCCGGTCTCGGCCGCCGCCGCGTAGAACCCGATCACGTAGTGGCCGGGGGAGCAGACCATCCGGTCCGCGCCGGGCCGGGCCACCGCGAACAGCGCGGCCACCTCCTCGGCCGAGGACAGCGCCTGGCCGAGGTAGCCGAAACCCTGCGGCGCCACCATCCGCACCGCGCGGAGCCGGATCAGCGTGGCCAGCCGGGCCGGGTCGGGCACCGTCCAGCGGGTCCCCGGATCCGACACGCGCACGCCTGCCCCAAGTGGCATAGCCACATTGTCACTTTGCCTCTCCGGTAGTGTCAACGGCATGACGCAGCAGCGCCGCCCGGACGCGGTGGAGCTGACCGGCATCGGCCCGGTCAGCACGGCCCGCCGGGCCGACTCGGTCGCGGAGCAGATCCGGAACCTGATCATCAGCGAGCAGATCGGCGCGGGCGCGCGGCTGCCCCCCGAGCGTGAACTGGCGCTGCGCTTCGGGGCCAGCCGGCCCACGGTCAGCCAGGCGCTGCGCAGCCTGTCCCTGATGGGCCTGGTCGAGATCCGGCACGGCTCGGGCGCGTACGTGGTCCGGCGGCCCGAGGTCATGGTGGCCGCGTCGGTCAACCTGATGCTCGACCTGGACACGGAGTCGGTTGGTCAGCTGCTGCAGCTCCGGCTGTGGCTGGAGACCATCGGCGTCCGGGAGGCCGCGCTGGCCGGCCCGGACGCGGGTGGCATCGAGGCGGCGCTGGGCAGGCTGCACGACGCGGCGGGCAGTACGTCCGAGCTGGTCGCGGCGGACACCGTGTTCCACGCCACCGTGGTGCGCGGCGCGGCCAACCCGTACCTGGCCTCGATCTACGAGAGCGTGCACAGCGCGGTGCTGTCCTACCAGCTCAAGGGCTGGGTGGACAGCGAGTCGGTGCCGCCGTGGCTGCGCGGCCCCGGCCCGGCCCAGCACTGGCAGCTGCACGAGCCGATCGCCGCCGCCGTGCTGGCTCGCGACGCGCAGGCGGCTGAGGCAGCTGTGCGGGCGCACCACAACGCTATGGTCAGGCACTTCAGCAAAGGCTGACCAGGCGTCCAGCAAATGGCCAGCTCAGCTCCATACCGTTGCCCGGTACCCGGACCCGGAAGCCAGTGCGGTCCGGCAAGCAGCGGAGGTAGCGGCCATGATGGGCAGCGGGACTGTCTGGTACCGGGGAGCGCGGTTTCAGCTGGGCCGGGGTCAGCAGTGCTATGCGATGTGGGCGGCGGACGCTCCGCCGGACCGGCCGCTGGAGTGGTGGCCGGAGACCCCGGAGGGCTGGACCGCCGCGTGGGCGCGGTTCACCTCGCTGGAACCACCAGGCGCGATCGTGCATCTCAGCCAGCCCACCGGCCGGCCGCGCCGGACCGTCGCGGCGGTCAGCCTGCTCGGCGCCGGTGTGCTGTGCGGCGTGGCCAGCCTGTTCCCCGGCTACCTGGCAGGCAAGAGCCTGGCCAGCCAGCCTGACCTGCTGGTGTCCCATCTGGCCTACCTCGCCGTATGGACGGCCAGTGCCGCGCTCATCTGGTCCGGCGGCCAGCGGCGGTGGGCCGGCACCCTGCTCGGGCTGGGTACCAGCGTGGTCACGTTCGGCTTCTTCCTGTCCGATGCCGGCGAGGTGGTCGCGGGCGGTGCGCACCTGCTGGGCGCGGGCCTGGTCCTCGGCGTGCTGAGCTGGCTGGCCTGCACGGCCGGGGGCGCGCTGGCCGTCCAGATTCCGGCCGCCGGCGCACCCCGCTGGCCGCGGCGCCGGCCCTGGAGTGCCCCGCTGATCCCGGCCGCGGCCACGCTGGCCGCGATCGGCGCGGCGTGCGCCTTCGCCCCGTCCTGGGACAGGTACACGCTACGGACAGCGAGCGGGCTCAGCCAGACGCTGACGGCCGGAAACAGCTTCGCGAATCCGGCACCCGTGATGGCCGGCGACATCGCCGTGATGGCTGGACTGGTCCTGGTCGTGGTGATCGCGGCGCTCTGGCGCCCAGCCCGCCTGGGCGCGGCGCTGCTGGCCGGCGCGGTCATCCCGATGGTGGCCGAGGCGGTCACGGCGCTGATCGAGGTGGGCGAGCGAACCAGTTCGGCCCAGTTCGGCATCCCGCCAGCCCAGGCCACCCGGGTGGGCCTGACCATCAGCGCCAGTGTTACCGCGGCGTTCTGGATCTACTGCGCCTTCGTGCTCGCCCTGGTCGCGGTCTGTGCTTGGCTGCTCCGGCCGGCCCGCAGGCCGGTACCGCTGGCGGGTGGCGGATACCCGGTACGGCCCGGCACCGACCCGGCACTGGCCGACGGCCCGTGGCGTAGCCCCGGCGAACTCGTCCCCGCCAATGCGGACCGCACCGACGGCCCGGCCGGCTCAGCCGACCCGCCCACGAGCTAGCGCCTGAGGCCGCAGCGGCTGCGCCCCGCCCCACCTAACCGCGTGGCTGATTCATTCATGCTGTCCGGTGCGCATGAATGATGCAGCCACGCGGTGCGTGCCGGGCGCCCGGCGCGGTGACTGAAAGGTCTCGGTGGTCACCGGCTCGTCTCTAGCTCGAACCAGACGGTCCAGCCGGTGCGGCTGTGGCCCTCGCAGCCCCACCGGGTGGTGAGCTGGCTGACGATGAGTAAGCCCCGGCCGTTCGGCTCGTCGGTGCTGGACCGGCCGGGGGAGTGCCAGGGGCCGCCCTGGTCGCACACCTCGACCCGCAGCCGCTGGCCAGCCAGCCGGACCCGGACGGTGAATGTGCCACCGGGCTGGCTGGAGCGGCTGTGCACGACCGCGTTCGAGGCCAGCTCGGACAGGCAGACCAGCGCGTCGCTGGCGGCCGGCCCGCCGTCCAGCAGGCCGGCCAGGAACCGCCGCGCCTCGCGCACCTGAGCCGGGACAGCCGGGAATGTCCGGGCCCAGGTGATCGCCGGCGCGGCGGCGGTTCCGGCGGCACGGGCGGTCGGCGGCATCGGCGGTCTCCTCGGGATTACGGATCAGCGCGGGTCGCCTACAGCCTGTCGGCGCGGGGATACGCTGGGCTAGAGATCAGCCACCGCCCCGCGGAATGTCGGCACCCGGCCATACCGTGTCGTCAGTTTCCGGTGGGCTGTCCGACACGCAGGGGAACCGGGATGCCGCAAGCACGAGTTCTCGACCCGGGGTCCAGCCTGCTGGCGTTCTTCGGCGCCGAGTTACGCCGCCGCCGGACGGCTGCCGGGCTGTCCCAGGACCAGTTAGGCCACGCGATCACGTACTCCGCCGCACTGGTCGGCCGGGTCGAGGTGGGCGAGCGGATGCCCAGCCTGGATCTGGCCCAGCGCTGCGACGACGTGCTGGCCACCGGCGGGCTGTTCGCCCACCTGCGCCAGTCGATGGACAGCGACATGCACGCCTACCCGGGCGTGGTTCCGCGAGTTCGTAGAACGCGAACGCGACGCAATCAGCATCCGGGAGTTCAACGCGCTGGCCATTCCCGGGCTGCTGCAGACCGAAGGTTATGCCCGCGCGCTGTTCCGGGCCGGTCGGCCAGCCGACAGCGACGAGGAGATCAGCCAGCACGTCGCGGCGCGGCTTGAGCGTCAGCGGATCCTGGATCGGGCCAAGCCGCCGATACTGTGGGCAGTGGTCGATGAGGGTGCGCTCCGTCGGCCGGTGGGCGGTCCAGCGGTGTTCCGCGACCAGTTGGCCCATCTGGCCAAAGTCGGTCGGCATCCGGGCCTCGTTTTGCAAGTGATGCCGTTTTCAGCGGGAGCGCATGCCGGGCTACTGGGCGAGTTCATATTGCTTGGTTTCGCTGATGGGCGCGACGTAGGCTATACCGAGTCCGTGGAGAGCGCTCGGCTGATCGAGCAGCCGGACGAGGTCGCGGCCTTCACCTTGGCATTCGACATGATCCGGGCCGTCGCGCTATCCCCACAAGCGTCGCTGGAGTTCCTTGCCCGGGCACAGGGAGAGATCAACGGTGGACTTGACTAGGGCTAAATGGCGCAAGAGCAGCTTCAGCAACGCCAATGGCGGTGCCTGCCTCGAGGTCGCGCGGAATCTGCCGGGTGTGGTTGCGGTGCGGGATTCCAAGGACCCGCGGGGGCCGGAGCTGATCTTCAAGCCGGATCAGTGGGCCGCGTTCATCAACGGCATCAAGGCTGGTGATTCCGGCCTGAGGTGAGGTCGTTGGCCGCGCACTGCAGTTCGTCGAGCAGCCCGGCGGGCATGTCCAAGCCGCGCGCGGTGGTGCCCAGCGCCCACCAGATGCCTGGTTCGTCGCCGGGGACCGCGATGCTGGCACAGCACACGTTGTCGCGGTACTGGCCGAACTCTGCGACCGGTGTGCCGGGTCCCAGTTCGGCCAGTTCGGTCTCGATCTGGGCCGGCTCGGTCACCGTGTTCGAGGTGAACGGCCGCATGCCGTGCTCAGCGAGTAGCTCCCGGCGGTCCCGGCGAGGCAGCGTGGCCAGCAGCGCCTTGCCCACGGCGGTCGCGTGCGCGGCGGTCTCCAGCCCTGGCTGCAGGTCCTCCAGCCATGGCGACCGCTCGCCTTCCTCCAGGTCCACCACAACCAGCCGCTGGCCGGAGATGCAGGCCAGGTAGGCGCTGTGCCGGGTGGTCTCGGCCAGCTGCCGGAGCACCGCCCGGGCCTGCGGCGGCCGGCCCAGCGACCCCATCAGGTCGTGGAACCGCTCGGCCAGGCCGGAGCCGGCCACATAGTCGCCGCTGGGCAGCCGGACCAGGTAGCCCTCGTAACACAGCGTGCGGACCAAATGGTAGGCGGTAGAGACGTGCAGCCGGCAGCGCCGGGCGATCACCTTCACCGGCAGCGGCCGGTCGGACCGGGACACTTCTTCCATGATCCGTAGCGCCCGGGACACGCTGCGTATCAGGTCTCCGGGCTCCGCGTGCTGGCCGTCGTGCACGTTCCCAGCATGCCGCGCAGACCGCGCGCACGGAAGCCGTGAGTGCGCAGGTACTGGCGTTCAGTAAATGAAATTTCGGGGGTATCGGTACGGTCTGTACTGGTCAACCATTGGCTCCATGCCGGGTGTGCCGCAGTGGGCCGAGGATGCGCTCAGTGAGGTCTACGACCCGTGCTGCCGGGAGAAGGGCATCTCGGTGGTGGACATGGGGCTGGTGCGCTCGGTGCGGCAGGCCGGCGGGCAGGTCCGGGTCGAGTTGCTGCTGACCTCCGGCTGGTGCCCGTTCGCGGCCCGGGTGCTGACCGAGGTGCAGCAGCGGATCGAGGCCCAGCCCGGGGTGGACCGCGCCGAGGTGGAGATCGTCTGGGACGAGGCGTGGACCACCGACCGGCTGTCCGAGCGGGCCGCCCGGCTGCTCCGCTTCCTGCCGTCGCCCGCGCAGGCCGGCGACCGGGACGCGTATCTGGCTGAGCACTGGGCCGGAAGAGGTGACCAGCATGATCGATGACGTGTTCGTGTTCGACGGCGTCGCACACCTGTTCAACTTCGACCCGAAGAACGCGCTCGGCCCGCCTGGCTTGATGTTCGACCAGCACCTGTACGCGTTCCACAACGTGCTGACCCCGGACAACCAGCCGCACCTGCCGCCGGAGGAGTTCCTGCGCCAGTGGACCATCCCGGACATCCGGCAGATGGTCTACGAGGAATCAGACACCGACATGCTGGTGGCCATGCCGCTGCCGCTGACCGATCTGTTCAAGGACGGCCTGTCGCCGTGGCAGGAATGCGCCGAGATGGCCAGCCGCGACCCGGACCGGACCATCTTCTGGGGGTCGGTGAACCCGCTGGAGGGCCGCGCAGCGCTCGACCTGATGGAACGGCAGGTCGGCGAGTTCGGCGCGAAGGCGTTCAAGTTCTACAACGTGCGTTACGACTACGGGACACCCTTCCCGTGGCGGATGGACGACCCGCAGGTCGCTTTCCCGGTCTTCGAGAAGGCTCAGGAACTGGGCGTCAACCTGATCGGTGTGCACAAGGGCGTGCCGCTCGGCCCGCAGCCGATCGAGGCCACCCAGACCTGGGACATGGACGGCGCGGCGGCCAACTTCCCGGACATCAACTTCGTCATCTTCCACGTCGGGCTGCCGTTCATCGACGAGACCTGCTGGCAGCTCATCCGCTACCCGAACCTGTACGCGTCGATTGCCGCGACCATGAACTTCCTGGTCCGGTCGCCGCGGATGTTCGCCGAGATCATCGGCAAGCTGCTGTTCTGGTGCGGCGAAGACAAGATCGTCTACGGCTCGGAGGCGCCGATCTTCCATCCGCAATGGGCGCTGCGCGCGTTCATGGACTTCCAGATCCCGCAGGATCTCTGCGACGGCTATGGGTATCCCCAGCTCACTGATCAGGCCAAGCGGAAGATCCTGGGAGAGAACTTGCTCCGGCTGCATGGTATGGACGTGGCCCAGACCACGTCGCGGCTGGGGCGGCAGCGGGGTTAGCCGGGGTGGCTAAAGGGGGGCGTCCCGCTGGGTGGGGGGGCCGTGCTGCTGTGTTGGCCGGGTCGTCGCCAGGCAGGTGTTCTCGTGCGAGACACTGCCTAGGTGACTACCTCGGCCAACGCAGCAGGACGGGCCGGATACCGGCGCAGCGCTGGCTCGCCGCGGGGTGAGGCCCGGCGGCGGGAACTGCTGGACCGGGTGACCGACGATCTCGCCGTCAACGGGCTGGTGGACTTCTCGCTGCGCCGGGCGGCCCGGGCGGCCGGCACCACGCACAAGGTGTTGCTCTACTACTTCGACGGGGCCGACGACCTGCTCGCGCAGGCCGTGTTCCAGCTGCGGGAACGGCGGATCGCCGCTGGGCTGGACGCGGCTTCTTCGGGGCCGGCAGGCCAGTCCCTGGCTGAGCGGGTGCGGGCCATCTGGCCCGCGCTGCTGGCTGAGCAGTCCCGGGTGCTGGAACAGGCCATGGGGCTGATGATGTACAACCCAGCCCGCTACGCCGGGCTCGGCGAGACAGCGTCGGAGCAGTACCTGCCCGGGCTGCAGGCGCTGTGCCCGGCGGACTGGCCGGACCGGCGCAAGCTGGAAGTCGCCGAGATGATCCTGGCCGTGCTGCGCGGCCTGCTGATCGAGTCGTATACCAGCGGGGACGCCGCCGGTGCCGGGGCAGGACTGGAGGCGCTGGCCCGCGCGCTGGAGCGCGAGGAGGCGGCCGGCTGAGGCCTGGTCGCTGATCAGCTCGTCGGCCACCCAGCGTGCGACGTTGCTGGGATACGGGGCCGGCAGGCTCAGCACGAGGTGGCGGAAGCCGGCCTCTTTCGCAGTGCCGATCGTGGCCCTGGTGCTGCTGGGGTCGCCGTAGGACACCGGCAGGACCAGGGACCGGGTGATCGTCGCGGGGTCGCGGCCGATCTCTGCGCAGAGGCGGTCGAGCACCGCGCCGCGCTGCAGCGCGTCGTTGACGTCGCCGCCGGGGAAGTTCCACACGTCGGCGTGCGCGGCGACCACGCGCAGCGTCCCGGTGGCCCGGCCGCCGATGACGATGGGCGGGTGCGGCCGCTGCACCGGTTTCGGGTTGCCGAACGCGCCGGTCAGCTGAATGTAGCTGCCGTCGAAGTCGAACGGTTCATCCTCGGCCCACAGCCGCTTGATGACCGTGAGTGCTTCAGCCAGGCTGCCGACCGCGTACCCGGCGTCGTGGAACGGCAGGCCGTTCGCCGCGTACTCGCGGCGGGCCATCGGCAGGCCGGGCCGTGACCCCGCGCCGATGCCGAAGTCGAGCCGCCCGCCGGACACGACGTTGACGGTGGCGGCGATCTTGGCCAGCATGGCCGGCGGGCGGAACCGGTTGCTGGTCACCAGCAGGCCCAGGCGCAGCCGGTTGGTCTGCGCGGCCAGCGCGGACAGCAGCGTCCAGCCCTCGAAGATCGGGCCGCCGGGGTCGCCGGCGATCGGCAGCAGGTGGTCGAACAGCCACGCGTGCTCGATCTCCGGGATGGTGTCCGCTTCCCGCCAGACCCGCCGGATGTCGTCGTAGCTGACCTGCTGCGGGGCCGTGGCGATGCCGAACCGCACGTGCATGGTGTGCCCTCCGGTGCGTTGCAGTGTGCTGCCGGTGCCGATGGTGTGGCACCATGGCAAACGGAACATTGCTCCGGTCACTATACGGAGCGGTGTTCCGATTCTGCAAACGGTCTGGCGGGGGGACTGGCGAGGTGGCCGGCGACGACGGGCGGGCTGGGCAGGCCCTGGCTAAGCGGGCCGACGCCCGGCGTAACGAGCAGGCCCTGCTGGATGCCGCCGCCGCCGTGTTCGTCCGTGCTGGCGTGGACGCGCCGGTACGCGACATCGCGGCCGCGGCTGGCGTCGGGATGGGCACGATCTACCGGCACTTCCCGACCCGGGCTGACCTGATCATCGCGGTGTACCGGCACCAGGTCGAGGCGTGCGCCGAGGCCGGGCCGGCCCTGCTGGCGGGCGGGGCCGGCCCCTATGCCGCGCTGACCGAGTGGGTCGGCCTGTTCACCGACTTCCTGATCACCAAGCACGGGCTGGCCGCGGCGCTGCGGTCCGACCGGGCCCGCTTCGAGACGTTGCACGCCTACTTCCTCGACCGCCTCGTGCCGGTGTGCGCTGAGTTGCTGGCCGAAGCGGCCGCGGCCGGTGAGATTAGCGCCGATGTCGGCGCCTACGAGTTGCTGTTCGGCATCGGCAACCTGTGCGTTGGCGTGGACGGCGACTCGCGCTACGACGCACGGCGGATGGTCGGCCTGCTCATCGCCGGGCTGCGTCAGTAGGGTCCGGCTCAGCCCCCTTGCCCTAATGTGAACCACGTGGTTCACTTGGTCCTGTAGGGCGGAATCTATTCCGAGGCGGCATGGGGGCGGCCATGGAGACGGCGGCGGTACAGGACACACGGCGGACGGTCGAGCTGTCCGCGGGCACGATCGAATACACCGACACGGGGCACGGGCCGGTGCTCGTGCTGCTGCACGGGTTGCTGATGGACGGCTCGCTGTGGGACGAGGTGGTCGCGGGCCTGTCCGGCGACTTCCGCTGCGTGGTCCCGACGCTGCCGCTCGGCGCGCACCGGCTCGGCATGCGCGACGGCGCGGACCTGTCGCTGCCCGGGATCGCCCGGCTGACCGGCGAGTTCCTGGACCGGCTCGACCTGCGTGACGTGACGCTGGCCGGCAACGACACCGGCGGCGCGCTGGTCCAGCTGCTGATGGCCGACGGCGGTGACCGGGTGGGCCGGGCCGTGCTGGTGTCCTGCGACGCGTTCGACAACTTCCCGCCCGGGCTGACCGGCAAGACCCTCGTGCTCACCGGCCGGCTGCCGGCGCCGTTGTTCGGGCTGTTCATGCAGCAGATGCGGGTCAGGCTGGTGCGCCGGCTGCCGATCGCGTTCGGCTGGCTGACCCGGCGCGGCGACGCGGCCACCGCCCGCTGGATGCGGCCGGTGCTGACCCAGCCGGAGATCCGCCGGGACACGGTGCGGCTACTCCGCGCGGCCGCCGCCGACCGCGACTTGCTGGTCCGGGTGTCGTCGCGGCTGGCTGGCTTTACCCGGCCGGCGCTGGTCGTCTGGGCCAGCGGCGACCGGGTCATGCCGCCCGAGCACGGCCGGCGGCTGGCCGGGCTGCTGCCGCAGGGCCGGCTGGCCGAGGTGGCGGACAGCTACACGCTGATCCCGCTCGACCAGCCGGCCCGGCTGGCCCAGCTCATCCGCGACTTCTAGCCGCAGCGCACTACGCGACCGTGGCCTGCAGGGGGAAATGGCAGGCGGCGATGTGACCGGGCCCGAATGAGCGCAGTTGGGGTTCCTCTTCCGCGCAGAGGTCCCGCGCGTACGGGCACCGGGTGCGGAACCGGCAGCCGGACGGTGGGTGGATCGGGCTGGGCAGCTCGCCCTTGATCCCCGCCCCGTTCTTGGCCGCCTTCGCCACCCCGGGATCCGGCTCCGGGATGGTCGCGATGAGCCCGGCCGTGTAGGGATGCGCCGCACGCTGGTAGATGGCATCCGCGGGACCCATCTCGACCATCTTGCCCAGGTACATGACGCCGATCCGGTCAGCCATGTACTTCACGACCGCGAGGTCGTGCGAGATGACGATCAGGGTCAGGCCATGGTCAGCCTGCAGCCGCTTCATCAGGTTGAGCACCTGGGCCCGGATGGACACGTCCAGCGCGCTGACTGGCTCATCGGCGACGATGAGCTTCGGGCTCAGGGTGAGCGCCCGGGCCAGGCCGATCCGCTGCCGCTGCCCACCGGAGAACTCGTGCGGGTAGCGCTCGACGGCGTTACGCGGCAGCCCGACCTCGTCGAGCAGCTCGAAGACGCGCTGGTCCTGCTCGCGGCGGGTGCCGACCCGCTGGATGCTGAGTGGTTCGCGGATGATCGAGCCGACCCGCATCCGCGGATCGAGCGACGAGTACGGATCCTGGAACATCAGCTGCAGGTCACGGCGCTGCCTGCGCAGGTCACCACCGCTGAGGGCGGAAACGTCCCGGCCGGACAGCAGCACGGCGCCCGAGTCCGGGCGCTCCAGCGCCACCACCACCCGCCCGATGGTGGTCTTGCCGCAGCCCGACTCGCCGACCAGGCCGAACGTCTCCCCGGCCGGCACAGTGAACGAGACGTTGGACACCGCGTGCACGCTGGCCACCCGGCGCTGCAGGATCGCGCCGGCCGTGACCGGGAACTCCTTGACGAGATCGCGCACCTCGAGCAGGGGCGTGTCCGGCGCTTCCGCCCCGTCCGCGTCCGGCCGTGCCGCCGCATCCGCATCGCGCGCCGTGGCCGCGGCGGCCGGGCCATCGACCGGATGCCAGCAGGAGAACAGGTGCTCCGGGGTCTCGCCGGTCAGCGGTGGCTCCTCGCTGCGGCACTTGTCGGTGGCCTGGCCGCACCGCGGCGCGAACCGGCAGCCGGGCGGTGGGGGCGCCAGATCCGGCGGCAGCCCGGGGATGCTGAGCAGCCGCTGCCTGCGGCTGGACGTCAGCCGTGGGATGGACGCAAGCAGCGCCCGCGTATACGGATGATGCATGTGCCGGAACAGGACCCCGGTCTCGGCCGTCTCGACCATCCGGCCCGCGTACATTACCTGGACCCGGTCCGCGTGCCCGGCGATCACCCCCATGTCGTGGGTGATCAGCAGCATGGCCATGCCGAGGCGGTCTTTGAGGTCATGCAGCAGGGCGAGGATCTGCGCCTGGATGGTCACGTCCAGGGCGGTCGTCGGCTCGTCGGCGATCAGCAGCTTGGGCTCACAGCTCAGCGCCATCGCGATCATCACGCGCTGGCGCAGCCCGCCGGAGAGCTGATGCGGGTAATCGTCGAGCCGCTCCGCGGGCCGGGGCAGGCCGACCAGCCCGAGCACCTCAATGGCCCGCTCCTTGGCCGCCGCCCGGCCCGCCCCCTCGTGCAGCCGGACCGGCTCGGCCACCTGGTAGCCGATCGTCTTGGTGGGATCCAGCGAGGTCAGCGGGTCCTGAAAGATCATGGCTATGTCGTTGCCGCGGATCGTGCGCAGCTCGGCGTCGCTGAGGCCGACCAGTTCCCGGTCGTCCAGCTTTATCGAGCCGTTGACGATCGCCCCGCCTGCTGGTAGCAGCCCCATGATGGACAGGCCGGTCATCGACTTCCCGCAGCCCGACTCGCCGACCAGCCCGAGGGCCTCTCCCGGCTCGATGGACAGATCGACGTTGCCGACCGCCTGCACGACCGACTTGGTCAGCTGGATGTGCGTCGACAAGTTATGGATCTGCAGGACTGGCGGCATCCGGGCTACTCCTGGGTAGGCGGCTGGTCTCGGTCGGGCCGGGGCGGGACGGTGCTCACCGGCGCCGCAGCCTGACGTCCAGTGCGTCCCGCAGCGCATCGCCCAGCAGGTTGCAGGCCATCACGACCACGATGATGCAGATCCCGACCGGGTAGACCTGCCACCAGTAGCCGTCCTGCAGGTAGCTGAGCCCGTTGTTGAGCATGTCGCCCCAGTCAAAGGTCGGGTACTGCAGGCCGAAGCCGAGGAAGCCCAGGGTCGCCACGGCCAGGATCGCGTCGGCCACGCTGAATGTGGCGGTCACAATGATCACGCCGAGCGCGTTGGGCAGCAGATGCCGGTTGATGATCCGGAGCCTCCCCGATCCGGCGGCACGGGCCGCGGACACGAAGTCCCGCACCCGGAGCGTGAGCACCTCGCCGCGGACCAGCCGGGCCGGGACCTGCCAGGTGAAGATCCCGATGATCAGGCTGAGCCCGAGCACGGACGCGCCGTAGCGGATCGCGACGATCAGCACCACGAACAGGAACGGGATGGACAGCAGCACGTCCACGATGCGCATCAGGAACCCGTCGAGCAGCCCCCCCGCCAGCCCGGACACCGCTCCCCAGACCGCGCCGATGACGATCCCGATCAGCGCGGAGAAGAAACCGATCTCCAGCGCGTTCTGCCCGCCGACCATCAGCTCTTCCAGGACGTCGAAGCCCTGGTTGTCGGTGCCCAGCGGATGCCCGATGGAGGGCGGCACGTTGGTGGCGGTGAGGTCGGACGTCAGCCCGCCGTGGTAGACCAGCGGCCCGAGGTAGCAGAACAGCACGAAGAAGATCAGCGCCACGAGCCCGAGGACGGCCAGCTTGTTCCGCGCGAACTCGCGCACCGCCAGCCGCCAGCCGCTCTGCACCGGGCCGACCACGCCGCCTTCGGGGATGTGCTCGAGGCCCGGCGGCGGAAGTTCAGGGGCGAAATTGGTCACGGAGTCTCCTGGGCGCAGTCAGACGAGCCGGATCCGGGGATCGGCGACCGTGAGGGCGATGTCGGCGACGAAGTTCCCGGCGACGGTCAGGACCGCGCCGACCAGCGTGTAGGCGAGCAGGACCGGATAGTCCGCGGTGCCGAGGCTGTCGTAGAACAGCAGCCCGAGGCCGGGGAAGTTGAAGACCGCCTCACAGATCAGGTTGCCGGCCAGCAGCGCCGGGATCGACAGGCCGATCAAGGTGATCATCGGCAGGAAGGCGTTGCGGATCAGGTGCCGCCACAGCACGAGCCGCTCCGGCAGGCCCTTGGCCCGGGCCGCCTTGATGTAGTCCTGGGCCAGGGTGTCCATCGCCGCCGAGCGCATGTAGCGGGAGTAACCGGCCAGGTTCAGCAGGGTCAGGCAGACGATTGGCAGCGTCATCGCGCGCCAGTTGAAGATGATCGACACCAGTGAGGTGGTCTGCGGGCCCTCGTAGCTGAAGATCGGGATGGAGATCGCGAACAGCTGAATCGCGATCAGGTAGAGGAAGAAGTCCGGCATCGCGTACGTCACGAACGCGCCGGTGGTCACCACGGCGTCCCCCACCGTGTTCCGCTTGACCGCCTGGTAGATGCCCAGCGGGATCGCGATGACCACCGACAGGAACAGCGTGATGCCGGACAGGTAGGCGCTGCGCAGCCACCGCTCACGGAACAGCGCGGCCACGCTCTGGTTCAGCTTGTAGGAGTAGCCCAGGTTCCCGTGCAGCAACTGGTTGAGGTAGCGCAGGTACTGCTCGATCCACGGTTTGTCGAAGCCGTGCTGCCGGTTCCACTGCGCGACGGAGAACTTGTTCGCGTGCGGGCCGAGTACGTCGATGGCGGGCGTGGGGTAGATCACGTGCAGCATGAAGAAGATGAAGATCGAGACGCCGAGGAGCACCACGATCGCCGTCGCCGTACGCCTGATCAGGTAAGCCGTCATACCTTGCCCCTGGCTACTTGGTCAGGTACATCAGCTCGGTGTTGAGGAAATACTGCGTCAGCGCTTTGAACGCGGCGGGCTGGCCGGACACGTTGTCCTTCCAGACGCTGATGAAGTCGTAGTTGGGCTGGAAGAGGCTGGGCTGCTCCTCGGTGAGGTAGGACGCCTCGGTCTTGACCGCCTCGGCGTTGTCGCTGGTGACTGATGCGTTGATGAGCTTGTCCGCCTGGGGGTTGCTGTAGAACCCGCCGTTGAAGGACCCGCCGCTGCTGAAGATGCCCATGGTCGTCGGGTAGTACGCGTCGGTGTAGCCGCCGTACACCGATACCGCCCACTGGTTGATGGTCTTCGGCGAGCCCGGGTCGTCGGCGACGGTGATCACATGGTTGAACGTGCCGCTGTCCAGCGTGATGTTGATGCCGACCTTCTTGGCGTCCGACGCCCAGGCGGTCAGCTGCTCACCGAAGATGACCGGGTCGTTGGCGTAGAGCACGTTGAAGGCCAGTTTGGTCCCGGCCGGGATGCCGGCCCCGCATTCCCCTGGCCCGGTACCGGGCTTGGCGCACGTGCTGGTGCCGCCGGGCACCACGTTCCAGCCGTGCGACTTCAGCAGGCTGGCCGCCGTGCTGATGCTGTAGGGGTACGGGTTCTTCAGTGCGTCCGCCGGGGTGTACGGCGATGTGGGCACCGAGGGAATCGGCCCGTAGGCGAGGCCGCCGGCGCCATGGAAGAAGGCCTTGATATAGCCTGCCTCGTTCTCCAGATGCGCCAGCGCCTGCCGGACGTAGAGCTGGTTGATGATGTTGTTGAAGTCACCCGTCTTGTCGGCGAAGTTGTAGTTCGCGTAGGCGAACCCCCAGCCGGGGTAGCCGAAGACGTGGTACCCGGCCGCCTTGACCGCGGACAGCTGCGGTACGTCGGTCAGCGGCATGTAGCCGATGTCGATGCTGTGCGACAGCACCGCGTTGAACTCAGCAGTGTCAGAGGTGTACGGGACCGCCTGCACAGATGGCACCTTCGCCGAATGCGGGCCACCGTAACTGGGGTTGGGCACCCAGGTGTAGCCGCCGGTGGTGTTGTTGAACGCGGTCAGCCGGTACGGGCCGTCCACGACCTGCCATAGCGGGTTCGAGGCGTAGGTGCCGGTCGAGCCGGACTCCTTGGCCAGGAAGTCGTAGATCTTCTTCGCGTTCGCGGGGTTGGTGAAGTTCAGGATCGGGCCGTTCGGGGAGTCTTTGGCCCAGGCGTGCGCCGGTATCGGCTGGACGTAGTAAAGCTCGTCGGCGGTGAACCACCGCGGGTTGACCGGCTTGTTCAGGTTGATGACCAGGGTCGTGGCGTTCGGGGTGCTCGCGCTGACCACCTGGTCAGGGATCCCGATGTGCGGGGTGTAGTACCCCCAGTTCGACCCGCTCTCCGCCACGCCCGCCTTCACCATGTCGATGTAGAACAGCGCGTCCTTCGAGGTGAGCGGCTGGCCGTCCGACCACCGGTAGTTGGTCTTCATCCGGATCGTCACGGTCTTGTCGCCGTTGGAGTACACCGGCGTGTCGGCCAGGCTCATGGACGGCACCAAAGTTGGGCTGACCCCGTTGCCGTACCAGTACAGCGGCCGCCACATCTCGTACTGGAAGCTGCTGGTGTCGGTGGTCGACAGGTTGGCGCCCGGCGTCACCGGGAAGATCCAGGTCGGCGCGGACCCGGGGGCCAGCGCCCAGGTGATCGTCCCGGCCACCGGCGTGCCACTGGCCGCCGGCACCGTACCGAACGCCCCCGTGGAGTTGGAGATTCCTCCTCCGGAGCTGGCCTTGCTGCAGGCGGCGAGGCCGATGGCCACGGCGACCGCACACACGGCCGCCAGCAACGCGCGGCGTGAGGCCCACACCGGCTGCACGCGCGACCGTGCTGCCGTCCGGCCGGCCCGCGCACCGGGCCCCAGTCTCCGTGCCTGCACTGCCTGCGGTCGGGCCATCGCGGGCCACCTCCGTTCTGGGCAACCTCACGCGGCAGATCGCGCCGCATGACATACGCCTCAGCTAGCGAGCTGGCGTGAGCCAGTTTGAACAGCCGTATAAAGTCTGCCGGAGGTTTATCACAGATTGTCATCGATCTGCCAGCGGCCCGAGTACGGCAGGCTCCAGCGCTGCGAGGAGAACGAGCCACAGGCCAGGTGAGACCTACGTCTCTGGCCTCGTCGACACGCTGCGTGAACTTTCGGCCTTCCGGAGTGCGCCGCCTTCGGTCAGGTAGCGCACTGGCGCTTCCGCGCCGAGAATGGGAACGATGCGCCCGTTGCTCACTGTTCTCGCGCTGGCCGGCCTGCTTGCCGCGGCGGTCACTGGCTGCACGGCGTCTACCGGCCGGCTGTCCGGCGCCGAGCAGCAGGCCCCGCCCGCCACGTACTACCTGGCGCTGGGCGACTCGCTGTCCCAGGGCGTACAGCCGGACGCGACCGGGGTCAGTGAGCCGACCCAGGACGGGTACGCCAACCAGCTCTACGGGGTGCTGCACCGCAGCCGGCCCGGGCTGCGGCTGGTCAAGCTGGGCTGCCCGGGGGAGACCACCGGCACCATGATCCACGGCGGCATCTGCCGCTACCAGGGTGGGTCACAGCTGGCCGCTGCGCTCAGCTTCCTGCGCGCACACCGCGGCCACGTCTCGCTGATCACCCTGGACATCGGGGCCAACGACCCGTACTCCTGCATCCTCAAGCCGTCGTTGGCCAAGCTGGCCAGCTGCGTGGCCAGCTTCATCCCGGAGGCCGGCCGGAACCTGAGCACGATCCTGACCCGGATCCAGCAGGCCAGCCCGCAGACCAAGATCGTGGCGATGAACTACTACCTGCCCACGCTGGCCGAGTGGCGGTACGGCTGGGTCGGCGAGATGATCGCCCGGGCCAGCGAGCTGGCCGCGGACGGGTACAACAGCCTGCTGGCCAAGGTCTACCAGGCCTACGGCGTGCGGGTGGCCAACGTGTTCAGCGCGTTCCACACCTCGGACTTCGGCTCCGACGTGACCGTGGCCGGATTCGGTTCGCTGCCCCGCAACGTCGCCGACATCTGCCAGTGGACCTGGGCGTGCGCGGCCGCCCCGCGCGGCCCCAACGAGCACGCCAACCAGGTGGGTTACCAGGTGATCGCGCAGGCCTTCCTGGCTGCTGGGGCCGGCTGAGCGGCCGGCTTACTGGTTCTGGCCGGAGTCCTGGCCGCCCTGGCCGGAGTCCTGGCCGCCCTGGTCACCCTGGCCGCCGAATTCCTTCCCAGCCAGGTCCTTGCCCTCTTTCTCGGCGAACTGCTCGCCTTCCTTGACCTGCTCTGGATGTTGCTGCGCGAGCTTCTCGGCCTCGTCCTTCATGTTCTCGAAGTCGGACATATCGTGTCCCCCTGGTGTTGCTGGCCGGATACGTGGGTACCGCCCTACCCCGGCCTGCGGCCGTGACACCTACGCCGCTCCCGCCGGAGCACAGGCACTCTCGGGGTGCTTCGGCGGCGGGCTGGAAGGTGTAGAAACGAGGTAGTAACCCGGCGGCGAGGAGTCTGGCATGGCAGAGCTGCAGCTGGAGGGCGGCGAACTGGTGCTTCACCTATCGGGTGCGGAGAAGGCCGAGGCAGTCCACGGCGACCTTCGTGTGCCGGCGTCGGCGATTCGCGGTGTCGAGGTGCTCGACGACGCCCACAGCTGGACCGGGATCGGGGCCGGGTTCAAGGTCGGGATGCGCGTCCCCGGCGTCGCCACTGTGGCCACTGTCCGCGGCCATGGCGAGAAGGTGTTCGTCGCAGTCCACGGCGACACGCCCCGCGGCGTGCGGGTGCGCTTGGCGGGTGCCCCCTGGGATGAGTGGATCGTCGGCTGCGCAGATCCCGAAGCCGCCGCCGCCACCCTGGCGCCAGCGAGCTGAGCCGTCGCTGCAGTGGAGTAGACAATTGCGGTAGGAGGGCAGGGCGCCCGCTGGTCAAGCCGGTGATCCTCGGCCATCGGGCGCTTCATCGCGAAGCCACCGGTCGAACCAGGCACGCGTGCGCCGGAGCAGGTCGAGCTGGTGATTGCGCTCGGCGAACCCGTGTCCCTCACGCGGGTAGATGACGAGTTCGTGCTCGGCCCCGTACCAGCTGAGCGCACGGTGGAAGTAGATCGCCTGGCTGACCGGCACGTTGGTGTCGTCCTCGCCGTGCACGATCAGCACCGGGGTGCGGATCTTCGACGCGAACGAGATTGGGCTGACCTGGTCGTGCGGGTGCGGACCGGTGCCCTCCCAGCCGCAACTGCCGCTGAGCTCAGCTTCTAGGGTTCCCCCTTCGCCGGTCGCGACGAGCATCCCCCAGTCGCTGATCCCGGCGATCATCATGGCGGCCTTGAACCGGTCGGTCTGCCCGATCGCCCAGGCGGCCATGAACCCGCCATGGCTGGCCCCGCCGATTCCAAGCCGGTCCGGGTCGGCGACCCCCCCGGCGATCAGCAGGTCGATCCCGCTGGTGATGTCGCTCCATTCGCTGCCGCCGACCGAGCGCGCGACCGCCGCCGCGAAATCACGGCCATGACCCACCCCGCCCCGCGGGTTAGGCAAGAACACGGCGTATCCCGCGGCCGCGAGCCACTGTCCAGAAGGATGCGGCGCGAGCATGAACTCGTCGGCATACCGGGCATCAGGGCCGCCGTGCACCAATGTGATGAGCGGGAACGGGCCGTCCGCGCGGTTGCGGCCGGGCGGCAATACGAGCAGGCCGTCGAGGCCGAGGCCGTCGGTTGCCTGGTAGGAGAGGCGTTCTTGGGTGCCCCATCTGATCGCGCGCAGGGCAGGCTGGGTGTCACTGAGCCGGATGAGCTGGCCTCCGGGCGGTCCGGCATGGACGTTCACCGGCTCATAGGAGGTGCTGGCCAGCGCCGCGATCACCGCGCCGGAACGACACGCGGTGAGCGAGTCGGCCAGGCCGCCCCGGGCGGACACGCACCCGAACCGCAGCAGGCCGGGGTCGAGCCGGTAGATCGCGGTATCGAGCCCGTCCGCGAACAGGGCCAGCGGCGGGCCGTCCGCGACCTGCGCCAGCTCCGTCGGGCAGACAGCCATGCCCTCGGTCAGGTCACGATGCACAGCGGCAGCCGCGGAGACGGCGACATCGTAGACGGCGTCGCCGCCGAACGGTTCTGGCATTGCCAGGTAGGCCAGGTGCCAGCCGCCGTCGGCCTGCCACCAGACCGGCGACCGCGCCTCGGTCCCGATCCGGCCCAGATCACGGGCCGTCCCTGTCTCCAGATCGACCACATGCAACTCGCTGGTGGTCACGCCCGGATCGTTCTCCGGACTCGCCCAGCTGATGACCGCCAGCGCACCCCCGTCCGGCCGCGCCGCCAGCTCGACGACGTGGCGCCTGCCGAGGCCGTCCACCGTACGCAGCTCGCCGGTGGCTAGATCAAGCACCCGCAGCCTGCCGCGGCGCAGCTGCTCTCCCCAGACGATTGCGTCGTCGCGCTCGGCGCGCCGGCGCTCGTCTTCGTCGGTCGGCTCGTCGGTGGCTATCACGGCGACCAGCCGGCCGTCCGCGAGCGGCCAGGCATCAGAGATCTCGCCGCGCCAGTCCGTCAGGACCTCGGCCTCCCCGCCACCGAGCCATATCCGGTACAGCTGACGGGAGCCGGTGCGATCTGACAAGAAAAACACCGACCCTGAATCCGGCGCCCAGCGCGGATCAGAATCTGCGGCCATACCCGCGGTCAGCTTCCCCGGCGGTGAGCTACCGCCAGCAGCGGCCACCCAGAGCGCGCAAATACGGCGCTCTGCCCGGCGGCCGACCGGAGCGACGACATACGCAACCCAGCACCCATCGGGCGAGATCACCGGCTGCGACGCCACGGCCCCGTCCACCACCAGCTCCGCGGCTAGCTCCGGTGCGTCTTCACTCATGCAACGCGCCCTTCCGGCAAACATCTGCACATTCAGTAGCAGAGAGCCGCCCACAGCGGCCTATGCCTAGTGGAGGCGTCCTCCTCGCAGGTTAGGCTGCGCTAGGCGAGCCCGCCCGGCACGGGCGCGCCGCGATGGCCGGGCGGCTGCAGGTGAATCCGGCTCCGCTTCGCCACCCGCCCTGATCTCGACATCTTTTGGCGGGTCCGCGTTCCTGACATCGAGCGGTCCACCCAGGCGCGCAGTCTGAGCGAGGCCGAGGCGTCGGTTAAGGATCTCATCGCCATCATGACCGACGTCCCGCAGAACTCGTTCGATGTGGATATGAGGATCATCCTTCCGGAGGACGTCCAGATCGAACTCGATCAGTCGCAGGTGCTCCGTGAGCAGGCGAAGCAGAGCCAGGCTGAAGCGGCCCGGCTGGCCCGGGATGCGGCGCACCGGTTGCACGCCCTTGGGCTATCGCTGCGCGACATCGGGCGGGCGCTAGGGGTTACCTTCCAGCGCGCCAAGCAACTCGTCGACGAAGCCGCCCAGGCCGGCCAGCAGAATCGCGTGTGACCGACCCAGCACCGCGATGAGGTTCCGGCTCAGCGGCCGGGGCCGTCGCTTTCCGGGGACGGCGCGGGCTGCAGCTTGAACACCGGGTTCTCGATCAGCCCGAACACGTCGCCGCCGGGGCTGCGGAACGTGCCGAGCTTGATGCCGTCGCCGACTTCCTCGACGGCGGCCACGGCCACCGCGCCCAGCCTGGTCAGCCGCTCGGCCTCGGCGGAGATGTCGCGCACCCCCCAGTACGTGCCCGGGCCGGCCGCCGGGTCACCGGCCGGGTTGAGGCCAAGCTCATAACCGCCCGGGTTGAACCCGACGTAGAACGGCTCGTCGAAATACGGCTCGATGCCCAGCGCCTCCGTCCACCAGGCCTTGCTTGCGGCCAGGTCAGGGGCGGGGTAGACGATGGTGCGAAGTCCCAGGAACACGGCTGTCCTTCCAGTTGATTCACGCTGAGACCGCCCAGCTAACCAGGGCCCGGCCACCCCGTCTTGCACGGATCGGACACGGGCCGGCCCATCGACGTGCATGGATCAGGACGGCCGCCCGCCGAAGTCCCAGTCGTGCACCTCAATGCCGGCGTACCGGTCCGGTGTGAGGACGGCCCGTGCCGCCTCGGGGTCCTGGGCCCGGACCAGGGCCGCCGTACCGAGCCAGGTGGCGCCGTCGTCGGACAGCAGTGGTCCGTACGCGATCAGCCTGTCCCCGCCCGGCGGCACGGCCAGGTCCGCGCCTGGGCCCGTGCCGAGGCCGAGCACCAGGTACTTGTGGCCGCTGGCCCCACCGGGGAAGTCCCACATGGTGCGGCCCAGCAGGTTGCGCCACCGGCGGAGCAGCACGTCCCGGTACACCCCGGCCTGGTAGTTGGGCTCGTCGAAGGCGAACGCGCGGGCGGCAGCGGGATCGGGCAGGCCGACGATGTGCACGCTGCCGGTGGGCGGCTCGCCGTCGCCGTCGCCGGCGAAAGTCGGGCCGCGGGCGATCATCTCCGCCTGATACCGGTCCATGAAGGACCAGTGCTCTTCCACCAGTTCCTCGCGCAGCCGCATAGATCCGGGCCGGTCGCGGTGGTAGCAGAAGAACTCCATGCGCCCACCCAACCAGAGCCAGGCGAAGGCTGGGCGGCCTGGTCAGCCAGCGTCATGCTGGGGGCATGCCGAGTGTCGGGTCGCTGGCGGAGTTCCGGCGGGCGGTGGCCGAGTTCCCGGTCACCGATCTGCCCCTGACGGTCGAGCCGGCGGCCCGGGCCGCGGCGCAGCGGTCGCTGGATCAGTCCGGCCTGCTGCGGCTCACCCTATTCGACGTGACCATCGCGGTCGGCGCCAGCTGGTCCGACCGGGACGCGGCCATGGCCGCCCAGGTGCTGGCCGGTACCGGGCCGGGCACCCTGGTGGTGGCGGGCAACGCGCACACTCCGCTGCACCGCACCGAGCTCGGCGTCCCGATGGGCGCCATTCTTGCCGAACGCCAGCGCGGGGTGGCCGAGATCCGGATCAGCTACGCCAGCGGTGGCTCTGTTAACTTTGCGCCGCCGGGGGCGCTTGAGAGCCGCCTCCTTCCCTCGTCGCTCAGGTCGCTCGTTCCTCGCTCCCTCGCTCCTGAGTCCAGTCCGGCGGCGCGCCCCCTTTGGCGCGGTCAGTCGTCCCAGCGCTGGGCATTGCTGTCGTCTAGCGAGCCCGGCCGGCTCGGGAGGACACAGAAGAGCAGCCCGGCCGGGTCGCGCATCACCCACCAGCCGTGCACCTGCTGGACCCGCTCGGCGCCGAGCTTCTCCAGCCGGGCCACCTCGACGTCCAGGTCGTCGGTGTGGATGTCCAGGTGCACCCGGCCGGCACCCTCGTCCAGCCGCTGCACCAGCAGCCACAGGTCCGAGCCGGGCAGCTCGGTGCCGTGATACTCGGGATGCCGGTCGAACCGGCCCAGCGGCGACCCGGTGGCCGCGCTCCAGAACGCCAGCTCGCGATCGTGCTCGCCGCCCGGCACGTCAATGACGATCTTGTATACCCGGCTGTAGTGCGCCACCCGGCAAACCTACGCGATCGCGGCCCGGGCACGGGGCCGGACCAGGTCAGGACCAACGGGCCAGCGGCCCGGCCGAGCGGCCCTGCCCGGCGCCGGGCCGCCGGGGCAAGCTGGGCAGCAGGGTGAGTGCGATGAACGACAAACCTCCGCTTAATTATCCAGCCACGCTCTGGGCGCTGATGCACTGCGTGCTGCGCACCGCGCGACTGCTGGCCACCGGTCGGCTGCGGTTGCCCGCCGGGCACGTGGGCCTGCGGCTGCGTTTCGCCGACGGGTCGGCTGGCCGGGTGTACCGGGAGACGGTGGCCGAGCACGGCCCGGTCCGGGAGCCCTGCGTGCTGGTCGTCGAGTTCCGGCTGCGTGGCGTGCGCGGCTGGTGGCACGCCGCGTTCCGCCGCGAGAGCCTGCTGAACACGCCGCTGTTCGCCGGCTTCCCTGGCTTCGTGTCCAAGCTGTGGCTGGCCCACGACGAGCTGGGCCGGTACCGCGGCCTGTACCAGTGGGACGGCGCCCGGCGGGCCGACCACTACGCCCGCGCCCTGTGGCGGGTGCTCGCGCTGGTGTCGGTGCCTGGCTCGATTCACTACATCGTGCTGCCCGGGCTGTACCGCGACGACGTGCTGGCCCGGGCGGAACTGCTGGACCTGGCCCCGGCCGCGGCCCGGGCACCCGACACAGCGGCCTGGTGGCGGCTGGCCGGGGTGGCCTGACCGGCCTGAATTCTCCGGAAAAAATAGGGCAGAAAATGCCCAACTGATCCTTCCCCTCGTATTACTGACACGGTGTTTGCCGCCATCCCAGGGTGGCGAAAAAACTGCTGTGCACGGGAAAGGGGGAATGGTGAGAAAACATGCGGGGGGCCGGGCCAGGAGTGCTTTGGGCGCCGCGGTGATCCTGGCCGCCGCCGGAACGGCCGGGTGCGGCGTCTTCCAGACGGACCGCCCACGCTGTCCGGAATGCAGCACCAGATCACCACCGGCGAGCAGATCAGCGCGGCCACCCAGGCTGAGACGGCCCAGGCCGAGGCGGCCAAGCTGCGCGCGGGGGTGGCGGCCGGGCGCAGCCGTTCGCCACCGACCACAAGGTGACCGGTGATGATGTCGTCGCGATCGGTGACTCGGTGATGGCGGCCAGCGCGCTGGCCCTGGCCGACGCGATGCCCGGTATTTACATCGACGCCAAGCCGGACCGGGAAATGCCGGCGGCCTGGCCATCCTGCGCCATCTGGCGGCCACCGGGCGGCTCCGGCCGGTCCTGGTGCTCGGCCTTGGCACCAACTACCTCGTCACCACCAGCCAGCTCAGCCAGGTGCTCCGGATCCTCGGGCCGGAGCGGAGGCTGGTGCTGATCAACACCTATGTGCCGGACTCGTGGAGCAAGCAGGTCAACGCGACCGATGCGGCTTTCGTCCGGCAGCACCCGAGTGTCGTGCTGGCCGACTGGTACGACACGATCCGGAACCGGATGTACCTGCTCTGGCCGGATCACATCCATCCAGAGATCCCGGGCACCAAGGTCTACGCCCGGATGGTGTACCGGGCGGTGCAGGCTACCCGCGGCACCGCGGGCGGCTGACCCGCCGGGCCTGAGCGGGCCGGCCCCGGTCCGGCCCCGGCCCAGCCTGGGTACACAGCCCCGGTACAGTGCCCGGATGCGCACCGCTTTCACCGACCTGGTCGGGGTTCCGCACCCGATCGCCGGGTTCAACCGCTCCCCGGGCGTAGTCGCCGCGGTGACCAACGCCGGCGGTCTCGGCGTGCTGGCCGCCTCGGCGTACACGCCGGAAGAACTCGATGCCCAGCTGACCTGGATCGAGGAGCAGACCGGCGGCAAGCCATACGGCGTGGACCTGCTCGTCCCGGAGAAGTTCGTGCCCGGTGACCCGGATGACCTGATCGCCAGTCTGCGGGCGCAGCTCCCGGAGCAGCACCTGGCGTTCGTCCGCGGCCTGCTGGACCGGTACGGCATCCCGGAAGCGGCCGCCTTGGCCGACAACAGCGGGATCGTGGCCGGGCTGAATCCCGGTGGTGCGGGGGCGCTGCTGGACGTGGCGTTCAGCCACCGGATCTCGCTGGTGGCCAGCGCCCTGGGCACCCCGCCACCCAGCCTGGTGGACCGGGCCAAGGCGGCCGGGGTGGTGGTGGCCGCGCTGGTCGGGCTGGCCCGGCACGCGGAGCGGCAGATCGAGGCCGGGGTCGACCTGCTGATCGCGCAGGGCACCGAGGCGGGCGGGCACACCGGCACGATCGCCACCATGGTGCTCACCCCGGAGATCGTGGATATCGCGGGCGGCCGCCCGGTGCTGGCCGCGGGCGGGATCGCATCCGGCCGCCAGATGGCCGCCGCGCTGGCCCTCGGCGCGGCCGGCGTGTGGTGCGGGTCGGTCTGGCTGGCCAGCGCGGAGGACGTCGCCATCCAGGCCATCAAGGACAAGTTCCTGGGCGCGGCCAGCTCGGACACGCTGCGCTCGCCCACCCGAACTGGCAAGCCCGCCCGGCAGCTGCGCAGCGCCTGGCACGACGAGTGGGACCGGCTGGACGCGCCCGCGCCGCTGCCCATGCCGCTGCAGCCGATGCTGGTCGACGCAGCCTGGCAGCGCATCGACCAGGCCGCGGCGGACGGCCACGCGGGCGCGCTGCGGCTGGAGTCGTTCTACGTCGGCCAGGTGGTTGGCTCGTTCCGGCAGATCCGGCCGGCCGCCGAGATCACCCGGGAGCTGGTGGCCGGCTGCGAGCAGCGGATCGCCGAGCTGGCTGGGCTGCTGCCGGTCAGCTAACCCAAGCGGCGATGGCGTCGAACGCGGCCATCGTGGCGAAGTACTTCCACGCGTCCTGCGGCAGCGGCCAGCTGGACAGCTTCACCCCGACCAGCTGAGCGGGCCGGTTGATGTAGATCATCTGGCCGTGGATACCCAGGCAGAGCAGCACGTCCTGGCCCGGGTAGGGGATCCAGAACTGGTTGCGGTACATGCCGCCGGGCATGCCGTTGTCCACCGGGCTGGCCGCGAAAGCGGCCCGGGAGTCCGGGCCGCCGGCCAGCGTGTCCTGGATCCAGGAGGCCGGCACCACCTGCTGCCCAGTCAGCGACGTGCCCTCGGCCAGCACCATCGCGCCGAACCGGGCCAGGTCGCGGAGCGTGGCGCAGATGCCGCCGTCGAACATCCCGGTGCCGGTGGCATCCACCGCGATGACTGCGTCGTGTTCCACGCCGAGGCGGCTCCACAGCAGGCCGGACATCAGCTCCGGCATCCGGGTCCCGGCCGCCGCCTCGCATACCCAGCCGAGCACGTCCGCCTCGGAGCTCCGGTAGTCGAACGGGCCGCCGTGCGGGCCCTTCTGGTCCAGCGTGAGCAGGAACTCGTACATCGAGCCGGGCACCCCGGGATGCCGCCGCGGCGCCCAGCCGATGGCCTGCTCCAGCAGCCGGACCTCGGCGTCCAGATCCAGGTAGTCCTCGGAGAACGCGATGCCCGAGCGCATGTCCAGCAGATGCCGGACGGTGGCGCCGTCGTAACCGGACTCGGTCAGTTCCGGCACGTACCCGGTGACCGGCCGGTCCGGGTCCACCGTGCCCGCCGCCACCAGCGCGCCGGTCACGACGGCGACCAGCGACTTGCTGACCGACATCAGCAGATGCCGGGCACCCGGGGCCATGCCGTCCGGGTACTGCTCGGCGAGCAGCGTGCCACCCCGGGTGATCAGCCACCCGTCGGTGTGCGTGGCCGCCAGCACCTCGGCCACGGTGGACTGGCTGCCGTCGTGCAGCCGCACCGGCAGTTCGTCCACCGGGGCCGGCCGGGCGGGCAGTGCGTACACCGGCCCGCTGCCCCGGGAGATCGGTGCGGTCGGGAACAGGTCCTCGATGTGCTGGAAGGACCAGGCCAGCTGCGGCGCGGTCTGCCAGTTGTCCAGCGTGACGCCGGTGGCCGGGCGGCTCGGGTTCTCGCCAATCACGGGCCGGAGTCTAGCGGCCTGCTACAGCGACTTGCTCCCGGTAGCGTGGGGCGGGCCGGCCGGCGGGACCAGCGCAACCCCGGAGTACTGCGCCCGGATCGCGTCGATGAACTGGCGGGCCCGGATGGTCAGCGCCGGCTTTCCGCTGCCGGTCTGCAGCCGCCCTTTGGTCACCAGCACGCCGAGGTCAGCGCCCTTCCACCGGTAGTCACCGGGACCGTAGATACGCAAGAAGAACGCCTCTGCCTCGTTCTGCAGCTGGTGCCAGTCCAGGGCCGCCCGGCGGAAGACCAGGGCGCCGTCGCCGTCCACTGAGTACTGCCCAGTGGGCGCGGCCGCGGTCAGGTGCTCGACCACCGGCCGGGTCTCCTTGATGATCATCTGGCTCCACACGTCTTCCCCGGCCAGCTCCTGCCACCGCTCGTTGATCTCACCGAGGTCGAAGTCGAAGTCGACGTCCATGAATTCGAGCAGGTGGAAGGCGAACAGCGGCATGTCCGCGTACGCGCCCGCGGTGACGTTGGTGATGGCCGAGGCGCCGCTGATCCGGGGGTTCAGCTCGCCCAGGTACACCTCGTCGGCGTCGGTATCCACCAGCACGTCGACCTCGAAGAAGCCGCGGTAACCCTCGGCGCCGAGCCGGTCGCCGAGCCGCCGGATCATCGCGGCCGCCTTGGACCGCAGCGCGCCGGTGATCACCTCCGGGTACATCTCGTTGCCGCACCAGCCGCCGCGATAGGGGGTCAGCCGGGTGTGCCCGGTCAGCTCGGACATGAACGGGCCGACGATGGTGCCGTTCCGGGTGAGCACGGCCTCGACCGCCACCGAACGGTTGTTGATCCGCTTCATCACCTTGACGTCCTGGCCGGCGATGTCCTTCTGGTGCCGCTTCCAGTCCGCCTCGGACGAGATAAAGAACGTGGTCTTGCCGGAGTCCCCGTACGGGGTCTGGATGACCAAGTCCCCGCCCAGCCCGGCCTGGCCGGCCGCGCCGGCCAGTTCGGCCCAGTCGCGCAGCGAGGTGAGGATGTTCGGCACGCTTGGCACGCCGACCTCGTTGCCCAGCCGGGTGGTGACCAGCTTGGAGTCCAGATGCTGGCGCAGCGCGGCGGGCGGCAGGATGAGGTCGTAGCCGAGCTCGTCGCAGATCCGCTCGGTCTCCTCGTCGAAGAACACCATGGCGATCTTCGGCCGGCCCGGGGCGCGGCGGCGCCGCTCGATGAACGCGCGCACCTCGGCGTTCTCCAGCAGCCAGTTGTTGATCTCCTCGCCGCTGCCGAACTCGGTGTACGGCTTGTGCCGCGGGGTGAACACCCGGGGGTGCGCGCCATCCCAGCCGTCGTAGTAGGTGATGTAGCTGAAGTTCCGGATCCACCGGTCCATGCCGAGCAGGTTGAACGGGGTGGCGCCGACGAAGTAGATCGGCGTGTCGTTGGTCCGGAAGAAGTGCCGCATCTCGGACACGTTGCGCAGCGGCCGGCCCCGGCGGGGAGCCGCGCTGGGCGGGCGGGCCGGCGCGTAAGCGGCGTCGGTGCCCAGGGTCACGTCGGTCGCGTCCGGTGCCGCGCCGTTCCCGCTGCCGCCCACCCCGGCGGGCGCGACCTGGTCCATAAACCCTCCCGGCGAGCCGCTGACCTTGTTGTTAGCGTCTCTCGGCCGGGCGCGGAGATCAATCCGTGGCGGCCGCCTGATGGGGATAAAACACCCGCCGCGCGGACCGGGCGGTCAGGGCCGCACGCAGGATGGCGTCCTGCTCGAGCACGATCGACCGCAGTGCGCCGCTGAGCCTGGCTGTCCCGCTGCGCCGCCTCGGTGGCCTGCAGGGTCTGCGGGGAGATGAGCGTGGCCGGGTAGAGCAGCCGGGCCAGGCCGCGCATCACCCGGGGCTCCCGCCCGTCCAGCGCGGGCAGCGCCTGGCTCAGGTACCGGCCCAGGTAGCCGGCCATCAGCTGGTCCTGGCCCGGCACCCACAGCCCGCGGGCGTACGCCTGCGCCATCCGCCAGTCCTGGTCGCTGGCCAGGGCCAGGGTCCAGGCGGCCTCCTTGTCCGCCGCGTCGGGCCGCATGGCGCGGCAGGTGGCCCGCTGCTGCTCGCCCTGCACCGGGTCCAGGCTGGCCAGCGCGTCCAGGTCAGCGTCGCTGGCCAGGCCGCGGGCAGCCAGCGTGCCCAGGATGCGGCCGCGCAGGCCGGCGGTCAGCACCAGCCCCGCGGGCAGGCCGTCGCCGTCCAGCCAGCCGCGCAGCCGGGCCAGCTGGCCGTCGGTCTGCGCGGCGGCGGCGAAGCCGGCCGCCAGCGCCCGCTGCCGCGGGCTGCGCGGCGCGGCCTGCCCGGCCAGCCGGGCCGCCGCCTCGGCCACCCGCTCCCGTATCCCGGCCCGCTCGGACGGCGGTGCGTACACGTCGGCGCAGCCCACGGCGCGTTCGAGCAGTACTTCGACGCCCGGCAGCGGAAGCGCGCCGACCCGGCGGGCGATCAGGGTGGCCAGGTCGGCGGCGGCGAGCTGACCCCGGCTGACCAGGTGCCAGGCCGCGTTCCAGCAGACCGCCTCGGTCAGCGGGTCACCGACATCCATCGCGGCGGCGGCCAGGGCACGCAGGGTCGCCTCGTCGAAGCCGATCCGCGCGTAGCTGAGGTCGCCGTCATTGAGAATCAGCGCGCTGGGCCGCTGCTCGCCGGCTGACCTCGGGGACGTCCGTGTGTCCGCCACTGACTTCCACGCTGACCAGCCGGCGGCGGCGCAGCCCGGTCCCGTCCCAGTCGTACAGGCCGACCCCGATCCGGTGGGTACGCAGGGTGGACTGGCCGTGCGGTGCATCCTGCCGGATGGCCAGCGACCGGATCGTGCCGTCCGGGGCCGGGGTGAGCTCCGCGCTCAGCAGGCTTGCGCCCTCGGTGCGCAGCCACTCATCGGCCCAGCCCGCCAGCTCCCGGCCGCTGGCCCGCGACCAGCAGCCGACCAGGTCGTCCAGCGAGGCCGCGCCGCCCGCACGGTACCGGGTCAGGTAGTCACCCAGCCCGGCATGCAGCGCGTCGTCGCCGATCAGCGCGCCCAGCTGGCGGATCACGCTGGCGCCCTTGACGTAGGTGATCGCGGGCGGCTTGGCCAGTGCGGAGCCGGCGTCCGGCACCGGCGAGGACACCGGCTCCCGGCTGGGCAGCTCGTCAGCCTGGTACGCGCCGGCCTTGTCCCGGTAGCAGAACGCGATCCAGCCGCCCGCGGTGTCCAGCCCGTCCGGCACGGCGGCGCCGGGCCGGGGCAGGTAGCTCAGGTAGGTGGCGATCGCCTCATCCAGCCACACGTCGTCCCACCAGCGCATGCCGACCAGGCTGCCGAACCACAGGTGGGCCACCTCATGGGCGTCGACCATGGCCGCGAAGTCGTCGTCCGGGTCAGCCATCCGGGCCAGCAGGCTCTCGTTGACCAGCATCAGGCCCGGCACCGAATAAGCCAGCGCGCTCAGGTCCGGGACGAACACGATGTCGTAGTTCGGGTACGGGCAGGCCACGCCGAGCACCTGCTGGTAGTGGCCGATCGCGTCCCGCGCCATCGCGCCGAACCGGGGCAGCCCGGCCACGCCGTCCGCCCCGGACAGGGACCGCCGGCGCCGCACGGTGATGGCGGCTGGCGCGTCGTCGCCAGCCGCCGGCCCGGTGCCGGTGTAGTCGCTGACCAGCGGCCCGGCGCTGAGCGTCACGTCGAACGGCCGCATGCCCGGGACGGCCGCGAACCGCCACAGCCCAGCCTGCCCCGGGGCCGGGCGGCCCACGACCGGCCCGTTGGCCAGGCATTCCCAGCCGGCGGGCACGGCCACGGTGAGACCGATATGGGCGCTCAGGTCGGGCTGGTCGAAGCAGCCGAAGATGTCCGGGGCGTGCGTTGGGTAACACATGACGGACACATACTCCGATACGTCCGCCGGATCGCGGAACCGGGTCAGCCCGCGCCCGGTGCGGGAGAACGCCGCCTCGGCCTCGACCGTGAGCACATTGACCGGGCGGAGCGGAGGCAGGCTGAGCCGTCCGCCGGCCGGCGGCCCCAGTTCCTCGCCGTTCAGCACCGCTGAGGTCATAGCGGCGGTCAGGTCAGCGAACGTCGCCGCCCCGGGCTGCCGGCAGCGGAACCGGATTTCGCTCCGCGACCGCACCGGCTCGGTGGTCAGGTCGAGGAACACGTCATAGGACTCGACGTCCAGCAGCCAAGTCCGGCCCCTGGCTTCGGTTTCGGTCAGCGCGGCCACCCGGCGAGCCTTTCACGAATGTTTGCGCCGGGCTGGCGGCCGGGCAGACTCGGAGAGCGGAGGGGATCCGCATAACGGGGGCTGATCGACAGTGACCGACGTCAAGACGGCCGCACCCTTGGCGGCGGGCGCCTTACAGCAGTGGTACGGCGCGGACGAGTACGCTCGGCGCACCGGCCTGTACAGCTATCACGACCCGGCGCTGGCCGTGCAGTGGGGGAATCTGTCCCAGCTCGGCCGCAACGTGCTAAACAGCGCGCTGGCGCTGACCGGCCAGCGGGACCGGATGCAGGACCTGTCCCGGTGGTGGAACAGCGCGAACGCCATCACGGCACTGACCGACTACATGGCGCTCACCGGCGACCGGTCGTACCTGGAACCGGTGGTGGCGAACACGTTCACCCGGGCACCGGGCACGCACCGGCCGGTATTCGCCCGGCGGATGTCCCCGGCCTGGCCGTTCCTCCGGCTCAGCCGCGGCGCCTATACCGGCTTCATCAATGCCTTCTACGACGATGAAGGCTGGTGGGCGCTGGCCTGGCTGGACGCCTACGACCTGACCGGGGAGGGCAAGTACCTCGCCGCGGCCAACGACATCTTCCTCGACATGGCCGCCGGCTGGGACGACTACTGGGGCGGCGGGATCTACTGGGGCAAGTACGACGGCGGCCCGGACCGTACCGGCGCCTGCGCGAAGCCGCACGGCTGGACCGGGGGATACAAGAACGCCATTGCCAACGAGCTGTTCATCGCGGTGGCCGCTGGGCTGGGCCTGCGCTACCGCGGCCGCGCCCCGGCAGGGTCCGGCCAACCCGACTACCAGGACTGGGCGCGCCGCGGCTGGGCCTGGTTCAGCTCAGCCCCGCCCGCCGGGGTGGCGATGATCAATGAGGCCAGCCTGGTCAACGACTCGCCGAACGGGCACGGCGTGAACGACAACTCGCAGAGCGTCTGGTCATACAACCAGGGCGTGATCCTCAGCGGGCTCCGTGAGCTGACCGAGCTGACCGGGGACCAGAGCTACCTGGGCTGGGCGGAGAAGATCGCGGACGCGTTCATCAAGAATCCGTGGCGGCCATCCGCGTCCACCGGCGGCCAGCTGGCTCACCCCAGCGAGTCCGGCGTCATCGACGGGATCCTGCACGAGCACAATGACTGCGGCCCGGGCGGCTGCGCCCCGGCCCGGCTGCCCGGCGTGGACAGCACGATGTTCAAGGGCATCTTCGTCCGGCATCTGGCCCGGCTGTACCGGGCCACCGGCAAGCCGGCCTATCAGCAATTCATCACGGCCAATGCCCAGTCCGCGCTGGCTCATATGAGTGAGCAGCACCTGTTGGGGGCCAACTGGGCGGCGCCGGCCGAGCCGACCGACTTCGTCCGGCAGACCGCCGGGCTCGACCTGATCAATGCGGCGCTCCGGGTCACGGAGAGCTAATTCACGGCAAGTTCCAGATTCCTGGAAAAGAGCTTCATTAACCTGCTCAGCGGGCCCGGCAACACCGCGCGTGGGTAGGCTCCGTCCCAGTACTGGACCGCGATAACGGCCGTGGATAGATCCGGAGGGCCGCTATGCACATCGGATCGGCGATTCTTGTCATTTGGCTGATCATCGGCGCCTTCGCCGCTGGGCAGCGTGGCGATTACCACAAGCTGCTCGGCGATTGCAGCCGGGCCAGCACGACCGCGGTCACCATCGTCGCTGGGCCGCTCAACTACGTGGGCGTCAACCCCAAGATCCACTGCACCACGCCGCAGCCCAGCAACTAGTCGGCTAGCCGGACAGCGGGGCGGTCCACGGATTGTAGGAATAGACCCAGTCCACGTCGGTCTTGCCGCGCAGCCAGGTGTTGGCCCGCGAGGTTAGCTGCACCCGCGAGGTACGGCCCTTCCGGGTGGCCTCGAAGCGGCGGAAGGCATCGCTGAGGTCGGCCTGATCGGCCACCCCGTCCAGCAGCCGGGCCAGCACGGCCGCGTCTTCCAGGGCCATCGCGGCACCCTGGGCCATGTACGGGGTCATCGGGTGGCACGCGTCGCCGAGCAGGGTGACGTTGCGGTCATACCAGCGGGGCAGCGGGTCCCGGTCGGCCAGCGCCCACTTGTGCACCGCGGGGCAGGCCGCCAGCACACGCTGGACCTGGGGATGGAACCCGTCGAACGCCGCCCGCAGGGTGCGCACGTCACCGGTGGCCGACCACGACTCGACCGTGAAGCCCGGCTCAGGCTGGCTGGTCACGAAGTAGACCTCGCTCCGGTCGGGCTTGACGAAGTAGATGACGATGTGCCGGTCGTCGCCCCACCACTTGGTGCACTCATCGATCTCCTGCCCGGCCAGTAACGCCGCCGGGAACGTGGTGCGGTAGGCGATGCGCCCGGTGAAGTTCACCTCGCGCGAGCCGAACAGCAGCTCCCCGAGCAGCGAGTGGACCCCGTCCGCCGCCACCACCGCGTCGTGCCGCGCGCTGCCGCCACCGGCGAACCGGAGCACGGCGGCCGGGCCGTCCTCATCGAGCCCGGTGACCTGATGGCCGAGCCGGATCCGGTCGGCCGGCACCGCGCTGGCCAGCGCCGCATGCAGGTCGCCGCGGTGTGCGAGCAGGTAGGGCGCGCCGTACTTCTGCTCCGCGCTGGCGCCGAAGATCTGGTCGTAGCGCACCGCGCCGGTGCCCGCGTCCCGGTTGTTCCAGGACCGGGGGCAGAACGCCTCCTGCCGCATCCGCCGCTCCAGGCCGAGCCCACGGAGCACCTGCATCGCGTTGCAGCCGATCTGGATCCCGGCGCCTAACCGGGCGAAATCCCGCGCCTGCTCGTAGACGGTCACGCCGATGCCACGGCGGTGCAGCGCGGCCGCGGTGGCCAGCCCGCCCATGCCGGCCCCGACGATCGCGATGGACGGCCAGCTGCTCATGGGGCCTATATCCCCGGTTGCCCCGGCGGCCGAACCCGGCCCGGCCTGCGAAATGGTCCCATTCGGCAGGGAATCTCCCCCGGGAAACACCGTGTTGTATTTCGGTTAAGTGGCTGAAACACTATTGGCCAGCCTCTCCTTACCGGAACTGCCGGCGCTTTTGTGTTCGGCGTTCTAGCGGGCGAGGGAGGAAAGTACCATCTGCTCATTATCCTCCTGGGCGTGCTCTGCGCCAGCGCCCCGGTCGTGGCCACCGCGATCGGCAGGCAGGTCACCAACCGGCTGCTGCGTACCGAGGTGGCGGCGCGGGAACGCGCGGTGGAGGAGCGTGAGCACGCCCTGGCCAGCAAGGAGGTGGCCGAGCGGCAGACGACCGAGGTGCAGATCAACGCGGAGGCCCGGCTCATCTTCGCGCTCCGCGCCCGGCTGTCGCCGGTGCTGTACTGCCTGGGCAAGATCGCCGCCGCCGCCGCGCCGGGGGTGCCGGTAGAGCCGCTGATCGGCAGCCTGATCCAGGCGATCGTGGCCACCGCGGTCGAGCACCGGCAGGCCGCGGCCGACCGGCGGAGCATCTTCTTCGCCGTGGACAACGGGGTCATGCGCTGTGTCAGCTACGCAGGCTACGAGGGCCAGCGGGACGCGGCCCGCACCACGTTCACCGACACCCCGGACGACCCGGTGGGCCAGCAGATGTTCCGCTTGCTGGCCGAGCAGGAGGCCAGGCTGATCCCGGACCTGGCCGATCCCGGCCTGCCGGTCAAGTTCCCACGGCGCCGCAGTTACCAGACGATCATCGCCGCCGCGGTGACCGCGGGCCAGGCCAGGTACGGCCTGCTGACCCTGGATGCGCCGGAGGCCGATTCGCTGGGCCAGCCCGATCTGGAGATCATGAAAACGCTGGCCAACCTGCTCGCCGTCGGCCTCGCGCTGGCGGCCCGGATTGACCCGCCGGCCGTGAAAGTTCCGGCGCAGGGCAAGCGGGAAGTAATGCGGAGCACCGAATTACTGCCGGCCCGGGTGGCACACTAAGCGAAGCGGACGAGCCTGAATGGGGACAACAATGCGGTCGAAGACGGAGAAGGTTGTTGATCCCGAATCAATTGCCTGGATCGAGCGCCGGGAAGGCCAGCGGAGCGATGAGGGTTATTTCGCGTCGGCCTGGCAGCGGGCGCTCATCGAGGCGGAGTCCGACATGAAACGGCGCAGTGAGCGGCATAAGCCCGCCCGCCGCCCCGGCGCCGCTGAGCCCGGGTAGCAACCGGGCCCAGCGGCCGGGCGCGGCTCAGGCGGCAGGCGGCTGGAAGTAGTGGCCCTTCTCCAGGTCCTCGATGAGGCCAGGCTGGGTCGGCTGCCAGCCGAGCAGTTCCCGGGTCAGCGTGCTGGACGCCGGGCTGTCCAGCCCGATGAACCCAGCTAGCCAGGTGAAGTGCCCGGCCGCGTCGGCGGGGGCGATCGCGGCCACCGGGACGCCGAGGTGCCGGCCGATCACGTCAGCCACGGACCGGATCGGCACCCCTTCGTCCGCGATGGCATGCAGCGTCGATCCGGCCGGGGCCTGCTCCACCGCCAGCCGGAACAGGTGCACGGCATCGAGCCGGTGCACGGCGGGCCAGCGGTTCGACCCGTCGCCGAGGTAGCCGGACACGCCCGTCTCGCGGGCAATGCCGACGATGCTGGCCATGAAGCCATGGTCGCCGTCGCCGTGCACGGTCGGCGGCAGCCGCAGCACCGACGAGCGGACGCCGCGGTCAGCCAGCGACAGCGTGAACTCCGCCGTCCCCTGGCGCAGCTGCGGCCCGCGGCCATGCTCGGCCGGCGCTTGGCCGTGCCCGTCCCGCTCGGTCGCCACCCGGCCCGGGGCTGCCCCCAGCGTCCCGGACGCGATGACGAACGGCCGGCCCGAGCCGGCCAGCACGTCGCCGAACGTCTCGACGGCCTGGCGGTCCGCGCTGGCCGCGTCCTCGAAGCCGCCGGCGAACGCAATGTCGTGCTTGAACGCGAGGTGGACCACACCATCCGCGGTGGCCGCCGCGCTGCGCAGCACGTCCAGGTCATCGAGTGTGCCGCGCTGCACCTCGGCCCCGGCAGCGGTGAGGGCGGCGGCAGACGCGTCCGAGCGGGCCAGCCCGGTGACCTGATGCCCCGCGCCGAGCAGCTCAGGAACGAGGGCGGAGCCGATCCAGCCGGACGCGCCGGTGACGAAAACTCGCATGAGAGGAACCTCCTGAATGGCCTGATGTCAGTTGCTGTCATCAGCCTAACACACCTGACGTCAGCCGCTGACATCACATATGATCGTCTCATGGGCCGGTGGGAACCGAACGCGCGCGGCCGCCTGGAACAGGCGGCGATGGAGCTGTTCCTCGAGCGCGGGTTCGATCAGGCCACGGTGACCGAGATCGCCGGGCGGGCCGGGCTGACCCAGCGGACGTTCTTCCGGCACTTCGCCGACAAGCGCGAGGTGCTCTTCTACGGCCAGGAAATGCTGCGCGACCTGCTCGTCGCCGCGGTGGCCGACGCGCCGGACTCGGCCGCGCCGATCGACGCGGTGGCCGACGCCGTGGTGGCTGCGGGCGCCCTGCTCCAGCAACGCCGGGATTATGCCCGGCGGCGGCAGATCGTCATCGACGCCAATCCCGAGCTCCGCGAGCGTGAGCTGATCAAGCTGGCTGGGCTGGCCGAGGCCATGGCCGATGCGCTGCGGAAGCGCGGCGTCAGCGACCCGGCCGCCAGCCTGACCGCCGAGGCCGGCATCGCCGTCTTCAAGATCGCGTTCGGCCGCTGGCTGAGCGAACCCGGCCAGGCCGACCTGCCGCAGCTCATGCGGGAGTCCTTCAGCCAGCTGAAAGCCGTCACCGCGGGCCAGTGACCCGCGCTTCCCAGGTCAGGCGAGCTGATCGAGCGTGCGGCGGATATGCGCCAGCTCGGCCGGGGGATAGCGGCCGGCCAGATCGACGAGCATGAACTTGCAGGCCCAGGCCCAGGCCCAGGCGCGGGCGGCGGCCGGAATTTCGTCCAGCCGCCCGGTTTCCGACCAGCCTTCGACCAGCGCGGCCCAGCCGGGCAGCGTGTCAGCCGACCGGGCCATCGGGTCGAGATACAGGATCGCCCAGGTCCGGGCGCGGTCCAGGACCGGATCCCCGGCGTGCGTGTTGGCCCAGTCGAGGACGCCGGTCACCGCGGTCCCGTCGTCGCTGACCAGCAGATTCAGCGGATGCAGGTCCAGGTGCAGCAGCCGGGCCTGGCCGTCGCTGGCCGGCTCCGGAGCGCCGGGCGCCGCACGCAGCCCGGCGGGCGCGGCCACCGCGGCCAGCACGTCGTACACCCGGCCGCAGGCCCGGCCCGCGGCACGGGCCGGCCCGGGGTCGCCCAGCGCCAGTTCGCCAGCCTGCCGGCCGGGCAGCCATTCCAGCAGCAGCGCGCAATGGTCCGCGAAGTCGGCCCGGTCAAGCACCCTTGGCACCGGCAGCGCCGCCGCGGCCGCCCCGGACGCGGCCAGTTCGCGATCGACCGCCGCCCGGGGTCCGACCCGCAGCACGGCTGACCCGGCATCCCAGCTCGACCCGGACGCCCCGCGCAGGCCGCGCAGGCCGGCCGGGTCCAGCCCGAGCGCGGTGGCGGCCTGAACCACGACTGCAGGCAATTCGGTCACCGGCCGGGGCTAGCGGGTCGCCTCCGCTAGGGCGGCGCGAATTGTGTCCGCGCTGGCCGGTGTGCCGGCCGGGTTGTCGAACGAGCCGTACGGCGGGCCGTAAACGGGTGTGCCAGGCTCCTGCCGCCAGCTTTCGGCGAGCGTCCCGCCGTCCACGGCGCCATACCCGATCGAATCGAGGAACGCGGTCACCGCCGACTTGGCCGCCGGGTCATCGCCGGCGATCGGCAGGAACGAGCGGCTGGGGTCGCCCGCCGGGCGGGCCAGCGACAGCAGATGCCGGTAGAAGATGTTGTTGAACACCTTCACCACCGCGGCGCCCGGCAGGTCCCGCTGCAGCAGCGCACTGCTGGTCAGCGAGCCGCTGTCCAGTTCGGCGAGGTGCCCGTCCCGCTGCGGGTAGTAGTTGCAGGTGTCCATGGTCACCACCCGGCCGGTCAGCGCCGTGGCGGGCATTTTCCCGAACGCCAGTACCGGGACCGAGATCACCACCAGGTCCCCGGCCGTCGCTGCTTCGGCCGGGGTGGCCGCCCGGGCCAGCGGCCCGAGGTCCGCGACCAGATCCGCGAGTGTCTCTGGGCCACGCGAGTTGCTCAGCACCACCTGGTGTCCCGCGGCCACGCTGAGCCGCGCGACCGTGCCGCCGATCTGCCCGCTGCCGATCAAGCCAACCGTTGTCATGCCCCCGGCAACCCGGCCCGGGCGGAGATCATTCCGCGATGTGATGCTAAGGGTAAGGAGGAATCATGGCTGGAAGCAGTGACGTCACCGAGCCTGCCGTGCAGGCACTGATCGCCGCGATCAACGCCGGCGACCGGGCCGCGTTCTTCGCCGCGCTCACCCCGGGCGCCACCATGTCGGACGACGGCACCGACCGTGACCTGGCCACCTGGGCCGACCGGGAGCTGTTCACCACGCACGGGCACCTTGACGTGATATCGGCGCAGGACGGCGGACGGTCGCTGATCGCCGCCGTCCGCAACGACACCTGGGGCGAGATGCGCACCCGGTGGGCGTTCACTCTGACCGACGGGAAGATCAGCCGGTTCGAGACTGGCCAGGCCTGAGTTTCACCCGCCACGGATGGGCCGCCGCACCGTTTGCCCTGCTGGACTAGCCAAAGTACCGAACGCGAGTTGGGCGCAACCGACCATTACCGGTGCGGAGGGGATTGGTATGCGGCGTGTCATTCGGGGGTCGCTGGTCGCGGTCGTCCTGGTGGTACTCGGCGTCCTGGTGGCCGGGTGCGGCAGCACCGTCAAGAACGTGATCGCCAGCGTGGCGCCGAGCCACAGCATCAGCCTGCCGACCAACGTGCCGGCCAGCCCGGTCGATACCGTGACGCCCAGCCCGGTCACCCCGACCACCGCGCCGCCGCCCACCACGGCGGCCCCGCCCACCACGGCAGCGCCGACCACACCCGCGGCCACCACCGCCGCGCCGACCCCGTCCCCGACGTCGACCAGCAGCACCAGCACGAGCACCCCGGCCTGGCTGTGGCTGATCCTCGCCCTGGTGGTGATCGCCGGCATCACGTTCATCCTGATCGCCCGCGCGGCCAGCAAGCGCTCGGCAGTGTCGGGGCAGTGGCGGTCCGCGGTCACCGACGTGTACGCCCGCGGCTCGGCGCTGCACGACGCGATGGCCTCGGTGGAATGGCCCAGCGGGCCCACCGCCGGCCAGGCCCAGGCGCGCTGGGTCGATATCCAGAACCGGGCCGATGACCTGGCCCAGATCCTGTACCGGATGCGCGAAACGGCCCCGGACGAGGACAGCCGGATGCGGGTCGATGACGTGCTGTCGTCGCTGCAGTCGGTCCGCTCGGCCATGGACGCCGAGCGGACCCAGGGCGGTGGCACCGAGCGGAACGAGTACTCCCGCACCCGGCTGTACGCGTTCGCCCGGTCCCTCCGCGCGCTGCGCGGCGACCCGGAGGGCCCGGGTATGGCCTGACATTTCATCCGTTGCGGGTGAGCCCGGCCAGGCCACGCTGGCCGACACTGGAGATCACAGTCGGAAGGGGAACTGAACGCCATGGGCTGGATCCTGCTGTCGGTCATCTACCTGGTACTGCTGGTCGTCTTCGGCGTGCTGACGTTCCGCAAGGGGCACTGGATCCTGGGCCTGATCGGCTTCATCTTCCCGGTGCTCTGGCTGATCGGCGCGGTGCTGCCGGACCACCGCGGCGGCCGCCACCGCTGACCGCCGCCCTACGCTGGAACCATGACGACTGCTGCCACCGACCGTCGGGTCTGGCTCATCACTGGCGCGACCTCTGGTTTCGGCCGGTCTCTTGCCGAAGAGGTGCTGCGCCAGGGTGACATCGTGGTCGGCGCCGGCCGCACCATCAGCCGTCTCGACGATCTCAAGGGCGCCTACCCTGACCAGCTCTTCCCTGTCGTGCTGGACGTGACTGACGCAGCCCGGGACGGCGCGGTGGTCGACGAGACGGTGCGGCGTTTTGGGCGCCTCGATGTCCTGGTCAACAACGCCGGGCGGACTCAGGTCGGTGCGCTGGAGGAGACCACCGACGCCGAGATGCGATTCCTGTTCGACCTGCACTACTTCGGCCCGGCGGTGCTGACCAAGGCGGCGCTGCCGCACATGCGCCGCCAGGGCGGCGGCTGGGTCGTCCAGATGTCCAGCGTCGGTGGCCAGGTCACCGCACCCGGATTCGGTGCCTACTGCGCAACTAAGTTCGCCCTCGAAGGTCTCACCCAGACGCTCAGCGAGGAGGTCCCTGGCGTCCACTTCCTGATCGTTGAGCCGGGCTCATTCCGGACCGGATTGTTCGGCAAAGACACCGCGTACTTCTCAACCCCGATGCCGGAGTACGCCGAAACGGTAGGACCGACCCGCGCCTACGTCGAGACCGGCGGCGGTGCTCAGCCAGGCGACCCGGCCAGGGCAGCCCGGGCCATCCTCACCGCTATGTCATCGGCAAAGCCACCGCTCCGCCTGGTCCTCGGCGGGGACGCCATCGACCGGATCCGGCAACGGCTCGGCGACCTGCAGCACGAACTCTCCGAGTGGGAAGAACTCGGCCGCGCCACGGCGTTCGATGACTCATCCCGCCGCTAGCTGGCCCAGCCCGGCGGCCACGGCCTGAGCTCAGTCTCCGTCACGTGCTCCATTGTCCCAGGGCGCAGGCCACGCCGCCGGGCATCGGGTGGAGGCCGGTGAACCCGATGAATTCCGCGGTATCGGGCAGCTCAAGGGCCCATAGCCCGAAACCCTGCTCGTCGAAGAGAGCCTCGATGCGGTCAACCAGCTGATCGCTGGCCGCACGGTCCAGTGAGCTCCGGAGGTACCGCGTGACCTCGGGGTCGGCGTTCATCGTGGCGAACGGCGCGCGGTCAGCGTCCTGCCAGCGGGGCATCAGCAGGCGCTTCGTGCGGAGGGTGTCGAACCGGCGGACCACGCGGCGAGAATAGCTAGCTGTCCGGAACAGCGCGGCTGCGTATTGCGGTGTCTTTCGCAATCTTGGTGGATTTTAACAATCGAGGAGTGCCCGGCGCGGACGCGGTCGCGGCAGCCGTAGACGACCTGCTCGCGGAGCGGGTGGCCGGGCTCGATCCGCGGGTGCTCGAAGTAGCCGTACCGGTCATGCCGAGCCGCCGCATCACCGCCTGCGACGGCTCGTTCAGCACGGCCGTCATCGACCACAGCTCGGGCAGGCCCGCCCCGGCGAACGCGACATCCACCGCCGCCGTGGCCGCCTCGGTGGCGTACCCCTTGTGCCAGGCGGACCGGGCCAGCCGCCAGCCGACCTCCATGCCGCCCTCCCCGGGCACGCCGCCCGGCATCGGGTTGAGGCCGGTGAACCCGATGAACTCCGCGGTATCGGGCAGCTCCAGGGCCCATAGCCCGAAACCCTGCTCGTCGAAGAGAGCCTCGATGCGGTCAACCAGCTGATCGCTGGCCGCACGGTCCAGTGAGCCCCGGAGGTACCGCGTGACCTCGGGGTCGGCGTTCATCGTGGCGAACGGCGCCCGGTCAGCGTCCTGCCAGCGGCGCATCAGCAGGCGCTTCGTGCGGAGGGTGTCGAACCGGCGGACCACGCGGCGAGAATAGCTAGCTGTCCGGAACAGCGCGGCTGCGTATTGCGGTGTCTTTCGCAATCTTGGGTGGATTTTAACAATCGAGGAGTGCCCGGCGCGGAGCCGGTCAGAGTCAGGGGGATGGCAGTGACCCGCTTCCTGGGCGTGGACCTGGCCTGGCGCGAGGGCCGGGACGATCTCCCGGCCAACGAGACCGCGGTGGCGGTGCTCGACCCGGCGGGCCAGGTGCTGGACGCGGGCTGGACCCGCGGCGTGCCAGACACGCTGGACTGGGCGAATGCCGCGGCGGGCAGCCACGACGCGGTGATGTTCGTGGACGCGTCGCTGGTGGTGCGCAACCCGGCCGGGCAGCGGCTGTGCGAGAGGCAGGTCGGCCAGCGGTACGGGGCATGGAAGGTCAGCGCGCACAGCACCAACCTGCGCTCGCCCCGGCTGGCCGGGGTCCGGCTGCTCAGCCTGGCCGAGCAGGCCGGCTGGTGGTACTCCGATGGCCGCGCCGGGGCGCCCGCCGGCGGCCGGGTGATCTCCGAGAGCTTCCCGCACTGCACGCTGGTCGGCGCGGCGGAACTTGGCTATGACCGGGAACGGCCCCGGTACAAGCGCCCGCCGCGGCGGCTGCCGGTGGCCGCATGGCGGCCGCGGCGGGCAGCTGCCTGCGATGAGCTGGTCCGCCGTCTCGGCGGACTGGCCACCGCCGACCCGCCGCTGCGACTGGACTCCCATCCGGTCACCCGGCAACTGGCCGGAGAGCCGTCGCCGCTCGGCGACGCCGCCTACAAGCACCGGGAGGACCTGATCGACGCGCTGCTCTGCGCCTGGACCGCGGCGCTGTGGGTGCGGCACGGGCTGCGCCGGTGCCAGGTGCTCGGCCTGCCGGACGACGCCGCGGCCGGGACGGCCGCCGCACCGGCCGCGACGATCATCGTGCCGGCCCGGCCCGAGCAGCGCGGCACTGGCGTTCAGAAAGAAAGCTAGGCCACTACGCCCATCAGCTGAACCGGCGGGCGCTGGGATAGCGCTGCCCGCCGTCCACGACGATGTTGCTCCCGGTGACCCAGGACGCCCGCGCCGACAGCAGGAACGTGACCACGTCGGCCACTTCGGCCAGGTGGCCCAGCCGGTGGAACGGGAACTGGGTGGCCAGGAACGTGGCGAAGTCCTCCGGGTTGTCCTGGCGGAACTGGTCCCACCCGCCGCCGGGGAACATGATCGAGCCCGGGCTGACCGCGTTGACCCGGATGTTGTCCGGGGCCAGTTCCTGCGCGGCCGTCGCGGCCAGCTGGATCTCGGCCGCCTTGGCCGCGGCGTACGCGGTGCGCGGCGCCGGCCGCAGCCCGGTGATCGACGAGATGATCACCACCGCGCCGCCGCCCGCGGCCCGCAGATGGCCGAGGCCGGCCTGGATCAGCTCCGCGGCGTGCCCGGCGTTCAGCGCGAACGTGGCGGTGAACTCGCCCGGCCCGGCGCTGGTCAGGTTGCCCTGGCCGACCGTGCCGCCGGCGTTGGCCACCAGGTGGTCCAGCCCGCCGAGCTGGGCCGCGATGTCATTGACCGCACCCCGCACCGCGGCCGGGTCCAGCACGTCGGCCGCGGCGGTGGCCACCGGCACCCGGTGCTGCCAGCCGGGCCGCCGCGTCGGCCAGGCCAGTCTCGTGCCGGGCGACCAGGCCGACCGCCGCGCCCTCGGCGGCCAGCGACTCGGCGATCGCGAAGCCGATGCCCCGGCTGCCCCCGGTGATCAGCGCACGCTGGCCACGCAGGCCTAGGTCCATGAGTGGCTCCCTGTCTGCCGTTTCGGCATCTGTTCTTTCGTAGCACGCGGCCCGGTACGATCGCGCACGACGGCCATGCGCGTACTCCTGAGCGATGGGTCCGGCCTTACCGCCCGCCAGACCGCAACCCAGCTCGCCGACGGCGGCCATGCCGTGTACGTGCTGTCCCCGGACCCGATCTGCCTGACCCGGTTCACCCGCCGGGTACGCCGGGTGTTCCGGGTCCCGGCCTACCGCGCCGACCCGCTGCGCTGGCTGGCCGCCGCGCTGCGGGTGTACCGGGACGCGGGCATGGACCTGCTGCTGCCCACCCAGGAGCAGGTGGCCGTGCTGGCCGCCCGGGCCGATCTGCTGCGCGCCGCCGGAGTCCGCACCGTGGTGCCGTCGTTCGCCGCGCTGGCCCAGGTGCAGGACAAGATCTCCGCGGCGGGCACGCTGGCCGCGGCCGGGCTGGCCCAGCCGGAGAGCACCGTGCTGCGCACCCCGGCAGAAGCGGCGGCATGGGACCGGTTCCCGGTGTTCCTGAAGCAGCCGATCGGCACCGCGACGACCGGGGTGCGCCGGGTCAGTGACCGGTCCGGGCTGGCCCAGGCCGTGTCGGCGTTCCCGGTTGGCGGCCTGCTGGCCCAGATGCCGGCCGACGGGCCGCTGGCCATGGTGCAGGGCGTGTTCGCCGCCGGGGAGCTGGTCGCCTGCCACGCCACGCTGCGGGTGCGCGAGGGTGCGGGCGGCGGGGCCAGCCACAAGCGCAGCCTGGACCTGCCCGCGGCCCGGGCCGACCTGGCCCGGCTCGGCCACCACCTGGGCTGGCACGGCGCGCTGTCGGCCGACGCCATCCTGACCTCGGACGGGCCGCGCTACATCGACGTGAACCCCCGGCTGGTCGAGCCGGCCAACGCCCGGCGGGCCGGGGTCGACCTGGTCGGCCCGCTGCTGGCGCTGGCGTGTGGTGGCACGCCGCCGGTGCAGCCCGCGGGCCGGGCCGGCGTGCTGACCCACCAGCTGCTGCTGGCCATCCTGGGCGCGGCGCAGCGCACCGGCCACCGCGGGCCGGTCGCCGCCGAGCTGCTGGCCGCCGCCTGGCGGGCCGGCGCCTACCGGGGCAGCGCCGAGGAGCTGACCCCGATGGCCGGGGATCCGCTGGCCGGCCTGCCGATCGCGATGGCCACGGTGGCCACCCTGGTCAAGCCGGCCGCCTGGCAGTGGTTCGTCGGGGGCAGCGTGCAGAACTACTCGATCAGCCCGGAAGGCTGGCGCCAGCTGGTGGACAGCCAGCCCTGACCCGACGTGGGAGCATGACGCTGTGGCCGATGACATTGTGGCCGAGTTCGACGCGGAACTGCACCTGCGGCTGGCCGGGGAAGGGCTGCTCGTCGACCACCCCGGCGAGGACGGCGGGGCGTGGGAGTCGCCGCTGGACGCGGCGGCGCACGCGCTGGTCGCGGTGGGCGCGCTGCCCACGGCCACCGCACAGGCCATCGTGGACGACTACTACCTGGCGCGGTCCTGCCGGTCCGGCGAAGACCACGGCTTCCGGCGGCATCGGCGGATGGCGCAGTACGGCGCGGCCGGGCCCGGCGCGGCCGGCCCGGCCGATCTGGGCCGGTTCCGCGCGCTGACCTGCGGCCAGCTGATCCAGCAGCCATGGGGAACCTGCAGGTCTGACTACGTCGTGCTCAGCGCCGACGCCACCGTGCTGCACGTGACCATGCGCCCATCGGCCGCGCTGGGCGGCCGGTTCGGCCGGGTCAGCCCGCATGCGCTACGCCGCGGGATCAGGCCGCACGGGGCCGCCGGCCACCTGATCGGGCCCGGGGTGCCCGGGCAGCTCACCCTCACCGACGACCGGGGGACCGCGATGACCGCGGGATTCTCCGGCGGTGGCAGCGACACCGAGTGGACCGGCGAGTTCGAGGCCCGGCCGGGGCTGGCCCTGGACACCGGTGGATCGAGGTGCTGGGCCAGCGCATCGAGCTGGTGGATGAACCGGGCCCGGGCATCGAGGTGTGGGCCGAGCCGGTGGCCGAGCAGCACCCGGGACGGCGCTACCTGCAGGCCAGGCTGGCCATGCTGCTCCAGGCGCACGAGGACGCGCCGCTGGACACCACGATCGGCGCGCTGGTCGCCGCGGGCGCGCTGGCCGCCGACGACCCGGCCATCGCCGAGGCGCGGGCCGTGGTCCGGCAGCACGCGCAGGGCGGCTCGGGTCGCTCCGGCCCGCGGCGTCCGGCGGGCGGCGGCTGGCCGAGCCGTGGCAGTCGCTGCTGGCTGGCCGCAGCCGCGCCGCCGGCCCGCACGGCCGGGTCATGGTGGGCGCGGCCACCCCGCCGTTCGGCGGCATGAAGGTGGTCGTGCTGGCCGTGCAGTCCACCGCGGAGGAGTTCACCGCCGACGTGGAGATCACCCCCGGCATGGCGCACTGGCACTGCGGGCCTGACCATGGTGGACGAGCCGATGCTGATCTGGTGGGCCGCCGACGACCGGGGCGGCCACTACCTGGGCCAGCCCGGCGGCTGGCACTCCGCGCCGGACCGGGCCGGCGGCCAGGTCGAGTTCTGGCCCGCGCTGGACCCGGCCGCCACCCGGCTGGACATCATGCCGACCACGCTGACCCAGCGGGCCGTCATCCGGATCCCGCTGTCCTGGGCGGCGGCCCAGTGACCCGGCCGTGGTGGCGGGCCTGCCCGCGGCCGAGACCCAGCTGGACTGCGGCGGTCAGGCGCACCGGCTGCGCTGGTCGGCCGGGCAGCTGACCACGCCGGATCACACCGAGACCTGGCAGGCGAGCAGATCCTCAGCGCGCTGGGCGGGCAGAGTTACCCCTGCCTCGACGTGCTGGATCTGTGGGCCGAGCACGCGGCCGACCTGCGCGTGCTGATCCTGGCCAGCCGGGGCCCGGCCGACCCGCTGGCGCCTCTGGACGCCGCCGACGTCGGCGCGGGGCAGGACCGGGACGGCCGGGCGGCCGGCCGGTCGCGCGGGCCGGGCCAGCGTTCGCCGTGCTGTCCCACGGCCAGCCGGACGACCCGGACGACGGCCTGATCCCGCTGATCGGCCTGGGCGGGCTGCTGCCCGACCGGCTGGCCGCCACGGTCATCGCGGCCTGGACCGGGCGGCTGCGCGGCCGCGGCCAGGCGCCGCACCCCGCAGTGCGCGGCGGCCGGGCTGGGGCGCTGGCGGCGGCGCGGCCCGCGCTGCACGCGGCGCTGTACGGGCGGGCGGTGACCACGCTGCGGTCCTGGACCGGCCAGCGGGACCTGGCCGTCGCGCTGACCATGATCCCGGAAGGCCCAGCCGCCCCGGCTGGCCCGCGACGGGGCCGGCCTCGCGGCGGAACTCCCGTTCGGCTGGCTGGCCGACGTGTGGGCCCGCGGCCTGGCCACCTGCTGGGGCCGGTTCTGCCTGGCCGCGGCGCCAGCCGTCCGGGGACGGCTGGCTGCTCAGCACGGTCGGCCTGGACTTGATTCGCCCCGCCCGGTCACCCTGGGCGGCCCGCCCGCCAGCAGCCCGCCGCCCCAACCACCCAACCTTCATCCACCCGGCTCGGCCCCCTCGGCCAGCCGCACGGGTGAGTTCTTGATGCGCACTGACGGCCCGAATGAATCATCCATGCAGTGCGGACCCGGTGACCGCAACTCACCGCGCTGGTGGATTCGGCGCGCCGGGGCGCGCGGCGCCGGGGCGCGACGAGGCGATATACTTCTGTTTCAGAAATATTGCCTAGCCGGGCCTTGGGATGGCGGGCAGGCATGGACCCGCGACCCGCGAGGGAGCCGATGGTGTGGCCGGCCGCGGTACGGCGGCGCTGGGCCATACCCAGCCTGGCCCAGTCGGCTGAGACACCGGCCGCTGCGCCGCCGCGGGCCAGCGGGCGGGTGCGGGTGCCGCCGCCGCTGATCAGCCGGCGGCTGCCGTCCGGCCGCGGGGCCACCGAGCAGCCCAACGTGACCGGTGACGGCGACGCGGCGCTCAGCCCGCGGTTCTGGGCCATGCTGGTGCTGACCGGGGTGGCCGCCGGGCTGTTCGGCGACCTGATGATGTATCTCCTGTTCAGCGTGCAGCACCTGGCGTTCGGCTATCACAGCGGCACGCTGGAGGCGGCCGCCGAGCACGCGTCCGGGCTGCGCCGGATCACCGTGCTGCTCATCGCCGGGGCGGCCGGCGGGATCGGCTGGTATCTGCTCCGCCGGTACACCAAGGGGGAGAAGTCTGAGCTTGACGACGTGGTCTGGAGCAGCCGGGCGCACCTGTCGTTCCGCCGCTCGCTGGGCACCTCGGTGCTGTCCGAGTTCGTCATCGGGATGGGCGCGTCGATGGGCCGGGAGAACGCGCCCAAGCTGATGGGCGGCGCGTCGGCCAGCGTGCTGGCCGGCTGGGCGCGGCTGTCCACGGCGCAGCGGCGGCTGCTGATGGCCTGCGGCGGCGGGGCCGGCCTGGCCGCGGTGTACAACGTGCCGCTGGCCGGGGCGCTGTTCACCGCCGAGGTCATGCTGGGCAGCCTCACCGTGCCGGTGGTGCTGCCCGCGCTGGCCTGCTCGGCCATCGCCACGGCGGTGAGCTGGCTGTACCTGCCGGCCCGGCCCACCTACCTGGACGTGCCCAGCTATCACCTCAGCGCGCCGCTGCTAGCGTGGGCGCTCATCGCCGGGCCGCTGATCGGGCTGATCGCCAGTGGGTACATCCGGCTGATCGGCTGGGTCTCGCACCATCAGGTCAAGAACAAGGCGGCCATCATCGCGCCGGTACTGGCGTTCGGCATCCTGGGCCTGATCGGGCTGGCTTACCCGCAGCTGTTCGGCAACGGCAAGGACATGGCGCACGACGCGTTCCTCGGCCGGGACGGGCTGGTCCTGCTGCTGGCGCTGTTCGCGCTCAAGCCGCTGGTGACCGCGCTCTGCCTGAGCAGCGGCGCGTCCGGCGGGCTGTTCACGCCGACGCTGAGCACCGGGGCCATGCTGGGCGGGGCGGCCGGCGTCATCTGGAGCCTGGCCTGGCCGGGCTCGCCGGCCGGCGCCTACGCGCTGATCGGCGCGGCCGCCATGCTGGGCGCGGCGATGCAGGCCCCGCTGGCCGGGCTGGCGCTGACCCTGGAACTGACCCACGGCGGCTTCGCGCTGCTCATCCCGATGATCGTGGCCACGGTGACCGCCACCGTGATCGCCCGCAAGATCGACGGCTACTCGATCTACACCGCGCGGCTGGGCACCAACCCGGACGTATCCGACCTGGCCGCGGCTGAGCTGGACCGGGCCGGCCCGGCCGGGCGGGATCGAGCCGAGGGTTGACCTCAGGCGGGACGGTTAGATAGCAGTCATGGCAGGCGGGCCGGGCAGCGCAGGCGGTTGCGCCGGGCCTGGCCCCGCCACGCTGGCCGCGCCGCCGAGGGTGCGGCCATGACGGTCCGGGTCGGCATCGTCGGCGCGGGCATGATCGGGCACGATCATGCCCGCCGGCTGAGCGGCGTGCTGGCCGGCGCCCGGGTGACCGCCGTGGCCGACGCCGCGCCGGGCCGGGCCGGGCAGCTGGCCCGGTCGGTGCCCGGCGCGCTGCCGCTGGGCAGCGGGCAGGAGGTGATCAGCTCCGGCGAGGTGGACGCCGTCGTGGTCACCTCATCGGGGCCGAGTCACGAGGAATTCGTGCTGGCCGCGATCGGGGCGGGCAAGCCGGCGTTCTGCGAGAAGCCGCTGGCCCCCACGCCCGAGGCGTGCCTGCGCATCATGGAGGCCGAGATGGCGGGCGGCCGCCGCCTGGTGCAGGTCGGTTTCATGCGCCGGTACGACGACGGCTACCGGGCGATGAAGCGGGCCGTGGACGACGGCCTGATCGGCACCCCGCTGCTGGCGCACTGCGTGCACCGCAACGCGGCCTCACCGGCGTTCTTCACCAGCGACATGCCGGTCACCGACTCGGCGGTACACGAGATGGACATTATCCGCTGGCTACTCGGCGACGAGGTGACCGCGCTGTCAGTGCTGCCCACCCGGCGCAGTGGCTACGCGCCGGACCAGCTGCAGGACCCGCAGCTGCTGCTGATGGAGACGGCGGCCGGCGTGCACGTGGACGTCGAGGTGTTCGTCAACTGCCAGTACGGCTACGACATCCGCTGTGAGCTGGTCGGCGAGACCGGGACCGTGTCGCTGCCCAGTCCGGCCGGGCCGGAGTTGCGCCGCGGCGGCACGGCCAGCCGGCCGGTGCCGCCCGACTGGCACCAGCGGTTCGCCCGGGCTTACGACACCGAGCTGCAGGACTGGGTGGACTCGGTGCGCTCCGGGCAGGCCACCGGGCCGTCCGCCTGGGACGGCTACGCCGCGGCCGCGGTGGCCCAGGCCGCGCTCACCGCGCTGGGCTCGGGCACGCGCACCCCGGTCGTGATGAAGGACCGGCCCGCCTTCTATGACTGACCAGGGCGCGGTGACCAGCCCGGAATCCATTGGGGTGGCTGTGATCGGCGCGGGCATGGCCGGCCGGGCGCACGCCGCGGCCTACCGCACCGCGGCCACCCTGTACGGCCTGGACCGGCCCGCGGTCCGGCTGGTCGCGGTGGCCGACCCCAACCGCCCGCTGGCCGGGGACGTGGCCCGCCGCTACAGCTACCAGCGGGCCGAAACCGGCTGGCAGGCCGTGGCAGCGGCGCCGGACGTGGACGCGGTCAGCGTGGCCGCAGCGAACCACCTGCACCGGGAGATGGCCGAGGGCCTGCTGGCCGCGGGCAAGCACGTGCTGTGCGAGAAGCCGCTGGCCGCCTCGTACGCCGACGCGCAGGCCATGACGGCCGCGGCGGAAGCGTCCGGGCTGGTCGCCGCCGTTGGCTACACCTATCGCCGGTCGCCGGCCATCAGCGCGGTCGGCCAGCTGCTGGCCGCCGGGGAGCTCGGCGAGATCATCCAGTTCAGCGGGCGGTACTGGGAGGACTACGCGCTGGACCCGGCCACCCCGCTGAGCTGGCGGTACCAGGGCGGCACCGGCTCCGGCGCGCTGGCCGACCTGGGCAGCCATCTGGTGGACATCGCCGAGCAGCTGTGCGGGCCGATTGTCATGGTCAGCGGGGCCATGATGCACACCGCGGTGACCGAGCGGCCGGTGCCCTCGGCCAGCACGGTCGGCCACGGCCCGGCCGAGGGCACCGGCCAGGCCGCCCCGGTAGAAAACGAGGACGCCGCCGTGTTCACCGCCCGGTTCGGCAGCGGCGCGGCCGGCTCGTTCTCAGTGTCCCGGGTGGCGCACGGCCAGCCGGACGGGCTGGGCTTCGAGGTGTTCGGCACGGCCGGCTCGGCCGCGTTCGACCTGCACCGGATGGGCGAGTTCAGCGTCTCCACGGCGGGCCCCCGGCCGGCCGTCAACGGGCCGCGGCGGGTGCTGGTCGGCCCGGACCATCCATATGTCCGGGACGGCCTGCCGATGGTGGCCGGTGGCGTCGGCTACGGCACCGGCGACATGTTCGCCTACCAGGCCCGCGCGTTCCTGGACCAGATCTGCGGCATCGCCGGACTGCCGCCGTGCGCGGACTTCCGCGCCGGGCTGCACGGCATCGCGGTGCTGGACGCGGTGGCCGAATCGGCCCGGGCCGGCGGCGCGCCGGTGCCGGTCGGCTAGCACCCGGGCCGGCCGCGCTCAGTTCCGCGTCTCGGCCAGGTAGCCGCGGACGATCGAGCCGAAGTCCGGGTCCGGCAGCAGCCCCAGGTACTCGGCCCTCTCGCTGAGGAACCGGGCCGGCCAGCTGGTCACGATCCGGGTGATGCCCGGGTCGGGCGCCCAGTCGATGAGCCCGGCCACGGCCGGCCCGGCGGCCCGCTCCAGCGCGGCGACCATGTCGCCGACGGTCACGGTGAGCGCGGGCAGGTTGACCGCGCTCCGGCCGCCCCAGGCGGCGCCGGACGTCTCGGCGGCGCGGCGCAGCGCGGCCACGGCCCGGCTGGGGGAGCACAGCGCCACCTCGGTGTGCGCGTCCACCGGGCAGACCGCGTGCTGGCCAGCCAGCGGCTCGCGGATGATGCCGGACAGGAATCCGGATGCGGCCCCGTTGGGCCGGCCCGGCCGCACGCACACCGTCATCAGCCGGACGGCCCGGCCGCGCAGGAAGCCCTTGCGGGTGTAGTCGGCCAGCAACTGCTCCCCGATGACCTTCTGCACGCCGTAACTGGTCTGCGGGTTCGGCATCGTCTGGTCGTCCACCACGGCGGGCAGCGGGTGCTCCGGGGAGTTGCCGAACACGGCCAGCGAGCTGGCGAACACCAGCACCGGTTTGCTGCCCGCGGCCCGGACCGCAGCCAGCAGAGCCTCGGTGGCGCCCAGGTTGGCGCGCAGGCCCAGATCGAAGTCGGCTTCGCATTCCGCGCTGACCGCGGCGGCCAGATGGAAGATCACCGACGCACCGGTGAGCGCTGCCCAGCCCGGGCCGCCCGGCTGCACCAGTTCGCCGAGCTCCCCGCGCAGCACGCTGACCCGCTCGTCCGCAGCCAGATCCGGCGGTACCGGCGCCTGGTCGGCCAGGGTCAGCTGGCCAATGGGCCGGGCCGCGCTGCCCGCCAGGGCGAGCGTGCCATCTGCCAGCAGATCCCGGGCCAGCCGGGCGCCCAGGAAACCCGCCCCACCAGTGATCATGATGTTTATCAACGGCGTCCCCGTTCCACTACAGTGAGCGCGCACCCTCCATCATCCGTCGCTGAGCAGCGAAAGACATCCCAGGAGCTTAAGTGTCAAGCCGCTACGGAAGATTGAGGCAGGTTTTGCCGGTGGGACCAGGCGGTGGCCTCGTCGTAGAGGGTGCGGGTCTTCAGGCACCCGTGGAGGATGCCGACGAGCCGGTTGGCGAGGCGTCTCAGGGCGTCGTTGTGCTCGATGCCGCGGGCGCGGAGCTCATCGTAGAGGGCGCGGGCGCCGGGCGAGGCGTTCAGGGACGCGAAGGCCTGGGCGTTGAGCGCGTTGACGAGCCGGTCGTTGTGGATGAAGCGGGCGGCGACGACCTTCTTCTTGCCCGACGCGCGGGTGAGCGGGCTGGTGGCGGCGTAGTTCCGGCGGGACTTGCCGTCGGCGTACCGGTGCGGGTCGTCGCCGAACTCGCCGAGCACCCGGGCGCCGAGGACAGCGCCCATGCCGGGCTGGGACCGGTAGATCTCAGCGTCCGGGTGCCGGCCAAAATCCGCCTCCACCTGCCCCTGCAGGATCTTTACCTGCTCGTTCAGGGCGGCGATGACCGCGATCAGGGATCGCACAGTGACGGCGTAGGCGGCCGTGACCGCCGCGGGCTGGCCCAGCTGCTCGCCGCGCAGCGCCGCCAGGATCGCCGTCGCCCTGTCCGTGATGTTCCGGCGGCCGGCGCGCTTGAGGGCGGCGCTGACCTGCGCGCGGGTCAGCCTCGCGGCCCGGGCCGGCTCGGGCGCCTTCCCCAGCAGCTCCAGGGCGTCGGCAGCGTCCAGGTCCTCGAAGGCCTCCAGCGCGGCGGGGAAGTACTCCCGCAGCTGGTGGCGCAGCCGCTGCACCGCCCGGGTGCGCTCCCAGATCAGCGTCTTGTGCGTGCGGGCCAGCACCTTGATCCCCTCCGCCTCCGCGCTGTCGCCCGCCACGGCACGGAGCTGGTGCGAATCGGTCCGCACCATGTCCGCCAGCATGTGCGCGTCCCCGGCGTCGCTCTTGGCCCCAGACACACCGTGCCGCTCCCGGTACCTCGACGCCTGCAGCGGGTTCACCGCGAACACCGTGTACCCGGCCGCGGCCAGCGCCGCGACCCACGGGCCGCGGTCGGTCTCGATCCCGACCGCCACCTCCGCATCGTCCGCGTCCTGGCCCAGGTGCCGCCCGATCATCTCGTGCAGCCCGGCCATGCCGGCTACGCCCTCGGGCAGCCGCTTCCTCGCCAGGACCTTCCCGGCCTCGTTCATCACCTCCACGTCGTGATGGTCCTCAGCCCAGTCATTGCCCACGAACAACCGCATCCGCTCTCCCGTCCAAGATGCCGAAAACCGGCAGCAGCCAGCGGGAGAACTATCAGCGACCTAATGAAACTGTGCTCACGCCAGCAGGCGGGCACGACATCCCAGCAGCGATCAATCCTCCCGGTCACCGGCAGGGGCACGGTCTTTCGCCAGGGCTCAAAGCCCGGGAAACACAAGTGCTCACCTGCCGGCGGCCACCACACCCGGAGTCTGCCAAACGGCGGGCTCCCTGAGACTCATTAGGAAGTAGCCGCTGCGGGACAGCCTGCCGGCCGCCGGGACGGTGTTCGCCGGCCTGCCCCCGGCCCGCCCGGACGACGCCGCGCTCCGGGCCGCGGTCCGCGCCCAGCGCGCCGCGGACAGCCTGCTGCTCGGCGTGCTGGACGACGACCCGACCGGCTCCCAGGCGGTGCACGGCATTGAGGTCGTCACCGCGCTCGATCCGGCTGCCTACCAGGCCGCGCTGGCCGGCGGCCCGGCCGGCGCGTGCTTCGTGCTGACCAACACCCGCAGCCTGGCCGAGCCGGACGCGGCCGGGCTGACCACGGCGGTAGCGCGTGACCTGATCGCGGCCGCGCAGCGGCGCGGCCAGCGGATCCAGCTGATCAGCCGGAGCGACTCGACGCTGCGCGGCCACCTGCTGGCCGAGGTCACAGCCATCCAGCGGGCCCGCCAGGACGTGCTCGGCCGCGGCTTCGACGGCGTGCTGCTGATCCCGGCGTTCCTGGAAGCCGGCCGGGTCACCGCGGGCGGCATCCACTGGGCCCGGATCGGCCCGGATCTGGTCCCGGTGGGCGAGACCGAATTCGCCCGGGATCCGGCGTTCGGCTACCGGGCCTCGGCACTGGCCGGGTTCATCGCGGAACGCACCGGCGGGGCGGTCCAGCCGGGCCAGGTGACCAGCATCGGCCTGGCCGACATCCGGCTCGGCGGGCCGGACCGGGTGGCCGAGCTGCTGGCCGGGGTGCCCAGCGGCGGCTGGGTGGCGGTGGACGGCACCGAATACTCGGACCTGGACGTGGTGGCCAGCGGCGTGCTGCGGGCCGAGCAGGCCGGCCAGGCGTTCCTGTTCCGCACCGGCCCGTCGTTCGTCCGCGCCCTGCTCGGCCAGGACCCGCAGCCCCCGCTGCGCGGCGCGCGGATCTGGCCGGCGGGGGAGAGCGGCCGGGACGGCGGGCACGGCCTGATCGTGGTCGGTTCCCACGTCGGCCACACCAGCCGCCAGCTGGCCGTGCTGCGCGCCCGGCCCGGCGTCATCGCCATCGAACTGGACGTGCCCGCGGTGCTGCGCGCGCCAGCTGAGGTGGCCGCCGCGGCCGCGCGGCAGGCGGCGGCCGCGCTGCCCGAGTCCGACGTGCTGCTGTACACCAGCCGGGCAGTCACCACCGGCCGGGACGCGGCGGGCAGCCTGGCCATCGCCCGCACCGTGTCGGCCGCGCTGGCCGGGACAGTGCGCGATGTGCTGGCCGCCCGGCGGCCCGGCTGGGTGCTGGCCAAGGGCGGCATCACCTCGCACGACGTCGCCACGGCGGGGCTGGGCATCCGCCGCGCGCTGGTGGCCGGCCAGCTGTTCCCCGGGGTGATCTCGGTGTTCCACCCGGCCGACGCGGACCCGGCCGCGGCCGGCCTGCCCTACGTGGTGTTCGCTGGCAACGTCGGGGACGACGGCACGCTGGCCCAGGTGGTGGACATCCTCAACGGCGGACAGGAGGACGGCTGATGCGGATCGGCTGGCTCGGCCTGGGCGCGATGGGCGCGCCGATGGCGGCCTGCCTGGCCCGGGCCGGGCACCAGGTACGCGGCTACGACATCGCGCCGGGCCGCGCCGTGGCGCTGGCCGCCGACGGGGTGCACGCCGCGGCCAGCATCCGGGCGGCGGTGGCGGACGCCGACCTGGCCGCGATCATGGTGGCCACCCCGGACCAGCTGGCCGGGGTGCTGTCCGGCCCGGACGGCGTGGCGGCCACGCTGCCGGCCGGGGGGATCGCGGCGATCATGGCCACGGTCGGGCCCGCGGCCGCCGAGGACGCGGCCGCCCGGCTGGCCGGCCGGGGGATCACCGTGCTGGACGCCCCGGTGTCCGGCGGGGTGACCCGGGCCGCGGCCGGTGACCTGCTGATCATGGTGTCCGGCCCGGCCGAGGCGGTGCACCGGGCCCAGCCGGTGCTGGACACGCTGGCCCGGTCCGCCCCGGTGGTCGGCCCGGCAGCCGGCGACGGCCAGCGGATGAAGCTGGTCAACCAGTTGCTGTGCGGGGTGCACATCGCGGCCGCGGCCGAGGCGCTGGCCTTTGCCGAGACGCTCGGGCTGGACCCGGCCGACTGCTGGCAGGTGCTCCGGGACGGCGCGGCCGCGTCGTTCATGTTCGCCGACCGCGGCGCCCGGATGGTGTCCGGCGAGTTCGGCCAGGTGCGCAGCGCGCTGGACATCTTCGTCAAGGACATGGGCCTGGTCGGCGCGGCCGCGGACGGCACCGGCGCGGACACCCCGCTGGCCAGCGCAGCCGCCCAGCTCTACCGCCGCGGCCACGAGCTGGGCCTGGGCCAGCTCGACGACGCCGCGCTGATCAGCGTGCTGCGTGACGGCCGCCGCCCAGTTTCCCCGCCTGGCGGGGTCAGTACCGGATGATGGAGGCAGCCGACCAGCGAGGTACTGGCGTTATGCAAGCAAATTTGATTGAACGGGCACGCGCGGGCGACGGGGAGGCGTTCGGGCAGCTCGTCGAGCCGCACCGGCGGGAGCTGATGGTGCACTGCTACCGGATGCTCGGCTCGGCGCAGGACGCGGAGGACGCGCTGCAGGAGACCATGCTGGCCGCGTGGCGCGGGCTGGCCGGCTTCGAGGGGCGGTCGTCGGTGCGCACCTGGCTGTACCGGGTGGCCACCAGCCGGTGCCTGAACGCGCTGCGGGCCGGCAGCCGCCGCCCGGCTACCGCGCCGGCGCCGTGGATGAACACGCCGGAGCCGACCCGGCTCGGTGAGGTGCCGTGGCTGGAGCCGCTGCCGGACAGCGCGCTGGAAGGGCTGGCCGACAGCGCGCCCGGCCCGGAGGCCCGGTACGAGGCCAGCGAGGCGATCTCGCTCGCGTTCGTGACCGCGCTGCAGCTGCTGCCGCCCCGGCAGCGGGCCGTGCTCATCCTGCGCGACGTGCTCGGCTACCCGGCCCGGGAGGCGGCTGAGCTGCTCGATGTCACCGAAGAGTCGGTGACCAGCGCGCTGAAGCGGGCCCGGGCCACGACCCGGGAGGGGATGGCCGGAGCCACCGCTCAGCCGCCCGCCCCGGCGCCCGGCTCAGCGGAAGAACAGGACCTGGTGGACCGGTTCACCCGGGCGTTCGAGAGCGGCGACGTGGACGGCATCGTCGCCCTGATGACCGAGGACGCCTGGCTGCGCATGCCGCCGCTGCCGCTCGAGTACCAGGGCCGCGACCTGGCTCACCGGTTCTTCACCGCGATCTGGGGCGGCCGCAGCTACCGGCTGGTGCCGACCCGGGCCAACGGGCAGCCCGCGTTCGGCCTCTATGTGCGCGACCCGCAGGCCGGGCTCGTACCGGGCGGTCGGCCTGCTGACCGCCACCCTGGCCGGCCAGCAGATCAGCGAGCTGACCCGGTTCGAGACCAGCGTGCTGCCCCGGTTCGGGCTGCCCCGGATGCTGCCCGGCTAGCTGGCTGGCTTCTTCAGCTGCACGGACACGCTGCTTGCCGAGCTTGCGGGTGTCGCGCAGCTGGGTGTAGGGCTCCTGCTCGGGCGGCGCGCCGGCGGCGATGGCCCGGCCGCGGATGAGCTCGGCGTTGAACTCGGCGCCGAACAGGATCGCGATGTTCGAGAGCCACATCCAGATCAGGAAGATGATGATGCCGCCGAGGCTGCCGTAGACCTTGTTGTAGTGCGAGAAGTTGGCCACGTACAGCGCGAACAGGCCAGAGGCGATCAGCCACAGGATGACGGCCAGCAGCCCGCCGGGGAAGACCCAGCGGAAGCCCTGCCGGGCGTTCGGGCTGGCCCAGTACAGGATGCCGAACATGATGCTGACGATGATCACCAGCACCGGCCACTTGGCGATGTCCCACGTGGTCACCGCGGCCGAGCCGATGCCCAGCCCGTTCCCGGCCCGGCGGGCCAGGCTGCCGGTCACCACGACGATCAGTACCGACGCCACCAGCAGGACCAGCATGACAATCGTGATACCGAGCCGGATCGGGTACGCCTTCCAGGCCGGCCGTCCTTCGGGCACGTCGTAGATGGCGTTCGAGGCGCGCATGAACGCGGCCACGTAGTTGGACGCGGACCACAGCCCGAGCGCGATGCTGACCACGGTCAGGATCCCGGCCGCGCCGCGGTGCTGCTGCAGGTGGGTGATGGCGTCCAGCAGGATGGTCCGCACGTTGGCCGGGACGAGCTTGGCCAGGCCGGTGACGAACGGCTGGGTGGCCGACTTGCCGATCAGGCCGAGCAGGGAGACCAGCACGAGCAGCCCGGGGAAGACGGACTGGATGCTGTAGTAGGTGAGGGCCGCGGCCCAGTCCCGCAGGTTGTCCTCTTTGAATTCGCGGCCCGTCCGGCGGCCCGCCGCGAGCCAGCCACCGTGGCCGAGCTCGACGGGGTTGTCCGGGGTGTCGCGGGTGGTCTCCGGGGTACGCGCCGGCCGTGCCGCGCGGCTGATTCAGGCATGGCAGCATGCCTCCTCCCCCCAGGCAGGAGGCCTGAGTGGACTCCCCCTACCCGGCCGCCAGCGTTAACCGGCGGGATCGGTGGCGATAGCCTCGCTGACATACGGCGGTGCGCGAAGCGCCGGGCTGGCAGCGGGAAGGTCGTCATGGCGGGCAGCAGAGCGGCGGCGCCCACGCCGGTGCCCACCTTGTCCCGGCGGCACGCGGCCGGCGCGCCGAGCGCCCGCGGCCTGCTGCTCACCCTGCTCGGCGAGTGCGTGCTGACCGGCGACGGCACCGCCTGGACGTCGGCCGTGCTGGACGTGCTGGGCCGGCTCGGCGTCGAGGAGAAGGCCACCCGGCAGGCGCTGATGCGCACCGCCGCGGCCGGCTGGCTGGCGGCCGAGAAGCACGGCCGCCGGACCCGGTGGCGGCTGACCGGCAGCGCCCGCCAGTTGCTCACCGACGGCGCGGAGCGGATCTACTCGTTCACCGGCCCGGCCGAGGACTGGGACGGCCGCTGGCTGCTGATCTACGCGCGGGTCCCGGAGAGCGACCGGCGAGCCCGGCACGTCGTGCGCACCCGGCTGAGCTGGGCCGGGTTCGGCTCCCTCGGCGCGGGCCTGTGGATCAGCCCGCATCCGTCGCGGGCCGGCGAGGCGGTCGGCGTGCTCGAGGCGGCCGGGCTGGCCGGTGACGCGCACGTGTTCGTGGCCACCCGGCCCGGGCTGGCCGACGTGCGGGTCATGGTGGCCGACGCCTGGGACCTGGCCGCGATCGAGGAGCAGTACGAGCGGTTCATCGAGGAGTTCCGGGCCAAGGCCCCGGCCGACCCGCTGGCCCGGCTGATCGAGCTGGTGCACGCCTGGCGGCGGTTCCCGTCCATCGACCCGGTGCTGCCCCGGGAGCTGCTGCCGGCCCGGTGGAGCGGGCTGGCCGCGGCCCAGCTGTTCGCCGACCGGCGGCAGCGCTGGTCGGCCGACGCCCGGCTGGACTGGAAGCGCCTCAACGACATCGGCTGACCGGGCCCTCGCCCGCGTTTCGCCGACAATCCCCGACATATCACGCGGTTGGTACGGACAAACCAGGCAAATCGCACCGTAGACCGCACCTCTCGCGTGATATGTCAGCGTTTGTCGGTGATCACGAGCCCAGGGGAGCCGGCGAGTGAGGCAAACGTGCTACGGATACTTGACGATATGACCAGCGAACGTAGAACATGGGCAGTGCGTACCCTGGACCGGAGGGCTGATCAACCATGACCAGTGACACGCCGCTGCCCCAGGTGGACTTCCGCACCGAGCCCGCCCAGTACCAGCACTGGCGGCTGGACATCGCCGGGCCGGTGGCCACGCTGACCATGGACGTGGCCGAGCAGGGCGGCCTGGTCCCGGCTACGAGCTGAAGCTCAACTCCTACGACCTCGGCGTGGACATCGAGCTGTACGACGCGGTGCAGCGGCTCCGGTTCGAGCACCCCGAGGTCCGCGCCGTGGTGCTGACCAGCGGCAAGGACAAGGTGTTCAGCGCCGGGGCGAACATCCGGATGCTGGCCGCGGCGCCGCACCCGTGGAAGGTGAACTTCTGCAAGTTCACCAACGAGACCCGGAACGGGATCGAGGACGCCACCGTCTGTTCCGGGCAGACCTACCTGGCCGCGCTGAACGGGACCGCGTCCGGCGGCGGCTACGAGCTGGCTCTGGCCTGCGAGCACATCATGCTGGTGGACGACCGGTCGTCCACCGTGTCGCTGCCCGAACTGCCGCTGCTCGGCGTGCTGCCCGGCACCGGCGGGCTGACCCGGGTCACCGACAAGCGGCACGTCCGCCGCGACCTGGCCGACTACTTCGCCACCAAGTCCGAGGGGATCGGCGGCAAGAAGGCCGTCGCGTGGCGGCTGGTGGACGAGGCCGTGCCGCGCGGGCAGTGGGCCGAGATCGTGGCCCAGCGGGCCCAGGAACTGGCCGCGCAGCCGACCCGGCCCGCGGACGCACGCGCCGCCGCAAAAGGCATCCAGCTGACCCCACTGGCCAAGACCCGCACCGCGGACGCGATCGAGTACAGCCACGTGACGGCGCGGCTGGACCGGGACCGCGGCGTGGCCGAGATCACCGTCCGCGGCCCGGACGGCGGCCCGGACGGCGGCCCGGACGGCACCGCACCGGCCAGCATCGACGAGGTACACGAGCAGGGCGCCGGGTTCTGGATCCTGGCCATGACCCGCGAGCTGGACGACCTGATCCTGGACCTGCGCACCAACGAGCTGGAACTGGGCACCTGGGTACTGCGCACCGAGGGCGACGCGGGGCGGGTACTGGCGTTCGATCAAATGCTGCTGGACCATCGCGACGACTGGCTGGCCACCGAGATCCTGCTCTACCTCAAGCGGACGCTGAAGCGGCTGGACGTGACCAGCCGCAGCCTCCTCGCGCTGATCGAGCCGGGCAGCTGCTTCGCCGGCTCGCTGCTCGAGCTGGCGCTGGCCGCCGACCGGTCATACATGCTGGACGGGGTGTTCGAGGAGATCGACCCGGACGCGGCGCCGTCCGCCATCACTATCGGCCCAGCCAATCTCGGCCCGCTGCCGATGGGCAACGGCCTGACCCGGCTGCAGACCCGGTTCCTCGGCGACCCCGACGCGCTGGCCGCGGCCGAGAAACGGGCCGGCGACCCACTCGAAGCGGAAGACGCCGAGCGGCTCGGCCTGGTCACGTTCGCGCCGGACGACATCGACTGGGACGAGGAGGTCCGGATCGCGGTCGAGGAGCGGGCCAGCTTCAGCCCGGACGCGCTGACCGGCCTGGAGGCGAACTACCGGTTCGCCGGCCCGGAAACGCTGGAAACCAAGATCTTCGGCCGGCTGACCGCCTGGCAGAACTGGATCTTCTACCGCCCGAACGCCTCGGGTCCCGACGGCGCGCTGCGCAGGTACGGCACCGGGCAGCGCGCCGACTTCGACCGAAAGCGAGTCTGAGCAGCCATGACCACGGCATCTGACTACTCCGAGAAGATCCCGAACAACGTCGAGCTGCGCGAGGACCGGCGGCTGCAGCGCGCGCTGGAGTCGTGGCAGCCGAACTTCCTCAACTGGTGGGAGTCGATGGGCCCCACGCTGCCCACCCAGGACGTCTACCTGCGCACCGCGGTCAACGTGGGCCGCGAGGGCTGGGCGCACTTCGGCCACGTGGCCATGAAGGACTACCGCTGGGGCATCTTCCTGGCCGAGCGCGACCCGGGCAGGCAGATCGGCTTCGGCGCGCACAAGGGCGAGCCGGCCTGGCAGAAGGTGCCCGGCGAGTACCGCGCCGACCTGCAGCGGCTGATCGTCATCCAGGGCGACACCGAGCCGGCCAGCGTGGAGCAGCAGCGCAACCTCGGCGCCACCGCGCCCAGCCTGTATGACCTGCGCAACCTGTTCCAGGTCAACGTCGAAGAAGGCCGGCACCTGTGGGCCATGGTCTACCTGCTGCACGCCTACTTCGGCCGGGAGGGCCGGGAAGAGGCCGAGGAACTGCTGCACCGCAACTCGGGCAGCCTGGAGTCGCCGCGCATCCTGGGCGCGTTCAACGAGGAGACCCCGGACTGGCTGTCGTTCTACATGTTCACCTACTTCACCGACCGGGACGGCAAGTACCAGCTCGGCACGCTGAAGGAGTCCGCGTTCGACCCGCTGAGCCGGACCTGCGAGTTCATGCTCAAGGAAGAGGCGCACCACATGATGGTCGGCACCACCGGGGTGGACCGGGTGGTGGAGCGGACCGCGCAGGTCATGGTGGAGAACGACACCGACGAGGTGGGCGCGCTCGGCGCGATCCCGCTGCCGGTGATCCAGAAGTACCTCAACTTCCACTACTCGGTGTCGCTCGACCTGTTCGGCGGCGAGACGTCCACCAACGTGGCCAACTACTACACGGCCGGGCTCAAGGGCCGGTGGCTGGAAGCCCGCCGCAAGGACGACCACAAGCTGACCGACGACTCGATCATGGTGGACGCGATCGACGACGCCGGGGACGGCCAGCCCAGCATCAGCCAGCTCGAGGTGTCCGCCCTGGTCGGGCTCAACACCGACCTGCGCCGCGAGTACATCGCGGACTGCCAGGGCGGGGTCAACCGGTGGAACAAGATCCTCGCCGCGGCCGGGCTGCCGCACCGGGTCAAGCTGCCGCACATCGCGTTCAACCGCCGGGTGGGCGCGTTCGCCGGCATCGAGGTCAGCCCGGATGGCGAGCTGCTCAGCGCGGACGAGTGGTCCGGGCAGCAGGGCCAGTGGCTGCCCACCGACGTGGACAAGACGTACGTCCGCTCGCTCATGCAGCCGGTGCACGAGCGGGGCAAGATCGCCGCCTGGATCGCCCCGCCGCGTAACGGGATCAACGGCAAGCCGTTCGACTACGACTACGTGCACCTGGCCTGAGGGGACGTCAGCCGCGATGGAGCTGTTCAACGCGTGTGAGTACCTGCTCGACCGGCGGCTCGCCGCGGGTGACGGGCCGCGGACGGCGCTGGCCGGGGTGGCGGGTGAGCTGAGCTACGCCGGGCTGCACGACCAGGTCTGCCGCACCGCGGCGGGGCTGCGCGGGCTCGGGCTGCAGCCGGAGCAGCGACTGCTCATGCTGATGGCCGACTCGCCGCAGTTCGTCACCATGTACCTGGCCGCGATGCGGATGGGCGCGATCCCGGTCCCGGTGTCCACCATGCTGCTCGCCGACGGGGTGGCTGACCTGCTGGCCGACTCCCGGGCCCGGTTCCTGGCCGTGACCCCGGAGTTCGCCGCCACCGCCGCTACGGCCGCCGCGCATGCGCCCGAACTGGCCGGGATCCTGGCCGGCGGCCCCGTCGTTGACAACGCGGTGCCGGACAGCCCGGTCCCGGTGCACGCGATCGGCGCGCTGGCCGCCGGGCCGGCCGACGAGTCGGTGTACCGGACCACCATCGACTCGCCCGCGTTCTGGCTGTACACCTCGGGCACGACCGGGCGGGCCAAGGCGGCGATGCACCGGCATGGCGCCATCCCGGTGGTCTGCGAGACCTACGGCCAGCAGGTGCTCGGCATCCGCCGCCGCGACCGGTGCCTGTCCGCGGCCAAGGCGTTCTTCGCCTACGGCCTGGGTAACTCGGTGCTGTTCCCGTTCTCGGTCGGCGCCGCGGCCGTGCTGGAGCCGGCCCGGTCCACCCCGGATGCGATCGCGGGCGCGGCGCAGAAGCACGGCGCCAGCCTGTTCTTCGCCGGCCCGACGTTCTTCGCCAACATGCTCCGCGCCGGGCTGCCCGGCGACGCGCTGCGCGGCGTCCGGCTGGCCGCCTCGGCCGGTGAGGCGCTGCCGGCCAGCCTGTACCAGCGCTGGACCGGGCACTTCGGGGTGGACATCCTGGACGGCATCGGGATGACCGAGATGCTGCACATCTTCCTGTCCAACCGGCCCGGCGAGGTCCGCCCCGGCAGCACCGGCGTAGCCGTGCCCGGCTACGAGCTGAAGCTGCTCGACGAGGCGGGCCAGCCGTCCCCGATGGGCACCCCCGGCACGCTGTACGTGCGCGGCGACTCGGCCGCCACCGGCTACTGGTCCCGCTACGACGCGTCCCGCCAGGTGTTCCAGGGCGAGTGGCTGCGCACTGGCGACACCTACCTGCGTGACCCGGACGGCTACTACGTCTGCCTGGGCCGGACCAGCGACATGCTCAAGGTCAGCGGCATGTGGGTATCCCCGGCCGAGGTGGAGGCCCGGCTGCTGGCCCACCCGGCGGTGGCCCAGGCCGTGGTGGTCTCGGCCAGCGACAAGGATGGGCTGGAAAAGCCGGTGGCTTATGTGATCACCGAGAAAGACCAGACGGTGGCCGAGGACGAGCTGATCGAGTTCTGCCGGGCCGGTCTGCCTTCTTTTGAACGCCCGCGCAAAGTGCTGTTCGTCGGCGGGTACCCGGTGACCGCGACCGGGAAGATCCGCCGGGTGGAGCTGCGCCAGATGGCCGCCAATGTGCTCACCGCGGAGGAAGACGGCTAGTCCCGGAGGGCAGCGGCTGGCCCACCTCTTGCAGCACCGGGTACACGATCTCGTCGGCCAGCCACTGCACCGGGCGGTCGCCGAGCAGCGCCGCGATGACCAGGTGACTGACCCCGGCCCCGATCTGGTCCAGCAACTGGCCGCGGGCGGCCGGGACGGCGTCTGGCTCGTCACACCGGACGATGATCTGCATGGACCGGGTGATGCTCGGCCGGGTCCCGGCCAATGGCCGCGCAGTGCTCGCGGAGCACCTGGTCGCGCTGCTGGAACGTGACGTCCGGGCCGCCCGGGTAGGTCCAGATGTCGGCATGGGCGGCCGCCACGCGCAGCAACCGCTCGCCCTGCCCGCCGATCATCACCGGCGGGTGCGGCCGCTGCAGCGGCTTGGGCTCGCACACCGCGCCGGTCAGCTGGATGGCCGGCCCGGTGAAGTCGAACGGCTCATCTTCGGTCCACATCCGCCGGATGACCTCCAGCGACTCGCCCAGGTCGCGGACCGCCTGGCCGGGCGCGACCAGCGGCACGCCGTAGGCGGCGAACTCGCGGACCGCCGGGTTCTGCTCCATCGGCACCGCACTGCCGCCCGCGCCGATGCCGAAAATCGAGCCGGCCGCCCGAGATGATGTCCACGGTGGCGGCCATCTTGGCCAGCAGGGTGGGGGAGCGGAGCCGGTTGCTGGTGACCAGGACGCCGAGCCGCAGCCGGCTGGTCTGCGCGGCCAGCGCGGCGAGCAGCGTCCAGGCTTCCAGCGCGGCGGCGCGGATGTCGCCGCGCAGCGGCACCATGTGGTCCCACAGCCAGGCGTGCTCAAACACCGCGATCTGGTCGGCCTCCCGCCAGATCCGCTGGACCTCCGGGTAGCTGATACCGATCTGGCTGGTCTTGATGCCGAAGCTGAGGAGCTGCTCAGTCATACAGACGATCCCTCCCGGAGAATGTCAGTCCTACTGATCATCAGTAGAGCTGACGATCAGCTTACTCATACAATGCCCGTGTGTCAGCCCACGCCAACGAGGACCTGTCGGCCGCGCTGGGCGTTCGGCTGGGGTACCTGCTCAAGCACGCGCAACTTCGGCTCGCCGCGTTTACCGCGCCCGCGCTGGAACCGTTCGGCATCTCCGGGCGCGAACTGGCCGTGCTGATGACCATCGACGACCCGGTCCCGCTGTCCCAGCAGGACGTGGCCGGCCGGCTCGGCGTGGACCGGACCAGCATGGTCACGCTGATCGATGGCCTGCAGGACAAGGGCCTGGTGCGGCGCCGGCCGGACCCAGCCGACCGGCGGCGCAACGTAGTCACCCTCACCGAGACGGGCCAGACCACCATGACCGGCGCCATCGCCGCGTCTGACGAGGCCGAGCGGCAGTTCCTGAGCAAGCTGTCCGCGGCCGAGGTGGCCAGCCTCAGAGCCGCACTGCAGGCGATCGTGTTCTAGCGGAGCCGGTCACGGGGGCGCGGCCGGGAGCGAGCACCGCGGCCAGCACCCCGATCGCGGCGACCACCGCGGCCGTCCACTCGGCGGGCCGGAACCCCGCGATGAACGAGGCCGGGGCAGCGTAGCTGCCATGAGCCGCGAACACGGCCGCGAGGACGGCGACGCCGAACACCCCGCCGAGGGCGTTCAATGCGTTGTTTGTCCCGGCGGCCACGCCGACATCCGCGGGCGGTACGGACGCGGTCACCATGTTGGCCACCGTCGGGAAGCACATCGCGATGCCGACCCCGGAGATGACCAGCGGTGCGACCAGGTCCGGGTAGCCCACCCCGGGGTGGGTGCTGGCCGCCAGCCAGCCCAGCCCGCCCGCCTGCAGGATCAGGCCAGTCACCATGAACGGGCGGTTGCCGATGCGGTCGGCCAGCGCGCCGGCCACCGGGCTGATCAGCATCGGCATAGCCATCCAGACCAGGATGCGCACCCCCGCTGCGAACGGGGAGTAGCCCAGCCCGATCTGGAACAGCTGGGTGACGAAGAACAGCGAGCCGATCAGCGAGACGAACTGGAAGAAGATCACCGCGTTGGCCGCCGCGAAGGCGCGGCGGCGGAAGTAAGCCAGCGGCAGCATCGGGTACGCGGCCCGCCGCTCCCAGGCCAGGAAGCCGCCCATCAGCACCACGCCGGCGGCCAGCGCGCCGATCACCTCCGCGCTGCCCCAGCCCACCGACGGGGCCCGGACCGGCGCCCAGGTCAGCGCGAAGAGGCCGGCCCCGGCCAGCAGCAGGCCTGCGATGTCGAGCTGCGGCCGTGGCCCGCGGCTCTCCGTCAGCCGCAGCGCGGCCAGTGCCGCCGTGGCCAGCCCGACCGGGACGTTCAGCCAGAAGATCCACTGCCAGGACGCGGCCTGGACGATCGCGCCGCCGACCACCGGGCCGGCCGCCACGCCCAGGCCGGTGACGCCGCCCCAGATGCCGATAGCCGTGCCGCGCTGCTCGACCGGGAACGCGTCGCTGATCAGGGTCAGGGTGAGCGGCACCAGGAGGGCGCCGCCCGCGCCCTGCACCACGCGGGCCGCGATGAGCAGCGCGGCATCGGGGGACAGCGCGGCCAGCGCCGAGCCGAACACGAACACGAGCAGGCCGGTTACGTACATCCGGCGGCGGCCGAACCGGTCGCCCAGCGCGGCGCCGGTCAGCATCAGGCAGCCGAACACCAGGCTGTAGGCGTTGATGGTCCATTCCAGCTGGGACAGGCTGGCGCCGAGCTGGCTGCGCAGGGTGGGCAGCGCGGTCGACACCACGACCACGTCGAGGGCGGCCATGAACGCCCCAGCCGAGGCCAGCGCGAGCGTCCAGCCGCGGCGGATGGGGCCCGGCCGGCCGGCCGGGCCGGGCCGGCCTGGTGGGCTGGCCGGGTCGGTGCACGGGGTTTCGGTGCACAGCGTCTCGGACATGTCTGGATGCCTCCGTTAGGTGCGGTGGTCTACTGGGGGAGCGGGCTCAGGCCGCCCGCGGTCAGCAGGTAAGCGTCCTGGTCGTGGCCCTGGTCGGTGATCAGCTCGGTGATCGCGTCGCCGGCCTGCTCGGTGGTCAGCGTGGGGCCGGCCGCGGCCAGGTAGCCCGGCACGTCGGTGCCCTGCCGGGCGGCGTAGGCGGCCACCGCGGCGGCGCCGAGCCGGGTCGCCGGAGTGAGCTGGGGGAGCACGGAGACGAACCGGATGCCCAGCCCGTCCCGCTCCGACTCGGCCGCGGCGTAGCTGGCCAGGAACCGGATGGTGGCCTTGGACCCGGCGTAGCCGCCGCTCAGCGGTGAGCCGCGCAGCGCGGCCCCGCTGGACATGGCGACCACCACGCTGCCCGGCGGCAGCGGGGCGAGCAGTGCCTCGCGCACCCAGCCGAACGCGTGCTGGACGTCGACCTCCCAGTTCCGGCTGAACGTCTGCCAGGTGTGCCGCTGGATGGGCCGGCTCAGCGGGGCGGCGCCCGCGTTGAGCACCAGGACGGTGGGCTGATGCTCATCGATGACGCGGCCGGCCACGACCGGGTCGGCCGCGTCGGCGCGGACCGGGGTGAACGAGCCGCCGAGCTCGGCGGCCAGGTCGGCGAGCGGGGCCGGGTCCCGGGCGACGCCGGTCACCTGGGCGCCCGCCTTGCTGAGCGCGACGGCGATGGCCCGGCCGAAGCCGCGGCTGGCGCCGGTCACGATCGCGCTCCGGCCGGTGATGTCGGTGCTGGTCATGGTGGTCCTCCTGCGCTGGTCTGCGGGTCCCCCGGTGGGGCTTCGGATATGCAGACCAGGCAGATGGCCGGAAATCGCCGTGGCCGTGCCGCGGGCTCAGCGCGGGATGGCCAGCCGCAGCCGCAGGTAGTCGGCCCCGGCCGGGCCAGGGCGGCGGCCGCCGGCCGGCCGCCCCAATGTACGGGGTCGGTCTCAGCTGGCTCCCGCGCCGGGATTGACGTGTCTGACCGACTGGGTTATTTTCTTACCATGCGGTCAGAAAGAAGAACGAGCGGTCAGCAAAGCGGCCGGACCTTCATCGAGACCGCACGGCGGGCGCAGATCATGGCGGCCGCCATCGACACCATCGCGGAGCTCGGCTACGGGCAGGCCTCCCTGGCCCGCATCGCCGAGACCGCCGGCACCAGCAAGGGCGTGATCCTCTACCACTTCGGCGGCAAGGACGAGCTGATCAGGGAACTGGTCGGCGAGCTGTCCGCCAAGGGGCGGGCCTACCTGGGTCCCCGGCTCGAGGCCGAGCCGACGGGCGTGGGCATGCTCCGTACCTACATCGAGTCCAACCTGGCCTTCATCCGCGAGAACCGGAACCACGTGCTGGCCACCGTCGAGATTGCCCTCAACGGCCGCAGCGCCGACGGCAGCCCGCTGTACGACATGTCCATCCGCGAGGCTGGAGCGGCCGCGCTGCGGGAACTGCTCGCCCACTTCCAGGGCACCGGCGAGTTCCGGGCCGACTTCGACCCTCTGGTCATGGCGCTGGCCATCCGGGCCACCCTCGACGCGGTGCCGGCCCGGCTGGCCCGCGATCCCGATCTCGACCTTGGCCACTATGGCCGCGAACTAGCGGACCTGTTCCAGACCGCCACCCAGCCCGGGGGGAGCCACCCCCGGACCACCGCCCCCTGAGTCCGTGGAGGAGACATGAACCCCTACTTCGTAACCAGCCACCCCGCCGCCCTGCTGCTCATGATGGTCACGCTGGCCTGGGGGGCGATGGAGCTCGGCAAGACCAACACCACGCGAGAGGGTGCGACCAGGGTTGGCGGCGGCGGCCGGATGTTCGCTGCCTTCCCGGCCATGATCGCCGGAGCCGTGCTGCTCTACCTGGCTCCACGCATCGTGCCCGCCGCCGCGATCCGCCCGGCCGCCGCCGCCTTCGCCGCCGGGATGGTGGTCCTCGTCGGTGGCCTGGTATTGCGCGGATGGTCGATCAAGACGCTCGGTCGCTACTTCACCGGCACGGTGATGGTCAGCTCCGACCAGCCGGTGATAACGGCCGGCCCGTACCGGGCGCTGCGCCATCCCAGCTACACCGGGTTCCTGCTGGCCTGTGCCGGGCTGGGCCTGGCCTCGGCGAACTGGGTGGGCGTGGCCGGGATGGTGCTGCTCCCGCTGGCGGCCTTCGTGTGGCGTATCCGTGCCGAGGAGCGCGCGCTGCTGGCCACCCTCGGCGACAGGTACCGCGCCTACGCCGCGCAGCGCAAGCGCCTGGTGCCGCTGGTCTGGTGACCGGAACCCCGGCAAGATCCTCAAGCCACCTCTCCGACGCCGACGTTCCCCCTCGGCCTGGACAACTAGGCAATGGTCAGCTAGCTACGGCTGGCCGGGAGGTGCCCGGGCAGGCCGAACGCCGGGAACAGGCCCGGGTCGAGGAATGTGTCGATCCGGGCGATGCCGGCCGTGGTCACGGTCAGCACAGTGAGCGCGTGCGCCTGGTATCCACCACTGCGGGCGCGGTGGTAGCCAGCCGCGGCGGGCTGCCCGTTGGCCGTGGTGGCGACCATCCGGAACTCGGCCTGCGGGAACACCTGGGTGGCGAAGAACTGGGTGACGTTGTCCCGCCCGGCGAACCAGGTCAGCAGCGGCGGCATCTCCAGCACCACGTCGTCGCGCAGCAGCCGGGCCAGCGCGGCCACGTCGGCGTGCTCGAACGCCGCCATGAACTGGTCGAGCAGCGCCCGCTGGGCCGGCTCGGCCGGCTCGGCCACCGAGTCCTCGGCGGGCAGCGCGTCGGCGAGCTGAGCCCGGGCCCGGCGCAGCGCGCTGTTCACCGCCGCGGTGCTGGTGTCCAGCAGGTCGGCCACCTGGGCGGCCCGCCAGTCCAGCACATCGCGCAGGATCAGCACCGCGCGCTGCCGGGCGGACAGGTACTGCCAGGCCGCGACCAGGGCCAGCCGCAGCCCCGCCCGCGTGGCGGCGACCGCCGCCGGATCGGCCGCCTCCGCGCCCAGCAGAGCAGTTGGCAGCGGCTGCAGCCAGGGCACCTCGGGCCCGGTCGGCACCGGCGCGGCCGGGTCGTCACCCGGGGCGCCCAGCCCGGACGGCAGCGGCCGGCGGCCGCGCCGGTCGATCGCGGTCAGGCAGGCGTTGGTGGCGATCCGGTACAGCCAGGTGCGCACCGACGAGCGGCCCTCGAACCCGGGATAGGACCGCCACGCCCGCAGGTAGGTCTCCTGGACCAGGTCCTCGGCTTCGTCGGCCGAACCCAGCATCCGGTAGCAGTACGCGAGCAGCTCAGTCCGGAACCGACCGGTTTCGCTGATGAAGTCCGTGCTGACAGTCATGGTCGTCCCCTGCTCGCCAGCACGGACTCCGGCTGCCGCGGCTGGCCCTGTCAGTACAGACCAGCCCGTGGCCGGAAAGTCACCGCTGGGTGCCGAGCAGCCGGGACCTGACCTCGCTCTTGAGTACCTTGCCGACCCGGGAGCGGGGCAGGTCCGGCCACACCTCGACCTGCTTGGGGGTCTTCACGCTGCCCAGCCGGTCCTTGACGAAGGCGCGGACGTCCTCGCTGGCCACCTGCTGGCCGGGGAAGGCCTGGATGACCGCGGTGACCCGCTCTCCCCACTTGTCGTCGGGCAGCCCGATGACCGCGCAGTCCAGCACCCCGGGATGGGCCAGCAGTACCTGCTCGACCTCGGCGGAGTACACGTTGAACCCGCCAGTGATGATCATGTCCTTGGCCCGGTCCACGATATAGAGGTAGTTATCCGGGCCGAGGTAGCCGATGTCGCCGGTGTGGTGCCAGCCGTGCCGGGACGCCTCGGCCGTCGCGCCCGGGTCTTTGTAGTAGCCGGCCATGACCAGCGGCCCGCGGGCCACGATCTCGCCGCGCTGGCCGGGCGGCAGCAGCCGGCCCTCGTCATCCATAATGGCCACGGTGACCAGCGGGGTGGGCCGCCCGGCGGACGCGAACCGCTCCCGGGCCAGCGTGCCGTCGGCGTGGAAGTGATCCTCCGGCGCCATGGTGGAGATCATCATGGGCGCCTCGGTCTGGCCGAACAGCTGCCCCATGACCGGGCCAATCGCGCCGATGGCCTGTTCCAGCCGGGCCGCTGACATCGGGGCAGCGCCGTACCAGAGGCACTGCAGCGAACTGAGGTCGGCGGTGGGCAGCGCCGGGTGATCGAGCAGCAGGTAGATCAGCGTCGGCGGCAGGAACGCGTGGGTGACCTGGTGCTGGCCGATCAGCGAGAGGAAGCCGGCCAGGTCAGGGGCAGGCATGATGACGATCTCGCCGCCCAGCGTCATGATCGGGAAGCAGAGCACCCCGGCTGCGTGGGTGAGCGGGGCCAGCGCCAGGTAGACCGGCCGTGCCCCGAACGGGTAGCTCATCAGCGTCAGCGCGGTCATCGTCTCCAGGTTGTGCCCGGTGAGCAGCACGCCCTTGGGCTTGCCGGTGGTGCCGCCGGTGCCCGCGATCATGGCGATGTCGTCCGGCGGGCTGGCCTGCCACGGTTCCCCGGGCAGGCCAGCCAGCCACCGGCCGAACGAGACGGCCCCCGCGATCTCCTGGATGTCCTGGTCCAGGCAGATCAGCGTCTCGATCTTCGGCAGGTCCGGGACGATCCGGGCCACCAGCGGCGCGAAAGATCCCTGGAAGATCAGGCAGGTGCAGTCGAACAGGTCCAGCAGTTCCCGGTTCTCCGCCGCCTCGTTGCGCGGGTTGACCGGGCACCAGACCGCACCGGCCCGGGCGATACCGAACACGCAGCAGAACGCGACCGGGTCGTTGCCGGACAGGATCGCCACCTTGTCCCCGGGCTCGACTCCGGACCGGGCCAGGGCCTGGCCGATCCGCCAGGACAGCTGCTGCACGTCCGCGTAGCTGCGGCTGTGCCCGGCCATGGTCAGGCAGGGCGCGGCCGGATTCAGGGAGGCGCCCTTGTCCAGGAAGTCAGTCAGCCGCATGGTCCGGGCCCGCCGCCGCTCACCGGGCCACGGTGAGGACAGGCTCCATTACCAGGCCGAAGCTGCGCAGCACGCCGAGCAGTTCCCGGTGGCCGAACGCCTGGCATCCGGACGCGAAGCCGGCCCGGCGCGGTGGCTGCTGCAGCAGCGAGTAGGCCGCGTACGCCTGCAGCACTCCAGTCTGCTTGTAGTTGCAGGTGCCGTGGATCACGCAGTGCGCGCGGGCCATCGGGCCGGAGGCATGCACCGAGTCGAGTGACGTGTTGACAAAGGTGCTCTCCCGCGGCGGCATCTGGTTCATCACCGCGGCGGCCTGCTCGGACAGGGCCTTGTACTTGTCTTCATCGGACAGGCCCTCGATCTGGGCCAGCGCGGCGGCCACGATCTGTGGCACGCCCAGCATCAGCGGGCGGTTGAACACCCCGCCGAGCACCTTGACGTTGGCCACCCGCGCGTCGTGCTTGAACCACACCGGGTGCGAGGTGCCGCCCCATGGCAGCGCCAGCCCGGCCTCGTGCTGCCCCGGCACGGTGACGTTGTACAGGCCTGCGTCGGCCGGCCATTCCAGGTACTGGTTCCGCTCCAGGTAGTAAGCCTTGGACAGCGCCGCGTTGACCAGGATCGTCCGGGTCGATGCGATGGTCGGGAAGCCCTTCCAGAAGACCAGGATGTCCAGCGCGTCCAGGCCAGGTGTCTCCAGGCACAGGTCGGCCGCGATCTCTCCGGTGGTGTACATCTGCGCGACGCCCGGAGCGAGCAGCAGCCCACGGTCGGCCATCTGCCGCCCGTAGTTCTCGTCGCAGTCGATCAGCCAGTCCTGCTCGCCGGTGGTGTCCAGGTAGTGGCATCCAGTGGCCAGGCAGGCCTGCACCACCTCGCCGCCGTACTGGGCGAACGGGCCGACCGTGTTGCACACCACCTGGGCCCCGCTGAGCAGCTCGGTCAGCGGCTCGACCTGGTGTGCGACTTCGACGATCTCGTGCGGGACGGTGTCGATGCCGGGCACCTTGTCCAGCGCCTCGGCGATCCGGGCCTTGTCCCGGCCGGCCGCAATGAACGGCACGTTGAACTCGCGGAGATACTCGCAGATCAGCCGCCCGGTGTAACCGGACGCACCGTAGACCACGACGGGCTTGTCGCTGCTCATGGCTGATTCACCTCTCGGATTCGGTGTCCTGTTCCAGCTGCCTCAGGTGCCCATGCCGCCGTCCACCGGCAGCCCGGCCCCGGTGATGAACCGCGCCCCGTCCGAGGCCAGGAAGACGACCGCGTCGGCCATGTCGGCCACCTCGCCGAGCCGCCCGAGCGGGGTCAGCCCGATGACGTCCCCGACCGCCGCCTCCGCGCTCGGCCACAGTCCCAGCGTGGCCATGTCCTGGGCCAGCTTCGCGCCCATCTCGGTGGGCACCAGGCCGGGGTAGACGCAGTTCACCCGCACTCCGTAACCGAGCTTCCCGGACTCCATCGCGGCCACCCGGGTGAGCCGGTCTACGGCGGACTTGGTGGCCGAATAGACGGCGATGGCCGGGAAGGCGATGGTGGCGGCGACCGAGGAGACGTTGACGATGGCGCCGCCCGCGCCCGCCGGGCCACCCGGCCGCATCGCGCGCAGGCCGTGCTTGATGCCGAGCGTGGTGCCCAGCACGTTCACGTCCAGCATCCGGCGGACATCCCCGGCACTGACGTCGACCAGCAGGCTGGATATCTCGACCCCGGCGTTGTTGACCAGGATGTCCAGGCCGCCCAGCACCCTGATCGCCTCGGCCACGGCCCGGTCCCAGCTCGCGTCGTCGGTCACGTCGAGCGGCACGAACTCGGCGGCGGCGCCGGATTGCCGCAGCGTGTCAGCGGTGGTCTTGCCCAGGTCCTCCTGCACGTCGCCGATGACCACCGCGGCGCCCGCCCGGGCCAGCGCCTCGGCCATCCCGGCGCCCAGCCCCCGCGCGCCCCCCGTCACCAGTGCCTTGCGCCCGGCCAGGTCGTACACGCTCATCCAGCACCTCTTCCTGGGGCGCCAACCGCTCCCCATTGACCGGTTTTCCGCAGCCCCGGACAGGACCGGGCTGTGACGTGCCCCATTAGCTTCGTCACTGGTCTTGACAACTGTCAAGAGATAGTCAGACGCTTGTCAAGATAAATCTGGTCAGCTGTCAAGATCGCGATGATGCCTGCCGGGTAGGCTTGGCCACCAGTTCGTGGGAGATGCGCGGAGCCGATGGGACCCTGACTGTGACCGAGGTAACCCAGACCGGGACAGCCCAGACCGGGACAGCAGACCGGAGCCGGGACCGGATCGCGCGCCGCCAGGTTGACAAGTTCGCCGAGCGGCGGGCCCAGCTTGCCGCGGCGGCGCTGCAGACGCTGGCCGAGCAGGGCTACGCCCGGACCAGCCTGCGTGACATCGCGCAGAACTCAGCGTTCTCGCACGGCGTGCTGCACTACTACTTCCGGGACAAGATCGAGCTGATCACGTACTGCGTCCGGCAGTACAAGGCCGAGTGTGTCACCCGTTACGACAACATCGTGGCCACCGCCAGTTCCGCCGATGAGCTCCGGAAAGGCTTTGGCGCGGCGATGGCGGCCACCCTGGTCGAGGAAGCCACCCTGCACCGGCTCTGGTACGACCTGCGGAACCAGAGCCTGTTCGACGACTCCTACCGCAGCGATGTGCTGGAGATCGACCAGAGCCTGGAGCGGATGATCTGGCGGATCGTGGCCAAGTACGCCGACCTGGCCGGCCAGCCGCCCGCTTTGCCGTCCGGCGCTGCGTACGCCGTCTTCGACGGGCTCTTCCAGCAGGCGCTGCTGCGGCACCTGGCGGGCAGCCCGGACGCGGCCACTGACCTCCAGGACAGCGTGCAGCGTGTCCTGGGGTCAATGACCGTCCTTGGCTGACCGCCAGGCCGGCCGCGGCAGCCCAGCATCCGCCCCGGCTCAGCCCAGCGGGGCGCCGACGTACTCGCGGACCTCCTGCACGGCCCAGTTGTTGCCGTCCGGGTCGGTGAAGTAAAAGAACTTCCCGCCGTCCCGCTCATCCAGGATCTGCACGTCGGAGACGTCCACGCCGCGGCCGGACAGCTCGGCCCGGGCCGCGCCGATGTCGGTGACGACCAGCTGCATCCGGGCGCTGGCGTCCAGGTTGGTGCCCGGGCTGACGACGGCCGGCCCGACCACGACCGAGCAGGCCGACCCGGGCGGGGTCATGTGCACCACCCGGAAGTTCTCGGCCGGCTGGCTGTCCGCGTCCAGCTTGAACCCGATCTTGTCCAGGTAGAACTGCTTGGCCCGGTCGATGTCGGTGACCGGGACGACGACGACTTCAAGCTTCCAGTCCATGACGGAGTCCTTCCGGTAGCTGCGCCGTGGTTGGCGCGTTCAGTCCGGTGTCGGAGCTGGCTCCGGCGTTTCGACAGGGCGCCGCTCAGCTGGCCCGGTCGTCGGCCACCAGGGTCAGCCCGGGCGGTGCGCCGAGCGCGGTCACGGTCTGCCGGGCGGCGTCGTCGAGGTGGATCCGCGGCCGGGGCGGCGGGCTGTCCGGGTAGTACGTGCCCGGTCCCCAGAACTGCCCGTACCGGATGATCACGCCGCCGTCCCGCAGCACCGTGCGCTCGAACGTGCCCGTGGCGGCCTGCGCCTCCTCGCCCGGCTGTTCCCAGGAGATGCTCTGCGCGATGACCCGGGCCGCCCCGGCCGCGTGAGCCGCGGCGAGCAGGTTGGCGGTGCCCTCGTCGCGCATCCGCTGGTTCCGCCCGGCGAGCCGCGGGATGTCCGAGGCGTCGTCCGGCAGGTCGGTGAGCTGGTGCAGCACGACGTCCGGGCGGAACCCGGTCATGGCCGCGGTGAGCGCCGCCGGGTCGTACACGTCATAGACGACCGGTTCCGCACCCAGGTCGCGGACCAGGCCAGCCCGCTCGGCCGAGCGGGTCATGCCCGCCACCACGTGCCCGTCCTCCACCAGCAGCGGGATGAGCCGGGTACCGATGACGCCGGTCGCGCCGGCCAGGAAGATCCGCACGGGTCAGCAGCTTACGCTGGCCGGTGCCCGTGGCCGGTCAGCCCGGGACCGCCGCGGCCGGGGCGTCCAGCACCGCGGTGGCCAGCCCACGCAGCGCCGCGGCCAGCCGGCCCGGGCCCGAACTGGCCAGCTCGCCCAGGACCGGCTCGCTGTGCAGCGCACCCAGCATCAGGTGCGCGATCAGGTCGCTGTCGGCGTCCGGCCGCCGCGCGGCGATGAGCGCGCTGATATGCCCATGCCAGAACTCATACACCGGGTGCTTGCTGCGGTCCTGTGCGACGTCGGCCCCGGCGGGCTGCGGCGGCGGGCCGGCCGTGTGCGCCAGCTCGGCCATCAGGCTCTTGTTCCGGCTGACCACCCCGACGATGGCGTCCAGGAACGCGAGCAGCCGGTCCCGGTCCGGCGCGCCCGGGCCGAGCGGCGGCGGCCCGGCCGTCACCGCTTCCTCCAGCGCCTGGGCCCGCTGCACCATGAGCGCGTACATCAGGCCGTTCCGGCTGCCGAACCGGTGGAACAAGGTGCCCTTGCCCACCCCGGCGGCCGCCGCGACCTGCTCCATCGAGATGTCCTGCGGGCGGTGGCTGGCCAGCAGCCGCTCGGTCGCGGCCAGGATGGCGCGCCGGTTGCGGGCGGCATCGGCCCGCTCGGGCTGTCCCGCACTCAGCACAGGCGGCTCTCCCCGCTTCCCGCTAGACAAGTGGACCGACGGTCCAGTAAGGTCCAGAGCTAACTCGACTGCTGGTCCACTTTAGCAGCCCTACCCATCAGGGAGATTCCTCATGCGACGCGTGCGTTTTCACGCCCACGGCGGCCCCGGCGTGCTGGCCATCGAGGAGACCGGCATTCCCGAGCCCGGCCCGGGCCAGGTGCTGATCCGCACCGAGGCGATCGGGCTGAACTACGTTGACGTGCAGCTGCGCCGGGAGACCGACGAGAACTCGATCTGGTACCGCCAGCTGCCCGGCACGCTGACCGGCGACGTGGTCGGCACCGTCGAGCGGGCCGGCCCGGACACCGACCCGGCCCTGGCCGGGACCCGGGTGGCGGTGCTGCTGGAGGACGCCTGCGCCGACTACGTGCTGGCCGACACCGGCTGGCTGGCCCCGGTGCCGGCCGGCCTGGACGCCGGGGCCGCCAGCATGCTGCCCCTGGTGGGGGCGGTGGCGCTCGCCGCGCTGCGGGCCGGCCTGGCCCCCGGGGACACCGTGCTGATCACCGCCGGTGCGGGCGCGATCGGCCACCTGGCCGTCCAGCTGGCCCGGCGGCAGGGCGCGGGCCAGGTCATCGCCACGGCGAGCCCGGCCAAGCTCGGCTTCCTCAAGGAACTGGGCGCCGACGTGGCCATCGACTACACCCAGCCGGGCTGGCCGGACCAGGTGCGCGCGGCCGCGCCGGGTGGCGTGCAGCTGGCCCTGCAGGCGGTCGGCGGCTCTGTACTGCAGCAGGCCATCGGGCTGCTGGCCCCGCTCGGCCGGGCGGTGGTGTTCGGCGCCTCGGCCGGCGAGCTGGGCAGCGTGCCGGTGCGCAGCCTGTTCATGCTCAAGTCGGTGACCGGGTTCTCGCTGCTGGCCTGGCGCGCTATCGACGAGCCACAGGCCCGGGCGGACATCGCGGAGCTGACCCGGCTGCTGGCCGGCGGTGAGCTGCGCGCGGCCACCACCACGCTGCCGCTGGCCGACATCGCCCAGGCGCACCGGCTGCTGGAAGACCGCGCCATCCCCGGCCGCATCGTCCTGGTCCCGTAGGCCCGGTACCGGCTTAGGTCGGCGGCGGGGCGTCCAGCGCGCAGTGCAGCAGCGGCCCATGCCGCTTCGCGGCCACCGCCGCCGCCCTGGCCCGGGACGGGTTGCGGATGGTGACCGCGGCCAGCACGCCACCGGCCACGCACAGCCCGCCCGCGATCAGCGACGCGGTGTGGAACCCTTTCGAGAACACGTCCGCGTGCTGGTAGGCGTCCCCGGTCAGCCCGCCCGCCGCGGGCAGCAGCGCGACCGCGATCAGCGCCGCCGCCCGGGCCACGTCGTTGTTGACCGCGGACGCCATCCCGGCGTGCTCGGCCGGCACCGCGGCCAGCACGGTCGAGGTGAGCGGGGCCACCGCCACGGCCAGGCCGAAGCCGAACACGACCACCCCCGGCAGCACCTCGGTGAGGTAGTCACCGGACGCGGTGATCAGGGTGAACAGGCATAGCCCGATGCCGACCAGCACCGGCCCGACCGACATCTGCAGCCGGGGGCCGATCTTGTCGGCCAGCGCGCCGGAGCGCTGGGACAGCACCAGCGTGATCGCGGTGACCGGCAGCAGCGCGATGCCGGACTCCAGCGCGGTGTACCCGGAAACCTCCTGCAGCTGGATCGGCAGCAGGAACAGCGCGCCGCCAATTCCGCCGTACACCACGAAGGTGACCACGTTGGCCGAGGTGAACTGGCCCGAGGCGAACAGGCTCAGCGGCAGCATGGGCGACGGCGTGTGGTGTTCCCACCAGATGAACGCGGCCAGCAGCAGCAGCCCGCCGAGCAGCCCGGCCAGCACCAGCGGATCGCCCCAGTGCCCGCCCGGGCCCTGGATCAGCCCGTAGGTCAGCCCGATCAGCCCGAGCGTGACCAGCGCACCGCCCGCCACGTCGATCGGCCCGGTGGCCGCCGGATCGCGGTTCTCCGGGACGTGCCGCAGCGTCACCGCGATCACGACGACGGCGAGGGGCAGGTTGATGGCGAAGATCCACCGCCAGGACGCGGCGGCCACCAGCCAGCCGCCGAGGAACGGCCCGATCGCGGTGCCCACCCCGCTGAACCCGGCCCAGGCGCCGATCGCCTTGCCCCGGTCGTCGGGCCGGAACACCGCCTCCAGGATGGCCAGGCTGCCCGGGGTGAGCAGCGCCGCGCCGACCCCCTGCAGCGCCCGGGCGCCGATCAGGAACCCCGCGCTGGGTGCCACGCCACACAGCAGCGATGCGATGGCGAACCAGGTCACCCCGATAACGAACCATTTCTTGCGGCCGTATTTGTCGCCCAGCGCGCCCGCCATCAGCAGCAGCCCGGCCAGCGTGAGTGTGTACCCGGTGACCACCCACTGCAGCGCGCCCAGGCTGGCGTGGAAGTCCCGGCCGATGGTGGGCAGCGCGATGCCGACCACGGTGGCGTCGATGGACGCCATGGCTGAGCCGAGCACGGTGGCCAGCAGCACCCACCGGCCCGGCCCGCTGGCCACGACCAGCCCCGGCTGTGTTCCGCTGGCCGCCGCCGCTGGCTGGCTCATCGCCGCACCCCCTCTGGCCCAGTCTCGGCCAAAGATCAGCACGCCACCAGGCCGGCTGGCCTACCCGCGCCGCTCGCCGGGACGGGCCGGCGGACTGGGCTGGCCGTGCGGCGTGGCCTGGCCCGCCACCTGCTGCCAGGTCCGGCCGCTGCGCACGCTGGCTGGCTGCTCAGCCACGATGTCCGAGCCGGGCCGGGCGGCCGCGTCCCGGACCTTGACCAGGATCCAGCGCCGCTCGCCGGTCCGGGTCAGCGCGAAGCCGCCGGCCAGCTTGCTGCCGTGCAGCGTGGCCACCAGATGCCCCGGCTCATCCCGGACGATGTCGGCCGGGCCTTCATCCCAGATGATCACCGCGCCGGTGCCGCGCCGCTGTCCCTCGTGCACGCCCTCGAAGTCACCCGCGTCCAGCGTGTGGTCCTCGACCGGCACGGCCAGCCGCCGGGCCGCCGGGTCCAGCGACGGCCCGCGCGGCACCGCCCACGACCGCAGCACGCCGCCGATCTGGATCCGCAGGTCGTAATGCAGCGCGGTGGCGTCATGCAGTTGCACCACGAACCGGGACGCGGTCATCCCGCGACGCTACCGCCTCAGCCTGGCTCCTCGGTGGGCACGGTCTGGCCCCGGGCCCGCGCCCACACCTCCTCGAAGGCCTGGCTGATCTCCGAGACCGAGAACTCGGGCTGGTCCCGGATCTCCTCCAGGGCCGGCAGCGGCGCCAGGCTGACCGAGGTGGGCGCGTCCGGGTCGGCCTGGTCGGCCCACTGCAGCCGGCCGTCCTCGAACAACTCGACCCGCCGGGTCTCCCGCTGCTGGTCGTCCAGTTCGTGGTAGAGCACGATCGGGTCGTCGCTGGGATCATGGTCCCAGCGGACCCGCAGGTACCTGGTCACTGGTTCTTCCCCCAGCCGCTGATCCGCCCGGTCAAGTCCAGCGGCTCCTCGTTCTGGACCACGAACACTCCCGGCCGGCCCTCTACCACGTCAAGGCCGGAGACGTCGATCTCCACATAGTGCGAGAACCGGGCACCCTGGTACGGGTTGCGCAGGAAGCGGGCGGACAGCGAGGCGTTCGAGTACGTCCCCGGCTTGATGTCGGACAGGTACTGCCCGTTGCCATACCGCGCATCGGAGGGGTTGACCTCCTTCAGCGAGGGGTTGAGCTCCCGGCTCTTGAGGATAGCCTCCTGGTTCTCTTCAGTCGTGTAGTGGAACAGCGTGCGGGCGCCGGTGCTGGCTTCCTCCTCCGCGGCGTCTTCGGTCAGGTGGCTGGCGGTGCCGAGCCCCCGGACGGCGTCCTCGGCGTCCTCGCCGCCGGGGATCGCGCCGAGCGCGTCGCCGAACAGGTCACCGTAGGTGATGTTGCTGTCCCCGGCCGCTCTGGCCACGCCCTGAGTCACCAGCGCGCCGATCGCGGTGGCCGCGGCCGCCCCCTCCAGCACCGGGGTGAGCGCGTCCAGGCCGGGGATCGGGGCGATGACCAGCCCGGCCAGCGCCAGGTCGCCGCTGATGTTGCTGAGCACGCTGCCGATCTTGCCGATGATCTGGTTGTGCTTCTTGATCCACGTAGTGGCCTGGTTGACGGCGCTGCTTACCACACCGGCCGACCGCTCGACGGCGTCCCGCACCACGTGGACCACGTGCGTGGCGGCGTCCCGGACCACGTGCGCCAGCCGGGCGGCGTCCTTCTGGGCGGTCGCGGCCACCTGGGCCAGCACGGTGTGCACCGCCTCGAACGCGTGCGCGACGCCGCCCGCCACGATGTGCACGCCCTTGGTGACGGTGCCCGCCACCGCGTGCATCACGTGCTGGACGCCGTGCACCACATGCGAGACCGCGTGCACGACGTGGGACAGGATCGACCCGAACGAGAACAGCCCGAGCGGATCGGTGGTGTTCAGCGGGTCATTCCGGGCATATGTGTACGGGCTGGCCGCGGGCACCTGGCGGGGCTGGAAAGCGAGCGGGTCCGGGGTGGTGAACCGGCCCAGCACCGTGTCGTAGCTGCGTGCCCGCAGGTACACCAGGGGGCCGAGGCTGAGCTCACCGCGGTAGCCAAAGCGCGGTAGTTCCGGCGCGGCCAGCTCGCGGTGCTCATCCGGTTCGCGGTCGTCTTCCGGGGCGCCGAACGTGCTGTACCGCTCGGCCAGGGCCCACGGCTCGGTGTCCTCGGTGCGCAGCGCGGACCGGTAAGCGTCGGTGTGGAAGGGGGCCGCGGCCCGCCGGGAGCTGGCGAACGTCCGGCCGTACCCGTACGCGAAGTCGGCATCCAGCCGGCCCGGCCCGTCCCGCTCCGCGTCGTCCAGCTGCGGCTGTGCCGCCTGGGCCTGGATCTGCGGTATCTGGTCGTTGTCGGTGAGCCACAGATAGCGGACGGATGCGGCGCGCTGCTCGTCGCGCTCCGGCTGCTCCCGGGTCAGGGTGAGGGCGGCGAGCAGCGCGTTGCCGTTGAACACGGCCTGGCTGTGCTCGGTGAGCCTGGGTCCGTCACGGGTGACCGACACCGGCTGGCCAAAGCCGTTGTAGCGGATCGTGCGGTGCTGGTCGCCGTCGTGCTCCTCGGTCAGCCGCCCGGCCGAGTCGTAGCGGAACTCGGCCCGCCGTCCGCCACCCTCCAGGCCCAGCAACTGGCTGGCCGCATCGTAGCGGTAATGCGTCTCCACCTCGCCCCGGCGCAGGCTGTGCCGGTTCCCGAGCACGTCGTAGGTCAGCTGCAGGTCCGGGAGCTCGCGGTCGTGACCGGGTTCGGGCCGGTGCGGGCGCGGGCGTCCCGGCACGCGCGGCACCGTGCGGTCCTCCCGCACGATGCTGGTGAGCTGTCCGGCCGGGTCGTACCGGTAGTGGGTGAGCTGGCCGTCCTGGCGCTGGGTGGCGACCCGCCCGTCCGGGTCGTGGGTGAACGCGGTCCGGGTGACCGGGTGACCGTCCCGGATCACCGTGAACCGGGCCAGCAGCCCGTGGTCGTAGCGGTACCGGCGGGCCAGCCGGCCGGGCAGCTGCTCGGTGAGCAGCCGCCCGTCCGGGTCGAGGGCGTAGACCGCGTCCCCGGCGCGGGAGTCCTGCAGCCGGGTGACGTTCCCGTTCAGGTCGTAGTCGTAGCTGAGCTCGAGACCGCTCGGGTAAGTCAGCGAGATGCGCTGGCCCGCCAGGTCATAGCCGGCCGTGGTCACCCGCCGTCCGGGTCGGTGACGGTGAGCAGCTGCCCCCGGCTGTCGTAGGTGTAATGCGTGGTGCCGGTCAGGTCGGTCATGCTGATCCGCCGCCCGGCCGCGTCGTAGGCGTAGGACACCTGGGTGCCGTCGTCCGCACGGCGCTGGACGAGTTGCCGGACCGCGCTGTAGCTGAGGTGCTGGGCCTGCCCGTCCGGGTTGGTGATGGTGATCAGGTTCCCGGCCGCATCGTAGGCCTGGGTTGTGGTCCGGCCCAGCGGGTCGGTCACCGACACCTGCTGCCCGGCAGCGTCGTAGCCGTACTGGGTAATGCCCTCCTTGGCGTCAGTGACCTCGATCAGGTGGCCGGCTTCGTCATAGCCGAATCGGGTCGGCGCGCCGTTCGGATCGATCGTCTCGGTGTGCTGCCCGGCCGCGTCGAACCGGTCCCTGGTGACCGCTCCGCTCGGGCTGATCTGCGCGATTTGCTGGCCGCGGGCGTTGTACTCGAAGCGGGTGATCCAGCCGCGGGGGTCGACCATGGCGGCCAGCCGGCCCGCGGCATCGTAGCGGGACTGGGTAACCAGCCCGGCTGGGGTGGTCACCGAGGTGCGCCGCCCGTCCGCGTCGTAGGCGTACTGGGTGACCCCGCCCTGTGGGTTGGTGATCGCGACGGGCTGCTGCAGCGGGCTGTAGGCGTAGCTGGTCTCCCGGCCCAGCGGGTCGGTGCTCCGGGACAGGTTCCCGGCCGGGGTCCACGCCTGGCGGAATGTGCCGCCGGCTGGGTCGGTGCTGGTCACTATGTGGCCGGCCAGGTCGTAGCCGGTGCGCCAGGTCCCGTCCGCGGGGTCGGTGTAGCTGATCTGCCGGTCCGCGTCGTCGTAGGCGTAACGGCTGACCCCGCCGCCCGGGTCGGTGAGCTCGGTGAGGTTGCCACGGGCGTCGTAGGCCCGCCGGGTCACGTGCCCGAGCGCGTCGGTGACGGTGGTCAGGTTGCCATCGGCGTCGTATTCATGCCGGACGGTGTTCCCATCCGGGCCGGTGATGGCGGTGACCCGGCCGGAGTGGTCATACTCGGTGGTGGTCACCGCGCCGCCGGGCGCGGTGGTGGTGGTCAGGTTGCCGTCGTGGTCGTACCCGTAGCGGGTGACCCGGCCCAGCGGGTCGGTAACCGAGACGAGCTGGCCCGCCTGGTCGTAGGCGTGGGCGGTGACCCCGCCGTCCGGGTCGGTGATGGACAGCAGCCGCCCGGCAGCCGAGTACCCGTACCGGGTGACGTGGCCGAGCGGGTCGGTGACCGCGGTGATCCGCCCGGCGGCGTCATAGCCGTAACTGGTGGCCGCGCCGCCCGGGCTGGTCTGGCTGGTGCGCCGGCCCCCGCTGTCGTAGCTGTACCGGGTCACGCCGCCGAGCGGATCGGTCAGCGAGATCAGGTTCCCGGCTGTGTCGTAGTCGTAGGTCGTGGTGTTGCCGTCGGCGTCGGTGAGCCTGGTGATCAGGCCATTGGCCGATCCGAACTGGCTGGTCCCGCCGGTGGCGTCGGTGACCTGGGACGGGACCTGGCCGGTGTCGGGGTAGCGGTAGCTGACGGTGCCCCCGGCCGGGGCGTGCACCGCCGTGGGCCGGTCGGCGCTGTCGTATTCGTAGCCCGTGGTGGCGCCGCCGAAGGTGGAGCTGAGCAGGTTGCCGCGGGCGTCGTGCTGCTGAGCCAGATCGCTGCCGCCGGGGGAGACCGCGCCGGCCAGGTAGCCGTTCGCGTCGTAGCTGAACGTGGCGGCCCGGCCAGCCGGGTCGGTGACCTTGGTCATCCGGCCCGAGCTGTCCGCCTGGAACGTCAGCACCGCGCCGGACTGGCTGGTCACCGTGGTGGCCCCGGTGCTGGTGTCGTAGCTGAATTCGGCGCTCCCCCCGGTGGGCAGGTCCTGGTGGGTGACCCGGCCGGTGTCGTGGTCGTAGGTGTTGGTCACCACGACGTTGCCGTCCGGGTCGGTGACCTGGAACTGGCCGTCCGCGGTCGTCTCGTACCGGCTGCTTCCGCCGGCCGGGTCGGTCACCGAGGTCAGCGTCCCGTCGGCGGCGTAGCCGTAGGACACCGTGCGGCCATCGCTGGCCTCGGCCTGGCTGAGCCGTCCCGCGCTGTCGTAGGACAGGGTCAGCGCCGGCCCGGACGTGTGCGCCGCGCGCAGCGGCCGGCCGGCGGTGTCGTAGTCGTAGCTGACCTGCTGGCCTTGCCAGGCCCGGCTGGTTAACCGCCCGGACGCGTCGAAGGACAGGCTCAGGCCGCTGTTGTAGGCCAGCGTGTAGCTGCCATCAGCGTTGTGGGCCAGGCCGGCGGCCAGGTCCTGCGGGCGGAGGTAGCCGCCAGCCGGGTCGGGGACGAACGTCAGCACCCGGCCGTCGGCGTCCTGGAAGGTCACGCTGGCTGGCGTGGCCCGGGCCGCCGGCGGGGTGAGGCTGACGCTCAGCGAGTGCGCCCAGCCGGTGCCTAACGAGGTCGCGGTGCTGGACAGCGAGTTGTACGTCCGGGCCAGGTCCAGCAGGCCGAGCAGGCCGCCGGGGAAGCCTAAGTCGGTCGCGGTCTGCGTGTAGTTCCCGGTCGCGGTGGATATCCCGAATCCGGCGAAGCCGTACCCGGGGTACTGCCCGAAAAGCTCCGGCACGGGCCGGGAAATTGACTGCTGCGGTGTATTCACGGCGCCCCCTGGATGCACGTGGACGGTAGGGTCGCGGCCTCCCCGCGGTCACCCGTGGGCGGGTGACCCAGGCCGTGCGAACAGTCTTGCCGCGGAAGCTGACGGCGCCCCGGCAGAACGGGCTGAAAGCACAGAAATGTAGCCAAACGGGCAAGGGGATGTGCTGGACGAGCGGCTTACGGGACGGCGGAGGGGAGGGGGTGCGGGGTGCCGGTGTGGCGGCCCTGGAACAGCATGGCCGCGATCTGGGTCAGCTTGTTGGTGCCGAACTTGAACCCGGCGTTGCCGTCCTCCCCGAAGCTGCCCATGTCGTACGTGATGGCCAGGGTGTAGCGCTGGTCCGGCCCGGCGAACCCGACCGTGTTGGTGATCCACACGCCGACGGGGCCGGGGTCCTGCTCCCAGCCGTCCTTGTTGCCCGGGTGGTTGGCCGGCCCGGCGCCCCACACGCCCCACTGCTGGTCGATCCCGCTGACGTGCTGCAGCCGGTACACCAGGTAGTGCCGGATCCGCGGCGGAGCCTTGTCCAGCACGTAGTTCATCAGGTTGTCCAGGTCCCGGGCGGTGGTGTCCACGTCGCCCCAGTACGGCGCGGTGGTGAACCGGGTGTTATTCATCCCGAACGCCCGTACCCGGTCCATGAAGCTGGCGTTCTCGTACTTGTACCAGAGGTGGTCGGCGTCGTCGTCGTTGCTGGTGTACAGCGCCTGGAACATGGCCGCCCGGTCGGCCGGGGTGAGCTGGAACTGGCCCGCCCGCTGCCGCTGCAGGATGTCGGTCATCATCGCCAGCTTGATCGTGGACGCGGCCGGCTGCAGCGTCCCGGCGTTGGCGTTATGCCAGGTCGCGCCGGTGGCGCGGTCGTGCAGCACGATGCCGATGGTGCCGGGCAGCCGGTTGGCGTAGTGCTTGACGGCCACGATCCGCTCCCGCATCGTGCACGGGAAGCCCGGTGCGACCGTGGTGGAGCAGGCCGGCGTCGCGCTCGGTGTGGGGGACGACGACGCCAGCGTCGAGGCCGGTGCGGCGTGCGTGGTTGCCGCGGTCTGCGAGCTGGCGGTCTTGTGCGGCCCGCAGCCCGCGACGGCCAGGGTGGCCAGCAGGCAACCGGTGACGGTGGGTAGCCAGGCGCGGCGCGCCGGGCAGACCGGGGAGCGCATGCCGGACAGGATACGAGCCCGCGCGGCTATGTGCAGGCCGCCACGTCGGGGAGCCCGGCTTCAGCCGTCACTGCGCGACCGGACGATCAGGTCGGCCAGCAGGGCCAGGGTGGCGATGATCAGGCCGCTGACAAAGACCAGCACCGTGTCGTCAGCGACGTGGAACGGGTGCACCACCACGTCGTAGACGGCCTTGGCAGCGCCGAGCCCGAGCAGGGTCAGCGCGATCGGCATCAGCACCTTCAGCGAGTTGAAGTACATCACCATGCGCAGCACCTGCAGGATGTACCGGTAGGCATCCTTGACGAAGTGGAACTTGGACGTGCCCGCCCGCTTCGCGTACCCGATGGGCACGTACCGCACGTCGTGCTGGTTGGCCAGGAACGCGATAGTGATCGTGGTCACGCAGGAGAACCCGGGCGGCAGCAGCCGCAGGTAGGGCAGCGCGATCTGACGGCGGAACGTCCGCAGCCCAGAGTTCAGATCGGGAATCTCGCAGCTGGTCAGCCGCTCGGCGAGCTTGCGGATGAACCATTTAGCCGGCACCCGCAGCAGCTTGTGGCTGCCCTCCTCGGTCGTCCTGGCCCCGACCACCTGGTCCACGTCGGGGTCCTTCTCCAGCATCCGGACCAGTTCGGGAATGCGCTCGTTGGGATAGGTCATGTCCGCGTCGGTCCACACCACGATCTGGCCGTGCGCCTCCTGGGTGCCGATCCGGCGCACCGTGCCTGACCCGCCGTTGCGCCGGAAGTGCACGATCCGCAGCTGCGGGAACTGCGGGGCGGCCTCGTGCAGCCGGGCGAGCGTGTCATCGGTGGACGCGTCGTCATAGGCGACGAGCTCGTAGCGGTACTCGCTCGCGTCCATCGCCGCGCAGATGCGTTCCACCTCGGCCACCACATGGCCCTGCTCGTTGTGGCAGGGCAGCACGATGGTGACGTACGGGCTGTGCTCCGTGGTGTCCGCCGCGGGCAGCGCTGCGGCCGCGGGCAGCGGTACAGCTGGGGTGACAGTGTTCATCGTGGCGGCTCCGACATCCAGACGTTGACGGCGAGTTTCCAGGTGCCCGTGGGCGGGGTGACGAGCGTGTGCGGGTCCTGCCGGGTGCGCAGGGCCATGACCCGGTGCGCTGCCGCGCCGTAGGGCCGCAGTTCCCGGCGGGTGGCGGCGAGCAGCACGGGCTGCCGGCCGGCCTGGCGGATGCCGGCGGTGACCGGCCGCACCGCGGGCGCGGCCGGGCTGGAGATCCGGGCCACCGGGACGCCGCACATGCCGCGGACCAGTTCGGTCATGGTGTCGGCGATCGACCCGTCCACGATGACCACCGAACTGTCCCGCGGGATGGCGGCGCACAGGCCCCGGGCGGCGGCGACTTCGCCCTGGTAGGTGGGGGTGAAGGTCAGGGTGGCCGGGGCCGGCCGCGTGTCCCGCAGGTGGCTGGCCAGCCCCGGCCCGAACGTGGTCAGCGCGGCCGGCAGCAGCAGCGCGGCGGCGCCTGCCGCACCGGCCAGCAGCAGCACCGGGCGGTCGTAGCCGTGCCCGCGCAGCCAGCCGAGCAGCCAGCGGAGCGCCCATCCGGCCAGCAGGATGAAACCCGGGCAGCACCGCCGGGACGAGCCGCCGGCTGGCCCACGGCTGGTCGGCCACGATGGCCGGGCGGTACAGCGTGGTCACGATGGTCCAGGCGAAGGTGACCAGCGGCAGAGTCCAGGCCGGCGTCTGGCCGCGCAGGCAGCGCCGGGCCAGCAGCGCGGCGCCGAGCGTGCCGAGCAGCACCGCGGGCAGGCCGATGTACCAGAACACCCAGTGCAGGCTGAGCTCCCAGTACAGCCGGGTCGGCTGGACCGGCAGGTGATCGGCGCGCTGCCAGTCCGCCATGGCCCCCTGGGTGGGCTTGTTCACCGCGGCCCGGGTCGTCTGCAGGTACGGCCGCGCGGCCAGGCCGAGCAGGATCAGGAAGGCCAGCCCGGCCACGGCGTTGGGCGCCGTGGCACCGCGGATGGCGAGCAGGCCACGGCGGCGGAGCAGCAGCACCGCCGCCGCGGTGCCGGCCGCGACCAGGACGGTCAGCGCGGCCAGTGGGATCAGCGATGTCTTGATGCTGGCCAGGTAGGGCCGGGACAGCAGCAGCCCGTCGGCCGCACCGTAGGCCGCCCCGGCGGCCAGCCCGCCGAGCAGCGGCCAGGCCTGCGGCCGGCGGCTGATCAGCAGCAGGCCGGCGTAGGGGAGCACGGGCAGGATGTCGCTGGCGCCGTCGATCCGGACCAGCAGCGTCGCGCCGAGGGCCAGCCCGCCGAGCCCGGCCAGCACGGCCCGGCCGGGCCGGCCCACCCGCAGTGAGTCGGTGACCAGGGCCAGCCCGCCCAGGAACAGGATCGCCGCCACCGGTTCGCTGTACGTGGACCGGCTGGTGAACTGCATCGGCAGCGATATGGCCAGCACCAGCGCGGCCAGCGGCGCCCAGCGCGGCCCAATGAGCCGGGCAGCCAGGCCGCCGAAGGTGAGCACGGCCAGCGCCCCGAACACCGGCGCCATGGCCACCGCCGTGGCGGCCCCGCCCAGCCAGAAGCCGCCCGCCAGCAGCATCGGCAGCCCGGCCATGAACTGCGGCACGATCACGGAGCCGACCTGGTAGAACGCGAAGCTGTCGAAGGTCAGCAGGTGATGCGTGCCGCCGAAGGCGGCCCGGTCCTGCGGGATCGGCAGCCCGTGATGGCCGGCGATCCAGGCCGCGAACTGGGCATACGAGCCTGGGTCCCGCATCACGATGAGGAACTGGCCGTGGTAGATCATCTGGTCGGCGCCGAACGCGGCCGCGATGGCCAGCACCGGCCACCAGGGCGTGCGGGCGGCCGCGCCCGCCACGGCATCCGCGTCATCCGGGCCGGCCAGCCCGGGGATCCAGCGCAGCCCGGCCAGCGCGAGCGCCACGGCCAGCGGCACCGAGATGACCAGCATGAGCAGCGGCCGGAACGCGCCGAGCAGCAGCAGCGGCAGCCCGGCCAGCAGCCAGCTGAGCACCAGCAGCGCGGGCAGCACGGACAGCCGGGCCAGCAGCGGCCGGCCGGGTCCGCGGGCCCCGGCCCGCCTGGCCGGGCGGCCCAGCGCGCCGGGCCGGCCAGCGCGGTCCGGGTCGCCGCGATCATGGAGTCCCCCCGGCTACGGCGGTGGCCGGCTCGTGCAGCACCAGATACCCGTCGCGGCGGAACACGACCTGGTACCCGTGCCGCTCCAGCAGCGCGACCCGCTGCCGCTGGGCCCGCAGCGACGGGAAGGTGAAGTCCTGGTGGGCCACGTCAGCCACCACCCACGGGGTGTACCGCGGGGTCTCCCCGTCGCCGTCCCACAGCAGCACGGTGTCCCGGCCGGACAGCTGCGGGCCGAGGTTGTTCACCGCGGCCACGGTGACCCCGCTGGGCACCGCGGCGTCCGCGGCCGCGGCGGCCCGCATCCGGGCATCGCGGCGGTAGAACGAGGCGTGCAGCGCCGGGCCGAACGCGAACTGGGGGAGCAGGGCCACCGCCACCGCCAGCATGGCCACCGCGCAGCCGAGCGCGATCGTGCCCGGCCGCGGCCAGCGCCGCGCCGCGACCTGCTCCCGGGCCGCGGTGGCCCAGCGGTCCAGCCGGGCCGCGCCGTCCACCGCGGCGCAGGCCAGCACGACCACCAGGTAGGCGTTGTACTGGAAGGCGGTGACCCACCAGTTCGGGAACTTGCTGCCCAGCATGCGCTCGAGCAGCAGCGGGACCGCGGCCAGCGCGATCGGCGAGGCCAGGGACAGGAAGCAGAACGCGGCCAGCAGCCAGAGCACCGTGTCCACCTTGACCCGGGGCGTGATCAGCACCCGGGCCGAGCTGACCGGGTGGACCAGGATGTGCCCGATGACCCGCGGGACGTTGCTGCCCAGCGACTGGTAGGCCCAGTAGTAGTCGGCCCGCCCGCCGGCCGCCGGGATCAGCACGTAGGTGGCCAGCACGCTGTACCCGATGCCGGCCGCCACCAGCACCAGCCCGGTGCGCAGCTGCCGCGGCAGCGTGCGCGGGCGGGCCACCGCCAGGTAAACCCCGATCCCGGCGACCAGGAAGCCCATGTCCTCCTTGACCAGCAGCAGCCCGGCCAGGGCGAGCAGCCCGGCGCGCAGCCGGCCGGCCTGCAGCCGCTCCAGCGCCACCGCGGTCAGCACCGGGGCGAACGCCACCTCATGGAAGTCGAAGCCGACCGCGGACGCGACCGGCCAGCTCAGCGCGTACGACGCAGCCACCAGGTAGGCGGCCAGCACGGCCTTCCGGCCGCCGCCGATGGCGCGCCGGGTGAACAGCCAGAGCGGCGGGATGGCCAGCGCGAACAGCACCGCCTGGGCGACCAGCAGGCTGGCCGGGCTGCCCGACACCCAGTACAGCGGGGCGAGCAGGGCCAGCACCGGGGAGAAGTGATCCCCGAGCACGGAGAAGTCCGGGCCGAACCCGTTGTGCAGCCCCTTCATGACCGAGATCCCCGGCCGCAGGTGCGCGTACGACCGGACCGCCTGGTCGAAGATCACCAGGTCGTAGGACGCGGTCTGGAACGTGTAGTAGCGGGCCAGCGCGACCACCGAGTAGCCGGCCGCCGCCGCCGCCGCGGTGAGCAGCCCGACGCCGGCCAGGGGCGCGGTGGCCGGACGGGCCCCCGCCCGGTCCGGGCGCGGCGCTGGGCCGGACGGCGCCCGGACAGCCTCCCGGGCCGCCCGCGCAGCCCGCTCCACAGGCACCCGGAATCCCACGAGTCGGGAGAATAACGGGCAGAACTCCGGCGCGCTCGATAACTACCGCAATTGGGCGGGAAAACGCCTGAGCGCCTCGGCAACAAAACTATTTTAAACCTCTGAAACAAAAACTCTGAAACGAAAACTTATTTAACGCTATTGGCGTGGCCGGTGACTTCCTGGTCACCCTCGGCCGGCGGCCGGCTGGACCACGCCGCCAGCGCGGCGGCCAGCAGGTCGCCCACGGTGGTCACCACCCGGGACACCAGCGCCACCGCGGTGGCGCTGCCCACGCCCAGGACCGGGCCGAGCACGGCCACCAGCAGCACGTCCCGCACCCCGGCGCCGGCCGGTGCGAATACGATCAGGAACCCAACGCTCCAGGCGAACGCGTACCCGCCCACGGCCAGCAGCGCGGTGCGGCCCGGCGGGGCGCCCAGCCGGGCCGCCAGCAGCCAGATCTGCAGGCCGTAGAGCAGCCACGCGGCCAGCGACCAGGCCAGCGCGGCGGCGATGACCCGCCCGGTGAGCGGTTGCTCCAGCGCGGGCCGCCGGGCCAGCCGGAGCAGCCAGCCCAGCAGGGCGTTCAGCACGGTGGGTGCAGGCAGGCGAGCAGGACTGGCGCGGCGGCGAATGCCCACCGGTAGGGTGTCGCGCCGGCCGCCCAGGGCAGCGTGACCAGCGCGGCGAGCAGCCCGGCGAGCAGGGACATCAGCATGGTCAGCACCGAGGCGCTGGCCGAGCGGTGCCGTGGCACCCGGTAGGCATGGCCCAGTTCCATCTGCGCCAGCACCGGCCATAGCGAGCCGGGCAGGTACTTGCCCAGCTGGCCGACGAACAGGATGCGGGCACCGGCCCGGGCCGGCAGCGGTGAGCCCAGCCCGGTCAGCAGGACCCGCCAGGCCTGCATGGTGGCCAGCATCGCGACCAGCACGCTGAGCAGCGCGGCGGCGACGGTGCCCGGTCCCAGGCTGGCCAGCGCGGACCGCACGCCGGTCCACTCCCGGGCCACCGCATACCCGCCGAGGCCGACGGCGGCCGCGACGAACCCCCAGCGGGCCTGGCTGGCGAGCAGCCTGCGCGCGCGGCCCAGCCAGCGGGCCGCCCTGGGCCGGCCGGGAATTGCGGGTGACTGATTATGGCGCCGCTCAGCCGGGGGAGCGGCCGGGCGGTCCGGCATAGCGCAGAGCTTAAATGCCGGCCTGGCAGGCCGGCGGGCGTTCTGGCTTATTTGCGGAGCAGAGCGGCTAAGGTAAGCCAGGCTATGCGCATTCTTCTTTTCGGCACATATGACGCCTCGGCTCATCCCAGAATTGCGGTGCTGGCCGAGGGCCTGCGGGCCACCGGGCTCGAGGTGGCCGAATGCAACGCGCCGCTGGGGCTGGACACGTCGGCCCGGGTGGCCATGCTGGCCCAGCCGTGGCGGGCGCCTGCCCTGCTGATCCGGCTGGCCCGCCGGTGGCTGACGCTGGCCCGGCTGGCCCGCCGGCTGCCCCGGCCGGACGTGGTCGTGGTCGGCTATCTCGGGCACTTCGACGTGCACCTGGCCCGGCTGCTGTTCCGCGGCGTGCCGGTCGTCCTGGATCACCTGGTGAGCGCCAGCGGCACCGCGCGGGACCGGCGGCTGGACGGCGGCCCGCGGCGGGCCCTGCTCCGGGCCATCGACGCGGCCGCGCTGGCCGCCGCCTCGATCGTCCTGGTGGACACCGAGGAACACCGGGCCGCGCTGCCGGGCAAGCACCGGGGCCGGGCGGTGGTGGTGCCGGTAGGCGCCCCGGCCGCCTGGTTCGCCGCGGCCGGTGACCCGGACCCGGCCGCCCAGCCACTGCGGGTGGTGTTCTACGGCCTCTACACCCCGCTGCAGGGCACCCCGGTCATCGGCGCCGCGCTGGCCCGGCTGGCCGGGGCGCCGATCGAGGTGACCATGATCGGCCGTGGCCAGGACCTGCCCGCCACCCGGGCCGCCGCCGCGGCCAACCCGGACGTGCGCTGGGTGGGCTGGGTACCCTCGGCCGAGCTGCCTGCGGTAGTCGCGGGGCACCACGTCTGCCTGGGCATCTTCGGCACCGGGGACAAGGCGCTCCGGGTGGTGCCGAACAAGGTGTTCCAGGGCGCGGCGGCCGGCTGCGCGATCATCACCTCGGACACCCGCCGCAGCGGCGGGTCCTTGGCGATGCCGCGCTGCCGGTCCCGCCAGGCGACCCGGACGCGCTGGCCGCGGCCCTGCTCCGGCTGGCCGATGACCGCGCCGAGCTGGCCCGGCTGCGGGCGCAAGCCGCCCAGCTGGCGGCGGACCAGTTCGCGCCCGCCCAGATCGTCACCGCACTGCTGCACCAGTTGCCATCCGGCCGCCGTGATCTTGCTGAGCCGGCCCGCCGCTAGCAGCCGCCGGCCGGCCCGGGCACGCCCGGGCCGAGGGCCGGGGTGTCCACCAGGCCGGTGGCCCCGGTGCGGAGCACCGCGCCGAAATGAACCACGTACCACCGGCCACGCCAGGAGATCAGCGACGCGATGCCGATCGAGCGCACCTGGCCGTGCTCCCGGTAGACCAGCCGGGCGCCGCCGGCATGCCAGTAGCCGACCGAGTTGTAGCACACGCCCGGGTTGATCCAGGCCGCCTCGGCGGATGGCACGGTCACCCGGAGCAGCCTGGTGTGTGCCGCGCCGCGGCCGAGGTAGTGGTGCGCCGCCGCCACGTCCAGCCGGAAGTCGCGCAGCAGCCGGCTGTGCCAGTCGGCGGCCGGGTCGGCAATGGCCTTGACCTGGGTATAGGCGGCCAGTGGGAAGAACGCCTGGGTAGCCAGCCGGGCTTTGCCGGTGACCACCGCGGCCCACAGGTCGGTCATCTCGGCGCGGAACACCCGGGCGCCGGCGCTGGGCAGCGCCCTGGTCTGGTGCAAACTGCCCGGTGGCAGCGGCGCCGGCCACACGGTCGGCCCCCCGCTTGGCCGGGTGCTGGCGGCCACGGTGCGGGAGGCGGCCGGCCCGGTAGCCGGCGTGGCCGCGCTGCTGGCTGAGGCATGGTGCGGGGTGACGGCGGCGGCCGGATGGGTGGCGGCCGGGCCGCAGCCGGCCACCAGCAGGCCCAGGCCGGCCAGCACCGCCGCACTGGGCCAGCAAGCACCGAACCACGCTGAGCGCGCCGCCATCGCCATCGCTGAACCGCCAGCCCCCCGGGACGTCAGACCCGGTCAGCGTACCGGGGGGAGACCCCGGCGGCGGTCAATCGGGGGCGCGATGGCGTGGCGGCGCGCTGGCTACCAGTGGCCTAGAGCCCTTCGTTGATCAGCCGGCCGGCCTGCTCGTACTTCTCCGGCTTGCGCTTCTTGAAGTAGAACGCGGCGCCCACCCCGGCCAGCACGACGACCAGGTCGATCGGGCCGAACCACTTCGCGTAGCTGTAGCCGCTGCCCAGGAAGTCGATGTTGTCGAACAGCAGATAGACCACGAAAGCCTGGGAGATCAGGGCCAGGGCCGGGGCCAGCCGGGTCTTCCACCAGTGCGTCTCGTCCTGGTGGTGCCGCTCGTAGTAGACCAGGATGGCCAGCGAGACCAGCGCCTGCACGCTCAGGATGATGATCACGCCCATCACCGCCATCAGCCCGTACAGCTGCAGGTAGGCCTGGGAGTTCGGGTCGTTGGTGCCGGTGAACACGGCGAACAGGATGATGATCACCACGGAGACGACGGTCTGCACCAGCGAGGCGATGTGCGGGCTCTTGAACTTGGGGTGGGTGCGGCCCAGCTGCTTCGGCAGCAGGCCCTCCCGGCCCATCGAGTACATGTACCGGGCCGCGGTGTTGTGGAACGCCATGCCGCAGGCGAACGAGCCGGTGATGATCAGGTAGCTCATGATCGAGGCCACCCAGTGCCCGGCGAACTGCTTGGCCGGGTTCAGGTAGAAGTTCGCCGCGTTGCCCTGCGCCGCCGCGATGGCCGCGTGCGTCGAGGAGTAGCCGAACAGCGGCGCCCACGAGGTCAGCGTGTAGAACACGCCCAGGCCGATGACCGAGATGTACAGCGCGCGGGGCACGATCCGCTTCGGGTTCCGGGACTCCTCGGCGTAGTTGGGCGCCATCTCGAAGCCAACCCAGGACCAGAACGCGAAGAACAGCCCGATGCCAACCGAGCCGGCCAGCAGTTTGCCAGAGGCCGGGAAGCTGCTGAACGCCTTGACCGGGTTGATCGCGCCCCAGGTCGGGTGGCCCTTGGCGAACATGAAGATGTCGAAGATGATCAGGATCGCGATCTCGCTGATCAGCCCGATGGCCAGCAGCGTGGAGGACAGCCGGACGTCGAAGAAGGTGAGCAGCGAGATCAGCAGGACCATGAACAGGGCCAGCCAGGGCCAGCCGATGTTGACGCCGAACGAGGCCAGCTTCAGGTTGGCGAAGTAGGCGAACCCGCCGGCCAGTGACGCCTCGAACACCGAGTACGCGACGACCGCGCCGTAGCCGGTGCCGATGCCGAGTTCCCGGCCCAGGCCGTGGCTGATGTAGGAGTAGAAGCCGCCGGTGGTGGTCTTCTTCCGGGCCATCGCGACATACCCGACGGAGAACACGACCAGCACGATGGCGGCGAAGATGAACGCCGCGGGCGCGCCCGCGCCCTGCCCGTAGCCGACCATGATCGGCGTGTTGAACAGCATGGCCGAGATCGGCGCGGACCCGGTGACGGTCAGGAACAGCACCCCGCCCAGGCCCACCGCGTGCTTGCGGAGCTTCGGCACCTCCTCCCGCTGGGAGATGTCGAAGGTCTCTTCCATCCCCTCGATGCCACCAACTCGGGGAAGTTCCGACTGTGCCATGCGCGCCTCCCGAATCGGGTGGTCCGTCAAAAGCGGGTCAAACGGTTACGGGACGGACTGTGGTACAGGTCACAGCGCGGACAGTATCAGCAGGTACAAGTCGTGACAAGAGTTTTGGTTCATGAAATATGGACTTAACCTGGACCACTTGACACCTAAAGGTCTAAAGGGTACGTATTTGGTCAGACCAAAGTGGGATCCCGGGCCGGTGTCGTGGAGGTGGCATGGCTGAGGAGCTGATCGCCTTCCCGTCCAAGGGCGAGATGCTCGAGGCATCCCGGCAGTTCTGGAACCCGGACAAGACCCAGTTCTGGGTGGACGCCGGCGTCCCGCTGGTCATCGACCGGCGGGAGGGCTACTTCATCTACGACGTCGAGGGCAAGCGGCTCATCGACGTGCACCTGAACGGCGGTACCTACAACCTCGGGCACCGCAATCCCGAGGTCATCGCGGCGGTCACCGCGGCCATGCAACGGTTCGACATCGGCAACCACCACTTCCCGTCGCTGGCCCGGACCGCGCTGGCCGAGGCGCTGGTGAACACCGCGCCGCCCGGGCTGGCCAAGGTGGTGTTCGGCAGCGGCGGCGGCGAGGCCATCGACATCGCGCTGAAGACGGCCCGGCACGCGACCAAAAAGCGGAAGATCGTCTCGGTGGCCAAGGCCTACCACGGCCACACCGGCCTGGCCGTAGCCACCGGCGACGAGCGGTTCGCCGCGCTGTTCCTGGCCGACCGGCCGGACGAGTTCAGCCACGTGCCGTTCAACGACCTGGCCGCGATGGAGCAGGCGCTGCGCGGCCGGGACGTGGCCGCGGTGATCATGGAAACGATCCCGGCCACCTACGGTTTCCCGCTGCCCGCGCCCGGCTACCTGGAGGGGACCAAGCGGCTGTGCGAGCAGCACGGCGCGCTGTACATCGCGGACGAGGTGCAGACCGGGTTGATGCGCACCGGCGAGCTGTGGGCCATCACCAAGCACGGCATCGCGCCGGACATCCTGGTCACCGGCAAGGGCATCTCCGGCGGCATGTACCCGGTCAGCGCGGTGCTGGTCAGCGAGGCCGCCGCGGGCTGGCTCAGCGAGGACGGCTTCGCGCACATGTCCACGTTCGGCGGCGCGGAACTCGGCTGCGTGGCCGCGCTGAAGACGCTGGAGATCACCTGCCGGCCGGAGATCAGGTCGATGGTGTTCTACATCGCCGACCTGCTCGGCGCCGGGCTGCGCCGGATCCAGGCGGCCTACCCGGACTGGTTCACCGGGATCCGTCAGGACGGCCTGGTGATGGGCCTGGAGTTCGGCCACCCGCAGGGCGCCAAGTACGTGATGAAGCGGCTGTACGAGAACGGCGTCTGGGCCATCTTCTCCACCCTCGACCCGCGGATGCTGCAGTTCAAGCCGGGCCTGCTGATGACCCCGGACCTGTGTGCCGAACTGCTCGACCGGGTGGCCGTTGCTATCGGCGCGGCCCGGGACGACGCAGTGGGGGCGTCCGGGCGGAGGCAGCCATGACCGAGCCGGCCGCCACCGGGCATCCGATCAGCGTGGACCTGCTCACCGGCCCGGCCGGGGTGCCACGGGCGCAGGCCATGCTGCAGCGGGCACAGTGGGCGGCACTGGCGTTCAGCAGATATGACAAGAGCAGCGTGGACCGCATCGTGCACGCCGCGGCCCAGGCGGGTGCGGCGCGGGCCCGGGAGTACGCCGAGTGGGCGGTGCGCGAGACCGGCTTCGGCGTCGCCGAGCACAAGGTGCTCAAGAACCTGGCCAGCAGCACCGGGCTGGCCGAGGCGTACGCCGGGCACGACTACGTGACGCCGCGGATCGACCCGGTGGCCAAGATCGTGGAGATCCCGCGGCCGGCCGGCGTGGTGCTCGCGCTGACCCCGTCCACCAACCCGGTGGCCACCGTATTCGTCAAGGCGCTGCTGGCCCTGATGACCCGCAGCGCGGTGGTGGTCAGCCCGCATCCGCTGGCCCGGGAGTGCTCGGCCGACGCGGCCCGCGCGCTGGCCGCGGCGGCGGTCGCGGCGGGCGCCCCGGACGGCATCATCCAGGTGGTGGACGAGCCGTCGGTGCCGCTGATCAACGCGCTGATGGCCGACGAGCGGACCAGCGTGATCGTGGCCACCGGCGGGACCGCCGTGGTCCGCGCCGCGTACAGCTCGGGCAACCCGGCCATCGGGGTCGGCCCGGGCAACGTGCCGGTGCTGGTCGACGCCACCGCGGACCTGGCCCGGGCGGCGCAGCGGATCGCGGACAGCAAGAGCTTCGACAACTCGATCCTGTGCACCAACGAGTCGGTGCTGATCGTCACCGAGGCGGCCGCCGGCACGCTGCTGCGCAACCTGAAGCGGGCCGGCTGCCACCTGCTGGCGCCGGCCGACCGGGACAAGATCCGCGACCTGGTGTTCCCGGGCGGCCAGTTCGACACCCGGTTCGTCGGCAAGGACGCGACCTGGATCGCTGAGCAGGCGGGCCTCCGGGTGCCCGGCACCACCCGGGTGCTGCTCGCCCCGTTCCGCCTGGTCGTGCCCGAGGAGCCGCTGGCCCACGAGAAGCTCTGCCCGGTGCTCGGCGTGGTCACCGTGCCCGGCGAGCAGCCGGGCATCGACGCGGCCCGGGCCGTGCTGCGGATCGGCGGCAAGGGCCACTCGGCCGCGATCCACTCCACCAACCCGGCCACGATCATGGCTTACGGGGCGGCGCTGGACGTGCTCCGGGTCGCGGTCAACGCGGGCAGTTCGCTGGGCAGCGCCGGGATCGAGACCGGGCTGCCCCCGTCGATGACGATCGGCACCGGGTTCTTCGGCCGGTCCTCGGTCGGCGAGAACCTGCAGCCCAAGCACCTGGTGCAGTGGACCAGGCTGGCCTACAACAGCGACCCGGCCGAGGCGTTCGGCGACTTCGCCGGCCTGGACCCCTGGCAGGTCCCGGCCGGATCCGTCCCGCCCTACCCGCTCGCGTCCAACCAGGCTGAGCATTCTCTTAGCCGAACGCCAGTGCCCGGGGCTCCGCTTGCTTTGGCGCCCCGGCCCGGGCTGGAGCGGGACGCGCTGCGCGCGGAGATCCGGCGGGTCGTGCTGGAGGAACTGCGGGCGCTTACCGGGAGGGATGGCCGTGGCTGAGTTGCGGTCGTTCATCTTCATCAACCGGCTGCAGCCGCAGACGATGTGCTACCTGGGGACGTGGATCCGGGGGCGGCTGCCGCGCAGCGGGGACGCGGCGCAGGTCATCGAGATCGCGCCCGGGCTGGACATCGAGGCGCTGACCGATGTTGCGCTGAAGCACGCCGGGGTGGCGGCGGGGATCCTGGTGGTCGAGCGGCAGTTCGGCTACCTGGAGATCCATGGCGGGATGGACGAGGTACGGGCGGCCGGGATCGCGGTGCTGGAGTCGCTGGGCGCTGCGGCGTCGGACGCGACGGCGCCGCAGGTGCTGGCGGCGGAGATCATCACCATGCTCGACCCGCAGCACGCGTTCCTGATCAACCGGAACAAGCTGGGCTCGATGGCGCTGGCCGGGGAATCGCTGTTCGTGCTGGAGATGCAGCCCGCCTCGTACGCCATCCTGGCCGCCAACGAGGCGGAGAAGGCCGCCCGGATCAAGGTGGTCGACTACCGGATGATCGGTGCCACCGGGCGGGTCTACCTGTCCGGGTCGGAGGCGGATGTGCGGCAGGCCGCCGAGGCGGCCGAGGACGCGCTGCGGAGCCGGGCATGAGCGGCGACGCGGACGAACTGCGCTTGCTGGTCCGCGAGGTGCTGGCCGACCTGCTCCCGCCAGCGCAACCAGTGAGCTCAACCCCCCAGCAAGAGGGGCCGGTGTTCACCCCGCGGGACGGGGTACGCGATGTCGAGACGGTCAGCCTGCGCACCGACGCCGAACTGGCCGCGTTCGTGACCCGGCTGCTGCACCTGTTCGAGAACCCCAAGCACCGCGCGGACCTGCAGGCCGGCCGGCTGCGGTTCCGGCTCGCGCCAGGCGGCGCGGCCGGGTCGGCCCGGCCCGCGCACCGGATCGAGAAGGGCGCGGTCACCGAGGCCGCGGTGCGCGCCGCGGCGCGGGACGGCGCCCGCCTGGTGCTGGGCCGGGGGGCCGTGCTCACCCCGCTGGCCCGGGACCGGGCCCGGGCCGCCGGGGTCGAGATCGAGAAGGAGCGCTGATGCTTACCGCGACGGTTACCGGCAACGTGTGGGCCACCCGCCGGCTGGCCGAGATCCCCAAGGGCGCCTTCCTCGAGGTGGAGGCGGACGGGACCGGGCAGCGCCTGGTGGCGTTCGACGTGCTGGGCAGCGGGCTCGGCGAGCGGGTGCTGGTCGCGCAGGGCTCGGTCGCGGCGGCCTGGTTCCCGGGTAAGCCACCGCCGGTGGACGCGCTGATCATCGGCTCGATCGACGAGCCGGCCGGACAGACAGGAGAAGCAGATGGCTGATAACGCGATCGGCATGATCGAGACCAAGGGCTACGTGGCCTCGCTGGCCGCGGCGGATGCCATGGTCAAGGCGGCCAACGTGAGCATCGTCGGGCGCCAGGAGGTCGGCGACGGCCTGGTCTCGGTGACCATCGTCGGCGACGTCGGCGCGGTCAAGGCGGCCACCGAGGCGGGCGCGGAGACCGCGAGCAGCGTCGGCGAGCTGATCTCGGTGCACGTGATCCCGCGGCCGCACGCGGAGCTCGGTAAGTACTTCACCATCCGCGGCGAGTAAGCGCAGGCATGCCGCTGACCGCGCCGCCCGTGCCGGAACTGCGGGTCCACCTGCTTGTCCAGGACCTGCAGCGGCAGTTCGCGGCCTACCTCGGGACGCCGACCCGGGCCCGTGGCTACCCGCCGATGCAGGGCGAGCACGCGCTCATCGTCGAGGTCGCGCCTGCGCTGGCCATCGAGCGGGTCACCGACCTGGCGCTGCGCGCGGTGCCCACGGTCGAGCCGGGCATCCTGTTCGTCGAGCGGCAGTTCGGCGTGCTCGAGGTGCACGGCGCCGACCTGGCTGAGGTGGAGCAGGCCGGGCAGGCCATCCTGGCCGGGCTGCAGGCGAAGGCGGCCGACCAGCTGCGGCCGCGGGTGCTGCTGCACGACGTGATCGAGGACATCACCGACCGGCAGGCCATCCTGATCAACCGGACCCGGGGCGGCTCGATGATCCTGCCCGGCGACAGCCTGCTGGTCTGCGAGGTCACTCCGGCGCTGTTCACCGCGCTGGCCGCCAACGAGGCGGAACGGGCCGCGCCCGGCGTCACACTGGTTGACGTGTCCATGATCGGCGTGGCTGGGCGGATCTACCTGAGCGGGCCGGCTGGCCCGGTCACCGCGGCCCGCGATGCGATCATCGCGGTGCTGGACCAGGTGGAGGGCCGCGAGCAGCCATGAGCACGCACGACCTGTCCACCGGCGGTGATGTGCTGGACCGGGTGACCCGGTTCGCGGCGCGGGCCGCCCGGGCCTACGGCTGCGCGCCGGCCAGCACGGTCCGGCTGCTGAACGTGTCGGAGAACGCGACCTACCTGGTCGAGGACCCGGATGCCGGGCCGTGCATCCTGCGGGTGCACCGGCTCGGCTACCACACCGAGGCCGAGATCGAGTCCGAGCTGGCCTGGATGGACGCGCTGCGGGCCGAGGCCGGGGTGCGCACCCCGCGGGTGCTGCCCGCGCCGGACGGGCAGCGGGTGCTGGCCCTGCCGGACATCGACGAGGCGCCGTCGCCGGGGCCGGCCGGGGGCGAGACGCCCGGTGGTTTGCGGCCCGGCGCGCTGCGGCACTGCGTGCGATTCGAGTACCTGGCCGGGACGGAGCCCGCCGATGACGACGCGGCGCACTTCGCCGAGCTGGGCGAGGTGACCGCGCGGATGCACCGGCACGCCCGGCAGTGGCCCCGGCCGTCCTGGTTCACCCGGTTCAGCTGGGACTACGACGCCGCGTTCGGCCGGGAGGCGCGCTGGGGACGGTGGCAGGACGGGATCGGCGTCGGCCCGGCCGAGCGGGCCGTGCTCGGCCGGCTGGACGGGGTGCTGGCGCAGCGGCTGGCCGCGTTCGGCACCGGGCCGGACCGGTTCGGGCTGGTGCACGCCGACACCCGGCTGGCCAATCTGCTGGTGGACGGCGGCCGGGTCAGCGTCATCGACTTCGACGACTCCGGGTTCAGCTGGTTCCTCTACGACGTCGGCACGTCGGTCAGCTTCTTCGAGCACCAGCCGCACGTGCCCGACCTGGTGGCCAGCTGGCTGGCCGGCTACCGCCGGGTGCTCAGCCTGCCGGCCGAGGACGAGGCCGAGATCTGGACGTTCATCATGTTCCGCCGGCTCCTGCTGGTCGCGTGGATCGGCTCCCACCAGGGCGCCGATATCGCCCAGCAGCTCGGCGCCGGATACACCCAGGACAGCTGTGCCCTGGCTGAGCGGTTCCTCAGCCAGGGCAGGAAGGAGTAATCGTGTTCACCTCCATCGACGGGCGCGCCGTCGTGGTCACCGGTGGCACCCGGGGCATCGGCAAGGGCATCGCGCGGGTGTTCGCCAGCAACGGCGCCCGGGTGCTGATCACCGGCCGCGACGAGGACGCGGCCAAGGCCACCGCCGGCGAGCTGGCCGCGGCCGGCTGGGACGTGTCCTACCTGCTGGCCGACGTCAGCGTGCGGGCCGACTGCGCGCGGATGGCCGAGGTGGCGGCGGACCGGCTGGGCGGCATCGACGTGCTGTGCGCCAACGCCGGCATCTTCCCCGAGGCCCGGCTGGCCGAGATGACCGACGAGGACATCGACAGCGTGCTCGGCACCAACCTGCGCGGCAACATCCTGTCCGTGCAGGCGTGCCTGCCCGCGCTGGCCGCGTCCGGGCATGGCCGGGTCATCCTCACCTCGTCCATTACCGGCCCGATCACCGGCTTCCCGGGCTGGGTGCACTACGGCGCGAGCAAGGCGGGCCAGCTCGGCTTCATGCGCACCGCCGCCATCGAGCTGGCCGCCAGCCGGATCACGATCAACGCGGTGCTGCCCGGCAACGTGCTCACCGAGGGCCTGGCCGAGCTGGGCGAGGATTACATCCAGTCGATGACGGCCAGTATCCCGCTGCGCCGCCTGGGCACGGTGGACGAGATCGGCTACGCGGCGCTGTTCCTGGCCACCGACGAGGCGGGCTTCATCACCGGCCAGACCATCGTGATCGACGGCGGCCAGGTGCTGCCCGAATCCCTAGGTGCGCTGGACGGGTGATGACCGGGGAAACAGCGGGCGCCGCCATCGGGCGGACGTCCGAAGATGTGCGGCAGGTGCTGGCGGAGCGGATCGCCGCCGGGGAGCTGCGCCCCGGGCAGCGGCTGGGCGCCGAGCGCGCGCTGGCCGCGGACCTCGGGGTCAGCCGGGCCACGCTGCGCCAGGCGCTGGCCGTGCTGGCCGACAGCGGCGTGGTCCGCCGGGTGCCCGGCCGCGGCGGCGGCACGTTCGTCAGCAAGGGCAAGATCGAGCGGGACACCTCCCGGGTGGTCGGCGTGCCCGCGCTGCTGCGCAGCCAGGGCGTGGTGGCCGGCACCCAGGTGCTCAGCGCCCAGCTGTCCGCCGCCGACGAGCCGGTGGCCCGCGCGCTCGGCCTGCGCCGCGGCGACCTGGTGGTCGACCTGAACCGGCTCCGGCTGGCCGACGGCAGCCCGATCGTGGTGGAGCACGCCCGGTTCCCGGCCGACCGGTTCCTCGGGCTGCTCGAGCTGCCGCTCGGCGGCTCGGTCTACGAGCTGCTCGACGAGCACTTCGGCACCCACCCGGCCGAGGCGCTGGAGCAGATCGAGGTGGTCACCGCGTCGCCGGACGAGGCCCAGGTACTGGACGTGCCGGCCGGCTCGCCGCTGCTCGCCATCACCCGGACCACCAGCGACAGCAACGGGGTGCCGATCGAGTTCTCCCAGGACCTGTTCCGCGGCGACCGGATCCGGATCGTGGTGCGCACCCCCGGTGCGGCCGGGGCCAGCCCGGCCGAGCCGGGCGGTGCCCGGGTCATCGAGCTGCGCCCGCACGGCACGATGTAAGGAGCGGCCATGGCAGCGCTACCAGACCAGCTACCAGAGCAGCCAGCAGTGCCGCCGGCCGGGCAGCCGGTGGGCCGGATCCGGTTCATGGACCGGCAGCGGGTCAACCTGGACGGGTTCGCGGTCGAGGATCCCGGGCTCGGCCTGGTCGCGCTGCGCGCGCCGGGCGACCCGGCGCCGTCGCTGGTCATCCGGGATGGCCGGGTGACCGAGCTGGACGGGGTGGCCGAGCCGGACTTCGACTCGATCGACGCCTACATCGCCCGGCACGGCCTGGACCTGGCCATGGCCGGGGGAGCGATGAGCCTGCCGGACACCGAGTTCGCCCGCTTGCTGGTCAGCCCGGACGTGCCCCGCGCCGAGATCATCCGGCTCAGTGCGGGCGCCACCCCGGCCAAGCTGGCCCGGGTGCTGGCCCTGCTCCGGCCGCCCGAGCTCGGCCTGGCCATGACCAAGCTGCGCGGCCGGCGCACCCCCAGCAACCAGGCGCACGTGACCAACCGGCTGGACGACCCGCTGCTGCTGGCGGCCGACGCGGCCACCGCGGCCGCATTCGGGTTCCGGGAGATCGAGACCACCGTCCCGGTGCTGGCCGACGCCCCGAGCAACGCGGTGGCCTGCCTGATCGGCGCGGCCGTCGCGGCCCAGGGCGTGCTCATCCAGTGCTCGGTGGAGGAAGCCCTGGAACTGGAGCTGGGCATGCGCGGGCTGACCTCCTACGCGGAGACGATCTCGCTGTACGGCACCGAGCAGGTGTTCACCGACGGGGACGACACCCCGTGGTCGAAGGCGTTCCTGACCTCGGCGTACGCGTCCCGGGGGATGAAGATGCGGGTGTCCTCCGGGGCTGGCGCCGAGGTGCTGATGGCCGGCGCCGAGGAGAAGTCCATGCTCTACCTGGAGGCCCGTTGCGTGGCGCTGGCCCGGGCCATCGGCGCCCAGGGGGTGCAGAACGGCGGCATCGACGGGGCCAGCGTAGCCGCGTCGGTGCCCGGCGGGCTGCGCGAGCTGATGGCCGAGAACCTGATGGTGATGATGCGCAACCTGGAGTCGTGCTCCGGCAACGACGCGCTGATGAGCGAGTCCGACATGCGCCGCACCTCGCGCACGCTGCCCATCGTGCTGGCCGGCTCGGACTTCGTGTTCAGCGGGTTCGGCAGCATCCAGCGCTACGACAACATGTTCGGCCCGAGCAACTTCAACGCCGAGGACATCGACGACTTCCTGGCCATGCAGCGGGACTGGGGGATAGACGGCGGGCTGCGCACGGTGCCGGCTGGGCGGATCGCCGCGCTGCGCCGGGAGGCCGCGCAAGCCTGCCGCGCGGTGTACCGGCACCTCGGGCTGGCCGACTTCACCGACGAGCACGTCGGGCTGGCGGTGGACGCGGCCGGGTCCAAGGACCTGGGAGAGACGGACACGCTCGCCGTGGTCGCCGCGGCGCACGCCATCCGGGAGGGCGGCCTCACCGTGGTCGACGTGGTCGCCGCGCTGGACGAGACCGGCTACGAGGACGTGGCCGAGAAGATCATGGAGATGACCCGGGCCCGGCTGTCCGGCGACTATCTGCAGACGGCGGCCATCTTCGACGAGAGCCTGCGGGTGCTGTCCATGGTCACCGACCCAAACGACTACGCCGGCCCGGGCACCGGGTACGAGCCTGCCCCGGCCCGGCAGGCCGAGATCGACGCCATCCGGCAGGCCCGCGGCGTCGCCGACCTGCGTGCCGAGCAGGCCGCCGCGGCCGCCCCCGGGCTGCTCGAGCCGGCCGGCCCGGCCATGCCCGGCCAGGACCCGCGGGACGTGGTGATCGGCGTGTCGCCCGCGGTCGGCCGGGACGTGTGGCGGACGCTGTCCGGGCGCACCGTCCCCGAGGTGCTCAGTGAGCTGCTGGCCGGGCTGGAGGAAGAAGGCTGCACGGGCCGGGTGGTCCGCTTCGATGACACCGTGGACCTGGGCCGGATCGGGCTGGCCGCGGCCCGGCTGGCCGGCTCGGGCATCGGCATCGGTCTGCAGGGCAAGGGCACGGCGCTGATCCACCGCCGCGACCTGGCCCCGCTGGCCAACCTGGAGCTGTACTCGGTGGCCCCGTCGGTCACCCCGGAGCTGTACCGGCTGCTCGGCGCGAACGCGGCCCGGCATGCCAAGGGCGGCACCCCGGACCCGGCCCGCAACCCGTACTCCGACGAGGCCATCGAGGCCCGGTACCACACCACGGTGATCGCGCTGATGGCGCTGGAACGCGCCTGGGTCCGGCCCGGTGCGCCGGCCGAGGAACTGTCCCGGAAGGGGCTGCAATGACTGCTGCTGATGACGGCGTGCGGGGGCTCTCTGGGCGGCCGGTCGGCGAGCTCACCCTGGATGCCGTCCGGCGGGGCGAGATCGGCTTGCCCGACCTGCGCATCCACCCGGACGCGCTGGAAGCCCAGGCCGTGGTGGCCGAGCGGCACGGCAACCCGCAGCTGGCGGAGAACCTGCGCCGGGCCGCCGAGCTGACCGCGCTCGGCGACGACGAGGTGCTGGGCATCTACGACGCGCTGCGTCCCGGCCGGTCCACCCCGGGCCGGCTCACCGAGCTGGCCGCGTCGCTGGCCGGGCGCGGGCTGCCGCGCTGCGCCGCGCTGCTCACCGAGGCGGCCGAGGTGTACGAACGGCGCGGCCTGACCCGGTGACCCCCGTCATCGCCGGGGTGGATATCGGCAACGCGACAACCGAGGTGGCGGTGCTGGCCGGCGGGCGGCTGCTCGGCACCGACCGGCTGCCGACCCGGGGCCGCAAGGGCTCAGCCGACTCGGTGCACGGCGCGGCCGCGCTGGTCCGCCGGGCCGAACGGCGGCTCGGCGTCCAGGTCACCGAGGCCAGCATCGCCCCGCTGCGCGCGGTGGACACGGCGACGCTGGCCGTCCCGGCGCTGCCGCCGCGCACCGGTCGGCTCCGGGTGCTGGCCGCGGGCGTAGCCACCCCGGGCGGCGCGGGCACCTGCGTCGGGCAGCCGCTCGCCCTGGATGCCCCGGACCCTACGGCGGAACCACGGATCGTGCTGGTGCCGCCCGGGCTCGGCTACGCGGCGGCGGCCGCCCAGGTCCGGCGGCTGATCGATACCGGTGTGCCGGTCGGCGCGGTGCTGGCCGCCGGGGATGAGGGGGTGCTGATCGCGAACCGGCTGGCCGCGCCGGTGCCGGTCATCGACCAGGTGGACACCGTGGCCGCCGCGGCCTGCCCGCTGCTGGCGGTCGAGGTCCGCGCGCCCGGCCAGCCGCTCACCATGCTCACCGACCCGGTGGCGCTGGGCGCCGCGCTGCGCCTCGGCGATGGCGAGGCGGCCGACGCGGTCACCCTGAGCCGCCTGCTGCTGGACTACTCCAACGCGGTGATCGGGCTGGCCGGGCCGGACACCGGGAACGGGGCCGGCGCGGGGCCGGCCGCCGAGCCGTGGCTGCGCACCGATGGCCGCCGGGTCCCACTCCGTGAGGCGTGCGCCGAGCTGGCCGGCTGGCCGCCCGGCACCGTCCGCGCGCTCGGCACCGCGGCCGGCGAAACCCCGGTGGACGACCTGTACGCGCTGGACCTGGCCCGGGTCGCGGACAGTGCCACGGCCCGGCGGGGCAGCACCGGGCGGACCGTGCTGGCCGCGTCACTGCACCGCGCCGGGACCGGCCCGGACCACGCGGAGCTGCTCGGCGAGCTGCTCGGCCGCCCGGTGCACCGCCTGATCAGCGAGCCCGCCGCGGCCCGGCTGGGCGCCCGGACCACCCCGGGCGCACGCGCGGACGCCACCGTGGTGGACGTCGGCGCGGGCACCATCGACGTCATCGCGCCGGACGGTGAGGTGGTGGCGGCCGGCGCCGGCGACCTGCTCACCGCGGCCGTGGCCGAGCTGCTGACGCTGCCCCGGGCCGCCGCCGACTGGGTCAAGCGCGGCCCCTGCCTGCGGGTCACCGCCAGCCAGCGGTTCGAGGCCGAGGACGGCAGCCACGGCTTCCTGGACCGGCCCGCGGCCGCCGCCGCGCTCGGCATGCTGGCTGCTCCCGGCCCGGCCGGCCTGCTGCCGTTCGACCGGCGGCACAGCCCGGGCGAGTGGCGGGCCATCCGGCTCCGGCTCAAGGAGGCGGTGTTCGCGGCCAACCTGCTCCGCGCGCTGCGCACGCCCGGCGTCCAGCCCAGCCCGCAGGTGCTCATCGTCGGTGGCCCGGCCGGCGACGACGAACTGCTCGGCGTGCTGCTGCGCGCGCTGCCCGGCGGGGTCACGGCCGGGAGGGGCAACGTCGGCGGCACGCTGCCCGGCGCACCGGCCGGGCACCGGCACGCGGCCGCGCTCGGCCTGGCCCTAGCTGCCGCGGCAGGCTAGGACAGCACGCGGCGGCGGAAGTTGCGCAGCCCGATGGCCAGGAACACCGCGCCGAAGCCGAGCACCACCGGGTAGATGACGTACAGGTGCATGTGCGGCGCCTCGGTGAACGCGGCCCGCATGCCCTCGTTCACGTAGACCAGCGGGTTGATCAGCACCAGCGTCTGCAGCCAGGGAAAGCCGCCCACGGTCACCGGCGCCAGCCTGGTCCACGAGTAGTAGGTGCAGCCCAGGAACGTGATCGGCAGGATGATGAAGCCGAACATCAGGCCGATGTTCCGCGGCTCGAAGCTGGTGCCCAGCACCAGGCCCAGGCCGGCCATGGCGACGCAGGCCAGCGGCACGAGGGTGAGGATGATCCACCAGTGCAGGGACAGGTCGGCGTGCACCCCGGGCGCGTGCACCACCGAGGCCATCGGCAGCACGATGATGGCCGAGATAACCCCCTGGGTCGCGCCGGACAGCACCTTGGCCATCGCCACCAGCCAGATCGGGCACGGCGCCTGCACCCGGTCCTCGATCTCCCGGGTGAAGCCGAACTCCTGGGCCATGGCCAGCGCGATCGACTGCACGCCCTGGAACATGATGGAGATGCCGACCACCCCGGGGACCAGGATGGTGGCGAACGCGGACTCCTCCACTGTGCCGTGCCCGCCGATGCCCTGGCCGATCTTCGGGAACACGAACAGGAACACGAAGCAGAGCAGGAACGGCTGGATGATCGTGCGCAGCACGAACTCCCAGGCGTGCTTGCGCAGCACGACCAGGTCCCGGAGCAGCAGCGCGCCCAGCGCGGTCCAGCTGGCCGCGGCCACCGACCGGGTGGGCCCGCCGCCGATCCGCTGCGTTGGCGCTGGGGTCAGTGCGGTGGTCATCAGTCCCGCAGCTCCTTCCCGGTCAGGTTGATGAACACGGTTTCCAGGCTGGGCTCGGCGATGGACAGGTCGTTCAGGTCGAACCCGCCGCGCTCGGCCGCCAGCACCAGCCGCGGCACCAGCCGGTCGCCGCCCTGCATGTGCAGCTGGATGCCACCGTCGACCAGCCGGGTCCGGGTCACCCCGGCCACCTCCTGGCTGAGCAGCTCGGCCAGCTTGCCGGTGTCCCCGGTGGTCTTCACCGTGACCACGGTGTCCGCGCCCACCGTCTGCTTGAGCGCGGCCGGGGTGTCCAGGGCCAGGATCTTGCCGTGGTCCATGATGGCCACCCGGTCGCACAGCTGGTCGGCTTCTTCCATGTAGTGCGTGGTGAGCAGGATGGTCTGGCCGGACCGGTGCAGCTCGCCGAGCAGGTCCCACAGCGCCAGCCGGCTTTGCGGGTCCAGCCCGGCGGTGGGCTCGTCGAGGAACAGCACGGACGGGCGGTGGAAGATGGCCCGGGCCACCATCAGCCGCTGCGCCATCCCGCCGGACAGCGCATACACCGACGCGTTGGCCCACTTGGCCAGCTGGAACTGCGCAAGCAGCTCGTCGGCCACCCGCCGGGACGTCTTGGCGCCCATGCCGAACAGCCGCCCGTGGAAGTACAGGTTCTCCCACACGGTCAGCTGCCGGTCCAGTGTGTTCTGCTGTGACACGATCCCGCTGAGCTGCTTGGCCAGCGCCGGGTGCGCGGCCACGTCGATGCCGGCCAGGAAGGCCCGGCCGGACGTCGGCACCACCCGGGTGGTCAGCATGCCCGCGGTGGTGGTCTTGCCGGCCCCGTTCGGCCCGAGCAGGCCAAAGATCTCCCCGGCCTGCACGTCCAGGTTCAGCCGGTCCACCGCGGCGAAGTCGGTGCCGGGATAGACCTTGGTCAGGTCCTCGGTATGGATGACGGCGCCGGGCTGGCCGTCGGCCCGGCCAGTGTTGTTCGCGGCCGCTGGTGCGCTGCTCATGGCCTGCACATCGTAGCCGGAGCGATTCCTTTTCAGCCCTGGCCGGGTCCGCCAGGTTGACAGCGGATCACGCGGGAGAGGATGTGAGTCGTGCCCAACAGCGCTGGATTTGTCCACGATACCGAGCCGTTCCGGCGTGAGCTGTTCGCGCACTGTTACCGCATGCTCGGCTCGGTCCAGGATGCGGAGGACCTGGTCCAGGAGACATACCTGCGAGCCTGGCGGTCCTATGGCGGCTTCGAGGGACGGTCCTCGGTACGTACCTGGCTGTACCAGATCGCCACTAACCGGTGCCTGACCGAGCTGGCCAGGAGCAGCCGGCGGATGCTGCCATCCGGCCTGTGCGACCCGGAACCGGATCCCGGAGCGCACCTGGAAGCGGCCGGGACGGAGGTGAACTGGCTGCAGCCGGTGCCGGATGCGATGGTGACCCCGGACTCGGCTGATCCCGCGGTCATCGTTGCGGCGCGTGAGGGACTGCGGCTGGCGCTCATCGCGAGCCTGCAGTACCTTCCGCCGAGGCAGCGGGCCGTGCTGGTGCTGCGGGATGTGCTGGCGTTTCCCGCCACCGAGGTCGCGGTCATGCTCGGCACCACGACGGCGTCGGTCAAGAGTGCGCTGCAGCGCGCCCGGGCACGGCTGCGGGACCTGGCCCTGGCGGCCGGCCAGATCACCGAGCCGACGGCGCCGCGAGCCCGCGCACTCCTCGACCGGTACATCGCGGCGTTCGAGAATGCCGACGCCGCCGCACTGGAGCGGCTGCTGACCCAGGACGCCACCCTGGAGGCGACTCCGCTGCGTACCTGGTTCGCCGGCCGCAAGACCTGCGTGCCATTCCTGCGCAGCCAGCTCCTGGGGTCGCCTGGCGACTGGCGCATGCTGGCCACCAGCGCCAACGGGCAGCCTGCCGCAGCGGCCTTCACCCGCGACCAGGACGGGACCTACCAGCCGTACGGAATCTGCGTGCTCACCGTCACCGGCGCGGGCATCCGCCGGATCTCGTCCTTCGGCGACCCAAGCCTGGTCACCCTGTTCGGGTTCCCGCCGGATATGCATCGCATATGACCTGGCCAACGGCTCGAAGGCGTTCGCGGAACTGGAAGCGCGGGCCACCGTCGGCAAGCTGGCCCTGCTGCCCTGACCGGCCCGGCCCGATCGCACCAGAGCTGGGCTATACGGCACCCTGGTAGGGACCGGCCGCCTGGCCGGGGGAGAGGAACGGTGCATGGCTCGGGTAATGATCACCGGATCGGCGGACGGGCTCGGCCTGATGGCGGCCCGGTTGCTGGCCGAGGACGGGCACGAGGTCACCCTGCACGCGCGCAACGCCAGCCGCGGGAAGGAGGCGGAAGCCGCACTGCCCGCGGCGGCGCACGTGGTGACCGGGGACCTGGCCAGCATCGCGGGCATGCGCGAGGTGGCCGCGGCGGCCAACCAGCTCGGCCGGTTCGACGCCGTGATCCACAACGCCGGCGTCGGCTACCGGGAGCCGGACCGGATCCAGACCGCGGACGGTCTTAGCCACGTGTTCGCCATCAACGTCCTCGCGCCGTACCTGCTCACCGCGCTGATGACCCGCCCGTCCCGGCTCGTCTACCTGAGTTCCGGCATGCACCGGGCGGCCAACCCTGACGTGTCCGACCTGCAGTGGGTCGGCCGCCCGTGGAACGGCGCGCAGGCCTATTCGGACTCCAAGCTGTTCGACGTGGTGCTGGCGTTCGCGGTGGCCCGGCGCTGGCCCGATGTGCTGAGCAACGCGCTGGAACCGGGCTGGGTGGCCACCCGGATGGGCGGCCCGGGCGCGCCCGACGACATGTCCCAGGCGCCGGTCACCCAGGCCTGGCTGGCCGTCAGCGACGACCCGGCGGCCACCGTGACCGGCCAGTACTTCTACCACCAGCGGCCGCGCCGGTTCCACCCGGCGGTGGCCAGCCACAGCGTGCAGGACCAGTTGCTGGCCAGCTGCGCCGAACTCAGCGGAGTCGAGCTGCCCAAGGAGCCGTAATGCAGGCCGTCGTGTTCGCTGGCGGGGTCATCAAGGCGGTCCTCAACCCGCAGGCCGGGTGACCGGCCGCCGTGGACCTCGAGCCGTACCGCGGTGAGCTGATGGCCTACTGCTACCGGATGCTCGGCTCCTGCCACGAGGCCGAGGACCTGGTGCAGGACACCATGCTCCGGGCCTGGCAGGCCCGCGACCGGTACGACCCCACCCGGGCGTCGGTGCGGACCTGGCTGTACCGGATCGCGGCCAACGCGTGCCTGACCGCGCTGGCCGGCCGGGCCCGGCGGCCGTTGCCGTCCGGCCTGGGTGCGCCCAGCGATGATCCCCGGGCCCCGCTGACTCCAGCGTTTGACATCCCCTGGCTGCAGCCCTTTCCCGATGCCCGGTTCGATCCGGGCGTGCGGGCCGACCTGCGGCTCGCGCTGATCGCGGCCCTGCAGCTGCTGCCGCCCCGGCAGCGGGCCGTGCTGGTGCTCCGCGAGGTACTCCAGTTCACTGCGGCCGAGGTGGCCACCCAGCTGGGTACCACGGTCCCGGCGGTGAACAGCGCGCTGCAGCGGGCCCGCGCTAGCCTGGCCGGCGCGCCCGGCCTGACCGAGGTAGCCGAACCCGACGACCGCGAGGTGCGCGCGGTAATCGACCGGTACGTGCACGCGTTCGAGGCCGCCGACGTCCCCGCGCTGGTCAAGCTGCTGGCCGACGAGGCGGTGCTGGAGATGCCGCCGGTGCCGCTGTGGTACCGGGGCCGCGACGACTACGGCGCGTTCATCCGCCGCGTGTTCCAGATGCGTGGCCCGGGCTGGGCCATGCGGCGGCTCACCGCCAACGGGCAGCCCGCGCTGGCCGCGTACGCGCCGGCCCCCGACGGCCGGCCCCGGCTGCACACGCTGCAGGTCTTCACCGTCACCGGCGGCCAGGTCGCGGTCAACGTCGTGTTCGCCGACCCGGCCGTTTTCCAGGTCTTCGGCCTGCCGGACCGGCTTCCAGCGGACGATTTCCGCCCGGCGCGATGAGCCGGGCCGGTGCCGCCGGTATGTACCGGTGTGCACCGACATCAAGGAGGCTCACCATGAGCGTGATCGTTATTCAGTTCATCACCCTGGACGGGATCGTGACCGACCCGGACGGGTCGGACGGCACGCCGGGCGGCGGCTGGGCGTTCCGGCATGGCCCGGAGGCCGTGGCCGGGGACAAGTTCCAGCTCGGCAGCGTGCTGGATAACGGCGTCATGCTGTTCGGGCGGAACACCTGGCAGCTGTTCAGCCGGCTCTGGCCGGGCCGGGACACCCCGTTCGCCAAGCGGATGAACGCGGTGCCGAAGCTGGTGGCCAGCCGTACCCTCAGCGACACCTCCGCGTGGCCGCCCTCCGAGGTCATCCACGGCGACCCCAGCGCCGCCGTCCGCCGCGAACACCGCGACGTAATCATCGCCGGCAGCCTGAGCGTGGTGCACGCGCTGATGGCCCAGGACCTGGTCGACGAGTACCGGCTGCTCACCTTCCCCACCGTCCTGGGCGCCGGCGAGCGGCTGTTCCCGGCCGGCCGCCCGCCGGTCTACCTGGAGTGCCTGTCGGCCGAGCAGGCCGGCCCGGCCGTCCTGGCCCGGTACGTGCGGGCGGCACGATGACGGCCCGGTTCCTCGCCGTGTACGAGACGCCGGCCGACCCGGCGGCATTCGACCGGCATTACCGCGAGGTGCACATCCCGCTGCTGCGCCGGCTGCCCGGACTGCGCCGGTACACGATCAGCCGGGATGTCACCGCCCTGCACGGCGAGCCGTACTACCTGATCGCCGAGCTGGACTGGGACACCATGGACGGCCTGCGCGCCGCGTTCGCCTCGGCCGAGGGCCAGGCCACCGCGGCCGACGCGGCCCGCCTCCAGGAACTCGCCCCGGTCCGCAGAATGATCTTCACCCCCGCCGACGCGCGCTAGCCCCGAGGTGCCGCATTTCCGACCGACTGAAACCGCCCCGCGTGAATGATTCATGGGTGTGGCTCTTTTGGAGGGAGTTGTCTGGGTGGTGAATCAGGGAGGGCTCCGGTAGATCGGTGGTTGTCGGCCAGATCGATCACCGGGAGCCCTCGATGGCATTGTCGCCTGCCTGTACGTGTGTGTCATGTCCTGCTCATCGCGGTGTGCCTGCCGCCCCGGCGGGTTCGGCTGCCGCTGTGCCGGGGTTATTCGCCCCGGCGGGTGAGCTGTTCGGGTCGGTGGTGGCCTGGCTGGGCGGCCCGGTGGCCGGGGCGCTTGATCATGCTGGGCTGGAGGAGCGGCTGGTGGCTGATGCCCGTGAGCTTGGCCGGCTGCTGCTGCAGGCCCATCTGGACCTGCGGGCCGCCCGTGAGGAACGCCGCGCCGCGGTGACCGGCCCTGACGGAATCACCCGGATCCGGGCCGAGTCTGGGCATCAGCGGTGCCTGGCTACCCTGGCCGGCCAGGTGAGGGTGACCCGGATCGCCTACCGTGCGCCGGGCGCGCCGAACGTGCACCTGGCCGACGCGGCGCTGAGCCTGCCTGCGGGCAGGCATTCACACGGGCTGCAGCGGCTGGCGGCCATCGAGGCCACGCGGGGCTCGTTCGCGGCCGCCGCGGCGGCGATCGGCCGGGCCGCTGGGGTCCCGGCCGGGAAGCGCCAGGTCGAAGAGCTCGCCCGGGCAGCCGCGGCTGACGTGGACTGCTTCTATGCCCGCGGGCGGCCAGCGCCGGAGCGGGCCCCGGCCTCCGGCGTGCTGGTGCTGTCGGCCGACGGCAAAGGCATCATCATGCGCCCGGACGCGCTGCGCCCCCGCGCCCGCGCCGCCGCCGCGAAAAGCCACGCCAAGCTGGCCACCCGGCTGACCCGCGGCGAGGTCCGCCACCGCAAGCGGATGGCCGAGGTGGCCACCGTCTATGACATCACCCCCGCCCCCCGCACCCCAGCGGCCATCATCACCATGCCGGGCGAAGACCCGCCGCGGCCCGCGGCACCAGGCCCGGCCGCTCGCGGCAAATGGCTCACCGCCAGCGTCACCGCGGAAATCCGCCAGGTCATCGCCGCGATGTTCACCGAAGCCGCCCGCCGCGACCCCGGCCACGCCCGGCCCTGGGTCGCCCTAGTGGACGGCAACCCACACCAGATCCGCCGCATCAGCACCGAAGCCCGCCACCGCGCCACCCCGGTCACCATCGTGATCGACTTCATCCACGTACTGGAGTACCTCTGGGACACAGCCTGGTGCTTCCACCCCGAAGCCGATCCGGCCGCCGAGATCTGGGTCGCCACCCACGCCCGCGCCATCCTCGCCGGGCAGGCCAGCCACGTAGCCGCCACCATCCGCCGCGCCGCCCAGGCAGCTCAGCTCACCGGCAAGCGGGCCACCACCGCCGGAAAATGCGCCCGCTACCTCGACACCAAGCAGCCCTACCTCAACTACGAGGCCGCGCTGACCGCCGGCTGGCCCATCACCACCGGCGTCATCGAAGGCGCCTGCCGCCACCTGGTCAAAGACCGCATGGACATCACCGGAGCCCGCTGGAGCCTGCCCGGCGCCGAAGCCATCCTCAAACTCCGCACCGTCATCAGCAACGGCGACTTCGACACCTACTGGACCTACCACCTCATCCGCGAACACCAGCGAAACCACCCCCAGCCCCGCACCAGCTACCAACTCGCCGCATGACTCCCGTCACTCCAAAAGAGCCACACCCATGATTCATTCAGGCGGTCGGGTGCGCGTGACTGAATCATTCACGCGGTGCCTGGTCCCCGCCGGTGGCCCTGAATGAAAGCTCTGGGTGGTTTGGGCGGCGGCATTGCTACATGTCGCCGTCGCCGTCGGTCGGGGCGCCGTTGTTGTCTCCGTCGTGGTCGCCGCCGTCGCCCTGCGGGATCGGGTTTGCGCCCATCATCGGCGGCGTGGACGGTGCCGCGCTCATCGGTGGCGCGGCGGTCGGCACCGCGTGGTGGTGCCGGTGATGATGGTGGTGCCGCCGGTGCGCATCCCCGGTCGGCTCGGTCGCGGCCGGGCTGGCCTGCCGCGTCGCGGCCTGGTGGGCCACGGCGGAACGTGGCGTGGCCGTGGGCTGGCCGCGGGATGCGCGGCACTGGTGCTGGCCGCGCACCCGGCCGCCAGCATCGTGAGCAGAGCGAGCCCAGCCGCCCCGTGGGCAAGCGTCAACCGCATGGAACTGTCCTCCGGAATGTCGGATTTCCCCGTTCGCAGCGGCCGCGTGCTGGTTACTCACTGACACGGCGGGAACCCGCCTCCGGTTCGCCCCGCAAGCCGGATAACGCGTGGCCGCCTGGGCGGGTGCCAAAGATCACGGGTGCTCGGCCAGTTCGGGGCCGGGGCGCATGCCGTGCAGCACGACCTGCAGGGCGAGGCGGCCGAGTGGGGAGGAGCCCCGCGGCCGGCCGATCGTGGTGCCGCGCTGCGCGGCGAACAGCACCGCGTACAGCACGATCACGGCGAGCGCCTCGGCCGGCTCGTCGGTCCGGATCTCACCGTGCCGCTGCCCTTCGGTGATCACCTCCGCGGTGGCGGGCACCGGCGGCAGCACCTCATCCCCGAGGTAGGCGGTGAGCAGGCCCGGGTGGCTGAGCACGTGGCGGATCATGGCTCCGCGCAACGCGCGGGACGAGGTCACCCGCCCGGCTGCCCGGCCCATGGCCAGGAACGCGTCCCACAACACCTCCTCGGTGCTACCGCCGGCGTCCAGGCCGTCCGCGGCGGCCGCCGCGTAGGCCCGGCACACGGTGGCCGCCGCGTCCAGCAGCACGTCCTCCTTGGCCGGGAAGTAGTGGAAGAACGTGCCCCAGCTCACCCCGGCCGCGGCCACGATGTCCTCGACCCGGGCCGCGTCCAGCCCGGCCTTCTCGAACTCGGCCATCGCCGCGTGGTACAGCCGCTGCCGGGTCTCCGCGGCCCGGCGCTGCCGCGGCGCGCGCGGCGGCTGCCAGGCGGGCTCGGTCATTTAACCGGTTCCTCCCGTGGCCGGTGCTTCGGTACAGTCCATCTGACGATGTTAGATGCAATACCGATTCACATCAACTTTTGGAGGTTGGGTGACTGACCCGGGCGGGTGGCGGGACCGGCTGACTGGGGTGGTGCGCGGGGCCCGGGTGTCCGGCTCGGTCCGGCTGCGCGTCGTCCACCTGCTCTGGGAGGTCAGCCCCGGGCTGGCCGTCGCTCTCGGCCTGTTCGTGCTGGCCGACGGCATCCTGCCCAACCTGGCCTGGATTGCGTTGGGCACCTCCACCGGGCGCATCCCGGCCGCGGTGACCGACGGGCTCGGTTCCGCCGCGGGCCGGGCGCTGCTGCTGTCGCTGGCCGTCGGCGCCGCCGCGTACGGGGTGTCGCTGATGCGCACCCCCGTTCAGGACCTGCTGGAGGCGCACTGCTCGGCGGTCATGTCCGCGGGCATGCAGCGCCGCCTGGCCCTGGCGGTGTGCGGGCCGGCCGGCATCGAGCACCTGGAGGACCCGGCCGTGCTGGACCAGCTGTCCGCGGCCACCGGCGAGCTGACCACCACCCGGCCCGCGGACGCCCCGGTCGCCCTGGCCGGGGTGCTCGGCGACCGGCTGGGCGGGCTGGGCGCCTGCGTGGTGCTGGCCACCTTCCGCTGGTGGCTGGGCCTGCTGTTCCTGGCCGCCTGGCTGGCCGTCCGGCCGCCGCTGCGCCGCCTGCTGGCCGAGCGGGCCACGCTCATCCGCCGGGCCACCCCGGCGCTCCGGCACAGCTGGTACTACCTGGGCTGCGCATGGCGGCCGCAGTTCGCCAAGGAGATGCGGGTGTTCGGCCTGGGCGACTGGATCCTCGGTCGGCACCGCGAGCGGTGGCTGGCCGGGATGGCCCCGTCCTGGTCGTCGGTCAGCCGGCTCAACCGCCGGGTGCTGGCGTTCGGCGGGCTGATCGGGCTGCTGTACGCGGCGGGCGCGGCCGTGCTCGGCCTGGCTGCGTACCGGCACGAGATCGGCCTCGGCACGCTGGCCGTGATGCTGCCCATGATGGCGATGACCATGCAGGTCGGCGGGGTGAGCGCAGGCGACGTGGGGCTAGAGCAGATGCTCGCCGCGGTGCCTGACCTGGACGGCCTGGTCAGTTCGCTGACCGCCCCAGCGGCCGGTGGCGGCCTGCCCGCGGCGGGCAGGCCCGCCGACCGGATCCGGCTGGAGTCCGTCAGTTACCGCTACCCGCACGGCGACCACGACGTGCTGGACCGGCTGGATCTGGACCTGGTCGCGGGCCAGTCACTGGCCCTGGTCGGGCTGAACGGGGCGGGCAAGACCACGCTGGTCACCCTGCTGGCCCGGCTCCGCGAGCCGACCGCCGGGCGGCTGCTGGTGGACGGCACCGACGTGCGCGACCTGGACATCGCCGGCTGGCAGCGCCGGGTCGCGGTGATCTACCAGGACTTCACCCGCTACCCGCTGTCCGCCGCGCAGAACGTGGCCCTGCCCGGCCTGGGCGGCGAGATCGACCAGGCCGCGCTGGCCGCGGCCGCCCAGCAGTCCGGCGCGGACGCGGTGGTGGCCGGGCTGCCCAGCGGCTGGCAGACCCGGCTGGGCAGCGGCTACCGCGACAGCGTGGACCTGTCCGGTGGGCAGTGGCAGCGCATCGCGCTGGCCCGGGCGCTGTATGCGGTGGCCCGCGGAGCCCGGGTGCTGGTGCTCGACGAGCCGACCGCGCAGCTGGACATCCGCGCCGAGGCCGCGTTTTACGACCGCTTCCTGGAGCTCACCGCGGGCGTCACCACCCTGGTCATCTCGCACCGGTTCGCCACCGTCCGCCGGGCTGACCGGATCGCGGTACTGGACGGCGGCCGGATCACCGAGCTGGGCAGCCACGCCGAGCTGGTCGCCGCGGGCGGCAGCTACGCCGAGATGTTCACGCTGCAGGCAGCCCGGTTCGCCGCGGCCAGCCCGGAAGCGGGCCGCCATGGCTGAGCTCTCCCAGACTGAGCTCGCCCAGGCTGGTCGGTGGCGCACGCCGCGTCTGGTCCGCCGGGTGGGCGTGCTGTTCGGCACCGCGTGGCGGGCCGACCCGGGGCTGTTCACCGTCTGCATCCTGGCCACGCTGGGCTACGTGCTGCTCAGCCTGGCCTACCCGATCGGGTTCCGGGCCATCGTGAACGGGGCGACCATGCACCGGGCCGGGGTGATCGGGTTCGGCGTGCTGCTCACCGCGCTGTCCCTGCCCGGCTCCTGGGTGCTCCGGCTGGCCGGTGCCAACCTGGGCAGCAAGCTCACCGATAAGGCCAACCTGCGGCTCAGCCTGCGGATTGGCAGCCTGGTCAATGCCGCGCCGTTCCTGGAGCACTTCGAGCGGGCCGAGCATCTGGCCGAGATCGACACGCTGCGCGAGCGGCGCCGCACGCTGGCCGCCGCGCCCGCACAGACCCTCGGGCTGGCCCGGTCCGGGCTGCTGTTCGCCGGTGCAGCCGTGCTGCTCGCGCTGATCTGGCCGCCGCTGCTAGTAGTGCCGCTGCTCGCGGCCGCGCCCGGGCTGGCCGACCGGCGGGCCGGGCAGATCGAGAAGCGCAACGACGACGACCTGACCGACTCCCGGCGGCTGCTCGGCGAGCTGTTCTCGCTGGCCGCCACGGCCGGGCCCGCCCGCGAGCTGCGCACGTTCGGCGTGACTGGCGCGCTGCTGGCCGAGCACACCCGGCTCGGCGACGAGATCAACCGGCAGGCGCTGCGCGCCGCCCGCCGCGCCGCGATCTGGCAGGCGGCCGGCTGGCTGCTGTACGCGGCCGGCTTCGCCGGGGCGGTCGTGGTGCTGGTGCTGCGGGCCGCGCACGGCAGTACCTCACCCGGCGAGGTGGTCGAGGCGGTCAGCCTGCTCCGCCGGGCGCAGCGCCAGGTGTCCGGGGCGACCACCACCGCGGGCTCGTTCGCCACCGCCAACACCACCGCGGACCGGCTGCTCTGGCTGGAGGACTACGTCGCGGCCGCGCAGGCCACCGGGTCACGGCCGGTCCCAGGCCGGCTGGCCGGCGGCATCCGGCTGCACGGGGTCAGGTTCCGCTACCCGGGCCAGGCCGCCGACGCGGTGGCCGGCCTTCGACCTGGCGCTGCCGGCCGGCCACACCGTGGCGCTGGTCGGCGAAAACGGCGCGGGCAAGACCACCCTGGTCAAGCTGCTCACCGGGATGTACCGGCCGGACCACGGCCAGATCACGGTGGACGGCACCGACCTGGCCGAGTTCGGTCCGGTCGGCTGGCGCGCCGCGACCACCGGCGCGTTCCAGGACTTCGTCCAGTTCCAGATGACGCTGGGCGACGGGGTCGGGGTCGGCGACCTGCTGCGGATCGGGGACCGGCAGGCGGTGCACGGCGCGGTCCAGCAGGCCGGCGCCGCCGCCCTGGTCGAGGACCTCCCGGACGGCCTGGACACGCTGCTCGGCCCGTGGATCGGCGGCCGGTCACTGTCGTCCGGGCAGTGGCAGCGGCTGGCCGTGGCCCGCGGCCTGATGCGGCAGGCCCCGCTGCTGGTAGTGCTGGACGAGCCGACCGCCAGCCTGGACGCGCCCAGCGAGGCGGCGCTGTTCGCCCGGTACGCCGCGGCCGCTCAGCGGCTCGGCGCCGCGCACGGCACCATCACCGTGCTGGTCTCGCACCGGTTTTCCAGCGTGCACATGGCCGATGAGATCATCGTCATGGACGGCGGCCGGGTGGCCGAGTCCGGCGACCACGCCGCGCTGCTGGCCCAGGGTGGGCTGTACGCCGAGCTCTTCAGCCTCCAGGCCCAGGGCTACCTGGGGGAGAAGGAGTAGTGGCGTTCAATTGCGGTGGGCCGGACCCGGCCGGGGCGGTGCGCGGCACTTGCGCCGGGACCGCGGTCGGGCCGGGCTGGTCGTCGTAGTAGAACTGCTTGCCGCGCAGCAGCGAGACGAGGGCGCCCGCCAGCGACATGCAGGCCGCCGCGGTGAACACGATGACCAGGCCGTGGTGGAACGCGCCGGCGATCAGGGTGGGGAAGAAGTGCCGCCCGGTCAGCGCGGCCACGTTGTGGGCCGGCAGCCTGCTGAGCACCCCCGACGACTTGAGCAGGTGCTGCACCGGGTTGTAGCCGAGCAGCGCGGCGAACACGGTGCTCACCGGGGGCAGGTGGCCGACCTGGGTGGCCACCGACCGCGGCACGCCCTGGGCGGTCAGCCCGTGGATCAGCGCGGGCGGCAGCCGGCTGGCCAGCCCGGCGATCAAGAGGGAGAAGAAGATGCCGATGGACAGCGACATGCCGGCGTTCTGGAATGTGGACCGCATGCCGGACGCGCTGCCCCGGTGCCGGGCCGGCACGCTGCTCATGATGGCGGACGTGTTCGGCGAGGCGAACAGGCCCGAGCCCACCCCGTTGAAAAAGATAATCGTCGCGAACAGCGGGTACGGGAAGTCCAGCGGCAGCACGATCAGGCCGATGAACGCGCAGGTGGCCACCAGCAGGCCCGCCGTGGCGAACGGGCGCGGGCCGTACTTGTCCGACAGGGTCCCGGAGATCGGCCCCGCGATGAGGAATCCAGCCGTCAGCGGCAGCATGTAGATGCCCGCCCACAGCGGTGTGTCCACGAAGTTGTAGCCGTGCAACGGCAGCCAGATTCCGGCCAGCCAGAGCACCAGCATGAACTGCAGGCCGCCGCGGGCGATCGAGCCGAGCAGGCTGGCCGTGTTGCCCGCCGCGAACGCCCGGATCTTGAACAGCCGGAGCTGGAACATGGGCTCGTCGATGTGCAGCTCGATCAGGCAGAACACCACCAGCATGGCCGCCCCGCCGAACAGGCCGGTGAGCACCCACGGGTTGGTCCAGCCGGTCGGGTGCCCCCCGTAGGGCTGGATGCCGTAGGTGATCGCGACCAGCAGCGCGGTGGCGCCCACGCCGAACGTGACGTTGCCCAGCCAGTCGATCCGGGCCCGCTTGGTGGTGGCGATCTCGCGCAGGCTCTTGTAGGACCAGATCGTGCCGACGATGCCGATCGGCACGTTGATCCAGAACACCAGCCGCCAGTTCACCGCGGCCAGCAGCCCGCCCAGCAGCAGCCCGACGAACTGCCCGGAGATGCCGGCGATCTGGTTCACGCCGAGCGCCATGCCGCGCTTGCCGGCCGGGAACGCGTCGGTCAGGATGGCCGCCGAGTTGGACATCAGCATCGACCCGCCGAGCGCCTGGATCAGCCGCCAGCCGATCAGCCACATCGCGCCGCTGCTGCCGTAGAACGGGTCCAGCGACAGCGCGATCGAGGCCAGCGTGAACACCACGAAGCCCAGGTTGTAGATGCGCACCCGGCCGTACATGTCGCCCAGCCGGCCCAGGGTGACCACGGCCACCGCGGTGACCAGCAGGTAACCGATGATCATCCACAGCAGGTAGCTGACGTTGCCGGGGGCGAGCGGGTCCAGGTGGATGCCGCGGAAGATGGCCGGCATCGCGATGATCACGATGGACGCGTCGATGGTGGCCATCGTCATGCTGAGCGTGGTGTTGGACAGCGCGATCCACTTGTACCGGCCGCCGTCCGCGCCATCCGCGGCCAGCCGGCCATGCCCGTTCACCCTTGGCTCGGCGCCTCCGGCGCCACTGCGATCAGCGAGTCTCGACACGTTAATCGATGTTAGCGCGAACCAGTTGCTTGATCGCAACTACTTACCGGAAGAAATTAGCCGCGCTAACTAATTAGCCCGGCTAGGCGGCTCCGCGGGCCAGCGCGATCAGCCGGCCCAGCACCGCGCCGCCGCTCACCCGCAGCCCGTCGTGCTGGTACTCGTTGGTCACCCAGGGCCGCAGCCCGCGGATGGCCTGGGCGGTGGGCAGCGACAGCTCGGTGGGCACGTACATGTCCTCGAAGTAGACCGCGGCCGCGGCGGGCACGTCGCTGGCCGCGAGCCGGGCCGGGTGGTACAACGGCGGCCAGTCCGCGCGGGCGGCGAGTTCCGCAGCGGCGTCCCGCAGCGGGCGGAGCACCGGGTCGGTGCCGAACATCCACGGGTACATCATCTCGCCGGTGAACAGCAGCGGGATGTCCCCGTCCACCGCCGCGGCCGGGTCGAACTCGGGGAACTCGGCCTGGACCCGGTCCGCGGCCCACTGCGTCGCAGAGCCCTGCGCGTAGCACGCCTCCTGCAGCAGGGCGTACAGCGGCCCGGCGGCGAAGGACAGCTCGGCCGCGGCATGGGCCAGGAAACTGTCCGTCAGCACGCCGCCGGCGAACGCGTCCTCCAGCAGGTAGTGCAGCTGATCGCTGCCCGGGCTCATGCCGAGCATGCGGCCCAGGCACTGGAACGCGGGCACGGTCAGCTGCCCGCCGTCCGGCATCGTCACCTGGTGGCTGGCCAGGTAGCGGGCGATGTCCCGGGCCCGGTCCGCGTCCTGCGGGTAGCGCTCGTAGTGCCGGCGATTCCGCTCGGCCACGATCGGATAGGTGAGCCGGTACACGTCGTCGGCAGTGGTGGCCAGGCCGGGCAGCCCGCCGGTGATGAACGCCTCGCGGATACCGTCCGGGGCCAGCGACAGGTAGCTGACCGTGCAGAACCCGCCGAAGCTCTGCCCCAGCACGCTCCACGGCTCGCCCCCGGTGAGCTGGCCGCGGATCAGCTCCGCGTCCGCCACGATCGAGTCGGCGCGGAAGTGCGCCAGGTAGTCGGCCTGGGCCCGCGGCGTGGCCAGCCGGGCCAGCGTGTGCCGGCTGGCCGGGGTGGACCGGCCGGTGCCGCGCTGGTCCAGCAGCAGCACCCGGAAGTCATCCAGCGCCCGGTCCAGCCAGGACTCCCGCCCGGACGGGCGCAGCGCGCCGAACCCCGGGCCGCCCTGCAGGAACAGCAGCCACGGCTTCGGCTCCGGTGCCGCCCCGGGCGCGGCGCCGGCCGCGGTCACCTCCCGGGCGAACACCTCGATCTGCTCGCCGCCCGGCTGGCGGTGATCCAGCGGCACGGTGAACGTGTGCTCGGTGACGATGGTGCCGGCCTGCCGGTACACCGGGCCGGACGGCTGGTAAGCGGCCATGACCGGTAACGTAACCGGGCCAGCCCAGGTCAGCGCCAGCGGGTGCCCCGGCTGAAGTCGCCGCGGAACGTCTTGGCGATCGACGCCAGCACTTTGGTATCCGCGGTGACCAGCCCCAGCTCGCGGTTGCGGTGCAGCGATGTACTGGAAAAATTCTCTGATCCGATGAACGCCCGTGCCCGGTTCGTGCCATAGTCGGCCTCGATGACCTTGCCGTGGATGTAGAACCCGCTGGGCGAGCTGTAGTAGCTGATCTTCACTCCGGCCTTGGCCAGCCGGGTGAACGCGCTGTTGTACTCGCCGTCCTCGTTTTCCGCGCAGAGCTTGACGCTGACCCCGCGGTGCGCCGCCTTGATCAGCGCGTCCTCGATGGTGGCGTCGCCCATCTCCTCGCTGTAGATGCGCAGGCTGTGCCGGGCACCGTTGATCAGCGCGAGCAGGGTGGCCTGGCTGTTGGTCGGCGACCAGACCAGGTCGCGGCCGTCGCTGGGCTGGATGGACCGGTGCGCGAAGTCGGCGTTGAACACCGCGGTGATCGCCGCGAGGTCGGCGTGCTTGGTGTCCTCGATCAGGAAATCCCGGCTGGTCGCGTAGTACTGGCTGGTCAGGTTGGCCGTCATGATCAGCGCGACGGCGCCGTCCACCACGATGGTCTTCTGGTGGGTGTACTCGAAGGCCGGCGAGGACCAGGTGACCCTCACCCCGTGCCCGGCCAGGTAGTGGTAGGCCGCGTCGTTGGTGCTGCGCTCCTGCCGGTCGAGGATGACCTTGACCTTCACCCCGCGCTTGACCGCCGCGGCCAGGTCGTGCTCGGCGGTCGTGTCGCTGAACTCGTACATGGTGATGTCGATGTAGTGCCGGGCGTGGCCGAGCAGCCGGTAGACCGGCGAGAACCCGGCGCCTGGCTCGGTGAACAGCGGCCCGGACTGGGCCGCGGCCGTGATCGTGCCGCCGGCCGCGGGCCCGGGCGCGTTCAGCGTTAATGTCTTACAGCCGGCCAGGGCTAGGGCGGTGGCGGCGATGAGGGCTAGGCGGCGAAACACAGCACAGCAGTACCCGTACGGCGGAAGCTAAGCGGGGTCACCGCTCCGAGTTGGAGAAGATACGCAGGAAGAACAGGAACACGTTGAGCGCGTCGAGGAAGATCGACGCCGCGATGAGCGGGGCCGAGTCCAGCCCCTTGGACCGGCGCAGCCGCTGGAAGTCGAACATGGTCAGGCCGGCGAAGATGACCAGGCTGGAGCGTTCCCACTTTTTTGGACACCGAATTAGGCTGCCAATTGACTGAGTTGCCTATATCCTAGTTCGTATTCCTCAGGTGTCAAGTACCCGAGCGTCGAATGCCTCCGCAGCGGATTGTAGTAGTTGCTGATCCAGTCAGACGTCTCCTTCTTCAAGCTCGCCAGCGAGGGCCACGGGCGGGTATGGATCAGCTCTTTCTTGTATGTCGCGAAGAACGATTCCGATACGGCATTGTCGTAACAGATTCCCGTCCTTCCCAGGGACCTCCTGATGTTATTCCTGGTGCAGTAATCGTCGAACACCGAAGATGTATATTGGCAGCCGCGGTCGGAATGAAAGACGACTCCCGGGGGCGGTTTCCGGGCAGAGATGGCCATATCGAGGGCCGCCGTGACCAGGCTGGTCCGCATATGATCGGCGATGGCCCAGCCGATGAGTTTGCGTGAGTGCAGGTCGATGACGGTCGCGAGGTAAGCCCACCCATCCCACGTTTTCACGTACGTGATGTCGCCGCACCATTTCTCATCGGGGCGGCCGGCGGTGAAGTCCCGGCCGATCAGGTCGGGGGCGGGCACCGGCTTGTCCCCGCCGATGGTAGTCCGCTTCCAGGCTCTCGGGTGGCGCCCGCGCAGGCCAGCGGCCTGCATCAGCCGGTGCACGCGCTTGTGCGACACCAGGTGCCCCAGCGCCGCCAGGCCCGCGCGCATCCGGCGCACCCCGGGATTGCCCCGCGCGTCCTCATAGATTTTCCTCATAACCGCGACCAGCGCCGAGTCGTCTTTGGACCGCTGGGACGGCTCCGCGCCCCGCCACGCATAATAGCCGGAACGGGAGACCCCGAGCCAGGCGCACATGAATGACACCGGGTAATCGCCAGAATCAGCCCAGTCCGCGATGGCAGCGAATCTTACTGACTGCCTTTCGCGAACCAGGTCGCAACTTTTTTTGCGAACTCCACCTGCATCCGAAGCTCAGCGATTGTGGACTTGTCATCCCGGGACTCAGCGCGCAGCCGCACCAGCTCGGCCCGCTCGGACTCACCCAGCGGCACATCCGGGGACTTCCCGGACTCCGCGGCATCTCGTGCCACCTTCACCCACTTGCCAAGAGTCATCTCGTGGACGCCGATATTGCGGGCGACCTCGGCAACCGGGCGGCCACCGTCAAGGACGAAAGCTACCGATTGCGCCTTGTACTCCGGCGTATATGAGCGGCGTGTCGAACCCATTTCTTACGCTCCCGACGAATCGGGCAGCTAAGCCGGATGTCCACCGAAGCGGGCACGGTCCAGGCCGAGGATCGAGTAGATCAGGTCGCCGTGCGGGATGTGCACGAAGATCAGCACGATGCCGAACACGATGAGCGCGATCAGCGCGAAGAAGCTGATCCGGCCGACCACCGCGAGGTCACGCCGGGTGGCGTAGCCGGCCGCGCCGAACCCCGCGATGAACAGCGCGGTGGCCCCGCCGGCCTGCCACAGCGCCTGCGGGTCCATGGCGGCGTAGTAGCTGAGCGTCGGGGCCAGGCCCAGCCCGAGCAGGACGCCCACCGCGAACAGCAGCCCCACGGTCAGCCCGGGGGAGCGGCGCACGGTGAAGTTCATCGCGATCAGGCACACGAAGGCGACGATGTAGCTGATGATGGCCACGCCGCCGGACAGGTTGCGCCCGAGGTAAGCGCCGAGCGCGAACAGGCCCGTGGTGACCGCGACGTACCCCATGGTCTGGCCGAACAGGGTGCGGGTCTGGTCCGGGCTGGCCGCACCGGCCCCGGGGTAGGCGTACGTCTCGCTCATCTGTGCCGCTCCATTTTGGGCCGCTCCGTCCGGTCGATGCCCTGATCGTAGGATCCGGGCGGCCGGTCCGCACTATCCAATCGGCTCGATGATGCCCGGCCTTCTCGACCTTTCGGTAAAAACCCCATAAAATAAGAAGGGTGAGCGAACGTTCGCTCATGTCCTGACCTGGGGCGATGCCCCACGATGTCCTGCCTGGAGGTCTGATGCGAGTCCCCGCCCACCGGGTCCTGCTGGCCGCCGTCTCGGCCGTGGCCGCCGCCGTCTTCGTCAGCGGGGCCGCGGCCGCGTCGTTAACCCGGGCGGCTGGCGGCAGCCAGCCCGTGGCCGGCACCGGCGCGCCGGCCAACTACGTGTTCGTGCACGACCCGAGCATGGCCAAGGAGGGGGGCACCTACTACCTGTTCTCCACCGGCGACCCGGCCGGGACGATCGGCAACGGCAACATCCAGATCCGCACCTCGACCGACCTGCGGCACTGGACGTACACCGGCACGGTGTTCGCGGACAAGCCGGCCTGGATCACCGCGGCGCTGGGGAACATCCCGAACCTGTGGGCCCCGGACATCTCCTACTTCGATGGCCTGTGGCATCTGTACTACGCGGGCTCCAGCTTCGGCTCGAACAATTCGGTGATCGGCCTGGCCACCACGCCCACTCTCGATCCGCACAGCCCGCGTTACCACTGGACCGACGACGGCCAGGTGCTGGCGTCCAGCACCACGGATGACTACAACGCGATCGACCCGTCCCTGGTCAGCACCCCGTCCGGGGCGAAGTACCTGGTCTTCGGGTCGTACTGGAGCGGGATCAAGCTTTTCCAGATCGACCCGGCCACCGGCAAGCCGTCCAGCGCGTCGCCGACCATCTACTCGCTGGCCGAGCGGCCCGCGCCGGACGCGGAGGAAGGCGCCGGGATCACTTACCACGACGGCTACTACTACCTGTTCGTGTCGTTCGACACCTGCTGCGCCGGGATCAGCAGCACCTACCGGATCATGGACGGCCGGTCCCAGTCGGTCACCGGGCCCTACGTGGATCCCAGCGGCACGTCGATGATGAACAGCGGCGGCATGGAGGTGCAGGGCAGTGACGAGGGGATGATCGGCCCCGGCTCGTCGTCCATCTTCACCGACGGTGGCCAGTCCTACCTCGTCTACCACTACTACGACGCGTTCGACAGCGGCGACCCGTGGGTTCAGGTGCGCCCGCTGGTCTGGACCTCGTCCGGCTGGCCGGTGACCGGCGCACCGCTGGTCCCGGTGCCGGACAGCCCGGTGCCGCTGGGCGGCTGAGCGGCGGCCAGCGCGGCGAGCGCGTCCTCGGTGAGGTCGCGCTCGGCCGCGTTGACCACCTCCAGGTCGGCGCGGGCGTGCAGTTCCGCCGCGGTGACCAGCAGCCCGACCACGGGTGACGGCGCGGCCGCCCTGGCCTCGGCCAGGCTGCGCAGTTCGGCCAGCAGGTAGGCCCGCTGCCGCCGGAGCACGGCGGCCAGCATGTCCGGGTCGCCGGCCTGGGCGGCCGCCATCACCTTGAGGAAGAAGTCGTCCCGGTAGCCGCGGCTGCGCTGGCTCGGCTCGGCCAGCCAGCGGCTGAGTTCCTCCCGGCCGGCCGGGGTGATCTCGTAGACCAGCCGGTCCGGCTTGACCGGCTGCGGGTGCCGCTCGGACTCGACCAGGCCGTCCCGGGCCAGCCGGTCCAGGATCTGGTAGAGGTGCCCGATGTTCAGCCCGCCCCACTGGTCGCCGACCGCCTGCTCGAAGCTGCCCTTCAGTTCATAGCCGTGCGCGGGCTTGGCTTCGAGGAGCGCCAGCACGGCGTGGTGCAGGGGCATGACACCGTTCCCTTCCCGCACGGTGGCGTAACGATGTGATCTCACCCTACATTGTCACTATGTAGGGCTCTTGCATTGCCGCTATGTAAGGGATCACAGTAGTGACGGGCCCGGCCCGCGTCACGCGCCCGGGGAAACGGCTACCGGCCAGCTCAACTCGGCCAGCTAAACAAGGGGAGCAGGTGCCCGCGGTGCGCAGACTCGCCTGGTCGCAGCTGCGGTTCCGGTCCGGCCGCGCGCTGGCCCTGCTGGCCGGGATGCTGGTCGCGGCGACCGCGTTCACCGTGCTGACCGCCGCTGCCCGGACCGCGCAGATCCGCACCATCGGCACCGTGTCCGCGCATTTCCGGCCGGCCTACGACATCCTGGTCCGCCCGGCGGGGGCGCGGAGCAGGCTGGAGTCGGCCACCGGCACCGTCCAGCCGGACTTCCTGTCCGGCATTTACGGCGGCATCACGATGGCCCAGTACCACCAGATCCAGAAGATCTCCGGCGTCTCGGTGGCGGCCCCGATCGCCATGGTCGGCTACGGCTTCATGAACGCGATCTTCCCGGTCTGGCTGCCCAGGGCCGACGTGTCCCGCCCCGGCCGCCAGCTCTACCGGGTGAGCACGACCTGGGTCAGCGCGGGCGGCGCCAGCCGGGTCCGGCAGCCGCCGTCGTACATCTACGTCACGCCGGACCGGGTCCAGTACCGGAACCGGACGTCGGCGACCAGCGAGCAGTTGCCGGGCGGCTCGCAAACCGTCACCTGCCCGGCACAGGGCCAGGTGACCAGCCCGTTCAGCTACAGCGCGCTGGCAGGCGCGTCGTGCTTCTCCAAGGTCAACGGCCAGGGCGCCCCGGCGGGCACGTTCTTCTTCCCGAATTTCCACGGCCGCCCGGGCTTCGCCGTGGACTGGCAGTTCCCGATGCTGCTGGCCGCGGTCGACCCGGTGGCCGAGGCCAAACTGGACGGCCTCAACCAGGCGCTGGCGTTCGGAAAATATCTGCCGGAGAGCTACGGCAACGCGGTCGCCGACCGTTCCTACCTGCAGGGAGACTCCTATCCCGTGCTGGCCGCGACGGCCAGTGGGATCGGCGAGTACGCGGCGAGCCAGGTCCAGGAGCTGGCCACCCCGGCGGCGCCGCCCCGGCTGAACACGGCGGCCATGCGCCGGGACGCCACGCTGCCCGGCCGCCCGGTGCTCAGCGCCGTGACCACCGCCCGGCAGGCCTACGACTACCTGCTCGGCAACCTGCGGGCGGGCGGCCGCGCGGCCGTCGGCAATGGGCTCTGGACGTACTGGTCGGCTGGCCCGGTGCGCTACCGGCGGGCCAGCGACGGTGACCTGGTCCCGGACACGGTGCGCAACCCGGTCTCGGTGTGGGGGACCGGGCCGGACAGCCTGTTCTACGCGCCGCTGGACAACGCCGGCACCCAGTACCGCACGCTGCGCCAGCACGCCATCACCGCCCAGCACACCATCTCCCCGGTGCCGCAGCTGACCGGGATCTTCGACGAGAGCAAGATCCAGGCCTTCGACCCGCTGTCCCAGGTGCCGCTCGGGCCCTACCAGCCGGCCGTGGCCGCGCCGGCCAGCGCGGCCAGCCGGAAGGCGCTGGGCGGCCGGGACCTGCTGCCCAACATGAACCTCGGCGGCTACGTCAGCCAGCCGGTGCAGCTCATCACCACGCTGGCCGCGCTGCCCACGGTGGAGTCGCGCAAGTACACCGGCGACACGCAGCTCCGCCGCGCCCCGATCAGCGTGATCCGGGTCCGCGTCGCCGGGGTCACCGGCCCGGACCCGGCCTCGCTCAACCGGATCAAGGAGGTCGCCGAGCAGATCGAGCTGCGCACCCATCTCACCGTGGACATCGTGGCCGGATCCTCCCCGGCGCCGGCCACGGTCGCGCTGCCGGCCTGCCGGTTCGGCTACCCGGCGCTGCTGCTCGACGAGGACTGGGTCAAGAAGGGCGTCGCGATCTCCATCCTGAACGCGGTTGACCGCAGCAGCGTGGCCTTGTTCGTGCTCATCCTCGTGGTCTGCGCGCTGTTCGTCGCTAACTCGGCGACCGCCGCGGTCCGGGCCCGCCGGCAGGAACTCGGGGTCCTTTCCGCGCTGGGCTGGACCCGGCCGCGATTGTTCACCGCGGTGCTCGGCGAGGTGGCGCTGATCGGGCTGATCGCGGGCACGCTGGCCGCGCTGCTGTCCCCGCCGCTGGCCGCGGCGCTGGGCCTGCACGCGTCCCCGGCCCGTGCGCTGCTGGCCATCCCGGTGGCCGGCGGGGTGGCGGTGGTGGCCGGCGCGGTACCGGCCTGGCTGGCCGCCCGCGCCGACCCCATCGCCTCGGTCCGGCCGCCGGTGCTGGCCGTGCGGCGGGCCCGCCACCCGCGGCGGATCACCGGCCTGGCCGTGGTGAACGTGCTGCGCACCCCGGGCCGGACGCTGGTCGGCGCGCTCAGCCTGGCCGTCGGTGTCATGTCGCTGACCTTGCTGGTCGCGGTCACCCTGGCGTTCCGCGGCGCGGTGGTCGGCACCCTGCTCGGCAACGTGGTCACGGTCCAGGTCCGCGGGGTGGACTACGTCGCGGTCGCGGCGACCGTCACGCTGGGCGTGCTGGCCGTCGCCGACGCGGTAGTGATCAGCATCACCGAGCGGGCCGCGGAACTAGCGACAATCCGCGCGTTCGGCTGGCCCGAGCCGGTCCTGCACCGCCTGGTGATCACCGAGGGCGCGCTGACCGGGCTGGCCGGCTCGCTGGCCGGCGCGGTGCTCGGCCTGATCGCGGCGGCCGTGTTCGCCGGGCAGCTGCCGCCGCTGCTGTTCGCCGCCGCCGGCGCGGCAGTGGTGGCCGGTGTCCTGGTCACTTCCCTGGCCGCGCTGCTACCCGCCCAGCTGCTGCACCGGCTGCCCGCCGCCCAGCTACTCGCCGAGGAGTGAGGATGACCGAGCCAGCCCCCGCGCACGGCGCCATCGAGCTGCGCGGTGCTATCGAGCTACGCGCTGTCAGCAAGCGCTACGGCACCGGCGGCACCAAGCCGGTCACCGCGGCCGACGACGTGACACTGCAGATCGAGCCGGGCGGGTACATCGCGCTGACCGGCGCGTCCGGATCCGGCAAATCCACCCTGCTGCACCTGATCGGCGCCCTGGAGCGCCCCGACTCCGGCTCCATCACCAGCGACGGCACCGACGTCACCGCGCTGCGCGGCGCCGCGCTGGCCGCCTACCGGCGCACCGTCGGGTTCGTCTTCCAGCGCTACAACCTGCTGCCGGCGCTGACCGTGCTGGACAACGTGATCGCCCCGGTGCTGCCGTACCGGACCAGCTGGGACAAGCTGGACCGGGGCCGCCGGCTGCTCGAGGCGGTCGGCCTCGGCGGCCGGGAGCGGTCGCTGCCGTCCCGGATGTCCGGCGGCGAGCAGCAGCGGGTCGCCATCGCCCGGGCGCTGATCAACACCCCGCACCTGCTGCTGGCCGACGAGCCGACCGGCAACCTGGACTCGCGCACCGCGACCGGGATCCTCGACCTGCTGGCCGAGCTGCGCCGGGAGAACCCGATGACGGTCATCATCGCCACCCACGACCCGCAGATCGCGGCCCGCTGCGACCGGCTGATCCGGCTGCGGGACGGTGCGGTCATCGACGACATCGAGATCGCCGAGGGCCGCCCGGTCGAGGAGACCATCCGCCGCGTCGGCCAGCTCGGCTGACGATTATCCATACCGGGAAAGCTAGGACGTTTGGGGCGAACCCCAGCCCGGCCCATTCGCTAGTGACATTCGAAGTTGCTCGCTAATTGCATAGCCCTTGTGAGGACTCGCCTAGTCGGCCAGACTGCTGACCGGAGTGCAGCAAGGGGGGATCGCTATGGCCGACGCCGACGTACCGCCTGCGCGGAAATCAGACGGCGAAATGCCTTCGGATGATCAAGGTCAATGGCCTGATTGGCGGATCAGCCACGCGACGGCTGGCGATCTCGCCCGCTACGTCAACCCGGCCCACGCGACGAACTGGGTGCCGGCCGACCTGCTCAGCCCGCTGCGCGGGCAGGCGGGCCGAAGAGTGCGCCGGGATCGCGCGGAGCAGCTCTACAAGTCCCTCTCGGCCCGGCATGTGCCGTACGCCAGCGCACCATGGAATCCGGCTGCCTATGATCTCGCGGGAAGGCCGGCCTACCAGCGCATCCGGACTCCGTCGGAAACAATTCAGGGGCCGGCGACCTGCCTCGACCTCGTCCTCACGTTCGCCGCGATGGCTGCCGAGGCTGACCTACGTCCGGTGCTCGCGATCCGGTACCGGCCCGCGCCGCATGCACTCCTGGTGCTGGACCTGAGCGGAGGAATGTCCGAGACCTCCACCGACGGCGGCTGGCCCGAGCCGCCCGGCTTCACGTCTCGCCGAGACGAGCCCGGGGTATGGGATCAGGACGAGGACGTCAGCACGCCGCTGATCGGCCTGGCCCAGACGGAAGACTGGCTGCCCATCGATGTGGTTGGAGCCACCCGCGACTTCAGCCTCGACTTCGGGCAAACGTCGGGGATGGGAGTAGCGGAGCAGGAGGATCCGCCTGGCAGTAGCTGGGTACTGGTCGATGTGCGCCAAGTCCTGGTTCACCTGGCCGCACGCCGGGTCGCTCCCTACCAGCCACCGCGTGGCAGCTCATCCCGGCGCATCCACGGCTACCTGCCAAGCCTGCCAGGTTTTCGCGACTTTCCGACCCGGACTGGCGCCCTACGCCGGCTGCAGAGCTTGATCGCGGCGGGCCAGCCGGGGACCGTCGTGATCCAGGCCCCGTCCGGTTACGGCAAGAGCATGCTGGCCCACCAGCTGGCGATCAGCGCTGACCGGGGCTGCGGCTGGTTCCTCAACGCCACCAATGCCAAAGAACTGCGCAGGTCTCTGGCCCAGGCCGAACGTAGCGAGCACGAACTCGGCGGTGAGCCACCGCGGTCTGGCGGAGAAAAAGCGGACGCGGTCGATGACTACGCGTTCGCCGCCGCCGCCTTGGACCGGCTCCGCACGGCTGAACAGCCCTGGGTAGTGGTGGTTGACAATTGCGATTCGCCACCTGATGCCGCGCAGCTGGTCAACCTGGTCCCGAAACCACATGCCCGCGGGCAGATAGTGATCGTCACCACTACTCATCCGGGCTGGCTGAATTACACCACCGACGCCCTGCACCGGGTCCCGCTCGCTGGACTCAGCGCGGGAGACCTGCGCGATCTCCGGCTGCCGCCAGACCTGTCCAGGGCGGTGGACGGCCGGCCACTGGTGGCGCTCGCGCTAGCCGCTCTGCGCGATCGCGGTGGGGTCACCCTGCCCGCCGCCACCGAGCAGGACGGCCCGGCTCTTGCCTGGGATTTGCTTCGTCAATCGGCCCGAGCCGACCAGCCGACTGTCGGCTTGGCCCGGCTGCTCGCCTGGCTGCCACCCGAACCCACGCCGGAGAAGGCGCTGGCCAAGGTCACAGCAATGGACACCGCGCCCGGTGACACGCTATCCGACCTGGGCTTCGTCACCTGGTCGGCAGAAGCCGGCCCAGGTCGGCTAGCCGATCCAGGCGACTCTCCGGGCGCCGGGCTGCTTATGCACCGGCTGTTCGCGGCGGCCGTCCGAGATGAGACCTGGCGCGACGATCCCGGTGCTGCAGCCGAGGCGATCTCCGGGGCGCTGACCACCGATCAGGGCCGCTGGCTGTTCATTAGCGCAGCCGATGACAGCGCCCTGGCCCGGCTTGAGGATGATGGCGAGCACCCTGAGCCGGGCGACGCCCGGCGGGCGTTCCGGCACCTCACGGACGAACCACGATCCGGCCCGGCGCCCGGGCTGATCTGGTACGGGCTTGGGCACGTCCGTGAGCGCCGGGGCCCGGTGGTCAAGTCAAAGGAGCCGTTCAAGGCGGCGGACGTGGCGCTCGACCCAGATGACTACCCGTACCAGGTTGCAGAGAGCCGGATCGGCCTGGCCCGCATCGTTTTCCAGGATCCACGGTCTACCGTCGAGGACCTCGAAGCGGCGCAAAGCTGGCTTCACACCGCACGGAATCTGCTGGCATCGAACAGGAACCCGGATTACAGGCAGCTCCGTGAGCAGAGCAACGCACTGTACTGGCTCATCGCTCGGCGGCTGGCCGCGCAGCAGCCGGACCTGGCGGGACAGGCGACCGGGCTGACCGAGATCCGGGAGAACCTCTGGCTGTCCTTCGCGGAACGGCTCCGGATTGCCCGCGATCAAGGAGATGATCAACCGGTCAGCGAGGATGCCATCCCGGAACTCGACGACGGGCTCGGCCCGGAGCGGGCGTTCTACAACCTGGCCGGGGTGGATATCAACCTGGCCAAGATGCATCACGAACTCGCTCTGCGGGCCGCCGCGGAGTCCGGGCGTGCGCTTACGGCCGACGATGAGCGGCTTGAACCGGCGGCGCAGAGCCTGCGCGACGCCGAGCATGTGTATGACGTTGTCCGCGAGCTGCGAGAAAAGAGGTACGGCGGCCGGCCCCACCCGCACCTGGCCGCGTGCCTGCACGGGCTGGCCATCGTCGAGTACTACCGGGCCACGCTGCTCGGCCTGGTAGGCGCGCTGGCTGACGCAGCAGGCTATGCCGCGGCTGCGCTCGACCAGCGGCTGCGCATCGCGGGCAGCCTGACCGGGCTTGGCACCCCGGCTGCCCTCTCCGACCCGGACGTGCGCAAGTCGGATGATTTGCTGCTGAAGATTACGGCTGCCTCTGTGCTGGCCCGGTTCACCGACGTGGCAGGTGGGTCGGCGGCCGTGACCAAGGTCCTTCAGGAGGCGATCCGGGAATGGATGCTGGGACCGGGCCGTACGCCCACCGAGCCGGCGCCGGCCCGGCTGGCTGTGCTCGGCTTCGAGCATGAGACCCATGTCAACCTTCCGCGCGGTACCCAGGAGACGCTGGATCTGACCGCCGTCCCGGACCTGATCCACGCGGCCCTGCGGCGGATCAGCCCGCTGGCCGGAGTGGCCAGCGGCATCGAGGTGACCCAGGTCAGGCCTACGGACCCGGAGACGCGAACCGGCTCACTAGACGTCGGCCTGGCGCTGCCCGCCCCGGTCGGCCCCCAGTTGGAGAAGGCGCTGGGCTGGTTGATCACGAGCGCGCTCCAGACACCGGGCCATTCGCCTGCACCGGAAGCCGAGTCAGCGGGATCTCCGGTGGTCACCGCGCCAGCCGAGCCCGCACCTGCTCCGCGGGCGGCACCGCCCATCGTGCGAGACCGGCCGCCCCATCCCGACCCGGTCGGTTTCCTCGAGGCACCCCAGCGTAAGGCCAAGCCCCGGTATCTGTCGGCGAGCTACCCCGACTCCATCCCACCGGGCCGCCGGTTCAGCCTGGAAGCGGCGGTGACGCTCACCCGCGGGGCCGGGCGGAGCGAGCAGCTGATGCGAGGATTCGAGGTCGGGCCGCGGGGCAAGCAGGTGCTGCTCACCATCACAGCACCCGGGCTGACTGTGCACGGCGACCACCAGCAGTCGATCTTCGTGCCGGCCGACGCCGATTCTGAGCCAGTTCGGTTCGACCTTGAGGGCACCGCCCCCGGCGTCCGGCGCGTCCGGCTCCGGGCCTGGGACGGCGGAAGCTGCGTCGGCGAACTCTGGGCCGAAGTCACCGTCAGCGAGCACGGTCCCAGCGGGCCTGGGCGCACGTCAGCCATTGAAATGGAAGCGGAGGCCACCCCCGGCGAGATAACCCTGGAGGTGACGCACGAATTGGTCAATGGCCAGAACCGGTACTGCTTCCAGCTGCAGGACCCGCTGACCGCGCCCGCGCGGGTTTATCTCCCGCTGCGCGAAGACCCGGCCCAGGACGTTGAGGCGCTGATACACGGGCTCGACACACTGGCCGAGGACCCCCGCTACACGCCGGATCAGATCTACCGGGCGCTCTGGAAGCAGGGCATCCAACTATGGCAGAAGCTGGTCCCCGCGGCCGTGCATGAGCAGTTCTGGGCCTGCCAGAGCCGTATTGGCCAGCTCACCATTCTCGCTGACAATGATGCTTTTCCGTGGGAGTTGCTGTACCCGAAGGATCAGGCCAACGACGCGGGCTTCCTGGTGGCGCAGCACTTCCCGGTGACCAGACGAGTGCACGGCCTGGCCCGGCGGCGCTTGCTGCGGCGGAAGCCGGCCCGGTTCGTGCTGCCGGGGAACGCCCCCGAGCGGGCGGAAGACGAAGTCCGCGTGCTCAGGCAGTTGCTGCAGGCGCCCGAGCCCTCGATCTCGACCTTGCAGGAACTGCAGGAGCTGATCGATGACGGTGCCTTCGGCGTGCTGCACTTTGCCTGTCACGCCGGTTTCGACCGAAATGACAGAGGGCCGCGGATTCACCTCGACCTGCCGTTCCTGCCCCGGGAGCTGGTGGATGCCGGCCGCACCTGGCAGGCACCGCTGATCTTCCTCAACGCATGCCGCTCGGCCGGGCCGCGCTATCAGTGCATCGGGATAGACAGCTTCGCTGAGATGTTCCTGCAGGCCAACGCCGGAGCATTCATCGGGTCGCTCTGGGAGATCCGGGATGACACCGCCCAGGGATTCGCGACGCAGCTGTACACCAGCCTGCTCGGGGGCCAGGAACTCGGCGCTGCGGTCACCGAGCTGCGCAGGAACGCGAGCGAGGGTGACCCAACCTGGCTGGCCTATGCGGTGTACGGGCATCCGCAGGCCAAAATGATCTGAGCGGATCACTGCCCGGCTGGGCGCAAACGCAGCCGCAGGTCGTGCGTGATCGCGTTACTCAGCTCACCCTCCGCGCCCAGTGAAAACGTGCCCTTCTGGGTGACGGCGAACGAGATAGTCACGCTGCTTTCGGACAGCACCCAGGGGTCGTTCCCGCCCGCTGCGCTGGCCACTGTCCGGCGGATCGTCTCGATCGCTGCCACTAGGGCGTTCCCGACGTCGCCGCGCACCTGGTGGCTAGGCTGGTTGGGTGGCGTCAGCGTGATCTCGATGAGCTGGGTGTCCTGCTTCGTCACCTTGGTCCCGATGCGCAGTTCCGCGCCGATGACCGGGACCCGCAGGCTGACTCCAACGCCACCAGATCTGGTGGCCACCGCCCGCAATGTGAGCTGGACCGAACCGATCTGGAGATCGGCCGGGCCGGAGACGCCCGACACACCGGCCTGCCGGACCGAATCCTTAACCTCTGCGATCAGCTCGTCAACCGGCACCCCACCGTCAATGACTTGCATAGTTCCTCCCCCGGTTGCCACTCACCCTGACCCACGTAGGATCGCCCTGTTGTTGGCCGACCCATGATGGAGGATGTCAGTGTTCCAGGAAGTTGTCGTCCCTGGACAGGGCGAGGATCCGTCTGCTGAGGTGCTGCGGGCGGAGATAGCCGGGTGGGTGCGCAGCGCCCCAATGCAGGCGCTGGTCACGCATTTCGGGGGAGCCGTGCCCGAGGCCAGCCTGGAGGAACAGCTCGCCGGGCTCAACCGGTTCGCCGCCCAGACATGGAATTTCTGGGAGCGCCGGGACGACCGTCAGCAGGGGCAGGGCCGGCGCGCGGGCCGGACAGAACGCAACCAAGTGGACCCCAACGCGGTCAGCGGCCGCGACGAGGAACTGGTGCTGGCCGCCGCCGATGCACTCGGCCTGGTGCGGCCGAGGCCACCGAGATACCGCGACTACGACCATGTCGTCATGCTGGGCGGCCTGGTACGGGCGAATATATGGCGGACCAAGTACGCCGCCCACCTGCTGAATCAGGGCATTTCAGCGGGCAACGTCACCGCGATCAGCGCCTACCGGGACCTGGCCCGGAATGAGGAGGACCCGTCCAGCGACGAGTTCAACCTGCTGGCCGAGTTCGGTTTGCCGCGACGCGACTACGAGTGGCAGGTCATGGAGGATGGTCTCCGCCTGGCGTTTGGTCTCCCGGAATTCACGGTCGAGCGGGAAAGCGGTTCCGAAGCAGCAGGATCGGAACGGTTCCGGGTCAGCTCGGCCACTGCGGCCGGGCGGCGGGTCTCCCTCGTCGTGGCACCCGCGGCGGAACCCTCCCGGAAGGCCGGAGCGCGGGCCAATACCGGGGACGGCTACCGGTACTGGGCCGACCAGGTAGAGCACGTGAAGCCGGGCGAGCGCATCCTGGCTGTGACGACCTGTATCTACGTGCCCTATCAACATGCGATCGCGCTGCAGCACCTGGCCCTCCCGTTCGGCTGCAGCGTCAACACGGTAGGCATCGACTTCAGCGCCATCGGCGACGACCCGAATCCGCAGCGCTTCCGGGGCGTGCACTACCTGCTCGATATCCGCTCCGCGCTGCAGGCCTACGAACGGCTGGTCGGCATGCTGGCCGACCCGGCGAATGGAGCGGAAAACCACCGGTGAGCACCCCGGCCGGACCGCTTGCCGATCGCGAGTTGCTGAGCCGGGTGCCGCTCGTGGACGGCCACAACGATCTTGCCTGGGAGATCCGTGAGCGGTTCGGCATGGATCCAGGCCGTGCTGACCTCGCGTCACCGGTGGCCGGATTCCATACCGATCTGCATCGGCTGCGGCAAGGTGGCGTCGGAGCGCAGTTCTGGTCGGTCTATGTTCCTGGCACGCTGCACGGCGACGCAGGGCTGACCGCGACGCTGGAGCAGATCGATCTCGTGCACCGGATGATCCGGCACTACCCCGGCATCCTGGAACTCGCGCTCACCGCGGATGACATCGCACATATCTTCGCGAGCGGGCGGATCGCCGCATTGCTCGGCGCGGAAGGTGGCCACTCGATCGCCTGCTCGATGGGTGTGCTGCGAATGCTCTTCCGCCTCGGCGTCCGGTACCTGACGCTCACCCACAATTACAACGTCCCGTGGGCGGACTCGGCGACCGATGAGCCTGTCCTGTGCGGGCTGAGCCCGTTCGGCGAGGCGATCGCGCGGGAAATGCAACGGCTCGGCATGCTGGTCGACCTCTCTCATGTGGCAGCAGACACCGCGCGCGATGCACTGCGGATCGCCGAAGCACCGGTGATCTTCTCCCATTCCTGCGCCCGGGAATTGTGCGATAACCCGCGTAATGTCCCCGACGACGTGCTCGCCCAGCTCCCGGACAACGGCGGCATATGCATGGTCGCGTTCGTGCCGGCCTTCGTATCCCGCGAATGCTACGAATGGGACCTGGAGGTGGCCGCTGAGATGCGGCGCCGTGGGCTGGACTGGATGGACTTGTCCAAGCGCGGCCAGATGCGCGCCGAATACGCCACTCGCCTGCCGCGCCCACGCGCCCGGCTGGACCAGTTCGCCGAGCACATTGACCATGTGCGGGCGGTGGCAGGCGTCGATCACGTGGGCATCGGGGCGGACTATGACGGCACCGACCATCTCGCAGCCGGCCTGGACGATGTTTCGTGTTATCCGGCGCTGATCGGTGCATTGCGCGCCCGGGGCTGGAGCGAGGATGACTGCACCAAGCTGGCCGGCGGTAACGTGCTGCGCGTCATGCACGGGGCTGAAGCCGCTGCCCGCCTACTGTCCGCGCAGCGAGACCCAGCACTGGCAACCTTCGCCGAGCTCGATGGCGGCTCGTGACCGGCACCTTCAGCACGGCTGGCGCTTCTACTCAAGTGGCGTGGCCAGGAAGCCGCTCATCAGCTGGCGGAACGTGTCGCCGACCGCGTCCCTGGTCGCCTTCGGGTCGGGTGAACTCGCGATGAGCAGGCCGGCCCGGGTCATCGCGCCAAACAGCAGCCGGACCAGCGTCGGCGGGTCCGGCACCCGGAGTAGCCCGGCCGCGTTGGCCGCCTCGATCGCCTGCACCGCGGCGTCGAGCGCGTAACGCTCGTCCAGCTCGACGAACCGGGCCAGGCCGAGTACGGCCGGCGCGTCGGTGACCAGGATCCGCTGGACCTCGGGTTCGAGCACCCAGTCGAGGAAGACGCCGAAGCCGGCCGTCATCTGCTCCAGCGGCCCGTCGGCGGCTGCGGCGGCGGCGGCCGAGGCGACCAGCATCTCGGCATGTATCTGCTCAAACACCGCCTCGAACACCGCGGCCTTGGTCGGGAAGTGGTGGTACAGGGCGCCTGTCGTCACCCGGGCCGCCCGCGCGATGTCCTCCACGGACGTGGCGGCGAATCCTTTGGTCCCGAACAGCAGCCGGCCTGCGGCGATCAGCGCGGCCCTGGTCTGCGCCACGTGCTCGGCACGCAACGAGGCTGGTGTGTCAGCTCTGGATCCCGGCACCGGACTGTCCGCCATCCTCACTGTTTAGCTCACCTTAGGCTCTTGTGCACATCGGCACGCGGTGACATAGTGACACTATGTTTCTAACTCAGACTATCTTACGGAGGCATAAAATGTCTGAGGTCATCGCAGCCCGGCGGGTGTCCCGGTTCAGCGTCCCGCGCGGGCTGCTCACCGGAACGCTCGCCGCCATCGGGCTGGTCTGGGGCCTGTACGCGATCAGCCCTGGGGGGAGCCTGCTGTCCGCGGAGGTACAGACCGGCATTTACCTGGGCCTGCTGCTGCTCACCACGTTCAGCCGCCGAGCCAAGGTGCTGATCTTCCAGACGCTGCAGCGGTTCACCCTCAACCCGCTGATGCGGCTGCTGCTCACGGTCGGCGTCAACCCGCTCGGGCTGGCCATCCTGGAAACCCGGGGGCATGCCTCGGGGAAGATCCGCCGGGTCCCGGTCGGCAACGGCCGCAAGGGCGACTCGTTCTGGATCATCGCCGAGCACGGCACCCGGGCCGGCTACGTGCACAACATCCAGCACGACCCGCATGTCCGGGTGCGGCTGCGCATCGGGCTGCGCTACCGCTGGGTGCCCGGCATCGCCACCGTGCGCCCGGACGAGGACTCGCTCGCCCGCCAGCGGAAGATCATCGCCTGGCACCCGCTGCGCGCGCTGAACGCGATGAACGTGCGGGTGTTCGGCGCCGGACCTGCTTACCGTGCACGTCCAGCTCAACATGGCCGACGTTGGCTAGCTGATCAACTCCGCGGCAGAATTTCCGGGGGCGCATGTCAAGACGGCGGTGGCCGCTCCGACTACCGGGCGAAAGGCCTGCCAGGGCTCACGAACGACGAGGAGTACGACATGCAGTTCCTGATCAGCATGATCATCAACCCGGCCGTGCTGGACGCGCTGACCGACGAGGAGAAGGCGGCCCTCGGCGACGGCCACGGCCGGTTCATCGAGGCGTTGCGGGAGTCCGGCGAACTGATCACCACGCAGGCCCTGATCGACCCGTCCCAGGCCGCCGTGGTGACCGTGCGCAACGGCCAGCCGGTGGTCACCGACGGCCCCTTCCTCGAGGCCAAGGAGTACCTGGGCGGCTTCTACCTGGTCGACTGCGAGGACAAGGACCGGGCGATCGAGCTGGCCGCGCAGATCCCAGATGCCGCGATCGACGGCCTGGGCGTCGAGGTGCGGCAGGTGATGTTCGCGGCCGGGCAGCTGGAGACATGACCGCACCGGCCGTCGAGGGCCCGCTGCGTGAGCTCACGCCGCAGGTCCTCGGCACGCTGGTCCGCCGGTACGGCCAGTTCGAGGACTGCGAGGACGCGGTGCAGGAAGCCGTCCTCGCCGCCACCGGTCAGTGGCCGGCGGGAGGAGTGCCGGGCAACCCGCGCGGCTGGCTGGTCACGGTCGCGTCCCGGCGGCTCATTGACCAGGTGCGCAGCGACCACGCGCGCCGCGAGCGGGAGTCGGTGGCCGTCACCGCCGAGGTGGCGGCCGAGGACGTACCGGGCACCGACGACACGCTCGTCCTGCTGCTCCTGTGCTGCCATCCGGCGCTGACCGCGGCCTCCCAGACCGCACTGACGCTGCGCGCCGTCGGCGGCCTGACCACGGCCGAGATCGCCCGCGCGTTCCTGGTGCCGGAGGCCACCATGGCGGCCCGGATCAGCCGGGCCAAACAGCGCATCAAGGCGGTCGGCGGCTCGTTCAGCCTGCCCGGCGGCGCGGAACGTGAGGAGCGGCTACGGGTCGTCCTGCAGGTGCTCTACCTGATCTTCAGCGAGGGCTACACCGCCTCCTCGGGCCGCGAACTGCACCGCGCCGACCTCGCGCAGGAGGCGATCCGGCTGGCCAGGATGGTGCACGCGCAGCTGCCCGAGGACGGCGAGGTGACCGGGCTGCTCGCGCTGATGCTGCTGACCCACGCCCGCCGCACGGCCCGGACCACGGCGTCCGGCGACCTGGTGCCGCTGGCCGAGCAGGACCGTACGACGTGGGACCGCACCATGATGGGCGAGGGCATGGAGCTGGCCAGGACGTCGCTGGCCGGCCCGGCGCTGGGGCCTTACCAGCTGCAGGCCGCCATCGCCGCCACGCACGCCGACGCGGCCACGGCGGAGGAGACCAACTGGCCGCAGGTGCACGCTCTCTACCTGATCCTGGAACGGATCGCACCCAACCCGATGGTCACCCTCAACCGGGCGATCGCGCTCGCCGAGACCGAGGGCCCGCAGGCCGGCCTGGCCCTGCTGTCCACCCTGGACGATGACGAGCGGATGGCCGGGCATCACCGGCTGCTGTCGGTGCGGGCGCACCTGCTGGAGAAGACCGGCGACACAGCCGGCGCGTACCAGCATTACTCGCGCGCCGCGAAGGCCACCGCCAGCATCGCCGAGCGACGCTACCTGGAGTCCCGGGCCAGCCGGGTGCGGTCATGAGGACCGGGGCCAGCCGCGGAACTGCTCGCGGAGCCGGGCCACGTCGGCTGGGCTGAACCCGTAGCGGGCGAACACGCCGTCGGGCATCCGGTCCAGCTGGCGGCCCGCGTCGGCGAAGTCCCGGTCTTCCAGGCCGGGATCCAGCCGTTTCGCGAAGCCGATCAGCTGGTCCACCGGGTAGCGGCGCATCGCGGCCGCGGTGTCGATGTAGTCACGCGGCTCGACCCGGCTGGCTTCTCTGAACTAGTGCACGGTGTTCGGGTTCGCTTGGGGGAGCATGGAGTGCGAGCCGCCGCAGACGATCGAGCCGCTGCCCCAGCGCACACAGCTTCACAATCGGCTGTGGCGTGGCTCCGCAGAGTACCCACCGCAGGGCAGGTATGGGCTGGCTGTAATCCCGGACAGGCTGTTCATTCGCATCCAGGCGTCGGGCCTCATTCCCTTTGCACGGCTCCTTTGGGTGCGACGGCTACTTCGACCGTCGCCAGGGGTCGGCGGGGTCGAATTCGAGTGCGGTTGCCAAGCGTCGCGCCAGCGCGTGCAGCGGCCGGGCCTTGACCTTCTCAGCCCGGCCCCTTTCCTCGCCGTGGGCCAGAACGGTGAATGCAGCGAAGAGCTTAGTGAGAGCCGGATCGGAGTCAGCCAGGTTCCGCTCGATGGCGCGCAGGGGCCGTCGATGGCGCAATCGCAGATTCATTGCGACGGGCACGAGCTGAATCAGGCTGGTCAGAACCACAGCACGAGCAGGCCCGATCGACGGCCGGCTCGGGGCCGTCCCGTCCGGGGCATCACTTTTGGCTGCCACTGCCCGCCCCCCCTCCGTTGCCAGGCTGCTTGCGCCCCGGCTCATCGTTCGGGCTTTTGAGCGCGGCGCCGGTCATGGCCCGCTCGGCTGCGGATCGGTGCCGCCGATGCCCGGGGGGGCGGCCTTGCCCTGGTCGATTTCCTGCGACAGTTTGGCCTTGGCGGCCAGGGCGCCCTGGTCCAGCTCGCCGGAGCCTGCCGCGCGGGAGATGACGTCGCCGCCGCGGCCGCGCAGCACGTACGCGAAGCCGACGGCGATCAGCGCGCCGCTGATCGGCCCCACCACATACACCCAGTAGTCCGTCCAGTCACCGCTGACCAGGGCGGGCCCGAAGGAGCGGGCCGAGTTCATCGACACGCCGCTGACCGGGGCCGCCCACAGGCCGGCCAGCGCGATGTAGCCGCCCACCCCGAGCGCGGCGATCGCGCCGACGTTCTGCGCCGCCGACGCGGTGCCCAAGATCACGCTGACCAGCAGCGCGGTCAGCGCGATCTCCATCAGCAGCGCCTGCCAGGGCTTGTACCCAGGTCCTGGCAGCGTCGCCCCCAGATGCTCGACGTTCCCGAACACCCAGCGCAAGAACAGGCACGCCAGCGTCGCGCCGGCCAGCTGGATGATGATGTAGCCCGGGACCCGCTTCCACGGGAAGTCCCCGCGCAGCGCGAACGCCAGCGACACCCCCGGGTTCAGGTGCGCGCCGGAGACCGCGCCCATGAACAAGATGATCGCCATCACCATCAGGCCCGGGGCCACGACCGCCGCGGCCAGGCTGATCTGCCCCTTCGCGTGCAAAAGCCCCCCGCCCGCGGCCGCCAGGACCAGCGCGAAGGTGCCCAGCAACTCCGAAAACAGCCGCCGCCATTCCTGGCGCGGGTCATCGAAATCCTTCCGGTCCCCGAACTCAAGGCCGAGTATCTGGTGCGCGCGAGGGAACGCCGCCGTCCCCACCGCCGCCGGGTCGACCTCCTGGGCCGTTGAGCCGCTCACACCGTCCACCCCACGTGCGCCCGCGTGCTTGCCCGGACCGTCCTCCCGGCTCACAGGGACGCCGTCTGTCATGCCCCCGGTCCTTCCCGTCAACAGCACCGAAGAGCTTTCACATTGCACCTCGTAGCGGGGCGAGTTCCATCCCCCTAAGGGGGTGAAAGATGGCCGCGAGTGTGCCGCCATCAGGGTCACCGCGAACACCCGGAGCGAGGGCAGGCCGCGCTGAGCCAGCACCATGGTCGGGATCGTCGTGACCAGCAGCCGCTCGATGATGCGCGGCTTGGGTCAGCCGGGACGGGGACCGGGCGATGGCGCCCGGCTTGCGCCGCCCGGGCGGGGCGGGGTGGCGGAGTCGGTGGTGCCCGCGGGGGGCGGGCAGGGCAGCGGCGGCTGGGGTCACCGCCTTGCCCCCGGGCGCCGGCATCCCCGTCCTGGCCGCGCTGCTGCCCGCGCACCTGCTCCGCCGGCTGCCCACCGCGCAACTGCTGGCCCGGGATTGAGCTACCGGAGCTCAGCTCCGCGGCCAGCGGGCGAACTGCTCGCGCAGCCGGGTCACGTCTTCCGGGCTGAGCCCGTAGCGGGCGAAGACGCCGTCGGGCATCCGGTCCAGCTGGCGGCCCGCGTCGGCGAAGTCCCGGTCTTCCAGGCCGGGATCCAGCCGTTTCGCGAAGCCGATCAGCTGGTCCACCGGGTAGCGGCGCATCGCGGCCGCGGTGTCGATATAGTCACGCGGCTCGACCCGGCTGACCAGCGCGCACACCTTCGAGCCGGCCAGGTCCTCCAGGGCGAGCACCGGGCCAACGTCCATCGTCACCGGGCGGTGGCTTCGGTCGAAGTAGGCCAGCTGCAGCATGGTCTGCTGCCCACCGGGCGCGGTGATGATCCACTCGGCGATCCCGTCGCCCATGCCGTAGAAGACATCGGCCAGCCCGCGGTCGGTGTCCTGCCGGTCGGCCTGGAATCCGGCCGCGCGCAGCGCGTCCTGCACCACCTCGGCGGCGGCGGACACCCCGGCTTCCTGGTTGCTGAACAGGTCTACGTCATCGGTGGGCCGGTCCACGATGCCGTGCGCGATCAGCGCGTTGCCGCCAGCTAAGGCGAAGCCGTGCCCGGCCGCCGCGCGCAGCGCGACAGTGGCCACCGCACGCTGCAATTCGTCGATCGGCATCAGGTGGCGGCGGGGACCGCGGCCGCCCGCAGCACCGGGTGCTGCTCTTCCCACGCCTGGCGTACATCGCGCGGCAGGTACAGGTCGGGCCACAGGCTGATCAGCCGGTCACCGTTCAGGTAGCCGAGATCCTCCGGCCGGCGGGCCTCCCGGAGCACGATCTGGTACATCCAGGGCAGCATGCCCGGCTCGTCCAGGTCGAAGCGGCGGTCCGGGAACCAGAACAGCCAGATCGGCAGCTCGACCGGGCCATGCTCGGGCCCGTGCAGGTCGGCCAGGCTGTCGGCGACCAGCACCTGGCGGCGGCCCGGCCACAACTGCCGGACCGGCGGCATGACAGCAGGCACGCTGGCCATACTCCGCATAGTAGCGGGTGCGGGCGCAGCGTGCCGAGGCTCAAACGTAGTTGTCATCCGCAGTCCAGACCACGGCCAGTAGCCGCAACTTTGTTCTAATGCTAACACGAGTGTGCTGAGTTGTGGCCGGGAGGCTACGCTGCGGTGCGTGATATCAGGGTCGCCGCCGGATCCGCGTGGCCGTCCGCGCGTGGCCCGCGGCGATAATGGCGGCGGCGGTGCTGCGGCAGGCGGCGGAGGCGCTGCTGGCTGATCTGGCGGCCAGCGGCCTGGGCGTGTCCGAAACTGGCCGGCGATCAGCTGCACAATGCCGGCCGGCCGCCAGAATGGCCGGAATGCCCGCAGCATCCCAGCCTGCCGCACCGGCTCGACCCGCAGGTGCGTTCCGGCCGTGCTGTCTGGGTGTGCTGGCAAACAGATCAGGCAATCTGGCCTGTCGGCGACGTTGACACCGCTTGACTCTGACACCGTGTGAGGTTGTCGGGTGGGAGCGTCATGTTCACCATCGGGGAATTCGCCAGGCACGGCCGGGTCTCGGTGCGCATGCTCCGGCACTACGACAGCACGGGGCTGCTCCGCCCGGCCCGGGTCGACCCGGCCAGCGGCTACCGGTTCTACGCGGCCGGCCAGCTGGCCCGGCTCAACCGCATCATCGCGCTGAAAGATCTCGGCTTCAGCCTGGACCAGGTGCGGGCGATGCTGGACGGCCAGGTCAGCGCCGAGCAGCTGCGCGGCATGCTGCGGCTGCGCCAGGCCGAGCTGCAGTCCCGGCTGACCGCCGACATGGCCCGGCTGGCCCAGGTCGAGGCGAGACTCCAGATCATCGAAAAGGAGGGCACCATGCCCGCCGACGACATCCAGGTCAAGCAGATCCCGGCTGTCCGGGTGGCCGAGCTCACCGCGACCGCGGCCAGCCTCGAACCCGCGTCCATCACACCGGTCATCCAGCCGCTGTACGCGGAGCTGGGCAGCCGGCTCGGCCGGGCTGGCGTCACCCCGGTCGGCCCGGCCATCGCCTACTACGAGGATGGCCCGGACGGGGACAGCGTCGTGGTGCACGCCACGCTGCCGGTCAACGCCGAGCCGGGCGCCGGGCAGGACTTCGCCATCGTCGACCTGCCCGCCATCGACCGGGCCGCCACCGTGGTGCACCGCGGCTCGATGGACAACGTCATGTCCACGATCCAGGTGCTGGCCGGCTGGATCGAGGACAACGGCTATCGCGCCAGCGGCTACCCGCGGGAGTTCTACCTGGAATGCCCGGAGGACAGCGCCCAGTGGGTCACTGAACTGCAGGAGCCGATCGCCCAGGGCCGGCCTTAGGTCCGCAGGTGGTTGGGCCCGTCGATCCGGGACCGCAGGTATTCGGCCGGAGTGATGCTGGCCAGGTCCTGAAATTCATCGATGAGATGGGACTGGTCGCTGTAGCCGTGCCCGGCGGCGACCGCCGCCCAGTCGGCCCGGGCCTGGCCGTCGAGCGCGCGGGTCACCCGGCGCAGCCGCTGGACCCGGGCGAAGCGCTTGGGCGTGAGCCCGGTCCGGGCGGTGAAGCGGCGGCGCAGCGTGCGGGGGAGCAGCCCCAGGCCGTCGGCCACCTGGCCGACGGCCTGGCCGCTGGACAGGGCCCGGGCGGCCGCGCACACCGCCGGGTCGGCGCGGTCCGGGCCGGCCAGGTGGGTGAGCAGGACCTGTTCCATCACCTGGAGCATGTGCTGCGGGGCCGCGGCGGTAAGCAGCTGATCCCGGAGGCTGCCACCGCACCCGCCCCACAGGTCGGCCAGCGGCACCAGTTCATCGGCGGCGGCGGCCAGCGCGCCAGGGAAGAAGGCCGGGGCCGCGCCCAGCGCGAAGGACACCCAGATGTGCGCCCGCCCCGCCTCGAACTCGGTAACCAGGGCCCGGCTCCGCGGCCCGGCCAGCATCGCGCCCGGCACCCGGCCGGGCCGGGGACCGCCGAGTGAGCGGAACTCGTCCCGGTTGAGGTTGACCCACAGGCTGGGCTCAGCGTCGGGCAGGATCTTCTGCACCGAGGCCTGCGGCTGCTCACCGGCCTGGTAGACCAGCGCGGAGACCAGGCCGGCCAGCGGGGGAGCGGGGCGCCGCACGATGATGGTCACCGGGCCGGTGTCCCTTTTCGCCAAGACCCGGGCGCAGGCCCGCTGGCATGGTCGACGCCGGACCCAGAAGGGGGCATTCCACGATGGTAGACAGCGGCGCGCCGCGGTACCGCACCGGCAAGTTGTGTTACATCGAGATCCCGGCGGCCGACGTGCGGGCGTCCGCCGAGTTCTACCAGCTGGCGTTCGGCTGGAAGATCCGCCGCCGTGGCGACGGTGCGGTCGCTTTTGACGACACGGTGGGGGAGGTGAGCGGCACGTTCGTGCCCGGCCGGCCGAGCCGCGGGGGAGCCGGGCTTTGTGATCTACGTGATGGTGGCGCGGGCGGATGCGGTGCTGGCCGCGGGCGGGGAGATCGTCCGGCCGGTTGATCCCGGTGCCGGCGAGGTGTTCGGCTGGTTCCGCGACCCGGCGGGCAACGTGCTCGGCGTGTACCAGCAGCCTGGGCTGGCCGAGGCGGAGGCGTCGCCCAGGCCGGTGCCGGAGCACCTGCACACGGTCACGCCGCGGCTGGTGGTGCAGGACGCCCGGGCGGCGGTCGAGTTCTACCGGGACGCGTTCGGCGCCGAGCAGCGCGGGGCGCTGTTCGCCGACCCGGGCGGGACGGTGGTGCACGCCGAGATCCAGCTCGGGGACTCGGTGGTGTACCTGACCGAGGCGGGCGACAACGGCGGCGAGGCGGCCGCCCCGGCCCCGGCCGGCGGTCGGGTGACCGCGATCATGGTGGTCACGGTGCCGGACGTGGACTCGCTCTGGGCGCGGGCGGTGGCGGCCGGGTGCGAGGTGATCCATCCGCTGGCCGACCAGTTCTACGGCGAGCGGGAGGGCCGGCTGCGCGACCCGTTCAGGCAGCAGTGGATGCTGGGCAGCCACATCGAGGACGTGGACCCGGCCGAGCTGGACCGCCGGATGCGGGCCTGAGGGGTTATCGAACACACATTTGAATCCTGGCCCCAGGAGCGATACTATCGCGGCCACTGACAAGCGCGCATGCTGGGCGAGGTGGAGGCTGATCATGTCGAGTGCGGCGGCGCTCACCCCGATCCAGGCCCGGATTCGCTGGTTCATCGAGGACTTCGGCCAGCGGTCCGGCCATGCGCCCAGCTACCGGGAGATCGCGGACGCGGTCGGGCTGGCCAGCCTGTCCAGCGTCTCGCTGCACATGCGCACGCTGCAGAACAAGGGCTACCTGGACCGCGAGCCGGGGCGGCCGCGCACCGCGGTGGTCCGGCCGGGTGAGGCGGTGCCGGTCCGGCCGGGTGACGGCACCGGGCCGGTGCGGGCGGACGCTGGCCCGCGGGACGCGGCCTGCGTCCGGCTGGTGGGCCAGATCGCCGCGGGGGAACCGATCCTGTCTGGTGAGCAGGTGTTCCCGGCCGGCTCGGCCGACGAGGCGTTCGTGCTGCCCCGGGAGCTGGTCGGCGAGGGGGACCTGTTCATGCTCCGGGTGGCCGGCGATTCGATGATCGGCGCCGGGATCACCGATGGCGACCTAGTCGTCATCCGGCAGCAGTCGGACGCCGAGAACGGCGACATCGTGGCCGCGCTCATCGACGGCGTGGAGGTCGAGGGCACGGTCAAGACGCTGAAGCGGTCGGATGGGCACACCTGGCTGATGCCGCAGAACCCGCTGTACACCCCGATCCTGGGCGACAAGGCCACCATCGTCGGCAAGCTCGTCGCCGTGCTGCGCCGGGTGTGACCGCGGTGAGCGACGCGGACTACAGCCTGGTCGCCGCGGCGGCCCAGGCGGCCGGGCCGTGCCCGGCTGGCGAGGAAGCGGCCTGGGGCCGCCGGGTGCACGGCCTGGCCGTGGACCTGTACCTGATCGCCCAGCAGGCCAGGCAGGACATCGAGCGGCTGGAGTCGGCCCGCACGTTCGTCGCGTTCCTGGAGCAGGTCGGGATCGAGGAATCGAGCCGCCGCGGGCTGGTCACGCTGCGGCTGCCATCCGGCGACAGTGAGCCGATCCGGACCGAGCAAGCAGACACCGACCGCGGCCGGGCGCTGATCGAGCGGGCCCGCTCGCTGCAGGGCCGCTGGGTGCTGGTGTACCGGTACAACGAGCGGAAGGCCGGGCAGCGCAACCAGTCCGTCCGGATGCTGGCCCACCTGGTGGACCTGGGCGGAGACGGCGCTGTGCCCAGCGCCACGGCCAAGAAGATGGTGCTGCAGGAGGCCGGGGGAGACGTGGCCCGGGCGCAGCGGGCGTGGCAGTCCTCAGGACTGCCGGAGAGCGGTCCGGTGGGGGTGGACCAGCTGGAGCAGGCACGAGGCGCGGCGCGGGAAGCCGGGTAGGAGAGCCTGGCTGGTCCAGGTTGGCGGGCAACTCAGCTGGATTGGGCTGCTGCTGTTGTGCTGTCCGAGGTGACCTGATAACAGCAAGAAGCGGTGGGTCACCCAGACGGCCCTAGCTTGCGGGTGGGAGAGTGGTCCGTGTCCACCCGAACTGGTCCGACCCGTACCGGAGTGGTCCGCCCCGGGCCACGCACGGACGCGCAGCTAGGACGGGGAGGGTCGGCTGAGGCTTCTTGCTGTTATCAGATAAAAGCGGTAGGGTTCGGGGATGCCAGCCGTGCACTCCCGGACCCGGGCAGGGGAGGCCCTGGACGCGTTCATCAGCTATCTGGCCAGCCGTCATCTCGCTGAGGTCACCCAGCGGATCCGGCGCCACTTCATCGAGGAGTTCGTGGAGCACGCTCATCTGGCGGCGGGCACCGCACGGATCACCGTGGGGGAGCTGCTGGACCCCGCGCGAGTGGACGCGTGGCTGGCCGACGCGGCCGCGGGCAAGACCCGCACCCGGAACACGCTGCACGGCCCGGAGGCCGCGGCCGGCATCAACTCGATGCGGGTGCGCATCGACTCCTACAACGCGTTCGCCGAGTTCGCTGGCCTGCCGGATCGCCGGGACAGCCAGCCGCCCGCGGACGCCGACCAGCTGACTCTCGCCCAGGCTGACCGCCTGCTGCGCGACCTGGCGGGACGCAGGCCCGCCTACGCCAGCGCCGCGACCGCGCTGCGCACCGCGGCGGTGGGGGCGCTCGTCGCGGACACCGGGCGGTCCGTGCCCGACCTCGCTGGGCTCAAGATCACCGCCTTGCATCTAGATGATCCGGCCCGGATCGAGCTGGCTGACGGCCCTCACCCGCTACGCGCCACGACCGTGCTGATCCTCACCCGGTGGCTGTCGGCCAGGGCCGAGATCATCGCCGAGCTGGAAGGCAGCGACCCTGGCCACCTGTGGATCCCGGTCAAGCCCGGGCGGCCCCGGGGCGGCCGCCCACCGGTCAAGCCGGGCCTGACGCCAGCCGCCGTCCGGACCCTGCACGCGGCCCACCGCAGGCTGGTCAGCCACGTGCTCGGCACGCCGCTGCGGCCCGGGGCCCTGCGCGGAAACCCGATCGACATAGCAGGGGATGGTCCGCAGACTGTGAGATCGTGACCAGCAGCGACGTGTGGGGTGAGCAGCCCGCGGCGCGCTACGACGCGGACAGCGCGGACCAGTTCGCGCCCGAGGTGCTCGGCCCGGCGGTGGACTTCCTGGCCGCGACCTGACCGCGCGGACGCCACGTCAAGGCCAGCTGGGGATGGACACGGGGAGATGCGGCTCGTCACTCAGAACGTGACGTCGCCGGGGTCGAGGATCCGCGCTCCTGCCCGTGCGAGCTCGTCCTCGGTCGCTGCGGCTATCTCCGCCGCGGTGCGCTTCCCGTCGCCGTAGGTGGCGTGCGCTCCTCGCACCAGCGAGACGGCGAGGCCACGCTGCAGGGCGGCCAGTGATGTCTCGCGGACGCAGTACTCGCTCTGCATGCCGACGATGACGACGTCGCGGGCGTCCGCGAGCAGGCTGCCGAGTTCCGTACCGGCAAAGCTGTCGGGCGAGCGCTTGTCCACGACCGCCTCGTGCCCGGCGACATCGTGGATCAGTTCCCAGCCCGTGGTCCCGGGCGCGTCCGGATCGTCCTCGCCACCGTTGTTGCGCACGTGGATCACCAGGGCGCCGTCGCGCCGCGCCTGGTCCAGGATCCCAGCGATCTTGGTACCGACGGTCGGCGCATCTGGGACCGGCTGAGGGGGAAGCAGCATGTTGCGCTGGACGTCGATCAGCAGCAGCGTCCTCTTGCTCATGAAAGGTCTCCCTGGATGGTTGACGTTGAGCCTCCGTGAATCTGGTCCGTACCGACCGGAACCGCAACGGTGTTTCACCGAGTCTGGTCCGTGATCTTGGAATCACTGGGCTGTTCGGTCCGTCAGTAGTGACCTATTGTGCGGATCTTGTAACAGGATTACTGTCGGCTGAGGATGTCGGGGGCTCTGGGCTGCCTGGGAACAATGTCGTTCTAGGGGAGGTCGACGTTGACAATTCTTCTGCCGGTCATCGCTTTGTGACAGTGACCGCGGTCACCGCTAAGGGGCATCGGGGTACCTGTTGTTCTCGCTCAGCGGGCCGCACCATTACCCGAGCCCAGCCGATATCAGCTACGGCGCCGCTGGCCCCTCAGGGCCGGTGATCCCGGTCACTTCCAGTGCCGCCAGTTAGCCCGGATCATTCACCCGGAGAGGTTGCTGGCCTTCCAAGGCGGCTGGCACTCCCAGATGATCTTGATTTTAGGGTGCGGGTATGACAGTGGCCCGGCTGAGGCCGGGTGGGCGGGGTTCCACATTCCCCGGGATTCCTTCCCATGGGTCGCAGGGACGCCGTGCCGCTGGTCAGGGTGCTTGCGGCAGGGCGGTAATCCGCGCCCAGGCGGTGGCGATGGCATCGGCCCAGGGCCAGGTCACGGGGACTTTCAGCTGACGGCGGCGGCTGCTGCGGGTCAGCCGGGCGGCGGCGTGCAGGATCCGGTAGCGCAGGGTCTTTGGCTCGGCTTTGGCGAGGTCGCCGTCGAGGGCGAGCAGCCTGAGCCAGGCCAGCAGGGCCGCAGCGGTCAGCGAGGCAGTCAGCCAGGCGGAGTTGAGCGCGAGGTCATGGGAGGGGAACTTGCCGATACCGCAGTCTTTCCCGGTGCGGATGGTGTCCTCCACGCGTGCGTGGACCCGGTGGGCGGCGTCGATGTAGGCAAACTGGCCGCGCCAGCCACGCAGGGCAGCGGGCAGGTTGGTCACCCATAGCGAGTAGCGCCAGCCATCGGCTTCCTCGAACAGCGACAGCTGGGCGCCGGGGTGCGGCCGTTCCCGGCGGGCGAAGAGGCGCATGCTGGCGGGCCAGCCCGCGAGGTGGTCACCGTCCGGTGCTTCGCGCAGCAGCCCGGTCAGCTCGGTCACGTGCGCTTCCTGGACCCAGCACCGCGCATGCCCGCAGCCACGGTCCGCGCAGGCGCCCGCGGCGCGGCGCTCGCGGACCTGGCCGCGGCCATCAACCGCGGCCTGCCAGGCCTCGCCGGGCACGCGGGCCAGGGCGCGGCGTTCCCGCTCGCCCAGTTCCCAGCCGACGGAGTAGACCAGCTGGTGCCCGCGCCGCCGCGCCAGCTCATCCAGCCGCTCGATGAGACCGTGGCTGGCCCCGGCACCGTCGCAGGTGACCATCAGCCGCCGCCGGTGCCTGGCCGGCACCGCGGCGATCGCCGCGTCCAGCACGGTGAGGTGATCAGCGGTGGTGTTGCTGCCCGCCGAGCCCGGGCGCAGCATCCCGGCCAGCGCTTCGGCCGTGTTGTCGCAGTAACCCAGCAGCGGATGCAGCCCGAACCCCTTGAAGTTCGGCTCCGCGCCTTCCTTCTCCGAATGGCAGGTCACCACGCTGGCATCCAGCCGGACGCAGATCACGCCCTCGAGCACCTTGTCCGCGACCCGCACCCCGGGGATGGCGCCGTGCCGGGCCTCGATCGCCGCCCACGCCTGGCGGCGGGCGCCGTTCACCGCCCTGGTGATCCGGGCCTGGGCCCGGGGGCCGCCGGCGGCGATCTCGTTCAGCGTCCGCCACGCGGTGGGCACCGAGGCGACCAGGCCATGCAGGTCCCGCTGGTCAGCCAGGACCCGGAAATCGCTGATCACCTCCGCGCCATCCGCGATCACACACGCCAGGTCCGCGGTCACCCGGCCCCGGTCATGGATCAGCAGCCGCGGGGTGGCCAGCGCCTCTGACAGCCCCGCTGTCAGCCCGGTCTTGTCCGCTAACTGGCGCAGCAGCGCCAGCCCGGCATGCGACACGACGCCCCCGCCGCCCGCGGTGACTTCCAGTCCCTTCGACCAGCCGGTAACGTTCACCCTCAGAGTGCTCCTCGACCTGGGCCCGATATCGACTTCAGCAACCGTTATCGTCCCAGCTCAGGAGCATTCTTCATTGTTGACGCGCCGGTCACCTACCAATCCGGGATGAAAAGCCCGGGTTAAGGACGTTGAGCCCCCGGACCAGGGCCTGTGCGCTGGCAACGGGTTCGTGGTCGAGCACAACAACATCGGCGAGATCCTGGTCTTCAACACTGCCTTGCAGCGCAAGTCCGGGCCGATCTCGGACGACGCGATCATGGGGCTCACGAAGAAGAACTGGAGCAGCGGCGGGGACACCTCCTGCGTGTGGGACCCGGCCAATGGCGGGCACTGGTTCTTCACTCGAGATCGTGTCGGCCAGCCCGGAGTCCAAGGGCGGCGCGTTCACCGGCTGCTTCGCGGGGGTGGCCAACGAGTGCCTCGAGGGCATCGCGGTGACCGACGGCTCCAGCCCGTTCGGCCCCTACCACGTGTACTTCTCGCACGCCGACTACAACCCGGCCGAGCCGGGCTACCCGTCCCTGCTCAACGACTTCGCGAAGATCTCGGTGACCCGGGACGCCTTCCTGATGTTCTACGACGAGTTCCCGCTCCTCCCGTCGACGCTGCCCGGCATCGGCGGCGGTTTCTTCAACGGGGCGCAGGAGTTCGCGTTCAGCAAGAGCGCGCTGGAGCGCGGCCTGCCCACCGTGCTGGCCAACGGGCAGCCGAACCCGGCGGTCACGGTGGCGCGGGAGAACATGGGCCTGATCGGCACCCCGGACGGGACCTGCGCCCGCGACAAGGTGCTGCACGAGGGCGGTATCACCTGCTGGGCGGCGGTGATCCCAGCGCAGCCGGTGGCGGGCCAGTTCGACAACGCCCACGGCGGCACCGGGTTCATGCTGTCCTCGCTCGACTTCTACGGGTTCGCGGCGGTCTCGCCGACCTCCGGTGACAATCGGATCGCGGCGTGGGCCTGGACCGGGCTGTCCGCCCTCAACAGCAACGGCTGCGCCAGCTGCAGCGCCGCCATCAGGTTCACCGGCCAGCTCTTCTCCGGCGTGGACCGCTACTTCGATACACCGCTGTATCGGTCGGGATCGCCCGGCTGGCGCGGCGGGTGATCGTAGCGCACCGGCTGCTCCAGCCGGGCGCACCAGCCGATCACGCCGTCGGGCAGCCGGTCGCAGAGTATGCATTTCACCTGGCCGGCGGCGAGGCTATCACCGCGCCCATCCGGGAGCGGTTCGAGATCCAGGTGGTGCCGCCGGGCTGGGGTCACCTGCCGTTCCTCGCCGTCACCGACACCAATGACCACAACCTGCCACGTTTCGAGGGCAGCTGGGGTGAGGCGGGGATGCGCCTGACCGAGCACGCCATGGGATGGCCGACCGGTTACTTCCTGTGGTGCTGGGAGAATCCTCACCCGGATCGAGCTGTGGAACGGATCGAGTTCATCCCGCGCGGCCCGCGGTTCATCGTCGCCGGCATCACCACCAGCGACGTTGATGAGCACCCGTTCGTCCGCGAGCCGGCCCGCCCGGTGCGGCTGGTGGCGAAGGACGGGCAGAACGGCGTCCTGGATATCGACGTGGACCGGGGGGTGGCGACCTATCCACAGCCGCTGCCCGGCGAAGACGACCGGGCCGGCTGGGGAGCGACCGAAGGGACGTCGGCGTATACGTCGGTCGCCGCGCTGCCGTCGTCCGGTCCGGCGGGGCGATGACGAGCTTGGCCGAGTGCGCTGGGGCGACGTGGAACGTGACGGGCGGGCGGACGCTGGGCAGGTCACCCTTGAGCTGACGGAAGGCGGCCGCAACTGGGTGCACGTCAGCGTGGTCGACGACGCGACCGGGCGGCCGGTGCCGTGCCGGGTCCATTTCCGTTCGGCCGCGGGAATTCCCTACCAGCCGCACGGCCACCACAATCACGTGACGCAGAATCTCGGCAGCTGGCATTACGACGTTGGCGGTGACGTCCGGCTGGGCCAGCGCAGCTACGCCTACATTGACGGCACCTGCCAGGGATGGCTGTCGCGAGGTGACGTCGTCGTGGATGTCGCGCGCGGGTTTGAGTACGAGCCGCTCCGGCAGACTGTCCGGATCGAGCCGGGTCAGCGGGAGCTGACCCTGCGGATCGGCCGCGTCGCTGACATGGCTTCGGAAGGATGGTGGTCTGGCGACTCGCACGTGCAGTTCCTGTCCACCCCAGGCGCGCAGCTCGAGCAGCGGGGCGAGGATCACATTTCTGCAGGAAAACCGGCAGCACGAACTCGGCCACCTGGTCCTGTGGGACCTGAAAGAACCGGTCATGCCGTGGTGCAGCGACGGTCCCGATGAGGCCGAGCTCGGCGGCGCGCTGGACGCGACGCTGAGCGACTGGGCCGACCGGACGCACGCCCAGGGCGGCACCGTCGTCGTCGCGCATTTCCCGATTCCGAATGGCGAGCCGGCCGTCCTGGTTGCGACCGGCCGGGCCGACGCCGTCGAGATACTAAACCAGACTGACGAGAGGCTGCTCGAGTACTACCGGTATCTGAACAGCGGGTACCGGCTGCCGCTGGTCGGTGGCACGGACAAGATGTCCAGTGCCGTGCCGGTGGGCCTGTATCGCACGTACGCGCGGCTGGACGAGGAGTTCAGTTATGCGGCCTGGTGCCGGGCGGTGCGGTCGGGCCGCACGTTCCTTTCCGGCGGGCCGCTGGTGACGCTCTCGGTCGACGGGCGTGAGCCGGGCGATACCGTCCGGCTGTCCGGGCCGGGAACGGTCAGCATCCATGCCGCGGTGCGCAGCATTTTCCCGCTGCGTTCGCTCGAAGTCGTCTGCAACGGCCAGGTCGTTGCGCGGGCAGAAGCTGGCGGCGGACGGCAGGCCGAAATCAGCGAGGAACTGCGGATCGACGGCAACTCGTGGATAGCCTGCCGGGCGTTCGGTGCGGATTACCACCTCGATGAATGGGGTCGCCGGGTTTTCGCCCACACCTCGCCGGTCTACATCGCCTGTGGCGGCGACTGGACGATGACCGACCCCGAAGGCATCCGCTACATGCGAACGCTCGTCGAGGGCGCCCGCGAATACGTCCGGCACACCGCGGTGCGCAGATCCGACCAGCTCACCACGCACCATCACGGCGAGGCCGACCACCTCGCCTGGCTGGAGCGGCCGTTCGACGAGGCCCTGCGCGCGCTCGAAGAGCGCGGCCGTTGAATACGCCACCATCGCCACCTGGCGCGGAGCGGGCTGACGGATCATCCGTCCAGATCGGCGCTCTCGTTCCGCTAACCCGGCCTGGCTGGGTCGAGGCAGGCCAGCACATGCTCGCAGGGCTCGAGCTGGCCGTTCGCGAAGTCAATGACGCCGGCGGGATCGCCGGAAGACCACTCGATCTGGTGGTCCGGGACACCGCGGCTGATCCACAGCGGGCCGCGGCAGCCGTAGACGAATTGGCCCGCCTGGGCGTGGCTGCCTTGGCGGGGGAGTATCACAGCGTCGTCGCCCGCGCCGCTGCCGCCCGGGCCGACGCCCTTGGCCTGCCGTTCCTCTGCTCGTCAGCGGTTCTCGACGCGCTCACCGAGCAGCCAACGGAATGGGTCGCGCGCCTCGCCCCGGCGCAGTCCCACGGCTGGCAGATCTATGCAGACTTCCTGCTCAGCGCGGGCCACAGGCGAATCGCCGTAGCCGCCGAGCCGAGTGTTTACTGGGCAGCTGGGACCCGCATTCTCCGGGACCACCTCACCCCACGCGGCGGCTCCGTCATCGAACTCGACATGCGCGCGCTCGCCCCCACGGCCGTGTGCGGCGAACTCGCCGGCAATGGCGCGACTGCTCTCCTTCTCCTGGTCGGCTACCCGGAGCCGGCCGTATCGATCGTCAAGTCTGTCCGCCGCGACCAGCGCCTCGCCGAGATCATGATTGGTGCTCCGGCCGGGCAACCGGAGTTCGCCGGATGGGCGGCGTTGCTGGGCGACGACGGCGCCGCCATCCCGTTCTTGCGCTACCTGCCCGAGCACCTCAGCCCACTCGGTGCACGAGTCGAGACCGGCCTCCGCGAGCGGCTAGCCGGAGCGCCCTCCTTCGTCGCCTTCGAGGGTTACGACACGGTCGCCGTCCTCGCCGATGTGCTGCGTTCTCATGGCACGGACCGGGCGCGCATTGCCGAATCCTGGCCGCGCGTCGCAGTCGAAGGCACCCGCGGGCAGATCCACTTCTCGCGCAGGCCAGGTATCAGCGTCTGGCAATGGGCTTGGACGCCAATCCAGGTCGCTGATCGAGATCCGGCGGAACCCGGTCGCTTCCGGATCCTTCACGCCAGCTGAGAGAGCACGGTGAAGCAGTTCAGGTCGCACCGAGCTGCTCGGGTCTGTAGGCGGGAAGGGGCTCAGATCGCCTTACTTGACATAATGCTCATTATCGGCGCTCAAGCCGGGAGAGGTGCAGCACATACGGCAGGCCGCACCGGCGCTGCCTTTGCTACTCGACTTCCTTCAGGATGCGCTGCATCTGGTCCAGTTGGCCCCGCAGCGAGTCAACCTGCACGCTGATGTCGGTGAGCCTGAGGTCAACGTGCTCCTGGCTGGTGATCGCCATGTCGCTGAGCCGCCGGAACTCGTCGGCCAGGGTGCGGTATTCCGTACCGCTGGTCAGCTGGGCTCTGGCTTGCCGTGAGGCGCTGAGGTGCCGGGCTGCCACCCAGACTGAGATCACGATCATGACCGCCAATATGGCGACCAGCGTCAGGACGTCATTCGCGCTGAAACTCATCGCCGCACCCCCGCGTCAAGATCACTGCTCGCGTCTAGTGTCCGCACCGCCGCCACGATCGTCTGTGGCGTCAGCTGCAGCGCGAAGGGCGTCACTTCGTAGAACTTCATTGCCTTCCCGTCCTCTGATACTTCGATGTCGGCTGATACCAGCCCTGCGGCTTGCAGCTTCCGCAGGTGAACCTGGAGCAGGGCGCGGCTGATGTCCAGTTCGCGGGCCAGCTGGCTCACATAGTTGCGCTCGGCTGCCAGGGCGGCGACGACCCGGAGCCGATGAGGGTTGGCCAGGGTCGCAAGCACTTGCAGCAGCTCGTCGCCGGTCAGGTCGGAGGTTGTCACAGCTTCCCTTCTAGCACATGCAAAGAAAAATTAGCATGTGCGAGAACAGGAGTCAACGGCGACCGCGCGTCGGGCTATCACACGAGCCAGGTAATGGGATTGCGGGAGTTGTGCGTTGTAAAGGTGTGGGCACCCCACCACTGGACTTCGCGGAGTTTTACCGGCGATCGGCCGACGAGTGCCTGCGCGCTGTCGTGGTCAGCGTCGGTGACCTGGACCGCGCCCAGGATCTCGTTAACGAGGCCTTTGCCCGCGCCTGGGCGTCGTGGCGCACGGTCAGCAGGCATCCGGCGCCTACGGCGTGGGTGGTCCGCACCGCGCTGAACACGAACATCTCCTGGTGGCGGCGCCATCGCCGGGAGATATCAGTTTCAGACCCTGGCACCATCGCGGACCCGCCCATGGCTGGCGGGTCCCCCGGCCACCCTGTCGATCCCAGGATCATGGCGGCCCTGATGCGGCTGCCCGCCCGGCAGCGGCAGGTGGTCGCGCTGCGGCTGGTCCTTGACCTGGATACCGGCCGCACCGCGGAGGTGCTCGGCATCGCGCCCGGCACCGTCATGGCGCACATGGGCCGGGCCATCGCTGCGCTGCGCGAGGACCTCATGCCGGAAGGCAGCAGGAGAACTCATGATGAATGACAGCGAGTTGATGGCCGCGGTGCGGGAGTCCGTCGCCGAGGTCCATACGGCCGCTCCGGTGGAGCAGATCCTGAGCCGTGGCCGGGTGGTACGTGCCCGGCGCCGGATCTCTGCACTGGCAGCGGTGCTGGCTGCAGCGGCCGCCGCGGCAGTCGCCGTGACTGTGCTGCCCGCCAGTCACCCGGCAGCCCATCAGCCCGGGGTTCGCCTGGCGGCCTGGTCGGTGGTCAAGCAGCCCGGCGGCGATGTCACGGTCACCATCCGCGAGCTGTACGACCCGGCTGGACTGCAGCGCGAGCTTCGCGCGGCTGGCGTCCCGGCCGTCGTGACCTTCTACGCCGCGAACCGGTATCCGCCGTCGTGCCAGGCCTACCGGGCCGGCCGGGGCGTGCTGAGCAAGGTCTTCCCGTCCGATTACCGGGATCCCGCCGTCGGCCTAATGATCCGCCCCTCGACCCTGCCCCCCGGCGCCGCCGTGTATCTCAACGACACCAGCAACCCGTACGGCTACATCGGCCTCCAGATGGGCCTGGTGCACGCCAGCAAACGGTGCACCGGCAGCTGAGGCGACTCCCCCAGCCGCCGATCCGCCCGGACAGCACACTCAGCGCTGCCGCTCGTCGTAGGCCGCACGATGCGCGTCGATGTCCGGGTTGTGATCGATGGCCCAGCTGGCCAGGGCGACCGCGTGCGGGATCAGGGTGGCGGCGAGTTCGCTTGGCTCGTACTCCACACGCGGTGGCACTTCGGCATGGGCGGTGCGGATAACCAGCCCGTCGCGTTCGAGGTTGCGCAGCGTGAGGGTGAGCATGCGCTGGGAGATGCCCGGGATGCGCTGCTGCAGCTCGGTGAATCTCAGCCGCTGATTGTGCAGGGTCGCGATGATCAGCAGAGCCCACTTGTCGGCGATGCGGTCGAGCAGCGCGCGGATGGCCCTCCCCTGGTCCCCCCGGATCAGGCACACGCCCTCGTAGTTGGCCACGGCCACCTCGCTGTTAGCTACGCACACGCGTGTGCCTTTTGTAAGCCCTGCGGCAGTGCCGCACAATGACGCCACTTACTTTTCGTAACTATAGGGATGTGCTGTCATGCGGGTGGCCTACTGGATCGTCGCCGCGTTGCTGGCGTTGTTCTACCTGTACGCGGGCGGGATCAAGGTCGCGCGGTCCAAGGACCAGCTGCGGCCGATGATGGGCTGGGTCAACAGCGTGCCGCTGCGGCTGGTCCGGACCATCGGCGTGCTGGAGGTGCTCGGCGCACTGGGGCTGATCCTGCCGCCGCTGACCGGCATCGCGGCCGCCCTCGCCCTGGCCGCGGCGACCGGGCTGGCGCTGATCCAGGTGGGTGGCATGTCGCTGCATCTGCGACGCGGCGAAGCCGCGGTGATCTGGCTGAACATCGTCCTGCTCGCGCTGGCCGGCGCCGCCATCTGGCTGTCCACCACCTGGCTGTAGCCCGCTCGTTCACTCCCCCGCGTCGGGCGGGAACTCGGCCGGGTAGGGCTCGGCGAAGTCGGCGGACCGGCTGACCGCGCGCCACTTGCGGTCCTCGGCCAGGAGCTGCTCGTCGAGCCGGATCGACCACTCGGCCGCGGTCACGCCGAGCGGCAGGTGGTACGGGATGTCGCGGCGCTTGGCCACCTGGACGAGAATCTCGGCCGCGCGTACGGGATCGCCCGCGGGACCCTCGGTGCTGCGGCGCATGGCCGTGTTGACCGCGCCGACCGTCCCGGCGTAGGCCTCGGGGATGTCGCGGATGATCATCGAGGAGCCCGCCCAGTCGGTCCGGAACCCGCTCGGCTCGACCACGATGACCTTGACGCCGAACGGAGCGGTCTCGGCCTGGAGCACCCGGCTGAAGCCGTCGATGGCGAACTTCGCAGCCTGGTACGAGGCGATACCGGGCGAGCCGCCGACGCGTCCCCCGACCGAGGAGAACTGCATGATCAGCCCGCCGCCCTGCTCGCGGAGCACCGGGATGGCCGCCTTGGAGACGTTGTAGACACCCCAGAAGTTGGTCTCGAACTGGGCGCGGAAGTCAGCGTCGGTGGTGGTCTCGATGGGTGACACGTTGGCATAGCCGGCGTTGTTGACGATCACGTCCAGGCGGCCGAAGCGGCTGCGGGCCTCGGCGATGGCCGCTGCGGCGGCGGCCTGGTCGGTGACGTCGAGGGCGATCGGAAGGATGCTGTCGCCGTACTCCGCGCTGAGATCCGCGAGTTGCTCCGGGCGGCGCGCGGTCGCGGCGACGAGGTCGCCCGCTTCGAGCGCGGCGCGGACGAGGGCGCGGCCGAAGCCGCGCGAGGAACCTGTGACGAACCAGACTTGCTTCATGCCAGTTAGTACAACACCGTTTTACTAATAACGCAACACCGTTGTGTTAGGTTGAGCTCATGGCGGTACCGGACTTTCAGCGGGCGCGCAGCGCCGCGGCCAAGCAGCAGCGCGAGGCCGCGATCCTGGAGGCGGCGCGCGCACTGGGGGCCGAGCGCGGCATCCGGCAGATCACGCTGACCGACATCGGCGAGGCGGTCGGCATGCACAAGTCGGCGTTGCTGCGCTACTTCGAGACGCGGGAAGAGATCTTCCTCCGGCTGACCGCGGACGGTTGGCGCGAGTGGTCGGCGGCGCTGCGGGCGGGGCTCGAAGAACTCGCGGCGCCGACACCGGCGGCCGTGGCCGCGCTGTTCGCCAGCACGCTGGCCGCCCGCGGGCTGTTCTGCGACCTGCTGGCCCAGGCGCCGCTCAACCTGGAGCGCCACGTATCGCTGGACGCCGTGCGCGCCTTCAAGCTCGTCACCCTGGCCGAGGTGGACGCGATCGTGACGGTGGTGCGGCGCCTGCTGCCCGCGGCTGACCGAGCGTGATGGCGTCGACCTCATCGCGGCCGCGACCGCGATGTCGGGCGCGTTCTGGCAGATGGCAACGCCCGGGCCTGAGGTCGCCACGCTGTACCGGAGCGACCCCCGGCTCGCGCACGCGGTCGTCGACGTCGAACCGCGCGTCGCCCGGCTGCTGGCGGCCATGCTGGCGGGAATGCTCGCCTAGCCCGCTCCCCCGCTCCCCGCTCCCCCGCTCCCCCTCTGGCCAGCGCCGCGGTGCTGCGGCCCAGGCTGCCGCAAGTCGGTCCAGGCCTGACCATCGGCCTGTCCGCCAGCCCGACGACACTGAGCCTCGGCAGTTCGGGCACCGTGACCGCGACGGCCAGCGAGGAGGTCGGGCCGACCCCGTACTGGATCGAGATCTTCGACGTGACGACCGGTACCCCGGTGGCCCTGTGCGCGTCCGGCACCACGTGCAGCGCGACGGTTGAGGAGAGCGCTCCCGTGGAGCACGGCCTTCCTGGGCGGTGACCCCAGCGATAGTGGCGCGCGCCGGGCCCACCGCGCGCCACTGCTCGCTTCCGCGGGCCGCCCGGCGGCCGCGGCTCAGCGGAGCTGGTTGATGCGGATTAGGTTGCCCGCGGGATCGCGGATCGCGCAGTCGCGGATCCCGTACGGCTGGTCGGTCGGCTCCTGGACGACCTCGGCCCCGCTGGCCTGCAGCCGCTCGAAGACGCCCTCCAGATCCTTGGTGGCGAAGGTGATGATGGCGTACGTGCCCTTGGCCATCATCTCCAGGACGGTGCGGCGCTCCTCGTCGGTGATGCCAGGGTCGACGGCGGGTGGGTGCAGGACGATGGACATGCCGGGCTGGCTGGCCGGGCCGATCGTGATCCAGCGCTTCTCGCCGTACCCGACGTTGTTGCGGACCTCGAAGCCGAGGGTGTCGCGATAGAAGGCCAGGGAGGCCTCCGGGTCGATGTGCGGGAGGAACGTGGCGTTGATGGTGATGTCCATGACGATCAGGCTAGTGGCGGCCCCGTGACCAGCGCTTCTCGATTCCTGACCGGAGAACGGGACCGCATCCAGAACCTGCTGCTCGCGCGGGGCGAAGCCGACGGCGCCATCGCTGGTGCCGCGTTCACCGGCTCGCACGCCACCGGGGACGATGACCGCTGGTCCGACACCGACCTGGTGCTGGCGGTACGCGGCGAACCCGGTCCGGTGGCGCACCGGTGGACCCGGTGGCTGTGCGATGAGCTTGGCGCGCTGCATCACTGGGACCTGCCCGCCGCGCCCAGGATCATCCGGGTGTTCCTGCTGCCCGGCTGGCTTGAAATCGACCTGACGTTCGCGCCTGAGGAAGAGTTCGGCCCGCGCGGGCCGCAGTGGCGGACCGTCTTCGGCCAGGCCCGGACGCTCGAGCCGTTCCCGGCACCTGACCCGGATATTCTCGCCGGGCTCAGCTGGCACCACGCCAGGCATGCCCACGTCTGCATCGAGCGCGGCCACTGGTGGCAGGCCGAGCACTGGATCAGCGGCCTCCGCGACCACGCCATCACGCTGGCCTGCCTGCGGCTGGGCCAGCCCACGGCCTACGCAAAGGGCGCCCATCTGCTGCCCGGCAGCCTGGCCGCAGCCCTGGAGACGACGCTCGTCCGCTCACTCAGCGAAGCAGAACTCCGCCGTGCGCTGGCTGCCGCCATTAGCGTTGTGACCGGCGAACTCCGGCACTGGAATCCCCTGCTGGTCACCCGGCTGCAGCCAATGCTCGCGGAACTGCGCGGACCGGGCACCGGCCCGCGCAACACCGGCCGCTGAGCGCCCAGTTTCCGCACGCCGCGGTGTCTGCATCAGCAATGGACCGAACGAGCACGAAAGGATCCAGCGATGATGCTGCAGGACAAGGTGGCCGTGATCTACGGAGCCGGCGGGGCGATCGGCGGCGCGGTCGCCCGTGCCTTTGCGGCCGATGGCGCCAGCGTGTTCCTCACCGGGCGCACCCTGGCCCCGGTCGAAGCGGCCGCCAGGGACATCGCGGCCGCGGGCGGATCCGCCGCGGCGGCCGAGGTCGACGCGCTGGACGAGCAGGCCATCGACCAGCATCTGCGGTCGGTAACCGCCGCGGCGGGCCGGGTCGATATCTCGTTCAACGCGGTCGGCATGCCGAATGCAGGCATTCTCGGCGTGCCGCTGGCCGACCTGGATGCCGCGGAGTTCGCCCGGCCGATCAGGGACTACACGACGTCGTACTTCCTGACCGCACGGCTGGCCGCGCGGCGCATGATCGCGGCGAAATCGGGAGTGATCATGACGGTCAGCGCGCTGCCCGCCCGCAAGGGCACCCCGCTGAACGGGGGCTACGGCGCGGCGCAGGCGGCCAAGGAGGCGCTCACCCGGGACCTGTCGGCCGAGCTCGCGCCGCACGGCATCCGGGTGGTCGCGCTCCGGCCGCACGGCATGCCGGAGACCCGCACGATGGTGGAAGCCTTCGAGGCGCACGCCAAGCCGTCCGGCGCGACATGGGCACAGTTCCAGGAGTTCCTGGCCCGCGACACCCACCCGGGCCGGGTCATGACGCTCGGCGAGCTGGCCAGCGTGGCCGCGTTCGTGGCGTCAGACCGGGCCAGCGGGCTGACCGGAACGACGGTCAACCTGACCATGGGCAGCCTGGACGACTAGCCTCCTGCCCCGCTACTCGCCCTGCGGCGCTCGGGCCGTGCCGTATTCGTCGTGCCAGTTCCACCACGAGTACGGCGCCGTCTGCGGATAGCCTTCCGGCGAGTCCTCCCACTCCTCCTGGCGGCCCAGCGCGGTGATGTCCAGGTACGCCCAGGTGCCGCCCATCGGCTCGTCGCCCCGGTTGTTCAGGAAGTAGGTGCGGTACACCTGGTCGCCGTCGCGGATGAACGCGTTCGTGCCATGCCATTCCCGGACGCCGAAGTCGGCGTCGAACTCGTCGGTCAGCGTGTACCAGGGGTGGGTCCAGCCCATCCGCGCCTTCACCCTGGTGATATCGGGCTGCGGCGCGGGTGAGACGAAGGCCAGCGTGGTGTCCCGTGCGTTCGGGTGGGCCACGTGCGCGACCTGGTCGGCGACGAGGGAGCAGCCGATACACGCGTGGCCGGGCCAGCCGTACACGCCGGGCTCGAAGAACGCGCGGTAGACGATCAGCTGGCGGCGGCCCTCGAACAGGCCGAGCAGGCTCACCCGGCCGTCCGGCCCGTCGAACGCGTACTCTTTGTCCACCCGCAGCCACGGCATCCGGCGGCGCTCGGCGGCCAGCGCGTCCCGGGCCCGGGTCACCTCTTTCTCCCTGACCAGCAGCCGCTGGCGCGCCGCCTCCCACTCCTGCGCGGTGACCACCGGCGGGGTCTGCATCATCAGCTCAGTCATGGTGTCCTCCCGTTGTGCTGTCATGCGGCTGTGCTGGGCCCCCCAGCACTCTGGTCGAGATGGTCCTGCAGCGCGCTGAGCGGGCCGTCCCAGTCGCGGGCCAGCGCGGCCAGAAACTGCTGCGCTACCTGCATGGGCGCGGAATGCAGCCGGTACCGGACCCGGCGCCGCTCCCCCGGTTCGGCGGTGACCAGGCCCGCCTCGGCCAGCAGAGCCAGGTGCTTGGCGATCGCCTGCCGGGTGATGGGCAGGCGGCCGGCCAGGTCGGTGGCCGTGGCCGGGCCCGTGGCGGCCAGCGCGGCCAGAATGGCCCGCCGGGTCGAGTCAGCCAGCGCGGTGAACACGTGCTCGGCGATGGCCTCGATGTCAGCCGGCATCGAGGTAGGCGACCAGCTCGCCCAGTTCGCTGGCCCAGCCCTGGGTGTTGCCGTCGTACGCCTTGCGGTAGGCGTCCTCGGGCAGCTGGGCGAACCCGGACTCGACCACGGTCAGGCGAGTGCCGGAACCGGACGGTTCGAGGGTGAACTCGACGTAAGTACGGCGCGGGTCATCCTCCGGCAGCCCGAAGATGTGCCAGGTGAACCCGAATATCCGTGGCTCCTCCACCCGTTCCACCCGCATCTCGGCCGTTTCCCCGCCGGTCCACCGCATCCGGGCCGAGCCACCTGGCCGCAGGTCGATCGTCGCCTCGTTGCCGAACCAGGCAGCCAGCCCCTCGGCCGTAGTGAGCGCCGCCCATACCTGGTCCGGCGGGCGCCCGATCTGCACGGTCCGTTCGATGCGATCAGGAAACGCCATGTCCCGAGCCTCCGAACATATAGCAACCCATCGGTTGCCACCCTATGGCAACCGATGGGTTGCGTCAACTGCCCTGGCCCCGGGCTACGGGCGGACCTCGTAGACGTTGTTGAACGGGGTCTCGGCGGCCCGGCGGAACCGGGTGTACCCGGCGTCGCTGGCCAGGTGCTGGATGGCCGCCTCACCGGCCTGCGCGCCGAGCGAGTAGCCGCCGTCCTGGGACAGCGCGTTCGGCACGCACAGGAACGTGGAGAACGAGTAGTAGACCCGGCCGACCGGGTTGAGGTTCTCGGCCACACTGTTGCCGGCGGCCGGCTCGACCACCATCCAGGTCCCGTCCGGGGCCAGCTGTTCCCGGATGTGCCGGGCCGCGCCGGCCGGGTCGCCCATGTCGTGCAGGCAGTCGAAGCTGGTCACCAGGTCATATGGGCCGCCGCCGAACGTCTGCGCCGAGGCGACGTCGAACGTCACCTGGTCCCCCAGGCCGGCGTCGGCGATCTGCTTGCGCGCCGAGGCGACCGACTCCTGGTGATAGTCGGAACCGGTGAACGCCGAATTCGGGTAGGCGCGGGCCATCAGCGCGGTGGACGCGCCCAGCCCGCAGCCGATGTCGGCCACCCGGGCGCCCGCCCGGAGCTTGGCCTCGACGCCGTCCAGCGCGGGCAGCCAGCTGGACACGAGGTTCGCGCTGTAGCCGGGGCGGAAGAAGCGCTCGCAGCCGGCGAACACCTCGGGGTCCTGCTCGTGCCAGCCGATCCCCGAGCCGGTGCGGAACGCCTCGGTGACCCGCGGCTCGGCGTGCAGCGAAGCCAGCGCCAGCTGGAACGCCCCGGGCGCGAAGACGGCGCCGTCCGGGTCGGTCAGCGCGAACGCCTGTTCCGGGGTGAGTGAGTACGCCCCGGTCTGCGGGTCGTACTCCACGTAGCCCCCGGCCGCCTGGCCGCGGAGCCACTCGTCAACGTAGCGGGTGACCGTGCCGGTCCGCTCGGCCAGCTCGTGCGGCTGCAGCGGCTGCCCGGCGAGCGCCCGGTACAAGCCGAGCCGGTCACCGACGAGCACGTTGCCGGCCGCCATCGTGGCACCGAGGTCCCCCACGAACCGGTGCAGGAACTCCATCAGCTTGTCTTGGTCGATCTCCATGTCCTTAACCTCCCGAAGCGGTCTCTGGCCTGACTTCAAGGGGTATTCCGGTGGGTCGGTGCGGGGATCGGTAGCCACTACCGAACTCGGGCCGGGCCGCTACCTAAACCCCACGCCTCTTGCTGTTATCAGTTCGGTTGAGCCGGATCCAGGGCCAGGCCCAGAGCTAAGGCGTTGCCCGGTGCTACCGATCCCCCGCGTCGAGGACGCCGAGATCGGCCGCGCGGGTGGCGGCCGCACGCCGGGTCGGCGCGCCCAGCTTGGCCAGCACCGCCGCGACGTGACTGTCCACGGTGCGCACGGACAGCACGAGCTGGCTGGCGATCTCAGCGTTCGTGTAGCGCTTGCCCAGCAGCCGCAGCACGTTAACCTGGCGCGGCGTCAGGCCCGCCGGGTTGGCCCGGGTCTCCCCCAGCGGGCCGCGCGGGTTGCGCGGCACGCCCAGCACGCGCAGCCGGCCGCGGACCACGGTGGCCAGCGGGGTAGCGGCCAGTTCGTCCAGCGTGCCCAGCGCGGCCAGCAGGTCATCCGGCTCTGCGCTGTCGACCAGCGCGGCGGCCTGCTCGTACCGGCAGCCGGCCGCCGCCCAGGCAGCCGCCGCCTCCCGCCAGCGCCCGGCCGCCTGCAGCGCGTACGGGTGGCCGGACGACGGCCCGGCCACCGATTCGCCCACCTTGGCCAGCCAGTAGCCGAGCTCGGCTTCGTGCGGCAGGTCGCCCAGCCGGGCGGCTTCCGCGTATACCGGCGCGACAATGTCCCGCACCCTGGTGTGGTCGCCATCCAGCCAGGCCGCCTCGGCCGGCCCAGCCGCGGCCGGGCCGGTCCGCTGTAGCTCGCCGACCTCCCTGGCCAGCTCCCAGGCCTGGGACAGCAGCGACCCGGCGCCCGGCTGGCCCCGGCGCACCGCCACCCGGCCGAGCACGGTGAGCGCCGCGCATCTGGTCGGCGCGAACGCGTCCATGCCGTATTCCGCGGCCCGGACGGCTTCATCCCAGGCGCCCCGGGCCAGCTCCAGCCGGGCCCGCTCCACGTGCAGGTAGCTGAGGAAGCCAGGAACTCGGCCTCCTCAGCCAGCTGGATGGCCGGGGTCAGGTAGCGCTCGGCGTCGTCCAGCCGGAACCAGTCGAGCAGGCCCCAGACCACGTTCGCGTAGGCCCGGCTGGCGTCCTCCACGTCGCCGGCCACCAGCGCGGTGCGCAGCGCCTCGTCCAGGGTGGCCTGCCCGGCCGGGTCGCCCGAGTTATGCTGCGCCGTGCCGACGTTGGTCAGCGCGTGGGACAGGATCTGCGCGTCCGGCACCGCACGGGCCAGCGCGCTGGCCGTAGTCGATGGCCTCGGCGGTCCGCTGCGCCAGCATAAGCAGCTGGGACTCGTTGCTCAGCGCGAGCGCGAGCAGCCGCGGGTCGCCGGTTTGCTCCAGCACCTCGACCGCCTCCCGGCCGGCCTGCTCGGCGCCCCGGCGGTCGCCCGCCCACCAGGCCATCCGGGACAGCCAGCGCAGGCTGGCGCCGAGCGTGCGGGCGTCGCCCCGCGGGCGGTTCAGCTCAACCGCGCGCCGCTGCGCTTCGACCGCCCGGTCCGCCGCGCCGATCGTGTAGCACTCGATCGCGTACTCCTCGAGCAGCGCGGCCCGGTCCGCCGCGCCGAACCGGCCGCCGTGCCCAAGCACGAGATCGAAGTGCGCGACGGCTTCCCGGTGCGCACCGGCCCGGGCCGCATCCCGGGCGGCGGCCGGCCCGTACTGGACGATGGCATCCAGGTCACCGGCTTGCGCGGCGTGGTGGACGAGCCGGGACACATCGGCTCCGTCCTGCTCGATCAGGGCGGCCAGGACGCGCTGGTTGAGCGCCATCAGCCGGGCCGCCGGCACCGCGCCAGCGATGGCCCGCCGGGTCAGCTCGTGCCGGAAGGAGATCTTCCCGGTGGACACGGTGAGCAGCCCACGTTCCTCGGCCGCGGCCAGCGCGGTGACCGCCTCCGCCGCGGGTACCAGCGCGTCCAGCAGCCAGCGCTCCACCGCCGACGGCAGCACGGCGAGCTGCTCGAGCACGTCCTGGGTGGCGGGGTCCAGACGGTGCAGCCGGGCCAGCACCGCGTCGGCGATGGTGGGCGGGACCGGCTCACCCTGCGCCGAGGCCAGCAGCTCGCTCACGAAGAACGGATTCCCCGCGGTGAGCGCGTACAGCTCGGCCGCGCTGACCGGGCTGCCCGCGGTGAGCTGGCGCACCGCGTCCGGCGACAGCCGGCGCAGCGGCAGGTGCCGCACCTGGTCGCTGCGCGACGCGAGGCCGAGCAGGCCATACAGCGGGTGCCCGCGGCTCAGCTCGTCGTCACGGTAGGTGAGCACCAGGACGGCGGGCAGCTCGGCGATCCGCCGGATGAGATACCGCAGCGCGTCGAGCGTCGCGTCGTCGGCCCAGTGCACGTCCTCGATGACGAGCACGGTCGGGTGCCCAGGCCAGGTCAGTTCGCGGCGCAGCGCGCTGAGCACGCGGTCCCGGTCGCTGCCCTCCCGCACCGCCCGGCTGAGCTCTCCGCCGACGCGGCCGGCCAGGTCGCGCAGCGGGCCGAGGGGACGCGGGGTGGCCAGGTCATCGCAGTAGCCGACGATCATCCTGCCTTCGGCGGGCAGATACGCGCGCATCGCTTCGACCAGGCTGGACTTGCCGATCCCGGCCTCGCCCATGACCAGCACGACGGACCCGGTCCCGCGGCCCGCGGCGCGCACGGCTTCGGCGAGCGCCGACAGCTCGGCGTCGCGTTCCAGCACCCCCCGCCTCACGCGTCGATTGTAAGAGCCTGGTAATGATCCGTCCCACTGCTCAGCCCAGGCGGCCAGGGCGGTGAACCGGCGGCTGCCTTATTGCGTTGACCCGGCCGGCGGCCCCGCCTACTGTGACCCGGTGCCCCGCGACCAGAGACAGCATGATCATCCGGCCCAGCACCGAAGCTGACCTCGGCCAGGTGCTGGCCTGCCAGGCCGCCGACCCGGTCGGCCTGGTCCCGCCGGACCGCTACCGCGGCGACCTGGCCAGCCGGAACTACCGGCCGGAATGGACCTGGATCGCCGAGCAGGACGGCGCGATCGTGGCCCGGGCGGTCTGGTGGGGGCCCGCGGCCAGCGGCTACCCACACGTCCTGGACTGCCTGCACGTCAGCGACGCCGTGCCGCACTGGGCCGACTTGGCCGCGGGCCTGCTCCAGGCCGGGCACCAGGCGTTCCGCGCCGCTGGGGCGCCGGATCCGCCGCGTTACGAGCTTCGCTTGCCGAACGCCTGGCGCGCCAGCGCGGACGTCAGCCAGGCGTTCAGGTGGCGGCGTGCGGCGGCCGCCCGGGCCGGGCTGACCCAGGAACTGGAGCGGTTCCGGTTCGAGTGGACCCCGGCCGCGGGCCTGCCCCGGTCCACCGGCCGGCTGGTGTTCCGGCCGGAGCCGGACGACGAGGCGTTCATCGCGGTGTTCCGCCAGGTCGCGACCGGCAGCCTGGATGTGATCACCGGCCGCGAGATCGCCGCCCGGGGCGCGGACCGGCAGGCCCGCGAAGACTTCGCGCTGTACCGGGACATGCCCGGCGACCGGGGCTGGTGGCGGCTGGCCTACACCGCCGATGGCCAGCTGGCCGGGATGATCCTGCCCAACCGGAACCCGTACGGGGCGGTGGTCGGCTACCTCGGCGTGCTGCCCGCCCTGCGCGGCCGCGGTTACATCGACGACCTGGTCGCCGAGACCACCCGGTTCCATGCCGCCCGCGGCGAGCCGCGGATCACCGCCACCACCGACACCACCAACCAGCCGATGGCGGCCGCCTTCCGGCGGGCCGGCTACCGGGAAACCGGGATCCGGTACGTGTTCATGGCACCGGCCCCGGCGGCCGGGTAGCCGCACCCGCCCAGCGGCCGCGGGTCAGGCGGGCAGCGGCGCGCCGCTCTCCAGCAGTGTCTTGAGGCCGGAGAGCACCTGCGGCCAGCCGGTGCTGACCGAGGCCAGCACCACGCTGCCCGGCTCGAAGCCGTCGTGCACCACGGTCAGCTTGACCTGCTCCCCGGCCGGCTCGATCTCGAACGTCACCGTGGACCGCGCCTCGGCGGCGGCCTGCCGGAACGTCTCCTCGTCGAGGTGGATCGCGGTGGCCAGTTCCGGGGTGAACGTGTGCCAGGTGTAGGACAGCCGCCGGTACGGGTCGGCCTCCAGCACCACCTGCTCCGGATCGGCGATCCGCACGCCCTGGTTGTCCCAGGTCATCACCGACCCCGGCTGCCAGTCGGTGTCGAACGCGCTGTCCCAGTACCGCCTGGTGAACGCCGGGTCGGTCAGCGCCTGCCAGAGCCGCTCCGGGGTGGTGCTGATGTAGGTGGTGTAGACGAACTCGGGCTTGCTCATCGGGGTGTCCTCCAGGGCTTTCTTCAGGTCCGACAGGGTTTGCACCCGGTGCTGGTCGTAGCGGTTGATCCAGCGGTCGGCGATGTCGCTGATCGGCGCGGCGTTCAGGTAGTGCAGCTTCTCCCGGCCGCGCCACACGGTGCTGACCAGGTTGGCGTGCTCCAGGATGGCCAGGTGCTTGCTGACCGACTGCCGGGCCATGTCCAGGCCCGCGCACAGCTCGCGCAGCGTCTGCCCATTCCGGCTGTTCAGGCTGTCCAGCAGCCGCCGCCGGCTGGCGTCGGCCAGCGCCCGGAACACCTCGTCCATCACATCACGTCCCACGGGAACATGCAGCCGAATGGCTGCATGTTCTTCATATTAGGCAGCCAGATGGCTGCATGTCAACCGGCTTAAAGTTTCCGGAGATGACCGACGCGCAGCTGGCCCGCCCGCAGCCACCGGCCGCGCGGGCCGCGCCCGGGCGGCTCCGGTTCGCCGGGCTGGGCTACGCCCTGGTCGTGCTGCTCACCGGGACCAACCTGGCCACCCCGCTGTACGCGGCCTACGAGCACGTTTTCCGGCTGTCCGCGCTGGGCGTCACGCTGCTGGTCGCGGTCTACGCCGCCGCGGTGATGGCGGCCCTGCTGGCCTGCGGCCCGCTCAGCGACACGGCCGGCTACCGGCCGGTGCTGGCCGCCGGGCTGGTCACCGCGGCGGGCGGCGCGGCCCTGCTGGCCGCCGCGTCCGGGCCGGCCTGGCTGTACGCCGGGCGGGCGGTGCAGGGACTGGCCGTCGGCACCTGCTCCGGGGCGCTGACCGCGGGCCTGGTGCTGACCGAGCCGCGCGGCCGCCAGGCCCGCGCGTCGTTCCTGGCCGCGACCGCGACCACGGCCGCCTGCGGGGCCGGGCCGGTGCTGGCCGGCGCGCTGGCCCAGTACGCGCCACACCCGCGCAGCCTCAGCTACCTGGTGGAGATCGGCCTGCTGCTCCCGGCGCTGGCCGCGGTGCTCATGCTGCCCGCCGGGCTGGGCCGCACCGGCGGCCGGTGGCGCCCCCGCTGGCCACGGCTGCCTGCCGCGCACCGGGCCATGTTCCTGCGGGCCGCGCTGGTCAGCCTGCTGGCCTGGGCGGTGGCCTACGTGGTGCTGGCCCTGGTGCCGTCCTACACCGCGGCGGCGCTGGGCGGCAGCAACCTGCTGGTGGACGGCACCGCGGCCGGGTCGCTGCTGCTGGTGGCCGCGGCGGCGCAGGCCGTGTGCCGGTCCTGGGGGGCGGACCGGGCCCAGGCGGCCGGCCTGGCCGGCCTCATCGCCGGCCTGGCCGGGCTGATCGCCGCCGGGGCGGCGGGCAGCGCGGCGCTGCTGTTCGGCGCGATCGCGGTGGCCGGCGCCGGGCAGGGCCTCGCGTTCATGGGCAGCATCCGCCGGGTCAACGAGATCGCGCCGGCCGATCAGCGGGCCGCCACGGTGGCCATGTTCTACGTGCTCACCTACGGCGGCAGCGGCCTGGTCACCGCGGCCGTCGGGCTGCTGGCCACGCACCTCGGCCTGACCCGCTCGGTGCAGGCATCCGCCGCCGTGCTGGCCGCTGCCTGCCTGCTCACCGTGGTGACAGCCGGGCGGGCAGGCCGAACGCGGTGAACATCGACGGCTGCTCGAAGGCGGCGATCTCGGCCACCCGGCCCTGCTCCAGGCGCAGCACGGACAGCACGAACGGGACGAACGCGGGCTGGCCCGGGCGGCGCAGGTAGCCGGCCGCGCCCAGCTGCCCGTTGGCCCGGATCGGCAGCACCCGCCACTGGCCCAGGATGGTCATTCCGCCGCGCAGCGCGTCGCCCACCTCCCCCTCGCCGTTCCACTCCCCGACCTGGGGGGAAATGGCCAGCCGGACGTCCTCACGCAGGATGGCGATCAGCGCCTCCGGGTCGGCCTGCTCGTGCGCGGCGATGAAGCGCTGCAGCAGCCGGCGCTGCTCCGAATCGGGTTCGGCGGCCGGAGCCCAGTCTCGCTGACCATCCGGCCAGTGCTCGCGCAGGGTGGCCCGGGCCCGCTGCAGCGCGCTGTTGACCGCGGGCACGGTCATGCCGAGCAGCCCGGCAACCTCGGCGGCCCGCCAGCTCAGCATCTCGCGCAGGATCAGCACGGCCCGCTGCCGAGGTGGCAGCAGCTGGATCGTGGCCAGGAAGGCGAGCGAGGTCGTCTCCCGGCGCACCGCCACCCCTTCCGGGCCAGGCTGGGCGTCGGCGATCTCGTCGAGCAGCGCGTCCGGGTACGGCTGCAGCCACGGCATCGCGGCGACCGATGGAGCTCTGCTGGCCAATCCGGGCCCAGCTGGCGCGCTGGACCACGCCGGCGCCGCCCGCCGGGCCTCTCGGCGCAGCGTGTCCAGGCAGGCATTGGTGGCCACCCGGTACAGCCAGGTCCGCTCGCTCGACCGGCCCTGGAAGCCGTCCCGGGCGCGCCACGCGCGCAGCAGCACCTCCTGCACATGATCTTCGGCTTCGTCGAAGGACCCGAGCATCCGGTAACAGTGCACGTGCAGCTCGCGCCGGTACCGGCGGACCAGGTCGTCGAAGTCCACATGCACCCCTTGGGTCGGCGGGCCGATGAGTTTCCCGGCCCGGCACGTCTGCCTGGACGGCACCTCACTTCGTTACGACGATGGCACGGAAGGAACTCATCGATGGGCAGTCTCGTGCTGTACATGTCCATGTCCCTGGACGGCTTCATCGCCGGCCCCGGCGACGCCATGGACAACCCCTTTGGCACCGGCGGGCACCGGCTGCACGGCTGGCTGGGCGACGGCGGCGCAGACGTCAACGACTACCGGCCCGGCGACCAGGCAGGCCAGACCGTCTTCGATGAGCTGATGTCAACCGGTGCCGTGATCACTGGCCGGCGCACCGGCGAGTTCACCGGTTACTGGGACGGCGACCACCACGATGGCGTGCCGATCTTCGTCCCCACGCACCAGGCGCCCGCGGGCCCGGCCCCGGCCGGTGTGCTCTTCGTGACCGACGGCATCGAATCATGCGCCAAGCAGGCGAAGGCGGCGGCCGGCGGCCGCGACGTCATGCTGCACGGCGCCTACACGGCGCGGGCAGCGCTGCGGGCAGGCGTGCTGGACGTGCTGGAGATCCAGCTGGTCCCGGTCCTGTTCGGCCAGGGACGGCGGTTGTTCGACGGCGTCGGGCCGGAGCACACCGAGTTGCGGCTGGCCCGCACGCTCGAGTCACCCGGCGCCCTGCTGCTCCGTTACGAGGTGCAGCACGGATGAACGCGGTGATCCGGCTGTACATGACGATGTCCCTGGACGGCTTCATCGCCGGCCCGGACGACCAGGCCGGCCAGGAACTCGGCCGCGACGGCTTCCGGCTGTTCAACTGGCTCGACGACCGGCTGTCCGGCGGCCCGAGCGGGCAGGTGTTCCGCGAGGCGCTGGCGACCGGCGCGGTCATCTCCGGGCGGCGCACCTTCGAGCTGGCCGGGCGCTGGCAGGGCGATCACCACGACGGCGTGCCGATCTTCGTGCTGACCCACCACATCGACGCCGGGGACGTCCCGCCGGGCAGCGCCCGGTTCGTCACCGACGTCGCGGACTGCGCCGCGCAGGCCCGGGCCGCGGCCGGCGGCCGGGCCGTCATGGTGCACGGGGCCGGTGCGGCGCAGGCGCTGCTCCAGGCCGGGCTGCTCGACGAGATGGAGATCCACCTGGTGCCCGTCCTGCTCGGCGGCGGACGCCGACTGTTCGATGGCCTGGGGCCCGAGCACACCGAACTGGACCTGGTCCGGCGGCTGGCGGCGCGCGATGTCACGCACCTGCGCTACCGGGTCCGCGCCTAGGCGCGGGCGCGGACGCCGGCCAGCGCGGCCCGGGCGGCCGCCCCGACCTCGGCCGCGTCCATCGTGACCAGGACGCCGTCCCGCTTCAGGAACCGGCCGGCGCACAGCACCGTGCGCACGTTGGCCGGCTGGGCCGCGGCCACCAGCATCTGCGCCGGGCCGGTGAACACGGCCAGGTTGGGCGCATCCGTCTGCACCAGGATGAGGTCCGCCTCTTTCCCCGGGGTGAGCGATCCGGTGACCGCGCCGAGGCCCAGCGATCGCGCACCCATAATCGTGCCGAACGCCAGTGCCTGGCCGGCGGTCATCGCGAACTCATCCGCGGCGCCCGCGTTGACCAGGCCCTGGGTTAGTTTCATGATCGCGAACATGTCGGCGTTGCCGGTCAGCGCGGTGGTGTCCACGGACAGGCCGACCGGCAGCCCGGCGGCCAGCAGCTCAGCCGTCCGGGGCAGCCCGTAGCCGATGAGCAGTTCGCTGAACGGGGACACGCTGACCGGGCAGCCCGCCTCGGCCAGGGCCGCGATCTCGGCGTCGGACGCGCAGTTGGCGTGCACGATCTGCAGGTCCGGCCCGAGCAGCCCGGCCGCGGCCATCGTGGCTATCTGGCCGCGGGCGGTGCGCGGCCCGCAAGCGTGTACGGTCACCGGCAGGCCAAGCTCCCGGGCGGCGGCGATCTCCCGCTGGTAGATGGCGGGCGGCACCCGGACCGCCGGGTTGCTGCCGCCCGGGCCGCGCCAGGCCATGCCCAGGCCGAGCCGCCCGCCCGCCGACCAGGCCGCCCAGTCCTGGTGCAGTGCGGCCAGCCCGGCCAGGTCCATCGGCTCGTCGTTGGCGTGGCCGGCCGGGTAGCCATAGGAGAACCGGGCGCGCAGCCCGGAGCCGGCCAGCGCGCGCAGCGCGGCCTCGGCATGCGCCGGGCTGCGCAGGTTGTGGCACCAGTCGTGCACAGTGGTGATGCCGGAGTTGATCGCCTCGGCGCAGCCCAGCCGGGTGCCCTGGTAAACGTCATCCGGGCCGAATAGAAGGCCCAGTGCGACCGTCACCCGGAAATACCCGGACCCGCCGTCTGACATGCTGCGCAGCAGCGTGTTCCACAAATGCCAGTGGGTGTCGACTAACCCTGGCGCGACGATCATTCCGCGGGCGTCGATCTCGGCCGCGCCGGGCGCGGCCAGTCCCGGCCCGACCGCCGCGATCCGGCTGCCCTGGACCAGCACGTCGCCGTCGGCGAGGTCGCCGAGCGCGGGATCCATGGTCAGCACGTAGCCGTGCCGGATGACAATACCGCCGTCCGGCAAAAGTTTCCGCACGCCGCAGATGGTATTCGCAGGCCGCGCTGCGTGGTAGGCATGACGCATGCCTGCACTTATCCCCCGCCGGGTGCTGTTCGGCAACCCGGAACGCGTCCTCCCCCGGATCTCCCCCGACGGCACCAGGCTGGCCTGGATCGCCCCGCACGAGGGGGTGCTGAACGTATGGGTGGCCCCGGTGGGCGATGACGGCGTCGACTGGTCCGCGGCCCGGGTGGTCACCGACGACACCGACCGCGGCATCCGCGTCTATGCCTGGGCGCACGACGGCCGGCACGTGCTCTACCTGCAGGACACCGGCGGCGATGAGAACTGGCGGCTGCACGATGTCGAACTTGTCGACGATGCAGCGCCGGGACCTGACCCCGTTCGAGGGCGTGCGCACCGAGCTGATCGCGGTGGAGAAGAAGTTCCCCACCGAGATCCTGGTCGGGCTGAACCGGGACAACCCGGAGCTGCACGACGTGTACCGGGTCAACCTGATCGACGGCGAGCTGGTGAAAGTGGAGGAGAACCCGGGTTTCATCGACTGGGTCGCGGACACCCAGCTGGTGGTGCGGGCGGGCATCGCGCCGCAACCGGACGGCGGCATCGTGCTTATGGTGCGCGATGGGCACGGCGAGGAGTGGCGCCCACTGCTGACGGTCCCGGCTGAGGATGCGATGACCAGCGGGCCGATAGCGTTCAGTGAAGATGGCCGGTCCATGCTCGCGCTGAGCTCGGTGGGTGCGGACACCGGCGGCCTGGTCCGGATCGACGTGGCCACCGGTGACACGCAGCTGCTGGCCCGGGACCCGGACACGGATGTGACCGGGGTCCGGCTGAACCCGGACACCCGCGAGCCGCAGATCGTCATGTTCGAGAAGGACCGGGTCGAGTATCAGGTGCTGGACCGCGCGGTGGACGCCGACCTGACCGCCATCCGCGCGCTGAACCCGGGCGACCCGGTGTTCGCCGACGCCGATGACGCGGACGAGACGTGGCTGGTCGCGTTCAGCAACGACACCAGCGCGGCCTCGTACTACAGCTACGACCGCCGGACCCGGCGCGGCAGCTTCCTGCTCAACACGCGGCCCGAACTGGGCCAGTACGAGCTGGCCCCGATGGAGCCGTTCACGTTCACCGCGCGGGACGGGCTAGCCATCCACGGCTACGCCACGTTCCCGCCCGGCGCGCCGCGCACCGGGCTGCCCATGGTGCTGCTGGTGCACGGCGGCCCGTGGGCCCGGGACTCGTGGGGCTTCGACGCGGAGGCGCAGTGGCTGGCCAACCGCGGCTACCTGGCCGTGCAGGTGAACTTCCGCGGCTCGACCGGGTACGGCAAGGCGTTCGTCAACGCCGGCAACCGGGAGTGGGGCGGCAAGATGCAGGATGACCTGACCGACGCGGTGGGCTACGTCCTCGGCCAGGGCTGGGCGGACCCGGCCCGGGTGGCCATCTTCGGCGGGTCCTACGGCGGGTACGCCGCGCTGGCCGGTGCGGCGTTCACCCCGGACCTGTTCTGCTGCGCGGTGGACATCGTCGGGCCGTCCAACCTGAAGACCCTGATCGAGACGATCCCGCCGTACTGGGCGCCGATGATCGCCCAGTTCCACACCCGGGTCGGCGACCCGGACAAGGACGCCGAGTTCCTCTGGTCCCGGTCCCCGCTGGCCCGGGCGCGCGACATCCGGATCCCGCTGCTCATCGCCCAGGGCGCCAACGACCCGCGGGTGAAGGAGGCCGAATCGGAGCAGATCGTGACCGCGCTGACCGAGGCGGGAATCGAACACGAGTACATGCTGTTCCCCGACGAGGGCCACGGTTTCGCGAAGCCGGAGAACCGGCTGCGCTTCTACGCGGCCGCCGAACGTTTCCTGGCCCGATATCTTGGGGGCCGCGCCGAGGACTGACTGCGGCGGAGGACGAACCGGAGCACAGCGGAACATGGTGGAGATCAAGAATCAGGCCGCGCTGGACGCGATGCGCGAGGCCGGCCGGGTGGTGGCGAACGCGCTGGCCGCGTCCCGGGATGCCGCCGCACCCGGCGTCACGCTGCTCGAACTGGACGAGGCGGCACACGCGGTCATCCGCAAGGCCGGTGCCAGCTCGCCGTTCCTGAACTATCACCCGTCGTTCGCGCCGTCGCCATTCCCGGCGGTGATCTGCGCGTCGGTGAACGACACCATCGTGCACGGGATCCCGGACGGCTACCGGCTCCGGGACGGCGACCTGGTCAGCATCGACTGCGGCGCGACCCTGGACGGCTGGACCGGCGACGCGGCGATCAGCTTCATCGTCGGCCCGCCCCGGCCCGCCGACCTGCTGCTGATCGAGACGGCCGAGAAGGCCCTGGCGGCTGGCATCGCGGCCGCAGTGGCCGGCGCCCGGATCGGCGACATCTCCAGCGCGATAGGCGCGCTGAGCCGGGGCGCGCACTACGGCATCCCGGCCGGCTTCGGCGGGCACGGCATCGGCCGGCAGATGCACGAGGACCCGCACGTGCCGAACGAGGGCCGGCCCGGCCGCGGCATGCGGCTGCGGCCCGGCCTGGCGCTGGCCATCGAGCCGATGCTGATCGCCGGGGGCATCGACGAGTTCGTGGTCGCCCCGGACGGCTGGGCGCTGCGCACCGCGGACGGCACCCGGGCCGCGCACGTGGAGCACACGGTGGCCATCACCGACGACGGGCCGCGGATCCTCACCCTGCCCTGATCTTGGGCCTTGACAGCGCCTGCCGCGCGTAGTTACGTCTCAGGCAAAGCCACGGGGGCACGTGCGCTTTAGGGGGCGGGCCGATGAGCGGCGCAGCATTAGACGACGGCCAGCCGGCGGCACCCCCGCCACAGTTGCGGCTGGCCGTTGCGTTCACCGGTGGGGTCAGCCTGGCGGTGTGGATGGGCGGCATGGCCCGCGAGATGAACCTGCTGCTGGCGGCCAGCCGCATCCGGCGCGGGGAGACCATCGCCGACACCACCGAGCCCGGCCGCCGGGTCCGGGACGGCTACGCGGCGCTGCTGGACGTGCTCGGCGTGGACGTCAGCATGGACGTGCTGTCGGGCACCAGCGCGGGCGGCGTCAACGCGGTCATCCTGGGGCTGGCCAACGTACAGCGGTTCGACCTGGACGGGCTGCGCGAGCTGTGGTTCGCCGAGGGGTCCCTGGGTGGCCTGCTGCGTAACCCAGCCGATAAACAGGCCTCGTCCCTGCTGTACGGGGACAAGAGCCTGCTCACCGGCCTGCGGGACGGACTGGCCAAGCTGGCCAGCCAGGGGCCGGCCAACCCGGCCGCGGCCCAGGACCCGACCCGGGTGTTCATTACCACCACCCTGCTCGCGGGCGAGGCCAGCCGGTTCACCGACGGGTACGGCACGCTCGTGCACGACATCGACCATCACGGGTTGTTCAGCTTCAGCAGTGCCGACCTGACCCCCGGTAACGTGCCCGCGCTGGCCCTAGCCGCCCGGTGCAGCGCGTCCTTCCCGGTGGCCTTCGAGCCGGGCCTTATCCCGGTCGGCAGCGACGGCGGGGACGGCCACCCCGACATGGCCGCGTTCAGCAACGCACAGACCACGCAGTTCGCCGCGGACGGCGGCTTGCTGGCCAACCGGCCGCTGGCCCCGGCCCTGCAGGCGGTCTTCGACCGGCCCGCCAACCGCGAAGTACGCCGCGTGCTCGCGTTCGTGGTGCCGGTCGTCGGCGGGCCCGGCGTGCCCCGGGCCAACCTGACCCTGGCCGATACGCCGGACCTGCCGCGTGCGCTGGCCGCGGACATGACCGCGATGACGTCGCAGACCATCTCCGCGGACCTGGCCGCGATCACCGCGCACAACCAGCAGGTTCAGTCCAGGAACGACACCAGGCAGCAGCTGGCCGTGCTGGGCACCCAGCTGGACCGGCTCGGTATGCCGTTCTACCCCAGATACCGGGCCAAGCGCGCGGACCAGCTGGCCCGGGTCGCAGCCGACGAGGTGATGACCCGGGCCACCGCTGGCCGGCGCACGGCGGACGGCCGCCCGGCCGGGTTCGGCGCCGACGCGGAGCGCGCTCAGCAGGCCGCGGCCAGCGCCGCGCTCGGCATCCTCCCAGCCGAACTGCCCCGGGTCGGCGACTACAGCGCGATGAACGCGGCCGGCCGCGAAGCGCTCGATGATGCGCGGGCCACCGTCCTGGCCGTGCTCAGCCGGGCCTACCCGCTGGTGCCGGCCGACGGCCAGCGCACGCTGGGCCGGCTCCGGCTGTCGGTCAGCCAGGCCATGCCGGCCCGCCCGGAGCCGGCCCCGGCCGACACCTTCGACCGGGTGCTCGGTCCCGCCCCGCCGCCGGGCGCGCGGGCCGGGCTGGCTGCACCCGCCGAGCAGGCCGCCGCCGTAGCGCAGGCGCGCCTGGGGGCGAACATGGCCGACGGCGGCGCCGGCGAGCCGTGGCGTGACCTGGCCGCGGTACTGCTCGGCCTGCGCACCCTGCTGCCGGACCTGGGCCAGCTGGCGGGCGACGAGCCAGGTGCGGCGGTCGCGTTCGTGACCGACCTGCTCCGCTACCTGACCGGCCCGGCCGGCGGTGACTGGGTGGACACCGTGGCCGCCCGGCTATTCGACCTGTACGTGGCGCGCTATGTCATGCAGCCCGACGGCGTGGTGGCCGACCAGGCGCTGGAGCTCATCCAGATGAGCTCGGACACCCGGACCAGCCTGGATCCCCGGACCCTGGCCCGGGAGAAGCTCACCGGCCTGCAGCTGCACCACTTCGGCGCGTTCTGCAAGGCATCCTGGCGGGCCAACGACTGGATGTGGGGCCGGCTGGACGGCGCTGGCTGGCTGGTGCACATGCTGCTGGACCCGCGCCGGCTGCACGCACTGGCCACCGCGGCCAGCGACCCGGACAGTTTCCGCGCGGAGCTGCGCACCAGGCTGGAGCAGATCGCGGGCAGCCCGGCGCCACCCGGCGTGTGGACCCCGTTCCCGGCCCAGGGCGGCCACCCGGCCGTCCCGGCCGAGCTGGACTTCCTGACCGCCGCGCAGCCGCCCCCGCCGCCGGTCAGCCTCCCGGTGACGGCCATGTGGGTGGCCAGCGGCCTGCAGCGGATCATCGCGGCCGAGGAACTGCCGCACGTGGCCGAGCAGGTCGGGGTGGACGCCGCGCAGGGCGGGGACGAGGCGGCGGCCCGCCCCTTCCTGGCCGCCTACCACGGCGCGGTCGGCCCGGTCCCGGCCGGTGCGGCCCCGGCCGGTGCGGCCCCGGCCGGTGCGGCCCCGGCCGGTGCGGCGGACGGGCACTATCCGGTACTGCCCGACGCCAAGGCGGCCGCGGTGCTGCACGCCTGCCGGATCCCGGCCGAGACGATCTCCGGCCAGGTGGGCAGCCAGCTGTTCACCCAGACCGTGACCCGGGCCGCGGCGGTCGCGGTCAAGACCGTCGACCTGGGCAAAGGTACGCCGCACTTCCTCCGCCCGGTGCTCACCGGCGCGCGCACGGTGACCACGCTGGCCTGGCGGGTGACCTGCGTTGGCCCGGCGGCGCGCTACCCGCTGTTCGCCGGGCTCGGCCTGATCCTGCTCGGCGCGCTGGCCAGCACCAGCACGGTCAATGTGCTCAGCGCGGCCGGGCTGGCCGCCGTGCTGGCCGGGCTGCTGCTGGTTGCGGTGGGCGCGGCCCGGCGCATCATCCTGGCGCTGGGCATCGTGACGGTGGCCGCCGGGGCCGCGCTGGCCGCCGCCGCGTACATCCCGGTGCTGCGCAGTCACCTGTTCCCCTGGCTGGAGAAGACGGTCCTGCCCAGCATGGCCAAGCACCCCGCGCAGTGGGCCATCCTGGTGCTGTTCGTGCTGCTGCCGCCGCTGTGGACCATCGCCAGCATCATCCAGCGGCTGACCCGGCGCCGGCCGGCCAGCGCCCCCGCCGCGGCGGCCGCCGTGGTCCCGGCGCCTAGCCCGGTCAGCTCCGGGCCGCCGCCATCAGCGCCGCCAGATCCGGCTCCGGTTGCAGGACAGACAGCCCCCCGCTGATCCGGTCGGTGACCCAGATCAGCCCGCCGTCGTCCACGAACAGGTCGTTGATCTGGGCGACCGGCTGCCCAGGCGGCGGGTCCGGCACCCAGTGCGCGACCTCCCGGGGATGCGCGGGATCGGCCAGGTCGTAGACCCGGACCCCGGCGCTGAAGTAGGTGGCGAAGACCAGCCGCTGGCTGCGGTAGGCGCCGGGCTGGTTCTCGTGCAGGTTGTGCGCGCCGAAGCGGAGCGGCAGCTGGTCATAGTGGCCGGCGGGCGGCGGGCAGAGCGCGGCCACCCGCGGCGCGGCCGACACGTCGATCACCCGGATGGCCCGCTGCGGCGCCCGCGGCCCGTTGCTGACCTGCTCGTCGGTGACCACCACCAGCTGCCGGCCGGGCAGCGGCAGGCAGGTGTGCGTCGAGCCACCGTCCCAGCGCAGCTGCCCGGCCTGCCGGGGCCGGGTGATGTCCGACACGTCCAGGATGACCAGGCCGGCGTCGTCGTAGCCGAGGTAGGCGCGGTCGCCGTCCAGCAGCGCGTGGTGCGCCGCATACCGCTCGCCCGGCCGCCAGGTGGGCTGCTCACCGGCCCGCTGGCCGGGCCACCACCAGCGGGCCGCCTCGGCCGGCCGGGCCGGGTCGGCCAGGTCCAGCACCACCCAGATCCGGTCGCTGAACCCGTCCGGGATGGCCGACATGTGCGCGTACCGCCCCCCGGTCCACACCACCCGGTGCACCCCGCGGCCGCTGCTCGGCCAGAACCCGATCTGCTCCGGGCGCAGCGGGTCAGCCAGCTGGTACACGGCCAGCCCGGCGGAGAACGGCTCGGTCATGGCCGCCCGGTACGGGAACTTCTCGTGGTTCACCAGCAGCAGGCCGACCGCCACCTGGACCTTGTGGGTGTGCGTGCCGGCCGGCGCCGGCCACTGGGCCACCAGCTCCGGCCGGGCTGGGTCGGCGACGTCCAGGATCGAGGTGCCCATCCCGGACGTGCCCAGGTGCCCGACGTACAGCGCGTCGCCGGCCCGGATCACCTGCATGCCGTCGCCGTGCCCGCCCAGGTCGTGCTGGGCCAGCAACCGGAGGCCCGACGAGCTGGCCGCGCCACGGGCCGGTGCCCGGGTCACGACGTCCGGGCCCCCAGCTGCTCGGCCACCCAGTCGGCGGTCCGGTACCGGTGGAACGGGGCCAGGTTGGCGCAGCCGTGGTTGCCCTGCTCGAGCAGCAGCAGCTCGCTGGGGCCGCTGGCCTCCTCGACCAGCCGGGCCGCGTCCTGCCACGGGATGAGCCGGTCCAGCTTGCCCATCACGGCCAGCAGCGGGCAGTGGATCTTCTCAGCCCGCCCGGCCAGGCTGAGCTGGCCGGCCGCGGCCCGGGCCGCGGCCATGTCCGGGGACTTGGACCGGACCCGGAACGCCTCCCTGGTCAGGCTGGGCCGCTGGTCCCAGTGCTCGGCGAAGTTGTACGGGCCGGCCAGCGTCACGCAGGCGCGGACCCGGTCGTCGCCGCTGGCCACCCGGGGCGCGTAATACCCGCCCAGGCTGACTCCCCAGACCCCGATCCGGGCCGCGTCCAGCCCGGGCTCGGTGCTCAGCTGGTCGATGATGGCCGCCCCGGGGACCTCCCAGTCGCCCCGGATGGCCAGGTCGTACTCGGCCTCGCCCTGCCCCGGGCCGTCCACGCTGAACGTGGCGACGCCGCGGGCCAGGAACAGCTCCTCGGTGCTGCGCAGCTCCTCCTTGGTGGAGTCCAGCCCGGGGATCATGATCACGACTGGGTGCGGCCCCGCCCCGGCCGGGTGGCGGAGCACCCCGACCAGGCGGGACCCGCCGAACGGGATCTCGATCCGGCGGCCCGGCGGGTCCAGGTAGGGCAGCGCGTCATCCAGGCAGCGCACCGCGGCGTGATGCGCGGTGCGCATCTGGTCCAGGTCGTTGACGAACAGGAACTTGGCGAAGTGGTAGTAGACGGCCGCCTGGGCCAGGTGCGCGCCCGCGGACAGCTGGTGACCCGCGGCCAGCGCGGTCCGGCCGAGTTCCTCGTGCTCGGCGCCGACCGTGCTCCACGCAGCGCACCAGTCCTCCCAGCGCTGCAGGCCGCTGGTGATCCGCTCGAAATCCCCGGCCGTCACGCCGTTCGTGGTGAACCGTGGCGCCCAGTGCGAAATCGCCATCGCTACCCGCTCGTCCACTCTGTGGCCTCCCTGTCCCGTGCCGTCCGCTCGCTTCTGGCCAAACCTGCAAACGAATGCATACTCTGTGCGGATGGGCAGCGTCAACATCCAGCTCACCGTCAACGGATCCGCGCAGGTCGTCAGCAGCGAGCCGGACACGCCGCTGCTCGACGTGCTCCGGCATGATCTGGGCCTGGCCGGGCCCCGGTTCGGCTGCGGCATCGGGCTGTGCGGCGCGTGCTTCGTGATCATCGACGGCCAGGCCAGATCGTCCTGCGACTTCCCGGCCTGGGCGGCCGAGGGCAAAGACGTGACCACGGTCGAAGGGCTGGCCGACGGCGGCGAGCTGCACGCGGTGCAGCAGGCGGTGATCGACGAGCAGGCCGCCCAGTGCGGCTACTGCACCTCCGGGATGATCATGAGCGGGGTGGCGCTGCTGCGCCGCAACCCGGCGCCCACCGAGCGGGAGGTACGCACCGCGCTGGACGGCAACCTGTGCCGGTGCGGGACGCACCAGCGGATCGTCCGGGCCGTGCTGCGCGCGGCGGCCCGGACCGCGCCGGCCGGGGCCACCGAATGACCCCATCCCCCAGCCTGGCGGCCAACCCGGAGCTGGGCCGCTGGCTCGATTTCAGCCATCCCGGCCGGGTCATCATCCACCCCGGCAAGGTCGAGTACGGCCAGGGCGTGTGGACCGCGCTGGCCCAGATCGCCGCCGAGGAACTCGACGTCGCACTGGACCAGGTCGAGGTGGCCCCGGTCAGCACGGACACCAGCCCGGACGAGGGGGTGACGTCGGGCAGCCGGTCGATCGAGGATTCCGGCGGCGCGCTGCACCAGGCCTGCGCGCAGGCCCGGGCCGCGTTCCTGGCCGCGGCCGCGGCCAAGCTGGACACCGGCCCGGCCCAGCTGACCGTCCGGGACGGCGAGATCTGCACGGCCGGCGCTGAACTCACCGGTACTGGGCTGAGCTACTGGACGCTGGACGAGCCGGGCCTGCTGGACCGGGCCGCCGCCGAGCCGGCCGTGGCCAAGCCGGCCAGCCAGTGGTCGGTGGCGGGCCGCAGCGCGCCGCGGCGTGACCTGCCGGACAAGGCGACCGGCCGCCCCCGCTTCCTGCACGACCTGGTGCTGCCGGGCATGGTGTTCGGCCGGGTGATCCGGCCGCCAGGCCCGGCCGCCACGCTGGACGGGGTCGGGCCGGCCGACCTGCCGGACGGCGTGCTGGCCGTGCTGCGCGACGGGTCGTTCCTCGGCGTGCTGGCCGGCCAGGACCGGATCGCCGTGGCCGCCGCGGCCCGGCTGGCCCGGGCGGCCCGGTGGACGGTCCGCGAGTCGCTGCCCGACGAGCGGGACCTGAGGGGCTTCCTGCTCAGCCAGCCCACCGAGGACCAGGCGGTGGTGCAGCGGCCCGACCCGGCCGCGGTGGCCCAGGTGCGCAGCACGCACCAGGCCGAGTTCACCCGGCCGTTCATCGCGCACGCCTCGATGGCGCCGAGCTGCGCGATCGCCCGCTGGGACAGCGGCCCGGACGGCACGCCGCGGATCACCGTGTGGACGCACAGCCAGGGGCCGTTCCCGCTGCGCCGCGCGCTGGCCGCCGGGCTGGGCCTGGACCCGGGGCAGCTGACCGTGCACCACGTGGAGGGGGCCGGCGTGTACGGGCACAACGCCTCGGACGACGCGGCCGCCGACGCGGTGCTGCTGGCCCGGGAGCTGCCCGGCCGCCCGGTGCGGGTGCTCTGGTCCCGCGAGGACGAGCTCGGCTGGGGGCCGGTCGGCCCGGCCATGCTGGCCCGGCTGTCGGCCGGGCTGGACGGGTCCGGCCGGATCCAGACTTGGCGGCAGGACGTGTGGAGCAACGGCTTCCTCGGCCGGCCGGGCATCGGCGGCGAGCCGCGGCTGCTCGGCCTGTCGCACACCGCCGGGGGCACGCCGATCCCGGCCGCGCCGGACGGGGTGCCCAGCGGCGCGATGGGCGCCACCCGCAACGCGGTGCCCGGCTACGACATCCCGGACCTGGCAGTGACCCGGCACCGGCTGCGCACCATGCCGATCCGGACCTCGTCGCTGCGCTCGCTGGGCGCGTTCCTCAACGTGTTCGCGATCGAGTCGTTCATGGATGAGCTGGCCGGGCTGGCCGGCGCCGATCCGGCCGCGTTCCGGCTGGCCCACCTGACCGACCCGCGGGCCCGCCGGGTCATCGAGGAGGTGGCCGGCTTCGCGGGCTGGGCGGCCCGGACCCGCAAAGAGAGCGCCCGCACCGAGGGGACCGGCCTCGGGCTGGCCTTCGCCCGGTACAAGGGCACCTCCGGCTACTGCGCGGCGGTGGCCGAGGTGGCCGCGGACACCAGCATCGCGCTGCGCCGGCTGTGGCTGGCCGTGGACGTGGGCCGGGTGATCAACCCGGACGGCGTGCGCAACCAGGTCGAGGGCGGCGCGCTGCAGAGCGCGAGCTGGGCGCTGCGCGAGCGGGTCCGCTTCGACCGGACCCGGATCACGTCGGTCACCTGGGAGAGCTACCCGATCCTGCGGTTCACCGAGATGCCCGAGGTGGCGGTGCGCGTGCTGGCCTCGGACGAGGCGGAGACCGGGGCGGGCGAGCTGGCCCAGGGCCCGGTGGCGGGCGCCATCGGCAACGCGGTGGCCGACGCGGTCGGCGTCCGGGTCCGCGACCTCCCGCTGACCACCGAGCAGATCACCCGGGCCATCGAGGAGTCCTGAGCCAGACCGACAGGTGCGCGGGCTCCAGCGTCCGCTGCACCGCGCCGGCCAGGTCATCCCGGACGTTACCGCTACGTCGCGAACAGCACGCTGACGCTCTCGCCCTCGTGGATCCGGCGGATGGCCTCGGCCAGCGCCGGGGCCAGCGAGATCACGGTCAGCTTGCCGCCGAGCAGCTTCTCCGGGATCGGCACCGTGTTGGTGGTGACCACCTCGATCACCTCCGGCGCGGCCTCGATCCGCTGCAGCGCCCCGTCGGTGAACAGCCCGTGGGTGCAGGCCACCCGGACCGACCGCACGTCCCGCTCGCGCAGCCGGTCGAGCAGCTCCAGGATCGTGCTGCCGCGGGCGATCTCATCGTCAAGCACGATCACGTCCCGGCCGGTCACGTCCCCGATGATCGAGGTGATGATGACCTGCTGGTCGCTCAGCCGCTGCTTGGCGCCCGCCGCCACCGGCAGGTCCAGCCGCCGGGCGAACGCGGCCGCCGCCTTGGCGTTGCCCAGGTCCGGGGAGACCACGACGGTGTTGGACAGGTCCTGCCCGCGGAAGTGATTGGCCAGCTCGCGCAGCGCGTGCAGGTGGTCCACCGGGACCGAGAAGAACCCGTGCACCTGCGGGGAGTGCAGGGTCATCGTGAGCACCCGGTCGGCGCCCGCCGCGACCAGCAGGTCGGCGACCATGCGGCCGCCGATGGACACCCGCGGCATGTCCTTCTTGTCCGACCGGGCGTACGCGTAGTGCGGGATCACCGCGGTGACCCGGGCCGCCGAGGCGCCGCGCGCCGCGTCCAGCATCAGCAGCAGCTCGACCAGGTGCTCCTGCACCGGCGGGGACAGCGGCTGGATGAGGAACACGTCGCGTTCCCGGCAGTTGGACTGGAGCTGGACCTCCAGGCAGTCGTTGGCGAACCGGATCAGCCGCACCGGGCGCAGCCGCTCGCCCAGGTGGGCGCAGATCTCGGCGGCCAATTCCGGGTGGGCGCTGCCGCTGAACACCGCGATCTCCCGCACCCGCCCAGGTTAATGGGTGCTATCCCGCCGCGCCCCACCCGGCGGCCAGCCGCTGCCCGGCCAGCCGCAGGTACCGGGCCGGGCCGGCCAGCGCGGCCGGCACCCCGCCGGCCAGCCGGGCCAGGGACAGCACGGGCACGCCGGCCGGCGGGCGGGCGGCCACCTGGCCGGCCACCAGCGCGGCCGGCACGCCGGCCGCGGCCGCCGCGGCGAACACCGCCCCGGCCACCTTGCCGGTGCCGGACGTCTGGTCGTAGCGGCCCTCACCGGTGATGACCAGCCCGGCCCCGGCCAGCGCCTGGTCCAGGCCGGCCAGCCGGGCCAGCTGCGGTGCGCCGGGCACGATCAGCGCGTCCCACGCCGCGGCCAGCCCGTAGCCGGTGCCCCCGGCCGCGCCCGCGCCGGGTGCGGCCGGGTCGCCGCCGAGCAGCGCGGCCAGCCGGGCCAGGCCGCTGTCGAGCAGGCCCACCTGGTCCGGGCGGGCGCCCTTCTGCGGGCCGAACACCGCGGCCGCGCCGGCCGGGCCGAGCAGCGGCGCCCGGACGTCGGACAGGCAGCTGACCCCGCCGGGCGGCGGCGGGCGCAGCCCGGTCAGGTCCACCGCGGCCAGCCTGGGCAGCGCGCCGCCGCCAGCCGGCAGCGGGCGGCCGTCGGCGCCGGTGAAGCGGGCGCCCAGCGCGGCCAGCGCGCCGGTCCCGCCGTCGGTGGACGCGGAGCCGCCGAGCGCCACCGTCAGCTGGTGGGCCCCGGCGTCCAGCGCGCAGCCGATCACCTCGCCGAGCCCGATGGTGTGCGCGCCCAGCGGGTCCAGCTGGCTGAGCAGCGGCAGCCCGCTGGCCGCGGCCAGCTCCAGCACGGCGGTGCCGTCCGGCAGCATCAGCCACGGGCAGTCCACCGGCTGCCCGGCCGGCCCGGTGACCTGGGTCTGCTGCCACCGGGCGGCGGGCACCGCAGCGGCCAGCACGGCCAGCGTGCCCTCGCCGCCGTCGGCCAGCGGCACGGTGCGCACCTCGTCCCCGGGCCGGGCCGCCAGCCATCCGGCGGCCAGCGCAGCGGCCGCCGCCTCGGCGGGCAGGCTGCCCTTGAACGAGTCCGGGGCGATCACGACCCTCATGGTTGTGCTGGGCCAGCCGAATTCGCCGCGGTGGCCGGGCTGCCCGACGAGTCTTCCGCCGGGCTGGGCGCGGGCAGCCCGAGGGCGTCCCGGATCGCCTGCTGCACCCCGTCCCGGTCCCGGGTGGCGTCGATGGTCAGCACGTATTCCTTGCGGGCGAAGATGGCCAGCACCGGGTCGGTCTTGTCGTGGTAGTCATGCAGCCGGACGGCCAGCGCCTCCGGGGTGTCGTCCTCGCGGGTGATCAGCGTGCCGCCGCAGACGTCGCACTTGCCCTCTTCCTGGGGCCGGCCCTGAATCAGGTTGTAGTCCATCCCGCAGCCCGAGCACAGCCGCCGGGCCAGCACCCGCTTGCGTACTTCGGCGTCCGGCATGTCCAGGTGGATCACGGCGTCGATGTCGTAGCTCTCCAGGAAGAACTCGGCCTGCCGGGCGTTGCGCGGGAAGCCGTCGACGATGAACCCGTAGTTCCAGTCGTGGTCGGCCAGCCGCTGCGCGGTCACCGCCTCGGCCAGGTCGTCGCCGACCAGCTCGCCCGCGGCCATTATCCGGCGGACCTGGGCGCCCATCTTGGTGTGGTGCTGCACGTTCCAGCGGAAGATGTCGCCTACGCTGATGTGCACCAGGTCCAGGTCCCGGGCCAGCCAGCCGGCCTGGGTGCTCTTGCCACTGCCCGGGACGCCGATGATCACGTACTTGCGCATGGGGCTACCTTCGCACACCAGGCGGTGGGTTACCCCACCTGCTCCGGCGCGCACAAGTTGAGGCACTCGCCGAGTCCCTCGATGGCGCTGCGCATGGTCTGGCCCGGCTGCAGGTAGACCGGCGGCTTGCGGGCGTTGCCCACCCCGCCCGGGGTGCCGGTGAGCAGCAGGTCACCCGGCTGCAGGGTGATCACCTGGCTGGCGTAGGCGGCGATGTCAGCCGGCTTGAACAGCAGGTCGGAGGTCCGCGACTGCTGCATGACCACGCCATCCACCTCGCAGCGGATGTCCAGGTCGGCCGCGTCAGCCACCTCGTCGCCGGTGACCAGAAACGGGCCCACCGGCGTGGTGTGCTGGAACGCCTTGCCCTGCAGCCACTGCATGGTGCGGCGCTGCCAGTCGCGCACGCTCACGTCGTTGCTGACCGCGTAGCCCGCGATGGCCGCGGCGGCCTCGTCCCGGCTGGCCCGGTACACCGGCCGGCCGATGATCACCGCGAGCTCGACCTCCCAGTCGATCCGGTCGCTCAGCGCGGGCAGCCTGAGCTCGTCCCGCGCGCCCATCAGGGTGTCCGCGAACTTGGCGAACAGCGTGGGGTACTCGGGCAGCTCCTGCCCGGTCTCCAGGATGTGCTCGCGGTAGTTCAGCCCGACACAGATGATCTTGGAGGGCCGCGGCACCACCGGGGCGTAGCTCGCTACGCCGGCCGGCACCGGATTGTTCCCGGGCCGCTCGGGCACCGCGGCGCCGTCCGCCCCGGCGGCGAGCAATTCCCCGACGTCGGCGGCGGCCAGCGGGATGAGCATGTCGCCGTCGAGCCGCGCCGCGGTGGTGCCTTCAGGGGCCCGGATGGTGGCAAATCGCATGGGCTGACTGTAGCGATACCGCCCGGCCCGGGCGGCCCGGACCCACCGGGTCCGGCGGCCTCACCGGGTGAACACGTCGTTATACGGCGTCGCGTATCTGTCGTTCGCGGTGAACGGGGCCAGGCCGAGGGCTTCCTCGATAGTCCGGGCCGTCGAGTAGTGGTCGTACCGGACCTGGCTGACGTAACCGGCCCGCACCGTGCCCCGCGAGCCGACCACGATCGCCGCCACCCGGTTGTCCGCCTCCGCCGTCTTCCTGGTCACCCCGGCCTCGTCCCAGGTGATGATCAGCAGCGACTTCTGGGTCCGCCAGGCAGGCGAGTCCAGGATCGGCGTGATGGTCCGGCGCAGCCAGCCGTCCTGCACCTCCCGGCTGCGCAAGTTCCCGTTGCCCGCCGACTCGCCGTCGTAGTAATCGTCCGCGGCGATCCAGGAGAACACCGGCGTGGTACTGGCGCTGCGCAAGGCCGGTTTGAGCAGTTTGGTGTCCACCAGGTGCGCCCTGCACCGGGCCCGGTCACTGGAGACGTCGGTGTAGTTGATGAACGGCGCGTCGTCCGGGTAGTAGTACTTGTCGTACTTGAACTCGGTGCTGGCCCGGTCGTTGCACCGGTAGCCCATGCCCTGCTCGTAGGCCATCCAGCTCATCCCGCGGGCCTGCAGTTCGTCGCCCAGGTTGGGGTGCGGGTCCTTGATGTCCGGCCAGTAGATGGCGCCCTTGGCGTATGTGTCGCCGCCCGCGATGGCCAGGTAGTTCTCGTCGCTCGGGTGGTACACGGCGTGGTAGTTGGCCAGCGCCGCGCCCTGGGCCATCAGGCTGTGCAGGAACGGCATGTGGCTGCCCTGGCCCAGCACCGCGCTGCCGTTGGTGTTCTCCATCATGATCATGAAGACGTGCTGGAACCGGGGCACCGAGGACGGCGGCGGCGCCAGCCGGGCCGCGGGCAGTGGGGCGGACACGGTCAGCGCCAGGTTGTCGAGCAGCCCGCCGGCCGGCCCGGACGGCTCCGGCTCACCGCCTGCCGGGGTCGAGCTGTCCAGGAACGTCACGGTGACCTGGGCCGACCGGGTCCCGGCGGGCACCGTCCCAGTGACCGACCTGGCCCGCAGCAGGGTCCGGCCGCCGCGCTCGGCCGCGGTCACCGTGCGCAGCTTTTGCAGGCTGCCGAGCTGCTGCCCGGACCGGCCGAGGAAGGCCAGCGTGACCCGGACGTAGCCGGGCAGGGCCCGCCAGCCGCCGAGCCAGCCGGACAGCCGGAACCGGACCGAGCCACCGTCGATCCGCCTGGCCGCGCCGCGCAGGCTGGCCGTCTGGGTCATCGCGGAGTCGCCGTACGGGCCGCCGCTGAAGAAGCCGCGGCCGGCCGCGCCGCGTGGGTGCGGGAACCGGCGGGCCGGGTAACACATGACATTCGGGCTGCCCTGGGTAACCGTCCAGCCCGGGATGGTGCTGGCCGCGTTCCAGTCGTGGGTGCAGTACCCGGCGCCGGCGTCGCCGTCAGCCAGCAGGTTCCCGCTGGCCCCGGGCGCGCCCCCGGGCAATCCGCCCGGGGCCAGCACGCTGGCGGCCGCCCCGGCCGGGACCGTAGCCAGCAGCGCGCCCGCCAGCAGCGTGGCCAATGCCACGCCGCCGGCGGTGGCCCGGCCTGCCCGCGATCTCCCCATCGACGTCAGCCGCTCTGACCGCATGGCACCTCTCCGTGGCCCGGGCCTGCCCGCTCTCCGGGCCCAGCCAACCGTGCCCAGGCCTCCCTGCAGTGAACACCGGCTGTCGCGCCGGTGAAGCCTGCCAGCCCGGCTGGCATGATGACCGGATGACGGTGTCGGCGGATTTCGCTGCCATCCCGGATGGCCAGGTGGCGGCCGGGATCGCCCAGCTGGCCGACGCGATGGAGGCAGCAGCCAGCGCGGGCCGGTATCCGCTGCTCACCGTGGGCCGGCCCTGGTCGGCGCACAACCCGGTGCTGCAGGGCGAATTCGCCGCGCCGGCCGCGATCCGCTGGTACCTGGAGCGCGAGCTGGCCCGGCTGGCCGCCCATGGCGCCCGGATCTCGGTCAGCCCGGGCCGGGAGGCGCTGGACCTGCACGACCCGAGGATCGGCCCGGCCGTCGACGAGACCCGCTGGGACCTGCGCCGCAAGAAGCTGTTCCTGTTCGCCCCGGAGCGGATGGCGCTGTCCATCGACCGGCTCGAGCACTACACCGGGACACCGGCGGCGGCTTTCCAGCGGTACGTGCTGCTGACCAACTACGCCTGGCACGTCGAGGAGTTCCGGGCCGCGCTGCCCGGCTGCACCGGCCCGGATGGCGATGGCCGCCAGATGCCCGCCTGGCATTACCAGCTGCCTGACCAGGCCGGCCTGACGATGGTGAACATCGGGGTCGGCCCGTCCAACGCCAAGACCATCACGGATCACCTCGCTGTGCTCCGGCCGGATCTGATGCTGATGATCGGGCATTGCGCCGGTCTGCGCAACCATCAGGACATCGGGGACCTGGTGCTGGCCACCGGCTACCTGCGCGACGATCACGTGCTGGATGAGATCCTGCCGCTCAGCGTGCCGGTGCTGGCCAACCACACGCTGAACACGCTGCTGCTGTCCGAGCTGACCGGCCGCGGCCTGCGCAGCCGGATGGGCATCGTGTTCACCACCGCCAACCGGAACTGGGAGCTGAACCTGGCCCTGGTGGCGGACCGGCTGCGGGTGTCCCGGGCGCTGGCCGTGGACATGGAATCGGCGACGGTGGCCGCGAACGGGTTCCGTTACCGGATCCCGACCGCCACCCTGCTCGCGGTCAGCGACAAGCCGCTGCACGCCCGGCCCAAGCTGAGCGCCGACGCGCAGAGCTTCTACACGGCCAGCCGCCGCCAGCACGTGCAGATCGCCATCTCGGTGGCCGGCCGGGTCAGGGAGCTCTATCCCGGCGGGCTGCCCACCGCCGACCTGCGCTCCGCCGACGAGCCGCTGCTCGGCACGTCCGAGCCGGGCCCGGCGCCGCTGTCCTGAACCCAGGCGAAGTTAGGTTAGCCTAACCTTACTCGCGTGTCGTGGGCGGAAGCTGTTCCTAATCTTCTTATCGGGCTGCGTGAGGGCCTCGAGGCGGGGCTGGTCGTCAGCATCCTGCTGGCCGCGCTGCGCAAGACGGCGCCGGACGGCGGCCGGCTGTCGTCGGCGCCGGTGTGGCTCGGCGTGCTGGGCGCGGTCATGGTGGCCGGCAGTTTCGCGGCCGTGCTCACCTTCTCCGCGGGCGAGCTGCCCAGCCGGGCCCAGGAGGCGGCCGCCGGGCTGCTCAGCGTGCTGGCCGTGGGCCTGGTCACCGGGATGGTGTTCTGGATGCGCCGCACCGCGGGCGCGCTGACCGTGACCGCGTTCCTGGCCGTCGGCCGGGAGGGCCTGGAGACCACGCTGTTCCTGTGGACCGCGGTGCGGGCCTCCGGGTCGACGGCCGCGCCGCTGATCGGCGCCGGGCTCGGCCTGGCCGCCGCAGTGCTGCTGTGCTGGCTGCTGTACCGGCGGGCCATCCGGCTCAACGTCGGGGTGTTCTCCAGCCGGACCGCGATCCTGCTGATCGTGATCGCGGCCGGCGTGCTGGCCGCGGGCCTGGGCGACCTGCAGGACGCCGGGCTGCTGCCCGGCCTGCACTGGGTCGCGTTCGACCTGAGCGCGCACGCCGACCCGCACTCGTGGTGGGTGTCGATCATCACCGGCGCCACCGAGCTGGTCCCCAAGATGACCGTGCTGCCGGTGGTGGCCTGGCTCAGCTACCTGGCCGTGGTCATCCCGCTCTTCGCCCGCGCGGGCCGGGCCGCACCCGGAAAACCACCACCCAGCCCACTGAACGCCAGTGCCCCCGGCTGGGCCCGCCTGGCCGCGCGCCGCCCGTGGCTGGTCGCCGGGGTGCTGGTCGTGGTGCCCGCCGTCGCCGCAGGCGTGGTGATCGCCGCGCTGCCGTCGGCCACCGCGGCCGGCGCCGCCACGGTGACGGTGACCAGGACGGGCTGCGCCCGGGACTGGACCGCGGCCCGGGCCGGCACCCAGACGTTCACGGTGGCCAACCAGTCCGGCCAGGCGGGCGAGATCAACCTGGTCAACCCGGCGGGCGGGGTGGTCGGTGAGATCGAGACGCTGGGCCCGGCCACCTCGGCCCAGCTGACCGCGACGCTGCGCCCGGGTTCCTACGCGTTCACGTGCCACCTGTCCGGGCAGGGCGTGACGACGTCGGCCGCGGTGCAGGTCACCGGGGGCACGGTGCGGGCCGCGCCGGCCGCGGTCAAGCCGGTCACGGTGCGCGACCTGGCCGGCCCGAACCGGGCCTATCAGGCGTACGCCGCCGCGCAGCTGCGCGGCCTGGCCACCGCGGTCGGGAAGATCCAGGCCGATCTGCGGCGCGGCGACCTGGCCGCGGCCCGGGCGGACTGGCTGGCCGCCCAGCTGGCCTGGGAGCGGACCGGCGCGTCGTACGACAGCTTCTCCGGCGACGATACCGCGGTGGCCGGGCTGCCCGGCGGGCTGCCCGCCGGGGTGGCGGACAAGGACTTCACTGGGCTGCACCGGCTGGAGTACGGGCTGTGGCATGGGCAGCGGGCCGCCGGGCTGCGGCCGGTGGCCGCCACGCTGGCCGCCGACGTGGCCCGGGTGCAGCGGAACCTGGGCTCGGCGGACCTGGCCGGCGATCCGGCCAACCTGCCGGTCCGCGCGCACGAGATCCTGGAGGACGCGCTGCGTGATCATCTGTCCGGTCTCGACGACCAGGGCAGCGGCGCGGCCTACCCGGAGGCCTACGCCGACCTGCAGGTCACCCGGGCCGTGCTGGGCGACCTGGCCGCGCTGATCAGCGCGCGCCAGCCGGGCTTGGTGGGCACATTGCACGGCCAGCTGGACACGGTGGCGCGGGCGCTGCTGGCGACCCAGCGCGACGGCCACTGGATGCCGCGCAGCGCCGTTCCGCTGGCCCAGCGGCAGGCCGTGGACGGCGCCACCGGAGCGCTGCTCGAGTCCCTGTCGTCCGTGCCTGACCTGCTCGAAGTCCCGCCCAGCCGATAAGGAGAAGACCAGGATGAGGGTCAGCCGCCGAAACTTCCTCAAAGGCGCCGCCGCGGGCTCGGCCGGCACCGCCCTGGCCGGCGGGGTGCTGATCGGCGGGGCGCGTGCGGATGCCCGGGCGGCGGCGGATGGCGGCCCGGCGGAGGCGGCGTCGTACCCGTTCCACGGCATCCACCAGGCCGGGGTGCTGACCCCGGGTCCGGCCGCGAAGCAGCCGTACGCCTGCTTCGCCGCGTTCGACTCGATCACCGGCAGCCGGGCTGAGCTGGCCCGCCTGATGCAGGTGCTGACCAGCCGGGCGCGCTCCCTGGCCACCGGTGGCAGCCCGGTCAACCTGGGCGTGGGCCACCCCCCGGCGGACAGCGACGTGCTCGGCCCGGCGGTGCCCGCGGACGGGCTGACCGTCACCGTGTCGGCCGGGTCCAGCCTGTTCGACGGCCGGTACGGGCTGGCCAGCCGCAAGCCCAGCAAGCTGGCCCCGATGCGGGCCTTCCCGGACGACTCCCCCGACCCGGCCTGGCTGCACGGTGACCTGCTGGTCCAGCTGTGCGCCAACCACCCGGACACCATCCACCACGCGATCCGGGACATCACCCGGCATACCCGCGGCGCGATGCAGCTGCGCTGGAAGATCGAGGGCTACAACTCGCCGCCCCGCCCGGCCGGCACGCCGCGCAACCTGCTCGGCTTCAAGGACGGCACGGCCAACCCGGCCGGCCGCCTGGCCAGCGAGCTGACCTGGGTCGCCGACCGAGCCGAGTCGGCCTGGGCGCAGGGCGGCTCGTACCAGGTGGTCCGGCTGATCTGGATGCTGGTGGAGTTCTGGGACCGGGTGTCCATCAACGAGCAGCAGAACATGTTCGGGCGGCGCCGGGACTCCGGGGCGCCGCTGGACGGCAACCGCGAGTTCGACACCCCGGACTACGCCGCCGACCCGCACGGCAGCGTGATCCCGCTGGACGCGCATATCCGGCTGGCCAACCCGCGCACCCACGCCACCGCCAGCCAGCGGCTGGTGCGCCGCTCGTACAACTACGACCTGGGCATGGACCGCAGCGGGAACCTGCAGACCGGGCACATCTTCGTGGCCTACCAGCAGGACATCCGGCGCCAGTTCGAGACCGTCCAGGAACGGCTGGCCGGCGAGCCGCTCACCGACTACGTGCAGCCGTTCGGCGGCGGCTACTTCTTCACCCTGCCCGGCGTGCGGACCACCAGGGACTGGTACGCGCGCGGCCTGCTCGCCTGACCCGCGAGCAGTGGTCAGGCGTAGTAGCGGTAGATGGCCTGGGCCACGCAGGCCGGCTTGGCCGCGCCGTCCAGCTCGACGGTGAAGTCGGCGGTGAGCTGCACCGCGCCCGCCCCGGCCGGCTCCACCGTGGCCACCCGCCCGGCCAGCCTGATCTTCGAGCCGACGGGGACCGGGGTGATGAACCGGACCTTGTTCAGCCCGTAGTTGATGCCCATGCTGACCCCGGTGACCTCGAGCAGCTCACCGAACAGCGGGATGAGCAAGGACAGGGTCAGGTACCCGTGCGCGATCGTGCCGCCGAACGGCCCGGCCGCGGCGCGCGCCGCGTCCACGTGGATCCACTGGTGATCCCCGGTCGCGTCGGCGAACAGGTCCACCCGCTGCTGGGATATCTCCATCCAGCCGGTGTGCCCCAGGTCGGCGCCGGCCAGCGCGGTGAGCTCGTCCAGTCCGTTGGCGGTGGTGGTCATGCGGGGTTCCCTCCGGTCGGGGCGAGGCCGAGCAGCCTGCTGGCGTTCAGCTTAAGGATCTTGGGGACGACCTCGGGCTTGATGGGCAGCTTGGCGAAGTCGGCCAGCCAGCGGTCCGGGGTCAGCATCGGGAAGTCGGAGCCGAACAGCACCTTGTCCTGCAGCAGCGAGTTGGCGTACTGCACCAGCTGCGGCGGGAAGTACTTCGGCGACCAGCCGGACAGGTCGATGTGCACCAGCGGCTTGTGCGTGGCCACGGCCAGCGCCTCGTCCTGCCACGGGAACGACGGATGGGCCAGGATGATGGCCAGGCCCGGGAAGTCGGCCGCCACGTCGTCCACGAACATCGGGTTCGAGTACTTGAGCCGGATGCCGCCGCCGCCCGGCGCGCCGGCCCCGATCCCGGTCTGCCCGGTGTGGAACACCGCGGGCACGCCGAGCTCCTCGATCACCTCATACAGCGGGTAGGCCATCCGGTCGTTGGGGTAGAACGCCTGCACGTTGGGATGGAACTTGAAGCCGCGGACGCCGTGCTCGGTGACCAGCCGCCGGGCCTGCCGGGCGCCGGCCCGGCCCCGGGCCGGGTCGATGGACGCGAACGGGATGATCACATCCGGGTGGTCCGCGGCCGCCTGCGCGACCTCCTCGTTCGGCACCGGCGGGGTGCCGGTGGCGGCCTCGGCGTCCACGCTGAATACGACGCAGGCCAGCTGCCGGTCCCGGTAGTAGCCGGCGATCTCCGGCAGCGTGGGGCGGTGCGGGTTGCCGATCTTGAAGTAGGCGTCAGCCGCCTCGGCCAGCTCGCCGGACAGCGAGGCGCCGCCGGAGCTGGACACCTCGGCGTGCACATGCACGTCGATGGCGGTCAGCGCGTCGAGGTTCACTATTCGGGCTGGGCCGCGTCCAGTTCCGCGGCGGCGGCCGGGCCCTGGGTGGCCAGGCCGCGCAGCGCCAGCCGGCGCTCGCAGCCGCGGCGCAGCTTCGGGTCGAGCGAGGCGCGCAGCAGCGGCCAGTCCTGCCTGAGCAGCCGCGCGTTGACGAACCGGGCCAGGTCGTTGCGGCGGCCCTGGGTCAGCACGATCCCGTACAGGCTGCGCCGGACCCGGTCGTCGGTCACATCGAACTCGCGCATCCCCGGCCAGGCCAGGTGGCGGGGCAGCACGATGACACCGCGTTCCGGCCCGTGCAGGTCTTCCAGCCGGGCCGGCAGCCGCCCGGCCAGTCCAACCCGCCCGTGCAGTAGATCCGTGAAGGACATGCCACGATTATCACTGAGCGGCCCGGATGCCTCCGCATTGACTCGCGGGAAACCCACCCCCCGCCCACCACCCCGGCCCCCTCCCCCTTCCCCTGCCTGGGCGGGAACGGGGCTCCCGGTGCGGGCTACACTTTCTGGCATGTCCGGCGATCCCCCGGTGCCGAGCCCGGCGACGAGCTGGCATTTCCTTTTCAAGCCGCGGTGGCTTGGCTGGCATGCGCTGATGGTCGTGTCCGTGCTCGGCATGCTGGCCCTGGGCGACTGGCAGCTGCACCGCGCCGAGTCCGGCAACGCACTGAGCTGGGCGTACACGTTCGAATGGCCGATCTTCGCCGGATTCGCGATCGTCTTCTGGGCCAAGACGATCCGGGACGAGTTCCACCCGCCGGTGCCGAAGGGAACCCCGGCCGAGGACGTCGAACTGCCCGCCGGGGCGCCCGGCGCGGCCGCGGTGGCCACGGCTGACGGCGAGCCTGGGGACGAGCGGACGGAAGAGGACGAGGAACTGACCGCCTACAACGCCTACCTGGCCCGGCTGACCAGCGAGGCCAAGGGCCACGGCCGGTGGCACGGGTTCCGCAGCTGACTGACCCGCAAACACTGAGTGGCACACAACACTGAGGAGGCAAGACCGGTGCGCGCAGCCGTGCTCCGCTACCGGGTGATGGCCTACATCACCGGCGTGGTGCTGATCATCCTGTGCTTTGTCGGCATCCCGCTCCAGGTGATCGACAACAACACCGTCATCGTCAACGATGTGGGCACCCTGCACGGGTGCCTGTACATCATCTACATCATCTTCGCCTACCTGCTGACCCGGCGGCTGCGGCTGGCCATCGGCCCGACCATCCTGGTCCTGCTGGCCGGCACGATCCCGGTGCTCACGTTCGTGGTCGAGCGCTGGCTGAGCCACAAGTACATCGACCCGGCGCTGGCCGCGGCGGGCCAGCCGGCCAAGCCGGGACCGGTCACCACGCCGCCCTCAGTGCCGCCCCGCTAGGGCCTCGGTAACAGAGGATTAGTTAACAGAGGATTAGTTAACACAGTGGGCCAGCATTACTTCGCCGAGGACCCGGCGGCCGCGCACCGGCCGGGCACCGTCCAGGTGGTGCTCGGCGACCGGCACTTCGAGTGCGCCACCGATGCCGGCGTGTTCTCCGCCAGCCGGCTTGATCCGGGCACCCGGGTGCTGCTGGACACCGTGCCACCCCCGCCGCCGGCCGGCCAGCTGCTCGACCTGGGCACCGGGTACGGCCCGATCGCGCTGGCCATGGCGGCCCGCGCGCCGGGCGCCACGGTGTGGGCGGTGGACGTGAACACCCGGGCGCTGCAGCTGTGCGCGGGCAACGCGGCCCGGGCCGGCCTGGGCAACGTGCGCTGCGTGCCGCCGGATGACCCCGCGCTGCCCGCCGGGTTCGCCGGCATCTGGTCGAACCCGCCCATCCGGATCGGCAAGGCCGCGCTGCACGGCCTGCTGGCCACCTGGCTCGGCCGGCTCGACCCGGGCGGCCGCGCCTACCTGGTGGTGCAGCGCAACCTGGGCGCCGACTCGCTGCACCGCTGGCTGGGTGAGCAGGGCTGGCCGACGGCGCGGATCGCGTCCCGGGCCGGCTACCGGGTGCTGGCGGTGACGGCCCGATGACCACCCCGGACCCCGGGACGCCGTCCCGGAAGCAGCTGCGGCCGACCGACGTCAAGCGGCTGAACCGGTCCTGGCGCCGGGCCACCGAGGGCCGGCTGGCCGTGCTGCTGGACTCGGTGACCCAGCCCTATAACGTGGGCATGATCGTCCGCTCGGCGGCCGCGTTCGGCGCCGAGCACATCTGGCTGTGCGGCAACTCCGCACCGCTGGACCACCCGTCGGCGGGCAAGACCGCGCTCGGCACCCAGCGCCTGCTCAGCTGGGAACGCGAGCCGGACCCGGTGGCGGCGGCCAAGGCGGCCAGCCAGGCCGGCCTGCGGGTGGTCGCGATCGAACTGGCCGCGGGGGCCGAGCCGCTGCACGAGGCCCCGCTGGCCGGCGACGTCTGCCTGGCCCTGGGCAACGAGGATCACGGCTGCTCGCCCGCCCTGCTGGCGGTGGCCGACAGCGTCGCCTACATCCCGCTGATCGGCCGGGTCGGGTCACTCAACGTAGCCGCGGCGGCGGCCATCGCCCTGGCCGAAGCCCGCCGCCGCGAGTGGTCGGCCGGACGCACGGGGCCACGCACGGGGCCTGACACACGGGCCTGACCAGGCGAATCCGCGCCACCCGGGAGGCCTTATCGCTACGCGTGTTTCAGCGCTGCGCCATCCTCCGTTTACAGAGTGCTCCCGCAGGGAGCGCATACTCGGATACATGCCGACCGCGTTCCTTGACCACCCCGGGCCGATGGCGTTCGCGCACCGCGGCGGGGCCGCGCACGCGCCGGAGAACTCGTGGCAGGCGTTCGAGCACGCGCTCGGGCTGGGCTACTGGTACCTGGAGACCGACCTGCAGGCCACCGCGGACGGCGTGCTGATCGCGTTTCACGACCGGACGCTGGACCGGGTAACCGACCGCGGCGGGCGGATCGCCCGGCTGCCCTACCGCACCGTGGCCGAGGCCCGGATCGCCGGCACCGAGCCCATCCCACGGCTGGACGACCTGCTGGCCGCGTGGCCGGATGTGCGGTTCAACATCGACCTGAAGGACGCCCCGGCGATCGAGCCGCTGGCCGAGGTGCTGCGCCGCACCGGATCGTGGGACCGGGTGTGCGTGACCTCGTTCTCGGCCGCCCGGCTGCGCACCGCGCGGCGGGCGCTCGACCGGCCGGTCTGCATGGCCGCCTCCCCGTTCGGCATCTCGATGGTCCGGTTCCGCGGCCCGCGCGGGCCACGGGACCAGCGCCGCCCGGCCCAGGCCCGGCGCGGCCCCGCGCAGGCCCCCTGCGGCGCGCACCTGGCCATGGCCGAGCGGATGGCCCGGGCCGGGGTGCGCTGCGCCCAGGTGCCGGCCTCCGTGGCCACCCCGGCCTTCGTCGGCCGGGCGCACGCGCTGGGGCTGCAGGTGCACGCCTGGACGGTCAACTCACCGGCCGTCATGGGCAGGCTGCTGGACGCCGGGGTGGACGGGATCATGACCGACCAGACCGTCGCACTGCGTGACGTCCTCATCAGCCGCAGCCAGTGGCACCCCCGCCCGGCGGGTTGAGCGACCGGCAGCCGACTGCCAATGGCGTGGATTGTCGTAGTCAGCTGAGACAGTGCTCAAGTGGCAGCGGTGCAGGTGCGGCAGGCGTACAGGTTCGCCCTCGATCCGACCCCAGCTCAGCAGCGGATGCTGTGCTCGCATGCGGGAGCGGCGCGGTTCGCGTGGAACTGGGGCGTGGCTCGATGCCGGGAGCGCTACGAGGCTGAGGGCAAGTGGTATTCCGGCAACGACCTGCACAAGCTGTGGAACGCGGCGAAGAAGGCCGATCCGGCGCTGGCGTGGTGGAGTAAGAATTCCAAGTGCGTCTACCAGGAGGCGTTCCGCCTGACGGGAGCGATCCGCTGCAGTGGGTTCACGGTTACGCTGCCACGGCTGGGATTGATCCGCACGCACGAGCCCACCTGCAAACTCGCACGCAGATTGGAGAACGGCACGGCCCGGATCCTGTCAGTCACCGTGTCGCGCACAGCCCAGCGGTGGTCCGCCTCGTTCACGGTCGAGGTGGAGCGGAACGTCCCATTGCGGCATTCCCGGCCCGGCACGGCGATCGGTATCGATCTTGGCGTGAGTACCCTCCTGACCGGGGTGGATAGTGACGGGAACGTCGTCACGGTGGCCGGGCCCAGAGCGCTACGCACCGCGCTGCGACGCCTACGCCGGGCCAGCCGGGCGCATTCGCGCAAGGTCCGCGGATCGGCGAACCGGCGCCGGTCGGCGGCCCGCCTGGCCCGCATCCACGCCCGGGTGGCAAACGTCCGCACCGATGCGCTGAATAAGGCCACCACTGGACTCGCGCGCCGCTACGAGACAGTAGTCGCTGAGGATCTCAACGTGGCCGGGATGATCCGCAACCGGGCCTTGGCTCGCGCCATCGCCGATCAGGGCTTCGGGACAGCCCGACGCCTGCTGGACTACAAGACGGCTTGGCACGGTGGGCGGCTGGTCGTAGCCAGCCGCTGGTTCCCGTCATCCAAGCTGTGCTCGGGCTGCGGCACGGTAAAAGCCAAGCTGGCCCTGTCCGAGCGCACCTACCGCTGCGAATCCTGTGACCTCAGTGAGGACAGGGACGTGAACGCGGCACGCAACCTGCTCCATCTCGCCGCCAGTGGGGCGGAGAGGCTAAACGACTGTGGAGGGGCAGTAAGACCCGGCTCCGCCGGGCGTGCCCCGCTGAAGCAGTAACCCGGCATCGCACACGCGAGCCAGACCGGGACCGCCAGCGGGCAACCGCTGGCTGCGGGCCAGACACATGTGCCGCGCACGGTTGGAATCGGGCACAGCGGGAATCTTGACCGGGTACTCGGCGTTAATCAAGAAAGCTGGCAGAGCGCCTGGGAGGCAGCGACTAATGGCCGAACGCGCACTTCGCGGGACCCGGCTCGGGGCAACGAGCTACGAGAACGACCGCAACACCGATCTGGCACCTCGCCAGGAGATCGCTTTCGACTGCCCCAAGGGTCACCACTTTACCGTCCCGTTTGCGGCGGAGGCGGAAGTTCCGGCTACTTGGGAGTGCCGGGTGTGCGGGGTGACCGCGTTCACGAGCACCGGGGACCTGAGCACCCCGCGTAAGGCCAAGCCGCCACGCAGCCACTGGGATATGCTCCGCGAGCGCCGGTCCATCGCCGACCTGGAGGAGGTGCTGGCCGAGCGGCTCGCGCTGATCCGCAGCCAGCGTGGCGAGGACACCCCGGCCAAGGCCAGGCAGCGGAAGAGCGCCTAGCCAGCGAACAGGGCTTACCGGGCGCCCGGACGAGCGTCAGCTCGCCGGGCGCTTGTCATGCCCGCGCAGCTTCGCCCACCGCCCGGTCAGGCCCCACCAGCCGACCCGCCAGAACGCCTCGAACACGATCGCCCTGCTCATCTTGCTGGTGCCGTGCACCCGCTCGACGAACGTGATCGGCACCTCCACCACCCGCAGCCCGGCGCCGAGGGTCCGCCGGGCCAGGTCGATCTGGAAGCAGTAGCCCTGGGAGTGGATCTCATCCAGCCCGATGGCCCGCAGCGTGCCCGCCCGGTAGGCCCGGTAGCCGCCGGTCGCGTCGCGGAGCGGGATGCCGAGCATCAGCCGGGAGTAGAAGCTGCCGCCGCGGGAGATGAGCTCGCGTGACTTCGGCCAGTTGACCGTCCGCCCGCCGGGCACCCAGCGCGAGCCGAGCACCAGGTCGGCGTCCTCCAGCGCGGCCAGCAGATCCGGCAGCTGCTCGGGCTGGTGCGAGCCGTCCGCGTCCATCTCCACCATCGCGCCGTAGCCCTGGTCGAGGGCCCAGCGGAAGCCGGCGATGTAGGCCGCGCCCAAGCCGCCCTTGCCCGGCCGGTGCAGCACCCGGACGTGGCTGTCCTCGGCGGCCAGCTTGTCGGCCAGGTCGCCGGTGCCGTCCGGGCTGTTGTCGTCGACCACCAGCAGGTCGGCATCCGGCACCGCGGCCCGCACCCGGCCCGCCATGGCCTCCAGGTTCTCCCGCTCGTTGTAGGTGGGCATGATGACCGCCACCCGGCCGACAGGAGTCCTGGTCGTGTCCTTACCAGCCAACTTCTGCCTGCCTTCCCCTGTCTGCCGCCGCGGGCGGCCCCCGGGCCAGTGATCCCAAGAAGGTTACCCTGCGCCGGCCACCACGGGGCCAGTGCGCAGCTTGCACAACGGAAATTTGGACCGCCGTTGGGGAAAGGCGCGGGGCTTTCCGCCGCCGCGGGTATCGGAAGCGGGCCCGGGCCTTCCCTTCGGACCGGAGCACATCCCGCTGGCCGCGAGATCATGCACCGTTGTCTACTGGGCGCCCAGGCCCCTCCCGTGCCAACTCCCCCGCTGGATCGCCTGGCCACCCCGACGGCCAGCCGGTGCTGGACTGCGCAGCAAGATACCGCTGCGCCGTGTGGTGTCAACCGGGGCCCTAGTCCGCGCTGTCCGCTTCGCGTTAGCATGAAACCGTTTCCCCAGCGTGTGAGGACGTCATGACACCGTGGTCGGCGGGCGGTCCGCAGAGGGGGCAGCGGCTGGGGCCGCAACTGCCACCCTGGCGCGCTGCTGGCTGGCCGCCGCAGGGGCGGGCAGCCGGACGGGGAGGATGATCCGGCGCATCCTGATGGGGAAGTCGGGGCGCTGCCCCGCCGTTCCGCGCCGGGCTGGCCTGGCAATTTGCGGGCCGCCCCGGGCCTGGCTGAATTCAGATCATCCACTCCATGGGAGGACCGAGTACATGTCGGAAAGTCAGCAGGAGAAGGTTTCCGAGTCGCAGATCGCCGTGCACTGGCGCGAGGAAGAGTACATCTACCCGCCGGAGTCATTCGTCGCGCAGGCCAACGCGAACGACCCGGCCATCTATGACCGGTTCGATGAGAAGAACTTCCCCGACTGCTTTACCGAATACGCGGACCTGCTGGCCTGGGACAAGAAATGGGACACGGTCCTGGATTCGAGTAACCCGCCGTTCTGGAAGTGGTTTACCGGCGGGCGGCTCAATGCCTCCTACAACTGTGTGGACCGCCATCTGGCCGAGCGCGGCAGCAAGGCGGCGATGATCTTCGTGTCCGAGCCGGAGGACGAGGAACCGGTCGCCGTCACCTACCGCGAGCTGTACAACCAGGTGAACGAGTTCGCCGCGCTGCTTCGCGACTTCGCCGGGCTGAAGGCGGGCGACCGGGTCACCTTGCACATGCCGATGGTGCCGGAACTGCCGGTCACCATGCTGGCCTGCGCCCGCCTCGGGGTGATCCACTCCCAGGTGTTCGGCGGGTTCAGCGGCAACGCGGCCGGCACCCGGATCGCCGACTCGGGCAGCCGGGTGCTGATCACGATGGACGGCTACTGGCGCAGCGGCAGCATGGTGGACCACAAGGTCAAGGCGGACGAGGCGCTGGCCGAGGCGGCCCGGCAGGGCCAGGAGGTGGACAAGGTCCTGGTCTGGCGGCGCTACCCGGGCCAGTACGCCTCGCAGACGCCGATGACCGAGGGCCGCGACTTCTTCGTGGACGAGGTGCTGCCGCAGTACCGGCGGCAGACCGTCGAGCCGGTGTCCATGCCGGCCGAGGCGCCGCTGTTCCTGATGTACACCAGCGGCACCACCGGCCGCCCCAAGGGGGCCCAGCACAGCACGGCAGGCTACCTGGCCTACGTGACCGCGACCTGCAAGTACTACCTGGACGTCCACCCCGAGGACACGTACTGGTGCATGGCCGACATCGGCTGGATCACCGGGCATTCCTACATCGTGTACGGCCCGCTGTCCAACGGCACCACCACGGTGATCTACGAGGGCACGCCCAACTACCCGGACGCGGGCCGGCCGTGGCGGATCGCCGAGCGGCTCGGGGTGAACATCTTCCACACCTCGCCGACCGCGATCCGGATGCTGCGCAAGGTCGGCCCGGACGAGCCGGCCAACTACAACTACCACTTCAAGCTCATGGTCACGGTGGGTGAGCCGATCGAGCCCGAGGTGTGGCGCTGGTACTACCAGTCGGTCGGCAAGGGCGACGCCGCCGTCGTGGACACCTGGTGGCAGACCGAGACCGGCGGCTTCCTGGGCACCGAGCTGCCCGCGCTGAAGCCGATGAAGCCGGGCAGCTGTGGCCCCATGGCGCTCGGCATCTACGCGGCCATTTACGACGAGGAGGGCAAGGAGGTCCCGGACGGCCGGGCGGGCAACATCTGCATCCGCAACCCGTGGCCCGGCATCATGCAGACGGTCTGGGGCCAGCCGGAGCGGTTCCTCTCGGTCTACTACGAGAAGTACAACAAGAACCCGGACAGCAAGGACTGGCACGACTGGCCGTACTTCGCCGGTGATGGCGCGGTCCGCGCCCCGGACGGCTACTACCGCATCCTGGGCCGGGTGGACGACGTGATCAACGTGGCCGGGCACCGGCTCGGTACCAAGGAGATCGAGTCGGCCGCGCTGACCGTGCCCGAGGTGGCGGAGGCGGCCGCGGTGCCGGTCATCGACGACATCCGCGGCCGGATGGTCGAGGTGTACATCTCGCTCAAGCCGGGCGTCCAGGCCAGCCCGGAGATGGGCGGCAAGGTCACCACCGCGGTCGAGGTCGAGATCGGCAAGATCGCCCGGCCGAAGAACGTGTGGATCGTGCCGGACATGCCGAAGACCCGGTCCGGCAAGATCATGCGCCGGGTGATCGCCGCGGTGTCCAACTTCGCCGACACCGGCGACGTGACCACGCTGGCCAACCCGGAGGTGGTGGACGGCATCCGGCAGCAGGTACAGGCGGCCAAGGTGGCCAACAACGACGTGCCGCGCGAGCTGACCGAGACCGAGCTGGCGGAGATCCAGTCGTTCGGCTCGGAATCGTAGCCGCCCGCACCGGCACTCATCCTGGGCTGTGACCGATAGTAGCCGTCAAGCTACTATCGGTCACAGGTCTGGCACAACTGGCAGGCGGTGCGCCACCGGGAACGGATGAAGCCGGGGGTGAGCGCGATCCGCCGGGCGTTCGCCATCGTCAGCCGCGGCCCGGTCAGCCGGGCGGCACCCGGGCGGGCTTCGCGTCCGGCCGCGGCGGCTCCGGCGGGCGGTGGCTGAACGGGCCGAGCAGCGCCTGCCAGATCGTGCTGGCCTGGTCGCCGCGGTCGCCGTCGGCGCTGACCTTACGGATGCGCAGCCGGCTGAGCTCGAGTCTCGGCATCAACGATGTCCCTTTTCTGCGCGTGGCTGCTGAGCAGCGTGCCCAGGTGGGCGGTTCACGGCTGGCCCGCGCGACAGCGGGCAGTTGGGGAAGGGGAGACCACAACTGTAGCCCCGCGGCCCGGCCCGCGCGCGCAGAACACGCGGACCGGGGCCAGGGCCGCCCTACAGCCCGGCGGCCTCGGCGGTCAGCCGGACCTGGGCGATATCGGGGTGGCACGGGAACAGGATCAGCTCGTCGCAGCCCGCATCCGCGAAGCCGGCCACCGTCTCGGCTACCCGCCGCGGCGAGGTGAGCGCACTGGCCGCGATGACCTCGGCGAACTCGCCGGTGAAGGCGTAATAGTCGCGGAGGTACCGCTGGGCGTGCGCCTCCGCGTCGGCGCCGAGGCTGACGTAGGAGAGGGCGGCCAGCCGGGGCTCTCCGGCCCGGCCAGCCGCACGCCAGGCCCGCCTGGCCCGGTCCGCACCCGCGGCGAACTGTTCCGGGCCGCCACCGCCCATGATCCAGCCGGAGCCGAACTCGGTCATCCGGCGGAAGGCGGCGGCGGCACTGCCGCCGATCAGCAGCGGCGGGCCGCCGGGTCGCACCGGGGCCGGCCCGATCGGCCCGGCGAAGCCCCGTGGCTCCTGCGCCCAGACCGCCCGCAGCTCGGCCAGCTGGGCGTCGAAGGCGCGGCCCCGCTCGCCGAACGGGATCCCCGCCGCCTCGTAGTCGTCCGGCCGCCCACCGACGGCGATGCCCACCTGCAGCCGGCCGCCAGCGATGGCGTCCACCGTGGCGAGCTGCTTGGCCAGCAGCGCGCCGTTACCCCGGTACGGGCCGATCAGGATGGCTGTGGTCAGCCCGATCCGCTCGGTCACCGCGGCCGCCGCGGCCAGCGTCGGCACCGTCTCCAGGTTCGCGTAGACGACGCGGTCGAGCGTGCCCAGGCTGGCGAACCCGGCGTGCTCGGCGGCCCGGGCCCAGTCGGCGATCAGCCGTCCGGGAACGCCGGGAATGGTGGAAGGAAGGCCAATGCCGATGTCCATTGATCCCCATTCGCTAGCAGAGCCGGCATGGACGGGCGGCCGCGGCGAGGGCGGCCCGGTCCTCATTCTGCTGCACAGCCGCGGGCGGCAGGGTCGCGGGCGGCAGAGTCGCGGGCCGCGGTGCCGCGTGGCGGCGGAGCTGCTGCCTAGCTGACCGGGCTTACGGCACCACGATCGTGCCGGTGGCGGTCACCGCGATAAGCGGCTCGGCCAGCACGACCGACGCGGACGCGCTCTGCCCGGGGTCGGCCCGGCACAGCACCCGGGCCTCGAAGGCCAGTTCCCGGCTGCGCTTGCCGGTCCTGATCACCGTCGCGGTCACCTCGATCACGTCACCGGCCAGCACCGGGGCGCGGAACTGGACGTCGGAGTACGACGCGAACAGGCCCTCGTCTCCGTCGGTCCGGATGGCCACCTCGGTGGCCACGTCGCCGAACAGGCTGAGCACGTACGCGCCGTCCACCAGGTTGCCGCCGTAGTGCGCGTGGCTGGCCGGCACGTACCGGCGGTGGGTGACGGACACACCATCGTGTTTGCCGGTCATGCCGCACCTGCTTCCACGGGCTCGGGGGCCAGCGCGTGCACCAGGTAGCTGGCCACTTCCCGGGGCGTGGTGCCGCGGCCGAAGATCTTGTCCACCCCCAGCCCGGCGGCCATCCCCGGGTCGAATCGCGGGCCGCCCACCACCAGCAGCGGGCTCCCCGCCGGGTAGGCGTCCCGGAACGCGGCGGACAGCGCCCGGGCGCCGGCCAGGTGCGCTTCACGCTGCGTGACGACCTGGCTGACCAGCACTGCGTCGGCCCGCTCGGCCCGGGCCCGGGCCACCAGGTCGGCCACGTCCACCTGCGCGCCCATGTTCACCACCTTGATCTCCCGGTAGTACTCCAGCCCCTTCTCCCCCGCGTGCCCCTTGACGTTGAGGATCGCGTCGATGCCCACGGTGTGCGCGTCGGTGCCGATGCACGCGCCCAGCACCACCAGCTTGCGGCCCAGCCCGGAGCGCACCCGCAGGTTGATCTCGGCCGGGGATAGCAGCGGGAACTCGCGGCGGGCCACGGTGACCGCGGAAATGTTGACCAGGTGACTTACCCGCCCGTAGACGATGAAGAAGGTGAAGTCCGGCCCCATCGCCTTGGCGTGCACCACCATGGCCGGCTCCAGGCCCATCTTGCCGGCCAGCTGCAGCGCGGCCCCCTCGGCGATCGCCCGCTCTTCTTCATTGCCGAACGCCAGTGGCAGGGTGAATGACACCTGGACCTGCCCGTCGCCCGTGGTGTCCCCATAGGGACGTAGCACCGTGCCGGTCATGATGCCCCCTCCAGGAACTCACTCGCCGGGTTGCTCTGCTGGCCCGGGGGGACGACCCCCCGGAACCCCCCGCCGACTTTAGCCGTCCTCATTACTCACATCCCCCAGAAACTCACTCGCCGGGTTGAAGTAGCCCTCCGCCTTCTCGATGACGCCGTCCAGGCCCCGGCCGCCGTCGGCCGGGCGCCGGGTGACGCCGAACGTACCCTCGGCGATGGCGTTCAGCAGGCCGTCCCGGTTGATCCGGCGGAGCAGATCCACCGCCTCGCCGAGCACCTGCTTGGCGCGCTGCTCGACGAACCCGCCGTCCGGCGGCCGGAAGTTCTCGCCCAGCCGGGCCGCGGCCCGGGCCACGTAGCGGGCGTTCTCCAGGGCCAGGTCGCGGTCGGACAGGAACGGGGTGTGGATGCCCTCGGTCATCATCCCGATCAGCAGGATGGACTGGTCGGTCATCACCCCGGCCAGGTTGAAGAACGCGTCCAGCAGGTAGCCGGCGAACACGTTGCCGGTCATGTGCTTGGTCGGCGGCATGTACTTCAGCGGCGCGTCCGGGAACAGCTCGCGGACCAGCTGGGCGTGCGCCAGCTCGAGCACGAACGAGTCCGGGATGTCCGGGTTGATCTCGAACGCGTGGCCCAGGCCGAGCTGCCCGTCGGCCAGCCCGGCCTCCTTGGCGAAGAACTCGTTGAGCAGCTGGCTGACCACCACGGTGTGCGCGGCGTCCACCGCGTCCGCCGTGGTCAGGTAGTTGTCCTCGCCGGTGTTGATGATGATCCCGGCCCGGGCATGGATCTGCCGGGCGAACCGCTGGTCGATGAACGTGCGGGGCGGGTTGATGTCCCGGAAGATGATGCCGTACATGCAGTCGTTCAGCATCATGTCCAGCCGCTCCAGGCCGGCCAGCGCGGCGATCTCCGGCATGCACAGCCCGGACGCGTAGTTGGTCAGCCGGACGTACCGGCCCAGCTCACGGGACACGTCGTCCAGCGCGGCCCGCATCAGCCGGAAGTTCTCCCGGGTGGCGTAGGTGCCGGCGAAGCCCTCCCGGGTCGCCCCTTCCGGCACGTAGTCCAGCAGCGACTGGCCGGTGGACCGGATCACCGCGACGATGTCCGCGCCCTCCCGGGCCGCGGCCTGCGCCTGCGGGATGTCCTCGTAGATGTCCCCGGTCGCCACGATCAGGTAGATCCACGGCTTCGGCGGGTCGGCCGTGGCCTTGATCATCGCGGTCCGCTCGGCCCGCCTGGCGTCGATGGTGGCGAAGCCCTGGGCCAGCGCGGCCCGCGCCGCCTGCTGGGCGGCGGCCGCGTCCTTCCCCTCCGGGATGCGGAACTTGACCGCCCCGGCCGCCGCGTCCCGGGCCAGCGCGGCCAGGTCCGGGTAACCCCCGGTCAGCAGCGCGTCCCAGGCCGGCAGGGCCACCCCGTGCTCAAGACCGGCGCTGTCGGCGACGGCGTCCACCAGCCGGTTCACCCACGGCATGCCGTCCCCGTCGGCGCCGTCCAGGCCGCCAAGCCGGAGCACGGCCCGCTCCACCGACACCGTGGAGTGCGTCTTAGCCAGCTCGACGATGGGCCCGCCCGCGGTGCGGGCCAGTTCCCGGGCCTGCGCCACCATCGCGGGGTCGAGTCGCAGCCTCGATTCCACCGGACTCCTCCTCCTCCTCAGTTCTCCGCCAGCCGGGCCTCGAACAGGCCGCGGACGCCGGGCTCGGCCCGGATCAGGTCCAGCGCCAGGTCCGCATGCCCAGGGACATACCCGTTGCCGATCAGCATGGTCACGTCGGCGGCCATCCCCTCGGCGCCGAGCGCGGCCGCGCTGAACGAGGTGGCCATCGAGAAGAAGATCACCGTGCCGCCCTGGGCGGTGGCCAGCACCGCGCCGCCCTCGCAGCCGGGCACGTCCACGCACACCACGGTCACGTCGGCCGGGCCGCCTGCCGACTGCACGGCGGCGGCCAGCCCGACCGGGTCCCGGGCGTCCGCGATCACCACCTGGTCGGCCAGCCCGGCGGCGCGGACCGCGGCCGCCTCCTGCTCGGTCGGCACCACGCCGATCACACCGCGCGCGCCCGCCCGGCGGGCGGCGGCCGCGGACAGCGACCCGCTCTTGCCGCCCGCACCGAGGATGGCGACCAGCGGGGCACTGGCGTTCAATACGACGCGCTCGGTGAGGGCGGGCGCGCCGCACACGTCCATGACAGCCAGGGCCAGCTCGGCGGGGAGGTCGCCGGGCAGCACCGCGGCGATGGACCGGCCGAACAGGATCGCGTGCCCGGCGGCACGGCACCTGCTCGGACCGCCCGTCCCAGCGGGCCAGGCCGTCGGTGATGGCCAGCGGGGTCAGGCTGAGCGAGACCAGGGTGGCGATCCGGTCCCCCGCGGCCAGGCCGAGCGGCGAGTCCGGGCCGGTCTCCTCGACCACCCCGGTCAGCATCCCGCCGGACCCGGTCACCGGGTTCTGCATCTTGCCCCGGTCGGCGACGATCTCCAGTACGGCGGCCCGCATCGCCGCCGGGCGGCCGCCGGTGGCATCCCGCAGCTGCCGGAACGACGCGGCGTCAAGATTCAGCCGCTCCACCCGCACCCGGACCTCGTCCGGCCAGATATCCGGGCCGTTGTCCAGCTGCCAGGCCGCCTGCGGCAGCACGCCCGCGGGCTTGATCACCCGGTGCAGGCCGAGCGGGGAACTGCGGCCGTCTCGTGAACCAGTCACCGTAATTCTTCCTGTAGAGAGCTGGCTTAACAGTATCTTCTTTTGTTAGAAGTGCGTATGGCAGGATATCGTTCGGCAAACGTTATGCCCACATCGGAGGTGGTCCCGTGGTCAGCCAGCCCTACGTGTATCGGCGTGCCGAGCTCGCCGAGCCGGACTGGCGGCGCTTCCCGGCCTGGTCCGATGTGACCGTAGCCGAGTGGGAGTCGGCCCAGTGGCAGCGGGCGCACTGCGTGAAGAACCTGCGCCAGCTGAGCGCGCTGACCGGCCCCGGGCTGAGCGAGGCATTCCTCGCCGACCTGGAGCAGGACCAGCGGGAACGAGCCACCATGTCGATGCTGGTGCCGCCACAGATGGTGAACACCATGGTGCCCCGGCTGGCGCCGGATGAGCCCGGTTTCACCGAGGCGTTCTACGCCGACCCGGTGCGCCGGTACATGATCCCGGTGTTCAGCGACCGGCGCGCCGACTGGCCGTCGCACCCGTACGCGTCCCGCGACTCGCTGCACGAGGCGGAGATGTGGGCGGTGGAGGGGCTGACCCACCGGTACCCGACCAAGGTGCTGGCCGAGGTGCTGCCCACCTGCCCGCAGTATTGCGGGCACTGCACCCGGATGGACCTGGTCGGCAACCCGACGCCGGTGATCACCAAGCACAAGTTCGACCTGCGGCCCACCGACCGGCTCACCGCCATGATCGACTACCTGCGGGCCACCCCCGGCGTCCGCGACGTGGTGGTCTCCGGCGGCGACGTGGCCAACCTGCCCTGGCCCCGGCTGGAGAGCTTCGTCAGCTCGCTGCTGGACATCGGCAACATCCGGGACATCCGGCTGGCCACCAAGGCGCTGATGGGGCTGCCGCAGCACTGGCTGGCCGATGACGTCCGGGCCGGCCTGGAGCGGCTGGCGGCCAAGGCGCACGACCGCGGGGTGAGCATCGCGATCCACACCCACGTGAACGCGGCCCAGTCGGTGACCCCGCTGGTGGCCCGGGCCGCTCAGGCCATGCTGGACACCGGGATCCGCGACGTGCGCAACCAGGGCGTGCTGCTGCACGGCGTCAACGACACCGCGGAGGCCCTGCTCGACCTGTGCTTCGTACTGCTCGATGAGGCCCGGATCATGCCGTACTACTTCTACATGTGCGACATGATCCCGGGCAGCGAGCACTGGCGGCTGTCCCTGGCCCAGGCCCAGGACCTGCAGCACCAGATCATGGGCTACCTGCCCGGGTTCGCCACCCCGCGGATGATCTGTGACGTGCCGTACGTCGGCAAGCGCTGGGTGCACCAGGTGTCCCGGTACGACACCGAGCTGGGCATCTCGTACTGGACCAAGAACTACCGGACCTCGGTGGAAGCCGAGGACGAGCTCGCGCTGAGCCGGGAGTACGCCTACTACGACCCGATCCACCTGCTGCCCGCGGCGGGCCAGCAGTGGTGGCGGGAGCGGACCGCGGAACCGGCGCCGGTCACGGCTGCAGGCTGAGCGGCAGCGCGGCGAACCCGCTGAGCGTGTTGTTCAGCCGCCGCCGCGGCGGTCCCGCCGGTGCCAGCCGGCTGGCCCGGCGGGCCAGCGCGGCCAGCAGCACCTCGCCCTCCAGCCGGGCCATGGCCGCGCCCACGCAGGCGTGGATGCCGAAGCCGAACGCGACGTGCCCGTTGGCCCGGCGGCGCAGGTCATAGCGGTCCGGCTGGTCCCACCGGCGCGGGTCGCGGTTGGCCGCGGCCAGGAACAGCAGCACCTTCTCCCCCGCCCTGATGGTCACCCCGCCGACCGTCACTTCCCGGGTGGTGGTGCGGAAGAACGTCTGCACCGGCGAGGCGTACCGTAGCGACTCCTCGAACGCCGGGCCGGCCAGCGCCGGGTTGCCGCGGAGCAGCTGCCACTGCGCCGGGTCGCGGGCCAGGCAGTCCAGCGCGCAGCCCAGCCCGATCACGGTGGTGTCCACGCCCGCGGTGAGCAGCGACCGGACCAGCAGCGCCGCCTCCGCCTCGGTGATCAGGCCGTCGTCCACGCTGGCGTAGATGCGCGTGCCCAGGCCGCCGGAGGTGAGCGCGTCCCGGCGGCACCGGTCGGCGATCCACGCACCCACCGCCGCGGCCTGGCGCAGCGACTGGGTGGTCAGCTCGTTGCGCGGCCCGAACGCGTTGAACGCCATGTTCCCGTAAGCGAGCAGCTCCGCGCCGCCGGGCTCGGGCAGGCCGACCGCGGCGCCGAACACCCGCAGCGGGTACGCCTCGGCGATGTCGGCCACCCCGTCCACCGTGCCCCTGGCCACCAGCCCGGCGGCCAGCCGGTCGGCCTCCCGGGCGAAGCCGCCGCGCAGCTCCCGGATGGTCCGCGGGGACAGCGCCCGGGCCACCGCCTTGCGGGCCCGCCCATGCTCCGGCGGGTCCGCCTCGAGCAGCAGGCTGGGCGGCCGCCACGGCTTCTCCTTGCGGAAGTCGCTCAGCCCGACGCCGGCCGCGGAGCAGTACGTGGCCCAGTCCCGCAGCGCCTCGTGCACCTCGGCGTACCGGGCCATCGCCCAGATCCCGTACCGCTCCAGCCAGACCACCGGGCCGGCCTCGCGCAGCTCGCCGTGCCAGCGGAACGGGTCAGCCAGGAACTCGTCGCTGAACGGGTCCACCGCGGACACCGGGGCGTCACCCATGAGCACGATGATGCATCCGGGAGTGGGACGGGATCAACGCCCGGCGGGCACCACCGCTGCGGGCGCGGTGATGTCGTCCCGCTCGGCGTGTACTGGCAACAGCGCCGCGGCGGCCAGCGGGAACAGCACCACGATGCCGAACGCGGCCGGGTAGCCGGCCGCGCCGATGACCGCGGCCAGGGCCGGCGGGGTGGCCGCGGCCAGCGCGTTCTGCCCGGTGTTCTGCACCCCGAGCGCGCGGCCTGCCCAGGACGACCCGGCGTGCTCGGCCACCGCGGTGAAGGACAGCCCGTTGGTGCTCACCGCGAGGACCACGGCGACGAGCAGCACGCCGATGGCCCACGGCGCCCGGGCCGCCGCGCCGGCCGCCAGCAGCGCGACGATCAGCGCGATAGCCACGGCCAGCAGCCGCATCGGGCGCAGCCGGCTGCCCACCCGGTCGGACCAGGCCCCGGCGCCGAGCCGGCTGGCCGCGCCGCAGGCCTGCGCCACCGCGAGCAGCCGGCCCGCGGTAGTGGCGGCCAGGCCATGCTGGTCGACCAGGAACACCAGCGCGAACGTGGCCACCGCGAACTGCGGCACGACGAGCAACGCGCTGGCCGCGTGGATCCGCCACAGCACCCGGCCCTGCCGACCCCGGTACGGCGAGCCGGCCTGGCTGCCCTGGCCGGCCGCGGCGGCCGGGCCGGGTCGCGCACCGCCACCGCCACCAGCAGCGCCGCGGCCAGGCAGAACGTGCCCAGGAAGACGAGCGCGGCGGCCCGGCTGACCGCGCCCAGGGCCGGCAGCACCAGGGCGGCCACCATGACGCCGAGCGGCTGCGCGCTCTGCCGGATGCCCATGGCCAGCCCGCGCTGCCGGGCCGGGAACCAGCCCAGGATGAGCCGGCCACTGGCCGCGTACACCGACGCGCCCGCCGCCCCGGCCAGCGCCAGGCAGACGCCGAGCGGGCCGGGTCCATGGACCGTGCTGCCCGCCAGCAGGATGGCCCCGGCCAGCGCCAGCCCGGCGCCGAGCACCAGCCGCTCGCCCCACCGGTCCGCCGCCGCACCCCAGGCGACCAGGGTGAGCAGCAGCCCGGCGGTGGGGCAGGCGACCAGGATGCTGGCCTGCTCCAGGGACAGCCCTTCGGCCCGGAACGCCGGGATCAGGTAGGCCAGCCCGTACTGGAAAGTGCAGCCCGCGGTCATCGCCAGCATGCCCGCGACCAGCACCACCCAGCGCCGCCCGGCCCAGTCGGCATCGCTCATATGCTGATAATACGCTGTTCACATAGTGAGACGCTGAGTGTTCCCGGCCGGGCTGGCCGCATCGTGACCTGGAGCATCGTTTGGCCGGTTTCCACAAGTTCCGCGACCTGGCCCTGTCGGCTGCGGCATTTCCCCTCCACCCGGGTATAGGAGAGTGTTCAGTACCTGCTCATAACGTGCGTTTGCCGCGGGAGGCCCAGTCGGTGTTCAGTCGTGTCGCCATCGTCAACCGTGGAGAGCCCGCGATGCGGCTGATCCATGCCGTCCGCGACCTCGCCGCCGAGACCGGGACGCGGATCGAGACCGTGGCGCTCTACACCGACGCCGACCGTGCGGCCACCTTCGTCCGGGCCGCTGACCTGGGCTGCTACCTCGGCCCGGCCGCCGACCGGCCCTACCTGGACCTGGCCGTGCTGGAGCGGGCGCTGCGGGACAGCGGCGCGGACGCGGCCTGGGTCGGCTGGGGATTCGTCGCCGAGGACCCGGCGTTCGCCGAGCTGTGCGCGCGGCTCGGGGTGACGTTCGTGGGCCCGTCCCCGGAGGCGATGCGCAAGCTCGGCGACAAGATCGGCGCCAAGCTGATCGCCGAGGAGGTCGGCGTCCCGGTGGCGCCGTGGAGCCGCGGCCCGGTGGAAGACCTGGACACCGCGGTCGGGGTGGCGGAGGAGATCGGCTACCCGCTGATGCTCAAGGCCACCGCGGGCGGCGGCGGCCGGGGCATCCGGGTGGTCACGTCCGCGGCGCAGCTCACCGACGCCTACCAGCGCACCCGGATGGAGGCCGAGCGCGCGTTCGGCAGCGGCGTGGTGTTCCTGGAGCGGCTGCTCACCGGCGCCCGGCACGTCGAGGTGCAGGTGATCGCGGACGGTCAGGGCACCGCCTGGGCGCTGGGCGTGCGGGACTGCTCGGTGCAGCGGCGCAACCAGAAGGTGATCGAGGAGTCGGCGTCGCCGGTGCTGACCGCGGCGCAGGCGAGCGAGCTCAAGGCGGCGGCCGAGCGGCTGGCGCTGTCGGTCGGCTACCAGGGCGCGGGCACCGTCGAGTTCCTGTACCAGCCGGGTGAGCAGCGGTTCGCGTTCCTCGAGGTGAACACCCGGCTGCAGGTGGAGCACCCGGTCACCGAGCTCACCACCGGGATCGACCTGGTCAAGACACAGCTGCAGGTGGCCGCGTGCGGCAAGCTGGCGGGCCAGCCGCTGGCCGAGATCGGGCACGCCATCGAGGCGCGGCTCAACGCCGAGGACCCGGACCGCGACTTCGCCCCGTCGCCGGGCCGCATCGTCCGGCTGGACCTGCCCACCGGCCCGGGCATCCGGGTGGACACCGGGGTCAGCGAGGGCGACACCATCCCGGCCGACTTCGACTCGATGATCGCGAAGATCATCGCCTACGGCCGGGACCGCGACGAGGCACTGGCCCGGCTGCGCCGCGCGCTGGCCGAGACCACGGTGATCATCGCCGGCGGCGCGACCAACAAGAGCTTCGTGCTCGACCTGCTGGAGCAGCCCGAGGTGACCGGCGGGACCGCGGACACCGGCTGGATCGACCGGGTCCGCGCCGCGGGCGGGCTGGTGTCGCACCGCGGCGCCGCGGTCGCGCTGGCCGTCGCGGCCATCGACGCGTACGAAGACGCGGAGAACCTGGCCAGGCAGCGGCTGCTGGCCACCGCGCACGGCGGCCGTCCGCAGGTCCAGCTGGACACCGGCCGCCCGGTCGAGCTCAAGCTGCGCGGCGCCGGTTACCGGGTGCACGTCGGCCGGGTCGCGCCGCACCGGTTCCGGGTCGCGATCGCCGCGGGCACCGGCCCGCCCCACGAAGCCGACGCGGAGCTCGAGCGCTTCGACGCGCAGACCGGCCAGATCGTGGTCAACGGCCAGCGGTTCCGGCTGGTCACCAACGTGCACGGGCCCACCCACCTGGTCGAGGTGGACGGCGTGGCGCACCGGATCAGCCGGGACGAGGGCGGCGTGGTGCGCGCCCCCGCGCCCGCGCTGGTGGTGGCCACGCCGCTGGACGCGGGGGCCGAGGTGGCCGCGGGCGCGCCGGTGCTGGTGCTGGAATCGATGAAGATGGAAACCGTGCTGCGCGCGCCGTTCCGCGCCCGGCTGCGGGAATGCCTGGTCACGGTGGGCAGCCTGGTCGAGACCGGTGCGCCGCTGCTGCGGCTGGAGCCACTCGGCGACGGCGACGGCGACGGCGACGGCGCTTCCGCCGGGCCGGACACCGCGGACGCCGAGATCGACCTGCCTGCCGAGCCCACCGCCCTGCCCGCGGCCGAGCGGGTCAGCGCCGGGCTGCGTGACCTGCGCGGGCTGCTGCTCGGCTTCGACACCGGCCCGGACAACGGGCACCGGCTGCTGGACAGCTACCTCGCGGCCCGGGCCGCGGCCGGGCCCGGCGACAGCGCGCCGCTGGCCGGCGAGATCGGGCTGCTCGGGGTGTTCGCCGACCTGTCCGACCTGACCCGGAACCGCCCGGCCGGCCCGGACGCCCAGACCGACACCCAGGTGCACTCCCCCCGCGAGTACTTCCACACCTACCTGCAGAGCCTCGACGCGGAACGGGCCGGCCTGCCGGACGCGTTCCAGCAGCGGCTCAGCCAGATGCTCGGCCACTACGGGGTGACCAGCCTGGAGCGCACGCCGGAACTGGAGGACGCGGTCTTCCGGATCTTCCTGGCGCAGCGCCGCGGGGCCAGCGACGCGGCGCTGATGACGGCGCTGCTGCGGCAGTGGCTGACCGAGCCGCCGCCTGGCGAGCCGTTGCGCGAGCGGGCCGGGCTGACCCTGGAACACCTGATCGCCGCGACCCAGCTGCGCTTCCCCGCGGTCGCCGACCTGGCCCGCTCGGTCGTCTTCCGCTGGTTCGCCCAGCCGCTGCTGCGCCGCAACCGGGCCCTGGTCTACGCGGCGATCCGCAAGCACCTCACCTACCTGGACGCCAACCCGGACGCGCCAGACCGGGCCGACCGGATCGCCGCGATGGTGGACAGCTCGGAGCCGCTGGTCCGGCTGCTCGGGCAGCGGATTGGCCGCCCGGGCGCCGGGCTGGCCCCGCTGCTGGAGGTGCTGACCCGGCGCTACTACGGCAGCAAGCTGGTGCCCGGCCTGCACACCACTGCGGTGGACGGCGGCACGTTCGTCGTCGCCGGGCATCAGGACGAGACCGGCCGGTCTACCGTGCTGGCCACCGCGGTCAACTTCCCCACCCTGCCGGCCGCGGTACGGGCCATCGGCGAGGCCGCCCCAGATGGCGACCTGGTCGCCGACGTCTACCTCACCTGGGACGGCCAGCCAGACGACCCTGATGCGATGGCGGCCGAACTGCACGCCGTGCTGGCCGCCGCGCCGCCGCCCAGCCGGCTCCACCGGATCACCACCACGGTGGCCGGGCGCACCGGCGCGGTGATGCACCACCACTTCACGTTCCGGCCGTCGGCCGACGGGATCACCGAAGAGCGGCTGATCCGCGGCCTGCACCCGATGATCGCCCAGCGGATGCAGCTGGAACGGCTGCGCAACTTCGACCTGACCCGGCTGCCCTCGGCCGACGACGAAGTCCGCCTGTTCCGCTGCGTGGCGCCGGCCAACCCGGCCGACGAGCGGTTCGTCGCGCTGGCCCAGGTACGTGACCTGACCCCGCTGCGCGACCACGAGGGCAGGCTGGTGGCGCTGCCCGCGGCCGAGAACACGCTGGCCGCCTGCCTGGACGCGATCCGCAAGGCGCAGGCCGGCCGCCGGCGCAGCAGCGGTTCGACACCAACCGGATCCTCATCTACGTCTGGCCGCCGAGCGAGATCCACAGCGCCGAGGTGAACACGGTGGCCCAGCGGATCCTGCCCACCACGGCGGGCGCCGGCCTGGAGGAGGTCATGTTCCTGGCCCGGCAGCGCGACCCGGACACCGGCGAACTGGCCGACGTCGCGGTACGGCTCAGCTACGAGGCCGGGGCCGGGATGCGGCTGGAGATCGGCGAGCGGCCGGCCGAGCCGGTCGAGCCGCTGGACGGCTACCGGCTCAAGGTGCTCCGGGCCAGCAGCCGCGGCACCGTCTACCCGTACGAGCTGACCGGGCTGCTGGCCGGCGACGGCGGCAGCTTCACCGAGCACGACCTGGACGGCGACGGCAACCTGGTGCCGGTGCACCGGCCGCGCGGCCAGAACACCGCGGCGCTGGTGGCCGGCATGGTCAGCACACCCACCCGGCTGTACCCGGACGGGGTGACCCGCGTCGTGCTGCTGGGCGATCCGACCAAATCGCTCGGCGCGCTGTCCGAGCCGGAGTGCGCGCGGGTGATCGCCGCCCTGGATCTGGCCGAGCGGCGCGGCCTCCCGGTGGAGTGGTTCGCGCTGTCCGCGGGCGCCCGGATCTCGATGGACTCGGGCACCGAGAACATGGACTGGGTGGCCGCCGCGCTCAAGCGCATCGTCACGTTCACTCAGGCCGGCGGGGAGATCAACGTCGTGGTCGCCGGGATCAACGTCGGCGCCCAGCCGTACTGGAACGCCGAGGCCACCATGCTGATGCACACGAAGGGCATCCTGGTGATGACGCCGGACTCGGCCATGGTGCTGACCGGCAAGCAGTCGCTGGACTTCTCCGGCGGCGTCTCGGCCGAGGACAACTTCGGCATCGGCGGCTACGACCGGGTGATGGGGCCGAACGGCCAGGCCCAGTACTGGGCGCCGGACCTGGCCGCCGCCCGCGACGTGCTGATGGCGCACTACGCGCACAGCTACGTCGCGCCGGGCGAACCGGGACCGCGGACGGCGGGCAGCACCGACCCGCACGACCGGGACATCTCCAGCTACCCGCACTCGCTACTGGGCACCGGCTTCAGCACGGTCGGCGAGATCTTCTCGGCGACGGCCAACCCGGATCGCAAGAAGGCGTTCGACATCCGCACCGTGATGCGCGCGGTGGCCGACCAGGACCACCTGGTGCTGGAGCGCTGGGCCGGCATGGCCGACGCGGAGACCGCCGTGGTGCAGGACGTGCACCTCGGCGGCCGGCCGGTATGCCTGCTCGGGATCGAGTCCCAGTCGGTGCCGCGGCGCGGCTTCCCGCCCACCGACGGGCCGGACAGCTACACGGCGGGCACCCTGTTCCCGGCCTCGTCGAAGAAGGCGGCCCGGGCCATCAACGCGGCCAGCGGCAACCGGCCACTGGTCGTGCTGGCCAACCTGTCCGGTTTCGACGGGTCACCGGAGTCGATGCGCAAGCTGCAACTGGAGTACGGCGCCGAGATCGGCCGGGCCATCGTGAACTTCACCGGCCCGATCGTGTTCTGCGTGATCTCCCGCTACCACGGCGGCGCGTTCGTGGTGTTCTCCAAGGCGCTCAACCCGGATATGACGGTGCTCGCCGTCGAGGGCTCGTTCGCCTCGGTGATCGGCGGCGCCCCCGCGGCCGCGGTGGTGTTCAGCGGCGAGGTGAACCGGCGCACCGCGGCCGACAGCCGGGTGGCCGGCCTGGAGGCGCGGCTGGCCCCCACCGCCGGTGCGGAACGGGCCGAGCTGACCGCGGAACTGGCCGAGGTACGGGCCGCGGTGCGCGCCGAGAAGCTGGCCGAGGTGGCCACCGAGTTCGACCGGGTGCACAGCATCCACCGGGCCGTCGAGGTCGGCTCGGTAGACGCCGTGATCAGCGCGGCCGAGCTGCGCCCGCGGATCATCGCCGCCATCTCCGCGCGGTAACTGGCGGCTGGCCACGGTTACCGGGCCTCCGCGCGCAGCTGGGCGGCCGGGTCCGGCGTGCGGGCGACGGACAGGGCCGCGGCGGCGGCCGGCCCGGCGGCGGTGATCAGGGCCAGGATCGCGGCCAGGCCGAGCGGCAGGACCGGCAGAGCCGACGGCACCGGCGCCGCCGCATCAGCCGTCAGCGTGATCGCGGGCACCATCAGCCGGGCCAGGCCGATCCCGGCCAGCAGGCCCACCACCGCGGCCGGCACACTGAGCGCGAGCTGCTCCAGGCACAGCTGGCTGGCCTGGGCCCGCCGCCCCACCCCCATCGCGGCCAGCACCGCGCGCTGGGTTCGCCGGGTGCGCAGGCTGGCCGCGACGCTGACCGAGAAGCCGAGCACGGCCAGCAGCACCGCCGCCAGCCCGATGGCCAGCAGGGCCTGCCGGGGCGCCTTGAGCAGCGGATTGTCCAGCAGGGCCGCCTCCTGGCCGGCCCGGCCGGTAACGGACAGGCCGGCCGCCCCGTGCGGTACCCAGCCGCCCCGGGTGCGCAGCCACAACCGGTTCACCGCCAATGGCGGCACCTGACTGGCGACGAGCTCGTCGCTGACCGCCCCGAGGTCAGCGATCAGCGCCCGGTTCGGCCCGAAAACCGTCGGGAACCTGGCCACCGAGGCCACGATTCCGAACGGGACCGGATGCCCGCCGACCCGGACCCAGACGATCGATCCGACGTCCCGCCGGGCGGCGGCCAGGTAACCGGTGGTGGCGATGGCCGGGACGTACCGTAGCGGCGACTGCGCTGTGACCGAGACCGACGCGGTGATGGTCCTGGGGGCGAGGCTGAGCAAGTTCATCAGCCAGGCCGCCGGATCGTGCCCGGTATTGAACATGAGCTGCTGGCTGCCTCCGGCGCGCTGCCAGGCCAGGACGGATGGGGCCGCGCCGTCCCGCGGCGGAAAGGTCGGACCCGGGAGCGTTGGCCCGGTCGGCACGTATGGCGAGGAGACCGCGCCCTGCCACGACGCCAGGGCGGCACCGTCGCGGAACGGCGGGCTGAACGGGCCGTGCGCCGTGGGCCGGACCTCGAGGGACGCGATGCTGAGGCTGGCGTCCGGCGCCGGCCGCACCGGGTCGTAGCCCGGCAGCACGAAGGTGAGCGTGAGGCGGAGCAGCCGCAGCGGGTAGCCGCCCCGCCGCAGGCCGGCGGGCGCACCCGACAGCGAGACGGTCAGGGCATGCCGCCGGCTGTCGGCGGGCAGCACCCCGGCGGGCAGCGAATACGTGATGCCGTCGGCATTCTGGAGCAGGGCTGTCACGGTGGCTGAGCCGAGCTCGGTGCGTATCGTGGCCGCGCTGGTGCCCGGGCCCGCCCCCAGAGCCGCGAGGATCTGCAGCCGGTCCGGCCGGCCGGGGAGCGCCAGCCCGGCCAGCCGCTGCGGGATGACGCTCCGCCACAGCTTGCGGACCGGCTGGGCCGACAGGTCGGGGCGGAGCAGGATGGCGCTGTCCGCCGTGGCCGTGCCCAGCGCGATCAGCTGGCTTCCATTCCCGATCCTGGTGACACTGGCCGGTGTCGCGGCGGTGACCTCGGGTGTCCGGGTGAACGTCCCGGTGCTGACTGGTACCCCGGCCGCGCCATCCACCCGCACGTCCGAGCCGACGGCGAAGGCGGCCTGGTCGGCGGCTGACTGGTGCCAGCTCTGGTAGCCCGCCAGCGCCAGCGTGCTGGTCGCGGTGGCGGCGACGACGAGCAGCACCGGCCCAGCCTGGCGGATCGGCCGCCGGGCGATCTGCCAGCTCACCATGGCCGCGGCCAGGCGCCTGCCAGCGTCGGCGGTCCGGTCGGTGACCCGGGCCAGCAGCGGCAGAATCCGCAGCGGGATCAGCGCCACCCCGGCCAGCGCGAGCGCGGGCGCCACCGCCACCACCGGATCAATCCCGGGCGATCCGGCGGCCAGGTGCGCGACCGCGGAATAGTCACGTAGCTGCCAGACCGCGATCGCCGCGAGCGCGACCACGGCCAGATCACCGCCCGCCCAGGCGATCCCGGCCAGCTGAGCCTGCCGCCCCTGGCGGATCCGGGCCGCATCCGGAGTCCCGGCGTGCAGCGCCGGCCAGGCCAGCACCGCCACGCACACCGCCACCATGACCAGGGCCGACAGCCAGGCCAGCGGGCTGACCCGGGTGGCCTGATCGCTGTCCAGCCGCACCCCGCCCAGCCCGGCCAGCGGGCCGGCCAGCCGCACCCCAGCCAGCACCCCGGCCCGGCCAGCCACCGCGCCAGTAATCAGCGCCTCGGCCAGCACCGGCCGCATCAGCTGCCACCGGGTCGCCCCCCGCGCCCGCAGCAGCGCCGACTCCTCGTCCCGGACACTGGCCAGCAGCCGCGCGGCCAGCACCAGCGCCGCCGCCGCGACCAGCAGCAACGCCAGCGCCCCGATGGCGAACAGCGACCTGGCCAGCACGATGGTGCTGGCGATCCCCGCCAGTACCCCGAGCAGGCGCGTACTCACCTGTACCCCGGACGGCTGGATCGATGTGGCCAGCTTGCTGACCACCTGGCTGGTACTGGCCGCGAGCACGCCGATGTCCTGCCGGGCCAGGCCGGCCGCCGACGGAAACACGAACCACGAGCCCTCGCTCGCGGCCAGCCCGCCGCCGAACGCGGCCGGGCTCACCACCGCCGGGCCGTACACGACGAGGGAACCCGGGATGCCGCCCCCCGGAAGCGCGCTGGCGGAGAATCCGGAAACCGGCACCAGGTCCATCGCCCAGTACGGCGACGCCGGGTCCCTGACCCGGAACAGGCCGGTCACCCGCAGCCCGGCCGCGGCCGGGCCCGACTGGGTCGCGGTCCGCAGCACCGAACCCGGTACCACACGCAGCAGGCGGGCCACCGCCACCGGCAGCGCCACCGGCAGCGGACCTCCGCGCACCGGTGGACCCGGCCACCGCCCGGCGGCCAGCACCGTCTGGGCCTGGATCCCGTCCAGCGCCCCGACCTGGATCTGCCACTCCAGCGGCCGGGGAGTCCCGGGCACCGGGCTGGCCTCGGCGCGCACCGCCCGGGACGGCGCGAGCGTGACCGGGTTCGCCCACACCGCGCTGCCCATCCGGTAACCGGTGCCCGGCCAGGCCTTCCGCAGCGTGCCCTGGATCACCCGCGAGTCGGCGGTGACGCCCCCGGCGTCCTGGACCACGCCGCTGAGGCCGACCACCCGGCCCTGCGGAGCGGCCAGGATGCGCTCCGCGCCGGGCCGGACCGCGGCGACCGCGAACGTCCACAGCACGGTGGCCAGCCCGGTGGCGAGCAGCACCGTGACCGCAACACAAGCCAGCAGCAGCCACGAGGATCTGGCCCGGCGGGCCAGGAAGGAGACTCCCAGACCAGGCACACCCGTTAACTCGCCAGTGACCAGAAACGCTTACCTCGGCCGCGGCACGCCGCGGCCGAGCCGGGCTAGTCGCCCTGGGCGGCCTGGGCCACGGCCAGGCCGGTCAGGCCGTAGCGGGAAATGTGCTCCGGGTCCTTCGCGTCGATGGTGCGGATGCCCTGCTTGGCCAGCCGCTCATTGATCGCGTCCAGGTGGTCGCGGACCAGTTCCCGCTCGGCCTCGGTGATCCGGCCCTTGTGCGGCTCGCCCGCGTGCTCCAGCGTGTCGTAGCTGATGCTGCGCGGCGTGGCGGGCGCGGCGGCGGCCCGGCTTCGCCGCGCGGGCTTGGCCGGGCGGGCGGTGAGCAGCAGCTCGCTCATCGGCTTGTCGCTGGCCAGCTTGTCGAACGCGGCCGCGTCCATGGTCACCCGGCGCGGCTCCTCCTCACCAGGCAGGAAGACCTCCACCACGGCCACCCGGAGCGCCGACTTCTCGATGACGGCGGCCTCGTCGGCCAGCGCCTCGATCTCGACCGGGGAGTCACCAAGCTCGGGGTGCTCGTGGATGACGATGCGGGCGAGCGTGTCATCCCTGGTGATCAGCTCGCCACTGAGGTCGCTGAACCTGACCGTCTTCTGGCCCACTGGGGTGCCTCCTGCGTATCGGTGAACCGGGTTGATGAGATGCCAGGCTTCCAGCATGCCAGAAGATCAAACGTAAGTTCGAGAGCCACGCCGATTTATAACCATTCGTCGAACTCCGCAGCGACAAAACCGCCCAGACCCTTCACCCATCCTGGGCACCGCGTGCAGCGCACCACATGGATGTTTCAGCCAGGCGTTCCTGACCGCGTGAATGCTTCAACCGTGCGGTTCTGGCTCGGGGCCGGTTCGCGGTTTAGCGGGCTGATTCGCTGGACTTGGCAGGGGCAGAGTCGCCGGGCGGCGACTCGCTGGGCTTCCCGGTGCCGGGCTCGGCCGGGCCGGGCTCGGCCGGGCTGGGCTCGGCCGGGCTGGGCTCGGCCGACGTGGCCGTGCTGTCGCTGGGCTCGGCCGCGTCGCCGGATGTGGCTCCGCCCTTATCGCCGGACGCGGCCGCGCTGGCCTCCCCGTCCGCGCTGTCCGGCCGGCGGGCCAGCAGCTCTTCGGCCGGGCGGCCGCGGCGCTGCGACCGGATGAACCACACGATGCCGACCACGGTCAGCACGCTGGCCACGTACATGTTCAGCCGCAGGCCGAGGAAGTGCTCGGACGGGTCCACCCGGAGCGACTCCTCGAAGATGCGGAACGCCGAGTAGCCCGCGACGTACAGCGCGAACAGCCCGGGCGGCTTGATCCGGCGGTGGTGGCCGAGCCAGACCAGCATCGCCGCCCAGGCCAGGTCGAAGATGAACTCGTACAGGAACGTCGGGTGGAACGTCGTGTACTGGGCGTACCCGGCCGGGCGGAACTGGGGCGAGATCTGCAGCGCCCAGGGCAGCGTGGTCGGGCCGCCGAACAGTTCCTGGTTGAAGTAGTTGCCGACCCGGCCGATGGCCTGGGCCACCGGCAGCGCCGGGGCGACCGCATCCATGAACAGGTAGGCGCTGGCCCCGGACCGGCGGACCCGCCACACGCCGACCACGGCGGCCAGCGCGATGCCGCCCCAGATGCCCAGCCCGCCGTCCCACACCGCGAACACGCCGTACCAGTGGTGCGGGATGTATTTCGGCGTGGTCAGGTCGAAGTAGATCCGGCCGCCGATGATGCCCGCGGGCACCGCCCAGATGGCCACGTCGCCAACCAGGGCCGGGTCACCGCCGACGGCCTTCCACCGGCGCTGGGTGATGATGATGGCCAGGGTGATCCCGATGACGTACATCAGCCCGTAGAAGTGGATATACGCCGGGCCGAGATGGAACCCGTTGACCGGCGGGCTCGGGATGTAGAAAGGCGAAGCCAAGGCCATGCGCCCGAGCGTACCGTGGCTTAGTGCGCGAACCACCCTGGACGGCCGTGGACGTGCCGGACCAGGGCGGCCGTACCGCCGTGGTGACCGGGGCCAACTCCGGGATCGGCTTCGAGACGGCCCGGGTGCTCGCGGAACACGGCGCCACCGTGATTCTGGCCTGCCGCGACGTGTCCAGGGGCGAAGCGGCCGCGGCCCAGATCAGCGGGCCGGGACCAGTTGCCGTGCAGCTCCTCGATCTCGGCTCGCTGGCGTCGGTGCGCGCCGCGGCCACCGAGATCCACGAGCGGCACCAGCGGCTGGACCTGCTGATCAACAACGCCGGCCTGATGATGCCGCCGTACGGCACCACCAGCGACGGCTTCGAGCAGCAGTTCGGCACCAACCACCTCGGCCACTTCGCGCTGACCGGGCTGCTGCTGGACCTGCTGCTGGCCACGGCCGGCTCGCGGGTGGTCACGGTGAGCAGCAACATGCACCGGGCCGGCCGGCTGAACTTCGCCGACCTACAGTCCGCGCAGCGCTACCGGCGGGTCGCCGCCTACGGCCAGTCCAAGCTGGCCAACCTGATGTTCAGCTATGAACTGCAGCGGCGGCTGGCCGCGGCCGGGGCGCGGACCAGCGCGCTGGCCGCCCACCCGGGCACCGCCATTACGGCGCTGACCCGCTACTTCCCGCCCGCCGTGGACCGCGCCTACCACGCCATGGGCCAGCCCATCGCGCAGCAGCCGCAGGCCGGCGCGCTGCCCACGCTGCGCGCGGCCACCGATCCGGCGGCGCGCGGCGGTGAGTACTACGGGCCGGACGGCTGGCTGGAATTCAAGGGCCACCCGCACCGGGTCAGCTCCAGCGCCCGCTCGCACGACGAGCAGGCGCAGCGCCGGCTGTGGCAGGAATCGGAACGGCTTACCGGGGTGCGGTACCCAGATATCTGACCGCTAACGTCAACTGCGTGGCTACCGGAACCGAGCATGTCAACAGTCAGGTCCTTGACTACGTCCTGACCCACTCCAGCCCACCGGACCCGCTGCTCAGCGAGCTGCGGGCGGAAACGGCCCGGCGTTTCCCGGACCGGGTCACCCTGCAGATCGGCGCTGAGCAGGGCACGTTCATGACGCTGCTGAGCCGGCTGGCCGCGCCGCGCCGGGCGGTCGAGGTGGGCACGTTCACCGGCTACTCGGCCATCTGCCTGGCCCGCGGCCTGGCCCCGGGCGGCCGCCTGCTGTGCTGCGACGTGAACGCCGACTGGACCGGGCTGGCCCGCGAGTACTGGGCCAAGGCCGGCCTGGCCGATCAGATCGAGCTGCGGCTCGGCCCGGCCACCGACACGCTGCGCGCGCTGCCCGCGGACGAGCCGATCGACCTGGCCTTCATCGACGCGGACAAGGCCGGCTACCCCAGCTACTGGGCGGAGATCGTGCCGCGGACCCGCAGCGGCGGGATCATCCTGGTGGACAACACGCTGCTGCACGGCCGGATCTTCAGCCCCGACCCGGACCCGGACGCGCGGGCCATCCGCGACTTCAACGAGCAGGTCATCGCGGACGACCGGGTGGAACTGGCCATGCTGTCGATCGGCGACGGGGTGATCTTCGCCCGGAAGAAGTAACGCGGGCAAAGCTATGGTCACAGGATGCCGATTGGGCGCACAGCTTGCCGGCCGGTCCGCGACAATGACCCCGATGGGTGCCGTTTACCTGCGTGTGCTGGAAGACCTGCGGGACCAGATCCGCGGCGGGCTGCTCGCCCCCGGGGCCCGCGTCCCATCCCGCAACGCGATCATCGCCAGGTACGGGGTCGGTGAGACCGCGGCCAAGCACGCCCTCCAGGTGCTGGCGGCGGAAGGCCTGATCGAGGCCCGGGCCGGCTCCGGGTCCTACGTGCGGCGGCTGCCGGCGCCCGCGCACCTGGAGCACGACCGGCCGCACTTCCCCGGCTCCCCGTTCGGCCTGGACGGCCTGGCCGGGGACGGGGATCAGGCGCCGTCGCCCCGGCTGTCCTGGGAGTACCAGTCCGACCGGATCGTCCCGCCCGGCCCGGTGGCCCGGCGGCTCGGCCTGGCCGACCGGGACCAGCCGGTGACCAGGACCAGGTACCTGATGAGCGCGGACGGCGCCCCGGTGCAGCTGGCCACCAGCTACGAACCGGACCTGGGCAGCCCGCCGGCCGCCGACGCCGCGGGCCGCGCGGTCACCGACCGGATGCGGGCCATCGGTATTACCGTGGACCAGGTGGTGGAGGAGATCTCGGTCCGGCCCGCGCTGTCCGCCGAGGCCGCCGTGCTGGGCCTGCCGGCGGGCGCCCCGGTGCTGGTCATCGACCGGGCGCATCAGGCCGGCCCGCGCACCGTGGAGGTCGGCGAGGTGGTCATCGCGGCCGACCGGTTCCGGCTGCGCTACCGGTTCCCGGCATGATCCGCCCGGCCACCCCCGCCGACATCCCGGCCATCTACCAGCTGATCCGGGACCTGGCCAGCTACGAGAACGCGCTGGCCGACGTGACCGGCAGCGAGGAGCAACTGCGCCGGGCGCTGCTGGCCGAGCCGCCCGCGGTGTTCGCGCACGTGGCCGAGCACGACGGCCAGGTGGGCGGGTTCGCGCTGTGGTACCTGAGCTTCTCCACCTGGACGGCCGGCCACGGCATCTACCTGGAGGACCTGTACGTCAAGCCGGAACTGCGCGGGTCCGGCCTGGGCCGGGCGCTGCTGGCCGAGCTGGCCCGGATCTGCGTGGCCCGCGGCTACCCGCGGCTGGAATGGGCCGTGCTGGACTGGAACACCCCGTCCCGCGGCTTCTACGCCTCACTGGGCGCGGCCGAGATGTCCGAGTGGATCGTCAACCGGCTGTCCGGCGCAGCCCTGCGCGAGCTGGCCGCTACTGAGCTGAGTTAACCTACTGAGCTGAGCTAACCCACTAACCAGAGCTGGCCGCCTTGTCCGCCTGCTTGAGGTCCTCGGCCAGCTGATCGGCGGCCATGTCGGTCTCCTTGGCGAGAACCTTGTTGGCCGCCTTGACGTTGGCCGTCACCTGCTCGGCCAGGTTGGCTTCGTACACGACGAGCAGCCCGGCGGTGCCGTCGTCGAGCGTCTCGCCCAGTTCCTTCAGGTCGGTCCGGCTCATCCCGCCGTGCGCGTGCCCGGCCACCGCGCCGATGGCGGCGCCGCCGCCCGCGCCCACGGCCAGCGCGCCCAGGATGCCCACCGGCGGGAACAGCGCCGCCGCGACGCCGGCCGCCAGGCCCCAGCCGAGGCCCACCGCGGCGCCGTGCCGGGTCGGCTGCTCATGCTTCTTGACGATGCTGACCTTGCCGTCGGCGTCCTTGGCCAGGACCGCCGCGTCGAACTCGTGCGAGGTCTTCACCGCGTAGTACAGCGCCTTGACCGCCTCATAATCCTCGACCGCGCTGGGCACGTTGTCGTACGCCGCGGCCAGCACGTACAGGGTGTCTGGTTGCGCCATCGCTGTCCTCCCTGAGTTTCCGCCGACGCTAGGCGGCCGGCCGGACCCGGGCGTCACCCACCAGGAGTGAGATCCCGGGCCTTGTCCGGCCGCCTGCCGGGATGCCAGGATCACCTCAGTGCAATGGTTTGCAGAGAGGTTGCCACCGCAACCGCGGAAGGAGCCAGGCATGGCGGACAGCGACGCCGACATCGTGGTGGCCGGGGCGGGGCACAACAGCCTGCTGGCCGCGTGCTACCTGGCCAAGGCGGGGTACCGGTGCCTGGTCCTGGACGCACGGCCGGTGCCCGGCGGCGGGGCGGCCACCGAGGAGCTGCTGCTGCCCGGTTTCGGCATCGACACCTGCGCCACCGGGCACACCATGATCCGGGTCAACCCGGCGCTGCTGCATGACGAGCTCGGGCTGGCCGCGGACTACGGGCTGCGCTACGCCGAGCCGGACCCGGTGGAGCAGGTGGCGTTCCCGGACGGCCTGGCAGCTGACCATGTGGCTGGACCGGGACCGGACGGCCGACGAGATCGCCCGCTTCGACGCCGCGGACGCGCAGGCCTACCTCCGCCTGCTGGACGAGTATGACCAGGTCAAGCACATCTTCAGTGAGGCCCAGTTCACCCCGGTGGGGTACGGGCCGCCGCTGGACGCCCGGCTGCACGAGCACCCGCGCGGCCGGATCTGGGCCCGCCGGCGGCAGCTGTCCGCGGTGCAGGTCGTCCAGCACGAGTTCACCAGCCGGCACATCCAGGCCTTCCTGCTGTGGATGGCGTTCCAGGTGTTCCAGCCGGTGGACGAGCCCGGCTCCGGGGTGCTGCCGTACGCGCAGACGTTCGGCCGCCAGCAGCGCAGCTGGTCCGTCCCGATCGGCGGCTCCGGGCAGCTGACCGCCGCGCTCACCGGCTACCTGGCCGATCATGGCGGCACGGTGCTCTGCAATCAGCGGGTGACCCGGCTGCTGCTGGACGGCGGCCGGTGCACCGGGGTGCAGACGGCCGACGGCGCCGAGTACCGGGCCGGCACCGCCGTGCTGTCCACCATCCACGTCCAGCACCTGCGCGACATGGCGCCCCCGGCCGCCTGGCCGGAGGAATTCCACTACGGGGTGGATACCTACGACGTCGGCGTGCCCGGCTTCGCCACCTACTACTGCGCCACCGCGGCGCCGCAGTTCCGGGCGCCGGACGGGCCACGCAGCGCGGTGTCGGCCGGCCTGGCCGGCTGGCCGGAGGACTGCATCCAGCTGAGCGCCGACCTGCGCACCGGCCGGTTCATCACCGACCCGCCGTGGGTGCTGGTGGCCACCCCGACGCTGGCCGACCCAGGCCGGGCGCCGGCCGGCCAGCACACGGTGAAGATCCTCAGCCCGCAGGTCTACCGGCCCGGCCCGGGCGGCTGGGCCGAGCGCAAGCACGAGCACTCCCGGCGCCAGCTGGACCGGCTGCAGGAGGTGGCCGACTTCCCGGACGAGGCCATCCTGGCCAGCCTGGTCAAGTCGCCGGAGGACATCGAGCAGCTGAACCCGCACATGATCCACGGCGCGTTCCACGGCGGGAACCGGGGGCCGGCGTTCAGCGGCCCGCTCCGGCCGGTACCCGGCTGGGCGGCGCACCGGATGCCCATCCCCGGCCTGTACCAGACCGGCGGGTCCACCCACCCGGGCGGCTCCATTACCGGCGCGCCGGGACGGAACGCGGCCATCGTCATGCTGTCCGACCTCGGCCACGATCCGGCCGAGGTGCTGGGCTCAGCGGTGCGCGGGCCGGTGGCCGTTCCGCAGCACCCGGGCTGAGCCGCCGCTGCCCGGCAGCAGCCCGACCGCGGCCAGGTCGGCGGCGAGGTCGGCCACCTCGGCCTCGGTGTGCGGCAGCACCGGCAGCCGGACCGGCCCGCCGGACATGCCGACCAGGCCGGCCCACGCCTTGATCGAGGCCAGCGCGTCGGCCATCCGCCGCTTGCCGTGCAGCCACTTGGCCGCCACCGCGCGCACCGGGTCGAGCGTGTCGGCGACCTGGCCGGCCGCGGCGAAGTCGCCGTGCAGCGCCAGCCCGGTGTACTCCCGCATCGGCTGCCACTGCGGCGTCTGGTACAGGTACGGCGCGGCCGAGGACATGAAGCACCGCTGGCCGTGGTCGCGCATGTTCTCCAGCCAGGTGCCCTCGTGCGGCTCGCACACCATGATCTGGCCGCCGACCCGGTCCAGCACCCGCAGGTAATGCGCGTGGTCCCGGCCCACCTTGATGCCGCACACGTTCTCGATGCCGGCCAGCCGCTCGATCAGGTCCAGCGACAGCGACACCCCGGAGTAGGCGGTGTCGAACAGCCAGATGCCGATGTCCACCGCCCCGCAGACCTGCCTGAACCAGCGGTACAGGCCCTCCTCCGAGGCGGCCGGGTAGTACGGGTTGATCAGCACCGCGAAGTCGGCGCCCGCCTTCTGCGCGTGCATGGTGAGCTCGATGGCCTGCTCCGCGGAGGTGTGCCCGGTGTGCGCGATCACCGGGCACTTGCCCCGGGTGGCGTCCACCGCCACCTCGACCAGGCGGCGCTTCTCGCTGCCGGTCAGCGCCCAGAACTCGCTCATCACGCCGCCGCAGAAGATGCCGCCGATGTGCAGGCCGCCGGTCAGCCGGTCCAGGTCGGCGCGCAGCGCCGCCTCGTCCAGCTCGCCGGACGGGCCGAACGGCGCGGTGGTGGCGGCCCACAGCCCGGTGAAGCACTCCCGGGCCGCCTGCTTCGCTTCCGTCTTGGTGTACTCCATCTCAACCCTCCGGGGTACTCAGCTGACCGGCGCCCAGGTGCACCGGTCCGCGGCGACCGGCCACACCGTGTCCGCCGGTGGCGGGGCCCAGAACTCGACGAATGCGAAGTCCGCGTCGCTGTCGTTGACGAACCAGTGCAGCTCGCCCGGGCCGGTCAGCGCGCTCATCCCGGCGGTCAGCCGGCTGACCACCCGGTCGGTGCACAGCAGCCCTTCCCCGGCCAGCACGCAGAACACATGATGCGAGCCGGCATGGAAGTGCGCGGCCGCGCTGTCCCCCGGCCGGTACACCAGCCGGTTCGCCCGGATCTGCCGGGCGCCCACCGGCACCGCGTCGGTGACCAGGTCCAGCCGGTCCCTGGCGTCCCGGGTGGACACCAGGTGCGGCAGGTCGGCCGCGGTGAACAGCTCCGGCCGCCCCCGCCCCGGGTTGTGCCCCCGCCCGGGTGCCTGGGCGATCAGCACCTCGAGACCGCGCGCCCCGGCGTGCAGTGTGATCTCCGGGCAGCCGCCCAGCCACAGCACGCTCTCCAGGCCGACCGCGAACCGCCCGCCGTCCGTCTCCGCGATCCCGGCCCCGGCCATCACATACAGCAGGCCCTCCGGCGCGCCAAGCCCGATCGGCGGGCTGGCCGCCATCGGGGCCAGCGACCAGCGCCAGGCCTGCATCGGCACCGGGGCACCTAACTCCTGGGGGCCGGCCCAGGCTTGCTCAGCCCAGCCCGCCCCCTGCCGCGCGGGCAGGTCGCCAGGATCACGGACAACTGGCATCGGGGCGCCTCCAGCTCTGCCCGGCGCTAGCCGGGCGGCATGGTGATGATGGGGCGGATGGACTCCCGGCGGGCCAGCGCGCCAAACGCCGCGGCGACCTCAGACAGCGGGTAACGGTCAGCGGTCAGCGGCCCGGTGCGGATAGCGCCCGAAGCCAGCAGGGAGATCATGGCGGGATACGCGTTCGGACTCGAACGTACCCCGAGCACGTTCAGCTCGTCGAGGGTCACCCGGTCCACCGGCAGCTCCGCCACCTTGCCGCCGGCCAGGCCAAGCAGCGCCACCGAACCGCCGCGGCGGACCGCGCCCAGGGCCTGCGCCACCACCGCGGTGTTCCCGGAGCAGTCGTACACGTGATCCACGCCGCGGCCGCCGGTCGCCGCGCGGATGCCGGTCACCGGGTCACCCTGCTCGTAGTCGACCACGGCGGTGCAGCCGAGCTCGCGGGCGACCGCCAGCCGCTTCCCCCGGCCGACCATGATCACGTCGGTAGCGCCGGCCGCCCGGGCGACCTGGATCATCAGCAGGCCGAGCAGCCCAGGGCCGAACACGGCCACGCTGTCGCCCGCGCCGAGACCGGTCCGCCGGGTCGCGTGCACGGTGAGCGCACCCTGGTTGACCAGCGCGGCGGCCACCTCGCTGACCTGCTCCGGGACCGGGTGCAGCGCCACCGCCGGGCGCACCGCGTACTCGGCCAGCGCGCCGGGGGCAGTGTGCCCGTACAGCTTGAAGCCGGGCTCACGCACCCGCTCGCACAGGTTGTACCGGCCGGCCCGGCACATCGGGCAGGCGGCGCAGCCGGTGTGGTTCTCGGCCACCACCCGCTGCCCGGGACGCAGCCCGCTGCGCTCTGCATCTAGACCCTCAGCGCCGGGGCCCAGCGCGGCCACCTCACCGGACCACTCGTGGCCGATGATGAACGGCAGCGCGGGCGGCCAGGTGCCCTGGTAGGCGCCGCTCACGATCTTGAGGTCGGTGCCGCAGATGCCGCACGCCCGGACCCGCACCAGCACCTCACCCGGGCCCGGCTCGGGCCGCTCGACGTCGGCCACCTCAAGCTGGCCGAACTCGCGGAGCACCGCGGCGCGCATCGTGCTCACTGGTCCTCCCCCAGCGCGGCCCAGATCTCCCGGGCCCGCCGCACCACGTGATCCGCGACCGCCTCGGCGATCTCCTCGGCCCGGCCGGCCCCGGCCCGCTCCGGGCGGCCGTACCAGCCGGTCTGCGCCACCTGGTGGAAGTCGCGCAGCACCGGGTACACGTCGGGCCGCCGGAACAGGCCGTGCGCGGCCTCGCCGGCCGCCCGCTCGCTCGGCGGCGTGGCCCGGTCCAGGTGGACCAGGCCGGGCTCATAGGCCAGCACCGCGGCCGTCTCCATCGACCCGGCGTGGGTGAACTCCATCTCGTCCGGGAAGCTGGTGTGCGTGATCACGTGTGCCTCGGCGATCACCACCTGCACCCCGTGCCGCTGCTGGGCCTCGTCCGCGCCGAGCCGGAGCGTGGCCGAGTTGCCCTCGTGCCAGTTCACCACCAGGATCCGGCGGGCGCCCGCGGCGGCCAGCCCGCCGCACACGTCGGTCAGCACCGCGGCCAGCGTGGCCGGCCGCAGCGACAGCGTGCCCGGCCAGGACAGGTGGTAATGCGCCACGCCGACCGGGCCGAGCGACGCGACCACGGTGTCCAGCCGGTCGGCGACCCGCTCGGCCACGGACAGCGCGGCGAACGCGTCGGTGCCCAGCGGCAGGTGACCGCCATGCTGTTCCACGCTGCCGGTGGCGACGACGGCCACCCCGCTGGTGGCCAGCAGCCGGGCGGCGTCCGGCTGGGCCATCCGCTCGATCTGGCGGTCTGGGTTCCGGGGCACCGGGTCAGCCTCCATATCCGGCCGGGCCCGCACTGGCCACAGCCTCACGGTGCGCGATGATCGGGGTCTGCCACGCGTCGGTGGCCACGTCCAGCAGCGCGGGCGGGCCGGCCAGCGCATCGTGCAGCGCACCGGCCAGCCGGCCGGGCTCGCTGACCCGCGCCCCGTGCAGCCCGAAACCACGGGCGATTTCACTGAACGCCACGTCGGCGAAGTCGTCGTCCTCCCAGCCGCGGCCAAAGGTGATCCGGCGGTACCAGCGGATCCAGCCGAGGGACCGGTTGTTGAGCACGACCACAGTCACCGGGAGCCCGAGTTCGGCCACGGTGGCCAGTTCGCCGACCGCGTAGCCGAGCGCGCCGTCGCCGGTCAGCACGACGGTGCGGTGCCCGGCGGTGGCCACGCCGATGGCGGCGGGCAGCGCGTAGCCCAGGCCGGCCTGGCCGCGCGGGCAGAGCACCCGGCGGCCCGGGAGGCGCTGCTCCAGGTACACCCCGCCCCAGCCGCTGGCCAGGCTGGCGTCGCAGATCAGCACGTCGTCGGGACCGAGCGCGGCCTCCAGGCCGGCCAGTACCCGCTGCGGCGCGATCGGCTGCTGGCCGCTGGCCCGCTCGGCGTCCCGGGCCGCCCGCCAGGCCGCGGTCAGCTCGGCCAGCCGGGCCCGCCAGACGGACCGGTCCGGCTCCGGCACGCCGTCTTCATCGGGACCACGGGCTTCATCGAGACCGCGGGCATCCTGCATGGCGGTCAGCAGCGCGGCCAGCCCGGCCCGCGCGTCGCCGAGCAGCGCGGCGCGCAGCGGGAACGCCCGGCCCAGTTCGGCCGGGTCGATGTCGAGCTGGAGCACGGCCTGGCCGGGGTGCGGCAGCGTCCAGCCGTAGGTGGCCCCGCTGCCCCCCTTACAGCCGGCCAGCAGCACCACGTCGGCCTCGGCCAGCGCGGCCGCCGCGGCAGTGGTGCCCATCGACCCGGTGACGCCCACGCTCAGTGGATGGTCCTCGCCGATGACCCCCTTGCCGGACAGCGTGCTGCCCACCGCGGCGCCGGCCCGCTCGGCCAGCGCGGTCAGCTCGGGTCCGGCGCCGGACAGCTGGACACCGCCGCCGGCCAGGATGAACGGGCGCTGCGCGGAGCGCAGCACGGCAGCCGCGGCGGCCAGGTCGGCCTGGTCCGGCACCGGCCGGAACGGCGGGAACCGGCCGAACCTGGTGTCGCCGGGCACCTCCTCATCAACAGCCGCCGCGTCGTCAACCACGGGCCCATCCAGCACGTCCTGCGGCAGGAACAGCGCCACCGGGCCGGGCCGGCCGGTGACCGCCACCCGGAACGCCTGGCGGACCAGGGCCGGCAGCACCTCGGCTGTGGGCACCGTGGCCTGCCACTTGGTCACCGGGGCGAGCAGCCCGGCCTGGTCCAGGGCCTGCGACGCGGCGCCGCGGTACCGGTGCGGGGCGAGCCGCGCGGGCAGGTCGCTGACCAGTGCGACGACCGGCACCGAGGCGCCCAGGGACTCGCTCAGGCCGGACGGCAGCTTGGCCGCGCCCGGCCCGACGGTCGCGTCGCACACGCCCACCTGGCCGGTCACCCGGGCGTACCCGTCCGCCGCGTAGGCGGCCGAGCGCTCGTCCCGGGTCAGCACGTGGGTCAGCCCGGCCTGGTCCAGCAGGCCGTCGTACAGCGCCAGCGTCTGCCCGCCGGGCACGCCGAACACGTGCCGCACGCCGTGCCCGGCCAGCAGCGTGGCGAGCAGCGCGCCACCATGCTGCCCACCACGGGCGTGTGGCTCAGGCATCGGCCATGGCCAGCAGTCGCCCGGCGTTGCCGCCCAGGATCAGCTCCTCCGCACTGCCCAGGCCGGCCGCGCGCACCTCGGCGACGCAGTTGTCGCTGCCCATGTCGAACGGCTGGTCCGAGCCGAGCAGGACCTGCCCGGCCCCGGCGTAGCCGACCAGGTCGGCCAGCAGCGCAGCGTCGTGGGTGACGCTGTCGTAGTAGAACCGGCGCAGCGACCAGTCCGGGCCGTGTTCGGTCCGGGCGGCCGCCTCCGGCCGGACCGCGTAGGCCCGGCGCAGCCGGCCGCGGAGCACCGGCAGCGCGCCGCCGCCGTGCGCGAGCAGCACGCGCAGGGTGGGAAACCGCTCCAGCACCCCGGCCATCGCGATGTGCGCGGCGGTCACCGCGGTCTCCAGCGGGTTGCCGGCCGAGTTCCACAGGTAGTAGCTGTCCAGCGCCTCGATGCCGAAGCCGCGGGTGGTCGGGTGGATGAAGACCAGCGCGCCGGTGCCCGCCGCCGCGGCCCAGAACGGCAGGAAACTGTCGTCGCCCAGGTACCGGCCGGCCACGCTGGACGGGACCTCGACGCCGGCCAGCCCGGCTGCGGCCAGGCCGGGTAGCTCCCGCGCGGCCAGCTCCGGGTCCTGCAGCGGCACCGCGCCGACCGCGCTGAGCCGCGGCTCGGCCGCCACCAGCTGGGCCAGCGCCTCGTTCTGCAGCTGGCAGACCAGCTGCGCGTCGCCGGGCGCGGCGTCCACCGGCACCAGGTTGATCCATGGCGACAGCAGCAGGTGATCGACCCCGGTGGCGGCCGCCTCGGCCAGGATGGCATCGACGTCGCTGAACTCGCCCAGCACCGAGTTGATCTCCCGGCCGCGGAAGCTGACCACGCTCCGGCCATCCGCCGGGCGGATGGACGGCCGCCACGCCTCCGGCACGGTGCGCGCGGTGATCTCCGGGACGATGACGTGGCGGTGCGCGTCGATGATCAACGGGCGGCTCCCGGCGCGGTGCCGTTCGCGGCGGACTGCGGCTGATCCGGCTCGGCGGCCGGTGTGTCAGTGTCAGCCGCCCGGGCCTCGGCGGCCTTCGCCTCCGGGGTCTCCTTGTCGGTCACCGCACCACCGAGGTATAGCGCGCCGATCTCCGGGTGGTTCAGCACTTCGTGGCCGGTGCCGGACAGCCGGACCCGGCCGTTCTCCAGCACCACGCCGTGCGTGGACAGCCGCAGCCCGGCCCGCGCGTTCTGCTCCACCAGCAGGATCGTCTTGCCCTGGTCGTGCATCATCCGGACCGCGTCGAACACCGACTTGAGCACCTTCGGGGACAGCCCCATGGACGGCTCGTCCAGGATGACCAGGCTGGGGTCGAGCATCAGGCTGCGGGCGAACTCGACCAGCCGCTGCTGGCCGCCGGACAGGCTGCCCGCCTTCTTGCCCAGCCACTCGGTCACCTGGGGGAACATCTCCAGCACGGCGGCCAGCCGCTTGTCGGCCAGCCCGCGCTCGTGCAGGATGTAGCCGCCCAGCATGATGTTCTCCCGCACCGTCATCTCGCGGAACAGGCTGTGGTTCTGCGGCACCAGCACCACGCCCATGTCCAGCACCTGGCGCGGGGACTTGCCGGACAGCCGCTCGCCGCGCAGCGTAACCTGGCCGAGCCGCGGCTTGAGCAGCCCGCAGATGCTGCCCAGCAGGGTGGACTTGCCGGCTCCGTTGGGGCCCACCACGCAGGTGATGCCGCGCTCGGCCACCTGCATGCTCACCCCGTGCAGCACGTCACCGCCGCCGTAGCCGGCCACTACGTCCTGGATGACCAGGGCGGGCGAGGCGTCGTCAGCCGACCGGGATGTCATCGTCGTCCTCCGCAGTGCCGAGATAGGCGTCCAGGACCTTGGGGTCGGTCCGCACCACGCCGGGCGGCCCGGAGACCACCGCGGTCCCGTAGTCCAGGACGGTGACCTTGTCGCACAGTCCCATCACGAAATCCATGTTGTGCTCCACGATGAGGAACGTGGTGCCCTGCTCGTTGAGCTGCCGGATCCGGTCCGCGATCATGGTGATCAGCGTCGGGTTGACCCCGCCAGCCGGCTCGTCGAGCAGCACGATCGACGGGCTGGCCATCAGCACGTAGGACATTTCCAGCAGCTTGCGCTGGCCGTAGGAGAGCGTCTCGGCCAGCGCGCCCGCGTGGTGGGCGATGCCGGTGAACTCGAGCAGTTCCATGGCCCGGCGCCGGGTGGCCGGGCCGCCCGCCCGGGCCAGCGGGTTGCGCAGCCTGCCCTGTCCCCCCGCTCGTGGTGCTGGGCGGCGACGATCATGTTCTCCATCACGGTGAGCCGGGAGAACACCCGGGTGAGCTGGAAGGTGCGGCCGATGCCGGCCGCGAACACCTTGTCCGGCGCGGCGTTGGTGATCTCCTTGCCGCCCAGGTAGACGTGGCCGCTGTCCACCCGTTCATAACCGGTGATGACGTTGAACAGGGTGGTCTTGCCGGATCCGTTCGGGCCGATCAGGCCGGCGATGCTGCCCTCATCCACCTCGAGGGTGGCCCCGTCGAGCGCCTGGACCCCGCCGAACGACTTGGACACACCTTCGGTGCGCAACAGCACGGTCATCGGACGCCCCCTGTCTGAGCGGAGCTGGGCACGGCGCTGCCGCTGGCCGGCGGGGCCGCGTCGCCCGGGGCGGGCTCGCGCCGGCGCTCACGTATCGCCTGCCACCGGGTCAGGAATTCCTTCCCGGTCGGGATGATGCCGCGCGGCAGGAACAGGATGACCAGCAGGAAGATCGCGCCCAGCGCGATCTCGGCGGAGAAGCCGTTGGTGAACGTGATTGCGTCCCACTGCTGCAGCGGCTCCAGGATGAGCGCGCCCAGCACCGGCCCGGCCAGCGTGCCGAAGCCGCCGAGGAACGCCATCAGCGCCACAGTCAGGTCGAATGTCGGATCGAACGCGCTCTCCGGCAGCGCCTGGCCGATGAAGAACCACCACAGCCCGCCGACCATGCCGGTGATGAACCCGGAGATGACGAACGCGGAGAGCTTCACCCGCATGGCCCGCACACCGAGCCCGCGGGCCCGGTCCTCGTCGTCCCGGATGGCCAGCAACTGCAGGCCGAACCGGGAGTTGCGGATCAGCCAGGCCAGCACGATGCTGCCCACGGCCAGGATCAGCCCGACGTAGTAGAACGGGTTGTTGTAGCTGGCCGCGGTCCACAGGAAGAACGGCGTGCTGACGCCCTGGTTCCCGCCGGTGAAGGCGAAGTTGTACGCCATCAGCTGGAAGATGAAGAAGATCGCGATGGTGACCACGACGAAGGTGTGCCGTCGTACCCGCAGCGCGATCAGCCCGAACGGCACCGCGACCACGGCGGCGGCTAGCCCGCCGAGCGGCAGCAGGAAGAAGATGGTGCCGCCGATCACGTGCCAGTGGTTGGTCAGCAGCCCCACCGTGTAGGCACCGGTGCCGAAGAACACCGCGTGGCCCAGCGAGATGTAGCCGGAGAAGCCGGAGAACATGTTCCACGCCACCACCGCAGCCACGAAGATCATCGTGTCCACGGCGAACGTGGTGTCCAGCGCGTTGGTGACGACCAGCGGGAAGATGACCGCGATGACCAGCAGTACGGCCAGGCCGCCCAGCCGGATCAGCAGGCCTGCCCGGCCGGCCGGCAGCAGGCCGGTGCGCGCCGGGTCGGTGGTCACCGGGTCAATGCTCGTCGGGGACTGCGTGCTCATTGCGCCCTCGCCGCCTTCTTGCCGAGCACGCCCTGCGGCCGGAAGGCCAGGACGAGCACCAGCGCGCCGTAGAACACCACCACCGACCAGCTGGGCGACCAGAGGACGTCCACCACCGACTCCAGCGTGATCATGAAGATGGCGGCCAGCATGGCCCCGGCGATGCTGCCCATGCCGCCCAGGATGATGATGGCGAGCAGCCGGGAGATCAGGTCATAGCCGGTGTTCGGGTTGAACCCGCCGCCGGTGGCGCCGAACACCATGCCGCCGGCCGCGGTGACGGCCACGCCGACGCCGAACGTGAGCATCTGCACCCGGTTCACGTTGATGCCGACGATCCGGGCCGCGATCTGGTCCTGCATGGTGGCCCGGACCGTCCGGCCGAACGTGGTCCGGTACAGCATGTAGTAGATGGCCGCGACCAGCACGACGGCCAGCAGGAACCCGTAGATGTAGATGTAGTCCAGGTAGAAGCCGAAGATCTTCGGGCCCTGGGTGACGTACGAGGCGTTCAGGTTGTCCACGTTGGCGCCGAAGATCAGGTACAGCACGCCCTCGATGATGATCGCCACCGCGTACGTCGCGAGCAGCGACATCGACGTCCGCTCCCGGCCGCGCAGCGGCCTGATGAAGGCCCACTGGATCGCGATCCCGACGAGGAACATCGCCGGGACGGTCACCAGCAGGCCGACAAACAGGTCGATATGCAGGTGCACGGACAGCACGTAGCTGAGGTACGCGCCGAGCACGACCAGGATGCCCTGGGCGATATTGATGATGTCGAGCACGCCGAAGATCAGCGTCAGCCCGACCGCCATCAGCGCGTAGACACCGCCGCCGAGGATGCCGTTGACGATGGCTTCGGTGAGTTCGCGTCCCATCCCTGGTTCATGCCCTTCATCCTGCTAACTAGTTGCTTCCGGGCCGCGACCTCAGCGTCGAACCCGCTTGATTACCCCCAGTTCGGCTTGACCGCCAGGGCAGCCGGGCCCGGGTGCGTGGGCAGCACCTGGAGGAACTGGCTGTTCTGCCACTGGAAGATGAACGCCGAGCCCTGTGCCTTGGTGTTCTCGCCCTCCGCGTTGAAGGTGGCCGGGCCCTGCACCGTCTGCACGGTGTGGGTGTGCAGGTAGCGCTCGATCGTGGTGTTGTTCAGGGTGCCGGTCGCGGTGATCGCGGCGGCCAGCGTCTCGCCTGCCGAGTAGGCCTCGGCCACGTCGGCGTTGATGTCGTCGGTGGTGCCGCCGAATTTGGCGATGTAGTCCTGCACCATGACGTGGCTGAGCGCGTTCGGCTCGCCGCCGTACCAGCCGTCCGGCACCATGATCGCCTGGGCGTTGCCCGCGCCGATGTGGTGCAGGAACTCCTCGCCCTGGTCCGGGCCGGAGGACGCGATCATGATCTTCGGGGTGTAGTGATCAGCCTGGAACGCCTTGACAAACGCGAGCAGGCTGGGCACGTCCACCGTGCCGAGCACGACCAGTTGCGGGTTCTTGGCCGCGACCTTGTTCGCGATCGAGGTCAGGTTGGAGTCGGTCGCGTTGGGCGTGACCGGGTTGCTGCCGTTGTCGTACACGGTCTTGATGCCCTTCGCCGACAGCGTCTTCTCGGTGGCCATCACCGGCGGGTCGGCGAACGGGTCGCTCACCATCGGGTACGCGGCGGTGGTGGGGCGCTGGCCGGCCGGCAGCGTCGCCACCCAGTTGGCGAACGGCTGCATCTCGGTCGCGTCCGGCACGCTGACGCTGAACAGGTAGGGGTCCTTCACCGCGAACACGGCCGGGCCGGTGGCCGAGCCGGCGGCCAGTGCGTACTTGTACTTCATCGTGGTCTGCGCGGCGTTGACGCTGAGCAGGGTGGAGAACGGGGCCAGCGTCAGGTTGACGTGATCCTGCGTGATCAGCGTGGTGTAGTCCTTGCTCACCGTGGTCGGGTTGCTGTTGTCGTTGACGATCTTCAGCTGCACCGGCCGGCCGAGCAGGCCGCCGTTGGCGTTGACGTCGCTGGCCCAGAGCTGGTATCCGTGTTCGGTCGCGATGCCGTCGGCCGAGAACTGCCCGGTCAGCGGCAGCGAGATGCCGACCGTGATCGGGTGCCCGGTGGTGCTGCTGGCGGTGGTGCTGGCATTGCCACTGCTGCACGCGGCCAGCGTCAGCGCGGTTACCGCGCCACCGGCAGCGAGCAGCGAGAACCTGGCGCGGTCGCGCCTCATCGGGTTTCTCCCTTTCTTTGTGGCCATGCCGGGGCGCCCATCAGGTAGAGCGCCCCGGTGCGCGGAGCGCACATGGCATTCATCCGGCACCGTATGCCCTCGCCGGCCCCCATTCGGCCGGTTTCGGCCGAACGGCTGCAGGCTGCCATGTGCCACTCCGTGCACCGCACCATCAGCTGATAACCGCCGGCTCAGCTGCCCCAGTTGGGCTTGGGGTTGATGATCGGCACCGACGCGGGGTCGGTGGACGGCAGCACCTGGACGAACGCGGTCGGGCTCTGCCACTGGAAGATGAACTTCTGCGCCACCACGTTCTCGCCGACGCTGTTGAACCTCACCCCGCCCTGCACGGTCTGCAGCGTCACGCCGCTGTGCAGGTAGTGGATGATCTTCGAGTTGTCCAGGCCCTTGGTCGCGGTGGCCGCGTCCGCCGCGATCTCGCCAACCGAGAACGCCTCCGCGACGTCCGCGTTGATGTCCGACGCGTTGCCGCCGTACTTGGCGATGTAGGCCTTGACCATGGCCTCGCTCAGCGGGTTCTTGATCCCGCCGTACCAGCCGTCCGGGACCATGATGCCCTTCGCGTTGCTGGCCCCGACCGCGTGCAGGAACGCCGCGCCCTGGTCCGGCCCGGAGGTGGCCGCCATGATCTTGGGGTTGTAGTGCTGCTGCTCGAACGCCTGCATGAACGCGGCCAGCGTCGGCACGTCGGCCGTGCCGAGCACCACCATCTGCGCCCCGGTCGCCGCCACCGCGTCGGCCCCCGCCTTGTAGTCGGGGTTCTCCGCCGGGAAGACCTTCGAGTAGACCGTCTTGATGCCCGCCTTCTGCAGGATGGCCTGCGCGGTCTCGGTCATCGGGTCCGCGAACGGGTCGTTCTCCTGCGGGTAGGCCGCCGTCTTCGGGCGCTCGCTGGCGGGCAGCGAGATCACCCAGTTCGCGAACGGCACCAGCTGGTCGGCGACCGGCGGGCTCGGGTTGAAGATGTTCGGCAGGCCGAGCTGGTAGACGGCCGGGCCGCCGCCCGCGCCCTCGGGGAACGCGTAGCCGTAGCGCGCCGCGACCTTGGCGGCCGGCACCGTCAGCAGCGTGGAGAACGGCCCGAACGTCAGGCTGACTTTGTCGGACGCAATGAGCTTGGTGTAGTTGGTGGCCACCGTGGTCGGGCTGCTCTGGTCGTTCAGGAACACCATCTTGACCTTGCGGCCGAGCAGCCCGCCGTGCGCGTTCACGTAGTTCTGCCAGAGCAGGTAGCCACGCTGGAAAGCCTGGCCGTCGGCGGAGAAGTCACCAGTCAGCGACAGTGACGTCCCGATGAGGATCGGCGACTTGTTATTGCCGCCTGATGCGTTGCTGCTGCCGCCGCTGCTGCTGCAGGCGGCGAGGACCATAGCCGCGACTGCGGCCACAGCCGGGATAGCCAAGAACCGGGTGCGGTGAGGTTTCATCCGGTCCTCCTTCCAGTTCAGGAATCTCCTGTGGATTGGCCAGGCGCAGCCGTGCGCCGGCTGGCGCGTCCGTGGGGGGCCCGGATGGCTGCAGGGGGGCTGGCCGGGACAGTGGCTCACGGTACTGCATTGGCTTCACTGCCGTCGGCTTGGTCGAGTCCGTCTGAGATGTCGGAGTTTTCACTCACCAACTGCAGCCCGGCCGACTGGGCCTCGAGTTCTATCAGGGCGGCGAAATCCTGCGCACCGTAACCGCGGCCAATAAGCGCCTGGATCATCTCGTGTACCAGCGAGGCGACCGGGAGCGGCACGTCGTGTTCCCGGCCGGCCGCCAGGCCCAGGTCAAAGTCCTTGCGCAGCAGAGTCGCGGTAAAGGTCGGATGAAAGTCCAGGTTGACGAATGCCGGCGACTTGTAACGAGTAAACGGCGAACCCATCACACTTTTGTTAAGGCAGCTAAGGAACGCTTCCCGGCTGACCCCGCTCTTCTGGGCCAGGATCGTCACTTCCGCCAGCGACTGGGTGACGACGCCGAGGAACAGATTATGGCAAAGCTTTACCGTCCGGGCCAGTTCCCCCTCGCCGACATATGTCGCTCCGGCGCCGAGCAGGTCGAGGTATGGCCGGGCCAGATCAAAGGCGTCCGGCGGCCCGGAAACAGCCAGGGTGAGCTTGCCCACACTGGCCACCTTGGGGTTGCCCATCACCGGCGCGGCCAGCAGGTCGGTGTCGCGCAAGGCCAGCGTCTCGCGGATCTGCCCGGACACGTCGGCCGAGATCGTCGAGCAGTTCGACCAGAACCTGCGGCGACGCGTCGCCCGAGACCAGCCCGCCTTCGCCCAGCACCGCGTCGATCAGGTCCTGCGGCGTGCCGACGGTGGCGAACACGATGTCCCGGCTGCCCAGTTCGGCGGGCGAGGAGACCACTTTGGCGCCGAGCGCGGCCAGTGGCTCGGCCTTGGCCCGGGTCCGGTTGTAGACGGCGACCTCGCAGCCCGCCGCGAGCAGTCGTTGCACTAGTTCGGAACCCATGCGCCCGGTGCCCAGCCAGCCCAGGCGCAGTTCGTCACCGTGCTCTGCCATCAGGTCACCCCTTGCACTGACAATCGTTTGCACGAAGCCTGACTTATGTGTCAGTCCACTGTCAACCGACATGATCTAGATCTATACCGGAATTTTCCCTCACCGGGCCTCGCGGGCGGTCGCCGGTGCGCCGTCCACCGCGAGTTCGCCGCCGGCCGGGCTCGGTACTGGTCCGGTGGAGCCGCGCACCACCAGCTCAGGGGCGAGGAACAGCACCTTGACCGGGCCGGTATGCCCGGCGATCCGCTCGAGCAGCAGCTGCGCGGCCTCGGTGCCCACCTGGTAGTGCGGGAAGCGGATGGTGGTCAGCGGCGGGCGCAGCCGGTCGATGAACGGCATGTCGTTGAAGCCGACCACCGAGATGTCCTGCGGGCAGCGCAGCCCGGTCTCGTCCAGCGCGGCATAGCAGCCGACCGCGAGCATGTCGTTGCCCGCCGCCACCGCGGTGCAGCCGGGGTCCCGGTGCACCAGCAGCCGCGCGCACCGGTGCCCCTCCTCGATGGTGAACGAGCGGGCGGTCAGGATCAGGTCCGGGTCCGGCGGCAGGCCGTGCGCTTCCATCGCGGCCAGGAAGCCGCGGTACCGGGCCAGCCCGGTGGACACCTCCTGCGGGCCAGCGATGTGCGCGATCCGGGTGTGCCCGAGCTGGGCCAGGTGGGCCACGGCCATCCGGATGCCACGCTCGTTGTCCACCGACACCGAGGGCAGGCTGTAGTCGTCGGCCAGCCGGTTCATCAGCACCACCGGCAGGTCGGCCCGGGCCGACTCGGCCAGCAGCGGGTCGCCCAGGTGCACGGTGGCCAGCACCAGCCCGTCCACGTGCCGGGCGCGCATCTGCTCGAACAGCATCCGCTCCCGGTCCGCGTCCCCGTCGGTGTTGCCGATCAGCGCCACATAGCCGGCCGCGGCCAGCCGGTCCTCGATGCCCCGCACGATCGGCGGGAACAGCGGGTTGTTCAGGTCCGGGATGAGCACCCCGATGCTGTGTGAGCGGCGGGTGCGCAGGCTGCGGGCCACCGTGTTGGGCCGGTAGCCGAGCTCGGCCGCGGCCTCCAGTACCCGCGCGGCGGTGTCCTCGCGGACCAGCAGCCGGGTCTCCGGGTTGAGCGCGCGGGACGCGGTGGCCGGGTGAACCCGGGCCCGCGCGGCCACGTCTTTCAAGGTCACTGGTGGGTCGGCCATCCCCCGCCACCCCGATTCCTTGGTGCTTTCGTATCGCACATCACAAGGAATGGTATCTATCTCTGCACTCGATTGCTTGCCGTAGCGGCCAGCTGCGTTGCCGTGGACGGCGCGGAGCCAGGCAAGCGGGCCAGATACCCGGCGGCGGCCAGCATGACTGCGGCCATCACCGCCAGCAGGATGCGGTAGTCGAGCACGGCGATGGCGGCCGCGCCCACCGCGATGGATATCGCCTGGGGCACGGTGACGAGCACGTTGGCGGCCGCGTCCACCCGGCCCAGCAGCCGGGCCGGGGTCTGCCGCTGGACCAGGGTAATCGCCCCCACGTTGATCCAGACGATGCACACGCCGAGCAGCGCGCCGCCCGCCAGCACCAGCGCGAGCTGCCCGGTCATCTCGGCCAGGCAGCTCAGCGCGCAGGCCAGCAGGCCGGTGCCGACCAGCAGCCGCTCGCTGGTCCGGGCCAGCACCGGCGCGGCCAGCAGCCCGCCGAGTATCGCGCCGCCGCCCTGCGCGGCGGTGAGCACGCCGAGGAACGCCGGGCTCCGGTGCAGGCCGGTGCCGATCACGGCGAACTGCACCGTCTCGAAGAAGCCGAACACGGTGGCCCCGATCACCACCGCGGCCACCACCCGGCGCAGCACCGGGGTGGCCGCGATGTGCCGCAGCCCGGCGGTGATCGCGGTCCATGGCGGCTGGGCGGCCGACTCCGGCCGCGGCTCGCGCAGCCGCAGCGCCGCCGCGGCCGCCGCGGCCAGCACGAACGTGGCCACGTCGAGACCGATCACCGGGCCCGGGCCTGCCCAGACCAGCAGGCCCGCGCCGAGCAGCGGGGTGATCACGTGCAGCCCGGACGAGGCCAGCTGGTAGGCCGAATTGGCCGCGCCGAGCAGCTCTTCCGGCAGCAACTGGGGCAGCAGCGCGGTCTGCGCGCTGCTGAGCAAGCTGTTCGCCGCGCCGTAGCCGAACATGACCGGGTAGATCAGCCACAGCCGCGGCCCGCCGGACAGCAGCAGCAGGCAGACCAGCGCGCCGGTGGCCAGGTTGACGGTGATCAGCAGCGGGCGGCGGCGCGCCCGGTCCACCAGCAGCCCGGTCAGCGGGGCCAGGCAGGTGCCGCAGATGAAGGCGAAGAACACCAGGCCGGCCGCGCTGTTGCTGCCGGTGCGCTGCTTCACCCAGATGCCCATGGCCAGCCACAGCGCGTTGTCCCCCAGCACGGACAGGATCTGCCCAGCCAGGTAAATCCGCGCGTCCCGGTGCTTGAGCAGCCGGCGCATGTCAGTCGCCGTCTGAGCCAGGCGGCTCGTCGACCGGGTAGCCGAAGGCCAGCACCTCGAACCGCAGGCTGCCTGGCGGGCGCAGCACCGGGTTGACGTTCCGGTCCCGGTACGGATCCCACAGCGCGTGCGTGTCGTTGGCCAGCTGGACCGCCTCGGCGGCGGTCAGGTACAGCACCCGCTCCGATGCGATCGAGGCTTCCTGCCACTCGGCCGGGAAGCGGAGCGCCCGCCGGAGCCGGTCCTTGGCCCGGTCCAGCCACCGGTCGATCCACACCGTGGCGGCGGCTTCCACGGCCAGCCGGGCTCTCCGGATCCGGCCACGGCGGCTTGAGCTCCAGGCTGCGGTACTTCAGCCGCCACGGCCGCTCCCGGCCACGGCCGCCGCCCGCCTCCTCCACGAACCCGTACTTGGCCAGCGTGCGCAGGTGGAACGCGCAGTTGGCGGGCGACTCGCCGAGCAGCTCGCTGGCCTGGGTGGCGGTCAGCGTCCTGGTCTCGCTCTGCTCCATGGCCTCGAGCAGGGCCATCCGGACCGGGTGCGCGATGGCCCGGATCATCCGTGGGTCAGTGATGGCCAGATGTGAGCGATCATCGGAAGACATGTTTCGAAATACTAGCTTCGAAACATGTCTTCCGGCAAGAGGGCGGCGCGTCATGTCACGATGAACCCATGCGGATCACGGCTGTCGAGGCGACCGAGCTGTTCGGCGGGAGCGCGCAGCACCCGCTCCAGATCATCCGCGTCACGGTGCGTAACGACACCCCGGCGCAGCCGGCGCCCGCCCATCCAGGTCCGGGTCGAAGGGGCGGCCGTCAGCACGCCAACAGCGTTCGATATGGAACTGCCGGAGCCGGGCGGAGAGCGGGCCGCCGAGGTCGGCGTGCACCTCGCGCCGCCCTACCAGCCGGGCAGCCCGCGGCAGGTCACCGCGGTCGCGGAGGGTAACGGCGAGCGGGCCGAGCTGGCGGCCGGGATCCGGGCCGCCGAGACCGGCTGGACGATGTGGATGGTCAGCCACTTCCACTACGACCCGGTCTGGTGGGACACCCAGGGCGAGTTCACCGAGTCCCGGCTGCTGCTGCCGGACGAGCATGGCCGCCCGCCCGACGTGCGCACCGCGTTCGAGCTGGTCGAGCTGCACCTGGCGCACGCCCGCGAGGACCCGGACTACAAGTTCGTGCTGGCCGAGATCGACTACCTCAAGCCGTACCTGGACACCCACCCGGAACACCGGGCCGAGCTGCGGCAGCTGATGGCCGACGGCCGGGTGGAGATCGTCGGCGGCAACTACAACGAGCCGAACACCAACCTGACCGGGGCCGAATCCACCATCCGCAATGCCGTCTACGGGCTCGGCTACCAGCGCGAGGTGGCCGGCGGCGACCCGCGCACCGCGTGGATGCTGGACGTGTTCGGGCACGACCCCGGCTACCCCGGGCTGATGGCCGCGGCCGGGCTGGCCGAGTCGGCCTGGGCCCGCGGCCCGTACCACCAGTGGGGCCCGCTGCGCACCGTCGGCGACAACCGGCGGATGCAGATGCGCAGCGAGTTCGAGTGGGTCTCGCCGGACGGCCGCGGCCTGCTGACCAGTTACATGGCCAACCACTACGGGGCCGGCTGGGCCACCCACCAGGCGGCCGACCTGGCCGGGGCGGAGCAGGCCGCGCTGGGTGAGTTCCGCACCCTGGCCCCGGTCGCGGCCACCCGCAACGTGCTGCTGCCGGTAGGCGCGGACCACGTCATCCCGAGCCGCTGGGTGACCGCCATCCACCGGGACTGGAACCAGCGCTACGTGTGGCCCCGGTTCGTCACCGCGGTGCCGCGCGAGTTCTTCGCCGCGGTGCGCGCCGACGCGGCCGATCGCGGCAGCTGGCTGGTCCCGCAGACCCGGGACATGAACCCGGTCTACCCGGGCAAGGACGTGTCCTACATCGACACCAAGCAGGCGCAGCGCGCGGCCGAGGTGGCGGTGCGCGACGGCGAGCTGCTGGCCACGCTGGCCTGGCTGGCCGGCGCGGGCTACCCGGCCGAGTCGCTGGACAAGGCCTGGCGCCAGCTGGTGTTCGGCGCGCACCACGACGCGATCACCGGCACCGAGTCCGACCAGGTGTACCTGGACCTGCTGGGCGGCTGGCGGGAGGCCTGGCAGCGCGGCGATCAGGCGCGCCGGGACGCCGCCGCCGCGCTGGCCGGCCAGGCCGATACCAGCGGGCCGGGTGCCAGTGACCCGGGCAACCGCGCGCTGGTCGTGTTCAACACGCTGTCCTGGCCGCGGTCCGGCCTGGTGGGCGCGGAGCTGGAGTTCGCCGCGCCCGGCCCAGCCTGGATCACGCTGCGTGACGATGCCGGGGCCGTCCCGTTCCTGGCCGAGCACCCGCGGCGGCACCCGGACGGCAGCCTGGCCGGGCTGACCGTGACGCTCCGCGCCGCGGACGTGCCCGGGGTGGGCTACCGGACCTACTGGGCCGTCCCGGCGCCGGCCGAGCCCGGGCCGCCGGCTGGGCGCCGCAGCCGGGCACGCTGATCGAGAACGACCGGTTCCTGGTCGAGGCCGACCCGGCCCGCGGCGGCTCGCTGACCCGGATATGGGACAAGCTGGCCGGCGCCGAGCTGATCCGGCCCGGCGGTAACGAGCTGATCGTCCAGGAGGAGTACGCCGCCCACCCGCGCTGGGGTGAGGGCCCGTGGCTGCTGTCGCCCAAGGGCCCGGGCACCGGGTCGGCTGCCGCCCCGGCCAAGGTGACCGCGCAGCGCTGCCCGCTGGGCGCCCGGCTGCTGGCCGAGTTCAGCCTCGGCGACCTGCGGGTCACCCAGGAGACGCTGCTCTGGGACGGCGCCCAGGCGGTGGAGTTCCGCAGCCACGTGGACGGCTCGATCGGGCACGACCGGCTGCTCCGGGTCCGGTTCCCGGCCGACGTGCCCGGCGGGCTGCCGGTCTACCAGGGCGCGACCGCGGTCATCGGCCGCCCGTTCGGCAGCGTCGACGCGGACGTCGCCGAGCACGCGTTCACCCTGGACAACCCGGCGCACGAGTGGTTCGGCACCGGGTCCACCGCGCGGGTCAGCTGGACCGCGCTGTCCGGCCAGGCTGAGCACCGGGCCATCGGTGTGGCCGAGATCGTCCTGCCCGGGCCTTCTTTTCTTAACGCCAGTGCCGGGCCGGTCACGAGCCTGGTGGCGGCGCTGGCCGGGCAGGGGGTCACGGCCACCTGTTCCTGGCCGGACGGGCCGCGGTACGGCGCGCTCGACCTGGACTCGAACGTGCCTGACGTGCGGATCGCGCTGGGCGGCCCGGAGCAGAACCCGTGGGTGGCCCGGCTGCTGGAGTCGGTTGACCCGTTCGGGGCGGAGCTCAGCCGGGCCCTGGCCGCTGGCCTGCCGCTGTGGCTGCCCGCCGCGCAGTCCCGTTCAGTGGCGTTCGCGCCCGGGGCCGACGTGCGCGGGGACCGGGACCTGCCGGTGCTGATCGTGGCCGGCCCGGACCTGGCCGCCGCGGTGACCGCGGTGACCGCCGGCCTGGCCGGCTCGGAGATCCCGGTGACCCCGCTCGGGGACGACGCCGAACCCGGGCTGGCCGGGCACTCGGTGGCGCTGCTCAACCGGGGCACGCCGAGCAGCCTGGTCACCCCGGACGGAACGCTGCACATCGCGCTGATGCGGTCCTGCAGCGCGTGGCCGTCCGGGGTGTGGATCGACGGCGACAAGCGGACCGCGCCGGACGGCAGCAGCTTCGCCTGGCAGCACTGGAGCCACACGTTCGAGTACGCGCTGGCCGCCGGGCCTGGCGACTGGCGGTCGGCCGGCTTCGGCCCGGCCGGCCAGGAGTACAACCACGCGCTGCTGGCCGCGGTGACGTCGGCGCACCCAGGTCCGCTGCCGGGCTCGGCCAGCCTGTGCAGCGTGGACGGGCCCGCCATGCTGGCCGCGCTCAAGCCGCGCGGCAACCCGCTGGCCGCGGGCCGGGACGGCACGCCGGACCGGGCCGCCGGGGTGACCGCCCGGCTGCGCGACCTGGGTGGCCAGGCTGCGGCTTCGGCCCGGGTGAGCCTGTTCACCGGGATCAGCGGCGCGTCACTCACCCGGCTGACCGAGGACTCGGGGCTGACCGAGGACTCGGGGCTGACAGCGGACACCGGCGGCGGGGTCGCGGGGCCTGCCTGGGACGGCGCGGCGGTCCGGGTGGACGACGGCGCGGCGGTGACCACGATCGGGCCGGCCGGGACGGTCACGCTGGCGCTCGTGGCGCCGCCCGCTCCGCCGACACAGCCGGCCCCGTCAACACCACCAGCCCCGCAAGCCACAGAGGACCCGGCAGTCTCTGGGGTCACGGGACTGCCCGAGCCGGCCCAGCCGGTGTTCGCCCGGTACTGGCTGCACGGCAAGGGCCCGGCCCCGGCCGGCAACCTCCCTGTCACCGTGCACCTCTCCCCCACCCGCCTCTCGGTCCCCGCGGCGGAGGCCGCCGTGATCGTGGGCGATCCGGGCCACATGGCACCCCCAATCGACCACGATCATGGAGGCAGGCTCCGGCTCACCGTGGCGGGCGGGCCCGATGGGGCTAGTGGGGTTGTTGAGCTGGACGTGCCGGACGGACTCGTGGCCGAGCTGGCCGGCCAGGCTGGTCCGGCCGGGCCACTGCGCTATGACCTGCGGCCGCTGGGGTTCGCCGAGTGGGAACTGAGCGTGCGCGGCGAGCCGGGTGCGGCACCCGGGCACTATTTTCTGGCCGCGCGGATACATGACCAGCTCGGTCAGGTCATCGAGGACGCGGCGGCGGTGTATCTCGGGCTGCCCCGGCGCCGGCCCTTACCCTGCCGCTGGATGAGCTGGTGCCCGCGGTCCAGGCCGACCAGCAGGCCATCGCGGCGGAACTCGACGTGACCGTGCTGACCCCCGCGCTGCGGGTCGCCGCCGGCCAGCACGGGGAACTGGCCGTCCGGGTAGCCAGCCGGGCGGCCAGCCCGATCCGCGGCGAGGCCCAGCTGATCTCGCCGTTCGGCAGCTGGCCTGCGGTGCAGCCGTGGACCCGCGGTTTCGCCGTCTCACCCGGAAAGGAGATCACTCTCCGTTATCATGTGGGAATACCGGTTACTACCCGACGCGGCACGCAGTGGTGGACAATGGTCAAACTGATGTATTTCGGTCGACTGCACTACACCAGCGCTGTTCCCGTTGACGTCCGTGAATGAGCACCCCAGCCGCGTAACCACCCCGGCCACCAATCAGACGGTCCGCATGCCATGACTTCCGCAGCCCCCCCGAATTCGGGCAACCTCCCTGCGGAGCCGAACAGCTTCATCGGCCGGGAGCGCGATCTCGCTGAGCTTGCCACGCTGCTCACTGATGTCCGGGCGCTGACCCTGTGCGGGCCGGGCGGCATCGGCAAGACCCGGCTGGCGGTGCGGCTGGCCTGCGAGGTGGTGCCGGATTTCCCGGACGGGGCGTGGCTGGTCGAGCTGGCCGACACGGCCGACGCCGGGCTCATCCCGCGCCGGGTGGCGGCCACGTTCGGGGTGCGTGAGGAGCCGGACCGGCCGCAGCTGGCCACGCTGACCGAGGCGCTGCGCGGCCGCCGCCTGCTGCTCATCCTGGACACCTGCGAGCACCTGGTGGAGGGCTGCGCCGAGCTGGTGCACCAGCTGCTGGCCGGGCTGCCCGGAGCTGCGCGTGCTGGCCACCAGCCGGGAACCGCTGCGGGTGCGCGGCGAGACGGTATGGCGGGTGCCGCCGCTGTCGCTGCCCGCGCAGGCCGGCCCGGGCTCGCTGGCCGACCTGGCCCGGCATGAGGCGATGCGGCTGTTCGCGGACCGCGCGTCGGCCGCCCGGGCCGGGTTCGAGGTGGGCAGCGACAACGCGGCCGCGGTGGCCCGGCTGTGCCGGCTGCTGGATGGCATGCCGCTGGCCATCGAGCTGGCCGCGGCGCGGGTGCGGGCGCTGTCGGTGGAGCAGATCGCCAGCCGGCTGGATGACCGGTTCCGGCTGCTGGCGTCCGGGGACCGGACCGCGCCGCCGCGGCAGCAGACGCTGCGGGCCGCGGTGGACTGGAGTTACGAGCTGCTCTCCGGGGCCGAGCAGATCCTGCTCCGGCGGCTGTCGGTGTTCGCGGGCTGGAACCTGGAGATGGCCGAGCAGGTCTGCGCGGACGAGCAGATCCCGGCCACTGCGGTGCTCGACCTGATGGCCGCGCTGATCGACAAGTCGCTGGTCACCTTCGACCATGAGCTGCGCGGCGAATCCCGGTACCGGCTGCTGGACACGATCAAGGAGTACGCGGCCAGCCGGCTGGCCGCGTCCGGCGAGGATGACGAGGTCCGGCTGCGGCATCGCGACTACCTGCTCCGGCACGCCGAGTGGGTGGTGTCTCAGGCGTTCGTCCGGGGCGCGCCGTCCTGGCCGCGGCGGGTGGCGCTGTACCGGCAGATCGCCGGTGACATGGACAACTACCGGCTGGCCCTGGTCACCTCGCTGCAGCGCGGCGACATCGCGGAGGGGCTGCGGATGTGCGGGGCGATGCGCAACCCGTGGCTGACGCACGGCGACACCGCCGAGGGGGTGGCCTGGTTCGACCGGTTCCTGGGCCAGGCCGGCGAGCTGCCGGCCGCGATCCGCGGCCCGGCCCTGGTGTTCCGCGGCGATCTGGCCTTCGAGCAGCAGGACTACGACACCGTGGCGCGCTGCGCGGGCGAGGGCCTGGAGCTGTGCCGGGCGGCCGGTGACCCGCACGAGGCGGGCGCGCTGCGGCTGCTCGCGGTGTCCGCACTGCGGGCCGGCCGGGTTGACGAGGCGGTGACCCGGATCGACGAGGCCGCGGCCACCGCGCACAAGCTGGGCAACGACTGGGAGGAAGGGCTGGCGCTGAGCATCAAGGCGGCCGGCCTGGCCCGGCTGGGCAGCCTGCGCGAGGCGCAGGCCACCTACGAGGCCGCCCTCGAGGTGCTCCGGGACAACAACGGCTGGGGGGTGGCCCAGGTCCGCTACGGCCTGGGCGGGGTGGCCCGGGCCCGCGGTGACTACCTGGCCGCGATCAGCCACTACCAGGCGGCGCTCAGCCTGTACCAGGAGATCGACGCGCGGCCGGAGATCGCCCGCTGCCTGGCCGGCATCGCCGCGGTCGCGCTCACCCAGGGCGACCTGGGCCTGGCCCGGACCAGCCTGACCGAGAGCCTGCAGCTCAGTCTGGCCACCGGGCAGCGGCTGCCGGTCGCCCGCGGCCTGGAGGCGGTGGCCGCGCTGGAGGCGCGGGCCGGCGACCCGGCGCGGGCCGCCCGGCTGGCCGGCGCCGCGGTCGAACTGCGGGCCGGCCATGCCCCGCTGAGCGGGGCCCGGCTGGCCGAGCTGCTCGGCCCGGCCCGCAAGGCGCTCGGCGAGCCGCACGCCGCCGCGCTGCTGGCCGAAGGCCGGGCGATGACCGCGGCCGCGGCGGTCGCGTACGCGGTCCAGCCGCCGTCCGGCGGTAATGGCTCGGCCAGCCCGGCGGCCGCCGCCGGGGCCGCCGACTGGGCCCCGATCCCCCGGCCGCGGGCCGCCGCGAGCAGCGAGGTGTCCACGCTCACCCCGCGCGAGCTGGAGATCGCCGGGCTGATCGCCCGCGGGCTGAGCAACCGGGCCATCGCCGACGAACTGGTCATCAGCCAGGCCACCGTGGCCCGGCATGTGGCCAACATGCTGACCAAGCTCGGCTTCAACTCCCGGGCCCAGGTCGCGGCCTGGGTGGCCCGGCAGGCGGACTCCTGACCTGGGCCTGTCTGCACAGGTGCACAAAATTCGCGTACATACCCATCCGCCGCGCCGCTGGCCCCGAAATACACACGGCACTGCATAGTTCGGCGGATGTGCCCTGGGCCCGTGCATACATAGAGTCATCGGCAGAGTTCCGGGTGGGCCCCGGGCGGTTACGGGGGCCCGTGCGTGGCCCATCCGGAACTGCCGGACGCAGAGCCAAGGCTCCTCCGGCCGTCAGGAGGGGGATGGCCGGAGGAGCCTGGGAAGAGGCACGGATGATGGTCACGGGGACGCCTGCCCCCGATACCGTGACGCAGCAGCTGGTGGGCCTAGGGGTGGCCCGGGGTGAGCGGCCAGCGCTCGTCGGCGGTAACGCGGGATGGCCAGGCCGGACTCTGAGCCATAGCAGCCTGGCCGCGGCGCTGCAGGGCGCCGCGGCCGGGCTGGTCCGGCACGGGCTGCGCGACCAGGACATCGTCGGGGTCTGCGTGCCCGACGCGGTGAGTTACGTGCTGGCCGTGCATGCCATCCGGGCGGCGGGCGGGGTGCCGTCGCCGCTATGCAGCACGGCCACCCCGGCCGAGATGGCCAGCCAGCTGACCGACTGCGCGGCCCGGCTGCTGATCACCGCGGACCCGCTGTCCGGGACCGCGCTGGCCGCGGCGGACGCCGCCTGGGTGCGCCAGGTCATCTCGTTCGACGAGGTGCCCGGCACCACGTCGTTCTGCTCGCTGCTGTCCCGTGGCTCGCGGCCGCCCGCGGTGGCCGGGCCGGCCGACCTGGCCCTGGCCCCGTACGGCCCGGACGGGGCCCGCCAGGAGCCGGTCAGCCACGCTGAGCTGGCCGCCGACCTGCACCGGCTGGCAACGGTCATCCCGGTCAGCGAGTGCGATGTGGTGCTGGCCGCGCCGCCCGACGGCAACATCAGGGACTACACCGAACTGCTCGACCTGGTCCTGCTGCAGGGCGCGACCGTGGTGGCCTCGCCGGCCGAGGGGCTGCCGGCCGCGGCCCGGGCGCACGGCGGCACGGCGGCCATCGTGCACCCGGGCACGCCCCTGCCCGCGGGCCTGGACCTGCGGATGGTCACCGCCGCCAACGCGGTGTAGCAAACCCCACCCCGGCCCGTGCTACAGAACTCAGGGTGCCCGTGGTCAGCAGGATCACCAGCAGCGCACCGCCGTCGAACACGGCGGCCACGGTGAACGCCGCCGATACGCCATGGACCAGCGCGCCATGGGCCGCTGTCCCGGCCGCCGCCGCGTGCCGGTAAGCGGTGCCGAACACGGTGACCAGGATGGCCAGCCCGAGCGCGCCGCCGAGCTGCTGCATGACGTTGACCATGCTGGACGCGGCGCCCGAATCGGCCGCGGCCACGCCGGCCAGCGACACCGTGGTCAGCGGCACGAACACCACGCCCATCCCGGTACCGAGCAGCAGCATCGGGCCCAGGATGCCACCCAGGTAGCTGGTCCCGGCGGAGACCTGGGCCAGCCAGGCCATCCCGGCGATGACCGGCAGCATGCCAGCCAGCATGAGCCGGGTCGCGCCGAACCGGGGCATCAGCCGCGGCGCCAGCCGGGACACCGCGAACACGGTCAGCGTCATCGGCAGGAACGCGACCCCGGCGACGAGCGGACTGAAGCCCAGGATCTCCTGCACGAACTGGGTCAGGAAGAAGAACATCCCGAACATGCCCGCGACCAGCAGCAGCCGGGTCAGGTAGGAACCGGACCGGCTCAGGCTGCCGAACAGCCGCAGCGGCGTGATCGGCTGCGCGGTCCGCGACTCGGTCAGCAGAAACGTAGCCAGCAGCACCGCCGCCGCGCCGAACGCGGCCAGCGCCATCCGGTCGGCCCAGCCGTCCGACGCGGCCCGGATGAACCCGTACACCAGCGCGGTCATCCCGCCGGTGGAGGTAAGCGCGCCGGCCAGGTCGAACCGCCCGGGCTGGCGCGGCGACTCGGTGATGAACAGTGGCGTCACGGCGACGACCAGGATGCCGACCGGGACGTTGACGAACAGCACCCAGCGCCAGGACGCCCATTCGGTGATCACCCCGCCCAGCACCAGGCCCAGTGAGGCACCGCCCATCAGCACCGCGGAGTAGACGCCGAGCGCCCGGGTCCGCTCCCGGCCCTCCGGGAAGCTGCCCACCACCAGGGCGAGCACGGCCGGTGAGGCCAGCGCGCCGCCGACGCCCTGCAGGGCGCGCGCGGTCAGCAGCCACCAGGCCTCGGTGGCCAGGCCGCCGGCCAGCGAGGCCAGGGTGAACAGGATGATCCCGGCCAGGAACATCCGGCGCCGGCCGAGGATGTCCCCGGCCCGTCCGCCGAGCAGCAGCAGCCCGCCGAACGTCAGCGTGTACGCGTTGAGCACCCAGGACAGGCCGTCGGTGGAGAAGTGCAGCCCGGCCTGGATGTGCGGCAGTGCGATGTTGACCACGGTCATGTCGAGGATGATCATGAGCTGCGCGGATAGCATGATGATCAGGGCCAGGCTGGGATGCCCGCGGACGCGGGATGGGCCCGGGCGGCGCAGCGTGACCGCTGGCGAGGTGGACGAGGCAGGCATGCGTGTCTCCTGAGCTTGGTGTCTGGAGCCATCAGAGGTAAGCTTGCGGGACTAATCGGAGTCCGTCTCCGATTAATATACGGAGGAACCCTCCGGTTAGCAACTTCTTTTTATCTGGGTGATGGGATGAGCGCGACAGGCACCCCGGCCGGGACGGCCATGCGCGCCGATGCGCGGCGCAACCGGCAGCGGCTGCTGGACGCGGCGCTGCAGGTCTACGCCGAGCGCGGCGCGGATGACGCGTCGCTGGATGAGATCGCGCGCCGGGCCGGGGTCGGCATCGGCACCCTGTACCGGCACTTCCCGACCCGCCAGGCGCTGCTCGAGGCGGTCTACCGGGACCAGGTGGAGGAGCTGTGCGCGGTGGCCCGCGAACTGCACGAGGAAGCCCCGCCGGAGCAGGCGCTGGAGCGCTGGCTGCGGGCGCTGATGGCGTTCGCCACTACCAAGAAAAACCTGTCCAGCTCGCTGATGTCCGGGCCGAACAAGTCGTCCGAGGTGGCCACGTCGTGCAGCACCATGGTCCGCGAGGCGGCCACCAAGCTGCTGGCCGAGGCGCAGCGCACCGGCCAGGTCCGTGGCGACGTGGACGCCATCGACCTACTCCGGATGTCGCATGCCCTGGCCATCGCCGCCGACCTGCCGTACTCGCACCCGGACCAGGGTGAGCGGCTGATGTCCGTGCTGCTGGCCGGGCTCCGTCCGCAGCCCGCCGATTAAGCCTGATCCGCGATCTCCGGGTCGTCCTCGTCGGCGTCCCCGCCCTGGTCCGCGGCCATGTCCAGGGTTTGCCGGCTGTCCAGCTCCGGCGGCCGGTTCTCGTATGGCGTGCTGAGCACGATCGTGGTCCGGGTGGACACCCCGGCCGCCGCCCGGATCTGCTGCAGCAGGTCCTCCAGTTCGGCCGGCGAGGCGACGCGGACCTTGAGGATGTAGTTCTCGTCGCCGGCCACGCTGTGGCAGGCCTCGATGGCGGTCAGGTGGGCCAGCCGTTCCGGGGCGTCATCCGGCGCCGCGGGGTCGAACGGCTTGATCGAGATGAACGCGGTCAGCGGCAGCCCGGCGCCCGCGGGGTCGATTAGCGCGGCATATCCCTTGATCACCCCGCGCCGCTCCAGCCGCCGCACCCGCTGATGCGTGGCGGACACGGATAGCCCGGTCTGCCGGGACAGCTCGGTGAAGCTGATCCGGCCATCGCGGCAGAGCAGCGTGATGATCCTCCGGTCAATGTCTTCCACCCCGTTACGGTAGTCCGCAACCGGCCACCTCCGCCCCTCCGGCCGTAACGGCCTGATAACGGGCTTTACGCTCCGGTAACAGGATGTCCGGCCTGCCTTAACTCCGGCCTGGTTTGCCGGTTACGCTGCCCGCCAGATGCGGTGCCGCGGCGGAGCGGCGCTGCCCCGGGACCGGTGGAGCGCGCCGATGGCGGAAATCGTCCTTGACCAGGTGGACAAGGTGTACCCAGGTGGCGTCAAGGGAGTAGACAGCCTGAACCTGGAAATCAAGGACGGCGAGTTCATGGTGCTGGTCGGCCCGTCCGGCTGCGGCAAGACGACGGCGCTGCGGTCCATCGCCGGCCTGGAGGAGATCACCTCAGGCACCATCACCATCGGCGGCCGGGTGGTCAATGACCTGCCGCCCAAGGACCGGGACATCGCGATGGTATTCCAGAACTACGCGCTGTACCCGCACATGACCGTCGAGCAGAACCTGGCGTTCGGGCTGCAGCAGCGCAAGACGCCCAAGGACGAGATCAAGCGCCGGGTCACCGACGTGGCCAAGATGCTCGGCCTGGAGCAGTACCTCAAGCGCAAGCCGGCCGCGCTGTCCGGCGGCCAGCGGCAGCGGGTGGCCATGGGCCGGGCCATCGTCCGGGAGCCACAGGCGTTCCTGATGGACGAGCCGCTGTCCAACCTGGACGCCAAGCTCCGGGTGTCGATGCGGGCCTCGCTCACCCAGCTGCACGAGCGGCTCGGCGTGACCACCGTGTACGTGACCCACGACCAGGTCGAGGCGATGACCCTGGGGCACCGGGTCTGCGTGCTGCGGGACGGCCAGCTGCAGCAGGTGGACACCCCGCAGACCCTGTTCGACTCCCCGGTCAACCTGTTCGTCGGCGGGTTCATCGGCTCGCCCGCGATGAACACGGTGAACGCTCAGCTGGTCCGGGACGGCGGCCCGGCGGTGACGTTCGCCGGCCACAAGCTGCCACTGCCCGCGTCGCTCATCGACAGCAAGCCCGGCCTGGACGGCTACTTCGGCCACGAGGTGATCCTCGGCGTCCGCCCGTCCGACTTCGAGGACGCGGAGCTGGCCGACAGCTCCTGGGCCCGGATGTCGGCGCGCGCCGACGTCACCGAGGAGCTGGGCAGCGAGATCCACGTGATCTTCTCGATCGACGCTCCCCCGGTGCGGCACGCCAGCATCACCGAGATCGCCGGGGCCGAAGACGACGAGGATGCCGCCGGGGTTGTGCTGGCCTCGGGCAAGTCGCTGTGGACGGCCCGGGTGGCGGCGCGCAGCCACGTCAAGGCCGGGCAGCCGATCGAGCTCGCGGTGCAAACGTCCAACCTGCAGTTCTTCGACCCGGAGAGCGCGCTGTCCATCGGCCACCCGGCCGCCAACGGCGCCGCCGACAGCTAGCCCACCACCGGCTCGCGATCATGCCGCCGGGTAGAGTTCAGCTGAGGGAGCGGGGCGGCTGTCTCCCCCTTTAGGGGGCTACGTCCTCCCTGTTTAGGGTGCACCCTGTCCCCATCTAGACAGGAGTGCCCGTCATGCTTCACTCTTGGTGTACCTCAGCTCACTCATGCGAACGGCGATGACTCCAGAGATCGTTAGTTCCCCAGCACCATTGGAGCCCGGCGGCGCCGCCGGAATGGATCAGGCCGCTGCCGACCGCGCCGCCGCCCGGTCCGCGTTCGCGGCCGCGTCCGGGCCGTTCACGCTCCGCCCGCGGCACACCGAGCGGGCCCCCGGCGACCCGACCGCGCTGGCCGCCGCATTACTGCAGGAACGGCACGTCACCCTGGAGCTGCAGCGCGCCATCCTGCCGCTGCACGAGGCCCCGTTCGACCTGCCCGGCCTGCGCGCGGTGGTGCGCTACCTGCCCGCGTCGGCGGACAGCCGGGTCGGCGGTGACTGGTACATCACCGCGGAGATGCCGGGCGGCAGCGTGCTGCTCGCCATCGGCGACGTGGCCGGGCACGGGCTGGACGCCGCGGCCGGGATGGCCCGGCTGCGCGGCGCGCTGGCCGGGCTGGCCATCACCGGCGCGTCACCCGAGCGCCTCGTCGGCTGGCTGAACGACCTGGTCCATCACGTGGCGCCGGAGCACACCGCTTCGGTCATGGCCGGCTACTTCGACCCGGAGAGCCGGGACCTGACCTGGGCCCAGGCCGGCCATCCGCCGCCGCTGCTGGTCCGCGGCAGCTCCGCCCGCCCGCTCGGCCAGCCGGCCGGCATCCTGCTCGGCGCGGGTCGCGGCGGCTACGACGCGATGACCGTACGGCTGGAACCGGCCGACATCGTGCTGCTGTACAGCGACGGGCTGGTGGAGCGGCGGAACCGGCCGTTGGACGAAGGGCTCAGCATGCTGGCCCGGGCCGCGGCGGGCATCTCCGACCCGGAGCAGCTCATCGCGGCCGTGCTCGACGCACTCAGCTCGACCGACTCGGAAGACGACACCTGCCTGGTGGCACTCAGGGTTTTGTGACACGCGCGGCGTCGCCCAGCGAACTGACCGCCCGGCGCAGCGAGGAGCCCAGATCCCAGCGCTCGTCGAGCGCGTCCAGCCGGGCCGGGTCGGCGGGCGCGGCGGGCAGCGCACCGGACACCTCGGGCACTGGTGCGTCCGGCGCGACCCGGACCACCGGCATGGCGACGGCCAGGTAATCCCGCGCCGCCGCGACCTTGGCCCGGCTGCCCTTGGGGAAGCCACCGTGCCCGCGGTCCAGCGCATCGGTGATCGCGTCGATGGTGCCGAACGCCTGGATCAGCGCCGCGGCCGTCTTCTCCCCCACCCCGGGCACGCCGGGCAGGCCGTCGCTGGGGTCGCCGCGCAGCACGGCGAAGTCGGCGTAGGCCCGCCCCGGGATGCCGTACCGCTGGGTCACCGCGGCCTCGTCCACCACGTCCAGCTTGGTCAGGCCGCGGGCGGTGTACACGATCTGGACCGGCCGCCGGTCGTCCACCAACTGGAACAGGTCACGGTCGCCGGTGACCACGTCGACCGGCCCGGCCGACCGCGCGGTGAGTGTGCCGATGACGTCGTCCGCCTCGAACCCGGCCGCGGCCGCGGTGGCGATGCCCATCGCCCGGAGCACCTCTTCGATCACCGGGATCTGCGGGGTGAGCGTGGGCGGCTCCTCCTCGGTGCCGTCCGGGCGGGCCCGGTGCGTCTTGTACGACGGGATGGCGGCCACCCGGAAGGCGGGCCGCCAGTCCGCGTCCAGGCAGGCCACCAGCGCACCGGGCGGCCGCGCCCGGACCAGCCGGGCGATCATGTCCAGCAGGCCGCGGACCGCGTTCACCGGCGTCCCGTCCGGGGCGGTCAGCGTGTCTGGCACGCCGTAGAACGCGCGGTAGTACAGCGACGCGGTGTCGAGCAGCATAAGCGAGCCCACCTGGGTCATCTTGCCAGGCTCCACCGCCTCCCTGCGCACTCCGGGTGGGTATCGTCCCAGGGGTGCTCCATGGCCCCGCTGCCGAGGCAGTGTCCTGCGTGCTGCTGGCCGCGGTGCTGCTGACCGCGATCATCCGGCCCAGCCGGGTGCCCGATGCCGCGGTGGCCGTGCCCGCGGCCCTGATCGTGGTGGTCACCGGGGCGCTGCCGCTGCACCAGGCGGGCGATGCGGCCCGGCGGCTGCTGCCGGTGCTCGGTTTCCTCGGCGCGGTCCTGGTGCTGGGCTACCTCTGCCAGCAGGAGGGCCTGTTCAGCGCGGCCGCGGCCCGGCTGGCCCGGGCCAGCCGGGGTGCCCCGGTGCGGCTGCTCCGCGGCGTGTTCGGCCTCGCCTCGGTGACCACCGCGGTGCTCAGCCTGGACACCACGGTGGTGCTGCTCACCCCGGTCGTGCACGACACGGCGGTCCGGCTCCGGGTGCGCCTCAAGCCGCCGGTCTACGCCTGCACCCACCTGGCCAACTCGGCGTCGCTGCTGCTCCCGGTGTCCAACCTGACCAACCTGCTGGCGTTCACCGTGGCCGGGCTGACCCTGCTCCGGTTCGGCGCGCTGATGGCGCTGCCCTGGCTGGCCGCGATTGCGGTGGAGTACGTGGCGTTCCGCTGGTTCTTCGCCGCCGACCTGGCCGTGCCCGGGCAGCCGGTGCACCGCCCGGCGCCCCGGCTGCCCCGGTTCGCGCTGCTCACCGTGGCCGCCACGCTGGCCGGCTTCGTGGCCACCTCGCTGGCCGGCCTGAACCCGGCCTGGGCCGCAGCCGGCGGTGCGTGCCTGCTGGCCGTCCGCGGCCTGGCCCGGCGCACCGAGACGCCGGCCGACCTGGCCCAGGCCATCGGCATCCCGTTCCTGCTGTTCGTGCTGGGCCTGGGCCTCGTGGTGGCGGCCGTGGTGCGCAACGGGCTGGGCGCCGCCATCGGCCACCTGATCCCGGCCGGTTCCACGCTGCCCACCCTGCTGGCTATCGCCGGCCTGGCCGCCGTGCTGGCCAACCTGGTGAACAACCTGCCCGCCATCCTGGTGCTGCTGTCCGTGCTGGGCACCGCCGGGCCCGGGCCGGTGCTGGCCGCGCTGATCGGGGTCAACATCGGCCCCAACCTCAGCTATGCGGGCTCGCTGGCCACGCTGCTCTGGCGGCGCCTGCTGGCTGACCGGGATCACGACGTCGGGCTGGCCGAGTTCACCCGGCTCGGCCTGCTCACTGTGCCCGCCGGACTGGTCCTGGCCACGCTGGCACTATGGGCCGCGCTGCGGATCTGACAGCGGGCAGGCGAACTCCTCCTCGTCCAGGCCGGCCGCGCCGGGCCGCGGGTATACCTGCCGCCGCCCGGTCGGCGTGAACCCCATCCGCCGGTAGAACGCCCGGGCCCGCTCATTGCCGATCGCCACCCACAGCGTCACCTGCGCCGCGCCAGCCTGGCTGGCGTGCCCGGTCACGGCGCCGACCAGCCGGTCGGCCAGCCCGCTGCCCCGGGCGGCCGGGCTGACCCACATCGACACCAGGTGCCATGCCTGGTCCTGGTCCGGCCCGGGCCGCGGCGGCAGGGCGGCGATGAGCCCGGCGGGCTGGCCATCCTGGAAGCCGAGGAACCAGGGCAGGGCGCCGATCCGCGCCCGCCACTCCGCTTCCAGCTGGCCGGCCTCGGTGGCCAGCGTCGCGGCGAAAGCCTCCGGGGCGTCGGCCAGCGCGGCCAGCCGCAGGTCGCGCACCGTGGCCCAGTCGTCCGGCCGGGCCCGGCGTACCCCGTCTATTCGTCGCCGCCGAAGTTGCGGCGCAGCGTCTCGCCGTTCGGTGATCCGCCCAGCGCGGCCGAGATCCGGTCCCAGGACCAGTCCGCGGCCCGGGCCTCGCGGACCGCCACCCGGAGCGCGTTCTGCGCCACTCGCCGCGCATCCATCGCGCTCTTCATCAGCTCTTCCACGGTGGTTGCCATGCCATGAAGTGTGCCACAAAAATTGCCACATGTCGAGCCCCGGAAAATTGTCGGTAGGGTCTCGTAGAGTCGAATGTAGATTCGAGTTAGATCGGAGGTGAGGCCAGATGTGTACCGGACAGCCGCCAGCGACGGTGGCTGAGGCGCTGGCCGGCTTGCGCGCCAGCCTGGCCTTCCTCAACCAGGTCCCGGCCGCCGATCTGCCCGGGGTGGTGCAGGCCGGGTGCTTACGGGAGCTGGCCAAGGCGGAGTCGGCGTATACGGCGGCGCATGCCCGGATGCTGGGCGCCTTCAGCTCGAGCGGCGCCCATGAAGATGACGGGCAGCAGTCCGAGCGGGCCTGGCTGAAGTGGCAGACCCAGATCACCAAAGGCGCGGCGGCCGGGGCGGTGGGCTGGATGAAACGCCTGGCCGCCCACCCGCGGTGTCCGCCGCGTTAGCCGACGGGGCCATCTCGCCGTCGTGGGCGCGGCACATCTGCACCTGGACTGACCAGTTCCCCGTGGACGGCCGCGATGACGCCGATGAGATTCTGCTGGCCGCGGCGGCGGGTGGTGGGGTGCTGCCGGACCTGGCCGCGCTGGCGGAGGAGATGCGCCGCCGCACCGCTACCCCCGATCCGGACGGCCCGCACGGCGATGAGGGGTTTGATGAGCGGCGCCTCCGGCTGGGATTGACGTTCGGCGGTGCCGGAGTGCTGGAGGGTGATCTGACCCCGGCGTGCGCGGCTGCTTTGCAGGCGGTGCTGGAGGCGCTGGGCAAGAAGGCCGGGCCGGAGGATGTGCGGACCGCGCCGCAGCGCCGCCACGACGCCCTGGAGGAAGCGTGCCGCCGGCTGATCGGGGCGGGGTGCCTGCCCGACCGGGCCGGGCAGCCCGCCCAGGTCCAGCTGCACCTGACGTTAGACCAACTCCGCGACCTGCCCGGCGCCACCGACGCCGAGGCCGCCTGGCGGGCCGGCCAGTCCGGGCCGGCTACCCAGCCGCCCGGCTCCGCCCACGCCGGCCCGGCCACCCAGCCCACCGGCTCCGCTCAGGCCAGCCCAGCCGCCCCACCCACCACCGGCCAGGCGAGCACGGTCACCCCACCCGCCAGCCACGCGACCGCGGCCGCCTCACCCACCACCCGCGCCGGGCCGGCTGGGGAGGCGGCCCGGGCCGCGCAGGCCGCACGGGCGGCCGCCGAGGGCCAGCCCGGCTGGCTGACCGGCCGGGCCGCCCAGGCGTATGCCTGCGACGCGGCCATCACCCCCATCGTGACCGGCACCGTGGACCAGGCCGCGCTCGCTGCCCTGGCCGCCGAACTCCTGGCCGGCCTCGCCGAGGGCTGCACCTGCGAACGCGGGCCCACCGGTAGCCAGGACGACAGCAATCACAGCCGTCACGACGCAGACCACTGCCACTGCAGCGACACCGGCCCGCCCGGCCACACCGGGGACACTGGCCATCCGGGCCCGCGTGCCGCGCTGCACCCAGCGACACTGGCCCGGCTGCACGAAACCCTACTCCGGCACGCCGCCGACCTGCTGTCCGGGCCTGGCGGGCTGGCCGCGTTCCTGCGCAGCCGCCTCACCAGCGACCAGGCCCCCTCAATCAGCCTGCCGCTGGACACCGGCACCCCCACCAGCCTGATCACCGGCGCGCTGCGCCGCGCCGTCATCATCCGCGACCGGCACTGCGCCTTCCCGGGCTGCGACACCGCACCCGCCGCCTGCCAGGTGCACCATCTCACCCCCAAAGCCAGCGGCGGCCCGACCAAGCTGGACAACCTGGTGCTGTTGTGCGCGTTCCACCACCTCATCGCCGTGCACCAGTGGGGCTGGACCCTCACCCTGCACGCCGACGGGACGATCACCGCGATCAGCCCCGACCGCACCCGCACCCTGCACAGCCACGGCCCACCACAGCGCGCCGCCTAAGCGCGGCCGGCGCGGGACACTATGCAGCATGACCGTGCTCGTCTGGATCACCGAGGACAGCTGGCAAGCGTGCGTGGACGCGGTGCAGTCACTGGCACCGGCCGGCCAGGATGTGACGCTGCTGCACGTGACCGATACCGCGGCGCTGGAGGCGGCACATGGCGCGTTCACCGCGCTGCTCGGCCGGTCCCGGGTTGACCCCGGTGCCCAGTTGGAGGCGATGGCCGAAGACGCGGCCGGGCAGGTGCTGGCGGCCGCGGCCGAGCGGCTAGGCCGGCCGGCCCAGCAACTGCGGCTGCGTGGCCGGCCCGAGCACCAGGTGGTCGGTGCAGCGCGCGGGGCGGCCCTGCTCGTGCTGGCCCGCGAGGGCGCCGCGGCCGGGCCGAAGAGCCTGGGCAAGGCGGCCCGCTTCGTGGTGGATCACGCCGCCTGCCCGGTGCTGCTGATCTGGCCTGGCCCGGTCCCGGCGGGGCCGCCCCCGCCGCCGCCGCCACCACCACACCGGCCGCCTCACCCGTTGGAGTAGACCCGGACTGGCTGGATCAGCACCGCGGCCCGGCGTTCCTCGGCCATCACCCGGTCGTAGGTATCCCAGTCGTCGTGCGTGCCACCCGCCGCGACGAACACGGCGCGGAGCAGCAGCCGGATCGCTTCCGCGTCGAAGCCTTCCGCCGGGTCGTCCGGTCCGATCAGCTCGGCATCACCCTCAACGGTGGCCCACTCCCAGCCCGCCCGGATGCTTGCCGTCACCCGGGGCCGGGCGCGCAGGTTGGCCAGCTTGCGGGAATCGCCCCGGGTGGTGAACCCCACCACCTGGTGGCCGCGGTGGTCGAGCACCCCGGTGTTGACCAGCGAGGCCTGGATGGTGTGGTCGGCCCGCAGCGTGGACACCACGCTGAGCCCGTGCTCCGCAGCGACCAGCCGGGCGTAGTCCGTGAGGTCAGTCATGCCCGGAGCTTAAGCCACCGCAGTTCCCCGGACGCGACCACCACGCACTCGGCCGCGCAGGACACGCTGGGTGGCCCGACGATGCTGCCGGACCGGTCAGCCGCCAGCGACGGTGCGCTGCACCTGCCAGCGGTGGCCGTCCCAGCGCTAAGCCAGCGTCCGGCGCGGCCCAGCACAGGATGGTGCGCATGCCGCTGAGACGGATCCGGCCGCCGGTGGTTGGGCGCTAACCCACCGACGAATAGGCGACCACGCCGCGGCGCAGCGCGTCCGCGGCGGCGTGCGCGGTGGACGCCACCGGGGCGCCTGGGCCGGCCGCCACCGCGATCTGCCCGAGCAGGTCGATGAGCTGCTTGACGGCGCGGACGAAGTCGCCCGGGGTCAGCGTGTCCAGCACCTGCTCTAGCGGCTTGCCGCGCGCCCAGGCGTGCGCGGCCCAGGCGAAACCGGGCTCAGGCGGGCGCATGAACGACAGCCGGTGATCCTTTTCCAGCTCGTCCAGCTCGCCCCAGACGGACATCATGGACGCGACCACGTCCCGCACCGGGCCCCCCGGCATCCGGGCCGGGACGTCCTCGTCGTTCTGCCGGGACTCGAACGTCAGCACGGACACGCAGGCGGCCAGCTCGGCCGGGTCCAGGCCGTCCCACAGCCCGCGGCGCAGGCACTCGGCGGCCAGCAGGTCCAGCTCGGTGTACAGGTCGCCGAGTCGCCTGCCGTCCGGGGTGACCTGGCCGCCGACCAGGTAGCCGAGCCGCTCCAGGACGGCGCAGACCCGCTGGAAGGTCCGCGCGATCACGTGTGACCGGGCCGCCACGCTGGCCTCCAGCCCGGTCACCTCGCGCTCCAGCCGGGTCCGCTGCTCCGCCTCCCGGGCGTGCGCGTCCCGGTCCGGGCAGCTGTGACACGGATGCTGGCGGAGCTGCCGGCGCAGCCGGGCGATGTCCTCCTGGGCCCGCGGCGGCGGTTCCTGCGTTCGCCGTGGGATGTCCCGGCCGGCCAGCTTGTTGCGCAGGCTGGCGGCCAGGTCGCGGCGGTGCTGCGGGGACCGGGCGCTGAAGCTGTTCGGTATCCGTAGCCGGTCGATCGGGCTGACCGGGGTCGGGAAGTCGGCCAGCGACAACCGCTTGACCTGACGGCCGATGGTGAGCACCAGCGGCAGCGGGGCGTTGCCGTCATGCCCGGCGCGCCGGTTGCCATCCCGCGAGTTCCCGGCGGCCAGCCCCGGGTCGAGGACGACGGCCAGGCCGGACCGGCGGCCGGCCGGCACCAGGATGATGTCGCCGCGGCGCAGCTGCTCCAGGGACCGCCGGGCCTGGGCCCACCGGTCCGCCGACCGGGCCCGGGCCGACTCCGCCTCCAGCCCGGTCAGCTTCTGGCGCAGCGCGTGGTACTCCGCGTAGTCGCCGCGGTCGCAGGCCACCCCCAGCTCGTCCAGCGCGGCCCGGCTGCGGCGCGCCTGCCGGGCGATGCCGACCACCGCGCGATCCGCCTGGAACTGGGCGAACGACGATTCGAGCAGCGCGGCCGCCTTGTCCAGGCCGGCCTGCCCGACCAGGTTGACGGCCATGTTGTAGGACGGCCGGAAGCTGGAGTTCAGCGGGTAGGTACGGGTGCCGGCCAGGCCGGCCACGGCCAGCGGGTCCACGCCGGGCTGCCAGAGCACCACCGCGTGCCCTTCCACGTCGATGCCGCGGCGCCCGGCCCGCCCGGTGAGCTGGGTGTACTCCCCCGGTGTCAGGTCGGCGTGGTTCTCCCCGTTCCACTTGTCCAGCCGCTCGATGACCACCGTCCGGGCCGGCATGTTGATGCCCAGGGCCAGCGTCTCGGTGGCGAACACGGCGCGGACCAGCCCGGCCTCGAACAGTTCCTCGACCACTTCCTTGAACGTGGGCAGCATCCCGGCGTGGTGCGCGGCGATGCCGCGCTGCAGGCCGGTCAGCCACTCCAGGTAGCCGAGCACCGGCAGGTCGGACTCGGGGATGTCCCGGGTGCGCCGCTCGGCGATCTCGGTGATGGCCGCCGCCTCGTCCGCGGTGGTCAGCCGGACGCCCGCGTCCAGGCACTGCCGGACCGCGGCCTCACAGCCGGCCCGGCTGAAGATGAACGTGATGGCGGGCAGCAGCCCGGCCGAGTCCAGCCGGGCGATGACCTCGGGCCGGCGCGGCGCCCGGAACCGGGCCGGCCGCCGCGCGCCCCGGGCGGGCCGGCCCGGCGCCTTGCGCGCGGCCCAGTCGTCCCGCCGGGCCAGCCGGACGAGTTCCGGGTTGACCCGGGCCCGCCGTTCCCGGTCGCCGCGGCCCGGGCCGGACTCCATGAACAGGTCGTAGAGCCGGCCGCCGACCAGCATGTGCTGCCACAGCGGCACCGGCCGGTGCTCGTCCACGATGACCGTGGTGCCGCCGCGCACCTGGGCCAGCCAGTCGCCGAACTCCTCGGCGTTGCTCACCGTGGCGGACAGCGCCACCACCCGGACCGACTCGGGCAGGTGGATGATCACCTCTTCCCAGACCGCGCCGCGGAACCGGTCAGCCAGGTAGTGCACCTCGTCCAAAACCACGTAGCCAAGCCCGGACAGCGTGGGCGAGCCGCCGTACAGCATGTTGCGCAGCACCTCGGTGGTCATCACCACCACCGGCGCCTCGCCATTGATGCTGTTGTCCCCGGTCAGCAGGCCGACCTGGTCCGGCCCGTAGCGGCGGACCAGGTCGCCGTACTTCTGGTTGGACAGCGCCTTGATCGGCGTGGTGTAGAAGCACTTACGCCCCTCGGCCATGGCCAGGTGCACCGCGAACTCGCCGATCACCGTCTTACCCGAGCCGGTCGGCGCGGCCACCAGCACGCCGTGCCCGCCGTGCAGCGCCTTGCACGCCCGGCGCTGGAAGTCGTCGAAGGTGAAGTCGTACAGCGCCTGGAAGGCAGCCAGCTCAGCGCCATCCTCGCTCTGCCGGCGGAACGCGGCGTAACGCTGCGCCGGGCTGGCAGGCGTCGACATGCCCCCAGCCTAAGTGAGCGGGCCGACAGCGGAGATCAGTGGTGCTGGTCAGCGTCCGCCGAGTCGTCGTCCAGCGGGGCCACCTCGTCGTCGGCCAGGCCGTCGTACATCGATGGCTGGGCCGCCCGCCGCCGGTCGTTCATCCAGATGATGAACTCGGCGATCTCGACCAGGACCAGGCACGGCCCGGCCAGCAGCAGCATGGTCAGCGGGTCCGGGCTAGGCGAGGCGATGCCGGCGAACACGAACACCGCGAAGATCATCAAGCGCCGCCAGCGCTTGAAGAACGCGTGGCTCAGGATGCCCACCATGTTCAGCATGAGCAGCAGCAGCGGCAGCTCGAAGGCCAGCCCGAAGCCAAGCAGCATGGCCGTGAAGTAGCTGAGGTAGGTGGACACGCTGGGCAGCACCAGGACGTGCACCGGCGCTAGGCCCAGCAGGTAGCGCAGGCCCCGGCTCATCGCGAAATAGGCCAGCGCGCCGCCGCCGACGAACAGCGGGACGGCAGTGCCGACGAACAGGTAAGTCCACTTCTTCTCCCGGCGGTACAGCCCCGGTGCGACGAACGCCCACAGCTGGTACAGCCAGATCGGGCTGGTGATGATCAGCCCGAAGAAAAACGCGACCTCCACCCGCAGCATGAACGGGTCGAAGACGCCCTGCAGGATGAGCTGGTCACCGATGTGGCGGCAGCCAGTCATGCCGTTGATGGTGGCCGAGCAGAACGGGTGCTGGATGAAGTTCCAGACCCGGTGGAAGACCACGGGGATCAGCCCGATGCAGGTGCCAATGATCAGCGCGAGGCAGATCTTGACCAGCCGGTTGCGCAGCTCACGGATGTGATCCATGAGCGGCATGCGGCCTTCTGGATTGCCGTCCCGGATGCGCTCACTGAGCACGCGCGCCCCCTTGACGGTATCGCCCAGCTTCGTCATCGCGGGTTACCCGCGCGCGGTCAGCTGGCCTGGGTGCGCGGCGTCTCCACCGGAGCACCCTGCCCGGCATCGGCCTTCTGCTGGAGGTCGCGGATCTGCTGCTGCAGCGCGTCCACCTGGGCCTGGGTCGGCTCCGCGGGCTGCGCAGGCTGGGCCGTGAGGGCCTGGGCCGGCTTCGGCTCGTCGTCGTCGTGCTCGCGCATGTCCTGTACTTCCGTCTTGAGGATGCGCATCGACTTGCCGAGGGACCGGGCCGCGTCGGGCAGCTTCTTGGAGCCGAACAGCACGATCAGCACGACGGCGACGATGAGGATCTTCCACGGGCTGTCGAACAGGTCGCCTATCATTTCCGCCCTCTTCACCGGGGGGTGTGTGCCCCCGCGCTGGGTCACTATCAGAACGAGCCTACACGTGAGACCTTCATATCCGGTCTGACGCGTCGGCGGGGTCACCTAACGGTGACGGTTTAGCCAACTGGGGCAAGTAGCCCCGGTCCCGTCATTGTGAACGCGATCAATCGTACTGGGCAAGTGCGGCGCCTGCATCTTCCCTGACCTGCGCGGCGAGGTCGGCGGGCGCGACGACCCGCCCGTTTTCGCCGAGCCGCAGCGCCAGCCCCCGGACCAAGCGGCCGTCCGAAGTGCGCAATTTCACCCGCAGCCGCCCGTCGCCCAGCTCCTCCGTCGCCTCACAGGGGTAGTACTCGGCCACCCACCGGCCGAGCGGGGCCAGTTCGATCTCCACCTGGAGATCTTCCGGGGCGGGCCGGTACAGGCCCTGGTCCACATCCTTCGGCTCGGCCTCGGCGGGCACGCTGGCCGGCTCGTCGCGGACCTGCAGGCCGAGCACCCGGTCCAGCCGGAACAGCCGGACCGCCTCGGCCAGCCGGCACCAGCCCTCCAGATAGGTGCGGCCCTCCACGACCAGCAGCCGCATCGGGTCCACATCGCGTTCGGTGGTCTCGTCCCGGCCCGGGACGTAGTACGACAAATGCACCAGCCGGCCGCGGGCCAGGGCGTCCTGCAGCTGGGTCAGCACCGCCTGCTGGGCGACCTTGTCTACCTGGACCGCCACCTGGGCGCTCGGCACCCCCGCCTCGCCTGCCGCGGCCTCCAGCTTGGCGATGGTCCGGCTCAGCGCGGAGCCCTCGCCGCCCGCCCCGACCTCGGCCAGCATGCGCAGCGCGACCAGCAGCGCGCTCGCCTCGTCCACGGCCAGCCGGAGCGGGCGGTCCATCTGCTCGGCCTGGCTGACCACGATCTCGCCGCCCTCGTAGGACAGGTCGATCGGGCAGTACGGGTCTGGTGCGCGCAGCTCCACGCACCACAGCAGGTTGAGGTCATCGACCAGTTCGCGCTCGCTGACCCCGAACGCGGCAGCCGTCTCGGCCAGCCCGACCGCCTTGCGGCTGATCACGTAGGGCACTAGGGCCAGCAGCCGCTGCAGCCGTGCGGACCCGGTGGCCGGAGAGGTACCAGTCACGCCAGCGCCCCTTTCAGCTGGCGGATGACCGCCTCCCGCAGGTCGGCCGGCTCGGCCACGATCACGGCCGGGCCGAACGAGGCCAGGTACTCGGCGAACCAGCCGACGTCGGAGTACCGCGTCTCGACCAGGTCCCAGCCGTCGCCGTCCGGCCGCACCGAGCCCGCGTAGCGGCGCAGCCCGTGGCCCGCGCCCTGGCGCACCCGGAGCAGTGCGGGCCGCTGGGGCGGCGGGTGGGTGTCCCACTCCCGGACCGTCTCCCGCACGTCGATGCCGTCCGGCACGGTCACCGACCCGGCGGGCCCGGTGAACCGCACCGGGCCCTCGATCCGGCTGAGCCGGAACACCCGCACCGCGTCCCGGTCCGCGTCGTGCCCGGCCACGTACCACCGGCCGTGCCGGTTGACCACGCCCCACGGGTCAAGCCGCCGCTGCTGCGGCTCGCTGCGCCCGGCGGCCCGGTGGACGAAGGTGACCGGCCGCCGGTCCCGCACCGCCTCCCACAGCGGGCCGAACGCGGGCTCGGCGGTCAGCCGGGGCTCGATGCCGGGCTGCGGCGTCTCCTCGGCGTCCACCCCGGCGGCGCGCAGCTTGAGCAGCGCGCCGGCCGCGGCCCCGGCCAGCTCCGCCTGCCGCCACACCCGGGCGGCCAGCGACAGCACCGCGGCCTCGTCCGGCTCCAGCCGGATCTCCGGCAGCACATACGCCTGCCGCGGGATGCGGTACCCGGGTTCCTCGTCGAACGCCGAATTTGACCCGGTTTCCAGCGGGATGCCCAGCTCGCGGAGCTCTTCCTTGTCCCGCTCGAACATCCGCTTGAACGCCTCGAAGGATTCCGGGTAGCCGGGCACGGCCGCCCGGATCTGGACCGCCGTCAGGTACCGCTCACTGGACAGCAGGCACACCACCAAGCCGAGCAGACGCTCGGTCTTCCTTCGTGACATCGCAGTTCCTCGCCCAAATCCCGCCCGTCGACAATGACGCTACCCTGCGGGAGTGATCAGGTGGCGCAGTGGCACAGTTTTGGCGGTACGCCGCGAGTGGCCCGGTGCGGTAGAGCTCGATGTGGCCACCGGCGACGGCCCGGTGCGGGCGCTCGCCTACCCGGAACTGACCGGCCGTCCCGGCCCGGGCGACCGGGTGCTGCTGAACACCACCGCGCTGGCCATGGGCCTGGGCACCGGCGGATATGCCCTGGTGGTGGCGCTGCCGGACCGGCTGCCCGCCGACCCGTCCGGCCCCGGCCACCTGGTCAAGGCGCGCTACACGCCGTTGCAGGCCACCGTGCTCGGCGCGGACGAGCCGGATTCCCCGCACCACGAGGTGCTGCGCGCCGCGGACGACCTCGGCGGTGTGCCGGTGGTAATCGCGGACCTGCATTCGGCGCTGCCCGCGGTGCTGGCCGGGCTGCGGGCCAGCCGCCCCGTCGCGGCGGCGTACGTGATGCTGGACGGCGGCGCACTGCCGGCCTGGTTCTCCCGCACCGCCGCCGGGCTGCGGGCGGCCGGGTGGCTGCGCGGCACGATCAGCACCGGACAGGCGTTCGGCGGCGATCTGGAGACGGTCACCGTGCACACGGGATTGCTGGCCGCCCGGCATGTGCTGGGCGCCGAGGTGATCGTGGTCACCCAGGGGCCAGGCAACCTGGGCACCGGAACCCGGTGGGGGTTCTCCGGTGTGGCCTGCGGTGAGGCGGTCAACGCGGCGGCCGTGCTGGGCGGCCGGCCGGTGGCCGCGCTGCGGATCAGCGACGCCGACCCGCGGGAGCGGCATCGCGGGGTGTCCCATCACAGCCTGACCAGCTACGGCCGGGTCGCGCTGGCCGCCGCCGACGTGGTCCTGCCCGACCTGCCCGGGGCGTTCGGCGCGCGGGTGGCCGAGCAGGCCGCGGTGCTGGCCGGCCGGCACAAGCTGGTCACGGTCGGCCTCGATGGCCTGGACGGCGCGCTGCGCGGCTGCCCGGTGCCGCTGTCCTCGATGGGCCGCGGCCTGGACCAGGACCTGGCCTACTTCCTGGCCGCCGCGGCCGCCGGGCGGCATGCCGCCGCCCTGCTCACCGCGCCCGGAACTGGGACGGGACAATGAAGCAGTCCCATCCCCCCGGCAAAGGAAGCGCTGACCATGAGCTTCGCATCACTCGCCCGGACGCTGCCACCCCGGCTCGCCACCGGCGCGTTCATCCTGAATTCCGGTGTGGGCAAGCTGTCGGCTGACCAGGAGACCGCGGCCCGGCTGCACGGCATGGCCAGTAACACGTACCCGTTCCTCGGCAAGCTGAAGCCCGAGGACTTCACCCGCGCGCTGGCCATCGGGGAGATCGCCATCGGCACCACGCTGCTGCTGCCGGTGGTGCCCGCCGCGGTGGCCGGGGCAGCGCTGACCGCGTTCTCCGGCGGCCTGATCGGCCTCTACCTGAAGACGCCAGGGATGCGCAGGGAGGGCAGCCTCCGGCCGACCCAGCCAGGCGTCCCGCTGGCGAAGGACGCCTGGCTGGTCGGCATCGGGCTCGGGCTGATGGCGGACGGGCTGACCGACCGGGTCAGCTCGACGTCGGGTTGATCGCGCCCAGGATGTCCACCACGAACACCAGCACGTCGGTGCCCTTGATGCCCGCCTGCGAGCTGCCGGTCTTGCCGTAGCCGTCCGCGGGCGGCACGATCAGCATCACCCGGCTGCCCACGGTCTGCCCGACCAGGCCCTTGTCCCAGCCGGTAATCACCTGGCTGGGCGTGGCGCCGATGGTGAAGCCGAACGGCTCACCGCGGGACCAGGACGAGTCGAACACCTTGCCAGTCCGCCAGATCGAGCCGACGTACTGGGTGACCACGGTCTGGCCCTTGGCCACCACCGGCCCCGAGCCCTTGATCAGCGTCTTGGTGATCAGGCCGGACGGCGCCTGGTGTGACGGGATCTTGATGACCGGGGCGGCACCGGACTTCGCGGTGACCGTGGGCAGCGAGCCGCCACCGTTGGACACCTGCGAGCCGGTCGCGGCCGCGTTGTTGGCGAACTCCTTGATCATGTCGATCACGAAGACCAGGGTGTCGGTGGCGCTGACCCCGGCCGAGGAATTCCCGGTCTTGCCGTAGCCGTCCTTGGGCGGGATGACGGCCAGCACCCGGCTGCCCATCGTCTTGCCCTGCAGGGCGGTCTCCAGCCCGGGCAGCAGCGTGCCGCTGAACAGCTGGGGGGTCTTGGTCTGGAACGTGCTCTGCGCGAGCTTGTGCGTCTTGCCGCTCCAGATGTACACGGCATAGTTGCCGACGAACGCGTCTGACTTGCTCAGCGCGGGTCCGCTGCCCTTGATCAGGGTCTTTACGGTGAGGCCGCTGCCCGCCGTCTGGCTCGGGATGGTGATCGTCGGGCTCTTGCCGAACGAGCCACTTACCGTGACGGTCGGGGTCGAGGAGCCGGACGACCCGCAGGCGGCCACGGCCAGCGGGGCCACGGCGAGCAGCGGGGCAGAAAGCAGCACGGCAATGCGTCGCATGGGAAACCTTGTCATCTCCGATTATGAGCGCCGCCAGCCTACCGGCATCACCTGAGCGCGGCGCCCAGGTTACGTTGCCATACCATTACGTTGCTACGTTTCCTGGCCGGCCCGGTCACATACCGGCGATGAGCTTCTCCACCCGCTCATCCACGCTGCGGAACGGGTCCTTGCACAGCACGGTCCGCTGCGCCTGGTCGTTCAGCTTGAGATGCACCCAGTCCACGGTGAAGTCGCGGCGCCGTTCCTGGGCCCGCCGGATGAACTCGCCGCGCAGCCGGGCCCGGGTGGTCTGCGGCGGGATCGACTTCGCCTCGAAGATGTCGATGTCCCGGGCCGTCCGGGCCACCGCGCCGCGCCGCTGCAGCAGGTAGTACAGGCCGCGGCCGCGGTGCACGTCGTGGTAGGCCAGATCCAGCTGGGCCACCCGCGGCGAGGCCAGCGGCAGGTCGTGCTTGGCCCGGTACCGCTCGATCAGCTGGTACTTGGTGATCCAGTCGATCTCCCGGTCCACCAGGCTGAAGTTGCCGGTGTCCACCGCGAGCAGGGTGCGCTCCCACAGGTCGAGCACCCGCTTGGTGATCGCGTCGCCGCCGCGCCGGTCGGTGAAGTCCTTGGCCTTAGCCAGGTACTCACGCTGGATGTCCAGCGCGCTGGCCTCCCGGCCGTTGGCCAGCCGGACCCGGCGGCGGCCGGTCATGTCATGGCTGACGTCCCGGATGGCCCGGATCGGGTTCTCCAGGGTCAGGTCGCGCATCACCGTGCCCGCCTCGACCATGCGCAGCACCAGGTCGGTCGCGCCCACCTTGAGCAGCATGGTCGTCTCGCTCATGTTCGAGTCGCCGACGATCACGTGCAGCCGGCGGAACCGCTCCGCGTCGGCGTGCGGCTCGTCCCGGGTGTTGATGATCGGCCGGGACCGGGTGGTGGCCGAGGACACCCCTTCCCAGATGTGCTCGGCCCGCTGGCTGACGCAGTACACCGCGCCGCGCGGCGTCTGCAGCACCTTGCCCGCGCCGCAGATCACCTGCCGGGTGACCAGGAACGGGATCAGGATGTCGGCCAGCCGGCCGAACTCGCCATGCCGGCCGACCAGGTAGTTCTCGTGGCAGCCGTAGGAGTTGCCCGCCGAGTCGGTGTTGTTCTTGAACAGGTAGATGTCCCCGGCGATGCCCTCCTCGCGGAGCCTGCGGTCCGCGTCCACCAGCAGGCCTTCCAGGATCCGCTCGCCCGCCTTGTCGTGCACGACCAGGTCAAGGATGTTGTCGCACTCCGGGGTGGCGTACTCAGGATGGCTGCCGACGTCGAGGTAGAGCCGGGCGCCGTTGCGCAGGAAGACATTGCTGCTCCTGCCCCAGGACACCACGCGGCGGAAGAGGTACCTGGCTACCTCGTCCGGCGACAGCCGCCTGCTGCCGCGGAAGGTGCAGGTGACCCCGTATTCGTTTTCCAGGCCGAAGATTCGTCTGTCCATGGTCGCTCACCAGACCCTATGTCACGCGGAGACTAGGGAGCGCCAGCAGGGGGGCCGTGTCGGCCTACCAATCAACGGCGATGTACTTGGACTCGGTGAACTCCAGCATCCCGTCATGGCCCCCCTCACGGCCGATCCCGGACTGCTTGACCCCGCCGAACGGCGCCGCCGGGTCGGACACCACGCCGCGGTTGATGCCGACCATGCCGGCCTCCAGCGCTTCGGATACCCGCAGCGCACGGCGCAGGTCGCGGGTGTAGACGTAGGACACCAGGCCGTACTCGGTGTCGTTGGCCCAGCGGATGGCCTCCTCGTCCGAGCTGAACCGGACGATCGGCGCCACCGGCCCGAAGATCTCCTCGTTCAGGATGCCGGCCCGGGCGGGACGTTGTCCAGCACGGTCGGCGCGTAGAAGTAGCCGCGCCGGTCCGGGACCGCGCCGCCGGTGAGCACCCGGCCGCCGGCCGACGCCGCCGCGTCCACCAGCCTGGCCACCTTGGTCCGGGTGTCCTCGTTGACCAGCGGGCCGAGTTCGGTGCCCTGCTCCAGCCCGGGGCCCACCTTGAGCGCGCCGAGCCGGGCCGCGAACGCCGCGGTGAACTCGTCGGCCACCGCCTCGTGCACGTAGAAGCGGTTGGCCGCGGTGCAGGCCTCGCCGCCGTTGCGCATCTTGGCCAGGAACGCGCCGTCCAGCGCGGCCTTGATGTCCGCGTCCTCGAAGATCAGGAACGGCGCGTTGCCGCCCAGCTCCATGGAGCAGTTGATCACCTGGTCGGCGGCCGCCTTCAGCAGTACCCGGCCAACCTCGGTGGACCCGGTGAAGGACAGCTTGCGCACCCGCGGGTCGGCCAGCACGGCCTGGCTGAACCGGCTGGCCGAGGACGTGGTCACCACGTTGACCACGCCGTCCGGCACGCCCGCCTCGCGCAGGATGTCGGCCACCGCGAGCGCGGTGAGCGGGGTCTCCTTGGCCGGCTTGAGCACCACGGTGCAGCCCGCCGCCAGCGCCGGGCCGATCTTCCGGGTGGCCATCGCGGCAGGGAAGTTCCACGGCGTGATCAGCACGCTGACCCCGACCGGCTGGTGCTGCACCATGATCCGGTAGCCGCCAGCGGGCGCGGTGACCAGCGAGCCCTCCAGCCGGACCGCCTCCTCGGCGTACCAGCGGAAGAACTCGGCCGAGTAGACCGCCTCGGCCCGGGCGTCCGGCAGCGCCTTGCCGTTCTCCAGCACCATCAGCCGGGCTATCGCCTCGGACCGCTCGGTCATCAGGGCCCAGGCCCGGCGCAGGCATTCGGCCCGCTGCCGGGGCGGGGTGGCCGCCCAGCCGGGCAGCGCGGCGTGCGCCGCGGCCACCGCCTCCAGCGAGTCCTCCGCCGTGGCGTCGGCGACTTCCGCGATGATCTCTTCGGTGGCCGGGTCGGTGACGCCGATCACACCAGCGCCGCCCTTGGTCCATTCCCCGCCGATCAGCAGCCCGGTGGGCACCTCGATGCCCGTGGTAGCTGCCAGGTCCGCCGCTGTCACTCGTCCTCCAGGGTGTTGCGTAACATCCCCGACATTACAGCGGATGCCGTGCTCAGCGGCCAGCTAGCCCTGCCCCTTGGCCTCGGTCCCCTTGGCCTCTGTCCCCTTGGCCTCGGTCAGCAGCAGCTCGAGCCGGGAGCCGGTCAGCCGGCGGAACGTGCGGTGCACCCGGTCCCGGGCCAGGATGCCGACTTCCAGCCCGCTGGCGGACAGTTCCTCCCCGTTCCCGCTCAGCCCGGCGATGGCCGCGCCCAGCGCCTGGACCAGGGACAGCCCGTCGGCGTAGTGGTCCTTGAGCACCGCCGCGACCCGGTCGGCCTGGCCGCCCATGGCCACGTAGCCGTGCTCCTCGGCCACCGACCCGTCGAACGTGATCCGGTAGATCTGGTCCGCCGCGGGTGACTCGCCCACCTCGGCCACCACCAGCTCCACCTCGAACGGCTTATTGCTCTCGGTGAAGATGGAGCCGAGCACCTGGGCGTACCAGTTGGCCAGCCCGCGGGCGGTCACGTCGCTCCGGTCGTACTGATAGCCGGTCATGTCCGCGTAGCGGACGCCCGCCTTGCGCAGGTTCTCGAACTCGTTGTACCGGCCGACCGCGGCGAACGCGATCCGGTCGTAGATCTCGCTGATCTTGTGCAGGGCCCCGGACGGGTTCGGCGCGACGAACAGGATGCCCGCGTCGTACTGGATCACCACCCCGCTGCGCCCGCGCGCGATGCCCTTGCGCGCGTAATCCGCCTTGTCCTTCATCGCCTGTTCGGGCGACACGTAGAACGGCATACTCACCGGGCGTTACCCCTACTCGTGTGCTGGGCTGGGACGGTTACGCGGGCGGGCGCAGCGGCGCGACCGGGCCACCTGGGGAGCTCAGCCGCTCCTGCACCACGGTCCGGGCGAACTCCCCGGCTTCCGCCTCGGTCAGCTTCCGGAACCCGTCGGCGGTGATCACCGCGACCACCGGGAAGATCTGCCGGGCCAGGTCCGGGCCGCCGGTCGCGGAGTCGTCGTCGGCCGCGTCGTACAGCGTCTGCATGCACAGCAGCACGGCGTCGTCCGTGCTCAGGCCGTCGATGTAGAGCTTCTTGAGCGCGCCGCGGGCGAACACCGAGCCGGACCCGACCGCGTGGAACGGGCGCTCCTCGTACCGGCCCCCGGTCGCGTCGTAGCTAAAGATCCGGCCCTGGCCGGCGTCCTCGTCGCAGCCGGCGAACAGCGGGACGACCATCAGCCCCTGCATGGCCGCGCTCAGGTTGCCGCGGACGAAGGCGGACAGCCGGTTCGCCTTGCCCTCCAGCGACAGTGTGCGCCCCTCGAGTTTCTCGTAGTGCTCCAGCTCCAGCTGGAACAGCCGGACCAGCTCCAGCCCGATCCCGGCCACCCCGGCGATACCGACGCAGGAGTAGTCGTCGCTGCGGAACACCTTCTCGATGTCGTGCTGGGCGATCATGTTGCCCGCGGTGGCCCGCCGGTCACCGGCCATCACTACGCCGTCGGCGAACCGGACCGCGATGATCGTCGTGCCGTGCGGCAGCTGGGCGGCGGCCGTCGCGTCCGCGGCCGGCTGATTCACAACCGACAGCGCCGCCCCGGGCAGCAGGTCAGGGGCGCAGGAGGCGACCAGGTCCGCGAAGGACGAGGTGCCCGCGTTCAGGCACATCGAAGTGAACTTCTCGCCGAAGAAACTCCCGCCCACGCCGCGTCCTTCCGGTTAGCCCGCTGCCGCCCTTTGCCCTGACCTTACTGCCGCCCGGTACCGCCCGCGCCGCTAGCGCGGGCGAGGCGTGTCAGCTTGTGGCGAACCGGGCGGCAGCCGTCACTGGCCGCCCTTCTGCACGTAGGACCGGACGAATTCCTCGGCGTTCTCCTCGAGCACCTCGTCGATCTCGTCGAGGATGGCGTCCACGTCGTCGGCCAGCTTCTCCTGGCGCTCCTTGACGTCACCCGTCGTCTGCGGCTCGGTCTCCTCGGTTTCCTCGGTCCGCTTGGAAGCCTGCCGTTGGCCACCGGTGTCCTTTGTCGCCATGCCAGAAACCTCCGTGATCCAGCGTCGTCCTCGGCTTAACCGTATCCTCGCCTGCCCATGCCCGGTCCAACCCTTAAATCGGGTATCGGCTGCCCGGTCAGCCCTGGCCGGTCAGCGCCGCGACCAGCTCAGCCGCGGTCCGGCACCGGTCCAGCAGGTCGCCGACGTGGGCTTTGGTGCCGCGCAGCGGCTCCAGCGTGGGCACCCGCTGCAGCGATTCCCGGCCCGGGATATCGAAGATCACCGAGTCCCAGGACGCCGCGGCCACCGATTCCGGGTACTGCTGCAGGCAGCGGCCGCGGAAGTAGGCCCGGGTGTCCTCCGGTGGGTTCTCGATGGCCTCGGTCACCGCGGCCTCGTCCACCAGCCGGGTCATCCGGCCCCGCGCGGCCAGCCGGTTGTACAGGCCGCGGTCCGGGCGGACGTCGGAGTACTGCAGGTCGACCAGCTGCAGCCGGGGATGCCCCCAGCTCAGCCCGTCCCTGGTCCGGTAGCCCTCGAGCAGCTCCAGCTTGGCCACCCAGTCCAGCTCGCGGGACAGCTGCATCGGATCCTCGGCCAGCCGGGTGAGCACGGATTCCCAGCGGGTCAGCACGTCGGCGGTCATCTCGTCCACGTCCGAGCCGAACCGGTCCTCGGTGTACTTCCGGGCCAGCTCCAGGTACTCCATCTGGAGCTGGACCGCGGTCATCTTCCGGCCGTCACGCAGCGTGATCTGGTGCCGGCAGGACGGGTCATGCGAGACCGTGCGCAGCTCGGCCACCGGGGACTCGACCGACAGGTCGCCGCCGAGGAACCGGTCCTCGATCATGGCCAGGACCAGCGCCGTGGTGCCGAGCTTGAGATAGGTGCTGATCTCGCTCATGTTGGCGTCGCCGATGATGACGTGCAGCCGGCGGTACTTCTCCGGGTCGGCGTGCGGCTCGTCCCTGGTGTTGATGATGGGCCGCTTCAGCGTAGTCTCCAGGCCCACCTCGACCTCGAAGAAGTCGGCCCGCTGGCTGATCTGGAACCCGTCGTCCCGGCCGTCCGCGCCCAGGCCGACCCGGCCCGCGCCGCAGACCACCTGGCGGGACACGAAGAACGGGGTGAGGTGCCGGACGATGTCGGCGAACGGCGTGGCCCGGCGCATCAGGTAGTTCTCGTGGCAGCCGTAGGACGCGCCCTTGTTGTCGGTGTTGTTCTTGTACAGCTGGATCGGCGCGCTGCCCGGCACGGTGGCGGCCCGGGCGGCCGCCTCGGCCATCACCCGCTCGCCCGCCTTGTCCCAGATCACCGCATCAAGCGGGTTGGTCGTCTCGGGCGCCGAGTACTCCGGGTGCGCGTGATCCACGTACAGCCGCGCCCCGTTGGTCAGGATCACGTTGGCCAGACCGAGGTCCTCGTCGGTCAGCTGGGTCGCGTCCGCGGACTCCCGGGCCAGGTCGAAGCCACGGGCGTCGCGCAGCGGGTTCTCCTCCTCGAAATCCCACCGCGCGCGGCGGGTCCGCGCCGAGGTGGCCGCCTGGTAGGCGTTGACCACCTGGGACGACGTGACCATGGCGTTTGCCCCTGGCTGGCCGGGGACGGAGATGCCGTATTCGGTCTCCGTCCCCATTACCCGGCGCACACTCATGACGACGAGCCTAGTGCCGGCCAGCCAGCGACGGGACGAGCGACTCCAGCGGACACGATCTAGAGGTACTGCCCGGTGTTGGCGACAGTGTCGATCGAGCGCCCGGCTTCTGTGCCCTGCTTGCCGGAGACCAGGGTCCTGATGTACACGATCCGCTCGCCCTTCTTGCCGGAAATCCGCGCCCAGTCATCGGGGTTCGTGGTGTTCGGCAGGTCCTCGTTCTCGCTGAACTCGTCCACGCACGCCGACATCAGGTGCGCGATGCGGATGCCCTTCTGCCCGGTTTCCAGGAACTCCTTGATGGCCATCTTCTTGGCCCGGGCCACGATGTTCTCGATCATCGCCCCGGAGTTGAAGTCCTTGAAGTACAGGACCTCCTTGTCGCCGTTGGCGTAGGTGACCTCCAGGAACCGGTTCTCCTCGGTCTCGCTGTACATCCGCTCCACCACGCGCTGGATCATCTCGTCCACCGTGGCCTCGCGCGAGGAGCCGTGCTCGGCCAGGTCGTCCGGGTGCAGCGGCAGCCCGGTCAGCACGTACTTGGAGAAGATGTCCTTGGCCGCCTCGGCGTCCGGCCGCTCGATCTTGATCTTCACGTCCAGCCGGCCGGGCCGCAGGATGGCCGGGTCGATCATGTCCTCCCGGTTGGAGGCGCCGATCACGATGACGTTCTCCAGCCCCTCCACGCCGTCGATCTCGGACAGCAACTGCGGCACGATCGTGTTCTCCACGTCGCTGGACACGCCCGAGCCGCGGGTGCGGAAGATCGAGTCCATCTCGTCGAAGAACACGATGACCGGCATGCCCTCGCTGGCCTTTTCCCGGGCCCGCTGGAACACCAGCCGGATGTGCCGCTCGGTCTCGCCGACGTACTTGTTCAGCAGCTCGGGGCCCTTGATGTTGAGGAAGTAGCTCTTGCCCTCCTTGGCCTGGCCATCCGCGTCCCCGGCAGGCTGGGCGCTGCGCGCCGCCACCTGCTTGGCCAGCGAGTTGGCCACCGCCTTGGCGATCAGCGTCTTGCCGCAGCCGGGCGGGCCGTAGAGCAGTACGCCCTTGGGCGGCTTTAGCTGGTGCTCGCGGAACAGGTCCGCGTGCAGGTAGGGCAGCTCGACCGCGTCCCGGATCTGGACGATCTGCGGGCTCAGCCCGCCGATGTCGGAGTAGGTGATGTCCGGCACTTCCTCCAGGATGAGCTCTTCCACCTCAGCCTTGGGGATGCGCTCGTACACGTAGCCGGAGCGCGGCTCGAGCAGCAGCGAGTCGCCGGCCCGGAGCACCGAGTCGCGCAGCGGCTCGGCCAGCCGGACCACGCGCTCCTCGTCCGCGTGCGAGATGACCAGGGCCCGGTCGCCGTCCTCGAGCAGCTCCTTGAGCATGACGACTTCGCCGACCGTCTCGTAGCCCTGCGCCACCACCACGTTGAGCGCCTCGTTCAGCACCACTTCCTGGCCGGGCCGCAGGGTGTCCAGCTCGACCGCGGGGCTGACGCTGACCCGCATCTTCCGGCCGCCGGTGAACACGTCGGCCGTGCCGTCCTCGCAGGCCTCCAGGAAGACACCGAACCCGGACGGCGGCTGAGCCAGCCGGTCCACTTCCTCCTTGAGCGCCACGATCTGATCGCGGGCCTCCCGGAGAGTGTCCGCCAGACGCTCGTTCTGGCTGGTCACGGCGCTCAGGCTGGCCTCGGTCTCACGCAGCCGCTCCTCGAGCAGCCGGACGTGCCTGGGCGCGTCGGCGAGCCGGCGGCGCAGCACCGCCACCTCCTCCTCGAGGAAGGAGATCTGCGTGGTGAGGCCCTGAACCTGGTCGTCGTGCCGCGCGGTGCGCGATCCTTCGTCACGACTGGCCACGCCCCCACCCCCTTCCGGAAGCAGACTTCACTTAGACCCTACCTATCCGAGGCGCTGCCGTAACCTCGTGTCGCCTGCCGCTGACATTCTCACTGATCAGCCTCCCCTCGGGAAGCCTTGGCGGGCCGTCGGCGCCGCGGTGGGGCGGCCACGCCCCAGGCCAGCCGGCGGGCCGTGATGAGGAACCCGGTGTGGCCCACCATGCGGTGCTCGGGCCGCACCGCCAGCCCCTCAACGTGCCAGCCCCGGACCGATGACTCCCAGGCGGACGGCTCGTCGAAGCTGCCCACCTCCCTGATCGATTCCACGGTCCTGGACAGCTGGGTGGTCGTGGCCACGTAGCAGCACAGCACGCCGCCGGGGATCAGCGCGGCCGCGGCCAGCGGAGCGAACTCCCATGGCGCCAGCATGTCCAGTACCATCCGGTCGAAACTATCCGGTTGCGGACCAGCCGCACCATCCGGCTGGCCACCAGTTTCGGATCCGGCCTCGCTGGGCAGCGGAAACAGCTCGGCCAGGTCGCCCACCCGGAGCTGCCAGGCCGGGTGCGGGCCGCCGAAGAAGCGGGTCACGTTGTCCCGGGCGATCTCGGCGAAGTCGGCCCGGCGCTCGTAGGAGACCAGCTGCCCGTCCGGGCCGATGGCGCGGAGCAGCCAGCAGGACAGCGCGCCGGAGCCCGCGCCCGCCTCCAGCACCCGGGCGCCGGGGAAAATGTCTGCCTGGGCCACGATCTGGGCCGCGTCCTTGGGGTAGACCACCGCCGCGCCGCGCGACATGGACAGCGTGAAATCGGCCAGCAGCGGCCGTAGCGCCACGTACTCGGTGCCGCCCGAGGACTTCACCACGCTGCCCTCCGGCGCGCCGATCAGCTCGTCGTGCGCCACCCCGCCGCGGTGCGTGTGGAAGACCCGGCCCGGCTGCAGCACCAGCAGGTGCTTGCGGCCCTTGGGGTCGGTGAGCTGAACCTGGTCTCCCGGGGCGAACGGGCCAGTGCGCTGACGGATCACGCCCGCCAGGGTAGCGGTGCCGCGGCGCGCACGTTACACGCCGGCGAACGCGTGGTCCAGGTCGCTCGCGGCCAGGACGCCGTAGACCTGGCCGGACGGCTCGACCAGCAGGTACTCGGTGGCCGGGGACCGGCGGACGGCGTCGAGCAGGGCCATCCCGGACAGGTCGGCGGGCAGGATCATGCCCGGGTCGATGGTCCGGGCCAGCGAGCCGGCGTCGATCCACGGCCGGCGCTGCGGCGGGGTGGCCATCACCGCGCTCTCGTTCACGATCGCGATCGGCTTGTCATCGTGGTCGACGATGACCACCGCGCGGGCCCCGGCCGCGTCGGCCCGGCGGATCGCCTCGGCCAGCGGCAGCGTGGCCGGGATCGGGATGGCCCGCCGGGCCAGCGTCCGGGCCTGCAGCGCGGGCAGCCGCTGCCTGACCCGGGTGGCGCGCAGCGACTGGGTGGCCCCGGTCCACATGAACGCGGCGATGAGCCCGAACCAGACGACATCGAAGATCTGCACCTGGTAGCCGTCCAGCGCCAGCAGGGTGGGCGGCACGACCAGGACCGCGATCGCGAGCAGGCGGCCCGACCAGGCGGCGGCGACGGTGGCCGTGGCCGGCTTGCCGGTCAGCTTCCACACCCCGGCGCGGAGCATCCGGCCGCCGTCCAGCGGCAGCCCGGGCAGCAGGTTGAAGATGCCGACCAGCAGGTTGGCCCAGACCAGCTGATAGATCAGCAGGCCGGACAGGCCGTGCGGGTTGACCGCTTCGATGAGCACGTAGCCGCCGCCCGCCAGGGCCAGCGAAAGCACCGGGCCGGCCGCCGAGACCAGGAGTTCCTTGCCGGGGGTGGGCGGCTCCTGCTCGATCTCGGAGTAGCCGCCCAGCGGGTAGAGCGTGATGCGGCGGACCGGCAGCCCGAAGCCCCGGGCGACCAGTGAGTGGCTCAGCTCGTGCACCAGCACGGACACCCACAGCAGCACCACGAACGCCGTGGCCACCACGTAGCGCACCCCGCTGGACCCGGCCAGCGCGGCGCTGTTCGCGTAGAGCAGCACGAATACCGCGGCGATCAGGAACCAGTACGGCGAGACGTACACCGGGATGCCGAACGGCCGTGCGATCCGCACGCCCGGACTGGGCCCCGGGGGCGGCGGCCTATCCGACGGTGTACCTGCCACAGGTTGATGCTACGCGCTGGCTGGCGTCGGTTTGCGCGCCCGGCGCGCCGGGTGCGCAACTGTCAGACGTTTGCCCTAACCTCCAGACATGGCTGACGACGGCGCTGAGTACTCCCACTCGCTGTCCCCGTCCCGGGCGGGTGACTTCCTCACCTGCCCGCTGCTGTACCGGTTCCGGGTGATCGACCGGCTGCCCGAGCCGCCCAGCCCGGCGGCGGCTCGCGGCACGCTGGTGCACGCCGTCCTGGAGCATCTGTTCGACGAGCCGGCGGCCGGCCGCACCCCGGAAGCGGCCCGGTCACTGCTCGGCCCGGAGTGGGACCGGCTGCTGGCCGCCGAGCCCGCGCTGGCCGGCCTGTTCGCCGCTGACGAGGACCGGGCCGCCTGGCTGGCCGGGGCGGCGGCCATGCTGGACCGCTACTTCACGCTGGAGGACCCGCGGCGGCTCGAGCCGGCCCACCGCGAGCTGTCCGTGCAGGCTGACCTGGCGTCCGGGCTGCGGCTGCGCGGGTACATCGACCGGCTGGATATCGCGCCGGGCGGCGAGATCCGCATCGTGGACTACAAGACCGGGACCGCCCCGCCAGCCGAGTTCGAGGCACGGGCGTTGTTCCAGATGAAGTTTTACGCGCTGGTGCTCTGGCGCGCGCAGGGCACGCTGCCCCGGCTGCTCCAGCTCATCTACCTGGGCAACGGCGAGATCGTGCGGTACGAGCCGGATGAGGCGGACCTGCGTGCCACCGAGCGCAAGGTGGAGGCGGTCTGGCAGGCCATCGAGCGGGCCCGGGCAGCCCGGGACTGGCGGCCCCGGCCGGGCCGGCTCTGTGACTGGTGCGCGCACAAGCCAATCTGCCCGGCGTTCGGCGGCACTCCCCCGGAGCTGCCGGAGCCGGGCGCGGTGCTGGTCCCGGCTAGCCGGGAGCCGGGCCGAGAGGGAGAGCCGGACCAGGAGCCGTCACTGCTGGACCTGGCCTGACGCCGGTCAGCGGATACCCATCCGGCGCAGCACCTCGGCGGCGTCGCCCAGGCCGTCGTCGTCGGCGGCCGCGCTCTTCTTGCTGGGTGGCTTGCTGGCCGGCTTGAGCGCCTTGGTCGGCTGGCTGGGCTGCCCGGGCTGACTGGGCTGCTGCTTCTGCTCGGATGCGCCGCCGGACCGGCCCCGGCGGGCCCGGCGCAGCCCGCCGGACACGGCGAACAGCACGCCCGCGGCGCCGGCCACGATGACGCCCGCCCAGACCCGTGGTGAGAACACGAACGACGAGGCGAAGTCACCGATGGCCGCGCCCATCTGCCACAGCATCTTGATCGCGCCGGTCAGGTAGGCGGCCAGCGGGAGCAGTGACCAGGCCACGCCGCGCAGGCCCGCCGCGAACCCGCGGCGCCGCCAGGCCACCCAGCTGAGGATGAGCCCGAGTATGGTCAGCCCGCCGGCCAGCGGAAGCCAGGAGATGGAGTTGTAGGTTGACATGGCCGCTCCCCTCGGCAGCGTTCCTGTCTCCATCGTCGCATACGCCGGGGAGTGCCTTGCGCGGCGAAGGCTGAGGATCTACTCCGGGTCGGCTGAGCCGGCCGCGGCGGCCGGGCTGCCGCCAGCGGCCGTCGCATTCTCGGGGGTGTTCTCCGGGAAGTGACAGGCGACCTGGTGGCCGGGGTCGAGCTCGGCCAGCGGCGGCTCGGTGGTGCGGCAGATCTCCTGCGCCTTCCAGCACCGGGTGTGGAACCGGCAGGCGGGCGGCGGGTTGAGCGGGCTGGGCACGTCGCCGGACAGCCGGATCCGCTGCCGCCGCTGCCGGCCTTCCTCGCCGCGGACCGGGGCCGGCACCGGCACGGCCGACATCAGCGCCACCGTGTACGGGTGCCGGGGCCGGGCGAACAGCTCGTCCCGGCTGGCCAGCTCGACGATCTTGCCCAGGTACATGACCGCGACATGGTCGGCGATGTGCCGCACCACGGACAGGTCGTGCGCGATCACCACGTAGGTCAGGCCCAGCTCGGCCTGCAGGTCCTCGAGCAGGTTGATGATCTGTGCCTGGATCGACACGTCCAGCGCGGACACCGGCTCGTCCGCCACGATCAGCTTGGGCCGCAGCGCCAGGGTGCGGGCGACGCCGATGCGCTGCCGCTGGCCGCCGGAGAACTCGTGCGGGTACCGGTTGTAGTGCTCCGGGTTCAGCCCGACCAGCTGGAGCAATTCCTGCACCGCGGCCTTGACCCCGTTCGGGGTGCTGACCTTCTGCAGCCGCAGCGGCGCGCCGACGATCGCGCCGACCGTGTGCCGCGGGTTCAGCGACGAGTACGGGTCCTGGAAGATCATCTGGATGTCGCGGCGCAGCGGCCGCATCTGGCCGGTGGACAGGTGGCTGATGTCCCGGCCGTCGAACATGATCTGCCCGCCGGTCGGCTCGAGCAGCCGGGTCAGCAGCCGCCCGGTGGTGGTCTTGCCGCAGCCGGACTCGCCGACCACGCCGAGCGTCTGCCCAGCGGCCACCGAGAAGCTGACGTCGTCCACGGCCTGCACCGCGCCGATCTTCTGCCGGATGATGATGCCCCTGGTCACCGGGAAGTGCTTGATCAGCCCGGTCACCTCGAGCAGCGCGCCGCCCGCGCCGCCGGTGACACCGGCCGTCCCGGCGGTGCTCACGGGGGCGCTCACCGTTCCTCCTGGGTCAGCCGGGCGGCGGACGCTTCGGTTTCCTCGAGATCCAGCTCGGTCCGGAAGTTCCGGCGCTGATCCCCGGTCAGGTGACAGGCCACCAGGTGCCCAGCGCTCACCTGACGCGGCGCCGGCACCTCGGCCTGACTGCGCCCGTCGGTGAACCCGGCGTACCGGCACCGCGGGTGGAACGCGCAGCCCGATGGCACGTTGATCAGGCTCGGCGGAGTGCCCTTGATGGGGATGAGCCGGTCCAGGCGCGCTTCGTCGATCCGGGGCATGGACGCGAGCAGACCCCAGGTGTACGGGTGGCCGGGGTCGTCGAAGATGTCCTCGGCGCTGCCGTACTCGGCCATCCGGCCCGCGTACATGACCAGGATGTCGTCGGACAGCTCGGCCACCACGCCGAGGTCGTGGGTGATGATGATGACCGCCGACTGGTACTCGCGCTGCATGTCCCAGATCAGGTCCAGGATCTGCGCCTGCACGGTGACGTCGAGCGCGGTGGTCGGCTCGTCGGCGATGAGCAGCTCCGGGTCGCAGCTCAGCGCCATGGCGATCATCGCACGCTGCCGCATGCCGCCGGAGAACTGGTGCGGGTAGTCGTCCGCCCGGGTGGCCGGCTGCGGGATGCCCACCCGGCCCAGCATGTCGATGGCGTGCTTGCGGGCCACCTGCTTGCTGACCTTGTTGTGCACCAGGTAGGCCTCGGCGATCTGTGCGCCCACGGTGTAGTAGGGGTGCAGCGCGGACAGCGGGTCCTGGAAGATCATCGCCATCTTGCTGCCGCGCAGCTCGCGGACCCGGGGCGCCGGGGCGCCGACCAGTTCCTCGCCGTCCAGCTTGATGTGCCCGCTGATCTGCGCGCGGGTGCCCTGGTGCAGGCCCATGATGCTCAGGCTGGTGACGCTCTTGCCGGAGCCAGACTCACCCACGATGCCCAGCGTGCGGCCGCGTTCCAGGGTGAACGAGATGCCGTCCACCGCGCGGACCAGGCCATCGTCCGTCGGGAACTGGACGTGCAGATCGCTCACCTCGAGCAGGGCATCGGCCATCAGTGCCTCACTCTCGGGTCGACCACGGCGTACAGCACGTCCACCACCAGGTTGGCGATCACGATGAAGAAGGCCGCGAGCATGGTTACGCCCAGGATCTCCGGCAGATCCTGGTTGTCGATGGCCAGGATGGTGAACAGGCCCAGCCCGTGCAGCGAGAACGTGTACTCGGTGATGATCGCGCCGCCGAGCAGCAGGCCCAGGTCCATGCCGAAGATGGTCACGATCGGGGTCAGCGCGGCGCGCAGCCCGTGCTTGAAGATCACGGTCCGCTCCGGCAGGCCCTTGGCCCGGGCAGTGCGGATATAGTCCTCGTTCATCGTCTCCAGCATGCCCGCCCGGGTCAGCCGGGCGTACAGCGCGGCGTACAGGAAGGCCAGGCAGATCCACGGCAGGACCAGGTTGCGCGCCCACAGGAACGGGTTCGTGGTGAGGGACACGTACGTCACGTTGGGGAAGATGGGCCACTTGTAGCTGAACAGCTCCAGCGAGATCAGCCCGGTGAAGAAGATTGGCAGCGACACGCCGGCCAGCGCGATCCCCATCGAGAACCGGTCGAACAGCGTGCCCCGCTTGAGCGCCGAGATGATCCCGACGGCCACGCCGCCCACCAGCCAGAGCACCGCTGCGCCGATGGCCAGCGAGAGGGTCACCGGCAGGTCGCTGACCATCTGCGGCCAGACCGGCTGCATCGTCCGGAACGAGTAGCCGAAGCACGGCGGCGGGCAGTAGGTGGTGCTGGTGCCGCTGTTGTAGTGCGCGCCGACCACGATGCCCTTGAGGAAGTTCCAGTACTGCACCCAGATCGGGTGGTCCAGGCCGAGCTTGGCCTCGAGCTGGAGCACGGCCGACCGGGTCGGGTTCCGGCCCACGTATTCGGTGGCCAGCTGGTAGGTGTTCTGCCCGGCCAGCCGGGGGATCAGGAAGAAGATCGCAAACGTGATCATGCTGACCACGATCAGCAGGAACACGGTGGCGATCAGCCGCCGGACGATGAATGTGATCACGGTGCGTGGCGCTGGCGCCCGGCCCGGCGCTGCCTGACGGCCGGGCCGGGCACCAGCCTCCTCACTTTCTTGCTGCTACTTCAGGCCGAGTACGGCGTAGTTGTACATCCCGTAGTAGGACTGGACATAGACGTTGGTCAAGGCCGGGCTGCGGTAAAGCAGCGACTTGGCCCACACGCCCGGGAGGATGGCCGCGTCCTTCATCACCTGCATGTCGATCTGGCTGGTGTAGGCGTTGCGGGTGGCATCGTTGGTGGCGAGGGCCATCTTGTTCAGCAGGCTGTTCACCTTCGGGTCGTTGAGCTGGGCCAGGTTTGTGTTGCCAGCCGGGCTGATGGCCTTGCCGTCCACGATGTAGTAGAAGAAGCCCCAGCCGTCCGGCCAGTCCGCCTCCCAGCCGTAGAACGAGATGCCAATGTCGTGCTGGGCCTCGTACTTGGGCACCCCGGCGAAGTTGCTGTCGTAGGTCCCGGTCGGGAAGCCGTGCAGCGTGGTCTTGATGCCGACCGTGGCCAGCGAGGCCTGCAGCCCTTGCGCGGCCGCGGTCTCCTTGGGCCGGTCGCTGCGGTAGGTGATCCCGGTGGTGAACCCGTTCGGGTGCCCGCACAGCTTGAGCTGCTCCTTGGCCGCCGCTACGTCACCGCCGGGCTTGCTGGTCGCGTCGTAGAGGTCGAACGACTTGTGGCCGACCACGTTGGGCGGCGTCACCGAGGTCGCGATGGCCCCGCCGGCCACCGGCCCACCGTACGCGTCCACGTAGTTGGTCTTGCTGGCCGCGTACTCGATCGCCATCCGGCAGTGCACGTTGTTCAGCGGCGCCAGCGTGGTGTTGAGCGCGGCGAACCAGGTGAACCCGGCCAGCGGGTCATCGGACGAGGCCTTCAGCGACGGCGTGGACAGGATCTTGGCCCGGGCCGCCGCCTGCACGCCGGTGCCCGCCGCGTTGACGTTGAGGTCACCGGCCAGCAGCCGGTTGTCGATGTCGTTCGCGTTCATGTTCATGGTCATGACGATCTTGCTGACCAGCTGCTTGGCGTTCGGGTCGGTGGACTGCTTCCAGTACGGATTCGGCACCAGCGTGACCTGCTTGTTCAGCTGGTAGCTCTGGAACTTGTACGGGCCGGTGGACATCGGGTGCAGCTGGTAGTTGGCACCGGTGTCCTTGTTCGGTGGCACCGGGGCGGTCTGCGGGATCGCCGCCACGTAGTTGAAGTCCGCGAACGGGTGGGCCAGGTGGAACACGATCGTCGTCGCGTTCGGCGTCTGGACGGCCTTGAGGCCCATCAGGTTCTTGGACCGGTCCTTGTACGGGCCGGGGTAGGCGGGCGTCTGCGGCGCCAGCAGGAACGTGAAGTAGGCGGGGCCGAGCGGGTACAGCCCGCGGTCGAAGGTGCGCTCGATGGCGTACTTGACGTCCTGCGAGGTGACTGTGGTGCCGTCCTCGAACTTGACGTCCGGCTGGATGTGGTACGTCCAGGTCAGCCCGTTGTCACTGACCACGCCCGGGCCAGTGGCCAGGTCCGGTACCACCTGCAGGCCGCACTTGCCCGGGCAGGACTTGTAGGTCATCAGCGGCATGGTGTACAGCCGGGTGAAGTTCCACATGTAGGCGTAGTACGTGTTGCCCGGGTCCATCGAGTCCGGCGTGCTGCTGTTGCCGAAATAGATGGTCCCACTGGTCTTCTTGCTGGACGGATTGACCACCTTGGTGACCGCGGCGTTGTAACCGGCGGCCGTTGACGACGAGCTTCCGCTGCTGCTGCCCCCGCTGCTGCCACACGCGGCCAGCGCGAGCGCGGCGGCCGCAGCCAATGCGGGCAGCGCTATGGCCCTGCGTCTCCTCATGGGATGAAACGCCTCCTGTCGTGATTCGTTATGCGAAACCTGGGTGGCCTGACCATCACCGGGTCCCCCGTGGATCCAGGGCGTCCCGCAGTCCGTCGCCGAACAGGTTGAAGGCCATCACCGTGATGAAGATGGCCAGGCCAGGAATGATCATGAACATCGGGTCGATCGAGTAGAAGCCGTTGCTGACCGCCTCGGACAGCATGTTGCCCCAGCTCGGCTGCGGCGGGATGATGCCCACCCCGAGGTAGGACAGCGCCGCCTCGAACAGGATGTTGGTCGGGATCAGCAGCGTGGAGTAGACCAGGATCGGCGCGACCAGGTTGGGCAGGAGCTCGCGGAACAGGATGTATGGCCCGCGCGCGCCCATGCTGCGTGCCGCGTCAACGAACTCCCGCTCGCGCAGCGACAGCGTCTGGCCGCGGATGATCCGGCCCATGTACGGCCAGGCGAAGAAGCCGATGACGAACACCAGCAGGCCGATCCGCAGCGAGTTCCCGGACAGGCCGAACGCCGACGACGGGATGACGCCGACCAGCGCGATCGCGAACACCAGCAGCGGGAAGGCCAGGAACACGTCCATCGAGCGGGCGATGACCGCGTCAACCCAGCCGCCGAAGTAGCCCGCGATGATGCCCATCACCACGCCGATGACCACCGCCAGCGCGGTGGCCAGGAACGCGATCAGCAGCGACACCCGGGCCCCGTTGACCACCCGGCTGAGCACGTCCCGGCCGGTCACCGGCTCGACGCCGAACGGGTGAGCCAGGCTGATCCCGCCGAACGGCCCGTTCGGCCGGCTGAACGTCGGGTTGATCAGGTTCGTGTGGTAGATATCCGGGTTCTGCACCAGGAACGGCCCGAAGATCGCGACCAGGATCAGGAAGATCACGATGATCCCGCCGGCCATCGCCACCTTGTCACGTTTCAGCCGCATCCAGGCGATCTGGCCGGGTGAGCGGCCCTCGATAACCTTCCCGCCGACCTCGGTGAATGTCCCCTGGGTAGCAAGTTCGCCACCTGGAGAGACATCCAGTGGTGCAGCCATCAGGGCAAACTCCGATGCGGGTAACGGTAAAATTCCTGGCCACAAGGCCTACTATCGGGAGGATCTCCCGTTTGCCTAGCGTGACGCCAGACCTAAACGGCGGTCGTACCTGATTTGTGACCGAATTACGACGTGGCCGTCATGGGCTCCCGGCCCTGGCCAGCCACGACCTCATGCAGCGTGGCCAGGCCGATTACCCGCAGTGACGGCACGATCAGCCGGGCCAGGCCGGGCGGCGGTGGCACGCTGGGCACCGCGATGACCGCACACCCGGCCGCGTGCGCGGCGGCCAGCCCGGTAGGCGAGTCCTCCAGCGCCACGCACCGCTCGGGCGCCGCGCCGAGCAGCGCGGCGGCCCGCAGGTACGGCTCCGGATCGGGCTTCTTCCTGGTCACGTCGGCCGCGCACACGGTGGCCGGAAACTCGACGCCGATCACCGCCAGGGTGGCCTCCATGATCTCCCGCTCGGCGGAGGTGACCAGGGCGAACGGGATCCCGGCCGCGTCGATCTCGGCCAGCAGGCCGGCCGCGCCGGGCATCAGCTGCACGCCCCGCTCCCGGACCAGCTCGGCCATGCCCTGGACCAGCCACCGGGCGATGAGCTCCTGGGCCACCGGTGTCACCGCCTTGCGCTGCATATAGGCGGTGGACCGGGGCAGCGACCCGCCGATCAGGTGTTCCTGGTCGGCTGGCCCCCACGGGCTGCCCATCCGGGCCATGATGGCCGCCTCCACCTCGAACCACAGCGGCTCGGAGTCCACCAGCAACCCGTCCATGTCGAACAAGACCGCTTGTAGTTCACTCATGCGGAGAAATACCTGGCTTCCGGGTGGAATGCGACCAGCGCGTCGGTGGACTGCTCCGGGACCAGCTGGAACTCCTCGGTCAGCGTCACCCCGATCCGTTCCGGCGCGAGCAGCTGGACTACCTTGGCCCGGTCTTCCAGGTCCGGGCAGGCCGGGTAGCCGAACGAGTAGCGGCAGCCGCGGTAGCCGACTTTGAGGATGCCGTCCAGGTCGGCCGGGTCGTCGCCGGCCAGCCCGGTCTCAGCCCGGACCCTGGTGTGCCAGTACTCGGCCAGCGCCTCGGTCAGCTGCACGGACAGGCCGTGCAGTTCCAGGTACTCCCGGTAGGCGTCCTTGGCGAACAGCGCCGCGGTCGCCTCGCTGACCGCGCTGCCGACGGTGACCAGCTGGAAGGCGACCACATCGGGCTGGCCTCTTCCGCGCGCGCGGAAGAAATCGGCCAGGCACAGGCGCCGGTCACGGCGCTGCCGGGGGAAGCTGAACCGGGCCCGCTGCTGGCCGGCTTCGTCCAGCACGATCAGGTCGTTGCCCTCGCTGACCGCCGGGTAGTAGCCGTACACCACGCCGGCCGTGAGCAGCCCTTCGGTCTGCATCCGGTCCAGCCACATGCGCAGCCGCGGCCGGCCCTGGGTCTCGACCAGCTCGTCGTAGGACGGGCCGCCGCCGCGGGACGGCTTGAGCCCCCACTGGCCGAGGAACGTGGCCCGCTCGTCCAGGAACGCCGCGTAGTCGCCCAGCGGGATGCCCTTGACCACCCGGCCGCCGAAGAACGGCGGGACCGGCACCGGCGCGTCGGCCACGTCGGACCGGGCCGGCAGGCCGGCCGGCTCGGTGACCAGCAGCCGGGCCTGGCTGCGCACCCGGCGCTCGCGGACCGGGGGCAGCGCGGCCGGGTCGCCGCGGGCCACCGCCATGAACGCGTCCATCAGCCGGAGCCCTTCGAACGCGTCCCGGGCGTAGCGCACCTCGCCGTCGAACAGGCCGGCCAGGTCCTGCTCCACGTAGGCCCGGGTCAGCGCGGCCCCGCCGAGCAGCACCGGCCACCGGCCGGCCAGCCCCCGGGTGCTCAGCTCGGCCAGGTTGTCCCGCATCACCACGGTGGACTTGACCAGCAGCCCGGACATGCCGATCACGTCGGCGCCGTGCTCGGTGGCCGCGTCCACGATGGCCGACAGCGGCTGCTTGATGCCGATGTTGACCACGTCGTAACCGTTGTTGGACAGGATGATGTCGACCAGGTTCTTGCCGATGTCGTGCACGTCGCCCTTGACCGTGGCCAGCACGATGCGGCCCTTGCCGGAGTCGGCCGACCGCTCCATGTGCGGTTCCAGGTGACCGACGGCCAGCTTCATCACCTCAGCCGACTGCAGCACGAACGGCAGCTGCATCTGCCCGGCGCCGAACAGCTCACCGACCGTCTTCATGCCGTCCAGCAGCACGTCGTTGACGATCTCCAGGGCGGGCCGCTCGGTCAGCGCCTGGTCCAGGTCGGTGTCCAGGCCGGCCCGCTCCCCGTCGATGATCCGCCGCTTGAGCCGTTCCCACAGCGGCAGCCCGGCCAGCTCGGCCGCCCGGCTGGCCTTGACCGCGGCCGCGTCCACCCCCTCGAACAGCTCGAGCAGCCGGGCCAGCGGGTCGTAGCCGGGCCGCCGCCGGTCGTAGACCAGATCCAGCGCGGCCTGCAGCTGGTCCCCCGGGATGCGGGCGATCGGCATGATCCGGGACGCGTGCACGATGGCCGAGTCCAGCCCGGCCCGGACGCACTCGTCCAGGAACACCGAGTTGAGCACGGCCCGGGCCGCCGGGTTCAGCCCGAACGACACGTTCGACACGCCCAATGTGGTCTGCACATCGGGGTAGCGCTGCTTGACCCGGCGGATGGCCTCGATGGTCTCGATCGCGTCCCGCCGGGTCTCCTCCTGGCCGGTGGCGATCGGGAACGTCAGGCAGTCCACGATGATGTCGCTGACCCGCATCCCCCACCGGCCGGTCAGGTCCTCGATCAGCCGGGTGGCCACCGCCACCTTCCAGTCGGCCGTGCGGGCCTGGCCCTGCTCGTCGATGGTCAGCGCGATGACCGCGGCGCCGTGCTCCGCCGCCATCGGCATGACCCGCTCGATCCGCGAGCCGGGCCCGTCGCCGTCCTCGTAGTTGACCGAGTTGACCACGGCCCGGCCGGCCAGCAGTTCCAGCCCGGTGCGGATCACCTCCGGCTCGGTGGAGTCGATGACCAGCGGCAGCGTGGCCGCGGTGGCCAGCCGGCCCGCCACCGCGGCCATGTCGGCCGGGCCGTCCCGGCCGACGTAGTCCACGCACACGTCGAGCAGGTGCGCGCCGTCCCTGGTCTGCGCCCGGGCGATCTCCACGCAGTCGTCGTAGCGGCCCGCGGTGAGCGCCTCGCGGAACGCCTTCGACCCGTTCGCGTTGGTGCGCTCGCCGATGGCCAGGAACGAGGTGTCCTGCCGGAACGGGACGTGCTGGTAGAGCGAGGCCACCCCGGGCTCGGGGCGGGGCCGGCGGCGGCGCACCGGCCGGCCCCGCACCCGGTCCACCACGGCGGACAGATGCTCGGGCGTAGTCCCGCAGCAGCCGCCGACCAGGGCCAGGCCGAACTCGGCGGTGAACATGTCGTGCGCGTCGGCCAGCTGCGCCGGGCTCAGCGGGTACCGCGCGCCCTCCGGGGTGAGCTCGGGGAGGCCGGCGTTGGGCATGCAGCACAGGAAGGGACGAGCGTGGCTGGCCAGGTAGCGCAGGTGCTCGCCCATCTCGCCGGGCCCGGTCGCGCAGTTCAGCCCAATCATGGTGATGCCCAGCGGCTCCAGCGCGGTCAGTGCGGCGCCGATCTCGCTGCCGAGCAGCATGGCGCCGGTGGTCTCGATCGTCACCTGGGCGATCAGCGGCAGCGCGGCCCCGGCCGCGGCCATGGCCCGGCGCGCGCCGACCACCGCCGCCTTGGCCTGCAGCAGGTCCTGGCAGGTCTCGATGATGATCGCGTCCACTCCGCCGCGGAGCAGGCCGGCCACATTCTGCTGGTAGGCGTCGCGCAGCCCGGCGAAGGAGAGGTGGCCGAGCGTGGGCAGCTTGGTGCCCGGGCCGACCGAGCCGAGCACCCAGCGGGGCCGGCCCGGGGTGGACCACTGGCTGGCCGCCGCCCGGGCCAGCCGGGCGCCCGCCTCGGACAGCTCGCCGATCCGCCCGGCCAGTCCGTATTCGCCCAGGTTGCCGACGTTCGCCCCGAATGTGTTGGTGGTAATGCAGTCCACGCCGGCCGCCAGGTAACCCTGGTGCACGGCACTGACCACATCCGGCCGGGTGACGTTCAGTATCTCGTTACAGCCCTCGTGGCCGTCGAAGTCGTCCAGGCTGACGTCGCTGGCCTGGAGCATCGTGCCCATCGCCCCGTCGGCGACCAGCACCCGCTGGCCGAAAACCAGGCCCTGGCCCGGTTCCGCGAACTGGGCCGGCCGGGCGGAGTTCGTCATGGCCCCCCTATTCTAGGGCGACGTGCCTGGCGGGCCTGCCCGGCAGCCACCCAGGTCACCCGGCCAGCGTGCCGGGGCACGTAGTCTGGTACCCGAGTCGGCGGCGGCCAGGAAGGAGGGTGGCGAGTGATCGAGCTGAACGGTGTCCGCAAGCTCGTCTCGCCCGCGATCATCGCCGCCTTCGAGGGGTGGAACGATGCCGGGGAAGCGGCCAGCGGGGTGGTGGATCACCTAGGCATGGCCTGGGAAGCCACCCAGATCGGCGCCATCGACCCGGAGGACTACTACGACTTCCAGGTGACCCGGCCGGTGATGGAGGTGTCCGAGGGCCGGACCGACCGGCTGGTCTGGCCGACCACCCGGCTGTCCGTGGCCACCCCGGACGACATGGGCCGTGACGTGGTCCTAGTGCACGGTATCGAGCCCAACATGCGCTGGCGGGCGTTCGCCGACGAGCTGGTGCAGTCTTTTACCGATCTTGGCGCGCAGACGGTGGTGCTGCTCGGCGCGCTGCTGGCCGATTCGCCGCATACCCGGCCGGTGCCGGTCGCGGCGGCCGCCTCCGACCCGGAGCTGGCCGCCGACCTGCATGTCGAGCCGGTCGAATACAAGGGCCCGACCGGGATCGTCGGGGTGCTGCAGCACGCCTGCGGCCAGGCTGGCATCGCGACCGTGTCGCTGTGGGCCAGCGTGCCGCACTACGTGGCCCAGCCGCCCAGCCCGAAGGCCACCCTGGCCCTGCTCCGCGGCGTGGAGGATGTGCTGGACGTATCGCTGCCGCTCGGCGACCTGCCGCAGGAGGCCCGGGCCTGGGAGCGCGGCGTGGACGAGCTCGCCGAGCAGGACACCGAGGTGGCCGACTACGTGCGCACCCTGGAAGAGGCCAAGGACGCGACCGACCTGCCCGAGGCGAGCGGGGACGCCATCGCCCGCGAGTTCGAGCGCTACCTGCGCCGGCGGCGTTACCCAGGCGAGCCGGGCCGCTCCTAATACGGCGGCCAGGGCACCGCGGGCCAGTCCTCCGGCGGGTACGGGTGCACGCCCGCCTGGAGCAGCAGGTCGACCCGCTGCCTGGTGGCGGTGATCTCGTCTTCGGTCAGCCGCTGCGGCAGCTCGGCGGCCAGCGATCCGGTGGTCAGCTCGGCCTTGAGCCGGGCCAGAGCCTGCAGCGCCCGGCCGGGCAGCTTGCGGCCGCGCCACTGCCAGAGCACGGTGCGCAGCTTGTACTCCTCGCCAAAGCAGACCCCGTGGTCACAGCCGTACAGCCGGCCGTCGCTGACCGGCAGCAGGTGGCCGATCTTGCGGTCGGCGTTGTTCACCACTGCGTCGAACACGGCCATGTCGCGCAGCGCCCGGTTGTCCGCGCTGCGGGACAGCGCGACCAGGTCCACCGCGGCGTCGGCGTCGATCCACAGCTGGCACATGCCCGGCCCGAACGGCCCGTCCCGGTACACGGTGGGCGGCACCAGATTCCAGCCCGCGGCCCGGGACACCGCGTACGCGGCCACTTCCCGGCCGGCCAGCGTGCCGTGCGGGAAGTCCCACAGCGGCCGCTCCCCGGCCACCGGCTTATACACGCAGGCCGCCTCGGCGTCACCACGGCGGATGGTGCAGTACAGCGTCGCGTTGGACGCGACGACCAGCCGCCCTTCCACCTCCAGGTCGCCCTGGGCCAGCAGCTCCAGGGCGGCCGAGTGGTCATCTGGTGGCGGCCCGGCTTCCTCCCGTGACTCGCGGGACTCGCGTGGTTCGCGGGACGGGCGGGACCCACGCAGCCGACGGGATTCAGCCATTGGCGGCCCGGTGGCCGTTCTGCCGCGGGCAGATGTGCCCGTCGGTTTCCAGCGGCAGGCCGCAGAGCGGGCACGGCGGCCGGCCCTGGGCGATGATGCGCAGCGCGCGCTGGGAGAACGCCCGTGCGCTGGCGGCGGTGATGCGCACCCGGAGCACGTCCGGGCCGTTCTCCGGCACGTCGTCGGCTAGCGGCTCGACCGGGGTCTCCGACTCCTCCTGGGCCTCGATGACCACCCGCTCGTCCTCACCGTCCCAGGCCAGCGCGATCGCGCCGACCCGGAAGTCCTCCATTAGCGGCAGGTCGAGCGGTTCGTCGTCGGTCAGGTCGGACGGGGTGGCCGCGGGCACCGACGTCAGCCCGCCGGTGCGCCGCAGCACTTCGTCGAGGAGCTCTTCCAGCCGCTCGGCCAGCAGGCTGACCTGGAATTTCTCCAGCGCGACGCTGGTCACCCGGCCACGGGCGGTGGCCTGCAGGTAGAACGTGCGTTCCCCCGGCTGGCCGACCGTGCCTGCGACAAATCGGTCCGGCGGATCATACGAGTAGACCGGCATGATCCTTATCCTCCCGCTCCCCCGCCGATGGCCGCGTCACCCTGCCGGGGCTGCTGCCCGGTGGCCAGGCCGGCGGCGGTGCGCCCAGTGTCATTCATTCGTACCAGGAACGGGCGAAGCGGGGTGTACCGGATCACGCTCAGCGAGCACGGATCGACCTGGATCCGCTGGCTCAGGTCGAGGTGCAGGCCGAGGCTGTCCGCGATCACCGACTTGATCACGTCACCGTGTGAGCAGATCAGGTAGACGGCGTCCTTGCCCAGCCGCGCGTTCCACTCCCGTACCGCCTGCACCGCCCGGTGCTGCACCTCGAGCAGCGACTCCGCGTCCTCGCCCGGGAAGCGGACCGCGCTCGGATGCGCCTGTACCACCCGCCACAGCGGCTCCTTGGCCAGCCGCTTGAGCGGCTGGCCGGTCCAGTCACCGTAGTTGACCTCGGCGAACTGCTCGTCCTCCTTGACCGGCAGCGGGTCGCCGTCGCGGGCCGCGGCGATGGCCTCGGCGGTCTGCCGGCAGCGCTCCAGCGGGCTGGTGACGATCGCGTCCAGCCGGACCTCAGCCAGCCGGACGGCCAGCGCCGCGGCCTGCTCGCGGCCGCGGTCGTCCAGTGGGATGCCAGGGGTGCGCCCAGTCAGCACGTGCCCGGTGCCCGCGGTCAGCCCGTGCCGCACCAGCAGAACCACTGTCACGCGTTTGACTCTACGGGGTTTGCGGCAGCCTTCGGCCACTCCCGGGGGTGCCGACCACGAACGTGACCGCGCCGAAGCTGACCAGGTCGCCGTCCCGGACCGGGACCCAGGCCCGGACCCGCCACCCGTTGACCAGCGTGCCGTTGGTGGAGCCGAGGTCGTCCAGCAGCCAGCCGCCGGGCTCCCGGCGCAGGCCAGCGTGCCAGCGGGACACGGTGGGGTCGGGCAGCACCATGTCGCAGCCGGTGTCCCGGCCGATGGTGAACCGGCTCTGCTCGCCGGACGGGAACATCAGCACCGGCCAGGACGCCGACGGCCAGACCCTCGGCAGCCGGCTGACCAGCGCGGCCCAGCCACGCTGCCAGCAGCCGGGCAGGTCGGCCAGCACCGCGTCCAGGTCGGCCCGGGACCGGGCGTGCACGGCCGCCTCCAGCCGGAGCGCGAACGTGCCGTAGTCCAGCCGGCCCTCGTCATAGCGGGCCCAGAGCCGGTCGATGGCCTGGTCCCGGCCGGCGTCCGAGATGCACAGCCGGTTGCGCCACCGGTAGCGGGGGTTACCGGTCATGGTCCTGAGTATCAGCCTGCCCGCGCCACGCACACAAGCTAGCCGGATAGCGACATTCCGCGCCGGGCGTCGCGCCGCGGAATTGACCGACCGGCGCACTAGGGTGAGGACAATGTCTGCAGCTCCCGACCACGCGCCCGGGCCGGACCGGCTCCAGGAGACGGCCCGGCTGCTCGCCGCGTGCCAGGTGCCGGAACGGCTGGCCGGGCCGGCCGTGGCGGTGCTCGGCGCGAGCGCCGACCAGCAACTGCGCGAGGACCCCTGGCGGCTGCTGCTGCTGCCGCAGATCCGGCCGGACCAGGCGGACTGGCTCGCCCGGCGGATGCTCGGCACCGGGGCCGCCCCGCAGGACCCACGCCGCGGCCGCGCGCTGACCGGCTACCTGCTGCGCCGGGCGGCCCGGGACGGGCACACCGCGGTGCCCGCCGGGGTGATCGCCAGTGCGCTGGCCCGGCTCAAGATCGAGGACCCGGCGCAGGCGGTCGAGGCCGCGGTGGACGAGGGCACCGTTCTCCCGCTCGACCCGCCGGACGGCGACGGTGACGGTGACGGCGTCGTGCTGGCGCTGGCCCGGTACGCGATGGCCGAGGACGCGGTGGCCGAGGGCGTGCAGCGGCTGGCCGCGCTGGCCGAGCCGGTGCCGGGGGCGGCCGACCTGGTGCTCGGTGACGAGGACGACCCGATCGACGAAACCCAGCAGCAGGCGGTCCGCGCGGTCGCGGAGCACGGCGTGTCCGTGCTGACCGGTGGGCCGGGCACCGGCAAGAGCCGGACGATCGCGGCGGTGGCGGCCATGGCGGCCAGCTGCGGCCTGCAGCTGGCGCTGGCCGCGCCGACCGGCCGGGCCGCCCGGCGGCTGGCCGAGCTGGCCGGCGCGCCCGCGACGACCGTGCACCGGCTGCTCGGCGCGCAGGGCGGCCCCGGCGGCTGGGCGTTCACCCGCAGCGAGGGTGAGCCGCTGGACGCCGGCCTGGTGGTGGTGGACGAGGCGACCATGCTGGACGCCGAGCTGGCCGCCGCGCTGGTCGAGGCGTGCGCCGACGGCACCCGGCTGCTGCTGGCGGGCGATCCGGCGCAGCTGCCGTCGATCGGGCCGGGCCAGGTGCTGGCCGACCTCATCGAGTCCGGCGTGGTCCCGGTGACCGAGCTGACCCGGCTGTACCGGCAGCGCGACGGCGGGGACATCGCCCGGCTGGCCACCGCGGTGCGCGGCGGCACCCTGCCCCGGGTCGAGTCGGCCGGCCGCGAGGTCGTCGTGGTCCCGGTACCGGACAGCCGGACCGCCACGCACCGGGTGATCCAGCTGGTCACCGACTCGATCCCGCGCGCGCTGGGCATCCCGGCGGCGGACATCCAGGTGATCACGCCGGTGCACCAGGGCCCGGCGGGCACCGCCGAGCTGAACCGGGCGCTCAAGCAGCAGCTCAACCCGGGGCCGGGCCAGTACGCCGGGTTCGACCTGGGCGACCGGGTGGTGGCGGTGGCCAGCCACCCAGGGTTTAGCAACGGGGACACCGGCACGGTCACCGGGCCGGGCGACGGCGGCCTGCTGATCGAGTTCCCGGGCGGGCCGGTCTGCGTGCCGGACCAGCTGCTCGGCGAGCTGCGGCACGGCTGGGCGCTGACCGTGCACCGGGCGCAGGGCTCGGAGTGGCCCGCTGTGGTGGCGGTGTTCCCGGCCGAAGCGACCGGGATGCTGCGGCGGCCGCTGGTCTACACCGCGCTGACCCGGGCGCAGCGGCACCTGTCCGTGGTCCACGGGGCCGGCCCGGCGCTGGCCGGCGCGGTGGCCGAGGACGGCGAGCAGCCGCGGCTGACCCGGCTGGCCGGGCTGCTGGCCGAAGCCGCTACTTGAAGATAACCGTGCGGCGGCCGTGCAGCAGGATGCGGTGCTCGGCGTGCCAGCGCACCGCCCGGGCCAGCGCCACCCGCTCGGTATCCCGGCCGAGCGCGACCAGCTGAGCCGGTGACGCGTTGTGCTCGACCCGGGCCACCTCCTGCTCGATGACCGGGCCCTCGTCCAGCTCCGCCGTGACGTAATGCGCGGTCGCGCCGATCACCTTGACCCCGTACTCCCAGGCCTGCTGGTACGGCCGGGCGCCGCGGAAGCTGGGCAGGAACGAGTGGTGGATGTTGATGATCCGGCCGGCCAGCTTCTCGCACACCTCCGGGGACAGGATCCGCATGTACCGGGCCAGCACCAGGAAATCGATCCGGTGCGCGCTGACCAGGTCGAGCAGCGTGACCTCGGCCTCGGCCCGGGCGCCCGGGTCGGTGCCCACCGGCACATGCTGGAACGGCACACCGTGCCCGGCGGCCAGCCGGGCCAGGTCAGGGTGGTTGCCGACGACCAGCGGCACGTCGATGGCCAGCGCCTCGGCTTCCCGGCGGTACAGCAGGTCGTTGAGGCAGTGCCCCTCCTTCGACACCATGATCAGCACGCGCGGCCGGATGCCCAGGTCATGCAGGTCCCAGTCCATGCCGAACTCGTCCGCGATGGGCAGGAACCCGGCCCGCAACGCGGTGCCATCCGGCACGCTTCCGTCCAGCATCTCCACCTGGACCCGCATGAAGAAGTGGTTGGAGATCACCTCGGCGTACTGCTGGCTGTCCAGGATGTTGCAGCCCGAGCCGTGCAGGTAGGCGGCCACCGCGTGCACGATGCCCGGCCGGTCCGGGCAGGACAGGGTGAGCACGAACTGCCGGGCGGGACCCGGCTGGTCAGCCACCGACGGCATGGACTCCGCCGTCCACGTGCACGATCTCGCCGGTGGTGGCCGGGAACCAGTCGGACAGCAGGGCCACGCACGCCTGGGCCGCCGGGCCCGGGTCGCTGAGGTCCCAGCCGAGCGGCGCCCGGCCGGCCCACATGTCCTCGAAGCCGCTGAATCCGGGGATGCTCTTGGCCGCCATCGTGCGCAGCGGGCCGGCCGCGACCAGGTTGACCCGGATGCCCTGGGGCCCCAGGTAGCGGGCCAGATACCGGGAGCACGACTCCAGCCCGGCCTTGGCCACGCCCATCCAGTCGTAGGCCGGCCAGGCCCGGGACGCGTCGAAGTCGAGGCCGACGATGGAGCCTCCCGCGGACATCAGCGGCTGGGCCGCGACGGCCAGGGCCTTGAGGGAATAGGTGGATACCTGGATCGCGGCTGACACGTCAGGCCACTCGGTGGCCAGGAAGTTGCCGCCCAGCGCGGTCTGCGGTGCGTTGCCGATGCTGTGCACCACACCATGCAGCGGGCCGTCGAGGTGCTCGCCAGCCCGCTCAGCGAGCGAGCTGAGCTGCTCCGGGTCGGTCACGTCGAGCTCGATGACCGGCGGCGGCTGCGGCAGCCGCTTGGCGATCCGCTCCACCAGGCTGAGCCGCCCGAAGCCGGTGAGCACCAGCGCGGCGCCCTCCTGCTGGGCGATCCGGGCCACGTGGAACGCGATCGACGCGTCGGTGAGCACCCCGGTGACCAGGATGCGCTTGCCGTCCAGGATTCCCATATCCCCTCAGTGCCCCTTAGACCCTCAGTGCCCCATACCCAGGCCGCCATCCACCGGGATGACCGCGCCAGTGATGTAGCCGGCCTCCGGGCCGGCCAGGAACGCGACCGCCGCGGCCACCTCGTCGGCCGAGGCCAGCCGGTGCAGCGGCACCTGGGCCAGGATGGCCGCCTTGCGGTCCTCGGCCAGCACCGCGGTCATGTCGGTGTCCACGAAGCCGGGCGCCACCACGTTAGCGGTGATGTTCCGCGGGGCCAGCTCCCGGGCCAGCGACCGGGCCAGGCCGACCAGGCCGGCCTTGGACGCCGCGTAGTTGGCCTGGCCCGCCGAGCCGAGCAGGCCGACCACCGAGGAGATGAACACCATCCGGCCGCGGCGCAGCCGCATCATGCCGCGCACCGCCCGCCGGGCCACCCGGTAGGCGCCGGTCAGGTTGGTGTCCAGCACGGTGGCGAAGTCGTCCTCGCTCATCAGCGCGAGCAGCTGATCCCTGGTCACCCCGGCGTTCGCGACCAGCACCTCCACCGGCCCCTGGGCCGCCTCGGCCGCGGCGAACGCCTCGTCCACCGAGGTGGCGTCCCGGACATCGCAGGGCGCCGTGGTCAGCCCGTTCAACCTTCTCGCCGGAGCGGGAGGTCACGGTGACCTGATCACCATCGGCCGCCAGGCGCCGGGCGATGGCCAGCCCGATGCCCCGGTTCCCCCCGGTAACGAGGACGGATCGGCTCACTCGCGGTCCTCCTGATCGTCGTTCACGGCAGCCTCCGCGAGCGTACCTGGCAGGCCCGGGATAGGTTGCCACTCGTGGAGCACAGTACTCAGCACTCTCAGACCATCGATCCGGAGTTCACCGGTTACCCGCTGCGGGAGCTGGCCGCGGCCGCGCTGCAGCGGGCGGCCGAGCTCGGCGCGGAGCATGTGGACTTCCGCGCCGAACGCATCCGCGGCCAGCACATCGGGCTGTCCGACGGGCACCTGGAAACCCTGCTCGACGCGGACGACCTGGGCCTGGCCGTGCGGGTGGTGCTGGACGGCACCTGGGGCTTCGCGGCCATGGTCGACCTGACCACGGACGCCGCGGTTCGTGCCGCGGAGGAAGCGGTGGACGTCGCCCGGGTGGCCGCGGCGATGAACACGGAACGCATCGAGCTGGCTGATGAGCCCGGCTATGGCGACGTGACCTGGGTGTCGGCCTACGACGTGGATCCGTTCAGCGTCCCGGTGCCGGACAAGCTGGCGCTGCTCGGCGACTGGAGTGCCCGGTTGCTGGCCAGCCCCGGCATCGATCACGTGGACGCCTCGCTGATGCAGGTGCGGGAGTGCAAGTTCTACACCGACGGGCTGACCACGGCCACCCAGCAGCGGGTCCGGCTGCACCCGGTGCTGACCGCGGTCGCGGTGCCGCCCAGCGGCCAGTTCGAGACCATGCGCACGCTGGCCCCGCCGGCCGGCCGGGGCTATGAGTACCTGACCGGCACCGGCTGGGACTTCCCGGCCGAGCTGGCCGAGTTGCCCGAGCTGCTGGCGGTCAAGCTGGCCGCCCCGGCCGTCCAGGCCGGGCAGTACGACCTGGTCATCGCCCCGTCCAACCTGTGGCTGGTGATCCACGAGTCGATCGGCCACGCCACCGAGCTGGACCGCGCGCTCGGCTACGAGGCGGCCTACGCGGGCACCTCGTTCGCCACCCCGGACAAGCTCGGCCATCTGCAGTACGGGTCGCGGGTCATGCATGTCACCGGCGACCGGACGGTGCCGCACGGGCTGTCCACCATCGGCTACGACGACGAGGGCGTGGCCGCCCAGTCCTGGGACCTCATCTCCGGTGGGGTGCTGGCCGGCTACCAGCTGGACCGGCGGATCGCCCGGCTCACCGGGGCGCCCCGGTCCAACGGCTGTGCGTTCGCCGACTCCCCCGGGCACATGCCGATTCAGCGGATGGCGAACGTCTCGCTGGAGCCCGCCGAGGGCGGCCCGGACACCGATGAGCTGATCGCCGGGGTGACCGATGGGATCTTCATCGAGGGCGACAAGAGCTGGTCGATCGACATGCAGCGGTACAACTTCCAGTTCACCGGGCAGCGCTTCTACAAGATCAAGAACGGCCGGCTGGACGGCCAGCTCCGCGACGTCGCCTACCAGGCCACCACGACCGACTTCTGGAACTCGATGGAGGAGATCGGCGGCCCGCAGACGTACATGCTCGGCGGGGCATTCAACTGCGGCAAGGGCCAGCCGGGGCAGGTCGCCCCGGTCAGCCACGGCTGCCCGGCCGTGCTGATGCGCGGGGTACGCGTGCTGAACACCACGGAAGAGGGGGCCTGACCATGGCATCGACGCCGCAGGAGACGGTCGAGCGGGCGCTGGCCGCGGCCCGCTGCGACGACTGCATAGTCCTCGCCGACGAGTCGGCCACGGCCAACCTGCGCTGGGCGGGCAACACGCTGACCACCAACGGCGTGGCCCGGTCCCGGCAGCTGACCGTGATCGCGATCAGCCGCGGCGCCGCGGGCGCGTCGGCCGGCGTGGTGTCCCGCGCCGGGGTCCGCGACGACCAGGTCGAGGACGTGGTCCGGGCGGCCGAGCAGGCGGCCAGCGAGAGTTCACCCGCCGAGGACGCCGCACCGCTGCTCGGCACCGGCCAGGCCGGGGCGTTCGATATGAAGGGGGCGAGCGGGCCAGGGTGGGACGATCCGGTCACCGGTACCCAGATCGGGGTGTTCGGCCGGTTCGCCGACGAGCTGGGCGGCGCGTTCGCGGCCGCGCAGTCCACCGGGCGAAAGCTGTACGGCTTCGCCGAGCACACCGTGACCAGCAGCTTCCTGGGCACCTCGGCCGGGCTGCGGCTCCGGCACGACCAGCCCACCGGCAAGGTGGACATGAACGCCAAGTCGGCCGACCTGAGCCGGTCCGCGTGGGCCGGGCAGGGCACCCTGGACTTCACCGACGTGGACGTGGCCGAGATGGACGCCGGGCTGGCCCAGCGGCTGGACTGGCAGAAGCGGACGCTGGACCTGCCGGCCGGCCGGTACGAGACGCTGCTGCCGCCGACCGCCGTGGCTGACCTGCTGGTCTATCTGTACTGGTCGGCCGGGGCCAAGGACGCGCTGGACGGGCGGAGCGTGTTCAGCAAGCCGGGCGGCGGCACCCGGGTCGGCGAGCAGCTGGCCCGGCTGCCGGTGTCGCTGCGCAGCGACCCGGCCCGGGCCGGGCTGACCTGCGCGCCGTTCGTCACCGCGCACGCGTCGAGCCGCGACTCCTCGGTGTTCGACAACGGCCTGGCCCTGGGCCCGACCGACTGGATCCGGGACGGTGAGCTGGCCGCGCTGATCCAGACCCGGCACAGCGCTGGGCTGTCCGGGCTGCCGGTCACCCCGGCCATCGACAACCTGGTGCTGGACGGCCCGCCGGACACTCCGCCGGACAGCGCGGTGACGCTGGACGAGATGGTGGCCGAGACCAGCCGCGGGCTGCTGCTCACCTGCCTGTGGTACATCCGCGAGGTGGACCCGCAGACGCTGCTGCTCACTGGGCTGACCAGGGACGGCATCTACCTGGTGGAGAACGGCGAGGTGGCCGGGGCGGTGAACAACTTCCGGTTCAACGAGAGCCCGGTCGGCATGCTGAGCAGGCTGACCGAGGTTGGCGTGACCGGGCCGACGCTGCCCCGCGAGTGGGGTGACTATTTCACCCGGTGCGCCATGCCCCCGCTGCGCATCGAGGGCTTCAACATGTCCTCGGTCAGCCAGGCCAGCTAGCTAGCTGTCCTCGAGGCGGAAGCCGACCTTCAGGCCGACCTGGTAGTGGGCTACCTCGCCGTCCTGGATCTGGCCGCGGACCTCGGTGACCTCGAACCAGTCCAGGTGGCGCAGGGTCTGCGAGGCCCGGCGGATCGCGTTGCGGATAGCTGGCTCCACGCCGTCCGGCGAGGTGCCGACGATCTCGGTCACCCGGTAGGTGCGTTCGCTCATCTGCGCCTCCAATCTGGGGCCCGGCCACTGGCACCGGGCTGTGTGTTCCGGCAAGGTATCTCGGTGTGATTCCTGATGTCAGCGAGCTCGAGCGGCGCGCCGCGGACCGGCTGAGCCCGGACGTGTACGACTTCTACGCGGGCGGCGCCGGGCGTGAGGCGACGCTGCGGGCCAACCAGAAGGCGTGGCGGCGGATACAGTTCCTGCCCCGGGTGCTGCGCGACGTGTCGGCCGTGGACACCAGCGTAGTGCTGGGCAGCCCGGTGGAGCTGCGGGTACGCACTCCGCTGGCGGTCGCGCCCACCGCATTCCACCGGCTGGCCCATCCGGACGGCGAGGTCGCCTCGGCCACCGCCGCGGCCCGGGCCGGCGCGCTGTTCGTGCTGTCCACCCGGAGCACCTGCCCGATCGAGCAGGTCGGCGAGGCGGTGGCGGCGGCCGGCGGCGCCTGGTGGTTCCAGGTGTACCTGATGCACGACCTGGACATCACGATCGGCCTGGTCCGCCGGGCAGTGGCGGCCGGGGCACAGGCCCTGGTGCTGACCGGGGACACCCCGTTCGTCGGCCGGAAGGCGCGGATCGCGGACGCGCCCATCTCCGAGGCCGACTTCCTGGTCAACATCGGGCCGCTGGCCGACCTGGCCGGCACCGAACTGGCCGCCTCGGTCACCCCGGCGCACATCGGCTGGCTCAGCGAGCTGAGCGGTGGGCTGCCGGTGCTGGTCAAGGGGGTGCTCCGGGCCGACGACGCGGCCGCCTGCGTGGCCGCCGGGGCGGCCGGCGTGATCGTGTCCAACCACGGCGGCCGGCAACTGGACCAGACGGTGCCCACCGCGGTGGCGCTGCCCGCGGTGGCCGCCGCGCTGCCCGCCGAGCCGGTGCTGGTGGACGGCGGCATCCGCCGGGCCGAGGACGCGCTGGCCGCGCTGGCCCTCGGCGCCCGGCTGGTGTTCCTCGGCCGGCCGGTGCTGTGGGCCCTGGCCTGCGACGGCGCGGACGGCGTGCAGGCCCTGCTGGACGGCTTCACCGACGACCTGGCGCACGTCATGGCGCTGGCCGGGGCGGCCTCGGTGGACGGCCTGGCCGGCCTGGCCGCACCCGGCTGACCCAGCGCTGACCCAGCGCTGGCCCGGCGCTGGCGGGCGTGCCCCGGGCGGCATACCTTGGAGGTGTGAAGTCCGTTCCGCGGAACCGCCGCCCCCAGGTAGCGCTGGTCACTCAGGCGCAGCCGTCGCTGTCCGCGGACATTGCCGCCCGGCAGCGCCGCTACCTGATCATGATGGGTATCCGGGTCGCCTGTTTTGCGCTGACGGTTGGCCTGTTCGTTGCGGGCGCAGGCTGGTTCGCCGCGATTCCGGCGGTCGGCGCTATCGCCATCCCCTATTTCGCCGTCGTGATGGCCAACGGCGGCCGGGAACAGGCCAGCACCCGGGGCTTTCGGGAGTACCAGCCGCGGCTGCCGGAGCGGTACGACCGGCCGGACGCAGCCGGCTGGCCAGCGGGAACCCCGCCCCAGGGCAGCGGCGACTCAGGGGCTCAGCCCTCCCAGGGGTTTATCGGGGAAACAGCGAAGGAAAATCAGCCGGGAAAGGGCTGAGCGGACCGCCCGACTGTGCAGCCTGACCAGATCTGCTTCTAATCCGGTCTTGATGCACAAGGGGGGGTTTCGGTGTAACATGCATAGCGGTGCTCTGGTCCCCCGTCGGAGCACCTGCCGGCGTTCCGGGCCCCCGTCGGAACGCCGATGAATGCGACGCCGGGTGGTTTGCCCCCGTAGCCACCCGGCGTCGCCCCATGCTCGGGGTCTTCGACCCCTCGCCGGTGGCTCGCAGTGCTTTTCCCGGGGGGACGACCCCCCGGACCCCCCGAGGCGCCTTCGGCGCAAAGCGCCGCCGGGGGGCTAAGCCACCGGGCCACTACCGGGGAATGTGACCTGGATGGTTAGGCCGCCCGTTGGGTTCGAGTGGGCGGTGATGGTGGCCTGGTGGGCGGTGGCGATCGCCTGGACGATCGCTAGGCCTAGGCCGTATCCCTCGCCGAAGTGGACTCGTTCCCCGCCGAACTGCCGGAACGGCTCGAAAAGGCCGGCGACTTCGGCCGGCGGGATCACCCGGCCGGTATTGGCCACGGTGAGCACGGCGCCCGCGGCGGTGCGGCTGGTCGAAATCTCTATCTGACCGCTAGGGATGTTGTGCCGGAGGGCGTTGTCGGCCAGGTTGGCGATGAGACTTTCAGCCAGGGCCGGGTCGCCGGTGGTGAGGGCCGGATCCAGCGTGGCGGTGACCTGCAGGTGGCGGCGGGCGGCCTCGTCTTCGCGGGCCACCAGCACCTTCCCGGTAAGGTCGGCCAGGTCCAGCGGCTGGGCGCGGGCCAGGCCGCGCTGGCTGGTGGCCAGGGTGAGCAGCGCCGCGATCAGGTGCTCCTGCTGATCGCCCAGGTCGAGGGCTTCCTGGCAGGCCGCCTTGAGCGAGTCCACGGTGGCGTCCGGGTCGGCCACCGCCACCTGGAGCAGCGCGCGGCCGGCGCTGAGCGGGGTGCGCAGCTCGTGCGAGGCGTTGGCGACGAACCGCCGCTGCGACTCGAACGCGCCCTCCAGCCGCCCGAACAGGCCGTTCAGCGTGTCACCCAGCTCGGCGAACTCGTTGTCCCGTGCGCCGGGGACCACCCGCCGGTTCAGGTTGCTGGCCGAGATGTCCCGCGCGGTCGCGGTGATCGTCCGCAGCGGCCGGAGGAACCGGCCCGCGATCAGCCAGCCGACCACCAGCGACACGGCCGCCAGCCCCAGCAGGGTGACCGTGGCGCGGAACTGCTGTGCCTGCTGGCTGGCGTTCATCAGCGCGATGTCATGCGCGGACGCGTTGACCGGGAGCGACGCCCGGATCGTGAAGATCGGCACGGCCAGTACCGCCACCCCGGCGGCCACCAGGAACCCGGCGTACAGCAGGGTGAGCTGGGCGCGCAGGGTCAGCCGCGGCGGCCGTCTCATGCGTCCACCTGGTATCCGCCGTCCCGGACGGTGTGCACCACCGGCGGGTCGCCGAGCTTGGCCCGCAGCCGGTACATCGTCTGCTTGACCGCGGTGGTGAACGGGTCGGCGGCCTCATCCCACACCCGGTCCAGCAGTTCCTCGGCCGAGACCACCCGGCCCGCCGCGGCCAGCAGGTACTCCAGCACGGCGAACTCCTTGGCGCTGAGCGGCAGCCGCCGCCCGGCCCGGGACGCGACCCGGCTGCTCGGGTCGAGCCTGATGTCGCCAAGCTGCAGCACCGGGGGCAGCGGCGCGGCCGCGCGGCGGCCCAGAGCGCGCACTCGCGCAGTCAGCTCGGGGAAGTCGAACGGCTTGGCCAGGTAGTCGTCGGCGCCCAGGTTGAGGCCCTCCACCCGGTCGGTCAGACTGCCCGCCGCGGTCAGCATCAGGATCCGGCTGGCCGCCCGTCCGGCCGCCAGCCGCCGGCACACCTCATCGCCGTGCACTCCCGGCAGGTCCCGGTCCAGCACGACCACGTCGTAGCCGGTGGCCGCCAGGTGCTCCAGCGCCGCGTGCCCGTCGCGGACGACATCGACCGCCATCCCCTCCCGGCGCAGCCCGGTCCCGATGGCCCGGGCCATCGGCTCGAAGTCCTCCACCACCAGCACCCGCATGTCTTCCAGGATGCCAGCTCCCAGGTCTCAGCCAGGTCTCAGCGCCGCGCACCGTGCTGAGACCACCTGTCCCGTAGAACCGGCGGCATGACAGAAGCAACGATTGAGGTCGCCGGGCTGCGCAAGCGGTTCGGGGCCACGCTGGCCCTGGACGGGATGACGTTCACCGTCCCGCCCGGCCAGGTGACCGGGTTCGTCGGGCCGAACGGGGCCGGCAAGTCCACCACGATGCGGGCGATCCTCGGCCTGGACGCGCCGGACGCGGGCACCGCGCTGGTCGGCGGGCAGCGGTACGCCAGCCTGCACCGCCCGCTGACCGTGCTCGGCTCGCTGCTGGACGCGGCCGCGCTGCAGCCGAGCCGGACCGCCCGCAACCACCTGCTCTGGCTGGCTCACTCGCAGAGCCTGCCCGTGCGGCGGGTGGATGAGGTGATCGAGCAGGCCGGGCTGGCCGCCGTGGCCCGGCGCAAGGCCGGCGGGTTCTCGCTGGGCATGCGGCAGCGGCTCGGCATCGCCGCCGCGCTGCTTGGTGACCCAGCGGCGATCATGCTGGACGAGCCGTTCAACGGCATGGACCCCGAGGGCATCGTCTGGATGCGCGGGTTCCTGCGCACGCTGGCCGGGCACGGCCGGGCCGTGCTGGTGTCCAGCCATCTGATGAGCGAACTGCAGGACACCGCCGATCACCTGGTGGTGGTCGGCCGCGGCCGGGTGATCGCCGACACCACGGTGGCCGACCTGGTCGCGGCGGCGTCCGGCGACCGGGTCACGCTGCGCACCGACGCGGCGCAGGACGCGGCGGCCGTGCTGGCCGCGGCCGGGGCCACGGTCGCCGCCAGCGGGCCGGGCCAGCTCACCATCTCCGGGCTGCCCGCCGAGCGGGTGGTGGCCCTGCTGACGGCCAAGGCGGTCCCGTTCTCCGAGGTCTCCGCGCACCGGGCCACGCTGGAGCAGGCCTACCTGGAGCTGACCAAGGACGAGGTCGAGTACCGGGCTGAGGTTGCGCCATGACGGCCACCAGAACAACCCCTTTTAGCCGAACGCCAGTACCGCGTGGCAGCTTTGCGCCGGTGCTCCGGGCCGAGTGGGTCAAATTCCGCACCGTGCGGGGCTGGGTCATCGGCATGATCGTCGCCGCCCTGGTCACGATCGGCATCGCGCTGCTCGACCACAGCGAGTGCGGCGGCCAGGTCACCCCGGGCGGGCCGTCCGTCGTGGGTGCGGGCTGCTCCGTACCGATCGGGCCGGGCGGGGCGGCAGTGTCCGACAGCTTCTACTTCGCGCACCGGCCACTGGCTCGGAACGGCAGCATCACCGCGCGGATCACCGCGCTGACCCTCCCGGGCGGGAACGGCCCGGCCCGGCTGCAGCCGTGGTCCAAGGCCGGGATCATCATCAAGGCCAGCACCCGGCCCGGGTCGGCGTACGCGGCCATGCTGATCACCCCCGGTCATGGCGTCCGGATGCAGTACGACTACACCGGGGACATCGCCGGGCTGCCCGGGGCGGTCTCCCCCGCCACGCCGCGCTGGCTGCGGCTGACCCGCTCCGGCGACACGCTCAACGGCTACGACTCGGCCGACGGCACACACTGGACCACGGTCGGCACCGTGCACCTGGCCGGCCTGGCCGCCACCGCGCAGGCCGGGCTGTTCGCCGCCACTCCCGGTACCACCATCCCCGGCAGCCAGTCCCTCACCGGGTCGAGCGCGGAGGGTGCGCTCACCCTGGCCACCGGCCACTTCGACCACGTCACGCTCAGCGGGACCTCGCTCCGGCACGGCTGGGCCGGCACCGCGGTCGGCGGCGGCGGCGCACCGGGCGCCGGGTTCCACCAGGCCAGCGGCACGGTGACGGTGACCGGGACCGGGGACATCGCGCCCTATGTGACCGCGGCCAACGGCGCGGACGGCACACCCATCGAAAACACCCTGACCGGGGTGTTCGCCGCGCTGATCACGGTGATCGTGGTGGCGGCGCTGTTCATCACGGCGGAGTACCGCCGCGGCCTGATCCGGGTGACGTTCGCGGCCAGCCCGGCGCGCGGCCGGGTGCTGGCGGCCAAGGCGGCCGTCATCGGCGCGGTCACGTTCGTGGCCGGGCTGGCCGGCGCGGCGGGCGCCGTGGTGTTCGGCACCGCGCTGCTCCGCTCCAACGGCAACTTCATCCTGCCGGTGAGCACGCTGACCGAGGCCCGGGTACTGGCCGGCACGGCCGCGCTGCTCGCGGTGGTCGCCGTGCTGGCCGTGGCGCTGGGTGCCATCCTGCGGTCCGGCGCCGCCGCGGTCACCGTGCTCATCGTGGCCATCGTGCTGCCGTACCTGCTGGCCATCGCGCTGCCGGTGCTGCCGGCCAGCGCGGCGGACTGGCTGCTCCGGGTCACCCCGGCGGCCGGCTTCGCCATCGAGCAGACCGTCCACCGGTATGCGCAGGTCGCGGCCAGCTACACGCCGAAGAACGGCTACTACCCGCTGCCGCCATGGGCCGGTTTCGCCGTGCTCTGCGCCTGGGCCGCCCTCGCCGTAGCCGTGGCCGTCTTGGTGCTCCGCCGGAGGGACGCCTGATGAGTCCCCTCCGCGCCGAATGGACCAAACTGCGCACGGCACCCGGCCTGGGCTGGCTGCTGCTGGGCGTGATCGCGCTGACCGTGGGGCTGGGTGCGCTGGCCGATACCGCCACGCACTGCCCGGCCCACGTCTGCCACACCGACCCGGCCCGGGCCGTCCTGATCGGCATCGACCTCAGCCAGGCGGTGGTCGCCATCCTGGCCGTGCTGGTGATCAGTGGCGAGTACGGCACCGGGATGATCCGGGTCACCCTGGCCGCCATGCCGCGCCGCACTGCCGTGCTGGCCGCCAAGGCGGCCACCGTCACCGGCGTGGTCCTGGTGGCCGGCGCCCTCGCGGTGGCCGGGTCGCTGCTGGCCGGGCGGCTCATCCTGCCCGGGCACGGCTTTCCCCCGCTGTCTCTGGCCGGGCCGGTGCTCCGCGCCGCGGCCGGGTCGGTGCTCTACCTGGCCCTGATCGCGCTGCTCAGCCTCGGCATAGGCACCGCGGTGCGCAGTGCCGCGGCGGCCATGGGCGCCGTGCTCGGCCTGCTCTACCTGGTCCCGATCATCGCCACGACGGTCACCGATGCCGCCTGGCACCGGCATCTCGAGCAGCTCGCGCCGATGACGGCCGGGCTCACCATCCAGTACACCACCGGCCTGCGCGGCCTGCCGCTCAGTCCGTGGGCCGGGCTGGGCGTGCTGGCCGCCTGGGCGGCGGGCGCGCTGCTGGTCGGCGGGCTGCTGCTGCGGCTGCGCGACGCATAGCAAACGAGAGGAAGAAGACACGCCATGAAGCACCTGCCACACCTGCCCCGCCAGGTTCGCTGGGCAGCACCCATCGCGGTCGTGCTGGCCGCGGGCGGAGTGCTGGCCGGGTCGGCCCTGCCCAGCGCGGCCGCCGCGCCGCGGCTGCCGGCCCGGTCGGCGGGCCAGTTGCTGACCGCGCTGACCGGAGACCAGGCCGGCCCGGCACTGTCCGGGACGATCACCGAGACGGCGTCGCTCGGGCTGCCCGCCCTGCCGTCCGGGCTGGCGTCCGAGCTGTCCGGCGGCGGGACGTCGCTGCTGGCCGGCTCGAACACGGTCCAGGTCTGGTACGCCGGCCCGGACCACTTCCGGCTCGCGCTGCCGCAGAACATGAGCGAGGACGACCTGGTCCGTAACGGCGCCAGCATGTGGCTGTGGGACAGCGCGGCCAACACGGTGACCCACCTCAAAGTGCCAGCCAGCGCACCGGCGCCAGCCGTCCCGGCCATGCCGCTTACCCCGCAGCAGGCCGCCCGGCAGGCGCTGGCAGAGGCCGGGCCGGCCACCATCGTCCGGGTCGATCCCACCGTGACCGTGGCCGGGCAGGCCGCCTACCAGCTGGTGCTCGCGCCGCGGAGCAGCCAATCGCTGATCGGGCAGGTGCGTGTCGCCATCGACAGCCAGCACCGGGTGCCGCTGCGGGTGCAGGTGTTCGCGCGCGGCGCGGCCAGCCCGGCCGCCCAGGTCGGGTTCACCGCCGTGTCGCTGCGCCGGCCGCCGGCCGCCGACTACGCGTTCACCCCGCCCGCCGGGGCCAAGGTCACCCAGCAGCACACGGGCGCCCAGCAGCACACGGGGGCAGCCAGTCCGGGCACCACCGGCCAGACCGCCGGCGGGCTGACCAGCGACGTCCGGGTGATCGGCACCGGCTGGCTCACCGTGGCCAGCCTGCCCGAATCGTCGCTGGCCGAGCTGTCCGGCAGTGCGGGCGGCGACCCGCTCCCGTTCCGCCATTCGGCCAGCGCCGAAGCGCCGGGATCGGCCGCGCCCAGCCGCCCGGGAGCGGCACCGGCCGGCTCGCTGCTCGGCGAGCTGCTGAACTCCGCGCCACGGGTGAGCGGATCGTGGGGCAGCGGCGGGCTCATCCGCACCAGCCTGCTGTCAATCCTGGTCACCAGCACCGGCCGGGTGCTGATGGGGGCGGTCACGCCGAGCGTGCTCTACCAGGCCGCGACCCAGCCCGGCCGCCCACTGACCGGCCTGGGGCAGCATGCGAGCAGCCGGGTGAGGCCGAAGTGACCGAGCTAGCCATCGCCAGCACCGGCCTGACCAAGCAGTTCGGTGGCCACCGCGCCGTCGATCAGGTCAGCCTGGCCGTGCCGCGCGGCTCGGTGTACGGCTTCCTCGGCCCGAACGGCTCCGGCAAGACCACCACGATCCGGCTGCTGCTCGGCCTGGCCTTCGCCACCAGCGGGCAGGCCGAACTGCTCGGCGTGCCGATGCCGGCCGGCGCGGCGGCGGCGCTGCCCCGGGTCGGCGCCCTGGTCGAAGGGCCGGCCTTCTACCCGTTCCTGTCCGGGCGGGACAACCTGGCCCGGTGTGCCGCCGCCGACGCCACCGGCGACCCGCGGACCGCGGCCGCGCGGATCGGCCAGGCGCTGGACCGGGTCGGCCTGCTGGCCGCGGCCGGCCAGCGGTACCGGCACTATTCGCTGGGCATGAAGCAGCGGCTGGCCATCGCGGCCACCCTGCTGCGGCCCCGGGAGCTGCTGGTGCTGGACGAGCCGACCAACGGCCTCGACCCGCAGGGCACCCGCGAGGTGCGCGCACTGATCCAGCAGATCGCGGCGGATGGCACCACCGTGTTTCTGTCCTCGCACCTGCTGGCCGAGGTGGAGCAGGTGTGCTCGCACGTCGGCGTGATGCGCACCGGGCGGCTGGTGTTCCAGGGCCCGCTCACCGAGCTCCGCCGCACCGGGATGGCCCGGATCCGGGTGCAGACCGCCGACCCGGAGGCGGCCGCTGCCGTGCTGAAGCGGCTCGGGCTGCCGCCGCAGGTCACCGGGACCGAGGTGACGGCCCAGCTGGCCGGGCGCGAGCCGGAGCGCATCTGCGCCGAACTCGTCGCCGCCGGGATCGGCGTGCGTGGGTTCGGGGTGGCCACTCCGGCTCTGGAGGACCTGTTCGTCGCGCTGACCGGGGAAGGGTTCGATATTCATGACTGAATTCGCCGCGCCGTGGCTGCGTTTTTTCCGGTCCGAGCTGCGCATCGTGTTCGGCCGCCGGCGCAACCAGGCACTGCTGGCCGTGGTCGCCGTGTTCCCGGTGGTCATCGGCATCGCGCTGCGCGCCGCGGACCGGCCGGGCCAGACCGGCGGGCCCAGCGTGGCGTTCATCAACCAGCTGGCCGGGAACGGCTTCTTCCTCGGTGTCATCGCGCTGACCCTGCTGCTCACCCTGGTGCTGCCGCTGGCCATGGCGGTCATCGCGGGCGACTCGGTGGCGGGCGAGGCTGGCTACGGCACGCTGCGCACGCTGCTCACCATCCCGGCCGGGCGGGGCCGGCTGCTCACCGTGAAGTACGCCGCCATCGTCACGTTCGGGCTGGCCGCCACGTTCCTGGTCACCGGGGTGGCGCTGGCCACCGGCGCGGCCCTGTTCCCGCTCGGGCCGGTCACCCTGCTGTCCGGTAGCACGGTGCCGCTGGCCAGCGGCATCCTGCGGCTGCTGCTGGTCGCGCTGTACGTGACGGCCGCGCTGGCCGCGCTCGGCGCGATCGGCCTGGCCCTGTCCACCCTGACCGAGCACCCGGTCGGCGCGATCGCCGCGCTGGCGGTGCTCACCGTGGCCAGCGAGGTGGCCGACAGCCTGCCCCAGCTCGGCGCGGTCCATCCGTACCTGCCCACGCACTGGTGGATCTCGTTCGACGCGCTGCTCCGGGTGCCCGTCGACACCGGCACCGTGCTGCGCGGGCTGCTGTCGTTCGGGGTGTACCTGCTGCTGTCCGGGTCGGTCGCCTGGGCCCGGCTGAGCACCGCCGACGTCACGTGCTGAGGCGGCCGCTATTCGTTCTTGCTGAACTCGGCGATGGCCACGCCCATCATGGCCAGGCCCATCGCGGCCACGATGGTCAGCGACAGCCAGATCGGCACCGGCCAGCCCAGCCAGGTGATGCTCGGCGACAGGTGCGCGCTGAACACCGGGTTGAGGTCCAGGTGGCTGAACACGGCGTGCCGCATCGGGCCGACCACGTAGGTCAGCGGGTCGATCCGGGTCAGCACGGACAGCCAGCCGGGCAGCCCGCTCAGCGGGTAGAGCGCGCCGGACAGGAAGAACAGCGGCATGACCAGCATCTGGGTCAGCGCCATGAACGCCTGGAACTGGGTGATCCGGGCGGCCATCATGACGCCGAATGCGGTGATGGTGAACGCCAGCAGCAGCAGCTCGCCGATCAGGATGAGGAACAGCACCGGGTTGTACGGCACGCCGGCCAGCCCGGCCAGGGCCAGGATCACGATGCCCTGGAAGGTGGCGATGGTCGCGCCGCCCAGGCACTTGCCGATGACCAGCGCGGCCCGGCTCACCGGGGCGACCAGCATCTCGCGGAGGAAGCCGAACTCCCGGTCCCAGACGATCGAGGCAGCCGAGAAGATGGCGGTGAACAGCACCGACATGGCCAGCACGCCCGGGTAGATGAAGGTACGGAAGTCCACCCCAGACGGCAGGCTGCCTTTGGCCAGCGAGGACAGCCCGGTGCCCAGCACGAGCAGGAACAGCAGCGGCTGGATCAGCGAGGTCACCGCGCGCAGCCGGTCCCGGCGGAACCGGATCATCTCCCGGCGCCACACGATGCTCACCGCGCGCAGGTCCGAGCGGAAGCTGCGCTCCGGGACGGCCACCCGGATCTGCTGGGCGAGCGCGTCCTCCTCGGCGGCGGGCGCGGTCACGGTCTGGGTTGCCATGGTTATCGCCTTCCCCGGACGCGGGTGACAAATTGCCGCATGTGGTCAGTGGCGGACGCTTCGGCGTCCCGGATCGTCTTCCCGGTGTAGGACATGAACACGTCGTCCAGCGTCGGCCGGGACACGCTGACCGAGCGGATCGGCACGCTCATCTTGCCGAACAGCTCGGGCACGAACTCGCCGCCGCCCTCGACCGCGAACGTGACCGCGCCCTCGTGCATGGCCGCCTCGATGGCCATCGCCTCGCGCAGTTCGCCGATCGCGGCCTCGTCGTCCTCGGTCTGGATCTGCACCCGGTCCTTGCCCACGCTGGCCTTGAGCCGCTCCGGCGTGTCGATGGCCACGATCTTCCCGTGGTCGATGATGGCGATCCGGTCGCAGTGCTCGGCCTCGTCCATGTAGTGCGTGGTCAGGAAGATGGTGATGTCTTCCCGCCGCTTCAGCTCGTTGATGTACTCCCAGATCGACGCGCGGGTCTGCGGGTCAAGGCCGACCGTGGGCTCGTCCAGGAACAGCACCCGGGGCGCGTGCAGCAGGCCACGGGCGATCTCCAGCCGCCGCTGCATGCCGCCCGAGTAGGTCTGCACCAGGCCGTCCCGGCGGTCCCACAGCCCGACCATGTCCAGCACCTGGCGCATCCGCGGTTCCACCGCGGCCGGCGGGACAGCGTACAGCTCGGCGTGGAAGCGCAGGTTCTGCGCGCCGGTCAGGTAGTTGTCCAGCGTGGTGTCCTGGAACACCAGGCCGATGTTCCGGCGTACCGCGTCCCGCTCGCGGACCACGTCGTGCCCGGCCACGGTGGCCTGCCCGGCGGTTGGCTTGGCCAGCGTGCACAAGATCTTGATGGTGGTGGACTTGCCGGCCCCGTTCGGGCCCAGGAAACCGAACGTCTCGCCCCGGGCCACCTCGAAATCGATGCCGCGGACCGCCTCGATGTCCCCGTACTTCTTGGTCAGCCCGGACACCGTGATGGCTGGCGGCCGGTCGCTGGCCTCGGCCACCCCGGCCGCCCCCGGGCCTGTGTGTGTCGTCACTCTGCAGCCTCCAACTATGTCCAGACTGAGCGTAGCCGCGATGGCCGACCGGCTCATCGCGGCTACACCCAGCGGGCACTGGCGTTCGGGCTAATTGTCCTCGGTGTCGCCGGCGCCGGCCTCGTCATCCTCGGCGGCCAGAATCTGGTAGAGCTTCCGGCGCGCGTCGGTGAGAATCTGCCGGGCCTGCTCAACCTGGGCCCGGGTGCCGACCCGGGCCACCTGCATGCCGGCCATGGCGACCGTGCCGAACAGGCGGCGCATCTCGAGGGCCTCGTCCCCCACCGACTTGGTCACCGCGTCCCAGGGCGCCTGCAGCTCGTCCGGGTGCGCCGCGACATAAGCCCGGCCCTCCTCGGTGAGCTGGTACGCCCGGCGGCCGGCCTCGCCGGTGGTGGCCGCGATCAGGCCCTCGTCCTCGAGCTGCTGCAGCGCCGGGTACACCGAGCCGGGACTGGCCCGCCAGACGCCCCCGCTGCGCTCGCCGATCGCCTGGATGATCTGGTAGCCGTTGCGCGGCTCCTCGGCCAGCAGCGCCAGCGCCGCGGCCCGCACGTCGCCCCGCTTGACCCGCGGCCCGCGGTGCCGGTGCCCGCCGAACATGGGCCCGAAGCCCCAGTCCTCGGGCGGCCCGGGGAACCTCTCCCGGAACACCGGCGGTGGTCCCCAGTGCGGCCCCGGGCCGCCAGCCGGGCGGGCCCGCCGTGCGCCGCGCGGCCCGTGCCGGTGCCGCCAGACTTCCTCTTCTTCCTCGTCCCCTGGGCCAGGCCAGGGCTCTCCGTGTCGCATCTGTGGTCACTTCCTTGGTCTTGTGTCGGCAGGGTCCCGTCCGGGCCTGGAAGACTTCCGCGGAATCTCTCTGCCTTACTGGATAGGTCAACGATATATCGGAACACATCGAGATGCAACTTTCCGGCCGACTCATCGAGCAGGTTGATACATGGCCGAAGACTTTGGCATTGGACCTATAGGTGGGGTCTGCCTAGCGTGGAGTCATGACTGTTGCCGCACTCCCCGCCCCTCCCAGCCGCTGCCCGGCCGGCCTGACCGCGGCCATCCGCCAGGCGGTGCGCCGCCACGACGACTGGGGCCAGACGGCGCAGCGGGTAGCCGGGGCGCTCGGCGCCGGGCTGCCCGGGCCGGGCATCCTGACCGCCGCCGAGCTGCGCGGCGACCCGGGCGGCTACCAGACCCAGCTGATGCACGCCGAGCCGGATGGCTCGTTCTCGGTGGTCGCGGTGGTCTGGCGGCCGGGCCAGGTCACCCCCATCCATGATCACGTCACCTGGTGCGTCGCTGGCGTGCTGTGCGGCGCCGAGGACGAGGAGCTGTTCACCCTGGCGGACGGCGGCGCCGCGGTCCGGCCGGCCGGCCGGAACCTGACCGGCGCGGGCTCGGTCACCGGGTTCGCGCCGCCGGGCGACATCCACCGGGTGCACAACCCGGGCCCCGGCGTGACCGTCTCCCTGCACGTCTACGGCGCGGACATCAGCCGGCTCGGCTCCAGCGTGCGCCGGATCTACGACCTGCCGGTCATCCCCCGATAGCGGACATCGGCCGGGCCGGCTGCAGGAAGCCGGGGTCGTTGATGCCGTGCCCGGGCAGCTTGACCGCGACCGCCCGGCGCCAGATCTCGGCCAGTTCGCCGTCGCTGGCGCCGCGGCGCATCGGGTCGCGCAGGTTGCTCTCGTCCCGGGCGAACAGGCAGTTGCGCAGCTGCCCGTCGGCGGTCAGCCGGACCCGGTCGCAGGTGCCGCAGAACGGCCGGGTCACCGAGCCGATCACGCCGACCCGGGCCGGGCCGCCGTCCACCAGGAAGATCTCCGCGGGCGCCGAGCCGCGGGCGGCCGGGTCGTCCGGGGTGAGCGTGAAGTGCGGCGTGAGCGAGTCCAGGATCTGCGCCGCGGTGACCATGTTCTCCCGGCGCCAGCCGTGCTGCGCGTCCAGCGGCATCTGCTCGATGAACCGCATCTGATAGCCCCGGTCCAGGCAGTACCGGAGCAGCTCGGGCGCCTCGTCGTCGTTCACCCCGCGCATCAGCACCGCGTTGACCTTGACCGGGGTGATCCCGGCCGCGGCCGCGGCGGCCAGCCCGGCCAGTACGTCGTCCAGCCGGTCCCGCTTGGCCAGGTCACGGAACGTGCCCGGGCGCAGCGTGTCCAGCGACACGTTGACCCGGTCCAGCCCGGCCGCGCGCAGCGGGCCGGCCAGTCGGTCCAGCCCGATCGCGTTCGTGGTCAGCGAAATCTCCGGGCGGGGCCGCAGCGCGGCGGTCCGGGCCACGATGCCGGCCAGGCCGCGGCGCAGCAGCGGCTCGCCCCCGGTGTACCGGATCTCGGTGATGCCGAGCTGCGCCGTGCCGATCCGGGCCAGCCGGACCACCTCGTCGTCGGTCAGCCGGGCCGGGTTGGGCAGCCAGTCCAGGCCTTCCGGCGGCATGCAGTACGCGCAGCGCAGATTGCACCGATCGGTCAGCGAGATCCGCAGGTCGGTGGCCACGCGCCCGTAGGCATCGGCGAGCTCGAACACCACCCCACGCTACCGCAGGCTGGTCACCGCAAACCGGGAGCAGCCCGGCGACTATTGTCGCCATATCAGGTTGTCAAACTAGGAGTTATCTCCCATGGGGGGCGGCGGCGATAGGGTCGTGGTTGTGGAGACTGCTATCTGGCACGACCAGCTCACCGCGGCGGAGCGCGGCGAACTGGTCCGCAGCGGCGGCACGGTCAGCGAGCCGCACCCTGATCTGCTGGTGGTCGGCGGCGGGATCGTCGGGGTAGCCACCGCGGCCGCCTGTCACCAGGCCGGGCTGGGCACCGTGCAGCTCATCGAGGCCGGCCATCTCGGCTCCGGGGCCACCGGCGGCGCCACCGGCCTGCTCACCCCGGAGATCCACGAGTGGAGTGACCCGGAGCCGTTCGTCGACCTGGCCCGGGCCAGCCTGGCCCAGTGGCACGAGCTGGAGCAGACCTGGCCCGATGGGCTCGGCCTGATCGACGTGGACTGGATCGGGCTGTCCCCGGACCCCGGCGGGCTGGCCCCGCACCAGTCCCCGGCGGTGGAGTGGCTCGATCCCAGCCAGGTGGCCGAGCTGATCCCGGGCCTGTCGCTGCCGATGGCCGGCGCCCGGATCCACCATCAGGGCCGGGTCAACCCGCTCCGCTCGGTGGCCCGGCTGTCCGCCACGGTGCCCGCCGTGTCTACCGGGGTGGCCGCCACCAGCGTGACCGTCCGTGGCGACCGGGTGGTGACGGTGGACACGACCGCCGGGCCGATCCAGCCCGGCGCGGTCGTCTTCGCCACCGGGCTGCCGCCCACCTTGGACGGACTGGACCTGGCCGTGCCGTGGGAACGGGTCAAGGGGCATCTGCTGGTCACCGAGCCGACCCCGGTGCACCTGCCCGGGATCGTGGCCCCGGTGGCCACCCAGGTGGAAGACGGGCGGCTGCTGGTCGGCGGGACGTTCGACACCGGCGACGAGAGCCCGGTGGTCCGGCCGGAGATCATCGACAGCATCCTGGCTGGGCTCTACGCCACGCTGCCCGAGCTGCGCGGGCTGCGCGCCGACTACCAGTGGTGCTGCTTCCGGCCCCGGCACCCGGACGGGATGCCGGTCATCGACCGGCTGCCCGGCCTGCGCAACGCGTGGCTGACCTCCGGGCACTACCGGACCGGCATCCTGAACGCGCCGGTCACCGGGCAGACGCTGGCCCACTGGATCAGCACCGGCGAGCCGCCGGCCGAGGCGTTCGACCTGGAGCAGCGACCGGTTCGCCGGCCGCGGCCTGCACGGCTAGCTCCTGCTCAGCCCGCGCCGGTCAGCACCCGCCGGTCGTCCGGCAGCCGGCGGGTCGCGCCGGACCGGTCCAGGTACTCCAGCAGCGGGATGGCCACCCGGCGGGTGGTGCCCAGCACCTGGCGGGCTTGCGCCGCGGTGAACGGCTGCGGCAGCTGGGCCAGGATGCGGGCCGCCTCCTGGTCGGCCCCGGGCGCCAGCACGACCTGCTCGGTGAGCCGCAGCAGCAGCCCGGCCCGGGCCGCGGCCGCCACCGCCTTGGTGTCCAGGCCGAGCTCCCGCAGCCGGGCCGCCTCCGGCGCGGCGAACGGCTGCCGGGCCAGCTCGCCGCGCAGCGCGGCCACCGCCGCCTGCACCCGATCCGGCAGCGGCGGCGCCGCGCGGCCGGCTGGGCGGAGCGACCCGCCGCGCATCTCCAGGGCCGGCCCGGCCAGCGACTCGACCAGCTGCCGGGTGGGCAGGCCGAGCCGGGCCCGGGCCGCTTCCACCGGCAGGCCGGCCGACAGTGGCGCGGCGGCCAGGTGCGCGCTGACCAGGCTGGCCAGCCGGTCGCCGAGGTCCGCCCAGTACGCCGGGTCGGCCAGCCAGTCCCCGCTGACCGGGGCGGGCAGGGCGGTCACCCCCATCGCGCGCAGCGTGCCCGCCTGGATCAGCCGGTGCCGCCGGATCAGCTCGGCCGCCCCCGGCACCGGCGGCCACCCGGACAGCTCGGCCGCGGCCGCGGCGGCCGCCCCGCGGCGGCCAAGCCCGGGCGGGTCCAGGTCCAGCACGGTGGCGCCGGCCAGGCCGGTGCCGTCCGCGGCCCCCGGATCGCGGAGCAGCAGCCGGTCCCCCACGTGCAGCGGCAGCGCGTCGTGCAGGGTGAGCCGGGCGATCGGGCCGCCCAGCGGCCGCACCCGCGCCACCGTCCGGGCCGCGCCGATGTGCACGGTGAGCTGCCGCGGTGGGCGCTCCGCGGCCCACCAGCCCAGCCGCACGTCGGCCACCTTGGACACCGCCCACCGGCCCGGCTCGGCCAGGGCCATGCCGCGGGCGGGCGCCGCCGCGCCGCGCAGGTTGACCGCGACCCGGGCCACCCCGCTCACCGCGGCGGCCCGCTCCTTGAGCGACTCGATGCCGCGCACCCGCACCGCGGTCAGGGCCGGGGTGAGCAGCAGCTCCTGCCGCTCCCGGATGGTGCCGGCGGCCAGCGTGCCGGTCACCACCGTGCCACTGCCCTTGATACTGAACGCCCGGTCCACCCAGAGCCGGACCGGGGCGTCGCGGTCCGGGCTGGGCAGCCGGCCAGCCAGCCGGTCCAGCGCGCTGATCAGCTGCGGCAGGCCGGCCCGGTCACCGCGCTGACCGCGACCGCCTCGACCTGGCCCAGGGTGGTCGCGGCCATGCGCTCCCGCGCCTGGCGCATCGCGTCCGCCGGGTCGGCCAGGTCGGCCCGGGTGACCACGAGCAGGCCGTGGCTGATGCCGAGGGCGTGCACCGCGGCCAGGTGCTCCGCGGACTGCGGCATCCAGCCTCCGTCGGCCGCCACGGTGAACAGCACGGCCGGCGCCGGGCCGACCCCGGCCAGCATGTTGGGCACGAAGCGCTCATGCCCGGGCACGTCGACGAACGCCAGCCGCTGGCCGGACGGCAGCGTCATCCAGCAGAACCCCAGGTCGATGGTGAGGCCGCGGCGCCGCTCCTCGGCCCACCGGTCCGGTTCCATCCCGGTCAGCGCGCGGACCAGAGTGGATTTGCCGTGGTCCACGTGCCCGGCGGTCGCGATCACCTGCATAGTGCCGGGTCCCTCGCGGCCAGCACCGCGCCGGCCAGCAGCTCGTCCTGGCCGGGTGGCACCGCGCGCAGGTCGAGCAGCAGCCGGCCGCCCTCGGTCCGGCCGACCACGGCCGGGAACTGCCCGCTGCGCACCGGCTGGCCCGCCCGCAGCGGGCTGGCCAGCCCGGCCGGCAGGCTGACCGCGGCGCTCGGCAGCGGCACGCCAGGGGCGCCGCCGCCGCCGACCACGGCCGTGCTGGCCACCGCCCGGGCATCCAGCCCGGCCGCGGCCAGCCCGCTGGCCAGCTGCCGGGCCCGCCGGGCCAGCGACGGCTCGTCGGCCGCCAGCGCGGTGGCCAGCGGAACCGGCGGCCCGGTCAGCGTGGCCTCGAGCGCCGCGGCTGTCGTCTTGTCCACCCGCAGCGCCCGGGCCAGCGGATGCCGGGCCAGCTGGCGGACCAGCGTGGCCTGGCCGAAGATCAGGCCGGCCTGCGGCCCGCCGAGCAGCTTGTCCCCGCTCGCAGTGACCAGCGCGGCGCCCGCCCGCAGCCACGACCCGGCATCCGGCTCGTCGGGCAGCAGCGGGTGCCGGGCCAGCAGGCCGGACCCGATGTCGGCCAGCACCGGAACACCCAGCGTGGTCAGCTCGGCCACGCTGACCTGGGCGGTGAACCCCTCGACCCGGAAGTTGGACGGGTGCACCTTGAGCACGAACCCGGTGTCCGGGCCGCACGCGTTCTGGTAGTCGGCCAGCGCGGTGCGGTTGGTCGCGCCCACCTCGCGGAGCCGGGCGCCGGTGGACGCCATCAGCTCGGGCAGCCGGAACCCGTCGCCGATCTCGATCATCTCGCCCCGGCTGACCACGATCTCCCGCCCCGCGGCCAGCGCGGTCGCGGCCAGCACCAGAGCGGCCGCGTTGTTGTTCACCACGTGCACGGCTTCCGCGGCGGGCACCGCCGCGGCCAGCGCGGCCAGCGTGCCGCGGCCGCGGCGGCCCCGGGTCCCGGCGGCCAGGTCGAACTCCAGGTCGGTGTAGCCGGCCGCGGCCGCCATCGCGGCCACCGCGGCGGCCGACAGCGGGGCCCGGCCGAGGTTGGTGTGCAGCAGCACGCCGGTCGCGTTCAGCACCGGGATCAGCGAGCTGGCCGCGGGGGGCAGCCCGGCCACGGCCACATCCGCGACCGCGTCCGGGCTGATCTGCCCGGCCCTGGCCTGCTGCTGGGCGTGGGCCACCGCCGCCTTGACCCGGGCCCGGCCGAGCCGCTCGATCGCGGCAGCAAGCCGTGGGTCCGCCAGCACCGTGTCGGTGCGCGGCACAAACCGGCGCCCATCCACGCTGGTGACCATACCCCTAGCTAGGTGAGCCATTTCGTGGCGCATAACCCCCGTGCGGCTGGGTAGCTGACGGCAGCCAGGAATTCCCCTGTGCAAGAGGTTCCTGCCGAAGGAGTGATCGTTATGGCCGGGATGCTGCGCGTTCCACGGAGCCGTGGTGCCCTGAGCGGATTTCTGCTGGTCCTGCTCGGACTGTGGGGCGGGCTGATCGCGTTTGTCGGACCCTACTTCCATTTCGCCTACACCCCCGACACAGCCTGGTATTACTCGGCCGGACGGCTGTGGCTGGAGATCCTGCCCGGCGCGGCCACGTTCCTCGGCGGGCTCATCCTGCTGGGCACCCGGACCCGGCCGGTGGCCATGTTCGGCGCCTGGCTGGCCGCGCTGAGCGGCGCCTGGTTCGCCGTGGGCCAGACGCTGACCCCGCTGTGGAACTCCAGCGGCGCGATGGCCGTCGGCACGCCGGTCGGCAGCAGCACGCTGATCCGGACGCTCGAGCAGATCAGCTTCTTCGCCGGCCTCGGCGTGGTCATCGTGTTCCTCGCCGCCATGTCCATCGGCCGGCTCTCGGTGATCGGCGTCCGCGACGCCCGGCTCGCCGAGCGTGAGGTCGTCGTGCCGGCCAGCGAGGCGCCAGCCAGCGAGGCGCCAGCCAGCGAGCAGACCGAGCCGGTGCTGACCCGGCGTGGATCCAGCTCTGCGGTAACTACAGACGACGAGGCGGCTGACCAGTAAGATCCCCTGATCCGGGAATGAGACCGGGTGGTGCTGGCTTCTTTATTACGAAGTGACCAGCAGGGGGGTAGCACGCATGAGCATGACTCCTGCCGCCGAGCTTGCCGCAGCTCGCATCCGGTGGCCGCTATGGTCGATCCGCCCGGTCGGCCCGGGCAAGGGAACCGGGTTCACCGCCCGCCGCTTTGGGCAGTCCAGGCACGGCGCGTCGAGATTACCCGCCGTGTGGGCGCCCAGTCTGACTGCTTTGGAGGACCGGCTCCGCGAATACCGGAAAGTGCCACCGGTCGCGTCCTAGCGCGGCCCGCTGCCCAGCGGGCCGCGCTCGGCGTGCGTGGCGGTGAAGTGCAGCGGGAAGTGCGGGTCGCGGCAGCGGTGATAGCGCAGCGCGCCGCATAGCGGGCAATTGCGGGCCCGCACCGCGGGATCCAGGTGGGCCAGGTCGTCCGCGCTCAGCTTGGCCGTCGCGGGCCCGGCCGGCTCAATCTTCCGGGCGAACCTGCGGGCCAGTTCACTCAGGAAGCTCTGCCCGCTGGCGTCACACTGGTCGCACCGGCAGCCCTGGTACCAGGCGAGGAACGTGCCGTGTGACGGCGGGGCGGGCGGCAGGTCGCGCCAGCGCCCTGGTTCCCCGGGTGGCTGCGGCACCATATGACAGTACCCGCCCGGGCCAGCCGCCGGGCCTGGCCCATCACTAATGGTGACCGGCCTGGCAATCTCGCCACTATCCGTTAATTGCCGGGATCCTCCCCGTTTGTGGGGTCTGTGAAATGGCCTGTTAACGGACGGGACACCTGGCCCGGCAAAGCCTGATATTTCCGGCCAGTACCCTATCGCTTCGGCCTGGAATGCCAGTTATGATCACGCGGTGGCCAACCGAGAGGAACCCCGATGACGGAGCAGCCTGCTGCTGTAGTGGGCATCCCACCCGCGCCGCCCGCCCGGCTCGAGCCCGACGCGATCGGCGTGGCCCAGGACACGGTCATCGGGCTGGCCTCGTCGGCCCCGGCCGCCACGGTGGGCTTGTCGCTGTTCTTGCTCGCGTCCGTGACCGCCTACGGCAGCGGGCCGATCCTCATTCTCACCGCGATCCCCATGCTGATCATCGCCAACTCGTACCGGCGGCTCAACATGTGGAACGCCAACTGCGGCGCCTCGTTCGAGTGGGTCGGCCGGGCCATCAACCCCTACCTCGGCTTCCTTACCGGCTGGCTGATGATCGTGGCGTACATCATCGGCACGGTCAGCGGGGTCGAGGTGCTCGGCCCGTCGGTGCTGGCCGTGTTCGGCCACAGCACAGCCAGCTCGTGGGCGTACGTCGGGATCGGCGCCGCGGTCGTCCTGGTCATGCTGGTGATCGCGATCATCGGTATCAAGATCACCGCGCGGACCCAGGTCGGCCTGGCTCTGATCGAGTACACGATCGTGATCGGTTTCGCCATCGCCGGCCTGGTCTACGTGTTCAGCCACCACGGTGGTGGGGTGGTGCATCCCACCACGGCCTGGCTGAGCCTGAGCGGGATCGGCGGCAAGGGCAGCGCGGTGGCCGGCTTCCTGGCCGCGGTGTTCATCTACGGCGGCTGGGACGGCACCCTGTACGTCAACGAGGAGGTCAAGCACCGCCGGGTCAACCCGGGCCGGGCGGCCATCTTCGCGGTCCTCTTCCTGACCATCTTCTACACGCTGGCCCAGGTCGGGCTGCAGGGCGTGGTCTCGCCGAAGGCACTGGCCAACAACTCGGCCTCGGCGCCGGTCTACGTGGCCGGGGTGCTCGGCGGCAGCAGCGGGGCCAAGGCCATGGCCCTGGCCATCGCGCTGTCGGTGATCGCCACCACCGGCACCGGCATCGTGCTCACCGCCCGGATCATCTACGGCATGGCCAGCTACCGGGTGCTGCCGGAGTTCCTCAGCAACGTGTCGCGCCGCTACGCCACCCCGGTGTGGTCCAGCCTTATCGTCGGCTTCCTGCTGATCGCGATCACCGCGGTGTACCTGCTCACCTCGTCGGTGCAGAACGCGTTCGACGACGTGATCGCGGTGACCGGGCTGCTGTTCTCGATCTTCTACATCCTGACCGCGCTGGCCATGATCGTGTACTACCGGCGCCGGGTGTTCAGCAGCGTGTGGGACACCATCGTGCTGGCCATCCTGCCGCTCGCCGCGGCCGGGTTCCTGGGCTGGGTGCTGGTCAAGTCGATCATCGCCGCGCCGCGTTCGCAGCAGTGGTCGCTGGTCGGCATCATCGCGCTCGGCATCGTGCTGATGCTGTCCGCCCGGTTCATCCAGCGGTCGCCGTTCTTCCAGATCAGCCGGGAGAGCGACAGCGGTCAGGCGGCGGCCAAGCACGCCTGACCGGGCGGCCCGGCCGGTTCAGCGCAGCGCTGCGGCTGGTCGCGCTTCCCAGTCGGTCCACAGCGGCCGGTAGCCCTGCTGGCTCCAGAACGGCGCGGACAGCGGGTTCATCTGCTCGTAGTGCAGCAGCGTGACCGCGACACCCGCGGCGTCCGCGGCGGCGTGGTAGACGGCGGCCAGCGCCGCGCCCACCCCGGCCCCGCGGGCCCCGGGCAGCACCGCCATCAGTTCCAGATAGGCCACCGGGGCCGGCCGAACCAGCGGCGCGATCCAGCCCGCCTGGTCCGGGGCCTGGGCGTAGAGCAGGCCGACCGCGCTGCCGTCGCGCTCGGCCAGCCACGTCCACGGCGCCGGGCCAGCCAGCCGGACGGCGACCTCGCGGCGCAGCGCGGCCGCGCTGTCCGGCCGCTCGATGACCGTGCCGAAGTGCGCGTCATAGCGGATCGTCTCCATGCCCAGCGCGACCACGCTGTCCAGGTCGGCGGGCCCGGCCCGCCTGATCCGCAGCCCCGCCCCGGACGGCACCGCCTGGCCGTCGCGCCCGGCCGTGCGGGCCGCGATGATGGCCAGCGGGATCAGCCCGTGATCCAGCAGCGCCCGGTGCCCGGCGATGTCCCGGCTCGGCCAGGGCACCACGGCCGCGGTGTCGTCCTCCCCCGTCCCGGGCAGGCCGGCCAGGTGCTCGCGCCACCGGGTCAGCAGCCGGTCCAGGGCGCCGCGCACGTCCGGCCCAGCCACCTGCGGGTCCAGCCGGAACCGGCGCGCCGCGCCCCAGGCCAGGTCCAGCGAGCCGGGCTCCCCGGCCCAGTGTTCGCAGCGGCCCGCCGCGCCGGGCACGGCCAGGACGTGGCCGCCGGCCAGCTCCGGCGGCACCGGCAGTAACCGGTCCAGGCCCGGCCAGCGCTCGGCGACCAGGGCGGTGACGGCGCTCGCATCCTGCCCAGCCCGAACCGACATGCGCATCCTCCTGTCACCGCGGCTCTGCCACTGATCACCGCTGAACCCCCTGGGCCGGCCCGATCAGGCAGATAGCGGAGGCGGACGGGAATCGAACCCGCCAGCGACGCTGCGCGCCGCTCACCGGTTTTGAAGACCGGGGGGGCCACCAGGCACCCGGACGCCTCCGCTGCTGACCTTATCCGGCGTACAGCGTGTCGATGTCGTCGGCGTACTTGGCGTGCACCACCCGGCGCTTGAGCTTCAGCGTGGGGGTCAGCTCCTCGCTCTCCGCGGTCCATTCCACCGGCAGCAGCCGCCACCGCTTGACCTGCTGTACCCGGGCCAGCTGCTGGTTGGCCGCGGCCACCGCCTCCTGCACCGCGGCCAGCACGGCCGGGTGCTCGGCCAGCGCGGCCAGCGAGTTGGCCTCGATGCCGCGGGCCCGGGCCCAGGCCGGGGCGACCTCGCCGTCCAGGGTGAGCAGGGCGATCACGTAAGGCCGCCGGTCGCCGTAGGCCAGCGCCTGGCCGACCAGCGGATGCGAGACGAGCAGGTTCTCGATCGCGGCGGGCGGCACGTTCTCGCCGCCCGCGGTGATGATCAGCTCCTTCTTCCGGTCCACCACGGACAGGAAGCCGTCCGCGTCCAGCCGGCCGATGTCCCCGGTGTGCAGCCAGCCGTCCGGGTCGATCAGCCCGGCGGTCAGCTCGGGCTGGTTCAGGTAGCCCGGCGTGTTCAGCGGGCCGCGGGTGAGCACCTCACCGTCCCCGGCGATGCGCACCTCCATGCCCGGCACCGGCCGGCCCACGGTGCCGAGCCGGAAGCCGGCGTCGGTGTTCATGGTGAACGCGCCGGTGGTCTCGGTCATCCCGTAGACGTCGAGGATCTTCATGCCGAGCCCGGCGAAGAACGCGGCCACGTCCGGCGGCAGCGGCGCCGCGGCGCTGGACACATGCTCCGCGTCGCCCAGCCCGAGCAGCGCCCGGATCGGGCCGAGCACCTGCTCGTTGGCGGCGCGGAACGCCTCGGCCAGCTCGGGCGGGGTGGTCTGGCCGAACTGGCAGCTGGCCACGTACTGCCGGCCGGTGTCCATGGCGGCCAGCACGGCCGCCTTCCGGGCCTCGTCCGGCTCGGCGGCCAGCAGCGCCTGGATGCCGGCCTGGACCTTCTCCCACACCCGGGGCACGCCGAAGAACGCGGTCGGCTGGACCTGCCCGACCACGCCGACGAGCTGCTTGGCATCCGGGCAGAAGTGCACGTGGCCGCCCACCGAGACCGGGATGTACAGAGTGAACATCCGCTCGGCGATGTGCGCCAGCGGCAGGTAGGACACCCACCGGACACCACCGGTGATGTTGCCGACCCGCTGCCCCGCGGCTACCTCGTACAGCACGCTGCGGTGCGTGATCAGCACCCCCTTGGGGTTGCCGGTGGTGCCCGAGGTGTACAGCAGGGTGACCGGGTCGTCCGGGGTGATCCCGGCCACCCGCGCGGTCACCAGCTCCGGCGCGGCGGCCAGCCGGTCCCGGCCCAGCGCCGCGAAGTCGTCCCAGGTCATGTACTGCTCGCCGGGTGGGCAGGCGGCGCTGTCCAGCACGATGACCGTGCGGAGCTCGGGCAGCGCGTCCAGCACCGGCGCCCACCGGGCCAGTTGGTCGGCGCCGTCCAGCACCGCGATGCGCGCGGCGCAGTCGCCGGCCACGAACCCGACCTGCTCGGCGGCGAGGGTGGCGTAGAACGTGACCGGGACTCCCCCGGCGTGCACCGCGCCCAGGTCGGCCAGCACGTGCGCGGCCCGGTTCGGCAGCATCAGCGCCACCCGGTCCCCCGGGTCCAAGCCGAGCGCGATGAAGCCCGCCGCCAGCTCGAGCGCCTGCTGCCGGGTCTGCGCCCAGGTCAGCGTCTGCCAGCCGTCCCCGGCCCGGTCCGACAGGGCCGGCTCGCCCGCCAGGTCCGCCGCAGTGCGGCGCAGCGCGTCGCAGACCGTCTGGCCCTGGATCGTTTCCTCGAGCTCCGCCCGCTGCCGCAGTACCTCGCTGGTCACCGCTCACCTCCGCGTAGCCGGGCCCGGCTGGGCCCGGTTCCCTGGCTGGAAAAATGCCACCATGCCACCGCCTGCTCCGCAAGGTGGCCGGGGAATACAGTGCATGCCATGACCATCTCCGCGGATGTCCGGCTGACCCAGTACGCATCGGGCGGCGGCTGTGCCTGCAAGATCCCGCCTGGTGAGCTCGAAGACGTGGTGAGCCGGATGCTGACCATATCGGGCGGGCCGGCCGAACCGGAGCCCGGGCTGCTGATCGGCCTGGAGCACGGCGACGACGCCGCCGTGGTGTGGATCAGCGACGGGCGGGCGGTGGTGGCCACCGCCGACTTCTTCGGCCCGGTGGTGGACGACGCGTACACGTTCGGCCGGATCGCTGGCACCAACGCGCTGTCCGACGTGTACGCGGTCGGCGGCGAGCCGCTGGTCGCGGTCAACCTGCTCGGCTGGCCGCGCAGCAAGCTGCCCGCCGAACTGGCCGGCGAGGTGCTGCGCGGCGGGCTGGACGCGGCCCGGCTGGCCGGCTGCCTGCTGGCCGGCGGGCACAGCATCGACGACCCGGAGCCCAAGTACGGCATGGCGGTCACCGGCCTGGCCGACCCGGACGCGCTGCTGCGCATCGACGCCGGGCAGCCCGGGCTGCCGATCAGCCTGACCAAGCCGCTGGGCAGCGGGGTGCTGAACAGCAGGCACAAGGCGACCGGGACCGTCTTCCCGGCGGCGATCGACGTGATGACCACGCTGAACGCCGAGGCCAGCCGGGCGGCACTGGCCGCCGGGGTGCGGTGTGCCACCGATGTGACCGGGTTCGGGCTGCTCGGCCACCTGTACAAGCTGGCCCGGGCCAGCGGGATCGCGGCGGTGCTGGACCACGCCGCGGTGCCGCTGATCGACGGCGCGCGGGAGGCGGTGCGCGACGGCTACGTGCCGGGCGGCAGCCGGCGCAACCTGGACTGGGTCGCCCCGCACACCGACACCGGCGGCCTGGCCGAGGAGGACCTGCTGCTGCTGGCGGACGCGCAGACCTCCGGCGGGCTGCTGATCGCCGGTGAGATCCCCGGCGCGCCGGTCATCGGCGAGCTCGTGCCGGCCACCGGGCCGGTGCTGATCCTCCGATGACCGGGCGGACGGCCAGGCGGCGGGTGCTGCGGGTGCCGGCGGCGGGCGACGCCCCGCCGGACCCGCGGGCGGACTTGCTGGCGGTCGAAGAGCCGCTGGAGATCAGGGTGGGCGGGCAGCCGCTTAGCGTGACCATGCGCACCCCGGGCGACGACCTCGACCTGACCGCGGGCTTCCTGGCCGCCGAGGGCATCATCGCCGGCCCGGCCGACCTGACCCGGATCACCATGTGCGCCGGCAACGCGGCCGAAGTGACCCTGGCCGACGGGGTCAGCCTGCCCATGGAACGGCTGCACCGGCACTTCCTGACCAGCAGCGCCTGCGGGGTGTGCGGCAAGGACAGCATCGAGTCGATCCGGCTGACCGCCCGCTACGACGTGTCGGCCGACCCGCTGCGGATCAGCCCGGCCACGCTGGCCGGGCTGCCGGACCGGCTGCGCGCGGCGCAGCGGGTGTTCGCCAGCACCGGCGGGCTGCACGCGGCGGGGCTGTTCGCCGCCGATGGCACGCTGCTGGTGCTGCGCGAGGACGTGGGCCGGCACAACGCGGTGGACAAGGTGATCGGCTGGGCGCTGCGCGGCGGCCGGCTGCCGCTGGCCAGCTGTGTGCTGCTGGTCAGCGGGCGGGCCTCGTTCGAGCTGGCCCAGAAGGCGCTGATGGCTGGCCTGCCGCTGCTGGCCGCGGTGTCCGCGCCGTCCTCACTGGCCGCCGAGCTGGCCGCGGATTCCGGCATGACCCTGGTCGGCTTCCTGCGCGGCACGTCGATGAACGTGTACACCGGCGCGGAGCGGATCGCCTGAGCGGGGGCCGTGGCGGCCCCCGCCCGCCCGGCTAGGCCGCGTTCTCGGCCACGCCCCAGCGCCGCCGGATCCGGCCGTTGACGACGTTGAACAGCATGTCCACCACGATGCCGATGACCAGGATGACCAGGATGACCGCGATGGCCGAGGCCATGTCGGCCTGGTCCTGGTCGCTGCTGAGCAGCACACCCAGCGACGGCTGGCCCAGGATGATCACGACCACCTCGCCCGCGATCAGGCCGTGCCAGCCGAACGCCCAGCCCTGCTTGAGCCCGCCGACGAAGGCCGGCAGGGTGGCCGGCATGATCACGTACCGGTACAGCGACAGGCGGCGCAGCCCCATCGTCTTGCCCGCCCGGAGCAGCAGCGGCGGCAGGTAGTCGGCCCCGGCGATCAGCCCGTTGGCGATGGCCGGCGCGGCGGTCATCACGATGACGAACAGGATGGCCGTCGTGTTGGCGCCGAACAGGATGATGGCGAACGGCACCCAGACGATCGACGGCAGCGTCTGCACGGCCGTGATCAGCGAGCCGAACCCGGCCCGCAGCGGCCGGATCCGGGACACCAGGGCGCCCACCACGGTGCCGATGACCAGGGCGATCGCGAAGCCGATGACGGCGCGGCGCAGCGTGGTGCCGATCGCCTGCCAGAGCAGCGCGTGGTGCAGCTGGTCCCAGAGGTTGGCCAGCGTGGTGGCCGGCCCGGGCAGGATCGCGCTCTTGAACCCGCTGAGATAGACCAGTTGCCAGATGGCCAGGGCCAGCACCAGGGCGAGCAGCTTGGGCCAGGCCGCGGCCCAGGCCTTCTCGCCCAGGTGCCGCTTGGCCTGCTGCGGCGGGGCCTGGTCGAGCTGGTCCAGCCCGGCCAGGGCGGCCCCGGGCTCCTGCGGTGTGTCAACGGCCATGGCGGATGATCTCCTCCCGCAGCCGATCCTTGATCTTGATAGCCAGCCCGACGGTGTCGGCCGAGTCCATCCCACGGGGCCGGTCGAAGTTGACGTCGAACTCGCCGATGACCCGGCCCGGGCGGCTGCTCAGCAGCACTACCCGGTCGCCGAGCCGGACGGCTTCGCGCACCTCGTGCGTGACGAACACGATGCTCAGCTTGCGCCGCCGCCAGATGCCCTCCAGCACCTCGTGCAGCAGGTCACGGGTCATCGCGTCCAGCGCGCCGAACGGCTCGTCCATCAGCAGCACGTCGGCGTCCTGGGCCAGCGCCCGGGCGAGGGCGACGCGCTGCCGCATGCCGCCGGACAGCTGGTGCGGCCGCTTGTCGGCGAACGCGCTGAGCTGGACCAGATCCAGCAGTTCCGCCACCCGCTCGCGGCGCTGGGCGCGCGGCACACCGGCCGCCCGCAGCGGCATCTCCACGTTGCGGGCCGCGGTCAGCCACGGGAACAGCGCCGATTCCTGGAACATCAGCGTGACCCGCCGCCCGCCGGTGGAGATCTCCCCGGACGTCGGTGCGTCCAGCCCGGCGACGAGGTTCAGCAGTGTGCTCTTGCCGCAGCCGGAGGCGCCGATCAGGCAGACGAACTCTCCCGGCGCCACCGAGAGCGACACCCCGTCGAGGGCCTGGAGCGTGGTATCACCGCGGCCGAAGACCTTGGATACATCACTGATTTGTACCGCGGGACCCGCGGCGGTCACCGGAGTGACCGCCGCGGGCGCCGCCCGTCGTGCATCAAGGCTCATGGGCTCACCTGTGCTTGTCCGTCGGCTTTGAGCAGGGCGTTGAGCGGGCCGAGGTCGTAAATGCCATTGAGGTTGACCGGCTTGAGCAGGCCCACCGCCTCGGCGTGCTTGGCGTCGGTAGCCAGCGAGGAGGCGATCGGGTCGCTGGTGAACGTGATCTGCTTGAAGGCCAGCGGCAGCACCGAGGACTTGAGCGCCTTGCCGGTCAGCGCGGTCAGTTCGGCGTTAGCGGCCGTCTCCGCGCCGGACGTGTTCTGGTGGATGAAGTTGATGGCCTGGATATTGGCCTTGAGCAGCCCGGTCACCACGCCGGGGTGGGCGGCCAGGAAGGACTGCGAGACGACGATGTTGGTGGTGACGAACTTGCCACCCGGCCACAGGCTGGCCTCGTTGACCAGCACCTTGCCGCCGTCCTGCTCCATCTCGATGTCGTAGGGGGCCGGCTTCCAGCCGCCCGCGATCTGGCCGGACTTGAACTCCAGCACCGCGTCCGAGTTGGGGCTGATCGGCGTGACCGGCACGTCACCGCCGCCGGTCTCGGTAGTGGTCAGCCCGTGGCTCTTGAGGTAGTAGCGCAGCGCGACGTCCTGCGTGTTGCCCAGCGACGGGGTGGCCAGCTTCTGGCCCTTGAGCTGGCTGACGCTGCTGATGCTCGGCTTGACCACGAGCGCCGCGCCGCCGGAGGCCACACCAGAGACGATCTTGATGGCCTTGCCGCTGGACTTCTGCCAGGCGTTGATGGCCGGGTTGGGGCCGACGTAGGCCGCGTCCAGCTGGCCGGCCAGCAGCGCGGTGGTCTCCTGGGTGCCCGAGCTGAACACCGAGGTCTTAAGCGTGACGTTCTTGCCCAGGTCCTTGGCGAAGAAGCCCTCCTTGAGGGCGACCAGCGCCGGGGCGTGGGTGATGTTGGCCAGGAAGCCCAGGCGCAGGGTGACTGGTGCGGAACTGCTCCCCCCAGACGAGGAGCCCGAGCCCGTGGACGCGCCGGATGACGAGCAGCCGGCGGCCAGGGTGGTGACGGCTGCGGTGACTCCGGCAGCCAGGAGGACTCGTCTCATTGCAAACCACCTTGTCTATCAGCTTAGTATGTCGATCTGTTTGATAGGCAATGGCGATTAAACCATACCCAGGGCGGGGGTGCGCAAATCCTCGGCCGACCAGCCAACCCGCCCGTCTGCCCAGGGGTTCCGGACAGATCGGCAGACCCGTTCACCGCGAGCGCCGGCGGCCCGATCGATAACAACGAGAAATCTTTTCGTTACCTTCTGTTCATCCAGGCCACACCTCGTTGACCAGCGGTGCTTACCCCTTCTTAGCGATTCGCTGCCTACGGTCAGCAGGTGAGCGACACGACCTCGCCGGCCTCAGGGGCAGGGCTGCTGCAGACGCTGGACGACGCCAAGATCAGCAGGTTCCAGATCAAGACCATGTTCGTCTCGGGCATGGGCTTCTTCACCGACGCCTATGACCTGTTCGTCATCGGCATCGTGGTGTCACTGCTGAAGACACAGTGGACCCTGTTGACCAACCAGGTGTCCTGGCTGAACTCGGCTACCTTGCTGGCCTCGGCGTTCGGCGCGATCATCTTCGGCCGGGTCGCCGACATGCTCGGGCGCAAACGGATCTACGGCTATGAGGTGCTGATCCTGGCGGCCGGCGCGATCGCGTCGGCGTTCTCGCCGAACTACACGTTCCTGCTGGTATCCCGGATAGTTCTCGGCATCGGCATCGGCGGCGACTACCCCGTGTCGGCCACGATCATGAGCGAGTACTCGGGGAAGTCGTCCCGCGGCCGGATGGTCGGCCTGGTGTTCGCCATGCAGGGGGCCGGCCTGGTCGTCGGCCCGCTGGTCGCCTCGATCCTGCTGGCCTCCGGGATCTCCGACAACCTGACCTGGCGGCTGCTGCTCGGCCTCGGCGCGATACCCGGCCTGGCCGTGTACTACCTGCGCCGCCAGATCCACGAGACGCCACGGTTTGCCCTGGCGGGCGGCGCCACCGCAGAAGCCGAGGCGGCCATCGCCGACGCCACCGGGCAGGGATCCGGGAAGGTGGCCCCCGGCGAGTCCACCGCGCGGGTCCCGCACGGTGTGGCCGATGGCTTCCTCGAACTGATCCGCAACCGGCGCCTGCTGGTCTGGCTGCTCGGCGCCGCGGGCGCCTGGATGCTGCTGGACTTCTGTTACTACGGCAACACCATCTCCCAGCCGGAGATCATCAAGCTGGCGAACCCGAACGCCAGCGAACTGACCACCATCCTGCTCCAGCTGGCCATCGTCGCGGTGTTCGCGGTGCCTGGGTACATCGTGGCGATCCTGCTTCTGGACAAGGTGGGGCGCAAGAGCATCCAGTTGCTCGGCTTCGCCATGATGGCGCTGATGTTCCTGCTCATCGGCGTCATCCCGGCAGTGTCAACCACGCTCGCGCCGTTCCTGGTCCTGTACGGCATCAGCTACTTCTTCACCGAGTTCGGGCCGAACATGACCACGTTCATCTACCCGGCCGAGCTGTTCCCGACCCACGTGAGAACCACCGGCCACGGCATCTCCGCCGGGTGTGGCAAGCTGGGCGCGTTTGCCGGCGCGTTCCTGTTCCCCGACATCCTCGCCTCTCACCTGGGCCTGCGCGGCGCGATGGTTATCTCCGCGGTGGTGGCTGCCGCGGGCCTGCTGCTGACCGGCTTCGCGCTGCCCGAGACACGGGGTAAGAGCCTGGAAGAGCTCGAGGAGAGCGCCTACGCGCCCACTATGGTGAGACAACAGGAGGCCACGGCATGACGTACCGCATCGTGGTGGGGGTGGACGGATCGGCCTACAGTGAGGCCGCGCTCCGCTGGGCGCTGGATGAGGCGAAGGCCCGGGGTGGCATGGTCAGCGCGGTGTTCTGCTGGCAGATTCCGTTCCTGTCCATGCCGGGCGCCTTCGACCGCGAGGAACTCGAGCAGACCTACAAGAACTACGTCAACGAGATCGTCAGCAAGGTCGCCCCGTCGCCGGCCGTGCCGCTGGCCACCCTGGTGGCCGAGGGCGACCCAGCCGAATCGCTGATCACCGCAGCGGCCCAGGCCGAGCTGCTGGTGGTGGGCACCCGAGGCCGGTCACCGTTCGCCGGCCTGGTGCTCGGCTCGGTCAGCCAGCGCTGCGCGGCCGCCGCACCGTGCCCGGTCGTGCTGGTCAAGCAGGCCGAGGAGCCCACCGGCTAGCTGTCCCCCGGCGTTTGGATGTCAATACCCACCACCGACGGGTATTTTTGCAGGCACTGTTCGAGCTCGGCGATCTGCGCGTTGCTCGCGTTGTCCACCTGGTAGATGACGTCATACAGAAGGTCTGAGGCCTTGTGATCGGTCGGCAGCGCTTCTGGCGTGGCCTGAGGTATGTGCGAGCAGGCCGCCCGGACGTGCAGCCGGGTGGTGTTCGTCGTCCCGTTCTTGAACTGGACCACCGCCTCCTGCTGGCCCAGCGCGGCGTCGAACTTGGCGCATCCGGTCACGGCTGTCAGCAGCAGGCCGGCCAGCAGCACGGGGGCCGCGGGGCCGCGCCACGCGGGGCGTCCAGGGGGAGATTGGCGCACGGTGCACAGCTTACGGGGGCACGCCATACGATCAGGCAGTGCAACCCCAGCCTGGAGGTACCGTGCCGGCCCTGATCGAGGATTACGCGCTCATCGGCGACATGCAGTCGGCGGCGCTGGTCAGCCGGGACGGCTCGGTGGACTGGCTGTGCCTGCCCCGGTTCGACTCGCCGGCCTGCTTCGCCGCGCTGCTCGGCACCGAGGGCAACGGCCACTGGCGGATCGCCCCCTCGGCCGCCGCCGACGGAGCCAAGGCCACCCGGCGCTACCAGACCGACTCGCTGATCCTGGAGACGGACTGGCAGACCCCCACCGGCACGGTCCGGGTCACCGACTTCATGCCGCCGCGGGACGGCCTGCCGCCGGCCCTGGTGCGCATCGTCGAGGGCCTGGACGGCTCGGTGGAGGTGGACTGCACGCTGGTGGTCCGGTTCGGCTACGGCCAGGTGACGCCCTGGATGCGGCGGACCGACGGCCAGCTGCTCGGGGTGGCCGGCCCGGACGCGGTCTGGCTGGCCACGCCGGTCTCGCTGACCGGCCGTAACTGCACCCACCAGGCCACGTTCACCGTCGAGGCGGGCCAGCGGGTGCCGTTCGTGCTCAGCTACATGCCGTCCTACCAGGGCGCCCCGGAGCAGTGCGACGCGGAGCAGGCGCAGGCCGCCACGGCCCGGTTCTGGTCCAGCTGGGTGTCCCGGTGCACCTACCACGGCCGCTACCGGGACGCGGTGGTCCGCTCGCTGATCACCCTCAAGGCACTCACCTACCAGCCCACCGGCGGCATTGTGGCCGCCGCCACCACGTCGCTGCCGGAAGACCTCGGCGGGGTGCGGAACTGGGATTACCGGTACTGCTGGCTCCGGGACGCGACCATCACCCTGGAGGCCCTGCTGCGCACCGGCTACACCGACGAGGCGGGCGCCTGGCGGGGCTGGCTGGCCCGGACGATCGCCGGCGACCCCGGTGACGTGCAGATCATGTACGGGGTGGCGGGCGAGCGCCGGCTGGCCGAGTGGGAGGCCGACTGGCTGCCCGGGTACCACGACTCGATCCCGGTGCGGATCGGCAACGCCGCGGTGAACCAGCGTCAGCTGGACGTGTACGGCGAGGTCGTCGACGCGCTCACCCTCGGCCGCGAGTCCGGCCTGGCGGTGGACCGGCATGTCTGGTCGCTGCAGCGGGCGCTGCTCGGCTTCCTGGAGAAGCACTGGGACGAGCCGGACGAGGGCATCTGGGAAGTGCGCGGCCCGCGGCGGCACTTCGTGCACTCCAAGGTGATGGCCTGGGTGGCCTTTGACCGCGCGGTGCGGATGGTGGACAACGGCCTGCCCGGCCCGGCCGCCCGCTGGCGGGAGATCCGCGACGAGATCCACCGCCAGGTCTGCGAGCAGGGCTACAACGCCGAGCGCGGCGCGTTCACCCAGTACTACGGCTCCACGCAGCTGGACGCCGCAGTGCTGCTGATCCCCGAGGTGGGCTTCCTGCCGCCGGATGACCCGAAGGTCATCTCCACGGTGGAAGCCATCCAGCGCGACCTGGTCACCGACGGCCTGGTGCGCCGCTACCAGCTGGCCGAGCAGGGCGGCGGTCAGGACAGCACGGACGGCCTGCCCGGCAGCGAAGGCGCGTTCCTGGCCTGCAGCTTCTGGCTGGCCAACGCGCTGCACATGATCGGCCGGGATGACGAGGCGGCCGAGCTGTTCGGCCGGCTGCTCGCGCTGCGCAACGACCTCGGCCTGCTCAGCGAGGAATACGACCCGCGGTACCAGCGCCAGGTCGGCAACACGCCCCAGGCGTTCAGCCACGTGCCGCTGATCCAGGCCGCGCTCAACCTGGACCAGCACGCGGGCGCGCACAGCCGCTCAACGGCGAAACCCGGGCGCGCCACGGCGGCGGGCACTCGTGACGGTAGCTAAGCCGCCGCCCGGCGCGTCCGCGCAGTCACCACGGCCGCACATCCTGGTGGTCAACGGGCGCAAGGTGCGGCAGCCGGTGTTCATCATCGGCGCGCCCTGCTCCGGCACGGATCTGCTGGCCCGGGCGCTGAAACGGACCGACGGGTTCCACCTCACCCTGGGCCAGCGCTGGGTCATCCCGGTGGTGCAGGCGTTCGCCCGGCGGCCGTCGATCGCCCGCGGCCGGCCCGAGGCCGCCGCCCGGGTGCTGCGCGACGCGTTCGCGCAGGCCTGGCAGGTCAGCGCGGACTGCTGCCTGGGCTGCACCCAGCAGTGCCGCGAGGCCGGCGGGCTGGACGGGGTCGGCCCGTGCGTCAGCCAGCCGGGCGTGCTGCGCTACGGCGACGCCAGCCCGGAGCTGATGTACTGCGTGGACGCGCTGCTCGACGCGTTCCCAGACGCCCGGGTGCTGCAGATCATCCGGGACGGCCGGGACGCGGTGGCCGGGATGCTGGCCGACCCGGCCGTGCTGGCCTGGTTCAAGGCGGGTTTCGTGGACACCGGCGCGGAGTTCCCGCACCCGCTGCTCGGCCTGGAGAAGGAAGCGGACCGGGCCGCCTGGCCGGACCTGTCCCCGACGGCCAGGTGCGCGATGCGCTGGCGGGGCAGCGTACGCCAGATGGCCCGGCTGCGGGCCCGGCTGGCCGCCGACCAGCTGGTCACCTTCCGCTACGAGGACGTGATCCGGCAGCCCGCCGACGCGGCCGCCGCCATCTCCGACTTCCTGGCCGCCCCGGTGCGCGTCCTGGAGCCGCCAGCGCCGGGCCGCCCGTCCCTGGCCGAGCCGGGGACCTGGCGCCGGGTGCTCAGCCCGGCGCAGGCCGCAGAGATCGAAGCGGTGGCCGGCGACGAGCTGCGCCGCCTCGGCTACGGAAGTTAGCCAGCCGCTTTAGCCGGCTCCTGCCCGGCGAACTGGGTGTGGTACAGCTCGGCGTACGGGCCGCCCGCGGCCAGCAGTTCCGGGTGCGTGCCGCGCTCGGCCACCTGCCCGTCCTCGATAACCAGGATCTGGTCCGCCTCCCGGATGGTGGACAGCCGGTGCGCGATGACCAGCGAGGTGCGGCCGGTCAGCGCGGTCTTGAGCGCGGCCTGCACGGCCACCTCGGACTCCGAGTCCAGGTGCGCGGTGGCCTCGTCGAGGACCACCACGGACGGCGCCTTGAGCAGCAGCCGGGCGATGGCCAGCCGCTGCTTCTCGCCGCCGGACAGCCGGTACCCGCGGTCCCCGACCACGGTGTTCAGCCCGTCGGGCAGGCTGGCCACCAGGTCCCAGATCTGCGCCGCCTGGCAGGCCGCGATCAGCTCCTGCTCGGTGGCCTCCGGCCGGGCGTACAGCAGGTTGGCCCGGACCGTGTCGTGGAACATGTGCGCGTCCTGGGTGACCACGCCGACCGCGTCGTGCAGCGACTGCAGCGTGACGTCGCGCAGGTCCTGGCCGCCGATCCGCACCGTGCCCTGGTCCGGGTCGTACATCCGGGACACCAGGTGGGTGATCGTGGTCTTGCCCGCGCCGGACGGCCCGACCAGCGCGGTCAGCCGCCCGGGCGGCGCGGTGAAGCTGATGTCCCGGAGCACCGGCTGGGCCGGGCCGTCCTGCTCGGGCACCGGCAGCGCGATCGACTCCAGCGACGCCAGCGACACCTCGCTGGCCCGCGGGTAGCGGAACGACACCTGGTCGAACTCGATGGCGGGCGCGGCCGCCAGCCCGGCCGCGCGCAGCGGCACCGCGTCCGGCTTCTCCGCGATCAGCGGCTTGAGGTCGAGCACCTCGAATACCCGGTCGAAGCTGACCAGCGCGGTCATCACGTCCACCTGCACGTTGGACAGCGCGGTGATCGGCCCGTACAGCCGGGCCAGCAGCGCGGTCAGCGCGACCAGCGTGCCGAGCTGGAACGCGCCGCGGATGACCAGCGCCCCGCCGACCCCGTAGGTGACCGCGGTGGCCATCGAGGCGAGCAGGCTCAGCGCGATGAACAGCGTGCTGCCGTACATCGCGGTGACCACGCCGATGTCCCGGACCCGGGCGGCCCGGTCCCGGTACGCCTCGTTCTCCCGGCGCGGGTTGCCGAACAGCTTGACCAGCATGGCGCCGGCCACGTTGAACCGCTCGGTCATCGTCGAGCCGAGTTCGGCGTCCAGCTGCATGGACTCCCGAGTGTACCGCTGCAGCCGCCGGCCGACCAGCCGGGCCGGGATGACGAACACCGGCAGCAGGACCAGCGAGATGACGGTGACCAGCCAGGACAGGCTGAACATGGTGATCAGCACCAGGATCAGGGTCAGCGCGTTGGACACGATCGAGGACAGCGTCGAGGTGATGGCCGACTGGGCGCCGATCACATCGCTGTTCAGCCGGCTGACCAGCGAGCCGGTCTGCGCCCGGGTGAAGAACGCGATCGGCTGCTCCTGCACGTGCCCGAACACCTCGGTACGCAGGTCGTAGATCAGCCCCTCACCGACCCGCGCGGAGAACCAGCGCTGGCCGAACGCAAGCACGGCGCTGAGAAAGGCGATGGCCGCGGTCAGCCCGGCCACGTCGACGACCAGGCCGGTGTTGTGGGCCAGGATGCCATTGACGATGCTGCGCAGCAGCAGCGGCACGGCCACCGTGGCCACCGCGGCCAGCGCCGCCATGACCAGGAAGAAGGTCAGATGCAGCCGGTACGGCCGGGCGTAATGGGCGATCCGGCGCACGGTCCCGGGCTTGATCCGCTGCTGGGTAACCGACGGGTCGCGGGAGAACCCGCGCATCGCGTGCCAGTTAGCTGCGTACATGAGCGGAGCAACCCCTCACCCGGGTGAGATCTTCCCCACTCAGCTAACAGCGAACGGTCACCCGCCGGCCAGTCGTTTTCGCTGCAGTTCAGCCTGGATCCGCCGCTCGGCGGCGGCCTGCGCGGCGGCATCGTGGCCGGGCGCCTGGCTGAGCAGTTCCTTGGTCGCCCGGGCCACGGCCGGCTCGACGGTGAGCAGCGCGGCCACCAGATCGCTGACCGCGCCGTCCAGTTCGGCGCCGGGCACCACCAGTTCGGCCAGCCGGAGCCGGGCCGCCTCCGCGGCGCCGACGGTGCGGCCGGTCAGGCACAGCTCCAGCGCCCGCGGCAGGCCGACGATGTCCACCAGCGGCTTGGTCCCGGTCAGGTCGGGCACCAGGCCGAGCTGCGGCTCCTTCATGCACAGCTGGGCGTCGTCGGCCAGGATGCGCAGGTCACAGGCGAGGGCGAGCTGGAAGCCGCCGCCGATGGCGTGGCCCTGGACCGCGGCCACCGAGACGATGCCCGGGCGGCGCAGCCAGCTGTAACCCTGCTGGCAGGACGCGATCCACTCCTCGAACCCGGGGCTGGACGGGCTCATCAGCGGGTCCTCGCCGGGCACACCATCCGGTGCGAACAAGCGGAGGTCGATGCCGGCCGAGAAGGACGGGCCTGCCCCCCGCACCACGACGACGCGCACCGCTGGCGGCAGTGCCCGTCCGATCGCGGCCAGGCCCTGCCACATCGCCGGGGTCATCGCGTTGCGCCGGGCCGGCCGGTCCAGCGTGATGGTGACCGCGCCCGCCGCGGGCGCATCGGCATCCACCCGCAGGCCTGCGCGGGCGAGGTCGATGTCGGTACTGGTCAGCGCTTGGCCCGCGCCTTGCCCCGGGTGGCCCCACCGCGGCCGCGCAGCGAAACCCCGTTCTCCGACAAGATCCGGTGCACGAAACCATAGGACCGTCCGGTCGCCGCGGCCAGCGACCGGATGCTCTCCCCCGCGTCATACCTCTTCTTCAGGTCCGACGCCAGCTTGGTGCGGTCGGCACCGGTGACCCTGGTGCCTTTCTTGAGGGTCTCGGTCACGCGTACCTCCCGTGAACTGAAGTGACCGCTGCGTTACGTCTCACTCATGATCACGCATCAGTTGCCGATCGGCTACCTACATCCGGGTAAGTGATCACTACTTTTTCGCCCAGCCCCGCGTTGCCCGTCACGCCAGGGTCACCAGGTCCGCCAGTTCTTCGCTCCAGGTGTCCTCCACCCCGTCGGGCAGCAGGATGACCCGCTCCGGGGACAGCGCCCCGACGGCCCCCTCGTCGTGCGTTACCAGCACGATGGCGCCCTGGTAGCGGCGCAGCGCGGCCAGGATCTCGTCCCGGCTGGCCGGGTCCAGGTTGTTGGTCGGCTCGTCCAGCAACAGCACGTTCGCCCCGGACACCACCAGCAGGGCCAGCGCGAGCCGGGTCTTCTCCCCGCCGGACAGCACGCTGGCCGGCTTGTCCACCGCGTCACCGGAGAACAGGAACGAGCCCAGGATGCGCCGCTGCTCGGGGTCGAGCAGGTCCGGCGCCGCGGTGCGCATGTTCTCCAGCACGGTGCGCTGCCCATCCAGCGTCTCGTGCTCCTGTGCGTAGTACCCGAGCCGCAGGCCGTGGCCCGGCGCGACCTCGCCGGTGTCCGGCGGCTCCAGGCCGGCCAGCAGCCGGAGCAGCGTGGTCTTGCCCGCCCCGTTCAGGCCGAGCACCACGATCCGGGCGCCGCGGTCCACCGCGACGCCGACGTCGGTGAACACCTCGAGTGAGCCGTAGGACTTGGACAGGCCGGCCGCGGTCAGCGGCACCCGGCCGCACGGCGCGGGCTCGGGGAAGCGCAGCCGGGCCACCCGCTGCGGCGCCCGCTCGGCTGACACCCCGGCGAGCAGCCGGTCGGCGCGCCGCTGCATGCCCTGGGCCGCCCGGGCCTTGGTCGCCTTGGCCCGCATCTTGTCCGCCTGGGCCTGCAGCGCGGCGGCCTGGCGGGACGCGTTGGCGTGCTCGCGGCGGCGGCGGCGCGCGTCGGTCTCGCGCTGCTGCAGGTAGGCCTGCCAGCCGACGTTGTAGATGTCCAGCTGATGGGTGTCCGCGTCCAGGTGGAACACCTTGCCGACCAGCGCTTCGAGCAGCGCCGTGTCGTGGCTGATCACCACTACCCCGCCACGGAACGCCCGCAGGTGGTCGCGGAGCCAGGTCACCGAGTCGGCGTCCAGGTGGTTGGTGGGCTCGTCGAGCAGCAGGGTCTGCGCGTCGGCGAACAGGATCCGGGCCAGTTCGACCCGGCGCCGCTGCCCGCCGGACAGCGTGGCCAGCGGCTGGGCCAGCACCCGGTCCGGCAGCCCGAGGCTGGACGCGATCGACGAGGCCTCGGCCTCGGCGGCGTAGCCGCCCAGCATGGCCAGCCGCTCTTCGAGCTGCCCGTACCGGCGCACCGCGGCGTCCCGCCGCCCGGGCACGCCGTCGGACATCTGCTGTTCGGCGGCCCGCATCCCGGCCCGGAGCTCGTCCAGGCCGCGGCCGGACAGCACCCGGTCCAGGGCCAGCCCGCCGAGGTCGCCGGCCCGGGTGTCCTGTGGCAGGTATCCGATGTGCTCACTGCGGCGCACCGTGCCGGCCGCGGGCAGCGCCTCACCGGCCAGCACCCGGGCCAGCGTGGTCTTGCCCGCGCCGTTCCGGCCGACCAGGCCGACCTTGTCCCCGGGCCCGATCTGGAAGCTGGCCCCGTCCAGCAGCAGCTGCGCGCCCAGCGCGCAGCTCCAGGCCGGACGCGGCGATCATAACCACTCCAACAGCTGCAACGGGGAAAGCGGCGACGCCGCGGGCCACGATCAAGACTACGTGGTCCGCGCAACGCTATTTGCCGAGCACGGCCACCTCGAGCTGGGCCAGCCGGGCCGGATCGGCCACCAGTTCGTAGCCGGTCACCTTGTCCCCGCCACCGTGCGCGCCCCGGGGGCCCGCAGCGGCCGCCCGTCCGGCCGGGCGGCCCGGTCCGGCGCGGGGCCTCATGGCCGGCCCGGGTCCCTTGGACGCCGCCGTGCTTGCTGATGCCTGCCGGCACACCCTCGCGCTCGCCGGCCGCCCTTGACCAATTATAAACAGTCGTTTAGATTCGGGGCCGTGAACACGACCACTGATCCGGAGCGCCGTTCCCGGGCACACGATCCCGAAGGCCGCCGCCGCGACGTGCTGGCCGCAGCGCGGCGCCTGTTCGCTTCGAAGGGCTACGCGCAGACCTCGATCCGGGCCATCGCGGCTGAGGCGGATGTGAACCCCGCGCTGGTCGTCACTTACTTCGGAGGCAAGGAGGCCCTGTTCATGGAGGTGGTTGGCCGCTTCACGATCTCGCAGGAAGCGCTGCGCAGCGGTCTGGACGGAATGGGCGCACGGCTAGCGCGGATGTACGTAGATCGCTGGGAGAACATGGCGGCCGATGACCCGTGGCCGGCGCTGGCCAGGTCGGCGGTCTCGCACGAGCCGAGCGCCCGGTTGCTGCGCTCAGCACTGGAGGAACAGCACGCACCGCTGCGTCGGGTGCTTGGCGACAGCGGCGAGGGCCGGGCCCGGATGGCGATGCTGCAATGCCTGATCGGCGGGATGATCATGGAACGCTACATCCTTGCGCTGGAACCGGCCCGGTCCCTTCCCGCCGCGACCTTCGAGGCCGCGCTGGCCAGTGCGCTGCAGCACGCGCTGACCGGCTCGCTGGCCGGCTGCCCTCCGTCAACTCAGTGAGCCCTCACCACAGTAGCCAACCACCAAGGAGGAAGTGCTTCATGAGTCGCCCCCGGCTGACGCTGCTGGTCATGTGCGTGGCTACGTTCATGATCCAGCTCGACGTGACGGTGGTGAACGTCGCGCTGCCGCGGATCCAGGCCGACCTGGACATGTCCGCGGGTGGGCTGGAGTGGGTCATCAGCGGCTACGCGCTCAGCCTGGCCGCGCTCATCCCGGCCGGCGGCGTGCTGGGCGACCACTACGGCCGCAAGCGGGTGTTCCTGGCCGGCCTGGTCATCTTCGCCGCCGGGTCGGTGGCCTGCGCACTCGCGCCGGACGCCACTGCCCTGATCGCCGCACGGGCGGTTCAGGGCGTGGGCGGCGCGGCCATGCTGGCCCTGACCCTGTCCATCCTCACCGAGACGTTCCCGCCCGGCGTCCGGGCCGCGGCCATCGGCACCTGGGCCGCGGTCGGCGGGACCGGCTTCGGGGTCGGCCCGGTGGTCGGCGGCATCCTGCTCACGTTCTCCGGCTGGGCGTCGGTGTTCTGGGTGAACGTCCCGTTCGCGGTCCTCGCGATGGCCGGCACGGCGCTGGCCGTGCGCGAGTCGCGCGGCCCGCGATCGCGCCGCCTGGACCGGCCCGGCCTGGCGCTGAGCACGGCCGGGCTGGTCGCCGTCACGCTCGGCCTGATCGAGTCGGCCGGGCACCCGTGGGGCTCGTGGCCGGTGCTGGCGCCACTGCTGGCCGGGGCGGTGCTGCTGGCCGGCTTCGGCTGGTGGGAGCGGCACACCCCGGACGCCATGATCCCGCCAGGGCTGCTGCGGGCCCGCAGCTTCGCCACCGCGTCCGTGATCTACCTGATCAGCTACACCGGGTTCAGCGGAATGCTGTTCTACGTGACGCTGCTCTACCAGGACGTCATCGGCTGGCCGGTGCTGCGGACCGGTCTGTCCTGGCTGTTCATGAACGTCCCGTTCCTGGCCATGGCCCAGCTCACCGGCCGGCTCGACCGGCGCTTCCGGGCTGCCACGCTGATCTGCGCCGGCTGCCTGGCCGCCGCGGCCGGCCTGCTCGCGCTGAGCCTGGCCAGCCCGGGCACGTCGTTCGCCCTGACGGCGGCGGGCTACGTCCTGGCCGGGGCCGGCTGCGGCACGCTGGTACCGGCCGTCACCCACCTGGCCATGCGCGACGTCCCGGCCGGCGCGTCCGGCGCCGCCTCCGGGGTGCTGAACAGTTCCCGGCAGATCGGCACGTCGGTCGGGCTGGCCGTGCTCGGGTCCATCGGGGTCAGCGCGGCCGTCGCCGCCTGGTCCGGCCGGGTCGGCCACTTCCCGGCCGCGGCCCGTGCGGCCGCGCGGGCCCAGGCCCAGAACGTGGGCGGCGCCCGCATCGCCGCCGTGACCAGGACGCTCGGCCCGGCCTACCGCCAGCCCGCGGCCCTGTCGTTCGAGCACGGATACCACCTGGCCGTCGGGATCGGCGCGGCATGCCTGCTGGTGGCCGCGGGGATCGCGGTGGCCGCGTTCCGTAAGCAGCGGGCCGCGCCCCCGGCCCTCACCCGGCAGCCGGAGCCGGTTCGGTGAGCTGGATGCGGATCGCGCGGAACAGCCGGGGCGTGTCCTTGAGCACCACCAGCCGGGGATCGGGCACGGTCAGGAACCGCTGCACAGCCAGGTCGAAGTACGGCCGCAGCCGCGGGTCCTCACGCAGCCCGGCCATCGCGCGCCGGTCCCCGCCCAGCACCACCGCGTCCAAGTCGCCCGGGTACCGGCCGAACACCCGGACCGCGGTGTCCGCCGCCGCGCCCAGCGCCTCGTTGGCCTGCTTCTCCCGGCGCCGGGCGAACCGGTGCTGGGACCGGCCGCCGGCCGCGCTGCGCCCGTGCACCAGGCGCGAGCCCACCTTGGAGTCGGCCAGCCGGGGTGGCTCGCCGGTGAACACGCCGGCCGCGTAGCCGCCCAGCCGGACCAGCAGCACGCCGACGGTGCGGTCGGCGGCGGCGTGCGCCGCGATCCAGTGCGCCTGCCGGACCACGGCCCGCGCCGTGCCGGGCGGCGGCTCACCGGCCGGATCGGCGGCCGGCAGCGGCGGGAACGGCGGATGACAGGCCGCCGCGGCGCCGTCCACGCCGCGGAACAGCACCACGTCCGGCGCGGCCGCCACGGCGAGCGGGCCGCCGTGCCGGTCGGCGAAGCCCGCGATCCAGCCGGCGAACCGCTCCGGGCTCACCTCGATCCACCGTGGCTCCGCACTCATAGGACTTTAGAATAGCGATGCAAGCAATAACTCTAGGGTTAACTGTCGGGCGGCTTTCCATGACGCTGAACCAGCTGCGCACGTTCCTGGCCGTGGCCGACACCGGCTCGGTCCGCGCGGCCGCCGAGCAGCTGGTGGTGACCCAGGCGGCGGTGTCCGCCTCGCTGGCCGCGCTGCAGCGCTCACTCGGTGTGCCGCTGCTCGCCCCGGACGGCCGCGGGCTGCGGCTGACCGGCGCGGGCCAGGCCTACGCGGGCTACGTCCGGCGCATCCTCGGCCTGCTGGACGAGGCCGGGCTGGCCGCGACGGCCGCCGCCGACCCGGACCGCGGCGAGCTGCGGATGGCCGCGGTCACCACGGCGGCCGAGCAGATCGTGCCCGGGCTGCTGGGCGGCTTCCGGTCCCGCTGGCCACGTACTGGCGTTCGGCTGGAATCGGGGAATCGGGAACGAGTGCGGGCGCTGCTGGACCGGCATCAAGTGGACCTGGTGCTGGGCGGGCGCCCTGAGCCCGGCTGGGACGTGCAGGTGCTGGCCGTCCGGCCGCACCAGCTCGTCGTGGTGGCCGCCCCGGCGCCGGCCGCCAGCGCCCCGCCCGGGCCGGCCCTGCTGCCGTGGCTGGCCCGGCAGGCCTGGCTGCTGCGGGAACCCGGCTCGGGCACCCGGGCCGCCACCGACGCGCTGCTCACCGAGCTGGACATCGCCCCGCCGACGCTGATGGTCGGCTCCAACGGGGCCATCCGCGGCTCGGCCAGCGTGGGCCTCGGCGTCACCCTGGTGTCCCGGGACGCGGTGGCCGCCGAGCTGGCCGACGGCCGGCTCAGCGAGCTGCCGGTGCCAGGCACCCCGCTGCACCGGGACTGGTACCTGGTCGCACACCCCGGGCCGCTCCCCCCGGCCGGGGCGAGGCTGCTCGAGCACGTGCTCAGCCAGGGCGGATTTCGCCCGCCGACTGTTAATCCAGACCTTTAGAGTCGGCAGAAAACTCTCAATAGACGGCTGGGCATACCGGCTGGCAGGGTGACAAGGACAGCACCCCATGCCGCCGGAGGGACCATCCATGGAACGCTGGAACGCGGGCGTGATCCCGTATGCCCAGATGGGCTACTACGAGCCGGACTACGAACCAGCCGACACCGACGTGCTGGCCGCGTTCCGGATCACCCCGCAGCCCGGGGTGCCGCCCGAGGAAGCGGGCGCCGCGGTGGCCGGCGAGTCGTCCACCGCCACCTGGACCGTGGTGTGGACCGACCGGCTCACCACGTACCAGCACTACCAGGCCAAGTGCTACCGGGTCAACCCGGTGCCCGGCCGGGACGGCGAGTACATCGCTTCCATCGCCTACGACATCGACCTGTTCGAGGAAGGCTCGATCGCCAACCTGACCTCGTCGATCATCGGCAACGTGTTCGGCTTCAAGGCGCTGAAGGCGCTCCGCCTGGAGGACATGCGGATCCCGCTGGCCTACGTGAAGACGTTCCAGGGCCCGCCGCACGGCATCGTGATGGAACGCGAGTACCTGAACAAATACGGGCGGCCGCTGCTCGGCGCGACGACCAAGCCCAAGCTGGGCCTGTCCGCGCGGAACTACGGCCGGGTGGTCTACGAGGCGCTGCGCGGCGGGCTGGACTTCACCAAGGACGACGAGAACATCAACTCGCAGCCGTTCATGCGCTGGCGGGACCGGTACCTGTTCACCATGGAGGCGGTGCACCGGGCCGAGGAGCGGACCGGCGAGATCAAGGGCCACTACCTGAACGTCACCGCGGCCACCATGGAGGACATGTACGAGCGGGCCGAGTTCGCCAGGGAACTGGGCAGCGTGATCATCATGGCCGACCTCACCGTGGGCTACACGGCGCTGCAGTCGCTGTCCCGCTGGGCCCGGCGCAGCGGGGTCATGCTGCACCTGCACCGGGCCGGCCACGGCACCTACACCCGGCAGAAGACGCACGGGGTCAGCTTCCGGGTCATCGCCAAGTGGTGCCGGCTGATCGGCGTGGACCACCTGCACGCCGGCACCGTGGTCGGCAAGCTGGAAGGCGACCCGGCCATGGTGCGCGGCTACTACGACACGCTGCGCGGCGCGCGGGTGCCCGCCGACCTGGGCCACGGCCTGTACTTCGACCAGGACTGGGGCTCGCTGCCGGGCACCATGCCGGTCGCCTCGGGCGGCATCCACGCGGCCCAGATGCCGCAACTGCTCGGCTACCTCGGCGAGGACGTGGTGCTCCAGTTCGGCGGCGGCACCATCGGCCACCCGATGGGCATCGCGGCCGGCGCCACCGCCAATCGGGTGGCCGTGGAGGCGATGATCAAGGCCAGGAACGAGGGCCGCGACTTCCTGCGCGAGGGCGAGCGGATCCTGGCCGACGCGGCCAGGCACTGTCAGCCGCTGCAGATGGCCCTGGATACCTGGGGTGACATCACGTTCAACTACGAGTCCACCGACACCCCTGACGTCGTCGCCACGCCATCGGTCTGAGGAGCAGCGAGATGCGGATCACCCAGGGCACCTTCTCCTACCTGCCCGACCTGACCGACGAGGAGATCGCCGCCCAGCTGCAGTACGCGATCGGCCAGGGCTGGGCGATCGCGGTGGAGTTTACCGACGACCCGCACCCGCGCAACGTGCTGTGGGAGATGTGGGGGCTGCCCATGTTCGACATCAGCGACGCCGCGGCGGGCCTGCACGAGGTCACCGCGTGCCGCCGCGCCTACCCGGAGCGCTATATCCGGGTATCCGCGTACGACGCCAGCCTGGGCCGGCAGACCACCGCGCTCAGCTTCCTCGTGCACCGTCCGGCCCACGAGCCAGGATTCCGGCTGGCCCGGCAGGAGGGCGCTGACCGCCGGATCCGCTATTCGCTGCACCCCTATGCTGCCGAACGCCCGTCCGGCGAGCGGTACGCCAGCAACGGGCTGGGCCAGCCCGGATGAGCACGCATGGCTTCGCCATGCCCCGGTCGGACCCCGCGTCTGCGGCCGGGGAACCAGCCGGGCCGGCCGGGTCCCCAGCCCCGGCCGGCCCGCCACCGCTGGCCGATGGGGACACCGTCGAGCTCGGCGCGGAGCAGCAGGCGCAGCGGCTGGCCGCGATGCTCGACGAGTTCGACCGGGAGTTCGTCGGGCTGGCCCCGGTCAAGGCCCGGGTCCGGGAGATCGCCGCGCTGCTGCTGGTGGACCGGCTCCGGCAGCGCTACGGGCTGGCTTCTTCCCGGCCCAGCCTGCACATGTGCTTCACCGGCAGCCCGGGCACCGGGAAGACCACGGTGGCCACGCACATGGGCGCGCTGCTGCACGAGCTCGGTTACCTGCGCACCGGCCAGCTGGTCAGCGTGACCCGGGACGACCTGGTCGGGCAGTACGTCGGGCACACCGCGCCGAAGACCAAGGAAGTGCTCAAGCGGGCGATAGGCGGCGTGCTGCTCATCGACGAGGCCTACTACCTGTACCGGCCGGAGAACGAGCGGGACTACGGCCAGGAAGCCATCGAGATCCTGCTCCAGTTCATGGAGGCCAACCGGGAGGACCTGGTGGTCATCCTGGCCGGCTACGCGGACCGGATGGACGTGTTCTTCCGGTCCAACCCCGGGATGGCCTCCCGGGTGGCGCACCACATCGACTTCCCCGACTTCACCCTGGACGAGCTGATCCGGATCGCCATGCTGATGCTGGACCGCGAGCAGTACCGGCTGTCCCCCGCGGCCGAGGTGGCGTTCCGCGAGTACGTCGGGCTGCGCCGGGAGCAGCCCCGGTTCGCCAACGCGCGCAGCATGCGCAACGCCATCGACCGGATGCGGCTGCGCCAGGCGCGCCGCCTGGTCGCGGCGGGCGGCCGGATCGGCCGGGATGACCTGATGCAGCTCAGCGAGGCCGACGTGCGGGCCAGCCGGGTGTTCAGCGCGCCAGCGGGCTAGTTCTCGTCCAGCACGGCCAGCAGCAGCCCGCCGATCAGTGCCAGGTTCTTGTGGAAGTGGATCCGCTGCTGGGCGCGTTCCGCCGGGTCCTGGACCGTCCAATACGGGTGCCCGGCCAGCGTGGTCGGCACCAGCGAGGCGGCCAGCACGGCGGCGGCCAGCCGCGGCGCCAGGCCGAGCGCCAGCATGGCGCCCCCGGCCACCTGGGCGCCCGCGTTCACCCGGACCAGCAGTTCGTCGTCCTCGGGCAGCGGGACCCGGGACCGGATCGCGGCCAGCACCGGGCCGGCCAGCTCGACCCGTTTGCCCGGCGCCCGCACCGCGTCCAGGCCGAGCAGGATGTAGGTCGATCCGGTCAGCACGCGGGCGGTCGGCCGCAGCGGTGCCAGCACCCGATTGAACGTCGTCATAACCGCCTCGCTACAGTCCGGAAACGTTCCGTCGGCAGGACTGTACGCCTATGCGCCGCGGCTTCTGACCCGGTCTAGGGTGACTCCATGGGGCTGCGGGTGCGGATCGGTGTGCTGGCCGTGGTGACCGTTTTGTCGGGTGGCACGGCCGGGTGCTCGATCTCGTCCGCGGCGGTCCCGCAGCCCACGGCCACGTCGGCCCCGGCCGCCACGGGCCGGCCGCCGGCCGCCGCGGCACTGGCCACGCCGACGCCGAGCGCGACGCCGTCCCGGCCGGCCGGGCCGCAGCTGCGGGTGGCCGGGGCGCCGGGCCAGGTCAAGGCCAAGGGCGCCCTGCTGGCCGACGCGGCCACCGGCCAGGTGCTGTGGAGCCGCGAGCCGACCACGCCGCGGCCGATGGCCAGCGTGACCAAGGTGATGACTGCGCTGCTGGTGCTGGAAAGCAACCGCCTCAGCGAGAAGATCCGGGTGCCCAAGGCGGCGTTCAAGTACGCCTGGCACTACGGCGGCGAAACCGCGGGCCTGCACCCGGGTGACGTGCTGACGGCCAGGGAACTGCTGGCCGCCCTGCTGCTGCCGTCCGGGGCGGACGCGGCCTACACGCTGGCCAACGCGTTCGGCCCGGGCCTGAGCGCGTTCGTGGCCCGGATGAACGCGGCCGCCACCCAGATGGGCCTGCGGGACACCCACTTCGCCTCACCGGACGGGCTGCCCTACCCGACCGAAACCTCGACCTACTCCACGCCGTACGACCTGGTCCAGCTCGGCCTGGCCGCGATGCGCTTCGCGGCGTTCCGCTCGATCGTGGACCGTTCCTTCTACCACCTGAGCAAGGGATCCGGGCATCACCAGTACTGGTGGGACAACACCAACGCGCTGATCGGCACGTACCCGGGCGCGGTCGGGATCAAGGACGGCTTCACCGACAAGGCCGGGCACTGCCTGCTGTTCGAGGCGGTCCGGCGCGGCCGGGCGCTGATCGGGGTGGTGCTGGGCAGCCCCGCCACCGGCGTGGCGGCCGGCGCGCAGGCCGCCGCGCAGATGCTGAACTGGGGCTTCAGCCTGCGGACTGAGCGGCGGGCAGGTACGGGATAGTCAGCCGGACCGTGGTGCCGCGGCCCGGGGCGGCGGCCAGGTCGAGCTGGCCGCCGAGCAGTTCGGCACGCTCGCGCATGCCGGCCAGGCCGAACCCGGTCGGCCCGAACCTGGTCAGCCCAGCCCCGCTGGGTGCCGTGGTGTCGAAGCCGGCCCCGTCATCGGCCACCTCCAGCACCACCCGGTCCCGGTGCCGGGACAGCCGCAGCCGCACCGACTGCGCGTCGGCGTGCTTGGCCACGTTCTGCAGGGCTTCCTGCGCGGTCCGGTACACCGCCGTCTCGGCGTGCTCGGCCATCCGCAGCTCGGCCGCCTCCACCCGTACGTCCAGGGTGGGGAACGAGTGGGCCAGGCTGTCCAGGCTGGCCGCCAGGCCGAGGTCGTCCAGCACCGGCGGGCGCAGCCCGGCGATGGCCGACCGGGCCTCGTCCAGCGCGGCCGCGGCCAGTTCCTGGGCCCGGGCCACCTGCTCGGCGGCCACCGCCGGATCGGCCGGGATCGCGTCGGCCGCCGCCGACAGATGGAAGAACAGGCTCACGATGCGCTGGCTGATGCCGTCGTGGATCTCATGGGCCAGCCGCCGCCGCTCCTGTTCCTGCCACTCCACCATCCGCTCGGCGAACCGCTCCAGCGCCTCCTCGCGGTCGGCCAGCCGCCGGTGCAGCCGGGCGTTCTCGATCGCCCCGGCCACCAGGCCGGCCACCGAGCGGAGCAGGTCCACATCGGCCTGGCTGAACTCGCGGCGCTCCCGGGTATGCACGTTCAGCACGCCGACCAGGTGGCCGAGCGACGTCACCACCGGCACGGACAGCATCGACGTGTAGTCCTCGCCGCGCAGCGCCGGGATGTACCGGTACCGCGGGTCCGCCGTCTTGTTGTCGATGATCATGACCGGCTCGCCGTGGTCGGCCACCCAGCCGGCCACGCCCTCGCCGACGGCCAGCTCGATGCTGCCCACCATGGTGTCGAACGGCGGGGTCGCGCCGCGCAGCTGCAGCGTCCGGGCCCGGTCGTCGAGCAGGTGCACGAAGCAGACGTCGGTGTCGGTGGTCTCGGTGACCAGCGTGGCCACGCTCTGCAGGATGCGGTCCAGGTCCAGGCCGGCCGAGATGGTATCCACCACCCGGGACAGCAGCCGGGCCTCGCGTTCCGCGCCGGCGTCCGCGCCCAGGCCGGGGATCAATGAAACACGCCCTCACGCAGCGCGACCGCGACCGCCCCGGCCCGGTCGGACACTCCCAGCTTGCGGTAGACGCCCCGGGAGTGCGTCTTCACCGTTTCCTCGCTGACCACCAGCTTCATCGCGATGGCCCGGTTGGACAGCCCGGCGACCAGCAGCGACAGCACCTCGCTCTCCCGCTGGGTCAGGCCCAGATGCGCGCCGGGCCAGAACTCGCCGCTGCGCAGCCGGGCCGCGGACAGCGCCACCCGGCCGGCCAGCGCCGGGTCGATCAGCACCTCCCCGTCGCAGATCCGGCGCAGGTAGTCGACCAGCTCGCCGCCCTTGATCCGCTTGAGCAGGAAGCCGGCCGCGCCGACCCGGAGGGCCTGGTAGAGGTACTGCTCGTCGTCGTACACGGTGAGGAAGACGACCTTGCAGTGCGGTGTGGCCCGCAGGATCTCGCGGCACAGGTCCAGCCCGCTGGCGTCGCGCAGCCGCACGTCGAGCAGCACGGCATCCGGCTTCAGCTCGGTGGCCAGGGCCAGCGCGGCCGCGGGCTCGCTGGCCTCGCCGACGATGCGGACCTGGTCCTGGTACGGCTGCAGCATGGCGCGCAGGCCGTCCAGCACCATCTGGTGGTCGTCGATGATCACCACCGTGATCGGGGTGCGGTCCATGCCCGGAAAGGTACCCAATCAGGAACGCGCCTCGAGGAGATGCCAGAGCAGCAGCAGCTGGGCGATGGCCAGCGGCTCGCTGCGCCGGCCCTCGGCGTACTCGCCCAGCTTGTCAGGCAGGCTGCTGCCGTTGGACAGCTGCTCCCAGATGGCTTTCTCCACGATCCGGCTGTCCTCCCGCGGCGCGTACCCGTGCACGTGCAGCGCGTCCACCGGGCGGCCGTCGCTGTCCCGGATCAGCTTCAGGTGCACGGTCCGCCGGTCGTCGTCGGTCAGCACGTGGGTCAGGTCCGGGTGCTGGATGGTCGGCCGGAGCAGGATCTCCGCGGACAGCGGCGTGCCGCCCGGGGCCTGGTGCCCGGCCACCGGCGCGAACCGGACCGAGATGTCCGCCCACTGCCGCTGCGGCCGGATGTAGGCGGCCGACTCGGGCTCCCGCCGGCCCAGCTCGGCCAGCACCTGATCTGGGGTGTAGCCCCGTTCGGCGCAGTCCCGCCGCAGCTTCCACTCCCGGCGGATCTCCTCCGGCGGGTCCAGGTACACCGCGATGTCGAAGCAGGCCCGGGCCAGCTTGGTGTGCAGTGGCAGCAGCCCTTCCACGATGACGAATTCCCGCGGCTCGACCAGCACCGGGCGGGTCAGCGTGCCGGTGCTGTGGTCGTAGACCGGCTTGAGGATGGGCCGCCCGAGGGCCAGCAGCTGCAGGTGCTGCTCCATCACCGAGATGTAGTTGCATTCCGGGTTGAGCACGGTGAACGGCACGCCGCGGCGCTCGGCCCGGTCGTAGCGGTGGTAGTCGTCCACGCACAGCGCGATGGCCCGGTCCGCGCCGAGTGCCTCGGCGATGCCCCGGGTCAGCGTGGTCTTGCCGGCCGCGCTGTCCCCGGCGATGGCCAGCATGACCGGCCGCGGCGGCTCCGGCACCGATTCGCTGCGCCGCAGCCGCATCAGCTTGTCGGGCATCGGGCGCTCGCTCCCCTGGACTCGGCTGGTCAGGGTGCCACGGTAAGCAGGCGCCCCCGATCGGCGCTTCCCCCCAACCGGGGAGATGCCGGGTGAACCGGGCAGCAACCGCCGCCAGATCCGGCGACTACGGTGGCGGCGACCTCAGCCGGTATCAGGCGTTCATCAAAGGGGCCTACCGGGGGGCATCGGGCACCACATGAGTGTTTCAGCCACGCGCACCTGACCGCGCGAGTGAATCATCCATGCGGTTGAAGATGAGGCGCGAGGAAGCCTGGAGGGGCTGAGGTGCGCTGTGGCACTCGTGAAGAGGTCATGGGCCCGGTCAGTGCTGGGCCCACCGCGGGTCAGACGTTGAAGCCGAGGGCACGCAGCTGCTCGCGGCCGTCCTCGGTGATGTTCTCCGGGCCCCACGGCGGCAGCCATACCCAGTTGATCTTGAGATCGCTGACCAGGCCGTCCAGCGCGGACCGCGCCTGGTCCTCGATCACGTCGGTCAGTGGGCAGGCCGCGCTGGTCAGCGTCATGTCGATGACCGCGATCTTGTCGTCGCCCATGGTCACGCCGTAGACCAGACCCAGGTTGACCACGTTCACGCCCAGCTCGGGGTCCACCACGTCGCGGAGCGCTTCCAGCAGGTCCTCGTTCTCTGGCGCGATCTCCAGACCGGTGCCAGTGGTCTGCTCGTCACTCATCTGGTGCTCCTTCAATCGCCTGTGCGGTGGCGTCCTTCCAAGCCATCCAGCTGAGCAGGGCGCACTTGATCCGGGCCGGGTACTTGGCCACCCCGGCGAACGCTACCCCGTCAGCCAGCACGGCCTCGTCCGGCTCCAGCTCGCCCTTGGACTGCATCAGCCGGAGGAACTCGTCGGCCAGCGTCATCGCCTCGGGCACCGTCTTGCCGATGATCAGCTCACTCATCACCGACGCGCTGGCCTGGCTGATCGAGCAGCCCAGCGAGTCATAGGACACGTCGCCGATGACCGGCTCGCCGCCGGCGTCCTTCAGCGCGACCCGCAGCGTCACCTCGTCGCCGCATAGCGGGTTCACGTGGTGCACCTCGGCGTCGTACGGCTCCCGCAGTCCCTTGTGGTGCGGGTGCCGGTAGTGGTCCAGGATGACTTCCTGGTACAGCGACTCGAGCTGCATCAGGTCCCGCCGAAGAAGCGCTGCGCCTGCCGGATCGCCTCGACCATCGTGTCCACCTCAGCCGTCGTGTTGTACAGGTAGAACGACGCACGGGTGCTGGCTGATATTCCATACCGGCGGTGCAGCGGCCAGGCGCAGTGATGCCCGGCCCGTACCGCCACGCCATGCTCGTCCAGCACCTGGCTGATGTCGTGCGGGTGCACCTCGGCCACGGTGAACGAGACGGCGGCGCCGCGCCGGGCCGGGTCGGCCGGCCCGAGCACCCGCAGCCCATCCACCGCGCCGAGCGCGCCCAGCGCGTGCCCGATCAGCTCGCGTTCGTGCGCCCGGATACTGTCCAGGCCGATCTCACTCAGGTAGTCGATGGCGGCGGCCAGCCCGGCCGCCTCGGCGATGGGCATCGTGCCGGCCTCGAACTTGTGCGGCGGCGGGGCGAACGTCGAGTGGTCCATCCAGACGCTCTCGATCATCTCGCCGCCACCCAGGAACGGCGGCAGCTCCTCGAGCAGCTCGCGGCGGCCCCAGAGCACCCCGATGCCGGTCGGACCGCACATCTTGTGGCTGGTGAAGCCCAGGAAGTCGGCGCCCAGCTCATGTACGTTGACCGGCATGTGCGGCACCGACTGGGCCGCGTCCACCAGGACGACCGCCCCGGCGGCATGCGCCCGGTCGGCGATCAGCCGGACCGGGTTGATGGTGCCCAGCACGTTGGACTGGTGGGCCAGCGCGACCAGCTTGGTCCGCTCGGTGATCAGGTCGTCGATGCCGGCCAGGTCCAGTTCGCCGTCGTCGGTCACGCCGAACCAGCGCAGCGTGGCGCCGGTCCGCTCGCAGAGCAGCTGCCACGGCACGATGTTGGAGTGGTGCTCCATCTCGGTGATGACGATCTCGTCGCCCGGCCCGAGCTGGAACCGGCCGGAGCGCGCGTTCCCCATGGCGTAGGCGACCAGGTTGATGCCTTCGGAGATGTTCTTCGTGAACACCACCTCGGACTCGTCGCGGGCGCCGATGAACCCGGCCACCTTGACCCGGGCGCCCTCGTAGGCCGCGGTGGCCTCCTCGCCCAGTTGGTGGCTGGCCCGGTGGATGTTCGCGTTGTGCCGCTCGTAGAACTCGTCCAGCGCGTCGATTACCTGGCGCGGCTTCTGCGACGTGTTGGCGCTGTCCAGGTAGACCAGCGGCTGCCCGTCGCGGACCTGCCGGTCCAGGATCGGGAAGTCCTTCCGGATCCGCGCCACGTCGAGGGTCATCCGGCCGCTCCTGCTTTCGCGGGGGGTCCGGGGGGTCGTCCCCCCGGGCTAGCAGAGAGGAAGCGCTCGTAGCCTTCGGCTTCCAGTAGCTCGGCCAGTTCCGGGCCGCCTTCCTCGACGATCCGGCCGCCCACGAACACGTGCACGAAGTCCGGCGTCACGTAGCGCAGGATCCGGGTGTAGTGGGTGATCAGCAGCACCCCGTGACCCTCGCCGGCCCGGAACCGGTTGATCCCCTCGGACACCACCCGCAGCGCGTCGATGTCCAGCCCGGAGTCGGTCTCGTCCAGGATCGCGATCTTCGGGTTGAGCAGCTCGAGCTGCAGGATCTCGTGCCGCTTCTTCTCGCCGCCGGAGAAGCCCTCGTTGAGGTTGCGCTCGGCGAACGACGGCTCGACGGACAGTGCCGCCATCGCCTCGCGCATCTCCTTGAGGAACACACGCAGCTTCGGCGGCTCGCCGCGGACCGCGGTGACCGCGGTGCGCAGGAAGTTGGACACGGTCACGCCGGGCACCTCGACCGGGTACTGCATGGCCAGGAACAGCCCGGCCCGGGCCCGCTGGTCGACGGTCATGGCCAGCACGTCCTCGCCGTCCAGTGTCACCGAGCCCTGGGTGACGTGGTATTTGGGGTGGCCGGCGATCGCGTAGGCCAGGGTGGACTTGCCGGAGCCGTTCGGCCCCATGATGGCGTGGGTCTCGCCGGACGCGACGGTCAGGTTGACGCCGCGCAGGATCTCCCGTGCGTCGCCCGCGCCCTGCTCGCCGGCCGGCGCGTCCACGCTGACGTGCAGATCGCGGATCTCAAGGGTGGCCATCAGAAATATCTCCAGGTCATGGTCATTATTCGTCAGTTAGCCGCACTACTGCGGAGGAATGGCGACATATACGTCGTCGCCGTCCACCTTCACCGGGTACACCGGCACCGGCTGGGTGGCGGGCGGCCCGGTCGGCGCGCCGGTGCGCAGGTCGAAGCAGGAGCCGTGCAGCCAGCACTCCACGGTGTGGTCGTAGATGTCGCCCTCGGACAGCGGCACCTCTTCGTGCGAGCACACGTCGTGCAGCGCGAACACCTCGCCGCCGACCCGGACCACCGCCACCGGCAGGTCACCGATCTGCACCCCGATAGCGCCCTCGGCGGGCAGCTCGTCCAGCCCGCAGACCCGCACGAACGTGCCTGTAATGTCGCTCATGGCAGCTTCGCCAGTTCGTTCTCGATCGCGGCGGTAACACGTGCCCGCAGCTCGGCCACCTCGATCCTGGCCACCAGCTCGCCGAAGAAGCCGCGGATCACCAGGCGGCGTGCCTCGTTCTCCGGGATCCCCCGGGCCATCAGGTAGAACAGGTGCTGGTCCTCCAGGCGCCCGCTGGTGCTGGCGTGCCCGGCACCGACCACCTCGCCGGTGAGGATCTCCAGATTCGGCACCGAGTCGGCGCGGGCGCCCTCGGTGAGCAGCAGGTTGCGGTTGCGCTCGTAGGTGTCGGTCTCGGTCGCCTCGGGCCGGATCAGCACGTCGCCGATCCACACCGAGTGCGCCGAGTCGCCCTGCAGCGCGCCCCGGTAGTCCACCCGGCTGCGGCAGCGCGGCTGCGTGTGGTCCACGAACAGCCGGTGCTCCAGGTGCTGACCGGCGTCCGCGAAGTACAGCCCGAGCAGTTGCGCGTCCCCACCCGGTCCGGCGTAGCTGACCGACGGCGCGAGCCGGACAACCCCACCGCCGAACGTGACCACGGCGTGGCTGAGCTGCGCGTCCCGACCCACCGTGGCGTAGTGGTGACTCAGGTGCACGGCGTCGTCGGCCCAGTCCTGCAGGCTGACGACGGACAGCGAGGCACCGTCACCCACCACGAATTCGACGTTGTCCGCATAGGTGGCCGCGCCGCCATGGTCAAGCACTACCACGGCCCTGGCGTTATGCCCGATCTCCACCACGGTGTGACCGAACGCGGCACCTTCCACGGACTCGCCGCGGACGGAAACCACGGTGGGTTCCAGCACATCAGTCTCCGGCGGCACCGAGATGACGGTCGCCTCGTCGAACGACGAAAACGCCCGGGCACTCACCCGGTCGGCCGGGACAAACGAGGTGCCGAGCCGGGAGTCACCGCGTTGCGCAAGCACAGCGGAGACTCCCGGTGCGGCATCGAAGTCCACACTGACCTTGCCCGACGCCGGCGATGTGTCGCTGTGCAGCGCGCGCAGCCGGCGCAGCGGGGTGAACCGCCACTCCTCCTCGCGCCCGGTCGGCACCGGGAAGTCGGCCAGCTCGAACGACCGCTGTTCGTGCAGCCGGGAAACCGGGGCGGAGGATTCCACCGCCCCCTGCAGCCCTGCCATCAGCCGACCGCCCCCTCCATCTGGAGCTCGATCAGCCGGTTCAGCTCAAGTGCATACTCCATCGGCAGCTCACGGGCGATGGGCTCGACGAACCCGCGGACGATGGTGGCCATCGCCTCGTCCTCGGTCATGCCGCGGCTCATCAGGTAGAACAGCTGGTCGTCGGAGATCTTGGAGACGCTGGCCTCGTGGCCCATCTCGACGTCGTCTTCGCGGACGTCCACGTAGGGGTAGGTGTCCGACCGGCTGACCGTGTCCACCAGCAGCGCGTCGCACTTGACCGTGGACTTCGAATGCGCGGCGCCCTCCTGGACCTGGACCAGGCCGCGGTAGGAGGTGCGGCCGCCGGCCCGGGCCACCGACTTGGACACGATGGTGGACGACGTGTTCGGCGCGCAGTGCACCATCTTGGCCCCGGCGTCCTGGTGCTGGCCCTCGCCCGCGAACGCCACCGACAGCGTCTCGCCCCGGGCGTGCTCGCCCATCAGGTAGACCGCCGGGTACTTCATCGTGACCTTGGACCCGATGTTCCCGTCGACCCATTCCATGCTCGCTCCGGCCTGCGCCACGGCGCGCTTGGTGACCAGGTTGTACACGTTGGCCGACCAGTTCTGGATCGTGGTGTAGCGGCAGTGCGCGCCGGGCTTCACGATGATCTCCACCACTGCGGAGTGCAGCGAGTCGGAGGAGTAGATCGGCGCGGTGCAGCCCTCGACGTAGTGCACGCTGGCGCCCTCGTCCACGATGATCAGGGTCCGCTCGAACTGGCCCATGTTCTCCGTGTTGATCCGGAAGTAGGCCTGCAGCGGGATGTCCACGTGCACGTTCTTGGGCACGTAGATGAAGCTGCCGCCGGACCAGACCGCGGTGTTCAGCGCGGCGAACTTGTTGTCGCCCACCGGGATGACGGTGGCGAAATACTCCCGGAACAGGTCCGGGTGCTCACGCAGCGCCGTGTCGGTGTCCAGGAAGAGGACGCCCTTCTCCTCCAGGTCCTCACGGATCTTGTGGTAGACCACCTCGGACTCATACTGGGCGGCCACCCCGGCGATCAGCCGCTGCTTCTCGGCCTCGGGGATGCCCAGCTTGTCGTAGGTGTTCTTGATGTCGGCCGGCAGCTCGTCCCAGCTCGCGGCCTGCTTCTCGGTTGACCGGACAAAGTACTTGATGTTCTCGAAGTCGATGCCAGACAGATCAGAGCCCCACGTGGGCATCGGCTTGCGGCGGAACAGCTGCAGGCCCTTCAGGCGCAGGTCCAGCATCCAGTCCGGCTCGTTCTTCTTGGCCGAGATGTCGCGCACGACGTCTTCGGACAGGCCGCGGCGGGCCGCCGCCCCGGCTACGTCCGAGTCGGCCCAGCCGAACTTGTACCGGTCAAGCCCGTCAAGCTCCGGGTGTGCGGTCGTGGTCATACGGAGATGCCTCCGGTTGAGTTATCAGTGTGTTCAGTTGTCCGCGCGCCGAGCAGGGCCGGCGCCGTGACGTGCGTGGTGCAGATCCCGTCCCCGTGCGCGATCGTGGCCAGCCGCTGCACCGGCGTGCCGAGCAGCCGGGCGAACGCCTCGGTCTCCGCCTCACACAGCTGCGGGAACTCGGCGGCCACGTGCGCCACCGGGCAGTGATGCTGGCACAGCTGCTGCCCTGGTCCGGCCGTCTCAACCGGCGAGCCGCTGGCGGAGGCGGCGTAGCCGTCCGCGGACAGCGCCTGGGCCAGGATCTTCACCCGGTCCGCCGGGGCCGCGTCGGCCAATACGCCGCGATAGCGGTCTTCCAGGTCGGCCAGCTGCCGCCGGGCGAACTCGGCCACCGCGCCCGGCCCGGCCGCCTCAGCCAGGAAGCGCAGCGCGTTGCTGGCCAGGTCGTCATAGGCGTGCTCGAACGCGCTCCGCCCGACGTCGGTGATGGCGAACAGCTTGGCCGGGCGGCCGCGGCCGCGGCTGGCGGGCCGCCGCGCGGTGCGGGTCTCGATCATCCCGTCGGCCAGCAGGTTGTCCAGGTGCCGGCGTACCGCGGCGGACGTCAGGTCCAGCCGGGTGCTCAGCCCGGCCGCGGTGACCGGGCCGTTCTCCAGGATCAGCCGGGCGATCCGGGCCCGGGTGTTCGGCTCGGAGCCAGCTGGGCCGGGGGCCTGCGCGTGGACCTGGGCAGCGCTGAGCGCGGCGCCGCGCGCCGAGCCCATGCCACTAGTCTGCTGGTCCACGCTTTTCACAACATCATTGTGCCGTAAATACTTCCGCCACCGCAATCGGACCCGAGTGAACCTGGTCATAACGTCCGCAACCACGGCAAACCCGCTGCGCCGTACGGATGTTCCCCGGCCCGGCCGCCAGCGCGGCTAGGGACCGGCCCTAGGCCGTCGTGCGGGCCCAGATCAGCGTGCCGCGCTTGGTCAGCCGCAGCGGCGCCGCGACCTGCGCCGCGGCCCGGCCGGCCGCCTCCTCGGTCAGCCCCCGGCCGCGCAGGTAGCGCCGCACGTCATCCGCGGTGGCCAGGTCGATCAGCGGCGCGTTCCAGCTCTCCATGCCGGTGATCTCGAAGAACCGGCCGACCTGCTGCGCCCCGTTCTCCGCGTCGAAGGTCAGCGGCGTGCCCCAGCCGGGCTGCACCGCGGCCAGCTCAGGATCGTTCTCCCGGCTCGGCGCGCAGGCCACGAAGCTCCCACCCGGGCGCAGCACGCGCCGCGCCTCAGCCAGGGCCAGCGCCGGCTCCGGCAGGTGATACAGCATCCAGAACGCCAGTACCGTGCCGAACGACCCAGCCTGGAACCCGGCCGCCCGGGCATCGGTCCGCACCGCGGGCCGGGGCGCCTGGCTGAGCAGCCCTTGGGCCAGGTCGGCCACGACCACCTGGATCCCGTGCCCGCCCAGCTCGCGGGCCAGCGGCCCGGTGCCGCCGCCAAGTTCGAGCACCGGGCCGGCCGTCTCATCGGTGATGATCCGCTGCGTCACCATGCTGGACACGTCGCTACCTGGCGGCCGGAACGCCTGGTTGGCCGCCCACCGCCCCGGGTCAGTGTCGTAGTCACACGGCACCACCCTGGGCTGCATCTTTCCTCCCCATTGACCTGGGACAATTATGGCAAATGAGCCCAGCATCGGAGCAGCCCATGCCAGCCTCGGTCCCCATCGTCGATCTCGCTCCCTGGTTCAGCGCCGACGCCGCGGCCCGGGCCGACGTCGCGGCCCAGGTGGACGCCGCGCTGCGCAGCGTCGGTTTCTTCCTCATCGCCGGGCATGGCGTGCCAGCCGACCTGCCGGCCCGGGTCCGGGCCGAGGCCCGGGCGTTCTTCGCGCTGCCGGCCGCGGCCAAGCAGCAGTACGCGGTCACCGTGGCCGGGCGGGGCTGGCTGCCGACCGGCGTCGAGGGGAACGCGTACGCCGAGGGCACCGAGACGCCGCCGGACCTGAAGGAGTCCTTCGCCGTCGGCGCCGACCAGCCCACCGGCGACCCGGTGGCCGACGGGTACTGGTTCCAGCCCAACGTCTACCCGGCCGAGGTGCCGGGGTTGCGGCCGGCCGTGGCCCACTACCTGGCCCGGATGCGCGCCCTGGCCGACGAACTGCTGGTGATCTGCGCGGCGGCGCTGGGCCTGGAGAGTGACTTCTTCACCCGGCACACCGGGCACGCCACGCACACAATGAACATCAACTGGTACCCGCCGATGACGGTGGCGGGCGAACCTGAGCCGGGCCAGTTCCGGATCGGCCCGCACACCGACTTCGGCACGGTCACCATCCTCGACCGGGAGCCGGGCCGGGGCGGCCTGCAGGTATGGACGGCGGCGGACGGCTGGGCGTACGTGCCGTACCACCCGGGCACGTTCACCATCAACGCGGGTGACCTGCTGGCCCGCTGGAGCGGCGCCCGGTGGATGTCCAACCGGCACCGGGTACTCCCGCCGCAGGCTGAGGCGCCGGACGAGGATCTCGTCTCACTGGTCTACTTCTACGAGGCCAACTACGACGCGGTGATCGAGTCGCTGCGGCCGCCGATCGGCCAGCGCGGCGACTACCCGCCCGTCGTATCCGGCGATTTCATCAAGGAACGGCTGGACGCGATCACCCTCGGCTAGCCGGGTCACGCAGCTTGAGCAGGTTCATCGCGGTCAGGCTGAGCACGCCGCGGTCGTCCTGGTTGAGCAGCTCGCCATGCGTGACGACGAGGCCCCGGTCCGGCTTGGACCGGGACCGCCGTGTCTCGCTGATGGTGGCGCGCAACCGCAGCCTGTCCCCCGGCCGGACCGGGGCCGGCCAGCGCAGCTCATCGATCCCCGGCGAGGCCAGGCTGGCCACCCGGGACAGGTAGTGGTCGGCGAACAGCCGCATGAACATCGCGCTGGTGTGCCAGCCGCTCGCGATCAGGCCACCGAACGGCCCGGCCGCGGCGAGCCCGGCGTCGGTATGGATCGGCTGCGGGTCGAACCGGCGCGCGAAGGCCAGCAGTTCCGCCTCGTCCACGGTCGCGTAGCCGTACTCATAGACCGCCCCGGCCTGGTAGTCCTCGAAGTACCGGCGGTCGATCGGGACCGCGAAGTCCGCCTCGCTCAGCGTCCGGGTGGCCACCGGCCCCGCCGCTGCCCATGAAGGTGTCATGACGGCAGTATCGCGGCGGGCCAGTTATCCGGGGCGGCCGCTATCCGGGCCGGCCGCCTCGGCCTCGATGAAGCTGAGCAACCGCGCGTGCCTGCTGAGCAGTTCGCCGATGGCGGCCGGCGCCAGCCCTTGTGTTTGCGCCAGCTGCGTGTCCGCCAGTGCGGCTGGCATGTCGGCGAGCGCCGCCGTCATCCCGGACACCACCGCCGCCGGGTCCCGGGTGCCCTCCAGATTGCGGTCCGGACCACGGATGACCGTGGCGTTGACCAGCCCCTCCGCGATTTCCTGTGAGCAGCCGAGGCCCGCCTCGATCAGGTCAGTCCAGCGGCGGCCCTGGGTGCGCAAGCCGGTCCAGGTGCGGTAGCCGGTGAAGATCAGCTCCCACTGCCGGAGGATGAACTCCTCCCAGCCAAGCTGCGTCACCTCGTCCGGATCGTGGTCATACACGAGGCAAGGCTACGGCGGCGCGGCGCCCGGCACCGGCGTGCAGGTTATCCGGCTGCCTGCTCCGCGAAGGCCAGCATTTGCTGCCACTGCGGGTCGATGCCCCCGGCGGCCAGCGCGTTTCCCAGGCTCCCGATCAGCGACCGCAGGTCGCCAGCCCGCAGCGGGGCCAGGAACCCTGCGGGCAACGGCGCCAGATGTGACTCCGCAGAAACCCCGGCATCGCTGCCGAGAACGGAGCCGGCTACGCCGTCGGGATAGGCGACCGCGCCCAGCAGCTGGCCTGGAGCCTGCTGCGCGATGGTGCCGAATGCCGCCGCGCGGTACCGGGTGGAAGGCTCGGGGCTGAGATACACGTCGGCCACGGTCACGAACGCGCGCAGCGGCAGGTGATCCAGGCCGTCCCCGCACGTGCCGAGCTGCTCGCGGATCTGGTCACGGACCTGCCTGACCTCCGGTGGCTTCAGCACCTCGATGACCCCTGGCACCGGATGGCCGGTGGACCAGGCCTGCCTGGTAAAGATCCCCCTGCCATAGGAGACGGCCACGCCGGACTGCGCATCAGACTGCTGGGCGACGATAATGGCCGCACTGTCGAAAAGGGGAACCTGCGGTGGAAGGACCGGCACCGAGAGGCCGCCTTCCCAGGGCTGGTCAACCGCATTGCCATCAGCCATAACTGTCCTCCCGGACTCGCACCGGCCAAGCCCTGGAGCACTCCGCCGTCACATCGTACGGAGCAGCCAATGCTGTCCTTGATACAGCCGCCATTACGATCTTCCAGAAATCGTGCCCGGCTGAGAAATTCTTCATGGACTGGCGTTTCTTTATTGAGCAACGCCGAATCAAATCGTGCCGGGCGCATAGCTGCGTCCCGGCCGGCGGCCGGCCAGCACAATGGGCTGGTGCGCACGGTACTGGCCGCCTGGGGCGGGCCGGAGGTCATCGGCCCGCTCGGCGGCGGGCACCGGAACCCGGTCCTGGAACTGCGCCGCGGCCGGGCACGCCTGGTCGCCCGCTGGTCACCGCGGCCGCCGGCCAGCCTGGACTGGGAACTGGGCCTGCTGGACCACCTGGCCCGGCACGGCCTGCGGGTCCCGGAAACCGTCCCGGCCCTGGATGGCCGCCGTCATGTCGATGGCGTCGTCGTGCAGACCTGGCTGGACGGCACCCCGCCCGGGCCGGCCGACTGGCCTGCCGTGGCGGCCGCGGTCCGGCGCCTGCACGAGGTCACCACGCACTGGCCGCAGCGCCCCGGCTTCGCTTCCACCCTTGAACTGGGCACCGCGGACCGGGGCGGCGACGTCAACCTCACGGCCATGCCAGCCGCGGCGGTGGCCGGCTGCCGCCAGGCCTGGGCGGCGCTGGGCGGCACCCCGCAAGCCGTGGTGCACGGCGACCTGGCGCCGGCCAACATCCGGATGTCCGCCGCCGGCCCGCGCCTGCTCGACTGGGACGAGGCCCGGATCGACTGCACCGACCTCGACCTGGCCGACCTCCCGGACAGCGGCCTGCCGCCGGCCCGGCTGAGCGCGGCCCGCCGCGCCGTCGCGGCCTGGGAGGCGGCCAGCGGCTGGCGCATCGAGCCGGGCTATGCCCGCCGTCAGCTCGCGCTGCTCGGCCAGCCGCCCGGGGTCAGCGCGCGGCGGCCGCCCAGGCGAACCCGTCCGGGTCGGTGAACGGGCCCGCATCGCCGCCGATCATCAGCCGGTGCGATCCGGTGCCGTCCGGCGCGACGCCGGCGTCCTTGGCCAGCTCCCGGCGCCCGTTGAGCGCCAGCTTGACCGGGCTCGACGGCGTGGCGAACTCGACGTCGCCCAACCGGTCTGGTTACCCGCAGCCGCGGACGGCACGGGCGAGGCCGGCGATGCCGGCCGGCCGGACCCGGCAGCATCCACCCACGATCCTGGCCCCCGCGGCCACCCAGTGCTGCGGCTGGCCGGCTGAGTACCGCTGTGCCCCGGCCCAGGTCCGCCGCTGCGCATCCCAGGCTTCGCCGCTGTTGGGGTAGACGATCACCGGCTTGCCGCTAACCTCGCCAGCAATACCGATCGCGGCGGCCACGTCGTCGGGTGCGCAGCAGTTGACGCCGACCGCGACAACCTCGGGCACATCCCGGGCCACCGCGAACGCGTCCGCGATCGGCTGCCCGGCGCGGGTGCGCTCGCCCTCGATGCTGTAGCTCAGCCAGGTCGGCATCCCGAGCCCGCCGATCGCGGCCAGCAGCGCCTCCGCCTCGTCCAGATCGGGCACCGTCTCCAGCGCCAGCACGTCCGGGCCCGCCTCGGCCAGCACCTCCAGCCGCGGCCGGTGCCAGGCCGCCAGTGCTGCGACGCTCAGCCCATAGCGGCCGCGGTATTCGGACCCGTCGGCCAGCGCGGCGCCGTAGGGGCCGACGGAAGCAGCCACCCACCGCGTCCGGCCATCACCGGCCACCTGATCGCGTGCCGCCTGGGCCAGTTCGACGCTGCGGCGCATCAGCCGCACGGCATCGCCGCGCGGCAGGCCGCGGGCGGCGAAGCCGCCAAATGAGGCCTGATAGCTCGCGGTGGTGGCGATCACCGCCCCGGCCCGGAAGAACGCCAGGTGCGCGGCGGTGATCTCCTGGGGTGCGTCCATCAGCAGCCGTGCAGACCACAGCGAGTCCGACAGATCATGCCCACGCGCCTCGAGCTCGGTCGCCAGGCCTCCGTCCGCCACCAGCACGCCGCCCGCCGGCCCTGGGAAGCTCACCGGGACACGCTTAGCAGCCGACCGATCCGTCGGTCAGCTCCCGGATCAGGTCGGCGTGCCCGTTGTGCCGGGCGTACTCCTCGATCATGTGCGCGTAGATCCAGCGCAGCGAGCAGGGTTCGCCCGCCCGGGTGCGGCCGGTGTCGTCGAGATCACGGCTAGCGGCCGCGTCCCGGCTCGCCTGGCACTCGGCCTGCCATGCGGCCAGGTCGGCTGCCCAGTCGGCGTTATCGAGGGGCACCAGGTCGCTGTCTTCGACGGCGGGATCGAAGAAGATGAAAGGCGCGCCGGGCTCCCGCTGCAGGACCCGCCGGAACCAGGAGCGCTCGACCTCGGCCATGTGCCGGACCAGGCCGTGCAGGGACAGCTGGGAGGTGGCCACGGGACGCGCCTTCCGCGCGTGATCGTCCAGGCCTTCGCACTTGAGCAGCAGCGTCGTCCGGTGGAACTCCAGCCACCCCTCGAGCATCTCCCGCTCACCAAGGCCGTCCTGGGGAGGCTCGGTCCGCCGCGGGTCCACGAGGTCTTTCACCATGAGCCCGGAGCCTAGTTCAGAGCGAGGTCAGGAACTCGATGAGGCCAGGGAAGTAGTGCCCGGGGTCATCGAACTGGGCCAGGTGGCTGCCGTCCGGGCAGTGCAGGTACCGGCCCTGCGGTAGCTGGCCGGCCATCCAGCGCATGTGACCTGGGTCCATGGTGTCGTGCGCCGCGCCGATGACCAGCGTGGGGACGTCGATGCCGGGCAGGTCGGCCGTGCGGTCCCAGCCTTCCAGCGTGCCGCTGAGGCCGAGTTCGCTGGGCCCCTGCATCGGCACGTAGATGGCCGGGTTGATATGCCCAAAACACCGGGTGACCGGCTCAGGCCATTCGCTGAGCGGCATCCGGCAGATGTGCCAGCGGTAATGCTGTTCCATCAGCAGCTGCTCGTAGCGTGGGTCGCTGGTTTGGCCCTCGGTCTCGTAGCGCTTGATGTCGGCCAGCGCGGCCTGGTCCATGGCCGGCATGAGCACATCCCGGGCGTAGTCGTTGTACTGCCGCGCGCTGGCCATCATGTTGGAGATGACCAGCCCCTTCAGGTTCTGCTGATGGGTGACGGCGTACTCCATGGCGAGCAGCCCGCCCCAGGACTGGCCGAGCAGGACGAAGTTGCTGCGGTCCAGCCCCAGCGCCCGGCGGACCTGCTCGACCTCGTTGACGAAGCGGGCCAGGTGCCACAGCGACCCGTCGCCGGGCTGGTCACTGCGGAACGACCCGAGCTGGTCGTAGTAGTAGTACTCGAGGCCGGCCCGCGGGAACCAGGCGTCGAAGCATTCATAGAGCTCGCTGGTGGCCCCGGGGCCGCCATGCAGCAGCAGCACCTTGAGGTCGGGGTTGGTACCGACCCGCTTGGTCCAGACCCGGTACTCACCGGACGGCGTGCTGACCGGGATCATCCGCGCTCCCCCGGAGACGACGTCGGGGCGGGCCCAGGTTGCGGTGTCGAAGTAGCCGGCCGGCGGTCCATCCATGGAGACAACCTAACCGGCTGCCCCGGCCGGGCCGGCCGGGCCCGCAGCCGCCCGCGCCGCGAACCGGCGGGCAGCCACAGCGCGAGCAGCACCGCGAGGGCGGAGAACCCGGTGGCCCACCAGAACACGATGTCGAACGCGGCGGCGGCGTCACCGTGCCGGGCGGCGATCGCGCCGGAGAGGATGACGGCCAGCACCGCGGTGCCGAACGAGCCGCCGACCTGCTGCACGGTCCTGGTCACCACGCTGGAGTGGGCGATCTGCTGCCTGTCCAGGCCGAGGAAGGCGACGGCCATCACCGGGATGGTGACCGCGCCCAGCCCGAAGCCGCGGATGACCAGCCAGAGGGACAGCAGCCACGGGCTGGTGTGCGGCCCGGCGAACGCGAACGGGACGGTCGCCGCGGCGACGATGGCGAAGCCGGCCACGGCGATCGGGCGGGCGCCGATCGTGTCGGTCAGCCGCCCGGCCAGGCCGCGGGAGAGCAGCGCGCCGACGCCCTGCGGGACCAGCATCAGCCCGGCGGTCAGCGCGGAGACGCCGCGTACCTCCTGGTAGTACAGCGGCAGCAGCAGCATGGCGCCGTAGAGCGAGAACCCGGAGAAGAACAGCACCGCGGAGGCCGATGCGACCGGGCGGCGGCGGAGCAGGCGCACGTCCACCAGAGCACCGGGCCGGCGCAGCGCGTACCCGGTAAACGCGGCGATCAGCGCGACGCCGATGACCAGCGGGGCGAAGACATCCGGGTGAGCGAGACCAGCGGCGGTGCCGGCGTTGCTCAGCCCGAGAATGACGGCCGCGATGCCCGGCGCCAGCAGGCCCAGGCCCAGCACGTCGAGGCGCGGCCGCGGCCGGTCCGGGCCGGGCTTGTCCGCGGGCATCTGCCGGGCGGCCAGGATGAGGCCGGCGACGCAGAATGGCACGTTGACCCAGAACATGTACCGCCAGCTGAAGTGGGTGAGGATAGCGCCGCCGACCAACGGGCCGAGGATCGGGCCGAGCAGCGCGGGCAGCGCGATGATGGTGACCGTCCGGCCTATTGCCTTGCCGCCCGCGGCCTGCATGATCAGCGTGGTCAGCAACGGGAAGATGATGCCGCCGCCAACGCCCTGGACGACACGCCAGGCGATCAGCGAGCCGACGTTCCAGGCCAGGCTGGAGCCGATCGAGCCGGCCAGGAAGACCAGGAGCCCGAACATCCACAGCCGCTTGCCGCCGAACCGCTGCAGCCCCCAGGCGGACAGCGGCACCGCCATGCCCAGCGCGAGCAGGTAGCCCGTGGTTACCCACTGGATCGTGGCCACCGACGTGTGCAGCTGCGCGGCCAGGGTGTGCAGCGCGACGCTGACGATCGTGGTGTCGAAGATGACCGCCAGGGCGCCGACGACGAGGACCAGCGCGCTCTTGAGCACCTGCGGGTCTATCTTGTCCGGGCCCTGATCCCGGGTCGTGACGGCGGCCATGGCGCCTCCCCCTCAGATAAGAGATGGACTCATCTCTTATCTGAGACTACGGTAGGAAAATAAGAAATGGAAGCCTCTCTTATCAAGAGGTTCGGCGGTAGCTATCGTGATCGGTGTGACCGGGCAACTACCTCGGCAGCGGCGGCGCGGCGACGAGCTTGAGGCCGCCCTGCTCGACGCCGCGTGGGAAGAACTGGTCGAGGTGGGTTTCGCCAGGCTGACGATGGAGTCGGTCGCCGCCCGGGCCAGGACCGGCGTCGCCGTGCTGTACCGGCGCTGGCCCGGCAAGGACGCCCTGACGATGGCGGCCATCGCGCACTACGGCGCGAAGCACCCGGTCGAGATACCCGACACCGGGAGCCTGCGCGGCGACATGCTCGCGCTGCTCGGCGGCGTCAACGACACGCGGTACTCCTTCACCGTCGTCGTCACGGCCGCCTTCTCCGGCCTGCTGACCAGCACCGGGATGACCCCGGCCGAGGTACGCGCCAGGCTGCTGGGCGACCGGCCGATGTGGTCAGAGCAGATCTTCCGCCGCGCGCAGGAACGCGGCGAGATCGATCTGGACAAGACCCCGGCCGCCGTCCTGGCCCTGCCGTTCGACCTGATGCGGCACGACCTGCTGATGACGCTCAAGCCGGTGCCGCCGGAACGGATCGCGGCCATCGTGGATGACCTCTTCCTGCCGCTCGTCGCCGCCTACCGCCCGGGCCAGGCCTGAACTGCCGACCCCGCTGATCTTCCGCAGCAAAACGCCGCAGTCAAACCGCACACCTGGGAGACGCGAATGGCTGAGTCCGAGCCAGTGACCACACTGAGCGCCTTCAGCAGCGACGACGCAATCCCGACAGAGTGGGGGAAAGGGCGCAGGGAGTTGCAGAACGCGGAAGTGTACTGGCTGTCAACCGTGCGTCCGGACGGCCGTCCGCATGTCACGCCGCTGCTGGGAATCTGGCTAGACGGCGCCCTGTACTTCTGCACCGGCCCGGACGAACGCAAAGCCAAGAACCTCGCGCGCAACCCCCATTGCATCCTGACGACTGGGTGCAACAGGCTCGACGGGCTGGACCTCGTTGTCGAGGGTCAGGCTGCAGAGGTGAGCGACCCCGCCGAACTCCGGAGCGTCGCCGACACATTCGAGTCAAAGTATGGTGCGCATTTCACGGCGCCTGAAGGTACCTGGTTTGGTCTCGGTGACGCCATCCGGCGGAACGAAGCCCTCGCCTTCCGGGTCGCACCCTCGACGGCTTTCGGATTCGGTAAGGGCACCCTGTACAGCCAGACTCGGTGGGGCTTCCCTAAATAGGGTCTTACCTAACTAAAGGTTTCACCGACCTCGTGCGACTAGACAGGTGTGGTGGACTCCAGTGAGGCCAGGATCCCGCGGCGCTACGTCGCCGAGCTCGGCCGGTTCTTCGCCGCCCACGACCGGTGGCTGTTCGGGCACGCCTGCGTGCGCACCCATGGCCACCGGGAACTGGCCGCCGACCTGGTGCAGGACACGTTCGAGGCGGCCGCCCGGTCCTGGGCCGTGCTGCGCGGGCAGGGGGCCGGCCGGCAGCGGGCCTGGCTGCTCAGCACGCTGGCGCACAAGAACATTAGTGATTTCCGCCGCCAGGAGGCAATGCGCCGCAGGCAGCCCGACATCCAGGCCAGGTATCAGCCCACCGCGGCCGACACCGCGGCCCAGGCGCTCAACGCGATCGCGCTGGCCCAGGCCCGGGAGATCGCGGACATGCCGCCCCGGCAGCGGGAGATCGCCCGGCTGCGCTGGCAGGACCAGCTGCGCACCGCGGAGATCGCGGACCGGCTGGGCCTGGCCGTGGGCACGGTGCACGCGCACCTGCACGCGGCCCGGCGCAAGCTCATCGCCGGGCTGGAACCCTACTACCCAGCAGACCAGCAGAGCGGAGAAGGGACCGGGTCATGACCACCACGGTGAGCGCCGAGCACAGCGGCGGGGCCCTGTTCGTGCCCGACTTCTACCCCCAGTTCGGCGAGTACCTGGCCGCTGGGCACGCCACCGGCTACGACGCCGGCGCCGCGCGGGCCCGGTTCCTGGCCTGGCTGACCAGCCAGGCGGTAGACGACGCGCCGGCGGCCGAGCTGACCGCTGCGGAGGAGGCCGAGCTGGGTGTCCGGATCGAGGCCGGGCGGCGGGCCGAGCAGCGGCTGGCCGACGATCGCGGTGCGCTGCCCGGTGCCGAGCGGCAGGACCTGGAACGGCTGGCCGAGGACGGCCGGCAGGCCAGGAATCAGCTGCTGGAAGCCAACCTGGGGCTGGTGGTGTCGCTGGCCAAGCGATACACCGGCCGGGGCGCGGCGTTCCTGGACCTGATCCAGGCGGGCAACGTGGGCCTGATCCGCGCGGTGGAGAGATACGACCCGGACAAGGGCTACCGGTTCCGCACGTACGCCACCTGGTGGATCCGGCAGGCCATCACCCGGGCTATCGCCGGCCAGGGGCCACCGCCCACCCCGGTGCCGCCGGCTGAGCCTTAGCTTGTCGTTTAACCTGCGCGTTGGCGTCGTGCCTTGAGCGTGAGGTCCCTCTTTGTCGTTTTGCCCACGTCATGGCGGGGTGCGGGCCGGCGGTTCTTTGAGCCTGGCGGGCGGCCGGGCCCGGGCTTGCCGGGTTTCGGCGCACCGGCCGGGCAGGGCAGGGTCGCGCGGATGTTCCTAAACCCACGGCGGACCCGGGCGGGGGTCAGCCGGCCCGGCGGGGCGGGCCGTTCCCAGGGCAGGCGCAGATCGCCGGCGAGGGGGCGGGCGAGACGGAGCTGGGCATGGCAGGCGAGGATGATCCAGGTCCACTGGTCCGCGGCGGCCGGGTCACGGAGTTTCGGGGTGGTCCAGCCCAGGACCTGTTTGAACATTCTGAAGGTGTGCTCAAGATCGAAACGGCGAAGGAACGCTTGCCAGCACCGGTCCACCTCAGCCGGGGTAGCGCCGGTGACTGAGCACCACAGCCACACGGGCTTGGGGTCGCGGTCACCGGGCAGGTGATCCACCTGCAGGCGGATCAGGGTTCCCTCGATCACCGGCAGCGAGCCATCGTGGCCCAGCCACGCGGAGCGGTGAGTCAGCCGGGGGTGCAGCCGGTCCCAGGCCTGCGCGGCCGCGGTGCCATACCGGGTGGTCTGCGTCGTCGTGGTCACCGCTGGGTCTGGCCAGGTGGCCGGGCCGGCCAGGGCGAACTCGCGGCCGTGCCGCGGCGGCCGGCCGTTGGTGCCGGGCTGACGCGGTGGGATGGGGAAGTGCAGCACCCGGTCGCTGCGCAGCCGCCCCAGGATCTCCACCGGCAGGCCGGTGAGCTGGTAGGCCAGCCGCATCGGGTCATACCCCGCATCGAAGATCACCAGGACCGGCGGGTCACCGTCGCGCCAGTGGCCCGCCTCGATCAGCCGGGTGATGACCTCCCGGACCTGCGCGGCGGTGACCTCGGCCACGTCGTCACCGGGGCCCAGCCGCACCGCGTCCAGCACTGCGGTCCAGGAGGTGCGGCCGGGCTCCAGCGCTGCGACCACCGAGTAGGGCCAGCCCGGGATCATCTGCGCCTGCCCCTTCCCCCGCCCATACACGTGGCAGAACAACCGGCCCGGGCTGGTGGCCGCACCGGGCCGCAGCCAGTTGCTCACGTCCACGGCCAGCATGAGCCGCCCATCCGCCGCCCGCGGTAACGGCAGCCCGGCCAGGCACCGGCGCAGCCGGGCAATATCGATCCGCCCGCAGTTCACCGCGTCATACAGGGCGCCGTGGCCACGGCGGTGCTCCGGCGTCAGCGACAAGCCGGCCAGGCACCTAACCGGGCCGCCCGCGCACAGCACCGCATCCGCCAGCTCGGACAGCTCATCGGCGCGGGCGGTCAGGCAGGCATGGAAATCCCGGCGGAACCGCGCCAGCACACCGAGCGCGACTGGCCCGGTACCGGCGTCCTCTGGCAAGCTATCCATCACGGCCTTCGTTCATGATCATGCTTCTTTGGCGAGAACACATGATCATGCGGAGGCCGTACTCACGCACCCGACACGCCGGTGCCACCCGGCAGAAGGCGCGCGAAACACCCAGGCCACAGCCGGGCAGGTTAAAGAACAAGCTTAGTGCTTGTTTCTGAACCCCTGGAGGGACGCCCGCCGGGTGGGTTGATCTTGGGTGGGGCGGCGTGGCGGCTGGGGGGTCGGCAGGGCTCGTGGTGGCCGCGGCGGTGACCCGCGAGCAAGTGATAACCACATACCTGGCCGACTGCCCGGCGGAGCGGCCAGGCGCGCCTGCCAGCCAGCTACGGTGGAGTTCATGATCTCCGCAGATCTCCCGCGCTGCTGGTAAACAAACCGGGCCCGTCATGCGTATCCGGGGTGTGGAGCAACGACGGCGGGAGTTCACCGAGTTCTACCTGGGGTCCCGGGACGAGTGCCTGCGGGCCGTGTGGGTCAGCGTCGGTGACAGGCCGCTTGCCGAGGATCTGGTGGCGGAAGCCTTCACCCGGGCCTGGCTGTCATGGCGGAAGGTCCGTGCTCACCCAGCGCCGCGGGCGTGGGTGGTGCGCACAGCCCTGAACACCGGGGTGTCGTGGTGGCGCCGCCGGAGGTGGGAGGTCGCACTGGCGGGCCACGACGGGCCAGCGCCCGCCGAGCCACCCGCCGGCATCGACGGCACGCTGGCGGCAGCCATCCGCGCACTCCCGGCCCGGCAGCGCGAGGTGCTGATCCTGCGGGTGTTCTTCGACCTGGACACCGAGGCAACCGCCGCCCTGCTCGGGATATCAGGCAGCACCGTGCGGGTCCATCTGCACCGGGCGACAACCACGCTCCGCAGCCAGATCCCGTCCCTGCAGGAGGTCAGGTAATGAACGACGACGACGATGACATCATCCGCGAACTGCGGAACCGTCTGAGCGGCCCGAAGGAATCGCCCGGCGAGATGCACATGGACCAGCCGCCCTCGGCCATCATGGCCCGCGCCCGCGGCCGCCGGCTGCGGTGGAGCCTCACCGGCACCGCCGCGGTGGCGGTCGCGGCCGGCGCCACGCTCGCCCTCACCCTGGGCGGCCCGGCCGGCGCCCGGCCTGTCCACGTCAACCTGGACGCGTGGTCGGTCAACACCAACTCCAACGGCACCGTGACCGTGAGCGTACGTGAACTGCACGACCCCGCCGCCCTGCGCCGGACGCTCGCTCAGGCTGGGATTCCGGCGGTGGTCAACTTCGGTCAGGACTGCCAGCCTGCGGGCAGCTCCTCGGCCACCCCGGCTCAAACGAACGCGCTGAACGTATTTCCGCCCACCACCAGCCCGGGGACGACCATCATCAACCCTCGGGCGCTGCCCAAGGGAACGGAAATTGACCTGAGCGTCCCGGCCGGCCACCGGGATGGCAACGCCCTCCCCTTGAGTGCCCGCCTCATCGGCGCCCACTCGGTTCTGGTCTGCGGAGGCGGGCACTTCCCACCCGGCCCCGCCACCAGCGTCCAGGCCCCGCCCTGGACATCCGGCTCCTCAGGTAACAGTGGAACATCCGGCTCCTCGGGCAACAGCTGACGAGCCGGGCCAATTGCCCCGGGTTGGCGAACCACCCCGGGGCAATTCCGCCCATAGTCGGCCCGGGCAGCACTCACGGGCGGCCCCAGAGGCCGGCCCCGGCTGGGCCCTAATTCACGTGAGGCTGGCGTGTGCCACCGGCAGCATCGAGCGAACTCGCCCGCCCCGGGTCCGACCACCTTGCCCTGCCATCAACGTGACAGGAGAAAACCCATGCCAACCAGCCAGCACCACCAGGAGCCCAGGTGCCAGTGTGCCCTGCCGTGGCGGAGTGCGCATGCGCACGTCCGGGTTGCGGCCGCCCGCGCCGCTATCCCTCCGATGCCAGCGGTGATGAATGGGCGCTGCTCGCTCCGCTGCTGCCGGTCCCGGCCAGTCAGACCCCGGCGGGTGGCCACCCCGAGACACACTGCCGCCGGGCGGTGGTGGACGCGATCCGGTATGTGATCCACAACGGGTGCGTGTGGCGGGCGCTGCCCGCCGACTTCCCGCCGTGGCGCACCGTCTACGGCTACTACCAGCGGTGGAACGCCACCGGCGTGACCGCCGCGGTGCATGATGCATTACGCACCCAGGCCCGCCAGGCCGCCGGGCGCGATACGGAGCCCACCGCCGCGGTGATCGACTCCCAGTCCGTGCGCGCCGCGCCCACCGTGGCGAAGACCAGCCGTGGCTGGGACAACGCCAAGAAGGTCAACGGCCGCAAGCGCCACATCGCCGTGGACACCACCGGTCTGCTCCTGGAAGCCCTCATCACCCCGGCATCGGTGCAGGACCGCGACGCCGCCGCGCCACTGTTGTTCAACCTCAAGCGCACACGCCGCCGGGTGCGCCACGCCTGGGCCGATGCCGGCTACTCCGGCAAGCTGGTCCCGTGGGCGGCCAGGTGGCTGAAGCTGGACGTCGAGATCGTCAGACGGCCCACCGGCTCCCACACCTTCGAGGTCCTGCCCCGCCGCTGGGTCGTCGAGCGCACCCTGGCCTGGATCACCGGCTACCGGCGCTGCGCCCGCGACTACGAACGCCTGCCCGCCCACCACGAAGCCGCCATCTACTGGGCCATGATCACCCTCATGACCCGTCGGCTCACACGCCCCGGCTGAGGTGCAGAATCAAGCACTCAGGCGAGAAGAGCGATCGCGAGCCGGCTACCGGCGCGTGCCGGCCAAACCGACCCTGTCACTGGCGATTCCGCAGACGTGCATCTGGCGAAAAGCGGGACGGCGGCTGTGCGCGGGTCGACCTGGTTCGGTTGGGGCGGGCTGGTTCTGCTATTCGGTGTGCAGCGCTGTGGTGGTTTTGGAGAAGGCCGCCCAGCTGGCGGGGCCGAGCGCGCCGATGGCGGCGATGGCCAGCGCGGCGAGGGCGAGGAGCGCGAGCCCGCCGGGCGTGTAGACGTGCAGGAGGGTGCTGAGCAAAGCGGCCCTGATGGATGCGGGCTGATCGTTGTTGATGGCGTGGATGACGGTGGTATGCAGCGCGATACCGGCAGGTAGGGCGACGATCGCGGCGGCGATCCCGGGTGCGATCACCCAGCAGACGACCATCGTGATCGTCTGTGGTGGGGTCATGCCGATCGCTTTGAAGATCCCGAGGTCGTGCACGCGCTCGCGAGCGAGCATCAGCACGGAGCTCAGGACGCCCAGTCCGGCGAGCACGACGACGAGGATCGTCAGCAGGCCGCTCAGGGAGGTGTTGACCGCCGCGTAGTTCCCGACTTCCGCACCCGCACCGAAGGAAAATGCAACGGCGGTGAAGCTTGGTCCGAGCGTCCGGCTGAGTGCCGCTTGATAGCTCCGCACGTTGATACCGGGTGCCAACCCGACCTCGTAGAAGTCAACGGCATGACCGCGCGCGCCTCTGAGCGTCTGCCAGCTAGTGAACAGCGTGCCCCAGAGTGCGGTTGGTGGTGCGTAGACCTTGCCTACGATGCGTGCGGAGAACGTTTTGCCGCCGACGGTCATGTCGATGCTTTGGCCGACCGTGAGGCGGGCGGTGTCGGCGTTAGCGGTGTTGACGACGACCTGGCCAGGGCCGGTGTACCAGTGCCCGACGGTCAGGTCCCAGCCCAGCCCTGACACGTTGCCGTTGTAGGCGGTGACTTGGGCGCTGGACCCGACGCCGGGCACGGAGGCGTGCACCGATCCGGCGGCCGCGTATTGGAGCGTTCCCGGCTGGGAGCCCAGCGCGGCGTGGATCCTTCGCCGCTGGCTTTGGGTTAGCGGACGCGTGAACAGCGGCGGGCCGACACCGACCTGGATCGTCTGCCCGAATAGATCACTGTCTCTGCGGACGTTTGCGAGCGAGGTGTTCAGCCCGACTGCGAGCACGACCGCAGCCAGGCCGAAGGTGATCACGGCGAGTGTGACCGCCGAGCGGGCGAGGCGGGACAACGGGGCGGCCAGCCCGATCGAGATCGCTCGCGGCAGGCGCAGCGTCCCGGCAAGCCGGTGCGCGAGATAGCCGTGACCGGCGCGGGGCGCCTGCCCAGCGGCGATCGCCTGCACGGCTGAGAGCCGCCGGCGCGCAGAGCGGGAACCAGCGTCGCCGCCCCAGCTAGCACGAGCATTCCCGCCGGGGCGGTGATGTCGATCCACAGCGGCACCGGTTGGGCTTTGAACGGCCCGCCGTTGAGCACTGGCAGCACCCAGTAGTCGCCCAGCACCGCGCCGACGATCGCTCCGATCAGCGCCGGGACCCCGATCTGGACCAGGTACACGCAAGCGACCTGCGCTGGTGTGAAGCCGAGGCTCTTCAGCACGCCGATCCGCCGGTAACCGACCGCCACCACGGCGCTGGCGAGGTTGGCGACGATCAGCACAGCCAACACCAGTGCGATGAGCGCGAACACGACGACGAACGGCGTGTTGATCGTGAACGTCTTGGCGACTTCGCCGCCAAGATACAGCCAGGAGATCGAGCCGGCGATCGCCCCCGCCGGCAGCGCCGCCCTCAGCTTGGCCAAATCCGCGGTGATCTGCGCGCCGGTGGAAGCGTTCGCGAAGGTGTACGGCATCTCGACCTGCGCCGGCGCACCCTTGGCGCGCAGTGCCGCGATCTCGCCCGGCGCGACCCATGCCTCTTCATCCTCCAAAATCGTGCTGCCGTACCCGACGACCGTCAGCTGCGGCCTGCCGGGCGCGCTGGTCACCGTGACCTTGCTGCCGATCCTCTGACTGGGGTAGTCGGCCTTTTGCGACAACACGATCTCGCCCGGCCGGGTAGCCCAGTGCCCCTGGGTGATCGTGATGTCATCAAGCGGACCACCAGGGGAACCGCGGCCCACCACAGCCAGCCCGGGCGGGGGCGCTAGGGTTGGATTGATTGGCAGTATCGGGGTGCTGCCCGACGGGTGCGTCATGCCGGCCAGGTAGACGGCGGCCTCAGAGTACGGTCCGGCCGCCCTGGTCACACCCGACAGACGGCGGGTCCGGCTCAACTCCGCGGAGGTGACCTTGCCCGAGTCGATCGTCACAGCCAGGTCCGCACCGTGCTGGGACGCGAAGGCACCCAGAAACTGGCCGTTGGCATCGGTCGCAAGCGTCAGACCGAGCAAGGCGGCCGCGCTGGCCGCGACCAGCACCAGCACGAGCACCGCCGTCTGCACCCTGCGGCGGGTGATCCCACCCAGCGCCGCCCGCAAAACCGCCCCAGCGCTCACGGCCGCCGCTCCTGCGCGCGTTCCCGCTCGCCTGCAGCCGCCGTGTCGCTCACCACCCGGCCGTCGACGAGCTGCACCGTCCGCTTCGCATACCTGGAAGCCAGCTCCGGGCTGTGCGTGACCAGCACAAGCGTCTGTCCCTCCCGGGCGAGTTCCAGCAGCAGTCGGCCGATCTCCTCGCCGGTTGCGGTGTCAACCGCGCCGGTCGGCTCATCCGCCAAAAGCAACGCCGGTGAGTTCACCAGCGCCCTGGCGATCGCGACCCGCTGACGCTCCCCGCCCGACAACCGGCCCGGATAACTATCCCGATACTTCTCAATGCCCAAGCGCTCGAGCAGCTCACCCGCCCGCGCACGCCCGCGCCGCACACCCGCCAGCTGCGCCGGCAACAGCACGTTGTCGGCCACGGTCAGATCCTCGAGCAGGTTGAAGAACTGAAAGATCATCCCGATCTCGCTGCGGCGAAACCGCGCTACAGCGGTTTCGCCCATCTCATCCACCCGCGCACCCGCGACGGTCACCGACCCCCGTGTCGGCCTATCCAGCCCAGCGGTCAGGTTCAGCAACGTCGACTTGCCGCTCCCTGAGGGACCCATCACCGCCACCGCCTCCCCGGACTCCACCGTGAGGCTCACATCGTCCAACGCCGGATGCGCGGCGCCCTCGTAACGCTTGGTCACGCCGCTCAGCCGGATCAACGCATCCCGGACCGCCGTCATCTGCCCCTCAACCTCACTGGACCAGCTGCAGGAAGGTGGCTACTCCGGAGGCAGCATCAAGCTGGAACTCGATCATGAATAACTCTTCCGCTAAGTCGTTGCTCCACACCCCGGATACGCATGACGGGCCCGGTTTGTTTACCAGCAGCGCGGGAGATCTGCGGAGATCATGAACTCCACCGTAGCTGGCTGGCAGGCGCGCCTGGCCGCTCCGCCGGGCAGTCGGCCAGGTATGTGGTTATCACTTGCTCGCGGGTCACCGCCGCGGCCACCACGAGCCCTGCCGACCCCCCAGCCGCCACGCCGCCCCACCCAAGATCAACCCACCCGGCGGGCGTCCCGCCAGGGGTTCAGAAACAAGCACTTAGCTTGTTCTTTAACCTGCCCGGCTGTGGCCTGGGTGTTTCGCGCGCCTTCTGCCGGGTGGCACCGGCGTGTCGGGTGCGTGAGTACGGCCTCCGCATGATCATGTGTTCTCGCCAAAGAAGCATGATCATGAACGAAGGCCGTGATGGATAGCTTGCCAGAGGACGCCGGTACCGGGCCAGTCGCGCTCGGTGTGCTGGCGCGGTTCCGCCGGGATTTCCATGCCTGCCTGACCGCCCGCGCCGATGAGCTGTCCGAGCTGGCGGATGCGGTGCTGTGCGCGGGCGGCCCGGTTAGGTGCCTGGCCGGCTTGTCGCTGACGCCGGAGCACCGCCGTGGCCACGGCGCCCTGTATGACGCGGTGAACTGCGGGCGGATCGATATTGCCCGGCTGCGCCGGTGCCTGGCCGGGCTGCCGTTACCGCGGGCGGCGGATGGGCGGCTCATGCTGGCCGTGGACGTGAGCAACTGGCTGCGGCCCGGTGCGGCCACCAGCCCGGGCCGGTTGTTCTGCCACGTGTATGGGCGGGGGAAGGGGCAGGCGCAGATGATCCCGGGCTGGCCCTACTCGGTGGTCGCAGCGCTGGAGCCCGGCCGCACCTCCTGGACCGCAGTGCTGGACGCGGTGCGGCTGGGCCCCGGTGACGACGTGGCCGAGGTCACCGCCGCGCAGGTCCGGGAGGTCATCACCCGGCTGATCGAGGCGGGCCACTGGCGCGACGGTGACCCGCCGGTCCTGGTGATCTTCGATGCGGGGTATGACCCGATGCGGCTGGCCTACCAGCTCACCGGCCTGCCGGTGGAGATCCTGGGGCGGCTGCGCAGCGACCGGGTGCTGCACTTCCCCATCCCACCGCGTCAGCCCGGCACCAACGGCCGGCCGCCGCGGCACGGCCGCGAGTTCGCCCTGGCCGGCCCGGCCACCTGGCCAGACCCAGCGGTGACCACGACGACGCAGACCACCCGGTATGGCACCGCGGCCGCGCAGGCCTGGGACCGGCTGCACCCCCGGCTGACTCACCGCTCCGCGTGGCTGGGCCACGATGGCTCGCTGCCGGTGATCGAGGGAACCCTGATCCGCCTGCAGGTGGATCACCTGCCCGGTGACCGCGACCCCAAGCCCGTGTGGCTGTGGTGCTCAGTCACCGGCGCTACCCCGGCTGAGGTGGACCGGTGCTGGCAAGCGTTCCTTCGCCGTTTCGATCTTGAGCACACCTTCAGAATGTTCAAACAGGTCCTGGGCTGGACCACCCCGAAACTCCGTGACCCGGCCGCCGCGGACCAGTGGACCTGGATCATCCTCGCCTGCCATGCCCAGCTCCGTCTCGCCCGCCCCCTCGCCGGCGATCTGCGCCTGCCCTGGGAACGGCCCGCCCCGCCGGGCCGGCTGACCCCCGCCCGGGTCCGCCGTGGGTTTAGGAACATCCGCGCGACCCTGCCCTGCCCGGCCGGTGCGCCGAAACCCGGCAAGCCCGGGCCCGGCCGCCCGCCAGGCTCAAAGAACCGCCGGCCCGCACCCCGCCATGACGTGGGCAAAACGACAAAGAGGGACCTCACGCTCAAGGCACGACGCCAACGCGCAGGTTAAACGACAAGCTTAGGCCAGCAGCGGGCGGGCCGGGTCGAGCTGCGTGATCGCCTCGCGCAGCGGTTCCTCCAGGGCGGTGGGGCTGCCCCGGTGGTACAGCGGCCCGGTCGCGTCGGTCAGCAGCACGGTGGCCGCCGCCACGCCCTGGGCGGGCACCGGCAGCGGGACGCGCAGGCAGGCGATCAGCTCGCGGATGCCCGGCTCGGCCGCGGCGATGCGGTCCCGGCACAGCGGCACCGCGGGCGTGGGCGCACGGTGAGCCACCTGCAGCAGGTGCTCCCAGTCCCGGGCCAGCGCCTGGCGCCGGGGCAGCGACACGATGTGCTGCGCCCGGGCGGCCAGCAGCCGGTCTGATTCGGCGGCCTGTCCCGCCGCCAGCTGCCGGTCCAGCGAGGCGCCGAACATCCGGGCCAGCACCCGGTCGGCCGCGCTCACTGGCGCCGCCCCGGCTGGCGTGATGGACAGCTCGGCATGTCGCATAGCGATATTGTCCCGCTGGCCAGGCCGCACCGGAAGTGGCATCATTGACACAGTGCAGGATAAAACTGCCAAGCTGACTGGCACCCAGCCGCCGCACCCGGTCGCGGTCCTGGTCTACGACCGGGTGGCGCTGATGGAGCTGGGCGTGGCCTGCGACATCTTCGGCGGCGAGTTCACCGCGGCCGACGGGACGCCGCTGTACCGGCTGGCCGTCTGCGGCACCGAGCCGTGGGTCTGCACCGATGCCGGGTTCGCCATCCAGGTCCCCGACCGGCTGGACGCGCTGCGCACCGCGCGGACGGTGATCGTGCCGCCTACCGACCGGCCCGGCCAGGTGCCCGCGGCCGTGCTCGGCGCACTGCGCGCGGCCCGGGCCCGGCACTGCCGCATCATCTCGCTGTGCACCGGCTCGTTCGTGCTGGCCGAGGCGGGCATCCTGGACGGGCACACGGCGACCACGCACTGGGCGGAGTGCGCCGAACTGGCCCGCCGCTACCCGCGGGTCTCGGTTGACCCCGGGGTGCTCTACACCGACGAGACCGACCTGCTCACCTCGGCGGGCAGCGCGGCCAGCCTGGACCTGTGCCTGCACGTGGTGCAGCGCGACTACGGCACCGAGGTGGCCACGCAGGTCGCCCGGGACCTGGTCGTCCCGCTGCACCGCGAGGGCGGCCAGGCGCAGTACATCGACACCCCGCTGCCCGAACTGGACGACGGCAACCTGTTCGCCGACACGGTCAGCTGGCTGCAGGCCCACCTGGACCAGCCGGTCACCGTCAACGACCTGGCCGCCCGTGCGGCGATGAGCCCGCGCACGTTCGCCCGCCGGTTCCTGGCCAGCACCGGGACCACGCCCTACCAGTGGATCCTGCGCGAGCGGATCCGGCTGGCCCAGCGGCTGCTGGAGACCAGCGACCTGCCGATTGACTCGGTGGCCGCCAGGAGCGGCCTGCGCACCGCCAGCAACCTGCGCAAGCACTTCGGCCGGTCGCTGCGCACCAGCCCGCACGCCTACCGGCGCACGTTTCAAGTCACCACGGGTAAGCGCGCGTCCTAGAGCCGCATCATCCTGGGCACCGGGCCAAACGCGCCGCGCTGGAAATCGGCGAACGCGGCGGCGATCTCGGCCTGGGTGTTCATCACGAACGGGCCGCCCAGCACCACCGGCTCACCGATCGGCGGCCCGCTGTACAGCATGATCGTGGTGACCTCGCCCTGATCCGGCGCGGCACTGACCGGCAGCACGCTGGCCGCCCCGGGCGGCCCGGCCGGATCGGACCAGGCGACCTGACCCGCCGCGACCGCGCGTCCCGAGATCACCGCGCGCCCGGACAGCACATAGCCGAACGCACGGTGCGTGGCCGGGAGGGCGTGGTCCAGCGCGGTCCCCGGCTCCAGGGTCAGCAGGGCGCCGCTGACGCCAGCCGACGACGTCCCCGAGACCGGGTTGACCCGGACGCCGCCGGCCGCGCTGACCGGCCGCCCGGCGGCCCGGATGTCCTGGTATCCGCTGCCGGTCAGCTTGGCCGCGGCCGGCATGTTCACCCACAGCTGCAGGGTGTGCGCGTGCTCGTTCCGGGAGGCCAGCTCACGGTGGATGATGCCGCGGCCCGCCGTCATCCACTGCACGTCACCCGGCTCCAGCGCGCCCGCGTGCCCGGCGTTGTCGCCGTGCTCCAGCACCCCGTCCAGCACCGTGGTCACCGTCTCCACACCCCGGTGCGGATGCCATTCGAAGCCGGGCGAGGAGAACCAGTCCTCGCTGAGCACCAGGAAGGGATCGGTCCGAACCGGCGCGTCCGGGCCGATGATCATGGCCTTGTCGTCCACCTGGGCGTCCGGGCCCAGCCGGCGCTTGGTCTCGACGCGGGCCACCGTGCGGCGGGCGGGCTTGGTCAGCTCAGCGGTCATACACCAGGAAACCGCCGGCCGGACGGAAAGCTTCCTACTCCAGGAAGCCGCGCAGCAGGGCGGCGGTGCCGTCCAGGTGCTCGGCGATGGCGCGCTGCGCGGCGCCGGGGTCGCCGGCCAGGATGGCCGCCACGATCGCGGTGTGCTGCACGGCGGTGTGGTCGATGTTCCGCTGCAGCACCGGGATCGCGTTCAGCAGGTCGGTGACCCGCATCCGGGCGTCGGCGCAGGCCGCGGCCAGCAGGCTGGACCCGGTAAGTTCCGCGATGGACAGGTGGAACAGGGTGTCCAGCCGCCGGTACTCCCCCGGGCTGGCCCCGTTGAGCGCGGCCAGCCGGGACCGCAGTACGTCGGCGGGCCCCGGGTCGGCGGGCCGCGCGGCCACCGACTGGGCCAGCACGTGCGCCGCGCCGGTCTCCACCGCCAGCCGGAACGTCAGCGCGTCGTTGATCTTGTCCGCGTCCTCCACCGCCATCCGGCGCAGCTCGGCCCGGCTGGGCGCGGGCGGGGCGGCGATGACGAACGTGCCGCCGAACCGGCCGCGCCGCGATTCGACGTAGCCGGCCAGCTGCAGCGCCCGGATGGCCTCACGCAGCGTGATCCGGCTGACGCCGAGCAGCCCGGCCAGCTCACGCTCGGCCGGGAACCGCTCGCCGGGCGCCACCACGCCCAGCTTGATCACGGTGAGCAGCCGCTCGACGGTCTCCTCGAACGCGTTCTGCGCCCGGACCGGGCCGAGCACAGCCGCCAGCTCCAGCCCGGATGACGGCCCACTGGTCTGGGGAATTCCGGCTGGGGGTCTTGACATCGCCGCTGCTCTATCCATCAATGGTCGGATAATAAACCATTGCTCTTCGAAGGAGCAGCGTGATGGCGGTCAACGAGCAAGCGGCACCGCTCAGCGCGGACGAGCAGGCCCTGCACCAGATGGGCTACGCGCAGGAGCTGCGCCGCCGAATGTCCGGCTTCTCCAACTTCGCGGTCTCGTTCACGATCATCTCGATTCTGTCCGGCTGCCTCACGCTGTACGGCTTCGGCATGGCCACCGGCGGTCCGGCCGTGATCGTCTGGGGCTGGCTGGGCGTCGGCATCATGACGCTGTTCGTCGGCCTGGCCATGGCCGAGGTCTGCTCCAGCTACCCGACCGCGGGCGGGCTGTACTACTGGTCGGCCAAGCTGGCGCCGAAGCACGGCCCGGCCTGGTCCTGGTTCACCGGCTGGTTCAACTTCCTCGGCCAGGTCGCGGTGACCGCGGGCATCGACTTCGGCGCCGCATTCTTCATCAACGCGTTCGGCGCGCTGGTGTGGGGCTGGAGCACCGCGCACTGGGTGACGATCCTGATCTACGCGATCGTGCTGCTGGTGCACGGCCTGCTGAACCAGTTCGGCATCCGGCTGGTCGCGCTGCTGAACGACGTCAGCGTGTGGTGGCACATCACCGGCGTGCTGCTCATCGTGGCCGTGCTGTTCTTCGTGCCGTCGCACCACCAGTCGGCCAGCTTCGTGTTCGGGCACTTCGTCAACGACACCGGGCTCAAGATCGCTCCGATCTACATCGTGCTGATCGGCCTGCTGCTGGCCCAGTACACGTTCACCGGCTACGACGCGTCCGCGCACATGACCGAGGAGACGCACGAGGCCGCACGCAGCGGCCCGCGCGGCATCGTGATGTCGATCCTGGTCTCGCTGGTCGCCGGCTGGGTGCTGCTGATCGGGATCACGTTCGCCATCCAGCACTACGAAGCGGAGCGCACCTCGGCCACCGGCGTGCCGCCCGCGCAGATCTTCATCGACGCCGCCGGGACCGGCTGGGCCAAGTTCCTGCTGCTGGTGGTCATCGGCGCGCAACTGTTCTGCGGCATGTCCTCGGTCACCGCCAACTCCCGGATGATCTACGCGTTCTCCCGGGACGGCGCGCTGCCCGCCTCCGGCGTCTGGCACCGGGTCAACAAGCGGACCCGGACGCCGACCAACGCGATCTGGCTGGCCGCGGTGGGCGCGCTCATCCTGGGCCTGCCCTACCTGTGGAACAGCACCGCTTATGCGGCGGTCACCTCGATCGCGGTCATCGGCCTGTACATCGCGTACGTGATCCCGACGTTCCTGCGGCTGCGCCAGGGCGAGAACTTCCAGCCCGGCCCGTGGCACCTGGGCCGGTGGAGCAAGGTGGTCGGCATCGTCGCGGTCACCTGGGTGGTCATCATCACCATCCTGTTCATGCTGCCGCAGGTCGGCCCCATCACCTGGACCACCTTCAACTACGCGGTGTTCGCGGTTGTTGCCGTGATCGGCTTCGCGGGCATCTACTGGCTGGTGTCGGCGCGCAACTGGTTCACCGGGCCCCGGGTCCAGGGCACGCCAGAGGAACTGGCCGCGATCGAGGAAGAGCTGGCCGGCTGAGCAGCACGGGACTGGAGGCTCATGGAGAAGCAGCGCGGAGGGACCCCGCACAGCCGGCGGCGCGGGATGCTCACCCTGGAGCGGCTCCGCGTGGAGGTGAGTGAGGGCAACATCGACACCGTGGTGGTCGCCTTCACCGACATGCAGGGGCGGCTGGCCGGCAAGCGGCTCGACGCCGGGTACTTCCTGGACGACGTGGCCGGGCACCACATCGAAGGCTGCAACTACCTGCTCGCGGTGGACGTGGAGATGAACACCGTGGACGGGTACGCGATGTCCTCGTGGGAGAGCGGCTACGGCGACTTCGTCCTGGTGCCGGACATGTCCACGCTGCGCCGGGTGCCCTGGCACGAGGCCACCGCGATGGTGCTGGCCGACCTGACCTGGCACGACCGCGCCCCGGTGGTCGCCTCGCCGCGGCAGATCCTCAAGGCGCAGACGGCCCGGCTGGCCGAGCGCGGGCTGACCGGGCTGGCCGGCACCGAGCTCGAGTTCGTCGTGTACACCGACAGCTACGCCGACGCGCAGGCGGCCAGCTACCGCGGGCTGACCCCGGCCAACAGCTACAACGTGGACTACTCGATCCTGGGCACGGCCCGGATCGAGCCGCTGCTGCGCCGGCTGCGGAACGGGATGGCCGGGGCCGGGCTGCAGGTGGAGTCGGCCAAGGGCGAGTGCAACCTGGGCCAGCAGGAGATCGCGTTCCGCTACGCCGAGGCCGTCCGGACGTGCGACAACCACTCCATCTACAAGACCGGCTCGAAGGAGATCGCGGACCAGGAGGGCATGAGCATCACGTTCATGGCCAAGCCGAACGCCCGCGAGGGCAACTCCTGCCACATCCACCTGTCGGTCCGCGCGGCCGACGGCACACCGGTGATGGCCGGCGACGGGCCGCACGGCCTGTCCCCGTTCGGCGAGCACTTCATCGCCGGCCAGCTGGCCGCGCTGACCGAGCTGTCGCTGTGCTACGCGCCGAACATCAACTCCTACAAGCGGTACGTGCCGGGCAGCTTCGCGCCCACCGCGGTCCGCTGGGGAGTGGACAACCGCACCTGCGCGCTGCGGCTGGTCGGGCACGGCCCGGCGCTCCGGGTGGAGAACCGGGTGCCGGGCGGCGACGTCAACTCGTACCTGGCCGTGGCGGCGATGATCGCGGCCGGTCTGTACGGCGTGGACCACGAACTGCCGCTCGAGCCGGCCTTCACCAGCAACGCCTATACCGACCCGGGCCCCCGGGTGCCGACGACGTTGCGCGACGCACTCGAGTTGTGGCGCAAGTCCGAGCTGGCCCGGGAGGCGTTCGGCAACGAAGTCGTCGAGCATTACGCGAACGCCGCGCGGGTGGAGATCGAGGCGTTCGATGCCGCGGTCACCGACTGGGAGCTGCACCGCAGCTTCGAGCGGATGTGAGCACGGCGAGTAGGGAGCGACTACAGGCATGTCCACGTTCACGGTGCTGAACCCGGCCACCGAAACCCCGGTGGCCACGGTGCCGCAGACCACCGCGGAGCAGGCCGACGAGGCCGTCGCCCGGGCGGCTGAGGCCCAGCCGGCCTGGCGGGCGGTGGCCCCCGGCGACCGGGCCGCGCTGCTGCGCCGGTTCGCCGACACGGTCGACGCGCACCTCGGGGAGCTCGCCGAGCTGGAAGTCCGCGGGTCCGGGCACCCGGTCGGCCAGGCCCGCTGGGAGGCGGGCAACGTCCGGGACGTGCTGCGCTACTACTCGGCCGCGCCGGAGCGGCTGCTCGGCCAGCAGATCCCGGTACCCGGCGGGCTGAACGTGACGTTCAAGGAGCCGGTCGGCATCGTCGGGCTGATCGTGCCGTGGAACTTCCCGATGCCGATCCTGGGCTGGGGGCTCGGCCCGGCGCTGGCCGCGGGCTGCCCGGTGATCGCCAAGCCGGCCGAGCGTACCCCGCTGACCGCGATCCGGATCGGCGAGCTGGCCCTGGAGGCCGGGCTGCCCGAGGGCGTGTTCCAGGTGCTGCCGGGCAAGGGCTCGGTGGTCGGCCAGCGGCTGGTCGACCACCCGGACGTGCGCAAGATCGTCTTCACCGGGTCGACCGAGGTGGGCAGCCGGCTGATGGCCGACTGCGCCCGCCAGGTCAAGCGGGTCACCCTGGAGCTGGGCGGCAAGAGCGCGAACATCGTGTTCGCCGACGCCGACCTGGCCAGGGCCGCGGCCACCGCGCCGTACGCGGTGTTCGACAACGCAGGCCAGGACTGCTGCGCCCGGTCCCGGATCCTGGTCCAGGCCAGCGTGTTCGACCGGTTCATGGAGCTGCTGGAGCCGGCCGTCAAGGGCGTCGCGGTCGGCGACCCGGCCGACCCGGGCACCGAGATGGGCCCGCTGATCACGGCCGAGCACCGGGACAAGGTCGCCTCGTACGTGCCGGACGGCGCCCCGGTGGCGTTCCGCGGCAGCGCGCCGGACGGGCCCGGGTACTGGTTCCCGCCCACCGTGCTGGCCCCGGTCGGCGCGGACGACCCGGCGTTCACCGAGGAGGTGTTCGGGCCGGTGGTCACCGTGGTGCCGTTCGGCACTGAGGCGGACGCGATCCGGATCGCCAACGACACCCCGTACGGCCTGTCCGGCTCCATCTGGACCCGGAACGTGGGCCGGGCGCTGCGGGTGGCCCGGGCGGTGGAGACCGGCAACCTGTCGGTCAACTCGCACAGCTCGGTCCGGTACTGGACACCGTTCGGCGGGTTCAAGCAGTCCGGCCTGGGCCGCGAGCTGGGCCCGGACGCGCTGGATGCCTTCACCGAGGTCAAGGACGTCTTTATCGCCACCGACGATGAGGAGCCGGAGTGAGTACACACCCGCAGCGGCTGGCCGGCCGGGTCGCCGTGATTACCGGCGCGGGCAGCGGCATCGGGCTGGCCAGCGCCCGGCGGCTGGCCGCCGAGGGCGCCACCGTGGTGGTCGCCGACATCGACGCGGGCACCGGCAAGCCGGCCGCGGACGAGGTCGGCGGCCTGTTCGTTCAAGTGGACGTGACCAGCGAGGACGCGGTCCGCGACCTGTACCAGCAGGTGGCCGACGAGTGCGGCGGCGTGCACATCGCGGTCAACAACGCCGGCATCTCGCCGCCCGACGACGACTCCATCCTGACCACCGGCATGGACGCGTGGCGGCGGGTCCAGGAGGTGAACCTGACCTCGGTGTACCTGTGCTGCAAGTACGCGATCCCGCACATGCAGCGCCAGGTCGCGGCGGGCCAGCCCGGCGGCTCGATCATCAACATCGCCTCGTTCGTCGCGGTGATGGGCGCGGCCACCTCCCAGATCTCGTACACCGCGTCCAAGGGCGGTGTGCTGGCCATGAGCCGGGAACTGGGCGTGCAGTTCGCCCGGGAGGGCATCCGGGTAAACGCGCTGTGCCCAGGCCCGGTGAACACCCCGCTGCTCCAGGAACTGTTCGCCAAGGACCCGGAGCGCGCGGCGCGGCGGCTGGTGCACGTGCCGATGGGCCGGTTCGCCGAGCCCGCCGAGATCGCGGCCGCGATCGCGTTCCTGGCCAGCGACGACAGCTCGTTCATCACCGCGGCCGAGTTCCTGGTGGACGGCGGGATCTCCGGCGCGTACGTGACCCCGCTGTGACTGGCGCAACAATGAGCGCTCCGCTCGTCGGGATCAGCAGCTATGCGGAACCCGCCCGCTGGGGACCGTGGCACTTGCCGTGCGCGCTGCTGCCGCTGGCCTACGCCGAGCAGGTGGCGGCGGCGGGCGGCGTGCCGGTACTGCTGCCACCGCTGCCCGGGGAGATAGCCGCGGTACGGCGGCTGGACGCGGTCATCCTGTCCGGCGGCGGCGACCTGGACCCGGCCGGGTACGGCGCGGCGCCGCGCCCGGAGACGACCCGGGTGCAGCCGGGCCGGGACCGCGCCGAGCTGGACCTGCTGGCCGCCGCGCTGGCCGCGGGCCTGCCGGTGCTGGCCATCTGCCGCGGCCTGCAGATCCTCAACGTGTCCCGGGGCGGCACGCTGGAGCAGCACCTGCCGGACGGCGGCGGGCACAGCGCCGCGCCGGGCACGTTCGGCAGCCACCCGGTCCGGGTCGCGCCGGGCAGCCGGCTGGCCGGCCTGCTCGGGCCGCCGGACGGCGGCGGTGCGCGGTGGCTTGACGTGCCGACCGCGCATCATCAGGCCATTGACCGGCTGGGCGACGGGCTGGTGGCCACCGCATGGGCCGCCGACGGCACCATCGAGGCGGTAGAAACTGCCGATCGTGACGAATTTCTCATCGCGGTGCAATGGCACCCGGAGCAGGGCACGGATCCGCGATTGTTCCGCGGCTTGCTAAACGCCGCCCGGCACCCAGTGCCAGGGAGCGCAAAGCCCGCGCCCGCCGAGCCTCTAGACTCGCCTGCGTGAGTGACGGACCCGCGGTCGAGATCCACCAGCTGGCCAAGAGCTATGGCCGGACCATGGCGGTGAACGGTCTCTCGCTGCTGGCCCGCCGGGCCGCGGTGACCGCGATCCTGGGCCCGAACGGCGCCGGGAAGACCACCACGATCGAGATCTGCGAGGGCTACCGGCGGCCGGACGGCGGCACCGTGCGGGTGCTCGGCCTGGACCCGGCGCGGGACGCGCGGCAGCTGCGGCCGCGGATCGGCGTCATGCTGCAGGCCGGCGGCATCCCGCCCGCCGCCCGGGCCAGCGACTACCTGCATACGCTGGCCGCGTTCTACACGGCCCCGATCGACCCCGCGCTGCTGCTGGACCGGCTCGGCCTGGCGGGCAGCCTGCGCACCCCGTTCCGCCGCCTGTCCGGCGGCCAGCAGCAGCGGCTGTCGCTGGCCGCCGCGCTGATCGGGCGGCCCGAGCTGCTGTTCCTGGACGAGCCCACCGCGGGCATGGACCCGCAGGCCCGGCACGTCACCTGGGACCTGATCCGCGGGCTGCGCGCGTCCGGTGCGGCGGTGATCCTGACCACGCATTACATGGACGAGGCGCAGCGGCTGGCCGATCACGTCTGCGTGGTGGACCACGGGCAGCTGGTCGCCGAGGGCAGCCCGGCCGAGCTGACCGGCACGGCCGGGCAGCTCCGGTTCCGGGCCGAGCCGGGCCTGGACACCGACGGGCTGATCTCCGCGCTGCCGCAGGGCAGCGCGGCCAAGGAGTCGCCGGCCGGGCACTACATCGTCGAGGTGCCGGACCAGGTGGACCCGCAGCTGCTGGCCGCGGTCACCGCGTGGTGCGCGGAACGCGGCGTGCTGGCCCAGGACCTGCGCATCGAGAGCCGTACCCTCGAGGACGTGTTCCTCGAGCTGACCGGACGGGAGCTGCGGTCATGACCGACCAGGTCGCCTCCCCCGCGTCCCCGGCCGTGACCAGCTGGCCCGCCCCGGCGCCGGGGGCGGCCCGGATGCCCCGGATGGTGGCCGCGCAGGCCTGGCTGGAACTGCGCCAGCTGCTCCGCAACGGCGAGCAGCTGCTGCTCACGCTCATCATCCCGGTGGTGCTGCTGGTCGGCTTCAGCCTGGAGCATCTGATCAACGGCACCCGGGTGGACTTCCTCGTCCCCGGCATCATCGCCCTGGGCATCATGTCCACGGCGTTCACCAGCCAGGCCATCGCGACCGGATTCGAACGCTATTACGGCGTGCTCAAGCGCCTCGGTGCGACGCCGCTGCGCCGCGGCGGCCTGATCGCGGCCAAGACCAGCACGGTGCTCGTGGTGGAGCTGGGCCAGACCGCGGTGATCATCGTGGTCGGCCTGCTGCTCGGCTGGTCGCCGGACGCCCAGCCGGCCGCCGCGCTGTGGGTGCCGCTGCTCATCCTGGCCGGCACGGCCGCGTTCAGCGGGCTGGCCCTGCTGCTGGCGGGCACGCTGCGCACCGAGGCCACACTGGCCGCGGCCAACCTGATCTACCTGGTGCTGCTCGGGCTGGGCGGGGTGGTGTTCTCGCTGAACAAGTTCCCGGCCGGCGCCCGCCCGGTACTGCGGCTGCTGCCCACCGGAGCGCTGTCTGACGGCCTGCACCAGGTGCTGCAGCACGGCGGCGGGCTGCCGGTCAAGGACCTCGTCGTGCTGCTGGTCTGGGCGGTGGCCGGGATCGGCGTGACCACCCGGGTGTTCCGCTGGGAGTAGCCGCCGAGCCCGCCACTGATCCGCCCACCACCGGGCGGCGCAGCACACTGCTCGGGGCGGTGCCGCCGCCGGCCCTGGTGCTGACCGGCATCGTCGCGGTCCAGGTCGGCGCGGGCCTGGCCGACCGGCTGTTCAGCCAGGTGCCGCCGGCCGCGGTGACCGGCCTGCGGCTGTGGACGGCCGCGCTGCTGCTGGCCGTGGCCGGGGCCCGCGGCCTCGGCCGCGAGGTCCGCGCCATCGTGGTCCGCCGGGCCTGGGCGGACGCCGCCGTCGTGGTCATGTTCGGGCTGATCCTCGCGGTGATGAACTACTCCATTTACCAGGCGTTCGCCCGGATCCCGCTGGGCATCGCGGTGACGGTGGAGTTCCTCGGCCCGCTCGGGGTGGCGGTGGCCACCTCCCGGCGCTGGCTGGACGCGGCCTGGGTGCTGCTGGCCGGGGCCGGCGTGGCGCTGCTGACCCGTGCCCCGGGCAGCCACCTGAACCCGGCCGGGCTGGCCTTCGCGCTGCTCGCCGCGGCCTGCTGGGCGGCCTACATCCTGCTCAGCGCGGCCACCGGGCGGCGTTTCCCGGGCACCTCGGGGCTGACCATCGCGATGTGCGTGGCCGCGCTGGCGGTCACCCCGGCCGGACTGCTGGCCGGCGGCCGGGCCCTGCTCCGGCCCGCGGTGCTCGGCGCCGGGCTGGCCATCGGGCTGCTCTCCTCGGTCATCCCGTACACGCTGGAACTGGAGGCGCTGCGCCGCACCCCGGCCAAGGTGTTCGGCATCTGGATGAGCCTGGAGCCGGCCGTGGCCGCGCTGGTCGGGCTGGTCCTGCTGGGCCAGGGGCTGCGCTGGTACGAGTGGGCCGCGATCGGCTGCGTGGTGGTGGCCAGCGCGGGCGCGGCCCGGACCCGGAACTGACCGGAGCCCGGCAGTCTACGATGGGGTCCGTGCCAGCCGACCTGACCCGATCTGCCCGCCGCCTGGTGGCTCCGGTGCTGTACCCCACGGTGACCTCGATGCGCCGGATCGCGCTGGCCGGCGTGTGGGCCAACGCCGGGCTGATCATGACCGGCGCCGCGGTCCGGCTCAGCGCGTCCGGCCTGGGCTGCCCGGACTGGCCCACCTGCACCACGAGCAGCCTGGTCGCCGCGCACACCAGCGGCGACCCGATGGTGCACACCTACATCGAGTTCACCAACCGGATGCTGACCGGCGTGCTGATGGTGGTGGCCGTGCTGGTGCTGATCACCGCGTGGCGGTTCCGCCCGGGCAGGGCGGTCCGGCGCAACATCGTCTGGCTGGCCGCGGCCCAGCCGCTCGGCGTGCTGGCCCAGGCGGTGCTGGGCGGCATCGTGGTGCTCACCGACCTCAACCCGGCCGCGGTGTCGCTGCACTTCCTGCTGTCCAGCGCGATCCTGGCGCTGGCCGTGACGCTGTACGTGCGGTGCGCCGAGGGCGACGGCAAGCCGGCCCGGCTGGTCCGCCGCGAGGTCCGGGTGTTCGCGGTGGCCACGGTCGGTGTGACCGCGCTGATGCTGGCCGCGGGCACCGTGGTGACCGGCACCGGGCCGCTGGCCGGGTCCACGTTCGTGCCGCACGAAGGCGGCGGCCCGCACTACGTGCCGCGGTATCACCTGCCGCTGGAAGGCGTCACCCAGCTGCATGCCGACATCGGCTGGATGCTGGGCACCCTGATCGCCGCGACCGTGATCACCCTGCAGCTCACCGGGGCCCCGGCCCGGGCCCGGCGGCTCGGCTGGGTGCTGCTCGGCCTGACCGGCCTGCAGGGTGTCATCGGCTACACCCAGTACTTCAGCGGCCTGCCGGCCGGCCTGGTCTGGGTGCACGTGGCCGGCTCGGTGCTGATCTGGATCACCGCCCTGCTGCTGATGTTCGCCACCCGGGACCGCGGCCCGGTGGCCGACACCGCCGGGGTGCCCGGCGCGCCGCTAGCCGAGCCCGTGCCGGCCGAATCCTGACGACCCGAACCCTGACGAGCTAGGGCCGGCCCACGGCGGCTGCGGCGGTTCCGGCTGCCGGTGGAAGAACGCGCTGCGGGCCATGGCCATCAGCCGGAGCAGGTCGCGGCGGCGCTCGTCGAAGTGCTGCGCGCTGACGATGCCGCGCTGCATGCGCAGGTGCACCAGGGCCAGCTCGGTCGCGGCCAGCTGGTAGTCCTCCATGGCCCGGCCGGCCGCCCGGCCGCCGGTCATCCGGGCCCAGCGCCGGGCCGCGTACCGTTCCCGCAGCGTGCTCAGCATCCGCAGGTCGGCCTCGGTGACCAGGCCGGTGGCCTCGTAGGCGGGCAGGAACCGCCAGATCAGCCGGACGATCCGGCGCCGGTCCGCGATGATCACCGCGACCAGGCCGGCCAGCACACAGGCCAGGATGGCATAGGCCAGGGCCAAGCCGTCGATGCCGCGCGCGCTCAGCCCGTTCCACAGCCCGTGCAGCAGCATGGCCGCGGCCAGCCCAAGTGGCACCGCCCAGCGGCCGTTCTTGTGCGTGGCCGCGTAGGCCACCCCGAGCCCGGTCATCGAGGTGAAGATGGGGTGGGCCAGCGGGGAGAGCACGCCGCGCAGCACGAACGTGACGCCGAGCAGCTCAGCCCCGCCGACCTGGGGACGGACCAGGGCGCCGATGTAGTAGCCGATGTTCTCCATCATGGCGAAGCCCAGCCCGACCATGGCCGCGTAGATGATCCCGTCGGTCGGGCCGTCCAGCTCCTGGCGCCGCCGCCAGAGCAGGATGATCAGGATCAGGCCCTTCAGCGACTCCTCCACCACCGGGGCGCCGAACGTGGCCGACACGTACTCCCCGGTGGTGTTGCCCAGCGCGGGCTGGGTGATGAAGACCAGCCCGGCCGTGTTGATCACCGCGGCGAGCAGCGCGGCCACCCCGGCGCCCCAGGCGAACGCGAGCACCAGGTTGATCCGCGGCTCCGGCTCCAGCCGGTCCACCAGCAGCACGCAGCCGACCAGCAGCGGCACCGGGAGCAGGGCCAGCGGGAGCGCGATGAGGAACGGCGCCACGCTGTGCCCGGCCGCATTCACGCTCTGCACCGCGTCCGCGCCGAGCACCACGATGGCGCACGCGATGGCGGCGACAATAGCCAGGATGACCCCGGCCCGGGGGCGCCCGGCCGGCCGGCCCTCGATCACCGCGCGGGGATCGAAGCCGGGGTTGGTCGCCATGGCAGGGAGCGTACCGGCGGGACCGTAATCCACCCCCTGCTTCCCCGCTTCGGGGGTGGCCCTGGGAGTAGGCGAAACTGAGGATAGGGTCGTGCACGTGATCGAACTCCCCTTGGACTGGACGGCTGCCGACCAGCGGGCCGTCGATCTGATCCGGGTCCTGGCCATGGACGCGGTGCAGCAGGCCGGCAACGGCCACCCGGGCACGGCGATGAGCCTGGCCCCGGCGGCCTACCTCCTCTACCAGCACATCCTCCGGCACGACCCGGCCGACCCGGGCTGGCTAGGCCGGGACCGGTTCGTGCTGTCCTGCGGGCACTCCAGCCTGACCCTGTACATCCAGCTCTACCTGTCTGGCTACGGGCTGACGCTGGATGACCTCCGGCACTACCGGCAGTGGGGCAGCATCACCCCGGGCCATCCCGAGCACGGCCTCACCCCGGGCGTGGAGACCACCACCGGGCCGCTCGGCGCGGGCCTGTCCAACGCGGTCGGCATGGCCATCGCCGCCCGCCGCGAGCGCGGCCTGCTCGATCCGGACGCGGCCCCCGGCACCAGCCCGTTCGACCACCACATCTACGCGTTCTGCTCCGACGGCGACATCGAGGAGGGCATCACCCACGAGGCCTCCGCGCTGGCCGCGGTGCAGGAACTGGGCAACCTCATCGTGCTGTACGACGACAACCACATCTCGATCGAGGACGACACCAAGATCGCCAAGTCGGAGGACGTCGCGGCCCGGTACGAGGCATACGGCTGGCACGTGCAGCGGGTGGACTGGCTGACCCCGGGCGGCTACCACGAAGACCCCCAGGCCCTCTACCAGGCCTACCTGAATGCCCAGGCCGAGACCACGCAGCCGTCGATGATCGTGCTGCGCACCATCATCGCCTGGCCCGCCCCGGACGCGCAGAACACCGGTGCGGCGCACGGGGCCGCGCTCGGCGCGGACGAGGTGGCCAAGACCAAGCAGATCCTCGGCTTCGACCCGGCGGTGAGCTTCCCGGCCGAGGAGGAGGCGGTGGCGCACGCCCGCCAGGTGACCGACCGGGGCAAGCAGCTGCACGCCGAGTGGGACGCCGCGCTGGCCGACTGGGCGGCGGCCCGCCCGGACCGCGCCACGCTGCTGGACCGGCTGGCCGCGCGCCGGCTGCCGGACGGCTGGGCCAGTGCGCTGCCCACGTTCCCGCCCGACGCCAAGGGGCTGGCCACCCGGGCCGCGTCCGGGCAGGTGCTGAACGCCCTGGCCCCGGTGCTGCCGGAGCTGTGGGGCGGCTCGGCCGACCTGGCCGGGAGCAACGACACCACGATGAAGGGCGAGCCGTCGTTCCTCCCGCCGGACCGGCAGACCACGATGTTCCCGGGCACCTGGTACGGCCGCACGCTGCACTTCGGCATCCGCGAGCACGCCATGGGCGGCATCCTGAACGGCATCGCGCTGCACGGGCTGACCCGGCCCTACGGCGGCACGTTCCTGGTGTTCAGCGACTACATGCGGGGGGCGGTGCGGCTGGCCGCGCTGATGGGCCAGCCGGTCACCTTCGTCTGGACGCACGACTCGATCGGGCTGGGCGAGGACGGGCCCACCCACCAGCCAGTCGAGCACCTGGCCGCGCTGCGCGCCATCCCCGGCCTGGACGTGATCCGGCCGGGCGACGCCAACGAGACCAGCGTGGCCTGGCGGACGATCCTGGAGCACACCGACCGGCCCGCCGGGCTGTGCCTGAGCAGGCAGGGCATGCCGGTGCTGGACCGCTCGGACGGCAACGCGCAGGGCATCACCAGCGCCGAGGGCACCGCGCGCGGCGGGTACGTGCTGGCCGAGGGGGCGGGCGGCGACCCGGCGGCGATCATCATCGGCACCGGCAGCGAGGTGCAGATCGCGCTGGCCGCCCGGGACATCCTGCAGGGCGAGGGTATTTCGACACGTGTTGTTTCCATGCCGTGCGTGGAATGGTTCACCAGCCAGGATGCTTCCTATCAGGAGGAGGTGCTGCCGCCGGGGGTCCGGGCCCGGGTCAGCGTCGAGGCCGGCGTGGCCCAGCCGTGGCATGCATTCACTGGAGATGCCGGGGAAAGCGTGAGCCTGGAGCATTTCGGGGCATCAGCCTCCTATCAGAAGCTTTACCAGGAGTTCGGGTTCACCGCGGAGCACGTGGCCGCGGCCGCCCGGGCCAGCCTGGCCCGGCTGGCCTGACCGCGCGAGGGCAAGGAGCGAGAAGCCATGACCGCCCAGCAACACAACCAAGCCATCCTCAGCCAACTGACCGCGGAGGGCGTATCGATCTGGCTGGACGACATCAGCCGGGAACGGCTGCGCACCGGCAACCTCGCCGACCTGATGACTAACTGGGAGGTCCGCGGGGTCACCTCGAACCCGACGATCTTCGCGCACGCGATCAGCCAGGGCGACGCCTACGACCAGCAGCTGGCCGACCTGGCCATCAGCGGGGCCAGCCCCGAGGAGGCGTCCCGCCTGATCACCACGTACGACATCCGGTGGGGCTGTGACGTGCTCCGCCCGGTGTACGACGCCAGCGACGGAGTGGACGGCCGGGTGTCCCTGGAGGTGGACCCGCGGCTGGCCCGGGAGACGGCCAAGACCATCGCCGAGGCCCGCACGCTGTGGTGGATGGTGGACCGGCCCAATCTGTTCATCAAGATCCCGGCCACCAAGGAGGGCCTGCCCGCGATCACCGCGTGCCTGGCCGAGGGGATCAGCGTGAACGTCACGCTGATCTTCTCCCTGGAGCGGTACGGCGAGGTCATCGACGCATTCATAGCCGGGCTGGAGCAGGCGGTGGCGGCCGGCCGGGACATCTCCCGGCTCGCCTCGGTGGCGTCCTTCTTCGTCAGCCGGGTGGACACCGAGGTGGACAGCAGGCTGGACAAGATCGGCACGCCGGAGGCGGCCGCGATGCGCGGCAAGGCCGCGATCGCCAACGCCCGGCTGGCCTACGAGCTGTACGAGCAGCGGATCGCCACGCCACGGTGGCAGGCGCTGCTGGCCGCCGGGGCCAAGGTGCAGCGCCCGCTGTGGGCCTCCACCAGCACCAAGGACCCGGCCTTCGAGGACACCATGTACGTGGTCGAGCTGGTCGCCCCGGACACGGTGAACACCATGCCGGAGGCCACCCTGTGGGCCACCGCCGACCACGCCAAGCTGCGCGGCGACACGGTGCGCGGCACCTACGAGGCGTCCCGGCAGGTGTTCGCCGACCTGGCCCAGCTCGGCATCAGCTACGACGACGTCGTCCAGGTGCTCGAGGACGAGGGCGTGGACAAGTTCGCCGTGTCCTGGAACGAGTTCCTCGGCACCATCCAGGCCAACATGGGGGCAGTGGAGAAGCCATGACGAGTGCCGATACCGAGGCCGCCGCGGCGCCGCCCGCTGAGGCCAGCCCGGACGACGAGGTGCAGCCGAGCTCGCTGGCCCCGGTGATCACCGGGCCGGTGGCCAACCCGCTGCGCGACCCGCGGGACCGGCGCATCCCGCGGGTGGCTGGCCCGTGCGTCCTGGTCATCTTCGGGGTGACCGGCGACCTGGCCCGCAAGAAGCTGATGCCGGCCATCTACGACCTGGCCAACCGTGGTCTGCTGCCGCCGGGTTTCTCGCTGGTCGGGTTCGCCCGGCGGGACTGGGCGGACGAGGACTTCGCCCAGGTCACCCACGACGCGGTCAAGGAGCACGCGCGCACCCCGTTCCGGGACACGGTGTGGGACCAGCTGTCCGAGGGCGTCCGCTTCGTGCCGGGCGAGTTCACCGACGACGCGGCGTTCGACAGGCTGGCCGAGTGCGTGGCCGACCTGGACCAGCAGCGCGGCACCGGCGGCAACTACGCGTTCTACCTGTCCGTGCCGCCCAAGTTCTTCCCGCTGGTGGTCAAGCAGCTCAAGCGGTCCGGGCTGGCCGACCCGCCGCCCCCGTCCCCGGGGCACCCGGTGCCCTGGCGCCGGGTGGTGATCGAGAAGCCGTTCGGCCACGACCTGGCCAGTGCCCGGGCGCTGAACGAGACGCTGAGCGAGGTGTTCCCGGCGCACTCGGTGTTCCGCATCGACCACTACCTGGGCAAGGAAACCGTCCAGAACATCCTGGCCCTGCGCTTCGCCAACACGCTGTACGAGCCGATCTGGAACCGCGGCTACGTGGACCACGTGCAGATCACCATGGCCGAGGATATCGGCATCGGCGGCCGGGCCGGCTACTACGACGGCATCGGCGCGGCCCGGGACGTGATCCAGAACCACCTGATGCAGCTGCTGGCGCTGACCGCGATGGAGGAGCCGGTCTCGTTCGACGCGGACTCGCTGCGGGCCGAGAAGGAGAAGATACTGTCCGCGGTCCGGGTACCCGCCGACGTGGCCCTCGGCACGGCCCGCGGCCAGTACGCCGCGGGCTGGCAGGGCGGCATCCCGGTCGGTGGCTTCCTGGAGGAGGACGGTATCGCGCCGGACTCGCGCACCGAGACCTACGCCGCGATCAAGCTGCACGTGGACACCCGGCGCTGGGCCGGCGTCCCGTTCTACCTGCGCACCGGCAAGCGGCTGCCGCGCCGCATGTCGGAGATCGCGATGATGTTCCAGCGCGCCCCGCACCTGCCGTTCGCCGCCACCGACACCAAGGAGCTCGGCCAGAACGCCCTGGTCATCCGGGTCCAGCCGGACGAGGGCGTGACGGTCCGGTTCGGCTCCAAGGTGCCGGACACGGCGATGGAAGTACGCGACGTGAACATGGACTTCGCCTACGGCGAGTCGTTCACCGAGAGCAGCCCGGAAGCCTACGAGCGGCTGCTGCTCGACGTGCTGATCGGGGATCCCCCGCTGTTCCCCCGGCACCGTGAGGTCGAGCTGTCCTGGAAGGTGCTCGACCCGATCGAGGAGTTCTGGGCCGAGCACGGCAAGCCGGAGCCCTACCCGGCCGGGTCGGCCGGGCCGCCGTCCGCCGAGGAGCTGATGCAGCGGGACGGCCGGGCGTGGCGGCGGCTGTGAGGCTTCTGGCGGCGGGAAAGGACAGCTCGTCATGATGATCGACCTGGCCGAGACGACCACCGGCCGGATCCACGAGGCCATCTGGCAGGCCCGGCAGCGGCTCGGCGGCCCGGCCAGCGGCATGGTGCTGACCCTGGTCATCGTCACCGACGAGGCAGCCCAGTACGACGCGGTCCGGGCGGCCAGCGAGGCCGCCCGGGAGCACCCGATGCGGGTGCTGGCGGTGATCACCCGGCGGCCGCAGGCCACTTCGCGGCTGGACGCCGAGATCCGGGTCGGCGAGACCGGCCCGGGCGAGGTGGTGCTGCTGCGCATGTATGGGGCGCTCGGCGAGCACGCCGACTCGGTGGTCACCCCGCTGCTGATGCCGGACACCCCCGTGGTGACCTGGTGGCCCGGGATCCCGCCGGACGCCCCGTCCGGCAACCCGCTCGGCGCGCTGGCCCAGCGCCGGATCACCGACGCGGCCGCGGCCACCGAGCCGCACGACTGCCTGACCAGCCTGGCCGCGCACTACCGGCCCGGCGACACCGACCTGAGCTGGACCCGGGCCACCCCGTGGCGGACCCTGCTGGCCGCCATCATGGACCAGCCACACGGCACGATCAGCGGCGGGCGGGTGGAGGCCGAGGCGGGCAACCCGAGCGCCGACCTGATCGCGTCCTGGCTGTCCGTCCGGCTCGGCATCCCGTTCACGGTCACCGAGTCCGGCGGCCCCGGCATCACCTCGGTGAGCTTCGACACCAGCGACGGCGAGGTGTCGGTGACCCGCCCGGACGGCCGGGTGGCCATGCTGCGGCGGCCCGGGCAGCCGGAGCGCAAGGTGGCCCTGCACCGCCGGGACACCGCCGAGCTGCTGGCCGAGGAGCTGCGCCGGCTCGACCCGGACGACGTGTACGGGGAGACGATCGCGCCGTTCCTGTCCGTGGCACCCGCCGGCGTCAGCAGCAGCCTGGACGGCAGCGGCGCCGTCCCGTGAGCACGCCTGAGGTGCTGGTGCACCACGACGCGGACCAGCTGGCCAAGGCGGTGGCCGCCCGGCTGGCCACCCGCCTGGTCGATGCCCAGGCCAGCGGGGGCACCGCGGACCTGGTGCTGACCGGCGGCGGCATCGGCACCGCGGTGCTGGCCCAGCTGGCCGCGGCACCGGCCCTCGGCGCGGTGGACTGGCCGCGGCTGGACATCTGGTGGGGCGACGAGCGCTTCCTGCCGGCCGGCGACCCGGAGCGCAACGAGGTCCAGGCCGAGCAGGCGCTGCTCCGGCACGTGGACACCGACCCGGCCCGGGTGCACCGGATGCCGGCCAGCGACGGGCCGGACGGGGCCAACCCGGAAGCGGCCGCCGAGCGGTACGCGGCCGAGCTGCGCAAGGCGGCCCGGCCGGAGGATCACGGGCCGGTGCCCGCGTTCGACGTGCTGCTGCTCGGCATCGGGCCGGAAGGCCACGTCGCGTCGCTGTTCCCGGGCATGCCCGCGCTGTATGACGAGCGGCCGGTGGTCGCGGTGCGCGGTTCGCCCAAGCCGCCGCCGACCCGGCTGACCCTGACCCTGCCGTCCATCCAGCAGGCCCGCGAGGTGTGGATCCTGGCCGCCGGGCCGGAGAAGGCCGGCGCGGTCCAGCTGGCGCTGTCTGGCGCCGGGCCGGTCCAGGTGCCCGCGGCCGGCGCCCGCGGCCAGCTGCGCACGCTGTTCCTGCTGGATAAGGCGGCCGCCAGCCAGCTCCCGCCCGGGCTCAGCCGGCTCGCCTCGCCCTGAGCTAGCGCCGGCGCGGGCCGCCGCTGGTCAGCCGGGCCAGTATCACCAGCACGATCAGCACCGGGATGAACGCGGCCGGGTGCCCGGTGGTCAGCGCGACGGTGAGCCAGATCATCAGGATCGGCAGCATCGGGCTGAGCCGGCGCCGGGACTGGCCGGCCGGCAGCGGGCGGGGCGGGTTCGGCGCCGCGCTGCGCTCCGGCTCCGGGTGGCTCAGCTCCAGCTTGGCCTGCTGCGGCAGGTCGGCGGTCAGCTTGCGCAGCTCACCCCAGGTCCGGGCGGCAAACGCCGCGGTCGTCCGCTCATCGAACTCGGCCATGGTCAGCCGGCCCGTGCTGTAGGCGTCGCGCAGGATCTCGACGACGTTCTCGCGATCGGAGTCCGAAGCGCGGATACCGCCGTCGTTGGTCATGTCCCGACCTCCCCGGACTACTTCGCCCCTTTCATCCGGAGAATACCCCGGTCTGCCGCCTAGGTCGCCGGCCGAGCCACCCTCATCCCGGTTAGCCGGGCTTGCCCCGGTTGTGGTTAGATCGCGCCGTGCCCCCCGTCCCCCCGGTCACCGAGGACACGGATCATCCGGAAAGCGCTGGCCACCTGGAAAGCACGGGCCACCTGATCGTCTGCGGGGACGACGCGCTGGCCTACCGGGTGGTCGAGGAACTGGCCACCAACTACGGCGAGCTGGTCACCATCCTGTTCGGCTCGGTCAGCCGCGGCCATGGACCGCGCATCGCCCAGCTGCCCGGCGTCCGGGTCATCGAGCAGCTGGACCTGGACAGCGCCGCGTTCGCCGCGGCCCAGGTGCACTCGGCCCGGGCCATCGCCCTGATGGGCCGCGATGACCTGGCCAACTTCCACGCCGGGCTGCGGGCCCAGGACCTCAACCCGGACCTGCGCATGGTGATGCGCATCTTCAACACCGGTCTGGGCGAGCGGATGCGCGCGTTCTTCCCGGACTGCGCGGTGCTGTCCAGCTCGGCCATGGCCGCGCCGTCGTTCGTGGCGGCCGCATTAGGCGAGCCCACGCCCAGCCATGTCCGGCTGGCCGGCCGCACCCTGTACGTGGCCCGTAGCGGGCAAGCCGACACCACCCAGGTGCTGTGCGGCCTGGCCAGCCCCGGGGACCGCGCCGTGCCCGGGCTGCTGCCGCCCACCCCGGCCACCGCCGACCTGGTCCTCGCGGTGGCCGACGGCACCCGGCGCAACCCGCTGACCCAGCACCGCCGTCCGCTCCGGTTTCTGGCCAGCCTGAGCCACCTGCTGTTCCGCAGGAAGCTCGGCCTCGTCTTCGTCGGCCTGTTCGCGCTGCTGCTGATCGGTTTCGTGCTGCTGGCCACCGTGGCCGGGTACTCGGTGCCCAACGCCCTGTACCTGACCGCGCTGGACGCGGCGGGCGCCGCGGTGACCGATGCCCGGCTGGGCGGCGCGGAGAAAGTCGCCCAGTTCCTGCTCACCTTCACCGGGATGGCCTTCCTCCCGGTGGTGACCGCGGCCGTGGTCGGCGCCCGGCTCACCGGCTCGGTGCGCGGCGAGGACCGCCCGCTCAGCGACCACGTGATCGTGGCCGGCCTGGGCAACGTCGGCACCCGGATCTTCGGCCAGCTGCATGACCTGGGCGTGGAGGTGGTCTGCGTGGACAAGAACGAGCACGCGGCCGGCGTCCGGCTGGCCCGGCGGCTCGGGCTGCGGGTGGTGATCGGCGAAACGACCCGGGAGGAAACGCTGCGGGCGGCCGGCATCAGCACCAGCCAGGCGCTGGTCTCGGTTACCGACAGTGACATCGTGAATCTGGAAACCGCGCTGCACGCCCGGGCGCTCGCCCCCGACCTGCGCCTGGTGCTCCGGCTGTCCGACGACGACCTGGCCGAGCGGGTGCAGAAGACGGTGGGCAACACGATCTCCCGCAGCGTGCCCTACCTGGCCGCGCCCGCGTTCGCCGCGGCCATGCTGGAGCATCAGGTGCTGCGCACCATCCCGGTCGGCCGGCACGTGCTGCTGATCGCCGATGTCGGGGTGGGCGCCGGGTCCGGGCTAGCCGGGCAGCCGGTGCGCAGCGTGCACCGCCCCGGGTCGGTCCGGGTGATCGCGGTGCGCCGGGCCGCCGCCAACGGGGTGGACTGGGCGCCCGACCCGGGCTACCGGCTCAGCCCGCTGGACCGGATCTACGTACTGGCCACCCGGACCGGGCTGAGCGAGGTGCTGGCCCGCTCTCAGGCCCCCGATACCTGATGCTGGCGTCAGCATCTGGGCAAACCTGGGTCTCCCGCCAGAAGGTATCCGGAGTTACGCTCATGGCGTATCTTCCATGTGGTTCTGGTGAGCCACCTGTGAAGAGGGCCTTCAGTTAGCCCGGAACGCCGACCCGGCCACCGGTGGATCCCACAGCCGGGCAGCGCACGCCTCATCAGGAGGAAGCACTTGAGCGTCAACGAAGACACACAGACCAGACCGGTGGCCGCACCGGTCTCCGGCATAGCCGATCCAGCACCGCTCGGGCTGGCCGCCTTCGCACTGACCACATTCCTGCTCTCGGCGTTCAACGCCGGGTGGATGACCCACTCCAGCGGGCTGGCCTGGGTGGGCTACGCCTTCGCCTACGGCGGGCTGTGCCAGCTGCTGGCCGGGATGTGGGAATTCCGGAACCGGAACGTGTTCGGCGCGACCGCGTTCGCTTCCTACGGCGGCTTCTGGATCGGCCTATTCTTGTACTTCCAGCTCTACGGGGCCAAGCTGGCCACCCACCCGCTCACGGCCGGCCTGTTCGCCAAGGACGTCGGCTGGATCCTGCTCGCGTTCGCCATCTTCAATACCTACATGCTGATCTGGAGCACCCAGGTCAACCTGGCCGTGTTTGCCGTGTTCCTGACCCTGGAAGCGACCGAGATCATCCTGTTCGCCGGGAACTTCGCGGGTAACACGAACATCGTGAAGGCCGGCGGTTACGTGGGCGTGCTCACCGCCCTCTGCGCCTGGTACGCCTCGGCGGCCGGCGTGGCCAACGGAATGGGCGGCCGGGTCTCGGTGCCGGTCGGCAAGGCACTGCTCGGGCCGCGCGTCTGACCGAACCATTCTGATCCCGGGGGGCCGTTCCTGGCCCCCCGGGATCAGGTGTTATCTGGGCCGGGCAGGATGGGCGGGTGGATCTACACGAGAGGCGCCAGCTCGACCGGGCCGAGCGGATGGCGCGGGTGAATGAGCATGTGGCCAAGGCCCGGGCGCACACCCGGCCGTGGCGGTCCATCATCGCGCTGGTGCTGGCCATCGCGGCTGGTTCGGTCGCCGCGGTCGCCGGCCGTATGTTCGAAGACTGGACCGGGCCCGCCAACTACACCCCCAAGCTCATCGCGGCCGCGTGCATCGGGGGGTTCCTGATATTCGGCGCCACCGCGGTGGTCGGGCTGGCGGCCAAGGCCCGGGACGTGCTCACGCCCGGGGTCGGCACGTCGCACGCGGCCGTGGTCCGCTACGCCATCCTGCTGGTCGGCGGGCTGACCGTGCTGATACTGACGATCAGCCTGTGCAAGGTGCCGATCGGGCAGCTGCTGGTCGGCGGCGCGGTGACCACGATCCTGCTCGGCATCGCCGGGCAGCAGTCGCTGGCCAACATCTTCGCGGGCCTGGTGCTGCTGCTGTCCCGGCCGTTCAACGTCGGCGACTACATCCGGGTCAAATCCGGCTCGCTGGGCGGGGTGACCGAGGGCCTGGTCACCGAGATCGGCATCACCTACCTGCGGATGGACACCGAAGACGGCCCGGTGAACCTGCCCAATTCCCAGGTGCTGGCGGCCGCGACCGGGCCGATTCCCCGGCCGGGGGGTGCGCCGCCCGCGGCAGCGGCCGGCCAGGGTGCCCCGGCCCAGGCCCTGCCCGCCCAGGCGCCACCGGCCCAGTCACCACCGGACCAGGCCGCGGCGCCAGACGCGGAACGGGAGCACGGGCCGTCCTGAGCTAGCTCAGGCGTGCTTCGCCTCGTACCGGGCGACCACATCGGCCGGAATGCGGCCACGGTCGCTGACCGCTATCCCCGTTTCCTTGGCCCAGCTGCGGATGGCCGCGCTGTGCTGCCGGTGCGCGGTGGTGCGCCGTTTGGTCCGCCCGGCCCGCGACGCGGACCGCCGGGCGTGGTCGGCGTATCGCCCGACCACGTCGTCAAACTTTTGGCTGTGCTTGGCACACAGGTCGATCTCATAGTCCCGGCCATCCAGGCTGAAGCGCCGGGTCTCATGCTGGCCCTCAGGAATCGCTTTCTGGTCGTAGTCACAGGCAAATGTGACGGAAACCTTCTGTGCCACTTGAGGCCCCCCTTCCTCTGGAGGCAAATATATCCTCCCAGGGGAAGCCCAACCATAACGACACCCAAAGACAGGCGGCGGCTATCGTCAATGACGGCCGGGATAGCGGCCCCGTTCCCGGGGCTCGCGATTGCCGCCGCGGCGGCCATAGGGGAACGATTCCGCAGGCGGCTCGTTGCCGTAGCTGCCCAGCGACTGGTCGGCGGTGTCTTCCCCCCAGTCGTCGCCCTGCTCGCCATAATCGGCGCCGGCCGGATATGCGCCGGAGTCGCCAGCCGGCGGCTCGCCGGGATAATCCGCAATGTCCGGCTGGCGGGAATAGCCACGGAAGCCTGGATCGGCCGGGTAAGCCGGATCGTCGGGGTAACCCGGCGCGTCCCGCCGGTGGCTGCCCGACGATCCACCGCGATAATCCGGGGGCGCGGCCGGGTATCCGCCGGTGTCCCGGCCAGGATCCCGCCCGGCGTCCCGCCGGTGGCTGCCAGATGACCCGCCGCGGTAGTCCTCCGGGTAGTCCGCGCCCGCCGGGTAGCCGGAGTCGGCCGGGTAGCCACCGCGGCGGTACGAGCCGCTGCTGGCCTCCTCCGGGTAGCCGCCCGGCTCGGGGCCGGCCCGCCGGTAGTCCCCGGTGACCGGCACGTCCGGGTAACCCGCATCGGCGGCGGCCCGGAACTCACCGGTGCCCGCGCCGGTCCGGTAGTCCTCCAGCTGCTCGGCCGGGTAGTCCGGGCTGAGCGGGTCCGGGTAGCCGGCCGGGTCCCGGCGGTAGCCGCGGGCGCCGTTCTGATCCCGCCCGGCCCGCTCCGGCATCCGCATCGCCTGGGTGGCCTGGCCCTGATCCGGGCTGCCGCTGGCCGGCGCGGCCGCGTCCCGGGCCGGCGGCGCCTCGCGGGCGGCCCGCTGGCCCTTGCCCTGCGGGCCGCGGCGCAGTGCCTCGATCATCCGGGCGAGGTCATCCATGGGCAGCCGGAATGTCCCGGTACAGGTGCCACCCTGCCAGATGCTGAACACCGCCACGCCGGTGTCGGCGTACCAGCTCAGCCGCATGCTTCGGGAGTCGCCTCGTACGTCGAAGAACACCTCACCGAGCCGGGGCAACGGGGCTGCGTCCGACGCTGACATGCAGCCCATGGTGGCGCTGAACTAATGGGTTTGTCCAATTAACGCTGTGACCAGGGCCGCCGCGGACGGGCAACGGGAGCCGAACATCTATGCCCCGGATTAGCAATCCGGCCTGCGGAACCGGCCCTGCTGATGGCATCATTGATCACCGGTCCGCTGGACACGGACTGGTTTCGGCCGGGCGGCCGCCGTTGGGCTGGCCACCCATCCGGCAGGGCTGCTCCACCCGTGCACCGTCCCGCTGCCTGGCGTGGCGGCACGGGTGCCTCGTGGCTGCCCATTGCTCCGGGAACACGCAGGTGCCGCAGGACGTTCAATACCTACGACGGGGCAAAAGCCGCATCGCGCGGAACCAGAAGTCCGACACAACCAGAGGGTCGGCCTGTACGGAACGTATCACCACTGAGCTTGTTAGGGAGATCTAGTCATGTCTGAGGTACGGCGGCAGGTTACCCTGCCTCCCCGGCCGAACTGGGGCTGGCAAGATGCCGCCGCGTGCCGCGGCACGGATGTCGTGCTCTTCTTCGGCCCGGACGGGGAGCGGCAGCCGGAGCGGGACATCCGCGAGCGGAAGGCCAAGGCGATGTGCGCCAGCTGCCCGGTCCGCACGGAATGCCTGGACTACGCCATTTCCCGGCCGGAGAAGTACGGCACCTGGGGCGGCCTGAACGAGGATGAGCGCGCCTCCGAGCGTCGCCGCCGGATGCGCCGGGCCAACGCGGCCTGACACCACCGCCACAGCTCGCTCACCCCGCAGCAGCCCCCGTCCCTACGGATAACCCCGCCAACCCGGGCACCCAGCGTGCCATGCCGGGCAGAATGGGCAGATGATCTGCCTGCACTGCCGTCGGCAGGAGCACACCGAGTGCCCGGGTGGCACGTGGTGCGACTGCCAGCACCTCCCCCTGTCCGCCCTCCCGGAGCCACCCGGCGACGAGTCGCTGAGCTGGGTCCGGCAGGGCTGACCGCTACGCGGCGAGTGGAATTTTCAGGTGTGGCCCGGAATAGCAGTGTGGCCCGGAATAGACGGTAGGCGGGGCCGGTTGGCCCCAGTCGTGGGCGCTATGAGCCTGGCGTGGACGAGCGGCCGGACGCGGAAAATTGCTTCGGTACGCGAACCTGTCTCGACAGCAAGCGCCATCTCGTGTGATCCTCGATACGTGAGCGCTGCAGATCCTCTCCTCGTCGCCCGCAGGCACGTTGACCTGCTCCGGGTGCGCAGCGCGATCTGTCGGCACGGCCGCTAACCACCGCCCGAATCACGGGGTGCGTGCCGCGGCCGGTGCCTGATGCCTGGCGGCAACCCCAGTGTGCCGCCAGCCAGCAGGAATACCGGTGCAGCCGGTGACGGCTGCGCTGTCCGTGGCGCGCGCCCCCCGGACCGAGAAGGGACGCGCCAGATGCCGCCAGCCCCCCGATTGCGCGGGCAAGGCCGCAAGGGCCAGGGTCAGTGGGCTCTCGGGTACCGCGAGCCACTGAACAAGAACGAGGAAAACAAGAAGAACGACGACGGGCTGAACGTCCGGCAGCGGATCATCGACGTCTACGCCAAGCGGGGCTTCGACTCCATCGACCCGGCCGACCTGCGTGGCCGGTTCCGCTGGTATGGCCTGTACACGCAGCGCCGCCCGGGCATCGACGGCGGGAAGACCGGGGCGCTGGAACCGGAGGAGCTCGACGACCGGTACTTCATGCTCCGGGTCCGGATCGACGGCGGGCAGCTCAGCAACGACCAGCTGCGCGCCGTGGCCGACATCTCGGACCGGTACGCCCGGGGCACCGCCGACATCACCGACCGGCAGAACGTCCAGTACCACTGGATCCGCATCGAGGACGTGCCGGCCATCTGGGACACCCTGGAGGCCGTCGGCCTGTCCAGCACCGAGGCGTGCGGCGACACGCCCCGGGTGATGCTGGGCTGCCCGCTGGCCGGGATCGACGCGGGCGAGGTGATCGACGCCACCCCGCAGATCGAGGCGACCACGGCGCGCTGGGTGGGCGACCCCACGTTCTCGAACCTGCCGCGCAAGTTCAAGTCGGCGATGAGCGGCTGCGCCGCGCAGTGCACCGTGCACGAGATCAACGACATCGCGTTCGTCGGCGTCACCGGCCCTTACGGCGAGCCCGGCTACGACCTGTGGGTCGGCGGCGGGCTGTCCACCAACCCGATGATCGCCAAGCGGCTCGGCGCGTTCGTCCAGCCGGACCAGGTGCCCGAGGTGTGGGCCGGGGTCACGTCGGTGTTCCGCGACTACGGCTACCGGCGGCTGCGGCACCGGGCCCGGCTCAAGTTCCTCATCGCGGACTGGGGCCCGGAGAAGTTCCTCGAGGTGCTCGAGAAGGAGTACCTGGGCTATGCGCTGCCGGATAGCCCGCCGCCGCCCCCGCCCCGGGACGGCCGCCGCGACCACGTGGGGGTGCACCAGCAGCGGGACGGCCGGTACTACGTCGGTTTCGCGCCCCGGGTCGGCCGGATGTCCGGCGCCGCGCTGGGCCAGGTGGCCGACCTGGCCGCCCGGTACGGCAGCGGCCGGGTGCGCACCACCACCGAGCAGAAGATGGTGATCCTGGACGTGCCCGAGGGCAACGTGGCCGAGCTCACCGCGGCGCTGGACGCAGCCGACCTGCCCGCCTCCCCCAGCGTGTTCCGGCGGCACACCATGGCCTGCACCGGCATCGAGTTCTGCAAGCTGGCCATCGTGGAGACCAAGGCGCGGGCCGGCCAGGTGATCGCCGAGCTGGAGCGCCTGGCTGCCCGACTTCACCGAGCCGGTCACGATCAACGTGAACGGCTGCCCGAACTCCTGCGCCCGGATCCAGACCGCCGACATCGGCCTGAAGGGCTCGCTGGTCACCGCGCCGGACGGGACGCAGACCGAGGGCTTCCAGATCCACCTGGGCGGCAGCCTGGGCGGCGGCGACGGGTCCAGCTCGGGGTTCGGCCGGAAGATCCGCGGGCTGAAGACCACCGCCGACGAGCTGCCCGACTACCTGGAGCGGGTGCTGCGCCGGTTCCAGGCCGGCCGGGGACCGGACGAGACGTTCGCCACCTGGGCCAGCCGGGCCAGCGAGGAGGACTTCCTGTGACAATCCCGGCATCCCCGACACAGCGGGCAATCCCGTTTTATTGCCCCTATTGTGGGGAAGAAGACCTAGTTCCCCAGGAACAGGACGGCGCGTGGCACTGCCGTAGCTGTGCGCGGGCCTTCCAGCTACGATTTGCTGGATCGGGAGTCAACCCGTGAGCAGCACTGTGACCCAACGCGTGAGCCCGCCCCCCGATGCGCCGCAACCCATGGAGGACACGTCCCTTATGGAGAGGCTCCCAGCACAGGCAGCACAAATGGAGAGGTTGGCTGCCCAGGCGGCGGACGATCTGGCCGAGGCACCGGCTGAGGAGATCATCCGGTGGGCGGTCCAGACGTTCGGTGACCGGCTGTGCATCACGTCGTCGATGACCGACGCGGTCATCGTGCACCTTGCCTCGCAGGTGCACGAAGGCATGGACGTGATCTTCCTGGACACGGGCTACCACTTCCCGGAGACGATCGGCACCCGGGACGCGGTATCCGCCATCTACCCGGTGAACGTGATCAACGTCACCCCGTCCCGGACGGTGGCGGAGCAGGAGGCCGCGCTCGGCCCCCGGCTCTACGGGCGCAACCCCGACCTGTGCTGCTACCTGCGCAAGGTGGTGCCGCTGGAGCGGGCGCTGGACCCGTACGACGCGTGGATCACCGGGGTGCGCCGGGAGGAGACCGCCGCGCGCAGCGACACCAAGGCCGTGATGTGGGACCCCCGGCGCGAGATGGTGAAGGTCAACCCAATCGTGGCCTGGACCCAGGAGCAGGTGGATCAGTACATCGCGGACAACGGCGTACTGGTCAACCCGCTGGTCTACGACGGCTACCCGTCGATCGGCTGCGCCACCTGCACGATGAAGGTGGAGAAGGGGGCCGACCCGCGCAGCGGCCGGTGGACCGGCACGGGCAAGACCGAATGCGGTATCCACACCTGACCCATCCCCCGCTCGTCGCGATCGCGCATGGCAGCCGTGACCCCCGCGCCGGGGCCACCGTCACCGGGCTGCTCGGCGTGGCGCGCGAGCGGGCGGACCAGCGCGGGCTGGCCAGGCTGGACATCCGGGCCGCCTTCCTCGACCATGCCCCACCTGCTCCCCGGCAAGTACTGAACGCCGTTGCCGGGGAGGCTGAGCGCACCGCGCCCGTCGTGGTGCTCCCGTTGCTGCTGACGGCCGCGTACCACAGCGGGACGGACATCCCGGGGCTGCTGGACGAAGCCCAGGCGGCGCTGCCCCGGCCGCGGATCCGGTACGGTGCGCCGCTGGGGCCGCACCCGGGCCTGCTCCGCGCGCTGGACCGGCGGCTGGCCGAGGCCGGCCAGGACCTGGCCCAGACCGGGCAGACCGCGGTGGTGCTGGCCGCGGCCGGCTCCAGCCACCCCGCGGCCAACGCGGTGATCGCCCAGCTGGCCGCGGACTGGCAGGCCGCCCGTGGCTGGCAGGCGGTGCGGCCGGCCTACGCGTCCGCGGCCTCGCCCACCCCGGAGCAGGCGGTGGCCGGGCTGCTCCGCGACGGCGCCCAGCGCGTGGTGGTGGCCACTTATCTGCTCGCTCCCGGGCGGTTCGCGGACCAGGTCAGGGATGGCTCCCTGGCCGCCGGAGTGGCGACGGTGTCCGCCCCGCTGGGCGCGGCTCCGGAGGTCGCTGATGTGCTGCTGGACCGGTACCGGCAGGCGCTGGCCGGGACACCCCGGGAACTGCGTGAGCGGCAAGTTTCTGTCCGGTAACTTGCGGGATATCGTCGCGGTATGACGACTGCCCCGGCGGCCCGGCCGCATGCCACGCACCAGGTGCTCAACCAGGTCCCGCCGCTGGCCGGCTACGACGTGGCGGACGACCCGGCGCTGCTGGCCGCGGTCGCCCGGGAAGGCGCGGACTGGGACGGGGACCGGCTGCACGAGCTCGGCCGGCTGGCCGGGGCGGCGGACACCCAGGAGCACGCCCGGCTGGCCAACGAGCACCCGCCGGTGCTGCGCACCCACGACGGCCGCGGGAACCGCATCGACGAGGTCGAGTTCCACCCGTCCTGGCACGCGCTGCTGGGCACCGCCGTCGGCCATGGCCTGCACGCCGCCCCGTGGGCGGACACCAGGCCCGGCGCGCACGTCGCCCGGGCCGCGGCTTTCTATGTCTGGTCGCAGGCCGAGGCCGGGCACGGCTGCCCGGTCTCCATGACCTACGCGGTGATCCCGGCGCTGCGGCACGCCCCGGCCCTGGCCGGGCAGTTCGTGCCGCTGCTCACCACGACGGCCTATGAGCCAGGGCTGCGGCCGCCGGCCGGCAAGGCCGGGCTGCTCGCGGGCATGGCGATGACCGAGAAGCAGGGCGGCTCGGACGTCCGGGCCGGCACCACCCGGGCCGAGCCGGTCGCGGGCGACGCCGGCGGCGCGCACCTGATCACCGGGCACAAGTGGTTCTGCTCGGCGCCGATGAGCGACCTGTTCCTCGTCCTGGCCCAGGCCCCGGACGGGCTGAGCTGCTTCCTGCTGCCCCGGGTGCTGCCCGACGGCAGCCGCAACGCGATGCGGCTGCAGCGGCTCAAGGACAAGCTGGGCAACCGGTCCAACGCGTCGGCCGAAGTCGAGTTCGACGGCGCGCTGGCCTGGCCGGTCGGACCGGCCGGGCGCGGCGTGCCGACCATCATCGAGATGGTCAGCGCCACCCGGCTGGACTGCGTGCTGGGCAGCGCGGCGGGCATGCGCCGCGGCGTCGTCGCAGCGGCGTACTACAGTGCGCACCGGCAGGCGTTCGGCAAAGATCTCATTGCCTGGCCGCTGATGGGCTCGGTGCTCGCCGACCTCAGCCTGGACTCGGAGGCGGCTACCACGCTGGCCATCCGGCTCGCGGGCGCGGCCGACCGGGCGGTCCGCGGGGATGCCGCCGAGGCGGCGCTGCTCCGCGTGGCGCTGCCCGCGGCCAAGCACTGGGTGTGCAAGCGTGCCCCGCAGCACGCGGCCGAGGCGCTGGAGTGCCTGGGCGGCAACGGGTACGTCGAGGAGTCCGGGATGCCGCGGCTGTACCGGGACAGCCCGCTGAACTCCATCTGGGAAGGCTCGGGCAACGTGACCGCGCTGGACCTGCTCCGCGCGCTGCGGCGGCAGCCCGCGGCGGCCGAGGCGCTGACCGCGGAACTGGCGCTGGCGGCCGGCGCGGACCGGCGGCTGGACGAAGCGGCCCGCGGGCTGGCGGCCGGCCTGGCCCGGCTGGCGGACGCGGCGGGCCCGGACGCCGAGTACGCGGCCCGGCGGCTGGCCGGCCAGATCACCCTCACGCTGCAGGCCGCGCTGCTGGTCCGGCACGCCCCCGCCGCGGTGGCGGACAGTTTCTGCGCCTCCCGGCTCGGTACCGGGGACGCCGCGCCGGGCGGGCCGGGGGTCCCGTTCGGCACGCTGCCCGGCGGGATCCCGGTGGGCGAGATTCTGGACCGGGCGCGGCTGGTGCCCAGGTAAGGTCTCATGGTGCGTGTGTGGCCAGGAGCGCCCTATCCGCTGGGTGCAACATGGGACGGCACGGGGACCAACTTCGCGTTGTTCTCCGAGGTCGCCGAGCAGGTTGAGCTCTGCCTGCTGGCTGGCGAGGGGGACGCGCAGCTCAGCGAGGAGCGGATCCCGCTGACCGAGGTGGACGGCTTCGTCTGGCACTGCTACCTGCCCGACGTGGGCCCGGGCCAGCGCTACGGGTACCGGGTGCACGGGCCCTACGACCCAGGGCGCGGGCTGCGCTGCAACCCGGCCAAGCTGCTGCTCGACCCGTACGGCAAGGCGGTCAGCGGCGAGGTCCGCTGGCACGAGTCCCTGTTCGGCTACCGGTTCACCGACCCGACCATGGTGAACACCGCGGACAGCGCGCTGTACATGCCGAAGAACGTGGTGATCAACCCGTTCTTCGACTGGGGCGACGACCGGGCGCCGCGCACCCCGTACCACGAGACGGTGATCTACGAGGCGCACGTCCGTGGCCTCACCCTGCGCCACCCCGAGGTGCCCGCCGACCAGCGTGGCACGTACGCCGGGCTGGCCCACCCGGCGGTGATCGAGCACCTGACCCGGCTCGGCGTGACCGCGGTGGAGCTGATGCCGGTGCACCAGTTCGTGTCCGAGCACAGCCTGCAGGCCCGCGGGCTGACCAACTACTGGGGCTACAACACGATCGGGTTCCTCGCCCCGCATCGCGGCTACGCGTCGTCCACCCAGCTGGGCGGGCAGGTCGGCGAGTTCAAGGCGATGGTCCGCGACCTGCACATCGCGGGCATCGAGGTGATCCTCGACGTGGTGTACAACCACACCGCGGAAGCCGACCACCGCGGGCCGACGCTGTCCTTCCGCGGCATCGACAACGCGTCCTACTACCGGCTGCGCGATGACGACCAGCGGTACTACGTGGACTACACCGGCTGCGGCAACAGCCTGAACGTGCGGCACCCGCACGCGCTGCAGCTGATCCTGGACTCGCTGCGGTACTGGATCCTGGAGATGCACGTTGACGGGTTCCGGTTCGACCTCGCCTCGGCGCTGGCCCGGGAACTGCACGACGTGGACCGGCTGTCCGCGTTCTTCGACCTGGTCCAGCAGGACCCGGTGGTGTCGCAGGTCAAGCTCATCGCCGAGCCGTGGGACGTCGGCGAGGGTGGCTACCAGGTAGGGCAGTTCCCGCCATTGTGGTCGGAGTGGAACGGGAAGTACCGGGACTCGGTCCGTGACTTCTGGCGCGGCCAGCCGGACACGCTGCCCGAGTTCGCGTCCCGGCTGACCGGGTCCAGCGACCTGTACGAGACCAGCGGCCGCCGGCCGGTCGCCTCGGTCAACTTCGCCACCTGCCATGACGGCTTCACGCTGACCGACCTGGTGTCCTACAACCGCAAGCACAACGAGGCCAACGGCGAGGACAACGCCGACGGCACGAACGACAACCGGTCCTGGAACTGCGGCACCGAGGGCCCCAGCGCTGATCCGGGCATCAACGACCTGCGGGCCCGGCAGCGGCGCAACTTCCTGGCCACCCTGCTCTGCTCGCAGGGGGTGCCGATGCTGCTGGCCGGTGACGAGCTGGGCCGCACCCAGCGCGGCAACAACAACGCCTACTGCCAGGACAACGAGACGTCCTGGGTGGACTGGTCGGACCTGGACGGCCAGGCCGGCCTGCTCGAGTTCGCGCATAACGTGGCCGAACTGCGCCGCGCCCACCCGGTGTTCCGGCGGCGCCGGTTCTTCCTCGGGCCGGACGCCGGCGCCCGGGACGGCGTCGGCGACATCGCCTGGTTCACCCCGTCCGGCCGGGAGATGCTGGACGCGGACTGGAAGACCGGATACGCCAAGGCGCTCGGGGTGTTCCTCAACGGGGACCGGATCAGCGAGCCCGACCCGCGCGGCGAGCGGGTCCGGGACGACTCGTTCCTGCTGCTGTTCAGCGCGGACAGCCAGCCGTGCCGGTTCACCCTGCCCGGCCCGCAGTTCGGCGGCCGCTGGGCCGTGGTGCTGGACACCGGCGCTGACTCCCCCGCCGAGGGAGTGGACTACGGCGCCGGGGGCCAGGTCCTGGTCGCGCCGCGGGCCATGGTCGTGCTGCGCCGTGGCGGCGAGCCGGCCGGGCGCTGAGCGTGCGCCAGCTGCTGCCGCCTGGGCCGGGCGGGCCGCCGGCGCCGAGCCCGACCTGGCCGCGCTGTACGCCTATCCGGCCGGCCTGGACCGGGCCTGGGTGCGGGCCAACATGATCGAGAGCGCGGACGGGGCCGCCGCCGTGGACGGGCTGTCCGGCGGCCTGTCCGGGCCGGGCGACCGGGCCGTGTTCGGCGTGCTCCGCGCGCTGGCCGACGTGATCCTGGTCGGCGCGGGCACCGCGCGCGAGGAGAAGTACCAGCCCGCCCGGGTCCGGCCGGAGTGGGCCGGGCTGCGGGCCGGCCGCCCGGCCGCGCCGCCCATCGCGGTGCTCAGCGGCCGGCTCGGCGTGGACCTGGCCGGACCGCTGCTGAACTCTGCGATCGGCGGGCCGGCCGCGGACGCCCGAACCATCGTGATCACCTCGGCAGCGGCTGACCGGGACCTCCGGGCGGCGGTCGCGGCACACGCCGAGGTGATCGTCGCGGGCGAGCGGCAGGTGGACCTGGCCGCGGCGGTCGGCGAACTGGCCCAGCGCGGTCACCGGCGGATCCTGGCCGAAGGCGGCCCGCGCCTGCTCGGCCAGCTGGCCGCGGCCGGCCTGCTCGACGAGCTGTGCCTCACGGTCAGCCCGGTGCTGGCGGGCGGCCCGGCCGGCCGGATCCTGCACAGCCCGCCGGGCGGCCACCCGGCCCGGCTCGGCCTGGCCCATCTGCTGGCCGACGACGGCTACCTGTTCTGCCGGTACCTGGTCAGTCGCGGCTGACGGGGCTAGCTGGTGCCGCCCAGGGCCAGGATCTCAGCCAGGTCGAAATTGACCGGCTCTTCCAGCTGCGCATACGTGCAGGACGCGGGCTCACGGTCCGGCCGCCACCGGACGAACTGGGTGGTGTGCCGGAACCTGGTCCCCTCCATGTGGTCGTAGCGCACCTCCAGCACCCGTTCCGGGCGCAGCGGCACGAACGACAGGTCCTTGTTCGCGTTCCACCGGCTGTGCTCCGAGGACCGCGGGTTCCGTACCGGAGCCCCGGACCCGTCCTGGGCCGCGGCCTGGGACGCGGCGGCCCAGTTCCACGGGTGCCCCTCGAACGTGGTGACCAGCGGCTGCAGCTCGGTGAACAGCTCCTTGCGCATGGCCATCGGGAACGCGCCGACCACCCCGACGCTGGCCAGCCGGCCTTCCGCCGTGTACAACCCGAGCAGCAGCGAGCCGATCGCGTCCGGGCCGCTCTTGTGCACCCGGTAGCCGGCCACCACGCAGTCCGCGGTCCGCTCGTGCTTGACCTTGAACATGGCCCGCTTGTCCGGCTGGTACGTCACGTCCAGCGGCTTGGCGATCAGCCCGTCCAGCCCGGCCCCCTCGAACTGGCCGAACCACCGCCCGGCCAGCTCCCGGTCCACGGTGGCCGGGGTCAGGTGCATGGGCGGCCGGACCGAGTCCAGGACCTGCTCGAGCGCGGCCCGGCGCTGGCTGAACGGCTGCTCGCACAGGTCGGTGTCAGCCAGCGCGAGCAGGTCGAACGCGACGAAGTGGGCCGGGGTCTGCTCGGCCAGCAGGTTCACCCGGCTGGCCGCCGGGTGGATCCGCTGCAGCAGGGCCTCGAAATCCAGCCTGCGCCCGTCCTTGTCCGGGATCACGATCTCGCCGTCAATGACACAGCGGTCCGGGAACTGGGCCAGCACCGCCGCGACCAGCTCCGGGAAGTAGCGGGTCATCGGCCGCTCGTTGCGGCTGCCGATCTCCACCTCGTCCCCATCCCGGAAGATGATCGACCGGAAGCCGTCCCACTTCGGCTCGAAGCTGTACGGGCCGTCCGGGATCTTCGGCACCGGTTTGGCCAGCATCGGCGCGACCGGCGGGTTGACCGGGAGCTGCATGCCCCTATCCTGCCCGAACGCGCTGGCAGGCCGACCCGCCGGGGCCAACCACCGGCTATTTGTGCGGTGATGAAATATTCTGCCGCCGGTAAGCGCGATTCCTGGGCGAGGAGGTGGCAGTGAGCCTGGTGCCGCCGGCCGTGCAGCCGCCCCGGGTCGCCGACGGCTGGCGGCCGCGTGCCGCGGCCGGCACCAGCTGGCTGATCGTGGCCCTCTACCTGGCCGCCGCACTGGCGCTGACCTGGCGGCTGTGGGTGGATCCGGCGTCCCGGGCGCAGACCGGCGACATGCACGACGTGGACCTGTTCGCCTGGTTCATGCGCTACTCGGCCACCGCGGTCACGCACGGGAAACTGCCCGCCCTGGTCACCACCGCGATGAACGCGCCGCGCGGCATCAACGTGATGTGGAACACGTCGGTGCTGCTGCCCGCGGTGCTGCTCACCCCGGTGACGATGCTGGCGGGCCCGCAGGTCAGCCTCACCATCATGCTCACCCTGGGCTTCGCCGGCTCGGCGGCCAGCCTGTACTGGGTGCTCCGGCAGTGGTCGGCCAGCCAGGGCGCGGCGGCGCTGGGCGGCGCGGTGTACGGCTTCTCCCCCGCCCTGGTGGCCGCCAGCACCGGGCATTACCACCTGCAGTTCGCGGTGCTGCCGCCGCTGCTCATCCACCTGCTGCTCCGGCTGGTCACCGGGCGCGGCCGCCCGGTGCGCACCGGCGCCGGGCTGGGCCTGCTGGCCGCCGCCCAGCTGTTCATCGCCGAGGAACTGCTGCTGATGACCGCCCTGACCGCTGTGGTCATCGTGGTCACCCTGGCCGTCTGCTGGCCGGGCGCGGTCCGCGAGCGGCTGGCCCCGGCGGCGGCCGGCCTGGCCACCGCGGCCGGAGTGCTGGTCGTCACCTGCGGCTACCCACTGTGGGTGCAGTTCCACGGCCCGCTGGCCGAGCACGGCAGCCCGTTCCCGGCCAGCCCGTTCCGGGCCCACCCGGGCACGTTCGTGATCCCGTCCGGTGAGCTGCTGCTGCACACCCAGGCCAGCGCGGCCGCCGCGGCCAGTTATCCGGCCCGGCTGCCCGAATACCTGGCCTACCTGGGCTGGCCGCTGCTCGCCGTGCTGGCCGTGGCCGCGATCCTGGGCTGGCGGCGCCCCCAGGCCCGGGTGGCCGCGGTCACCTTCGCGGTGCTGGAGATCTTCTCGCTGGGCGGGCAGCACGCCTGGCTGCCCTGGCACTGGCTGGCCCACCTGCCGGTGCTGAGCGAGATGCTGCCCAACCGGTTCGCCCTGCTGGCCGATGGCGCGGCCGCCGCACTGCTCGCGTTCGGGCTGGACCAGGCCCGGGCCATGGCCCGCGACCGGGGCTGGCCGGCCTGGCTCCCGCCCGTGGTGGCCGTGCTGGCCGTGCTGCCGCTCATCCCGCTGCCGCTGCCGGTGACCACGACCGCGCCGGTGCCGGCCGGCTGGCAGACCGCGTTCACCCGGCTGCGGCTCGCGCCGGACGCGCCGGTGCTGGTCGTGCCGGTGCCCTACGAGGAGGCGCCGCAGGCGCTGCGCTGGCAGGCGGACACCGGCCAGCCAGGCTCGCTGATCGGCGGCTGGTTCATCGGGCCGGATGCCACCGGTCATGCCGCGCTGTACGGCGGCGGCCAGGTCAAGCGCGCGGGCAAGCACCTGAACGCGCTGCTGACCCCGGCCTCGCCGGTATCCGCGCCGTCCCGGGCGCAGGTCCGCACCGACCTGGCCGCCTGGCGGCCCGCCGCGGTGGTCGCAGTGACCCAGCCGTCGTCCCGGCTGGCCCGCGTGCTGACCGGCCTGCTCGGGGCGCCCACGGTGCGGGCCGGCCAGGTGCTGGCCTGGCGAAGGTAAGGCAGGCCTAGGGCGCCACGCTGGGCAGGGCTGTGCCGCTGGCCCGTCTGCCCTGCCAGGCACCGGTAATGCACAACGCCAGTACCGCGAGCAGCGCCGCCAGCCGGATCGCGGGGATCACCGCGGTCACCTCGGCCGCATGCACGCCGCGGGTCCACTGCGGGAACGGCCCGGGCACGCCGGGCATATAGAACACCGTGGTCGCCGCCAGCTGGAGCAGCACCGGCCAGTCCAGCCGGGTCGCCGGGTACAGCGCGAACAGGGCCAGCACCATCGCGTCGTACCAGGGGCGCTGGTAGGGCCAGGCCAGCATCCAGGCCAGGCTGACCGCGAACGCCGGGTGGATCGCGGGCCGCGCCGGGAAGCCGTCCGGCAGCCGCCACAGCAGCGCGGCCGCGGTGATGACCAGGACCGGGAGGATCACCAGGCCGATTTCGGCCGGGGTCGGGTGCAGCAGGGCATGCGCGAACAGCCGGTACAGCGTGTCGTTGGTGGCGTCCCGGTGCGCGGCCAGCACGGACAGCGCCGGGCGGCCGAACCACAGGTAAGGCAGCGCCAGCACGGCCAGCATCGACCCGGCCGCGGTGGCCAGCCCGGCCACCGACCGGCGCACCGCCCACAGGATGCCCAGGCCGTACAGCGCGAAGGTGATCTTGACGTCGGCGGCCATCCCGACCAGGGCTGCGGCCGCCGCCACCCGGGCCAGGCTGGGCCGCTCCCCCGGTGGCCGCGCCTGCAGCAGGATGAGGCCGCAGAAGCCGATCGCCGTGCCGAACCCGTCCACGTGGCCGCTGGCGATCAGGCCCCAGAGCAGCAGCGGGTTGAGCGTCCACCACAGGTGGGCCCGGGCCCGCCGGGCCGGGTCGCTGCGCAGCAGCCGGTCCAGCAGCAGGGCGACCGCGCCGAACGCGATCGCGTTGAACAGCTTGAGCCAGAAGATGATGCTGGCCGCCGACCGCCCGCCCAGCCCGGCCGCGGCCGCCTGCTCGATGCTGGCCACCGGGCCGTAGTCGGAGACCGCGCCGATCCAGGCGTGCGGCGCGGCCCGGCCCACCGGGTCGCCGGCGCGGCGCAACTGGTACGGCGTCATCAGGTACGGGTTGTGGCCGAGCGTGACGATCCGGCCGTAGGCGGCGTAGTCGTACGGGTCGGTGGTGCCCGCCGCGGGCAGCACGGTGAAGATCGCGACGACGACGATGCCGGCCACGGCCAGGGCGCGCGGTGCGGGCCGGGCGGCGCGGCCGACCGCGACCAGGCCGGCCGCTATCCCAGCCGCGCCGGCCAGCGCGGCGAACCACAGCCCCAGGGTGACCACGGAAACCGGCAGGTGCAGCGGGACCCACCACGGCGGCCATAGGCGCCGATGGCCTGGGGGTACCTCGGCCCGGCTCTTGCCCGCCAGGTCCACCACGATCATGATCGCGATGGACAGCCCGAGGCAGACCACCGAGAGCAGGCCGAGCGCCCGGGTCTCGCTGGTCACCGGGCCCGGTTCGGACCCGTCCGTAATGGAAACATCCAGGTCCTGGTGGGACACGGCGGCCAAGCTAGCCGATATAACCCCAAACGTTGGTAATGCGCTGGCCACTTCTTCGGCCCACCCTGGGCCGACCGGTAGCCTGGCCGGGCAGCTATCAGCAGCCAGGGGAGCAGCCCGTGCCGATTTCCCGGGGATTTCGTGACGAAGGCGACGACGAAGAACTGGAGATCAACCCGGTCTACGTGCGCGCCGCGCATCTGACCGTGCCGCGGCACCGGCTGGGCGAGCACGGCCTGCTGCCGGACACCGCGCTGCAGACCGTCCGGGACGAACTGGTGCTGGACGGCAACGCCCGGCTCAACCTGGCCACGTTCGTGACTACCTGGATGGAGCCGCAGGCCACCCAGCTGATGACGGAGTGCCTGCCCAAGAACATGATCGACAAGGATGAGTACCCGCAGACCGCGGAGATCGAGTCGCGCTGCGTCAGCATCCTGGCCGACCTGTGGCACGCGCCGTCACAGGAGACGGCCACCGGCACCTCGACCACCGGGTCGAGCGAGGCGTGCATGCTGGGCGGCATGGCCCTGCTGTGGCGCTGGCGGCAGCGCCGGAAGCAGGCCGGCCTGGACACCAGCCGGCCGAACCTGGTGATGGGCAGCAACGTCCAGGTCTGCTGGGACAAGTTCTGCCGGTACTGGCAGGTCGAGGCGCGGCAGGTGCCGATGGAGGAGGGCCGGCTGCACCTGCGCGGCGAGCAGGCCGCGGCGGCCTGCGACGAGAACACGATCGGCGTGGTGGCCATCCTCGGCTCGACCATGGACGGCAGCTACGAGCCGGTGGCCGAGATCTGCGCCGACCTGGACAAGCTGGCCGCCGGCGGCGGGCCGGACGTCCCGGTACACGTGGACGCGGCCTCCGGCGGGTTCGTGGCGCCGTTCCTGCAGCCCGCCCTGTCCTGGGACTTCCGGGTGCCGCGGGTGGCCTCGATCAACAGTTCCGGGCACAAGTACGGCCTGGTCTACCCGGGGGTGGGCTGGGTGGTCTGGCGGGATGCCGGGGATCTGCCCGAGGACCTGATCTTCGACGTCAACTACCTGGGCGGCGAGATGCCCACGTTCGCGCTGAACTTCTCCCGGTCCGGCGCCAACGTGATCGCGCAGTACTACAACTTCCTGCGCCTCGGCCACGAGGGCTACCGGGAGATCCAGCAGGCCAGCCAGGACGTGGCGCTGCACCTGTCCGGAAAGATCGCCCAGATGGGCCCGTTCGAGCTGCTCACCGACGGCAGCGACCTGCCGGTGTTCGCGTTCCGGGTGAGCGACGCGTCGGCCGGCTTCACCGTGTTCGACCTGTCCGAGCGGCTGCGCTCCCGGGGCTGGCTGGTGCCGGCCTACACGTTCCCGGCCAACCTGCAGGACGTGGCGGTACTCCGGATCGTGGTGCGCAACGGGTTCACCCGGGACCTGGCCGACGTGCTGATCTCCGATATGCAAAAGCACGTCAAGGCGCTGAGCATGCATCCGGGCGGGCACATCCCGCTGGCCCCCAAGGGCAAGCGGTCATCCTTCGCGCATTAGTTTCTCCTGCGGCGCGAAGCGACGCGCGGGGGGTCCAGGGGGGTCGTCCCCCCGGATTTAGCTAGTCTTGCGCAGCCGGTCCAGGGCCTCGGCCAGGATGGCGGCGCCGTCCGTGTCGGTGCGCCGTTCCTTCACGTAGGCCAGGTGGGTCTTGTACGGCTCGGCGTGCGGCGGGCCAGGAGGGTTGCTCTCGTCCCGGCCGGCCGGGAAGCCGCACCGGGGGCAGTCCCAGGTCTCCGGGACGGCCGCGTCGCTGGCAAAGCTCGGCCGGGTCTCGTGCTTGTTCGAGCACCAGAAGGAGATCCGGATCCGGGGTGCCGCCTCGCCACGCTCCGCCTCGCCCATCGGGCCGGCGCCGACGCGGCTGCCCCTGATGGCATTGCCACTACTCACTGCTCACCCCTTGCTGTGTCCGCACAATGGCCATGGTCCTGCTGATCGGGCAGTCAGGTCAGCGATTCAGCAGCAGATTGAGCCCGATGATGCACAGGAACCAGATGACGCCGGTGAAGATGGTGAGCCGGTCCAGGTTCCGCTCGACCACAGAGGACGAGCCCAGGGTCGAGGACACCCCGCCGCCGAACAGGTCGGACAGGCCACCGCCCTTGCCCTTGTGCAGCAGGACCAGCACCACCATGAGCAAGCTGGTGATGATGAGGACGACCGAAATACCGATAACCACTGCTGTGCCTTAACCCTCCGGATGCCCCTGTGTACCTGGTCCAGTCCCGGATCAGGCACCAACGGCCAGTTTCCGGTACCGGCATATCGTGGCAAACTCGCCTGCATCCAGGCTCGCACCACCGACCAGCGCGCCGTCAATATCGGGCTGCGACATTATCGCAGCGATGTTGTTGGCCTTCACCGACCCGCCATACAGAATACGCACACTTGCGGCCACTTCGTCGCCACGACCCTCGGAAATCCTGCCCCGAATCGTGGCGCACACCTCCTGCGCGTCTTCCGGCGACGCCACCTCACCGGTCCCAATCGCCCAAACCGGCTCATAAGCGATCACCAGCCCAGCCACCTGCTCCGCGGTCAGCCCGGCCAGCCCGCCGTCGAGCTGGCCGATGACCACCGGCGCGCACTGCCCGGCCTGCCGCTGGTCCAGGTGCTCGCCGACGCACAGGACCGGGGTCAGCTCGTTCCGCAGCGCGGCCTTCACCTTGGCGTTGACCAGGGCGTCGTCCTCGTTGTGGTACTGCCGGCGCTCGGAGTGCCCGGCCAGCACATACGCGCACCCGAGCTTGGCCAGCATCGGCCCGGACACATCACCGGTGTACGCGCCCTTGTCATGCTGGGACAGGTCCTGCGCGCCGTACCCGATGCGCAGCTTGTCCCCGGCCACCAGGGTCTGCACGCTGCGCAGCGCGGTGAACGGCGGCAGCACCACCACATCGGCCGCATCGAAGTCCTCGTTGCTGAGCGTGAAGGCCAGCTTCTGGACCAGCGTCATCGCCTCGAAGTGCGTGTTGTGCATCTTCCAGTTGCCGGCCATCAGCGGCTTGCGCACGGGCCCGGCCATCAGTCCGCCTCGAGTGCGCTCAGTCCCGGCAGCGTGCGCCCTTCCAGGTACTCCAGGCTGGCCCCGCCCCCGGTGGAGATGTGCGTGAACGCGTCCACCGGGAAGCCGAGCTGCCGGACGGCTGCGGCTGAGTCACCGCCGCCGACCACGGTCAGCCCGTTGACCGCGCTGATCGCCTCGGCCAGCGCCCGGGTGCCGGCCGAGAACGCCGGGAACTCGAACACGCCGGCCTGCCCGTTCCAGAACACGGTCTTGGCGTCGGCCAGCTTCTGGGTGAACAGCGCCCGGGTGGCCGGGCCCATGTCCAGGCTCTCCCGGTCCGGCGGGAACTCGCCGACCCGGACCACCCGGTGGTCCGCGTCCGGGGCGAACCGGTCGGCGGCCACCAGGTTGACCGGCAGCACCACTTCCACGCCGCGCTTCTCCGCCTCGGCCAGCACCGCGGAGACCTGCGGGATCTGGTCCGCCTCGAGCAGCGACTGGCCCACCTCGTAGCCCTGCGCGGCCAGGAACGTGTAGGACATGCCGCCGACGATGATCAGCCGGTCCGCCTTGCCGAGCAGGTTGCCGATGACCGCGAGCTTGTCCGAGGGCTTGGCCCCGCCGAGCACCACCACGTACGGCCGCGGCGGGTCGGTGGTGAGCTGGCGCAGCACCCCGATCTCGGCGATGACCAGGTCCCCGGCGGCGTGCGGCAGCAGCCCGGGCACGTCGTACACGCTGGCGTGCTTGCGGTGCAGGGCACCGAACCCGTCGCCCACATACAGCGTGGCCAGCCCGGCCAGCCGGCCCGCCAGCTCGGCCCGCTCGGCGTCGTCCTTGCTGGTCTCGGCAGGCTCGAAGCGCACGTTCTCCAGCAGCGCGACCTCGCCGTCGGCCAGCCTGGCCGCGGTGGCCGCGGCCGACTCACCGGCCACGTCGGTAGCGGACGCCACCGGCTGGCCGAGCAGCTCGCCGAGCCGGATGGCCACTGGGCGGAGCGACGGGCCGCCCGCGGCCCGCGCCGCGTACCCATCACCCTTGGGCCGGCCCAGGTGCGCGCAGATGATGACGCGCGCGCCGCGGCCGGCCAGCTTGCTGATCACCGGCAGGCTGGCCTGGATCCGGCCGTCGTCGGTGATCCGCTCGCCGTCCAGCGGCACGTTCAGGTCGGCACGCAGCAGCACCCGCTGCCCGGCCACCTCCAGATCGTCGATGCGCCTCATCCGAGCTGCGCGCCGACGAGCGCGGTCAGGTCGGCCAGCCGGTTGGAGTAACCCCACTCGTTGTCGTACCAGCCGATGACCTTGACCTGGTCACCGAATGTCATGGTCAGCGCGGAGTCGAAGGTGCACGACCACGGGGTGCCGACGATGTCCGAGGACACGATCGGGTCCGCGGTGTAGTGCAGGTAACCCTTGAGCGTGCCCTCGGCGGCCGCCTTGTACGCCGCGTTGACCTCGTCCTTGCTGACCTCCCGGGTCAGCTGCACGACCAGGTCGGTCACTGAGCCGTCCACCACCGGGACCCGCATGGCCATCCCGTCCAGCTTGCCCTTCAGCTCGGGCAGCACCAGCGCGGTGGCCTTGGCCGCACCGGTGCTGGTCGGGATGATGTTCTGCGCGGCGGCCCGGGCCCGGCGCAGGTCCTTGTGCGGGAAGTCCAGGATCACCTGGTCGTTGGTGTACGCGTGGATGGTGGTCATCAGGCCCTTGACGATGCCGAAGTTGTCCAGCAGCACCTTGGCCAGCGGGGCCACACAGTTCGTGGTGCACGAGGCGTTCGAGATGATGTTGTGGCTGGCCGGGTCGTAGGACCCGTCGTTGACGCCCATCACGATCGTGATGTCCTCGCCGGAGGCCGGCGCGGAGATGATCACCTTCTTCGCGCCCGCCTCGAGGTGCTTGGCCGCGTCCGCGGCCTTGGTGAACCGGCCGGTCGACTCGATCACCACGTCCACGCCCAGGTCCCGCCACGGCAGCGCGGCCGGGTCACGCTCGGCCAGCACCTTGACGGCCTGGTCGCCGACCCGGATCGCGTCGCCGTCCACGGCCACGTCCTCGCTCAGCGTGCCCAGTACGGTGTCGTACTTCAGCAGGTGCGCCAGGGTCTTCGTGTCGGTCAGGTCGTTCGCGGCGACGATCTCGATGCCCTCGGCGCCACCCGCGTTTACCGCGCGCCAGAAGTTACGCCCGATGCGCCCGAACCCATTGATGCCCACGCGAACAGTCACGGCGGCCCGTCTCCTCGTTGCTATCTCTCTGTGTTCGGCTCCGACCCTATCGGACCAGCGCCGCGCGTCCGCCGGGGTGCCGGGATCAGCCGTGCCGGTCCGATCGGGGCCGGAACAGGGTGAAAGTTTCGAATTCCGTGTAGTCCGGGTTGGGCGTCCCGGCCGCACCGGTGTTCGGGTTGGTGTGGTCGGCACCGACCGCGTGGTAGTAGGTGACGGTGATGCTGGTCTCCCCGCCGGGCTCGCCCGGGTCGAGGTCGAACACCCCGATCCCGTAGCCGGTGGCCGGGTCGCGCATGGCCGACCAGGTGGCGTCCTCGACCGCGTCCGCCGCGGCCCGGGTGAAGGTGCCTGCGGTGCTGCCCGGGATGGGCCGGTTCGGCTTGGTGAACACCTTGGCCTGGCGCAGCCCGTCGCTGGTGTCCACCCCGTAGTCGTCCAGCGGCGCACTGGTCCCGCCGCCACCCAGAATCAGGTGCACCGTGCCCTGCGAGGTATCGAACCGGCCCGCGGCGGTGGTGGTCACCGGGTGCGGCCGCCGGGTCTGCACCGGGGCGCCGGTGCTCACCTCGTGGCCGGCCATGCTGTCGTAGCCGCGCACCGGGAAGGACCGTTCGTAGTCGTGGTCGTGCCCGCACAGCACCAGGTCCACCTGGTACTGGTCGAACAGCGGCAGCCATTCCTCGCGGATGCCGAGGTCGGACCCGTTGCCGGTGGCCGAGGACGAGCAGGAGTCCTGGTGCATCTGCACGATGATCCAGTCCACCGTGCGGTCCGCCCGGGCCGCCGCCAGGGTGCGCCGCAGCCAGGCGGTCTGCGCGCCCTGGCTGTAGCCGCGGATGTAGAACGAGGTGCCCGCCGGGATGGCCGGGTTGCCGGTGCTGGCCGCCGGGGTCAGCGCGGCCGGTCCGGACACCAGCGGACCGGCGTCCTGGTACACGACGTCGTCCGCCTCCACCGAGACGAACACGGCCGAGCCGACCCGGAACGAGTACCAGTAGCCGCGGAACCCGGGCACGCCGTTGTCCGGCAGCAGGTACCGGGTCAGGTACGAGGTGAAGCCCTGCGGGCCGTTGTCGAACTCGATCTCGTGGTTGCCCGGGCACGGCATCCACGGCCGGTTCGCGGCCGACACCTGGTTGTTGTTGCCGAAGTCACGCCATACCTCGGGCTGCACGGTGGGGTTCAGGTCGGCGTAGCACAGGTCGCCGTTGAGCAGGTGGAACAGCGGCTGGAAGGATTCCACCGCCTGCACCGCGTAGGCGCTCTGGCCGTAGGACAGCACCCAGTTGGTGTTCGGCGTGGCCAGGTCGCCGAAGCTGGTGAAGCGGAACGGGACCCGGCCCGCCGGGGCGGTGCGCACGCTGGCCCGCAGCGGGGTGGCCGCGGCGTCGTTGGCCGCGGTGACCGCGTAGGAGTAACTGGTGCCCGGGCGCAGGCCGCGGATCTCCGCGTGGTAGGTCCACACCGTTTCGCCGTTGAGCCCGTCGGTGTAGCTGCGCCTCTGGGCCGGGATGACCCGCCGCCAGCAGTCCGGTGCCCCCGCACCGGCCAGCACCTGGCGCCGGGACAGCCTGTGGCCGGCGTTGTCCGCGTTGGGATCGTCGCTGTTACGAACCGCGTCATCCATGGCGCCACCGTCCCGCCCGGCCATGAACGACAGGTGGCGCGCGGCGCGCCCGGCCGTGAATATCTGGTGAGTCCCGCCGGACGCGCAGCGCTAATGGCATCGGCCGGCCTATGCCTGGGGGCATAGGCCGGCCGGGAAGGTGTGGTCTTCGGGCAGACGCCCGCTGGCCGCGGGGCCCGTAGCGTCGGGTTATCGGCCAACTGCTACCCGACTGGAGAAGTCAATGAATAACGCTGTCCTGATACGCCGGCGGGTGCTCGCTCTTTTTCTCCCCGTCGCCGCCGTCCTGTACATCGGGGGTGAGGCGCTGAGCCCGAAAGGCACCGACCAGGTGCTCACGACCACCGGCACCGCGTTCAAGGTGCTGCCCATCGCCGCGCAGCACCCGGCCCAGCTCTACCTGGCCAGCTCCCTTGTCCTGCTCGGGCTCGGCGCGCTGGCCGTGTCGTATGGCGCGATCGCCACGCTGGTCACGGCCCGCGGCTGGCTGCTGGCCACCATCGCCGCGCTGCTCGGCGGGCTCGGCGCCTTCTGCGGCGCCATCGTCAACGTCGTGGCCTATCCCGTTCTCGCTGCCGCGGCCACGTCGCACGCGCCCCGGGACGCGGCCGCGAAGCTGCTGGTGAGCACGTTCAATTCCGAGTTCGGCCACGTCTTCATGTACGTGTACTTCGTGAGCGAATATCTCGCGCCGCTGCTGATGGCGATTGCCCTCTGGCGAAGCCGCACCGTGCCACGCTGGCTCGCGGCGCTGTTCTTCGTGGGCCTGGAAGTTGCCGAGGGAATGGCCTCGTACGGACCGATCGTCATCCTGTTCATGCTGCCGTTCGCGGCGGCGATGGTCCTGCTGGCCACCCGGATCTGGCAGGCACCGGCAATGCCGGACCGGCTGAGCCCCAACCTGGTGCCGGCCGTTGACGTACCGGCGTGAGGACCCACTCCGGAGCGGATACTGAGTATGTGGCCTTCTGGGAGCGCGCCGAGAACCCGGGAGCGCGGCCGCTGCGCTCCTGGGCTTTCGACATCGGCTGCGCCATCTTCGCAGGGGCGGCGTCCCTGGCGCGCTTCTCCTTCGGCCAGACGGCGCATTCCGGTCACCTGTCCCTGCTGACCGGCCTGATCGTCGCGGTCCTGACGGCCGGGGCCCTGCCGCTGCGCCGGGTGTGGCCCGGGCCGGTGTTCGTCTGGACGCTGCTGGCCGTGGCCGTCCTGGCCCAGTGGCCAGCCCACGGAGCGCTGTTCCCGGTTGCGCTCGGGATCAGCCTGTACACCGTGGCCACGACGATGCGGCGGGCGGAGGCGCTGGCCGCGGCGGTGCTCACGACCGGCGTGCTGCTGCTGGTGGTCGCTCAGGATGGCACCCGGCACTGGGCGCTCGCGATTTCGGACGCCGCGGGATTCACGGCCGCTGTCCTGTTCGTGGGCCTGTACGTGCGGATCCGCCGGGCGTATCTCGCCGAGCTGAGCGACCGGGCCCGGCGGCTGGAACGCGAGCGTGAGCAGACCAGCGCACTGGCCGCGGCGGAGGAACGGGCCCGCATCGCCCGCGAGATGCACGACAGCGTGGCGCACCACCTCACCGTGATCGTGGCGCTGTCTGATGGCGCCCTCCGTGCCGTCACCCGGTCCCCCAGCGAGGCATGCGATGCGATCCGGGACGTGTCGGGCACGGCCCGGCAGGCGCTGGCCGAGACCCGCCACCTGCTCGGCGTGCTGCGGGCCGACTCCGCGCCCGAGGCCTGGCAGCCGCTGCCGGACCTGGCCGGCCTGGACGATCTCCTCGGCCGGGTCCGTGCCGCCGGCCTGCCGGTCCGCTACGAACGCACCAGCACCAGCACCGGCACTGACCCGCCGCCTGGCGTCCAGCTCGCCGTCTTCCGGCTTGTCCAGGAGGCTCTCACGAACACGATCAAACACGCCGGCCCCGGCGCGAGTGCAGCCGTCTGGCTGCGGCTCACCCCCGCCGAGGTCCGCGTGGACGTCGAGGACGACGGCACCGGTGGCGCCGCGGAACCCGGCGCGGCGGGCGGCGGGCTGACCGGGATGCGCGAGCGGATCAGCGCGTCCGGCGGCGAACTGGATTTCGGCCCACGCCAGCCACAGGGCTGGCGGGTCACCGCCCGGCTCCATCTCGGCACCACGGCCACATCATGATCACTGTGCTGCTGGCCGATGACCATCCGCTGATCAGGAAAGGCTTCCGCCTGATCCTCGACGCCGAAGCCGACATCGAGGTGGCCGGCGAGGCCGGCGATGGGGCCACCGCGGTTTCGCTGTGTGCGGAGCTGCGTCCCGATGTCGTGCTGATGGATGTGCGGATGCCCGGCCGTGACGGCATCGCCGCCACCCGCGACATCCTGGCTGCGGGGCTGCCGTCCAGGGTGCTGATCCTGACCACCTTCGACCTCGACGACTACGTCTACACCGGACTCCGGGCGGGCGCCAGCGGCTTCCTGCTCAAAGACACCCAGCCCGAGGGCCTGGTCGCCGCGATCCGCACCATCGCCGCGGGTGACGCCGTCCTGGCCCCGGCCGCCACCAGGCGCCTCATCCGCCAGTTCACCACCCAGCCGGCCGAGCCGCCGGGCCGCCGCCGCGCCGCCCAGATACAGGACGCTCTGACCAGCCGCGAGCAGGACGTCTTCGCCCTGATCGCGGCGGGCATGTCGAACAGCGAGATCGCGGCCCGGCTGCACCTGTCCGGGGGCACCGTGAAGATCCATGTCGGCCGGATACTGGCCAAGCTCGGCTTGCGTGATCGCGTCCAGGCCGTCGTGCTCGCCTACGAATCCACACTGATCACCCCCGGGACACCGTTCGAGCCGCGCCCCGCTGACCAGGCTGGCCAGTAGGCGGCAGCCAGCAGGATCAGCAGTGGGCCGGTGTTCGGGTCGGTGGCCTGGCCGGTGAGCAGCCCGCCGAAGTTCTCCCCGAGCACCCAGATGGCCAGCGCGACCAGCACGCTGAGCAGCACAGCCGCCCGCGCGGTGGCCCGGCACAGGATCCCCGCTGCGATGGCCAGGCAGGCTACCGCGAGCGCGATCGAGACGGCCGCGCCGTGGCTGCCGACGGCGCTGGCCACGGCCCGATCGGCCCCGGCCAGCCAGCCCGGCTCGCCGGTGGCCAGCCCGGCGATGGCGTTATGCAGGGAAAGAGGGGTGCGGTTCGCGGGCTGCAGCAGGAAATAGGCGGAGCTGGCCCAGAGCAGGAGCCAGGCCAGCGCGGCGCCGTGGCGGCCCAGCGGGCTGCCCGCAGCCACCGAGCCCGCGGTACCCGGGTCCGCAGCACGGGGGCGCGGCCAGGCCAGCACGGCCAGCAGGGCGTAGAGGATGACCGCGCCCGGGGCGCCGGTGAGCGGGCTGGCGGTCCCGCTGAGCACGCCGCCCAGGCTCTCCCCGAACCACCACACGGCGACCGCCCAGCCGATGCTCACGGCCAGCGCCGCGCGCACGCTGCGCCGCCACAGCAGGCCCGCGCCGAGCAGCAGCTGGATGGCGGCGAAGGCGGCATCCCAGCCCGCCGGATCATGCAGCACCAGCCTGCTGAACGCCAGTGCCGGGCCGGTGACACCGGCTGGGCTGCCCATCGTCGCGGGCATCAGGATCTGGGTGACGAAGCCCCGGGTGAACATGACCGGCTGCAGCTGCAAGGCGGCGTCGGCCAGCCATGCCACGCCGAGCCCGATCTGGAGGCCGCGCCGCAGCCCGGCCGAGTCTCGGTCGGCGGCCCAGGCCAGCCGCCCGTGGCCCGGGCGGCGGTGCACCAGGGTCTGCTGCCCGGAGCTGGGCAGGAACAAGGTGCCGAACGCGAGCACCGACCCGGACGCGCACACCCACAGCCCGGGGCCGCTGCGCGCGGCGACCATGGAGTCCGTGCTCAGCGAGCGCAGGCTGGCCGCCAGCTGCAGGAGCAGGAACCCGCAGAACCCGGTGGCGGCGAACCCGGTCAGGCCGGCCAGCCACCGTGACCACGGCCCGCCGCGCAGCGCATGCCACAGCCCGGCGGCGGCGATGATGACCCCGGCCGCGGCCAGGATGCGCCCGTTACTGCCGCGGCTACCGGGGATCGCGATGAGCCCGGCGAACGTGGTCACCCAGGGCAGGAACGCCCCGCTGATCAAGATGGCACCGGCCGCGGTGGCGCCGAGCCCGGCCGGGAGGCGCCAGCTCTGGACCGGTGCGGGACCGCGCGGTGCCGGGCTGGGCGGGACCGGGTCGGCGGCCGTTCTCGTTGACTGTTGCGACATCGTGCGCACCTCTCCTGAACTGGGTGGCGGTGCTGGCCGCGGGCACGAGGCGGTCGCGGCCAGCACCGGGTACGTGTGGCTACTTGCGCACCGCGAAGTACAGGAACAGGTTGGTCGGGATGTTGCCGGTGACCTGGGCCGAGTCGTGCCGCTGCAGGTACTGCAGCTCCCGGTCGCTCTTGGCCGTGATCAGCTCGTTCCAGGCCGACATGCTCTTGACCCCGACGACGTCCACGTTCCACCACTCGGACTGGCCGCTGTTCGCGGTGGCCACGATGTGGCTGTGCGCGGGCAGCGGCAGGTTCCCGGTCCCGGCGCCCAGCACCGAGGTCAGGTCGATGGTGTGCGGGTGGTCGATGCAGTGACCCGCGGGGCACTGCAGGGTGTTCTTCGGCGGGGTGAAGCCGAGCGGCACGATCACATACAGCGGGTCGAACGTGCTGGCCGGGGTCTGCGTGTAGTTGGTGCCGCCCGCACACTTCGACGACGCCGTGGAGGCCGGCGGCGCCGCGCAGCGGAAGTTCTTCGAGTAGAAGAAGCGCACCGTGTGCCCGGCGAAAAAGCCCTTGGTGAAGCCGGTCCGGGCGTGCGAACTCGCCGTGCCCATCCCGGCCATGCCGGACATGCCACCCGACGAGGACGAGGACGAGGCGAACGCGGTGCCCGAGGCCAGGGCCAGCCCACCGGCCAGCAGGCCGGCCAGGATCAGGCCGGTGGCCCGGGTCCCCGGCCGCCGGAACCTTTTCATCCTGATCATGAATTTCCCCTCCTGAGATGCAGCGGCACGCCGGCTGGCGTGTCCATGCCCGGGCATTCGAAGCGTCCTGACCAGCGGATTGGTCCGCGCGCAGCACCAATCCGCGGGGCCGGGCGCTCCGAATACCGGGGCATGAGCGGACCCGATGTGACCCTGCGGCTGGCCGGCCAGCCCGCCGGTGAGCCCCGGGCTGACCTGGCCGAACTGCTCCGGCAGGTGGCCCGCGGTGATGAGTCCGCGTTCGAGGCGGCCTACGAGCAGATCGCCCGGCCGGTCTACGGCCTGGTCCGCAAGATGGTCCGGGACCCGGCCCAGACCGAGGAAGTGGCCCAGGAAGTGCTGCTGGAGGTGTGGCGGACGGCCAGCCGGTTCGACGCCAGCCGGGGCAGCGCCATGGCCTGGGTGGTGACGATCGCGCACCGCCGGGCCATCGACCGGGTCCGCGCCAGCACCGCGCAGGCGCAGCGGGAACAGCGGGCGGGCACGCTCCGGGAGGCGCCGCCGGACAGCGTGCCGGAGACGGTGGAATCCCGGCTGGATGCCGAGCGGGTGCGCCGCTGCCTGGGCTCGCTGACCAGCCTGCAGCGCGAGTCGGTCACCCTCGCCTACTACGGCGGCTACACGTACCCGCAGGTGGCCGCCCTGCTCGGCACCGCCCTCGGCACGATCAAGACCCGGATCCGGGATGGCCTGATCCGGATGCGCGACTGCCTGGGGGTCAGCCGATGAGACTCGGCCGGCCCGAACCGCACCCGCTGACCGGGGCCTACGCGCTGGACGCGCTCACCGGGCCGGAGCTGGACCGCTTCGAGCGGCACCTGCCGCACTGCCTGGCCTGTGACCATGAGGTCCGGGACTTCCACGAGACCGCGGCGCGGCTGGCGGTCGCGGTGGCCGCCACGCCGCCCGCGCCGTTCCGGCCCCGGGTGCTGCGCGCGGTATCGGCCACCCGCCAGGACCCACCGGTGACCCGGGGCGTGGCCCGGCGCTGGCGGCCGGCCGTCCCAGCGGCCCGGTGGCTGGCCGCCGCCGTGGCTGGGGTCGCGATCGCGGCGGCGGTGGCCCTCGGCATCACCGAGTCGGTCACCCGGCACCAGCTGAACCGGGCCCAGGCGCAGATCCACTCGGCCGCCGCGGTGCTGGCGGCACCGGATGCCCGGCTGACCGTGCGGGCCAGCACGGCCGGCGGGACGGCCACCGTGGTCTCCGCCCAGTCCCGGCACGCCATGATCATCACCACCGCCGGGCTGCCTGCGCTGGGCGGCGGCCGGGTCTACGAGGTGTGGTTCATGGCCCCCGGCCGGATCCGGGAGGCCGGGCTGCTGCCCCGGCCAGCCGCCGGCCGGACCAGCCCGCTGCTGGCCGCCGGCCTGGCCGCGGGCGACCGGATCGGCGTCACCGTCGAGCCGGCCGGCGGCACCCGGCAGCCGACCACCACGCCCATCCTGGTCATGACGCTGAACACCTGAGCCGGGCCGCCTGAGCTGGGCCAGCCACAAGCGCTACTGGGTGAGCATCTCCGGGGTGAGGCTGGACTCGGTATCCGGCACGCCGAGGTCCCGGGCCCGCTTGTCGGCCATGGCCAGCAGCCGCCGGATCCGCCCGGCGATCGCGTCCTTGGTCAGCGGCGGGCTGGCCAGCTGGCCGAGCTCTTCCAGGCTGGCCTGCCGGTGCTCGATACGCAGCCGGCCCGCGACGGTAAGGTGCTCGGGCGCGTCGCTGCCCAGGATCTCCAGGGCCCGCTCCACCCGGGCGCCCGCCGCGACCGCGGCCCGGGCACTGCGCCGCAGGTTCGCGTCGTCGAAGTTGGCCAGCCGGTTGGCGGTGGCCCTGACTTCCCGGCGCATCCGCCGCTCCTCCCAGGCCAGCACGCTGTCGTGCGCGCCCAGCCGGGTCAGCAGCGCGCTGATCGCGTCGCCGTCCCGGACCACCACCCGGTCCACCCCGCGCACCTCGCGCGCCTTGGCGTGGATCTTCAGCCGCCGGGCCGCGCCGACCAGGGCCAGCGCCGCCTCCGGGCCGGGGCAGGTGATCTCCAGCGACATCGACCGGCCCGGCCCGGTCAGTGAGCCATGGGCGAGGAACGCACCCCGCCACGCTGCCTCACAGTCGCAGGTGGTGCCGGACACCACCTGCCGGGGCAGGCCGCGGACCGGGCGGCCGTAGTTGTCCACCAGGCCGGTCTGCCGGGCCAGGCTGTCGCCGTCCTTACGGACCCGGACCACGTACCGGTTGCCCTTCCGCAGCCCGCTGGGGGCCAGCACGATCAGGTCCGAGGAATGCCCGAACACCTCGGCGATGTCCTTGCGCAGCCGCCGGGCCGCCGCCCCGGTGTCCAGCTCGGCTTCCACCACGATGCGCCCGCTGGCCAGGTGCAGTCCCCCGGCGAATCGCAGCAGCGCGGATACCTCGGCCTTGCGGCAGCACGGCTTGAGCACGGTCACCCGGCTCAGCTCGTCCTTGACCAGGCTGGTCATCGCCACTGGCATCACTCCCCCTCGAAGATTTCCGCGAATGCCCCGGCCAGCTGCCGCGGATCGTGCCGCGGCGTCCCATCGCGCATCGCCAGGTCGGCCAGGACCAGCCTTCCGCCGAGCAGGCCCGCGGCCGTGTCCAGCTCCGCGACGGCGCCCCCCGCGGCGCCCCGGTCGGCCAGCACGACGTTGACCTTGAGCTGTGGTGCGTGATCGGCCAGCACTTCCAGATGGGTCTGCGGCGCGAAGCCCTCGGTCTCGCCCGGCTGGGCGACCAGGTTGAGCGCCACCACCCGCCGGGCACGGGTACTGACCAGCGCCGCGGCGAGCTCGGGCACCAGCAGGTGCGGCAGGACGCTGGTGAACCAGGAACCGGGCCCGAGCACCACCCAGTCGGCGTCCAGGATCGCCGTGACAGCCTCCGGGCAGGCAGGCGGATCCGCCGGAATCAGGGATACCGATCGTACCCGCCCGGTGGTGGCGGCGCAGGCGACCTGACCGCGGACCGTGCTCACCGCGTAGGGCCGCGCCGGGTCGGCGCCCTCCACCTCGGCCAGCAGGTCGATCGGGACGGACGCCATCGGCAGCACCCGGCCGTACGCGCCAAGCAGCCGGCCGACCCAGTCCAGCCCCTGCACGGTGTCGCCGAGCAGCTCCCAGAGCGCCACGATGAGCAGGTTGCCGACCGCATGCCCGCCCAGCCCGGCACCGTCGCCGGTGAACCGGTGCTGCACCACCCGGCTCCAGGTGGTCCCCCAGGCGTCGTCGCCGCACAGCGCGGCCAGCGCCATCCGCAGGTCACCGGGCGGCAGCACGCCGTACTGACGGCGCAGCCGGCCGCTGGACCCGCCGTCGTCAGCCACCGTCACGATCGCGCTGAGCTGCCGGGTCACCCGGCGCAGCGCGGACAGCGAGGCGAACAGACCGTGCCCGCCGCCGAGCGCGGCGACCTTGGGGTTGAGCGGCCGTACCGCGGGCACCAGGCCACGAGACTCTCCCGGCATCACTCGCGCCCCAGGTCCCGGTGCAGTACCTGGACCGCCGGTCCCTTGACCCGGAGCTGGCTGGCGATGTGCTCGGCCATGGCGACGCTGCGGTGCTTGCCGCCGGTGCAGCCGATGGCCAGCGTGGCGAACCGCTTGCCTTCCCGCTCGTACCCGGCCAGCACCACCCGCAGCGCGGCCAGGTAGGAGTCCAGGAAGTCGGCGGCGCCGGGCTGGCGCAGCACATAGTCCCGGACCCGCTCGTCCTGCCCGGTCAGCGGGGCCAGGTCGGGGACCCAGCGCGGGTTGGGCAGGAACCGGCAGTCGGCCACGATGTCGGCGTCCACCGGCAGCCCGTACTTGTAGCCGAAGGACACCACGTTGACCCGGAGCGCGGCCGGCTCCTCGGCGCTGAACGCGTCGTGCATCCGGGCCCGCAGCTCGTGCACGTTCAGCGCGGAGGTGTCGATGACCAGGTCGGCTTCTTCCCGGACGCCGCGGAGCAGGGTCCGCTCGGCCGCGATGCCGTCCACCACCCGGCCGTCCTCCTGCAGCGGATGCGGGCGCCGGACGCTCTCGAACCGGCGGACCAGGGTCTCGTCGCTGGCCTCCAGGAAGACGACCCGGGGCCGGTGGCCGCGCGCGTCCAGCTCGCCGATGGCCGACTGCAGGTCGGTGGAGAACGCCCGGCTCCGCACGTCCAGCACGGCCGCGACCCGGGGCACCGCGCCCATCGCCCGGCTGGCCAGCTCGATCATGGTCGGCAGCAGCCCGGGCGGCAGGTTGTCGGCCACGAACCAGTCCAGGTCCTCCAGCGACTTGGCCGCGGTGCTCCGGCCAGCCCCGGACATCCCGGTGATGATCACCACGTCCGGCGCGTCGGTCCCGGTCACCCGCGGCCCCGCCCGCTTCGCCCCAGCCTGCCTCGCCGTGCGCGACTCACGACGTCCCCCTGTCCGCGACGTGGCCGTCCCCGTGGCCGCCGTCCTGCTCATTATCCGCGCTGGGCCGGAGCGCCGCGAGCACCGCCGCGGCGACCCGTGGGCCGATGCCGGGCAGGCCGGCGATCTCCGGCTCGGTCGCGGCGGCCAGCTTGCGCACCGAACCGAAGTGCCGTAGCAGCGTAGCCCGCCGGGCCGGGCCGAGTCCCGGGACCGAGTCAAGCTCGCTGACGGTCTGGGCCTTTGACCGTTTCGCCCGGTGGTACGTGATGGCGAACCGGTGCGCCTCGTCCCGGACCCGCTGCAGCAGGTACAGGCCCTCGCTGGTCCGCGGCATGATCACCGGCGCGTCCTCGCCCGGCAGCCAGACCTCCTCGAGCCGCTTGGCCAGGCCGCACACATCCACATCGTCGATGCCCAGCCCGGCCAGGGCCCGGGCGGCCGCGGCCACCTGCGGCTGCCCGCCGTCGATCACCACCAGGTTGGGCGGGTAGGCGAACTTGCGCGGCCGGCCAGCCAGGTCGTCGCCGCTGACCTGCTCGCCGTCGGTGTCCGTGTCGCCCAGCGTGTCCAGCTCGCCGGTCTCCTCCCGTTCCTCCAGGTAACGCCGGAACCGGCGGGTGATGACCTCGTAGATGGACGCGACGTCGTCGGTCCCCCCGTCGCCCTTGATGCTGAACCGGCGGTACTCCGACTTCCGGGCCAGCCCGTCCTCGAATACCACCATGGACGCGACCACGTGCGTGCCCATCAGGTTGGACACGTCGTAGCACTCGATGCGCAGCGGCGCCTCGTCTAGCCCGAGCGCCTCCTGGATCTCGTGCAGCGCCCGGCTCCGGGTGGTCAGGTCGCTGGCCCGGCGCGTCTTGTGCAGCGCCAGCGACTCCCCCGCGTTCCGGGTCACGGTGTCGAGCAGCGCCTTCTTGTCGCCGCGCTGCGGCACCCGGAGCCGGACCCGGCTGCCGCGCCGGGCGGACAGCCATTCCTCGACCGCGGCCGCGTCCGGCGGCAGTTCCGGCACCAGCACCTCCCGCGGCACGGACTGGCCGCGGGCTGGCCGGGTCAGGTGCTTCGGATCCAGCGGGCCGCCCGCGTCGCCGCGGCGGCCGCGCCCGGCCGGGGCGACCGGCTGGTCGCTGGCCACGCTGTCGTCCCCGTACACCTGGCCGAGGAACTGCTCCACCAGCTCTCCTGGGGTCACGTCCTCGACCTTGTCCACCACCCAGCCGCGCTGCCCGCGGACCCGGCCGCCGCGCACGTAGAACACCTGGACCGCGGCTTCCAGCTGATCCTCGGCCAGCGCGATCACGTCGCAGTCGGTGCCGTCGCCGAGCACCACGGTCTGCTTCTCCAGGGCGCGCTGCAGCGCCTTGATGTCGTCCCGCAGCCGGGCCGCCCGCTCGTACTCCTCGGCCCGGGCCGCCTCCCGCATGTCGGCTTCCAGCCGCCGGATGAACCGGTCGGTCTGGCCGGCCATGAAGTCGCAGAACTCCTCGGCCAGCACCCGGTGCTCGGCCTCGCTGATCCGCTGCACGCAGGGCGCGGAGCACTTGCCGATGTAGCCGAGCAGGCAGGGCCGCCCGATCTGGCCGGCCCGCTTGAACACGCCGGCCGAGCAGGTGCGCACCGGGAACACCCGGAGCAGCGTGTCAACCGTTTCCCGGATCGCCCAGGCATGCGAATACGGGCCGAAATACCGGACCCCGCGCCGCTTGGCGCCACGCATCACCATGACCCGGGGGTACTCCTCGTTCATCGTGACGGCCAGGTACGGGTAGCTCTTGTCGTCCCGGTACCGCACGTTGAACTTGGGATCGAACTCCTTGATCCAGGAGTACTCGAGCTGCAGCGCCTCCACCTCGGTGGCCACCACGGTCCAGCTGACCTCGGCGGCCGTCCGCAGCATGGTCTGCGTCCGCGGGTGCAGGCCGGCGAAGTCGGCGAAGTACTGGTTCAGCCGGGACCGGAGGTTCCGGGCCTTCCCGACGTAAATGACCCGGCCGTGGTCGTCACGGAACCGGTACACACCGGGCGACTCCGGGATCGACCCTGGGGGCGGCCGGTACGACTGCGGATCTGCCACGCAGCAACTCTATGCGCGCCCGGCGACGGCGGCGCGGGCGGCGAGCGCCGCGCCCCGCGCGCCCGCCATGTCCAGGTCCGGCACCAGCGCGAACTGCACCACCCGCCGCTGCTCCGCGCGCAGCGTGGTGTGCGCCCGCACCTGGTCCAGGAACCATTGGCTGAACGCCGGCCCGGCCTCGACGACGCCGCCCCCGACGAAGTAGGTGCCGGGGTCGGTGAACATCGCCGCGATGGAGAAGGTGCGCCCCAGCGCCATCGCCTGCTGCTCGAAAATCCGCCGCGCCATCGCGTCGCCCGCCGCGCCGAAGCCGCGGACCAGCCGGGCCGCCTTGGCCACCGGCTGCACCGCGGCCAGTTCGTGCTCGGGGAACTGGGTCAGCCAGTAGGGCAGCAGGTTCTTCTCGATCCCGGTCAGCGACGCGACGCTTTCGGCGTCGCCGGCCAGCCCGCAGTTGCACGACGGCACCGGCTGCCCGGCGGCGAGCAGCCCGTCCAGCGGGATCTGCACGTGGCCGAGTTCGCCCGCCATGCCCGCCGCCCCGCCGACCACCTGGCCCGCCTCGACCAGGCCGCCGCCCAGCCCGGTGCCGACGATGGCCGCCACCGAGGAGTGCTGGGCCGCCGCGTCCTGGCCGAACCGGGTGTAGTGCGCGTACAGCGCCGCCGCGTTCGCGTCGTTGGTGTACACCACGGGCAGGCCGAGCCGTTCTTCCAGGGCGGCGCGGATGTTGAAGCCGCCCCAGTCCGGATGGCCGAAGTTGGTCGCCCCGCGGGACGACAGCACGCCGTCCGCGCTGGCCGGGCCCGGCGTGTCCAGCCCCACCGCGCGGACCTGGGCCGGCTCGATCCCGGTGACCTGGAGGACCTGCTGGAACGAGTCGGCCAGCGCGGGGATGGCCACGGCCGGGCCGTCCCGCACCTGGCTGGGCAGTTCCAGCATCTGGCCGACCAGGAAACGCCCATCCGGACCCAGCACGGTGGCGTTGTTCATCGTGCCGCCATTGTCAATGCCGACAATGACCGACCGCGCCGAATATGCCATGCCGCGCCTTTCCTGCCAGATCACTGGCTGGCAGCGTAGCGCCTGGACGCCACGCCGATAAGTTCACTCTTCGAATGCCGACGCTGGCGGGCAGGCGCAGATCAGGTTGCGGTCGCCATAGGCCTGGTCGATGCGGCGCACCGGGGGCCAGTACTTGGCCCGCCGGTCCCCGGCCAGCGGGTAGGCCGCCTCTGCCCGCTCGTACGGGTGCTTCCAGTCCGCCGCGAGCAGCATGGACGCGGTGTGCGGGGCGTTCCGCAGCGGGTTGTCCTGGCTGTCGTACTCGCCGGAACCGATCCGGTCGATCTCCCGCCGGATCGCGATCATGGCGTCGCAGAACCGGTCCAGGGTGGCCAGATCCTCGCTCTCGGTGGGCTCGATCATCAGCGTGCCGGCCACCGGAAAAGACATCGTCGGGGCATGAAATCCATAATCGATGAGCCGCTTGGCCACGTCCTCGACGGTCACCCCGGCCTGCCGGGTGAGCGGCCGGATGTCCACGATGCACTCGTGCGCCACCAGGCCGCCCCGGCCGGTGTACAGCACCGGGTAGTGCGGGGCCAGCCGGGCGGCCACGTAGTTGGCGGCCAGGATGGCTACCTGGGTGGCCTGGCGCAGCCCCGGTGCGCCCATCATCCGGATGTAAGCCCAGGAGATGGGCAGGATGCCCGCCGACCCGTACGGGGCCGCGGCCACCGGGCCCGACTCGCGCCCCGGCAGATACGGGGCGAGATGCGACCGCACCGCCACCGGGCCGACCCCGGGACCGCCCCCGCCGTGCGGGATGCAGAACGTCTTGTGCAGGTTGAGGTGCGACACGTCCGCGCCGAACCGGCCCGGCCGGGCCAGGCCGACCAGCGCGTTCAGGTTGGCCCCGTCCACGTAGACCTGGCCGCCCGCGTCGTGCACCGCCGCGCACACCGCCTGCACGCCCTCCTCGAACACGCCGTTGGTGGACGGGTAGGTCAGCATGATCGCGGCCACCTGGGGGCCGCGGGCGGCCAGCTTGGCGGCCAGGTCGGCCTCGTCGATGGCGCCGTCGTCCGCGCACTTGACCACCACGACGCGCAGCCCGGCCAGCACGGCGCTGGCCGCGTTGGTGCCGTGCGCTGACTCCGGGATCAGGCAGATGTCCCGCCCCGCATCGCCGCGCGCGCTGTGGTAGGCCCGGATGGCCAGCAGCCCGGCCAGTTCGCCCTGCGAGCCCGCGTTGGGCTGCACGGACACCGCGTCGTACCCGGTCAGCTCAGCCAGCCAGCGTTCCAGGTCACCGATCAGCTCGGTGTACCCGGCGGCCTGCCCGGCCGGCGCGAACGGGTGCAGCCCGGCGAACTCCGGCCAGCTCACCGCCTCCATCTCGGCCGCCGCGTTGAGCTTCATCGTGCACGACCCGAGCGGGATCATCGAGCGGTCCAGCGCGATGTCGAAGTCGGCCAGGCGGCGCAGGTAGCGCAGCATCGCGGTCTCGCTGCGGTGCTCGTGGAACACCGGGTGATCCAGGTAGCCGGAGCTGCGCCGCAGGGCTTCGGGCAGCACCGGGGCCGGCTCGGCCAGCGGCGGCGGCCCGGCCAGGCCGGCCACGGCCGCGGCCACCTCGGCCACCTGCTGGTCGGTGGTGGTTTCATCCACCGCGATCCGCACCGTGTCCGGGCTGGCCAGCTGCAGGTTGTACCCGGCCTGGCGGGCCCGCCCGGCCGCCGCCCCGGCCGTGCCGGGCAGGCTGACCTGGACGGTGTCGAAGAACCCGGCCGACGCGGCGGCCACCCCGTGCACGCGCAGCGTGGCGGCCAGCCGGGCCGCCTTCTGGTGCACGTCCCGGGCGATGCCGGCCAGCCCGTCCGGGCCGTGGTAGACCGCGTACATGGCGGCCATCACGGCCAGCAGCACCTGGGCGGTGCAGATGTTGCTGGTCGCCTTCTCGCGGCGGATGTGCTGCTCGCGGGCCTGCAGCGCGAGCCGGTAGGCGGGCTTGCCGTCGGCGTCCAGGGACACCCCGACCAGCCGCCCGGGCAGCTGCCGGCGCAGCCCGTCGCGGACCGCTATGTAGGCCGCGTGCGGGCCGCCGTAGCCCATCGGCACGCCGAACCGCTGGGTGCTGCCCACCGCGATGTCCGCGCCCTGCTCGCCCGGCGGGACGAGCAGCGTCAGCGCGAGCAGGTCGGCCGCCACCGCGGCCAGCGCGCCATGCTCGTGCGCGGCCGCGATGACCGGGGCCAGGTCGCGGACCTGGCCGCTGGCCCCTGGGTAGGGCAGCAGCACGCCGAACAGCTCGCCTGCGGGCTGCGCCGCGATCAGCTCCGCGGTGACCGGGCCGGTGACCAGCTCGATGCCGAGCGGCTCGGCCCGGGTGGCCAGCACGGCCAGCGTCTGCGGCAGGCAGTCCGCGTCGGCCAGGAAGATCCGGCCCTGCCCGGCGGACCGCCGGGCCAGCGTCATCGCCTCGGCCGCCGCGGTCGCCTCGTCCAGCAGCGAGGCCCCGGCCACCGGCAGCGCGGTCAGGTCCTCGACCATGGTCTGGAAGGTGAGCAGCGCCTCCAGGCGGCCCTGGGATATCTCCGGCTGGTACGGCGTGTACGCGGTGTACCAGGCCGGGTTCTCCAGCACGTTGCGGCGGATCACCGCCGGGGTGACCGTGCCGTAGTAGCCCAGGCCGATCATGGACTGGGCGACGGTGTTCCGCCCGGCCAGCCGGCGCAGCTCGGCCAGGGCCTCGGCCTCTGACGCCGCGGGCGGCAGGTCCAGCGGGTCAGGGTCGGCCAGCCCGGGCGGCAGCGCGGCCGCGGTCAGCTCGTCCAGCGAGGCATGGCCGGTCACCGCGAGCATGCGCTGCTGCTCGTCGGGCGAGGGGCCAATGTGTCGTGCGGAAAAACTGTGTCGTGCGGAGAAATCCATCGGAGCCTCCAGAGGGGAGCCGCGGGCACTGCCGTGCCTGCCTGGTCCTCCCCCTCTGTCGTCAGCAGATGACGCGCGGACTCCAGAGCTGCCTGCCCCGTCCGGTCCTGGTTGCCTGAGAGGTTCCGGGGAGGTTGCCCCTTCGGCGCCCCGCTGCTGGCTGCGCGGGGACTCTCCCGGACGGTGTGATCAGCTACCGACGAGCTTACCCCTGCGGGTCAGCCAATCTTGCGGGCCCGGCGGCGGGCCAGCTCATCGGCGTGTCCTGAGGTGGTGGCGGTGCCCTCCACGCCGGCTTCGGCCTGCTCCGCGGGCAGTTCGGCCAGCGTCCCGTCCACTTCCTGCCAGATCCGGCCGAGCGCGATGCCGAACACGCCCTGCCCGCCCTGCAGCAGGTCCACCACCTGGCCGGGGGACGTGCACTCGTACACGCTGACCCCGTCGCTCATGAGCGTGACCTGGGCCAGGTCACTGGCGCCCCGGCTGCGCAGGTGGGTGACCGCGGCCCGGATCTGCTGCAGCGAGATCCCGGTGTCCAGCAGCCGCTTGACCACCTTGAGCACCAGGATGTCCCGGAAGCTGTACAGCCGGGCCGAGCCGGAGCCCTGCGCGGCCCGCACGCTGGGCTCGACCAGGCCGGTCCGGGCCCAGTAGTCGAGCTGGCGGTAGGTGATGCCGGCCGCGGCGCACGCCGTCGGCCCGCGGTAGCCGATGCCCTCTGGCCGGGTGGCGAGATCCTCGCCGAACAGCAGCCCCTGCTCGCCGGCCTGCTGGATGGCCGCGCCACGCTCCGCAGCACCAGCCGCGTCATCCGCGCCTGGCGTCTGGTTGCTGCCGTCGGTAACCGCCACGCTTGCCTCCACCCGGAGCTGACCACCCTGGGTACCTGTCTGGCACGGTAGGCCGCCAGCGCCGGGCGAGTCAACGATCGGCCACGGCGCGTCGCGGGCGGTGTCCGCGGGCCCCGGTCAGGTGGCCCGGCCGAAGTCCTCGGGGGTGATCGTGTCCAGGAACTCGCGGAACTTCTCGACCTCGTCTTCCTGCTCGTCAGGGATGGCCACACCGGCCTCGTCGAGCACCTCGTCGCTGGCGAAGATGGTGGCGCCGGTGCGCAGCGCGAGCGCGATCGAATCGGACGGCCGGGCGCTGACTTCCTTGCCGTTCGAGAAGATCAGGTCGGCGAAGAAGATGCCGTCCCGCAGCGCGGTGATGTTCACCGTCTGCAGTTGCACCTCCAGCGCTTCCAGCACATCGCGGAAGAGGTCATGGGTCAGCGGGCGGGCCGGCACCATGCCCTGCTGCGCGAACGCGATCGCGGTAGCCTCAACCGGCCCGATCCAGATCGGCAGATACCTGTCACCCTGCGTCTCCTTCAGCAGGACGATGGGCTGGTTCGTAGGCATCTCGACCCGGACGCCGACGACCTCCATCTTCCTCACGGCGGCTCCGTCCTCACATGCGCCTGACGCGCTGCCTCAGGCATGGACCTGCTGGGCACTCCCTAGCCAACGTACACCCCATCAGGCACCGGACCCGGCGGCGGCTGGGCCGGCAAATCCGTTCCCGGCGTATCCGCCGGCGGCCCGGTCTGGCCCGGGCCGCGAGCCGGCTGGGTCCCCGGCCAGCTGGCCGCCGGGCGGCCCGGCCACGTCCGGCCCGGCCACCTCCAGCCCGGCCTCGGCCAGCGCGCTAACCATCAGCGACGCATGCAGTTGCAGCGACAGCGCCGCGACGTCCCCGGCCGTCTGCCCGGCCCGGTCCCGTGAGCCAGGGCTGCGCTGCCGCAGGGTGGGCGCCACCACCTGCTCGATCAGCGCCGTTTCCCGCTCCACCGCGGCCCGCACCGCGCGCAGGTGCCGGGCCTGCACGCCGTACCGGCCCAGCGCGACGATGATCCGCGCCGCGGCCAGCGCGTCCGGCCCGTACTGCCGGCCGGACGCGCGGACCAGGCCGAAATCCTCCAGTTCGGCCAGGTAACTGTCGTCGATCCCGGCCGCGTCGAGCAGTTCCCGGCGGCTCAGCGGCCGCCGGCCGCCGCGCCGCCCGGGGCCCTCCAGGTCCGCCTCGGCGTCCCCGTCCGCGGCCGCCAGCCGGTCCTTGATCACCCGCAGCGGCAGGTACTCGTCGCGCTGGGCGGTCAGGATGTACCGCAGCCGGGCCACGTCGGCGGACCCGAACCGGCGGTAGCCGGACGGCGACCGGGCAGGCTGGATCAGCCCCTCGGACTCCAGGAAACGGATCTTCGACACGCTGACATCGGGGAACTCGCCCTGCAGCTGGGCAAGCACCTCACCGATGCCGAAGCCGGCCCGGGCGGGCTGCGCGCTCATGCCCCGACCTGCGCGCCTCCGCCCCCACGTTCCACCTGGGGCCGCCGGCCGGTCAGGAACACCAGCCGGAACTTGCCGATCTGCACCTCGTCCCCGCCGATCAGGGGCGCCTCTTCGATCCGCTCCTGGTTGACGTAGGTGCCGTTCAGGCTGCCGACGTCGCGGACGGTGAACCGGTCCCCGCGCCGGTAGAACTCGGCGTGCCGCCGGGACACCGTCACGTCATCGAGGAAGATGTGGCTGTCCCGGTGCCGGCCGGCCGTGGTGATGTCGCTGTCCAGCAGGAACCGGCTGCCCGCGTTGGGGCCGCGCTTGACCACCAGCAGGGCCACGCCGGGCGGCAGGGATTCCAGCGATGGATCGGAGAACGGCTCGTCGCCGAACTCAGGCTCGGCCGCGGCGTCCCCACCGAGAGAGATGATGGACGTCGTCTCGCCCGGGCGGTCAGCACCCGGGCGCGCGAGCATCGTCCCGCAGTGCAGGCAGAAGCGCGCGTCGTCAGGATTAGCCTGACCGCACCGGGTGCAGTAGATGCTCGGCATGTCGTGGCCCAGCCTCTCCTCTGCTGGCCATGGGCTCTGGGCGGGCACCACGTCGGACGCAGCCCTGTCCCCGTGTACTTGCTCGGCTGATGCGGTCCACGCTACCTGGGCCGCACCCGGCCGGTCCATGCGCCACGCGCGTCGCCCGGCCGGGGTGAACCGGGCCCGCCAGCCACGGCGTCGCCCCTGGCCAGGGGACGAATCGCCGCCCCGGGATCCGCCCGGGGCGTTATCGTGCCGCCGCCACATCCTGGCCGCACCTCCGACGCGTGCACCCTCCGGAGAGGATTGTCTCACGGGGGATGGCTGCCCCGCTGGACACCGAGCTCGCCAGCCTACCGGGTTCTGCGACCTGGACGGTCAGCTGCCCGACTGCTCGGCCACGGCCGCCCACTCGTCGAGCAGCGCCTGGGCGGTGTCCGCGTCCGGCCCCTCGGCCCACAAGTGGGTCACCGCGTCCGACGGGTCCGGCAGCACCAGCACCCAGCCGCCGTCCGGCTGCACGATGCGCACCCCGTCGGTGGTGTCCACGGTCCGGTCCCCGGCCGCCTCGACCACGGTGCGCATCACGCTGCCCTTGGCCGCCCACGGCGTCGGCATCGACCGCTTGAGCAGGTGCGCGGCCGGGATCCGGGCGTCGATCTGGCTCAGCGTCAGCCGGGTCCGGGCGACCAGGCCGAGCAGCCGGGCGAACGCCGCGATGCCGTCCAGCGTCCGGCTGAACTCGGGCACCACGTACCCGCCGCGCCCGTCGCCACCGAAAATTACATCGTCCGCCGCGGTGGCCTCGGTCAGCCCGTGCAGCGAGGTAGGCGTCCAGTCCACGTGCACGCCGTGGAACCGGCACACCTGCTCGGCCACCCGGGTGGTGGTCACCGGCAGCGCCACCCGCCCAGACCGGCGTTCCGCCGCGATCAGATCCAGCACCACCAGCAGCGCCCGGTCGTCGCTGATCATCGCGCCCTTGTCGTCGACCAGCATGATCCGCTCGCCGACCTGGTCGAAGCGCACCCCGAACGCGGCCCGGGACGAGGCGACCAGCTCGGACAGCCGCTGCATGCCCGCCCGGACCTGGGCCAGTCCCTGGGTGGGGGTGGCCTCGTCCAGCCGGTTGTTCACCACCAGCGCCTCAACCCCGAGGCGGCCGAGCAGGCTGGGCAGCACCAGCGAGACGGTGCCGCCCGCGCAGTCCACCACGACCTTGAGCCCGGCCTCGCGCACCCCGGTCATGTCCACGCTGCGCACCAGTTCCTGGGCGTACGTCTCGACGATCCGGGACGGGTAGGTGAGCTCGGCGATCTCGCCGGGGAAGGCCCGCCGGTACTCCTGCCGGGAGAACACCCGTTCCAGCTTGCGCGCGGCGGTCTGGGACAGCTCGGCGCCCCGGTCGTCCAGGAACACGATGTCGATCGACTGCGGGTCGCCGGGGGTGGTGCGCAGCGCGATGCCGCCCGCACACGAGCTGCGTGCGGTCTGGAACCTGGCCACCGGCAGCGGCTGCGCCTCCAGGTCGACGACGCTGATGGCACTGGCGTTCAAGGCGCATTGCACCGCCCGCTTGAACGCCCGCGCCGCGCGGGACACGTCGCGGGAGGTGGTGACCACCGACCCCTTCCGCAGCGTGGTCGCGTAGGCGCTGGACAGCCGGACGCACAGCTCGGGCGTGATTTCGACGTTGACCAGACCGGACACGCCGCGCGGGCCGAACAGGGTGCGCTGGCCGCGGGATTCCCAGATAACGCTGGTGTTGACGACCGCGCCCGCCTCGATGGTCTTGAACGGGTAGACCTTGACCCCGGCGCTCAGGTAGGCCTCCGGCTCGATCACGCACTCGTCGCCGACCACCGCGCCTTCCTCGATCCGGGCGGACGGCATCACGTCGGTGTTCTTGCCGATGACGCAGCCGCGCAGGGTGACCCCCTGCCCGACGTAGACGTTGTTGTGCACCACCGCCCGGTGCAGGAACGCGCCTTCCTTGACCACCACGTTGCTGCCCAGCACGGTGTACTCGCGCAGTTCGGCACCCGCCTCCACCTTGGCGTAGTCGCCGACGCAGACCGGCCCGGACAGCACCGCCTCCGGGTCCACCTCGGCGCCCTCGGCCACCCATACCCCGGGCGACACCTCGAACCCGTCGATATGCGTGTTCACCCGGCCGGACAGCACGTCGGCCTGGACCTTCAGGTAGCTCTCGTGGGTGCCCACGTCTTCCCAGTAGCCGTCGGCGATGTAGCCGAACAGCGGCGCGCCCCGTTTCAGCAGGGCCGGGAACACGTCAGCGGACCAGTCCACCGACTCCCCCGGCGGGACCTCGGCCAGCACCTCGGGCTCCATCACGTAGATCCCGGTGTTCACCGTGTCCGAGAACACCTGCCCCCAGGTCGGCTTCTCCAGGAAGCGCTGGATCCGGCCGTCCTCGCCGACGATGATGATGCCGAACTCCAGCGGGTTGGGCACCCGGGTCAGCCCGACGGTGACCAGCGCCCCGCTCTCCTTGTGCGCCCGGACCATGGCGGTCAGGTCGATGTCGGTCAGTGCGTCGCCGGAGATGACCAGGAACGGCTCGTCGCGCAGCGCGTCCTCGGCGTTCTTCACGCTGCCCGCGGTGCCGAGCGGCGCCTCCTCGGTGGCGTACTGCAGGCTCATGCCCACGTCCTCGCCGTCCCCGAAGTAGTTGCGCACCAGCGAGGCCAGGAACTGCACGGTGACCACGGTCTCGTCGAAGCCGTGCCGCTTGAGCAGCCGGAGCACGTGTTCCATGATCGGCTTGTTGCAGACGGGCAGCAGCGGCTTGGGCTGGTTAGCCGTCATTGGCCGCAGCCGGGTGCCCTCTCCCCCCGCCATCACGACGGCCTTCACCGGTGCCGGGTCTCCTTCCACTCGCTGCCGGGTGCCTCCATCATGACCGGCCGGTAACCGGCCGGCCACTACCGGTCTGGTTACCGCCTGGCCGGCCCCGGGTGAGCTGCCGGGCCTGCGCGAGATACAGGCCCGCCGCCCACCAGTACAGCGCGGTGCCCCACAGCCCGAACGCCCAGCCCGCCACTTTGGCCACCTCCGCGGCAGTGCCGCCGTAGGTGCCCAGCAGCAGCAGCGGGAACGCGTACAGCAGGCACAGCGTGGCCGCCTTGCCGACGAAGCTGACCTGGAGCGGCTCCCAGCCGTGCGAGCGCAGCCAGAGCAGCGCCACGCCGAGCAGCAGCTCGCGGGCCACCAGCACGCCGACCAGCCACCACGGGATGATGGCCCGGATGGCCAGCGTGATCAGCATGGCCCCGATGTACAGCCGGTCCGCGGCCGGGTCGAGCACCTGGCCGAGGCGGCTCTCCTGGTGCCAGGCCCGGGCGATCTTGCCGTCCAGCCAGTCGCTGGCCGCCGCCCCGGCCAGCAGGCCAACCGCCCAGCCATCGGCCTTCGGGCCGAGCACCAGCCAGACGAACACCGGGACACCGGCCAGCCGGGCCATGCTGAGCAGGTTGGGCACGGTCCACACCCGGTCCGGCAGCCTGCTCTCGGCCGGCTCCGGCTCAGCTGGCTGGCCCGCCGCGGCCGGAGCCGCGGCGTCCGGCGTGCTGCTGCCTGTGTCCAACGGAGCGGCCCCCTTGCTCGCGGCTCGCGGTACCCACCCGCCGCCGACCCTACCCGGGGCGGGAATCCGCAGCGACCTGGGCTGCCTTGGTGATCAGGTACTGCTGTTCGCGGACGTTGCCGGCCCGGGCCGCCGCGGCCTGGAACCCGGCCCGGGCGCCGGCCCGGTCGCCCGCCTGCTCCAGCAGGTGGGCGCGCACCGAGAGGTACCGGTGATGGTCGCCGAGCTGGCCCGCCACGCTGTCCAGGATGGCCAGCCCGGCCGCCGGTCCCTCGGCCATGGCCGCCGCGGCGGCCCGGTTGACCGTCACCATCGGGTTGCCGGTCATCCGCTCCAGCAGCCGGTACAGGGCCAGGATCTCGGCCCAGTCGGTGTCCCCGGGCCGGCCCGCCTGGTCGTGCAGGGCGGCGATGGCCGCCTGCAGCTGGTACTCGCCGGCAGGCCCGGACCCGTGCCGCAGTGCCCCGGTGATCAGGGTCAGCCCCTCGGTGATCATGGCCCGGTCCCAGCGGCCGCGCTGCTGCTCGGCCAGCGGGATCAGCTCGCCGCCTGGCCCGGTGCGGGCCGGCCGCCGGGCCTCGGTGAGCAGCATCAGGGCCAGCAGCCCGGTCACCTCCGGGTCGCCGGGCAGGCTGGCCCGCAGCAGCCGGGCCAGCCGGATGGCCTCGCCGGACAGGTCGGCGCGGGCCAGGTCCGGGCCACTGCTGGTCGTGTAGCCCTCGTTGAACAGCAGGTACAGCACGTGCAGCACGGAGCGCAGCCGGCCCGCCCGCTGGTCCGGCGGGGGCATCCGGAACGGCTCGCCGTCCGCCTTGAGGGTGGCCTTGGCCCGGCTGATCCGCTGGCCCATGGTCTTCTCCGGCAGCAGGAAGGCGGCCGCGATCTCCCGGGTGGTCAGCCCGCCCACCGCGCGCAGCGTGAGCGGGATGGCCGAGCCGGGAGCCAGCGCCGGGTGGCAGCACAGGTACATCAGGATCAGCGTGTCGTCCTGGCCGGGGACCGGGCCCGGGTCAGTGAAGGGGGATGGGGAGGCGGGTGGGGACCAGGACGCGGCCAGCAGCTCACGGCGCCGCCGGGCGTCGTCGGCCCGGTACTGGTCGGTCATCCGGCGCGCGGCCACCCGGATCAGCCAGCCCACCGGGTTGTCCGGCGTCCCCTCGGCGGGCCAGCTCAGCGCGGCCGCCAGCAGCGCCTCCTGGACCGCGTCCTCCGCGCTGGCGAAGTCCCCATACCGCCGCGTGATCACCCCGAGGACCTGCGGCGCCAGCTCACGGAGCAGTGCTTCTTCGAGCCTCCGGGTCGCTTTAACCCGCCTCCTTCCCTCGTCGCTCGTCGCTCGTTCCTCGCTCCGCTCTCCTCAGTCCAGTCGGCGGCGCGACCCTTTGGCTCAGAGCTCAGGATCAGGCGCGCTCAGCACCTGGCGGACCTCGATGGGCTGCCGGATCGGCACCCCGGCCGGGCCGGGCGCGGCCGAGGCCTGGGCGGCGATCTCGATGGCCCGGCCCGCCGACTCGACGTCCACCAGCCGGTAGCCGGCCAGCAGTTCCTTGGACTCCGGGTACGGGCCGTCGGTGATCACCGGGGCGGTGACCCCGTCGGACACCACGAACTGGGCCTGCTCCGGCCCGGCCAGCCCCTGCGCGTCGACCAGCTCACCCCGGTCGGCCAGCTCCTGGTTGAGCGCCTGCTGGAACTCGATGTGCGCCTTGATGTCCGCCGGAGCCCACTCGGTCATCGGCGCGCAGCCCGATTCCACCGGCCCGTAGCTCTGCAGCAGCATGTATCGCATCGCTCCATCCTCCCTGGTCAGACCGCATCTCGGTAGCGTCTTCAGCCTGGTGTCGGAGCCGCCGGGTGATTTTCGACGGGTGAGCCGGCGCATAGCGGGTAGGGGGCGCCCCAACTGCACATGCCGATATACCGACAGGAGCAGCCCAATGCTCACCTTGACCGATAGCGCTGTGACGGCCATCCGCAACCTGACGTCGCAGCCTGAACTGCCCGAGGACACCGGCCTGCGCATTATGTCGCAGGACGAGGGCGGCCCGGCGTTCCAGGTGACGCTGGCCGAGAGCCCGGTGGCCGGTGACCAGGTCATCGAATCATCCGGGGCCCGCGTCTTCCTCGAGCCCGGCGCCGCCGTGGCGCTGGACGACAAGTCGCTGGACGCGCAGGTAGACGACCAAGGGACGGTCGCCTTCACGCTGGCCGACCAGGCCCTGTAAAAACGCGGTCCGGAGGCCGGCCTGGCGCTACCGCCCGCGGGCGGTCAGTGCTGGCCGGTCCACTCCGGCCCGACTGACGTCCAGCCGTCTTCCCAGTCGGCCAGCCGCCGCCGGTCGATTTGGCGGCGGATCACCAGCATGATCACCACCAGCACCGCGATGAGCAGCAGGACGGTGCCGATCGCGGCCAGCACCGCGCCGCTGGACAGCTGGCCCGGGTCGATCCGCGAGCCGGTCAGCCCGCCCGCACCGTCGGTCCACTCGTGCAGCACCGTGCCCGTCTTGGTGCCCGCGGCGACCAGCACCGTGGCGATGTGCCGCACCCCCTCCGAATCGGCCCACCAGGCTGGCTCGGAGACCAGGTAGGACGACGGGTTGGCCGGCCCGACCGCGGGCGGCGCGGAATGCAGCAGGTGCGCGCTGACCGGCCGCTGGGTGGCGGCCGCCACCCGGGCGGCCCGCGCGGCGCCTATCCCGGCCCAGTGCCCGACGGCCAGCGCGGCCGCCGGGATGCCGGCCGCGAACAACGCGAACAGCACGACCAGCAGCGCCCGCTCGGCCCGGTCCGCCGCGCGGCGCAGCGGGTTGCGGTCCGGCCAGACCCGCCACAGCAGCCGCCGGGCCCAGCTCGCCCCCGGCGGCCGGCCGTCCGCGGCGGACATCAGGTGCCCGCGCTCCCCCGCCATCAGGCCGCCTGCCACAGCGAGGCGATGCCCTGGCCGACGCCGATGCACATGCTGGCCGCGCCACGGGCCGCGCCGCGCCGGTTCATCTCGTGCAGCAGGGTGGTGGTGATCCGCGCCCCGGAACAGCCCAGCGGGTGACCGATCGCGATCGCGCCGCCGTTCACGTTGACCCGCTCCGGGTCCAGCTTCAGCTCATCGCACACCGCCACGGCCTGGGCGGCGAACGCCTCGTTCACCTCGACGAGGTCAACGCGGCCGGCCTCCCAGCCAGCCCGGCGAACTACTTTGCCGAACGCCGGCACCGGGCCGATGCCCATGTAATCCGGATGTACGCCCGCCGCGGCGGTGCCCGCGTAGCGGGCCAGCGGGCTGACCCCGGCGGCCGTCAGGGCCCGCTCGGACACCAGCAGCAGGCCGGCCGCGCCGTCGTTGAGCGGCGAGGAGTTGCCGCCGGTCACCGTGCCGCCGCTGCGGAACGCGGGCCGCTTGCCGGCCAGCTCGGCCAGCGTGAGGTCGGCCCGGATGCCCTCGTCCTGGCGGACCGGGCCGCCCGGCGTATCCACCGGGACGATCTCCGCGTCGAACCGCCCCCCCTGCTGGGCGGTGGCCGCCCGCTGGTGGCTGCGCAACGCGAACTCGTCCTGGCGCTGCCGGCTGACGCCGTACCGCTCGGCCACGTTCTCCGCCGTCTCGCCCAGGCTGATCGGCGGGTACAGCTCCTGCATGAGCGGGCTGACCAGCCGCCAGCCCAGCCGGGTGTCGGCCACGCCCGCTTCCCGCGGGAACGGGCCGTCCGCCCGGGGCAGCACGAACGGCGCCCGGGTCATCGACTCGGCCCCGCCGGCCAGGATGATGTCCGCCTCGCCCGCCGCGATGGCCCGGGCCGCGCTGGCGATGGCCTCCATGCCCGAGCCGCACAGCCGGTTCACCGTCGCGCCGGGCACCTCCACCGGCAGGCCGGCCAGCAGCACACCCATCCGGGCCACGTTCCGGTTGTCCTCGCCGGCCTGGTTGGCCGCGCCCCAGTACACGTCGTCGATCTGACCCGGGTCCAGCCAGCCGTTGCGGGCCAGCAGCGCCTTGATCACCTCGGCGGTCAGCTGGTCCGGCCGTACCTGGGCCAGTGCGCCCTTGATCTTGCCTACCGGGGTACGGCATGCGTCTACTGCGAATACCGCCGTCATGGTGTGCCTCCCGCTGGCCGCTGCTGGCCGCCGTAGCCTGCCCCGAGGCTACCCGCGCTCGCTACAGACAGTTGCCACGCACCTGTTACCAGAACGTGATTTAGCGCACAGAATCGTGGCTCGGCCGCCGGGCCTCCGCCGCGGCCCACGGCGCGCGGACGGCCAGCCGGATGCCGCTGACCGAGCCGGCCAGCGCCAGCGCGGCCTGGTAGCCGTCCGGCGCGGGCAGCGAGATCAGCGAGCAGCCGTGCGCCGCGGTCGTCGCGACCAGCCGGTCCGGGCCGCCCGGCACCGCCGGGCCGACCGGCCCGTCCGGGCTGCCCAGCACCGGGAACGCGCCGATGCCGTGCCCGATGCCCTCGCCGCTGCACTTGAGCACCGCCTCGGCCCGCACCCACCAGCGGATGACCAGGTCGTGCCGGGCCGCCTCCGCCAATGGGCGGCCCCACTCCGCGTCGGCCGCGTTCATGTCGGCGGACAGCGCGCACACGCAGCCGGTCGGCTGCTGCTCCACGTCCACGCCGACCTGCTGGCCAGCTACCGCGATCACCACCGCGTCACCGCTGTGCGCCAGCGAGAAGTGCAGCCCATAGCCGAACGGGAGGGCCGGCCGCCCGTTCGGTTTGCCGCACCGGGGGCACGGCTCACGGCGGAAGATCAGGCTGGACGGCGGGATGTCAACGTAGCCGGACAGCACCCGGCGCAGCATCACGTGCGCCGCGGTGTACCGCCGCCGGTCGGACCGGAACGCGAACGACGCGGCCCGCTTGTGCTCTTCCAGGCTGAGCTCGGCCAGTTCCGGCCGGCCCACGGTGACCGTGCCGATATCCAGCCACCACACGTCAGCACAGCCCGCTGGCGGGACCGGGAGCATCAGGAGTCACCTCCCGCGCGCTCGTCGACGAATGTCACCAGGGTGCCCAGCGTGGCCAGCGCGTCCAGGTTGAGGTCCTCGGCCGCCACATCCACCCCGAACTGCCGCCGGACCTGGCGCAGCAGCAGCGTCCCGGTCAGCGAGTCCAGGCCCACCCCATCGCCGAACAGCGGCGTGTCCAGGGTGAGGGCGGCCAGTTCCGGGCGCCCGGTGGCGGTGGCCAGCACCTGCCGCAGCTCATCGGCGATGACGGCCGGCCCGGGCCGGCCCGGCCCGGTCATGCCTCACCTGGCACGGTCACCCAGTCCGGCAGGGCCGGCTGGGACGTGCCCAGGTCGCAGCGGAACACGGTGTGGCCGGACACGGTGCGGCCGGACACGGTGCGGCCGGACACGGTGCGGCCGGACACGGTGCGGCCGGACACGGTGCGGCCGGGCCCGGCCGCCTGGTCCGCGATGGCGCGGAAGCCGGCCCTGGCCAGCGCGAGCCGGAGCGGCACGCTGCGCTCGCTGACCGGGCAGGGCACCTGGACCGCGGCCGCGCCACGGCGCGCCGCGCGGCCGGCCAGCCAGGTCAGCAGGCTGTCGATCACGCCGCGGCCGATGGCCCGGCAGGACATCATCAGCAGCGGGACGGCGGCGACCCGATCCTGCCGCCAGTCGATCACGCACGCGCCGACCAGCCCGTCATCGGCGAACCGGTCGCGCAGCCGCACCGTCATCACGTCCGTCGCCGGGGCGCCGAGCAGGGCGGCGATCGACTCGGCTGGCAGCGCCCGGCCGGCCGAGTTGAACTGGCTGGTCCGCTCGGACAGTTCGTGCAGCCGCGGCACGTCGGCCGGGCTGGCCGCGGCGATGGTGACCTCGGTCTGGCAGGCGCGCAGGAAGTCCTCGTGCGATCCGGTGAAGGCCTGCTCGGCCTGCTGCCGGCGGTGCCGCTGCCGGTACAGCCCGGCCCGGCGGCGGGCTTCCTCGGTCACCACGGCCGGGCTGAACTCCGGCCAGCCCACGGCCTCGGCGGCGTCCTCCGGGGACAGCACCCGGACCCCGGGCAGCGCCGCGCCGACCTCGGCCCGTTCGTACGGGTCGTCGTCCACGAACGCCAGCGCGTCCACGCTGATGTCCAGCCCAGCCGCGATCCGGGCCAGCGCCTCGGATTTGCGGCCCCAGCCGCACTCGGCCGCGACGAACTCGCACCCGGTCGCCTGGGCCGCATACTCGGCCGCCTCCGGTGGGTTGCGGCTCGCGATGGCGTGCACGATGCCGCGGCGGCCCAGTTCGAACAGCAGGCCGCTGATCGCGGGATCGGCGGGCGGCCGGTCTGGCAGCGACTCCAGGTAGGTGCCCCGCAGCAGGGTGTTATCCAGGTCCCAGACCACGCACTTGACCAGAACGGCCGTGCTCATGACTGTTCCCGGCACAGGTCCCGTTTCTCCATCGTGATGTGCGTCGCCTCGAATCCGAATTTCCGGTACAGAGCGCGCATGCCGAGGTTCCTGGCGTGCACCTTACCGGTGAGCTGAGTGAAACCGGCGTCAGCCGCCGCACTCAGTACGGCTGTCATCAAGATTTCAGCGACTTGCGCGCGCTGCGGTATGTCGGCTACCGCCAGTGAGCGGAAGTTCCCGTACCGGGCGCCGGTCAGCGAGTTGGTCCGGCCGGACAGCCAGGCCCAGCCGACCGGCACGGCCGGCTCGCCCTCGGCCGCCGCGACCACGGTCACCTCGCCCGGCTTGCCCAGCGCCCCGGCCACCCGCTTGCGGTGCAGTGCCGGGTCGGTGATCGCCTCGTCGCCGAACGAGACCTGGGCGATCTCCACCTCGAAATCGGCCAGCGCGTCCAGGTCGGTCTCGGTGGCCGGGCGGATCAGGTATCCGGTCACCGCTGCTCCAGCGCCATCGGCCGGAACACGGTACCCGCGCAGTCCGGGCAGCCCGGCCGTCTTGAGCGCGCCGATCTGCGCCCACTGGGTGCCCGGCCCGACCAGGTGCACCGCGGCGCAGCCCGCGCACCGGTACCGGCGGGTGATCACCCGCCCGTCGGCGGTGTACAGCGGGCCGTCGTACCGGCCGCTGATCAGCGGGGCCGCCCCGGCCGTCGTGCGCAGGTGGAACAGGTTGCTGGTGCTGCCCAGCACGCCGGCCCCGAGGTACTCGTTGAAGCCGGGCAGCAGCGCCCGGACGGTGAGCCCGAGCTGCACGATCAGCTCCTGGGTGAGCAGGGTTTCCGCCGGGCGGCGGGCACCGAACGAGAAGAACACATGCTGGCCCGGGTCGGCGTTCAGCGCGGCCACCGCGCGGGACAGGAACAGCTCGGCGCCGGCCACCGTGTACGGCGGGTCGGTGCACACCACGTCGAACTGGCCGGCCAGCCCGGGCGGCAGCGGGTCGCGCAGGTCGTGCCGGCACAGGTCCACCGGGAACGGCGCGCCGGCCAGCTGGCCGCCGATGAACGCCAGCAGGTCGGCGTCGGTGTCCAGCACGGCCAGCCGCCGGGGCTGCGCCGCGCTGCCGGGCAGCGCGCAGAACAGGGCCAGCGCGACCGAGGTCAGGTCGTCGTCGCCGAGCAGGATGATGGCCTTGCCGTCCACCGCCCCGGCCTCGTGCATCCGCAGCACCCGGCGGATCTTGGTGTCCACGGTGCAGTGCGTCTGGTCCAGGTCCAGCTTGGCCCCGGGGATGCCGGCCGAGCGCCGGTCCAGCTCGGCGGCCAGCGCGGCGGCCGCGTCCGGGATGACCACGCCGCGGCCGTCGCAGGCCGGGCAGCGCCCGGACAGCGCGCTGTGCCCGCCGCCCGGCCCGGGTGCGTGCAGCGCGGCCCGGCCGGCCTCGGTCAGCCGGACCGGCCGGCCCCGGTCCACCACGCCCCGCTTGCGCAGTTCGTTGCACACCGCGGTGACCAGTGGGATGGGCAGCTCGGCCAGCCGGCTCACCTCACGGGTAGCCACCGGCTCGCTGCGCGCGATGGCGCGCATCACGTCCCTGACCCCTGACCGGCCCTCAGCCAGCCCGACCGCCGAGGCAACCTCGGTGGCCACTGCGTCAACATCCATGCGGCACTGTTCTTCTGGCTCGCTGCCCACCGCGGCGGGGCCCGGTCAGGCCGGTCTCGACTGCCCCGGCTGGGCCGGCGGCAGGTACGGTATTCTCCCACATCATGCCGTGCAACGGAGCACTCAGCGCGCAGCCCATGGCGGGCACGGAGCAGGCGCGGCCGGCCAAGGTGCTGCACGCCATCGACGCGGCCAGCTCACCGGCCACGCCAATGACCGACCTGGCCCAGCTGACCAGCGCGGCCACCCGCGCGGTGGCCGCCGGGCAGGGTCACGTGCTGGGCACCAGCCACGTGGTCTTCCCCAACGGCGCGATCACCCTGGTGCTCATCCTGGCCGAGTCACACCTGAGCATCCACACCTGGCCGGAGGAGGATCTGGTCGCGGTCGACCTGTTCAGCTGCGGCGCGATCGACGCGGACCGGGTGATCAGCGAGCTGACCGGCCTGCTCCGGCTGGGCCGGGTCACGGCCCGCGCCGTGCCCCGCGGCCTGCCCGGCTGATCTCAGGCCGGCCCGGCCAGCGACAGCGCGAAGCGGTTCAGCGGGTCGGTATACCAGGAGTCCAGGCGGAAGCCCGCGGCGGCCAGTTCCGCCTCGACGCCGGCCCGGCGGAACTTGGCCGACACCTCGGTCCGCCACTGCTCCCCCATCGCGAAGTGGACGGTCAGCCCGACGCCGGGCAGTTGCACCGTCTGGTCCTCGGCCGAGCGCAGCCGCATCTCGATCCACTCGTGCTCCGGGTCCCACACCGCCATGTGATCGAAGAGTTCCGGGTCGAAGTTCGCGCCGAGTTCGGTGTTCAGCACGGACAGCACGTTCTTGTCGAACGCGGCCGTCACCCCGGCCGAGTCGTCGTAGGCGTCAAGCAGCACGGCCGGGTCCTTGACCAGGTCGGTGCCGAGCAGCAGCGCGTCACCGGGGCGCAGCCCGGCCCGCAGCCGGGCCAGGAACGCGGCCCGCTGGCCCGGCACCAGGTTGCCGATCGTGCTGCCCAGGAACGCGACCAGCCGCGGCCCGGCTGTGTCGGGCAGGCCGAGGTGCTCCTCGAAGTCGGAGACCACGGCCCGGACGCCCAGGCCCGGGTAGCTGGCCTGCACCCGGTGCGCGGCCGCGATCAGCGCGGTCTCGCTGACGTCCACCGGCACGTAGCTGCGCAGCGTGCCGGCCTCGCGCAGCGCGGCGAGCAGCAGCCCGGTCTTCTCCGACGAGCCGGAGCCCAGTTCCACCAGGACGGCGGCGCCGGTGGCGGCGGCGGCGATGCCCGGCGCGGCTTCGTACAGGATGGACCGCTCGGTCCGGGTCGGGTAGTACTCCGGCAGCAGGGTGATCTTCTCGAACAGCTCGCTGCCCCGCTCGTCATAGAACCACTTGGGCGGCAGGAACTTGGGGCTGGCGGTGAGGCCGGCCCGGACGTCCGCGCGCAGCGCCTGGGCCAGGAAGCCATCCGGCAGCATCCGGTCGATCTGCAGTTCGCTGCTGGTGTCGGTCACGGGTAAGGAATCCTTCCGTTGTCCTCGGTGACTGTTTTCAGCGCGGTCACGTCGACCGCGCCGGGCCGTCCGCTGAGCACCGACCGGTCCGGCACCGTGATCCAGCCGGGCTCGTCGTCGCTGGGCTCCGAGCCGACGGTGAGCTGGCCGGCCCCGGCCCGGTAGCACAGCGTGTCCCCGGCCGCCGTGGCGGCGATCTGCTGGCCGTCGGTGAGCAGGAAGTTGAACCGGCCGGTGATGCCGTGCGAATCCAGCTCCGCGATGGTGCCGGCCAGCGCCTCGGCCAGGCCGTCCCCGGCCCGCAGCCGGTGCAGCACCAGGGCCCAGGCCAGCGCCGAGTCGCTGCGTGCTTCGAGGTTCAGCAGTTCCACCGGCGGCAGCGACGCCGCCAGGGCGGCAGTGGCCCGGGGCCATTCGTTCAATGTGCCGTTGTGGCTGAACAGCCAGCGGTCAGCGGCGAACGGGGCGGCAGCGGCCTCCCCGGGGGCGGTGCCGTCGGTCGCCGAGCGGACCGCGGCCAGCAGCGCGCGGGTCCGGGTCACCCGGGCGATGTCGGCGAACGAGGCGTCCGCCCAGATCGGCCCGGCCCGCCGGTAGCGGGCCGGCACCGGGTCACCGTCGGCGTACCAGCCGACCCCGAAGCCGTCCACGTTCACCGTGCCGTGCCGTTGCCGGCGCGGCGCCCAGGACTGCCGGATCAGCCCGTACGGCGGGTCGCTGAGCACCGCGGCCAGCGTGGCCGGCGGGCCCAGGTAGGCCAGGTGGCGGCACATACGGGCCGGTCACCCGCCTGCTGGCGCGCCGTCGCGGGCGGTGCGGAAGCCGGCGAAGATCTGCCGCCGGATCGGGTAGTCCCAGTTGCGGAACGTGCCACGGCAGGCCACCGGGCCGACCGCGAACGACCCGCCGCGCAGCACCTTGTAGTCCGGGCCGAAGAACACCTCCGAGTACTCCCGGTACGGCCAGGCGGCGAAGCCCGGGTAGGGCAGGAAGTCGCTGCTGGTCCACTCCCACACGTCGCCGATCAGCTGCCGGGCCCCGGACGGCGCCGCGCCCGCCGGGTAGCTGCCCACCGCGGCCGGCTGCAGGTGCCGCTGGCCCAGGTTGGCCACGTCCGGGGTGGGATCCCCGTCGCCCCACGGGAACCGCCGGGACCGGCCGGTGGCCGGGTCGAACCGGGCCGCCTTCTCCCACTCCGCCTCGGTGGGCAGCCGCCGGCCCGCCCACCGGGCGTAGGCCTGCGCCTCGTGGAAGCACACGTGCATGACCGGCTCGGCGGGCGGCACCGGCTCGGTGACGCCGAACCGGCGGCGCACCCAGCCGGACCCCTCACGGCGCCAGAACAGCGGCGCCTCCAGGCCCGCCCGCTGCCGGTGCGCCCAGCCCTCAGCCGTCCACCAGCGCTGGTCCGCGTACCCGCCGTCGGCGATGAACGCCTGGTAGGCACTGTTGCTCACCGGTGTGCTGTCGATGTAGAAGGCCGGCAGGCTGACCGTGTGCGCGGGCCGCTCGTTGTCCAGTGCCCACGGCTCCGCCGAGGTGCCCATGGTGAACGGGCCAGCGGGCACCTCCACCTCGGCCGGCAGGTGCAGCGCGTCCGCGGGCGGCGGGCCGGGCGGCGCCGCGGTCAGCACCGGCGCGCCCTTCCTGAGCTGGTGGGTGGCCAGCATGGTCTCGTCGTGCTGCTGCTCGTGCTGGGCCACCATGCCGAACGCGAAGCCCTGGCTGACCAGCCGGGACCCGCTGAACGCGGCCGACCCGAGCACGTCGAGCACCCGGCCGCGTACCTCGTGCGCGTACGCCCGGGCCTCGGCCGGCGGCAGCAGCGGCAGCGTGGGCCGCTCCACCCGCGGGTGCTCGAACGCGTCGTACAGCGTGTCGATCTCCGGGTGCATCGGCTCCCGCCCGCCGACCGCGCGGAGCAGCCACAGCTCCTCCTGGTTGGCGATGTGCGCCAGGTCCCAGACCAGCGGGGACATCAGCGGGGAGTGCTGCCGCACCAGGTCGGGCTCGTCCACCGCGTCGGTCAGCAGCTGGGTGCGTTCCCGCGCGGTCAGCAGGTTGCCTGCGATCAGCTCGCGGAGCTGGCCGTCTCCGCTGTCCGCCGCCGGGCCGATCGCGTCCGGTGTCGGCGTGGCTGTCATCTGTGCTCCTCCAGGTTGGTATCGGGCAGCCGGATGTCGTGCAGGTAGCGGATGATGTGCGCCGGGCTTTCCGCCCCGTGCGCCTCGTCGAGCAGGTCGTCGGCCGGGCACCGGCCGTGCAGCACATAGTGGTTGCTGAACGCGGCCACCGCGTCCCGCACCGCGGCCGGCGCGCCGAGCCGGCCCAGCGCCTCGTCGGCCGCGGCGAAGCACTTCCGCGCGGCCGCGGCCAGTTGCGGGTCGTCCAGGCCGAACCGGGCGGCGCGCAGCCACAGCTCGTCCGGGGTGCCGTGCAGCGGCGCCGTCGCGGCCATCGCGGCCTGCGCCGCGGCCGGGTCGTCGAGCAGCGCGGACACCACCGCGGTGGGCACGATCCAGCCGTCGCCCGGCTGCGCGTCGATCACCCGCAGCTCCAGGTGACCCTGCGGCCGGACCGGCGGGAACAGGGTGGTCATGTGATAGGTGAGGTCGTCGGCGGTCGGCCCGGGGCTGGCCGCGCCGCGGATCCAGTCACGGAACGTCAGCCCGGACGGCGCGACCCACCGGGTGGACCCGGGCTCGCGCAGGCACATGACCGAGGCGTCCAGCACGTACCGGGCCCAGGCGGCCCGCGGGTCGCCGTCTTCCGGCCAGGCGTTCCCGTTGCCGTTGCCGTTGCTGAGCCGGGTGGGCGCGGCGTTGGCCGGGGCCCGCGTGCGCCCCGGGTCGAGCCGGAACCAGACCGCCTGCCGGGTCAACTTCCAGCCGGACGGGCGCCCGCTGCGGAACGGGGAGTTGGCGAACACGGCCACCAGAACGGGGCCGAGCGCGTGCAGCAGGTGCCAGCGCCAGCGGAAACCCGCGGGCCCGGTCCGGTCCTCCCCCGCGTCCACGCACACCTGCACCGACGCGGTGCTGCACATCATTACGCGGCCCCACGGGCCGCTACGGTCGAAGAATTCCTCCATGGCCGCGTAGCGCGGCTGATCCAGCACACGCCGTGGCGGCCGGAGCGGGTCGAGGCCATGCCCCGCGAGGCTGAGCCCGGCCGGCGCGATCGCCTGCCGCACCGCGGCGAGGTCGCAGCGCGCGGCGGCCACGCAGCCGCCCAGGCCGGACGCGGGCGCGGAGCTCAGCTCGACCTGGCCGCCGGGTTCGGTGGTGAGCCGTCCCCGGCCAGGGAGCGCTCCGGGCTGGTCCAGGCGGGCGAGGGCCCGCGCCACCCGCTGCTGGTCGACGGGACGAGCCGGGTCGCGGCCATCACAAACCAGCCACTCCAGCTCGACGCCGACCTGCCTGGGCGGGCCGGTCTTGAAGCAGATTCCATGGACTTGCTCTTCGGCCTGCCGCTCAGTCAGCGGCGGGCCAGCCAAGCGAGCATCATTGCCGCGCTCAGAGGTCATTTATGTGCCCCGTCCGGGTCGGGTTCTGACCGGCCACGTTGTTGGAAACGAACTCCCTGCCGCTGCAATTCCGCTCGGATTTTCCAGCCTGCCATACCCTGGGTTCCCCAGCCCATGCACCCTAGGGGGAGGCCGGTTTGCCCGAGCTCGCGGTGGATGTCGTCGTCGTTGGCATGGGCCCGGGTGGCGAGGACGCCGCGGAGCGGCTGGCCGCCGCGGGCCTGTCCGTGGCGGGTGTGGATGACCGGCTGGTCGGCGGGGAGTGCCCGTACTGGGGCTGCGTCCCATCCAAGATGATGATCCGGGCGGCCAACCTGCTGGCCGAGGGGCGCCGCATCCCGGGCCTGGCCGGGGCCGCGGTGGTGCAGCCGGACTGGGCGCCGGTGGCTCGCCGGATCCGGCTGGAAGCCACCGACGACTGGGACGACACGGTGGCCGTGGACCGGTTCACCGGCAAGGGCGGCCTGTTCTTCCGCGGCCACGGGCGGCTCACCGCGCCGGATCAGGTCACCGTGGGTGGCCAGATGCTCCGGGCCAGCCGCGGCATCCTGCTCAACCCCGGCACCGAGCCGTCCGTGCCGGCCATCGACGGCCTGGCCGGCACGCCGTTCTGGACCAACCGGGAGGCCATCGAGACCACCGAGGTGCCCGGGTCGCTGGTGGTGCTGGGCGGCAGCCCGGTCGGGGTCGAGCTGAGCCAGGTATTCTGCCGGTTCGGCGCCCGGGTGACCGTGCTGGAAGGCAGCCCGCACCTGGTCCCGGCCGAGGAACCGGAGTCCGGTGAGCTGCTCCGTCAGGTGTTCGAACGGGACGGCATCGACGTGCGCACCGGGGTCACCGCGGCCGCGGTGCGGCACGACGGGTCTGGTTTCACCGTCACCCTGTCCGGCGCCGGGGGGCAGGTCACCGCCGGCGCGCTGCTGGTGGCTGCCGGGCGGCGCACCGACCTGGCCGGGCTCGGCGTCGGCGTGCTCGGGGTGGACGAGGCCGGGCACGCCATCCCGGTGGACGAGCACATGCGGGTGGCGCCCGGGGTGTGGGCCATCGGCGACGTCACCGGGCACGGAAAGTTCACCCACATGTCCATGTACCAGGCTGGCATCGCGGTGGCGGACATCCTCGGCGAGCCGGGTTGGCCGGCCGAGTACCACGCGGTGCCCCGGGTCACGTTCACCGACCCGGAAATCGGCTCGGTCGGGCTGACCGAGGCGCAGGCCCGCGAGCAGGGCCTGGCCGTGCGCACCGGCTTCGCCAAGGTGCCGGAGTCGGCCCGCGGCTGGATCCACCAGGCGGGCAACGACGGGTTCATCAAGCTGGTGGAGGACGCCGACCGCGGCATCCTGGTGGGCGCCACGTCGGCCGGGCCGGTCGGCGGCGAGGTGCTGAGCATGCTCACGCTGGCCGTGCATGCCCGGATCCCGGTGCGCCGGCTGGGCCAGATGATCTACGCGTATCCCACCTTCCACGGGGCTATCCAGTCAGCGGTTCAGTCACTGGGCTGACTTCTGCGCTGCGCCCGCTGAATCGCCAGAAGCTGGGCAGGGCCAGGCATACCGCGCCGACGGCGGCCATGCAGACCAGGCCACCGGACCAGGCCGCGAAGCGTGGCGTGGTCACGCTGGCCACCCCGCCGGCCCGCAGCTGCCCGGCCGAGGGGCCCACGCTGTAGCTGAGCATCTCCACCCCGGCCAGCCGGCCGCGCAGCAGGTCCGGGATGGTCTGGTTCCACAGCGTGTCCCGGAAGATGCCGCTGACCATGTCGGCCGCGCCCGCGGCGAACAGGCAGCCCAGCGCCACGGCCAGGTCCGGGGCCAGGCCGAACCCGGTGATGGCCAGCCCCCAGCCCGCCGCGGCCAGCGCGATGGCCCGGCCGTACCGGTGCACCCGGCCCACCCAGCCACCGGTGGCCGAGACGGCCAGCGCCCCGGCCGACGGGGCGGCGAACAGCAGCCCGGTCGCCCAGGATGCGTGCAGCCCGGCCGCGATGAACGGGATCAGCGCGTTCGGGTAGGCGAACGTCATCGCGGCCAGGTCGGCCAGGTAGGAGCCGAGCAGGTCGCGCCGTCCCCAGGCGTACCGCAGGCCGGCCAGGATGGCGCGTGGCCCCGGGCCGGCCGCGTGCTCCCCGGCGGCCGGCGGCGGCAGCGGCCCGAGCCGGAGCAGCAGCAGGAACGAGGCCGCGAAGCTGATCGTGTCGAAGCCGTAGACCCAGCCCGCGCCGGGCCCGGCCGCGATCGCGCCGCCCACCGTGGCCCCGATGATCGCGCCCGCGTCGCCCGATATCGACAGCAGCGCCGCGGCCGCGGCCAGCTGGTCCCGGGGCACCGTGCGCGGGATGGCCGCCTCCAGCGACGGCCGCTGCAGCGCGGTCAGCATGCTCATCGCCGCGGCCAGCGCGTACAGCGGCCACACCGCGGGATGCGGCGCCACCGCGTTGCCGGCCAGCGCCGCGGCCAGCAGGCCGAGCCCAGCCTCGCACCAGCGGAGCATCCGCCGCCGGTCCAGCCGGTCCGCCAGCACGCCGCCGTACAGGCCGAACACCACCAGCGGGACCAGCTCGGCCACGCCGAGCAGGCCGACCGCGAACGCCGACCCGGTCAGCTGTTTGGCCTGCACCAGCAGCGCCACGTCGGTGGCCTGGGTGCCGAACAGGGTGACGCTGCGGCTGGTGTACAGCACCCGGAAGCTGCCGCGGTCACGGCCGCGCAGCGGGGAAACGTCCATCCGCAGCGGGCTGCGGCTCATCCAGCGTGTCTCCCCGGTCGGCTGCCCGCACGCTAACACCCAGCTCGGCCCGGGTTCATCCCATTTTCCTGCGCCACCCGCCGCCCCGCCCCGCGCCACCCGGGGGCCCGCCCCGGGCACCACATGAATGTTTCGGCCATGCGCACTGGTGCAGCACTGGTGCGCATGGCCGAAACACTGATGCGCTGGGACAGGGCCGGACCAGGCCGAGCCGGGCCCGGGTGATCAGCTGGCGGGCTGGTGTGGGGGGAAGCCGGGCAGGTTGCCGGGGTGCAGGCCCTGGGCGGCGGCCACCTGGCGGAGCAGGCCGATCAACTCGGCACGCTGGCCGCTGGTCAGGCCGGCGCTCATCCGCTGCTCGTGCTCGGCGGTGACCGCGCGGACCCGGTCCAGCGCGGCCCGGCCCTGGTCGGTCAGGTACAGCGCGTGCGAGCGCCGGTCCTCCGGGTTGCGCCTGCGCTCGACCAGGCCGAGCTTCTCCAGCTCGTCCACCAGGAAGACCATCCGGGTCGCGTTGACCCCCATCGACTCGGCGATGGCCTGCTGTGAGCGGCCCTCGTTAGCGGCCAGCCGGACCAGCACCCCGGCCTGCCGCTGCTCCAGCCCCAGCGGCTGCAGCCGCTCGCCGTACTGGCGTGCGCCGTACATGCCCAGCTGGACCAGGAGGAAGGCCAGGCTGCCATACGGGTCCACGGCAACGTCGTCCACCAGGCAACACTATCACCGGGCAAAATACTTGCTGCTCAAAATCATCTCTGCTAGAAACTATATTGACTGCCGAGATATCAGCCGGCGGTTCCCGGCCAGTGGAGGTGACGGCAGCAATGTCCGGAGTATCTGTCACGTCCCGCCCACCCGCGGGCACCCGGTTCAGCCCGGAGGAGGTGATCCGGCGGGCCAGCCTGGGCACCGCGGTGGCCCTGCTCATCCAGTACGGGCTGGGCATGTGGGTGAACCTGTACGCCACCATCCCGGCCCGCGATCAAGGGGGCGGCGAGTTCGCCGCGATCGGCCGGGCCCTGTCGAACGGGCCGGCCGGGCTGGCCGTGCACACCGCGCTCGGCCTGCTGCTGCTGGTCGGCTCGATCGTGCCGCTGGTCCGCGCGGTGGCCGCCCGGCGGCCCGCTTTCATCGTGACGTCGGTGCTCAGCCTGCTCGCCATCCTCGGCGCCGCGGCCAGCGGGGCGGCGTTCGTGAACGCCGGTTCCAACGGTGCGTCGCTGGGCATGGCCCTGCTCACCGCGGTGGCGCTGCTCTGCCAGCTGGTGAACCTGTTCCTGCTGGCCGGCACCCGGCCCGCGCGAGGCTGACCACGCGCGGGCCGGTGCCCGCCACTAGCCGGGTAGTCCGCTCAGCCGCCAATCACGCAGGGCACATCCCACGGGTCATAGCTCTGGCAGACGGCGGCCGGATTGCGGAACAGCCCGATCGACGGCAGCGCCACCCCCTCCGAGTTGAACAGGGTGAGGTTGGCGTTCGGGGTGCCGATGCCGGTGCCGGGTTCCCACGGCACGCCGGGGATCCAGTCCGGCGCCCAGTAGAACAGCCCGGCGCCCAGCCCGTCCGGCACCTGGGCCAGGATGGACAGCTCGTCGGTGACGAAGGACAGCTGGCCGCCTGGGCTGGCCGGGTAGCCGGGCGAGAGCTGGCTGGTTTCCCAGACGAAGTTGCCGGTGCTGTCCCCGATCGGGCTGTTGCCGTTGGCCAGCGTCCACGGGTACTGGGTCTCCGCGATGACGATCTTCTTGTGGAACTGGGTGGCCAGCGCGTCCACGTTCTGCCGCATGGCCGAGATCGGGCCGTGGAAGAACGGGTAGTAGGACAGCCCGATCACGTCGAACGGGACGCCCTGGGCCACCAGGTTCTGGAAGAAGGCCTGGCTGAGGCTGTTGTTGCCGCCCTGGTCGTAATGCATCATGATCAGCAGCTGGTGGCCCGGCGGGTTGCCCGCCCGGGCGCCAGCCACACCCGCCTTGAGCAGCGTGGCCAGGTTGTCGTAGTCCGCCGGGTTGGACGGGTCGTTCACCTCGCCGACCGGCCACAGGATGCCGTTCCGGATCTCGTTGCCGATCGAGACCATGTCCACCGGGGTGCCCTGCTTGGCGAACGAGGAGATCACCTGCTGGGTGTAGGACTGCACGGTCGCGGTGAGCTGGGCCAGATCCTGGCCCTGCCAGGCGGCCGGGATGTTCTGCTTGGTCGGGTCGGCCCAGAAGTCGGAATACATGATGTCCAGGTAGATCTTCATCCCGGCCGCGTGCACGCTGCGGGCCAGGGCCAGGTCGCTGGCCAGGTCGCTGTACCCAGGCGGCGGGTCCACCCAGAGCCGCATCCGGACGTAGTTGGCCCCGTTCTCGCGCATGATCTGCACCGGGGACTGCTGCTGGCCGTGGTAGGTGAACTTTGCCCCGGCGGCCAGTTCCTGCGGGGTGAAGGACAGGTCGGCGCCGAAGTCCAGGCCGGCCGCGGCCGGATCCGGCCCGTACGTCCGGAACTCGCCCACGCACACGTCGGCGCCGGTGTCGCTGTACACGGTGATTTCCGCGTACCGGGCCTGGGTGCCCGGGGGCAGCGGGATGTACATCGGGTTGCCCGGATCCAGCGCGACGTTGCTGGCGGCCGGCACGGTCTGCCAGTCACCGGACGTGGCCGCGGTCTTGATGGTGGCGCTGGCCGACGGGCTGGACGAGTCGAGCGTGATACCCAGGTCGCTGAGCGCACGGACCTGGCCGAGGTCGACGGTGAGCGTGCCGGTCCAGGCCGAGGTGCACCAGTCGGTGCCCGCGTCTCCGTCGATCGCGTTGGACGCCGGGTCGCCCGATTCGGTGGAGTCGGCGCTGGCCGTCCCGGACAGGGCCCAGTTCACGGTGGGCACCGCGCCGCCGGACGGGTCGCCTGCCGCGGCCTGCACCCGCGCCGCCGAACTGGTCAGCAGCGGCACGAGCAGGACGGCGGGCAGCGCGGTGATGGCCAGCCGGCGGCTTAACCCGGTCCGGTTGGCTCTGGTCAGGTAGTGGGCGAGTCTGCGCAGGGGCGCATGGTGCATGGTGATCTCCGTTCTGCTGGCCGCTGCGGCGCGGCTTGAACCCCTGGTCCCCGGCACGGACCGAGCGTGACCGGACGCAATCGCACATGGCCGGACGTAACCGCACACGAGGACTCATCCCGAACCTTAGAACCAGGGTCATCCGCGGGCAATGGTGTACCGGCTGGGTCCACGGCCGGCCGGCCGCCGCGATGCTGCGGGCGGTAGTTTGGTGCCCGACAGGAGGCGCGCGGATGAGTGGTGTGACGCATCTGGTCCAGACCGGGCCGCTCATTCTGGCTGCGCCGATCGCGGCGGCGGCCGGCGCGATCACCTTCCTGTCGCCGTGCTGCCTGCCCCTGGTGCCCGGCTACCTGTCCTACGTGACCGGCATGTCCGGGACCGACGCGCAGCGGGCCGGGACCGCTGGCCAGGCGGCCGCCGTGACCGCGGCCCCGGCGGCCGGGCGGGCCGCGGCGGGCGGCAGCGTCAGCGTGGCCGCGCCGGCCGCGGACGTGGCCACCGGTGGCGCCGCGGCCCGCCCGGCCGGCGGCCGCACCCTGCTGGGCACGCTGTTGTTCGTGCTCGGTTTCTCGCTGGTGTTCGCCACCGAAGGGCTGGCCTTCGGCAGCCTCGGGCTGGTGCTGCAGCGGCACTCGGCCGGGCTGACCCAGGTGCTGGGCGCACTGACCATCGTGCTCGGCCTGCTGTTCGCCGGGGTGTTCGACCGGTTCCCGATCACCGGGCGGATCGCCCGGCCCTCGTTCCGGCCCCGGGCCGGGCTGGCCGGCGCGCCGCTGCTCGGCGTGCTGTTCGCGCTGAGCTGGACGCCGTGCATCGGCCCCACCCTGAGCGTGGTGCTGACCATGTCCTTCACCTCGGGCACCGCGGTGCGCGGCGCTGTGCTGGCCTTCATCTACGGGCTGGGGCTCGGCATCCCGTTCCTGATCGTGGCGTTTGCGTTCCAGCGCGGGATGACCACGTTCGGCTGGGCCCGGCGGCACGCCAAGCTGATCACCCGGATCGGCGGCGGGCTGCTGGTGCTCGTCGGCGTGCTCGAAGTGACCGGCGCCTGGACCGCCGCGCTGACCTGGCTCAAGGTGCACTGGATCGGCAGCTACCAGGCCCCGCTCTAGCCCGGCCTGAGTCAGGCCTGCCGGGGCGGCAGCGGCGGGCGGACCCGCGACGGCCGGTCCGAGTAGCCCGGCGGCTGCGCGGCCGGCCGGGCCTCCAGCTGCTCCATGGCCAGCCGGGTCGCGGCCGCTAGCTGCGGGTCCCGGCCCGCGGCCCAGTCGTCCGGCGAGATGAGCACCTCGACGTCCGGGTCCACGCCGTAGTTCTCCACGCCCCAGCCGAACCCGTTCAGCCAGATCGCGTAGCGCGGCACCGTCATCGAGCTGCCGTCGACCAGCTGGAACGGGTCGCCGATGCCGATCACCCCGCCCCAGGTGCGGGCGCCCACCACCTGGCCGAGGCCGAGGATCTTGATAGCCGCCGTCACCATGTCCCCGTCCGACCCGGCGTTCTCGTCGGCCAGCGCGACCACCGGGCCGCGCGGCGTGTCCTTGGGGTAGCTGACCGGCTGCATCCAGCGCGGCATGTCCCAGCCCATGATGCGCCGGGCCAGCTTCTCTACCACCAGCTCGGACACGTGGCCGCCGCGGTTCATCCGGATGTCCATGATCAGCGTGTCCCGGGCGATCTCCACCCGCAGGTCCCGGTGGAAGTGCGCCCAGCCTTCGCCCATCATGTCCGGGATGTGCAGGTAGCCGGCCCGGCCGCCGGACAGCTCGCGGACCAGCCGCCGGTTGCCCGCGACCCAGTCCTGGTAGCGCAGCCGGCGCTCGCTGGCCAGCGGGGTCGCCGCGAACCGGCGGACATCGCCGTCCGGGCCGGCCACGGTCAGCTCGACCGGCTTGGCTACCGCGCCGATCAGCAGCGGCCCCGGGCCGGCCAGCGGATCGACCGGCCGGCCGTCCACCGCGAGCAGGATGTCGCCGGGCTGGACCCCGGTACCCGGCGCGGCCAGCGGCGACCGGGCCCGCGGGTCGGACGACTCGCCGGGCAGCACCCGGGCTATCCGCCAGCTGCCGTCCGGGTCCCGGGCCAGGTCCGCGCCGAGCAGCCCGGGCGCACCGTCGCCGTCCTCCCCCGGCGAGCTGGACGGCCTGATGTAGGCATGCGAGGAACCAAGCTCGCCGACCACCTCCCAGAGCAGGTCGGCGAACTCGGCCGGGCTGCTGACCCGCTGCAGCACCGGCCGGTACTCCTCGGCCACCCCGTCCCAGTCCACCCCGGCCATGTCCGGCACCCAGAAGTCGTGCCGCATGTACCGCTGCGCTTCGCCGTAGGCATGCCGCCACAGCGCGGCCGGGTCGGCCAGGAACCGGGCCCGGGACAGGTCGACCTGCACCGTGTCGCCGCCGTCCTGGTCCGCCTTGCGCTGCGCCGGGACCACCCGCAGGTCGCCGCCGTCGCGCACCACCAGCCACTCACCGTCCCCGCTGACCTCGAACCAGTCCAGCCCGGAGACCAGCTCGGTGGACTTGCGGCGGCCGAGATCGTAGCGCTCCAGGACCGGCCGGGGCTTGCTGCCGTCCGGCACCGAAGCGCCCTCGCCGAGCACCCCGATGACCGGCTCCTTGAGCCAGGCCAGCCCGCCCGCGACCGCGCGCAGCGAGGAGTAGCGCGACTCCGCGACCGGCATGCTGAGCACCCGCCCGGCCAGCCCGGCCACATCCACCACGACCGGGGGCGGCCCGTCCGACGTGTCCGAGTCCGCTTTGTCCCCGTCCGCCTTCTCCGCCTCAGCCTTACCGGTCTTCTCCCCCGCTTCGCCGTCGTCCTTGCCGTCCGGCTTGTCCGGCCCATCCCCCGGCGGCAGGCCCGCGGTGAGCGGCGCGAACGGCGACGGCGTGTCCGCGGCCAGCACCACCAGGTACGGCCGGGACCCGTATGGGAACGACAGGTCGAAGAAGTGCGCGTCATACACCGGGTCGAAGACCCGCGCGGACATGAACGCCAGGTACTTGCCGTCCTGGGTGAAGGCCGGCTCGGAATCGATGAACCGGCCCTCGGTCGCGTCCACCACCTGGCCGTCGGCCAGCCGGGCCAGCTTGATCCGGCTCAGCGGCTGCGGCCCCGGGTGGGACCAGGCCAGCCAGGCCGAGTCGGGCGCGTAGGCCAGCCCGGACACCGCCCCGTCGTCGGACGACGCCAGCTCGGTGACCGCGCCGCTGGCCACGTCCACCAGCAGCACCCGCCCGTCCCGGGCCGCGGCCGCCAGGGTGGACCCGTCGGGCGCCGCGGCCAGCTCGCTGACCAGTCCGAGCTGGCCCTCGGCCAGGCGGCGCGGGCCCGGCGCCGGGCTGCCCAGGGCCAGCTCCGGGCCGGCCGCCGGGGCGATCTGCACCGCGTCGGTGCCGCCGGCGTCGCTGATCCAGGCCACCTGGCCGGTCTGGCCGAGCACCTGGGGCAGCCGGTGGCGGGCGTCCGGGGACACCGCCAGCGCGCGGGCCGGGCCGTCCCGGTGGGTCAGCCAGTGCACCGTGCCGCGGACCACCACCGCGCTGGCCTGCCCGGCGTAGTCGCAGGACAGCGCGCCGAGATGGTCCTCGGCCGAGATGAGCCTGGGCACCAGCGCGGTGCTCGCCGAGCCCAGCGTCACGGCCACCGGCCGCGGCTCACTGTCGGCGCTGAGGTCGTCGAGGATCCACAGCTCGCCGCGGCACTGGTACACCACCCGCTGCCCGTCGGTGGCTGCCTGCCGGGCGTAAAAGCCGTCATGGTCGGTGTGCCGGCGCAGGTCCGAGCCGTCCAGCAAGCACGAGTACACGTTCCCGGTGCCCTCGTGATCGGACAGGAAGGCCAGCCGGTCACCGATCAGCATCGGGCTGGCGAACTGCCCGTTCAGGCCGGCCAGGATGCGCTGGAACGAGCTGCCCGCAGTGGCCGTCCAGAGCCGGCCCGCGGTGCCGCCCCGGTACCGCTTCCAGTACGCCGGGTCCCGCCCCCAGGACCCGTTCAGCAGCGCCTGCGCACCCTGCTCGATGGCCACCCCGGCAACCGGCCCGTATGGAAGTACCCGGGACGGCCCGCCATCCGGCGGCACGGCATGCGCCCAGAACTGGCGTTCAAAAGGCTGGCCGGCCGCGGTGAGCGCGATGATCTCGCCGTCCGGTGTCCAGCCGGCCACGGTGCCCGCGTGCTCGCCCCAGTAGGTGAGCCGGCGGCCGGGCGCCGCCCCGTCCGTGCCGGCCAGGTAAACCTCGCCGGGCCCGTCCCGCCAGCTCACCCAGGCCACCGAGGCCCCGTCCCGGGCGAACCTGGGCCAGGCTGCCTCGGCCTGGTCCGCGGATAGCCGCCAGGCACGCCCGCCGCTGGCCGGGGCCAGCCACACGTCGTCTTCGGCGATGAACGTCAGGAGGTCACCCTGAACATGCGGAAAGCGGAGGTACCCGGCTGAGGTCATCGCATCATCGTAGGGGGGCGCGGCGGGGCGCAGCCGGCCAGGTCAAGCTGTCGCTGACCGGCCGGACGTCACTTCCTGGACTTGGCGTCCACAATCGTGGTGACGAGCCCTGTTGCGACGTCGTAGACGTGCCCGGAGACCCGGACGTTCTGCGGGACCTCCTCCGCCCAGAGCACCCGCTCGACATCGGTCCGGACGGTGCGCGCCGGGTCCAGCACCGGGGTGTCGGCCAGCGTCCGCTCGTCCGCCCCGATCCGCTGGGCGAAGCCATGGCGCAGCTCATCGTCGGCCAGCAGGGTCGAGCCGCAGTCGGTGTGGTGCACGATCGCGACTTCGAAGTAGGGGCCTTCCGGTGCCTTGGTGTCGACCAGGTAGCCGGCGTAGGCGATGTCCTGGATGACGGCCGGGGTGATCCGGCCGCCGATGTTGCGCTGCACCAGCGCCTCGCCGAGCCGGATCCCGAGGATCTGCGCCGGGTCGACCCGGCAGTCGATGCAGGTGACGATGTACAGGCCCAGGTTGGGGATGAACGGAAGCCGGGGCATGTTCCGGCGTGCGCCGGGATCGTTGGCGAAGGCCTGGTTGCGTTCGAGCAGTGGGGCGATGGCAGACATATCTCTATGGTTGCGCGCCCCGCCGGGCGCGGCGAGGGGCAGGACTGCCCGCTGCGGTACGGATTCTGCCTGGTGTCCCCGCGGCTACCCAGCTGCGCTGTTACCTAGCCGCCTGGGTGCCCCGGTAGGCCGCCCGGTACGACGTGGGCGTGGCACCGGCGTCGCGGGCCAGGTGCCGCCGCAGGTTGGCCGCGGTACCCAGGCCGCACCGCGCGGCGATGTCCTCGACCGGCAGGTCACTGGCTTCCAGCAGGCGGCGGGCTTCACGGACCCGGGCGGCGGTCAGCCAGCGCATCGGCGCCAGCCCAGTCTCGGTGACGAACCGCCGGGCAATCGTCCGGGGCGCCCAGCCCGCATGCCGGCCCAGGTCGGCCACCGTGAGCGGCTCACCCAGATGCTCGAGCGCCCATTGGCAGGTGGTGGCCAGGCCTTCGCCGGGCGGCGGCACCGGGCGTTCCAGCCACTGCGCCTGCCCGCCGTCCCGGTGCGGCGCCACCACCATTCGGCGGGCCACGCTGACCGCCGCGTCGCTGCCATGATCGGCCCGCACCAGCTGCACGCACAGGTCGATCCCGGCCGCCAGCCCGGCGCTGGTCAGCACCGGGCCCTCATCCACCCACAGCACATCCGGATCGACCTTGACCGCGGGGTACCGGGCCGCGAGCTCGGCGGCGTACTGCCAGTGGGTGGTGGCCCGGCGATGGTCGAGCAGCCCGGCCGCGGCCAGCGCGAACGCGCCGGTGCACACCGAGACGACGCGGGCGCCGCGGTCGGCCGCCCGGCGCAGCGCCGCACAGACCTCGTCACCCGGATCCACCAGCGGCAGGTACCCCGGCACCACGACGGTGTCCGCGGTGCCCAGCGCGGCCAGGTCATGCTCGGCCAGCACGGCAAAGCCCGCGGTCGACCGGACCAGCCCGGCCGCCGGGGCGCAGACCGTGAAGTCGTAGCGCTTCGGCAGGCCTGGATCGGCGAAGACCTGGGCGGGGATGGCCAGATCGAACGCCTCCACCGTGGGCAGGGCCAGCGCCACCACCGCGTGCACGGGGCAAATCCTAGGTCAGCCGCTCAGACCTTCCGCCATTGCGGCACCCAGGCGCCGTCCTGGACCTCGTAGTCGCCGAACAGCAGCGGCGCCTCGGCTCGCATCAGCTCGGCGATCTTGCCGAAGACCAGCCGGATCTCCTCCTCGGCGCCGGGATCGGTGCGCGCCTCGATCGTGTGCCGCAGCGTCCGGATGTTGGCTGTCCAGACCATGCCGGTGGCCAGCCCGTCCGGGGCCAGCCGCCGCATGAACGAGGTCTTGTGCTTCTTCTCGTGGAACGGCACCCCGGCCTCGTCCAGCCCGAAGTGATCGGCCATCCAGCGCTGCAGCTCCTCCATCTGATCCAGCAGCGCAGTCGCCCGCTTCATCAGCTCCGGGTCGTCCCGGGCCCAGTCCGGGAACCAGAACGGGATGTCGTCCAGCCGGACGAACCGCAGCGACTCCTGCGACACCGCCGTCCCCGGCCGATGCCTGACAATCTCGTGTGAAAAAACACGAGAAATGTTGTGCAGGACGAACGTGAAGCTGGCGTGCTCCAGCACCGAGCCATGCGCCGACTTCAAGATGTTCCGGAGGTACGCCTCGTGGTCGTTGCGCACCTTGCTCACGTTCGGGTTAAGCCCGGGCTCCCAGGCGCGATAACACATTTTCCCGGCGAACTCGGCCAGGTTCTGCGCGTCGTCCAGGTCGCCGCGGTCCAGCCGCTCCAGCCAGTTCTCGCCGCCCACCTCCCGCAGGTAGGCCGCCATCTGGTCGTAGTCGATAGCGGGCCGGGCGACCAGGAACACCTCAGGCTGGACAGGTCTCATGCGCCGCACCCTACCGGGGGCCGCCGACATCAGCACCGGCAGGCGCGGCCACCCGCGCCCGGCACAGCCGCAGCACGTTGCCGATGACCCGGTGACCGGCCCGGCCGGACGCGGTCAGGATCGACTCCGGGTGGAACTGGACCGCCCACCGCCCGGCCGCGTCGTCCTCGATGGCCATCACCACCCCGTCCGGGGTGACCGCGGTCACCTGGTAGCCACCCTTCACCTGCTCCGGGACCGCATGCAGCGAGTGGTAGCGGGCCGCGGTGAACTCGGCCGGCAGCCCGGCCAGCAGCCCGCTGCCCTCGGCGCCGGTCTGCATCACCTGCCCGGGCTTGCCGTGCGCGGGCTGGGCCAGCAGGCTCAGCTCCCCGCCCGCGTGCTCGACCAGGGCCTGCAGCCCGAGGCACACCCCGAACACGGCCAGCCCGCGTTCCTCCAGTACATCCAGCAGCGCGGCACAGTCGAAGTCGGCCAGGCCCGGCCCGGGTGACAGCACGACCAGGTCCGGCGCGTACTCGTCGATGGCCGTGGCGGGCAGCCCGGCGCGCAGCGTCCGCACCTCGGCGCCATGCTCCCGGAAATAGGCGGCCAGCGTGTGCACGAACGAGTCCTGGTGGTCCACCAGCAGCACCCGCAGTCCCTGCCCGGGCCGGTCCACCCCGGCCGCCGAAGCATCATCCGGGGCCACGGCCCCGGCCGGGGGCTGCTGCGCCTCGGCCAGCGTCTCCAGCAGCGCGCGCGCCTTGAGCTCGGTTTCCCGCTCCTCGGCCATCGGGTCGGACTCGAACAGCAGGGTCGCGCCCGCGCGGACCGCCGCCACCCCGCCGGTGATGTGCGCGGTGCGCAGCGTCAGCCCGGTGTTCATGCTGCCGTCGAAGCCGATCACCCCGACCGCCCCGCCGTACCAGCGCCGCGGGCCGCCCTCGTGGTCCTCGATGAACTGCATGGCCCAGGTCTTCGGCGCGCCGGTCACGGTGACCGCCCACATGTGGGTGAGGAACGCGTCCAGCGCGTCCAGCCCGGGCCGCAGCCGCCCCTCGATGTGGTCCACGGTGTGGATCAGCCGGCTGTACATCTCGATCTGCCGCCGCCCGATCACCCGCACGCTGCCGGGCACGCAGACCCGGGACTTGTCGTTCCGGTCCACGTCGGTGCACATGGTCAGCTCGGACTCGTCCTTGGCCGAGTTGAGCAGCTCCCGGATGTTCTCCGCGTCGCCCAGGGGGTCGGCGCCGCGCCGGATAGTGCCGGAGATCGGGCAGGTTTCCACCCGGTCCCCGCTGACCCGCACGTACATCTCCGGCGAGGCGCCGACCAGGCACTCCCCTTCCCCCAGGTTGAAGAAAAACTCATAAGGCGCTGGATTTCTGTGCCGGAGTTGTTCATAGAACGCGGCCGGCGAGTCGCACCGGCCGCGGAACACGTGGCTCGGCACGACCTCGAACAGGTCACCCCGCGCGAACCGCTCCTTGGCTTGCTGCACGATGCGCGCGTACCGGCCCGGCTCCGGCCGGTCCCCATCCAACGCAGCGCCAGTGCCCGCCGCATCACCCCGGGCCGGCGCGCGGGGCGTGGCCCGGGACAACCCCACCGTGCTGGTGCCGCCGACCTCGAACTCATACCGGTACACCGCGGCGAACTCGCGCTTGCGGTCCAGTACGTAAAGCTCGTCCGGCAGGTGCAGCACCAGGTCACGCTGGCTCGCCGGGCGGGGTGCGCGTAGCCGGACCGGCTCGAACTGGAAGGCCAGGTCGTAGCCGAACGCGCCGTACAGGCCGAGGTGCGGGTCGTCGCCGCCGAACACGGCGATGATCTCGCGCAGCGCGGAGAACACGGTCGGCCGGCGGCTGCGGTCCTCCTCGGCGACCAGCCCGGCCGGCTCGGGGACAACCGCCTCGACCTGCCCAGCAGGCCCGGGCACCAGGTCGCCCGCCCGGGCCAGCGCGCCGCTGAGCACCGGCAGCAGCACCAGGCCGCGCTCGTTCAGCGCCCGGACCGTGATCCGCCGCCCGTGGGCGGCGATCTCCGCGCACGGATCGACGTAGGCGGTGTGCCAGCGGCTGTACCGGCCCGGGTACTCCATCCCGGAGCTGAGCACGCCGCCGCGCCGGTCATCGATCTGCTGGGTGATGTCATCCAGGACAGCGAGATCGAACGGTTCGGCGGTGCGGGTCACCCGCACGCCACCGGCCGTGCCGAATTCCGTCCGCTGGATCACCTGCGGGTCCACCTGGTGCCTGCCTTCTGCCGGCCCAGGCGGACACCAAAAAGCGACCGCCGGAGCCGGACGGTCGCTTCTGGATGGCCTGACTGCGCGAACCAGCAACCGCCTAACGGCGGCGCCACCACTGGCTGCTAACGCGCATGGCAGGAGCCTAACAGGTCAGGACGGCTTCGGCGGCTCCTGATGCGGGCTCGCCGAGTTCGGGGTGCCCGTGGCTGGGGTGCCCGTGGCTGGGGTGCCCGTGCGCATCGGCCCGGAGGCCGGCGCGCCGACCCGGGTGGGCGCGATCTGCATGGCGTCCTGCTGCCGTTCCGGCACCGGCTTGCCCAGGATCCGGTACACCTCGGCGCCGTCCACCGTTTCCTTCTCGATCAGCAGGGCGGCCAGCTTGCACAGCTCGTCGTGGTGGTCCCGGATCAGCGATACCGCGCGCTCCTCGGCCTCGCGGAGCAGCCGGGACACCTCGCGGTCGATCTCGGCCTGAGTAGATTCGCCGAATGGCCGGCTGGCCGCGCCCAGGCCGCCGCCGCCCCCGCCGGGACCGCCGAGGAACGCCGCGCCGCCCTCCGGGTAGCCGACCGGGCCGAGCTTGCTGGACAGGCCGAACTCGCGGACCATCTTGATGGCCAGGTCGGTGGCCGAGGCCAGGTCGTTGGCCGCGCCGGTGGAGCCCTGGCCCTGCTCGACCAGTTCGGCGGCCCGGCCGCCGAGCCGGACGGCCAAGGACTCGTTCAGGTAGTCCTCGCTGTACAGGTGCCGCTCGACCAGCGGCAGCTGCTCGGTCACGCCGAGCGCCTGCCCGGACGGCAGGATGGTCACCTTGGCCACCGGGTCGGCGTGCTCGGACAGCGCCGCGACCAGGGCGTGCCCGGACTCATGCACCGCTACCGCGCGTTTCTCCTCCGGCAGTAGCAGGTTGGAGTCGGATCGGGCGCCGAGCAGGATCCGGTCCCGGGCGTCGTTGAAATCTTCCATCGTGATGTCGTCGTGCCCGGCCCGGACCGCGTGGATGGCCGCCTCGTTGATCAGGTTGGCCAGGTCGGCACCGGAGAAGCCGGGCGTGCCCCGGGCCGCCGCGTCCAGATCCACGTCGGGCGCGAGCTTCTTGCCCCGGGCGTGCACGGCCAGGATGGCCGCGCGCTCGGACAGGTTGGGCAGCGGGATGGTGATCTGCCGGTCGAACCGGCCCGGCCGGAGCAGCGCCGGGTCGAGCACCTCGGGGCGGTTGGTCGCGGCCAGCACGACGATGCCCTGGGTCACGTCGAAGCCGTCCATCTCCGACAGCAGCTGGTTGAGTGTCTGCTCCCGCTCATCGTTCGAGACGAACGCCCCGGCACCGGCGCGGCGCTGGCCGATCGCGTCGATCTCGTCCACGAAGATGATGCATGGGGCGCGCTTGCGCGCCTCGGCGAACAGGTCACGGACCCGGGCCGCGCCCACGCCGACGAACAGCTCGACGAAGCTGGACCCGGTGACCGAGATGAACGGCACGGCGGCCTCGCCGGCCACCGCACGGGCCAGCAGCGTCTTGCCGGTGCCCGGCGGCCCGACCATCAGCACGCCGCGCGGGGCCACCGCGCCGAGCCGCTGGTAGCGGCCGGGGTTCTTCAGGAAGTTGACGACCTCGGAGATCTCGGCCTTGGCCGACGCGTAGCCGGCCACGTCGGAGAACTTGGTGTCCGGCCGTTCGGCGTCGAACACCTTGGCCCGGGCCCGGCCGACGCCCATCAGCCCGCCGAGCGGGCCACCAGCCCCGGCGGCGCCCCGGCTCAGCCGCCGGAACAGCCAGAACACCAGGATGAACGGGAGCAGCAGGATCAGCCAGTAGAGCAGTTCGGTGCCCAGCCCGCTGCTCGGCGCCGCCGCCTCGATCTGCACGTTGCTGCTCTGCAGCGTGGTTTCCAGCGGGGTGCCGGCGAACGGCAGAGGAACCACCGTGGTGTAGTCCTTGTTGTCGGTCAGCGTGCCGGTGGCCGGCGCGGTCGAACCCGGTGCTGTTGTCCAGCGTGAACGTCTTCACCTTGCCCGCGTGGACGTCGCTGAGGAACGCCGAGTAGGTCAGGTTGACCGGCGGCGAGCCGACCCGGGGCAGCGCCAGAAAGAGCAGGACCGCGGCCAGCAGGGCGAGCGGCCACAGCCAGTGCCGCCAGCCCGGTGGCGCCGGTGGGGCCGTGGGGGCCGGCTTATCACCTGGTGGCGGGGACTGAGGCTGCTTGCTCATGGACCAACTATGCCCCGGCGCCGATCAACTCGCGCAATCGGTCCCGTTTAGGGCCACTGCGCCTACCCCGGCCAGCACCCGCTCCTGCTGTGGCTCGGTGGTTTCGGCGGCCACGATCGAGGACCGGCTGAGCAGGAAGATGCCGGTCACGGCCAGCGCGCCGCCGCCGAGCTGCACCGCGAGCTGCCAGGGCGAGCTGGCCAGGTGCTCGCCGAACACGGTGGCCCCGATGATCACCGCGGTGATTGGGGACAGCGTGCCGATGACCGGCAGGCTGAGCGACAGGGCGCCGGAGCTGAACGCGCTCTGCCCGAGCAGCGCCCCGGTGATCCCGGCGGCCAGCAGCGCCCACGGCTCCCAGGTGGCCATGACAGCCAGCCCGCGGTTGGCCAGCACGTCCACGGTGGCCTTGGCCAGCGAGTCGAGGACGCCGTACATGGCGCCGGCCGCGACCGCGAACCAGATCACCCGGGCCTTCCCCTCGACCCGCAGGCCGGCTAGCGCGGCCAGCCCGCTGAGCAGGGCCGCGCCCACGAACACCGGCGCCCACGCGGTCAGGCCGGGCACCCCCGTGCCGCCGCTGGGGGTGGCGATGACCAGGAAGACGGCGATACCAGCGGCCACCGCGGCCGCCCCGATCCCGTCGCCGAGGGTGAGCCGACGGTGCTGCCTGCGCGCGATCAGCGGCAGCACGAACAGCACGTCCAGCGAGGCCAGCGGCTGGACCAGGGCCAGCGGACCGAACCCCAGGGCCACCGCCAGGATGAAGAAGGACAGCGCGTCAAGACCGATCCCGGCCAGCCAGAGAGGCCGGCGGGCCAGGTCGAGCAGCAGGCGCAGGCGCAGCACCTCGTCCGCGCCGGACTCGCGGGCCACGGTCTGCTGCACCAGGGAGGCTTGGGCGAAACAGAAGGCAGCGGTCAGCGCGGCGACTACAGCGATCACAGTCGTCACCAGGCGGCCCCCTTCTGCTGGCCTATCTAACTGGGGGCAACCTGAAGCCAAGCCAAAAACATCCCGGGAATCGAAAAAAACGGAGGCAATCTCCGATCCGCCACGGCTAGTGGCGTGAGTGCGACCCAGCGTGCCGGGAGATCCGGGCCATCAGCTCTTCGTCCTCGCGGATCTCCGCCTCGGTCGGCGACAGCGAGATCACCACGGTCAGGATGAACGCCAGCACGCTGATCCCGATGATCAGCGGCAGCAGGAACGTCTGCGCGCCCACCCCGCCCTGCATGCCGGCCATCAGCCCGCGGCTGGCCGCGTACACGTGCAGGGCGGCGATGCCGGTGTAGTGCATGCCGCTCACCGCCACCCCCATGATCAGCGACGCGGCCAGGGTGGACCACACCGTGCTCAGCCGCAGCGCCGCCCACAGCGCGGCCGTGCCGGCCACCACGGCGATCAGGATGGACAGCGCGACCAGCGTGTAGTTGTACCGCATGGTGTCCGGCATCACCATGGCGGCCATGCCGATGTAGTGCATGCTGGCCACGCCGAAGCCGATGATGATGCCGCCGAGCAGCAGTGGGTACGGCCCACTGCCGCCGAAGCCGACGATGAGCAGCCCGATGCCGACCACCACGATGGCGATGACCATGGACAGGATGGTGACCGGCACGTTGTAGGTGATGGTCTGGCCCGGGATGGTGAAGCCGAGCATGGCCACGAAGTGCATGACCCAGATGCCGGTGGTGGCGATGGACACCGTGGCCAGCAGCAGCCAGCGGGCCCGCTGCGCGCCGCGGGTGGCCCGGGCCCGGGTGGTGCACCGCAGGCCGAGGAAGCAGCCCAGGCAGGACATGACATAGCCGAGCACCGGCGTGACCGGCCCGTAGCTGAAGTTGTTGACGTGCACCATGACCTTGCGGGCCCTCCCCTCCCGGCCGGAGAGCCCTCCCCCCGGCCCAGCCCTGAGCACCGCCCAGACTGCCAGATCTGTCCTGCTAACGATTGCAGCCTTTGCCCAGTATTTACTGAATGCCCTAGTAGATTCGGATAGGTACTAAATGTGCATGCCGCCGTCCACCGCCAGCGCCGCGCCGGTGACGAACGAGCTGTCCTGGCTGGCCAGGTACAGCACTGAACGGGCGATCTCGTCGGCGCAGGCGTGCCGGGCCAGCGGAATCCGGGCCTCGAAGATACGCGCCGCCACGTCCGGCGGCGCGCCCGTCGCCGACACCTCGATGTCCTGCTGGAACTGGGTGTCGGTGGGCCCGGGGTGCACCGTGTTGACCCGGATGCCGCGGCCCGCCATCTCCTTGGCCGCGGTCCGCATCAGCCCGACCTGGGCGTGCTTGGCCGTCGCGTAGGCGCAGATCCCGGCGTCCGAGGTGAGCCCGACCACGCTGGAGTTGATGATCACGCTGCCGCCGTCGCGGAGCACCGGCAGCCCGTGCTTGAGCACGAAGAACGCGCCCAGCACGTGCACGTCAAGCACCCGGCGGAAGACGTCCGCCGGGTACTCGGCGATCGGCGCGATGTCACCGCTGATGCCCGCGTTGCTGAACAGCACGTCAAGCGCGCCGAACCGGCTGACGGCCTCCTCGACCGCGCAGCTGACCTGCTCCTCCACCGTGACGTCGGTGACGCTGAAGTCGGCCACGTCCGGGCCCAGCTCGGCCACCGCGTCGGCCAGCCGGCTGCGCACCAGGCCGGCCAGGTGGACCCGGGCCCCCTCAGCGACAAACAGCCGGGCCGTGGCCAGCCCGATGCCGCTCTCGCCGCCGGTGATCAGGGCAACCTTGCTGTCCAGCCGCGCCATGGTGGCTCTCCTTTCCGGGCCGGCTGCAGGCCGGCGGTAGGTGCACGCTGACTACCGCCGACCGCCCGGCGGCGACCTGGGCCAGTGCCTCGCGGAGGATCTCCGGCAGCCGGGCCGCCGCGGTCACCGTGCGCGCGTACGCGCCGCCCGCGGCCGCAGCCACCTCGGCCAGGTCGGCCTCGGGCTGGAAGCTGGCCGAGAACCCGCCGCGGACCGCCTCCCCGTCCGGGTGCACCGCGCTGGCCGACAGGTACGGGGCCCGCCAGCCCTGGTTGTCGAAGATCACGGTCAGCGACGGGGCCTGATACCGGCGGGCCAGCCACTGCGCCGACGCCGGCACACCGAACAGGTACGACCCGTCCCCGACCAGGCTGACCACCAGCCGGTCTGGGGCGGCCAGCTTGCTGCCCACCGCGGCGCCGCCGGCCCAGCCCAGCGAGCCGCCACCGCTGCCGAACAGCCCGCCGGGCTGGCTGGACCGCAGGTGCTCGCTGACCACCGGGTAGTTCGACACCGTCTCGCTGAGCACCACGGCGTCCGGGCCGATCGCCTCGCGGACGCAGCCGACCAGGTACGCCGGGGTGATGACATCGTCCGCGCCGGGCCGCTCCCGGGCCGCCCACTCGGCCCGCTGCGCGCGGTGCCGGGCGGCCACCCGGTCCGCCCGGGCGGCTACCGCCGCCGGGTCGAGCCGCCCGCGCTCGCGCAGCCGCGCGGTCAGCTGCCGGATCGCGACGGCCGGGTCGGCCATCGCGTACCGGCTGGCCGGGATGTGCCACAGCGGCAGCTGGGTCTTGACCGGGTCGATGTCCACCATGAAGATCCGCGCCGTGCGCCGCGGCCGGTTCTGCCCCGGGATCCACGGCACGTCGCTGCCGATCACCAGGATCACGTCGGCCTGGGCCAGCACCGGTTCCTGGCCCGGCCGGTTCCAGTGGAAGCCCAGGTGCAGCGGGTGGTCGGCCGGGAAGTTCAGCCGGCTGGGCGCGGACTCGACCACCGCGATGGCGGCCAGCTCACACAGCTCGGCCAGGGCGGGCACCGCGGCCGGGTCCCGGCCCAGGTAGCTGGTCACCACCAGCGGGTCGCGGGCGTCCTCGATGGCGGCCGCGATCTCGTCGGTGACCTCGGGCACCAGCGCGGCCGGCGCCACCGGGGCCCACCAGTCGCCCGGCGCGGGCTGCGGCGGCAGCTCCTCTTCCATTACCTCGCGCGCGGCCACCAGGTAGACCGGGCCGGCCGGCTCGCTGCGGGCCAGCTGCACCGCCCGGTGCACCAGCTGCTTGACGTTGCGCCCGGTGCGGATCTCCTGGTCGTGCTTGACGTAGCCACGCAGCATGCCGCGCTGGTCCACGGTGTCCTGCAGCCAGTGGATGTGCTCGGTCCGGGTGCCGCGCAGCTCACCGTCCTGGGTCACCGGGGACAGCCCAGCGAAGATGAGCACCGGCACCCGGCCGCGGGACGCGTTGTGGACCGCGCCGCCCAGGCTCTGCGTGCCCACGTCGGTGTGCACCAGGACGGCCTGCGGCTCGCCACTGATCTGCGCGTAGCCGTGTGCGGCGGACAGCGCCACGCTCTCATGCGGGCAGAGCACCAGCTCGGGGAACTGGTCCAGGGTGCCCAGCCGCTCCGCCTGGCTGTACGCCTCGATGCAGCCGGTGTGGTCGCTGCCCAGGTTGGCGAACGCGTAGCGGATGCCCGCCTCGCGCAGTGCCTCCAGGAACGCCGTGCTGGCGGTGTACCTGGCATCGGTCATGGCTTCTCCTCGGCGGCCCGGGTGCGGTAGCCGACCGGGAGCAGTTCCCAGCCGCGGCGGGCCGCCAGGCCCCACAGCCCGCCGGGCGCGGCCAGCACCACGACGATGGCCACCGCGCCGATGGCTACCAGGTACCACACTCCGTAGGCCGCGAACTTCTCTTGCACCGCGAAGAAGATGACCGCGCCGATAATTGGGCCCTCCATCGTGCCCAGCCCGCCGATCACCACCATGAACAGCATGTCCGCGCTGTAGTTCACGTTGAACACGCTGGCCGGGTCGATGTACAGCGTGCTGATGATGAGCATGCCGCCGACCGCGCCGAACCCGGCCGCCGCGATCAGGTAGGCCAGCCAGCGGGTGCGCGGCACCTCGACCCCCATCGCGGCCGCGGCCGCCCGGTCGTCGTGCACCGCCCGGCTGTCCAGCCCGAACCGGCTCCGCACCAGCAGGTAGACCCCGGCCACGATGACCACCGTCAGGCCCAGCGCCGTCCAGTAGGTGTACGCGTTGCGCAGCACCGGCGCCATCCCGGACAGCTGCTGCAGCCCGACGCCGGTGCCGCCGCCCAGCCACAGCTGGTTGGTCACGTACAGGAACAGGCACTCGGCCACCACCCAGGTGGCCACCGCGAAGTAACCGCCGGCCAGCCGCCGGATCAGCGCGAAGATGGGCACCCCGGCCACCGCGCAGCCGGCCGCCCCAGCCACGATGGCGAGGAACGGGCTCAGCCCGGTCTTGCTGCTCACCAGCCACACCAGGTACGCGCCGATGCCCAGGTAGGCCTGCTGGCCGAAGGAGACCATCCCGGCGTAGCCGGCCAGCAGGTTCCACAGCACGGCCATGCTCACCAGCAGGAACAGGGTGACCAGGGCCTGGGTTACGCCGGTGCCGGCCAGGTAGGGCAGCGCCGCCAGCACGGCCACGGCCACCGTGGCACAGGCCGTGGTCACCGTGGCGGGCCGGCTCCACCGGCGCACCGACACGGCCTGGCCCAGCTCGGCCCGGGTGCTTACGGGTGCCATCGCCTCTCCCTATCCGCCCGCGGCCTGCGCGGTCCCGAGCAGGCCCTGCGGCCGCACCGCCAGCACCACCAGGAACAGCAACTGCGAGGCGAGGGTGGCGTACGGCACGCTCACCTGTGACACCACGACTTGGGTGACGCCGAGCAGCATGCCGCCGAGCAGCGTGCCCCACAGCGAGCCGAGGCCGCCGATGATGACCGCCTCGAACGCGAAGATCAGTGTCAGCGCGCCCAGCGTCGGGTACACCCCGGTGGTCACCGCGTTCAGCGTGCCGGCCAGCGCGGCGGCCGCGATGGCGATCCCGGTCACCGACGCGAACAGCGGCCGGACCCGGATGCCCTGCAGCCGGGCGATGGCCAGGTCGTCCGAGGTGGCCCGGACCCGGCGCCCCCAGGCGGTGCGCTGCAGCAGCGCGCTCAGCCCGCCGATCACCAGTACGGCCAGGACCAGCTTGAGCATGGCCAGCCAGGGCAGCACCAGGCCGCCCAGGTGCGCCGCGGCCACGTCCAGGTCGCCGGCGGGCACGCCGCGGGTGTTGGCCGAGTAGATCTGCTGCAGCAGGTTCTCGATGATGACCGACAGGCCGAACGTGACCAGCAGCGGCGCGGTCGGGCCGCTGCGCAGCGCCCGGTCGAACAGGCTGAGCTGGAGCACCGCGCCGAGCAGGAAGGCCAGCGGGACCATGATCAGCAGCGCCACCCAGAGCGGCACCCCGAACATCGCCATCACCGTGGTGGCCAGGTAGGTGCCGCACACCGCGAGGTCACCGTGCGCCAGGTTGACCAGCCGCATCACGCCGAACATCAGCGACAGGCCGACCGCGGTGAGCGCGTACGCGCCGCCCAGGAAGATGCCTTGCACGACGTCGTTGAGCCAGGTCATGCCCGCACCTGCTGGTCCGGTGCTGGGCGGTCCGGAATTGGGCGGTCCAGTGCTGGGCCCGGCCGGCGCGCCGAAGTAGGCCGCGATGAGCGACGCCCGGTCCAGCGCGCCGCTGGCCCCGGACAGCACCACCCGTCCCTCGAGCAGGCACAGGGTCCGGGCGCTGGCCGCCAGCGCGCGGTCGATGTCCTGCTCGATCACCAGGATGGACACCCCGGCCGCCTGGATGGTGGGCAGCGTCTGGTAGAAGCTGTCCACGATGGCCGGGGCCAGGCCGAGCGACACCTCGTCGAGCAGCAGCACCCGGGGGTTGGCGGCCAGCGCGCGGGCGATGGCCACCGCCTGCTGCTCACCCCCGGACAGCAGGCCGGCCCGGTGCGTGCGGCGCGCGGCCACCATCGGGAACAGCTCGTACAGCGCGTCCAGCGTCCACGGTCCGGTCGCCCGGCGGGCCGCCGGGACCAGGATGTTCTCCTCGGCGGTCAGGCTGGGGAACAGCCGCCGCCCCTCCGGGACCAGCACCACTCCGGCCCGGGCCCGCTGGTAGTCGGGCTGGCCGGTCACCTCGGCGCCATCCAGCACGATCTGCCCGCGCCACGGCCGGAGCGCCCCGGCGATGGTCATCAGCAGCGTGCTCTTGCCCGCCCCGTTCGCGCCGACCAGGGCGACGGTCTCGCCCCGCGCCAGCTCCAGGCTCACCCCGAACAGCGCCTGGAAGTCCTGGTAGCCCGCGTCCAGCTGATCCACTTTGAGGATGGGCCCGGTCATCCGGCCGCACCGCCGAGGTAGGCGCGCTGCACCTGCTCGTCACGCAGCATGTCCTGCGGGGTGCCGTCGAACAGCAGCCGGCCGTCGGCCAGGCAGACCACCCGCTGCACCACCTGGGTCAGCGCGCGCATGATGTGCTCCACCCAGACGATGGTGGTGCCGGCCGCGTGCACCTCCCGGATGGTGCCGATCAGCGCGTCGGTCTCCGGCTCGGTCAGGCCGCCGGCGATCTCGTCCAGCAGCAGCACGGACGGCTGGGTGGCCAGCGCACGGGCGAGTTCCAGGCGCTTGCGTTCGAGCAAAGTAAGCCGGTGGGCCGCGACGTCAGCCTTGGCCGCGAGCCCAGCCCGGCGCAGCGCGGCGTAGGCGGCCTGGTAGGCCGCCTGCCGGCGGAGGCCTGCCCCGCGCGCGGCGGCCACCAGGGCGTTCTCGAACACGGTCATCGACGCGAACGGGCGCGGCACCTGGTAGGTGCGGCCCAGCCCGAGCCGGGTCCGGTGCGCGGCCGAGGACGTGGTGACGTCCTGGCCGGCCAGCCGGACCTGGCCGCCGGTGGGCCGCCGCCCGCCGGCCACGATGTCCAGCAGTGTGGTCTTGCCGGCCCCGTTCGGCCCGACCACGCCCAGCGCCTGGCCCGGCGGCACGGCCACGGTGATCCCGTTCAGCACGGTCAGCGCGCCGAACTGCTGCCGGACGTCCTCGATCGCCAGCTGGGTCACCGCGCCTCTCCCTCGCCTCGGTTCGCTCACAGTGGCAGCAGCTTGCCCGCGACCGGTACCGAGGCGTCGTCGGCGTTGTTGACGATGACCAGGTCGTACATGTACTTGGGGTCCTTGCTGACCTGCCACTGCGCCATGTAGTCGGGGTGGGTGGCCACGTTCTTCACCGGGCCGTCGGTGAAGTCGTACTTCCCGGTGATCACTTCGCCGCTGGACTTGCCGATGGCGGCGGCCACCGCCGCGGCGTCGTGCGGGTCGCCGGCCGCCTTGAGTGCGTGCGCGGCGATCTCGAACACCGCGTAGTTGAACGACATCGGCTGCTGCCACTGCTGCCCGGTGGACGCCTGGAATTCTGCGGCGTACTGCGCGGACGTCATCCCGGTGAGCGAGGACTTCCACGGTGTGGTCGGCGTCCACCACGCGTCGGTGACCAGGTTCTTGCCCAGCGGCCCGAGCGCGTTGACCACGCTGGGGAACAGGATGGCCTTGGCGATCGCGGCGATCCGCGGTTTGTAGCCGATCTGGTTGCTCTGCTTCCAGAACGTCAGGAAGTCGGGCGGCAGCGGGCAGCCGGTGACGATCTCGCAGTTCTGCGACTTGAACTTGTTGATGATCGAGGTGAAGTCGGTGAGGCCGTCCGAGTAGGGGCCCGGGTCGAAGACCTTGAAGCCCTCCTTGGGCAGCGCCTTGGTGAACGCGCCGCGGAACGCCTGGCCGTCCGCGTCGCTCGGCCACAGCCCGCCGACCTTCCGGTTGGTCGGGATCATCTTCCAGCCCGGGCCCTGCGCGGCCAGTTCGTCCTCCAGGCCGATGAAGTACAGGTAGGTGTACTTGAACGAGGTCGAGGTGGCCGCGGAACTGCCGATCTTGCCGCCGCGGCCGAGGAACCAGGACTGCCACGGCACGATCGTGCCGATGCACGGCACGTGCGCCGCCTCGCACTGGTCGGACACCGGGTTCACCGTCTCCGGGGCCGACGTGGTCAGCATGATGTCCACGTTGTCCTGGGTGATGAGCTGCTGGGCGACCTGGGCCGCCCGGGAGTCGCTGGACTGGCTGTCCGCCGTGACGATCTCGACCCGGTACTTCTTGCCGCCGATGGTCAGGCCCTTGGCGAACGCCTCGCGCACCTTCTGCAGCACGAACGGGTTCGCGGTGGCGAAGGCCGCGTCCGGTCCGGTCATCGGGCTGACGAAGCCAATCTTGATGGTGCCGGTAGCTGAGCTGGTGGAGCCTTTCAGGCCGCTGCTGCAGCCGGTGACCAGGCCAGCGCCGGCCAGGCCGGCCAGCCCGACGAAGGCACGGCGGCTGAGCGCGGGACTAGCCTGCGCCGTGGCCCGCCGCGTGTTGTCATCGCGGAGACTCACTGGGTTAACCTCCTGTGCGCCATTGCCTGCTAAGCAGCATCGGCGTACCGGGGGTCCCGGTCGTTGTCGCAGAGCGCCCGGCTATTGGACAGGAGTGCACATAACCCGGTACGCGCCCGGGGGCTGGCCGTAGCTGGCCTTGAAGATCTTGCTGAAGTGCGCGGCGTCGTCGAAGCCCCAGCTCCGGGCGATGGCGTGCACCCCGCGCTGGGCCAGCGCGGGGTCGGCCAGGTCGCGGCGGCAGTTGGCCAGCCGCCGCCCGCGCACCCAGCTGCCCACCGAGGTGCCCTGCTCCTGGAACAGCTTGTGCAGGTAGCGCACCGAGATGTGGTTGGCCCGGGCGATCGTGTCCGGGTCCAGGTCCGGGTCGGCCAGATGCGCGTCGATCCAGCTGTGCACGCTGAGCAGCAGCGACCGGCGCAGCGCGGCCGGGTCGGCCGGCGTCACCCCGGTCCGCTCGCTGAACAGGGTGGCCAGCAGGTCAAGCACGTTGTCGGCCAGCCGCGAGTTGACCGGCTCGCCCGGCTGCTCCAGGTTGGCCACCAGCCGGCGCAGGAACGGGGCCACCAGCGACCCGGTGCTCTGCGTACTGGGCACCGGGGTGACCAGCACCTCTTCGACCGCCGCTGACGGCAGCCGCAGCCGGTCGCACGGGAACATCAGGAAGGACATCTCGTGCGGCTCGTCGAACACCATCGTGTACGGGCGGCGGCAGTCGTAGATGGCCAGGTCACCGGGCTGCAGCAGGGCGTCCCGGCCCTCCTGGGAGAGCTTGCACGAGCCATGCGTGAGCAGCCCGACCTTGTAGTAGCCCGCGTCCCGGAGCGCGATCATGCGGCGGGTTCGCGAGGCCAGGTGCGCCTCGGCGGCCACCCGGGACACCAGCAGGTCGCCCAGTTCCCAGTGCGCCACCTCGCCACGGAACGACCCGCGGCCGACCGGCGCGCATTCCAGCGGGACGAACGTCGCCGAGATCCAGTGCCGCCACTGGGCGAACCGGTCCGCCTGGGTTACGTCATCGGTGCGCAGAACCTCAGCCATGGCCACCTCAACATCCCAGGTCCGCCGGCTCATGACAACATGTGAACGAATGTACGTAACGCGAACGATACCGGACGGGCACCTGGGCGGGCGGTATCAATCTGGTCGCGGCCCGTGGTGGCGGCCCCTGGTGGCTCGGCGGTCAGGCCAGGGACGCCTCCAGGGTGATCTCCGGGACTCCGGCCAGCGCCCGGCTCACCGGGCAGTTCTTCTTCGCGTCGTCGGCGAACTTGGCGAACGCGGCCGCGTCCAGGCCGGGCACCCGTCCGGTGGTGACCAGAGCGATCTTCGTGATGGTCGGCGCGCCGTCCACCGGCCGCAGGGTGACCGTGGCGTCCGTCCGCACCGACTCCGGCGGCGTGCCCGCCTCCGCCAGCGCGTTCGACAAGGCCATGGAGAAGCATGCCGCGTGGGCCGCGGCGATCAGCTGCTCGGGATTGGAGCCGGGACCATCCTCGAAGCGGGACTTGAAGGTGTACCCGCCGCTGATCGTGTCCCCCGCGGTGAACGTGCCGGCCCCAGTGCGCAGGTCACCTTGCCACTCGGCGCTTCCCTTGGCAGGCATGCTGTCTCCTTCCGGTTTGGTGCGGTTCGGTTTAGTGCGGTCGTGCTCAGTCAAGCGCATAGACGCGGCGCGCGTTGCCACCGCCGATCATGGCCGCGATGCGCAGCGCCTCGGCCTCGGTCCACTCACCGGCGGCCACGAACCCGCCCAGCACCTGGGCGGTGGCCCGGCGCCACAGCAGCGCGCCCAGGTAATGCAGTTCGGCCAGCCCCCACGCGTCCGTGGAGAACAGCACCTTGCCGAACGGCGCCAGCTCCAGTGACTCGGCCACCACCGCGGCCGCCCGCGCGCCCAGGTAGTTGGCGGCCAGCCCGACATCCAGGTACACGTGCGGATACGCCATGGCCAGGTAGCCGGCCCCGCGGTGGAACGGGTAGCAGTGCAGCAGCATGATCGGCACACCGCTGGGCTCGGCCCGCTCGATGAAGCCGCGCAGCAGCAGGGGGTCGCACCGGCGCAGGTCCGCGTCCGGGTCGCCGAAGCCGGTGTGCAGCTGCAGCGGCAGCCCGTGCGACAGGCAGGCCCAGAGCAGGTGGCGGAGCAGCACCGGGTCGGCCACCCGGGCCTGGCCGGTGTCCTCGATCCGGTGCAGCCAGCGGCCGGCCGCCGCGGTCACCTCGACCCGGGTCGGCGGCACCGGGTCGAAGTCGAGTCCGTACCGGTAGCCGACGATGCTCTTCAGCCCGACCGCGCCCGGCACCTGCTCGGCCAGCGCCTCGGCGAACCGGCCGGCGAACCCGGCCGCGGTGCCGTCCCCGGCCAGCACCGCCTGCTCGGCCACCGTCTCCAGCCGGACGATCTCGTCCACCTCGGCGCCGGACGCGCTGGCCATGCCGTCCAGGCCGAGCATCCCGTCCCGCAGGTACCCGGTGTCCACCAGGAAGTGGCTGATTCCGCTGGCCCGGAGCAGCCGCCGGGTCACCTCGGCGCCGCCCAGCGCGGCCCGCTGGGCCAGGTAGGCGGCGGCCGGGGCCATCGGCTCCAGGTCCAGCACCGGCGCACACCAGCGCCGGATGGCCATGCCGAGCTGGGAGTCGAACTGGGTCAGCCCGGCCGGCACCGGCCGGTCCGACTCGGTGATCAGCTCTTCGAACTCGGCCGCGTCCAGTTCACTGGCCAGCGCCGGGTGCACGTGGTGATCGGCCAGTGCCAGCACGCCGATGCCGTCCGCCATGGCCTGATCCATGGCTCTAGGGGTAGCACGACTCGTTGACACTGCCCAGCCCGGTCCCCTAGATTCGCAATGTTCGAGTTCAGAACTGATGTTCGTTTAGCGAACAGGGATTTCGTCGGCCGCGCGCGCGGCAATTCAAGGAGCATTCCGTGGCATTTCTCGATGAGGCGACGTGGCGCGGCAAGGTATACAGCGGCGGCTGGACGGCCGCGGGCGGCGGTGCGGCGGCGGTCATCGAGCCGGCCACTGGAAACGAGCTCGGCCGCACCGGCATCGCCTCCCCGGCAGACGTTTCGGCGGCGGCCGCGGCCGCCGCGGCGGCCCAGCCCGGCTGGGCCGCGACGCCGCACACCGAGCGATCGGCCATCCTGCGCCGGGCCGGCGACATCTGGCGGGAGCACGCGGCCGAGATCGAGCAGTGGAATATCCGCGAGAGCGGGAAGATCGGCCCGGCCGCGCAGTTCGAGACGCACGTGGCCACCGAGGAGATCTACGAGGCGGCCACCCTGCCGTCGCGGCCCTACGGCGAGCTGCTGCCGTCCGAGGCGCCCCACCTGAGCTGGGCCGAGCGGGTGCCGGCCGGCGTGGTCGGGGTGATCGCGCCGTTCAACTTCCCGCAGATCCTGGCCATCCGCTCGGTCGCGCCCGCGCTGGCGCTGGGCAACGCGGTGGTGCTGAAGCCGGACCCGCGGACCGCGGTCACCGGCGGCGTGGTGCTGGCCCGGGTGTTCGAGGAGGCCGGCCTGCCCGCCGGGCTGCTGCACGTGCTGCCCGGCGGCCCGGACGCGGGCGAGGCGCTGATCACCGACCCGGTGGTGCGGATCATCTCGTTCACCGGCTCGACCGCGGTCGGCCGGCACGTCGGCGCGCTGGCCGCCCAGCATCTCAAGCGGGTGCACCTGGAACTGGGCGGAAACTCGGCGCTGATCGTGCTGGACGACGCGGACGTGCCCGGCGCGGCGTCGGCCGGGGCCTGGGGCTCGTTCCTGCACCAGGGCCAGATCTGCATGACCACCGGCCGCCATCTGGTGCACGAGGCGGTCTACGACGACTACGTGGCCGCGCTGGCCGAGAAGGCCAGTCACCTGCCGGTGGGCGACCCGGCCAGCGGCCAGGTGGCGCTCGGCCCGATCATCGACGCACGGCAGCGGGACAAGGTGCACGCCCTGGTCACCGGCAGCGTGGACGCCGGGGCCAAGCTGGCCGCCGGTGGCACGTACGAGGGGCTGTTCTATCAGCCGACCGTGCTGGCGGACGTGGCGCCGGCCATGCCCGCCTACGCCAGCGAGGTGTTCGGCCCGGTGGCCCCGGTGCTCCGGTTCTCCACCGCCGAGGAGGCGGCCAAGCTGGCCGCCGACACCGAGTACGGGCTGTCCCTGGGCATCCTGACCCGGGACCCGCTGCGCGGCCTGGAACTGGCCCGGAAGATCCCGACCGGCATCGTGCACATTAACGACCAGACCGTGGACGACGCGCCGAACACGCCGTTCGGCGGCATCGCCGCCTCCGGCACCGGCGCCCGTTTCGGCGGCACCGCCAACCTGGACGCGTTCACCGAGACCCGCTGGGTCACCATGCGCAGCGAGATCGCCCCGTACCCGTTCTGATGAGCACGCTTAGCTTCTAATGAGCACACTCAGCTTCTTATGAGCACACTGGGCACTGACCGCACTCAGGTAGGCATCATCGGCGCCGGCCCGGCTGGGCTGCTGCTGTCCCATCTGCTCGCGCTGCGCGGCATCGACTCGGTGCTGGTGGAGGACCGCAGCCGCGGCTACTGCGAGGCGCGGCAGCGGGCCGGGCTGCTCGAGGACGGCAGCGTGGCCCTGCTCCGCGAGGCCGGCCTGGCCAGCCGGCTGGACCGGGAGGGCCTGGAGCACGACGGCATCTACCTCCAGTTCGCCGGGCAGCGGCAGCACATCGACTTCCGCGAGCTGACCGGCCGGACCGTCACCGTGTACGCGCAGACCGAGATCGTCAAGGACCTGATCGCGGCCCGGCTGGCGGCCGGCGCCCAGCTCGAGTTCGAGGTGTCCGGCACCGAGGTGGCGGAGCTCGACTCGGACCGCCCGGTGCTCCACTACACCAGCGCCGACGGCACCCGCCGGGTGGTGCGCTGCGACGTGATCGCGGGCTGCGACGGGTTCCACGGCATCAGCCGCTGGCCATCCCGGCCGGCCAGCTGACCACCTGGCAGCGCGACTACCCGTACGCCTGGCTGGGCGTGCTGGCCGAGGTCCCGCCATCCACCGACGAGCTCATCTACGCCCACCATCCGCGTGGCTTCGCCCTGCACAGCCTGCGCAGCCCGCTGGTCAGCCGGCTCTACCTGCAGGTCCCGGTGGATGAGGACATCGCCGCCTGGCCGGACGAGCGGATCTGGGCTGAGCTGCAGACCCGGTTCGCGCTGCCCGGTTGGGAACTCAAGGAAGGCCCCATCCTGGACAAGGCGGTCACCCCGATGCGCAGCTTCGTGGCCGCGCCGATGCGCTACGGGCGGCTGTTCCTGGCCGGCGACGCGGCGCACATCGTCCCGCCCACCGGGGCCAAGGGCCTCAACCTGGCGCTGACTGACGTCGCCGTGCTGGCCGAGGCCCTGGATCAGCTGCTGAACCACGGCGACCCGGCGCTGGCCGACGGTTACTCGGCGAACAGCCTGGACCGGGTCTGGCGGCGCACCCACTTCTCCTGGTGGATGACGACCATGCTGCACACCGCGCCCAGCGGCGACCCGATGGAAACCGAGCTCCAGCTGGCCCAGCTGCGCTACGTCACCACTTCGCGGGCCGCGGCCACCACGCTGGCCGAGAACTACACCGGCTACCCGGACAGCACCGGCTACCGGCCCAGCTAGCCCAGCGGGCTGGGTCGTCCCCCCGGGCTAACTAGTGGGTGCCCTTGCGGGCGTACAGCGAGTCGTGCCAGCTGTGCTTGAACACCAGCACGAAGTTGTCGTGAAAGTAGGTGCGCAGCGCGGGGTACCAGGCCACCCGGCGGTAGGCGTTGTAGGACAGCCAGATGAACTGAGCCTTCTGGAACTCCTCCCGCCACAGCGCCTGCACGGCCGGCACCTTGCCCGCCCCGGTGGCCGGCTTGAGCCCGTTGGAGAAGCCCAGGTCGCTGCCCAGGCCGTCGAGCATGTGCGGGCAGTTGGCCTGATCCGGGCTGAACCGGTTGGCCATCAGCAGGTAGGAGACCTGGTCGGTGCCGACACAGGCGCCCTTCGGGATGATCGACTCGACCTTGGCCGGGACCGGCCCGAGCGGCAGCTGGAGGTGCGCCTCATGGCTGCCCTGCGCCATGGCCAGCAGCACGACCGCCAGCGAGGCCAGCGCCGCGGCCGGCTTCCACAGCTCGCTGGCCCGGTTCGCGGGCAGCCACGACCGGCCCTCGCTCAGCGTATCCAGCAGCCGGGCCAGCGGTAGCGCGATGGACAGTGCGAAGAACGGCGCCAGGAACGCGGCGAAGTGGTAGTGGAACTGGTCCGGCCAGAGGAACATGACCGTGATCACCGCGGTGGTGACCAGCGCGAACCAGTCCAGCTGCGGCGGCGCCCGGTGGCTGAGCAGCCAGCCCGCGGCGATCACCAGCGCGACGGCCACGATGAGTATCGCGGTGAGCAGCTCGATCAGCGTCTTCGGGTGCGCACCGAGGTGCAGGTTGATGACGCCGATCATGTTGCTCAGCCGGACGCCCAGCGGCACCCGGGCTGAGCCGGCCCGCGGCGCCACCTGGGCCACGTACAGGCTCTCGTAGAACCGTTTCGGGGCCAGCGCGGCGAACGGCAGCGTGGGCACCAGGAAGCCGGCCGCGATCCCGCCGACGTACACCGCCAGCCGCTTGATCCTCGGCCGCCGCAGCAGGAACATGACGGCCAGCACGATGACCGGGAAGATGGCCCAGACCTCGACGCAGCCCGCGAAACCGAACGCCACACCGCCCCAGAACAGCCGCTTCCCGCTGCTGGTCAGCCGGTCCCCGTCGAACAGGGCCAGCGCGCCGAGCAGGCAGAACAGCACCAGCCACGGCTCGACCAGGATGGTCCGGGCGGTATACACGCTGTCCGGGTAGACCGCGATGATGCCGCACGTCACGATCACGGCGACCAGGCCGCGGTGCCGGACCAGCAGGCCGGCCAGCGCCACCCCGGCCGTGCTGGCCAGCGTGGTCAGGATCCGCCCGGTGGCCATCGCGGTCGCGGTTCCGGTGACCTTGGACAGCAGCGCCGAGGGCACCATGAGCAGAGTGATCCCGGGCGGCTGGACCAGGATGAACGTCTTGTACGGCAGCAGGCCGTGCACCAGCATGACGGCGCTGCCGAAGTACGGGCCGTCGTCGTACTCGGTCACCCCGAGCAGGTAGCCGGGGCGGCTGAGCAGCAGCAGCCGCAGGGCCAGGCCGAGCGCGGTGCACAGGATGATGGCCAGGTTGACCGGCGCCCGCCAGCCACCCCGGGTTCCTGGTGGCGCCGCCGCGTCGCGCGATGACCTTCCGGACGCCCCGTCCGGGACCGGCCTGGCAATCGTTCCGCTCACAGCTGGTTTGCTCCCTCAGCCCTTCTCGCCGGTACCTACCGCCGCGCCGCCGCGCAGCACCGCATCAATGACCACACTGCAAGTGATGAACCGCATTGGAATTGTGAAGCGCACGGGGCTGTGCACTGCGGGGGGCCGAAACCGGGTGCCCCGGCGAGACTCAGCGTGCGCGAAGCGGCCGCCTGGCGGCCGCCACCAGATGTTACCGGAAGACAAAGCCGCGCAAGGGTGGCACTAAAGGTTTCATATCCTGCCAATCGCTCCTAGTCGTGACGTTTCCGGATAACCCAGGCGGTCCGCCAGTGATCCGCCAGGTCGGCTGCCCCGGTCCCCGCACCGACCGGAAACTCCCTGGTCACGGGCTGATAAGCGGAGAATTCCGTAGCTGGCCCGCGGCCCGCCCGGGCCGGCCAGGACCCGGCCTGGCTGCCTGCCGCAGCCGATTAGTGAAGTTTGCGTAACAACCCGCCCGGGCGGGCATCCCGGGCGTGCCGCCCGCGCCCTTCCCATGCTGGCCCCGGGCCGGGGCGCCGCGCGATGGAGCGGCACCCACCTCCGCTGTGGGCCTGGGCCTACCCGCGGCGGAAGCCGTCACCCCGGCGGTCAGGTCACAGCTTGCTAACAGGAAATTTTCCTAAAAGCCCGGGACCGCCCGGTCCGCGCCGGCCCGCCTATCGTGGAGGCCGTGCGCTTGCTCCGGGGGTCCATGACGCTGCGCCGGATGAACGCGTACCGGCTGGTGCTGGCTACCGCCGCCCTGACCGTCTTCGTCACCGCCGCCCTGGCCACCGCGCTGGCCTCGTTCGCCGGCGCGGCGCTACCCCAGGCCGCGCACCGTGAGCTGGCCGCCGCGCCGGGCACCGCGCTGGATATCACCGGCTCGGTGACCGGCGGCCAGGCGGGCCGCTACCAGACTGGGCTGCAGGCCGTCATCCGGTCCGGGCTGCCCGGCGTCCCGGTCACCCTGCACCATTCGGTGTGGTCGGATCCGCTCCGGCTGGCCGCGGCCGGGCCAGCCCTGGCCCGGCTGACCGGCAAGGGCAACGTGCTGCTCACCCAGGCGGCCGCGTTCGGCCAGATCCAGTCGCACGCCGTGCTGGTGTCCGGGCACTGGCCCGCCGCGCCCCGGCCGGGCCAGCCGGTCCAGGCGGCGCTGCCGCAGGCCGCGGCGCTGCTCGCGCACCTGTCCCCCGGCGCCCAGCTGCTGACCAGGGACCAGGTGTCCGGCCGCGCAGCCCGGTTCGTGGTCACCGGGATCTTCCGGCCGCGGACCGGCACGCCGGCCGCGGCCGGCTACTGGGCGCTGAACACGGTCGGCGCCAGCGGGACCAGCACCTCCGGCGGGTTCACCACGCTCGGGCCGCTGGCCGTCAGCCCGGCCGCGTTCCGCGGCCCGCTCAGCGTCAACGCGGCCAGCTGGGTCGCCCAGCCGGACACCTCGCGGATCCCGGCCGGCCAGCTGACCGCCACCGCGACCCGGGCCGCCGCGCTGCGCCAGCGGCTGGCCAACTCCAGCTCACTGCCCGGCCTCCAGGTCAGCACGAACCTCCCGGCGGTGCTGCACAGCGCCGCGGCCAACCTGGCGGTGGCCCGCTCACTGCTCGTCATCGGCGCCCTCGAGCTCGCGCTGGTCGCCGCGGCCGCGCTCGCCACCGCCGCGGCCTACCTGGCCGACCAGCGGGAAGGCGAGTCGGCCCTGCTCGCCTCGCGGGGCACCGCCCGGGCCCAGCTGGCCCGGCTGAACGCGGCCGAGGCGGTCATCCTGTGCCTGGTCGCCACCGCGGCCGGCGGGCTGGCGGGCACCCGGCTGGCCGCGCTGCTGGCCTCGGCCGGGCCGCTGCGCGCGGCCGGGCTGCGGCTGCCCGCATTCCCGCCCGGCGCCTGGCTGGCGCTGGCCGTGACCGCGGCCGGGTCCATCCTCGTGCTGCTCTGGCCCACGCTGCGCACGCTGGCCCCGGGTGCCGCGCGGCAGCGCCGCGGCCGCCAGGCGGCGGTCTCCGGCATCGCCCGGGCCGGCGCCGACCTGGCCCTGATCGCACTGGCCGTGCTGGCCGGCTGGCAGCTCCGGCACTACTCGGCCGTGGTCACCTCGGCCAGCGGCCCCGGCGGCGTCGACCCGGTGCTGGTGCTGGCCCCGGCGCTGGCGCTGGCCGGCGGCACCGCGCTCACGCTGCGCGTGCTGCCGCCAGCCGCCCGGGCCGCGGACCGGCTGGCCTCCCGAGGGCGGCGGCTGTCCCCCGCGCTGAGCTGCTGGCAGCTCAGCCGGCGGCCGCTCAGCCAGGCGGCCGGCGCACTGCTCATCGTGCTGGCCGTGGCCACCGGGACGCTGGCGCTGTCCCAGCACCGCAGCTGGGCCCGGTCCGCCGCGGACCAGGCCTCGTTCAGCGCGGGCGCGGACACCCGGGTGGACCTGGCCGGCCCGCTGGCGGCGAGCACGGCCGGCCGGCTGGCCAGCTGGCCCGGGGTTCGCGGCGCTACCCCGGTAGCCACGCTGACCGGCAGTGGCACCGGCGAGACCCTCGCACTGAACGCCAGCAGCGCGGCCGTTGTCGTCCTGCTGCGCGCGGACCAGTCGCCGAAACCCGCCGCCGAGTTGTTCCGGGCCATCGAGCCCGCCGGTCATCAGCCTGGTGTCGTGCTGCCGGGCCACCCGGCCGCGGTGCAGGTTGACGCCAGCCTGGGGCCGGCCTCGCTGCGGCTGGCCCCGGCCCCGGTGACGCTGTCCGTGCAGGACGCCGATGGTGACGTGTACCAGGTGAACGCGGGCACCCTGGTGGCGGACGGCCGCCCGCACCTGCTCACCGCCCGGCTCGGCACCGGGCTGCCGCACGGCCAGGTCATCGCCCCGCTGCGGCTGGTCGGGATCAGCGCCAGCTACCAGCTGCTGCCGAAGGAGGCCACGTCTGACGCGGCGCTCCAGGTGCTGCGGATCGGCGCGGTCGGCGCGGCTGGCGGGCGGGCCGCAGCCGTCCCGGGCAGCGCGCTCAGCGGCTGGGGGGCCGGCGTCGCCTCGCCCGAGCTGGCCGCGCTCCGCCCGCTGGCGGGCCAGGTGGCCGGCCCGTCCGGGCTGCCGCAGCGGATGGCCTGGAAGCGTTCCGGCGGGCAGCAGCTGCTGTCCTTCACCCCCGGCTACGGGCAGGCGCTGCCGGCCAACCCGGGCCAGCCGCTGCTGCCGATCTTCAGCCAGCTGACGCTGACCGCGGCCACGCCCACCGCGGCTGCCATCCCGGCCATCGCCACCCAGTCCTTCCTGGCCGCCAGCAACACCGGGGTCGGCGCCACCGTTGACGACAACGTGAACGGGCTGACCGTCGCGGTGCACATCGTCGCGGCCGTGCACTCGTTCCCCACGGTTACCTCCGGCGGGGCGCTCATCCTCGATCTGGGCGCGGTGCAGCAGGCCCTGCTGAGCCGGGGCCTGCCGCCCGCCCCGGCGACCAGCTGGTGGCTGGCCACCCCCGGCGGGACGCCGCCCGGGCTGGCCGCGCAGCTGCCCGGCGGGTCGTCGCTGACCAGCCGGGACCAGCTGGCCGCGGGCCTGCTCGGCAACCCGCTGTCCGCGGCCCCGCAGCAGGCTGTGCTGGCCGTGGCCGTGGCCGCCGCGCTGCTGGCCATCGCGGGCTTCTTCGTCAGCATCGCGGCCAACGTGGCCCAGCGGCGGCAGGAGAGCGCGCTGCTGGCCGCGCTCGGGGTGACCCAGCGGTCCCAGGCCGGCCAGCTGTGCACCCAGGAACTCATGCTCAGCCTGCCGGCCGCGCTGGCCGGGCTGCTGCTCGGCGGCGTGCTCACCATCCTGCTGGTCCCGGCGGTCACGCTGACCCCGGCCGCCACCGCGCCGGTGCCGCCCGCGCTGACCACGTTCGCCTGGGCCCAGGCGCTGGGGCTGGCCGCGCTGGTGGTGCTGCTCCCGGTGCTGGTGGCCGCGGCCACCGCGGCGCGCATCCCCGACCCGGCCGCCACCTTGCGCACCGCGGAGTCGGCATGACCGCCCCGCGCATGCCCTGGAGGCGCCAGGCAACACTCTTCGGCACGGCCATGGCGAGCTACCTCACGCTGGCCGTCCTGGTGCTCGGCAGCACGTTCATCGCGATGGCCGGCCCGCGGCAGAGCCTGCACATCCAGACCCAGGCGCTGCAGGACCAGCTGCGGACCGTGCCGCCGGTGGACACCGCGGTGCTGGCCACCGCCGACTGGAACGCCTTTACCTCATCGCTGGCCGGGGTCAATGGGGTCTCCCCGCTGCTCTACTCGACCCAGCTCGGCACCGTGACCGGCCAGCTGGCCAACGGCTTCGCCGGGGCCGGGCTGCCGCTGTCCGCACCAGACGCCGACTGGGCCAGCATGACCACGCATATCCAGCAGCTGAGCTCGGTGCCGTCCGGGCCCAACTCGACCGTCGCGCAGAAGCTGGAGCTGATCTACCGTGACCCGCTGGACCGGAATGCGGGGCTGGTGGCCGGCCAGTACCCCGGCCAGGGCACGCCCAAGCGCGGGCCGTTCGGCATCGCGCTCACCCAGCCGACCGCCCGGGAACTGAACGCGCACGTCGGCACCCGGCTAAAGCTCGGCACGGCCAGCACGCCGGTCAGCCTGGTGGTGACCGGGATCGTCCGGCCACGGCAGGCCAATTCCGCGTTCTGGACCGCCGATCCCACCGCGGCCCAGCCGGTCGAGGAACATCCGCAGAACGCGGCGCCGTACTGGGTGAGCGGCGCGTTCGTCGGGCCGGACGAGCTGGGCCAGCTGCAGAACCTGTTCGGCTCGCTGGGCATCAGCCTGCAGTGGGCGTTCCCGCTCACGCTGACCGGGGTGCGCGCCGACCAGGCGGCCGGGCTGCAGGGCCGGCTGGGTAAGGTCAGCGCACAGGCGCCCGCGCTGCAGGGTGCGCTGGCCCCGGCCAATACCACGATCGTGGTGTCCAGCGCCCTGGGCCCCATCCTGGGCGGCTTCCTCACCACTTCGGCCGAGGTCAACTCCGTGCTGTCGCTGCTGTTCGCCAGCCTGGCCGCGACCGGGGTGGTGGTCATCCTGCTGGCCGCGTGGATGCTGGCCCAGCGCCGGTCGGCTGAGTTCACCGTGCTGCGCGCCCGCGGCGCCACCGTCCGCCAGCTGGCCGTGCGCACGCTGCGCGGCACGGTGGCGGTGTGCGTGCCGGCCGCCCTGGTCGCGGGGGCGCTGGGCATCCTGGTTACTCCCGGCGAGCCGGCCCGGACCAGCTGGTGGCTGGCCGGGCTCGTCCTGGTCACCGCGATCTTCGGGCCGCCACTCGCGGTGGCCTGGCAGCACCGGGTGGTCCGGCCGGAGCACCCGGGTCACGCGGCCAGGTCCGGGCGGCCGGCGCTGGGCCGGCGCGGCCGCCGGGCCCGCCGTCTGGTGGCCGAGCTGGCGCTGTGCGCGGCCGCCGTGGGGGGCCTGGTCGTGCTGCGGTCCCAGGGCTCCACGGCTGGGTCAGCAACATCTGGCGGCGCTGGAGGCCTCGACCTGTACACCAGCCTGGCGCCGGTCCTGGTCGCGGTGCCCGCCGTGCTGCTGGCCATGCGGCTGTGCCCGCTCGCGGTGCGCGGCCTGCTCCGGCTGTCCACCCGCCGCGGCGGCCCGGTCCGCTTCCTCGGCCTGGCCCAGGCCGCGCGCGCCCCGGCGACCACCATCCTGCCGCTGTTCGCGGTGGTGCTGGCGCTCACCCTGGCCGCGTTCACCGGCATGCTCCGGGACGCGGTCAGCCGGGGCCAGACCGCCGCCTCGTGGCGGGCCACCGGGGCCGACGCGGTGCTCAACGCCGAGCTGTCTGACACCGCCATCAGCCCGGCCGCGCAGCGTGCCGCGGCGGCCGTGCCCGGCGTGCAGCACGCCACCGCCATCCAGGTCACCCGGTGGGTGCTGCCCGGTCACGGCCAGCTCAGCGTCGTCGCAGTCGACCCGGCCAGCTACCCGGCGGTGCTGGCCAGCACGCCCTGGCCGGCGCTGCGGGCCGGCCAGCTGGCCGTGCTGGCCGGGCCGCGGCCCGGCCCGGGCCGGCCGGTGCCGGTGCTGGCCTCGCCCGCGGCGGCCGCCGCGCTGCGCGGCAGCCCGGGCAGGCTCAGCGCGCTCCAGGGCACGATCGCGGCCGGCCCGCTGACCGTGCGGGTCGCCGGGCGGATCGCGGGCACCCCGGCGCTGCCCGGCGGCGGCACGTTCGTCCTGCTGCCGCTGCGCGCCGGGCCGGGCAGCACGGGCACCGCCCCGGCCCCGGCCAACCTGCTGCTGCTGAGCGGCGGCGGGATCGACGGGCCGGCGCTGCGCGCGGTGGCCCGCCGCCAGGTCCCGGGCGCGGCCGTCACGCTGCGCTCGGACGTGCTGGCCAGCCTGGCCGGCGCGCCGCTGCAGCACGGCGCGTACCTCATGTTCGACGTGGTGCTGGCCGCGGCGGCCGCGTTCGGCCTGGCCGCGCTGCTGGCCGACCTGGCCCTGGGCGCGGCGGAGCGGCACCAGACGCTGGCCCGGCTGGCCACCATGGGGGTGGACGCCGGGCAGGCCCGGCGGCTGGTCCTGGTGGAGAAGGCGCCGGCCCTGCTGGCCGCGGCGGTGGCCGGGACGGTCTGCGCGCTGGTGCTGCCGCCGCTGACCGCCAGCGCGCTCAACCTGTCCGTGTTCACCGGGGCCGGGCAGCCGGTCCCGGTCCGGGCCGACTGGCCCGCCCTGGTCATCCCGGTGGCCGGGCTGCTGCTGGTGGCGGCCGTCGCTGCCACCGTGGCCGCGCGCACCTGGCGCGGCACCGGCGTCGCTGGGGCGTTGCGTATTGATGGCTGAGAAAGCTGTGGAGAGGAGCTGGCCATGACCGCGGCAACCACCGCTGGCCCGCTGATCGCCTGTGACCGGCTGGTCCGCATCTACACCGCCGAGGGCATCGAGGTCCAGGCGCTGCAGGGGCTGGACATGGCCGTGGCCGACGGCGAGCTGACCGCGATGGTGGGCGCGTCCGGCAGCGGCAAGTTGACGCTGATGAACATCCTGGCCGGGCTGGACACCCCGACGGCCGGCTCGGTGCGGGTGGCCGGGCACGACCTCGGCGCGATGAACGGGCGGCAGCGGCTGGCCTACCGGCGCCGGGTGGTCGGCTTCGTCTGGCAGCAGACGTCGCGGAACCTGCTGCCCTACCTGACCGCGGCGCAGAACGTGAACCTGCCGATGCGGCTGGCCGGGGCAGGCCGGCGGCTGCGCCGCAGCCGGGCCGCCGAGCTGCTCGGCGTGCTCGGCGTGGCGCATACCGCGGACCGCTCCCCCAGCCAGATGTCCGGCGGCGAGCAGCAGCGTGCCGCGATCGCGGTGGCGCTGGCCAACGAGCCCAAGGTGCTGCTGGCCGACGAGCCTACCGGCGAGCTGGACAGCGCGACCGCGGCCGACGTGTTCGGCGCGCTGCAGACGGCCAACACCGAGCTCGGCGTGACCGTGCTGGTCGTCACGCACGACCCGGCGGTGTCCTCGATGGTGCGCCGGGTGATCGCCATCCGGGACGGCCGGACCAGCACCGAGACGCTGCGGCACGAGACCACTGACGCCGAGGGGCGGCGGTCCGAGCACGCCGTGGAGTACGCCGTGCTGGACCGGGCCGGGCGGCTGCAGTTGCCCCGCGACATGACCGAGCCGCTTGGCATGCGGGACCGGGTCCGGCTGGAGGCGCTGCCCGGGCACATCGGCGTGTGGCCGGACCAGCGCCGTGATGAGGAGGCGGTGACGGCGGACCAGCCCGCGGACGGCGGGCGTTAACTGGGCAGCAGCGCGTCCGGGCGGAGCGCCACGATGCCGCTGGCGCCGAGCTCGCGGAGCTTGGCCAGCTGGGTCCAGAAGGCCTGGGCGGGCGCCACGAGATGAATGGCCACCAGGTCGGTCCGGCCGGCCAGCGGCAGCACGGTCGGCGCGGCCAGCCCGGTGAAGATCGCGGTGAGATCGCCGATCCGGTCCGGCGGCAGGTGGAACACGACGTACCGCTGGCTGCGCGCGTCCAGGGCCGCGCCGACCCGGAGCGTCAGCTCGGTGAGCGCCTCGTCGCGGCGGTGCACGAACAGCGCCTCACAGCTCGCGATCACGCCCAGCACCCGCAGCTGGTTCCGGGCCAGGCTCGACCCGGTCTCCCGCAGGTTGACGATGGCGTCGGCCAGCCCGGCGGCGCAGACGCCTTCCAGCGACCCGCCCATCGGCACCACGGTGACCGGCACGCCGGCCTCGGCGAACCAGCATGCCGTGGCCCGCGGCAGGTGGGTGGCGACCGTCGCGCCGGCCAGGTCGGCCAGCTGGGCCCGGCCGTCGTCTTCGCGGCAGGCCACGATCAGGTCGGAGCGGGCGGTGCCCAGCCGCAGCGCGCCGAGATGGCCCAGCTCCTCCTCCAGCATGATGTCGGTCGAGATGAACGCACCCGCGATCTTCCCGGCGGCCAGCCAGGTCCCGGCGTCGCGCGGCCGCATCTCGATGAACTCGATGCCCGCCACGGTCGCCCGCGAGCCGGCCCCGTGGAAGGTGGCCGCCGGGAAACCGGCCTGGTCGAGCAGGCTGAGCACGCTGTCCCGGAGCCGGCCACGGGACGGCACGCCGACCCGGACGGTCATCGCCGCTGCTCCAGCACGGTCAGCACGTCATCCAGCCGCACCCCGGCCGAAACCACACCGACCAGCAGGTGGTACACGAGGTCGGCGGCTTCGGCGGCCACCCGCCCGGGATCCACGGCGTCCCGGTTGAGCTCCAGGCACACCTCGAACGCCTCTTCCATGATCTTGCGCTGCATCCGCTCCGGGTCGGCGAACAGCTCGGCCGAATAGGAGCCGGCCGGGCGGACCGCCTGCCGGGACAGCAGCGTCTGCTCAAGCTCGTGCAGGGTGTCGGGCACGGCCCGATCGTACGGTAACGATCCCGGAACGGCCCCGGCCTAGCGTGACCCATGGATGAACAACAGGCGCTGGGCAGGCTCAAGCTAGGTAACAAGATTCTGGTGGTCTGGCCGGTGGGCATCGCCACCATCTGCCTCGGCCTGGTCGTACCCGGCTTGGTGTCGCCGCTATGGGGTGTGCTGCTCGGGTTCGTCATGGTCTTTCTGCTCATTGCCGCCTGGATTGTCGCTGGACGCCTGCGGGCCAGCTCAGCTGCCGAGGCGGCGGCCATCGCGGCGGTGCCCAGGCCGGCCAGATGCGATCGCTGCCACGAGACCGACCCGGTGACGTGCCCGCGCCCGTGGCTGGGCATCTGCCCGCTCCGCTCGATCGAGACCAACCAGACGTACAAGGACTTTCTCCGCGCCTAAGGCCGCCCGTTAGTGTCCCGGCTGGGGTAGTCACCCAGGCCGCGCCCGAGCAGTGCGAAGGCCGCGGCGCACCGGTCCCGGACGTCGGCGGCCAGACCCGCCGCCAGGTCGTCCGCCAGCACCCGGCGGCGCACGAATTCGATCAGCGCCCGGTGCACCCCGATCAGTGCGCTCGCCACCACCTGCGGCCGCAGGTCATCCGGGACCGCGCCGGTCTCGGCGGCCAGCCGCGCGGCCAGGTCGCTGGCCGCACCGGACAGCACCTGCTGCTCGCGGGCCAGCAGGGCCGGGCTGGCCGCGACGATCCGGTTCACCATGCGCAGCCGGGCCAGCGCGTCCGGGTCGCCGGACTCCAGCTGGCCGAGCAGGCCGCCGTCGGCCAGCAGGGCGTCCTGGTACGCGTCCAGCACCGGCTGGCCAGCCGGCCGGGCGCTGACCGCGTCGGCCAGCCGGGTCCAGAACGACTCCGGCCGGGAGTAGAACAGGTCTTCCTTGCCCGGGAAGTAGTTGAATACGGTCGCCTCGGCGACCTGTGCCGCGCGGGCCACCTCGGCCACGCTGACCTGGTCGAACCCCCGGCCGGCGAACAGCTGCCAGGCAGTGTCCGCGATGTGCTGCCGGGTCTGCTCCTTCTTGAGCTCACGAAGTCCCATGCGCTCCCGCCCACCGCCATCCAAATTTAGGGTTGCCCTAAACTTAGGGCTGCTCTATGTTTAGAGCGAGACCAAGTCTACCGCCCGGAGGTCACGATGACACTCAGTACAGCCGGGTCCACGGCTACTGGCGCTGACCGGCCAGACGGCCGGCTTGGCCGCGGCATCCTCGTGCTGTCGGCGGTCGTCATCCTGGGCACGATCATGACCGTCCTCGACCTGACCATCGTCAACATCGCCATCCCCACCCTGGTCGGCGACCTGCACGCCTCGATCGACTCGGTGCAGTGGGTGCTCACCGGCTACCTGCTGGCGTTCGCCACGGTCATCCCGCTGACCGGCTGGGCCGCCGGGCGGTTCGGCGCCAAGCGGGTCTGGCTGACCGCGCTGGGGCTCTTCCTGGCCGGGTCGGTGCTGGCCGCCGCGGCGTGGTCGATCGGCTCGCTGATCGCGTTCCGGGTGCTGCAAGGATTCGGTGCCGGGCTGATCCTGCCGGTCGGGCAGACGATCCTGGCCCAGGCCGCGGGCCCGCAGCGGATGGGCCGGGTGATGAGCGTGATCGGGGTGCCGCTGCTGCTCGCCCCGGTCTTCGGCCCGGTGCTCGGCGGCGCGATCCTCGGCGCGGCCAGCTGGCGCTGGATCTTCCTGCTCAACCTGCCCGTCGGCGTGGCCGCGGTGCTGGCCGCCTGGCGGCTGCTGCCGGACACCAGGCCCCAGCTGGGCCAGCGGCTGGACCTGCGCGGGCTGGTGCTGCTCTGCCCGGGCATCGCGGTCCTGCTCTACGGCCTGTCCGAGGCGGGCACGCACGGCGGGTTCGGCGGCCTGGGCACGGTCGCGGCCACGCTGGCCGGCCTGGTGCTGATCGGGCTGTACATCTGGCACGCGGCCGTCGCGGGGCAGGCCGCCCTGATCGACCTGTCGCTGCTGCGCCGCCGTGGCTTCGCCGCCGCTGCGGCGCTGAATTTCCTGCTCGTGGTAGCGCTGTTCGGCTCGCTGATCCTGATCCCGCTCTACTACCAGGTGATCCGGCACGCCGGCCCGGTGCAGACCGGGCTGCTGCTCGCCCCGCAGGGCATCGGCGCGGCGCTGGCCCTGCCGGTGGCCGGGCTGCTCACCGACAGGATCGGCGCCCACTTGGTGTGCTCGGCGGGCCTGCTGCTGGCCCTGCTCGGCGCGCTCGGCTACACCCAGCTCGGCGCGCACACCCCGGCCGCCTACCTGGGCGCCGCGCTGTTCGTGCTGGGCGCCGGGATCGGCTGCACGATCTCCCCGTCCATGGCCGCCGCGTTCAAGGCCGTGGTCCCGGCGGAGATGCCCCGGGCGACCAGCGCGCTGAACACGCTGCAGCGGATCGGGGGCGCCATCGGCACCGCGCTGTTCGCCATCCTGCTGCAGCACGCCATCACGGCCAGCCAGTCCAGCCACCCGGGCAGCCCTCAGGCGCTCGCGGCCGCGTTTGGCCATACGTTCTGGGTCGCCGTCGCGCTCATCGCGGCCACCCTGGTCCCCGCCCTGCTGCTGCCCCGCCCGGGCCGCGGGCAGCAGGCCATCGCGGCGAGCAGGTCAGCCCATTAAGGTGACAACGTCGCCGGGTCCTGATCTTGCCCGGGCCGCCATGACCCGGGGGGAGGGTAAGTGACTGAGGCCTCCACGGCTCCGTACTTTGCCTACAGCTCCAACATGTGCCGCGAAGTCATGGCCAAAATTGCCCCGAGTGCGAAAGTGCTTGACGTTGGGCGGCTCGATGGTCACCGGCTGGCATTCACCCGCAGGTCCGTCGTGTGGCACGCTGGCGTCGCCGATATTCCGGAATTCCAGGGGTTCTCGGTTTACGGGGTGCTCTGTACCGTCGTCAATCCCAAGCTGGAAGAGATTCCGCCACATGCGGATTACCTGCGGCAGATAATCGACGGCGCCGAGCAGAACAAGCTGCCTCAGCCTTACCTGGATTTCTCAGCTATGTGCAAGAACAATTTGCTGCCGGGCGCGAAGACGGCCTGCTTCTCGCGCCTACCGCGGACCGCCGTTTTTCCGTGGGCGAGCCGCTGATTCGCGTCAACCACGGCGACGGCAGCCACCTGAGGCATGGCCGGTTCGGCGGCTTGCTGAGAAGCGAACGGAAGGCCATGGGCCGGGTTGAGCTGACAGATTCCGTGCCCCGCGGGATCTGCCAGGCGGATCAGGCACTGCGGGCCTGCGTCGGCTTTGACGGGCTCTACTGTTTCGGGTACCGGGTGAAGGTGGTGCCCTGCGTGGGCACTCTGCCCCAGCGCTCCCCCATCCAGCCCAGGGCTTTAACTCTGCCGGCTTACTACATGAGCCGCAATGATGTCGAGAAGAACTACTGCGTGCTGCATCCGGACCGCATCAAAGTGCTCGGGCTGCAGGACGGTGACTTCGCCCGCCTCTACGCTGCGGCAGCCCCGGCCGATAAGGCTGATCCGGTAGCCGAAGTAAAGGCCATCACGATCAGGGTATTTTCCGGCTCAGCCACTGAGATCGCACGTGCTGGCGCGCAGATCCCATACCCGGACCGATCAGACGTATATCTGGATCAAGATGCGCCGCCAGCTTGGTTTCGCGGACCGGGGCTGGGAGCACACTCCAGTGCTCATCAGGCCAGCCCTATGGCGGGCACTCGGCGCCCGGGCGCTCTTCTATGGGCTGACAGTGCTGCTCGGCATTGGCGCCGTCTTTCAGATCTTGCAGGCCTTTGCGCTGCATTGGGGTTCGCACGTTGACGCCCTGGTTGCCCTGGTCCTCTCCCTCATCATCACCGTGGGCCTGAGCGTGGTCGATCTTCGTTCCCGGTTCCGGTATTAGGGTTGCCCTGACAGCACTGCCCTGACGGGCAAGGAGGGAAGGCATGAGCAAGCCGAGCATCGTGCTGGTCCATGGCTTTTGGGGTGGCGCGGCCCACTGGGCCAAGGTCATCGTCGAGCTGGACCAGCGCGGTTACGACTCGCTGCATGCGGTGGAGAATCCGCTGACCTCCGTCCCCGACGACGCCGAGCGCACGCAGAAGATGATCAAGCAGATTGACGGGCCGGTCCTGCTCGTCGGTCACTCCTACGGCGGGGCGGTGATCAGCGAGGCCGGTGACCTCCCGAACGTCGTCGGGCTCGTGTACGTAGCGGCATTCGCACCCGACGCCGGTGAAAATCTCGCGCAGATTGGCGACTGGCGGGCGGCCCAGGCCGCGGCAGCCGGGAACGTCGCGCCCGACTCCGACGGCTACGTCTGGATCAAGCAGGACAAGTTCCGGGAGAGTTTCTGCCAGGATCTGCCCGCCGATGAGGCGCTCGTGATGGCCGTGACCCAGAAGGCGCCGGTCGGATCGACCTTCGGTGACACCATCTCCGACCCGGCCTGGAAGAAGAAGCCGACCTGGTACCAGGTGTTGACGGCCGACCGCATGATCCACCCGGACAGCGAGCGCCAGATGGCCGAGCGCATGAAGCCGCGCAGCACGATCGAACTGGATGCCAGCCACGCCTCACTGGCCTCACAGCCGGCCGCGATCGCCGCACTGATCGACCAGGCCGCGACCTCACTCGCCTAGCACTGGGCCGGCCAAGGGCGGGCAGGCCACGGTAACCTGCGCGGCGTGACCCAGGAGCGACCGGCGGGACTGGACGTCCCCGGTGAACTGCAGCGTTACCTGCAAGAGGCCCGGGACAGAGGCTGATCCGGGTGCTCGCCGAGACCGCCCAGCATGCCGGGCACGCCGACATCACCCGCGAACTGATCGACGGCCGACGCGGCCAAGACCACGACGACGTTGGTGATTCCCGCTGGTGGACCACCCATCTCACTCGCGTGCAGCAAGCGGCAGACGCGTTCAAACACCGTGGCTTCACTTGATGCGCGACATTCCCGCAATGCTTCGGAAGTTGAACCTGGTCGAGCAGAGATCCCGGGCTTGGCGGTGATCTGGCCTTGTTTCAGAACTCGTTCCTGAGCATGTCGGCTTCGCTTCTCAGTTCGCGGAGCCGCTGGTAGGCGGGCCGCTCGCGGATGCGGTCCAGTGCCCACCGGATGGCCTCCGCGCGGGTGGCCGCGGTTCCCGCCATGATCAGCGTGTCCAGCGTTTCCAGGCCAGCCGGTCCCAGCCGGGTCAGCTCCAGGGTGGTCTCGCCGTGCCCCCGCTCCTGGATGTCCGACGTCCGGTCCCCGACGAGATTGCTCACGCGGGGCGCGTGGCCGGCGCGGGTGACGGGGTTAGGGTTGCTGAACGTGTACTCGACCAGCCTGATCTCCGGGAGCTTTGCTGCCAGGTAGCCCGCGAACTGGTCGCCCGCCGCGTTGTCGGACAGTATGAATGCCGTGAGGGTCGGCTGGTAGTCCTCCGGCCCATCCGCGTCGAGCAGCACCCGGACCCACAGGTCCCCGGGCCCAATTTCCGGGTCGTCGCCGTATTGCAACAGCACAGCTTGCCGCACCGCCGTGCCGGGGAAGCGCGCCCGCGCCTCCTGGTCAATCTCGCGCTCGATCGTGTCCAGCACATCGCGGTCCATGACCTCGGCGTCACCTCTCAGTTCACGGAGCCGCCGGTACGCTGGCTGCTCGCGGACGCGGTCCACGGCCCACCGAATGGCCTCCGCGCGGGTGGCCGCGATTCCCGCCATGATCAGCGTGTCCACCGTCTCCAGGCCAGCCGGTCCCAGCGCGACCAGCACGAAGGTAGCCTCGCCGTGCTCCCACTCGCTGATGTCCGACAGTCGCTGCGCGACGGGATAGCCGCACCGGGGTCCATCGCCGTCGAAGGTGATCGGGTTGTTGCTGAACACGTACTCGACCGCCATGATCTCCCGGAGCTTTGCTGCCAGGTAGCCCCGGAGCTGCTTGATCGTGGCCTCGTTGGCCTGCTGGAATGCCGTCATGGGCGGCCCCCAGTCGGCCCCGGGCCGGTCCGGCTCGTCGAGCAGCACCCGGACCCACAGGTCCCCCGGCTCGATCTCCGGGTCGTCGCCGTATTGCAACAGGACGGCCTGCCGCACCGCAGTGCCAGAGAAGCGCGCCCGCACCTCCTGGTCAATCTCGCGCTCGATCACATCCAGCACATCGCGGTCCATCTCGGCCTCCCTCAGCGCCCAGAAATCTGAGGGTAATTCCGTAGCCTCCTCCCCGGCGAAGCAATATTCACGCTGCCCCGGAGCGCGAGGGCGCCGCCCGGCGCGGACACCCGCCGGGTGATCATTGACGCCTTGCGCTCACCGGCTTCGCCCCGTCGACTGTCACCAGATCTTCCCGGCAGGGATGGCGGCGGGCCGGTCAGCGCGGCCCCAGCCCGGTCCGGCCGTCGATCAGTTCCCTGGCGATGTCCAGGTGACCGGCGTGTCGCGCGGTCTCCTCGATCATGTGCAGTACGACCCAGCGCACGTTCGGCGGTTCGTCCATCTCCGGGTCGCCGTGCATGCCGCGCGGCGCCGCCGACAGCGGTGTCACTGCCAGCACCGCATCCGAGCGCGCGCACTGGTCACGGTAGAAGCCGATGATCTCCGCTGAGGGCTCAGCACTGACGAACGCTGCTGTCGGGTCATAAGGAGACAGATCCTCATCCGTAGGCGGCGGCTCGGGATCTGCGCCGGTCACGACCCCCTGGAACCAGTGCCACTCGGCGCCGCCCAGGTGCTCCACGAGCCCGGCTGGCGTCCAGCCCGACGGCACGACCGAGCGGTGCCACGCGGCCTCGTCCAGGCCGGCCACGATGGAGAGCACCGCGTCGCGCTGGGCCGCGAGAAAAGCCAGCAGAGCCTGGTCCTCGGTGTCCTCAGACTGGTTGCCGGTCATCTTCATCCCTCCTGCCGGTCGATCACTCCCCGGGCCGCGCTCGCAGGTCAGAAGCTTGCTGCCGCGGAGGCTAGCACGGACCCGGCAGCGGCCAGTGGCTAGCCGACGTTGGCCGCCATGTCCTCAAGGTTTGGACGGTCCCTCAGTTCCCTAGTGGACCTGACGAGGGTGGCATGCCGAGCTGCGGCGCCGCGGCCGGCGCCAGCAAGGTCAACGCCCGCTGGTGCGGGGACATCACCTACATCAGCACCTGGGAGGGTGGCTGTACCTGGCCACCGTGATCGACATCGCCTTCCGCCGCGTCGCCGGCTACGCCATCGCTGATCAGCCTCCGCGGCCGCCATCAGCCCGGCGATAGCGCCGGGGGGCGACCGTCAGTCGATGTCGAACTCGTTGCCCTCGGGGTCCTTCAGCGCGACCGCGTAGTGGTCCGCGCTCTCCTCGAGTTCCTCGCTCAGGTCGTTGAGCAGCGTGGCGCCGAGATCACACAGCCGCAGGGCCTCGGCGTCCACGCGCTTCTTGCGGGTCTCGATCGGGAGGTCTGGGCGGCCGCTGGCGTGGATGTCGATGTGCAGCCGATTGCTAGTGGTCTTGCGGTCGGGCACGACCTGGATCCAGATGCGGGGTCCGGCACCATCCGGATCGATGATGCAGTCCGTCCCCCGGCCGAGCCAGGACTCAGGCAGTCCGACGTCGCGCCGCCACTCGTCCCAGGTGGCGAAGCCGGCCGGCGGCGGCTCCAGCACGTAGCCCAGGGCCTCGGCCCAGAAGCGGGCCAGCGGCTCCGGGTGGCCGACGCAATTGATGACGAGCTGGTACCGGACAGCCATGGGTCTCCTCAAGTCAGGCCGCGGCGTCGCCGCACGGCCCGGCAAGTATGCCGGGAGCCCACGACAGTCCGGGGGCCGTCCGGGACTGGCTCAGGAAGCGGTTCGCCGACTGCGAGATAACCCTGTCCCATGGCCGCACCGGCCAGCGCTGGGACAACGCCCTGGCCGAATCGTCTAGCGGACGTCGAGGCCCGGTGACGGCGCGGCTGATGATCATGCGCTGGATCTCGCTGGTGCCCTCGAAGATGGTGAAGATCTTCGCGTCGCGGTGCCAGCGCTCCACCGGGAAGTCCCGGGTGTAGCCGTTGCCGCCGAGGATCTGGATGGCCTGGTCGGTCACCCGGACGGCGGTCTCGCTGGCCACCAGCTTGGAGATGGATCCTTCGGCGTGGTCCAGGGCCAGCCCCTGCCGGGCCATCCAGGCCGCCCGCCAGGTCAGCAGCCGGGCCGCGTCCACCGCCGCCTGCATGTCGGCCAGCATGAAGCCGACCGCCTGGTTCTGCCCGATCGGCCGGTCGAACTGGACTCGCTGGGTGGCGTAGTCGCCGGCGTACTCCAGCGCGGCCCGGGCCACCCCGACGGCCATCGCGGCCACGCTCGGCCGGGACGCCTCGAACGTCTTCATCGCGGCCTGCTCGCCGCCGTGGCCGCCGCCCCGGACCCGGGCCAGCCGGGAGTCCAGCCGGTCTTTCCCGCCGACCAGGCAGCGGCCGGGTACCCGGACCCCGTCCAGTACCACCTCAGCGGTGTGCGAGGCCCGGACGCCGAGCTTGCGGAACTTCTGGCCCTGGCTGAGCCCGGCCGAGCCCGGCGGCACGATGAAGCTGGCCTGCCCGCGGGTACCCAGCTCGGGGTCGACCGCCGCCACCACCACGTGCACGCTGGCGATGCCGCCGTTGGTGGCCCACGCCTTGGTGCCGGTCAGCACCCATTCGTCGGTGGCCTGGTGATACTCGGCACGGGTGCGGATCGAGCCAACGTCGCTGCCCGCGCCCGGCTCGGAGGCGCAGAACGCGCCCAGCTTGACGTCCCCGGCCGTGCCGAACATCTCCGGCAGCCACTCGCCGACCTGCTCGGGGGTGCCGTTGCTGGCCACCGCGACCGCGGCCAGCGTGCTGCCGACCAGGGACAGCGCGATCCCCGCGTCGCCCCAGAACAGCTCCTCGAAGGCGATCGGGATGCCCAGCCCGCTGGGCTCCAGCCACTGGGTGGAGAAGAAGTCCAGCGAGTACAGCCCGATCTTGGCCGCCCGTTCCAGGATGGGCCAGGGCGTCTCTTCCCGCTCGTCCCACTCGGCCGCGGCGGGCCGGATCACGTCGTCCGCGAACCCGTGCACCCAGCCGCGCATCTCGCGCAGTTCAGACCCGGGTTCCAGGGAAAATCCGGCAGGGGCGTCTGGGGCGCTGCTCATGCTGCTCCTCGGGGGTCAACCGGGCCGTCCCGAACATAAGTTACTGGAGAGTAGCACGAAATAGTTACTACCGAGTAGGCTACCCCGAATGCGGCCTATTCACTGTCGTGCCGGTCCAGGAACTCATACACATCGGCCTCGTCCACGCCCGGGAAGATGCCGGTTGGCAGCGCGGACAGGATGTGCGAATGGGCCCGGGCCGACGGCCAGGCCATTCCTTCCCAGCGGGCGGCCAGGCTGGCGGGCGGGCGCTGGCAGCAGTCCCCGTCGGGGCAACGGGACACCATCCGCTTGGTGGTGTCCCGGCCACGGAACCAGCGCGAGTTCTCGTACGGGGTGCCCAGCGTGATCGCCATCCCGCGCTCCGCGCCCGGGTCCACATGGGCCACGCACCAGAACGTCCCGGCCGGCGTGTCGGAGTACTGGTGGTACGGGGAGAACCGGTCGGCCGAGCCGAACACCTGACGGCCTGACCACTTGCGGCACATCCGCTGCCCCTCGATCGCCCCGGTGGCGTCGGCGGGCAGCACCAGGCCGTCGTTCTCATACGCCTTGTAGATGACGCCGCTCTGGTCGTTCTTCACGAAGTGACAGGTCAGGTCCAGGTGATGGGTGGCCAGGTTGGTGAACCGGTGCGCGGCCATCTCGTAGGAGACCGAGAACACGTCGCGCAGGTCCTCGACGGACAGGTCACGCGCTTCCTTGGCCTCGGCCAGGAACCGGCCCGCCGACCGCTCCGGGACCAGCACCGCGGCCGCGAAGTAGTTCGCCTCCACCCGCTGGCGCAGGAAGTCGGCGAAGTCCCGCGGCGCGGCATGGCCGAGCACGAAGTGCCCCAGCGTCTGCAGCAGGATGGTCCGCGGCGAGTGCATGCCCATCGACTCCTGCTTGAGGTAGATCCGCCGGTGCCGCAGGTCGGTGACGGAGCGGACCGTTCGCGGCAGGTCCTGGGCGTAGCGCACGGCGAACCCGTGGTGATTGACGATGGCCAGCAGCGCGCCCTGGGACAGCGCGCCGCCGCGGTAGCTGACCGCGGCCAGCGCCTCGGCGGCCACCTGCTCGATCTGCGCGAAATAGTTGCCGCGCTCCCGCATGGCGTCGCGCAGCCCGGCGTTGGCCACCCGCGCCTCCTCCGGCGTGGCGGTCGGCCGGGTGCGCTGCCGGCGCAGTTCCGTGTACAGCGCGACCAGATGCTCCAGCACCTCGGTGGGCACCCTGGCCCCCACCTTGAGCGGCGGCAGGCCCAGCTCGGCGTAGACCGGGTCGTGCTGCGCCTCGTCCAGCGCGATCTCCAGCTGGGCCCGGCGGCTCGGCGGCTGGTGCCGCAGCAGTTCCTCGGCCGGCACGGACAGCGCCCTGGCCAGCGCGTCGATGAGGGACAGCTTCGGCTCCCGGCGGCCGTTCTCCAGCAGGGACAGCGCCGACGGGGCCCGGCCGACCCGCTCCCCCAGCTCGGCCAGGGTGATGCCCCGGGTGCGGCGCAGATGCCGCAGCCGCTGGCCGAACGTTGCAAGGTCTAGACCACTTGACGTCAACGTTGACGATTCTTTCTCAAGGAAGTCCGTCACATCTTCATCTTAGATGAAATTTGTCAATTGTTCAGGCCGAAGGTCACTAGCTTTACCCGGCCATGGCCCGCACGCTCGGACTATCACCCAGGGGACGGCAGACGTCAGGAGGACCAGGTGAACGAGCGTCGCCTCGAGGGCACCGCGAACGGCAGCACCGGGCAGGCCACCGCGGCCGGGCCGAGCCCGGCGGAGCAGCAGGCCACCGCACTGCGGCGGCAGTGGGCCACCGACCCGCGGTGGCGCGGCACGGAGCGCAGCTACACCGCCGATGACGTGGTACGGCTGCGCGGCTCGGTGCAGGAGGACCGGACGCTGGCCCGGCTGGGCGCGCAGCGGCTGTGGGCCCTGCTGCAAGAGGAGGACTTCGTCGCCGCGCTGGGCGCGCTGACCGGTAACCAGGCAGTGCAGCAGGTGCGGGCCGGCTTGCAGGCCATCTACCTGTCCGGCTGGCAGGTGGCCGCGGACGCCAACCTGGCCGCCGAGACCTACCCGGACCAGAGCCTGTACCCGGTGAACTCGGTGCCCCAGGTGGTGCGCCGGATCAACAACGCGCTGCTCCGCGCGGACCAGATCGGCTGGGCCGAGTCCGGCGGCAGCGACGGGCGGTACTGGCTGGCCCCGATCGTGGCCGACGCGGAAGCCGGTTTCGGCGGGGTGCTGAACGCGTTTGAGCTGATGAAGTCGATGATTGCGGCGGGCGCGGCCGGCGTGCACTGGGAGGACCAGCTGGCTTCCGAGAAGAAGTGCGGCCACCTCGGCGGGAAGGTGCTGATCCCGACCTCGCAGCACATCAGGACGCTGAACGCGGCCCGGCTGGCCGCCGACGTCTGTGACGTGCCGAGCCTGGTTATCGCGCGGACCGATGCGCACGCCGCCACGCTGATCACCAGTGACGTGGACGAGCGCGACCGGCCGTTCATCACCGGTGAGCGGACCGCCGAGGGCTTCTACCGGGTGCGCAACGGGATGGCCGCCTGCGTGGCCCGCGGCCTGGCCTACGCGCCGTATGCCGACCTGATCTGGATGGAGACGTCCACCCCGGACCTCGGCGAGGCACGCGAGTTCGCGGAAGCCATCAAGGCGGAGTACCCGGACCAGATGCTCGCCTACAACTGCTCACCGTCGTTCAACTGGCGCCGGCACCTGGATGACGGGACGATCGAGAAGTTCCAGCGTGAGCTGGGCCAGCTCGGCTACAAGTTCCAGTTCATCACGCTGGCCGGCTTCCACGCGCTGAACTACTCGATGTTCGACCTGGCCCAGGGCTTCGCCGCCGAGGGCATGCCCGCCTACGTGCGGCTGCAGGACGCCGAGTTCGGCGCCGAGGCCCGCGGCTACACCGCCACCCGGCACCAGCGGGAGGTTGGCACCGGCTACTTCGACCTGGTCACCTCGGCCATCACGCCGCAGGCGTCCACCGTCGCGCTGACCGGGTCCACCGAGAGCGAGCAGTTCTCCGCGGTGCACTGACCATGGTGCGGCTGTCCTGACCTGGGCGGTGTGGCCCAGGGCAGGACGGCCCAGGTCAGGACAGCAGAGTTCAGGACAGCAGCCGGGTCGGCGTGGGCAGGCCGGGCGCCTCGTCGTCGCCGCCGCTGCCACGGTCGAGGCCGAGGTCGGTTTCGCTGGCCGGCCGCCACCGGGCCGGGACGAACGCCGGGATGATCAGCACCATGCCGAGCAGCGCCAGCACGCCATCGGTGAGCAGCAGGTGCAGCCCGGACGCGATCGGGCCGGTCCGCAGCGGCATGACCCGGTTGGCCAGCTGGGTGCTCATCGCGAACAGCCCGGTCCAGGCGAGCAGGGCCAGCCCGGGCAGCAGGGTGCTCAGCGGGGAGACCGGGGCCACCAGCAGGATGCCGAGGAACAGCCCGGTGAGCAGCAGCACGCCGAGCGCGCTGAGCCCGGTGGCACTGGTCAGGCTGGTGCCCTGGGCGGCCAGCGCGGTCATCTTGGCCACGCCCCAGCCGCCGCCGAAGAAGATCGCCGCGGCCAGACCGATGGCCAAGCCCAAGCCGGTCAGGTGTCGCAGCATGTGATCACCAACCTTCAGCTGCCGGGTTAGCTGCGGATCACGGCGAACGACTCTACTTGACCGTCTTGTGACCAGCGCCCCAGACGGCCATTCCCACTGGTCACAGCCGCCTCGTCCAGCGACACCAGCCACTCCCCGTCCCGGCCGCCGTGAAACCTTCGGGAGCCGAAATCTCAGTGCCCCCTCAGCGGACCTCACGTACCCTGACCCGCGTGCATATGGACAGAGTCTTCCGGGGGATCGGCTCCTTCTCCGTAAAATTCCGCTGGTTCCTCATCGCTGCCTGGGTGATCGCGGCCGTGGCCGTGGCGCATTTCCTGCCCTCGCTGGCCAGCGTGACCCAGGGCAACAACGCCAACTTCCTGCCCGCCAGCGCGCCCAGCGAACACGCCGCCACGCTGGCCAAGCCGTTCGGCGGCTCCAACGAGGTGCCGGTGCTGGTGCTGGCCGCGCGGAGCAGCGCCCCGCTGGCCGCCACGGACCAGACCTGGCTGGGCAGCCTGCAGACGGACCTGCGCCAGGTGAAGACGGTCACGCTGGTGCGGGATCTGGGCCTGTCGGCGGACGGGCACGCGGACCAGATCGAGGTGCTCTCCAACGTCTCCCAGGGCAACTCGCAGGCGGTGACCGACCTGGTGGACAACCTGCGCTCGGCGATCAGCCGGGCCAGTCCACCGTCCGGCCTGTCCGTGCACCTGGCCGGGGCCATCCCGATCGCCGTCAACCAGCAGAAGCAGACCGGCAATACCGGCAGCCAGATCCAGGGCCTGTCGGTGCTGTTCATCATCGTCCTGCTGCTGCTGATCTTCCGGGCCGCGCTGGCCCCGCTGATCACGCTGATGCCGGCGTTCCTGGCTATTACCATCTCGGGCCCGCTGGTGGCGGAGGCGGCCCAGGCCGGGCTGAAGGTCTCCCAGCTGGCCCAGATCCTGCTGATCGTGCTGGTCCTGGGGGCGGGCACGGATTATGGGCTGTTCCTGGTGTTCCGGGTCCGCGAGCAGCTGCGCAACGGGCTTGAGCCCAAGGAAGCCGTGATCTCCTCGCTGACCCGGGTCGGTGAGTCGATCACCTTTTCCGCCGCCACCGTGATCGCCGCGCTGCTGTCGCTGCTGGTGGCCACGTTCCAGATCTACTCGACGCTGGGCATCCCGCTGGCCATCGGCATCGGCGTCATGCTGCTGGCTGGGCTGACCCTGCTGCCCGCGCTGCTGGCCGTGTTCGGCCGGGCCGCGTTCTGGCCGAGCAAGACGCGCGGGGGCACCGGCAAGATCGGCGTATGGGGCCGGGTGGCCGGCCGGATCACCCAGCATCCCGCGGTGATCCTCGGCATCGGGCTGCTCGTCTTCGGCGCGCTGGCCGTCGCCTCGCTGGGCTACAAGGGCGCGGGCTTCGGCGGCGAGACCAATGCGCCCGCGCACAGCGACTCGGCCGCCGGGCAGACGCTGCTGACCAAGTACTTCCCGAGCAGCACGGCCAACCCGACGAACATCATCTTCAAACTGAAGCAGCCGGCCTGGGACGACCCGGCCGTGCTGACCAAGGCCGAGCAGGAGATGTCCGGCAGCGGGCTGTTCACCAAGATCGCCGGGCCGCTCAACCCGACCGGTTATGCGCTGACCCCCACGCAGTACGCAGCGCTACACCGTTTGCTCGGGCCGGCCAAGGCGCTGCCCGCGGTGCCGCCCGCCTCGGTGAAGATCCCGGCCGCCGGGTACCAGCTGTACCGGGCGACCGCGCAGTTCGTCAGCCCGGACGGGCGCACCGTGCAGTTCGCCACCGGGCTGAAGGCGGGCGACGCGGCGAGCACGTCGGCCCTGGACGCGGTGCCGTCGATCCGGGCGGAAACCACCCGGGTGCAGCACGACATCGGCGCGGTCGACTCCGGGGTCGGCGGCGAGGCGCCTGCCCTGTACGACGTGAGCAGCATCTCGGACAGCGACCTGTCCCGGGTCATCCCGGTCGCGATCCTGGTCATCGGCGTACTGCTGGCCCTGGTCATGCGGAGCCTGGTCGCCCCGCTGTACCTGATCGCCTCGGTCGGCCTGTCCTACCTGGCCGCGCTGGGCCTCTCCGTGCTGCTGTTCATCGACATCGGCGGGTCGGCCGGGCTGACCTTCATCCTGCCGTTCCTGATGTTCATCTTCCTGCTGGCCCTGGGTGAGGACTACAACATCCTGGTGATGACCCGGATCCGGGAGGAAGCCAGGGACCTGCCGCTGAAGGAGGCGGTGCACCGCGCGCTGAACGCCACCGGGACCACGGTGACCTCGGCCGGGCTGGTGCTGGCCGGCACGTTCGGCGTGTTCGCTCTGGTCGGGGCGCGCACTTCGGGCGGCAGCCAGTTCGTGAACCTGGCCGCCGGCCTGGCTCTGGGCATCCTGATGGACACCTTCCTGGTGCGCACCCTGCTGGTGCCCTCCACCGTGCTGCTGCTGGGCCGGTGGAACTGGTGGCCGTCCCGGATGAGCAGGACACAACCGGAAGCGCCCGCGGTCACTCCCCCGCGGGAGCCGGACCAGGCCTCGGTCTGAGCCTAGGAGGCAGCCGGTTCTGCCTGGAGGTCGTCGGCCAGCGCGTCGACGGCCCCGGCCAGGTCGGCCAGTGCGGGCAGCGCGTCTTCCAGCGTGCTCCGGCTGGCCTCGGGCAGGCTGCCCAGCGCCAGGCTGAGCAGCCGCTCGTTAACCATCTTCCAGCGCAGCACGGCCGCTTCGCCAGCCGGGGTGAGATCGAGCGATGCGGTGCGCCGGTCACCGGCCCCGCCGGTCCTGGTGACCAGTTCCGCCTGGCGCAGCGAATTGGCCAGCGTCGCCACTGAGCTGGGCGCCAGCCGCAGCTGGGTGGCCAGCTGCCCGGGCCGTGAGCCGGGGTTCTCCCCGATGCAGGACAGCATCTCCAGCTGGGCCACGGACAGCCCGGATGATGGATCGGCCGCCCGGGCAGCGCGTCGCATGGCCCGGCGCAACCGGGATACCGCATCGGCAAGGTCAGCTGAATGCACCGCAGGCCCCTTCGTCGTTCCGCGGGTCGCCGCGGCTCGAAGCCGAGTATAGCTACTGGTTTAGTAGAGATGAACTATACACCAGTTAAAAGATTCTGTCACCGAATGTAACTGGTTCGATGCTAGCCCGTCTGGGTGGTGCGGACTATCCGCGTTATGGCCATCTGCCCGGCCAGCGGCAAATAGTGTGCGGTGATCTGCGGGACATGCCGGCCCGGTACTGGCCAGGAGCTCCTGCGACCGACAGACTCGTCCCCGGGGGAAGTCCGAGCTACGCCCTCGCACGGCAGCACGCCGGCCAGCCCGCTGGCCGGCGCAGAAGGGACGCCGATGCAGGAACTGCGCATCGTCGCGGTCAGCGAGGACGGCAGTTACGCCGTCCTCGCGGTACCGGGGCGCGGCGGGCGCTTTTCGCTGCCGATCGACGACCGGTTGCGGATCGTGGCCCGGGGACAGTTCTCCCGGCTCGCGCAGTACGAGATCGAAGTGGAGAGTCCCTTGCGACCCAAGGAGATCCAGGACCGTATTCGTGCCGGAGAGACCGCGGAGGAGATAGCTGACGCGGCGGGCGTGCCTATCGAACGCGTGCGCCGGTTCGAGGGGCCGGTCCTGGCCGAACGGGCGTACCGGGCGCAGGAAGCGCAGGGCGCCACCATCCGGCAGCCCGGGGACTCGGGCCCTGGGCCGCGGCTCGGCGACATCGTGGCCGAGCGGCTAGCCGAGCTCGGCGTGGCCGCCGAGGAAGCGCAGTGGGACTCGCGGAAACAGGGCGACAACACCTGGCAGGTCCAGCTCATGTTCACGGTGGGCGGGCGGCCGCAGATGGCCGAGTGGTCGTTCGACCCACGGCGCCGGCACGTGTCCCCGGCCGACGATGACGCGGCCCGGCTGTCGTTGCCGGAAGCCGACGTGGCCGCGCTCGGGCCGTCGCCGATCGCCCCGATGCGGGCTACCGTGACCCCGATCGGCAGCCGGCTGGCCCCGGCACCCGCACCGGCCGCCGAGCCCGCCGCGCCGCCGGTCCCCGCAGCAGAGCGCGTAATGGCCGCGGCCCGCCCGGGGCCGCCCAGCCCAGGCCAGCACGGGCCAGCCCAGCACGGGCCAGCCCAGCACCGGCCAGCCGCCGCCACGGCCAGCCCGGCCCAGGCCAGCTCAGAACACGCCAGCCAGGAGCACGCGAGCCCCGCGCCGGGCCACAGCGCTCCCAACCACAGGACCCCGGCGGGCCCGGCCAGCCCAGCCAGCACCGGCACGGCCCCGGCTGCCCCGGACCAGGCCGATCCGGGGTCGCCGGACCGGTCCGAGCAGGCCCCGGCGGCGGCCGAAAGCCGGGAGCCCACCACTCCGCAGCGCGGCCGGGGCCGTAAGGCCGCGGGTGGCCGTTCCAGGCGTTCCTCCGTGCCGTCCTGGGACGAAATCATGTTTGGCACCTCGCGGCAGCCTGACTAGCCCGGGTGACCACGCGGGACGGCCAATCAGCTGGGCCGGCGGCACGGCTTACCGGCGGCCCGGGAATTCCGCCCGGCATTGGGCCGGCTCAGCCGGGCCGCCCTGGCCGACGGTCACCGGGCCGGACCAGTGGACGGGGCGGTGACCGCCCGGGCAGCCGGCATTGCGCCACCGTTTACTGGGCCCGGACTGCCGCCACTGCGGCGCGCCCGGCCGGTGCCGCTGATGCCGGCGGCTGGGTTTTTGGCCACGGCCACCGCGAATACCTGGGGCGGAATTGCGCACCGGTCCCCCGCGCAGGCGGCCCGCGATGGGCACCGCGCCAGCGGCCGGCTTGCGGCCCGGGAAGTGCCCCGGACCGCGTACGATCGGCCACCGTGGGCCACATGGCGAGAGACGGCGGGGGCGGCACGTGAGCCGGCTGGGCAACCAGCCCGGGCGGCGTCGGCTAGCCGCCCGTCCGGCCCGGATCGCCCTGGCCGGACTGGCGCTGGTCACCCTGCTCAGCGGATGCGGGCTGGTCGGCGGGGCCAAGACGGTCCGCGCGTTCGTGCCCGCGAACATGACCGTGACTAGCCAGGCGTTCAGCCCGTCGATCCCGATCCCGGCCCGGTACACCTGTCACGGCGCCGGGCTCAGCCCGTCCATCCACTGGACCGGGGCGCCGCCCGCTACTAAATCGCTTGCCGTTATCGTGGACGATTCGGCGGCCCCGATTACCCCTTATATCTACTGGATCGTCTTCGATATCGGGCCACAGACAAGTGGCACCCTGATCGGGCACGTGCCGACCGGCGCACGGGTGGCGGACAACAGCAAGGGAACTCCCCGATACGATCCGCCCTGCCCGGTGAATAGCAACCACATGTATCGCTTTACTGTTTACGCTCTGAACAGGACACTCTCGCTGTCCAACGGAGCCAACATGAAAACCGCCTGGATGGCTATCGCACAAGCGACGATTGCGCGCGGCAGACTCACTGCAACAGCCAAGCCGTAATCGCCCGATCGCACTAAGTAAACGGGCTTGGCAAAAATATCCTTAAACGCATGACAGAGCCCTTACGGTCCGTCAGACTGGCTGACCAGTAGCTCTGGTTGACGGGGATTTGAGGGCACCAGCGACACAGGGGAAGGCCCGCGTGATGGCCGCGTGTGCCTCGCTGGGGCCACCATATGGCCATCGCATGTTGGGTGGTGCGATGTACCTGCTCGTGATCGGCCTCGTTGCCGTGATCGTCGCTTTCCTCGTCGCGGCGTTCTTCAGCATGCGGCGTGGGCATGATGACGAGGACGAGCCAGCCCGGCGGCCCAGCGTCCGCGACCGGATCCGGGGCCGCGGTGGCGACGCACGGGACCGGGATCCGCGCTTGGATTCGGCCGGGTCGCAGCGATCGCCTGCGCGCCGCCCTGGGGGGCGTGGCCCAGCCCCGTCCCGGCGCCCCGGCCGGGACACCCGCGACCCCGGCCGCGCGGACCGGTACGACCGGGCGCGGCTATGAGCCGTCATCCCGTGGCTACGGCGAGCGCGCCCCGATCCGTGGCTACGACGGGCAGCGCGGTGAGCGTGCCCCCAGCGCGCGCCGCGGCGCGCGCAATGACGACGCCACCGAGACCGTGGTGCAGTCCACGGCCCGGCCCGCCCGGACCAGGAAGGCCGCACCGGTGCGCACGGGCGATGACAGCTTCGGCACCGGGCCGGTGACCGCGCTCTACGACACCGGCCCGTCCGCGGCGGCCGCGGACGGCTACGCCACCGCGCAGGTCAACGCCGATCCCGACCTGGCCGACTCGGACGTCTTTCCCCGGGTCCGGGCGGACATCCCCCGGCCGGCCAGCAAGGCACGCCCGCGCAGCCAGCCCAAGGCCCGCGGCGGCCGGCCCGCACGCAGCAAGCACGACGACGACGATGACTGGCCCAGCACCGAATGGGACAAGCTGTCCGACGAGCAGTACTGGGCCGAGCTGTCCGCGGACAAGCCGCTGTCCACCACCGCGCGCAGCGCCCAATCCAATAGTGCACAGTCCAGCAGCCCAGCCGCGGGCAAGCCGGGCCGCGGCCCGGCGGCCCGGCCAACCCGCACGCCACGCCCCGACCGGGATCGCGCAGCCGGCCCGGACCGCACGGCCGGCCGCCGGGGCCGGGACCGGGCCGGGCAGGAGGACGCCACCCAGCAACTCGACACCAGGCCGGGCAGCCGGTCCGGTGCCCGGCAGCCCGCGGGCCGGCCCCGGGGTGCCCAGGCACCCGAGGCCGCTGGCCGCGACGCCAGGGCAGCGGGCAGCCGCGCCGGGCGGCCGGCGCCGGGCCGCGACTACGAGACGACCGAGCGGATGCCGTCTCGCGGCCGCAGCCAAGCCGCCGCCGATGTACCGGCCAGCGCCGTAGGCACCGGCCCGATGAACGCCGCGCCGATGAACGCCGCGCCGATGAGCGCCGCGCCGATGAGCGCCGCGCCGATGAGCGCCCCACCGATGAACGCCCCACCGATGAACGCCGCACCAATGAACACGGGCCCGATGAGTGCGGTGCCGATGTCCACCGGGCCGGTCAGCACCGGCCCGGTCACCGGGCCGACTGGCCTGGCTGACCCCGCCCCGCGCCGGTCCGCCCCTCGTGGCCCGGCCGGTGACGACCCGCTGACCAGCCCCGCCTACGCGCGCAGCAGCTCCCCGGCCGGCGACAGCCGGTCCTACCGCGGCCCGGGCCGATCGGCCCAGCGTGATCCGGCCCGCGGCGGCGCGGACGACTCCCGCGGCTACCCGCGCAGCCCGGCCCGGGGTGACTACCCGGCCGCACCCGCACAGTACGACGGCTACCCGGCCCCGGCCGACGGGCGGCGCGACTACCCGGGCACAGCCAGCCGGCACGGCTACCCGGCCAGCGCCGGTGAGCGGACCGACCCAAACGCGGGCCGCCCAGCCGCCTCGGCCGGGTACCCGGCCAGCCCGCCGCCCGCCCGGCCGTCCTACGACGACGCCCGCCCGGCCGAGACCACGTCACCGCAGGCTGGCGCGGGGAACCCGTACGGCAGCTTCGTGGACAGCGCGCCGCCGTCCCAGGCCGACAACACCGGGCCTACCTATGCGCCGACCGGGCCGGGCGGGCCGGCCGCCAGCGGCCAGGGCAGCTACAGCACCGGGCCGGCCAGCGGCTACCCCGCGTCCAGTGGCTACCCGGACCCGTACGCCCCGGGCCACGACGGGTACCCGGCGGCGGCCAGCCACGGCAGCCAGGATCCGGGCACGGCCTACTACTCGGCACCGCCACCGGCCGCGTACCCGTACCCGGCCAGCAACGGCGGTTACCAGGACAGCCCGGGGTACCAGAACGGCGCCAGTTACCCAGACAACAGCCCGTACCAGAACGGCAGTGGCTACCGGGACAGTAATGAGTACCCGGGCAGCAACGGCTATTCAGCGGGCAATGGCCAGCACGCCCAGCCGGGCCAGGCTGGGTACGGCAGCAGATACGCCGATGACGGCCAGCAGAACGCACGGTACCCGGCCGGCCCGGGCACCGATCCATACGGCCCTGACGGGTATGGCGGCTATCACTCTCGTCAGGGTTGACAAACCTACCCCGCCCGCCGCGACAATGTGCCGACCGACGCAAGGCAGGGGAGATGCTGGACGGAACCCGAGATCACGCACGCAGCTACTATTTGCACCGGCTCGCGACCGCCCTTGACACCAAGGGATTGCATGCCTCGGTGAAAACCACCTACCCTGCGATGCTGCATATTTTCATCCCCGGTGCGACCATGCTGGCCGAGAGCATTGACTGCACGCCAAGCACCGATGGCACCGGCCGGCTCCGCTGGTACTACCGCTGGTCCTGGGGCGAATTGCTGCATGACGCCGACGACCCCTCGGCGGCGGCGGCCAAGATAGCCGAGGTGCTGTCCTCGCGGTAACCCGCGCAGGCCCCGTGCAGCACCCGGAGTTTCACTGCTCCCTCTCCATCCGGTCTGGATTGAGCAAAACCGGATAGGTAACCCCGTTAACTACTGCTGACCTGCCCATACCCTGCTCTGCGTGGGCGACCTTGCACCACTCGCGACGCAGCCCGACGCGGTCCCCGACCTCGCTCCGGCGCCCGTCACCGCGCCGCCCGCGCACTCCCCCGGCCGCGCGCCGACCCGCGGCCCGGGCTGGCTGATCCCGGGCTGCGCCGCGCTCGCCACCCTGGCCGTCATGCTGTGGCGGATCGGCGTGCCGTCGTTCTGGCGGGATGAGGGCGCGACGCTGTCCGCGGCACACCGGTCCTTCCCCCAGCTGATCCGCCTGCTGGGCCACATGGACGCGGTGCACGGGACGTACTACCTGCTGATCTGGCTGCTGGTCCGGGTGGCTGGCAGCGGCGAGCTGACGCTGCGGCTGCCCTCCGCGCTGGCCATGGCGGCCGCGGCGGGCCTGCTGACCGCGCTGGGCCGGCGGCTGGTGAGCCCAGCGGCCGGGCTGGCCGCCGGGCTGGCCTTCGCCGCGATACCCGCGGTCAGCTGGTTCGGCCAGGACGCCCGGCCGTTCGCGCTGGAAACCGCCGCGGCCACCGCCGCCAGCTACTGCTTCCTCCGGTTCCTCGAAGAAGGCACGAGCCGCTGGGCACGTTGGTACGGCGTCAGCCTGATCGGGCTGGGGCTGGCCAACGTCTTTGGCCTGCTGCTCATCGCCGCGCACGGCACGACCCTGCTGGTGCTGCACCGCCAGCACGGCGGCCAGGACGGCCGCCGGCTGGCACGCCGCTGGCTGGCCACAGTGACCGTGGCCGTCGTGGCCCTCCTTCCGCTGGAGGTGCTGGCCTGGGTGCAGCGCGGCCAGGTGAGCTGGCTGCGCACGCCGCTGGCCGCCTCACTGGCCAACACCGGGCGGCTGGCCGGCACCACGGGCGCGCAGCTGGCCATCGCCGTGATCATGGCGGCCGCGCTGGCCGTGACCGCGCTGGCCGGCTGGTCCCGGTTCGCCGCGGCCTGGCCCGGGCGGCTGGCCGCCCTCGGCCTGCCCTGGCTGCTCGTCCCGCCCGCCCTGCTCATCGCGGCCTCCCAGATGCAGCCGGTATACACGTTCCGCTACATCGTGTTCTGCGAGCCGGCCGTGGCGTTGCTGATCGGCGCCGGGCTGGCCGCGCTGGGCCGGGTGGCCGGCCCAGCCGCGCTGGTGCTGATCGTGCTGGCCGGCCTGCCCGCCCAGCTCGGGGAGCGCGGGCCGGACGGGCACAGCGACAACATCCGGGGCATGGACCAGATCATCGCCCAGCACGCCCGCCCCGGCGACGGGGTGATCTACCCGCAGGGGCCGGGCATGACCTCGTTCGCCGCCGCCTACCCGTACGGGCTGGCCCGGCTGCGCGACCTCAGCGCGGGCCGGTCCCCCGCCCAGGCCAGCACGATCTCCGGCAGCGATGCCCCCTGGCGCGTGGTGCGCGGCCGGCTGCAGCCAGGTCAGCCGGGTCTGGGTAGCGGAAGCCAACGCACCGCTGCCCGGCCGCCCGCTAGTGCTGCGCGGCGAGCCGTTCCAGCTCATCCACCGATGGCAGGTGAGCGACATCTGGCTGTGGCTGTACGACCACCAGTACGGGCGCCCGCACGGGCACCAGCACGGGCGCGCGCACCGGCCCGACCCGGACTGACCCAGCGCAGGCGAAAGGGGCGGGGCCCGGCGGGAGTATCCCGCCGGGCCCCGGAGCCGTAGGCCGCTACCAGTAATGGCGGCGTGGGCCGACGGCGTGCCCGATCGAGCCGAGCAGCAGCAGGATCAGGCCCACCACCAGCACGATGATGCCGAGCGTCCACAAGATCGCGACCTTGAGCAGGAAGCCCAGCAGAAGCAGGACGATACCGATGACGATCATGATGGTCTCCTAGCCAAACGGGTTCAGGGTCTGGGGATCAGTCGGAGTGCTGCCAGGAGGGGCGACCCCGACGCAGTGCCGGAGCCGTCCGATGGCGAGCACCGACCTCAGGGTCGGCCGCGGGAGTCTCGGCGGCGTCGCGATGACCATTCCCAACTGCCCACAACGGCGCGGGGCACACATTTTCATTGGCCCGCTGCTTTCCGCACCACGTCGGCTGACACCGCGGCCAGCTTGCGGCGCTCCGTGCGGGCCTGGTCGCGCAGCTGCTGATAGGCCTGGTGCGGGGTCAGGCCCTGCTGACCGACCAGCACGCCCTTGGCCTGCTCGATGACGGTCCTGGTGTTCAGCGCGAGCTGCAGCTGTGCGGCCAGCTGGGACTGCTGCTCGCCCTGCATCATGCTGGCGATCAGCAGCGCGGCCAGGTCGGTCAGCGCCAGCAGGGCCAGCTCGCCCTCGGGCGTCCAGGGATGCCGCTGGTCGGACAGCACCGCGACCGCGCCCACCGCGTTCTGGTTGTAGGGCAGCGGGCTGGCCAGCACGGCGTGGATCCCGCGGTCCACCGCGGCGGCGGTGAACTGAGGCCAGCGCTGATCCTGCGTGAGGTCCTCCGCGCCGACCAGCTCCTGGTCCTCGAAGGCGGTGATGCACGGGCCTTCCTGGTGGTAAATCTGCAGGTCTTCCAGGTGGCGGAGGCGCTCGTCGGAGACCGCGGCGTTGCGCAGGTGGTGCTCGCCGTCGGCCAGCATCAGGCCGGCTCCGGACACGCCGAAGATGGCGTGTGTGGTCTGCACGATTTCCTGCATCGCGTCCTCGACCCGCATCTCGCCGAACCGCAGCCTGCTCAGCTCGGCCAGCGCGGCCCCGAATTCCTGCAGGTTGACAGCCATCGCGGTTACCAGGAGCCCCAGCGCTGCGCGGGTGCGGGCAGCTCGGGCGGGGTGGCGAAGGCCGGCGGATGGTCGAAGTCCAGCGCGTCCAGCGGGGCCACCGCGGCCGCGTCCCGGGCGGTCAGCGCGGGCAGGTTCCACTTCACCTCGAGCAGCTTGAGCACCGAGGTGTGGTCGAACGTCTCGCTGGTCAGGTAGCCGGGCCGGGCGTACGGGGAGACCAGCACCGCGGGCACCCGGAAGCCGTACCGGTCATAGCTCTGCGGCCCGGCGTCCAATTGCTCGACGTTGCGCACGTAGCCCGGGGCCAGCCGACGCAGCACCGCGTGCATCCAGGACCGGCTGAGCACCACGCTGTGGCCGGGCACGTCGTCCGGCGCCGGCGCGGGCGGCGGCGGCACATGGTCGTAGTAGCCGCCGCCTTCGTCGTACAGCCAGATCAGCAGGGTGTTCGGCCAGCCCTTGCCATGCAGCACGGCGTCGATGACGGCCGACGCGAAGCTCTCCCCCTTCTGGATATCCTGCGGGTTCTCTTCCGAGTAGGCGGAAAAATCAGGATCCACGATGCTGAACGCGGGTAGCGTGCCAGCCGCGGCGTCGCTGAAGAATTCGTCGGTGCTGCGTACGTGCAGCATGTACCGGGCGATGCCCAGCGGGTAGATGTCCGCGGTGAACGTGATGTCCTTCTGCAGCCCGTCCAGCGAGCCGGGGGCCACCCGGCGCAGCGTGCGCAGCCTGCGCCGGAGCGCCTTGGTCCGGTGCTGCAGCGCCCGGCCGTACCTGGTCCGGCTGCCCGCCACCGGGTGGTAGTTCACCCACGAAATGTTGTGCCTGCTCAGCACGTCGAAGATGGTCCCGTTGGCCGGGTAGTCGGCCAGGTCTACCGGCAGATCGTCGATCAGCCCGTTGGCCGTGCCGGCGATCAGGAACCGGCGGTTCGGGAACGTCGGCCCCAGGCAGGATGAGTACCACCGGTCGGCCAGCGGGAAGGTCCGCGCCAGGCCGTAGTAGAACGGCAGGTCACGCTCGGTCCAGTAGCCCATGGCCCGGGTGGCGTCCTTGCCCGGCATGAGCTGCTGGGTGGCGCTGACGAACCCGTCCAGCTTGCCGTCGTCCCACTGCAGGCGGCTGGCGTGCCAGCTCTGCGTCGGCGACCCGGCCTCCTGGACGGTGCTGGCCAGGTGGTGCGCCGGGACGGATTCGCCTTCCAGCCCGGTGTTGGACACCTCGGGCTCACCGTCCGGGCCGAGCGGGAACCCGTCTCCCCGGCCGGCCAGCATGCCCAGGTAGTTGTCGTAGGAGTGGTTCTCCATCATCAGCACGACGATGTGCTTGACCTGGGGCAGCAGGTCCGTCCCGGCGGGCCGGTCTGGCGCGGGGCGCGCCCCCGGGCCGGCGGTTATCCGCCGGGCCAGCCGGTTCAGCTCACGCTGTTCGAGCCGGGTCCACACGTTTGGGCCACCTTCGGAGGGTTGGGCAGCAGGGTCAGCCCGCCCTCAGTACCCCCGTGTGGCTAAACCATTCATTTACCGGCGGGCTCCGGGGGGTCGTCCCCCCGGGCTGGCACCGTGGTTAGGCACCCGGACCAGCAGGGCGCCGGGCCGGACGGTGACCCGCAGCTGGCGGGTGCGCCCGATGACCTCGCCGTCGAGTTCCCACAACTGCGGCCGGTCCAGCACCACGTGCAGGTCACGGAACGCGATCCGGGCCACGTGCCGGGTCCGGCGGCGGCGCAGCAGCAGGTCCGTGGCCAGCGCGGCCCAGCCGGCCAGGCCGCGCGCGGTCAGCACCAGCAGGTCGAGCACCCCGTCGTCCGGCTCGGCGCCGGGCAGCAGCGTCACCCCGCCCTGCAGCGCGCCAACGTTGCCGATCAGCACGCTGCTGGCCCGGCGGCGCAGCACCGGACCGCCGTCCGCCCGCACGCTGGCCCGGACCGGCCGGTCAGCCAGGTGGCGCAGCCCGGACAGCGCGTAGGCGGCCCAGCCCAGCCGCCGCTTCAGCGGCTCGCCCGTGCTGTCCAGCAGCTCCGCGTCGAAGCCCAGGCCGGCCATGGCCACGAAGATCCGGCCGTTGGCGGTGCCGACGTCGAGCCGCCGGTTGGTGCCGCCCAGGCTGACCGCGAGCGCCTCCTCCAGGCTGAGTGGCAGTCCCAGGTTGCGGGCCAGCAGGTTGCCGGTGCCGGCCGGCAGCACGCCGAGCGGCACGCCGCTGCCCGCCAGCCCCTCGGCGCACGCGGTGACCGTGCCGTCGCCCCCGCTGGCCAGCACCAGGTCGACCTGGCCGGCCAGCGCGGCCTCGGCCAGGCCCCGGCCGGTCTCCTCGGGTGTCGTCTCCAGCCACAGCGGCTCGGCCCAGCCGTGCCGGGCCATGGCCGCGCCGACCACGGAGCGGAGCGCGGGCAGATTCTCGTGCTTGGTGGGGTTGACGATCACGGCGGCTTTCACGGCAGGCCTGCCGCCCGGGGAACCATGGCGCAGAGCATATTGGGTGCTGGGCTGGCGTAGGCTTCCTGCCGATGACAGCAGCAACAACGACCGGACCTAGGCTGCGCAGGCAGGGGCCGCTGGACGTGCTGGCCTGGCCGTCGCTCGATGCCCTGGACCTGGACGCGATGGTGACCACCCGGCACGGCGGGGTGTCCACGGCGGGCTACGCGTCGCTGAACCTGGCGCTGCACGTCGGCGACGAGCCAGCCGCGGTGCTGGAGAACCGGCGCCGGGTCGCCGCCGCGCTCGGCGCGGACCTGGCCGACTTCGTGTTCTGCGACCAATCGCACGGCAACCACGTGACCACCGTGACCGCCGCCGACCGTGGCCGGGGCACGCAGCGCCGGGCCGACTCGCTCGTGCAGACCGACGCCGTGGTCACCCGCGACCCGGGCACAGTGCTGGTCGTGCTGGTCGCGGACTGCGTGCCGGTCATCCTGGTCGACCCGGAGACCCAGGTGCTGGGCTGCGTGCACGCCGGCTGGCGGGGCACGGTGGCCGGGGTGACCGGGGCGGCCATGCACGCGATGCGCTCGCTGGGCGCTCGCCCGGAGCGGATGCTGGCCGCGGTCGGGCCGGCCGTCGCCGCGGATCGCTACCAGGTCGGCCCGGACGTCGCGGCCGCCGCCAGCCGGTACTTCGGCAACGTGGACGGCATCATGCGCCCGGACGGGCCCGGCCGGTGGCTGTTCGACCTGCCCGGGGCGAACCGGCGCATGCTGCGTGAATCCGGCGTGCCGGACCGCCAGATCATGGACTCCGGCATGGCCACCGGGCACCGGGACGGTCTGTTCTTCAGCGACCGGGAAACACGCCCGTGCGGCCGGTTCGCCGCCGTGGCCCGGCTGCGGCCGCGGGAGGACGGATGAGCACGGCGCCGCCGTTCCGCTACGACCGCTATCAGCTCGACCCCGCTCGCAGCGTGCTGACCTGCCACTACTCCCTCGGCGAGCACCGGTTCGCGGAGCGGGTCGGCTTCTCCGGCGGCGGGGACTGGACCGCCCCGGCGGTGGCCGCGGCGGCCCGGCTGGTCTTCCTGCTGGCCGGCGTGTCCTACTACAAGACGGCCGCGCCCGGCGTCATCGACCTGGGCGACACCGCGGTCACCGAAGCCGAGCGCGCGTTCCTGGCCGGCTTCTACCTCGATGGCCTGGGCGAGTTCGGCTACCGCAACGGGCTGGACCTGTCCGGGCTGCGCATCGAGGGCCCGCGCCTGCCCGACGCAGGCCACTCCCCCGCTCCGGTGGGCCGGCGCCGTGGCCGGCCGCTGGTCCCGTTCGGCGGCGGCATCGACTCGATCGTCACGGTTGAGCTGGTCCGGCAGCACACCGCGCCGGCGTTGTTCATCGTGGGCCGTCCCGGGGACCGGTTCGCGGCCATCGAAGCGCCCGCCGCGGTGACCGGGCTGCCCATCGTCCGGGCTGAGCGGGAAATCGACGCACAGCTGCTCCGGTCCGCGGAACTTGGCTTTCTTAACGGCCACGTCCCGGTGACCGGGATCATCTCGGCCATCGCGGTGCTGGCCGCGGCGCTGGACGGGCGGGACGCGGTGGTGATGTCCAACGAGTGGTCCGCGTCCATCGCCACGCTGGAAGACCACGGCCGGGCCATCAACCACCAGTACTCGAAGAGCGCGGCGTTCGAGGCCGCGTTTCGGTCGGTACTGGCCCAGGCCAGCGCTCAGCTGCCCAGCCCGGGGATGCCGGACTACTTCTCCGCGCTGCGGCCGTTCAGCGAGCTGTGGGTGGCCCAGCGGTTCGCCCGGCTGACCCAGTACCACGACACGTTCCGCAGCTGTAACCGCGCGTTCCACATCGACCCGGCGCGCCGCCTCGATCACTGGTGCGGGCGCTGCGACAAGTGCTGCTTCATCGACCTGATCCTGGCGCCGTTCCTGGCCCCGGCCGACCTGGACCGGATCTTCGGCGGCCGGGAGCCGCTGGCCGACCCGGACCCGCACGGCGAGCTGGCCGGCCGGTTCCGCACCCTGCTCGGCACGTCGCCGGACAGCAAGCCGTTCGAGTGTGTCGGCGAGGTCAGCGAGTGCCGGGCCGCGGCCACCGCGGCCGCGGCGCGGCCGGACCGGGCCGGCGGCAAGCTGCTCCAGGCGCTGGCCGGCGAGCTGGCCGGGCTGCCCGAGCTGACCCCCGCGGCGGACCTGCTCCGCCCGCTCAGTGCGCATTTCATCCCGGATACCTATGCGGCCGACGATCTCCTGGTCTGAGCTGCGCGGCGCGTCGGTCGGCGTGTGGGGCCTCGGCGTCGAGGGCCTGGCCAACGTGCGCAAGCTGGGCACGCTCGGGGTCACCCCGGTGCTGGTCGACGATCAGCCGCCGGCCGGGGGCGCGGCGGGCCGCCCGGTGCTGGCCACCGCGGATGGCGGCCTGGCCGCGCTGGCCCGCTGCGACGTGGTGGTGAAGTCGCCCGGGATCAGCCGGTACCGCCGCGACCTGCGGCAGCTCGAAGCGGGGGGTATCCCGGTGGCCGGCGGGCTTGGGCTATGGCTGCAGGAAGCCCCGCGCGACCGGGTGGTGTGCGTCACCGGGACCAAGGGCAAGAGCAGCACCACCGCCATCGCCGGGCACCTGCTGACCCGGCTCGGCTACCAGTGCATGATCGGCGGCAACATCGGCCAGCCGCCCTGGGACCCGGCCCAGGACGCCGCCGAAGGGGGCGCGGCCTGGGACTACTGGGTCATCGAGACGTCCAGCTACCAGGCCACCGACCTGCCCTGCTCGCCGCCGGTCGTCGCGGTCACCTCGCTGCACCCCGATCACCTGCCCTGGCACGGCGGCGACGTCGAGGCCTACTACCGGGACAAGCTGTCCGCGTGCAGCCAGCCCGGCGCCGACCTGACCGTGGCCAACGGGGACAGCGACCTGCTCCGCGAGCGGCGGCAGCTGCTCGGGCCGCGGGTGGACTGGGTCCGGGCCGGCGATGACCCGGCGGCGGACTGGATGGCGCCGCTCGGCCTGCTCGGCACGCACAGCCGGCGCAACGCGCTGATCACCCGGGCCTGCCTGCGCGCGCTCGGCGTGCCGGAGGCCGGCGACGCCGGCGCGCTGCGCGCCGCGGCGGCCGGCTTCGCCGCGCTGGGCAGCCGGCTGCAGGTGATCGGCACGGTCGGCGGGGTCACGTTCGTGGACGACAGCCTGTCCACCAACGTGCTGCCCACGCTGGCCGCGCTGGACAGTTTCCCCGGCCGCCGGGTCGCGCTGATCGCGGGCGGCCAGGACCGCGGCATCGACTACCAGCCGCTGGCGGTCGGCCTGGCCAGCCGGGCGGCGCCCACCCTGGTGCTGGCCGTGCCGGACAGCGGCCCGCGGATCCGGGCCGCCATCGAGGCCGCCCCGGCCGGCGCCGTCGAGGTGGTGTCCTGCGGCGATCTGGACAACGCGGTCAGCCAGGGCTTCGGCTGGGCCGAGCCGGACGGGGTGGTGCTGCTCTCCCCGGCCGCGCCGAGCTTCGGCCAGTTCCGCGACTACCGCGACCGGGGCGACGCGTTCGCCCGGGCCATGAAGGCCTGCGCCGGGTCATGACGCAGGTGATCGTGCTGAACGGCGGCTCCAGCGCCGGGAAATCCACGATCGCCCGGGCCTTGCAGGACGTGCTGCCCGGGCTATGGCTCACGTTCGGCACCGATGTGCTGGCCGAGGCGCTGCCCGGCTGGGGTGATGATCCGCGGTCCGGGCTCGTGCTGGAGCCCGACGGCACCGTGACGGTCAGCCCGGCGTTCCGGGCCATCCAGGACATCTGGTACCAGGGCCTGGCCGCGATGGCCAGCCGCGGCGCGTTCCTGATCCTGGACGAGGTATTCCTGGCCGGCGGCGCGGGGCAGCAGCGGCTGCGGGCCCTGCTCGGCGACCTGGACGTGCTCTGGGTCGGGGTGCACTGCGATCCGGCCGTGGCGGCCAGCCGCGAGGCCGCCCGCCCCGACCGGATCCGGGGCATGGCCCTGGCCCAGGCCGCCGCGGTGCACGCCGGTGCCCGCTACGACGTGGCTGTCAACACCACCAGTTGCGCAGCCACCGGCTGTGCCCGCCGGATCGCCCAGGCGGCCGCGTGCCACTGAGCCGGGTACCGCTGAATGGGCCTGCCGTGCCGGCCAGCCTGCTGAGCTCGCTGGGCCGGGTGGTGGGCGCGGAGCACGTGCTCACCGGCGGCCCGGCTGCGGGCTATGGCACTGACTGGACCGGCCGCTTCACCGGGCAACCGGCGGCTGTAGTGCGGCCGCGGGACACCCAGGAAGTGGCCGCCGTGCTCGCGCTGTGCACCGAGGCCGGCCTGCCGGTGGTGCCGCAGGGCGGCAACACCGGCCTGGTCGGCGGGGGCGTGCCGAACCGTGGCGAGCTGGTGCTCAGCCTGGCCCGGCTCACCGGCCTCGGCCCGGCCGACCTGGACGCGGCCCAGATCACCGCCGGGGCCGGGGTCACCCTGGAGCAGGCCGCGGACGCCGCGCCCGGCCTGGATCTCGGCATCCTGATCGCCAGCCGGGGCAGCGCCACGGTGGGCGGCGCGATCGCGACCAACGCGGGCGGGCTGCGCGTGCTGCGCTATGGGCCGATGCGCGCCCAGCTGCGCGGCATCGAGGCCGTGCTGTCCGACGGCACCGTGCTGTCCCACCTGGCCGGGCTGGTCAAGGACAACACCGGGTACGACTACCCGGCGCTGCTGGCCGGCTCGGAAGGCACCCTGGCCGTCATCACCCAGGCCCGGCTCCGGCTGGTGCCACGGCCCGCCGGCCTGGTTACCGTGCTGGCCGGGCTGGCCGGCCCGGCCGAGGTGCACAGCCTGGCCCGCCGGGCGGTGACCGATGTGCCCGGCCTGCTGTCCGCCGAGTTCTTCACCGCGGCCGGCCTGGACATCCTGGCCGGGCGGGCCGGGCTGCCCGCGCCGTCCCGCCCGGCGCCCAGCTACCTGCTGCTGGAGGCGGCCGGCCCGGGCGCGCTGGACGACCTGGCCGGGCTGGCCGGGGAGCTGGACGCCGCGGTAGCCGAGTCCCCGGCCGACCGGGCCCGGTTGTGGGCCTACCGGGAACGTCACCCGGAGGCGGCCGGCTTCCTGGGCACCCCGATCAAGCTGGACGTGGCCGTGCCCGCCGCGCGCTGGGCCGAGCTGGCCACCGAGGTCGCCGGGGTGGTGGCGGCGGCCGACCCGGCCGCCCAGGTGATCACGTTCGGCCATGTCGCCGACGGCAACCTGCATGTGAACATCGTCTCGGCCGGCCCGGCGGACGGCCGTCACGAGGACGCGGTGTTCTCCTTCGTCGCCTCGCTGGGCGGCTCGATCTCGGCCGAGCACGGCATCGGTGCGCTCAAGGCACGCTGGCTGCCGCTGGCCCGGTCAGCCTCCGAGCGGCGCCTGTTCGCCCGGATCCGCGCCGCGTTCGACCCGGCCGGCACGCTCAACCCGCACGTGCTGCCGCGCTGAGCCGCGGCCGGCCAGCCAGCGCGCGCCGAGCAGCCGGTTCAGCCCGGCGACCTGGTAGTAGATGTTGGTGATGATCTGGATCACCACGAACGTCACCGGGTAGAGCGCGCCGCCCAGCGCGGGCACCACGTCGACCGGCAGCGTGTAGGCCATTACCACCCGGATGACCGCGTCGGCCAGCAGGGCCAGCCCCCAGATCACCGTGGACACCCGCCAGATCCGGCGGAACCGCGGCTCGGCGTCCCACAGCGCGTCCCAGTCCCGCACCGCGAACACGCGCCGTCCCTCCATGAGCGGCCGGGCGAACAGGAACGCGGCCGGCCGGCGGGCACCCAGGCTGGCCAGGAACCAGATCCCCCACACGCTGGTGATCAGGCCGTCCTTGGCCAGCAGGAACCGCGGGCTGTGCGAGATGACCGAGATGATCAGCGAGGCGGCCATCGTGCCCAGCACCAGCAGCGCGACCATGTTGGCCCGCCGCTGCCGGAGCAGCACCCAGGCCGCGCTGGCCGCCGGGATGACGGCCCCGATGGCCAGCGCGGCCAGGCTGGACAGCCCGGCGGCACGCAGCCCGTAGTAGAGCGCGATCGGCGCCGCGATGTCGAAGACGATGGTTCCGATCTGACGGCCCAGGCTGGCCGGCCTGGCCGGACCAGTGCGGTCCAGCCCAGCGCTGCCCAGACCGGTCATGCCTGCGCCCGGGTGGCCAGCTCGAACGTGGTCACCACCTCGGCGGCATAGGCCGCGACGTCCAGGTCCGGCCGGGCGGCCAGCAGGAACGGCAGGCCGTCCACGGCCCGCTGGATCATGGTGGCCATCACCGTCGGGTCGAAGGCGCGGAACTCGCCGCTGCGCTGCCCGGCCCGCAGGATCTCCTCGACCGGGGACAGCGCCGCCTGCTCGGTATCCGTGTCGTAAGGCAGGCCGCCGTTCAGGAAGATCTCCAGCAGCGCCTTCATCTCGGCCCGGTGCGCCGCGGTGAACTCGGCGTTGCCCTCGATGTAGCCGCGGAGCGCGGCGGCGGGGCTGGTAACCCCGGCCATCCGCTGGGTCATGAACACGCGAATGTCCTCGATGACCCTGGCCACCACCTCACCGATCAGCTCGTCCCGCCCGGCGAAGTGGTACGAGATCAGCCCAGTGCTGGACAGCCCGGCCTGCCGCGCGATCCGGGCGAACGTGGCGCCGCGGTAACCGGCCTCGGCGAGAACCTCGATCGCGGCCTGCACGATCTGCGCCCGGCGCGCCCCCTCGGTGAACGTCCGCCTGACGGCCGGCCGCACCGCACCCACTCTTGCTTGCATAAGCAAATCTTAGCTTGTATGAGCAAAAACCGCTAGCGGGTAGGGTACCTGGGCACGATGACCGCTCACCTGCCAGCCCAGTCGCTGTCCGCCGTGGCCGCCCGGCTGCGCTCGGCCGGCTGCGTGTTCGCCGAGGACGAGGCGCGGCTGCTCATCGAGGCGGCCCGCACCCCGGCCGAACTGGCCGCCATGGAGCAGCAGCGGATGGCCGGCCAGCCGCTGGAGCACGTGCTGGGCTGGGCCGAGTTCTGCGGGCTGCGGATCGCCGTGGACCCGGGCGTGTTCGTGCCGCGCCGCCGCACCGAGTTCCTGATCGGCCAGGCGGCCAGCCTGCTCGGCCCAGCGCCGCGGCCGGTGATCGTGGACCTGTGCTGCGGCTCGGGCGCGCTGGGCGTGGCGCTGGCCGCCGCCGCAGGCCGCCCAGTGGACCTGCACGCCACCGACGTTGACCCGGCCGCGGTGCGCTGTGCCCGGCGCAACGTGCTGCCCGCCGGCGGCCAGGTCTACCAGGGCGATCTGGACGAGCCGCTGCCCGCCGGGCTGCGCGGCCGGGCCGACGTGCTGCTGGCCAACGTGCCCTACGTGCCCAGCGGGGACGTAGGGCTGCTGCCCGCGGAAGCCCGCGAGCACGAGGCGCGGGTGGCCCTGGACGGCGGCCCGGACGGCCTGAACGTGCTGCGCCGGGTAGCCGCCGTGGCCCCGGCCTGGCTGGCCCCCGGCGGCCACCTGCTGACCGAGATCAGCGACCGCCAGGCCGCCGCGGCCACCGCCGCGGTGGCCGCGGCCGGCCTGGTCCCCCGGCTGGCCAGCTCGGCCGACCTGGGCGCCACCGTGCTCATCGCGGCCCGCTGACCCTGGTCACTCGCTCCGCCGGACCAGCCAGACCGTGCCGGCCAGCAGGACCAGCGCGAAGGCCAGCAGCCAGCCGCCCTCGATCAGCTGGAACGACCAGAACCGGCTCACCGGCTGGTAGCTGTACGACGGCACGCCGTCCGGGGCGAACCACACCCGGAGCAGCCACGCGCTGACCGGGATGTTCCGGCCGTGCCCGGTGAGCGGGGCCAGGTAGTGCTGGCGCAGCGCCATCATCGTGGTCACGTCGAGCACGGTCCACGCGGCCAGCGCCGCGGCCATGGCCGGCACGGTGCGCCGGATCAGCGCCCCGGCGAACGCGGCGATGGCGAACGCGGCCAGCGTCCAGGCGGCGAACGCGACGCCGCGCGTGCCGAACAGCTGCATCGGGAACGGCCCGGTCTTCCCAGCGGCGAGGAACGGCTGGAAGTACCAGGAGAACAGCAGGCTGAACGCCCATGCCGCGCCGGTCACCGCCGCGGCCAGCAGAGCCAGCCGGGACAGCGCCCAGCGGCGCCGCCCGCAGCCCTGGGTCCAGGCGAAGCGGAACGTGCCGGTCTCCAGTTCCCGGGCGATGACCGGGGCCCCGGCGAACACGCCGATCAGCCCGGGCACGGCCAGCAGCAGGAACGGCACCGTCTGCGCGTTCAGCCCGGACGTGGCCACCGACCCCGCGGTGCTGCCGTAGTAACCCTCGAAGGCGTGCCGCAGCGCCTGGCAGTACTGGGTGCCCACCGGGTGGCAGCCGGCCAGCATCGCGTCGTACGCCTGGTGGATCTTCAGGCCCATGATCAGCAGGTACAGGCCGAGCGCGGCGAGCAGGACGGCCACCCCAGCCAGGGCCACCCGGTACTGCCGCCAGGCCACCCAGGTCACCGTGGTCCAGGCGACCGGCGGCCGCCCGGTCACGGCTGGCGCGGTCATGACTGCACCCCCGCCGCCAGCGCGGCCGGGGACGGCCCGGCCGCCGGCGGGACCGCGTCGCCTCCGGCGCGCAGGTAGCTCAGGGCGACTTCCTCCAGGCTGGCCGGGCGCTGCTGCCAGCCGGGCGGCCCCGGGCTTTCCGCGGCCGTGGCCTTGACCAGCAGCTGGGCCTGCGCGCCCAGGCGGTGGGTGTGGACCAGGCACTGGCGTTCGGCATGCTGGGGGGTTTCGCGGGCTGGGCCGGTGAGCACGCGGTGCCCGGCCAGCAGGTCGGCCACCTGGCCCGCGAGCTGGAGCCGGCCATGGGACAGCACGATCAGGTAGTCGGCCACCCGGTCCAATTCGGCCAGCATGTGCGAGGACAGCACCACCGAGATGCCCTCGCCGGCCACCGCCGCCAGCACCGCGGCCATGAAGTCGCTCCGGGCCACCGGGTCCAGCGCGGCCAGCGGCTCGTCCAGCACCAGGAGCCGGGGCCGCCGGGCCAGGGCCACGGTCAGCGCGAGCTGGGCCTGCTGGCCGCCGGACAGCCTGCCCGCCTTCCGGTCCAGCGGGATCCCCAGCTCGGCCAGCCGGGCCTCGGCCCGCGGCTGATCCCACCGCCGGTTCAGGTTGCGGGCCACGTGCAGCATCGCCGCGACCGGCAGGTTCGGGTACAGCGGCGCGTTCTGCGCCACGAACGCGGTCCCGTCCAGCGCGCCCGGCGACCCCGCGGGCTGGCCGCCGAGCACGCGGACCGTGCCGGCCGTCGGGGACACCAGGCCGACCGCCATGTGCAGCAGCGTGGTCTTGCCTGCCCCGTTCGGGCCGACCAGCGCGACCAGGTGCCCGTCCGGGATGGCCAGCGTGCAGTCGCGCAGCGCCCAGGTCCGCCGGTAGCGCTTGCCGAGCCCAGCGGACTCGATGATGTTCATCCGGTGCCCCTCCGCGGTTGGCGGCCCCCGGCGCCGCGCCGGGGGCCATCGGTGACGCTAGGAGCAGGAGTGCCGGGCGGGATATACGGCTGGACCGCGTCCCGCGGGGGGCCTAGGTACACCCCGTTCCCGGGGGGTCAGGGTTACTGCGCCGGCTCGGCCGGCCGGGCAGACTGAGGGGGTCACAACCTGCCGAAGGAGACCAGCCATGAGCAGCGGAAGCACCCCGTGGGGCAATCCGGCCCGGCGACCCCGCCGCCGGCCCTGGCTGGCCGCGGGCGGCTCGGCCGCCGTCCGTCTGCTGGGCCTGTTCGGCCTGCTGCTCGCCGGGGCCGCGCTGCTGTTCGTGCTGATCGCGCCGATGCTGGTCGCCGCGAGGCTGATCGCGCGGCACCTGCTCACGTCCAGCGGGCAGGCGACCGCCTACGCCGCCCAGCCGGGCGGCAAGGGCGGCATCATCGTCCAGCAGCAGGGCGTGGGTCCGCACCTGGCCGCACAGCTGGCCGTGGGCGGGCTCGTGCTGCTGGCCGGACTGGCCGTCACCGCGTTGCTGCTGCCCCTCCTGCTGCAGGCCATCCGGGGCCTGGCCTGGCTGACCAGGCGGGTGGTGGCCGACTGGAGCGGCGTGCCAGCGGCCGGCCGGGAGCTGCCCCCACCCGGCACCTACCACGCCCCGGCCGGGTACTGGCGGCGGCTCGGCTGGCTGCTCACCGACCCGGCCACCGCGCGGGACCTGCGCTGGACGGCGCTGAACACGTGCCTGGGCTGGATCCCGACGCTGCTGCCCGCCGGGCTGATGGCGATCGGCCTGATCGGCTTCCTGGCGCCGGTGGCCGGGTTCGCGGTGCCGCCGCCCGCGTTCCCCGGGAACAGCCCGCCGGTGCTGGTCATCATCGGCCTCGCGTTCATCGTGACCGGGCTGGGCTCGGCCCCGTGGCTGCTCCGCGGGTACGGGCTGGCCGCCCGGGTGCTGCTGGCCCCGGCCGGGCAGGCCGAGCTGACCGAGCGGGTACAGCACCTGGCGCAGACCCGGGCCGAGGCGATCGGCACCGGGGCGGCCGAGATGCGCCGGATCGAGCGCGACCTGCACGACGGCGCGCAGGCCCGGCTGGTCGCGATGGGCATGACGCTGGACGCGGCCGGCCAGCTCATCGACGACAACCCGGCCGCCGCCCGGGCGCTGCTGCTGGAAGCCCGGGACGCGTCGGTCCGCGCGCTGACCGAGCTGCGCGACCTGGTCCGCGGCATCCACCCGCCGGTGCTGGCCGACCGCGGCCTGGCCGACGCGGTCCGCGCCCTGGTGCTGGACTGCCCGCTGCGCGCCCGGCTGGCCGCCGACCTGCCCGGCCGGCTGCCTGCCCCGGTGGAATCGGCCGCCTACTTCGCGGTCACCGAGCTGCTGACCAACGTGGCCAAGCACGCCGGGGCCAGCCAGACCTGGGTGGACATCCGGCATGTCGATGGGACGCTGCGGATGGGCGTCAGCGACAATGGGCAGGGCGGCGCCGACCCGGCCCGCGGCACCGGGCTGCGCGGCATCGAGCGCCGGCTGGCGGCGTTCGACGGCGTTATGGCGGTGAGCAGCCCGCCCGGCGGGCCCACCGCGGTGACCATGGAGGTGCCGTGCGCGTTGTCATCGCCGAAGACCTCTTTCTGCTGAGGGATGGCCTGGCCCGGATGCTGGAGGCCCATGGCCTCGAGGTGACCGGCTCGGTGGACAACGGGCCCGATCTGCTGGCCGCGGTGACCGCGGCCCGGCCGGACGTGGCGGTGGTGGATGTGCGGCTGCCGCCGACGTTCACCGACGAGGGGCTGCGCGCGGCGCTGGCCGCCCGGCGCGCCGAGCCCGGGCTGCCGGTCTTGGTGCTGTCCCAGTACGTCGAGCAGCTGTACGCCCGTGAGCTGCTGGCCGAGGGCAGCGGCGGGATCGGCTACCTGCTCAAGGACCGGGTGATGGACAGCGCCCAGTTCGTCGACGCGGTGCGCCGGGTGGCCGGGGGTGGCACCGCGATGGACCCGGAGGTGATCAGCCGGCTGCTGGCCCGCAATGCGGGCGACGGTACGCTGGCCGCGCTCAGCCGGCGCGAGCACGAGGTGCTCGGCGTGATGGCCGAGGGCCGGTCGAACGCGGCCATCGCGCAGCGCCTGGTCATCACCGAGCGGGCGGTGGCCAAGCACACCGCCTCGATCTTCCTCAAGCTCGGCCTGCAGCCCTCGGACGACGACAACCGGCGGGTGCTGGCCGTGCTCGCCTACCTGTCGGCCGAGCAGCCCGGCCCATCCGACTGACCGCCGGTAAGCGGCCCGGCTGAGCGGCCGGTAAACGGCGGCCCAACCCGGGCCGGGCACCGGCCTGGGTTCGCTAGCCTGAGCTCGCTAGCCTGGGTCGCGGGCCCGGGAAAATCCCGGCTTGCGCGGCTTGGGCGGCTTAGCGGTGCGAAGGGAGCCCTGGTGGCTATCGCGGCCCTGGTGATCTGGTTGTGCACCGCGGCCGCAGGCATGACCCTGCTCGTCCGCGGCAGCATGGCCCGGCGCGATGCCGCCGCGGCCGCGGCCCGGAGCGCGCAGGCCCGGCCGGTGCCGGCCCCCGCTCCCGCCTCCGTCCCGGTCCCGGTGCCGGGGGCCGGCCGCGGGCCGGACGGCGAGATGCCGGACATCCCCCGGGTCAAGGTGCACGCGACGCCGGGTGAGCACCCGCTGCTGGAGTTCTTCCATCCTGCGCTGGGCTTGGTCGGCTTCGGCCTGTGGTTCATCTACGTCGGCACCGGTCACCGGCCGCTGGCCTGGGTGGCGTTCGGCGTGCTGGTGGTCACCATCGGCGCCGGGCTCAGCTGGCTGATCCGGTCGGCCCGGTCGGCCCGGATCGCGCGGGCGGCCCAGAGTGAGCCGGCCGGCGAGGCCGCGGGCGGGCCGCGCCGGGGGCTGCCGGGCCGGCTGATCCTGCTGCACGGGCTGCTGGCCACGGCGACGTTCGCGCTGGTGGTGCTCACCGCGCTGGCCGCCAGCCACGGCTGAGCCGGGTCATACCCGCAGGCCGGCCGACGGGGGGCCGAACAGCGACACGCCCAGGGCCAGTACGGCTACCGCCGCGACGGCCAGCGCGATGAGCAGCAGGCGGCGCGGCCGGGTCAGGATGCCGCCCGCCGACCCGGCCAGCCGGCCGGTCGCCCAGACCAGCCCGGCCAGCACCAGGACGACCAGCCCGGCGGGCACGTCCCGCTTCAGCAGCACCCCGCCGATCGCGGCGAACGCGATGGCCGTGCGCAGCCAGGCCAGCCCGGTCCGGGCCCGGGCCAGCCCGGGGTCCGGCTCGGCGTCCGGATCGGCCTGGCGGATGCGGGCCGGACCGGGGTGTGGGCCGGCCGGGTCCGGGCCGCTCACTGGGCTCTCACCGGGCCGCCACTACCACCACCGCCGCGATCACGCCGACCGCGGTGATGGTGACCGCGAGCACCGTGGGCAGCCAGGACCGGGGCAGCGGCTCGTCGCGGCGCATCGCGCGCTGGTTGGCCATCCAGTCCCGGTAGCTGAGCACGGCGATGATCGCGCCGAGCACGATCAGCGGGATGCCGATGGCGTGCCGGCCCCAGCGGATGCCGTGGAACGGCGGCAGCAACTGGATCACCGCCAGCCCGGCGGCCACCAGGGCCAGCGCGGTGCGGATCCAGGCCAGGAACGTCCGCTCGTTGGCGAACGTATAGCGGGCATCGGGCTCGTGCTCGGCTGGCGGCGGGGCCACCTCCGCGGGCTGCCCCGGCGCCGGTGAGTCCGCCCGGCCGCTGGCGTCCGTGGCTGCCTCCTCCCCCGGGCAACCGGGCTCCCCCGGCCACCGGGCCGTTTCCGTCTCGGAACATCATCCCCTGTGGAGGATCACATCCGGGTCAGCGGGAGCCAGGATGCAAGAAAGGACCAGGAGCCGCAGATGACCGACACGCAGCCAGGTAGCACCAGCAGACCACCGGACCCGGACGTGGACGCGGCCGCCGCGATAGGCACCCGGTATCTGATCCGGTTCGAGCAGGACACGCTCCGGTCCCGGCCGCTGTGGATCCGGGTCATCATCGAGTTCGTCGGCACGTTCCTGCTCGTGACGGTGGCCGCCGGGGCCGGCGTGATCAGCTACTACGCGGGCGGGCACCCGATCAGCCGGACCGCCGCGGTGATCGCGCCCGGCGCGCTGGTGATGGCGCTGATCTACGCCTGGGGACCGCTGTCCGGACTGCACATCAACCCGGTGGTCACGCTGGCCTTCTTCGTGCGCCGGGTGTTCCCGGCGAATTGGGTGCTGCCGTACTGGATCGCCCAGTTCGCCGGGGCCGTCCTGGCCGCGCTGTTTCTGCAGGTCGTGTTCGGCCACGTCAGCCAGGGCGGCAACTACCCCATCGACAAGCATGGCGGCGACTGGCGGGCCTTCGTGATGGAGATCGCGCTGACCACGATCCTGGTCAGCGTGATCCTGAACACCGCCACCGGGCACCGGAGCATCGGCCACAACGCGGCCATCGCGGTCGGCTCGACGGTGGCCCTGCTCGGCCTGTTCGCCAGCCCGATCAGCGGCGCGTCGATGAACCCGGCCCGGACGCTGGGCCCGGACATCGTGGCCGCCAACTTCGCCGGATGGTGGGTCTACGTGTTCGGCGACATCATCGGCGCGCTGCTCGCGGTGATGCTGATCAGCCTGGTCCGCGGCCTGCCCGGCCAGGCCGACCGGGCGGCGGCCGAAGGCGACGTGCTGCCCAGCTGAACGCAGGCTGGACCCGGCTGACCCGGCGGACCGGGATCCCTTGCCAGGCCGGGCGTGCGGCGGCTGACACGGGGGTCAGCTCCGGTCACCTCCAGAGTCGCGTGTGCCTGCCGAAAGTTGCAAGATGGCTGCATGAAAGCTCATCGGACACTCCAGCTTCTCGTGCTGGTCGGTGTGCTAGGCGTGGGCATCGCCGCCTGCGGGAGTAGCAACAATTCAGGCGCCAGCTCGCCGAGCGCATCCGCCCCGGCGACGTCGGCGCCAGCCACATCGGCGAGCGCAGCCGCTAGCGGCTCCGCCGCCGTCACGATCACGGCCAACTGGGAGAAGTTCTTCAGCGCGAAGACCCCGGTCGCGCAGCGGGTCGCCCTGCTGCAGAACGGGTCGACGTTCGCGTCCGTCATCAGGGCGCAGGCCGGGTCCGGCCTGGCCGCCACGGCGAGCGCGAAGGTCACCAAGGTCATCATGACCTCGTCCAAGCAGGCCACGGTCAAGTACTCGATCCTGATCGGCGGCTCGCCGGCGCTGGCCAACCAGTCCGGCGTGGCCGTCTACCAGGACGGAACCTGGAAAGTCGGGCTGGCCAGCTTCTGCGGCCTGCTGACTCTGGAGAACAGCGGGAAGACGCCGTCTGTCTGCAAGTCGGCCGGCTAGCCACGTGGTCCGGTCAGTAGACACGCCCGCTGGGCGGGCGACCGGGGTACGCCGCGGCAACCGGTCGCTCGCCCTGGCGGTGCTGGCCGCGGTGCTGTTCCTGACCTTCCTGGACAACACGGTCGTGAGCGTGGCGCTGGGCAGCGTGCAGACCCAGCTGCACGCCGGGGTCAGCGAACTGCAGTGGGTGGTCAGTGCGTACGCGCTGACCTTCGCCGGCGCCATGCTCGCGTTCGGCATGGTCGGCGACGAGTTCGGCCGCAAGCGGGTGATGCTGATCGGGGTCGGCATCTTCTGCGGCGGCTCGGTGCTGGCCGCGCTGGCCCCGAACATCGGGGTGCTGATCGCCGCCCGGGCGGTGATGGGCCTGGGCGCGGCGGCCAGCGAGCCGGGCACGCTGTCCATGCTCCGGCACATCTACACCGAGCAGCGCAGCCGGGCCGAGGCGATCGGCGTCTGGACGGCGGTTTCGGCGCTGGCCCTGGCGCTCGGCCCGGTGATCGGCGGGGCGCTGGTCGGCGTGTGGGACTGGCGCGGCATCTTCTGGTTCAACCTGGCCTTCGGCCTGGGCGCGCTGGTGGCCGGGGCGCTGGTGCTGCCGGAGAGCGCCGACCCGGACGCGCACCGGGTGGACATCGCGGGCACCGTGCTGGGTGCGGCCGCGCTGACCGCGTTCGTCTTCGCGATCATCGGCGGGGAGAGCGCCGGGTTCGGGTCGCCCAGCGTGATCCTGCTGCTCTGCCTGAGCGCGCTGGCCGCGGCGGCGTTCTTCTGGCGCGAGAGCCGGGCCGCGCACCCTCTGCTGGACCTGCGGTTCCTCCGGGTTCCCGCGTTCCTGACCGCGAACATTGTCGCGTTCTGCGCCTACTTCGCGACGTTCGCCGTGTTCTTCTTCAGCGCCCTGTACCTGCAGGAGGTAGCTGGTTTCACCGGGTACCGGATCGCGCTGGTCTTCCTGCCGATGACCATACTGATGATCGTCTCCTCACTGCTGGCCGGCCGGTGGACCGACCCGGCCGTGCCACGCTGGTCGATCTTCATCGGCTGCCTGCTGTTCGGCGCCGGGCTGCTGCTGACCGCGGAAACGCTCAACCCCGACCCGGCCTACCTGCCACTCGCCTCGGCGCTCGCGCTGACCGGCATCGGCATCGGCGTGACCGTGGTGCCGATCACCTCGGCCGCGCTGTCCGCGGTGCCGCCCGCCCGGTCCGGCATGGCTGCGTCGGCCACCAACACCAGCCGGGAGATCGGCGCGCTGACCGGGGTGGCCATCCTGGGCGCGCTGGTCAACGCGCAACTGCGGTCCAGCCTGACCAGCCGGCTGCACCATCTGGGCATCCCGGACACGTTCCAGTCCATCGTGATCAAGGCGGTGGAGACCGGCGGGGTGCCGTCCAGCGGGAACACCAACGGCGCCGGCGGCGCGGAAGCGGCCGGCCAGGGCAAGCTGGTGCGGGAGGTCATCCACGCCGCGTACAACGCGTTCTACGCCGGGCTGCACGCCGCGTTGCTGGTGGCCGCGATCCTGGTGCTGGCGGCCGGGGCGTTCACGTTCGTGATGCTCAGCCGCGGCCCGCGGCCGCCTGCCCCCAGCCAGCCGCATGACCCCAGCCAGCAAGCGGCCGCATAACCCCCAGCTGACCGGCAGCATGACCCCAGCCAATGGAAAGATTTACCCTTTCCAGCCCTGAGCTGCGGAACTACGGTCCGGGCCGCGCGCGTTTCGGGGGGTGGCGGTAACCGCGCCGTCACCGATCCGGAGGCCTTCTTGCTAGAACCGCAGAGCACCGGACTCTTTGCTGCGCTCATCGTGGTTTTCGGCGCGCTGATCTGGTGGCTGCTCGTCACCCGGCAGCCGGTGCTCCGGCTGCTGGCCGCGTGCCTGGCCTTCGTCCCCGCGATGCTGTTCGGCGTGGTCGCGGTGAACAAGTACTACGGCTACTACCAGACCTGGCACGCTGCGCTGGCCGACCTGACCAACCAGGGCGGGGCCACCGCCAACACCGCGCCGCCGCCGGTCCTGGCCGCGGGCACCCAGCTGAGCACGCTCACCCGGAGCGACACCTCGCTCAAGCTGGCCCAGCAGCAGGGCTACACGCTGCACCTGACGGTGACCGGGCCGCGCAGCCACATCACCCGGTCGGTCTACGTCTACCTGCCGCCGGAGTACTTCCGGGCCAGCTACAAGACCTACCGGTTCCCGGTCATCGAGCTGATCCACGGGCAGCCCGGCGAGCCGCAGGACTGGATCAACGTGGTGGGCATCACCGCCACCATGGACCAGCTGGTCAGTGCGGGGCGCGCCAAGCCGGCCGTGCTGGTCATGCCGGACGCGAACGGCGCCCAGCGGGTCTCGCTGCAGTGCCTCAACCAGGTCGGCGGCCCGCAGGACCTGACCTACCTGGCCCAGGAACTGCCGCTGGCCATCGCGCACCGGTTCCGGGTCGAGCCGCCCGGCCCGGCCTGGGCGGTGGCCGGCTACTCCGAGGGCGGGTTCTGCGCGGCCAACATGGCGCTCCGCTTGCCGGGCAAGTACGGCTACGCCGGTGTGATGAGCGGCTACTTCAAGCCGGACAAGAACCAGCTCGAGTTCCCGCTGCGGCAGGTCAGCCCGTTCGGCGGGAACCGCAAGCTGGCCGAGGAGAACACCCCGCTAGACGAGATACGCAAGCTGAAGCTGGGCACCCAGATCCCGCAGTTCTGGCTGGGCGCGGGCACCGCGAACAAGCAGGACGTGGCCAACGCCGAGCTGTTCTGGCAGAAACTGAGCCTGCGCCAGGCCAGCGTGCCGCTGATCCTGACCAAGGGCGGCGGGCACGACATGACCACCTGGCGGGCCGAGGTCCCGGCCATGCTGGCCTGGATGACGCCCAAGCTGGCCCAGGCCGCGGCGGCCGAGGCGGCCGCCCACTCTCCGCACCCGCGGCCGTCCGGCTCGGCCGCGCCGCACCACAAGCGGCATCGCCACCGGGCCAGGCGGCCGGCCCTGGCCGCGCAGCGGGCCACCGTCCCGCGCACCAGCTGACCGCGCTCTGGCTTCGGCCGCGGGGTTTCGCACCCGGAGCGGGGCGGCTACTCTCGACAGTCAGACCTCCGGAGCATCCCCGGGCAGATTGGCAGGTGCCTCGATGCCTGCTGCCGGCACCTCCCTGCACGATCCAGCGCTCGCCATCGCGACGCTGCTGTGCTGGGCGTTCACGGCCAGCCTCGGCGGGTTGATGCTGCGCTCGCTGATCGCGCGGGACGGGCTGCGCCGGCAGCTGGGCGTCCGGGACGGGCTGCATCCGGGTGTGCTGGTCGCGCACTTCAGCCTGGCCCTGACCGGGCTGGTGACCTGGATCTGCTACCTGGTCACCGCCGCCGAGCCGGTCGCCTGGCTGGCCGTCGGCCTGCTGGTGCCCGGGATCGGCATGGGCATCACCACGGTCACGCTGTGGACGCCTTACCCCCGCCCTCCCGGCGCGGACCAGCCTGGCCAGGAATCACCCGGACACGGGCCGCCGGTCCCGGCCCCGCCCACCGAGAAAGCGGTCCGGGGCCGGCTGACCGACGAGGCCCTCGCCCGGACACTGGCCGACGAGGCACTGACCCGGAAGCTCATCGACGACATGATCGCCAGCCTGCCCGCCGAGGCGGCTCAGGAGGCGAAGAAGCCGAAGTCCTCCTCGGCGGGTCTCATCCCGGCCGTGCACGGGCTGGGCGCCGTAATCACCTTCGCGCTGGCCGTGGTGACCGCGGCCGGCATGCGGTAACCGGCCGCAGCCCGCTCCGCGCAGGCAGCCCGTTCAGCGCACCGCGAGCAGGTGGAACTGCCACGGCCCCAGGTCGACGTACAGCCCGGGCCTGGCCAGCTCGCCGCCGTCCCGCTGGTACACCTCCGTGCCGAGCAGGCTGGCCAGCTCCCAGCTCCGGCCGGCCAGGTCGGGCCAGCCCAGCGGGAACCTCCCCTGGGCCGGCTGCCCAGACAGGTTGACCACGACCACATGCCGGTCGCCGCCCGGATCGCCGTCCCAGGCCCAGCCGATCAGGCTGCGGCAGGACTGGTTGTCCGGCCAGCCGCTGGCTTCGAGCAGCCGCCACCGCCCGGCGCGGACCCGGCGGCCCGCCACCGACGCCAGCAGGCTCCGGTACCAGCCCGCCAGCCGGGCGTCGGGCGGCTCGGTGGGCCGCCGGGCCAGGAACACTGGCGGCCGCACCCGGCGCCCCTCGAACTGCCCTTCGTGCCACAGCGTGCCGCCGGGCAGTGTCGCGACGGTCACCGCGGCGGCCCGCTCCGCGGCCACCGGCAGCAGGCTGGCGATGCGCGGCTCGTCGTGGTTTTCCAGGAAGCGCAGCAGCCGGGACTGGTAGCTCAGGCCGGCCCGCAGATGACCGCGGACACCGGGCGCGTCCGTGCTGACGATCCGGTCATACAGCCGCTTGTCGTAGCAGAAGTCGAAGCCCTGCTGCTGCAGCAGCCACTCCAGATCCCAGTAGGCCTCGGCGATGAGCACCGTGCCCGGATGCCTGCCGCGCAGCGTGCCCAGCACCTCGGGCCAGAACTCCTGATCCGGCGCGGGCCCGGCGTGCCGGCCCCAGGTGCGGGCGAACACCTGGCTGGTCATCAGCATGGCCATGTCGCAGCGGATGCCGTCGCACTGCCCGGCGATGCTGGCCAGCGTGTCCGCGGCGGCGGCGCGCAGCGCGGGCACGAACGCGTTGAGCTGGACCACGTCGGGCCACGGCGGGAAGTACGGGTCCCGGCCGTGCGCCAGCACGTGGCCGCCGATGGCCAGCCAGCCCGCCGGGTCGGCGGCCATGTCGTCCGGGTCGCCGTGCACGAACAGGTCCGGCCGCCGGCTCACCCAGGGATGGTCCGGGGCGACGTGGTTGGGCACGTAGTCGAGCACCAGCCGGACCTCCCGCGCGGCCAGCGCGGCCCGCGCCGCGGCCAGCCCGTCCGGCCCGCCGAAGGCCGGGTCGGTCTCATAGCGGCGCACCGCGTACGGCGAGCCGATCACGTCGGCCGGCCGCAGGCCGGACAGCGCGGCTGTCAGCGACGCCTGGAGCTGGGGATCCGCGGTGGCCAGCGCCCGCCCGGCTGGGCTGCGCTCCCACACCCCCATCAGCCAGACCGCGTCCACCCCGGCCGGGGTGACCTCGTCCCACTCGGCGTCCGGGATGTCGGCCAGGGTGATTCGCCGCCCGGCCGCCCGGGACAGCGCGTCCAGCCACACCGCGGTGTTGATCTCGTAGAGCACCGGCTGGGCTGGCCACCCGGTCATCACACCGGCAGCCTATCCGGGCCGTGCTCACACCTCGGTGGCCAGCCCGGCGCTGGCCACGCCGGTATCCCCGTCGTATCCGGCGGCCGCGGCGGCCCGGGCCGCGCCGTGGTCGGTGCCCGGCCACAGGTGGGTCAGCAGCAGCCGGGCCACCCCGGCCTGGGCGGCGTGCTGCCCGGCGGCCCGGGCCGAGGACAGGAACGGCTGATCATCCGGCGGCACCTGGTCGGGGTAGGTGGCCTCGGCCAGCAGCAGGTCGGCGCCGTGGGCCAGGCTGGCGATCTCCGCGCCGCCGCTGTCCCCGGTGTAGGCGAGCACCCGGCCCGCGGCCGCCAGCCGCAGGCCGGCGTTCGGCAGCCAGTGCGGCAGCAGCATGGTCGCGGCCTGGAACGGGCCGATGCGCAGCTCGTCGCCGGGCCGGAATTCGGTTACCGCATAGGCGCTGGCCAGCATGCCCGGCCGGTCCAGGGCCAGCACCGCGTCCAGCGCGCCCGGCGGCGCGTACACCGGCAGCAGCGGCAGCGGCGCACCGCCCAGCGCACGGGCGCGCAGCAGCGGGTTCAGGTCGGCGCAGTGGTCGGGGTGCCCGTGGCTGATGTACACCGCGTCCAGCTGGGCCGCGCTGATCAGCTGGAGCAGCCGGGGCAGGGTCGCGTACCCGGCGTCCACCAGCAGCCGGAACCCGTCCTGCTCGACCAGGAAGCCGCTGCACGCCTGGCCCGCCTCCGGCCACGCGCCGCAGCTGCCCAGCACGGTCAGCCGCACCGCCCGCTCAGAGCCAGCGCTGGTGGTGGTGCTGGTGCTGGTGCGGCCCGCCGCCCCACCGCGGGCCGTAGCCAGCCTGCCAGTCCCGCCGTAGCCGGCGCCGGATCCGCCCCGCGGCCAGCACCCCGGCCAGCATGAGCACCAGCCAGAAGATCAAGACCACTTTAAAGAACGCCAGTGCCACCCACCCGGCGGGCGACAGCACCACGGCCGCCACCAGCAGGAGCAGAAAGAGCGGCGCCAGCCCGTGATGATGCCGCCGGGCCGGCCACGGCCGCCCGGCTCGCTGGGCCGCCGCGGCGCGCGGCGCGGGCACCGGCTCGGGCAGATCGGCCAGCGGTGGGCGCAGCTCGCCGAACGTCTTCGCGTGCAGCACGGCCGTTATCCGCTCGTCTAGTTCCTCGCGGGTCAGCCGGCCCGCCGCGAAGTGCTCCTGCAGCCGGGCGGTGACCCGGTCCCGGTCCGCGTCTGACGCGCGGATGTGCTCATCCATGGCCAGTCCCCTCGTCCATCTCTGCCTCGTCCGGCGTCTCCGCCTCGTCCTGGTCCTCGTCTACGTCCCGGTAGCTCTCGCCGCCGCCGTAATCCTCGCTGTCGCCGTCGCCGTCGCCGGCGGCGTAACCCTCGCCGTCGCCCTCGCCGGCGCCGAAACCCTCGGCCTCGTCGCCGCCGTCGCCGTAACCCTCGCCCTCGCCGTACCCCTCGCCGTTGCCGTCGCCGGCCAGGATCTGGTAGATGCCGCGCCGCGTCGCGGCCAGCAGCTCGGCGGCCGCGCGGATCTGCTCCGGGGAGCCCGCGTGCGCGATCTGCGCCACGCTGCCGCCGAGCCGGGCCGCCTGCGTGAGCAGGCCGCGCACCTCGCCCGGCGGCCCCTCGGCCATCGCCTCCCAGGCCGGCCGGGCCGACTCCGGGTTGTCCGCGATATGCCGCTGGCCGGCCTTCGGTCAGCTCGAACGTGCGGCGGCCGCCGGATTCGACCCCGGTGATCAGCCCCTCGTCGGCCAGCTGGGCCAGCGCCGGGTAGACCGCCCCCGGGCTGGGCCGCCACGCGCCGCCGCTGCGCTCCTCGATCTCGGACATGAGCTGGTACCCGTTGCGCGGCTCCTCGCGCAGCAGAGCGAGGATCGCGGCCCGCACGTCACCGCGGCCGGCCTTCGGCCCGCGCACCGGCCCCGGCGCCCCCGGCCAGAAGGCCGCCCAGTCCTTGCCGCCCGGCCAGCCGCGCGGGCCGGGCGGCCCCCAGCCCCCCCGGTCCCGGGGCCCGCCGCGGCGGCCCCCGCTCCGGGCGGTGGCCCGGCCGCTGGCCAGCGCGCCCAGGTGGCCGGCCAGACTGCCGAGGCAGCGGGCCAGCCCGGGCAGCCCCGGATCGAACTCTCCCGCCGGTCCCCACGCTGCCGACATGCTGACCTCCGGACGGCTCACCATAACGCTCGCGACACGATCACGATATATCGCTAGCTTACGGCGCGTCCGGGTCAGTGGCAAGCCACGGCACGGCGGGGCCCGGCACGGTGTGCCGGGCCCCGCTCTCCTGTCCCCGCGTCGGCCTTATTCGATCGGCTGGCGCGTCATCGTGTCCGGCTGCCGGCCGGCCAGCAGCCAGCCGCCGATCGCGGCCACCAGCGGCATCCCGACCAGGACGACTAGCAGGTTGCGGACCGGCACGTTGGCCAGCTCGGACAGGCCATCGAGACTGTTGTCCCAGGAGTAGCCGATGACGGCGGCGTACGCCGCCACCGTGCCGAGCACCGCGCCGGCCAGCGCCAGCGCCCCGGCGGTGACCCCGGTGATGGTGCGCCTGGTCCAGCTGCTCGCCCCGGTGGCGGCCAGGGTGCGCAGATCGCTGGCGGTCTCGCTGCGGATCAGGCCGACCGACATGGCCAGGATGCCCAGCGCCAGCACGACGCCGAACACGGTCGCCCAGTTGATGATGTCCGCCGAGGTCGGGATGCTGTTCTTGGTCTCGATGGACATCCCGGCCGCCGCGGCGGTCGCCCGGGCGTTGGTGATCTGCGCCGCGGTGGGCGGGTTTGGCGTCTGGACGAACCAGGCCACCGTGTTCCGGGTGCCGGCGCCGGTGATGTGCAGGGTGCGGACGGCGTGCTCGGTGAACACCGTGTTCGGCGCCGACGTGCCTGCCGGCAGCGCGCTCGCCTCCTGGATCACCGGGTTGGCCAGGCAGCTGCCCTGCGGGCAGGGGAAGGACTGCTGGCCGTTCGGGCCAGGGCTGGGGCCGCCCTTCTCACCGACGTTGTAGGTCAGCTGCATCTTGCCCAGCCCGGACAGCCCGGGCCGCATGGACAGCACGTCCGCGTTCGGATCGACCTGGCTGGCCGGGATGCCGAACGCGCGCAGCAGCTGCGGGGTGGCCAGGTAGATCGTGCCGGTCCACTGCCGCCCGGACGCCGCGTGGTCCAGGTTCGCGTTCGGCTGGATCAGCGGCACGACCTCGTGCGAGCCGAGCGCGGCCGCGATGGCGTGCGCGGTGCGGTCCCAGGACGGCAGGTTGCCCTTGACCACCGGCTGGCCGTTGCCACCACCTGGCGGAGGGCCGCCCTGCCCGTTCGGCGTGTACACGATGATCTGGTTGGACGCCACGTTGGGCCCGGCCCAGTCGAGCACGTTGCCGAACCGCTGGGCGGACAGCACGATGACCAGCATGGCGATCAGCACGCCGAGCGTGATGGCGGCCAGCGCCGAGCCTGACCTGGCCCGGTACCGGGCCAGGTCACGCAGGGCCAGCCGGGCCGCGATCGGCGCCCGGCGGCCCGCCCGGGCCAGCACGGTCAGGCAGAACGGGGCGAGCAGGATGACCGCGGCGAACAGCGTTAGGAAGCCGCCCACCAGCTCCAGCGCCCCGCCGCCGCCGTTGCCGTTGGCCTTGCCGGTGTAGACGAACAGGACCACCGACACGGCCAGCACGATCAGGCCGGGCACGGCTGAGCGGCGCACCTGCCTGGGCGGGGCGGGCCGCCCGGCCAGTGCGGTCACCACTGGGATCCGGGTGATGGCCCGGGCCGGCCGGGACGCGGCGAAGTAGGTGGCCACCACGGCCAGCGCCATGGCCGGGCCGATCACTATCCAGGGCAGCTGGAACGGGCCGATCACGTGGTGTGCGTCCGACTCGACGGCCGGCCGGTAGGCCAGCCAGGCGGCCAGGCCCAGCACCAGGCCCACCACCGCGCCGGTCACCCCGACCAGCACGCCGTTGATCCGGACCACCAGCCGGATGTTCCGGTCGGTGGCGCCGAGCGCGCCCAGCATGCCGAGCGAGCGCAGCCGGCGCTGGGCCAGTACGGTGAAGCCGCCCACCGAGACTAGCGCGACGAGCAGCATGCCCACCGTGGCCAGCGCGAGCACGATCGTGGTCGGGTTGAGTGGGTTGCTGCCCTGGGCCGATGCGATGCTCTGCGGCGTTGACACGGTCGGGCCGATGGTGTGCGGGGGCACCCCGGGCGCGTCGAACAGCACGGTGACCTGGCTCGGCGCCGTCACCTGGCCCGGCACCACCAGGGCGAACTCGTCCAGCAGGCTCTGCGGGTTCTGCACGATGCCGACCACCCGGCGGGATACGCCGGCCGCGGTCAGCGTGCTGCCGATGCGCAGGTGCAGCTCCGAGGCGACCCCGCTGGTCACCGCGACCTGGCCTGGGCCGGCTGGGTAGTGCCCGGAGACCAGGGACAGCAGCGGCTGCCCGTACCGGCCGTGCGGGTTCTGCGCGCGCAGGTCGTACGTGCTGACCGAGCCCGGCACGGCCACCGTCTGGTTCTCGATCACGTCGATGGTGTGGAACCGGTTCCGCAGCGCGGCGATCTGGCTGGCCAGGTGCGGGTCGGGGGCCTGGAACGTGGCCATGTCGGTGGCGGTGCCAAAGCCCGCGTTGGCCGCGGGCGGCGTGTCCTTGGCTGTCGCCGAGCCGACCACGATCGCGGCCACCGCGACCACGATCATCCCCAGTACCAGCAGTTGCTGGCGCCACTCGCGGCGGAACATCCGCCACGCCCAGCGGATCACGGCCCGGCGTGCGGGAACGCCCCCGTTACCGGTTCCCGCCGCGGCCGGGCGCTCCAGCAGGTCCGTGCTCACTGGCCTTGCCCTGGCGTGAGCAGGGACTCGGGGCCGGGCAGCGGTGCGGTCTGGTTGACGATGCAGCCGTCGCGCAGGAAGATGACCCGGTCAGCCCAGGACGCCAGCTGGGCGTCGTGGGTGACCACCACGGCGGCCACGCCGCGCTTGCACGCGTCGTGGATCAGCCGCATGACCGCTTCGCCGTTGACCGAGTCCAGCGCGCCGGACGGCTCGTCGGCCAGCAGCAGGCGGCGGTTCCCCGCCACCGCGCGGGCGATCGCCACCCGCTGCCGCTCGCCGCCGGACAGCTCGTCCGGGTACCGGCCGGCCCGCTCGCTCAGACCCAGCCCATCAAGCGCGCGCAGCCCGGCCGCGCGGGCCTTGCCCGCCGACGTGCCGTCCAGTTCCAGCGGCAGCGCGACGTTCTCCGCCGCGGTCAGCCCGGGCAGCAGGTTGAAGTCCTGGAACACGTAGCCGACCGTGCGCCGCCGCAGCCGTGCCTTGTCATTACGCGACATCCGGGACAGCGGCGCGCCCGCCACCAGCACCTCGCCGCCGCTCGGCTCCTCCAGGCTGCCCGCGATGGTTAGCAGCGTGGACTTGCCCGAGCCGCTGGGCCCCATCACCGCGACCATCTCGCCGGCGTTCACCGTCAGGCTGACGCCGCGCAGCGCGTGCACCTCACCTGCCCCGGCGCCGTACGTCCTGGTCACATCCTGTAGTTCCAGCACGCTGGTCATCCCCGTACCTTCGCCTTCTCGTCTGGGGTCTGCACTGCTCATCGCTGCAGCCCGACCCGGCGGCGCAACCGTGGCAGCGGCGCCTGGGCGGGCTCAGCCGGGGCCGGCTCGGTACCGGCCCGCTTCAGGCGGCCGTCCGCCGCGTCCAGCCAGCGGATCACCGCATCCAGCCGGAACAGCTCGGCGTCCACCACCAGGGCCAGGCCGAGGTCGAACTCGGCCTCTTCCTCTTTGATCCGGGTCCACTGCTGCATCAGCTGCACCAGGTAGCGGCGATGCGCCTGGATCACTTCACGCACGTCGGTGCCCGGCACCCGCAGTGCCACCAGCACCTTCATCACCAGCTCATCCCGCGGCGGCGAGGCCAGGTCCGGTGGCGTGCGCAGCCACCGGGCCAGTTCGTCCGCGCCGTCCTGAGTGATCCGGAAGCTCTTCTGCGGGCCGACATCCTCGGTACCGTCGGACTCCACCAGGCCGTCCCGCTCCAGCCGCTGCAGCGTGGTGTACACCTGGCCCACGTTCAGCGGCCACACCTCACCGGTCCGCGCCTCAAACTCCTCGCGGAGCTGGAGCCCGTACTTGGGACCCTCGCTGAGCAGGGCGAGCAGCGCGTGCCGGACACTCATGACGCCTCCTGAACCGGTATCATGCCCGGAATAATACTGGGTATAGAGGCAGCCACGCCTTACTCACACGACACGGTTTGGTCACAGCCGGGCCGACGGACCGGGACTACCCGCCGGGGCAGAGATCCGGCGCCCCAATCACGCGATGGTGAGTACCGGGTACGGCGACTGGTGCAGCAGCCGGACTGGCATCGAGCCGATGATCTGGTGCGCGGCATGATGCGAGCGGCCGGTCACGATGACCGGCGTGCTGCCGGGCTCGGCGGTGTCCTGGACACTGGCCGCGGACAGGATCGCGTCGGCGGGCGATTCCGGGCGGCGTTCGAACGTGTACGGCACGCCTGCCGCGGCGGCGATCTGCGCCGCGGCGTCAGCCACCCCGGCCGCCTTCTGGTCGCGGGTGCCTTCCATCTCGGTGTGCGCGAAGCCGGACAGGTCGCTGTCGATGAGCGGGTGGTCGGCATAGACAACGTGCAGCGTGCCCGGCCGGGCCCGGAGCAGGTCCGCGCCCCAGCCGAGCGCCCGCCGTGCGGGCTCGGAGTTATCGAAGCCGATGACCAGGCTGATGGGCTGCTGCTGTGCTGGGGGCGGGAGCATACTCGGGCTGGCCAGGCACCGGCTGGGTCAGCGCAACTGGCGGAATTGCCCCGGGCCGCGTGCCGGCCGGGCGCCGGAGCATCGTGACCAGGATCAGGCCGACGACGCCGGCCGTCGCCCAGGCGGCCAGGGTCCAGACGTACTGCGCGGTGGCATGACCGCCGAAGTAGACGACGTCGCGAATGGCACTGGCCGCTACGCCGAGCGGCAGGGCCGGGCTGAGGGCGCGCAGGAAGCCGGGGGTGAAGCTGGCCAGGTTGGCCGGCCCGCCGCTGACCGGGATCCCGAACACGATGAACGCGAGCAGGGCCAGCGCGACCAGCGGCGGCCAGATCCGGCCCAGCACGGCTGTAGGCGCCGACACGGCCAGCGAGAACAGCGCAACGAGGCCGGCGATCGCGGCGTAGTGGCCCAGGCCAGCGATGCCATCCGCGATGGCCGCGGCGACCACCCCGATGACGACGGCCGCGGCCACGGGCGCGGCCACGGCCAGCAGAGGCCGGGCGCGGCGGAAGGCCATGGCCGACGCCGAGCCTGCGGCCAGGCTCGGGATCAGCACGCTGAGGACGACGAACCAGGACGACAGCGCCTGGGTGTCCCGGGCCAGCGGCGGCACCACGTCGGCCACGGCGAGCTGCTGTCCGGAGTGTGCGGCCACGATTCCGAAAATGCGGGTGAGGGCCTGGGCCGGGGCGGTGCCCCCGGCCTGCGCGACGAGCAGACGCAGGTACCCGCCGGAAGCGACCAGCGCGCCGTCCACCACACGCTGCGCGATCGCGGCCCGGGCCCCGGCCGCGCTGGGGTAGCCGTGCCAGCGGAACGCCCCCGGGACGGCGCTGTTCACGGCGTGCTCGAGGTGACCGGTTACCGCGGCGGAGCCCACGATGCCGACCGGAAGGTCATGCGGCGCCGGCGCATGAAAGGCGCTGAGAGTCAGCGCAACGAAGATCGCGGCGAAGGCCGCGCTGGCCACGATGAAGCCCGCGAGCGCCCGATACCGGACCGGAAACCTACGGGCTCGGGCTGTGTGCCTTGCCACCTGTGTCCTCTTATGCAAATGCCAACGGCTGTTGGCACCACACTAAGCGCGCCTCGGACTCTTGTCAACAGTCGTTGGCAAACGCACGTTGGCGGCGAATAAGCTAGGCACCGTGAGCGACAGCAACGGTGCGGCGACACTGGCCGGCGGTCAGGCCAGTCCCGGGCCCGGAACACCCGTGCCCGGAACCCCGGTGCCCGGGACCGGTGGGCCGCGGTCCGAGGGCACCCGCCGGGCCATCCTCGATGCGGCCCGGGCAACGTTCGCCGCGCACGGATACGAAGGGGCCACGATCCGCGCGGTCGCCGCCCAGGCCGGCGTTGACGCCTCGATGGTCATGCGCTACTTCGGCTCCAAGGCGGGGTTGTTCACCGCGGCCGTCACCATGGACCTGCAGGTCCCCGACCTGCGCTCGGTGCCGCCCAGCGGCCGGGGCGAACTGCTGGTCCGCCATTTCATCAGCCGGTGGGAGGACCCAGCCCACGACGACGAGCTGATTGCCCTGCTGCGCACCGCCGTCACCAGCGAGACCGTCGCCGGGCAGCTACGATCCGTGCTCAGCCAGCTGGTCACTGAGCCGATCGCCGCGCTGGGCGATGAACATGCGGCCGAGCGCGGCACGCTCATCGCGGCACAACTGCTCGGCCTGGCCCTGGGCCGGTACATCCTGCGCTTCGAGCCGCTGGTCGCGCTCTCGGCTGATGACGTGGTGGCTGCCGTCGCCCCATCGGTGCAGCGTTACCTGACCCAGCCGCCCAGGCCGAGCCCAGCCGTCGCGCGAAGTGTGTTACCCGGCCGCTGGGACGCCGGCTGAGGCGTGGCCTGGACCTCATCGATCATGCTTCCCGCGACTTTTCACGTGAGAGGTGCGGCTGCCGCCCGGTTTGTCCCGGTTCTGGCGCACGACATACGTGAAAAGTCGTCGCCGCCCCAGGCAGCCGGCCGCTGGCGCGCCACTTACCACCCGAAACTGCTGGGACATAACCGGCAATACCGGTATTTCACCGGCGTTCCGGGGTGACATGACGGGCCAGGCCGATCGCAGGCGTGAGCCGGAGCTGCAGCCAGAGCAGTAGGCGCTCGTCTGGGTCGGCCAGGCTGAAGCCGAACAGCTGCTCGGCCCGGGCCAGCCGGTACCGGCAGGTGTTGGGGTGTACGTTCAGCCGGCGGGCCGCGTCGCCGATGTCGCTGTTCGCGTCCAGGTAGCTGAGCAGGGTGGCCGCATAGCTGGTGCCCCGCTCCAGGTCATAGGCCCGGATGGCCGGGCCGGTGCCCTCCCCCAGCGCCGGCCGCCCGGACAGGTCCTCGGCCAGCTCGGCCAGGGTCGCACTGGCCCGGACCTCGTCGATCGACGCGGTGACCGGCTCGGCATCTGGGCCAGAGTCCGGGTCAGGCCGGCTGGCCAGCACCCGCAGCACCAGGTCGGCGTCGCGGCGGGATGCCGAGGCCAGCGCCAGCCCGGCCACCTGGCCGCCCAGGGCCGCCCGCACCGGCAGCCGCAGCGCCTGCTCCGCCCGCCGGGCGATGGTGGTCACCAGCTCCCGGTGCGCGCGACGGTCCGGCTGGGCTCCGGGCGGGTGGGCTCCGGGCGGCTGGGCTCCGGCCGGCTGGGCCGGGGCCGAGTGCGCTGGGAGCAGCGCGTAGACGGTGCCGTCGATCAGCGCGCAGCCCGGCCGCCCGTAGTGCGCCTCACAGTGCAGGCTGACCAGATCGGTGAAACGCAGCGCGGCGTGCGCGGCCAGCACCCCGCCCGGGTCGGCGGACAGTGCGGTGAAACCGGCCACCGCGACCGGCGCGGCCGCGCTCAGGCCGAGCTGCGGCGCCACCACGGCGGCGCTGGCCGGGTCGGCCAGTACCCGGCGGAGCAGATCGCCGCGCAGCCGCCGGGCCAGGTCGGCGGCGGTCCGGGCGGCCAGCAGGTGCAGGGCGGCGATGCTGGCCGCCTCGGTGAGCGCCTGCTCGGCAGTGGGCCCCAGGGTGCCATCGGCGTTCACCACCCAGATCGACCCGAGCAGCTCGGCGCCCGCCCGCACCGCGATGGCCAGCCGGGGCAGGCTGCCCGGGCCGGCGGTGAACCGGCACACCCCGGCGGTCCGGCCCAGCTCGCGGTACTGGGCCTCGTTCACCGGGACATAGGGCACCTGCAGGCCGAGGATGCCCTGCCGCCGGTGCTCGTCGATGGGCTGGCCGGGCAGCGTGGAGTAGGCCAGCACGTGCAGGTACGGGTCCTCGATCGCGGTCGCCCCGCCGACCATGGCCGCGATGGCGTTGGCCAGCGCGAACAGGTCCCCGACCGGTGTCGCGCCGCCGCCCGCGGCGGGCCGGGCGACTGCCGCCAGCGCCGCCGAGATCAGCGCGTCCAGGTGGTGCCAGGCCAGGTCCTCGTCCGCGGCCAGCAGCGCCAGCCCGGTCTCCTCGGCCACCGCGGCCAGCGGGCCGGGCGGCTCGCCGTAGCTCTTGATGACCAGGCCCGCGTGCCCGGCCCGGGCCGCCTCGCGGAGCAGCTGTCCCGCCTCCGGGCTGGATGGCCGCGCACCCACCGCCAGCAGCAGGGCGTGCCGGGCCGGGGGCAGCGCCGCCCGGGGCTCGTGGATCCAGACGCCGGACACCGGCGCGCTGCCCGCCGCCGGGCTGGACAGCAGCCGCAGCGGCGACGGCCCCAGGGCCGCGAGCAGCTGGCTGAGGACGGGAACCTGCATCCGCGCGACCGGTGCCACCTGCCAGTCACTCCTTCTTTGGCCAGTTTCACAACATTTCAGCACAATCTCTGGCCATTCGTCTAAGGAAGGTCCGGCCTGCCGCTCCCACACTGGCTAGCAAACCCGGTGCACGATCCCGAGGGGGCATGACCCATGACCGACCTGGCCGAACAGCCAACCCTGCGACGGGACGTGGGACTGCTCCCGCTATTCATGGTGTCGATGGGATCCGTCATCGGATCCGGCTGGCTGCTGGGCACGCTGAACGCGTCCAAAGTGGCCGGCCCGGCCGCGATCATCTCCTGGATTATCGGCGCGATCCTGCTCATCGGCATCGCGCTGACCTACGCGGAGCTGTCGTCCGCCTACCCGGTGTCCGGTGGCACCGCCCGCTTCACCTGGCTGCACACCGGCACGCTGGGCGGTTTCTTCGCCGGGACGTTCTCCTACCTGCAGGCGGCCGCCATCGCGCCGATCGAGGTCGAGGCGTCGCTCGGCTACCTGAGCGCCAAGTGGTGGCACGGGCTGGTGAACGACCAGGGCCTGCTCACCCCCAAGGGCCTGCTCGTGGCCGTGCTGGCCATGTTCCTGTTCACCGCCCTGAACCTGTGGGGGGTGAAGCTCATGGCTGAGGGCAACACGATCGCCATGATCTGGAAGATCATCGTGCCGGTGGGCACGGTCATCCTGATCACGACCAGCGTGTTCCACACCAGCAACTTCACCGCCGGCGGCGGGTTCATGCCATACGGCATCAAGGGCGTGTTCATCGCGCTGCCGCTGGGCGTCATCTTCGCCCTGGAGGGCTTCGAGCAGGCCGCCCAGCTAGCCGGGGAGGCGCGCAACCCGAAGCGGGACATCCCGCTGGCCGTGGTCGGGTCCATGCTGCTGGGCGCGGCGCTGTACATGGCGCTGCAGATCTGCTTCATCGGCGCCCTCAACCCGGCCAACGTGGCGCACGGCTGGGCCAACCCGTTCGGCAACGCGGGCACGTTCGGGCCCTACTACACGCTGGCCACCTCGGTCGGCCTGGGCTGGCTGGGCACGATCCTGATCATCGACGCGCTGGTCTCGCCCGGCGGCACCGGCCTGGTCTACCTGGCCACCACCTCCCGGCTGTCCTACTCGCTGGCCCGGACCCGGTTCCTGCCCCCGGTGTTCCAGAACATCGACCGGCGCGGCGTGCCGTGGTTCAGCATCATCTTCGGCGGTGTATTCGGCTGCCTGCTGTTCCTGCCGTTCGGCGGCTGGGCCAAGCTGGTCGGCGCGATCACCGCGGCCTCGTCGTTCATGTACAGCTACGCGCCGGTGGCCGCGGTCTCGCTGCGCCGCAGTGACCCGGACCGGGCCCGGCCGTACCGGGTGCCCGGGCTGGCCGTCATCGCCCCGTTCAGCTTCGTGGTGTCCGGCCTGATCATCTACTGGAGCGGCACCTCGAACGTGGTCAAGCTGGATCTGGCCGTGTTGTTCTTCCTGGTGCTGTACTTCATCGCCCGCCGGCTGGACCCGGCCCAGGCGCCGATCGACTTCCGGGCCGGGCTGTGGTCCGTGCCGTGGATCGCTGGGCTGACCGTCTTCTCCATCTTCGGCGGCAGCTACGTAGGCGGCTTCTCGGAGGTCTTCGGCATCCCGATCCACCACCACCTGCCGTTCTGGTGGGACATCGGCGCGATCACGGTGTTCAGCCTGGCCGTCTTCTACTATGCGGTGCACAGCCGGCTCGGCCCGGCGCGGGTCGCCGTGAACGTGAACGACGCCGTGGCCGACGCCGATCAGGAGGAACTGGCGCTGGAGGTCGAGCCCGCATGACGACGACAGCGGGGAGCACCACGGACCTGCTCGGGCTGTTCCCGCCCGGCTCGCGGGTGGACACCGACGGCGAGCTGGTGGTGGGCGGCTGCCAGCTGGCTGACCTGGCCGCCGAGTGGGGCACCCCGCTGTACGTCATCGATGAGGCCGGGGTCCGCGCCCAGGTCCGCCGGTTCCGGCGCGCGCTGGACGCGGCCTGGCCGAACGCGCGGATGGTGTTCGCGTCCAAGGCCTTCCCGAGCACGCCGATGTACCGGCTGATGGCCGAGGAAGGCATCGGCGTGGACGTGGCCGGGCCCGGCGAGCTGGCCATGGCGCTGGCCGGCGGGGTCAACCCGGCCCGGATCGTCATGCACGGCAACGCCAAGACCACGGCGGAACTGCGCCGGGCCGTCGACGCCGGGGTCGGGCTGATCGTCATCGACAACACCGACGACATCGACCGGCTGGAGGATATCGGCGCCGCCGGGCAGCCGGTGCTGATCCGGGTGCTGCCCGGGGTCCGGCCGGATACCTACGACGCGGTGGCCACCGGCCAGGCCGGTTCCAAGTTCGGCCTGCCGCTGCCCGCGGCCCGGGCCGCGATCGGCCGGCTGCGCGGCGGCAAGCTCCGGCTGGACGGCCTGCACCTGCACATCGGCTCGCAGATCCTGTCGGCCGAGCCGTACACCCGCGCGGTCGAGGCGGTCGCCGGGCTGGGCGAGTTCAGCACCTACAACCTGGGCGGCGGCCTCGGGGTCCGGTACACCTACGCGGACGCGCCGCCCAGCCCGGAGGAGTGGACCGGCGCGCTGGCCGCCGCGGCCCGGCGCTGCCTGCCGCCCGGCGCCCAGCTGCTCATCGAGCCAGGGCGCAGCCTGGTCGCCCCGTTCGGGGTGACCGTGTACCGGGTCGTCTCGGTCAAGGGCGACGACCCCCGGTTCGTGGCCGTGGACGGCGGGATGGCCGACAACATGGAGGTCGCGCTGTACGGCCAGCGGTTCGAGGCCACCCTGACCAGCCGGGTCGGCGGCGGCGGCCCGGTCGAGCTGGTCGGGCGGCACTGCGAATCCGGCGACCGGCTGATCAGCGGGGTACCGCTGCGCGAGCCGCGCCCCGGCGATCTGCTGGCTATGCCGGTCACCGGCGCGTACTGCGGCACCATGGCCAACAACTACAACGGCGCGCTGCGCCCGCCGGTGGTGTTCGTCCGCGACGGCCAGCCCCGGCTGGTCGTCCGCCGGGAGACCCTGGCCGACCTGATGTCGAGAGATGTGCCGCCAGCCTGATCTCCAAGGCATCCTGGTGTTAGCACACCCGGAGGTGGACATGACCGGCGACACTATGCGCGACCTGCTCCAGCCCCTCATCGGCAAGTCCGGGTCGATTTCCATGCTGGTGAGCAGGATCGGGCAGGTCGCCTTCCCGACCGCGCAGGATAAGAAGCTGACCGGGCTGCAGGTCCGCCCGGACGGCCTGATTCAGCTGGAGCGGGAGACCGGGTGGACGGTCATCGATCCGGCCGAGGTCATCGCGGTGACCTGGCGTGGCGACCCGGACGAAACCCCCGGCCAGTTCCTCTAAGCCGTCAGGGCCGCAGCCGGGCGGTCAGCTCGATCTCCACCGCGATGCCGATCGGCAGCTCGGCCAGGCCGACCGCGCTGCGGGCGTGCCGCCCGGCCGCGCCGAACACCGCCACCAGCAGCTCCGAGCAGCCGTCGATGACCGCCGGGGTCTGGGTGAACCCGGGTGCGACGTTCACCATGCCGAACACCTTCACGATGCGCTCGATCCGGTCCAGGTCGCCGAGTTCGGCGCGCAGCGTGGCCAGGATGGACAGCCCGGTCAGCCGGGCCGCGTCCCGGCCCTGGTCCAGGGTGAGATCGGCGCCGACCTTGCCGCGGACGATGGTGTCGCCGTTGATCGGCCCGTGCCCGCTCACGTAGACCAGGCCGCCATCGATGACGCAGCCGAGGTAGTTGCCCGCGGGCGGGAACACGGGCGGCAGCACGATGCCGAGTTCTTCCAGCCGTTGCTCGATCACCCGGGCAGCGTACGACCCGGCCCCGGCTGGCTGGCGGCCGGCCGCTCCCCTGGCCGGCCCTCATGCTGACTAACCCCGTGCTGGCTAACCCCGTGCTGGCCACCCCAGTGCTGGCCGACCCAGTGCTGGCCGACCCAGGCGGTGATCAGGTCCAGCACCTCGGGACTGACCGGCTGGCGCACCGCCCGCCGGTAGCCGCGCGGGCCCACCGAGCCCGGGCCAATCCGCCCGGCCCGGACACCGCCACCTGACCCGGGTCTTGCCGGAGGGCCGGCCGCCTCCTAGGTTCACTGCATGCACAGTGTGGACCCGACCACCGAGATGATGATCCGCTCGGTACTCGCCTACGCGGAGAACCGGCTGCGCCTGGACCCGGTGCCGCTGGACGGCTGCCACCCCGACGCGGACGCCATGGCGGCCGTGCTGGACGGGCTGATCGGCGACGAGCCGCACAACCCGGACCAGGTGCTCGGCGCGTACACCTCGGTGCTGGCCCCGGCGGTGATCTCGGCCGACAGCCCGCGGTTCCTGGGCTTCATCCCGGCCGCGCCGACCAAGGCATCGCTGCTGTTCGACATGCTCGTCTCCTGCGCCTCCATCCAGGGCATCTCCTGGCTGGAGGCGGCGGGCGCGGTCGAGGCGGAGAACGTGGTGCTGCGGCTCATCGCCGACCGGGCCGGGCTGCCCGCGGCGGCGGGCGGCTGCTTCGTCTCGGGCGGCAGCGCGGCCAACCTGTCCGCGCTGGTGGTCGCCCGGGAGCAGGCCAAGCAGGCGGCCGGCCAGGCCGGCCGGGGCCGCCGGTTCCGCGCCCTGGTCAGCGCGGACGCGCACTCCTCGATCAGCAACACGCTGCGCATCCTGGAGATGGACCCGCTGGTCGTGCACACCAGCGACCACCGGCTGACCGGCGCCGCGCTGCGCGCCGCCATCGAGGCCGATGGCCACCCGGAGACCCTGGCCACCGTGGTGGCCACGGCAGGCACTACCAACGCGGGCATCGTCGATGACCTGGCCGGCGCGGCCGAGGTCGCCCGCGAGCACGGCCTGTGGTTCCACGTGGACGGCGCGTATGGCGGCGCCGGGCTGTTCGCGCCGAGCGTCCGCCGCGCGTACGACGGCATCGAGCACGCCGACTCGTTCGTGGTCGACCCGCACAAGTGGCTGTTCGCGCCGTTCGACTGCGCCGCGCTGCTGTACCGCGACCCGGCGCTGGCCCGCGCGGTGCACACCCAGGACGCCTCCTACCTCGACGTCATCCACGACAAGCCCACCGAGTGGAACCCGACCGACTACGCCTACCACCTGACCCGGCGGGCCCGCGGCCTGCCGCTGTGGTTCTCGCTGTCGGTGTACGGGGTGCGGGCTTACACCGAGGCCATCGAGACCGCCATCCAGCTGGCCCGGGGGGCCGCCGTCGAGATCAGCAGCCGCAGCTACCTGGAACTGGTCCGCGAGCCGGGCCTCGGCATCGTGCTGTTCCGGCGGCCCGGCTGGACCGCGGCCGACTACACCGGCTGGGCCGACCGGCTGCTGCATGACCAGGTGGCGTTCCTGCCGCCGTCGGCGTGGGAAGGAGAGACCGTGGCCAGGTTCGCGTTCCTGCACCCGCACACCTCGATGGACCTGGTCCGGCAGATCCTCGACCGGATGAAATGAGCCATGACCGAGCCGACCGCCGCCCGGCCGTACATGCCCGGCTACGGCATTCGGCCCGCGACCGCGGGCAGCGGCCTGCTGCCCTGGTCCTGGGCGGAGCAGCGGCTGATCCGCTCGCATGACTTCTGGCTGGCCACGGTGACCCCGGACGGAGCGCCGCACCTGATGCCGGTGTGGGCGGTCTGGCACACCGGGGCGCTCTGGTTCAGCAGCTCCAACGGGTCCCGCAAGGCCCGCAACCTGGCCGCGCAGCCGCGCTGCTCGCTGGCCACCGACGATCCGCTCGAGCCCGTCGTGGTGCAGGGCCGGGCGGAGCGGGTCACCGAGCCGGCCGCGCTGGCCGCCGTGCTCGCCGCGGAGAACGCCAAGTACGGCACGAGCTACGGCCCGGACATGGTGGACCCCGCGTCGAACAGCGTGCTGCGGCTGCGCCCGGAGTGGGTGTTCGCGCTCGACTCGCGGGACTTCACCGGCTCCCCTACCCGGTTCACGTTCCCCAGCGATACGCTGTGACCGGCAGTTTCCGGCTGCCGCTGGGTTCGCGGGCAGAGCTGCAAGCTCACCGGCTACGCATCGCCCACTGATGGCATGTCTTTCCAGCCCGACGTCGCGAACCCGCGGGCGCCGAAGGGAAGGACTGCCATGTCCGATCAGCCACGCGCGTTTCCCGGCCGGCCCAGCCTGCGCTTCCTCAAGATCGAGGCAAAACGCCGCCTGGCCGCCGGTGGGTTCGGCACGCTGCACGACGCGCAGCTGGCCATCGCCCGCGAGCACGGCCTGCCCAGCTGGACCGCGCTCAAGGAATCGGTCAGCGCGCCGGGCTACGCGCTGACCCAGGTGCGCTGGGTGCTGGCCCGGTTCGCCGGCGCCACCGAACCGGGCTGGGCCGCCCCGGACGAGGAGGAGCTGGGGGCCCACTTCGACGAGCACTTCCTCGGCCTGGTCCGGCCCGCCGCGCTGTCCAGAACGCTGACCCGGATATCCGGGCAGCTGGCCGCGGAGCTGACCGTCACCCGGGAGACCCCGCTCAGCGTCCGCGGGCGGCTGGACGGCCTGGGCGTGGAGGCGGCCGCCGAGGCGGCGCCGCCGCACCGGCTGACCACGCTGCGGATGTACCAGCTCGGCGAGCGGGTCAGCGACCCGCGGACCGCCGCGCCGCCCAGCCACCGGTCCGGCGACGTCCCGGCCGCGGCCGCCACGCTGGCCGCGGACTCAGTGGCCGAGCTCGGCCTGCCCGGGCTGGTGCTGGCCGGCGCTTTGCTGCTCGGGCCGGGCGGCCAGCAGCCGTGGTCGGCCGCCCAGGGCTGGGCCGACCTGGACCGCGGCGAGGCCCTGCACATCAGCCATCGGTTCCCGGTCTACTCGGTGACCAAGCTGATCACGGCCACCGCCGTGCTCCGGCTGGCCGCCGACGGCCGGCTCAGCCTGGACGACCCGGCCAGCCAGCACCTGCGCACGATCCAGCTGGCCGACGCCACGGTGACCGTCCGCGAGCTGCTCAGCCACACCGCCGGGGTGGCCAGCCCCGACGACCTGTTCGCGGCCAGCGTCCCGGCCCTGGCCGAGGTCACCGGCCCGGTGCTGGCCTGCCCCGGCCCCCGCGGCACGTTCCGGTACAGCAACGGTGGATACGCCGCGCTCGGCCAGCTGATCAGCGATATTGCCGAACGCCAGTACCCGGAGGCGGCCGCCGCGCTGGTGCTCCGGCCACTCGGCATGACCAGCTCGTCGTTCCCGGAGCGCTGGCCCGGCGGCGACGCCGTCACCGGCTACCAGCTGTCCGGCGACGGCTCGTTCGAGCCGGTGAACCCGCAGGTGTGCGTCATCCCGGCGGCGGGCGGGCTGTGGTCCACCGCGGCCGACCTGGTGCGGTTCGGCCAGGGCTGGGCCAGCCTGCTGCCTGGCGAACTGGCCCGCGAGGCGCTCCGGCCGCAGGCGGACCGTGACCCGGACGGGGCGCAGATGGGCCTGGGCTGGCTGCTGCACCGGCCCAAAGACCTGTGCGGCCACGCCGGGGGCGGCCCCGGCGCGGCCGCTTCGCTGGTCAGCCGGCTCAGTGACGGGCGGACCACCGTGGCGCTGGCCAACCGGCTGGTGCCGATCGAGCCGGTCAACGCCAGGCTGGTCCGCCCGGTTGGCTGAGCCGCAGGTCACGACATGACCGGGGAGGACGCGTCGTCCGGGTCCTCCCCGGCCGGGTCCTGTGTCCTGCTCCGGCCTGCTAACTCGGCTCCAGGCAGAACTCATTGCCTTCCGGGTCGGCCAGGACCACCCAGCCAGCCCCGGGCGGCTGGCCGCCGGTCACCCGGGCGCCCAGGCCCGCCAGCCGGGCCAGCTCGGCCTGCTGGCCGTGGTCCGGCGGGTTCAGGTCCAGGTGGACCCGGTTCTTGACCTGCTTCTGCTCCGGGACCGTGGTGAAGTACAGCCGCGGCGTGCCCGCCGCCGCGGGCAGCACCACGTACTCGACGTGCCCCGGCGTGTCATCCCGCTGCTCCGCGGTCCCGCCGGTCACCGCCGCCCAGAACAGCGCCTGCCCGCGGGCATCGGCGCAGTCGAAGGTGATGTTGTGAATGGTCGCGTTCATCTGTGCCCTAGCTTTCGCCGTGGGCGCCCCCGCCGGGGAAGTCAGGACCAGGCAAGAGGCGCGGAAGAAATACCTGACATGGACCGCACCTCCCTTCGGCCGCTCGGCGCTGCGACTTCTCCCCCCGACTATATCGACGGAGCCGCGCCCGGCCACGGAATATTAGGGGCCATGGACCCTGAGACCACCTACCTCGTGGCGTTCGGGCCGGACCCGGCGAGCGCGCTGCTCCGGGCCGGCCTGTGGGAGCACGCCCTGGCCGCCGTGCCCGCCGGCGGGCTGGCCTGGCGGGCACAGATCCTGGCCGACCGGTTCTGGTGGCAGCTGGCTGACCTGGCCGGCGCCGAGGCCGCGGTGGCCGCACTGGCCGCGGCCGACCCGGTGCTGGCCCGGTTGTGCGCCGCCCAGCTCGCCTACACCCGGCTCGTGTTCCGGGCTGGCCCGCGGCCCGCTGACCCGGAACTGGCCCGGGACGGGTTCACCGCGGCAGCCAGCGACACACGCCTGGCCGGCTGGGGCACGTTCTGGCTCGGTGTGCTAGCTGACCACGTGGACCACTCCTCCGCCGCGGCCGTGCCCCGATATACCGAGGCCCTGCGCTGGGCCCGGGAGCAGGGCGACCTCATGCTGGAGTCCTACGCGGTGCGGCACCTGGGTGACCACGCGCTGGAGGCGGGCGACGCCGGGGGCCTCGATCTGCTCCGCCGGTCCTACCAGCTGCGCGCCGCGCTGGGTGCCCGGCCGCACACCGCGGCGGCCGCCGCCACCCTGGCAGCCGCCCTGCCGGCCGGGGCCGAGGCCGGGCAACTCCGCGAGGCGGCCAGGATCACCGCGACCGAACTCCAGCTCACCTGGCTGCTCGGCTCGCTGTGAGACCGCGCGCCGGGCAGCCGGCCCGGACCGGGCACTGGCGTTCGGAAAGAAATGTCAGCGTGCCGGGGGCACGGGCCTGGCCGGGTGCGCGCCTGGGCGCCCGCGGCTAACCGGCGGGAGCCGCGGCCCGCCTCGGCCTCGTACTGGGCGGCGATGCCGGCCGGGATCCGCCCGCGCTCGCTGAGCGCGATGCCCTGGGCCTGAGCCCAGGCCCGGATGTCCCGGCTGCGCCGCCGGCTGGCGGCGGTGCGCACCGGCCGGCGTCCCTGGCCGCTGGCCCGGCGGGCGTGATCGACAAACGGCGCGAGCTGTCTGCGGAGCTTCGCGGCGTTCTTCTCACTCAGGTCGATCTCGTATTCCGAGCCACCCACACCGAACCGGACGGTCTCTTCCGCCGGCCCGCCATCAAGATCGTCTTCTAGCGCGACGATTGTCCTCCGTGCCATCCCTACCCCCGGTCCCTGCGCCGAACTGCCTGTACTTGGTCAGGTCACCCTGCCATAACATCACAAATGATCTATCTGCCGGCCAGCCGGTGCGGCCGGTGTGACTGGGTGATATCCAGCCAGGACCGGAGCCAATCCCGTGACGTGTGCGGCAAGTTCCTCCTCACCCATCCGATGACCGGACATAGGCAAATGATTCCCAGTCTCGGCGCTTTCGCCCCGGATGGCCCGGCTCGAACCCGGGATCGGCTGATCGACCTGGACCGGTCCGGGGCGTGACAATGCCAGCGTGTGGACGCTGGGCACCGACGATGCGGGATTGCTGGCCGAGCTGGCCGGGTTCGGCCCGTTCTTCGCCGTGCAGACGCACGGCACCGGCCCGGCGCCGCGCGCCCCCTGGCAGCCGCTGGACACCCTGCTCGGCTCGGCCACCGCCCTGACCACCCGGATCAGCGCCGTCCGGGATGGCCTGGCCGCCGCCGCGGGCTGCCCGGCCAGCCAGGTCGAGCTGCGTGTCGCGGCCTCGGTGGCCCAGCTCGGAATCGCCGCCCGGCTCATCTCCCCCGTCCTCGGGTCCGCCGTGCTCGGCGTCCCGCTCCGCATCGACGCCGGGCAGGCCCGCTGGGTCCCGGCCGTCGGCGGCCCGTTCCCGCTGTCGCTGGCCTTTTCTGGCGATGCTGCCCGGTCAGCCCGCCCGCGGCCGGCCGGGCTGGCCGAGGCCGTCGAGCCGCTGACTGAGCTGCTGGCCGGGCCGGTCCGCGCCCTGGTCGATGTAACGGCGCGGATGGTGTCCCGGCGGGTCCTGTGGGGCAACGTCGGCTCGGCCATCAACGGTGCGGCCGCCGTGATCGGCACCGCCCGGCCCCCGCTTCGCCGGCGCGCCATCCGGGTCAGCGTGGCGGCGCTGCGCTTCCCCGAGCTGGCGGAAAGCTACCGCGGCCGGCCCACTACCAGCTTCCAGCGCAGGAGCTGCTGCCTCATCTACCGGATGGCCGGGAACCCGCAGTATTGCGGCGATTGCATCCTGAACGCCCGTTAACGCCCGGCGGCTGGGCGCGGAATAACCCCGGCGGGCCGACCGGCAGGCAGCGGCTGATCACGCTCAGCGCTTTGCCGCCCCGATACATTCACCAGCGAAAATGGCCAGGTCGCCGCCACCTACAAGGGGGGGACCTGGTGACGCTGTTTCTGCTGCGCAGGGTGCTGCAGTCGATCGTCGTACTGCTGCTGGTGACGGTGATCACGTTTGCCTTGCTCCGGGCGATTCCAGGGAACCCGGCGGTCGCCGTACTCGGCCCGAACTCGTTCCGCAACCCGGCCGCGCTCCGCCAGTTCGACCGGCAGTACGGGTTCGACCTGCCGTGGTACAACCAGTACTGGCTATGGCTGCGCCACCTGCTGACCGGGAACCTCGGCTTCTCCTGGCGGTACAACCAGAGCGTGGCCTCGCTGCTGGGCAGCTATCTGCCCAAGACGATCGTCCTGGTCGGCATCTCCACGGTCCTGGCCCTGCTGATCGCCGTGCCGGTCGGGATGATCCAGGCGGTGCGCCGGAACAAGTTCGTGGACCACTTCTTCAACGGGTTCTCCACCGTCCTCTACGCGATGCCCGACTTCCTGATCGGGATCCTGCTCATCATGGCCTTCGCGATCAAGATCCCGATCTTCCCGCCCGAGGGCCCGCAGGGGGAAAGCCTGGCCGTGGTGTTCGCCCACTTCAACGCGCTCATCCTGCCCATCACCGCACTGACCCTGGTCACCCTGGCGCTGTTCAGCCGGTACATGCGCTCGGCCGTGCTGGACAATCTCACCGAGGACTACGTCCGGACGGCCAAGGCCAAGGGGGCCAGTGAGGGGCGGGTGCTGATCAGGCACGTGCTGCGCAACTCGCTGATCCCGATCGCCACGCTGCTCGGGCTGAGCCTGCCTGGGATCTTCGGCGGCGCGCTGATCACCGAGGCGGTGTTCAACTACCCAGGCATTGGCTACCTGTTCGACCAGTCCGCGCAGAGCTCGGACTACCCGACCCTGCTCGGGATCACCGTCGTGGTGGCCGCGGCCACTGTGGTCGGGTCACTGTTCGCCGACATCCTGTACGCGGTGCTCGACCCACGGGTCAGGTACGTGGATCAGTGACCAGGCAGGCTTCCGGCCGGTCAGCCCATGATCTGCGGAGCCGTCCAGCCCGTGCCGTGCGTCTAAGCGAGATGAGGCTCGCCATCCTGGCGCTCGCCGCGCTGCTGGCTATCGCTGGCTGCTCGGCGCAGCACGCCAGTCCGCACCCGCAGCCGCACCCGCACCCGCAGCCGAGGCTCAGCTACGGAGCGTGCAGCCTGCTCAAGGGAACCAGCCGGGCCGCCCACGAGATCGAGCGGTGCGCCACCCGGCAGTGAGCGGGTGCGCGGCAGGACATCGTCCGCTGTGGCGGGCCGTCTTATAGTCATGTCATGACCGGCCCGGAGCAGTCGCCCGCTCCGCTGGGCCCAGCCGGGACGGCCCGGGCGGGGGACGCGGACCGGGAGGCCATGGCCGAGAAACTGCGGGTTGCGGCCGGCGAAGGCCGCATCGACCTCGAGGAACTGGACGACCGGCTCGGCCAGGCCTACCGCGCGAAAACCTACGATCAGCTCCGCGCCCTGGTGGCAGATCTGCCTGACCAGCCCGCTTCGATAGTGCCGCAGGACACCCTCGCTGAGCCCGACACACTCGTCATCCAGACCAAGGCACCCAACATCAAGCAATCCGGCCACTGGTTGGTGCCGCGCCGGATCACCGCCGAAACCACGTCCGGCATCATCACCATCGACTTCACCCAGGCAACGTGCCCGCACCGCGAGGTCATGGTCGAGGCGGTGACCCGGAGTGGGTGGGTCCGGCTGATCCTCCCCGAGGGCTGGGCCGCCCGGGTCGGGCCGGCCAGCACCAACACCGCACACATCAGCAACAAGGCGGCCGAGACCGCCGACCCGGGTGCACCAACCGTCATCGTGACCGGGCACCCGGCAACCGGCTATGTCAGGATCAGGCAGCGCCGCCGCAAACGAAAATGACCAGCGCGCCGCCGAAAGCCGGCCCAGCACGGAGGCACGGGATGGCCAGGATCAGCTACGACGATCAGACCGCGGCGGCGTACAAGGCGGTCCGCCAGGTCCCGCGAGACGGGCTCGGGGCGTGGCGCGAGGCAGTCCGGCGGCATCTCAGGCCGTCGCCCCAGATGACCGTGGTGGACATCGGGGCGGGGACCGGCGCGTTCGCCGCCGCGTTCGGCGACTGGTTCGACCTCGCCATCATCGCGGTCGAGCCGTCGGCGGCCATGCGAGGCCAGATCCCGCACCGCCCGGATGTCCGGGTGTTCGACGGGGATGCCAGCGCCCTCCCGCTGCCAGACCATTCGGCGGACGGCGCATGGCTGTCGCTGGTCATCCACCACATTCCCGACCTCGAAGCCGCCGCAGGCGAGATCCGCCGCGTCCTGTGCCCGGGCGCCCCGGTGCTGATCCGCCAGGGATTTCCGGGCCGCGCCGACCCGGCGCACACCATTCCCTGGGAGTTCTTCCCGGAGACCGCGCGGGCGGTCAATACGTTTCCCACCGCCGAGCAGGTATGCCAGGCGTTCGCAACCGCAGGATTCCGCCGCGACGCACTCGAGCGGGTCCCCGAGACACTGATCAGCCTGGCCGACTTCCTCGACCGGGCGGACAGCTTCCGCCGCTCCGACACCATCATGCGCGGCCTCACCGACGAGGAATTCCGGCACGGCAAGGAACAGCTCCGCCGGGCCGTGCAGCACGCCGGGCAGACAGCTCGCACGGAGCCCAGAACCAACTGGCTCGACCTTCTGGTGCTGCGCTGAGCAGCGGCAACGGCGACGAATCTCAGCCGGTGACGGACGCTACGGCCCCGGCGCCTATGCTCGGTGCGGGTGAGCCGGTGCTCTGCCGGAAACTTCGCCGTAGTGCGGTAATGACGGCGATACCGATGCGGGTAGTTGCCGATTCTCCCGGGCGCACCGTGCTGTACCTCGCTCCCAACACGGCGTTCCGGGGCGCGCGGACCCCGGCGGGAACCAAGGTCCGTGACTTGTCGAGCTGGGTGTCCACGGACCTGGTCTGGGCCGGTGGAAGCCTGATCCGGCTGATTGAGCCTGGGGCCTGGAACTGCGTTGACGTCGAGTTCGGCACGGCAGGCGAGTTCGTCGGGTGGTACGTCAACCTTCAGGAGCCATTCCGGCGGGCCGGATCCCGTTTTGACACTGTCCGTTTTGACACTGTCCGTTTTGACACAGCTCGTTTTGACACCGTCCGTTTTGACACCGTGGATCTCGTCCTGGACCTCGTCGTCGCGCCTGACCGCAGCTGGCGGCTGAAAGACGAGGACGACTTCCAGCGGGCAATATCCGACGGCCACCTGACGGCCGAAGCCGGGAACAGAGTGCGGGCAGAGGCCGAGCGGATGATCGGCGTACTGGCGGCCGACGGATCCCCCTTCTGTGAATCCGAATGGCTCGGGTGGCGGCCGCCCGCGGACTGGACAATTCCGCCGCTCCCAGCGGACTGGGCGGTCTAACAGCGCAGCCTGGCCTGCTCCAGTTCGGTGATCTGACGGTCGCGGTTGACGCCGAACTTCATGTTCTCGATCTTGTCGTGCAGCTTGAGGATCGCGTCGATCAGCATTTCCGGCCGCGGCGGGCAGCCCGGCAGGTAGATGTCGACCGGAACCACGTGATCGGCGCCCTGGACGATCGCGTAATTGTTGAACATACCGCCGCTGGACGCGCACACCCCCATCGAGATGACCCACTTGGGGCTGGTCATCTGGTCATAGACCTGCCGCATCACCGGCGCCATCTTCTGGCTGAGCCGGCCGGCCACGATCATCAGATCGGCCTGGCGCGGCGAGTTGGACACCCGTTCCATGCCGAACCGGCCCAGGTCGTGCCGCGACCCGCCCGCCTGGACCACCTCCATCGCGCAGCAGGCCAGCCCGAAGAACGCCGGCCACACCGACCGGGCCCGCGCATATCCCGCGGCCCTTTCGACCGTGGTGAGCAGGAATCCACTCGGCAGCTTTTCTTCCCAGCCCATTTCTTCATCCAGCCTGCTACGGAAATGGCGACTGACCCTCTCGTCCCAAGCTGCCCGAGGCCCGCCTGCATGATCAATGGCGAACTGTGCAACGATCGGTGCCGTCAGCGCACCGATCGGAGCTGGCGATGGACATGCAGCAGGTGGAAGCATTCCTGGCGGTCGCCGACGAGCTGCACTTCGGCCGCGCGGCCGAGCAGCTCATGCTGTCCCGGCCGCGGGTCAGCCGGCTTATCGCGTCGCTGGAACGCGAGGTCGGCGGCACGCTGTTCGACCGCACCAGCCGCCGGGTGCGCCTGACGCCACTCGGCGCCCGGTTCCTCGACCAACTGCGTCCCGGCTACGCCCAGATGCAGGCCGCCGTGGCCGGCGCCTGCGCCGCGGCGACCCGGGCATCCGGAACCCTGCGCGTCGGGTTCACGGTCACCACCGGCGGGGAGGCGGTGACCCGGCTGGTGACGGCATTCCAGGCCGCGTATCCCGGCTGCCAGGTCATCCTGCATGAGGTCGGCATCGGCGACCCGTACCGGCCGCTGCGCCGGGACGAGATTGACGTGCTCGTCAACTGGCTGGCCGTCGACGAACCAGACCTCACCGCCGGCCCGGTCATCGACAGCTGCGAACGGGCGCTGGCCGTCGCCCGCGACCATCCACTGGCCAGGACGCCGCCGGCCTCGGCCGAAGATCTCGCCGAGTTTCAGATGGCGCGGGTCCCGTCACCCCTGCCCAAGGCCCTCTACGACGCCCTGCTCCCGCCGCGGACACCTTCGGGCAGGCCAACTCGCCGTACCCATGATGTCGAGGGTCTGCACCAGACTCTGGCGCTGGTCGCCAGCGGCCAGATCGTCCATCCCACGGTGGCCAGCCTGCCGCTGGCGCAGCGGGCCGACATCGTGCTCATCCCGGTTACCGGCCTGCCGCCGCTCCAGCTCGGGCTGATCTGGTGCACCGCCCACGAGAACGCCCGCATCCGCGCGCTCGCGCAGACCGCCGCCACGCTGGCCGCCCGACCCCGGCCATAGGCGGTCATGAACTGACGCTGCGCGTATTCGGCAAGACGGGGTGCTGCCCGAGACCAGCGCTCATGGGTGGGTGATCACCTCGCGAGCCGCCTAGTTACCATCGCACTAGATGCGGTCGGCGCGCTCACCAGGACCTATCGGGGAGGAGGCGCGATGACCGAACAGCACTACGACGCGATCGTGATAGGGACCAGCCAGGGCGGCCGGTTCCTCCTCGCCGAGCTGGCCAAGGCGGGCCAGAAGGTGGCGCTCGTCGAGCGTGACCAACTCGGCGGCGTCTGCGTCAACCGGGGATGCACGCCGACCAAGACGATGGTCGCCAGCGCACGCCTCGCCTACCAGACGCGCCGCGGCACGGAGTACGGGGTGCGTACTGGCCCGGTATCTGTCGACCTGGCCGCGGTGCGCGAGCGCAAACGGGCCATGGTGACCGGCGCGCGGGAGAACTACGCGAGCCTGCTGGCGCAGGACGGGCTTGATCTGATAGCGGGCGAGGCCCATTTCACCGGGCCGAAGACGGTCGAGATCGCCTTGACGGACGGCGGGACGCGGCAGATCACCGCGCCGGTAGTCGTCATCGACGCAGGCACCCGGCCTAAGCCGCTGGCCATCGCCGGCGCGGGCCACGTCCCGGTGCTCGATTCAACGTCGATCATGGAGTTGGACCAGGTCCCAGCGCACTTGGTCATCCTCGGTGGCGGCTACATCGGGCTGGAGTTCGGGCAGATGTTCCGCCGGTTCGGTAGCGAGGTCACCATCGTCCAGACGGCCGCGCGCCTCATGATGATCGAGGACGACGACGTCTCGGACGAGGTCGCCGCTATCTTGCGCGATGACGGGATCACGGTGCTGACCTCGGCGACGCCCATCGTGGTGGAGCCGGCCGATGGTGGCGGCCTACGGCTGACCGTGCGCAGCGGAGACGCTGAGCGACAGATCGAGGGCTCGCACCTGCTGTCGGCCATCGGCCGGATCCCGAATACGGAGGCGCTCACCCTGGAGGCGGCCGGGATCCGCCTCGACGACCACGACTTCATCCAGGTCGACGAGTATCTGGAGACCAGTGTCCCCGGCGTCTATGCGACGGGAGACATCAAGGGTGGCCCGGGCTTCACCCACCTTTCCTACGACGACTACCGCATCCTGCGCGCCAACCTGATCAGGCAGGAGAAGGCGAGCACGCGGAACCGGATCGTCCCCTACACGGTGTTCATCGACCCGCAGCTTGGCCGGGTCGGCCCGACCGAGCGCCAGGCCAGGGCGCAGGGACGCGCGATCCAGGTGGCCAAGCTCCCGATGAACGCGGTCATCCGGGCCCTGGAGACCGGGGAGACGCGTGGCTTCATGAAGGCGGTCGTCGACGCGGACAGCGGGCAGATCCTGGGCTGCGCGGTTCTCGGCAGTGAAGGCGGCGAGATCATGACCATGATCCAGGTCGCGATGCTGGGCAAGCTCACTTACACCGCCATGGCGGACGCGATCTTCACTCATCCGCTCCTGGCCGAAGGCCTCAACACCCTTTTCGCGATGTTCGACGCCTAAAGGCGGGTGAGCGGTTTTACAGTGAGTCTTCGATTTCAGCGGATAGCTTTTTGCTCTGGAGATGATGCGCTAGCTAGGCAGCCGTTACTCCTCCAATTCCGGTAGGTTACCTTGGTTCCGGAAATCTATTGCTAGTTTTCTGTGACCAGCGTAGCGTCGCCCGCAGGTACCGGGGACCCGCCTCTACGGCGGCCAGCTACTCCCGGTCACCACGGGGACGGCCTGAGATGAATGATCGAAACGCAACCGGGATCCTGACGGAGCAAAGCCCACCGGTGACCACGCCCCCCCACGGCGGGAAGGAAAGACTCTCGCTGCTCTGGATATTCTATATGTTCAACGCCGCCTACATCGATATTACTACGTTGTATTACAGTGTATTCATAAATCATAAGCCGGCCGTTCATTACACTCAAGCCTTCTTGCTGGGCGCCGGCATATTGATTGAGATTTCAATAGCCATGATTCTCCTGTCCCGGGTACTGAGGTACCGGGCCAACCGCTGGGCGAACATCATCGCAGCCATATTTTTGACTGTCGTTCAGCTCGTAACGCTATTTGTTAGAACGCCGACTCTGGCGTATATATTCTTCTCAATCATAATGATTGCCACCACGGCGGGTATTGCCTGGTATGCATGGAAATGGCCTAACACAGAGGTTCCGGCATAAGCTGGGAGGACGCACGACATGCGGGCAATGTTGATGATCAAGGGGGATCCAGAACCGGGCGCAGTGCCTAGCGGCGAACTGCTCGCCGCGATGGGCAGGTACAACGACGAGCTCAAGCAGGCCGGAGTGCTCGTCGACCTCGCGGGGCTGCTGCCGAGCGCTGAGGGACGGCGGGTGAAGTTCTCCGGGGGGAGCCGCGCCGTCATCAATGGGCCGTTTGACGAGTCGAAGAAGCTGACCGCGGGCTACTGGATCCTCCAGGTGAACTCGATGGAGGAAGCCGTGGAATGGGCCATGCGTGCCCCGTTCGAGGCGCTTTCCCGGATCTACCCTGGCGAGTACGGCGCGGAGGGCGAGATCGAGATCCGTCAGGTGTTCGAGCCGTAGGGTTCTGGCGCATCGAACGAGCGGAGGCACTGCAGGCAGCTGCGGAGGCGGCGGGCGAGCCGGCCTGTAGGCCGGGTTCTGTGCACCCGCGCGAACGCGGGCCGGCGGCCATCCATCTGGGACTGCCATTGCTGGCAGCCTCGTGCGGTCTACCCGCGAGCATCGGGCGGGCCGCCCTCAACCGCTCGCGCAGTTCCCCTCGCGGTCTCTCGGCCGAGAGGGGTCCCTTCTGACCTTGCTCCAAGTGGGGTTTACCTAGCCGCTACGGTCACCCATAGCGCTGGTGGTCTCTTACACCACCGTTTCACCCTTACCTTTCAGCCAGCCGGAGGCTGGCCAGAAGGCGGTCTGTTTTCTGTGGCACTGTCCCGCGGGTCACCCCGGGTCGGCGTTACCGACCACCCTGCCCTGCGGAGCCCGGACCTTCCTCACCGGAACCGTGACTGGCACGGTGCCGGCGCGGCCGCCCGGCCGGCTCGCCCGCCGTGCCCTCCAGCTTAGGCGTATAACGGCCGTTACCGCGGCTGAAGGTGCCCCGTGTCGAGATGAGCAGTGTCGTTGAACGTGCGGACGACCGATGGCCCGTCGGCGTACCAGTTGACCTCGCACAGGCAGGCCACGTCCAGGTACATCCGGCGCACCGCGGCGGGCGGCGCCAGCAGCGCGTGCCGGAGCACGGTCTTCATCGGCGTGACGTGGCTGACCACCACGACCGTGCCGGGCTCGCGGCCGCCCAGCAGCCGGTCCAGCGCGGCCAGCACCCGCTGGCTGGTCGCGGCGAAGCTCTCCCCGCCGGGCGGGGCCACGCTGGTGTCCGCCATCCAGGCGGTCATCTCGTCCGGCCAGCGCTCCATCGCCTCGGCGTAACTGAGCCCTTCCCACGCACCGAAATCGGTTTCCAGCCAGCCGTCGTCCACCTCGACCGGTGCGCCGGTGGCGGCGGCCACCGCCGCCGCGGTCCGCCGGGCCCGCTGCAGCGGCGAGGTCACGATCCGGTCGATGCCGCCGCGCGCGGCCAGCCGCTGCGCGGCCGCCTTGGCCTGCAGTTCGCCGGTTTCGGTGAGCGGGATGTCGCCCCGGCCGGCGAACCGGCGCTCGGCCGAGAGCGGGGTCTGCCCGTGCCGGAGCAGCACCGTGGTCAGCGGGTCGCGGTGCGCCGCGGTCCAGCCCGGGCCCGGCCGCGGCGCGGGGCGCGGGCCCGCCTGCTGCCCCGGTGGCTGTCCCGTGTTGGACGGCTGAGCCTCGTCCATGGCCTGGTTGGCCAGCCGGTCGGCGTGTGCGTTCTGTGCCCGCGGCACCCACTGGTAGGTGATCCGGCCCAGCCGGCGGGCAGTCGCCTGGGCCTCGGCGGCCAGCGGCCGCAGCGCCGGGTGCTTGATCTGCCAGCGGCCGGACATCTGCTCGACCACCAGCTTGGAGTCCATCCGGACGTCCACGTCGGCCCCGGGGGCCAGGTCGGCAGCGGTCTTCAGGCCCGCGATCAGCCCGTTCCACTCAGCCACGTTGTTGGTGGTGGTGCCCAGGCTGTCGAACACCTCGGTCAGCACCTCGCCGGTGGCCGCGTCGCGCACCACAGCTCCGTAGCCGGCCGGGCCGGGGTTGCCGCGGGAGCCGCCGTCGGCCTCGATGATCAGCTTCACAGGCCGGAGTCCGGGGTGCGGACCAGGATCCGGCGGCACTCCTCGCAGCGCAGCACTTCGTCTGGCGCGGCGGCGCGGATCCGGTTCAGGTCGACCGTGTTCAGCGAGAGATGGCAGCCCTCGCAGCGGCCGCGGCGCAGCGCCGCGGCACCGACCCCGTGCTGGGCGCGCAGCTTCTCATAGAGAGTCATCAGGTCGGCCGGTTCCTCGGCGGCCACGCTGCCGCGCCGGTCGCTGGCCTTGCCTGCTTCTTCCGCGATCTCGGCCAGCGCCGCGTCCCGCCGGGCGGTCACGTCGGCCAGTTCGGTGGCCAGCGCGGCCCGCTCGTCGGTCAGCGCGGCCCGGCGGCCCTGCGCGGCCTCCCGGCGCTCCATCACTTCGAGCACGATCTCTTCAAGATCGGACTGCCGGCGGGCCAGCGAGATGATCTCCGCCTGGAGCGTCTCCAGTTCCCGGGCCGAGGTGACCGTGCCCGCGTCCAGCCGGCCACGGTCCCGGTCGATCCGGGTGCGGACCTGTTCCACGTCGGCCTCGGCCTTGCCCTGTTCCCGCCCGAGATCCTTCTCGGCCGCCTCCAGCGCGACGATCTCGTCGCGCAGCTCGCGGTCTTTCGCCTCGATCCGGTCGGCTTCCGCCGTCTCGGGCAGGCTTCGCCGGCGGTGCTCCAGCCGGGATAGTTCCGCGTCCAGGTCGGCCAGTTCAAGCAGCCGCTGCTGCGCCTCGGGAGATGCTTTCACGGGTCCCCACGTTAGCCTGCCGCTGCGGCGAGCGGAAACGGCGAGCCGGGCTAGGCCTGTCCCGTGGATCTTGGCCGTCGTGAGCGGTCATCCGGAGGGATGGATCGCAAGGCGGAGGAGGAGCCCATAGCGGAGCTATGGGCGACGACGACAACGCCGCGAGGCGCCCTCCGGGGGCCGCGCAGCAGGCCGAAGATCTACTGGACAGGCCTTAGTTGTGCCCGGTGGGGCTCAGGATGACAGCGGCAGCATGATGACCATCGGCGGGGTCGGCTTCGCGGCCCCGGCGGCCGGCTCCACGGTCAGCGCGACCTCGTCCCCGGACCGCAGCCCAGACACGATGACCGGGGCGGTCATCCCGGCATGTGGTTCCGGCAGCATGCCCGCAGGCCGGGGGCCAGTGCTGCCGACCAGCCACAGCTCATAGCGTTCAGAAGAAGGAAGGGTGGGGAGGCGGGCGGCGGTGAAGACGAGCGCCCGGTCCCGGTGCGACATGACCACGGTGGCCTTGCCGCGCGGGCTGGCGTGAGCGGTCATCATGGTCGCGTCCGGGGCGTTCAGCACCGCGGCGATCGCCCGGGCCCGCGCCTGCTCCTGGCTGAGCTGATGCTGAGCGTTGAACACGATGCCGCCGATGGCCAGGGCCACGGCCAGCACGCCGCACGCGATGGCCATGCCCCAGCGGCGGCCCGGCCAGGCCGACTTGACATCGGTCACCCGCGGCGTGTGCTGCCGGGTGCGGGCCGCGGCGGCCAGCACCCGGTCGCGCAGGCCGTCCGGCGCGAGGGCGGCGGTGCTGGCGGCCAGCCGGGAGGCGGTCTCCAGCAGCCCGTGGGTCTCCTGGGTGCACGACGGGCAGGCGCTCAGGTGGCGCTCGAAGCGGGCCCGGTCGGCGCCGCCCAGGGCGTCCAGCGCGTAGGCGCCGACCAGCGTGTGCGGATCGGCCCGGCGGAACCAGAGTGTGCCCACGGCTAGTCCACCCCCAGGCAGTCGCGGAGCCGGATCAGCCCGTCCCGCATCCGCGTCTTCACGGTGCCGACCGGCACGCTGAGCAGGGCGGCTACCTCACGGTAAGTGCGGCCCTGGTAGTAGGCAAGAGTGATCGACTCGTGCTGCAGGCCGGTGAGCGAATCGAGGCAGCGGCGGACCCGTTCCGCGTCCAGCCGGGCCTCGACCGTCTCGGCCACACTGTCGTAGGGCAGGTCGGGCCGGCCCACCCGCTGCTCCCGGGCGGTGGCCGCCTGCTGCGAGCGCACCCGGTCCACCGCGCGCCGGTGCGCCAGCGTCATCAGCCAGGCCATGGCCGTGCCCCGGTCTGCGTCGAACCGGGCCGCGTTGCGCCACACGTCCAGCAGGACTTCCTGGCACACCTCCTCGGCCTGTGCGGGATCGCGCAGCACGGTGCGGACCAAGCCGAACACCTGCCCGGCCACCTGGTCGTAGACCGCGGCGAAGGCGGCGTCGTCGCCGCGCGCCACCTGGCCGAGCAGCACGGCCAGCGGCGCCCCGGGGTGGCCCGGCAGGTCAGGCCGGCCGGGGCCGGGCTGTTCTGCGCCGAGACCGTCCGGGGAGGGCTGCGGCTGGCTGTCGGTCATCGCCATATCCCTAATTCGTCGCCGCATTACGCTTGGCTTGCTAACTACGGTGATCTGCGGCAATCCAGATGCCCGTAGGCTACGAATGACTCCTGTGAAAGCTCCTGATCGTTCCCGTGGCACCGGCCGTGGTGTGTGGGTTGGCCTGCTCACCGCCTGGGTCGCGCTCGGGGTCGCCCAGCTCATCGCCGGGATAGGCCGGCCGCAGGGCTCGCCGGTGGCGGCCGTTGGTGGTCTGGCCATCGACAATACTCCGCCCCCGGTCAAGAACTTCGCGATCGCCACGTTCGGCTCGAACGACAAGAAGGCCCTGGTCCTGGGCATGCTCGTGGTGCTCGCGGTGCTGGCCGCGATCATCGGCATAGCGGCCATGCGGCGGCTCAGCTACGGCTACCTCGGGCTCGGCATCTTCGCCCTAATCGGCCTGGCCGGCGCGCTGACCCGGCCGAACGCCGAACTGGTAGACGTGCTGCCCACGCTGCTCGGCGCGCTGGCCGGGGCGTTCGCGCTGTCCCGCCTGGTCCGCGCGGCGCAGCCCCGGGCGGTGCCCGGAGGCGTGGCCGCCAGGGTCCCGGCCGACGCGGAGCCGGCTGACGCGCTGCGCGCGGCCTGGCTGCCAGCGGACGAGGACGAGGCCGCCGAGACAGCCGGGCCAACTGATACGGCCGAGCCAACCGGCACGGCCGAGCCAACCGAGGCCGCCGAACCAGCCACGGCCTCCGATGCAACCGAGGCTGCCGAGCCGGACGCGGACGCCGAGCCGGCCGGAGATGCCGAGCCGGACGAAGACGGCGAGCCGGACGAACGCGACCCCCTGGACTGGGTGCCGGCCACCCGGCCCCCGGCCGAGCCCAGCCCAGCCGACGCCGGGCCGCCGCGCCGCAGTTTCCTCACCGTCAGCGCGGTCGCGCTGGCGGCGGGTGGCATCGCCGCGCTGGCCGGGCGGTCGCTGTCCGAGCGGTCCAGCGTGTCCGTGGCGCGGTCCGAACTCCGGTTCCCGCGGCCCGCACACCCCGCGCCGCCGCTGCCGCCGGGCACCCACCCCAACGTCAAGGGGCTGGAGCCGTTCATCACGCCGAACAACGCGTTCTACCGGGTGGACACCGCGCTGATCCTGCCGCAGGTCGCCCCGCAGACCTGGCATCTGCGCATCCACGGCATGGTGGACCGGGAGATCACGCTCAGCTTCGACGAACTGCTCCGCCGCCCGCTGATCGAGGACTACATCACGCTCACCTGCGTGTCCAACCCGGTCGGCGGGCCGTACGTCGGCAACGCCAAGTGGCTCGGGGCCAGCCTGGCCAGCCTGCTCCGGATGGCCGGGGTCAAGGCGGGCGCGGACCAACTGCTGTGCACCTCGGTGGACGGGTTCACCTCCGGCACCCCGATCGCCACCGTGATGGACGGGCGGGATGCCCTGGTAGCGGTAGCCATGAACGGCACCGCGCTGCCGGTCGCGCACGGCTTCCCGGCCCGGCTGGTGCTGCCCGGCCTGTACGGCTACGTGTCGGCGTGCAAATGGGTCACCGACATCAAGGTGAGCACGTTCGCCGCCGAGCACGCCTACTGGACGGTGCGCGGCTGGTCGCAGCGCGCGCCGATCAAGACCGAGTCCCGGATCGACGTGCCGAACAGCGGGGTGAAGCCGGGCCGGACCCCGGTGGCCGGCGTGGCCTGGGCCCAGCACAAGGGCATCGACGCGGTGCACGTCCGGGTGGACAAGGGGCCGTGGCAGCAGGCCACGCTGGCCGCGGTCCCCGGCATCGACACGTGGCGGCAGTGGGTCTGGGAATGGGACGCCACATCGGGCACGCACATTATCGAGTCCCGGGCCACCGACGCGACCGGCTACACCCAGGCGTCGCTGCAGGAACCCCCGGAGCCGAACGGCGCCTCCGGCTACCCCAGCATCGCGGTCCAGGTGAGCTGAGCGGGCGCAGGCCCGTCCCCCGGTTCGGCTCTCCCGCGCCCGAACCGTGCGCGTGAATGATTCATGGGTGTGGCTCTTTTGGAGTGACGGGAGTCATGCGGCGAGTTGGTAGCTGGTGCGGGGCTGGGGGTGGTTTCGCTGGTGTTCGCGGATGAGGTGGTAGGTCCAGTAGGTGTCGAAGTCGCCGTTGCTGATGACGGTGCGGAGTTTGAGGATGGCTTCGGCGCCGGGCAGGCTCCAGCGGGCTCCGGTGATGTCCATGCGGTCTTTGACCAGGTGGCGGCAGGCGCCTTCGATGACGCCGGTGGTGATGGGCCAGCCGGCGGTCAGCGCGGCCTCGTAGTTGAGGTAGGGCTGCTTGGTGTCGAGGTAGCGGGCGCATTTTCCGGCGGTGGTGGCCCGCTTGCCGGTGAGCTGAGCTGCCTGGGCGGCGCGGCGGATGGTGGCGGCTACGTGGCTGGCCTGCCCGGCGAGGATGGCGCGGGCGTGGGTGGCGACCCAGATCTCGGCGGCCGGATCGGCTTCGGGGTGGAAGCACCAGGCTGTGTCCCAGAGGTACTCCAGTACGTGGATGAAGTCGATCACGATGGTGACCGGGGTGGCGCGGTGGCGGGCTTCGGTGCTGATGCGGCGGATCTGGTGTGGGTTGCCGTCCACTAGGGCGACCCAGGGCCGGGCGTGGCCGGGGTCGCGGCGGGCGGCTTCGGTGAACATCGCGGCGATGACCTGGCGGATTTCCGCGGTGACGCTGGCGGTGAGCCATTTGCCGCGAGCGGCCGGGCCTGGTGCCGCGGGCCGCGGCGGGTCTTCGCCCGGCATGGTGATGATGGCCGCTGGGGTGCGGGGGGCGGGGGTGATGTCATAGACGGTGGCCACCTCGGCCATCCGCTTGCGGTGGCGGACCTCGCCGCGGGTCAGCCGGGTGGCCAGCTTGGCGTGGCTTTTCGCGGCGGCGGCGCGGGCGCGGGGGCGCAGCGCGTCCGGGCGCATGATGATGCCTTTGCCGTCGGCCGACAGCACCAGCACGCCGGAGGCCGGGGCCCGCTCCGGCGCTGGCCGCCCGCGGGCATAGAAGCAGTCCACGTCAGCCGCGGCTGCCCGGGCGAGCTCTTCGACCTGGCGCTTCCCGGCCGGGACCCCAGCGGCCCGGCCGATCGCCGCCGCGGCGGCCGCGAACGAGCCCCGCGTGGCCTCGATGGCCGCCAGCCGCTGCAGCCCGTGTGAATGCCTGCCCGCAGGCAGGCTCAGCGCCGCGTCGGCCAGGTGCACGTTCGGCGCGCCCGGCGCACGGTAGGCGATCCGGGTCACCCTCACCTGGCCGGCCAGGGTAGCCAGGCACCGCTGATGCCCAGACTCGGCCCGGATCCGGGTGATTCCGTCAGGGCCGGTCACCGCGGCGCGGCGTTCCTCACGGGCGGCCCGCAGGTCCAGATGGGCCTGCAGCAGCAGCCGGCCAAGCTCACGGGCATCAGCCACCAGCCGCTCCTCCAGCCCAGCATGATCAAGCGCCCCGGCCACCGGGCCGCCCAGCCAGGCCACCACCGACCCGAACAGCTCACCCGCCGGGGCGAATAACCCCGGCACAGCGGCAGCCGAACCCGCCGGGGCGGCAGGCACACCGCGATGAGCAGGACATGACACACACGTACAGGCAGGCGACAATGCCATCGAGGGCTCCCGGTGATCGATCTGGCCGACAACCACCGATCTACCGGAGCCCTCCCTGATTCACCACCCAGACAACTCCCTCCAAAAGAGCCACACCCATGATTGGTGCGCCCCGGTGATCTTGGAGACTGGTCCGCTTGGCTGCCTGTCGCTCAGGCGGCCGATGCTTGTGCCTGGTAGAACGCTTCCTCGTATTCGAGCGGCGAAACGTTCTTACAATAAGAGTGTATCCTTTTAGCGTTGTACCATTCAACCCATTCCATAGTGGCCTTCGTCACATCGGCGATTCCTTTCCACGGGCCGCGCAGGTCGATGAGCTCCCGCTTGTACAAGCTGTTGAGCGACTCCGCAGCGGCATTATCGTACGAATCGCCCTTGGACCCGACAGAGCGAACGGCACCGACCTCGTCCAGCCGATCGGTATAGCAGATCGACGTATATTGCACACCACGATCGGAATGGTGGATGAGCCGGTCTCCGACGCGGTCTTTCCGCCTCCAGATTCCCATTTCAAGAGCATCGAGGGCGAGTTCGGCGCGCAGGTGATCTGCGACAGCCCACCCGACGATCCCGCGCGAATAAAGGTCCATGACGAACGCGGTGTAGCACCATCCGGACGCGGTCGGCACATAGGTGATGTCCGCGACCCAGCGGGCGTTCGGTGCCGCCGCGCCGAAATCACGCTCCAGCAGGTCAGATGGGCGATCGGCGGGATCAGAGGCCACCGTGGTCCGCGGCTTCTTCGCCGGCGTGCCCACCCCGGCGATGCCCAGTTCGCGCATCAGGCGCTCCACCGTGCAGCGGGCCACCGCGACACCGGCCGCGTTCAGCTCCAGCCAGATCTTCCGCGCCCCATAGATGCGGTTGCCCGGCCCCGGCTGATCCCAGACAGCCATAATCCGTTCTTTCAGCTTCTCATCACGCAACCGGCGATCCGGCGGCCTGGCCTCGCGGCGTTTCGCGGCATAATACGTGCTGGATGGAAAACTCAGGGCAGCGCAGATCGGCTCCACACCAAACCGATCCCGATACGTATCGACGAACCCGACGAGCGCTACAGTTTGAAGTCGAGTTCCCGGGCGAAATAACTACTGGCCGCCCGCAGAATCTCATTCACCCGCTCCAGCTCGGCCACCCGGCGCTTCAGCACCCGGATCTCCGCCGCCTCCTCCCGCGACGTCCCAGGACGCGTCCCGGCATCGACCTCAGCCTGGCGCACCCACTTCCGCAGCGTCTCCGCCGAACCGATACCCAACTGCTTGGCCACCGACGTAATCGCGGCGAATTCCGTGTCGTACTCGCTACGCACGTCGGCGACCATCACCACCGCCCGCCGGCGCAGCTCCGCAGAGTAAGGGGACTTTCGAGCCATGACTTGATCTTCCCTCCTGATCAAGTCTCCAACGAACCCGGGATGACCCAGATTCATTCACGCGGTCTGGTGCGCGTGAATGAATCATCCACGTGGTGCGAACACCACGCCCGAGGGTGTGAATGAAAGATCTGTGCGGTACGGCGGCGGGGGCAACCGGTGCCGCGGCGGGGCCAAGCGATGCGGCGGCGGGGGCAACCGGTGCCGCGGGCCGACCGGTGCTGCGGCGGGGTGAGCCGGTACCGGGGGCTGAGGGCGGCGGGCGAGACGGGTCAGAGGAGCTGGTCGCGGATCTGGCTGGACAGGTAGGCGCCGAGCCAGCGGCCCTGCTCGTCGAGTAGCTGCCCGAGCCCGGGGCCGCCCGGGCCTGCCTCGTCCACCATGCGCCAGGTCACGTGCGGGCCCAGCCGGATGGTGGCCTGGCCGCCCAGCCCGGGCACGGCCAGCAGGCCGCCCGGGCCGCCGGTCGCAGCCCAGTCCCGCGCCGGGCACAGCACTAGTACCGGGCAGCTGATGTCCAGGCCGCGCCGGACCCGGCGGCGGAGCACCGCCAGCAGTGGTGCTCCACGGCGCCGCCCGCCCGCCAGCCGGGACAGCCACGAGCCGGCCTGCAGCGCCGGGCTGGCCAGGATCAGCGCGTCCGCGGGCCGGCTGCCGCGCCGGGCGTGGCACCAGAGCGCGGCCACCAGCGCCCCGATGGCGTGCGCGCTGAGCACCACGGTCTCCATCCCGTCCGCCTCCCGGACGTGCTGCGCGGCCGTGTCCAGGCAGGTGAAGTACGCATCGAGCTCGGCCGCGCTGTCCAGCACGGCGTGGCCGGTCTCCATCCGGCCGCCGTCCGCCAGCCTGCGCAGGTCGGCCACGTAGAAGTGGAAACCACGGTCGGTGTACCAGCCGGCCAGCTCGGCGGGCACGAACGGGTCGTCCAGGCAGTGCAGGTAGATCACGGCCCGCTTGGTCGGCCGGGCGCTGCGGAGGCGGAGCACCGCCCCGTCCAGGCCCTGGGCTCCGGAGGGGTCCTCAGGAAGCAGCGGCAGGCTGACCGCCTCGTATCCTGCCGCGGCGTCAATGTCCGTGATGAGACCCATGGAGTTCCCCCGTCCCCGTTGGTCACGACGAGCGGCCCCAAGCTGACCCCCATAATGACCCCTGCTCCCGCAGCCGCCGCCCCGCCGCGCCGACTAAGCCCCGGTCACCACGATGTTGAACACGGAGCGTTATTTCTCAGTCTGGCACTGTTACCAGGCGTGCACCGCAGAAACAGCTGACCCAGCGGGATCGGCGGCCACGCGTTTGCCGTCAGACGGGAGAATTCGGCCCGCGGCGCCGCCCGACCGGCCCCGGCCTCGTAGCCTCAAGGCATGACCGATGGCGAGACGGAGCTGACCGAGATCGAGCAGAAGTTCGACGTGCCCGCCGGTTTCGTACTGCCCAGCCTGACCGGGCCGGGGGTGGCCGGCGAGACGCCGCCGGACGTGCTGCACCTGTCCGCCACCTACTTCGACACCGCCGGGCTGCGGCTGGCCACGGCCAAGATCACGCTGCGCCGGCGCACCGGCGGCACCGACGCGGGCTGGCACATCAAGCTGCCGGTCAGCGCGGACACCCGCCGCGAGCTGCACTTCCCGCTTGACCTAGGCGAAGACGAGGTCCCCGGCCCGGTCGCCGCCGAGGTCGCCCAGTGGACCGGCGGCGAGCCGCTGCGGCCGGTGGCCCGGCTGGACACCCGCCGCACCGTGCGCCGCCTGCTCGACCAGTCCGGCCAGCCGCTCGCCGAGATCGCCGACGACGAGGTGACCGGCTCCCGCCCGGACCCGGCCGACCCCGCCCGCTGGCGGCCGGCCGACAGCTGGCGCGAGCTGGAGGTGGAACTGGTCTCCGGAACCCGTTCTTTGCTGAACGCCACTGCCGGGCAACTGCGCGCCGCCGGAGCCCAGCCGTCCAAGTCGGCCTCCAAGCTGGCCAGGGTGCTCGGCACCGGCTAGTCCGGTCAGCCGAGCACGTCCCCGACCGGGCGGCGGGCGGAGGCCGAGGCGGTGTGCGCCCGGCCGAACTCCAGCAGCAGCTGCGGCAAACCGGGCAGCCGCAGCCGGGCCCGGACCAGGTCACGGACGGCCGCGGACTCGGTCGGCTGGCTGTTCAGCGCGGCAAACACCCACTGGCCTGCGGCCCGGATCAGCAGCCGGTTCAGCGCCTGGCCCGCCCGCACCCACCCGGCGGGTGTGTCCGCCGCGGTGACCAGGATTGCGCTGGCGGCGGGGGGCGGACCGGCCCGGTCCAGCCGTCCGGTGGCGCGGCCCAGGTCGAAGTCACGCTCGGCCAGCTTCCCAACCACCGGCCCAGCCGGCCCGCTCAGGCCTACCGGCATCGGCGGGTAAGCGTACGCCGACACACCGTCACGGTCAGCGCAGCCTGGCGGCCTGGTCCACCGCCTGACCTCCGCGCGGATCGCCGGGTCCCGGTGCTGCCAGCGGGCGGCCACCCTGGCCAGCTGCCGCATCTGGGCGCGTGCGGCCGGGTCGAGCAGCACCAGGGTCGCTCCCTCGGCGACCGCATCGTTCTGCAGCGCCGTCAGCAGCCCAGCTGGGATCGGCTCCGGGCTGAACGGGCCCCGGTGCGTGTGCCGGTGCGGCACCGCCGCGAGCATCGCCCAGTCGTGCTGGGCCGGCGGGACCAGATAGCCGATCCGGACCCGGGCCAGCAGATCCGGCTGGCCAGCGTCAGGCAGCACGTCCACCACGGGCAGGTAGCCGAGCAGCCGGACAGCGAGCCGCAGCCCGTACAGGGCGGCGCCACAGCTGATGAGCAATTCCCGGCCGAACGGATCCACGGCTGGAAGCTGCCGGGACCGGTCCGCGTGCAGTTCCAGGCCGGCCGGGCCGACGTGGAACCGCCATGGCTGGGTGTTGTGCACGGATGGGGCCCGGGCCGCGGTCTCGATCAGAAAGTGGACCTGATCGCGGCTGAGCGCCGTGCCATCGGCCGCGCTGAGGGTGATGTCAGGCATGCCGCCTCCTCCTACCCCTGCAGAGTGCGGCCTGGGCGGCCGGGCTGGCAGTGCTGTCCGCCCCCTCTGGCCAGGACGAAAGCCCCGGGAACTCAGAGCTACCCCAGAGGAACTGCCCAGCACGGTCAGATCGGCAGCGCCGACACTGATGGGGTACTGCCCGCGATAGAGGAGCCCCAAGGATGAACAGCGACGAGCGGACCGTGTCGGCCATTTTTGCCCGCGACCACGCTCGCCGGCGGCTGCGCAACGCCACCATCGGCGCCGGTATCGTAGGCGCAGCCGTGGCCGGCGTGGTGATGGTCGAACTGCCCGCCGCGGCGCACAACACCGCCAGCAGCACCGGATCGTCGAACTCGGCCAGCACCGGGCACTCGTCCAGTCCCGGCACCGGTTCCTCGGGCACAGGTTCCTCGGGCACGGGGTCCTCAAGTGCGGGGTCCTCGGGCAGCGGCACCAGCTCGGGCGCGTCGTCCAGTTCCGGCTCGTCGTCGAGTTCGGGATCGTCGTCGAGCAACGGCTCGTTCGGCTCGTCGTCAGCGCCGTCGTCCAGCTCCGGGTCGGCCGGCGCCACCTCGGGAGGCTCATGATGGAGTCCGCCGCCGCGGGCCAGGCTGCCCCGGCGCACGCGGACTGGACCGCCCTGGGCACCCAGGTGTGGCTGCTCGTCACCGACCCGGCTCAGCTGGCGGGCGGCCGCGACCTGCTGGCGGCCGATCTGGCCGCGGTGGACGCGGCCTGCAGCCGGTTCCGCCCCGACTCTGAGCTGATGCGCCTCGATGATGCCCGGCGGCCGCCCGGACCGGTCCAGCTCAGCCCGCTGCTGACCGAGGCGGTGGCGGTGGCGCTGCGCGCCGCCCAGCTGACCGATGGGGACGTGGATCCGACCATCGGCGACGCCCTCGCGGTCATCGGCTACGACCGCGACTTCGCGCTGATCCCGGCGGATGGCCCGCCGGTCACGCTGACCGTGCGGGCCGCACCCGGCTGGCGCCTGGTCGGCCTGGACGAACCGCACCGGCTGCTCACCCTGCCGCCCGGGATGAGCCTGGACCTGGGGGCCACGGCCAAGGCGTGGGCGGCGGACCGGTCAGCCGCGCGGCTCGCCGCCGAGCTGGGCTGCGGCGTGCTGGTCGGCCTGGGCGGGGACATCGCGGTGGCCGGCCCGCCGCCGGACGGCGGCTGGCGGATCCGGGTGCAGGACGTCACCGGGCGGCCGGAAGACCCGCCGAACGGGCCGTCGGCCGTGGTGGCCATCCGGGACGGCGGGCTGGCCACGTCCAGCACCACGGCCCGGCGCTGGCGGCGCGGCGGCACGGCGCTGCACCACATCCTCGACCCGCGCACCGGGCTGCCCGCCCCGGTGTACTGGCGCACCGTGTCGGTCGCGGCGGCCAGTTGCGCCGACGCGAACACGGCCAGCACCGCGGCCATCATCCGGGGCGACCGGGCGCTCGACTGGCTGGTGAATCTCGGCTTGCCCGCCCGGCTGGTGGACGCAGCCGGTAACGTGCAGACCGTTGCCGGATGGCCAGCCGAGTAAGCCAGAGGACCTGATGCACCATCGCACCCGCGAGCTGCGCGCCGCGGTAGCCCGGCGTGACCGCAGCCAGGGCCACCTGCGCGCGGTGACCGCCACGGTCGGCGCTGGTGGCGTGGTCACCGCGGGCGCGGTGGCGTTCATCCTGCCCGGTGCCACGCACGCCACGGCGAGCACGCACCCGGCCAGCACGCCGCGGCCCGCCCCGGCGGCCAGCAGCCAGGCCGGCCCGACCGCCACCACCGGCGGTTCCGGGACGGCCGCTAGCCCACATGCCCGGCGGCACCACCATCACCACAGCCAGGCCGGCGGCGGCGCGGCCGGCTCAGCCAGTGCGGCGTCCGCGTCCAGCGCCCCGGCCCCGCCCAGCAGCGCACCCGCGCCGGTGCCCAGCGCGGCGCCGTCGCACGGCGTGTCCGGCGGCTCCTGACCCAGCTCAGCCGGGCTGCTCGGCGGCCTCCCCGGTGGCCAGCGGAGCGGCCTCAGCCCGCGGTCGTACCGCCAGATACCAGGCAGCAGCCAGCACGTGGCCACCGCGGTGGCCACGCTGAGCAGCCCGCCCGACCAGGCCGCGAACGACGGGCCGCCGATGGCCGCGGCCGCGCCCGCCTCCGCGTCGCCCAGCCGCGGGCCGCCCTGGATGCCCGCGTAGATCAGGCTGTTCACCCGGCCCTGCATCTGGTCCGGGGTCACCTGCTGCACGATCACCATCCGGAACACCGCCGAGATGACGTCGGCGCCGCCCGCCACGGCCAGCAGCAGCAGCGCGGCGGGCAGCCAGTGCACCAGGCCGAAGCCGGTGATGGCCAGGCCCCACACCACGACGCAGATGACCACCGCCCGGCCGACGTTGTGCACCCGGCCGACGCGGCCGGTGAGCACCGAGCCGAGCAGCGCCCCGGCGCCGGGCGCCGCGTTCAGGTAGCCGACGGTGGCGGCACCGCCGCCGAACACGGTGGCGGCCAGCGCCGGGAACAGCGCCCGCGGCAGGCCGAACACCATCGCGCCCAGGTCGATCAGGAACACCCCGGCCAGCGGCTGGCTGGACCGCACGTAGCGCACGCCGCCGATCAGCGAGGCCAGGCTGGGCGGCTGGCCGCCGCGTTCCGGCGGCAGCCGCGGCAACAGCAGCACCGAGCCGAACGCCACCGCGAACGAGGCCACGTCCAGCCCGTACACCAGGCCGAAGCCGGTGTGCGCGATGAGCAGCCCGGCCGCGGCCGGGCCCAGCACGGTGGTCAGCTGGAGCGCGGCCGACTGCACGGACACCGCCGCGGGCACATCCGGCGGCGGCACCAGCCGCCGCAGCGAGGCGCGCCGGGCCGACCAGTCGAGGCCCTGGAACGCGGCCGCCTCGGCGGTGCAGGCGAACACCGGCCACAGCCGAGCCTGGCCGGCCAGCGCGTTGACCGCCAGGCCGGCCGACCCGGCGGCCAGCATGAGCTGGGTGAACAGCATGACCCGGCGCCGGTCCCAGGCGTCCACCAGCGGCCCGCCGAGCAGCGACCCGGCCAGCAGCGGGACGAGCTGGCCCAGGCTGACCAGCCCGACCATGGCCGTCGAGCCAGTGAGCCGGTAGGTCTGGTAGGACACCGCCACGATGGCGAGCTGGCTGCCCAGCTGGGACACCAGCTGCCCGGCCCACAGCCGGCGGAAGTCCCGGTGCCGCCGCAGCGGACCGATGTCCACCAGGATGCCGCCCAGCAGCCGCCGAGCGGCCACCGGCTTGGGCATGCGGCCTCCTCAGTCGCGGCAGGCATCCGGTGCCGTATGTATACCGGAACGGGCGAATTGCCTGGCCTGCCGGGGCTGGCTGGCCCAGGTCGGCGTTCAGAGGGAATTGAGAGACATGCCATAGCAGGACCTGCACCAGGTCAGGTTTGCTTAGCATCGGACGACAGGACCTTCCAGAAGGACAGCGATGAGCGGGATCACGCAGAGCACGGCGCTCTGGTACGCCAGCCGGGCCACCGGTGTGGTGAGCCTGCTGCTGCTCACCGGCGTGACGCTGCTCGGCGTGCTGGTGAACCGGCAGGGGCGGCTGCCCGGGCTGCCCCGGTTCGTGGTCACCGGGCTGCACCGCAACCTGTCCCTGCTGGCCGTGGCGTTCGTCGCGCTGCACGTGCTCACCGCGGTGCTCGACCCTTACGTCACCATCGGGCTGGTCGCGATCGTGATCCCGTTCACCTCGCCGTACAAGCCACTCTGGCTCGGCGTGGGCGCGATCTCGCTCGACCTCGTGGTCGCGCTGATCGTGACCAGCCTGGCCCGGGCCCGGATCAACCGCCGGTTCTGGCGGGCCCTGCACTGGCTCGCCTACCTGGCCTGGGGCGGCGCCGTGCTGCACAGCCTGACCGCCAGCACCGACCTGCACCGCGGCGTCCTGCTCTACCTGCTGCTGGCCTGTATCGCGGCGGTGGCCGGCGCGGTCATCTGGCGCATCTGCAGGGCCGGCCGGGAGGTACCGCAGGAGGAACGGGCCGCCGCCACGCTCGACATGATGTCGCCGCGCGGCGTCCGCGAGCATGCCCGCCGCGGGCCACGCGAGACCATCCGCTGACCGACTCACGAAAGCCGACCTTGCGATGACGTATGGCACCACCGTGCCGCACCCCGGCCAGTCCGGCGAGCCGCTGGGCCGGCCGGCCGACAGCGCCGGGCTGCCCCGGCTGCTGCCAGACCAGGGCGCGGCCGCGGTTGACCTGCCGGCCCATCTGCACCGCTTCGGCCACCTGCCGTACACCGGCCGGGCCGGGCGGCTGATCCCGGTGCTCCAGGCCGCGGGCCTGACCGGCCGCGGCGGGGCCGCCTTCCCGGTGCACCGCAAGCTGGCCGCGGTCGCCCAGGCCGGCACCAAGCCAGTGGTCATCGGCAACGGCGCCGAGGGCGAGCCGGCCAGCGAGAAGGACAAGTCGCTGCTGTGGATCTCCCCGCACCTGATCCTGGACGGCCTGCAGCTCGCGGCCGAAGCCGTCGGCTCCGATTCGGTCGGGCTGTACCTGAGCCGGCACCCGCGGCTGCTGGACAAACTGCACGCCGCCATCGCCGACCGCGCCGCGGCCCGGGTGGACCGCGCCACGGTGGAGATCTTCGACGCGCCGCCGCGCTTCCTGGCCGGTGAGGAATCGGCCCTGGCCAGCCGGGTGAACGGCGGGCCGGCCCGGCCGCGGTTCAAGCCGCCGATGGTGTTCGAGCGGGGCGTGGCCGGCCGCCCCACCCTGGTGCACAATGTGGAGACGCTGGCCCACCTGGCGCTGATCGCCCGGTTCGGGCCGGACTGGTTCCGCGAGGCCGGCACGGACGAGGAGCCGGGCAGCATGCTGTGCACGCTGCACCAGGCCGATGGCCGCCGGGACGTGGTGGAAACCGAGCTGGGCACCCCGCTGCGCAGCCTGCTCACTCTGGACGGGCACACCCAGGCCGTGCTCAGCGGCGGGTATCACGGGGCCTGGCTGCCGGCCGCGGACGCGGCCCGGATGACGCTGAGCAACGCGGACCTGCGGCCGGCCGGCTCCTTTGTGGGCGCGGGTGTGCTGGCCGCGCTGCCCGCCGACTGCTGCGGGATCGCCGAGGCGGCCCGGGTGGCCCGCTATCTCGCGCTGGAATCGGCTGGTCAGTGCGGGCCGTGCTTCAGCGGCCTGCCGCGGATCGCGGCCGCCATGGCCGAGATCGCCAGCCCGCGCCCGGACCCGCGCGCGGTGACCGACATGATCCGCTGGTCCAGCCTGGTGCAGGGCCGCGGCGCCTGCCATCACCCGGATGGCAGCGTCCGGTTCATCCGCAGCGCGCTGCACGTGTTCCGGGACGAGATCACCCTGCACGGCCAGGGGCGGTGCGTGGACCCGGCCCGGCGGCCGTTCCTGCCGCTGCCCGCCGACACCGCGCTCAGCGCCGCGGACTGGAGCTGACCACGATGAAGAATCAGCTGCGTGTTAACCCGACCGTCTGCTCCGGCCACGGGCTGTGCGCGGAACTGCTGCCCGAGCTGATCACGCTGGACGAGTGGGGCTACCCGATCGTGGCCGACGGGCCGGTGCCCCGGTCCCTGGACCGGCACGTCCGCCGGGCGGTTACCGACTGCCCGGTGCTGGCCCTCAAGCTGCTGCCGGCCCGCTGAGCCGCGGGCCAGACCCTAAAATGAGCTACCGGCCTGGCCTCCCCCGCCGCCGCGCCGGCCACGTCCTCGAACTCCGCACGTTAAGGCCATCGCCATGAGCACCCCGGACGCCGCACCGGAGCCGCACGCCGCGGCGCGGCCGCGCCGGCCGGGCCCGCGCACGCTGCGCGGCCGGCTCATCGCCGGCCTGCTCGCGCTGCTCGCGGTGGCCTGCGCCGCGGTCGGCATCACTACCTATGTAGCTTTGCACAAGGCGCTGATGAGCCAGCTCGACCAGCAGCTCAGCGCGGTCAATATGCGGTATGGCACGTGCCTGGAGTCAGGCCCGGTGGAGCACCACGGCAAGCCCCAGGCAGAGGGTCAGCCGGCTAAAGACAGCGACCAGGACAACGACAACGTCCCCGGCGGACCGCAGATGTGCGGCCAGGAGCAGGGCCCGCAGACGTTCAGCGCCTCCATCGGCGGCAACATGTTCCACAACCCCACCGTGACCGGCAGCGACTGCCACCTGACCCAGGCCGACCGGACCGCCCTGCTGGCGCTGCGCACCTCGGGCGCGCCGACCACGGTCTCGCTCAGCGCGCTGGGCCGCTACCAGCTGATGGCCCGGCCCGGGAACGACGGCACCAAGCTGGTCACCGGGCTGCCGCTGGCCCCGGTGCAGTCCACCCTCCGGGAGGTCGAGCTGACCGAGATCATCGTCTTCTCGGCGGCGTTGGTGTTGACGGGGTTGCTGGGGACGGGGTTTGTCCGGCTGTCGCTGGTGCCGTTGCGGCGGGTGGCGGCGACGGCGACGCGGGTCACGCAGCTGCCGCTGGCCAGTGGCCAGGTCACGCTGCCCGACCGGGTGCCCGACGCCAACCCGCGCACCGAGGTCGGCCAGGTCGGCGCAGCGTTCAACCGGATGCTCGGCCACGTCGAGGCGGCACTGGCCCGGCGGGCCGCCTCCGAGGCCCGGCTGCGCCGCTTCGCCGCCGACGCCAGCCACGAACTGCGCACCCCGCTGGCCGCCATCCGCGGCTACGCCGAACTCGCGCTGCGCCACCCCGGCCCGGTCCCCCCCGACATCGAGCACGCGCTGCAGCGCGTCGAAGCCGAATCCTCCCGGATGAGCGTCCTGGTCGACGAACTGCTGCTGCTCGCCCAGCTCGACGCCGGCCGGCCACTGGCCCAGGAACCCGTCGACCTGACCCGGCTGGCCATCGACGCCACCAGCGACGCCCGGGCCGCCGCCCCCACCCACCGCTGGCTGCTCGAACTACCCGACGAACCCGTCCAGGTCCGCGGCGACGAACACCGCCTGCACCAGGTCCTGGCCAACCTGATGAGCAACGCCGCCAAGCACACCCCACCCGGCACCACCGTCACCGTCGCCCTGACCACCACCGGGCCGGGCAGCGTCCAGCTCTCAGTCACCGACAACGGCCCCGGCATCCCACCCGACCTGCAGCCCACCCTGTTCGAACGATTCGTCCGCGGCGACACCGCCCGCACCCACCACGACGGGCAGCCCCCCTCCACCGGCCTCGGCCTGGCCATCGTCGACGCCGTCACCACCGCCCACGGCGGCACCGTCCACCTCGACTCCCAACCCGGCACCACCCGCTTCACCATCACCCTGCCCTGTCTCAGCGGGAATTCAGAGGATGCGTAGAAACTCTCCGTAACCTCTGCTCGCATACTGGAAAAATGATGAGCGAGACCCAGACAGCGCAGTCGGGTGGGCCAGTGCAGCCAGATGGAACAGTGCAGCCGGGCGGGTCAGCGCAGGCGGCGCCGATCAAGCGGCTGGACGGCAGCCCGATCCGGGTGCTGGTCGTTGACGACGAGCCCAGCCTGGCCGAGCTGCTGGCCAGCGTCCTGCGTTACGAGGGCTGGGAGATCCAGACGGCCGGCGATGGCGCGTCCGCGGTCCGCACCGCCCGCGAGTTCCGGCCGGACGCGATCGTGCTGGACATCATGCTGCCCGACTTCGACGGTCTGGAAGTGCTCCGCCGGGTCCGCCAGGACGCCCCCAACGTGTGCGTGCTGTTCCTGACGGCCAAGGACGCGGTGGATGACCGGGTGGCCGGCATCACCGCCGGCGGCGACGACTACGTGACCAAGCCGTTCAGCCTGGAGGAAGTGCTGGCCCGGCTGCGTGGCCTGCTCCGCCGGGCCGGGCTGGCCCGGGCCCGCGGCGAGACTCAGCTGGTGGTCGGTGACCTGTCCATGGACGAGGACGCCCGCGAGGTACGCCGGGCCGACGAGCTGATCGACCTGACCGCGACCGAGTTCGAGCTGCTCCGCTTCCTGATGCGCAACCCGCGCCGGGTGCTGTCCAAGGCGCAGATCCTGGACCGGGTGTGGAACTACGACTTCGGCGGCCAGGCCCACGTGGTCGAGCTGTACATCAGCTACCTGCGCAAGAAGATCGACGCGGGCCGGGAACCGCTGATCCACACCGTCCGCGGCGTCGGTTACGTCCTGAAACCCGCGAGCTAAGGCCCATCCACCATGGGCTCGGTGCGCCGCTGGGTGGCCGCGCGCACGCTGCGCGGCCGGCTCATCGCCGGGCTGCTCGCCCTGCTCGCGGTGGCCTGCGCCGCCGTCGGCGTGGTCACCTACCTGGTGCTCAGCCACACCCTGATCAACCAGCTCGACCTGCAGCTCCAGTCGGCCGGCGGCCGGTACGCGTCCTGCATGGAAGCGCAGGAGGACCACGACCAGCTGCCGCCGGGCACCGCACCCGGCAACTGCAACAAGACACCCGGGCTGGGCCCGGGCACGTTCGGCGCCCGGGTCAAGTACGGTGCGGTCACCAACCAGGGCATCATCGACGGCACGTCGCACCTGTCCGCCGCGGACCAGGCCAAACTGGTCGCGCTGCCGCCTGACGGCAAGTTTTACACCTTGGACCTGAACTCGATCGGCGGTGACTACCGGGTCACCGCGATCCCCGGCCGGGACCACGACGTGCTGATCACCGGGCTGCCGCTGGCCGACATGGAGGCCACCCTGCGCCGGGTGGAAATCGCCGAGGTGGCCGCGTTCTCGGCGGCGTTGGTGTTGACGGGGTTGCTGGGGACGGGGTTTGTCCGGCTGTCGCTGGTGCCGTTGCGGCGGGTGGCGGCGACGGCGACGCGGGTCACGCAGCTGCCGCTGGCCAGTGGCCAGGTCACGCTGCCCGACCGGGTGCCCGACGCCAACCCGCGCACCGAGGTCGGCCAGGTCGGCGCAGCGTTCAACCGGATGCTCGGCCACGTCGAGGCGGCACTGGCCCGGCGGGCCGCCTCCGAGGCCCGGCTGCGCCGCTTCGCCGCCGACGCCAGCCACGAACTGCGCACCCCGCTGGCCGCCATCCGCGGCTACGCCGAACTCGCGCTGCGCCACCCCGGCCCGGTCCCCCCCGACATCGAGCACGCGCTGCAGCGCGTCGAAGCCGAATCCTCCCGGATGAGCGTCCTGGTCAACGAACTGCTGCTGCTCGCCCAGCTCGACGCCGGCCGGCCACTGGCCCAGGAACCCGTCAACCTGACCCGGCTGGCCATCGACGCCACCAGCGACGCCCGGGCCGCCGCCCCCACCCACCGCTGGCTGCTCGAACTACCCGACGAACCCGTCCAGGTCCGCGGCGACGAACACCGCCTGCACCAGGTCCTGGCCAACCTGATGAGCAACGCCGCCAAGCACACCCCACCCGGCACCACCGTCACCGTCGCCCTGACCACCACCGGGCCGGGCAGCGTCCAGCTCTCAGTCACCGACAACGGCCCCGGCATCCCACCCGACCTGCAGCCCACCCTGTTCGAACGATTCGTCCGCGGCGACACCGCCCGCACCCACCACGACGGGCAGCCCCCCTCCACCGGCCTCGGCCTGGCCATCGTCGACGCCGTCACCACCGCCCACGGCGGCACCGTCCACCTCGACTCCCAACCCGGCACCACCCGCTTCACCATCACCCTCCCCCAGCTCGGCGCCCGGGAACTGGCCGCGCACCAGCGTTCATAGCCGCGGCAGAGACCGGCCACAGACCCGGTGCAGCCAGCCCTGCGACGGTAAGGCGTACTCACCCCCGCAGTACCTTTCCGCCGCTTGCGGCCCACCGGCCTCAGCAGACCGGGCCGCGGCGGGCGCCACCGGCCCGGCACTGGCGTTCGGCAAAGGTGCTGTTTCCGCCTGGCTGGAAGGGACCGTTAGCGATGAGCAGCACCGTCACCGGCGCGCGCCGTTTCCCCGCGCCGCCGGACCAGCAGCACCGTGGCCGGCTGGCCAGGCTGCTGCGCGGCCCGGAGCACGATCCGCGGTGGGCCCGGCCCGGCCCGGCCTGCTCGGCCTGCTGGTGGCGACCGCGATCCTGTACACCGCCGGGCTGAGCCGCAACGGCTGGGCCAACGACTTCTACTCGGCTGCCGTGCAGGCCGGCGCGACCAGCTGGAAGGCGTTCTTCTTCGGGTCGTTCGACAGTTCCAGCTTCATCACGGTGGACAAGACGCCGGCCTCGCTGTGGGTGATGGAGCTCTCCGTACGGCTGTTCGGGCTGAACTCGTGGAGCGTGCTGCTGCCGCAGGCCGCCGAGGGCGTCGCCGCGGTGGGCATCCTGTACGCCGCGGTGCGCCGGTGGGCCGGGCCCGCCGCCGGGCTGATCGCGGCGGGCGCGCTGGCCTGCACGCCGGTGGCCACGCTGATGTTCCGCTTCAACAACCCGGACGCGCTGCTGGTGCTGCTGATGACGGCGGCCGCCTACGCCATGGTGCGGGCCATCGAGTCCGGCCGGACCCGGTGGCTGGTGCTGGCCGGCGCGCTGCTCGGCGCCGGCTTCCTGACCAAGATGCTGCAGGCCTTCCTGGTGCTGCCCGGGTTCGCGCTGGTCTACCTGGTGGCCGGGCCGCCGCGGCTGCTGCGCCGCTGCGGGCAGCTGCTGGCCGGCGGCGCGGCGCTGCTGGTGGCGGCGGGCTGGTGGGTGGCCATCGTCATGCTCACCCCGGCCGCCAGCCGGCCCTACGTGGGCGGCTCGACCAACGACAGCATCCTGCAGCTGGCCCTCGGCTACAACGGCCTGGGCCGGCTGGACGGCAACGAGACCGGCTCGGTCGGCCCGGGCGCCGGGCACGGCGGCAGCGCCGCGTTCAGCGGGGCGGCCGGCCTGACCCGGCTGTTCGCCGCGGACATGGGCGGCCAGATCAGCTGGCTGCTGCCCGCCGCGCTGATCTCGCTGGCCGGCCTGCTCTGGCTGACCTGGCGGCGGCCACGGACCGACCGGCTGCGCGCGGCGGCGCTGCTCTGGGGCGGCTGGCTGCTGGTCACCGGCCTGGTGTTCAGCTATATGAACGGGATCATCCACCCGTACTACACGGTGGCGCTGGCGCCCGCGATCGCCGCGCTCGCCGGCATTGGCGCGGTGGTGGCCTGGCGGGCGCGTTCGGCGCTCGGCGTGCGGCTGGCCCTGGCCGCGGCGGTGCTGCTCACCGCGTGGTGGGCTTATTCGCTGCTGGACCGGTCCGCTTCCTGGCTGCCCTGGCTGCGGGTGCTGGTGGTGGCGTGCGGGCTGGCCGCCGCCGCGGTCATCGTCGCCGAGCACTGGGTGGGCGGCCCGGCCCGGGCCGTGCTCGGCGCCGTCCTGCCGCTCGCGCTGCTCAGCGGGCTGGCCGGGCCGCTCGCCTACAGCCTGAACACGGCCGCGACCGCGCACACCGGCGCGCTGCCGTCGGCCGGGCCGTCGGTGGCGTCGTTCGGCGGCCCGGGCGGCGGATTCGGCTTTGGCCGCCCTGGGGGCAGCTTCGGTAGTGGGCGTCCTGGAGCCGGCTTCGGCGGCCAGGCCGGTTCCGGCGGGGGTACGGCCGGGCAGCGGCCCGGCGGCACGGGCCGGTTCGCTGGGGGCGCGGGCGGCCGTTTCGGCGCCGGGGCGGGCGGCGGGGCGGGCGGGCCCGCTGGCCTGGCCGGCAACACCCAGGTGTCCAGCGCCATCAGCAAGCTGCTGATCGCCGGGGCCAGCGGGTACCGGTGGGCGGCCGCCACGGTCGGCGCGGAGAGCGCGGCCCCGTTCCAGCTGGCCAGCCGCGAGCCGATCATGGCCATCGGCGGGTTCAACGGCACCGACGCCGCACCCAGCCTGGCCGGGTTCCAGAAAATGGTGGCCGCGCACGAGATCCACTACTTCATCGGCGCCAACAACAACACATTCGGTGGCGGCGCTGCCGACGCCGAAGCCATCACGAGGTGGGTGACCAGCCATTTCAGTAAGGAGACGGTGGACGGCGAAACCGTCTACAACCTGACCCGCCCGGCCGCCTCCTAGTCCTTCATCAGCGGCGGTTGAGCCGCCAGAAGGAGAATCCGGTCAGGGCCAGGGCGAGGACTAGGAACATCCCGGTCTCGGACCACTGGAGCGGCCAGTAGTGGCTGGCGGGCTGGTAGTTTTCGGCGACCCGGATCCCGTGGCTGGCTACGCAGTTGTTCACCGGGGCGACCAGTGCGCCAGGCCCAGTCCCGGCTGGTACCTTGACCCCGCGGAATGTCCGCGATACCGCCGGCTCGCAGGCCGCGGGAATGGTGCTGACCGGCTGCCCGGCGGCGTTGACGGCTTTGCTGGAGATGATCCAGGCTCCGGGCTGGCCGGGGACGACGGTGGCGGTGAGCGCCAGCTTGGGGTTGGCTTTGAGGCTGACGCTGGCTTGCGCGGCCGCGATGGTGGTGGTCGTGTGGCTGGTGGGGAACAGGTGCGGGCGGATCCACAGCGGGATGATGAACTGGACGGCGGCGAAAATGGCCAGGGTGGTGGCCATGGCGGGGATCGGGCGGCGGGCCAGCAGGCCGGTGGTGACGCCGAGGACGAAGGCGAACGCGGCGTAGCCGAGCGGGGTGATGCCGTGGGTGGGGAAGACGAACGCGCCGAACCGGGTCTCGCTGAATATCGAGGAGCTGCCGCCGAGCCCGACGGCTTTGCCGATGGGGGCCGCCCACCAGGCCTGGATAAGGCTGAACGCCTCGGTCACGGCCATGGCGGCCACCCCGATCAGCGCGAGCTTGACCGCCAGCCACCGGGTCCGGGTGATGGACTGGTTCCAGGTCAGCCGGAAGGTCCCGGCCTCCAGCTCGTTGGCGATCAGCGGGGCGCCCCAGAAGACGCCGGTGACCGCGGGCGCGATGAGGATGACCAGGATGCTGAGGAAATACAAGATCGCGTAGCCGCTGCCGGGCACCACGGCGAAGCCTCCCCCCGAGGCCAGGTTCGAAAGGAACGTGCTGGCCAGGCCCGCGCAGGCAGCGCCGTGGCAGGTGGTGAGCCCGCTGCTGTCGTAGCTGCTGGACAGGTGCGATGCGGTGGCTGCCAGCAGGATCGCGAACGCCGCCAGCGCCGCGGCCGCGGTGATGGCCTGGGCGCGGAACTGGCGCCAGGTCAGCCAGATCATTTCTGCACCTCCAGGTGGCGGTGGTTGTTACGGGGGGTGGGTCTGGCGGCTTGCTTCATGTAGGCGAGCACGAGGTCTTCCAGGCCCACCTCGGACACCGTCCAGGCCGGGTCGAGGACCGGGCCGCTGGTGCGGACCAGCAGCGTGGTCTGCCGGTCGGTGTGGCTGGCCGAGATGACCTGCAGCCCACCGGGCAGCGTGGCCGGGTCGCGGCGCGGGCCGGACAGCAGGTGATGGGTGGCCAGCAGGTCGTCGACCGGCCCGGCGACCTGCACCTGTGAGTTGACCAGCACGATCACGTAGTCGCAGGCGCGTTCCAAGTCGCTGATCAGGTGCGAGGACAACACGACGCTGACCTGCTGCTCGGCCACGGTTTCCATCAGGTCCTGGAGGAACTCGCGACGGGCCAGCGGATCGAGGCTGGCCACCGGCTCGTCCAGGATCAGCAGCTCCGGCCGCTTCGCGACGGCCAGGGTGAGCGCGAGCTGGGCACGCTGCCCGCCGGACAGCGTGCCAGCCTTCTGCTTCGGGTCCAGGCCCAGCCGCTCGATTCGGCCGCGCGCCAGTTCCGCGTCCCAGCCCGGGTTGAGGTGCTCGCCCAGCCGGAGGTGGGCGTCGACCGGCAACCCGGCGTAGACCGGTGCGTCCTGGGCCAGGTACCCGACCTTGGCCAGCTGCGCCGGGCCCGCCCCGGGCCGCCCGCCAAGCACCTCGATCGTGCCGGTGGTCGGCGCCAGCATCCCGGTGGCCAGGTTGATCAGCGTCGTCTTCCCGGCCCCGTTCGGGCCGACCAGGCCGACCACGTGCCCGGCCGGGACGGACAGCGTGCACCCGGCCAGCGCCCAACGGTTGCGGTACCGCTTGCCCAGCTCCTCGGTTTCGATGACGGCGGTCATCCTGCCCACCTCCCGGTTCCCTCTACGTCCTCACTGGCGGACCGAAATGTGCTGGCGAACAGGGCCTCGATGGACTCATCGTCCATTCCGGCGCGGCGTGCCTTGGCCAGCCACCGCTGCAACTCCCGGCGCAGCGGCCCGTGCGCGGCCAGCGAGCCGCCGTCCAGCGTCCCGGTCACGAATGTGCCGATCCCCGGACGGGCCGCCACCAGACCCTCGTATTCCAGCTCCCGGTAGGCCTTGAGCACCGTGTTCGGGTTGATCGCCAGCCCGGCGGCCACGTCCTTGACCTTCGGCAGCTGGTCGCCCTCGCGTAGCAGGCCCAGCCGCAGCGCGTGCCGGACCTGGTGGATCAGCTGCAGGTAAGGCGCGACGCCGGACCGGCCGTCCAGGTGGAACTCGATCACGGAGCCCCTCCACATACCTAGGTACCTAGCACTATAGCTACAGAGCTAGACAGCCTGTCAAGGGATGCCGGTCTAGCTGATCCCGTGATGTCGGCGGCGCGACAGTCACCCCGCACGTTTGACAACCGATAGCTCATGAGCATAGCTTTTTAGCTATGAACCGTAGCTTTCTGGGATTCGGTGGCCGTGCCTAGGGCCGGGCTCAACTCGGACGGGGTGGTCGATGTCGCCCTGGCCATCGTCGATGAGCAAGGGCCTGAGGCGCTGTCGCTGTCGGTGGTCGCCGCCCGGGCCGGGGTCGCCGCGCCGTCGTTGTACAAGCATGTGGCGAGCCTGGCCGAGCTGCGGTCGCGGGTGGCCGCCCGGGTGCTGGCCGAGATGACCGACGTGGCCACCACAGCCGTGCTGGGACTGAGTGGGGACGCAGCGATCGCCGCGCTGATGAGACGGCTGCGCGGCTACGGCGTGGAACATCCTGCCCGGTACCTGGCGGTCCCCCCGGACCCGATGCACGTCCCGGACCTGGCGCAGCCGGCCGCCCGCCTTATTGAGGTGTTCCTGGCCGTGTTGCGCGGCTACGGCCTGCATGACGCGGCCGCGATTCACGCCACCCGGTGCCTGCGTGTGATCGTGCACGGTTTCGTCTCGATCGAATCCAGCGGCGGCTTCGGCATGGCCGAGGACCCAGCCGAGACCTACGAACAGCTCATCCAGATGTACCTCGCATCGTTGCCCCGGCCCTGACCCGGCGCAGTTCACAACCACAGGAGACGCACATGTCCACCTCCGCGACCCGCATCCGCGCAGGCGCCATCGCCCTGGCGGCGGCCGGCCTGTTGTTCCTCGCCTACCCAGTGCTGCGGCCCTGGCACGATGAAGCCACGGTCGCCGGGGCTACCGCCTCGATGAGCTCGGCTGCCTGGGTGGCTGCTCATTTCTTCGCCATGCTCGGGTTCATCCTGGTGCCGCTGGGGCTGCTGGCTCTGCGCTCGGCGCTCGCAGCAACCAGGGCCGAGCCGCTGGCCCTGACCGCGGCGGTACTGGCTTGGATCGGCTCCGGGCTGGTGCTGCCCTACTACGGAGCTGAGGACTTCGGGCTGCACGCGATAGCCGGCTCCGACGGGCCCAGGACCGGCCTGCTCAGTCTCGTCAACGCGGTGCGCTTCCAGCCGCTCGCGATGACGATTTTCGGCACCGGGCTGGTGCTGCTGGCTGCCGCAGCCATCATGGCGGCGATCGCGGTGTGGCGCTCAAACGTCCTGCCCCGCACCAGCGCCATCCTGTTCGCCACCGGAATGGCTCTGTTCCTTCCGCAGTTCTTCGGCCCCGCCCCCATCCGGATCGGCCACGGCATCCTGCTTGCCGCTGGCTCGATCATCCTTGCTGTCGCGCTATGGGCATCGGCCGGCCGCTCGCGCGTGAGCCAGCCGTCAGCGCCAGCCGACGGTCTCCGGCTCCGGCCGCCCACTAACCTGCCGAGTGGAGGACTCCATCATGAAGATCGCGCCGGGCATCCACCGGATCGGCAATAACAGCATGATCAACGCATACCTCATCGAGCAGGCCGGCGAGGTAACGATCATCGACGCCGGGGTATCCGGCTTCTACAAGGACATCGACCGGGAGCTGGCCGCCATGGGCCGCACGCCCGCCGACGTCCGGGCGCTGGTCCTAACCCACGGGCACACCGACCACATCGGCTTCGCGGAGCGGCTGCGCCGCGAACGGGAAGTCCCGGTGTCGGTGCACGAAGCCGACGCCGCCCTGGCCCGCGGCGAGGTGCCGAACCCGTCGAAGGGCTTCGGCCCGGTGAAGCTCGGGCCCCTCCTCGGGTTTATGTGGTTCAGCGCCCTGCACGGCGGGCTGCGCACCCCCAAGCTGCAACAGGTCACGACCTTCGGCGACGGGGCAACCTTGGACGTCCCGGGCAGCCCGCGGGTCATCTTGACGCCCGGGCACACTCCCGGCAGCGCCGCACTGCACGTCCCGTCGCTCGGCGCCCTGTTCATCGGGGACGCACTCGCCACCTACGCGGTAACTACGGGGACGCGCGGCCCCCAGGTCGCGCCGTTCACCGCGGACGCCGCCCAGGCGGTCGAATCGCTGGCCCGTCTCGATGCAATCTCCGCTGATCGCGTGCTTCCTGGGCACGGCGACCCGTGGACCGGCGGCACCCAGGAAGCGATCCGCCAGATACGCCAGCGGCAGGACAGCCGCGGCTGACCCGGGCGGGAAGGCGTGCCAGGTGACAAGCGATCATGGGCCGGCGGGCGGGCATGTCCCGTTCGACACGAGCAGGCCGCATATGGCGCGGGTCTACGACTTCTGGCTGGGCGGCACGGACAACTTCGAGGCCGACCGGGCCGTCGCCGGGCAGGTGGCCGCCGTCTACCCCGATGTGCTGGCCGCTGTCCGGGCGCAGCGGGCGTTCCTGGCCCGGTGCACTTCCTGGTCACAGAGGCAGGTATCCGGCAGTTCCTGGACATCGGACTGGGTTGCCCTCGGCGAACAACACTCATCAGGTCGCCCAGCGGGAGGCGCCGCCATCACGGGTGGTGTATGTGGACAACGACCCGATCGTGCTCAGCCACGCCCAGGCCTTACTGACCAACAGCCCGGAGGGGCGACCGATTACATCGACGCCGATCTGCGCGCCACCGGCGAGGTGGCCGAGGGCGTGCAGCGGTACAACGAACAGGCTGCTGCCCCGGTCGCGGCGCGCACTCGCGCCGGGGTCCGCCGGTTCTTCGCGGGCTTGGACCTGGTCGAGCCCGGTGTGGTGCAGGTGCACCGGTGGCGGCCCACCGCCGGGGACCTGGGCAACGACCGCGACCTGGCCATTTATGCCGGCGTCGCGCGGAAACCGTAACCGCGGGCCTGGAGTCGTCCGTACGGCCAGGCTCCGTACGGCCAGGCTCCGCAGGCCGGGCCCAGCAGGTCACGCTGGCAGCGTAATCCCGCCCCCCTTCTTGACGTCAGGACAGCCTGACGCAAGGTTAGGGCTATGACGACACCGGCCAGCCTCGAGCGCGAGCACACCCTCGCCACCGCCGTCGCCCGTTATGACCAATTGCGCATGCGGGACCTCCTCACGCTGGGTGCCGAGGACCTGCCAGCAGACGAGCAGCCGGAGCCCGGCGCACTATCGCAGCACGAGGCCCTGGAACTGCTCGCCCTCAGCGAGGTGATCACCCGCAAGGCGGCCTACGGGCGCCAGCTCACGGTGCGGTCCGCACGCGCAGCGGGTGCCTCGTGGACACAAATCGGCGCTGCCCTGGGCACCACCAAGCAATCCGCCTGGGAGGCCCACAGCCGGTGGATCGACCAGCAGGCAAGCCAGCGCAGTGCATACGGCCACCAGAGCATGGACAGCCAGCAGGCCGCAGCCGCCCGCGCGCTAGCAGGCAACCCAGACGATGAGGACCCGGCCTAGACGGCAGTACCCGGCACCCGCCCCCGCTAGCGTGGCGGGCCTGCTTCGATCAGACGGCCGGCTCGGCCAGGATCTCCCGTACCTCTTGCGCGCAGCGGCAGGCGGCAGCGATCTTGGCAGCCCACTTGAGCGCGTCCTCGCGTGACGGCACGTCGATAACCGCGAACCCGCCGAGGACCTCCTTGGTCTCCGGGTACGGCCCGTCCGTGACCGTCCCGTCGGTGGCCACGATGCTCGCCCGCTGGCTTTCCAGTCCGGCGCTGAAAACCCACACGCCGGCGTCCCGGGCCTCACGGACCACCTTGAGCGCGGCCTTGGTCACGTCGGGCAGGTCCTCCTCGGGAAAGGTCATCGTCCCGTCATCGAACGAGATCAGGTACTGGGTCATCCCATTCCTCCTTGTCCCGGCGGCCTCCACCGGCCGCCTCTCACCTGTGCTACGAACGCCTCGCCCCGAATCCGACAGGCTGCCTACACGGGCACTACCCCAACTGGTCGCGGCGGCCTGTCAGGTAGGCCGTCTCGGCGGTGTTGCCCGCCAGCGCGATGGCCTGGTCGTACGCCGCCCGCGACTCCTCGCTGCGGCCCAGCCGGCGCAGGATGTCGGCCCGGGCCGCGAAGTACGGGTGATAGTCAGCCAACTGATCCTGGAGACGGTCGACGATCCGCAGCGCGACGTCCGGGCCGTCGAGTTCCGCGATCGCAACAGCTCGATTGAGGGCGACGATCGGCGACGGTTCGAGACGGAAGAGCTGATCGTAGAGGGCCACGATCTGCGACCAGTCGGTGTCGCGGGCATCGCGGGCCGAGGTGTGCACGGCGTTGATCGCGGCCTGGATCTGGTAGCGGCCCGGGGCCTGGCCGGTGGCCAGGCGCTCCCTTACCAGCCGATGGCCCTCGGCGACCAGCGCGGCGTCCCAGGCCCCACGGTCCTGCTCATCGAGAGTGACCAGTTCGCCGGTCGCCGAGACCCGCGCGGTGCGCCGGGCCTCGATGAGGAGCATCAGCGCCAGCAGCCCCGCCACCTCACCGTCCGCTGGCATCAGGGTACGGAGCAGTCGTGCGAGGCGGATGGCCTCGGCGGTCAGGTCGTGACGCACCGGTTCGGTGCCGGGGCCGCTCGCCAGGTAGCCCTCGTTGAAGACCAGATAGAGGACGGCGAGCACGCCGGAGACCCGTCCCGGCAGGTCATCCGCGGACGGCACCCGGTAAGGGATACGAGCCGCCTTGATCTTCGCCTTCGCGCGGGTGATCCGCTGCCCCAAGGCGGCTTCCTGCACCAGGAAGGCACGGGCGATCTCCGGCACGGTCAGACCGCCGACCATGCGGAGCGTCAGCGCTACCCGGGCCTCCGGGGCGAGCGCCGGATGACAGCAGGTGAAGATCAGCCGGAGCCGCTCGTCATCGACGGCACCCAGGGAGTCGCGCGGGTCGTCGTCGTACATCATCTGCGCCTGCTTCTGCTTGTCATCACGCTTGCTCTCGCGCCGGATCCGGTCGAGAGCCTTGCGGCGGGCGGTAGTGGTCAGCCAGCCACCCGGGTTGGGCGGGACGCCATCGGCCGGCCACCGCTCGACGGCGGTCGCGAAGGCCTCGGCGGCGGCCTCCTCGGCGACGTCGAGATCGCCGAAGTGCCTGGTCAAGGTGGCGACCACCCGAGCCCACTCCTCGTGATGGGCGCGGGCGATCGCCGCACCGACATCGACCGGGCTCACAGGAACGGCCGCACCTCCACCCGGCGGTTGCAGGCCTTCGAACCCGCGGCGGCCAGCTTCAGCGCCACGTCGAGGTCGGGAGCCTCGATGATCCAGAAGCCGGAGACCCACTCCTTCGTCTCCACGAAAGGACCATCGGTAAACATCGCCTCAGCGCCCCTGCCGTCGATTACCGTGGCCGTGCTGGGCCCCCCGAGGCCGCCCGCGAAGACCCAGTAGCCGTCGGCCTGAAGCCCGGCGTTGAAGACGTCAATGTCGGCCATCTCGGCCGGGGTGCCGGAGTTGGGCGTGTCATCGATCACGGAAACCAGGTACTGCATCCGGATCATCCTCCTGTGCTGTCGGACGCCCCTCATAGGCGCGCGCTCACTGGTGCCACGAACGCCTCTGCCCCGATCCGACACCGCCCCGCGATCTTCTTTTCGACCAGCACCGGGGCAGCCCGCTGCGCTGGACCGGCAGGGCGGCCTGAACTGAGGGGGAAGACCGATGACGCAAACCTATGTGACAGCAGCAGCGGACGCCTCGCTGCTGGCACGCACGACCGCGATGAGTGCCGGTGACCACAGCCTGCGGCCCAGGGCCTGAGCCGGCCAGGCACACCGGTTCAGGCCCTGGACCGAGCGATGACGAGAGCGACCAGGCCTGGCTCAAGTCCCGGCCGAGTTCGCTTCAGCTCGTGAGTTGCTCGATGAGCAGGCTCATCGGGAAGTAGATGCGCAGCGCGCTAATCTGATCGCTCCGCAGGTCATAAACGACCGAGTACGGGACCCGGACCATCCGGCCGGTGGCCGGGAGCCCGGCAAACTCGGCGGTATGAGTGCCGACGAAGTCCGCCTCGATGGCTGCCTTACCTTCACCTTCATCCACCAGCAGGCTCTTAAGCTCCGGCCGCGCGTCGAACGCGCCCTGATGCACATACCGGATGAGCTCCCCGGCGGCCTCGCGTCCGTCGGCGCGCTGGTCGGTCCCCTCGAACGTGGCGACGACGTCGTCGGTGAAGTACACGCTGTAGTCCGCCCGCTTGACCAAGGCGTCAAGGTAGTCCTGCATCACCTGCCGCTGTGTACCCATACACCTCGCCTCCCTCATTTCTCTGACGGGCCCGGGGGCGGAGGCCCGGTGAACAGCTCTCCTGTCAGGATGGCTGGGCGGGATGAGAATCTCCACCCTTCCCAGCTGACAGATCACCGGCTGGCCGTCACCCCGAATCCGGCAAGGCGTCTGCCGCGTCACAACGGGGATAGGACCATGAGGATCTCGTCGCGGTCGTCGCCAGGCGCCAGCCGCAATGCGCCCGGCCAGCGGCCGGTCTCCCGCCAGCCGAGCCGGGCATAGAAGTGCTCCAGCCCCGTGCCACCCCGCACGGCGAGATGCAACTGCTCCAGGCCCATCTCCCGGCGGGCCACCTGCCTGGCGTGCCTCATCAGAGCAGCACCGATCCCCTGGCCCCGCAAGGCCGGGAGGGTCTGCAGACGGGTGACCGACCCCCAATGCGCGATGAGCGGATCCGGGTCACGCTGCAGGTGCACCCAGCCGGCCAGGACACCGCCGGCGGTCGCGACCAGGAGCCTGCGGTCAGGGCTGAGCCTGGCGATGAGCTCATCGGCCACCGGCGAGACAACCGCCGTATCGACGGGCAGAAACGGAAAGCCAACCGCCCCACCGGCATTGCTGACGGTGATCCAGCAGTCAATCAGTTCCTGTCTCAATCCCGCGCTGACCTGCCCAGGACTACAGCGCTGACCCAGAACCGGAGACACGGTGCCTGTTTACCAGGCATAGTTCTCCGGGGCTGGCCGGTAGCCGGGGAAGATGCTGTCGAGACGTTCCAGCACCTTGTCATCGAGCTTGAGCGACACCGCGCGCTGTGCATCCTCGAGCTGCCCAGCGGTACGCGGGCCGATGATCGGCCCGGTTACGCCGTCCTGATGCAGCAGCCAGGCCAGCGCGACGCTGCCCGGTTCCTCGCCGATCTCTTCGCACAGGTTCTCGTACGCCTCGATCTGCTCGCGGCTGCGCTCGAGTGTCTCCTGCGCCCGGCCCGACAGGCGACGGCGCCCTTCGCGCTCCTTCTTGAGCACACCGCCGAGCAGGCCGCCCTGCAGCGGGGACCAGGGGATGACGCCGACCCCGTAGGAGATCGCGGCGGGCAGCACCTCAAGCTCAATGTCGCGGGTCATCAGGTTGTAAATGGACTGCTCGCTGACCAGCCCGAAGAAGTCACGTGCCGCCGCGGCGTCGTTGGCCTGCGCGATGTGCCAGCCTGCGAAGTTAGACGACCCGGCATAGAGGATCTTGCCCTGCGCGACCAGGACCTCCATCGCCTGCCAGATCTCGTCCCACGGCGTGCCCCGGTTAACGTGATGCATCTGGTACAGGTCGATGTAGTCGGTCCGCAGCCGCCGCAGCGACGCGTCGCACGAACGCCGGATGTTCAGCGCGGAAAGCCTGTCCTCATTGGGCCAGTCCCCCATCGCCCCGTACAGCTTGGTCGCCAGCACAGTGCGCTCACGGCGCCCGCCACCAGACGCGAACCAATCGCCGATGATCTCCTCGGTCCACCCTGGATGCGACTGGTCGTTGCCCGCGACCTGGCCAGGCGGGCTGAACGCGCCGCCGTACCGGTTCGCGGTGTCGAAGAAGTTGATGCCAAGCTCATGCGCCCGGTCCATGATCACGTGCGCATCCGCGGGCGGGGTCAGCGGGCCGAAGTTCATCGTGCCCAGGCACAAACGGCTGACACGAAGACCAGAACGGCCAAGATGGGCGTATTCCATGCCCCCAGCCTTTCATGCCCGTACCCGACCGGCATGCCGGGCCAGCCCCGGGCAACTGGCCCCGTTAGCGCTTGACAAAGAAGCCCCGCCCGACCACCGCCACCAGCAGCCCCTCGTCTTTCAGGGCTGTCAGCGCCCGCTCAGACGTCCGCGTGGAGACATCGAATTCCTGGGCCAGCGTCTTGGCCGATGGGATGCGCCCGGTGTACTCCGCCGAGCGGACCCTGGAACGGACGATGTCAGCTAGCTGCTCCCACAGCGGCACAGGAGAATCCAGGTCAAGGCCCACATGATCACAGTAATTTCCAGGTAGATCACCGTTACTTCTGGGGTTCCCACCTGTTCCAACGTTAAGCCACGTTAACCTACGTTAAACTGCCGACTATCATCCGCAGTGATCGCGACGATGAGGCCGACGAGGGAGGAACTGGTGTTAGGTCACCGGCGGCCGTACACCCACGAGGAAGTCAAGCAGCTGTACCCGAGGCTGACGGAGGTGGAGTGCCGCATCGTCTCGGATATCGAGCACCGCTACCGGCACTGGACGGTATGGCCGCACATCGACTACCCGCAGACCCACCTGTGGCTGGCCCGCCGCTACTACACATCAATGCAGCCCCTGGTGGTCTCGATGATCGGCGACCTGCCCGGTGAGATCGTGAACTGGGTGAACGAGCACTCCTCCCGCCCACCGGAATTCCCGTGATGGGACCATCGGCCCGGGTGGTGCACCAGGGCCGCCCGTGTCTTATCACCCCAAGTACGCGGGACGATTCACCATAATTCGGGACATCGGCCGCTCTTCCGGGGCGAAGAGTGGTCAGCGGGCCCGTTCGGGCTGGGCTGGCCGGGCAGACGGCCGGACGGTCAGGCGGCGGCGCGGCGGAACTCGGCCGGGGTGATGCCGTAGCAGCGGCGGAACCAGCGGGTGAGATGCGCCTGGTCGGCGAAGCCGGCAACCGTGGCCGCCTCGGCCGGCGGCAGCCCGCTGGCCAGGTACTGGCGGGCGGCCCGCAGCCGGAGCAGCCGCTGGTACTCGCTGGGCGCGAGCCCCCAGGCCGCCCGGAACGCCGGTACGCGGCATAACGGCTGCGCCCGGCGGCGGCCGCCAGTTCGTCCCCGGTGACCGGGGCGGCGTAGTGCGCGTCCAGGTAGTCCCGGACCAGCCGCGCAGTCCGGTCTTCGGCGAAGCCGCGCGGGCCGGCGTCGGCCAGGCCCGGCGGGCGGTGCGCCGCGAACCGGGCCGCGGCCGCGACCGCCGCGGTCAGCCGCTCGCCGCGCGCCAGCGGGCTGGCCTGCCCGGTCAGCGCGGCATGCAGCCGGTGCAGCGCCCGGGCCAGCCCGGGATCCCGCAGCACCGGCTGGGCGAACAGCGGCCGCCCGGAAGGGCGGCCGGTGATGTCCGACAGCACGTCCGTCACCAGCGCCGGCCCGATATGGATCATGCGGTAGCTGAAGCCGTCGTCGGTGGTCGCGTGCCCGTCGTGCGGATCATCCGGGTTGAACGCCATCACCATGCCGGCCGCGCTGGTGTGCGCCGCGTGCCGGCAGGTGAACGACTGCGCGCCCCACTCGGTCACCCCGAACGAGTAGGTGTCGTGACTGTGCCGGTGGTACACGTTTCCGTGGAACCGCGCATGCATCGCTTCCAGCGGTTCATTTGCCGAACGCCAGTACCTGGACCAGTCGGCGGCAGCCTGCGCGGTCATTTATCCAGTATGCCGGCCCCTGGGTAACTGCCGCCGCGCACCACCGTTCAAGACCGGGTGGCGGGCCGCCCGGGAAGCTGGGCTCATGCGTTTCGAAACCAAGATCGCCATAGTGGTTCGCGAAGACCTGGCCGTCTGGCAGCAGCTGAACGTGACGGCGTTCCTGGCCAGCGGCATCGCGGCCGCGTTCGGTGACACGATCGGTAAGCCGTACGAGGACGGGTCGGGCCACCGGTACCTGGAGCTGTTCCGCCAGCCGGTGCTGGTCTACGCCGGCGACACGGCCAGCCTGGGCGTGGTGCGGGAGCGCGCGGTCAGCCGGGAGATGGCCACCGCGATCTACACCGAGGACATGTTCAGCACCGGGCGCGACGAAGCCAACCGGGCCGTGGTCCGGGACGTGCCCGCCGCGGACCTGCGGCTGGCCGGGATCGCGGTGTACGGCACGCGCAACGCGGTGGACAAGGTGTGCAAGGGCCTCAGCCTGCACCCCTGACGCCGCTCCGCAGACCAGGGGTCAGGCCAGCTCGGCCTGCAGCACCTCGGCCACCGGCTGCCGGGCGCCGATCCGGGCCGGGATGCTGGTCAGCACGGCCAGCCCGGCCAGGATGCCGAGCACCGCCACGGCCAGCCACCAGACGGGCGGGATAGCCAGCAGCCCACCGCCGCTGGCCACCTCGAACAACGCGACACCGAGCGGGACGCCGAGCAGCGCGCCGGGCAGCGCGGGCAGCAGTTGCGCCATCGACAGCCCGACGCTGATCTGCTCCGGGGTGGCGCCCAGCGAACGGGCCAGGGCGGACGGCCGCCGGGTGTCCAGCACGGTCGCCCAGGCGGTGAACACCGCGTTGAGCGAGGCCAGCGCGACCAGCGCGATGGTCAGGATCAGCAGCACCTGCTCGACCCGGTCATAGATCGGGTTGTTCAGCCCGCTGCCCCCGCCGGCGATCCGCTGGTTGGCGGTGGCGTGGAAGACCAGCACGGCGACCAGGCCGGCCGCGGTGACCGTGGTGCTGGCCATGGTGAGCAGCGCGCGCCGGGGCCGGCGGCCGATCAGCCGCAGCCCGAGCAGCACCGGCACCGGCAGCCAGGCGGAGACCGAGATCAGCGCGGCCCGGCGACGCGGCGGGCGGGCCGCATCGGCCAGCGCGCTGACCGTGCTGGTCCGGGCGGCCCGGATGGCCGGAACCAGCGTCGAAGCCAGCGCGACGGCCAGGGCCACGGCTACCACCAGCCCGGCCGTCGCCGCGGAGAACGCGGCCGGGCCCGGTGTGCCAACCAGCGCGGCGCCGGGGCTGGTGAGCAGCGGCGCGGCCAGCCAGCCGGCCGCCAGCCCGGCCAGGGCTGCGGCCAGCGCCACGGCCAGGTTCTTAGCCATCAGTGCGGCGGTGACCAGGCCCGGCGACGCGCCGACCGCCTTGAGCAGGCCGACCTTCCGGGTGGCTTCCGTCATCCGGCCGCCCGCCAGCACGGCCACGCTGGCCACCGCCAGCAGCCCGGCCAGCCAGGATCCCGGGTTCAGCACCTGCTCCTCGGCCTGCACCGTGTCGGCGTCGGCGGCGCTGATGCCCTGCCAAGGGGTCAGCGCCGGCGTGGCCAGGCCGGTGCCGCTGTACCGGCTGGCGAACGTCGCGGCGCTGGCCGGGTGCCGGAGGGTCAGGTTCTCCACATAGCTGGCCAGCGGGTTGGCCGCCGTAACCAGCGCGCGGGCGTCCGGCTCGGTGAGCCAGAGCACGCCCATGTCGGAGGCCGGGACGTCCGGTCCGGCCCAGCAGCCGCCGGCGCCGTCCAGGCACAGGTCCGGGTAGGGCGCGAACGCGGCCGTCACCGCGATCCCGGCGACCCGGAACGGCCGGCCGTTCAGCGTGATCCGGTCACCGGCATGCACGCCGAGCGCCTCGGCGAAGGTGCGCTCCAGCACCACGCCGCCCGGCTGCACCCAGCTGCCCTGGGTGACCTTGGGCTGGTCCACGGCGGCCGGCGCCTCGGTGCGGCCCTCGGCCTCCGCGCCCGCTACCCGGCCGTGCGCCCGCACCAGCGCGCCCACCAGTGGGTACGGCCCGCTGTGCCCGGTGACCCCGGGCGCGCGCAGCAGCTTGCTGGCCTGAGCCTGGACCGCGGACTGGAACCGCTTCCCGGTGATTGTTCGCTGGCCCGGGCCGCCGTACCCGGTGAAGTAGCTGACGACGTCCGGCCCATGGGTGGCCGCCTGGGTCTGCTGGTAGGGCTGGCTGGTCACCCCGTGCAGGACCAGGCCCAGGGTCAGGATCGTGGTGGCGGCGCTGATCGCGAGCAGCGTCAGCACCGCTTCGGCCGGGTGCCGCCGCAGATCCCTGGCGGCCAGCCGGAGCACCAGCCGGATCTTGCCCAGGGTCAGCACGGCAACCTCCTCTAACGGTTATCTAATAGATAGCCGTTATCCCCTAGGAGCGTCAAGCCTCGGCCACGGTGGGATTTGGGGCGGGTTCAGGGCCGGATTCAGAACTGGCTGAGAAGCCAGGCAGGCCCGCTGGAGAACGCCGCCCGGCACGATAGTCAGCGTGACCGGCGGCCACCGCGGCCGACGGCAGACCGAAGGAGGAACCTGGTGACCGGCCTTGTCTGGCTCACTGTCCCGCTCATGGTGCTGGCGTTCTCGGCCATCGTCGGCATCCCGATGTGGCTCACGTTCCAGCGGCCGGAAACTCACCCGGACTACGCCGAGGCGCGGGCGCACTACCTGGCCAAGGTCCGGCACGCGCACATCGCCGCGGTGGCCGCCGGGCAGCCGGCGGACAGCGGGCTGAGCCTGGCCCGCCAGCACGCCGCGGCCCAGGAGCCGGTGCCCGGGCGGCGGCATGCCGTCCGCGGGCGGCCGGCCCGCCCCTGCCGGGCGCCCGCCGCTCAGGGATAAGCCGGGCGGCCGGCCAGGTCCAGCAGGTCGTCGAGCACCGCACCGAAGCCGCGCACGGCCAGTGACAGATGGCCTTCCCCGGTCAGCAGGTGGGCCCGCGCGCCGGGGATGTGCTCGGCCAGCCAGGTGCCGTGCGGGTACGGCACCATCCGGTCCTCGCCGCCCTGCCAGACGGCCACCGGCGCCTGGCCGGCCTGCTCGATCGGGAAGCCCCAGTCGGCCACGAACGCCAGGTCATCGTCGCGCCAGCCCGCGATCCCGGTGCTCAGCGCGGCGTGGCCCGACGCGGCCAGGTACTCGCCGAACTCCAAGGTGACCACGTCCCGGTCCACGGCCGAGACCAGGCCGCCCAGCGCGTCAGCCACCTGCTCGCCGGTGACCTGGCGAAGCGCGTCCGCCTCTGCGGTCAGGTACGCGGTCAGCGCCGCCTCGCCCTGCTCGGCCGCGCCGAACTCTGCGATGTTCTCCGGCCCCATCCCGGCCACCCAGTCCAGGCCCGCCGCCCGGGCGGGCGCCACCCCGGCCAGCGAGGTGGCGGCCAGGCAGCGGCCGGGCAGCAGCGCGGCGCAGGCCAGCGCGTGCGGCCCGCCGCCGGACCAGCCGATGGTGACGAACTGGCCCGCGCCCAGGTCGTCCAGCACGCTGGCCGCGTCGGCCACGGTGTCGGCCACGCTCCGGCCGGGCTGCTCCGTGGACTGGCCGTAGCCGGGCCGGGCGTACATCACGGTGCGCAGCCCGCGTTCGGCGGCCATGGCGGTCATCGGCGGGAACGCGACCAGCCCGCCCGGGGTGCCGTTGTGGAACAGCAGCGGCAGCCCGTCCGGCGGGCCCGCGGTCAGCACTTCCAGGGACCGGCCATCCGGAGTGGTCAGGACACGCTGCTCAGTCGCCATGCGCACCAGCCTAGAGCGGCCGGATTAGGGCAATTTGGCCGCGTTCAGGCTCTCCAGCTGGCCCGAGCTGGTGTTGGTGACCAGCAGCGTGCTGCTGCTGGGGACCATCGCGAGCTGGCGCGGTTGGGTGCCGGTCTGCACGTAGCCGAGCAGTGCGGGCTGGCCGGCCAGTGCTTTGCTCACGTTGACCACGGCCAGGCTGGGCCCGCCCTTCTGGTTGTCCTTGTCGGAGTCGGCCACCACGATCCGGCTGCCGTGGTTGATGATCATCAGCCCGAGCGGCAACGCTCCCACCGGCACCCGGGCCACTATCGCGTGACCGGGGTCGCTGAGCAGCTTGGGCGCGGAGAAGCCGAGCAGCGCGTTGGAGCCACCCGCGGTGGCCCACACCTGCTGCCCGTCGGGCGACACGACCACCCGGCTGGGCTTGCAGCCCGCGCTGACCGTCTTGATCACCGCATCGGCCGGGCGGGTCTCCGCCTTGGCCATATCGATCACGTTGATCACGCCGTTGCCGGAGGCCGATGGCTTGCGCGGCCCGCTGGTCACGTAGGCCAGGCCACCGTTCGGCGCTACCGCCACCCCGATCGGCGTCGGCCCGACCGGGATCAGCCCGACCAGGTCGGCCGCGCCGAAGCCGCTGTGCAGCGCCCGGTGCAGGTTGAACACGCCAACGTTCGAGGTGCCCTGGTAGGTGACCAGCGCGTAGTGGCCATCCGGGGTCACCGCCACCTCGACCGCGTGCCTCTCGCCCGGGCTGGACAGCGTGCCGACCGGGCTGGCCGCGCTGTGCTCCAGGTCGCTGGCCCGGAACACGGTGACACCGTCGCCCGAGGTGACCAGCAGGTACTGCCCATCCGGGGTCAGCGCCTCACCCTGCGACTTGCCCATCGGCACGGTCCACATCAGCCGGGGCACCGGCTGCGACATGTTCAGCACCGCGACCCCGTTGATGACCGACACGAACGCGAAGCCCGGCACCGTGGCCACATCGAACGGCTGCCCGCCGGTGCTGGTCATGTGCCGGGACAGGTGCTTGAGCTGCCCCGCCTTGGCCACCTGGGTGGTGCAGCCGGGCGCCTGCAGCATCGACTCCGCGGTGTTCTGGCTGGTCCCGTTCTGCCGCCCGATCAGGAAGAACGCCCCCGCGGCGAGCACCGCAGCCGCGCCCACGGCCGCGCCTGCCGCCGTCTGCCAGCGCCGCCGGCTCCCTCGTCGCCCGGGGCCGGGATATCCCGGGCCACGTGGCGGGGGCGCGCCGGGCCAGCGCGGGCCGCCCGGCGGGGACGCGGGCGGCACGCCCTCGGTGGGCGGCTCGAAAGGCGATTCGTGGCTCCTCCTTGTGGGGGTTTGCCCGAACATGTCCCTACTCCCCAGTAGTTAATAAGAAAGCAGCACGGCGGCCGGGTCAATCGTGAGTTAAGGCCGGCCCGGATCCGCTGTGGCGGCCAGCCGGCCGCCGTCTCAGATGGCGCCGCGGCGCTCCAGGAAGTTGAACGCGGCCCAGCCCACCGGCACCGGCAGCCAGAAGGTGAGCAGCCGGAACAGCAGCACCGCGCTGACCGCGGTGGCGGCCGCCATCCCGGTCGCGGTGAGCCCGGCGGCCAGCGCCGCCTCGACCGCGCCCAGCCCGCCCGGGGTGGGCACCGCCGAGCCGATCGCCGCCCCCGTCAGGTACACCACGGCCGCGCTGGTCAGCGCGATGTGCCCGCCGACCGCCAGGACCGAGGCAGCCAGGCACAGTATGTAGCACGTACTGAGCAGGAGTGCGCCGCCGATGCCCTCGGCCAGCTTGGCCGGCCGCTGCACCATGCCCACCAGCCGCGGCCCGACCTGGCTCAGCGCCGGGCCCAGCCGGGCCCGGAGCAGCCGCCGGCCGCGCGGCACGGCCAGCACGATCAGCACCAGCACGACCAGCCCGGCTAGCACCCAGTACGCCCAGGTGGGCGGGCGCAGCGAGTGGCTGCGCGCCCCGGTGATGGCCACGAAGATGACCAGCAGCACGATGTGCAGCACGAACGCCACCACCTGGGACGCGCCGACGCTGGCCACCGCGACTGCCGGCGGTATCTTGCGCCGCTGCAGGTAGCGGACGTTGAGCGCGGCGCCGCCGACCGCCGCCGGGGTGACCAGCGTGACGAACGAGCTGGCCAGCTGGGCCAGCACGGTCCGGGGGAAGCTCAGCTTCTCCAGCACGAAGCCGGACAGCTGCCAGGCGGCACCCGCGTAGGTCAGCGCGGACAGGCCGAGCGCGACCAGCATCCACCACGGGTCGGCGGTGCGCAGCAGCGTGCCCAGGTTGACCCGGGCCAGCTCGGAGGTGAGCAGGTAGACGGCCAGGATGGAGGCGACCAGGGTGATCAGACTGCGCGGCCGGATCCGCTCCAGCTGGACCGGCGGCACGGCCTGCCCGTCGCCGGGGTCCAGGGTGAGCAGCCGGGTACGCAGCTCCGGCAGTACGTGCTTGTGCTTTCGCAGGTACATCCGGGTCGAACCGGGCCAGCACCACCGGCTGCAGCAGCGGCAGCAGCCCGGTCAGTTCGGCCCCGTCCAGCTTGCGCTGCGCTACCGAGGCGGCCCGGTCCGGGCCGGTCAGGGTGGCCAGCTCGGCCAGCAGCTGGGCCAGGTCCAGGCGCAGCTGCAGGTCGCTGGCCGCGATGTCCCCGCCACCCGGGTCGAGCAGCTTGATCTGGCCGTCCGGGCAGATGACGATCTTGTCGGCGGTCAGCGACCGGTGCGTCACCCGGTGCGCATGCAGCCGGAGCAGCGCGTCCCACACCCGGCCCACTTCCGCGTCGGTCACCGCGCTGCCCCGCTGGGCCAGTGACGTCCCGCCGTCCGCGTCGCTGGCCAGCGCCATGGCGTCCGGGCCGACCCGCAGCACGGCGCGCAGCCGCGGCGTACGGACACCCGCGTCCTCCACCGCGTAGGCCAGCAGCGCCCCGCGCTCGGCCAGCCGCTCGGTGGACAGCGGGGCCCGCCGGGCCACCTGGTCACGCAGCCGGACCAGCCGGTACAGCCGGTACAGCAGGCCGGCCGCCTGCTGATCCCGGTCGAACACGGTCACGTCCAGCCGCCCGCCGTCCGGGGTCACCGCCGCATACTGCCGCGACTCAACGCCGGTCACCGGGACCCGGCGCAGCTCGGTCACCGGCTCATCCGCCGAGCCCAGGGCGGCCGCGATGGCCTCGGCCGGCGGCCGCTGCGACGGCGAGCCCGCGGCGTAGCGCACCGCGAGCGCGATCACCCGGCCGACCAGCAGGGTGATCAGCACGGAGAGCACCGAGGTACGCAGGTCGGCCAGGCTGGTCACCAGGTAGACGCCGACGGTCAGCCACAGCGCCACCCGCCACTTTGTCCGGCCGCTCAAGTCGATGATCGTGGTGAACGCGACCAGGCCGGCCAGCGGCCAGTCAAGCGGGGCGAAGCTGCTCGGACCGGGCGGGGCCATCGCGATAGCCCGGTACAGCGTCCCGGCGAACGCGATGTTGCTGCGCAGCACCAGGTCGGCCAGCAGCACCAGGCCGATCGTGCCCACCCCGGTGGCTAGCGCCTCGGCCAGCCGGCGGCCCTGGCGGCGGACCAGCTGCCGGACGGCCAGCGCCACGGTGAAGGCCAGCAGGCCGAATATGGAGATGCCGCGGAGCGTGGGCAGCACCACGTCCTGCAGCCGCCGGCTGAGCTGCACCAGGTCCGTTTCCACCCCCTGGGTGGTGGCCCGGGCGGCCAGGCCCGCCACCACCAGGACGGCGATCCAGAAGAGGTCGGCCAGGCAGCGCAGCGCGTCGACCGGCCGCCGGATGCGCCGGGTCGGCTGGTCCTCGACCACCAGCCCCTGGGCGGTGGCCGCCTGGCCAGGCGGCTGGGCAGGCTGAGTCTCCGCACCAGGGCTGGCGGCGCCGCGCGGGTCAGCCTGGCCGACGTCCGGCCGGCGGGGCTGCGGTGTCCGCGCGGGGGTGCTCACCCCGAGATCGTTTCATCCGGCGGGCTCGACCGCATAACGGCCGCCCGGTCAGCGCCGCCTCCGTCCAGGACTGAGCCGGACCAGGCGCCACCAGGCAATGATCAGGAACAGCAAGGCGAGCACGGCCGACCCGCCCATGTCGGTGAACCAGGACACCGCCGTGTGGTTCCAGATCCACTCCGGCTTGAACTCGCCGGGCGGGATGATGTTGTTGAAGTTGACCGTGGACGCGGTCGCGGCGAACCCCCACCGGGCTGGCGTCAGGTACGAGATCTGGGCCAGCCCGGCCGGCAGGGCCAGCAGGCCACCAGAGAGGATGACCTGCGCCATCACCGACAGCACCAGGAACGGCATAGTTTTCTCTGACGTGTTCACCATGGACGACACCAGCAGACCGAGCGTCATCGAGGCGACCGCGAGCAGGGCCACCGCCAGGATCAGCTCGGCCTCCGGAGCGGACGTCAGCACCGAGCCGGTGGGCGGCGGCTTCAGGCCGGCCAGGCCGATCAGCACCAGCACGGCCGCCTGCACGGCGGTGATCACGCCGAGCACGATGAGCTTGGACCACAGGTAGGCGCCGGACGACAGGCCGGCCGCCCGTTCTCGTTCGTAGATGGGCCGTTCCTTGACCAGTTCGCGCACCGAGTTGGTCGCCCCGGCCAGGCAGGCGCAGATGGTCAGGGTGAGCAGCACGGACTCCGCGTTGCCGTTGTTGTGCCCGGCCAGCCCTTGCGGCGCGGTCCGGCCCATGGCCAGGATGAGCGCGCCAAGCACGATGGGCAGCACGGCCAGCATGATCAGGAAGTTGCGGTCCGAGGCGATGACCGCCATGTACCGGCGGGACAGCGTGGACAGCTGGCCGAGGGTGCCGCGGGTGCGCGGTGGCGGCGGCGGGGCCGCCGACCGGTCCCGGGCCTGCGCGGGCAGCGGGCCGGACAGCCCGGCCGCCACGTATTCGGCGTGGTAGTGCGAGTTGCGGAAGTCGGCGGCCCAGTCCCGGTCCGGCTCCGCCTCGAAGGCCTGGAACACCTCGGCCCAGCCGGGCTTCTGGAAGTGCTTGAGCCCGTCCGCGGGCGGCCCGTAGAACGCCACCTTGCCCCCGGGCACCAGCACCAGCAGCCGGTCGCAGATGTCCAGGTTGGCCACGCTGTGTGTGACCACGATGACCGTCCGGCCGTCCTTGGCCAGCCGGTTCATCATCTCCATGACCGACTTGTCCAGCCCCGGGTCCAGGCCGGAGGTGGGCTCGTCCAGGAACAGCAGGGACGGCTTGGTCAGCAGTTCCAGGGCCACGTTGACCCGCTTCTGCTGGCCGCCGGACAGCGCGCCGGCCCGGGTCTGCGCGTGCTTCTTCAGCCCGAGTTCGTCGATGACCTCGGTGACCCGGCTGCGCCGCTCCGCCTTCGAGGTGTCGCCAGGAAACCGCAGCTCGGCCGCGTAACCCAGGGCGCGCTGCGCGGACAGCTGGGTGTGCAGGATGTTGTCCTGCGGGACCAGGCCGATCCGGTGCCGTAGCTCCGCGTAGTGCTGGTACAGGTCCCGGCTGTCGTAGAGCACCGCGCCGTCGGTGGCCGGCCGCATCCCGGTCAGCGCACCGAGCAGCGTGCTCTTGCCGGCGCCGCTGGGGCCGATGATGCCGACCAGGCTGCGCTCGCCGATCGGGAAGCTGACTTTGTCGAGCAGCACCTTGCCGCTGGACAGCCGCACGGTGAGCTCCTGGGCGACCAGCGAGACGTCGCCCTCGTCGATGAATTCCCGCAGTTCGTCGCCGACCAGGCGGAACGAGGCCCGGCCGATGCCGATCAGGTCCTGCCCGGTAATCGTGGTCGGCTGGCCGATCCGCTGGCCATTTACGAAAGTGCCGTTATGGCTGCCCAAATCGGCGATTTCATACCGGCCGCTACCAAGGTTGCGCAGTTCCGCATGCTCACGGGAAACGCTCAGGTCCGGCACGACCAGGTCATTGCCGGGCGCCCGGCCGATGCGCAGCCGCCGGGTGGGCGCCCGCATTACCGCAGTTGGCCGGCGGTCCACACTGCTCTGCCCGGGGCTGACCGGGACCGAGGTGGGGCGGGTCACGGCCAGCATCATCACCGGGCCGTCATCCGGGTGGCCCAGGCGCAGCACGCAGTTCTGGGTGATCTCCACCCGGCCTACCCGGCGGGTGCCCAGGAACGTCCCGTTGGTGCTCCCGTTGTCCTCCAGGTGCCAGCAGTTGCCGTCGGCCCGGAGCACCGCGTGCTTCCAGGAGACCCGGGAATCGCTGACCACGATGTCCGACTGGGGGTCCCGGCCCACCCGGTACTGCGAGCCCGCCCGCAGCGTCTGGTCGGTGCCCTGGGTCTTCACCACGAGCGCCGGGGCATCCGGCGGCGAGACGAGACGCTCATTCATTTGCCCAGTCTAAGGCGATTCAACTGCCGGTAATATAGGGGCGGCCAGTATCCGGACCTGCGGGGGTTTCACTGCGGTTGCGGCTAGCATGAGCGCTCTTGTCCCGGAAAGCCCGAAACTTAATCTCCATCCCCTGCATGCTTGCCGGAGCGCAAATTGCCGCTGCCCGGCGCGATGCGGGACAGGAAACGTGATCGGGTAGGGAACCGGAACGGCGAGCGCGGGAGGCGCGGTGAGCGACGAGAGCCCCTGGCCCGCGGCCGGGTTCCCGGCTGGCGCCCGGGTGGCCGGCTACCGGCTCGACGAGCAGATCGGCCGCGGCGGCATGGCGGTCGTCTACCGTGCCTACGACCTACAGCTGGACCGGCAGGTGGCGCTCAAGATCCTCGACCCGGCGCTGGCTGAGGACAGCGAGTTCCAGCAGCGCTTCATCCGCGAGTCGAAGGCCGCCGCGGCCGTGGACCACCCGCACATCATCCCGGTCTTCGCGGCCGGCGAGGCCGACGGCGTGCTGTTCATCGCGATGCGCTACGTGGCCGGCGCGGACGTGCGTACCCTGCTTGACGCCGAAGGGCCGCTGCCGGCCTGGCGGGCCGTGGACATCGCCGCCCAGGTGGCCTCGGCGCTGGACACGGCGCACGACCGCGGCCTGGTGCACCGGGACGTCAAGCCGGCCAACATGCTGCGTGACCGGAGCACCGGCCCGCATACCGAGCACGTCTACCTGTCCGACTTCGGGTTAAGCAAGAAGGCGCTGGCTGGGGTGGCGCTGACTGCCACCGGCCAGCTGGTCGGCACGCTCGACTACGTCGCCCCGGAGCAGATCGAGAACCGCCCGGTAGACGGCCGGGCCGACCTGTACGCGCTGGCCTGCGCCACGTTCGAGATGCTGGCTGGCGCCCCGCCGTTCAACCGGGACCAGAGCCTGGCCGTGCTGTGGGCCCAGCTGTCCGAACCGCCACCGCCACTCACCGCGCGCCGCCCCGATCTGCCGTCCGCGGTGAACCACGTGATGACCCGGGCGCTGGCCAAGTCCCCCGGCGCCCGCTATCAGCGCTGCCTCGACTTCGTCCAGGCGCTGCGGGCGGCCTGCCAGCTCGCCCCCGGCGACGAGCCCAGCCCGGAACCAGCCCTGGACGTCCCGGTGGCCAGCCCGGCACCCCAGCCCGCTCACCCGGCCACCGATCCCGGCGAGCCGGTGTGGGCCGAATCGCCCCGCGCCGCCGGCCCAGGCCCCGGCCCGGCCCAGTCAGGCTGGGTCGAGCCGCCGCCACGCGCGGCCGAACCGCCAACCGGCCCGCTGCCGCCGGTTACCGGCCCGCCGCCCGGTGGGTCAGCCGACTTCCGGCCCGGCTGGCGGTCCCGGATGGTGCCGGCCCTGATCGGGCTGCTGATCCTGGGCGTGGCCGGCACCGGGCTGGCCATCGCCCACCGGCACCGCACGGCGTCTCCCCCACAGCCCGCCGCGCTGGCCCCGCCCGGCTGCGTGAACGCCTCGGCGGACGCGAAGCAGCTGGCCGGCATCCGGCCCAGCTTCGTCCGGCTGACCGGGATGCCGTTCGCGGTCGCGGTCGCGGCTGGCGGTGAGTACTCGTTCGTGTCCACCGGCGTGGGGCGCTCGATCGAGGTGCTCCGTTCCAGCGGCACGCTCGCCCCGGCGCCGGTCCGGCGGATCAAGGTGCCGGCCGCGCCGCACGGCGAGGCGATCACCCCGGACGGCCAGTACCTGCTGGCCGCGTCGGGCGCCGGCGCCGTGGTGATCAGCGTGGCGCGCGCCGAGCACCATCGCCAGGGCAGCGTGCTCGGCACCCTGACCAGCCCGCATGGCGACGGGGCGGTCGAGGTGGCGCTGTCCAGCGACGGCCAGTTCGCGTTCGTCACGCTGGAGAACAGCGGCACGATGGCCGTGTTCAACCTGCGCGCCGCGCTGGCCAGCGGACTGCGCACGTCTGGCTTTGTCGGTGACGTCCGGCTCGGCATCAACCCGATCGGGATGACCGTATCCCGGGACGGCCAGTGGCTGTACGTGACCACCCAGAAACGCAACCAGACCAGCGAGCAGGGCATGCTGACCATGATCAACGTGGCCCGGGCGGAGACCGACCCGGCCCGGTCCGTCCAGGCCGCCGTCCCGGCCGGCTGCGACCCGGGCCGGGTGATCACCACGGCCGGCGGGGCCACCGTCTGGGTGACCGCCCGGGCCAGCAACGCGCTGCTCGCGTTCTCCGCGGCCCGGCTGCGCACCGACCCGGGCCGGGCGCTCATCGCCAAGGTCGAGGTCGGCGCGGCGCCGATCGGGCTGACCGCGCTGAACGGCGGCAGCCGGATCCTGGTGGCCAACTCCGGCCGGCACGGGACCGGCCAGGCCAGCCTGGGCGTGATCGATACCGCCGCCGCACTGAGCGGCCGCCCGGCCGTGCTCGGGCTGATCCAGGCTGGCCTGCTGCCCCGCGAGTTCGCCGTGGAGCCAGGCGGTCGGACCGCGCTGGTCACGAATTCGGGCTCACACCAATTGGAGGCCGTAAACGTTTCCAGCCTGCGTTAGCCGGAAATAAGGAAACTTTGCGCCGCCCGCCCCGACCAGGATCGATACGCGCACCAGGCGGGGGCGGCCGCCCAGTGTGGCGGCTCGGGCCGGTCGGCGCCCAGCGGCCGTGTCATAACATTTGCGCAACGCGACCCGGCACCTGGCCGGGACACGATCACCCCTGGCGGTAACCGTGAGCGATTACCCAACGCAACGCCTGCCGATCCAGCCCGGGGCCGATGATGGGTCATACGGGGGCTACTTCGACGACGGCCGGCCGCAGCGCAGATACCGGCGGCGCCGCCGTGGGTTGATCATCTTCATCGTGACACTGGTCGTGCTGGCCGTCTTGTTCGTGATCGCCGACCGGGTCGCGGTGCGCTACGCGGACAACCAGTTCGCTTCCCAGGTGCAGACCCAGGGCGGCCTGAGCAACAAGCCCACGGTCAACATCGAGGGCTTCCCGTTCCTGACCCAGCTGGCCGCGCGCAAGTTCAACGAGGTCCAGCTCAGTGCGGCCACCGAGAAGGCCGGGCCGGTCGTCATCGACAACCTGCACGCCACCATGCATGACATGAAGCTGATCAACGGGTTCAGCGGCGCCCAGGTGGGCAGCCTGAACGGCACCGGGCTGATCACCTTCGCCAGCCTGGCCAAGGCGGCCGACGTGCCCGGCCTGAAGATCTCCGCGCTGAACAGCACCGAGGCCAAGGTCACCATCGACCTCGGCTTCATCTCCGGCAGCGGGGTGGCCAAGGTGACCAAGGCCGGCGCTAACAAGATCAACATCGCGGTGGTCAACGCGGGCGGGATCCCGCTGTCCGCACTGGGCGGGCTGAACAACATGACGATCACCATCCCCGGCCTGCCGATGGGGCTCGACGTGCAAAGCGTCGACCATGACCCAGCAGGGCATCCTGGTGCACATCACCGGGCACAACGTCACGCTCAGTGGGAACTCATAGCTTTGCCTGCCCGCTGGCATCACGCGCAGGGGCCCGGCTTACCATGCCGGCCGTGGCCATGATGTTCGGGGCGGTGAAGCGGCTGCTGCTGGGGCAGCCGATGCGCAGCGACCGGCTGGGGCACACGCTGCTGCCCAAGCGCATCGCGCTGCCCGTGTTCGCCAGCGACGCGCTGTCCTCGGTCGCCTACGCGACCGAGGAAATCCTGATCGTGCTGTCCGTCGGCGGCATCGCGTTCTTCCACTACACCCCGTACATCGCGCTCGCGGTGGGCGTGCTGATGCTGGTCGTGGTGGCGTCCTACCGGCAGAACGTGCACGCCTACCCGTCCGGTGGCGGGGACTACGAGGTGACCAGCACCAACCTCGGGCCCAAGATCGGCATGACCGTGGCCAGCGCGCTGATGGTGGACTACACGCTGACCGTGGCGGTGTCGGTGTCCGCCGGCGTGGCCAACCTGGCCTCCGCGTTCCCGGTGCTGGACGCGCACGTCACGCTCATCGCGGTGCTCGTGGTGGCGGTCATCGCGCTGATGAACCTGCGCGGGGTGCGTGAGTCGGGCACCGCGTTCGCCATCCCCACCTACTGCTTCATCGGCGTGGTCGCGCTGCTCATCATCGTCGGCTTCACCCGGCTCGGGCTCGGGCCACCACCTCGAGTCGGACAGCGCCCACTACCGGATCAAGGTCAGCCGGCGAGTTCACCGGGGTGGCCCTGATCTTCCTGCTGCTGCGCGCGTTCTCCTCCGGCTGCACCGCGCTCACCGGGGTGGAGGCGATCAGCAACGGGGTGCCGGCGTTCCGCAAGCCCAAGAGCAAGAACGCCGCGACCACGCTGGCCCTGCTGGGCGCGATCGCGGTGACCATGTTCGCCGGGGTCACCGCGCTGGCGCTGGCCAGCCACGTGCACTACGCGCCCGCGCAGGACCTGATCGGGATGCCGCCCGGGACCACCCAGCGCACCGTGATCGCCCAGGTCGGCCGGGCCGTGTTCGGCGACGGCTCGCCGCTGTTCTACGTGCTCCAGTTCGTCACCGCGCTGATCCTGGTGCTGGCCGCGAACACGGCGTTCAACGGCTTCCCGGTACTCGCCTCGATCCTGTCCCGGGACGGCTACCTGCCGCGCCAGTTGCACACCCGCGGGACCGGCTGGCGTTCAGCAATGGGATTTTGCTGTTGTCCGGCTTCGCCATCCTGCTCATCGTCGTCTTCCAGGCGTCACCCACCAGGCTGATCCAGCTCTACATCATCGGCGTGTTCGTCTCGTTCGTGTGCAGCCAGACCGGGATGATCCGGCACTGGAACCGGCTGCTGCCGCGACCACCACCGAGCCAAGGCCGTCCGGCGGCGGATGATACCGGTCCCGGACGATCAACACGATCGGCGCCTGCTTCACCGGGGTGGTCCTGGTCATCGTGCTGATCAGCAAGTTCGCCAGCGGGGCGTGGATCGTCGTGGTGGCGATGCCGGTCATCTGGCTGACCATGCGCGGCATCCACCAGCACTACGAGCACGTCCGGCGAGGAGCTCACCCCGCCGGACGACTACCGGCTCACGCTGCCCGCCCGGAACCTGTCCATCGTGCTGGTGTCCAAGCTGCACCTGCCCACGCTGCGCGCGCTGGCCTACGCCAAGGCCACCCACCCCAGCCAGCTGGAGGCGGTGACGGTGGACGTGGACGAGGCGGAGACGCTGCGGCTCAAGGAGGACTGGGAGCGGGCCAGCATCCCGGTCCCGCTCACCGTGATCGCCTCGCCGTACCGGGAGATCACCCGGCCCGTCGTGGGCTACGTGAAGCGGCTGCGCCTGGAGAGCCCGCGGGACATCGTCACCGTGTACATCCCGGAGTACGTGGTCGGGCACTGGTGGGAGCAGCTGCTGCACAACCAGAGCGCGCTGCGGCTCAAGACCCGGCTGCTGCTGCAGCCCGGCGTGATCGTGGCCAGCGTGCCCTACCAGCTGCGCTCGGCCACCCGGCAGCATCCGGCGGGACCGCCGCCCGGGCAGGCCAAGGCGGCCGGGCCGAACGGGCCGGCCGCGGACGCGGATGCCGCCGCTGCAGCGGCTGACCGCCGACACCGACACGCTGCACGCGCTCGACCTGCAGGCCGAGTGCCGGGACGAGCGGCGCCACCCCGATCGCGGACACCGACGCCCACGAGTACGTCGACGTGGCGGGCACGCTGCGCACGGTCACCCTGCGGCCGCGCGGCACCAGCCTGACCATGGAGGCCGACCTGTGGGACGGCACCGGCAGCGTCACCCTGGTCTGGCTGGGCCGCCGGGACATCCCGGGCATCCGGCCCGGCCGCCGGATCGAGGTGCACGGCCGGCTGGCCCGGATCAAGGACGAGCGGACCATCTACAACCCGCAGCTACGAGCTGCGGGCCGGCCCGGACTGATCGGGCGGCCTGGCCGCCCGGCCGCCCGGGCTGGGCACCCCACCCGGCTCGAACCGGTAGCCCATGCCCGGCTCGGTGTGCAGGTAGCGCGGCCGGGATGGGTCCGGCTCCAGTTTGCGCCGCAGGTGGGCCAGGTACACCCGCAGGTAGTTGCCCTCGGTCTCGTACTGCGGCCCCCACACCTCGCGCAGCAGCTGACGCTGGGTGACCAGGCGGCTGGCGTTACGCACCAAGATCTCCAGCAGTGACCATTCGGTCGGGGTCAGCCGCACATCGGCATCGCCCCGGGTCACCCGCTTAGCCGCCAGGTCCACGGTGAAGTCCGGGGTGACCAGCACCGGCTCGTCCGGCGCGGGCGCGCCCCGGCGGACCGCCGCACGCAGCCGGGCCAGCAGTTCGTTCATGCCGAACGGCTTGGTCACGTAGTCGTCGGCGCCCGCGTCGAGCGCGGCCACCTTCTGGCTCTCCTGGCCCCACGCGGACAGCACGATGATCGGCGTCGTGGTCCAGCCGCGCACTCCCCTGATCACCTCGGTGCCGTCCATGTCCGGCAGGCCCAGGTCGAGGATGAGCACGTCGGGCCGGTCCCGGGCCATCGCGGCCAGCCCGGAGGCGCCGTCGATGGCCGTGCTGACCTCGTACTGCCGCGCGGTCAGGTTGATCCGCAGCGCGCGCAGGATCGGCTCCTCGTCGTCGATCACCAGCACCTTGGTCACGGCGCGACGGTCACTGCTCGACGGCGGCGGACGACGCGGCCGGGGTGGCCGCGACGGGCAGCAGGACCTGGACGGTCAGCCCACCGCCGGGGGTGTCGGTGGCCACGACGGAGCCGCCCATCGCGGCCAGGAAACCCTTGGCCACGGCCAGGCCGAGCCCGACGCCGGTGCCCGAGGCCCGCTCGCCCAGCCGCTCGAACGGCTCGAACATGCGCGCCTTGAACTCGTCCGCGACGCCGGGACCGTGATCAGCCACTTCGAGCAGCACGGCGTCCCCGGCCGGGTAAGCGTTCAGCGCGGGCGGCCGCCCGTCCGGTGAGTGGGCCAGCGCGTTGGCGAACAGATTGGCCAGTACCCGCTCCAGCAGCACCGGATCGGTGCGCACCAGGGGCAGGTCATCCGGCACGGCCATCCGTACGCTGCTGGCCGGGGCCAGCCCCAGCAGCGCGGCCGGCGCCACTTCCTCGACCGAGGTGGGCCGCAGGAACGGCTGCAGCGAGCCGGTGGTCAGCCGGCTCATGTCCAGCAGGTTGCCGATCAGCGCGTCCAGCCGGTCGGCGCCGTCCTCGATGGTGGCCAGCAGCGCTTCCTCGTCCGCCTCGGTCCACGCCACGTCGGTCTGCCGCAGCGTGCTCACGCTGGCCTTGATCGAGGCCAGCGGGGTGCGCAGGTCGTGGCTGACCGCGGCGAGCAGCGCGGTGCGCATCCGGTTGCCTTCGGCCAGCGCCTCGGCCTGGGCCGCCTGGGTACGCAGCCGGTCCCGGTCCAGCGCCGCGCCCGCCTGGGCGGCGAACCCGTCCAGCAGGCGGCCCGGCAACGGCCGGGGCTGGCCGGACACGATCAGCGCCACGCCATCGCTCACCGGGACGCGCATACTGGCCGCGTCGTCTGGGGCGGTCCCGCTCACTGCGACGCTCACCCACTGGTCGCGGACCTGCTCGGCCAGTTCGGCCCGGCCACCCCAGGTGCTGGTCAGGTGGTCCAGCACCGCGGTCGGGGTGTCCGCCCCGCCAAGCACGGTCTGCGCCAGTTCCAGCAGCGACGCGGCCTCGTCCGCGCTGCGCGCGGCCTGCACCTGGCGCCGCGCGGCCAGGTGCACCACGCTGCTCACCGTCACCGCCACCGTGACGAACAGCAGCAGGGCCAGCAGGTTGCGCGGCTCGGCGATGGTCAGGGTGTGGAACGGCTTGGTGAAGAACCAGTTCAGCAGCAAGCTGGCGGCCAGCGCGGCGAGCAGCGCGGGCCAGAAGCCGCCGACGACCGCGATGGCCACCACGGCCACCAGAAATATCAGCAGGTCATCGGTCAGGTCCGGATGCGGGCGCGCGGCCACCAGGATGACGGTGAGCAGCGGCAGCCCGGCCACCGCCAGCAGCACCCCGGCCACCTGCCGCCTGCCGCCCAGGCCGGCCAGGCTCATCCTGCCCGGCCGGTCACCGCGCGCGTTCATACTGCCCAGTCTGAACCACGGCACGACTTCGCGCACCACCAGGCCGGTGCCCACGCCGACCAGCACGCATCCGGCCATGACCAGCGCGGCCCGGGCCGCCACCGGCCCGGTCATCCGGAGCTGTGCGTAGGGCGGCCGGGAGAACCCGGTCACGGTCAGCCAGCCGATCAGGCCGAACGTCACGGCGGCCAGTGGCTCGGCCACCGCCGCGCCGGTAAACACGACCAGCCCGGCCAGGATGAGCACCCCGGTGGCGGGCAGCCGGCCGTCCAGGCCGGCCGCGATCGCGCCGACCACGAGCAGCGCGGCGTAGCCGACCGGCAACGCGATGTGCGCGGCCAGCCCCCGCCGGGCCCAGCTTCTGTTCATCCCTTACAACTTCACCCGTAACCAGCCCCGCGCAGCCGATCTTCACAGGCCCTTAACGTGCCTGCGGGGAGCCTTAACGCGCCGCTAACGACCCGCGCCGAAGGGGGCCTCCAAAGCGCCCCAGAGACACCTCATACGCTGACCCGGTGACCGAGCCCCGACCCCAGTCTGGGGTCGCCGCTTCCTGGGATGCCGAGTACGTGGCGGGCCGGTACGCCGGGGCGCCGCCGGACCGGTTCGTGGCCGGCATCACCGCCGCGGCGGCCGCGCACCGGCTGTCCGCCGGGCTCTACATCGGCTGCGGCAACGGCCGGAACCTGGTCCCGCTGCTCGCCGCCGGGCTGGACCTGACCGGCCTGGACATCTCCCGGGAAGCGATCACCCAGCTCCGGGCGCGGCGGCCGGACCGGGCCGGCCAGCTGATCGTGGGCGACCTGTCCGCGCTGCCCCACGATGCCCGGTTCGACCTGGTCATCGGCATCCAGGTGTTCCAGCACGGCCGCCGCGCACAGGCCGCCAGGCACCTCACCGCGGCCGCCGCCCGGGTCGGGCCGGGCGGGCTGCTGTGCGTCCGGGTCAACGCGGCCGGGACCGACGTCGAATACGACCACGACCGGTTCGAGGAAGACGGCTACGGGGGCTACTCGGTCCGCTACCGGGCCGGCCCCAAGACCGGCCTGGACATCCACTTCTTCTCGGCCGCCGAACTAACCAGCCTGGTCCCCGGCTCCTTCACCGAAATCCTCCCGCTCCGCCGGCACAGCACGGCGCGTCACCCACCCAGCCGGGGCCAGTGGTCGCAGTGGGAAGTGATCTGGCGCCGCCCACTCAGGTAGTGTCGCGGCCGGCGCCGCCCAGCACCGGCACGTCAGAAGGGTCCGCTTGATGCACAAGACTTCGGGTGTCCGTGACCCCGCCGCCGCGTTCCCGCTGCCCGCTGTGCGCGACGATGCGGCCGACCGCCGGGCGGCCAACCGGGCAGTGGCGGTCAGCGCGGCCGGGCTGGCCGCCACCGGCGTCATCGAACTGGTGCTGGCCCTCCTGACCGGCTCGGTCGGGCTGCTGGGCGACGCGATCCACAATCTGTCCGACGTTTCCACCAGCGCCGTGGTCTTCCTCGGCTTCCGGCTGTCGCGCCGGCCGGCCACCGAGGGCTACCCGTACGGGCTGGAGCGAGCCGAGGATCTGGCCGGTGTCGGCATAGCCGCGGTGATCTGGGCCAGCGCCGCGTTCGCCGGCTATGAGAGCATCCGCAAGCTGGTCGAGCACGGTCACACCGCGCATGTCGGCGCGGGGATTGCCGGGGCGGTCATCGGCATCGTCGGCAACCAGGTCGTGGCCCGTTACAAGCTGGTCGTGGGCAAGCGGATCGGCTCGGCCACGCTGATCGCCGATGCCCGGCACTCGTGGCTGGACGCGCTGTCCTCAGCCGGGGCGCTGGCCGGGCTTATCGCGGTCGCGGCTGGCCTGCCGTGGGGCGACCCGGTGGCCGGGCTCGCGGTCACCGCGTTCATCTGCCATGTCGGCTACGAGGTCACCACGGATGTCACGCACCGGCTGGCCGACGGCGTCGACCCGGAGGTCATCCGCGGCGCCGAGACCGCTGCCGGGTCGGTGGCCGGCGTCGTGCATGCCCACGCCAGGGCGCGGTGGACCGGGCGGACCCTGCGGGTGGAGGTCGAAGGCTGGGTCGATCCGGACCTGCCGGCCCGGGAGGCCGACGCGCTCGGCCGCCAGGTCGCCGCCGCGGTAGCCCGGGACCTCCCGGAGACAGGCAGCTTTACCTGGAGCGCGCGCGCCGCCCCCTGAGTGCCGGTGAGTCCGGCCGGCCGCCGTCGTCGGTACCGGTGAGCGGAAACCCGTCAGGTGAGATCGGAGTGATCGTCGTGACCGAATCCCGGGCCGATGCCCTGGCCGCCAGCGGATGGACCGAACCGGCCTGGCGCACGGCAGCAAGGGCCGGGCTCGGCGCACGACGCAGCGTGATCAGGTACCCGATTGCGCAGTAGCGGTGCACTTCGACCGGCTCGTGCAGCTGTGCGTCGAGGCCGAAGCCGACGAGCAGGACCCGTTCCGGTAGACCTGCAGCTTGGCTCGCTGGCCAAACTGCCTGGCGTTCTCGACCGCCAGTGGGTGCAGACCCAGGCTGGTGGTCAGCTGTCAATGATCTCATCGGTCGGGTCCTCGATATCCAGCCAGAACGGCTGGGCCGCCGCCACGAGTTGCGTTATCAGCGATGGGCGGGATCCCGGACAACCTCGCCGGCGTGATCAATCCAGCTCCGCATGGCTAGCCCTTAGCTCGTAACGACCTGGCGGCTACCCGGCCGCAGCGTCTCTCAGCTGGGCAAAGGCGTCAGCGAGCTGGGCCGGGCTCCAGTGTGCGTTGAGCCCGCTCGGGTTGGGCAGCACCCACACCCTGGTCGCCCCAATGCTGTCCGGCTGCGGCCCGACCACCGCGTCCACCCGGCCGAACGCGGTCCGGTACGCGGTGACCCCGAGCACCGCCAGCCACCGCGGGGCGAACTCGGCGGCCTTGGCCGCCAGCACGGCCGCACCAGCCCGCAGTTCGGCGCTGCTCAGCTCGGCGGCCCGGGCGGTGGCCCGGGCCGCCACGTTGGTGATGCCTAGGCCCAGGCCCAGCAACTGGTCCTGCTCGCTGGGCCGCAACTGGCGCGGGGTGAACCCGGACTGGTGCAGCGCGGGCCAGAACCGGTTGCCCGGCCGGGCGAAGTGGTAGCCGGTGGCGGCGGAGTACAGGCCGGGATTTATCCCGGCAAACAGCACCCGCAGGCCCGGCGCGATGATGTCGGGAATGGTCCGGTCCCGGGCCGCGGCCAGGTCGGCCGCGGTCGGGCGGGGCGTGGTCACGGGAGCAGCCTCAGGCACGGTACTACCTAACCACGTGCCCCGCCTCAGCACAGCGGGCCGCCGCCCGGCTACACCAACTCTGCCCTGATCCGGCCGGACGGTCCGTTTCGCTCTAGAAGCGTCCATTAATCATCGTATTTCTAGGCCAGACTCCTATGGCTACCGTGACGTAAGTAAGCGGCCCACGTTTACCACACGTAGAAATGGCTACTGATAACAATCGGAATGCCTTTCGGGGGAAGACCGCCGGGCACAAGGCTATTCATACCGGCGCTTCGCCCAGGCTGTGAATAAGCGCACTGGGGGGTGACCGCGATATTCACCACCGGGCTGGCCGCGCCAGCCTGATTCGTTGCTCCACCCGGCCGGCATTAGCTAGGCCGGTGCGAGGTCAAGCGCCCCGCGTGCGTGATGGTCACCGCCGGTGACACCGACGCCCTGACCCTGCGTCACATCCGCCGCCACTGACGTCCATCCCACTTTCCCGGGCTGGCTGACACGTGCCCAGGGCGAAAGCCGAGCGCACCGGGGTGCGCCCGACCGAAGGCTCCCTTTGCTACCGAAGAGAACTTTCACGCACATTTCTGCCAAGATCACCCTGCTGCTGGCTGGCGGGGCGATCGCGTGGGCGAGTTTCGCGGGCGCGCCGGCCAGTGGCGCCGCCCATCAGCCCGGCGACCCGGCCCGGGCAGTCGCGCTGGTCGCCTACGGCACACCGGCCAGGCCGGCCAGCCAGCCGGCCACACCGGTAGCCACGCCGATCACGCCCACGGCAATGGCCACGCCGACCCGTCAGCCAGCCAAGCGGCCCAGGCCGCACCGGCGCCACGGGCACCGGCACCACCCGTCCCGGCGGCACAGGCACCGGCAGCACCACCGTCGGCATCACGCCAAGCGGCACCGGATCCACCGGCTGCCGCGCCGGCCGCAGCGGATCGCCTGGTCGCTGCTGGCCACGTTCCACTGGGCCCACCGGCAGTTCCGCTACCTGGAGCTGCTGTGGAACCGGGAGAGCGGCTGGAACCGGTTCGCCTGCAACCCGTACTCAGGTGCGTACGGGATCCCGCAGGCGCTGCCGGCCAGCAAGATGGCCAGCGCCGGGCCGGACTACCGGACGAACGCCCGCACCCAGATCCTCTGGGGCATGCGCTACATCCGGGACGCCTATGTCACGCCGTACCGCGCCTGGCTGCACGAAATGCACGACAGCTGGTACTAGCGGGACAGTTCAGAACCGGGACATCAGGGACAGGGCGGCATTGACCGGCGGCCGGCTGACCAGGGCCTGGAAGGTCAGCTCACTGCGGCAGAACCGGGCAAAGGCATGCCAGCCCTTCCCCGATGCCAGGCCAGTGTGGAACGCACCGGGATGCCGGGTGAAGGCGACCAGCAGCCGCCGCCCGGCGGCCATCTCCGGGATCAGCTCCCGGCCGGCCGCCGCGTGGTAGCCGTCCAGGGCCTGATCCAGGTGGTCCTGATCCGGGGCGGCGGCCGCGTCTGCGGCCGCCGCCCCGGCCATGGTCCCGGAGCGGAGCGCGAAGCTGATCCCTTCCCGGGTCCACGGTTCGAGCAGCCCGGCCGCGTCCCCGGCGACCAGCACCTGGCCCCGGCGCAGCGGCGAGTCATCGGCCCGGCAGTGCGTCAGGTGCCCGGAATCCCGCTCCGCCGGATAGCCGCTCAGCCCGAGCCGGGCGGTGAAGTCCCGCAGGTACTGCCGGGTCCGCTCGCCCTGGCCGCGGGCCGCGATCACGCCCACGGTGAGCCGGTCCCCCTTGGGGAACACCCAGCCATACGAGCCGGGCAGCGGCCCCCAGTCGAGCAGCAGCCGCCCGCGCCACCGCGCCGCGACCGGCGCCGGCACCGGGATCTCCAGCTCCAGCCCCAGATCCACCTGGCGGAACCGCACCCCGGCGTACCGCGCGCTGACCCCCGCCGACCCGTCCGCGCCGACCAGAACCCGGGCCCGCAGCATGGTCCCGTCGGCCAGCCGCGCCCAGGCCAGCCCGTCCGTTTCACCGACCGCCCGTACCGGCGAGCGCTCTTTTAGCTGAACGCCAGTGCCAGTCGCGGCCTTGCGCAGCGCGTCGTCGAATTCCTCGCGCACCACCATGGCCAGCAGCGGGTCGCCGTCCCGCCGGGTGAACTCGCGTTTCCCGCGCAGCGTGACGGTGACCGCGTGGATGGTGTCCCGGGCCGGCACCTCGATCAGCCGCCCGGCCACGGCCTGCGAGAACCCGATCAGCCCGCCACCACAGGTCTTGTAGCGCGGGTGCGCGGCCCGCTCGACGACCAGGGTCCGGGCGCCGCGGGCGGCCGCCGCCTGCGCCGCGGCCAGCCCGGCCGGCCCGGCGCCGACGATCAGGACATCCCACTCCTGCGCTTCCGCCACCCCCGCAGCGTAGCCGGGGCGCCTGGCGGCAAACCTGTTGCGCCTGGCCCGCCGCGGCCACAAGCTTGGTCGGGTGACCTGGACCGCGCCTGACCAGACCCGGACCGACCCGCCGACGGTGGCGGGCGAGCGCGCCGCCCTGGAGGGCTGGCTTGACTACCACCGCGGCACGCTGCTGGCCAAATGCCAGGGCCTGACCGGCGAGCAACTCGCCGAGCGGTCCGTGCCACCTTCCTCGCTCTCCCTGCTCGGCCTGGTCCGGCACATGACCGACGTGGAACGTGCCTGGTTCCGCATCCGGCCCGCGGGCGAGCCCGGCCTCAGCCTCCGGTACGAAACCGATGGGTTCCCGGACGCCGATTTCGACTTCGCCGAGCCATCCGGGGCCGAGGCCGACCTGGCCGCCTACCGGCAGGAATGCGAGCTGGCCCGGGCGGCCATGGCCGGCCGCCCGCTGGACGACACGTTCGTCGATTCGCGCTACGGCACGACCATCGACCTGCGCTGGGTCTACCTGCACATGATCGAGGAGTACGCCCGGCACAACGGGCACGCCGACCTGCTCCGGGAGCGGATCGACGGGGTGACCGGGTCCTAGCCCAAACTGCCCGGCAGGTGGCCCAGCTAGCCCGCCCGCGGCACCGCCCGTAGCTCCTGGGCGGGCCAGCTGCGACCGGGATCGGGATCCCACGGCTGGTGGCTCCGGCTCATCAGCGGCGATGACACCATGAAGTCTGCGGTCGCCCGGTTGCAGGCCACCGGGATGTTGCACACCACCGCCACCCGCAGCAGCGCCTTGACGTCGGGGTCGTGCGGCTGCGGCTCCAGCGGGTCCCACAGGAACACCAGCAGATCGATCTCGCCATCGGCGATGCGGGCGCCGATCTGCTGGTCACCGCCGAACGGCCCGCTGCGGAAGCAAGTGACCGGCAGGTCCAGCTGCTCCTGCAGCAGCCGGCCGGTGGTGGCGGTGGCGAACAGCTCGTGCCGGGTCAGCAGCGGCAGGTTGTACCTGGCCCACTCCAGCATGTCCTGCTTCTTGTTGTCGTGCGCGATCAGGGCGATCCGCCGCGCGTCACGCGCGGGCAGGTGCTCAGCCACGAGGGTCCTCTCAAGCATGGGAAATTGGCGGTATCGGTCGGTCATCGTGCTGGCCGCGACGTCGCGCCCGCCGGCTGCCCGGGTTCCCGGGCCGTCACGCGGCCCGCGGGCAACTGCGCAGCAGCGCGCAGGCCCTGGCCGGCCGCACCGGCTCGGTACCGTCAACTCCGGCCGGCCCGGCGTTCATTCCGCGAATCCGGCCGGGCTGTCGCTACCTGCTCCGTTCCGGTACTCGCGACGGGCCTACCTGGTCGGCCAGCCAGTCGCTCAGCGGCTGGGTGGTGCGCAGGAAGGTGACCACCCGGTCCTTCGCCTCGGCAGTCCCCAGCCAGGCGCCGGCCGGCCACTCCTGCCAGGCGACCAGCCCCTTGTGCCGGAGCAGCCCGATCCGCGGGTGATCCGCCGGATAGCCGCGCGGCGCCGACTTCAGCGTGTCGCGGCCGGACACGCCGATGCCGGCCTTCTCCACCGTCGCGATGACCTGCTCGAGTTCCGGGCCGGTCCGGTCGCTGGCCACCGCCCGCCGGTACCGGTCCAGCTGGTCCGGGGCCATCACGTACATCCCGTCACCGGCGGCCAGGCCGTGCGCGGACAGCTGTACGTACCCGCTGCCGACCATCGCGCCGATGTGCGTCTTGTACGGCGTCTTGTCCGGGCTGAACCGCACGTCCCGGTATGGCCGGAAGATCTTCGTGTCGCCGAACTCCGCCCCCAGCTCGTCGACCAGCTCAGCCATTGGCCCGAGCACCAGCTCGTCGTACACCCCCCGGTTCGCGGTCCAGTATGTCTTGCTGTTATCAGCAGACAGCCCGTCGTAGAAATCCAGCGCTTCCTCCGGCCACCCACTGAACGCCATCGCTCCGGATCCTCTCCCCCGCGGCCATGACAGTTGTCATGGCCCCCTCGTGACAGCCAACGCTTGGGACGACCGTACGCCGCTGCCACGATAGGCGGCATGACAGTCACCAACATGTCGGACGAACGGGGGCGCGGGACGGCCGGGACAGCCGAGTCGCCCGCCATCGCCCTGCGTGGAGTGCGCAAGAACTTTGGTTCCGTCCAGGCGGTGCGCGGCATCGACCTGGACATCGCGTCGGGGGAAATCGTCGCCTTCCTGGGCCCCAACGGGGCCGGGAAGACCTCGACCATCGACATCATCCTGGGCCTGTCCCAGCCCAACGCCGGCACGGTAGCGGTCTATGGCCTGCACCCCAGGCAGGCCATCTCCCGCGGTCTGGTCTCCGCGGTCTTGCAGACCGGTGGCCTGCTCAAGGACTTCACCGTCGCCGAAACCGTGCAGTACACCGCGAGCCTGTTCACCAACACCAGGCCGCTGGCCGAGGTGCTGCAGCGCGCCGGGATCACGTCCATCGCGGACCGCCTGGTGGGCAAGTGCTCCGGTGGCGAGCAGCAGCGGCTGCGCTTCGCCATGGCCCTGCTGCCCGACCCGGAACTGCTCATCCTGGATGAGCCGACCACCGGGATGGACGTGGAGGGCCGGCGCAGCTTCTGGTCGGCGATCCGGCAGGACGCCAACCGGGGCCGCACCGTGCTGTTCGCCACGCACTACCTGGAGGAAGCGGACGCCTACGCCGACCGAATCATCCTGCTCCGGCACGGCCGGGTCGTCGCCGACGGCACCTCGTCCGAGGTCAAGGCGATGGCGGCGGGCCGGACGGTCCGGGCCACACTGGCCAACCCGGACCAGGCCGCGCTGCTCGCGGTGCCCGGCGCGGACAGCGTCGAGGTGCGCGGCGAGACCGTGCTGGTGCACGCCAGCGACAGCGACTCGGTGGCCAGGTATCTGCTGACCCAGACCCAGGCCCGCGACCTGGAGATCACCACCCGGGCCCTGGAAGACGCCTTCCTGGCCCTGACCAGCGACGACGCCGACGAGAACAGCAACTCGGCAGGAGGACGGCGATGACCACCCAGTCAGTTCCGGTGCCCGTGCCCGACGTGAGCGCGCGGACCGCCCCCGGGCTCGGCGGCTTCAACATGACCGTGCTCAAGCTGGAGATCCGCCGGCTGCTGCGGAACCGGCGCACGGTCATCTTCGCGATAATCACCCCGGCCTTCCTGTTCCTGCTGTTCGGGCTCAACAAGGCGTACGCCAACCAGTCGGCCGGGCACGGCAACGTGTCCGCGTTCATCCTGATCAGCATGGCCCTGTACGGTGCGGTGCTCGCCACCACCAGCGGTGGGGCCATGGTCTCTATCGAGCGGGCCCTGGGCTGGAGCCGCCAGCTCCGGATCACCCCGCTGTCGCCCGCCGCCTACATCGCGATCAAGATCCTCACCGCCATGGTCCTCGGGCTGGCCTCGGTGATCGTCGTGTTCGCGGTCGGGTTGGGCACCGGCAAGCCCAGCATGCCGGCCTACCTGTGGGTGGTCAGCGCGCTGTGTGTCTGGATCGGGTCGCTGGTGTTCGCCGCGTTCGGCCTGTTCATGGGCTACCTGCTGCCGACCGAGAACGTGATGCAGTTCCTCGGCTTCGCGCTCCTGCTGTTCTCCTTCGGCGGCGGCCTGTTCATCCCGCTCAGCCAGTTCCCGCACGTGCTGCAGACGCTGGCCAAGTTCACCCCGCTCTACGGGCTGAACTACCTGGTGCACGCGCCGCTGCTGGGCGAGGGCGTGCAGTGGACCTGGGCCGTCAACGCCATCGTCTGGCTGGCCCTTTTCGCGGGCGGCGCGCTCTGGCGGTTCCGCAAGGACACCGCCAGGGTCTGACGGGCATGGAACCGCCCGCGGGACGGCGCAGTCAACTGCACCGGCCCGCGGGCGGGCTTGTGCGGGGGTTAGCTGACCAGGCAGCCGGTGCTGGTCCCGGTCTTGGGGAACGCCCGGGCCAGCGCCTGCGCGATCATTCGGCTGCGGACCGCGTACCCGGCCGAGGTGAAGTGCACCCCGTCGGAGATGTACCACTTGGTCCTGGCGTAGGCGGCCCAGTTGAACACCCGCATGTTCGGGTACCGGGCGCACGCCCGCAGCAGGGTGTTGTCCCAGGTCACCATATTGGCTTCCGAGTAGGGACCGGTGGCCAGCAGCGACCTCAGGTTGACCCACATCACCGGCTCACCGTGCGCGGCCCGCATCATCCGCTCGATCCGGGTCATCAGGCCGACGTTGGAGCCGACCGCGACATCCGCGGTGTCGTTGGTGCCGAGCGCGATGACCCAGCGGCCGCGGAACCCGGTGGCGTAGGCGGCCTGCGCGGCGTCGTAGCCGTTGATCTGCCCCGGCAGCACCTCGACCACCGAGCGCGCGCCGGAGATGTCGGTCCGCACCGTGCGTACGCCCACGTCGTGGTACTGCGCGGCCAGCCGCTGGGCCGGGTTCGGCAGGTAGTCCGGCGAGATCATGCCTTCCGACGTGGAGTCGCCGATGTGCTCGACCGCGTGGCACGAGGTCCGCAGCGGCCCGGCTGGCGTAGCGGTGCCTGCTCCGGCCGGGTAGCTCCCGGTGCCGTGCTTGGCGCCGCCACGGGTGTCCGCCCCGCTGCTGCCCATGCCGCCGCCGCTGCTGCCGCCTCCCGACTTGGGTGGCGGAGGCGGCAGCAGGCTCCCGGCGGCCAGCGTCCCGGTCGGCCCGCTGCTGCGTGGCACCGGCACCGCGCCGCTCAGCCCGGCGCCGGCCAGCGCGACGACCGCGACGCATCCGGTCGCCGCCGCCCAGCTGCCCAGCGTGGCGGGCTGGGCGCGCCACGCCTCCCGGGTCCGCAGCCGCTTCCAGACCCGGCCCAGCGCCCCGTGCCGGATCGGCTCCTCGACGAACCGCCAGGACAGCGCGGCCAGCCCGATGCTGGCCGCTATCTGGACGGCCGCCCCGGGCAGGTCTTCGGTGGCGTTGGCCGGAGTGGTCAGCACGATGACCGGGAAGTGCCACAGGTAGATGCCGTGGACCGGACGCCGATCCAGCGCAGCGGTCGCCAGCCCAGGGCCGCGCCGACCAGGCTGCCCGGGCAGGCCGCCGCGGCCAGCACCCCGGCGGTGGCCACCGACAGCACCACCAGCCCGCCCTGGTAGGTGAAGGACGAGTACTGGCCGACCCGCCAGATCATTAGCCCGATGACGGCCAGCCCGGCGACCCCGGCGCCATCCAGCACCCGCCGCGTCCACCGGCCCGCACCGGCCGCCTGGCGGCTCGGCCACACCATGGCCAGCGCGGCCCCGACCAGCAGGCCGCAGGCCCGGGTGTCCGACCCCTCGTAGACCCGGGTCGGGTCATAGCCGGGGTGGTAGAGCATCAGCATCAGCACGGCCGACCCGGCGGCCAGCGCCAGCGTGGGCAGCGCCAGCCAGCGCACCGCGCTGGCCCGGCGGCTGCGCAGGCAGCACACGCCGGCCAGCAGCAGCCACGGCCAGACCAGGTAGAACTGCTCCTCGACGGCGAGCGACCACAAATGGTCCAGCGGCCCGGGCGGGGCGAACCGGGCAAAGTACGAGCTGTGCGTGGCGATGTAGTACCAGTTACTCGAATAGGTCGCCGCCGCGGCCACCGCGCCACGCAGCGATGCCAGCCGGCTGGGGCTGGCCACGGTGGCCCAGGCGGTCACCACGGCCAGCATGACGAACAGCGCAGGCAGCAGCCGGCGGCCCCGGCGCAGCCAGAAGTCACCCAGGTTCAGCCGGCCGTGCTCGACCCACTGCCCGAGCAGCAGGTCGGTGATCAGGTAGCCGCTCAGCGTGAAGAACACGCCGACGCCCAGCATGCCGCCAGGCGCCCAGCCGAACTGCTCGTGATAGGCGATGACAGCCAGCACCGCCAGCGCGCGCAGGCCGTCGAGGCCAGGCATGTAGCGCTGGCCGGAGCGTACTGGTTCCGGCATGGCAGTCCCCCTTGCCGTGACCCGCCTTGTCCGGCTCCCCCCGTCCGGCAAGGTCGCGAATGTGCGCGACAGGAATTGCACTACCCAGTGTGATATATTAATTACACATAGTAGTTACCAAAGATTTGGCCAGCTTGACTTCGCTGCGGTGGCATATCCCGGCATTGGCTGAGATAGGCCCGGTCCGGTCATTCGGGCGTTATGACCGCCGATTACCTGATCCGGCGGCGGTCAGCCACTTTTCACGGATCCGGTACGGACATAGCGGGCAAATCACCCACTCTTGCGAACGTCTTGCGTGAAAAGTGGGCTTGGCGCGGCAGTCTCACCCCGGTTATCGGGAACGCTGGGGCTGGGGTTACTGGTGGGGTGCGGAGCTACCGGGCGCGCTGGGTGGGCGACCGGGTGCGCTGGAGGCTACAGGTCGCGCTGGAAGACGACCAGGTCGCGGCCCGGGCCGTTGTAATCCGGGACCGGGTCACTGGCCGTGAAGCCCATCGCCTGGTGGAACCGGATCGAGGTGGCGTTGCCCGGCGCGGTGACCGCGCTGACCGAGGTCCGGCCGTCGGCCCGGGCCAGTGCGAAGAACTCGGCGTAGAGCAGGCCCGCCAGCCGCTGGCGGCGCTGCGCCGGGGCTACCCCGACGAAGTGGATGTAGGCCCGCTGCCGGTCGGCCGGGGACAGGATGCCAACCAGGAAGCCCACCGGCCCGGCTGGCCCGTCCACGACCAGGCTGGTGTGGTGGAAGAGATCCAGAAACAGCCGGGGCAGCGCGGCCAGCACTGGGCGGCCCCACCATTCATCGATGGCCGCGGCGATAGCGTCGTAGTCAGCTGGCTGCGCGGCACGCGGCCGGTGTTCAGTCACCTGACCCGCGCTCGCGACGGCGCTCTGCCACCTTCAGCAGGACGAGCGTCACCACGATGACGACGATGAGCGCGCCCGAGAGAAGCCAGTCGCCCATGGCCACCCCTTCATCCGGATACGGATCCCCGGATACTAGCAATCACCGCGAACCGCCCGGCACGGCCGCGGTGGCCGGCGCCGCCCTGGTCCACAGGCTGGCCTGGTCCAGCAGCGGCGCCCGGCACGGCGGCCCCGCGGCCACCCGCACCTGGGGCAGGCCGTCGGCTGGCACGCTGACGACCATCGCCGAGCGGGTGCCATACGGCCCGGTGTGCACGCAGGCGGCGGATATCTCGGCGGGCCGGGGCAGCCCGTTCGGCAGTGGCGGCAGCGTCCCAGCCGCGGGTTCGTGATCGCAGAGCACGGTGGCCAGCGCGTCGGCCTCGGCCCCGCGCCCCTCGGCCGCCAGCGCCGCGTCGACCAGCGCGGCCACCCGCTGCTGCTTGGCCGACTCGCGGCGCAGCGGCGCGTTTTCCAGCACGTACCGGCCCGGCGGCAGCTCCTGCACGACCGGCCGTGGGCCGCCGGTCAGGTCGATGGAGAACAGCGTGTCCCGGTCGCCGACCAGCAGCCAGCATGGGTTGTAGTCGGCCGGGTCCAGCCGCCCGCACACCTCGGCCACCGCGGTGGCCGCGTCCGGATAGGCCGCGAACAGAAGCGGCAGCTCGCCCCTTGACCGCTTGGCCGGGTCCCGGCTGGCCGACGGCTGGTTGGTCAGCCCGGCCAGCACGCCCGCCGAGTTGACCGCGAGCCAGGTCCCGCCGGCCAGCTCGTCCCGGCCGCCGAGAATCCGCGGCGCCTCGCCGCGCAGCACCGTGATCGCTTCCGCGGGCCTGGTGTACAGCTCGTCCCGGTTGGCCGCGACGAGCAGCGGCACGCCGGGGACCGTCCGGGACAGCGCGATAAGCAGGCACACAACTGCGACGTTACCTGCCGGGTTGCCGCACTCCGTGCCAACCGGGCGCGGCCGAGTGGCGTCCTATGAGACACCACGGCTCGCGGAGCCGTGCTGGGCAGAAAGAACACCTCGATGACCCCATCCCCACGCGCCGTGCGGCCGGCCCTGGCCTGCCTCGCGCTGCTCCTCGCCGGGTTCGTGGCCGGCTGCGCTTCCGGCACCCCGGCCGCCGCCCCGACCAAGACGGTCACCGTGACACCGAGCGCGCCCGCCAGCACCAGCTCGGCCAGCACCGTGGCCAGCCCCAGCACCGGCACGCCAACCGGGGCCACGACCCCAGCCGCCTGCCCGACCCGGTCGCTGTCCGTCAAGGCGGGCCTGTCCCAGGGCGCGGCCGGCAGCATTTACCAGGTGCTCGACTTCAGCAACATCTCGAACGCCACGTGTACGCTGTACGGCTTCCCCGGCGTCTCGCTGGCCGGCGGCAGCCCGGTGAAGGAGATCGGCCTGGCCGCGGCCGAGGACCACAGCTCGCCGCGGGTCCTGGTCACGCTGGCCCCGGGTGCGGTGGCCAACGCCCTGCTCCGGATCATCCAGGCGGCCAACTTCCCGCCGTCCCGCTGTCACCAGGTCAACGCGGACTACCTGCAGATCTACCCGCCGAACCAGACCACTCCGGTGTACCTGAAGTACAAGGCGCAGGCGTGCACCAAGGCGGTGCAGATCCTGACGGTCAGCGTGGTGAAGGCCGGGTCGGGCGGCAGCTAACCGGGCCGGTGCGCGGCTCGCCGGCTCAGCCTCGGGGGGACCGGCGAGTCGTCCGGGCGGGCGCGCTACGTTGTGACCGTCTGAGCCGCACCGGATCACACGCTGACCGCCCGGAGGAATAAGCAGATGCCGACCACTCCCCTTCGCCAGCGCCCGGCCTGGAAGGCGCTGGAACAGCATTACGCCGAGATCGGTCCGCAGCACCTGCGCGACCTGTTCGCGGCCGACCCCGGGCGCGGCGAGCGGCTCACCGCCGAAGCGGCCGGCCTGTACCTGGACTACTCGAAGAACCGGGTCACCGACGAGACCATGGCCCTGCTCGTCCAGCTGGCCCAGGAGTGCGGCGTGGAGCAGCGCCGGGACGCGATGTTCCGCGGCGACAAGATCAACGTGTCCGAGCACCGCTCGGTGCTGCACGTCGCGCTGCGCATGCCGGAAGGCACGTCCCTGGTGGTGGACGGCGTGGACGTGGTCGCCGAGGTGCACCAGGTGCTGGACCGGATGACGGACTTCGCGGAGTCGATCCGGTCCGGCGAATGGAAGGGCTACACCGGCAAGCCGATCAGGAATGTGATCAACGTCGGCATCGGCGGCTCCGACCTCGGGCCGGTGATGGCCTACGAGGCGCTGCGCTACTACTCCCGGCGCGATCTGACGTTCCGCTTCGTGTCCAACGTGGACTCCACCGACTTCGTCGAGGCCACCCGCGATCTGTCCGCCGACGAGACGCTGTTCATCATCTCGTCCAAGACGTTCGGCACGCTGGAGACGCTGACCAACGCGCACTCGGCCCGGGACTGGGTGGTCGGCGAGCTGGGCAGCGAGGACGCGGTCGCCAAGCACTTCGTCGCCGTGTCCACCAACGCCGAGCGGGTGGCGGAGTTCGGCATCGACACGGCGAACATGTTCGGCTTCTGGGACTGGGTCGGCGGCCGGTACTCGATGGACTCGGCCATCGGGCTGTCCACCATGGTGGCCATCGGGCCGGAGCACTTCACCGAGATGCTGGCCGGCTTCCACGAGATGGACGAGCACTTCAAGACCACCCCGGTGGAGCGCAACCTGCCGATGCTGCTCGGCCTGCTCGCGGTGTGGTACGGGGATTTCTTCGGCGCGCAGACCTACGGCGTGATGCCGTACGAGCAGTACCTCAAGCGCTTCCCCGCCTACCTGCAGCAGCTCACCATGGAGTCGAACGGCAAGCACGTCACGCTGCAGGGCGCCGAGGTGGACTACGACACCGGCGCGGTGTTCTGGGGTGAGCCCGGCACCAACGGGCAGCACAGCTTCTACCAGCTCATCCACCAGGGCACGAAGTTGATCCCGGTGGACCTGATCGGCTTCGGCAAGACCGTCAACCCGCTGCGGAACCACCACGACATCCTGTCCTCCAACGTGTTCGCACAGGCCCAGGCACTGGCGTTCGGCAAGACAAAAGAGGAAGTGCTCGCGGAGGGAACCTCGCCGGAGGTCGCGCCGCACCGGGTGATGCCCGGTAACCGGCCGACCAACGTGCTGCTGGCCGAAAAGCTCACCCCGCACCTGCTCGGCATCCTGGTCGCGCTGTACGAGCACAGCGTGTTCACCCAGGGAGTCATCTGGGACATCGATTCCTTCGATCAGTGGGGGGTAGAGCTAGGCAAGGTGCTGGCCACGGCGATCCTCCCCGAGCTGGAAAGCCCGGACGAGCCTGAGCTCAGCCACGATTCGTCCACCAACGCCCTGATCCGCCGCTACCGCAGCCTGAAAAGCTAGGAGAACCCGATGACTACGGACAGGCCCATGCAGCTCGGCATGGTCGGGCTCGGCCGGATGGGCGCGAACCTCAGCCGGCGGCTGATGCGGGACGGCCACCGGGTCGTCGCGTACGACCACACCGAGTTGCACGTCAAGCAGCTGGCCGGCGAGGGCGCCACGGGCGCGACCACGCTGCAGGAGTTCATCGCCAAGCTAGAGAAGCCGCGGGCGGCCTGGGTCATGCTGCCCGCCTCGGTCACCGGGCAGGTGGTCAACCAGCTGGCCGACATGATGGAGCCGGGCGACACCATCATCGACGGCGGCAACACCTACTACCGGGACGACATCGACCGGGCCAAGCAGCTCATCCCCAAGGATCTGCACTACATCGACGTCGGCACGTCGGGTGGCGTGTTCGGCCTGGAGCGCGGTTTCTGCCTGATGATCGGCGGCGAGGACGGCCCGGTCGAGCGGCTCGACCCGATCTTCAAGTCGATCGCGCCGGGGCAGGGCACGGCCGAGCCGACGCCGGGCCGGACCCGGACCGGCACCGCCCCGGACGGGTACCTGCACTGCGGGCCGGCCGGGGCCGGGCACTTCGTCAAGATGGTGCACAACGGGATTGAGTACGGCATGATGGCCGCGATCGCCGAGGGCCTGTCCATCATCAAGCACGCCAACGTGGGCAAGGCCGGGATGCAGGTGGCGGACGCGGAGACCACCCCGCTGCGCGACCCGCAGTACTACCAGTACACCATCGACGTGGGCGAGGTCGCAGAGGTGTGGCGGCGCGGCTCGGTGATCAGCTCCTGGCTGATCGACCTGACCGCCGACGCGCTGGCCCGCTCCCCGCAGCTGGACGACTTCGCCGGGCGCGTGTCCGACTCGGGCGAGGGCCGCTGGACGGTGATGGCGGCGATCGAGGAGGGCGTGCCAGCCGCGGTCATCACCGCCGCGCTGTTCGAGCGGTTCGAGTCACGCGGGCTCGGCGAGTTCAGCGACAAGCTGCTGTCCGCGCTGCGCAGCGAGTTCGGCGGGCACCAGGAGAAGCCGGCCCACTAGCCGCCGGGCAGCGGCTCCCGCGGCTAGCCGGCCCGGGTAACCGTCACCCCCGGGCCGGAGATGGCCAGGTCCGAGTCGATCTCGGTGATGTTCGCGTCCTGGGCGGTGGTCGCGGTGACGTCGAAGTGCACGTCGCGCAGCGTCAGCCCGAGCGGGAGGGCGGGACTGAAGCCGTCCAGCACCGACTCGGCGCCGGCCACCGAGCCGGTCTCGGTCGCCCCGTCGATCTCGACGCCGGCGAAGTACGGATCGCTGGTGCCGGTGGCCGGGTCGTAGAACGGGTTGATGTCGATCGGGTACTGCAGCGACCGCATCGTGGTGTCCACGTACTTCACGTCGGTGACGGTGCCGCCGGCCCCGGCGTAGCTCTTGATCCGGATGCCGGCCGGGATCGTGCTCTCCGTGCCACTGCTGTCCCGGCCGTCGATGAAGTTGTCCTCGACCAGGATCGACTCCAGGCCATACGTCGTCTCGCTGCCGATCGAGATGCCGTGCGTGCCGTAGCACTGGTTGCCGGCCACCGTGATGTGCGCGTCGGTGGCGTTGTTGGTCTGCATGGCCACGCAGTCGTCGCCGTCCTGGATGACCGAGTCGCGAATGGTGCCATAGGCCGAGGAGTCGAAGTCGACGCCGTCGGTGTTGTACGTGGTGTCCGGCGTCACGATGCGCAGCCCCCAGACGACCAGGCCACCGCCGTTCTTGTAGTACAGGTGCTCCTTGGCCGAGTTCTCCAGGGTCAGGTTGTAGATGGTCAGGTTGTTCGCGTCGGTGGCCTGGATCAGCCGCGGGTTGACCTGCTTGAGACCCTCCGCGGTGGCGGTGGCGGCCACCTGCCACCAGGACGTGCTGGTGCCCAGGATGTCCTGCCCGCCACGGCCGTCGATGCTGCCCTGGTGCGGCCCGAAGCCCCCGCCCTCGATGCCGGAGTCCACCCCGGTGACGGTGATGAACGCGTTGCAGCCACTGCTGGAGGTGCCGATCGAGCCGCAGGCCGGGTCGCCGGCGGTCTGGTAGTCGGCCGCGTTCCGTGACGCGTACAGCGTCGCGCCCGCGCCGATGACCAGGTACTCGTCGTTGCCGATGGTGAGCGGGGCGGACAGGAACGCGGTGTCCGGCGGCCCGCTGCCGGAGCCGCTGGCAGGCGGGCTGGCGGCCAGCACGACGGCCTGGCCGGTGCCGGCGCAGGCGTTCAGCGCGGCCTGGATCCGCGCCGTGTCCGGCGGCGCGGACTCGTCCGCGTCCGGGAAGAGTTCATCGGTGGGGGCGGGTAGGGCCGCGGTCAGCGTCTGGCAGGTGGGGGGCAGTGTGGGCTGGGTGACGCGCCGGGTGTCGCCGGTGCGCGACGACTGTTCCTGGGCCAGGCTGGCTACCGTGCCGCCGGTGGCGGGCGCGACCGGGTCCCAGCCGTCACTGCCGGCCAGGTAGGTCTGCGCGGTGAAGCCGGTGGCCTGCGCGTCGGTGAGCTGCGGCCGGTCCGGGTTGGCCGGGCTGGCGCCGTAACCGGTGTTGTCATACTCGCCGTACCGGCCCGCGGTCCACGTCGCGCCGGAGATGCCCAGGTACGGGTCGGTCGCGTTGACCTGGGCGGGCAGGTTAGTGTCCCGGATGACCAGTTGCGGCACCGCGCCGGTGTACGGTTCCCAGGCCCGGCCCAGGTAGATGTCGTTCGGCGCCAGCGTGCTGGTCACCGTGGAGCCGGTGATCAGGATGCCGAACGGGTTGCTGCCGTACGTGGCCGGCGCGGTCAGGTACGCCTTGGTGTAGATGCCGTCGTTCAGCGCGATGATGTGCGACCGGTCCACGACCAGGCTGCCGTTGCCGAAGATGAAGTCCACGTCGCCTTCGATGGTCGAGTCGTAGACGTACTGGCGCAGCGTCGTGGTCGCCGACGAGTCCCAGCTCAGCAGCGTGTCCTGGTGGCCGTAGAAGATGTCGTCCCGGTACACCTGCCGGTCGCCTTCCATGGCGATGGCCACCGCCTGGGTGCCGGTCACGGTCGGGAAGTCGTTCTTGTCGAACGTGTTCGAGAACGTGATGTACTCGGCGGTGAAGTCGCTGGCCTGCGCGTGCACGGTGGCCGAGCCCTCGGTGCCGTAGGTGCCGCCGGCCGGGTCGGTCTCGCCGTTGTAGTTGGCCGCGGTGATCACCACGTCGGCCGGGTTGCCGGTGCTGCCCTGCAGCGTCAGATCCGGCTTGTCGGACGGGATCGTCACCGTCTCGTCGTACGTGCCCGGCCCGATCAGGATCGTGTACGGGACGGTGGGATTTTCAGGCACCGCGTTCACCGCGGCCTGCACGCTGGTGTACTCGGCGCCGCTCTTGGCCACCGTCAGTGTCACCCCGGTGGCCGCGGCGGCCAGCGTGGGTAACGCGGTGAGCAGGCCTGCGGCGAGCGCCGCGCCGGACGCGGCGGCCAGGGCACGCCGTAACGTGCGGGTGCGGGCGGGGGTTACCTCAATGTCGGCCACGCGTCATTCATAAGGCATGCGGGCCGGTTCATCAATGGGGAATTTTGTTGACTTATGTGCCGGGCTGGGGGGCCGGGCCGGCACCGGGATCCGGGTCAGGTCACGGGCCAGCACCACCTCGCCGCCGAATGCGCTGGCCGCCTGGCCGGCCAGCCGCTCGCTGGCCGCGGCGTCGTACCGCTGCGAGAAGTGGGTCAGCACCAGCAGCCGGGCCCGGGCCTCGGCCGCGATGCGGCCCGCCTCGCTGGCCGTCAGATGCCCCCACTCCCGGGCCAGCGCGGCCTCCGTGTCCGCGAAGGTGGACTCACAGACCAGCATGTCGGCCTGGTCGGCCAGCTCGAACGCGGCGTCGCACAGCCGGGTGTCCATGATGAACGCGAACCGCTGGCCCGGCCGTGGCTGGCTGACCTGCTCGACGGTGATCCGGCGGCCGCCGGCCACCAGCTCGCCCTGCTGCTTGAGCCGGCCGACGTCCGGGCCAGTGATGCCGAGCGCGAGCAGCTTGTCGGGCAGCATCCGGCGGCCGTCCGGCTCGGCCAGCCGGTACCCGAACGTCGGCACGCTGTGTTCGAGCGGGCGGGCTTCCAGGCTGAATGCTGGCGTGCTGGCCAGGGTGCCCGCCTCGTGGACCGGCCGTTCCTGGAGGTTGGCGCTGTCGCGGTACAGCGCGGCCCGGCGGAGGTGGTGGAACACCGGCTCGCTGGCGGCCGGGTAGTAGATCTCCACCGGGTGCTCCACCTGGTCCAGGGAGATCCGGGCCAGCACGCCGGGCAGGCCCAGGCAGTGATCGCCGTGGAAGTGGGTGACGCAGATCCGGGTGATCTGGCTCGCGGTGACCCCGGCGAACAGCATCTGCCGCTGGGTGCCCTCGCCGGGGTCGAACAGCAGCCCCTCGGCATCCCAGCGCAGCAGGTAGCCGTTGTGGTTCCGGGTGCGGGTCGGCGTCTGGCTCGCCGTGCCGAGCACCACCAGCTCACGATTGGGCACGAAAACTGACCCTACGCCGTGGCCGGTGTTGCTCAGCCGGGGCCCGGGTGGCGCCGGGTCAGGCCGGCCAGGCCGGCCACGTAGACCGCGAGCAGTGTGATCGCCAGCACCCGGACCAGCCAGCCGAAGACGAGCAGGCCAGGGGCGGTGGACGCGGCGCACGGCCCAGGCTGGCCGGTGAACGGGAGCACGAGGTCCAGTGCGTAGCCGGCCCGGCCTGCCACGCCGCATTCGGGCGGGCCCGGATCACCGGCGGCGCCGGTCCGGGGAGTGCGGCCGCCGCGCCGGGACCCGCCTGCGGGCGGTGAGCCGCTTGCGGCCGGGCGCCCGCTAGCCGACGGCGAGGTGCTGGCGGAGGGCGAGGCGCTGGCCGCCGGTGCTGGGCTGGCGGCGGGTGATGGGGTGACCGCGGCCGTTGCGCTGCCGGTGGGCGACGGGCTGGCCACCGGAGTGGTCTGGATGTACCGGGCCAGGCCGCTGGCCGGGGTGGGCTGGATGTACCGGCCCGGCCCGAACCAGAACACGGCCAGCCCCACGGTGACCGCGACCAGCCCGGCCAGCCAGAGCAGCGCGTACCACGAGCGGTAGCCGTACCCGGTCAGCCAGCGGACGGCCCGCTGGCCCAGCCGCCGGGCCGGGTTCACCGAGCCCCGGGCCCAGGCGTCGTCCCGCTGCGCGACGAGGATCGTCCGGGCCAGGCCGTCCTGCCCGGCACCCCGGTAGGCGGCGGCCAGCGCGGCATACGGCTGGTCCGCGTGTTCCGCCGTCTCATGCCGCAGCCAGGACAGCCACTGCGCCACCGCCGCCCGCTGCGATCCCCGGTCCGCGCCACGCCGTTGGCGGCCCAGCCGCCCACGCGGCCGCGGTGTCAGCAGCTCCGGGTCACCGAGCAGCGGCAGCCCGGAATACCGCAGGCCGTCCAGCCGGAAGCCACCGTCGGCCGCGAAACCGGCGGGCCGGCGGCCGCCGAGCCGCAGCGTTCCGACGCGGGCCCGGCCCAGGTCCAGCGCGGGCCCGCGGGCGGCGGCCCCGGCCGTTCCCTTCGCCGCCTGGCAGGCGAACCAGCCGGAGCAGCTCAGTTCTTGGTCTACCTCGGCGCCGGCCAGCACCACACCACCGGCCTGGCCCGCCCCGGCGGCCATGAAGTCGTGGTCCAGCCGCACGTCGCCGTGGATCCGCGCGGCCGCCGCAGCCAGGGCCGGCCCGGTGGCGTTGATCAGCGTCGCGCCGGGCAGCGCCAGCGGGCCGGTGATGTCTGCGCTGGCCAGGCAGACCGCGCCGTCCGCGCCGGCCCCGATCGCGGTCAGTCCTGGTCCGGGCGGGCTGCCGCCGGTCACGCCGGACCGCACCACCAGCCGGCTGGCCCGCACCGCCGGGCCGGTGTCGCTGCGCAGCAGGGCACGGCTGAGCACCAGGCGGCCGCCGACCGTGCTGCCATCCAGGCACACCGCGCCCGGCGACAGCGCCTGCCCCGGCGGCGGGCTGCCGTCCGGCGGGCTGCCGTCCGGCGGGCTGCCCAGGAGCATCCTGGTGATCTCGGGCAGCCGGGCCGGCTGGCCGGCCGTCATCTCCCGGCGGACCTGCTCCCCCACCGCCCGGGCCTGGTCGCCCGGGCCGCCCCCATCCAGACCGCCGCCCCCATCTAGACCGCCGGCCGCATCCAGACCGCCCGCGCCCGGGCCGCCGGTCGCGCCGCCAGCCGCCAGGCTGAGCGCCGGCCGGGCCGCCGCCGGACCGGTACCCGCTGCGCCGACCCCAGCCGCGCGAGCATCCACCGGGCCAGCGCCCGCCGGGCCGAGGTGCTCGACCACCGCGCCGTCCAGCGACAGGCTGCCGCCCACGCTGGCCCCGCGGAGCAGCACCGTGCCCGCCTCGCCTGCCCCGGTCGCGCTGAACGCCGGTCCCGGGGCGGCCGCCGCGGCCAGCATCAGGTCGCCGTGCACGGTCAGCCCGTCGGCCAGCAGCGCGGGGCCGGTTCCGCTGGCCAGCCGGGCGCCGTGCAGCAGCAGGTCGCCGCCGATCCCGGCCCGGGCCAGCCGGACCGCCCCGTCCTGCCGTGCACCGTGCGCCAGCAAGCCGCCGTCGAGCAGTGCGCTGCCGCGGACCCGGACCCGGTCCGCCGCCAGCGCGGGACCGGTGCTGTTGACCAGGGCGGTGTCCCGCAGCACCAGATCGCGGCGGATCGTGCTGCCGGACAGGCACAGCGCCCCCGGGGTAGCGCACAGCGCGCTGCCCGGCTGGACCCCGGGGCCGGGGCCCGCCGCGTCCCGGGCCAGCCCGGGACCGGCGCTAGCCACACTCTTGATCCGGGCCCCGTGCAGCACCAGTTCGCCGGCCAGCACCGCGCCGCGGAGCAGCACCGTGCCGGTGCCCGCCGCGCCGGTGGCCTGGAACTCGGTTCCGGACGCGGGGCTGCGGCCCAGCCTGGTGTCCCCGCTGACCCGGATGCCGTCCGCGACCAGGGCGGGCCCGGTGGCGTTGGTCAGCCAGGCCCCGCGCAGCAGCAGGCTGCCGCTGATCCGGGCCCCGGACAGCCGGACTGTGCCGGACCGGCCGGCCCGGCCCGCGGCACTCAGCCCGTCCAGCAATACGCCGGTGCACGCGCCATCCCCTACGTTCAGCGCCGCGCCGCTCAGCGCCACTCCGCAGTTGTTGGTAATGCGCGTCCCGCGCATATCGAGCTCATGCTGAATATGCGCGCCGTCGAGCTGAACGGCACCATCCTGGCTATTTCCCTCGATCCGGCAGCCAGTGATACTTAAGGTGCCGATCCGGGCCCAGCCGGCCACGATCCCGGGCAGCACGCAGCCGTCGAGGTGCAGCCAGGGCAGCACCGCGTCGCGCAGCGAAGGCGGCTGGTCGAACCGGCATCCGGTGAACCGGAGCCCGATCGTGGACTTGATTCCGTCCAGGTCAAGCAGGCCGCGAAGGTACGCGCCGCGGATATGCACGCCCCGCGGGTCGCCGTGCAGCCCGCTGGCCAGGACGTCCCGCAGCTGGCTGGCGTCGAGTGCGCGATGCCCGCCGAACGCGCCCACCTCATCGAGCGCGGGTACCGTCTGGGCCCGCGAATAACTGAGCGGCTTACCCTTTTTGGCGCATTTGATCAGCTCATCTGTTACCCCGCCGGAAACTGTCCGGTTAAATCGCTGCCGACCCCAGAACATGCAGCACACGCTACAACGCGGATATGTTTCAGATCAGGAAAAACATGAGCGCGACGCGCTATTACCAGGCAAGAAATACGGCTCAGCCGGCCCGGGCGGGCTGGCACGCTGGGCGGCATGGCGATCTCGATCAGCGACCTGGAGGAGGTGGCCGCGCTCGGCTGGCGGGGTACCGAGGAAGAGCCACTGGGCGGCTGGCTGCTGCGCGCGGCCGGTGGTTTCACTGGGCGGGCGAACAGCGCGCTGGCGCTGGGCGATCCCGGCCAGCCACTGCCCGCCGCGGCCGCGGCGGTGCACCGCTGGTACGCGGCCCGGGGTTTGCCCACGATGATCTCGGTCTCCTACCCGTGCGGCCGCCCGGCGGACACCGGCGTGGACCGGTTCCTGGCCAGCGCAGGCTGGACGGTGCGCCCCGGCGCGGCCACCGTAATGACCGCACCGGCCGCGACGATCGCCAGCATTGCCCCGCCGGACCGGGTACTGGTGGACATCGACGCCGAACCCGACGAGGCCTGGCTGGCCCGCTACCACTACCGCGGCCAGCCCAGCCTGCCACCCGACGCCCGCCAGGTGCTCTGCTCCGCCCCGTGGCAGGCCTTCGGCTCGATCCGGGAGGATGGCCTGACCCTCGCCATCGGCCGGGTCGCGGTGGCCCGCGGCTGGGCTGGGCTGACCGCCATCGAGGTCGATCCGGCGCACCGCCGCCGCGGCCTGGCCCGGACGCTGACCGCCGTACTAGCCGCCCAGGCCGCCACCCGCGGCGCCGACCACCTGTACCTCCAGGTCGAAGACGGCAACGCCGCCGCCCGCGCGCTCTACCACCGGCTCGGCTTCACCGACCACCACGGCTACCACTACCGCGTCGCCCCACCCGAGCCAGCCACATGACTGCTTCACTCACGCGGTCAGCGAGGGGCCCCGGCACCACATGGCCGAATCGTTCAGGCGGTCCTGACGGCATGAACGAAACATCCACGTGCTGCTGGTCTGGCGGCCATGACCTCACGCCAGCGCTGAGAATCCAGAAGCTAAGCGGGGAGCGTCCGAGGGTGCGCTGCGTCAGGTGGATCAACGCGGCTATGTGAGCATGAGGTCATGGCGGCCAGGAAGAGCCCAGCGATGCGCCAGACCGGGGCGCCGGTGATGTGGGGCACCAGCATTATCGGCTTCGGCACCTACCACTACCGCTATGCCAGCGGACGCGAGGGCGACTCGGCGCTGGCCAGCTTCTCACCTCGCGGCCAGCAGTTGGCTGTCTATCTGATCGGCGGGTTCGAGACCCGGCACCAGTCGGTGCTGGCCCGGCTGGGCCGGCATAAGACGGGGAAAGGCTGCCTGTACCTCAAGCGCCTGAACGATGTGGACCAGGATGCGCTTCGCGAGCTGATCGATCGTTCGGTCCGGGTACGCAAGGGCGTAGACCGGGCTGCCACCTAACTAGTCGCGGATGCGGCCGAAGCTGACCGGGACGCGTTCGGTCCGGTCGGGCGCCGGGGGCAGCGGCTGGCCGTGGAAGTACCGCCAGATCAGCCGGCCCGCGCCCTGCGGTTCGCTGACCGCTGAGGTCAGCTCGCTGGTCGCGGTCATGATCCCGGCCTGCAAGGTCCAGCCGACCAGCCCGATATGGTGCGCGGCCAGATAACGCAGATACTCGGAGACCATCTGGGTGGACCGGGGCCAGTAGTAGCCGCCCAGGAAGTTCACGAACTCCCCGTCCACCACCGGGATGTGCTCCCGGGTCAGGTAACCGAACGCCCGGGTCCAGGTGGCCGGCCCGACCGGAAGCTGCCACGGCCACGGCGAGCCGGGATGGTGGTAGCTGTAGACGATGCCCTGCCCGCGCAGCAGCGGCATCCCGGCCAGGGTGGAACCCCACCGGATGCCTTCCACCCAGAACTGGTTGCGCGAGCCGATCCGCCGCAGGTAGTTCACCAAGGGCTGGAATGCCGCCGCCCACTGCCGCCAGTCGCAGAACCGGGGCTCATTGAACAGGTCGAACACGACGTGCGGGTTGTGCCCGTAGTAACGGGACAGGTAGCGCCAGAACGAGTAGGTCGCCGCCGTGGGCAGGTTCTCGTTGGCCGGAAAGCCGGTGCTGAGCTCGGTCTGCGCGTTCAGGATCACGGTCAGGTGCCGCCGCAGCGCGTAATCGACCAGGCGGCGGACGTCGGCCAGGTAGTCCGGGGCCAGTTTCCGGCCCGCCTGCCCGACCAGCTTGTCCTGCACGATCTGGATCCGGATGGCGTTGGCCCCCCAGGCATGGGCGGCGCGGATCTGTGCGCGGGCCGCCTTGCTGAACACGATGTAGTTCGTCAGGGCGGCCAGCGTGATGCCCTTGACCTGATCCGGCTGCGGATAAGCCGCGCAGGACTGGACCGGGCATATCCGGCCGGCCGGTAACAGCCCGGCGCGGGCCTTGCCATTGGGGTACAGGACGAGGTACAGGGCGATGGACGCCGTGACGGCCGCCAGGGTAATGATGGCAGCAGCGGCGCGGAGGCTCACGCGCACTCGGAATCACCTTTCCTGCCATTAATCGCAATGACCTTCAAGCTCTCGTATTCCTGTGCGAATGAGGCACAAATGATCTGTGCTTTCCGTGTGACATGGGTGGCGAGGGCTGGCTCGCTGCGGTAGGCCGGGGTAGTCCTGGAGACGATGACCAGCGGGCCAGCCAGCCGTAGCCTCGTAACCGGTGATGACACCCATGAACCGGCCCGCGGGCCTGACCGCACGGGCGAGGCAGCTGAGCGCAGCGGCCACGCCCGGTGACGTCTTTCTGGCCGCCGGGACGGCGCTGGTGCAGGTGGGCGCGTCCGCGGCCATCGCCGGGCACCGCGGCCACCCGCTCAGCCTCGCCGGTTACCTGCTGCTCGCGGCCGGGCCAGCCGCGCTGCTGGCCCGGCGCCGGTTCCCGGGCACGGTGTGGTGGGTGACGGTGGCCGCGGCGATCGGGTTCGTCACCGTGGAACCGCGCGGCGGGCTGCCCTACCTGGCGCTGATCATCGCGTTCGTGAACGCTGTGCTGGCCGGGCGGCGGTGGGCCGCCATCACCGGGCTGGTGGTCAGCTACCTGGGCATCCTGTGGCTGCCCGGCCTAGTCGGCACCGGGCCGTACCCGGGCGCGGCGCTGGCCCTCAGCGTCGCCGCCTGGCACCTGACCCTGCTCAGCGGGTCCGAGTGGTATCGCAGCCGCCGCCAGCGGGCGGCGGCGCTGGCCGACGGCGAGCAGGAGGCCGGCCGGCGCCGGGCCAGCGAGGAACGCCTGCGCATCGCCCGTGACCTGCACGACGTGGTGGCGCACAGCCTGGCTGTGATCAATGTCCAGGCCAACACCGCGCTGCACCTCATCGACCAGCAGCCGGACCGGGCCCGGTCCACGCTGTCGGTGATCAACGACGTGAGCAAGCAGGCCCTGGTCGAACTGCGCGGGGTGCTCGGCGTGCTCCGCCAGGACGACGACGAGCTGCCCCGCTCCCCCGCGCCCAGCCTGGGCCGGATCAGCGAGCTGATCTCCGGGGCCACCGCAGCGGGCATCACGGTGCGGGTCAGCGAGGAGGGGGCCAAACGGGCCCTGCCCGCCAGCGTGGACCTGGCCGGGTACCGCATCCTGCAGGAGGCGCTGACCAACAGCGCCCGGCACGCGGCCGGCGCGGCGGTGGCGGTGCGCGTCGTCTACGGCCCAGGCGACCTGGTCATCCAGGTGGACGACGACGGCGCCGACGGCAGCAGCAGCAGCAGCCCGCAGCACAGCAGCAGACCACACAACGGCACCAGCCCGGGCGGCGGGAACGGCATCCCGGGCATGACCGAGCGGGCTAAGGCCCTGGGCGGCACGCTACGCGCCGGGCCGCGCCCGGACGGCGGTTTCCGGGTCCGCGCCTGGCTGCCGCTCTGGACCGCGGCGTCATGATCAGGGTGCTGCTCGCCGACGACCAGCAGCTGGTCCGGGCCGGGTTCGCGGCTCTGCTCGACGCGGCCGATGGCATCGAGGTGGTCGGCGAGGCGGCAGACGGCACCGAGGCGGTCTGGCTGGCCCGGCAGCTGCGGCCGGACGTGGTGCTGATGGACATCCGGATGCCCGAACTGGACGGCATCGAGGCGACCAGGAAGATCGCCGCGCAGCCGGAACTGGACGCCGTGCACGTGGTCATCCTGACCACGTTCGACCTGGACGAGTACGTGTTCGAGGGGCTGCGCGCGGGCGCGGCCGGGTTCCTGGTCAAGGACACCGACGCGGCCGAGCTGCTCCGGGCCGTCCGGGTGGCGGCCGACGGCGGCGCGCTGATGTCGCCGTCGGTGACCCGCCGCCTGATCGCCGAGTTCGCCAGCCGGACCGCCAACGCGACCAAGGTGCCCGGCGCGGCCGACCTGACCCCGCGGGAACGCGAGGTGGTCACGCTGGTCGCCCGTGGGCTGTCCAACGACGAGATCGCGGGCCGCCTGTACATGAGCGTGTCCACGGTGAAGACGCACGCGACCCGGGCCATGACCAAGCTCGGCGCCCGGGACCGGGCCCAGCTCGTGGTGCTGGCCTACGAGGCGGCCCTGGTTCGCCCGGGCTGGTCCGGCTGACGGCGCGGCAAACCCCGAAGGTAGTCGCCAGGTGTAGCCCAGACTGTCCCGCTGGCCGACGACAGCGGCATAACCGGCCACGCATGCTGCCGCCATGGTCACTACAGACACCAAGGCCGCGATCAGGGCGGCCGACCTCAGCAAGGTGTACGGCGCGGGCGACACCGCCGTCCGCGCCCTCGACAGGGTCAGCGCCGACTTCGCCGACCAGCGGTTCACCGCGATCATGGGACCGTCCGGCTCGGGCAAGTCGACGCTGCTGCACTGCCTGGCCGGGCTGGACACGCCCACGTCCGGCCAGGTGTATCTGGGCGACATGGAGCTGGGCGCGCTGTCCGACAGCCAGCTGACCCGGCTGCGCCGGGACCACGTCGGGTTCATCTTCCAGTCGTTCAACCTGCTGCCCGCGCTGACCGTGGCGGAGAACATCACGCTGCCGCTGCTGCTGGCCGGGCGCAGGCCCAGCCAGCAGTGGCTGGACGACGTGATCAGCCTGGTCGGCCTCGGTGACCGGCTGGGCCACCGGCCGTCCGAGCTGTCCGGCGGCCAGCAGCAGCGGGTCGCGGTGGCCCGCGCGCTGGCTAGCCAGCCGGAGATCATCTTCGCGGACGAGCCCACCGGCAACCTGGACTCCCGGGCGTCGGCCCAGCTGCTCGGCTACCTGCGCACCGCGGTCAGCGAACTCGGCCAGACCATCGTCATGGTCACGCACAACCCGGCCGCCGCCGCGCTGTCCGACGAGGTGCTGTTCCTGGCCGACGGCCGGATCGCGGGCCGGCTGGACCGGCCGACCGCCGATTCGGTGCTGGACTGGCTGAAATCGCTGGGCGGGGAGGGGCTGTGATGATCACCCTGACCGCCAAGGAGGCGTGGGCGCGCAAACGCCGCCTGGCCGGGATCCTGATCGCGGTCGCGCTTGGGGTGGCCTTCCTGGCCGGCGCGCTCACCTTCGGCGACACGCTGACCGCGAACTTCAACCGGCTGTTCGCCGTGGCCACCTCGGGCACCAGCGCGGTAGTGCGCAGCGCTACCGGCATCGGCAGCGGGATCACCGCCCGGCGGCCGCCCATCCCGGCGTCGCTGGCCCGCACGGTCCGGGCGGTGCCGGGGGTGGCCGCCGCGCAGCCGTCCATTACCGGGCAGGCCACGCTGCTCGGCGCGGACGGCAAGGCGGTCGGCGGGCTCGGCCCGCCCCGGTCGGCCGGGAACTGGATCGCCAACCCGGCGCTCACCCCGTACCGGCTGGCCACCGGGCACGTCCCGCAGGGCCTGCACCAGGTGGTCATCGACCAGGCCGCGGCCACCGCGGGCGGGCTGCACCTGGGTTCGGTCACCACGGTGCTGGTCCCGCAGCCAATCCGGGTCGAGGTGGTCGGGCTGGCCACGTTCGGCCGCGCGGCCGGTTTCGGCGGCGCGTCGTACGTAGCGTTCAGTAATCAAGGGGCCGAGCGGTACCTGATCCGCAGCGGGGCTACGGGCGGAACCGCCGGCCTAGCGTCCACCATCCAGGTCAGCGCGGCCCCCGGGGTCAGCCCCGCCGTCCTGGTCCAAAGGCTGGACCGGGCCCTGCCACGCAGCGTGCAGGCGATCACCGGTGCGGAGCTGACCAGCGACAACCTGGCCGCGCTCAACTCCGAGTTCCTCACCGCGCTGCGCGTCATCCTGGTCGTGTTCGCCGGGATCGCGCTGCTGGTCGCCGCGTTCTCGATCGCCAGCACGTTCGGCATCCTGGTCGCCCAGCGGACCCGGGAGGCGGCCCTGATCCGGGCGCTCGGCGCCAGCCGCGGCCAGGTGCTGCGCGGCGTGCTGGCCGAGGCGGTGGCGGTGGGCACCGCCGGATCTGTGCTCGGGGTGGCCGCCGGTCTTGGCCTCGCGGAACTGCTGAAGGCGCTGTTCGACGCGGCCGGCTTCGCGCTGCCCGCGGGCGGTCTGGCGGTGACCGGCGGCTCGATCGCGGTCAGCCTGCTGGCCGGGATCGTGGTCACCGCCGCGGTCAGCCTGGTGCCCGCGTTCCGGGCCGCCCGGGTCGCCCCGCTGGAGGCGCTGCGCGAGTCCGCCGCCACGGCCGCCCCGGCGCCGCGGCGCCGTCTCGTCATCGGCGGCGTGCTGCTGCTGGCCGGGGTGGGCACGGTGCTGGCCAGCCTGACCGGGACCAGCACCCGGACGCTGTCGCTGACCGGGCTCGGCGCGCTGGGCACCGCGCTCGGCATGGTCGCCCTGGGCCCGGCGGTGGCCCGGCCAGTCACCGGGGCGCTGGCCGGCCCGCTGGCCGCCTGGCGCGGGGTGACCGGGACGCTGGCCGGGCGGAGCGCGACCCGCAACCCGCGGCGCACCGCGGCCGCCGCCACCGCGCTGATGGTCGGGGTGGCCGTGGTCACCCTGTTCACCGTGTACGCGGCGTCGCTGCGCGCGGCCGCGGTGTCCGGGGTCAGCGGCTCGTTCACCGGCGACGTTGCGATCACCGAAGGGGGCCTCGGTGGTGGGCCGGGCGCCAGCAGCATCCCGCTCAGCCTGGCCAGCGCGGTCGCCCGGATCCCCGGCGTGGCCACGGTCAGCGGCCTGGCCAGCGGGCAGGCGGAGATCGGCGGCCAGACCGAATCGGTCACCGCGGTCCCGCCCGGCACGATCGGCCAGGTGCTGAACCTGCACGCCACGGCGGGCTCGGTCAGCCGCCTCGGCCCGGGCCAGCTCGCGGTATCCAGCATCCAGGCCACCGACCGGGGCTGGCACCTGGGCACGCCGGTCACCGTGGTGCTGCCGGACGGGACCGCGCATCGGGTCACCGTGGGCGCCATCTACACCTCCCGCAACCTGGCCGGAGACTACGTGCTCCCGCTCTCGCTGTGGGCGCCGCACACCGCGCAGCTGACCGCCTCGGCGATCTTCGTCAAACTGGCGCCGGGCGCTCACCAGGACGCCGTGCGGGCGGCGATCACCCGGGCCGCGGCCGGCGACGGACAGCTGACCGTGGCCGGCCGGGCCGCGTTCGTGGCCAGCGCGGGCAAGTCGGTCAGCACCGTGCTGGCCATCGTGTACGCGCTGCTGGTGCTGGCCATCGTGATCGCGGTGTCCGGCATCGCCAACACGCTGTCCCTGTCGGTCTACGAGCGGACCCGGGAGATCGGCCTGCTCCGCGCGGTCGGCCAGACCCGGGCCCAGCTCCGGTCCATGGTCCGGCTGGAGTCGGTGCTGGTCGCCGCGTTCGGCACGGTCGGCGGGCTGGCCCTGGGCGGCTTCCTGGGCTGGGGGCTGGCCGAGGCGGGCGCCCGGTCTTCGGGGCTGACCCAGCCCAGCTTCCCGGCGGTCCAGCTCATCGTGATCGCCCTGCTCGGCGCGCTGGCCGGCGTCATCGCCGCCATCCGCCCGGCCCGGCGGGCGGCCCGGCTGCCGCTGCTGGCCGCGATCGCGGCCGACTGACGGGGGCGGGGAGCGTGGCCCGCCCCCGCGGCGGCCACGCTCCCCCGTCCTGGTTCAGCCCGAGCTCAGCCCGCGGGCCAGCCCGGGTCGCGCCCGGCCAGCGCGAGCACCTGGTCCAGCAGCGGGGCGTCAGCGGGCACCGCCTGGGACGGCCCGAACGCGACCTCTGGCCCGGCGGGTAGGTCCGGGCTGGCGAACTGGACCAGGAAGCTATGCGCGGCCCGCAGCAGTTCCGGCGGGCAGTGGTACGGCTGCCCGCTGGCCCGGGCCAGGTCCCAGCCGTGCACCACCAGTTCGCCGGCCGCGGACAGCCCGATGATCGCGGCCGGCGCGTCGTCGCCCGCAATCCGCGTCATCCCGTCCCAGGCGGCCGGGTCGCGCCACGCCCCGGCCAGCGCCGCGAGATCCCGCGGGATCCGCCCCCGCCAGTCGTCACCCAGCCGGGCACGGTCGCCGGAGGCCCGCATGTTGGCGTAGCGGCCGCCGTCCTTGCGCGCCGCGGCGGTGAAGGCGAGCGCCAGCCCGCCGACGTGATCGATCAGGTCGCCCAGCGTGTAGGCCGGGCACGGCGTCGGGTTGCCCAGCTCCGCGTCGGGCACGCGGCTCACCAGGCCGACCAGCTGCATGGCAGCTGGGCCGAGGTCCACCAGGTCCATGCCAGCTAGGACGCTGGCGGGCTCCCGAACTCACCGGTGCCGGCCCGCACGCCGCTGAGCGCATCCGCGACCACTTTTATGTAACGCCCGAGCGTGGCTCCTGTCGGTTCGTAGCTTGGATTGACTTCGGTGAGGACAACCGCGCGCAGCGCGGGCGCCCGGCAGAACGCGGTCAGCAGCTCGCTGGCGGTGCGCAGCGGAACCCCGGTGCCGTAGTGCGGGAAGTTGGCCAGCGGCAGGTCGCGCCCGTCCACCGCGTCCACGTCGAAGTGCAGCAGCAGGCTCCCGGCCGCCGCCACCGCGGCCAGTGCGCCGGCCGCGCAGCCCGCGGGATCGGCCCGCACCTCCCGGTCGGCGAACCGGGTCAGCCCGGGCCGGGCCTCCAGCACGCCCGCCTGGTACGTCTCCGGGTCGGTCTCGTCGTAGCCGACCAGCACCAGCCGGTCGTCAGTGAGCATCGGCCAGGACGGGCCGAGCCGGGACAGCGGGTTGTCGGCCAGCCCGAGCAGGTGGGCGATGCCCATCGCGTCCAGCACGCCGCTCGACGTGGTCTGCGGAGTGCCCAGGTCGGCGTCCCCGTCGAAGTAGATCAGCGCGGCGCCGGGATCGTGCCGCTGCAGGCCGGCCAGCGCACCGAGGGTTATCGTGCAGTCGCCGCCGAGCATGACCGGCAGCCGCCCCCCGGCCAGCGCCGCGGCCACCGCGTCCGCGACGCCGCTGGCCACCCGGACCACGGTGGCCAGGTGGCGCGCGGTGGCGTCGGCCGCGTCCGGGGTGAACACCACCCCGGGCACGTCGCCGAGGTCGGTCACGTCCAGGCCAGCCTCCCGGAGCTGGCTGACGAAGCCGGACGACCGCAGCGCGGCGGGCGCGCGGTCCTGGCCCGCGTGATGCGAACCGGCGCTGGTGGGCACGCCGATCACGGCGACTTTCCGGTCTGGCACCGCGGCCTCCTTCGCTCCGGGCTTTCCGGGTACTGATCATCATCGCCGATGTCGAGATCGCGCGCCGGGCTGCGACGTCTCAGGTGAGCCGCCACCGGGGCGGCCGGAATGGAGGGTTCCGATGCTGATCAAGTCGCGGATGGGGGTCAGCGTGGACGGGTTCGTGGCCAACGCCGACGGGGTGCCCGCCATCGCGTTTGCGGATGGGTTCGTGCCCGGTGAGTCGCACGGCTACCCGGAGTTCATCGCGGGCTGCGACGCGGTGGTGACGGGCCGGAATACGTTTCTGCCCGCGCTCGGCGCACCGGACTGGCCGTGGCGCGGCCTGCAGGTGTACGTGCTGACCAGCCGGCCGCTGCCGGCCGGCACCCCGGCGGATGTGATCGCGGTGCCGGATCCGGCCGCGCTGGCCGAGGCGCTGCGGTCCCGGGACGGCGGCGGCGACGTGCACCTGGTTGGCGGCCCGCAGACGATCCGGGCGTTCAGCGAGATCGGCGCGCTGGACCGGCTGGAGATCGTGCTGCTGCCGGTGCTGCTCGGCACCGGGGTGCTCCTGTCTCCCGTTGGGGCGCCCGCGCTGCCGCTGCGGCTGCTGGGCGCGGACCGGGCGTTCCCGGACGGGTCGGTGGAACTCCGCTACGCACCCCGGGGCTAAGCCCGCAACCGGCGGGGGCCTGGCCCGGAACCGGCAGGGGAGCTAAGCCCACGCCGGCCCGGGAGCTAAGTCCCCAACTGGCCGGGAGCAAAGCCCAGCCGACCGGGGGGCTAAGCCCCCAACCGGCATATTTTCTGTTTCTTAACAGACCCGCGGATGCCGCTTGCCCGGCGCATAGTATCCAGCGTCTGCGCCGGTATACGTGATCCTGGCCGGCCGCTACCTCGGGTAACCGGCCAGACGGGCGTGGTATACCGGTGTGGGCAGGCGAATCGGCCAGGGCAGGACCGCCGGTCAGCCCACGGGGTGAGGTTCACAAGCGGCAATTTGCCAGATAATTAATAAAATTATTCGCAGTCTTTTGACATTTGTTACGTGCCCGTGGTTGACGAGGAGCCGAGGCGTGCAGAATTGCTTAGCTATGGCATTATGCATCGGTGATCTGGTGGCAGTTGATCAGTGGCGGGAATGGGCAACAGTATGAGCAGAAGGCTGCGTGGTAGCGGCACATGACCACGGACACCAGCGGTGAGCGGGAGCCCGCGATCTACACCGCCGATGAACCACTATTGATCACCTCGGCGCGGCCACTGACCCGGGAACCGGCTCCCGCCCCGCCCGCCCGCCGCCGGCTACGGCCCGGCACCAGGCTGGCCGCCAGCCCGGTCGCCCGCCAGTTCGCCCTGCTCGTCAGCTACCTGGTGGCCGGCATCGCCGTGACGTGGCCGCGATTCACCTACCTGGTGGACGGGAAGGTCCAGGCGACCCGGGACGGCGGCGTCTACGTCTGGGACTTCTGGTGGATCGCACACCAGATCGAGCACCTGGGCAACCCGTGGTACACCCGGCTCATCGCGGCGCCGGTCGGCGCTCAGCTCGGCTACCACGCGCTGATGCCGCTGGAGGGCGTGGTCATGTTCCCGGTGACCGTGCTGTTCGGCCCGAGTGCCTCGTACAATCTGCTCACCGTGCTGATGCCCGGGCTGACCGGCTACGCCATGTACCGGGCGGCCCGGCTCTGGCTGCCCGGCCAGCTCGGCCCGATCGCGGCCGGGGCGTTCCTGGGGCTGTCCTCGGAGATCGCCTGGCACGCCTGGTTCCAGCTGAACATCTCGGCCGGTGTGCTGTTCCTGCCGATCGCGCTGGAGGCGGCCATCCGGCTGCGCCGCACCCCACGCTGGCCAGAGGCGCTGTTCCTCGGCCTGGCCGTGGCTGGCAGCCTGCTCAGCGACCAGCAGTCCGCGGTCCTGGTGATCATCCTGGTCGCGGTGATCCTGCTGCCCTGGCTGCTCGGGGCCCAGGGCTGGGACGGCTGGGCCGGGCCGGATCCGAGCCGTGCGGACACGCCACCCCAACCCGGGGGGACCAAGCTGGCCATGACCGGGCTGGCGGTGCTGATCGCCGGGGTGGTGGCCAGCCCGCAGATCGCCGCGATGGTGGCGCAGACCAAGTCCGGTGGCGCGTACATGCCGTCGGATCTCGTGTCCCGGTATTACACGACCTCTGGCTCCTACCTCCCCGGCGTGTTCGCGCCCTCGCCGCGGGTGGCGCTGTACGGGCTGACCGGGCTGAAGCCGATCGTTTATGCGCAGCACACCGGTGACGGGGTGCCCACGTTCGGCCTGGTGCTCAGCCTGCTGGCGCTGCTCGGCCTGATCACCGCGTGGCGCCGGGGCAACGCCTGGCTGCTGGCCGTGCTGTGGCTGGGCGCCGCCGCGCTCGGGCTGGGCGCCACGCTGCATATCGGCAACACCACGTACGTGCCGTTGGCCGAGATCTGGCACGGCGTGCGGGTGTCCATGATCATGCCGTTCACCTGGTTCGTCCAGCTCCCGGGCATGGCCGGCTTCCGGGAGGCGGCGCGCATCCTGATGCTCGGCTTCGTGCCGGCCGCCATGCTGGCCGGGGCGGGTGTCACCTGGCTGCGCCAGCACGCCCCGCTGGTGCTCATCCCGGTGTTGCTGGCCGGCGCGTTGGAGCTGGGCTGGCCGAGCACCAACGGGGTGGGCGTGATTCGCGACTCGCTCCCCGACCTGGATCGGCCGATCGCTGCCGATCACTCGTCGTCGATCGTGGTGGACGTGCCGTTCGGCATCCGCGGCGGCGTGACGCTGCCCGGCGAGGGCGCGGCCTTCGACCCGCACGCCCAGGTGCTGGCGACCGCGGACGGCCACCCGCGGGCCATCGCCTACCTGTCCCGGATCCCGGAGGGGACGCTACACGACATCCTCGGGCACCCGTTCTACGCCGATCTGCTGGCCCTGCAGCGGCATCAGCACCCGATCCGGGCCGCGCTGGCCGGCCGCCCAAGTACCAGGGTTTGCTGACCGCGGCGCGGCAGGACGCCCGGCGGATGGACGTCGGCTGGATCATCGAGTGGCACCCGGTGGCCGGCCTGGCCCAGTACCTGGCCAAGACCGGTTTCCGGTTCGACTACCGGGCGGACGGCGTGCCGGTATACCGGGCCATCGCGGCGTCCAGCCAGCATTGAACCGGCCAGCCGGACCGGCTTGGCTAGTCCTGGATAGGACGGCCGCGCATGGGTAGCAGCGCCCGTGTGGCTGAGCCTGGACAGGTGCTGGACGGCAGATACCGGCTCGATGCACGCATAGCGGCCGGTGGCATGGGCGAAGTATGGCGTGGCACCGACCTCGCACTCAGCCGCGCCGTCGCGGTCAAACTGCTGCACCCGGAGCACGCCAGCCAGCCGGATGGCCTGGCCCGGTTCCGGGCCGAGGCCCAGCACGCCGGCTCGCTCTCGCACCCGAACATCGCCCAGGTCTATGACTACTGCGAGCCTGCCCCGCCTGAGCCCGCCTACCTAGTGCTGGAACTGATCGACGGGCCGTCGCTGGCCCGGCACCTGGACGGCGGCCCGCTCAGCCCGGCGCGCACCCTGGACATGATCGAGCAGGCGGCCAGCGGCCTGGCCGCCGCGCACCGGGCCGGCCTGCTGCACCGGGACATCAAGCCGGGCAACCTGCTGCTCAGCCAGGACGGGCTAATCAAGATCACGGATTTCGGGATCGCCCGGGCGGCCGGATCGGTGGTGCACACCCGGACTGGCGCGCTGACCGGGACCCCCGCCTACCTGGCCCCGGAGCGTTTCGGCGGGAACCCAGCCACGCCCGCGACAGACCTGTACGCGCTCGGCGTCGTCGCGCACCAGTGCCTGACCGGCCAGCTTCCGTTCGCCGGCGATCCGCTGGTGGTGGCGCTGGCCCACGTGGAGCGGGACATGCCGCCGCTGCCGGAGTCGGTGCCCGCCGAGCTGGCCGCACTGGTCGCCGACCTCACCCGCAAAGATCCGCGCGCCCGGCCCGCCTCGGCCATCGCGGTCCTGGCCCGGGCCGGCCTGATCCGCGCGGCCATCTCGGGGTCACCGGCCGCCCCGGCCGGATCCACCACCCCGGCCGGCCCGAGTTTCGCCGACGGCACCGAAGCGGGTCACACCGCCGCCGTGGACAGCCCAGCCGGGCCCAGCACTGACGGGAACACCGCAGCCTGGAACGCTCCCGGCTGGGACGCCGCCGTCTGGAACGCGGCCGAGGTGGACGCGCCGAACCCGGCCGGTCTCGCCGGCACGAGCACCTCAGGAACCAACCCCACCGCAAACAGTCCGGCCGAAACTAGCCACACCGCAACCAGTCTTGCTGGAGCCCGCCATACCGGCACCAGCGCCACCAGCACCGATCCCACCAAAACTAGTTTCGCTGGAACTAGTGCCGCGGCCGGGCTTGGTGCCGGGGCAGGACTTGGTGCCGCGGCAGGACTTGGTGCCGCGGCCGGGCTTGGTGCCGCGGCCGGGCCCGGTACAGCCGCGGGGCCTGGTGCCGCGGCCGGGCTTGGTGCAGCCGCGGGGCCTGGTACAGCCGGCGGTCCTGGTGCCGGCGCGGGCGGCGTGCCCTGGTCCGCCGCGCCCGGCCGTCACGCACCCGGCCGGCGTAGGGCGGGCCGGTCGTTCCTGATGCTGGCCGCCCTGGCCACGGCTGGCCTGGCCGGCGCCGTCATCTGGCTGCTGGCCAGCGACCCCGGCACCGGGCCGGCTGGCCACAACTCACCCAGCCGGGCCCCGGCCGCCCAGCAGTCCAGCCCCCGGCACTCGCCGGGCCCGCATCAGGCCGCCGCGACTCAGCACAGCCAGGCCGGCCAGCGAGGCCATCGGGGCACGGGCCATGGAGCCGGTCACCGACGGCACCACGGGCACGGGTCCACCCAGCCCACGCCAACCGTCGCCTCGTCCACACCCAGCACCGCACCCACGCCGACCCCGCCCGCCGCTTCGCCCACCCCCAGCGCGCCGGCCGCGACCCCCAGCGCGACCGACAGCGGCAACGGCGGCTCGCCATCGGCCCGGCTGACGCGGGACAACCGCGCCGGCCGGGTGAACCCAGCTCAAAGCCGCTGACTTATGGTCCGGTCGTGGCTCCGTCCAGGCCTGCCGGGCCGGGTCCATCGACCAGCGCCGCAGCGACTTTTCACGGATCTGGTCCGGTCACCGCCCGATTCATCCCGGTTCTAGCGGGCCAGACGCGTGAAAGATCCCAGCCGTAGCGTCGTGGCCGTTGCTGGCAGGGCACCTGTCCCTCCGCAGTACCGGACGTAACCGGCAAAAGCGGCATTTTTTCGGTGTCCCGGGGTGACATGTGGGGTCTGGCCTGCCCGTGTCAACGGTGGCCCCGCCGCGGGCCGGGCCAGCGCGGGATAACGGCGCGGCCGGTGAATCGCCGGCCGGGAGACACGCCGCAAACCGTTCTGGCGCCTCATTCCGGCTTCTTGCGCTCACGCCGAGTTACCGTAGGAAATGTGTTCGCATACACTGTTCCGCCCCGAGTGCCAAGCTCGTCCGGCGTGGTGCTACGGAAGGCGGTAACCCGGATACCCCGGTGGCCGGATGCCAGCTGCGGATGATCCAGGGAAACCCGGGCCGCTGCCCGCCGATCATGCCGGCAGCGTCCTGTGCCGTCTCCTGATCAGCCACCCGGATGTCATCGACATCGAAGTCCTCGGCCAGAGCGAGATCCTCGACGGGATCATCACCTATTCGCTGGGCGTTCTGCTGCCGGGCGGCCGGGAGCTGTACATCGACGTGGAGGACGCCGCCGAGCCGATGCGGCCACGGGCCGGGCTGCACCACGGGGCATGATCGCCGGGCGCTGCGCGCAGCGCCCGGAATGTCGGTAGTGGGTAGCATTCTTAGTAACTATGAGCCCCCGGATGAACAGCCCGGCTCTGGTCGGCCGGGGTGAATACCTGGCGGAGCTGGATGCCGCACTGACCCGGGCCCGGGACGGCGGCCCTGCCACGCTGCTCATCGGCGGCGAGGCCGGCATCGGCAAGACCCGCCTGATCACCGAGTTCGCCGCCCGGGCGGGCGGCACTGGCGCGCGGGTGCTCGCCGGAGGCTGCCTGGACCTGGGCGCCGACGGGCTGCCGTTCGCCCCGTTCGCCGCGATGCTCCGCGAACTGGTCCGGGACATGGGCGCGGCCGGCGTGGCGGAGCTGCTGCCCGGCCGGGCCACCCGGGAGTTCGCCCGGCTGCTGCCGGAGTTCGGCGAGGCGGCACCGGAGGCTGACCCTGGGGTGGCCCGGGCCAGGCTGTTCGAGCAGATGCTCACGCTGCTGGAGCGGCTGGCCGAGACCAGCCCGGTGGTACTGATCATCGAGGACGCGCACTGGGCCGACCGGTCCACTCGCGACCTGATCGCGTTCCTTATCGGCAGCCAGCAGGTCCTGAACCGGGTACTGATCATGGTCAGCTACCGGTCCGACGATCTGCACCGCACCCATCCGCTGCGGCCGCTGCTCGCCGAGCTGAGCCGGCATCCCTGGGTGCGGCGGATCCAGCTGCCCCGGCTGGGCCGGGTGCACGCCGATGAGCTGGTGGCCGGGATCATCGGCCGGGAGCCGGAGCCGTGGCTGGCGGACGAGGTATACCGGCGCGGCGAAGGCAACCCGCTGTTCGTCGAGGAACTGCTGAGCCGGGACGGCGGGCCGGGCAGCGAACTGCCCGAGTCGCTGCGCGATCTGCTGCTCGCCGCGGTGCGGCGGCTGCCTGAGGAGACCCAGGATCTGCTCGGCGCGGCCAGCGCGGGCGGGCAGCGGACCGGGCACGCCCTGCTGGCCGCGGTGACGGGGCTGACCAGCGAGGATCTGGCCCGGGGCCTGCGGCCCGCGGTGGCGGGCAATGTGCTGACAGCCGACGAGCACGGCTACGCGTTCCGGCACGCGCTGATCCGCGAGGCGATCTACGACGACCTGCTGCCCGGCGAGCGGACCCGGCTGCACAACCGGTTCGCCGAAGTGCTCAGCTCCAGCCCAGCGCTGGTGGCGCCGGGCCGCGGGCTGATCGAGGAGGCGCACCACTGGTATTACGCGCACGACACCACCTGGGCGCTGATCAGCGCGTGGCAGGCGGCGGCCGTGGCAGAGCATGCCCTGGCGCACGCCGAGCAGCTCACCCTGCTGTCCCGGGTCCTCGAACTGTGGGACAGGGTGCCGGATGCCGCCGACCGGATCGGCGCCAGCCACCTGGTCGTGCTGGAGCGGGCCACCGCCGCGGCGGACGAGGCCGACGAGAACGAGCGCGGCATCGCGTTCGCCACGGCCGCGCTGAAGGAGATCGACCCGGCGGCCGAGCCGGCCCGGGCGGCGCTGCTGCTGGAGACGCGGGCCATGCTGGGCAAGCACTCTGGCCGGCTGGATCCCGCTCCTGACCTGCGCGCCGCGCTGGCCCTGGTGCCGGCCGGCCTGGACGACGCGGCGCGGGCCCGGGTGCTGGTCAGCGAAGCCAGATACCTGGTCAATCCGTACAGCCCGCAGGCCCGGCTCGCCGCCACCGAGGCGCTGTCCCTGGCCCGTCAGGCGGGTGCCGCGGAGACCCAGGTCAGTGCCCTGTGCGAGCTGGCCATGATGGAGGCGAACGACGGCCGGGACGAGGCGGCGCTGCGGCTGTTTGGCGAGGCCCGGGCACTGGCCGGGCGCAGCGGCGCGCTGCGCCCGCTGGTGCACGCGGCCATCAACGAGTCGCACGTGCTGGAGGGCATCGGCGAGCACGAGCGGGCCGCGCAGCTGGCCAGGGACGGCATCACCAGCGCCGCAGATTACGGGCTGGCCCGGACCACCGGCACGTTCCTGGCCATCAACGTGGCCGAGCCGCTCGTCTCACTCGGCCGCTGGGATGAAGCCATCGTGGTCATCGAGCACGCCCTGGCGCTGTCCCCGCCGCGGCTCAACCGGCTGGCGCTGCGCATCGTGGCGGGCGGCATCGCGGTGCGCCGCGGTGACCTGGCCACCGCCCGGGCGGTGGCCGAGGCCACCCGGGCGGTGGCCGAGGCCACCCGGGAATCGTTCAGCCGCTCCCCATACCGGGTCCACCGGGCTGGCCAGTACTACCTGCCGCAGGCGCAGCTGGAGGCCGAGGTCTGCGCGGCCGACGGCCGGACGGCCCAGGCACTGGATGTGATCACGGCTATGGACGGCCAGTTCGACCTGGCCCGGGACCGGCGGTACGCCTGGCCGCTGGTCACCACCGGCGCCCGTATCTGCACCGCGGCGGGCCCGGCCGGACGGGACCGGGCCGTCACCCGGCAGGCGGCCGAGCTGCTCGGGCGGCTGGCCGAGCTGGCCGGCAAGATGGACGTGGTGGGCCCGGTGCAGCAGGCCTGGCGGCTGACGTTCACCGCGGTTACCGGGACCGGGCCAGGAGGTTCCGCACTGGCTCACTGGGACGCGGCGATCGCGGTCTGGGACCGGCTGGCCGAGCCCTACCAGGCGGCGGCCGCGCTGCTGGGCGCCGCCGAGGCCGCGCTGGCGGCCGGCGACCGGGACGGTGCAGCGCGGCGGCTGCGCCGCGCTGCCCAGCTGGCAGACCAGCTCGGCGCCCGGCCGCTGAGCACTGAGAGCGCGGCGCTGGCCCGGCATGCCCGGCTGGACCTGGATGCGGGCCGGGCGGAGCGGCAGCCCAGCCCGGACCGGCTGGGCCTGACCGCGCGCGAGTTCGAGGTGCTGCGCCTGGTGGCGGCGGGCCGGTCGAACGCGGAGATCGCCGCCGAGCTGTTCATCGCGCCCAAGACGGCCAGCGTGCATGTGTCCAACATCCTGGCCAAGCTGGGCGTGAGCAGCCGCGGCGAGGCGGCGGCCGCCGCGCACCGGCTCCGCCTGTTCGACCCAGAGCCAGCCTGATCAGCCCGACGGCGCGTAGCTGACCAGGGTCTGCTCGGGCTGGTCGGCCACCTGGAGCACGACGTGTGTGTACTCCACCGGCCCGAGCCGTGGATGGCACAGCTTTTTCGACCCGCTGCCCACCGCGGCCACGTCGCGCCGGGGCCACCAGTCCCGGACCTCCGCGCTGTCCCGGCGCAGCCCGGTGATCAGGTCCTGGAAACCGGGATCGGCCGGATAGCGGGCCGCGGCGAGCCGGAACCGGCCGAGCATGGCCCGGGCCTCCGCCGTCCACTCCAGGTACACCTCACGGGCCCGGCTGGACAGGAACATCCAGCGCACCAGGTTGCGCTCCCCGCGGGGCAGCGCCATCCAGTCGGTGAACAGCTCCCGCGCGGCCTGGTTGGCGGCCAGCACGTCCCAGCGGCGGCCCTTGACCAGCGCCGGGCACGGGTCCAGCCGCTGCACCAGGTCGGCGACAGCCCGGGCGAGCACCTCCGGCGGCGCCTCGTCCGGGACCGCCACCCCGGCGCCGTCCGGCCCGTGCGCGAGCACCTCCAGGTAGCGCCGCTCGGCGGCGGACATCCGCAGCGCGGCCGCCAGGGCGTCCAGCACCTGAGCCGAGGGCCGGACCGGACGACCCTGCTCCAGGAACGTGTAGTACGTCGTGGACAGGCTGGCCAGCATGGCCACTTCCTCGCGGCGCAGGCCCGCGGTGCGGCGGCGGCTGCCCGGCGGCAGCCCGACGTCGGCCGGCCGGAGCCGTTCCCGCCGCGACCGGAGCAGCTGCCCGAGTTCCTTGGGGTCCCCACCAGGTGGCATGACATCCAGGGTACTCATGCCAGTACCAGTAACCAGCTGCTCTGGTTACTGGTACTGGGCGGGCGCAGGATGGCAGGCATGACATCGACGGATACAGCCATCCAGATCCCGGTGGCGGACGGCACCGAACTGCCGGCCTACCTGGCCCGTCCCGCGGGCCCGCCAGCTCCGGTCGCGGTGATCGTGGCGCATGAGCTATTCGGGGTCAACCCGGACATCCGCCGGGTGGCCGACGACTGCGCCGCCGCGGGTTACCTGGCCATCGCGCCGGAGTTCTACCACCGGGACACCCGGCCGGGGCACTGGCTCGGGCGCGACGACGCCGGGCGGCAGGAGGGGTTCGCCCTGCTGCACCGGCTCACCCGGGAGGAGGCGCTGGCCGATGTGGCCGCGGCCAGCGCCTGGCTGCGCGCGGTGCCGGGAATCGAGCATGTCGCCATGATCGGTTTCAGCGCGGGTGGCCACCTGAGCTACCTCGCGGCCTGCCGGCTGCCGCTCAGCCGGACCGCCGTGCTTTACGGCGGGTGGCTGCCCAGCACGGATATCCCGATGAGCCAGCCCACCCCGACGCTGGAGCTCACCCCGGGCATCACCGGGCGGCTGCTCTACCTGGTCGGCGCAGACGACAGCCTGATCGGCGCCGACCAGCGCGGCCAGATCCAGGACGCGCTGACCGCTGCGGGCATCGATCATGACATGGTCGTCTACCCCGGCACGGAACACGCCTTCTTCTGGCCGGATACCCCGGCGTTCAGCCAGGCGGCCCGCGACGATGCCTGGGCGCGCATCCTGGTCCTGCTGGCTGGCTGACCGCCCGGTCGCCAGTTCAGCCGCTGCGGGTGGGCAGGCTGACCGTGATCTGCGTGCCCGCGCCGGGCGGCCTGGACAGGGCGATCGTCCCGCCCAGCGCCTCGGCCCGGTCAGCCAGCCCGATCAGCCCGGAGCCACGGGACGGGTCGGCGCCTCCGATGCCGTCGTCCCGGATCAGCAGCTCCAGGGCACCGTCCTGGATCCTCGCGCGGACCTGCACCATCGAGGCCCGGGCATGCTTGGCCACATTGGCCAGTGCCTCGGAGATGATGAAGTAGGCCGCCACCTCAACCCGCTCCGGCAGCCGGCCGGAGGCGCTGACGTCGAGCCGGACCGGTACCGGCGAGCGGCGGGCCAGCGCCTTGAGCGCCGGGGCCAGGCCGCCGTCGGTGAGGATCGCCGGGTGGATGCCCCGGGACAGCTCGCGGAGTTCGGCCAGCACCTCGCCCAGCCCGCCGGCCACCCCGGCCAGCTCCTGGCTGACCGCGTGCTGCCCGGCTGGCACGGCGTCCTGGGCGGCCCGCAGCTGGAGCCCGAGCGAGACCAGCCGCTGCTGGGCCCCGTCGTGCAGATCCCGCTCGATCCGCCGCCTGGTCTCGTCGCTAGCGGCCACGATCCGGGCCCGGGAGGCGGCCAGGTCCGCGCGGGCCTGAGCGTTGGATATCGCGGTAGCGACCAGCGCGGTGAACTCCTCCATCCGCTCCTCGGTGCCAGCTCCCGGATGGGTCCGCCGCCAGGCGGACAGGATGACACCCCACAGCCGGCCCTCGACGACGATCGGCGCCCCAATGGCCAGCCGGACGCCCAGCCGGATGAACATGTCGGCCATGTTGCCCGGCTGGTCCCCGAACCGCTCCATCCGCACCGGCCGCCCGCTGCGCCACACCCAGGCGGCGACGTTCTCGGCGGCCAGCGATACCCGGTCTCCCACCGGAATTTCCAGGCCGGGCTCGTGCGAGGTGGCCAGCACGACGGCGTACCGGCCCTGCTCGTAGCGCATCAGCCTGGTGTTCTCCGCGCCGAGGATGAGCCGCATCTCGGCGACAACCGCCTCGAACACCTCGGCCGGGGCGACCCCGCGGGCCACCAGCGTGGCCACCCGGCGCAGCGCGGCCTGCTCCTCGCGCGCGCGCCGGCTGGCCGTGACGTCCCGGCCCGCGGCGTAGATCAGGCCCTCCTCCGGCACCGACCGCGAGTTCCACTGCAGCCAGCATTCCGCGCCGTCCTTGCGCAGGTACCGGTTCTCGAACCGGGCGACGTCTTTGCCGGACGCCAGCACGTCCTGCGCGGCCAGCGTCACCGCCCGGTCGTTCGGGTGCACGAACGCGGAATACGGCCGGGCCAGCAGTTCCTCGCTGGTGTACCCGAGGGTCTCCTCGAAGGCTGGGTTCACCCGCTTCAGGTAGCCATCGGTGCCGGCGATGCCGAGCAGGTCCAGGGACAGGTTGAAGATGCCGGCCAGCTCGCGTTCCGCCCGCTGGCGGCCGCCGTGCTGCCGGGCGAAGGCGGCCGTGGTGTCGTTCAGGCCGGTCAGCAGCTGAGCCCAGGTCCCCTCGAACGCCGCCACGTCGGCCCGGTGATCCAGCCGGTTCTCGCTGATAGCCGTAGTCGTGGCGCGGATCTCGCCGGCCAGCCGCCCGACGGTGACCCGCAGGTCCCGGAACGCCGCGGCCACATCCCCGATCTCGTCCCGGCCGGTGTAGCTGACGTCGAAGTCCAGGTCACCGCTGGACAGTGTGCGCGCACCCGCGGACACTTCGCGGAGCGGCCTGGTGATGGACCGGCGCAGCGCGAGCGCGAGCGCGGCCACCAGCACCAGCACGGCCAGAGACAGCGCCGCGTCGCGGATCCCGCCGCGCTGCGCCGCCGCCAGGTCGCTGGCCGCGGTGCGGGCCAGACTGCCGGCCGCGCCCCGTTCCAGCCCGAGCAGCCCGTTGATCCGGGTGCCGGACGCGGCCAGCCAGACCGCCACCGGTGTGTGCACGGTATCCGGGCTGGTCATGAACCCGGATCGGACCCGCTGCACCGCAAGCCCGGCCGGCGAGAACAGCACGCCCGCCAGGCCGGCGGCCAGGCCGCCGGCCGCGGTGCGGCGGAACGTGCCCAGCTCCGCGCTCTCCAGGGCCGGCCATTGGGCGGCCGCGAGCAGCTGGGCGTGCCCGGGCGTGGCCAGCACCGTGGCTACGTCGGCCCGTTCCCGCTGGGCGGCCTCGACCGCCTGCACGATAGCCAGGTACGCGTCCGCGGCCTGGCCCGAGTCCCGGGTGGGCGCGCCTTCCAGGAGGTCACCGGCCGCGGTGAGCAGGTCGGTCACGATGATGTCGTAATCCGTGGAGATCTGCGTGGTGCTGAGCGAGCCGGCCACGGCCTGCTGCCGGAGCGCGCCGAGCTGCCGGGACGCCGCGCTGAGCCGGCCCGCCAGGTTCACCGGCCCGGCCTGCCGGCCGGCCTCGTGCAGTGCCCGGTCCACGCCGCGCTGCGCCGCGGCCAGCCCGGCCTGGTGCGCCGGGGTGGGCTGCAGCCGGAGCAGCACCGCCGCGGTGCGCTCCGTGGCGAGCCGCTCCGCGACATCGGCCACGGCGAAGGTCTGCCGCGTCGAGGTCTGGAACTGCTTCAGGTCAGCCGCGGCGTCCCAGTCGTTCACCGCGGTAATTGTCATGAACCCGATCAGCACGCCGACGGGCAGCAGGACCAGCAGCATGAGCTTGGTGCCGACCCGCAGCCGGGCCAGCAGCGGCGGCCGCTGGCCGGCTGGTGGCGGGGATGGTGCCATGCGGGCAGCAGGTGTGCCGAAACGCACCCCCATGCCGCACCCCCCGGATAACGCCCCTTGACTGCATATCACGCAGGTCACCGACGTGTCAGGCCGGACAGCGGCGGGCCACGATGGCCCGCGCGCCCGGAACTGGCCGATAATGAGCTGAGTGAGTGGCAGCCGTACCCGGGTAGCGCTCGCGGACGATGATGTCCTGCTCCGCGAGGGCCTGGCCAGCCTGCTCGATCGCTCCGGCTTCGACGTAGTGGCCCAGGCCGGCGACGCCGCCCAGCTCATCGTGGCGGTCCGGGAGCAGCGTCCCGACCTGGTCATCGTGGACATCCGGATGCCCCCCGACCACTCGACCGAGGGCCTGGACGCGGCCCGGGTCATCCGGGCCGAGTTCCCCGAAATCGCCGTGCTGGTACTGTCCGCCCACGTCGAGGTGGAGCATGCGATGGACCTGCTGGGCAGTGGGCAGCGCAGCGGCTACCTGCTCAAGGACCGGGTCACCGATGTGGACGAGTTCCTGGAGACGCTGCGCCGCCTGGTCCGCGGCGCCTCCGTAGTGGATCCGGCGCTGGTGCACGAACTCGTCCAGGCCAGCCGGATGGACGATCCGCTCGCCGCGCTCAGCACCCGCGAGCGCGAGGTCCTCGCGCTGATGGCGGAGGGCCGGTCCAACGCCGGGATCGCGCGCTGCCTGTGGGTGACCGAGGGGACAGTAGAGAAGCATGTGCGCAGCATCCTGATGAAGCTGCGTCTCCCGGACACCGGGGATGATCACCGCCGGGTGCTGGCCGTTCTCGCCTTCCTGGAGGCGCGGTTATCAGCCCGGCTGGTGCTGCGGACCGCGGCGGAGCAGCCCGTGCACGGCCGCCGCGGACAGCTCCCACTTGGGCAGGAACGCGATAGCCGGGCTGGCCGCGAGCAGGTCGGCCAGGTCCTCTTCGGCGTGTGTCGAGATCATGATGATCTGGATGGGCTGGGCCGGGTCGTCCCCCGCCAGCCGGCGGGCCAGGTCGAACCCGCTCTCCGCGCCGAGTTCCACGTCAACCAGGGCGACCTCGGGGTGGTCCTGCCGGGCATAGCGCACCGCATCGGCCGAGCCGGTGGCCACCGCGACCACGACGAAGCCCCCGCTCTCCAGCGTCTTGCGCGCGATCTGGAGGAAGCCGGGGTTGTCGTCGACCAGCAGGCAGCGAACGGCCATGCAGTCAGGCTGGCATGCGGCCGGACCGGCCAGCATCGCGGCTAGCTGCAATATCTCCAGGCCAGGGCACTGTCACCAAACCACTGTCACCAAACCACGGGGCCTGAGCTGCTGAAGAAGCCGCCGGACGGCCCGTCCGCCCCGATCATGGCGTACTGCACAATGACCCGGGCTCCCTCGGCCACGGACTGCGTACCGCGACGCTGGTTGAGGTCGGTAGCGGTGAACCCGGGATCGACGGCGTTGATGCGCATGGCCGGGAACGCGGCCGCGTACTTGACGGTCAGCATGTCGAGCGCGGCCTTGGATGAGGAGTACACCATGGCGAACGCGGCCACCGGGCTGCCCGGTGCGGCCGCGGCCGCGATCGACCCCAGGCCGCTGGACACGTTCACCACCACGGGCTGGCCGGACTTCTGCAGCAGCGGCAGGAAGGCGTGCAGCACGCGCACCGGCCCGAACACGTTCGTCTCATAGACCCGCCGCATGTGCCCGGCGGTGGTGTCCGCGGCATCCGTCCGCTCCCCCGCGATGCCCGCGTTGTTGACCAGCACGTCGAGTTCCCCGACGCCATCCGCCGCGGCCGCCACCGAGGCATCGTCGGTGACGTCGAGTGGCACGAAGCGCGCGCCCAGCTGGCCAGCCGCCCGCTGGCCGCGATCCGGATCACGGGCCCCGATCCACACCTGGTGCCCGGCCGAGATGAGCTGCCGGGCGGTCTCAAAGCCGAGTCCTTTGTTGCCGCCGGTGATGAGTGTCACGGTCATGGCAGCCACGATGGCGGGAAAGCCCGGCTAACACAATCGGCCCGGGCGGCAAGGCGATCCCGCACCACACCAGCCGGCCTGGGACATGACCCGGGTGGCGGTCACCGCGTTGGCAACGAGTTCCGAGGCCAGCAGCAGCGCGGTGTCCAGGCACCCGGCCAGCTGCCAGCCGTGCAGCAGCCGCCGGACATGCCGCCGGGACGCCGCCGCCGAGGACGCCAGCGCCGGCAGCGGCAGCGCGGCTGGCCGGCCAGCCGGCCAGCGGGCCGGCGACCGGCGGGACGGGGCTACGGTGACCTGCTGTGTCATGAACGTCCTGACCGGTAACGAATGGGGCGGCCCAGCCGGAACCAGGTGCTGGTGAGCGGGACCGGCAGCGCAGCTCGGGGGAGGACCTAAGTGGGGGAAGAAGGTCCCTGCACTGCCGGCCCCGCTGGCTGGAGGCCGGGCCCGGCCGGCGTGAGCATCCGCCAGCCTGGCCTGAGCCGCGCTCGGTGGGCCGCGCCGTGCACCCATCGTCGCGGCCGGACCGGCCGGCGTCTGCACCGGCAGCGGCCAACCCCAGTGGGGGGTGGCGTCACCCCCGGTATGCCTGCTAGCGGTAAGCCGCGGCGCGGCTACCCGCGGATCGCGCGGTAGATGGCCCGGCCGTAGGCACTGCTCCGGGCCGAGCCGACGACGCCCGAACCCATCTTGTTCATCATGTACGAGATGGTCATCCGCCGGCTGGCGTCCATGATGATCACGGAGCCGCCCCAGCCGCCCCAGAAGCACACCTTCTCGTCAACGGCCCAGCGCAGCACTTCCGGCCGCGGCAGCCCGTACCCCAGGCCAAACCGCAATGGAACGCCCAGTACCAGGTCAGTGCCGTTGATCTGTTCCCGGAACACCAGGTCGATGGTGGCCGGCCTGAGCAGCCGCACCCCGTCTACCTCGCCGCCGCGGGCCAGCACCGACATGATCCGGGCCACTGAGCGCGCGTTCCCGTGCCCATTCGCGGCGCCGATGTCCGCCCGCCGCCAGTCCGGGGTGTTGGCCGCTGCCGGGTCGGCCACCGGCCCGGTGATGGTCTTGTACGCCGGGCTGGCCGGGTCGAGCGCAGCCAGGTCGAACGGCTGCGGTGGTGGTGGCACCACGTCCGCGATCCGCGGCCAGTCCTGCTCCGCCGCGCCGATCTGGAAGTCGGCGCCCAGCGGGCCGGCGATCTCCGCCGCGACGAACTGCTTGAGCGGCTGGCCGGTGATCCGCCGGACCACCTCGCCGATCAGGTGCCCATAGTTGAGCGCGTGGTAGCCGGACGCGGTGCCGGGCGGCCACCACGGCGGCTGCCCGGCCAGCCGGGCCGTGGCCTGGTCCCAGTCGTACAGGTCGGCCAGCACCGCCGGGTGCGCCAGCCCGGACACGCCCGACGAGTGCGACATGAGGTGGCGGACCGTGACGTCCTGCTTGCCGTTGGCCGCGAACTCCGGCCAGTACCTCGCCACCGGCACCGCGGGATCCAGCTCACCCTGGTCCACCAGCATCAGCGCGGCCAGGCTGGTCACGGTCTTGGTCGAGGACCAGACGTTGGTGATGGTGTCCGGCGTCCAGGGGACGGTGCGGGCCTCGTCGCGGAATCCGCCGCACAGATCCACGGCCAGCTCGCCGTCGATGTCCACCACCAGCGAGGCGCCGAGTTCCGCACCCGAGTCGAGGTTGTCATGCAGCAGGCTGCGCACCGCCGCGAACCGCTTGTCGCACGTCCCGTGCAGCTCCGCCATCAGCGGCGCTGGATCCGCATGATGATCAGCGGCACCAGGACGGCCACCACGATGGGCACCACCAGCAGCGGCGAGTGCCCGCCGGTGGCCGCGGCCGTGCCCGCCACCAGCAGCACCAGCACGACGCTGACCAGGACGCCCTGCCAGGTCTGCGGGCCGAAGCCGATGCCGAACCGCTTCGGCCCGAACCAGGGACGCCGGTCCGGCGGCCAGCCGCTGTCGTTGTCGTCCATCTCGCTCTCCCGGGTCACGGAACGGCTGGCCTGATGGCCATGCCGGCAATCCTGCCGTCGGCGCCGAAGCGGACCATGCCTCGCGCCTCGCCGGCCTCGAAGAACAGCGGGACGATGACCACCGCATCCTCGCTGCCCGGGCGCGGGTACGGCGCGCCGATCCGCTCCAGGCGCCCGTACAGGCTGGCCATGGTGGCCCAGCCGCGGGCCAGCAACTGCGGGCTGTGCAAGCCGCGCATGGTGTCGTCCAGTTCGCCGATTATTTCTGCCCAGCGCCCCTCGTCGTGCCAGGCGAAGATGGCCACGGCCCGGTCGGCGGCGTCCGGCGGCAGGGTGCGGGTCATGGCCAGCCCGGTGCGTGGGTCGACCGGGCGGCCGAACCGCTGGAACGCGGCCTGCCTGCTGGTGCCGAGCACATCGCCCACCTCCCGCCAGCTGTGCCCCGCGTCCCGGGCCCGGTCCACGGCCTGCTGCAGTGCCGCGTCGCTGGCCGCCGCTAGTTCCCGGGCGGCGGCTACGGCGTCAAGATATTCATGACGGCCGTGGGCTGTCAAGGAGGCCTTCACAGCGGCCGGGCTGGAGCGGGCCGACCTGGCCCGCTCCCGGCGGGCCGCATCCCGGCATCGCGCGTCACAGTACCGGCGCCGCCGACCCTTTTCCCGCTGCGGCGGCAACGGACGCCCGCAGGCGGCGCAGGCCGCCGGCCCTGGCCCATCGGCCATCCCACACCTCCGCGCTATTACGTGTGCAGCGCATCATGCCACGGAATATTAATTCGTGGGTAATGGTGACCACGGAAAGAGGAGGCAGGCCGGGGCCCTACCGGATGGCCGGGCCGTGGCCGGGGCGTTACCGGGTGGGCTGTTCCGGGCCGCGGCCGGAGAGCGGGGCGTCCCCGGCCGGCTGCGCCCGGCCGTCGAGCGCCGCCCCGCCAGGCGCTTCGCTGGGCAGCTCAGCCGCTGAGCCGCCGGCAATGCCGGGTCCGGGACCGCTCGCCGGGGCCGGGCGGCCCGGTACATGGGCCCCGATCTCGGCCTCGCGGGCCAGGAAGCGCAGCCGGGCCGCCCGGGCGTCCCAGGCGTAAACCACGGTGGTGCCGGCGATGAGGTCGTGCAGGGCGCGGCGCTCGTGCTGTAGCAGGATGCCAATGAAGCCCAGGCCCAGTAGCAGGAAGCTGAGCGGGAACACCAGCGCGCGCAGCACGCCCTGGCGCGGGGTGATCTCGGTACCGTCGGCCCGGACCACACGCAGGCCGAGCACGTACATGCCGAAGCTCCGGCTGGCCACCGCCCAGGAGTAGCCGAAGTAGAAGAACTGCCAGATCACGAACAGCGTGGCGACCAGGGGGTCGGACCGGGTCCAGGTCACCCGGTGACTGGTGACCACCTCGATCACGAACCCGACGCCCGCCAGGGCCAGGGTGAACACCGCGGTGCTGACCCCCAGGTCGACGGCGTAGGCCAGGAACCGGGACACCGAGCCCGCGTAGTGGCCCTGGTCGCTGACCGAGCCTGCGGTGCGCGGCGCGGGCGTCATGGCTCGACCTGGGCCGTGCGCAGCGCCGGCGGCGCATCCGGCCAGGGATGCTTGCGGCGGGTCAGCCGGGCCACCCAGCGGTCGACGAACTGGTCCAGCCCGACGGTCTGGCTGCGCAGCGCGTCCAGCGCCTCGCTGATGGCCCCGCCGGACGACCGGGCGATGACTGCGCCCAGATCCGTCTCTTCGACCAGCGCGTCCATATCCACCTGCTGCAGCACGTGGTTCACATCCACCTGATCGAGCAGGGCGTTGACGTCCACCCGGGCCAGCACGGCGTCCAGGTCCACGTGCTCCAGCAGCGTGTCCACATCCAGCTGGCTGACCAGCTGGTTCACGTCCACCTGGCTCAGCAGCTGGTCCACGTCCACCCGGCTGACCAGCTGGTTCACGTCGACCCGGGCCAGCAGGTCGTTCACGTCCACCCGGGCCAGCAGCGCGGCCACGTTGACCTGGCTGAGCACGGCGTTCAGATCGACGCGCGCCACCAGCGCATTGACATCCAGCGCATTGGCCACCAGGTCGATGACCCGGCCCGCGACCTGCTGGGCAAGGCCCTCCGCCGGGTCGGTCATCCGCCTGCCTGCCGACCGCAGCCGGTCCCGGGGATTCACGCTACTGAGTATTCCCACCAGCAGTACCGGCAGAATCATCCACCGGGGATGATGCCGCTCGCGGGCCTCGGCCGGCCCGATCCGGCCCGGCCCCGCGCGGTCAGGGCGTTTTGTCTCACCCTGGTGAGATTCGGGTGGGGTGATGACATCTCACCCAGGGCCGGGAAAGAAAGATAGTCAGGCGGGCTGGCCGCGCAGCCGAGCCGGGGAGACGCTCGCCGGTCTAGAGGTGGCCAATGGCGTCGAGCACGTACGTACCTGCACCGTCCCGCCCGAGCGTGGCGGCAGCCGAGGATCCGGTCCTGATCTCCAAGATCATCCGACCGGTCCTGCCTGGCTGGGTGGTAGGGCGGCCGCGGATCGACAAGCTCATCGCGCAGGGGGCGGATGGCCCGCTCACTATTCTGACCGGGCCGCCAGGGGCCGGCAAGACGATGGCGCTCGCGTCGTGGGCAGCGGGGACGGCCGGCCCCAGCCGGGTCGCCTGGATCACCGTGGACCGGTATGACAACCGGCCCACGGTGTTCTGGTCCTACGTCGTGGCCGCGCTGCGCCGGTCTGGCATCACGGTGCCACGGGTCGTGCCGGGGCCGGCCCGTGATGCCGTGGACCACGACTTCCTGCTCCGGCTGGCCTCGGTGCTGGCCGGGCAGGACGCGCCGGTGGTCCTGGTGCTGGACGATTTCCACCTGGTGAGCGAGCCGGCCGTGCTGGACGGGGTCGGCTACCTGCTGCGTTCGGCCCGCCCGGCGCTGCACCTGGTGATCTCCTCACGGATGGACCCACTGCTGCCGCTGCACCGGTTCCGGCTGGCCGGTGACCTGACCGAGATCCGGGCCAGCGACCTGGCCTTCAGCGTGGCCGAGTCCAGCCTGCTGCTGGCGCACCATGACATCAGCCTGTCCCGGGCGGCAGTGCAGCGGCTGACCCAGCGGACCGAGGGGTGGGCGGCCGGGCTGCGGCTGGCGGCACTGTCCCTGGACGGCCATCCTGACCCCGAGCAGTTCGTCAAGGAACTCGAGGCCGAGGACAGCGCGGTGACCAGCTACCTGGTCGACGAGGTGCTCAACGCCCAGCCCGCCGAGGTACGCAACCTGCTGCTGCGCACCAGCATCCTGGACTCCGTCAGCACCGACCTGGCCAGCGAGTTCACCGGCGACCCGAACGCACCCGAGATGCTGAACGCGCTGGCCCGGGCCAATGCGTTCGTCCAGCCACTCGGCCACGGCTGGTACCGGTACCACTCGCTGTTCGGCGCCGTGCTCCGGCTGAAGCTGCGCAACGACTGCCCGGGCCGGATGCCAGCCCTGCACCGGCAAGCCGCCCGCTGGTATCAGCGCCGCGGCCGGCTCCCGGAAGCCGTGCAGCATGCGGCCGACGCTGGTGACTGGCCGCTGGCCGCTGAGATCATCCTCGATGAGCTGGCCATCGGCCAGCTGATCGAGCCGCGCCGCGATCATTCGCTGACCGAAGTGTTCCGCCAGATGCCCCGGCCCGCGTCGTCGGCCCAGCCGCAGCAACTGCTCATGTCAGCCGCGGTGGAACTGTCCGACGGCGCCCGGGACCTGTGCGACTCCTCGCTGGCTGCGGCCGAGACCGGGCTGGACCGGCTGCCGCCCAGGGCTGAGCTGCCCGGCCGGCTGGCCGCGGCGCTGACCCGGCTGGCCTGGGCTCGCCAGGCCGGCGATTTCGACGCCGCAGCGCGGGCCGTGGACCGGGCCGGTGCGCTGCTCCGCCGCTTGCCGCCGGGCCAGCTGGCCGAGCACCCTGGGATTCGCGCGCAGGTCCTGGCGGGCCGCGGCCTGGCGGAGCTCTGGTCGGATCACCTCGACGACGCGGTGGCCAGTTTCGCGGCCGGCTCGGCCGCGGCCTGCACCCCGGACAGTGCGTTCGAGCGCGCCGACTGCCTCGGCTACCTGGCCCTGCTGAAGTCGCTGCGGGGACGGCTTGGCCACGCGGCCGGGCTGCTCACCGAGGCCGCCGCGGCCGCCGAGAGCGCCAGCGGTGAGCTGGCCGAGCGGCCCGGCCCGGCCGCGGCCGTGGCCGCCGCGGCAGTGCACCTGCAGCGCGCCCAGCTGCACCAGGCGCACAACCAGCTCAAGCTGGCCGACGCCGCGTTGCGGGAAACCCCGGACCGGCTGATCAGCGCGGTGGCCTGGCTGGTGGCGGCGCAGCTGCGGCTGGCCCAGGGCCGTCCGGCCGCGGCCGCGGAGATGATCCAGCGGGCCGGGCAGGGCTGGCAGCCGCCGCGCTGGCTGGAGCTCAGGCTGACCCTGCTCAGGTCCCGGGCCTGTGCCGCGGCCGGCGACGTGCAGGCGGCGGTGATCGCGGCCGGCCGGGCCGGGGCGCGCACCGGGCTGGCCGCCGTCACGCTGGCGCACGCCCGGCTGGTGGCCGGCGACCACCAGGGCGCCCGGCAGGCGCTGGGGGCAGCCCGGGACCGGACCGCCGAGGCCGACGACGCCAGCCTGGCGGCGTGCCTGGTCGAGGCGCGGCTCAGCTACGAGACCGGCGACCCGGTCCGCGGCCGCCGGGCCCTGGAGCGGGCGCTCCGGCTAGCCCGGCCGGAACAGCTCAGGCTGCCGTTCGCGATGGAGCGGGCCTGGCTCCGGCCGGTGCTGCGCAGCGACCCCGAACTGGCCCTCGCCTACCGCGAACTGCTGGAGCCCAGCATGGTCAGCCAGGCGGCCGGCGTGCCCCCGGCCGGGGCGCCGGACGGCCAGCCCGCTCCCCCGGTGATCGAGCCGCTCAGCGACCGCGAGCGTGAGGTGCTCCAGCATCTGGCTGGGATGCTGAGCACAGTGGAGATCGCCACCGAGATGTACATCTCGGTGAACACCGTCAAGACCCATCTGCGGAGCATCTACCGGAAGCTGTCGGTGGCCCACCGGGGCGAGGCGGTGCGCCGGGCCAGGCAGCTGAAGCTGCTCTGATCGCCCGGCCAGGCGGGTCACTCCCCCGGCTGCTCAGCGGCCGGGGGCCCGGGCTGCTGCTCGTGCAGGCGGCGCACCTCAAGCACCTCCACTCCGTACGTCTGCAGCCGGGCCAGCAGCCCGTGCAGCGCGGCCTGATCCCGCAGCGGGCCATGGACCACGGTCTCCACCGGCTCCACCGAGGCGGTCAGCCGCTCGAAGTCCAGCAAGGCCTCCGGTGGCAGCACCCCAGCGACCCGGATCTCGTAGTACGGCGATGTCACGGAGCCCCCAGCAAGTCGGCCTACGCGGTGTCTCCCACGCTGCCGCGTGGCCGCCTGCCGCACCCCACTCATCACGGGTGAGATTCGGCTGGGCATTTTTGCCCGGTACAGCGCTTATCACCCGTCACGGGTGGGCCGGGACCGGCACTGGCCTTGATGGACTGGGCCGGTTCCCTGCTGGCCGGTACAGAAAGAGAGCAACCATGTCAGAGCTGATCGCGATCGGTTACCCGGACGAGGCCACCGCCGAGGAAGCGGCCGAAGAGGCCCGGCGGCTGTCCCGGGACCTGATCATCGAGCCCGATGCGATCGCGGTCATCGTCCGCGATCACGAAGGCAAGTACCACGTGCATACCAGCCACCATCCGGTCGGCGGCGGCGCGACCTGGGGCATGTTCTGGGGCCTGCTGTTCGGCCTGCTGTTCTTCATCCCGGTCTTCGGCATGGCCGTGGGCGCGGGCATGGGCGCGCTGATGGGCAAGGTGACCAAGACCGGCATTGACAAGCAGTTCGAGGACCAGGTCCGCGGCATGATCCAGCCCGGCACGTCCGCACTGTTCCTGATGGTGGAGAAGGTGACCCCGGACAAGGCCATCGAGGCGATGAGCAAGTACGGCGGCACCGTGCTGAAGACCTCGCTGTCCAAGCAAGGCGAGCAGGAACTCCAGGAGGCGCTGCACGGCGAGAGCGCGTCCTAACCAGCTTTCAGCGACTGCCGCACGGCACCAGCAGCTGGCCGGGCCGGCCCGCCGGATAACGGCGGCCGGTGTGGCCTGCTGCTGCTCGTGGTTAAGTGCAAGATGTTCACCGCGGGCGATGACGAGCACCGCGACGACCAGCGAGACCGCTTCCTCCGCCATCATCATCAGCTTGGCCCAGGGCCGGATCGGCGAGACGTCGGTGGGGCTGAAGGCCATCGCGGCGGAGAACGCGAGGTGCAGGTAGTCGAGGAACGTCGGCACCCAGCCGGGCCCGGCGAACTCAGCGACCCGGTCAGCACCCGCAGCCAGGTCTTGTCGCGGTCGATACGGCCGGGGTCACCGATGATCAGGATGCCGAGCAGGACCGCGATGAGCACGATGTAGGCCCACCGGGCATCGCCGTTGCGCAGGGCCGGGGGCAGCGCCGCGCGCAGGCCGCCCGCGGCGAGCACGGCCAGCCCCATCGGCCAGCGGCTCTCACCCTGGCGCCGCGGCCGCGGCGCAGGACCGGGCTGAAGGGGCTGCTCAGAGCGCCGCATCCGGCTAACCGACCAGCAGGTAGAGGCTCTTGCCGGTGAGCCAGAAGCCGAGCAGCAGGCAGATCCCGATGATCATCTGATCGGTGTGTGTGTCCAGCCAGGTGCGCAACTGCTGGAGCCGGGGCGCGGCGGCCTTGGGCGCGAACGTCGCGTACAGCTCCATGACCAGGTAGCTGGACGTGGCTAGCAGGCAGAACGCCAGCAGCATCAGGTAGCTGCCCGCGGTGTTCAGCTTGGCCTCGGCGATCGTCCCAGCGCCCGCCGCCACCAGCGTCCAGGGCTGCAGGAACGCGGCCAGGCCAGCCGCGGCCCAGAGCGACATGTGGTCCAGCCGGGACATCCAGGCCGGCGGCTTACGGGGGCGGCCCCGCCGGCGGTGCTGCCGCACCGCGATCACGATCAGCACGATGCCAATAGCGATCTTGAGCGCTAGCAGGGCATTCGACGGCGGGGTCTGCGGCTTGGGTGGCTGGTTCCCGGTGAGCAGGAAGACGCCGGCGATCACCACGACCAGGCAGGCCAGCCAGCCGAGAATGAAGGCCAGCCCTTTATAGGTGCCGCGCTCCGCGCTGAGCAGCAGGATGAAGCCGGTAATGGGGAACGGTTCCAGCGTTATGCCCAGGCCGATGAGCAGCAGATCGAGCCACATGCTTCCACCGCCTGCCGCACGGTCGCGGGGCCGTTGTCCCGTTCCTGGCCCGACGATGCCGCACCGCGATGGTGGGCCGCCTCATCCGGAGCGGATGATCAGCCCCCCGGCAAGCGTCATCCAGCCCGGATGATGCGCGGCGAGCCACCTGAGCCGGAGGCTGGGGCCGATGAGCGTATCGGATCTCGCGATCGTCGCCGCGCTGCTGTTCGGCTGGGGGACGCTGTCCGCCCGGCTGGAGCGGTTCGACGTCACCGCGCCGATCGCCTTCGTGCTGGCCGGCGTGCTGCTCACGCACGGCCCGCTGACCCCGCTGTCTATCGCCCCGACGCCGCAGACGGTCAAGGCCCTGGCCGAGGCGACCCTGGTTTTGGTTCTGTTCTCCGACGCGTCCCGGGTCGGTCTGCGGGACCTGCGCGACGACGCCGGACTGTGCCTGCGGCTGCTGGGCATCGGGCTGCCGCTGACCATCGGCCTGGGCACGCTGCTGGCGCTGGCCCTGTTCCCTGGGCTGACCGGCTGGCTCGCCCTGCTGGTCGGCGCGGCCCTGGCCCCGACCGACGCCGCGCTCGGCGCCGGTCTGATGGTGAACCCCGCCGTGCCGGCCCGGATCCGGCGGCTGATCAACGTGGAGAGCGGGCTCAACGACGGGATCGCCACGCCGTTCGTGCTGATCGCGCTGGCCGGGGCCGCAACCGCGGCGCACGAGCACAGCATCGGCCCGGCGGAAGCGGTGGCCGAGCTGGTGCTGGGCGTCCTGATCGGCGCGGTGGTCGGCGGCGTCGGCGGCTGGCTGGTCCAGGTGGCCCGCCGCCGGGATTGGGCCGCCGACGGCTTCGCCGGCCCGGCCGTGCTGGCCCTGGCCGCCTGCGCCTACGCCGCCTCGCTCGCGCTGCACGGCAATGGGTTCATCGCCGCGTTCGTGGGTGGCCTGGCCTATCGCGCGCTGAGCGGCCGCGGCGGTGAGCGCCTGGTGCCGTTCGTTGAGGAGACCGGCGGCCTGGTATCGCTGCTGGTCTGGCTGGCCTTCGGGGCCATCGCCGTGGTGCCCGCGCTACAGGCCCTGTCCTGGGCCACGGCCGGCTATGCGCTGCTCAGCCTGACCGTGATCCGGATGCTGCCGGTGGCGCTGGCGCTGGCTGGCCGGCGGCTCGGCCGGACGCCGGTGCTGTTCATCGGCTGGTTCGGCCCGCGCGGCCTGGCCTCGGTGGTCTTCGCCCTGCTCGCGCTGGAAGACCTGGGCCCGGCCGTGGCGGAACGCCCGGTCGCCATCATCTCCTTCACCGTGCTGCTCAGCGTGTTGCTGCACGGGGTCAGCGCGGACCCGCTGGCCCGCCGGTACGGGCCGGCGCTGACCCTGGCGCCCAGTGACCCGGATCTGCCGCAACTAGCCGAGCGCAGGCTCATCCGGCACCACCGCTCGGCCTGACCACCGCTCGGCCTGATCCACGCTGGCCTAAACGTGGGTCAGTTGCCGCTGCACCGCGTGCCGCAGGATGAACCCTCCGATGATCTCGAAGATCCCCATGATGATGAACCAGATGCCGAGCAGCACGGCCAGCACGGTGAGCGAGGACGCCGGGGTGGCCGCGACCACGATGCCCGCGATGAGGCTGACCAGGCCGAACACGATCCACCAGGCCCGCCCCTCGCGCGCCCCGCCGCCGATCCCGCCGATCAGCGCGGCCAGCCCCTGGACGATCCAGGTAATGCCGATGATCAGGCCGATCAGCGACCTGGTCAGGTGCAGATGCCGGATCAGCACCACGCCGATGACGATGAACAGCAGGCCCGCGATGCCGAGCCAGATCCGGTGCGGCTCGCGCGGATCGAACACCCGGATCAGGTGGAAGAGCCCGGACAGGATGAGCAGGATGCCGAGCAGGACCGCGAGCACGTTGAGCGATCCGGTCGGATGGGCGGTGACGATGATCCCGAGGATCAGCGTCAGCGCGCCGAGCAGCATGGCCGCCTGCCACGAGCCGGTCAGTATGGCCGGCGCCGCCGGTGGCGCGTCATCATCCCCAGTCGTCATCGGTTTTCCCGGTCACGTGCCCAGCAGCTTGGCCTTGGCCGCGGCGAACTCGGCGTCGGTCAGCACGCCCTGCTGGTGCAGATCGGCAAGCTGCTTCAGCTGATCGACCGTGGCTGAGCTGGCCGGCGCGGCCGCCGCGGGCGCGGGCTGCTGTTGCTGCTGTTGCGGTTGCTGCTCCAGGTTGCTGATCCGCTGGTCCTGGTCCGCGTCAGCCGCGTATTGGTCGTCCTGCTTCCGGGCCATATGCTTGCCCGCCATGTAGGCGCCGCCGCCGACCGCGGCCGCGCGCAACAGGGGACGTCTCCGCCTGAACATGTCTGGCTCCTCTTCGCGTGGGGATCAGGACTCAGCCGAGTCGTCGGGACCGGGCGGCAGGGACAGGCCGAGCGCCACCATGATTTCCGGTGCGGCGGCGACCACCCGCGGGCCGCCGACCTGCGGGGCGATGGCGAACAGCACGCCGAGCAGGTCGGCTGGGCTGGCCCCGGCGTCCAGCGCGTTGCTCACCTGCCACAGGTAGGACGCGGGCGGCGCGTCCAGGGCGATCAGCGCGGCCAGCTTGACCAGTGAGTAGGCCCGGCCGTCCAGGCCGCTCTTGGCCTGCCACTCGGCCCGCAGTTCCAGGCCCTCGGCCAGCAGGTCGAGCTCTCCGATGGCCAGCCCGGTCAGGGCCTGCTGGGTGGCTTCGTCCACATCCACTTGTGCGGGCATGTTCATGATCAGAGTCCTTCCCCGGTCACGGCGTCATGGGGCAGGCGCTGCCAGCCGGCCCCTGGGCACCAGCCTGCCCGGAAATAACCGGATGCCGTGTCACCCGTAGCGGATGGTGTGTGCCGCGGGCGGGTGGGCTGACCGGGCGGAATCATGCCTGGCGGATGAGGCGGGCGGGAAGGGCCGGGCGGGGTGGGAGCGTGCGACCCGGCCGGGCGGCGGCTACTCGGCGGCACCGCCCGGCCGGGCGTCTAGTTCGGCCCAGACGGCCTTGCCCTGCGCGGTCTGCTGCACCCCCCACTTGGTGGCCAGCGAGTCCACCAGCATCAGGCCGAAGCCCGATTCGTCCAGCCAGTCCGGGGTACGTGGCCGCGGGGCGTGCGGGCTGGTGTCGTGCACCTCGATGCGCAGCCAGCCACCCCCGTATTCCAGCCGCAGCACGGTCCCCGCCACCGTCCCGGCCGCGTCTGGCCTGGCATGCAGGACCGCGTTGGTGACCAGTTCGGAGACGAGCAGCACGGCCGAGTCGGCCAGGTCACCGAGCCGCCAGGCCGCCACCGCCTCCCGGGTGGCCTGCCGGGCCAGCGCGGCGGCAGGCCTGGCCGCGGGCAGCGCCACCTCCCGGCAGCTGAGTCGCTGCACTGCACCATTCACCGCGGTACCTCGATCTCGCTCTGGGCCGGGATCATCCGGCGGTCTCGGCACGCGGGCACTGGTGCGGCGCGCTGCGGTGTTCAGCGGCTGGCGCGTGCATGGGCTAGGCCTCACGATGCGCAGGCTTCACACGTCCCCCGTGCAGGTCTCTTGATCTTCACCTATCTACCTGTAAGTAGCCTGAGCGAAAGCTGCTGGTGAGCCGATAGCCCGCTGATGGCTGGCTGACTTCCTCTCGCGCCGGCTCTGGCGCCGGCCGCGCCGCCGTGCGACTGTGTGAGAAAGGCGCCCCCGGGGGTACGTAACCTCGCTGTTCCCGGGGAGCAGGGGGGCTCATGGGGCGAGACATTGATGCCGTCAAGATCAGCGGCGAGGACCGGCGCAAGTACCGGGACAAGGTGCAGCGTTCGCTGGACGTGTTCGCGCGGATGCTGCGCGAGGATCTGTTCGAGGCGGACCCCGCGCAGGTCGGCGTGGAGATCGAGCTGAACCTGGTGGACGAGACCGGCGCGCCGTCGATGCGCAACGCGGCCGTGCTCGACGCGATCGCCGACCCGGCCTGGGCGACCGAGCTGGGCCAGTTCAACCTGGAGATCAACGTGCCACCCCGGCCGCTGGCCGGCGCCTCGGTGGCCGAGCTGGAAGCGGAGATCCGGGCCAGCCTCAACGCGGCGGACGGCAAGGCCCGGGACGCGGGCAGCCGCCTGGTCATGGTCGGCATCCTGCCCACGCTCGGCGAGCAGGACGTGCACGAGGGCACGCTGTCCGCCAACGAGCGGTACAAGGTGCTGAACGAGCAGATCTTCGCGGCCCGCGGCGAGGACCTGCGGATCTCGATCGACGGCGCCGAGCAGCTGCTCACCCACGCGGGCAGCATCACCCCGGAAGCCGCCTGCACCAGTGTGCAGCTGCACGTCCAGGTCAGCCCGGAACTGTTCGCGAACTACTGGAACGCCGCACAGGCCATCGCGGGCGCGCAGGTCGCGCTGGCCGCCAACTCCCCCTACCTGTTCGGCCGGCAGCTCTGGCAGGAGACCCGGATCATCCTGTTCGAGCAGGCCACCGACACCCGGCCGGATGAGCTCAAGCATCAGGGCGTGCGGCCCCGGGTGTGGTTCGGCGAGCGCTGGATCACCTCGGTCTTCGACCTGTTCGAGGAGAACCTGCGGTACTTCCCGGCGCTGCTGCCGATCTGCGAGGACGAAGATCCGGAGGCGGTGCTGGAGGGCGGCACGTGCCCGCAACTGCCCGAGATGAGCCTGCACAACGGGACCATCTACCGGTGGAACCGGCCGGTCTACGCGGTTGTCGGCGGCCGCCCGCACCTGCGGGTGGAGAACCGGGTGCTGCCGGCCGGCCCGACCGTGGCCGACGCAATGGCCAACGCGGCGTTCTACTACGGGCTGGTCCGCGCGCTGGCCGGGGCGCAGCGCCCGGTGTGGACACAGATGTCGTTCGCCACCGCGGCCGAGAACCTCCGCGAGGCCGCGCTCAGCGGCCTGGACGCCCGGCTGTACTGGCCGGGCCTGGGCGAGGTGCCCGCCGCGGAACTGGTGCTCCGCCGCCTGCTGCCGCTGGCCCGCACCGGGCTGGCCCGGTGGGGCGTCAGCCCGGAACTCGCCGACCGGCTGCTCGGCATCATCCAGCAGCGCTGCCTGACCGGGCAGACCGGCTCGGCCTGGCAGGTCGCCGCGACCAGCGCGGCCGAGGCCCGGGGGGCGGACCGGGCCGAAGCGCTGCGGCTGATGACCCAGCGGTACATCGAGCACATGCACACCAACGACCCGGTGCACACCTGGCCGCTGCCCTAGCTGTCAGTACACCTGGCTACGCTCGGGACGCGTGACCGAATACCGGGCGTCGTTCGACGCCACCGTGCGGTTCAGCAATGGCGGCGACCTGGCCGTACACGGGTTCCGGGTGGACCTGCCTGGCCCGGACACCGACCAGGCCGGCATTGCCGCGCTGTTCGTGGCCTCGCTCGGCCTGCTGATGACGGAGACCGTCGAGCTGAGCAACGTCGAGGTGTTCGCCGAGCCGTACAAGGGCACCCGGGGCGGCCCAGCCGACCGCGCCGCCGACCGCCCGGGCCTGGCCGGCTCGGCGGGCCGGCTGGTCGAGCTGAGCCACGTGATCCGGCCCGGCATGATCACCTACCCCGGGCTGCCCGCCCCGGCCATCACCTCGTTCCTGACCCGGGAAGCCTCCCGGGCCGTGTACGCGCCGGGCACCGAGTTCGCCATCGACCAGCTCACCATGGTCGGCAACACCGGGACCTACCTCGACGCCCCCTACCACCGCTTCGCCGGCGGCGCCGACCTGGCCGCCATTCCGCTGCAGCGCACGGCCAGCCTGCCCGCCGTGCTGATCAGGGTGACCGGCGGGCAGTCCCGGGGCATCGGCACCGGCGCGCTGGCCGCGGTGGACGTGCGCGGGAAAGCGGTGCTGCTGCACACCGGGGACGACATCCGGTTCAGCACCCCCGGCTACGCGGACGGCGCGCACTTCCTCACCGGGGCCGGCGCGGAGTGGCTGGCCGACCAGGACGCGGCTCTCGTCGGCATCGACGCAATCAACATCGACGACACCGGCGACCCCGCCCGCCCGGCGCATACGGCGCTGCTGGCGGCCGGGATCCCGGTCGTCGAGCACCTCACCGGGCTGGATCAGCTGCCGCCGGCCGGTGCGTCCTTCACCGCCGTGCCGCTCCGCGTCGCGGGCCTGGGCACCATCCCGGTCCGCGCCTTCGCCCAGCTCCCCACCTAACCGCGCCACGCCCGCGCAGTTCCGTTAGCGGTGTACTTTGCTGCCCGCCGGGCAATGCCGTTGCTTGTCAGCTGCAAACTATCGTTTCGTGGCTAGCCAGCCGTGGGTGCATGATGCTGGGCATGCATCCGTGGACCGGGTTATCTGATGACGTGCGGCTGGGTGTGCTCACCGAGTGGGTGACCGCTGATCTGGTGGATGAGGTCCTGGCTGAATGCGGCAAGCGGGATCAGAGACCCGGGGCGCTTCCTGCCCGGTTCATGGTCTACTACGTGCTCGCTCTTGCCCTGTTCCAGCAGGACTCCTATGACGATGTCGCGGAGAACCTGGTGGGAGCGCTGGAGGGGATGGACGAGGCGATTCCGAACAGGTCCTCGTTCACCCGGGCCCGGCAGCGGCTGGGTGCGGGGGTGATCGAGGCGGTGTTCCGCAGGCTGGCCGGGCCGGTGGCCCCGGCCAGCCTGGACGGCGCGTTCTACCGCGGGATGCGGGTGGCCGCGGTGGATGGGTTCGTGCTCGACGTGCCGGACACGCCGGCTAACCGGGCCGCGTTAGGCGGGCCGGTGGACGCCAGAGGTCAGCCTGCGGGGTTCCCCCAGGCCAGGGTGGTGACGTTGACCGAGACCGGGACGCACTCGTCGGTCGACGCCAGCGTGGGCGGGTTTCGCGGCGGGGAGCCGGAACTGGCGATCGCGATGGCTGGCAGCGCGGCCGGGATGCTGGTGATCATGGACCGGGGCTTTCCCGGGGTGGCGCTGTGGAAGGCGTATACGCAGGCCGGGGCGCATCTGCTGATCCGGGCACGGTCGAGCGTGGCCCGCCGCCCAGTGAAGATCCTGGACGACGGGACGTACCTGGCGCGGATGAACCTGGCCGGGCAGAAGGGCGCGCATCCCGGCGGGGTCCTGGTGCGGGTGATCGAATACCGCGTCAACGGGGGCGAGGTCGTCAGGCTGCTGACCGATCTGATGGACCCCGTGGCCTTTCCCGCCGGTGAACTCGCCGCCCTCTACCATCAGCGCTGGGAAAGTGAATCTTCATTCCGGCAGGTCAAGACGTTCCAGCGCGGCCCGCAGGAAATCTTGCGGTCAGCGGACCCGGAGCTGGTACGTCAGGAGGCATGGGCGCATCTCGCGGTGCACCACTGCATGACCCGGATCATCATGCGGCTGGCCGGCGAGGAGCGGATCGACCCGGACCGCATCTCCTTCGTCAAGGTCCTCAAGCACGTGCGGCGCAGCGTCATCCGTCAATGTGCACAGACATCCGTGCAGATCAAGCAGTTCATCGCGGCGATGGCCGCGAAGGTCTGCCGCAAGCTCGACAACGGCGTCAGGCGCTTGCGGGAGGCCGACCGGGCCCTCAAGCGCCCAGCCTCGAAGTACTCCTTCCGCAAGGCAGGCCAGGTCCGCCGTCCCACCCGCCGGGTGGCCGCCAAGGTGCTCACACTCCATCCCGCGATAGTTCAGTAAGTCAAGCAACGGCATTGGCCCGCCGGGGGGCAGTGAAGTACACCGCTAACAGGCCGTCCAGCCGTATGTCGGCCGGCTGGGGACCGCCCCTAGGGTCGCTGGCGGCGCCGGGAATTGGTCCCCGCCCACCGCCGCCCGACCTGGGAGGTCCCCGGATGTTCCGACCCGCCAGACGAGCGATCACCCTGGCCCCGCTGGCCGCCGTGCTGCTCACCGCCGTGCTGCTCAGCCCGGTACTGCCCGCCGCCGCGGGCACGGCCCTCGCGGCCGCGGCCCGGGCGTTCCCGCAGCTGGACTCGCAGTACGTGCGGATGCCGGACGGCGTGCGGCTGGCCGTCAACGTGTGGCTGCCGCCTGGCACGACGGCCGGCGCGCGGCTGCCGACGGTGCTGGAGACCGACCGCTACTGGCGGGCCCCGGCCTACACCGGCGGGATCAAGCACAACCCCAACTACTACGAAGCCCACCAGTGGAACCTGCGCGGCTACGCCTACGTGTTCGCCGACCTGCGCGGCACCGGCGCCTCGTTCGGCACGCTTACTGCCGAGCTCGGCCGGGCGATGATCCGCGACGTCGGCTCGCTGGCCGACTGGATCGCGGCCCGGCCCTGGTCGAACGGGCGGATCGGCGTGACCGGCGTGTCCTACTCGGCCGACACCGCGATGCTCTCGCTGGCGCTGCGCAACCCGCACATCACCGCCGCGGCGCCGATCTCCTACGACTTCGATCCCTATGAGGACCTGGTCCGGCCGGGCGGCATCCTGGTCGGACCGCGCATCGCGCCGTACGCGCTGCTGCTGAAGATCCTGGACAAGGCCGACGGCACCACGTGCGCGACCAGCGCCGCGACCAGGAAGATCTGCGCCCAGTTCGGGCTGGCCGGCGCCGAGCCGGAACCGGTGCACGGCCCGCACGGGCAGTCCCTGCTCGCCCAGGCGCGGGCCCAGCACTTCCACAACGCCAACCTGGTCCAGTTCGCCCGGACCGCGCCGTACCGCAATGACTCGGCCGGGCCGGAGAGCTGGACGGTGGCCAGCGTGGGCAGCAAGACCGCGGCCATCGGGGCGGGCGGCGTGCCGATCCTGACCTTCGCCGGCTGGCTCGACGCCGGCACGGCCAACGGCGTGCTGTCCCAGTTCACCAGCCTGCCCAACACCCAGTCGGCGTGGATCGGGCCGTGGAGCCACGGCCAGGGCTACATCGCTGACCCGTTCCAGCCCAGCCGGCCGCTCACCGCCGCCGAGCATCAGCAGCTGACCGATCAGGTGTACGCGTTCTTCGACCGGTACGTGAAGCACGACGACCGGCCGGACGGCCGCCGCCTGCTGCACTACTACACGCTGAACGAGGGCATCTGGCGGACCACCACCCGGTGGCCGGTGCCGGGCACCCGGATGCGCCGTCTCGACCTGGCCGCCGGGCACACGCTGACCTGGCGCCCAGCCCGGCCCACGGCCCCCGCGAGCCAGCCGGGGCGCACGGAACAGGCGGCCCAGGCCGACCTGCTGACCCTGAACCGGACCGCGGGCACTGGGCCGCTGGACCGGTGGAACACCAACTTCACCGGCGAGCAGGTCGTCTACCCGAACCGGGCCGCGGTGGACCGCAAGCTGCTCAGCTACACGACCGCACCGCTGCCCGGCCCGGTCCGGGTGACCGGCCTGGGCCGGGTGACGCTGACGGTGACCGGGCTGCGCGGCGCCAGCCACGGCGCGCTCTACGCCTACCTCGAGGACGTCCAGCCGGATGGCCGGGTGGTCTACGTGACCGAGGGCGAGCTGGCGCTGGCCGACCGCGCGCTGGCCCCGCGCCGGGACAACCCGGCCTGGCGCAAGCTGCGCACCTCGCGCACGTTCGCCAGCGGCAGCGCCACACCGTTCCCGCTGCACCGGCCGGAGCAGATCACCTTCGACCTGCTGCCCACCTCAGTGCTGTTCCGCCCGGGCGACCGGATCCGGATCACCATCGCGGCCGCCGACCCCAGCTCGTTCCAGCTGCTCCCGCCGGATGGCCAGGCCAGCTACCTGATCGGGCACAGCACCACCCAGCCGTCATTTGTTGAGCTACCCGTGGTCAGGTGAGCCTGGTCCCCGCCGCTATGGTCGCCGGGCGGGACGATGCGTACCGTCGCTTAGGTGTGGCATCTCCCGCTCGCCGACATCCGGGTCATCGATCTCACCGTCGCACGGGCCGGCCCGACCTGCGTGCGCCAGCTGGCTGACTGGGGGGCCGACGTTATCCGGGTGGAGCCGCCGCCCGGCCCGGACGCGGCCGACGACACCCGGCATGGCTGTGACTTCCAGAACCTGCACCGGAACAAGCGGTCGCTGACCCTGGACCTCAAGACGCCCGACGGCCAGGACGTGCTAATGCGCCTGGTGGACACGGCGGACGTGCTGATCGAGAACATGCGGCCGCCGGTCAAGGACCGGCTCGGCTTCGGCTTTGACACGGTGCACGCCAGGAACCCGCGGCTGGTCTACGGCTCGATCTCCGGGTTCGGCCAGGACGGCCCGTACGCGGCCCGCGGCGGCGTGGACCAGATCGCCCAGGGCATGGGCGGGCTGATGAGCGTGACCGGGCTGCCCGGCACCGGGCCGACCCGGGCCGGCATCCCAGTGTCCGACCTGGCGGCCGGCCTGTACCTGGCCATCGGCGTGCTGGTCGCGCTGCACGACCGGGAACGCACCGGGACCGGGCGCTGGGTGCAGACCTCGCTGCTCGAGTCGATGATCGCCATGATGGACTTCCAGGCTGCGCGGTGGACCATCGACCAGGAGGTGCCGCCCCAGGCGGGCAACCACCACCCGATGAGCGTCCCGATGGGCTGCTTCGCGTCGGCTGACGGGTACCTGAATATCGGCGCCGCGGGCGGCCGGCTGCTGCACAATCTGTGCCAGGTGATCGGCCTGCCCGGGCTGCCGGACGATCCGCGCTTCGACACGCTGGCCAAGCGCTCGGCCAACCGGGCCGAGCTGAATGCGCTGGTGGCGGACCGGTTGCGGACCCGGACCACAGCCGAGTGGGTCGACGCGCTGAACCAGGCCGGGGTGCCCTGCGGGCCGGTCTACCGGATGGACGAGGTGTTCGCCGACCCGCAGGTCGGCCACCTGGGCATGACCGCGCCGGTGGAGCACCCGGCGCTGGGACGGCTGGACATCGTGCGCAACGCGGTGCGGATGTCCGGTGGCCCGCCCACCGTCCGGGCGCCCAGCCCGGAGCGCGGCGGGGATAGCACCGAGGTACTGGCCGAGCTGGGCTACCCGGCTGAGGAGATCGGACGGCTGCGCGAGCAGGGCGTGATCTGAGAGGACGTGGATGAACTACCCCACCGGTACCGGCCAGCTGCTCGCGGAGCTGTCCGATGGCATCGCCACCGTAACGTTCAACAACCCTTTGAAGATGAACGCCCTTACCCGCGAGATGCGGTCGGCTCTGCCCGGCCTGCTCGGCCGGCTGAACGAGGACGGGGACGTCCGGGTGGTGGTCGTCACCGGCGCCGGGGACAGGGCGTTCACGGCGGGCGCCGACATCTCCGAGTTCGGCGAGCAGCGCACGTCGCCGGAAGCCCGGGCCGAGTACGACCGTGGCCAGGCGGCGGTCGCCGCTGCCTGGGGCAGCCTGGAGAAGCCGGTCATCGCCATGATCCGCGGCTTCTGCCTGGGCGGCGGGCTGAGCGTCGCGTTGCAGGCGGACATCAGGATCGCCGCCGAGGGCAGCCAATTCGCCATCCCGGCCGCCCGGCTCGGGCTGGGCTTCGGCTTCGCCGGGGTGACCACGCTGATGACCCTGATCGGCCCAGCCTGGACGTCCGAGGTGCTGTTCTCAGCCCGCCGTTTCACCGCTGACGAAGCACTGCGGATGGGCCTGGTCAACCGGGTCGTCCCGGCGGACCAGCTGGCCGGCGAGGTGCACGGCCTGGCCCGGGCCATCGCGCAGAACGCGCCGCTCACCGTGGCCGCCTGCAAGGCGGCCATCGGCCAGGCGGCCCAGGCCCCGGGGCAGCCCGCAACCCCGCGGGTCCAGGCGATGATCGAGGCCTGTTTCCAGTCCGCCGATTACCGTGAGGGCCAGCGCGCCTTCGCGGAGAAGCGCCCGCCCGCGTTCACCGGCCGCTGACCAGTACTAGTCCTGGGTCCGCAGCTCGTCCTCCGGCCCGGTGTCCGTGCCCAGCTCGTTCTCTGGACCACGGTCTGGCCCGCCCAGCTCGTCCTCCGGGCCGGCGTCCGTGCCCAGCTCGTTCTCTGGACCGCGGTCTGAGCCGCCCAGCTCGTCTTCTGGCCCGGAGTCCGGGCCACCAAACACACTCATCTGACCTCCCCGAGGTGGTGGCGTGTGCCTACGGTGCACTCCTTTCCCGTTGCTATCACGGCCGAACCGGGCCAGCCAGGCCCAAATGGGTACCCGGATTAAGGATGCGGGGACCTGCGCCCGCGAGCGAGCCTGTGACCAGCGCACAGGGAGTATCGCTGGGGAGCCTGTGGGCCGTCCCCGTGGTCCGGTGCAGTTGGGGGCCCGCCGTAGACCACGGGGACATCCAGCGCTCTGACCAGGCCACGGCCAGCCGTTCCCCGGCCCGGTGTGGTCAATGTGGCAGAAATGGATCAGCTGTGCGCCGGAACATCCCTGAGTTTGGCCGAAGGGTGATAATTGCCGGTTATCCAGGCAAGACACCAATCGGCAGGTGACAATGTCGCCAGGATCGCCCGCCATAACGCACGGAGGTGTGGCGACTGGTGAGGTTGGTAATGGGGATCATTAACGGGGCGCCACGTCTACTGGCCCGCCGGGGGCGCGGCCATGCGGGGACGTGATCGCGAGCAGGAAATCGCCCTCGGATTCGTCCGCGACGGTGCCAGCCGTCACGGCGGGGTCCTGCTCATCGAAGGCGAACCTGGCATCGGCAAATCGGGGTTGCTCCGGATGGCCGTTGACGAGGCGGCCCGGCGGGGGTTCTCCCTCGTCGCGGGGGCCGCGGACGAGCTGGGCCGGGCGGTGCCGTTTGCCCCGCTGCTGTCGGCCATGCACGGATCGCTGCGCCCGGCGCCGGCCGAGGCCGGCTACGCCGACCCGGCGGAGGCCGGCATCTGGCTGGTGGACAAGTTCCGCGTTCTGCTGGAAGAGCGCGCCGGGGATCATCCGGTGCTGGTCAGCCTGGATGACCTGCACTGGGCCGATCAGGGCACGCTGGCCGCGCTCCGTGCGCTGCCCGGCCAGCTGGCCGCCTATCCGCTGGTCTGGCAGCTGGCCCGGAGCACCGCGGCGCCGGGCAACGGCGCCGCGCTGTTGTTCGACCTGCTGGAGCAGGACGGCGCGGACCGGGTCACGCTCGGCCCGCTCAGCGACGACGCGGTCGCCGGGGTCGTCGCCGACGTGCTGCACGCGACGCCGGATGCCGGGCTGACCGCGCTGGCCGCGAGCGCCGGGGGCAATCCGTACCTGCTGGTGGAGCTCTTAACTGGGCTCCGCGAGGAAGACACCATCCGGGTCGCCCGTGGGCGGGCCACGCTGGTCTCGGCCCGGCTGCCGGACCGGGTCCAGCTGGCCGTGCGAGCCTGGCTCGGCGGCCGCAGCAGCCGGGTCCGGCCGCTGCTGGAGACCGCGGCCGTGCTCGGCCGGTCGTTCCGGCTCGAGGACGTGGCCGAGATGCTGGGCGAGGCGCCAGCGGCGCTGCTTCCGCCGCTGAACGAGGCGCTGCAGGCGGGTCTGCTGGCGGCCGGGACGGACGACTTCAGCTTCCGGCACGGCCTGGTGTGGCAGGCCGTTACCGAGTCGGTGCCGCTGCCCGCCCGGCTGGCTCTGCACCGCCAGTTTGGCGGGATGCTGCTGGCCCGCGGCGGCTCGGCCGTGGCCGCCGGTGCGCACCTGCTGGCCAGCGCCCGGCCCGGCGACACGGCGGCCATCGATGGCCTGGACCAGGCCGCGGCGGAAGTTCTTGGCGCCGCCCCGGCGACCGCCGCCGACCTGGCCCTGCGGGCGCTGGAGCTGACCGCGCCCGCGGACCCGGCCCGGATGCAGCGGTCCGCCCGGGCGGCCGAGTCGCTGGCCGCGGCGGGCCGCCTGGCCGACGCCGGGAACATCGCCCGGGTGGCCCTGGCCCAGCCGCTGCCACCCGCCGCCGCGGCCCCGCTGCGGTGGGCCATGTCCGCCATCCTGGCCGCGGACGGCCACCCGGATCAGGCCGACGCGATGGCCGAGTCGGTGCTGGCCACACCCGGGCTGACCAGCCGGCTCCGCGACGAGGCGATGATCACCCAGTTGCGCGCGCGGGCCGTGCTGGGCGACACCATCAGGTCCCGGTCCCTGGCCGAGGCCATCCTGGCCGCCCCGGATCAGCACAGCGTGGCCGCTGTGGCCGGCGCGGAACTGGTGCTGGCCGCCGTCAGCTGGGAGGACGGCTGGGCCAGCCGTGGCCTCGGGCACGCCCGCAGCGCGGTCCGCCGGATCAGCGGGATCTCACCGGACGCGCGGCACTTCCAGCCGCTGCTCACCCTGGCCGCCATGCTGGTCGACCTGCGCATGCTGGACGAGGCGTCGGCCGTCATCCAGGCCGCCGCCGGGGACGGCCAGGCCCTGCGGTCGAGCGGCACGGAGCCGGTGCCCGCGATCCTGCGCGCCCGGGCGGACCTGGCCCTGGGCCGGACCGACGCCGCCGCGGCCGGGGCGGAAACAGCGCTCCGCACCGCCCGGGCGCAGAGCCTGCCGCTGCACTGCTCAGTGGCGCTGAGCGTGCTTGGCACGGTGGCGCTGCGCCGCGGCGACCTGCGGGCCGCGGCCGGCCACCTGCGTACCCGGCGGAGCTATCCGCAGCCGGCCGGCTGGTACGCGCGGACCGCGACGCTGCTGGCCGAGGCGCAGGTTACCGAGGCCGCCTCCGGGGCGGCCGCGGCCATGGAGCTGGCCGGCCCGATCTACCGTGAGCTGCCCGGCCGCCGCTCGGTGCTGATCGGCGAGCCGGCCGCGCCGGCCTGGCTGGCCCGCACCGCGCTGGCCGCAGGCGAGCAGCAGCGCGCCTCCGACGTGGCCTGGATCGCCGATGAGATCGCCCGGCTCAACCCGGTGCTCAGGATTGCCGCGACCGCCGCGGCGCATTGCCGCGGCATCGTCAGCCGCGACCCGGCCCGGCTGGCCCAGGCCGCGGCCGAGCACCCGGACCCGTGGGCCCGGGCGTCGGCCGCCGAGGACCTGGCCACACTGCTGGCCGCGGACGGCGACCAGGCGGGCAGCATCCGGCAGCTGGACCAGGCGGCCGGTGGCTACGGCCAGGCCAGCGCCACCCGCGACGTGGCCCGGGTGCGCCGCCGCCTGCGCAGGCTCGGGGTGCGCCGCCGGCACTGGGCCCCCGGCGGCGGCCCGGACACCGGGTGGGACAGCCTGACCGAGACCGAGCGGGCCATCACCGCCCTGGTCTCCGAGGGGCTGAGCAACCAGCAGGTGGCGGAGCAGATGTACCTGAGCGTGCACACCGTGGCCGCGCACCTGCGGCAGATCTTCCGCAAGCTCGGCATCGGCTCCCGCGTCGAGCTGACCAGGCTGGCCATCGAGGATGGGCAGCGCCGGGAGCGCGGGCACCCGGCGCCGCCCAGCTGGCGGCCGCGGCCCGGCCGCCAGCATCACCCACGCCGCGATCGCGGCTAGCAGGTCACTGTGCTAGCAGGTCACTGTGCTGGACATGGGTTGGTGGCCATGATGTTCCGGAAGTCCTGGTAGAGGTTCGCGCTGCTGCCGCCCTTCTGGGTGTAGGACAGCGCCAGCAGCGAGCCGTACCCGGCGTTGCGCCCGAAGTCAGTGATCTGACCCGGGATGCTGTTGCCGAACTGCCAGACGCAGCCGTGCCTGGTGTTGGTGATCGAGTAGAACGGGTAGAACGCGGCCGGCTGTTTCTGGTCGGTCTGCGGGATCAGCGTGCAGCCCGCGCCGGTGGCCGGGTTGCACGTCGATTCGATGGCCGGCAAGTCGGTTTCCAGCGCGGCCCGCTGATATTGCTGTGTGTAGCCCGGCCCGGTGGTCGGGCTGGTGAACTGGAACGGCGCCGGGTGGTCCTGGAGGTTGCCGTCCGGCCAGAGCTTCTGGTACGACGCGCCGTCGAACCCGGTATTCGTGTAGGTGCAGCCGTTCACCCGGTAGACCAGTGCCTCCGATCCGGGGAAGCAGAACAGGTCATCGGCGTCCGGTGCCGAGGCAGTGGGCCCGCGGCCTTCGGTGTTACCCGTGGGGCACGTGGTCGGGTTGCCGTTCGGCAGCAGGCCGAACGGGGTGGCCGGGATCTTCTTCGGGCCGGTGCAGAACTGGAAGTGGCCGATCTCGGTGTCGAACGCGATGTTGTAGGAGCCCGCCGCCCAGGTGACCCGGGTCTTGGTCGACGACGTGCTGTACAGCGGGTGGAAGTTGTACGGGAGAGCCGTGCACGACTTGCCCGTAGGGGCGTACTTGACCTGTGCGAACCCGTTGGCCGCGCTGGCCGTCATCGACCCGGTGGCGCCGGTGGTCAGGTCACGCAGGATGACCTTGAGGCCGTTCCTGGTGTCGGTCATCGTCGCCTGGATCCGGTCCCCGGAGTTCATGTACAGGTCCTGCGAGCTGGGCGTGAAGGTCTTCACGGTTGCGTCGACCGGATTGGCCGGCGCCTGCGCCTTCCCGTTCTTGGTGACGAAGGCGAAGTTGACGTACTCCTCACCCACCTTGGCCAGGCAGGTCGGGTTGAGCGTCTTCCCGGTCACCGGGTTGAGCGCCAGGCTGTCGATGTTCAGCGCGGCGCACCACTCGATCGGGTTGCACGAACTGGCGCCCACGGCCACCTGCCAGGTCGGCCACGGCACCCAGCCGGGCGGGTAGAACTGCAGTTCCGTGTAGGCCTGCCCGACGTGCTTGGGTGAGACCGCGGGATCCAGGATGTTGCGGTCGCTGGCCGCCGGGCACTTCTTGACCTGCTCCGGGTAGGACTGCGTCGCGCACATGGCCATGCCCAGCCATTCGGCCCCGCTGAGCTCGAACGGGTACGACTTGTTGACCGCGTTGGGATGGCTGGCCGACGGGGCGGTCGGCAGCGTCAGCGTGTAGCGCAGGTGGCTGCCCGACCCCGGGGTGTTCGAATAGAACAGCGCGGACGGCTCGTCGTGCCCGACGTAGTGGCCGAACACGCCGTAGGAGTTTTGCACCTCGGTGCACAGGCCACTAGCGTAGGCGCAGTTGATATGCGCGTGCGCGCTGGTGGCGTAGGCCGGGGTGCTGGCCGCGGCCTGGGCCGCGGTGCCGCCGGTGAGCGCCAGTGGTGTCGCCACCAGCGCCGCCGTCACGGCCACGGAGAGCAAGGATCTGACCGGTTTCATGCCCCACCTCCTCGTGGTGCAGCCCCGGCGGCCTGGCTTCCCCTTAGCCTCATGCGCACAAATAACCCCCGGAGGCCCCCGGAGGCTGTTCGCCCAGGATTGCACCGGCCAATTAGGGCGTCTATAACCCCGGGAAATACTCACCTGCGCCCCGCCATTTCTTAACCCTTTCTTAGTGACCTCCGGAATAATTGGGGCGAAAACCTACTAAATACTCATTTATCAAGATGTGTGGTCCCGGGCCCGGCCGCTTGGCCCCGTCCGTGGGCTCTAAAAATAACTTTTACTAGTACTACAGTGTTCGGGTGACCGCATCACCACCTGAGCCACCGGACCTGACCTCGCTGAGCAGCCTGGACGACCCGGTGCGCGGCCGCCTGTACCGGTACGTGGCCGGCTCCGCCCGGCCGGTCGGCCGGGACGAGGCAGCGGCCGCGGCCGGCATCGGCCGCGCGCTGGCCGTCTACCACCTGGACAAGCTGGTCGAGGCCGGCCTGCTGACCGCCAGCTACCAGCGCCCGCCCGGCCGTGGCGGCCCGGGCGCGGGCCGCCCGGCCAAGCTGTACGCGCGGTCCGGCCGGGAGTTCGCCGTCAGCGTGCCGCCCCGGGAGTATGAACTCGCGGCCCGCCTGCTGGTCCAGGCGGTCGGCACCGACGCCAGCGGGCAGAGCCGGGCCGCGCTGGGCGACGCGGCGCGCCAGCACGGCCGCCAGCTCGGCTCAGGCCATCGCGGCGGCGACGCGGATCCGCGTCAGCGGCTGATCGCGGCGCTGCAGCAGCACGGCTTCGCGCCGTTCGACGCGGCCGACGGGGCCATCCGGCTGCGCAACTGCCCGTTCCACCACCTGGCCGAACAGGACCGGCCGACCGTCTGCGGGATGAACCTGGCCCTGGTTGAAGGGCTGGCCACCGGGCTCCGGGCGGCCGGCCTGCGGCCGGTGCTCGACCCGCAGCCCGGGCACTGCTGCGTCGCCATCCAGGACACCACTATCAAGGACACCGTTATCCGGGACACCACGGGGAAGGACGACCGCCATGGCGCATGACCTGGCCGCTGACCGCGCTGAGCCGCTGGCCGGGCCAGAGCCCGGCGGCGGTGCCGGTACCCGGCCCGCGCTCCGCATCGCGGGCGGGGCACCCCGTGCCGATCTGGACGCGGCGCGGCGGGCGGCGGCGGACTTCCTGGCCGCGCTCGGCATCGACGTGGACCAGGACGGGCTGCGCGAGACGCCAGCCCGGATGGCCCGGGCCTACGCCGAGCTGTTCACCGCGCCGCCGTTCGAGCTGACCACGTTCCCGAACGACGAGGGCTATGACGAGCTGGTGCTGGCCCGGGACATCCCGTTCCGGACCGTGTGCGAGCATCACCTGCTGCCGTTCTCCGGTGTCGCGCACGTGGGCTACCTGCCCGGCGACCAGATCCTGGGGCTGTCCAAGCTGGCCCGCCTGGTCGGGCATTTCGCCGCCCGGCCGCAAACGCAGGAACGGCTGACCAGGCAAGTCGCGGACTCGCTGGTCACGCATCTCAGCCCGCGCGGTGCGGGCGTCGTGCTGGAGGCGGAGCACTCCTGTATGACGCTGCGCGGCGCCCGGGCCATCGGCGCCAAGACCGTCACGTTGGCCATGCACGGCACGCTGCGTGACGATCCGCGCGCCCGGGCCGAGTTCTTCGCCATGGCCGGTGTGCCTGGCTAAGGCGGCGGCCCGCGATCCAGGCTCTGGTGCGGTCCGGCCAGCCGGTCGCGGCGGCCCGGCTGGCCGACCCGGAGTTGCCGCTGGCCGGGCTCCTCCCCGGCTGACCGCGCCCGAAGGCGGAACCGTCACCGGCTCCGGACCGTCCAAGCTGCGATGACGGTTCACGGCAAGCTGGCCACTCCCCGTGTGCCCGGGGCGGCGGGCGCGGTGCTCGCGGCGGGCGCGGCACTCGGGCTGGTGGCGTGCGGCAGCGTGGCCGCCACCGGCGCCGGTCACCGGGCCGCGGCCGGGCCGGCCACAGCCAGCGCCGCCACGGCCAGCGCCGCCGCGGTGCGGGCGTCGGCGGGGGTGCCGCTGTGCGCGGCCAGCCGCCGGCTGGACCAGCTCGACGTCAGGCTGACCGCCAGCCAGCCGCGGGAGATCCTGCCCCGCGCGCTGACCACAACGGACGCGGCGCGGGTCCGCGCCCTGGCCAGCGCGCTGTGCCATCTCCCGCCGCTGCCGCGGGGACTGCGCTGCCCGGCCGAGCCGCGCGGCGCACTACTGCTCGTGTTCGCGGAGTCCGGGCGTTTCACCACGGTCCGCATCCAGGACGCGGGCTGTGCCAGCGTCACCGGGCTCGGCCCGGCCCGGCAGTGGTCCTGGTCGTCGCGGCCCGGCCAGCTGCTGGCCAGGACGGTCGGCGGCCAGGGCAAGCTGATCCCGGACACCCACCCGAGCAGCGTGCCCACGGGGCCGTGACGGTAGCTGGCCCGGACGGGACCGCGACGGCGTCAGCCGCCGCGGTCCCGGTACCGCGGTTATCTGGGCCGGGCCGGAGCCCTCACCCCGCCGGGCAGGGGTTGGCCATGTCCCCGCTGTTGAAGAGGTTAATGATCGTCACCGGCTTGAATCCGGTGTTCGGGAAGACGACCTTCAGTAGGTGGCCGTACTCGGTCGTGGAGCTGCCGCCGAAGTCGTTCTTTGTGTCCGGCAGGAACTTGCCGCCCTCCTGCCAGGCGCACGACCCGTTGCGCACCGTCGTCGAGTAGAACGGGTAGAACTTCGCGCCGTGCGGCGGGTTGACGCAGTTGGCGCCCGTCGTCTGGTTGCAGAACGGCGGATGGAACTGCGCTCCCTTCGCCTCGATCGCCGGCAGGTCGTTCTCGAAGGCCATCGTCTGGTAGTTCTGCCCGTGCGTGGTCGGGCTGGTGAACAGCACCGGCTGCGGGTGGAGCGCCTGGTCCCTGGCCACGTTCGGGATGGTGCCGGGCCAGTCCTTGCGGTAGGCCTGGCTGTCGAAATCCTCATCCGGGGCGAGGCACCCGTCGATCCGCACCAGCGTCGATTGGGCGCCCGTCAGGCACTCGGTGTCGTCCGCGTCCACCGTCTTGTCCGGCGGCGCCGGCTTGGTGCAGTTGCCGGTCGTCGTGTTGACAGCCAGGCAGTCCTCGAAGTGGTCGAGTTCGTCGGAGAAAGCCACGTTGTAGGTGTGCGCGGCCCAGACGGTCCCGCGCGGGTTGGCCGTCGAGTACGCGGGGTGGAACGCGTACGGCGCCTCGTGGCAGGTCTTGGACTTCGGGGTGAACAGGATGTGTCCGAAGCCGTTGGCCACCGACGCGGTCATCGAGCCGTGCTGGCCCGAGGTCAGATCGTTCAGCACGATCCGCAGCCCGGCCGGGGTGTCCTGCATATGGATCCGGATCGTGTCACCAGGGTTCATGAACAGGGCCTTGTGCGGATTCGGGTCCACCGCCGCGAAGTTGGGGTGGGTGACCGTCCCGGTGAACAGTGGATTCGCGGGCGCCTGCGACTTCCCGCTCTTGGTGATGTACGCCCAGTTGACTGGCTCGGCACCGCCGAGGACGAAGTTGTTGCAGGCAGCGGTATTCGCGACTCCGGTGTTCATGTTCTGCACGAAGCTGTCGATGGTCATCGCCGCGCAGTACTGGTGCGCCGTGCAGCCATCTCCGGTGAACTGCTCGACCCATCCCGGTGGATAGAACTGCAGTTCCATGAACGCGGTGCCGGGATGCTTCCCGATGTAGTTCGGGGCGGCGGGGTTGGCGCCGACCAGATTGTTGCTGTCCGAGTCCGGCGTGCACTTCTTGGTGAACTCAGGCGCGGACTCGTTGTCGCACAGCGCGAGACCGAACCAGAACGTGGGCCGCAGTTGGAAGTTCCACGTCGTGCCGCCCACACCGGTCTTGTTCGGCTGTTTCACCGGATCCTTGGGCAGGGTGACCGTGTAGGTCATGTTGTTGCCCGAGCCCGGGATACCGGACTTGAACAAGACCGACGGCTCGTCGTGGCCGACGTACGAAGTCCTGGGCTGGCTACCCAGGTCAGTGCACGTGGAGCGCTTGCTCTGGCAGAACGGCCGGGGGTAGTACGAGCTACTAGCCCGCGGCGCCTGGGGGTGTGACATGGCGTTGGTCGCGGCGGTGGCCGGGAGTGTGGCGGCCGCCAGGACGAGGAAGCTCAGAAGGCTGATCACAGCCAGAGCGCACCGCTTCATCGTCTGTTGTCCCTTCCTGCGTCGATGAGACCTTGGGCGTGATGAATGGCGCCCACACAGCCGGCCAACCCTCGCGGGCTGCCGCACCGGCGGTCCCAGCGCAGCCGGGCATGCCCCTAGCGAACCCCTTCCCCCTGGATAAAAGCGTCACGGAGCCTGTTGACCACGACTGGCCGAGCCGACGGCGCATCTGACAATGAAGCCTGCGGGTGACAGACGTAACCGGCCGCTTTTGGGGTGCTACTAACTGATACTCTCCCAGCAACTGGGAGAAGGCAATGAACGCAGAGGGAAACCATCCGGGCACTGCGGCCGGCCCGTCCACCGAAATCGACACCAGCGTCGCGCACCCAGCCCGGGTCTATGACTACTGGCTCGGCGGCAAGGACAACTTCGCGGCCGACCGCGAGGCCGCCGAGCAGGTGCTGGCGGTCACGCCCGGGCTGCGCTTCCGGGTCCGCGCCAACCGGGCCTTCCTGGCCCGGGCGGTGCGGTTCCTGGCCGGCGAGGCCGGCGTCGGGCAGTTCCTCGACATCGGCACCGGCATCCCGGCCGCGGACAACACGCACCAGGTCGCCCAGGCGGTGGCACCCGAAGCGCGGATCGTCTACGTGGACAACGACCCCATCGTGCTGGCGCATGCCCGGGCGCTGCTGGCCAGCGGCCCGCACGGGGCCACCCACTACGTGCACGGTGACGTCCGCGAGCCAGCCGCCATCCTGCAGCAGGCGGCGCAGACCCTGGACTTCAGCCAGCCCATCGCGCTGATGCTGCTCGGCATCCTGCACCTGGTGCAGGACAGCGAGGACCCGTACCGGATCGTGGCCGAACTGATGGCCGCCCTGCCACCCGGCAGCTACCTGGCCATCTCTCATCCGGCCAGCGACACCCACCCGGGCCAGGCCGAGGCGCAGAAGCGGTACAACGAGCGGGTGTCCACCCCGCAGACACTGCGCACCCGGGACGAGGTGGCGCGGTTCTTCACCGGGCTGGACCTGGTCCCGCCCGGGCTGGTGTACGTGCACACCTGGCGGCCTGACCCCGGTGATGCCGCGCTGCCCGGAGCGACCTCGGCGTACGGCGGTGTCGCCCGCAAGAACTGACGGCGCTACCTGGCTAGCCCGCCGCGCCAGGTGGGCGCGGCGGCGTGGCCGGCCGCGACGTCGTAGGCGGCCCGGGCCAGCAGCCGGGTGGAATCCAGCGTGGGCAGCGGGCTCACTTCTGGGGTCACCAGCAGCGGGATCTCGGTGCACACCAGGGCGGCCGCGTCGCAGCCCCGCCCGGCCAGCTGGGCGATGATCCGCAGGTACTCCTGGCGGGACTCGTCGGTGAACACGCCGTTCACCAGCTCACCGAAGATGACCCGGTTGATGGTGTCCCGGTCGGCCGGGTCCGGGACCTCGGCCGCGATACCACGGGCGGCCAGCACCCGCGGGTACAGCGAGCTGTCCATCAGGTACTTCGTGCCCAGCACCCCGACCCGCCGGTAGCCCGCCCGGGCCGCCGCGTCCGCCACCACCTTGGCGATATGCAGGCCGGGCAGGTCCAGATCCGGGCCGGGGTGTTCCAGCGCGAGGTGCGCGGTGTTGTCCGGGCAGGCGAAGAAGTCCGCGCCGGCCCGGGCCAGCCGCTGCACGCTGGTCGCCAGCGTGGCCCGGATCGGGGCGTAGTCCCCCGCCGCCCAGGCGGGCATGCTGGAGCCGAACGCGATGTAGTCGAGCGTCACGTCCGGGTGCTCGTTGCGGCCGGTCCGCCGGAACCCCTCCTGGCAGTAGGCCAGGAAGCACAGCGCGGCCCCTTCGGTGCTGTGCGCGAGGATGCCGAGATGCACGGTTTCAGCCTCTCACGCCCACTCGTGCCGCTCCCCCCGGTGCAGCGCCCGGTAGATCCGGTTGCGCAGCGCGTTGGCGTCTTCGCTGGTCAGCGTCCGGTGCAGGTCGCGGAGGACCACCCGGAGCAGCACATTCTGCTGCCCGGGCCGGGCGCCGAGGCGGCGGATGGCCGGATCCGGCAGCTGCAGGTAGCCGGTGGCGGACAGCACCCGGATCTCCTCCACCTGGTCCGCGTCCGGGCCGAGCGCGTCCCGCACCTGGTCACCGAGCGTCTCCCCGTCCTCGTGGCCGGCCACCACCAGGGACAGGTCCCGGGTGATGGGCGGCATCGACGAAACCGGGTGATAGCGGGACAGGTCAAGCAGCTGCCCGCTGACCCGCGGGTCGGCCGAGCGGAGCAGCCGGATGTCCGGCACGTGCTTGACCAGCATGAGCAGCCGGTCCAGGCCCATACCCAGGGCCAGCCCGCTACGGCCGCCCAGCCCAGCACCGGCCAGCACACCCGGATGGGCCACCCCGCACTCCCCCACCTCTAGCCAGCGCCCGTCCTCGCGCACGTCAACCTGGCGGCCGCCGAGCGTGTACGGGTGGCTGCGCGGTTCCAGGCGGACCGGCCGGCCCGCGGTGAGCTCGGCCACCAGCACCGCGATCATCTCGTCCAGATCGGTACTGCTCAGCCGCCTGGCGCTGATCCGCCACAGGTCGAGCTGATGCGGGGTGCCGGTGTGCTGCCAGTCGATGGCGTCGCGCCGGTACGCGATGCCCGGGCAGACCAGCAGCACGTCGGCCGTGGGTGCCCGGGCCAGCTCGCGGAGCGCTGGCGGGACGATGGCGGTGGAATGGCTGCGCAGCATCTGCCCGGCGGCCACGTACCGGGTGTACCGGGCCTCCCGGGTGACCGCGCCCGCTGGGTAGCCGAGCCGGTCGTAGTTGTCGGCCACCGCGACTACCCGCGGGCCGCGGCACCAGCGGACCGCGCAGCCCCAGGCGCTGGCCAGCGCCTCGGCCGCCCGGCCGATGATGAGCTGGATGGCGTGCGGGCGGCCGCGGGGTCGGTGAGGTCGCGGATGCTGAGGTCGCGCCGCAGTTGCTCCGGCGTGAGATAGACGGCAGGACTGGACATGGTGACTCCTCGCTGCGGTGAACGGGTCCGGGCTGGCTGTCCTCCCGGCCCCGTGGTTCACCCGCGGGACGTCACTGGCTCAGCACGCAGCGCCTCCCGGCGGCCCACCGTGGGCCGGGAGGCCGCAAAATCGCCGTGCCTGCAGCCGTGCCATGCCTTGGACGTTAACACCCGGCCACTCCGCCGGGCCACTGATAAACAGACCAGTTGAACGGCAGCCCCAGCTCACGCGTTGCTGACCGTCGCGACCGTGCCGTCCAGCTTGGTCAGGGACACGGTGAAGTGCTCGTTGTACAGGTGCGCGTGATCGCGCAGGTAATTCAGCGCGATCGCCTCGCCGAGCCTGATGGACTCGTCGCTGTCGCTGCGCCAGTGGATCCCGGCATGGATGCCATGACCGAAGCTGACGTTGTGCGCCAGTTTGTGCAGCTCACTGTTCACCGTCAGCGGCCGTTCCCCGGCCGGCGCGCGGTAGTTCTCCAGCGCGGTGCCGTCGGCCGACGGCACCTTCGGGCCGGTGATCGGGAAGTTGCCGTCGAAGAAGAACTTCAGCACGGTGATGCACGCGCCGGCCACGGTGCCGTGCCCGCTGGGGTAGGCCGGATGGGTCGGCGAGCCCTCCGGGAAGGCCTGGGCCAGGAAATAGCTGTTGTGGGCCCGGAAGCTGGCCTGCACGGCCTGGGAGTTGAGCACGGTGTCGCTGACGTGCCCCTCGATCCGGCCGCCCTGGCCGGTCTGCTGCAGGTACACGATGGCCCCGCCGGACTCCGGCCGGTGCCGCAGGTGCGCCCACCACTTCTGGTACCACACCTCGCGGATGGCCTGGCCGGCCACTGCAGCCAGGGTGGCGGCGATGTCCGGCTGGCCGAACGTGCCGAAGCCGTTCTGCGTCTTGGCCGCGGCGTACGGGTTGCCCGAGTTCAGCGGCGGCGGCAGCGGATTGTTGATCGTGTTCAGCACCAGGTAGGCCATCAGGTACTCCTGGTACAGCACGTCGGCGTGGGTGAGTGCGGCCAGCGCCCGCCCGTCGTTCAGGTAGCGCGCCCCGGCCGGGGCCAGCGCCTTCCCGGTGGGCCTGCCGTTCTGCACATTGAGGAACTCGCCGGGCTCGGTCATGAAGTCGAGGCCGGCCTGGTTGGTGACGTACTGCTGGCTGACCGGCAGCGTGCCCAGCCCGGCCGACAGCAGCAGGAACTGGGACAGGTACGGCCCCAGCTTCTCGCCGGCGAAGTCACCGCGCAGCAGCAACCGCGGTGTGACCTGGCCGGTGCGGGTGTCCCGGGGCCCGGCATACTCCGGCAGCGAGGACAGCTCGGCGGCCGCCCGCTGCGCCACGCTGCTCAGCTCATACGCCCCGAACGGCACGTCGCGCAGCAGCGATGCCCAGTACAGCTCGACGAGTTCGGTGGCGTACGCCTCGCTGGCCAGCGCGGGCGCCGGCGGCACCAGGTACTGGCTGCTGTCCAGGCTGTCCAGGCAGAACGCCAGCCCGGCCTGCGGCCCGTTCAGGGTGCGCGGGCCGCCCAGGATGATCTTCTCGAAGTCGGCCGGCGATCCGGTGCGCAGCGCGGTCTTGAACGTCGCATACGCGCCCAGGTCGACCAGGCCGATGCCGGCCTGCAGGACACCTTTCGTGTACGTGCCCGACTTGTCGCTGTACCGCGCCTCATCGCCGTTGTCGATCTGGGCCTGGGCGGCGGCGAACGCGCCGCTGCCCGCGGTGCGGGTGCGCAGCGCCAGCGACCGTAACACCCGGTCGCTGGTCGCTGGCCTGAGTTCCTCGTTCAGCGTCATCCGGCGCGCATCCTCCCGCCCTGAGTCCCACTGCGCTTGGGACACGTCTGGTGGGTACCAGCCTCCCGGCCGCCGTCAGCGTCCCGGTTGATTGCCGGTTGCCGCCGATTAATCCCTGGTTGAGGGCGCGGGTTGAGCAGGGCGGGCCGGGGGACAACGGGATACGGGGACATCGGGACACGGGGGTAGCCGATGGCTGGGCAGCGGGTGCTGTGCATCGTTCTCGCCGGTGGGGGTGGCCAGCGCCTTGCGCCGCTGACCGCCGACCGGGCCAAACCAGCCGTCCCCTTCGGCGGCCTGTACCGGGTGGTCAACTTCGCGCTGTCCAACCTGGTCAACGCGGGCTGGCGGCGGATCTGCGTGCTGACCCAGTACAAGAGCCACAGCCTGGACCGGCACCTGAGCACCACCTGGCGGCTGAACACCGTGCTGGGCGACTACGTGACACCCGTCCCGGCGCAGCAGCGGGTCGGCCCGCACTGGCAGGCCGGCTCGGCCGACGCGATCTTCCAGTCGCTCAACCTGATCGATGACGAGCGGCCCGACGTGGTGGCGGTGTTCGGCGCCGACCACGTCTACCGGATGGACCCGGGGCAGATGCTGGCCGCCCACCAGGCCTGGGGCGCCGGGGTCACCGTGGCCGGCGTCCCGGTCCCCCGGGCGCCGGCCCCGCGGGCCGGCCCGGCCGGCTTCGGCGTCGCGCGGACCGCGCCGGACGGCCATCGCGTCGTGTCGTTCCGGGAGAAGGCCGCCGACCTAACCGGCCGCCCGGGCACCGCTCCGGGCGCGGCCTACGTGTCCATGGGCAACTACCTGTTCGACCGGGACGTCCTGGTCAACGCGCTGAGTAAGGACGCGGTCAACGACCGCAGCGGGCACAGCATGGGCGGCGACATCATCCCGATGCTGGTCCGGGACGGCGCCGCTAACGTCTACGACTTCCTGCACAACCAGGTGCCCGGCGCGGCCGGGGGGGACGCGGGCTACTGGCAGGACCTGGGCACGCTGGACGCCTACTTCGGCGCGCACCTGGACCTGTGCGCGGACGACCCCCCGTTCCGGCTGGACAACGACCGGTGGCCGATCCTGACCCAGGTCGCCCCGCTGCCGCCGGCCAAGTTCGCCCGGGACGACGCTGGCCAGCGCGGGCAGGCGATCGGCAGCCTGGTCAGCAACGGCGTCATCATCGCGGGTGGCCTGGTCCGCGACTCGGTGCTGTCGCCGGGCGTCCGGGTGGCTGGCTCGGCCCGGGTCAACCAGGCGGTGCTGCTGCACAACACCCAGGTCGGCCGGGACGCCGTGGTCCGGCGCGCCATCCTGGACAAGAACGTCGTCGTCCCCGACGGCGCCGCGGTCGGGGTAGACAAGGAGCATGACCGGGCCCGCGGCTTCGCGGTGTCCGACGGCGGCATCACCGTCGTCGGCAAGGGCCAGCCGGTCACGCCGTTACCCCATGCGTGCTGAATACTGGCCGGGAGGAGGGGCTCAGCCACGCAGCCGGGAGGAACTGTGCCACCACGACCACCGCTGCCCCCGTTCACCGAGGAGACTGCGCGGCAGAAGGTGCAGGCGGCCGAGGACGCCTGGAACACCCGTGACCCGGAACGGGTCGCGGCCGCGTACACGGTGGACTCGGTGTGGCGCAACCGCGGCGAGTTCATCACCGGCCGGACGGAGATCATCGAGTTCCTGCGCCGGAAATGGTCCCGCGAACTCGACTACGCGCTGCGCAAGGACCTGTGGGCGGTGCTCGGCGACCGGATCGCGGTGCGGTTCCAGTACGAATCGCACGACGCCAGCGGGCAGTGGTTCCGCAGCTACGGCAACGAACTGTGGGAATTCGACGGCGACGGCCTGATGCGCCGCCGCGAGGCCAGCATCAACGATGTGCCAATCGACCCGGCCGACCGGCGCATCTTCGGCCCGCGCGGCGAGGCTGAGCGCGGCCAGTCCCCGCCGCTACGCTGAGCACTAGTGATAATATGTCGTGCCGCGAGGTAACTTTCCGGCGGGGAGCACGCCGATGAGCCACTGGTATCGCCAGCTGCGCGTACTGCGCCGGCTCGGGCACGAGACGAAGCGCACCGATCCGCAGCTCGCCGAGATGCTGACCCAGTTCAGCCAGCTGGCCGTGGGCCAGCCGATGCCCGCCCACGAACGGCTGCGGACTCCGCTGCGCGCGGTTGCCCGCGGGCTGCGGGCCGCCGCGCGGGCCTGCGCCATCGCGGACGGCTGGCTGGCCACCAAGCTGCCCGACGCGGCGCCGGGCTGGGCCGCCACCGGGGTCTGGGCGGGCGTCCAGCCGGCCCGCCCCCGGCTGCCCGACCGCGGACCAGATCCTTCTTAACGCCAGTACCCCCCACCCGCCACCAACCGGTGCCCGGCCGCCACCGGTCACGTTCCCACGTCCCGGCGTGTCACTAGCAGTGACAAGCCCACCCAGCCGATGTGACGAGGGAGCGAACGTGACGTCCTACCTTCCGCCCATCGAGAAGCCCCGCGGCCTGCGGCTCAAGCTGATCTATTTCTTCAGCCGCCGCCAGGCCGGCAAGGTGATCACCCCGATCACCACGTTCGCGGCGCGGATGCCGTTCCCGTTCATGGCGTTCTACGGCAAGCTGAACCGCCTGGACAAGAAGCTGCAGCTGCCCCAGCCGACCGCGGTGCTGCTCCGCGAGCAGGTGGCCAGCCTCAACACGTGCCTGTTCTGCATGGACGCGGCCCGGTGGTACGCCACCCGGGACTCGGCCGCTAACCGGGCCCGGTTCGACGCGCTGCCCGAGTACCGGACCAGCCCGCTGTTCACCGAGGCCGAGCGGGCCGCGCTGGACTACGCCACCGAACTCACCGCGGGCAGGAAGGTCGAGCCGGCCACGTTCGCCCGGCTGGCCGGGCATTACACCGAACGCGAGATCTGCGACATCGTCTGGCTGGTGGCCAGCGAGCACCTGAACAACCTGACCAACATCGGCCTGAACATCGGCTCCGACGGCCTGTGCCCGGTACCCGCCGCGCACAGCTCCGGAACCACCACCAGCTGAGGAGGAGGAGCAGCATGCGAGTTCTGGTCATCGGGGGCAGCGGGGCCATCGGCAGCCGGCTGCTGCCCCAGCTGGCCGACCGGGGGCACGAGGTGATCGCCAGTTCCCGCTCGGCTGGCAAGGCGGGGCGGCTGCGCGCGCTCGGCGCCGAGCCCATCGCGCTCGACGTGCTGGACGCCGCGGCGGTCCACGCGGCGGTACAAGCGGCCCGGCCCGAAGCCATCGTCTACCAGGCGACCGCGCTGGCCGACGCGGGCTTCTCGCGCAGCCTGGACCGGACGTTCGCGCTGACCAACCGGTTGCGCACCGAGGGCACCGACAATGTGCTGGCCGCCGCGCGCCAGGCGGGCGTGCGCCGGATCGTCGCGCAGAGCTTCGCCCCGTACCGCTACCTGCGCGTGGGCGGGCCGGTCAAGACCGAGGACGACCCGCTGGACGGCAGCCCGCCAGCCAGCGCACGGCAGTCGTTCGCCGCGATGGCCCACCTCGACCAGGCGGTCGTCGCGGCCGGCGGGATCGCGCTGCGCTACGGCGGCTTCTACGGGGATCCGGACCAGCTGGTCAAGGCGGTGCGCAAGCGGCAGTACCCGATCGTCGGCGACGGCGCGGGCGTCATGTCGTTCATCCACCTGGACGACGCGGCCACGGCCACCGTGCTCGCCCTCGACCAGGTCGGCCCGGCCGTCTACAACGTCACCGATGACGAGCCCGCGGCGACGCGGGACTGGCTGCCGGTGCTCGCCGACGTGCTCGGGGCCAAGCCGCCGCGGCACGTGCCCACTTGGCTGGCCCGGCTGATCATGGGAGGCGCGCTGGACATGATGACCCAGTCCCGGGGCGCGGCCAACGCCAGGGCCAGGAAGGAGCTCGGCTGGACGCCCCACTACCCGAGCTGGCGCCAGGGCTTCCCGGCGGCCTACCGCGCGCCGACGGGCTGACCCGGGCGGCCTGGCCGGCGACACGCGCCGGGTCCCGCCGGCTGGCCGGCTGGCCAGCTCCCTACCATGACGCTATGACACAACCTGCATCCGCCGGATTCCCGGTGACCACCGCTTTCAGCCTGCCCGGCATGACCGTCGAACAGGACCTGGGTGTTGCCTTCGGCCTGGTCGTCCGCAGCATGGGCGCGATCAAGTCGATCGGCGCCGGGTTCAAGGCGCTGCGCCAGGGCGAGGTATCCCAGTACACCGAACTGCTCGAGGACAGCCGCCGGCACGCGGTCGACCGGATGATCGAGAACGCCCGGCTGCTCGGTGCGAACGGGGTCGTCGCGATGCGGTTCGACTCCTCGGAGATCGGCCAGCAGCTCACCGAGATTGTCGCCTACGGCACGGCAGTCGTCGCTCGCCCGGCCAGCTAGCCATGCCCGGGACGCCCCCGCCCGCACCACCGCCGGGGCCGCGGTCCGCGCTCGATGAGGCCGGCCGGGAGCGGCTGCTGAGCCTGCTCCGGGAGCACTACGCGCGCGGGCACCTCGACCTGGACGAGATGAGCCGCCGGGTCGGCGTGGTGCTGGCCGCGGCCTATGCCGACCAGGCCGCGGCGGCGGTGACCGACCTTCCGCTGCTGAGCGGCGGGCCAGCCGGGCCGGCCGCTGCCCGGGCCAGCCGGCCTGGGCAGCGGCGGCGGCACGCGCAGCGGGCCGAGCCGGACGCCAGCTGGGTGCCGACCCCCGAGCGGTTCCGCGACCCGTCCACCCGAGCGATCATGCGGGTCTGGATCGACCCGGCCGACCTGAGCCGCCACTACGTGCCGGAGCCCGGCGGCTAAGGCGGCTGCCCGGCCAGCCGCAGCCGCCGCCCGGCCGACTGCGGCCCCTGCCCGTCGGCTGTGGTCGCCGCCCGGCCAGCCGCGGCTCCCGCCCGGCCGACTGTGGTCGCCGGGCGGTCAGCCGCGACCCCCGCCCGGCCGACCGAAGTGCTGCCCAGCCCACTGCGGTGCCTGCCCGGCCCACTGCGGTCCCTGCCCGGCCAGTCACGGTGGCCGCGCTGCCGGGTCAGCCGCTCGGCTGGCCGAGCCGCAGGCCGTCCAGCGCCGCCTGCAGGATTGGCCGGGAATAGCCGGGGCCGCCGTTGATCGCCGCGATGGCAATGACCATGTCGAGGATCTGTTCCAGGGTCAGGTCGTCGCGGACCTCGTGGCTGCGCTGTGCCGCGGCGAGCAGCGGCCGCCCGGCCGCCAGCACCCGCGCCCGGCTCTGGCTGAAGATGGCGTTCCTGTTGCTGTTATCACTGTCCGCCAGCAGTTCGCCCGCGATGTGGTGCTTGCTGGTGAAGAACGCGGCGAACTGGTACAGCCAGGCCTCGAGGATCTCGCCGGGCGTGCCGCCCACCGCGTCCCCGGCGGCTGCGCAGATCGCGTTGACCTCGTCGGTGTAGAGGGCTTCCAGCAACTCCCGCCGCCCCGGGAAGTTGCGGTAGAGCGTCGCCATGCCCACACCGGCCCGCCGCGCTACCTCGGCCATCGACACCTGCGCGCCGGGTTCCGCGAACGCGGCCCGGGCCGCCGCGAGGATCTTGTCCCGATTGCGCTCGGCGTCGGCCCGTTTGGCGGGTGCTCGCTCCTGGCCCGCGGTCATGGCTTCCTAAGTGGATAGGCTATCCGATACAGTGAACGGACAGGCTATCCGTTTCTGTTCAGAGCAGATCCTACCCACCTGCCGCGGCTGAGTCGCGGCGACGCGAGGAGTCCGCCATGGAATACCGGCCATTGGGCCGCAGCGGCATGTCAGTCAGCCAACTGTGCCTCGGGGCGATGATGTTCGGCGCCGCCGGCAACCCCGACCACGACGACTCAGTCAAGATCATCCACCGTGCGCTCGATGCCGGGATCAACTTCATCGACACTGCCGACGTCTACTCCACCGGCGAGTCGGAGCAGATCGTCGGGCAGGCGCTGGCCAACGGCCGGCGCGACAATGTGGTGCTCGCCACCAAGGCTGGCCTGCCGTTTGGCCGGGACCCCAACCAGCGGGGCACGTCCCGGCGGTGGATAACCCAGGCGGTCGAGGGCTCGCTGCGTCGGCTCGGCACCGACTGGATCGACCTGTACCAGATCCACCGCCTCGATCCGGCCACTGATGTTGACGAGACCCTAGGCGCACTGTCTGACCTGGTCCACGCGGGGAAGATCCGGTCCTTCGGCGCGTCCAATGTCCCCGCGTCCGAGATCGTCGAGGCGCAGTGGATCGCCGAGCGCCGGGGCCGCGAGCGCTTCCGCACGGAGCAGCCGCCCTACTCGCTGCTGACCCGTGCCATCGAGCACGACGTGCTGCCGGCCTGCCTGCGCTACGGCCTGGGCGTGCTGGTCTACAGCCCGCTGGCCGGCGGCTGGCTGTCCGGCCGCTACCGCAAGGGCGCGCGGATCAGCGGGCCCACCTCGGCCGCCCGCGGGCAACTCTTCCCCGGGGTCTACGACAGCACCAACCCGGCCAACGCAGCCAAGCTCGACGCCGCGGACGCCCTCGGCGCGCTCGCCGACCAGGCCGGGCTGACCCTGGTCCAGCTGGCCATCGCGTTCGTCACCCAGCATCCTGCGGTCACCGCCGCGATCGTCGGCCCGCGCACGATGGGTCACCTGGAGTCCTACCTGGCTGCCGACGGCGTCGTGTTGAGCAACGACATCCTCGACCGGATCGATGAGATCGTGCCGCCCGCGCACACCGTCAACATCGCCGACAACATGTGGCGGACCGCGTCGCTTGACCCCGCATCCCGTCGCCGCTAGCGCGTAACCGGAAAGTCGTGCCCCCTTCACCTGGCCGACGAATCCGGTCCTTCCTGGCCTGTGAAGCTCGGTGCGCCACCAGCACGTCGAGGGAGCACGGTGACTCAGTTAATGCGTCGATCCTTCCTGAGGGCCGCGGCCGCCACCGGCGCGGCCGCCACCGCGAGCAGTCTCATCGGGTTCAGGGCCTGGGCCTCAACCAGTCTCTGGAAGCAGCCGGGCGCGACCGATGCGTCCGTCGCGGACCAGATCCATCTGCAGTACGGCGCCGACGCGGCCGCCGAGATGACGGTCTCCTGGCACACCGGCACCTCGGTGTCCCGGCCGCGGCTGCGGCTGGGCACGCCCCGCGGCGGCTGGGGCCTGGATATCCCCGCCGAAACCCGCTCCTACGTTGACGGGATCAACGGGATCGAGACGATCTGCCAGCACGCCCGGGCCACCCGGCTGGCCCCGGACACCACCTACATCTATGAGGTGCTGGCCGACGGCACCACCCCGGTGCAGGGCGCGTTCAGCACCGCGCCGCGGGGCCGGGTGCCGTTCCGCTTCACGGCGGTCGCTTCCGGCTCTGAGATCGGCACCTGGTCCGCGGTGCGCGACCCGGACACCGTGCACCCCCTGGGGCATCGCCACGTTCGACCCCGACCCGGGCGACCGCCCCGGCGGGCAGACCTCGATCAGCGTGAACTTCTACCACACCCCGGCCGCCACCACGGCGACGCCGTACCCCGCTCCCGTCCTGTTCGACAGCTTCACGATGAGCAAGTGCCGCCGGGACGGCGGGCTGCGCGGCACCGGCCAGCGCGCGCGGATTCTGGTGCCTGGCTGACCCCCCGGCAATAGTTCTCGCTAACCTGTGGCGCGGCCTGGCGATTAACCGCCAGGCCGCGCCATTAATTGTTTACCGCGGCATGTTTAGCAAAACACGAAACTACTTAGTATGATATACTAATTCTGTCTTCCCCGGCAGAAAGCAATCATGTATATCCGGCACCAACGCATCCTTTTCCGGCTAGCCGACATACTGGTCTCGCTGGCCGCAGTTTTCCTTTTGCTCGATGCGATGTTCGGATTTACGAAACACCACATAACAGACTCCGCACAGCTGCAGGCGCGCGCCGAGCACATCACCTCCACCAACCTCGCCACCTCGTGCATCGGCGGCTCTACCAACCAGCGCACGGTGCACGGCGTGACACAGACCGCGCCGCACGGGACGCCGTACAGCGCTTACCAGGTGACGCTCACCAATATCGGAAATCGCGTCATCACGATTTATGATCTGACCGTGGAATTGCGCGACTACAGCAATACCGTCTACGCGCAGCAGCATGCCAACGACCTGGGCCATGGTGCTGGCATCACGCTCAACCTCGGCCAGTCCCGCACGATTATCGAACCGACCGGGATGACGCAGCCGGTGGCTTCCTGCGCGGTACTCAGCTGGTAAAGCGCTATTGCGCGGTCCAGGCCTGCTCAAGGCGCCGCAGCGTGCGCCGGCCGAGCAGGCTCATCACCGGGTTGCTCTCAGCGTAGTACCACACCAGCCCCATCGCCTGTTCGAACGCCCAGGCCTGGCCGCGCGCCCAGGCCAGCTCACCGCTGCCGAGCTCGTCGCGGAGCACCTGCCGCGGGCCGGTGCCGAGCAGGTGCCAGGCGGCCACCAGATCCAGCGCCGGATCGGCCGGCCCCAGCCCGCCGACGTCGAGGATCCCGGCCAGCCGACCGCCGGACACCAGCACGTTGCCCGGGATCAGATCGCCATGGTTCATCACGTCCGGGCCCGGGCCACGTGGCAGGTCCCGGAGCACCTGCCACATCCGGCGCAGTCGCGGCACGTCCAGCAGCGGCTCGCTGCGCACGAAGCACGTCTCCATCCAGGCGTCATGAGCGCGCAGGTCGCCGCCACGGCCGGACCCGCTGAACGTCCGGCCCCGGGTGTCTATCGCACGCACCCCAGCGATGAACTCGGCCAGGTCACGGGCGAACCCAGCGGACTCCCCCGGGTCGTCATCGGTGGCGGACACCCCAGGCAGCCAGGTCTGCACCGACCACGGCAGCGGGTAGCCCGCGCCCGGCTCGCCTAGGGCGACCGGCTCGGGCGTGCGGAACCGGGTGTGCCCGGCCAGTTCGCGGGCGGCGGCTGCCTCGCGCTCCAGCCCGCTGCGCACCGCCCCGGGCGACCCAGGCTGCAGGGGGAACCGGGCGGCCAACTGGTCGCCGATCCGGAAGATGGCGTTGACCGTCCCGGGCGCCCGCAGTGCCGTAATGCGCAGGCCGCGCCACGCCGGGAACTGCTCGTCCACCAGCACGCGAACTGTTAGCACCGAGATGGCCAGCTGGTCAGCGTGCATGTCCACCCGCCCAGTCTGTCGGTTAGCCGGTGTCTACTTAGCCGGAGACGCAGTGAAGGAGATACCAGATGGCGCAGCACAAGACGGTTACCCGCGAGGAGTGGCTGGCCGCGCGCAATCAGCTGCTCGTGGCGGAGAAGGAACTGACCAGGCGTGGTGATCAGCTCGCCGAGCAGCGGCGCGACCTGCCCTGGGTGCCGGTGGAGAAGGAGTACCGCTTCGACACCGAGCACGGGCCCCGGACGCTGGCCGAGCTGTTCGCCGGCCGTTCGCAGCTGCTCGTCTACCACTTCATGTTCGGGCCCGCCTTCGCCGCAGGCTGCCCGGTCTGTTCCTCGGCGGCGGACACGTTCAACGGCGCGGTCGCGCACCTGAACGCACGCGGCGTGACGTTCACCGCTATCTCCCGGGCGCCGCTGGACAAGCTGCTGGGCTACCGGCAGCGGATGGGCTGGACGTTCCCGTGGGTCTCCTCCTACGGCACCGACTACAACTTCGACCTGGAGGTCTCCCGCCCGGAGGAGGTGACCAGGACCGCTCTGGCCGGTGGTGTCCCACCGGTCGTCACCCGGCTGGCCGATGACTGCGGTACCGAGCCCGCGGCTTACCTGTCGGAGATGCCGGTCATGAGCAGTTATGCGCTGGACGCCGGGACGGTCTACCTGACCTACTCGACCACTGCGCGCGGGCTGGAGTTCATGATGGGCTACTACGGCTTCCTGGACCGCAGCCCGCTCGGCCGCAACGAGGGCGACCCGCCCGAGATGTGGCTGCACCGCCACGACGAGTACCCGTAGCCCGCGCCCAGGGCCACGCTGAGCCCGGACAGCCCCGGGTGGCGATGCCACCGATCATCCGGTTTTGTAACTCTCCAGCCGCGGCGCGGCTGCGCAGGTTACTGTCTTGGATCTAGGAATTGAGCGCCGGCACCGAGCAGCGCGTGCCGAGCATGGCCGATGTGGGGACGGCTGGCTCTCCAGGACGGGGGAAATCACGGTTCGCCGGGTGCATCGGTGGCTTCGCGGAATCAATCGATTGCGGCAGAACTGGGGGGACGTCCGTGGCATTGCCAACGGATCATGTGCGTGACCTGGGTCAGCTATGACACAGCCAAAACGGGATGCGCCCGCGGCCGAGGACGGCGCCCCGCGGCGCATGATCGTCCTGGTCATCTGCTGCCTCAGCCTGTTCATCGTTGGCCTGGACAACACGATCGTGAACGTGGCGCTGCCCACGATCTCCCGCGGCCTCGGCGCGTCCGTGTCCGGGCTGCAGTGGATCGTCGACGGTTACACGATGGTGCTGGCCAGCCTGGTCATGTCGGCCGGCGCCTTCGCCGACCGGTTCGGCCGCCGCCAGGTGTTCCGGTCCGGGCTGATGGTGTTCACGGTCAGCTCGGCGCTCTGCTCCATCGCACCTAGCCTGGGCTGGCTGATCGCGTTCCGGGTGCTGCAGGCGATCGGCGGGTCGATGCTCAACCCGGTCGCGGTGTCCATAATTTCCAGCGTCTTCAAGGGCCGCGCCGAGCGGGCCTGGGCGCTCGGCGTCTGGGTCACTATGTTCGGCGTGAGCATGGCGCTCGGGCCGGTCTTCGGCGGGGTGCTGACCAGCACAGTTGGCTGGCGGAGCATCTTCTGGGTCAACATTCCGGTCGGGCTGATCGCCATCGTCCTGGTGTCCAAGTTCATCCCGGAATCCCGCGCGGAAGTCAAGCGCCGGCTCGACCTGGTCGCCCAGCTACTGGTGATCGTCATGCTCGGCTCGCTGATCTACGCGATCATCGAGGGCGCCCATAGCGACTGGAGCAAACCGGGCATCCGCGCACTGTTCGGGCTGGCCGGTGCTGCGGCGCTGGTGCTGGTCTGGTGGGAGCTGCGCCGCAAGGACCCGATGATCGATCCGCGCAGCTTCCGCAACCTGCCGTTCACCGGGGCCGTGCTGACCGCCATCTGCTCGTTCGGCAGCCTGGGCGGTTTCCTGTTCCTGAGCACGATCTACCTGCAGGAAGCGCGTGGCCTCTCGGCGCTGCACGCCGGCCTGCACATGCTGCCGGCCGCCGCGGCCATGGCCATCTGCCCGCTGCCCGCCGCCTGGCTGGCCGCCCGGCGCGGTCTGTGGCTGCCGCTGACCCTGGGCGGCCTGGCCTTAATGCTGAGCATGATCGCGATGTCCCGGCTCACCGTGTCGTCCGGGGAGCTCTACCTCATCGCGGCGTTCGCCCTGTTCGGCATCGGCCTGGGCATGGTTGACGGACAGATCAGCCACGCCGCGGTCTCGGCCATGCCGTCCAGCAAGGCCGGCCTGGCCGCGGGCGTCGCGTCGGCCGGCCGCCAGATGGGCCAGGCGCTCGGCGTCGCGGTGTGCGGCGCGCTGCTGAACGCGGGCCTGCACGGGCCGGTACGGACGGAATTCGTCACGGCGAGCCGCCCAGCCTGGTTAGTGCTGACCGGGTGCGGCGGCATCGTGTTCCTGCTCGGCATAACGACCATCCGCGCCCGGTTGCCGGAGCGTGACCAAGAACCGGCCACCGACGGCCCGCCGGCGGCACCGCTGCGGCGCCCGCGCTCCAGCGGGAAAGCGCGGCCCGCGCCGGGTCTGGCCTCGCCACTGGAGCCGACCCCATCGCCGGTACGGGCCCTGTCGCCGGAGCCGGCCACGTTGCCCATGCCAGCCCTGTCGCCGACGGCGACCGCATCATGGAAGCCAGCCGCAGCGCGGGAGCCGGCCGCGGCGTGGGCACTGGCCGCATCGCGGGAACTCGCCGCCGCGCGGCAGCGCGCCGTCGCACGGGAACTGGCTTCCGCGCGGGAACTCGCCGCAGCGCCGGAGCCGGCCGCATCGGACGAACTGGACGCAGCGCAGGAACCGGCTCTAACGCCAGAACCAGCCCAAACGCCGGAAGTGGCCGCTACACGCGAACTGGCCACAGCGTACGAACTGGCGCCATCGCCAGACGTGGCAGCGTCCCTGAAACCAGCCCCGGCTCCGGCACCGTCCCCCGCACCGGAGCCGGTCCAGGAGCCCGCCCTGTCCCGCGAACCGCAGCCGTCCTGGGGGCCCCCGCCGACCCGGGACCCGGAGCCCACCTGGAATCGGGAGCCGGCCCAGGAGCCGAGTCCAGCCTGGGAACCGGAACCGGAACCGGAACCGGAACCGGAACCGGAACCGGAACCGGAACCGGAACCGGTCCGGGAGCCCGCCCTGTCCCGCGAGCCGCAGCCGTCCTGGGGACCGCCACCGACCCGGGAACCCGAGCCCTCCTGGAACCAGGAGCCAGAGCCGGCCCAGGAGCCGACTCCAACCTGGGAACCGGAGCCGGAACCGGACCTGTCACCGGAGCCGGAGTGGACTCCGCCCGAGCGGCGGCGCCCGCCGCCGTCCCGCTACCCGGCGCCCGCCTCCGGGAATCCGACCGTCATCACCCGGCGCGAGCAGGTGTACTACCGGCGGCAGTGGCGCGCGGACAGCGAACAGGGCCAGTCCTTACCGACGACCCGGTTACCCGTAGCGGAAGCCGTCGAGGAAGCGACGGAACACGCCACCCTCGCGCGCTAGCGCCGGGGCGGGTGGTGGCGCGACGGTGCGCTGCCGGGCGATCGGCTGGTCGTAGTCGGTGCGGGCGATGGCGTCCACGATCTGGGGCTCTCCGAAGTCCTCGGACCCTTCGATCTGGGGTACGTAACCGACCAGCATGCCGTCCCGCATGACCTGGGCTTCCAGGCCAGCCGTGCCGTCGGTGTCCCACTCCGCCTCGCGCCCGCCAGGCAGGGTCACACGGACGCCGAACTGGCCGCTGCCGCCGCGCAGCAGGTGCGCGCTGACTCCGCGGTCACGTAGCGCGTCCACCACCCGGCGGGCCCGGAACTCGTCCATGCCAGGACGGTAATGATCGACCCTGAACGCGTACTGAGCGCTGGCTGAGTGAGAGTTCGGCGAGCCGCCTGGCCGACCCGGAGCACCCACTACCGCCACTGCACCCGCGACGCCCCCGCCAGCCGCGAAGTCATGGCCCCGCAGGACGGGACACGCCTATCAGGCACATCGACCATGCTCCCGGCCCACTCTTCACGGATCCGGCCCGCCCACCGCCCGATTTGTCCTAGTCCCAGCGGGCGAGATCCCGGAAAAGTCCCCAGCCGCGGGCCAGGACACCACCACCGGCGCGCACTTTGTAGCAGGCATCGAATTGAGGTAGCGCTTCCCTGCGCTCATCAGAGCCATCACCCAGTGATTCTTTCCTGATGTAGTTCCTGCTCAACCGGCCACAACCGGCCGGCTCTTGACGCCGCACCAGCAGCGTGCTGTCGTTCGTCTGGGAAAACCTTTTCCATCTCCGCGACCGTCCCTCAACGGGACCAGGGAAGGAGCAGTTGTGAGCGCTCACTTATCTGTCGCCAGGACACGCTGGCTGGCCGTCCTCGCCGCGGCCGCGCTGCTGCCCACCGCCGCGCTGCTGCCCGCAACGACCGGCCTGCCGGTGGCCAGCGCCGCCAGCACGCCCACCATCACGGTGAACGCCGCTGCGCCGTACCGGGCCGTCACCCACGTGGCGGCCGGCGGCCTGTACGCCCTGGCCCAGCCGGGCGACCCGGCCAACTCGATGCTGTACCCGCTGCACCTCAACTCGGTGGTGCAGATGGCGCCCGGCGGCCAGCAACTCCCCAACGGGGAGCCGACCCCGGCCGGTGACGCGCTGGTCGTCAACCCGTCCGCGACCGCCGTCGGGGCCAGCGAGATCATCCGGATGCCGGACATCTACCCCAACTTCCCGTACCAGTGGGTCAGCTGGTCCGACTGGCTGTCCAAGGTGGACCAGATGGTCAAGGCACGGCTCGCCGCCAGCAACGACACCAACATCGCGGCCTGGGAGCTGTGGAACGACCCGGACTGGACCTGGGACACCGCCGCCGCCGGCTCGTTCGACGCCGGCTGGGTGCGTACCTACCAGGAGGTGCGCAACCTGGACAGCGTCACCCCGATCCAGGGACCGAGCATCAGCGCCTGGAACGAGAGCTGGATGCAGAACTTCCTCAGCTATGCGAAGGCGAACAACGCGCTGCCGGACATCATCTCCTGGCACGAACTCGGCGGTCCGGGCAGCATCGCCGCCGACGTCGCCGCGTGCGTGGCGCTGGAAAGAGCCTCGGCATCACACCCCGCCCGATTTCCATCGAGGAGTACGGCACCACCGCCGAGATCGACGACCCGGGCGCGCTAGTGCCCTACCTGGCGGCCTTCGAGCGAAGCGGGGTGAGCAACGCCGAGCGGGCGTTCTGGCATGAATACGGCACGGTCGACGGGCTGGTCACGGTGAGCGGGGTTAACGGGACCACGACCAACGAGCCGACCGGCACCTGGTGGCTGTACAAGTGGTATGCCGACATGACCGGCGCGATGGTGCCGGTGACGCCGCCGGCCGGCTCCGCCCTGGACGGAGTGGCCTCCTATGACCCGCTGAGCAAGACGGCCGACATCATCGTGGACGGCTCCGGGACCACGAACGTCACGGTCACCGGGATCAGCGGCCTCGGCGCCTCGGTCACCGCGCAGGTGGAGTCCACCAGCACCCCGAACCGGTTCACCGCGGTCACCGCGCCCACGCTCGTCGAGCAGCAAACGCTGCCGGTCTCCGGCGGCCAGGTGACCGTGCAGATCCCCAGCATGAGCGTCACCAGCGCCTACCAGGTGCTGCTCCGGCCCGCGGACGGCAGCGGCGCCCAGCAGCTTTACTACGCCGCGAACGCCAGCATTCATAACGCCAGCATCGGGGCCAGTGCCGCCGCGCCGGATGGCTACTACGTCGGTGGCCTGACCCATTCCGGCGACGCGCGCGACGACAGCTTCGTGGACTTCCTGGTCGAGGTGCCCACCGCCCGCAGTTACACGATGACCGTGGACTACGCCAACCCGGGGACCGGCACCGGCACCCTCGGCCTGGCCTATGACAGCGGGGCCTGGCAGACACTGGCCTTTCCCGCCACTGGCAGCGACTGGGCCACCACCAGCACCACGGTCAGCCTGACCGCGGGCTACAACGTCATCCGCCTGGCCATGGGCTCGCCGTTCTTCACCGGCGGGAGCGGCACCATCAACCTGGGATACCTGCAACTCAGCTGAACTGCGTCAGCGGCAACTCAGCTGAACTGCGTCAGCGGCAACTCAGCTGAACTGCGTCAGCGGCAACTCAGCTGAACTGCGTCAGCTAAAGTCCGTCCGCACCGGGCGGCCTAAGCCCCGTCATCCGGGCGGCCTAAGCTCGTGAATTAGGCGGCCGCCCGGGTAGGGCCGGGTAGAGCTTCAGGAGGGAATTCCCATGGCATCCAGCACTGCCACCGTGACCGGCGCGGACCTGGCCACGGTCGCCGAACTGGCCCAGCAACTGCGGGTCGATTCGATCCGGTGCAGCACTTCGGCCGGGTCTGGCCATCCCACGTCGAGCATGTCCGCGGCGGACCTGCTCGCCGTGCTGCTCGCCCGGCACCTGCGCTACGACTGGGATGAGCCGCGGAACCCGGCCAACGACCACCTGATCTTCTCCAAGGGGCACGCGTCACCGCTGCTGTACTCGGTCTACAAGGCGGCCGGCGTGGTATCCGACGAGGAGCTGATGACCGGCTACCGCCGGTTCGGGTCCCGGCTGGAGGGCCATCCCACTCCGGTGCTGCCCTGGGTGGACGTCGCCACCGGCTCGCTCGGCCAGGGGCTGCCCGACGGGGTTGGCGTCGCGCTGGCGGGCAAGTACCTGGACCGGGCCGACTACCGGGTATGGGTGCTGTGCGGCGACAGCGAGCTGGCCGAGGGCTCGATCTGGGAAGCCCTGGACAAGGCGTCGTACTACAAGCTGGGCAACTTGATCGCCATGATGGACGTCAACCGGCTCGGTCAGCGCGGCCCGACCGAGCTGTCCTGGGACATAGACACGTACACCCGCCGGATGGAAGCGTTCGGCGCCCGGGTGATCGCCATCGACGGCCATGACCTCGCTGAGATCGACGAGGCGCTGGGCCAGGCCGGAACCCTGGAGGCCGAGCAGCCCCTGGTCATCCTGGCCCGGACCAAGAAGGGCAAGGGCTTCACCGAAGTCGAGGACCGGGAGAACTGGCACGGCAAGCCGCTGCCGGCGCCCATGGCCGAGCGGGCCATCGAGGAACTCGGCGGCGAACGCGGACTGACCGTACGCGGGCCGCTGCCCCCGGCCGACGCCGCGGACCTGGCCACGGCCCGCGAGGCCGGGACGGTGACGCTGCCCACCTACCGCGTCGGGGACAAGGTGGCGACCCGCAAGGCCTACGGCCAGGCGCTGGCCGCGCTGGGCGCACGGCCGGACGTGGTGGCCATGGACGGCGAGGTCAGCAACTCGACGTTCGCCGACGAGTTCGCCGCGGCCTACCCCGAGCGGTACTTCGAGATGTTCATCGCCGAGCAGCAGCTCGTCGCGGCCGCGGTCGGGTTCAGCGTCCGCGGCTACCGGCCGTTCGCGTCCACGTTCGCCGCGTTCTTCACCCGGGCCTACGACTTCATCCGGATGGCCGCCATCTCCCAGGCCAACATCTCCCTGTCCGGCTCGCACGCCGGGGTGGAGATCGGCGCGGACGGCCCGTCCCAGATGGCGCTGGAGGACCTGGCCATGATGCGTGCGGTGCACGGCTCCACCGTGCTGTACCCCAGCGACGCCACCTGCGCGGCCGCGCTCGTGGCGGCGATGGCCGACCGGGAGGGCATCAGCTACCTGCGCACCACCCGCGGCGCTTACCCGGTGCTCTACGACTCAGCCGAGACGTTCCCGATTGGCGGGTCCAAGGTGCTCCGCTCCTCCCCCGACGACCAGGTCACCCTCATCGGCGCCGGGGTCACCCTGTACGCCTGCCTGGCCGCGGCCGACGAGCTGGCCGCCGACGGTATCAGCGTCCGGGTCATCGACGCGTACTCGGTCAAGCCGATCGACACCGCGACGCTGACCGCGGCGGCCGCCGCCACCGGTGGCCGCCTGGTCATCGCCGAAGACCATCACCCGGAAGGCGGGCTCGGTTCCGCGGTGCTCGAGGCACTGACCGATGCGGGCCGGGCCGACCTGGCCGTCACCCACCTCGCGGTCCGGGACATGCCCGGGTCCGGCACGAGCGAGGAACTGCTCGACGCGGCCGGCCTGAGCGCCCGGCACATCGCCGACGCCGCCCGGCGGCTGGCCGAGTAAGCGGCTGGCCGGTAACCGGCCCCCGGCGGTGCACGGTCCGCCCGGGCCGGCTGAAGGAAGTACTCATGCAAGCGATCGTGGTGAATGAGTTCGGCGGCCCGGACGTGCTGCAGCCCGGCGAGGCCGAGCGGCCGGCCCCCGGGCCGGGCGAGCTCCTGGTCCGGGTGCAGGCCGCTGGGGTCGGGCCGTGGGACGCGGCGCTGCGCCGCGGCCAATTGGGCGGCTCCCTGCCCGTCATCCCCGGCGGGGAGTTCGCCGGCATCGTGACCGGCGACGAAGGTGTTGACGCGGGCTTCGATGACGGCACCCCGGTGTATGGGTACCCCGGGCTGACCGGCTGCTACGCCGAGTACGTAACGTGCCCGATCGAGCAGCTGGCTCCGATCCCGAGCGCGCTGGACGTCGTCGAGGCGGGGGCGATGCCGATCGACGCCATGACCGCCGAGCAGGGGCTGACCGACATCCTGGGCGTCGGCCCAGGCGACCAGGTCCTGATCACCGCCGGGGCGGGCGGGCTCGGCCACCTCGCGGTGCAGATCGCCCGGGCACTGGGCGCCGAGGTGGTGGCCACGGCCAGCCCGCAGAATCACGAGTTCCTGCACCGGCTCGGGGCGGCGGTGGCCATCGACCACACCGTTCCCAGCTGGCCGGACGAGGTCCGCAAGGTGACCGACGGCGGCGCCGGGAAGGTGCTGGCCTGCGCAGCACCCACCCTGGACGGTGCGGCCCGCGCGGCCCGGACCGGGGCGGTCATCGCCACCCCGGTGCACGCCCCACTTCCCGAGGGGGACAAGGTGCACTGGCAGCAGTACAACGGGGCGCCCAGTGGCACCCGGCTGATCCGGCTGGCACCGTGGCTGGACAGCGGCGACCTGTCCGTCCACCTGTCCGGCCGGTACTACTGGCAGGACGCCGCCACCGCGCACCGCGAGGTGGAACAGGGGCACACCCGGGGCAAGATCGTCCTGGTCGTCGACGACGACCTGGCCGCCACGTCCGGGATCTGACCGCTCTCCCGGCCCGCTGCCTGCCGGCCGCGCTACGGGCGCGACGCCGGGCACCTTATGCTTCCGCGCATGACCGCAGCACGTGACCTGGCCGACCGGGTGCACCGGCGCTGGCTGGAAGAGAACCCGTTCGCCGCCACCATGTACGGCATCACCGGTTACGACGACCGGGTCCCGGACGGGAGCGAGGCGGGCCAGCAGGCCTGGCGGGCCGAGCTGGAGCAGTACCTGACCGACGCGGACGCGATTGAGGCCGGCCCGCTGACAGCCGCCGAGGCGGTCACCGCCGACTGCGCCCGGGAGGCGGTCACCCAAGAACTGGCGGGCATCGCGCTGGCCCTGGCGGAGTACACGGTCACCCCAATGCAGTACGCCGGGCCGGCCACGTTCCTGGCCGTGGCGGCCCGCACCGTGCTGGTCGACGAGGACGCGGCCGAGGCCTACCTGACCCGGCTGCGGCGCAGCGGCCGCTGGCTGGACCAGCTCAGCGAACGGCTGCGGGCCGGGGCGGCCAAGGAACGGCTGCCGGTGGCCCCGCTGGCCGAGCAGGCCATCAGCTGGGCCGAGGGCGTGCTGGCCGCGCCGGACAGCAGCCCGGTGCTGGCCCCGCGGCCACCTGAGGGCTGGCCGCGCGCGGCGGCGTGGGAGGCGGAGCGCCGCACCGCGGCCGAGGAGATCGTGCACCCGGCGCTGGCCAGCTGGGTGGCGACGGTCAAAGAACTGCTGCCCCGGGCCCGGCCGAGCGACCAGGCCGGGCTGGTCTACCTGCCCGGCGGAGACCGGGACTACAGCCGGGCGATCCGGATCTACACCACACTGCCGCTGACCGCGGACACGCTGCACCAGACCGGCCTGGACCATGTCGCGGCGCTGGAGGACCGGGCCGTGCGGCTGGGCGCCGGCCTGGGGCTGACCGGGCTTGACCAGGTCCGCGCCGCGCTGCGCGACTCGGCCGGGCAGCTGCCCGCCGACGAGGCGGTGCGCCAGGCCGTGGCGGCGGTGCGCCGGGCCGAAGCCCAGGCGCCGGAGTTCTTCCCGGCGCCGCTGCCGCCCCCCTGCGCGGTGACGCCGATGCCGGACGTCGTGGCGGTGAGCGGCACCGCACCGCACTACACCCCGCCCCGGCAGGACGGCGGCCGGCCCGGGACGTTCTGGTTCAACACCGAGCGGCCCACGGCCGGCACCGGCTGGGACATCGAAGTGGTGGCCTTCCACGAGGCAGTGCCGGGGCATCACCTCCAGCTCTCCCGCCTTCAGCTCCTCACCAGCCTGCCCGACCTGCAGCGGCAGCGCAGCCTGCCGGTGTTCTCCGAGGGCTGGGGCCTGTACGCGGAGCAGCTAGCCGAGGAGACCGGGCTGTACGCCGACGAACGCGGCCTGCTCGGCTCGATCAGCACCTCGCTGATGCGCGCCGCCCGGCTGGTGGTGGACACCGGCATCCACGCGTTCGGCTGGAGCCGCGAGCAGGCCCTCGGCTACATGACCGAGCATGTGCCGATGCCACCGGAATTCCTGGCCGCCGAGATCGACCGGTACGTGGTGATGCCCGGGCAGGCCCTGGCCTACCTGACCGGCAAGCTGGAGATCCTGCGGATCCGGGACAACGCCCGGCAGCGGCTCGGCCCGGCCTTCTCACTGCCCGCGTTCCACGGCGCCATCCTGGACCACGGCTCGCTGCCGATGCCCACCCTGGCCCGCAGCATCGAGAGCTGGCTGGATCAGGTATCGGCCTGAGGCTCGCCGCCCGGGTAGCCGAGGGCGTGCAGCCGGGCCAGGTCCAGCACGGTGATCCGGCGGTAGCCGGTGGCGATGATCCCCTGTGTCCGCAGGTCGCGCAGCACCCGGTGCACGCTGGGTTCCGCCGCGCTGGCCAGCGACGCGAGTTCCGGCTGGGTCAGCGGCCACCGGATCACCGACCGGTTCCCGGTCGCCGTACCGTACGTCACCGCGATCTCGTAGAGCACCCGGTACAGCCGGATCTGCATGCTGCCTTCGCGGAAATCGATCCGCCGCGCGTCGGCGGACCGCGTCTTGGCCACCACCGACTTGCTCACCGCCCGGGACAGGTCAGGGTCGCGCCGCAGACTGTCCAGGAATTCGCTGCCCTTGATGGCGCGCCCCACAACCGCGCCGCAGGTGACGACGCTGGCCGACCGGGGTCCCTCATCCAGCGCCGCGAATTCGCCCACCACATCGCCGGACATCCGGATCGACAGCAGCGCGTCCCGGCCGCCAGAAACGTGGCCGGTCACCTTGACCACGCCGTCGAGGATAACGACGACGAATCGCGAGTAGTCGCCTTCCCGGATCAGCGTCTTGCTGGCCGGATATTGGACCAGGCTGCCCAGCCGCAGAAACCGGTCCCGGGACGCCGCAGACAGACTGGCCAGCAGGCTCCCCGCTGGCCATTCCCGCGCTGCCATGACTCCCACGATCCCATCTTCTGATGGCGTACCGCATTATCCGCTCGGCCAGGATCGAGGAGTGACCGGACAGTAGCAGGGGCTGTCCGGTCACTTGCCCGCCTGCCCGGAGGTGCCGCAATGAGCCGGCCGCAACCCGGAGTCCGCCGGTTGTGCGTCGCCGCCCTGACCTGCCCACCGGGCTTGCTCACCAGGGCCTGCCGGCTTCGTGATGGGAGCGAGTTATACCTGAGCGCCCAGCTGCTCGATGATGTCGAGATGGGTTTCGCGCCACCGGGAATCCACGAAGCTGCGGTGGTGCGCTGGCTGACCTGGGCGGTGGAGGCTTTGTGCCCGGCCCGCCCCGGTGCGGATGTGCCCGCGAAGATGGCGTTCCATGTCGGGATAACCAAAGTTCAGGGCGAAGGATTCGGTGGCGCCGCACCATTACGGGTACGCGCGCTGCTCCGCGACCCGGCCATTCACCGTGCTGTGGCCGGCTGCCAGCGGCTGGCCGTCATCATGTCCGACGGACTCTATGACGATCTGCACACTGAGGGCCTGGCCGCCCGGGAGTGGCGGCGCGTCCCGGCGGCAGGCGCCTGGGTACGAGGCTGACCCTCACCCGGCTGGCGACCGGCTGCTGGCTTCCGGGACCGGATCGGCGGCGGGCAGGCGGAGGGTCGCGCCCAGACCGATCAGCGCGATGAACGCCAGCACGATCATGGCCACGCCATAAGCGCGTTTCGGGTCGCCCAGGCCGGCCACCAGGATCGTGCCCGCGATCGCGGTGCCGATCGATGAGCCCAGGTTGGACACGCTGCGGGAGAGCCCGGAGATTTCGCCTTGCAGGTTCTCCGGGAAGGCCGACTGCACCACGTTGACCGACGGGGTGAGCATGACGCCGACGCCCAGCCCGATGAGGAACAGGCCAGGGGCGAAGTACCAGGCGCCCGGATGCCCCTTAACCAGGAACACCAGCACGACGATGCCGACAATGGTGATCACGAACCCGGTCAGGATGAGCGTGCGCTGCCGGTAGCGCTTGGCCAGCCGCCCAGCGGCCAGCGAGGACAGCAGGATGCCCACCGTGGCCGCGGTGAAGATCACGCCGGTCTGGATCGCGTCGTACTTCCGGACCACCTGCAGGTAGGCGGACACCACGAACGACGTGCCCAGCAGCACGGACCACTGCACGTTCTGGGTAATCAGCGCCAGGTTGGAGACCCGGTTGCGGAACAGTGCGGTGGACAGCAGGGCTTCTTTCCCGGCCCGTTCCCGGCGGCGGATCCAGACGAAGAAACCGGCCAGGATGAGCGCCCCGGCGACGAGCAGGATGAACATCAGCCCCAGGTTCTGGTCGGCGGCCATGATCCCGCCGACCAGGACGACCAGGCCCACGGCGGACAGGATCGCGCCCACGATGTCGAACGGGTGGTCCGGGTCGGCCGGTAGCGGGTCCCTGACGTTGCGGGCCAGCAGCACGATGACCGCGATGATCAGGGCCTGGAAGACGAACGCGGCCCGCCAGGTGATCGTCGTGGTGATGGTGCCGCCGATCAGCGGCCCGGTGGCGGCGCCGATGCCGCCCATGCCGCTGATCACCCCGAACGCCCACGCCCGCGACTTCAAGTCGGTGAATACCAAGGTGGTCAGGATGTACACCGGCGGGATGAGCAGCGCGGTACCGACTCCCTCGAAGATGGAGTTGCCCAGGATGAGCACGCCGATCCCGGGCGCGGCCGCGCTGAGCAGCGCGCCGATCCCGTAGATAATGAGCCCGAGGATGAACAGCCGTTTCCGGCCGTACCGGTCGGTCAGCTTCCCGCACGGGATCATCAGGGCGGCCATGATCAGCAGGAACAACGTGATGCAGACCTGCACGCCCTGCACCGAGGTGTGCAGGTCGTCCTTGATGTCAGTGATCATGACGTTCATGTTCGAGCCCGCGAAGCTGCAGATGAACTGGGCCAGCGCCAGCGGGACCAGCATCGGCCGCAGCGCCTTGCTCCGGACCGGCTGGCTAGCGGCGGCCGAGCTGGTCATGCCCGCCACCGCGCTGTCTCGTCCTGCGCACGAACTCGCACAGCGCCCACTGTCATGCAGAACCGGGCTCCGCCGCGTCACCCGTCACGAGTGAGGCCAGCCCTCGCCATGGGACGATGAGCCCCATGCGCGTGCAGCGGTTCCGCGCCCAGGTCGCGGCCGGCCCCCGGGACAGCGGGGTGATCGCGGTTCCGTTCGACCCGGATGAGGTGTGGGGCAGCAAGACGGAGCACCCCGTGCGTGGCTCGGTCAACGGCAAGCGGGTACGCGGCCGGATCACCCGGGCCGATGGCGGCTGGGTGTTCGTCCTGACCCCGATGTGGCTGCGTGACGCCGGCCTCACGGCTGGCCAGGAGATACCACTTGAGCTGGAGCCGGAAGGCCCGCAACGCGCCGACCTGGCCGACGACATCGCGGCCGCGCTCGCGGCCAACCCGGCGGCCGCCGCGTTCTTCGACACGCTGGCGCAGTTCTACCGCCGGGCCTACCTGCGCTATATCGATGCCACCACCCGCCGGCCGGACCTGCGGGCGGCGCGCATCGCGGAGGTGGTGGACCTGCTCGCGGCCGGGGTCAAGGAACGGCCCCGGCCACCGGGCCCGGGCTAGCCGGCGCGCGTCAGCCCAGCGCGCGGGCGATGGCCGGGATCCGGTCCAGCAGGCTGGCCAAGCTGGCCGCCGAGCGGCCGGGCTCGCCGACCGTCATCAGGTGCGCCATGCCCGCATCGCCCGCTGCGGCCGCGGCCGGGATCCAGTCCAGCAGGGTCCGGATGCGCTGCGGCACCGCGTGCAGGATCTGGCCCGCGTCCGGCCCGCCATAGCTGGCGGCAATGATCCGTAGTCGTTCCGCGGCGCTCTCCGCTCCGGTATCGCGCCACAACGGCACCCCATTCCAGGCAATGAACGCCAGTTCCAGCAGCCGGGTCGTCGGCCCGGCCATGTCCCAGTCGAAGACGCCGGTGACGTCGTCGCCGGCGAAGCACACGTTGTAGGGAGCGATGTCGTTGTGCCCGATCAAGGTCGGCCCAGGGAACGGGCAGTACCGCCACGGCCCAGGGTGGGCGAAGCCGGTCACCACGTCGTGGAAGCCCCGGGTCCAGCGGACCATGGCCTGGAGTTGACCGGTGCTGAGCTGTTCGCGGCCCTCGTCGAGGACATGCCCGGGCAGGTAGGACAGCACCTCGCGGCCCCGGTCGTCATACCCGAGGACGCGGGGAATGTGCGGCACACGATCGGCCAGGTAAGCGAGCAGCGCGTGCACGGCCGGGGTCCATGGCCCGGTGGCCCGGTGCACCGTGCCGCCCACCCGGACCGCTCCCCCGACGTTGCCCGCCAGGTGCACTTCGTCGTCTGCCACCACGCCACCCTAGGTCAGTGGCCGGCGGCTACGTTTTCGCGCGGCGGGCCCGGCGCAGTCTGCGGTAGCCCATGTCGAGGATCACGACTGCGGCGATCACGGCCGCCTCGAGGAAGGCAGTGTGCCGCAGCACGGCCAGGTTCACCGGCTCGAGCAGGCCGCCGAGCATCAGGCCCGATATCCCGGATCCCTCGTTCCCCCGGGTGCCAGCCGCGACGCCGGGCGGTAGCTTCCCGCCCGGGAGCACCCGTACGCCAGGCCGCAGCTTTCCGCTGGACAGCACGCCCTTGACGATGTGACCCCGCACGACCAGCGCCGGGCCGACAGCGGCCGGGCCTTCGCCCGGGAGACTGGGGTGCAGGCGGTTCCAGGCCAGCCCGCCGAGCACCACGACCGCGACAACCACCGCGGCGGCGGCGAACTGCCGGAGGAATTTCACCGTGGCCGCCGCGCCGGGCGCCAGGCCAGCAGGCGGCGGCCGACCCGGGCGATCCATCGCCAGCGCAGTGCTACATGGACCGGGACGAGCCCGACCGTGATCTCCGCGGTGAGTGCGTGCAGCCGGAACCAGAACGGGCTCTGCATGGTGTAGATGCCGAGTTCGGGCAGCGCGACCCGGGATATGGCAATGCCGGACGCCACACACAACGTCATGGCGAACAGCAGCGCGAGGTTGACCGCCCAGATCAGCTTGTCGGGCCCGCGTGGCCGCAGCAGCCGCTTGGTTGTCCGGGCGACCCAGTCCCAGTGCAGCGTGAGGTGCAGCAGCAAGGCGATCCCGAGCCCGATGCCCAGCCACTCGTGGATGACCACCCCGGTCCAGCCATAGCTGTACGCGACCGTGTACCCGACCAGGATGACCGCGTCGAACCAGAAGTCCAGCCGGGTCCGCGCCGCCACCCGCGCCCGGCGCCCACGGTCCGGCGCAGTGCCAGCGGGTGAGGGCGTCGAAGATACGCTCACGCAGGCACCCTACGGCCACCCCCTCCGTACGCCGTGCGAACGCTGTGTGAGTTCCATGTGAGCCCCGGCGAACTCGTCTCCAGGTCTAGCGGCCGGGGGCCAGTGATCACCAGCGATGACCAGCCCACGGACGTCCCCCTCTTCCTGGAGTACCGGCACTCTCCGTCGGCAGCACCGCCCGCAACACCATGCACGCCGCCTCGCGGCTGCTTCTGCCAGTCCTACCGCCAGACTCCGAGTAGACAGATCGCCGATTATTTGCGGTTTGTAACCAATAATCAAGCTCCGACCAGGGATGGCGGTTTCTCCGCTTTTCTTCTCTGTGGCGGCGGTTTTTTACTGCGATACCGGATATCTGCCGGATGTGTCATCCTGGTGACCAGGGGCGACCGGGCCGCGGCCTGGTGCGACTGGCAAGGGGGGAACGGTCGTGGCTGCTGACATCGGGCAGGGTACGACGGGATCAGCGGACAAGGACGACGCGGCGCAGGTCCTGGCGAGAAAGCTCAATTACTTGATCGGGCAGATCACCCCGGAGGAATTCCGCTGGCAGGACGCCAACTATGACCGGGACTCAGCCCTCGGGCGTGAGCTGCTGTTCCTGATCGCCAATAACGAGTGGGCGCGCGCCACCTCGGAGATCATTGATATCGCCCGGTCGGATACCGTTGACACGACCATCAAGATCGATGTGGACCTGAGCCGGATCGCGCATGAGGCGTTCCGCGACCGGACCGGCCAGCTGTGGCTCCCGGTTTTGGTCCTCCCGCCGCTGCAGTCGCAGTACCTGGAGCCCGATCCGTTTGCGACCTGCACTGTAACTGACGCCAGCGGGACACTTTTAGCGACGCTCCCGAACGCCGATGTCCGGCATCGCGTTGCGGCGGCGCTGGCCGAAATCGTCGTGAACATCGCCGTCGCCCGGCTGCCCGACCTAGGCCGGCTCGGCGTCAGCGCCTCACGTGACCAGCGGCTGCTGCTGGCGGCGGCCATCTACCGGTTGCTCCGCAGCGAGAATGTCCCCAAGGGGGTCATCACGGGGGAAACAGCGGAGCCACAGGCGCCGGATGGTCCCGCACAGCGGATCGGCACGTCCCGGCGCGCGCTCATCGAATTGCTCGGGTCCTACGCTGGCCTGCTCGACCCGGTCCCCGCCGAGCCCGCCCAGGCTGCGATGACTGGCCAGGGCGGCGGCGCCCAGCCCGGCCAGAACTCCCAGCCGGGCCACGCCGAGCCGGAGGGGCGGGTCTTCGCGCGCGTGCTGACCGGGCGGGCGATCCAGGTTCTGGATGCCTTCACCAAGTCCGCGATCGTAGTGGTGGCCGCCGACCGGGCGCGCACGCCGACCGTGCTGACGGTAACCGTGCCTAGCCGCCCGCTGAGCGAGGCGCAGCCGCCGCCCCCGGAGCGGCGCACCCCGGGACTGCTTCGCTGGCTGCGGCCCTCCGTCCTGAACCGGGTCCTGCCCCGGGCCCGGCTGGAGATCGACTTGCTGCTGCCATCGGCCGATGCTGACCGGCAGGTCCAGGTCAACCTGCCCGACGGCGTCTCGTTCGACCCGTGGCAGAAGCTGGACCGCCGAGCCGAGCTCGACATCAGGGTGGGGCCGCCTCCGCCGGTCACCCAACTCGGGTACCTCATGGACCAGCTAACCGCAGCGCCTGAGGAGTGGCCGGCCGAGCTCTACCGGGCCCTGGGCGACCTGACCTGTGCCAAGGCCGTCGCCACCCGGGAGACGCTGCGTGATCACCGGGTGGTGCCAAGCCGCCTGCGCGTCGCGACGGACCGAGGGCCACGGCTGGCCACCAAGGAAGTCGGTGACCGCCTGGACGGGCTCGGTGACATCCTGTCCAGGATCTCCGCTGGCCTGCCGATCGCTGCCGCCCGCCAGGGCCTGGCCCAGGCCTGGGCAGAGCACGAGAGTTGGCTCCGGACGCCGATGCAGCGCCGGACCTCGAACGACACGGTGAGCTCGGACGTCGTGGTCGCGCGGGCCCGCATGATCGAGGATGTCTCCAAGCGGGGCGCGCCATACCAGGCCACGATCGGTGTGCAGGTCGCGGTGACGGACTCCGAGTTCTTTTCGGTCGCCCGATTCTCGGGCTGGATGAGCGTAATGCTGATGAGCGTAGTTTTCGCGTTCTTCTTGATCGGCAGCTTGTACGGGATCGCCAGTGAGCAGGTCAGCGCGGAGGTACTGGCGTTCGTGCTGACGCTGTTCGCCGCCGTCCAGGCCGGCCGGATGGAGCGGCCCGACCGGTCGACCCTGCGCGGGCTGCTGGCGCAGGCCAGCAACCTGCTCATCGGCATCCTGATCCTGCCCACCGTCGTGCTGGCTGTGGCGCTCGCCTTTTCACGCGGTCTGCTCTGGGTAGCGGGCTGGGCCCTCGGCGCTATTATCTTCCAGCTCGTCCTGCAGTGGCTGCTGCAGCAGCGCCAGCAGCTGGACGCTGGCCAGCAGGGCCGGACGCCGAAGGCGCTCCGGACGCAGCTCTGCCTCCTGCTGCGCACCAATTCCCCTGACTACTCGCACTCCGAGGTGCTGCACAGCACCTGGTGGCGCAGTACTACGGCGGATGCCCTGCTGGTCGGGCGGCCCGCCTACGGCTACGTCGTCTGGCAGCACGGCGCCACCCTGCGGTCGTTGCTGCACAGCGGCCGCCCGGCCCGCGATCCGGCGCCGCCGGCTGGATCGCGGCCCGAGCGGTGGTGGCGGCTACGCCGCCCGGCCGGCCTGCCAGCCAGCAATGGGCAGAGCGGGCCAAACGGCGGGCCGCCCGCGTCGCTCCTGGAGCGGCCGGCCAACGTCCTCGCGCTGCAGCGATCCGGGACCATCGCGCAGTCGGTGACGTTCGCGGTCTTCCGGGACCAGCCGAAGGGCGACTGGGACGCCGCCACCGAGGAAGCACACCAGGTCTACCTGGACGCGAGCCAGCTAGCGCCCGCCTCTGATGCCAGCGGAGTCGTCGGGGTATTCCTCGGCCTGCCGAAGGATGCCGGCCTGCTGACGCTCGCCGATCATCCGCTGACCGCCGTGCTGGAGGCCGCCGCAAGAGACCACAGCCGTCTCGCAGTGCTGGAGATTCAGCTGCCGGTGCCCGCGCCGTCCGTCGCCTATACCGAGCTGCAGTGGACCCGGGTACAGGTCGGGCTGCGCGACGGTGATTACGCCCGGCTGACCTGGTTTTTGAGCGACATACAGGCGCTAACGGTGGGGCCGGCGGCGCCCGGCCTGGTTATCGGCGTGCAGACCGTCTCGGAGGGCATCCCGCGCATCCTCAACCCACCGCCCGCGGCCGCTAACCCCGGCCCGGCCGCCGGGCAGGCCGAGACCGGACCCGCTCACCTGGTGCTGGCCAGCGACCTGGACGTGGTAGCGGGCAGCGGGCTCCACCGGACCGAGAACGCCAGCAAGCAGACCTGGCGGCTACTGGCGATCTGCTCCGACTGGCGCAGCGCCGGAGAGACCGAGATCCTGAGCCGCCTGGATCCCGGCCTCGAGCTGGCCGGCCTGACCACCGCCATCTTGCACGGGAAGCTGGTCATCCTCATGCTCGGCCACCAGCCGGGCGGGCGCGCGGGCCATGCCCGGGCACTACTGGCGCAGCCCGGAAGCGACAGTCAGGCAAACGTCTACCTGGACAAGTGGCAGAGCCGCCAGCAGCTCGGAGAGGGCCACCAGCAGCCGCTCCTGCGTGTGCACATGCGGACGCCGGACCGGGCTGGGGCCACCCTGGAGGTCATCGAGTCGCTGCGCGAGGCGTTCCGGGAGATGGCACCCGGCTGGCTGACCGACCGGGACTGGAAAGTCTGGTACACGCGAACCGTGGTCACGGCCGGCCATGCCGCGGTGATCCAGCTCACGGTACGTCTCGCGGTGAACCCGGTGACCACGCCCCGGCATCGTCCGATCGAGGGCTGGGGACCGGCGGAGATGTCCCAGATCGAGCGTCGCGCGCTGGCCCTGGCTGCTAGCAAAATGGCGGCCAGCGGCACGGGCAGCGTCGCCGACCTCGGCCTGGACGCACCCGAGGACACGGTCATCAGCGTCAATCTGATCACTACGCCCGAGCTGGGCGGGCAAAGCGCGCGTGACCCCGGCCTCACGGAGGCAGCGACAGCACCTTAACGTCAGCGAAACGTCACGCGGGTCGCTTCCTGCTTGCCTTGGGCGAAACCGGCCCGGGCGGCGGGGATGCGGGTTGCCGGATCCATCTGGTTCGTGCCCATTGCAGCTCGGGAATCGGCGTCCGGTGTGATCACCTCGACGCGGCTGCCCTCCGTGCGCAAGGCCTCGACCTGGCTTGCCAGGTCCGCGCCCGGTAGTCTGCGCAGGCCCTCGAACTGGCCTGCCGGGTCCGCGCCCCGTTCCGGCGGTGTCTGGCTCCGTCCGCCCAACGGCGAGAGCACCACGACGTTCGCGTAGCCCGCGGCAAGGTCGGCGTTTTCGGTGGAGCGCACGCCACCGTCAATGTAGCGAGTGCCGTTGATGCTGACCGTGGGGGCCAGACCGGGCAGCGCGGTGCTTGCGGTGACCGCGTCCACCAGGTTGACGCCGGAGTCGCGGTCGAACGCAGCCAGCTCGCCGGTATGCGCGTTGACGGCCACCACGATCATCGGCCGGTCCGGCCAGTCCGGGCGGGGCAATCTTACGGCGACCAGTGCGCGCCGCTGCGGCGCCCCGGGTCCGAGTATGGCGTCGCTCTCCAACCCGAACGCGCCCATCGCACGTTGCAGATCGGCTGCCGAGGTGGCGGCGGCGCCGATGGCCCTCATCCGCTCGAACACCGTGGCCATCGGCAGGGACGGCGGCCGTTCCCGGTTCCCTCTGGCCGGCCGGACCGGCGGGGACAGCACCGAGGCCAGCAGTTCGGCCGCCGGTATACCGCTGCGCACCTGCGCTGCCGCGGTGGCCCCGGCCGAGGTGCCGATCACCAAATCGGCGGCCTCTGTCATATCGAGACCAGCTTCGGCCAGGCCTGCGATGACACCGATCTCCCACGCGTTTCCGGCCGCCCCACCACCACCGAGAACCAGAGCAACGTTGCCCCCGGTCGAGGGGAGCGATTCGTGAAATTGCGACATGTCTTGGTCCCTTTCAGGCATCCGGGATACGGGTACCCAAGGACCGATGACGACGAAGCTCTAGCGGCTCCAGCGCGAAGGGGTGAGCACCCGACTGTGAACGAAAATCGGACTCACCTCCTTAGACCGTACGCTGCGACAGCGCTCCTGAACGAACTCAGCTTGAACAATAGCCGGGCCAGGAGCTCCGCCGCAAACGACCGCCGGTCTCGAGGACCCGGCAGGCGAGCACGGCACGACCAGGCTCGAGCCGGCGTGAGAACCTCGATCTTCAGGGGACCTCGGGTGAGCCCATGCGCAGTGGCGGCAATTTGTACAAGCTGTCTTTGTTGAGCTGCTGTGCATCCGCGAGCACAAAGTCTTGCTGAGTCTGTGCCTTCTCGGCGGTTTGTTTTGCCAGCTCTGATGCCAGGCCGCCCAACTGGCGCACACCGGTGTCGTCTACGAGTATACGGCTCGTAGAGAGAATCACGATGCCCTCCACCTGCCGCTCTCCGCGGTCGGGTGGGGAAAGAGCTGCTCCCACCTTGGTGGCCGCGAATGGGTCCGCTGGATGCATAGTAAGTTTGTCGCGCTCCCCGATTACCCATTTGTGATATTTCATCACCTCGCCCCGGAGGGGCAGGTTGCGCACATCTTCAGTCGAAAGCCCGAATCGCTTGCCCTTGCCAAAGCAGCGAGCGTACGCAACCAGCGCTGCGGACCAGAGCGTCTGCGGCACGATCGGATCGCGGTCTTCCTCAGGTTTAGCCAGCTCGGTAAGCAGCCGCTTGCAACAATCCATCACGAATTGAAGATCCTGGATGATCGACGCTTGATCTGCGAGAATTTGCGCTGATGGCACGTCGAGAGCCACTGTCAGCGTTGCGGGCTCCGGCGATGCCGCGGTCTTCCCACCCATAAGTCCTCGTTCCGGTTTGCTAACACACCTACCTGGCTTAGATCCTCACATGGGAAGGACTCGCTTCTGGTCTCAGATAGTGACGATCAGGCGGCCCGGGCCCGCGCCCGGCGCCCACGGTCCGGCGCAGTACCAGCGGGGCTGGTGCGGAGGTCAGCGGGCGGGGGTCAGTTCGAACCCGTGATTGATGGCGTTGCTGTCGGTGTAGAAGCCGACGATCACACCGTTGTTGCTGATGTCAGCCAGGTTGGTGCCTTCTGCGCCGGCCGGGTCCTCGACCGGGGTGAACACCCCGCGCCGCTCAATGAACCCGTGGAACAGGCCGTTGGCGTCCGCCCATTCGCCGACAACCACCCCGGCGTCGTTGATCGCCGCGGTGAGTGTGCTGAACGCTGGCGCGGCTGGATCGCTGACCGTGGTGAACCTGCCGATGGGCCCGGCAAAGGCGACCGTATCGCCGTTGCTTTCCGTGTAGCTCCCGGTGACCTGCCCGAGGTCGTTGATATACCCAACGCTGGTGCCCTGCCCAGACGCGGTGCCAGCGTCCGGGGCGTTGATCGCGCTGAACCTGCCGTCCCGGTCGATGAACCCATGCTGCACGCCTGCGGAGTCGATGTAGAACCCGGCGATCACGCCGAGGTTGTTCATGTTCGCGACGAACGTGCCCTGCCCGGACGCCGGGCCCGCGCCTGGCGCGTTGACCTTGGTGAAACTGCCGTCCCGGTCGATGAACCCGTGCGCGTCGCCAGTGCTGTCGAGGTAGTAGCCGACCAGCACCCCGTGGTCGTTGCTAACGGTCGCCAGCGTGTCGGCGGCGCCGGGCACATCGACCGTGGTGAACGCGCCGTGCCGGTCCAGGAACCCGTGCTCGTTGCCGCTGCTGTCGAAGTAGAACCCGGACACCACGCCGGCGTCATTGACACCAACTCCAATGGTGCCCGCCGCGCCGGGCACGTCGATTGTGGTGAACCGCCCGGGCCCAGCCGCCGCGGACGCGCTGGCTGGCATCAGGGCCAGCACCGATGCGACGCCTGCGATCAGCAACAGTTGACTGCGTGTCATGGGCGGTCAGTCTTCCGTGTGGTAATAGCAATCTTGTAGCGAACACGTAGCGCTAAGCCGGGGCACCGAACCGGAGCGGAGGCCGGATGACGACGAAGCTGGAGTTCTGCCTGCTCGGGCCAGTAGTCGTGCGTCGCGGCGGAATGGCCCTGCCGGTGCCGCGGGGCAGCCGGCGGGCGGTGCTCGCGGTGCTGCTGCTGAATGCTGGCCGGGTGGTGTCGGTCAGCGAGATTGCCGAGACGCTGTGGGGGCCCGCGCCGCTGCCGTCAGCTCCGGCGACGGTACGGAACTACGTGAAGCGGCTGCGCCGCGTGCTGGGGGATGCCGACCAGGCCCGGATCGTCACCCGGTCCCCCGGGTATCTGATCCGGGTTGATCCCGGGGAACTGGATGTGGCCCGGTTCGAGGTCCTGCTCGACGGCGCCCGCAACGCCGCGCGCGGTGGTTCCTGGGCGGCCGCGGCTGATCAGGCGCGCGGAGCGCTGGTGCTGTGGCGCGGCGAGCCACTGGCCGACGTCGGGTCGCAGGCACTGGCGTTAACTGAAATTCCTCGGTTGGTGGAGCTGCACTTGCAGGCGGCGGAACTGCGGATCGATGCGGAGCTGCACCTGGGCCGTCACGGCGCGGTCATCGCCGAGCTGCAGCGCTTGGCCGCAGCCCACCCGTTGCGTGAGCACCTGCACGCGCTGCTGATGCTTGCGCTGTACCGCGCCGGCCGCCGGGCCGAAGCGCTGGCCGCGTATCAGCAAGCGCGGCGGGTGCTGGTGGCTGAGCTGGGTGCCGAGCCGGAAGCAGAACTGCGCGACCTGCACCGGCAGATCCTCACCGCTAGCCCGGCCCTGGCCGGTGCTGAGCCCGGACCGGTGCTGCCGCGGGAGCTGCCGGGCCCGGTTCCGCGGTTCGTGGGCCGGGCCGCCGAGCTGGCCGACCTGACCGGGATGCTGGAGCAGGCCAGCGCGCAGCGGCCGCGGACCCTGGTCATCTCGGCCATCGCCGGGATGGCCGGCGTGGGTAAGACGGCGCTGGCCATGCTGTGGGCGCATCAGGTGGCGGGCCAGTTCCCGGACGGGCAGCTGCACGTGAACCTGCGCGGGTATGACCCTGGCCAGCCGATGCCGGCCGCCGACGCCCTGGCCGGATTCCTGCGCAGCCTGGGCGTGGCTGAGCGGGATATCCCCGCCGGGACCGGAGAGCGTGCGGCGCGGTACCGGAGCCTGCTAACGGGCCGGCGAATGCTGATCGTGATCGATAACGCCCGGGATGTGGCGCAGGTCCGGCCACTGCTGCCCGGTAGCCCGTCGTGCGTGACGGTGGTGACCAGCCGCGATGCGCTGGCCGGGCTGGTGGCCAGGGAGGGTGCCCGCCGGCTGGACCTGGACGTGCTGCCACCAGCCGAGGCGGTGGAGTTGCTGCGGGCGCTCATCGGCGACCGGGTGGCGGCCGAGCCCGCGGCGACCGTGACGCTGGCCGCCTGCTGTGGCCGGCTGCCGCTGGCGCTGCGGGTGGCCGCCGAGCGCGCCGCCGCCGCACCTGGCCTCTCGCTGGCGGATGTCGCGTCGGAGCTGGCTGATCAGCAGGAGCAGCTGGACCTGCTGGATGCGGCCGGGGACCCGCTGACCTCGGTCCGGGCCGTGTTCTCGTGGTCGGTCCGGCAGCTGGATGACGAGGCCGCACGCGCGTTCCGGCTGCTTGGGCTGCACCCCGGTGGCGACTTTGACGCTTACGCCGCCGCCGCGCTCACCGGCACCACGCTCCGGCAGGCTCGCGGGCTGCTGGACCGGCTGGCCCGCGCCCACCTGATCCAGCCCGCCGGGACGGGGCGTTACGGCCTGCACGACCTGCTCCGCGCCTACGCCGCCGAGCAGGCTGCGGACGCCGACCGTGAGCAGGACCGAGAGGCCGCGCTGACCCGCCTGTTCGACCATTACCTGGCCACCGCGGCCGTCGCGGCCGGGGCGTTGTTCCGTGCCGACCCTGACCAGCCAGCGCCACCCCAGGCAGCCGGGCCCGTGCCGCCGGTGACCAGCCCGGCGGCCGCGCTGGCCTGGCTGGACGCGCACCGGTCCACCCTGGTCGCGGTGGCCGCGCACGCCGCCGACCACGGCTGGCCCGGCCACGCCATCGGCCTGGCCGCCACCATCTTCCGTTACCTGGATGTCGGTCACTTCACGGATGCCGCCGCCGTGCACAGCCACGCCCGCCGCGCCGCGGCGCAGGCCGGCGACCGGACGGCCGAAGCCGCGGCACTAACCATGCTCGGTGCGGCCGACGTGGCCCAGGGCCGTCTCCCCCAGGCCACCAGCCACCTCGAGCAGGCCCTGGCACTGTGCCGTGCGGACGGAGACCGGATCGGTGAGGCTCGCGCGCTCAGCCACCTCGGCCTGGCCGATTATTGCCAGGGCCGTTACCAGCGATCGGCTGAGTGCCACCACCAGGCGCTGGCCATCTACCTGGAGGCTGGCGACCACCCCGGTGAGGCCCGCGAGCTGCACCATCTTGGCGTCGTTCACCTGCGGCAGGGCCGTTACGAGCAAGCCGCCGGACAACTGCGCCGGTCACTGGCCCTGTTCCGCGACTGCGGGTTCCGGTCCGGTGAGGCCTATGTGCTGGGCAACCTCGGCGAACTCGAACTGCGGCAAGGCCGTTACGTCGAGGCGGCCGGCCATCTCCAGCGGTCCGTCCGGGTGGGCCGCGAGGTCGGCAGCCGGCTGTGCCAGGCCCGGGCCCTGGCTTACCTGGGCATTTCCGAACTGCGGCAAGGCCGACGCCGACAGGCCATCGGCCATCTCCGGCAGTCGCTGGCCCTGCACAGTCAGGCCGGCAATCCCTCTGGCCAGGCCGAAGCGCTCAACGGTCTCGGTGAAGCGTTCCTGGCCGCGAGCCAGGCCGGCCAGGCCAGCGCTCAGCACACCGCCGCGCTGGCCCTGGCGATTCAGTGCGGTGACCGGCACGAACAAGCACGGGCCCGCAGCGGTCTGGCCAGCGCCTGCCCGGCCTGATCAGCTCCGCAGGAGATCCGGGCTGAGCTCTTTGCCGTTAGGACGTGACTGTAACGTTGCCGGCACCGGCCACGTCGAAAATGCCTTCGCATGTCGCGGCAAGATTAGCGATCATCCACAGGTCTGCGACATCGGTATAAACGGTCCAATTATCGCCTGGCGAGACCGTAGCACGCGTGTAGCGGGCGCCGCCATCAGTGATCCATATGATCTCAAGAGACGTTGACGAGTCGTTATAGAAAGTAAATGTCGCCTCGTCCCCACCTGCGAGGGAATGGATCGTGCCCTCATCGGAGCAGGGGTACTGGCTAGCATTATTGAAGGAGAAATTGTAGCTCGCCGGAGCCGCCGCGGAAGTCGCGGGTTGTGTGTCCGGCTGAGTTGTGGCTGGTGTTGTCGGCGGAGTCGTGGTTGGGATTGAAGGAGCCGTGATTAGGGCTGCGTTATCGGGCTTCTTGGTGGCTTGGTAGGTCAAGTACGCGACTACCAGGAGAAGAATGGTACAGACAGCTGTAATTCCAATCCAGAAGGAATTACTCCGCCCAAGGAAAGGCCTTTCACCTTCTTTAGAGTCTCCGCCCATGCCAGTGGCCCCGGCCTTCCCTCGGTGGGCAAGAGGGCGCGACAACAACCCCCCCGGTGATCAGGTGAACCAGATTATTTCACAGTGTCAATAGTGGCTTATGGGATGTTTTCGGCCTGACACGTTACCGTTACATGTTCGTAATCATATTAGCCAACGGCGGACTGCCGGGATTCCTGGGACTCGTGATTACATTCCGCGCAGGCCGTGGGAGATCCTGGGGCGCCCCCGCCGCCTAAAAAACCGCACGAAAAGGTGTATAAGCGGCGATACGGACGCAAGATCCGGCAGGCAGCGGGCCGCGGCCGTTTCAAGCACAACCTAGGCCGGGTCTGTCATGGCCTCCGACCGCGCCCATGTTCGTGGAAATTCACCGGGCCAGGTCAATACCAGCCGGCGTACTGGTCGGTCGCAGGGCCGCTATGTAGATGGCCGCGGGGTTGCCCGGATCCCAACCGGGGAGCCCATCAATGGTGTCGACGTAGACGAATCCCCGGCGCTCCCAGAACGCCCGGGTGCCCTCGTAAGGCTGGTAACCAGCCGAGCTGTCCAGGGTCTTGACTTCGACCACACTGACACCGTCGGCCGCCAATTCGCCCAGCATGCCCTGCAAGAGCATGGTGCCAGCCCGTGGCCGCGACAGGCTGGGGCGACGGCCATCCACAAGATCTCCGCCCCTCGCCGGACGGTGAGCATCACACCAAGTTAGGCGCCGTGGCCGCCGATCAGGCTGCCAACGGCGAACGTCACGGCGATGGCCATGGCGCCCAGCAGCAACTGGCGCAGGCCAGACCGCAGCAGGGGCCGCCCGGTCAGCCGACCGACGGTCATACCGCCCGCGGCCAGGGCCACCGCGGTGATGATCAGGGATGCGGCCAGCCGGGGCAGGCCGAGCAGATAGGGCAGCAGCGGGATCAGGGCGCCCATCGAGAAGGCCAGCAACGAGGCGATACCGGCCAGGTATGGCGAGGGCAGCTCGCTTGGGTTGACGCCAAGTTCCTCCCGGGTATGGACCCGCAGGGCCGTGCCAGGATCCTGGGAGATGGCGGCGGCCATCCGGGCGGCCGTCTCCGCGTCGGCGCCGTAGTCGCGGAAGTAGCCGGCCAGTTCCTCTTCTTCCGCGGCCGGGAACAGGGCGAGCATCCTGCGCTCCAGCGCCACTTCGGAGTGCACCAGCTCGTTCTGGTTGGTCACCGAGATGTACTCCCCGGTGCCCATGGAGAACGCCCCCGCGACGAGCGCGGCGACGCCGGTGAGCACGATGGTGTGCGCGGATACCCCGCCTCCACCGAGCCCGGCGATCAGCGAGGCGTTGGTGACCAGACCGTCCACCGCGCCGAACACGGTCGGCCGCAGCCAACCGCCGGAAACGTCACGATGACCATGTGACCAGCCCGCTCGCAGCGCCGCTGTCCCGGTCTCCGGCGACGGCGACGGCGACGGCGACGGTCGCTCCTTATCCATGTGCGTGATCTCCCCGGCTGAGCCGCAGTGTGCCGCTCCCGGTAAAGGTCCCACTGACCAGCCAGCCGAAACCCACGCACCCCCGTCACAAGGCGTGTCCCGCGCCCGGGACCTGGGCGCGGGACACGGGTGTGCTGCCGGCGTCAGTACCGGCGCGCGCAGCTTGCCTTGATCACGACGGGCACGGATTCGGTCTGTCTGGTGGTGCCGTCGCTGGCCCACAGGGTGATGTTGAATGTCGAGCCCGCCACCATGCCGGACGGGATGGTGGTCACGGCGTAGGCCTCACCGAAGGACGTCGAGTTCACGGTGTAGGGACCGGTTCCGTTGCTGGAGCCGGGTGGGATGGGCGGCGGGCCGACGCTTTCCACAATGCCCGTGTCGCTGAAGAGGTAGACGGAGTCGCTGTACGAGCCGCCGGCCGGCAGCCCCGACGCGCCGAAGGTCAGCGGGGTGGACCAGCTTCCGTCCAGGTTGATCTCCAGGGGCAGCGATCCCCCGCTGGGGGTGTAGCAGACGGGTTTGCTGGCGAACTCGTTGGTGAGCTGCCAGCGAGGAGTGCTTGCGGCCGCAGCCGGAGCGGCCAGCGCCGCGGTGAGAGCGGCCGGTGCCACCAGGGCAGCTGCGCGCCAGCATCTGGATGTCATGATTTTCTCCCCAAGCCTGGTTGGTCACGCTCAGCCGGGTGGCGAGCGGCACGGTCCGGGCTAAGCCGGCGGAGGCCGCGGGCCACCGTGCCTCGACCGGGGGCGGCGGGATGGCCTGCGCACCCGGCCCTGCCGCACCGGCAGGAACGCGGCCAGCCCCACGTCCGCCGGATCAGGCCACACGGCTCCGGCCGGTACGGCGGACCGGGAGCCAGCGAGACTCCGCCGCTAGCCTCGGGCTTTCGCCAGTGATCGGCCGGCCTTGGTCGTTTGCATATAGAAAGTGCCTTTGGCCTGGGAGGATAGGGCTTGTCGAAGGTCCTGTCCGCGCCGGGCCAAAGGCACTTATCTCGTGAACGATACCGTGCGCCGTGCCAAGATCACCGTGTCCGCCGGCGGTCAGGGGCTGGTGTCCCATGCGGGCGGGTTGCTGCTGGCCGGGGCGCTGCGGGTCACGGCCCTGGGCGGGGGCCTGTCCGGCGCCCTAGCGCGGTGGCGGGCGCCGCGGGCGGTGCACGAGCCGGGGAAGATCCTCACCGACCTGGCCGTGGCGCCGGGGCTGGGCGGGGACTGCCTGGCTGATGTCGCGGTACTGCGTGCGCAGCCAGGCCTTTTCGGGCCGGTGGCCTCCGATCCGGTGATCTCCCGGCTGGTCAGTACGCTGGCGGCGGACGCGCCCCGGGCGCTGCGGGCGATCCGCAAAGCTCGCGCCGCGGCCCGGGAGCGGGCCTGGACGCTGGCCGGGGAGCGAGCACCGGGCGGGGACGGGACGCTGATCCCCGTTGACGTTAACGCCACGATCGTGCTCGCGCACTCCGAGAAGGAAAGGGCTGCTCCTACCTGGAAAAAGACGTATGGATTCCACCCGCTGGCCGCGTTCGCCGGCCACGGCGCCGGGGCGGGCGGCGAGCCGCTGGCCATCCTGCTGCGCCCAGGTAACGCCGGATCGAACACCGCCAGCGAGCACATCGAGGTGACCCGGCTCGCGCTGGCGCAACTGCCCCGGCGGACGCGGCGGCGGGTCCTGATCCGCACCGATTCCGGCGGCGGCACCCACGAGTTCCTGGCCTGGCTCGCCAGCCCCGGCCGCCGGCTGCACTACTCGATCGGCATGACCATCACCGACGACATCGCCGCAGCGATCCTCACTCTCCCGGACCGGGTCTGGGAGCCCGCCTATGATGCCGGCGGGCAGGTGCGGCCAGGCGCATCGGTGGCCGAGCTCACCGGCCTGGCCGACCTGGCCGGCTGGCCGGCCAGGATGCGGGTGATCGTCCGCAAGGAACGCCCCCATCCCGGCGCGCAGCTGCGCTTCACCGACCTCGGCGGGCACCGGTTCACCTGCTTCGCCACCAACGCCAGGACCGGGCAGCTCGCAGACCTGGAACTGCGGCACCGCCGCCGGGCGAGGTGCGAGGATCGGATCCGCAATGCCAAAGACACCGGGCTGCGTGGCCTGCCCTTGCACGGCTTTTACCAAAACCAGATCTGGTGCGAGCTCGTAGCCATGGCCTGCGAGTTGCTGGCCTGGATGCAGATGCTCGCCCTCGACGGCCCCGCCCGCAGCTGGGAACCCAAGCGGCTGCGGCTGCGCCTGTTCTCCGCCGCTGGGCGCCTGGTCCACGGCGCCCGCCGCCTGCGGCTGCGCCTGGCCGCCACCTGGCCCTGGGCCGCTCAGCTCACCGCCGCGACGACCCGCTTGCAGGCCTTCGCCCCCGGCTGACCAGCCGGAACCGCTCCTACGACCAGGAAGGACAAATCCCAGGGCCCGTGGAACCCCGCCCCCCCGGCGCGACAGCCGGGCCTCCAGACACGGCCGGACGCTGAAATGCCAGCCAGCCGCAACCTCAATCGGACGGTGCAAGATCACGAAACATCGAGGCTAACGCATGCCGGTGCCGATTACACCCGCCCCGGACCGGGACGGCCGGCGCACGCCGGACGGCCATCGTTGACACCATGACGCCCCCCACCCAGGCAGCCGCGACTATTCGCCGTCGGCAGGATGCTGACGGCAGCCAGCGAACATGCCGCCTGACACCCAGCACCACGAGCCAGGTGGCGTCCCAGGAGCGGTGTAAATGACGTGGGCTCGGCTCCTTCGCTGGGATGTTAGGCGACGGCCCCGACAGTTTCTTCGGGTGCTGCGGCAGGGTGGCTGGTCCGGCGGATCGGGGTGGGCGGGTCGAGGAGCTGGCGGCGCAGGTCGTGTAGCAGGCGCAGGCCGGCGTTGGTGGTATTGACGCCGCGCCAGCCGCGGCTGGCGCGGTCCAGGACGGCCCAGACCAGGTTGAGGCAGCTGGCCTCGCCGGGGAGCCGGCCGATGACCTTGACCCGGCGGCGGGTCTCGCCGAAGGTGCGCTCGATGAAGTTGGAGTGCCGGATCCGCTTGTGGTGCTCGACCGGGAACCGCAGGTAGCTGGTGAGTTGCCCGCGGTCGGTGAGCAGGCACTTGACGGCCGATGGGTAGAGCTTGCCGTATCGCTCGGCGAAGGCGTCGATACGGGCCTGCACTGCGGTGACGAGCTTGTGCCCGGGCGCGATGCCAGCGGCGGTGAGGGCATCGGTGTCGAAGATCGCCCAGTAAGCGTCCCGGACCTGGTCCTGGGCGGCGGCGGGGACCTTCGCGAGGACGTTGCGGGCCCGGTGGATCAGGCATTTCTGGCGCAGCGACCGGGCCAGCACGCTCTCGGCGGCGTTGATCAGCCCGGCGGCGCCGTCGGAGATGACCAGCAGCGGCGGGCGCAGCCCCCGGCCGCGCAGTTCCTCCAGGAAGCCAGCCCAGGCGTCGGTGGACTCACTGCCGCCAGCGGCCAGCGCGACGAACACCGGCTTGCCGTCGGGGGTGATGCCCCACGCCGCCAGCACCGGCTCGGCCCGGGCACCGGGATGCATCTTGAACATCGAGGCATCCAGGAACAGGTAATCCAGCTCCAGGCCGTCCAGGCGCCTGCCCGACCAGGCGGTGAACTCATCGCCGATCGCCTGGCAGATACGCGAGACCGTCAACTTGCTCAGCGCCGCCTCGGCGCCCAGGGCATCGGCGAGGGTGTTCTCCACGTCACGGACCGACAGCCCCCGCACGAACCCCGCGATCACCAGCGACTCCAGGGCATTCGACCTGGTGACCGACCTGCCGAACAGCGCTGACGCGAACCGCTCGGTAGTGCCGCGCAGCTTCGGCCGGGCCACGGTCACCGGCCCGGCGGTGGTCTTGACCGTCGCCGGGCAGTAACCGTTGCGCATCCCCGGCCGGGCATCCTGCGCGGCAGCCGAGCGCTGGTAGCGGGCCCGGCCCAGGAACACCTCCACCTCGGCTTCCACCGCGGTCTGGATGATCAGCCGGGCACCCAGCCGGGCCACATCCTCGATCACCTCACCCAGATCACGCGACCCGTCGAACAAGGCGTCGATCTCGGCACGGATCCGGTCAGTGGGAGATACTCGATTCGGCACGGGCGTAGTCCTTCCTTCGCTGAGTTGGTAGCTCTTGAAGGAACCTACGCCCGTCGTCATTTACACCGGGGTTGGGACGCGACCACGAGCCAGGCGCCCGGCCGGTTCACCGTTGATGGTGAATAAATGAAAATTCCGGCGGCACCGGTTAAGAAGGTTTCCGGAGGCTTAGCCGTAATCCCATGAATCCATATCTAAACATGACATACATTCATCAAATGACACATTTGGCCGCTAGGCCCGCATGATCCGCAACGTCGTCGTCGGGCGGCTGCGCTCATCCGGCGATCCCGCTCAGCAGGCGGCGGATGCCGCGCTGCTGCAAGAGGGCCTGGCCGGCATCGCCGCGCTCAGCTTCCCCGGGATGCTCGCCATGAACGTGGGCTGCGACCTCGGGCTGCGCGACGGCGGCTGGAGTTTCGCGATCACCAATGACTGGCAGGACGAGGACGCCTACCGCGTCTACGACGCCGACCAGGAGCACAACCGGCTGCGCCGGGAGATCTTCGCCAAGATCTGCCAGGACATCGCGCGCGTCCAGTTCCGCATCGACGGCTGAGGCGCCCGCACGGAACTGCGCGGGTACTAGCCTGCTGCGCATGCGGATCGAGCAGTTCACGATCATCGTCGATGATTACGACAAGGCCATCGAGTTCTTCGTGGGCGCGCTGGGATTCGACCTCGTCGAGGACTCCCCGTCGCTGACCAACGACGGCAGGCCGAAGCGGTGGGTCGTTGTCCGCCCGCCCGGCGCGCAGACCGGCATCCTCCTCGCCCGCGCGGACGGCGAGAACCAGGCCGCAGCCGTCGGGAAGCAGATGGCCGGGCGTGTCGGATTCTTCCTCCGGGCCGACGACTTCGACGCCGCCCACGAGCGCATGACAGCCGCCGGCGTGCAATTCCTCACCGCACCGCGCACAGAGCCCTACGGGCGGGTTGCCGTGTTCCTCGACATCGCAGGCAACAAGTGGGACCTGCTCGGCCCTGCGGCACTGCCGCGCCCGTAAATCAAACCCATCTTTCCGAACGCCATCGACCGGCCGGTCACCTGCGCCGCCCGCCTGCCGTCGCCGGTGTGGCCGCCAACCTAGGATGCGGACATGCCCAGCCCCGAGATGCGGGACGTGATCAGCCAGCTCCGGCAGCGGAAGCAGGCCCGGGCCGGCCAGCCGCCGCCACCGCTGGATCAGCTCCGCGCCGCGTTCGCCCCCGGCGGCCAGGTCCACCCCATGCCCGGCGACGTGCGGGTGACCGAGGCGCCGGGCGCGGGTGTGCCCGCCTACTGGCTTGCACCGCCCGGGGTGGCCGCCGACCGGGTGCTGGTGTACCTGCACGGCGGCGGATACTCACTGGGCTCGCTGCGCAGCTACGGCGAGCTGGCCGCCCGGCTCGGCCGGGATGCGGGTGCTGTTCCCCGAATACCGGCTGGCGCCGGAGCACCCGTTCCCGGCAGCTGCCGACGACGTACGTACGGTGTGGCGCTGGCTGCGTGATGAACAGGGGCAGCCTGCGGAATCGGTCGCCCTGTGCGGCGACTCAGCCGGCGGCGGGCTCGCCACCGGCCTGCTGACCGCGCTCCGCGACGCCGGCGATGACCTGCCCGCAGCGGCCGCGCTGCTGTCCCCGCACCTGGACCTGACCAGCTCCGGGGCGTCCATCACCGAGCGCGCCGGTGACGATTCGATCTTCACCCCGGAGATGATCCGCCGCGTCGCGGACGTCTATCTGGCGGGCGCCGATCCGCGGGAGCCGCTGGCCTCGCCGCTGTTCGCCGGCCTGGCCGGCCTGCCGCCGCTGCTGGTGCTGGTGGGCACGGCCGAACTGCTGCTCAGCGACTCGGAGCGGCTCGCCGACGCGGCCGCCCGCGCCGGAGCCGACGTCTCGCTCGAGATCGGGGACGGGCTGCCGCACGTCTACCCGGTCATGCTCGGCACCCCCGAGGCCGCCGCCGCGACTGAGCAGATCGCCGGGTTCCTGCGCGCCCGGGTGCGCTGATCAGCCGGCGACCTGGGCGCCGGCCAGGGTGAGCGCCCGGACATGGGCGAGCGCCTCGGTCCGCGAGCTGACGCCCAGCGCGCGGTAAATGTGCTGCAGGTGGGTGTGCACGGTGCGGACGCTGACCCCAAGCGTGCGGGCCACGGCACGGTCCGAGTTCCCGGCCGCCACCAGCTGCAGGATCCGGGTCTGCCGCGCGGTCAGCAGCGGCCGGCCGTGCGCGTCCCGCGGCGTGTCGGGCACCGGCTGGCTCAGCAGGCTGGCGATCGCCGCCGCCTGCGCCAGGTGTGGCCGCAGCAGATCGACCACGTCGCGCTGCTGGTCGGAGAAGTCCTGGCCATACCGGTTGAGCGCCACGCTGATCATCCCGCCGGGCCCGGCCGGAACGCTCACGACCAGCTGATACTGGACCTCGGCTGGCCGGTAGAACTCGTGGTAGATGCCGAGCCCCCGGAACTGGCGGTCGCTGGCTTCGTCGGAAATCCGCCGGGCCGAGAGGTCGCCCGTCGCCTCGACGTGCCGCAGCAGCGGGTGCTCGGGCAGATGCTGCTGGAACAGCTGGTGCGCGTCGGGGAAGTCCACCACGTCCGCGGGCTCGATCCGCACGGCTACGGCGGTCGCGCCGACCAGGTGGTTGTACGAGCACGACTCGGCGGCCACGAGGCTGGACAACAGGTTGATCACCCGGCTGGGGAAGTCGCCGCCGTCGGGCAGGTACAGCTCGGCTAGCCCGTTGCTGAGCTGCCGCAGCAACCGGCCGTCCGGGGTGAGCGATCCCGCTCCCGTCACCGCATCAGACTAAGCAAAATTACCGATACCGCAACAGTCCACCGGTAGCGCAGAGTAGCTGTTACCTGCTGGCAGCCCCGGAAGCTGGGGGTGGGGGGTCCCGGAGCTGCCAGCAGGTTTCGCTGTGCGCCCGGCCAGCCGGCCCCGGACGGTTGAGCGGCCCGGCCAGCGTGGGGGGGATCACGCTCGGCGGCATGGCACGGGCCGCGACCGCCTGGAGGCACCCTCAGTGGGGTAGGCCACCAGGCAGGAACCCGCGACGGATCAGGTGTAAGCGGAGCTGGGTTGCCGCCAGCGCCCCATCTCGCGTCCGGGGGGTCTGGACGCGAGCCGCACAGACACGAGCCCCCCGCTGGTTCATCAACCGCACCCCAAGGTAGACCCTGAACAATCAGACAGTCCAGCCGTAACCCGGGCGATCACGGATCTAGATAACGCCCGGTTACGCTCCGTGCCCTATGCTGGCCGGATTGGGGGGTGCGGCGTGGCCACGTTCGTTTTGGTGCATGGCGCCATGCACGGCGGCTGGTGCTGGCGCGAGGTGCGGCAGCGGCTGTCCGGGAACGGGCACGAGGTCTACGCGCCTACCTTGACCGGCCAGGGTGACCGCCGTCATCAGCTGACCCGGGAGGTCGGTGTCGCGACTCATGTCACCGACCTCACCGAGCTGCTGTGGTTTGCCGATCTCCGTAACGTGCACCTGGTGCTGCACAGCTACGCCGGGGTCCTGGCTGGCCCGGTCGCCGAGCGGGCGGCCGGCCGGCTGGCCTCGGTGACCTACCTGGCGGCGTTCCTGGTGCGGCCGGGCCAGAGCCTGCTGGACGTCGAGCCCGCCGATGTGGCGCGGCGCTACCGCGACCTGGCCGCCACGGACGGGGACGGCTGGTTCGTGCCGGCGTCGCCCCGGTTCCTGGACCAGTGGGGCCTCACCGACCCGGACCTGCGGGCCACGGTGGCGCCCCGGCTGACCGATTTCCCGCTGCGCTGCCAGACAGACCCGGTCGCGTTCGACCCGGCAGCCCTGGATCAGATCCGCCAGGTGTACATCAACCACACCCAGCCGCCGCTAGCCAGCCTGCAGGCCTCGTTCGACCGCGCGGTGGCGGCTGGCTGGGAGACGCACCAGCTCGGCTACGGGCACGACCTGATGCTGGCCGCACCGGCACAGACCGCCGCGCTGCTGGAGAGCATCGCCCAGAGTCAGCCGGCTGCCCGGACACCGGGCTAGCGGCGCCGGCGCTTGAGCTCGCCGAGGTAGCCCGAAATAGCTTCCAGGGTGGCCGCCGATGACCAGGTGGCCAGGACGTCCGCGTCCTCGCCACGGCGGGCGGCGATCCGGTCCCGGGCCGGCTGCTGCAACTGGCGCTTGCTGACCGCGAATACACCGGCCGGTATCTCCGCCATCCGCTGCGCCTGGCCGAGCACCGACTCCAGCAGGACGCCGGGCTCCTCGATGCCGTGGATCAGCCCGATCGCCTGGGCCTGGGCCGGGCCGAGCAGCTCCGCGGCCAGCACCAGCCGGCTGGCGGCAGGCCCGGCCGCGTGCCGCATGATCTCCAGGGCGGCCACCGGGAACGGCACACCCACGCTCAGCTCGGCCAGGCCTATCGTGCCCTGTGACATCACCCGCACGTCGCACGCGGCCGCGAGCACGCAGCCACCAGCGATCGCGTGACCGTTGATCGCGGCCAGCACCGGCCCGGGATGATCGAAGACCGCCAGGAACGCCGCCGTCAGCGCGGGCAGGAACTCCTGCAGGTACGGCGCCCCGCCCGCCACCACCTGGCGCAGGTCCACGCCGGCGCAGAACGCAGTCCCGGTCCCGGTGATCACCACCGCCGCCCGCTCGTCCACCTCGCCCAGCGCCGCGGTGATCGCGCGCAGCAGTTCCAGGTCGAGCGCGTTGACCTTGCCGTGCCGCAGCCGGAGCACGCTCACCCCGGAGTGCTGTTCGATATCTAGCATCCGTTCCCCTGCACCTGGAGTAGCCGTATCCACCCGGGTGTGTGCCCGGTGGCGGCAGCCGCTGGCGGATGCCACCACGTTCCTATGATCGCCGCATGGCGGATGCGGCAGGCGGGCACGTGGCGGTCACCCGGCGGGCCTGGGACGAGCACATGTCGGCCTGGTTCGAGCGGTACGCGCATTCCAGATGGGCGGCCGCCGAGCCGTACTGGGGGATGTGGTGCATCCCCCAGGCGCAGTTGCCGGTCCTGCCGTACGGCCTGGCTGAGGTGACGGCGGTGGAACTGGGCTGCGGCAGCGGCTACGTCTCGGCGTGGCTGGCCCGCCGCGGCGCGCGCCCGGTCGGGGTGGATGTCTCGGCCAGGCAGCTGGCCGTCGCGCACCGCCTGCAGGGCGAATTCGGCCTGCGCTTCCCGCTGGTGGAGGCCGACGCCGAGCAGGTGCCGCTGGCTGACGGTTGCGCCGGCCTGGTGATCAGTGAGTACGGCGCGTCGGTCTGGTGCGATCCATACCGTGGATCCCGGAAGCGGCCCGGCTGCTGCGGCCTGGTGGCCGGCTGGTGTTCCTGGCCCAGTCCACGCTGGCCCGGATGTGCCTGCCCGAGCAGGGGCCGGCCACCGACCGGCTGGTGCGCGACCTGTTCGGGCTGCATCGCGTGCTGCGGCGCGGCACCTCGGGCAGCGAGTACCAGTTGTTCACGCTGCCGCACGGCGAATGGATCCGGCTGCTCGGCCGATGCGGCCTGGTGGTCGAGGACCTGATCGAAGTCCAGGTGCCGCCGGGCGCCAGCAACAACGACTTCCTCGAGCTGCCCGACGAGTGGGCCCGCCGCTGGCCCGCCGAAGAGGTCTGGTTCGCCCGCCGCTCATCCACCTAGCCCGTCAGGTAACCAGAATCGGACCAGAGCTTGTCAGTGCGTACGCCACCCGCGCCCAGCCGTCTTGTGCGCCGGATGGCTCCAAGAGACCATCCGCCGCGGCGCGCAGAACAGCTCACCTGCGCCGCGACATCGACCGGATCTGGCACCCCTCTATGTCAAGAGGGTGTCGTTCCCGCCTGGTGAGTGTGCGCCGGTCCTCGCCGGTGTCAAGCAGACGTCGCTTGACGCCGGCTGCGGTCCGGCTGTGCTTGAGGGGCGCCGGGAACTGGCTGGAGAACGGACCGGGTTGCTGGCCGGGGCGAGCGTAGGGTGGTTTGCGGCGGGTCCGGGAAGTGACTTCTCCGAAGAGCCGGTGCAGGGGTCAGAGCCGGCCACGCTGGAGCCAGCAGTCGTCCCCGTGTGTCCTCCCGGGCCCGTTGCCAGACGTCTCGCGTCGGCGCGCATTTGCTGGTAGACGACGTCGGACAGCCGTCTCTTCAGGCACCGCATGGCTTCCATGGTGGTTTTGCCCGCGGCGAGTTTGCGCCGGTAGTAGGCGCGGCCTTCGGTGCCGTTGCGCAGTGCGACGACAGCCATGATGTGCAGCACCCGGTTGATCCGCCGGTTGCCTGCCCGGGACAGCCGGTGCCGGTTCTGGTCGCCGCTGGAGGCATCCAGGGGTGCGGTGCCGTTCCAGGACGCGAACCTGCCCTTGTCAGCGAAACGGGCGATGTCACCGACGTCACCGAGGAGCCGGGCGGCGCTGGAGGGGCCGATGCCATGCAGCGTGAGCAGGCTGCTGCCGGTCGCGGTCACCAGCTGTTTGAGCTCGGCATCCGCGGTCTTGATGCGCTTATCAATCCGCGTCAGCTCGGTGACCAGCTCGGCGGCGAGCCGGCGGCGGGTCTTCCCGGCGATGTCACGCGGGCGGACCGCGGCCAGCAGGTCCTTCGCCTGCACGGCGGACAGGAACTTCTTCGCCCCGCCGGGAAGCAGCTCCAGCAGCAGCCGGTGCAGGCGGTTGATCGTCTGCGTGCGGGCCACGCCCAGCTCATCACGGCGATCGGCCAGCAGCCGCAGCGCCACCGCCGCATCATCGGCGGCGATCACCCGCAGGCCCGGGCTGTGCAGCCCGGCCAGCGCCACCGAATGCGCATCCACCGGATCGGTTTTGCGTCCCTGGCCGGTAGAGAACAAGCGGGCCCGGGCAGACAGCTTCGCTGGCACATCGACGACCGGCTCGCCATCAGCGACCAGGGCGCTGCGCGAGGTGGCGGCCGATCCCGTTGCAGCCCTCCACCGCCCAGACACGGTCCTTGAACTTCCGCCCCGCGGCCAGCATCGCCCGGTAACCGTCCCGGTCAGTGCCGAACCGGCCCGCGGACAGCACCTGCTGCCGTTCATCGATGATCTCGATGGTGGCCGAGCGCTTATGCGGATCCATCCCGATGACCACGTGCCCCATGAACTTCCCCCTCGCCCTGGAGATCCGGTGATAACCGGCGGGGAGGGCAACGCTACTTTGAGCTGGGCAGACCCCTCTTGAGCCTCTCCACGCCACGGTGAACGACGGGGATCGCATGCCAGATGTGAGTCTCACCAACGATCAAGGCGGACAGCCGAATAGCGAGCGCCCCGCCGGACACCTCGACCCGAGCCTGGCCGGGCTCCAGCCGTAAGGCAAGTAAACAAGTAGCCGAATAGCGGATGTTGCGGTCATGCATAGTTATCCGCCAGCCCGTATGGCCTGGCGCCGTGCGACGATCACCAGCTGCGAGTCGTGCTCCGCAACCGGGGCGCGCATATCGATGCTCCTATGGGAGTCAAGGGCTCTAATAGCTTTTCTGGGGGTTATTTCCGGTTGTTGAAAGGGGGGATGCGGGCCGGGCTGGGCTGCTGGTTGCGGACAAGACAGGGATGGGCCGCGCAGTCAAAGGGCAGGCTCTTATTAGGTCACGCCCAGCAGGTCATGGCGTAGGCCCGGGAGCGGCCGGCGGATCGTTCGAAGGCCAGCGCGTCTGCGGCAGCCGATTCGCGGGCCAGGCCGCTCCCGGGAGCTGGCGTCAGCCGGCAGGTGCCCGAAGGAGCGGATAGACCTCGCGGGCGGCATACCGCTTGAGGCAGCGGATGATTTCCTTCTTCGACAGGCCTTCTTTGGTGCGCCGGTTGACGTAGGCGCGGGTGGGTGGATGGGAGCTCATCCGGGTGATGACGATGCGCCACAGGGCGTGGTTGGCCTGGCGGTCACCGCCACGGTTGAGCCGATGGCGGGTCCGCTTGCCGGAAGAGGCGGGGATCGGGGCGACGCCACACAGGTGGGCCCAGGCGGCCTCGGAGCGGAGCCGTTCTGGATGATCCCCAGCGGAGACCAGCAGCAGTGCGGCGGTCTCGGGGCCCACGCCGTAGAGGGCGAGCAGGCCAGGTGCACGGACGGTCACGAGCGGGACGATGAGGTCGTCCAGGCGCTCGATCTGGTCGTCGAGGAACTCGCTGCGCCGTCCCAGTTCCCGCAGGGCGAACCGGGTGGCATAGGCCGCCGCGTCGCCGGGCCGGGGCCGTAGTAAGGCGGTCTCGGCGACCAGGGCGGCCGCGGTGTGCTGGGAGAACCGGGCCCGCAGGTCATCTGGCCCGGTCAAGATCAAGGCCCTGGCCTGGTTGATGGTCTGGGTCCGCTCGGCGCGGGCGCTGCGCTTGGCGACCATCAGCGCCCGGATCGCCTCCACCGCGCCGTCGCGGCCCTTCGGCGCGCCGCGGGCCCGCCCGGACTGCGCGGCCCGGGCGGCGCTCACCGCATCGAGCGGGTCGGACTTGCCTTGCCGGCGGCGGTCCTGGCGGTCGGAGCGGTCCACCTCCACGACCTGGATGCCAGCTGTGGTGATGTGCCGGGCTAGCCCTGCGCCATAGCTGCCGGTCCCCTCGATCCCGACCAGGCACACCGTCCCGAACCCGCTCAGCCAGCCCAGCAGCTGGGCATAGCCGGCGGCGGTAGCGGGGAACTCCTGGACGCCGAGTAACCCGCCGATGGGATCCAGGGCGGCAGCCATGTGGGTATCGGCGTGGGTGTCCACGCCGCCGGTAATGGCGCGTGTCTCTACGATGGTCACGTCATCCCTTTCTGTGGTTGAGGGATGGCACGCACCTGCTGGCCGCCCGGACCTGTGACACCCCGGCCTCTTGCCCAGGCCAGGCAGATCAGACCGGCAGCGCCGGTGGGTGCCTGAAAACCTGGGGCCCGGCCGACAGGTCGATATCAAGACAGCCCGAGCGGCGTCGGCCGATTCGGAGGTCAGGCCGGGACCCAGGCCCCTGACCCTACGCCGCTACCCGTCCCAAACCACGCAGGCGTGGCCGGAAGAGGACTAGCAGGGCCAGAAGCACCATCCACATCCTCCCTGCCGATTCGGCGCGGGTAGTCGTGGAGCCGGTAGTGAGGACTGTCGCGTGCAGATCCGCAAGTTCGGAGTGCGGGTAGGCCGTCGAGGACGCGCCCCTCCATGTGGCTGCACGAATACGTCCAGGGTGGTGCTATCGATGGCTATTTCGACCTATTGAGTTCGCCACTGGATTGCCGATCCGGTATGCCCTGTCAAGCGGGCAAACACCGAGACAGCTCAAGTTGTGGAAGAGCAGCCGCGGTATCGGCTATGCACGTTCTGGAGTTACCGGGATGGAGCCTGGTCCGCTGAGGGGGTGGGCGTGCATGCGCTGGGCTTCGGGGACGCCGAGGTCGGTGTAAATGTTCAGGGCGCGTTGCCAGTGCTGGCGCGCCTGCTTGATCTGGCCGGTGGCGTGGCAGGCTTCGGCGAGGCCGCGGTGGGCGCGGGCTTGCTGGTAGCGGTAGCCGGTCTGCTCGGCCAGTGTTAGCGCTTCGGTGAGGCAGGCCTGAGCCTTCTGATACTGGCCGGTGGCCGCCAAGGCTTCCCCGGCGCCGTTGAGCGCTTCGGCTTGCGAGCCGGGCTCGTTCCTTTGCTGGAATGGGCCTAGTGCCTGCTGGTAGTAACCGTAGGCCTCGGCGTGGTCTCCGTGCCAGCGGCTGACCGCGCCCAGGCCCATCAATGAGCGCGCCTGCCCGTCGACAGAGCCCGTCTGGCCAGCGGCATCGAGTGCGGCGGCATGGCACGCACGGGCCTTCTCGGGCTCGCCGGTAGCCAGCAGGGTCTGGCCGAAGGTGTTGAGCGTCTCGATCTGCCAAAAGCGATAGCCGAGTTCCTGGCAGATCGCCAGTGCCTGCTGGCAGTAACCGGCAGCCAGGACATACCGTCCCTGCCGGTTGCAGATATCCGCTAGCGCGGTGAGTGCGGCCGCCTCGAAAGGCGGCATGCCGGATTGGCGGGCTACTGCGAGAGACTCCCGCGCATGATCCTCAGCCTCCTGGTACCGGCCTAGCAGCGTGTAAATATCGCCAAGAAAAGCCAGGAAGGCCCCGATACTGGACTCATCACCAGTCTCACGCGCTAGCGCAAGTGCCTGCTGAATGCACTCGATGCCCTCCTGCCACTGGCCTGTATAAAAATAAGTCTGACCTTGAGTGGCCAGCAGCACGGCCTCACCCGCGCGGTCACCCAGCTCGCGGTATAGCGCGAGGGCCTGCTCGCCGAGATCGAAAGCTAGCTCGACGTGACCTTGAGCATCGTAGACAAGTGATAGGTGCAGTAGGGCATTGGCCTGGGTCACCCGGTCACCAGCCTCGCGGGCTAGGGCAAGGGCTTGCTGGCAGAGGTCTGCGGACTGCCGCAGGCGGCCCTGCCACCAGTGTGAGTTGCCCAGGCCGGCCAGTGCCCGGGCCTCGGCGCCGCGGTCGCCGAGGCGGCGAGCGGCATCCAGCGCCAGCCCGTGCATGATGAGGGCGTCGGTGTCATGTGCCTCGTAGAGGTAACCATGGATGGTAGCGGCCAGCCGGGTGGTGTGAGCGGGCCAGCCATGACGGACGGTGTGGGCCGCGACGGCGAGCAGGGTGGGGCGCTCGGCGTCCAGCCAGGCACGTGCAGCCGACCGGTCCACGAACGGCGGGACGGGCGTGCTGACGGATGGCGGGCCGGGCCTCGACGTGAACCGCAACGGGCCGAGACAATCCATCGCAGCGGCGCTCGCTGCCAGGTAATAGTCGAACAGCCGGGTCAGTGCGGCCAGCCGCGCGTCAGCTGAATCGCCGGTACGCGCCTGCCTGGCGGCGTAGGCGCGCAGCAGGTCATGCATCTGGTACCGGCCCGCCCCGGTGGGCTGGATGAGGTGCGCCCGGGCTAGCACGCCCAGCAACCGTCTGGCCTGGGACAGGCTGCCGGTTGCGGTGAGTGCGGCGGCCGCGTACAGGTCCCAGTCCTGGGCGGGGTGCAGACCGAGCAGCCGGAACATGCGCGCCGCCTCGGCGGGCAGCTGCCGGTAGGACCAGGAAAACACCCCGGCCACCGCCGACCGCGGATCACCGGCGGCATCGAGCAACTGCAACCGTTGTTGCAGGTCGGCTAGCTCAGCTGACAGCTCAGCCAAGGACGCCTCTGGGCGGGAGGCGGCCAGCTCGGCCGCTACCCGCAGTGCCAGCGGCAGCCGGGCACACAACTCCGCCAGCGTCTTGGTAGCCTGCGGATCGGCGCCGGCCCGAGCGCCGATCAGCGCCCGCAGCAGTGTCACTGCCTCGCCCGGGGGTAGCAGGTCGAGGTCGAGGCGGCGGGCGCCGTCCCGGGCCACCAGCCCGGCCAGCGAGTCCCGGCTGGTCACCATCACCATCACCGATCCGCTGCCGGGCAGCAGCGGCCGCACCTGCTCCTCGGTAGCGGCGTTGTCCAGCACCACCAGCAGCCGCTTGCCAGTCACCAGCGACCGGTACCGGGCCGCCCGCTCCTCCACCTGCAAAGGGATGCCCTGGTCCGGGACACCCAGCGCCCGCAGGAACCGCGCTAGCGCCTCCCCCGGTGTCACCGGCTGATCCGGGTCATAACCGCGCAGGTTCACATACAGCTGCCCATCGGGGAACGCATCGGCGACCCGGTGCGCCCACCGCACCGCCAGGGCCGTCTTCCCCACTCCGGCTGTCCCCGACACCGCCGAGATCACCACCGGACCCAAGGCCTGTTCCTGCCCATCAGTACTGGGGAGCAGCAGGTCCAGCTCGGCCAGCTCCACCGCCCGGCCAGTGAACCCCGCCACATCCGCGGGTAGCTCCCGCAGTACCGACACAGCCATAGGCGTCGCCGGGTTCTGGACGATCACCGCCGCCAGCGCCTCATCCCTGGCCGCCAGCACCTCAGCGGCGCGAACCCGCCCGCGGGCCGCTGCCACGAACAGCCCGCGCGCCGGGTCGGCCAGGCCCAGCGCGTCGGCCAGCAGCCGGGCAGTGTCCTGGTGGGCGGTACGGTGGGCGCCCCGTTCCAGGTCACTGACCGTGCGCAGGCCCAGCCCGGCCGCCTCGGCCAGCTCCTCCTGGGTCAGCCCAGCCTCGGCCCGCAACTGCCCCAGCAAGGCAGCAAACGAAGACGCAGGCTGACCGGCCACCGCCCAACCGTCCCTCACACCCCGCCCGCGGCCACCCGAGTGCGACGCGAACCCCGCACTTAGCGTACGCAGACGCACACGGTCTGGCCATCACCCGCGCTCAACCACCGGAGACCCGGATTGCCACCCGCAGAGCTGATCCGCCATGCGCCGGACCGGCTAGCAGAGCAGCAGCCCCAGGATGCTCCACGGTTTGTGCCTATATCGCGTGGGCGGTCGCGCGTGGTGCCCCGGCATGCCAGCGGCCACAGTCGAGAAAGCGCCGCTACCCACCCTGCTCACGGAAGGAACCACCATCATGTACCCGGACCTTCAGATCAAGGTTGCCCGCCACTACCAGCGCGAGACCCTGGCGCAGGCGCACCAGCAGCGCCTGCGGCGCCAAGCTCAAAACGCTGCCCGGGAATCCAGGTGCCGCCGGGCCGCCCAGCACCAGCCTGGCCGCCCGCTGCGCCAGGCGCTGCGGCTCCTCACCGGCCGGGCACCCGGGGCGACCCGGCCCCCGCGGTCAGCCGCCGGACTCACCATCTCTCCGCAATTCGGGTCCCGGGGCACCTACCCGAGAGGACATGATGACGATGTCCGATGACTCGCCGACAGCTGACCTGGTCAAGCGCGCAGAAAACGGCGACGCCCAGGCTTGGAACGCACTTGTGGAGCGATATGCGCCGCTGATCTGGTCCATCTGCCGCCAGTACCGTCTGGGCCGTGCCGATGCCGATGATGTTGGGCAGAACGTCTGGCTGAAGCTTGTCCGTCAGCTCGACAAAGTCCGCGATCCGGCTGCGCTCGCCGGCTGGCTCGCCACCACGACTCGGCACGAATGCGCCCGGGTGGGGCGCGCAGCGCGGAATCCGCGCACGGCTCCCTATGTACTGGATGCTGAGTTCATCCCAGACCCCCAGAGCGGGATGGCTGAGGATGAACTGCTGCGCGCGGAGCGCCACGCCGCACTCCGTGAGGCGTTCGCCGATCTGCCCCCAAGCTGCCAGCGGCTGATTGCCCTGCTCATCACGGACCCGCCTGTGCCGTACGGCGAGGTCAGTACCAGGCTGGGCATTCCGACCGGCAGCATTGGGCCCACCCGGGGCCGTTGCCTGGCCAAGCTCCGCCGCCATCCAGCAATCGCTGCCCTGCTCCACGGCGAAGCCGACAGAGATTATGACGGCGCTGGCTACGTCGCTGCCATCAGTCCCGGACCGCTGCCGCATAAGTCGTAAAGCAGCCCAGCCCGCAAGGAACGACATGCCAGGGGCCTAGAGCACGTATCTCCCCGGCAGCCGCGGGACTCTGACTTGATAACGGAGTGACACTCCTGGAGGACTTTCTGTTAGGAGGCAGGGGGTGTAGTCATGAACCTGAAGCAGCCGCTGCCGGGCAAGATGCCCCATCTGAAGGGGCTAGGCGGAAAGGTTGCCCTGGGCCTTGCCAGGGGAGACCGGTCCTGGCCGTGGCAGTTCCTGGGAATCTTTCTCCTCGCCGCTGTGGTGGGCAGTCCGGCAAGGTTGGCAGGGGAGGGCTACCAGGAGACCAGCCCATCCGCAAAGGTGCAGAACGCCTGGCTCACAGCCTCCGTCAGCGATGCAGGCACGACGGCGTCGGCCTCGCCGGTGATCACGTTCGTCCAGCCGCCTGAGGTGACGGTCGGCACGTCAGTCACCCTGTCGGCGTCGGTGTCCCCGCCCGATGGGCTGCCGGTGTTGTTCAGCGCGGCCACGCCGTCGGTGTGCACGGTGGCGAGTCCGACCGTTCCGACCGTGACGACCATCACGGTGGGCACGTGCACGATCACGGCCTACCAGGACGGGGACCCCCCGCCCGCGGCCTCTGTGACGCAGTCGTTCCAGGTCCAGGCGGCGGCCCCGACGATCACTTTCGTCCAGCCGCCTGAGGTGACGGTCGGCACGTCAGTCACCCTGTCGGCGTCGGTGTCCCCGCCCGATGGGCTGCCGGTGTTGTTCAGCGCGGCCACGCCGTCGGTGTGCACGGTGGCGAGTCCGACCGTTCCGACCGTGACGACCATTGCGGTGGGCACATGCGCGATCGTGACGTACCAGGACGGGCAGCCCCCGCGGGCGGCCCCTAAGGTGAGCCGCTCGTTCCAGGTCAGCCCGGTCCGGGCCGGGTCGGCCGCGCAGACGATCACGTTCGGGCAGCCGCCTGGCGTAAAGGTCGGCGCGCGGGTCACCCTGTCGGCGTCCGCGTCGTCGGGGCTGCCGGTATCGTTCCGCTCGGCCACGCCGTCGGTGTGCACGGTGGCGGGCCGGACCGTGACGAGCATCGTGGCCGGCCCGTGCACGATCACGGCCTCGCAAGGCGGGAACGCCCGCTACGCGGCGGCCCCTGACGTGAGCCGCTCGTTCCAGGTCAGCCCGGTCCGGGCCGGGTCGGCCGCGCAGACGATCACGTTCGGGCAGCCGCCTGGCGTAAAGGTCGGCGCGCGGGTCACCCTGTCGGCGTCCGCGTCGTCGGGGCTGCCGGTATCGTTCCGCTCGGCCACGCCGTCGGTGTGCACGGTGGCGGGCCGGACCGTGACGAGCATCGTGGCCTGCCCGTGCACGATCACGGCCTCGCAAGGCGGGAACGCCCGCTACGCGGCGGCCCCTGACGTGAGCCGCTCGTTCCAGGTCAGCCCGGTCCGGGCCGGGTCGGCCGCGCAGACGATCACGTTCGGGCAGCCGCCTGGCGTAAAGGTCGGCGCGCGGGTCACCCTGTCGGCGTCCGCGTCGTCGGGGCTGCCGGTATCGTTCCGCTCGGCCACGCCGTCGGTGTGCACGGTGGCGGGCCGGACCGTGACGAGCATCGTGGCCGGCCCGTGCACGATCACGGCCTCGCAAGGCGGGAACGCCCGCTACGCGGCGGCCCCTGACGTGAGCCGCTCGTTCCAGGTCAGCCCGGTCACGCCGGGAGCGGCCGGTACACGGATCATCGTGCTGGGGGCAATAATCCTCGCGGCCGCGGCCGCTGCGCTGGTAGTGCGCCGTCGTCCGTGGCTGCACTCGCATCCGCCGACGGCGCCCGGGCCGAGCGTGCGGGCCGTGCCGCATACCGGCCCGCCGGGCCTGGTAAGCGTCCATGCCACCGGAACAGATACGACGCACACGGTACACATCGAACCCAGCCCCGGAGCTAGCATCACCACGATCGAGGAGGCAAGGCCATGACACCGGCCGTGCAAGACCACCCCAGCACCACCCTGGATCTGCTCTTCGGCCCGGGCCAAAACACCCCCAGGACACTGGCCCATCAAATTCTGTCTGCAGACGCCGGCGGGAACCTTGGCCGCGCCCTGGAGAACCTCCCGACAGCGACCCGCGAAGCCGCCGTCGGGGAGGCCACAACTCAGGCCGCCGGGCTGTTGGATGTCGACCTGATCGGCCTGCTCGTGGCCGGATGGCGTGCACATCATGACCTCACCGCCGCTGCGAGGCACACCCTGGCCGCACCCGGCAGCACCGAGCTGGTAGACCTGGCCGCGCACCAGATCACCACCACCCAGCAGCCCTCCGTCACGGTCCTGGTGGACGGACACCGGGTAGCCATCCTCCAGCTCGGCCTGTCCGTCGTGTTCGACGTCAGCGCCCTGCTGGCTGGGATCAACGGCGGGCGGCTGATCGCCCTGCACTCCGGGCGCTGCGACGTCACCGCCACCCTGGCGATCCAAGGGACCGATGTCGTCACCAGGCAGGCACACTTCGAGCTGCCTGGCGTCATCCCACTAAGCTCGCCGATCCGGCTGCTGCCCGCCCGGGACTACCCTCTCCGCGCGGAGCGGGCGGAAAGCGTCGATGACGACTCGCCCAGCGGACGGCTGCTGCGCGTGAGAACACCATTGGCTTGTCGCCAATCCCGCAGGCGCCTGGCGCCGGAGCACCACCACCGGCACAGCCGGGAGGCCCGGCCGGGCCTCCCGGCGTACCACTTCAACGGGGTGAGCGATCCTTACGGCGTGAGCACGCGGCAAACCTCGCCTGCTGCGGGCTAGCCCTCAGGAACTCACGGCTCGCCCGAGGCTGTAGACGCAATCCAGCTGACCTCACGCTGTGTGAGGCCACGGCAGGGGCTGGCAGGAGGCGGCCAGGCCGTGCGACTAGATCCGAACCGCCGAACAAACGTGGAGCAACCATAGGCCGGAAGCGGCCTTCATGAGCACATCAGGATGGCTATTACTGCAGGTCAGAAGAAGGTTGCCCAAAGAAGCTTCCCCTGGATCCAAGGGATTAAGAGCCTGCTGGCACGCCGTCGCAATACAACCCGAGGCAACTCGTTAGGAGCAGAAATGCGGTGAACGGCGACAGCAAGGGCGATCGCTACGTTGCCCACCAGCGGATCGCCCAGACGGCGGCGAGCCCGAACCCGGTCACCTCTCCAGCTGGCTCCTGCGCGGGGCGATCCGTACGCCAGTCCCGGCCGCGCAGAACATCGAAATCGGCATCCCGCCCAAATGGCACTATCACGGCCAGTTGGCCGCGCCGAACGGCGGGTCGGCGCGCGATTATCCAGCGGGCCTCGTGTCGCTGGCGGCCCTGTCGTAGCCCAAACGCACGATCGGCTCGACTGCATGTGTGTGCAGTGCTGCCCTCGGGATGAACGTCCGGTCATGCCGCCAGTCGCACAATGATGATTCCAGGTGTTCTGGTCTGTCCGGCCCGTCGGCCGTGCTGTTCGAGATCACGGCAGAGCGGCATCCAGGGGGGACAGCCGGGCGCTCTTGCGGATGGCGGGCAAACGCGTAATATCTCGATTATGGCTGAGTGGTGGTCGATCGAGGTCATGCACGGTGAGGTTTCTGCGTTCCGATGGCAGGAGCAGCATGACTCGGCCCTGATCGAGGCAGCGCTGACGAACGGCGCCACCGACGGGTCGTGGCATGCGGGCCAGTGGGGCGTGGTGTTCGAGGCCCAGTTCGGAACCGAGGAACAGTGGGAGGCGTTCCGCAATCTGCCCGTCGTGCGCGCGGCACTGGACGCCGTCCCAGACCCGGTCCACGGTCTGCTCGTCTACCGCGGCCGCGGCGGAGGGGCGGGTACGCGCCAGCCGCGCAAGCCGACGCCCGCGCCCGGCACCAGCGCCGTTTCCCTGCCCGAGCCCGAAGCCGAGCCGTACCTGGATCTCACTGGCGTTTCCCCGCCCGCCGGAGCACACCCAACGGCGGGCCGGTAAATAGCTGATCCGCCGGCCACCCGCGCATTTCAGCGCCCCTCTTACGACCAGCGAACCGACTCGTTAACGCTGGGCAACGCTCGCTATTGCCGCTGTGACGCGTGCCGTTCGCGAGGCGTGTGTGCGCCTGTGATCTGCTAGAGCGTCAGGCCCATCACGATCGTGTCCCACTGCTCGCCGCTGGAGCGTCGGTACTGCCGGGCGCGGCGCCCTTCCTCGACGAAGCCCCACTTGCGGTACAGCGCGATCGCGGCCGCATTGTGCGCGAATACCTCCAAGCTGAGCTTGTGCAGCCCATGGCTGCGCGCCCACCCGATCGCCGCGGCTACCAGCGCCGAACCGACCCCGCGCCCGCGCCAGCCGCGGCCCACGAGCATCCCCAGCTCGCCGAAGCCATGCCGGCTGACCTCAAGGTGCACCATCCCGATGATCTGGCCATCGGCAACCGCCACCACCGACTCGCCTGCGCTCCGCCCAAACAGGGCAGCGCGCTCGTCCACGTTGACTGGTGGCTCGGTGGCGATGCCATCACGTTCCTCAGCCACTGAGGCGAAAAGTTCTGCCATTGCCCGCGCGTCGCCAGCCTGCGCTGACCTGATCTCGAACTGGGCCACCGGCACATGCTCGCATCCTTGGCTAGGCGCTCACAGTTCTGGCCACTAGCACAAGCCCGTTCAAACATCCGGTTCTGCCGCGAGTGGGCCCGGCGCTGGCCCGCCGAAGAGGTCTGGCTCGCCCGCAGTTACCCGTTACAGCGCGGGGAAGGACGGCCCAGGGTTGTGCTCGGAGAGCACTGAGGGTGGCCCGATGAGGGATTTATCCGGTTCCCCGATCGCTGCCTCGTCCTTGCCGTCGTAGTCGAACTTCCGCAGCACGTGCTTGATCGCCTCGAGCCGGGCCCGCTTCTTGTCGTTGCTCCTGACCACCGTCCACGGCGCGTGCTCACTGTCGGTGTAGTGGAACATCGCCTCCTTGGCCTCGGTGTAGGCGTCCCACTTGTCCAGCGACTCCAGGTCCATCGGGCTCAGCTTCCACTGCCGGACCGGGTTGACCCGCCGGATGACAAACCGGGTGCGCTGCTCGGCGGGCGTCACCGAGAACCAGAACTTCGTCAGGTACAGCTGGGAGTTGACCAGCATCCGCTCGAAGTTCGGTACCTCGCGCATGAACTCCCAGTACTCCGCGTCGGTGCTGAAGCCCATCACGCGCTCCACGCCGGCCCGGTTGTACCAGGAGCGATCGAACATGACGATCTCACCGGCCGCGGGCAGGTGCGGCACGTAACGCTGGAAGTACCACTGGGTTCGTTCTCGCTCACTCGGCTTGTCCAGCGCGACCACGGTGGCGCCCCGCGGGTTCAGGTGCTCGGTGAAGCGCTTGATCGTGCCGCCCTTGCCGGCTGCGTCGCGCCCCTCGAACACGATCACCACGCGCTGGCCGGTGGACTTGACCCAGTTCTGCAGCTTGACCAGTTCGATCTGCAGCGGCCGCTTGCGGTACTCGTACTCGTCCCGCGGCATCTTCGTGTCGTACGGGTAATCCTCGCGCCACGTGTTGACGACCCGGCCGTCCGGCCAGCGCAGCACCGGGTCGTCGTGTTCATCGTCGTCGTCAACCGTCAGCCCGGCCACCAGCACCGGATCGGAGGCCCAGTCTTCTGGCAGCGCAGTGAATTCAGCAGGAGATTGACCAGTCACATCACTAGCAGAGCACACTCCTGGTGCCGCTCACGAGAGCTGGGCGGAATCCCATTGCAGCGGCCGGTGCTCGAGGTGCGGCAGGACGTGCCGGGCGAACAGGTCGCCTTCGGCCGCGTGCGGGTAGCTGCTCCCAGAGTTGGCCCAGACAGTGCGCTCCCGGAGCTGGTTACCGGCTCAGCAGGTCCGCTGCCTGGGCCTGGATGGCGCCCCGGTCGGGGTGGCCGGGCACCCACTGCTCGGCTTCACCCACGGTCAGCTCGGCCCGGCCGCCGGGTAGCCCGACCGAACCTGGCGGCGCGCCGCCAAGCTGGGTCAGCCGCGCGGGGGACAGGATCTGGTACCACATGGGCTCCGGTGGCTCGTCCGGGTCGTACCACTCGGCGAACAGGATGCCCTCCCCCTCGCCTTCCGACGTGACGCCCGCCCATTCGGCCCCCGCCGCGTAGCTGCGCAGCACGTCACGCTGGCTGCGCATCCGGGCCGCGACCTCGGCGGGCGGCCAGGACGGCCCGGCCGCGCCGAGCGTCAGCACGGTGCCGAACAGGCCGCCCAGGATGGCCGCCGCCGCCGCCGTGGTGAAGTCGCTGAGCAGCACGGAGACCGAATCCTCGACCGTGAGCATGTCGCCGACCACCGCGGGCAGCGTGGTCCAGGTAACGGCAATTTCCGATGAGATGACCTGGGCGCTGAGCTCCATCCCGGGCTGTTCCTGGCTGCGCAGCCATTCGGCCGCCGGTTCGATGAACCCGGCCGCGAGCCGGCGGTGCTCGTCGAGCGACTCGGGTTCGGGCAGGCGCAGCCAGGCCCGGGCGGACGGCCGGAACGACTCGATGATCCCGGAGCGGCTGCCCAGCTGCGGTGCGAGACCGATCTCCGCGTCGTCGATCCCCGCCCGCCCCAGGTGACGGGTGAGGATGACCGGGATGGTCTCGCCGATCTCCGGCGGGGTATTGGCCAGGTCAGCCATGAACACGTAGCCGCCGGGAACCGGAATCGGGTCGTTGACCTCTATCCAGTCCCGGTCACTTCCGCCGATTGGCCAGCTGATCTGGCGGATTTCCGCCACCGCCGTCTGCACCGCGGAACCCAGGCGCGCGGAGCTGCCCGGGGAACGCACCGCAATCTCGACCGTCATCTGATCACGGAGCAGGTGGACCAGGTCCTCCTGCACGCTGATAGCCAATAACGTCGCCTCCGCGAGCCAGTATCACATGTCCGGTACTGGTATCGGCGCAGGTCCGGGCACCGGCCCGGGATTCGGCTCCGGCCCTGGCTCGGGGCCCGGCGCCGGGGCCGGACCCGGATTCGGTGCGGGATTCGGGATCAGGTACCGGAGCGGGAATGGCAGCTCGTTCTCCTGGTACACCTTTTCCTCGACCTCCCTGGGCACGCTGCTTTCGCTGGCGAAGTAGATGTGGCCAGCGGGGTTAAGGAAGCCCCACACGTACACATAGGTCGAGCTGCCGCTGATGAAGTCCCAGAAGGATCCGTAGACCTCGTAGAAGTCGGCCCACGACCGGAGTTCCGAGCTAGGCACGAGCTTGATGCCGTAATTCGAGCGGGCGGAGCCGATGTAGCCGTTTATCTGCCGCTGGACCTGCTGCTTCACTCCGCCCCAGAACTTCTTCAGCTCGAACAGGTAGAGCTGTTCAGTGAGGATATCGAGCCGCAGCCCACCGTCACTCGCCGGTATCGCGCCGCGGGTGCCGACTTCCCAGTCCACATTGAAGTTCATCGGCACCGGCACACCGTGGTAGTAATTCAGCCCGATCAGCCCGGAGAGGTTCGACTCCACGTTGCCCGCGATCTGGTCGAGTTCCCCGGCGCGATGCCGGTTGAGCGTCCAGATGGTATAGGCCTGGGCCGAGCGCTCCTGCTGGCTGTTGTTCCAGTACCAGCTCAGTGATTCCGGCGCGGCGTTCAGCGCCTCGGGGGCGGCGTCGAACGAGCCCCGGGTCTCCAGGCAGGCCTTCTTCTGGAAGCACTTGGGGTGCGAGGCGATGGAGTTGCCCGGGTTGGTGCAGCCGAAGCACGTCCCGAGCTCTTCACCGAGGAATGCGATCAGCTGGCCGATCAGGGAGAACGAGAACGGCAGCTTGCCGAGTGGGTCGGTGTAGTTCACCGGGTCGTTGTTGCAGTAGACGTACGGGTTGTTGGCGTGCCCGTGCGTGGCCAGGACGGAGGCCGGGTCGCGGGTGGTGAACCGGCCGAGCGCCGAGTCATACGTCCGGGCCCGCAGGTACACCATCGGCCCGAGCGCCAGCTCACCGAGGAAGCCGAACTTCGGCAGCTCGGGCGGGCGCCGCTCGTCACGACCCGGCCCGCCCGCGGGCTCGCCGAACACGTCGTAGCGGGCCGCCTGGGTCCACGCTTCGGTGTCCTCGGTGCTGATGGCCGAGCCCAGCACGTCGCGGTGGAACGTGGCCGCGCCGTGCTGCCAGCTGGCGAACGTCCGGCCGTACCCGTAGCTGAAGTCCGCGTCGAGCCGGTCCGGCCGGTCGTGCTCGGCGTCGTCCAGGGCCGGCCGGGCCCGCTGGGTCAGGATCTGCGGGACCCGGTCGCCGACGCTCCACAGGTACTGGGCGGACGCGCCCCGCTGCTCGTCCCGGTGTTCTTCCTCGTCCGTGAGGACCAGGGAGGTGAGCAGGCCGTCGCCGCTGAACGTGGGGCGGATCCGCTCGGTCGCGCCGGGATGGGAGCGGGTCACGGTGACCGGCAGCCCGAACGAGTTGTACTCGATCTGGCGGCGGTAGTCGCCGGTGACTTCCTCGATCAGCCGTCCGGACGTGTCGTAGCGGTACTCGGTGCGGCGGCCGGCGGCCTCCGACTGGACCAGCTGGTCGGCCGCGTCGTACCGGTAGCGCGTCTCGCCCCGGCCGCGGCGCTCGCTGACCCGGTTGCCGACCGCGTCGTACTCCCAGTGCAGCTCGTCGCGGTCCCGTGGGTCGGCGCCGTGGTACTGCGCGTACACCAGCTGGCCCACCGGGTCATAGCGGAACTCGGTGACCTGGTTCTCCTCGCGCCTGCTCAGGATGCGGCCGTCCGGGTCGCGGCTCAGCTCGGTGGCCGAGACCGGGGCGTCGTCACGGTAGACCAGGTACCGGTGCAGCAGGCCACCCTGGTAGTGATAGCGGCGGGCGTGCCGTCCGGGCAGCTGCTCGGTGAGCAGCCGGCCGTCGGGGTCGAGGGCATAGACCGCGTCCCCGGCCCGGGAATCCTGCAGGCCGGTTAGCCGTCCGTTGGCGTCGTAGCTGTAGCCGACCGTGAGCCCGTCCGGGTAGGTGAGCGACGTCCGCCGGCCCGCGGCGTCGTAGCCGGCGGACAGCACCGCGCCATCGGGCTCGGTGACGGTCAGCAGGTGGCCGGCGGCGTCGTAGCCGTACCGGGTCGTGCCGGTGGCGTCGGTCATCGTGGTCCGGCGGCCGGCCGCGTCGTAGCTGAAGGTCACGGTGGTGCCGTCGTAGCCGGTCCGGCTGATCAGCCGCCCGGTCTTGTCGTACTCCATGCGTACCGTGTGGCCTGCCGGGTCGGTGACCGCGATCAGGTTGCCGACCGCGTCGTATTCGCGCGTGGTGGTCTGCCCGAGCGGATCCGTCGAGGAGATCTCGCGCCCGTCGGCGTCATAGCTGAACCGGATGACCGCGTCCTTGGCGTCGGTGATCGAGGTGATATGCCCGGATTGGTCGAGCGTGTACCGGGTGACCGAGCCGTTGGCGTCGATGACCTCGGTGAGCTGGCCAGCCGGGTCGTAGCGCAGCCGGCTGATCGCGCCGCTCGGCATGATCACCGCCGTTTTCTCGCCCCGGGGCGAGTATTCGTATCGGGTGGTCCACTCCCGGGGGTCCACCACCGCGACCAGCCGCCCGGCTGCGTCGTACCGGTACTGGGTCACCAGACCGGCCGCCGTGGTGACGGTGGTCTGGTGGCCATCCTGGTCGTAGACCAGCGTCGTGGTGCCGCCGGCCGCGTCGGTGACCGTGGTCGTCCGGCCGGCCCCGTCGTAGCCGAAGGAGACCTTCCGTCCGATCTGGTCTACGACGGCGGCCAGGTTGCCGCCCGGGGTCCACTCCCGCTTGGACGTGGCGCCGAGCGGGTTCACCCGGGCCACGTTGCGGCCGACCGCGTCGTAACTCAGCCCCCAGGTCGCCCCGTCGGCGCTGACCACCGACGTAAGCCGGTTGTCCAGGTCGAATTCGTACCGGACCGTGGCGCCGGCCTGATCGGTGACCGAGGTCTGGTTCCCCCGCGCGTCCCACGTCATGGCCGTGGTTCCCGACGCGTCCACCTGGGTGAGCAGGTTCCCGTCGGGGTCATAGGTGAACGTGGTGACGGCGCCGGCCGGGTCGGTCGTGCTGGCCGGCAGGCCGAGCGCGTTGTACTCAGACCGGGTGACCTGGCCGCCCGCGTCCGTGAACGCGGTCAGGTTGCCCTCGGCGTCATAGCCGAACGTCACCGTCCGGTCCAGCGGGTCGGTGATGCTGGCCAGTTGCCCGGCCGGGGTATACGTGTTCACCGTGGCGGCGCCGGTGGGATCGGCCGACCGCAGCAGCAGCCCGGCCGCCGAGTACTCGTAGCTGGTCGTGAAGCCGCCCGGGCTGATGACGCTGGTGACCTGGCCCGCGCCGTCGTAGGCGTACGACGCGGACCGCCCGGACGGCACCGTCTGCTGGATCAGGTTGCCGGCCGTGTCGTAGCCGAACTCGGTCCGCTCCCCGACCGCGTTGGTGACGGAGATCAGGTTCCCGGCCGCGTCGTACGCATAGCTGGTGGTGTCGCCATCGGCGCTGGTCACCGACGTGATCAGCCCGTTGGCGGAGGTGAGCCGGGTGACCGCGCCGGTGGCGTCGGTGACCTGCGACGGTACCCGGCTGCCGCCCTGGTAGGCGTAGCTGGTGGTGGCCCCGACCGCGTCCTGCATGGTGGCGACCCGGTTGGCGCCGTCGTAGGTCCAGGTCGTGGTGGCGCCGCCGAACGTGCTGGTCAGCACGTTGCCGCTGCCGTCGTAGGACTGCGCGAGCTCAGCCCCGCCCGACGTGGAGCCGCTGGTCAGCCGCCCGTTGGCGTCGTAGCCGAACGTGGCCGTGTTGTTCAGCGGGTCGGTCACCTGGGTGATCCGGCCGTTGGCGTCAGCCTGGAACGTGATCTGCGCCGCCGAGGGCGTGGAGGTCACGGTGGTGAGCCCGGTGTCGCCGTAGCCGAAGTCCGCGCTGCCGCCAGCCGGGAAGTCCTGATGGGTCACCCGCTGGGTGACGGCGTCGTAGCTGTTGCTGACGACCTGGTTCCCGTCGGCGTTGGTGATGGTGGACACCTGGGGAAACGGCCCGCCGGTGGTGACCTGGAACTCGGTGACGCCGCCACCGGGCACGGTCACCGAGCCGAGCGTGCCATCCGCCGCGTACGCGTACGACGCGCTGCGGCCGTCGCTGGCCGCCGCTTCGATCACCTGGCCCGTGGCGTTGTGCGAGAACGTCAGTTGCGGCCCTAACGAATGCGCCGCCCCGGTCAGCAGCCCGTTCGCGTCGTAGTTGAACGTGACCGTCTGGCCTTCCAGAGACCGGCTGGTCAGCCGCCCGGCCGAGTCGAACGACCAGACCAGCCCGGACAGGTAGGTCAGCGTGAAGCTGCCGTCGGCGTTCCGGGTGAGTTCGGCGTCCAGGTCCTGCGGCGCGGTGAACCCGCCGCCCGACGCGGGCACGAACGGTAAGACCCGGCCGTCGTCGCCGAAAAACGTCACCTGGTCGCCGGTGGCCAGATGCGAGCTGAAGGCCGTTGCCCAGCCCGGCCCGGTTAGCCCGGCCGTTCCGCTGAGCGAGTTGTAGGTCCGGGTCCAGTCCAGCAACCCTAGTAAAGAACTAGTAAATGTAAGGTCAGCGAATGTCTGGGTGAAGTTGCCAATCGCCGTGTTCACGCCCAGTCCCGCGAACCCGTACCCGAGGTGGCGGCCAAATATTTCCGCAGGTGGCCGGGTGATGAACTGCTGTTGTGGTGGCACGCTTTTCCCCTTATCTTGATCAAGCAGCGCTGGCCATTGGCCCCCGCGGCCCCCGTATGCGCACCAGCCATTGTTGCCACCTGGCCCACGCGCACACAAGCCCAATACGCACAAGAATGGACTACTGGCACGGTGCAGCAGGTCAAGCGTTAATTTCTTCCGGTTCCGGTGCGGGTTAGCACCCTGCCGTGGGCCAGTGCAGCGGCCCGTGGTCGAGGTGCGGTAGGACGTGCCGGGCGAACAGGTCGCCCTCGGCCGCGTGCGGGTAGCCGGACAGGATGAACGACTCCATGCCGAGGTCGGCGTAGGCCCGCAGCTTGGCCAGAACCTGGTCCGGGTCGCCGACAATGGCGGCCCCGGCGCCGGAGCGGGCCCGGCCGATACCGGTCCACAGACCAGGCTCGGCATAGCCTTCGTCGTTAGCGGACTCGCGCAGCTCGTTCTGCCGCATGGTGCCCGCCGACGTGGTGTCCAGCGAGCGGCGGCGGATCTGCTCCCCGGTCGCATCATCCAGCCGGGACACCAGCCGCCGCGCCGCGGCGCGTGCCTCGGGCTCGGTCTCCCGGACGATGACGTGCGCGCGGTAACCGAACCTCAGCTCCCGGCCATACCGGGCCGCGCGGCCCCGCATGTCGGCCAGCACCCCGGCCACGACTGGCAGCGTGTCCGGCCACATCAGGAAAACATCTGCCGCCTGCGCCGCCACGTCCCGTGCCGCCTCCGACAGGCCGCCGAAGTAAAACGGCGGGCAGCCGCCGGCTGGGCGCAGCCGCGGCGGGTTAACCGACAGGTTGACGAACTCGCCCTGGGTATGCACGCTCTTGCCGTTGAGCAGGTCACGCAGCACGCGCATGATCTCCAGGGTGCGCCGGTACCGGGCCGCCGACTCCAGCGGCTGGCCGGGCAGCGCGGAGGAGATGATGTTGATGGTGAGCCGGCCGCCGAGCATCTGGTCCACCGTGGCGAGCTGGCGGGCCAGCTGCGGCGGCCACATCTCCCCCATCCGGACCGCGACCAGCAGCCGCATCCGCCGCAGCAGCGGCGCGATGCCCGCCGCGAACGCGACCGAGTCGATGCCCATCGCATACCCGGACGGCAGCAGCAGGTTGTCGTAGCCCGCCTCCTCCGCGGCCAGCGCGATCCCGCGGCAGTGCTCCCAGCTCGACGCCAGCCTGGCGTCCGGCACCCCCAGGAACTCATAGTCGTCATCGCACAGCGCCGCGAACCATGACACCTCAATGCCCACAAGCCAAACCTATCTAGCCGAACGCCAATGCCCGGTGCGTGACCAGCGGCGGCGCGCGGTGGCCGCCTGGTCAGCCCTGCGTTCGGGCTGGATTGAGCCGGACCAGCCGCACCGGGTCGGTCTCGTCGAGTTCGGCGACGTCGGCGCGTGACTTCACGAAATCGGAGAACGAGCGGAAGCCGAGCGCCCGCTCGCTGAATGACGGGTCCATCCGCCTCATCTGGCTCTTCACCGCGGAGCTGTGCAGCCAGTCCGCATCATCCTTCTCCTGGCCGAGCCGCAGCGCCCGTTCCAGCAGCCGGGTCGCCGCCGCTTGCGGGTCCTCCGGCTCAGCGTCCGTCTCGTCGACCACCGCGGCCGCTGACTGCCTGCCCCGGCGGGAGCCCCGTCCGCGCGAGGATGTGCCGGCCTCCGCGGGCTGCGCCGGTGTCCCGGGCTCGTCGACCGATTCAATGCCGGGCAGCGCGTCGTAGGTCACCAGCTCGTCACAGGCCGCGGCCAGCGCCCGGCTGGTCGATCCGGCGACGCCGACCCCGACCACGTACCGGCCCAGCCGCTTGCACCGCTGGGCCAGCGCGATGTAGTCGGAGTCCCCGGCCACGATCACCACGTGGGTCAGATCGGGCAGCCGGAACATGTCTTCCACCGCATCCACGGCCAGCCTGATGTCCGCGCCGTTCTTGGCGTAGGCAGCCGCGGGAAACAACTGCACCAGGTCCACGGCCCGGCTGACCAGCTGACCGCGGTAGTCGGCGTTCATCGGGGCCGACCAGTCGGCGTAGGCCCGGGTGAGCACCAGGGTGCCGAACGATGACGCGAAATCGATCACCGCGCCGACGTCCACGGTGGCGCGGCGGACCTTCTCCGCGAGGTCGGCATCGACCGGCTTCTCGTCCCGGCTGAACCCGCGCACCTTGTCCCGCTGGAACTGGCCCCGGCCATTAACCTGGTCGTACCGCGAGATCACGATGTTGTCGAAGTCGATGTAGACGGCGACACGGGCGACACCATCGTCGTTCATGATCACTCTTCTCGTCGCGCTGCCTGGCCCCACGCTCCACCTCAGCCGCGAGGCCTGTGGTAAGGAATGTAACTGAGGTCTCGGTGAGCAAGGGTGGTGAGCTGCGGATGCAGCAGATACTGCGCGGCACCGTCGCGCTGGTGACCGGGGCTTCGAGCGGCATCGGCGCGGCCACGGCCACCGCGCTGGCCGCACGGGGCGCGGCGGTGGCGCTGGCCGCGCGGCGGCGGGACCGGCTGGACACGCTGGCCGCCGAGATCAAGGATCAGGGCGGCACCGCGCTCGTGCTGGAGTGCGACGTCACCGACCAGCAGCAGGCGGCGGCCGCGGTAGATCACACGGTCACCGAGCTGGGCCGCCTGGACACATTGATCAACAACGCTGGGGTGATGCTGCTTGGCCCGGCGGCCGGCGCGCCGCTGGACGAGTGGCAGCAGATGGTGGAGCTGAACGTGCTCGGGCTGCTGTACTGCGCCCACGCGGCGGTACCCCATCTGCTCCGGGCGGCCGGGGACGAGCCGCGCCAGGTGGCGGACATGGTGAACATCAGCTCGGTAGCCGGCCGCGCGGCCCGCAACGGCAACGGGGTCTATGCGCTGACCAAGTTCGGCGTCGGCGCGTTCAGCGAATCGCTGCGCCAGGAACTGGCCCGGCAGTACGTGCGCGTTTCCCTGGTCGAGCCGGGCGCCACGGCGACCGAGCTGGCCAGCCACAACCGGCCCGAAGTCCTGGCCGCCATCCGGAACCAGTTCGGGCAGCGGATGGAGGCCGGGGACATCGCCGACGCGATCAGCTACATCGTCACCCGGCCCCGGCACGTCGCGGTCAACGAGATGCTTATCCGCCCCACCGAGCAGGAACGTTAGGGAGTACGCCGTGCCTGACCCAGCGTCCCCCATCGTGATCATCGGCAGCGGGATGGCCGGCGGCAACGCCGCCGCGACGCTTCGCGACGAAGGCTTCCAAGGGCCGGTGGTGATCGTCAGCCGGGAGCCGGGCGTCCCATTCGGCCGGCCGCCGCTGTCCAAGACCTACCTGCGCTCGGAGGAAGATCTCACCGGCTGGTACGTCCGGCCAGCCGGGTGGTACGCCGACCACGATGTCGAGCTCCGCCGGGAGACGGGCGTACGGTCCGTCGATCCAGCCGCGCACACCGTCACGCTGGATTCGGGTGACGAGCTCGGTTATCACCAGATCCTGGTCGCCACCGGGGGTAGCAACCGGCGGCTCAGCCTGCCCGGGGCCGACCTGCCCGGCCTGCACTACTTGCGCACGGTGGCCGAGTGCGATGCGATCAAGCAGGAGGCGGTGCCGGGCCGGCGCGCTGTCGTCATCGGCATGGGATTCATCGGCTGCGAGGTAGCGGCTTCGCTGACCCAGCTGGGCGTGCACGTGACCGCGGTCTTGCCGGGACAGTATCCGCTGGGCTCGGTCCTCGGCGATCAGCTCGGCGACGTGATGGGCGCCATCCACCGCGAGAAGGGTGTGGAACTGCTACCTGGCGAGCACGTCACCGCGCTCGAAGGGACGGGGCGGGTGAACACGGTGGTCACCGCGTCTGGCCGCCGCATCCTGTGCGATTTCGTCGTGGCGGGCGTCGGCATCCGGCCGGAGATCCCCGAGATCGCGGTTGAGCAGCAGAATGGGATCCTGACCGACGAACGCTGCCGGGCCAGCGCCCCCGACGTCTACGCCGCCGGTGACGTTGCGAACCACCTCCACCCGCTGTTCGGGCGAGTCCGGGTGGAGCACTACAACAACGGGGAGAAGATGGGCGCCGCCGCGGCCCGGTCCATGCTTGGCTCCACCGCCCCCTACGACTACCTGTATACGTTCTGGTCCGATCAGTACGAGCACAAGATCGAATACGCCGGCCACGTCACCAAGTGGGACGAGTTCGTGGTCCGCGGCAGCCTGGCGGACCGCAAGCTGATCGGTTTCTACCTGGTGGATGGGGTGGTGCGGGCCGTGGTCGGCCTGGACCGCGGCGGTGATCCCGAGCTGGACCTCGATGGCGAGATGGCGGCCGCCGCCCGGCTGGTGGCCGCGCAAGCCCGGCCGGCCCCGGCCGTGCTCGCGGACGAGCACACCGACCTGCGGTCGCTGAGCAGCTAAGCGTTCGAAAGCTAGGCATTCGAAAACAAGGGGATGTTCGCCCCGCTGACCGCGGCCAGCGGGCTGTCCAGCAGCGCGACGACCAGCTCGGCAACGTCGTGCGGGGTCAGCCCCGGGCGCAGCGCCGGGTTGGCCCGGCGCAGCATCTCGGTGTCGACGGCGCCGGGGCTGAGGCAGACAGCGCTGATGCCGTGCTCCTTCCCCTCGACCGCGATCGCCTCGGTGAGCCCGATGACGCCGAACTTGGACACGTTGTACGCGGCCAGCCCGGGAAACTTCTCCGTGGCGTACACGCCGGACAGCGACCCGATGGTCACGATCCGGCCACCGCCGGCGGGCGTCATGGCGGCGAACGCCGCGCGGCAGCACAGGAACGTGCCCCTCAGGTTGATGCCGAGCGTCTCGTCCCACAGCGCAGGCGTGGTGTCCGCGAACAGCGCGGGGGTCAGCACCCCGGCCATGCAGATCAGCGCGTCCAGCTGACCTGCCTCGGTCACCGCGGCGAACAGCCGCCCGACCGCGGCCTCGTCACTCACGTCCGTCGGCACCGCGGTGGCCTGGCCGCCCGCGTCCCTGATCCGGCCGGCCACCGCATCGAGCGCCGGCGCGTCCCGGGCGGCCAGCACCACGTGCGCGCCCGCCGCCGCGACGGCCATCGCGGTGGCTGCCCCTATCCCGCGGCTGGCCCCGGTGACCACGGCCAGCCGCCCGGCCAGCCACTTGTTCTCACCCATCCGCCACCCGCCGGTACAGACGCTCGTGTGCGTCCAGGGTCAGTTCCAGGTCCAGGTGATCCTCGGCGTGCTCGCGGCAGGCCGGCCGGGACAGCCCGGCCACCTTCGACACCGCCGCGGCCGCCGCGTCCAGGTCGCCCGGCGGCACCAGGAACCCCGTTACCCCATCCATGATCACCTCACTCAGCCCGCCGCGCTGGAACGCGATCACCGGGGTCCCGCACGCCTGCGCTTCGGCGGCGGCCATTCCGAAGGGCTCGTCCCAGCAGGCCGGGAACAACACCACGGCCGCCCGGGCCATGGCCTGCCACAGCACGGTCCGGGGCACTCCCGGGCGCACGGTCACCCCGGGCCAGCTTCGCCGCGGGCCGATCTGCTCCCGGCTGTACCCAGGATCGTAGACGTCCCCGAAGACGTCGATCGGCATTCCGGCCGCGCGGGCGATATCGATCGCCTCGGCGGTGCCCTTCTCCGGCGACAGCCGGCCCGCGAACAGCGCGCCCCGCCCTGGCCTGGCCGACCATGGGATGACGCCGGTAGGCGGGTACGGCGGCAGGATCGCGTCCACGGGCACGACCCGGTGCCAGGCGCTGGCCTGGAATACCGACACCACGGCCACGGCCGGCGGGCGGTCGCCGTGCACCGCGCTGCGCAGCGCCGCCGACACGTGTGTGTCCGGGGGCAGGTGCATGGTGTGCGCCACTGGTGCATGCAGCCCCGCCGCGTACCGGACGGCAGGCGCGTCGAACGCGTGGTTGTGCACCACGTCGTAGCGGGCCGCCTGGACGGCTGCGTACACGGTGCGGAACGCGGACTCGGCCGCGGCGGCCGCATCCAGTCCGCCCTCCCCCGGTACGCCTGCGGCCGGGCCGGACGCCCGGTACAGCGTGCCCGCCAGCGCGCCGGGATCTATCCCGGTGTCGATCACCGCGACCCCCGGGATCTCTGATCCAGCGGCCGCGTAGACGTGCACATCGTGCCCGCGCCCGGCCAGGCCACGGGCGAGATCCGAGACGAACGCCTGCGAACCGCCGCGCTGCGGCTCCCTGATGGCCGTCACCAGCGGCGCCATGATCGCGATCTTCATCCGGGCAGCACCCGGAAGGCCAGGTCGCGCGGCGGGTTGATGCCCAGCACCTCGAACGGGACCTCGGCCGAGGAGCGGCGCCGGATCTCGGCGGCCGCGTGCGGGTGGAAGATCTCGGCCAGTTCCACTGCCTCGCGCTGGCTGGCGAAATGCACCGACATCGGCCCGGGGAAGCTGACGTACCGGTAACCGCGCGCGGCGAGCCAGTCCAGGTGATTCGGCCAGATGATGACGACCAGCCCGGCGGGCCGGGCGACCCGCTCCATCTCGGCCAGGCCGGCCTCCCCGCCGTGCTCCGGTGCCGGGGTGAACGCGGAGCAGGTGATGACCAGGTCGGCCGAGCCGTCCGGCAGCGGCAGCTCGTCGAAGAACCCGGGGATCACCTCGACCCGGTCCGCGTGCCCGGCGGCGGCGAGTTTCTGGCGCAGGACCCGGCGCAGCGGCAGCGCGGGCTCCACCGCCACGATGCGGCGGCCACGCCCGGTGAGCTCCATCGTCAGCCGGCCCGAGCCGGCGCCGACCTCGGCGATCCGGCCCACGTCCCGGGGCAGCCAGCTGATGACCTCAGGGTGCAGCCGCTCGGCGGTGGCCAGCCGGTCATACAGTTCCGGTTCCAGCCGGTACAGCAGCTCCCAGGCCAGGTCCATGTCGTCGTGCGGGTCGCCGCCGCCGTGCGGGACGAACCGGCGCGCCTCGCCGGGGGTGAACACGCCCACGTCCGCCGCCGTGTACCGGCGGCGCAGCTCCGGGCCCGGCTGGGCCGGAGCCTCAGGCCTGGGCACCGAATTCGGCCCAGTTTTTGTCGGTCTCCCAGACCCGGACCGAGCGCAGCAGGCCGTCGGGCAGCTCCGGCCGCAGTCGCTCCCAGAACGCCTGGGCCAGGTTTTCCGCCGTGGGCACGCGACCCTTGAGCCACGGGACGTCGGTGTTCAGGTTGCGGTGATCCACGTCGCGGAGGACCTGCCGGCCGATGACGTCCGCGAGCGATTTCAGGTCGAACACGTAGCCGCTGGCCTGGTCAACCTCGCCGGCCACGACGACCTCGAGGACGTAGTTGTGCCCGTGCAGGTTGGCACATTTGCCGAACAGGCGCCGGTTCTCCTCGTCCGACAGGTCCGGGTCACACAGCTGATGTGCGGCGTTGAATGATTCGCGTCGGCCGACCAGGACGACCATCAGCCCCCGTCCTCTTTCGCGGGTTCGTCTTAACGCCAGGTTACCCGGCGGGCTCCTCGGCGGCCCGCTTGGTCACGGCCTGCAGCGTGCGGACAGTCGTCTCGATGTCGCGGATGTCGAACTGGCTGAGCAGCCGGGCGGTTGGGGCGCCGATGTACTCGCGCAGGCTGCGATGCAGGGTCTGGCCTTCGGCGGTCAGGTTGACGTGGGCGCCGCCGCGGATCAGCCCTTCGGCTTCCAGCCGGGCGAGGAGTGCGCGAGTGGACTCGGCGGTCAGGTTCGGTGAGCCCGCCAGGACGTCGCTGAGTTCCGCACGGGATAGTCCGGGTCCGCGCGTGGCGATCAGTTGCAGGGCGTACCAGGTCTCCGGCTCGGTGTCTCGCTGGGCCAGGTGCTCGCGCAGGGTGGCGGAAAGCGTCCGCTCAGCGAACGCCAGGGCCTGGCCGAACTCGCCGAAGATGGCCGGTGGTGTGGTCATGACAGGGTTCCTTCCCCTAAGATCGACAGGTACCTGTCCACTCTAGCTAATAGACAGGCGGCTGTCTATCTATGGAAGCCGACTTTCCGGACCGCCCGTTGATCGGGCTCCTGCTCCGGCTGGTGTACCAGCAATACGCGCAGGACATCGAGGCCGCGCTGCGCGAGGCCGGGTTCGGTGACATCCGCCCGGCGGCCGGCAACGTGTTCCCGTTCGTGCCACCGGAAGGCATCACGGTCTCCCGGCTGGCCGAACTGGCCCGGGTACGCAAGCAGTCGATGGCCCAGGCCGTCAGCCAGCTGGAGGAGACTGGCTACGTTGAGCGCCGGCCGAACCCCCGCGACCACCGCTCCCAGCTGGTGTTCCTGACTGAGCGTGGCGCGTCGGTTCCCCCGGTCACGCATGCGGCCGCCGAGCGCGTCGAACAGCGCTGGGCGGCGCTGACCAGCCCAGCGGAGTTCGAGGCGCTGCGTGCCTCGCTGCTGCACTTGCTGAGCGAGCTCCGAGACCCACTAGCCCGAGGGGGACCCAATGACTGAGGATGCCGGCCGGGCCAGCTGGCTCCGCCAAGCGCGCTCCTACCTCCGGCACGCTGACCCGGTGCTGGCCCGGCTCGTCGACGAGCGGCCAGACTTCGACCCGCGGGCCTGGCTGACTCAGTTGCCGGCCATGGACTTGTTCGGCGCGCTGCTGTTCCAGGTGGCCGGGCAGCAGCTGTCCGTCGCCGCCACCCGCCGGATCCTGGGCCGGATCGAGGCCCTGTTCGGCGGCCACCTGCCCGCCCCGGCCGAGTTGCTGGCCGTACCTGCCGCCGAGCTGCGCACGGCCGGGCTGTCCTGGCGGAAGGTCAGCACGCTGCGCGACCTGGCCGAGCGCTTCTCGGACGGCCGCCTGGACCAGGACGAGCTGAGCGGCCAGCCCGATGACGAGCTGCTGGCCGAGCTCACCGTGATCCCGGGGATAGGCCCGTGGACCGTGCAGGGCGCCCTGCTCGTCGCGCTGGGCCGGGAGGACGTCGTGCTGCCGGGCGATCTTGCGCTGCGCAAGGCCGTTCAGGCCGCCTACCAGCTCGACCACCGGCCCAGCCCGCAGGAGGTGCTGGATATCGCCGAGAAGTGGCGGCCCTACCGCAGCCTGGCCACCAGTTACTTGTTCTCGGCCGCCTTCGAACCAGCCGGGCCGGTGGTGCGAGAATCGCGAGGTGGTACCTGAGAGCATCCATGACTTCTTCATCGCCAGTGCGAGCGTGGCCGGCGCACTGATCGGGCTGCTGTTCGTGGCTATCTCGGTATCCGCGGATCGCCTGGCCGAGGCCAAAGAAGGGACGCAAGTTCACCGCATCCGGGCGGCCGCGGCGCTCACCGCGTTCATCAACGCGCTGCTCGTGTCGCTGCTCGCGCTGATTCCTGGGCACAAGATCGGGCCAGCCTCGGTTGCCGTGGCGGTCGTCGGACTCCTGTTTGTGGTGGCCGCGCTGCTCTCACTGATCAACCTGCATCAGGCCCGGGTACGCACCTTGCGTGAGGCGGCCTTCCTGGTCGGGCTCGTCGTCACGTTCGTGATCCAGTTCATCCAGGGCATAGAGATCAGCCTTCATCCCGCCGATTCTGGCGCGGTGAATACCATCGCGATCCTGGTGGCGCTGAACTTCCTGGCCGGGATCGACCGGGCATGGGAGCTGGTCGGCGGCCCATCGTTCGGGATCAGCCGGGAACTGGTGGCGCTGCTGCGCGGGCACCCCCGCGGCACCACTCCGGGCCAGGAAGACTCGCCGGGTTAGCAGGCCGCCTCCAGCGCGGCGCTGATAATGCCGAGGCCTTGCTCGAGCCGGCCGGCTCGTAGCCGAGTCCGAGCCGGAAGACGAGCGGGCTGTCGCAGAACCAGGTGCCCGGGGCGACCACGGTCCGCTGCCGGGTCAGGTGGGCGTGAAAGCGGTCGGCGCCGGCCGGCCCGAACGTGCCTGGGTCAAGCTGGAGGCAGCAGAACGCCCCGGCTTGCGGGCGCAGCCAGCGCAGCAGGCCGGTGTGCTCCTTGATCCAGCGCTCGACGATGCTCCGCGCCTCGGCCAGTTGTGCGCCGCGTGCGGTCAGTACCTGGTCAGCCCGTCCCAGCAGGGTGGCGGCGAGGAACTCATCGAGTGCCCCGCAGCAGACCGAGGCGTTGAACTTGGCCAGCCGCAACTGCTCGTACAGCCCGGGGTCGGGGACGGTCAGCCAGCCGATGCGCAGGCCGGGCACCCCGTAGGCCTTGGCCAGCGAACCGCAGGTGAGCACGCGCGGTGATATCCCCGCGAAGCTGCGCGCAGGTGGTGCGTCCCCGTAGGTCGCTTCCCGGAACGTCTCGTCGATCAGCAGCAGGGCCGCCGGGCAGGCCCGCGACATGGCGGTGAGCATCTGCTCAGCCTCGCTGCCGCTGATCGACGTGCCCGAGGGGTTCTGCGGCGAGGCGACCATGACCAGCTGGGTCCGCGGCGACAACTGGCTGGCGAACGCGTCGAGGTCGATACGGTAGCCGTCGTCGAACCGGGACCGCACGGTCACCACCCGCGCGCCGATGCCGCGTAGCGCGTCCAGGGTCGGCGGGAAACAGGGCAGCCGGACCAGGACCTCGCCATCGCCGCGCAGCAGCGCGGTCAGGAACAGCGCCGCCGCCGCGCCGGCGGTGATCAGCACCTGGCTCGCTGGGATGCCGAGCCGGGCGGCGACCAGGGCGCGCAGCGCCGGATCGCCTGCCGTCGTGCCATAGCCGAGGCTCACCCCAGCCAGGCCGGCCAGCTCGGCCGGGGCGAGCAGGTCGGCCACGGTCAGGTCGGCCGCCATGCTCTCGCCCAGGTTGTACCGCGGTTTCTCATCGATCAGCGAGGTGATCGGGCTGGCCGGGAACTCTCGCATCGGACGGTCCTTGTCTGCTTCAGCCGGATAGGTACCCGGCCATGCTCACCTGGCCGGGCTGGCGATCCGAGAGCCAATGCCGCACAATTGGTTTGGAGATGAGACCAATCGAGCTTGGCGAGCGCCTGGGCCGGTGGTCGGCGGGCCGTGGGCCGCTGCCCGCGCTGCTGGCCGCGCGGTTGCGGCGGCTGATCGACGAAGGCGAACTGGCGCCCGGCGAGCCGCTGCCACCCGACCGGGCCCTCGCGGCCGCCCTGGCCGTCGGGCGCAGCACCGTGGTCACCGCCTATGACCTGCTGCGTGAAGACGGGCGGATCGTCCGGCGCCAGGGCAGCGGCACCCGGGTGGCCGGGGCCGGGCCCGCCAGGCCGCGGCAGACCACCAGCGCCCCGATGTTCCTGCACCTGCTCGAGCCGCAGGATGGCGTGATCCGGCTCGCCTGCGCGGCCCCGGATACCCCTCTCCCGGAGCTGGCCGAGGCGTACGCACACATCGGGCCCGCGCTGGCCGGCACCACGGGCGACATCGGCTATTACCCGGCTGGGCACCCGGCGCTGCGCCGGGCGATCGCCGATCGCTACACCGAGCATGGGATCCGGACCAACCCGGACCGCATCCTGGTCACCAACGGCGCCCAGCAGGCGCTGTCGCTGCTGGCCCGGGCGCTGCTGACCCCTGGGCAGCGCGTGCTGGTGGAGGGGCCGACCTATGCCGGTGCGCTCGAGGCGTTCCACGAGCAGGCGGCCCGGCCAGTCACGCTGCCGGCCGGGCTCGGCGGCCTGGCCGCGGCGGCGCGTCGGCACCGGGTTGCCCTCGCCTATGTGATCTCTACCTTTCACAATCCGACCGGCTCGGTGCTGTCCCCGCCAGCCCGGCGGGCCCTGGTGCGGGCCGCGGCGGAGGCCACTGTCCCGCTGATCGACGACGAGGTGCTCAGCGATCTGGCTTTCCCCGGCGTGCAGCCCCCGCCGCCGCTGGCCGGGTACGCCGATGCCGTGATCTCGGTCGGCTCACTGAGCAAGAGCGTGTGGGGCGGCCTGCGGATCGGCTGGGTGCGCGCCGCCGAGCCGCTGATCGCCCGGCTGGCCCGGCTGCTCGCCGTGCACGACCTGGGTGGGAACGTCCCGGCTCAGCTGGCCGCGGCCAGCCTGCTGCCGCGGCTCGATGAGCTATGCCGGCGGCAGGCCCCGCTGCGGCAGGCGCGGCACGATCACCTGCGCGCCCAGCTGGCCCGGCTGCTGCCCGGCTGGGACGCGCCACCGGTGCCGGGCGGGCAGACGCTGTGGGTCCGTCTTCCGCACGGTGACGGGACCTCGTTCGCCCAGACAGCGCTGCGCCACGGGGTCGCGGTGCTGCCGGGCAACGGGCTGGACGCGGCCGGGCGGAGCGGGAACTACCTGCGGTTGCATTTCGTCGCCCCGGCCGGTCAGCTGACCGAGGCGGTCCGCCGCCTGGCTGAAGCGTGGCGCGCCTATCAGCCACCGGCCGTCCCCACCAGCGTGCCACCTGCGATGTCAGTGTGATCTGGTTATCGTTGTACGCGGGAGGGACGGCACATCTGATGACAGCCGGTCTGGTGGGGCAGGTACGGGCCATCTGCCTGGCCCTCCCCGAGGTGGCCGAGCGGCTCGGTCATGGCGCGCCAAGCTGGTTCGTCAGCAACAAGAAGGCGTTCGTGACGCTATGGGCCGAAGGCCATCACGCTGATATCTATCCTCGATAGCCATGGCGGATAATGGAGCCATGACCAGCGGGCAGGTCCGGTGCGAGCACTGCGGCCAGGTGAACCGGGTACCCGCGGCGGCGGCCGGGACGCCCCGCTGCGGCAAGTGCCATCAGCCGCTGCCGTGGATCGCCGACGCCGACGACACGACGTTCGCCGAGGTCGCGGACGCGGCCAAGGTTCCCGTCATCGTCGATCTATGGGCACCGTGGTGCGGGCCGTGCCGGATGGTCAGCCCGGCGCTCGAGCAACTGGCCCGCGACCTGGCCGGCCAGGTCAAGCTGGTCAAGGTGAACGTCGACGAATCGCCACGGATCTCGCAGCGGTTCGAGGCCCAGGCCATCCCGACCTTGCTGGTGCTGCGCGGCGGGCAGGTGGCCGCCCGGCAGACCGGCGCCGCCCCACTGCCCGCCCTGCGGGCCTGGGTCGACAAAGCACTTGCCACCGCCGCCCCCTGAATTAGGGTTCTGCTATGCACATCGTTGACATTGTTATCTTCCTCGGCTGGGTAGCCTTCTGGATCTATTGGTTCGCCATGTCAACCCGCGTCAAGGCGGGCAACACACGGTGGGGCCGGTTCGCCGGCATCCGGGTCGCCGTCATTCTGCTTGTTCTTCTGCTGCTGCGGATTAAGGGTTTCAAAGAGCATTCGGTCACCGACAGCCCGTGGCTGCAGGGCATCGGCCTGGCCATCTGGGTGCTGGGACTGGCGCTGGCCGTCTGGGCCCGGGTGTACCTGGGCCGGAACTGGGGCATGCCGATGTCCCACAAGGCTGATCCTGAGTTGGTCACGTCCGGCCCGTACCACAAGATTCGCCACCCCATCTACACCGGCATTATCCTGGCCATGGTCGGCACGACCATAGCGGTCAGCCTGTATTGGCTGGTGGCGGTCTTCGTGATTGGCGCGTATTTCATCTACAGCGCCGTGGTGGAAGAACGCAATATGATCCAGCTTTTCCCAGACACCTATCCGGCCTACAAGCGGTCAACCAAGATGCTGATCCCGTTCATCTTGTGAGATCCGCCCGGTGATTGGCCGCCAGACGGCGAACTGGCCAGGGCCAGCACTATCGCGAACGGCAGCAGCACCCACATCCCGGCGTTCTGGGCAACCGCGCCGGCCAGCCAGGGCAGCGCGGCGTCGCCGAGCACCGACGCCGCCTTCATGACGCCGATGGCGGTCGGTACCAGGCGGCCCGGGGTCAGCCGCGGCGTGATCGCCATGGTGGTCGGGAAGATGGGGCCGAGGAAGAAGCCGAGCAGCCCCAGCGCCACGCAGGCCACCGCGGCCGACGCCAGCCAGGCCAGCGTGGCCGCCGCGGTGACGCCGGCCAGGCACGCGTAAATCAGGCTGGCCGTGCTCAGGCCGGCCCGGGCGGCGAACGGGCTGATCAGAAACCGGCCGGGGGTCAGCCCGAGCCAGTACCCGCTGACCGTGTAGCCGGCCAGCGAGTGTGGCAGGGCCCTGGTCTGCACCAGGAACTGAAGCCCCAGTTGCCCACGCTGAGTTCCAGACCGACATAGAGAGCCAGCATGGCCGCGCCGAACTGGACGCCCCGGTCCCGCAGCGCGGCGCTCAGCATCCGGCCCGGCACCGGCGGTGCCGCCCCTGGCGCCGGGGCTGCCGGCGACGGCCCTGGGTAGGCGGCCAGGAAGGCATCGAGCCAATTCTGGCGCAGTAGCTTCATTCACTCCCACCGTCTTTTGATTTACCCGGCCGCCCGGGTCACTTATTTCTCATGCGTAACCTGGCTGCGCACCGGTCCAACGCGGGCAGTATCCGGCAGCTGGACGCGGAGGTATTGTCGAAGAAGAAAGGGGGGAAGTGATCTGCCCTCCCACTTGTCCAGCGCGGCCTGGGAATTGCCTGTGGCCCGAAAGCAGCTTCGCGGATCAGCGAGGACACAATGAGCCAGGCCAGTTCGGTCAATGCCGCCACCCCTGGCGGTTTCCCTGCCGGGGCCGGGACAGGCCCGGCGCTGGCGCCACGGAACTGGCGGGTGGCCTACCGGCTGATCGCCCTGGTGGCCATTCCAGTGGTGCTCGGGCTCGCGCTGGCCGGGCTGCGCATCACTGACGCGACGCGCAGCGCCGCCGGCTACGGCCAGGTCGCCCGGCTGGCCGCGCTCGGCCGGGAGGACACCGGATTAGCGCAGGCGCTGGAGAACGAACGGGCCGGCACAGCGGCGTTCATCGCGCAAGGGCGCCCGGCCGCTGGGCGGCCGGCCCTGCACCAGCAGTATGTCCGCAGCGACCGCTGGGCAGCGACGGTTGGCCGGCTCGTCCGCCAACTGGGCCCCGGCTACCCGCCCCAGACCCGGGCCAGCGCGTCAGCCATCCTGGCCAGCCTGGCCCGCCTGCCTGAGCTGCGCAGCCAGGCGGCGCAGGCCCGGACCCCGGCACTGGCCGTGATCAACGCCTATTCCGCGACGATAGCCACCCTGTTCGCGGTCAACGATGGCATCGCCGACTCTAGCGGCGACGCCACGCTGATCAGCAGCGTGCGCGCGCTCGGCGCGTTGTCCAGGATGACGGACCAGGCCACGCAGCAGCAGGCCATCCTCGGCGCGGCGCTGGCCCAGGGCCACTTCGATCCCGGCGCGCTCACCGCGCTGACCTCCGCCCAGGCACGGCAAGCCAGTGACTTCGCCGGGTTCCGCAGCTCAGCCAGCCCCGAGCAGAGCTGGGCCCTGACCACCACGCTGAACGCGCCGCAGGCCCGGCAGGCCCAGGCGGTGGAACAGCGCGCCATAGCGGCTGGCAGTGGCCCACTGGCCCGCGGCACCCAGGCCAGCCAGCAGTGGCAGACCGGGATGTCGTACACGGCCGGCTGGATGCGCCGGGCCGGGCAGCAGCTCACGGACTGGATCACCAGCTACGCGCAGGGTCTGCAGCGGAGTGCGGTGCGGTCCGCGCTCATCACCGGCGCCGCCGCACTAGCCGCCCTGGCTATCGTCCTGCTGGTCACCCTGCTGGTGGCCAGGTCTCTGGTGCGCCCGCTGCGCCGGCTCGAGGCAGCCGCCCGGTTCGTCGCCGGGGCACAGCTGCCGGCGGCGGCCCGCGTGCTGCAGGTGACCGGGGATCCGGCGCACGCTGTGCCGGTGACCATCGGGCCGGTGACACCGATCGAGGTGCGGTCCACCGACGAGATCGGCCAGGTCGCGCGGGCCTTCGACCAAGTGCACCGGGAAGCGGTCCGGCTCGCCGCGGACCAGGCCCGGCAGCGCGCCAGCATCAATGCCCTGTCCGCCCGGTTCTTCCGGCGCAGCTATTCGCTGCAGGAACGGTTGCTGCGGCTGATCGACACCGCCGAACTTACCGAGGACGATCCGGAGCGGCTGGCCAGCCTGTTCCAGATGGATCATCTGGTCACCCGGCTGCGGCGCCATTCCGACAGCGCGCTCATCCTGGCTGGTAACGAGACGCCAAGCCACCCGGCCGGGCCATTCTCCTTGGTGGACGTCGTCCGGGCGGTGATATCCGAGATCGAGGACTACGACCGGGTCACGCTGAACGTGCAGCAGGGCGTCTTGGTCAGCGGCAGCGCCGCGGCCGATATCGTGCACCTGCTGGCCGAACTGGTGGAGAACGCCACTGCGTTTTCGGCCCCGGCCACCCAGGTAACCATGTCCGGGCAGGCGGTCCGGGACGGTGGTGCGCGCCTCACCATTACCGACAGCGGGACCGGCATGTCCGGGGAACAGCTGAACCAGCTCAACTGGCGGCTGGCCCATCCACCGGCCGCGGACGTGGCATCGTCCTGGCGGGTGGGCCTGTTCGCGGTCGCGCACCTGGCCGCGCGGCATGGCATCACCGTGGTGCTGAGCCAGCCACCGGACGGCGGCACCAGCGCCGAGGTGCACCTTCCTGCCGGGCTGATCTCGCACGACGTCGTGTCCGGCGGCTGGCTGCAGCAGGCCGCCGCCGCTCCCCCGGCCCGGACCGGCGAGCGGGCCAATGGCCGGACCCCGGCCTGGGATGTGCCGTTCTCAGCTCTCCGGATCACCGCGAAGCCCGAGCCGCCCGTCGCACCGGAAACCGGCGTGCGGGAGGCTGCCCCGCTGACGCTGAGCGCGCCGGTGCCATCCCCAGAGCCCGAGTCCGCCGCAGCGGACCAGGAGAACGGGCAGGCCCCAGGCCAGCCTGTCCGCAGCGCCGAGTAGCCGCGCTAACCGGGAGATCACCGCGGCTGGGTGTTCCCGACGATCTCGTGCCGGGCGGCGACGTGGCCCCGGCAGGCGGACCGCCCGGTGCCGGTGAGCCGGAGCCAGACCCGCTGCCGGGTGTCGCGCACCGCGCGGCGCTGGGCGACATAGCCGGCGTCGGCGAGCACCGAGATGTGCTTGCTGAGGGCGGACTTACTGATGTCGAGCAGGGTCAGCAGGGTGCCGAGGGCGGACGGCACGGTATACCGGTGCTGACGGCGGACGGCAGGAGGACGAGCTGATGGAACGGCCGGTATCGGCAGAGACCCTGGCCGCGCAGGGACTCGGTGAGGTAGACCCCGCGTCGGGCGCGCTAGCCCCGGTGATCAACCTGTCCACGAACTACGAGCAGCGGCCGGACGGCTCATACCCGGACGGCCGGGTCTACACCCGGGCGGACAACCCGACCTGCGAGCATGCCGAACGGCTGCTGGCGGAGCTGGAAGGCGGCGGCGGATGCGCGCTGTTCGGCTCGGGGATGGCCGCGGCCACCGCGGTGTTCCAGGCGCTGCAGCCCGGGGATCATGTGCTGGTCTCCCGGGTGCTGTACTTCGGGGTCCGCCAGTGGCTGGCCGAGTTCGCCGTGACCTGGGGCCTGGACGTGGAGTTCGTCGACACCACCGATCTTGACGCGGTGGCGGCCGCGATCCGGCCGGGCCGCACCCGGCTGCTGTGGACCGAGACGCCGGCCAACCCGACGTGGGACGTCACCGACCTGGCCGCGGCCTGCGACCTGGCCCACGCGGCCGGGGCGCGGGTGGCGGTGGACAACACGGCGGCCACGCCGGTGCTGACCCGGCCGTTCGGGCTCGGCGCCGACCTGGTCGTGCACTCGGCCAGCAAGTACCTGAACGGGCATGGCGACGTGCTGGCGGGCGCGGTGCTGACCGCCCGCCCGGACCCGTTCTGGGCGCGGATACAGTCGTGGCGGCACAACGGCGGGGCGATGCCCGGACCGTTCGAGGCGTGGCTGCTGCAGCGGGGCATGCGCACCCTGTTCCTCCGCGTGCACCGCGCGTCCGCGACGGCGCTGGCGCTGGCCAGCCACTTCCACCGGCATCCGGCGCTCAGCGCCGTGCTGTATCCCGGGCTGCCTGACCACCCTGGCCATCAGATCGCGGCCCGGCAGATGACCGGCGGGTTCGGCGGGATGCTGTCCATCCGGCTGGCCGGCGGGGCCGGGCCCGCGCACGCGGTGCTGCGCGAGGTTCGGGTGATCAAGCGAGCCACCTCGCTGGGCGGGGTGGAAAGCCTGATCGAGCACCGGCGCAGCACGGAAGGCCCGTCGTCTCCGGTACCCGACGACCTGCTCCGCGTCTCGGTCGGCATCGAGGCCCCCAGCGACCTGATCGCCGATCTAGAAGCAGCCCTCGACGCGGCCGTCTAGCCCGGCAGCATCACTCGACAATGGCAATGGCGAGCGAGGCCGGGCACCCGTGCTGCACCAGTCTCGCCACCTCGTGCCAGTTGACCCGATCGGCCACCAGCTCCGCCATTCGCCTGGGCAGGCCAAGCCCGGTCAGCCGGTTGACGCGCCAGTCATGCACAGCGACCGATTCGGGATCGATGTCCTCGTGCGACGTTGCGGTGGCCGATTTGCTCATGGCTATCTCCTTGCGGCTGGAGCACACCGCAGCGTTACCCGCGCAGCGCGATCGCAATCGTCCGGCGCCGCCGAAGACCTCGATGCCACCCAGGATCTTGGCCACATTGCCCACCAGGACGCACGAGATGCGGCCCTTGAAGAAGCGGCTGCCGTCCACGTCGACGACCGCCTTGACCCGGCGCGCGGCGAGGTTCCGCGCCCCCGCGTACAGATACGCCAGCCGGCCAAAGCGCGCCACCGAGACTCTTACCAGCGTGAGCCACCACCGCGATCGACGGCATGCCACACCCTCCTAGCGCAGGATCCGGAGCACGGCGGCTTCCGGGCGGCCCTGAGTGGCCAGCTCGCCAAACGTGCTGGCGGCGCCGAGACCGTCCAGCTGGCGGGCAATCGTCACGCCGTGCTGATAGCGATCGATGACGCGCGGGTCGATGTAGGAGCTTCGTGCGACGGCGGGCGTGTTGCCCAGGTAGCCGGCCACCTCCCGGACGACCCGGGCCACCGCGCGCTTGCGGGCGGTATCGGTCCGGGCATGTTCGGACACCGCCAGGCCCACGGCGGCCAGTACCGTCGCGTTCCAGGTGCGGAAGTCCTTGGCCGTGAAGCCGGCGCCGGAGATCTCGCGCAGATAGTCGTTGATATCGGCGGCCGTCACATCGTGACTGCCCGAGCGGTCCCGCCAGGCCAGCAGCTCCTGGCCGCCCCACCGCCTGCGTTTGAGGCTGCGCACGACCGCGCACAGCTGTTCGTCAGCGACGGCCTGCTCACGCTGGATAGCGCCCTTGGCCGGGTACTCGAAGGTGAGCTCCCGCTGCCCGCACACCACGTGGTCCCGCCGGATGGTGGCCAGGCCGAACGTGCCGTTCTCGGCGGCGTACTCCGCACCTCCGGCCCGGAAGAAGCCCAGGTCGATCAGCCGGATCGCGGCGGCCAGGACCCGGTCCCGGCGCAGCCCCCGGGCGCCCAGCCGGGCCAGCACGGTCTCGCGGATCCGCGGCAGCGCACGCCCGAATTCCAGCATCCGGTCGAACTTGCGCTGGTCCTGCTCCTGCCGCCACTGCTCGTGGTACAGGTACTGACGCCGCCCGGCCGCGTCTGTCCCGACCGCTTGAATGTGCCCATCAGCATCTGGGCAGATCCACACCTGCTCCCAGGCGGGCGGTATGACCAGCGCCTTGATCCTGGCCAGTACGGCCGGGTCGCGGACCGGCGCGGCGGACGGCGAGAAGTACCTGAATCCCCGGCCGCACCGGCGGCGGCTGATTCCGGGCCCGGCAGGATCGCTGCGCGTCAACTCACCCCTGCCTGGCCAGTTTCCTGGCTGCCATGTCAGTGGTTCCGGAGTGCGTTGATCAGCTCGTTCTTGCTCATCGATGAGCGTCCTTTGATGCCGATCTGGCGGGCCCGCTTCATCAGATCCGCCTTGGACATGTCCTGGTAAGCGCCGCTCTTGCCGCCCTTGGCCGCGACTTTGCGGGGTGAGCTTCCGGCGGCGGCGTTCGCGATGCGGGCGGACTTTTCCTTGCTCTCGCCGCGCTCGCGCAGTTTCTGGTAAGTCTTCTCGTCCTTGATCTGCGCTCTGGGCACCGGCTTTCCCTTCCCCGCGAATTGCGCCTTAGTCCTCGTCGTGCGCGGCGGCCGCGTCACGAAGCCTGCGGAGCACGTCGGTTACGCCGCCGGAGGGATCATCCGGTGCGGCCGAGTCAGAAAACGCAAGCGCCGACCCGGGGGCCTGGGCCGGCGCCATAACGTCTTCGAGTTAGCCGCTTCCCGCCGTGGCCGTCCGCAAACGGCCTGGGCCAGACTGTGCTCGACGCCGGCCGGGCAGCCGCTAGGCGGCCAGCCAGTCCAGCCAGGCGCCGTGCGCGTGACACCAGGCCAGGGCGCGGCCCGCGGGCGAGCCAGCATCGAAGGTGACCAGCCCCATGAGGCTGGTCGCCGCGCCGTTGCCGGCTGGTGCGGGCGGGACCGGGCCGAGGTTGACGACCCCGGCGGTGTCCACGCTCAGCCAGGCGAGCCGCTGACGGTGGGCCCGCCGGGCCAGGACGGCCAGAAACGCCTGCCGCTGCGGCACGCTCAGATACCAGCATGCCGACGTGGTCAGCACGACAACCGGCAGGCCCGGGTCGAACGTGCCGAGCGCCGCGTCCAGATCGGTGACCATGTCGCCGGACCGCACCGGCGGCGGGTACCGGCAGGCCAGGTCGATGGCCGCGGCCGTCCTGGCCAGCCGGCCGGTGTCCGGCCACACGCAGGCGAGCAGCCAGCGCGCGTCATCGGCCTGGGTGACATCGACCGGGGCCCGGTCCAGGCCCAGCCGGGCGGCGATGACCGGCAGCCGGGCCGGAGCCGGCGCGCCGCGCAGGGCGCAGCTGATCTCCACGGATGACCCCGCCGGGCCCAGGCGGCCGGCCGGCCCATAGTCGAACCGGTAGCGGTCGAGCAGCAGGTTGAGCCCCGCGCTGCACCCGGCGTCGAGCAGGCCGACCGGCTCCCCCAGCCGGTCCACGGCGGCGGCGAGGCCCACCGCCAGCAGGGCCGCGCGGCCCGGTTCGTTCGTCTGGGTGTGCCGGGTGGCGAGAATCCGGCTGACCGTGGCCCGGTGCGCCAGGCATACGTCACGGAACAGGGCCGGCGCCGCACCGGGATCGGCGCGGCCGGCGTAGATCTCGGCCAGCGGATGCGCCAGCCCGCCGAGCACGAGATAGTGCACCCCCGCGAGCAGGACATTGGGCTGCTGCCCACGTGGTGGAGCGGCGGCGGCGAGAGCCAGCAGATCAGGGTCGTCAGCCACCGAGCGGCAGATCGCCGCGTACAGCGGCGAGTAGGCGCCGCACTCGTTCGCGCCGAAGTCCCGCCAGACCTGGCTGAGGCGCTCTTTCGACTCCCCAGCAGCGGCCCCCGGCACGGGTCCGAGCATGGACCAGGCACTGGCGTTCGTCAAAAAAGGCCGTGCGCCACAATCAGGGGATGAGCTCGCTACCTACGCTGACCCGCCGCCGCTTTGACCTGGCCGGTCTGGACGTCCCGGCGCTGGAGATCACCGGGACCGGAGACGGCCCACGGCTGACCGTGCTGGCGGGCGTGCACGGCTGCGAATACGCCCCGATGGCGGCGCAGCGAATCTGGGCCCGCGGCCTGGCCGGCCGGGAACTGCACGGCCGCGTCCTGGCCATCCCGGTACTGAACCTGCCCGCGTTCTGGGCCCGGAGCCCGTTCGTGGTGCCCGAGGACGGCAAGAACCTGAACCGCTGCTTCCCGGGTGACCCGGCGGGCAGCCTGGCCGAGCGGCTGGCCTACGACACGTTCACGAAGGTCATCGAGGGCTCGGATGTCCTGATCGACATGCACGCCGGGGACATGGTCGAAGCGCTGGAGCCGTTCACGCTGTACGACTCGGGCCCGGCCGAGGCGCGGGCCCGGGAGCTGGCCGAGGCCTATGGACTCGGGTACGTCATCCGCCAGGAGGCCCGCCCGGATGGCGCGCTGGCCGGCATGACCAGCACGGCAGCCGCCCAGATCGGGATCCCGGCGATCATCGCCGAGGTGGGTGGGTGCGGCCTGGTGGAGCAGGCGGCGGTGGACACGCACGTGCGCGGGCTGAACCGGGTGCTGGCCCGGCTGGGCATGTCTGGTGACCCGGCCGGCGACGGGGAACCGCCCCGTACGCTGCGGCGGTTCCTGTGGCTGTACTGCCAGCAGGCGGGATTCTGGGCACCCGCGGAACCGGTGGGCAGCGAGGTGGCCGAGGGACAGGTTCTGGGCACCGTCAGCAGCATTGACGGGACCGAGATCCTGGAGACCATCACGGCGCCGGCCGACGGCGTGCTGATGTTCGTGACGAGTTCGCCGGCCGTGGCCGCGGACGGACTGCTACTGGGCCTGGGCGCTCAGTAATGATCACGCGCACATCACGGTAACGTCCCAGCTAGGACTACCCGGGACTATGGGTCTAGACGTTTTGGATCAGCACATGCTGCGCTGAGCGCTAACGATTGCGTTCCGAGGGGCATTGGAAGGAACCGCAGCCATGAGGTCAGCCGCGCAGCGAATCACGTCACGATCCAAGATCCACCGCAGGCTCCTGGCCGCGGCTGCAGCCGCAGCCGCGCTGGCCGTGGTCGCGGCGGGCTGCAGCAGCAGCGGCAACTCCACGTTGACGGGGAACACCCCGGTCAAGGGCGGCACCGCGGTCTGGGCGGAACCGCCGTCCAGCCCGCCGACGTACATCTTCCCGTACATGGACAGCGCCAACATCAGCAACCTGAACCTGTTCGACTTCCAGTACCTGATGTACCGGCCGCTGTACTGGTTCGGGCAGAACGGCCAGCCGGTGGTGAACCCGTCGCTGAGCCTGGCCAGCCTGCCGAAGGTGAGCGGGCGGAAGCTGACCATCACGCTGAAGCACTACATGTGGTCGAACGGCACCCAGGTGACTGCCACTGACGTGATGTTCTGGCTGAACATGGAACTGGCCGAGCCGGACGACTACGGCGCCTACACCGGCTTCCCGAAGAACGTGACGGACATCAAGGTGGTCAGCCCGACCACGATCACGATGACGATGGACCAATCGTACTCGCCGACCTGGTTCCTCTACAACGAGCTGAGCCAGGTCACGCCGATGCCCGCGGCCTGGGACCGGACGGCCAGCGGCCCGAGCAGCTGCGCGACCAAGGTCAGCGACTGCGCCGCCGTGTACAACTACCTGAACGCGCAGGCCAAGGACGAGACCACGTACGCGTCCTCGCCGATCTGGAGCATCGTGGACGGGCCGTGGAAGCTGAGCTCGTTCAGCTCGGACGGGCACGTGACCTACGTGCCGAACAAGTCCTACTCCGGGCCGGTGAAGCCGAAGCTCGACGAGTTCAAGGAAGTGCCGTTCACCACCGACGCCGCCGAGTACAACGTGCTCCAGTCGCCGAGCTCCACCACCCGGATCGACTTTGGCTACCTGCCGGACCAGGATGCGCCAGCCAAGCCGGCCAACGCGGCGGTCGGCGCCAACCCGCTGCACGGCTACACGCTGGCCCCGCTGTACCCCTGGGGCATCGACTACTACGCGATGAACTTCCAGTCCACCGTGTCCGACCACGCCGCCATCTTCAAGCAGCTGTACTTCCGGCAGGCCATGGCCTACCTGATGCACCAGTCCGCGATCGTCGAGGGCCCACTGCGCGGGTACGGGGCGATTACCGTGGGCCCGGTCGCCGCCACCCCGGCCACCAAGTGGCTGTCGGCCACCGGCCGGAAGGGTGACCCGTTCCCCTACAACCCGGCCAAGGCCAAGAGCCTGCTGTCCAGCCACGGCTGGACCGTGACGCCAAACGGCACCGACACCTGCACCGACCCGGCCAAGTGCGGTCCGGGGATCACCAAGGGCAGCACGCTGGAGTTCAACTTCGTCTATGAATCCGGGGTCTCCTGGGTCGGCTCGGAGATGACCCAGCTGCAGTCCAACGCGGCGGCGGTCGGCATCAAGCTGAACCTGATCCCCAAGCCGTTCGCCGATGTGATCTCGGTGTCCGGCGGCAACTGCGTGGTCACCAAGTCCTCCTGCGCCTGGGACCTGGCCAACTGGGGATTCGGCTGGTCGTTCTCGCCCGACTACCTGCCCACCGGCGACGAGCTGTTCCAGTGCGGCGCGGTCGCGAACTCCGGCGGATACTGCGACAAGACCAACGACTCGATGATCAACAAGACGCTGACCAGCGCCAACCTCCAGTACATGTACAGCTGGCAGGACTACCTGGCGCCGCAGCTGCCGGTCGAGTACCAGCCGAACGCGGCGTACACGCTGACCGAGGTGGACAACAGCCTCAAGGGCGTCCTGCCGCAGAGCCCGACCCTGAGCATCAACCCGGAGAACTGGTACTTCGTCAAGTGAGGGTGTTCGACGCCAACTGGATGCAGATCGAGGATTACCTGACCCGGGACGACCGGATCGTCCTGCCCACCGGCTCCACCGAACAGCACGGCTACCTGTCCCTGGGGACTGACGCCATCCTGGCGGAGCGGGTCGCGGTTGAGGCGGCCGAACCGCTCGGCATCCCCGTGCTCCCGGTGCTGCCGTTCGGGATGGCCCCGTACTTCGCGGCGTTCCCGGGCAGCATGAGCCTGCGGATCACCACCTACCTCGAGGTGATCAGGGACCTGCTGGACGGCCTGGCGGGACAGGGCTTCCGCCGCATCGCCATCGTCAACGGGCATGGCGGCAACTCCCCGGTCACCGGGCTCATCCGCGAATGGATCTGCGAGCCGCGCCCGGAGCGCGTCCAGGTACTGTTCCACAGCTGGTACAACGCGCCGCAGACGGCGGCCGCCGCCGACCAGTTCGATCCCGATCAGCTGCACGGAGGCTGGGTGGAGAACTTCCCGTGGACCCGGGTGGCCGGAGTAGACCTGCCCGCTGGCCGGACCGAGGGCATCCCCCGGGAACTCGTCGGGCTCCTCGATCCCGAGCAGATCCGGGCGGCCGCGCCGGACGGCGTGCTGGGCGGCGCCTACGCGCGACCTGACGGCGACATGCAGGCCGTCTGGGCGGCCGGGGTGGCCGAGGTGCGGGCTCTGCTCGAGGACGGCTGGGTCAGGTGACGGCCGCGCTGGCCGGGAAGACCGCGGTGGTGACGGGCACGGCGCACGGTATCGGCGCGGGCATCGCCGAGGCGCTGCGCGGCGACGGCGCCACCGTGCACGGGGTGGACAAGGACCAGGCGGACCTCAGCAATGCCGCTGAGGTCCGCCGCTTCTTCGCCGGGCTCGGCGGCGTGGACATCCTGGTCAACTGCGCGGGCGGTGTCGTCGGGCAGGTTGGCCACCCGGTTGAGGAGGTCACCGACGAGGACTGGCGGGCGGTGGTTGACGCCAACCTGACCAGCACTTTCCTGTGCACCCGCGCGGTGGTGCCGGGCATGAAGGAGCGCCGCTGGGGCCGGATCGTCAACATCTCCTCGGGGGCTGGGCGCACCGTCAGCCTGACCGGGATCCAGGCGTATGCCAGCGCCAAAGCGGGCCAGATCGGGTTCACCCGGCAGATGGCCCACGAGCTCGGGCCGTTTGGCATCACGGTCAACTGCATCGCCCCCGGCTTCATCCTGTCCAACCCGACCACCGAGCGGCAGTGGGCCAGTTACGGCGAGGCGGGCCAGGCCGAGCTGGTGCAGGGCATCGCGATGCGGCGGCTGGGCGAGCCCGCGGACATCGCCAACGGCGTGCAGTTCTTCGCCTCGCCGCGGTCCTCCTGGGTGACTGGGCAGACGATCTCGATCGACGGCGGCCATGCTTTCCTTTGACCCCGATGACACGGGCTATCTGCGGGAGCTCGCCGGGTTCGTGGCCGTGCCCAGCGTCAGCCGGGACGCGAGCCCGGACACGATGCACGCGGCGGCGCGCTGGCTGGCCGGGCAGCTCGGGTTCGCGGGCGGCCGGGTGGTCGAGTCGGACGGCCATCCAGTGGTCCGGGGCGAGTGGCTGCACGCCGCCGGGGCACCCACCGTCCTCGTCTACGGGCACTACGACGTGCAGCCCACCGGCGCGGCGGCGGAGTGGCGCACTCCCCCGTTCGAGCTCACCGTGGACGGCGACGTGGCCCGCGGCCGGGGCGTCACGGACGACAAGGGACCGGTGTACATCGCCGCGAAGACGGCCCAGGCGTTCCTGGCCCAGGAGGGCGGCCTGCCGCTCAACGTCAAGTTCCTGTTCGAGGGCGAGGAGGAGATCGGCAGCCCGCACCTGCCCGCGTTCCTCCGCGAGCACGCCGCAGAACTAGCGGCGGACCTGGTCATCTCCGCGGATGGCGCGATGTGGCGGCCGACCGAGCCGTCGCTCGCGCTGGCCTCCAAAGGGCTCGCCTTGCTGGACATCATCGTCGAAGGCGCGAGCGCGGATCTGCACTCTGGGCGGTACGGCGGGACCGTGGCCAACCCGCTGCACACGCTCAGCGAGATACTGGCCAGCCTGCACCGCCCGGATGGCACCGTCGCCGTGCCGGGTTTCTACGACGGCATCCCCGAGCTCAGCGCGGAGCGGCGGCGGGAGATCGCCAGGGTCTCTTTTGATGAACGCCAGTACCTGGCCGAGCTCGGCCTGGCCGAGGCTCATGGTGAGCCTGGTTTCAGCACCCTGGAGCGGCTCTGGGAGCGGCCGACACTGGAGATCAACGGCGTCCAGGGCGGCGGGAAGTACACGGTCATCCCGCATGTCGGGGTGGCCAACGTGTCCTGCCGCCTGGTGCCCGGCCAGGACCCGGACGCCGTGATCGAGGCGATCGTGGCGCACGTTGCCGCGCAGCGGGCCACCGGCGTGCGGGTCACGGTGCGCCCGGACGAGGCCCGGGTGCCGGCCTACACCATCGCCGCCGATCACCCGGCCATCCGGGCGGCCACCGCCGCGCTCGAGGAGGTCTATCCCGGCCAGCAGGTGCTGCTGGCCGGGATCGGCGGCACGCTGCCCGCTACCGCGTTGTTCGAGGATGTACTCGGGGCCAAGACGCTGTTCTTCTCGTTCTCGACCGCGGACGAGAAACTGCACGCGCCCAATGAGTTCCTGCGCATCCGCCGGCTGCGCGAGGGAATGCGGGCCTGGGAGCAACTCTGGCGGCTGCTGGCCGACGGCCCGCACCGCCTGGCCACCGCCGGGGGCACGGGGACCTCGGGCGGGGACGGGAGGCAGCATGGCTGACCGCGGCTACACCGCCTACTCCTACCTCACCGCGGGCGAGGACTTCCGCAGCTTCGAGCTGGTGCCCGAGTTCGGCCGGGTGCCGCCGTACGCGGCCGGGCTGACCACGGAGCAGGAGGAGCGGGCCAGGCCGCTGCTGCGGGACAGCCTGGTGATCAGCCTGCACGACCATCCGTCCCGGTTCCCGGTGCGGATGGAGGAGACTCCCGACTACTACCGCACCGGCCGGCAGCATGCCGCCTACGCCGGCCTGGCCGCGTCGGGCATGACCGTCGTGTTCGACAACATGATGGACGGTACCGCCTGCGTCACCGGGAAGCGCGCCGTGGCGGTGGGAAGACATCATCACCGATCTCGGGATGCGCCAGGCCGACCTGGCCCACGCCAGCGGTGTGCTGACGATTCGCACCGTGGCGGACATCGACGAGGCCTACCGCTCCGGGCAGGTCGGCCTGGTCTTCGGACTGGAGGCGGCCACGCCGATCGAGAACGAGATCGACCGCCTCGACGTGCTCTACGGCCTCGGCCTGCGGCAGATCGGGATCGCCTACTCCGACGCCAACTCGCTGGGCAGCGGGCTGGCCGAGGAGACCGATGGCGGGCTCACCGCGTTCGGCCACCGGGCGGTGACCCGGATGAACCAGCTCGGCCTGGCCATCGACGTCTCCCACTCGTCCGACCGCACCGCGCTCGACGTGTGCCGGCAGAGCGACCGGCCGGTGTTCATCACGCACGCCGGCGCGCGGGCGGTCTGGGGTACCTCACGGATGAAGCCCGACTCTGTGCTGCGCGCGGTGGCCGGGACCGGCGGTGTGATCGGGATGTCGGCCGCCCCGCACACGACGCTGTCGGCCGCGCATCCCCGGCACACGATCGAGTCGGTCATGGACCACTTCAGCTACTGCGCCGACCTGGTCGGCATCGAGCATGTGGCGTTCGGGCCGGACACGCTGTACGGCGATCACGTGCAGCTGCACCGGGTCTTTGCCGACCTGCTCGGGCTGGGCCGCGCCACCAGCGGGCCGGATTTCGAGCGCGTCGCCTACGTTGACGGGCTGGAGAACCCGACCGAGAACTTCGCCAACATCTGCGGCTGGCTGGTCCAGCACGGGTTGGACGACGACGCGATCCGGGCCGTCCTCGGCGGGAACATCTACCGGGCGCTGCAATCGGTCTGGATCGGCTAGCCCGCGCCGGACTGGGCTGCTGGGCGGCGGGAGTCGAAGGCAATGGCGTTCTCGATAAGGGTTGCCGCGGCGAGCAGTGGGAGATCGGCGTGCAGCGGCGCGGAGAGCTGCAGCCCGACCGGGAGCCCGCGGGAATGCGAGCCGCACGGGAGCACCAGCGCCGGCGCGCCGGTGAGGTTGAAGACGGTGGTGAACAGTCCCTCGCGTGCCCCCGCGGGCGTGTCCACCGGCGGGGTGGTGGCCGGCGCGGTGACCGGGGCGGCCGGGGTGAGCAGCACGTCCGCGCCGCGGTACACCTCCGCCGTGGCGGGCAGCAGCTCATCGCGGCGGCGGCAGGCGGCCTGGTAGCTGGCGCGGTCGATGGTGGCGGCCGTGCGGAGCAGCCGGAGCGTCTCCGGCCCGTACCGCTCCGGGTGGCGCTCGACCTGGCTGCGGTGCACCTGCCAGACCTCCCACAGAAAGATGTGGTCGAACGTCTCGGCCATCTCGGTCAGGGCGGATCCGTCCACCTCGGTTACGGCGTGCGCCTGGGCCAGCCGGTCGATCGCCTGCTGGAGGGCGGCGGCGACGGCGGGCTGGAGTTCCGGGTGCTGCAACTGCGACGGCACGACGGCTAGCCGCAGCGTGGCCGGAGGGCCGGCCGGCGTCTGGCCGGTGAGGGCGGTGAAGACCTTTTCGGTGATCGCGACGTCGGCGCCGAGGATGCCGACATGATCGAGCGATGGCGCCAGCGGCTGGACGCCGGTCACGTCGATGGCCCCGAAGGACGGCTTGAAGCCGACGATCCCGCAGTAGTGCGCGGGGATGCGGATCGAGCCCCCGGTGTCGGTGCCGAGGGCCACCGGGCATGCGCCCGCCCCGACCAGGGCGGCCGAGCCGCCGCTGGACCCGCCCGCGGTCCGTTGCGGGTCAACAGGGTTGCGGGCTTCGGGGACATCCGGGTGGGTCGCCCCGGCGGCGTACTCCAGCAGGGACGTTGTCGCGAACACGTCCGCACCGGCTTCGCGCAGGGCGGTGATCACTGGGGCGTCGGTGGCCGCGGCCGACCCGCTCATGTCGTGCGGGTTGCCGTTGCCGCGTGGGTTTCCGGCGATGTCGATCAGGTCTTTCACCGCGATGGGGACGCCGTGCAGCTCGCCGACCGGGCGGCGGGCCGGGGCGGGGAGCAGGCTGACCACCGCGTTCAGCTCGTGTCCGAGGCGGATCGCTGCCTCGTAGCTGGCCAGCAGTTCGAGGTTGGCGACTTCACAGGTCCGCTCGCCGCGCTCGATCGCCCGGATCAGCTCCGCGGTCTGGAAGGTCAGCGGCCCGGTCAGGTCGCCCAGCTGGCCATCGACCTCGGTCTTGCGCTTGCGGACCATCAGGTCGCGGTAGATGCCGCTGTGCGACTTCGCGCTCTGCCGGTTGAACGTGACCAGCCGGTCCAGCGACCCCTCAAGATCGTCGGGCTCGAAGCCGTCGAAGCCCTCGGGCCGGGCCGGCGCCTGGTCCAGCACCTCCCGCGCGACCGCGAGCATCAGCGGCCGCCACTTCGGGTCGTCCAGCGAGTCGGCAATGGACAGATCCGACACCGCCCCGGCCCACAGCATGGCCCCATAGGCCTCTTTGCCCCAGAGGAAGCCCATGATGTTGTCGGTGGCCTTGGCATAGGGCAGGGCGTCGGCCACTTCCAGCACTCGCTCACTGATGCCGCCACCAGGTTCGCCGACCCGGAACGTGCCGACGTTGCCCTGCATGATCCGCCCCGGCTCCAGCACGTCCGCGCCGAAGTTGACGAAGCTGGCAATGACCCGGCTGGGGCCCACTACTGCGGCCAGTGCGTCCACGTTCAGCCCGTTCTGGAAGCTGACGACGTACCCATCGGGATCGAGCCGCCCTCGTAGCAGCTCGGCCGCGGCCGTGGTGTGGTGGCTCTTCACGGCGATCGCCACCCGCGTGAGTTTCGACGGGAGGTCGTCCGGCAGCACGGCCCTGGCCTGCACCGTGAAGTTCTCGACCGGGCCGCAGATGGTGAGGCCGTCCTGGTTGATGGCCTCGACATGAGCGGCGTCGGCGTCGCAGAACAGGATGTCGTGCCCGTCCCGGATCAGATGGGCGCCGATCGTGCCACCGATGGCGCCGGCCCCGATAATCGTCAGCTGCACAGAAGCCCCTCCCGCTCTCCCTGAGCGCAGGCTACGCCAGCCGGGCAGCTGACCCGGATTCCGGCCGGGATCAGGCCGAACGGCCCGGCATCCGCTCGGCCAGTTCTGCCCGCCACTTGGCTGGCTCGAAGGGGTCGGCGAAGTACTGGGTCTCATGAGCGACGAAGCCGCCGGAAAACTCCATGATGCTCACCGAGTAGGAGGGCGCCCCGTCGTAGGTGATCACGACCTCGCTCACCCATAGGTCCCCGGTACCGCTGATCCGGTGCACGGTAAAGTGCCGGTCCGCCGGATGGCCACCGCGCTGCGCCGCGATGGTGGCGCGACTGCGGAAGCGTTCCCCGGATTGCGGGTAATCCAAGATCGCTTCGTCCGCGTAGATGGCGGGTTCGGTCGCGCTGTCCCCCTGCTCGGAGGCCCGCCAGTGCTCCATGATCCTGGCCCTGGTCTGGGCGTCACCGTCCATCGTCTCGCTCCTCTAAGTCCGGTGGACGGGCCCCCACTGTCCACATCTGGACCGGCACTGGTTCGCCGATCTTGACGTTATCCCAGCTCCAGCAGCAGGACGAAGCTGGGTACATGGTGACGCTGATCATGACAGAGGAGTCTCAATGCGTGATGTGGCAGCAGACCCGGCAGCGCAAGTCCAGCATCGAACTGGGCGATCTGCACGCCGAATTTCGGCTGCGCTTGCAGGCTGTCACCAGATCGTCGCGGAGCGGTAGGTATTGATCACAGCCAGCCCAAGTCAGTCCCAGTCAACGTCACCCGCGGAAGGGTGATGTGTTACCAGTGGGCCTGCATCAGTATCAGCAGGTGTTGCGCGCCATTGGCAGCACGAGGATAAGGCGGGTGCCGCGGCAAGGAAGGCACCACGACGCGGCATAAAGGGGGAAGGCCATGGCTGATCTGGTTGCCATGGGATACCCGGATGAGACCGTGGCCGCGGCCGCCGATGAGGCCGACCTGCTGGCCCGGGACCTAGTCGAGCCGGGCACCTCGGCGCTGTCGGCATCAGCCCACATGACGGCCGGTTCCCGGGCAGAAAGCGTGCCCAGGTTCAAGGCTCCCACCGCGTGAACCGATGACAGCGACCCGACAGTCAGCGCCGGAGCCGGGTTGGTGGCGCTTTGTGCCCATGGCGGGATGGATCCGCGGCTATCAGCGCAGCTGGCTCCGCGGTGATCTCATCGCGGGGGTGGCCGTCGCGGCGCTGATCGTCCCGAAGAATCTCGGCTATGCGGGGATCGCCGGGATCCCGCTGCAGAACGGGCTGTATGCAGCGGCTGCGGGTGCGATCATCTATGCGATCTTCGGGACGAGCCGGCAGATCTCGACCGGGCCAAGTTCAGGGCTGGCGGCTGTGGCCGCGAGCGCGGTGGCGGTGGCCGGGGTCACCGGGACGCAGAACGTGGCGGCGTTCGTGGCCATGATCACCCTGGTCTCTGGCCTGCTGTTCCTCCTGCTGGCCGTGCTGAAGATGGGCTGGATCGCGCAGTTCCTGTCCCGTGCGGTGGTCACTGGGTTCTTGTTCGGTGCGGCGATCGACGTGGTGATCGGGGAGCTGCCCAAGCTGACGGGGACGAAGGCCACCGGCTCAAATCCGGTCCGGGAGCTGGGGTCCTGGATCGGGACGCTGGGCGATGCGCACGGGCTCACTGTGCTGGTCGGTGCGGTCGCGCTGGTGGTGGTGTTCGGGGTCCGGGTGATCGCACCGCGCATCCCTGGAGCCCTCGTCCTGGTCGTCGGCGGTCTGCTGGTGTCGTGGCTCTTCGATCTCGGAGCTCATGGCGTGGCGCTGGTCGGCGAGGTGCCGAGGGGCCTGCCGTCAGTGCGAGTACCTCCCCTGCACCTGATCGGCGAGCACGCGGGCACGATTGCCACCGCGGCGGTGGCGCTGGTCCTGATCGGGTTCTCCCAGACCGCGGGTGACGCGAGGACGTTCGCCGCCCGGCACCACTACCGCATCGACATCAACCAGGAATCGGCTGCGCAGGGGATGGCCAACGTCGGCGCCGGCCTGCTGCAGGGCATGCCGGTCTCCACCAGCCTGTCCGCGAGTTCGCTGAACGATCACTCCGGTGCGCGCACTGGCCTGGCGTCGCTCACCTCTGGGGTCATCGTGCTGCTCACCTTGCTGGTCCTGGCGCCGGTCTTTTCGGTGTTGCCCAAGCCGGTGCTCGCTGCCCTGATCATCGAGGCCGTGGTCATGGGGATGATGGATGTGCCCGAGATGCGCCGCCTGGCCAGGGTGGCGCGGTTCGACTTCTGGATCGCGGTCGCGGCGATCATCGCGACGCTGCTGGTCGGCGTGCTGGCCGGGGTAGTAATCGGGATCGGGTTCTCGCTGATCTGGCTCATCTCGGTGGCCACGCGCCCTCGTATGCCCCTGATGGGCCGTGAGCCAGGAACCCACGTCTTCCGGGACCTGGACGAGCACCCCGGCGATGAGCAGTACCCCGGGGTGGTGATTCTCCGGCTGGATGGCGGCTTGTTCTTCGCCACCTCCGACGCTCTGGAGGACCGGGTCCGGGAGGTGGCGCTGTCCACCTCCGGGATCACCGGGATAGTGCTCGATTGCGAGGGGATCGACTTCATCGATTCGCAAGGGTCGGCGAAGCTGCACGAAGTCCTCGGCCTGGCCAGGCAAGCCGGGATCACGCTCCGGCTGGCCCGGGTAAAGCCAGCCGTCCACGATCTGCTCGCATGCGACGGTGTCCTCGACGATATCGGCGCGGAGAACATCCACGGCAACATCGACCACGCCGTCACGGCGCAGCTGGCCACGACGGGAGATAGTCATGCGGACCTGTGATCAGCCCGCACTGGGGTGGACTGTCGTCCTGCGGCGCCAGCCGGTCCGCATCGTGGAGGCCCGGCCCGAAGGCGGCTACACCGACGTGTTCGAGCTCATCTGCTCCGACTGCGGTGATCATCCCGACCTGGACTATCGTGACATTTCACCCAGGCTGCAGCGGATCCGCGGACCGTACCCTCTGGCGGCGGGCGTCGCAGCCTATGACAGGCACCTCAAGCTGAGCCATCAGCAGGTTCCCGGTTCGCGAGCCCCGCGGATGTGGGTGACGGCCAGTGAAACTGAGACAGCCGCGTCAAGGGGGGACGCGGAGCAGCAACCGGCACGCCGCTGGCCTCCTGCCGAACGCGCATGAATGTCGGAGTAGTGAACCTTTTATGACTGCCCAGTCCGGTACCAGAACTCCTCCGCTGGCCAAAGGGGAGCGCAGGCTGGCCATCTTGCTGGCGATGGCGATGTTCGTCCTGGTGGTTGACACGTCGGTGATGAACGTGTCTATCGCGTCGGTCGTGCATGATCTGCACACGACCGTCAGCGGTGTCCAGTCCGCGATCGCGCTTGAGGCGCTGGTGTCGGCGGCGTTCATCCTGATCGGCAGCAAGGTGGGCGACCTGATCGGGCGCAAGCGCGCGTACGTGCTGGGCCTGCTCGGCTATGCGATCGGCGCGCTGGCGATGGCTTTGGCGCAGGGTCTGATCGTGGTCATCGTGTTCTGGGCGATCGTGGGCGGGCTCGGCGCATCGCTGCTGCTGCCATCAATGCAGTCACTGATCCACGGCAACTTCGAGGGCGGCGCGCAACGGCAGGCGTACGCGCTCGTCGGGGCCGCGGCCGCGATCGCCGCCGCCGTCGGCCCACTGCTGGGCGGGTTCATCACGACCTACCTGTCATGGCGGATCGCGTTTTTGCTCGAGGACGTCATCATCGTGGTCGTGCTGTCGGGCATCAGGCTGGTCCACGACGTGCCCTACACCGGATCCCGGCAGGTGGACATCGTGGGTGCCATCCTGTCTGTCCTCGGCATGGGCGGCATCGTGCTGGGCATCCTGGTCTGGCAGGAGGGCGGCGAGGCGGTGGGCCTGCTGCTGGCGCTCGGGGCGGTCTCGCTCGGGCTGCTGGCGTGGTGGCTGGTGCGGCGTAAGCGTGCGGGCAAGGCGACGCTGCTGGACCCGGACCTGTTCAAGGCCAGGCTGTTCCGGTTCGGGGTCTCCGGGCAGTTGCTTCAGCAGATCGGGCTGGGCGGCACGATGATCGCGCTGCCGATCTACCTGCAGATCGTGCTCGAGTACAGCGCGATGGGAGCGGGCCTGTCCATCGCCCCGCTGTCACTGAGCATGTTCGCGGTGGCCCTGCTGGCCGGGAAAAAAGGTGGGAAGCGGCGCCCGGCGAGCTTCATCCGGGCAGGCTTCGCGCTATTCACGATCGGCATGGTCGCTCTGGAGCCGATCGTGCCCCGGGCGACGTCGGGCTGGTATCTGGTGGTGCCGTTGCTGATCGCCGGGTCGGGGCTGGGCTTGCTGGTCTCTCAGCTCAACAACTACACGCTGGCCCCGATCTCGGAGGAGCGTGTCAGCGAGGCTGCCGGGGTGAACTCGGCGGGAGGGTCGTTCGGGCTGTCATTCGGGCTGGCGTTCGCCGGCGCCATCCTGCTGGCGGTCCTGTCCCTCTCCTTCACCAACATGGCCCAGTCGAGCACCGTGCTGTCCGGGGCCGAACAGCAGACGGTCGCCACAGCCTTGGAACACGACACCCAAGTGGTGAGCAACACCCAACTCGAAAGGCAGCTCGCTGGCCAGCCGCAGAAAACCCAGGACGAGATCATCAAGATCAACACCCAGGCACGGCATCTCGCCCTTCAGATAGCGCTGCTCATCCCCATCCTCGCGGGCCTGGCCGGGCTAGGCATCTCGTTCCGCATGATGCGCCTGCCCGACCCCAAACAATCCAGCTCCGCCGAACAAATGGCCTTGGGCTGACTCCCAGCCACCCAGGCCAGATCACCGGGCCCCCGCGCGGACCACCTGTTCCGTCGGCTGCAGCCGATCTCAGCATGTCGGTCTAAAGTGGGTCCGCTCGTGCTCCTCGGGGGAACACAGCGGACTATCGCACCGTATCTGGGGGGACTGTAATTTCAACGGCTCTGTCGCACTTTCGGTGGTGGCAGGTTGTGCTGATGTGTCACGATCGGTCATGATTGACGTGACTGAGCTTGTGAGGACTGTGTTCTCTGGGTTGTCTGCCCTGGTCATCGAGGATGTCGAGGACGCGGGCGAGATGATCTGCGTGCGGGCGAGGACCCGGGACGTGGCCGTGGCCTGCCCGGGGTGCGGCACCGAAACGGCCCGCGTGCATGAATACCGCGAGCGGACAGCGGCGGACGTTCCCGTTGATGGCCGCCGCGTCCTGGTCCGGGTGCGGGTCCGCCGTATGCGCTGCCCGGCGCTGGAGTGCAGGGTGCAGACCTTCCGCGAGCAGGTCCCGGGCGTCCTGGACCGTTACCAGCGGCGCATCTCACGGCTGACGGCCCAGGTCAGCGCAGTGGCGCGCGAGTTAGCGGGCAGGGCGTCGGCGCGGCTGCTGCCGGCACTGGGCATCATGGTCTGCCGGCATACCGCGCTGCGGGTCCTCCTCAAGATCCCCCTGCCCGGGATGACGGTGCCGCGGGTGCTGGGGATCGACGACTTCGCGCTGCGCCGCGGCAGCGTCTACGCGACCGTGCTCATCGACGCCGAGACCGGCCGCCGCGCCGACGTCATCCCCGGCCGCACCGCCGACGTCACTGAGAAGTGGCTGAAAGACCATCCCGGCGTCGAGGTCGTGTGCCGTGACGGGTCGGGGGCTTACGGCGAGGCCGTCCGCCAGGCACTGCCCTCGGCGGTCCAGGTCGGCGATCGCTGGCACTTGTGGCACGGCCTCGGCGAGGCCGTCCGGAAGGAGGTCGCGGCGCACTCCGCCTGCTGGGCGAAGGGCATGCCCCTGCAGGAAGGCAGGCGGGCCGCCACCACTTTGGAGCGCTGGCAGCAGGTCCATGAGCTGCGTGCCCGGAACGTGGGCCTGCTCGAGTGCGCCCGCCGCCTGAACCTCTCGCTCAACACCGTCAAGCGCTACGACCGGGCCAGCGAGCCGGAGCGGCTGCAGCGCGCCCCGAAGTACCGGCCCACCCTCGTCAACCCCCACCGCGGCTACCTCCGCAAGCGCCGGGCCGAAGAGCCCGGCGTCCCGGTCCAGCAACTGCTGCGCGAGATCCGCGAGCGCGGCTACCAGGGCAGCTCCAACCTCCTTGTCCGCTACATCAACCAGGGCCGCCTGGACAGCGACCGCCCGCACCTGTCACCCCGCCGGGCAGCCCGCACCCTGCTCACCAGGCCGGACCGCCTCACCCCCGGCCAGCAAGAGACGCTCGCCGGCCTCGAAGGCGCATGCCCGGAGATGACCGCCCTGGCCGGGCTGATCCGCTCCTTCGCCGCCCTGCTGGCTCCCCGCCCGGGCAACGACGCCAGGCTCAGGCAGTGGATCGCCGGCGCACGCGATGCGGACCTGCCTCACGTGCACTCTTTCAGCCGCGGCCTGGACCTGGACATCCAGGCCGCCACGGCCGCGGTCACGATGCCGCACCACAACGGGCGCACCGAAGGCGTCAACACCAAGACCAAGATGATCAAAAGGCAGATGTACGGCCGCGCAGGATTCCAGCTCCTCCGCCACCGGATCCTCCTCGGGTGAGAATACGATCCGTCACCACCGAAAGTGCGACAGAGCCATTTCAACGGTGTAACCCCCGAGACGGAGGAGACACCAAGTGACTGACGTGACGACCAGCCATGACCAGGACGGCCCGGAGCTGTCGGCCGCCGATGAGCAGCTGCTGCGGGAGCTGACCGAGCGGGCCCGCAGCGGCGGGGTGAAGCTGTCCGGCGAGGGCGGCCTGCTTGGCAAGCTGACCAAGATGGTCCTAGAGGGCGCTCTGGAAGGCGAGCTGGATGACCATCTCGGCTACGGCAAGCATGACCCGGCGGGCCGTGATGGCGGCAATTCCCGCAATGGCCACCGGGCCAAGACCGTGCTCACCGATACGGGGCCGGTTGAGATAACCGTGCCGCGGGACCGGGAGTCCAGTTTCGAGCCGAAAATCGTCGCCAAGAGGCAGCGGCGGCTGACCGGGGTCGATGAGATGGTGATTTCCCTGTCCGCGAAAGGGCTGACGCATGGGGAGATCTGCGCGCACCTGGCCGAGGTGTACGGCGCGGAGGTCTCAAAGCAGACGATCAGCGCGATCACCGACCGGGTCATGGAAGGCATAGCGGAATGGCAGAATCGGCCTCTCGACGCCGTGTATGCGGTGCTGTTCATTGACGCCATTAATGTGAAGATCCGCGAGGGCCAGGTCGCCAACCGGCCCATCTACCTGGCCCTGGGCGTCACCGTGGACGGGGAGCGTGACGTGCTGGGACTGTGGGCCGGCGAGCACGGCGACGGCGAGGGGGCCAAGTTCTGGCTGCGGGTCTTGTCTGAAATCAAGAACCGCGGCGTGCGGGACGTGTGCATGCTGGTCTGCGACGGCCTGAAAGGCCTGCCCGATGCGGTGAGCGCGGTCTGGGAGAAGACAATAGTGCAAACCTGCATTGTTCATCTCCTGCGGAATTCCTTCAAGTACGCCTCGAAGAAAGACTGGGGCGTCATCGCGAAAGACCTTAAGCCGGTCTACACCGCCGCCTCGGAAGCTGAGGCGCTCGACCGGTTCGCCGAGTTCTCCGGGAAGTGGGAGAAACGCTACCCGGCCATCATACGGCTGTGGGAGAACGCGTGGGCGGAATTCGTGCCGTTCCTGGCCTTCGACCGGGAAATAAGGACCGTCATCTGCACGACCAACGCCATCGAGTCAATCAATGCCCGGCTGCGCAGAGCGGTGAATGCCCGCGGGCATTTCCCTACGGAGCACGCCGCCCTCAAGTGCCTGTACCTGGCGATCATGAGCCTCGACCCGACCGGGAAGGGCCGCAAGCGGTGGACCAACCGGTGGAAGGCCGCTCTCAACGCCTTCGACATCACCTTCGACGGCCGCCTCAGCGCGGGACGGAAGTAACAACAGAGACAGAAGTTACACCGTTTACTTGGCTCTGTCGCACTTTCGGTGGTGGCAGGTTGTGCTGATGTGTCACGATCGGTCATGATTGACGTGACTGAGCTTGTGAGGACTGTGTTCTCTGGGTTGTCTGCCCTGGTCATCGAGGATGTCGAGGACGCGGGCGAGATGATCTGCGTGCGGGCGAGGACCCGGGACGTGGCCGTGGCCTGCCCGGGGTGCGGCACCGAAACGGCCCGCGTGCATGAATACCGCGAGCGGACAGCGGCGGACGTTCCCGTTGATGGCCGCCGCGTCCTGGTCCGGGTGCGGGTCCGCCGTATGCGCTGCCCGGCGCTGGAGTGCAGGGTGCAGACCTTCCGCGAGCAGGTCCCGGGCGTCCTGGACCGTTACCAGCGGCGCATCTCACGGCTGACGGCCCAGGTCAGCGCAGTGGCGCGCGAGTTAGCGGGCAGGGCGTCGGCGCGGCTGCTGCCGGCACTGGGCATCATGGTCTGCCGGGCATACCGCGCTGCGGGTCCTCCTCAAGATCCCCCTGCCCGGGATGACGGTGCCGCGGGTGCTGGGGATCGACGACTTCGCGCTGCGCCGCGGCAGCGTCTACGCGACCGTGCTCATCGACGCCGAGACCGGCCGCCGCGCCGACGTCATCCCCGGCCGCACCGCCGACGTCACTGAGAAGTGGCTGAAAGACCATCCCGGCGTCGAGGTCGTGTGCCGTGACGGGTCGGGGGCTTACGGCGAGGCCGTCCGCCAGGCACTGCCCTCGGCGGTCCAGGTCGGCGATCGCTGGCACTTGTGGCACGGCCTCGGCGAGGCCGTCCGGAAGGAGGTCGCGGCGCACTCCGCCTGCTGGGCGAAGGGCATGCCCCTGCAGGAAGGCAGGCGGGCCGCCACCACTTTGGAGCGCTGGCAGCAGGTCCATGAGCTGCGTGCCCGGAACGTGGGCCTGCTCGAGTGCGCCCGCCACCTGAACCTCTCGCTCAACACCGTCAAGCGCTACGACCGGGCCAGCGAGCCGGAGCGGCTGCAGCGCGCCCCGAAGTACCGGCCCACCCTCGTCAACCCCCACCGCGGCTACCTCCGCAAGCGCCGGGCCGAAGAGCCCGGCGTCCCGGTCCAGCAACTGCTGCGCGAGATCCGCGAGCGCGGCTACCAGGGCAGCTCCAACCTCCTTGTCCGCTACATCAACCAGGGCCGCCTGGACAGCGACCGCCCGCACCTGTCACCCCGCCGGGCAGCCCGCACCCTGCTCACCAGGCCGGACCGCCTCACCCCCGGCCAGCAAGAGACGCTCGCCGGCCTCGAAGGCGCATGCCCGGAGATGACCGCCCTGGCCGGGCTGATCCGCTCCTTCGCCGCCCTGCTGGCTCCCCGCCCGGGCAACGACGCCAGGCTCAGGCAGTGGATCGCCGGCGCACGCGATGCGGACCTGCCTCACGTGCACTCTTTCAGCCGCGGCCTGGACCTGGACATCCAGGCCGCCACGGCCGCGGTCACGATGCCGCACCACAACGGGCGCACCGAAGGCGTCAACACCAAGACCAAGATGATCAAAAGGCAGATGTACGGCCGCGCAGGATTCCAGCTCCTCCGCCACCGGATCCTCCTCGGGTGAGAATACGATCCGTCACCACCGAAAGTGCGACAGAGCCGTTTACTTGACAGCCCCTATCTGGGCCGTCCCGGACCAGGGTGGTGAGTACAGCAGGAAAGTACCGCAACAGACCGGGATCCGTACGGATCCGGATGCACGTGCTGTGGGGAAGGCGGGCCATCCGCGGCGGTCGGGATTGCCCGGGCGCTTGGCTGCGAGGCTGCTGGCTTGACAGCGCCGTATGTATCAGGTGGCCGTGAGCGGGCTCCGTCAAGATAGCAGGCCGTACCTGTCAGCGGTGAGGAGGTGTCGTCATGGCGTGTGCAGCAGTCCGGTTTCAGCCGGCCGCTTTGCGTGATCCGCACGGGCGGCACGCACCGCGCACGGGCCTCAGTGTGGCCATCGGCGCTATGCCAGCAGCCAGGTAATCAGCCTTTTGCGGCTGCGCCGCAGTCGTGATGATCCACGCGTGACTTGTGCCTGACCCTCCGGACGCCCACGACGAGCATCGGGTCTGCTGGGCCGGGCGCGGGGTCTTCCGTCCACCGGCGTGCCCACAGGGCACGCGCCATCCGGTTAATTCTTCACCCCCCTGAAAGGAGGTGAGTCACGTGTACCAGCACCCATACCTGGCCAAGCAGCGGCAGGCCGAGCTGCTGGCGCAGGCCGAGCGGTACCGCCAGTCGCGGCACCTCGCCGCGCTGGCCAAGGCGCCGCGCCGGGCCGAACGGGCCGAACGGCGGCTGCGCCAGGCCGTCCGCAAGGCCCTGCGGCTGCGCGCGGGGCTGCAGCGATGACACTGTCACCGCCCCGCGGGCCAGGCGGGCCGAGCCTGCCCGGCCGGATCAGCCAGCCGCCGCGTCCACACGCAAGCGCCCCGCCACCCGTCACGGGGAGTGGGGCGCTTGCCGCGCCCGCTCCCTGCACGGCCTCACCTCTGCGGCCCGGGCGCAACAGCGACCGAACACGCACCCGGCGAGCGCTGTGGCATCGGGTGGATCGGCACCCGTCGTGACAGTATGACGGTGTGCCCAGGGATCCGGATCGGTCGCTCGCACGGATCGAAACAGCGGACCTGCTCCGGCTCGCTGCGCTGGCCGCCGACGCCGAGCCAGAGTTGTTCAGGCGGAATCCGCAAGGCTCCGGCCGGTACGCCGGCCGCATCCTGGGCCGGGCTCTTTGCCAGGCGCTGCCCTGCATTACGTGAACGGAAGGAACGGCGTCAAGGATTTCGACGTCTGGTCCTTCTACGCACAGTATGACGACTGCCCTTCCCGGCCGTTGGCGTGGAACGCGGGACTTCGGCCCATCGAAGTTCGACAGATACCCTGACGATCCGCCGCGTTACTCGGGCAGGCGCGTAGATCTTCTCGGTCGCTCGCTTCCCGCCGAACCCGGCGCGGAGCCGACGGATGCCCTTCGGCACTACCTCACCGCTCGGCGGACTGACTCGGCGAAGGCTCTGGCGGCCAAGGCAGTGGTACTGATCCACCCACCCGACGGCATTGGCGAAATCGTGTGGCCCGCCGGCAGCCCCGGGAGCTGACGCGCAGTCAGGCTGCGAGAACTCTCCCAGCAAGGGTGTTTCCGGTCCGCCCGCGCCGGATGTGACGGCCTGGCCCGCAGGTTTGCCGTCAGCCGCGATCTCTGGCGAGGATGAGTGGTATGGCGGTGCGGGTGGTGGAGCGACGGCTCGGCACGGTGCCGTGGCTGGTCGTGCGCGGGCCACCCACCGAGGCGTTTGCCAGCCTCGGCGCGCACCTGGCTACGGACATCCGTGCGGTTGTTGAGGAACTGCCGAGCCTGGCTGCGCTACGCCGCCATGTCGCCAGCGAGCCGGGCAAACGCAGGTTCGCCGCGGTACGCCGGGCGACTCAGTCGCGCTTCCCCGGGCCATGGGCTGAGCTGACCGCGCTCGCGGCCGGTGCCGGGGTGCCGCTGGATGACCTGGCGCTGCTGAACTTCCGCGGCGACCTCGGCGTGACCGGACCAGATCCGGCCGGTGAGCGGGCTGGCTGCAGCGACCTGGCGTGGCGGCGGCAACGGTCCTTCCTGGCACATAACGAAGATGAGCCGGACTTCTTCGCTGGCCGGTGCGCGCTGCTCACGCTGGCGCTGGATGACCAGCAGCCAGTCGCTACGTTCGCCAAGCCCGGGTTCCTGCCTGCCACCACGTTCACCGTGACCGGCTCCGGCCTGGTCTGGGCCATCGACCACATCCAGGCACGCTCACCTGGCCCGGGCGCCGGACGGCACTTCGCCGCCCGCGGGCTGCAGCTGGCGGCCGGCTCGGCCGGTCAGGCCGTCAGCTACCTGCGCGAGCATCCCTCGGCTGGCGGGTTCGCCTACATGATCGGCGACCGGACTGGACGTATCGTCGCCGTCGAGTCCTCAGCCGGCCAGCACGCGTGGCGCGAGATCGGAGCGAACGGCCCGCTGGGGTGGCACACCAACCACGGCCGCTACGTCGCCGACGCGGATGCCAGCCCGCACGGCACCAGCCTGCACCGCGGGAAAGTACTGGCCGCCCTCGACATCCCGGCAGACGAACCGGAGCCGGGCTGGTTCCTGCGCGTGCTGACCAGCCCGCCACCAGACGGCGTCCGCGCCGAGCCAACCGGTGCCGACCGGACCACGACCCTCTGCACCTTCGTGGCCGACCTCACCGGCAACCAGGCGACCATCGTCGTCCAGGACGCTGAGCCCGTCACGGTACCGCTGTCCAGCCTCACCACTCGCAGCTAACCAGCCCCATCAACGCCCGTCCAAGCCCCCAGGAGACACCGGCCAAAGCCGACTAGCGTGCGTTGAATGACACTTTCCGCTAAGCCAGGAGGTAAGCAAAGAATCCGATGCAGGAAGCAGCGATTATAAGGAGTGTTCCACTAACGAATTGACAGAACCAGCGTATGAACTCAACATGTGGGCGTCCTGGCAATCTCAGGGAGGCGGCAATATACTCCAGCCATCTCTCCATCTGCGCCACATAATGGACGACACGAACGAAAATAAGTGATACTCCGATGCCCATAGCGCCGAGGAAGAGCAATAGGAGTGGCAGGTAGTCGCGATTCCCTGAGTTATAATGAGTGAAGAAGTAGGCTAGGCTTACACCTGTCGCAGTGTAAAACCAGATGCTCACCTTCCACACTAGATCGATATAGTATCGGTACAATTCAACAAAGAGAACATACTGTCGCCATAGCAGGTTATCGTCACTTATTTTCTCGCTTGCCGCTGCCCACCCGTCCGGGCTGTAGGACGATGGCCCGGTTGGCGCAGGCGGAGGTCCTTTCACGGGCAAGAGTCGCCTGTGCCACATGCGGTCCGGCCACCTTCGTTTCATCTGCCACCAGCGGTGATGTCTTGGCCACCCATTACTTCATGTGGCGTGACCCTCTGGCTGACGCAACTGTCTGACGGATTGACGTGATCGTTTAGCCGCGAGCCCGATCGCTTAATTATCTCCTTCCTGCTCGAGGATGGGCGGCGGCGGCCTGCAGGACAGGATGACCACCCTTGCATTCTCATTTACTCCGGGTCGATGCGGCCGTCAAGGCCTGCCGCCATCTCATCGCTTCACCAGCGCGCAACGGCGGACGTCATCGGTCACCAAATTCATCATCCTTTGCGCAACTGTCTGCCCTGGCACAACCAGTGAGATTGCTGTTGATCAGGCAGAGGCAGCATGAGTGTGCCACGCATCGATCAGCCACTTCGGCGCGGCCAGGCCGGAACGTTCACGAATCGCACGATCTCGTCGAGCCTTGGCTGGTAGCCATCGGAAGTATCGACCTCCATCCAGGGTCCCTCGACCGAGATGCGATCGAAGGCGTTGCGTTGCCGTGCGAAGGCCGCCAGGTCATGAGCGGCCTCGGGATCGGCATGGGCCCGGCGTACCGGATTGTCCAGACCGCGACGCAGGACCCGCTGGAACGCCAGTTCGTCACCGGCCACACAGTGCACGGTCCGCAGCTGCGCAAGACCGCGCAGCGGCTCCAAGCCAGGCCGCCAAACGCGATCCTGGAACGCAGCCTCAGCGACCGTCGTGACGCCTGCGCGCAACAGCAACTCCACGACAGCGAAGAAGACCGGCAGCGTCCGCATGGTCAGCTCATCCGCTGCTGCCGGCACGAATCCGGGACTGGCCTGGGCCATGCCTTCCTTGATCTCATCCCGGCAGATCGCCGGGCACCCCACCGCCCCCGCGAGCCGATGCGCCAGCGTGGTCTTTCCAGCGCCTGCAGGGCCGCTGACCACCACCAGAGTCGGCAGAGATACCACCTGACAGTTATAGCCATCATTACTCAGCCCGTGACCTGCCCACCGCACGAGCAGCGAGCGGTACCGGATGACAGGATGAGATCCGGTATCTGCGCCGGATGCCGTGCAGCTGGTTGCCGTGCGTCCGCCTGGTCAAGGTAAGGGAGCGATCGGTGAACGGCACGGTCTTGGTCCGCGCACCCGGCAGCAGGCTGGCCGAGGGCATCGTCACCCACATTGAGCGGACCCCGGTGGATGTGGCCCTGGCCCGGGCTCAGCACACGGCGTACACGGATGCGCTGGCGGCCAGTGGCTGGAAGATCCAGCAGGCACCGGCCGCTGAGGACTGCCCGGACTCGGTCTTCATCGAAGACGCGGTGGTGGTCTGCGAGGACCTGGCGGTGCTCACCCGCCCCGGCGCGCCGGCCCGCCGGGCCGAGGTGGCCGGCGTGGCTGAGACCGTCCAGTCGCTGGGCCTGCGCACCGCAGAGATACAGGAGCCAGGGACTCTCGACGGCGGCGATGTGCTCCAGGCCGGCCACACCGTGTACGTGGGGCGGGGCGGGCGGACCAACAGTGCGGGCATCCGCCAGTTGCGCGCGCTGCTGGCGCCGCTGGGCCGCACCGTGATCGCTGTCCCGCTGCGCAGCGTGCTGCACCTCAAGTCCGCGGTGACCGCGCTGCCGGACGGCACGTTCCTGCTGCTGCCGCAACTGGTGCCGGCCGAGCTGTTCCCGGCGGTCCGCGAAGTGGACGAAGAAGCCGGCTGCCATGTCGTCCCGCTGGGCGGGGACCGGGTGCTGATCGCCGCGTCCGCTCCACGCACCGCAGAACTCGTGGACGACCTGGGCTTTACCCCGGTCGTGGTGGACATCAGCGAATTCGAGAAGCTCGAAGGCTGCGTCACCTGCCTGAACGTGCTCGTGCCCGCACGGTAACGCTCGTGCCCGCACGGTAACGCTCCTGCCCGCCCGGTACGGAGGTGCTGGATGGCTCACAACGCCGACGGCCGCGCGGTCCTGACCCGGCTGGCCCGGGCCGTCCACGCCGCGCACGGACCAACCGCCACCAGTACGGCCCAGCTGCAGCACCAGGAGGAGCACCGCCAGTCCAACTGGCTGCGGGACGTGATCCTGGGTGGGCAGGACGGCCTGGTCAACATCCTCGGGATCATCCTCGGCGTCATCGCCGGCGGGGGCTCGAAGACGGTCCTGCTGGCCACCGGGTTCGCAGCGGCCTTCACCGAATCGATCTCCATGGGTGCGGTCGGCTATACCTCCGCTCTGGCCGAGCGCGACTACTACGCCGCCGAGCGGACCCGCGAGGAAGCCGAGATTGACGCCACCCCGGAGGCTGAGCGGCAGGAGATCCGCGATATCTACGCGGGAAAAGGCTTCTCCGGCGAACTCCTGGAGCGGGTGGTAGACACCATCACCGGCAACCGGGACGCCTGGCTGGCCACCATGATGGACGAGGAGCTGCACCTGCAGCCGGTGAAATCCGCGGACATCCTGCGCAGCGCCACGCTGATCACCGTGGCCACCCTGATCGGCCACCTCATCCCGCTGCTGCCCTTCGCCTGGCTGCCCCGCACCACGGCGCTGATCACCGCATTCATCCTCAGCGCGGCCGTGCTCTTCGGCGTCGGCACCTACTCCGCCCTCACCCTGGTCGGCGATTGGCGGAAGAAGGGTCTCCAGATGGTTGTGATCGGGCTCGGCGCCGCTGCCATCGGCTTCCTGATCGGCCGCCTCTTCCATGCCGCCGGATGAAAGCCTGGGAAGTCATGGCTGACTGGATCTTTCAGGGCAACCCACGGCGGCACCACGACCTGGACGCGTCGGTGGCCGCCTCCCGCGAGCGGTGGTGGGGCACGCCCCGCTACCGGGACCGGATGGCGGTCGGCGACCGGGTCTGGCTGCAGATCGTGGGGCCGAAAGCCCCGGGCATCTACTACGTCGCGATGATCGTGTCCGAGACGTACGAGCATCACGTGCAGCCAACCGACCCGGCGCACTTCCGGTGGCGGACCGACATCCGGTTCGATTACCGGATCCGGCCGCCACTGCTCAGGTCGGAGCTGCTCGAGGACGGGCAGCTCGGATCGTTCCGCCCGTTCCGTGGTTTCCAGGGCTCGAACGTGCCGGTACCGCCGGAGGTCGCCGCGGCGCTGGCCGCGCGAGCCGCCCCGCGCCTCGAGCCGCTGCCACCCGACAGCCGCACCGGATCTCAGGGTTGACCCTGATGCCTCGGGGATGCATCTCAGGGCCGAATCAGGGCTGATCCCGATCGACGCTGGTAACCGGCGGCGGCAGTCTTAAGACATCGGCACGACCGCTACAACCTGAATGGAACGGATTGCCATGTTCGTCCTTATCGCCCTCGTCATCGTCGCCATCGTGGCCCTGATCATCGCCAGCGTGGCGGTCCATATCCTGTTCTCCCCGTTGCTGCTGCTGCTGGTCGCAGGCGTCCTGCTCTGGCTTACGTTCCGCCGTCGGCGCTATCACCGGTAACCCCGAGCACGGTCGGCCACGGCGCTGCATTCCGAAGCCGCGGGAGTGCGCGTAGCATCGCGGCCGTGGCCGAAAAGTGGCGCGTCGCGATTGTCCTGGGCGACGCGGCGGGTGCCGGGCGGTCTGGACGGTGGCGCTGCAAGCGTGACGTAGCCCGCGAGATCCAAGACCGCACCGGCGGAGCGGTGGTCGTGGCCGGGGTGCCGGGCCCTGGGCTGATTGCCCGGCTGGGGGCCCGACTCGATTCGAGCGAGTCGCCCGTTTCCGCATACACGGACAACCGCGCGGCGGCCGAGACGGCAGCGCGCGTGGCCCGGGAGGTGACCGGCCAGCATGGGCTAACGGCTCAGGTCTCGGTCGAACGCTGGCGGCCGGTGGAAAAGCGGTGGGAAGACGCGTCCGCCATATCGCAGAGCGACCTCGACGACGAGCGTGACCACCAGGAGCAGGAAGACCGCCGCCGGTCGGCAGAAACCGGGGTCGCGCAGTGGCGGGTCTGCGTCGAACTGCGCACCCACCGTGACACCGTGGCCCTGGCGCAGCGACTGTCCGGCGACGGGCATCAAGTCAGCCAGGGCCGGAAGTCCGTGGTGGCCAGCGCCGACACCGAAGATGACGCGCGCCGCCTAGCGGAAAAGGCCCAGCAATACGCGCCCTCCGGCGCCAAGGTCAACGCCGAGCGGACGGACACCCCCGTCTACACCGGGGAGGATCCGGCGTCCGGACCCCCGGACCTTCCAGCTTGGTGACGGCCACCCCGAGCGGGCCGGTCCGGTGCCCGGAACCAGGTTCTGACCTGGGTGGGCGCAACTGGGCTCGAACCAGTGACCCCCTCCTTGTAAGGGAGGTGCTCTACCACTGAGCTATGCGCCCCGGGTCTGCCCCCGCGGGCAGGCCGGCCCTCAGCGTACCGGTTTCTGGTTACCGCCGAGATGTCGCGCCGCCAGCCGGGCCACGGTCTCGCTCACTGCGATCCGGTTCCGCAGCCGTTCCAGCCGGCTGTCCATGGCCGGCCCTGCACCCCGTCGGCCAGGGCCTGCTCGAAATGGACGGCCCCGGTGTAGGCCGCGCCGAACCTGACCGCGGGCAGCAGCAGGTCCCGCTCTTCCGGGGACAGCGCCCGCCGGGTGCTGTAGCCCACCGCCACCGCCGCGATCCGGCCCTCGTCCGGCTGGACGTTCCAGGTGCCGGGACCGGTTCCGGCCGGCGCCGCGTCCAGCAGGCACTCGAGCAGGCAGTTGCCGAGATCGAGGACCGGCAGGCCCAGCCCGCTGCACTCCCAGTCGATGAGCATGACCCCGGCCGGGCCGGTCTGCACGGCGTTGGCCGCCCACGCATCACCGTGCACCAAGCCGCGCGGCAGCAGGCCCTCGTGCTCGCGCACGGCCAGCACCGTCTCGCGGAACGTCGCGTACAGCTCCGCCCAGCCGGGTGGCACCAGCCCGGCGACCCGGTCCAGCCGGGCCAGCGTGATCGGGATCGCCTCCTCCGGATACCACATGGCGGGCCCCAAGCCCGTCTCCCCCGCCAGGCCAACCGAGTGCAGCCGGCCGAGCGCGGTCCCCAGCATGCGCAACTGGGGTTCCGACGGCCGCAGCACCGCACCCTCGACGTAGCTGGTGGCCATCGTCAGCCACACCCCGTCCAGACCCACCACGTCCCCGGACCGGGTAGGCACCACCCGCGGCGCGGGATACCCGCTCTGCTCCAGGTACGACAGCGTGGCCGCCCGGGTGATCAGCCAGTCCAGTGGCGTTCTAGCGGATGATCTCCGGAACTGGACCGGTACCGGCGCGTCCGCGCGCCAGGCGCTGACCACGAGGCGCTGCCCATCAGCGGCCAGGGCCAGATAGCTCACGCTGTCCCCGTGCACCGTGCCGGCCAGTCGCTGGAAGCTGCCCGGGTCGATGCCGCGCTGGTGGTACTCGCGGAGGATGCGCTTCGCTACCGCGGCGTCGCCCACTGGCTGGCCGTCGCCCTCAGCGGGAGTCGGCACCGGTCCGGGGCGCGATCTGGCTCACCAGGCCGCGGCCGAGCACCCGTTCGAGCGCCCGGGCGACCTCTTCGGACAGGTCGGGGCTCGGGCCGCCGGCCACCTCAGTCAGCGCGACCTCGCCCCCCAAAGCCTCGACCCCCAGGGCCGAGCCACCCAAAGTCTCGCCCGCCAAGGCCTCACCGCCCGGAGCCTCGCCCGGCCCGGCCGACGGCGGCACGACCGTGCCGCAATCCCGGCATTCCACCTCGCCCAGCCGCCGGACCAGGTGCACGCTGCCGCATCGCGGGCAGCGGGCCAGGTCAGCCATCCAGTCGTCGCTGGCCTGGCAGTGCGGGCAGATGAGCACCTGGCTGTCCCGCCGCACCCCTCGTTTCCACGGGCTCTGCCCGCGGCTGGGGTCGGTCTGCCGAACGCCGCATCGATAGCAGGGCATCCTTGTCTGCTTTCGATCCTCTCCGGGGTTGGCCCACCGCCGCGCGGGGCGCCCGGGCCTACTTCAGCTGAGCTCGGCGAGCACTTTCTGGTACTCGGCGATGTCCCGCGCCTGCGGGATGGGGTTCACCACTTCCCACCGGACCAGGCCGGCCTTGTCAATGATGAACGTGCCGCGTGTTGCCACGCCCTTGTCCTCGTCGAACACACCGTAGAGCTTGGCCACCGCGCCGTGCGGCCAGAAGTCGGACAGCAGCTGGAAGTCGAAGTGATCCCGGTCGGCCCAGGTCCGCAGCACGAAGGTGGAGTCCACCGAAACGGTGAGCAGCACCACGTCGTCCCTGGTCACCTCCGGGAAGTCATCGCGTAGCGCGCACAGTTCGCCGGTGCACACTCCGCTGAACGCGAGAGGGTAGAAGACCAGCACCACGTTCTTCTGGCCCCGGAAATCGGACAGCCGCACCGGGCTGCCGTGCTGATCCTTCAGCTCGAAGTCGGGCGCCTGCTGGCCAACCTCAACTGCCATCGACTGGGTTCCTTTCCACCTGCGGATAGCCCAAGTCTGCCATCCGGGCCGGACAGTCCGCGCACCTTGGCGCAACCTTCACCAGAGCGCAACCAGACCGGCCCTCAGCGGCGAGCCTTCGGCGCGACCAGACGGGTGCCCAGCCAGTCGCGCGCCGCGCTCACGCTCGACGTCTGGGACAGCCCCGCGGTCGGCGCGGACTCGCCGATATCGGTCGGCTCCACGTGCCCGGGCCGCCCCGCCTTCGGCGTGAGCAGCCAGATGTAACCCCCATCGGCCAGCGGTGTCAGCGCGTCCATCAGCGCATCGACGAGGTCACCGTCCCCGTCCCGCCACCAGAGCAGGACCACGTTGACCACGTCGTCGTAGTCCTCATCGACGAGTTCCACGTCCTGCAGGCTGGCGATCGCCTCACGCAGTTGTTCGTCGCAGTCGTCGTCGTAACCGAGTTCCTGCACCACCTGACCCGGCTTGATGCCGAGTCGCTCGGCCAGGCCAGGCTGATCCTGGGCCTGGCGCGCGGTCGCGCTCACTGACGTCCTCCTCTTATCCCTTCCCGCGGCCCCGCATCAGTTCCGCGTAGGCACCACTTGCTGGGACAGTTCACACTGGGTCGGCCCCCCGCGCAAGTGCCAAATGCCCCTGGAAGCGAAAACCATGTCACAGTTTGATCTTCCCCGGCTACCGCTGGGGCTACCCGAGGAAGGAAAGTCTTATCTGCCTGTCCGGATTATCCACATTAAGATCGACTAGGGCGATTGATTGCCAGGTGCCCAGCGCCAGCCGCCCGCCGATGACCGGGACGGTCAGGAACGGGGTGACCAGCGCCGGCATCACGTGGCTCCGCCCGTGCCCAGGCGACCCGTGGGCGTGCGTCCAGCGGTCGTCCGCGGGCAGCAACCGGTCCAGCGTCGCGAGCAGGTCCACATCGCTGCCCGAGCCCAGTTCCATCAGCGCCAGGCCCGCCGTGGCGTGCGGCACGAACACGTGCAGCAGCCCATCCTCCCGGCCGGCCTCCGCAGCCAGGAATTCCGCGCACTCTCCGGTGATATCCCGCACCGTCTCGCGCCCACCCGTCCGCACCCGCACGATCAAGGTCTTCATATCGAACGAATGTGGCCTGGCCACTCCCGCCGCGCAAGTGCCCGGGCCGGGCCGGTGGCGGTTACTTCTTCGGCTTGGCGGCGGTCTTCCTGGCCTTGGGCTTCGGCTTTGGCTTCGGCTCGACGACGGCGTCCGGGCCCGGATAGCACAGCCCGGTGTGCCCGTCGTCGAAACGCACCAGGTAGGGCGGGCCGCCGGCCGCGCCGTGCACCTCGACGATCTCACCCATCTTGTCCGGGTGGCCGACGACGTTGCCGTGAACGTGCAGCCGGTCACCTACCGCTGCCTGCATGCCAGCACCTCCTCTTGCCCGTTAGCCCCGGCCGCGGCGGAGCGCATACGCTGGAACCGCGTCGGAGCGCGCTTACGCTCACCGTGTACCCAGCCTGGCACCGGGCGCTACCGGGCACCAGGGACAGATGTCCTGTCCCGGTGCAAACGGCTCCCGGGACCGGTTACCTGCAGGTAGGCAGGTGCGTTTCCGGAGCGCAGGCACCAGAATTGGTCTGGACCAACCCTGCACAACCGGGCGGTGACCAGCCGCCCGGACACTGCGGATATGGCGGCCAACAGCCGCCCGACCTGCGAAGGCGAGGAAAACCCCGTGGCCGCCGGACGCCAGCGTTTCTCCATCATCAGCGACGGGCTGCCCACGCAGCTGCCGGACATCGACCCGGACGAGACCCGGGACTGGGTCGACTCGTTCGACAGCGTGGTGCGCACCCGGGGCCGGGCCCGGGCCCGGTACGTGATGCTCCGGCTGCTGGAGCGGGCACGTGAGCAGCAGGTCGGCGTGCCCGGGCTGCGCAGCACCGACTTCATCAACACGATCCCGCCGGAGCGCGAGCCGTGGTTCCCCGGCGACGAGTACGTGGAGCGCCGGATCCGCGCCTACATCCGGTGGAACGCGGCGGTCATGGTGTCCCGGGCCAACCGGCCCGGCCTCGGCGTGGGCGGGCACATCGCCACCTACGCGTCCGCGGCCAGCCTGTACGAGGTCGGCTTCAACCACTTCTTCCACGGCAAGGACCACGGCGAGTCCGGCGACCAGGTGTTCTTCCAGGGGCACGCGGCCCCGGGCATCTACGCCCGCGCGTTCCTCGAGGGCCGGCTGAGCCAGCACCAGCTGGACGGGTTCCGCCAGGAGCTGTCCCACCCCGGCGGCGGGCTGCCGTCCTACCCGCACCCGCGGCTGATGCCGGACTTCTGGGAGTTCCCCACCGTCTCGATGGGCCTCGGCCCGATCAACGCCATCTACCAGGCCCGGTTCAACCAGTACCTGCTGGCCCGGGAGATCAAGGACACCAGCCGCTCGCACGTCTGGGCGTTCCTCGGCGACGGCGAGATGGACGAGCCGGAGGCGCTCGGCGCGATCGGCCTGGCCGCCCGTGAGGAGCTGGACAACCTCACCTTCGTGATCAACTGCAACCTGCAGCGGCTGGATGGCCCGGTGCGCGGCAACGGGAAGATCATCCAGGAGCTGGAGGCGTTCTTCCGTGGCGCCGGCTGGAACGTGATCAAGGTCATCTGGGGCCGGGACTGGGACCCGCTGCTGGCCCACGACGTGGACGGCGTCCTGGTCAACAAGATGAACAACACGCCGGACGGGCAGTTCCAGACCTACTCGGTGGAGCCCGGCTCCTACACCCGGGAGCACTTCTTCGGCACCGACCCGCGGCTGCGCACCATGGTCGAGCACCTGTCCGACGACGAGGTACGCAACCTCTCCCGCGGCGGGCACGACTACCGCAAGGTATACGCGGCGTTCAAGGCGGCGGTCGAGCACGTTGGCCAGCCCACGGTGATCCTGGCCCACACCATCAAGGGCTGGACGCTGGGCCCGGACTTCGAGGCGCGCAACGCCACGCACCAGATGAAGAAGCTGACCGTGGCCGAGCTCAAGGAGTTCCGCGACCGGCTCTACCTGCCCATCCCGGACGCCGCCCTGGAGGCGGCGCTGCCGCCGTACTACCACCCGGGCGAGGAGTCGGACGAGATCCAGTACATGCGCGAGCGGCGCGCCGCGCTGGGCGGTTACCTGCCCAAGCGGGTGGTCCGCGGCAAGCCGCTCAAGCTGCCCGGCGACCCGGTGTACGCCGAGCTCAGGCGCGGCTCGGGCAAGCAGCCGGTGGCCACCACGATGGCGTTCGTCCGGCTGCTCAAGGACCTGATGAAGGACTCCGGGATCGGCGCCCGGTTCGTGCCGATCATCCCGGACGAGGCGCGCACGTTCGGCATGGACTCGCTGTTCCCGACGGCGAAGATCTACTCCCCGCACGGGCAGACCTACGAGGCGGTGGACCGCGCGCTGCTGCTGTCCTACAAGGAGTCCGAGCGCGGCCAGATCCTGCACGAGGGGATCAGCGAGGCCGGCGCGATGGGCTCGGTGATCGCGGCCGGCACCTCATACGCCACGCATGGCACCCCGATGATCCCGGTGTACGTGTTCTACTCGATGTTCGGCTGGCAGCGCACCGGCGACGAGATGTGGGCGCTCGGCGACCAGCTGGGCCGCGGCTTCCTGCTCGGCGCGACGGCCGGCCGGACCACGCTGACCGGCGAGGGCCTGCAGCACAACGACGGCCACTCGGTGCTGCTGGCCTCGGTCAGCCCGGCCTGTGTCGCCTACGACGCGGCCTGGGCCTACGAGCTGTCCTACATCGTCAAGGACGGGCTGCGCCGGATGTACGGCCCGACCGAGGGCCACCCGGACGGCGAGGACGTCTTCTACTACCTGACCGTGTACAACGAGCCCTACGTCCAGCCCGCCGAGCCGGCCGACTACCCGGGCGGCCCGGCGGCGCTGGAGCAGGGCGTGCTGCGCGGGCTGTACCGGTACGCGCCTGCCGCGGCTCCGGCGGAGGACGCGCAGGAGCCGGGTGAGCACCCGCGGGCGCAGATCCTGGCCTCGGGCGTGGCCATGCGCTGGGCGCTGGACGCGCAGCGGCTGCTGGCCGAGGACTGGGGCGTGGCCGCCGACGTGTGGTCGGCCACCTCCTGGACGCAGCTCCGCCGCAACGCGCTGTGCTGCGATGAGTGGAACATGCTGCACCCGGACGCGGAGCCGCAGGTGCCCTACGTCACCCAGGTGCTGGACGGGCAGCCCGGCCCGGTGGTGGCGGTCAGCGACTGGATCCGGGCCGTCCCGGACCAGATCGCCCGCTGGGTGCCAGCCTCGTTCAGCTCACTGGGCACCGACGGCTATGGGTTTTCCGACACCCGCGCCGCGGCCCGCCGGTTCTTCCACGTGGACGCGGAGTCGATCACGCTGGCCGTGCTCAGCCAGCTGGCCCGCCGCGGCGAGGTGAAGCCGGAGGCGCTGAGCCAGGCCATCGAGAAGTACGGGCTCGACGTTCCGGTCAGCACGGCGCTGGCCAAGGACAGCTGAGACCCGGTCAAGGAACCGTGAGCCGGATCACATCCGGCACCGGGGCCCGCGCGCTACGGCGCGCGGGCCCCGGTCCGTTTGGCGACCGGCTCGTGACCTCGCCCGTTTGGACACATTTTGGTCACGAAGGGTCTAGCGTGGCCGTCCGAAAGCACCTCGGATCGGACACGGAGGCAAATACATGCAGTTCAGGCGCGGTGCGCCCTGGCAGCGTAGGGACCGGACTCGGCCGGTACTAATCGCCACCCTGGTCGCAATCCCGCTTGCGGTAGGCGTTGTGGTCGGGGTTAAGGTCGCGGATCCGGGCCAGGGCGCGTCCTTCGCCCTGTCGGCGAACCGGGCCGGCCTCGGGCACCGCCACCACCACGGGCACCACCGCGGGACCGTCCAGGCCGGCGGGACCGGGATGGACCTGAGCCAGACCCCGGCCCAGGCGGCCAAGTCGATGAACTGCACCCTCCAGGTGCCGGCCAACCCGCTCAGCGCGCGCGGCCTGGCCACCCCGTACGTACTCGGCGACGGCTGCCAGATGTCCAACGCGGACCTGCAGGCGTACGTCGAGGCGGACATCATCAACCCGCGCACCGGCAGCCTCAAGGTCTACAACCCGCTGGTCATCACCGAGGGCACCCAGCCGGCCGCCCGGCCGGTGCCGCCCCGGGTGCCGCGCGGCGATGTGGTCGGCATCATGTTCGGCTTCAATGGCGACAACCTGATGCTGACCAGCACCGGCAATTCGCTACAGCAGGGCAACTGCGTGAACGGCCTCGGCCAATCCCTGTTCACCCAGGTCGCCTACTGCAACAGCCCGGCGTTCTACCGCGCGGCCAACCGCGATATCGCGCGTGGCCTGCTGAAGATCCCGCCGCTGGGCACCGGCAACGATGGCCAGACCTGCCCCACCGTGCGCGACTTCGCGGTAGTGGACCAGGACCAGAGCGACAACGTGGTGACCACGTACCTGCTGACCTCCAGCGGGCAGACCGCGCAGGATTCGCCCGGCAACGCGGCCGCGCTCGGCGGGGCCACGCCGATCAACAACGGCAGTGACAACGCGCTGGTCAACAAGTTCATGGACCCGGCGCTCGGCTGCACGCCGTACGAGTTCCACGACAAGACCATGCCGGGCAAGATGTCTGGCTCGCAGATCACCGACGAACTGCTGGCCGCGGCCGACCAGGCCGTCCCGGTCGCCCTGGTCCCACTGAACGACCCGATGACCCAGGTGAACGGGCACAACAACGTGACCAAGACCAACCTGTACCGGGCCGGCGTGGATCAGCCGGTAGTGGGCCAGGCCCAGACCCCGGACACGCCGCGGAACTACTGCAAGGACATGATGCAGATCGGCATGGCCCGGATCGCGCTGGACGAGAAGCAGTTCAGCAACTTCGCCTCGCCAGTGCCGGACACCGGCAACAACCTGTTCACGTTCATGGCCGCCCGGCTGTCCGCCTCGTTCGGGAACCTGGGCTGCGGCGCGCTGCTGAACGCGCCCAACCCGGTCAAGCTGACCCTGGACGCGAACGGGGTGGCCACGGCGGCCAGCTTCAGCCCGCTGGCCATCGGCACCCTGCCCGGCGGCGTCGAGCCCTCGGCCTCGGCATCCGCCACCCCGACCGCCACCCCCACGGCGTCCGGCACCGCGACGGCGACCCCGACCGTCACTGGAACCAAGGGCGGTGGCCAGGGCAGCACCGGAACCCAGGGCAGCACCGGAACCCAGGGCAGCACCGGAACCCAGGGCAGCACCGGGACCGGGACTCAGGGCGGCACCCGGAGCTGGCACAACCGGATCGGCCGCCCGCACCACATGTAACAGCAATCCCCCGGGCCCCAGCTCCCCCGCTGGCCCCGGCCCGGCCGCCGCCGCACTTCGTGATCATGACTTTGCTGTCGTCCTGACGACACTGATCTCATGATCACGAGGGATCGGGGGGACCGGGCCGGGGCCGGAGGGCACGGCGGGGCCTCCAGCCGGGGCCGTAGGTCCGGTGGCACAGTTCAGGTGGCTAGCTGGGTGGCCAGGTCGGTGAGGTCGGCGGCCACGATCGTGTAGTCGCGGGCTGGGCTGAGGTTGGTCTGCTGGCCCGGGCCCCATTCGGCCGGGCGGGGCACGAACGCGGTGGCCAGGCCCAGGTCGGCGGCGGCACATAGATCGTCGTTGTGCGCCGCGACCAGCATCAGCTGCGCCGGGTCCAAGCTGAGCAGCTCGGCCGCCCCCAGGTAGGTCTGCGGATCGGGCTTGTACCGGCGGAACAGCTCGGCGCTGAGGATGACGTCCCACGGCAGCCCGGCCCGCCTGGCCATGTTCACCAGCAGCGCGACGTTCCCGTTGGACATGGTGGCCAGCACGTACCGCTGCCGCAGCCGGGTCAGCCCGGGCACCGAGTCGGGCCATGGGTCGAGCCGGTGCCAGCAGGTGTTCAGCCAGTCCAGCTCGGCCGCGGGCAGCCCGGCCAGGCCGGACTCGGCGGCCAGCGAACCGAGCACCCGGCGGTGCAGGTCGTCCAGCTTGGTCCAGGGCAGCTGCCCGCTGCGGACCAGGTCCATGGCGGGCCGGTAGCCGCCCCGCCACTGGTCGGCGAACTGGGCCGCGTCCACCGCAACGCCGGCCCGCCCGGCCGCGGCGGTGACGTCGCGGATGACCCCGCCGCGCCAGTCCACCACGGTGCCGAACACGTCGAACAGCAGCGCCTTGACCTGTTCCGCCACCACGCCTCCTCCGGGATCAGCGGGCCCGGCGGGCCCACGCACCAGCACCAGCGTGGCACGCTGGGGGCATGACGGCGGCGGACCAGAAGGCAGGGCGCGGCGGCGCGGCACCGGCCAGCCGGGTCCGGGCGGAGACCGTGCAGCGGCTGGAGCGGGCCATGGGCTCGCTCGGCACGGCCGCGATGGCCTCGATGGACGAGCGGCTGTCCTGGTTCCGCTCGATGTCCGCGGAGAACCGGTCCTGGATCGGCCTGGTCGCCCAGGCGGGCATCGCCGCGTTCGTGGACTGGATCAAGCACCCCCGGCGCGGCCGCCCGTCGGTGGCGGTCGAGGTGTTCGGCACCGCGCCCCGCGAACTGGCCCGCGCGGTCACCCTGCAGCAGGCGGTGGAAATGGTGCGGGTGACGATCGACGTGGTGGAGGCCCGGGTCGACGAGCTGGCCGCCCCCGGCGGCGAAGCTGAGCTGCGCGAAGCGGTGCTCCGCTACACCCGGGAGATCGCGTTCGGCGCCGCCCAGGTCTACGCCCGGACCGCCGAGGCCCGGGGCGCGTGGGACGCGCGGCTGGAAGCCCTGGTGGTGGACTCGCTGGTGCGCGGCGAGATGGGCGAGGGCCTGCAGTCCTGGGCGTCCGCACTGAACTGGTCGCACGCGCCGGTGGCCGTGATCGTCGGGCACGCGGACGGCGGCGAGCCGGAAGGCGTCATCGAGGAGCTGCGCTCGATCGCCCGCCGGTCCCGGCTGGACCTGCTGGCCGGGGTGCACGGCGACCGGCTGGTGGTGGTGCTCGGCGGCACGGATGACCCGCTGACCGTGGCCGGGCAGATGACCGGGCGGTTCGGGACCGGCCCGGTGGTGGTCGGCCCGCCCGTCCCTGACCTGCGGGCGGCGACGGAGTCCGCGGCGGCGGCGCTGGCCGGCCTGCGGGCCGCGCCGGGCTGGCCGGACTCGCCGCGGCCGGTGCTGGCCTCCGAACTGCTCCCGGAGCGGGCCCTGGACGGCGACGTGCTGGCCCGCGAGGAACTGATCCGGGAGCTGTACGAGCCGTTGCGCCGGGGTGGCGCGGCGCTGCTCGAGACGGTGAGCACCTACCTGGAGCAAGGGTCCTCGCTGGAGGCCACGGCCAAGCTGCTGTTCGTGCATCCGAACACGGTGCGTTACCGGCTGCGCCGGGTGACCGAAGTGACCGGGCTGATCCCCTCCGAAGGACGGGCCGGTTTCACTCTCTGGGTCGCCATCGTGCTCGGCCACATGGCGCACAAGCGCACATAGTTTGTAGCAGACCTACAGACCCTGCCACCCAAACTTCGTACTCTTCTTCACCCATGTAGTGGACTTCTACAGTGCAGGCTTAGGAGCATGCTCGTCATCACTGCCCCCGGCCAGGGCGCGCAGGCGCCTGGCTTCCTGTCCCCGTGGCTGGAACTCCCCGGCTTCGAGGGTCGCCTCGGCGCCTGGTCCGAGCTGGCCGGCGTCGATCTGATCCGGTGCGGGACGACCGCCGACGCGGACGAGATCCGGGACACCGCGGTGGCCCAGCCGCTCCTGGTGGCGTCCGCGATGGCCGCGGCCGAGGCGCTGTTCGGTGGCCTCGACCAGGCCCGGGCCCAGCTCGGCGCGGTGGCGGGGCACAGCGTGGGCGAACTGGCGGCGGGTGCGATCGCGGGCGTGCTCAGCCCGGAGGATGCGATGCGGCTGGTTGGGGTGCGCGGCCAGGCCATGGCCCAGGCCGCGGCCGAGACGCCGACCGGGATGACCGCGGTGCTCGGCGGCGACGAGGCGGTGGTGCTGGCCGCCGTCGAGGCGCACGGGCTCACCCCGGCGAACATCAACGGCGCGGGCCAGATCGTGGCCGCCGGGACGCTGGACCAGCTGGCGAAATTCGCCGCCGAGCCACCGGCCGGCGCCCGGCTCCGCCCGCTCCAGGTGGCGGGCGCCTTCCACACCAGGCACATGGCGCCCGCGGTGGACGCGCTGCGCGCGGCTGCGGCCTCGGTGCAGGTCAGCGACCCAGCCGTGCTGCTGCTGTCCAACTGGGACGGGTCCGTCGTCCGGTCCGGCGCCGACTGGCTGGAGCGGATCGTGACCCAGGTCAGCGCGCCGGTCCGGTGGGACCTGTGCATGCGCGAGATGGCCCGGCTCGGCGCGGGGGCGGTCATCGAGCTGCCACCGGCCGGTACGCTAACCGGGCTGGCCCGGCGGGCCCTGCCCGGGGTGGCGCTGGGCAGCCTCAAGACCCCCGGCGACCTGGCCGCCGCGCGCTCGCTGATCGGCGAGCACGGCACGGTTGACCCGTACCAGGGCGGGCAGGTGCCGGAATGGCGGCTGCTGGTCGCCCCGCTGGCCGGCACGTTCCGGGCCGGGGCGGGCGGAACTGGGGCGGACGGAACCGGGACCGCGGTGCCGTCCGGGACCGAGATCGGCCACGTCGAGCAGCGCGGCGGGCGGCACCCGATCACCCCGCCGTTCCCGGCCACCATCATCGAGTGGCTGGTGGAGGATGGTGATCCGGTCAGCGCCGGCCAGCCACTGATCCGGCTGCAGCCGGTGCAGGCCAGCTAACCGGCCCGGGCAGGGTTGGGCCTGCCGGGTCGCGGGCAGCTACCGCGCACGCATCGGTAAGACGAGCACACTCGATAAGACGAGAACCACCAGGCAGAACGGGAAGGAAGATCGTGATGCGACTCGCCGAGGGCACTCCGGGCGCCCGGATTCTGGCGTTCGGCGGGTACCAGCCGACCCGGGTGGTCACCAACGACGAACTGGCGCAGACCGTGGAGACCACGGACGAGTGGATCCAGAGCCGGGTCGGCATCGCCGAGCGCCGGATCGCCGGACCGGACGAGACCGTGGCCGACATGGCGGTCGCGGCGGGCGGCAAGGCGCTGGCCGCCAGCGGCCTCGGCCCGGCCGACATCGACCTGGTCATTGTGGCCACCTGCACCCCCGAGGCGCCCATCCCGAACGTGGCGGCCACCGTGGCCACCCGGCTGGGCATCGTGGCCCCGGGCGCGTTCGACCTGAACGCCGCGTGCGCCGGATTCTGTTACGCGCTGGGCACGGCGGCCGACGCGGTGCGCGCGGGCACCTCCCAGCACACGCTGGTCATCGGGGCCGAGAAGCTGTCTCAGTGGGTGGACTGGACCGACCGGTCGACCTGCATCATCTTCGCGGACGGCGCGGGCGCCGCCGTGGTCGGCCCGGTCCCCGCGGCCGAGGCTGACGCGGGCCCGGGCATCGGCCCGGTGGTCTGGGGCAGCGACGGCGCGATGGCCGACAAGATCTCCATCAAGGACCGCGACTCGTTCATTGTCCAGGAAGGCCAGGCGGTGTTCCGCTGGGCCACCACCGCGCTGCACCCGGTGGCCAAGCAAGCCTGCGAGCGGGCCGGGGTGGACCCGTCCGAGCTGGCCGCGTTCGTCCCGCACCAGGCCAACCTGCGGATCATCGAGGCCATCGCCCGGAAGCTGGGCGCGCCGCAGGCCATCGTGGCCACCGACATCATCCACTCCGGCAACACATCGTCGGCCTCGATCCCGCTGGCGCTGTCGGCCATGATCGAGCGCGGCGAGCTGGGCTCCGGCTCGGCCGTCCTGCTGCTCGGCTTCGGGGCCGGCATCAGCTATGCGGCGCAGGTCATCACGGTACCCTGACCGCGCCGTGGCCCAGGGGCAGCCTGCCGCCCGGGCCGATCACCCACAACTGATCACCCACAACTGATCAGCCACAACAAAGGAGAACACGAGCAGATGGCTATGACTGACCAGGAGATCCTGGACGGCCTCGGTGAGATCGTCGACGAGGTCGCGGGCGTACCCGCCGACCAGGTCACCCCAGACAAGAGCTTCGTCGACGACCTGGACATCGACTCGCTGTCCATGGTCGAGATCGCGGTCGCCGCGCAGGACAAGTTCGGCGTGGAGATCCCGGACGACGAGCTGAAGAACCTCAAGACCGTGCAGGACGTCGTGAACTACGTCCACAACGCAGAGGTGTCAGCCTGAGCCAGCGCGGCGACCGGCCGCGCCCCGCGCGCGGCCGGCCCGGCCGGCCAGGCGGCAGTACTGATCACCGAATAGGTAAGTAAGAGGAGCGATTCACAGTGCGGGCAGATCAACCACGCGTCGTCGTCACCGGGCTGGGCGCGACCACGCCGCTGGGCGGGGACGTCGCCTCGACCTGGGAATCGCTGCTGGCTGGCCGGAGCGGGGCGGTCCGGCTCCCGGATGACTGGACCGACGTGCCGCTGCCGGTGCAGATCGCGGCGCCCGCCGCGGTCGACCCCACTACCGTGGTGGAGCGGGTGCAGGCCCGGCGGCTGGACCGCTGTGAGCAGTTCGCCATCGTCGCGGCCCGGGAGGCGTGGGCCGACGCCGGGTCCCCGGAGGTGGACCCGGACCGGCTCGGCATCGTGCTGGCCAGCGGCATCGGCGGGGTGGCCTCCACCATCGCCGCCTACGACACGATGAACGAGAAGGGCTGGCAGCGGCTGTCCCCGTACACCGTGCCGATGCTGATGCCGAACGGGTCGGCGGGCTGGCTGGCCATCGAACTGGGCGCGCACGCCGAGGTGCACACCCCGGTCAGCGCGTGCGCGTCCGGGGCCGAGGCCATCGGCTACGCCATGGACATGATCCGGTCCGGCCGGGCCGACGTGGTGCTGGCCGGTGGCACCGAAGCGGCCATCATCCCGCTGAACGTGGCCGCGTTCGCGGCCATGCGCGCGCTGTCCACCCGCAACGACGAGCCCGAGCGGGCGTCCCGCCCGTTCGACCGGGGCCGGGACGGCTTCCTGCTCGGTGAGGGGCCGGCGTGGTGGTGCTCGAATCGGCCGAGCACGCCGCCCGGCGCGGCGCGACCGTGCACGCGATCGCGGCCGGGGTGGGCTACTCCTCGGACGCGCACCACATCGCGCAGCCCGAGCCGGGAGGCACCGGGCTGGTCAAGGCGATGCAGCGGACGCTGGCCGACTCGGGCCTGGACGCCGAGCAGTTCGTGCACGTCAACGCGCACGCTACGTCCACCCCGGCGGGCGACGTGGTGGAGGGCCAGGCCATCGCCCGGGCGTTCGGCAGCGCCGCCGCCGGGATCGTCGTGTCGGCCACCAAGTCGATGACCGGCCACCTGCTCGGCGGGGCCGGCGCGGTCGAGTCGGTGGCCACCATCATGGCCCTGCGCGAGCACGTCGCGCCGCCGACCATCAACCTGGACGACCCGGAAGAGGACACCGGGGTGGACATCGCCACCGAGCCGCGCAAGCTGGCCGCGCACACCAGTGCCCCGATGGCCGCGCTGAACAACTCGTTCGGCTTCGGCGGGGCCAACGTGGCGCTCGCGTTCACCACCGCCTGAGCCGGCCAGGAGACGTCTGTGACCATCGTCGAGAGCCGCGCCCCGGCTGAGCACGCCACACCGCCGGCCGGCACCGCACCGGCGGCGACCCTGTCCCGTGACCCGGAAGTCAGGCTGGCCACCCTGTTCGACGAGGGCTCGCTGCGCCTGCTCACCCCGCACGACACGAGCGGGGTAGTCGCCGCCACCGGGACCATCGACGGCATGCTGGCGGTCGCGTTCGCCAGCGACGCCCGCGTCCAGGGCGGCGCCATGGGCAGCACCGGCTGCGCGGCCATCGTCACCGCCTACGACGAGGCGGTGGCCCTGGGCGTGCCGGTGATCGGGCTATGGCATTCCGGCGGGGCCCGGCTGCGCGAGGGTGTGGAGAGCCTGCACGCGGTGGGCACCGTGTTCGCCGCGATGACCCAGGCTTCCGGCGTGGTGCCGCAGATCTCGGTGGTGCTCGGCGCGGCGGCCGGCGGGGCCGCCTACGGGCCGGCCCTGACCGACGTGGTCATCCTGTCCGACCACGCCCGCATCTTCGTCACCGGCCCGGACGTGGTGCGCAGCGTGACCGGCGAGGACGTGGACATGGCCCGGCTGGGCGGCCCGGAGCCGCACAGCCGCCGGTCCGGGGTGGTGCACCTGGTCGCGCCCACTGACGCCGACGCGCTGGGCCGGGCCCGTGAGCTCGCGCTGCTGCTCGGCCAGCAGCAGGAGATGGACCTGGACCTGGTGACCGGTGGCGAACCCGGGCCCGCGCTGGACACGCTGCTGCCCGAATCGGTGCGCCGGGCCTACGACGTGCACCCGCTGGTGGCCGGGCTGCTCGACGAGCCGGGCCTCGAACTGCACGCGCGCTGGGCGCCGAACGTGGTCACCACGCTCGGCCGGCTGGCCGGCCGCACGGTGGGCGTCATCGCCAACAACCCGCTCCGGCTGGGTGGCTGCCTGGACGCCACCTCGGCCGAGAAGGCGGCCCGCTTCGTCCGGATGTGCGACAGCCTCGGTGTGCCGCTGGTCGTGCTGGTGGACGTGCCGGGCTACCTGCCCGGCGTCGGCCAGGAATGGGACGGGGTGGTGCGCCGCGGCGCGAAGCTGCTGCACGCCTTCGCCGAGGCCACCGTGCCCCGGGTGACGCTGGTCACCCGCAAGGCCTACGGCGGCGCGTACATCGCGATGAACTCCCGCGCGCTGGGCGCGACCCGGGTGTTCGCCTGGCCCGGCGCCGAGATCGCGGTAATGGGCCCGGTGGCCGCGATCCGCATCCTGCACCGGCGCACGCTGGCCGACGTGCCCGCCGACCAGCTCCAGGAAACCGAGGCGAAGCTGGCCGCGGAGCACCAGCAGGAGGCCGGCGGCCTGGACCGGGCCCGCGAGCTCGGCGTGGTCGACGAGGTCATCGACCCGGCCGCGACCCGGGCCGCGCTGGCCCGGGCCATCGCCGCCGCCCCCCAGGCGCGCGGCCAGCACGGGAACATCCCGCTCTGACGTGGCGACCACCAACCGCCTGCTGATCGTCGAGCACGAACGCGACGCCCCGGCCGGGTTCCTCGGCCCGTGGGCCGAGGACCGGGGCCTGGCCCTGGACACCGTCCGCCCGGCCGAGGCCGGCGCACTGCCGTCCCGCCTGGCCGGCTACACCGGCATTGTCGTACTCGGCTCGGAGCAGACCGCCTTCGACGACTCGCTGCCCTGGCTGGCCGGCGAGCTGGACCTGCTGGCCCGGGCCATCGGCGGCGCCGTCCCGGTGCTCGGCATCTGCTTCGGCGGCCAGGTGCTGGCCCGCGCGCTCGGCGCCCGGCTGTACCGGCTGCCCGAACCGGAGATCGGCTGGGTGCCGGTCAGCAGCCAGCATCCCGGCCTGCCGGCCGGGCCGTGGCTGGCCTGGCACCGGGACGCGTTCGAGCTGCCCGCGGGCGCCCGCGAGCTGGCGACGGGCGGCGCGTCCCGGCAGGCGTTCAGCTATGGGCCGCACGTGGGCCTGCAGTTCCACCCCGAGGCGACCAAAGCCATCACCGAAGACTGGATGCGCGGGGTAATCCCGGCGGTCAGCCCGGCGCAGGCCAGCCAGCTCCGGGCCGGCTGGGCGGCCGCGGCGGACCGGGCCGCCGCCGACGCAGGCACACTTTTTTCCGCGTGGCTGGACGGCGACCTGGCTACGGTGGGTAATCAGCCCAGTTCAGGTACGGTGCCGCTGCGCGCCCGCTGAATCACCGCAAAAATCCGCGAAATGGGGCAAATTTTGCATGCGATCGGGTCTCACGGGTAAAGGTCTGCCCAGAAGTGAGTAATAGGAAATTCAGGCAACCGATTGCAAATTCTGCCCGATCGCCTCACCCGCAGGCCGGGCCCGACGTAGCATCAACCACCTATGCCTCCTGACGACCGGCCGGAACGCCTGGCCCAGCAGACCGGAATCCCAGCCTCGCCAGCCGGCCCGGCGGCCGACCCCGCGACCGGGGCCGGAAATGGCCATCAGAGGACGGCCGGAAACGGCTCCGGCACCACGGCCCCGGCCCGCACCAGCCCCGGCAGCACCGATACCGGCAGCACGGGCAGCCCCAGCTGGCGGACCGCCCTCACCGGCAGCCCAGCCAAGCTGGCCTTTGCCAGCTTCCTGATGCTGTTTGTCGAGCTGGCGCTGATCCGCTGGACGGCCGCGAACAACGTGTACGTGACCAACGCGACCAACTTCGTGCTGCTGGCCAGCTTCCTCGGCATCGGGGTCGGCTTCCTGAACGCCCGGTCCAGCCGTGACTTCGTCCGCTGGGCGCCGCTGGTGCTGCTCGCCCTGGTCGCGTTCGTGCTCTGCTTCCCGGTCATCCTGGCCTCGCTGTCCGGCCCGCACCCCTACCAGGGCCTGTTCGGCAAGCCGGCGCTGCCCCGCCCGGTCAGCCTGGCCGTCGTCTTCGTGCTGTGCACCGTGGTGATGGCCGGCTTCGGCCAGGCCGTGGCCCGGCTGTTCGTCAACTACCGCCCGCTCAGCGCCTACCGGCTGGACATCGCGGGCAGCATCGCCGGCATCGTGGTGTTCTCGGCGCTGTCCTTCCTGGACGCGCCGCCGGTGTTCTGGGGTGTGGTGGCCGCGGGCGGCCTGGTCGTGCTGCTCGGCGGCAAGTCCGCCCGCTGGTGGCAGTGGGGCGCGGCGGCCGTGGTGGTGGTGCTGCTCGGCATCGAGTCGGCCGCGCCGCATCAGGTGTGGTCGCCGTACTACAAGCTGTCCTCAGTGGTGGCGGGCAAGGACTCGGCGCTGTATGTGACGGCCAACAACATCCCGTACCAGGCCGCGCGTTCGCTGCCCGCGCTGCGCAACGAGAAGAAGTTCTACTTCTACCCCTACCAGCACGTGGCGCGCTCGTCGCTGCAGAACGTGCTGGTCGTCGGGGCGGGCACCGGCAACGACGTGGCCGTGGCGCTGGCCGAGGGCGCGCGGCACGTGGACGCGGTCGAGATCGACCCGGTGCTGCTCGGCATCGGCAAGGCCAAGCACCCGGACCACCCCTATGACAGCCCGCGGGTGACCACGTACACCGACGACGGCCGCGCGTTCGTGCAGGACACCACGAAGAAGTACAACCTGATCCTGTTCGCGCTGCCCGACTCGCTGACCGCGGTGGCCGGCCAGTCCAGCATCCGGCTGGAGAGCTACCTGCTGACCGAGCAGTCGGTGCAGGCGGCCGAGAAACGGCTGGCCCCCGGCGGCACCATGGCCATGTACAACTACTACGCGCCGTTCCTGCTCAACCGGTACGCCACCACGATGCAGGACGTGTTCCACCAGGCGCCGTGCGCCCAGGTGGGGCCGCCGCTGGGTGGCCGCCGGCTGGCCGTGCTGACCGACCGGCCGGACGCGCCGGTAGCCAACTGCACCAGCGTGTGGCACGGCACCAAGGTGGCGCCGGCCACCGACGACCACCCGTTCCCGTACCTGCACGGCAACTCGATCCCGTCCAGCTACCTGTGGATGCTGGGCCTGATCCTGGCCGCCTCGCTGCTGTTCGTCCGGGTCGGCGGCGGCTCGCTGCGCCGGATGGGCGGCTACCTGGACCTGTTCTTCATGGGCGCCGCGTTCATGCTGCTGGAGACGAAGAACATCGTCCAGTTCGCGCTGCTGTTCGGCACCACCTGGTTCGTCAACGCGCTGGTCACCGGCGCGGTCCTGGTCGCCGTATACCTGGCCGTGGAGACCGCCCGGCATGTCAAGCTGCCGCCGCCCTGGGTGCTCTACCTGGCGCTGATCGCATCGCTGGTGCTCACCTGGCTGGTGCCGCAGCAGGACCTGGTCACGCTGCCCATCGTGGTCCGGTTCGTGGCCGGCGCGGCGCTCGCCTTCGCGCCGGTGTACCTGGCCAACCTGATCTTCGCGCAGCGCTTCTCCGACGTGGAGACCACAGCTTTCGCGTTCGCGGCTAACCTGCTCGGCGCCATGGTCGGCGGCGTGCTGGAATACCTGGCCCTGATCACCGGGTACCGGTTCCTGCTCATCGTGGTGGGCGCCCTGTACGCGCTGGCGTTCCTCGTCCGGCTCCGGCGCGGCTCCGCAACCCTCCAGCCTGCTTAACGCCAGTACCCGGGAATGGTCCGGGCCGGGCGCGCGGTTGCTGCGGGTATGACAACACCACTCGTCAAGCCGCTGTACACGGCGCGGGCCACCGCCACCGGGGGCCGGTCGGGACACGCCGTGACCGATGACGGCCAGGTCGACGTGCACCTGAAGCCGCCGAAGGAGATGGGTGGCCCGGGTGGCGGCACCAACCCGGAGCAACTGTTCGCCGCCGGGTACGCCGCGTGCTTTCAGAGCGCGCTGGCCGCGGTCGGCCGCCGTCAGGGCGTGAACACGGACGACTCGCTGGTCGAGGCGGACGTGACGATCGGCACCATCGGCGGCGGGTACGGCCTGGCCGTCACGATCAAGGTGTCCATCCCCGGGGTGCCCGCCGGCACGGCAGCCGCGCTGGCCGAGGCCGCCCACCAGGTGTGCCCATACTCCAACGCCACTCGCGGCAACATCGACGTCACCCTGGAAGCTAACTAGCGGCGATCAGCCGGCCGCCGGGCTGATTCGGCCGGCGTGCCGAATGTTCGCGGCGGTCCATGCTTCGACCATGGCGTTTCCGCCATGCCCTTCGCCTTCGTCGATGATCAGCTCGCTGCCGGGCCAGGCCTGGTGAAGTCGCCAGGGGATCACCGCGGGTCCGCTGATGTCGAGGCGGCCGTGGATCAGCGTGGCGGGTACGCCGGCCAGCCGGTCCATCCGGTCCAGGATCGGGGGGCGAGGAAGCAGTCATGGGCCCAGTAGTGGGTGACCAGGGTGGCGAAGACATGCAGGTACTCCGGGTCGTCCCAGCGGGGACTGCGGTGCACACCGCCGGCGCCGATGGAGACGTGGTGGTCTTCCCATTCCACCCAGGCCTGTGCGGCGGCCTCCCGGGTCGCTGCGTCCGGGTGCCGCATCAGCTGCGCGTACGCCTCGATGAGCCGGCCGTGACCACGCCGGTAGCCGATGCCCGCCTGCTCGGCGTGGCCAGCCAGCCGGTCCCAGGCCTCGGGGTAGACCGCGCCGACGGTCTCGGTAATCCAGTCCACCTGGAACCGGTCGCCAGTGGTAACGGCCATGGCCACGACGCCAAGCACCCGTTCCGGATGGGCCTGGGCGTACCCGAGGGCCAGGGTCGAACCCCAGGAGACTCCGTTGACCAGCCACCCGTCCACCGCGAGGTGCTCACGCAGCCGCTCAAGATCGCGAATCAGGCGGGCCGTCGTGTTCTGGTTCAGGTCGTAGCCCGGCGCGGTGACGTGCGGCCTGGACCGGCCACAGCCACGCTGGTCCAGGCCGATGATGCGAAATATCGCCGGATCAAACCTGCTCCGGTAGCCGCCGGTGCCGAGAGTTCCGCCCGGTCCGCCATGCAGGTACACGGCGGGGATGCCGCCGGGATTCCCCGACTCCTCCCAATAGACCTCGTGGCCATCACCGACGGGGAGCAGCCCGGACGCGCGCACCTCTGCCTTATCGGACATGGTGCGGGACATTACCCGCCCGCGGCGGGGATCCGCGCGTAGGCACCGAACACAGAGTCCCAGAACGCGGGCACGTCGATGGACATGGCCACCAGGGCGTTGCGGGCGTTTTCTTGGGCGCCGAAGTCGGTCACCGTCATCCCGGCCGTCCACCGGCCGGCCGTCTCCACCTCGACCCGGGCTGGCTGGCAGCCGAACAGGGCTGGCTCGGCCACCAGGGCCGTAGCCAGCACATCGTGCACGGCCGGGCCGCTCGTCGCCGGGTCGCCGGTGCTGGCCTCGCCCTGGTAGCCGAGCAGCCCGGGCAGCAGCAACTCATCGGCCAGCCGGCCGAGCGGCCGCATCCGGTCCTGCACCGCCGGGGTGGCCCGGGCCTGCAGCGTCACGTCCAGCCCGACCATGGTGACCCGCCACCCAGCGCCGAACACGATCGCGGCCGCCTCGGGGTCGGCCCAGATGTTGAACTCGGCGGCTGGCGTGGTGTTGCCCCGCCCAGCCGAGCCGCCCATGATGACGAAGTCACGCACCCAGCCGGTCAGCCGGGGCTCGCGCCGCACAGCCAGCGCGATGTTGGTCAGCGGGCCGGTCGCCACCAGAGTGATCTCGCCCGGGGCCGCGCCGAACTGCTCGATGAGGAAGTCAACCGCGTGCCCGCGGACCGCCTCGGCCCGGGCCGGCGGCAGGGTGGCCGCGCCGAGCCCGGACTCCCCGTGCACGTCCCGCGCGTCGGCTACCGGCCGGAGCAGCGGCCGCGCGCTGCCCGCCACCACCGGCACCTCCGGGCAGCCGGCCAGTTCCAGCACGCTGAGCGCGTTGGCGGTGACCTTGCCCAGATCCACGTTGCCGCTGACCGTGGTGACCCCGGCCAGGTCTAGGCCGGGGTGGCCGCAGGCGAACACGATGGCCAGTGCGTCGTCGATGCCCGGGTCGCAATCCAGCAGAACCCGGGCTGGTGGCTGCTGCGTCACAACTCAATCGTAGGTTCAGCCGGTGGCGTGCAGCCAGCGGACCGGTGCGCCCTCCGCCGCGCACCGGAACGGCTCAAGCTCGGCATCCCACGGCCGGCCCAGCAGCCGGTCCAGTTCCTCTTCCAGCGAGGTGGTGCTGGCCGCGGGCACCCCGGACCGCGCCCCGGCCGCCACCGTCATGGCCGCCAGCAGCCGGTTCTCCGGGATCAGGATGTCCCCGTTGGCGCTGGTCACGGCCGAGAACGTGCCGAGCGCGGGGGTGTAGCTGTAGCGCACCGCGTCGCAGCCCGGGCTGGCTTCCTCGGTGACCTCGAAGCGCAGCCGGTTCCAGCCGACCAGCGCGGACGCCATGCCGCCCGCCGTGCCCGGCCGGGCCTGCCAGCTCAGCTCGCCGCGGACGGACCCGGGCGCGGCTGGCTGGCCCACCCAGGACAGGTTGACGGGCACGCCAACCACCCCTGCCACCGCCCACTCGATATGCGGGCACAGTGCCGGGGGTGCCGAATGGATCTGAAGCACACCGTTAACTGACACCAGACCTCCCTGCGAGCGACCGAGGTGCGTCTTCCCCAACGACCTCGCCCACCGCATTGGCGGTCAGCGCCAGGAACAGGATATGCACGATGCCGAGTTACTGGCCATACAGTCCGGCCTGATCTGGCAATCTTTATTGCCTGGGCGGGCAGAAATCGCCCAGATAGCGCGTAACACGGCAGTGGCCAACGTGTGATGTAGTGGGCTCATGACAGAGCGGGACAGCGTCGGTCTGTTATTCACCGCCGAAATGTACGGCGTGCAACTCGACTTGTTAGCCGCGCGGTTCGGTATCCGCGAGCCCGCGGCCCGGGCCATGGTGGCCCGCTGGCGGCAGCAGGGCTACGCGGACTGGGCTCAGCTCGGGCCCGGCGGCCGCTGGGTGTGGCTGACCCAGGCCGGGCTGGCCGCCTGCGGGCTGCCCTACCGGGCGGGCGCGCCCGCGCTGCCCCGGCTGGCCCACCTGCGCGCGGTGACCGCGGTCCGGCTGGCCCTGGAGGCGGCGCCCGGTTATGCCGCGGCGGCCGGGTACTGGCGCAGCGAACGGCGGCTGCGGGCCTGGATGGGCAGCCGGGTCCCGCTCCGCGAGCACCTGCCGGACGGCGAGGTGCACTGGCCGGACGGGACGGGCGCGGACTGGGCCGGTGAGTGCTGGGCCATCGAGGCGGAACTCACCCGCAAGACCGTGTCCCGCACCACGGCCATCATGACCGAGATCCTGACCAGGACCGGCGACTACGGCTGCCCGGCGGCCGAGGCCCGGGTGCCGGGCCGCCCGCCGCGGCACACCCGGGTGCTGTATCTCTGCTCCCCCGCGGCCCGGCCGGTGGTGCTCCGCGCCCGCACCGCGCTCGGCGCCACGCTGGCTGCCCGCATCGAGGTCCGAGGATTACCGCCGGGGGCGGCGGGTGAGAATCCGGCCCGGCCGAGACAGCGGAGGCTGGCATGATCACCAGGTATCTGGTCTTCCTGACCGTGCGTGCGGTGCTCCGCGCGCTGGGCCGGGTGATCAGCGTGGCTGCTGGCGTTACGCTGCTGGTTCTTGCTTTGCCGGTGACGCTGACGGGCGGCTATGCGGTGACCCTGGCCTGGTTCCTGGGGTGGCCGCCGCGGCAGCTGTACCGGGCCGCGCTGTACTGCCTGCCGATGCTGGCCGCGTGGCTGGCCGCGCTGGCCGCAGCCGGTGATTCCTGGGCCCAGCTGGCCGCCGCGCCGTGGACCGCCTGGCTGGACATGTGGCACGACCTGGCCGCCGGGCGCTACGGGCTGGCCGCGGTCACTGTCGCGCCGGCCGCCATCCCGCTCGGCCTGCTGGCCGGCGGGCTGGCCTGGTCGTGGCGGATCTACGCACTGGAGACCGGCAGCGGCGGGCTCAGCCCGGGCGCCCCGGCCGCGTTCGACCGGCGGCAGTGGCGGCACCAGGTACGCACCGCCCGGGCCCGGATCAGCGCGCCCGGCGCGGTGCCGCTGCTGCGCCGCGACGGGAGCGTGGTGGCCGGGGCCACCATCCGCACCATGCGGCACCGGCCGCTGCCGCTGACCGCCATCCCGTACCCGCGGCTGCGCTCGCACCAGGTGGTCATCGGCACGACGGGGACCGGGAAGACCACGCTGCTGTTACGGCTGTGGGCCGGCTTCATCCGGCGCGGCATGCACGTGTACGGGACTGGCGCCGGCCCGCGCCCGCTGCTGGTGGTGATCGACTGCAAGGGTGGCGCCGACTCGCGGCGGATCGCCGAGCGAGCCCGCCGGGTGCTCCGCGAAGCGGGCGCGGCGGCCACCGCGATCTGGCCGGACGAGGCCCGGCTGTCGCTGTGGGCCCTGCCGCCCGCGCAGCTGATCAGCACGCTGTCGGACATGATCGAGCACGGCACCGGCGGCGCCGCCTACTACGCCGACGTGCTGGAGGAGGTCGTCCGGCTGGCGGTGGCCGCGCCGTGCGGGCCGCCGGCCAGCGCTGCCGACTTCCTGGCCCGGCTGGACCCGGACTGGCTGCGGCTGGCCTACGTGGCCAGCCCGGACGCCGCCCCGGCCGCGCTGCTCGCCACCCGGCAGGTGGCCGATGTCGCGTTACGGTTCCGCACGCTGCTGCGCCGGCTGGGCGAAGGGCTGGACGGGCCGGGCGGCTTCGGCGACGCCGACGCCTGGTACTGCATCCTGGAGGGCACCGCCGAGATCACCGTGGCCGAGGCGCAGGCCCGGGCCCTGGTCGACCTGCTGGCCTGGTACGCGGCAAGCCCGGGCGGCCCGCGCCGGGAGGTGCTGCTGGCGGTGGATGAGTTCAGCGCGGTGTCCCGGCGGCTGCCGATCTGGCAGCTGTACGAGCGGGCCCGCTCGCTGGGCCTGGCCGTGCAGGTGTCCGCGCAGTCCTGGCAGGGCCTGGCCGCCGACGAGGACGAGCGGTACCGGGTGGCCAGCACCGCCGACGGCGGGATCTGGCTGCTCCGCACGCCGTACCCGGAACCGGTGACCGCGCTGGCCGGCACCCGGCGGGTGGTGGACACCACCCGCCGCCTGCTCGGCGTGCCGCTGTGGGCGCACGAGGGACTGTCCCGGGCCGAGGGCACGCCGGTGGTGGACGCCGAGCTGATCCGCGGCCTGGCCGTCGGCCAGGCGGCCTACATCTACCGGGGCGGCGTCAGCTATGTGCAGGTCAAGCGGCTGGTGGCCGAGCCGGCCCAGTTGGCCGCGGCCGCCGTCCCGGCTACGGTCCCGGCCCCGGTCGCTGGCCGTCCGGACGTCCCTGGCCAGCCCGGTGCGCCGCTGGCCGATGTCGGCCCGCTGCTGGACGAGGCGTTCGGCCAGGAGCCGGGATGACCACTACTGACCCGTTCACGGCGCTTGGCTTGCCTGCCCGGGCGGACCTGAGCGATGACGACGTGCGGGCCGCGTGGCGGCGGCTGGCCGCGGCCACCCATCCGGACCGGGCCGACGGCGGCGACCCGGGCCGGTTCGCCGCCGCGGCCGCCGCGTACACCGTGCTGCGCACCCGGTCCGGCCGGGGCGAGGCGCTGGCCGACCTGACCACGCCCGCTCCCCCACCGCGCCGCACTCACCCACCCGGCCAGGCTTCGCCGATGGCAGAGCCCAGGGCGGCCTCCGCTACCGCAGCAGCCAGGCCACTCGCCGCCCGGATCCGCCACGGACGGCCCATCCGGCTGCTGGTCCGGGTGGCCATCGCGGCTCTAGTCAGCGCTGGCGTGGCCATCGTGGCCGGGACACAGCCCGCCGCCCCAGCGCTGATCGTGGGCGCCGTGACGTGGCTGCTGCTGACCGGCCGGCACGACCTAGCCCCGCCCCGCTGACCAGTAACGTTCAGATATGACCGACGCACCCAAGATCCTTGACCTCCCGATCGGGCTGGATGCCGCCGGGACGCGGCGGGAGTTCGACAGCCTGGGCGAGGTGGACGTGCCCGCCGACCACTACTGGGGCGCACAGACACAGCGCAGCCTGGAGCACTTCAGCATCGGCAACGACCGGATGCCGAAAGAGGTCTACCACGCCTACGGCCACATCAAGAAGGCTGCGGCCGTGGTGAACACCCGGGCTGGGCGGCTGCCCGCCTGGCAGGGCGAGCTGATCGGGCGGGTCTGCTACGAGGTCATCGACGGGGCGCTGGACAGCGAGTTCCCGCTGTACGTGTGGCAGACCGGATCCGGGACCCAGTCCAACATGAACGTGAACGAGGTCATCTCCAACCGGTGCATCCAGCTGGTCGGCGGCACCCTCGGCTCGCAGCAGCCGGTGAGCCCGAACGATCACGTGAACATGAGCCAGTCGAGCAATGACACGTTCCCGGCCGCGATGCACATCGCGGGCTACACGATGGCCACCGGCAAGACCATCCCGGCACTGCGCCGGCTGCGGGACGCCGTGGACCGGAACGCGAAGAAGTGGGCGGACATCGTCAAGATCGGCCGTACCCACCTGGAGGATGCCACCCCGCTGACCGTGGGCCAGGAGTGGTCCGGCTACACCGGCGCCCTGGATGACGCCATCGCCGAGGTCGAGCACGCCACCCATGGGCTGCTCGAACTGGCCATCGGCGGCACCGCCGTGGGCACCGGGCTGAACGCCCCGGCCGGGTTCGGCGAGGAGGTGGCGGCTGAGATCGCGTCGGTGACCGGGACCCCGTACCGGTCCGCGGCCAACAAGTTCACCGCGCTGGGCACGCTGGACCGGCTGGTCCGGGCGCACGGTGGGCTCAAGGCGGCGGCGGTCACCCTGTTCAAGATCGCCAACGACCTGCGCTGGCTGGGGTCCGGCCCGCGCACCGGGATCTATGAGCTGATCTTCCCGGCCAACGAGCCCGGGTCCTCGATCATGCCGGGCAAGGTCAACCCGACCCAGGCCGAGGCCATGCTCATGGTGGCCATCCAGGTCATCGCGTCCGACGTGGCCGTCACCATGGGCGGCGCCGAAGGCAACTTCGAGCTCAACACGTTCCGGCCCCTCCTGATCAACAGCTACCTGCACTCCGCGCTGATCATGGCGGACATGTGCGATCACTTCCGCGAGTTCATGGTTGAGGGGGCCACGGTGAACGAGGCCAGGCTGCAGGAGAACATCGACAATTCGGTGATGATGGTCACCGCGCTGTCCCCGGTCCTCGGCTACCACAAGGCCGCCGCAATCTCCCACTACGCCATCGAGCACGACCTCACGCTCAAGCAGGCCGCGCTGGCTAACGGCGTCAGCGAGAAACTGTTCGACCGGGTGGTCAACCCGATCGCGCTCACCCGGCCCGGCACCGCCGACCTGCCTGCCGACGGCGGGCGTGCCTGACGCGAGCCGGTTGACTGGTAAGCGATTCCTTACCTATTATCGAGGGCCATGACGATCACGCAGGTACAGCTGTTCTCGCTGCCGGTCAGCGACCAGGACCGGGCTCGCGACTTCTACGTAGACACGCTCGGCTTCGAGCTGGTGTCGGACACCGCGATGGGGCCGGATCAGCGCTGGGTGCAGGTCCGGCCGCCCGGCTCACAGACCTCGATCACGCTGGTGACCTGGTTCCCGGGAATGCCCGCCGGATCGGTACAGGGAACTGTGCTGGAGACCGACGACCTGGACAAGGACGTGACCGAGCTCACCGCGCGCGGGGTGCGCATCGAGGGCAGTATCCAGCAGATGCCGTGGGGCCGGTTCGTCACGTTCGACGACCCGGACGGCAACGGCTTGGTACTTCAGGCCACAGTGCTGCAGGCCACCGCCCGCGGCTGACCGGTGCCTGACGCGGATGTGTTCGACGCCATCGCCAGCCCGGTCCGGCGGGAGATCCTCGCCCTGCTCCGGCAGGGCGAGCGGCCGGTGCACGACCTGGCCGCGTCGTTCGCGATGACCCGGCCCGCCGTGTCCCAGCATCTCCGGGTGCTCCGCGAGGCAGGCCTGGTCCAGGAGGAACGGGTCGGCCGGGAGCGGCGCTACCGGCTGGATGCCCGGCCGCTCCGCGTGGTGCTGGACTGGGCCGCGCACTACGAGCAGTTCTGGCAGCAGCATGCCCGGCTGCTCAGCGAACTCCTGGCCGAGGGCGACTGATGGCCGCCATCGAAGTGGACCAGTTCCTGGCCCAGCCGCCGGACCAGGTGTGGCACGCGCTCACCGACCCGGACCTGCTGGCCCGCTGGCTGATGCCGAACGACTTCCAGCCCGCCGTCGGGCACCAGTTCACGTTCCGCACCGAGCCCGTGCCGCAGCACGGTTTCGATGGCATCGTGCACTGCCAGGTCCTCGACCTGGACCCGCCGCGACTGCTCCGGTTCAGCTGGCGGGGCGGGCAGCTGGACACCGTGGTGAGCTGGCAACTGGTGCCCGAGGGGGCCGGCACCTGGCTGCTGATCAGGCACGACGGGTTCGACGACAGCGACCCGGGGCAGCGGATGACGATGGGCATCCTGGGCGGCGGCTGGCGCGGGCACCTGGTCAAGCGGCTCGGCGAACTGCTCGGCGGGGCGGCAGGCTAGCCCGGGTCCGGGCCGGTGGCCACCGGCCGGGCCGGGTCGGTGATCCAGTCGGACCAGGACCCCAGGTACAGCGCGGCCGGGATGCCCGCGACGTCCATCGCCAGCACCTCATGCGCCGCGGTCACGCCCGACCCGCAGTACACCCCGGGCAGCGGCGCGCCGGCCGGCGCACGGTCGGCCCGGCCTGGTACCGGGGCGCCCAGCTGGATGAACCGGGCCCGCAGCACCGGCGGGTCCAGGAACGTCCCCTCGGGGGTGACGTTGGCCGTGGTCGGCGCGCTGATGGCGCCCGGGATGTGCCCGGCCACCGGGTCCACCGGCTCCACCTCACCCCGGTACCGCCCGGCGGCCCGGGCGTCGAGCAGCACCGAGTCCCGGGCCAGCGCGGCCGCGGCGGCCGCGTCCAGCAGCGGCAGCCCGCCGGGCCGGGCGGTGAAGCCGTCCGGCCCACCATCCGCCGCCGGGGCCAGGCCAGGCCCGGTTTCCACCGGCTGGCCCGCGGCGGCCCATGCCTGGTACCCGCCGTCCAGCACCCGCACCTGGTCATGGCCGAAGTAGCGGAGCAGCCACCAGGCCCGGGCCGCGGCGGTCGAGTCGGCGTCGTCGTAGACCACGACCGGCCAGCCGTCCCGCACCCCGGCCCGGCGCATCGCCTGCTGGAACGGGCCGGCCCCGGGCAGCGGGTGCCGGCCGCCTGCTCCGGGCGGGCCGGCCAGCTCCTGGTCCAGATCTACGAACCGGGCGCCGGGCAGGTGCCCGGCCCGGAAGCTGTCGATGCCGGGCGGCCCGGTGAGCCGCCAGCGCACGTCGAACAGCACCGGCGGCCGCGGCCCGGCGAGAACCCGGGCGAGCGCTGTGACGTCGGTCAACGAATCGGCCACGATTTCCTTTCCGCCAGCCCTGCGGGGGTAGCGCACCGGAATCGCCCGCATTCCCGGTTCGTCCTGTGGATAACCCAGGGTGAATCTGTGGACGAACTATCGCCCGCTCTTGAATTCTTCCATGCGCATCTGTGGATAACTATGCGTGCTCTCAGCTCCGTCAGCGGCTGGACACGCTGAGCAGCGGGACGAATTGGTCACCCGGTGTGAGCGAGCCGTGCATGCCGATCAGCGACGACTCCAGCCGTTCCGCCTGGCTGGCCACGATGGCCCACGAGCCGGCCGGCGCCGCCACCACGTCCCCGATCCGCCCGGCGAAGCGCGGGTCCACCGGCCCGAACCAGCCCGCCTCGATGGCCTCGTCCCGGGTCACCACCCAGGCCCGCGAGCCGAGCGTCTCCTGCCAGGCGATCAGCACATCGGCCGCCGCGCCGGGCTCCGCGTAGACGTGCCTGGCCCGCGGCTCCCCGCCGAGCAGCGCCACGCCGTCCCGCAGCACGGGCAGCTCGTCCACGTCGATCCGCTCCTCAGGCGCCGCATCCACCATGCCGTGATCGGCCGTGACGTACATGGTGGTGCGGGGCGGCAGCGCCCCGGCCAGCTGCTCGGCCAGCTTGTCCACATGAGCCAGCTGATAGAACCACGCCGCCGACTGGCTGCCGAACGCGTGCCCGGTGCCGTCCAGCTCGGCGTGGTAGACGGTGACCAGGCAGCGGTCGGACGCAGCCAGCGCCGCCGCGGCCTGCGCGACCAGCGCACCCAGGCTGTCCGCGGCCCGGTAGCTGGCCCCGCGCATGGCGGCTACGGAGAACCCGGTCTTCTCCAGGACCCGGGCCGCCACCCGGTACGCGGCCACGCCGGCCGCCTCGGCCTGCTGGTAGATGGACGGCGACGGCTGCCAGCTCAGCGGGTCCACCCGGTCATCCCAGCGCAGCCCGTTGAGCAGCCGCCCGGCGCCCGGCACCGCGACCTGGTAACCGAGCATCCCGTGCTCGCCGGGCGGCAACCCAGTGCCCAGCGAGGTCAGGCTGGTGACAGTGGTGGCCGGGAAGCCGGCGGTCAGCGCCCGCCCGGTGATGACCAGCTCGGAAAGGAACGGCGCCGCGGCCGGGTGCTCGCGGAGCAGTTCCCAGCCCAGGCCGTCCACCACCAGCAGGCAGACCCGCGGGCTGGGCCGCAGAGCCAGCGGATTCGCGCTCCCGTTCACGCCCAGCGCGGCCAGCACCGAGCGAGCCAGGTCGGGCAGGCTGCCCTCGCCGTAGTTGGGCACCGTCGGCTGGGTTACCGGCTCAGAGGTCATGCCGCGCCCGTCAGCGGCCGGGATGAGTGGTCGCCTCGGTCAGCGCCACCGCGAAAGACAGCACCTGCTGCACCGCTTCCGCGCCGTCGGCGGCCTCGCTGACCCGCATGCTCAGGTCGTCCGCGGTGATCGTGCCGGTGTAGCCGTGGTCGGCCTCGCAGTTCTCGTCGCCGCAGTGCGCGGGCTCCAGTTCCACATGCGACAGCACATTCCAGCCGATGGTCAGGACGACCTCGGTGGGCATTGTCACACCGGGCACGTACGCGGCCGGGTCGGGCACGACCCGGGTCACGGCGACAGAAGAGATCCGCGAGAAGCGCACCGCTTCGGTGCTCGTCTCCGCCTGCGGGCGGGCGCCGGGTTCGTCGTCGGCCGGGTTCTCGTCGGTATGGGAATAGACCAGCCGGGTGGGCGTCAGCGCAAGCACGGTCATGTGCCGGCGCACTTCCATGGCTGGGTCGAAAAGCGCATCAGCCTGCACCACATATGAGACCACGGCCTCCTGGCCCAGGGCGGAGAACACCGCGTCCGCCACCAGGCCGGGATAGTAGCCGCTCCGCTCGATCGCTGACCGCAGCCCAATGGCTGTGGTTCGGGTATCCCTCATACCCCCATCCTGCCCTGCCGGAGGACCAGAGCTCACAGAACGGGCCATCAATCGCCGGAGTGAGGATTTCCGCCACCCACGCGCAGTGCTCACTCCGCGAAGCCCCCGATTGACCAGCGCTCGGCCATACCGTGACGATATGCCCAGATAACCACCGTTGGCACCCCCGGATCGCGGGTGTGCGGGCCGGGGTAACCGTCCGGTGCCATTTACGGCACACCGGCTAGAACTGGGGCACAGTAGCAGCCGGAATCGGCATGATAGTCAGCGGGTCGCTGGTACTAGGGGGGAGCCCAAGGATGGTGTCGCAGCCGACACTGGAGCCACTGCGCCGGTGGGACCCGGAACTGATCGGGCCGTTCACGGTGCTCGGACGGCTGGGCGCGGGCGCCATGGGCCAGGTGTACCTGGGCCGGTCCACCGCGGGACGGCTGGTCGCGGTCAAGACGATCAAGATCGAGTTCGCCGAGGAAGCCGGATTCCGGGCCCGGTTCGCGCACGAGGTGGCGGCGGCCCGCCGGGTCAGCGGCGTGTTCACCGCCGCGGTCGTGGCGGCCGACCCGGACGCCGACGTGCCCTGGCTGGCCACCGCGTACGTGCCCGCACCGTCGCTCCAGCAACTGGTCCGGGGGGCCGGCCCGCTGCCGGTGCCGGCCGTCCGCTGGCTCGCGGCGGGCTGCGCGGAAGCACTCGAATCTATTCATGACGCCGGCTTGGTGCATCGCGACCTCAAGCCGTCCAATGTCCTCGTCGCCCCGGATGGGCCACGGGTCATCGATTTCGGGGTCGCCCGCGCCGCCGAGCGGATCCAGCTCACGGTCACCCGGGGCGCCGTCGGCACCCCGGCCTACATGGCTCCGGAGCAGGCCCGGGATACCCGGCAGGCGTCAGTGGCCAGCGACATGTTCTCGCTCGGTGCGACGCTGCTGTTCGCGGCGACCGGGCATCCGCCCTACCAGGGCGACACCGTGATGGACGTGCTGGTCCGGCTGGCCACCGAGCCGCCGGACATCGACGGCCTGCCGTCCGAGCTGACCGGGCTGGTCACCGCCTGCCTGGACCGGGCCCCGCGGCACCGGCCGACCTCGGCCGCGCTGCTCACCGCGCTGGCCCCGTTCGTGCGGTTCGCACCGGACGCCGAGTCCGGGCATGCCTACCTGACCGCCCCGGAGATCGCGCTGATCGAGGAGTACCAGCGCAACCCGCAGCCGCCGCCCCGGTCAGCTGACGACGGCGCGGTAACCGGTGACGGCGAGTCCAGCGACGACGCGACGTTCGGCTCGCACACCGCGCTCGCGGCGCGCAACGGTGCCGCGCCGCGGGGCTGGCGGCGCCGCGCCGGCCCGGGACGGGGCGGCCCGCCGCCCAGCCAGCGGCCACGGACGCGCAGCAGGCATGCACTGACCACCGCCGGGCTGATCGGCGGCGGTGCCGTGCTGGTGGTGGCGGGTGTGGCGGCCGGCGTGGCCTATCAGTCAGCCCGCGGCCATGCCGCCGCAGACCGCCCCGCGGCCACGCCCAGCACCTCCGCCCCCTCGATCTTCGTGGTGCCACCCGGCAACCCGCCGGGCACCCTGCCCAGCGGCACCAGCAAGAAGCCAAAGCTGGTGCTCAGCCAGCCGTACGGCGACGGGCACACCGTGTTCGTCATCCACGGCAGCGGCTTCCTGCCGCTGACCCAGGTGCGCATCGAACTGGTCGGTGCCGGTATCTCGCCGGACCGGCCGGTGGCCGACCAGAAAGGCACATTCAACTACGCGATCGACCAAGGGCACGTGTTCTACCGCGGAGTGATCCCGGTCGGCCCGCACAAGGTCGTCGCGCTGGGCGCGCGCGGGCGCCGGGCCAGCATCACGTTCCAGGTGCTGCCCATGGGACAGGCCGGCAGCGGAGGCCCGCCACCGGGCGGGTGAGCCGGTGACGGCGTGGCTCACGGCGCCTGGGTCCACCACAGGTCTTCCTGGCGGGAGCACCAGGCCGGGTCGGTCAGCCGGCCGAGATCCGCGGTGGTGATGATGCCGTGCTCGATCAGCACCCGGACCACCACCTCGTCGGACAGCCGCATGTCGGGGCGCACCAGCCCGCGGTCCGTGATCTTCCGGCGGAGCACCTTGATGTGCTCCGCGACGCGGGCCGACAGCCGGTCGCGGAACGCCTGGTCGGTGTCGAACCGCTCCAGTTCGTGGTACGCGCCGGTGACTTCGAGCGCGGCCTTGGCGATCTCCGGGGTGCGCGGCAGCGGCGTGGTCCCGGCCGGGTCGAGCAGCCACGGCCGGCACCACATGAGCGCGACCAGGAAGATCTTCGTCATCGGGTCCAGGTACAGCGGCAGCAGCGTGGCGTCCCCGTCCTGCCAGCCCCGGGACCGGCCCTCGGCGCCGTCCGCCCAGCCGCTGGCCGGCCCGGTCACCATCACCCGCAGCGGCTGGCCCTCATCCAGCATGGCCCGGGAGCCGACCAGGGTGGTGCCGCTGCGCAGGAACCAGCCGCCGGACGGCTCGCCGTGCTCTTCCATCCGGGGCAGCCTGATCCGGTACCCCTCCCCCTCGGTGTACAGCGCGTGGGTCCGGCTGATGTTGGCGATCCACACCCCGCCAGCGACCGCGGTGATCACCCCGGCCCGGCGGGACAGCCCACGGCCGGCCGCGATGGTCAGATCGGCGTCCGGGCCGCGGCCGAAGACCAGGCGGCCGCCTTCGGGGATGCCGACGACCAGCCCGTTCGGCGCGGCGACCCGCGCCGCCGCCGCACTCGGCTCGACCGCCATCGCCTTCCTGCCTGCCCGCTGTGCCTGCTACGTAGCCGGCATTCTAGGTGTGCGCCCGCAGTGGGCCGGATCCCGGATTCCGGGGATAGCCGCCCCGGCCCGCAGACGGTTAACTAAGACAAGCCTGGGACGAGCACGGTCCGGGCTCGCAGGGAGCCTGCCGCTAACCCGGCAGGTGGGTCGGTGACCGCTGGGCGGCACCGGCAGGGGCGCCAAGTGGACGGCCGAGGCCATCCACCGGGCTCCCTGGGGGACCCTGCGAGCCCGGTCGCCGTGCCCGTCCCAGGCTGTGTTTGTCTTGCGCCGCCGCCTTGCTCCTCACACCTGAGGATGACGGGGGTCTCGCCCTGAGGTTGACGTCCTGGTTGGGGTGCCACCGTACGCTTGGGCTGTGGCCGCCTTCTATGCCTGGCTGCGCCGACACCCTGGGCTGGTGGACGGCGTGCCTGCGGTCGCGCTCGCGTTCCTGGGGCTGGGACAGGCCATCGCCCTGTTCCGGTACTCGCTGGTGCCGATGCTGCTCGCGCTGGTCATCGCGCTGGCGTTCCGCCGCCGGTATCCGGTGTGGGCGTTCAGCACCGGGATCGTAGTCGGCCTGGTGCAGGTGGTGCTCGGGATCCGGCCGAACGTCATCGACGTGGCCATCGTAATCCTGCTGTACACGCTGGCCGCGTACCGGCCGCGGCGGCTGTCCGTGCCCGGGCTGGGTATCTGCCTGATCGGCTCGGTAGTGGCCATCACGGTGTGGCACCCGCTCACCACCAGCTTCCTGGACTGGGTCATCACCGGCACGATCATCTTCGCCGGGCCGTCGCTTATCGCCTGGGTGCTCGGTGACTCGATGCGGTACCGGCGGGCCTACTACGCCGCGCTGGAGGACCGCGCCGCGCGGCTGGAACGGGAACGGGACGCGCAGGCGCAGATCGCCGCGGCGGCGGAGCGGGCCCGGATCGCGCGCGAACTGCACGACGTGGTCGCGCACAACGTCAGCGTCATGGTGGTGCAGGCCGACGGGGCGTCCTACGCGCTGGACCGCTCGCCGGAGCGGGCCCGGCAGGCGCTGGCCGCCATCTCCAGCACCGGGCGGCAGGCGCTGTCCGAGATGCGCCGGATGCTCGGCGTGCTGCGCAGCGGCGACGGCGAGACCGGGGTGGCCCCGCTGCCCGGCATCGCCCAGCTCGGCGAGCTGCTGGACCAGACCCGGGCCACCGGGCTGGCCGTCTCGTTCACCGTGGAGGGGGTGCCCGCCCCACTGCCCGGCGGGCTGGCCCTGGCCGCTTACCGGATCGTGCAGGAGTCGCTGACCAACACCCGCAAGCACGGCGGCCCGGCGGCCAGCGCCCAGGTGCTGCTCCGGTACTGCGAGGATGTGCTGGTGCTGCAGATCACCGACGACGGTTTCGGGTCAACGGCCAGCGCGGACGGCGGTGGCCACGGGCTGACCGGCATGCGGGAGCGGGTGGCGCTGTACAACGGCACGCTGCAGGCCGGCCCGCTGCCCGGCGGCGGCTATCAGGTCACCGCCCGGCTGCCGGTAGTACGCGGGAGGCTGCCGGAGGCCGACCGCCCGCAGGCCGCCACCGGCCCCAGCCGCGAGGCGGGTGTTGCGTGATCAAAATCCTGCTGGTCGACGACCAGGAACTGGTGCGCACCGGGTTCCGCATGGTGCTGGACGCGCAGGACGACATGTCGGTGGTCGGCGAGGCGGGCGACGGCCTGGCCGCGATCCGGCTGCTCGCCGCGCGGCCCGCCGACGTGGTGGTAATGGATGTCCGGATGCCGCAGCTCGACGGCATCGAGGCCACCCGGCGGATCTGCCAGGCCGGCGACCGGCCCCGGGTGCTCATGCTGACCACGTTCGACCTGGACGAGTACGCCTACGCGGCGCTGAAGGCGGGGGCCAGCGGGTTCCTGCTCAAGGACGTCCCGCCGGAGGAACTGCTGTTCGCCATCCGCGCGGTGGACTCCGGCGACGCGGTGGTCGCGCCGTCCACCACCCGCCGCCTGATCGACCGGTTCGCGCCGCTGTTCCCGGCCAAGGACTCACTCAGCCCGCCCGGGCTGGACGCGCTGACCAGCCGGGAACGCGAGGTGCTGGCGCACGTCGCGCAGGGGCTGTCCAACGCGGAGATCGCGGAGCGGCTGTTCGTCTCCGAGGCCACGGTAAAGACCCACGTCGGCCGGGTGCTGGCCAAGCTGGGGCTGCGCGACCGGGTACAGGCCGTGGTGCTGGCCTACGAGACCGGCCTGGTCCGCGCGCGCGGCTTAACCCAGCCATGAGCGCACGGTGCAGGGGATCACAGTGCACGGGGATCACGGGGCGCGGGGATCAGGACTTGCCGGCCGTGGCGCGGCGCAGCGACCAGCCGAGCGCGGCCAGCACGCACACCGGCACCAGCCACCACGCGTTCACGTGGGCCACGTGCACCAGCAGCGCGGTCAGCGCCAGCGCGGCCGCGACCACGGCCGCGCCCCGCCAGTCGTCGCCGATGACGAAGTCGTACCAGAACGCGCCGAACGAGCGCAGCCAGCGGCTCATCGGGTGGCCTCCCCCGACCTGACCGGCACCGTCGCGGGCAGCCCGGTGGCGGCGGACCGGGCCCGGCGCAGCACCGCCGTGTAGCCCAGGCAGGCCAGCGCGATCACCGGGATCACCACGAGCAGGGCCGCGTCGTGGCCCGGCCAGTTCACCCCGGCGCCCTCCGCGCCCCAGAACGTGCCGAACGAGGTCAGCATGACGCCGACGGCGAACTTCATCGTGTTCTCCGGTACCCGGGCCAGCGGCGCCCGGGCGGCCACCCCGACCGCGGCCACGGCCAGCACGGCCGCGACGGCGCCGAGCGCGGCCAGCCCGAGGTTGCCCTGGTTGTCGCCGAACGTGATGGCGATGAACACCACCTCCAGGCCTTCCAGCAGCACGCCCTTGAAGGACAGCGTGAACGCGTACCAGTCCCGGACGCCGTACCGGCCGCCCGCCGCCGCGGCCTGCGCCGCGGCCACCTGGCGCTGGTAGATACCCGCCTCGTCGTGCAGGTCCTTGTACCCGGAGGCGCGCAGGATGGCCTTGCGCAGCCACTGCAGCCCGAACACGGCCAGCAGCGCGCCGACCACCAGCCGGAGCACGCCCAGCGGGAACAGGGTGAGGGCCGGGCCGACCGCGGCGACCACCACGGCCAGCGCGGCCAGCGCGGCGGCCATACCCTGGAACGTGGACCGCCAGTCCCTGGTCAGGCCGGCCGCCAGCACGATGGTCAGCGCCTCCACGGCCTCCACGGCACAGGCCACGAAGACGGTCAGGACCAGCGCGACGGAATTCACGTGACCTCCACTGGTGCCATCCGTGACACGGCTGTGCCCTCTGCGACAATGTCGGCATGCCTGACGCGGAAAGCACGCCGGGCGAGGGCTGGCTCCTCCTCGTCTACCGGGTTCCGTCCGAGCCGAGCCGCCTGCGCTCCGCGGTGTGGCGGCGGCTGAAGAGCCTGGGCGCCATCTACCTGCAGAACTCGGCAGCCGCGCTGCCGGCCGGCCCCGGCGCGGAGCGCGCCCTGCGCAAGCTGCGCAGCCAGATCCTGGATATGGAAGGGACGGCCGTGCTGCTGTCCTGCGCGGTGCTGTCGGGCGAGTCCGAGGTGCGGGCCGCGTTCGAGGCGGCGCGGAACGACGAGTACGAGGAGGTCGTCGATCGCTGCGAGGACTTCCTGGCCCAGGTGAAGAAGGAGCATGTGGCGAACCACTTCACGTTCGCCGAGCTCGAGGAGAACGAGGTCAACCTGGAGAAGCTGCGGAACTGGTTCGCCCGGATCCGGCAGCGGGACGCGTTCGGCGCCAGCGGCCGGCCGCCGCGCCGAGAAGGCGCTGGAGACCTGCCAGGAAGCGCTGGACGAGTACGCGGCCCGGGTGTACGCGGTGGACGAGGAAGGACACTAAGCCAGCCTAACACTGGTCAGCAACCAAAAGTGACAGCTGTTAGCTCGGGATTGTGACGCACGCTTCATCTGCTGGCTACTATCCGGACATCTAGTGTACGAACAGCTGGTGCACGCTGCGGCTCATGAAGCGCACCTCACGGCGACACAAGCTCCTCCTGATCTCCGGAATCATCAGCGCCGGCGCGATCGCGCTGGCTGGCTGCTCCTCGGCGTCCTCCGGCGCGTCGGGTTCGTCTAGCCCCAGTGCCAAGTCCAGCGCCAAGACCACGCTCGTCATTTACTCCGCCCAGGGTTACGACCACACCGCCGCGGCCGCGTTCCAGAAGGCCACCGGCATCCCGGTCAAGCTGGATGACAACTCGACCGGCCCGCTGCTGACCCAGATCGAGGCGTCCAAGAACAACCCCAACTGGGGCCTGCTCTGGGTGGACGGGGCGACCGCCTTCGCCGGGCTCGACCAGCAGGGCCTGCTGCTCAAAGGTTTCGAGCCGAAGGTCAGCTGGAACTCGCTGGGCACGCAGTCGCTGCCGTCCGACAAGAGCTACACGCCGACCGGGGTCACCCTGATGGCCGCCCTGGTCTACAACAAGACCAAGGTCAAGAGCCCGCCCGCCAGCTGGCAGGATCTGCTGCAGTCGCAGTGGAAGGGCGCGGTGGGGATGAACGACCCGTCGCAGTCCGGGCCGACCTACCCGTTCATCGCCGGGATGATGAACTACCTCGGCGGAGTCAGCGCGGGTGAGAGCTTCTACAGCAAGCTCAAGGCCAACGGGCTGATCATCCACCCGACCAACGGCCCGACGCTGCAGGCGCTGACCAGCGGCCAGATCAAGCTCGCGCTGGTGCAGAGCTCCGCGGGCATCGGCGCCGTGCTGGGCGACAAGAGCCTGGCCGTCAAGTACCTGGACCCGGTGACGCTGCTGCCCAGCGCGATCGGCATCGACGCTAAGGCGCCGCCCGCCGAGCAGGCCGAGGCCAAGAAGTTCATCGAGTGGGTGCTGTCCCCGGCTGGCCAGCACGTGATGCAGACCGGTGACCCGACCGGTGACTCGCTGTACTACCCGGTGCTGCAGGGCACCAACCCGCTGCCCGCGCTCCCATCGCTGGCCAGCGTGAAGACGCAGACCATCAACCCGTACACGTGGGGGCCGCGGGAAGCCACCATCAACACCTGGTTCGACTCGAACATCGTGCGCTGACACCCGGTGACCAGCACCCCCGATGTGCTCGTGCCCGGCCCGGCTGCTGCCGGGCCGGGCACGCCACGCTGGCGCAGGCTGGCCTACCCGCGCGGGCTGACCGCGCTGTTCGGCCGCCTCGGCATGCCGCTGTTCTGGGCCGCACTAATCTTCTTCATCCTGGTCCCCTGCGTCAGTTCGCTGGCCCTGGCCATCTCACCGCGGCTGTTCGACCAGGGCTCGCAGTGGTTCACGCTGACGTACCTGCGCCAGGCGTTCACCGGCGCGACCGCGGTAGCCATCGGCAACTCGCTGTGGGTGAGCAGCGCCGCCGCCGTGCTCGGCCTGGCCATCGGCTTCCCGATCGCCTGGCTGGCCGGGCGGACCACGCTGCCCGGCCGCCGGTTCGTGCCCGGCGCCATGTGGCTGGTGCTGCTGCTGCCGTCCTGGCTGCCCGCGCTGGGCTGGGAGCGGCTGGTCCAGCCGGACGGGGTGATGTACCGGGCCGGACTGGACTGGCCCTGGGTGACGCACGCCATCATGGGCCCGTTCGGCGTGGTCTTCCTGCTCGGCCTGCGTTCGGTGCCGTTCACCTACCTGGCCATCACCGCGGCGCTGGCCGGGCTGGGCCAGGAGTTCGAGGATGCGGCCCGGGTGCACGGCGCCAGCCGCGCCGCCACGCTGCGGCTGATCTGGCCGATGCTGGCCCCGGCCATCTGGTCCGCGCTGGCCATCGGCTTCGCGGAGTCGATCAGCGACTTCGGGGTGGCCGCCACGCTGGCCTACAACTCGAACTTCACCCTGGCCACCTACCAGCTGTTCGCGGCCATCGGCAACTTCCCGCCCAGCTTCCCGCTCGCCTCGGCCATGGGCATCCTGCTGGTCGCGGCCGTGGCCATCCCGCTGGCCCTGCAGGCCCGGGCGCTGCGCGGTCGGTCCTACCAGTTCCTGTCCGGGCGGAACCGGCAGGTAATCCGGCGCCAGCTGAGCCGCGGGGCGGCCATCGCGGCGGCGGCCGGGGTCGGGCTGTTCTACCTCATCGCCCTGGGCGTGCCCGGGCTTCGGCGCGGTCAGCGCGTCGCTGCTCGGCGACTACGGCGGTTCGTTCACGCTGACCCTGGTCAACTACCGGGCGCTGCTGCACCAGGCCGGCCAGATCGGCCCGCTGGAACGATCGCTGATCTACGCGACGATCGTCTCGTTCATCACGGTGATCGGCGGGTTCGTCGCGGCCTGGCTGCTCAGCCAGCGGCGGGCCAGGACGAGGTCGACCAAGGCGCTGGACTTCCTGCTGCTGGCCGCCATCGCGCTGCCTTCGCGTGGTGTTCGCGGCCGGCTACATCTTCGCCTACAACCTGCCGTTCTGGTCCCGGATCGGCGTCAACCTCTACCAGACCACGCTGCTGCTGCTCATCGCGTACGCCGCGTCCAGCCTGCCGACCAACGCCCGGGTGCTGGTCGGCGCGGTATCCCAGCTGCAGTCCTCGCTCAAGGACGCGGCCCGGGCCCACGGGGCCAGCGCGCTGACCGCCTGGGCCCGCGGCGTGCTGCCGGTGGTGTCCCGGCCGATCGTGATGGCCTGGCTGCTCACCTTCTGCGCCGTCTTCCTGGAGCTGCCGATCTCACAGCTGCTCTACGCGCCCGGCTCGCCCCCCGCGTCCATCGCCATCGAAGACAATCTGAGCAACTACCACTTCGGCGTCGGCATGGCCCAGGCGGTGCTGGCCGTCGGCATCGCGCTGGCCGCGGTGCTGGTCGTGCTCGGCGCCTACCGGCTGCTCGCGCCGGCCGGCTGGCGCAGGATCGGAGGGGCCTCCCGTGGCTGAGCACATCTCCATCGAGTCGGTCAGCAAGGTGTACCTGGGCGGCAATCAGGCGCTGCGCGACGTCTCGCTGGATGTCGACGCGGGCACGTTCCTGGTGCTGCTCGGCCCGTCCGGGTCGGGCAAGACCACGCTGCTGCGCTGCCTGGCCGGGATCGAGCGGATCACCGCCGGCCGGATCGCGATCGGCGGCCGCACCGTCGCGGACAGCCGGGCCCACGTGCCGCCGGACCAGCGCGATCTGAGCATGGTGTTTCAGGACTACGCGCTGTGGCCGCACCTGATGGTGCGGGACAACGTGGCGTTCGCGCTGCGCCGCCGCAAGCTGTCCCGGGCCAAGGCCCGCGAGCAGGCCGCCGCCATGCTGGACCGGGTCGGGCTGGGCGCGCTAGGCGAGCGGTACCCGAACGAGCTGTCCGGCGGCGAGCAGCAGCGGGTGGCGCTGGCCCGTGCGCTGGTCGCCGACACCGGGCTGATCCTGTGCGACGAGCCGCTGTCCAACCTGGACGCCGACCTGCGCGAGCGGATGCGGCTGGAGATCTCCTCGCTAGTCCGCGAGGCGGGCGCGACGACCGTCTACATTACCCACGACCAGGCCGAGGCGTTCGCGCTGGCCGACCGGGTGGGCATCCTGGAGAAGGGCCGGCTGGTCCAGCTGGGTGCCCCGGAAGAGATCTACACCCAGCCCGCGACGCCGTTCGTGGCCCGGTTCACCGGGCTGTCCGGCGAGCTGCCGGTGCAGGTCCAGCGGCAGGCCGGCGAGGGTACGTTCGAGGTGGCGGTGACCGGGCCCGCGCAGGTCCGGCCGTTCCACGCCCGCGGCGCGAGCCTGCCGCTCGGCCAGGCCGCCGCGCTGCTGATGATCCGGCCCACCGGTATCCGGCTGTGTGCCAGCCACACCGGGGAGCACCACCTGGCCGGCACGGTGGCCGACGTCGCGTTCCGCGGCCGGGGTTATGAGCACGCTATCGACATCGCCGGGCACGGCCGGCTGACCAACGTGTTCGCCGACACCCGGGCCCGCCGCGGCGAGACGGTCGGGCTGCGCCTGGACGCGGCCGGCTGCCACCTGTTCCCGGCCGGGCCCACCGGGGCGGAAGACGCCCCGGCAGGCAGCGGCAACGCGGTCGCCGCCGTCCACCACGCCTGACTGCGATCACCCCCGGCGGGCAGGGACTAGCATCAGAGCCGTGACCACGACGCTCAGCATCTCTACCACTGCACCTCGTTCTGTCCCCGCGGACGTCGTCGTCGTCGGAGTGATCAAGACACCAGACGGCCCGGTGCTCGCGCCGGGAGCGACCGACGTCGACGCGGCCCTCGGCGGCACGCTCACCGACACCCTGACCGTGCTGGGCGCCACCGGGCAGGCCGAGGAGATCACCCGGCTGCCGTCAGCCGGCGCGCTGGCCGCGCCGCTGATCGCCGCGGTCGGGCTCGGCCCGGCCGACCCGGCCGCGCCGGACCCGGAGACGCTGCGCCGGGCCGCCGGCGCCGCCGTGCGGGCCGTCACCACCGCGGCCTGGGCGGCCCGCCGGGACAGCAACGGCGGCGCCGGCCCGGGCCCGCGGATCGCGCTCGCGCTGCCCGCGCGGGATCCGGCCGAGGCCGAGGCGGTCGCGCTGGGCGGGCTGCTCGGCGGCTACTCGTTCACCCGCTACCGGCCCGCTGCCGCCCCGCCATCGGCGCTCACCGTGCTGGCTCCGGACGATGTGACCGGAGCCGGCCCGCGGGCCGAGGCGCTCGCCGACGCGGTGTCGCTGGCCCGCGACCTGGTCAATACCGCACCGTCCGACCTGGTGCCCGCGGCCCTGGCCGAGGAGGCGGAACGGGTCGCGGCCGGCGCCGGGCTGAGCGCCGAGGTGCTCGATGAGAAGGCGCTGAGCGAGAACGGCTACGGCGGCATCCTGGGCGTCGGCCAGGGCTCGGTGCACCCGCCCCGGCTGGCCCGGCTGGAGTACACCCCGGCGCAGGCCGACGGGGCGGTGCGGACGGTCGTTTTCGTCGGCAAGGGCATCACGTTCGACTCGGGCGGGCTGTCGCTCAAGCCGCCGAAGTCGATGGAGACGATGAAGTCAGACATGGGCGGCGCGGCCGCGATCATCGGGGCGATGCAGGCCATCGCCGCGCTGCGGCCCAACGTCCGGGTCATCGGCTACCTGCCGCTGGCCGAAAACATGCCGAGCGGATCCGCGCAGCGTCCCTCCGACGTGCTGACCATCTACGGCGGCAAGACGGTCGAGGTGCTGAACACCGACGCGGAGGGCCGCCTGGTGCTGGCTGACGCGCTGGCCAGGTCGGCGGCTGACCACCCCGACGTGCTGGTCGACGTGGCCACGCTGACCGGTGCGCAGCTGGTCGCGCTCGGGCCGCGGATCGCCGCGGTCATGTCCAACGACGACGAGCTGCGCGACGCGGTGGTCGCCGCGGCGGCCCAGGCCGGCGAGGCCATGTGGCCCATGCCGCTACCCGCCGAGCTGCGCAAGGGGCTGGATTCCGCGGTCGCGGACCTGGCTAACGTGGCCCCTGACCGGTTCGGCGGGATGCTGATCGCCGGGTTGTTCCTGCGCGAGTTCGTCCCGGACGGGGTGCGCTGGGCGCACCTGGACATCGCCGGCCCCGCGTTCAATGAGAGCGCGCCGCACGGGTATACCCCGAAGGGCGGTACCGGCGCAGCGACCAGGACACTCGTGCAGATCGCCCTGGATGTGGCCGAGGGAAGGCTATAGCCGGGGCCCGGTGTTAGCCGGTCGGGGACAACACTGAACGGAGCAAGGAGCGCATCTGTGGTTGAGAGCAACGGTTCCTACGACATCGTCATCCTCGGTGGCGGCAGCGGAGGCTACGCCTGCGCGCTGCGCGCCGCGGAGCTCGGGAAGCGTGTCGCGCTCATTGAGAAGGACAAGGTCGGCGGCACGTGCCTGCACCGTGGCTGCATCCCGACCAAGGCGCTGCTGCACGCCGCGGAGCTCGCGGACCACGCCAGGGACGGCGAGGCGTTCGGTGTCCGGTCCACGTTCGAGGGCATCGACATGGGCGGCGTGAACGCCTACAAGGACAAGGTGGTCGACCGGCTCTGGAAGGGCCTGCAGAGCACGCTGGCCAGCCGCAAGGTGGACATCGTCTATGGCGACGGCCGGCTGGTCTCGCCGACCCAGGTCCGGGTGGGCGACACCGTGTACGAGGGCAGCCACGTAGTGCTGTCCACCGGCTCGGAGCCGCGCAGCCTGCCCGGCCTGGGCATCACCGGGGACCGGGTGATCAGCAGTGACCACGCGCTGCGGCTCGACTACGTGCCGCGGTCGGCCGTCATCCTGGGCGGCGGCGTCATCGGGGTCGAGTTCGCCAGCGTCTGGCGGTCGTTCGGCGCCGAGGTCACCATCGTCGAGATGCTGCCGCACCTGCTGCCCCCGGAAGAGGAGTCGAGCTCCAAGCTGCTGGAGCGGGCGTTCCGGCGGCGCGGCATCAAGTACGAGCTCGGCACCCGCTTCGAGGGCGTCAAGGAGTCCGGCACCGGGGTCACCGTGACCCTGGACGGCGGCAAGTCGATCGACGCGGACCTGCTGCTGGTCGCGGTGGGCCGCGGGCCGGTCTCGGCCGGGCTCGGCTATGAGGAGGCCGGGGTCGCCATTGAGCGCGGCTACGTGCAGGTGGACGAGTACTGCCGGACCAGCGTGCCGACGATCTCGGCGGTCGGTGACCTGATCCCCGGCCCGCAACTGGCCCACGTCGGGTTCGCCGAGGGCATCCTGGTCGCGGAGCGGGTGGGCGGGCTGAACGTCACCCCGATCGACTACGACGGCGTGCCGCGGATCACTTACAGTGACCCGGAGGTCGCCTCGGTGGGCATCACCTCGGCGATGGCCGCCCAGCGCGGCATCGAGACCACCGAGTTCACCTACAACCTCGGCGGCAACGGCAAGAGCGTCATCCTGCAGACCCAGGGCGCGGCGAAGGTCATCGCCACCGCGGCTGGCGGCCCAGACGGCCAGCCCGGCCCGGTGCTCGGTGTGCACCTGGTCGGCGCCCGGGTCGGCGAGCTGATCGCCGAGGGACAGCTGATCTACAACTGGGAAGCGATGCCGTACGACGTCGCGCAGCTCATCCACCCGCACCCGACTCAGTCGGAAGCCATCGGCGAGGCGCACCTGGCCCTCGCCGGCAAGCCCCTCCATGTGCACGCCTGACCGACCCGGACAGGCGGGCGCACCCACGCACAGCAGCAACTGTGTCGAATAGCGAAGGAGTCACGGGAAGCCATGTCGGTCTCCGTATCCATGCCCCAGCTCGGCGAGAGCGTTACCGAGGGCACTGTCACGCGCTGGCTCAAGAAGGAGGGCGAGCGTGTGGAGGCGGACGAGCCGCTGCTCGAGGTCTCCACGGACAAAGTCGACACTGAGATCCCGTCCCCGGTAGCCGGGATCCTGCGCGGCATCACCGTCGCCGAGGACGAGACGGTGGCGGTCGGCGCCGAGCTCGCGATCATCGACGAGGCCGGCGCCGACGGCCAGGCCGCCCCGCCGGCCGCGGCCGAGCCCCCGGCCGAGGAGGCGCCCGCCGCCGAACAGGCCGCGGGCTTCCAGCCGCCGCAGGCTGACGTGCCGGAGCAGCCCGGCTACCCGTATCCGGACGTGGCCCAGGGCCAGCCAGCCCAGGGTGGCTACCAGCAGCCAGCCGCCTACGAAGCGCCGGCCGACTACGACGCGCCGGCCGACTACGACGCGCCGGCCGAAGCGAGCGGCGGCTACCAGCCGAGCCCAGCGCAGCCGCCCGCGCCGGTAGGTGGCCCGCCGGAGCAGGCGGCCGAGGCGCCGCCCGAGCCCGAAGCGGCCGCGCCTGCCCCGCCGGCCCCCAACGTGTGGCAGCGGGCCGAGCCGGCCGCGCCGCCCCCGCCGCCGGCCCCGTCCGCGCCGGAGCCGGCCCAGTCGGCCGTGGCCCAGGCCCTGTCCGGCCAGCCGGCCACCGCTCCCCCGCCGTCAGCCGCACCCGCAGCACAGGCACCCGCAGCACAGGCACCCGCAGCACAGGCGCCCGCGCCGCAGGCGGTCCCGCCGCAGCCGACGGCGCCAGCCGCCGAAGGCCAGGCCCGGCCGGTGTCCGCGCTGGGCACCGCCGAGGGCCCGTATGTGACGCCGCTGGTCCGCAAGCTGGCCGCGGAGCACGGCGTGGACCTGGCCACGGTGACCGGGACCGGGGTCGGCGGGCGGATCCGCAAGCAGGACGTCATCGACGCGGCCAAGGCGCGCAGTGAGGCGGTGGCCGCGGCCCAGCAGGCGGCCGCGCCGGACGGGCAGGCGGTGGCCGCTCCCGGCAAGGCCCTGGCCAGGGAGGAGGCGGCGGCGCCGCGGCGGGTGATCGAGGCGTCCACGCTGCGTGGCACCACCGAGCGGATGTCCCGGGCCCGGCAGATCATTGCCGCGCGGATGGTCGAGTCGCTGCAGACCTCGGCCCAGCTGACCACCGTGGTCGAGGCGGACGTCACCGCGATCGCCCGGCTGCGTGACCGGGCCAAGGCCGACTTCGAGGCGCGGGAAGGCGTGAAGCTCAGCTTCCTGCCGTTCTTCGCGCTGGCCGCGGTCGAGGCGCTCAAGGTGCACCCGAAGCTCAACGCCAGCATCGAGCCGGACGGGACCGACGTCACCTACCACGACGCCGAGCACCTGGGCATCGCGGTGGATACCGAGCGCGGGCTGATGGTCCCCGTCATCCAGAACGCAGGCGACCTGAACGTGGGCGGCCTGGCCCGCAAGATCGCCGACCTGGCCGCGCGTACCCGGGCCGGGCAGGTGAGCCCGGACGACCTGGCCGGCGGCACGTTCACGCTGACCAACACGGGCAGCCGCGGCGCCCTGTTCGATACCCCGATCATCAACCAGCCGCAGGTCGGCATCCTCGGCACCGGCTCGGTGGTACGCCGGCCGGTGGTCGTCCGCGACCCGTCGCTGGGCGAGGTGATCGCGGTCCGGTCCATGGTGTACCTGGCGCTCAGCTACGACCACCGGCTGGTGGACGGAGCCGACGCGGCCCGCTTCCTGGGCACGGTGAAGGCACGGCTCGAAGAGGGCGCGTTCGAGGCGGAACTGGGACTGTAGGCCGCAGCTGGAGCCAGGGGGCAACCAGATGAAGGTCGCGGTGACGGGGGCGTCCGGCCTGATCGGCAGCGCCCTGGTCGCCACCCTGCGGCAGGGTGGCGACCAGGTGGTGACGCTGGTGCGGCGCTCGCCCGCGGCGGCGGATGAGATCGCCTGGGATCCGCGCGCCGATCATGGCGGCGTGCCGCTGGACGCGCTGGCCGGGGTGGACGCGGTGGTCCACCTGGCCGGGGCCGGGGTGGCCGACCACCGGTGGACCGACGCCTACAAGGCGGAGATCCGGAGCAGCCGGGTGGACGGCACGCACGCGCTGGCCAGCCTGCTGGCTGCCATGGACCAGCCCCCGGCCGTGCTGCTGTGCGGGTCGGCCATCGGCTGGTACGGCGACACCGGCGGCCGGGAGGTGGACGAGTCTTCGCCGGCCGGGCAAGGCTTCCTGGCCGGAGTGGTCCGGGACTGGGAGGCCGCCGCCGACCCGGCCCGGGAGGCGGGCCTGCGGGTCGCCTGCCTGCGTTCCGGCATCGTCATATCCCGCCACGGCGGGGTGCTGGGCCGGATGCTGCTGCCGTTCCGGCTCGGCCTCGGCGCCCGGCTCGGACCGGGCACGCAGTTCATGAGCTGGGTGACGCTGGCCGACTGGATCCGGGCCGCCCAGTTCCTGATCGCGCAGCCCGAGCTGTCCGGGCCGGTCAACATCACCACGCCCAACCCGGTGACCAACGCCGCGTTCACCGCAGCGCTGGCCGGCGTGCTGCACCGTCCGGCCCGGCTGGCCATCCCGTCCCCGGTGCTGACCGCGGCGCTTGGCGGGGTCACCAGCGACCTGCTGTCCAGCGCCCGGGTGCGGCCCACCCGGCTGCTGGAGGCCGGCTTCACATTCAGCTACCCGGAGCTGGCGGGCGCGCTGGCCACCGAGCTGAACGCGGCCGGCTCGGCCGCCTGACCGGCTGGGCCGGGTTAGCCTGCGATCACCTGGCTGGGCTCTCCTGCCGGCGCGTTCCCGCAGGCCGGTCCTGGCCGAGGCTGGCCGCTGGCACCAGTTCGGCCGCCTCGACCGGGACGCACGGCTCCGGGATCACGGTCCGGATGCCATCGTTGCCCATGCCAATGAGCGGCAGCTTCCACAGCGGCGGCACCGGCCCGGCCAGCCCGCGGAGCCTGCGCACGGCCCGGATGTTCAGCCGCAGCAGCCGGCGCGCGACGAGCAGGGCCAGCGCGGCCAGCGGCAGCTCGACGCACAGCGCCAGCAGCAGGCTGACCCAGAACCCATTGGTCCGCAGGTCCAGGGTGACGTCGAACCAGGCATCGCAGCAGAGCAGTGTGGCCAGCACGATCAGGCAGCCGATCACCACCTGGCGGTGCTTCCAGGCGGCCCAGGCGGTGACCGCGAACGTGGCGAGCTCGAGGACGTCGAACCCGACCCAGGCGCCCCGCCAGCCGCCGGTGTGGTAGTAGCGGGGCAGCGTCACGGCCAGCACGCCGATCCACGCGGCCAGGCCGAGGCAGGCGCCGATGATCACCACCAGGGCGACGGCCCGGCGGAGCCGGCCGTCCGGCAGGTCGGGCTCACTCGGGGACACCGGGTCGTCCAGGGCGGCCAGGGCACGGGACAGTTCGGCTCGCTGCCGTGGGCTCATCCGGCGCAGCTCGTCCACATTGATCACGTGATGTACCTCCCTAGCCGGTAACTACCCCACCTGGGCCGTTGCTTCCCCTCCTGGCGGCGGTGGTTTCGCTGGACCCGGATATCGTGGGCAGCGTGATGAGTGAGCTGGTCTATGTGCACGCCGGCCTCGGCGATCATCCAGTCCCCTACCTGCGCGGCTGGGAACTCCAGCGGCAGGTGCACGAGCAGCGGGTCAGCGGGACGATCCCGGACACCTGCCTGCTACTGGAGCACGAGCCGGTGTACACCGCGGGCAAGCGGACCAGCCCGCTGGACCGGCCGGGCGCGGACGCGGGCGCGCCGGTCATCGACGTGGACCGCGGCGGCAAGATCACCTGGCACGGCCCCGGCCAGCTCGTCGGCTACCCGATCGTCCGGCTGGCCGAGCCGGTCGATGTGATCGTGTACGTGCGGGCGCTGGAGGAAGCGCTGATGCACGCGTGCGCGGACGCCGGGCTGGCCACGGTGCGGGTGGCCGGCCGCAGCGGCGTGTGGGTGCCGGGCAGCCCCGATCCGTCTGGTGGCCCAGCCCGGCCGGACCGCAAAGTGGCCGCGATCGGCATCCGGGTGTCCCGCGGCGTGACCATGCACGGCTTCGCGCTGAACTGCGACTGCGACCTGGACTGGTACGGCCGGTTCGTGCCGTGCGGCATCCGCGACGCGGGGGTGACCAGCCTGACCGCCGAGCTCGGCCGGCCGGTCACCGTCCCGGAGATGATCGGCCCGGTCGAGCAGCACCTGGCCGCCGTGCTCGGCGCCACCAGCTTCCGGCGCTCGGCTGGGCTGCCTGGCCCGGTGATCGCGGCCGCGTCCTAGGCCTGCGCGCCCCCGCCGGCCAGCCCGGCCAGGTAGCCGCCCAGCTCACCGGCCGGGACCGCGGTCTGCTCGCCGCTGTCCATGTCCCGCACGGTGACCGTGCCGGCTTCCCGGTCATTACGGCCGTAGATCAGTGCCCACCGGGCGCCCTGGTCGCTGGCCCACTTGAGCTGGCGGCCGAGCTTGCCCGACCCGCCCAGGTACACGCTGGCCCGCAGGCCCGCGTCGCGGGCGGTGGCCGCGAAGCCGAACGATCGTTCGGCAAATTCGTCGCCCATGATCGTGACGGCCAGGTCCAGCCGCCGGAGCTGGGCAGCGTCGCCCGCCCCGGCGAGCAGCAGCAGGATGCGCTCGACACCGAGTGACCCGCCGGTGCCGGGCGTGTCCGGCCCGCCGAGCTGCTCGATCAGGTGGTCATACCGGCCACCCGAGGAGATCGACGAGCTCACGCCGGGGGCGACCACCTCCCAGATCGGCCCGGTGTAGTAGCTCAGGCCACGGACCATCCGCGGGGTGAACTCGACCCGCCCGGGCGGGATGTGTGTGCCGGTCAGCGCGAGTACCTCGTCCACCTCGTCCAGGCCGGCCGCGCCCTCCTCGCTCCGCTTCAGCACCGCCCGGATCCGGTCTGGGGCATCCGGTCCGATCATCGTGCCGACCAGCTCGTCGGCGGTGTCCTGGGACAGGCCACGGCCGGCCAGTTCGGCGACCACTTCATGCGGTTGGAGTTTGTCCAGCTTGTCCAGCGTGATGAGCACACCGGCGCCCAGCCCGGCCGGGACGCCGAACGCCTCCAGCAGGCCGGCCAGCACGTGCCGCGAGTTGAGCAGGAAACGGAACCCGGCGATGCCCAGCCGGTCCAGCACGTCGTGCACCGCGCAGATCACCTCGGCGTCGGCCAGCACCGAGGTGCTGCCGAGGGTGTCCAGGTCGCACTGGGTGAACTCGCGGAAGCGGCCCCGGCCAGGCCGGTCCGCCCGCCACACCGAGCCGATCGTGTACCGCTTGTACGGGCTGGGCAGCTGGCTGCCGTACGCGGCCGCCACCCGGGCCAGCGGGACCGTCATGTCGTAGCGCAGCGCCAGGTCCGCCTCGCCGGACGCCTCGTGCTCGCCCCGCCGCAGGATCTTGAAGATGAGCTTGTCGCCCTCTTCCCCGTACTTGCCGAGCAGCACGTCGAGACGCTCGAAGGCAGGCGTCTGCAGCGGCTCGAAACCGTACCGGGCGAACACCGAGCGGATGACCGCGAACGCGCGTTCCCGGGCCTCGTACTCGGCGGCAAGGAAGTCACGTGTCCCCGACGGGGGATCGAACTGCGTAGGCATGGGCTCCATGCTCCCCGACAACGGCACCTCCCGTCACATCGAAATGCGTTCGGGAGCAGCGTGGCGGCCGTGCTAGCGTGGAATGCGTGTACTAGGACCAGCGGCCGCGCACTGCGCATCCCCAGCAGCCACCCGCCCTCGTCCTAGGAGTCTTCCCGTGTTCCCCTCCGCGCGCAGCCCGCGCCGTGGCCTGCCGCTGGCCGTCCTGCTGCAGACGCTGATCTCCGCGGGCGACGGCCTGGCCATGGTCGCGCTGGCCAGCCGGGTGTACCAGAGCTCGCACGCCTCGTGGGCGGTGGCCACGGTGTTCCTGGCCATCACCGTGCCGATCACCGCGCTCGCCCCGGCGGCCGGGGTGCTGCTCGACCGGTTCCCGGTCCGGCCGGTGCTGATCGCCGCGTCGGCGGCGCAGACGCTGGTCGCGCTGGCGCTGACCAGGTTCACCGGGACCGGCGCAACGCTTGGGCTGGCCGTTGGGTTCGGCCTGTGCGCCGCCGTGCTGGTGCCCGGTCTGGGCGTCATCGTGCCGCAACTGGCCGGCCGCACCGGGGTGATCCGGGCCAACGGCTACCTGCAGGCGGCCACCTGGGGCGGGTTCACGGTCGGCCCGCTGCTGGCCGGCGGGCTCACCGCAGCGGGCGGCACCGGCCTGGCCCTGGGCGCGGTCGCGGCCATGTACGGCCTGGGCGCGGCCGGGCTGGGCCTGCTCCAGGTCGGCACGGCCCCGGCGGCCCGCCCGGACCTGGCGGGTGACGCCGCCGGGCAGGGCGAGCATGGGGTCCGCCAGTTCAGCGCGGGCCTGCGCTTCCTGCGCGGCGACCGGGAAGCTGGCCTGCTGGTGCTGATGGTCAGCGTCTTGTGCGCGTTCGCCAACATGGCCAGCGTGGCCGAGGTGGCGTTCGCCGAGGGCGTGCTGAGATCCGGGCCCACCGGCTACTCGGTGCTGGTATCCGCGTGGACCGCGGGCATGCTGGCCGGGACGCTGGCCGGCGGCCGGCTGCGCCGCCGCCGCCTGGTGCTGGCCGTGCTGCTGGGCAGCCTGATCACCGGTGTCGGGGTAGGGCTGGCGGCCGGCGCGGTCACCCTGTGGCAGGCCGCGGCGGCCTACGGGATCGGCGGAGTCGCTAACGGGATGGAGGTGGTGGCCACCCGCAGCTTCCTGAACCACCGGGTCCCGGAGGCCATCTCCGGGCGGGTGTTCGCCATGTACTCCGGGTTGCTGTTCGGCGCGGCGTCGCTGGGCATGGCCGTGGCGGGCGGGCTGCTGGCCCCGCTCGACCCGCGGCTGGTGCTGCTCATCGCGGGCGGCGGCGGCATCGTGGCCACCGTGCTCGGCTGGCTGCGGTACACCAGCCTGGCCCGGGCGCAGCGCCGTACCCAGCCGCCCGGCGGCGGGCTAGGCCTGCCCGGGCCAGATGATGCCGAGGACGCGCTGGGCCCAGTCGCTGCGGATCCGCTCGCCGCGCAGGTAGCCGGCGTACAGCGATCCGGTGAGCAGGCTGACCGCCAGGCCGGGGTCGAGGCCGGCCGGCAGGCTGCCGCTGACCACACCGCGTACTAGCGCGGCGCGCAGCCGGTCCTCGCGCGGCTCGGCCACGCGCTGCCGGAAGCGCGCGATGAGCTGCGGGTGGCGGTCCCGTTCGGCCAGGATCGCGGCCAGCACGGCCAGCCCGTTCCGCCGGAGCATGGTGTCCCAGAGGTTCTCCAGGACGGCCAGCGCGTCGGCCCGCGGCGTCACCGCGGGCCGGGGCAGTGGCGTGACCGGCATCGCGTCCAGGCCAGCCAGCGCCAGGGCCAGCTTGTCCGGGTAGCGGCGGCGCAGGCTCGGCGGGCTGGTCCCGGCGGCGGCGGCCACCCCCTCGATCGACATCCCGGCGTAGCCGCGCTCGCCGAGGTGGCGAACGGCGGCGGTGAGGATGGCGGCGTCCAGGCTGGCGTCCCGGGGCCGCCCGGGAGGGCGCCCGCCCGTGCCGCCCGCCACCATGTCCTGCCGCCCTGCCTGCGCCATCCCGCTGCCTCTTCCCGCCCGCCCGATACGGTCCCGCCTGGGCAAGCTCCGGAAGGCCCGGTGGTGTTACGTCTGATTAAGGTCACCCAAATCTGCTGCGCCGGTCACCCTCTGGTGCGGATACTCACATCTGTGATCGGCGAGGACTTTCCGGCTGTGCTGGCCGCCGCACAGGGCGGCAGCGAGGCGGCCTTCGCCACGCTATGGCGGGACGGCAACCACGCCCTGCTGCGCTACCTCCGGGTGGCCGCGCCGGCCGCGGCCGAAGACGTCGCCGCCGAGACGTGGGTGCAGGTGGTCCGCGGGCTGGCCGGTTTCCGCGGCGACGAGCGGGCCTGGCGGTCCTGGCTATTCACCATCGCCCGGCACCGCGCCATCGACGAAGCCCGCCGCCGGTCCCGGCACCCGGCCACGCCGCTGGACGAGCTGCCACATGGCCGCGAGCCGCGGACCGGGGACGCCGCCGCGGCGGCCATGTCCAACCTGGCCACCGACGCGCTGATCGAGGCGATCGGGCAGCTGCCACCCGCCCAGGCCGAAGTGATCCTGCTGCGCGTCCTGGCCGACCTGGACAACGAGACGGTGGCCCGGATCGTGGGCCGCACCCGCGGTGCGGTCCGCATCGCCGCCCACCGCGGCCTGCACACGCTGGCGCGGGCCATCTCCTCGACGGGTGTAACACGATGACCGGCGGCGGAGTTTGGGACGACATGCCGATGCCGCAGCGGCCCGCTGACGGCGAGCTCCCCCCGCCGGGGGACGCCGCCTTCGACGCACTGCTCGACCGGGCTCCGTTGCCCGGCGATTCGGCGACCGGGCTGCACCAGCTGGCGGGGGCGTTCGGCGAGCTGTACGCGGCCCCGGTGACCAGCCCGCCCGCGGCCGAGCAGCAGGCGATGAGCGCGTTCCGCGCGGCGCGGGGCCAGCCCGCCGCGGGGCCGGCGGCCGCTGGGACCGCCACCGGGAGCGCTGCCGACCCGCCCGCCGCCGGGCCGGCCACCAGGCCGCTCCCCGCCCAGCCCGGCGGCGCCCTGCCGGTTCCCACCCGGCCCGGCCGCTCCCGGCCAGGCGACTCCCAGCCAGGCAGCGCGCGGCCAGGCCGGCGCCGGGACCGGCGGCCCCGGCTCAGCGCCCGGGTGGCCGCGATCGGCGCGGCCGTCGTGGTCTCGCTGGGCGGCGTAGCCGCGGCGGCCGCGTACACCGGCGCCGTGCCGGGCATCCTGCATCAGTTCACCCCGCACCACCCGGCCATCCCGGCCAACTCGCCGCGCCTGTCCCCCAGCCAGCCGACGCCCGAGAGCACCTCGGCGGCTCCCGGCACCCGGCCTGGCCTGTGTGCCGCGTACCAGCACGCCCTCGTCGCCGGCCGTCCCGGCCAGCAGCGGGAGGCGTTCAATAAATTGGCTCGTGCCGCGGGCGGGGCGGGGAAGATCGCGTCCTATTGCGCGAGGGTGGCTGAGCCGCAGCCCACGCCGGGCGGTCAGGCTTCGCACCCTGCCCATCCGGCGCACCCGACCCATCCGCCGCACCCGACCCATCCCGCGCACCCCACTCATCCGGCGCACCCGACGCACCCCGCGCATCCCAGCCATGGGCACAAGAAGGGCAGTGCTGGCTGACCTTGGCCGGGACGTAGGCTGGAACTGTGGTACTCGCACCCGAAGGACGGAAGCTGCTCCGCCTGGAAGCCCGGAACAGCCAGACCCCGATCGAGAAGAAGCCGCCGTGGATCAAGACGCGGCTGCGCACTGGACCGGAATACACCGCGCTGAAGGGGCTGGTGCAACGGGAGGGGCTGCACACCGTCTGCCAGGAGGCCGGCTGCCCGAACATCTTCGAGTGCTGGGAAGACCGCGAGGCCACCTTCCTGATCGGCGGCGACCAGTGCACCCGGCGCTGCGACTTCTGCCAGATCGCCACCGGTAAGCCGGAGCCGCTGGACACCGGCGAGCCGCGCCGGGTGGCCGAGTCGGTGGCCACCATGGGACTGCGCTACGCCACCGTGACCGGGGTGGCCCGGGACGATCTTCCGGACGGCGGCGCCTGGCTGTACGCGCAGACCGTGCACGAGATTCACGCGGCCGTGCCCGGCTGCGGGGTCGAGCTGCTGATCCCCGACTTCAACGCGCACGACGACAAGCTGGCGCCGGTGTTCGCGGCCCGGCCGGAGGTACTGGCGCACAACATCGAGACGGTGCCCCGGATCTTCAAGCGGATCCGGCCCGGTTTCCGCTACGAGCGGTCGCTGGACGTGCTGGCCAAGGCCCGCGCGGCCGGCCTGGTCACCAAGTCCAACCTGATCCTCGGGATGGGCGAGGAGCCGGACGAGATCACCGGCGCGATGGCTGACCTGCGCTCGGCCGGCTGCGAACTGCTCACCATCACCCAGTACCTGCGCCCGTCGCCGCGGCATCACCCGGTCGACCGGTGGGTCGAGCCCGCCGAGTTCGACCGGCTCCGCGACGAGGCGCTGGGCCTCGGTTTCTCCGGCGTGATGTCCGGGCCGCTGGTCCGGTCGTCGTACCGGGCCTGGCGGCTGTACCGCGAAGCCATGGCCCGGCGGGCCGAACCGGGTACCGCGGTTTCCCACCAGGCCCGCTGACTCGTATCCTGCCCTCCATGGCGAACAAGGCCGCAGACGGCGGGGACGGAGTCCCCAAGGGCCGCATTAAGCAGATCCGCATGGTCGCGGGCATCGTCCGCGAGCACAACCCCCGGGCGCTCCCGCTCATCGCGATGACCGCCATCGTCATCATCGGCATAAGCGTGCTGGCCGGCTTGCTCACCGGCCTGCCCGGTGTGATCATCCCGTTCGGTGTGCTGGCCGGGCTGGCCGCCGCGATGATCCTGTTCGGCCGGTTCGCCCAGTCGGCGCAGTACGCCGCCGTGGAGGGACAGCCCGGCGGGGCCGCTGCCATCCTGCAGAGCATGCGGGGCGGCTGGACCGTCACCCCGGCGGTGGCGGCCAACCGCAACATGGACGTGGTGCACCGTGCCGTCGGCCGGCCCGGCGTGGTGCTGGTCGGCGAGGGCTCGCCGAACCGGCTGCCCGGCCTGCTCGCCGCGGAGAAGAAGCGGATCTCCCGGGTGGCTGACACCTATATCTACGACTTCCAGGTCGGCAACGAAGAAGGCCAGGTGCCGATCAGCAAGCTGCAGCGGAAGATCATGCGGCTGCCGCGCAACCTGCGCGGCTCAGAGGTGTCCGAACTCAACTACCGCCTCAAGGCGCTGCCCCAGTCGCTGCAGATGCCCAAGGGCCCGATGCCCAAGTCGGGCCGGATGCCCAAGCCACCCCGCCCCCGGATGAGGTAAGCGGGCGCTACGCGCGCAGCACGATCGTGTTGGCGGCGCGGTCATGCAGGCCACGCAGATCACGGTCGGTGACCAGCGGCGGCAGCACGCAGAGCAGCAGCAGGGTGCGGACCAGGGCCCAGAGGAAGCCGACCGGCCGCCCGTCCAGCCGGGCCACCCGGATGCCGCAGATCCGCTTGCCGATGGTGAACCCGGTCAGCGCGGTCAGCACCCACACCTGCACGGCGAAGATGAGCAGCGTGATCACAGTCACGTCGCTGTGCCGGAAGAACGTGCGCGCGATAACCAGGCTGATCAGCCAGTCGATCAGCAGTGCGAGCAGCCGGCGGCCCATGCCCGCCACCGACCTGGGGCCCTGTTCCGGCAGCCCGAACCGTTCGCCGGGGTACTTCTGCTCACCGGGGGTGTTCATGCCGGGCAGCAGGATCCCGCCCCACCGTCGCTCGCTCACCCTCTAACCGTACCGCTCCGTTATCGCCGTTTAGTGCCCTGCCTGGCCGGTTACCGCACCGGCTCGCCGGCCGCTGGCCTGCGTGAAGGGGCGCCCAGCCCAGGCGCGCCGTGGCGGCCAGGCGTAACACGTGTGAAACACTAGAGACACGGGTCGGTAATCGCCGGGAACTAGCGTCCGAATCGTTCCTGCCGCAGGCAGACCCCCCATGCGGCCAGATCTGCGCGGCCGCCTTCCCGCGGCCTTCAGCCGCGGCAGCCCGGGAGGCAACACAGTGTCAGCTCCGTTCAGGGAGGGTTGATGTTCCAGAACGCCGACGAGGTCCTGAAGTTCATCGGCGATAAGAAGATCGAGTTCGTCGATGTCAGGTTCTGCGACCTGCCTGGGACCATGCAGCACTTCACGGTGCCGGTCGAGTCGTTCGACGAGAAGGTGTTCACCGAGGGCCGCATGTTCGACGGTTCCTCGATCCGTGGTTTCCAGCAGATCCACGAGTCAGACATGCTGCTGCTGCCGGACCCGGCAACCGCGTACGTGGACCCGTTCCGCCAGCACCCCACCCTGAACCTGACGTTCTTCGTGCACGACCCGCTGACCGGCGAGCCGTACACCCGGGACCCGCGGAACATCGCCCGCAAGGCGGAGACGTTCCTCAAGGGCAGCGGGATCGGGGACACCGCGTTCTTCGGCCCGGAGGCCGAGTTCTACATCTTCGACTCGGTGCGCTACGACACCGGGGCCAACTCGGGCTACTACTACGTCGACTCGGTCGAGGGCGCGTGGAACACCGGGCGCGAGGAGGAAGGCGGGAACCTCGGCTCCAAGCCGCCGTACAAGGGCGGCTACTTCCCCACGCCCCCGGTTGACCACTACACCGACCTGCGCTCGGCCATGGTCAGGGCGCTGATCGACGTCGGCATCACGGTGGAGATGCAGCACCACGAGGTGGGTACGGCCGGCCAGGCGGAGATCGACATCCTGTTCGCGCCGCTGCTGGAGCAGGCCGACAAGCTGATGCTCTACAAGTACGTGATCAAGAGCGTGGCCCGGGCCGCGGGCAAGACGGTCACGTTCATGCCCAAGCCGATCTTCGGGGACAACGGCTCCGGCATGCACTGCCACCAGAGCCTGTGGAAGGACGGCTCGCCGTTGTTCTACGACGAGGTCGGCTACGCCGGCCTGTCCGACACCGGCCGGTACTACGTCGGTGGCCTGCTCAAGCACGCGCCCACGCTGCTCGCGTTCACCAACCCGACGGTGAACTCCTACCACCGCCTGGTGCCGGGCTTCGAGGCGCCGGTCAACCTGGTGTACTCGCAGCGGAACCGGTCCGCCTGCGTGCGCATCCCGATCACCGGCTCCAACCCGAAGGCCAAGCGGCTGGAGTTCCGGGTGCCCGACCCATCGTGCAACCCGTACCTGGCGTTCTCCGCGATGATGATGGCGGGCATCGACGGCATCAAGAACAAGATCGAGCCGCACGAGCCGGTGGACAAGGACCTGTACGAGCTGCCGCCGGACGAGGCGTCGGCCATCCCGCAGGTGCCCGGGTCGCTGGAGGCCGTGCTGGACGCCCTGGAAGCGGATCACAACTACCTGCTCGAAGGCGGCGTGTTCACCGAGGACCTGATCGAGACCTGGATCGACTACAAGCGGTCCAACGAGCTCGACCCGGTCCGGCTGCGCCCGACGCCGCACGAGTTCGCTATGTACTTCGACGTGTGAGTACTTCGATGTCTGACCGGTAGCTGAGCACGACCGCGAGGCCGCTGGCCCGCCACCTCCCAGGGTAGGCCGGCGGCCTTCGCTTTGCCCGGCCGACCCCAAGCAGTCACCGGCACCAGGCAGGATGGAGTCCGTCAGGCCGCAGCCGCCGAGCTTCCGGGACGGGGATGAACCACGACGAGCCGATCACGCTGGCCAGCCTGAACCTGCATGGTGGCCTGTCCGCCCGCGGCGAGCCGTTCGACGTAGCCGAGGCGTGCCACCGGCTGAAGGCCGACGTGATCACGCTGCAGGAGGCCTGGCGGCCGGATGAGCAGCCAGACCTGGTGACCGCGGTCGCGGCCGAGCTGGGCGCACAGGTCTGGCACCGCGGGCTGGCCAGGAACACCAACCGGGCCCTGCTCGGCGTCGGCACCGATACCGGGTCCGGCAGCTGGGGGCTGGCCGTGCTGTCCCAGCTGCCGGTCACCGGCTACCAGGAGATCGAGCTGGGCCGGGCGCCCGGGGACCGGATCAGCCGGGCCGCGCAGGTGGTCACGCTGACCACGCCGGGCGGCGCGGCGCTGCGGGTGGTGAACACGCACCTGACGCACCGGTTCACCAGCCCGGTTCAGCTCATGCTGCTGACCCGGCGGCTGGCGCGGGGGCCGGAGGTCGCGACGGTCATCGTCGGCGACCTGAACATGCCGCGCCCGGGCACGCTGGCCGCGCCGGGGTACCGGGCCACCGTGCGCGGCCGGACCTTCCCGGCCGACCGGCCCTTGATCCAGCTGGACCACCTGCTGGTGCGCGGCCCGGTCCGGGTGTCCGGGGCGGAGGTCGCCGATCCGGCCGGTTCTGATCACCTGCCGATCCGGGCCGAGCTCAGCGTGCCCTGACCGGGCTTAGCCCGGGTTCGACCCGGCGGCCACCCGGGCCAGCTCCGACACGGTGGACCGGGACAGCACGTGCACGGTGCGCGCGGCCGGTGATCTGCGCAGCGCGTGCCGGGGCAGCCGGACCCGCAGTGCGCCCGGCTGCACCTCGAACACCATCGGCGAGGTCATCCGGAGCGCCTCCCCGTCCACCCCGATCTCCACCGCGGCGGCCGAGGTGATCTCGAACCGGGGCGCGGTCCACTCCATCCAGCCCGGGTACCGTCTCGCCTGGCCCAGCGCCTGCAGCGCGAAGAACGCGTCGGCGCCCGCCGCGTCGCTGATCTTGATGGCCACGATGCCGAGCAGCCCGGTGTCCAGCCGTTCCCGGGTGCCCGCGCCGCCCTCCATCGGCACCAGTTGGTAGGGGTTGTTGGAGATCAGGATGAGCTGTGCGGTGTGGTGCTCCTCGCCACCTGGCCCGGTGAAGCACAGGTCGAGCGGGTCGGCGGCCGGGCCGAGCAGGTCGGGCAGCATGGCCGCGGCGGTGCGCAGCTTGGCGTCCCGGTATTCGGGCGACTGGACCACCTTGGCGTACAGCCCCAGCGAGGCGTTGTTCACGAACGTGCGCCCGTTCACCGTGGCCAGGTCGATCTGATGCTCCACCCCGTCCGCGAACGCGTCCAGCGCGCCGACCACGTCGTCCCGGTTCAGGCCCAGGTCGAGGGCGAAGTGGTTGCGGGTGCCCGCCGGGATACAGACGTACGGGATGCCGGCCTGCGCGGCGACCGAGGCGACCAGCGCCTGCGAGCCGTCGCCGCCGGCCATGCCGATGGCGTCCGCGCCCCGCGCGACCGCGTCCTCGGCCAGCTGGCGCAGGTCATCCCCGGGCGTGAGCAGGACCGGCTCGATGCCCCGGCGGCGGCACTCATCCGCGAGGTGGAACCGTTCGGCTTTCCCGCCGCCGGACTTCGGATTCATGATCAGCACCGGATGCTCGGCGTGGTGCACCCGCTTGGCCCGGAGCGCCCGCGACCGCAGCGCCCGCTCGGTGCGGCGCAGCGCGTGCCGCGCGGCCAGCACCGACAGCCCGGCGAGCACGGCGATGAGCAGCAGCAGCGGCCAGTTGATGTCGGCGAAGAACAGGCCCGCGATGGTGCCGGCCAGGGCCAGCCCGGCTACGGTCAGCGCCATCACCCGGCGCGCGCCCCGGCGGGAAACCACGTACCAGCCGCTGGTCACGCAGATCAGCAGGCCGGCCGCGACGATCAGGACGGCCAGCAGGTGCAGCGCGATGCCGAACAGGCTGAATCCGACCGCGGCGACCAGGGACACCAGCGCGCCGACCGCCGACGCCCGCTCGCCCGCCGTCGGCCGCGTCGCGACGTCGGCGGTGCCCCGCGCTGCCACGGCACTTTCTGGCTCGCGGTCGGTCACCCGCACCCCCCGGTACGAGATCGTCGGCACGCGGGCCGCCCCGTGTCCCGCAGTAGCGCCTGGTTACCTGGGTGTTAGCATACGCCCGTGGCGGAACGGGAGACAGAGCGCCAGCCCGCGATGGAGAGCGTCGCCGACTGGCTGGCCAGCCGGGCCGGCGAGTACGGCGGCCCGGTCCGGCGCCAGGTGGTGGACTCGATCCGGCAGCTCGGCGACCTTGACCGGGCCACCTACGAGGCGATCGCCACCACCCCGACCCCGGCTCTGGACGAGCCGCTGCGGCGGCTGTCCCGGGCGGCCGACAAGTCCAAGCTCTGGCTGGCCATCGCGGCTGGCCTGGCCATCGGCGGCGGCAGCGCGGGCCGCCGCGCCGCGGTGCGCGGCACGCTGGCCATCGGGGCCACGTCGGCGCTGGTCAACCTCGGTGTCAAGCCGGTGTCGTTCCGGACCCGGCCGGACCGGGCCCAGGCCGGGGTACCGGGCCAGCGGCAGGTCAAGATGCCCGGCTCCACGTCGTTCCCGTCCGGCCACTCCGCGTCGGCCTTCGCGTTCGCCACCGCGATCAGCCGGGACCGGCCCTGGGCCGCGCTGGCCTGCGGATTCCTGGCCGCCGCGGTGGCCTACTCCCGGGTGCACACTGGGGTGCACTACCCAGGCGACACGGTGGTCGGCTCACTGATCGGCGCCAGTACGGGCCTAGCCGTGGCCGGCCTGCTCGACCACGGCTCGCCCATCGCCCAGCCCTAGCCGTTGCTGGGGCCGCTGCCGCCGGACGGGGCAGACGGGAGGCTCACGCAGCGGGGCACCGGCCCGGTGATGATCCCCCCGGCCCCTACCGAGCCACTGCGCGGGTTACCGCTGAACGCCAGGATCATCGTGTCGCCCGCCGGGATGCTGCCCTTGATCTTGACCGTGACAGAGCGGTGCCCCTGCGCGTTCACCCCGGTACCTACCGAAACCGCTGGGTGCGGGGCCGGCTGGGGACGCGGCAGCGACCCGATCGACGGGCAGCCTGGCCGCACTGGGACGACCACTACCCGGGCGTGCATCTTATGCAGGACCGCATTGGCGCCGATCACGCCGGACGCGCGGTAGACCGAGACCGATACGGCGCCGTCGTGCCGGGTCACCGAGTACGCGGCGTACGCAGGTGCGCTGCCCAGCGCCAGCACCGCAGCGGTACCCGCGGCCACCACCCCGGCCGCACCGCTGGCCAGCCACACCGGGCGCCGGACCCGGCGCCGCGGCGGCGCTGGCCGCTGCACGGCATCCAGATGGTGCCCGTGCTCGGCCATCAGCTGCCCGAACAGCTGGTCCTCGAACTTCGTCATGTCCTCACCTCTGGCTCACTCGCAGGGTCAATGCCGTGCGCCAGATCTGGGGCGGCCGCTTTCCGCAGCCGGGCCCGGGCCCGCATCAGCCGCATCCGCAGCGTGCCCGGCGCGATACCGAGCACCCGGGCCGCCTCTTTGGGCTGCAGGCCCGCCAGGTCCACCAGTTCGACCACCGCCCGGTCCGCGGCCGGCAGCGCGGTCAGCCCGGTGACCAGCGCCCGGCCAGCGCGTTCGGCATCGATCCGGTCGATCAGCTCCCCGACCTCGTCGGGGGCGAGTTCCCGGCGCCCGGCCAGCCGTTCCACCCTGCTCCGCTGTTGGCTGTGTGCTTGGCAGTGCGCGGCGTAGATCCGCCGGGCGATACCGAACACCCAGGCACGTGCCGTGCCTTTACGCGGGTCGAAGGTGGCGAACGACATGATCGCCTGGACGAACGTGTCGGCGGTCAGGTCGGCCACGGTCTGCGGATCAGCGCTGCGCCGCGCGAAGTAAGCGGTCACCGCCGCCACGTTCATCCGGTACAGCGCCTCGAACCCAGCCACGGCGTCATCAGCCGGCCCGCTGTGCTGCGGCGCCAGGCGTGACTGCAGTGAGTTCATCAACGATGACGGTATCTGGCTCACATCCCTAGTTGGCTCTTTCCCGCCGCGGCGTCACACCCTAGGTTTCTCCTCGTGACATGGCTGCTGCTCATGATCGTGTTCGCCGTCATGATCACTGCCGTGCTGTGGGGTGAGTTCGAGCACTGGCGGTCGTCGCGGCGCTGGATGGGATCCCGGCCGGGAGGGAGCGGGAACGGTGAAGCCGTCCTCGTCCTGGGGTACCGGAACCGGGGAACGCGCGCCAACATCATCAGCTGATCACCGAAGTCGGCAGCCACTCAACGCGGGAGAACGTGCACAACGCCGTTCCCCTGATCGAGCACGCGGACCGGATCAAGATCGTTTCGAACTCGCTGCACGCGGAGAGGGCACGCTTCTATCTTTGGCAGCACTGGCCCGATCTCGCGGAGCGGCTCGTGCCGGCTGCGGACTACCGGTTCGGCGAGCTCACTGCGCTCAAGCCGGTCATGGCGGCCATCGGCCGCAGGCACCTCCGGAGCGCGGTGCGGGCAGCGGCCGCCGCCGCTGGCACCGCGGCCGTGGCGAGCAGCGCCCAGACGACGCTGTCCTGAACTGGCGTCAGGACATGCGCTGTTCGCGGAACAGGTCACGCAGCAGGGCGATCTCGGCGCCGTGATGCAGCACTTCCTGATTCACCCACCAGATGGTGTCGGCGAGCCGGTCCTCGGGGTCGCTGCCGTAGGGATAGGTGCTCCGGCCCACCACGTCCAGTGCCGCATCATCGGTTACGCCGGTGAGCACCTCGCGCCAGGCCATGACCCCGGAGTCGAACGCAGCGATGCCCTCGGCGGCGAGCCCACTGAAGACATACTCGTCGTCAGTCAGAGAATGGCTGCCCGCCATGTGGTCAGCGCGCAGAGCGAGCATGCAGCTGAGGTGACTGAGCCGCCAGGCAATGGTGGTGAATGGCGGCGGCCACGGCGACGGCCAGGCAAGATCCAGGCCCCATTCCCCGGCACCGAGGAGTTCCGTCGCACGCGGGCCTGGCCCGCCCGCGCGCCGCCGGACCGACCAGCACCCCGGCACCGGCTCCCATTGGTACTCTTCGTCGCGCATCGGGGGAATCTCGGTGCGCAGGCCGGTTCCGCTGTCCCCGTCTGGTCCAGTCATGCGGTCGTGTAGCCGTGCACACGCCCAGTCGAACTGCGCAAGCAACGGCTCCAGCCGTGGCGGGGTTGCCATCGCGCCTCCCTAGCCCGACCTCGCGTCGGTGGATCAACCTGGCCGGACACCTAGGAGTCTGCCAGCCAGGCCAGGAAGCGGCCCCGCGACCAGCAGCGGCCAATGGCCTCAGCGCGCAGGGACGCGTGGCCGAACACGGCCACGCCGATGATGCTGTGTCCAGAGGCGCGGCGATCGCCGAGTGTCGGTATCGCCGGCGCGACGCCGACCCCCTCCGCTGACACCCAGGCCACCGCCCGGCCGGCCGCCGCTTCATCGAGACGGTGCAGGAAGCGCAGGCGGCTGTCGAGCGGGAAGTGCGACAGCGCCCACGTCGTGGTTACGACAGGCAGGGCGTCCGCGGGCACCTGGGCGAAGGCGCCGGGCACCACCTCGGCGGCGTCACCGGGCAGCAGCAGCGGACGGGCCGTCGCCGCCAGCGCCAGCTCCGCTTCGAGTCTCGCAGCCCGCTCCGGCTGATCCGGCCACTGGCAGGCGCGCAACCAGCGGGCCTCATCCGGGTCGGTCACGTTGACCGGGTCGAGGTCGACGCCGACCCGGGCGGCAACCTCGGGCATCGCCCGTGCCGGGATGGGCCGGTCTCCCACGATCACAGACGACAACTGCACCGGAGATGATGGGTCGCCCAGCGATTGCCCGTTGCTGTAGGTGATGCCAACGCGATCGACATTGAGATTGAGCCCAGCACCACAGCCCACGTCGATCAACCCAACCGCAGTCGCGCCCACCCGGCGCGCCGCCTCGGCAATGGCCGGATACAGCACCGGGCAGCGTCCGGTCTCGCTGGCCCGCACCGGCCGGCGCACGGCGATGGCCACGACCGAGTCAGTCATCCGCAGCAGCGTGTCGATCGCCGCGCGGGAGGCCGCGTCGCCGTCCGCGGCGGCATAGGCCGCCGCCAGGGCCGGGGGCGCGTCCGGCCAGGGCAAGGTCGTGCAGCGCGGCGAGGATCACCGTGGGGTGCCGCTTGCGGGCCGGCGCCGCCTCGATGGCGCGCAGCGCCTCGCCGGACTCACTCAGGGCGATGGCGACGCGCTCGTACAGCGGCGAGGTCCCGGCCGCGTCGACCTCACCGAAGCGCCGGTACACCTGAGCGAGCGTGCGGGCCCGGCCCACGGGTACAGCACGTCCCGTGGCCGGCCCGGGCATCCCGGCGGTGCTAGTCATCGGACAGGACACTAGTACGGCAGCATCCATTCGGGGTTTTGACCTGGGGCGGGGCGTTGTACGGAGCAATGGACAGCCAGGCGCGTTTCGAGCGGACCTTCGCCGGCCCCGCCTCGGCGGTGCGGGCGCGCATCTGGCAGCAGGTATACGGCCCGGAATACCCCAGCTGGGCTGACCCGTTCAGCTACGTCAGCGTGACCGAACTGCGGCGCTTCGCCCGCGAACTGCACGCCGCCCCCGGCCAATGCCGGGATGGCCGGCCAGGTCAGCTTCCGCCAGGGAACTTTCAGCGACACCGGGCTGCCCGGCGGCTCGGCCCAGTCGGTGATGAGCATCGACGCTCTGCTGTTCGCGCCCAGCAAGCCTGCCGCCGCCGCCGAGCTGGCCCGGATCCTCATCCCCGGCGGGCGGCTGGTACCGACCAGCTGGGACTACCACAGCCAGCCCGTCGGCCGCCCGGCCCAGGTCACCGATCATCGGCCCCTGCTGGAGCAGGCCGGCTTCGACGTGCTCAGCTACGAAGAAACCCACGCCTGGCGCGACCGGCAACGGCGCACAGGCCAGGCACTGTTCGCCGCCGCGGCAGAACTCGCCGCCGAATCCGGCAGCACGGCCGCGCAGCAGCGGGCTCGCATCAGCGAGATGAACGCCAGCATGGCCACCATCACCCGTCGCGTCCTCGTGACCGCCCAGCGCCGCCACCCAAATCCCCGGCCGACCTGACCCAGCACTCGCACCAGCCCAGCTTGACGAGCGAATGGATGCTGCCGCACTAGGCCGGATTCACGACCGTGGCGAGGGTGCCGATCAGCTGGCGGAATCGCCGCACCGGCCCGCGCTCGCCGCTGATGGCGAGGTCGGCGTCTGATCCGGCGAAGATGAGGGCGGTGAGGGCTTGCCTGGTCCCGGTGATCGTCACGTCGGCCGGGGCAGATGGAGCTTCTGCGGCGAGTGACCAGTGCTGGCCGTCGCTTTCGGCCAGGTACTCCGCGCCGTCGATGCGGAAGTGCCAGCGGGCTGGCCGGTGGTCACCGGCGCCGCGGTCAATGGCCTGGATGGCGCTGCGCAGCAGGTGCTCGGCGTGCAGCGGTTCGCCGTCCTGGGGCCGGCGCCAGGCGTGCCGCATTCCCCACCAGTTGAGCCCGTCGAGAACGGGCCCGAGGTCGGCACCGGCCGGTGTCAGCTGGTACCAGACCTCCCGCCGGCCCGCCTCGCGGTCGGCAGTGAGTATCCCGGCGGCGTCAAGCTCGCTAAGGCGCTGGCTGAGCGTCTTGGGCGTGATCCCGCCGAGGCGGTCCATCAGGTCGGTGAACCTCTTGGGGCCGGTGCGCAGGTCGCGGATCACCAGCAGGCTCCACCGGTCGCCGACGCGTTCCAGGGCGCGGGCAGTCAGGCAGAAGTGGTCGTAGGTGCGAACGTTCCGAGTCACGTCCCCCATAATACTAGTTGACAGATACTATTTGCAAGATAGTAACTTAGAACTAGTATCTACGGATAGGGGATGCCATGTACGACCCGCCTGCTTACATATGGGCGATCACCATCGCCGCGACCGCCGGGATCCTGGCTGCGACCTGCATCGTGCTGTACGGCGGCGCGGAGCGGGCCGGCCTGGGCCGCAGGCGCGCGGCGCTGCTGGCCGGGGGTGCGGCCGCCGTGCTCGGCGGCTGGTTCACCGCCAGCGCGGTGATCGCGGATCACGGCTGGTATGACACGCGGCTCGGCCACGGGGTGCCGTGGCTGCCGATCGCGGTGGCCGGCTTCTTCGGCACGCTGCTGGCCCTGCGCCGGATCCCGGTGGTCGCCCGCTCCCTGGCGGCACCAGGGCTGGCGAGCCGCCTGGAGTACCCGCACGTGTTCCGGGTGGAAGGAGTTGTCTTCCTGATCATCATGGCCCTCGGTCATCTGCCCGCGCTGTTCGCCTGGCCCGCGGGCCTGGGCGACATCGCCGCCGGTATCGCCGCGCCGCTGGTCGCGTACCGGCTCGCGCGCGGCAGGGGTTACCGCGCCGCCCGGTGGCACAACGCGTTCGGCATGACCGATCTGGTGGTGGCCCTGACCCTCGGCGCCCTCACCGGATTCCAGCTGGTCTACGTCACGCCGTCCGCCACGCCGCTCTTCGGGCTCCCGCTCGCGCTGATCGTGACAGCCGGCGTGCCGCTGCTGCTCGTCCTGCACATCAGCTCCATGTCCGCGCTGGCCAAAGCCCCGCGGACACCGCTGCCAGCCACCGGCCCGCGCTCGGCCGGCGCGACGCCGCGCACTGCCGTGACGAACGGCCCGGCCGCCCGCTCCCGCTAGCCCGGCTCGCGGGAGCTGGGTACGACCAGGCCCGTTTCGTACGCGGTGACCACCGCCTGCGTCCTGTCGCGCAGCCCCAGCTTGGCCAGGATCCGGCTGACGTGCGTTTTCACGGTCTCCTCGGTGACCGTGAAGCGGGCCGCGATCTCCGGGTTGGACAGCCCTTCGGCGACCAGCCGCAGCACCTGCGTCTCACGCGGGGTGAGCGTCTCGAGCCCGGCCGCGCGCGGGCTGTCCGTCCGGGGCCGCTGCCTGGCGAACTCGCTGATCAGGCGGCGGGTGACGGTCGGGGCGAGCAGCGCCTCGCCTGCCGCGATGACGCGCACGGCGTGGAAGAGCTGCTCGGCGGTGACGTCCTTGAGCAGGAAACCGCTGGCCCCGGCGCACAGCGCGTCGTAGACGTACTCGTCGAGGTCGAAGGTGGTCAGGATGACGACGCGCGGCCGGTCCGCGCCGGGGCTGGTCAGCTGCCGGGTCGCCTCGATGCCATCCACGCCGGGCATGCGTACGTCCATCAGGACGACATCGGGTGCGGTCTCCGTGCAGACGCGGACCGCTTCCGACCCGTCCTCGGCGGTCCCGACGACCGTGAAGTCCGGCTGCGTGCCGAGCAGCGCGGTGAACCCGCTGCGCACGATCTGATGGTCGTCGGCCACCACGATGCGGACCGGCGCGGCAGGTGCGCTCATCCGCCCAGCTCTCCGGCACCGGGCAGGCGGGCCTCGACGAGGAAACCGCCGACGGTCGCCGCCCCGGCGCGCAGCTCACCGCCGACCGCCACCGCGCGTTCCCGCATGCCGAGCAGCCCGTGGCCGCCTTCCGCGGCCGTCCGCTGCGGTCCCGGGCCGTTGTCCCGGATGACCACCCGCAGCTCACCGTCGCCGTAGCGCACTGCCACGTCGACGGCGGCTCCCGGAGCGTGCCGCCGTGCGTTGGTGAGCGCTTCCTGGATGATGCGGTAGGCGGCGAGCCCTACGCCCGGGTCGACGGTGACCGGCGTTCCGGAGATGATCAGCCGGTAGCCCGCGCCGGAGGACTCCCTGGCCTCGTCGACCAGGCCGGGTAGCTGCTCCAGGCCGGGCTGAGGGTGCCGGTCCGCCGCCGCCTCGGCCTGGGCATCCTCGCGGAGTACGCCGAGCAGCCGCCGCATCTCGGTCAGCCCGGCCCGTGCCGTGTCCCCGATCTCGGAGAGCCGCTGCGCCCCGGCGGGCGGCATGCCGGGCGTGGTCAGCCGGGCGGTCTCCGCCTGGACGGCGATCATCGAGATGTGGTGCGCGACTACGTCGTGCAGCTCCCGGGCGATGCGCGCCCGCTCGCCGCGTGCCGTGTGCTCCACCACCGTGCCCGCGATGGCCTCCGCCGCAGCCGTATGCAGCAGCGCCTCCGCGCGCGAGCGCCGGGCTACCCCGGCCCACGCCGCGGCCGGGACCAGCGCCGCGAGCACGACCGTGAGCACCCAGGTATCCGCCCCCTCCGTCCGCGCGGATACGCCGGTGGCGAGCGCCAGGACCAGGAACGGCACGCTCAGCCCGAGCGCGGTGTACTGCGGGCCGTCGAAGCCGGTGCCACCGGCTGCGTCGCCGCCACGCCGGGTGCCGCTACGGCCGGACCGGTAGACCGCGACCAGCTCGGCAGCCGCGCCGGCCAGGGTCAGGAAATGGAACAGGCCCAGCGAAAGCAGGCTGGCCGCGGACAGGACGACGGCCGCCGGAGCTGGGCGGAGAAACGCCAGCGGCAGCGTGGTGGCCAGGCCGAGCACGCAGTACAGCAGGCCTAGCCCCAGGAACGCGAGCGCCTGGTTCTGGCTGGCCGGGACCGCGGTAGCGTGCGCGGCGACCGCGGCCCGGGCGAGTGCCTCGATGATCGCGGCCAGCCCGAGCAGCCCCGTGGCCACGGCGAGCCCGTTCCGGGCGGCGCCGATCCGCTCCACCCGGCCTGCCCATCTGGCGTGCCAGTCAGCTGTCAGGCTCACGCTGTCCATTGTCCTCGCTGGCCAGGGCGGCCGCGTCCCCCTGGCGGGGCATCACGGAGTCCCCTGCGCGAGGGACCGGCGGCGGAGCAGGTCCCTCCGGCCAGCGACGCGGAAGACGGCTCCCAGGCGGGACGACCAGCTGGGCCGCCAGTGTCTAGCCTGCCTGGCATGGAAGCAACCATCGAAGTGGCCGGCCTGCGCAAGCGGTTCGGGCCGACGCTGGCGCTCGACGGGATGACGTTCAGCGTCCTGCCCGGGCAGGTCACCGGCTTCGTCGGCCCGAACGGAGCGGGGAAGTCCACCACGATGCGGGTGATCCTCGGCCTGGATGCGGCCGACGCGGGCACCGCGCTGGTCGGCGGCCAGCCGTACCGGACGCTGCGGCACCCGCTGAGCCAGGTCGGCGCGCTGCTGGACGCGGCCGCGCTGCAGCCGAGCCGCAGCGCCCGCAACCACCTGCTGTGGCTGGCCCACTCGCAGGGCCTGGGCAGCCGGCGGGTGGACGAGGTGGTCGAAGCGGCGGGCCTGCAATCGGCGATCCGGCGGCGGGCGGGAGGTTTCTCGCTCGGCATGCGGCAGCGCCTTGGCATCGCCGCCGCGCTGCTCGGCGACCCGCCGGTGCTGATGATGGACGAGCCGTTCAACGGCATGGACCCCGAGGGCATCGTGTGGATGCGCGGTTTCCTGCGCGGGCTGGCCGCCGAGGGCCGCGCCGTGTTCGTCTCCAGCCACCTGATGAGCGAACTGCAGGACACCGCCGACCACCTCGTCGTGGTCGGCCGCGGCACGGTCATCGCCGATGCCAGCGTCCGGGACATGATCGCGGCCGCGTCCGGGGACCGTGGTCGAGCTGCGCACCGCGGCGCGCGCCGAGGCAATGACCGTACTGGCGAGCGCGGGCGCTGAGGTCGCCGTGACCGCGCAGGACGTCATCACGGTGAAAGGCCTTTCCGCGGAACGGACCGTGGCCGCGCTCACCGCCAGCCATGTCCCGTTCACCGAGGTAAGCGCGCACCGGGCGACGCTGGAGGAGGCCTACATGGAGCTCACCCGCGACGCGGTGGAATTCCGCGCCGCACCCGGCGGCCGGCGGAGCGGCGCAATGACCACCATCACGCCCTATCGGTCAACCGCGCCGGATGCGCACGACGGGTTCGGCCAGCTGCTGCACGCGGAGTGGACCAAGTTCCGCACGGTGCGCGGCTGGGTCATCGGCATGATCCTCGCGGTCCTGGTGACGGGCGGGCTCGGCGTCCTGATCGGCAAAAGCACCGTCCCGTCGTGTTCGGTTCAGAACAGCTCGGGCCAGCAGGGGCCGGTCCAGCACGGCGCAGCCTGCGGCCAGCCCGTTTACCCGCTGGGGCCGGGCGGCGAACCGGTGCGGGACGAGTTCTACTTCGTGCGCCAGCCGCTGGCCGGCAACGGCAGCATCACGGTCCGGGTGACCTCGCTGACGGGACAGCTCCCGGGACAGGGCCAGGGCTCCGCACCGCCCGTCGTCGTGCCGTGGTCCAAGGCCGGAATCATCATCAAGGACGGCACCCACCAGGGTTCGGCGTACGCGGCCATGATGGTCACCGGCGGCAACGGGGTGCGGATGCAGTGGAACTACACCGGGGACACGCCAGGGCTCCACGGCACCGTCTCAGCGGCGCGCCCGCGCTGGCTGCGGCTCACCCGTGACGGCGGCACGATCACCGGCTATGACTCGGCCGACGGCTCGCACTGGACACGAGTAGGCTCCGTCGCGCTGGCCGGCCTGCCGTCCACCGTCCAGGCCGGGCTCTTCGTCACCTCACCGCAGCAAGCGGCGTACTCCTCGTCCCTGGGCAGCGGCGTCGTGAACGACAACCCAACCGAGGCCACCGCCGTCTTCGATCACGTCAGCCGGACCGGCAGGTGGCCGGCCAGCGCGTGGACCGGCGATGACGTGGGCGCGGGCGCCGGGATCCAGCCCGGTATCACCAGGGGGGCGGCCGGTTCACCGTGACCGGGTCGGGTGACATCGCGCCGCTCATCTCGGGCGCCCTGAACGACGGCCCGGCCATTACCGTCCGGGACTACCTGCTCGGCACGTTCGCCGGGCTGATCGCGGTGGCCGTGGTCGCGGCGATGTTCATGACCGCCGAATACCGGCGGGGCCTGATCCGCACCACGCTGGCCGCGAGCCCGCACCGGGGCCGGGTGCTCGCGGCGAAGGCGATCGTGATCGGCTCGGCCGCCTTCGTGGCCGGCCTGGCCGCCGCCGCAGCCGCGGTGCTCCTCGCTACCGAGGTGGCGCGCGGCAACGGCTCCTCGGTGTTCCCCGAGCCGTGGCCGGCCGAACTGCGCATCATCGCCGGCACGGCGGCGCTGATCGCGGTGGCCGCCGTCTTCACTCTCGCCATCGCCACCATGGTCCGCCGTAGCGCCGCCGCGATCCTCATCGTGATCGTGACGATCGTGATCCCGTTCGTCCTGTCGGCCCCGCCGGGGATACCAGCCAGCCTCACCGAATGGCTGCTGCGGATCACCCCGGCCGCCGCGTTCGCCCTCCAGCAGCCCACGCCGCAGTACTACCAGGTCCAGGCCAGCTACATCCCTTCGTCCGGCTTCTTCCCGCTGGCACCGTGGACCGGTTTCGCGGTGCTGTGCGGGTGGACGGCGCTGGCCCTGATCCTGGCGGGCTACCTGCTGCGCCGGCGGGACGCATGAATGCGCCCGCCGCCGGACTGACCGCCGTGGGACCGGGTCATACCCGGTCCGGAAGAGAGACCCTGCACGCGGAGTGGACCAAGCTCCGCACCGTGGCCAGCACCGGCTGGCTGCTGCTCGGCGCCGCCGCGCTCACCATCGGGGTGAGCGCGGCGGTGGACGCCGCGGTGACCTGCCCGTCCCGCGGCTGCCAGGCAGACCCGGCCAAGCTCAGCCTCACCGGCGTCCAGGCCGGCCAGGCGATCGTCGCGATCATCGCCGTGCTGGCCGTCAGCAACGAGTACAGCACTGGCATGATCCGGATCACGCTGACCGCGATGCCGCGCCGCCTGGCCGTGCTGGCTGCCAAGGCCACGCTCATCACCGGCCTGGTCCTCGCGGTCAGCGCGGTGGCCGTGCTGGCGTGCGTGCTGGCCGGACGGCTGATCCTGCCCGGGCACGGCTTCACCCCGGCGCACGGCTACCCGGCCCTTCTGTCGCTGAGCCCCGGGCCTGACCTGCGGGCCGCCGCGGGCTCGGTCCTCTATCTGGCGCTGATCGCACTGCTCAGCCTCGGTATCGCGACCGCGGTACGGGAGACGGCGGTGGCGATCGGGCTCGTCCTCGGCCTGCTGTACCTGTTCCCGGTCGTGACCAGCGCGATCGGCAATCAGCACTGGCAACGGCACCTGGAGCAGATCGGCCCGATGACGGCCGGCCTGTACATCCAGGCCACCGTCAACCTGCGCAGCCTCCCACTCACCCCGTGGCAGGGCCTCGGCGTGCTCGCCCTGTGGGCCGCCGGAGCGCTCGCAATCGGTGGCCTGGTGTTCCGCTTCCGCGACGCCTGAACAGGCAGGCAGGCAGCGGCAGGCCCGGCCGCGGTGCGGGCCGCCGGCCACCGCCCGCTGCTTCGTATCCCATCCGGTTTCTTATTCTTTTTTTTGGCGTATCGCATAATGCACAATTCAGTGCAATCGTCCTTTAGTTAATTTAGTAATCGCTGAGCAGGCGGGGCTGGTAGCCCGCTTCGAGGCGGGCCTGCTCCGCGCCGGATAGCCGCACGGTCAGCGCGGCGGCCGCGTCATCGATGTGCTGTGCGCGGGTGGCGCCGATCAGCGGAGCGGTGATGCCGTCCCGGCCGAGCAGCCAGGCGATGGCGATCTGGGCCGGGGGCAGGCCGCGCTCGACGGCCAGGGCCTGGACCGCGCCGGCGACGTCGTGATCCGCGGGCCGGTCCCCGCGGTCGGCACGGGCGCGGGCGGTATGCCTGCTGCCGTCCCGGGTGCGGGTCCCGGCCAGCAGGCCGCGGGCCAGCGGGCTGTACGGGATCACGCCGAGGCCGAGGTCGCGGCAGAGTGGGATCAGGTCCCGTTCGTCCTCCCGGTTGACCAGGTTGTAGCGATTCTGCATGGCGACAAACCGGGTCAGCCCGGCGGCCACCGCGGCGTGTTGCAGCTTGGCCAGCTGCCAGGCATACATGGCGGAAGCCCCGAGGTAGCGGGCCCGGCCGGAGCGGACGATGTCATCCAGCGCGGTCATGGTCTCCTCAACCGGGGTACCGGCATCGAACCGGTGCACCTGGTAGATGTCGACGTGGTCGGCGCCGAGCCGGGCCAATGATGCGTCGATGGCGGCCAGGATGTGCTTACGGCTCAGGCCCCGGTCGTTGGGCCCGGGCCCGGTCGGGTAGTAGGCCTTGGTCGCCAGCACGTAGTCGTCGCGGCGGGTGAACAGCTTGCGCAGCAACCGGCCGGTGATCTGTTCGCTGACGCCGTCGGAGTAGGTGTCGGCGGTGTCGAAAAAGATGATCCCGGCGTCCACCGCCTGCCGGACGATCGGCTCGGCCTGGTCCTCGGTGAGGGCCCAGCTCTGCCTGCCCGGGTCGCCGTAGCTCATCATGCCCAGCCCGATCCGGGACACGATCAGCCCGGATGAGCCCAGCCGCCGGTAATCCATCTCAGGCTCCCGGCTGGCCGGAACCGCGGTGACCATCCGGGCTCACATCCGCCCGGGTGCCTGGGCGGTGCACGGCCACGCCGGCGATGACCAGCGCGATGCCGGCCAGGTCCCGGGCGGTGGGGATCTGGCCGAGCACGGCCGCGCCGGTGAGGACGGCGACCGCGGGGAGCAGGGCGAGCAGCAGCGCGAAGCTGGCCCGGGGCAGGGCGGCCATGGCGAGCTGGTCGGTGACGTACGGAATGACCGAGGAGCAGATCCCCACGCCGGCGCCCCAGGCCAGCCAGGCCGGGTGGGTGAAGGCCGGCCAGGCCGCGCCAAGGCCGGCCGGGGCGGCGATAACGGCCGCGGCGATCATCGCGGCGGCCAGCTGGTCGATGCCGCTGACGGCCCGGGTGTTGGCGACGCGGTGGCCGACGATCACGTAGACCATGAAGCAGGCGCAGTTGCCGAACGCGAACACGAACCCGAGCGGCCGGGCCGCCAGCTGGATCACGGTCAGCAACGCCACCCCGCCGACGGTCAGGGCCAGGGCGGCGGTGTTGCGGCGGGTACGGGCCCCGGCGGCAGCCAGCACGATCGTGCCGAGAAACTCGATCGCTCCGACTGTGGCCAGCGGCAGCCGCGCGATGGCCAGGTAGAACAGCGCGTTCATCCCAGCCAGCACACCGCCGAGCAGGGCCAGCCGCGCCTGCTGGCGTCGGCTGAGGCGGCGGGCCAGCCGCCACGGCCGCCGCCAGACCGCGAACACCACCGCGGCGGTGGCGATCCGCAGCCACATCACGCCCAAGGCCGCGACGTGGGCAAACAGCAGCACGGCCAGCGCGGGACCCAGGTAGTGGAAGATCGCTGACACCAGGAAGAACGAGACGGGGGGCAGCCTGCCCGCCGCGCCGGCCAGCCGGTCCTGGGACGCGGCTCCGGCCGGCCGTGCCGCGGTTGCCATGCCTCAAGCGTGGCAGCTACAGTGCCGGCCAGGAATGGCCGAACGTAGCCACGGAGGCAGAGTTGCCTAACAATCAGCGCCGGACGCGGCCAGCTGCCTTCGATCCTGAGGACAGAACTCTCGACGACATCAACCTGGCCATCCTGGCCGAGCTGCAGGCCAACCCGCGGATGCCGATAGCCGAGCTTGGCCGCCAGATCGGCATGTCGGCCCCGGCCACCGCCGAGCGGGTACAGCGGCTGGAACGGGCCGGCATCATCGCCGGCTACCAGCTGGACATCGACCCCGCCGCGGTCGGCCTCCCGGTCACCGCGTTCGCCCGGATCCGGCCCATGCCAGGCAGCCTGCCCAGGATCGCCGAACTAGCCGCCCAAACCCCGCAGGTCACCGAGTGCTACCGGATCACCGGCGAGAACTGCTTCCTGCTCAAGCTGCACACCCCCACGATCGGCGACCTGGAAGCCGTCCTCGACCGCTTCCTGGCCTACGGCAACACCACCACCTCGATCGTGGTCTCCACCCCGGTACCCCGGCGCCCGCCGCCACTTCCCGCCGACGGAGTATAAGTAACCGTGACGATGGGCCGGCTGACCGGCAACGATGACTCTAAGCTCATCGCATGGCCAGGTACTTCGACGTCCATCCGGCCAGCCCGCAGCGCCGCACGATCGCCCAGGCCGCTGACATCGTGCGCGACGGCGGCGTGATCGCCTACCCGACGGACTCCTGCTACGCGCTCGGCTGCCAGCTTGGCAACCGGGACGGCCTGGCGAGGCTCAGATCGATCCGCGGCCTTGATCACCGGCACCACCTCACGCTGATGTGCCGGGACTTCGCCCAGCTCGGCCAGTTCGTGTATCTCCCCAACCCGGTGTTCCGGGCTATCAAGGCGGTCACACCGGGCAGCTACACGTTCATCCTGCCCGCGACCAAGGAGGTCCCGCACCGGCTGCAGCATCCGGGGAAGAAGACCGTCGGGGTACGGATCCCCGGGCACGAGGTGACCCAGGCGCTGCTCGCCGAACTGGGCGAGCCGCTCGTCTCAACCACGCTGCTGCTGCCGGGGCAGGACGAGCCGATGACCCAGGGGTGGGAGATCGACGACCAGCTCGGCAACGACCTGGACGCGGTGGTCGACTCCGGCGACTGCGGCACCGAGCCGACGACGGTCATCGACTTTTCCCAGGGCAAGCCGGAGATCCTGCGGCGCGGAGCGGGCGACACAGCCCCGTTCGAGTGAGCCCGCGCGGCAGGACTGGTCGCTAGTCAGCGGCTATCTGGCCGTCTTCCAGATGGAGCCAGACGTCGGCGATGTCGAGGAACGCGGGGTCGTGCGTGGCGACCAGCGCGGTGACGCCCTCGGTGTGCACGACGGAGCGGATCAGCTGCATGATCTGCCGGCCGGTCTCCGAGTCGAGCTGCCCGGTGGGCTCGTCCGCGATGAGCAGCTGCGGGCGGCCGGCCAGCGCCCGGGCGATAGCAACCCGCTGCTGCTGGCCACCGGACAGCTCGCCGGGGCGCTGCCTGGCGTGCTCGGCCAGGCCGACGACGTCGAGCATGGCCCGTACCCGGTCGTCCCGGTCCTTCGGTTCGGCGCCGGCGATGCGCAGCGGGACGCCCACGTTCTCGGCCGCGGAGAGGATCGGGATGAGCCCGAACGACTGGAAGATGAACGCCACCGAGGACCGGCGCATCAGCGTGCGCTCCCGCTCCCCCATGGCCGCGATATCGCGGCCATCGATGCGCACCGACCCGGTGTCCGGCCGGTCCAGCCCGCCGATGATGTTGAGCAGCGTGGTCTTGCCCGACCCGGACCGGCCGGACAGCGCGACCAGCTGGCCGCGCTCGATGGTGAGCGAAACGCCGCGCAGCGCGTGCACCGCCGCCGCCCCGGTGCCGAAGGTGCGGGTGACCCCGCTGACCTTGGCCAAGACCGGGTCCTGCGCTGGTTCGGCGGTCGCCGCGGCCCCAGTCCCCGGGCGCTGGCCCGTCGGCGGCTGGCTCATCTCAGCTGTCCCTCCCCCGGCGGCTGGCTGGCCGGCTCGCACCATTGTGCTCCTACCGACCCGACGTTCAGCTGCCGCTCAAGGTTCCCCCGGCCGGGGGCGGGTCAGGCTACGTCGAACTCGCCGTCCTGAACGCCGAGGGTGAAGGCCTTCCACTCGTCCGGGGTGAAGGTCAGCACCGGGCCGTCCGGGTTCTTCGAGTCGCGCATGGTGATCACGTAGTCGCTGCCCTCTTTGGAGCCAGGCACGACCGCGACCTCCACGCAGGCCCCGCTGTTGCCGCCGCTGTGGGAGGACTTGCGCCAGGTGGCGCCAGTCAGGTCCATACCTTGATGCCTTCCTCGTCATGTGGGGGGTGCGACACACGGGAACAGCGCCGCTACCTTCAGTATGGCGCACCGGCGGCGGCCGGCCGGCGGTGTTACGTTGCCTCGGTGCGTATCGGGGTCTACGTGGACGGCTTCAATCTGTACTACGGCGGCCGGGGGCTGTGCGGGCGGGGCACCCCGGGCTGGCGCTGGCTGGACCTGCGCGCGCTGGCCACCTCGCTGGTCGCCCGGCGGACGAACTGGCCGGACGCCCGGGTGTCCCGGCTGGTCTACTGCACCGCCCGGATCGACGGGCTGAGCAACCCCTCTGGCCAGGCCGACCAGGACGTGTACCTGAAGGCGCTGGCCGCGGCGGGCAGCGTGGACCACATCGAGTACGGCAGCTACGTGGCCCGGGTCAAGACGGCCCCGCTGGCGGTCAAGGACAAGACCGGCCGGCCCGAACTCGTCGGGCCAGCCTGGCCGGTGATGGTGCAGGACGGCCAGGGCGGGGTGGTGGACGGCGCCGTCTTCATGGTGTCCTACGCCAACCGGGAGGAGAAGGGCTCGGACGTCAACGTGGCCTCGCACCTGCTGCTCGACGTGCTCGGCGGCGCGGTGGACGGGGCGCTGGTCATCTCCAACGACAGCGACCTGCGCTTCCCGGTCGAGCAGGCCCGGGCGCGGGTGCCGGTCGGCGTGGTCAACCCATCCCCCAACCACCTGGCCGGCGCGCTGCGCAGCGAGCCATCGGCGGGCGCGGGCCGGCACTGGTGGGCCCGGCTGAACTGCGCCGACCTGACCAGCCACCAGCTTCCTGACCCGGCCGGCAAGTACCGTCGCCCGGACGGCTGGTGAGCACCGGCTGAGGAAGAATTAGCGCGGCGCTGCTGTTAACATGTGGCGCATATACCACCCGGCTCCTCGTGGGCCGGGTTTTCTCATTCCTGGGGTCTGCCCGCCGTCCCGTGCCGGTCCCGGATCAGCGCCAGCGGCGGCAGGCCGGCCAGCTGGCTGCTCTCCCGGGTCAGGTGCGCCTGATCGGCGTAACCCGTCATGGCGGCCAGGTCCGCCAGGTCGCTGGGGCCGCCGGGCGCGGCGTCGATCCGGGACACGAACCGGCGGAACCGCAGCACCCGGCGGAGCAGGGCCGGCCCGTAACCGATCGCGGCGCAGCACCGCCGGTTCAGCTGCCGCTCGCTGATCGCCAGTTCCCCGGCCACGTCCCGGACCTGCGCGCCCGGCCGGGCCAGCCGCCGTGCGGCCGCCGCGACCAGCGGGTCAGGCGGCGCGCTGGTCACCAGCTCACCGGTGAGCCCGACCAGGCGGCGCAGCGCGTCGTCCGGGGCCAGCTCGCCCGGCACCTCGGCGGCCAGCCGGGACCCGATCCCCCGGGGCAGCTCGCCGCGCAGGTCGGCCTGGCCCAGGCCGCTGGTCGAGCAGCCCGGTCAGCGGCCGGCCCAGCGCCGGCCCGCCCGCACCGGGCCGCAGCCGCACCCCGGCCAGCACGGTGCCCGGCGGCATCGGCATGATGGCCGGCCCGGTGTCCGGCCCGGCCAGGAACACGCCGCTGCCGCGCTGCCAGATCAGGTCCACGCAGGCGTCCGGCAGCACCCGGGTGGGCGGCGCCCCGCCCGCCGGGGTCACCCCCACCCACAGGCACGCCACCGCGCCGGCCAGCGCCACGGGCGGCGCGGCCTCGCGGTACCCCGGCGACCAGTCCACCCCACGAGTCTGGCACCCGGCACCGACAGTTGACCGATCCGTTCAAGCCACCGGCCAGGGCCGGGCGCGAGGATGGCGGCATGACTAGACCAGACTTCGCCGCGGCGGAGCAGTTCCTGGCCGCCACCGGCCGGGTCCTGGACCGCCGCCGCTTCGCCCGGCTGTTCGGCCCGGATGGCCCGGAGCCGGTGCGCGACGCGGTCGCCGCCTACCGCAACCCGGACGGCGGATTCGGTCACGCGCTGGAACCGGACGGCCGGTGCCCGGGCAGCCAGCCGCTGGCCATCGCGCTGGCGCTGGCCACCCTGGACGAGGCGGATGCGTGGGACGACGAGCTGGTGCAGGGCGCCTGCGGCTGGCTGACGGTGCACGCGCCCGCCGCCGGCGGCGTGGCGGAGGCGGACCCGTCCATCGACGGATGGCCACAGGCCGAGTGGTGGGCTCAGATGGACCGGCGGCGTCCCTCGATCATCACCACCGGGCTGATCGCCGGGACGCTGCACGCGCGGCGGGTCCGGCATCCCTGGCTGGACCGGGCCACCGAGCTGGAGTGGGCCATGATCGGCGAGCTGACCACGGCCAGCCCGTACGAGATGCGCGGGGTCATGCACTTCCTGGACCGGGCGCCGGACCGCGATCGGGCGGTCAAGGCGTTCGGCCAGTGCGGCCCGCTCATCCTCGACCAGGGCCTGGTCACGCTGGACCCGGACACGCCCGGGGAAATCCATACCCCGCTGGACTTCGCCCCGCTGCCCGGCTCGCTGGCCCGCGGCCTGTTCCGGCCGGACGTGATCGAGGCGCATCTGGATCACCTGACCGCGGCGCAGCAGGACGACGGCGGCTGGATGTTCAACTGGCCGGCCTGGTCGCCGGCCGCGGAAGCCGACTGGCGCGGCTCGATCACCGTGGACGCGCTGCGGCTGCTGCGCGGCAACGGCCGCGCTTAGACCCGCGACCGGTCAGCTGTGCTCGATGACGAGCGGGTTGAGCGATCCCGACGTGCTGCCGCTGCTGTACCTGGCCGTTCAGCCATAGAAGAGCCGTTCCATCACGGCGCGGGCCCGGCGCGCGGTCCGCCGGTAGTCCTCGACCAGGTCCTGGCTGGCATCTGGCGGGTAGCCGAGGATGCGGGCCACCGCGGCCAGCTCGGCCTGCTTGGCCGACAGCAGGTCGGAGGCGCGGCCGCGGAGCAGCACCACCGCGTTGCGGATCCGAGTGGCCAGCCGCCACGAGGCGGCCAGCACGGCGGCGTCCTCGGCGCCGACCAGGGCCGCCTGCTCGGCCGCGGTCAGCGCGGCCAGGGTCTGCGTGGTGCGCAGCCCGGGCACGTCGTGCGCGTGCGTGAGCTGCAGCAGCTGGACCACCCACTCGACGTCGGACAGGCCGCCCGGGCCGAGCTTCAGGTGCAGCGCCGGATCGGTGCCGCGGGGCATCCGCTCGGCTTCCATCCGGGCCTTGAGCCGCCTGATCTCGCGGACCGACGCCTCGTCGATGCCGCCGGCCGGGTAGCGGTACTCGTCGGCCAGCACGCTGAACCGGTGGCCCAGCTCCCGGTCGCCCGCGGCGGGTTCCGCGCGGAGCAGCGCCTGCGCTTCCCAGGCCAGCGACCAGCGCTCGTAGTAGGCGCGGTAGGCAGCCAGGGTGCGGACCAGCGGGCCCTGGCGGCCCTCCGGGCGCAGCGAGGGGTCGACGACCAGCGGCGGGTCGGGTGCCGGCTGGGCCAGCAGCCGCCGCAGCTCCTCGGCCACCGCGTGCGCGGCCCGGGACGCGGCCTGCTCGTCCGCGCCCGGCAGTGGGTCGTGCACGAACATCACGTCGGCGTCGCTGCCGTAACCGGTCTCCCGGCCGCCGAAGCGGCCCATGCCGACCACGCACAGCCGGGTCGGCAGTGGCCCATCGTCCCGCTCCACCCGGCCGATCGCGGCGTCCAGCGCGCCGCCGATGGTCACCGCGGTGATCACGGTGAGCGCCTCGCTGGTCTCCTCGACGCTGGTCAGCCCCAGCAGGTCGGCGGCGGCGGTGCGGAGCAGCTCGCGGCGGCGCAGCGCGCGGACCGCCTGGGCGGCCACGTCGGCGCTGCCGTGCCGGGACACCACCGCGGCCGCCTCGGCGTGCAGCGCGGCAGCGGGCCGCGGCACCAGCTGCTCGTCCGAGCCGAGCAGCGCCACGGTTTCCGGCGCGCGCATCAGCAGGTCGGTGGCGTACCGGCTGGAGGCGAGCAGCCGGGCCATCCGGCGGGCCACGTTGGTGTCGTCGCGCAGTAGCCGCAGGTACCATGGGGAGTCCCCGAGCGCGTCGCTGACCTGGCGAAACGCCAGCAGGCCGGCGTCCGGCTGGGCGGCGTCGGCGAACCACTCCAGCAGCACCGGCAGCAGCGTCCGCTGGATGGCCGCGCGGCGCGAGACACCCGAGGTCAGGGCCTCGATGTGGCGCAGCGCGCCGTCCGGGTCCAGATAGCCCAGCGCCTCCAGCCGGGCCCCGGCCTCGGCGCGGGTGAGCCGGACCGCGTCGCTGGGCAGCCGGGCCACCGCATCCAGCAGCGGCCGGTAGAACAACTTCTCGTGCAGCCGGCGGGCCTCCCGGGCGTGCTGCCGCCACTGCGCCATCAGATCCGCGGCCGGGTCGGACCGGGCTGGCCGGGCCGGGGCGGTGCGCCCGTTCCGGGTCCGGGCCCGGCGCAGCGCGCGGCCCAGGCGGCGCAGCGCTTCCGGATCTTCCGGCAGGGTATGCGTGCGGCGCAGCTGGCGGAGCTGCAGCAGATGCTCCACCGACCGCAGGAACCGGTACGCGGCGGCCATCGTGGCCGCGTCCTCCCGGCCCACGTAGCCGCCCTGGGCCAGCGCGGCCAGGGCCGGCAGCGTGCCCGGCTCGCGCAGCGACTCGTCGGTCCGGCCGTGCACCAGCTGCAGCAGCTGCACGGCGAACTCGATGTCGCGCAGCCCGCCGGGGCCGAGCTTGAGCTGGCGGGCGGCCTCGCTGGCGGGCAGGTTGCCGATCACCCGGCGGCGCATCGCCTGCACGTCCGCGACGAAGTGCGGCCGCTGCGCGGCCTGCCACACCATCGGGCCGAGCGCGGCCAGATATTCCTGGCCAAGGTCCAGGTCACCGGCGACCGGCCGGGCCTTCAGCAGCGCCTGGAACTCCCACGTCTTGGCCCACCGCTCGTAGTAGACGCGGTGGCTGGCCAGGGTTCGGACGAGCGGGCCATCCCGGCCCTCCGGGCGCAGGTTGGGGTCGACCGGGAACAGCGCGCCCTCCTGGGTGCTCTGTGAGCACACCCGGATCATCCCGGCGGCCAGCCGGGTCGCGGTGCGCAGCGCGGCTGTTTCGGTCTCGGGCCCGGCGTCGCCTTCCCCCCCTGCCACGAAGATCACGTTGACGTCGCTGGCGTAGTTCAGCTCGTGGCCGCCGCACTTGCCCATGGCGATCACCGCCAGCCGGGCGGGCGCGGCGTCGGCCGGCAGTTCCGAACGGGCCATGGCCAGCGCCGCCTCCAGCGCGGCGGCGGCCAGGTCGGCCAGCTCGGCGGCGGTCTCGTCCACGGTGACCGCACCGGTCAGGTCGCGCGCGGCCAGCTGGAGCAGCCGCCGCCGGTAAGCGGCGGGCAGCGCGGTGGCCGGGCTGCCGCCCGGGGCCGCGGCCGGGTCGGCCACCGGCTGCGGGTCGTCCGGCCGGGCGCCCACCGCGGCCAGCAGCGCGGCGCGCGCCTCGGCGGCGGTGCCGGCCAGCAGCGCGTCCGGGCCGCTCAGCACGTGCCAGTCGGCCGGGTGCCGGACCAGGTAGTCGCCCAGGGCGGCGCTCGCCCCGAGCACCGCGGTGAGCCGGTTGCGCAGCCCGGCGTCGGCCCGCATCGCCTCGGCCAGTTCGGCGTCGCGAGGCATCCGGGCCAGCGTGACCAGGGCCAGGTCGGGATCGGCGGCCGCGGCCAGCGCGGCCAGCAGGTCCGCGTCGGCGCCCTCGGCGTCCAGCGCGAGATCCTCGCTGATCAGCTGTTCCGCCCGGGCGGCGTCAGCGAATCCGAGCCGGGCCAGTTGCCCGGCCGGTGTCGTCCTCCGGCGCACGCTCACCCCTGAACGGTAACGGCATGCGGTCCGGTTGGCTCCCCCCAGCGGGGGGCCTGGCGGGGCGGAAAAGACCCCAGACATGATGGCGCCGGGGCCGTCCGCAGACGACCCCGGCAGGGGGGTGCACCGGGGGGGGTAGGTGCACGTGTTAATAATGCGACCGGCCGGTAACGTCCCGGTAGCGCCACTAAATCCCGCTATTGCCGACCGTCCCACCTGCGCAAACGTCAAGCACCGACGGCATGCCCGGGGGTCAGGCCGCCCATCACGGTGCTCGCCGCGGCCGGGACGCTACCGGGAACTTCGGGCACGTTGCCGCTCAGGCGGGCGCGGACCTGGTCGGCGTCGGAGTGGTGCAGGTGCTCGAGGATGGCCAGCGCCTGTTCCCAGGCTTGCCGGGCCTGGTCCTGGTCGCCGACGGCGTGGTAGACGTCGCCCAGGTGGGTCAGCATGGTGGTCTGGTAGTACCCGCCGGCCATGCCCTCGATGGTGCGCAGCGCGGTGCGGATGTGCGTGATGGCCTCGTCGAACCGGCCCAGGTGGAACAGCGCGTAGCCGACGCTGTCCCAGATCGGTGCCTCGTTGAGCGGGTCACCGCGCCCCCGGCTCATGCTGAGCGCCTGCTCGCAGAAGTCCAGTGCCTGCTGGTACTCCCCCAGCTGGGCGTGGATGTAGCCGACCCCGTTGAGCATCTTGGCCGTGCCCGGCTCGTTGCCCTCCTCGCGGTACAGCGCGAGCGCCAGCTGCGCATGGCCCAGCGCCTCGGCCAGCCGGCCCTGCTGCTCGGCCAGGATCATAATGTCGTTGTGCGCCCGCGCCTCACCCAGCCGGTCGCCCAGCTCGTGGTGCAGGTCGAGGGCCTGGGTGCAGTACACCCGGGCCTCGGCCAGCTGGCCCAGCCGGCTGTAGGTGGCGCTCAGGTCGCGGTAGACGTGGGCCTGCGCGGCCCGGTCGCCCAGCCGCTTGGCCGCCGCGATCGCGGTGTGCTGGATGGCGACCTGGTCGTGCCAGTAGCCCTCGCGGTCGAAGAACAGCCACACCGCCCACGGCAGCTGCCAGGCGTAGGTGTCCAGGCCCGCCTCGTCGGCCTGGCCGATGGCAGCCAGCAGCACCTGGCGCTCGGCGGCGAACCATGCTTGCGCATCGGCCGAGCAGGTCAGGATCTCCGGGGTGACCCCGGGCCGGGCCGGCTCGACCGGCAGCAGCGGCCGGAGCGGGTTGAGCAGCCGGGTGCCCGCGCTCGCGGTGTGCAGGTAGTGATCCAGCACCCGGTACGCCGCCTCGTCCCGCAGTTCCCCGGGGTCGGTGGTGCGGGCCAGGTCGGCGGCATAGGCGTGCAGCAGGTCATGGAACGCGTACCGGCCTGGCGCGTGCTCGGCGATCAGGTGCGCGTCGGCCAGTTCGGCCACCGCCGCCGCGGCCTCGGCTGGGGTCACCGCGGCCAGGCTGGCCGCCGCCGCGATCGTCACATCCGGACCAGCGTGCAGCCCGAGCAGCCGGAACAGCCGGGCGGCCGGCTCGCTCAGCTGCTGGCAGGACCAGGAGAACACGGCCCGGATGCTGGCCACCGGGTCGCCCGCGTCCAGCGCGTCCAGCCGGCCCTGCGCGTCAGCCAGCTCACGGGACAGCTCGGCCAGCGGCATCATCGGCCGCGCCGCGGCCCGCGCCGCCACGATGCTCAGCGCCAGCGGCAGCCGGGAACACGACTCGGTCAGCTGCGTGGCGGCGTCAGCCTCCGCGCTGGCCCGCTCGCCCAGCCGGCCAGCCAGCAGCTCCTGCGCCTCGGTGCCGGTCAGCACGTCCAGCGGCAGCAGCCGCGCGCCCTCGGTCGCGGCCAGCCCGGGCAGCCGGGCCCGGCTGGTCACCAGCACCAGGCAGGATGGGCTGCCCGGCAGCAGCGGCCGGACCTGGGCCGCGTCCCGCGCGTTGTCCAGGATGACCAGCACCCGCTTGCCCGCCAGCACGCTGCGGTACAGCGCCGCCTGCGCGTCCACGCTGTCCGGGATCTGCTCCTCGGTCACCCCGAACGCGCCGAGGAACCAGCGCAGCGCGTCGGCCGGGGCCACCGGGGTGCCCGACGGGTCGAACCCGCGCAGATTGACATACAGCTGCCCGTCCGGGAACTCGGCCGCCGACTGGTGCGCCCAGTGCACCGCCAGCGCGGTCTTGCCTGCCCCGGCCGTGCCGCCGATGACCAGCACCCGGACCGCCTCGTCTGGCGAGCCCGCGGCCTGCATCCAGGCGCGCAGCTCGGCCAGCTGCGCGGTTCGCCCGGCGAAGTGCGCGACCCCGGCCGGCAGCTGGCGCGGCACGACGGCCGTGCTGGCCGGGCCCGCGCCGGCCGCGTCGTCCGTCCCGGCCACCGGGGCCGCGGTCCCGCGCAGGCCGCCCCGGGTGCTGGTGACCGGTTCGCCGGCCACACCTGGCCCGCCCGCGCTGCCATCGGCCGTCACACCCACCGGGCCGGCGGCGGCACCGGGGCCGGCCCCGCGGGACGGGCCGGCGGCGGTGGCGCGCCGCGGGCCAGCCGCCCGGTCCCGGCTGCTCCGCACGCTGCCCGGCTTGGCGCTGCCCGCACTGGCCGGCTGGCCGCCGCCCGGGCCGGCCGAACCGGCCGGGCCGGCTGGCTGGGACCCGGGCGGTTCCGGTTGGGCCCCGGCCACCCGGAAACTGGCCAGCGCTGGTCCCGGGGCGGCCAGCGCAGGATCGCCGGCCAGAATGCCCGCCTGCAGGTCGCGCAGTTCGCGGCCGGGCTCGACGCCCAGCTCGTCCACCAGCATGCGGCGGGTGCGCTGGTAGGCGGAGAGCGCCTCGGCCTGCCGGCCGCAGCGGTACAGGGCCAGCATGAGCTGGGCGTGGAACCGCTCCCGCCACGGGTGGTCCAGCGCCAGCTGCGTCAGCTCACCGACCAGCTCGGAGTGCCGCCCCTGGGCCAGGCCGGCGTCCATCCGCCATTCCTGAGCCTGCATCCGGAGCGCGTCCAGCCGGGGCACCTCGGCCGTGATCAGGACGTTCGACGGCACGTCCACCAGCGGGCTGCCGCGCCACAGGGCCAGCGCCTCGCTGAGCACATCCCAGGCGGCTTCGGTGCCGGTGGCCGCGGCACCGCGGCCGACCGCTTCGCCGCCGCGGGCGCACAGCGCGGTGAACCACAGCGCGTCCACCTCGTCGGGCTCCGCTTCGAGCGCATACCCGGGGTCACGGGTCACGATCCGGCGCCCGCCCACCGGGCCGAGTATCTGCCGGAGCCGCTTCACGTAGTTGCGGATGGCGACCCGCGCGCCGGCCGGGGGCGTCCCGTCCCAGATGATCTCGGCCAGCTCGTCGTAAGAGGCAACCTGCCCAGCCCGGAGCGCCAGCGCGGCCAGGATCACCCGCTGTTTGGGCGCTGGGACGACTACGTCCGCGCCATCAGCCCGAACCAGTAATGGCCCGAGCACGCCCACCCAGAACACGCTGCCCCTAACCCCGATCCCTGTCGCGGCCCGCCGCCCCAGCCCTGGTTACCCCCCATAGCACCGACTCACCGTCACAGCACCGGAAGGTATCGGTCCAGCTCGAACTGGGTGACCTGATGCCGGTACTCGCGCCACTCGGCGCGCTTGTTACGCAGGAAGAAGTCGAAGACGTGCTCGCCGAGAGCCTCGGCTACCAGCTCGCTGTCCTGCATCGCCGTGATCGCCTCATCCAGGCTCTGCGGTAGCGGCGAGATGCCCAGCGCGCGCCGCTCGGCCGAGGTGAGCGCCCATACGTCATCCTCGGCACCGGGCGGTAGCTCGTAGCCGGCCTCGATTCCTTTCAGACCCGCTTCCAGGATCACCGCGAACGCAAGGTAAGGGTTGCATGCCGAGTCTACCGAGCGGAACTCGACCCGGGTGGCATTTCCCTTGTGCGGCTTGTACATGGGCACCCGGATCAGAGCGGACCGGTTGTTGTGCCCCCAGCAAATGTACGCGGGCGCCTCTCCGCCCGCCCCGGCGGTGACTTCCGCCGCGCCCCACAGCCGCTTATACGAGTTGACCCACTGGTTACAGACCGCAGTGATCTCGGCGGCGTGCCGGAGCAGCCCGGCGATGAACGCCCGGCCCAGCTTAGACAACTGGAATTCGGCGCCCGGCTCGTAGAACACATTACGGTCGCCCTCGAACAACGACATATGAGTGTGCATGCCGGAGCCGGGATGCTCGGTGAACGGCTTCGGCATAAAGGACGCGTACACGCCTTGCTGCAGTGCCACCTCCTTCATGACCAGCCGGAACGACATAATGTTGTCGGCCGTGGTCAGCGCGTCCGCGTACCGCAGGTCAATTTCCTGCTGGCCCGGCGCACCCTCATGGTGGCTGAACTCCACCGAGATGCCCATGCTCTCCAGCATCTGGATGGACACATGCCGGAAGTCGTGCGCGACGCTGTGCGGCGTGTGGTCGAAGTAGCCGCCGGTATCGATGGGCTGTGGCGCCGTGCCCGCGGCGGGCTTCTCCTTGAGCAGGAAGAACTCCACCTCGGGGTGGGTGTAGAAGGTGAAGCCCAGATCGGCCGCGTGGCCCAGGGCCCGCTTCAGCACGTACCGCGGGTCGGCGTAGGACGGTGAGCCGTCCGGCATCCGGATGTCGCAGAACATCCGGCCGACCCCGGACGCCTCGCCCCGCCAGGGCAGCAACTGGAAGGTGGACGCGTCCGGCTTGGCGATCATGTCCGCCTCGTACACCCGGGCGAAGCCCTCGATGGCCGAGCCGTCGAACCCGATGCCCTCGGCGAAAGCACCCTCTAGTTCGGCCGGGGCCACCGCGACCGACTTCAGGTAGCCGAGCACGTCGGTGAACCACAGCCGGACAAAACGAATGTCGTGTTCCTCCAGGGTGCGGAGGACGAATTCTTCCTGCCTGTCCATGACAGCCTGTCCTTGCTGGTCAGCGGCTTACACCTGCGTGGATGCGGGCAGCACAGCATATCGGCTGACCGAGCCTGCGCCCCGGCGCCAGTCTCTCTCGATCGTGTTACCAGGGCGTTACAAAGCCACCGTGAGTCTACTCGCGGTGGGCTGGCCGGGCCCACTGCCGGGCGGCATCCAGGCCTGCCGCGCAGCGGCATACAGTGAACTGGTGACCAGGCTGCGGATCGCCCTTGCCCAGGCGAACTCGACCGTCGGTGACCTGTCCGGGAACGCTGCCGCGGTGCTGGAGTGGACCCGCCGCGCCGCGGCCGCCGGCGCCGACCTGGTCGTGTTCCCGGAGATGATGCTCACCGGCTACCCGGTGGAAGACCTCGCGCTGCGCGCCTCGTTCGTGTCCGCGTCCATCGCGACATTGGAGGACACCGCGCGGCGGCTGGCCGATGCCGGGCTCGGCGGCATCGCGGTGGTCACCGGGTACCTGGGCCGCCAGGAAGGCGTGGCCGCGCGGGTCGGCGTGCCGATCGGCGCGCCACTGGACGCGGCCGCGCTGCTGTACGGCGGCCGGGTCGTGGTCACCACGGCCAAGCACCACCTGCCGAATTACGGGGTGTTCGACGAGTACCGGTACTTCGTGCCGGGCAACTGCCTACCGGTGGTCCGGGTCCCGGCGGCCGGCGGCGAGGCGGTGGACGTGGCCATCGCCATCTGCGAGGACCTGTGGCAGGACGGCGGGCCGGTCGCGGTCACCCGGCAGGCGGGCGCCGGGCTGCTGGTGGTGCCGAACGCGTCCCCGTACGAGCGCGGCAAGAGCGAGGCCCGGTTCGAGCTGGTCTCCCGGCGGGCCCGCGAGGCGGGCGCCGCGCTGGCCTACGTGAACATGATGGGCGGCCAGGACGAGCTCGTCTTCGACGGGGACTCGATCATCGTGGACGCCCAGGGTGAGCTGCTCGCCCGCGGGCCGCAGTTCGAGGAGACCCTGCTGGTCGCCGACCTGGAGCTGCCCGCGGCGGACGGGCCGCTGCCGTCCAACAGCCCGGCCGACGCCAGCGACGGCACCACGATGACAATCACCCGGGAGGAGCTGCCCGGCTCAGACCAGGCCGGGGACCATCCCGACGAGCTGCCCGGACCACTCGTCTGGGGCCGGCTGGACCCGCTGGCCGAGGTGTACGCGGCGCTGGTCACCGGGACCCGCGACTACGTGCGGAAAAACGGCTTCCACTCAGTGATCCTCGGCCTGTCCGGCGGGATCGATTCCGCGCTGGTGGCCACCATCGCCGCCGACGCGCTCGGCCCGGAGCAGGTGCACGTGGTGCTGATGCCCAGCAAGTACTCCTCCGAGCACTCGGTCGGCGACGCCGAGGACCTGGCCAAGCGGCAGGAGCTGCAAGCCGCCGCGGTGCCGATCGCGCCGATGGTGGACGCGTTCGAGGCCGAGCTCGACCTGGCCGGGCTGGCTGCCGAGAACCTGCAGTCCCGGGTCCGCGGGGTGATCCTGATGGGGCTGAGCAACGCCGCCGGCCACCTTGTGCTGACCACCGGGAACAAGAGCGAGATCGCCACCGGGTACTCCACCCTGTACGGCGACTCGGCGGGCGGCTTCGGCCCGATCAAGGACGTGCTCAAGACGCTGGTCTGGGACCTGGCCCGGTGGCGCAACGACACGGCGGCGCAGCGTGGTGAGACACCGCCGATCCCGGAGAACTCGATCACCAAGCCGCCCAGCGCGGAGCTCAAGCCCGGCCAGCTGGACACCGACTCGCTGCCCGACTACGCGGTGCTGGACCCGCTGCTGGATGACTACGTGGAGAAGGACATGGGCGCGGCCCAGCTGGTCGCGGCCGGGCACGACCCCGCGCTGGTGGACAAGGTGATCCAGCTGGTGGACCGGGCCGAGTACAAGCGGCGGCAGTACCCGCCCGGCCCGAAGATCACGATCCGCAACTTCGGCCGGGACCGGCGGCTGCCGATCACCAGCCGGTGGCGCGAGCCCCGCCCGGCCAGCCCGGCCGGGTAATCCGGGCGGCGGCAGTACGCCCAATTGGCGTTCAAAAAGAAAGCATGAGTACCGCATAGCCGACGAGCCAGTGCTCTAGCTGGTAGTCGCCACCGACCACATAGGGAAGCGCCGCCTTGGCGTGCTGCCGGGCCGCGCCGAGGGCCGGCTCGGCGCGCGGGTCGCCGGGCGGCAGCGCCGCCGCGATCCGCCGCCAGCACCAGGCCCGGCTGGCGTTCAGGCCGTGCAGCTGGGCGGCCTGCCCGTCGGTGTCATCGCCCGCCGCCGCTGGGGTGAACAACGTGGCCGGGCGGCCCCACTCGATACCCGGCAGGAACATGGTCAGCCACTCCGCGAACTCGGCCCGGGGCAGGATGCGGGACATCAGCTCCGCCTCGGTGAGCGCGGGCGACAGGCAGTCGTCGCCGGACGGTTCCCAGTCGGCCGGATACATGGTGTCCGCGCTGAACCAGCCCATCGCCCGGGCCGCGATCGCCTCGCGCAGCGCCGGGTCCCCGGCGGCCGCCCGCGCCTCGGCGAATGGCCAGGCCAGCGACAAGCCGAACGCGCTGCCCCGGCGGGTGCCGTAGCGCACCGGGTAGACCTGCCCGGGCAGCCAGCGCAGGAAGCAGCTGACCAGCGCCTCGGTCAGCGGGGCCATCGCGCTGGCCCACTTCAGCCCGTCCGGATGATCCCAGGTGGCCACCTCGTGCGCCAGGGCGAGCGCCCAGCCCCAGCCCTGCGGCCGCTCGGTCGGCGCATCCGGCCCGGCGATGAAATCGGCCTCGTGGGCCAGCGCCACCGGGGTGAACTGGCCGCTCAGCGCGTGCCGGATCTCCTCGCCGCGGGCCACGTCGCCGACCTGGCGCAGCAGCCGCAGCAGGGCCCAGTGCATCTGCACCGCGGAGTGCCAGTCGTGGCTGCCGTAGAACACCGGCGTGCGGGCCCGCGGCCGGTACGGGAAATCACCGGGCGCGGTCATCAGGTGCTGCATCGCGGCGGGAAATTCATGCTTGATGTTGGCCAGCGCCACTCCCGCGTAGCCGGCCCCCTCGGTGCGGAGCAGTTCGGCCCACTCGTCTGCCAGGTCCATGGTCCGACCGCCCTCCAGCCGAGTGTTCCGGCATGCACCGAGTTGGATTCCCGCGACCAGCCCCTCCTACGCCTAGAGTTCGGCCTCACCTGACACATACGTGCGGGACGCGCCGCCCACCCAGATCTGGCCGCCCGGATCCTGGCTGATATGTACCCGGCAGGCCCGGCCCAGCGCCGTTCCCTGGCTGGCCAGGTAGGGGGCGGTGGCCCGGCCGGTGTCGAGCAGCCAGCCGGCCAGCGCCGCGTTCAGGCTGCCGGTCACCGGGTCTTCGACGGTGCTGCCGGCCACCGGGAAGAACGCGCGCACCTCGAATGCCGCGGGCTGGCCCGGTGGGTACGGCCCGGCCACCCCGATGTCCAGGTCAACCACGCCGGGGCGGATCGCCAGCACCGCCTCGGCGGTCGGTAGCAGCACCGCGACCCAGCCCGGCCCGTTGTCCGCCCAGGCCAGGTCAACCATGTCAGCGCGGCTGATGCCGAGCTGGGCGGCGATCCGCCCGGCCAGCGGCTCGTCCACCGGGCCGGACCGGATCAGCGGCGGGGCGGCCAGCGCCAGCCCAGCGTCCGTCGGCCGGACCTGGATCAGGCCGGCCCCGCACTCCTGCACGTAGACGTCCGGGCTGGCCGGCCGGCCACCCGCTTCCAGCCAGGCGTGGCAGGTGCCGAGCGTGGGATGCCCGGCGAACGGCAACTCGGCGGCCGGGGTGAAGATCCGCACCCGGTAATCCGCCTGCGCACTGGTCGGCGGCAGCACAAAGGTGGTTTCAGACAGGTTCGTCCAGTTGGCGAACTGCTGCATGTCTTCGGTGCTCAGCCCGTCCGCATCGAGCACCACGGCAACCGGGTTCCCGCGGTAGCGCTCGGCGCTGAACACATCAACCTGACGGAATGGACGCCGCACAGGCTAAGTCTGCCACCTCAGGCTTTGCTGAGCCCGCGCAGAAGTTCGTCTACCACCCGCTCGGCGAAGCCCTCGGCGATGCCCTCCGGCTGGTGCTTGCCGCGAGCCAGCACCGCGCCGGTCATCATGAACAGCGCCACCTCGGTATCGGCGTCCGGGCGCAGTTCGCCGGTGGCCACGCCGCGGCGCAGCACGCCCCGCATCACCTCGCGGCGCGGCCCGACCACGGTCTCCAGGTATCTCGACATGAGCCGGGGGAACTTGGCCCCCTCGCCGAGCAGCAGCGCGAACGACCGGGCCCGGCGCGGGTCGGCGTAGTCGGCCGCCATCGCGTCCAGCAGCGCGACCAGGTCGTCGCGGGCCGACTCGCCGCGCAGTTCGGGCAGCGGCGTCTTGAGCGCGGCCAGCGCGTCCAGCAGCAGGTCCTCCTTGCCCGGCCAGCGGCGGTAGATGGTGGCCTTGCCCACCCCGGCCCGGGCCGCCACCTCCTCGATGCACAGCCCTTCCACGCCGTGCTCGGCGAACAGGCTGAGCGCCGCGTCGATGATGGCCCGGTCGGCCCGCTCACTGCGCGGCCGCCCGGGGCGGCGGTGTTCGGCCGCCGTCCCGGGCTGCTGGTCAGCAATCGTGCTGGCAGTCATCTGCTCAGCCTTCCGTCAGCCGGCTCGGCGCGGAGCGCCGCGGGGATGTCCGCGACCACGGTGTCTTCGTGCACGGTGTCTTCGTGCACCGCGTCTTCGTGCACCGGCTCCTCGTGCACCGGCTCCTCGGCGCGGGCTGCCGTGCGGCCCGGCATCCAGGCCAGCACGACCAGCGCGCCGATCAGCGTGATGACCGCGGAGATGACCGTGGTCACGTGCATCGCGTGCACGAAAGCGCCGTCCGCGAAGCTGTCCAGGCGCGCTCCCGCGCCGCCCAGCTTCGAGGCCACCGTCTGGGTGGCAGTGATCGAGCCGGTCGCGGCGTCCCGCGCCGCGGCGGGCAGCGCGGTCAGGTGCGGGTTCAGCTGGTCCCGGTACACCTGGGCCAGGATGGAGCCGAGCACCGCCACGCCCAGCGCGCCGAACACCTGGCGGGCCGTGTTGGTCAGCGCCGACCCGGAGCCGGCCCGCTCCCGCGGCACCACGGACATGACCGCCTCGGTGGCGGGCGGCATCACGCTGCCCATGCCCGCGCCCTGCACGAAGAAGATCACGCCCAGCACCCAGATCGGCGTGCTCACCCCGAGCAGCTGGTAACCAGCCAGCGCCACGGTCACCGTGATCAGCCCGCTGGCCGCGACCGCCTTGGTGCCGAACCGGCGGACCAGCCTGGCGCTGCGCGGCGCCAGCAGCATCTGGCCGGCCGCGAACGGCACGGTCAGCAGGCCCGCCTGCAGCGGCGTGTAACCGCGCACGCTCTGCAGGTAGAAGCTGAGGAAGAACAGCGCGCCCATCATGCCGAAGAAGACCAGGCCGAGCGCGCCCACCGCGGACGACAGCCGCGGGTCGCGGAACAGCTTCACGTCCAGCGACGGATGGCTGAGCCGGGTCTCCCACCAGGCGAACGCGGCCAGCACGGCCAGCCCGGCCACGGTGGCGCCGAGCACGTCCCAGTGGATCCAGGTGCCCTTCTCGCCGCCCTGGATGATGCCGTACACCACGAGCACCAGGCCGACGATGGACAGCAGCACGCCCAGGTAGTCGATCCGCCCCGGGTTCGGGTTCTTCGACTCCGGCACCAGGAGCAGGATGGCGACCACGCCCACCGCGGTCAGCGGCACGTTGATCAGGAAGACCGAGCCCCACCAGAAGTGCGCGAGCAGCAGCCCGCCCACGATCGGGCCGATGGCGACCCCGATGCCCACGGCGGTGGCCCAGATGCCGATGGCCCGCGCCCGCTCCCGCGGGTCGAACACGTTCGAGATGATGGACAGCGTCTGCGGCATGACCGCCGCCGCCCCCAGGCCCATCGCGGCCCGGGCGAAGATGAGCTGATCCGGGCTCTTCGAGTACGCGGTCAGCAGTGAGAAGATGCCGAACGCGGCCATCCCGATCATCAGCATCCGCTTGCGCCCGATCCGGTCGCCGATCACCCCGAAGGTGAACAGCAGGCCGGCGAACACCAGCGTGTAGGAGTTGATCCCCCACTCCAGCTGGCTCTGGCTCGCACCCAGGCCCACGTTGGGCTCGGCGATCGTCTTCAGCGCGACGTTCAGCACCGTGTTGTCCAGCACGATGGCGATCAGGCTGATGATCAGCACGCCGAGGATGGCCCAGCGGCGGCGGTGGATGCGGTCAGCGGCAGCGGACTGGAGATCGGCTAGGCGACTTTCCATCGATGTCCTTCTGTCTGGTTGGTCTGAGGTACCCGGGCAGACGGCGCCGCGCGGGGAAGCTATCGATACGGAACTAGCCCGTATCGGAAAACATTCCCCGATCCAGCCGGCATTTTCCGGGGGTTACCGGCACCGGCTAGGCCGTGCCATGATCGGAGTGTCCGGGGACGCCGCGGTGGCGCCACGAGACATGGAGGATCCAGCATGAACGCCCCTTCCGGGGGCCTGGGCACGGCCGCGACCGGAGCGCGGACCGATGCGCCAGCCGCCCCAGCATCAGCTAGCCCAGCATCAGCTAGCTCAGCATCGGCTAGCCCAGCATCGGCTAGCCCAGTACCGGCTAGCCCAGTACCGGCCAGTCCTGCCGCCAAGCGGCCCGAGCCGCTGTACGGCGGCCGGACCTCCCGCCGGGTCACCGTCAACGACCTGGCCGCGGCCAAGGCCCGCGGTGAGAAATGGCCCATGCTCACCGCGTACGACGCGCTCGTCGCCCGGGTCTTCGATGATGCCGGCATCCCGGTGCTGCTGGTCGGCGACTCGGCCGGCATGGTGGTGTTCGGGCACGACACCACGATCCCGGTGACCGTGGACGACCTCATCCCGCTCACCGCGGCCGTGGTCCGCGGCACCAGCCGGGCGCTGATCGTGGCCGATCTCCCGTTCGGCTCGTATCAGTCCTCGCCCGAGGCAGCCCTGGCCACCGGCATCAGGTTCCTCAAGGAGACCGGGGCGCACGCGGTCAAGCTGGAAGGCGGCCACCGGGTGCTGCGCCAGGCCGAGGAACTGGTCGCCGCGGGCATCCCGGTGATGGCCCATCTCGGGCTCACCCCGCAGTCGGTGAACGCGTTCGGCGGCTACCGGGTGCAGGGCCGCGGCGAGGACGGCGAGCGACTGCTGCACGACGCCAAGGCCATGGAGGTGGCGGGCGCGTTCGCGGTGGTGCTCGAGTGCGTGCCCGCGGAACTCGCCGCCCGGGTCACCGACTCGCTGTCCATCCCGACGATCGGCATCGGCGCCGGGCCGGACTGCGACGCCCAGGTGCTGGTCTGGCAGGACATGGCCGGGCTCAGCCCGCGCACGCCGAAGTTCGTCAAGCGCTACGCGGACGTGGCCGGCGTGCTCGGCCAGGCCGCGAAGGCGTTCGCCGAGGACGTGACCGGCGGCGCGTTCCCGGACGCGGAGCACTCCTACCGCTGACCTGGCCGCCACAATTGCCTATTCGGGCACATAACCCGATTCCGGGCACCTAATATCGCTTCCGCGAAGTGACTGCGGACGGTAGCGGAGGAGCACGGATGAGGCGGGTGCCGCGCGTGTTCCTGCTGCCCGTGATCGCCGCGGCCGCCGCGATCACCATGGCGGGCTGCTCATCCGGCAGCGGCAGCAGCTCCACCGAGGCCGAGCAGGCCATGTACGCGACGGTGAACAAGCCGGTGACGACCGCGCTCAATTCCCCGCCAGCCGGGCACAAGATGGTCGGCACCGTGGCCGACGGCCTGCGCCTGGCCGTCCCGGACGGCTGGGTGACCGTACAGGGTGCCGCGTTCCACCGCGCCCTGCATGACCTGGGCCTGAGCCGGGCCGCCGCCAAGGAGTTGCAGGCCGTGGTGCCAGGCCGCGGCAGCGCGGACTCGCTCGACGTCGCCGCCCCGGGTACCGGCGGCGTCGCGGCGCTCACCTCGCTGTACTGCGCACCGGCCGGCTTCCCGGCTGGCACCAGCCCGGCCACCGGGCTGACCACCCTGAGCGAGCAGGAGTTCACTGCCGCCAACGCCGGCAACACCCAGCTCGGCCAGACCACGGTGGACGGCCGGACCGCGCTGCTCGGCTACGACCAGGCCAGCATCGGCGGCCGGTCGCTGACCGTCCTGCAGTACGCCATCGCCGCGTCGGCCGGCCGGGCCTGCTACACCACCCTGGTCACCGAGCAGGGCCCCAGCTACGAACCGGCGTTCAGCCACCTCCGCCCCGGCATCCAGGTCCTCCCCACCCCTTCTTCTTCCTGAACGCCAGTACCGCTCCGTGCCGCCACAAGCCGGCCCGGCCGCCGCTGCCCCACCGCCGTCCGCTGCGAGCTCTTCCACCCGTCCGGCCGCCGCTGGCTGCACTCCCTCCCACCCGAGCCGTCCCACTCGCCCGGCCGCCGCTGCCGACCGCCGTCCCATCCGGCCGCCGCCCTCACCCCCGCAACCCCGCGCCGGGCGCGGCCGGGCACGGGTTGCGGCGACTTACACTCTTCCGTCGCGCCCATAAACCGGACACCAGCCCGGGCATCTCGGGTGGAGAGTGGGCCCCCTATTGACCGTGGACACTCTCCGTATTTAAAATGACTGAGCAGTCAGTCATTAATGAGGAGGGTGGAGCCGTGATGAACCTGCCCGCCGAACCGGCCGTGCTGGCCTCGGATGCGGACCGGGACGACGCCGCCCGGGCGCTGACCGATGCGTTTGCCGACGGACGGCTGACGGCTGCCGAGCACGGCGACCGAGTGCATGCCGTATACCGTGCGCGCACCTGGCCCGAGCTGGCCAAGCTGACGGCCGACCTGCCCAAGTCCGCGGGGCCGCCTGCGCCGGACTGGGCCGGCCAGCTGGATCCTTGCCTGCTCTGCCTGCTGGTCTGCCTGTGCCCGCCGGCCGGTATCGCGATGCTGCTGCGGCGGCGCCGGGCGCGGGCCGGAATGGTGCGCCGTGCCGAAGATCGCTGAGCAGGCGCGGGCGGCGCGGCGGGAGCAGATCATCGCAGCCGGGCTGGCCTGCTTCGCCCGGGACGGCTACCACACCGCCACGATGGCCGACGTCGCGGCCCAGGCCGGCGTGTCCAAGGGCACCCCGTACCTGTACTTCGCGAGCAAGGAAGCGCTGTTCCTGGCGCTGCACGAGGAGTGGGACTGCGGCGCCGGGCAGCGGATCGACGCGGCCATCGCCGCGCTGCCCGAGGCCGGCCGCCACTCCCCCCGCCAGGTGCTGCACGCCATCGCGGCCGGGATCGCGGCGCACGTCCTAGCCGAGCCGGACACCTGCCGGGTACTGATGGAAGCCCGCTCGCTGGCCGCCCACGAACCGGCCGTGGCCGCCACCGTCCGCGCCGGGGACGTTCGCTCCCACCAGCGGCTCGAGGAGCTGATCACGGCGGGCGTGCAGGCCGGTGAATGGCCGCCGGACACCGACCCGGCGCTGTCCGCCCGGCTGTTCACCGCCGGGCTGTACGGGCTGATGGCGCAGTGGCATCTGGCGCCGGGCTCGTTCTCCTGGGATGCTGCGGTGACCGAGCTGGCCGGGGTTTAATGATGGCGGTCCCGGGGCGCTAGCCGCGGGCGGCCTGGATCGCGGCGAACTGCTTGGTCAGCTCGCGCTTCACCGCGGGCTTGGTCAGGCCCAGGCCGGCCAGCGCGCTGGCGGTGGCGTCGTTCTCATCCAGCAGCCCCATCAGGATGTGCTCGGTCCCGATGTAGTTGTGCCCCATCAGGAGCGCCCATTTCAGCGAGCCGCGCAGCGACGCGGTCGCCCCGGGGCCGAGCGGTATCCGGCTGGCCGCGTCGTCCGCCGGGGCCGGTTCGGGCTGGTCCGGCGCGCCGAGCGCCGCGCGCACCTGCTGTTCGGTGACGCCGAGCGCCGCCACGGCCTTCGCGGCCAGCCCGTCTGGCTCGGCGAACAAGCCAAGGGCCAGATGATCACTGCCGATCACCGCGCTGTCCGCGGCCCGGGCGTGGTCCTCAGCGGCGGCCAGCACGGCGCGCGCCCGCTGGGTGAACCGGGAGAAGTCACCGGGGACCGGCCCGCCCCCGGCCGGGTCGCCGCGCGGCACGAACCGCTGCTGCGCGGCCTGCTTGCTGACGCCCATGCTGGCGCCGATCTGACTCCACGACGCGCCGGACCGCCGGGCCTGGTCCACGAAGTGGCCGATCAGACTGTCGGCCTGCTCACCGAGGTGCTCGCCGACCGCGGCCGCGTCGGCCAGGTTGTCCAGGGCGCTCCCCCCGGGGCGCTGGACCTTGACGAACGTGATGAGGGTATCGAGGGAGACTGGGCTTGCCACCATGCGTCAATCGTAGGTTGACGGCGAGAGATCGTCAACCTGGAATTGACGATGGCTCAGATGTCGGTAATGCGCAGCCCGGCGTGCGCCTTGTACCGGCGGTTGATCGAGACCAGGTTCGCGGTCAGCGCCTCGACCTGCCCGCAGTTGCGCAGCCGGCCCGCGTAGATGCCGCGCACCCCGGGGATGCGCGCGGCCAGCTCCTGGACCAGGTCGGTGGCTTCCCGGTCGTCGCCGAGCACCATCACGTCCAGGTCCACGCTGGTCACCTCGGGATCCAGCAGCACTACCGCGGACACGTGGTGGAACGCGCCGACCACCCGGCTGCCCGGCAGCACTGCCGCGGCCTGCTCCGCGGCGCTGCCCTCCTCGACCCGGAGCGGGTAGGCGCCGCGCTTGTCGAAGCCCAGCGGGTTCACGCAGTCGATCACGATCTTGCCGGTGAGCGGGCCGACCAGCCCGGTCAGCAGGCCGCGATGGCCCTCATAGGGCACCGCGACGATCACCACGTCGGCCTCGGCAGCCGCGTCCGCGTTGGCCATGCCCCGGATGGACCGGGTACCGTCCAGGCCGGCCAGGCCAGCCGCGATCTCGGTGGCGGCGGTGTGCGCCCGGTCCACGCTCCGCGAGCCGATGATGACCGGGGTGCCCGCGGCGGTGAACCGGTGCGCCAGCCCGCGCCCCTGATCGCCGGTGCCACCCAATACCGCGATGGTGAGTTCTGCGACGTCCTTGGTCATAGCCGGATAAGCCTGCTCGGCGGTCATCCCACGATCCTGCCAGAGCGGCCAGGGCCGTGACACGATGGGCCGATGGACGCGGAACAGGTGGCCGTGCTGCGCGCCGTACTGGCGCCGTCCGGCTGGCTGGAGCGCACCAGCGCACTGGCCCGGGCGCTGCGGCGGCCCCGTTCCCCCGGTGGGCTGCTCGTCGTTGGCCCGCCCGACGACGAGCCCTGGCATCTCGCCGCGCACCTGGACGAGGAGAGCCGGCTGGCCGGCCTGCCCGGGCTCACCGCCACCCTGGTCCGGTGGGTGCCGCCGCCCGGCGCTCCCGCGCACCTGAGCGTGGGCATGCAGCGGCTGGAGCAGGCCAGCCCGGGTGAGACGGTGTTCGTGGTCAGCGCGGAACCGGCCCCGGCCGCTCTGCTGGAGCGGGTGAACGACGCACGGAAGAAGGCCACCGTGCTCGCGCTCGACCAGGGCGACCCCGAGCTCGACCAGCTAGCGCACGAGGCGCTCAGCATCCCCCCGGGCGCCGCCCCGCTGTCCTTCGACGCCGCGCAGCACCTGGTCAGCTCCGCGGCCGGCCAGCCGGACGAGCCATCCCGGCAGGGACTGCGCCAGTGGCTGAACCGCGTCCTGGACACGGTCAGCGGCCCCGCCCCCACCCGCTAGCCCGCTCCCCCGTCCCTGCCGCGCCCCCGCGTTCGTGATCAACCGATTGCTGTCGCTCTGGCAGCACCAATCGGCTGATCACGAAGCCAGACAGCGCCCTTGCGGCCCGGGCGCGGACGGCCAGCCCGATGGGAAGCGCCTCATCTTCAACCACATGGATGATTCAGTCATGCGGCCTGGTGCGCGTGAATGAATCATTCGTGCGGTGCCTGGTCTCCGCGCGGCAGGCGGCCGCGGTGATGATCACATCCTAGATTACCCATTGACTTTATAGGAATTTCAGCCAACGATGGGGGCATGGTTCGTCCGCGCCTCCTGGTCTCCCGCCGCTACGTCGATCTGGGCCGGCAGTCCACGGCGCTGTGCCCGGCCTGCCGTCCTGCTCGGCGCTGAGCAGGCACAACCCCGTACCGGATCAGCCGACCGTTGCGCCGCCCGCACCACGGCGCGCCGCTGACGGCTCCCCTGCCACGAGCGAGGTCTGTCATGCCAGGAAACACACCGACCAGCTTGCTGCCCACCGTGCTGCCCGGGGGCAGCACGGATACGGGCCAGCAGAGCAGCCCCGGCCAGCCCCCGGACAGCGTCCCCGCCGCGGCGCCGGCGGCCGCGGCACCGGCGGGCGCGGCCGGACCAAGCACCGCCGGAGCGAGCACCGCGGTGACCCCGGGCGCGGCCGCGGCAGCACACGCCACCGCGGCGGCCCGGCGCGGGCGACGGCCCAGCCGCCACGCCTGGTACCGGCTGGTCAGCCCGCTCGCCGTGCTGGTCATCTGGCAGCTGGTCAGCAGCTCCGGGCTGGTCTCGGAGCAGAAGCTGCCCTCGCCCAGCACGGTGCTGCACACCGCGATCACGCTGATCACGACGAACTCGGCCGCCTATGGCACGCTGCAGGGCGCGATGGCGGTGTCGCTGGAGCGGGTGGCCATCGGCTTCGTGCTGGGCGGCTCGGTCGGCCTGGTCCTGGCCGTGATCGCCGGCCTGAGCAGGCTGGGCGAGAACGCGGTCGACCCGCTGCTGCAGATGCTGCGCACGCTGCCGCTGTTCGGGCTGATCCCGGTGTTCATCGTCTGGTTCGGCATCGGCGAGCTGCCCAAGGTGCTGCTGATCGCCCTGGGCTCGGCGATCCCGCTCTACCTCAACACGTTCGCCGGCATCCGGAACGTGGACGCCAAGCTGGCCGAGGCCGGCCAGTCGCTCGGGCTGACCCGGGCCGAGATGATCCGGCACATCATCCTGCCCGGTGCGCTCCCCCAGATGCTGGTCGGGCTGCGGCAGAGCCTGGGCGTGGCCTGGCTCGCCCTGGTGGTGGCGGAGCAGATCAACGCCAACGCCGGGCTCGGCTTCATGATCAGCCAGGCGACCCAGTTCCTGCGCAACGACGTGATCTTCGTGGCGCTGCTCGTGTACTGCCTGCTCGGGCTCATCACCGACGCCCTGGTCCGGCTGCTGGAAAGGAGGGCGCTGGCATGGCGCCGCGGACTGCTGGAAGCCTGACCGAGGCCACGGTCCAGGTGCGCGGGCTCAGCCGCTACTTCGGCGACCGGGCCGTGCTGGACCAGCTTGACCTGGACATCGCGCCCGGCGAGTTCGTCGCGCTGATCGGCCGCAGCGGCAGCGGCAAGTCCACCCTGCTCCGCGTGCTGGCCGGGCTGGACCCGGGCACCGCCGGGGAGCTCCAGGTGAACGGCACTGCCGCAGTGGCGTTCCAGGAGCCGCGGCTGCTGCCCTGGCGCCGGGTCAGCGACAACGTCCGGCTCGGCCTGCGGGCCGGCGACGCCAGGACGATCGCGCGCCAAGCGCTGGACGAGGTTGGCCTGACCGCCCGGTCCGACGCCTGGCCACTCACCCTGTCCGGCGGCGAGGCGCAGCGCGCCGCGCTGGCCCGGGCCCTGGTCCGCGAGCCCAGCCTGCTGCTGCTGGACGAGCCATTCAGCGCGCTGGACGCGCTGACCAGGATCAGCATGCACCGCCTGGTGCTCCGGCTGTGGGCGCACCACCAGCCGGCCGTGCTGCTGGTCACGCACGACGTGGATGAAGCGCTGTCTCTGGCCGACCGCGTGCTGGTGCTGGCCGGCGGGCGGATCGCCTACAGCGGCCGGATCGACGCGCCGCGACCCCGGGACCGGGACGATCCCGGCCTCGCCGACCTACGTTCCCGCCTGCTCACCGAGCTGGGCGTCGCCCTGGAGGTGAACGGATGACCATGACCAGAAAGCTCCGGCTGCCCGCAGCCCTGGCCCTGCTCGCCCTGATCGCGGCCGGCTGCTCGTCGGCCAGCGCTGGCAGCGGCTCCTCATCATCGAGCAGCGGCTCGAAGGCCAGCACGACCGACGTTTCCCAGGTCACCCTGCACATGGGGGATCAGGCGGGCTCCGGCTCGCAGGCCCTGCTCACCGCGGCCGGCCTGATCAGCAAGCTGCCGTTCAAGGTGACCTGGTCCGACTTCACCTCCGGGCCGCCGATGCTGCAGGCGATGGCCGGCGGCGCGGTGGACATCGGCAGCGTGGGCAACGCGCCGCCGGTATTCGCCGCCGCGGGCGGGGACAGCCTGGCCATCGTCGGCGCGTTCCAGGCCAACCCGCTCGGCTCCGCGCTGCTGGTGCCGAAGAACTCGCCGATCCACTCGATCGCCCAGCTCAAGGGCAAGCGGATCGCGGTGGCTCAGGGCAGCTCAGCCGACTACCACCTGCTCACCGTACTGAACAAGGCCGGGCTGACGGTGCACGACGTCACCCTGGACTACCTGCAGCCGGCCGACGGCCTGGCCGCACTGGCCTCCGGCCACGTGGACGCGTGGGACATCTGGTCCCCGTTCGTCGAGCAGGCCGAGGCCCAGGACCACGCCCGGCTGCTGGTCAGCGGGGAGGGTTACGGCAGCCCGTACTCGTTCACGGTGGCCTCCCGCGGCGCGCTGGCCGACCCGGCCAAGGCGGCCGCGATCCGCGACTACCTCAAGCTGCTCGCCCAGGCGCACGCCTGGGCCGCCACGCACCAGGCGGCCTGGGCCGCGGTGTGGGCCAAGGCGACCGGGCTGCCGGTGGCCATCATGACCAAGGCGGCCAAGGACGACGCGGCCCGCGCGGTGCCGATCACCCCCGAGGTGGTCGCGTCCGAGCAGCAGGTCTCCAACGCGTTCACCGCGGCCGGGCTGATCCCTGGCCACGTGGACTTCAGCAAGTTCGTGGACACGGCGTTCAACAGCACCGCCGGAGGGACGTCCTGATGAGCCTGACCTTCCACTGGTTCCTGCCCACCACCGGCGACGGCCGGTCGATCATGGGCCGCGGGCACAGCCTGCCCCCGGCCGGCCGGGCCAGCCAGCCGGGCGCCCCAACCAGGCGGCCGGCCGCACCGCACATCCGCGGCGCGGGGGCGCAGGAACGGCCGCCCGACATCGAGTACCTGGCCCAGGTGGCCCGGTCCGCCGAGCAGCTTGGCTTCGAGGCGGTGCTCACCCCGACCGGGACCTGGTGCGAGGACGCCTGGCTGGTCACCGCCGCCCTAACCCGGGAGACAAGGCGGCTGAAGTTCCTGGTCGCGTTCCGGCCCGGGCTGACCTCGCCGACGCTGGCCGCCCAGATGGCGGCCACCTACCAGCGGCTGTCCGGCGGCCGACTGCTGCTCAACGTGGTCACCGGCGGCCAGGCCGACGAGCAGCGCCGGTTCGGCGACCACCTGTCGCACGACGAGCGGTATGCGCGGACCGCGGAGTTCCTGGCCATCGTCCGCGGCGCGTGGGGCAGCGAGCCGTTCGACTTCGACGGCCAGTACTACCAGGTCGAGGGGGCGACCGTGCTGCGCCCGCCGGACCCGCTGCCCGGCATCTACTTCGGCGGCTCGTCGGCCGCGGCCGGCCCGGTCGCCGCCGAGCACGCGGACGTGTACCTGACCTGGGGTGAGCCGCCGGCCCAGGTGGCGGAGAAACTGCGCTGGATCCGCGAGCTGGCCGCGGCCCAGGACCGCACGCTGCGCTTCGGCATCCGGCTGCACGTGATCACCCGGGACACCGAAGAGGACGCCTGGGCCGAGGCCAGCCGGCTGCTCGACTACATCGACCCGGCCGAGATCACCAAGGCGCAGCGGATCCTCGGCGCCAGCGAGTCGGTGGGCCAGGACCGGATGCGCGCGCTGCACGCCGCCTACCGGCACGGCGGCTCCGCGCAGGACCTGGAGATCTACCCGAACCTGTGGGCCGGGGTCGGCCTGGTCCGCGGTGGCGCGGGCACCGCCCTGGTCGGCAGCCACGAGAAGGTGGCCGACCTGATCGAGGAGTACGCCGCGCTCGGCATCACCGAGTTCATCCTGTCCGGCTACCCGCACCTGGAGGAGGCGTACTGGTTCGGCGAGGGCGTGCTGCCGGAGATCCGCCGCCGCGAGGCCGCCGCGGCCAACTCCGGTCGGCCGCAGATCCGCGTGAGCGCATGAGGGGGGACCGGTGACCGACCGGCACTTGCACTTCAACGCATTCCTGATGAGCTCGGGGCATCACGAGGCGGCCTGGCGGCTGCCCGAGAGCAACCCGTTCGCCAACGTCGACCTGGCGCACTGGCGCAACCTGGCCCAGCTCGCCGAGCGGGCCAGGTTCGACTCGCTGTTCCTGGCCGACAGCCCGGCCCTGTGGAACAGCGCCAAGCACCGCCCGGCCGGCGCGCTGGAGCCGACCGTGCTGCTCACCGCGCTGGCCGGGGTGACCAGCCACATCGGGCTGATCGCCACCGCGTTCGACCACCTACAACGCCCCGTACAACCTGGCCCGCCGGTTCGCGTCGCTGGACCACATCAGCGGCGGGCGGGCCGGCTGGAACATCGTGACCACGGCCGAGCGCACGTCCGCGCAGAACTTCGGCCTGGATGAGCGGCCGTCGCACCGGGAGCGGTACGAGCGCGCGGCCGAGTTCGTGGACGTGTCCATCCGGCTGTGGGACAGCTGGGAGGACGGCGCCGAACTGGGTGACAAGGCGGCCGGCCTGTACGCCGACCCGGACCGCATCCACCGGGTGGACTACCAGGGCCGCTACTACCAGGTGCGCGGCCCGCTGAACGTGCCCCGCTCGCCGCAGGGCCGCCCGCTGCTGGTGCAGGCCGCTCGTCGCAGGACGGCCGGGAGTTCGCCGCCCGGTACGCCGAGGCGATCTTCACCGCGCAGCAGACGCTGGCCGACGGCCAGGAGTTCTACGCCGACATCAAGCAGCGCGCCCGGCGGCTGGGCCGGGACCCGGACCTGGTCAAGATCCTGCCCGGGATCGTCCCGGTGATCGGCTCCACCGAGGCCGAGGCGCACGCGCTGGCCGACCAGCTCGAGGAGCTGATCATCCCGGAGTACGGGCTGGCCCGGCTGTCCCGGGTGCTCGAAGTGCCCGCGGACACGCTGCACCTGGACCGGCCGCTGCCCGCCGAGGTGTACTCAAGGCCGCGGGTCGAGGGCGCGCAGAGCCGGTTCGACCTGGTCACCGAGCTGGGCCGCCGGGAGAACCTGACCGTCCGCCAGCTGCTCGGCCGGCTCGGCGGCGGCCGCGGGCACCGCACCTTCACCGGCACCCCGGAGCAGGTCGCGGACACCATCCAGGACTGGTTCGAGCGGGGCGCCGGGGACGGGTTCAACGTGATGCCCGCCGCGCTGCCGTCCGGGCTGCAGACGTTCGCCGAGCAGGTGATCCCGATCTTCGCCAAGCGCGGCCTGTTCCGCACCGAGTACACCGGGCGCACGCTGCGCGAGCACTACGGCATCCCGCGGCCGGACAGCCTGTTCGCGGCGCCGCGCGGCCGCGCCGCGCCGGCCCCGGTGGGCTGAGATGGCCCGCTTCTCCCGCCCCCGCGGCGCAGTGCATCCCGACCTGGGTCTGCCCGGGCCGGCCGCTGGCCGCGGGCCGGTCATCGCGATCATCGGCGGCGGGGCCAGCGGCACACTCGCCGCCGTGCACCTGCTGCGGGCCGCGGTGGCCCGGCGCGTCCCGCTGCGCATCGCCCTGATCGACCGGCTCGGCCGGCACGGGCTGGGCCAGGCGTACGCAACCACCAACCCTGACCATTTGCTGAACGCCCCTGCCGGGCGGATGAGCGCCCTGGCCGGCGAGCCGGATCACCTGGTCCGGTGGGCGGCCGGGCACGGTTTCCCCGCGCCGGGCTTCCTGCCCCGCACGGTCTACGGGCGCTACCTGCAGGACCTGCTGGGCGACGCGCAGTTGCGGGCCGCGCCACAATCGCGGCTGACCGAGCTGCCCGCCGACGTGGTGGCGGTCCGGCCGGGCACCGGCGGCCGGCCGGTGCGGCTGGTGCTGGGCGACGGCAGCTGCCTGGAGGCCGACGTGGCCATCCTGGCCAGCGGCAACCCGCCGCCGGTCGCACCGATCTCGGTCCCGGCCAGCCCGCGCTTCGTGGCTGACCCGTGGGCGCCGGGAGCGCTGGACGCGGTGGCCGACGGCAGCCCGGTGGTGATCATGGGCACCGGGCTGTCCATGCTGGACGTGGCCATGTCGGTGACCAGCGCTGGGGGCCGGCCACCGGCCAAGGTCACCGCGGTGTCCCGGCACGCCCTGCTGCCCCGGGTGCACCGGGGCATGCCCGCCCCGGGCGGGGACAGCGTCTGGCTGCCCGCGCTGGCCGCCTGCCGGGCCCGGTCCGGCTGGGCGACCTGATCTGGCAGGTCCGGGCGGCCATGACCAGCCGGCCGGAGCAGTGGCAGGACGTGATCGACGCGCTCCGGCCGGAGCTGCCCAGCCTGTGGCAGCGGCTGAGCCCGGCGGACCAGCGGGTGTTCCTGCGGCACGTCGCCCGCTACTGGGAGGTGCACCGGCACCGGATGCCGCCGGCCACCGCGCAGCGGATCACCGCGCTGCGAATCGCCGGCCGCCTCCGGGTGCTGCCCGCCCGGGTCACCGAGGTCACCGAGCAGGCCGGCCAGTTGCTGGTCAGCGTGGCGGCCGGCGGCGCGGTCAGCCAGCTGGCCGCGGGCTGGCTGATCAACGCGACCGGCCCGGGCCCGGACATCACGGCCAGCCCCGACCCGCTGCTCCGCGACCTGCTCAGCCGCGGGCAGGCCCGGCCGGACCGGCACCGGCTGGGCATCGACGCCAGCCCGGACGGCGCCGTGCTGGACAGCGCGGGCACACCCAGCGCGACCCTGTTCACGCTCGGCCCGACGCTGCGCGGGCTGCGCTACGAGACGACCGCGATCCCGGAGATCCGCGACCAGGCGGCCGCCCTGGCCGGGCAGCTGACCACGGCGCTCGCCGCCCGGTACCGCCCCGGCAGCGCCGCCTGACCCCTGCTGGCCGTTGTCCCGCGTCACCACGGGACCGGTGCAGCGCTGTTACCCGGTGCCATCGACATGTCCGCCACCAGGGCAGATCCTGGGGTTAACCTCGATCCAGACCAGCACCGGAGGTGGACGATGGCCAACCTCGCACAGCTCCTCACCGACCAGGCCGCTAAGCAGCCCGAGCATCCCGCGATCCTGGCCGGCGACCGGGTGGTCAGTTATGCCGAGTTCGACGACGACGCCGCGCGCGTCGCGGCGTTCCTCTTCAGCCAGGGTTTTCAGGCCGGCGACCGGGTCGGGGTGATGCTGGCCAACACACCCGAGTTCTGCATCGTGTGTTACGGGGTACTCCGCGCGGGCGGCACCGTGGTGCCGATGAACCCGCTGCTCAAGTCCCGTGAGGTCGAGTACTACCTGAGCGACTCCGGAGCGGGCCTGCTGTTCGCGGCGGCCGATTCGCCCGGCGAGCCCGCCGAGGGCGCAGCCGCCGCGGGGGCCAGCTTCGTCCCGGCGGGCGCCGCCGACCTGACCGCGCTGCTCCAGGCTCAGCTGCCCGCGCCCGGGGTGGCCGACCGGGCGGACGGCGACACCGCGCTGATCCTGTACACCTCGGGCACCACCGGGCAGCCCAAGGGCGCCGAGCTCAGCCACGCCAACCTGCGGACCAACGCCCAGCTGAGCGCCGAGACCCTGTTCAGCCTGAGCCCGTCCGACGTGGTCATGGGCTGCCTGCCGCTGTTCCATGTGTTCGGGCTGACCTGCGGGCTGAACACGTCGGTCAACTCCGGCGCCGCGCTGGCCCTGCTGGCCCGGTTCGACCCGGCCCAGGCGCTGGAGATCATCCAGCGCTGCCGGGTCACCGTGTTCGAGGGCGTGCCCACCATGTACGCGGCGCTGCTGCACCACCCGGACCGGGACCGGTACGACCTCAGCTCACTGCGGATCTGTGTCAGCGGCGGCGCGGCCCTCCCGGTGGAACTGCTCCGCTCGTTCGAGGGCGCGTTCGGCACGATGATCCTGGAAGGCTACGGGCTGTCCGAGACGTCCCCGGTGGCCGCGTTCAACCACCCGGACCGGGAGCGTAAGCCCGGCTCGATCGGCACCCCGGTGCGCGGCGTGCAGCTTCGGCTGGTCGCCCCGGACGGCAGTGACGTGCCGGGTGGCGAGGTGGGCGAGATCGCGATCAGCGGGCCGAACGTGATGAAGGGCTACTGGGGCCGGCCGGAGGCCACCAAAGAGGCCATCCCGGACGGCTGGCTGCGTACCGGTGACCTGGCCCGGCAGGACGAGGACGGCTACTTCTTCATCGTGGACCGGAAGAAGGACCTGGTCATCCGGGGCGGCTTCAACGTCTACCCGCGGGAGATCGAGGAGGTGCTGTACGAGCACCCGGCGGTGGCCGAGGCGGCGGTCATCGGCATCCCGCACCCCACGCTGGGCGAGGAGATCGGCGCGGCCGCGGCGCTCAAGCCCGGCGCCAGCGCCACCCCGGACGAGCTGCGCGCGTTCGTCAAGGCGCGGGTCGCCGCGTACAAGTACCCGCGGCACGTCTGGCTGGTTGACGCGCTGCCCAAGGGCGCGACGGGGAAGATCCTGCGCCGCGAGGTCAGCCCGCCGGAGGGGCTGGTGCCATGAGCCAGGCCCAGCACGCACGAACGCAGGACACTGCGGCGGAAGCACCGGCCGACACCGCAGGCCCGCTGGACATGCTGCTGGCCGACGCCGCGCTCGGCCCGGCCCGCCGGTTCGTGCCCGGCCCGGCCATGGCCCGCTTCGCGGCCCGGCTGGCCAGCCGCCCGCAACTGCTGGCCAGCCGGCTGGGCGGCCTGGGCGGCGAGCTGGGCCGGATCGCCGCCGGGCGTTCGGAGCTGGCTGCCGCGGCCAAGGACCGCCGGTTCACCGACCCGGCCTGGGCCGGCAACCCGGTGCTGCGCCGGGTGCTGCAGGCCTACCTGGCCGGCACGGCCACGCTGGCCGACTTGCAGGCCGACGCCGATACTGGACTGGGCGGACCGGGAGCGGGTCGGCTTCCAGCTGACCAACCTGGCCGAGGCCCTGGCCCCGAGCAACAACCCGGTGCTGAACCCGGCGTTCTGGAAGGCGGCCATCGACACCGGCGGCGGCAGCGTGCTGGCCGGCGCGCGCCGCCTGGCCGGGGATCTGGCCACCCCGCCGCGGGTCCCGGCCATGGTCGAGCCGGACGCGTTCGCGGTCGGGGTCGACCTGGCCGTGACGCCGGGCTCGGTGGTGCTGCGCACCCCAGTCTTTGAGCTGATCCAGTACGCCCCAGCCACCACCGAGGTGCGCGAGCGGCCGCTGCTGGTGGTGCCGCCAGTGATCAACAAGTACTACATCGTGGACCTGGCCCCCGGCCGCAGCCTGGTCGAGTACCTGGTCTCCACCGGGCAGCAGGTCTTCATGATCTCCTGGCGGAACCCGGACGTGCGGCACCGGGACTGGACCCTGGACACCTACGGCGAGGCGATTCTGGCCGCGCTGGCCGCTGCCCGCGACATCACCGGAGCGGACTCGGCGCTGCTGCTCGCGCTGTGCTCGGGCGGGATTCTGGCCGCCATGGTGGCCGCGCACCTGGCCGCAACCGGCCGCCAGCACGAGCTGGCCGGGCTGGCCCTGGCCGTGACCGTGCTGGACCAGGCCCGGGCCGGGCTGCCCGCGGCCCTGCTCGACCAGCGCACCGCCCGGGCCGCGATCGCCGCGTCCGCGGCCCGCGGTTACCTTGACGGCGCCGCGCTGGCCGAGATCTTCGCCTGGCTCAAGCCCGGCGACCTGATCTGGACCTACTGGGTGAACAACTACCTGCTCGGCCGGCCGCCGCCGGCGTTCGACATCCTGTACTGGAACGCGGACACCACCCGGATGCCGGCCGGCGTGCACCGCGACTTCATCGAGCTGGCCCTGGGCAACAGCCTGACCGTGCCGGGCCGGGCCACCATGCTGGGCAGCCCGGTGGACCTGGGCGCGGTCAGCACCGACGGTTATCTGGTGGCCGGCGCCGCGGATCACCTGTGCCCCTGGCAGTCCTGCTACCGCAGCACCCAGCTGCTCGGCGGCGACAGCCGCTTCGTGCTGGCCCGTAGCGGGCATATCGCCTCCATGGTCAGCCCGGTCGGCAACGCCAAGGCGGTGTACCGGACCGCGCCGGAGACCCCGCCAGATCCGGAGGCCTGGCTGGCCGAGGCCACCGCCGAGAAGGGCTCCTGGTGGCCGGACTTCGCGGCCTGGCTGGGCGAGCGCAGCGGCGCAGAGAAACCGGCCCCAGACTCCCCCGGCAGCATGGAGCTGCCACCCCTCGAACCCGCACCAGGAAGCTATGTCTTCGACCGCTGAATCCCAAAACGGCGGAGAGTCGCTGTGGGCCCGGCGCGCCGCGCGCCGGGCCCGGCAGCGCTCGGTGACCCGCACGGTGGTGGTCGGCCGCACCCCGCTGCGCATCGCGGTCCGGCCGGGCACCGGCAGCGGTCCCCCGCTGCTGCTGGCCAACGGCATTGGCGCCAGCCTGGAGACGTTCGAGCCGTTCCTGGCCGCCCTCGACCCAGCCATCGAGGTCATCCGGTTCGACGTGCCCGGCGTGGGCGGCTCGCCGCTGCCGGCCCGGCCGTACCGGTTCGGCACGCTGGCCCACCTGCTGGCCGGCCTGCTCGACCACCTCGGCCACGACCAGGCCGACATCCTCGGCATCTCCTGGGGCGGCGCGCTGGCCCAGCAGTTCGCGCTGTCCGAGCGGCGCCGCTGCCGCCGGGTGGTGCTGGTCGCCACCGGGACCGGGGTGCTGATGGTGCCGGCCAGCCCGTGGGTGCTGGCCACGCTGGCCACGCCGCGCCGGTACCTCGACCCCGGCTACACCCGGCGGATCGCCGCCCAGCTCTACGGCGGCACCGCCCGGGAAGACGCCGACCAGGTGGCCGGCGTGCTGCACCGGTGGACCCGGGTCGGCCCGTCCCGCGGCTACCTGTACCAGCTGGCCGCCGGGGCAGGCTGGACCTCGCTGCCGCTGCTGCCGCTGCTCCGCCAGCCCACGCTGGTGCTGGCCGGTGACGACGATCCGATCATCCCGCTGGCCAACGGGCACATCCTGGCCTCGCTCATCCCGCATGCCCGGCTGCACACCTACCACGGCGGGCACGTCGAACTGGTGCTGCGCCCGGACCTGCTGGCCCCGCTGATCAGCGAGTTCCTCACCGAGACCGAGCCCGGCCCGCCGTCCGCAGGGAGGTAACACCGATGCAACCCGACGCCGATTTTTACGGCCTGGAGCAGCTGCTCGATGATTCCGAGCGAGCCGTGCTGCACCGGGTACGGGCGTTCATGGAAAAAGAAGTGGCACCGGTGATCAACCGGTACTGGGTAACGGCGCAGTTCCCGCACGAGCTGATCCCCGGCCTGCGCGGGCTGGGTATCGCCGGGCTGCCGTACCACGGCTATGGGTGCCCCGGCGGGCGGCTGCTGCTGGACGGTCTGGTCGCGCTGGAGCTGGCCCGTACCGACCCGTCCATCGCCACGTTCTGCGGGGTGCACGGCGGGCTGGCCATGGGCTCGATCTACGTCTGCGGGTCCGAGGAGCAGAAGCAGCGCTGGCTGCCGCCGATGGCCCGGATGGAGCTGATCGGCGCGTTCGGGCTGACCGAGCCGGACACCGGCTCCGGCGCGGCCCGCGGGCTGACCACCACCGCCCGCCGCGACGGGGACAGCTGGGTGCTGCGCGGGCAGAAGACCTGGATCGGCAATGCGACGTTCGCCGACCTCATCGTGATCTGGGCCAAGGACGAAGCGGACGGCCAGGTCAAGGGGTTCGTGGTGGAGCAGGGCGCGCCCGGCTTCAGTACCCAGAAGCTCGAAGACAAGATCGCGCTGCGGGTGGTGCAGAACGCCCGGATCACGCTGGACGACGTCCGGGTGCCGGAAACGAACCGGCTGCAGAACGCCCACTCGTTCAAGGACACCGCCGAGGTGCTCCGGATGACCCGGGCCGGTGTCGCCTGGATGGCCACCGGTTGCGGCCGCGGCGCCTACGAGCATGCGCTGGCCTACGCCAAGCAGCGCGAGCAGTTCGGCCGCCCGATCGGCGGCTTCCAGCTGGTCCAGGACCTGCTGGTGAAGATGCTGGCCAACACGACCGCGTCGGCCGCGCTGTGCGCCCGGCTGGCCGGGCTGCAGGAAGCCGGCCAGGCCCGGGACGAGCACTCCGCGCTGGCCAAGGCGTTCTGCACGATGCGGATGCGCGAGACGGTCGGCTGGGCCCGGGAGCTGATGGGCGGCAACGGCATCCTGCTGGAGCACAACGTGGGCCGGTTCGTCGCCGACGCCGAGGCCATCTACTCCTACGAGGGCACCCGGGAGATGAACACCCTCATCGTCGGCCGCGCCATCACCGGCCTGTCCGCGTTCACCTGACCGGTTAGCCCGGTTGCTGGCGGGCGGCTTCCAGGGCCAGGCACAGCTCAGCCACGTCGCGCGGCGCGGTCAGGCTGCGCCCGGTAGCCGCGCTGATCCGGCGCAGCCGGTGCCGCACCGTGTTCGGGTGCACGAACAGCCGCTCCGCCGCGCCGGCCGCCGAGCCGCCGCTGTCCCGCCACGCCGCCAGCGTGTCCAGCAGCAGCGCCCGCTCCGCGTCGGGCAGCCCGGCCAGCGCGCCCAGCACCGAGCCGGTCACGTGCCGCATGACCTCCGGGCTGCTGGCCGCGGCCACCGCCAGCGGGGCCTGGTCGAACTGGGTGACGGCGGCCTGGCCCGGGGTGGCCGCGGTCATCGCGATCCGGGCGAACCGCAGCGCCTCGCCGGTGTCCTCCAGGGCCTGGTACTGCGGGCTGATCCCGATCCGGTGCGCCGAGCGGCCGGTCAGCAACGTGACCAGCTGGCCGAGCTGCCGGGGTGTGCGCAGCACCACGATGCCCACCTGCAGGTCGGGCAGCAGCCGCCAGGCCGAGGAGATGTCACCGGCGCGCAACCGGTTCTCCACGTCGCGCAGTGCCTGCCGGCCCAGCTCGGGGACTTCCGCGGCCACCACCACGTAGGGGCCGCGCCGGCTGATGCGCAGGATCTCCGCGGCCTCCCACAGCGTCCTGGTCTCGGTGATCCGCCCTTCGAGCAGCGCGCCGACCAGCGCGGACCGCTCGTGCTCCTGGCTCAGCACCCGCACCGTCATCGCGTCCCGGTAGCCGGCCGACATGGCCTCGATGAAGTCGGTCTGCAGGATCCAGACCTGGGACGAGGCGCGGACCAGCGTCGCGCTGTCCGGCGCGCCGTTGTTTTCCGCCTCGGCCAGGAAGCATTCCCAGATGAACCGGGTGCCGACCCGGTAGGCGTCCATCAGCGCGGGCAGCGGGACGTCCGCGTCGGCCCGCCGACGGCCATTCTGCTCTGCGGGCGAGGTGTCTCGCGGGACCGGGCGGCCGAGCGAGCCGAGCACGTACTCAAGGTGTGCGCGGCAGCTTTCCCGCAGGTCGTCGAGCGGCACGGTGGGCTGGTCGCGGTAGAAGCTGACCTCCGCGGTGATCTGCTTGGCCATCGCCGTGGCCAGCACGTCGATCCGCTTGGCCAGTACCCGGCCGAGCTCGGCTAGCTGCTCGTCAACCGCCCAGTCATCCAATTCCGGCCCCATTGCCAGATGATACGAGGCCGCTCAAGCCCCGGTACATGTCCCGAAATGTCTGCACGCACCACAGGGTTAGCGCACCGTTGTCCAGCCGAACATGGACATCGGCTTCCGCCGAGAAGATCATGAGACACATGACCCGTATGCATGTTGACTGGGAGGCCTAGACGAATGATTCCTTATGGATCTTCAGTGGTCGTAAGCGATCAGCGAGCGGGTGACCGGGGCGCCGGTCTTGTTGTTGTGCCAGATCGCGGCGGCCATGGCCAGGATGCGCTGGGCGACCCGGATGGCGACGCCTTCGAAGGTGCGGCCGCCGTGGGCTTCCAGGTCGAGCTGGCCTTTGAGGGTGTCGTTGACCGATTCGATCAGCTGGCGGATGGCCTTGAGCACGGGCTGGCCGGGGCGGGCGGCCTCGTCCTTGCGGGAGGGCCGCAGCAGCGTGATGCCGCGGGCGGCCAGGTCAGCTTCGGTTTCGCGGCCGGCGAAGCCCTTGTCGGTGATCAGGGCCAGGCCGGGGCGGGCGGCGGCCAGCTGCGGCTCGACGTCGAGCATGGCGGCCAGGACCTCCCGTTCGCCGATCTTGGGGTCGGCCAGTGCCCACAGGACCGGCATCCCGGCGGGGGTGCAGATCAGGTACAGCCGCAGTCCCCAGAACCAGCGGGAATGGCTCGCGCAGTACCCGTAGTTCGCCCAGCCCGCCATGTCCGAGCGCTTGACTGCTGGGCGGGAGCGGGCGCATTCGACCGGGGTGGAGTCAGCGATCCAGACAGTGTCCAGCCAGAAGTCACTGTCGGCGGCCAGATCCCGGATCACCTGCTTGACCAGCGGCAGCGCCGCGCGCAGCCGCTTGTTGTAGCCCGGCTGGTGCGGCAGGTACGGGAAGCAGCCGTTCAGGTGGCACAGGGCGAAGCGGATCCACCGGTGCTCGCTGTGAAAGCCCAGCAGTGCCTGCGCCACCGCCAGGCACACCAGTTCCGGCTGGCTCAGCCTGGCCGGATGCCCCGGCCGGCGGTCCTTCGCCAGCATGTCGTCGATCTTCACGTACAGTGCCGTCACGAGGGTGTCCAGATCAGCGTCCACGAGAGCCTCCGGGCTCGACGTTTGGGTAGCAACGCCGATCCTTGGGCACCCTCGCCTGTTCCGTCACGCACGGACACACCCATGATCAATACGGAATCACTCGTCTAGATGACCACTCCGGTGCGGAGAGACATCGGCGATGAGCTCGGCCGGATCGGCAGGCACTGGGGCTGGCTGCTGTTCTTCGGCATCCTCATGGTAGTGGCCGGGATCTTCGCCGTCGCCTGGCCTGGCCCGACCGTGGTGGTGCTGGCCATCCTGTTCGGCATCCAGATCCTGGTGTCCGGCATCTTCTCGTTCATCAACGCGTTCGCGTCCGACGAATCCGGCGGGATGCGGGTGTGGAACGTGATCATCGGGATCCTCGGCATCGTGATCGGGCTGTACGCGATCCGGCACATCATCGTGTCGGTGGTCGCGCTGGCCCTGCTGATCGGCATCTACTGGGTGGCCTACGGCATCTCGCAGATCTACAGCGCGATCGCGCACAAGGAGGCGCCGCACCGCGGCTGGATGGGCTTCATCGGCGCGCTCAGCGTGGTGGCCGGCGTCGTCGTGTTCATGTGGCCGGGTATCTCGCTGGTCACTCTGGCCTTTGTGCTCGGCTTCTGGCTGATCGTCTACGGCATCATGGAGATCGCCGTGGCGTTCCGGGTGCGGGCCTCGATCCACCACGTGCAGCACGCGGTAACCAACCCCGCCTGAGCCGGCTCGTTGTCAGCGCCCCGCCCTAGAGTGGGGCCCATGCCAACGGACACACAGGCCTCACGGGCGCAGCGGTTCCGGGCTCTGCACGAGGGCCCGGAACTGCTGCTGCTACCCAATCCGTGGGACGCCGGGTCAGCCCGGCTGTTCGAATGGCTGGGCTACGCCGCGCTGGCCACCACCAGCGGCGGCTTCGCGGCCACCCTGGCCCGGCTGGACGGGCAGGTGACCCTGGACGAGGCGCTGGCGCACGGGGCCGAGATCGCCGCGGCCACCAGCCTGCCGGTGTCGGCCGACCTGGAGAACGGGTTCGCCGACGAGCCGGCTGGGGTGGCCGAGACGATCCGGCTGGCCGCCGCGGCCGGGCTGGCCGGCTGCTCGGTCGAGGACTACACCCAGCGCGACGAGCAGCCGATCTACGACTTCGGGCTGGCCCGGGACCGGATCGCGGCGGCGGCCGAGGCGGCCAAGGACACCCCGGGGCCGCTGGTGCTCACCGCCCGGGCGGAGAACTACCTGCGTGGCCGACCTGACCTGGCCGACACCATTGGCCGGCTGCAGGCCTACCAGGAGGCGGGCGCGGATGCGCTGTACGCGCCCGGGCTGATCAGCCTGGACGACATCCGCACCGTGGTCCGCGAGGTAGACCGGCCGGTCAATGTGCTCGCCCTGGCCAGCGGCCCGGGGCTCGACGAGCTGGCCGCGGCGGGCGTCCGCCGGGTTTCGGTCGGTTCCGCGTTCGCGCAGGTCGCGTACGGCGCGGCCGTGCAGGCGGCCCGGGACCTGCGCGAGCAGGGCAGCTACGCGTTCTTCTGGCTGGCCGCCGAGGGCCGCGCCGCCATCCGCGACGCGTTCGGAGGCTAGCCGGATGATCCGAACTGAACGGGCACCTTGATCACCTGTCCGCTGGACCATGAGCGCGCGCCCGGGGCGGCTTGCCAGATGGTGAGCTGGGTGCGGTGCACGGCGAGGGCGTTCCACCCGCCGGCCGGCCCTGCCGCGAGTGTCACGGTCCCGGTGGGCAGGACCGGCCAGGCCTGCCAGGAGCTCGCGCCGCTGGTGATGGTGGCGGCGTGGCGGTCGCTCAGGATGACGGCCAGGCTGCTGCCTGATCCGGACGATGACGCGGTGAGCGTGGCACCGTTCAGCGGCAGGGCCGGCGACAGCGTCCAGTGCATGCCGCCGTCAGTGGACCAGGCGGCCAGCAGGTGGGCCGATGGCGCACGTCCCGCGGCGAGCAGCGCGGTGGTGGTCCCGCCCCTGGTGGTCAGGCGGAGCACCGTAATGGGCTGGTGGGTGTAAGCAGCGGGTAGGTGGGGCGCGGTCAGCTGCCATGACCCACCGGTGTGCGAGAAGATCCCCACGGTTCCGGGACGGGTGCAGCCGGCCGCCAGCATGGGCTGCCCGGACGGGCTGAATGTGGCGGCGGTAAGGCTGCCCGGCTGGCATCGGGTGCCTGCCGGGGAATCGGCGATGGCCTGGCGGGTGGCCAGCCGGGTCCACGCCGTCCCGCCCGGGCCGGACGTGTCGGCGGTGCCGTCACTGAGCAGGGCCAGCAGATGGCCGCTGGCCGGGTCCGCGGCCAGGGCGCCCGGGACGTCGGCCAGGGCGGCGTCGAGCAGGCCGGGTGACCAGGCCCGGCCGGTGTCCGTGCTGGTGGCGAGCGGGGAGTAGGTCAGGTGCTGGCTGGGCCGGAATCCAGCCAGCACCGATCCGGCGGGCAGCCCGGCCAGGACCAGGCCGCCGTTGCTGGCCACGCCGGGCGGGGTGGCCAGCCGCCAGGCGCTTGATCCGGTGGGGCGGACGAACAGCTGCCAGAAGTTGTCGTGGTTGGCGGCCGAGCCGCCCAGCACCGCGACGGCCCAGGTCCCGGTCGTGGTGACCAGCGAGGTGGCCAGGGACGGCGGGGTGGCTGGCCGGGGCTGGGTGGCGGTCTGGCCGGCGGTACTGCCGCAGCCCGCGGCCAGCAGCGCGCCGGCCAGCGAGGCGGCAAGAAGGTAAGGGCGGCGGCTCATGACGACTTCAGCGCGTTCCGGGCGGCGTTGGCGAGCAGGACGGCGTACGAGGACTTGGTGGCGGTGGTCCCTGGACCCGGATCGGTGTCCAGCTCCTCCCGGACGCGCCCGGCCCGGTCGATGACATAGGCGATGTCCGGGTGGCCGATCATCGACCCGGCGGGCAGGATCTGCGCGGCGATCCCATAGTCTGCCCACACCTGCCGGAGTTGCGGGACAGAGCCGGTCAGGTACAGCCAGTTGGGCACCTGGGTCAGCCGTTCCTGGCGGTCGAACGCCTGGGTGAAGGTGACCTGGTGGTAGACGGGGTTGGCCACGACGGCGACCAGTTCGACGTGCCGTGCGTTAGCCCCGAGGAGCTGCCCGGCGGCGCGGAACTCCTGGGCGATCAGCGGGCAGTCACTCGTGCACACCGGGTCCAGGAAGGTCAGCAGGATCACCTTGCCGCGGAGGCTGGCCAGGCTGACCATGCGGCCGTGCTGGTCGGTCAGCTGGAATGGCTTGGCCGGGAAGTTCAGTGGCGCTGCGGACCCGGAGATGGCCTCGGCCAGGATCGGGTCGGCGGTCGGACTGGCCTGGGCGGCGGCCATCGGGGCGGCGCCCAGGATGATCAGCCCGAGCGCGCCGAGGGCGGCGACGGTGCCGATGCTTGCGGTAGCCAGTGCCTGGCGCAGCGAGGCTGGCCGGACCCGGTCCCGCCAGCCTGCCGCCGGTGCCGGGATGGCCGGTTCCGCCGTTGTGGCCGGGCTGGCTGGCTCGGCCGTCACCTTCGCCGTGACCGGTTCCGCGGCCGCGGCCGGGCTGGGGGTGAGGGCGAGGTAGCCGCTGATGGCCAGCAGCGCGAATGGGAGCATGCTGTTGGGGTCGGTGCCCAGGCCGCCGAAGAACCCGAAGTCCTCGATCAGCACCCAGTCCGCCAGGCACACCACGGTGAAGACGATGACCGCGGGGCGGACCAGCCGTCGCTGGCCGGTCACGAACACCGCACCGATGACGGCGAGCACGATCACGGTGAACAGGTTGACCGCGAAGCCGTGCGCCTCATCGAAGCCGGTGAACGCGTTGACCCAGCTGGACAGGAATCCGGGCTGCGAGGTCTGGGCCATGCCGCCGGTCATGCTGGCCAGAGTGCCCGGCTGGTGGTGGGTGGTGCCCTGCCAGAACCCGCGTCCTGGCCAGGCCTGCAGCACCGCCATGCCAATCAGGAAGACGCCGGTCCCGGCGAGAACGGCCCGGCCGATCCACGGGCTGCGCCAGGTCCGCTCGGGCAGCGCGATCAGCGCACCGGCCGCGGCATAGATGAGCACCGCCCCGGGCGCGCCGAACAGCCAGGTCAGCCCGGGGGCGAAGATCCCGCCGAACGACTCGCCGAAGACCCAGACCACCAGGCCCCAGCCGACGCTGGCCACGCCGGCCAGCCGGGACAGCAGGCCGCGGGGTGCGGCGAGCAGCCAGAGGCCGATCCCAACCTGGATCCACACGGCGGACGCGCCAGCCTGCATCGGGTGATACGACCAGCTGGTGCCGGCCCAGTTCACCACCTGCTGGACCCAGTGCGGGGAACTGGCCGCGATGGGCTCGATGACCTGCGAGGGCAGCCCGATGGCCATCTTCGGCTGGGCCTGCAAGATGCCATCGAACACCCAAATCAGGCCGAACCCGATCCGCAGCACCTGCCGCCAGGACGGCTCGGCCAGGGCAGGGGCCGGAGTCCCGCCGGCGGCGGCCTGGGCGGGCAGCCAGGCCCGCACGCTGATCCAGGCGAAGCCGAGCAGGAAGAAGATCAGCAGGGCGATGATGCCCTGGTGCACCAGCGCGGCCTTGAACGCCGCGACCACGGTCGGATCGTTGACGTTGATCCCCGAGTTCATCCCAGACATCAGCTCACCTGTTCCTGAGATTGGCCGAAGTGCCGCAGCCGGACGCTGTTGGCCACCACGAACGCCGAGGACAGGGCCATCGCGGCCCCGGCGATCAGCGGATTGAGGAATCCGGCCGCGGCCAGCGGGATGGCCGCGATGTTGTACCCGAACGCCCAGGTCAGGTTGCCGCGGATCACCCCCAGGGTGGCCCGGGCCAGGCTGATGGCGTCCGGCACGGCGCCGAGATCGTCACGCAGCACGATCAGGTCCGCGGCGCTCATCGCCACGTCGGTGCCGCTGCCCAGGGCGATCCCCAGGTCGGCCGCGGCCAGGGCGGGCCCGTCGTTGACCCCATCGCCGACCATGGCTACCCGGTGGCCCTGGGCCTGCAGATCCCGGATCACCGTCACCTTGTGATCGGGCAGCGCTCCGGCGATCACCTCATCGGTGCCGGCCTGGGCCGCGACGGCCTCGGCAGTGGCCTGGCTGTCCCCGGTCAGCAGCACGGTACGCAGACCGAGGCCGCGCAGTCGCGCGACCGCTTCGGCGGCGGATCCCTTGATGGTGTCGGCCACCGCGACCGCGCCGCGCACCTGGCCGTCCGACCCGGCGAGCACCACGGTGCGGCCAGACTGCTCCCAGCGGCGGCACTCACTGGCCAGGTCCGCGGGGACAGCCAGGCCCCGGTCGGTGAACAGGTGCTCTCGGCCGATGATCACATCGTGGCCATCCACCGTCCCGCGGGCCCCCAGCCCGGGCATGGCCAGGAACCGTTCCGCCTGGGGCAGCGCCCCCAGCTCCTGCTGGGCCGCCGCGGTAATGGCCGCGGCCACCGGATGCTCTGATGCTTGCTCCACTGCACCGGTCAGCCGGAGCAGCGCCTCCCGGTCCCAGCCGTCCGCGGTCAGCACCCCGGTGACCGCCATGCCCCCGGTGGTCACCGTCCCGGTCTTGTCCAGCAGCACCGTGTCCACCGCGCGGGAGGCCTCCAGCGCCTCGTACCGCTTGATGAAGATACCCAGCCGCGCGCCCCGCCCGCAGGCCACCATCAGCGCCGCCGGGGTGGCCAGGCCCAGCGCACACGGGCAGGCGATGATCAGCACGGCCAGCGCGGCACTGAACGCCCGCTCCACCGGGCTGCCCGCCAGCAGCCAGCCGGCCAGCGTCAGCCCGGACGCCACCAGCACCGCCGGCACGAACACCCCGCAGATCCGGTCAGCCAGCCGCTGGATCGCGGCCTTCTGCGACTGGGCCTGTTCCACCAGAGCGACCAGGTGCGCGAGCTGGGTGTCGCGGCCCACCTTGACCGCACGCACCACCAGCCGCCCGGACACCACCACCGTGCCCGCGGCCACCATGTCCCCCTCGGCAGCGTCGGCGGGCACCGACTCCCCGGTCATCATGCTGCGGTCCACCGCGGACTGGCCGAACTCCACCTCCCCGTCCGCGGCTATCCGCTCCCCCGGCCGGACCACGAACCGCTGCCCGACCCGGAGCGCCGCGACCGGGACCTTGTGTTCGGTCCCGTCTAGCTCCAGCACGCACGCGTCCTGGGCGCCGGCCGCGGCCAGCTCCCGCATCGCGTCCCCGGCGTCCCGCCGTGCCTTGGCCTCATACACCCGGCCCGCCAGCAGGAAGGTGGTCACCGACGCGGCGACCTCCAGGTAGATGCCGCCGCCGGACGCGTGCAGCAGCAGGTACCACGTGCTCAGCCGCCCCTGCCCGCGGTCCAGCACGAACATCGCGTATACCGACCAGCCGGAGGCCGCGATGATGCCCAGCGACACCAGCGTGTCCATCGACACCGACCGATGCCGGGCGTTCCGCAGCGCGGCCTGATGGAACGGCCACGCACACCATCCGACCACCGGCGCGGCCAGCGCGATCAGCACCCACTGCCAGCCCGGGAACCGCGACCAGGGGAACAGCGACCACAGCACCGACAGGTCGCTGAGCGGAATGAACAGCACCAGCGCCACGATCAGCCGCCGCCGCAGGTCAGCCACCCGGGCCGCATCCGTCCCGGCGGCCGCCCCCGGCTCAGCCTCCGCCTCGGCAGCGCCGGTGCCAACCATCTCGGCGCGGTAACCGGCCTGCTCGACCGCGTCGATGAGCTGCTGCACCGGCACCGCCGCCGGTACCGTCACGCTGGCCCGCTCGGTCGCCAAGTTCACCGTGGCCGTGACGCCGTCAACAGCGTTAAGCCTTTTCTCGACCCGGGCCGCACACGACGCGCACGTCATCCCTACGATCGAAAATTCCAGCTCCAGGGGCGCGGATGATGCCTCCCCGGTTACCGCCGCAGATGACACCTGCCTAATCCCGCCTTCCAGCACTAACCCGGCCAGCCATTCCGGATTCCGTCCCGCCCGCCGGCAGCGGCACGTCCAGCCGGACCTGCGGACTAGCGGAGCAGCAGCCGGCTACCTGGCCGCCATGCCCGGAAACCTACACCGCCAAAGTAAAGCGCAGTTCAACGTGGCAAAAATGTAATCTTCAGCATTGCTGGAAATACCCTGCGAGGGTTTCATACATACCACCAGGGGGTTTCCCAAATACCCCTGGGGGGTTTAGCGCGATCGCTTTCCGCCCGGTACCATCCCGGTGTTATGCGGCAGCACGAAACGCGGCTCGCGCGCGGCGGCCCGGTGACATACCCGGCCCAGGCCGCGCACCGCACAGCGCCGCGAGGGGGCTGAGGTGGCCGGGCCAGCCTGGCTGGCCGGCCTGCTCGCCGTCGCCATGCTCTGCACCGCGGGCTACGCCGCCAGCCGCCTGGCCGCCGCTCGTGTACTGCGGACAGCAACCGAGGCCGACACCGACGCACTGCACGCCCTCATGGGCACCGCCATGGCCGGCATGTTCCTGCCCCAGCTCCGCCTACTGCCCGGCAGCGCCTGGGCCGTGGTGTTTGGCGCGGCGGGCACCTGGTTCGCGGCCAGCGCCATCCGTGCCCGCACGACCGCGCCACGCCCGTGGCAATGCCGGTTCCCCATGCCGCACCTGGTGGAATGCATGGCCATGGTGTACGTGCTGCTGGCGCTGCCTACCGGGCAGCGCACGCCAGGAATGGCTATGCCCGGGATGGCCGACCCAGGCGCGGCAGCGGGTTTCCCAGCAGTAGCGCTGGTCCTGGCCCTGTTCATGCTCGGCTACCTGCTCTGGACCACCGACCGGCTGGCCACCCGCGCCCGGGCCGCAGCAGCCCTGGCTGCCACGCCCCAAACCCAGCACCGGCCCCTGGTCACCGTCCCGGCCGGACCGTCCAGCTACGTCGCCAATCCGGCCAGCCGCACCGGGACGCCCGGTGCCGCCGAGGCCGCCCCGCGCCGGCCGGCCGGGCATCCAGTGCTCGCCATGCGTTACGTGGAGTGCAGCAAGATCGTGATGACCATCGCCATGGGGTACATGCTCATCACCATGCTCTGATCCACTGCCGGGGTCGATTACTCAGGGCCGGCACCGCCCGGCCGGGGCCGGGCGCGGCTCTCATGCCGGCCGCGCCCCATCCGCGACGCGTTCCCCGGCTAAGCCGGCTGGCCGAACCCCCCGGGCGCCCCGCAGGCAACCGCGTGGCTGAATCATTCAGGCGGTCAGGACGACATGAATGATTCAGCCACGCGCACCGGACCCCAGGCGCGGCCATATGAATGAAAAGCTAGTGCGGTCAGCCGCGGCGTGGCGGCGTCAGCCTTGAGCCAGCGGCGACGACCGGTCAGCCGTCCAGGCTGAGCACCATGGTCGGGCGTTCAATAACGTGGTCATCGCGCAGTGGGCGGACCGCGGTGCCGATGGCGAAGAACTCGGTGGTGTGCGAGCCCCAGGTGTGGCTGTGCTGCCGGAGCTGCACCCCGACGATGCCCTCCGCGTGCAGCTGCTCGGCCTCGTCCTGCATCCGGCTCATGGCCAGTTCCCGTGCGTCGTAAAGGGCCTGGGTGAACTGCTCCAGCTCCACGTTGCGGCCGATGTTGCTGACCTTGTTGCCGAGCCGCTGATGCGCGATGTGGTACACGCAGGTGCCCATCACCATGCCGAGCGGGGCATAACCGGCCCGGATCAGCGTCCAGAAGTCCTGCCCGGACAGGTCCGAGGTGAACGGCTGCTTCTTGCTGTTGCGCCAGTCCGTGACACCACCGCCGCCCGCGCCCGGCTCGGCCTTGACCGCGGTGCCGACCGCGATGAACTCGGCGATGTCGGCGCCGAACTCTTTCAGCTCGACGTCCAGCCGGACCCCGACGATGCCGTCCGCGCCGAGGGCGTCGGCTTCCGCCTCCATCCGGGTCATGGCCAGCTCGCGGGCGTGGTACATGGCCTGCGACAGCACGTCGAGTTCCTGGTTCCGGCCCCAGCGGCCGACCTGCAGCCCGACGTGGTAGATCGAGCTGCCCAGCACCAGCCCGAGCGGGCGGAACCCGGCCTCCCGGACCAGCAGGAACTCGTTCACCGACAGGTCTGAGGTGAAGATCGCGCCGGGCCGCCCCGGCCGCAGCTCAGCCAGCCTGCGGATGGCATCCTGCGGGACGCCTTCCGCACTCAGCTCGGTGCTCTGCTGGTCGGTCATCAGTTCTCCTCAGATGCGTTCATTCAGCGTCCCAGCTTGACCCGGGCGGCCTGCCGTCGCTGCGGGTCGAGGGACAGGATGGCCAGCGGCGGCGGTGGCTTGCCTTCCGTGGCGAACCGCACCGTGGCCGTGCCGATGATGGTCACTTCCACGATGTGATCCTTGCCGTGCTCCTGCATCGGGCACTCCCGGTCGTGCACCCGCATGTCCATCCGGGACACCACGACGGCCTCGCCGCCGAGCCGCCGCACGTCCCGTTCCAGTTGCTGCCGCGCGTCGTGCCGGCTGTCGTTGACCAGCTCGGTGTACCCGACCACCTCGGCGTTGCCCGCGCCCCAGCGGGTCTGCCCGACGGTCAGCCAGTCGTCGTGCCGGGCGCCGACCGAGATGCCCAGCGCCAGCCCGGCCGGCACATAACCGGCGTGGATCAGCTTGGCGAAGTCCTGCCCGGACAGGTCCGAGCTGAACGGCTGCTTGAGCGGCACCGCCCCGGGCGCCCGGACCGCGGTGCCGATGGCCTTGAACTCCAGGCCGCCCGCCGGGAACGAGCCGATGCTCAGGGTGACCCCGACGATGCCGTGCCCGCCCAGCGCGGCACACTCTTCCTGCATCCGGCTGATGGCCTGGTGCCGGGCCTGGTACATGGCCTGGGTCAGCGGGCCAAACGAGCCGTAGCCGCCCTGCCCGGACACCTGGGTCACGCTGCGGTAGGCCTGCACGTACCCGTATCCGGACCACGCGCCCGGGCAGTTGTACCCGCCGGTGAAGCCGATGTTGTAGACGGCCGCGCCGAGCACCTGGCCGACCGGCTCGAAGCCGACGCCACGGATGGCCGCGAACTCGTCGCTGGTAAGCGCGGAACCCCAGGTCCCGCTCTGCCGGATCTCCGCCAGCCGGGCCCGGGCAGCCGTGGGCAGATCACTGCCCGCGCGGTCCTCGGCCACCGTGCGCCCCTTCCGGCATCGTCGCAGAACCAACGATACCCGCCGGTCCCCCAATCACCGATGATCGCAGGGCAAGCCCACCCGTCTGATCGCGGGCCGGCCCAGCCGGCTGCTCGCGTGCCAGCTCAGTCGTCGTCGGCCTGATCCCACTCTTGGTTCCGCTCCCGGACCAGCTCCAGGGCGTTCTCCGCCTCTTCCTTGGTGGCGTACGGCCCCAGCCGGTCCTTGCCCGGGCAGCCCGCACCGTGCTCGACCGTGTTGTGGGTGAGGCAGTACCACCAGGCATCGTCATCGCTCATGCGCACTAGACTCCCAGACCATGGCGACTCTGCTCCACCCTGGCCGGCTCTCCCCGCCGCGCCGCGTGCCGGCCAGCATCCCACGGCCGGAGTACGTGGGCCGCAAGTACCCGAAGACCGGCGAACCGGACGTCAAGGACGCCGATACCATCGAGCGGATGCGGGTGGCCGGCCGGCTGGCCGCCCAGGCCCTGCAAGAGGTCGGCGGGCATGTGGCGCCCGGGGTGACCACCGACGAACTGGACCGGGTCGGCCACGAGTTCCTCGTCGAGCACGGCGCCTACCCCAGCACGCTGGGCTACCGCGGCTATCCCAAGTCGCTGTGCACCTCGCTGAACGAGGTCATCTGCCACGGCATCCCGGACGACACGGTGATCGCCGATGGGGACATCGTCAACGTGGACATCACCGCGTTCCTGGACGGCGTGCACGGGGACACCAACGCCACGTTCCTGGCCGACGACGTGGACGAGGAGTCGCGGCTGCTGGTGGAGCGCACCCACGAGGCCATGATGCGCGGCATCCGGGCCGTCGCGCCGGGCCGCCCGCTGAACGCGATCGGCCGGGTGATCGAGTCCTACGCGCGCCGGTTCGGCTACGGGGTGGTCCGCGACTTCACCGGGCACGGCATCGGCACCACGTTCCACTCCGGCCTGATCGTGCCGCACTTCGACGACCCCGGCGTGCACCTGATCATGGAGGAGGGCATGACGTTCACCATCGAACCCATGCTCACCCTGGGCACGATCGCCTATGACGTGTGGGACGACGGCTGGACCGCGGTCACCAAGGACGGTAAGCGGACCGCCCAGTTCGAGCACACGCTGCTGGTCACCGGTACCGGCTACGAGATCCTGACCCTGCCCTGACCCTGGTCAGCCCGGGTGCGCGGGCACCCGGTTGCCCGGGTGCCCGCGCGCCGGTCACCGGCCGCTAGTGGGCCAGCGCGCTGACCAGCTTGAACCCGTTGACGGTGCCCAAGCCACTGGCCATGTCGTAACCCGGCACGGCGTCGAAGCCAGGCACCGTGAAGGTGTGGCCGTTCTGCGTGAACGTCACGGTGTTGTTGCCGGTGGTGATGTCAGGGATCCCAGCCGACCCGGAACCGAGGGCGTACAGGCTGGGGTTCAGCAGGCCGAGGTCGTGGTGCGCCGCCTGATCGGCGATGGCCACGATGCCGGCGAACTGCGGCGACGCCTCGCTGGTGCCGCCGAGGATGTTGAACGCCGGGGGCTGCCCGGCGAAGGACCAGTACACGAGGGCCCCGCCGTTGACGGCGGCGCTCAGGCTCATGTCCGGCGTCCCGCGGTACCGGCCCACGACGCCCGCCACGCTGTTCTGGTAGGACGGCCGGCCGAACACGTGGGACGGCCCGCCGCTGCCCGCCACGGCGGTGCCGAACACGGTGCTCTCGTTCCACACGTTGTCCGGCAGCAGCCGGTTGCCCTGGGCGTTGAGGTGCAGTTGCAGGCCGCCGACCGAGGTCACCAGGGGATCGCTCGAGGGCCATCCGACCACCCGGTGGGTGTACAGGGTCACGCCGTTGAAGTGATAATTCGACACGCCCGTGTCGCCTGCGCTCGCGAGCACGGTCACGTGGTGCGCCAGGGCGTTGAAAACCGCGCTGCGCAGGCGGAAGATCGCCTGCGGGCTCGGGAAGGTCTCCTCGGTCGCCCCGAAGCTCTGCGAGATGACGTCGCCGAGGTGGTGGTTGATCGCGTAGTTCTCGGCCGCCACGATCTGCGGGAAGCCGACCGTGCCCTCGGTCTCGGCCACCGGCGTCTCGAGCAGCACGATGTTGGCGCCGGGCGCCATCGCGTGCGAGTACTCGACGTCGAGCGACGTCTCTTCCGCCCAGCCGACCATGGTCGAGTTGCTCGGGTCGAACGGGGGCACCGCGCCGACCGGCTGCAGCACCCTGAAGTGCGGTGGCGGCGGCAGGTGGAAGGCCCGGTCGAAGGTGGCCAGGTCGGCCCGGACCGTCGGCGAGCCGAACGAGTCGACGAGGATGATCGTCTTCCCGGCGCCGTCCAGCCCCCGGGCGTACAGCGGCTTCAGGTTATAGGCCTGCTGGAACTGCGCCGGCCGGTAGCAGGCGAACCCGGTCTGGACCACGCACTGCGCCGTGGTGGGCGGGTGCGCCCAGTGCGCGCCGTTGAGCACGATGGACATGGGCGTCGCGACCGCCACCCGGCTGGCGGGCGCGGCACGGGATGCTCCAAGTGCCCCGAAGGCCACGATCAGGGCCAGGCTGGCGACGGCGCCGAGCAGGCGATAACGCATTTCCCACCTCCTGTGTCAGCCTCCGCTGCACCAGCAGCACCAAGGCGTTACAGGCGGAACAGCGCACCCTCCTTTGCAGTAGCTCGCTTCGCGATTCGATGACTACGCCTTAAATGCGCACAGCCCTGGGCCACAGTCGTTGCGGCGGGGGAATTGCATACGGACAATACTCGTGGGCAGGTTCGGGCGTCAATGCCCAGGTGGGAACCGTCTCACCTTCGCCAGCGCTACTGGACGGGATTTCAGGAACCTGGCCGCAGGCGACCCGAAGAAAGGCACATTAAATGTGGGAGACGCCTGGCCGCATCTACTCCTTCCTAGTAACCGCGCACGGCGAATTCCGCTGCCGAAATGACAGATTCGCCGACTGGCCACGGGGCATGGCGGATCCCCGGCCGGGGTGCGCCGCGCGGCCACTCTCTCAGGCCGGATGGCTTCGCCAGCGCAACGCCAATACCGCGGCGATGACGAGCAGCAGCAGCGCAGCCACCATCGCGGCGCCGGCCAGCGTCAGCTTGGTGGTGGAGTGGTGCACGGCGTCGATGACCCCTGGTGCTTGCCCGGGCGCGAAGTGGGCCGGGTCAGCCAGCGAACCGGGCCCGGTGGGCGCGGTGACCGGGACCTTGGCCAGCGCGGCCGCCTGGTGCAGCGCGCCGTCCGGGTTGATCAGCCCGAAGCCGACCTGCGGTGACCAGCCGCCGCGCGGGTGGTCCCGGGCCGACCTCGCGATGGCCAGGTTGACCAGGCTGGCCGGCAGGTGCGGGTAGACCGACTTGATCAGCGCCACGGTCGCGGTCAGCCAGGCCGCCGACGACAGGCTGTCGAACATCTCATAGCCCTGGCCGAGCGGCCCGGACACGGTGAGCGCGTTGGCCGGCGCGGCGACCAGGATGGACTCGTTGGCCGGGTAGCGCATGCCGTGCGGTGGCTTGGGCAGCCCGGCCAGCACGACCGAGGCCGCGCCGAGCACCCTGGGCAGGCTGTCCGGGACCGTGCTCACCGACGGCGGCGCGTTCCGGAAGGTGAACTCGGGGCTGATCACCACCGCGTTCCTGGCCGCCGCGTACTCGACCGCGCTGTCCAGCACGGCGTCGTCCTGGAACGACTCCTCGGACACGTAAATGACCTGGGCGCCGTGGCTGGCCGCGTACCTGATGGCGGCGCCGATGTCGCGCTGCCAGGTACCGGCGCCCGCCCGGCTGGGGATCTTGATGGACAGGATCCGGGCCGCGGGCGCCAGGCCGACCGTGCCGGCCGGGTTGCTCCCGCTGGGCCCGCGCCCGGCCACGGCCGACGCGAACACCGTGCCCTCCGCGGGCTGGTCCCCGGCGACGTTGCCGAACGACGGGCCGGTGGTCACCACGCCGGCCAGCCCGGGCGCGGATGGGTTGACGCCGCCGTCCAGCACCGCCACGGTCACGCTCTGGCCCTTGCTGATCTGGAGCGCGGCCCGCAGGTCGCGGGTCAGTTGCCGGGCGGCCGGCGAACCGAAACCGGAACCGGCCGGGGCCGCCGTCCCGGCCGACGCGGCCGGCGCGGGCGCGGCGGTAAGGGCCAGCAAGCTGACCGGTGCGGCGGCCAGCGCAGTCCGGCACAGGCGGCGGCTCAGCATCGGATGTCCGCCCGCGAGCACGGCGGGCCGCCCGCGGTGAGCATGGTGATCAGCCGGCTCAGCACGCCGCTGCCCAGCCGCCCAGGCTCGGTGGTGAGGTCGCCCGTGCCGCGCCGGCCGTCGGTGAACCCGGCCGCATACAGGAAGGCGTACGGCCCGTTGCCGGGTTCCGCGTGGAACCAGCCGCGCTGCGCATCGCCGTAGCCGGCCGCCCGGGTGCCCGGGAAGCTCACCGCCCGGACCCCGGCGTGCCCGGGCCGGATGAGCAGGCCGGATACGGCGCTCTGCGCCGCGGATGTGCTGCGCATGACGACCACGCCGACCGTCACGGTCAGCGATCCGGATGCGTCGGTGTAGCTGGCGCGCAGCACGGTCTGGCAGCCGCGTGCGCCGAAGATGGCCGCGGCCGCGGGGTCGAGCGCGGCGGTGCAGGACGTGGCGGGCGCGATGCCCACCCGCAGCGCCGTGGTCTGCTGTTTGCCCGCGCTGAGGTAGCTGATCGTGGCCGGGAACAGCCGCCGGCCGGCAGCCGCCGCCACCGGCTGGCGATCTCGGCCCGGCCCGCGGCGGCCGCCTCCGCCGCGGTGGCCGGCCGGGTGAGCTCGGCGTGTAACGCAAGCCCGCCGATGGCTAACCCGGCCACCCCGGCCAGCACCAGCAGGACCAGCAGCGGGGTGTGCCAGCGCGGGCGGCGCACCCGCGCGGGCGGCGTGGTGGCCGGGGCCGCTACCGGCGTTAGCGGGGGTTCATCCGCATGATCGGACACGTTCAAAAAGGTACGGCTGGCTGGCCGGAAAAGCGCGGTTTGGCACGTTACGGTCCGGTCTCGGTACTGGGCTCCGGTTCGGCGCCGGCCGGCCTGTCCGCCCCAGCCGCCGGTTCCGGGCTGGCCGCACTCTCCGCGCTGATCCGCCCGGGCTCCGGCGGGCCCGCGGGCCCGGCCAGCTCCGCTGTCCCGGCCCGGCCCGGGTCCGCCGGTTCCAGCAGCTCGATCAGCCCCACGTTGCGCATCGGCGCGAGCGCCCCGGCGCCGTACCGGGCCGCCGGGACGGCCGGGCCCACCGCGGCCAGCTGCCGCCGGTCGCGTGCCGTGCGCGCGGTCAGCAGGGCCAGCGCTACCAGCGCGATGATCACCCCGGCGGCGCCCGCCGCCGCCACCGCGGCCAGCACCGCGATCCGCGCCGGGTCACGGTGGGTGACCTGGACCGGGCCGGGCGCGGTCGCGAAGTGGCCGCGGGCCGCCAGCCCGGTGGCCCGCCGGGCCGCGGCCAGCCGCCCGGCCGCGTGCAGCGCTGCGACCGCGTCCACCTCGCCGAAGCCGGTCGACGGGCTGTACCCGCCCGCCGGGCGGCGCCGCGCCGAGCTGATCAGCGCCTGCGCCACCTGCGCCGGGGACAGCCGGGGGTAGGCCGACCGGATCAGCGCCGCCACCCCGGCCACGAACGCCGACGCCGGGCTGGTCCCACTGGCCTGCAGGTAGGTGTCTTCCGGGCCGGCCCCGATGATGCTGACCCCGGGTGCGGACAGCTCCACCGACGAGTTCCGGTCGGAGAAGGACGCCCGGCGGCCGTCCTGGTCCAGAGCCGCGACCGAGATCACCCCGGTGAACGCGGCCGGGTACGAGTACGGCGTGTAGCCCGGGCCGGGGCGGCCGCTGTTCCCGGCGGACGCCACCACCAGCACGCCGTGCGACACCGCGTAGCCGAGCGCCGCCTGCATGCGCCGGGTCGCGTCGCCGGTGCCGAGCGACATGTTGATCACCTGGGCGCCGTGCTGGGTGGCGTACCGGATGCCGTCGCCGATGGCGTCGGCATACCGCGGGTTGGTGTTGTACACACTCAGCCCCGGCTCCTGGTCATCCAGGATGACCCGGACCGACAGCACCCGGGCCGCCGGGGCGACGCCGATGATGCCGTCGTCATCGCCGGGGCCGCTGCCGTGCCCGGCGATGAGCGAGGCGATGAACGTGCCGTGCAGGTGCGGCGGCTGGTACCCGGGCGGGTCCGCGCCCAGCGTGTAGTCCGGACCGGTGGTCACCGAGCCGGCCAGGTCGGGCGCGGTCGCGTCTACGCCGGTGTCCAGCACGGCCACCGTCACCCCGCGGCCGTGGCTCAGCCGCCAGGCGGCCGGTGCCTCGATGGCCTGCAGCTCCGGCTGCTCGGCCGACCGCACCTGGGCCGCCTCGCTGCCCGGGCCCTGGGCCGCGGCGCCGGTGAGCACCGTGATCCCGGCCAGCGCTAAGCCGGGCACGGCCAGCCGGGCCCGGCGGCTTAGCACGACCACTGCCGGGTCGCCGCGCAGTCCACCACCGCGGGCCGGTTCAGCGGGGCCAGGATCGCGTCGGCCAGCTGCCGCGCGGCGGCGAAGGCGGTCGGGTTGTACTGGCCGGTGGCAGCGGCCGGCCGTCCGTCCGCGTAGCCGGCCACGGTCAGCAGCACGTACGGCCCGTCTTGTTGCGCGCTGGCCGTCTGCCGGGCGCCGTCCGCGAACCGGGCCGCTGCCGTGCCCGGGAAGCCCAGCGCGCGCAGCGCGGCCCGCGGCGGCCGGGCCGAGGGCAGGCTGCGGTCGAATGCGTGGGCTTTGGCCGGGCTGGGGAACGCGAGTACCCCGGTGGTGTAGACGACTCCTTGCAGCTCATCGACGTAGCTGGCGCGCAGCCCGGCCCGGCAGCCGTCCCGGCGGGCCGGTCCGGCCAGTGCCGGGTCCAGCGCGGCCGCGCACGTGTCGCGCGGTGAGATCCCGACCCGGCGGGCCGTGTCGTTGTTCAGCAGGCTGGTGGTGTAGCCCAGGGTGGCCGGGAAGATCCGGCCCGCGGGCCAGGTCCGCCACCGGCGGGTCACCGCCACCGTAGCGGCCGCGGCGCGCTCCGCCGCGGTGGGCGGCCGGGTCTGCTGCGCGATCGCCGCCCGCCCGGCCAGCACGGCCACGACCAGGCAGCACACCCCGCCGCACGCGGTAAGGGAGATAGCCAGCCGGCGATGGCGGGCCCGCGCGGGGGCCGGGCTGGTCCCGGCGTCGTGGTCAGCCCACGCCTGGCCGGGACCCGGTTGGTTCACCTGCAAAGAGTACCGCCGGCGATGGCCGGTCACCGGGTGCCGAGTGGCCGTGGTCCAGCGTGTGCCGGCCGGGCAGCCAGGCCAGCCAGCGCGGGAAATACCAGGTGCGCTCGCCGCACAGGGCCAGCGCGGCGGGCACCAGGATGCCGCGCACCACGGTCGCGTCGATCAGCACCGCGGACGCCAGCCCGACGCCGATCATCTTCAGGTCGATGATGGACAGCGTCGCGAAGATCGAGAACACCGCCACCATGATCACCGCCGCGCTGGTCACCACCCCGGAGCAGGTCGCGATGCCGCCCACCACCGCGTCACGGTGCGGTTTGCCCGTGGACCGCAGCTCGCGGATCCGGCTCAGGATGAACACGTGGTAGTCCATGCTCAGCCCGAACAGGAACACGAACATGAACAGCGGCACCCAGTCGATGATCGCGCCGAACGAGGTGAAGCCGAGCAGGCCCTGCAGCCGGCCGTCCTGGAAGATCAGCGTGATCAGGCCGTACGCCGCGCCGACCGAGAGCAGGTTCAGTCCGATCGAGATCAGCGGGATGAGCAGCGACCGGAAGGCCAGCATGAGCAGGATCAGGGCGAGCAGCGCCACCACGGCGAAGACGATGGGCGTGCGGGAGTGCAGCGCCGCGCTGAAGTCGTAGCCGTTGGCCGTGTTACCGGTGACCGCGTAGCTGGCCCCGGGCACCTTCCCGATCGTGCCGGGCAGGATCCGGTCGCGCAGCGCGAGCAGCGCGTTGCGGGACACCGTGTCCGAGCCGTTGCCGGCCAGCGGGACCGTGATCACCATGCCCCGGCCGCCGCCGACCAGCTGCGCGGTGACCGGCCGGTGGATCACCCCGTGGGCGGACGCCGTGGCCTGCAGCACGGCCACTTCGGACCGCATGGCCCGGCCGGACACGTCGCCGCCGGTCACCACGACCTGGGCCGGTGCGGGCCGGCCGGGGAAAGCCCGCTGGATCTGGTTCAGGGTGTGCACCACCGGCAGCCGGGTCGGCAGGTCGATGGGCGGGGTGCCGGTGCGCATGCCCAGCGCGGGCACGGCCAGTGCGAGCAGGCCGAGCACGGCCGCGCCGCCGAACAGCAGTGGTCTGCGTACCACCCGGCGGGCCAGCGCGCCCCACACCCGGGACGGCCGGGCCTGGGTGCGGCGCCGGCCGAGGAACGGGATCCGGCCCCGGTCCGCCCACGGCCCGAGCAGCGAGAGCAGCGCGGGCAGGAACGTCAGCGAGCCGACGACGGCCACGCCGACCACCATGATGGTGCCGACCGCGATCCCGGTGAACAGGTCGATCCCGGTCAGCAGCAGCCCGGCCATGGACACCATCACGGTCAGCCCGGAGACCAGGATGGCCCGGCCGGAGGTGGCGGCCGCGGTGGCCAGCGCCCCGGGGAAGGAGGCACCGGCCGCCCGTTCCTCGCGCTCCCGGCGCAGGTAGAACAGCGAGTAGTCGACGCCGACCGCCATCCCGATGATCAGCACCACCTCGGCCGTGCTGGAGCCGATGGGCAGCCACCGGCTGGGGATGGCGAGCAGTGACACCGCGACCATCACCGCGCTGCCGGCCAGCAGCACCGGGATGCCCGCCGCGATCAGCGCGCCGAACACCGCGATCAGCAGGATCAGCGTGATCGGCACCGAGGTGACCTCGGCCTTGTGGAAGTCCTGGCTCATCACCGCGTTGGCGGCCTGGTCGGTGCTGGCGTCACCGGCCTCCTGGACCAGCAGGCCTGGATGGCTGGCCTGCACCCGGGCCACCGCGGCCAGGTCCGCGTTGACCGTGCTGTCCGCGCTGGCGTTCGGCCCCGCCACCTGGAACGTGACCAGGGCGGTGCGCCCGTCGGCCGAGATCAGCGCCTGGCCGCCCGGACTGAGCGGGGACCGGATGTCCGCCGCCGCCCGGGGCAGCCGGTGCAGCGCGCTGACCACCTCGGCCACCGCGCCGCGCAGCGCCGGGTCGTGCGCGTACGTGCTGCCCGGGCCGCCTTGCCGGGCCTGGATGAGCACGCTCTCCGCGGGCGGCGTGACCACGTCCAGCTTGCTCAGCATCTGCTCGGCCTGGCCGGACTGGCCCGGGTCATACTGCGGCTGGCTCTGTGTGCCGAGGAAGTGCCCGCCGAGCAGCGCCACCACGGCCAGCACCAGCCAGCCCGCGATCACGGCGATCCGGTGCCGTGCGCTCCAGCACGCGATCCGCTCCACCATCGGCCCCCGCGACCGCCGCCCGCCGGGCTCGTGCTCACCGGCACCGGGTCGCCCGCCGGGACCGGGCCGCCCGGGATCCGGCTGGGGTTCCGCGGGTGGCGCCGGCGGCAGTTCCGGCAGCGGGTTACGTACCTGGGGCAGGGCTGGGTTGAGCAGCTCGCGCATCTGGCCTCGCGGGATCGGGGCGGCAGACCAGCACGGCAGACGTATCTGACGTACGTGTCAGGGATTGGTCCCCACAGCATGCCAGACTTTTCTGACACTGACGTCAGCGTCCAGGGATTCTCCGAACTTTTACAGCTAACCCCCAGCTTTCCTGGATGCGCAGGTGAGGGCCGGTGCCCCTGCGGTTCAGGCGGCCGCAGTGACAGCTGATGCAGCCACCCCGCCGCCCGGTGCGGGCCTCAGCCGCGCGGCGGATCGCAGTGCGGCGCGGGCCCGCTGTAGCGGGTCTTGCTCGGCGTGGCCACCCGGTAGTCCGGTGCCCACCGGCTATTCCACAGTTCATCCCACACCGGGGTCGTCCCATCCACGGATCCCGCCTGCTGGCAGACCGTCCAGGCCAGCGCGCCGTAGGGCAGCTGGCTGGTCACCCGGTACGACCAGCCGGGGCCGGAGCGCACCCGGACCCCGGCGGTGGCGGTGGCCTGGTAGGGGTAGGCGCAGCGGGGCAGCGGGAAGCTGTAGCCGGTCTTGGACGGGGTGCTCAGGTAGTAGTCGCTGACGTAGCTGCCGTCGGCGAGCTTGTCCCACAGGTCGGTGCTGAGGATGGTGGTGCCGGGTGCCTGGCAGACCACCTGCACGGTGGCATTGGGCGGGTAGGTCTTGACCAGCCGGTACGACGTGGCCGGGCCGGTGCGGGCGTTGAGCCCCTGCGAGGTGACCACCCGGTAGGCATGGCTGACGGTGGCGGCGGGGGCGTCAACCCGGTCGCTGTCGATGCGGATGGTGACCCCGCCATAGGTCGCGTTGTGCGGGCCAATATCCTGCTTGGCCCGCTGGTGGCTGGCCCACTGGTCGTTAGCGATGCCGGCCCACCCGGTCAGCGCGGTGTTCCCGTCCCAGCTGGCCACCCAGAGCGCGTCCGGCCGGCCGAACGAGGCGGCGGCGTACTGGCCGGATACGTCCTGCCCGCCGGCGCCGAGCGACAGGTAGACCCCGGCCAGGAAGCCGAGCCGGTGCAGTTCCCCGGTCCACGCCGAGATGAATCCGAGCACGGCGCGGGGGCAGCTGGCACCGGTTGTCGAGTACGGCGCGAGGTAGTCATAGATGATGCTGCCGCTGCGCATGCCCAGAGCCTTGGCCTGGCGGACCGCGTTATCGGCCGCGCCGATGCCTTCGCTCGCGGCCGCGGCACGCTCGATCGCCTCCGGGTCAGACTTGACCGCCGGGGCCGGGCCCTGCCGGCACGACGGCTGCAAGCCGACGTACAGCGGGAGCAGCCGCCAGCCCTGTGCGGACACCGTGGTGACCCATTTGGCGGTCAGGTTCGGCTGGCCGCACCGGCGGTTGACCCCGCCGATGTACACACCGATGGCCCGGAACCGGGAATGAGCGTGCCAGGCCGCCATCCCGTGCAGCGACGGTGCGCTGCAGGTGTCGAAGGCCGCCCCGGTGTACTCGGTCGCGGCCGCCCCGGCCGGGTAGCCAATGGTGGCCCGCGACGGCTTCGGCAGCAGCTGGACGTCCAGGTAGTCCTGGTCGATATCCATGGCGGTGCCGCCGAACTGCTGCGTGACGTTGCCGTTGTACTGGTGCGCCCGGTGCTGATGGCCCCATTGACCAGCGTGCAGCACCGGATCCTCGGTGTTGGCCTGACCGTTCCACAGCGCGTCGAAAATGACGTCGGGCTCCGGGTAGCTGCCGGTCTGCCGGCTCAGGGCGGCTATTCCAGACAGCGAACTGCTGTACACGCCGGACAGGAACCCCAGCTGGTGCAGCCGGGTGGTCCAGGCGGCCAGGAACTGGACCACCCGGGGCGATTGATGACCGCCCCGGTAGGCCTCCATGTCGTAGTAGATCGGGGTCTGCGGCCCGAAGCCGAGCCGCTCCGCCTGGGCCGCGGCATCGTTCGCCGCGGCGGTGCCCTGGCCGGCCGAGGACTTGTTCAGCTCACCGAACTCGGCCTGCGGCCCCACGTACAGCGGGAGGAAATGCCAGCCCTGGGCGGCCTCGGTGGTCAGCCAGGTGCGGGTCAGGTTGGGCTGCGCGCAGGCTTCGTCCGAACCGCCGAGGTAGACCCCGATGGCGTCGTAGGGGGAATGCGCGCGCCACGCGCTCATCGCGGCTTCGCTCGGCGCGGTACAGGTATCGAAGCCGAGCCCGTGATAGCTGGTCAACCCGGACGGCAGCGGTGCGTTCAGCGCGGCCCGCCCGGCCCGGGCCGGGTCCTCGTGCAGGGCCCGGCCCAGAGCGGCGTGGCCCACGATCCGGCGGATCTGCCCGGGGTTCCGGCGGTAGGTGGCCACGATGTGCACCCGCTGGCTGGTGACGGTGATCTGCCTGCTGACCGGGTTCTCGGTCGCCTGCCCCGCGGCGCCGCGGGCCGCGGGCTCGATGAGCATTGCTTCGGTCGTCCCGACAATCGAGCTAGGGCATGCCTCATTCCGCGCGGGGGTGCCCAGATACATGGCGTGCCGGTCGAACCGGACACATGTCCGTGGGTGCTGGGAGAGGTTTATCACCCGCCAGCCGGGCGGCACCTCGAACGAATGCCCGAGATATGTCACCGTCTTAATCCGGTGCTGGGTCACGGCCGCGACTGCGGCCCGGGCCGGAAGTACGGGTAGCAGCGCCAGCGAAATGGCTAGGGCAGCAGGGACGGAAGTCCAGGACCATATGGCTGCGCGGCCAAGCCTGCCCCGGACCCGCGAGTACATCAAGCTGCTCCCCCCCAGTCAGAAACCAGCCGCGCTTAGCGGCAACCCCCGGGAGCGGCTTTCCGGCCGGTCAATTTCAGGCCGGGCACCCAGGGTGGTCTGCGAAATACATGTCAGCCTCAGCACGTAATGCGCCGCGCGGCTGAGTGCGCGCCGTTACCGGCATGGCAACCGTGATCACGGGAGGGAGCGTAGTGTCCCAATACGCCCGTATGCACCGCGACACGCGGGGATTCCGGCCAGTATTAGCCACTTTTTTCGGTCACTCGCTTGCGGAGCGTGGCAGCCCAATCCGTCGCGCGATGCCTGCCAATCCTGCCCGCCAGGTTGGCAAAGAAGCGGCCGTTACCGGTCGCTGCCGCATCGTTCCGCGGGCGCCGTGGGCCGCGGTCAAGCTCGCTCACTTACGCTGAGAGACGGTGCTGGAGCCAGGGCCGTCAGGGACGGCTGCGGCCATGGCCCGGCCTGGTGCGCCAGGACGGCATGGGGGTGACGAACGTGAATGCGGCCGAATATCCGGTGCCCCAGCCAGTGGTGGGGCGTGGGGCGCTGTTCGTGGAGCACCGGCTGAAGAGCCCGCAGGTATCGGAGTCGGCTTACATCGCACCGTCGGCCGTGCTGGCCGGCGATGTCACGGTCGGCCCGCACAGCCGGGTGCTGTTCGGCGCCGTGATCACCGCCGAGGGTGGCCCGGTGGAGATTGGGCGGAACTGCGTCATCATGGAGAACGCGGTCGTCCGGGGGGTGCCAGGCCAGCAAACCCGCTTCGGCGACGACGTGCTCGTTGGCCCGCACGCGCACCTCACCGGGTGCGTGATCGAGGGCGGCTCGCGGATCGCGACCGGCGCCATGGTGTTCAACGGCGCCCGCGTCGAGACTGGCGCGGAGGTCGAGTTCAATGCGGTGGTCTACGTCAATACCGTCGTCCCGGCCGGCACGGCGGTGCCGATGGGCTGGTTCGCCGGCGGAGAGCCCGCCGAACTGGTGGCCCCGGGTGACTGGGACCGGATCCGCGCCATCATGGGCCCGCTGGACTACCCGGGCACGGTGTTCGGGGTCGGGGCCAGCTCACTCATGCCCGACATTGCCCGCCGCTACGCGCGCGGGCTAGCCCTGCATCACCGCGATCACGTGCTCGCCGATGAGCACCACCTGCTCACCCGGGACGACGCTGAGCGTTAGCGCGCGCCCAGCGTCCCGGAGGCTGGCGGATTGGGTATCGGCGCGTCGTTCAGCTGCTGGTCGATGTCGACGAGAATGGCGTCGTCTTCGATCCGGCAGGCGTAAACCGGGATCGGGCCGCAGGCGAACACGCCAACCGCCTCGCCGGTGGTCAGGTCGTAGCGTGATGCGTGGGCGGCACAGACCAGCGTGTCATCGTCTTGCAGGGTTCCCTCGTGCAGCGGCTGCTGCTGGTGGGTGCAGGTGTTGTGGATCGCCCGGACATCGTCATCATCGAGGCGGATCAGGCAGATCGGTTCGCGCAGCTCGTCAACGAGCATGGTGTCGCCGACCTCCAGGTCGTCGAGATTCGCGACGACTACGAACGTCATGACGGTGTCCTTCCACTCGCCGGCCGCCGGGGTGCCGGCTGGCTGCCGCGCACCTCGATCCAGCCATTACGGATCCGGGTAGGTAGCACAGGTTGCGGCTGGCTGGCCGGACCGCGGCTGACGCAGCCGGTGGCGAGCGAAAAACGAGACCCGTGCAGCGGGCAAGTCACGGTCAGGTCTTCGACTGGGCCCCGGCTGAGCAGGCCACCGGCGTGGCTGCAGATGTTGTCGATGGCGTACAGGCGGCCGTCGTGGCGGTACAGCATGATCTGCCGTCCCTCGGCCTCGACGCCGGCCGGCGTGTCGTCCGGCAGCTCGGCTTCCTGCAGCGCACGGGTCCACCGCCGCGGCCCGGTCGCCCATGCCACCCGGTTGACCATCACACCTTTGGTGAATACGAGATGACCGCCGAAGTAGCCGGCCGCGGCGGTGACCGTGAGGCTGGCCGCCCCCAGTGCGCGGGCCGTGCCACGGTGGCCGGCCACCCGGGTGCCCAGGGAGGCAGCTTGCAGCCCAAGGCCCACCGTGTTGAGCAGGCCGTGGAAAAGCCCGACGCGGCGGTCCTGATCGTCGCTGACGGTCCAGTCGCTCAGCCCGGTCAGCGCGGTAGCGCCCGCGGCGAGGATGCCAGCCGCGCTGAGCGTGCCCGCCGCGTCGAGGCCGCGCCGGGGAGCTGGGTCATGGTCCGCGGCATCCAGCACCACGACGCCCGCCCACAGCCCGATGGGCAGATCGCTCAGTGCCGGGTGCAGCGGATGGCCGGCCCACCGGCCACCATGCATCAGCTCGAGGGCGAGATTGTCCTGGTACCGTTCGCGGACTGGCCCCAGCACGCCGGTCAGCCAGTCGCTCATCGTGCGCAGCCAGCCGATCCGGTCAACCCGGGCCACGAGATCGCCATGCCAGTCAGTCAGCCGGCCCGCCGCGGACGGGGAACGGGCAGCCGGCTCGGTCTGCTGGCCAGCCGCAGGTGGATCGCCGGCCTGGCCGCTGCCTGTTCGCATCACGTTCCTCCACGGCGTCAGCTGGTGGCTCGATCCTGAAGAGAATCCTCTCCGTCTTCGCTGGCTCTGCCCGTCTCACCTTGCTGCACATGCCCGGCGGAAATCGGCCGCTAAACGCCCGGGCCAGGACCGTGGCCCGGTCCCGCCAGATGGCGGGACCGGGCCTGGTCCCCCGTTCCCGGGCCGCCCCCCGGGGGGTCAGCCCTGCCTGACGGCAGGCTCAGCTGTCCCCGGCACGGCTGCGGCCCCGGGCACAGGCCCGGCCGACCCGAAGGGGATTACGGGCCGGCCGGGCAGCCAGCGCGGCAGGTACCAGCTCCGCTCGCCCAGCAGGGCCAGGCAGGCGGGCAGCAGGATGCCGCGCACCACGGTCGCGTCGATCAGCACCGCCGCGGTCAGCGTCACGCCGAGCATCTTGAGCGAGACCAGGGCGAGCGTGGCGAAGATAGAGAACACCGCCATCATGATCAGCGCTGCGCTGGTCACTACTCCGGCACTGCTGGCGATGCCGCCCACCACCGCGTCGGCGGTACTCGCGCCCCGGCCCCGGAGTTCCCGGATCCGGCTCAGGATGAACACGTGGTAGTCCATGCTCAGCCCGAACAGGAACACGAACACGAACAGCGGCACCCACGGCACGATCGCCCCGTAACTGGTGAAGCCCAGCGGCCCGGCCAGGTGGCCGTCCTGGAAGATCAGCGTGAGCAGGCCGAACGCGGCGGCCACCGACAGCAGGTTCAGCGAGATGGACACCAGCGGTATCACCACCGAGCGGAACGCCAGCAGCAGCAGGCCGAACGCCAGCAGGGCCACCACAGCCAGCACCAGGGGGGTACGCCCCCGCAGCACCCCGGTGTCGTCGTAGTTCTGCGCCGTACCGCCGGTCACCGCGAAGCTGACCCCAGGCACCCGGCCCAGCGTGTCCGGCAGGACATGGTTCCGCAGGTCGAGCAGGGCCTGATTGGACACCGCATCGGTGCCGTCACCGGCCAGCGGGACGCTGACCACCACGGCGCGGCCGCGCGCCACCGCCTCGGCCCGGATCGGCTCGCGGATCGGCCCGTTCGCCGAGGCCTCGGACCGCAACTGGCCCAGCGCCCGGGTGACCTGCGGGCCAGCCAGATCATGGCCGGTCACCACGACCTCGGCCGGTGCCGGGCCGCCCGGGAACGCGCGATTGATCCGGTCGTACGTGGCCACGATTGGGATCTTGCTGGAGAACCCGCCGTTGGGCGGGTTGCCCAGCCGCAGCCCCAGGACGGGCGCGGCCAGCGCGAGCATGGCCAGCGCGGCCACCGAGCCCCAGGCGGCCGGATGCCGGATCACCCGGCGGACCAGCGCGGCCCACAGCCGGGATGGGCGGGCGGCCGTCCGGCGACGGCCGAAGAACGGGATCCGGCCCCGGTCCGCCCACGGGCCCAGCCAGGACAGCAGCCCGGGCAGGAACGTCAGCGAGCCGATCACCGCGACACCGACCACCGCGATCGTGCCGAACGCCATACCGGTGAACACGCTGACGCCGGTGAGGAACAGGCCGCCCACCGCGATCATCACGGTCAGCCCGGAGACCAGGATGGCCCGGCCGGACGTGGCCGCCGCGGTGCGCAGCGCCTGCTCGGTAGTCGCCCCGCGAGCCCGTTCCTCCCGCTCCCGGCGCAGGTAGAACAGCGAATAGTCGATGCCGACCGCCATCCCGATCAGCAGCACCACCTCGGACGTGCTGGAGTCGATGGACAGCCATTGCCCGGGGACCGCGAGCAGCGCCAGCGCGGTGAACACCGCCGTCCCGGCCAGCAGTACCGGGATGCCCGCCGCGATCAGCGCGCCGAACACGCCGATCAGCAGGATCAGCGTGATCGGCACCGAAGTCTCCTCGGCCTGCCGGAAATCATGGCCGACGATCGCGTTCGCGGCGCGGTCGGTGCTCGCGTCCCCGGCCTCGGCGATCAGCAGGCCCGGGTGGCGGGCCTGCACCGCGGCCACCGCGCGCAGCGCGGGCTCGACCGCCTGGTCCTCGTGGCTGGTGCTGGCGGGCACGGTGAACGTGACCAGGGCGCTGCGGCCGTCGGCCGAGACGAGGCCGGCATGGCCAGGGCCGAGCGGCGTGGCGATGTCCCGCGCCGAGTGCGGCAGCGTGGCGAGCGCCGCCGCCAACTGCCGGGCCGCACGGCGCATGGCCGGATCGGTCGAGAAGGTGTGCCCGGCCCCGCCGCTCCCCCGCGGCTGGATCAGCACGTACTCGTGCGGCGGGGTGGTGAAACCCAGCCGCTGCAGGGTCTGCTCGGCCACGCCGGACTGGCCGGCGTCGTTGGACGGCAAATTCTTGGACGGCAACTGGTGGCACGCCACGAAAATCACGGCGACCAGCAGGAACCAGCCGAACACCGCGGTCTTCCGGTGCCGGGCGCTCCACCCGGCGATCCGCTCGACCACCGGCGCGCGGGATCGGGGCGGCTGCTCGCGAAGTGGTCCGGTTTCTGGCAATACTGAACTAGACGGCTGGCGCATCATGGCCTTCTCTCAGGGCGGTTGCGTGAGTCGGTCGCAGTCCCTCACCCATGAGCTGGTCCCTCATGGGTGAGGGCACGGCGTCAATTCGCCGGATGCATGGGCTGCGTGTGCAGCGGTTCTGGATGCAGCGGGCCCAGCGGGCCGGGCTTGGTCAGCACCTCCTTCGCGTCGGCCATCGGGTCGGCAGGCGCGCGGAGCAGCGCGCTCGCGACGCGAGCGTGCAGCCGGGCCGTGCCCACCAGCACGTAGTTGAACAGCAAGAACAGCACCAGGAAGACCGCGGCCGCGATCAGCGCCTGGTGCAGCGTGTCCACGAACACGCCATGCCCCCCAGGCCCATTCGGGCCGTTCGGGAAGTAGCCGAACTGGAGGCCGGACGCCTGCTGCCCGTTGTTGAACGTCTCCGGCACGGACCAATACCAGGCCGGCACGGTGATGCCAGCCAGCAGCACCAGCCAGACCACGGTGACGGCCAGGTCGAGCGCCCACAGCAGCGGGAACAGGGCGAACAGGTAGGCGAAGTCGCGCCAGGTGGCCGGGTCGGTCCAGCGGGTGCGGACCTGGCCGATGATGCCGGGCCGCTGCACGGCCCGGTACCCGCCACGGACCGGCCCGGCCAGCACCTCGCGCAGCCGCCAGCGTTCCGCGTTGGCGCAGCCCCGGATCACCCCGGCCGCGGCGACCAGCAGCGGGATGCCGATCAGCGTGATGCACAGCACGGCCGCCGTCAGCGTGGCCGCGAAGACAGCGGCCCACAGCAGCCAGCCCCACACCAGGTAGGCGAGCAGGAACCAGGCCGCGCGCCAGGTGCTCCCCGCCACCAGCTGGTGCAGCGGGTTGCGGTACAGCGGCAGCCGGGTGCTCATCCCACGTCTCGCATCAGCTGCTCGACCGCCCGCACGTGCTCGGTCAGCTTGGCCAGCTCGGTGCGCAGCTCCTGCTGGTTGGCCACGGCTTCCTCGGCCAGCTTCCGGTAGTGCGCCATGGCCACCGCGTCGGCGCGGTGCGCCTGCAGCCGGAAGTACGACCACACGATGATGGCCGCTGCCCCGCAGACACACAACGGGATGCCCAGGCCGATGAAGATGCCGGCGGTGGCACTGCTGTCCAGTGCGGCCAGATGCATGGCAATCATCGGCCAGCTCCGTCCGGGCCGGTTTCTCGGGTCTCCACGTCGTCCCCTTCCACGCTGCCGTTCCGCAGCGCTGCAATGATCGTTTCGGCATTGAGCTGCAGATCGAACGGCGCCAGCTCGAAGTACTTCATCGCCTTGCCGTCCGCCGACAGCTCGAGCTGGCCGGCCACCAGGCCCGCCTTCTCCAGCTTGTCCAGGTGCATGTAGAGCAGCGGCCGGGACATGCCGAGCCTGCGGGCCAGCTCGCTGACGTGCACCCGGCCGTCCCGCAGTTCCGCGACGATCCGCAGCCGGTGCGGATTCGCCACCGCGGTGAGCACGGTAAGCAGCTCGTCACTGGTCAGCTTGACTCCCCGGATGCGACTCTCTCTTTCACCTGTCATAAAAAACTTACACATGGAAGGAGGGATGCGTCAACCGGCGTCGGCGATGATGTCCCCATGGGAGAGCTGATCCTGCTCAGGCATGGCGAGACCGAGTGGAGCAAGGCCGGCAAGCACACCGGCCGCACCGACATCCCGCTCAGCCCGGAGGGCAAGGGGGCCGCCGCCGCCCTGGCCCCGGCGCTGGCCCGGCGGCACTTCGTGGCCGTGTTCAGCAGCCCGGCCCAGCGGGCCACGGACACCGCTGAGCTGGCCGGGCTGACCGATATCACCATCGACCCGGACCTGCAGGAGTGGGACTACGGCGGCTACGAAGGCCTGACCACGCCGCAGATCCGCGAGCAGCGGCCCGGCTGGTACTTGTGGCGCGACGGCGTCGTGCCCAAGGACGCCGAGCATCCAGGTGAGAGCGTTAATCAAGTGGGGGTTCGGGCGGACGCGGTGCTGGCCATGGTGCGGCCACTGCTCGCCCAGGGTGACGTGGCGCTGGTCTCTCACGCGCACATGCTGCGCATCCTGACCGCCCGCTGGCTCGGCCTGGACCCGGACTGTGGCCGCCTGTTCCGGCTGGGCACCGGCACGCTGTCGGTGCTGGGCACCGAGCACGACATGCCGGTCATCCTGACCTGGAACGTGCCCCCGGCGGCCTTCGAGTAGCGGTCAGCGCGGCCGGGTTTCCTCCTCGATCCAGGTCAGGAACGTCGCGGCCCCGGCCACGATGGGCGTGGCCACGATCTCCGGCTCGTCGTAGCTGTGCCGCTGGGTCAGGAAGTCGGCCAGTTCCTGGTACCGCGCCGCGGGCAGCTTGAGCATCAGCAGCCACTCCTCGGCCCGCTCCAGGTCACCTTCCCACCAGAACGTGCTCACCACCGGGCCGGCCACCTGCGCGCACGCGGCCAGCCTGGCCTGCACGGCATCGCGGCCCAGCTCGATGGCTTCGGCGCGCGAATCCGTCGTGGTCTGCACCTGGAGGTACCGCACTGCCGCGGCGGCCGGGTCGGTCATCGCCTCGCCCGCCGCCGTGCCCGTCGTGCCACCGTGACCTGCCACCTGACCGATGGTACGCCCCGGTCTCCCCGCGTGGCAGGATCCTGGACCGGTATCACCCGTGCGACCTGCGGCGTTACGGTTCCGCGCGGGGCGCAGCGGTCTGGCCGCGGCCGCCGCCGAGGAACGACTCGACGAAGTCCGGGCTGGCCGACAGCTCGGCCGGGGTGCCTACCATCCGGACCTCCCCGCCGCCGAGCACATAGGTCCGGTCCGAGATGGCCAGCACGGCCCGGGCCCGCTGCTCCACGATGAGCACCGCCGCGCCGCTGGCGGCCAGCTTGCGGACATGCTCGGTGAGCAACGCGGTGGCCACCTGGGGGGCCAGGTTGGCGGTCGGCTCGTCGAGCAGGAACACGCCCGGATCGAGCATCAGCACCCGGCCCATGGCCAGCATCTTGCGCTCGCCGCCGGACAGTTTCCCGGCGCTGCGGCCGAGCATCCCGCCGAGCCGCGGGAAGACGGCCAGCACCCGCTCGATGTGCTCGGCGATCTGCTTGCGGCGCAGCAGGTAGCCGCCCATCTCCAGGTTCTCCCGGACGGTCAGCGGGGCGAACACGTCGTCCACCTGGGGCACGTAGCCGACCGCGGCCCGGGCCACCTCCTCAGGCGCGGTGTTGGTCAGGTCGCGCTCCCCGACCTGGACCGTGCCGGACGACACCCGCACCACCCCGACCAGGCTCTTCAGCAGTGTGCTCTTCCCGGAGCCGTTCGGGCCGACCAGGGAGACCACCTCACCCGGGCTGGTCTGCACGGTGATGTCCCGGATCACCGGGTCGCCGCCATAGCCCGCGGTGATCCCCCGGGCCCGCAGCGGCACCCCGGGCAGCGTCAGCTCAGCCGACAAGGTAGGCCTCCACCACCTCGGTCCGGCCGCGCAGCTGCTGCATGGTGCCCTCGGCCAGCACTCGCCCCTCGGCCATCACCACCACCGGGTCGCAGAACTCATCCATGATCGCCAGCTCGTGCTCCACCATCAGGATCGTCATTCCCTCGGCGCACAGCGCCACCAGTTCCGCGCCGATCCGGCGGGCCAGGTTCGGGTGCACCCCGGCCATCGGCTCGTCCAGCAGCAGCGTGGCCGGCTCGGCCATCAGCGCCCGCATGATCTCCACCAGCCGCCGCTGCCCGCCGCTCAGGTCACCCGCGTACGCGTTGGCCAGCTCGGCCAGCCCGAACCGGTCCAGCAGCGCCACCGCCCGGCGCACCGCCGCGGCCTCGTCCCCGCGCCAGTACCGCCGCCCGAGCAGCGCCCCGTGCAGCGAATCGCCCCGGTTCCCCGGCACGGCGGACAGCAGGTTCTCCATGACCGTGAGCCGCTTGAACTCGGAGGCCAGCTGAAACGTCCGTACCAGCCCCAACCGCGCTCTTTTGAACGCCGGCACCCCGGTAATGTCGTTGCCTTCGTAAATGATGTGCCCCGAGGTGGTGGCCAAGGTGCCCGCCAGCATGGCCAGGAGCGTGGACTTACCCGCCCCGTTCGGCCCAATCAGCCCAGTCAGCGTGCCCTTCCGCACCGAGAACGACACCCCATCCACGGCCCGGACCCCGCCAAACTCCTTGACCACGTCCCGTGCTTCCAGCACCACCGGCGGCTGCCCATCCGGGGACGCGCCGTCGGGCGTGACCGAGACTCTGGCCGGAGTGTGCGCACCGGCCACCGCCGGCGCCGTTCCCGGCAACCGGATAACCCGCTTTCGCTCCGGCAATATCCCCTGCGGCCTAACCCAGAGGAAGATCACGATCAGCAGCCCAATCGCCACCCATTCCAATGACGGGATCAGGTTGGGCGGCAGGTTGTTGGACGTCGGGATGAACCGGGTGATCTCCTCGAACCCAACCGGCACGAGAATTGCCCCGAGGACCGCACCAAGATGGTTCCCCGCCCCGCCGATGATGACCGCCGCGAACAGCACGACGGTCTCCGCGTAGCCCCAGGCGGCCGGCGACCAGGTGCTGATGTAGGAGACCAGGATCCCGCCGCTCAGCCCGGCGATGGCCCCGCCGGTGACCAGCATCGCGGTGCGCAGCGAGAGCAGGTTCTTGCCCAGCGAGTCGGCCACGGTGTCGTTGTCCCGCATGGCCCGCAGCGACCGGCCGTACGGGGAGAGCGTGATCCGCCGGACGAACCAGAACACCGCGCCGGTCAGCACGACCGCACCCGCCCCGAACGCCCACTGGTACCCATTGGACGTGGTGGAGAACCCGGACGGGGCGAACGGCGCCGGGATCAGGGACAGCCCGGCATCCCCGTTCAGCAGCGGCCGGTAGTTGGTCACCAGCAGGTTCAGCAGCACGGCGGTGACCAGCAGGCCGACGGCGGCGAAGTCGCCGCGCAGCCGCCGGCCGACCAGGAACGTGAACGGCAGGGCCAGCACCCCGCCGACCACGGCCGCCCCGATCCAGGGCAGCGGGAACGGCAGGTTCCAGCCGCCGATGTAGGACTGGAAGCCGCCGTCGGCGTGGTCCCCGGGCAGGGCCAGGATGGCGGCCGCGTACCCGCCCGCCGCCTGGAAGATGATGAAGCCGAAGTTGGTCACCCCGGCCACCCCGAACTGCTGGCTGAGCCCGAGACAGGCCATCGCGTCCACCGCGGCGTAGATGATCAGGTTGAGCGTGTAGTACGAGTTCACCGGTGCCCGCCTCCGCCCGTCATGCCCGCGCTCCGAGCAACCCGGTGGGGCGCACGCCGAGCATGACGAGCAGCACCACGAACGCGACCACGTACTTGTAGTCGGCCGGGATGAACACCGCGCTCACCTCGGTGGCCAGCCCGATCACTACCGCGCCGAGCATCGCGCCGTAAGCCTGCCCGGGCCCGCCGAGGAACACCGCGGCCAGGATAAGGATCAGGAAGATGTCGGTCGAGGTGGCGTCGAAGCTGCCCGCGTCGATGGCGAAGACCACCCCGGCCAGCCCGCACAGCGCCCCGGTGATAGCCCAGGTCAGGGTGATCACCCGGCTGGCCCGGATGCCGCAGTTCCGGGCCAGCGACCGGTTCGCGGCGGTGGCCCGCATCGCCTTGCCCAGCTTGGTGTACCGGAGCAGGCCGTGCACGGCTGCCATTACCAGCACGGCCAGCACCATGATGATCACCTGGACACCAGTCAGGTTGAGCCCGCCCGCCTGCAGCGTGGGGCCGTTGCCCATGGTGTAGGACACCGCGGTCCCGCCGCTCACCGCCTGCACGCCGAACTCGATGATGAGCGTCATGCCGAGCGACACGATCACCAAGGTGATCGGCTCCGCGCCGCGGCGCTGGAACGGTGCGTACACGCCGACGTTGAGCAGCACCGAAATCAGCGCGCAGGCGGCCACCGCGACCAGCAGGCCGAGCCACACCGACAGACCGGTCTGGTTGACCGCGTAGGCGATGAACGCGCCGAAGATCATGATCGCCGCGTAGGCCAGGTTGAGCACGTCGGTCACCGCGAACTGGAGCGTGAACCCGACCGACGCGATGGCCAGCACGGCCGCCGTGACCAGGCCAAACCCGAGGGACGCGACGAACAGGCTCATCCGGCCGCCCCGCTAGGCGGGACCGCTGGCCGCCCAGCAGGCCGTGGCCGCCCCGGGGGGGTGGGTGCGGCCACGGCCTGGCTGTGCGGCGCCGGGATCAGCGTCAAGACAGCGCCCTCAGCTGGGCCGCGCTCAGGTTGCCGACCACGTTCACCGTGCCGGATGGGCTGTATGTGTCGACCTGGAAGATGCCGGTCGAGTCGTGGTAGCTGTCGAAGCTGGTCGGCCCGCCCGGCCCCTCGTACCGGATCGACTTGCCCGCCTTGAGTGCGCTGGCACAGCTGGCGAACGAGTAGCAGACGGTGGCGCCGGGTACCCCATCGCCGATCTTGATGATGTCCGGCCCGTACACGGCCGGACTGGTGCTCTTCGACATGAGCATGGCCAGCGCGGCCAGGTTGATCCCGTCGTACAGGTGCACGCCGCCCGGCGCGCTCAGGTAGGTGGTGAAGTCGCCGGTGGCCCCGGGCACCTTGCCCTGCTGGGATAGCAGCGCGGTCTTGAACGCGGTGAACGCCGGCCCGTTCGACTCGACCACCAGGTTGTCCGCGTGGAAGCTGCTGGCGAACGTGCTGGCGCCGACCGCCGCGGCGGCTGACTTGAAGAACGCCGGCGAGATCGCGGCCGAGGTGCCGATGATCGGGATCATCTTGCCGTGGTTGAGCTGCTTGATCTCGGAGAACAAGGTCGGGTCGGCCGAGCCGAGCGCCTCGGTCATGATGGCGTCCGGGTGCGACTGGATGATCGCCTCGGCCTCGGTGCGGAACGTGGTCGCGGTCAGGTCCAGCGTCTGGTTGGTGGTCAGCGTGATGCCGGCCTTCTTGAGCGACGCGATCGCGGGCTGGATGAACGTCTGCGACCCGATGTCGTTGCCGAACGCCAGCGCGATCCGCTTGTAGTGCAGTTCCTGCGCGATGGCCACCATCGCGTAGGACTCCTCCAGATCCGGTGGGACCAGCCGGTAGAAGTACGGGAAGTGCACGTGATCGAACTCGGACTGGCCGGTCATGCAGAACATGGCCATCTTGTGCGAGTTGATGATCGGGACGACCGAGGCCGCCTCGTCCGAGGTGCAGCCGATCACCAGGGCCAGGCTCGGCGTGGCCGCGAACATCTGGTTCACTGCGGGCACGGCGTCGGCCGGCTCACCGCGGGTGTCTACGCTCTTGCAGGTCAGCGTGTGCCCGAGCACCCCGCCGGCCTTGTTGATGGTCGCGGTCGCGCCGTAGCAGGAGGCCAGGTAGGTGGGGCCGAGCGCGGCGTCGGCGCCGCTGAACGGGGCCACGTCGGCGATGGTCAGCTTGCCCGAGCCGGTGCCGGAACTGCCGCCGGACGAGGCGGAGCCGCCGGAACTGCCGCAGGCGGCCAGCCCGGCCGCGAGCACCGCCGCGCCGAGAGCCGCCGTGAGGGTCGTGAACTTCATTGTCCCCCTCCAAACCGTGGTGGAGTGACGGTGCTGGTCAGAACCCGCTCGGCAGCGGGCCATTGGGCCGCCAGCGCCAGTCCGCGGGCGCGCCCTCCTCGGCGACCACCCGGTTCCGGATGGTGCCGAGCCCTTCGACGGTGACTTCGATGACATCCCCGGGCTGCATCCAGACCGGTGGCGTGCGGGCGAACCCGACCCCACCAGGTGTGCCGGTGGCGATCACGTCACCGGGGACCAGCCGGGTGAAAGAGGAGAAGAACTCGACCGCGCTGGGCACGTCCACGAGCATCAGCGAGGTCCGTGCCGACTGCATGACCTGGCCATTCAGCCGGGAGCTGATGGCCAGGTCGGTGACGTCGAGCTCATCGGTGGTGACCACCTCGGGGCCGATCGGCATGCTGCCCTCGAAGTTCTTCCCCGCGGTCCACTGGCTCGCGGCCCGCTGCCAGTCCCGGGCGGACGCGTCGTTCACCACGACGAAGCCCGCGATCGCGTCCAGGGCCTTGTCCGCGGTGATGTACCGGCCGCCCGCGCCGATCACGATGCCCAGTTCGGCCTCGTAGTCGAACCGGTCGGTGAGCGCCGGCTTGACCAGGTCGGCGTACGGGCCGAGCACGCTGTCCGCGCCGCGGACGAACGCGTCCGGCCAGGTCGGCACCTCACGGCCGCCCTCCAGGGCATGCTCGCTGTAGTTCAGGCCCAGGCACAGGATGCGCGGCGGGCTGGGCACCGCGGGCCCGAACTCGGCCTCGGCCACCGCGCGCCCGTCCGCGTCCTGCAGCGCCCGCACCGTGTCCATCGCGGGCAGCCCGGCGCCGAGGACGTAGTGCAGCGAGGCGAACCGGGGATCGCCCGTGGCCGCGGCGACGTTGACGTAGCCGGAGCGGCCCCGGACGTGCAGCCGCGGTCCGTCCGGGGTGGCTATGGTGGCGAGCCTCACGTGCCCGATCTCCTTAGTCGCGGGGGTGCGGTGCGGTCATCGGGCGCGGGCCGTCTGGCCGCAGCGTGGATTGGTTGAGCTAAGCTACCAAATTGGTTGTATACGACTGGATTGGTTGAGCATAGGTGCTGCGTCCGACGAGGGTCAATAGCCTTAATACGAAATTAACGACGTTTGACCGTCACGGTCTGATCTCGATTGGTACGATTGGTTGGCATGGGGAACGCAGCCGGGGCCGCCGCCCCGTTGCCGGCCCAGCTGAGGTACCGGCTGGCCGAGCTGATACTGGCTGATTCGGCCCGGGCCGGGCTGGGACGTGGATCCCGGCTGCCCACCGAGCGCAAGCTGGCCGCCGACATGGGCGCCACCCGGACCTCGATCCGGCAGGCGCTGGCCGTGCTCGAAGCGGAGGGGCACATCTCCCGGGAGGTCGGCCGGGGCACGTTCCTGCGCCGCACCCCGGGCCCGGTGCATGCCGCCGACGCCGATCCGGCTGGCGACGGCCTAGCCGGCGACGCCCCGGCCGTGGAACCGCGGCCCGCGGACCGGCCGGTCCCCTCGCGCGGCGTGGACACCGTGGACGGGTTCGCGCCCGCGGACGTGATGACGATCCGGCGGCTGCTCGAACCGCTGGCCATGCCGCTGGTGGTGGCGTGGGCCACCGCCGCCGACTTCAAGGAGATGGACCGCTGCCTGGCCGGCGGGAACCAGGCGCGCAGCTACGACGAGTTCGAAAACTGGGACCTCGCACTGCACCGCAGCATCATGGCGGCCAGCCACAGCCCGCTGCTCGGCCAGTTGTACGCGGTCATCGAGTCAGCCCGGCACGGGCATTCCTGGGGTGACCTGAAACGGCGCAGCGCGTCCCGGGAACGCCGCGAGCGCTACCAGGCCGACCACGCCGAACTGGTCGCCGCGCTGCGTGCCCGGGACACCGACCGGGCCACCGAGGCGATGCGCGTCCACCTGGCCCGGGTCAACTCGGACCTCTTCGGCGAATCTGCGCGCTAGCCCGGGGCCCGGCCGCCCCTCCTCGGCCAGGCCCACAGGCATGATCAAGTTACCTGGCCAGCCGCGGTGCCTGGGCACGCAAAAACCCCTCCCGGGAGCAGGCCGGGAGGGGTTTCTGCGCTTAGCTGGGCCGGTTAGTAACCGCCGCCGCCGCCGCTGCTGCCACTCGACGAGCTGGCCTTCGCCTTCGGTGTCGATGACGAGCCCATCATCAGCGAGCTGGCCGTCACGGCGTCGATCGTGTTGACCCGGAGCGCGTGCCATACGCCGCCCAGCCCGTTGCCCTTGACCTGGCCGGGCGCGGTGTCACCCGCGTAGGTGTACAGCGGGTGGCCCTTGTAGGTGGCCTGTACCATCCCGCCGGCCCGGGTGATGGTGCCGAGCTTGCCGGTCAGCCGCACTCCCATCGCCGCGGCCGGCTTGCCGATGACCGGCGGCCAGGCGGTGGCGCAGCCCCCGGTGCAGGCCGAGGTCATCGAGGTGTCCTTGGAGTACCAGTACAGCGTGAAGCCCTTGGAGTCGGCCAGCACCGGGCCGATACTCGTCTTGACCTTCATCAGGGTGGCGGTGCTGGAGGACATCATCCCCGAGCTGCCGCTCTTGCTCTTGCCGGTCATGCTCGACGTGCTCGACTTGGTCGACATGGACGAGCCGTTGCCGCTCGCCGAACTGGGCGACGTGCTGCTGCCGCACGCGGCCAGCAGCAGCGCGGGTATAGCCAGCACCGCGGGCGTCCATCTGCGGTAACGCATCGAACCTCTCCGCTCTTCGTGAAGGGGGCGGATATACATCCCCTGAGCACGTAACGCTAGGTCCGGTCGTTCACCCGCAGCAGGCGAATCGGCATTACGTATTTCTTACCGGTGTTCCGGCCGCCCGTAACTCCTGGTCGGCGGGCCGCTCAGCGCGCGGCGATGCGGTCGGCCAGCCAGGCCAGCGACAGCGGGTACCGGTAGTCGATGCCCATGTGGGTGGCCTCGAACAGCTCGAAGTGGATCACGTCGTCGGCCACCCCGATCCCGCGCAGCGCCTCGCGGAACGCCGTCGCGCCCACGTCCAGGAACCACTCGTCGCGCTTTCCCGCGTCGATCCAGATGGCGCTCAGCCCGCGCAGCTGGTCCGCGTACTGCGGCGCCATCCGGACCGGGTCCCAGTCCAGCCAGCGCTGCCAGATCGCGGGCCGGAGCTGTCCGGTCAGCGGATCGAACGGCAGCTCCACGGTGCCGTCCTGGCCGGCCGAGAAGCAGGCCGACACGCCGAGCAGCATGAGCAGGTCGCGGTCGGCCTCCTTGGTGAACGAGGTACGCGACCGGAAGTCCGCCCACCACTTCCAGATGTCCCCGTCGTAGTCCCGCAGGTGGCGTACGGACTTGCCGAACTCCGGGATGTAGCTCAGCTCGTAGAGCGAGTCGCCGGCGTGCGTGGCCAGCGCGCCGAACAGGTCGGGGCGCAGCATCGGGGTGATCATCGCGCCGAACCCGCCGCTGGACTTGCCCATGATGGCCCGGTGCGCGGCCGCGTCCAGCGTCCGGTAGTGCGCGTCCACCCAGGGCACCACCTCGTTGCACAGGTAGGAGTGGTACCGGCCGGTGCCTGGCGAGTCCACGAACTGGCTGCCGCCGTAGCCGGTCCACGCGTCCACGTAGACCACGATCGTCCCGGGCGCCTGCCCGGAGCCGAACACCGCGTCGGCCGTCTCCGGGAACGTCTGCCGGTACGGCGACCGGTTCCGCCACATGGCGACGTGGCCGGTGTAGCCCTGGATCACGTATACCGAGGGGTAGCGGCGGCCGGGGTCCGCGTCGTAGCCGGGCGGCACGTAGACCCAGAGTGGCCGCTCGGCCGGATCACCCAGCGGGTTGTCCCGGAGCAGCTCACTGTCGATCACGTGCTCGTCGATACGACCCGCCAGCTCAGCGGACCAGGGCAGCATAGGGCCTCCTCGTTGGTGCAGGTACTGGGCCGCACTGGCACCTACCGTAGAGGAATGAGTATCGAGCAGGCCGAGCGAGACCCGGTTGAGCTGCACTTCGCCGAGATGGCCGCCACGCTGAACGGCCAGCCCCCCGCCCCGGCCGGGCCGCCCGGCGAGCCAGCGTTCTGGACGCGTGGGCCGGCGCCGATCCGGCCGGGCTCGGCGCTCACTGGCCAGCAGTGCCTGGACCTGTTCGACGCGCAACTGGCCAGCCGGCACCTCGACGTGGCCGCCCGCTGGCTGCGCGCCCGCAGCGCGGGCTTCTACACCATCGGCTCGTCCGGGCACGAGGGCAACGCCGGCGTCGCCGCCGCGCTCCGGCTCACCGATCCGGCGCTGCTGCATTACCGGTCCGGCGCGTTCTACCTGGCCCGCGCGCAGCAGGCCAGCCCGCCGCAGGACGGCGTGCTGGATGTGCTGCTCGGCCTGGTGGCGGCCGTGGCGGAGCCGATCGCCGGCGGCCGGCACAAGGTATTCGGCCGCCAGGAGCTGAACGTGATCCCGCAGACCTCGACCATCGCCTCGCACCTGCCCCGGGCCATGGGGCTGGCCTTCGCCCTGGAGCGGGCGGCCCGGCTGGGCCAGCGGGCGGCCTGGCCGGCCGACGCGATCGTGCTGGCCAGCCTGGGTGACGCATCGCTGAACCACTCCACCGCGGCCGGGGCGATCAACACGGCCGCGTACTGCGCGTTCCAGCACCTGCCGCTGCCGCTGCTGATGGTGATCGAGGACAACGGGCTCGGCATCAGCGTGCGGACCCCGCCCGGCTGGGTCGCCGCCGCCACCCGGGCCGTGCCGGGCATCGGCTACTTCCACGCCGACGGCGCCGACCTGGCCGCCGTCTACGACACCGCGCTGGCCGCCGCGGCCTGGGTCCGGGACCGGCGTTCCCCCGCGTTCCTGCACCTGGACGTGGTCCGGTTCGGCGGGCACGCGGGCTCGGACGTGGAGAGCGGCTACCGCAGCCCCGCGGACCAGGCCGCCGACCTGGCCGCCGACCCGCTGCTCGGCACCGCCCGGCTGCTGGTCAGTGCCGGGGTGGTCACCCCGGCCGAGGTGATCGCCCGGTACGAGCAGTCCCGTGCCCAGGTGCTCGGCCTGGCCAGCGAACTGGTCGATGTCCCCCGGCTGGCCTCCGCCGAGCAGGTGATGGCCCCGCTCGCGCCGCACCGGCCGGACCAGGTGTGGGCCGGCGCCTGCCTCAGTGCCGATCCGGTCCAGCGCTCGAACGCCTTCGCCGGGCGGCTGCCGGAACAGGCCGGCGGGCTGACCCTGGCCCAGTCGGTCAATGCCGCACTGACCGACGCGCTGGCCGCCCGGCCGAACATGCTGGTGTTCGGCGAGGACGTGGCGCGCAAGGGCGGGGTGTACGGGGTGACCCGGGGCCTGCTCGACCGGTTCGGCGCCACCCGGGTGTTCGACACCCTGCTCGACGAGTCCTCCATCCTCGGCCTGGCCCTGGGAGCCGGCCTGGCCGGGCTGCTCCCGGTGCCGGAGATCCAGTACCTGGCCTACCTGCACAACGCGGCCGACCAGATCCGCGGCGAAGCGGCCACGCTGTCCTTCTTCTCACAGGGCCAGTACCGCAACCCGATGGTGGTGCGCATCGCCGGGCTGGCCTACCAGCGCGGCTTCGGCGGGCACTTCCACAACGACAACGCGCTGGCCAGCCTGCGCGACATCCCGGGTGTGCTGATCGCCTGCCCGGCCCGGCCGGACGACGCGGCGGCCATGCTGCGCACCTGCCTGGCCGCCGCCGAAGCGGACGGCCGGGTGTGCGTGTTCCTGGAGCCGATCGCGCTGTACCACACCCGGGACCTGGCCGAGCCGGGCGACGGCGGCTGGCTGGCCCCGTATCGGCCGCCGGCCGACTGGCCGGCCGGGCACGTCCCGGTGGGCCGGGCGCGGTGCCACGGGGACGGCCGTGACCTGACCATCGTCACGTTCGGCAACGGGCTGCCGATGAGCCTGCGGGTGGCCGCCCGGCTGGCCGTCGACGGCATCGGCTGCCGGGTGCTGGACCTGCGCTGGATCGCGCCGCTGCCGGCCGACGACATCCTGCGTGAGGCCAGCGTCACCGGCCGGGTGCTGGTGGCGGACGAGACCCGGCGCACCGGCGGAGTGTCCGAGGCCGTGCTCACCGCGCTGGCCGACGCCGGGTTCGGCGGCCGGGTGGCCCGGGTAACCAGCGCGGACAGTTTCATCCCGCTGGGCGAGGCGGCCCACCTGGTCCTGCTGTCCGAGGCGGCCATCGAGTCGGCCGCCCGGCGGCTGGCCCAACTGCCCGGCTAGCCGGCCCACCGGCCGCACCGCACCCGCCGTTCACTGGGCGGCCATTGTCCGGTTACCGGCTTACCCACTGATTTGCCCGATTACTAATCCCGGCGTTGCTATTGTCCCAATAATTCGGGCGGCGCGTGTCTATGCTGCTCACGTGGGGATTCCGGGGATACCACGAGGGCGCCTCGGCAATCCGTCATGGCTGATGGCGGCGCTGGATTCCCGGCCGGAACTGGCCAGCGCCGGGCGGCTGGCCGGCCGTCTGGTCAGCTGGGCACTGGCCATGGCCGCCGCTCGGGTGCAGGACGCGCCGCTGCGCCGCACGCTGCTCGCCCATCTCGGCCCGCAGGCCGCCACCTGGCCGGTGCTGACCGCGTCCTGGCCAGCGTTTGACCAGGTGAACGTGCAGCTCGGTGTCGAAGCCTGGCTGGCCGCCCCGGGCCGGGCGCACGAACTGCTCGGCGTCACCGGCGCCCGGTACTGGCAGTCCGGGCTGGCCGATCTGCTCAGCGACGGCCCGCCTGACCCGCTGCTCGGCTCGCCCGGGGTGGGCAGCGTCACCACCGAGCCGCGGCCCGCCGGGCCCGGCGGGGCCACCCACCCGTGTGTCAGCTGCGGCGTCTACCTGATCGAGGACCGGGGCGAGCGGTTTGCGCTGCTGCTCCGCGGCCCCGAAGACGGCCGCCCGGACGAGCCGGTCCGGCTCCAGGTGGCCGCGGCCAGCCAGGCCCGGGCCGGGCAGCTGCTCGGTGCGGTGCGGCGGCTGACCGCCGAGCACAACGTCTACCGCGGCCAGCTCGTCTCGTTCGATGCCGAGGACTGCACGGCGGCCGCAAGCCGGCCCGCGTTCCTGGCCCGGCCGCGGGTCGGCCGGGCCGACGTAGTGCTGCCCCGGGACGTGCTGGACGGCATCGAGCGGCAGGTGGTCGGGATCGCCCGGCACGCCACCGCGCTGCGGGCCAGCGGACAGCACCTCAAGCGGGGCGTCCTGCTGCATGGCCCGCCCGGGACGGGCAAGACGCACACGGTGCGCTACCTGCTCAGCCAGCTGCCCGGGGTGACCGCGGTCGTGCTGTCCGGCGGGTCACTGGCGGCTATCGGGGAGGCCTGCTCGATCGCCCGGACGCTGCAGCCCTCGGTCGTCGTGGTCGAGGACGTGGACCTGCTGGCCGGCCCGGGCGAGGCGATCCGCGGTCATCCGCTGCTGGCCCGGCTGCTCAACGAGATGGACGGGCTCGGCGCCGACGCCAACGTGACGTTCCTGCTCACCGCCAGCCAGGCCGACGTGCTGGAGGACGCGCTGGCCGCCCGGCCGGGCCGGATCGACCACACCGCGCGGCTGCCGCTGCCGGACGCGGTGGCCCGGCGCCGGCTGGTCCGGCTGTACCAGGGCGGCCTGCACATCGGCCGGACCAGCGCGATGACCGTGGTGGCCCGCACCGACGGGGTGACCGCGTCGTTCATCCGGGAACTGCTCCGCCGAGCCGCCCTACACGCGGCCATGCACGCCGACGGCGCGCGGGCAGCCCGCACCCGGCCGCGTAGCGCTGGCCCACCACTCAACGGCGCCGCGCCGCATCCCGGTCCGCTGGCCAACGGCACGGCCACCGCCCCAGAAGTGCCGCTGCGGGTCACCGCCCGGCAGCTGACCCGGGCACTCGACGAGCTCTTGGACAGCAGCCACGACCTGACCCGGGTCCTCCTGGGCAGCCGCCCGGTGCACGGTGCCGACGCGGTCATCCGCCCGGTCCTCCCCCGCCTCCGCCCGACCCCGGCGCCCACTCCCACGCCGGCCCCGTTACCCTCCACCCAGGGCCCCGGCAAAGTCAGTTAACACTTCGTGATCGTCTGGAAGGGCCGGCTGGATAGCCAGGCGCTGGCGATGACTTCGAGCCTGGCGGATCGTCCTCACTGGGGCGGGCACACGGCAACGGCCGGCTCGCGGTCAACCACCGTGTCAGGAGGTACTGTGTCGCAGGTCCGGGTGCACAACTTCTCAGTGTCGCTGGATGGGTTCGGCACCGGCGAGGATCAGAGCCTGGACGCCCCGTTCGGGCACGCGGGAACCCGGCTGCACGAATGGTTCTTCCCGACCCGCACGTTCCACGCCATCCAGGGCCAGCCCGGCGGCAGCACCGGCATCGACGACGCCTTCGCCAGCGCCTGGGCCCCGGGCATCGGCGCCGAGATCATGGGGCGGGGCAAGTTCGGCCCCCAGCACGGACCCTGGCCGGACCAGGAGTGGAACGGATGGTGGGGAGACAACCCGCCGTTCCACACCCCGGTCTTTGTCCTCACCCACCATCCCCGGCCCCCGGTCCAGATGAACGGCGGCACCACGTTTCACTTCCTCAACGCCAGCCCCGCCCAGGCGCTGGCGCAGGCGCGCCAGGCCGCCGCTGGCCGGGACATCCGCATCGGCGGCGGCCCGTCCACCGTCCGCGCGTTCCTGGCCGCAGGCCTGATCGACTACGCGCATATCGTCGTGGTGCCGATCGTGCTGGGCCGCGGGGAACGGCTGTGGGATGGGCTGGAGGTGCTCGAAGACCGCTTCCAGATCGAGGCCGTGAACAGCCCCAGCGGCGTCACCCACCTCACCCTCAGCCGCCGGTAACAGGCCGGCGGCGACGGGGCTACCCAGTAGACACCTAGTGTTCCTATGCATAGACTTACGCGGTATGAACCGTGAACGCCTCAAGGGGCACCTCGATCTGCTGCTGCTGGCCGTGCTCGCGGCCGGGCCGGCGCACGGCTACGCGGTGATCTCCGCCCTGCGTCAGCGCAGTGAAGGCACGTTCGATCTGCCTGAAGGCACCGTGTACCCGGCACTGCACCGGCTGGAGGACGCCGGGCTGCTGAGCAGCAGCTGGGCCGACGCGGAGGGGCGCCGCCGCCGGGTGTACGCGCTGACCAGCAAGGGGGCGGCGGCGCTGGCCGACGAGCAGAGCGAGTGGCGGCGCTTCGCGCACGCGATCCAGGCGGTAACCAGCGGCCCCGGCCTGGCCGGCGGCCTGATCCCAGCCGGGGGGCTGGCATGAGCGATCTGGTCGAGGAGTACCTGGACGAGCTGTACAGCAAGCTGCGCGGCTCGCCCCGGCAGGGACGGCGGCTGCTGGCCGAGGCCGAGGACCACCTGCGCCAAGGGGTGGACGAAGGGCTGGCCGGCGGCCTCACGCTGGACGAAGCACAGCAGCACGCGGTGTCCAGCTTCGGCTCGGTGCGTGCGGTGGTCCGGGCGCACGACACCCGGCTGCGCCGGGTGCCCGGCGTGGCGATCCTGGCCGACGTGGCCATGGCCGGGTGGAAGCTGGGCTCGGTCGGGCTGCTCGCGGTCGGCGCCAGCGGCCTCGTCGTGGCGGCCATGAACGTGCTGGTCGGCCGGTCGTTCGTGGCGTCGGTGTCCCCCGGCATCAGGCTGCCCGCCGCGTCCTGCCATTACTGGCTGGGCAACTGGCCCAGCGCGCACAGCTGCGCCCAGGCGTACATGATGGAAGCCAGCAGCGACGCGGTCTCGCTGCGGGTCGCGGCCGGCCTGCTCGGCCTGCTCCTGCTGGGCGGCTACTACCTGGCCAAGCGCCGGGGCTGGTCGCCGGGTGTGCTGCCGGACGGGTTCACCCCGACGATCGCGGTCACCGTGTTCGGCCTGGCCGGCCTGGGCCTGGCCTGGCTAGCCGCGTTCAACGGCGGCGGGCTGGTCGCGGTGCGCGGGATCACCGGACCGGGCTGGTATCTCAGCGGCGCCATCGTCGCGCTGGCCATGGCGGCCGGGTACGGCCTGAACCTACAGCGCACACTGCTCCGGCACGCCCGCCGCTGACGCGAGCAGGTGGCTGGTCAGCGCGACCGTCACCTCAGCCGGCTGGGAGACGCTGGCCAGGTGCGAAGCGCCGCAGATGACCCGCAGCCGGGCATCCGGGATGGCCCGGGCGATCACCGCGCCCTGCCAGGGCGGGGTGGCCGGGTCCTCGCTGCCCGCGATGACCAGCGTTGGCGCGGTGATCGCGGGCAACGCTGGCCGCAGGTCCATGCCGGCGATGGCGTCGCAGCAGCCCGCGTAGCCGGCCGGATCGACGTCGCTGTTCAGCGTGGCAACGAACGCAGCCGGGGTGGCCGGGTACCGGGCCGCGAACGACGGGGTGAACCAGCGGCCCACCACCTGCGCGGCCAGTGGCGCCAGGCCGCTGGCCCGCACCCAGGTGGCGCGGTCGGTCCAGAACGCCTGGTCCGGCATCCGGGCCGTGGTGCAGCAGACGGCCAGCGCGGTGATCCGGTCCGGGGCGTGCGCGGCCAGCCACATGCCGATCATGCCGCCGAGGGATACCCCGCAATAGGACACCGCGCCAACGCCCAGCTCATCGAGCAGCCGGAGCACGTCACCGCCGAGGTCGGCGATCGTGTACGGGCCGGCCGGGGCGGGCGAGCCGCCATGCCCCCGGTGCTCGTAGTCGACCACCCGGAAGTGCTTGCGCAGCGTGGGCAGTTGCGGCTCCCACAGTTCCCCGGTGGTGCCCAGCGAGTTGCCCAGGACCAGCACCGGCGCGCCGGGCGGGCCCTCATCCACGGCGGCGGCCAGCCGCACTGATTCAGACATCGAAGAACACCGTCTCGCCGTCGCCCTGCAGCCGGATGTCGAAGCGGTAGCTGTCTCCATCCCCGGGCTCGGCGGCGGCGATCAGGGTGGCCCGCCGCGCCTCGTCGGCGATGCTGGCCAGCACCGGGTCGGCCGCGTTGGCCGCGGCCTGGTCCGCGAAGTAGATCCGGGTCACCACCCGGTCCAGCAGGCCGCGGGCCAGCACCGACACGTCCAGGTGCGGCGCCTCGGTGCCGCCGTCCGGACTGGGCAGCGCGCCCGGCCGCAGCGTGATGATCCGGTAGCTACCGTCCTCCTCGGTCGAGCAGCGGCCGAACGCGCGGAACCCGGTGCCGCCCGCCGGGGCGCCGCGCGGGTCGTCGGGGTGATCGAAGCGTCCGGCCGGATCGGCCTGCCAGGTCTCGATGAGGCCGTCCGGGACCGGGTCGCCGGCCCCGTCGAAAAGCCGGCCGCTGATCGTGATCGCACCCGGGGTGCCCTCGGCCACCACGTACGGGCCGTCCGGCCAGGGCAGTCCCATGCCGAGGAACGGCCCGACGGTCTGCGACGGGGTGAGCCCTTCACTCACCGGGCACCGTCCTGCGCCTCGAACGGGGTCTGGCCGGTGCCGCGCAGCACGATGTCCCAGGTGTAGGCGAGCGCCCAGTCCGGCTCGGTCAGGTCCATGCTGAACTTGGAGATGAGCCGCTGCCGGGCCTTCTCGTCGGGGATCGAGTTGAAGATCGGGTCATACGGGAACAGCGGGTCGTCCGGGAAGTACATCTGGGTCACCAGGCGCTGGGTGAACGCCCGGCCGAACATGGAGAAGTGGATGTGCGCGGGCCGCCAGGCATTGTAGTGGTTGCCCCACGGGTAGGACCCCGGCTTGATCGTCACGAACCGGTACCGGCCCTCGGAGTCGGTCACGGTCCGGCCGACCCCGGAGAAGTTCGGGTCCAGCGGCGCGGGATGCTGGTCCACCTTGTGGTGATACCGGCCGGCCGCGTTGGCCTGCCACACCTCCAGCAGCGTGTCCGGGATCGGCCGCCCGTCGCTATCCAGCACCCGGCCGGTCACGATGATCCGCTCGCCGAGCGGCTCACCGGGGTGCTGCGTGGTCAGGTCGGCGTCGGCCGGGGTGACCCGCTCGGGACCGAGCAGCGGGCCGGTGATCTCGGTCAGCCGCTGCGGGAGCAGCAGCAGCGGCTGGTGCGGGGCGCGCAGCTCGGTGGACCGGTAGCCCGGGGAGTTCAGCGGCGGATGCACCCCGGCCCCCGCCCGCGGGTAGGACGGCAACCGGAGATCTGTCGGCGGGTGGGTGGTCATCAGGCTGCTCTCCCTTACCGGCTTGTACTGTTCGCCTGCAGCTGCCGCAACGCGGTGAGTTCCGCGGCGGTCGGCGGTGCCAGTTCCTCCAGCGAATCAGACACCGCGAGTTCCCAGCCCGTCCGGGCCCGGACGTCCGGCACCGTCACCCCGGGATAGATCCCGGTCAGCGTCAGCTCGCAGCTGGCCGGGTCCGGTTCGAGGATGCCGAGGTCGGTGATGACCTTCTGCGGGCCCGCCCCGGTCAGCCCACGGCGTTCCCGGTAGCCGGGCCCGTCGCCGAAGCCGACCGAGGTGACGAAGTCCACCCGGTCCACGAACGACCGGCGGCTCTGCCGGACCACCACGATCACTTCCCGGCAGGATGCGGCGATCTCCGGCGCCCCGCCCGCGCCGGGCAGCCGCACCTTCGGGTCCGCGTAGGACGCGCCGATCACGGTGGTGTTGATGTTGCCGAACCGGTCGATCTGCGCGGCGCCCAGGAAGCCGATGCCGATCCGGCCTGGCTGCAGCCAATAGTTGAAGATCTCCGGGACGCTCACCACCGCGTCCGCGGTCTCGGCCAGGATCCCGTCGCCGATGGACAGCGGGAGCCGGCCCGGTTTGGCCCCGATCGTGCCCGACTCGTAGATCAGCACCAGGTTCGGCGCGTGCGTGGCGCGGGCCAGGTTGGCCGCGGCGCTGGGCAGGCCGATGCCGACGAAGCAGGTCATCCCGTCGGTCAGCGCCCGGGCCGCGCAGGCGGTCATCATCTCGTCCGAGGTAAAGGTGTGCGCCGCGCCGGGCGGTGCCGCCCCGCCCTCGGTGGCGGTCACGCGGGACTCCCCGCACCAGCGAACACCTCGTCGGCCAGCCACTGGCTGAACCGGTTCCGGTCCCGGCTGATCTCATCCCAGGCCTGGTAGTAGTCGTTGTCCCGGGCGGTGTAGTCGAGCGCGTACGACGGATGGGATCCGCCGGGCGCTTCGGCCACGTAGTCCACCACCCAGGCGGGCAGCACGATGGCGCCGGGCTGGGGGGCGAGCTGGTCCACGACCTCCTCCACCGTCACGACCGACCGCCGGGCGCTAAGTACGGCTTCCTTCTGCACCCCGGTGATGCCCCACAGCTGCACGTTCCCGGCCCGGTCGGCCCGCTGCGCGTGGATGATCGCCACGTCCGGGTTGAGCGCGGCCACCGCGGTCAGCCGTTCCCCGGTGAACGGGCAGGTGATGGGGCGGACGGCGGGCTGGCCGTCCAGGCCGGGCAGGCCCTCCAGGCCGGTCCCGCTGTACCCGCGCAGGATGGCGAACGGCATCCCGGACGCCCCTGCCACGTACCGGTTGGCCATCCCGGCGTGGCTGTGCTCCTCCAGCTGGAGCGGCCCGGGCCAGCCGTTCTCCACCGCGTCGCGGAACCGGTGCAGCGAGCCGACGCCCGGGTTGCCGCCCCAGGAGAAGATCAGCCGGCTCACGCAGCCAGCCCCGATGAGCTGGTCATAAATCAGGTCCGGGGTCATCCTGACCAGGGTCAGGTCACGCCGCCGCTGCCGGATCACTTCGTGCCCGGCGGCGAACGGGATGAGGTGGGTGAATCCTTCCATGGCCACCTCGTCGCCGTCGCTGACCGCGCGTGCGATGGCCTCAGCCAGTGAAACGATCTCCGCCATATCCTCCTGCCCAGGAGCGCGTATCCCCGGACACCATAATGGCTACGTGGTCGCGATAAGTACAGCCGTTCGTCATACGGACATTAGTCACAGCCGGCCCGGCCATGCGCGGCCCTGTTTCAGGGTGTCTCGGCCAGCACACGCTGCGCTATGGCGAAGGCCCGGTTGGCCGCGGGCACCCCGGCGTAGATGGCCGCGTTCAGCAGCACCTCGCGGATCTTGTCCACGCTCAGCCCGTTGCGCAGCGCGGCGCGCAGGTGCATGGCCAGTTCCTCTTCCTTGCCCAGCACGATGAGCGCGGTCAGCGTGATCATGCTCCGCTCCGGCCGGGTCAGCCCGGGCCGGGACCATATCTCGCCCCACGCGTACCGGGTGATGAAGTCCTGGAACGGGGCGGTGAAGTCGGTGGTGCCGGCCACCGCGCGGTCCACGTGGGCATCGCCCAGGACCTCGCGGCGGACCGTCATCCCCTGTGCATGTCGTTCGGCATCGTTCATGGCCGGTCATTCTGCTCGGTGCGTGCGTGCCCGGCCAGCGCGGCGTCCACGAACGCGCCCGCGGCGCCGAGGTAGCCAGCCGGGTCGAGGGCCTGGTCAACCTGTTCCGGGGTGATCCCGCCAGCAGCCAGCCGGCCCGCATCCGGCCCATCCAGCAGACCGTCCCGCAGCGGCCGGGCCGCCGCCACCGCCCACGCGCTGGCCTTGGCCACCAGGTCGTGCGCGGCGGCCCGGCCGAGGGCCGGCGCGAGCAGCCCCGCGACGTGCTCGGCCAGCGGGAACCCGCCCGCGGCGTCCAGGTTGGCCCGCATCCGGGCTGGGTCCGGGGCCAGCCCGGACAGCATGTCCACCGCCCAGGACGCGGCCGACCCGGTGCGCTGGAGCAGGTCGCTCAGCGGCAGCCACTCGGCGTGCCACGCCCCGGCCGCCCGTTGGTGCTCCTGCTCGGCCGTGCTGGCCAGGGTGGCCAGCAGCCCGGGGACCTGCTTGGTGCAGCCGAGCACCGCGATGGCCGCGACCGGGTTCTGCTTGTGCGGCATGGCCGACGAACCGCCCCGGCCGTCCCCGCCGCGCTCGTGCACCTCGGCCACCTCGGACTGGGCCAGCAGCGTCACGTCGCGGGCGATCTTGCCGAGCACGCCGCTGGCCCCGGCGCACGCCGCGCCGGTCTCGATGATCCGCAGCCGGTCGGTGTGCCAGGGCAGCGTGGGCACGGCCAGGCCCAGTTCGGCGGCCAGCCGGGAGGCGACCCCGGGCCCGGCCTCGCCCAGCGCGGCCAGCGTGCCCGCCGCCCCGCCGAACTGCACCGCGAGCCGGCTCCCGGCCACCCGGGCCAGCGCGCCGCGCGCCTCGTCCAGGCCAGTCAGCCAGCCGGCCGCGACCAGCCCGAAGGTGACCGGCACGGCCTGCTGCAGCAGGGTGCGGCCGATCATCAGCGTGTCCCGGTGCGCTGCCGCCAGGCTGGCCGCGGCAGCGGCCGCCGCGGCCAGGTCGGCACCGATCGCGGCCAGCGCCCGCCGGGCCAGCAGCATGGCCGCGGTGTCGACAATGTCCTGGCTGGTCGCGCCCTTGTGCACGGCGGCCGCGGCGTCCGGCGGCAGCCGGCGGCCCAGCTCACGGGCCAGCGCGGGCACCGGGTTGCCGGTGAGCGCCGCCTGCTGGCCCAGCGCGGCCAGGTCGAAGGCATCGGCGCGGGCCGCCGCGGTCACCGCCGCACCCGCCCCCGGGGCGGCCAGCCCGGCCGCCTCCAGCGCCCGGGCCAGCGCGGCCTCGGTGTCCAGCATGGCCTGCAGCCAGGCGTGGCCGGACGTGTCCACCTGGCCGCGGCTGAACACACCGTCGAAGAGCCCGCCGGGAGTCTGCACCGCCCCACGATAGCCCGGCCGGTTAGTCATCACCGGCCAAGAAATCCTCCCGGCTGTGCAACGCTGCGTAAGCAGCTGGTGCTCTTCTGTGATGTGACCGGGGAGGTAGAGATCCTAGAGACGACCGAGACGAGCCAGGCCGAGCCTTCGAGGCAGCAGGAGTTCGGCCAGTTCATGACCGCGCGCTGGCCGGGCCTGGTCCGGCTGGCCTACGGCCTGACCGGCGACCGGTGGCTGGCCGAGGACGTCGCGCAGGCCGCGCTGGCCAGCGCGTACGCGGCCTGGTGGCGGGTCCGCCGGGCCGATGACCCGGACGCCTACGTGCGCCGCATCCTGATCAACGTCAGCCACCGGCGGTTCCGGCGGCGCCGGGTCGCCGAGCAGGCGCACGAGCCAGCGGACCTGCCGGACGCCGCCATCGCGGACCCGGCCGAGCTGATCGGCGAGCGCTCCGTGCTGCTGGCCGCGGTGCGCCAGCTGCCCGCCCGGCAGCGCGCGATCGTGCTGCTCCGTTACTGGGACGACCTGAGCGACGCCCAGGTGGCGGCCGTGCTCGGCTGCTCGCCGGGCACGGTCCGCAGCCAGGCGTCCCGGGCTCTGGCCAAGCTGCGCGACAGCGCGGCGCTGGCCGACCGAGGAGGTAGTCAGTGAGCGGGATCGACGAGCAGACCCTCAGCCGGCGGCTGCACCAGGAACTCGACGCACTGCCCGCACCGGCCGCCCCGCTGGGCGCAGTCATCCGGCGCGGCGCCACGCGGCGGGCCCGGCGCTGGGTGGCCACGGCATCCGGGCTGGCCACCGCGGCCGCGGTGGCCGCAGCAGTCCCGCTGCTGGCCGGCCACGCGCCGCCCGCAGCCCGGCTCGGCCGCGATGTCCGGGCCAGCCATACCGTCCCGTCCGGAACCACCGGCGGCACCGGCCGGCCCGTGCTGACCGGCAGCACGTTCGCCGCGGGCACCGCGGCAGGCCGGCCGTGGCGGCTTTCCGTCCGTGACATCGCTGACCCGGGTGCCCGCTGCCTGCCCGCCATTTTGCTGAACGCCACCGACGGGTACCTGCCGCCGGCTGGTGCGGGGGTTGCGGGCGGCATCGCCAGCCTGGCCTTCCTGACCAACGTGCCCGGCCAGCCGGCTACCGGCTACGCCGCCCTCCGGGTGTCGCCGGACGTGACCCGGCTGACCGTGGGCCTGCGCGACGGCCGCACCCTGGCGCTGCGCCCGGTGCCGGTCCAGGCGTGCGGGCGCCGGCTGCCGCTGGCCGGGTTCAGCTACCCGCGGTCCGGGGTGGCTACGATCACCGCCTACGCCGGCGCCCAGGTGCTGACCCGGGTCACCCCGCCGGCCAGCCTGTTCACCGGCGCGGCTGTCCAACGGCCGCTCGCTCCGGGTCCGGCCGGTCGGAGTCGGCGGGCGGCAGTACCTGGCCCTGGCCCTCCCGGCTGGGCTGACGGTGACCGAGGTCACCGGGTATGACCGGGCCGGACAGCCCATTGCGCGGTGGTAGGGGTGCGGCCTTATCGTCTCCTGTATGACCGTACAATCATCGCTTTCCGGCGGCCCTGGCCTGGCCCAGGCGCGCCGCCTCGTCACCGAGATCCCCGGACCCGCCTCGCGTGAGCTACTCGCCCGCCGGGAGGCCACCGTGGCCCGCGGGGTCAGCCACGTCCTGCCGGTGTTCATTACCGCGGCGGGCGGTGGCGTGCTCATCGACGTGGATGGCAACTCACTGATCGACTTCGGCTCCGGCATCGCCGTGACGTCGGTGGGCAACAGCGCGCCCCGGGTGGTGGCGGGCGTGCAGGAGCAGGTCGCGCGGTTCACGCATACCTGCTTCATGGTCACGCCGTACGAGGGCTACGTGGCCGTGTGCGAGGAACTGGCCCGGCGCACCCCCGGTGACCACGACAAGCGGTCGGCGCTGGTCAACTCCGGCGCGGAGGCGGTGGAGAACGCGGTCAAGATCGCCCGGCACGCCACCGGCCGCCCGGCCATCGTGGCGTTCGACCACGCGTACCACGGCCGGACCAACCTGACCATGGCGCTGACCGCGAAGAACATGCCGTACAAGGACAAGATGGGGCCGTTCGCCGGGGAGATCTACCGGATGCCGATGGCCTATCCGTTCCGCTGGCCGGGCGGCCCGGAGGCATGCGCGGCGAACGCGCTGGACGTGATCACCGGGCTGATCCACACCCAGGTCGGCGAGGACAACGTGGCCGCGGTGCTCATCGAGCCGATCCAGGGCGAGGGCGGCTTCGTGGTGCCGCCGGACGGTTTCCTGACCGGGCTGGCCACGTTCTGCCGGGAGAACGGCATCCTGCTCATCGCCGACGAGATCCAGAGCGGGTTCTGCCGGACCGGCGACTGGTTCGCCTGCGACCACGAGAGCGTCGTCCCGGACCTGGTCACCACGGCTAAGGGCATCGCCGACGGGCTGCCGCTGGCCGCGGTGACTGGGCGCACCGAGATCATGGACTCGGTGCATGTCGGCGGGCTCGGCGGCACCTACGGCGGCAACCCGGTGGCCTGCGCGGCCGCGCTCGGCGCGATCGAGACGATGGCCGCCGAGGACCTGGCCGGACGGGCCCGGCGGATCGGCGAGATCATGCTGCCCCGGCTGCAGAAGCTGGCCGAGGCCAACCCGGTCATCGGGGACGTCCGCGGCCGCGGCGCGATGATCGCCATCGAGCTGACCGAACCCGGCACGCTGCGGCCCGCCCCGGCCGCGGCGGCCCAGGTGGCCAAGGCCTGTCATGCGGCCGGCCTGGTCGTGCTCACCTGCGGCACGTTCGGCAACGTGCTCCGCTTCCTGCCGCCGCTGGTGATCGGCGAGCAGCTGCTCGAAGAGGGGCTGGGCATCCTGGAGGACGCCTTCGGCACGCTCTGACGGTGCGGGCGGGGGTCCGGCCGGGCCCCAGCCCCGCCCGGCCTTGTGTCCGGCAATACGCGGGAGCGGACAAAACCTGGCGCGAACTTACGCACAGGCGTCATATGGACGGGCCCGGGACCTGGTGTTCTGCTGAGTTCACCGCGTTGAATCGTGGCTCAGCGAGGAGGCCCCGTGCGCATCCCAGTCCCCCGCCGACTCCCCCGTCCCGTCCGCTCCCGCCCGGCCGCATTAGTACTGGCCGCGGCGGGCGCCCTGGTGCTGCCGTTCGCGGTAGCCCCGGCGGCCAGCGCCAGCTCGGTCAACTATGTGGCGCTCGGTGACTCCTACTCCTCCGGGGTGGGCGCGGGGAGTTACACCAGCTCCAGCGGGTCCTGCGACCGGAGCACGGACACCTACTCGCAGCTGTGGGCCAACGTCAACGACCCGGCGTCGTACGTCTCGGTGGCCTGCTCGGGCGCGACCACCTCGACCGTGATCAGCAGCCAGCTGTCCGCGCTCAGCGCCTCGACCACGCTGGTGTCGATCACCGTCGGCGGCAACGACATCGGGTTCGCCAGCGTGATGGAGACCTGCGTGCTGGAAGGCTGGGACTGTGTGAGTGCGGTGGACAACGCGGAGAGCGAGGCGGAGAACCAGCTGCCCGGCGAGCTGAACTCGGTACTGGCCGACATCAAGGCCGACGCGCCGAACGCCCGGGTCGTGGTGCTCGGCTATCCCGAGCTCTACGACCTGTCCAAGTCGTCGGGCTGCGTCGGGCTGAGCACCAGCAACCGCACCGCGCTGAACCAGGGGGCGCAGATCCTGGACAGCGAGATCCAGGCGGCGGCGGGCCGCTACGGCGACGTGTTCGCTGACGTGCAGGGCCAGTTCGCCGCCCACGAGATCTGCGACTCGTCGAGCTGGCTGCACTCGGTCAACGTCCTCGATATCGACGAGTCGTATCACCCGACCGCGGCCGGCCAGGCCGACGGCTACCTGCCGGTGTTCACCGCGGCGGCCGGCTGAGCTGGCGCCGGCTGGGCAAACAGTTGAGGCCCGGGTCCTCGCGGGAGCGGGAGGACCCGGGCCTGTGCGGGCACTTGGCTGGGCACGAACACCGGGGGCCACCGGCGTAAGGGGGGACCTGGCCCACGCCGCCCGCACAGCACTGTGAGGTGGGTCAGTGCTATATACCGGACGGTAACCGGCAATGCTCTCTAATCGCTCAGCCCACGCTGAACGAATCCCGTGAGTGAGGCAAAGCATGCCGCGCCGCAGCCGGGTAAGACGGACTCATGCCTGTCCTCGTCGGCACGTCCGGCTGGCAGTACCGCGACTGGCGCGGCGTGCTCTACCCGGCCGGGGTGCCGCAGCGGCTGTGGCTGGAGCACTACGCCAGCGAGTACGCCACGGTGGAGAACAACAACGCGTTCTACCGGCTGCCCAGCCGGGATACGTTCACGGCCTGGCGGGACCGCACCCCGGACGGCTTCGTCATGGCCGTCAAGGCGAGCCGGTACCTGACCCACATCCGGCGGTTGCGCGATCCGGCCGAGCCAGTGGCCCGGCTGCTCGGCGCGGCCGCCGGGCTTGGCCCGCGGCTCGGCCCGGTGCTGCTGCAACTGCCGCCGAACCTGGCCGCCGACCCGCCGCTGCTGGCCGCGTGCCTGGACCAGTTCCCGGCCGCCGCCCGGGCGGCCGGCACCGGCCCGGTCCGGGTGGCGGTGGAACTGCGGCACCCGTCCTGGTGGGCCGAGGACCGGGCTGACGAGGTGCAAGAGGTGCTGGCCAGCCGGGACGCGGCGCTGTGCTGGGCCGACCGGCTCGGCCATCCGGTCACCCCGCTGTGGCGCACGGCCGGCTGGGGCTACCTCCGCTTTCACGAGGGCGCGGCGCAACCGTGGCCGCGCTACGGCCGGCAGGCACTGGCGTCCTGGGCCGACCGGATCCAGCACACCTGGCCCGGCCGCGCGGACGTGTACGTCTACTTCAACAACGACCCGGGCGGCGCGGCCATCCACGACTCGGCCGCGTTCGCCGGGCTGGCCCGCCGGGCCGGGCTCACCGTCACCCGGACCCCGCGGGCCACCCGCTGACCGGCTAGTTGTTGACCGGGAAGCCGAGGCTGACCCCGCCGTGGCTCGGGTCGAGCCAACGTGAGGTGACCGCCTTGCCCCGGGTGTAGAAGTGCACGCCCTCGGTGCCGTACACGTGCGTGTCGCCGAACAGCGAGGCCTTCCAGCCGCCGAACGAGTAGTACGCCATCGGCACCGGGATCGGCACGTTCACCCCGACCATGCCCGCCTCGACGTCGAACACGAAGCGGCGGGCCGCTCCCCCGTCGTTGGTGAAGATGGCCGTCCCGTTGCCGTACGGGTTGTCGCCGACCAGCCGGACCGCGTCGTCATAGCTGGGTGCCCGGATCACGGACAGCACCGGCCCGAAGATCTCGTCGGTGTAGCAGGCCATGGCCGGCGTGACATGATCGAGCACGCTGGGGCCGAGCCAGAACCCGGCGTCGGCCCCGCCGATCACCGGGTGCACCCGGCCGTCCACGGCCAGCGTGGCGCCCTCGCGCACCCCGGAGTCCAGGTACGTCGCGACCTTGTCCCGGTGCACCGCGGTGACCAGCGGGCCCATCTCGGACCGTTCGTCGTCGCCCGGCCCGACCCGCAGCTTGGCCACCCGCTCCTTGATCTTGGCCACCAGTTCGTCGCCGATGGCGCCGACCGCGACCAGCACCGACACGGCCATGCACCGCTCACCCGCGGAGCCGAAGCCGGCCGACACGGCCGCGTCCGCGGCCAGGTCCAGGTCGGCGTCGGGCAGCACCACCATGTGGTTCTTGGCCCCGCCGAGCGCCTGCACCCGCTTGCCAGCCTTGGTCCCCGTCTCGTAGACGTACCGCGCGATCGGCGTCGATCCGACGAAGCTGGCCGCGCGGACGTCCGGGTGGGTGAGCAGCGCGTTGACCGCTTCCTTGTCCCCCTGGACCACGTTGAACACGCCGTCCGGCAGGCCCGCCTCGGCCCACAGCCGGGCCAGCAGCAGCGACGCGGACGGGTCCTTCTCAGACGGCTTGAGCACGAACGTGTTGCCGCACGCGATGGCCAGCGGGAACATCCACATCGGCACCATGGCCGGGAAGTTGAACGGGGTGATCCCGGCCACCACGCCGAGCGGCTGGCGGATCGAGTAGGCATCCACCCCGGTGGACACGTTCTCCGAGAACCCGCCCTTGAGCAGGTGCGGGATGCCGCAGGCGAACTCCACCACCTCGAGGCCCCGGGTGATCTCGCCGGCCGCGTCGGAGGCGACCTTGCCGTGCTCGGCGCTGACCAGCGCGGCCAGTTCGGCGGTGTGCTGCACCAGCAGCTCGCGGAACCGGAACAGGATGGCGGTCCGCCGGGCCAGCGATACCCCGCGCCAGCCCGGGAACGCCTTGGCCGCCGCGGCCACCGCGTCGCCGACCACTGCGGCCGAGGCGAAGTTGACCGTGCCGGTCACCTGGCCGGTGGCCGGGTTGTAGATGTCACCGCGCCGGTCGGCCACGCCGCTCCACGGCTGGCCCCCGATCCAGTGGCTGATCTGCTTGCTCATTAGCTGGCCTCCTCGTTGACCGCGCGCAGCGCGTCGGCCAGGACGCCCAGGCCCTCCTTGACGTCGGCCTCGGACACGTTCATCGGCGGGGCCATCCGCAGCGTGTGCCCGTACAGCCCGCCCTTGCCGATCAGCAGGCCGCGCTCCCGGGTCTCGGCCAGCATCCGGCTGGCCAGCGCCGGGCTGGGCGCGCCGGTGGCCGGGTTGACCATGTCGATGGCGAACATCAGGCCCTTGCCGCGCACCTCGCCGACGGCCGGCAGGGTGGCCGCGACATCCCGCAGCCCGCCGATGATCATGCCGCCGAGCTGGGCCGCGTTGTGCTGCAGGTCATGGTCGAGCAGGTAGTCCAGGGTGGCGTTGGCGGCCGCGGTGGACAGCGGGTTGCCGCCGAACGTAGAGATGCCGTTCCCGGGGAGGCCGTCCATGAGAGAGCCGCGGGCGATCACCCCGCCGATGGCGAAGCCGTTGCCCAGTCCCTTGGCGAACGTGATCATGTCCGGGGTCAGGCCGTGCGCGCCGTAGCCCCAGAAGTGGTCGCCGGTCCGGCCCCAGCCGGTCTGCACCTCGTCCGAGATGTACAGCACGCCGCGCTCGCGGAGCACCGCCGCATACTCGCCGAGCAGCCCATCCGGCGGCATGGTGAACCCGCCGACGCCCTGCACCGGCTCGGCGATCAGGCAGGCCACGTCGCCGGCGGTGGCCGTGCTCAGCACGTGCCGCAGGTCCGCCACGCAGGCCGCGCTGTACTGCGCGTCATCGAGCCCGGCGAACGCGGGCAGCTGCCGGTCGGTGCCGTGCAGGTAGTGCACGTTGAACGGGGCCAGCTGCGAGGGCTTCCACGCGCCGTTCCCGGTGATGGCGACGGCGCCGAACGAGCGGCCGTGGTAGCTGTTGCGCAGCGCCAGCACCTGGTTGGACCGGCGGGCCACGGTGGCCAGCATCAGCGCGGTCTCGTTGGCCTCGGTGCCCGAGTTGGTGAAGAACACCTTGGCGTTCTCGATGCCGGACAGCCGGGCCAGCTTCTCGGCCAGCTCCACCTGGTGCCGGATCAGGTACAGCGTCGAGGTGTGCACGATGCCGCTGTCCAGCTGGCGCTGCACCGCCTCGCGTACCTCGGGCACGTCGTAGCCGATCATGTTGGTCAGGATCCCGCAGAAGAAGTCCAGGTAGCTGCGGCCGGAGGAGTCGGTGACCCGGCTGCCGCTGCCGCTGGTCAGCTCGAGCGGCTCGTCGTAGTAAAGGGCGACCCAGTTAGGGATGACGCGGCGGTGCCGCTCAAGGAGTTCTGACATCCCCCCAGTCTGCCCGCCATCCGCTCGCCAGGCCTCCGACATAGTGTCAGGAATCAGCCCAAGATCCTGACACTATGCTCGGTCGAAGCGAGCAGAAGGGAGGTGGCCATGCCAACGGTGGCCGAGGTGCTGCGGCTCGACGTGGTGCAGCGCGGGCTGCCCCGGGTGGTGGCGGCCGGGGAGCGGCTGGACAACCCGGTGCGCTGGGTGCACGTGATCGAACTGCCGGACGCGGCCCGGCTGCTGCACGGCGGCGAGCTGGTGCTCAGCACCGGCATCGCGCTGCCGGACGAGGGGCCAGAGCTCGACGCGTACGTGACCGGGCTGGCCGGGGTCGGGGCCAGCGCGCTCGCGGTCGAGCTGGGCCGCAAGTACACCGGCGGGCTGCCGGCCGGCTTCCTGGCCGCGGCCGAGGCCAGCCGCCTGCCACTGATCGTCTTCCAGCACGAGGTCCCGTTCATCGAGATCACCGAGGCGGTGCACGCCCGGATCATCAGCGACCAGCTGGACCAGCTGCGCACCTCGGCCCGGCTGCACGAGGTGTTCACCGACCTGGCCGTGGCCGGCGCCGGGCCGGGCGAGATCCTGCGCCAGGCCAGCCTGCTGGCAGGCCTGCCGCTGCTGCTGGCCGACCTCTCGCATCACGTGCTGGCCTGCGAGCCGGGCGGCGCCGACCCGGCCCGGCTGCTGGCCGGCTTCGAGGCCCGGTCCCGGGCCATCCCGCCGTCCCCGCGGACCATCTACCACGAGCGGGCCGGCTGGCTGGTCACCACGGTCGGCGCCCGCGGCGAGGACTGGGGCCGGGTCATCCTGGTCTGCGACGGCCCGCCCGGCCCGGTGGACACCGTTCTGATCGAGCGGACCGCCACCACGCTGGCCCTCGGCCGCCTGCTGGCCCGGCAGCAGGAGAGCCTGGAACGGCAGGCGCACCGCACCCTGATCAGCGCGATCCTGGCCGGCCCGGACACCGATCCGGACGAGGCCGCCGCCCAGGCCCGGGCGCTCGGCGTGCCGGTCACCGGCCGCCAGCTGGTCACCATGGTGCTCAGGTCACCCAGCCAGGGCGCTGGGCTGCTGGCCCAGGCCCGGGTGCTGGACCTGGCCGAGGCGGCCGCCGACGCCTGCCGGGCGGAACGGATCCCAGCCCTGGTCGGCTCACTGGACGACGCCCGGGCGGCCGCGGTGCTGTCCGTGCCCAGCGCGGCCGATCCGGACCAGGTGCTGGGCCAGGTGTGCGACGCGGTCCGGCGCGGGCTGGCCCGCCGGGCCAGCCGCCCGTACGGCGTGCCGGGTGGCGACCCGGTGATCGGCGCGGGCGCGCCAGCCAGCGGCATCCAGCAGGTACGCCGCTCGCTGCTGGAAGCCCGGCAGGTGGCCGACGCGGCCGCCGAGGCCCCGCAGGCGGCCGCCGGGCGCTCCTTCTACCGGCTCACCGACCTGCGGCTGCGCGGCCTGCTGTTTCTGCTCGGCGGGGACCCTCGGCTGGCCACGTTCGTGGACCGGGAGCTGGGCCCGCTGCTCCGCTACGACGCGGCGCACGGCACCAGCCTGACCGGCGTGCTGGCCGCCTACCTGGCGGCCGGCGGCAGCAAGGCCGCCGCGGCCACCCGGACCCACCTGGCCCGGCCCACCCTGTATGACCGGCTGCGGCACATCGAGCGGATCCTTGGCGTCGACCTCAGCTCAGCCGAATCGCGGGCCTCGCTGCACGTGGCCCTGCTCGCCCACGAAGGTCAGCCAGATCCCGGCCGGCCCAGCTGAGACGGCGTGCTGCGGCTCAGCGCGGTGCCCGGCCCAGGAAACCGGCCCACTCTGCGGCCGAGGCATGCAGCACATCATCCGGGTAGCGCGAGTCCCGCAGATCCACCGGCCCGCGATTCGCTGGGCACGCCCTCGATCAATGACCCGACTCGCTACCCTCGGCGTCCAGTTTCGCGGCTAGGGCGCCGAGCGCCGGGCCTACGACGTACCGGATGCCATTGGGAGACAGGCGGAGCAGGGCCCCCCAGGCGCCAGTTTCAAGGTCCTGGCTGATCTGCCAGGCGGGATGCGCCGCCTGCACTGCCAGCGCGTCACTGTGATCTAACCTCGGGTCCACGGTCCAAGCATATAACTATGGCAAGCTATAGCAAGGCTTATCATGCGTAGCCAGGCCGTATCTTGATCAGTTAACTTGGCGCGGTGAAGATCGATCCGGCCTCGCCCGACCACCCATATGTGCAGGTGGCGGACCAGTTGCGAACCCGGATCACCTCGCGGGAGATTACTGCGGTGCTACCGTCGATCATGGAGTTGACGGAGGAGACGGGACTCGCCCCGAACACCATCCGCCGGGCAATCAAGATCCTCGTCGATGAGGGGCTAGTACAGACCATCCCCGGTCGCGGGACATTCGTCGTCCGAAAGTAGCTGGGCCTGCGTCCGCCGGGTCAGCGGATAGCGACTTGCCCGGTGCGCCTGATCCATGCCATTCGTCCGCCGCGAGCTGAAATTTCACCTGGCCGTTCCGTGCTTTTGGCGCGCCATTGCAGGTCACCGGTACCTGGCTGGGCTCGGTGGCCAGCCGCCGCCTGGCCGGGTGGATGAGGCCGCCTTACGGTGTGGGCGCGGTGCCCCTCACCCGCCCAGGAGCGCAGCCATGACGCCGACATCCACCCGTCATTCCGGTAGCCGGTTAGCTGCCCAAGCCCAGCGGCCGGCCGCGCTGCTCGCCGCGGGCGGCCTGGCCGCGGCGCTGCTCAGCGCGGTAGCCGCGGCGCCGGCCCAGGCCCAGTCGCTGCTCGGCACCCCGGGCTACAGCCTGCCGCTCGCGCTGCAGGAGTCGCTGTACTTCTACGACGCGCAGAAGTCCGGGCCGGCCCGGACCGACGGCGACCAGCCGCTGTCCTGGCGGGGCGACGACGCGCCCAGCGACAGCTGCGTGCCACTGCAGCCGATGGCGGACAACGTGGGCACCAACCTGTCCGCATCGTTCATCGCGGCCAACCAGGAGGTGCTCGACCCCGATAACACCGGCTGCCTCGACCTGTCCGGCGGCTTCCACGACGCCGGGGACACGGTCAAGTTCGGCCTGCCGCAGACCTACGCCGCGTCGGTGCTTGGCTGGAGCATGTACGAGTTCCCGCAGGCCTACCAGGCCACCGGCACCTGGGCGCACGCCATGGACGAGATGAAGTGGTTCAGCGACTACTTCCTCCGCTCCACCTTCCTGAACTCGTCCGGCCAGGTGGTGGCGTTCGCCTACCAGGTCGGCGAGGGCTCGGTGGACCACGACTACTGGGGGCCGTCCGAGCTGGAGAGCTCCACGCTGTACCCTCGCCCGGCCTACCTGGCCACCGCGCAGACGCCCGCCGACCAGGCGGCCAGCGCGGCCGCCGCGCTGGCCGTCGAGGCGATCCTGACCGCGAGCAGCGATGCGTCCTACTCCGCGGAGTGCCTCAAGGACGCCGAGGCGCTGTACTCGTTCGCGGTGGCCAACCCCGGCATCGGCTACTCGGGTGGCTTCTACAACTCCAGCGGCTACCAGGACAAGGAAGCCTGGGCCGCGGTCTGGCTTTACCTGGCCACCGGCACCTGGAGCTACATCAACGACATCGTCGCCACCAACGCCAGCGGCGACTACACCGGCTACCTCGGCGACATCGTGCGCAGCACCACCGACACCTGGCAGAACACCTGGGTGATGAACTGGGACACCCGGTGGGGCGGCGTGTTCTCGCTGCTCGACCCGATCGTCCAGGGCAACGCGAACGTGCCCGCCGTGGTGCAGTCGCTGGTGCACTACGTGAACAAGTGGCAGGTGCAGTACTGGTCGCACGTGCCGCACGACAACGCCAGCGACACCAACTTCATCGCCACCACCCCGGCCGGCTTCTCCTACCTGACGAGCTGGGGCTCGGCCCGCTACAACACCGCGGCCCAGCTGGAAGCGCTGGTCTACCGGAAGAACTTCCCCACCGACCCGGACAGCGTGCTGTTCACCAACTGGGCCATGGGCCAGATGAACTACCTGATGGGCGACAACCCGGCCGACTGGTCCTACATCGTGGGCTTCGGCTCCAACGTGCCGTATGTCGGCTCGGAGGTGGGCGGCAGCGCGACCGCCGCCTCGCACCCGCACCAGGGTGACGCGCAGGGCTCGCTGGCCAACAGCCAGACCGACCCGCTGACCGACAACCACATTCTGTGGGGCGCGCTGGTCGGCGGCCCCAGCTCGACCGACCAGCCGGACGACGTGACCACCGACTTCGTGCTGAACGAGGTGGCGGTGGACTACAACGCGGCGTTCGTCGGCGCGCTGGCCGGGCTGTACCAGTACTACGGGCAGAGCCAGCCGGTGACCGACTTCACCCCGCCGTCGGAGCCGCAGGGGAACTGCCAGGAGTACCAGCAGACCTGCTCGGCCCCGTACTACACCACGGCCACCCTGAATCAGGACAGCGACCAGGGCACCCAGCTGACCGTGACCATCAACAACATGGCCGACGAGCCGCCCCACCTGCAGTCCGGGATGAGCGCCCGGGTGTACTTCGATATCAGCTCGCTGCACGCGCAGGGCCAGGACATCAGCGACATTTCCACCCCGGTGTACTACGACGCGGCCGGCCAGATCGACGGCAACGCCACCTCGGTCAGCGCGCCGGTGCAGTGGGGCGACGCGAACAGCTGCGTCTACTACGTCACGATCAACTGGGGCAGTGACCAGATCGGGCTGCCGCCGTCCCGGGCGTTCGAGTTCGGCATCAACGCGGCGATCGGGCCGCAGTACAAGTTCTACTGGGACTCGGCCGCGTCCCCGTTCATGACCGGCCTGGCCGCGGGCACCTACACGTCCACCCCGGATCCGTACATCCCGGTCTACATCAACGGGTCGCTGGTCTACGGGCAGACGCCGTCGCTGACCGCGGACGAGGGCTGCGGCTCGGCCAGCAGCAGCGGCGGCACCCCGTCGGTGACCGCCGAGTACGAGGCGTCCAGCACCGCGGCCACCACCTCGACCATCAGCAACCAGATCGAACTGGTGAACAACGGCACGTCAGCCATCCCACTGTCCGACCTGACCGTCCGGTACTGGTTCACCGAGGACGGCAGCGGCCCGCTCGACTACGTCTGCGAGTACGCGCCGGCCGGCTGCGCCAACATCACCGGCACATACACCGCGGTCAGCCCGGCGGTGACCGGCGCCGATAACTACCTGCAGCTCAGTTTCGGCAGCGGGGCCGGGTCGCTGCCCCCCGGCGCGAGCACCGGCGGCATCCAGAACGAGATCTTCACCAGCAGCTACGCCACGATGACGCAGACCAACGACTACTCGTTCAACGCCGCCGACACCAGCTTCACCGCCAACCCGGACATCACCGTCTACGACAACGGCACCCTCATCTACGGCACGGAACCGTAACGTGCGGCTTCCCCTCGATTCCTGACCGCGTGAATGCTTCATCCACGCGGTCGGGTGCGCGTGAATGCTTCATTCACGCGCAGGACGGGCTCGCCGGCGCAGCCTGCTGCCGCCGCGGCCCTCCTGGCCCGCGGCGGGGGCAGGCCAGGAGGGAGTTGTCGCGGCGTCAGTACATCTCTACGCAGTCGTAGCTGACCGCTGGGCTGAGCCAGTCGCTCAGCGCGCTGGACCCGCTGATCACGGTGAGCGTCATCGTGTTGCTGCCGGCCACGAACGCGCTGGCCGGCACCGCGTAGGTGTACAGCGTGTTGTTGCCCCGGTAGGTGCCGATGGTCAGGCTGCGCGAGTCCGGCTGGCTGGACGGGGACGGCGCCGCCGACGTCCAGCTGTTCACCGTGATCTGCGGCCGGCCGCCGGCGTACGCGGCGGTGATCCCGATCCGCACGGTGCGCGCCGCGACCTGGCTGGACGACAGCGTGAACTTGACCGTGGTCGGGTTGTTGACGTCCTTGAACTGGTAGGCCGGGAAGTCCGCGGCCGAGCTGCTGCCGACCGTGTAGGTGACCGGCCCCCAGCTCGCCATCCGGGCATCAGACGGGTGCATCCAGGTCAGGTTGGCCCAGTTCAGGAACCCGCTCGGGGCGCCGTCCCAGGTCCCGATCCGGAACACCGGCGAGGCCGGGGTGACCCAGGCCGAGTCGATGTTCTGCCCGGTCGTCTCGGTCCCCGCGGTGACCGTCACGGTCCTGGTGGCCACGGCCAGCTCGCCCTGGTACAGCGTCTGGGTGTAGCTGCCCGGCTTCATCAGCGGGCTGGCGAAGTCGCCGTTGGCCTGCGGCGTCGCCCAGTACTGCGCGGCCGAATTGGCCCAGCCCACGGTGACCGCGGCACCGGCCGTTACGCCGGACGCGGCGCCGGCCACCCAGCCGCGGCTGGCCGCCGGGACCAGCCCGGTCAGCCCGAGGCTGGCCAGGAACGTCATATCCGGCACGGCGGGCGCGGTGGTCCCGCTGACCATCAGCGCGTACGGCCCGTACAGCACGTTGAGCCGCTGCGCCTCGGTCTGGTTGTGCGCCGACCACAGGTAGTTGTACAGCTGGTTGTCGGTGGTGCCCTGCTGCTCGATGTCCCGGAAGAACGGCCCGCCCGCGCTGCTCTCCCGGTTGCCGTAGGCCATGTACACGCCGATGCCGCTGCCGGTGATGCCGCGCACGGTCAGGCTCATCGCCTGCCGATTGGAGTAGTACTTGGACCGGGTCTGCCCGTCCAGCGAGTAGATGTCGGTGGACTCGATCGCGGTCCCGCCGTTGATCTCGGCCGGCGTGTACACCGTGGTGATCACGCCGGCGTTCAGCCGGCTGATCCAGCGCAGCTCGCCCGCCCCGGCCGAGTTGACGTAGGTGGCCATGTAGATGTTGTTCTGGCCGTTCACCGCGACCAGGTAATGGATCAGCGTGCCGCTGCCGTACCAGTCGGTCACCGACTCGGTGATCACGATGTAGTTCCCGCTCTGCGCCGCGGTCACCGTGGCCCCGGCGCCCAGGCCGGACTCCACCTGCGAGAACGAGCTCTGATCCTGCAGTTCGGTGCCGTTGTAGTTGAGCGAGACCATGTCGCCGTCCGACTGGCTGATTGTGAACGTCAGCCCGGCCCCGGTGCTCACCGTGTAGTAACCGCCGCTGCTGGTGTAGCCGAACGCGGTGGCCGCGCTGGCCGGGGTGGCCCGGCCCGCCGCCACGTCCGCCGCGGCGCCGGCCAGCCCGAGGGCCACGCCGCTGGCGGCGGCGCCAGTGAGGAACTGGCGCCGCCCCAGCCGACGGGGCTCCGGCGATGCGTTGCTGCTCATCGTCCGCCCCCTACAGACCCGGGTAGCTCGGGAACGAGCAGGACGGCACGCTGCCGCTGCCGGTGAACGAGGTGACGGTCACGTCCGTGCCGGACGCGGTGATGTTGCTGTTGTAGCTGCGGATGCTGGCGTACTCGGCACTGGTGCTGGTGGCGTCCAGGCTGACGTTCTCCAGGGTCAGCCCGAGCAGGTGCGACGAGTTGTAGCCCTCCAGCACGGACTGGGCGCTGGACGCGGAGCTGACCGCCTTCAGCCCGCCCACCACGATGTTCTCGGAGTACGGCGTGGTCGACCCGTTCCCCGAGGAGTAGAACGGGTTGAACTCCAGCGCGTGCTTGACCCCGGTCAGGCAGTTGTTGTCGTAGGTCACCCCGTTGACCGTGCCGCCCTCGCTGGAACTGGTCTTGATCCGCAGCCCGTTGTTGTCGCTGCTCACGTTCCCGGACGAGTCGGTCCCGCTGACCGTGTTGTTCTCGACCAGCACGTTGCTCACCCCGTACTGGGTCTCGCTGCCGATGGAGATCCCGTGCGTGCCGTAGAAGTGGCTGTTCTCGATGGTGATGTTGGACGCGGCGCCGGAGTTGGTCTTGATCGCGATGCCGTCGTCACCGTCCTGGATGTAGGAGTCGTTCACGGTGACGTTGGTCGCGCTGTCCGGGTCGATGCCGTCGGTGTTCCGCGCGGTGGCCGGGGTCTTGATCCGCACCCCCCACACGGTGAGCCCGCTGCCGCCCTCGAAGTAGATGTGGAACAGCGGCGCGTTGATCAGGTCCACGTCGTACACGGTGAAGTTGTTCACGTCGTGCGCCTCGATCAGCCGCGGGTTGTTCTGGTCCCCGCCGTCGGTCTGCGCCGTGTTGGACAGCGTCCACCAGCTTCCGCTGGTGCCCAGGATGTCCTGGTCGCCGCGGCCGTTGACAGCGCCCTGGCTGCCACTCGAGCTCTGCGTGCCCATGATGGCGGCGTTCGACCCGGTCACGTTGATGAACGGCTTGCAGCCGTTGCCGCTGGACGCCACGGTGCCGCAGGTGGCCTGGCCGGACACCTGGTAGTTGGCCGGGTTGCGCGACGCGTACAGCGTCGCGCCCGTGTCGATGAGCAGCGTCACGCTGGCCGGCAGCGACAGCGGGCCGGACAGGAAGGCGTTGTCGCTGCCGCTCGGCGCCAGCACCACGGCCTCGCCGGTGCCGCTGCAGCTGTTCAGCGCGGACTGGATCCGCGAGGTGTCCGGCGGCGAGGACTCCGCGCTGCTGCTGAACTGCTCGTTGCTGGTGGCCAGGGCGGCGCTCAGCGTGGTGCAGGTGGCCGGCACGGCCGGCTGGGCCACCGCGCGGCTGTCCCCGGTGGCCAGGGTCACGCCGGTGGCCGCGGTGGCGGGCAGCGCCAAGGTCACCCCGGCCGCGATGAGAGCGCTAACAACAGTAGCGGCGGCTAACAGGCGGGGACGGATGGGAGGGTGTTTCACCGGACAGTCCTCTCGGGCGGGCCACTCGGGCGGGCTACGGGGCGACAGCGGCCTCCACGGGCCGGCCAGTGTGCTGCGGCCTGGCCGGCCGGCGCGCCCCGCTCCCGAGGGCTGTCCCGCCGAACGCTACGGGCCCGCCTGAGACCGGGCAAGGCGCCGCCGTCCGCTCCGCCAGTCGGCCCACATCCGCGCAGGTCAATGCGCTAGTGCCCGGCCCGGCCGATGAAATGAGCTGAAACGGCGACGACACGTCCATCCGCGCCGCGTCACCCGTCAGCGAGCGCGGCGCGGATGGCGGCCAGGTCACTGGCCGCGGCCAGGCCGGCGTGGTAGAAGCGCAGTTCGGTGGCGCCGGCCGCGCGGACCGCGGCCGCCTGTGCGGGCAGCGTGGCCGGGTCGGCGCCCAGGCCGGCCACCGCCTGCAGCACGGCCACGACCGATGCTCCCGCAGGTAGCGCGGCGGTGGCCGTGGTCACCAGGCTGACCGCCCGATCCGGCTCCGCACACGCCAGCACAACGCCATCGACGCCACCCGGGCCGCAGGCCGCTGCGAGGTCATAGCCGGGATTCGAGCCAGTAGCCCGGGGATCCAGGTCGGTGTGCAGCAGCACGGTCGTGCCCGGTGCGGCCGTCCGGACCGCGGCCGTCACCTCACCGAGCAGCCGCTGGGCCGCCGCGGCCCGGGTGCTGTCCAGCAGGCCCGTTACAGCGGCGGGCAGCGTGGGGCCGCCGTCGGCGGCCGCCCGGACCTGGGCGGCCAGCTTGCCCGGGTCGGCCCCGGCCGCCGCGTAGCCGTCCTGGCAGCCCGCACAGAAGCACAGCGAGAGCAGCCAGTCTCCAGCCCCGGCCGGCCCGGCCCGGCCCATTACACTGCCGGTCTTGTCGTGCGCGCTGCCGTGCTCGAAGCCGTACCAGCCGCACGCCTCCAGTTCGATGCCGTCCACCCCGTCCAGCGCGGCCACCTCGGCGGCCAGCCGCGCCGCGTACTCGCGGACCGCGGCCAGCCCTGCGCACAGCGCCCACGGATACCGGTCGCCGAACGCGTTCCGCACCGCGCAATCAGGGTCCGCCGCGGCGGCCAGCGTGGCGTTGTGCGTGAGCACCACCCAGGCGGTGACGCCGAGGCCGGCCGCGCGCAACTGTCCGGTGGCCCGCTCGAACGACCCGGCCGGCCCGGCCACCGCGGGGCGCAGGTCCGCGCCGGACCAGCGGTCCGGGTCAGCCCGGTAGTACACGGCGGCGTCCCGGGTCACGATGCGGTGCCCGGGATGGAACGGGGTCGCCGCGCGCACCGCGTGATACGCCGCGGCCAGGCTGACCCCGGCCAGCCCCAGGCCGGCTACCCGGTCCGCGGCGGCCGGGTCACCGTCCACGTCCCACGGGTAGAGGTACGCCCCGGCCCGCACTAGGAGACCCCCACCTAAGACACAGGGCGCAGCGGCTCGGGCAGCAGCTGCGCGGGGAAGTCCTGGTAGGTCACCGGGACCAGCCAGCGGCGGATCGCGGTGGCGCCGACCGAGGTGAACCCGGGTGCGGTGGTGGCCGGGAATGGGCCGCCGTGCTGCTGCGCCCAGGTGACCGCGACCCCGGTCGGCCAGCCGTTCCACACCACCCGTCCGGTGGTGCGGGTCAACACGTCCGCGACCTGGGCCGCGGCCGCCATGTCGGTGGCCGAGTCCGGGTCGCCGTGGATCACGCCGGCCAGGTTGCCGCCCAGCCGGGCCAGCACCGGGAGCAGGTTCTCAGCTGACTGGTACGTGATGACCAGCCCGGCCGGCCCGAAGTGCTCCTCGGCCGTGCCGGGCAGCCCGGCCGCGAACTCCTCCAGCGTGATGGCGAACGCGTGCGGGGTGGCCCCCCAGGGCCCCTCCCCCGGCTGTCCGTTGGCGATCGGGGCGATCGCCGGGCTGGCCCCCAGGTCGGCCACGGCGGCCTGGTATGACTCGTGGATTCTGCCGGTCAGCATGGGCGCGCCCGCGGACGCGCCGACCGCTTCAGCGATGGCCACGCGCAGCCCCTCGTCGTCCGGCACGAACAGCAGCCCCGGGTTGGTGCAGAACTGGCCCGCGCCCAGGGTCAGCGACCCGGCGTACCCGGTGGCGATCTCGGCGGGCCGGTCCGCGGCCGCGCCGGGCAGGATGACCACCGGGTTGACCGAGCCGAGCTCGCCGAAGAACGGGATCGGCACCGGGCGCTCGGCGCAGATCTTGGCCAGGGCCAGCCCGCCGCGCACCGACCCGGTGAACCCGGCGGCCGCGATGGCCGGGTGCTGGAGCAGCCGGACCCCGGCCGGCACGCCGTACACCACCGCGAACGTGCCCGGCGGCGCGCCCGCCGCGGCCAGCGCATCCGCGACGATCTGCGCGGTCAGCACCGAGGTATGCGGGTGCCCCTCGTGCGCCTTGACCACCACCGGGCAGCCGGCCGCCAGTGCGGACGCGGTGTCCCCGCCCGCCACCGAGAACGCGAACGGGAAGTTGGACGCGGCGAACACCGCGACCGGGCCGACCGGGTGCACCATGTGCCGCAGCCCGGGCACCCCGGATCCCGGCGGGCTGGTGATCAGGTCCAGGTAGCCGCCGTCGGCCAGCACGTCGCAGAACATCCGCAGCTGGCCGGTGGTGCGGGCCACCTCGCCGGTCAGCCGGGCGGTGCCCAGCGCGGTCTCGGTGTCGGCCAGCGCGGCCAGTTCGTCGGCCTGGCTGTCCAGCGCGTCGGCCACCGCGGCCAGCGCCTTGGCCCGGCCCTCCGGCCCGGCTGCGGACCAGGCCGCGGCCGCCCCGGCGGCGGCCGTGGCGGCCGCGTCCACCGCGTCGTCGCTGGTCTCGGCCACCGGCGCACCGGTGGGCTGGCCGGTGCGCGGGTTGTATCCCTGGATCATCAGCTATCCGTCCTTCTCTGGGCCGGCTAGCTCAGCCGGTCCGCGTCGTACTCCGGCAGGGTGAACTCCCCGCCCAGGTAGGCAAGAACCGGGTCATCGGGGTCGGGCTCGCCGTGCTCGGCGATGATCTCGGCCGCGTACGCCTCGGCGTCGTCCTTCGGCTCATACCCCAGTGCCCGCGCCTCGGCCAGCGACACCCAGCCGCGGGTATTGGCCGACGCCCCGAACGCGACCCGGAAGCCGGGGCTGGGCGCGGTCAGGCACGCCTCGAACAGCCGCCCGGCGTCGTCCGGGGACAGCCAGGTGGACAGCATGCGGACGTTGCGCGGCCGCTCGAAGCAGGACAGGATGCGCAGGCAGATCGTGTCCATGCGGTACCGGTAGTGATACTGGGCGGCCAGTCCTTCGCCCGCCACCTTGGACACCCCGTAGTAGGTGTCCGGGGCCGGGAACGCGTAGTCCGGGACCGGGAACGCGGACCGCGGGGTGAACCCGACCGCGTGGTTGGACGAGGCGAAGATGACCCGGGGCACGCCGGCCCGGCGGGCCGCCTCGAACACCGTGTAGGTGCCCTGGATGTTGGTCTCCAGGACGCGCTCCCACGGCGCTTCGCCGGACACCCCGCCCAGGTGGATGACCGCGTCCGCGCCGGTGCTGGCCTCGGTCATCGCGGCCATGTCGGTGACCGAGGCCCGCACGGTCTGTTCGTCCGGGCCGGCCGGGCCGCCCGCGGGCGGGGCGACGTCCAGCAGGCGCAGCGTCCGGCCGGGCCGGGCCAGCCGCGTGCGCAGCATGGTCCCGATCCGGCCGGCGCCGCCGGTGATGAGAATGATCGCCACGGCAAATGACCCTACTTGGGCCACCACCCGCCCAGGTAGCTGGCCACCGTGTACTGCGCGGCCTGGGCTGCCGAGAGCTGGGGTACGGAGGCGTTCACCGCCGAGCCCGGCCCGGTGTTCTGGTACTCGTAGAACCGGGCGTCCTGCCACGGGAACGGCGGGCTGGTCCAGTTCTGCCACTGCTCCGGGTTGATGGCCGCGGGCAGGTACGTGTCCCGGATGGTGATCTGGCCCACCGGGCTGGTCACCCCGGTGTGCTGCCACGGCCGGCCCAGGTAGTAGCTGGCCGCGGTCAGGTTGCCCGGGCTGTTGATGATGCGGCTGTTGGTGATCAGGTAGCCGTACGGCTGCTCCAGCCCGGTGTCCGGGGCACTGACCGTGCCCCCCGGGTGGCCCAGGATGTCGATGGTGTCGTGGTCGAACACGGCCGTACCCGACCCGCACAGGAAGTCCACCTGGCCGGAGATGTAGTCGTCGAGGTAGAGCTGCCGGGCGGGTGGCGGCGTGGTGCTGCCCGGCGGTGAGGTGGCCGGCGGGCCGCCCGGGGCGGAGCACTCGGCCGGGGTGAACGGGTCCGCGTACGAGCTGGCGAACACCGTGTCCTGGATGCCGAGCAGCCGGTCCCGGGCGAACACCACCCGGTCGGCAACCGTCTTGACCGCCACCGCCTGCGGCGAGGTGATCTGCGGGTTGGCCGCCGGGTCGAAGGAGTTCTGCACGGTGACGCCGTAGGCGGCGAAACCGTTGCCGGCCACCGACAGAGTGGCGCTGCAATCGGTGCCGTACTGGTTGCCGTTGGGCGCGACTGTGCCGTGCGCGATGTCATCGACCAGGACGACATCGCGCGGGTTGCCGGTCGCGCCGCGCAGCGTGATGCCCGGTTCCGAGGCCGGCACGTAGATCTGGCCCCAGTAGGTGCCCGGCTCGATCAGGATCGTCGCCGGCCCGCTGCCCGGCTGCACCGCGTCCAGCGCCGCCTGCACCGAGCCGAACGTGCCAGGCCGGCCATCCTGGCTCACCACCAGCAGGTGGTGCCTCCTCGCGGCGCCGGCCCAGGCTGTGCCCGGCGCCGCGAGGAGGGCCAGTAAGGCGGCTACGCCCAGCGCGACAACGCGCCTCATGAGGTCACCGGGCTGCCGCCGACGGTCACGTTCTCGACGACCAGGTTGGCGATGTACTGGGCCGAGTTGGCCACCGTCGAGGTGGTGATGGTCAGGTCGTCCAGGGTGACCGTGCCGACCGGGTCGGTGGCCGACGCGCCGACGATCGACCAGACGCCCTCGCAGTCGTCCACCGTCCAGCCGGCCAGCGTGATGTTGTCGATGTCCGGCGGGAAGTCCCCGGTCTGCGCGTCGTAGTTGCCCTGGATGAGCAGCAGCGGGCCGCCCACCGTGCCGGTGGTGATCCGGTAAACGTTGCTGTTCAGCGCGTACCCGCCGCGCAGCGTGTTGGTCTTGATCCGGTGCCCGGCCTGCAGGTTGGCGCTGTTCATGGTGAGGTCCCGGGCGTAGACGTTCTTCACCCCGCCGGTCATTTCGCTGCCGATGGTGATGCCGCCGTGCCCGTTGGCGAAGTTGCTGTTCTGGATGACCACGTTCTGGCTGGGCACGTTGACCCGGCGGCCGTCGGCGTCCCGGCCGGACTTGATCGCGATGCAGTCGTCGCCGGTGTTGAACGTGACTGAGTCGATGACCACGCCATTGCAGGATTCCGGGTCACACCCGTCGGTGTTCGGGCCCGACGAGTTGATGCTCACTCCCTCGACCGTGACGTTGTTGCACAGGTTCGGGTTCAGGTGCCAGAACGGCGAGTTGATGAACGTGACGCCCTGGAGCAGCACCGTGTCGGTGAGGAACGGCTGGATCATCTGCGGCGGCAGGAAGTGCCCGGCGCCGAACACCCGCTGGCTGACCGGGACGTTGTCGTCGGCCATCTGCTCGAGCAGGTCGAAGTCGGCGGTCTCCAGGTTCTTCCAGTTCCACCAGTGGTTGTCGTCGGCCTGGCCGTTCAGCGTGCCCTGGCCGGTGATCGCGACGTTCCGCTGGCCGTAGCAGTAGACCGGCGGCGAGTAGTTCATCAGCTCGATGCCCTGCCACCGGGTGAACACCACCGGCAGGTAGGCGTTCGGGTCCTGGCTGAACAGGATGACCGAGTCGGTGTTCGGCAGGTGCAGGTTGACGTTGCTGCGCAGGTGGATGGCGCCGGTGAAGAACTGCCCGGACGGGACGACCACGTGCCCGCCGCCGGCCCGGTTGCAGGCCGCGATGGCGGCCGCGAACGCGGCCGTGCAGTCGGTGGTGCCGTCGCCGACCGCGCCGAACCGGGTGATCGGGAAGTACCGCGGCGGGAAGTGCGGGCGGCGTACCGAGGCCACGATGCGGTCGGCGGCCCGGTCGAACGCGGACCACGGCCCGGACGGGTGGCTTGGCCGGCTGGTGGCAGCGCTAACATTTGCCGCGCCGGCCCACAGCGGGCTGGTTAAGGCGCCTGCCCCGGCCAACGCGGAGGCGCGGAGCAGGGCGCGGCGGTTGATCTCGTTCGGCATTGAACTACCTCCTTGGGGGGCGGGGGGCTCCGGGGGTTGTCCCCCCGGGCCAACACTGGGCCGGAGGTGATCAGCGGGGGTCGGGCTCCGGATTCCGGCCGGCCCGGGCCAGGAACCCGAAATCACATCCCTTGTCCGCCTGGGTCACGTGCTCGCTGTACAGCGCGCCGTAACCACGCTCATACCGGGGCGGCGGCGGCCGCCAGGCGGCGCGGCGCTGGTGCAGTTCCGCGTCGCTCACTTCGAGCCGCAGCGTCCGCTCGGCCACGTCCAGGGTGATCAGGTCGCCGGTGCGGACCAGGGCCAGCGGCCCGCCCACGAAGGACTCGGGCGCCACGTGCAGCACGCACGCGCCGTAACTGGTGCCGCTCATCCGGGCGTCGGAGATCCGCACCATGTCCCGCACCCCGGCGGTCAGCAGGTAGTCCGGGATTGGCAGCATGCCGTACTCCGGCATGCCCGGGCCGCCCAGCGGGCCGGCGTTGCGCAGCACCAGCACCGAGTCGGCGGTGATGCCCAGCTCCGGGTCGTTGATCTGCCGCTGCATCTCCCGGTAGTTGTCGAACACGACGGCCGGGCCGGTGTGCTTGAGCAGCGCCGGGTCGGCCGCGATGTGCTTGATGACCGCTCCGTCGGGAGCGAGGTTGCCCCGGAGCACCGCGAGGCCTGCTTCCGGCGCCAGCGCGGTACTGGCGTTACGGATAACGTCCTCGTTGTAGACCTCCGCCCCCGCTATGCCGTCAGCCAGGGAACGGCCGGTCACCGTCATCCTGTCGGTGTGCAGCGCGCCGGGGACCTTAGCCAGCTCAGCCAGCAACGCGCGCAGGCCGCCCGCGTAGTAGAAGTCCTCCATCAGGTACTTCCCGCCCGGCCGGATGTTGGCCAGCACCGGAACCCGGCGGGCGATCTCATCGAAGTCATCCAGGGACAGCGGCACGCCGCACCGGCCGGCCATCGCGATCAGGTGGATGACCGCGTTGGTGGAGCCGCCGAGGGCCAGCACCGTGGCCACCGCGTCCTCGAACGCCTCCGCGGTCAGGATCTGGTCCGGGGTCAGGTTCTCCCAGGCCATATCCACGATCCGGCGGCCGGTCGCGGTGGCCATCCGGTAGTGCGCCGAGTCGGCGGCCGGGATGGACGCGGCGCCGGGCAGCGTCATGCCCGAGTGCCTCGGCGGCCGAGGTCATGGTGGACGCGGTGCCCATCGTCATGCAGTGCCCGGGTGAGCGGGCGATGCCGCCGGCCAGGTCGGCCATTTCGCAGTCGCCGATCAGCCCGGCCCGCTTGTCGTCCCAGTACTTCCACAGGTCGGTGCCGCTGCCCAGCGGCTGGCCGCGGTAGTTGCCGCGCAGCATCGGCCCGGCCGGCAGGTAGATGGCCGGGATGCCCGCGCTGGCCGCGCCCATCAGCAGCGCCGGGGTGGTCTTGTCGCAGCCGCCCATCAGCACCGCACCGTCGGCCGGGTAGGAGCGGAGCAGCTCCTCGGTGTCCATGGCCAGCAGATTGCGGTACAGCATCGGGGTCGGCTTCTGGAACGTCTCGGACAGCGACGCCACGCCGAACTCGGCCGGGAAGCCGCCGGCCTCCAGGATGCCCCGCTTGACCTGCTCGGCCCGTTCCCGCAGGTGCATGTGGCACGGGTTCAGCTCGGACCAGGTGTTCACGATCGCGATGATCGGCTTGCCCTGGTAATCCTCGGGATCGGCGCCAAGCTGGCGCATCCGGGTGCCGTGGCTGAACGCGCGCATCCCGTCCCCGCCGAACCAGCCGTAGCTGCGCAGCTGCTCCGGGGTACGCCGGGTCATGTCAGGCCCCACGAGGCGAGGATCTTGCCGATCTCGTCGCGGATCGGGTCAGGCAGCAGGCGGCTGGGTGGCCGCACGTCGCGCCGGGCCAGGCCGAGCTGGGCCAGTGCCTCCTTGACCACGCTGACGTTGTCCGCCGAGGCGTCGGCGGCGCGCAGGTCCTCGAACGCGCGGCACGCCTCCCAGATCTTCATCGCCCCGTCCCAGTCACCGCCGCGCAGCGTGTACAGCATGCCCACGGACAGCTTGGGCGCCACGTTGACCAGGCCGGAGGTGAAGCCGCGGGCGCCGTAGGTCCAGCAGCCCGGCGCGGTCAGCTCGGCCAGCCCGGCCAGCCAGGTGAACCGGTCCAGGCCGGCGTCCCGGGCCACCGCCGCGAACTGCACCTGGTCGCGCACCCCGTACTTGACGCCGACGACGTTCGGGCACAGTTCGCCGAGCCGCCGGATGTGTGCGCCGGTGATCCGCGGCTCGCGGATGTACAGCACCACGCCCATGTCCGGCACGGCCTCGGCGATGGCCACGTGGTAGTCCACCCAGCCGTCGGCGGACAGATACGGGCTGACCGGCTGGTGCACCATGATCATCCGGGCGCCGGCCGCGCGGGCGTGGGCCGCCGCCTTGGTCGCGGTGGTCACGTCGTGGCCCACCCCGGCCAGCACCTCGGCCCGGCCGCCGGCCGCGCGGATGGCCGACTCGACCGCGGTCTCGGTTTCCGCCTCGGACAGCGTGTAGAACTCGCCGGTGTTGCCGTTCGGGGTGACCAGCGTGACGTCGGCGTCCACCAGCCGGCCGATCAGCCTGGCGTGGCAGTCCCAGTCGGGCACGCCGTCGGGGCCGAACGGGGTGACCGGGATCGCGGCGACGGTCGCGAGGATGCCACGGAACTCGTCGGCGGTCGCGGGATCAAGTTGCATCGGTGCTCCGTTCGGTGCTGCTGGTGTTAGCGGCGGTCGGTTTGGCCGGCCCGAAGTGCCGGGCGGCGAATCCGGAGATGTGCTGGCGGAGCAGCCCGGCGGCCAGCTCCGCGTCGCCAGCCTGGGCGGCGGCCAGGATGGCCCGGTGCTGGGCCGCCTCCTGTTCCCAGGATGGGGCCTGCTGCCAGGACATCGCCGACACCAGCGCGGTCTGGTCGCGCAGGTCGTCCAGCACCTTCACGATCAGGCTATTACCGCAGCCCAGGTACAGCGCGCGGTGGAAGTCGCGGTTGGCCAGGCTGCGCTGGGCCTGATCCTGGGCCGCCGCCGAGGCGTCCAGGGCGGCGCCGGCCTGAGCCCAGAGCTGCCCGCCCGGCGCCGCGGCGCGCACCGCCCGGCCCACCGCCTCCGGCTCGACCAGCAGCCGCAGGTCGTAGATGGCCGCGGCGGCGGCCAGGTCGATTTCCCGGACCGTCGCGCCGCGGTACGGGCTCATCGTGACCAGGCCCGCGCCGGCCAGCGTCTTCAGCGCCTCGCGCACCGGGGTCTTGGATACCCCGAGCAGCTGCGCCAGTTCGGTCTCCACCAGGCTCCGCCCGGGCTTGAGCTCACCCGCCAGGATCGCGTGCTTGATCGCGTCCAGCACCGCCTCGGTACGGGACGGGATGGCCCCGGTCGCCCCGTTCAGGAACCGGGACCCGGGCGTGGCTGGCATCGCGGTGCTCATGGCTTCGGCGGTCACACTCGCATATCGCGTCTCATATATGAGATAACCCTACGAACTCCCACATCCCGGGTCAACCACCCAGCAGCCCGGGGTACCAGGTTCTTTTCACGCGAATGGTGCGGCGAGAACGGGATGAAACGGACATCTAGCGTACGACTCGCGTGAAAGTGCGTGACGCGCGAGCGGGCCGGGCAGGGGGACGGCGAGGGCACCGGGGGCGGCGTGGCGGAAGAGTATGTGCTTGATCATCATCAGCGGGGCGAGCGGCAGCGGCTGGCGCTGATGTCGCGGCTGCTCGACCCGATGCACCGGCGGCACATCGAGCGGCTGGGCGTGGCCGGGCCGGGCGTGCGGACGCTGGAAGTGGGCTGCGGCAACGGGTCCATGTCGGCCTGGCTGGCCGGGCAGGTGGCGCCGGGCGGGCAGGCGCTGGCCGTGGATCTCGACCTGTCGCTGGCCGGCGCGGACGCCCCCGGCCTGGCGTACCGGCAGGGTGACATCCTGGCCGGGCCGGTCCAGCCGGGCGGCTTCGATCTGGTCACCGCGCGGGCCGTGCTGCACCATGTCGGCGACGCGGCGGCCGCGCTGGCCAACCTGGTGGCCAGCGCCAGGCCGGGCGGGGCGCTCCTGCTCAACGAGCCGGACTTCCTGCCGGTCAGCGTGGCCGAGCCCGCGGACATCCGGGCGTTCTGGGCGGGCTGGCTGGCCTGGCCCCGGGAGCAGGGCATCGACTACTTCATCGGACGCAAGCTGCCCGGCATGCTGGCCGGCCTGGGCCTGGACGGCATCACCGCCACCGCCGAGACGGCGGTGTACCGCGGTGGCTCGCCGTGGGCCGAGTACTGGCGGGAAACCGTCATCGAGCTGCGCGACCGGCTGCTGGCGTCCGGCCGGCTGGACGGCCGGCTGATCGACGCGTTCCTGGACCAGTGCCAGGACCCGTCGTGGTGGACGCAGACCATCGCGTTCACCGCCGTGGCCGGGCACTCCCCCCGCCCCGCCAACCGTTGATCCTCCCAGTCCGGACCGTGACGGCGGCATAGCAGCCGGGGCCGTCCGGCGTCTATGGAGTGAGGACGGGAGGCGCCGGTGGATGAGCGTGTCCGGCAGGACTTCACTGAGTTCGTCACGGCGCGGTCGGCCGAGCTGCTCCGGCTGGCCTACGTGCTGACCGCGGACCGGCACGCGGCCGAGGATCTGCTGCAGAACGCGCTGATCAAGGCAGCCGCGCACTGGGGCCGGATCCACAGCTCACCCGAGGCGTACGTACGCCGGATCATGTACCGGGAGCAGGTCAGCCAGTGGCGCTGGCGGGCCCGGCGGCCAGAGACCTCGATGGCCCAGGTGCCCGAGCTACCCGATGTGGACCAGGCAGACACGGTCGGGGACCGGATGGCCCTGAAGGACGCACTGCTCGCCCTGCCGCCGCGCAAGCGCGCCGTGCTGGTGCTGCGCTACCTGGAAGACCTGCCGGAGGCCCAGGTGGCCAGCATTCTGGGCTGCTCGGTCGGCACCGTGCGCAGCCAGACGCATAAGGCGATCGCCCAGCTGAAATCGGCCTGGCCGGCGCTGGACCTGAGCGACACGGAGGTGCGCCGATGAACTCGTCTGAGCAGCTCATCGCGGACACGCTGCGGGATATCGCGGCCGGGGCCCCGGCGCCCCGGCCAATGGCCGACGCGGCCTGGCAGGCCGGCCGTCGGCGGCGGTGGGGCGGACTGGCCGCCGCGGGTACCGCGGGAGCCGGCGCGATCGCCGCGGCGATCGCGCTGCCGCTGGCCCTGGCGGGCAGCCCGGGCCAGTCGCCGAGCGTGCTCACCGGACCGACGTTGCCGGTCAGCCTGCGCACGCCGATCCAGTTCCGTCAGGTGGCCGGCATCAGCGGCCATTCCTGCCGGCCGGGCTCCCCCGGCCTGCCGGGGCCGTCTGACAATTCGAATGCCAACCCGAATGGGTCCGGGACTGCCTGCTACCAGTTCACCCACCAGGGGATGACGGTCACCGCGCTGCGGTCAGCGCAGGTCATCCAGGCCAGCGGCGGCCAGTACGTGCTCAACATCCGCTTCACTACGGCCGACGCCAGCCGGTTTGCGGCGCTGACCGGGAAGCTGCTCGACCAGCCCATCCCGCGTTGCCAGCTCGCGATCATCGTCGGCGGGCGGGTCATCTCGAGCCCCACGGTAGAGGCGCCGATGACCGCCGGCCAGGTCCAGATCGTTGGCTTCAACAACCGCGCCCAGGCGGAGCAGTTGCTGGGGCGCTAGCTGGTCTTCTGGGCGACGCCGCCCCACATGGCGGACCGGCGGGCGGCTTCCATCTCGGAGTCCGGCCGCCACTGCTGCACCGCGACGATGCCGGGCGGGACCAGTTCCAGCCCGGCGAAGAAGCCGGCCACCTCGGGCTGGCTCCGGTACCAGCCCCGCTGGGCCAGCAGCCGGTTCAGCCGCTTGCCCATCTCGGCCATCTTCTCCGGCTCGATGTCCGAGGCCACATGCGACAGCAGCAGGTAGCTGCCCGGCGGCATCTCGGCCATGAACTGCTGGACGATGCCGTACGGGTCATCGTCCGGGCCGATCAGGTGCAGCACGGCGACCAGCATGACCGCGACCGGCCGGGAGAAGTCGAGCACCCCGGCCGCGTGTTCCAGGATCTTGGCGGTGTCCCGCAGGTCGGCGTCGAGGAAGTCGGTCGCCCCGGCCGGGTCGCCGACCAGCAGGGCGCGGGCGTGCGACAGCACGATCGGATCGTTGTCCACATAAACCACGCGGCTGCCCGGGGCCACCCGCTGGGCCACCTCGTGGGTGTTGTTGGCGCTGGGGATGCCGGTGCCGATGTCCAGGAACTGCCGGACCCCGGCCTCGGCCAGGTAGCGCACGCCGCGGGCCAGGAACGCCCGGTTGGCCCGGACCGAGGAGACCAGGTCCGGGTAGGCCTGCAGGGCCTCGTCGCCGGCCTCCCGGTCGGCGGCGAAGTTGTCTTTGCCGCCCAGCCAGTAGTCATAGACCCTGGCTATGTGCGCGACGCTGGTGTCGAAGTCCACCGGCTCGTCCTGGGCCGCCGGCAGCGGCGCGCCGAGCCAACCGTCTGTCATCGCCGCCCCCTCCCGCTAGTCCGATTATCTGCTGACTAGTACCGATCCTGGTGAATAACGAAAACATTACCCGTCAGTACGAATGATGCAGACGGCAGCGTCCGGGCGGAGTCAGGAATCAAAGCCCAGCCCCAGCCGGTCCAGGGTGCGTAGCCACAGGTCACGGCGGCCCTGGTTGCGGTCCGCCCGGGCCAGCGAGGCCCGGGTGAGCTGGATCACCGCCGAGCGGGCCGGCTCGGGCGGGAACGGCACCGGTTTGCTGCGCACCATGTCCAGTTCGGTCCGCTCGGTCGGCTCGCCGCCGAGCAGGTCGAGCATGACGTTGCCGGCGAACCGGGAGGCACCCACGCCGAGCCCGGTGTAGCCGGCCGCGTAGACCAGCCGCCCGCCGTGCGCGGTGCCGTAGAACGCGCAGAACCGGGCACAGGTGTCAATGACACCACCCCAGGCGTGGCTGAACCGCAGCCCGGCCAGCTGCGGGAACGTCTCGAAGAAATTGCTGGCCAGCACCGTGAAGGTGGCGGCCCGCTGGTCCTGGGCGGCGGTGATCAAGCCGCCGTTGTAGTAGACCGCGTCGTAGCCGCCCCACAGGATCCGGTTGTCCGCGGTGAGCCGGTAGTAGTGAAACTGGTTGCTGAAGTCCGCCGCGCCCTGCCGGTGCCGCCAGCCGATGCTGGCCAGCTGCCCGGCCGACAGCGGCTCGGTCATCAGCGCGTAGTCGTACACCGGCACCAGCCACAGCTTCAGCCGGCGGAGCAGCGACGGCGGGAACGCGCCGGTGCCCAGCACCGCCTGGGCCGCCCGCACGCTGCCCTGCCGGGTGTCCAGCCGCAGCCCGCCGTCCGCCCGGCTGATCCGGGTGACCGGCGAGTGCTCGTGGATCCGCACCCCGGCGTCCAGGCAGGCCTGGCGCAGTCCCCAGGCCAGCCGGGCCGGGTCCAGCATGGCGCAGCCGTCCCGGTCCCACAGCCCGCCCAGGTACGTGGGCGAATCGATCTCGGCCCGCACCCCGGCCGCGTCCAGCAGCACCGGGTCGCCGCCCAGGTCACGGGCGGCCGCGGCCGCCGAAGCCAGGCCGGGCAGCTGCCAGTCCGCGGTGGCCACCATCAGCTCGCCGGTCCGCTCGAACCCGCAGTCGATCGAGTACCGGGCGACGGCATCGCCGATCTCGGCCAGGTTCTGCCGGCCGAGCCGGTCCAGTGCCGGCATCTCGGCGCCGAACCGGTCCAGGCCGTTGGCCAGCCCGTGGGTGAGGCTGGCCGAGCAGAAGCCGCCGTTCCGGCCGGACGCCGCCCAGCCCACCCGGCGTCCCTCGAGCAGCAGCACGTCCCGCGCCGGGTCGCGCTCCTTGGCCAGCAGCGCGGTCCATAGACCGGTGAACCCGCCGCCGACCACGGCCAGGTCCGCGGTGGCCGCGCCACGCAGCGCGGGCCGCGGCACCGGGGCGTCCGGCTGATCCAGCCAGTAGCTGACCGGGCGCGCGTCGCGCAGCGACTCAGCCACCAGCGAGGCCATCGGGCGGGTGCCGGCGGCCGGCCAGGCACTGGCGTTCATCAAATCAGGCGACGATTGGATTGAAGAGCTCCTCGTACTGGGCCTGCGCCTTGCCGCTCACGTCGGGGTAGTTGTACAGCCGCTTGTAGTCCGCGACGGACGGCCAGACCAGCTCGCTGGTGGCCACCTCGTGCAGCAGCGCCCTGCTGCCGCCGCTGGCCTTGGCCGCGGCCCCGGCGATGATCGGCTGGGCGCCCGGCACCGCGCTGATGTAGTTGATCGACTCGGTCAGCTGGGCCGCGATCTCCGGCCGGTAGTACCAGTCCATCAGCAGCATCGCGTCCATCGGGTTCTGCGCGTACTTGGGGATCATCATGTTGTCGGTCCACAGCGTGCCGCCCTCGTCCGGGATAACGAACTTGAGCTGGGAGCCGGAGGACAGGTTCTGCTGGAAGATGTCGCCGGACCAGGCCATCGAGACCCAGGTGTTCCCGGCCACCAGCTCGTCGATATAGGACTGCCCGTAGTAGCCGCGGACCAGGCCGGAGTGCTTCTGCTGGGTGAGCACCTTGGCCGCGGCCTGCCAGTCGGCCGGGGTGGACGTCTCCGGATTGATGCCCAGCTTGAGCAGGCCGAAGTTGCCGACGTCCTGGCTGTCGGAAATCATCCCGATCCGGCCCTTCCAGGCCGGGTTCCACAGCGCGTTGATGCTGGTCACCGGCTCCTGGATGAACTTGGGGTTCCATGCGATGCCGGTGGTGCCGGAGGCCCATGGGATGCTGTAGGTGTTCCCCGGATCGAACGAGCGGTGCTGGAACCGGGGCGCCGCGTACTTGTAGAAGTTGACCAGCATGCTCTGGTCGAGCGGGACCAGTTCGCCCATGCTGACCAGTTCGGAGAACCAGAACCCGTTGGTCACCACCATCATGTCGTAGCCGATGGACTGGCCGGACCGGAGAATCGGGCTGATCTTGCCGACCCAATCGCTGACTTCCTCGATGACCTCGGAGTAGTTGACCGTGATCCCGGTGGCCGCGGTGAACTCCTGCAGCGTCTTGTGCCCGGTGTCGATGTACAGCGGCCAGTTGGCGAAGTTCACCGAGCCGTGCCGCCGCTGCCGGGCCCAGTACGCCTTCACCGGGCTGCGCGGCTGCACCGCGGTGGGCAGCGGCGCGCCGCCGCCACAGCCCGCCAGGGCCAGCCCGGCGGCGGCCAGCCCGCCCAGGGTCAGCACATCTCGACGTCGCGGCTGCTGCATACGTCCCTCCCCGGGCCGCCCGCCTACTAGGCCGTTTAGGCCTGCCGCCTGCCTACCACGATGCTGCCCAGCGCGCACAGGATTCCGACAGCGAAGATGGCGCTGCCGAACACGAAGACCTGTGGCGGGATGCCGATCCGGGTGGCGCCGTACACCCACACCGGGAACGGCACCGCGGCCCCGCTGACGAAGTTGGACGTAACGAAGTCGTCGATGGACAGCGCGAAGGCCATCAGCGCACCGGCCAGGATGCCCGGGAAGATCAGCGGCAGGGTGATCTTCCGGAAGGTGACCCAGGCGTTGGCCCCCAGGTCCTGCGCGGCCTCCTCCAGCGACCGGTCGAAGCCGGCCATCCGGGCCCGCACCGTGATCGCGACGTACGCGATGCTGAACGCCACGTGCGCCAGCAGCAGGGTGACGAAGCCGCGGGCTATGTTCAGCGTGACGAACAGGCCAAGCAGCGACGCGCCCAGCACGATCTCCGGGGCCGCGATGTTGAGGAACATGACCTGCTCGATGAAGCCCTTGCCGCGGAACCGCGGCGGCCGGTAGCGGACCAGCGCCAGCGCCAGCAGCGTGCCCACGGTCGTGGCCAGCAGCGTGCTGGCCAGGGCGAGCCGGATGGACAGCCAGAACGACGAGGTCAGCTGCGGGATCGCGTTCCACTGCTGGTACCACTGGGTGGTGAAGCCGTTCCAGGCGAAGCTGATCTGCGGCAGCCCGGTGGTGACCTTGTTGAAGCTGTACAGCACCATCACGAGGATCGGGAAGACCAGGTACGCGATGACCAGCCAGGAGTAGGCGGGCAGGATGTACCGGGTCCACCGGCGGCGGCGCCGCGGCCGCCCGTGCTGGCCCGTGGTCTCCCGGGCCGCCGTCGCGGTCGTGCCCACCGCCGCGGTCACAGGTACTCCTCAATCGTGCGGGAGCCGAGCAGCCGGGCGTAGGCGAAGATGCCGACCAGCGCGATGGCCATCAGAATGGCGGACAGCGCCGACCCGCCCGCGTAGTCCAGGTTGACCAGGAACGCGTTCTGGATAACGGTGCCGATCATCGTGTTGCTGGTGCCGCCGAGGATCTGCTGGTTGACGTAGTCGCCCAGGGCCGGGATGAAGGTGAGCAGGAACGCGGCGAACAGCCCGGGCACGGTGAGCGGCAGGATCACCTTGAGGAACGCCTGCCGCCGGCTCGCGTACAGGTCGTAGGCGGCGTCCAGCACCCGCTTGTCGATCCGCTCGATGGCCACGTACAGCGGCAGCGCGGTGAACGGGAGGTAGTTGTAGGCCAGCCCGGCCACCACCGCGTACCCGGTGGCCAGCACGTGGAAGTTCTGCGGCAGCAGGTGCGCGTTCTTCAGGCTGCCCAGGATGATGCCCTGGTCGGACAGGATGAACTCCCACACCACGGTGCGGATGACGAACGACACGAAGAACGGCACCAGCAGCATGAGCAGGAAGAAGTTCTTCTTCGACCCGCCGTGGAACGCGATCCAGTAGGCGATCGGGAACGACACGATCAGGTCGATGACGGTGGCCGCGCCGGCGAAGTAGAAGCTCGTCACGAACTGGCTGTGGTACAGGCTGAGCTGCTGGCCGAACTCGGCCCAGTGCCAGGTCATCACGCAGGCGCCGGTGGCCGTGTTGCACGTCTGCAGGGACAGCGACAGCATCACGACCAGCGGCACCAGGAACAGGATCAGCAGCCACAGCCCGGCGGGCAGCGCCAGCAGGTAGGGCGCGAGGAACTTGCCGGGCCGGGTCCGGCGGCGGCGCTCGGTTACGAGCCCTGGGTGATCGGCAAGAACAGGTTGTTCCACGCGGTCAGCTCTTCCTGGCTCTTGTACTGGTAGTAGTTCCGCGAGTTCTTGATGTACTCCGGGGTCGGGAACACGGTCGGCGCGTTGGCCGTGGTCGACGTGGGCAGGCCGATCTCCGGCTTCATCTGGGCCAGCGCGGTCTTGGCCCAGCCGGTCGGGTTGAGCAGGACTTCCTTGGCCGCGGGCACCGGGCAGACGTAGTCGTTGTAGTACTCGACCACGGCCTGGACCTGCGGGTTGTAGAAGAAGTCCATCAGCGTCATGGCGTCCTTGGGGTTCTGGGCGTACATCGGGATGCACATGTTGTCCGTCCAGAACATGCCGCCCTCGTCCGGGATGAGCAGCTTCAGGTCCCGGTACTTGCTGTTCAGGTCGGCCTGGAAGATGTCTCCGGACCAGGCCTGGGAGACCACGATGTCGCCGTTCTTCAGGTGGTCGATGTAGCTCTGGTCGTAGTAGGCGCGGACCAGCCCGTCGCTCTTCTGCGTCTGCAGCTTCTTGGCCGCCTTGGCCCACTCCGACTCGGTCGAGGTGGCCGGCTCCACGCCGATGGCCAGCAGGCCCACGCTGCCCAGCTCCTGCGGGTCGGACATCATGCCGATCTTGCCCGAGTACTTGGAGTCGAACAGGATCTCCACACTGGTGCCCGGGTCCTTGATGATCGAGGAGTTGTACCCGATCGCGGTCCAGCCGGACTGCCAGGCCATGCTGTGCTTGTTGCCCGGGTCCCAGGACGGGTTCTTGATCAGCGGCCCGGCGTACTTGTTGAAGTTGGTCATCATGCTGCGGTCCAGCGGGACCAGCCAGCCGAAGTCGATCAGGTAACCGAGCGGCGGGCTGCTGTTGGTCATCACGATGACGTCGTAGCCGGTGGGCTGCTTGGCCTGCAGCGAGGGCCTGATCTTCGCGTAGAACGGCAGGTTGTCGCTGATCGGCTCGGTGTAGTTGACCTGGATGCCGGTCTGCTGGGTGAAGTACTCGAGGGACAGGTGCTTGCCGTTGAGCACGTCGATGTAGTACGGCCAGTTGGCGAAGTTGACCGTGTGGTGCAGCTTCTGCTTGGCCCACCAGGAGGCCGTGCCCACCCCGCCGGCTGGGCTGGATCCGCTGCTGACCGTGCTGGCGCCCTTGACCCCGCAGGCGGCCAGGAACGCGCCGATGCCGAGGGCGCCCGCGCCCGCCCCGGCCGAGCGGAGCACCTCGCGCCGGGTCATGGAGCGCTGGGACAGCCGGCGCTGGGTCAGCCCGCGCCAAATCGATGGGTCCAGGCCAGAAGGGTCGATGCCCTGCTCGTTGTCCATGTTGTCCTCCACTGCGCCGGCCCGCCGGGAACCGGCCGGCGCCGGTCAGCGCCGTCCGGCCCAGGCCGGGCTAGCCGATCGGGTATGAGTGCTGGGGGTCCCAGGTCAGCCAGACGTCGTCGCCCCGGCTGACGGTGCTGCTCGCTGATGACGAGTTCTGTTCGAACACCACGACGTCGGCCCCGGTGCTGGTGTGGACCGAGAAGCTGGTCGAGGTGCCCAGGTAGACAACTTCGGTGACTTTGCCGCGCAGCGCGCAACTGCCGGGCGCGCCCGGCCCGGCGGCCAGGTCGATCTTTTCCGGGCGCACGGTGAGCTCGACGTCCTGGCCAGCCGCCAGGCCGCCGTAGGCCGCCGGGACCAGGACCCGCTCATCCGGGCCGACCTCGATCACCCCGGTGCCGTCGGTTACCCGGGACAGCGTCCCGGTGATCAGGTTCGAGGTGCCGATGAACCCGGCCACGAACCGGGTCGACGGGTGCTCGTAGATGTCCCGCGGCGGCCCGAGCTGCTCGATGACCCCGTCGTTCATGACCGCGATGCGATCCGACATGGTCAGCGCCTCGTTCTGGTCGTGCGTCACGTAGACGAACGTGATGCCGACCTCGCGCTGGATGCGCTTGAGCTCAACCTGCATGGCCTGCCGGAGCTTGAGGTCCAGCGCGCCCAGCGGCTCGTCGAGCAGCAGCGCCGCGGGGTGGTTGACCAGCGCCCGGGCCAGCGCGACGCGCTGCTGCTGGCCACCGGACAGCTCCCGCGGCCGGCGCTGCTCCCGGCCGCCCAGGTTGACGATCTCCAGCATCTCGTTGACCTGCCGGTTGATCCGGTCCTTGGGCACGCTCTTGCGGCGCAGCCCGAACGCCACGTTCTCGAACACGCTCATGTGCGGGAACAGGGCGTAGGACTGGAACACCATGTTCACGTCGCGCTTGTTCGGCGGCGCGGCGGTCACGTCCCGGCCGTCCAGCCGGACGGTGCCCTGGGTGGGTTCCTCGAACCCGGCGATCATCCGCATCGTGGTGGTCTTGCCGCACCCGGATGGGCCCAGCATGGAGAAGAACTCCCCTTTGCGGATGGCCAGGTCGATGCCGCCGACCGCGGTCACCACCTCGCCGCGGGAGTGGAACTCCTTGACCACCCCATCCAGCCCGATGGCCGGAACACTCGGGTCAGCCGCGGGCTCCGTCGCCGTGGCAGGCGTCAGGCCGGCCGCTGATGCGTCGGTGTCCGTCATGTCACGCGCAAGCCCCTCATCGCCAGCTAGGTCAAGTATCAGCAACCACTTCGTATAGCGCCGGTCCGGCAAGTGGTACCCGATCCTGGCAGACGAAACTGATGAAATCAACCGATTCCGTCGCCGGATCGCTCAAATGCGACGGATTCGGTTACAGCCACGTAACACCAGACGCTAGCTACCCAGGTAACTCATCACGTGCTTGATCCGGGTGTAGTCCTCGAATCCGTACATCGACAGGTCCTTGCCGTAGCCGGAGTGCTTGAAGCCACCGTGCGGCATCTCCGACACGAACGGGATGTGCGTGTTGATCCAGACGGCGCCGAAGTCGAGCTGCCGGGCCAGCCGCATGGCCCGGCCATGATCCCGGGTCCACACGCTGGCCGCCAGCCCGTACTTCACCCCGTTGGCCCAGGTGACCGCCTCGTCCTCGGTGCCGAACCGCTGCACGGTGATCACCGGGCCGAAGATCTCGTCCTGGATCATCTCGTCGTCCTGGCGCAGCCCGCTGACCACGGTCGGCGCGAAGCAGTAGCCCCGCTCCCCGACCTGGTGCCCGCCGGTCACCACCTCGGCGTGCTCCGGCGCCCGGCTCAGGAAACCGGACACCCGGGCCAGCTGGCTGGCGTTGTTCAGCGGGCCGTAGTCGGCGTCCGGCACGTCCAGCCCGCCCACCGTGGTGCTGCGGGCCTGCTCGGCCAGCGCGTCGGTCAGGTCGGCCGCGATGCCCGGCCCGGCCAGCACCCGGGTGGCCGCGGTGCAGTCCTGGCCGGCGTTGAAGTAGCCCGCCATGGCGATGCCCTCGGCCGCCTGGGCCAGGTTGGCGTCGTCGAACACCACCACCGGCGCCTTGCCGCCCAGTTCCAGGTGCACCCGCTTCAGCCCGGCCGCGGCCGCCTGGGCGACCTGGATGCCGGCCCGGACCGACCCGGTGATCGAGACCATCTGCGGGATGTCGTGGCTGACCAGCTCGCGGCCGGTGTCCGCGGTGCCGCAGATCACGTTCAGCACGCCGGGCGGCAGGAACTCGGCCGCGATCTCGGCCAGCAGCAGGGTGGACACCGGCGTGGTGTCCGACGGCTTGAGCACCACCGTGTTGCCGGCCGCGAGGGCTGGCGCGATCTTCCAGATGGCCATCATCAGCGGGTAGTTCCACGGCGTCACCTGGGCGCACACGCCGACCGGCTCACGCCGGATCATGGATGTGTGGTCGGCCAGGTACTCCCCGGCCGCGCTGCCCTGCAGGATCCGCGCCGCGCCCGCGAAGAACCGCAGCTCGTCCACGCACGGCGGAAGTTCCTCGGCCAGGGTCAGCGCGACCGGCTTGCCGGTATTCCGGCACTCGGCCTCGGTCAGCTCGGCGGCCCGCGCCTCGACCGCGTCGGCCATCTTGAGCAGGGCCAGGCTGCGCTGGGCCGGGGTGGCGTCCCGCCAGTCCGGCCGGGCCGCCTCGGCAGCGCGCAGGGCCGCGTCCACATCAGCAGGCCCGGACACCGGGGCCAGCGCGTAGGCCTGCCCGGTGCTAGGGTCCACGACCTCGGTGGTCTGGTCCGCGCTGGCCGCGACGAACTCGCCGTTCACGAAGTTCTGCAACTCGCGCAGGCTGGTGCCGGGCTGAGTGGTTGCCGTCAAGTCCGCCTCCTGAGAACGAGTTCCTGGTCGCGATGGCTCCGACACTCGCAGAGAAATGAAACATCAACAAGTGAATCCGTTGCATATACCATGCATAGCAACGAAATCAGTTGACAAGTGGACACTGCATGACACCATGGCTTGCAGAGGAGGACCGCATGGCTCATACCCCCGGGGCGCCGGCGATCCCGGGCGGGCTGAGCGGGGAGCAATCCACCCCTGCCCGCAACGGCCGGGCGCCCGGGCGAGCCGCCCAGGGTGCCCCCCTTGACCACTTGTCGAAGCAGATCATCGAGCAGCTGCAGGAAGATGGCCGCCGCTCGTACGCGGCTATCGGCAAGGCAGTCGGCCTGTCCGAGGCCGCGGTCCGGCAGCGGGTGCAGCGGCTGACCGACACCGGGGTGATGCAGATCGTCGCGGTGACCGACCCGCTGATGCTGGGCTTCAGCCGGCAGACCATGATCGGCATCAAGTGCGGCGGCGACCTGGAGCAGGTGGCCGACCAGCTGGCCGCGATCGACGAGATCGACTACGTCGTGATCACCTCCGGCTCGTTCGACCTGCTGGTGGAGGTGGTCTGCGAAGACGACCGCCACCTGCTGGAGATTCTCAGCCGGGTGCGTGGCGTGCCCAGCGTGAGCAGCACAGAGACGTTCGTATACCTAAAACTCCGCAAGCAGACCTACGGCTGGGGGACCAGATGACAATGCCGAGCGACCCGTACCGGAGCCAGGGTCACGCCCCGCGCACTGGACCCGACCCGATGGGCCCGGAGGCGGTCACCGACAGCGCGGTGGCCCCGGCCGGCCAGGCTCTGCAGGAGTCCGCGCGGCGGCACCTGTGGCTGCACTTCACCCGGATGTCGTCGTACCACAACGACGACATCCCGGTGATCGTGCGCGGCGAAGGCCAGTACGTGTACGACCAGAACGGCAAGCGCTACCTGGACGGCCTGTCCGGCCTGTTCGTCAGCCAGATCGGGCACGGCCGCAAGGAAGTAGCCGAGGCCGGCGCCCGGCAGGCCAGCGAACTGGCCTACTTCCCGCTGTGGTCCTACGCCCACCCGCGCGCGGTGGACCTGGCCGAACGCCTCGCCGGGCTGGCCCCGGGCGACCTGAACCGGGTGTTCTTCACCACCAGCGGCTCGGAGGCGGTGGAGTCGGCCTGGAAGCTGGCCAAGCAGTACTTCAAGATCATCGGCGAGCCGGCCCGGTACAAGGTGCTCAGCCGGGAGATCGCCTATCACGGCACCTCGATGGGGGCGCTGGCCATCACCGGGCTGCCCGGCATCAAAGAGCCGTTCGAGCCGCTGCCGCCGGGCGGGGTCCGGGTGCCGAACACCAACTTCTACCGCGCGCCCGGGTTCGTCGCCGAGGACCTGACCGCGTTCGGCCTGTGGGCCGCGGACGAGATCGAGCGGGCCATCCTGCGCGAGGGCCCGGAGTCGGTGGCCGCGGTGTTCCTGGAGCCGGTGCAGAACTCCGGCGGCTGCTTCCCGCCGCCGCCCGGCTACTTCGCCCGGGTCCGGGAGATCTGCGACCGGTACGGCGTGCTGCTGGTATCCGACGAGGTCATCTGCGCGTTCGGCCGGCTGGGCTACTACTTCGGCGCGCAGCGCTACGGCTACCAGCCGGACATCATCACCTTCGCCAAGGGCGTCACCTCCGGGTATGCCCCGCTCGGCGGCATGCTGGTCCGGGACCAGCTGATGGAGCCGTTCAGCGCGGGCACCGCGACGTTCCTGCACGGCGTGACGTTCGCCGGCCACCCGGTGTCCTGCGCGGTCGCGCTGGCCAACCTGGACGTGTTCGAGAAGGAAGACCTGCTCGGCAACGTGCGGGCCAACGAGGCCACGTTCCGGGCCACCCTGGAGCAGTTGCTGGACCTGCCCATCGTCGGCGACGTCCGGGGCGACGGCTACTTCTACGGCATCGAGCTGGTCAAGGACAAGGTCACCCGGGAGACGTTCAACGACGAGGAGTCGGAGCGGCTGCTCCGCGGCTTCCTGTCCCAGGCCCTGTTCGACGCCGGCCTGGTCTGCCGGGCGGACGACCGCGGCGACCCGGTGATCCAGCTCTCGCCGCCGCTCACCTGCGGCCCTGAGCACTTCGCCGAGATGGAGCAGATCCTGCGCAGCGTCCTCACCCAGGCCTGGTCCCGGCTCTAACCCCTTTTTATTGAACGCCAGTACCCGGAACTCAACTCGCCCGATAAGCCGCCGTAAGCGGCTAAATGCCGCGTACTGGGCAACAGTTTTGTGCGGCGGCCAAGCGGGAAAGTAGCCCGTATGCCGACGGACAGGTCAGCGGGTCGCGTTCTGGCATTTGCCTTCGGTGCCGCCGCGCTTTTCGATATCACCGGCGCGGTTATCTACCGGGCGCTGCGGAGTCAGCTTCCGGACGCCGGGCACGCTACTGCGGAAGGCCCTTTTCAGCACGCGACGCGGACTATTCAGGAAGCGCATGCTGAGACGCTTATGCGGGCTTCGGCTCGCGATCGGGCGGGCTTGTCCCGGTGACCGATCGCCGTGGCCCGGCCGGGACCGGCCCGCCAGAACCGGGCCTGCCGGGCCGGTCCCGGCCGGGACTGCCCGGGCTGCCCGGGCCGCTGCGGCCGGCCGCTCCTGGCCCGCCGGATCTGCCCAGCCTGCATGATCCGCCCACCCCACTGGCCACCACCGCCCCGGTCTCCCCTGCGCCACGGCCGGGCGGCGCGGCACCGGGCAGCGAGCCAGCCGGGGCCATCGCGGAGCCACCCGCCCCGGCCGGCGCCGCGGCGCCCGGGCTGGACCTGGACCGGCTGGCCGGCCTGGTGTCGGCCCGGATGGCCGAGCCGGAGATACCGTCCGCCGAGCAGGCGGTGCTGCTCCGCGAGAAGGCCCCGGAACTCTACGACCTGTGGCTGCGCATCGCCCAGGACAAGGCGGAGACCGACAACTACGTGCACCGCGCGCCGTACGAGGTCCCGGAACGGCTCGCGCACAGCGGGCGGCCGCGCGCGCTCGGCGCCATGATCGTGGTACTGGCGTTCTGTGGCTATCTCGCCTCGGTGAACGCCGCCGGGGTGTACGTCGGGGGCGTGATCGCCATCCTCGACCTGCTGATCATGCTGGTGCTGTTCTTCGGCCTGCGGCCGGAGCACCTGACCGAGACCAGCCGGGCCCGCAAGCGGCGGTTAAGCCGCCTGCGGGCCCGGCCGACAACCCAGTTATCTACATCTTGGCCTGGTGCCGGGCACACGGCCCGCTGAACTGCGGGTTGCTCAGCACTGGGCTGGTCAGCGTCCCGCCGTACCTGGCTATATCGGGCGTGCCGTACTGCGCGTCACCGCCGAAATCGGTGGCCGTCTGGCCCGGGATGGCGTTACCGAAGTTCCACACGCAACTGTGCGTCAGCGACCAGAACGCATAGAACTCCGCGCCACCCGGCGGCGCCGTGCAGCCCGCGCCGGTGGTGACGTTGCAGTCCGCTTCCGAGCCGGCGATATCCGTCTCGAATTGGATCTGCGGATAACTCTTCCCGTGTGTGAACGGTCCTATATAGGCAAACGAGGTTGGATGGTTCGCCTGCCCGTCCGGCCAGTCCTTCGCGTAGGAACTCCCGTCGAAGTCGAGGTCACCGTTCTGGAAATAGTTATCCTGACAGCCGGCTATTGGCCAGTCCCATTTGACCACTGTGCCGTTCTCCACGATCGGCCGCGGCCCGGCGGGCACGCAGGTCATGTCCGAGAACTCGCACAAGTCGCCGGAGGTGAAGTTGTCGCTCGGGCACGCCCCACCGCCCTCGGTGGTCGCGTTCTGGCAGATGCCGGTGCTCGGATTACACGGCCCCTCACCGACCTTGCCCTTGCCCTCGAAGCCGCCCACACAGGTCTGCGCCGTGGTCTCGTCGTCGAACGACTGGCCGTCCGCGAAGCTGGCCGTGTACGGGAACTTGTTGGTGATCGAGGAGCACGGCTCGAAGTGCCCCATCTCCTGCTCCATCAGCACGCCACCCTCGAGCGCGGCCCACGGCACCTGGTTCTGCTGCCGTGCGGTGTTGTACTCGGGGTGGAAGTTGAACGGCGTGCCCGCGCAGGTCTTGTAGTTGGTGTTCATGAACCCGTTCTTGGCGCTGGCCACCATGTACCCGGTCTGGTGCGTGGTCAGGTCGGCGACGCTGACCAGCAGCCCGTTCCGGGTGTCCTGGATGTGCAGGGCCAGCACGTCGCCCGGGTTCATCAGCAGCGTCTCGTTGTTCGGTGTGAACGTGCTCACGTCGGTGAGCTGTGGGCTGGGCGGCCCGGCGGGCACGCCGTTGCGCTGCAGGAACGCGAAGTTGGTCGGCTCCTCGCAGGCGGTGTTCAGGTTCGCGAAGTTGAACTGCGATTCCAGGCTGTCAATGGTCAGCGCGGCACACCAGTGCGTCGTGTCACAACTCGGTGCATCAAGGAACGGCCCGTACCCCGGCGGGTAGAGCTGGACTTCCAGGAAGGCCGAGCCGGCCGCGTTGGGGTCGTTGATCGCCCCGCTGTTCGAGTCACTGTCCGGCTTGCAGGGGTTCTGCGGGTACGAGCCCGGGTCGCATATCGGCAGGCCGAACCAGGGCGCCGGGCTGAGCTCCGCGTAGTCGGTCCGGGTCTTACGGCCCTGGTCCTTGTTGTAGATCGACGGCTTGCCCCGCGGGTCGGTGCTCAGCCGGGTGAGGTAGGTCATGTTGTTGCCGCTGCCCGGGGCGCTGGAGATGAACTTGACCGACGGCTCGTCGTGCCCGACGTACACGCCGTTGTCGTCGAACCGGTACGACTTACCGTTCCACAGGCCACCGTTGGGGTCGGTGCACAGGCCGCCCATGTCCTGCTTGACGTCCTTGTACTTGGGGCTGTGCCCGTTGCAGTCCATCATGCTGGTGTGATTCGGCATGACGCTCTTGCTGGATGCGGCCACCGTCTTGGCGGGGGCCGCGCTGGCGGCGCTGGCCGCGATGCTGCTGCCCACCGCCGTCCCGACCACCAGTACTAATGATCCTCCGAGTGCGCACCATCGCGCCCACCGCTTGCCCATCGTGGTCCTTTCGCCAGGTCTCGAGAACACACAACCGACACACAGGCGGCCCGCCACGGCAACCTGTGCTGGCCCCCGCGCGAACCGCCCCCCGGGCCCGCCTCGCGAGCCCTGCCTGTCGTCCTAATGCCGAATGAGGTTTGTGTCAACCTTTGTGGTGGTATTGCCAAGGTCGACCGGGAAACTTTACCTTTATTACCTTTTACGGCCCAGTTTCGGTCCTTTATGGCGCAGTTTCTTCGCACCTTGGCGGCCACCTCCGATTGGCGGCTCCGCCCGGCGGAGGCGAGATGGCCTGGTTGACCAGGATGCCCAGGCACAGCCCGGTATCGGGTGAAGCAGCCGCGGCCAATTACCCATCGCCACCGTTAGATCGCGCCCGGGCACATTGCGGCGAGCCGGGGGGCGGTCAGCCGCCTGCTGACCGTGCCGGGTAGCTGACCAGCACCCGGGCCTGCTGGATCCGCCGCGGCGCCCGGGCCACTGACAGCCAGCTGCCGCGCGGCGGCTGGCCGCCGGGGCGCCCGGCGGGCGGACCCAGCCGGTGGCCGGTGAGCCCGTGCCGCCCGCGGCTGCGCCGCCGCACCGGCGGCCGCTGGGTCACCCGGTACACGTCCAGCAGCTGGGCCAGGTCCAGCGGCGACTCGGCGGTGAGCAGCCAGCCGGGGCCGGGCTCGGGCGCCATCGCCCACCACTGCATGGTGGCCCGGCCGAACCAGATGTTCACCTCGGGGTAGCGTGCCGCCAGCACGGTCTGGATGTCACGGAGCGCTTCGGTGTAGCCGTCCAGGCCGCCCGGCTCGGCCGGGGTGTCGTCGTCCGCCCACCGCACATCGGCCCAGACCAGCCTGCCCCGGTGATCGCCGACCACCCCGGCCCGGGCGGCCAGCGCGGCGACCAGCCGCAGCCCGCCGCCGTCCTCCGGGAGGGCCGGCCGGGCCAGGTCCGGCACGGCCAGTTCCGGCTCCGGCGGCCCGGCCCCCAGCGGCCCATTGGCGAGGTAGCCCGCGCTGACGAAGCCCGTCCCGACCTCGTCAGGACCGGCGGCCGGGCCCGGCGCGGCGGCCGTCAGCGTGGCGACGGTGGCCGGGCTGGCCTGGGCCGGGATGACGGGCAGCGGCCCGGTGCCCAGCAGCGCGGCCAGCCCGCCGCCCGGCGCGGACTGCGGGCTGCGCAGCCCGCCGGCGTCGGCCACCGCGACGCGCACCGTGGCCGGATGGGCCAGCCAGCTCAATTCCACCGCGAAGAAGCCGCCCAGGCCGCTCGCGGAGTGCCGGATCGCGTTGGCGGCCAGTTCGATGGTGACGGTGACCAGGTCGCCGCGGGCCGGGCAGTCCGGCAGCAGTTCCCCCAGCCAGTACCGCACCTGGCGGAGCTCGGCCTCCTGGCCCGGGAAGACGCGGCGCCAGCGGGGTGGCGTCAGCGGCCTGACCGGCACGGGCCGTACCGAGCCGGGCTGCGGGGAAGAGGGCAGTCGCGGCAGCTGGCCGACCGTCGTTCCGGGAATGGCCGCCTCCCTTCTTAACCGGATGCTGGCACCTATCTGAGCAGGCTGACGAGGGTATTGGGGCCAACCGTAAGCAATCGGTAAGGCAGCCGCAACGGGCCCGTCCAGCGTACCGGCGGCCCGCCGCGGCGACCTGCCGCAGGGCCATTGACAGCGCTTACATCCGTTCTTAACATCGCTTTAACAACCGCCGATGTAACCGCTTACAGAACAAGGGCGCCTGGATGAGCACGGTGTATGAGGTCGCGAACCTGGCCGGCGTGTCCACGGCCACCGTGTCGCGCGTCATCCACGGCTCGAACCTGGTCCACCCGGACACCCGGGAGCGGGTTCTCGCCGTCATCGAGGAACTCGGCTACGTGCCGGACGGCTCGGCCCAGGGCCTGAGCCGGCGGCGCAAGGACATCATCGGGCTGGCCGGGCTGGAACGCGGCGTCACCGAGGTCGGCATCGAGAAGACCGGCCCGCTGTTCATGGACGAACTGGTCCACGCGGTGGAGGCGGTGCTGCGCGGCACCGAGTGCTCGCTGCTGCTCACGTTCGGCCGCGCTGGCGAGCAGTTCCAGCAGCGGGTACGGGCGTTGTCGGGAAAGGTTGATGGGCTGCTGATCGCGGAAGAGGTGCTGCCGCCCGCCCCCCTGCGGGCGCTGGCCCGGCGCATTCCGGTGGTGGCCATCGCGGGCCGCCCGGAAGAGACCGAGCTGGACGTCGTGGCGGTGGACAACGCGGCCGGCATGGCCGGCCTGGCCGTCCACCTGATCGAGGAGCACGGCTACCGCCGGCTCGGCTTCCTGGCCGGCCCGGCCGACTCGCCTGACGCCGTGCACCGGCTGGCCGCGTTCCGCCGGGCCGTCCAGGACCATCCCGGCTGCGCCCTCGACCTGCTGCTAGACGGCGACTTCTCCGAGGCCAGCGGGGTGGCGGCGGCCCGGGTGCTGCTGGCCCAGGGGGAGACGCCCGACGTCATCGCGTGCGCCAACGACCAGATGGCCATCGGCATGCAGCTCACCCTGCAGCAGGCCGGCCTGCGCGTCCCGGGCGACGTGGCGGTGACCGGCTTCGACGACATCTACGCCAGCCGGGTGGTGACCCCGGCGCTGACCACGGTCCGCCAGCCGCTCCGCGAGCTCGGGCACCAGGCGGCGCAGCGGCTGTTCGCCCGGATCGAAGACCGGGACCTGCCGCCGCAGGCGGAGATCCTGCCCACCCAGTGCGAGATCAGGGCCAGTTGCGGTTGCTCGGGGACGGCCGCCAGCTGAGCCATGAGCGTAGGGCCGGACCGGCCGGCCCAGCAGAAGGGAGTACCGGATGAGACCCCCCACCCATCGCCCGATCCCCCCGCATGGGCCGCCACGCCCCACCCGGGGCCGGCGCGCCGTCATCGCCGCCATCGGGGCGGTCGGCGCGTTACTGGCCGCGCTGGTGACCAGCCTGGCCTTCACCGCCAGCAGTTCGGCCACCACCGTGCCCGGCCCACCGTCCGGCTTTACCACCACCTACAGCGATTCGTTCTCCGGGTCGGCCGGCTCGGGCGCGGACTCCGGCTGGACCTACGACACCGGCACCCAGTACAACGGCACCGGCTGCACGGCCAACTACGGCACCGGCGAGGTGGAGAGCAACACCAGTTCCACCACTAACGTGTCCGAGGACGGCAGCGGGCACCTGAACATCACCCCGGTCGATTCGGGCGGCTCGTGGACCTCGGGCCGGATCGAGACGGTGAGTGACAACTTCGCCGCGCCAGCCGGCGGTGAGATGGAAGTCAGCGCGTCCATCAAGCAGCCCAACCCGTCCAGCGGCCTCGGGTACTGGCCGGCGTTCTGGATGCTGGGCGCCGGGTTCCGGTCCAGCGGCGCGGGCACGTCCGGCACCATGGACTGCGCGAACTGGCCGTCCACCGGCGAGATCGACATCATGGAGGACGTCAACGCGCTGTCCGAGCACTCCGGCACGCTGCACTGCGGCACCGACCCGGGCGGCCCGTGCAACGAGACCACCGGGCTGGGCAGCGGCTTGCAGGCCTGCTCCGGCTGCCAGACCGGGTACAACACGTACTCGGTCATCGTGAACCGGACCAACACCAGCGACGAGTCGGTCACCTGGTATCTCAACGGCACCGCTTACTACACCGTCACCGAGAGCCAGGTCGGCACGGCCACCTGGCAGGCGGCGGTGGACCACGGCTTCTTCCTGATCCTGGACGTGGCCATCGGCGGCGGGTACCCCAACGGCGTGTGCGGCTGCACCTCGCCGTCGTCCTCGACCACGTCGGGCGCGGCGATGAGCGTCGGCTACGTCGCGGTCTACACCACCCCTGGGGCCAGCGCGTCGCCGTCCCCGTCGCCCACCGCGACCAGTTCATCGGGCAGCGGCGGCGGTTCGTCGTGCAGCACCACCGCGACCGCCGACATCTCGGCCGACTGCTACAGCAGATCAGCGGGCAGCATCTCGGTGACCGCGGCCACCGGGGACAGTAACCCGTCCGGGGTGGATGGCAACCAGGTGGCCCAGCTGTCCAACGGTGATTACCTGGAGTATCCGGGGATAAATTTCGGCTCGGGGTCGAGCCAGTTCGACGCCCGGGTGGCCTCCGGCGCGGCCGGCGGGGTGAGCGGGCTGGTGGAGGTGGTGCTGGACAACCCGGCCAACACACCAGTCGGCAGCTTCGCGGTCGGTAATACCGGCGGCTGGTCCACCTGGAAAACCGTCCCGGCCAACATCAGCGAGGTGACCGGAACGCACACCGTCTACCTCGAATTCTCCTCCGGCGCGTCCGGTGATCCGCCCTTCGTCAGCCTGCACTACTTCAATTTCCCGGTGAGCTGACCCAGGGCCAAGACCAGGCGCGGGTCCGCGGTGGCTCCCCCCTCCCCCGGGCCCGCGCCGCCTGGCCGCACGCAGCTAGCCGAGTGGTCCCTGCCAGCTGCCCTCGGCCAGCACCAGCGCCGGGCCGGCCAGCAGCACGCTGTCCCCGTCCTGGGCCACCCGGAGCACCCCGCCGCGGGCGGACAGCTGCCGGCCGAGCAGCGGCTGGCGGCCCAGCCGCCCGATCCAGTACGGCGCCAGCGCGCAGTGCGCCGAGCCGGTCACCGCGTCCTCGTCGATCCCGGTACCCGGGGCGAAGAACCGGGACACGAAGTCGGCCTGATCCACCCTGTCGCCGTCCGCCCCGCCGCCGTCCGCACCGGGTCCGGGCGCACCGGGTCCGGGCGCACCGGGGCCGTCCGCGCCGGGGCCGGGCGCGGTGATGATCAGGCCACGGACCGGCAGCCGGCGCAGCGCGGCCAGGTCCGGCTGGGCCGCGCGGACCTCGTCGGCCGAGCCGAGCACGGCCAGCACGTCCAGCTCGTTGCGCGCGGTGGCGGTCACCGGCACCGGCAGCAGCAACTGGCGCACCGCCTCGCCGAGCACGGCCTCGCCCGGTGCCGCCTGCCCCGGCGAGACGTCGGCGGTGGCCGCGTCAACCAGCGGTTCCGGCGGCAGGCTGGGCAGCCGGAGCTGCACCCAGTCCCCCGCCGCCCGCGCCTCCAGCGTCCCGGACCTGGTCTCGAAGCGCACCGTGCCGTCCACCGCGGCGCCGCTGTCCAGCAGCACCCGGGCCGCCGCCAGCGTGCCGTGCCCGCACAGCACCAGCTCGCTGGCCGCGGTGAACCAGCGCAGCCCGAACCGGCCCGGCTCGCCGGCCGGCCAGACCACGGCGGTGGCCGGCTGGTTCAGTTCCGCCCCGGCCCGGGCCGCGAAGTCGTCGCTGGGCTCGCGCTCCAGCACCAGCACCGCCGCCGGGTTCCCGGTGAACGGCGCCGGGGCGAACGAGTTGACGAGCAGCAGCCGCGCGGTCGTGGTCACCCTCCCATCATTCCCCCGGGGGTGCGCCTCGACCCGGCCATGCCGGGCTGCGCGTGTCACTGACAGGATGGCCAGATGGGGATTTACCGGGATCAGCTGCTGCCCCGTGCGCTCGACCTGAGCATGCGGCGCGCGGCGTTCGCCGGGCAGCGCGCCCAGGTCACCGCCGGGCTGGACGGCGAGGTGCTGGAGATCGGGTTCGGCACCGGGCTGAACGTCCCCTTCTACCCGGCCGCAGTGAAGCGGGTGCTGGCCGTCGAGCCCGCGGGCGGCGGCCGCGTGGTGGCCACCCGGCGGCTGGCCGCGCAGGCGAAGGCCGGCCGCCCGGTGCCGGTCGAGTTCGCCGGCCTGGACGCGGCCGCGCTGCCCGCCGCCGACGCGAGCATGGACCATGTGCTCAGTACCTGGACGCTGTGCACGATCCCGGACGCCAGCCAGGCGCTGGCTGAGATCTACCGGGTGCTGCGGCCCGGCGGCACGCTGCACTTCGCCGAGCACGGCCTGGCCCCTGACCCGGCCGTGGCCCGGATGCAGCGGCGGCTCAACCCGGTGCAGTGCTGCCTGGTCGGCGGCTGTCACCTGGACCGCCCGATCCGGCAGCTGATCACCGATGCCGGGCTCCGGGTGACCGAGCTGGAGACGGGCTACCTGGCCTGGCCGCGCGCGCTCAGCTACAGCTATCTGGGGACTGCCAGCAAGCCGTAGTGGCCGTGCCGATGGCGTCGTTCGTGCTGTCGATCAACCCGGCCGTTCAGGCGCTGCTGGCGGGCAACGCGGTGGTGCTCAAGCCATCGGAATTCACCCCTTACTCCGGCGGGTGGGCCGCGAAGGTGCTGTAGGAGGCGGGCGTGCCCCAGGACGTCCGGCAGCTGGTGCATGGCGATGGCGAGCCGGGCGCGGGGCGCTGGTCAACGGCGACATCGACATGATCTCGTTTACCGGCAGCGTCAGCACCGGCAAGAAGATCGCCGCGGCCTGCGCCGAGCGGCTGATGCCATGCTCGCTGGAGCTGGGCGGCAAGGACGCGATGATCGTGTGTTCAGATGCCGACCTGGAACGCGCCGCCCGCTGTTCTGGGAACGGCAGCTCGACATCGTCAGCCGCCACGTCGAGGACGCCAGGGCCAAGGGTGCGAGCATCCTGGTCGGCGGCCAGGCCAACACCGGCAACGGCTTGTTCTACCGGCCCACCGTCGTCGTCAACCTGACCCACGACATGGATCTGATGAGCGAAGAGACCTTCGGCCCGGGGCTGGAAGAAAGAAAACATCTGGTACCCCTACGCCGATAAGACCGCCAGGACCCTTGAATCCACCATCAAGATCCTCTTCGGCAGCCGCCTGGCCCGCCGCCTCATGCGCTAACCCAGCGCCCAGGGCAGCGGAGAGATAGACGGCGAATTGACATTTGTCATGCCCAGCCGGTGAGGCGCGGCACTACGCGGCAGGACGGCGGCAGGCCACGCTGGTTGGCATGGTTCTTCACAACGCTCAGGCCGGGGGGATCGTCCTGTCCCGGCTGTCGAAGTCCTACGGCCAGGTCCGCGCGGTGCGGTCGATCGACCTGACTATCGCTCCCGGTGAGACGGTCGCGCTGCTTGGCCCGAACGGTGCGGGCAAGTCAACGACGATCGACATGGTGCTCGGCCTCACTCCCCCCGACGCCGGGACGGTCTCGGTGTTTGGCCGCACGCCTGCGGCGGCTGTGCGCGCCGGCTGGGTGGGCGGCATGCTGCAGACCGGGTCGCTGCTGGAACATCTCAAGGTCGGCGAACTGGTCCGCTTGATGGCCTCGTATTACCCGCACCCGCTGGCTGTCGCCGACGTGCTCCGGCTGACCGGGGCGGCGGAGTTCGAGGGCCAGCTCACCACGAAGCTGTCCGGCGGGCAGGCCCAGCGGGTGCGCTTTGCCGCCGCGCTGGTCGGCGATCCCGACCTGCTGGTGCTGGACGAGCCCACCGCAGGGATTGACGTGGCGGGCAGGCATGAATTCTGGCAGGCCATGCGCGCGGTCGCCGGGCGCGGCAAGACGGTGCTGTTCGCGACCCACTACCTGGAGGAGGCCGACGCCTACGCCGACCGGATCGTGCTGATCGCCCGGGGACGCATCATCGCCGACGGCCCGGCCACGGAGATCAAAGCGCGGGCGGGCGCCCACATGATCAGGGCAACGCTGCCGCACGGCGATCTGGCGGTGCTGGGCGCGCTGCCTGGCGTGGTAAGCGCGGAGCGGCACGGCGACGCGGTGCTGCTGTCCTGCTCGGACGCTGACACCGCGCTGCGCGCGCTGCTGGGCTCGTTCCCCGCGGCGCGGGACATCGAGGTTCGCGGGGGCAGCCTCGAGGAGGCGTTCCTGGAACTGACCGCAGACGAGGAGACGGCCAGCGCCGTCACCGCCGACGCGACCGCGGGCGCGGCCGCCCTAGGAGAAGCACGATGAGCAGCGTCACCCACTTCAGGTATGAGATCGTCCGCACCTTCCGCAACCGCATCTTCTACGCGGTGACCCTGGCCCTGCCGCTGGTGCTGTTCTACGCGGTCGCCTCGGGCCAGCGCAGCACGACCCAGGACGGCGTCAGCTTCCCGCTGTACTTCATGACCGCGATGGCGGTGTACGGGGCCATGTTCGCGGGGGTCTCGCCGGGGGCTCGGATCGCGCGCGACCGGTCCGGGGGGTGGACCCGGCAGGTGCGGATCACGCCGCTGCGGGCCCGCACCGACATCGCCGCCAAGGTCGTCACCGCCTACCTGATCGCGCTGCCCAGCGTGGTGCTGGTGTTCCTGGCCGGGGCGTCGCTCGGGGTGCGGCTGGACGCCACGCAATGGCTGGAGCTCGGCGGGCTGCTGCTGGCTGGGCTGACGCCGTTCATCGCCCTGGGCATCATGCTGGGCTACCTGCTGCGCGCCGACGCGCTGACGCCGGTCATCGGCGGTGTGGTGGTCTTGTTCGCGCTCGTCGGCGGCGTGTACGGGTTCCAGCTCGCGCACTCCGGGCCGCTGTTCGACGTCATGAAGGCGATCCCGTCCTACTGGCTGGTGCAGGCGGGCAAGACCGCGCTCGGCGGCGGCGGCTGGCCCGCCCAGGGCTGGATCGTGATCGTCGCCTGGACCGCGGTGCTCGTCGCGGCGGCCGCGCTCGCCTACCGCCGCTCGGCGGCCCGGGGCTGACCGAAATGGGCCAGTCCCCGGTACCCTGGGTGAGTGTGAGCGACGAGGTCGCGCGGCACAACGAGGCTGAGGCCGAGTGGGTGGCGGCTCAGTCCAGGTGGACCCGAAGTTGGCGGCGGGCGGCCATGCTGGCGATCCCGCTCGTCTACCTGGCCTTCGTGGTCGTCTCGGTCCGGCAGAACTCCTCCGGCTCCGCCGCGGTGGCCGGCTACGTGCTGCTGGCGGCCTTTGCCGCGTGCTGGCTCGTCACGCCCGCCGTGCTGCCGCCAGACACAAGCGGACGGCGATTCTGGGCCTGGTACGCGCTCCTGGTGGCGCTGACCGTGACGGAACTGCCTTTCGCCCGCGCGGCAGGCTTCGAGCTGTTTGTGTACCTGACCATCCTTACCGTGGCCCGGCTGGGTTTCCGCTCGGCCCCGATCGTGGCCGTGATGTCTGTCGCCGCGCTGCTGGTCCCGGTCGCGGTCGGGTCCTGGCACGTCAGCGTGGCCAAGTCGTTCGCCGACGTCACGCCCGTCGCGATCCCAGTCGTCGCGGTCGTGACGGCCGCGGTGATCCAGGTTATGCGGGCCAACCAGGCGCTCGCCGACACCCGTGCCGAGCTGGCCCGGCTGGCCGCGGAGAACGAGCGGATCCGGATCGCCCGCGACCTGCATGACTTGCTCGGCCACTCGCTGACCACGATCACGATGAAGGCGGGGCTGGCGCGCCGGCTCGGGCCGGGCGATCCCGAGGGGGCGGTTGCCCAGATCACCGAGGTCGAGGACTTGTGCCGGCGGGTGCTCGCCGACGTCCGGGCCGCGGTGTCCGGCTACCGCGAGGTCACCCTGGCCAGCGAGCTCGCCCGCGGCCGGGAGCTGCTGCGCGTCTCCGGGATCGCCGCTGACTTCCCCACGGCCACCGATGTTGTCGGCCCAGCCCACCAGGAGCTGTTCGGCTGGGCCGTGCGGGAGGGCCTGACCAACGTGATCCGCCACGCACGGGCGCATTCCTGCGAGGTACGGGTATCCGCTTCCTGCGTCGAGATCATCGATGACGGTCACGGATCTGCCGCCGCTCCCGGGAACGGGCTGAGCGGGCTGCGCGAGCGGGCCGCCGCCGCTGGCGGTGGCGTGGACGCCGGCCCGGCGCAGCCGACGGGCTGGCGGCTCCGGGTGTGGGTGCCGGAGGTGGACGCGCCACCCGCCGTCGGCGGGACCGCTGAGGAAGCCCACGGCACGGCCAGGACACCAGGGCGGGGCCTGCTTCCGGCTCCGCAAGGACACTGACGTTGATCCGGCTGCTGCTCGCCGACGACCAGGAGCTTATCCGCAGCGCGCTCGCGATCATGCTCGCGATGGAAGAGGACTTCGAGGTCGTCGCGTCGGTCGGGCGCGGCGACGAGGTGGCGGCCGCGGCCAGAGAGCACCATCCGGACGTGGCGCTGCTCGACATCGAGATGCCCGGCCTCGACGGCCTGGCTGCCGCTGGGGTGCTCGCGCACGAAGCGCCGCAGTGCCGGTCGGTCATCCTCACCACGTTCGGCCGCCCCGGCTACTTGCGCCGGGCGATGGAGTCGGGGGCCAGCGGTTTCGTGGTCAAGGACGCCCCGCCCGAGCAGCTTGCCGCCGCGATCCGCCGGGTCGCGGCGGGAGAGCGTGTCGTGGACCCGGGACTTGCCGCCGAGTCGCTGGCCACCGGAGCGTCGCCGCTGACCGCCCGGGAACGTGACGTGCTGGTCGCTGCGCGGCCGGGAGCCACCGTTTCGGAGATAGCCGGGAAGCTGTTCCTGTCCGAGGGGACGGTCCGCAACTACCTGTCCGCCGCAATCGCCAAGACCGGGACGCGCAACCGTTCCGAGGCGGTCCGGCTGGCTGAGGAACGAGGCTGGCTCTAATGCGGCTGTGACCGGGCGTGCTGCATTGTGCTGGCGAGCTTGGCGCGGACCTCGTCGGCCTCGGGATTCTGCAGGTCTTCGAGGATTACCAGCGCCTGCTGCCAGGCCTCCCGGGCCTCGGCCACCTGGCCGCCGGCGTGGCGGGTGTCGCCCAGGCGGGTGAGAGTGTGCGCTTCGGGGAGGGCGTAGCCGGCTTCCCGGTACAAGGTGAGCGCGTGCTGATAGCAGGTGGCGGCTTCGGCGAGGTTGCCCAGATGGTGTTCGGCGAGTCCCACGCTGTCCCAGGCGTCGGCCTCGAGCCTGTTGTGGCCAACTTCTATACATATGGTGATTGCCTGATAGCAGAACGTACGAGCCTTCTCGTAGTCGCCGAGGTAGCCGTGGTACCAGCCGACGGCGTTCAGCGCTTCAGCTTCGTTCGCCTTGTCGCCGACGGCCTGGCACAGGCGCAGCGCCTGCTCAGCGTGCCGGAGCGCGTCGGTGTAGCGGTCTTGGCGTTCGGCTACCACGGTGAGATTCTGTTCGATCTTGGCTTCGCCCAGGCAGTTGCCCAGCCGCTGGTACAGCGTGCGGCTCTTGGCGTAATAGCCAACAGCCCGATCTTGGTCGCCGAAGTTGGAGTACGCGCTGGCCAGGAGGCGGCTGGATATCGCCTGCGCGGCGCAATCGCCCAGACGGGTCGCGGCGGCCAGCGCCGTGCGCTGCGTTGCGACCCATTCCTGCCAGTGCGCCCGGGACTGGTGGAAGGTCGTCATGGCCCAGGGAAGCTGCCAGGCGTGGCTGTCGAACCCGGATCCGGCGGCGAGGGTGAGGGCGGCCAGCAGGACCTGGTGTTCGGCTTCGAACCAGGCCATCGCCTGCTGGCGATCGGCGGGCGTCCTGGGCGCGGCGCCGGGACGGGGCTCGGCCAGGACCACTGGCTCTCGTGCTGGGTCCAGCAAGAGAGTGGCCCGGACGCCGGTGTGCAGGTAGTGATCGAGGACCCGGCCGATGGCGGCGTCGCGATCGGCACGGCTGTCGGTGTGCTGGGATTGCTCAGCGGCGTAGGCACGCAGCAGATCATGGAAGGCGTACCGGCCAGGGACGTGCTCGGTGATCAGGTGTGCGCGGCCCAGTTCGTGCAGCAGGCGGCGGGTGTCAGGCTCAGCTATCCCAGCCAGGCTGGCTGCGGCGGGGACACTGATGTCCGGGCCGGGGTGGATGCCCAGCAGCCGGAACATCCGCGCGGCCTCGCTGCTGAGCTGCCGGGTGGACCAGGAGAACACGGCCCGGACACTCGAGCCCGGGTCGCCGACGTCCAGGGCGTCCAGGCGGCGAGCGGAATCGGCGAGCTCGGCGACCAGCGTGGCCAGCGAGAACCCGGGACGGGCGGTGGCGCTGGCCGCGGCGACCGCCAGTGCCAGCGGCAGGCACGCGCACAGCCTGGCGATCCGGTCGAGCGCAGCGGGCTCCGCGGCGGCGCGGGCGGCGCCCAGCCGGGCGGCCAGTAACTGCACCGCCTCGGCCTGGCTCAGCACGTCCAGGATCACCAGCCGGGCCCCGTCGGCGGCACCCAGCCCGCCCAGCTGGCTGCGGCTGGTGACCAGCACCACGCTGCCCGGGCTGGCCGGGAACAGTGGCCGCACCTGCTGCTCATCGCGGGCGTTGTCGGCCACGATCAGCATCCGCTTGTCGGCCAGCAGACTGCGGTACAGCCCTTCCTGCGCCTCCGGCAGCGGCGGGATCCGTTCCGGCGGCACCCCCAGTGCGTCCAGGAACCCCCGGATCGCCTCGGCGGCAGCCATCGGCCGGTCCGCGTCGAAGCCGCGCAGGTTCACATAGAGCTGACCGTCGGGAAACCGCCCGGCGATCTGGTGCGCCCAGTGCACCGCCAGGGCGGTCTTGCCCACCCCGGCGGTCCCGCCGATCGCGCCGATTACCACCACCCCTGGCCCCTTCGCGGGCTCATCCAGCAGCCTGGTCAGCGCGGCCAGCTCGGCTGCCCGGCCAGTGAAATGCCGCACGCCGGCCGGCAGTTCCCGCGGCACACCCTGTCCCTCGCCACCGCCGGACCGCTGCGGCCCAGCAGGGTTCAGGGCCGGGTCGCCGACGAGGATCTGCTGCTGGAGGCTCCGCAGCTCATGGCCGGGTTCGGTGCCGAGTTCCTCGAGCAGGATCCGGCGGGCCAGCTGATAGGTGGCGAGCGCCTCGGCCTGGCGGCCCTCGCGGTATAAAGCAACCATCAGCAGGGCGTGCAGGTGCTCACGCAGCGGGTGGGCGGCCGCCAGGTGCCGCAGCTCCCCGGCCACCTCGGCATGCCGGCCCAGCTGCAGGTCGGCCTCGATGCGGGTCAGCAGCGCTTGCATCCGCAGGTCAGCCAGCCGCGGCACCTCCTGCCGTGCCAGCAGTTCCGATTCCACGTCGGCCAGCGGCTCGCCGCGCCACAGCGCCAGCGCCGCCCGCGCCTGAGCGGCTGCGGTGTCCCACGAGCCGTCCCTGGCCGCCTGCCGCGCCTTGCCGAGCAGCACCTCGAACTGGGTCAGGTCCAGCTCATCGGCAGCCACATTGATCACGTAGCCGCGAGGCTGGGTGCCGATCCGCGAGTGGCCCTCAGCTCCCAGCGCCCTCCGCAGCCGCACCACGTAGTTCTGCACCGTGACCCGGGCCGACGGCGGCGGCGCCGTTCCCCACAGCGTCTCGGCTAGGTCCGCTACCGTCACGACCCGGTTAGCGCGCAGCAGCAGCGCCGCGAGCACCGCCCGCTGCTTGCCCGCCGGTACCGGCACCACCGTATCGCCGCAGCTCACCGCTAACGGGCCGAGCAGGCAGAACCTCATCCCGTCACCATCCGTCAGGCAGACCCGGAGCGCGTGCTGATCGAATGCTAACCCCATCCGGTGCTGGTAGCGGTGCACCCGTCAGTCAGCGCCGCCCCGATCATCCTGGCCGTGCTCCTGGCCGTAGCCAGTGGTCTGCTAGCCGGCGCGCCGGGTGACCGGATCTGCGTAACCGGCCATCGTGAGGTGGCGTGAGGTCAGTGGTTGGACCGCGGGTCGACGAGGCCGACCTCGTAGGCGTAGACGACGGCCTGGACCCGGTCGCGCAGCCCGAGCTTGGTGAGTACCCGCCCGAGGTGGGTCTTCACCGTGGCTTCGGCGACGAACAGCCGCTCGGCGATCTCGGCGTTGGAATAGCCGCCCGCGAGCTCGGTCAGGATCTCCCGTTCCCGGGCGGTGAGCTGGTCGAGCTCGGGGTGGGAAGTTCCGCGGGCTCGCTGCGGGTCGGGGATCTGGTGCGCGAACGCGTCGAGCAGGCGGCGGGTCACGCTGGGGGCGATGACGGCGTCGCCGTCGGCGACGGACCGGATGGCCCGGACGAACTCGGCGGGCAGGACGTCCTTCAGGATGAAGCCGCTGGCCCCGAGGCGCAGCGCGCCGAAGGCGTATTCGTCCAGGTCGAACGTGGTGAGGATCAAGATGCGCGAGCGTGGTTCGGCCGCGATGATCGCCCGGGTCGCCTCGATCCCGTCCATGCCGGGCATCCGGACGTCCATGACGATGACGTCCGGGTGGCGGCGGCGAACGAGGCCGAGCGCGGCCGCGCCGTCGGAAGCCTCGCCGGCGACGATGATGCCTGGCTCTTCTTCGAGGACCATGCGGAAGCCCTTGCGCAGCAGCGGCTGATCATCGACGAGGATGACAGAGATCGGGTCGCCTCCTCCCTGACGGTCGGTCACGGTGCGCCTAACTCGGTGATCGGGATCGTCGCTGTGACTGTCCAGCCGCCCTGTTGCCCGGGGCCGGCCGTTGCCGTGCCGCCGTAGAGGGCGGCCCGCTCGCGCATGCCGGCCAGGCCGAAGCCGCCGCGGGCCGGCGGGCCGACTGTTGCCGCGCCCATCGTCGGTGACCGAGATCTGCAGACGGCTTGGCAACCAGGTGAGCTCGACCGTGACGGCAGTTGCACCCTCGGCGTGCTTGACCGCATTGGTGATCGCTTCCTGGACGATCCGGTACGCGCTGAGCGCAGTACCGGCCGCGACCGGGACGGGATCGCCGCGGACGCTGAGTGTCGCGGCGAGGCCGGTGGAAGCGGCCCGATCGACCAGGCCGGCGATCTGCTCGATCCCCGGTTGCGGTGCGCGCACTGCGGCACCGTCCTCGGTCCGCACGCCCGACAGTAGCCGCCGGGTGTCGGCGAGGGCCTGGCGGCCGAGCTCGGAGATCGACTCGAGGGCCTCGCGGGACTGCTCCGGGTCGCGTCCGAGCTTCGCCGCCGCGCCGTTGGCCAGTGAGATCACCACGGCCAGGCTGTGCGCCACCACGTCGTGCATCTCGCGGGAGATCTGGGCCCGTTCGGCCGCCGCGGCGAGCAGCGCCTGCTGGTCCCGCTCGAACTCGAGTCGTGCGGCGCGCTCGACGAGGCTTGCGACGTGCGCCCGGCGAGCCCGGACATACAGGCCTGAGACCAGCGCAGCCACGACGACCCCGGAGAGGGACGCGAACGTCGCCAGCGCCGATGCGCCCCACCGCGCGGCCGCGAGGATGGCTCCGCCTTCGAGGATGACGGCCCCGGCGACCGCCGTACGCCGCGGGCAGTCAGCGGCCACGGTGTACAGCGCGACGAGGAGCGCGACGTCAGCGGGGAGCGGGAGGTTGGCGAGCCATTGGGCGAACGCCACCACGGCGATGACAAGAAACACAGTGACCGGGGCGCGACGCCGCCAGGCGAGGGGCAGCGCGAGCAGGAGCGTGAACAGCCCGGCCGGGACCGAGGGGCGGGCCACCTCGACGCTGACCAGGCTCACGGCGAAGACAGCGAACGCCAGGGCGGCGTCGGTCAGCTGCACGTGGGAAGCGGCGAACGCCCGCCACGACTCGGCCAGGCGGGTAAGCGCGCCGGGTCCCCGCCCGGTCTGCGGGGGGTCGACGAAGCCGCGCAGCCGCCCGCGCCATCCCCGGAGTAGCCCGCTCAGCGCACCCGCCGGCCAAACCGCCGACCCGATCGTCATCATCGCAGGTAACGCTACTCAGGGCCGGCCGCCGAATCGAGCGCCCGCGGGATGACCCGGTGGCGGCGAACCTGCGACTTTCGGACTACGAGCCCGTTGGCAGGATCAGTCCTGTGGGGCTCGAAGCCCAGCCCGGCCCATCCATACGCTCGGCGGCATGATCGAAGCACAGCACCTGACCAAGTGCTACGGGGCGAGAACGGCGCCGTCGACGACTTGTCCTTCACCGTCCGGCCGGGGATTGTCACCGGATTCCTCGGGCCGAACGGCTCGGGCAAGTCGACCACGATGCGGATGATCATGGGCCTCGACCACCCGAACGCCGGGCGGGTCACCGTGAACGGCCGTGCCTACCATGACCTCCGCTGGCCGCTGCGCGAAGTGGGCGCGCTGCTGGAAGCAAAGGCGATTCATCCTGGACGTCCGGCCTGGGCCCACCTGTGGATGCTGGCTCAGACCAACGACATCCCGCGCAGCCGCGTCGACGAAGTGATCGCGATGGTGGGGCTCGAGTCCGCCGCCCGCCAGCGGGCTGGCAAGTTCTCCCTGGGCATGAGCCAGCGCCTCGGCATCGCCGCCGCACTCCTCGGTGACCCCGGCGTGCTGATCTTCGACGAGCCGGCCAACGGGCTCGACCCTGACGGCATCCGGTGGGCCCGCCTGCTGCTGCGGCGCCTGGCCGCGGAGGGCCGGACCGTGTTCGTGTCCAGCCACCTCATGACCGAGATGGCGCTGGCCGCCGATGAGGTCATCATCATCGGCCGGGGCCGGTTCCTGGCCCAGCAGCCCGTCGCGGAGATGACCGCGCAGAGCGCGGCGCGGTTCGTCCGGGTCCGCTCGCCCCAGCTTTGGCTGCTGCGCTCCGCGCTTGACGGGCACGGCACCGACATGGCCATGGCGGAGGACGGCTCACTCGCCGTGCGCGGCCTCGGCCGGGAGGCAGTGGGTGAGCTCGCCGCCCGCCACGGCCTCGTGCTGCACGAACTGGCACACCAGACAGCGTCGCTGGAGGAAGTATTCATGGAGCTCACGAACAAGAGCTGGAATTCAGGGGGAGCACCAGCACCGAAGAGGAGCGGCCGTGAACACATACGCGCCGCAATACGAGCGGGCCGGGTTTCGCTGCGCGGACTGCTCCGCTCGGAATGGACGAAGCTCCGTACCCTCCGCTCGACGATGTGGACACTTGGCTCAACCGCCTGCATTGGTGTCGCGGCGAGCGCCATCGCCACGGGGGTGACGCGCGCGCACTGGGCAACGGAGTCGGCCGCCAACCGGGCCGCGTTCGATCCGGTCGAGGTCAGCCTCATGGGCGTGTACCTCGGTGGCACGCTCCTGCTGGGCATCCTCGGCATCCTGGTGGTGAGCGGCGAGTACGCCACCGGCACGATCCGGGCCACCCTCGCGGCCGAGCCACGCCGTCCGCTGGTGCTCGCCGCCAAGGTGCTCGTCTTCGGCGCGCTCGCCGTGGTCGCCGCCGACGTCATCGCGTTCGCTGCTTTCCTGCTCGGCCAGGCGCTGCTAACCGCACCAGCCAGGCACGCCACGCTGGCCAGCCCAGGTGCGCTCCGGGCCGCCGCCGGCATCGGCCTTTTCCTGTGCGTCAGCGGGCTTCTCGCCCTGGGCATCGCGGTCATGGTCCGGCACACCGCCGGGGCGATCAGCGTCTACGTCTTCGTGCTGCTCGTGCTGCCCATCATCGTCGAGGCGCTGCCAAACCCACTCCAGGCCCAAATCGAGCGCCTGCTTCCCGTGGAGATCGGTTCGGCGATGATAAACAACCCCGCTCCAGATGCCTTCGGCCCGTGGACCGGGTTCCTCATTTTCTGCGGCTACACCGCTCTCATCCTCGCCATAGGCACGGTCCTGCTGGTGCGCCGCGACGCGTAGCCCGTGGCAGCATGGGCGGATGCGAGTGCTGCGCACCCCTGATGAGCGTTTTGACGGCCTGCCCGATTTTGGTTACCCGCCGCGGTACGCGAAGGTCGGCGGGCTGCGGCTGGGCTATGTCGAGGCCGGGCCGGCCGACGGGGAGCCGGTGCTGCTGCTGCACGGCGAGCCCAGCTGGTCGTTCCTGTACCGGGCCATGCTGCCGGTGCTGGCCGGCGCCGGGCTGCGCGCCATCGCGGTGGACCTGGCCGGGTTCGGCCGCTCGGACAAGCCGGCCGAGATCGCCGACCACAGCTACCGCCGGCACGTGGAGTGGATCCGGGCATTCGCGTTCGACCAGCTCGACCTGCGCGGGGTGACGCTGGTCGGGCAGGACTGGGGCGGCCTGATCGGGCTGCGGCTGGCCGCCGAGCACCCGGGCCGGTTCGCCCGGGTGGTGGCGGCCAACACCGGGCTGCCCACCGGCGATCAGCCCATGCCTGACGTGTGGCTGCGCTTCCGTCAGGTGGTGCGCACCGCGCCGCGGCTGAGCGTGTCCCGGCTGGTGCAGTCCGGCTGCCAGCGGGCGCTGCCGGACGAGGTGCTGGCCGGCTACGACGCGCCGTTTCCCGATGAGTCCTTCATGGCCGGGGTGCGCGCCATGCCCAGCCTGGTGCCGACCACCCCGGACGACCCGGAGACCGGGGCCAACCGGGCGGCCTGGCAGCAGCTGGCCGCCTGGGACAAGCCGTTCCTGGTCGCGTTCAGCGACGGCGACCCAATCACCGGGGCGATGGGGCCGGTGCTCCGGGACACCGTGCCGGGCGCCAAGGGGATCGAGCACCCGGTCCTCACCGGGGCCGGCCACTTCCTGCAGGAGGACGCGGGTGACCGGCTCGCCGCCGTGATCACCGACTTCGTCCGCGCCCATCCGGCCCGGTAGCCAGCCAGCCGCCTACGGCTGGCCGGGGCGGCGGCCGGTGAACAGGTGCGCGGGCCGCTGCCCACCGGGCACCTGCACGCTGCTCCCGGTGGCCGGGGTGAACTCTGCCGCCGCAAACTCTGCCGACTCAAACCCCGCCGCGGCCAGCAGCCGGAGCCAGCTGGCCCGGCGGAACGCGCCGAGCTGGTGCGTCTCCCGGACCACCTCGGTGGCACCGTCGGGGGCGCGCAGCACGAACTCGTACCGCACCTCGATCCAGTCGTCGGCCGGGTCAGGGTCGGACCGCCACTCCCGGAAGCTGCCCTGGCGGCCGTCCGGCGCGGTGCTGCCACCACCGCCACTGCCCGGCTGGAACGTCTCCGCCGTGTAGTCGGGCACAAACACGGCGATCCCGCCGGGCCGGCAGTGCACGAACGCCGTCTCGATGACCTGCCGCAGGGCGTCCTCGGTGGTCACGTAGTCGATGGCGTCGTGCACCAGCACGGCGTCGAACTGCCGGCCCAGCCGCAGCGTCCGCATGTTGCCCTGGTGATGGGCGCAGCCCGGGTTCAGCCGCCGCGAGGTGGCCAGCATGGCCGCGGACCGGTCCACCAGCGTGAGGTCCAGCGGCCCGGCCAGGTGGCTGGCCACGTTCCCGCCGCCGCTGCCCAGGTCGAGCACCTCGCGCACCGGGATGTCCGCGGTGCGCAGCACCGCCGCCAGGTAGGCCGCCTCGGCCGCGTACTCCCCCGGCGGCGAGATCAGTGGCCACCACCCGGCCAGGTCCTGGTACAGCCGATACTCGGGGTCCGGCCCGGCCACCTGGTCCGCTACCACCGCCTGGCCGCTACCACAGGCCCAGCAGCGAGCCGAGCACCCGGGCGGCCTGCCCGCCGCTCTCCTCGGCGATGCGCAGCGCGGCGGGTACGTCGAGATCACTGGCCAGCGCGGCGCGCACCGCGTCCACCGCGGCCCCACCGGCGCCCGGCATGCCGCGGTCCGGCCGCCCGGCCGCAGCCTGCAGCCGCTCCAGCCGCGCCGCGGCCGCTTCCAGCCCGGTCCGGTCGTAGTCCCAGGCCTCGTCCCAGCGCCGGTCCAGGATCAGCAGCCGGACGCTGCCCGCCGGGTACTCGGCCAGCACTGAGCTGACCAGGACCAGGTTGCCCGCGGACTTCGCCATCCTGGCCCCGTCCACCCGGACCACGCCGGCGCTGAGCCGGGCCCGGGCGAACGGGGTCACCCCGGTCAGCGTCTCGGCCAGCGCGGCCTGGTAGGCGTGATGCGGGAAGCGCAGGTCGGCGCCGCCAGCCAGGACATCCACGGCGGAGCCGAACGAATACAGCGCCATCGCGGCGCACTCGGCGTGCCAGCCCGGGCGGCCCGGGCCCCACGGGCTCTGCCAGGCCGGCTCGTCACCGGTGGACGCCTGCCACACGGCCACGTCGAACGGGTCATCCTTGCGCGCGTCGTCCGGGCGGTCGCCGAACTCGGCCGCCAGCCGGAGCGCCTCGGCCCGGTCCAGCCCGGACCGCTCGGTGACGGCCGCGCCACGGAAGTAGACGAAGCCATCGCGCTGGTAGGCGGCGTCCCGGGCGAGCAGCCCGGCGGCCAGCGCGATCACCTGCCCGATATAGGCGTGCGCCCGGGGCTGCAGCGTCGGCGGCCGGACGCCGAGCGCGAGCATGTCCTGGTCGAAATAGAACTGCTGGATGGCGGCGAACTCGCCGAACGGGGCGCCGGCCCGGCTGGCCGCGCCGAGCAGCACGTCGTCCACGTCGGTCACGTTGCGGCACACGATCACTTCGGTGCCCGCCGCGTGCAGCACCCGGGCCAGCGTGTCCACCCAGATAAAGGTGGCCGCGTGGCCCAGGTGGGTGACGTCGTACGGGGTGATGCCGCAGGCGTATATCCGGGCCCGGCCGACCAGTGGCAGCGGCATCCCGTTCAGCGTGGCCACCGTGGGCAGCCTCGCGGCCAGCATCTGTCCCATCTCCGCCTCCCCCGGCCGGCACCCCAGGCAGGCGCACTTGCCGCTGCCGAGGTTAGCCGGGCGAGCCGGCTACCGGTGCTCGGTTGGGATCCCGAGCGCGTGGATCACGTCGGCGGTGCTGGCGAACTCCCGGCGGGCCGGCAAGCTGCTGATCGCGTCGATGACCTCGTCCGGTGCCCCGGTCCGGCGCAGGTAGTCGAGCATGGTGTCCCGGCGGGCCGGGAAGTCGTGGGGCTCCAGCCAGCGGGCGATGTCGGACCGGCGATCCACCTGCTCCTCGGTGATTCCGGCCGGGGTGCCCGGCTGCACATCGGGCGGCAGCTCCTGGTCCAGGTGATCTTCGTCGACCGGCTCGGTCTGCCGCCACTCCTCGGCGTACGCCGGCTCGCCAGTGTGGGTGAGGGCCTCGGTCTCCTCCTCCAGCTCATTGTTGACCCGGGCACTGTGCTTGAAGCTTCCTCGCTGTTCCATCCTGCTGCCTTTCGCTAGTTCCGGACTTGCGTCAGCTGGCGGCCGCCCCGGCCGGCTGGCCGGAGGTGTCGAAGGCCAGCCGGCCGTCCTGGACGTCCACGACGACATGCTGGCCGGGCGTGATCTGCCCGTCCAGCAGCAGCCGGGACAGCTCGTTGTCGATGTCGCGCTGGATGACCCGGCGCATCGGCCGGGCGCCGAACTCCGGCTGGAACCCGCGGCCGGCCACCCAGTCCACCGCGGCCGGGGTGAACTCCACGGTGACGTTCTGGGCGTGCAGCCGGCGTTTGGTCTCCTCCAGCAGCAATCCGGTGATCTGCCGCAGCTCGGTCTGGTCGAGGCTGCGGAACACGATGATCTCGTCGATCCGGTTCAGGAACTCCGGCCGGAACGACTCGCGCAGCCGCCGCATCAGCTGGTCCTGCAGGCCGTCCTGCTGGCCACCGGTGGAGCCGGCCGCGCTGCCGGAGAAGCCGAGCGTGCCCGCCCGCCGGCTGATCAGGTCCGAGCCCAGGTTGCTGGTCATGATCAGCACGACGTTCTTGAAGTTGACGGTCCGGCCCTGGCCGTCGGTGAGCCGCCCGTCGTCCAGGATCTGCAGCAGGATGTTGAACACGTCCGGGTGCGCCTTCTCGATCTCGTCGAGCAGCACGACCGAGTAGGGCCGCCGCCGTACCGCCTCGGTGAGCTGGCCCGCCTCCTCGTAGCCGACGTAGCCGGGCGGCGCGCCGACCAGGCGGCTCACCGTGTGCCGCTCCTGGAACTCGCTCATGTCCAGCCGGATCATCCGGCTGTCCTGACCGAACAGCGCCTCGGTCAGCGCCCGGGCCAGCTCGGTCTTGCCGACGCCGGTCGGGCCGAGGAACAGGAAGCTGCCCACCGGCCGGTCCGGGTCGCCCAGGCCGGCCCGGGACCGGCGGACCGCCTCGGCCACCGCGCTGACCGCCTCGTCCTGGCCGATGACCCGTTCGTGCAGCCGCTGCTCCAGCCGCAGCAGCCGGTCCTTCTCCTCCTCGGTGAGCTGGGTCACCGGGACGCCGGTGGCCCGGGACACCACCTGGGCGATGTCGTTGACGGTGACCTCGGGCACCGAGCTCTGGTCACCGCCCAGCTCTTCGATCTGCCGCCGGACCTGGCTGATCTGGTCGCGCAGCTGGGAGGCCAGCTCGTACTGCTCGCTGGCCACCGCCTGGTCCTTGTCCCGCAGCAGCTCCTCGACCCGCTGCTCCAGGTCACGCACGTCCCGGCCGGGGGTCTTGGTGCGCAGCCGGACCCGGGCGCCGGCCTGGTCGATCAGGTCGATGGCCTTGTCCGGCAGGAACCGGTCGGAGATGTACCGGTCGGACAGCTCGACGGCGGCGACCAGCGCCTCGTCCGTGTAGCGGACCTCATGGTGCGCCTCGTACCGGTCGCGCAGCCCGCGCAGGATGGTGATCGCGTCGTCCGGGGTCGGCTCGGGCACCAGGATGGGCTGGAACCGCCGGGCCAGCGCCGCGTCCTTCTCGATGTTCTTGCGGTACTCGTCCAGCGTGGTGGCCCCGATGACGTGCAGCTCGCCGCGGGCCAGCGCGGGCTTGAGCATGTTGCCCGCGTCCATCCCGCCCTCGCTGCTGCCGCCCGCGCCGACCAGGGTGTGCAGCTCGTCAATGAAGATGATCAGCTCGTCGCTGTGCTCGCGGATCTCGTCGATGATCCGCTTCACCCGCTCCTCGAAGTCCCCCCGGTAACGGGTGCCGGCCACCACGCCGGACAGTTCGAGCTGCACCACCCGCTTGCCGGCCAGGGTCTGCGGCACGTCGTCGTCCACGATGCGCTGCGCGATGCCCTCGACGACCGCGGTCTTGCCCACCCCGGCCTCGCCGATCAGCACCGGGTTGTTCTTGCCCCGGCGGGACAGCACCTCGACGGTCTGCTCGATCTCGTCGTCCCGGCCGATCACCGGGTCGATCTTCCCCTCCCGGGCCTGCTCGGTCAGGTCGCGGCCGAACTCGTCCAGGGTCGGCGTGTCCGACCGGCCGCCCGGGCCGCCCCCGCCCGGCGGCAGCCCCTGCCCGGCCAGCGCCCGCTGCAGCGTCTCCGGGGTGACCCGGGCCGCGCCGAGGATCCGGCCCGCGCCGGACTCCGGGTTGGCGGCCAGCGCGAACAGGATGTGCTCCGGCCCGATGTAGGTGGAGCCGACCGCGCGGGAGATCTGGTGGGCGTCCAGCAGCGCCCGCTTCGCCCCCGGGGTGAGCTGCGGCGGCTCACCGCCCGGCGTGGCCTGCGATTCCTGGCTCTCGACGTCACGGATCAGCGCGACCGGGTCGGCCCCGGCCCGGGACAGCAGCGTGCGGGTCGGTTCCATGCTGGCCGCCGCACAGAGCAACTGCTCGGTGTCCAGGTCCCGGCCGCCCCGCTCGGCCGCGTGGCTGGCCGCCGTGCCCAGCAGTTCGCGGGCCGGCGCGCTCATCAGCCGGGTGATGTCGACCCGGCGCACCGGCCGGCCCTGGCCGCCGGTGCCGGAGATGCGGGCGAGGAAGTCGTCGAACGGGCTGGACCCGAAGTCCTCCGGGCCGTAGAAATCACTGGTCATCTCGGCTGCTCCCGGTGCGGCTGGTCGCGTTGCGTACCTAGGCTCCCTACCCGGGATGGCCAGGCAATCCCCGGCAGGCGACGGTAGAACCACGCTAAACCCGCGCGAATTGCCCGCTAATCCGGCCCCGGCTGGGTCAGTCTTTGCGCCCAGTCAGCGCCAGGCTGGCCCCGATACCGATCATGACCAGACCGCCGGTGCCGCCGACCATGGCCAGCCGTCGCGGCGACCGGGTGATCCACGCCCGGGCCGTCCCGGCGGCCACCGCCCAGGTGCTGTCACACAGCACCGCGATCGTGATGAACACGGCGCCGAGCAGCAGCATCTGCACCGGGACATGCCCGGCGGACCGGTTCACGAACTGCGGCAGCACGGCGACGAAGAAGACGATCGCCTTGGGATTGCTGGCCCCGACGACGGTGCCGTCCCAGAGGATCCGGGCCAGGCTCTTTGGCTCGACCGGGGTATCCAGCGCGGCGCGCAGCGAACCACGGTGCCGCCACGCCTGCACGCCCAGAAAGATCAGGTAGGCCGCGCCGGCCAGCTTGATCACGGTGAACACGGCGACCGACCGCTCAACCAGCGCCCCGATGCCGAAGGCGACGGCGGTCACCTGCAGGTAGACGCCGATCTGGCCGCCCACCGCGGTGCCCACTCCGGCGGGCCGGCCGAGCATCAGCGAGCGGCTGATCACGAACAGCACGTTCGGCCCGGGCACGATGATCAGCACAAACGAAATTAGCGCGAACGCCAGCACATGGTCGGTCGGCAGCACGTTGCCAGCGTAGCCACGGCTCCCACTCTCCCCGAAGCCATTTTCGGCTGACCCAACCGCCCTATCTTGCTGTTATCAGATGGTTGGTTGGGGATCCAGAGCGGACGGCGCAGCACGAACTCTTGACCCAGCCAGGCTACCCATCTATCTTAACGACTATCAGATTCTGATCGACGATCAGATGGTTCCGAGCCGCGGGGGCGACGATGACCACATTGCGATGGACGGCCGCCGATGTGCCCAGCCAGTCCGGCCGGGTCGCCGTTGTCACCGGGGCCAGCGGCGGCATCGGGCTGGAGACCGCGCGGGTGCTGGCCGGGCGCGGCGCCACCGTCGTGCTGGCCTGCCGGGACGAGCGCAAAGCGGATCAGGCGGCCGGCCAGATCCGGTCCACGGCGCCGGACGCCGACGTCCGGCCGGTGCACCTCGACCTGGCCTCGCTCGGCTCGGTCCGGCAGGCCGCGGCTGAGATCCTGGCCAGCTGCCCCCGGCTGGACCTGATGATCAACAACGCCGGGGTGATGTACGTGCCGTTCCAGCGCACCGAGGACGGCTTCGAGCTCACGCTCGGCACCAACCACCTGGGGCCTTTCGCGCTGACCGGGCTGCTGCTGCCGCGGCTGCTGGAAACCCCGGGATCCCGGGTGGTGACGGTGAGCAGCGTCGCGCACCGCTACGGCGAGATGCACTTCGACGACCTGATGCTGACCAGCAACTACCGGCCCGACCCGGCCTATGGGCAGTCCAAGCTGGCCAACCTGCTGTTCAGCTACGAACTGAGCGGCCGGCTGGCCGCGGCCGGCGCGGGCACGGCGGCACTGGCCGCCCACCCCGGCGTGGTGCTCACCGACCTGTGGCGGACCAGCCCGGGCTGGCAGCGGGCGCTGATCAGCCCGCGGCTGCGGCTGATCAACTCCTGGGCAGCGCAGCCCGTGTCACAAGGGGCGCTGCCCTCGCTGCGCGCGGCCACCGACCCAGCCGCCCAGGGCGGCGAGTACTACGGGCCGGGCGGGTTCCACGAGTACACCGGCTCCCCGGTGCGGGTGGAGTCCACTGCCGCCTCGCACGACCCGGCCGCGCAGCAGCGGCTGTGGGACATCTCGGAGCAGCTCACCGGCGTCCGCTACGCGGTCATGGCCTAGCCGGTGGGCCAGCCCGGATCAGGTAAGCGCGGCCGCTACCACCATGGTGACCTGGCCGCCGCCCTGGTTGACGCGGCCATCGAGGTGATCGGCGAGCGCGGCGTGCACGGCTTCTCGATGGCCGAGGCCAGCCGCCGCCTCGGCGTCGCGGTCAGCGCGCCGTATGCGCACTTCGCCGACCGCAACGACCTGCTGGCCGCCGTCGCGGTCCGCGCCTACCAGCGGTTCTACGCGGCCGTCGCGCCGGACACCGGCGCCGGCCTGGCCCCGGCCGACCGGCTGGCCGCCATGGCCCGTGGCTACGTCCGGTTCGCCGCCAGCGACCGGCCGCTGTTCCAGGTGCTCTACGAGGCCGGGCTGGACAAGGCCGGGCATCCCGAGATCGAGGCGGCCGAGCAGCCGATCAACGATGCGTTCATGGCCTGCGTCGACGCACTGTCCGGCGGCTCCGGCCCGGCCGCCGAGGAACTGGCGTCGGCGCTGGAGGCCACTGCGCACGGCCACGCCATGCTGCTGCTGGACAGCGGCCAGCCGCCCGCGGCCAGCGAGGTCGAGCGGACCGCGGAGCGGGCCGCCCGGGCCACCCGCGCGCTGATCGAGAGCCGCGGCCTGCTCAGCGACGCGGCCGGCCTCTGACCCGGGCGGCGCACCGCGCGCCGGCTGACGGCGCGGACCGGGCTATGGCGTTAGGCGATGGAGGTCTCTAGGGAACAGGGTGACCTCCCGCACGTTGTCCGCGCCGGCCAGCCTGCTGGCCCAGCGCTCCAGGCCGAGCGCGAAGCCGCCGTGCGGGGGCATGCCGTGCGCGAAACAGTCCAGGTAGCCGGCGTAGGTGGCGGGGTCCTCGCCGCGGGCCCGAATGGCGGCCAGGTAGTCCGGGTAGCGGTGCAGCCGCTGCCCGCCGGTGACCAGTTCCACGCCGCGGAACAGCAGGTCGAAGCTGTTCGACCAGCGCTCGTCGCCAGGCTGCGGGTGGGTGTAGAACGGGCGCTTGCGCATCGGGTAGCCCTCGACCGCGAGGAAGTCGCTGCCGTGCTCGCGGGCCGCCCACTGGCCGAGCGCCTGCTCGTGCGCGGGGGCCAGGTCCGGCTCGTCCGGCGGCGCGCCGACCAGGTCCAGCGCGTCCCGGAAGTGGATGACCGGGAACTCGGCGGGCACCTCGGGAACGGTGATGCCGAGCCGCTCGACGGCCGGGCCGGCCTGCTCGCGGATGGCGCCGGTCATCCCGGCCAGCGCGTGCCGCAGCACGGCCAGCACGTCGCGGTGGTCGCGGATGAAGCCGAGCTCGGCGTCCAGCGACACGTACTCGGCCAGGTGCCGGGCGGTGTCGTGCGGCTCGGCCCGGAACACCGGCCCGGCCTCGTAGACCCGCTCGAACACGCCGACCATGGTCTGCTTGTAGAACTGCGGGGACTGGGCCAGGTAGGCGCGGCCGCCGAAATAGTCCACGCCGAACACGTTCGCGCCGGACTCGGTGGCGGAGGACACCAGCTTGGGTGTCTGGATCTCGGTGAAGCCCAGGCCGTCCAGGGCGGACCGGAAGCCGTGCAGCGACGCGGCGGTGATCTGCCAGACCGCGCGCCGGGCCGGATGCCGCCAGCTCACCGCGGCGTGGTCGAGCAGCGTGGGCAGCGCGGCGTCCACCGTGGGCCGCCACAGCTCCACCGGCGGGGTCTGTGCGGGCTCGGTCAGCGGAGTGATCCGCGGCTCGGTCAGCTCCATCCCGCCGGGTGCGGCCGGGTTCTGGGTGGCCAGGCCGGTGACCGCGACGACGGTTTCCTCGCCGCAGTCCCGCACGATCTTGAGTGCTTCCTGGTCCTCAGGGCGGATGACCACCTGGGCCAGGCCGGTCCGGTCCCGCAGGATCAGGAACGTCACCGTGGCCAGAAACCTCCGGCGGTGGATCCAGCCTTCGATGCGCACCTGGCTGCCCGGCGGCGCCTGGGGCAGGTCGGCCGCCAGGGTGCGGGCGGTTGCGGGCGCGGATTTCATCGTCGTCACCTCCAGTCCGTTACGTGGCCCTGGAGGTGTGGGCGGGGGCTAGGTCGCGGTGCCACCACACCTTCGCCGGCGCCATCCGGGCCGGCCTCGTCAGCCGTTACGCGGCCGGCGGCCCAGGCTAGGAAGGTGTCTTCACCGGGAGCGCGCTGTCCGCCTTCGCAGCTAGTGGCGGCTCTCTGAGCAGCTCGGCTCCCCGGCTACTTGGTCTCCCATCGCGGCCCGGACAGCCTCCAGGATAGCGCCGCCCGGTGACCGGCCCGCGCCTCGGCGAGCGCGTGGCGGACCAGGCTGAGCGCGTACTGCGGCCAGTAGTCGCCGGCTGGCGGCCCGCCGTTGCACGGCCCGTCGCTCACCCCCGGGTCCTTGATCCACAGGTAGGCGGCGATACCGGCCGGGCCCGGGTCCAGCGTGGGGCGGCGGCCCAGCGCCCGCCCCGGCGGACACGCCGGGCTAGTCAGCGGCCGGGTGGCGGCGGACCCAGGTAAACGAGTTCGTCCAGTGAGTTGCCGTCGCGGAAGGTGACAGTGACCGCGCCGGCCCGCACCCAGCCGCAGCTCTCGTACAGCCGGATCGCCGAGCTCAGGTCGGCGGCCACGTCGAGGACCGGCCACAGCCCGCGGCCGATCGCCTGCTGCCAGCCGTGCTCCAGCAGCCGCCGGCCGGTCCCTGCCCGGCGGGCGGCCGGCGCCACCAGCAGGCGGGAGATCACGCCCAGTTGGCTAGCTGGCTGCCCGGTTGCCGCGCTGGCCAGTTCCATCGGCCCCGGCGCGGTGCGCCGCCGCAGCGCGACGTGCCCCACGATCCGGCCGTCCCGCTCGGCCACCCATGCCCCGTACGCGTCCGGCAGGACCAGGAAGTCCCGGAGATCACCGGGCAGGTAGTGCGGATACCCGTCCCGCTCATGCACCGCCCGGGCCAACTCCACACACCCGGCCAGGTCGGCGCCAGTGCGTTGGCGTATCAGCATCCGCCCACCGTCTCACGCCGGGCATCGAGCTTGATGATCAGACGTTTGGTGCCGCTATCACGACCCTGGGCAATCGTCTGATCATCAACCCGGGGCGGTGCGGATGAGATTCCGTGGTCAGCGCAGCGTACGGAACGCCGCCCGCAGCTCCTCGGTGAAGAGTTGCGGTTCCTGCCAGGCGGCGAAGTGGTCGCCCCGGTCGACCTCGTTGAAGTAGATGAGCTTGGGGTAGGCCCGCTCGGCCCAGCTGCGCGGGGCCCGGTAGAGCTCGTTGGGGAAGACGGTCACCGCGGCCGGGATGTTGACGTTCTTGGCGGCGAAGAAGTCGTACGGGTTCTCCCAGTACAGCCGGCCGGAGGAAACCCCGGTGTTGGTCAGCCAGTAGAACGTGACGTTGTCGAGGAATTCGTCGCGGGTCAGGTTGCCGACCGGGTGCCCCATGATCGCGTCCGCGATGTCCCGGTAGCTGGCAGCGTCGTGGTTGATCATCCAGGCCGCCAGGCCGACGGGCGAGTCCGCGACCCCGTAGAGCGTCTGCGGCTGGGTAATCATTTCTATCCCGTAGCCGAGCCCCTTCGTGTAGAGGAAGTTCAGCTGCTCGTAGGTGCTGCTCTCGGCCTCGGACAGACCGGACGGCGGCGGGCCGCCGGCCCCCAGCACGTTGCGCGCGAGCGCCGTTGCGGCATCGAGGGGCACAACGCCAGGCATGTTGGTGTGCATGCCGATTAGCCCGGCCGGTTCCTGGGTGGCCATCACGTCCGTGACGATCGCGCCCCAGTCGCCGCCTTGCGCCACGTAGCGCGTGTAGCCGAGGCGCTTCATCAGCTCGGCCCAGGCTTTGGCCATCCGGTCCGGGCCCCAGCCGGTCTCCCGCGGCTTGCCGGAGTACCCATAGCCCGGCATCGACGGGATCACCACGTCGAATGCGTCGGCTGCGCTGCCGCCGTGGGCGGTGGGATTGGTCAGCGGGCCGATGACCTCCAGCATCTCGATGATCGACCCGGGCCAGCCATGCGTGATGATGACCGGCAACGCGTTCTCATGCTCCGAGCGGACGTGGATGAAGTGAATGTCCAGCCCGTCGATCTCGGTCATGAAGTGCGGCAGGGCGCGCAGCTTGGCCTCGCACCTGCGCCAGTCGTAGTCCGTCGCCCAGTAGCGGGCGAGTTCCTGCATGACCCCCAGCTTCGGCCCCTGCGAGTGATCGTTGACCAGTTCCTCGTCGGGCCAGCGGGTGGCCGCTACGCGGGCACGCAGCGCCTCGATTTCCGCGTCGGGAGTGACCGGGATCGGGAACGGCCGGATCTCTGTGGCGCTCGCTGAGCTCGCGGTGGGGACGGACATGTAGGTCTCCCTGGTTCGCGTCTGGCGGCCGATGCGGCGCTGGCCGCGCAGGGCAGCCCGGCGGCCGGGATGCGGCCTGGCTCGCGGAACGCCCCGCTCATGCGCCTGCGGCGGCCCCTTAAGTTCCGCAGCACGCACCCAGCGTCAGCTAGTCCAGCCGTAACATGGTCACAGGAAGATAAACAAGGGCAAACCGGCCGGTAATCTATTCTTCCTATCTAATTACTGGACAGTTCACATGGCGGTAAGGCTGCGCCCGGCCGCTAAGCCGCGCGGGCCAGCCGGTAGATCGCGCCCGCCGTGTCGTCACTGACGTACAGGGCGCCGTCCGGGCCGGGCACCGCGTCCACCGGACGTCCCCAGAAGGTGTGGTCAGGGTTCTCGAATCCGCCGACCAGGGTGGCCGCGGGTACCAGGGTGCCCTTCGCCGCGTTCCAGCGCAGCCACAGCACGGCGGGCGGCTGGGGCGGCCGGCGGTTCCACGAGCCATGCGCGGCGATCACGGCGCCGCCCGACCACGGTGCCGGGATCTTGCTGCCCTCGAGAAACGTCATGCCCAGCGGGGCGCTGTGCGCGGGGAGCCCGACGTCGATCGGTGCCAGCGCCGCACAGTTCAGCGCTTTCCCGCCGGGGTTGGTGACCGCGTCGGGGACCAGCGGCACGTCGGCCAGCGACCCGGCCGGATGGCTGTCGTCCTGGTCCGGGTTGCAGTACGGCCAGCCCAGGTCCCGGCCCGCGGTGACCGGTACCACCTCGTCGGGTGGGTGGTTGTTCACGTAGCCCTGGATGACCTGGCCGAACGCGTCGCTGTAGGTCCCGTAGCGGCGGTGCGACGGGTACGGGATGTTGTCTCGCTCGTTCACCGCTGTCCACACCGTGCCGTCCGGTGCCACCGCCAGGCCCTCGCCGTTGCGGACTCCGCGCTCCACCACCCGCAGGTCCGTCCCGCTGGGGCTGACCGCCATGATCACCGCGCGCTGCGGCGACATGGTCCGGTCGTCTGGGTTGGCGTTCGACGAACTGCCCACGTTGAAGTAGACCGTGCCGCCCGCAGTGACCGCCAGGTCCTTGGCCCGGTGCACATCGTCGCCGTTAGGGTCGGGATCCGGTAGTCGCGGGGCGATCACGGTGCGCGGGCCGCTGATCCGGCCGCCCGCCCACGGGTACCGGTCGATCTGGTCCGACTCCGCGACGTACAGCACCCACCTGCCGTTGAGCTTGGCGAACGCCATGCCCTGCGGGTAGGTCAGCCCGGCCAGCAGGGTGGCGGCGGTCGCGGTGCCAGCCGCGTCTGGCCGCAACCGCACGATCTTGCCGTTGTCTGGCTCGCTGACCAGTAGATCCCCTTCGGGCGTCCAGGCCTCCATCCGCGCGTCCGGCACCCGGGCCCACACCCGGGCCGTCCAGCCGGCCGGGACGGTCAGCGTGTGCCTGGCGGACAGCGCCCCGCCGTCCTCTCCGGCCGGCACGGTGAGCGGCACCCGGACCGCCGACGCGACGGGCGGCACGGGCGATGCGGCCGCCGACACCCCAGCCGGGCCCTGGCCCGCGGACCCGGAACACGCGGCAAGCGCGGCGGTGACCGCCGTGGCTAGCGCCACCGGGAAATAGCGGCGACGCACCTTCCTGGGCTGACCCACCCGGCCCATCGTAGGTGCGTCCGGCCGGCCTAGTGGCTGGTGAGGCCGGCTTCGTGGGCGAGCAGGCCGGCCTGGGTGCGGTTGGCGCAGCCGAGCTTGTCCAGCATCCGCGACACGTAGCCCTTGACCGTGGCTTCGGACAGGTACAGCCGCGCCGCGATCTGCGCGTTCGACAGGCCCTCGGCCAGCCCGGCCAGCACCTCGGTCTCGCGTTCGGTCAGCGACCCGACCAGGCGGCGCGCGCGGTCCCGGGCCGAGTCGCGGTCGGCCGACGCCGCGACCAGCCGCTGCGCGGCCACCGGCGACAGCACGGTGTGCCCTTCGGCGGCCACCTGGACCAGCCCGATCAGGTCCTCCGGCGGGGTGGACTTGACCAGGAACCCGGCCGCGCCCGCGCGGAGCGCGCGCAGCACGTACTGGTCGGCGTCGAACGTGGTCAGCACGACCACGGCAGGCGGGTCGTCCAGCTTGGCGATCCGCTCGGTGGCGGCGATCCCGTCCAGGACGGGCATCCGCAGGTCCATGAGCACCACATCGGGCCGGTTCCGGGTGACCGCCTCGACGGCCGCCGCGCCGTCGTGTGCTTCGTCCACCACCTCGACCGTGCCGGCCGAGCCGAGGATCGTGCGCAGGTGCGCGCAGACCATCGGCTCGTCATCCACCACCACGACCCGGATCACGACGTCAGGCCCACCGATTCCGCGGTCGGCACGTAGGCGGGCAGCACCACCTCGACGCAGAACCCACCGTCCGGTTCCGGCCCGGCGTGGAGCGTGCCGTGCACCAGCTCGATCCGCTGCCGCAGGCTGGCCAGCCCCAGCCCAGAACCGGTTCCGGCCAGCACCGGGTCAGCCAGCACGGTGTCAGCCAGCACGGTGTCAGCCAGCACCGGGTCAGCCGGGTTCCCGTTACGGCTGGGCGGCGGGCCGTTGCGCACGCTCAGCCGAAGCTGCGCCGGGTCATAACCGACCCGCACGGTCACCGGGGCGCCGGGCGCATGCTTGCGCACGTTGGTCAGCGCCTCCCGGACGACCCGGTAGGCGATCCGGCTGACCACCGGCGAGGCGAGCGCCCGGTCGCCGTCCTCGGTCAGCTGAACCGGGGTGCCGACCGCGGTCGACTCGGCGACCAGCGCGGCGAAGTCGGCGGCCGACGGCGCCTCGTCCCCGTCCGGCGCGGCACGCAGGATGCCGACCAGGTCGCGCAGTTCGTCCAGCGCCTGGCAGCCGGCCGCGCGCAATTCCTCCGCGGCCTGCCGGGTGGCCTCGTCTTTGGCCGTCATCCGCAGCGCGCCCGCCTGTAGCACCATCAGGCTGACCCGGTGCGTCACCACGTCGTGCATCTCACCGGCCAGCCGGGCGCGTTCCTCGGCCCGGGCCTGCTCGGCCAGCAGGTGCTGTTCCCGCTCGGCTCGCTCGGCCCGCTCCCGCAGCGCCTGCACCAGCCGCCGCCGGGCGACGATATACAGCCCCAGCAGCGGCCCGACGGCCGTGCGCAGCAGGCCGAGCGCGATCACCGTGGCCACCGGCTGCCACGGCCGGGCCGCGATCACGCTGAGAATGCCCACCGCGATCAGCGCGGCCCGCCGGTCCCGCGCGTAGAAGATCCCGTACGCGGCCACGATGCTCGAGACCGGCGCCCAGATGTTGCCGGGGTTGGCCGGGGTCAGCGCCCCGGCCGGGTAGATGAGCAGCGTCACGGCCAGGGTGAACGCGGCCAGGATGTACATCACCGTGATCGGCGCCCGGCGGCGCACGGCCAGCGTGGCGCAGGCGGCCGCCTGCACGCCCAGCAGCGTCCAGGCCAGCGAGCCCGGGTGGGCTGGCCACCAGGAGGCGCCGCTCAGCGTCAGGACCGTGTCGAGCAGCACGAGGAACACGGCGATGGCCACGTCGAACGCGAACCAGTGCCGGTTGTACCACCGCTGTTGGTGCTCCTCACACCCCATGAACTCACGGTATGCCATGAGGGCAGCCACGCCACGATCCGCGAAACGATCGTCGGACCGGGACCCTACGAAAGTTGCATCCCGGCCGCCGACGCCCGCCTTTCGCCGGCCCAGCAGGCAACTCCCCGCCCTGCCGCGGGCGGCACCTATTCCGGTGCACTGGCAGACATGCAGACGACATCGAGCCTCACCAAGGCAATCCCCCAACTGGGCCGCTACCAGATCGACCCGGCCGGCTCCCGCGTCACGTTCCGCACCCGGCACCTGTTCGGGCTGGCCCCGGTGCGCGGCAGCTTTACCCTCCGCGGCGGGACCGTCGATGTGACCGAGCCGCTGACCGCCTCGCGGGTCCACGCGGAATTCGATGCGGCCAGCTTCCAGACGCGCAACCCGATGCGGAACGCCCAGGTCCGGTCGGCCCGGTTCCTGGCCGCGGATGCGCACCCGGTACTGGCGTTCAGCTCGAAAGGCCTGGACGGTCAGGTCCTCGCGGGCACGCTGACGGTGCGGGAGGTGACCTGCCCGGTCAGCGTGCTGGCCGAGATCACCGAGGTGTCCCCCCGGTCGTTCACTGCCCGGGCCACGGTGCGCATCGACCGGTACGACTTCGGCGTGACCGCCAGCCGCGGGCTGGCCGGCCGCTACCTCGACGTGACCGTGGAGGTCCGGTGCGTACGCAGCTGATGGCCCCGGCCAGCGCGACCAGTGCAGCCAGCCCGGCCGCGCTCACCGTGACCGGGCTGCGCAAGAGCTACGGCCCGGTGGCGGCCGTCCGCGGCGTGAGCTTCACCGTCCGCCGCGGCGAGATCTTCGCGCTGCTCGGCCCGAACGGGGCGGGCAAGACCACCATCCTGGAGATCCTGGAAGGGTTCCGTACCCGGGACGCGGGCCAGGTCGACGTGCTCGGCATCGACCCCAGCGACCGGGCCAGCGGCCGGGCGCTGCGCGAGCGGATCGGGCTGGTCCTGCAGGATATCGCGGTCGAGCCGTATCTGACCGTCCGGGAGACCGTGGCGCGCAACGCGGGCTACTACCCGGCGCCGCGCGACGTCGCCGAGGTGATCGGCCTGGTCGGCCTGGCCGGGCAGGCCAGGCAGAAGGTGCGCCACCTGTCCGGCGGGCAGAAGCGGCGGCTGGACCTGGCGCTGGGCCTGATCGGCCGCCCGGAACTGCTGTTCCTGGACGAGCCGACCACCGGCTTCGACCCAGCCGCCCGCCGCGAGGCCTGGGACCTGGTGCGCGGCCTGCGCGCGCAAGGCATCACGGTCATGCTCACCACGCATTACATGGACGAAGCCCAGGCGCTGGCCGACCGGCTGGCGGTGATCTCGGCGGGCCAGGTGGTAGCCGAGGGCACCCCGGCCACCATCAGCGGGCGGGACCAGGCTCGGGCCCGGATCCGCTTCGAACTGCCGGACGGCTGCCACCCCGCCGACCTGCCGCTCGACGCGGCAATGGCGGGTGACGGGCTGGCCACCATCGAGACCGCGGAGCCGACGGGGGCGCTGCACGTTCTCACCGGGTGGGCACTGCACCGGGGCGTGGTGCTGGCTGGGCTCACCGTGGACCAGCCCAGCCTGGAAGACGTCTACCTGCGCCTCACCGAAGAGACCGGGCCGAGCGAAAGGAGCAAGTGATGGCCACCGTCACCCACCAAGCCGACCAGGCCCACCAAGCCCACCAAGCCCACCGCCCCCGGCGGCGCGGTATCACTCGCCGTGCCTTGCGGCACGATGCCGCACTGGCCTGGCACCAGGTCCGCTACGAGCAGCTGTCGTTCTGGCGCAACCCGCAGAGCGCGTTCTTCACGTTCGTCTTCCCGGTCGTGATCATCGTCCTGTTCGCCGGGCTGTTCCGCTCCGCGGGGCGCAGCCCGTACTTCTACGGGCTGTCCGTCCTGCAGTATTACGTGCCCACTATCGCGGCCATGTCCGTGCTGGGCTCGTGCTACAGCCAGCTCGCGATCGTGCTCGCCACCCGGCGGCAGGAGGGCATCCTCAAGCGGGTCCGGGCCACCCCGCTGCCCGCGTGGGGCTACTTCCTCGGCTTGCTGGCGCACTGCATCCTGGTCAGCGTCGTGGACGTGGTGCTGATCGTGGGCGTTGGCCGGCTGTTCGGCGTGCCGCTGCCCACGCACTGGGCCGCCATCGCGGTGACCCTGGTGCTCGCCGCGGCCTGCTTCTGCGCCCTGGGCGTGGGCGTGGCCTCGCTGATCCGCAACGCCGAGGCCGCCCCGGCCGTGGTGCAGCTCATCCTGTTCCCGCTGCTGTTCCTGTCCGGCACCTACCTGCCGATCCACTCCCGGGCGCTGAACCAGGTGGCCAACGTGCTGCCGGTGCGCCCGTTCAACCAGGCGCTGCTCGGCCCGTTCGCCGAGCACACCGGCGTCAACTGGCACAGCCTGGCCGTGCTGGCCGCCTGGGGCGCGGCCGGCACGCTGGCCGCCATCTGGCGCTTCCGCTGGCAGCCCAGGCCGCAGTGACCCGCCCTTCCAGTCATCCGCAGACTCGGCTCAGCCACCGGTGCACTGCTGGCTGGCTTGCACCAGGAGGACCCCGAGCGCGAAACGCTCCGGGCTGCTGTCCAGGTAACCGGTGTTCGGGGTGGCGATGAACTGGACGCCAGCGCCGCTGGGCAGAGCCGAGGGATGGATGACCGAGACGGTGGATCGTTCCCGGAGCGGGTGCGGGCGCCCACCCCCCACCACCTTCAGCAGCTGACCTTGCCCGCCGCTGTAGGCCTGGCACGGGTTGTTCTTGACCTGGAAGAGGTCGCGGAACGGTGCTCCGCGTGGCAGCCGGGGATTGAAGATGACGCTGGCCGGCACGCCATCCGCGCGCAGTTCGCGTTGCAGTCCGGCCGGATCGCGGAACTGGCGGATGGTGACAGAGACCGTGCCGTCGGGCTGCCTGACTATGGTCCAGGCCGCCAGCTGAGCACTGGGCTGGTGGCTGGCCGGGGTCAGCATGCTCACCGCGAGGGCCGCTCCGGCCGCCACGGCCGCCGCGGCGGCCACGCCAGGAAAGAACCGCCGCGCACGCACCACGCGGCTGCCCTGCACAATCTGGTTCACCGGGGTGGCCGAATGGACGCCGGTGAAGGAGTCCCGCACCGTAGTGAGCAGTTCGTCGTCGTTCATGATGGGGTCTCCTGCTGCCGGATATGAGTAAGGTCGTCGCGCAGCGACGCAATGGCCCGGGCCAGATGCTCCTTGACCGTGCCGGGCGCGATGCTGAGGACCTCTGCGGTGCGGCTGGTATCCAGGTCGAGGAACAGGCGCAGCGCGACGACCTGCCGCTGGCGGGCGGGAAGCTGCATCAGGGCCGCCATGATCTTGGGATCGACGGGGCCGTCGGCCGCCCCGCTGCCCGCAGGCAGGTCCGCGACCACGCCAGGGTCGGGCACCGATATCTCCCGGCGGCGGCGCCGCCACCGGGAAATGTTCGTGTTCAGCGCGGTGCGGACCACCCATGCTGCTGGGGCCGGATGCTTGCTGACCGTTCGCCACGAGGCACAAGCCCGGGTGAATGCCTCGTCCACGAGATCCTGGGCCGTGTCCAGGTCACCGACACTGACCAGGACGGTGCGCAGGCACTCATCCCTGAACCTGCGATAGAACTCCGCGAAGTCCAGTCGTTGGGATCCCACACTTATTCAACGCACAACCCCCGGCCGCGGCCGACATGCGCCATCCCCGGCCTTGGCCACCTGCCCGCAGGCGAGGTCAGCTGGACTGGTCGGGGGCGGCACCGCCCTTCCACTGCGCCGAGCCCGCGTCCCAGGTGGTGTACGTGTACGGGTTGTCCAGCACCTTCGTCTCCGGGACGTCCGGGTGCATGCCCGCCTGCCAGGCCTCGTCGCCGAGCTGGCCCTGCAGGTACTCGACGGTCCGGTCCACCTCCCGCCGGGCGTGGCTCAGCCCATCACCCAGCAGGCGGCCGTCGTACTTGACCACCCGGCCGTTCACCACGACCGTGTGCACATCCCCGCGCTGCGCCTGGAACACGACGTGCCCGTACGGGTTGAGCAGCGGGAAGCTGACCGGCGAGAAGTCGTTCCGCAGCAGCACCACGTCGGCCTTCTTGCCCGGCTCCAGGCTCCCGGTCACGGAGTCCAGGCCCAGGGCGCGCGCGCCGCCCCGGGTGGCCCAGTCCACCACCTGCTCGGCGCGCAGGTGGTGGTGGGTGATGGTCTCCTGCCGGTTGTGCGCCTCTAGGTGCTCACGGGACCGGTCCGCGCCCAGCGTGCTGCGCATCGCGGAGAACAGGTCGCCGCTCCACCACACGCTGGTGTCCATGGACAGCGATACCGGGATGCTGTGCTCGCGCAGCTGCCAGGTCGGCGGGTAGCCCTGGCCGGCGCTCTGCTCGCTCTCGGTGGAGACCGAGGCGGTGCCGCCGGTGGCCGCGATCCGGTTGTAGGAGTCCCGGGTCAGCGTGGCCGCGTGCACGTAGATGGTCTGCGGGGTCATGAACCCGTGCTCGTGCATCAGCCGGATGCCGTCGTCGTTGGTCGCGCCCCACACGCCGGCGTGCGTGGTCACCGGTACGCCCAGCTCCCGGGCCACCTCGAAGGCCGCCTTCTCCGGGAACTCCGGGTCGCCGGTGACGTCGAACGCCATCTGGAAGCCGAGCATGTCATCGGCCGAGCCGAACCGCCGCTCGACGAACGCGCGGAACTCGGGCTGCGCCGACCACTCCCATGGCCCCTGCTGGATGTTCCCGTAGGCCAGCACGAACCGGCCGGGCACCGCCTGCAGCGCGTCCACCGCGGCCTCGGCGTGGTCCACCGTCTGCAGGCCGTGCGACCAGTCCACCGTGGTGGTCACGCCGGCGTCGATCGCCTCCAGCGCGGCCAGCAGGTTGCCCGCGTGGATGTCCTCGGGCCGGAACACCTTGCCCCACTGCAGGTAGTACCAGACGAAGTACTGGGTCAGCGACCAGTCCGCGCCGTAGCCGCGCATCGCGGTCTGCCACATGTGCCGGTGCGTGTCGATCATGCCCGGCATGACGATGCCGCCGGCCGCGTCGATCTCCACCGTGCCCTCGGGCACGGCCAGGCCCGGTCCCACCCCGGCGATCCGCTCGCCGGTGATCAGCACGTCCGAGCCGGGCAGTACAGAGTGCGCATCGTTCATGGTCAGCACGGTGGCGTTGCGGAACACCACGGACTGGCCGGGCGCGAAGTTGACCATGTCGAGAACCTCCACTCCGGGGCAAGGACAGGAAGCACGAGAAAGCTACGGACAGCCGTCCGCATCACGGCCAGCTGTCATTAGTCCGGAAGCGTGGCCTGCCCCGCGGTCAGTGTCAAGAGGCTACAGTCGGTGCCGTTATACCCATCGCCGCAGGAGCAGCCCATGGCCCGCCGTGACACCAGCCCCGACTTCATCGAGGCGCTGGCCCGCGGCCTCGACGTGATCCGCGCGTTCCAGCCGCACCAGCCGGCCATGTCCCTGGCCGCGGTGGCGGATGCCGCCGGGCTGCCCCGGCCCACCGCCCGCCGCATCCTGCTCACCCTGGAAGAACTCGGCTACGTCCGGCAGGCCGCGGGCTCCTACGAGCTGACTCCCCGGGTGCTCGAGCTCGGCATGACCTACGTGCTGTCCCGCAACCTGTGGGAGGTGGCCCGGCCGCACATGGAAGCGCTGGTCGCGCGCACCCACGAGTCCTCGTCCATCGCCCAGCTGGACGGCTCGGACATCGTCTACGTGGCCCGGGTCGCGGTGCCGAAGATCATCGCGCTGGCGGTGACGATCGGCACCCGGTTCCCGGCCATGCCGACCTCGCTGGGCAAGGTGCTGCTGGCCGCGCTGCCGCCGGGCCAGGCCGAGCGGGTGCTGGCCGAGCCGAGCCGGTCCGGCATCACGCCGCGCTGGCAGCCGGACGCGGCCGGGCGGGCCGCCGAGCTGCGCGAGGTCCGGGCCCGCGGCTGGTCGCTCACGGACGAGCAGCTGGCGGCCGGCATCCGCTCGGTGGCCGCGCCGCTGCGCGACGGGGACGGGCAGGTGATCGCGGCGCTCAACGTGACCGTGCACGCGGCCGAGACGCCGCTGGACATCCTGACCGGCGAGTACCTGCCGCTGCTGCTGCAGACGGCCGGCGCGATCAGCGCGGACTGGGCCCGCTACCAGGCCGCCCCGCAGATCACTGCATCTCAGGCCACGGCGCCGCAGGCGGCGGCCCTCCGCTGACCGCACCGCCTTGACACGCCGTATCCCCCACAGCAGACTGCCGGGAGATCGGACAGTCGTCCGCCTGACGGACAACGAGCCAGGGAGTGGTACATGGAGCAGGCCGGCCCCCCGTGCGGCCCGCTGTCTGGCCTGCTGGTGGCCGACTTCTCCCGGGTGCTGGCCGGCCCGTACGCCACCATGCTGCTGGCCGACCTGGGCGCGGATGTGATCAAGGTGGAGAGCCCGGCCGGCGACGACACCCGGCACTGGGTTCCGCCGGTCACCGGCGACGGCACGTCCACCTACTTCATGGCCATCAACCGCAACAAGCGCTCGGTCGCGCTCGACCTCAAGACCGAAGAGGACCTGACCGCGGCGCAGGAACTGGCCCGCCGCGCGGACGTGTTCGTGGAGAACTTCAAGCCGGGCGGGCTGCGCCGGTTCGGCCTGGACTACGAGACGGTCAGCCAGCACAACCCGGAGATCGTGTACGCGTCGATCAGCGGCTTCGGCTCGGGCCTGGGCAAGGACCTGCCCGGCTACGACCTGATGGTGCAGGCCATGTCCGGGCTGATGAGCCTGACCGGCGCCGCGGACGGGCCGCCGTTCCGCGCCGGGATCTCGGTCTTCGACGTGATCGCCGGCCTGCACACCGGGTTCGGCATCCTGGCCGCGCTGCTGCACCGCGCGGCCACCGGCCAGGGCCAGCACGTCGAGGCGAACCTGATGTCCTCGGCGCTGTCCGGCATGGTCAACCAGACCAGCGCGTGGGTGGCCGGCGGGGTGGTCCCGTTCCGGATGGGCAACGCGCACCCGAGCCTGTTCCCCTACGAGCCGCTGCCCACCAAGGACGGCGAGCTGATCGTGACCGCGGGCAACGACGCTCAGTTCGGCCTGGCTCTGCCAGGTGATCGGCGCGCCAGAGCTCGCCAGCGACCCGCGGTTCGCCCGCGCCGCGGACCGCACCGCCCACCGCGACGAGCTCAAACCCCTTCTTATTGAACGCCTGTGCCTGCGCACCGCCGCCGAATGGTTCCCGGACCTGATCGCAGCCGGGGTGCCCTGCGGGCCGATCAACACCGTGGCCGGTGGTGTCGACTTCGCCGCGGAGGTCGGCCTGGAACCGGTGCAGATGGCCGGGCAGGGCGACAGTGCGGTGCGGTCAGTGCGGCATCCGCTGGCCTTCTCCCGTACTCCGCCGCGCTACGATCTCCCCCCGCCTAGGCTCGATGAGCACGGCACCCAGATCCGGGCCTGGCTGGCCAGCCGGCCCGCGGAATCACGTTAGGGAGCTGCCATGGCCACAGTCGCCGCGGTCATCGCCTCCACCCACCACCCGTTCTACTACCGGGCCAGCACGTCCACCGGGGCAGACCGGCCGCCGTTCGCGGACGAGTGGGTGGCCAAGATCGAGGCGTTCCGGGAAACGCTGACCCGGGCCCGCCCGGACGTGCTGGTCATGGTCGGCTCGGACCACTTCCACCAGATCTGGCTGGACAACATGCCGCAGTTCCTGATCGGCAAGGCCCCGGCCTACGACGGGAACTTCTACAACGAGGAACGCGAGTTCGGGCTGCCCCGCATGCTCATCCCGGGGCACGAGGAATTGTCCGCCTACCTGCTGCGCCAGGGCCTGGACCACGGATTCGATCTGGCGTTCAGCAATGAACTGCGCATCGACCACAGCATCACCTGCCCGCTGATCACGCTGCGGCCGGAGACGGACCTGCCCATCGTGCCCATCTACACCAACATCTTCGCGCCGCCGATGCCGCAGCCGAACCGGTTCGTGCAGCTCGGCCAGGCCATCCGGGAACTGGTCGAATCCTGGCCGTCGGAGCAGCGGGTGGCCATCATCGGCACCGGCCACCTGTCGCTGGAACTGGGCGGCCCGCGGCAGTTCGGCCCGCACGGGCCGGACCCGGAATTCGACCGGAAGGCGGTCGAGTGGATCGCGTCCGGCGACCTGGATTCGGCGCTGGCCGAGGTCAGCCTGGACAGCCTGTGGGAGCCCGGCAACGCCACCCACGGGTTCATGGACTTCATGCTGATGATGGGCGTGGCCGGGCGGAACGTGAAGGCCGACTACACCGATTCGCTCGACCTGTTCCACACCATGGAGGCCTTCTTTACCTGGTACCCCGAGAAGGCAGCTGAGGCTGGAGGAGGGGCCCGGTGAGCAAGTACCTGATCAACAAGTTCCTGTACACGGTGGACCGGGACCCGGAACTGGTCGAGCGGTACCGGGTCGACCCGGTCGGCACGGTGGCCTGGTGGGAGGCGGAGCAGGCCAACCTCATCCTGAACTGCCACAGCGGGGAGCGGAGCACCTGGCTGGCGTTCACCGACGCCGAGCGGGAGGCGCTGGCCAGCCAGGATTACGTGGCGCTGTTCGAGCTGGGCGCACACAACTTCCTCACGCTGACCCTGTTCATCGCGCTGTTCGAGCGGGACTACGCCGAGCCGCTGGGCTTCCAGCGGGAGTACGCGGCGCGGTTGGCGCACTGGACCGTCCCGTATCCCGACATCTCCACCTGACCTGCCGAGGAGCCCCGTGATGAGCACCGCCGTTCCGGAGAACTACCGCGACCTGCTGTCGGCCGAGGTGGCCACGCTGAGCACGATCGGGCCGGACGGCCGGCCGCAGTCGTCCGAGGTGTGGTTCCTGGCCGAGGGCGACAGCGTGTCGATCTCGCTGAACAGCAGCCGCCAGAAGATGAAGAACCTGCTCGCCCACCCGGCCCTCAGCCTGCTCATCCTCGACCTGGGCATGCCGTACCGGTACCTGGAACTGCGCGGCGACGCGGAGATCAGCCCGGACCCCGACTACGTGTTCGCCGACAAGGTGGGCGCCAAGTACGGGTCTGACCTGCGGGCTCATGACCGGCCGGGACACACCCGGTACGTGGTCACGATCCGGCCGACCCGGGTGAACGCGGTCAACATGCGCGGCTGATCTTCGCACCGGGCGCCCACTTCGCCGGCCCACCGGTGTCTGCACCGGTGAGAACCCGATGCGAAGAGGAGCGTTCCGATGGGCACTTCCAGACTGCGGTGGGTGCTGGCGCTGACGTCGCTGGCCTACTTCATCGTGGTGCTCGACTCGCTGGTGGTGGTCACCGCACTGCCCCGGATGCAGCAGGACCTGCACGCCGGGCTGGCCACCTTGCAATGGACGGTGAACGCGTACGGAATCGCGTTCGCCGCGGGCATCATCACCGCGGCGGCGCTCGGCGACCGGTTCGGCCGCCGCCGGGTGTTCATCACCGGCCTGGCCCTGTTCACCGTGGCCTCGGCGGCGTGCGCGGTGGCGCCGGGCGCGACCGCGCTGATCGCCGCCCGGGCGGTGCAGGGACTCGGCGGCGCAGCCGTGCTGCCGCTCAGCCTGACCATCCTGACCACCGCCTTCCCGGCGCAGCGCCGCGGCGCCATCGTCGGCATCTACGGCGGGCTGGCCGGGCTGGCCGTCGCGGTCGGGCCACTGGTCGGCGGCGCGGTCACCGAAGGGCTGGACTGGCACTGGATCTTCTGGATCAACGTCCCGCTCGGGGTGGCCGGCACCCTGCTGTCGCTGCGGCTGCTGCCGGAGAGCTATGGCGCGGCGGCCCGGCTCGACCTGCCCGGCGTCGGGCTGGTCACAGCAGGCGTGGTCGGGGTGGTCTGGGGGCTGGCCCGGACCACGCAGACCGGCCGGGGCAGCGCCGAGGTGATCACCGCGCTGGCCTGCGGGGCCACGGCGCTGGCCGGGTTCTTCGCCTGGGAGGCCCGGGCGGCCGAGCCGATGCTGCCGCTGCGGCTGCTCCGCATCCGGACGTTCGCCGCCGGGAACGCGACCGGGTTCCTGATGACCGGCTCGACGTTTTCCGCCGCGTTCCTGATCACGCAGTACTTTCAGTTCGCGCTGGGCTATTCGCCGCTGGCCACCGGGCTGCGGCTGCTGCCCTGGTTCGGCACCCCGATGCTGATCGCCCCGGCCGCGGGCGCGCTGTCCGACCGGATCGGCCGGCGGCCGGTGATCGCGACCGGGCTGCTGCTGCAGGCGGCCGGGTTCGCCTGGGTGGCGGCGACCGCGTCGGCCACTGGCAGCACGCTGGGCCTGGTGCTCGCGCTGCTGGTGGCCGGGGTGGGCGTGTCGATGGCGCTGCCGACGGTACCGGTGGCGGTGCTCAGCGCGGTGCGGCCGGCCGAGATGGGCAAGGCGTCGGGGATCGCCGCGATGATGCAGCGGTTCGGTGCGGTGTTCGCCATCGCGATCGTCACGTCGGTGTTCGGCGCGTTTGGCGGGCTCGGTTCGGCGGCTGTGGTGACCAGCGGGCTGCGGCCCGGGGTGGCCGTCGCGGCCGGGCTGTCGCTGCTCGGCGCGCTGTCTGCGCTGGCCATCACGTCTGGCCGGCGCAGCCCGGTGGCCGAGCCGGAATCCGCCGAGGTGCCGATCGCCGCCTAGCCCCGCCACTGTGCTGTACCACTGGGCCGTCCTCCTCGCTACCCTTGATCATCCGGGTGGCGAGGAGGACGCGCGCATGGCCGACACGACGATCCAGGGTGAGCATGGCGACCTACCGGTGTACCTGGCCACCCCGGCCACTCCCGGGCCGTGGCCGGGGGTCGTCGTCATCCACGACGCGTTCGGCATGGGCCAGGACGTGCGTAACCAGGCTGACTGGCTGGCCGGCGAGGGTTACCTGACGGCCGCGCCGGACCTGTTCGCCCGGGGGCGGCAGCTGGCCTGCGTCCGCCGGGCGATCAGCGACATGCGGCGCCGGTCCGGGCCCACGTTCCAGGACATCGAGACGGTGCGGGCCTGGCTCGCCGGGCAGCCGGGCTGCACCGGCCGGATCGGCGTGATCGGCTTCTGCATGGGCGGCGGCTTCGCGCTGCTGCTGGCGCCGGGCCACGGGTTCGCCGCGTCCAGCGTCAACTACGGCATGGTGCCCAAGGACGCACGGCAGGTGCTCACCGGCGCCTGCCCGATCGTGGGCAGCTTCGGCGGCCGGGATTACACGCTGCGCGGCGCGGCGAAACGGCTGGACCAGGCGCTCAACGTGGCCGGGGTGCCGCACGACGTCCGCGAGTACCCGGACGCCGGGCACGGTTTCCTGAACGACCACGAGAGCGCGGGCGACCACGTCCCGTTCCTGATCAAGTTCACCGCGCCGATCATGGGCTTGGGCTACAACGCGGCGGCGGCCCAGGACGCCAGGCAGCGGATCAGCGCCTTCTTCGCCACCCACCTGCGGGCAGACGGTTAGGGCCTGTCCCCCGGACAGGCCCTAACGCGGGTCGGGCCGGTCCAGGCTCCAATGCCGGGCGGTGGTCGCGTACCAGGTCCGCTCACCCGAGTCCGGGTCCTTGGCCGGGATCATGGTGAACCTGGTGATCTCCCGCTGCCCCCCGTCCGAGTCGCCGTACAGGATCTCGACGGTGAGGCCCTCGTCGCCCAGGCAGGCGTCGCGCAGCCGGCTGAACAGCGGGTCGCTGGTATCCCGGATCGCGCCCTGCCAGAACCCGAAATCGCCGGCCGGCACGTACAGGTCGCGGGTCAGCCGGCGAAACTCGCTCAGCGGCGTGTGGTGCGGCATCTGCGCCGACTGGACCGTACCCGGTTGCGCGGCCCAGCTGTCCAGCACGGCCATGCCGCGGCCCACGTTGCGCAGGGCGATCGCCAGATAGACGGCGTCGTCGTTGGCCTCGACCGCACCGTGGCCGCCCGGCACCCTGATCCAGTGCCGGTCGGAGAACGAGACCTTCTCCGGCGGGTCCTGCATCCGCGAGTTGACCAGCAGTGGGCGCAGGCCGTCGAGCAGGCTCTCCTCGGCCGCCCGCGCGGCGCGGTTGGCCGAACGGACTGACGCGAACGTGGCTACCGCGAGCACCAGGGTGCCGCCCGCGGTGGCCAGCGAGGAGATCGTCACCCAGTCGAGCATGATCAGACTCTAAACCGGCCCGCCGTCGGCCGGTCAGTCCTGGCGGCTGGCCTGCCGCCAGTGATCGCCGAATTCCCCGTCGTGCAGCCGGCGGAGGATATGGGCGTGATGATCAAGCTCGTCGGCGGCGCGGCGCATCTCGTTGTAGTCGTGGCCGCTATCCCGGGCCGGGGTCCGCTCCTCGGCCCGTTTGCGCACGATGCTCAGCTCTTCGCGGCCCAGCTCGACCACCTTGGCCAGCGCCTCTTCCAGATTCATCGGCTGCCTCTCTCGGATGCCTCTCTGCCTACCGCTATCATCACCCGTCTCGCGGTCCTCAGGGCGTGGGTGGGGCACCACCGATCTTGATGTTCACGGTCCAGCTTCCGGAACTGCCGGAGAAGTCGCTGGCGTTGACGCCAAGGTAGAGTCGGCCCGGCCGGGCGATGACGACGGCCGAGGTGCCCACCTCGAACGCCCGGTGGTGGCCGATTCGCGCGATGAGGGACAGGCAGGGCAGCGTGGGCGCAGGGAAGCTCGATGCGGTGGCGGCGTCATTCACCGCTGGCCGGCAGGACGGCTTCCCGGCTGGGCCCCAGACCTTGGGAGAGCCGATGGACAGCAGCCCGGCCGCCCTGATCTCAAGGCGATCGCCAGATTTCAGCTTGACCCAGGTCGGGGTCCAGGCTTGTCTCCCGGATATCGTCAGGCCGGGCGTGGCCGCGCACCCATAGCCGGACCATCCGGAGAGCCCGGATTTTGTAATCGCCTGGACCCGGAAACACTGGTAGGTACCAGGCGTGACACGGAAAACCGTGGCGGTCACCGGGCCCGTTGTCTTGGCCAGCGTCACACCGTGACCGCCACAAGCCCCGGCCGGGCAGCCATTATCGATATTGAACCCGGTTATCTTCTTCGCGCTGTCCGACCAGGAAACCTGGATCCGGTATTTTCCCAGCGCCGCGGCGGCCACGCCGCCCGGCGTACTTGATTTATCAAGAAACCTGATACCCAGAATGATGACGACCGTGATCACGGCAATAGTGGTGAGGGCCAAGAACCAGGCCACACCATGGTGTTCCCGGTTTTCTCGGACCAGCAGGGCGCGGCGCTCCCGCAGCCGGGCCGTGGTCTCGGCTCGGGACATCCCCTCGAGGGTCCCGGTTGAGCTGTTGAGAAGAATATCGATGTACCCGACACCGACGTCGAGCAATTCCGGATGGTCGCGGAGGATCCGGCGGGCCTGCTGCGGGGGTTTGACGTTCAGGAAGGACCCCATTGCGTCTACTACGGGTCCAGGAGGCATGGTTACCACCCTTCGGCTGGGGGGATCTCTGGGGTTCCCCGCACCACGACGTTTCCGTCTTGCTCGATTTCCTGGCAGGTCGATTCCCAGGACAGAATGAAGAACCGGATCATGTCCCTGGTCACCGTGGACGACCCGCGGGCGGGAAAAATCCGCAGGTCCACGCTGATCGAGCGGGACGTGAGGTAGCGGAGCTCGATGGTGTGCCCGACGCCGCACTTCTGGCAGGCCACAGTGGACGCCTGGTGCGCCGGGCTGCCGCCGGTCGAGCCGGTCAGGTCGTGATCCGCCGCACCGCATTCGGTGTTCATTCCTGCTCCCCCCTCCGCGGCCCTGGCGTTCGGGTCAGGGCCCGATGTGCACGTAAGGCGCCCACAGCCAGGGCGCCTGCGGATGCGCGGCCCGCAGGTTCCGCACCGCGCCGTCCAGGGCTTCAGCCGTCTGGTCCGCCGCCAGGGCCAGCCCGTCAGCGAGACGCAACGCGTCATAAACTCCGTCGGCGACGTCAGGCGCCAGCTCATCGGCGATGGTCCAGAGCGTCCCGACAACGTGCCGGTATCCAGCCAGCCGGAATGCGGTGGCCAGGGTTATCGCCTCATCGGCCAGCTGTGGGCCGCCCCGGAACGTTTCGCAGGCGGACAGGAACGCTAGCTCCGTGCCCGCCAGGCGCAGCTGGCCGATCTCGCGGACGGTGAGCCGCCCGTCATACAGCCGCAAGTGGCCCGCGGACGGATCGCTGATGTCCTGGCGGCCATGACACGCGAAGTGGGCCCACCGTGGGCAGTCCTGCAACTCCTGCCGCGTACTGGCCAGGGAAGCGGCTGCGCCGCGGAGCTGGCGGGCGCCGGTGAACTGGGCCGCGAACGCGTCAGCCTCCCGCTCCGCCGCGGGAAGATCACGCGCGCCCGGGGTGTGCGGCAGCGCCACCAGCAGCGGCGGGCCGGGCGCGCGGCCCGGACGGCCCGGCTGGCGGGCCTGCTGGAGCAGCCGGAGGGTCGGCGTATAGGACAGGATGAACTGGTCGGCCAGGGTTTCGCCGGGCTGGCCGTGACGGCCAGCCGCGTGCAGCGGCAGGAACGTCAGTGGGCCGGTGGGGCACAACCAGACGCGTGGGCGTGGCCCAGCACCAGGGACGGCAGCGCGGAGATCCGGCAGCAGGGCTGCGGCCAGGCTGTCCCACAGCCAGGCCAGAACCGAGGTGAACCGGGGGCCCGGGGGGATCCGCGCCAGGGGGTCCTCCAGGGCCGCGACGAACGCCGCCGTCTCCCGCACCGCATCCTCGCCGGTCAGCTTGGGCAGCTCGGTAACCGTCACCCCGGACGAGGTGATGATCAGCGCGTCGCACCGGTAGTGGCTGACGTTGACGATGACCACCGGGCCGTCCGCCGCGGCGTTCCGCAGGCTGGCGAATGCTGGCCGGCGCAGGAAATCGTGCAGCCCGTCCCGCTGGCGGATCTCGAGCAGCAGCGCGTCCCGCTGGCTGGTGAGTTCGGCCCGGCGGTGGCGCACGGCGGCTGGGTCGGCGGTCGGCCGGTCATCCCGCGCCAGCAGCCCATCCAGCGCCTGGTCGATGCGGTCCAGCTGGCCGGCCAGATCTGGCGCGATGCGTACCAGGTCGAAGCCGCGGGCGCGTTCGTCCAGCGACCGGGCCAGCAGCACACCCCGGCCCTGTTCCAGCAGCTCCACGGCTTTTTCCGGGTACCCAGCCGTGATCGCCCAGGCGGCCGCGTCGCAGGCCAGCGCGATGAACCGGCCGAGCTGGCGCTCCTGGTCACCGCGGCGCAGGTCACGCCAGGCCACCGTGTCCAGCAGGTCCACCGCAGCGGCATGCCCGGCCATGGCCTGCTCGGCATCGGCCAGGCCGGCCGCCGCCTGCCCCCAGTTGCGCGCGGCCAGCGCGCGTGTCAGGGCCGGTGCCGCAGCCGCGATCGCGGCTTCCTGGCAGGCGGTGAGCGCGGCCCGGCCATCGTCCGGATCACCGGTGTGCTCAAACCTGCGCAGCAGCACCGCGCCCAGGCTGGCCTGGTTCTCGGCACGGCCGGGATGCCAGCTGGGCAGCGCCCGTACCGCGTCCTGGAACGAGGTGATGGCGTGCTGCAGAGCGTCCGCGTCGCCGGTCCCGTCGAACCGGGCGCGCCAGGCGTTGCCAAGCGCGGTCAGGTAAATGTGCCGGAGTGGGTCGGTGTCCGCGATGGCCCGGACTTCGTTATCCAGCATGCCGATCGCCACGTCCAGGGCGGCCGGATCCACGCCGCGCTCGGCCGCCAGGATCAGCGACAGGGTCAGGTCGGCGACGTACCCAACCCGGTTGACGTCATCCCGGCCGGCCAGGGCAACCGCCTCGCCGAGCGCGGTCACCGATCCCCTGATGTCGTCGCCGCGGCCCGCCATCTCGAACCTGCTCCGCAGCGCATTACCCAGGTTGTTCAGGTAGCCCGGCCGGTTTGGGCCGGCCGGGGTGGCCTGCACGGCCTGGCGCTGCACGGCGATGGCCTCGTCGAGCGCGCTGGCGTCGCCGGTGTGCTGATAACGTCTGCGCAGCGCGTTGCCCAGATTGGACAGGCAGGCCGGATGACCGGGGTGACCGGCTGGCGCGGCGGCCACGGCCCGCCGCCCGGTGGAAATGGCCTCATCCAAGTGGCCTAGCTGGCCGTCATACACGAACTCGTGCACGTGGGCGAGGGCCAGCGTGAGCAAGCATGACCCCTCGGCCGGGTGGCCCACGGGCACCGCCGCCGCGGCGCCCGCCGCGAGGCGCACGCCTTCGTCCAGATCGTCTTTGGCCCAGAACCGCGCGAACCGTTGCAGCACCGCCTGGGCCAGATTGGCCTGGCGAAACGCACCCGCGGGGTCACCTGCTGCGGTCAATCGCACGGTCTGGCGGCCCGCCTGGACCGCGTCGTCGAGATCCGCCCGATCCGCGCCATAGTCGAAGCTGGTCAGCAGCGCGCCAAGCAGACTGGACAGGCTGGTGTGCAACGCGAACAGCACCGCGTCAGCCCGGCCCGGATCAGTTCGCCCCGCGCTCAGGCCGGCCTGCGCGGCCCGGGCCAATGCGGCCGCCTCGCGGGCTGTGCCCACCGCCGCCACCAGGTCCGCCCGATTGCCGCGCAGCTGAAACCGGAGCAGTTGGGCGGCGCTGTAGTTGGCCAGCCGGCTGGCCTGCTGGTCCGGCGCAGGCGCCGGATCACCAACCGCCCGCGCGCCGACGGTGATCGCGTTGTCGATGTCCGCGCCGCGGCCGGTGAGCTGGAATCTCTCTTGCCACGCGGCGGCCAGGCTGGTCAGGTAGTACGGCTCGGCCGGATCACCGCGGGCCGCCAGCACCGCCGCCCCCAGCTGCCAGCAGGCCTGATCGACCATGGCCAGGTCGCGCCGGGCCAGCCCGTCATCCAGCATGTCCAGCGCGTCATTGTGCAGGTCGGCATGATCCAGGCCGTCGGGGCCGGTTAACGGCGCGCACACCGCTGCCGCCTGGGCCGGAATCGAGGCGGGCGCGACCAGATAAGCGGCGGTAAACAACTCGGTCGCCTGCAGCAGCGCGTCCAGCCGCTCGGCGCGGGGTAGTTCGCGGCTGCTGGCCCAGCAGAATCGGCCCGCCAGCGCGATGGCCTGTACTGCCTGCTGTATCGCAGCGGTGGACGGCATCGCGGCAAACGCCGGCCAGCCGATCGCCGCGCGGAGCGCCGCGAGTTCGCCGGCGGCCGCCGGCTCCACCAGGCAGGCTGGACCCGCACCAGACTCGAACCGCCGCAGCCTGGACTGAATGGCGGCAAACGCGTCCCCCAACACGGCACACCCCCACCCCGGGCAGCCAGTTACCGTCTCCCCAGCGGAACGTCAGCTGCCCCAGGTGTGCTCAACGTAGCGGAATAGTGACAATGCCACCACCTAGCACCAGAGCCACAAACGTGTCACCCGAAGCTGGCCGCAAGGCGATCCTGATCGACGTCGGCGGGGTGCTGGTGCCCAGCATCCTGCCGACCGCGGCCGCGGACTGGGGCGGCCGGCTCGGCATGCCACCGGCCGCGTTCCTGGACGCGCTGTTCGGCGGCAGCGACGACCAGGTGCTGACCGGCCGGGTGAGCGAGCCGGCCTGGTGGGACATCGTGGCCACCCGGCTCGGTGCCGGCCCGGAGCTGATGGCCGGGTTGCGCGGGGATCTGGCCGCCCGGGAACGCTGGGATGACGCGCTGGTCGCGTTCCTGCGCGGCCTGCGGGGCCAGGCCGGCACGGCCCTGGTGAGCAACGCCTGGCCCGGGACGCGGCACCGGATGGCGCAGGCCGGGTTGCTGGATGTCGCCGACGAGATCGTGCTGTCCTGCGAGGTGGGGTACGCCAAGCCCGATCCGCGGATCTACCGCACGGCGCTGGGCCGGCTGGCCGCCGAGCCGGGCGCCGCGCTGTTCATCGATGACACACCCGGCCACGTGGCCGCGGCCGAGGCGCTCGGCCTGACCGGGCACGTGCACACCAGCCCGGCCAGCACGATGGCCCGGATAACAGCCTTTCTCCGCTAACCCGGAAGGGCCTGGAGGATGGCCTGGTAAGCCGCGCCGTACGGGGTAGGGTCGCCGGCATAGTCGGTGATCAGCACGCTCGGGCAGCTGCCCCAGGCATCCCAGGTCCAGGCCAGGTAGCTGGTGCTTTCTGAGTTGAGCCAGGTGGTCAGCGAGTCGATGTAGCTGCCGCCGCAGTCGTTCTCGCCGATCTCGCCGGCGATCACCGGGACCTGCGCGATCACCGGCGCCACTTCGCTGGTCCAGCAGGACTGGGTGTTGCAGGTGTTGAAGTTGTAGGAGTGCCAGGACACGGCCAGGTTGTGGTCCGGGTCGGTCGGCAGGTAGCTCAGGATCGACGGGTCGGTCGCCGATCCCGGGGTGCCCAGGTCGTTGGCGTACTCCTCACCACCGAGCATGATCACATTGCTCGCGCCGGTGCCGCGGACCGCGTTGACCATGCTCTGCATCCCGGCCACCTGGTAACCGATGCCCGCGCAGGTGCCGCCGCCCCGCCAGCACTGCCAGCCGGTCAGTGCGCTGCCGGTGGCCCGCGACGCATACGGCTCGTTGAACAGATCGAAGATGACCGCATCGTTCCCCTTGAACGTGCTGGCCACCGACGTCCAGAACGGGATCGCCTCGGCCGCGTCCGGCATCGGCTTCTGGCACACCGCCTGCGCCGACGAGCAGCCCGAGGAGTTCCCGGTGTACAGCCCATCGGTCCAGTGCAGGTCCAGGATGGCCACGATGCCGTTCGCGTTCAGCAGGTCGACGTAGGCCTGGATAGCGGCGATGTAGTTGGCGCCCGCGTAGGTGGGGTTGACGTAGGACTCCGCGTTCCAGCACGCCTCGTTCAGCGGGATGCGCACCGCGGTGACGTGCGTCCAGCTCTTCATGGCCAGGATCGACGCCTCGTCAACCGGGCCGTCGAAGAATCCCCAGCCCTGCACGCAGGCGTACTCGGCCCCGGACCGGTCCATGCCATGCAGGATGACCTGGTTGCCGCTCGCGTCGACCAGTTCGTTGCCGGACACGTGGACCTGCGGCGCGGGGGTGCTGGCGATCTCGGTGAGGGTCACGCTGGCCGGGGTGTAGCCGGCCGAACTCGCGGTGAACGTGGCCGCACCGGTGCTGGACGAGTCGGCGGCGATCGTCACGTTCTGCGCCGTGTCCCAGTTGGTGGGGGTGAAGGTGAGGCTGGCCCCGGCGCTGGGCGACAGGCCGGTGTTACCGGCCGTGCGGCTCACCGACACGGTGACGTCGGCGCTCGGGGCGGCGGACAGCGCGACGGCGAAGTTGCTGGTGAACCCCTGCATGACCGGCTGCGAGCTTGGACTGGCCACGATGGTGGGGGTGACCGTGCTGCTCGGCGTGCAGGTGACCGAGGTGGGCGCGGCGTCGCTGGTCGGGTAAGTGCCCTGGAAACCGAACGAGGTGCTCCCGCCGGCCGCTACCGAGCCGTTGTAGCTCAGGCTGGACGCCGTCACGTAGTTGATGCTCTGGGTCAGCGACGCGTTCCACTCGCTGGTCACCTGCTGGTCACCGCCGAACGTGAACGTCACCGTCCAGCCGGTGAGTGCGGTGCTCCCAGTGTCCGTCACCGTGACGTCGGCGACGAACCCGCCGGTCCACTGGCTGGCCGTGCTGTAACTGGCCGAGCAGCCGGTGGCCGCGCTGGCCTGCGTGGTGGGCGCGGCGACCGTGAGGAGCCCGAGCGTGAGGAGCAACGCTAACCAGAGGTATCGCATAGCCCGGACGGTACGAAGCCGGGCGGGCCGCGCCAAGAGTGGCGGCGCCGGGCCGGGTGTCGTCCGTGCTCAGGCGCTTCCGGGCCGTTTCCGGGCGGTGAAAATTCCAGTTATCTGACGCCGTAGTGCAGGTGGACCGCGCCGTTGCCGAACCGGCGCTGGCCGAGCAGTTCCAGCTGCACCCGGGCCCCGGTGGGCAGCGCGCGGGTGCCGCCGCCCACGATGACCGGCGAGATGACCAGGTGGACCTCGTCCACCAGGCCAGCCCTGATGGCCTGGCCAGCCAGGCCGGCATAGCTCACCGCGATGTCCCGGTCCGCCTGGGCTTTGAGCTGCCGGATGGCGGCCGGGTCGAAGGTCCGCTCGAGGCGCGTCCTGGCCGTGGACACGGTGTCCAGCGTCGTGGAGTAGACGATCTTGTCCGCGGCCTGCCAGATCCGGGCGTACTCGGCCATCGGCCCGCTCTGGCCGGGCTGGGCATCCGCGGTCTCCCAGAAGATCAGCTCCTGGTACACCCGGCGCCCGAACAGCTGGGTGCCGATCGTCCGCTCGAAGTCAGTGACGAACCGGAACACCTCGTCGTCCGGTGCGGCCCAGTCATAGCGGCCGTCCTCGTCGGCGATGTAGCCGTCCAGCGAGGTGATCGCGAAGTAGATGAGCTTGGCCATGGCACCTAGGTTTAGCCGGCCGGGCTGACAATCGTGGCTGGGTGCACGATGCTGGCCAGCCGGCTGAGCACCTCGGTGGCCTGCTCAACCGGGCGCTGCCACACCCGGCGGCCGATGGTGATGCCGCGCGCGCCGGCCGCGACCGCGTCCGCGACCAGGGAGCACAGTTCCTCGGTCCCGCCGCCGGCCGGCCCGCCCAGGATCACCAGCGGGACGCCAAGCTCCGCGCACCAGGCGCTGAGCAGCTCCGGATCGCCGGGATACATCACCTTGATGATGTCCGCGCCCAGCTCGGCGGCCATCCGGGCGCCATCCCCCTCGATGGCGGCCGCGTCCGGCGGGCGGGGCGCGGCCAGGCAGATCGGCTCGACCATGACCGGCAGGCCGAACGGCTCGGCTTCGCCGATCACGGTGGCCACCAGCTCGGCGCAGACCGCGCGCTCCTCGGCCGGGGTGTCCCACGGCATCAGCACTTTGACGCCGTCCACGCCCAGCGCGGCGGCCCGGGCCACCGACGTGATCATGACATGCCGGGTGGCCGGGTCGCCGCGCCAGTACGAGTCGATGGTGAGCAGCCGGGCCGGTGCGCCCCGGTGCGCGAACAGGGCGGTGGTCCGTTCCGCCACCCGCGGGCCGAGCAGGAAGCCGTCGCAGGCCAGGGGCAGGAACCGGGCCACCATCGCCACCGGGTCCTCCAGGGCAGCCACCCGGCCGAGCATCGTGCCGTGGTCGACCGGCAGGATGACCGAGCGGCCGTCGGCGGCGAACAGCCGGCCAAGCCGGAACTCCTTGCCCGAGGAAGCGGCGGTGAAGATGGCAGCTGCCGCACTGGGCGGGCTACTAGCGTTCATGAGAAATTTCCTGTCCTGATGGGTCAGCCTCGCTGAGCGGGGGCGGGGGGAAGGCGCTGGCCGTGGGGTAGACGCCCGCCGCCAGCCCGGCCAGCAGCGCGGCGCCGCGGATGCCCGCCTCGGCGATATCCGGGTACACCGGGCTGGGGAAGCAGGCCGCCTTCAGCCGGCGCAGCGCCGGGTTGGCCGCCCAGCCGCCGCTGATCCGCACCTCCGCGATCGGGCCGCCGAGCCGCTCCAGCCGGTCCAGGCTGTGCGCCGCCCGCTGCACGCTGGCGTCCAGCGCGGCGTGCCACTCGCGGGCGGCCGCTGGCATGTCCACAGCCGCGCCGCCGCCGTCGAGCGCGGCCAGCACCGGTTCGTCCAGCGCGGTGCGGCCGTGCGCGGCCGGCGCGCCCAGCCGGTCCAGCAGCGGGATGAAGTCGATGCCCAGCCGGAGGCCGGACAGCAGGCAGTAGTGCCCGGGCAGCACATGCCAGCCGGTCGAGATGCCGTCCGGGATGCCCGCCGCCGGGTCCACCCCGGGATCCGCGGCCAACGGCCGGATCAGCGCCTCGGCCGTGCCGCACGAGTCGGTGGCCTGGCGGCGGTTTGTCACCCCGCTGCCCACCGAGGCCACCACGTGGTCATGCCCCGCCACGGTGAGCGTCGCGCCGGCCAGCCGGCCCAGCCCGCCGGCCGTCCCGCGGACCTGGCCCCAGGACGTCCCGGCCGCCCGGATCTCCGGGAAGACCGAGCCGGCCAGCCCGGCCCAGCGCACCGCGTCCGGCCACCACTGCCGCTGCGCCACCGACAGCGCCCCGGTCCGGGAGGCCAGCGACGCCTCAGCCGCGGCCGCCCCGCCCAGCCCGTAGACGACCCATTCCGCCACGGTGAGGGCCTGGCTGGCCCGGCGCAGCGCGGGATACTCGCGGACCAGCCAGCGCAGCGTGGCGATGGTGGGGATCTGGCCCGGGGTCAGGCCGGTCCGCCGGCCGATCTCGGCCGCGGACAGATCGGCCTCCAGCTGGCGGTGCTCGGCCGCGGCCCGCCGGTCGAACCAGGCGACCGCCGGGCCGGCCGCCCGGCCCGCCGGGTCCAGCAGGATCGCGGTCTCCGCCATGCTGGTCACGCCGACGCCGAGGATCTCGCCGGGCGGCGCCGCGGCCAGCAACTCGGCCAGCACCTGCCGGACCGAGTGCTGGAAATCATCCGGGTCGGCTTCCGCGCCGGTGTCCAGCCGGCGCCACCGGGTGGGCACCGAAGCGTAGCCGCGCTCCCGGCCGGCCACGTCGACCAGGCCCGCCTTGATCCTGGTCGTCCCGACGTCCACGCCAACCAGCAGCGTGCCAGAGGCGTTCACCGGCTCGGCTGGCCGGCCCTGTCCCACGGCTGGGCCCGCCCGGCCATGGCCGCGATGGACTGCTCCAGCCGTGGCCGGCCCACCGTGGCCAGGAATTCCTGCCGGGCCGTGCCGGTCATGGCCACCGCCTCCTGCCAGTACACCCGGCCCGCGATGAAGCCGGACGCCCCGCCGTGGTCGCAGGACGTGGCCACCGCGTCGAGGAACGCCGGGAATGGCATACCCGCGGACAGCATGGCCCACGGCACGGTGACCGCGCCAGCCACCACCGCGCAGCCCCGGGCGTCAACCGGGTATTCCAGCTTGAGCAGATCGGGCCGGGTCCCGGTGAGAATGCGCGCCGACTCGGCGATCAGGTCGGCGCGGCGGCGGTCCGGCAGCGGATCCTCGCCGGGCAGCCGGTACAGCAGCGTCTCGACCACGGACGGGACGCCGGCCGCGGCGCAGTCGTCCACCACTGCCTGGACGACCTGCACGACCTCGGCCACCAGATCCGGTTCCCCGGGCCGGTGCGGCCGGTCCGGGCGCAGCTGGACCAGCAGCTTGACCGCGTCACCGCCCATGTCGCGGACCCAGGACGCGGTGCGCTCCGGATCGCGGCGGGCCCGCGGCTCGCCCGCCCAGCTGTCCCGCTCGGCCGGCTCGACCGCGACCAGCGTGGCGCAGCCGGCCGCCATGACACCCGCCTCGCGCACGGCCGGCACGCCGAACTCCGGATCCAGCAGCACGGCGCTGGCCGCCGGGCTCAGCGCTTGCACCACGTCGGCCTTGAACGAGCGGAGCTCGCCGGGATCGGTGGGCCGGCTGACCGCGGCGAGCATCCGGCGCAGCGTGTTGCGCTGGTCCATGGCCACGATGGCCAGCGTGCCGTCCGGGCCGGCCACGGCAGCCAGCCCGGCCCGGGTTGCGGCCGTCGGGTGGGTGTCCGTCGGGGGGGTGTTGGTCACCAGGGTTCTCCTCAGTGTCGTGCGGATTCTCAGGGGTCATGCCGGTACGGGATCTCGCCGGATCCGCGGGCGATGAAGGTGGTCGGCAGCACCACCCGGCGGGGCCCGGATTCCTCACCCGCGATCCGGTCCAGCAGCAGCTCGACCGCGGCCCGGCCCATCAGCTCCGGGGACTGGGTGACTACGGTGATGGCCGGGTCGAGCGAGTCGGCCACCGGGAAGTCGTCGATGCTCACCATGGCCACGTCGGTGCGCCCGGCCCGGTGCAGTTCGCGCGCCGCGGCCACGCCGGCCAGCAGGTTCCCGCAGAGCACGGCGGTGGGCGGGTCCGGGTCGGCCAGCATCCGGCTGAGCGGCAGATCGGTGTCCCCGGCCGGATGACGCTGGGAGGCGAGATTGCGGTTGACGACCAGCCGGGGATCGAACACCAGGCCGTGCTCTTCGAGCGCGGCCCGGTAGCCGCCCAGCCGGGCGCCCACCGCGTACTGGTCCACCTCGGTGCCCACGAACGCGATGCGCCGGTGCCCGTAGCTGATCAGGTGGCTGGCCGCGGTGTGCCCGGTGGCCGCGTTGTCGATCATGACGACGTCCGCGTCCAGCCGGTCCGGCGGCCGGTCAGCGAACACCACCGGCACGTTCTCCGGCCGGTTCAGTACCGGCTCCGCGCCGTAGCTGAGGTGGCAGGGCACGATGATGAGCCCGCGGACCGACCGGTTGAGCAGGCCGCGGACCGCCGCCCGTTCCTCGTCCGGCGTCTCCCCGGCGCTGGCCACCAGCAGGAACAGGCCGGCCTCCCGGACCGCGTCTTCCACCGCCTCGGTGACCGACGCGAAGAACGGGTCGCCGATCGACTCGACGATCAGGCCCACCGCGTCGTCCCGCCCAATCCGCAGCGAGCGGGCGTTCGGGTTGGCCTGGTAGCCGAGTTCCTCGATGGCCTGGCGGACCCGCTCCGCGGTGTCCGCCGCGACGTAACTGTCCCCGTTGGTGACCCGGGACACGGTCTTGATGCTCACCTGGGCCAGCCGGGCGACGTCGTGGATGGTCGGCTTGGCCATCAGCGCACCCCCGGAGCCTGGGCGGCCAGGCCGGCCACCCGCGCCACGTCGACGCCGCCGGCCAGTTCCTGCTCGCACGACGCGGACGCCACCGCGATCGCGTAACCCACCGCGGCGGGCCAGTCCTGGCCGTCTTCCAGCGCGTGCACCAGGCCGCCGACCAGGGAGTCGCCCGCGCCGATCGGGCTGACCACGGTGACCGGGGGCGCCGGGCAGAACACCGTCTGGACCCCATCGCTGAACGCGGCCCCGTGGCTGCCCGCGCTCACGATGGCCCGCCGCGCCCCGCGGGCGACCAGGCCACGGGCGGCGTCAGCCGCGCGCCGCTGGATGTCGGCGCCGTCCGGCTCCACCCCTTCCACGGACGGGCCGTGCAGCAGTGATTCGGCCTCGGACAGGTTGGGGCTGACCACATCCGGGTGGGCCGGCAGGACGCCGGCCAGCGCCTGGCCGGCCGCGTCGACGATGGTGCGCAGCCCGGCCCGCTGCCCGATGGCCACGATCCGCGCGTAGGCGTCCGCGGGCGATCCGGGCGGCAGGCTGCCCGAGCAGACCAGGCTCTGGTGGCCGGGCGCCTGCCGCTCGATCTCGGCCAGCAGTTGCCGCCACTCCCCCGCGTCCCGGGCCGGGCCGGGCTCGTTGAGCACGGTGACCCGGCCGGAGTCTTCGAGCAGGATGGACGCGGCCCGGGCGGTGCCCGGCACCGGGACGCCGGCCAGTTCGGCCCGCTCGGCCACGGCCAGCTCGGTGAGCTGGGCCACGCTGCCGGCCGGCAGGAAGGTGACGACGACGGCCCGGTGGCCGAAGGCGCGGCCGATCCGCGCCACGTTGATGCCTTTGCCACCGAGCGTGGTCACCGCCGTCCCGGTCCGGTGCACGCTGCCCGGGACCAGGACAACGACCGGGATGGTCCGGTCAGTGGCAATGTTGGGATTGACGATCAGCATGCTGACCAGCATGAATGCAGGCTCGCGGCCGGCCGGGACCGGGGGCTGGCTGACGCCCCCGGCCGGCCGGCCGCGACCTTTATCCCACCGCTGTGGCGGGATGTGCTGCGGACCACGAGCGGTGTGCTCCGGCCGGTCAGCCCGAGAAGGAGGACAGGTAGAAGTACTTCGAGATGTTCGGGTCTGACGCGTTCGCGGTCGTCGCGACCACGTTCTTGACCAGCGTATTCTTCGGGATCGCCGAGGTCTTGCCGGTCAGCTTGTCGTAGGCGTACAGCACCGCGTCCTTGCCTTCGACCGCGGGCTGCTGGATGACCAGGATGTTGATGACACCCTTCTTGAGCAGGTTGACCTCGGCGGGCTCGGCGTCGTAACCGGCCACGAAGACCTTGCCCTTCTTGCCGGCCGCGTCCACCGCCGTGCCCGCGCCCTGGGCACCGTACAGGTTGGTGCCGAACACGCCGACCAGATCCGGGTGGCTGAGGATCAGGTTGCGCACCTGGCTCTCCGCGGTGGTGGCGCTGTCGTTGTTGTACTCGGTCGCCACGACCTTCATGTTCGGGTACTTCTTCATCTCGGCCAGGAACCCGGCCTGCCGGGCGTCGGTGGTCGAGATGCCGGCCGTGACGTTGTCCACCGCGACCTCGCCCTTGTCGTGCGCCAGCTTGGCGATGGTGTCCGCCGCGGCCGCGCCGCCCTGCGCGTTGTTCGAGGTGATGGCGCTGGTCAGCAGGCTGGTGTCGTTGATGGTGGTGTCCACCGCGATGACCGGGATGCCCGCGTTGACGAACTTCTGGATCGGCGCCTGCAGCGCCTTGACGTCGGTCGGCGCGATGAGCAGCGCGTCGGGGTGCTTGGCCAGCAGTGAGTTGACCACCGGGAGTTGCGTGGTCGGGCTGAACTGGGTGCCGCCCTGCCAGGTCAGCGTCACGCCGAGCTTCTTGGCTTCCGCCGCGGCGCCCGCGTGCATGGTGATGTAGAACGGGTCGGTGGTCAGGCCGGGAACCAGGGCGATCGTGTAGTGCTTGCCGGATGACCCGGAGGAACCCGACCCTGAGCTGTTATTCGATGAGCTTCCGCAGCCCGCGGCGGCCAGTGCCGCCGCGGCCACGCCGGCCACGCGTACAGTGCTCCGTCTGGCCGTCCGCCGCCGGGTTGCCTGATTCCGCATGACACTCTCCTTCATTGTTTTGCCGACGCCGCTCTGCGCGGTTGCCTGTGCTGAGGCCGCGCGCCGCCGCTGTGCTGGGCGCGGCCGGCTTCGCCTGCGTCAATCTGTGCCTGCTTTGGTGCGCACCCGGTCCACGGCCACCGCGGCGATGACGACCCCGCCGATGGCGACCTCCTGCCAGAACGGGGCGATGTTGGCCAGGACCAGGCCGGTGGTCAGCACGGACAGGATGGCCGTGCCGATGACGGTGCCGAAGATGGTGCCCCGGCCGCCGAAGATGCTGGCGCCGCCGATCACTACCGCGGCGATGGCGTACAGTTCGTCGTTCGCGCCGGCCAGCGAGGAGGCGGACGAGAAGTTCGCGGTCACCATCAGGCCGGCGATGCCGGCCAGGAAGCCGGAGATCCCGTACACGATGACCAGGTGCCGGTCCACCCGGATGCCGGACCGCCTGGTCCCGGCCTCGTTGGAACCGATCGCGTAGGTGCGCACCCCGAACCGGGTCCGGGCCAGGATCAGCCCGAAGACGAGCGCGATGACCAGCGCGATCAGCACCGGGTAGGGCAGCCAGCCGGACAGCAGGCTGTCGTTGCCCAGGTTGGCGATGAACGGCGGCAGGTTAGTCACCTCACCGCCGTTGTTGAGCAGGTCGGTGGCGCCGGTGACCGCGGTCAGCGTGCCCAGCGTGACGATGAACGGCGGCAGCTTGATCCGGGTAATGAGCAGGCCGTTAAGCACGCCGATGGCCGCGCCGGTGCCGACCATCACGGCGATCCCGGCGATCGAGGCCACCGCGCCGCTGCTGTGCCCGGTCAGCATGTTGTTCATCAGCACCGCGCCGGCCATCGCGCTGAAGCCGAGGATGGCGCCGTCGGACAGGTCGATGCCGGCGGTGATGATGACAAAAGTCTGGCCCACCGCCAGGATCAGGTATTCCACCGCGTAGCTGGACGTGGACAGCCAGGCCGCCTTGGTGTACAGGTCCGGCGACAGGATGCCGAAGATGATCACTAGGACGATCAGCACGCCGAGGGTCCACAGCGGGCCGAGCCGCTCCATGATCCGCTGGAACGTGGGCACGTTCTCCCGGGCGGGCGGCTCCGCCTGGACCACGTCGGTCGCTGGGGCGGCCATCAGCTTGCCTTCCGGTTCGAGGCGATGGCCGCACCGGTGATCCAGCTGACGATGTCGTCGATCTCGGTGTCCTTGGGCCGCAGATCGGCCACGGTCGTGCCGTGGAACAGCACCACGATGCGGTCGCAGATGGCGTGCACCTGCTGCAGGTTGTGGCTGATCAGCAGCACCGGCAGGCCTTCGCCGGCCACGGTCTGGATGAGCTCGCCGACCCGGGCCTGTTGCTCGACGCCGAGCGCCGCGGTGGGCTCGTCCATCAGCACCACCCGCGAGCCCCAGGCCACCGCCCGGCTCACCGCGACCGCCTGCCGCTGCCCGCCGGACAGCCGGCCGACCCGGCTGCCCACCGAGGCGATCCTGATCCGGGTCCGCTCCAGGTCCTTGGCCGTCTCAGCCATCATCGACTTGCGGTCCAGCCAGCCCAGCCAGCCCAGCGGCCCGGATACCACCTTCTCCCGGCCAAGGAACATGTTGGCCCAGATACTCAGGTCCGGCGCCAGGGCCAGGTCCTGGTACACGGTCTCGATGCCGGCCGCCCGAGCCTCGATCGGGGACCGGAAACTGACCGGTTTGCCGTCCAGCAGGACCGACCCCGATGTTGGCTGCAGCGCACCCGCGATGATGTTGACCAGGGTCGACTTGCCGGCCCCGTTATCCCCCACCAGCCCGACGATCTCCCCCGCGCGCAGTGTCATGTTAACGTCGCGCAGCGCTTGCACGCTGCCATAGCGCTTAGCCAGATTGCGGACCTCGACCCGGGGCTTCTCCTCCGGGGCCGGGGTGCTGCTGCCGGGCGCTGATTCGTCTGCAGTCATGTGGCACCCACTCTCGGCAAGCCGATCTGACAACGTTGTCAGACAACGTTGTCAGGATAAAACCACGAGCTAAGACGCTAGTTCTGTTGGTTTGCGGTTAACAAGGTTTTCGGTAAGTTAACACCGCATTAATTGGCTGTCAAGGATCCTCGAACGGGTACAGAACGGGAGGCAGTGTTGTTCGTCTTGGGCCCCAACCAGCTGCAGCGGTTCTACCAGGGTGGCGCCGGGATCGCGGGATTCCGCGGCGCTGGCGCGGCAGCTGATGGCCCGGAGGACTGGGTCGCCTCGACCACGACCGCGTTCGGCGAGCAGCAGGCCGGGCTGAGCCGGCTCCCCGACGGCCGCACGCTGGCCGACGCGGTGGCGCAGCAGCCGGAATGGTTCCTCGGCCCGGAGCACGTCGCCGCCTACGGCGCGGATACCGGCCTGCTGGTCAAGCTGCTCGACGCCGGGCAGCGGCTGCCCGTGCACTGCCACCCGGACCAGGCCTACAGCCGGGCCAATCTGGGCTGCCCGCACGGCAAGACGGAAGCCTGGATCGTGCTCCGCACCGGCACCCCCGACGCCTGTGTCTACCTTGGCTTCCGTGACGACATCCCGGCCAGCGTGCTGGCCGGCTGGGTGGCCGATCAGGACGTGCCCGCGCTGGTCGGCGCGCTGCACCGGGTGCCGGTCGCGCCCGGGGACAGCGTGCTGGTGCCGGCCGGCACGCCGCACGCCATCGGGCCCGGCGTGTTCCTGGCCGAACTGCAGGAGCCGACCGACCTGTCCATCTTGCTGGAGTGGGCCGGGTTCCTGGCGGACGGCAGCGAGCTTGGCAGTCTCGGCCTGGGCTACTCCCGCGTGCTGGCGGCGCTGGACCGCTCCGGGTGGGACCCGGTCCGGCTGGCCAGCATGTGCCAGCGGCCCGCCGCACCCGGCCCGGACGGCGGTGTCACCCGGCTGCTGCCGGCCGCCGCTGATCCGTTCTTCCGGGCCGAGCTGCTGCAGCCCGGCCCGGACCTGGAGGTGCCGGCCGGCTATGCGGTCTGGATCGTCGCCCGCGGCGCCGGGGACCTGGCCACCGACCACGGCGGCACCCAGCCGCTGCGCCGTGGCATGACCGTGCTCGTCCCACACGGCGATGGCGCGGCCCAGCTCACCGGCGACGTGCAGGTCATCCGCTGCCTGCCGCCCAGCCCGGCCGCGACCGGCTCATAGCGGCTCGATGTGCAGCACGTCCGCCATATAGCGGCCGGCCGACGCGACCGCCTCGTCGGGCGTGCAGTCGCCCTCACGGGCGACCATGTAGGCGGCGTACCAGTCCCACCAGTGGTGCGGGGCATGGGTCTTCTCGTAGTGGTCGTGATGGTCGGCCGTCTCATGCAGCAAGCCGGCCCGCGCCGCGATGTCCGTCATCAGTCCGTCCACTCCCGGCCTGGCAGCCGCGTCTTGATCTCCTGAAGCAGCCACCCGGTGCCGTCCGGATCACTGAATGGATGGTAAACCGCTACCTGGCCACCCCACATCCCTCCGTCGAGCCAGCTGACCCCGGCGCGGGTAGTGCGCCCGGGCCGGCCTGGGTAGGTGACCTGCGGAGCGGAATCACCCGGCGGAAGGAGGAAGCTGATGGATCTCGGCCTGGAGGGGCGGACCGCGATCGTCACGGGCGCCAGCCGGGGAATCGGGCTGGCGGTCACCCGGGGGCTCGTCGCCGAGGGCGCTCGCGTCACCGCCGGGGCCCGGAAGTCCACCGCCGAACTGGACGAGCTGGCGGGCACCGGGCAGGTACAGGTGGTGCACGTGGACCTGGCCGAGCCGGACGGGCCGGCCAGGCTGGTCGCGGCCGCGGGCGACCGGATCGACATCCTGGTCAACAACGTCGGCGCCGCGCCGGCCCGGCCGGGCGGCTTCGCCGAGATCACCGACGAGGACTGGCTGGCGTCGCTGACCCTCGACCTGATGGCGGCGGTGCGTACCATCCGGGCCGCGCTGCCCATCATGGCCGCCGCCGGGAAGGGAGCGATCGTGAACATCAGCTCGGTCAACGCGTCGCTGCCCGATCCGGGGGTAATGGATTACAGCGCGGCCAAGGCGGCGCTGGCCAACTTCTCCAAGTCCCTGTCCAAGGAGGCCGGCCGGAACGGCATCCGGGTCAACACGGTGAGCCCGGGCCCGGTCGCCACCGATCTGTGGCTCGGCGACCATGGGGTCGCCGCGACGGTCAGCCGCGCGACCGGGGCGAAGCCGGAGGACGTGCAGAGCCAGGCGGCACACGAGTCGGTGACCGGCCGGTTCAGCCGCCCGGAAGAAGTCGCCGACCTGGTGGTCATCCTGGCCAGCGACCGCACGGCCAATGTCACCGGCGCCGACATCACCATCGACGGCGGCCTCATCCCCACCTGGTAACACAGCTCTGCTCGGGCAAGACCCCATGCGGGTGCGACAGTTCAGGTCGGCCTGGTTCGCGGTGCCAGGATGCCGGCCAGGACGAGGTTGACGATGTGCTCGCTGACGGCACCCTCCACCGGCTCGCGGGTGAGCAGCAGCCGGACAAACAGCGCGCCGATGAGCGTCTCGCTGGTCAGCCGGTAGTCCAGGCCGGAGCGTAGCTCGCCGCGGGCTTCGGCGCGCTGCAGTACCCGCTGGCCGGTGGTGAAGCGCTCGGCCCAGAATCGCTCGCGGACATCATGATCTTCGGGCAGGTCATCTTTGAGGGCCAGGTGCAGCAGCGCCTGGCCAGTGGGCGTGCTGATGAAGGCCGCGATGGACGCCAGCAGGGCGACCAGGTCGCCGCGCAGCGAGCCGGTATCAGGCGCCGGGACCGCGGCCTCGATCTCGCCCAGGACGGCATCGAGGATGAGGTTCGCCCTGGTCCCCCAGCGCCGGTAGATCGACGTCTCGTGCACCCTGGCCCGCTGGGCGACGTCGCGGATCGACAGGTCGCCGGCCGAGCCCGCGAGCAGGGCGTCGAGCGTCGCGCGCAGCACCGCGGCGCGGACCCGGGCACTGCGGCCACCGGTCCGGCGGGCCTTGGCCGGCGGCGTGGTCATGGCCATGTGACCGACCTTATAGCAACTCGCCTTGCGTTAACAGCGAGCCGCGCCTAGTCTTAAAGCAAGAAGAGATGCGTTAAGAGAAGGGACACGTCCCATGCTGAGCTTTGCCACCGACTTCTGGCCACTGTTCTGGACGATCACCGGTGGTGCGGCGCTGCTCACCGCGCTGCTGTCGGTGCTGATCGCCACAATCTCGCCGGCTGCTTTCCGGCCCCGCCGCCGGCCCGAGCTGGCGCTTGCCCCCGCCCAGTCAGCCGGCCGCCCGGCCGGCCCCGGTTACCAGCCCCACCGAGGCACCAAGGCAGCCTGACCCCGCCGGCCCGACCTGCTGCGGGCATGATCAAGCTTGCTGCTGACCGGTGCCGCGGGTGTCCAGCGCTTCTCGCCGGTTACTGCTGTGGGCGATGGTAGATCTCTGAGCGGTGGTCAATATCGAGGACGTGGACGACGCGGCTGTTCTCGTCGATCCGGTAGACGATGCGATAGGTGCCGCGCAGGGCACCGTGACAGTCGGCGAGCGGCCCGAACAGCGGCTTACCGACCCGCTGCGGGCTGACCGCGAGCGCGGCATCGCAGAACTCCAGCACTGCGGCGGCAACCGCTTCCGGAAGCCGCTGGGCGATCGCTCGCGGGGCGGCAGGCTGGAACCGGATGTCGTACCGCTGCGGAGGTTCAGTCGTCACGTTCCGGTGACGCGGCGACGGGCCAGATCCTGGCGGACCGTGGCCATGTCAGCGCCAGGCTCACCCCGCCCCAGGGCGGCCAGGCTCTCGGAGATGCTGGCGACAGCTTCGGAGTCACCCAGGATTTCCTGGGTCATCTCCAGGCCCTCAAGGTCGTCCACCGATAGCAGGACAGCCTCTGCCTCCCCGTTGCGGGTCAGGGTGATCCGCTCGTGCTGCTGGCGTACTCGCCTGGCCAGCTCGGATAGGCGCGCCTTGGCTTCCGACAGCGGCACGGGTGTCGAAGCAATCGTCATGGTTAGAAGTATAGGCTTAGTTAGTCTACTTTTAGACCAACCCCGATGAGGACCCACGCCGCCCAGTGAGATGCCCTGGACAAGAGCCTAGGCTGCCAGCTGACTCTGCAGTCCGCGCCCGGCTCAGTTCGGGACAGCAGTTCGTGGGTCAGGGCGTAGGCCACGGCGGCGGTGCGGCTGGTCACTTCGAGCTTGGCGAGGATGTGCTCGACATGGGGCTCGGCGGTCCGTCGGCTGATGTACAGGCTCCCGCTGATGTCTGGGTTGGCGGCGCCGTCAACGAGCAGCTGCAATACCTCGAGCTCGCGCGGGCTGAGGGCCGGCGGCGCCATATCGGCATGCGGACGCTCGCGCTGACCGGCACCGGGCCGGGTGCAGGACCGCAGGGCTGCCGGGATCCAGCTGTTCGTGTTCACCGGGCAAACCGGCCACTTCTTTGCCTTCACGATCGCCAACCCGCTGGCCGCGACGTTCCTGGGCGCTGCTTACTGAGCCAGCGTGCCACTAGAAGCACTCGCCGGACGACAGGCACTGTGGGCCAACGGGCGTATTGCCGTGCCCGCCGTGCTCGTCTTCACCGTTCTCACTCTGGCCGTCACGGTGATTCTCGTTCCGGCGCTGATGCTGACCCGGCTGGCTGTGCAGGCGCGCACCCCGGGGGCCCGACCCGCCGCGGTCGGCCGGTCTGCCCGCGGTGCCCGCGCAAGCGGCGCCAATCTGGCCCTGCCTGGCTGATCAGCCTGGGGGTAGCTGCCGGGCACGCGCTGGCCGAACGGGACGCGCCGCCTCCTACGGCCCGCCGCCGCCGGATCCATCCGGCTAGCCGTGCTGCTATCCGTCGCGCTCGCCCGCTACCCACACCAGTTCGAGTGGCGGTCCGCCTCCGGAATCGCCTACCTGACTTTCCTGGCCACGATGCTGCTAACCGGCACCGTGACCCTATCCCGGGGCTCCGAACAGTGGGGCGGGTGGGGCTCGAACCCACGACCGACGGATTATGAGTCCAGGCTGCAAGCAGCCCTCGCCAGGGCCGCTGACCTGCGCAGGCACGGTCTGGCGTTTCGTTACTCATGCCGATTTAGGCACGCATGGGGCATGATCAAGCCTCATACGGGCTTGAACCCGGGGCTCACGTCCCGGCCACGTAGTAGCCCTTACCGACCACTGGGGTGATGAGGCCCTCGTCCTTCAGCCTCGTCAGCGCCCGTTCGGCCGTGATGTGGGAGACGCCGTGCTCTTGGCTGAGCGTCTTGACGCTCGGCAGCCGCTTGGTGATCGTCCCGTCTGCGATCTGAGCACGCAGCAGCGCCGCGAGCTGCACATACAGCGGCGTAGACGACTCATGATCGATTCCCACATGATCACATTAGGTCTCTCTTGTATCCTTCCTCTTCCCCGGGGGACCAGCAGGAACCATATGGTTCCTGCTACACTCGCCAGGCACGAGTCGGACGATTTCTGGCTTGATCGCCGGAGGGTGGCCATGGATGACGAACAACCGCCTGCCTGGCCGGAAGCCGTGTATGAAGACGTTCCGGGCTGGTGGCCCTACGCGGCTGAGTTCCCGCAATGGCATGTCTGGCGCGGCGTGTGCGGCCTGGTGTACGCCCGGCGGCCGCGCACCAGCCCACCGCTCGTAGTCCGCGGCGAAGACGCGGTGGACCTCCGAGATCAGATCAGGCGAGCCGAGAGCAAGCTCACCTACGGTTGATCCCTCGCCGTTGTGGCAGGTTGCGGGGGCGGTGCTCCGTTCAGGGCCGCCGCGCGTCTACCTGCTGTGAGAACGGCATGCGCGACGGCTGGCAGCGTCGCCAGTCTCCTGATCATCGCGGCCTGCGGGAGCCACACTCCCCAGTCCGCCCCGGCGCACCCGGCCACGACGGCAGCGAAAGCTGCCGCCACAACGCCCAGTTGCCTCACGCAGTTCATCACGTGGCGCGCCGGTGGTGGTCTGGACGATGTCCACGCGTTGGCGAAAGCGCTCAGCAAGGACGGTAGCGCGGGATCTGTCGCTGTCGCCTCGTCGCTGTCCCCATCCAGCGTCTCCGCGCTCGGCACTGCGGCGGCCCGGCTGCAATCCGCCGCGCAGACCGCCCAGTCCGACGCGGCACCCGCCTGCGTCCCAGGCCTGCGGCAGGACGCGGGTACCGCCGAAGGGGACTATGCTCAGGCGGCCCAGAGCCAACTCAACGCGGTCAGTGCCATGCAGGACGGCAACGACCAGATTGCGGTCAGCGACCTGAACGCGGCCACCGCCGTGGCAAACGCGGGCAACCGGGCGCTGAATAAGGCTGTGGCGGACATCAACGCCTTCTCTGCTAGCCGCTAGACCAAAATCGATAGCACCAGCTTGGAAGATCGGTGGGGCAGCAGGTTGGTCTACCAGGCGAAGCGCGGATCAGCGCATCCGGCCGGGTTGCGACCGTGACTGGCCGCTCGCGTCCGCCAGTCCTCGTCTCATGTGGCCCGCCTGTGGCCCGGCCGACGAATGCCAGGGCCAGGTGCTTGGGAGGTACCGCACAAGTGTCCGAGGTGGTCGCTCAACCGCGGGAGACAGCGTGCAGTCTGCTCACGCGCAAGCTAGTGTCTACAGCGTCTGGATTGGCACCAAAAAGACGTCGCCTGTGCCGTTTCAGCCTGAGAATACGTTGCTCAGTTATTCCTCGTGCACTGCATGGCGATCAGTTTCTGAAGCCTTGCGCATGCTTCGTACCGATATTACCGTGCGCAGAGCGTTCCGAGCTATAGTAAAGACCGTAAGCGTCCCGATTAGCGCTGCCAGCTGACCTATCAGGTCAAGCACGTTTATGATGTCGAAAACAAAGATGTGGATTAATGCTACGCCTTGGCCTGCGGCAAAGGCCAAGCCAGATATAAGCCCAAACAAAGCGGTAAAGACGGTCGTACGAAGGATTTGCTCGGTTAGATAGATATGAAATTGAGTGTTGTCCGCAACGAAAAGAGCTACCTGCCTGGCGTAGACAACGCGAGTTGCTTCCCACTTGTCCCCGGATCTCTTAAGTGCTTTATCGACACGGTGTTGGACGGGGGTTGTCAATAGGTTAGTGACTATTCCTACAGGGATCGCAATAACCACACCTGTCAGTAGTATATCTTCTGCGGTAGACACAGCCGCCCCCTTGTTAAGTCATGTGCTCAGCACCGACCGCATTGCGATTGATGGGGAGAGATTATGACGTGGCCTGACAAGGTGTGCCACTGGATTGGGAGATACGGCCGGTGGAGCATCTATCGGAGCCCAAGCCTCAGAAGTGGACGCTCCCCTGTCGGAGGGTGTTCTATCACTTGCTGCAGTGCGGGCTCGTTAGCGTCGGTTTACAGGTGCCAAAGCCGGACCTGGGGTAGCTGGATGAGCGCAAGTCCACCCAGCTTGGAAGATCGGTCGGGGGATGCCGTTGGGTGGCCAGCGCGGGATTCTGAGCAGGGTTTGCTACCGACTGGCCGACTGCACCCGGCTGGCCCTGACCGCCAACTGCTGTATCAGGAGACATCTCCACGTTCCCAGCCTGGGGGAAGGGTTGGCAGGGAGCACGTCCTTGCCTAGACGAGTGATTCCGTATTGATCATGGGTGTGTCCGTGCGTGACGGAACAGGCGAGGGTGCCCAAGGATCGGCGTTGCTACCCAAACGTCGAGCCCGGAGGCTCTCGTGGACGCTGATCTGGACACCCTCGTGACGGCACTGTACGTGAAGATCGACGACATGCTGGCGAAGGACCGCCGGCCGGGGCATCCGGCCAGGCTGAGCCAGCCGGAACTGGTGTGCCTGGCGGTGGCGCAGGCACTGCTGGGCTTTCACAGCGAGCACCGGTGGATCCGCTTCGCCCTGTGCCACCTGAACGGCTGCTTCCCGTACCTGCCGCACCAGCCGGGCTACAACAAGCGGCTGCGCGCGGCGCTGCCGCTGGTCAAGCAGGTGATCCGGGATCTGGCCGCCGACAGTGACTTCTGGCTGGACACTGTCTGGATCGCTGACTCCACCCCGGTCGAATGCGCCCGCTCCCGCCCAGCAGTCAAGCGCTCGGACATGGCGGGCTGGGCGAACTACGGGTACTGCGCGAGCCATTCCCGCTGGTTCTGGGGACTGCGGCTGTACCTGATCTGCACCCCCGCCGGGATGCCGGTCCTGTGGGCACTGGCCGACCCCAAGATCGGCGAACGGGAGGTCCTGGCCGCCATGCTCGACGTCGAGCCGCAGCTGGCCGCCGCCCGCCCCGGCCTGGCCCTGATCACCGACAAGGGCTTCGCCGGCCGCGAAACCGAAGCTGACCTGGCCGCCCGCGGCATCACGCTGCTGCGGCCCTCCCGCAAGGACGAGGCCGCCCGCCCCGGCCAGCCCGTGCTCAAGGCCATCCGCCAGCTGATCGAATCGGTCAACGACACCCTCAAAGGCCAGCTCGACCTGGAAGCCCACGGCGGCCGCACCTTCGAAGGCGTCGCCATCCGGGTCGCCCAGCGCATCCTGGCCATGGCCGCCGCGATCTGGCACAACAACAAGACCGGCGCCCCGGTCACCCGCTCGCTGATCGCTTACGACCACTGAAGATCCATAAGGAATCATTCGTCTAGGTGTTCCAGTAGCAGGGATTTCAGGTGGCGCCCTTCGATGATCTCGATCCTGCCGTTGCGGGCGGCGAAATCTCGGCTAGCCTTGCCTACCCAGGAGGCAATGCCGCTTAGCCTAAGTTGATCTTTGTTCGGGAGGTGTGTCGCTCCCGGGTGTTCTGGCTGGTGGCCGGCATGATCGCGGCTTATGGCAGACAATGGCGTGGTGGCGGGCGGGCGGCTGACGGACTGGGTGTCGCTGGGGGTGCTGGCCGCGTTCGTGCCCCGGGATGTGGTCGATGACGCGGTCGCGGCGGCGGGGAAGCAGGCCAGGAGGTCGGACGGGAAGCTCCCGCCGCATGTGATGGTCTATTTCGTCATGGCGCTGGCCCTGTTCGCTGACGATGACTATGAAGAGGTCGCGGCCCGGCTGACCGAGACGCTGGCAGCGTGGGGCTGCTGGGATGATTCGTGGAGCGTGCCGACGTCCGGCGGGATCACCCAGGCCCGCCAGCGGCTGGGATACGAGCCGCTGGAGAAGCTGTTCGGCGAGGTGGCGGCCCCGGTGGCGGAGGAGCTGACCGCCGGGGCGTTCCTGGGGAACTGGCGGCTGATGGCCATCGACGGGTTCGAGTGGGATGTGCCGGATACGCCGCAGAACGCGGCCGCGTTCGGGTTCCCCGGCAGTGGCAAGGATGACCAGCCGGCCTACCCGAAAGTGCGGGTGGTAACGGTCAGCGAGTGCGCCTCCCATGCGGTGGTGGACGCGGCGATGGGCGGGGTGGCGGGCAAGGGTGCCGGCGAGCAGTCGCTGGCCCGCCAGCTGTATGCGCGGCTGGAGGAGGACTGGCTGCTGATCGCGGACCGGAACTTCTTTAACTGGGCGGACTGGTGCACGGCCGCGGACTCCGGCGCGGCGCTGCTGTGGCGGGTCAAGGCCGATCTGACGCTGCCGGTGCTGGAGCTGCTGCCTGATGGGTCTTACCGGTCGGTGCTGGTGAATCCGAAGACCGGCGGCAAGGCCCGGGCTGCGCTCATCGAGGCGGCCCGCGCCGGGGAAGACCTGGATGAGAGCAAGGCTCGCCATGTCCGGGTGGTCGAATATGAGGTCCCAGACCGTGACGGTGACGGGAAGGGTGAGGTGATCGCCCTGGTCACTACGATCACCGAGATGATCGCGGCCCCGGCCCCGCTGCTGGCGCAGGCCTACCATCAAAGGTGGGAACATGAGACCGGGAACGCCCAGCTCAAGACCTACATGCGCGGCCCCGGACGGGTGCTGCGGTCCAAGAGCCCGGACATGGTCCGCCAGGAGATCTACGGCTATTTACTGACTCACTACGCTATCTCGGCGCTGATCTGCCGGGCCGCCACCGAGGCCGGCATCGACCCAGACCGGGTCAAGTTCAAAAGGACCGTCCGCATCGTCCGCCGCAAGGCCGCCGACCCGGCGGCCTTCCCCCCTGACCAGCAGCAACGCATCCTGGCCAGGATCATGGCCGACATCACCCGCAACAAGCACCTCAACCCCAGGCGCCGGCACCGGACCTACCCCCGGGTCGTCAAACGAGCCCGCCACAACTCCTACCGGGTGAAAAGAGCCGCAGACCACGGCATCCGGCACATCAGGCCAGCGACGATCAAACTGGTCAACCTCAGCCCGCATGGACTCGCAGCTTGATCAACTTACGCTAAGTGGCATTGACCCAGGAGGTGGTGACCAGGACGCCTTTGGCGGCGTTCTTGTCTTCCATAACACCGGCTAGTGCGTGCACCGCCTCTAGCCCTACGATCTTGCTGTACCGCTTGGCCTGGATAATGCACAGCCCGCCAACAATCGGGTCTTCGTTGGTGGCAACTCCGTCAACGCCCTCGTCGCGTGAGGCCTGGGTGACCCATGACTTCATGCCGATGGCCTCAAATAGCTGCCGGATCAAGTGCTCGAACTCCACTGGCTTGAGCGCCAGCAGGTCCATGCGGCTATCCAGGCCAGCTACGACATCCATCTCTTCAACGAACTTATACTTCGACAGGTCGAACTGGAGGACTGGACGGACCGCCTCAAGGTCATACGGGTGCGGTGAGACGACGGCGTTGAGGAAGGCGTGTAGGCATGCCTCGGAATCAAGCTCGGGCTCATCGAGCACGATCTCAGAGAACATGTCCCGGGCGGCATGGGTGCTGATCAGCAGTGGCCGGATCGGCTTGCCGGTTGACCGGTCTTTAGCGGAGACATAGCCGTTGAAAACGATGCTGCTGACCAGTGTGGCCGGAGTCGCATCGAACGCCTCAGCGAGTGTCCGCAGCGTCACCCGCGCGATCAGCTGCCCGTACAGCTTCTTGATCTCCGCGTCCTTCCGCGGTTCGGGCAGAACCGCGTCTTTTGGCTTCACGTACCGGTAAGCCGCGACGGCAGGTACTACGTCCTGGCGCGGCAACTCGTACTCGATGAGCAGCTCGCCTGCTTCAGGCCGGAACATGGCAGCGCACGAGCCATACAATCCATCCGGGTAGACGGAGGTAGCCAGCGCTTGCTGCACTGCCGCCACGAACGCGGCAGGCCCGTGGGCGTTGAAGGCGTCCTCGGTACGGTGGCTCTCCATCGTAAAGCTGCGGTTACGAGCCCGGAGCAGTCGTTCATAGGCAGTGATCTGTTTGCTGATCGCCTCTGTCCTGAACTCGGCTTCAGCGATCCACTGCTGCACGGTCCGTTGCCGCTCCTCCGCGAGGCGTAGCTTCTCCGCGCGCTGAGCCTCCATTTGCTTGCGTTGCTGCTCACGAAGTTGCGCCGCCGCCTGCCGCTCGCGTTCCCTCTTCTTCTCTGCCGCGAGACGCTTAGCCTTCGCCTCGGCCTGCTGGCGCTCTCGCTCCGCCTGCCGGGCCTCTTTCTCCAGCTGGGCAGCGATCCGTCGCTCCTCCGCCTCCCATGCCTTGTGGGCACGCTCCTCTGCTTGCTCCCGCTCACGCTTAGTCTTCTGGTGCTCGGCGTACATCTGGGCGAGTAAGGATTTGCGTCTAGCCACCACGTTCCCCCAGGTGCGCATGGATCACTACGAGTTGGAAGCAGTTATAAGCACACCGTATGGAAGCATGCCGATCCGTCAATAGGCAGGCGAACAGGTGGGTGCTGAAACCCCTTGGATGCCATATCTGGCCAGATTGTCTGATGCTGTCTCTGACCTGGCTTCGCAGCTCGTCGGGTCCGCCTTGATGCGCTGATGGCCATGGCGGTTGGTGTCAATCTCGGGTGTCAACGAAGGCAAGCATGGCGGGCTTCGTGGGCGAGGTTGCCGGTGCGGGTGGCGTAGAGCCCGGCGCCGAGGATGGCAGCCTCCTGGCCACTGATCAGCGGGTGAGCCGATCGCGCCATTCGCGGAACGCTACAGCGAGACTGTTTTCGCCGATGGAGCCAAGGCGGCGAATGTGGTCGTCGATGTAGTAGAGGTACAGGGGCAGGAGCTGTTCGCCCAGGAGCTGAGACGCGAGCGCCTGGCCTGGTGGCGCGGTCCGCCAGGCCAGCGCCGCAGCCACCAGTGTGGTACTTGGCGCCTGGTCGTCTTGGAGGTAGCGGTCGGCGGCAGCGTGGTTGGTGCCGACCCGCCCGGTCGCCGCTGTGTGAAGGAAGCGGACGGGGAAGAGCACAATCTTGGTTACCCGGCGGACACCGCGGCGAAGGAGCACATCGGGTGAGCGGATCTCGTTGATGGCATTGCCCGTTGCGGGCTGCATCGACCCCAGCCCTGCTTCCGGCAAGTCCGCTGACCGGGAAATGCCTGCAAGGTAGTCCAGCGCGAACTGGGCCCCCGTAACGAGCAGGTCACGAGCGGTAGGCGGCGGCAGCTCGCGGCGCGTGTCGTCATCGCCGACGAGCAGACGCCCGTTCTCGATCAGGTCGAGCCGGTCAAGCGGAGGGAAACGGCCGCCGTCCCGCTCACCGCGAAGGGTGGCCGGGGTGCCCCAAAACACCGACAGCCGTTCGCGCAGCGGCGATCCCTTAGCCTTCTCGGCGTCCGCGACCGCCTGGATCATCTTGCCATCTGCAGGCCGAAGTGGATCCCTGAGAAGCAGCCCGAGATCGACGTCGCTCACTAGTTCGCTGAATCCCCCATGGGCCAGGCTGCCCAGTGCGTAAGCAGCGAGCAGCCGCGTCCCCAGGACGGCACGGTAAGCCTCGGCCGTCTCCATCAGAACCCGCTCGCCGTCCACACCGCTACATTAGGCCGGTCCTGCCACGCTGGCTAAAGCTGCCTGCCAAGCGCTCCGCACCGGTTCCGCATTGGACTGTTCATCGAACACAGATGCGAAATGTGGAGCTAAGGGGAGTCGAACCCCTGATCTCTTGCATGCCATATCCAGCCTACTCATCCAGGGCCGGGGCTGACCTTGGTGAGCTTCCTGACTTCGTCCGTCGGGAGTCAGTGTGGCCCAGACCCGTTGGTGTCGGTTACAGGTGTCACCAGATCGCCAACCCTCCGGACTGCATCCTCGTCGGACACGGGTCAGCACCCCTCCCGGCGATGGTCCTTTGGGTTACGGGATGGTCATCCTAAGCGTTCGTTTGCCACTTTCGCGCTACGATCCAGGATTCGGGCTAGGTCGGAGCACCAACAGGGCAGAAGACGATGAACCTTGATGATGAGGACATTACTCCAGATGCCGACGCCGAAGAATCATCGTTGGATTTGATGAGTCGGCGCGAAAGGCAATGCGCTATTATACTGGGAGCTATTGCTGGTGGCGCTGGTGGCTACGCGGTATTTGCATCATCGAATGGTGGCGTCCCAGGAGCGGTGTAAATGACGTGGGCTCGGCTCCTTCGCTGGGATGTTAGGCGACGGCCCCGACAGTTTCTTCGGGTGCTGCGGCAGGGTGGCTGGTCCGGCGGATCGGGGTGGGCGGGTCGAGGAGCTGGCGGCGCAGGTCGTGTAGCAGGCGCAGGCCGGCGTTGGTGGTATTGACGCCGCGCCAGCCGCGGCTGGCGCGGTCCAGGACGGCCCAGACCAGGTTGAGGCAGCTGGCCTCGCCGGGGAGCCGGCCGATGACCTTGACCCGGCGGCGGGTCTCGCCGAAGGTGCGCTCGATGAAGTTGGAGTGCCGGATCCGCTTGTGGTGCTCGACCGGGAACCGCAGGTAGCTGGTGAGTTGCCCGCGGTCGGTGAGCAGGCACTTGACGGCCGATGGGTAGAGCTTGCCGTATCGCTCGGCGAAGGCGTCGATACGGGCCTGCACTGCGGTGACGAGCTTGTGCCCGGGCGCGATGCCAGCGGCGGTGAGGGCATCGGTGTCGAAGATCGCCCAGTAAGCGTCCCGGACCTGGTCCTGGGCGGCGGCGGGGACCTTCGCGAGGACGTTGCGGGCCCGGTGGATCAGGCATTTCTGGCGCAGCGACCGGGCCAGCACGCTCTCGGCGGCGTTGATCAGCCCGGCGGCGCCGTCGGAGATGACCAGCAGCGGCGGGCGCAGCCCCCGGCCGCGCAGTTCCTCCAGGAAGCCAGCCCAGGCGTCGGTGGACTCACTGCCGCCAGCGGCCAGCGCGACGAACACCGGCTTGCCGTCGGGGGTGATGCCCCACGCCGCCAGCACCGGCTCGGCCCGGGCACCGGGATGCATCTTGAACATCGAGGCATCCAGGAACAGGTAATCCAGCTCCAGGCCGTCCAGGCGCCTGCCCGACCAGGCGGTGAACTCATCGCCGATCGCCTGGCAGATACGCGAGACCGTCGACTTGCTCAGCGCCGCCTCGGCGCCCAGGGCATCGGCGAGGGTGTTCTCCACGTCACGGACCGACAGCCCCCGCACGAACCCCGCGATCACCAGCGACTCCAGGGCATTCGACCTGGTGACCGACCTGCCGAACAGCGCTGACGCGAACCGCTCGGTAGTGCCGCGCAGCTTCGGCCGGGCCACGGTCACCGGCCCGGCGGTGGTCTTGACCGTCGCCGGGCAGTAACCGTTGCGCATCCCCGGCCGGGCATCCTGCGCGGCAGCCGAGCGCTGGTAGCGGGCCCGGCCCAGGAACACCTCCACCTCGGCTTCCACCGCGGTCTGGATGATCAGCCGGGCACCCAGCCGGGCCACATCCTCGATCACCTCACCCAGATCACGCGACCCGTCGAACAAGGCGTCGATCTCGGCACGGATCCGGTCAGTGGGAGATACTCGATTCGGCACGGGCGTAGTCCTTCCTTCGCTGAGTTGGTAGCTCTTGAAGGAACCTACGCCCGTCGTCATTTACACCGGGGTTGGGACGCGACCTCATCGAATCAAGCTGGGACAGTAATGCTTTTGTTGCTATCGGCAATATTCTTGCTGGTGGGGGTACAAGGCACTCCTCTAGTTAGGTTTGCTAGCGATCCTTGGTCGCTAGCTTCTGGACGTTTGGAGCGTTCCCACTTTTTTGGACACCGAATTAGGCTGCCAATTGACTGAGTTGCCTATATCCTAGTTCGTATTCCTCAGGTGTCAAGTACCCGAGCGTCGAATGCCTCCGCAGCGGATTGTAGTAGTTGCTGATCCAGTCAGACGTCTCCTTCTTCAAGCTCGCCAGCGAGGGCCACGGGCGGGTATGGATCAGCTCTTTCTTGTATGTCGCGAAGAACGATTCCGATACGGCATTGTCGTAACAGATTCCCGTCCTTCCCAGGGACCTCCTGATGTTATTCCTGGTGCAGTAATCGTCGAACACCGAAGATGTATATTGGCAGCCGCGGTCGGAATGAAAGACGACTCCCGGGGGCGGTTTCCGGGCAGAGATGGCCATATCGAGGGCCGCCGTGACCAGGCTGGTCCGCATATGATCGGCGATGGCCCAGCCGATGAGTTTGCGTGAGTGCAGGTCGATGACGGTCGCGAGGTAAGCCCACCCATCCCACGTTTTCACGTACGTGATGTCGCCGCACCATTTCTCATCGGGGCGGCCGGCGGTGAAGTCCCGGCCGATCAGGTCGGGGGCGGGCACCGGCTTGTCCCCGCCGATGGTAGTCCGCTTCCAGGCTCTCGGGTGGCGCCCGCGCAGGCCAGCGGCCTGCATCAGCCGGTGCACGCGCTTGTGCGACACCAGGTGCCCCAGCGCCGCCAGGCCCGCGCGCATCCGGCGCACCCCGGGATTGCCCCGCGCGTCCTCATAGATTTTCCTCATAACCGCGACCAGCGCCGAGTCGTCTTTGGACCGCTGGGACGGCTCCGCGCCCCGCCACGCATAATAGCCGGAACGGGAGACCCCGAGCCAGGCGCACATGAATGACACCGGGTAATCGCCAGAATCAGCCCAGTCCGCGATGGCAGCGAATCTTACTGACTGCCTTTCGCGAACCAGGTCGCAACTTTTTTTGCGAACTCCACCTGCATCCGAAGCTCAGCGATTGTGGACTTGTCATCCCGGGACTCAGCGCGCAGCCGCACCAGCTCGGCCCGCTCGGACTCACCCAGCGGCACATCCGGGGACTTCCCGGACTCCGCGGCATCTCGTGCCACCTTCACCCACTTGCCAAGAGTCATCTCGTGGACGCCGATATTGCGGGCGACCTCGGCAACCGGGCGGCCACCGTCAAGGACGAAAGCTACCGATTGCGCCTTGTACTCCGGCGTATATGAGCGGCGTGTCGAACCCATTTCTTACGCTCCCGACGAATCGGGCAGCTAAGCCGGATGTCCACCGAAGCGGGCACGGTCCAGTTTGTGTCAAGTTTTCACGCGGCTGGGCTGAGCCGGGCGCGGGTGATGTAGGTGCCGATGTGCTGGTCGATGGCGCGCAGGGCGGCGCGGAGTTCGGGTGGGGCTTGGGGCTGGTCGGCGGCTAGGAGGGGGCGCAGCAGCCGGTTGTGCAGCTTGGTGTAGAAGACCGCGATCTTGACGCCGTCGGGGGTCAGGACGTAGCGGTTGGTGTGCTCGATCCGGCGGATCAGCCCGGTCAGGCGGAGGCGGCGCAGGTCGTAGGTCATCTGGCCGGGGGTGTAGGGGGCGTGCAGCAGTCCGGTCATCAAGGCGCGCAGGCTCTTGTTGGTGATGCCGGCAGCGGCGAGCAGGGTGGTGCACAGGGCGCCGGCCAGGGCCATGACCCGAGGATCGCCGAATCTGAGAGCCGGGGTCCTCCGCCCGTCCGCATCAAGGGACGGGTGCGCGATCCGCTCAAAGGCTGGGCTCGCGAGGACGGTGCCCTGGCCGGCACGTTCAGTTTCCAGTATGCGGTGGTTGGCGGCGCGGGCCTTGGACTGCAGGGCCTCGAGGTTGGGCAGCCGGGCGTTGCACCCAAGGTCGCGGGGTGTGTTGATGACGGTCTCGATCCGCATCGCCCGGCCGTCTTTGAGGTACTGCTTGATCCGCGAGTGCTTGTAGAACAGGTTGAGCACGACACCGCCACTGTCCGGGCCGATGACCGGCCGGTCGATCGCGGTGCGGAACACGCCGGGAGTGTCGCGGCGGATGTGCCGGTTGAAGATGATCTCGACGTTGGCGGGGCGGCCGATGTCGAGGTTGTCAGCGATCAGCGCCTCGAAGAAGGCGCGGGCCCGGCGGGGAGCATCGAACACCAGGGTGCGCGACACCTCGACCTGGCGCATGGAGATCTCCCACCAGTACCCGGCCCGCTGATCAGCGCGGGTGAACGGCATCGGGAGCCGGTGCAGCCACCGCTGGGCGAACACCTCGATCGTGCCCGGCTGCAGCCGGTCGCAGATCTCCTGCAGCGCGGCCGGGTCCTCGCAGGACGCGAACCCGTTGGACAGCTCGGTGAAGGCGATCCCGGCCTTGGCGGCCTGCCGCTTGGCCCACTCGTGCCCGTTGACCCAGATCTTGGCCGGGTAGGGGAAGTAGGAGCAGACCTTGATGAACGCCGGGCCGAAATCGGCGTCCCACAGGTAGAAGTAGTAGCAGGTCACCCGCCGGTCAGCCTTGGCGAAGGTGAACTGCGGCGCCGCGGTCTTGGTATCGCGCTGATAGGCGGTCCAGACCCGCTGGAACTCCTGCGCCACCCCGATCGCCGCCACCTGTGAGCGGCCGCCCGCCGCCGCCTGCTTTAAGTACGGGGCCATCACATCGGCCTTGCGGTCATCCTTGGCGAACTTGACCCAGGGGATGTGATTGGCCTCGGCGAAGGACGCCACCGAGCGGCGGAACTTCTGCCCGATCTTGTCGAACAACGCCGGCGAGGGGATCGGCAGGTCCAGGTACTGGGTCATGAACGCGACCACCTGCCCGCTCGATTGCAGGATCGGCACGTAGGCGTTCAGGTAGACCCGGTCCAGGCATTCGATGTCCAGCGCCACGTGCCCGCCCAAGACTTCGTTCACTGTCACCACGCGTGCGCCCATGACACCCTCCGCAACCATCCCTATGCACGCGAGGATGAACGAAGGCACGCAGTCTGACCAGCAGCAACCACGCAGCTAGGCGGTCAGAGGCGGAGCCTCACTGGTAGTTCAGCGAGCGTCGAGCTCTCGAGACGTAACCGTGTTCATAAGGCTCTACGGCGAGCAAAAGAGGAGGAGAACCCCGAACGGGCTGCAGGAATAGTAGAAGGCGTTGCTATCGCGGAGCCTAAATTGGTTCCAAAATTTTATGCCTCCTCCTTCCTCTACCAGAGGCATTTGGCAGTTGCATTTATGGACCTCGGTTATCTGGTTGAAGAGATGGTTCAAGATGTGGGCTATGACCTTAGAGTGAGCAACCAAGACGGCCTTCTCGTTGTAACTGTAGAGGTAAAGTACTATAGTCACCCAGTTCCGATTCCGCCGATACATTACGCCGCTAGGCGCGCCGAGCGCAGACGGTTCCCTATGCTGCTAGTCGCTAATCAGCCGTTGACGGCGGGAGCGGCAAAGATACTGGAAGAGTCATCAAACCTCGACTACGTCTTGTGGCGTGACGAGCGAGATAACGATGAGCTTGGACAAGCCATGACACGGCTAGAAGAGAAAGCTGGCTAATCCTGTAGCAGATGTTAGCGAGCCCAGTCTTATCCTTCCTCCCGATAGGCGCCGATCGAGCCGCGGGAAGATCAGAGTCAAGGGTGCCCGTAGGGCACCACGTGCGACGCAATGCCGCGTAGTTAAGGGTCTGGTTCGCTTGTCGAGGATGCCGGGCTGGGTGGCGTGTTGAGTGCGTAGGTGCCGAAGCCGGTGTGGGTGAAGAAGCCGAGCAGGGCCCATTCGCGGAGCTGGGTGAGCATGTTGCGGGGCTTGACGCCGAGCATCAGGGCGAGTTCGTGGCCGCTCCAGTCTCGTGGTGGCTGGCTGGTGATGATCGCGGTGATCAGCTGGCGGCGCGTCGGTGGCTGAGGGCCGGGCTGTGTGGTCCGGCGGTGGAGGCGGCGCTTGCTGGTTGGGCCGGGTGGCGGCGGGGTCGCGATGGTGACGCTGATGCCGGTGATGGTGGTGACGGTGTGGGGCCGGCCGTCGTCGCGGCTGAGGTAGCGGGAGGTGGCGCACTTGACCTTGCGGGCGCTGTAGCGGGGACGGCGGGCGGGCAGCAGGGTCGCCAGGACAGCGCGGCCGATGACGCCGGTCAGGTCGGCTGGGCCCTCGGGGCGGATGCCTGCGGCGGCGATCAGCTGGTCGCGGGCGGCTTCCAGGGCGGTGGTGAAGCTGGCCCGGTCGGGGTTGGTGCCGGGCCGGGTTTCCACGGCGCTGACCATGGCCATGCGCAGCAGCTGGTAAAGGGTGAGCAGCGCCCATAGTTCCTGTTCGACACCGGGCCGGTCGCCCGAGCGCAGGACCCGGCCGTCCAGCTGGGTGCAGCGCAGGGCCAGGAACGCGGACTCGATCTCCCACCGCTCGTGGTAGAGCCGGACGAGAGCCAGGGCGGGGTAGCGGGCGGGATCGAGCAAGGTGGTAATCAGCCGGTAGCGGTCACCGATGCAGGTCTTGTCGGCGCCGGTCATCATCACGTCGGCCTCGATGATGCGGACATCCAGGCCGTCCAGGCGGGACAGGTAGGAGCCGTCGGCCAGATGGCACAGCACCTCGGGGGTGCGGGCAGACTTGGCGCGGCACAACAGCATCGCACCGGTCGCGTGGACCCCGGCGAGGAACGCGTTGCTGTCGAAGGCCCGGTCGAGCAGGACCAGCATGCCCGGTCGCAGCAGGTGCAGCAGCCTGCGGGCCAGGTTGGCCTCATACCGGTCGGCGGCCGAGCCGATGGTGGCACCCAGCAGGCCGCGGGTGCCGGTCTCGGCCAGCGCCATCACCCGCAGCGCGGGATAGCCGGCCAGGCCCAGCCGGTGGCGGATCTTGCCGATCCAGGCCCGGTTGCGGTCAGTGTCAGGGATCTTCAGGGAGTTCAGGCCATCGAACGCGACCGTGCGCAGCCCCGCGAAACGCACCCCTGGGGTTCGCGGCTGGGCCAGCGGCCCGGCGACGATCTCAAACAGTGTTTTCAGCGGAGCCGGGCCGAGGCGGCGGCGCAGATCCCGCAGGGCCTTCTCCGATGGCGACGGAAGATCCAGCCCAGCCAGGCCGGCGGTCAGCTTGCCCCACACCCGCACATATCCCAGGCGCGGGAACATCCCCAGCGCCAGGACGAAGTAGACCCCCGTGCGCGAGGGCAGATCCCGCAGCCGCCGCTGCACCGTCCGCGTCTCCGCCAGGACATCATCGACCAGCTCGAACGGCAGGTACTGGGTTAACTCACCCAAATGCCCAGGGGCATACACCCCCGCAGCGGCATTGACGGCATGGATGACGGTGGCAATGGCAGACTCAGTACGCAACGGGACCTCTGGTGGCCGGGAAGATCGTGATGGGTTGACCCGATCTACCAGAGGTCCCGTCTCTCACCAGCCACGCCACGCCGCACAAGATCCACTTGACTCAGCCCCCGAATGCCTAACTACGCGGCATTGACGTGCGACGCGCCGTAGGCGCGCCCTTGACGGTGATCTTGCGCGGTTTAACGATGGATCGCCGGGAGGAAGGCTAGCTTTTGCACGGCGCGCGGTTCGCGCTGGCCCGTTGAGGCGCCCAGCTGGTGCGCCTCGGCGCCCGGGACCTGGAGCGCGCCGTGGCCCGAAGGGCCTAAGAGCGGTGTCGTCGCCCGGCGCACGACAGTCCCCCAAGTTGGCCGCAGCCCGCCTCAGGCAGGAGCTGCGCCGCGCTTCGGCTAGCGTCAACTTCGCGTATCGCTGCTCTAACGCGGCTGGCATCCGAGGTTCGGCGCGCCTCGCGCGCCCTTGAAACCGTAGAGAAAGTACTCACTGGATCGGGCAACATGTGTTGTCAGGCTCCGCTTGATATGCGACACCGTGGCTTCACTTGATGCGCGACACTCCCGCAATGCTTCGGGAGTTGAACGTGGTCGAGCAGAGATACCGGGCCGTGCTTGGGGTCCTTGACGGTATCCCGGTGACGGAAGTTGCCGAGCGGTTCGGGGTGGCCCGGCAGACGGTGCACCGGTGGATGGTCCGGTACCGGGATAGCGGAATTGATGGCCTGGCTGACCGGTCGCACGCGCCGAAGGCGCATCCGTGGCGGATCAGCGCCGAGGTGGAGGCGGTGATCTGTGACTTGCGGAGCTCGCATCGCCGGTGGGGTCCGCGCCGCCTGGTCTTGGAGCTTGGCAAGCGGGGTCACCCGGACTTGTCGCGGTCCACGGTCTACCGGGTGCTGGTCCGGCATCGGCTGCTCGAGCCGGTGCCGCGTCGCAGGCGCCGCGATCAGTATCGTCGGTGGGAGCGCTCTGCTGCGATGGAGTTGTGGCAGCTGGATGTGACGGCCAGCTTGTTCCTGGCCGATGGCCGGGAGTGCAAGATCATCACCGGGATTGACGACCATTCCCGGTTCTGCGTCATCGCCACTGTCGTGCTGCGGGCTACTGCCCGCGCGGTGTGCCTGGCGTTCGTGACCGCGATGGCCGAGTACGGGATTCCCGGCGAAGTGCTCACCGACATTCAAGCAGTTCACCGGAAGATTCGGCAAGCCCCGCCCGGCGGAGGTGCTGTTCGAGCGGATCTGCCGGGAGAACGGCATCACCCAGCGGCTGACCAAGCCGCGGTCGCCGACGACCACGGGGAAGATCGAGCGGCTGCATCAGACGCTGCAGCAGGAACTGCTGAATGTGCACGCCCCGTTCGCCAGCATTGAGGATGCGCAGGCCGCGGTGGACGCCTGGCGCAAGCAGTACAACGCCGACCGGCCGCACCAGTCATTGGCTATGGCGTATCCCGCTGCCCGGTTCGCCTCCGCCAAAGGTGACGCGCTTGGCTTGCGGATACCCGCTGAGCTGTCCAGGCGCTCAGTGCCTCCCGTCCCTGATGCTAATCCCGTGCCGGATGACGGGGAGACCGCCTGTCCTGTGCTGGACTCTGACAGTCATGGCGCAGGGGTCCGGGCGGTGGAGCTGGACCGGGTGGTGCCGCCGTCGGGGAACATGTGGCTGGCGGGGCAGCAGATCTGGCTCGGGCCCGCGATGAGCGGCCGCACCGTCCGGCTGTGGGCCGGACTGGACCGGGTGCACGTGCTGCTGGACGGGTACCGGGTCAAGACCCTGCCGTCCCGGCTGGAGGCCCGCGACCTGGCCCGCCTTGCCGCTGGCGGTGCCCGTCGGGCGGGGCCGCCGCCGCTGCCCCGGTCATCGGGTGACGTGATCGGGGTCGAGCGGACCGTGAATGCCTCGGGCAACGTCAGTCTCGGGAATTACATGATCAGCGCCGGGCTGCCGCTGGCCGGGCAGCGCATCACGCTGCGGCTGGACGGCCCGGTCGCGCACATCCTGTCCGGCGGCACTCTGGCCCGCACAATCGCCTGCCCCGTACCGCCAGTAGCCCGGTCCCGGCTGCGCGGGGCACGCGCCGGAACAGCGCAACCGCCCCGCCTGCCCGAGCCGCTGGTAGTGACCCGGCGGGTGTCGATGCGCGGGGCGATCATGGTCGGCGGGCAGAAGATCCAGGTCGGCCTGGCTCATGCCCGCAAGACCGCCGAGGTCACCGTCGAAGCCGACACCTACCAGATCACCGTCGAACCCTGCATCACCATCACCGCGCCGCGCACCCCCAGCCGCGATATCCGGCGGCACAAGGCATCGAACTACAGCCCTGAGGTACCGCCAGGCGTCACCTAAGGCCCTACTTGTATTTCCTTCCGCCCCTTCTCCGGGCGGCCCTCCAGTATGTTCAGCTGCACCGGTTTGCCGGTCAGCTCCTCCAGTTCGGTGCGGAGCCGGTCAAACTCAGCGCCACCATGGCCGAGCGCCACTCCCGGCCGGCGGGCGTGAATATCAACCTTGACGTGGTCCAGATCCCCGCTGACCGCCATATTGGTTATCCCGGCCGCCCGTGGTATCCGCCGGTGTATCGCGTCCGCGATCTCGTCGATCCACAGGTCCTGGACCGTCTCGAGTTCCGAGCCGGCGGCGACTCCGGCTTCCCCGATCCCGGCCAGCTCGATGTGGTCAGCCAGCAGCCGGTTCGCCATGTCCCGCTGGCCCCGCTCGTCAGCCGCCTGATATGCGCGGGCCGCCTCCTCGGTCAGTGCCAGGTCCACGTGAGGATTCAGGTATACCCGCAGCGCCACCGGCGACTGGCCGGGGTCGCGTCCAGCGATGACCATGCGGCGGGCGGTGGTGTAGTTCTCCCCGGTCGCCGCCATCCTGGCCCGGACCTGCTTCTTGAACGCGCTGTCGTCAGTCACGCCTTGTCCCTCGCCGCGATGCTGCCCCGCGCCCTGATCGCCTGGCTCGGCAGTGACAGGTCTTACCGACAGCGCGAACCAGCGGCCCTTGTCCTCAGCGCCACCGCGGGCGCGGGCCGCAGACAGCTCGGAGTATGGCAGGCGCTCCTGCCTGCACCCAGGCTACCGGGCTGAATCCATAGCGGCGCAGCCCGCGGCAACGGCAGCATCGGAACCAGAACAAAACTAGGGACTGTCGCCCATCAAGCGGAGCCGATCCGTCGCACATCAAGTGGAGCTAGGCATCGGGCAACATGTGTTGTCGGCATCGCGATGTCCACGGTTTGCCCTGGTCAGCCCCCTTTGCTGGGCACCGGCGGTCCAAAGCACAAGGTGGCAACACATGTTTACGAGCGCCGGTTGATGCTTTACACCACCCTCTGGCTCGGGGAAGACTGCCAGGTCCTCTGGTCCTTACCACTGATCCGCACCATGATGACGGCGTATGTAGTGCTGGCGGGCTGCTTGCCTGGTCACGCCTAGCTGGACAGCGATTTCCGGCCACCCGAGACCTTTGCTGACTGCGTGGTCAACCAGTGCAGCGAGGTCAGCCTCGACCTCCCGTTGCGCAGCCCGAGCGCGCCCAATCTGCTCCAGGATTTGAGCTGGAGACATCTGGGAAACCCGCTCCGCTGGGTCTGCCGGGTGCGCTGGATTCGCCTGCCGTCGCCCTGGCTGCACCTGCTTGGCTCGCGAGCTCAATCGGCGTTTCCCTCTTCCCACACGGCCAGGGTGGACATGGCCTATGACAATCTGAGTTGCCAGATCGTCTGGAGATGGGAACGGCGGACCGCCCTGACTCTCCGGTCATGTGATTTAGGTCACATTAGTCTTGGCTCAATGACCTCTGACGAACAGTAACGGACGCCTACGGTCTTCTATAGACACAGCGAGCCTAGATTCGGTCTCTGGGTTGTGTTTGCGTCCAGCGGACGTCAGCTGCACAGTGGGTGCTGGAGCCAGGAGAGAGTCGCCGAAAGTGCCGGGCTGAGAGCCCAAAGGCACCGGCAAAGTTCAAGATCGCCGTCCCGGTATGGGACGTGCTTAAGTTACGGGGTTTCGTCCCCGTCCACTCCCCCATCGCCTAAAGCAAGCGCCAGACATCTGCTTCCTGGGATGACCAGGGCAAGCAAGGGCCAACTGTTGCGGATCGCGTCGGCGGGGCCAATTCCCCGTCGCCAACGATGACGCGTCCCGGCGAGGAACCCCTCATTGCCCATCCCCGCGGAAGGAGAGCCACCGATGGACAAGCGACTGTGCCGGTCGGTTCGGTGGTCCGGGCCGGATGACCGGCGCGGCGTTGCGACTGCAGGGCGTCGCCATGGCTAGCGCGTATCAGGTCGGCGGGAGCCGGGAACGGGACAAGCTCACCATCGCGGAGGTGTGCGCCGATCTCGGCATCAGTCGCCGGACGTTCTACGAATGGCGGGCGGAGGGCAGGGCGCCCAGGTGCATAACGCTGCCGAACGGCAGCTTGCGCGTCCGGCGATCTGAGTATCACCGCTGGCTAGCGTCGCGGGAGGAGGCTGCCTGATGAGCGGCGGCACGACCTACGACGCCAGGGTCTACCAGACCGAGGTCTACAGGGGCAGCGAGGTCACCACGTACAAGGTGCGCTGGAAGGTGGGAGCCAGACTGTGGAAGCAAAGCTTCCGTAACGCCGCACAGGCCGACAGCTTCCGCAGTGCCCTGCTGACCGCCGCCCGGAAGGGTGAGGCGTTCAGCCTCGCTACCGGACGGCCGACCGCCTGGGAGCGCGAGAAAGCCAAGATCACCTGGTACGAGTTCGCCTGCGCCTACGTGGACATGAAGTGGAAGCAGGCCTCCGCCAAGTACCGCAAGGACATCGCCCGCGCACTGACAGCGGCCACGCCGGCGATGCTGGCCGAAACCCGCGGACGGCCGGATGATGCGAGCATTCGTCGGGCGCTGGTGCGGTGGGGATTCAACACCAAGCAGCGCCCGGACCCACCGGCCGAAGTAGCCGAGATCCCTAGCCTGGGTTGCCCACAACACCGCTCCCCTGTCCGCGCTGGCCGAGGCTGCGACCGCCCGCAGAATGCTGGATCGGGCCACCGGCCGATTGGACGGCAAGAACGCCGCCGCGAGCACTGCTCGGCGGCACCGTACGATTCTGGCCAACGCCATGGACTATGCAGTCGAGATTGGCCATCTCGAGGCGAACCCGATCCGGGTACTCAAGTGGACCGCGCCCAAAGTGTCCAGCCAGGTCGACCGGCGAAGCGTGGTGAATCCGTGCCAGGCGCGGGCGCTCCTGGCTGGGGTCCGAGCTCAGCAGCCCAGTGGGCCCCGGCTCGTCGCCTTCTTCGCGGTCATGTACTACGCGGGGCTCCGTCCCGAGGAAGCCATCAACCTGTACCAGGACAACGTGATCCTGCCGCCTCAGGTGTGGGACAAAGCACGTCAGGAGTGGCAGGAGCCCGCAGAGGCCGAAGACTGGGGCGAGCTGCACCTTCGCGCCGCAACGCCCGATGCGGGCAGCGAGTGGACTGATGACGGCAGCCTACGGGAATGGAGGCAGCTCAAGCACCGGGCGGAGGGAGACACCCGCGTGGTGCCGGTTCACCCTGAGCTGACCCGGCTCCTGCGGCATCACCTAGCAGAGTTCGGCGTAGCACCGGGCGGCCGCCTCTTCGGCGGAGTGCGCGGCGGCGAGCTACCTACCATCACGTACCGGCGAGCCTGGATCAAGGCGCGACAGGCGGCCCTCACCACGGCCGAGCAGGCCTCACCGCTCGCTCGGCGGCCGTATGACCTGCGCCATGCCTGCCTGTCCACCTGGCTGAACGGCGGCGTCTACCCCACCCAGGTAGCCGAGTGGGCCGGGCACGGCGTGGACGTACTGCTCAGGATCTACGCCAAGTGCATCGTGGGCCAGGACGAGCTCGCCAAGCGCCGCATCAGCGAAGCGCTGCGCCAGGACCGACAATGATGATCTTGGTCTTGGGCACGTATTGGGCACAGAGAGCCGCAGATGACAGCCTCGGGCCGCACACAGCCGCACATCGTCACGGCACTCAAGATCGTGGGAATCCTGCGTTTCCGCAGGTCGAAGTCCCTTAGCAGAGGCTTCGAAGAGTGGGGCGGGTGGGGCTCGAACCCACGACCGACGGATTATGAGTCCGCTGCTCTGACCGGCTGAGCTACCGCCCCGGACAACAGCGCCTGAACAATACAGCAGACGCTGCCGCCTCGGTGCGGCAGCGCCTGCTGTGGTGTCCTCGCGCCCGGTGGCCGGTCCCCGGCACGCCGTGCGTAGCCGCTGTTAGCGGGCGCTCAACTGCATGGCCATGGCGTGCTCGACCAGCGCGATGAGCGTCGCCTTGGTGGACTTGCGGCCGCGGGCGTCGCACTGCACGACCGGGACGTTCGGGCTGACCGACAGTGCCTCCTGCACATCCTGCACACCGTGCGGGAACTCACCGTGGAACCCGTTGATGGCCACGATGAACGGCAGGCCGGCGGTCTCGAAGTAGTCCACCGCCGGGAAGGAGTCAGCCAGCCGGCGGGTGTCTACCAGCACCACGGCACCGATCGCGCCCTGGATCAGATCGTCCCACATGAACCAGAACCGGTGCTGCCCGGGCGTGCCGAACAGGTACAGGATCAGCCCAGCGTCCAGCGTCACCCGGCCGAAGTCCATGGCCACCGTGGTCGTGGTCTTGTCCGGTACCGCGGACAGGTCATCGACACCGGCACTGGCCGACGTCATGACTGCCTCGGTGGTCAGCGGCGTGATCTCGGACACCGATCCGACGAATGTGGTCTTACCGACGCCGAAGCCACCCGCGACGACGATCTTCACCGACGTCATCGCGGCGGTATCCCCAGCCGTGCCCCGCACGGGACTAGAGCTTGCGAAGTCCACTGAGCACCCTTTCGAGCAGGTTGAGATCTGGGCGGCCATGTGCATGGTCCAGCTGGTGCACCCGGACAAGCCCTTCCACCGCCATGTCAGCGACGAGGACTCGGGCTACGCCCAGGGGCATCCTGAGCACAGCCGAAATCTCCGCCACTGAACGCCAATCGCGGCAGAACCCGAGGATAGCTTGGCATTCCGGGCTCAGGCTTGACAGATCCCGTGCCTCATAGTGAGACGCGGCCACCATCGCCTCGATCTGGAGCTGGTACCGGGGCTTCGTCCGGCCCCCGGTAACCGCATATGGCCGGACCAGTCCACTCCCAGTTTCGGCCCCACGTGCACGCTTTCCGCCGCCGGATCCGGGCCCACGCTGGCCCCCCGTCGGCGGCCAGTCATCCAGGCCGGGGCCGGACAACGGTCTCTCCAGTCACTATCTGCCATCCTCCGACCGCAGCGCCCCGCGCATGTCAGGCGTCAGGGCGCGGCCAACACGCTCCACCAGGAGCGCCATCTCGTAGGCCACCAGGCCCATGTCACAGTCGGCGGACGCGAGCACAGCAAGGCTCGATCCGTCGCTGATAGCCATAACTAGCAGCAGGCCGCGCTGCATCTCAACGACCGTCTGAGTGACCGGCCCGCCTTCGAAGACCCGCGACGCGCCCTGCGTCAGGCTGGTCAACCCAGAGGTCACCGCGGCGAGCTGGTCCACGCGGTCGGCTGGGAAGCCGTTCGAGAACGCCAGGGGCAGCCCGTCTGACGAGACCACGATGGCATGCGCGACGGACGGGACCCTTTCCACGAAGTTCGTGATCAGCCAGTTCAGGTCCTGAATGGGACGGGTTAGCGGACTCACGAACCCTCCTTTCTCGGCGACCCCACCATAAGAAGCATCAGCACGTGCGGCAAAGCCGTCGCCACCCCTCATGTAACACCGTCTCCCTCACCGCTACCATCCTCACCGGTATCCGCAGCGGCGCGGGCCTCACGGACACCACGCTGGAAGGCAGCAAACCGATCTCTGGTCGTCGACGCCGACCGGATGGGCGGCGGTGTGGCCTGGCTGCTCGCTGATACCGTCCCGGGCACCAGGTTGGCCTTGGGCACTCGCTTCGGCAGGCCGGACAGGGTGACCCCGCCGGAGGCTGGCTTGCTCACCGCCTCCGCGGCCCGCCAGCCCTCGTCGGCCGCTGAAGTCCAGCTCGGCGCGCTCTCGGCGGCAGCCGCGGTCGCGGACGCAGCCGCACCGGGCGCGCTGCCGCCGTTGCCGCCGTTGCCGCCGTTCGGGCCGTTGGCCCGCTCGGCGCTGTGCCGGCCGCGGCGGAACCAGTCCGACTCGACCGACTCGAAGATCGGCAGCCGGTTACCCTGGCCGAGCGGTGCGGCTGGGGGCACCACGACCTCGCGCCGGATCGGCCCCGAGTCGTTGCTGCCGTTGCCGAAGCCGCGGGATGGGCGGGATGGGATACGGGTCGGCAGGCCGGGCGAGTCACCGGGCCGCGGTGTGCCGAAGCTGGGCGCCGGGCCACCGTTGCCGGGCACCGTCGGAAGCGGCCCGGTGGCGGCGGCCGGCGGCGGCGCCGCGGCAGGCGGGCGGAGCGGCTCTTCCCAGCCCGAGCCGGCGGGCTTGGCCGGCGCATCATCCCAGGACGGGCTGGCGTCCTTGTCCGCCGCTTCGCCCCAGGCCGGGGCGGCTGGCTTGGCCGCCGGGTCGTCCCAGCCAGTCGCGGCCGGCTCGGCCGGGGCATCGTCCCAGCCGGTCCCGGCGGGCTTGCCGTTCTCCCAGGCGTTGCCAGACGACCTGGGCAGCGGGTCGTCCCAGGATGCGTTGACCGCGGGGAAGCCAGCGGTGGTCGCGGCGTCCCCGTTCTCCGTGTTCAGCGGGGTAAACCGCGGCGTGCGGGCCGCGTTCACCGCCTCCTCGGCCGCGCTGCGCCCGCCCCACTCGGGGCTGAGCTGGCCGTTCGTCAGTGGCTCGACGGCTTCCGGGGTCGCACCGTTGCGGTCGAACCGGCGCGACCCCGGCCCGGATCCGGCCCCCTCGTGGGTGACGGTCTCGTCGGGCAGCCAGACCAGCGCGGTCAGGCCGCCGGTCGGGGCGGGCCGGAGGCGGACCCGGATGCCGTGCCGGGCGGCCAGCCGGGCGACCACGAACAGGCCCATCCGGCGGGACACCGCGACGTCCACCACGGGCGGGTTGTCCAGCCGCCAGTTCGCGTGCGCCATCTCCTCGGCGCCCATGCCCACGCCCTGGTCGCTGATGTCCAGCAGCACACCACCGCTGTTCAGCAAGTGCCCGGACACGGTCACCGGAGTCTCCGCCGACGAGAACGAGGTGGCGTTCTCCACCAGCTCAGCGACCAGGTGCACCACGTCGTTGACGGCCTGGCCGCGGGCCGCGATGCCCGGCTGGACGTTCATCGAGACGCGCTCGTACTGCTCGATCTCGGACACTGCCGCGCGGAGCACGTCTACCAGGGCGACCGGCTGGTTCCACCGGCGGGAAACCTCGTGGCCCGCGAGGACCAGCAGGTTTTCCGAGTTACGCCGCATCCGGGTGGCCAGGTGGTCCATCTGGAACAGGTTGGACAGCCGCTCCGGGTCCTGCTCGCCTTGCTCCAGGTCGTCGATCAGCCGGATCTGGCGTTCCACCAGCGACTGGCTGCGCCGGGACAGGTTGACGAACATCGCGTTGACGTTGCCGCGCAGCGCGGCCTCGTTGGCCGCCAGCCGGAGCGCTTCCCGGTGGACCTGGTCGAAGGCCCGCGCCACTTCACCGATCTCGTCAGAGGAATCCACGTCGATCGGCGCGACATCGAACGAGACGCCTGCCCCGTCCGACTCGCTCATCCGGCGGACCATGTCGGGCAGCCGCACACCGGCCACTTCCAGCGCGCCTGCGCGCAGCCGCCGCAGCGGCCGGACCATCGACCGGCCGACGACCACGGTGAGGAACAGGGCCAGCCCCAGCACGATGAGGACGGCGAGGCCGACCACGATCGCGTAGGTCAGCGCGTCCTTGTGCAGCTGGGCCGCACGCGAGGTGATCTGGCCGTTCAGCGCATGCTCGACCGAACCCATCTGGGTGTCGATCTCGTTCGTCATGGCCCCGTACCAGTCATCGACGTTGGTCGTCGTGTCGGTCCGCAGCGACCCGCTGGCGTTCTGCTGCGCGGTCGAGATGGCCTGGGTTTCCTCTTCGTTGGCCTGGAACACGAACGAGGACGCGACGGAGTTGTTCCACAGCGCCTTCTGCGCGACGCTGGCCGAGGAGTCGAAGGACTGCAGGTTGCTCTGCTGCTCGGAGACAGCCGAGTTGAGCGAGGACAGTTCGTTGGAGGTGAGCTGACCGGACAGCAGTCCGGCGGTCAGGAGGCCGCGCTGCTCGGACGCCTCTTCTTTCATCCTGGAGACCAGGCTGAGGACACGGATCCCCTGGGCCAGCGTGGCATCGCTGGTGCCCTGGCCGGTCACGTCGATCAGAGCCAGCAAGTTGTCGATCAGCCCGGTGTACTTCTGCACCACGACCAGGGCAGGCATCTCGGTCTTGGTCGAGTCGATACGCAGGAACTTCAGGTTCTGCAGCGAGGTGCGCGCGGTGGCCGCCTCCTGCTGAGCCTGCGCGGAGAAGCCACTGCCGATCCCGTCGAGTTCCCGCATGACCTGGGCCACCGACTTGTTGGTCAGCGCGTAGTCCTGGCTGATGACGCCCAGCTCGGCCGCGGTCTGGCCAACCGCCTTGCGTGCCTGCAGCTCCTGTTGGCGGCCGCCTGACGCGCCGAGCGCGATGTAGTAGACGGTACGGTCGCGCTCCTCCTCCAGCCGCTGCGAAAGCAGGGTGATGTTCGAGCTCAGCGTGGCGAGCTGCTGCACCCGGCCGTCGGCGCTGGCGCTGCGCGCGTAGGAGAGGATGCTGATACCGCCGAGCACGACGGCGGTCAGCGTGGGGATCGCGATGAGCAGGACGAGCCGCGATCGCACTCGCCAGTTCTTCAGCCCGCGGCGCGACCCTGTCCGCCGCTGGCTGGTACTGGCCTGGCCATTGCTCCCGGGGTCAGCGCCACCCTCCCGCCCGTCAACGTCGGCGGGTGGCCGGGACGCCAATCCGGCTCCGGTGGACGGGTCGGCCGACCCTGGTTCGTCAGCCGGCCGGGCACCGGTCTTGTTGCTGCGGGACCGCACAGCCTCTGCACCTTTCACCTGGCGTGTCTGGCGAGCCCGCAGGCCCGCTGGACCGGCGGCGGAACTGACATGACGCACCCCTTCCCGGGTGACGATTCTGTGAGCCCCGCGCGCGGGCGCGGCCAAGGGCTAACCATAACGTCTCACCATCGGCCGTGATCAGTACCTTATGCAGGAAAACACTGTTCTAAGGTGATGTTTGCCGGATAGCTCAACGTCAGTAGGGTACTCTCCGCCGCCACGGCACGGGTTCGTTCTGGCCTAACTAAGCAGTTCCGTGCTCAGAGCGCCGAGTGTGCTGGTTGTTCCAGCCGCCCCACGTCGCGTGCAGTGTCCGGAAAGCCCCAAGTATGCCCGGCCGGCCGGGCCGCCGTGCCCGGTTCTGGCTAACGGCCGCAGGGAACGATACCGGGCTGCCATTCAGCGCTGGCGCAGACCCAGCTCGCGGGCAATGATCATGCGCTGCACCTCGGACGTGCCCTCGCCGATCTCGAGCACCTTGGCGTCCCGGTAGAACCGGGCGACCGGAAACTCGTTCATGAACCCATAGCCACCGAACAACTGGGTGGCGTCCCGCGCGTTATCCATCGCCGCGTTGGACGCGACCAGCTTGGCCATCGCCGCCTGCTGCTTGGCCGGTTCCCCGGCCACCAGCCGGGTGGCCGCGTCGTACCAGGCCAGCCGGGCCACATGCGCCCGGGTCGCCATGTCGGCCACCTTGAACTGGGTGGCCTGGAACTGGCCGAGCGGCTGGCCGAACGCGGTCCGCTCGGCCACGTAGCGCAGGCACTCGTCCACGCAGCCCTGGGCCAGCCCGGTGGCCAGTGCGGCAATGGCGACCCGGCCCTCGTCCAGGATCTCCAGGAACTGGGCATAGCCGCGGCCGCGCGGCCCGAGCAGGTGGTCCGCGGGCACCCGGCAGGACGAGAAGGCGAGCTCGCGGGTATCCGACGCGCACCAGCCGACCTTGGAGTACTCCGGGCCGACCGTGAAGCCCGGGGTGCCGGACGGCACCACGATGGCCGAGATCTCCCGGCGGCCGGTGTCCCCGGTATCACCAGTGACGGCGAGCACCGTGACCAGCGCCGTGATCGAGGTGCCGGCGTTCGTGATGAAAGACTTGCTCCCGTCGATCACCCACTCCCCCCCGTCCAGCCGCGCCGTGCTGCGCATGCCGCCGGGGATGTCGGTCCCGCCGCCCGCCTCGGTCAGCCCAAACGCGGCCAGCCGCTCGCCCGCGCACAGTTCCGGCAGCCAGCGGCGGCGCTGCTCGTCGGTGCCGAACCGGTAGATGGGCATCGCGCCCAGCGCCACCCCGGCCTCCAGGGTGATGGCCACCGAGGAGTCCACCCGGGCCAGTTCCTCCAGCGCCAGGCCGAGCGCGAGCAGGTCACCGCCCATCCCGCCGAACTCCTCGGGAAACGGCAGGCCGAACAGGCCCAGCTTGGCCATCCGGCTGATCAGCTCGTAGGGGAACTCGGCCCGTTCGTAGTAGCCGCCGATCACCGGCTGGACCACCGCGGCGGCGAACTCGGCGACGGTGTCGCGGAGCGCCCGGTGCTCGTCGCTGAGCGGGTACGTGGTCATCTGTGCCTCTGCCGCATACGCGCGATGCTACTGGCCGGCACGCCCCCGGCCGGGCACCCTGGGCCCCCCATCGCACGTTAGGCTCTCGTGGACATAGAACCTGCCGCCGTCCCGGAGATCGACATGGCCACCCTCACCTGCCCGGCGTGTGCCGCTGAGGTCCAGCGAGAAGACCTCATCTGCTTCACGTGTGGTGCGAACCTGCCGCGCAGCAACCCGGCGGACGAGCCGGCCACCCCGCCGACCGTCATGCAGGAGTACCTGAAGCGGGAAGGGGCGCCCGCGCCCGCCGCGGGCCCGGCGGCCTGCCCGCACTGCGGAGCGTCCATCCAGGAGCCGACGGCGGTGTTCTGCCCGGCCTGCCGGGAGCCGCTGCCACCCCGGGCCGGCATCATCTCGCCCATCGTGCTCCGCCTCGTGTTCCCCACCGGCAACGTGGAGGTGCCCGCGGGCACCTCGCTGGTGCTCGGCCGCGACCCGGAAGAGTCCCTGGTCGCCGCCGCGTTCGCCAGCTACGACAACGTGTCCAGGCGGCATGCCACGGTCACCGTCAGCGACACCGGGCAGGCCACCATCCGGGACGAGCACTCCACCAACGGCACGTTCGTCAATGGGGACCGGGTGCTGCCCGGTACCGAGGTGCGCCTGGTGGACGGGGACAGTGTGCGGCTGGGCGGCGATGTCACCGCCGAGGTCTCGCTGCCCAGGCAGGGCCCCATACCCGGCGCGTTCAGCCGCAACGGGCACCGGGACCCGGCCTGAACGAGCAGCCTGCCGACCCGCAGCCGCCATGGGGCTGGGACGAGCAGTCGATCGCCGCGGCGGTCAGCCAGGTCCGAGCCGGGCGGTCGCTGGCCCCCGCGTCGTGGCCGGGCGGCATGCGGGTGGCGGTGGCGCTGTCCTTCGACTCCGATCACGAGACGATCTGGCTGCGTGACGGGCAGACGTCGCCGGGCCGGCTGTCCCAGGGCGAGTACGGCGCCCGCGCCGCGGTCCCCCGGATCCTGCGCCTGCTGGACCGCCGTGGCATCCCGGCCTCGTTCTTCGTGCCCGCGGTCTGCGCGCTGCTCCGGCCGGACGAGGTGCGCGGCTACGCGCAGGCCGGCCACGAGGCCGCGCTGCACGGCTGGATCCACGAGCGGAACTCCGAACTCCCGGCGGCCACCGAGCGCGAACTGACGCTGCGCGCGGCCGACACGCTGACCCGGATCAGCGGCACCCGGCCGGCCGGCATCCGCACCCCATCGTGGGACTTCAGCCACACCACCCTGGACATCGTCCGCGAGCTCGGGCTGAGCTACGACTCGTCGCTGATGGCCGACGACGACCCCTATGAGATCGAGACGGCCGGCCGGCCCACCGGGATCGTGGAGATCCCGGTGCAGTGGATCCGGGACGACGCACCGTACTTCCCGGCCGATCCGGCCCGCCCATTCACCCCGCCCCGGGACATCGGCCAGATGTGGCGCGACGAGTTCGACCAGGCCTACGCGCAGGGCGGGCTGTTCCAGCTGACCATGCACCCGCACGTGATCGGGCCACGGTCCCGGTTCGTGGTGCTGGAGGAACTGGTCGACTACATCGCCGGGCACCACGGCGTGTGGTTCGCCAGCCACGCCGACGTGGCCAGTTACGTGCGGGATTCCGCGGGGCTGGCCGCTAGCAACCCCGCTGGCTTGGGCCTGTCCGGCGCCGCCGGGCCGTGAGACGATCATGCCAGCTCCAGGCCCCACGCCCCGGGGAGGTCGGCATGGCCGTCAAGGACACCACTACCAGCCAGACTCGCGGTCTCCGGCGGAACGCCATCGGGCTGCGCGAAGTCCTGTTCCAGTCCATCACCGACATGGCCCCCGGGGCCGCGATCGCCGCCTCCATCCCGGCCGGGGTCGCGTTCGCCGCCGGCTCGCTGCCGCTGGCGGTGATATTCGCCCTGGTCGCGTGCTTGTTCTGCGCGGTCAGCATCGGCCTGCTGGCCCGCGAGCTGCCGTCGGCCGGGTCACTGGCCACCTACGCGGCCCGCGGCCTGCACCCGTCCATTGGCTTCCTGGTGGCCTGGGGTTACGTGCTGGTCGGCTTCCTGATCCCGCCGCTGGTCCTGCTCCAGCTCGGCTTCACCACGGCCGCCACCATCAACGCCGAATGGTCCAGCTACCCGGCCAGCCTGTGGTGGCCGTGGGCGCTGGCCGGCGCGGTGATCGTGCTGGCGGCCGGCTTCTACGGCATCCGCACCTCGGCCCGGCTGGGCACCGTGCTGGGCATGTTCGAGATCGGCGTCTTCCTCGTGCTGGCCGTGTTCTTCGTGGTGCACGCGGGCAGCAACAACACGCTCAGCGTGTTCACCACCAAGTACACCCCGCCCGGGTTCCACGGCCTGACCGGGATCATCGGCGGCTCGGTGTACACGATCCTGGCGTTCGGCGGGTTCGAGGGCGCCGCGCCGCTGGCCGAGGAGGCCAGGAACCCGCGACGCACGATTCCGCGGGCGGTGCTGCTGGCCACCCTGCTCATCGGCCTGCTCTACGTGTTCACCACGTACGCGGTGGACGTCGCCTACGGCCCGGCCAAATTCGGCAGCTTCACCACCGGGACCGGGGCCGCGTCCTGGGAGGGCATGGCCCGCTCGCTGTACGGCCTGTTCTGGTTCTTCGTGTTCCTGGCCATCGTGAACTCGACCATCGCCAACGCGAACGCCGGGGTGAATGTGTCCAGCCGGACCGCGTACGCGATGGGCCGGATCGGCGCCTTCCCGCGCTTCCTGGCCCAGGTGCACCCGAAGCATCACTCCCCCGCGCTGGCCATCATGACCGGCTTCGTCATCACCGTGGCGGTGACCCTCGGCCTCGGCCTCGGCTACGGCGCCACCACCGCGTTCGTGATGGTGGCCACCGCCCTGGTCATCGTGCTGGCCGCGATCTACATCGTGATGAACGCGGCCTGCATCGGCTTCTTCGCCCGGGCCACCCGGCGGCCGAACCCGGTGCTGTGGCTGGTCATCCCCATACTCGGCATCATCACGTTCGTCCCGGCCTGGCTCACCTCGGCCGGCATCAAGGCGTTCTCGTTCGTCGCCCCGCTGTCCCCGCCCTACTCCTACCTGGGCCCGGGGGTGGCCGGCTGGATGGTGGCGGGGCTGATCTATCTTCTCTACCTGTACCGCCGCGACCCGCGGCGGGTGGTCGAGGTCGGCCTGGTGCACCTGGACCCGCTGGAGGAGTACGAGTGAGTGACCCGCAGGTCTTCAGCTTCCGGCCGGCGCCGGAGCAGTACGCCTGGACGTTTGGCGGTGCCGCACCCCTAGCTCATATAACGCCACCAGCCGTCCTCGAGGTGTTCACCGAGGACTGCTTTGCCGGGCGGGTGAGAAGTGAGACCGACCTGGTCTCTGAGGTCTGCGAGTTCCCGTACCTGAACCCGCAGACCGGCCCCTTCTACATCGAGGGCGCCGAGCCCGGGGACACCCTGGCGGTGCACTTCATCTCAATCGAGCCCGCCCGCGACTGGGGCGCGTCCACCACGGTGCCGCTGTTCGGCGCGCTGAGCGCGACGCACGTCACCGCGCTGCTGCACGACCCGCTACCGGAGCTGGTCTGGCTGTGGCAGTTCGACACCGGCAAGGGCACCTGCCGGTTCACCGCCCGGCACGGCGACTTCGCGGTGGACCTGCCCATCGAGCCGATGCACGGCACGGTCGGCGTGGCGCCAGCCAACCTGGAGGTACGCAGCGCGCTGGTACCGGACGCGTTCGGCGGCAATATGGACACCCCGGAGATGCGCGCCGGGACCACCTGCTACCTCGGCGTGAACGTCGAGGGGGCGCTGTTCTCGCTGGGCGATGGGCATGCCCGGCAGGGCGAGGGCGAGACCTGCGGGGTGGCCGTGGAGTGCGCGATGAACACGGTCCTCGCGGTGGACCTGATCAAGGGCCGGCCGTGCGCCTGGCCGCGGCTGGAGTCGGACACGCATCTGATGACGGCCGGGTCGGCGCGGCCGCTGGAGGACGCGTTCCGCATCGCGGCGCTGGACCTGGTGCAGTGGCTGGCCGCCGACTACGGGCTGGACCAGATGGACGCCTACCAGCTGGTCACCCAGGCCATCGAGGCGCCGCTGGCCAACGTGTGCGACCCGAACTACACCAGCGTGGTCAAGATGCCCAAGACCTACCTGCCCACGGGTGACGCGATGGGCAGCGCGCACGCGCGGCTGCGCGCCCTGGCCGCTACCTACCGGGGCTAGCGGCCGCCGTTCTTAGCGCTCACTGTCCAGCGCCCGCATCTGCGGCGCGTCGTAGCGGTCGCCGACCACCTGGTCCGCGGGCACCGCGGCCGTGATTGCCGCGAGCTCGCCGGCGCTGAGCGTCACGTCCAGCGCGGCCAGCGCCTCGGCCAGCCGGGACCGCCGCTTGGTGCCGATCAGCGGGATGATGTCCTCGCCCTGGGCGGCCACCCACGCGATGGCCAGCTGCGCGGCGGTCAGCCCGTGGTCCTTGCCGATCGCCTCCAGCGCGTCCAGCAGGGTCAGGTTGCGCTCCAGGTTGCCCTGCTGGAACCGGGGGAAGCGGGCCCGCGGGTCGCCGTCGGCCAGCCGGGCCGTGTCCCGGCTGAGCAGGCCGCGGGACAGGATCCCGTACGCGGTCACGCTGATGCCCAGCTCCCGCACCGTGGGCAGGATCTCGGCCTCGATCCCCCGGCTCATCAGCGAGTACTCGATCTGCAGCTCGGCCACCGGGCGGACCGCGTGCGCCCGCCTGATCGTCTCCGGGCCCATCTCGGACAGCCCGAGGTGGCGCACGTAGCCAGCGTCGATCATCTCCCCGATGGCGCCGACCGTGTCCTCGATCGGCACCGCGGGGTCCAGCCGGGCCGGCTGGTACAGGTCGATGTAGTCGGTGCCCAGCCGGGTCAGCGAGTAGGCCAGGAAGTTCTTCACCGCGGCGGGCCGCGCGTCGTGGCCGATGAACATGCCCCGCGGATCCCGCATCCCGCCGAACTTGACCTGGACGAACACGCTCTCTCTGGGCACCTCGCGGAGCACCTGCGCGAGCAGCAGCTCGTTGTGCCCCATGCCGTAGAAGTCGCCGGTGTCGAGCAGGGTGATCCCGGCGTCCAGCGCGGCCCGGATGGTGGCCACGCTCTCCGCTTCGTCGGCGGCGCCGTAGATTCCGGACATGCCCATCAGGCCGAGCCCGGCGCGGGATACTACCGGCCCGCCCCGGCCCAGCGTGGTCAGCTGCACCGTGTTTCTCTCCTCAGCCCTCGGCCGCGAATACCTGGGCCCCCTCGACGAAGGTTAGTGCGACCGTGGCCTCGGCTATCTCGGCGGGTGGGCCGGCGAACGGGTCACGGTCCAGCACCACCAGGTCAGCCAGGTAGCCGGGCTCGATGGCGCCGGTCTCGTCCAGGTTGTTCACGTACGCCGAGCCGGCCGTGTACGCGGCCATCGCCTCGGCCAGGCTCAGCGCCTGGCCGGGCAGCAGCGGCCCGGCGCCCGGCTCGCCCTCGCCGTGTTGGCTAGCACCGGGGGGGAGCACCCGGTTCACCGCGACATGGATTCCCCACAGCGGGTTGGCGCTGCTCACCGACCAGTCGCTGCCCGCGGCCAGCCGCGCGCCCGAGCGCAGCAGAGTGCCGAACGGGTACTGGTGGGCGGCCCGCTCCGGGCCCAGGAACGGGATGGTTAGCTCGTCCATCTGCGGCTCGTGCGCGGCCCACAGCGCCTGCATGTTCGCGGTCACGCTGTACTCGGCGAACCGCGGGATGTCATCGGGGTGCACCACCTGGATGTGCGCGATGTGGTGCCGGCCGGGGCTGACCACGTTGCTGGCCCGGGCCGCCTCGAAACTGTCCAGCGCCTCGCGCACGGCCCGGTCCCCGATGGCGTGCACATGGACCCCGAAGCCGGCGGCGTCCAGCCGGGTCACCTGCTCGGCCAGGTCAGCCGGATCCACGTAGGACAGCCCGCTGTTGCCGGTCTGGCAGCCGCAGCCATCCAGGTAGGGGTCGATCATCCCGGCGGTGAAGTTCTCCGCCACCCCGTCTTGCATGATCTTCACCGTGCCGGCCCGGAACCGGCCTGCCTGCCCGGTCTCCCGCCGGTCCAGCAGGTCGTCGAGCTGCTCGCCGCCGCGGCCCCGGTCCCACCACAGCGCCCCCTCGACGCGGCCGGTCAGCATGCCGTCCCGGGCCGCGGTCAGGTAGGCGGGCAGCGGGTCAGGGTAGCCCAGGTACTCGCCGACGATCGCGTCCTGCCAGGCGGTGATGCCGAGCGCGTGCAGATGCTGCTGGGCCAGCAGCAGGGCGCGCAGCTGCTCGTCCCGGGTCGGCGCCGGCACCAGCCGGCCGACCAGCAGCGCGGCGCCCTCGTGCAGGGTGCCCTGCGGCTCCCCGCCCGGCTCCCGCTCGATCCGCCCGTCGGCCGGGTCCGGGGTGTCCGCGGTCACCCCGCCCCGCGCCAGCGCGGCCGAGTTGACCCAGGCGCCGTGCCCGTCCCGGTTGGTCAGGTAGGCGGGCCGGCCCTCGGTTACGCCGTCCAGCAGCGCACAGGACGGCGTCCCGCCGGGGAACCATTCCAGCCGCCAGCCGCTGCCGTCGATCCACTCCCGATCCGGGTTCGCCGCGGCATAAGCCCGGATCCGGTGCAGCGCGTCGTCCGCGTCGGCGGCCCCGTCCAGGTCGCAGCGCAGCATGGTCAGCCCGGCGAATACCGGGTGCACGTGCGCGTCCTGGAAGCCGGGCAGCAGCGGGCGGCCGCGCAGTTCGATCACGGTGGTCCGGTCCCCGGCCAGGCCGGCCAGCTCGGTGTCGGTGCCGACAGCGACGATGCGGCCGTCCCGCACCGCCGCCGTGGTGGCCGGCCAGCCGTTGCCCGCCTGGGCCCGGGTCATCTCCCGGCCCTCTTCAGGCACCGTGTACACCGGGCCGCCAGTGAAGATCAGGTCCGCCTGGTCCGTCATCGTGCCTCCTCGGGCGCACCGCGATCCCGGAAACTCATGGATCCAGACGGTAGCCGCACCGGCGGGCAGGGCCTCGGCCGGCCGGCGGTCAGGCGTGTACGGCCGGATCACGCTGGGAATACAGAAGCCTGGCTCAGGCGGCAGCACGGCTGCCGCTACATTCCCCCCAGGCTCGGGCCGATGGCCCGGACGCCTTCCCTGTCCCCTGCCTGCGCCTGCTACTGCATGCTCAACCTTGCTCGTTCACGCGCTGGGTTTTAATGCCCGCCGGGGCGTGCGGCCTGAGGAGTCAGGCCGCACACTCGCGGCAGATCGGCTGGCCGTTCCGGTCCTCAGCCAGCTGGCTACGGTGATGTACCAGGAAACAACGCGAACAGGTGAACTCGTCAGCCTGCCGCGGGATGACCCGGAACGACAGCTCCTCGTTGGACAGGTCCGCACCGGGAAGCTCCAGCGACTCAGCGACATCGTCTGGGTCAATGTCGATCGTGCTGGACGACTTGTCCATGCGGCGCGCCTGCAACTCCTGCAGGCTGTCTTCGGTGAGCTCGTCGTCGGTCTTCCGCGGGCTGTCGTAGTCGGTTGCCATCTGGGTACTCCACCCCCTTCTTCGTTAGTGGCCTCGTCGCGCGGGTGTTAACGCTCAGCAGGCCGTAGTTGTGCCCGATTCCGGCGGGGAATTCTGTCACGTCCGCCTGCCGCGCACACGCAGGGTATGGACTATCGCGCGTCGTGTCTGTGTCTGGCCCGGCCACGGCATCTCTGAAAGCCCCCATCGCGTGCTTGCCACGGGTAAGTTCCCCGGATCCCCGCACGGCAAGCACAGAAAAGGTCGTATCGTACGAAACTGATTTTTACCGCCCCCCAAGCCGGATCAGCGGAGCCGCCGCATGCCCGTCGTCACCCCCTTGCGGCCCGATGATCCCCGGCGGGTCGGCCGCTACCGGCTGGCCGGGCGGATCACCGACCAGGTAACCGATCAGGGCCCGGCTACATTCCTGTCCCGGCTGCCCAACGGCGCCCCGGTGGCGGTCATGCTGCTCGGCCCGGCCTCGGCCCCGGACGCGGCCTCCCGGGACCGGTTCACCGCCGAGGCGCGGGCGGCCCGCCGGGTCCCCCCGTTCTGCGCCGCGCGGATCCTGGATGCCGGATTCGACGCGGACCAGCCCTACCTGGTCAGCGAGTTCATCGAGGGGCCGTCGCTGACCGAGGTGATCGGGGCGGAGGGGCCGCTGGACGGGCCGGCGCTCACCGCGCTGGCCATCGGCGCCGCCACCGGGCTGGCCGCCATTCACCAGGCCGGGCTGGTGCACGGCGACTTCGGCCCGGACGATCTCATTCTGGGCGCGGAGGGGCCCCGGGTGGTCCGGTTCAGCATCACCCCGCCCTATGGCACCGCGACGCCGTCGGCCGACCTGTACTCCTGGGCCCAGACCATTCTGTTCGCCGCGTCCGGCCCGGTGCCGGCCGACCTGGCCAGCCTGCCCGACTCGCTGCGCGGCGCGGTGTCGGCGTGCCTGGCCGAGCAGGGCAGCAGGCCGCAGGCCCGGGCCCTGCTCACCGCGCTGCTCGGGCAAAGTGACCCGGCCGCCGGGCTGCTGGCCGAGGGCACCAGGCGGGCCCGGGCGGCCGGGCGCGGCGTGGTCGGGCCCAGTCAGCAGGACGAGGCGGAGGCGCCGCCCGGGTCCGCGCCACGGCGGGCGGCGTTCATCGCGGCCTGCGCGGCCTGCATCGCGGCCATCGCCATCGCGAGCACGCTGATCGTGACTCACCATGGGCCGCACCCCACCCCGGCCGCGGCGGCCACCGACGGGCACGTCAGCAAGTCAGCCCCGGCCACCGCGACGGCCGTACCCACCGCGACCCCGAAGATCCCCAGCGCGCTGGCCGGCACCTGGTCCGGGACGGTGCGGCAGACCGACCCAGCGCTCGCCGTCACGGTCCGGGTTCAGCTGACCGCGGGCTCGCCGGACGGGACCATCGCCTACCCGCAGCTCGGCTGCTCCGGCCGCCTGCTGCTGGTCGGCACGAACGGCACCAGCTACACGCTGGAGCAGGGCATCACGTCCGGGGAGCAGAGCTGTGACAGCGGTGTGGTCACGCTGACCCCGCAGGGCTCGGCCAAGCTGGCCTTCGCGTTCCGCCGCCCCGGTGCCGCCAGCCCGTCCGGCGTGCTGGCCAAGACCGGCTCGTAACGGCTATTCCGGCGCGTCCCGCTCGGGGTCGAGGCTGGCCAGCAGGTCCCGCAGCTCGCTGAACAGGTCAGGCGACGCGGCGATGCACAGTTCCGGGCTGGGCGGGCCGCCCGCCAGCCCGGCCACCCGGGCCCCGGCCTCGGCGGCGATCAGCCCGCCCGCCGCGTAGTCCCAGTAGTTCACGCCGCGCTCGTAGTAGGCGTCCACCCGGCCCGCCGCTACCGAGCACAGATCAACCGCGCACGAGCCGCCGCGCCGGATGTCCCGGACCCGGGGCAGCACGGCCGCCACCACTTCACCCTGCACGACGCGGCGCGCGGTGGCATAGCCGAACCCGGTGGACACCAGGGCGCGGTGCAGCGGCACCCCGGTGTTGCAGCGCAGTGGCACGGCTGGCCCCTCGGCCTGATGCAGCCAGCTGCCCTGCCCGGCGATCGCGGTGAACAGCTCACCGTGCCGCGGGATCGCTACCACCCCGGCCAGCACCTGGCCATCCACCTCGGCCGCGATGCTGACCGCCCAGTCGGCCAGCCCGTACAGGTAGTTGACGGTGCCATCCAGCGGATCCACGATCCAGCGCACCCGGCCCCGCCCGGACTCGCCGCCCTCCTCGCCGAGCACGGCGTCGCCGGGCCGCTCGGCCCTGATCCGCTCCGTGATCAGGGCCTCCGCGGCCCGGTCCATCTCGGTCACCACGTCGGTCGGGCTGGACTTGGTGTCCGTCACCTCGGGCCGCCCGGCCGGGCCGGCCGGGCGGCGGCTGGCCAGCATCCGGGCCGCCGCCTCGGCGGCCGAGCGGGCCAGCGCAAGCAGCGCCGCCGGATCCGGCTCAGCCAGCTCCGCGCTGGTCACGAAGCCGCCGTGGGCCGGGCCGGGGCGGCCCACCGGCAGCAATCGGGACGGCAGAAGTCCTCGGCCGGGCCGGACGAGCCCAGGGCGGCCGGCGTCACCGAGCCGTCCAGCCGCTCGGTGACCAGCTCGGTGATCATCGACACGAAGCGCGGGTCAGTACCCGGCGTGGCCGCCCGGGCCAGCGGCAGGCCCAGCTCCCTGGCCAGCTGGGCCGCCGCCACGTCCAGGTCGTGCACGACCTCCATGTGGTCGGTGATGAACCCGACCGGGACCAGCACCGCACCCGGCGCCCCGGCCGCGGCGAGCCCGGTCAGGTGGTCGCACACGTCCGGGCCGAGCCACGGCTGGCTGGGCGGGCCGCTGCGGCTCTGGTAGACCAGCTGCCACGGGTGCTCTCCGGTGGCCGCGGCGACCCGGTCCGCGACGAGCCGGGCCGCTTCCTGGAGCTGGGCCGGGTACCGGCCGCCGGGCGGCGGGCCGCTGGCCGCCGCCATCGCCGTCGGCACGCTGTGCGCAGTGAACACCAGCGGGACCTGCTGCTGGGCGGCAGCCGGCAGCGACCTGACGGCACGGATGGTGGCATCGGCGAACGGCTCGATGAAGCCGGGGTGGTTGAAGAAGTGCCGGAGCTTGTCGATCTCCGGTGCGCCCGGCCCGGCCTCGGCCCGGGCCCGCTCGATGTCGTCCAGGTACTGGCGGCAGCTGGAATAGGAGCCGTAGGCGGACGTCACGAAGGCCAGCGCCCGGCCGACCCCGGCCGCGGCCATCTCGCGCACGGTATCGGCCAGATACGGCGTCCAGTTCCGGTTTCCCCAGTACACCGGCAGGTTGACGCCGGCCGCCGCGAAATCCTTGCCGAGCGCGGCGAGCAGGTCCCGGCACTGCTGGTTGATCGGGCTGACCCCGCCGGCCGCGTAGTAGTGCTCGGCCACCGCGGCCAGCCGGGCGGGCGGCACACCCCGGCCGCGGGTCACGTTCTCCAGGAACGGCATGACGTCATCGGGCCCCTCCGGCCCGCCGAAAGACACCAGCAGGAACGCGTCATAGTCCGTCATGGGCACCATCCAACCAGCCGGCCTGGGATGCGCCGGCCGGTCGGCTCAGCCGTAATCTCGGGCGTACTCCCCGGCCAGCCCGAGCACCTCGTTGACGTACCAGGTGGCGTGGTTGTAGGCGAAAATCGCGCCGCGCAGGCCCGCGGCTGTGCCGGCACCGGCCGCGCAGAGCAGCCGGGCGGCCGACGGGACCGCGTCGAACGGGTCCATGATGTTCGGCGACCCGGTCTCGCCGAACGCGGTGATCCCCCACTCCGCCCAGGTGGACGGCAGGAACTGCATCGGCCCGAGTGCTCCCGCGGTGGACGGGCCCACGTTGCTGCCGTCACCGCTCTCGATCTGCCCGATGGCGGCCAGCACGGTCCAGGACATCCCGGGGCAGTACCGGGCGGCCGACTCCTGGAACAGCTGGAGATACGTGCTGGGCCGGCTGCCGCTGGCCCGCGGATTGCGCGGGAGTTGCTGCTGTTGCTGGCTGCGCAGGCTGATCAGCGTGGCGGCCTTGCCCGCGATGTGCCGGACCGCCTTGGTCAGCGCGGCCATGCTGTCGCCGGGCGCACTGATCAGCGCGAGCACGCCGGGTATCAGGCCGAGCCCGGCCGAGTACTTGCTGCTCACCAGCGCGCCGATGCCTTCGATGCCGAGCGGGGCTGATCCGCCCAGGATCATCCGCTGCTGCCCCGAGCTGCCCAGCCGGTACGTGGTGCCCGGGTGCAGGTGCCGCTGCCGGGCCAGGGTGTCCGAGGCCACGAAGTGGCCACGCTGCAGCGCGGTCCACAGCCGCTGGTCCGAGGCCGTGGCCAGCGGGGTCCAGGACCGGAACCGCTGCGCGTCCACCCCGAGCACGTTGATCGGCTTCTTCGCGTTCCCGAGCTTGATCGCGGCGCCGTCGGCCGACACCATGCTGCGCACCCCGCTGATCCGCTGCAGCTTCTTGAGCTGGCTGGAACTCAGCCCGGCGGGCTCGATCACCAGCAGGTCGGGCAGGTAAATCTGCCGGAAGGTGCTGCCCGCGGCGGCGTGCGAGGCGGACGGCGACGGGCTGGCCGCGGCGGCCTGCGCGGCGGTCGGCCCGGGATAGGTCCGCGTTATCCCGGTTACCAGCAGGACCAATGCGCCACCCACCGCCATGATCCGTCCTGTCGGCGATCCAGCGGCTGTGGCCGGCGTTTGGCGCCGGAGTAGGCGTCTCATCGCGTGATCAACCATATAAGCCGGGCCGCCGGGGCTGAAAGACCGGCTGCCCAGCGGCCGGGAAAAAATACCTGACTACGGCTATGCGGTAAGAAGCACCTTTTGGGAGTGCTGATCCTGCCGTGGCCGTGGCCTGCGGGTAAGGTCCGGGCATGGTCACCGCAGCACCCCGCTGGCAGAACTGGGCGGGCAACCAGACCGCGGCGCCGCGCCGTGAAATTACCCCCCGGTCCGCGGCGGAGGTGGCCGCGGCGGTCACCGGGGCGGCCCGGGACGGGCTGACCGTGCGGATGACCGGCTCCGGCCACTCGTTCACCCCGGTGGCGGCGACCGACGGGGTGCTGCTCCGCCCGGATGGCCTGCGCGCAGTGCGCTCGGTTGACCCGGCGGCCGGGCAGGTCACCGTGGAAGCGGGCTGCCAGCTCCGGGTACTCAACGAGTACCTGCGCGGGCAGTGCCTGGCCTTGCAGAACATGGGCGACATCCAGGAGCAGACCGTCGCCGGGTCGATCCAGACCGGCACCCACGGCACCGGGCGGGACCTGGGCGGCATCGCCGCTCAGGTGACCGGGCTGGAACTGGTCCGCGCCGACGGTGAGCTGGTCAGCTGCTCCGCCGAGCAGGACGGCAAGCTGTTCCAGGCGGCCCGGATCGGGCTCGGCGCGCTCGGCGTGCTCACCGCGGTGACGTTCCGGGTGGTCCCCGCGTTCCTGCTGACCGCCCGCGAGGAGCCGATGCGCTGGGCCGAGGTCATCGCCAGGCTGGACGAGCTGACCAGCGAGAACGAGCACTTCGAGTTCTACTGGTTCCCGCACACCGACGGCTGCCTGACCAAGCGGAACAACCGCGCGGCGGGCCCGGCCCAGCCGCTGCCCGGCTGGCGCTACCGGCTGGACGATGAGTTCCTGTCCAACACCCTGTTCGGCCTGACCTGCCGGGTCGGCCAGCGCTATCCGGGCACGATCCCGCGCATCAACGGCATCGCCGCCCGGGCGCTGGGCGCGCGGCGGTACACCGACACCTCGCACCGGGTGTTCACCAGCCCGCGCCGGGTCCGGTTCAAGGAGCAGGAGTACGCGGTCCCACGGGAGCACCTGGCCCCGGTGCTGGCCGAGGTGCGCGCGCTGTTCGCCCGGCGGGACTGGCGGATCAGCTTCCCGATCGAGATCCGGGTGGCGCCGCCCGATGACATCTGGCTATCCACCGCCTACGGCCGGGCGACCGGCTACATCGCCATCCACGTGTTTCATCAGGCCCCGCACGAGGACTACTTCCGCGAGGTGGAGGCGGTCATGACCGCCGTCGGCGGGCGGCCGCACTGGGGCAAGATACATAGCCGCGACGCGGCCTATCTGCGCGGCGTGTACCCTAGATTCGCTGATTTTGTCGCGCTCCGCGATGAGCTCGATCCTGCACGACGGTTCAGCAATACCTACCTTGACCAGGTGCTGGGTTCCTGAGCCGCACTGCTCCGACCCGCCGTTTCAGCGGGGCGAATGCAGCGAGCCGACGGCTGGGAGGCTACCCTCCGAACATGAGTCGGGAAGCCCGCCCCGGCACTGCGCCTAGGGGAACCGTGCCAGAAAGCAACGCTGGTAAACCATTTACCGTACCCGGCGGACCGCCACCGGCCCGGCGGGTCAGCACCGGCAGCGGTGTGCCCCCCAAGCGGCCCTCGCTCGGCGGCGGCGCCCCCGCACAGGACCGCGAGCTCCGCGCTCAGGGCCGCCAGACCGTGCAGAAGCTGCTCGAAGCCGGCCTGGCCGAGTTCGACGAGAACGGCTTCCAGGCCGTCCGGGTGGATGACATCGTGCGCCGGGCCAAGACTTCGCACGGCACCTTCTACCTGTACTTCAGCAACAAGGAAGACCTGTTCAAGACGCTGCTGTCGGACGCGCTGATCGACATGGCCGCACTGGTGGACGAGTTTCCCGTGGTGACCCGCAACGACTCGGGCCGGGCCGCGCTGCGCCGCTGGGTGAGCGCGTTCTGCGATGTGTACGCCGCGCACGCCTCGGTGATCCGGATCCTCAGCCAGGCCGAGGTCGTCGGCGAGGAGGTCTTCGGCGACGGGCTGCAGGTCATGTTCCGGCTGTCCGAGGCGATCACCCAGGGTATGACGGCGGCCGCGCGGAACAACGGCAGCGAGGCGATCGCCGGGCACGCCGAGCTGACCGGCGTGGCTCTGCTGATGATGCTGGAGCGGATCAACTACCTGCTCACCGTCGAGGTCCGGCTGCCCCGGGAGGAGATGGTGGACCGGCTGACCGCGATCATCTTCGCCGCGTTCCACTTCTCCTGACCAGGCCGGACGCGGGAGCACACTGCCATGACCGCCACCCAGGCCCTGGCGCTGCTGCTGTTCATCCTGGGCTCTTGCGCGATCGCCGGGCTGGCCCGCCGGCGCGGCGTGGCCGCGCCGATCCTGCTGGTGCTGGCCGGGCTGGCCGCGTCTTACATCCCTGGGGTGCCGACCTTCCGGCTGCTGCCGGACGTGATCCTGTTCGTCGTGCTGCCGCCGCTGGTCTACACCACGGCGCTGGAAAGCTCGTACCTGAACCTGCGGGACAACGTGCGCACCCTGGCCCTGCTGTCGGTCGGGCTGGTCCTGTTCACCGTGGCCGTGGTCGGCGGCGCGGCCTGGCTGGCCGTGCCGGGACTGTCGGTGGCTGCCGCGTTCACCCTGGGTGCGATCCTCTCCCCCACCGACGCGGTCACCACGGCCAGCATCGGACGCCGGCTGCACCTGCCCAGACGGCTGCTGACCGTGCTCAACGGCGAGAGCATGCTGAACGACGGCACCGCGCTCACCGTGTACGCGGTCGCGGTGAGCGCCGCATCCACCACGGTGGCCACCCCGTCGCCACTCGATGACGTGCGCAGCCTGGTGTTTATCAGCGCCGGCGGGGTGGCCGTCGGCCTGGTCCTCGGGGTGCTCATCCACAAGATCCGGCTGCGGCTGCGGGACCCGCTGCTGGAGAGCGCGCTGTCGCTGCTCGCCCCGTTCACCGCCTATCTGGCCGCCGACTCGCTGCACGCCTCTGGCATCCTGTCCGTCGTGGTGGCCGGCCTGTATCTGGGCCATCACGGGGGCCAGGCCCACTTCGCCACCCGGCTGCAGGACATGGCGGTGTGGCGGGTGGTCACGTTCGTGCTCGAATCGGTGGCCTTCGCCCTGATCGGCTTGCAGCTCCGGCCGGTGCTCCAGGATCTGGGCCGCAGCGACCCGGGACGGCTGGCCGCCGAGGCGGCCGTCGTGCTCGGCGCCGTGGTGGTGGCCCGGATCGCCTGGGTGTTCCCGTCGATCTACCTGCCTCGCTGGCTCGTCCCGCGGATCAGGAAGGCGGACCCGGCGCCGGGCTGGCCGGCCACGCTGGTGCTGTCCTGGGCCGGCCTGCGCGGCGTGATCTCGCTGGCCGCCGCGGCCGCGCTGCCCGCCGACGTGCCCATGCGCAGCCTGCTGGTCTTCCTGACGTTCACCACCGTGCTCGGCACCCTGCTGGTGCAGGGGCTGACCCTGCCCTGGCTGATCCGGCGGCTGGGGGTGCGGGCCGGGCCGGGCGAGGAGCGCGCCGACGCCGCGGCTGAGGCGGCCGCGCAGCAGGCCGCCTCGGAGGCCGGGCTGCGGCGGCTGGACGAGGTGGCCGCTCAGGACCCGGCCGGGGCGCCGCCCGAGGTGGTCGAGCGACTGCGCCGGCTGGCCGGGTACCGGCAGGCCGGGGCGCGGGAGCGGCTGCCCGGCGGCGAGCAGGATGAGCCGGGAACCGCCCCCGCCGCCGCGTTCCAGCGGCTGCGCCGGGAAATGACGGCCGCCGAGCGGGCCGAGCTCATCCGGCTGCGCGACGAGCGGCAGATCGACGACGAGGTGCTGGACGAGATGCTGCGCCAGCTCGACCTGGAGGAAGCCATGCTGTCCCGGGAGGAATGGGACATGACCGGCGGCGATCCGGACCCGGGTTGACCCAGGCCCAGGCTGACCCAGGCACCAGTTGACCGAGGCACCAGTTGACCCAGGCACCGGGCGGCGGCGGGCAGAATCGAAGAGTGCGATTCCTTACCGGGCGGCTGCCCGCCCATGACCTGACCTACAACGACGTCTTCCTGGTGCCCAGCCGCTCCGCGGTGGCGTCCCGGCTGGACGTCAGCCTGGCCACGCAGGACGGCAGCGGCACCACCATCCCCATCGTGGTGGCCAACATGACCGCGGTGTCCGGCCGCCGGATGGCGGAGACGATAGCCCGCCGCGGCGGGCTGGCCATCCTGCCCCAGGACATCCCGGCCGACGTGGTAGCCGATGTGGTCGCCTGGGTGAAGACCCGCGACCTGGTGCACGACACGCCGATCACCCTCGGCCCGGCCGACACCACCGGCGACGCGCTCACCCTGCTGCCCAAGCGGGCGCACGGCGCGGTGATCGTAGTCGAGAACGGCCGCCCGGTGGGCGTGGTGACCGAGTCCGACTGCACCGGCGTGGACCGGTTCACCCAGCTTCGCAACGTCATGTCCACCGATCCCCTCACGCTGCCGGCCGGCACCGACCCGCAGCGGGCGTTCAGCCTGCTGCATGATGGCCGGCACCGGCTCGCGCCGGTGGTGGATGAGACGGGCCGGTGCGTGGGCATCCTGACCCGGACCGGTGCGCTGCGGGCCACCCTGTACCAGCCGGCCACCGACACCCACGGCCGGCTGCGTGTCGGCGCCGCGCTGGGCATCAACGGGGACGTGGCAGCCAAGGCCAAGCTGCTGCTGGACGCCGGGGTGGACGTGCTGGTGGTGGACACCGCGCACGGCCACCAGGACAAGATGATCAGCGCGCTGCACGCGGTTCGCGGGGTGAGCCCGCAGGTCCCGGTGGCCGCGGGCAACGTGGTCACCGCGGCGGGCGTGGCCGACCTGGTCGCGTCGGGCGCGGACATCGTCAAGGTGGGCGTGGGGCCGGGCGCGATGTGCACCACCCGGATGATGACCGGGGTGGGCCGGCCGCAGTTCAGCGCGGTGCTGGAGTGTGCCCAGGAGGCCCGGCGGCTGGGCGCGCACGTGTGGGCCGACGGCGGGGTCCGGCACCCCAGGGATGTGGCCCTGGCGCTGGCCGCGGGCGCGTCCAACGTGATGATCGGCTCCTGGTTCGCGGGCACCTACGAGTCGCCGGGCGACAGTTTCCGCGACCCGGATGGCCGGCTGTACAAGGAGAGCTTCGGCATGGCGTCGGCCCGGGCGGTGCGGCTGCGCACCGCGGCCGACTCCTCGTTCGAGCGGGCCCGCAAGGAGCTGTTCGAGGAGGGCATCTCCACCGCGCGGATGTACCTGGACCCGCAGCGCCCGAGCGTGGAAGACCTGCTCGACGCGATCACGGCCGGCCTGCGCAGCGCGGCCACCTACGCCGGCGCCGCCGACCTGGACGAGTTCCACCAGCGCGCGGTCGTCGGCGTGCAGAGCGCGGCCGGCTACACCGAAGGCCAGCCCATCCCCACCTCCTGGTAACCCACTCTCCGGTTAAGCGTGCGGGTTTTTGCCCCTATAAGGGGCAAAAACCGCACCGTTAAGGAGCGGTGAGGTCCAGGAGGACTTTGCCGCGCGGGCCTGGGGGGTCGGGGTCGCGCAGCGCGTCCAGCGCCGCCGACCACTCGCTGAGCGGGAAGCGGTGGGTGACCAGGAAGGCCAGGCTGAGCAGGCCCGCGTTGAGCAGGGTGACCACCTGGCGCCAGGCGGCTGAGGTGTAGCCGAAGCTGGCCCGGATGGTCAGGTCGTTGTTGACCAGGTCGTCGACGGGGACCGCGGCGGTGGCGCCGTGCGGCGGCAGGCCGAGCAGCAGCACGGTGCCGCCGCGGCGCGCCGCGGCCAGCGCGGTGAGCACCGCGCCGGTCGCCCCGGCCGCCTCCACCACCAGGTCGTAGCCGCCCCCGGCCGCGGCCGGGTCGGTCTCGAACCGGGCCGCGCCCGCCTCGGCGGCCAGCCCGGCCTGGGCCGGCCGCCGGCCGAGCAGCACGACCTCAGCCGGGGACCACAGCTGGAGCAGCCGCACCGCCAGCAGCGCCACCGTGCCGTCCCCGACCACCAGGGCCCGCGCGCCCGGCGCGGGCGCCACGCTGGCCAGGCCCCGGTACACCACCGAGGCCGGCTCGACCAGCGCGCCGTCCTCGAAGCTCACCCGGTCGGCCAGCCGGTGCACCAGTGCCTCGCTGACCGTCGCGTAGCCGGCCGCGGCCCCATCTCTGGTGAACCCCATCTCGTCGTAGGTAACACACAGGTTGGTTTCCCCGGCGGCACATTTTGCACAACGCCAGCACGGAACGATGCCCTCGGCCACGACCCGGGTGCCCGGGGCCAGTGCGCCGGCTCCGCCGTCCAGCACGGTCCCGGCCCACTCGTGCCCGAGGATCAGCGGGTGGCGGACGTAAGCGGGGTCGATCCGGCCCGCCACGATGTCCAGGTCGGTGCCGCACAGCCCGGCCACGGCCGGCTGGATGAGCACCTCCCCCGGTCCCGGCGCCGGGCGGTCCCGCCGGTCCAGCCCGAGCTGGCCGGGTGCGGCCACGACCAGGGCGTCGCGGGCCGGCCCGGCGGGCGCGGGCGGGGCGGCGGTCTGCGGTTCGGCCATGGTCAGGCTCCTTCCGCGCGGTACGGCGCGCCGCCGAGCAGGGCGGATACCCGGTCGGCGTAGCTGCGCACGGCCCGGCCCAGTTCGTCGATCCGCCAGGCGGGCAGGTCACCCTTGATCCCGGTGACGCTGACCGCGCCGGCGCAGCCGCCGTCGTGGCCGAAGAACGCCGCGCCCGCGCAGAACACGCCCTCGGCGTCTTCCTCGTCGTCCACCGCGAAGCCGAGCCGCCGGGCCGCGGCCAGGTTGTCCAGCAGCGTCTCGATGTCGGTGATGGTGTGCGCGGTGCGCGGGGCCAGCCCGGTCTCCGCACAGATCCGGCGCACCTCGGCCGCGGGCAGGGTGGACAGGATGGCCTTGCCGGCGGCCGAGGCGTACGGCACCTCACGCTGGCCCAGCGGGGTGTAGAAGCGGACGCTGCCCGGCCCGTCCACCCGGGCGATGAACACCGGGTAGCCGGCTTCCGGGACCGCGATCCGCGCGGTCATCTTGGTCGTCTCGGACAGCTCGTCGAGCAGTGGCCGGCACAGCTCGCCCAGCGGGAGCTGCCGGCTCACGATGTCGCCCAGCCGGATCAGCGCGGTGCCCAGCGTGTACCGGGGCCCGGGCCGGGTGTCGCGCAGGAAGCCGAACGACTCCAGGGTCCGGGCCAGCGCCAGCGTGGTGCTCTTGGACGCGCCCAGCGCGCTGGCCAGCTCGCTGAGCGTCTGGCCCTCAGCCGGGCCGTCGGCCACGATGCCGACCAGGCGCAGCGCCCGGGCCACGCTGTGCACCGTGTACCGGCCCGCCTCTTCCGGCGCGATCCCCACCTGCTCACCTCTCACACCACGCGCGATTTGTGCAACGCTGTTTGCTCAACACTGTTCGGTACGGCAGAACGTAAATTCTGTTATGGTAGCGAGTCCAAAACGGCCTTGACATGGGCAAATACGGGTGATCCCATGTCGGCGTGATTCTACATCACAAAACATCGTTCGGGACAACCGAACATTTGCCCCGGAGCGTGGCCCGGGCCGCGGCCGCCCGGCAGCGCCTGGCGGGCTGGCTCGGCGAGCACCCGGAGGTGGCCGGCGTGGTGCTCACCAGCCCGGCCGCCGTGGCCTGGGCCACCGGCGCGGTGGCGCCCCCGGTGGACCGCACCGCCGGGGTGGACCTGGTCTGGGTGGTCGCCACCCGGTCGTCCGCGGCGCTGGTGACGACCGTGGTGGAGGCGGACCGGGTGGCCGAGGAGTACCAGCCGCGGCAGCATGGTTTCGCTGACCTGGCCGCGGTCCCGTGGTACGACCCGGACGGCTTCACCCAGGCCGCGCAGGACATCGCCGGGGCGCCCGCCGCCGGGCTGGCCGCGGACGGGCATCCCGGGTTCGGCCACGACGCCACCGACGAGCTCTGCGCGCTGCGGCTCGCCCTGTCCCCCGCCGAGCAGCAGGACCTGCGCGCGCTCGGCGCCGACGCGGCGGACGCGCTGCAGCAGGCGCTGGCCAGCTGGCGGCCGGGCGAGCGGGACCTGGACGTGCAGGCCCGGGTGGCGGCGCTGCTCGAAGCCCGCGGCGCGGACAGCCCGGTGCTGATCGTCGGCGGAGACGACCGGGTGCGCCGGTTCCGGCACCCGATGGCGGCCGGGGTACCGATGCGCCGGCTGGTGATGGCCGTGGTGGTGGCCCGGCGCGGCGGACTGCACGCCGCCGCCACCCGGTTCGCCTCGGCGGGCCGGGTGGACCCGGAGTTCGCCGCGCTGCGCGCCCGGGTGCTGCGCATCGAGCGTGACACGCTGGCCGCGTCCGGGCCGCCGCACCGCTACGGGACCGTGCTGACCGTGCTGGCCAGCAGCTACGCCCGGGAGGGCGCCCCCGGCGGCTGGGCCGGGCACTACCAGGGCGGCCCGATCGGCTACGCGCAGCGCGAGTTCGAGATCGCGCCGGTACAGCGGGACTCCCGCTGGTACGCCACCCCGGTGGAGTACGGGCACGCGGTGGCGTGGAACCCCAGCCTGCCCGGCGGGGCCAAGGCCGAGGACACGTACCTGGTCAGCGAGACCGGCCTGCACCGGGTGACCACAGCGGCGGACGGCCCGGGACCGGGCTGGCCGGCCGAGGACGAGGACGAGGACGAGGACGACTCTGTGATGCCGCCGCGCCCGGCGGTCCTGGAGGTGGCGTAGTGACGCTGGGTACCGAGCAGTCCGTAGACGGGAAGACCGGCCGGCTGACCGGCGCGCAGGTGCTGGCCCGGTATGGCATCGCGGCCGAGCCAGCGCCCGCGCGCAGCGCGGCGCGGTTCCCCGACGGGGCGGACTTCCGCATCGAGATCCCCAGCGTCGAGGGCCCGGCCGTGCTGCGCGCCGTGGTCGAGCAGGCCGCGGCCGAGGGCATCACGGTCAACCGGGTGTCCCAGGGCAGCGGCGCGATGCTGCTGTCCGGCGCCGAGCTGGCCGAGATGTCCGCCATCGGCGCCGACACCGGCCTGGAGGTATCGCTGTTCGTCGGGCCGCGCGAGGAGTGGGACATCGGCAGCCTGGCCCAGTCGCCCGAGGGGCCGTCCCGGGGCGGGCTGATCCGCGGCGCCCGGCAGCTCCGCTACGCGGTGGACGACGTGCTGCGCGGCGTCGAGCACGGCATCCGCGGCTTCCTGGTCGCGGACACCGGGCTGCTCGAAGTGCTGGCCGGGATGCAGCGGGACGGCGAGATCCCGGCCTCGGTGGTGTGGAAGGTGTCGGCCATGCTGGCGCCGGCCAACCCGGTGACCGCCCGGCAGCTGGAACGGCTCGGCGGGCACACGGTCAATGTGCCGTCCGACCTGACCGCGGCCCAGCTGGCCGAGCTGCGCGCGGCCACCTCGCTGCCCATCGACCTGTACGTGGAGACGCCCAATTCAATGGGCGGGGTGGTGCGCGGCCACGAGGCGGCCGAACTGGTCGCGGCGGCCGCGCCGATGTACGTGAAGTTCGGCCTGCGCAACTCCCGGCCGCTGTACCCCAGCGGGCTGCACCTGGTCGGCGAGGCCGCAGCCATCGCCCGGGAGAAGGTGCACCGGGCCCGGGTCGCGCTGGAGTGGATGGAGCTGGCCGACCTGGAGCTGATCCAGTCCGCGCCCGGGGCACCGGGCCTGGGCATCCCGGAGCGGGCCTGATGACCGCGCCGCCCGCGCCAAAGGGCCGCGCCGCCGACTGGACTGAGGAGCGAGGGAGCGAGGCACGAGCGACCGAGCGACGAGGGAAGCTCGGCGGGTCCCAGCGGCCCGGCGGCGCAAAGCTACGCAGTGACGCGTGGTTCCAGGGCGACGATGAGGTCGCGCTGGCGCACCGGGTGGCGTTCGCCGCGGCCGGCCACCCGGTGACCGCCGACGGCGGCCGGCCGGTGATCGGCATCGCCAACTCGGCCAGCGAGCTGAACCCGTGCAACCTGCCGCTGCGCGACCTGGTGGGCCCGGTGGCGGACGGCATCCGGGAAGCCGGCGGCGTGCCGGTCGAGTTCGGCTCGATCTCGCTCGGCGAGGATCTGATGAAGCCGAGCGCGATGCTCTACCGGAACCTGCTGGCCATCGAGATCGAGGAGATCATCCGGAGCAACCCCCTGGACGGGATCGTGCTGCTGGCCGGCTGCGACAAGACCGTGCCCGGCGCGATCATGGGAGCGGCCAGCGCCGCCCTGCCGATGGTGGTGGTGACCAGCGGGGCGCGGGAGCCGGCCACGTTCCGTGGCCGCCGGATCGGCTCCGGCAGCGACCTGTGGCGGCTGTGGGACGAGCGGCGGGCCGGCCGGCTGGACGACGCGGGCTGGCGCGAGCTGGAACGCTGCCTGGGCTGCGCGACGGGCACCTGCAACACGATGGGCACCGCGTCCACCATGGCCATCATGGCCGAGACGCTCGGCCTGATGATCCCCGGCTCGGCCACCATCCCGGCCGGTGACCCGCGGGCCGTGGCGGCCGCCACCGAGGCGGGCCGGGCCGCGGTGGGCGCGGTGCTGGCTGGGCGGCAGCCGTCGGCCGTGCTGACCGCGGCCGCGTTCGGCAACGCGATCCGGATGCTGCATGCCATCGGCGGCTCAACCAACGCGATCATCCATCTGGCCGCGATGGCCGGCCGGGTTGGCGTCCCGCTGCCGCTGGACGAGCTGAACCGGCTGGGCGCCGGGGTCCCGGTGCTGGCCGACGTCGAGCCGTCGGGCGCTGGGCTGCTGCCCGACCTGGACCGGGCGGGTGGCGTGCCGGCCCTGCTCCGCGAGCTGGGCGGGCTGGTCGACCCGGCTGCGGCCACGGTCACCGGGACCAGCATCGGCCAGATCGCCGCGGCCGCACCCGATGCGTCCGGCGCGATCCGCATCCGGGCACTGGCGTTCGGCAAAAATGGCTCTTTCGCCGTGGTGCGCGGGTCGCTGGCGCCGGACGGTGCGGTGCTGAAGACCTCAGCCGCCTCGCCCAGCCTGCTCCGGCACCGCGGGCCGGCCCTGGTCTTCCACGGGTACGCGGAGATGCGCCGCCGGGTCGAGGACCCGGCGCTGCCGGTCACCCCGGACACGGTGCTGGTGCTGGCCGGCTGCGGGCCGGTCGGGGTGCCCGGGATGCCGGAGTGGGGGATGATCCCGATCCCGGCCAAGCTGGCCGCGGAGGGGGTCACCGACATGGTCCGGGTGACCGACGCCCGGATGAGCGGGACCAGCTTCGGCACGGTGTTCCTGCACGCCGCGCCGGAGGCGGTGATCGGCGGCCCGCTGGCGCTGGTCCAGGACGGCGACCTGGTCGAGGTGGACGTGACGGCCGGCCGCCTGGACCTGGCCGTGCCCGAAGCCGAGCTGGCCGGGCGGCGCGCGCAGTGGTCGCCGCCGCCTTCCCCGCACCTGCGCGGCTGGCCCGCGCTCTACCGCGACCACGTGCTGCAGGCACCGGAGGGTTGCGACCTGGACTTCCTGCGGGCCCCAACGGAGGAGCACCGCCGGTTCGTCGAGCCAGTCGTCGGGAGGTCCTGAGCTGACCAGGACCTCTGCCGGGCGGCTGGCCACGCGGACCTAGATATCGAGGCACAAGCGAGAGGAGATAGCCGTGAGACGTTGGAAGGTGCTGGCTGCCGTGGCCGCGGTAGCGCTCGTAGCGACCGCGTGCGGCAGCAGTGGGGGGAGCAGTGGCTCGACATCTGGCCCGGTAACCCTCACCATCTGGGAAAACTACGGCACCGAGCAGAACGCGACCGCGCTGAAGAACCTGGCCAAGACGTTCGAGCAGCAGAACAAGAACGTCACGGTCAACGTGGTGAGCCAGCCCGCGGACAACTACTTTGCCCTGCTGCAGGCGGCCGCCGTGTCCAAGACCGGCCCGGACCTGGCGGTCATGTGGACCGGGCTGTTCACCCTGCAGTACAAGGAGTTCCTGACCAACCTGAAGGGCAAGATCCCCGCGGCCGACCTGGCCCGGATCGACCCGAACGCGCTCAAGTGGACCTCGGATCAATTCAACGCGGCCAACGGGCCGTACGTGATCCCGCTGGAGAACCAGTTCTACATCGGGTTCTACAACAAGGCCGACTTCGCCAAGGCGGGCGTCACCTCGGTGCCGACTGACTGGTCCCAGCTGTTCGCCGCGTGCACGAAGCTGAAGAAGGCCGGGTTCATGCCGTTCACCTACGGCAACGGCGGCCAGCCGCTGGGCGCCGAGTTCTACCCCTGGTACGACATGAGCTACATGATGATCGGCGCGCACCCGGTGACCGACTGGCAGCAGCTGTACAGCGGCCAGATCCCGTGGACCTCGGCCGCCAACGAGGCCCAGCTGACCGAGTGGGCCAAGCTGAAGAGCGCCGGCTGCACCAACTCCGACGTGCTGACCAAGACCGACAACCTGGGCGACTTCGAGTCCGGCAAGGCGGCCATGATGGTGGACGGCACCTGGGACACGCAGAAGTTCACTCAGGCGCTGGGCAGCAAGGTGGGCGCGTTCGTGCCGCCGTTCTCGAACACGCCGATCAAGGGCGTGGTCGACTTCGCCGGTGATGGCCTGTCGATGACCAGCTACAGCCAGCACCAGGCCGAGGCGCTGAAGTTCCTCGAGTTCATGACGACCACGCAGGCTGCGAAGATCATCAACGCGGCCGGGCTGATCCCAGCCATCAACGGGACCAGCACCAGCAACCCGGTCAACCAGGAGATGCTGAACTTCGTCAGCCAGGACCACATGACGGTCTACCCGATGCTGGACAACGTGGTGCAGCCCAACGTGGTCAACACCGGCAGCAAGGAACTGCCGTCGGTGCTGAACGGCAGCATCTCGCCCAAGTCGGCACTGAGCAGCCTGCAGACCACGTTCGGCCAGCTGCCGACGAGCCAGCGCGGGACCAGCTACCCGTGATGCCCTGGTGAGTATCTCGGAGACCAAAACGCGGCTGGCCCGGGGCGCTCCCCCGGGCCAGCCCGCCCGCCGTCCGCGCTCGCGGCTGGCCCGCCGGCGGCGCCGGGCGGGCATCCTGCTGTCGCTGCCCGCGGTGATCGTGGTGGTGGCCCTGCTCGGCCTGCCGATCGGGCAGGCCGTCTACTACTCGATGACCAACTGGAACGGGCTGACCGCGCAGTGGATCGGGCCGAGCACCTACTCGGCCGCGCTGACCGACCCGATCTTCTGGCGGGTGATCCAGAACAACGCGCTGCTGCTGCTGGCCATCCCGTTCGCCATCGGCATCCCGCTGGCCATCGCCGCGCTGCTCAACGAACATGTCCGCGGCTGGCGGTTCTTCCGCTCGGTGTACTTCCTGCCCACCGCGGTGTCCTGGGTGGTCATCGGCATGGTGGCGGTGCAGTTCTTCGCGCTGAACGGGCTGCTGAACAGGCTGCTGGCCGATGTCGGGCTCGGCTCGGTGCAGACCAACCTGCTGGCCGGGCAGCGCACCGCGCTGCTCGCGCTGGCCATCACGTTCATCTTCTCCATGGTCGGCACCAACACGATCATCTTCCTGACCGGGATGGCCACCCTGGACCCGACGCTGCTGGAGGCGGCCCGGGTGGACGGGCTGAAGCGGCGGCAGATCTTCTTCCGGGTCACCCTGCCGCTGCTCAAGCGGTTCGTCCAGTTCTCCTTCGTGATCACGGTGATCTCGGCGTTCTCCGCGCTGTTCAGCCTGATCTTCGTGATGACCAACGGCGGACCCGGGTTCGGCACCACCACGCTGGAGTTCTTCGTCTACCAGTCGGCGTTCTCGGAAGGCCAGTTCGGCACCGGCGCGCTGTACGGGATCATCCTGTTCGTGATCATGATCGTGGTCGGCCTGGTGCAGCTCCGGCTGATCCGGTCCGAGGACGGGGAGGGCTGGTAGGTGGCGGCCTCTACGGCGACTGAGACGCCCCCGGCACCGGCCGGGACCGGCCGGAAGCGGGCGCTGCAGGCGCGGCGGCGCGGCCGGGTCGGGCTGGTCTTCCTGATCATGACCCTGATCGCGGTGGTCATGCTGTACCCGTTCTGGTACCTGCTGAACAACGCGTTCCGCAACCAGACCCAGTTCAACGAGCAGCGCGGGCATTCCGCGGTGAGCTGGCACCTGCTGTTCGGCGAGCTGCCGGTGGGCCGGGAACTGGTCAACTCCACGCTGATCTGCGTGCTGTCGATCCTGCTCATCCTGGCCGTGTCCACCACGGCCGGATTCGCGTTCGCCAAGCTGCGCTACCGGGCCAGCGGGTGGGTGTTCCTGGGCGTGGTGGCCGCGCTGATGGTCCCGCTGCAGTCGATCATCATCCCGGAGTACGTGAACCTCGGGAAGCTCGGGCTGATCAACACCTACCTGGGCGCGATCCTGGTCTACGTCGCGCTGGGCACGCCGTTCGCCACGTTCCTGATGGCCACCTACTACCGGGGCATCTCCGACGACCTGATCGAGGCCGCGGTGATCGACGGGCTGGGGTACGAGCGGACGTTCCTGCGCATCGCGCTGCCGCTGTCCTGGCCGGCCATCGCCACCGTGGCCGTGCTCCAGTTCATCCAGATCTGGGACGACCTGCTGGTCGGGCTGCTGTTCCTGCAGAACCCGCAGCAGCGCACGATCACGGTCGGGCTGGCCGCGCTATCGGCGGGGCGGACCACCAGCGTCCCGGTGCTGATGGCAGGCTCGTTCATCAGCGCCGTTCCCGCCATCGTGGTGTTCCTGATCTTCCAGCGGTACCTGGTGCGCGGGCTGACCCTGGGGATGGGCAAATGAGCGAGTCGTGGTCGTGGGAAGTAGCCGTGTCGGCCCGGGCCGAGCTGGGCGAGCGGCCGTTCTGGGACCCGGCGGTGGACGCCCTGATGTGGGTGGACATCCTGGCCGGGCACCTGCACCGGTACTGGCCGGGGGTGGGTGACTCGGTGTTCCACACCGCCGGGGTGGCGGTGGGCGCGGCCGCGCCGCGGGCCGCCGGGGGGTACGTGCTGGCCGCGGCGGACGGGTTCCGGCTGGTGGACTCGTCCGGGCAGGCGGCTGGTGGGCCGTGGCGGCCGCCCGGGATGCTGGCCGACGTCCGGTTCAACGACGGGGTCTGCGATCCGGCCGGGCGGTTCTGGGCGGGCACGGTGGCCGGGGACCGGCGGGCCGGGGCGGGTGCGCTGTACCGGCTCGACCCGGGTGGCTCGATGACGGTGGTGCTGGACGGGGTGACCGAGTCGAACGGGCTGGGCTGGAGCCCGGACGGCGGCACGTTCTACTACATCGACTCGGGCGAGCCCGCGCCGCGGATCCGCGCGTTTGCGTGTGATCTGGCCGCGGGCACGCTCGGCGCGCCGCGGGATCTGGTCCAGCCTGGGGCGGCGCAGGGCATCCCGGACGGGCTGGTGGTGGACGCGGACGGCTGCCTGTGGGTGGCGTTCTGGGGCGGCAGCGCGGTGCGCCGGTACTCGCCTTCCGGCGAGCTGCTGGCCGAGCTGCCGGTGCCGGTGTCCCAGCCGTCCTGCCCGGCGTTCGGCGGGCCGGGGCTCGAGGATCTGTATGTCACCACGGCCTGGGAGAACATGACCGAGGCAAAGCGGGAGGCGGAACCGATGGCCGGGCACCTGCTGCATACCCGGGTCGAGGGGGTCCGTGGGCAGCCGGTTGGCCGGTTCGGCGGGTAGTTGCCGGCGGTAGGCGTTCGGCGGGCAGCGGCCGGCGCGTAGTTCGGATAGGGAGAAGCAGTGTCGGAGATCGTGCTCGACGGCATCACCAAGCGGTATCAGGACGGGACCACCGCGGTCCGGTCGCTGGACCTGTCCATCGCCGACGGCGAGCTGATGGTGCTGGTCGGCCCGTCCGGGTGCGGGAAGACCACCGCGCTGCGCATGGTGGCCGGCCTGGAGGAGATCACTGACGGCACCATCCTGATCGACGGCCAGCCGGTCAACGACATGGAGCCGCGGGACCGGGACATCGCGATGGTGTTCCAGAGTTACGCGCTCTACCCGCACCTGACCGTGCGGGACAACATGGCGTTCAGCCTGAAGTACCGGAAGACACCCAAGCCGGAGATCCGCCGCCGGGTGGACGAGGCCGCCCGCATCCTGGAGCTGGAAGAGCTGCTCGGCCGCAAGCCGCGGCAGCTGTCCGGCGGGCAGCGGCAGCGGGTCGCGATGGGCCGGGCCATCGTCCGCCAGCCGCGCGCGTTCCTGATGGACGAGCCGCTGTCCAACCTGGACGCCAAGCTCCGGGTGCAGATGCGCGCGGAGATCGCCAAGCTGCAGCGCTCGCTCGGGGTGACCACCATCTACGTGACCCACGACCAGACCGAGGCGATGACGCTGGGCAGCCGGGTGGCCGTGCTGCGGCACGGCGTGCTGCAGCAGGTGGCCGCGCCGCAGGAGCTGTACTCGCGGCCGGCCAACCTGTTCGTGGCCGGGTTCATCGGGTCCCCGGCGATGAACCTGATCGAGGCCAGCCTGGCGCCCGGCGACGGCGGCCCGGAAGTGGTGTTCGGCCCGCACCGGCTGCAGGTGCCCGCCGCCGTGCTGCGCGAGCATCCCGCGCTCGACCGCTACCTGGGCCGCACGGTGGTGCTCGGCATCCGGCCGGAGCACCTGGAGGACGCCGCGCTGGTACCGGACGCCGCACCCGAGTCGGTGCTCGACGTGACCGTGGAACTGCGCGAGGAACTGGGCGCCGAGGTCAACGCGCACTGCACGGTGGGCGCGCCGCCGGTGCAGGTGGCCGGGGTCACCATCGGCGACACCGAGCCGGATGCGGCCGAGATCGAGGAGGTGCCGCAGATCCCGGCGCTGGTCGCCCGGCTGGACCCGCGGACCGCGATCCGCGAGGGGCAGCCCGCCCGGGTGCACGTGGACCTGTTGTCACTGCATTTCTTCGACCCCGAGACCGGGGACAGCCTGCGCGGATAGCGGCTGCTGCTGGTTGACCGGCTGCTGGTTGACCCAGTGCGCGATCCGGTCCAGCAGCGGGCCGCCGGCGCCCGACTCGGCGTGGCCGAATCCCGGCTCGATCCACAGTTCCTTGGGCTCACGGGCCGCGTCGTACAGCCGCTGACCGTGGTGGACCGGGAAGTACAGGTCGTTGTCGCCGTGCACGATCAGCAGCGGGATCGGCGAGATCAGTGCGGCCGCCTCGTCCGGCGGCATCGGCACCGGGTCCCAGCCGACCGGGCTGATCCGGGTCTTCAGCCAGGCCTTGGTGATGGCCCGGCCCAGCCGGCGCTCGACCGCCCAGTGCACCCGGCGCATCGGCACCGTGCCGCGGTAGTACCAGTGCCCGGGCCCGCTCACCGAGACGGCCGCGTCCAGGCCGCCGATCAGCCCGGCGTAGCGCAGCACCACCGAAGCCCCCATGGAGAACCCGACCGCCGCGATGCGCTGGTAGCCCAGCTCACGCGCGTACCGCACGGCCACGTCCAGGTCCTTGATCTCCCGGTCGCCGACGGTGGACAGCCCGCCGGACCGGCCGTGCCCGCGGAAGTCGAAGCTCACCACCCCGCCCGCCGCGCGCAACCGGCTGGCCACCTTCCAGACCGCGCCGTGTTGCCAGGACAGGGTAAACCCGTGCGCCAGGACGAACGCGGTGCGCTGGTCGCCCGGCAGGTGCACGGTGTCGATGGGGACTCCGTCGTCGGTCACCAGGGTCAGTGCCTTCACCACGGGTCCGCTCATGCTTCCATTCTGCGTGACGCCTGGTGCGGGACGGCAGTCCTGTATGTGAGAGCCTCATCACTGGAGGTGGACCCGTGAAGATTGGCTTGCAGATCCCCGACTTCACCACGCCGGACGGCCCGGGCCGGCTCGGCCCGGACCTGGCTACGGTGGCCCGCACCGCGGACGACGCCGGTTTCTCGTACCTGGCGGTGATGGACCATTTCTTCCAGATCGGGGTGATCGGGCCGCCGGAGCGGGAAATGCTCGAGGCGTACACCACGCTCGGCTACCTGGCCGGGCATACCTCGCGGGCCCGGCTGCTCACGCTGGTCACCGGGGTGACCTACCGGCATCCGGGCGTGCTGGCCAAGATCGTCACCACGCTGGACGTGCTGTCCGGCGGCCGCGGCGGCCTGGGCATCGGCGCGGCCTGGAACGACGAGGAGTCGGCTGGGCTGGGCATCCCGTTCCCGCCGGTCGCCGAGCGGTTCGAGCGGCTGGAAGAGACGCTGCAGATCTGCCTGCAGATGTGGCGCGGCGACGAGAGCCCGTACCAGGGCCGGCACTACCAGCTGGAACGCCCGATCAACTCGCCGCAGGCGCTGACCCAGCCGCACCCGCCGATCCTGATCGGTGGCGGCGGCGAGCGGAAGACGCTCCGGCTGGTCGCCCAGTACGCCCAGGCCTGCAACCTGTTCCCCGGCCCAGACCTGGCCCGCAAGCTCGATGTGCTGCGCGAGCACTGCGCGGCGGTCGGCCGGGACTACGACGAAATCGAGAAGACCTGCTACTTCGCCTACGACGTCGGGCCCAAGGGCGAGAACGCGCAGCAGGTGGTGGACCAGCTCGGCGGGCTGGCCGAGATGGGCTTCCAGGCGGCCATCGGGTTCGTGGTGGGAGTCTGGGACGTTACCCCGCTGGAGATCATCGGCAGCGAGGTGATCCCCGCCGTCGCCCCGCTCTAAGTCAGGGCTTGAGCACTGGTAGATCCGCGCCCAACGTACTCAGCAGGTGCGTGATGTCCTCCGGATCAGAGGTGATGACTGCTGCGCCAATTTCCGCCGCTTTGATGGCGACGAATCCATCTATTACATCGGTGGTACCGGACAGTGCTAGCAGCCTGCCCACCGGCGCCGCATGGTTGGGTTCAAATGCGATGACGTCACAGCTCTGCAGGGCCAGCATTAACCGGGCTTGGCGCCGCGGCTCGCGAACTACCTGGGCAACCACAGGTGCCGGAACGATGACGTGCTCCCGCCGAGTGATCCGCCGCTGATGATGGCGGAGCGACAGGTCGTCGCGGCGGCTGTCGATCGAGATGAGTGCCCCACTGTCGTAGACCACATGCCGCACCTGCCGCATCAGGCGCCCCAATCCTTAAGCTGGAAGGGCTTCCCGCTGGCCGCCATGCGGGCTCGGGCTTCGTCGATGAGCCGTTCCTCCTCGGCTATCCGGGCATCAATCTCAGCGTCCTGCTCCGGTGTCGGGTAGCCATGCTCGGCGAAGTAGGCGTCGATGGCGCGGATGCCGTCGAGGCGCTTGAGTTCCCAGGCCAGCTGCTCGCGCAGGGCGCGCTCGACGATGCTGGAGATCGTGGTGTTCTCCTGCTTGGCGGTGCGGCGGACGTCCTCGGCCAGGGACTCGCTCACGGTGACGTTCAGCACTGCCTTCTTCTCGGCCATGTTATAATCATAACATGATTGGCAGTCGGCTTCGGCCGGCGTGGCTGCGGTGGTACAACGGCAGAGCCGCAATGGATCCGTGCTGACAACGGGAGCCGCCATGTCCGTGCTGAGTGACCTGACCGAGGCGATCCGGGACGGCAGCATCGACGTCATCGACCTGACTGCGCCGCTGTCCGACACCACCCCGGTGATCAAGCTGCCGCCGCCGTTCGGCAATACGGCCACGTTCGCGCTGCACGAGATCAGCCGGTACGACGACCGCGGCCCGGCCTGGTACTGGAACGACATCACGACCGGCGAGCACACCGGCACCCACTTCGACGCGCCGGTGCACTGGGTGACCGGCAAGGACGGCGCCGACGTGGCCCAGGTCCCAGTGCGCCGCCTGATCGCCCCCGCGGTGGTGCTCGACTTCACCGCGCAGGCCGCGGCCGACCCGGACTTCCTGCTGGAGATCGAGCACGTGCAGCAATGGGAGGCGGCGAACGAGCCGCTGCCCGACGGTGGCTGGCTGCTGTACCGGACCGGCTGGGATGCCCGCTCGGCGAGCCAGGAAGCCTTCCTCAACGCGAACGAGACCGGCCCGCACACGCCCGGGATCTCGGTGCCCTGCGCCCACTGGCTGGCCGGCCGGGCCGAGCTGATCGGCCTGGGCGTGGAGACCGTCGGCACCGACGCGGGCACGGCACACTCGTTCGACCCGCCGTTCCCGTGCCACGCCTCGCTGCTCGGCGCGGGCAAGTACGGGCTCACCCAGCTGCAGAACCTGGCCCTGCTGCCACCGCGGGGCGCGGTGGTGATCACCGGCCCGCTGCCGATCACCGGCGGCTCGGGCAGCCCGTGCCGGGCCATCGCGCTGGTCGAGCGGGCCTGACGCGGGTCACCTGATGCGGGTCACTGACGCGGTCGCGGCCACGCTGGCCGGGCTGGGTGCGGACACCCTGTTCGGGGTGGTCGGCAGCGGCAACTTCCAGGTGACCAACGCGCTGATCAGCCAGGGCACCCGGTACATCGCGGCCCGGCATGAGGGCGGCGCGGTATGCATGGCCGACGGCTGGGCGCGGACCGCGGGCCGGACCGGGCTGCTCACCGTGCATCAGGGGCCCGGGCTGACCAACGCGATGACCGGGATCACCGAGGCGGCCAAGAGCCGGACGCCGCTGCTGGTACTGGCGGCCGACGTGGCCGGCCCGGCGGTCAACTCGAACTTCCGGATCGACGTGGCCGGGCTGGCCGCCGCGGTCGGCGCGGTGCCGGAACGGCTGTACTCGGCTACCTCGGCGGCCGCCGACACCGCGCGGGCCTACCAGACGGCCACACTGCAGCGCCGCACGGTGGTACTAGCCATGCCGCTGGACGTGCAGGCGGGCGAGTGCGACCGGCAGCCGCCGCCGGCCAGCCCGGTGCTCGGCCCGGTGGCGCCGTCCGCAGGTGCGGCCGATGCCCTGGCCGGGCGGCTGGCCATGGCCCGGCGGCCGGTCTTCGTGGCCGGCCGCGGCGCGCGCATCGCCCAGGCCCGCGGCGACCTGGAGCGGCTGGCCGACGCGTGCGGCGCGCTGCTGGCCACCTCGGCGGCGGCCAAGGGCCTGTTCCGGGGCAATCCCTGGGACCTGGACGTGAGCGGTGGGTTCGCCTCCCCGCTGGCCGCCGAGCTGATCACCGCGGCCGACCTGATCGTGGGCTGGGGCTGCTCGCTGAACATGTGGACGATGCGGCACGGCAATCTGATCGGCCCGGAGACCACCGTCGTCCAGGTGGACGACGACCCGGCCGCGATCGGCGCGAACCGACCGGTGCACCTGGGCGTGCTGGGCGACGTGGCCGAGACGGCGCGGGGTGCGCTGGCCGCGCTCGGCGACCGGTTCGGCAGCGGGCTGGGCTACCGCACCGACGAGGTGCGGGACCGGATCGACCGGGAGGCCGCCTGGAGTTCGGTGCCGTATGACGACGAGACGGGCGGCGGCCGGATCGACCCGCGCACGCTGAGCATCGCGCTGGATGGCATGCTGCCGGCCGAGCGGACCGTGGCCGTCGACTCCGGCAACTTCATGGGCTACCCGAGCATGTACCTGTCCGTGCCGGACGAGGCCGGATTCTGCTTCACCCAGGCTTACCAGTCGGTCGGGCTCGGCCTGGCCTCGGCGATCGGCGCCGCCATCGCCCGGCCGGACCGGCTGCCGGTCGCGGCCCTGGGCGACGGCGGGGCGCTGATGGGAGTCAGCGAACTGGAGACGGTGGTCCGGCTCAAGCTGCCCATGCTGATCGTGGTGTACGACGACGAGGCGTACGGCGCCGAGGTGCACCACTTCGGCCCGGACGGGCACCCGCTGGACATCGTGCGCTTCCCGGCCGCCGACATCGCGGCGATCGGCCGGGGCTTCGGCTGCGACGGGGTGACCGTGCGCGACCCGGCCGACCTGGGCCCGGTGAAGGCGTGGCTGGACGGGCCGCGGGACCGGCCGCTGCTGGTGGACGCCAAGGTCACCGCCGACCGGGGCTCGTGGTGGCTGGAAGAGGCGTTCCGCGGCCATTAGCTGTGCCGCTCCGGCCTGTGCTACTCCGGCCTGTGCCGCTCCGGCCTGTGCTGCTCCAGCTACCTGTGCTGGTCCGGCCTGGCTCAGCCGAGCGACTTGCGGCGGTACAGGTGCACGGCCAGCGGGGCGAACACCAGCAGCAGCGCGGCCGACCAGAGCAGCACGGCCTGTTCCGGGTGCTGCATCGGCCACACTTGCACCGCGGCCGCCGGGTTGGGGTTGCCGAACAGGTGCCGGCTGGCCGCGGCCAGCGCGCTGAACGGGTTCCAGTTGGCCACCGCCTGCAGCCAGCCCGGCATGCCCTGGGTGGGCACGAACGCGTTGGAGATGAACGTCAGCGGCAGGAACAGGATGAAGCCGAGTTGCTGGGCTGACTCCGGGCTGCGCAGCAGCATGCCCAGGCAGGCGCCGGCCCAGGTGAACGCGTAGCCGAACAGCAGGGCCAGGCCGAACGCGGCCAGCACGTCGGCCGGGCCGGTGTGCACCCGCCAGCCGATGGCCAGCCCCACCCCGGCCACCACCAGCGCGCCGATCCCCTGGGTCAGCAGGTCGGCCAGGGTGCGGCCGGCCAGCACCGCGGCCCGGGACATGGGCAGCGCGCGGAACCGGTCGATGAGCCCGGTGCTCATGTCGGTGACCAGGGCCACGGCGGTGCCGGGCGCGGTGCCCGCGACGCCCATGCCGAGCATCCCGCCGATCAGGTACTCGTGGTAGTTCCCGCCGCCCGGCAGCACGATGGCGCTGCCGAACACGTAGGCGAACAGCAGCACGAAGATCACCGGCTGGACGGTGACGTCCATCAGTGTCTCTGGTTCCCGGGCGATCCGGGCCAGGCTGCGCCTGGTCAGCACGAGGACGTCGGTGATGGCCCAGCGCAACTTGCGCCGCCGGGCGTCCGGGCGGTGGCTGGCCGGCAGAGCGATAACGGGCGCGGTCATGCCGCTGCACCTCCAGTTACGGGTTGGGCAGTCAGGGTGAGGAACACGTCGTCGAGAGTGGGCCGCTGCACGGTCACGCTGGTCACCTCGACCCCGGCGGCGTCCAGCGCGCGGACCACCTCGGTGGTGATGCCGTCCCGCCTGGTTACCTGCGCGGTGAGCTGGGGCGCCGTGTCGTCCGCCTGGACCGGCCCGGCCGCGTACTCCTTCAGCACGGCCTGCGCGGCGGCCCGGTCGGCGGACGCGGGCAGCACCAGCACCAGGCGGTCGTCGCCGGCCCGCACCTTGAGCTCGTCGGGGGTGCCCGCCGCGATCACCCGTCCCGTGTCGACCACCACGATCTGGTCCGCCAGCTGGTCGGCCTCATCGAGATACTGGGTGGTGAGCAGCAGCGTGGTCCCGTCCGCGGCCAGCTCCCGGATGATCTCCCACATGACCGAGCGGCTGCGCGGGTCAAGCCCGGTGGTCGGCTCGTCGAGGAACAGCACCTCAGGCCGGCCGATCAGGCCCGCGGCCAGGTCGAGCCGCCGCCGCATGCCACCCGAGTAGGTCTTGACCGCACGGCCGGCCGCCTGGCTGAGGTCGAAGCGGTCCAGCAGCTCGTCCGCCCGGGCCTGCGCCTGGCGCCGGGTCAGCCGGCCCAGCTGGCCGATCATGACCAGGTTGGCCCGGCCGGTCAGGTAGTCGTCCAGCGCCGCGTACTGGCCGGTGAGGCCGATCCGCTCGCGGACCAGGCCACCTTGGCTGACCACGTCCGCGCCGAGCACCCGGGCGTGCCCGGCGTCCGGGCGGAGCAGGGTGGCCAGCACCCGCACCGCGGTCGTCTTGCCCGCCCCGTTCGGGCCCAGCATGCCCAGGATGCCACCGGCGGGCACGGTCAGCTCCAGCCCGTCCAGCGCCCGGGTCGCGCCGAACGTCTTGACCAGTCCCACGGCCTCGATGGCCGGGATGTCCCCCATCGGCTGCTCCTCACGTTTCTCGTACGCTGTACTTGACCGTGCGCCGTACGATAGCAGTACAGCGTACGAGAGAACAACGTCGAATCGGCTGACCGGTAAGTTCACACTCAGCGGTCGGCCGGGCGGCCCGCCCGGGAGGAGGCATGGTGGACATCGACGACGAAGATCTCTGGGCGCCGTTCCTCGCCTCCCGCACTCCCGACCGGCAGGCGGCCCGGCTCCGCACTCATGCCCGGGCGGACCAGCGGCGCGGCCAGCGACATGTGCCCCGGCGGGCCGCCGCGCTATCCCGCGACGAGATCGTCCGGGTGGCCATCGAGGTGGCCGACGCGGAGGGCGCGGACGCCATCACGATGCGCCGGATCGCCCGCGAACTGAACGCCGGGACGATGTCGCTGTACTGGCACATCGCGTCCAAGGAAGAACTGCTGGACCTGATGATCGACGAGATCCAGGGCGCGCAGCCGCTGCCCGATCCGTCCGGGGACTGGCGGCAGGACATGTATCAGCTGGCCAGGAGCACCCGGCAGCGGCTGCACCAGCATCAGTGGATGATGGACTTCCTCGGCGGCCGGCCGCCGACCGGCCCGAAATCGCTGCTGAACCTGGAACGCGTGCTGGCGTCCTTCGACGGGCTGGGCCTGGACAGCGCCGGCGCGATCGACATCGTGAGCACCGTCGGCACCTACGTGCTGGGGGCGGTGCTCCGCGAGGTCCAGGAACACAACAACGAATCGTTCCGCGACCAGCAGTTCGCCGGGCTCACCGAGGACGAGATACAGCAGGTGCTGGCCGAGTTCACCGAACGAGTCCGGGCCACCGGCCGGTACCCGCGGCTGCTGGCCATGCTGGACGACCGGCACGATCCCGACGCCGCGGAAACCCGCGACGCCCGGTTCGAGTTCGGCCTGGAGTGCCTGCTCGACGGCATCGCCGCCCACCTGCCCGCCCCCCTGCCCGCCCAGCCGGCCACCCGGCCCCGGCCCGCCCGCTCCCGCGCCGCGCGGCAGCCCACCCCGCCGCCCGCCCTCTCCCCGGCCGCGCAGACGCCCCTGCCACCCCCACCGGGCCCCTCCCCCAGCCCGCACACCCCGTGGCCAACATCATGATCAACTGATCGCTGTTGTTATAGCTCAATGCCGCTGGCTTAAGCGCGGCCGGGCCGTCGAGTGCGCCCCTCTTCCCCCGTCAGTCACAGCACCACCGCGCCCGGGCTTGCGCGGTGGGTTTGTACCAAATACGTGCCCCAAGTCACCACACAAGCCCGGCCATCCCCGGGGATACCGCCATGGCTGGCGCGTCAGCACCGGCAGTCACACGCATACCGCCGCAGGCGATCACCTCCGGCGGCGCTAAGTCCGCGGCACTGTGTTATAGCTACAGCGATCAGTTGATCATGGCTAAAGGGATGCGGGCCGGGCGAGGGCGCTGAGCGGGCGGCGGCGGAAAGGCGTGCGGGCGGCTTCCCGGGGTGGGTCCGGGAAGCCGCCCGGCTAGTGCGGCCAGCCAGTAACGGGATTAGCCGTCCTTTTCTGGCACCTTTTCCGGTATGGACGAATTGCTGGTGGCGCGCTCGGCGGCCTGTGCCGCACTAACCCCGGCCAAGGCGAGCTCATCCGACGGGTAGACCTCTTCGCCGTGGAATGCCACGTCGCCGATCTCCAGATCCTCTTCGGGCGCCCGCAGCTTCATGAACAAGCCGATGCCCTTGAGCAAGAGGAACGTGACCAGCCCGTCCCAGATGATCACGGTGACCGCCGCGCCCAGCTGGACCAGCAACTGATGCGCGTGCCCGTAGAACAAGCCGGCCCCGGAGAAGCCGGGGTTCTTGCCCAGGCCCAGGTACACGATCATCTTGGGATCAGCCAGCAGGCCGACCAGCAGGCCACCGCACAACCCGGCGATGCCATGCGTGTAGACCACGCCGAGCGCGTCATCGACCTTGTTGAACGGCGGCACCTTGCTCAGGTAGTTCCAGGCGAACCAGACGATGAACGAGCAGGCGAAACCAATGACGATGGCACCGAAGCCGTTCACGTACCCCGCCGCCGGGGTAATGCCGACCAGACCGCAGATCATGCCGTTGAGCCCGCCGAGGAAGGTCGCCTTCTTGCCCGGCCCGCCGATCATGTCCATGATGATCCAGGTCATCATGGCGACCGCGGTGGCCAGGTTGGTGTTGACCACGGCCGCCGCCGCGTCCGCACCCGCGAAGTATGGGTCGCCGCCGTTGAAGCCGTTCCAGCCGAGCCACAGGATGCCCGCGCCGACGGCTACGAACAGCAGGTTGTTCGGCACCGCGTGTTCCCGGTCGCGCTTCAGCCGTGGCCCGATCACCCAGGCCGCCACGAAGCCGGAGACACCGGCCGCCAGGTGGATGACGTAGCCGCCGGAGAAGTCCAGCGCGCCCTTGCTGGCCCAGTAGCCGCCGCCCCAGAGCAGGAACGCGTTGACCGCGTACGCGAATGTGATCCACAGCGGCACGAAGATCAGCCAGACCTTGAAGTTGATCCGGCCGAGCACGCTGCCGATGAACAGGATCGGGGTGATCGCCGCGAACACGAACTGGAAGTAGACCAGGGACGATTCGGGGAACCGGAAGCTTGGCATGCCGCCAGACAGCAGCGGGATGTTCGCCTGGCCTTCCAGGGCCCCGGTGCCCAGCACCGCCCCGGGCCTGCCGAGCAGGTGCAGGCTGCCACCGATCCACGGGGTGCCGAAGCCCATCTTGAAGGCCCACAGCACCCAGGTGATGAGCACCAGGCAGAACGTGGCGAACACCATGAGCACGGTATTGACGGCCCATTTCTTCTGCACCAGCCCGCCGTACAAGACGGCCAGTGCAGGGATGCTCATGAGGCCGACGAACGTCGCGGCTGTCAATTGCCAGGCGTTATCGCCTGACGACAGCCAATGTGCATAGGGAATCACTACTCTCCGCCTCCAGCGAGTTACCCTGGAAGGGCTTGCCGGGGGGTTTCCGGTAGTGGCTCCAGGCAGACCCTGCTGGGCTGCTGGAACCTCTCCCGCGCTATCACAGCGGCGTGATCCGGGGCATCCCCCGGGCTAGCTCAATCCGGCCGGCCACTTCGGTGTCCGTCGAGAACGCTTCATGTTTCCCATGTGCGGGTTTCGATCACGTTTCCCAACTGTTACGCCGCAGACAACGGACCAGTGTGCGGCGGACATCGTGTTTCGGCTCTGTTTCGGGGCGGTCCGGCCGGGCCGGGCCAGACCGGCCCAGGCCAGGTCATCCCGGGCACCCCACGAGCCAACCGCCCGCACCAGGCGCCGCCGCGCTGCGAACATCCCTCGGCTACGTGCCGGCCGCAAGCCACCGGCCAGCCGCTTTGACCTGCGCTTGCCCCAGCCGCCAGCGCCACGCCAGGGCCCGGCGGCCGCCCGGAGCACCGGCCCGCCTTGACCCGGACCGCCCGGCTCGCCCGGAACTCCGGCCTGTTACCCGTTCTGTCACGTTCCCGTAACAGTGGCAGAGGGGGGTTGAGTCGCAGGCGGTCCCGGAATACTCTGCCCGTATCCGCTTGGTAAGCGCTTACCTAGACCAAGCTGAGCCCGCGGCTGTGACCCAGCCGCTTTCTAAAGGGCACCTGGGTAAGCGCTTACCAGAGGCGGGTGGCAGCTGTTGCCGGGTCTACCAGTAGGCCCAGGTAGCAGCCCAGGAAACACGAGGGAGCGTTCCGGTGGACAGTCGCGACGGGGCCAGCACAGCCCCCCTGGACGGGCTGGACGGCAGCCCTGCGGCGACCCTGCCCGCCGCCGGCCCCCCAGTCACTCCAGCCGGCCCAGCCAGCCGGGCCGCGGCACCGCTCACCGGGCGGCGCACCGGCCCGGTGCCCCCGCCGACCATCTACGACGTGGCCGACGCGGCGGGCGTGTCGATCGCCTCGGTGTCCCGGGTGCTGAACGGCCGCGGCAACCCGCTGCCGGAGACCAAGGAACGCGTGCTGCAGGCCGTCGCCGAACTCGGCTTCATCCCGGACGGCGCGGCCCGCGCGCTGAGCGCCCGGCTGAAGGAAGTCATCGGGGTGGTGATCCGGCGGCCCAACCCGGCCCCCGCCGCGGACAGCACCGCCGAGGCCGGGGTCTTCCAGGACGAGGCGGAGAGCCTGCAGTTCCCCGACCTGATCAACCGGGGCATCGAGGTCGCGGCCCAGCACCGGGACTACAACCTGCTGGTCAGCTCCGTCGACGTGGACGACCACGACCACACCAGGCGGATCGAGACGCTAGCCCGCAAGAGCGACGGGCTGATCCTGCACGACCAGGTGATCAACGCACCCCAGCTGGAACGGCTGTCCCGGCAGGTGCCGATCGTGACGCTGGCCGGCGTGGCCACCCCGACCACGTCAAACGTGGGCGGGGACAACCAGCGCGGCATGCGGGACCTGGCCTTCCACCTGGTCCGCGAGCACGGCTACCAGACCATCGCCTACCTGGGTGGCCACCCGGACAGCCCGGACAACCTGGCCCGGCACGCCGCGCTGCGCGCCGCCGTCCAGGAAGCGGGCGGCACTCTGGTGGACGGCCCGCAGTGGCAGGGCGACTACTGCGCCGCAGGCGGCGCCCGGGTCATCGGCCGCCTGCTGACCGGGAAGGGCGAACTCCCCCGGGTCATCGCGTGCGCCAACGACCAGACCGCGCTCGGCGTGGTGTACGCGCTCATGCAGCACGGCCTCGACGTCCCCGGTGACGTCGCGGTCACCGGTTTCGACGACATCCCGATGGCGCGCCACCTGCGCCCCCAGCTGACCACCGTCCGCCAGCCCATCCAGGAGATCGGCGCGACCGCTTTCGAGGTGCTCTATTCCATGATCAGCGACGCTGAGCCCGCCCAGCGCGACGTGGTGCTGCCGACCAGGCTCATCCCCCGGGAGAGCTGCGGCTGCTCCCCGGACCCGGCCACGCCGACCTGGCGCCTGGGCTGAGGGGGCGGCCATGCGCGTCATCGTCCGGCGGCTGCTGTTCTACGTCATCACCGCCATCGCCGCGGTCACCGTGGACTTCTTCATCCCGCGGCTGATGCCCGGGAACCCGGTCGAGGCGGTGCTGGCCCACCTGCAGGGCAACGTCACCCCCGCCACCATCCACTCGCTGGAGCTGCAGTACGGCCTGAACAGCCCGCAGGGCCTGTGGGGGCAGTACGTCACGTTCTGGGTGCACCTGCTGCAGGGCAACCTGGGCATCTCCACCAGCTACTACCCGGCCACCGTGACCAGCGTGATCCGCAGCGCGCTGCCCTGGACGGTCGCCCTGGTCGGCGTGTCCACGGTGATCAGCTTCCTGCTCGGCACGCTGCTCGGCATCCTGGTCGCCTGGCGCCGCGGCACCTGGCTGGACAACCTGCTGCCGGCCACCACGTTCTTCCAGGCCGCGCCGTACTTCTTCGTCGCGTTCCTGGCCCTGGACCTGTTCGCGGTGCGGCTGGGCTGGTTCCCCACCGGCCGGGCCTACAACCAGCTGGACTTCCCGGCCTGGACCGCCGGCTACATCGGCGACGTGCTCGACCACGCCATCCTGCCCGCGTTCACCATCGTGCTGTGCAGCGCGGCCGGCTGGATTGTCGGCATGCGCAACGTGATGGTGACCACGATGGACGAGGACTACGTGCTGGTCGCCCAGGCCAAGGGCCTGGCTAAACGCCGGGTCGTCTGGTATGCGGCGCGGAACGCCATCCTGCCCAGCGTGTCTGGCTTCTCGCTGGCCATCGGCTTCGTGGTGTCCGGCGCGCTGCTCACCGAGATCGTGTTCAGCTACCCCGGCCTGGGCTGGATCCTGCTCCAGGCGGTCGGCGCCCGGGACTACCCGCTGCTCCAGGGCATCTTCCTGATCATCACGTTCGCGGTGCTGATCGCCAACCTGGTCGCCGACTCGGTGTACGTGTTCCTCGATCCCCGCACCCGTCAGGAGGCCTGAGCGATGTCCATCGGCACCGGCACAGACCTGGGCGGCACCGGCCTCGGCGGACTCGGCGTCGGCGGCGCCGGGGCGGGCGGGGTCGATCCGGCCAGCGAGCCGGTCGGCGGCCCGCTCGGCACGTCGGAACTCACCGAGCAGAAGGGACGCCGGTTCCAGCTGCCCCGCTCCCCCAAGATCATCGCTGGCCTGGTCATGCTGGCCGCGTTCCTGATCCTCGCCATCGTCGGGCCGATCGTGGCCCCGTACAACCCGTCGGCCAGCCTGTCCACGACCAACGGCACCCCGCAGCCGCCGTCAGCCGCGCACTGGCTCGGCACCACCCAGACGCAGCAGGACGTGTTCTCCCAGCTGCTGGCGGGCGGCCGGAGCACCATCCTGGTCGCGGTGCTGGCCGGCGTGGTGGCCACCGTGCTGTCCGTGGCCATCGGGATCTGCGCCGGCTACCTGCACGGCCGGCTGGCCGATGACCTGCTGTCCATGCTGGCCAACATCTTCCTGGTGCTGCCCGCGCTGCCGCTGCTCATCGTGATCTTCGGCTTCCTGCCCCCGAGCAGCAGCACCAACGACCTGCTGATCGGGCTGATCATCGCGCTCACCGGCTGGGCCTGGGGCGCCCGGGTGCTGCGCGCCCAGACGCTGTCGCTGCGCACCCGGGACTACGTCGACTCGGCGCGCATCATCGGCGAGCGCGGCTGGCGGGTGATCAGCCACGAGATCCTGCCCAACCTGGTGCCGGTGGTCGCGTCCTCGTTCCTGTTCACCGTGCTCTACGGGGTCGGCACGTACACTGCCATCGCGTTCCTCGGCCTGGTCAACCCCGAGCACTGGAGCTGGGGCTCGATGCTGTTCGAGGCGCAGAACTCGGACGCCGAAATCAGCGGCTACTGGTGGTGGTACATCCCGCCCGGCCTGATGGTCGCGCTGCTGGGCACCGCGCTGGCCCTGCTCAACTTCGGCATCGACGAGTTCATCAACCCGCGGCTGCGGGCCGCGGGCCTGACCAGGCGGCAGGCCAAGAAGACGAAGGGCTCCGGGCTGCCCAAGCGGTTCGAGCTGGGCCTCACCCCGGTGGTCCGGCCCACCGCCGGCCGCCCGGCGGCAGGCACGGCCATGGCCGAGCAGAGCCAGGAGGCAGGGATATGAGCAGCGACCCGCTGCTGGACATCCGCGGGCTGCAGGTGGACTACGGGGCCGGCCCGGGCGCGGTGCACGCGGTGGTCGGCGCCGACCTGGTGCTGCGCCGCGGCGAGGTGCTCGGGCTGGCCGGGGAGAGCGGCAGCGGCAAATCCACGCTGGCCTACGCGGCGATCCGGCTGCTCCGCGCGCCCGGCCTGATCACCGGCGGTGAGGTGCTGTACTACCCCGAGCCCGGCCGCGGCGTGGACCTGCTGTCCCTGGACGAACCGCAACTGCGCGGGCTCCGCTGGTCACACATTGCCGTGGTACTGCAGTCCGCGATGAACGCCCTCAACCCGGTGCTGTCCATCGGCAGCCAGCTCACCGACGTGCTGCAGGCCCACCAGCCGGGCCAGTCGGCGGCGGCCCGGCACCAGCGCGCCACCGAACTGCTCGACATGGTCGGCATCACCGCGGACCGGCTGCGCAGCTACCCGCACGAGCTGTCCGGCGGGATGCGGCAGCGGGTGATGATCGCAATGGCGCTCGCGCTGGAGCCGCAGATCGTCATCCTGGACGAGCCGACCACCGCGCTGGACGTGGTCACCCAGCGGGAGATCCTGGAAGAACTGACCGCGCTGCGCGAGCGGCTCGGCTTCGCCGTGCTGTTCATCACGCACGATCTGTCCCTGCTGGTGGAGATCGCGGATTCGATCGCGGTGATGTATGCGGGCCGCCTGGTCGAGCGGGCCGCCGCGGCCGACCTGTTCCGCGCGCCGCGGCACCCGTACACCGTCGGGCTGCTGAACTCGTTCCCGTCCCTGCACGGCCCGCACCAGCACATGACCGGCATCCCCGGGTCACCACCGGACCTGCGGATGCTGCCGGTCGGCTGCGTCTTCCATCCGCGCTGCCGGTACGCGATGGACATCTGCCGCGAGCAGTCCCCACCGCTCCAAGAGCCGGCCACCGGCGCCGGTTCCCGCAGCCGGCTGGCGTCGTGCTGGCTGCAGGACGGCGAGCACGAGGTCCCCGCCGAGCTGGCGCTGCCCGAACCAGGCAGCCCGGACGAGCTCAGCCCCATTTTGCCGAACGCCAGTACCCGCGACTCCGGCATCCCCGCCTCCACCGCCGCCGCTGGCCAAGCGGCCTCGCCCGAGCCCGGGAGCCTGGCATGACCGAGACCGCCACCGCACCGCGCGCCCCGGAGACCGGCGTTCCGCTGCTCGAAGCGCGCGGTCTGACCAAGCACTTCGCCCTGCACCACGCGCCGCGCCGGGGCCGGGCCCGGCTGGCCCGGCGCACCGCCGGGTCAGCGCCGGTGGTGCACGCGGTGGAGGACGTCTCGCTCACGCTGCCCCAGGCCGGGATCATCGCGGTGGTCGGCGAGAGTGGCTCCGGCAAGTCCACGCTGGCCCGGCTGCTGGCCCGGCTGATCACCCCGACGTCCGGGGAACTGCTGCTGGACGGCCAGCCGGTGCCCGCGTCGAGCCGGCACCGCCGGGAGTACGCCCGGGATGTGCAGCTGGTGCTGCAGGACCCGTTCTCATCGCTCAACCCGGTGCATGACGTGCGCTACCACCTGGCCCGGCCGCTGCAGATCCACGGCCTGGGCGAGGCGGGCGGGACGCTGGACTCGGCCGCGGCCGCCCTGCTGGAGCGGGTGGTGCTGACACCCGCCGCCCAGTTCCTCCGCAAGTACCCCCATGAGCTGTCCGGCGGCCAGCGGCAGCGGGTGGCGATCGCCCGCGCGCTGGCCGTCCGGCCACGGGTGCTGCTGGCCGACGAGCCGGTCTCCATGCTCGACGTGTCGATCCGGCTCGGCGTCCTGAACCTGCTCGGCGACCTGCGGGAACGGGACCGGCTTGGCATCCTCTACATCACCCACGACATCGCCTCGGCCCGCTACCTGGCCGACGTGATCATGGTGATGTACGCCGGGGAAGTGGTCGAGTCCGGCCCCGCCTCGGTGGTCACCGATGAGCCAGCCCACCCATACACGCAGCTGCTGCTCAGCGCGGCGCCGGATCCGGACCGTGCCGAGCCGCCCTCGTTGCAGGGCCGTGGTTCCCCGCCAAGCCTGGTGGCGCCACCGAGCGGCTGCCGGTTCCACCCGCGCTGCCCGCACGCGATGGCGGTCTGCGTGGCCCGCACCCCGCCGGCTGCCACGGTGGCAGCCGGTCACTCCAGCGCCTGCTGGCTGCACGCCAGCGGGCTCACCGCGGCGGAGAGCCAGCCGCTGAGCACCGCGCCGGCCAGCCCGGCCGACGATTCATCCAGGTCCGCAGCAGAAGGGGGAGAGGAGCCGTGATGCACCGGGATGCCGCCTAGCGGCTGCGACAACGCAGCGTGTGCCTACCTGACAGACCCACCACGGCGGCACGGCAGGCCGACCAGAAGCCCGGCCGGCCAGCACCGCCCCACCGATAAAGACCCCGACACGGTCGCTCACAACAGGCCGGCATCAAGCCGGCCGGGCACAACGGAGTTTAAGCAATGAAACACAAAGTTTTCGCAGCGGTGGCGGTAGCCGGCGCACTGAGCCTCGGCATCGCCGCGTGTGGCAGCAGTTCCAGTAACGGCAGTGGCAGCAGCAGCAGCGTCAAGATGGGCAAGACGCTGGTCATTGAGAGCACCCCGCTCTCCCCGATGACCGACACGTTCAACCCGTTCTCGCTGACCTCGACCGGCTACCTGACCAACGCGGTCTCGCTGTACAACGAGCCGCTGTTCATCTTCAACACGCTCAACTCGGCCCAGGCGCCGATCCCGATGCTGGCCACCGGGTACTCCTGGTCGAACGGCGGCAAGACGCTGACGCTGACCATCCGGTCCGGCGTCAAGTGGAACGATGGCAAGCCGTTCAGCGCCAGCGACGTGGCTTACACGTTCAACTTGCTGAAGAGCAACCCGAAGCTGTACACCTCGGGCGCACCGATCGTGACCAGCGCCACGGCGCCCAGCGCGACCAGCGCGGTGCTCAACTTCGCCAAGCCGGAGTACGCGAACCTGTTCCTGATCGGGCAGGTGTACATCGTCCCGCAGCACGTCTGGTCCAAGGTGAGCGACCCGGCCACCTACTCGGACCCCAGCCCGGTCGGCACCGGCCCGTTCATGCTGGACAAGTTCTCGCCGCAGGGTTACACGCTCAAGCCGAACCCGCACTACTGGGACAAGTCCAAGGTGCACGAGCCGGAGATCGACTTCCCGGCGTACAACACCAACGCCAACCTGGTGCCCCCGGTGGCCAGCGGCCAGATCGACTTCGCCGGCAACTACGTGGCCAACATCAAGAACAACTACCTGGCCAAGAGCCCGGACAACCACACCTGGACGACCGGCGCGCCGTACTTCAGCGCCAACAACGTGGTCGGCCTGTTCCTGAACACCACCAAGGCCCCGCTGAACGACCCGGCCGTGCGCCAGGCCATCAGCTACGGGATCGACCGGTCCCAGCTCAACGTGCAGGGCGAGACCGGCTACGAGCCGGCCGTGACCAGTACCAGTGGGCTGCTGCTGCCCAACCACCAGTCCTACCTGGACCCGTCGCTGGCCAACAACCTCCCGGCCACCGGCGACAAGGCCAAGGTCAGCTCCATCCTCACGGCTGACGGCTGGAAGATGGTCGGCGGCAAGTGGACCAAGAACGGGCAGCACATCACGTTCTCCATCTCCGACCCGATCCCATACAGCGACTACTACACCGACTCCCAGCTGATCAGCCACCAGCTCACCGCGCTGGGCATGAACGTGACCGCGAACGGCATCGGCAACGCGACCACATGGGCCGGTGATGTCGCCAACGGCACGTTCGACGCGACCATCCACTGGAGCAACCAGGGCCCGAACCCGTACTTCATCTACGACAACTGGATGGACAGCTCGACGACCGCACCGATCGGCAAGCCCGCCGCCGGCGACTACGGCCGGTTCAACGACCCACAGGCCCAGGCGGCGCTGCAGCAGTTCGCCGGCTCGGGCAGCCCGGCCGGGCAGAAGGCGGCCATCACCAAGCTGGAGCAGATCATGACCACCCAGGTGCCAGTGGTGCCGCTGCTTAACGGCGGGGCCTGGGCTGAGGTCTCCACCCGGGACTACACGGGTTGGCCGACGGCCAGCAACCCGTACATGAACCCGGTGCCGAACACCCCGTACATCGAGGACACGATCCTGCACCTCACCCCGAAGTCCTGAGCGCGCGGACCCCGGCGCAAGGACTTAGATGACAACGTCTACAGAGGCGACGGCGGAGCGCAGCCGGGTGGCTGCGCTCCCCGTCGGGGACAAGGTGCGCCTGCTGACCGGTGCGGACAGCTGGCGCACCTACGGTGCCCCCGCGCTCGGCCTCCGTCCGATCGTCATGTCGGACGGGCCAGCCGGGATACGGGGCGTCACCAAAGATGACCGGAATCCATCGGCCAGCGTGCCCTGCCCGGCCGCCCTCGGCGCCACCTGGGACAGCGAGCTCGTCCGCGAGCTCGCGGCCGCCCTCGGCGCCGAGGCGCGGGGCAAGGGCATCGACATCGTGCTGGCCCCGACCATGAACCTGATGCGGACCCCGCTCGGCGGCCGTGGCTTCGAGTGCTTCTCCGAGGACCCGGTGCTGTCCGCCCGGCTGGCCGTCAGCTACGTAACCGGGCTGCAGTCGGCCGGGGTCGGCGCCGCGATCAAGCACTTCGTGGGCAACGACTCGGAGACTGAGCGGTGGACCTACGACGCGCGGATCGCCGAGGCCGTGCTCCGCGAGCTGTACCTGGTGCCGTTCGAGGCCAGCGTCCGCGAAGCGGGCGCGGTCATGGTGATGGCCGCGTACAACGCGGTCAACGGAGCCAGGATGACCGAGCATGAGCAGCTGCTGCGCGGCGTGCTCAAGGGCGAGTGGGACTTCACCGGCGCGATCGTCTCGGACTGGGACGCGTGCCGGAGCGTGGCGCCCACCGCGCTGGCCGGGCTGGACCTGGCCATGCCCGGGCCGGACAGCCCATGGGTCACCGGGCTGGCCGACGCGGTCCGGTCCGGCCAGGTGCCCGAGGAGGTCCTCGACGAGCAGGTGCTCCGGCTGCTGGAGGTGGCCCGCCGGGTGGGTGCGCTCAGCCCGCTGGACGGCCAGGCACCAGACGGCCAGGCACCAGACGGCCAGCCGCCACCCAGGCCGGCCATGGCCGGCCGGGGGCTGCTGCGCCGCACCGCAGCAGCCTCGTTCGTGCTGCTCCGCAACGAGCAGGGCGCACTGCCCATCGACCCGGCCAGCATCGGCAGCATCGCGCTGATCGGGCCGAACGCCGTGCACCCGGTCATCCAGGGCGGCGGCAGCGCGGCCGTCCACCCGGCGGCCATCTCCGCCCCGGACGAGGCGCTGCGCACCGCCCTGGCCGGCCAGGCCACGGTCACCGTCACGCCAGGCTGTCACACCTGGGAGACCGTGCCGGAGCCACCGGCCCGGTCGCTGACCGACCCGGTGACCGGGGAGCCGGGCGTCCGGCTGGAGTTCCACGCGGCCGACGGCCGCCTGCTCGGCGCCGAGCACCGGAACACCACCGTGTTCGCCTGGTGGGGCGATGGCCTGCCGGACGGCATCGGCTGGGGCGAGGACGGCACGATCTCGCTGCTGACCAGCTACCGCCCCGAGACGTCCGGGCCGCACATGGCCGGCGCGGCCGGGGTGGCCAGGCTCACCCTGACCGTGGACGGCACCGTGGCCGCCGCGGGCGACACCCCGGTCCCGGCGGACCCGGTGGAGACGATGACCCGGCCGGGTGAGGTGACCGGCGCGATCGAGCTGACCGCCGGGCAGCCTGCCCAGGTCAGGCTGGATTTCCTGCCCTCGGCGCTGGCCGGGGGCCCGCTCGCGGTCCGGCTCGGCATCGTGGCCGCGCCGGACGAGGAGGCGGCCCTGGAGCAGGCGGTCCAGGCAGCCGCGGCCGCGGCGGCAGCGGTCGTCGTGGTCGGTTCCGCGGAGACCACCGAGAGCGAGGGGTTCGACCGGGACACGCTGCGGCTGCCCGGCCGGCAGGACGAGCTGGTCGAGCGGGTCAGCGCGGTCAACCCGCGGACCGTGGTGGTGGTGAACGCCGGCATGCCGGTGCTCATGCCGTGGGCCAGCCAGGTCGCCGCCGTGCTCTACGCCTGGCTGCCTGGCCAGGCCATGGGCGAGGCCCTGGCCGACGTGCTGCTCGGCCGGGCCGAACCGGGCGGGCGGCTGCCGGTGAGCATGCCGGCCCGGGAGTCCGACGCCCCGGTGCTGCACGCCACACCCGAGGACGGCCGCCTCAGCTATGACGAGGGGCTGCTCATCGGGTACCGCGGCTACGACGCGGCGGGCACCAGCCCGCAGTTCGCGTTCGGCCATGGGCTCGGCTACACCGGCTGGGCCTATGAATCGCTGACCGCGGACCAGCTGGGCCTGCGGGCCGGCACCGACCTCAACGTGGAGGTCACGGTGCGCAACACCGGCCCGAGAGAAGGACGCGAGGTGGTGCAGGCCTACGTGGCCGGGCCCGCCCTCGGCCCGGGCCGCCCGGTCCGGGTGCTGGGCGCGTTCGGCACGGTGACCGCCGCGCCGGGCGCGACCGCGACGGTCACGCTAACCCTGCCGGCCCGGGTGTTCGCCCGCTACGACGAGCACGCGGGCCGCTGGGACTGGCCGCCCGGCCAGTTCACCATCGCGGTCGGCCGCTCCTCCCGCGACCTGCGGCTCACCACCACCGTGATCGCGGGTTAACAAACCGCTGGCCTGGGCGGGATGCCTCCCCGCCCAGGCCAGCCACCAGGCCCCCCGGTGCTTAATAGGCCGGCGGCGGGGCGACCAGCTCCACCTCGTAGCCGTCCGAGTCTTCCAGGTAGGCGGCGTAGTGCTCCTCCCCGCCCGCGTACGGGTGCCGGTCGGGGAACATCAGCCGCCAGCCGTGCAGCAGCGCCTCCCCCACCATCCGGTCCACGGTGGTCCGGTCGGTTACGTGAAACGCCAGGTGGTTGAGCCCTGGTCGGCACCGGTCGTGGCGGAACGCACTGCGTGCCGGGGATTGCTCCAGCACGATGTACATATCCCCCGTCCGGAAACTGCATCCTTCGGGCCACTGCTGGTAGAGCTCGTAGCCCAGCGCACCCAGCAGCCAGCCCCAGGTGTGCTCGGCCCGGCTCAGGTCGGGCACCCACAGCTCAAGGTGGTGCAGCGTCCCCATGACGACCGGCCTCATGGCCGACACTATGCCGCAATCCGGACATCCAGCGCGGGTTACTTCTCAGTCAGTCAGGCAGATTCTCCAGCCGCTGCTGCAGCCGGTTCATGCCGGCCAGCCAGCGGCCGGGGTCATCGGCCCGGTGCGCGTACATTCGCGCGACCTCCGGATGCGGCAGGATCAGGAACCGGCCGTCGGCGATGCCCTCGATGACCGCGCCGGCCACCTCCTCCGGGCTGATCGCCGAATCAGCCAGCACCGCCTGGCCGGCCGGGCCGGCCTGCTCCAGCATGGGGGTAGCCACCCCCATCGGGCAGAGCGCCTGCACGGTGATGCCGCGGTGCGCGTAGCTGGCCGCCATCCACTCGGCGAAGCCGAGCGCGGCGTGCTTGGTCACCGAGTAGGGCGCCGAGCCGAGCATGGTGAGCAGGCCAGCCGCGGATACGGTGCAGATCAGGTGGCCGCGGCCGCGCGCCAGCCACGGCCCGGTGAGCAGCCGGGCCGCCCGGACGTGCGCCATCACGTTGACCTGCCAGCAGGCCGCCCAGACCGCCTCCGGCGCGTCCGGGCCGCCTTCCGGCCCGATCCCGGCGTTGGCGCAGAACAGGTCGATGCCGTCGAGCATGTCGGCCGCGCCCTCGATCAGCGAGGCGACGCCGTCTTCGCTGGCCGCGTCCCCGGGCATCGCCTCGCCGCCGATCGAGCCGGCCACCCGCTGCGCGGCCGCCGCGTCCAGGTCGTTCACCACCACCCGGGCGCCCTCGGCGGCGAACCGGCGGGCCAGCGCGGCCCCGATCCCGCTGCCGGCGCCGGTGATCACCACCCCGGCGCCGTTGACCGACCTCATGCGGCCGGCCTCATGCCGCGCCCGGCCCTGGCAGCCCGGCCAGGCTGGCCAGCGTGCCGCGGTGCCAGTCGGGGGTGCCGAACGCGGTCGAGGCGCTCTTGGCCCGCTTCAGGTACAGGTGCGCGGGGTGCTCCCAGGTGAACCCGATGCCGCCGTGCAGCTGCACGCACTCCTGGGCGGCCAGCGTGGCCGCGTCGCCGCAGGCCGCCTTGGCCAGTGCCACCGCCACCGGGGTGTCCGGGTCGCCCTCGGCCAGGCAGGCCGCCGCGTACCGGGCCGCGGCGCGGGCCTGCAGCACCGCCACCCACAGGTCGGCCAGCCGGTGCTTGAGCGCCTGGAACGAGCCGACCGGCCGGGCGAACTGGTACCGCTCCTTGAGGTAGCTGACCGTGATCTCCAGGCACTGCTCGGCCAGCCCGAGCTGCTCGGACGCCAGCATCGCGGCCCCGGCGGTCAGCGCCGCCCGGACTGCCGCGGCCGCGTCCGGGCCGGTCACCACCGGCCGGGCCGGCACGCTGTCCAGGGCCAGGTCGGCGAGCTGCCGGGTCTGGTCCAGCGACACCACCGGTGTCACGGTCAGCCCGGGCGCGCCGGCCTGCAGGGCGTACAGCGCGGCGGGCACCCCGTCGGCGGGCACCAGCAGCACATCGGCGGGCAGCGCGTCCGCTACCCCGGCGATCGTCCCGGTCAGCCGGGCCTGGCCGCCGGCGTCGCCGGGCCGCGGCGGCGTCACCCGCACGCCGCCGGGCAGCTCACCGGCGGGCCGGCTGGCGAACGGGACGGCCAGCGCGGCGGTCAGCGTCCCGGCGGCCAGCCCAGCCAGCAGCTCCGCGTCCGCCGCGGCCAGCAGCGCGGTCGTGGCCACCACCGCGCTGCCCAGGTAGGGCACCGGGGCGGCCGCCCGGCCGGTCTCCTCGGCGACCACCGCCGCCTCCCGGAAGCTGGCCCCGGCCCCGCCGTGGGTCTCCGGGATGAGCAGCCCGGCGCAGCCAACCTCGGCCGCCAGCACCCGCCACAGCCCGGTGTCGTAGGTCTCGCTGGTCTCGGTCCGGGCCAGCACGTCCGGCCAGCCGGCCCGCTCGGCCAGCAGCGACCGGACCGCGTCCCGCAGGTCCTGCTCGTCCGCGCTGTACAGCAGGTCCGGGATTGCCGACGTGCCCTTTCCCGTGGTGGCAGATTGAGCCGTCGTACTCATCGGGGCAGGTCCTTCCAGGGCACCTTGGTATCCGTGCGTGGCTCGGTGGGCAGGCCGAGGACCCGCTCGGCGATGATGTTGCGCAGGATCTCCGAGGTGCCGCCCTCGATCGAGTTGCCCCGCGAGCGCAGGTAGCGGTAGCCCACCTCGCGGCCGTAGAAGTCGACCGCGCCGGAGCGGCGCATCGTCCAGTCGTCGTAGCGCAGCCCGTCCGCCCCGGCCAGCTCGACCTCGAACGCGCTGATCTCCTGGTTGAGCCGGGCGAACACGATCTTGGCCGCGGACCCCTCCGGGCCGGGCTGGCCCGCGGCCAGCGACTGGCGGAACCGGGCCGAGGCCAGCCGGGCCACCTCGGCGTCGGCCCACAGCCGGAGCATCCGGTCGTGCAGGCCTGGGGTGCGCCGCTGCGGGTGCTCCCGCCAGTTCCGCGCGGCCGGGCCGATCATCCCGCCTTCCCGGGGCAGCGCGGTGCCGCCGATGGATACCCGCTCGTTCATCAGCGTGGCCTGGGCGACCCGCCAGCCCGCGCCGACGTCGCCGATCCGGTCCACGTCCCGGACCACCGCACCGGTCAGGAACACCTCGTTGAACTCGGCTTCCCCGGTGAGCTGGCGGAGCGGCCGGACCTCCACCCCGGGCTGGGTCATGTCGCAGCCGAAGTAGGTCAGCCCGGCGTGCTTGGGCACGTCCGGGTCGGTGCGCGCGAGCAGCAGGCCCCACTGTGCGTGGTGCGCCACCGACGTCCACACCTTCTGCCCGTCCACCACCCACTGCCCGCCATCCGGCCCGTCCTGGTGCACCGCACGGGTGGCCAGGCCGGCCAGGTCGGAGCCGGCGCCCGGCTCACTGAACAGCTGGCACCAGACCTCCTCTCCGGTCCACAGTGGCCGGAGCCAGCGCGCTTTCTGCTCTTCATTGCCGAACGCCAGAATCGTGGGGGCGGCCATCCCGAGCCCGATCGGGTTGCGGTCGGCCTGGTTGGTCGGTGCGCCCGCCGCCGCGAACTCGGCGTCCAGCACCGGCTGCATGGTCCGGGGCAGGCCCTGCCCGCCCAGGCCCGGTGGGTAGTGCACGGCGGCCAGGCCGGCCTCGAACCGGGCCCGGAGGAAGTCCGGCTGGGGCAGGCTGGCCGGGTCGTGGCTGGCCAGGAAGTCACGGACCTGCTGGCGTAGCCCGTCCGCGCTGACGGGCGCTGCGTCTACGGTACCGGTCAACAGAGCGGCCCACCCGCCACGTAGATCACCTGACCGGAGACGAACCCGGCGCCCTCGCTGACTAGGAACGAAATGACGTTCGCCACGTCCTCAGGCTGACCCACCCGGCGCACCGGGATGCTCCCGGCGGCCGCGGCCTGGAAGTCTTCGAAGCTCATCTTGACCCGGGCCGCGGTGGCCGCGGTCATGTCGGTGGCGATGAACCCGGGCGCGACCGCGTTGGCGGTGATGCCGAACGGGCCGAGCTCGATGGCCAGCGTCTTGGTGAAGCCCTGCAGGCCGGCCTTGGCCGCCGAGTAGTTGGCCTGGCCGCGGTTGCCCAGCGCGGAGCTGGACGACAGGTTGACGATCCGGCCGTAGTGCTGGTCCACCATGTGCTTCTGGGCCGCCCGGCTCATCAGGAACGACCCGCGCAGGTGCACCCCCATGACCATGTCCCAGTCGTCGTCGGACATCTTGAACAGCAGGTTGTCCCGCAGGATCCCGGCGTTGTTGACCAGCACCGTGGGCGGGCCGAGTTCCGCGACGACCGTCTCCACCGCACCGGCTACCTGGTCGGCCTGGCTGACGTCGGCGCCGAGCGCGATCGCCGAGCCGCCGGCCGAGACGATCGCGTCCACGGTGCCCTTGCAGGCGTCCGCATCCAGGTCCAGGACGGCGACGGCCATCCCGTCCGCGGCGAGCCGGCGGGCGGCGGCGGCCCCGATGCCGCGCGCGGCACCGGTGACGATGGCGACCCGTGACTGGTTGTCTGGCATCAACTGTCTCCATTTCGGTAGCGGCGCAGTTCGCGCCGGGCCAGGGAGCGCTTGTGCACCTCGTCGGGGCCGTCCGCGAACCGCAGCGAGCGGGCGCTGGCCCACAGCGCGGCCAGCGGGAAGTCCTGGCTGACCCCGCCGGCGCCGTGCGCGGTGATCGCCTTGTCGATCACCCACTCGGCCATCGCCGGGGTGACGATCTTGATGGCCTGGATCTCGGTGTGCGCACCCTTGTTGCCGACCGTGTCCATCAGCCAGGCGGTCTTCAGCACCAGCAGCCGGGCCTGCTCGATGCGCACCCGGGACTCGGCGATCCACTCCTGGATCACGCCCTGGTCGGCCAGGGGGGCGCCCCACGCGACCCGGCTGGTCACCCGCTGGCACATCAGCTCGACGGCCCGCTCGGCCGCCCCGATCAGCCGCATGCAGTGATGGATCCGGCCGGGGCCGAGCCGGGCCTGCGCGATCGCGAACCCGTCGCCCTCGTCGGCGATCAGGTTGGCCGCGGGCACCCGGGCATCGCGGAACTCCACTTCGGCATGCCCGCCGTGCGGCGCGTCGTCGTAGCCGAACACCATCATCCCGCGCTTGACGGTGACCCCCGGGGTGTCCCGCGGCACCAGGATCATCGACTGCTGGCGGTGCCGCTCCCCGTCCCACGCGGTGCGGCCCATCACGATGAAGATCTCGCAGCCCGGGTTCATCGCCCCGGACGACCACCACTTCCGGCCGTTGATCACGTACTCGTCGCCGTCCCGCTCGATCCGGGTGGTGATGTTGGTCGCGTCGGACGAGGCGACATCGGGCTCGGTCATGCAGAACGCCGACCTGATCTGGCCGTCCAGCAGCGGGCGGAGCCAGCGCTCCCGCTGCGCGGCCGTGCCGAACTCGGCCAGCAGTTCCATGTTGCCGGTGTCCGGCGCGGCGCAGTTGAGCGCCTCCGGGGCCAGCGCCGGGCTGCGCCCGGTGATCTCGGCCAGCGGCGCGTACTGCAGGTTGGTCAGCCCGGCGCCTTCCGGGTGGTGCGTCAGGAACAGATTCCACAGCCCGCGGCCGCGCGCCTCCGCCTTCAGGTCGGCGATGATGTCCGGCCGCTGCCAGGGCCAGCCCGCGGCGTGGTTCGCCTCGACCTGGGCGGCGAACACCGGCTCCGCCGGGTACACGCACTCGTCCATGAACGTCAGGAGGCGCTTGCGGAACTCCTCCGTGCGATCGTCGTACCCGAAGTCCATGATGCCCTCCCGACCAGTCCCGGTCCTGACTCTAGCGACTGGCCGGCCGGCAAGCTACTGGCCGGTACTGTGTTCGCGGCCACGCCCGGTCAGCCCCGGATCTGGCGGAACACGTAGACGCCGTTGTCCGCGAAGATCGCCCGGTAGCGGCTGCCCGGATGGCGTCCCTCCACGAACGCCAGCGGGTTGCTGGGCGGCGGGCTCCAGCCGCTGTCGGTGTCGTCGAACACGATGTACTGCGGCGCCGGGTTGCCGGCCGTGCCGATCCAGTAGGTGTCGTCCCGGGCGGCGAGCGGCGCCACCATGGTCAGCGTGGCCTCCACCGTGGTTCCGCTGGGCACCCGGGCCATGGCGGCATCCTCCGCCTGGACGTGCAGGCCGCTCTGGTAGGTCGGCGGTTGCCACACCCCGCTGAGCGGGAACTTGGGCAGGATGACCAGGGCCAGGCCCAGCATCACCGCGGGCGCGGCCCACTTCGTGGTGACCACCCGCCAGGGCTGGTCGCCGCGAGCCCGGATCCGGGACAGCGCATCCACCGCGGCCAGGAACACGATCGGCATCACGGTCGCGTTGTAGTGGAACCCGTCGCCCCAGTACATGTTGTTGGTCGAACACGAAGCGCAGCACCAGGCTGGGCAGCGCGATGAGGCCGAGCGGGGAGCCCAGCGCGAGAAACCCGACCGGCAGCAGGATGAGCAGCGTGGTGCGCAGCTTGACCAGCCAGGACGCGCCGAGCTGGCTGAGTACCGCACCCGGCGCGGCGTGCCCGCCCGGGCTGACCGCGCCGCCATCGGTCCAGTACGGGTAGACGTGGGCGATGTTGAAGTGCGGGATGATCACGATGATGGCCAGCGCGGACCAGAAGAGGCCCCAGCAGATCAGCAGCAGCCCGCCCCACAACGCCTCGCCGCGGTCGGTGCCCGGCTCGGCGCGGCGGCTGATGCTGCTCAGTATCAGCAACAGGCCCAGCGCGGCGACGGTGAAGCCTTGATCCTCCTTGACGAAGACCAGCGGCAGCGCCCACGCCGTGGCGGCCCGGGTCCGGCCGCGCAGCAGCGCGGACAGCGAGAAGGCCAGCAGTGGGACGGCGAACGCGATCTCGTGGAAGTCGAAATCGATCATCTGGGCCAGGCCCCAGGACAGGCCGTAGGCGGCGCCGATCATCCGGCCCGCCGCGGTGCCCAGCCGGGCCTCGGCCGCCCGGCTCACCGGGATCACCGACACGGCGGTCAGGAAGGCCTGCACCACCAGCAGGGTGACCGGGCTGGGGAAGATCAGGAACAGCGGGGCGATCAGCCCGACGATCGGCTGGAAATGGTCGCCGAACAGGTTGAACCCGGCGCCGTGGATGTTCACTATCGGGGCGTGCAGGTGCGCCAGTTGCTTGACGTACTCGGTGAAGATGCCCAGGTCCCAGGAGCCGGGGTCGAGCCGCAGGTAGCGGGACACCGAGATGATCGTGTAGCCGGCGAAGACAGCCAGCGCGATCAGCCACGGCACCCAGTCCGGCCCGCTGACGTCGGCCAGGCGCGCAGCCCTAGCTGCGGGCGCGGTGGAAACTGCCCCTCGCCGGCCGGCACCAGGCGATGGCTCAGGTTGACTGCCGCTGCCCCTGATCACCCTGGCTAGCTGGCTCCCCTCGACTCGGCTGCCCCTGCGGCCTGCTCGAAGCCTAACCTGCCGCCCGCCGCCGGATGAAAGCTTCATGCCGGGCGCAGCAGATGGTCAGGTAAGCAGCAGGCGGCCGATCCGGCGGCCCGCCACCAGCAGCCCGGCCAGGCCGAGCACGGCCAGGTACAGCACGTGCCAGAGCAGGCCCGGGCCGACCAGGCCCAGGGTGAGGCCGCGGAGCAGGTCCACGCTCTGGTACAGCGGGGTGATCTCGACCACGTACTGGATGCCCCGCGGGTACACGCTGAGCGGGTAGAACGTGGTGGAGAACAGGAACATCGGCAGCGTGGCCAGCTGGACGAACTCGAAGTCCTGCCAGCTCCGCATGTAGGTGGTGCAGGCCATGCCGGCCGCGGCGAAGGCGAACCCGGTGAGCACGGCGGCGGGCAGCGCGGCCAGCGCCCACCACGACTCGACCAGGCCCATGGCCGCCATCACGATCAAGAACGCGATCGCGTACAGCGCGCCGCGCAGCAGCGCCCAGCTGATCTCGCCGAGGGCCACGTCGCCGGACCGCATCGGGGTGGCCAGCGCCGCGTCGTAGAGCTTCTCGTACTTGAGCCGGAAGAACACGTTGAACGTCGAGTCGAACAGCGCCCCGTTCATCGACGCGCTGGCCAGCAGCGCGGGTGCGACGAACTCGGCGTAGCCGACCGCCTGCCCGCCCGGCAGGTGAATCTGGCCGACCAGCTGGCCCAGGCCCACCCCGATGGACAGCAGGTAGAACAGCGGCTCGACCACCCCGGACACGAACACCAGCCAGGTGTGCCGGTAGACCAGCGCGTGCCGCTCGGCCAGGTACAGGCTGCCCCGGCCGCCCAGCGAGCCGAACGCGCGCAACGGCAGCACACGGAACGGGAACCGGCGCGCCGCGGCCGGCAGGCTAGACATAGAGCCGCCTCGTATAGCTGCGGTTCCCGGCCCAGATCCCGGCGGCCAGCACCGCGGCCAGGTAGCCGGTGTGCAGCAGCGCCCCGGGCAGCGTGGCGGTGCCCAGGCAGAGCGCCCGGCACAGCGCCACGCCATGCCACAGCGGGGTCAGGTAGGCGACCGGCCGGATCCAGGCCGGCAGCTGGGTGACCGGAAAGAACGTGCCGGAGAACAGGAACAGCGGGATGACCCCGAACCGGTACACCACGGCCAGCGAGGTGTCCCGGCTGCGGGTCACCGTCCAGGCCTCGATGGGCGCGGTGAAGGCCAGCCCGGTGAGTACCGCGACCGGCAGCGCCGCGATGGCCAGCGGTGAGGTGAGCGCGCCGAACGCCGCGGCCACGGCCAGGAACACGCTGGACGTCATGGTCAGCTTGAGCGCGACGAACAGCAGGTGGCCGTGGAACAGGTCGGCCCGCCGGAGCGGCGCGGCCACCGCGGCCTGGTAGGTCTTGTTCCACTTGACCGAGCCGTACACCGGGTAGGTGGACTCCCCCACCGCGTTGCCCATCGCGCTGGCCGCCAGCAGCCCGGGGGCCAGGAACACCAGGTAGCTGACCCCGCCCAGGTGGGCGGTGCCGTGCTTGTCCACCAGGCTGCCCAGGCCGAGGCCCATCGCGCCCAGGTAGAGCAGCGGGTTCAGCACGGTGGAGACGACCGAGCCGCGCCAGGTCCGCCGGTAGTCGGTCAGCCAGAAGCGCAGCTGGCGCACGGCGAACGGCCACGCCGCGGCCCGACCTGGGGCGGTGCGGCCTGGGGCGGTGCGGACCGCGGTCATCAATCCTCCAGCCGGCGGCCGGTCAGCCGGAGGAACACGTCCTCCAGCGTGCTGCGCCGGACCAGCGAGGTCAGCGGTTCCAGGCCCAGGCCGCGCACCGCGCTCAGCGCGGCATCGCCGTCCTCGACGTACAGCAGCACCCGGTCGGCCAGCACCTCGCGGCGCCGGGCCGGGACGCTGGCCAGCTTCTCGGCCGCGCTCTCGTGCACCGCCGGGTCGAACCGCAGCTCCAGCACCTCGGGCGTGGAGTACTCCTCGATCAGCTCGCGGGGCGAGCCGCCGGCCGCGATCCGGCCCCGGTCCATGACCACCAGGCGGTCGCACAACTGCTCCGCCTCGTCCATGTAGTGCGTGGTCAGCACCAGCGTCACGCCCTGCTGCTTGAGCCGGAACAGCCGGTCCCAGACCACGTGCCTGGCCTGCGGATCCAGGCCCGTGGTCGGCTCGTCCAGGAGCAGCATGTCCGGGTCGTTGATCAGCGACCGGGCGATGGTGAGCCGGCGCTTCAGCCCGCCGGACAGCGGCTCCACCCGGTCATCGGCGCGCTCGGCGAGCTGCACGAAGTCCAGCAACCGGGCCGACCGCTCCCGGATCACCGCCCGGGACAGCCCGAAGTACCGCCCGTAGACCAGCAGGTTCTCCCGGACGGTGAGCTCCACGTCCAGGGTGTCCTCCTGGGGCACCACGCCGAGCCGGGCCCGGATGGCCGGCCCGTCGGCCACCGGGTCCAGGCCGAAGATGGACAGCTCACCGGCGGTCGGCGGGGAGACGCACCCGATCATCCGCATAGTGGATGATTTGCCCGCACCGTTCGGCCCGAGGAAGCCGAATGCCTCGCCGCGGTGCAGCTCGAAGTCGATACCATCCACCGCGGTGAAATTCCCGAACTTCTTGGTCAGCTGGTGGGCGCGGATCAGCGGGGTATCGGCAGGCACCCCAGCGACACTACCGGCGGGCCCGGACAATGCCGAACGAGTATTTTCCCAGGCCTTGACCCGGGAATATGGGGTCAGTGGCCACATGTACCCGGGGCTGCCGGTACTGTCACAGACAGCACATGGTGAGCCCCCGACAGGACCCGTGAGAGGAAGACGGCCCGGTGGGATTTGCTCGCGGCCTGTATGAGCGGTTCAGACTCCTGATTCACGAGGCCGCCAAGTTCGGCGTCGTTGGCGCGATCGGTTTCGTGGTCAGCCTCGGCGGTGCCGACTTCCTGCACTTCAGCCTGGGCGTCGGCAAGTACACCTCGATCGTCATCGCGACCGTGCTGGCCACCATCGTCACGTTCATCGGCAACCGGTGGTGGGCGTTCCGGCACCGCGAGCGCACCAGCATGGGCCAGGAAACCGTCCTGTTCTTCGTGTTCAACGGGATTGGCCTGCTCATTCAGCTGGCCTGCGTGGCCATCGTGGTGGACGGCTTCAACCTGCAGGGCAGCAAGCTCTGGTACAACCTGGCCAACCTGACCGGCATCGCGCTGGGCACGCTGTTCCGGTTCTGGTCCTACCGCAAGTGGGTGTGGAAGGCCGGCGGGCCCGAGGCGGCCGGTTTCCCGGCTGATGCCGAGCTGCCCACCCCCGATGACCACCCGGGCCAGCCGGAGGTCAACGGGAACGGTGCCCGGCCGGGCAGCCCACTCCCGCACCGTGAGCCCCGGGACATGTCAACGCCACGAGCCGGCCGATAGCGTTCGGCAAAATTGCCTGTTTAGCGAGTGCAGGCTTAGCGGGCGCAGGCCCGGCCGGTGCCGCCCACCAGATTCAGGCCCTGGGCGTAGGCGTGCGCGGACTGGGCCGAGGTGATCTTGCCGGTGGCCACCAGCCGGCCCAGCACGTGGGCCTCCCGGGCCCGGCCCCGCGCGTAGTGCGCGATCGGGTCGTCCGCGGACGGGCCCTGCACCAGGCCGGCCAGCGTGGCCGCCTCGGGCAGGGTGAGCCCGGCGGGCACCGTGCCGAAGTAGCCGCAACTGGCCGCGGCCAGGCCGTAGTAGCCGTGCCCGAAGTAGGCGACATCGGCGTACATCCGGAGGATCTGGGCCTTGCTGTACGCCTGGTCCAGCTTGATGCCGAGCATCACCTGCTCGACCTCGGTGGCCACCCCGCTGCCGCCCGGTGTGTAGAGCATCTTGGCCAGTTGCTGGTAGAGGGTGGCGCCGCCCTGCTGGGCGCCGTGGCCGGTGAGGGTGGCGGCGGCCACCCGGGCCACCGCGAACACGTCGATGCCGGGCTCGGAGTAGAACCGGTGGTCCTCCGTGGCGACCAGCGACTCGGCGAACAGCGCGGGCACCCGCGGGCCCGGGTAGCGGACGTGGTGCGCCCGGTCCATGGCCCGGGCCAGCGCCGGGGCGCTGCGCACTGAGGGGGTGGCCGCGTAGAGCAGGCCGAAGGCGGCGCCGCCGAGCAGCACCACGGCGACCAGCAGGGCGACCAGCCAGCGCAGTAGGCGGCGGGCCCGGCCCGGCCGCCGCCGGGGCCGCTCCCAGTCGTCCGGGCCGTAGTCGCCGGGGCCGTAGCCGCTGGAGCCGTCGTCCAGGTAGGGGCCGGTCTGCTGGTAAGGGTCGCCGGACGTGGCGCCGTAGGGCAGCGGCGCGGTCTGCGGGTCGTACCCCAGCCGCGGCGGGGCTGGGTCGCCCTCCCAGACGGGTCCCCGTGCAGTCATCCGTGTTGCTCCGTTTGGTCGAAGATCCCGCCGCCCCAAGATATGGCCGGACTTACCCAGTAGGGCAACGAAAAATCATCGGCCTGAGTGCCCCGCGAGGCCAGCCGGGACTACGCTACGTACGGTTACAGATCACCTACACAAGGTGACTCTTTAGGGGGGTTAGCGAATGCTTCGAGGATTCAGGCTGACGGCCGTTCTGGTGGCGGCGGGTGCGACCGCGTTCGCGCTGGCCGGGGCGGTTCCGGCGGACGCGGCGGCGCGGTCGCACACGGTCTACGTCGCGCCGCGCGGCGGCACGGTCATCGTCTGCCCGGGCCGGTACCGGGCCTAGGCGGTGATCACCAAGTCACTGGCGCTGATCGGGCGGCACGCGGTGATCAACGCCCAGGGCCAGAAACCGATCAGCAAGAAGCTGCCCGGCAGCAGCGGCGTGGTCGTCTACCAGGCGCGGAACGTGGAGGTCAGCGGGTTTACCGTGGTCCACGCGGGCTTCGACGCCATCCTGGTGGCGCGCAGCCACCACGTCCTGGTCCAGCACAACCTGCTCATGCACAACGGGGACGTGGGCGTCAACTTCAACGGCACCACGGACTCGCTGGCCCGGCGGAACGTGTCCGAGTTCAACCAGGGCGGCGGCTTCCTCATCGCCGACGACCTCGGCACCACCCATGGCAACGCGGTCACCTGGAACATCGCCCGGCACAACCCGGGCGGCTGCGGCGTGATCCTGGCCGGGCACAGCACGGCCGGGGTGTGGGGCAACTACATCGCGCACAACGTGATCATGTTCAACGGGCTGGACCCCAAGTCGGCCGGCGCGGGCGTGGTCATCGCCACCGAGATCAAGCACGAGCGGGTGTCCGGCAACGTGGTCCTGGGCAACGTCATTCGCGGCAACGGGCTGTCCGGGGTGACCATCCACGCGCACGAGCCGTTCCAGAACCTGAACGGCAACAAGATCATCGGGAACGACATCGGCCGCAACAACCTGGTCGGCGACCCGATCGGGCTGGCCCCGCCGGTCAAGGCCCACCCGGACATGCGGCACACCGGCATCCTGGTCGGCAGTTCCTCCCGGCTGCACGTGCTGATCCAGGGCAACTACATCCATAACAACCACTACGGCATCTACCTGAACGGCCGGATCCACCCCGTTATCCGGCAGAACCGGTTCCACCGGGTCAGGGTGCACATCAAGGTCGCCTGACGGCCGGCTGAGCTGAGGCGTGCCCGCGGCTGCTAGCTGCGGGCACGGCTTAGCCGTTGGTTAGCGCCCGTGGTTAGCGCCCGTGGGTTAGCGCCCGTGGTTAGCGGATGTGCGGCAGCGGGCATAGAGCGGGTGGCCTCCCTGGTTGTGCTGGTTGGCGAATGCCGGTCAGCAGCCCAGATCGTTCACCTGGAGCGCCGCATGGAAGTCAAGGAACTCGGCCACCTGGTCCTGTACGTGCGCAACCTCGATCGTTCCGCCTCGTTCTACCGCGACGTGCTCGGCTGGCGTCAGATCATGGGCGGCCCCGGGGACGAGCCACAGCCGTTCCGCGCCGCGGCGTACTCCGCGCCCGGCGGGCGGACCCATCACGAACTGCTGCTCATCGAGGTGGGCGACGACGCGGCCGGCCTGCCGCCGGGACGGCGGGTCGGGCTGTACCACTTCGGCCTCAAGGTCGGCGACAGCGACGACGAGCTGCGCGACGCGCTGGCCACGCTGCACGCGAACCAGGTCAACGTGGTCGGGGCGAGCGACCACACGGTGACGCACAGCCTGTACATCACCGACCCGGACGGGAACGAGATCGAGCTGTACGTGGATGTGCCCGGCGTGGACTGGCGCAACGACCCGTCGCTGTTCGCCGCGCCGATCCGGCCGCTCACGCTCTGATCCGCCTGGTGCGTCGCGCGAGCTGACGGCTCACGTGTGGTAGATGCTCGGCGCGGCCGGCAGCTGGCCTGGCTTGTCCCGGGTCAGGGTGGCGCCGTCGGAGCGGCCCATCAGCCAGGCCAGCAGGTCCGCCTCCGTGCCGCTGATCCGCTCGGTGTTGTCGGTGCTGCCCGGCCGGTCCAGTGGCTGGTCCAGTGGCTGGTCCAGGCGGAACTCACGGCCGGTGTCGGTGGCGTGCAGGCCGGCGTTGAGCGGGGCCAGGTGGCGCTCGTCGTTCATGCCCTGAACGGCCCGGTCGAGCATCCCCGCCGTCCAGTTCGCGGGCCAGTCGTGTGGCCGGTAGCTTGGCCGGCCGAGGTCCACGTGGTGGATCAGGACTTCGGCCAGCCGGGAGGCTGGGACGTGCCCGGCCTCGGTCTCGTGGCCGGTCGTCCAGGTGACCCGGTGCTGCCAGGCGGCCGGGGGCATGGCCGCGGCCGCCTGTTGTAGTGCGGTGGCGGTGCGCTGGACGTCCTCGGCCAGTTCTTGTGCCGGGCGGCCGGCCCCGTCCTCGATCGCCTGGGCGCGGGCCGCCACGCTCGGGTACTCATAGCTCGGCTCCCCGGTCCGCGCCCAGATCAGCAGCCGTGTGCCGCCCTCGGCGTTGCGCGCCAGGTGGGTCAGCACGTGCCCGCGGCTCCAGCCGGGCAGCAGCGACGGTTCGCGGGCGTCGCGGTCGGTGAGACCGTCAAGGTCGCTGAGCAGCGCGGCCGTGGCGTCGTCCAGGTCGGTGAGCAACTCCGCGATTGTCGGCACACCCCATCGTTGCATCCGGCGCCCGGGCCGCCGGCCTGGCAGTTCGTGATCTTGACTTCAGTGTCGCTCTAGCAGCACCAAACTCATGATCACGAGCTGTGCAGGCACTGTGGCGATGAAGGAGCCCCGGAAGTCCTGTAGGCTGACGCCTGGCAACGGGACGTGGCGCAGTTTGGCAGCGCACTTGACTGGGGGTCAAGGGGTCGCCGGTTCGAATCCGGCCGTCCCGACCAACGTTGCAGTCAAAGGCCATTTCACCGCTCGGTGGGATGGCCTCAAGATCGTTTGACCGCAGTTTGACCGCAGGATTTGGCGGCATTTCACGGCATCTCGTGTTCAAAAGAGTCGTCAGTGTCACCGTCCGGCAAGGGTCTATCCGCCGCGTCCGGACGCGAATGTGGCCGGGCGCATACCCTTGGTGATTGGCAGCGGAGCGACCCTCGTGGGGTGAGGCATGCTCGATGATCTCGCCGGTAAGCGGACCGGTGAGCGCATTCAGATCCTGCGCGAGCGCAAGGGCCTGTCCCGGCCGGTGCTCGCCGGCCTGGTGGGCATGTCCGCGTCCTGGCTGAAAGGGATCGAGCAGGGCCGGCGGCTGCCGCCGCGCCTGCCGGTGCTGGTGAAGCTCGCGGAGGCGCTGGCTGTCGGTGACGTGGCCGTGCTGGCCGGGACGGACATGGACCTCGGCGGTGCGGTCTCGGTCCCGGTGGCGTCGTTCGCCCGGATCCCGCATGACGCGGTACCGGCCATTCGGGATGCGGTCTGTGATCCCATGCTTTCCGCGCCGGACTCACCCATTGATGTGGAGAGCCTGGCGGCGCGGATCGCTGATGCGTGGCGGCTGTGGCACACCTCGCGGGAACACCGCACGGAGGTTGGCCGGATCCTCCCCCGCCTGGTCACCGATGCCCGGGCCGCGGCCCGGTCGGCGGAGGGAGCGCAGCGGCGCACGGCGAACGCGGTGCTGGCCAAGGTGTATGCGCTGGTCCAGCATGAGATCGTCTGGGCTAGCGAAGCAGAACTGACCTGGACGGTCGCCGACCGCGCCATGATCGCCGCGCAGGAAGCGGACACGCCGACCGCTCTGGCTGGGGCGGCGTGGACGCTGGGAATGGTCCAGCGGTCGGCCGGTGATGTTGACGGCGCACTGACGCTGGCCCGGGATGCCGTCACGCTGCTGGAACCCCTGATGGATGCTGGGGACCAGGACGTGCCGGGCCTGACCGGAGCGCTAGAACTGCACGCGGCCACAACGTGCGCCAGGGCGGGGCGGGAAGGGGATGCGTGGCGTTACTGGGACCGGGCTGGCGTCATCGCCCGTGAGCTGCCCGCTGGCTACCACCATCCGTGGACGATGTTCGGCTCGTCGAACGTGGACTTGCACGCGGTGTCGATCAGCGCGGACCTGGCCAAGTCGCAGGAGGCGCGCAGCCGCGCCGAGCAGATCGACCCGGAGAGCATCCCGAGCCGGGAACGCCGTGGCCGTCTGGGCGTGGAGATCGCGCGTTCGTATGGTCAGCGGCAGGACTACCCGGGCATGCTGCACTGGCTGGAGTTGGCCTACCAGACCTCGGCGGACTCGGTCCGCTACTCCCCCTCGGCCCGGCAGCTGGCCTCGGAAGCCGTCGATCACGGCGGCCCGCTGATCAGCCGCCGGGCCCGCGCTCTGGCGGGCAGTCTCGGTCTGCCCCTCTAACTCCGGGGCGCACTCTGCACCTCTCCCCGCCCGGCTACGCACCGCGCCCTTCTGCGCACGCATTGGCGTTTAGGTTCACAGACGCATCAGCGGGCCGACGGGAAGGCACGGAAAATGCCCTGGACCAGCACACAAGTCCTGCAAAGGTTAAATGCCTCGCAGGGAAGCGCCGGTAGGCCAGGTGGCGGCGAATGAGCGGCAACGGCGCTGGCAGTGAGCCGCTGGCCTTGCTGCGCATGGAGTTCCCCGGCCATCTGATCGGTGAGGAATCCGTCATGGGCCGGGTTCGCTACGTCGCCCGCCGTCGGCGAGAAGGGACGCACCCGCACACGGTCGTCACACCGGATCTGGGTGAGCTGCGGGCGGCGCTAGAAGCGGGACGGTCCGCGGTGGCCGGGCAGGCGGACGGATGACCACAAGCGCGGAAGTTGTGGCCGCGGTCCGTGAACTCTCCGGACCGCCGCTGGGCGGCTAGGGCTGTCACGGGCATCAGTCTTGGCACGGCAGCGGCAGCCGGCGTCATCAGCTTCCGGCCTGCCCAGTGAGGCCGGGTGGCTGCCGCCAGTCTTCCTGACCGTGACGGAGGCGGCGGCGAAGCTGTCGCGGTACCGGACGACGGTCATGCGCCTGGTTCATGCGGGCGAACTGCGCAGCGTGCGGCTGGGCCGGTCCTACCGGATTCCCGGGACCGAGGTACACCGGATCGCCGCTGGGCAGCGACGTGAAGGCCAAGCACTCACCGTCGAGGAGTGCGCGCGCATCCTGCGCTGCTCAGCGACGACGGTCTACAGCCTGCTGCATCACGGTCATCTGGTCGGCGAGCGGAACGGGGCGCGAGGCAACTTCCGGATACCCGTCACCGAGTTCCAGCGGTTCATCAGGAGCGTGACGCGGTGAGCGTCGCCGGCGAATAGGCGCCCTCCCCCATACCAGCGGGGCGTCCCATCAGCATCGGCGTAACCAGAGAGCGCCACTGCATAGCCGGTGACCTGCTCCGGATCGAGCTGGCTGAACCGGAGCCGCACCAGCAACCCATCTCGTGCAGCTGGCTGAAGATCCCGGCCTCGTCCTGGGCGTGCCCCGCGGCGTCGCACAGCGCACCGAGCAAAGCTTGTCCAATTCCAGGGGCAACCGTGGTCCCCGGGGGTGACGTCAATGACCGTGGGTTTCCGGCCGTTCTGGCACACATCTGGCACGACCGCCGCCCTAGGCGACCCGCAGCGTCGTCCACTGGCCCGGTCCGCGCCGTCGTGGTGCCGGGCTGTAGGTCACGGTTCGTTGCCCTGCTCGGTCTCTGGCCAGTAGCAGGCCGACCGGCTGGCGGCGGCCACGATGGCCGCGCCGTCGAGTTCGGTGATGGTCAACTCGATGCCGCCGAACGGCCATTCCACGGCGAATTCGAAGGCCTCGGCTGGAGGCAACGGCCATAGCCACAACCCGAAGCCGCTAAAGCCCACCTCCCGGCCGTGCATGCCGCTGCTGCCAGGCGACCAGGACAGTAGCGGCCCAGTCGGTGGCTCATCGGAGGTTTGCCTCCGGCGCACCCGGGACTCGAGGGTCGTGGCCTTACGGCCATCGGCATATCGCACACCCAGCCGCAGCAGCCGTCGCGGCAGCGGGGCGCCGCCGCGCAATCGGTGGAAGCCGCCATACACCGAGGTGTGCAGGTCCCACCAGTCGTCCTCAGACAGCCCGCCCTGGCGGGAGATGACCTCCACGTCAAACATGCAACCAGGACGGAAAGCCCGGATCACGGGCAGCCGCAGCACCACGTTCGCGCTGCTGGCCATTGTCTGCTGAACGGCCAGCACCGCCCCGGTTTCCAGCGCGGGCGGACCCGACCACGGCGGGGGTTCCGGCAATCCCGCGGCGACTGTCTCTTCTCCTGCTGGCAAGGGCTCGAAGAACATGACCTCACGGTATGCCGCCTGGGCGGACTTGAGCCATCGACCTCTTCCTTATCAGCACTGGCTGGCAGGGGGTCATGTCGGCCCGGCCCATCGATCCGGGCCAGGGTCGATAGGTGTGCACCGGCCGGTGTTCGTCGGCGTTGCTGTCACCGCTGCTGTCAGCCGTTCGCCGACCTTCAGACCCGTAGGAGTGAGCAGACCGTCTATAAGAGTCCAGCGGGGACTATTTTCCGGGCCGATAATTCAAATGTGTCGGCGCATGTCGAGTGCTGGTTCCAGGTTTGGCAGCTGTCGGGGCCGAGGACGTAGTAGGCCCACGCGCCGCGCTTGAGATCAGCCTCGCGTGGAGGGATCGGCCAAGTTCCCAACGGGGTTGGCAAAGGCGATCAGGCTGTTGTCGTCCAGCGCCCGCAGTGGCGGCCAGTGCACGGTCTGCTCCGGCAGATAGATTTGACGAAGTTGACGCTTGGTGTGCTGCTGATCCGGAGGCCTTTTGCGCTGGTGCCTGGCTCAGCGAAGATCTGGTCTACGAGACAGCCGACAACGAGAGTCAGGGAGAGCGCTTTGTCTCCGGCGTCGCGGGCTTCGTATCCGATTGCCCGCGCTTGGAGCGGGTTTCCGTTCGATTCGATAGCGGCTAGCCGGACCTGAACCTGGCAGGTGGCCTTTTCTGCGTCATGATGATCTCGCGGTCCGTGGCAGTGAGGATCGGGGCATCGGTCCATACGTACTCGAATACGGCGGCCTTCATGGCGGCCCAGGTCGCGACCGTGATCTGCTCGTCAACGGCGAGTGTGCAGTTCTCGCCCTTGATCATCGGCGTGATGAGCGGCCGGACCTCGCCTTTCAGCTGGGCCATCCAGCCGGAGTTACAGCTCTCGCATACAGCCTGGAGAGCGTGGCCGGCGACTTGCTCGTAATCGAGGCCACCTACTCGCTCTGACGTCTCAAGCCTGGCCATCGAAGCGACTATCCGGCTCTGACCCTGCTCTCGGGGTAATGGCCGTTCCCCGCCACCCACCGGGGAGCGGCCAGTCCATCTGATTACAAGATCATCAGCCGCCCGGTCGCCCGGCCCGGGGCCTCGCTGTGCGGACCGCCCGGCAGCGGCCCGCAAGCTCGCCGTTGAGATTAACGTGGACCCCTGAGCCCGGCCCGCAGATGTCATGGGAGGTCGCATGCGTATCAGCCTCGACGATGTGTCCTTGTGGTTCGACGTATCCGGGCCGTCGGTCATCCCGCAGGAAGACACGACCGCAGAGCGCCCGGTCGTGGTGGCGGTCCACGGCGGTCCCGGCCTGGATCACATGACGGTGAAGTCCGCACTGGGGCCGCTGGCCGAGGATTTCCAGGTGCTGTACTTCGACCTGCGGGGCCACGGCCGCAGCGATCGGAGCAGCGCCGAGTTCTGGAATCTGCGGACCTGGGCTGATGACCTGCGGCGGCTGTGCGACGCGCTCGGGCTGGACAAACCGGTGGTGCTCGGCAGCAGCTTCGGCGGGGACGTCGCCCTCACCTACGCGGAGCTGTTCCCCGATCACCCCGGCGGGGTCATCCTGGCCAACACCACCGGGGGCCACAGCGACCAGCAGCGCGTCATCGAGGCGTTCGGCCGCCTCGGCGGCCCCGAGGCAGCCGACGTCGCGCGGCGCGCCTACGCGGATGAGACCGGGGACTATCGAGCTGAGTTCAACCGGGTCTGCTACCCGCTGTACAGCGCCACGCCCGGCTGGGCCGGGGAATCCCGCCAGTTCCTGGCCCGCATGATCAAGAACATGGACGTCAACCTGCACTATGCCAATCAGCGGGCCAGCGGCTTCGACCCCTGGAGCGTGACCGGCGCCGTCCGGTGTCCCGTGCTGGTCCTCGCTGGTGAAGACGACCCGATCTGCCCGCTGCCCGTAGTCGAGGAGCTAGCCAGCCGCCTGCCTGCGGAGACCACCCACCTGGTGCGTCTTCCCGCTGCTCGCCACACCATCTTCCGCGATCGCCCAGACCTCGCCTTCCCAGCCGTAAGAGACTTCATCTTCCAGATCAAGACAAGCCCCGGGACATGGTCGGCGTAAGAGCCGGCGATCCCGTTGATCGCGCCCATCGCGCCGACGGCGTTCGTCACCGTGAGCGCGCCCAGGCCGTTCAGCCGCGCATACCCGTCCCCGCCGCATAGGACGCGTTCAGCTCGCTACAGGTGCCAACCCAGCTCAGTTGGCTGTTGTCCTCGAACTGCTGCAACAGCTCGAGGTTGTAGTCGCCGGGGACACCGAAGAGGTGGCGGATTCCTGCCTCTTCAAGACGGCGAAGCAGGAAATCGCCGATACTCATCCGCTGACTACCTGGGCTGCCCAGCTAACGGTAACGAGGTTCACCACTTCTTAACATCACCCGTTTTGCTAGATCTGGTCCGGCTGCGCTCCGTGCCGGATGGCGCAACCACTTGACGGCAGGTGCTTGCGTCCGATCACCCTCGCCGGGTGATCGCAGATCAGCCCGGCTGGCTTACTAATAGCGCTGGCGGGTTTTCCTATACCGGGGATGGGGGCTCGCGGTGGGGCTGACCGAGTATGAGCCGGGTACTGCGTTTCCGGGTGTGATCGGGCGGACGACTGATGAGTCGAGCCCGGCGTGGCCGCGGCCGCTGCGGGCCAGGGCGGGTGCGCCGAACGTGCTGTTCATCGTGCTGGACGACACCGGGTACGGGCAGCTGGGCTGTTATGGCAGCCCGATCGCCACGCCCAACCTCGATGCGCTGGCTGCGGGCGGGCTGCTCTACACCAGCATGCACACCACGGCACTGTGCTCGCCGTCCCGGTCGTGCATCATCACCGGCCGGAACCATCACGCCAACGCCACCGCGGCGATCAATGAGATCGCCACCGGGTACCCGGGCTACAACGGGAACATCCCGTTTGAGAACGGGTTCCTGTCGGAGATGCTGCTGGCCCACGGCTACAGCACGTACATGGTCGGCAAGTACCACCTGCTGCCGTCGGAGTTCGAGTCCCCGGCCGGGCCGTTCGACCGGTGGCCGCTGGGACGGGGGTTCGAGCGGTTCTACGGGTTCCTCGGCGGTGACACCAGCCAGTGGTATCCCGATCTTGTCTACGACAACCACCAGGTCGAGCCGCCAGCCACCCCGGAAGACGGCTATCACCTGACCGCAGACCTGGCGGATAAGGCGATCGAGTTCATCGTCGACGCCAAGCAGGTTGCCCCGGAAAAGCCGTTCTACCTGCACTTCTGCACGGGTGCGACGCATGCCCCGCACCACGTGCCGAAGGAGTGGGCCGACCGGTACGCCGGGCAGTTCGACGACGGCTGGGATGCCTACCGGGAGCGGGTATTCGCCCGGCAGAAGGAACTGGGCATCATGCCCGCGGATGCGGAACTGTCCCGGCACGACCCGGACGTCCCGGACTGGAACTCGCTGCCCCCGGATGCCCGCAGGCTGGCCGCGCGCATGATGGAGGTCTACGCCGGATTCCTGTCCCATACCGACCACCACATCGGCCGGGTACTCGATTTCCTGAAAGAGACCGGCGAGTTCGGCAACACGCTCATCATGGTGGTGTCCGACAACGGCGCCAGCGCCGAAGGCGGCCCGACCGGGACCACCAACGAACTGCAGTTCTTCAACAACGCCCAGGAACCGGTGGAAGAAAGCCTGGCCAAGGTCGATGAGCTGGGCGGCACCAATACGTTCAACCATTACCCGTGGGGCTGGACCTGGGCCGGGGACACCCCATTCCGGCGGTGGAAGCGGGAAACCTACCGCGGCGGCGCCTGCGATCCGTTCCTGGTGCACTGGCCGTCAGGCATCACGGCGCACGGCGAGGTGCGCACCCAGTATGCGCACATCATCGACATGGTGCCCACGGTCCTGGACGCGCTCGGCCTGGAACCGCCCGCCACCATCCGCGGGGTCACTCAGTCGCCGATCCATGGGGTCAGCCTCGCCTACACCTTCGACGACCCGGCCACGCCCAGCCGCCACCACACCCAGTACTTCGAGATGTTCGGCCACCGCGCCATCGACCATGACGGGTGGCGCGCGGTCTGCCCGTGGCCGGGCCCGTCGTTCGCCGAAGCGGGCAAGGGCTTCGGGGCGCCGATCAGCGCCGAGGACCTCATCGACCTGGACGCGCACCACTGGGAGCTGTACCACGTCGCCGAGGACCCCGCCGAGAACCGCAACCTCGCCGAGCAGCGCCGGGACAAGCTGATCGAGATGATCGCCATGTGGTACGTCGAGGCCGGCAAGTACAACGTGCTGCCCATCGACGGCAGCGCTGCCGTGCGGCTGATGACCGAGCGGCCGCAGATCGCCCGGCCACGCGACAAGTACACCTACCGGCCTCGGACACAGTCCGTGCCCTATTTCGCCGCGCCGAAGGTACTCAACCGCCCGCACGCCATCACGGCCGACGTGGACATCCCGGACGGCGGTGCTGAGGGCGTCCTGCTCTGCCAGGGCTCCGGCATGGGCGGCTGGTCGTTCTACGTCAAGGACGGCAGGCCGCACTACACCCACAACTACGTCAACCGCGCCCGCTACACCGTGTCCGCACCCGATGCCCTGCCCGCCGGGCGGCACCAGGTGCGGTTCGAGTTCGAGCCGACCGGAAAGCCTGACCTTGCCACCGGGAAAGGCGCCCCGGGCCGCGCCCAGCTCTACGTGGACGGACGGCTGGCCGGCCAGAGCGAATTCCCGCTCACCACACCGCTCGCCATCCACCCCGGCGGGCTGACCTGTGGGGCCAACCCCGGCTCCCCGGTCACACCCGACTACCGGGCACCGTTCCCGTTCACCGGAACCCTGCACACCGTCACCCTCGACCTGTCCGGCGACCTCACCACCGACAGCGAAGCCGACATGCGCCTCGCCATGGCCCGCCAGTAAGACCGGACACGAAGTCAGGCGGCCCGGCCTGAGGCGGCGGCCACGTCGTCCAGCGGCGGTGCCGCTGCCCGCTTCGGGGCAGCACGGCGCAGGGCGGTGGCAATGGTGGCGGCGCCAAGGATGCCTGCGGGCGGCAGCAGGACCAGGGCCGGGAGCTGGTAGCGCCAGGAAAACTCGTACGCGTCCGAGCCGAGCAGCAGGATGATGGTCATGGCTGTGGTGAGCAGGCAGGCAGTTGCCGTGGTCGTGTACTCCCGGCGGCGGCCAAGCAGGCAGCACCCAGCCAGGCCCGCCAGCGCGGCCAGCGCGAGCAGCGGCCCCGGCGTGTACCCGCCATGCAACTGGTAATAGCGGAGTGCTTCGGCCAGCGGCCGGACAACCGATGGCTGGCCGCCGCCCGGCTTGATCGAGGCGACATAGCCCAAGGTGATCAAGGGCGGGTAGGTGGGATAGCTGGTCTGGAATTGCCAGCGGCTGATCGGCAGATCCCCGGGGGCGGTGTCCCGGGTGAGCGCGAATAGCTTGATGAAGTCGGCATGGATGGCGCTTAGCACGGCCATCGGCTGCTGGGTGACGACCGCGTCCTCGAAACGGTCCGCCATGGCCTCGAGCGTCATGCCCGGCGGTGGCTGGTAGCTGAGCAGCGGGCCGCTGGGATCGCCGACCAGGCCATCGATGCCCAGGGTGGCCACGACCTGCGGTGATGGGCAGAGGCTTCGCTCGTCCGGCGGCAGCCGGAGCGTGGTGCAGTCGGCCGCCGCGGCGGTGCGCCCGTAGAAGACATACGAATTCCGCGCGGTGAACGTGAAGTGTCCCGTCACCGCGAGCTGAACCAGCATGTACAGCAGCACCGGGATGACGGAGCCGGCGGTGAACAACGCGCTCTCGGCCAGCCGCCGCCACCGTATCCCGCGGGCCAGCAGGAAGAGCAGCACGGGGACAACCAGGACGATACCGACCTGCCGGACGTCAACGCCTACGCCCAGGGCCAGGCCAGCCAGGCCCACCTGCCAGACAGCCGGAATGCGGCGCCACAGCAACAGCGCGAGGGCCGCCACGATAAGCGCCTCGAACAGCACATCCGGCATGATCGTCTGCTCGGCCTGCAGTTGATAGGCATCCAGCAGCACTGGCGCGGCAGCGAGCGCGGCCGCCCAGCGCCACATGCCCCGGCGGAGCAGGACCGCATAGAGCGCCACCGCCATGCCCAGGCCCAGGATGTGCTGGACCGCCGCGACCGTGGCCAGTCCCCCGGCACGCTGCAACGGCCACAGCAAGACCAGGTAACCGAGAGGATCCAGGCTGGAGTCGCCGTTCAGGTACCGGTACGTGTCGATATAGACGAGCGCCGGGCTGTAGGCGAGCTGGGTCAGGATCCGCAGCATCAGCCCCGCGCAGAACACGATGGTGAACAGCCAGTGCTGGCGGGCGAGCGTGCGGGCGGCCATGAGCAAGCCCCGCAATCTGGTCGTGCCGTCCGCGAGCCAGGTCCAGGGCGCATGCCCTCGCATGCCGTTGTCTCCTAATGAGTGTTAGCGAGCCTGCTGTCCGGCAGACTCGGGGTGTGGTGGCCGCCGGCAGGTGAGCACTTGTGTTTCCCGGGCTTTGAGCCCTGCTGAAAGACCGTGCCCCTGCCGGTGACCGGGAGGATTGATCGCTGCTGGGATGTCGTGCCCGCCTGCTGGCGTGAGCACAGTTTCATTAGGTCGCTGATAGTTCTCCCGCTGGCTGCTGCCGGTTTTCGGCATCTTGGACGGGAGAGCGGATGCGGTTGTTCGTGGGCAATGACTGGGGCTGAGGACCATCACGACGTGGAGGTGATGAACGAGGCCGGGAAGGTCCTGGCGAGGAAGCGGCTGCCCGAGGGCGTAGCCGGCATGGCCGGGCTGCACGAGATGATCGGGCGGCACCTGGGCCAGGACGCGGACGATGCGGAGGTGGCGGTCGGGATCGAGACCGACCGCGGCCCGTGGGTCGCGGCGCTGGCCGCGGCCGGGTACACGGTGTTCGCGGTGAACCCGCTGCAGGCGTCGAGGTACCGGGAGCGGCACGGTGTGTCTGGGGCCAAGAGCGACGCCGGGGACGCGCACATGCTGGCGGACATGGTGCGGACCGATTCGCACCAGCTCCGTGCCGTGGCGGGCGACAGCGCGGAGGCCGGGGGGATCAAGGTGCTGGCCCGCACGCACAAGACGCTGATCTGGGAGCGCACCCGGGCGGTGCAGCGGCTGCGCCACCAGCTGCGGGAGTACTTCCCCGCCGCGCTGGAGGCCTTCGAGGACCTGGACGCTGCCGACGCCCTGGAGCTGCTGGGGAAGGCGCCCGAGCCGGCCCGGGCCGCGAGGCTGACCCGCGCGCAGGTCAGCGCCGCCCTCAAGCGCGCCGGCCGCCGGAACATCACGGACAGGGCGACGGCGATCCTGGCGGCGCTGCGCGGCGAGCAGCTGGGCCAGCCCGCGGCGGTCACGGCCGCCTACGCCGTCACCGTGCGATCCCTGATCGCGGTCATCGCCGCCCTGAACGAGCAGGTAAAGATCCTGCAGGGGCAGGTGGAGGCGGATTTTGGCCGGCACCCGGACGCTGAGATCTACCGGTCCCAGCCCGGCATCGGCGCCATCCTCGGCGCCCGGGTGCTCGGCGAGTTCGGCGACGACCCGCACCGCTACGCCGACGGCAAGTCCCGCCGGAACTACGCCGCCACCAGCCCGCTCACCCGCGCGTCGGGCAAGAAGAAGGTCGTCGCCGCCCGCTTCATCCACAACGACCGGCTCGTCAACGCGCTCAACGCCCAGGCCTTCGCGTCCCTGAACGCCTCGCCCGGCGCCCCCGCCCTCTACGATGAGCTCCGCGCCCGCGGCATCGAGCACAACGACGCGCTGAGACGCCTCGCCAACCGGCTCGTCGGCATCCTGCACGGATGCCTCAAGACCCGCACCATCTACGACGAGGCCACCGCATGGGGCCACCGGCAAAACCTCCCTCAATCCTCGGTAGCGGCTTGACACTTAAGCTCCTGGGATGTCTTTCAGGGAATCTTCATCCCGGGGTAGCTGTCCAGCGGGCGCTACGGATGGCCGGAGCGTTCCGCCACGACGTCGATCAGGTAGCCAGCCTGGACGTCGATCAGCAGCAACCCCGGCATGGTGATCGTAGGAGCGCGCCCGCACAGCCGGAAACCTGATCTCATTACGTCACGAAACCTGCATAACTTCCTAAGGTTGACCCAATCGTGCTCCGGTCACGATATGGGGCCACGGTGCAGGAGGGCGATCAGCGTGGCCGGTAGAGACTGTTGTTGTAGATCCGCAGCTGCATCGTGGCCAGGTCGAACAGCGGGGTGCTGACTCCGTGGCCGGCGCCGCGGCGGGCCAGGTCGGCCAGCACCTGCCCGACCTCAGCGGGCCGCCCTTCGGCCACGTCCCGGGACAGCGACGAGTTGACCGGCGACCCGGGCTGGGTGATCATCCGCGTCGTGCTCTCGATCGCGTCGGCGGGTATCGGGTAGCCGGCCGCGGCCGCGACCGCGCTGGCCTCGGCCAGCATGGCCGGGCCCAGGTCGCGTCCGCCGGGAACGGCCACGATCTCCCCCACGGTGCCGCGCATCAGGCAGGTCAGCGCGCCGATCGTCGCGACGAACACCCACTTCTGCCACATCCGCGCGATGATCTCGTCGCTGATGCTGGCGTCGAACCCGGCCCCAGAGAGCAGCTCGAAAGCCGCCTGCAGCCGGGTGGTGCGGGTCCCGTCCTGCGTCCCGATGACCAGGCTGGCGGGCGGGCTGAGCTGGACGATGTCGCCTTCGCCGTTGAGCTGGGTGGCGATCAGGATCACGCCGCCGAGGACCGCAGGCTCGCCGAACCGCTGGTTGAGCACGGTCAGGTGAGCCAGCCCGTTCAGGAACGGCACGACCATGGTCTGCGGGCCGATGGCCGGCCCGAAGTCGGTGATGGCCTGGTCCAGCGCGGTCGCCTTGACCGACAGCAGCACGACGTCCGCGGGCCCGGGCAGCTCGCCGACCGTGACCAGATTCGGCCGCACCACCTGCCCCGCATCGGCACCTGCCCCCGGCCCGACGATCCGCAGCCCGCGCTCGCGCAGTTGCCCGGCGCGGTGCGGGCGGACCAGGAACGTGACGTCCCGGCCGGCCTGGGCCAGCCGGGCCCCGAAATAGCCGCCGGTGGCGCCCGCCCCGACAACGAGGATCGTCATGGTCTCCGCGCCCCTTTCCGCCGCCCGGCCGGACGGGGCTCAATCTAACGAGGTCACGATGCCGCGCTAGAGACCGGGTGGATCTCCCTGGCCGCTGTCTGGGCCGGCCGCGGTGGGGAAGGGTTGATGCATGACCCGCTAGCGCAACCGGAGTGGAGCAACCATGACTGAACCCGCGTCCAGCCGCGACGACCTGGCCGGCTTTCCCGCGCCCACCGAAGGCCTCCTGGTCTCGATGTTCATTACCGTGCGCAAGGTGGCCGTGTCCCGGGACTTCTACTCGCGCGTCCTCGGCGGCACCGTCGTCATCCAGGAGAACCCGTGCGTCGTCAAGCTGTCCAACTCGTGGATCATCATGAATCCCGGCGGCCCGCCCACCCCGGACAAGCCGGGCATCACGGTGGCCGACTATGCGCCCGGCGACACCACGTCGATCTTCATCAACCTCCGGGTAGCCGACATCCAGGCCTGCTACCAGGAATGGAGCGCGAAGGGGGCGGAGTTCGTCACGCCACCGATCGACCGGGGCGCGGAGATCCGGTGCTACCTGCGGGACCCGGACGGGTACCTCATCGAGGTCGGCCAGTCCACCGGCCTGCTGCACGGCCAGCACGCCAAGAAGCGCCCGGAGGATCTGCCCGGCTGAGCTCTGGCCAGGGACTCCTGGTGCTCGGTCAGTCGCTGTGGAAGCTGGCGGTCGCTAGCACGGTGCCGTTGGTGGTGACCAGGCGGGCGCCGGTGAGCTGGCCGGAAGCTCCGGTAGCGGGACTGCCCCAGTAGCCGTGACCGTCGGCCAGCCGGAACGAGCCGACCGTGGTCACCTGCCCGTTCTGGCCCACCACCTGGCAGAGCACGGTGCCGTCCCCGGACGGCATGTCCACCGACATGTACAGCCAGCGCGGGCTGCCCTGGTAGAGGAAGACCTTGCCCACCGTCTGGTGGCTGACCGACTGCAGGGTGGCGGAGGCCAGCGTCGAGCTGGCCGGAGCCGAGGTCCCGACAGCCAGGCCCCAGCCACCCAGGCCGCCCGCGACGACCGCCACCGCGACCGCCGCGGCGGCCAGCGACCGCCGCGTCCAGCCAGCCTGGCGCGGCTGACGGCTGGCCGGAGCGGGCGCCTGGCGGCCGCGCCGCTGGCCCAGGTGGAACAGCCGGCCGACCCGGCCCGGCGAAGAGACCGGTGCAGGCGCGGGCGTGGCCAGGCCGATTCGCTCCATGACCCGGCTCTCGAACCCGGCCGGGGGCTCCCTGGTCGGCAGCAGTTCCAGCAGTCCCTCGCTGGTCATGGTCAGCTGGCGGACGTTCTCCCGGCAGGCGTCGCACTGATCAAGGTGCGCGATCGCCGCCGCGCGCTCCCGCCCGGTCAGCACCCCGAGCGCCAGTTCGGCGGCCACGTCGGAGAATTCGCGGCAGTTCATCTCGTTCAGCTCACTCATTGCCGGCCTCCTCCGGTAGGTAGGCGGCTTTCAGTTTCTGCATCCCGTCTCTGATCCGGGTCTTGGCCGTGCCCAGCGGGACGTCCTCCGCGCCGGCGATCTGCCGTGCCGTCATGCCGTAGATGCCAGCCATCGCCACCGCCCGGGCCTGCGCCTCGGGCAGCCGGCCGAGCGCGCGCCGCAACTCGGCGGCGTTGGCGTGGGCGACGGCCAGCCGCTCCGGCGTGTCGGTCACTGCGGTGAGGATAGCGGGCAGGTCGTCCGGATCCACCGGTGTGGACGTGCGCACCCGGACCGCGTCCACGGCCAGGTTATGCGTGATCGTGGTGAGCCAGGTGCGCACTGACCCGCGCCGCGAGTCGAACACCTGGGCGTGCCGCCAGGCCTGCTCGAAAGCCTGCTGGGCCACGTCTTCGGCGGTCGTAGTATCGCCAAGCACTGTCATCGCGACGCCGAACACTATCCGCTGGAAGCGCCGTACGAAGGCGAGCGATAGCTCGGCGTCGCCGGCGCCCAAGCCCGCCAGTAGCGTCTCATCAGGTAGCTGATCGGCCGAGGTCCCTATCCGCACACAGTACATACGGATGGCGGCTGGAAAAGGATTGGACCCGGAGCGGCTGATTACTACTCCGGGTCCTGGCGGGGTGGGCCGCACGGCGGCCCGGCCAGCTAACGGCGGGCGAGCCCGGCCCGCGGCCGGGCGGCGGCCAGCACAACAGCCGCCCCAGCGAGCACAGCAGCCCCGATGAACTCCACCATCAGTGATGTCTGGGCGTCGGTGATGGCCAGGCTCTCCTGGTAGCCGAACAGCCCAACCGTGGCGCTGAGCAGCAGCCCGACGCCGGTGCCGGCCATCAGGGCCGCCCCAGCGGCCAGCAGGAACACCCGCCGGAACACGACCAGGGCCAGCGCCAGCACGATGCTCGCGATGCCCTGGACCAGGAACAGCGGCCCGATCACCGAGATGTCCCGGTAGCCCTGGGACCACAGCTGCAGGTGGATCACGCCCGACCACACCGTCAGCCCGGCGCCCACGACCGCCAGCGCGGTGATCACCCACCGGGCGGCCGGTGAGTGCAGCGTGGCCGGGCCGCGGGCAAGCCGCTGGACGGTCCGGCGCAGCGGGCTGGCCGGCTGGCCGGCCTCATCGGCCGGGGCCAGGGTGCTGGTCTGATCGACGTTCATTGTGTTGCTCCTTAACAGGTCAGGTAGCGGATTGGTGGAAGGTGAGCCACAAGCCGTAGAGGGCGAACCCCGAGGCGATCACGGTCAGCCCGCGAGGTACTCGGCCAGCATCACCCCGGCGATGCTCACCGCCACCCCGACGCCTATCGCGACCGCGAAGCCGTGCCCGGCGAACAGTTCCGCGGCCGTCATCCCGGGGATGGCGGCCCCGGTCAGCCCGGGGGCAGCGGCCAGCGGCGCGACCGCGAGCACGACGACCGCGGCAGTCGCCAGCCAGGCGGCGGTCAGGCCGCGGCGGATGGTGCGGGACGGGCGGGCCAGCTCGCCGCGGCAGGCCAGCCCGGCCGACGCGCTCGCGTCGCCCACGATGGCTGGCGCGATCAGGGCGGCCAGGGCCAGCGGCCCGCCGAACGACACGACGGCCAGGCCGGTGAAGGCCCACCCGCTGACCGGCCGCCTGGATAGCTCCGGCGGCCGGTCAGCGCCCGTGCTTGTGATCCGGGCCAGGAAGGTGGTCATGACAACGCTCAGCCCCAGCTACCGCCGGAGCTGGAGCCACTCGCCGCAGAACCGCCGGCCGAAGAGCCAGCACCCGACGAAGAGGAACTGGACGCCGTGTCCGCCGCGGTGATCTGCGTCCCGGTCGGGGCGACCAGCCACCACTTAGCACCGAACGAGTCGCTGCCCTGGCCACTGGTCTGGCCCGCGCCGGAATCGCCGGCGAAGAAGTACAGCGCGTGCCCGTTGTAGGTGACCTGCTTGCCGCCGCCGGGCCGGGCGATCGTGCCCAGGTCGGCCGCTTTCGCGCCGCCCGAGGCGGTCAGCTTGCCCTGGTCCATTACCGGCGGCCAGGCACTGGCGCAGGCGCCGGTGCAGGTGGTCTTGTTCATGCCGTCCTTGACCCACAGGTACACCGTGCGCCCGCCCTCGGTCAGGAACGTCCCGCCCGAGCCGGCATGAGTTTCGATCACCGTTCCGGTGGCCGACCCGCCCGAGGTCCCGCTGCTGGCCGGCGCGGAGCTACCCGACGTCCCGGCCGCGCTGCTGCACGCCGCGGCCAGCAGCCCGGCCGCCACTGGAACCCCCAGCTTGACCGGCGCCGGCACTCGTGCCAGGAACGACTTACCCATCTTCACCATCTCCTGTCCCGGACGGTCACGACCCTCATGGGTGCATGCCGCCCTGCGTCATTTGCATGCCGGAACTCAGTACGGCCGCGGCGCCAGGAGGGATTGGAGGTGTGAGGCAGTTCACATTGCGCGCCCGGAAAAGGCGAGGAGCCCCGGGCCAGTCAGGCCCGGGGCTCCTCTGGTCAGCTGAGCTGACTCAGCAGCCGTCGTAGGCAGACCAGGCCGACGTGCCCGACTGGGCGTACTCCTTCTGGAAGGCCGCGTTCTGCTCGGCGACCGACGCGTTCTCCGGCAGCCCGGAGTAGCCGAGCGCCTGCCAGGTGGACGGCAGGAAGCCGTACAGGCCGCCCGCGCCGCTGGAGGCGTTGACCGCCCCCGCGTCCCCGCCGCTCTCCGCCTGGATCACGCAGCTCTGGAAACTGCCCGACGCGCCGCTGTAGGACGCGTTGCTGGCCTGAGCAACCGGGGCCGGCGCCGCAGCCGGGGCCGACGAGGCCACCGGGGCGGCCTGCACCGGCGCCGGGGCCGCGGCCGGGGCCGGGACGGCGTCCAGCGCGGCCCGCATGAGCCACGGCTTGACCTTGGGCGAGTTCGGCACGACGAGCTTCTGCCCGGCCTGGATCAGCGACGGGTTGTGCACCGTGTGCCGGTTGACCCACCACAGCGCCGGCCAGTCGGCCGCCTTGCCCAGCTCGCGCTGGGCGATGGAGCTGAGGGAGTCGCCCGCCCGCACGGTGGCGTGGTGGGTGCCCTGGTGAGCAGCCCCGGGATGCAGCGAAACCGTGACCGCCATGAGGGTCTTAGCGGCGCCAGCACCTGCGATACTGAAAAACGACATGGCTTGTTACCTCCGAGGTTCGTTGCCATGCAAAGGCCCCGGCCGCGTGCTTCAATCACGCTTGGTCGGGGCCGCCTCGATCTACTCAGCAATAAGTGTGTGGTTACCCCCCGTAATCATGCGGGCTCCATTCGGTAAGCGGCTGATGGTGCGTCGCCCACCGTAACCACATTTTTTACCGAACGCCAAACTCCGGTGGCCGGTTACGGTCGGCGCGCGGCTGTTTTAGGCTGGCCAAAATTGACAAGTTTTTCGGCCCTGAGCTGCGCAGATGCGCTCATTAGCCGGATCGGCGGACAAAATTCGAGTGAGTTATGCCACGCTCTACACTATTGCGCCTGCTGTGACAGGTGTGACTGGACGGGTCGATAAGGCAGCCGATAAACATTGGCCCCGGGCCCGGCAACCAGGGGCTGCCGGGCCCGGGGGCCCCCGATGCGCGGCTACAGCTTGCTACGGAGGGCGTCCTGGCAGAGTTCCGGGATCCTGCGCACGGATGCCACCGCCGCTAGGTAGCAGCCGGCCCAGGCCACCCCGGCGCCGTAGGCGGCGGGGCACACCACCAGCAGCGGGATGCGGACCGCATCGGCCAGTCCGTGCGTGAAGATCAGGGCCAGGATCACCGGCACGCAGATCAGCAGCACGCCGAACAGGCTGCCCATCCCGCCGGCGAATGCCTGGCTGCCGTACCCGTCGGCCGCGTTCGGCACCGGGCTGCCCACCCGCTTCTGCACCGGGTAGGCGGTGGTCGCGCTCAGCACGCTGCTCAGGCCCAGCGCCGCGCCGATGGCACACAGATCGATGGCCACGCCCCAGAACCAGTCCCCCGGATGGCCGGCGAATGCGGCCAGGCCGGTGGACAGCACCAGAGACAGCGGCACCGCGATGACGGCCAGCGCGACGCTGTGCCCGGTGAAATAAGCGCGCAGCGCGCGCACCCCAGTCAGCGAGCTGGCTTCCAGGCCGAACGCGGGCCCGGTCAGGCCGATCGTGTTGGCCTGGAACACGCTCAGCATGATGCCGGCCAGCACCGCGCTAATGATCAGCCCGACGTGGTAGGTCGGCTCCCGGATTGTGCTGACCGACGCGGCCAGCATGACCACGCCGATGATGCACCAGCGGACGATCGCGCCCGGCTCGCGGCGCTGGTAGAGCAGGAACCGGGCGGCCACCGTGCCGCCGATGCCGAACCGGCCGAACGGCAGCCCGGCACTGCGCACCTTGGACGACTGCGTGCTGGTGTCCACGGTGACGAGGGAGCGGCTCAGGGACCGGATCCACAGTGCGCCGAGCACGAGGATGACGGCGGCCAGCAGCCCGAGCCGCAGCAGCGCGGTGCCGGGGTGCCCGTCCGAGGCGTCCTGGATGGCGTGCGCGGCCAGCCCGGGCGGCAGCCAGCGCAGCCACCGGTCGATCCCCTCGAACGCCCGCGTGGTGATCTTGCCTTCGGCGGCCAGCCTGGGCACCACCTGGGCGAACGTCTCATACAAGGCGAAGATCGGGATGATCAGGAACGCGGCGAAGTCCTTGCCGCGCCGTGACCTCAGCAGGCCGGCCAGGCCGGTCGTGACCAACCGGGCCAGCACGATGCAGAACAGTACCTGGAGCAGCACCGCCACGACCGCGACGAGCAGGCCGAGCGGGCCGCGGGCCAGTCCGACCGTGACGCCGAGCAGGCCGATCACGTTGGCCACCGGCCAGGCGCCGGTGGCCGAGGCGGCCAGCAGGCCGACCGCGAGCGGCCGGGTGCGCAGCGGATACAGCGCCAGCGTGGCCGGGTCCAGCGTGCCGTCCAGGCCGAACACGAGCAGCGGCAGGATCAGCCAGCCGAACGCGAACACGGTGAACACGGCGGCGGTCTGGGTGACCGGCGCGGCCGACCCGCGCAGCAGGGCCAGCACGGTGAACGTGCCGAACGCGACCAGCACCGCGAAGATCGTGCTGATGATGAACGAGATCCTGGCCCGCCGGGACGCGCGCAGCGCGTTGGTCAGCAGCTTCAGCTTCAGCTGGACGAGGAGCCGAGCCATGTCAGTCCCTCCTCACCGGTGGCCCGCGAGCCGACCAGGTCGATGAACGCCTGCTGCAGCGTCTTGCCCCCGCGCACCTGGTCGATCGTCCCGGTGGCCACGATGTGGCCCTGGTCGATGATGGACACGTGGTCGCAGACCTGCTCGACCAGTTCCATCACGTGGCTGGAGAACAGCACGGTCGAGCCGGAGCCGACGAACCGGGTCAGCAGCCGCCGGATCACGTCGGCCGAGACCGGGTCCACCCCTTCCAGCGGCTCATCCAGGAACAGCACCGCCGGGTTGTGGATCAGCGCGCAGCCGAGCATGGCCTTCTTCCGCATCCCGGTGGAGTAGTCGGCCACCAGCCGCCTGGCGTCCTCGGCCAGGTCCAGCACGTCCAGCAGCTGGGTGGCCCGGGACCGGGCCTCGGCGGCCGGCATGCCGCGCAGCCGGCCCGCGTATTCCAGCAGCTCAGCCCCGCTCAGCCGCTCGAACAGCTGGGCCTCGGCCGGTACCACGCCCATGATGGCCTTGGCGGCCGGCGGGTCGGCCCAGACATCCTTCCCGTCCACGACGATCTGGCCGGCGTCCGGCCGGAGCAGCCCGGTCATCATCGACAGGGACGTGGTCTTGCCCGCCCCGTTCGGCCCGACCAGGCCGGCGAAGGAACCAGCCGCGATGTCCAGATCGATCCCGGCCACCGCCTCCTTGGTCCCGAAACTCTTGCGCAGCCCGCGCACCACGATGGCTGGCTCACCCATGGCCCGCCTCCCTGATCAGCTCATCAACTATCAGCATCGTATCATTGTGATATCACATTTCAAAGCTTCAGCCTGAACCACGATTACCGGCCAGCCTTGAGCGGCGATTAAACGGCGGTAGGGTCGGTCGTCGTGCGGATCCTAGTGCTGGGTGGGACAGCGTTCGTCGGCCGGGCCATCGTAGAAGACGCATTGCGTAGTGGGTTCGACGTGACGCTGTTCGGCCGCGGGCAGACCGGGACTCAGCTGTTTCCCGGCGTGCCCCGGCTGACCGGCGACCGGGACACCGGCGACTACACGGCGCTGGCTGATGGCCGCTGGGACGCGGTGGTGGACGTCAGTGGCTACGTGCCGCGGCACGTCGGCCAGGCGATGGACGCGCTGGGCGGCCGGGCCGGGCGGTACCTGTTCATCTCCAGCCACGCGGTGTACCTGAAGACCGAGCACAACGCGGACCCGACCGAGAACGCGCCGCGCCGTGTTCCGCTCCGCGACACCGAGCGGCTGGCCGGGGACAACTACGGCCGGCTGAAGGTGGCCTGCGAGGACGACGTGCTGGCCCGGTACGGCGAGCGGGCCACGATCGTCCGGCCGGGCAAGGTGGCCGGGCCGCACGACTGGCAGGAGGGGCTGACCTACTGGGTGCGCCGGGCGGCCCGCGGCGGCCCGGTGGCGGTGCCCACCGACCCGGCCCAGCCGGTCCAGATCATCGACTCGCGTGACCTGGCCCGCCTGGTCACGGCGCTGATCGCCGACGACCGCCCGGGCGCGTTCCACGCGGTCGGCCCGGCCGAGCCGGTCACGCTGGGCGGGCTCATCCAGACCTGCGCCCGGGTGGCCGGCACCCAGGTCGAGATCGTCCCGGTGCCGGCCGACACCTTCACCGGATTCTTCCCGCTGGTCCGGGACAACTGGCCGGGACAGCGGCGCAGCCCGGCCAAGGCCCGGGCCGCGGGCATGCCCGCCACCCCGCTCGACGTCACCGTGGCCGACGCGGCGGCCTGGGACCGCGAGCGTGGCGAGCCGCCGCTCGACGGCGGCTTCACTCCTGAGCAGGAGCAGGCCGCGCTGGCCGCAGCCGGACCAGCACGCTGATCCCGAGCGCGCCGGCCGGCACCAGCGTGACCAGCGCGGGCAGCTGGTACCGCCAGGAGAACTCGAACAGGTTGGAGACCAGCAGCACGGCCACTCCGGACAGGAAGAACAGCAGGCAGGCCTGGCTGGCCAGCCGGCTGTCCGGATCACCGCGGCGGCGCAGCAGGGCCACCGAGCCGGCCAGCCCGGCCAGCACGCACAGGGCCAGCAGCGGCCCGGGCGTGTACCCGCCGTGCAGCTGGTAGCCGCGCAGGAACGTGGCGACCGGCCGCCACACGGCCGGGTCGCCGCCGCCGAACCGGCTGACCGCGGTGTGCACGAACGCCGCCGACTCGTGCGGCGGGTTGTACGGGAAGCTGAGCTGGAACTGCCACCGGGAGATCGGTGTGTCGCCCAGCGCGCCGTCCCGGGTCAGCGCGAACGGCTTGACCAGGTCGCGCGCGTACGCGCCGAGCAGCCGCTCCGGCTGCTGGTGCAGCACCCGGTGGTTGAAGTCGGTGATGAGGTTGTCCACCCGCTCTCGCGGCAGGTTCCGGTAGTACGGCCGGATCGGCGAGGCCGGTGCGTACTCCAGCCAGTCTGGCCCCTGGGCCTGCTGGGCCGGGCTCGGGCACATGCCGCGTTCGTCCGCGGGCAGCCGCAGCGTCTGGCAGTCCGCCGCCGCCGCGGCCCGGCCGTAGAACGACGTGACCCCGGTGTGCGACAGGGAGAAAGCGCCGCTGAGCAGGTAGGACACGGTGCAGTAGAGCAGGATGGGGGCGGCGAACGCGGCGCACATCGCGGCCGGCTTGCCCAGCCCCGGCCGCCACCCGCCACGCCGCCAGCTCCCGCCGGCCACCAGCAGGTAGATGACGGCCGGCACCAGCAGCGCCTCGGCCACCTGGGCCACGGTGGCCGCGCTGCCCAGCACCACGCCGGCCGCGAGCACCCGCCACCAGCCAGGCCCGGCCGCGCGGCCAGAGCAGGATGGCCAGCCCGGCCACGATCAGCGCCTCGAACCAGACGTCCGGCATGACCATCTGTTCGATCTGTAGCTGGTAGGCGTCCAGCAGCACCGGCGCGATGGCCAGCGCGGCCAGCCATCTGGGCACGCCGCGGCGCAGCAGCACCAGGTAGAGCAGCACCGCCATGCCCAGCCCGAGCAGATGCTGGACGGCGGCTACCGCGTCGAAGTTGGCCAGGAACAGGATGGCCCGCAGCGGCCCCTTGTACCCGACCGGGTCCATCCCGCCCGCGTTGTACAGGTACCGGGCCGAGTCGATGTAGAACAGCGCGGGCCGGTAGGCGAGCTGGACCAGCACCCGGAGCACCAGGCCGGCCAGCAGCAGCGCGGCGGCCAGCCAGTGCCGGCGCAGCCCGGCCGCGGCCGCCTGCCAGCGCGCGGCACGACCCGGCCGGGCCTGCCCGGCCGCGCCGGGACCGCTCTCCGTGACCGGGGTAGTGACCTGCCTCATCGCCCCGGCGCGGCCTGTCCGCCGCTGGACAAGCAGAGCGCGAGGAGGACCGTGACGATGGTCAGCCAGCGGGTCATCCGGTTCCGCGGCACCTGGGTCAGCGCGGCCCAGGCCACCGCGGTGTACCAGGCGAACACCCAGGGGGCGACCAGGATCCAGGCGTAGGTCAGCGCGAACGGGGCCACCACCTCGCGCGGCTGGTCCGCGGAGATCCGCTGGTAGATCAGCCAGGCCACGACGAGCAGGGCGATCGGCCACAGGCAGCTGATGATGGTTGCCATCGTGCTCTGCGGAACTCCGAGCGCCTGGCCGGACAGCTCGAAGAGCCGCCACGGCGACGGCAGCGTGACCAGCTGCAGCCCGCCGAACAGCGGCTTCAGCGCGCTGAACCCGTAGTAGCTGTACTGCAGGGCCAGCGTGGCCAGCGCGATCGCGGCGATCCGGGCGGTGCGCAGCCACTCGCGGCGCAGGATCAGCGGCCAGGCCAGGCCGAGCGCGATCAGCACCGCGTAGATCTTCACCCCGCAGGCCAGCCCGATCAGCACGCCGACCAGCACGTCGCCCCACACCTTGGGCACCCGGCGGGCGACCTGGATGGCACCGATCGCCGCGGCCGCCACGAACGTGTCCAGGTGACCGCCGCTGACCAGTTCCAGGATCAGCACCGGGTTGGCCGTCCAGAACAGGGTGGCCCGCACCGGGTCGTCCGACGTCTTGAGCAGCAGCAGGCCGACGCCGATGAAGACGATCCCGTTGAGGATCATCAGCACCCAGACGGTGGTGGCCACGTCGGCCCGGCCGATGGTGGCGGCGAACCCCTGGACCGCCGTGGCGAACGGGCCGTACACCGACGACTGCGACTTCCACATGTCGCCGACGGCCAGCGTGTACGGCGAGTGCGCGCCCAGCCAGGCCAGCGGGTTGGTGAGGTACGGGTTGCCGCCCTGCGCGGTGATCCGGCCGTACGCCGCGTAGCTGGCCACGTCGGACGAGCCGACCGGGGTCAGGCAGGCCATGATGGCCACGATGACGCTGCTGGCCAGCACCAGGATCCGTGGGTTGGGCCGCCAGCCCTGGCTGTGCGCCCACAGCATGCCGGCCAGCCCCAGGCAGGCCAGGATGGCCGCGGTGTACAGCATCACGCTGGCCAGCACGACCTGGTGCTCCAGCGACGGCAGCACCGACAGCGGCAGCCGGACGCCCACCGTCTCGGCGTTCGGTGAGGTCGCCCCCAGCAGCATGCCAAGCAGCAGGCCGGCGCCGGACAGCGAGACGGCCACCTTGGGGTTGGACAGCCCGCTCCGGGACAGCTTGCGGATCAGCGCGCTCATGAACCGCTCGACCGGGCCGGGCGGGTGCTGCTCGAAAGGAAGAGGTGTCCGGGCCCGGTCAGCCTGCCGGACCGCTCCCGGCTGATCAGCCGGGTCCACGGACACCTGTGTCACCTGGGCGATACCTCCATGGGCGGGCCTAGGCGGCTACGCCGTGCTCGCACGCCTATATTCAGCCTAGGGCGGCAGCTGAGCTACCCACGCCAGATTTACTGAATCGTGCTGGTGCCGACACCCCGGTCAGCACTGATGATCATATGCCAGTCTGCCGTCGAACCGGGTGTCGAAACCCCGGGCCGCCGATCGTATAGCTGGTGAGATACCAGCTAGCGAAGGAGGCACCACGATGCCGCAGTACCTGCTCAGCATCTATCAGCCCGACGGGAACCCGCCGCCGCCCGAGGTGCTGGACCCAATCATGGAAAACGTCCGGGCCTGGGACAAGGAGCTCAGGGCGGCCGGCGCCTGGGTCTTCACCGGCCGGCTGCACCCGGCCAGCACGGCCACCGTGGTCCGGGATCGCGATGGCGGGCCGGTCATCACCGACGGCCCGTTCACCGAGGGCAAGGAACACCTCGGCGGATTCACCATCATCTCCGCCCCGGACCTGGACGCCGCGCTGGACTGGGCGCGCAAGCTGGCCGCCGCGACCACGCTGCCCATCGAGGTCCGCCCAGCGGTAGACGCGGACTGACCGGAGCCGTGACCGTCCAGGGCACCGACATCGAGCGCGTGTTCCGCGCCGAGTACGGCCGCGCGGTGTCCGTCCTGGTCCGTGCGTTCGGCGACATCGACCTGGCCGAAGACGCGGTCCAGGACGCGTTCACCGAGGCGGTGCGGCGCTGGCCGGGCGCGGGCATCCCGCCCAGCCCGGCCGGCTGGATCATCACCACCGCCCGCAACCGGGCCATCGACCGGCTGCGCCGGGAGGCGTCCCGGGACGGCAGGCAGGCCGAGGCGGCGCGGTTGCACGGTGTTAGCTCAGACCGGGTTAGCTCAGACCGGGTTAGCTCAGACCGGGTTAGCTCAGACCGGGTTAGCTCAGACCGGGTTAGCTCAGACCGGCCCGCCCCGGCTGATGACGTGACCGGGGAGGAGGAACCCGTGCCGGACGACCGGCTGCGGCTGATCTTCACCTGCTGCCACCCCGCGCTGGGCACCGCCGCGCAGGTCGCGCTGACGCTGCGGCTGCTCGGCGGGCTGAGCACGGCGGAGATCTCGCACGCGTTCCTGGTGCCGGAGCCGACCATGGCGCAGCGGCTGGTCCGGGCCAAGGGCAAAATCCGCGATGCGCGGATCCCGTTCCGGGTGCCCAGCGAGGCCGAGCTCCCGGGCCGGCTCGGCGCCGTGCTGGCCGTGGTGTACCTGATCTTCAGCGAGGGTTACGCGGCCAGCACCGGTGACCAGCTCGATCCGGGCCGGCCTGTGCACGGAGGCGATCCGGCTCGGCCGGCTGCTGGCCCAGCTGATGCCGGACGAGCCTGAGGTGACCGGGCTGCTCGCGCTCATGCTGCTGGCGCAGTCACGGCGCGCCGCCCGCACCACACCGGACGGTGACCTGGTGCTGCTGGCCGACCAGGACCGCAGCCGATGGGACGGGCAGCTCGTTGCCGAGGGCCAGGCCCTGGTCCGGCAGTGCCTGCGCCGCGGCCAGCCCGGCCCGTACCAGATCCAGGCGGCCATCAACGCGGTGCACAGCGACGCGCCGGGCGCGGCGGCCACCGACTGGGCCCAGATCGTCGCGCTGTACGACCAGTTGCTGACGGTGGCCCCCAGCCCGGTGGTCGCGCTGCACCGGGCGGTCGCAGTGGCCGAGGTGGACGGCCCGGCCGCCGCGCTGGCCCTGGTCAACGAGCTGGACCTGGCCAGCTACTACCTGTTCCACGCTATCCGCGGCCACCTGCTCCGGCAGCTTGGCCAGACCGCCGCGGCGGCCGCCGCCTACCAGGAGGCGCTGGACCGAGCCGGGAACGCGGCCGAGCGCGCTTTCCTCCGCGGCCGGCTGCGGGAGGTCAGTCCCGGGCGCTGACCTAGGGCCGCCGGTCCCGCTTCTTCTTCTTGTCCGCCGCCGTGAACCGGGCCACCTGCGGGCCGGCCGTGCCGGGCAGGCCGTTCAGCACCGCGGTGCAGCCGACGCAGGCCGGATGGGTGACGAAGTAGGCCGGGATGGTGGGCGAGTCGGTGGGCGGGTTGGTGGCCAGCAGCACCGGCGGGCGCGGCGCCTGGCTGAAGTTGAAGTCCTGGGCCAGGTTGCCCAGGATCGGCTCGTCCTCGCGGACGTCCGGCCGCCGGTCCGGCCGGCCGTCGGTCTTCGGGTTGAGCCGGGCGCCGCCGAGGAAGTCGTCCTCGATGAACTTCAGGTAGGCGTCGCTGCTCAGCGTCTGGTGGTCGATGTAGCCCTGCCGCGCGTACGGCGAGATGACCAGGCCGGGCACGCGCAGCCCGTAGCCCTGCTGGTCCACCGCCGGGGGCACCACGTGGTCGTAGAAACCGCCCCAGTCATCCCAGGACAGGAAGATCGCGGTGGAGTTCCAGTCCGGGCTCTTCATCGCCGCGTTGATCAGGGCGGTGACGTAGGCCTGGCCCCAGTGCACGCTGGCCGGCGGGTGGTCGCTGTCCGCGCCGGACGGGACGATCCAGCTGACCGCCGGGAGCGTCCCGGTCTTGGCCTTGTGGAAGTAGGACCCGAGGGTGCGGATGTTGTGCAGCTGATTGTCGGACTTGACGTCGCCGAACAGCGGCAGCGGGTCCCAGATGCCCGGCGTCTCGACGTTCTGCTTGACCGCGTCGCAGGTCTCGGCCGCGTCGTTGTCGCAGTCCGGCTGGATGCCGGCCTGCACGAAATAGTTCCAGCTCACATGGTGCGCGTAGAGCAGCCAGGTGATGTCCGTCCAGGCGAAGTCGATGTCCGTCTTACCGGTGCGCAGTTCCTGGTCCACCGCCTTCTGGAACTTGCTCACCCCGTACGGGCCGACGATGTCGGTCACGCAGCTCATCGGCGAGCGGTTTTTGCACTTGGCCGACCAGGCCGAGACCATGTACAGGTGGTCCGGCAGCGACCACGACTTGACCGGCTCGAACATGTGGTCGTCGAGCACGAAGTCCTTGGCGTAGGTCCAGTAGTTCGGGATCTCCGCGGCGGTGTGGTAGCCCATCACGTCGGGAGTCTTGGTCCCGGCGCAGGCCGGGTCGCCCAGCACGTGACAGCTTTTCCGGGCCAGCGCGCGCTGCCGGATGAACCCGTTCATCTGGCCGCCGTTCACGTCGGCCACCGCGTTGACCTCGGCGTGCGGCCCGCCGCCGTTGACGTCGGCCAGGTCGTGGTAGGGGCGGGTACAGCCGCCTGCCGGGTTGGGCACGCAGACCGTGGGCACCCCGTTGCGCATCGGGATGCCGTCCGCCCCCGGGTAGGTGCCGAAGTAGCTGTCGAACGAGCGGTTCTCCTGCATGATGATGATCACGTGCTTGATCTTGTGGATCCCGGCCGGGACCACGTAGCGGCCGTCCGGGCCGCCCGGGACGACCTCGCCGTGCAGCGCCGTCGTCTCCGGCCGCCCGGGGGGCTTCCGGACGCCGGACGAGGTGCATGCGGCCAGCCCGGCCGCGGCCAGCGCCAGGACGGCCGTAGCGCACGCCAATCGGAGGCTGCTGCGCCTCGTTCCCATCCGCGAGCCCTTCCCAAATGCCACATAGGGGGCGTGCGGTAACTCACGCCCCATTGGCTACAGACTTTCCCCCGCCGGAAAAATACCCGAATCAGGCCCGGCTCAGTACAGACACTGACGGCTTTGGCCGAACCAGCGGGTCAGGTGCACGAGACGCTGGCGGGCGCGCTGTTGCTCCCGGTGTAGCTCGCGGTGAAGCCGACCGTGGCCGTGCCGCCGACCGGGATGCTGCTGTCGTAGGAGGCGCTGGTCACCGCCACCGTGGCCGCGGTCTGCGTGTAGCTGCCGTTCCACAGGTTGGTGATCCGCTGATCGCCCGGGAAGGTCCAGGCCAGGCTCCAGCCAGACAGCGCCGCCGAGCCCGTATTGCGCACCACGACCTGGCCCTGGAACCCGCCCGGCCAGCTGCTGACCACCGAGTAGGCCGCCGAGCAGCGCCGGCCCGGTGCTGGTGGCCGACGGGGACGGGCTCGGCGTCGGGGACGGGCTGGGTGAGGCCGGGCTGGTCGGCGTCGGCGACGAGCTGGCGCCGCCGGCGATGTTCACCGCGAACGAGTTGGTGGCCAGGCCGGCGCCGCCCTGCCAGAGCTCGAACCCGGCCTCCACGTCCATCAGGTACCAGCTCGACTTGGTGTAGCCGCGGCTCACCATGTCCTGGGTCAGGGTGCCGATGTCCAGGCCGCTCACTGAGGTGGCGCCGCTGGTCATCTCGTAGGTGACCGTGTCCCAGACGGACTGGGTGCCATACCAGATGTCGTAGCTGTGGCCGCCGATGCTCACGTTGCTGGCCACCTCGGAACCGAACGGCTGCACGCTGCCGTTGTGGCTCAGCCAGACCATCATCTCGGTGCCGTCCGGCTGGCCGGTGGTGGTCGGCGTCTGGTTGTACCAGATGTCGTAGGCCACATCGTAGGCGCCGCTGCCGGTCTGCGTGGTGCTCCAGCTCGTGGTGACCTTGCCCGCGGTCAGCGCGGATACCTGGATGGGCGCCGAGCTCAGCCCGCCCGCGCTGCAGTTGCCCCAGTGGCAACCCTGGTAGATGGACGGGTAGGCGCCCGGCGAGCCGTCCGTCGCGTTGCTGATCGCCGAGTTGGCCACGGTGAAGTCGGCGTTGCCGTCGGTGCTGACGCATTCCGACGCGCTGGAGTCGTACTCGTTGTTCTGCACGATGTAGCTGCCGCCGGCCGCCGCGGTCTGCTCGCCGCACAGCGTCGTGGTGGCCGCGCGGGCGTGCCCCGCGCCGAGGGTCAGCAGGCCGGCCGCGGCCAGCGCGGCGGCCAGGCCGGCCGCGCCGAGACGTGCCCGGCCGGGACGGATCGCCAGCGCCATCTGCCTGCCCCTTTCGGTGGGGGTCCGCTGCCCAGTGCGGTCACGCTAACCCGGCGCCGCGCACCGGGCACCGGGGCGGCCCAGGCCGCGGGCATCCACCCAGGTCAGCGCGCTGGCCCGCGGCTCGGCCCAAGGAAAGTTTCAGCCGCCACCGGGTCCGGTTCGACCGGTTCGCGGAAATTGCGTGCGTTACCGGCCGGGCGTGGGTAGCCATGTTGACGTGACGGCAGCTGACAAAAAACCACGGGTGCTGGTCGTCGGGGCGGGCTTCGGCGGGCTTTCCGCGGTCAGCGCGCTGGCCCGGAGCGGGTTCGCGGTGACCCTGGCCGACCGGCATATCTACAGCACGTTCCAGCCGCTGCTGTACCAGGTGGCCACGGCCGGGCTGGCGCCCAGCGACGTCGCCTACCCGCTGCGCGGCTTCGCCCGCAAGCACGGCGCCCGGTTCCGGCACGGGGACCTGGCCCGGATCGACACCGCGGCCCAGACGGCCTGGTTCGCCGACGGCGGGCAGGCGGACTATGACTACCTGATCCTGGCCACCGGGGTAACGGCCGCGTTCTACGGGATCAGTGGCGCAGCCACCTACAGCCACGGCCTGTACACCCTGCACGACGCGACCACGCTGCGGGAACGGCTGATGACCGGGCTGGAGCAGCTTAGCCTGGGTGCGGCGGACCAGGAACTGACGGTGACCATCGTGGGCGGCGGCGCGACCGGGGTGGAGCTGGCCGGCACGCTGGCCGACCTGCGCAACCTGGCGCTGCCCGCGTCATATCCGGACATCCGCCGGGACCGGGTGCACGTCCGGCTGGTCGAGCAGGCGCCAGCGCTGCTCGCCCCGTTCCGGCCGCGGCTGCGCGACTACGCACGGCAGCAGCTCATCGCCCGCGGGGTGGACCTGCGGCTGAACGCCGAGATCAAGGAGATCACCCCGGACGGGCTCATCCTGGCCAGCGGCGAGCAGCTGCCCAGCGACCTGACGGCCTGGGCGGCCGGGGTGGCCGGGCCGTCCGGCCCGGCCGGCTGGACGGCCCGGACGACGCGGCCGCGGGCAGCCAGTGGGGCCTGCCGCAGGGCCACGGGGGCCGTCTGCTGACCGGGCCGGACCTGCGGGTCAAGGGGCAGGACCGGGTGTTCGCGATCGGCGACATCGCGCTGACCGAGGGGGCGCCACTGCCCCAGCTGGCCCAGCCGGCGATCCAGATGGGCAAGCACGTGGCGGAGCAGATCCGGCGGCTGCAGGCCGGCCAGCCCACGGCCCCGTTCAGCTACCACGACAAGGGCATCATGGCCACGATCGGCAGCCGGTCGGCGGTGGTCCAGCTGCCCAGCGGCATCCGGTTCCGCGGCACGCTGGCCTGGCTGGCCTGGCTCGGCCTGCACCTGATCACCCTGCTGGGCAACCGGAACCGGGTCACCGCGCTGATCAACCTGTCCTGGCGGTACCTGGGCTGGGAGCGCGGCGGCGGGTTCATCGTGGGCGACGACCCGCCCGCGCCGGGTACCCAGGCGCGCGGCACCCGGCCCCAGCGCAGCGGCGCACCGGTCAGCCGTCATCCAGGGTGATCATCCGGCCGGCCACCACCCGGGTGCTGGCCGTCCCGACGATGATGATGCTCTGCTCGTCGGCCTGGCATGGCTCGAGCGCGCCCAGCGTGCTGAGCGAGACCTGCTGATCGGCGCGGTGTGCGTCGCGCACCACCGCGACCGGGGTGTCCGCCGCCCGGTACTGCCGGAGCACGGCCAGCACCATATCCAGCCGCGGCTCATCCGCCTTGCCCGGGGGCAGGCACACGGTGAGCACGAAGCCCGCTTCGGCGGCCGCGCGAACCTGGGCCTCGGTCACCGCCCAGGAGGTGTGCTCGCCCGGTGAGATGACCGCGTTGCTCCCGCCGAGCGGCGCGCCGAGCACCGCCGAGGCGGCCAGCGCGGCGGTGACGCCGGGCACCTCGACCACGTCGATGTCCGCCCCGGCCAGGCTGAGCACCAGGCCGGCCACCTCGTGCATGCCCGGGTCGGCCGGGAACGTGATGGCCACCGCGTGGCCCAGCCGGGCCTGCCGGATGGCCTCCTGGCTGCACGCCGCCGCGTTACCCGCGCCGGGCAGGATCCGGGTACCCGGCCGCAGCAGGTCACCCACCTGGTCCAGGGACCGGCCCAGGCCGGCCAGCACCGACGCCCGGCGCAGCTCGGCCAGGGCACGCGGGGTCAGCAGGTCGGCCGGGCCGGGCCCGGTCCCGATCAGTGCGATCCGGCCACGCGGCTGGATCCGGGCCACCGCCACGCTGGCCCCTTCCGCGCTGCGTTCCGGCACGACCAGCTCGTCTGCGGCGGCCAGCGCCGCCGCCTCGGGCGGCCGCAGCGCGGCGTCCAGGGCCGCCAATCGGTGACGCCGTGCCCCGGATCCAGCCGCCGCGCGGCCTGCCGCCCGGATCCCGGCGGCGGCCCGCCGGGCCGGGTCCCGCCCGGCCGTGTCCTGACCGGCCGTGTCCTGACCGGCGGCGCCGCGGGCGGCCAGCCCGCTGGCCGGGTAGGTCCACACCGGCCAGCCGCGCCGGTGGGCCGCCTCGGTGATGGCTGGCCCGGCGTCTGGCGCGTCGCCGTCCAGCACCGCGGCCAGCGCGGTGACGCTGGCCGGCGACAGCCCGGCCTCGCCCAGCGCGTTGTCGGCCAGCCGGAGCACGTCCTCCGCGGCCGCGCCCGGGGCCGCGTGCACGCCGATCACCAGCGACGGCGGGCGGACGACGGCGGTGCGCGGGTCGGGAGGGCCAACCCGGTCGGTGATCAGGATGCGGTACTCCCCCACCTCGCCCACGGTGTCCGGCAGGGGTGGCAGCGGCCAGGTATGCGCCGACTCCAGCCGGACCCGCTCACCGTCCAGCAGCGCCCGGCTGACCGTCCCGCTCGCTCCCTCGGTGGGCCAGCCCAGCGAGTCCAGCCCGGGCAGGTTCTCCGCGTCGGTGGCCGTGGTGATGACGGCGTCCGCGCCGAACACCGCGGCCACCCGGGCGGCCAGCGCGTTCGCGCCCGCCGCGTGCCCGCCGACCACCGCCACGGCGCGCCGGGCCGATTCGTCCACGCAGACCACGGCGGGGTCGGTCCACTTGCTGTCCAGCAGCGGGGCGATCAGCCGGACGGTTGCCCCGACCGCGAGGAAGCAGACCAGCCCGTCACACTGCGCCCAGGCCCGGGGCAGCGCCTGCCGGGCCGGCCCGTCGTAACGCCGGGTCTGCCCCGGCCACGCGTCGGCCAGCCGCTGGGCGGCCGCCCGGCCGCCCGCGGTCACCGCGATCAGGCCGATCACCGGCACCCTCCCGACCCCTGGTGCCGCACGAGCCAGTGTGGCCTGCGGTACATGCCCCGACGCTACCCGCACCGGGCCCCGGGCACTTATCCGGGCACCAGGATTCCTCTTAAAGGTTTTAGCGACCGCGCCCATGACAAGCTCGCTTGACAGGCAGCCGGCCGCCGGGCACCATGGCCATGTGACAAGCAGACTTGACAGGTGGCCCGCCCGGTGAGGAACGACGTCCGGGATCGCCGCGCTGCCAAAGGGCTGGCCCAGGGCGAGCTGGCCCGGGAACTGGACGTGTCCCGGCAGACGATCAACTCGATCGAGACCGGCCGGTACACCCCATCCCTCCAGCTGGCCATCGCCATCGCCCGGTTCTTCGGCACCACCGTGGAGGAGATCTTCCATGCAGATCATATCTAGGACGAACCTCAGCTACTGGGCCACGGTGGCGGTTGGCGTGGGCATCCGCGGCGGCAGCGGGCCCGCGGCTAAGGTTGCCCGGTGACCTGGACAGCACCCACCCCCAGCCCAGTTGACGGCCCGGTCACCGGCGACGACCGGCCGATCCTGGAGGGCTACCTGAACTGGCAGCGGGCCACGCTGCTGAACATCTGCGCGGGCCTGACCGGCGAGCAGCTGGCCCGGCGGCCCATCCCGTCGTCCAACCTGTCCCTGCTCGGCCTGGTCCGGCATCTGGCCAAGGTGGAACGGACCTGGTTCCGGCAGCGCGCCGCCGGGCAGGATGTGCCCCCGATGTACCCGGCCTCGGCCGGTAAAGACGCGGACTTCAATGACGCCGAGGCCAGCCAGGCGCCCGCCGACTTCAGCCGCCTGCAGGCCGAGTGGCAGTCAGCAGATGACAGCGTTCAGAAAATGGCGTTTGATGACACGTTCGACGCGGGCGACGGAGAGCGATGGTCGCTGCGGATGATGTACGTGCATCTGATCGGGGAGTACGCGCGGCACAACGGTCACGCTGACCTGCTGCGGGAAGCGATCGACGGGGTTACCGCCCGGTGACCCGGGCCAGCGCCAGCACCTGGTGCCGGAGCTGCGGGGCCAGCGGGGGCCACGGGAAGCCGGGCAGCGTGGTGCGCAGCGTGACGGTGCCGTGCAGCGCGACCCAGACCGCAGTGGCGTCGGCCACCACGTCGGTGCTGGCTGACTGGCCGGCCGTGACGCAGTCCTCGATGCCGTGCAGCAGCAGCGAGAACGCCTCGGCGCCCCACTCCAGCACCGGCCGCCCGTCCGGGCCGAACGCGACCGGCTTGCAGTAGTCCGCGGCTGGCCCCCACCGCCCGGTGAACAGCACGCCGTACCGGGCTGGCTGGCTGAGCCCGAAGTCCACATAGCCCGCGCACCCGGCGACCAGCCGGCCCACCGGGTCAGGCCCGGCCGCCGCCGTGCTCGCCTTGATGGCCGCGGCCAGCTCGTCGAAGACCCGGGCCAGCACCGCGGCCAGGATCGCCTCGCGGTCGGCGAAGTGCGGGTAGATGGACGGCGCGGCGATGCCCACCTCGCGGGCCACCGCGCGCAGCGTGACCGCCTCGGCCGACCCGGTCCGCTCGATCAGCGCCAGCGCCCCGGTCACGATGTCCTCGGTCAGCCGGGCGCCCTGGCCGCGTCTGTTGCGCTGGCGACGGCCGGCCGCCTGCTCGGTTGCTCTGCTGACGTCTAGATTCTGCACGCTAACTACTTTACAGCTGTTAGCTCATCTGTCTATGCTTACGAATGTAAGTGAACGAGCGTAAGTAATCATCCGTAAGGAGATCCGCGATGGCCCGCAGCACCTCCTCCCGGCCGGCCGCCGCCCCGGCGCCGGCCGGTGGCCGCCCGAACGCCAAGTGGCCGGACGGCCACCCGCGCCGCCGCCAGATCCTGCTCGTGCTCTGCCTGAGCCTGCTGGTCGTGGTGATCGACAACACGATCCTGAACACCGCGCTGCCCACACTGGCCCGCACGCTGCACGCGGGCACCAGCGGGCTGCAGTGGATCGCCGACGCGTACACGCTGTGCTTCGCGGCGCTGCTGATCCCGGCGGGCGCACTCGGCGACCGGTACGGCCGGAAGCTCTCCCTGCTCGGCGGGCTGACCGTGTTCGCGCTGGGCAGCACGCTGGCCGCGTTCGCCGGCGGCACCGGCACGCTGATCACCGCGCGCGTGGTGATGGGCCTGGGCGCGGCGTTCGTCATGCCCGCCACGCTGTCCATCCTGAACTCGGTGTTCCCGCCCCGGGAGCGGCCGCAGGCCATCGCGGCCTGGTCGGCAGTGGCCGGCGTCGGCATCGTGATCGGCCCGACCCTGGGCGGCCTGCTGCTGTCCCACTTCTGGTGGGGCAGCGTGTTCCTGATCAACGTCCCGCTGGTCGCGGTGGCGCTGGCCGGGGTGCTGCTGACCGTCCCGGAGACCGCCGAGCCGTCCGGCCACCGGCTGGACATCCTGGGCACGCTGCTGGTGGCGGGCTCGCTGTTCCTGCTGGTGGACGCCATCATCGAGGCGCCCACCCGGGGCTGGACCGGGCCGGTCACCCTGGCCGAGGCGGCGGCCGGGCTGGCCGTGCTGGCCGGCTTCGCCTGGTGGGAGCTGCGCATCCCGCATCCGCTGATCGACCTGCGGGTGTTCCGCTCGCGGGCGTTCTCGGCCGCGGCCGGGTCGGTGACCGTGATCTTCTTCGCCCTGTTCGGCAGCCTGTTCGTGCTGACCCAGTACCTGCAGCTGGTGCACGGCTACAGCCCGCTGTCCGCCGGGGTGCGCGCGCTGCCGTTCGCGCTGGCCATGGCGGCCGTGTCGCCGGTCTCGCCGATGCTGGCCCAGCGGCTGGGCGCCCGGGTCATCATCCCGGCCGGCATCGCGATGATGGGCGCGGGCCTGCTCGACCTGTCCACCGCCCAGGTGCACACCGCCTACCCGCCGCTGGCCGTCGCGGTCGCCATCATGGGCGCGGGCATGGGCCTGGTCATGGCCCCGGCCAGCACCACCATCATGACCACGGTGCCGGCCCACCAGGCCGGCGCGGGCAGCGCCATCAACGACACGATCCGCGAGGTCGGCGGCGCGCTGGGCATCGCCATCGTGGGCAGCCTGGCCGCCGGGGTGTACAGCTCGAAGCTGGGCAGCGCGCTGAGTTCGGCGCACGTTCCGCACGCGGTCAGCCACGTGGCCACCGGTTCGGTCGCCGCCGCGGACATCGTGGCCCGGCACGTCGGCGGGGCGCAGGGCGCCGCGCTGGCCGCGGCCGCGCACAGCGCGTTCGTCACCGCGATGGCCGACGGCATGCGGATCGCCGCCGCGGTCGCCCTGGTCGCCGCCATCGCCGCCGTGTTCGCGCTGCCCCGCCGCAGCCGCCTGACCGCCCCGCCCGCGTCCGCCGAGCCAGCAGCCGCGGCCGAGCCCGCAGCCGCGGCCACCGCCGAGACCCGCGTCCCGGCCTGCGCCGTCAACGGCTAACCGGCGGCGGCCAGCAGGTCGGCGTGGTGGACCTCGCACCAGCGGCGGGCCCGGGTCATCGGGCCCGCCACTTGCTGCCAGTAGTCGATGAACCCCGGATGGCCAGCCTGCGCCGCGTCGGTGATGATGGCGCAGCTCCAGTCGTGGTTGGCCAGGATGGCCTCGGCCACCTCGCGCCGGCCGGCGGCGGGCAGCCGGTACGCGTCCAGCAGCAGCCGGAACCGGCGCAACGCCTGGCCCTGCCGCGAGTCGGCGACGTCCCGCTCGTCGTACAGCGGGGCCCAGTGCCGGGCGGCGGCGGCCAGATCCCAGGCTGGGCTGCCCGGCCCGGCCAGGTCGAAGTCGATCAGCGCCACCGCCCGTCCGCCGCGGAAGATCACGTTGGCCGGATGCACGTCGTTGTGGCTGACCAGCTGGCCGGCGAAGCGGGCCGGCAGCGGCCGCGGCCAGCGGTACCCGGCCGGGTCGAACGAGGCCACCGCCTGGTGGTAGCGGCACAGCAGCTCGGCCACGCTGACCAGGGCCCGCTCGGTGAGCATGTCCTCGGGCAGCGGTGGCACCGCGGCCCAGCCCTCGATGTAGCTCAGCGTCTCGGTCGTCGCATCGGCGGCGAGCAGCCGGGGCGCGCCGTCGAAGCCGGCCGCGGCCAGATGGCCGAGCAGCGCGTGGGTGGCCGCCCCACCCGGGGCGCGCGGGCGGCGCACGGTCCGGCCGGCCCGCCGGACCAGCCCCCGGTTGGCGGTGCCGCCCGCCATCGGCCCATCGGGCTGCGGCCCATCGGGCTGCGGCCGCCGCACCGCCATCGCGTGCACCGCGCCACCTCCCGCCACCGGCGTCTGTGGTAACCCGGGTCCGTGCGCCACGGGCCAGTCCACCCTCACTCCCCCGGTCAGCCGGGGTTAAGCAGGTCGCGGGCCAGGCTGGTGTGCGTGACCAGGCCGTGGATCAGGCCGCCACGCAGCGCGGCGCGGACCGCGGCGCTCTTGGACGCGCCGTAGGCGACCGCGATGACGGACGGGATCCGGGCCAGTTCCGGCCCCGGCGTCACGATCATCCGGCTGTCCAGCGGGGTCGGCACCGGGTGCCCGTCCTGCCCCAGGAACACCCCGGCCATCTCGGCGACCACGCCGAGCCGGCCCAGTTCGGCCCGCTCGTCCGGGCTGACCGCGTCGTAGATGGTGGACAGCCCCGGTCCCCACGCGCCCACCGCGACCATGCTGATCGTCACCGACGGGACCAGGGCCAGCGCGTCGGCCACGTCGGCCTGCCGCTTGATGGCGGCCGCGGTGGGCGCGTCGTCCACGATCATCGGCGCGTAGAACACGTGCGCGGTGCCGCCGCCGATCCGGGCCACCGAGCGGACCAGGTCGAGCAGGTCCCGGCCGTCCGGCGGCGGGACCGCGCCGGTGAGCTGCACGATCGGGCAGGGCGGCAGCCGGGTCAGCGCGGCGGCCAGGCCGCTCAGCGACCGGGCCCAGGACAGCCCGAGCACGTCACCCGGCGTGATGATGTCCATCAGCGCCTGCCCGGCCGCCTCGCCGATCCGGCTGCGCAGCGCGAGCACGTCCTGGTCGGGAAAATCAAAGGCAAAGGCATATTTCAGACCGAACGCCGCGCACAACTCGGCGGAGAGCCCGACATCGAGGGTGCCGCCGGGCAACCCGATCTCGATCCGGACCATGCCCGCCTCGCGCGCGGAATCGAGCAGCCGGGCCACCCGGAACCGGCTGATGCCGAGCTGGTCGGCGATGTTGACCTTGGACACGCCCTCCAGGTAGTACTGCCGCGCCACCCGGGCGGCCAGCACGATCTCCGAGGGCCGGTCGATGGACAGGCCAGCCATGATCCCCCACCTCGTCAGTCGCTCATTTGAGTGGGATGGGCTCATTTTTACAGTTACATCTTGACTTTGCCCAGCGGCGAACGCAATGTGTTCGGTATCCGCCTGCTCATTTGAAGCAGAGACCGCTCAAACGAGCACACGGACGTCCTACCCGTACGGGCAAGGCCACCTGGATGACGGGACGCGACGATGACTCGACGACGACACGCCGGATTGATGGCCGACCGCACTTCCCCGGCCACGCTCAGCCGCCGGGCGTTCCTGGCCGGCAGCGCGGGCGGCGCGGCTGCGCTGGCCCTGAGCGGCTGCGCGGCCGGCGCGGACCAGTTGTTCACCGGCGGTGCGTCCAGCGGCACCGTCACCGTGGCCATCGTGTCCAACTCGCAGATGCAGGACGCGATCAGCCTGTCCTACCTGTTCGAGCGCGAGCACCCGGGCATCCACCTATCGTTCGTGTCGCTGCCGGAGAACGAGGCCCGGGCCAAGATCACCGCGGATGTGTCCACTCAGGGCGGCGAGTTCGACGTGGTGATGATCAGCAACTACGAGACCCCGATGTGGTCGGCGAACGGCTGGCTGACCAACCTGCAGCCGTACATCAACCGCACCCCGGGGTACGACGCCACCGACTTCCTGCCCCAGCTCAGGGCGACGCTGTCACACAAGGGCGACCTGTACTCGGTGCCGTTCTACGGCGAGTCCTCGTTCCTGATGTACCGGAAGGACCTGCTGGCCAAGGCGGGCGTCAAGATGCCGCTCCGGCCCACCTGGACCGAGGTGGAAAAGATCGCAGCCCATATGCATAACGCCAGCAAGGGGCTGACCGGCATCTGCCTGCGCGGGGACCCGGGGTGGGGCGAGAACCTGGCCCCGATCGACACGGTGATCAACTCGTACGGCGGCCGCTGGTTCAACCTGGACTGGCAGGCCCAGCTCACCTCGCCCGAGGTGGAGCACGCGGTGACTACGTACGTGTCGATGCTGCAGAAGTACGGCGAGCCGGGCGCCCCCGAGGACGGCTTCTCCGAGTGCGCCACGCTGTACGGCCAGGGCGACGCGGCCATGTGGTACGACGCCACGTCCGCGGTCAGCGTGATCGAGGACCCGCAGACCAGCAAGGTGGCAGGCAAGAGCGGCTATGCCTGGGCGCCCAGCCAGGACGGGCGGCCGTCCGGCTGGCTGTACACCTGGTCGCTGGCCATCCCGGCCACCTGCCCGAACAAGCAGAACGCCTGGGACTTCGTGGCCTGGATGACGTCCAAGTCGTACATCCACACGGTGGGCAGCAAGCTCGGCTGGTCGCACGTGCCGCCGGGCAGCCGGTTCTCCAGCTACCAGATCCCGCAGTACAAGAAGCTGTCCTCGGTCTACGGGCCGCTCACCCTGCAGTCGATCAACGCCACCAACAGCGCGCACCCGTGCGCCAAGCCGGTGCCGTACACCGGCGTCCAGTTCCTGGACATCCCGGAGTTCCAGGACCTCGGCACCAACGTCAGCGAGCAGTTCAGCGCGGCCATCGCCGGCCAGCAGTCAGCGGCGTCCGCGCTGTCCCAGGCCCAGCTGTACGCCCAGGCCGTCGGCGACACCTACCGGCACACCTGATCCCCCGGAGGCCCAGATGACCGCGATCGCTCCCCCGGTTGCCGCCACGCGCAGCGCCCGGGCCCGCGCCGACCGGCGCAAACAGGGCTGGGTCCGGCGCACGCCACTGCTGCCCGCGCTGGTCTTCACGATCATCGTGACCCAGCTGCCGTTCCTGCTCACGCTGTACTACTCGCTGCAGTCGTGGAGCCTGGTCCGGCCCGGCTCCGAGCACTTCGTCGGGTTCGCCAACTACGCGCAGGTGTTCCAGGACAGTCAGTTCCGGACCACCGCGCTGAACACGGTCATCATGACGGTCGGCGTGGTGCTCATCGCCATGGTGCTCGGCGTGGCGCTGGCCCTGCTGCTGGACCGCAAGTTCCTCGGCCGGGGCGTGGTGCGCACCCTGCTGATCACCCCGTTCCTGGTCATGCCGGTGGCGGGGGCGCTGGTGTGGAAGACGGTGATGCTCGACCCCACGTTCGGCATCGTCAACTTCATCCTCCGGCCGTTCGGCATCGGCCACTTCAACTGGATCGGCAGCTTCCCGCTCGGCTCGGTGATGATCGAGATGATCTGGCAGTGGACGCCGTTCATGATGCTGCTGGTGCTGGCCGGGCTGCAGAGCCAGCCCACCGACATCCTGGAGGCGGCCAGCACGGACGGTGCCCGTCCGCTGCAAATCTTCCGTGAACTGACCCTGCCGCACCTGCGCCGGTACATCGAGCTGGGCATCGTGCTCGGCGCCATCTACGTGGTCAACGAGTTCGACGCGATCTACATGATGACCCAGGGCGGCCCCGGCATCTCCAGCGCCAACCTGCCGTTCTACATCTACCAGCGGGCCTTCCTCGGCTTCCAGGTCGGCCAGGCGGCGGCGATGGGCGTGGTGGTGGTCGTGGCCACCATCATCATCGCCACGTTCGCGCTCCGGCTGATCTTCACTTCGTTCTCCGGCACCGAACAGGCAGCATGATGACCAGCGCAGACATCACCACCGCCGACACCGGCGTGGCCAGCGCGGCACCTCGCCGGGTAGTGGCCAGGAAGAGGAAGAAGAACCGGAACAGCATCAGCTGGGGCATCGTCGGCTGGGTGGTCGGCATCATCTTCTTCTTCCCGGTGCTGTGGATGGTGCTCACCTCGTTCAAGACCGAGGCGCAGGCCTACACCAACGTTCCGCACCTGTTCTTCAGCCCGACGCTGTCCCAGTACCGGACGGTGTTCCACAGCGGCCTGTGGCCGTACGTGGCCAACTCCGCGTTCGCCACCATCGTGTCCACCCTGCTGGTGCTGCTGCTGGCCATCCCGTGCGCGTTCGCGCTCTCGCTGCGCCCGGTGCGCAAGACCCGGGACGTGCTGTTCTTCTTCATCAGCACGAAGATGCTGCCGGTGGTGGCGGCGATCATCCCGATCTACATCGCCGCCCGCGACCTGCACATGCTGGACAACATCTTCACCCTGGTCATCCTGTACACCGCGATGAACCTGCCGATCGCGGTGTGGATGATGCGCTCGTTCTTCCTCGAGGTGCCGCACGAGCTGCTCGAGGCGGCCGAGATGGACGGCGCGCCGCTGCGCCGGACCATGCGCGAGGTGATCCTGCCGGTGGTCGCCCCCGGGATCGCGGCCACCGCGCTGATCTGCTGCATCTTCTCCTGGAACGAGTTCTTCTTCGCGGTGAACCTGACCGCGACGCAGGCCGCCACCGTCCCGGTGTTCCTGGTCGGCTTCATCTCGTCCGAGGGCCTGTACTTCGCCCAGCTGGCCGCGGCGGCCACGGTGGCCACGCTGCCGGTCATCCTGGCCGGGTGGGTGGCGCAGCGTTACCTGGTCCGCGGCCTGTCCTTCGGCGCGATCAAATGAACCACGGGCAAATGAACCACGGGCAAGTGAAATCGGGAGTCGGTCATGGCTGAGGTCACCTACGCCAGCGCGACGTGCATCTACCCGGGCGCGGACCGGCCCGCGGTGGACGCGCTCCAGCTGGCCATCAACGATGGCGAATTCGTGGTCATGGTGGGCCCGTCCGGCTGCGGCAAGACCACCGCGCTGCGCATGCTGGCCGGCCTGGAGGAAATCGACGACGGGGCGATCCGGATCGACGGCCGGGACATGACCGGCGTGCCGTCCCGGGACCGGGACATCGCGATGGTGTTCCAGAACTACGCCCTGTACCCGAGCAAGACCGTCGGGGAGAACATGGGCTTCGCGCTCAAGATGCAGGGCGTGGCCAAGGACGAGCGGGCCCGCCGAGTCCGCGAGGCGGCCAAGCTGCTCGACCTGGAGCCGATGCTGGACCGCAAGCCGCGCAACCTGTCCGGCGGCCAGCGGCAGCGGGTGGCCATGGGCCGGGCCATCGTCCGCGAGCCCAAAGTGTTCTGCATGGACGAGCCGCTGTCCAACCTGGACGCGCAGCTCCGGGTGCAGACCAGGACCCAGATCGCCGAGCTGCAGCGGCGCCTGGCGGTGACCACCGTGTACGTGACCCACGACCAGGTCGAGGCGATGACCATGGGCGAGCGGGTGGCGGTCATGCGGGCCGGGCAGCTGCAGCAGTTCGCCTCCCCCACCGAGCTGTACGACCGGCCCGCGAACGTGTTCGTGGCCGGGTTCATCGGCTCACCGCAGATGAACCGGTTCGAGGCCACGGCGGACCGCGACGGCGTCCGGATCGGCGACGCCCTGCTGCCGGCGTCCGACGCGCAGCGGCAGGCCATCCAGGGGCACAGCAAGCTGACCGCCGGGATCAGGCCGGAGCACCTGTCGATCGGCGACGGCCCGCTGACCATGGAGGTGTCCCTGGTCGAGGACCTGGGCAGCGACTCCTACGTGTACGGGCGTCTGGCCGGGGACAACGAGAGCAGCATGATCGTCCGGTCCGGGCGGGTCCATCCGCGGCCCGGTGAGACCATCAAGGTCGGGGTGGACACCGAGCACCTGCACTTGTTCGACGCGGCCAGCGGCCTGCGGCTCGGTGACTGATGCGCGCGGTTATCTGGGAGGAGCCCGGGAAGCTCAGCGTCACCGAGGCGGCCGACCCCGCACCGGGGCATGGTGAGCTGGTCATCCAGGTGGGCAGGTGCGGCATCTGCGGCACCGACGTGCACATCGCCGACGGCGAGTTCCCGCCCACCCCGTACCCGATCATCCCCGGGCATGAGTTCGCCGGCCGGGTGGCAGCCGTCGGCACCGGGGTGCCACCGGGCTGGCGGGAGGGCGAGCGGGTGGCCGTGGACCCGTCGCTGTTCTGCGGCTACTGCCCGGCCTGCCACGCCGGGCGGGGCAACCTGTGCGCCAACTGGAACGCCCTCGGCGACACGGTGAGCGGCGCGTTCGCGGAGTACGTGGCGGTGCCCGCGGCCAACACCTACCGCATCCCGGACAGCGTGGACGACGCGCAGGGGGCGCTCATCGAGCCGCTGTCCTGCGCGGTGCACGGGCTGCGCCGGATCGGGCCGGTCACCGGCGTGGATGTGCTGCTCACCGGGGCGGGCACGATGGGCCTGCTGCTCCTGCAACTGCTGCGCAACGCGGGCGCGGGCTCGGTCAGCGTGGTGGACCGGAAGGAGTCCCGGCTGGAGGCGGCCAAGGCAGTCGGCGCGGACGGCGTCGCGACCGACGTGGCCGCGCTGGACCGCGGGCCGTTCGGCGTGGTGGTGGACGCGACCGGGGCGCCGGCCGCGATCGAGGCCGGGTTCGCCACGCTGGACCGCGGCGGCCGGCTGCTGGTCTTCGGCGTGGCCAGCGGGGACGCCATGGTGGCGCTGTCCCCGTTCCGGATCTACAACGACGAGATCACCGTGCTCGGCTCGATGGCCGTGCTGAACAGCTTCGGCGCCGCGGCCGACCTGATGGCGGCGGGCACTATCGACACCGCGCCGCTGCTCGGCCAGCCGTACACGCTGGCCGAGTTCCCGGAGGCGCTGGCCAGCGTGCGGGCCGGCGAAGGGATCAAGATCCAGGTCGCGCCAAACGGCTGACCGGGACCGGGCCGTCGTCCAGCGAGGCGTACCAGTCGCCGCGGCCCGCTGGGGTGAGGTCGAGGACGTGCCAGACCGGGCTGAGCAGGTCGATGCCGCGCTCCTTCCGGTCCTCGGCCAGATCCGGATGCGCGGTGTAGACGTGCCGCGGCGACCCGTCCGGATCCAGCGTGAAGACCGAGACCGTGGCGTGCTGACTGCCGTCCGGCCCCTCGCTGCCCAGGTCGTACTTGAACGTGTTCCCGGCGCAGCTGAGCAGGCGCAGCCGGTACCAGCCCCGGGACCGGGCGTGCGCCCGGAGCGGCCCCGGATCGGCCGCGGCCGCGATGACGAAATCCACGTTCTGCGCCAGGTGGCTGGCCACGCCGTTGAAGCCGTCGATCCACATGGTGCACATCGGGCACGGCGTGGTCTGCGCCTTCCCGTACATCAACTGGTAGACGACCAGGGCCCGGTCCGGCGCGGTGAACAGCTCGGACAGCCGGACCTCGGACACCTCCGCATCCCCGCTGGCCAGGTCCCGTGGCCCCTCCTGGAACACGTAATCCTCGACCACCGCGCCGGGCGGCAGCGCCCGGCGCAGCGCCGCGACCCGCTCCCGCTGCTGGACGAGTTCGATCTCGGCCAGCCGCAGTTCCTCGCGGCGCGCGGTGTATTCCTCCGACTCGGTGAGCCTGGTCTGCTCCATGGCCTAACTCCCGCCGCGTGACCCCCAAAGGTTTTACCCGTGCCAGTGCAGCACAGCGGGCCAGCGCTTTCCAGCACCGTTACCTGGCGGCTTGCGGTGGGTAGGGGTTGGAATTGTCACCGGTGAGGGGAAATGAGATGGAGCCAGCGAACACTCCGGTTATCTTCGTGCACGGCCTGTGGCTGCACGCGAGCTCGTGGGACCCGTGGGTGGACTTCTTCAAGGAGGCCGGCTACGTGCCGTCCGCGCCGGGCTGGCCGGGCGACGGGGACACCGTCGCGGACACCAGGGACAACCCGGAGCGGGTCGCCGGGGTGGGTATCGAGGACGTGGTCGAGTACTACACCGGGATCATCCATAGCCTGCCCGCCAAGCCGATAGTCATCGGCCATTCCTTCGGTGGCCTGATCGTGCAGCGGCTGCTCGGCCAGGACCTGGCCGCCGCCGCCGTGGCCATCGACCCGGCGCCGATCCAGGGCGTGCTCTACCTGCCGCCGTCCGCGCTGAGGGTCGCCTCGATCGCGCTGCGCAAGCCGGCCAACCGGAAGGAGGCCGTGTCGCTGACCCCGGAGCAGTTCCGCTACGGCTTCGGCAACGTGCTGCCCGCGCAGGAGTCCGCTGACCTGTACGACAAGTGGACCATCCCGTCGCCGGGCAAGCCGCTGTTCGAAGCGGCGCTGGAAAACTTCACCCCGAAATCGCCGGCCAAGGTCAACACGCGCAACAAGACCCGGGGGCCGCTGCTGATCACCGCGGGCGGCCAGGACCACACCGTCCCGGCGGCGGTCAGCATGGCCACCCGGCGGCTGTACCACCGTTCGCCGGCCATCACCGACCTGCGTGAGTTCCCGGACCGCGGCCACTCGCTGACCATCGACCACGGCTGGCGCGAGGTCGCCCAGACGGTCCTCGACTGGCTGCGGCAGCGGCACCAGTAGCCAGCAGCAGCGCACACCCCCAGCGCGGTCGCTGACGCCCTGTTCGTGTCCCCCGCCCCGGCCCGGCCCCGGCTGCCGCCACTTCTTGCTGTTATCAACGGGCCAGTAGCGGTTGAGTGAGTGTTGGTGGGATGAGTTGAGTGTCCTGCTGGCATGTAGCATAGATACAAGATGAATACGGCACAGATCCCGGCCGGGCCGGGGCTCGCTCCGCCGAGCGCGGCGGAACGTGCCTACGCCTACATCAAGGGCGGGATCCTGGCCCGCCGGTTCGGGGCGCACGACCTGCTCTCCGAAGGCCAGCTGGCCGACGCGGTCGGGGTCTCCCGGACCCCGGTCCGCGAGGCGCTGCTCCGGCTGCAAGGCGAGGGGCTCGTCCGGCTGCTGCCCAAGCGGGGCGCGCTGGTGCTGCCGGTCACCGTGGACGAGGCGGCCGACGTGATGGAGACCCGGCGGCTGGTCGAGTCGTTCGCGGCCCGCAAGGTGCTGACCAGCCGGCCGCAGGCCGCCCTGGTCCCGGTGCTCGACGGCTACCTGCAGGACATGCGGGCCGCCATGCACGCCCACGACGTGGCCGCCTATGTGCAGGCCGACCGGGACTTCCACCTGGCCATCGTGGCGGCCACCGGCAACGAGATCATCACCGCGCTGTACCGGTCGCTCCGCGAGCGTCAGCTCCGGATGGGCACGGTGAACCTGCTGGACGACAGCGGGAATGTGGTCGACCCGGCGCGGATGCGCGCGACCCTGGCCGAGCATGAGCGCATCCGCGACGCGCTGCGTTCCGGCAGCGTCCGGGCCGTGGCCGAAGCCGTGACCGCCCATCTCGACCACGCGGAGAGCACCCTGGCCCGACGCTGACCCGCCGCGGCCCATCCCCCACCACTAACCACCCTTCAACCCCCGGAACTGACCCCCCATGCCTTCCCCGGCCCGTGTCCCCGTGCCCGAAACGACCCCAGCCGGAGCCGCTCCCCCGCCGCCCAGATCGGCCACCCCCGCATTGCGGCGCTGGGCCATCGCGGTCACCGTGTACATCGCCGCGGTGTTCAACCGCACCTCGCTCGGCGTCGCCGGGCTGCAGGCGGCCCGCCGGCTCGGCATCTCCCCGGCCCAGCTCAGCGTGTTCGTCCTGGTCCAGCTGGGCGTGTACGCGGCCATGCAGGTGTCGACCGGGCTGCTGGTGGACCGGTACGGGCCGCGCCGCCTGCTGGTCGCGGCCGCGGCCACCATGGCCGTGGCCCAGCTGGCCTTCGCGCTGACCCGGTCCTACCCGGCCGCGCTGCTCGCCCGGGGCGTGCTGGGCTGCGGGGACGCGCTCACCTTCGTCAGCGTGGTCCGGGTCGCGGCGCAGGACTTCCCGCGGCACCGCTTCCCGCTGGCCGTGTCGGTCACCTCGATGCTCGGGATGGTCGGCAACCTGGCCGCCACCATCCCGCTCGCGCTGCTGCTCCGCTCGGCCGGCTGGACCCTGTCATTCGCCGGCACCGGCCTGGTCACGCTGGTCACCGGCGTAGCGGTGTGGATCCTGCTGCCCGCGGGCCGGGCCGCCACCGCGCCACGGCCGCCCGCTCCGGCCGGGCGGATGCTGCACCGGGTGCGCGCGGCGTGGCGCACCCCGGGCACCCGGCTGGGCTTCTGGGTGCACTTCTCCTGCATGTCGCTGGCCACCATGTTCGCCGTGCTGTGGGGCCTGCCCTACCTGGTCCAGCAGGGCTTCACCGAGGCTGGCGCGAGCGCCGTGCTGCTGGTCTGCGTGCTGGCCGCGATCGTGACCAGCCCGGCCATCGGCGCGGTCTTCGGCCGGTACCCGGCCGCCCGGGTGCCGTTCGCGCTCAGCGTGTGCCTGCTCACCGTGGCCGGCTGGGCGGCGCTGCTCGGCTGCTTCGGCGGCCGGCCACCGCACCCGCTGATCGTCGCGGTCGTCGCGGTGGCCGCGGTGGGCGGCCCCGCGTCCACCATCGGCTTCTCGCTGGCCCGGGACTACAACCCGCCGGCCATGGTGGGCACCGCCACCGGGGTGGTGAACGTCGGCGGATTCAGCTCCACGATTCTCGCGTCGCTGCTGGTCGGTGGGGTGCTCGAACTGGCCGGCGAGGAAGTGGCGCGGGCTACCGGCTGGCGTTCTGCGCCGCGGTCGCGGTGCAGCTGCTCGGCACCATGATGGCGGTGCGCTGGTGGCTGCGGGTGCGCGGGCTGCTGCTCGGCGCGCAGTCCCGTGGCGAGCCGGTGCCGGTGCCGGTGGTCCGCCGCCAGTTCGACCGGGTCCGCCCCGACCCGGTCCGCTAGCTGGTCCACGAACGTCGCCCGGCTGCGGGTCGTCCCCCGCGGCCAGGCGCAGCATCATGCCCGGCGGTGAGCCACACTGACACGTGTGCGGGCTCGAACACGCCAAACACCGCGTCGGTCAGATCGCGCTGCACGGCGGCCAGATCCACGGTCTTCCGGGTCCGGGCGGTGAAGGCCGCGACGATCGCCTCGGCGTTGTACCGGGACCGGTTGAACCGCCGGTCCACGGCGCGCTGCACCCGGCGCCGCAGCGGGTTGAACAGCGCGGCCACCACCAGCGTGGCGGGCGCCACCGCGATCGGGGTGTGCCGGACCGGGAGCACCTGGGTGGCGAGCAGCACCAGCCCCACGAACAGCCCGGCGGTCAGCGCCGTGACAACGGCGTAAGTGATCACCCGGCTGACGATGCGGTCGATCGCGTACAGCCGGTACTTCAGCACCGCCACACCGATGCAGGCCGCGAACGCGGCGTAGCCCAGCGGCGTGAGCAGGTTGCTGACCACCAGGCCAATGCCATCCGAGCTGCCCGATGCCAGCGACGCGGCCGCCACCGAGACGACGAACACGACCACGCCGCTGTACAGCCACTTGAGCTGCTGGCGGCGCTCCCCGGCCGACCGCCGGTACCGGGGCACCTGGATGACCACCCAGGCCAGCCAGCTGGCCAGCACGGCGAAGGCCAGCGCGCCGTGCAGCACGTTCCAGACCCCCTGCTGGTCAGTCGTGAGCGTGCCGGTGGCATCGACCCTAACGTCGTGCCGGGCAGCCGCGGCGACGCCGTTGCCGGACGCGGCCAGGGCCAGCAGAATCCCGGCCGCGAGTATCGCCACGGCGGGCCGGCGCCAGCGGCCCACCGGCAGCCTGCCGTCCGGGAACAGCCACACCAGGACGGCGGTGAGCAGCAGGAACACCGGCCAGGCCGCGGCAACCAGCACGGCCACCCAGCCCAGCGGCAGCGTGCCGTGATGCATCCGGTAGTCGAGGACGGCGTACTGGCCGACCGGGGCGACCGCGATCAGGAAGATCGCTAGCAGGATCCAGCCGAGCGGGTTGCCGGGCCGGCGGGCGGCCAGCAGGCTGCCGATCCCGGCCGCGGGCAGCATGACGGCCACGGTGAGCAGCAGGTCACCCACCGGCCCACCCGGCCCGCTCTGGTGGATCGCGCTGTCCAGCGGCACCGTGGACAGCCCGGCCGCGACCGTGATCAGGCCGAGCGCGACCGCGGCAGCCGGTGCTGCCCACTCTGCCAGCCGCTCCCTGCTCACCGGCACGCCGTCCCCTCCGCCGACCGGCCCAGAATGGGCCGAGCCTACGCGCCGCAGCGTTCCGGAACCGTTACGGGCCGGCTGGCCTGTTGTCCAGGCAGCAGCGGACGAAGTCCTGGACGACCGGGTCGGTGTCGTTGGCGGGCGGCCAGGCGACGCCGGCCTGGCTGGGGCTGACCCCGGTGACCGGCCGGTAGACGATGCCGGGACGGGCGTAGTACCGGGCGGCGGATTCCGGGGCCAGCGCGATGCCGTAGCCGTTGGCGATCGCGGCCAGCCAGGCGTCGGGCTGGTCGGTGACGTATCCGATGCGGACCGGATGACCCTGGCGTTCGCTGGTGGCCAGCCGGTAATCCCGCCAGCAGCCGGTCTCCTCCGGCGCGGCGACGAACGGCTCGTCCCACAGCTGGCGGAAGGGAATCTCAGCACAGGCGGCGAGTGGATGGGTGGCTGGAAGCGCCACCCAGCGGGGCTCGGTGAGCAGTACCTCGATCCGCACGTCGTCCTGGCCGGGGAACGGCAGCCGGAGCAAGGCAGCATCGACATCGCCGCTGGCCAGCCCGGCGGTGGCATCTGACCAGGCGGCCTGCTGCAGGTCCACCCGCCAGCCCGGCCGGCGGCAGGCGAACGCGGCGATGATCTGCTGGGTGGCCTCGTTGGCCGCGCTGGACATGAAGCCGACCCGCAGCACCTGTTCCGCGCGGCTGGCGGCCTTGGTCTCCCGCAGCGCCTGGTCCCAGCTGGCCAGCACGGCCGGGGTCCGGTCGGCCAGCGTCTGGCCTGCCGGGGTGAGGGTCATTCCGGCCCGGGACCGGATGAACAGCCGCTCGCCCAGCTGGTTCTCCAGCTGCCTGATCTGCTTGGTCAGCGCCGGCTGGGACACGAACAGCCGCTCGGCCGCGCGGGTGAGGTTCCCCTCGGCGGCGACCGCGGCAAAGTAGCGCAGCAGCCGGGTGTTGACATCCATGCCATCAGGTTATGGCCCCATGTATTGGACGCGGGGCCAGCTCCCGGCGAGGCTCTACCTGCTAGCCGGGTACGAGGAAACGCTCACGCGGGAGCTGCGATGAAGCAACTGGTCTTGCAGATGGGTGTCACGCTGGACGGGTACGTCGCCGGGCCGGGCGGCGAAGGCGACTGGGGACTGCCGGCCGAGCATCCGGACGTGCGGGCGTGGAAGGTCGCGTCGCTGCGCAAGGTCGGCACGCACATCATGGGCCGGGTCACCTACGAGCAGATGGCCGGCTACTGGCCGGACGCTACGGGCGAGTACGCCGGCTTCATGAACACGCTGCCCAAGGTGGTGTTCTCCCGGACGCTGCCGACGGCCGGCTGGGCCGGCTCCCGGATCGCCCGCGGCGACCTCACCGAGGAGATAGCCGCCCTCAAGGATGAGCCCGGCGGCGAGATCATGGCCCACGGCGGCGCCGCGTTCGTGCAGGCGCTGTCCAGGCTCGGCTTGATCGACGAGTACCGCCTGGTGATCCTGCCCGTCGCGCTGGGCGGCGGGCTGCCGCTGTTCAAGGATCTGGCCAAGCCGTTGCGCGTGGATCTCGCCGAGGCCAGGACTTTCCCGGACGGGACGGTGATCCATGTGTACCGCCCGGCCGGCGGCGCCCACTCGTGACCGGCCCGCCTTACCGGCTAGCCGACGTGACCGCCCGCTCGGCGATGTGCTGGCCGATGACCAGCGACGCGGTGGCCGCCGGCGACGGCGCGTTCAGCACGTGGATGATCCCGTCGCCCGCCTCGATGAGGAAGTCGTCGACCAGCCCGCCGGACCGGCTCAGGCACTGCGCCCGGATCCCGGACGGGCCGAACGTGATGTCGGCCGCGGTGAGCTGCGGGATGTACCGGCGCATCTCGGCCAGGTAGGCCGGCTTGACCAGGTCCCGGTAGATCTCCAGCGCGCCGGTCCGGGCGTAGGCCCGGGCCAGCTTGCGCAGCCCGGGGAAGCGCAGGCTGTCCAGCAGGTCCCGGCCGTTCACCGACAGCCGGCCGTAGCCCTCCCGGGCCAGCGCGGGCACCGCGTTCGGCCCGGCGTGCAGCGTGCCGTCGATGCCCCGGGTGAAGTGCACGCCGAGGAACGGGAAGGCCGGGTCGGGCACCGGGTAGACCAGCCCCCGGACCAGGCCGGCCGCGGCCGGGCGGAACGTGTAGTAGTCGCCCCGGAACGGGACGATCCGGTACTCGCCGCTGCTCTGGCCGGTCAGCGCGGCGATCCGGTCGGCCTGCAGCCCGGCGCAGGCGATGACCAGCCCGGCCCGCACCGGCCCGCCGTCCGTGTCGGCCAGCCAGCCACCGGCGGTGCGGGCCAGGCCGCGCACCCCGTGCCCGCAGAGCACCTGGCCGCCGCGCTGGCGGACCGTGTCCGCGTAGGCCGCCGCGACCAGCCCGTAGTCGATCACGCCGCTCTCCGGGATGTGCAGTGCCCGGATGCCGCGGACGGCCGGCTCGATCTCGGCGATCTCGCCCGCGCCGATCTCCCGCACGGCCAGCCCGTTGGCCCGGCCCCGCTCGGCCAGGCTGGCCAGCCGCGCCAGCTCGCTGTCCCGGGTCGCCACCACCAGCTTGCCGGTCTGCCGGTACGGGATCTGGTGCTGCTCCGCGAACTCCATCATGGCCAGCCGCCCGGCGGTGCAGAACCGCGCCTTCAGGCTGCCCGGCTGGTAGTACAGGCCGGCGTGGATGACACCCGAGTTGTGCCCGCTCTGGTGGGTGCCAACGGCAACTTCCTTTTCCAGAACGGCCAGCTGCAACCCGGGCCGCTGGGCCAGCAGTGCCATTGCGGTGGCCAGCCCGACCAGACCGCCGCCGATGATGATGACGTCGTAGCTGTCGCCGCCGTCCGCCATCTCAGGCCGCCCCGGTGACCGGGCGGCCGACCGTGTTGCGCAGGATGCCGATGCCCTCGACCTCCATCTCGACCACGTCACCGGGCTGCAGCCAGCGGCCGTCGTTGTGCTCCAGGATGCAGCCGGTGCCGACCGTGCCGGAGCCGATGATGTCGCCTGGCCGCAGCTCGGTGTTCCGCGCCGCCTGGGCCAGGATGGCGGGCCACGGGTAGTGCAGGTCGGCCAGCTGGCCGCGGGACCGTTCCACGCCGTTGACCCGGGCCGTCATGACCGCCTGCGAGCCGTCGAACTCGTCCCCGGTGACCAGCACCGGGCCGAAGCTGGTGGCGAAGTCCTTGGCCTTGGCCGGGCCCAGCCCGACGCGCATCTCCTTGCGCTGGATGTCCCGGGCCGACCAGTCGTTCATCACGGTGAAGCCGCCGATCTGGCCGTCCGCGCCGATTACCGCGGCCACTTCGAGTTCGTAGTCCAGCTCGGCTGTGCCGGCCGGGTACGGGACCTCGGTGTCCGGCCCGGTGATCGCGGCCGGGTTGGTGAAGTAGAAGACCGGGAACTCGTACCACTCGGCCGGCACGGTGGCCCCGCGGTTGGCCCGGGCGGTCGCGATGTGCTGCTCGAACGCGAAGAAGTCGCGGATCGAGGGTGGCCGGGGCACCGGCGCGAGCAGCTGGACGTCGGCCGCCCGCCAGGTGGCCGCGCCGGCTACCTGACCGCGCCGGGCCAGCACCGTGATCAGGTCAGGGGCGTCCAGCTGGACGATGTGCTCGCCGTCGACCCGGCCCGGCCAGCCTTCCAGCGGCCCGTCACCGGGCCGGAACGTGCACAGCCGCACCCGCATCTCCGTCTGCCTGGGAACTTGCCACGAATCCAGCCTATTGGGCGCAGCCCGGACCCGGCTCCGGGATGCCAGCCATCCAGACCCCGGATACTTGGCGCCGCCTTAACGCAGTCTTCATGTTTCCCGAGTACACCTATCGTTTGGGTCCCGCCCGCCCGGGAACGTTGCCAATACCGAGCATGGTGAGCCTGGCTCCCGGCACGGGCCCCCCGCAGGCCCAGTTACAGGCACCGTAGCGGCTGCCTTTGGCTGCGGTGATCTCTCTGTCCCGGCAAATCGGAGGGAGAACGTGGGTGCCTAGACCGGCATCGTTCCGGCGTGACCCAGACACTGGAGTGGCGGAGTCCGAGCCGTCCTGGCCGGACGCTGATCCGTCGGGCGGCGATCCAGGCCTGCCCGGCGGACCACCGCGCCGCCGGCACGGCCGGGCTGGCCGGTCCCGCACCCGACGCCGGCTCCGCAGCCGACGCTGGTTCCAAGTGGTGATGGCGGCGGTACTGGCGTTCATTATCTGGCTTGTTTTTTCCATCGGGCACGCGCTGACCATGCCGGGCGGGGGCACCATCTCGGAGCGGATGGCGGAATGGGCCCGGGACCATTACCTCGGCCCGGTGGTCACGCTCGGCGAGTGGCTCACCTACTCGCCGCCGAAAGCGGGCGGCAAGCCGTCGTTCGCGCTGACCGGGCCGAGCGCCGGTCCGGTCCAGTCCGCGCCGCACAAGTCGCACGGCAAGGCCACGCCCAGCTACCCGGCGCCCGCCGCGCTCAAGCCGTTCGTGGCCCATCCGCTGCCCGGCGAGGGCCGCTGGCGGGTGCTCGGCACGGCCGATGGCCAGCCCGCCATCTACGGCACCTACCTGCGCGCGAGCAGCGTTTATACGTCCTACGTCGCGGGCATCGTGTCGATGAACCAGCACCTGGTGCGGTTCCAGCTGCACCCAGGTGCGGAAGACCCAGGCCCCGGTCCCTGGAAGTCCCAGCCATACATCGTGCCCGGCAAGAGGCTTGGGCTGCTCGCCACGTTCAACGGCGGCTTCAAGATCGCCACATCCGGCGGCGGCTTCTACCTCAACGGCGCGACCAGCGGGACGCTGACCAAGGGGGTGGCGTCGGTCGTGTACTACCGCGACGGGCGGATCGCGATCGGGAACTGGGGCGGCTCGGTGCGGATGGGCCCCAACGTGGTCGGGGTGCGGCAGAACCTGCACATGATCGTCGCGCACGGGAAGATCCCGGCCACGGTCGACTACAACGTCGAGGGCGCCTGGGGCGCCACCCTGGGCGGCGGCTACTACGTGTGGCGGTCCGGCATCGGTGTCACCAGCGACGGGCGGGTGATCTTCGCCTACGGCCCCGCGCTGAACGTGCGCGAACTGGCTGAGCTGTTGCAGCGGGCGGGCGCGGTGACGGCCATGGAGCTGGACATCAACCCGGACTGGATGTCCTACATGTACTACCTGCCGAAGCACCACCCGGCCGACCCGACTCCGGTCAACCTGCTGCCGACCCAGATCCAGCCGCCGGACCGGTACTACGCACCGGCCAGCCGCGACTTCACCGCTGTGTACGCACGGTGACGACCCGCACCAGGGCGGCCGACGTCCCGCCGGGCGCGCTCAGCCGTCCGGGCGGCCTGCCCGGCTGGCTGGCCGCCGTCGTACAGACCGCCCGGCCGCGGCAGTGGCCGAAGAACCTGCTGGTCTTCGCCGCGCCGCTGGCCGGGGCGTCACTGGGCCGGGATGACGGCCTGGGCTACGCGCTGGTGGCCGCGGCCGCGTTCACCGCCGCCGCGGCCGCGGTGTACTTCGTCAACGACGTGCTGGACGCCGACCGGGACCGGCGGCACCCGGTGAAACGGCTGCGCGCGGTGGCCGCTGGCCGGCTGCCCCGGGGGCACGCGCTGGCCGTGGCCGTGCTCAGCCTGGGCCTGGCCGAGGCGGCCTGCCTGTGGCTCGACATGGACGCGCTGGGCCTGCTGGTCTTCGTGTACTTCGCCGTGTCGCTGTTTTACAGCGCGGCGCTCAAGCACCTCCCGGTGGTCGAGCTGGTGTTCGTGGCCAGCGGCTTCGTGCTGCGCGCGCTAGGCGGGGCAAGCGCCACCCGGGTGCCGCCGTCCGGCTGGTTCCTCCTGGTGTGCAGCCTGGGCGCGCTGATGGTGGCGATCGCCAAGCGGTTCACCGAGCTGTCCGTGCTCGGCCCGCGGGCGGCCCGGACCCGCCCGGTGATGCGCTGGTACCGGGTCAACTGGCTGCGGCTGGGCCAGCGGGCCGTCTCGGTGGGCATGATCACCGCTTACCTGCTCTGGGCGGCCGGCCAGGCCGGGACCGGGACCCGGGTGCTGCACCTGGTCAGCGCGGCGCCGCTGGCCGCCGCACTGATCCGGTTCGACTGGCTGACCGGGCATGAGCAGGCCAAACCGGTCGAAGACCTGATCTCCCGGGACCGGCTGATGGTCTGCTGCGAGCTGGGCTGGCTGGTGCTGTTCGGGACCGGCCTGCTGGCGTTAGTGCCGGACGCCGGATAATCCAGATGCGTAGTGACTCAGCCAGATGCGTTGACTCAGGAGGTGCGGTGCAGTGCAGCTCAGGCGGCCGGCCCCGGCGGACGTGAACCGGGTGCTCCTGCTCGGCGGGACCAGCGAGATCGGCCTGGAGATCCTGGCCGCGCTTGGCCTGCCCGGGCGGACCGAGATACTGCTGGCCGGCCGGGACGAGCAGCGGCTGGCGGCGGCCGGGAAGGCCCTGACGGCTGGCTCGGTGCGGACGCTGCACTACGATGCCACCGCGCTGGACACCCACCAGGCGGTCATCGAAGAGGCCTTCGCGGCCGGGGACGTGGACCTGGTCATCTCCGCGGCGGGCATCCTGACCGCGCAGGACCTGCTGGACCGCGACCCGCTGAGCGCCGGGCGGCTGGTCGAGACCAACTTCACCGGGCACGTCACCGCGCTGCTGGCCGCGGCCGGCCGGATGCGCGCACAGGGCCACGGCACCATCGTGGTGCTGTCCTCGGTGGCCGCCATCCGGCCACGCAAGGCCAACTACGTGTACGGCTCGGCCAAGGCCGGCCTGGACGCGTTCGCCCGCGGCCTGGCCGACGCGCTGCACGGCACCGGGGTGGGCGTGCTGCTGGTCCGGCCCGGCTTCGTGATCGGCCGGATGACGGCCGGGATGCCGCCCGCGCCGCTGTCCAGCACCCCGGCGCAGGTCGGGGCGGCGGTGGCCCGGGCGCTCGGCCGGCCGTCCCCGTCCGGCACCGTGTGGGTGCCGGCCTCGCTGGCCGTGCTGGCCGGCGGCCTCCGGCTGCTGCCGCGGCCGCTGTGGCGCCGGCTGCCACGCTGACCAGCTGTCTGGGCCGGTCATGCGGGTGCTGGTGGCGGAGGACGACCGGGGGCTGCGCGACGCGCTCGGCCGGGGCCTGCGCGAGCACGGGTATACGGTCGATACCGTTCCCGATGGCCAGACGGCCATGACCTACCTGCGCAGCTATGAGTACGAAGTGGTGGTGCTGGACTGGCGCATGCCCGGGGTGTCCGGTCTGGAGGTGCTGCAGTGGCTGCGGCACGGCGCGCAGCCGGTGCCGGTGCTGATGCTGACCGCACGGGACGCGCCCGCGGACCGGGTCACCGGGCTGGACCAGGGCGCCGACGACTACCTGGTCAAGCCGTTCGACTTCGCCGAGCTGCTGGCCCGGATCCGCGCCCTGCAGCGCCGGCCGCGGACCGCGCAGCCGCCTCAGCTGATGATCGGCGACGTGGTGTTCGACCCGGCCACCCGGGAGGTCCGGATCGGCGCCCAGCGGCCGTCGCTGACCAGCACTGAGTGCGGCATCCTGGAGATGCTGATGCGCCGCTCCCCCGCGGTGGTGGACCGGCGTTCGATCGCGCTGAGCGTCTGGGACAACGAGGCGGACGCGCTCGGCTCCAACACCATCGACGTGCACATGGCCCGGCTGCGCGCCAAGCTGGCCGCGGGCCAGGTGCGCATCGAGTCGGTGCGTGCGGTCGGCTACCGGATCGTGGCCCAGTGAGCGGGCGCCGTCCCGGTTCCGGCCCGCGGGCGGGTTCCGGCCCGCGGGCGGGTTCCGGCCCGCGGGCGGGTTCCGGCCCGCGGGTGCCCGGCCGGCGCATCCCCGGGCTGCGGCTGCGGATGCCACCCCAGTTTGGCCACGCGGCCCGGGTCGCCCTGGTGGCCACCCTGCTGGTCGGCGTGGTGTACGTGGGCTGCGTGATCGCACTGAACCGGGCCATCACCGGCCGGCTGGTGGCCGCGGTGGACAGCCGCCTGCAGGAACACCTGAGCGGGATGCTGGCCGGGCACCGGCCGGACGACCGGGGCGACTACGACGGCCGCCAGCCGGACAGCGACGGCACGCTCATCACCGATCCGGACAACGACGTGGACGAGGCGCCGGTGTTCGTCTGGCGGGCCGTCCCCGGGCTGCACCCGGTGCCGCTCACCGACGGCGCCCCAGCGCTGCCCGCCGCCCGGGTGCCGGCCGGCCGCGGGGCGGCCACGGTACAGCTCGGTGCCAGCCCGTTTCGGCTGGTCACGGCCGGCCAGGGCGCGGCCCGGCTGGTGGCCGGGCAGAGCCTAGCCGAGCAGCAGCACGTGGCCGACGTGCTGCAGGACGGCGAGGTGGCGGTGGCGCCGGTGCTGCTGCTGGCCATGTTCGCCGGGTCGCTGATCATCGGGCTGCGCGCGCTGTCCCCGGTGGAGCACTCCCGGCGCCGCCAGCTCGAGTTCACCGCGGACGCCTCGCACGAGCTGCGCACCCCGCTCAGCGTGATCAGCGCGGAGATCGGCATCGCGCTGAGCTCGCCCCGCCCGGCCACGGACTACCGGGCCACCCTGCACCGCATCGAGGGCGAGAGCCAGCGGCTGCGCCGCATCGTGGAGGACCTGCTCTGGCTGGCCCGGTTCGACTCGCAGCCGCCGCCGCCCGGCGCGGAACCGGTCGACCTGAGCACGATCGCCGCCGAGTGCGCCGAGCGGTTCCAGGCGGTGGCGCACGCGGCGTCGCCGGGCATCTCGGTCACGGTCAGCCCGTCCCCCGCGGCGTGGATCAGCGCGCCGCCGGAGTGGATCGACCGGCTGACCGGGGTGCTGGTGGACAACGCCTGCCGGTACGCCGGGCCAGGTGGCCACGTCCGGCTCAGCGTGGCCGCCCGGGGCAGCCGGGTCAGCCTGACCGTAGAAGACAGCGGTCCCGGGATCCCGGCGGCCGACCGGGCCCGGCTGTTCGACCGGTTCCACCGGGCCACCGAGCAGGGCGGCGGCGCCGGGCTCGGGCTGGCCATCGCCGACTCGATCGTGCGGTCCACCGGGGGGCACTGGCGGATCGGCGAGTCCGGTCTGGGCGGCGCGCTGTTCGAGGTGTCCTGGCGCCGCTCCTCGTCCCGGGGCCACGGCGGCCCCGACCGGGCCGCGGCACCGGACCCGCCCGGCCCGCCGGGCGGGTCGCCGCCCGCGCCGGACCCGTCGGCCGTGGCCCGGCCGGCTCAGCCGACTCAGCCAGCTCAGCCAGCTCAGCCAGCTCAGCCAGCCAGCGGCGCCAGCGGCTCGTCGGCCAGGTAGGGCGGTGCGGGCTCGTACTGGATGTACCGCCGGACCAGCCGGGCGTGGTCCCGGCCGTGCAGCTGGCCGATGAGCCACAGCGCCATGTCGATCCCGGCCGACACGCCCTGGCTGGTGACCACGTTCCCGTCCACCACGTAGCGGGCGTCCCGGACCACGGTGATGTCGCCCCGGGCATGCAGAGTGTCCTCGAACGCGTGATGGGTGGCGGCCCGGCGACCGCGGGCCGGGCCGGCCTCGTGCAGCAGCAGGGCCCCTGTGCACACGCTGCTGACCCAGCTGGCCTGGGCGGCCACCCGGGCGATCCACCCGGTCAGCACCGGGTTGTCCACTTCGCGGCGGGTGCCGATGCCGCCCGGCACCAGCAGCACGTCCAGCGGCGGATGGTCATCCGGAGTGTGGTCGGGCAGCACCCGCATGCCCTTGGCACAGCGCACCGGCCCGGCCTGCTCGGCGATCAGCACGGCCGTGTCGCCCTGGCCGCGCTGCATGGCCGAGACGGTGAACACCTCCCACGGCCCGGCGAAGTCCAGCTCCTCGGCACCGTCGAAGATGAGCAGCCCGTACGTGGTCATGTGAACTCTCCTGTCGCCCGGAACCTGTCCCGGTAGTCGGATGGCGCGACGCCGAGCCGGCGGTGGAACGCCCGGCGCAGTGATTCCGCGGTGCCGAAGCCGCAGCGCCGGGCCACCGCGGCCACCGGGTCGTCGCCCTCGGCCAGCGCCCGGCGCGCGGCCTCCAGCCGGACCCGCTCCACGTACTCGGCGGGCGGCATGCCCAGCTCGGCGGTGAACCGGCGCTGCAGCTGGCGGGGGCTGAGCTGGGCCCGCTGGGCCAGGTCGCCGATGGTGTGCCGGGCGCCCGGGCTGGCCTGCACGGCGGTGACCGCGGCCCGCACCGGGCCGGTGGACGGCTGCGCCGACCACAGCGGCACGCTGAACTGGGACTGGCTGCCCGGGCGGCGCAGGAACAGCACCAGCTGCTGGGCCACCGCGTGCGCCACGTCCCGGCCCAGATCGTCTTCCAGCAGGGCCAGCGCGAGGTCCATACCGGCCGTCACTCCGGCCGAGGTCCACAGCTGCCCATCCCGGATGAAGATCGGGTCGCAGTCCACCTTCAGCCCGGGGTATTCCCGGGCCAGCTGCCCCGCCCGGCCCCAGTGGCTGGTCACCCGCTGGTTGGTGGCCAGCCCGGCCGCGGCCAGCAGGAATACGCCGCTGCACACCGAAGTGACTCGGCGCGCGCCGGCCCCCGCCGCGCCGATCCAGCTGATCAGGCCCGGGTCGGCCCGCGCCGCGTCCACTCCCCCGCCACCGGTCACCACCAGCGTGTCGATCCCGGCCGGCGAGAGTTCGCCGATGCCGTACCCGGCATGCACCGGCAGCCCGCTGCCGGACCGCACCGGCCCCGCCTGCCGGGCCACCACCTGGCAGTCGTAGGCCCCGGTTCCCCGGCCGGCCTGCTGGAACACCTCATAGGGCCCGGCCAGATCGAGGGACTGGAACCCCTCGAAGATGACGAAGACCACCCGGCGCGGCTGCACCCTTCCAGCCTGCCCGCCCCCAGCGATGTCCGCTAGGTCACACACCCCACAGATCGCGCCATCCCGCCGCCCGCGGTGACCACGTGAATGTTGCGTTCATGCGCGCCGGTGCGCGTGGATGCAACATTCACGCGGTGGGGAGTGCGGTAGCTCGAAGATCATCAGCACTGGATCTTGGTCGGCCAGAGGCGGCTGGGCCTAGTGTTGGCGTATGACGGGTTTGCGGGTGCTGTTCATTGGCGGCAGTGGGGTGATCAGCTCGGCGTGCGCCGAACTGGCGGTCGAGCAGGGCATCGAGCTGACCGTGCTGAACCGCGGGGAAACCCGGGACCGGCCGCTGCCGGCCGCGGCGCGGGTGCGGCACGCCGACGCGCGCAACCGGGCCCAGGTCCGCGAGGTGCTGGGCGGCGCCGACTTCGACGCGGTGGTGGACTGGGTCGCGTACACCCCGGAGCACGTCGAGGCGGACATCGAGCTGTTCCGCGGCCGGACCGGCCAGTACGTGTTCATCAGCTCGGCGTCGGCCTACCAGACCCCGCCGTCCCGGATGCCGGTGACCGAGTCCACCCCGCTGCGCAACCCGTCCTGGGAGTACTCCCGGGACAAGATCGCCTGTGAGGACCGGCTGGTCCGCGCGTACCGGGAGGAGAACTTCCCGGCCACCATCGTGCGGCCGTCGCACACCTACGACAGGACGCTGGTGCCGCTGGACGGAGGCTGGACGGTGCTGGGCCGGATGCGCCAGGGCAAGCCGGTCATCGTGCACGGGGACGGCACGTCGCTGTGGACGCTGACGCACCACCGCGACTTCGCGGCCGGGTTCGTGCCGCTGCTGGCCCATCCACGCACGCTGGGCGAGGCGTTCCACATCACCTCGGACGACGTGCTGACCTGGAACCAGATCACCGAGGCGCTGGCCGCGGCGGCGGGCTGCACCGCCGACATCGTGCACGTCCCGTCCGACCTCATCGCGGCGGCCGATCCGGACTGGGGCGCCGGGCTGCTCGGCGACAAGTCGCACTCACTGGTGTTCGACAACAGCAAGCTGCGCAGCGTGGTGCCCGGCTACCGGGCGGTCATCCCGTTCGAGCAGGGCGCCCGGGAGATCGTCGGCTGGTACGACGAGGACCCCGCGCGGCAGCAGGTGGACGCCAGGCTGGACGCGGTCATGGACAAGCTGGCCGCGGCCTACCGGGCCTAGCCCAGCCCAGCCAGCCGACCAGTCAGTCAGGCGGCCCGGTCCCGGCCCACCAGCCTTGCCCGCTGCGCGCCGCGCGAGTTGCTGTGCACGACCCAGATGGCCACGTCCAGGATGCGCAGCAGGCTGGCCCCGGCCGCTTCCGGCGGCCGCAGCGCCTCGACCTCGGCCCGCGCCCCGGGATCCTGCAGCAGGCACCGCAGCACCTCCCAGGTCAGCCCGGGCAGCCCGGCGGCGGCGATGACCACCTTGTCGGTGATCGGGCACAGCCGGGGCCGCTTGCGGGCCAGCAGCTTGGCCGCGCTGGCCGTGCCCACGCCCGGGATGTCCAGCAGCGCGTCCCAGGCCGCGTCCACCGCACCCAGGTCGGCGTCACTGGCCTGCCACAGGTCAATCTCGGTGCTGATCCCGCCGAGCAGGCCGGCGATCTCCTCCCGGTCGCTGCCGAGCAGCCGGCGCACCACATCCGGCCGCCAGGTGATATCCAGCAGCGACACGGCCAGCAGGTCGTCCGCGGTCAACTGGTCCGGCGGGTTCTCGCCCAGCGTGCCGAACGTCATCCCGGCGAAGCCCTCGGCCGGATCGAAATAGGCGGCCACCGCGGGGCGCACACCCGGCCGGGCCAGAGTCTCCCTGAGCCGCCCGGCCGCACGCCGGACGGCATCCCCTCCCCTTAACGAGCTCATCTGCCCAGTATGCGGCTACTTAGTAGATGCGGCCCACAGATGGGGGCCCAGATGAGCCGATCTCGGTTAGGTCACGAATCGGCGACAACTGGCACTTTGGGTCTTGCCGGTGCCGGAATGCGGTCCTTGAATCAATGAATCACGATTCACCAGATGCCAACGATGCCTATCTGAGCAGGGCCTTCTCTGTGAATGATGATTCATCCGCCGGGTCGCCACCAGCCGGCGCGGGCACCGGCCTGCTGGAGGTGCACGGGGTCACGGTGCGGTTCGGTGGGCTGACCGCGCTGGACGACGTGTCGCTGGCCGCCGCACCCCGCCAGGTCACCGGCATCATCGGGCCGAACGGGGCGGGCAAGACCACGCTGCTGAACGTGCTCTGCGGTTTTGTCCGGCCCGATCCGGGCCGGCTCCAGTTCGACGGCGCCGAGCTGCGCCGGCTGCGCCCGCACCAGCTGGCCTCGCTGGGCATCGCCCGCACGCTGCAAGGCGTCGGCCTGTTCCGGCGGCTGTCGGTGCTGGAGAACGTGATGATCGGCGCGCAGCGCCAGGCCCGGGCCGGGTTCTGGTCGGCGCTCGGCGGGCTGCCGCGCAGCGACCGGGACGAGCGGGCGCTGCGCGGCAAGGCACTGGACGCGCTGGACCGGGTAGGCGCCCCAGGACTGGCCGACGCCATGCCGCAGCAGCTGGCGTTCGGGATAAGAAAGCGGGTGGCGCTGGCCCGCGCCCTGGTCGCCCAGCCCCGGCTGCTGCTGCTCGACGAGCCGGCCGGCGGGCTGTCCGAAGCCGAGATCGACGACCTCCGCGGGCTGATCACCGCCCTGTCCGCGGACACCACGGTCGTCCTGGTGGAGCACCGGATGGACCTGGTCATGGCGGTCTGCCAGGCGGTGGTGGTGCTCGACTTCGGCCGGGTCATCGCCCGCGGCACCCCGGAGCAGGTGCAGGCCGATCCGGCCGTCACCGCCGCCTACCTGGGCACCGAAGCCGCGGCGGGTCCCGATGAGTGAGCAGGCCACCGCCCCGGCCGAACCGGACGCGCTGGCGGTAAGCGACCTGGCGGCCGGCTACGGCGGCGCGCTGGCGCTGCGCGGCATCTCGCTGGCGGTCCGGCCGGCCAGCATCACCGCGGTGCTCGGCGCGAACGGCGCGGGCAAGACCACGCTGCTGCGCGCGATCAGCGGCGTGCTCCGGCCGCGGGGCGGCCGGGTGCTGGTGCACGGCCGGGACATGACCGGCCGCGCCCCCGAGGACATGGCCCGCGGCGGGGTGGCCCACGTGCCCGAAGGGCAGGGCGTGATCGGCGAGCTCACCGTGGAGGAGAACCTGCGGCTCGGCGCGCTGTGGCGGCGCGGCCGGGAGGCGCGGGCCGCCGCGCTGGCCGAGGCCTACCAGCGGTTCCGGGTGCTGGCCGACCGGCGGCGGCGGGCGGCGGCCACGCTGTCCGGCGGCGAGCGGCAGATGCTGGTCATCGCCCGGGCGCTGATGGCCCAGCCCCGGGTGCTGCTGCTCGACGAGCCCTCGCTCGGCCTGGCCCCCCGGGTGGTGGCGCAGGTCATGCAGCTCACCGCGGAACTGCGGGACAGCGGCCTGACCGTGCTGCTGGTCGAGCAGAACGCGCGCAGCGCGCTGAGCATCGCCGATCAGGGCGTAGTGCTCAACCTCGGCCAGGTGGTGGCCAGCGCGGCGGCCGCCACGCTGGCCACCGACGTCCAGCTTCGCCAGCACTACCTGGGTTTCTGAGGAGGCGTCCGTGGCAGAACTCGGCCAGCTGACCCTGGGCGGGCTCAGCGTCGGCATGATCTACGCCGCGATCGGGCTGTCCCTGGTGCTGATCTGGCGGGCCACCCGGATCCTCAACTACGCCCAGGGCGGCATGGCCATGTTCACCACCTACCTGGCCTTCGAGGTGATCAACCGCACCGGGTCGTACTGGGCCGGCTTCGCCGCGGCGCTGCTCGGCGGGCTGCTGCTGGGCGGGCTGATCGAGCGCGTGGTGATCCGCCCGGTGGAAAACAAGCCTCCATTGAACGCCATCATCGTGACGATCGGGCTGCTCATCTTCCTGGAGGGCCTGGCCGGTGTTATTTACGGGGGCCAGTACCGCTCGTTTCCCGCCGCGTACTCGATCAACGGGCTGAAGATCGGCTCGGCGGCGCTCGGCATCTCGGCCAACGACGTGTTCGTCGCGGTGGCGGTGCTGGTCGCCGCGCTGCTGCTGGCCGTGCTGTTCCGGTACACCGCGGTCGGGCTGCGGATGCGCGCGGCCGCGTTCAGCCCGCCGGTGTCCCGGCTGCTCGGCGTCCGGGTCGGCCGGATGCTCACCCTGGGCTGGGCGCTGGCCGGGCTGATCGGCGCGCTGGCCGGCGTGCTGGTGTCGCCGTCCACGTTCCTGTACCCGAACAGCATGGACTCGATCTTCGTGCTGGGCTTCACCGCGGCGGTGATCGGCGGGCTGGACAGCCCGGTCGGCTCGGTCGCGGGCGGCCTGATCCTCGGCGTCGCGCTCAGTTACGTCGGCGGCTACCTCGGCTCGGACGTGGTTCCGCTGTTCGGCCTGGCCGCGCTGGTGGTCGTGCTGATGATCCGGCCCGAGGGCCTGTTCTCGGCCCCGGCCGCACGGCAGGTGTGACCGATGACGCTGCTCCGGCACCTGGCCGCCGCGGTCGTGCTCGGCCTGATCCTGGTGCTGCTGACCATCCGGCTGAACCCGTTCCGCGACTACCAGATCGCGGAGATCGCCTGCTACGTGGTCGCGGTGGCCGGGCTGACCATGCTGGTCGGGCTGAGCGGGCAGATCTCCCTCGGGAACGGCGCGTTCATGGCCATCGGCGCCTACTCCGCCGCCCTGCTGCAGCTGCACTGGCATTGGCCGCTGTACGCGGTTCTGCTGGCCGCCGTCGTGATCACCGCGGCCAGCGGCGCGGTGGTGGGGGTGGCGGCGGCCCGGCTGCGCGGCCCGTACCTGGCGGGCGCCACCCTGCTGCTGGCCGTCGCGCTGCCCTCGGTGGCGCTCAGCGACAACAGCCTGTTCGGCGGCGACCAGGGGCTCACCGTGGTGGCTAACACGCCCGCGTTCCTCGGCGCCAGCTTCCCGCTGACCCGCTGGCAGGCGTGGCTGACCTGCGGCTGCGCGCTGATCGCCCTGGTGCTGCTGGCCAACCTGGCGCGCAGCCGGGTGGGCCGGTCGTGGCGGGCGACGAGCGACGACGAGGTGGCCGCCGCGCTGGCCGGGCTGAACGTGGCCCGGCTCCGGGTGCTCGCGTTCGTGATCAGCGCAGCCTGCGCCGGCCTGGCCGGCGTGCTGCTGGCCGTGACCACGTCGATCGTCTCTCCCGGCGCGTTCACGCTCACCCTGTCGGTCGCGCTGCTCACCGGGGCCGTGCTCGGCGGCCTGGGCAGCCTGGCCGGCGCGGTGTGGGGCAGCCTCGTGCTGGTCCTGGTGCCCACCTACGTGACCGACGTGGCCACCAGCCACGGCCTGTCCAGCTCGGCCGGGTCCAACATCCCGGTCGTCGCGTACGGCGTCGTGCTCGTCGTCGTCATGCTCCTATTTCCCGACGGCATCCAGGGCGGGTTGGTCCGGCTGTACCGGCTGGCCGCTCCCCGGGTGCCTGCCCCCCACTGGCGTGGCCGGGACCGGCTGGAGGGTGGCGCGCCGCCCTCCCCCGGGCCGGCCAAACCGCCCCGCGCGTCAGCCAGCGAACACTCAGCCAGCGAACACCAGGAAGAAGGGTCGATATGAACAGATCTCACCGGGTCGGCCTGCCCGCCGTCGCCGCCGCGGCGGCCGTCGCGCTGGTGCTCAGCGCGTGCGGCTCAAGCGGCGGATCCAGCTCGGGCAGCAAGAGCTCCGCGCTGACCGCCTCGGCGCCGGGCATCACCGCGAAAACCATCACGATCGGCAGCCACCAGCCCCTGACCGGGGTGGCCGCGCCCGGGTACGACGAGATCGCGCCCGCGTCGACCGCCTACTTCGACTACGTCAACGCGCACGGCGGGATCTACGGGCGGAAGATCGTCTACAAGTACCTCAACGACCAGTACAACCCGACCGACACGGTGTCCGTGGTCAAGCAGCTGGTGCTGCAGGACAACGTGTACGCGATCTTCGACGGGCTTGGCACGCCCACCCACCTGGCGGTGGCGCCGTTCCTCAACCAGGAGAAGGTGCCGGACGTGTTCGTGGCCTCCGGCTGCGAATGCTGGAATGCCCCGTCCACCCTGCCGGAGACCTTCGGCTGGCAGCTGGACTACGTCCGCGAGGGCAAGATCCTCGGCAACTACATCAAGCAGCACTTCGCCGGGCAGAAGATCGGCTACTTCTACCAGGACGACGAGTTCGGCAAGGACGGCGTGAAGGGTCTCGACATGGAGATCCCGAAGGCCGACGTGGTCAGCCGGGAGAGCTACGACCCGACCAACATCAACGTCGGCCCACAGGTGGCCGCGCTCAAGGCGGCCGGGGTCAAGGTCGTGGTGTCCTTCAGCGTGCCCGCGTTCACCGCGCTGCTCAAGCTGAACAGCCTCAAGCTCGGCTTCAGCCCGACATATGTCGTGTCGGACGTCGGGTCCGACCCCATCACGCTGGCCGGGCTGCTCGAGGCGTACGCCAAGCAGGGCGGGGCCAAGGTGTCTGGCAACGCGCTGACCCAGGGCATCATCACCGACGGCTACCTGCCTACGCTGGGTGACACCGGCAACTCCTGGATCGCGCTGTTCAAGAGGATCCACGACACGTACATCCCGAAGCTGCCGTTCGACGGCAACGTGCTGTATGGCGAGGCGGTCGCCTACACGTTCGTCCAGGCCATGCTCAAGGCCGGCCGGAACCCGACCCGGGCAGACCTGGTCAAGGCGATCCAGGCCGGGCTGCCGCAGGGCCCGGCGGTGGCGCCGTACGCCTACTCGGCCAGCGTGCACTCCGGGATGACCGGGGCCTACATCGGCGTGATCAAGAACGGGGTCCTCGTGCAGGAAGGCCCGGTGCTGACCACGACCACGTCCGCGACCAGCCCCGTTTCCACCTACACCGGCTCCGCGCCCGCCGCCCCGGCCAGTGGGTTGCCCTAACATACGCGCGGGGCGCCTGCTGAGGCCGGGCCCGGTGTCGGAACCCGGACGGGGGTAGCAGGCGTGGCCGTCGCACCAAGCCGGCGGCTGCCCGATGATCGTGGGCAGCCGCCGGCCGAGCGGTTGCTGGCCGCCGCGGAGACGCTGTTCGGCGAGCGCAGCTACCAGCGGACCACGGTGGCCGGCATCTGTGCCCGGGCCGGCATGGCCACCGGCAGTTTCTATGCCTATTTCGGCTCCAAGGCGGAGATCTTCACCGCGGTGGTGCGCCAGCTCAACGCCGATCTGCGGATGGCCATGAAGGAGGCCATCGAGCAGGCCGGGCCGGGCCAGCGGGAGCGGGAGCGGGCCTCGTTCCGTGCGTTCTTCGACATGCTGTCCGAGCGGCCGTGGATGGACCGGATCGTGCGCGAGTCGGAGTTCGTGGCGCCCGGCCTGTACCGCGAGTACTACGAGCACCTGGCCCGGGGGTACGCCCGCGGGGTGCGCCAGGCGCAACTGGCCGGTGAGGTGGACGCGCAGTACGACCCCGAGGTCATCGCGTACATGTACACCGGGATCGGCAACTTCATCGGGATGCGCTGGGCGGACTGGACCGCGGGTGGCCAGGTGCCCGACGACGTGCTCGACGACCTGCTGCAAGTGCTCCGCCGCGGCCTCCCGCCGCGGGCGGCCCCGGGCTGACGCCCGGGGCCGGGCTCACCGGTTTGAGCTCACCGGTTTGAGTTCACTGGGCCGGCCCGGGCGCCTCGTCGAGGATGTTGTCCAGCGCCTGGAGCAGGCCCTGCACGTCGATGGGCTTGGTCAGGTAGGCCTGGATGCCCTCGGCCCGGGCCTGGTCGGCGCGCCGCTCGGTGGCGTCCGCGCTGAGGATCACCACCGGGATGTCGCAGGTCGCCGGGTTGGCCCGGAGTTCGGCCAGCACCGCCTCGCCAGCCATGTCCGGCAGGTTCAGGTCGAGCAGGACCACGTCCGGCCGGTGCTGGCCGGCCAGGTCGAGCGCCACGCCGCCGAGCATGGCGGCCAGCACGGTCACCGACGGCCGCTGGCTGAGGATCTGCTCGACCAGCCGCAGGTTCTCCACCATGTCCTCGACGTACAGCACCGTCCGCGGCGCGCTGTAGGCGCGGCTGCGCACGATCTCATCGCGCTGGATGGCCCCGGCGGTGCCGCCCATCGCCTCGGTCAGGTCGCGGGACAGGGCCAGGCCGAGCCCGGTCCCGGCCACCCCGGCCTGGGCCGCGTCGAGCCGCTCGAACGGCTGGAACATCGGGTCGAGATCCTGCTCGGCGACGCCGCGGCCGGTATCGGCGACACAGATCCGGAACCGGTCCCCCGGCTGCCGGGTCACGGTCACTTCGACCGAGCCCGCCGGGTGGTTGTACTTCACCGCGTTGTCCAGCAGGTTGAGCAGCACCTGGCGGAGCCGCTGCTCGTCGGCGCGGACGAACGCGGTGCCGTCCGCCGCGGGGGCCGGGGCGAGCCGCACGCCACACGACATGGCCAGCGGCCGGACCAGGTCCAGTACAGAGGCGATGACCGCGTCGAGCCGCACCGCGCCCAGCGACAGGCTCAGCGTCCGCGCCTCGAGCCGCGCCGCGTCGCCCACCTCATCGAGCAGCTGCACCAGCTGGCGGCCGGCCTGCAGCGTCATCGTGATCCACTCGCGGTGCCGGGCACTGACGTCGTCCATGCTGAGCAGCTCGCCGAAGCCGAGCATGGTGTTCAGCGGGGTGCGCAGCTCATGGCTGAGCCGGTTGACGAACTCCTTCTTGGCGTCGTAGGCGTCGTGCAGCGCCTCGTTGGCCAGCTCCAGCGCCCGGTCGGCCTCCTGCAGCTCCCGGGTCCGGGCCAGCAGCGCGGCTACCGTCCGGGCGCCCGCCCCGCCCGGCGGCGGGACGGTCCAGTCCTGCTCACCGGCCCGGCCGACCAGGTCGGTCACGTCGTCGAGCCAGTGGATGAGGTAGTCCAGCCGGCCGCCGGCGCCCAGCACCGGCACGTTGACCAGGCTCCAGTACCGGGTGTCCGGCTCGGCGCCGATCGGGCCGAGGTCGTAACGCCGCACCGCGATCGTGTCCGGCTCGTGGCTGGTTCTGACCCGGTCCAGCGACGCGCGCAGGGTGACCAGGCCACCCGGGTCCGGGCGGTCCGGGAACACCTCCAGGATCGGCCGCCCGATCAGTGCGTCCCGGGTGGCCCGGCTGTCCCGCCGGTAGGCCGCGCTGGCGGCCATGATGACCAGGTCGGGACTGAGCACCAGGAACGACCCGGGCAGGGCCTCGAAGATGGCGCCAAAGTCCGGTTCCAGCGCGGCCGCGCCCTGGCCTGCCTGCGCCGCCGCATGCTCAGCTGCCGCATGCTCCGCATTGCCCGCGCTGGCCATGGCGCCCCCCATGCCCGCTAGTGATTTTAAGTCACTCTATGCATACATACGGTGATGAGGCAGCTGCCCAGGTCAGTGGCCGGCTTCGGGAACGCCATGCGCGTGCGCCGGGTGCGCATGATCCTCGTGCCCGTCCGGGCTGCCGCCCATCATCCGCAGCATGGCAGGCCCGCCGGTCCGGAAGAAGCGCACCAGCAGTACCGCCGCGAGCAGCAGGAAGATGATGTTGAGCACGGTGGTGTAGTTCCACTGGATGGCCACCTCGGCCACCTTCGCGTCCCGCTGCGTCGGCACCAGGCCCAGCCCGGTGAACAGGAACTCGACCGCGTACCCGGCCAGCACCATGGTCGCGTAGAACGTGCCCAGCAGGACCAGCATCATCCGGGTGCCGTAATACTTCCGGTAGATGATCAGGATCGGGATGATGATCAGGTCGGCGAAGATGAACGAAACCACCCCGCCAAAGCTGATCCCGCCGTTCCACAGCACCGCGGCCAGTGGCACGTTGCCGATCGAGCAGACGAAGCTGAGCACCGAGATCACCGGGCCGATGATCGGCCCCCACAGCCGCGCGGCCAGCGGGTGGCTGGTCAGGAACAGGTGCTGCCAGAACGAGTCCGGCACCCAGGCGCCGACCGCGCCGGCGATGAGCAGGCCGATGACCACGTCCCGGATAACCGCGGCCCACTCCATCACGAAGATGTGGCTGACCGAGGTGTAGCCCTCCCGGCTGATCAGGCGGCGCCAGAAGCTCCCGCCGGACGCGATGCTCATGTCCATCGCGGCGTGCCCCTCCATCGACGCGGCCACGCCCTTGTCGGCCTGCTCGCGGGCCGCGTCGATCAGCCTGGCCCGGACGAACAGCCGGAACGCCACCGCCAGCAGGACGATCATGATCGGGCCGCCGATGAACTCGGCCAGGGTGAACTGCCAGGAGATCAGCAGGGCCAGGATGATGCCCAGCTCGATGACCAGGTTGGTGCTGGCGATCTCGAACACCATGGCCGCGGTGAAGCTGGCGCCCTTGCGGAACAGCGAGCGGGCCAGCGCCACCGCCGCGTACGAGCAGGACGAGGAGGCCGCACCGAGCCCGGTGGCCCGGGCCAGCGCGGCGGGCCGGTCGCTGCCCAGCAGCCGGACCACGGTGGACCGGCGGACCACCGCCTGGACCACCGCGGACAGCGTGAAGCCGAGGATCAGCGACCAGGTGATCTGCCAGGTCATCGAGCCCGCCACGCCCAGCGCGTGGCCCAGCGCGTCGAGCACCCGCATCACTCCACCTCCGGCACGGCGATGGTGAGCAGCTGGCGTAGGCAGTGTTCGAGCAGCTGGTGCGGGAAGCCGTCGCTCAGCCGGTAGAACACGACGCGGCCGTCCTTGCGGAAGCTGACCAGACCGGCCAGCCGCAGCATCTTCACCCCGTAGGACACCTGGTCCTCGGTCACGTCCAGGGCCAGAGCCAGGTCGCCGACGCATAGCTCACCGGCGGTGACCAGGGCGAACAGGATGCGCGAGCGCACCGGGTCGGCGAGCAGCCCGAGCAGGCCGGCCAGCCGCCCGGCGTCGCCGACGGACAGCGCGTCGGCCCGGGCCGCGGCCACCCGGGCCTGGTCAACGGGATGATCATGATCACGCGGGGACATCAGCCACACCTCCGTATATCCGTACAATCGCACGGATATACGGCAACGTCAAACCGGCGCACCCTATGCCCGGGGCTTGCGCTCGCGCGTGGCGAGGCCAGTAGCGAAGCCGCCCCGCCTACAACCGCATGAACGATTCAGTCATGTGGTCTGGTGCAGGTCTGGTGCGCGTGAACGAATCATTCATGTGCTGCCAGACCCCCGCCCGCGAGCACGAGTGAAACTTCTGCGTGGTTGAGCGCTGGGTCTGAGGGGGCGGAGGCGGGGGTTAGGAGGGGCCGCCGACCCAGAGGGGGACGGTGGCGCCGGGGTAGGTGCCCCAGTGGTACCGGTAGGAGCGCGGGCCGGTGTGCTGGTAGCGCAGCCGCATCCGGGAGAAGAACCGGACGCCCTTCCGGTCCGCCACCCGGGACAGGGTGACCTGGGCCGGGTAGGTGCGGAAGTGGCCGGACGCGCAGTCCGGCTTGCAGTTGTCCACCCACAGCGTGCCCCGGCTGGCCGCGGACGTGCCGGTCCAGCGCGACCAGTGCCGGATCCGCAGGAACGCGGTCGTGCCGCCGACGTAGATCACGGTCAGCCGGGCCCGGCCGTGCTGCCAGCCGTCCAGGCCGTTGTACGCGACCGGCAGCCGGTGCCGGCTGGCCAGCGGAGACTGGGACGGGTGGGTGGTCAGCGCGGCCGCCGTGCCCGCCGCGGTCACCGCGAGCACCAGCGCGGCCAGCACCGCGACGCTCACCTTGGTCACCCGGGCCTGCCTGAGCCCGGCCCGGCCCCACTCCGCGAGCTTCAACCTCATCCCCCAGCGCAAGTCGGTGTCCCCAGCCGTGCGCGGACCAGCATAGTGCCTGGCGAACGCCGGGCGGCGAGCGGTGCTAACGGTCCGCGCTCAGGCGATTACCTGGACCGTGGAGGAGCCATCCGGCAGGCGGCGCACCTCGAGCCGTTCCGGCACCCGCTCCTTCAGGTCGGCCACGTGGCTGACGATGCCGACCACCCGGCCCCGGTCGCGCAGCTCATCGATGACCGCCATTACCTGGTCCAGCGTGTCGGTGTCCAGCGCGCCGAACCCCTCGTCGATGAACAGGGTGTCCAGGTCCACCCCGCCGGCCTCAGCCTTGACCACATCGGCCAGGCCGAGGGCCAGCGCCAGCGAGGTGTAGAACGTCTCCCCGCCGGACAGCGACCGGGGGCTGCGTTCTGCCCCGGTGTGCCGGTCGATCACGGCCAGGGTGAGCCCGGCGCGTTCCCGCCGCGACCCGGCCTCGTCGGTGCGGCGCAGTTCGTAGCGGCCGGATGACATGGCCGACAGCCGCACGTTGGCTGCGGCGACCACCTGGCCGAACCAGTGCCGGAGCACATAGGTGGTCAGCGCCACCCGGCGCTGCCCCTCCATGCCTTTGGCCAACCCAGCCAGGCTGATCACCGGCGCGGTCTGCTCGTCCAGCTGGTCCGCGTCCGCCTGGGCCACGTCCAGCTCGGCCAGCCGCTGGTCCAGCCGGGCCGCCCGGCCGGTCCAGCCCTGGTACGCGTCGCGCGCCTCCTGCTCGGCCTGCTCGGCGTGGGCCAGCGCGTCCGCCGCGGCCCGGGCCGCCGCGTGCACCTCGTCGGCCTGGGCCGGGTCGAGCCCGGCCAGGTCGTCGGCGTCGATCGCGGCCCGCAGCGCGGCCAGCGTCTCGGTCCACGCGCTGACCTGGGCGGCCAGGCTTTCCTGCTGCGCCGGGCTGAGCAGCGCCGCGCGGGCCTGGTCCGGCTGGCCGAACCCGCGGGCCGCCGCTTCCTGCCCCGCCCGCTGCGCCGCCTTGGCCTGCTCGGCGCGCGCCGTGGCCAGCGTGTCCAGCGCGGCGGCCAGCTTCCGGTCGGCTGCCGCCGCGGCGCGCAGCGCCGCCTGCCGTGCGGCCACCGTCGGGTGCCCCTGCGCGGCCGCCGTCACCTCCTGGCGCACCGCGGTCAGCTCGCCGTCTGCCGCGGCCGCTTGGGCCTGCGCGGTGGCCGCGGCGGCCATGGCGTCGCGCAGGCCGTCGCCGGCCCGGTCCTGCTCGGCGCGGCAGTCCGCGAGCTCGGCGGCCAGCCGGTCCGCGTCCGCCGCGGCCTGCTCCACGGCGGCCAGCTGCCCGGCCAGCGCCGCGGCTTCGGTGGCCAGCCCGGCCTCGGTCCCGCCGTCGGCCACCGCCGCGCAGGCGGCGACCTCACCGGCCAGCGCCTCCCGCTCGTCAGCCAGCCGGCTCCGCTCCGTCCAGCCGGCGTCCCGGCGGCCGGCCGCAGCGGCCACGTCGGCCGCGGACACCAGCCCGTCACCGGCCGGGGCGGGCGCGGGGTGCGCGGCCGAACCACAGACCGGGCACGGCACACCGTCGGCCAGCTGGCTGGCCAGCTCGGCCGCCATCCCGGCCAGCCGCGCCTCCATCAGCCGCTGGTGCTCATCGACCAGGGATTGATGCGTGTCCACCGCGTCGCGCAGCGCGGCGTCCCGCGCGGCCAGCCGCTGCTCCAGGCTCGCGAGCCGGGCGGCTGCGTCGGCCCGGCGGCGGACCGCCGCCTGCTGTTCGCAGAGGCCGGCCAGGCCGGCGCCAGCCAGCCGGGCCGCGGCCAGCTGCTCGTCCAGCGCGGTGATCCGCTCCGGCAGCTTTTGCCGCACCGCCTCCAGCGAGCCGACCAGCTGGTCGGTGTCCGCCGCGGCCTGCCGCAGCCTATCCCGGGTAGCGAGCCGACCGGGCAGCTCAGCCTCGGCCGTGGCCAGGTGCTGCAGCTCGGCCGCGTCCTGTTCGGCGACCTGCGCCCGGTCCCGGGCCGCCGCCACCCCGGCCGTTATGGCCCCATCCACTGCGACCTCGCCCCGCGCCGCCTCGGCTAGCGGGGTCCCGCCTTGCGCTGCCCCATCCAGCGCGGCACCGTCTGGCGCCGGGCTGAGCTGATCCGGCCCCAGCCCGAGCTGGTCCGGCACCGGGCTGAGCTGGACGCGCGCCGCGGCGACCTGGTCTGGGGCTGCGCCGAGGTGGCCCGGCGCCAGGCCGAGCTGGGCGCGCGCCGCGGCGACCTGATCCAGCGCCGCGCCAAGCTGGCCCGGCGGGGGGCTGAGCTGATCCAGCATCGGGCTGAGCTGGTCCAGCGCCGCGGCGGCCGCCTGGTCCGCGTCGGCCAGCGCGGCCAGCAGCGGCCGGACCGGTTCCGCGCGCTGGGCCGCGGCCAGCCGGGCGGCCCGGTCCTCATGCTCGCCGCGGGCCGCCTCGTGCGTGGCCAGCCGGTCCCGGGCCGTGGTCAGCCTGGTCATCACGGCCGACTGCTGCCTGGCCCGCTCGCAGGCGGCCAGCAGCTCGGCGGTCCGGGCGGCGGCCAGCTCCAGCCCGTCGGCGGTGACCGCGGCGTGGCTGGCCAGCTCGGTGCTGAGTTCCTTGAGCCGGGTGGCCCGGTCCGCGGCCGGCAGCGCGAGCAGCTCGGTGCGCGCCGCGCCGTCCAGCCCGGCCGCCTCGGCCGCGGCCGACACCGCCGTGTCGATGGCCGCCCGCGCCTGCGCCCGGTCCCGCTGGGCGGCGGCCCGCCGCTGATCGAGCCAGCTGGTGATCCCGTCGTACAGCTCGGTGCCGAACAGCCGGGACAGCAGCACCCGGCGCTCGTCGTCGGCCGCCTGCAGGAACCTGGCGAACTCACCCTGCGGTAGCAGCATGACCTGGGTGAACTGGGCCCGGTTCAGCCCGATCAGCTCGGTGATCAGTTCCCCGGCCTCGGCCTTGTTCGCGGTCAGGCTGACCCAGCCAGCGCCCTCGCGGCGTTCCAGGTGCACCTGCGCGGCCTCGGTGGTGAAACCCTCGCCGCGCTTCTTGGGCCGCTGATACTCGGGCACCCGGCTGACCCGGTAGGTCACCCCGGCCACGGCGAACTCCAGCTGGACTGACGGCACCGCGTCGGGCGGCGCGAAGTGCGAGCGGAGCCGGTCCTCGGCCGCGCCGGTGCCGGCCAGCCCGCCGTACAGGGCGAACGTGATCGCGTCCAGGATCGTCGTCTTGCCCGCCCCGGTCGGCCCGTCGAGCAGGAACAGGCCGCTGCTGGACAGCCGGGCGAAGTCGATCCGCTGCGTGGCCGCGTACGGGCCGAACGCGGTCACGTCCAGCCGGCTGAGCCGCATCAGGCGGCCGCTTCCGCGTGCTGGGCCGCCTCGACGGCCGCGCGGAGCACGGCCCGCTGCGCGTCATCCGGCGGGCCGCAGCTGGTGAACTCCACGAACAGGCCGCAGATCTCGACCGGGTCGGTGGCCGCGGCCAGCCGCTCCAGGTCGGCGGCGGCACCCGGCAGGCCGCCGTCCGGGTCGAAGTCCAGCACCAGGGTGTGCGGCCATTTCTCACGCAGCCGCTCCATCGGGGCGGCGGGGCGGACCGGGTCGGTGAGCACGGCCTTGATCCAGGCTCCGGCCAGGTCGTCGTCCGGCTTGGCCAGTAGGTCATCGAGTCGGCCGCGCACCTCGCGCAGCGGGCGGGGCACCGGGGTGGCCAGCTGGGTCACGGTGACCTGCCCGGCGCCGTCCAGCTCGGCCAGGGTGACCGACTTGGCCTGGTTCTTCTCGCCGAACGAGAAGGCCAGCGGCGACCCGGAGTACCGCACACCCAGCCCAACCTGCTGCTGGCCGTGCAGATGACCCAGGGCGGCGTAGCTGAACCCGCCGAACACGGCGGCCGGGACGTCGGCGATGCCACCGACCCGGATGTCGCGTTCGGAATCGGCGGGGCGGGCGCCGGTGACGAACGCGTGCGCCATGACCACGGCGCGGTCGATGCCGCGGTCCGCGGCGTCCTGGCGGATCCGTGCGGTGGCCGCGGTCAGCACCGCCTGGTGCGACCGCGCGCAGTTCAGCTCGGCCAGCACCGCGTCGGGCAGCAGGTAGGGGATGCCGTAGATGGCCACCGGGCCGTGCTCGTCGTCGAGCAGCACCGGGCGGACCACGTCAGCCAATGAGGTGCGCAGGTGGATGTGCGCCGCCTCGCTGAGCCCGGCGCCGAAGCCGAGCCGGACCGCCGAGTCGTGGTTGCCGCTGGTCAGCACCATCGGGATGCCGGCCTGGCTGAACCGGAGCAGGGCGGCGTCGAGCAGCCGGACCGCGTCCACCGGCGGCACCGCCCGGTCATACACGTCCCCGGCCACCAGCACGGCGTGCACCTGGTGCCGCTGCGCCTGCGCCAGCAGCCAGTCCAGGAATGCTTCCTGGTGGCCGAGCAGGTTCTCGCCGTGCAGCGTGCGGCCCAGGTGCCAGTCCGAGGTATGGATCAGTCGCATCGCGCCACACGCACTCCGATCCAGGGGGAAGGCCGGCCGGTGGGGGCTTTCAGCGTCATGATGCCGGACGGATACGGCATTCCCGGTGACCCCGGACTCGTCCGCGTGTCGCCGCGCGGGCGGCGCTCACTCCAGCGCGGCGCGGATCTTGGCCATGTTGCTGATCGCGTCCGGGATGCCGCCCTCGGCCGCGACCTGGAACCAGCGGAACACCTCGTGCAGGTCGGCATCGCACTGGTAGAGGAGCACCGCGTAGTTGTTGGCCCCTTCGGCGTCGCCCGCCTCGGCCGAGCGCCGGAACCAGTCCTCCGCCTCGGCCCGCAGGCCCCGGTTCGCGGTGAACTGGCCGACCTTGTTGGCCGCGTCCGGGTCGCCGAGCAGCGCGGCCTTGCGGTACCAGACCTCGGCTTCGCGCAGGTTCCCGGCCAGGCCGTACTGGCGGCCGAGCTCGGCCGCGGGCGGCGCCTCACCGGCCCGGGCGGCCTGGTCCACGAACGGCTCGGCCTCGGTCAGCCGCCCGGCCATGACCAGCAGCATGCCCAGGATGCTCGCCGCCACGTCATGCCCGGCCTGCGCCGCCCGGCGCAGCCACGGCTCCGCCGCATCGGCCTGGCCACGCTGTAACAGCAGCGCGCCGAGCGAATAGGCCGCTTCGGCATCACCCTGCTCCGCGGCGCGGGTCACGGCGGAGATGTCTGGATCGCTCATCGGTGGGCCTCCTGCCGGATCAGGCACCACCCCGAGCATGACACGGCGGTGCCGCGGCAGATACCCGGCTAGAGCTGGCCGACGTCGGTGACCCGGAGCACCGCCTCGCCCGCCTCGGCCGACGCGGCCAGGTCGACCTCGGCGCTGATCCCCCAGTCGTGGTGGCCGACCGGGTCGTCGAAGATCTGCCGGACCCGCCACCGGTCCGCACCCTCATCGATGATGAGCAACGCCGGGCCGCGGGCGTCCGCACCGGTGCCGATCTCGTCATGCTCCTCGAAATAGGGCTCCACCGCCGCCTCCCACGCCGCGGCGGCCCAGCCGGCGTCCGCATCCAGCTCACCCAATTCTGCATAACGCCCGAGCGCTGCTAGCTCGACCCGGCGGAACACGGCGTTGCGGACCAGGACACGAAAGGCGCGGACGTTGCCGGTGACCGCCTGCGGCCGCACCGGGGCCGCCTCGGCCAGTGCCCCGGACGGGTCGCGGAGCTGCTCCCACTCGTCCAGCAGGCTGGAGTCAACCTGGCGGACCAGCTCACCGAGCCACTCGATCAGGTCGCCGAGCTCCTCGGTCTTGGCCTCGTCCGGCACGGTCTGCTTGAGCGCCTTGTACGCGTCGGCCAGGTAGCGCAGCACCAGGCCCTCGGACCGGGACAGGCCGTAGAACGACACATACTCGGTGAACGTCATGGCCCGCTCGTACATGTCCCGGACCACCGACTTGGGCGCCAGTTCGTAGTCGGCCACCCACGGGTGCCCGCGCCGGTACATGTCGTAGGCCGCGTCCAGCAGGTCGGCCAGCGGCTTCGGGTAGCTGACCGATTCGAGCAGGTCCATCCGGGTGTCGTAATCCACCCCGTCGGCCTTCATCTGAGCCACCGCCTCGCCGCGCGCCCGGAACTGCTGTGCGGACAGCACGGTCCGCGGGTTGTCCAGGGTGGCCTCGATGGCCGACACCACGTCCAGCGGGTAGTCCGGTGCTTCGACGTCGAGCAGGCTGATCGCGGCCAGCGCCAGCGGGGACAGTGGCTGGTTCAGCGCGAAGTCGAACTGCAGGTCCACGGTAAGCCGGACCATGCGGCCCTCGGCGTCCGGCTCGGCCAGCCGTTCCACCACTCCGCCGGCCAGCAGCGCCCGGTAGATCGCGATGGCCTGGTGGATGTGCTTGCGCTGCGCGGCGCGGTCCTCGTGGTTGTCGGTCAGCAGGTGCCGCATCGCGCCGAACGCGTCGCCCGGCCGGCCGATGACGTTCAGCAGCATGGCGTGGCTGACCTTGAAGCTGGACGAGAGCGGCTCCGGGTCGGCGGCGACCAGCCGGTCGAACGTGGGCTGGCCCCAGGACACGAAGCCCTGGGGCGGCTTCTTGCGCACCACCCGGCGCCGCTTCTTCACGTCGTCGCCCGCCTTGGCCAGCGCCTTCTCGTTCTCGATGACGTGCTCCGGGGCCTGCACCACGACCCGGCCGGTGGTGTCGAACCCGGCCCGGCCGGCCCGCCCGGCGATCTGGTGGAACTCACGGGCCTGCAGCAGCCGGGTCTTGGACCCGTCGTACTTGGACAGCGCGGTGAACACCACGGTGCGGATCGGCACGTTGATGCCCACGCCCAGGGTGTCCGTGCCACAGATGACCTTGAGCAGCCCGGCCTGGGCCAGCGTCTCCACCAGCCGCCGGTACTTGGGCAGCATGCCCGCGTGGTGCACCCCGATGCCGTGCCGGACCAGCCGGGACAGCGTCTTGCCGAAGCCCGCGGTGAACCGGAACCCGCCGATCATGGCGGCGATCTCGTCCTTCTCCGCCCGCGAGCAGACGTTCACGCTCATCAGCGCCTGGGCCTGCTCCAGCGCGGCGGCCTGGGTGAAGTGCACCACGTACACCGGGGCCTGGTGCGTGCTGAGCAGCTCTTCCAGCGTCTCGTGCAGCGGGGTGAGCACGAAGGAGTAGGTCAGCGGCACCGGCCGCTCGGCCGACTCGACCACCGCGGTCGGCTGGCCGGTGCGCCGGGTCAGGTCGGCCTCGAACCTGGTCACGTCGCCCAGCGTCGCGGACATCAGGATGAACTGGACCCCGGGCAACTCGATGATCGGCACCTGCCAGGCCCAGCCCCGCTCCGGGTCGGCGTAGAAGTGGAACTCGTCCATCACCACCTGGCCGACGTCCGCGTCCGCGCCGTCCCGCAGCGCGATGCTGGCCAGCACCTCGGCGGTGCAGCAGATGATCGGCGCGGTGGCGTTGACGCTGGCGTCGCCGGTCATCATGCCGACCTGGTCCGGGCCGAACGCGGCGCACAGCGCGAAGAACTTCTCTGACACCAGGGCCTTGATCGGCGCGGAGTAGAACGAGCGGCGGCCGGCGGCCAGCGCGGCGAAGTGCGCGCCCATCGCGACCAGGCTCTTGCCCGAGCCGGTCGGCGTGGACAGGATCACGTTGGCCCCGGACACCACCTCGATCAGCGCCTCTTCCTGATGCGGGTAGAGGGCGAAACCCTGCTCCTTGGCCCAGCCGGCGAACGCGTCGAACACGCTGTCCGGGGCAGCGTCCGCAGGGAGCAGGCTGGTGAGGGTCACAGGTAGTCAACCGCCGCCGGGCGGCCGATGTTCCCGGCTACGTCACTGGCCCAGCATGCGCCGCAGGGTGCGGGCATTGCGGACCGCATTGGCCTGGCCGTCATTGTTGAAATAGGCGAACACGTCCCGGCCGCCGGCCTGCCATTCCCGGATCCGCTCCGCCCACCAGCCCAGGTCGGCGTCGCTGTACGAGCCGGCGTACAACTGCTGGTGATCCGGGCCATGCAGCCGGACATAGGCGAAATCCGTGGTCACCCGCAGGACACAGGGCAGGTTGGCACCACTCATTACGCAATAGGCGGCGCGGTGCGTTTCCAGCAGCCGGTACACGTCCTCGCAATGCCAGCTGGAATGACGGAACTCGACCGCCACCCGCAGCCATTCCGGGATCAGCCCGAGGAAATAACCCAGCCTGGTGTCATCGCGTGGCTGCTGCGGGCCGAGCTGGACGAGCAGCACGGCCCGGGCCCCGTCCAGCTCATGCCAGCCGGCCTGGATCCGGTCCAGCCACGGTTCCGGCTGGTAGAGCCGGCGCGCGTGGGTCAGCCCGCGGGGCGCCTTGACGGACAGGCAGAAACCCGGCGGGAGCCGCTCCCGCCAGGCCCGGAACCGGGCCGGCCCGGGCCAGCGGTAGAAGCTGCTGTTCAGCTCGGCGGTGCAGAAACTGGCCGTGTAGCAGGCCAGCCGGTCGCGGGCCGGCAGTCCGGGCGGGTACAGCTCGGGATACCAGTGCTCATAGCTCCACCCTGACGTCCCGACATACGCCGCCACCTGGCTTACGACTCCGGTGGCGCGCTGGCGGCCGGATCCTCCTCGGCCGGGCCGTCCGGGATGGTCCCGTCGACCAGGGCGGTGGACCCGGCCGGCCGGGTCTCCGTCTGCTCGGTCCGCTCCCGCAGCCGCTGCAGCGCTTCACTGTCGCCCAGCGGCACGCTGGCCTCCAGCCGGTCGCTCTCCTGTACTTCCGGCGCATCAACGACCGCGTCCACGAGCTCAGCCCGGTGGCCCGGTGCGGCATGCCCGGAGGCCGGGTGCAGGGAGGCGCGGGCCGCGCCATCCGGTTGCTTGGACACGTCGGCCGCGGCCACGGTCTGCTCGCCGTCTTTGATCTCGACGCGCCGGGCCTCGTCTGGATGGGACACGGGACACCTCCCTCGCAAATCACTTCCCCGCGCCTGCCCGGGCCGGGAGCAGTGAAACCACCCGCCCGGTAAACGTTCGGTGCCCGGCCCGGACGGCCCGCGGGGCGGTATCGCGCTGCGCCGCGTTGGGCTTGATCAGCAGGGTGGTCGCGGTCAGCCACAGCGCGGCGAAGATGACGCTGCCCAGGACGTCGGTGGGGTGATGCTCGCCGCGGTACATCCGGGACAGCGCGATTGCCGCCGGCATCACGATCGCCGGGATCAGGAAGAGCCAGCGCCACCAGCCGCGGGCGTGCCCGATGACCACGATCGCGATCGCGATGTACAGGCAGCAGGTCGCGGCCGTGTGCCCGGACGGGTAGGCCGAGGTGGGCAGATGGTGGTCCAGGTGGGGCACGTACGGCCGGGGCCGCTTGACCACCGCGGCCGCGGCCAGGAACGCGGCCAGCTCACCGAACATCACCACGGCCAGGTAGATGACCGGCCGCCAGCGCCGGATGAACAGCAGGAACAGCAGGCAGGCGGCGACCGCCACGACCAGGATGCCGGTGGTGGCGCAGCAGACGCTGATCACGTCGCTCCAGTGGTTGCCGGCCGGCGTGCGGTGCGCGGCGAACCAGCGCGGGATGGCGGTGTCGCCCAGCCACTGGTTGTGGCTGTACTTGACCACGAGCTCGCCGAAGCCGACGACGACGCCCAGGATGAGCACCCAGGCGACGAGGACCCCGGCGGCGATCCGGGCGTACTGGCGGGCCGGTCTGGCCATGGTGGCCTCCTGAGGTCGGGGGGTTCCGGGGGGTCGCTCCCCCGGGCTAGCAGGATGCAGTGGGTCGAATGCGAGTACGGTCACGCCGAGCCAGGTCAGGCCGAGCGCCCAGGCGCCGACCACGTCGGACAGGTAGTGCACGCCGAGCAGGATCCGGCTGATCCCGATGGCCGCGATGAGTACGCCGATGCCGTAGCGCAGCGCGGTGCGCGGCCAGCCCGGCCGGGTGTCCGGCAGGAAGGCCAGCAGCACGGCGCCGTAACAGACCATCGAGCCGAGCGAGTGCCCGCTGGGGAAGCTGTTCCCGGTGCCGTGCGCGATCGGGTGCGCGACCACCGGGCGCAGCAGGCCGACCAGCGACTTGAGGATCGGGTCGAGGACCAGTGCGCCGGCCCCGGTGACCAGCAGATAAAGGGCCAGCTTCCAGCGCCGCCGGATGGCCATCACGGCCGCGGACACGCCGAGCACGGTCCACAGCACGCCGTTGCTGCCCAGCCAGGTGATTGCCTTGATCACCGTGACCAGCGCCGGGTGCCCGGCGACGAGGCTGTTCAGCCGGGCTGCGGCATCGTGGTCAGCCGTCTCCAATGGGCTCCAGCGCAGCCGCACCGCGATCAGCAGCACGGTGAACACCAGCGTGGCCACGATGACCACGATCAGGTGCGCTTGCCTGCGCGGCACGGGCTGGTCGGACATGGCTGGACACAGTGCCCACGGCAGCGCGGTTCATGCTCAGGCCAGGTAGAGCAGCTGTGTCCATCCACCCCTCAAGACCTCTACGTAGTCGCATAACTACTATACGTGACAAGTACCCACCTGCCCCAGTGGGTAAGACCGGCGTCCGGGCTGGCCGCCGGTCCCCGGGCAGAGAATGGCCTGCCGACCATTTTGCCGCCATTGTCACGATTTGGCATGGATGCTTTATCGCCGCTTTCAGCTGGCTTTCAGCCTGGTATAGACATCCGTGGGGGCCAGCACTGAAGGCAGCCCCCGGACGGGTCAGCAGCAACCACCAAGACAGGGGGACCATGTCCAGTACCAGGACGTTCATCGCTGCCGCCAGCGCGGCCGCGGCGATGATCGGCATGACGATCGTGGCGGGCAGCGGATTGGCCGCCGCGGCACCAAGCCCAGCGGTAGCCCGGATCGAAGGCAGCGCCGTTCCATTCACCAGCCACACCGCGGCGACCGGCATGGTGGCGGCCAGCCAGAAACTCGCCGTCCAGGTGTGGCTGCGGCCGCAGCTGCGCAAGGCGGAGAGCTTCGCCACCGCGGTGAGCACGCCGCGCGGCGCGTCGTTCCACCACTATCTGAGCCCGGCCAGCTACGCCAGCCGGTTCGGGGCGTCCGCGGCCGAGGCGGCCAGGGTCGAGTCCTGGCTGCGCGGCGCGGGCTTCACCGGCGTCACGGCCAGCCGGCTGCGCTCCTACGTGCGCGGCACCGGGTCGGCGTCGGCCATTGACGCGGCGTTCCACACCCAGCTCAAGCTGTACCGGGCGACCGCCGGGGTCAACGCGGGCCCGTACCAGCTGCGCGCCAACGACAGCGCGATCTCGGTACCCAGCTCGCTGTCCGGCAGCGTGCTCGGCGTGACCGGCCTGGACAATGCCGCGCCGGTGCTGCCACTGCAGCGGCCTAGCGCCACCGCGATCGGCAAGACGACGCCGCGGGCCAGGGTGAGCACCAGGCCCAAGGCGGCGCCCTGCTCGTTCTATTACGGGGAGCACTACTCGACCGGGCTGCCCAGGCAGTTCGGCGTCACCTCGTTCCCGACCGACAACTGCGGCTACAGCGGCAGCCAGCTGCGCAAGGCGTACGGCGCCAGCAGCGCGGCCACCGGCAGCGGCCAGACGGTCGCGCTGATCGAGCTGGGGCTGACCCCGGACATGTTCCTCACCTTGCACGACTACGCCGCGAAGAACGGCCTGCCCGCGCCGGCCGGCAGCCGGTACGCCGAGCTGTCCCTGGGCCGGGGCAGCGAGTGCGGTGACCCGTTCGAGATCGAGGAACAGCTCGACGTGGAGATGTCCTACGCGATGGCCCCGGGCGCGCACCAGCTGGTGGTCGGCGGGGACAGCTGCAACGAGGGTGACTACGGGATGCAGGGGCTGTTCAACGCGGACCTGGCCGTGCTTGGCACCGGCAGCCACCCGCTGGCCACGGTGGCGTCCAACTCCTGGGGCAGCGGGTCCGAGGGCCAGGCGCCCGCGCTGACCACCATTGAGCACTCCATCCTGGTGCAGTCCGCCGCCGAGGGCGTCGGCATGTACTTCTCCTCCGGCGATGGATCCGGCGTGTACGAGCCGGCCAGTGACCCGGACGCGATCGCGGTCGGCGGCACCACGCTCGGCATCGGCAAGGGCGGCGGCCGGCTGTTCGAGACCGGCTGGTCCGAAGGGCTGTCCCTGCTGAATGGCAAGAGCTGGCTGTTCCTGGGCGAGTACGGCGCCGCGGGCGGTGGGCCCAGCCTGCTCTGGGCGGAGCCGTCCTATCAGGACGGTGTGGTGCCCACGGCGCTGGTTACGCCGCCGGGTGACCGGGGCGGCACGGTCCGCTCGGTGCCGGACATCAGCGCCGACGCCGACCCGTTCACCGGCGCCGCGGTTGGCTATCTCACGTTCCACAACAAGAGCGGCAAGCCACCGACATACAGCCAGTTCCCGGTCGGCGGCACGAGCGAGTCGTCGCCGCTGGTGGCCGGCCTGGTGACCGCGGCCCAGCAGGGTCAGCCCGCGGCGTTCGGTTTCCTCGACCCGGCGCTGTACCAGCTGTACCAGTCCGACGCCGGCGCGCTGCACGACACGCTGCCGCTGTCCAGCAGCAGCCCGGCCGCCTACCGGGGCGTGGCCTGCTCACCACACGACTGTGGCCTGTGGGCGCTGACCACGTTCGATGACCAGAGCACGGAGATGTCCGGCTACACCGGGCAGGTGACGCTGCCCGGCTACGACAACATGACCGGGATCGGCACCCCGAACGGGGCGGCCTTCCTCTCCGGCCTGCGCTCGATCGAGGGATAACGGCGGCGGGACCAGCCGTTCCCTAGCCCGCTGGCCGGGCCCGCGCGAGTGGCGGGCCCGGCCAGCCGGGTTTCCCGGTCAGCCCGGGATGACCAGCACCTTGCCGCCGATGCCGCGCTCGACCGCCTCTTGCGCGGCGGCGATCTCGTCCAGCGCGAACCGGTGCACCGGCAGCCCGGACAGCGACAGCGCCCCCGTGCTGAGCGCCACGCTGACGTCGGTCGCCGCCCGGTCCTGCGCGGCCGCGGGCATCGTGTAGAGCAGCATGAAGCGGAGCACGACATTGGCCGTCATGCAGGCGCGCACCGGCAGCACCGGGTCGGTGGCTTCGGCCGCGTAACTGACCACGACCGTGTCCGGCCGGGACACGGCCAGATCCAGGGCCAGGTTGCTGCCCACCGCCACCTCGATGATCCGGTCCACCGGCCCGGCCGCCGCGGCGCGGATCTGGCCGGCCGCGTCCGGCTCCCGGTAGTTGATCACATCCGCGGCGCCGGCCTCCTTGGCCAGCTGGGCCTTGGCCGGGCCGCTGACCGTGGCCACGACCTGCGCCGCGTTACCCCAGGTGGCCAGCTGCACAGCGAAGTGGCCGACCGCACCGGCCCCGCCGGCCACCAGCACCACCTGGCCGTCCACCGGCCCGTCGGCGAACAGGCAGCGGTGCGCGGTGATGGCCGGCACGCCCAGGCTGGCGCCCAGCTCCGGGGACACCCCCTCGGGCAGCGGCACCGCCTGGCGTGCTGGCAGCACCGTCCACTCGGCGGCGGTCCCCCAGCGCCGCCCGGAGGCCGCCAGCCAGACCCAGACCGGCTGGCCGACCCGCTCGGCCGGGACGCTGGGGCCAACCGCGTCGATCACGCCGGCCCCGTCCTGGTGCGGGATCTGGAAGCCGTCGATGGGCCGCGCGGTATGGCCGCCGCGCGTCTTCACGTCGGTCGGGTTGATGCCGGATGCCTGCACCCGGACCCGGACCTCACCCGGGCCCGGCTCCGGCTGCGGCACGTCCGTCACCCGGAGCACGTCGGCCGCCGGGCCGGTGCGCTCATAAACCGCGGCTCGCACTGGGTACGCCTCCTCGGGCTCAGCGGGCCCCCGCCCCAGAATGACACGGGCGGGGGCCGCCATGCTGGCGGCCCCCGCCCGGGGTGAGTGGCTCAGGATCGGCTGGCTCAGGCCTTGAGCACGGCCTCGATCTCGAGCTGGAGGCTGATCTTGTCGGACACCACGACGCCGCCGGTCTCCAGCGTGGCGTTGAAGTTCACGCCGAAGTCGCTGCGGTTGAGCTCACCGGTGGCGGTGAAGCCGGCCCGGGTGCCACCGTACGGGTCCGGCCCGAAGCCGTTCAGCTCCAGCTTGAGCGGGACCTGCTTGGTGACGTCCCGGAGGGTCAGCTCGCCGTCCAGGACGTAGTGGTCGCCCTCGGGACGCAGGCCGGTGGACCGGTAGGTCATCGTCTGGTACTTGTCCACCTCGAAGAAGTCGGCGGACCGGATGTGCTGGTCGCGCTGCTCGTTCCCGGTCTGGATCGAGGTCAGCTCGATGGTGGCGGTCACCGACGACTGCAGCAGCTCGGGCGCCGTGACGAGCTGGCCGGAGAACTGCGTGAACCGGCCGCGGACCTTGCTGACCATCATGTGCCGGGCCGTGAAGCCCACCTCGGAGTGCACTGGGTCGATGTCCCAGGTCCCTGCGACGTAGCCGGGGATGGTGGTGGCTTCGGTACTGGCAGTCATGTGATACTCCTATCGGTCATAGTGTCGTTGTTCATATTTGAATGCTCAACGACTATCACGGCCAGAGTAACATTGTCAAGCGCTCAACTATTCCTGGTACACTGGGACACATGAGCCCATCCAGCACGGCAGGCAGCACCGAGCCGCGCTGGCTGAGCGCCGACGAACAGTGCACTTGGCGCGACTTCCTCACCGCCTGGCAGTGGCTCTTCGCCTCCGTTAACGGTCAGCTGCAGCGCGACGCCCGGATACCGCTGGCCTATTACGAGATACTGGTCCGGCTGTCCGAGGCCCCGGACCGGGCGCTGCGCATGACGCAGCTGGCGGCGGCCTCCGCGTCCAGCAAGAGCCGGGTGTCGCACGCGGTGGCCCGGCTCGAGGAACGGGGCTGGGTCCGCCGGATGGACTGCCCGACCGACCGCCGCGGGCAGATCGCCCAGCTCACCAACGAGGGCTTTGCCGCGCTCAGCGCGGCCGCACCGGGACACGTCGAGCAGGTCCGCCAGGTGCTCTTCGACCGGCTCAGCCCCGAGCAGCTGCACCAGCTGGCCGGGATCAGCGAGACGATCCTGGCCGCCGCCAGCTCCACGCCGGCTGACGGGGAGTGCCCCGCCACACTGGACGAGCCCGCGGCCAGGCTGAAGCTAGGCCACGACCTAGGATCGCTAGTCATGGAAGAGCGCATTCTGGGCCGGACCCGCAAAGCGGTCTCGGTGGTCGGCCTCGGCACCTGGCAGCTCGGCGCCGACTGGGGCGAGGTGGCCGAGAAGGACGCGATGGCCGTGCTGGACGCGGCGGCCGCGTCCGGAGTCACCCTGCTGGACACGGCCGACGTGTACGGGGACGGCCGCAGCGAGCAGTTCATCGGCAGGTTCCTGGCCGTCAACCCGGGCGCGGAATTCACCGTGGCGACCAAGATGGGCCGCCGGGTGGCGCAGGACCCGGCCATGTACACGCTGGAGAACTTCCGCGACTGGACCGACCGGTCCCGGGTCAACCTGGGCATGGAGACCTTGGACCTGGTGCAGCTGCACTGCCCGCCGACCGCCGTGTTCTCCTCCGACGCGGTCTTCGACGCGCTCGACACCCTGGTGGACGAGCAGCGGATCGCCGCCTACGGGGTCAGCGTGGAGACCGCTGACCAGGCGCTGACCGCGATCACCAGGCCCCGCCTGGCCAGCGTGCAGATCATCTTCAACGCGTTCCGCCGCAAGCCGCTGGACAAGGTGCTGCCCGCCGCGCAGGCCGCGGGAGTGGGCATCCTGGCCCGGGTGCCGCTGGCCTCCGGACTGCTGTCCGGCCGGTACACGCACGACACCGCGTTCCCGGCCGACGATCACCGCAGCTACAACCGGCACGGCGAGGCGTTCGATGTCGGGGAGACGTTCTCCGGCGTGGACTTCGACACCGGCGTCGAGGCGGCCCAGGAGTTCGCCGCGCTGGCCCCGGCCGGCGTCACGCCGGCCCAGGCCGCACTGCGCTGGATCATCCAGCAGCGCGGCGTGACCACCGTGATCCCCGGCGCCCGCACCCCCGACCAGGTCATCCAGAACGCCAGTGCCGCCGCACTGCCGCCGCTGAGCGACGCGGAGCTGGCCGCGATCGAGGACCTGTACGACCGGCGGATCCGGGCCCAGGTCCACAGTCGCTGGTAACCACGGGCGCTGGTAACCACGGGCGCTGGTAAAACCTGCCTACTCCCCCGCTGACATGAGCGCGGAGATCTCGGCGGCGCCGGGCCCGGGCTCGTCGCGCAGCGCCGCGGCCACCGTGGCCTGGTCGTCGGCGCTCCGGTTCTGGCTCAGCTTGTGCTTGGCCTCGACGGTGGCGATGGTCATTTCGACGCCGACGATGCCGCGCAGCTGGCCGTTGATGTAATCGGGCGGGGCGTCGGTCACCGCCCACGGGGCGGGCCGGCCGGTCTCGTGCCGCCGGGTCAGCCGGGTCACCACGTCGCGGATCCACTCCGGGTCGCGGTGCACGGTCAGCGGCCCGGTGAAGTGCACCGTGACGTAGTTCCAGGTGGGCACCACCCGGCCGTGCCGGGCCTTGCTCGGGTACCAGTTCGGTGACACGTAGGCCTGCGGACCGTGCACGATGGCCAGCGCGGTGGTGCCGGCCGTCACCGACTCCCATTGCGGGTTGGCCAGCGCCAGATGGCCGAGCAGCCGGCCGGGGTTTTCCACGCCGGGATCTGCGGTATCCCGGTCCCAGATGATCGGGATCAGGCTGGCGACCGGCTTGGTGCCGTCGAACGTGACCAGGTCGGCGGCGGCTACGGCGTCCACGAACGCCGCGACATCGGCGGCATCGGGCGCGGTGAAGTGCGGTGGCAGGTACACCCTTTGAGGGTACGCGGGCCGGACCGGTGAGTCCGGGCCCGCGGCGGCGTCCTAGTGAGCAGACACAGAGTTTCTATGAGGGGAGACAGCATGCCCGCACGCGACAGCGCGCCCACCGGGGCGCCCTGCTGGGTCGACCTGATGACAGCCGACACCGGCGGCGCCCGGGAGTTCTACACCCAGCTGTTCGGCTGGACGGCCGAGGACCCGAACCCGGACTTCGGCGGCTACTTCAACTTCGCCAAGGACGGCATCCGGGTGGCCGGCTGCATGGGCAGCGAGCCGGGTTCGGGGATGCCCAACGTCTGGTCGGTCTACCTGGCCGTGGACGACGTGGCCAAGACGCTGGAGGCGGCCGCGGCGCACGGCGGCCAGGTCGTCGTGCCGACCATGCAGGTCGGCGACCTGGGCACGATGGCGATGATCACCGACAACGGCGGTGCGGCCATCGGGCTCTGGCAGCCGGGCCAGCACAAGGGGTTCGGGCTGCTCGCCGAGCCGGGCGCGCCGGGCTGGTTCGAGCTGTTCACCCGCGACTACCCGGCCACCGTCGGCTTCTACCGCGACGTGTTCGGCTGGGAGGCCCAGGTGGCCGGGGACACCGACGAATTCCGCTACACGCTGCTGGTGCACGGCGACGAGCAGCTGGCCGGGATCATGGATGCCAGCCGCTTCCTGCCGCCGGGCGCGCCGGCCGGCTGGTCGGTGTACTTCGGCGCCGCGGAAACCGATGCCACGCTGGCCGCGATCACCCGGCTGGGCGGCTCGGTGGTCAGCCCGGCCCAGGACACGCCGTACGGCCGGCTGGCCGAAGCGGCCGACCCGGCCGGAGCCACGTTCAAGCTGGTCGGGCCCAACGAGGCGATGCCCGCCCGGGGTTAACGGCCCAGCTGCGCCGGGGACTGCGTCCCGGCCGGGGTGGTGCCGCCCGGCCGGGACAGTAGGCCGGCACCGGCGATGAGGCCCTGATCCTGGCGGCCACCTGTGACTTCCAGCTGCTGCTGACCGATTCCGTCATGCCCGGCATGAACGGTCCCACGCTGGCCGAGCGCGTCGCGGCACTCCGGCCCGGCCTGCCGACCATCCGGATGTCGGGCAGCGACGACACGGCCCGGGCCCGCCCGGCCCGGCCGGCTGACCGTTCAGCCAGCCTGGAAACGGCGCTACTGCGCGCAATAGGTCGATTTCGGCGACGGTATGTCGTTATGGCGTTTTGCCGCCCGCGCGGCCAGCACCGTTGTTAAATTGGCCCCGGTTCGTACGGTGTTGCGGGCTGCTCTAGCGCTGAGGGCCGGACAGTTGGGGACCGAGCATGCCTCGATTCGGTTCACGGTGCGATGGGTAATCCCGGGCGGCGCCGGCGTTCCGGCCGTCACCGCTGGCTCCGGGCCCTGATCAGCCGTGGCCGGCCCAGCGAGGAATCCCCTTCCGGTCTGCTGGCCGAGCCGGCCGAGTTTGGCTGGCCCGGCCCTTCCGATGCCGAACGCCCCGCCGATGACCCGGCCGAAAGCTGGCGCGCGGACCCGGCTGCTTATCAGTGGCTGGGCGACTGGGCGGACGAGCCGGCCCCGCGCCGCCTGCTCGACGGCCTGCCCGAATCTGGCTGGCCAGAAGAGCCCGCCAGCACCTGGTTCGCCGAGCATGGCACTGGCCCAGGCCTGCATGGGCGGCGCCGGGCAGGCCGGCCCGCGTGGCTGGGCCGGGTCACCCAGCGGGACTGGTACCTGGCCCTGGCCCGGTACCGCTGGTACGTGGCGGTCAGCGCGGGCGCCGGGGCGATGGCCCTGGCCAGTGGGGTGATCCTGCTCCTGCCGCATCAGTCGGGGCGGGCCATTATGGCCGACGCCAGACAGGTGCCCGGGGCCACCCGCAGCCGGCCGGCCAGCACCTCGCCCAGCCACCCGGTGGCCAGCCCGGCCCCGGATGGGAACGCTCACCCCACCGCGACCCCGGCCGCCAGCACACCAGCCGCCAGCACACGGCAGCCGGGCCAGTCCGCCACCGTGCCGGTGGCCACCCCGGCCAGCTCCGCACCTGGGTTCGTGGCCGTCACGTTCCGGCTGGTCCAGCAGTGGTCCGGCGGCATCATCGGCAAGTACACGATCGCCAATGAGAGCAACGCGGTGCTGTCCGGCTGGCAGTTCACCGCGACATTCCCCGGCGATCAGGTCCAGTTCGTGATCGGCGCCGCCGACCCCGACCTGGGCAGCGACGTGCTGGTCCTGGAGCCCGCGTCGGCCGGGGCGCAACTGGAGCCGGGCGGCCGGGTGTCGGTCGTCTTCTTCGCCGCGGGGCAAACAGCCAGCCCGGCGAGCTGCTCATTCGACGGAACGGCCTGTTAAGTGTCTGCGAAGGGATAACAAAAAGAATGGCGACCCGATGCTGGGACTCAGGGGAGCAAGTCATCGGGCTGGGCCGCCATGGTTAGCGGCTCCGCACCGCCGGGCGGCGAGCCGCGCGGCGCGTCCGGCGGTCTGCTCAGGCATCGCTGGCTGACCGCGGCCGGCACGACCGCCACCGTGGCCGCGATGGCGGGTGGCGGCCTGGTGCTGCTCCGGCAGCAGCCCGCCGCCGGCCCGCACCGGGACTGTGGCCTGGTGCCGTGCTCGGCCACGCTCCCGCGCTCGGTGACCGCGAGCGCCACCGGCCCGGCCGCGTCGCCGGGCCCGGCGCGGCCCGCCCCGCGCCCGGCCCGTTCTCCGGGCCGGGCGGGCCGCCCGGCCGCCGGGCAGGGCCAGTCGGCCGACCACCAGGTCCGCGTGCACTACAAGATCAGCCACCTGCCCGGCGGCACGGTGACCGGGCAGCTGGTCATCCGCTGGCCGGGCGGGTCCGGGTGGCCGGGCAGCGGGTGGCGCGGCCCGCAGCAGCACGGGTTCGGTGGCTGGCCCGCCCCCGGCGCGGGCGGCTGGCCAGGTGCCGGGCAGGGCGGCTGGCCTGGCGGGCGCTGACCATACGGCCCGGGGTAAGGTTCCTGCCATGACTGACCGGCAGGAACTCGAAGCACTCTCCTCCCAGGAACTGCACGACCGGGCCGTGCGCCGGGCCGTGCACCATCTGGACGTCGGGTTCCTCTGGCAACTGCTCAAGGAGATCCCGGAGGGCGAGGCGGTGGCCGGTCACATCGACGAGACGGCGGCCGACGTCACCCAGCTGTCCGCGACGATCGACGACGCGTTCGGGCACGAGTCGCCCGAGGTCGCCGACGCGCTGCGCCCCCTCTACCTGGACTACCTGGAAAAGCACAACGGCTAACCCGGCCCGCCGCTACGGCTCGGTGGAAGGGGGCAGCGGCGGGTTGGAGCCGATCGGGTTGCGGCCGGTTGCCCAGGTGCCGCGGCTGGCCGAGCCGCGGTGCAGGATCTGCTCCACCGCCGTGGCCACACTGCCGTCCTCGGTGATCAGGCAGCGCAGGATGTAGATCAGCGAGGGGATGGCCCAGAAGTCGCCGCAGACCCACAGGATGGCGGCGCCGATCTCCTGGTCGGCGAACGGCGGCAGGGTGATGCCGGGGACGTGGTGAGTGTACACCGAGTACCAGGCGTGCGTGGAGAAGATGCTCATCGCCATGGCCAGCACCCACATCATTACGTTGGTCGCGACCAGCGCGGCGGCCTGCGAGACCAGCGGCATCCGGCGGATGAACGGTGGCGACGGGATGAACTGGAGCCAGAACAGCACCCCGGCCAGGAAGAAGCTGGCGTGCATCAGCCAGATATGCACCAGCTGGTTGTTCTCCGCCAGGTCGTACATCACCGGGATGTGCCAGAACACCATCACGAAGCTGAACGTGAACACGGAGACCCAGGGCCGGAGCAGGAACCCGGTGACCGCCCGCAGCGGGCGGGTCCAGCCGCTGCGCAGCGCGGTGGCGGTGGCGGTCCGGCCCAGCCGGCCGGGCAGGCCGTCCAGCAGCGGCTGCCACGGCGCGCCCGCCACCACCAGCGTGGGCGCGGCGAACATGAGCAGCAGGTGCTGGATCATGTGCACGAAGAAGTAGTAGTCCGACCAGTAGTCGATGGGCGACTCGACGGCGATGAGCAGCACGCCCAGCCCGGCGTAGAACAGCAGCGAGCGCAGCCGGCGCTGCCGCGTCCGGTCCGGCCGGGACCGGCGGGCCAGCCGGGCCAGGCCGATCTCGTGCCAGGCGACCAGGATCAGCACCAGGATGAGGAACGGGTCGAAAGACCAGTGATCGACGAGGTAGTTCACGGCACTCCACTCACCCGGACGAGCCGTACGGGATGGAAACTTTAATGACCTGGGACCGGGCCCAGCCAGCGGAGCCGGCCCTCCACACCGACATCTGGCCGAGCCGGGCGGTGAGCAGCTGGAAGCCGCCAGCCGGCCCGGCGGCCAGCGTCATTCCGCCCGCGGGCAGCGTAGCGGTGCCCGCGGGCAGCGCGGGTAGTGCCTGCCAGGGCGCACCCGGGCCGGCGACGGTGATAGCCCGCCCGCCACGCAGCAGCACGCCGAGCGCCCGGCCGGCCACGGCGGCCGACCGCGGCTGCGCCCCGGCCAGCCGGTACGGCGCGGACAGCTGCCAGCCGCTGCCGGTCCCGGTGGACCAGGCGCCGAGCAGGCTGGCCGTCCGGCCCGTGCCGACCTGGAGCAGCGCCACGTCCGCGGCACCGGACCGGGTCAGCTGGAGCACGGTCACCGGGCGGCCGGCCAGCGCCGCGGGCAGGGCCGGCCCGGCGGCCACCCAGCCGCCCGCCCCGTGCGCGAAGATGCCCGCGCGGTCGCCGCGGGCGCAGGTCCCGGCCAGCAGCGCGGACCCGGCCGCGGTGTAGCCGGCCGCGGTGAGGCTGGTCAGCCCGCAGCTCCGGGCGGCCGCCGAACTGGCCACCGAATGCTCGGTGGCCAGCCGGGCCCAGGCGCCGCCGGGGTGGCCGGCCACTTCGGCCGCGCCGGCCCGGGTCAGCGCGATCAGGCCGCCGCTGGGCGCGGCGGCCAGCGCGCTCGGCGTGGCGGCCAGCGGCGCGTCGAGCAGGCCGGCCGCCACCCACTTGGCCCCGCCGTCGGCGCTCCGGGAGATCGGCGAGAAGTGCAGGTCCTGGCTGGGCAGCACGCGCGGCGATCAGGGACGGCCCGCCGGTGGCCGCGACCGCGATGCCGCCGTTGCTGGCCACGCCCAGCGGGGTGGCCAGCCGCCAGGTCGCCTGCTTCCCGGACGGCCGGGCGAAGACCTGCCAGAAGTCGTTGTGCGATGCGGCTGACCCGCCCATCACCAGCACCGCCCAGGTACCGTCCGGATAGCTGGCCGAGGTGGCCAGGGACGGGGTGGCCGGGGCGGCCGGCTGCCCGGTGTCGCTGACCCGGGCGCTGCCGCAGCCGGCCAGTGCCGCGGTCACCAGGCTCGCGGTCACCGCCGCGGCCGGCCAGCGCCATCCGGTCACGAGACCCCCAGGTTCTGCTGGGCCGCGCTGAACAGCTCGCTCGCGAACGAGGCCTGCGAGCTGGTGGTGCCCGGGCCGGGGTCGAAATCCAGCTCGGTGCGGGTCCGACCGGACCGGTCGATGACGTAGGCCACGTCGCTGTGCCCGATCATCCCGCCGGCCGGCGTGATCTGCGCGGCGATGTCGTACTGCCGCCACACCTTCTTCAGCTGGGCGACGCTGCCGGTCAGGTAGTCCCAGTTGGGCAGCGTGTTCATGTGCTCTTGCCGGTCGAAGGCCTGGGTGTAGCTGAGCCCGTTGTAGAGCGGGTTGGCCACCACCGCGACCAGTTCCACCTGGCGCTGCTGGCCGGCCAGCAACTGGTCGGCCTGGCGGAACTCCTGCGCGATCAGCGGGCAGTCGGAGGTGCACACCGGGTCGAGGAAGGTGAGCAGCACCACCTTGCCCCGCAGGCTGGCCAGGCTGACCTGCCGTCCGGCCTGGTTGGTCAGCTGGAAGGCGGGGGCACGGAAGTTCAGCGGAGCACTCGACCCGTCCAGCGCTTCGGCGACGAGCGGCGAGGCGGTGGTGCTGGCCGATGCGGCCATCATCGGCACGATGCCGATGATGGCGACGCCGAGCGCGCCCACCGCGGCCACGGTCCGCGGGCTCGCGGTGCCCAGCGCGCGGGCAAGCTGCCCAGGGCGGAGCCGGTCCCGCCAGCCGGCCGCGGGCGCGGGCGCCGGCTCAGCGGCCGCCGTCGCCACTGCGGGCGCCGGGGCCACCGCCCAGTACCCAGCCACCACGAGCAGCGCGAACGGGATCATGCTGTTCGGGTCGGTGCCCAGCCCGCCGAACACGCCCAGGTCCTGGACCAGCACCCAGGTCGCGGCGGACAGCACCAGCAGCAGCCCGACGGCCGGGCGGAGCAGCGGCCGCCAGGCTGGTACCAGCGCGCCGGCGACCAGGCCGGTTCCGGTTACCGCCAGCGCAACCACCACGACCAGGTTGACCAGGAACCCGTGCCCGGCGGTGAACGTGCCGAACCCGCGTACCAGGCTGGCCAGGAACCCGGGCTGCGAGGACTGCGACATGTCCTGCAGCATGCTGGTCAGGCTGCCCGGCTGGCGGCCGATGGTGCCGGACCAGAAGCCACGGCCCGGCCACGCCTGCAGCACCGCCATCGCGGCCAGGAACACACCCGCGCCGGCCAGCAGCCGCCGACCCAGCTGGCCGCCCAGCCAGGCCCGGTCGGGCAGCGCGATCAGCGCCCCCGCCACCGCGTACAGCAGGGCCGCGCCGGGCGCGCCGAACAGCCAGCTCAGGCCGGGCGTGAACAGGCCGCCGAAGGCCTCACCGAAGATCCAGACGAGCAGGCCCCAGCCCACGCTGGCCAGCCCGCCGAACTGGGACCACCGGCCGCGGGCGGCGGTGAGCAGCCAGATGCCGATGCCGATCTGGATCCAGACCGCGGCCGCGGCCGCGTTGACCGGGTGGTAGGACCAGCCCTTGGCCGCCCAGTCCACCACGTCCCGCACCCAGCCCGGGGCGCCCGCGGCGGCCGGCTCGGTCACGTTGGCCGGCAGCCCCAGCGGCATGGCGGGCTGCATCTGCAGCACGCCGTCCACCAGCCAGAGCACGCCGAAGCCGACCCGGATCAGCCGCCGGGCGGCGGGCTCGGCGGCCAGCGCAGCCGCCGCCGGGCCGGACCGGTGCCGGGCCGCGGGGAGCCACTCGCGGACGCTTACCCACAGCATGGCCAGCAGGAAGAAGATCAGCAGGGCGATGATCCCCTGATGGATCAAGGCGGAGCGGAACGCCGCCACCACCGTTTGATTCGTCAATTGCAGGGAAGAGCCCATCCCGGACATGCCACTTGACTCCTTTTATGCACCCCTGTCAACCGATTACTGCCACTCCCGGTCCCAGAGGGGTGACACCGCGCTGCAGCAGCGCAATTCACACGGCACGATCCTACGCGCCGGACGGCCGCCGCAGGCATTCTCCTCGCAGCCCACCCGACGGGGAACACCGGGCACAAATCCCCGGTCACAGCAGACTCTCAGCAACTTCCCGGCTACCCGCTATGGCCCTCTGCGAAGCCTGCCCGCACAATGTTAAGAACAGGTCACGATCGCTGGGTCCGCCCCCCGGACAACCCAGGCAGGAGGATGGATGCGGCGATATGGCACGAGGACCACGTTTACCGGACGGGTCTTCCAGGCCAGGCGGGCGATCTGGAGTATTGGGCTGGCCAGCGCGGCGCTCATCGTGGCGGTGGCCGCGGCACCGAACGCGCTGGGCGCGGAAAGGCTGGCCGTCCGGCTGGCCGCCGCGGTCAAGTCGCTGCCCCGCCAGGCGCCGGTGGTGCCGCCCGCCCTGCTGCACGGCAACTTCTATAACGGCACCCCGGCGGTGGGCGCCCTGTTCACCACCACCGGCTCCGGGCAGCTGGGCCAGCACTTCTGCACCGGCAGCGTGGTGGCCAGCCCGGCGGGCGACCTGGTCATCACCGCGGCGCACTGCATGCAGGGCAAGCAGCCCGGCGACGTGGACTTCGTCCCGGAATACCACCGCAGCCAGCAGCCGTTCGGCGTGTGGACGGTCAGCCAGGTGTTCGTGGACCGGGCCTGGGCCTCGTCCCGCAGCCCTAACGACGACTTCGCGTTCCTGGTCGTCTCCCAGCCGGGCGACGCCACCCCGGTCCAGGACCTGACCGGCGGCGAGAAGCTGGGCACCGGCTGGAAGCCGGTGCAGAAGGTCCAGGTCATCGGCTACCCGGACGGCCGGCAGCGGCCGATCAGCTGCACCTCGACCACCCGGGCGTTCGGCGCGCACCAGCTGGAGTTCGACTGCGGCGGGTACACCGACGGGACCAGCGGCGGCCCGTTCCTGGCCAACGTGCACCCGGCCACCGGCCTGGGCACGGTGATCGGCGTGATCGGCGGCTACGAGCAGGGCGGGGACACCCCGTCGGTGTCCTACTCGGCCCGGTTCGGCAGCTCGGTCCGCGCGCTGTACAACAAGGCCGTGGCCAAGAACTGAGCTCAGCCGCCCGGCGGCGGCACGATCGCGTCCAGCTCGGCCAGTTCGGCCGCGGCCGGGATCCAGTCCGCCGCGGCCACGTTCGCCTTGACCTGATCGGCTGAGCTGGCCCCGGCGATGACCGAGGAGCAGCCGGGCTGCGCGGCCAGCCCGCCGATGGCCACGTCGAGCAGGCTGACCCCGTGCGCCGTAGCCCACTCGCTGAGCGCGCCGACCCGGTCCAGCTTCGGCTCGGTGACATAACCCGGCCGGCCAGCCAGCCGGGTGCCCGGCGCGGGCGGCTGGCCACGCTGGACCTTCCCGGTGAGCAGGCCGTTGGCCAGCGGGTAGTACGGCAGCACGCCCAGCCCGAAGTGGCGGGCCGCGGGCACCAGTTCGGCCTCCGCCGCCCGCTCCAGCAGCGACCACTCGTTCTGCGCAGAGATGAACGCCTCGGTGCCGGCCTGCCGGGCCAGGTGTGCGGCATCGGCGGTCTGCCAGCCGGAGAGGTTGGAGTGCCCCAGGTAACGCACCTTGCCCTCGGTGACCAGCTCGGTCAGCGCGTGCAGGGTTTCCTCGATCGGGGTCTCCGGGTCCGGGGTGTGCAGCTGGTAGAGGTCCAGGTAGTCGGTGCGCAGCCGGCGCAGCGAGGCGGTCACGGCGCGGCGGATGTAGGCCCGCCCGCCCTTGGCCCCGGCCGCGGGCCCGTAGCCCATGTCCACCTTCTGGTGGCCGAACTTCGTGGCCAGCACGATCTGGTCGCGGCGGCTGCCCAGTACCTGGCCGAGCAGTTCTTCGGAGCCGCCGCCGTGGCCGTAGATGTCCGCGGTGTCGAACAGGGTGATGCCCGCCTCGATGGCCGCGTCCACCACGGCCCGGGTCTGCTGCAGGTCCAGCCGGCTGCCGAAGTTGTTACAGCCGAGCCCGGCCACGGACACGAGCAGCCCACTGTTACCCACCGATCTGAAACGCATGACCCTGCCTCTGCTGGAGACCACCTGACCCTGACCCTGCGCATGGATCGTAACTACTGCCGCCGCGCCCGCCGCGCGCCGGGGGTGCTGGCCAATGGTGCAGGCGATACAATCCAAAAGCTGCTGAAATGGGCGGCCCGCCACGCACCTTTCCCCTCCTGATAGGCAGCCCGGCGCCAGGCCGGTGCGCTCTCCCGTGAGAGGAAGTGGGTCGATGGCAGACGCGGTGGGCGGCCCCACGGTGCTCCGGCTGCTGCTCGGGGCCCAGCTGCGCCGCCTGCGCGAAAGCCAGGCCATCAGCGCACACGACGCGGCGCAGGCAATCCGCGGCTCGGAATCCAAGATCAGCCGGATAGAGCTGGGCCGCAATGCCGTGCGCGAGATTGACATCGCCGACCTGCTCACCTTGTACGGCATTACCGACACGGCGGAGCGCGAGCAATTGCTGTCGCTGGCCAGCCGGGCCAACCAGCCGGGCTGGTGGCACCGGTATCACGATGTGCTGCCGCTCTGGTTCCAGGCCTATATCGGGCTGGAGGAATCGGCTCAGTCGATCCGCAGCTACGACGCGCAATTCGTGCCCGGCCTGCTGCAGACCGAGGAGTACGCGGCCGCCGTGCTGGCGCTCGGCGACTTCTCGCTGGACGAGGCGGAACGCCTGGTCGTGCTGCGCAAGGAACGGCAGCGGCATTTCGCCGCGGGCGGCACCCGGCTATGGGCCATCGTGGACGAGGTGGCGCTGCGCCGCCCGGTCGGCGGCCCGGCCGTGCTCAGCCGCCAGCTGGAGTACCTCGGTGAGCTCAGCCAGCAGCCGTGGCTGACCTTGCAGGTCACCCCGTTCCCCACGGTGAGCCACGCCGCCCCGGGCTCGTTCTGCCTCCTGCGCTTCGCCGACCCGGCCCTGCCGGACATGGTCTACGCGGAGCAGCTGAACAGCGCCACCTACATCGACAAGCGGGCCGAGGTGGAACCGTACCTGCTCGCCCTGGAGCGGCTCAGCCTGGTCAGCTGCACCCCAGCGGACTCCGCGGATATCCTCCGCGGCATCGTGGCTGAGCTGGGGCCCGGCCGCTAACGGCCGGGCCCCAGCTCAGCCGCGGTTAGCCGACCGGCAGGTCGAACTCGCCGTTCCGCATCCCGGCCAGGAACGCCACCCACTCGCGGCGGTTGAACACGTGCGGCGCTTTGCTGATGTCCTTGGAGTCGCGCACCGCCACCAGCCCGCTGGGCAGGTGCGCCACTTCCACGCAGCCGGTCACGCTCGAAGCGCTGCTCTTGAACCAGCGCGCATTGGTGAAATCAGGGGTCATCCCCATGTCCCTTCTATGCAATTTGCATGACTACCGTTGCGGAATTCTGGTCAGGCGGGCCCGGCGGCCATTCTGGCGATGAATTTAGCGGTATCAGCCGGTGACAGCGCGGCCGCCCGGAGCAGGTCAAAAACCTCGGCGCAAGCTCGCACTTCGGCTTCTCTTTCCAGATAGGCGTGGCCCGCGACGCCTTCCGAGTAGACCACGTCCGGATCGCTGCGCTCGGGAAACTCCAGAATGCAGAACGGGCCGTTCAGAGCCGGGTGCACGCCACTGGAAAGCGGCAGCACCTGCAGCGTCACGTGCGGCCATTCGCTCACTTCCAGCAACCGGGCCAGCTGGCTGCGCATTACCTCCGGGCCACCGATCATCCGGGAGATCACCGGCTCGTTCAGGATGCACCACAGCTTCACCGGGTCGGGCCGGGTGAGGACCCGCTGCCGTTCCAGCCGCAGTTCCACCGCGCGGTCGATCTGCCTGGGGTGGTGCCGCCGCCGCACCGAGGTCATCACCGTGCGGGCGTAGGCCTCGGTCTGCAGCAGGCCGTGCACCACCTGGTCCTCGAACACCCGCAGCGCGGCCGCCTCGGCCTCCAGCCCGACGTAGACGTCGAAACCGGTCGGCAGCACGTCGTCATAGACCGCCCACCAGCCCTTGCGGTGCCCCTCCCGGGCCATCTCGGTGAGCACCTGGCGCTGCGCCAGGTCGTCCACGCCGTACATCTCGAACATCGTGGCCAGGTAGGCGGTCCGGGTCGGCGCCTTGCCGGTTTCGATGCGCGACAGAGTTGACGCGGCCAGCCCCAGTTTGTCCGCGGCCTCTTCCAGCTTGAAGGAGTGCGCCTCGCGCAGCCGCCTTAACTCGGAGCCGAGCCGTCGCCGCCGGACCGTTGGGCCGATCGACACGAGCGCCTCCCCCTCCCCGGCAGGCTGACCGGGCGCGGCCCCCGTACTCCTGGGCGCACGCAACCGCAGGCTGCGGTATGCCAAGTAACGATACTGGACTTGCGAAGAGGATGAGATCTCATCTGGAATTTCGTACCTTCAATTTGTGCTACGCACTTACGTGAGTTGCACGCCCACCCCATCATGGACCGGACAGGCCGTATCTAACCCGCTACTAAGCGGACTGAGACATCTGGGTACCGGCGCTGTGGGGGGTTGGCCCTGCGGGGACGTTGTGGGGTGACGCATGCCCTCCGCGCGTGGACGGGCCCCGAAGGAGCGCAGCGAGATGGGAGCGACCACTCCCGGCGTGAGCCTCGGCGCGGAGCGGCGATCGGGGGATGATCGCGGCGGCAGTGCCGCCGCCCGGCGCGAAGCGGCGATCGGGGGGCGTCCCCCGCGCTAACACCGCGCCGGTCATCGCGGGCAGCCTGACCCTCCCCGGCCAGACCCGGAACGTGGCCGAGGCCAGGGCGTTCGTCGCCAAGACGCTCGGTGCCCAGCATCCGTGCTGCGACACCGCCGTTTTACTGTGCTCGGAGCTCGTCACCAACGCGGTGGTACACAGCGCCTCGGGGCTGCCCGGCGGGACGGTCACCATCGTCGTGCTCCGGCTGACCGGCGCGGTGCGGGTCGAGGTCATCGACCACGGATCCACGGCCAGCACCCCGGTGGTGAAGGGCGAGGTGCTCGCCCCCGACGGGCACGGCCTGTTCCTGGTCGATCAGCTCGCCGACAGCTGGGGCTACGTCCTGGACCAGGTCGGCACCACGGTGTGGTTCCGGCTTACCGGCTGACGCTTTCCGGCCACCGGCCGCCCTCCCCGATAGCGCAGTCGTGCGGCCCCCGGGGGAGGGCGGCCGGTTTATTTCCCGGTGCGGCGGGCGGCTTGCCGCTCGCGCAGCCGCAGCGACACCCGCAGCGGGCTGCCCTCGAAGCCGAACTCCTCGCGCAGCCGCCGCTCGATGAACCGCCGGTAGCCCGCCTCCAGGAAACCGGTGCTGAACAGCACGATGTGCGGCGGCCGGATACCGGCCTGGGTGGCGAACAGGATCTTCGGCAGGCGGCCGCCGCGGGACGGCGGCGGGGTGGCCGCGACGACCTCGGCGAGCCAGGCGTTCAGCCGGCCGGTGGGCACCCGGGTTTCCCAGCTGTCCAGGGCCAGCTCGATGGCGGGCACCAGCCGGTCCACATGCCGCCCGGTCCGGGCCGAGATGTTCACCCGGGGCGCCCAGCGCGCGGTGTGCAGCTGCCGGTCGATCTCCCGGTCCAGCTGGTCCCGCCGCTCCTCGTCCACCAGGTCCCACTTGTTGTACGCGATGACCAGCGCGCGGCCGGCCTCGATCACCATGGACACGATGCGCAGGTCCTGCTCGGTGAGCGGCTCACTGGCGTCCACCAGGACGACCGCCACCTCGGCCCGGTCCAGCGCGCCGGACGTGCGCAGCGCGGCGTAGAAGTCCGCGCCCTGGCTCTGGCTGGCCCGCCGCCGGATGCCGGCCGTGTCCACGAATCGCCAGCTGGTGCCGCCCAGTTCGATCAGCTCGTCCACCGGGTCCCGGGTCGTCCCGGCCACCGCGTCCACCAGCACCCGGTCCTGCCCGGCCAGCTTGTTCAGCAGGCTGGACTTGCCCACGTTGGGGCGGCCGATGAGGGCGACCCGGCGTGGCCCGCCCTCGGCGCCGATTTGCTCCCGGGGGGCCGCTGGCAGCGCGTCCAGCACCGCGTCCAGCAGGTCACCACTGCCCCGGCCGTGCAGCGCGCTGACCGGCTGCGGCTCACCCAGGCCCAGCGACCACAACGCGGCCGCGGCCGGCTCGGCGATCTCGCTGTCCACCTTGTTGGCCGCCAGCACCACCGGCTTCCCGGACCGGCGCAGCACCGCGGCCACCGCGTCGTCCGCGTCGGTCACCCCGACCACCGCGTCCACCACGAACAGCACCGCGTCCGCGGCGTCCACCGCGATCCGGGCCTGCGCCGTGACCTGCTCGGCCAGCGCCCGGCTGGACTGGCCTTCCTCGCTGCCCGGGAAAGGCTCCCAGCCGCCGGTATCGACCAGGGTGAAGGCCCGGCCGCGCCAGGTGGCGTCGTACGCCACCCGGTCCCTGGTCACCCCCGGGACGTCCTGCACCACCGCCTGCCTGCTGCCCAGGATCCGGTTGACCAGGGTTGACTTGCCCACGTTGGGCAGGCCGACCACCGCCACCACGGGGACGTCCAGTTCCTCGTCCAGTGCGCCGCCGGCCTCCGCCGGCCACTCTGTCATCTCGACCACGCCGCGCTGGCCTGCTGCCGGGCCAGGTCCATGATCATGGTGATCACCTCGGCCAGGTCCAGCCGGGTCGAGTCGATCTGCACCGCGTCCGCCGCCTTGCCGGTCTGCGGGGCGTCCGCGGTGTCCCGGCGCTGCTGCTCGGCCTGGGTGACCGCCGGGGTGGCTCCGGGGTCGGCGGCCAGGTCCGCGCTGCGCCGCTCGGCTCGCGCCGTCTCGCTCGCGATGAGGAACACCTTGACCGGGGCGTCCGGCGTGACGACCGTGCCGATGTCCCGGCCCTCGGCCACGATCCCGGAGCCGCTCGCGCAGGTCTGCGCGATCATGGCCTGCTGCAGGGCGACCAGCCGGGCCCGCACCGCCGGGACCGAGGCCACCGCGCTGACCGCATTGGACACCTGCCGGGTCCGGATCAGCGTGGTCACGTCGGTGCCGTCCACCGTGACCCACGGCTGGCCCGGGTCGGTGCCCACCTCGAGGGCCGGCTGCCCGGCCTGCGCGGCGACCGCCTGGGCGTCGTCCACCGGGATACCCTGTTGCATCATCCACCAGGTCAGCGCGCGGTACATGGCCCCGGTGTCCAGGTAGCGCAGCCCGAGGTTGGCCGCCACGCCGCGGGCGGCGGTGGATTTGCCGGATCCGGACGGGCCGTCGACGGCGATGATGAGACAGTCGGTCACGCAGGTGATGCTACCGGCGGACGGGCCATCCATTCGCCGCGAGTGCCTCCGTGAGCGGCCCGACCGCAGCTGGCCGGACGGTCAGTTCGGCCACGCCGACCGGCAGCCCTGGTGAGTGCTCGATGCCGACGTCCTCGATGTTGACCCCGGCTTCCCCCGCCGCCTGGAACAGCCGGGCCAGCTCACCGGGCTCGTCCCGGATCACCACCTGGACCTGGGTCTCGGCCCGGGCCGGGCCGCCGCGCTTGCCGGGCAGCCGGGCCACTCCCGCCCCGCCCTGCTCGAGCAGCGCGGCCAGCAGCTTGAGCTCGGGGGCGGGTCCGCCCGCAGCTGCCCCGCCGCGCGCCGCCTCGGCCAGTTCCTCGGCCACGGCTACCAGGTCCGCGCCCACCGCGGCCAGCACATCGGCGGCGGGCGCCGCGTTGGCCGCCAGGATCTGCAGCCATAGCCGGGTGTCACCGGCGGCTATCCGGGTCACGTCACGCAGCCCCTGGCCGGCCACGGCCAGCGCGCCGTCCGGTGCCTCGGTCAGCCGGGCGGCCATCGCGGCCGACACCACGTGCGGGGCGTGCGAGACCAGCGCGACCCAGGCGTCGTGCTCGGCCGGGCCAGCCAGCACCGGCTCCGCGCCACAGGCCCGGGCCAGCCCGGCGACCGCGGCGACCCCGTCGGCACTGATGCCGTCACCGTGGCAGACCACCCACGGACGGCCCAGGAACAGGTCAGCCCGGGCCGCGGCCGGGCCGGACCGCTCCCGGCCGGCCAGCGGGTGCCCGGGCACGAACGACCCCAGCTCGCAGCCCAGCCCGGCCGCCTGGGCCAGCGGCTGGTGCTTGACGCTGGCCACGTCGGTGTACCAGCGGGCCAGCCCGCGGGCCTGCGCGGCGGCCAGGGTGGCCGCGACCGCGTCCGGCGGCACCGCCATCACCGCGATATCCGCTGGTCCCCCAGGCGGCTGCTCAGCGCCGTACGGCAGCACCTCTCCGGCGCCGATGTCCGCGGCCAGCCGGGCCGCGGCCGGGTCGCTGTCGGCCAGCCACACGGCCACCCCGCGGGCCCGCAGGGCCAGCGCCACCGAGGTGCCGATCAGGCCGGTCCCGATGACGACCGCGCTGGCTGGGGCCGGGCCCTCCGGAGGGTGCCCCGCTGGCTGGCTCACGGGCTGGTTCACTGGGCGATATCCAGCCGCAGCGCGGCCGCGCCGCGCAGGTAGACGTGCTGCACCGCGGAGCGCGGCTTAGCCGTCTCCACGTGCATGAGCAGCCGGACCACCCGCGGCATCCCGTGCGGCACCGCGATCTCGGTGGTGCACAGCAACGGCACGTCCTGGAACCCGATCTTGCGCGCGGCCAGCGCCGGGAACTCCGCGTTCAGGTCGGGCGTCCCGGTGAACACCACGCTGATTACGTCGTCGGTGTGCAGGCCGTTGCGCTCCATTACCTCGGTGACCAGCTCGGTGGTGCCTTCCAGGATCGCCTCCCGGTCGTTCGCATCCACCTGCACCGCACCACGGATTGCCCTGACCGCCACCAGCCTGCTCCTTCATGCCGTCAGCCCCGGCGAGTTATCAGCCACGATCTTGTCACACCAGGTCAGAGTCCAACTGCGTGATCGTGCCCGGCCTGGTTACAGTCCAACTGCCGAATACAGCTCGCCTATTTCCCGGGTGCTCAGCGCCCGGGTGGTGCCCGGCCGGAGCGAGCCCAGCGCAACCGGGCCGACGTGGGTGCGGACCAGCCGGCTGACCGGATGGCCGGCCTCGGCCAGCATCCGCCGCACGATGTGCTTGCGCCCCTCGTGCAGGGTGATCTCCACCAGTGCCCGCGAGCCGGCCCGCTCGACCACCCGGAACTTGTCCGCGCTGGCCACGCCATCCTCCAGCTCGATGCCGCTGAGCAGCCGCCGGCCGGTATCCCGGGACACCGGCCCGGGCACGTCGGCCAGGTAGGTCTTCAGCACCCCGTAGCTGGGGTGGGTCAGCCGGTGGGCCAGCTCACCGTCGTTCATCAGCAGCATCAGGCCCTCGGTGTCGTAGTCGAGCCGGCCCACGTGGTACAGCCGCTGCGCCTGATCACCGAGGAAATCGGCGATGGTGGGGCGGCCCCGGTCATCCGACATCGTGGTGAGCACCCCGGCGGGCTTGTTCAGCGCCAGGTAGACCAGGTCCTGCCGGGATGGGATGCGCCGCCCGTCCACCCGGATGATCTGGTGCTGCGGGTCCACCCGGGCGCCATACCGGCGGACGGTCTCGCCGTCCACCTCGACCCGGCCCGCGCCGATCAGCTCCTCGCAGTGCCGGCGGCTGCCCACCCCGGCCGCGGCCAGCACCTTCTGCAGCCGGACCCCACCCGGCACGTCGGTCAGGCTGTCCCGGCCCTCATCGTCCTCATCTTCAGGATCCGTGGTGCTCATCGACGGCATCCTCAACGTCCTCGACATGCTCGGGCAGGAACGGCGCGAGTTCCGGCAGCTCCTCCAGGCTGGCCAGGCCGAGCCGCTCCAGGAAGTATCCCGTCGTGCGGTAGAGGATAGCCCCGGTCTCGGTGTCGGTCCCGGCTTCCTCGACCAGCCCGCGCAGGGTGAGCGTGCGCAGCACGCTGTCGCAGTTGACGCCGCGCACCGCGGACACCCGGGCCCGGCTCACCGGCTGCCGGTAGGCCACCACGGCCAGCGTTTCCAGCGCGGCCTGGGTGAGCCGCACCTCCTGCCCGTCCCGGACGAACCGTTCCACCACCGGCGCGCAGTCGGCCCGGGTGTAATACCGCCAGCCACCGGCCACCTCGCGCAGATCGAAGCCGCGTCCTTCCGCGTCGTAGGACGCGGCCAGGTCGCGCAGCGCGGCCGCCACCTCGCCGCGCGGCCGCTCCAGCACCTGGGCGATGACAATTTCGGGCACCGGCTCGTCCACCACCAGCAGGATGGCTTCCAGGCTGGCCCGCAGCCCTGGCCCGTCCGCCGCCGCGGGGGGCGGCATGGGCGCCTCGCTCATCATCACTCGCTTCCTTGATCCGCTACCCAGGTGACGTACAGCTCACCGAGCGGGGTGACCTGGTCGAAGCTGACACTGCCTTCCCGGTACAGCTCGAGCAGGGCCAGGAACCTGGCCACCACCTCGTACGTCCCGGCGCAGTCCGCGGCCAGCCGGCGGAACGTCGCCCGGCCCAGCCGGGTGAGCTGGCTGGCCAGGATAGCCGCCTGCTCGCGCACCGTGGTCTGCGGCATGTGCAGGTGCTCGGTGGATACCTCGGGCGCCGGGCGGGGGGCCAGCGTGCGGGCGGCGATGGCAGCGAACTCAACCGGCCCGAGGCCGAGCAGGACTTCCGGCAGCAGCTCGGCGAACTGCGGTTCCATTGGCACCCGGCGGGCGAACCGGCGGCCCTGGACCGACATCCGGCCCGCGAATACGGCCGCGACCTCCTTGTACGCCCGGTACTGCAGCAGCCGGGCGAACAGCAGGTCCCTGGCCTCCAGCAGCGCCAGGTCTTCCTCGTCCTCGACTTCCCCGCTGGGCAGCAGCCGGGCCGCCTTCAGGTCCAGCAGGGTCGCCGCGACCAGCAGGAAATAACTGGCCTGATCCAGGTCCCAGCCGTCGGCGCGGGCCCGGATGTAGGCGATGAACTCGTCGGTCACCTGGGACAGCGCGACCTCGGTGATGTCCAGCTTGTGCTTGGAGATCAGGCCGAGCAGCAGGTCGAACGGGCCCTCGAACACGTCGAGATGCACCTCGAACCCAGCCGGGCTGGTGCCCTGCGCAGCCGCGTCGCCTGGCTCGGCTGTCACCGCACCGTCACCCCGTTACCGCCGCCTCATGTCCACGATCCACAGTAATCCCATACGCGCGCAGCGCGAGCCGGGCTCGTTCCAGGTCGAGCAGCTCAGCCACGGACAGGTACACGGTGATCTTCTGCGAGTGCGCTTCCCGGCCGCTGGCCTGGCGGCCCACTCCCGGGGACGGCCCGGGCGTGGCCGGCCGGAGCAGTTCTGCGACACCCGGCAGGCTCACCCGGCGCGGCCGGGACCACCCCACACCTGACCCCGCGGCGCGAGCCGGATCACTGCTTCTGCCACCGGTCCAGCACCTCGCGGGCGAGTTCCCGGTACGAGCTGGCGCCGGTGGACGAGGGGTCGAACCTGGTGATCGGCTCACCGGCCACGGTGGCGTCCGGGAAACGCACGGTGCGGTTGATCACCGTGTGGAACACCTTGTCCCCGAACCCCTTCACCACCTCGGCCAGGACTTCCCGGGAGTGCAGCGTCCGGGAGTCGTACATGGTGGCGAGCAGTCCGTCTATGCCCAGCCGCGGGTTCAGCCGGGTGGACACCTTGTCGATCGTCTCCAGCAGCAGGGCCACCCCGCGCATCGCGAAGTACTCGCACTCCAGCGGGACCAGCACACCGGCCGCGCAGGCCAGCGCGTTGACCGTGAGCAGGCCGAGGGACGGCTGGCAGTCGATGAGCACGATGTCATACTCGGACAGCGCCGGCTGCAGCACGCCGCCGAGCACGAACTCGCGGCCGACCTCGTGCACCAGCTGGACTTCGGCCCCGGACAGGTCGATGTTGCTGGGCAGCAGGTCCATGCCATCCACGCTGGTCTTGAAGACCACGTCGGTGGCGCTGAGCCCGCGTTCCATCAGCAGGTTGTAGACGGTGGCGTCGAGCTCGTGCGGCTGGATGCCCAGGCCTACCGACAGCGCGCCCTGCGGGTCGAAGTCCACCAGCAGGACGCGGCGGCCCTGCTCGGCCAGGGCGGCGCCCAGGTTGATCGTGGTGGTGGTCTTGCCGACCCCGCCCTTCTGGTTACACACGGCGACGATGCGGGCAGGACCGTGACTGAGCAAGGGCTCGGGATCGGGAAAAGCCGGCAGCGGCCGGCCGGTGGGCCCGATCATGCCGGGCTCCAGCTCCATCACGTGCGTCCCTGCTGCCATGCGCCGCACCTCCCCGGCGGACTCGGCAAAAATGCCTCCGCTGGAATCAGGACACTAGGCCCTGCCCTGCCGGCCTTCAAGCCGACTCACCGTAAGCCCAGCTAATAGGCCCCGGGGTAAGTTGCTCAGCCGAGTGCCCGCGGGTGCGCGGCGGAATACACCTCGCGCAGCTTGTCTACCGTGACCATGGTGTAGATCTGCGTGGTGGTGACCGAGGCATGGCCGAGCAGTTCCTGCACCACCCGCACGTCCGCCCCGCCGTCCAGCAGGTGCGTGGCGTACGAGTGGCGCAGTGTGTGCGGCGACACCCCACCCATCCCGGCCCGGGCCGCGGCCGCCTTGAGCACGGCCCACGCGCCCTGCCGGGTGAGCCGCCCGCCGCGCGCGTTCAGGAACACTGCCGGGCTGGCAGACACCCGGCGGGACGCGGCGGCCAGCGCCGGGCGCCCCCGGACCAGGTACGCCTCCAACGCCTCCCGGGCGTACCGGCCGACCGGCACCAGCCGGTCCCGGCCGCCCTTGCCGGACAGCCGGACCGTGGCCGGCGGCGCCTGCCGGTCCGGCGGGCGGCCCGGCGGGACGGCAGTGAAGCCGAGGTCGTTGACGTCCAGCCCGACCGCCTCGGAGATCCGGGCGCCGGTCCCGTACAGCAGTTCCAGCAGGGCGCGGTCGCGCAGCGGGCGCAGCCGGTCGGCCCCGTCCCCGGCGGCCGCCGCCGCGATCAGCCGCTCCACCTCCGGCACCGCGATCGCCCGGGGCAGCTTGCGCCGCGACGCGGGCGGGTGCACGGCGCTGGCCGGGTCGCGGTCGGCCAGCCCCTCGGCTAGGGCGAACGCGTGCAGGCCGCGCACCGCGACCACCGCCCGCCCGGCCGAACTGGCCGCCAGCGGGAGGTGGTCGCCGTCTCCCTCGCGCAGCCCGGCCACGAAGGCCGCGACATCCTCCGTGGTCACCTCGCCGATCAGGGTCCGGCCACGGCGGCCCAGCATGGCCTGGTACCGGAGCAGGTCACGGCGGTAGGCCTGCAGCGTGTGCGCGGCCAGGCCACGCTCCACCGTCAGGTGATCGAGATAACGGTTGACGGCACCCGCCAGGGCGGTCAGTTCAGCACCTCGCTCACCGGCGTCGCCGGCAGGCCGTGCGCGTCCGCCACTGGCTGGCAGGTCAGCGCGCCCTCGTAGGTGTGCAGGCCCAGGGCGAGCGCCGGGTCGGCGCGCAGCGCGTCCCGCCAGCCCCGGTTGGCCAGCTCGATCACGTAGGGCAGGGTGACGTTGGTCAGCGCGTAGGTGGACGTGTGTGGCACCGCCCCCGGCATGTTGGCCACGCAGTAGAACACCGACCCGTGCACCCGGTAGGTGGGCTCGGCGTGCGTGGTGGCGTGCGAGTCCTCGAAACAGCCGCCCTGGTCGATCGAGATGTCCACCAGTACCGAGCCGGGCTTCATCCGGGAGACCAGCTCGTTCGACACCAGCATGGGCGCCTTGGCCCCGGGCACCAGCACGGCGCCGATGACCAGGTCCGCGTCGCCCACCGCGCGCTCCACCTCGTAGGCGTTGGACGCGACCGTCTGGCAGTGCCCCTGGTAGATCGCGTCGGCCGAGCGCAGCCGGGCCACGTTCTTGTCTACCAGCAGCACCTCGGCCTGCATGCCGAGCGCGATGGCGGCGGCGTTCATCCCGGACACGCCCGCGCCGAGCACCACGACCTTGGCCGCGTACACGCCGGACACCCCGCCCATCAGCACGCCCCGCCCGCCGCCGTCGCGCTGCAGGTGGTGCGCGCCGACCTGAGGCGCCATCCGGCCGGCCACCTCGGACATCGGCGCCAGCAGCGGCAGCGACCCGTCCGCGAGCTGCACGGTCTCGTATGCGATCGAGGTGATGCCGGAGTCGAGCAGCGCGTCGGTGCACGGCCGGGACGCAGCCAGGTGCAGGTAGGTGAACAGCACCTGGCCCTTGCGCATCCGGTGGTACTCATCGGCCACCGGTTCCTTCACCTTGAGGATCAGGTCGCCGGCCTGCCACACGTCATCCGCAGTCGGCAGGATCCGCGCGCCGGCCGCCTCGAAGTCCTCATCCGGGATGGACGACCCGGTACCGGCATCGACCTGGATGACCACCTCATGGCCGCCGCGCACCAGCTCGTGCACGCCCGCCGGGGTGATCGCGACCCGGTACTCGTGGTTCTTGACTTCCTTGGGAACGCCTACCTTCATCGGCCGCAAGCCCTCTCTTCGTAACTCCTGCGCCCGGCCCCGTTGCCGGGCGCGCCGAGTCCTGCCGGACCCGCCGCCGCTGGCTGGTCAGTTCTCCGGCGCGTCCGCCGGCCGGAGGCCGGCGAACCCGCCGCAACGAGCGGCATACGCGGACAAGATACCCACCGCGGTGATGCCATTGTGCAGGTCACCTGCCAGGAGCCGGTGTACCGCAGTGTCCAGGTCCACCCAGCGGAGCATGAGCTGAGCCTCTTCGTGCGACGCGACATAGTCCCGCTCTTCCGCCGGAACCTGACGCAGCTCACGGGCCAGAAATACCCGGATTCGCTCGGTGCTGATCCCCGGCGAGGAGTAGAAGTCGGTCAGCACCGCCCAGTCAGCGGCGGCGTACCCGGTCTCCTCGACCAGTTCCCGCGCCGCGGTGTCGTGCAGCGGCTCCCCGGCGACGTCGCGCAGGCCGGCCGGGATCTCCCAGAGCAGACGGCCGACCGGGTGCCGGTACTGCCGGATCAGCAGCACCTGGCCGGCCCGGTCCAGGGCGACCACGGCCACCGCGCCAGGGTGCTGCACCACCTGCCGGGGCACCACGTCGCCGTCCGGCATCCGGACCAGGTCGCTGCGCACCGTCACGATCGGGCCGCGGGCCTGCTCGGTGGAGGACACCACCGGCCAGCCTTCGGCCACGTCCCGCAGCGGGACCTGGCCGGGCCGGTCCACCGCGGAGGTCACGCGCTGGCCGCGGCGGGCTGGCCCAGGGCCGCTTCGGTCCGGCGCACCGTCCTGGCCCGTTCCCGGGCCGCCGCGACCAGCCCGGCGAACAGCGGATGGGCCCGGGTCGGCCGGGACAGGAACTCCGGATGGGCCTGGGTGGCCACGAAGAACGGATGCACGTCGCGGGGCAACTCGACGAACTCGACCAGCCGGCCATCCGGCGACAGGCCGGAGCAGACCAGCCCGGCCTCGGCCAGCGCGGGCCGGTAGGCGTTGTTCACCTCGTACCGGTGCCGGTGCCGTTCCTGCACCACGTCGGTGCCGTACAGCTCGCGGACCAGGGAACCCTCGGCCAGCACGGCCGGGAACAGCCCGAGCCGCATCGTGCCGCCCATGTCCCGCTCCCCGGCCACCACGTCCTCCTGGTCGGCCATGGTGGCGATGACCGGGTGCGGGGTGTCCGCGTCGAACTCGGCGCTGTTCGCGTCGGCCAGCCCGGCCACGTCCCTGGCCACCTCGATGGCCAGACACTGCAGGCCGAGACACAGGCCGAGCAGCGGGATGCCGTTCTCCCGGGCGTACCGGATCGCACCCACCTTGCCCTCGATGCCGCGCACCCCGAACCCGCCCGGGATCAGGATGCCGTCCACATCGGCCAGGTGCTGGGCCGCACCCTCCGCGGTCTGGCAGTCATCGCTGGTCACCCACCGGATGTTCACCCGGGCGTCGTTGGCGAACCCGCCGGCCCGCAGCGCCTCGGCCGGCGAGAGGTAGGCATCGGGCAGGTTGACGTACTTGCCGACCAGCGCGATCGTGACGCTGTGCGCGGGCCGGTGCACCCGGCGCAGCAGTTCGTCCCAGTCGCTCCAGTCCACGTCACGGAACGGCAGGCCGAGCCGCCGCACCACGTACGCGTCCAGCCCCTCAGTGTGCAGCACCTTGGGGATGTCGTAGATGGACGGGGCGTCCACCGCGGACACCACCGCCTCCTCGTCCACGTCGCACATCAGGCTGATCTTCCGCTTCAGCCCGTCGCTGATCGGCCGGTCGCTGCGGCACACGATGGCGTCCGGCTGGATACCGATGCTGCGCAGCGCGGCCACCGAGTGCTGGGTCGGCTTGGTCTTCAGCTCCCCGGACGGGCCGATGTACGGCAGCAGCGAGACGTGCAGGAAGAAGCAGTGGTCCCGGCCGATCTCGTGCCGGATCTGCCGGATCGCCTCCAGGAAGGGCTGCGATTCGATGTCCCCGACGGTGCCGCCGACCTCGGTGATGACCACGTTGACGTCCGGCCCGCCCATCTCGATGATGCGGGACTTGATCTCGTTGGTGATGTGCGGGATGACCTGGACGGTGTCGCCCAGGTAGTCGCCGCGGCGCTCTTTGGCGATGACGCTGGAGTAGATCTGCCCGGTGGTGACGTTGGCCGAGCCGCGCAGCCTGGTGTCCAGGAACCGCTCGTAGTGCCCCACGTCCAGGTCGGTCTCGGTCCCGTCGTCGGTGACGAACACCTCACCGTGCTGGAACGGGTTCATCGTCCCGGGATCGACGTTCAGGTATGGGTCCAGCTTCTGCATGGTCACGTTCAGGCCGCGCAGTTTGAGCAGGCGGCCCAGGCTGGACGCGGTCAGCCCCTTGCCAAGGCTGGAAGCAACTCCCCCGGTGACAAAGAGATGCCTGGTCGGTGCGTGCCGTTGAGATTGCCGTGTTACGTACGGTGACGCAGCCAAGTGAAGGCTCCCGTGGTCGGTGCGATGCGGAGAACCCGCCGGTCCACGGAACTTCAGAATATCAGCAGACGGTCGATGCGCTGGGTTCCCCGTCCGCAGAGCGCAGCCGGTCCTGTTCCGCGGCGCGGCTATTGTCGCCCGCTTCGCCGAACCGGGCCAGCAGCAGGGCACACGCCACGGCCAGAATGAAGGCCAGCACCGCCACCGCGGTCAGGCCGTGCCGGGTGTGGTCGCCGAGGAACATCACGCCGATCAGGGCGGGTGGTGCGGTCTCGGCCAGCACCACCGCAGCCGTCGCCACCGTGACGCTGCCGCCTTCCAGCGCCGTCGCGTACAGCATGAACGACACGATGCCCGCCGCCGCCAGCGCGTACGCGGCCGGGTCGCGGACTAGCTCGGTCAGCGAGAACCCGGGCAGCACCCGGGCGGCCACCGCGACGATGCCGTAGCCCAGGCCCGCCACCGCGCCGAGCACCAGGGTGCGGGCCGGGTTGCCGAGCTTGGACGCGGCCACCCCGGCCACCGCCACCCCGCCCACGGCCACGATCAGCGCCAGCTTGAACGCCTCGCTGACCCCGGTGGCGCCCTCGGCGCCGGCCGACAGGCCGAGCAGCCCGACGCCGACCACCACGCCACCGACCGCCAGCCATTCTCGCCAGGTCAGCTGAACGTGGATGATCCTGGAGGCCAGCACCGCGGTGACGGCCAGGTTGCCGGCCACGATGGCCTGCACCGCGAACAGCGGCAGCCGGTGCAGCGCGACCAGCTGAGCGACGAAGCCGAGCATGTCCAGGCCCAGGCTGATCAGGAAGCGCCACTGGCCGAGCAGCCGGACGATCAGGCTGGGGTCGACCTCGCCGAGCGGGCTGGCCGGCTGACTGTGGTGGCCGGTGCTCCGGCTAGCCGTGCGCCGGCTGGCCGCGCGTACCGCCATGGCCTGCATGACGGAGGCGACACCGTAACAGAGGGCAGCCACGACCGCGGCCACCAGACTGGCCAACACAGTTACGACACTACGCTGAGGATTTCCTGAACGGCCAGCGCGGTCCCCCCGGGTAGGGGAAAGATCAGGGAAAACCCGGAGAAAGGGGTCGCGTCACGGGGTGCTCAGCGCGGCTCCACACCGAAGCGGGCCAGGTCGGCCTGGGCCGCGGTGGCGTCGGTGAAGCGGGCGCTCCGCAGGCCCAGGGCGGCGGCCGCCGCCACGTTGTCCGGGCGGTCGTCGAGGAAGATGACGTCGGCCGGCTCGGCCCGCAGCACGGCCAGCGCGGCGCGGAAGCACTCCGGATCCGGCTTGGCCAGCTTCAGGTAGCAGCTGAAGATCACGTGCTCGAAATACCCGGCTACCGGCAGGCCGGACACGCCCTGCGCGGTGTCCTCGGGGGCGTTGGACAGCACCGCCAGCCGGACCCCGGCCGCGGCCAGCCCGGCCACCAGGTCCACGCTGGCGGGCCGCAGATGCAGCCAGGACCCGGCGTCCAGCCGGCTCAGCTCGCCGATCTGCGGGCCGGTGAAGCTGCCGCCCAGGTCGGCCGCGACCTGCTGCCAGTAGCTGGTGACATCGAGCGCGGCCCGGTCATAGTCCAGCCGGTAGGCCCAGTACGGCGGGAGCAGGTCGGCCACCGTACAGCCGGCCGCCCGGGCTAGTGCGGCCACGTCCCGCTCCGGCTGCGGCTCGCAGATGACGTTGCCGTAGTCGAATAGCACCCAGGTCATGCGCGCCCTTCCTGGCCGGTGGCTGGCGCTGCGAACCTACCAGCCGGAAGCCGGGGCGCCGCGCCGCTAGCTGGTGCCCTGGAGGGCGGCCGCACCCGGGTGCGGAGCGCCCAGGGCCTTGGCCAGATCGGTCCAGAACGCGGCCGAGGTGGCCCGGCGGACCGGCCCGGCCCCGCTGACCCCGCCGCAGCCGCCCGCCGTGACCGTGACCACCGGGAACGCGCCCCGGCCGGCCGCGAAGCTCAGCCGGTAGCTGACGCCCAGGTCGGCCGGGCAGCTCATCATCTGGCCGTGCGGCATGGCGGGCAGCCCGCAGATCGCCTCGGCCACGCCCCGGGCGGTGGCCGGGTTGGCGATGGTGACCCCGGCTGGGACCGCGAAGTGCAGGTGGTTCTGCGGCAGCGCGTCGGCCCGGGTGACCACCAGCCGGGTCACCGCCGCCGGGTCCCGGCACAGCAGGCCGCCCGCCCGGGCCGGGCTGGTGCTGGGGCTGCTGGCCGAGCTGCTCGCCGCCTGGGTGGCGCTGGACGTGCTGGCGGCCTGCTGCGTCCCGCAGGCGGCCAGCGCCAGGCCGGCTGCAGCGGCCGCCATCAAACGCATCGTGGGCATGTGCATGACACACCTCATTCCGCCCGGCAGTGCTGCCAGTGGTGGTGCTACCAGTGAGGATGCTGCTAGTGCGAGCCAGGGCACTGAGCGGCGGCCTGGACCGCTCAGTGCCCTGAACTACTGCTTTGACGTATCGCGGGCGCGTGCGGTTCCGTCCGGCGGCCCGGCAGGACAGCCGGGCGGCTCAGACGCCGGCCGCCTGCATGCCGCGCAGCTCGTGCTTGAGCTCCTTGATCTCGTCCCGGATCCGGGCCGCTACCTCGAACTGGAGCTCGGCCGCGGCCGCGTGCATCTGCTCGGTGAGCTGGCTGATCAGCGCGATGAGGTCGCCTTGCGCGGCACTGCCGCCCTCGCCTTCGCCGGCCCCGCTGGCCGAGGCCCGGACCCGTGAGGACAGCCCTGGCACCGGGGTCTTGCCCCGGCTCTGCTGCCGGCCGGCCTCGCCGATCAGCTTCTCGGTGTCCGCGTCCTCGCGGATCAGCTGGTCGAGGATGTCCGCGATCCGCTTGCGCAGCGGGGTGGGATCGATGCCGTGCTCGGTGTTGTAAGCGACCTGCTTGGCCCGCCGCCGGTCGGTCTCCTCGATGGCCCGCTGCATGGACGGGGTGACCTGGTCGGCGTACATGTGCACCTGGCCGGACACGTTCCGGGCGGCCCGGCCGATGGTCTGGATCAGCGACGTGCCGGAGCGCAGGAACCCTTCCTTGTCGGCGTCCAGGATGGACACCAGGGACACCTCGGGCAGGTCCAGGCCTTCCCGGAGCAGGTTGATGCCGACCAGCACGTCGTACTCGCCGACGCGCAGCTCGCGGAGCAGCTCCACCCGGCGCAGCGTGTCCACCTCGCTGTGCAGGTAGCGCGCCCGGATGCCGAGCTCCAGCAGGTAGTCGGTGAGATCCTCGGCCATCTTCTTGGTCAGCGTGGTGACCAGCACCCGTTCCGAGCGCTCCGCCCGGTCCCGGATCTCGTGCACCAGGTCGTCGATCTGGCCCTTGGTCTGCTTGACGATCACCTGCGGATCGACCAGCCCGGTCGGCCTGATCACCTGCTCGACGACCTCGCCGCCGACCCGCTGCAGCTCGTATGGGCCCGGGGTGGCCGACAGGTACACCGTCTGCCCGATCCGCTCACCGAACTCGTCCCAGGTCAGCGGGCGGTTGTCGATCGCGCTGGGCAGCCGGAAGCCGTGCTCGACCAGGTTCCGCTTGCGGGACACGTCACCCTCATACATCGCGCCGATCTGCGGCACGGTGTTGTGCGACTCGTCGATGACCAGCAGGAAGTCTTCCGGGAAGTAGTCGAGCAGGGTGTTCGGCGGGCTGCCCGCCTCGCGGCCGTCGATGTGCCGGGAGTAGTTCTCGATGCCGGCGCAGCTGCCCACCTGGCGCAGCATCTCGATGTCGTAGGTGGTCCGCATACGCAGCCGCTGCGCCTCCAGCAGCTTCCCGCCCTGCTCCAGCTCGCCGAGCCGCTCGGCCAGCTCGGCCTCGATACCGGCGATGGCCCGCTCCATCCGGGCCGGGCCGGCCACGTAGTGCGAGGCCGGGAAGATGTACAGCTCGTCGTCTTCGCTGATCACTTCCCCGGTCAGCGGGTGCAGCGTCATCAGCCGCTCAATCTCGTCGCCGAACATCTCGATCCGCACGGCCAGTTCCTCGTAGACCGGGATGATCTCGATGGTGTCGCCGCGGACCCGGAACGTGCCCCGGGTGAAGGCCAGGTCGTTGCGGGTGTACTGCATGCCGACCAGCCTGCGCAGCAGGGTGTCCCGGTCGGTGCTGTCGCCGACCTTCAGCTTGACCATCCGGTCCACATACTCCTGCGGCGTGCCCAGGCCGTAGATGCAGGACACCGACGCGACCACGATGGTGTCCCGGCGGGTGAGCAGCGAGTTCGTCGCCGAGTGCCGCAGCCGCTCCACCTCGTCGTTGATCGAGGAGTCCTTCTCGATGTAGGTGTCGGTCTGCGGGATGTACGCCTCGGGCTGGTAGTAGTCGTAGTACGAGACGAAGTACTCGACCGCGTTCTGCGGCAGCATCTCGCGCAGTTCGTTGGCGAACTGCGCGGCCAGCGTCTTGTTCGGCAGCATGACCAGGACCGGCCGCTGCAGCCGCTCGGCCAGCCAGGCCACGGTCGCGGTCTTACCGGTCCCGGTGGCGCCTAGCAGCACGGTGTCCTTTTCGCCGCTGGTGATCCGGCGCTCCATCTCGCCGATGGCCCGGGGCTGGTCGCCCGCCGGGGTCATGTCGGTGATCACCTCGAAGGGCGCCACCCGCCGCTGCAGGTCACTTACTGGCCGCACGGCACCGCCCCCTTCCGGGAGGTAGAACTCGATTACCCGCCCACTGTATTTCCCGGGTCGGACAGTTTGCCGGGGCCGGACCTGGCCAGCCGGGACAGCTCGGCCCACAAGTCGCCAACCTGCCGGTCCAGCTCGGTTAGCGAACCGGAGTTGTCCAGCACGAGGCCGGCGATAGCCAGCCGCTGCTCCCGGCTGGCCTGCGCCGCGATCCGGGCCGCCACCTGATCCCGGGTCAGCTCGCGCTCCCGGATCAGCCGCTCCTCCTGGATCCGCGGCGGCACGTCCACCACGACGACCAGGTCGAAGAAGCCGGCCATGTCGTTCTCGGCGATCAGCGGGATGTCCTCGATCACGATCGCGTCCGGGTCGGCGCCCTGCTCCAGCTCCCGGATGCGGGCGCCGACCAGCGGATGGATGATCGCGTTCAGCTTGCCGCGCAGTTCCGCGTCGCTGAACACGATCTCGCCGAGCGCCGCCCGGTCCAGCGTGCCGTCCCTGGCCAGCACGGCCGCGCCGAACTGCCCGACCACCTGGGCCAGGCCCGGGGTGCCCGGCTCGACCACCTCACGGGCGATCCGGTCAGCGTCGATGATCAGCGCGCCGTAGCCGGCCAGCCGCCGGGCCACTTCGCTCTTGCCCGAGCCGATGCCACCGGTCAGGCCGACCTTTAGCACGCCGGCCTGATCCGGTTAGCTCTGGCCGCCGGACAGCTTGTCGCGGAGCGCGGCCAGTGCCTCGTCGGAGGCCAGCGCGCCGCCGCCGGAGCCGCCGCGGTCCGGGGTACCGGTGGTGTGCGTGCCGGACGGAGCAGCGGCCTCGCTCTCGCCGCCCTCCTCACCGGTGTCGGCCTTACGCGCCTCGGCGACCTGGCGGCGGTGCGCCTCGAACCGGGACCGCGCCTGGGCGTACTGCCGCTCCCACTCTTCGCGCTGGGTGTCGTAGCCTTCGAGCCACTCGCCGGTCTCGGCGTCGAAGCCCTCCGGGTAGACGTAGTTGCCCTGGTCGTCATAGGTGGCCGGCATGCCGTACAGGGTCGGGTCGAAGTCGTCGCCGACCGCTTCCCCGATCGTGCCCTCGTTGGCCTGCTTGAGCGAGAGGCTGATCCGGCGCCGGTCCAGGTCGATGTCGATGATCTTGACGAAGATCTCGTCGCCGACCTGCACCACCTGCTCGGGGATCTCCACGTGCCGGTCGGCCAGCTCGGAGATGTGCACCAGGCCCTCAATGCCCTCCTCGACCCGGACGAACGCGCCGAACGGGACCAGCTTGGTCACCCGGCCCGGCACGACCTGGCCGATCTGGTGCGTGCGGGCGAACTGCTGCCACGGGTCTTCCTGGGTCGACTTGAGCGAGAGGGATACCCGCTCGCGGTCCATGTTGACGTCCAGCACCTCGACGGTGACCTCCTGGCCCACCTCGACGACCTCGCCCGGGTGGTCGATGTGCTTCCAGGACAGCTCGGACACGTGCACCAGGCCGTCTACCCCGCCCAGGTCCACGAACGCGCCGAAGTTGACGATGGAGGACACCACGCCCTTGCGGATCTGGCCGCGCTGCAGCGTGTTGAGGAAGTTCTGCCGCACCTCGGACTGGGTCTGCTCCAGCCAGGCGCGGCGGGACAGCACCACGTTGTTGCGGTTCTTGTCCAGCTCGATGATCTTGGCTTCGATCTCCCGGCCCACGTACGGCTGCAGGTCACGAACCCGGCGCATCTCGACCAGCGAGGCCGGCAGGAAGCCGCGCAGCCCGATGTCCAGGATCAGGCCGCCCTTGACCACCTCGATGACGGTGCCAGTGACCACGCCGTCGTCGTCCTTGATCTTCTCGATCGTGCCCCAGGCCCGCTCGTACTGCGCGCGCTTCTTGGACAGGATGAGGCGGCCTTCCTTGTCCTCCTTCTGCAGGACAAGGGCTTCGATGTGGTCGGTGACCTTGACCACGTCGTGCGGGTCCACATCGTGCTTGATCGACAACTCGCGGGAGGGGATGACCCCTTCCGTCTTGTAGCCGATGTCGAGCAAGACCTCGTCTCGGTTGACCTTGACGACGGTGCCCTCGACAATGTCACCGTCGTTGAAGTACTTGATGGTCTCGTCGATCGCGGCGAGGAAGGCCTCCTGCGACCCGATGTCGTTGACCGCCACCTGGGGGGTCGGGCTGGCCTCTGTGCTACTCGTCATGTGTTGGTTGACTCCGGCGGACAGGGAAGTAGGTTTGGGACGCGCTAAACCCGACAGCCCATCACCTGGGCTTTCAGGAGTGAACTGGATTTGCCTGGCCGACCTGGCGGACCACAGCCAGCCTGTCGGCCAACTGCGGCCATGCCTGGCCATGGCGGGACTGCACCAGAACACGGCGCAGCGCTCAGAATATGAGAGGTCAGCCAGTGGGTCAATCGGAGGCACCGATCGCCACGTGATCGTTACCCGCCTCCGGGCGGGCGGCTCAGTGCCCGGCTTCGGCCCAGCTGCGCCCGGTGCCGACCGAAACATCGAGCGGGACACGCAGCTCGAAGGCGCCGCACATGGTGCCGGTGACCAGCGTGCGCAGCGTGTCCAGCTCACCCTCGGCCACCTCGAAGAGCAGCTCGTCGTGCACCTGGAGCAGCATCCGGGAGCGCAGCTCCTGGGCCCGCAGCGCCTGGTCCACCCGGAGCATGGCGACCTTGATGATGTCCGCGGCCGAGCCCTGGATCGGCGCGTTGAGCGCCATCCGCTCCGCCATTTCGCGGCGCTGCCGGTTGTCCGACGTCAGGTCGGGCAGGTAGCGGCGGCGGCCCATGATGGTCTGTGTGTAGCCGTCCCGGCGCGCCTGGGCGACCACTTCCTGCAGGTAGTCCCGGACCCCGCCGAACTGCTGAAAATACTCGTCCATCAGGCCGCGGGCCTCCTCGGCGGAGATCCGCAGTTGCTGGGACAGGCCGTAGGCGGACAGCCCGTAGGCCAGCCCGTAGTTCATCGCCTTGATCTTGCTGCGCATCTCGCCGGTGACCTCGTCGGCGGGCACCCCGAAGACCCGGGACGCGGTCTCGGCGTGGAAGTCACGGCCGGAGGTGAACGCCTGCTCCAGCGCGGTGTCACCGGACAGGTCGGCCATGATGCGCAGCTCGATCTGGCTGTAGTCGGCGGTGAGCAGCGTCTGGTAGCCCGGGCCGACGATGAACCCCTGCCGGATCCGGCGGCCTTCCTCGGTCCGGATCGGGATGTTCTGCAGGTTCGGGTCGGTGGACGACAGCCGGCCGGTGGCCGCGATCATCTGGTTGTAGGTGGTGTGGATGCGGCCGTCCTCGCCCGCCATCGGGATCAGTGTGTCCACGATGCTCTTCAGCTTGGCCACGTCGCGGTACCGCAGCAGGTGCTCAAGCACCGGGTGCTCAGTCTGCGCGAGCAGGGTGGTCAGCGCCTCCGAGTCGGTGGTGTACCCGGTCTTGATCCGCTTGGTCTTGGGCAGGCTCAGCTCGGTGAACAGGACTTCCTGCAGTTGCTTGGGCGAGCCCAGGTTGAACTCGTGCCCGACGGCCGCGAACGCGGCCTGCTCGGCCGCCTTGACCTCACCGCCCAGGCCGGCCGACATGGCCGCGAAGTGGTCGGAGTCGGCGGCAATGCCGGCCTGCTCCATCGCGGCCAGCACGCTGACCAGCGGCAGCTCGACGTCGCGCAGCAGCTCGCTGGCGCCGCGCCGGTCCAGGTCAGCGTCCAGCGCGTCGGCCAGCTCGGCGGTGGCCCGGGCGCGCAGCACCAAAGCTATGGCCGCCTCGGCATCGCCGTCCTCCTCGCCGGCCAGGTCCAGGGTGAGCTGTCCGGTCGGGGTACCGCCGGCCGCGTCCAGTTCCTTGCCGGTGTAGCGCAGCGCCAGGTCGGCCAGGTCGAAGGTGCGCTGGCCAGGCAGCGCCAGGTAGGCGGCCAGCGCGGTGTCGCTGGTCAGGCCGGCCAACCGGAATCCGCGGGCGGCCAGCGCGTGCAGCGGGCCCTTGGCGTCGTGCAGCGCCTTGGGCTGCGCCGGGTCGGCCAGCCAGCTGGCCAGCGCCTGCTCGTCCTCCTCGGTCAGCGTGGCCGGGTCGACGAACGCCCCGGCATCGTCCGGGGTGGCCAGGGCCAGGCCGTCCAGCCGGCCGGTGCCGCGGCCCCACACGCCGCTGGCGGCCAGCCCGGATCGGCCTCCCGTGTTGGCTGGCACCGCACCGGTGTGCTCGGCCAGCCAGGAGGCCAGCTCGCCCGGGCCGGGCTGGGCCACGTCCACCTCGAACGCCGCGCCCGGCTCGGCCGCCGCGGCCGCCGCGGTGGCGGCCACGCCGATCCCGTTCGGCAGCGTGGTGTAGAGCCGGTCGCGGAGCACCCGGAACTGGAGCGTGTCGAACAGCTGGTGGATCTGCTCCCGGTCCCAGGGCACCGGCCGCAGGTCGTGCGCGGTGCTGTCCAGCGGCACGTCCCGGGCCAGCTCGGTGAGCTGCCGGTTGCGCAGCACGTTGCCCAGGTTCTCCCGGAGCTTGTCGCCCGCCTTGCCCTTGACCTCGTCCACCCGCTCAGTCAGCTCGTTCAGCGAGCCGAACTCGGTGATCCACTTGGCCGCGGTCTTCTCCCCCACGCCGGGGATGTTGGGCAGGTTGTCGCTGGGGTCGCCGCGGACCGCGGCGAAGTCCGGGTACTGGGCCGGGGTCAGCCCGTACGTGGCCAGCAGCACCTCGGGCGTGAAGCGGGTGGTCTCGCTCACCCCGCGGCCCGTCTTCAGCACCGTGACCGAGTCGCTGATCAGCTGGAACGCGTCCCGGTCACCGGTCACGATGACCACGTCCATGCCGCTGGCCTCGGCCTCGGCGGCCAGCGTGGCGATGATGTCGTCGGCCTCGTACCCGGGCACCGACAGCCGGGCGATGCCGAGCGCGTCCAGCACTTCGAAGATCAGGCTGAGCTGGCTGCGGAACTCGGCCGGGGTCTCCCGCCGGTTCGCCTTGTAGTCCACGTACTGCTCGTGCCGGAACGTCGGCTCGCTGCGGTCGAAGGCCACCGCCACGTGCGTGGGCTGCTCGTCGCGCAGCACGTTGATGAGCATGGCGGTGAAGCCGTAGACCGCGTTGGTCGGCTGCCCGGTAGTGGTGGAGAAGTTCTCCGGCGGCAGCGCGAAGAACGCCCGGTAGGCCAGCGAGTGCCCGTCGAGCAGCAGCAGCCGGTCCTGGGCAGGACCAGCTGGGCCTGCCGGGGGCTGGGCCTGGCCGGATGCGGATGGCTGGGTCGGCTTCGTCGCCACGCAGGAAGTCTAGTGGCCGGCTCGGACACTGGCAGGCGGGCGGCGGCACCCATGTCCCCTTCCCCCTCAAGGGCCACGGCCCGGTGACCGGCGACGAAGCGCCGGCCACCGGGCCGTGGCGGTGCCAGCCCGTTACCGGGGCACCTGCGGATGCCCCGGCCGGCCCGGGCTGGCCTTACTGACGGGCCTTCAGGAGCCGAAGGCGAAGATGGTCGATGAGTTGAAGGTCTTCCCCGGGCCCAGGGTGGTGGAGGGGAAGGCCGCTCGTTCGGCGAGTTCGGGAAGTGCTGGGTCTCGAAGGTGTACCCAGCGCCCTGCCGGTAGGTGTGCCCGCTGATGCCAACCAGCGTGCCGGTGAGGAAGTTACCGCTGTAGAACTGCACGCCCGGCTGGTCGGTCCAGACGGTCAGCGAACGCCCACTCGACGGGTCGAGGGCGCGGGCGGCCAGGTTCAGGCCGTTCGGGCCGGTGGTCGCGGCGGTCTGCTGGTTCAGGATCCAGTTGTGGTCGTAGCCCTGCGCGATGAGCAGCTGGCTCTCGCCCTTGGTCAGGCTGTTGAACTGCGACGGCACGTTGTCCGGCGCGCTCACGTCGTCGATCCGCGAACCGATGGTGTGCGGCGTGCGGAAGTCGAACGGGGTGCCCGCGACCGGGACACCATTGGCGATCGGCAGCGGGATCTGGGTGGTGTCGGTGGGCGAGTAGTTGGTCGCGTTGATCTGCACGAGCTGGCTGTAGGCCGAGCCCGCGGGCGAGGCCTCGCCGGCCAGGTTGAAGTAGTCGTGGTTGGTCAGGTTGAGCACCGTGGCCAGTTTCGAGCTGTCATTGTGCGCGTTGTAGTGCAGGCCTAGCTGGTCCTGGTTGTTCAGGGTGAACGTGACGTTCACAGTCAGCTTGGCCGGGTAGCCGGTGCAGCCCTGCGGGAAGCCCGTGCACCCGATATGGGTCTTCGGGTACTTCTGGTCATTGTTCGGGCTGACCAGGGTGAGCGACACGCCGGCCGTGCCGGGGCCGTGCACCGCATGCGCCGACCAGATGTGATCGCCGAACCCGACCAGGCCGCCGTGCAGGCTGTTCACACCGTTGTTGATGGGCACGGTGTAGGTCTTGCCGTTGAGGTGGAAGGTGCCCAGGGCGATCCGGTTGGCGTACCGGCCAACGATCTCGCCGAAGTACGGGCCGCCGTTGGCGGTCACCGGCGGGCTGTCCTCGGTGACGTAGTCCTGCAGCGTCTTGAAGCCAAGGATCACATCAGCCTTGGCGCCGTTCCGGCCCGGGACGGTGATCGACTGAGTGATGGCACCGAAGGTCAGGATCCTGACCTGCATGCCACTGCAGTTGGTCAGCGTGTAGCGGAACACCGGCTCGACCTTGCCCGTGTACGGCTCGACGGTCTTGCCAAAGAACTGCTTGCTGACGGTCGGGCTGCAGCCACCGCCGCCGCCCTGCGGGCTGGCTGAGGCGGCCGTGACACTGAGCGTTCCGGCCACGGCGACCGCGGCGGCGGCCGCTACGCCGATGCGTACGGCTGGCGATGTCAGCCGTCCTCTCAATAGATGGCGCATGGAGAACTCCCTCCGTTGGGTTTTCCCGGGACCGGCACAGACGGCCCCAGGGGGCATTGTTAACGCTCACCTATGCGACACGCCAGTATTTGAGCACGGAATGTCGCATCTTTTCACCCTGGCCCGGCCATAAATACCGGTCCACGTGACATACACCATGGGGGCTGACAAAGGTAGTATCCGCTGACCACGGTCACAAGGGGCCATTTCGGTCCCATACGTAACAGGGGTAACGGTCCCCCAGGCGGCCCGCTGCGGACCCCGGCCGGGCGAGCGCCGGCCGGGGTCCGGCGGGCTGGCCGGCCAGCCTGATGCCTAGGCTGCCGGTACAGCGCGGCGGCGCGGAGCGGCTATCTGGAGGCGCGGTGCGGCAGGAGCAGGACAGCTCAGATCAGATCATTGCGCACTTCACAGCAGTCAGCCGGGACACACTGGCCGGGCGGATGGGGGTGACCGTCACCGCCGCCAGCGCGGAACAGGTCACCGGCTCGATGCCGGTACACGGCAACACCCAGCCGTACGGCCTGCTGCACGGCGGGGCGTCCTGCGTGCTGGCCGAGACGCTCGGCTCGCTGGGCGCCGCGCTGACGGCCGGGCCGGGCCGGTTCGCGGTCGGCGTGGAGATCAGCGCGACCCACCACCGGGCGGCGGCCAGCGGCTCGGTCACCGGGGTGGCCACCCGGCTGCACGCGGGCCGGTCCATCGCCAGCTATGAAATCGTTATCAGCGATGATCAGGGCCGCCGGGTGTGCACCGCCCGGCTCACCTGCCTGCTGCGCGACCAGGTCCCGCCGGGTGGCCACCCGGTAGCCAGCGGCGGCTGAGCAGGCCATGACGGCACGGGGCAGGTACTGGCGTTCGGCAGCATGGGTGTGCAGAACGGGGGAAACCGCACGTGACGGTGCGTTTATCACAAACTGGCCAGGGAATGTCCGCCCCTTTGCGCGGCGGGAAGCGGCTCGCTACCGTGGTGGGGCAGAGCCCGGGGAGCTGAGTAGAGAACATGTCGGCCCGGGGAAGGCCGACACGGCACCAAAGGTTCCCCGGGTTCTCCCCGGTCAGCCGTTGCCCGCTGGTGCCTGTGGATCCGCCTTCGCGGTCGGCGCACCGGCCGGGGATATGGTGCCGTCCAGCACCTGCTCGGCCACCGTCCGCATGGCCAGCCGCTGGTCCATCGAGGTCTTCTGGATCCAGCGGAACGCGTCCGGCTCGGTCAGCCCGTGCTCGGCCTGCAGCTTGCCCTTGGCCCGGTCGAGCAGCTTGCGCACTTCGAGCCGGTCCTTGAGCGTGCCGACCTCGCCCTCGAGCGCGGTCACCTCCTGGAACCGGCTCACCGCGATCTCGATCGCCGGCACCAGGTCGGCCTTGGTGAACGGCTTGACCAGGTAAGCCATGGCGCCCGCGTCGCGGGCCCGCTCGACCAGCTCGCGCTGGGAGAACGCGGTCAGGATGACCACCGGCGCGATGTGCTCGGCGGCGATCTGCTCGGCCGCCGAGATGCCATCCAGGACCGGCATCTTCACGTCGAGGATGACCAGGTCCGGGTGGTGCTGGCCGGCCAGGTCCACGGCCGCCTGGCCGTCCCCGGCCTCGCCGACCACGGCGTAGCCCTCTTCCTCGAGCATCTCCTTGAGGTCGAGCCGGATCAGCGCCTCGTCTTCGGCGATCAAAACACGCAATGGGGTCTGACTCACGCCCATGATCGTACCGGCAGCAGGTAGATTGACGCTGCGCTGAGGCTGCCCCGTGCCGCCTGGCCACGCCCCGGTAGACCAACAGGCAGAGTCCATGGTCTCAAAAACCATGCAGTGTGGGTTCGAATCCCACCCGGGGCACCGTCCGGAACGTATCGGGCCAGTTCAGGGCCGCTTGTGCGGGTCATGCCAGCCCCGCGCCGAGCGCGGCCGCGCCGCCGATCGTGTGCACCCGGAGCGCGTTCGTCCGGCCCGGGGTGCCCGGCGGGCTGCCCGCCACGATGACCACCTTGTCGCCTTTCTCACAGCGGCCGATGTGCAGCAGCGCTTCCTCCACCTGGCGGACCATCTCGTCGGTGTGCCGGGCGGGCGGCACGATGAACGTCTCCACGCCCCAGGTCAGCGCCAGTTGGCTGCGGGTGGCGGGCTGCGGGGTGAAGGCCAGCAGCGGGATTGGCGACCGGTACCGGGCCAGCCGCCGCGAGGTCTCCCCGGTGATGGTGAACGCGACCAGCGCGCGGGCCCCGGCCACCGCGCCGACCTCGGCGGCGGCCCGGGCCATAGCGCCGCCCGTGCTGGCCGGCCCCGTGCTGGCCGGCCCCGTGCTGGCGGGCACGGTGCTGGCCGGCCCGGGGGCCAGCGAGGCGGCCGGGTGCAGGTAGTCACGTTCCGCCGCGGTGATGATGCGGGCCATGGTGGCCACCGCCCCGGCCGGGTAGTCACCGACGCTGGTCTCGGCGGACAGCATGAGCGCGTCCGCGCCGTCCAGCACGGCGTTGGCCACGTCGGACGCCTCGGCCCGGGTGGGGCGGGGCGCGGAGATCATCGACTCCAGCATCTGGGTAGCCACGATGACCGGCTTGGCCTGGTCCCTGGCCTGGGTGATGATCCGCTTCTGGGCCATCGGCACCTGTTCCAGCGGGAGTTCCACGCCGAGATCGCCGCGCGCGACCATGATCCCGTCGAACGCGGCCACGATCTCGTCCAGCGTGTCCGGGGCCTGCGGTTTCTCGATCTTCGCGATCAGCGGCAGCCGGACACCCGTCTCCTCCATGATCACCCGGGTGCGGATCCGGCCGTCCCGCACCGCCTGGACTTCGAGTACCACCCGCCCGTCGTCCACCAGCACGGTGTCGCCGGCCCGCACGTCGCCGGCCAGGTCCGGGTAGGTGGTCGATACCTCGTGCTCGTCCCCCGGGACCGGCCGGACGCTGATGGTGAACTCCTGGCCCGGGCTGAGCCGGACCGGCCCGGCCTGGAACGTGCCGAGGCGGATCTTCGGTCCCTGCAGGTCGGCGAGCACGCCCACGCTGTGCCCCGACGCGTCGGACACCGCCCGGACCCGCTGGTAGACCGCCAGGTGGCCGTCCTGGCTGCCGTGGCTCATGTTCAGCCGGGCCACGTCCATGCCCGCGGCCACCAGGCCGGCCACCTGGTCCGGGGTGCTGGTCGCGGGCCCGAGCGTGCAAACGATTTTCGCCCGGCGGCCGCTGCCCGTATCGCCTGTCATCTGCCCGCTGCCGCCCTGCCTGCTGCCGCTCTGGCTGCTGCCGGAATTGGTCTATACCACTGTCGCATGGCCCGGCCCGGCTGCCGAGGCCTGCCAGGCACAATTCACCCAACAGTCATCCGATGTCCGGACCGGTAACCTGGCCGACATCATGCGGCCCGGTGCCGCCCCGCGGGTGGCCGCCCGGCGGCCCGCAACCGGTGGCGCGGCGGCCGCTGACCGCCGGGCCCCGGGCCGGGCCATGGGGCCGGGCGCTGGCCGGCCCGCGCCTGTGCCCGCACTATTGCCCATTCTGCCCGTCCGGATCAGGTCTAGACCGTTTCAGCGAGCTGTGGAAAAAGGCACCGCAAAGCGTAAGCCTGTGGAAAACCCGGTACCGACGGGCTACTCCGGCGCCAAAGTGCGCGCCTTTCCCGGCCCACCCAACCGGTTACGCGCCAGTAATGGCGGTCACACCGCCGTCCTGCAATCGTGATCATGGCCTGGGTGGGCGGCAGGCGGGCTAGGCCATCGAGCGGGTGGTGGGGGCGATGGGGGCGGGCAGGACCGTGTCGCCGGACAAGTACGCGTCCACGGCCGCCGCCGCGGCCCGGCCCTCGGCGATGGCCCAGACGATCAGCGACTGGCCGCGGCCCATGTCGCCGGCCACGAACACGCCCGGCACCGAGGTGGCGAACGCGGCGTCCCGTGACACGTTGCCGCGCGCGTCGAAGTCCACGCCCAGGCCGGTGAGCAGCCCCTCGCGCTGCGCCCCGGTGAACCCCATGGCCAGCAGGACCAGCTCGCAGGGCAGGTCCCGCTCGGTGCCGGGCACCTCGGCGAACTTGCCATCGGCCAGCGAGACCTCGGCCAGCCGCAGCGCCCGCACTCGGCCAGCCGGATCGGCCAGGAACTCCTTGGTGGACACGGCGTAGACCCGCTCGCCGCCCTCCTCGTGCGCGCTGGACACCCGGTAGATCATCGGGTAGGTCGGCCACGGCTGGTGCGCCGGGCGCGCATCCGACGGCCGGGGCAGGATCTCCAGCTGGGTCACCGACCGGGCGCCCTGCCGGTGCGCGGTGCCCAGGCAGTCCGCGCCGGTGTCGCCGCCGCCGATGATCACCACGTGCCTGCCCCGGGCGCTGATCGCCGTCTCCGGCACCGGCCCCGGTGAGGCGGGCCCGCCGCCGGATACCAGCGACGCGGCCACCGCCCGGTTGGCCTGTGGCAGGTACTCCATGGCCTGGTGCACCCCGGGCAGGTCAGCGCCGGGCACCGGCAGCCCGCGGGCCACCGTGGCCCCGCCGCACAGCACCACCGCGTCGTACTCCGCCCGCAGCTGCCTGGCCGTGACATCCCGCCCGGCCAGCACCCCGCAGCGGAACACGGTGCCTTCGGCCTGCATCTGCCACAGCCGCCGGTCCAGGTGCCGCTTCTCCATCTTGAACTCGGGGATGCCGTAGCGGAGCAGCCCGCCCGGGGCATCGGCCCGCTCGAACACGGTCACCTCGTGCCCGGCCCGGGTGAGCTGCTGGGCGGCGGCCAGCCCGGCCGGCCCGGAACCGATCACCGCCACCCGCCGGCCGGCCGCCAGCGCCGCCGCACCCGGCGGCCGCGGCGTCACCCAGCCCTCGGCCCAGGCCCGGTCGATGATCTCCACCTCGACCTGCTTGATCGTCACCGGGTCGGCGTTGATGCCGAGCACGCAGGCGCTCTCGCAGGGCGCCGGGCAGAGCCGCCCGGTGAACTCCGGGAAGTTGTTGGTCGCGTGCAGCCGGTCCGCGGCGTCCCGCCAGTCGTGCCGCCAGACCAGGTCGTTCCACTCCGGGATCAGGTTGCCCAGCGGGCAGCCCTGGTGGCAGAACGGTATCCCGCAGTCCATGCACCGCCCGGCCTGCGCCTCCAGCGCGACCGGCGGGAAATCGGCGTACACCTCGCGCCAGTCGCGGATCCGGATGTCCACCGGGCGGCGGGCCGGCGTCTCCCGCGGCGTGCGCAGGAACCCCTTGGGGTCAGCCATCGGTCAGCCCCCCTCAGCCGTGCGCCGCGGCCATCACGGCCTGGTTGACGTCGCGCCCCTCGAGCTCAGCGGCGCGCGCCGCGAGCAGCACCCGCTTGTAGTCCTTCGGCATTACCTTTCTGAACGCCAGTACCTCCGCATCCCAGTCGGCCAGCAGCCGGGCCGCCACCGCCGAACCGGTCTCCGCGTAATGCCGTTCGACCAGCGCCTGCAGCTGGGCGGCGTCGGCCTCATCGAGGTCCTCCAGGTCAGCCATGTCGGTGTTGACCCGGACCGGGTTGGGGTCGAGCAGGTAGGCGATGCCGCCGGACATGCCGGCCGCGAAGTTGCGGCCGACCGGCCCGAGCACGGCCACCAGGCCACCGGTCATGTACTCGCAGCCGTGGTCACCGGTGCCCTCGGCCACCGCGGTGGCGCCCGAGTTGCGCACGCAGAACCGCTCGCCGACGACACCGCGGAGGAACATCTCGCCGCCGGTGGCGCCGTAGCCGATCACGTTGCCCGCGATGATCTGCTCCTCGGCGCGGAACGTGGCCGCCGGCTCCGGCGCCACGATGATCCGCCCGCCGGACAGGCCCTTGCCCAGGTAATCGTTGGCGTCGCCGGCCAGCCGCAGGGTGATGCCGCGGGGCAGGAACGCGCCGAACGACTGCCCGGCCGAGCCACGGAACCGGAGGTGGATGGTGTCGTCCGGCAGCCCCGCGCCGCCCCACCGCCGGGTCACCTCGTAGCCGAGCATGGTGCCCACGGTGCGGTTCACGTTCCGCACCGGCAGGTCCAGGGTCACCGGCGTGCCGTCGGCCAGCGCGCCCTCGGCCAGCTGGATCAGCGTGTTGTCCAGGGCCCGGTCGATGCCGTGGTCCTGGCTGGCCGTGTTGTGCAGCGCCGCCCCGGCGGGCAGTTCGGGCCGGTGCAGGATCGGCGAGATGTCCAGCCCGGCGGCCTTCCAGTGGCCGATGGCCTGCTCGGCGTCGAGCAGGTCGACCCGGCCGATGGCCTCGTCCAGCGTGCGGAAGCCGAGCGCGGCCAGGTACTCGCGGACCTCCTCGGCGATGAACTCGAAGAAGTTGACCACGAACTCTGGCTGGCCGGTGAACCGCTGGCGCAGCTCCGGGTTCTGTGTGGCCACCCCGACCGGGCAGGTGTCCAGGTGGCAGACCCGCATCATGATGCAGCCGGACACGACCAGCGGGGCGCTGGCGAAGCCGAACTCCTCGGCACCGAGCAGCGCGGCGATGATCACGTCCCGGCCGGTCTTCAGCTGGCCGTCGGTCTGCACCACGATCCGGTCCCGCAGCCGGGACCGGAGCAGCGTCTGCTGGGTCTCGGCCAGCCCCAGCTCCCACGGCGCGCCCGCGTGCTTGATGCTGGTCAGCGGGGCGGCGCCGGTGCCGCCGTCGTGCCCGGAGATGAGCACCACGTCGGCGTGTGCCTTGGACACCCCGGCGGCCACCGTGCCGACACCCACCTCGGCGACCAGCTTGACGTGCACCCGGGCCCGGGGATTGGCGTTCTTCAGGTCGTGGATGAGCTGGGCCAGGTCCTCGATCGAGTAGATGTCGTGGTGCGGCGGCGGGGAGATGAGGCCCACCCCGGGTGTGGAGTACCGGGTCTTGGCGATCCACGGGTAGACCTTGTGCCCGGGCAGCTGGCCGCCCTCCCCTGGCTTGGCGCCCTGTGCCATCTTGATCTGCAGGTCGTCGGCGTTGACCAGGTACTCGCTGGTCACCCCGAACCGGCCGCTGGCCACCTGCTTGACCGCGGACCGGCGCAGGTCGCCGTTGGCGTCGGGCACGAACCGGTCCGGGTCCTCGCCGCCCTCACCGGTGTTGGACCGCGCGCCGAGCCGGTTCATCGCGATGGCCAGCGTCTGGTGCGCCTCGGCCGAGATCGACCCGTAGGACATGGCGCCAGTGGAGAACCGGCGCACGATGGCCGACACCGGCTCGACGTCTTCAATAGGTATTGCCCGGGGGGACGACCCCCCGGAACCCCCCGCGAGCGGCACGCGGGCCGGGTGCGACGCTGCGCCCAGCCCACGTGGGTCAGTGGTTTCCTCGGCGCCGCGGATGCGGAACATGCCGCGCAGCGTCATCAGCCGGGCGGACTGGTCGTCCACCAGCCGGGTGTACTCCTTGAAGATCTCGTAACGCCGGGTCCGGGTGGCGTGCTGCAGCTTGAACACCGTCTCCGGGTTGAACAGGTGCAGCTCACCCTCGCGGCGCCACTGGTAGTCGCCGCCGGTCTCCAGCCGCCGGTGATCCGGCCCCGCGCCCCGGGACGGGACCGCCCGGCGGTACCGCGCCGCGGTCTCCGTGGCCAGCACCCCGAACCCGACGCCGCCCAGCCGGGACGTGGTCCCAGTGAAGCAGGTGCTGATCACGTCCGGGCCGAGCCCGACCGCCTCGAAGATCTGCGCCCCGGTGTAGGAGGCGACGGTGGACACGCCCATCTTCGACATGATCTTCAGCACGCCCTTGCCCAGCGCCTTGATCAGGTTCTCCGCCGCCTTCCGGCCGGTGACCCCCTCCAGCACGCCGCGGCGCACCATGTCCTGCACTGTCTCCAGGGCCACGTACGGGTTGACCGCCGCGGCGCCATAGCCGATGAGCAGCGCGATGTGGTGGGACTCCCGGGCGTCGCCGGACTCCACGATCAGCCCGGCCCGGGTCCGGGTGCGCTCCCGGATCAGGTGGTGGTGCACGGCGCCGGTGAGCAGCAGCGACGGGATCGGGGCCAGCCCGCTGCCCGGGTCGGCCCCGGCGCTCCGGTCGGACAGCACGATGATCCGTGCGCCGCGGGTGATGGCGCCGGACACGCCCGCGCAGATCTCGGCCAGCCGCTCGCGCAACGCTTCGCCGCCGCCCGCGACCGGGTACCGGCCGTCCACCACGTACGACGCGAACCCGGGCAGGTCGCCGTCGTCGTTGATGTGGATGATCTTGTTCAGGTCGTTGTCGCTGATCACTGGGTACGGCAGCACGATCTGCCGGCAGGACGCCGGGCCCGGCTCGAACAGGTTGCCCTCCGGGCCGGTCGAGACCTCCAGCGAGGTGACCAGCTCTTCCCGGATGGCGTCCAGCGGTGGGTTGGTGACCTGGGCGAACAGCTGGGAGAAGTAGTCGAACAGCAGCCGGGGCCGGTCGGACAGCACGGCGATCGGCGTGTCCGTGCCCATCGACCCGATCGGCTCGGCCCCGGCCCGGGCCATCGGGGCCAGCAGCACCCGCAGCTCCTCTTCGGTGTACCCGAACAGCTGCTGCTGGGCGGTCAGCTCGGCCGTGCCGGGCAGCGCCCGGACCCGGTCCGGCAGGTCATCAAGGTGGAGCAGGCCCGCGTGCAGCCAGTCCGCGTACGGGTGCTGGCCGGCCAGCCCGGACTTGACGTCCGCGTCCTCCAGGATCCGGCCGGCGCCGGTGTCGGCCAGGAACACCCGGCCGGGCTGCAGCCGGCCCTTGCGCACCACATCGGCCGGGTCGATGTCCAGCACGCCGACCTCGCTGGCCAGCACGACCAGCCCATCTTTGGTCACCCAGTACCGGCCCGGGCGCAGCCCGTTCCGGTCCAGCACCGCCCCGATCACGGTGCCGTCGGTGAACGCCACGCAGGCCGGCCCGTCCCACGGTTCCATCAGCGTGGAGTGGAACCGGTAGAACGCCCGCCGGGCCGGGTCCATCTCGTCGTGGTTCTCCCACGGCTCGGGGATCATCATCAGGATCGCGTGCGGCAGCGTGCGGCCGCCCAGGTGCAGCAGCTCCAGGCACTCGTCGAAGCTGGCCGAGTCGCTGCCGGTCTCATCCAGGATGGGCAGCAGCCGCTCCATGCCCCGGCCGCCGGTGGACCGCGGGAACAGCCCGCTGTCCAGCATGGCCTCCCGGGCCCGCATCCAGTTCCGGTTGCCGCGCACCGTGTTGATCTCGCCGTTGTGTGCGATGTACCGGTACGGATGGGCCAGCGGCCAGGACGGGAACGTGTTGGTGGAGAACCGCGAGTGCACCAGGGCCAGCGCGGACACATAGCGCGGGTCGGACAGGTCGGGGTAGAACGGCCCCAGCTGCGGCGCGGCCAGCATGCCCTTGTAGCCGATGGTCCGCGACGACAGGCTGACCAGGTAGCAGGCGGTCTCGTGCTCCACCCGCTTGCGCAGGCAGAACGCCCGCCGGTCCAGCGCGATGCCGGCTTCCCCGGGGGCGGTGACGAACACCTGGCGGAGCACCGGCAGCACCGCCAGTGAGCCCTCGCCGCAGTGCGCCAGGTCGGCGGGCACATCGCGCCAGCCCAGGATGGTCAGACCCTCGTCGGCCGCCAGCATTTCGACCGCCACTGCCGCCTCCGCCGCACGCTCCTCGCCCTGGGGCAGGAACACCAGGCCGGCCGCGTAACAGCCTGCCGGCGGCAGCTCGAAGTCGCACACGGCACGGAAGAAGGCGTCCGGGATCTGGGTCAGGATGCCCGCGCCGTCGCCCGTGTTGGGGTCGCTGCCCTGCGCGCCGCGGTGCTCCAGATTGCGAAGCACGGTCAGCGCTTTGGCCACGGTGTCGTGGCTGGGCCGCCCGGACAGGTCAGCGACGAAGCCGACGCCGCACGCGTCGTGCTCGAAGCTGCTGTCGTAAAGTCCCCCCGTGCTCGCAGAAGCGGCAGGTGCCATCCGCACTCCCGTCGTCCGATCCGAAATTGCGTTCTCGCATGCGGTCGGGACGACGTTGGCCCTGCCACGGGATCCGCTGATCGCGGAGTGGCTCCCCGAGCTAGTGCTCGTAGGTTACACGCAGATTACGCCACCAGGTCAATCATCCCCGCTTGATGCGGTTCGCGAAACACCTGACCCGCTGGAAACATCCGCTTCGTGCAAATTGCTTTCTGGGTGTGCCCTGGAGCCAGGACGGCAAACCTGGTAACCGGGCCGGCCGCTGCGGAGGCGGCCGTCAGCCCCGCGCGGGCGCGGCCGCGCGCACCCCGGCGGCCAGTTCGGCGGCCAGTTCGCGCACCGCGGCCAGCCCGGCCGCCGCGTCCGGCGCGGCCAGCAGCCGCTGCACGAAGGCCGATCCCACGATGACGCCGTCGGCGAAGCCGGCCACTTCCGCGGCCTGGCCGCCGTCACGTACCCCCAGACCCACCGCGACCGGCAGCCTGGTGACCGCCTTGACCCGGCTGACCAGCCCGGCCGCGGCCGGCCCGACCGCGGCCCGGGCCCCGGTCGTGCCCATCAGCGACGCCGCGTAGACGAAGCCGCGGCAGGCCGCGGTGATCCGCTCGATCCGCTCCTGCGATGAGCTCGGCGCGACCAGGAAGACCCGGTCAAGACCGTGCTCATCCGCCGCGGACAGCCAGGCCGCCGCCTCTTCCGGCGGCAGGTCCGGGGTGATCAGGCCGGCCCCGCCGGCCGCGGCCAGGTCGGCGGCGAAGGACGCGACGCCATAGTGATCCACTGGATTCCAGTACGTCATCACCAGCAGCGGAACGCCAGTGCCCGCGACTGCCTCGACCGTGCGCAGCACGTCGGTGACCCGGGTCCCGGCGGCGAGCGCCCGGTGCGTGGCTTCCTGGATGACCGGGCCGTCCATCAGCGGGTCGGAGTAGGGCAGGCCGATCTCCAGCACATCGCAGCCGGACTCGGCCATCGCCGTCGCGGCCGCGATCGCGCCGTCCACCGACGGGAAGCCGGCCGGCAGGTAGCCGACCAGGGCGGCCCGGCCCTCGGCGGCCGCCTTCTCGAACGCGGTGCTTACGGCACTCATCTATCTGGCTCCCTCGCGGGCGCTTCGCTGGCTTCGGGAAGCCGGGTCCTCGCCGCCGGGACACCGCAACGGCCCTGGCGGGCCTTATGCGGCGTTCGGCCCGGCGGCTGCGGCGAGGACGCGAATCTCACCCTTTCCCCTCCTCCAGGTGGCCGAACCAGCGGCCCGCGATACCGACGTCCTTGTCTCCCCGGCCGGACAGGTTGACCAGCAGCAGCGCACCCGGGCCGAGTTCACCGGCCACCTGCAGCGCGCCGGCCAGCGCGTGCGCCGACTCGATGGCCGGGATGATGCCCTCGGTCTGGCAGAGCAGCGAGAACGCGTCCATTGCCTGCGCGTCCGAGACCGCGCGGTAGCTGGCCCGGCCGGTGTCGTGCAGCCAGGAATGCTCCGGGCCGACGCCGGGGTAGTCCAGCCCCGCCGACACCGAGTGGGTGGGCAGCGTCTGGCCATCGGCGTCCTGCAGCAGATAGGTGCGCATGCCGTGGATGACCCCGGCCGACCCGGCCACCAGGGTGGCCGCGTTGTGCCCGCTGTCCGGCCCGTCCCCGCCCGCCTCGCAGCCGATCAACCGCACCGCCTCGTCCGGGATGAACGCATGGAACACGCCGATCGCGTTCGAGCCGCCGCCCACGCAGGCGATCACCGCGTCCGGCAGCCGGCCGGCCAGGACCAGCACCTGCTCCCTGGCCTCTACCCCGATGACCCGCTGGAAGTCGCGCACCATGGTCGGGAACGGATCCGGGCCCATCACCGAGCCGATGCAGTAGTGCGTCGTGTCGACCGTGCTGACCCAGTCCCGGAACGCCTCGTTGATGGCGTCCTTCAGGGTCCGGCTGCCGGTCGCCACCGGCACCACTTCGGCGCCGAGCAGCCGCATCCGGGCCACGTTCAGCGCCTGCCGCTCGGTGTCCTCCTCGCCCATGTACACGACACAGTCCAGGCCGAGCAGCGCGCACGCGGTCGCGGTGGCCACGCCGTGCTGGCCGGCCCCGGTCTCGGCGATCATCCGCTTCTTGCCCATCCGCTTGGTGAGCAGCGCCTGGCCGAGCACATTGTTGATCTTGTGTGAGCCGGTGTGCGCCAGGTCCTCCCGCTTGAGCAGGATCCGGCAGTCCCCGGCCCGGGCCGCGAACCGGGGCACCTCGGTAACCAGCGTGGGCCGCCCGGCATACCCGGTGAGCAGGGCGGCGAGCTCGGCCTGGAACCCCGGGTCGGCCTGGGCCGACCCGTATTCGCGGGCCAGTTCGCCTAGTGCGGACATCAGCGCCTCGGGCGCGAACCGGCCGCCGTACGGGCCGAAGTGCCCTGGCTGGCCGGCCGCCCCGTTCGCCGCTCCTGGTGTGGTAGCCGCAGCGGCCGCCGGTCCGGTCATCCGCGGTCCCCGCGCAGCGCGGGGTGCGAGCCCGCGGTGACCAGGTCGGCCACCGCGCTCCGCGGGTCCTTGCCGGTGACCAGGCTCTCCCCCACCAGCACCGCGTCCGCGCCGGACGCCGCGTAGGCGAGCAGGTCATGCGGCCCGCGGACACCGGACTCGGCGATCTTGACGATCCCCTCCGGGACCAGCGGGGCCAGCTGGCTGAACACGCCGCGGTCCACTTCCAGGGTGGCCAGGTTGCGCGCGTTGATCCCGATGACCTGGGCCCCGGCGTCCACCGCCCGGTCCAGCTCATCCTCGGTGTGCACCTCGACCAGCGGGACCAGGCCGATCGAGCAGGCCCGCTCGACCAGCGAGACGAGCGCGTTCTGCTCCAGCCCGGCCACGATCAGCAGCACCAGATCGGCGCCGTGCGCCCGGGCTTCCCACAGCTGGTAGGAGCTGACCACGAAGTCCTTCTGCAGCACAGGAACTCCGACCACCGAGCGCACCGCGGCCAGGTCCTCCAGGCTGCCGCCGAACTTGCGCGCCTCGGTCAGCACGCTGATCACGCTGGCCCCGCCGGCCTCGTAGTCCATGGCCAGCGCGGCCGGGTCGGCGATGGCCGCCATCGCGCCCTTGGACGGGCTGGCCCGCTTGACTTCGGCGATGACGACGACATCCTCGCCGCGGAACGCGGGCATCGGGTCCTTGGGCGACGGCGCGCGGCCGGCCATGTCCTTGAGCTGGTCCAGCGTGACATCCCGCTGCCGGGCAGCGAGATCGGCGCGAACCCCGTCAAGGATCTCGTTGAGCACGCTCACGCGATTTCGCAGTCCCCTCGGGGCCGTCGGTTGGGTTTCCTTGCGTCCCCGATGGTAGCGAGGCTGTCTCTGTGTGCCGGCGGGCCCCCTCGGCCGAGGGCCGCTGCCGGTGCCCGGTACCGGATGCCCGTTACCCCGGGCCGGTCTCGCCGAGCGCTTCCTCGGCCAGGCCCTCGTGGCCCGGCTGAGGTGCGGAGCCGTAAGCCCGGGCGACCGCCGGATGGATCAGCACGGCAGCGGTGATGATGGCCAGCAGCGTGCCGCCGACGTACCGCGCGGTCATGAAACGAAGCAGCCCGAACAGCACGAGGGCGCTCTCCGCGGCCAGCGCGGCCACCCACGCCGCGTGGCTGCCGGTCCGGCTGGCCACGGCCAGCCCGCACAGCACGGCCACGATGGCCACGGTGAAGAGAATCGACGGCAGGTGCCGCTTGCTGAAGAACAGCCCGATCGCGGCGGCCATCGCGGCCTGCGCCATGATCAGCCTGGTGACCAGCCGGATCAGCGTGCCGCGCTGGTCATCAGGGGCGGCCGGGCGATTCTCTGACATGGCCGTCAGAGTAACCGGGTTCTGGCCGCTCTGCTGGTCCCTGACCCGCATCGGTGGGGTCTATGCCCTGGCTGAGAGCTTCCCAGAGTGCGGCCGGGTCGGTGCTGGGCGACGGCCGCCGCCGGGCAGGCCGGTCGTAGCGACTGGACATGACCGGCCAGTGCTGGCCGCGCCAGGCGGCCAGCAGCCCGGCCGCGACGATGAGCACCGCGCCGGCCAGCGCCACCCAGCGCCACGGGAACGCCGCCATCGTGACGTGGCTGGACAGGCTGATCCCGGACACCCCGCCGCCCGGGGTGGTGCCGCCGTTGACCGTGCTCCCGCCGGGCACCGAACTGGCCGTGCCCGCCGCCCCGGTCACCGCGCCGCGCACCTGGGCGTCGGTCACCGGCATGCTCAGCGCCACGATGATGGCCACGCCGAACACGGCCAGCACGCCGCCGGTCAGCCGCCGGGCCAGCCGCCGGGTGGCGAGCAGCGCGGCCAGGCCGGCCAGCGCGGCCAGCCCGAGCGCGCCCACCGCGGGCAGCAGGTCCTGGCCGCGCACCACGGCGGTGCTGGCCGGCAGCGGGCGTGGTTGCACCGTCAGGACCCGGGCCCAGTCCTGCCGGACCGCGATGAGCACCACGGCCGCGCCGACCGCGCCGAGCAGCAGCGCGCCGAGGTACTCGCGCCTGGCCGGCCTCACCCGGACGTCACCACCACGGCCGGCAGCGGCGCGGCATCGAAGCAGGTCCGGTCGCCGGTGTGGCAGGCGCCGCCGGCCTGGTCCACCTTGACCAGCACGGTGTCCCCGTCGCAGTCCAGCGCCACCGACTTGACCTGCTGCGTGTGCCCGGAGGTCTCGCCCTTGACCCAGTACTCCTGGCGGCTGCGCGACCAGTACGTGCAGCGCCCGGTGGTCAGCGTGCGGTGCAGCGCCTCGTCGTCCATCCAGCCGACCATGAGCACCTCACCGGTGTCGTGCTGCTGGGCCACGGCGGCGACCAGGCCATTCGCATCGCGCTTTAGCCGGGCGGCGATCTGTGGATCGAGCCGGGACGGGCCGCGGGGATCGGTCACCGCGGGCTCGCTGCGCTGTTCATGGCCTTATCCTCTCAGCTTCTCAGCACCAGTTTTCAGCAGCCCGGTTCACCAGCACCAGGCCGGCCCGCGCGGCGCAGGCCATTCCGCTGCCGGCCCGCGGTGGTTAACATCGCGGGATGACCCTCGCCCGCGATGAGCGCCTGGCCCTCTGCGCGCTGCTCGATCAGACCGGCCCGGCCGCGCCCACGCTATGCGACGGCTGGACAACCCTCGACCTGGCCGCCCATCTGGTGCTCCGGGAACACCGGATGGACGCTGGGGCCGGCATCGTGATCCGCCCGCTGGCCGGGTACACCCGGCGGGTGCAGCACACGCTGGCTCAGCGCGGCTCATTCGCCAGCCTGGTCGCGGCCATCCGCAACGGGCCGCCCCGGCTGTCCCCGTTCGGCCTGCCCGGCGTGGACGAGCGGGCCAACCTGGTCGAGTTCTTCGTGCACCACGAGGACGTCCGCCGGGGTACCCCGGACTGGCCGGAGCGCAAGGTCACGCCCGCGCTGTCCGAAGCGCTGTGGCGGCGGCTCAGCATGGCCCGGTTCGTGCTGCGCAAGGCCCCGGTCGGGGTGGAACTGGTCCGCGATGACATCGGCCCCGACCCGGCCGGAGCCAGGGTGCGGATCACCGCCAAGGCCCGCACGCCGGTGGTCACCGTCACCGGCAGCCCGGCGGAACTCACCCTGTGGGCACTCGGCCGGACAGAGGCCGCCCAGGTGCGGCTGGACGGCGCCGATGCCGCGCTGCGCCAGCTTGCCCAGGTGCGCTGGCGGCTCTGAGCGCTGACGGCGCTGAGCGTTCTGCTACCAAGAGTTCGCACGCCATATCCGCACCCTTCACCCAAAAACGTTTAATGGTCCGCCATCCGGCCATCCTCCCGTCAGTTTTCCCCGCGACTATTCCCCCGTTCGCGCCACCGGGGCGCGGCATGCGGGCCAGTGGCCTCGCAGGTCGGAGGGGGAACACGTGCCCACGATCAAGAATCGTGCCGGGCATCGTCGGCTTCCTGGTCGCCTACGCGATCTTCACCGCCAAGCGGGGCAACCTGCTCCGCCGCATCGTGATCACCGCATCCGGCGTGTTCGCCAACTTCGGCGGCGTCCCGCTGGCCTTCCTGTTCATCGCCACCCTGGGCTCCACCGGGCTGGTCACCGGGTGGCTCACCGCGATCGGGCTGAACCCGTACGATCACGGCTTCGACCTGTACACGTTCAGCGGCATCGTCATCGTGTACATGTACTTCCAGATCCCGCTGATGGTGCTGATCATGCTGCCCGCGCTGGAAGGGCTCCGGCCCGCCTGGCGGGAGGCGGCCCAGAACCTGGGCGCCAGCAGCTGGCAGTTCTGGCGGCACATTGGCGGCCCGGTGCTGTTCCCGTCGTTCCTGGGCTGCGTGATGCTGCTGTTCGGCAGCGCGCTGTCCGCCTACGCCACCGCCGAGGCACTGACCAGCGGCAGCATCGCGCTGACCCCGATCCAGATCGGCTCGTTCCTGAACGGCAACGTACTGGCCGGCCAGCAGAACATCGGCAAGGCGCTCGGCCTCGGCCTGGTCGTGATCATTGCGGTGGCGATGGTCATCTACACGCTGGCTCAGCGGAGAGCGTCCCGATGGCTGCGGTAGTCGCCAACGAGCTGGCCGAAGAGACCCCCGGGCCGGCCGAGCGGCCACGGCGCAGGCGGAGCAGCCCGCCGGTGTGGCGCTGGGCCATCCTGGTCATCGTCGGCGCCTACTTCGTCATCCCGCTGTACGCGGCGCTGCGCTTCACCGGATTCCATTCGTTTCCCGCCGTGTTCAGCCAGCAGGGCTTCGCGCCCGCGCTCGAGCTGTCGGTCAAGCTGGCCGCGGTCACCACCACGGCGACCATCGTGCTCATGCTGCCCACCTCGATCTACGTCCACCTGCGGCTGCCCAAGGTACGCCGGCTGCTGGAGGGCATCACGATCCTGCCCATCGTGATCCCGCCGATCGTGCTCATCGTCGGCGTGCTCGAGGTATCGCCGGGTTTCCTGAAGAGCACGCCGTACCTGCTCGCCCTCGAGTACGTCGTGCTGGCCATGCCGTTCGCCTACCGGTCGTTCGACGCCGGGCTGCGCGCGCTGGAGCTGCACACGCTGGTCGAGGCGGCCCAGTCCCTGGGCGCGGGCTGGCGGCAGACGCTCTGGCGGGTGCTGATGCCGAACCTGCGCACCGCGCTGCTGTCCGCCATCGTGCTCACCGTCGCCCTGGTGCTCGGCGAGTTCACCATGGCCAGCCTCGCTCTCTACCAGACCTTCCCGGTGTGGATCGTGGCCTTCGACCAGACCAGCGGCCCGATCTCGGTCGCGGCCTCGCTGCTTGCGCTGTTCGTCACCTGGGTCTTCCTGATGGCGATCACGCTGATCGCCGGCCGGTCGCGCCGGGCCGGCGGCACCGAAGTCTCGCTGTTCTCTGTCAGCCGGCGCAGCACGGGGGGTTCCTGATCATGACCAGCAACGAAACCAGCCCGCGGCCGGGCGCCACCGTCCGGATGCGGAACCTGTCCCGCTCGTTCGGCACGGTCCGCGCGCTGGCCGGGCTCAGCCTGGAGCTCGCCCCGGGTGAGCTGGTCGCGCTGCTCGGCCCGTCCGGCTGCGGCAAGACGACCGCGCTGCCCGATCAGGTCACCACCAACTCGTGATCATGAGATTGGTGTCGTCCCCACGACACTGAAGTCATGATCACGAGGTCAGGGCGGGGCTTGGTGGGGGCCCGGGCGGGGACTCGGTTGGGCGGCTACCCGCCGAGGATGAGCGGGAGCAGGTCGGCGACCGACTCGAGCACGTGCGGGGCCTTGGCCGCCTCGAACTCGTCCCGGGTGGTCCGGCCGGTCAGCACGCCGGCCACCAGGCCCGCCCCGGCCCGGCGGCCGGACTCGATGTCGCTGGGCGTGTCGCCGGCCACGCCCAGTTCGCTGACCGCGCCGCCGCCCAGCCGCAGCAGCGCGGTGAGCGGCAGGTCGGGCCAGGGCCGGCCACGACCGGCGTCAGCCGGGGACAGCGCCAGGTCGATCAGCGGCTGCCAGCCGAGCATGTCGATGATCGTGTCCCGGGTGGCCGGCGAGAACCCGGTGAGCAGGCAGACCTGGACGCCCGCGTCGGACAACCGGGTGATCGTATCCACCGCCCCGGGCAGCGCGCTGACCTGGCCCGCCGCTACCGCGTCGGCGTACCGCTCCTCGAACACCTCGTTGGCCTGCCAGGCGGTACCCTCGTCGCCGAGGATCTGCCGGAACACGTCGATCTTCGACTGGCCCATGGTGGCGTGCACGGTGCGCATCGCCGCCGCGTACGCCGGGGTGTCCTCGGCGGGCCCGAACCGGGCCAGCGCGGCGGAGAACGCGGCCAGCACGCTGCCGTCGTCGGCGATCGTGGTGCCGGCCATGTCCAGGCAGGCGATCGTGATGCTGCTCATGAACCCTCTTCCCGACGGAACGTGTCTTCCGCGATCGCCGGGGCGCAGGTCATCCCCCGCCCTCCGGGCCCGGTGACCAGCACCACGCCCGGCGCCACCACGGACCGGTGGTACAGATCATCCCCGGTGACTTGGCTGTACACCCCGGCCCACCGGCGGCGCACCGCGGGCAGACCGGCCCCCAGCAGGCGCTGCGTCTGAGAAAGCAGATGCTGGTACGGGCCTTCGTCGACATCGAACGGGAACGGCTCCGTGTACTCGTGGGTGTCACCGATGGTGAGGGTGCCGTCCAGCCTTTGCACCAGCAGCAGCTGGGCGTGGGCCTGCGCGGCCACTTCGGGCTGCGCGGGCAGCCGGGCGCGGCCGGGCAGGTCGTAGGCCGGGTAGTAGCGCAGCGAGTCACCGTCGGCCACCGAGGTGGTCAGCGCGGGGCCGAATGGTTCGGTCTGCAGCATCTGCAGCCGCACCCGGCGCACCGGCGGGCGCTCCCAGCCCGCCAGGTGCGGCCCGGCCAGCCCGGTGTGCGTGGCCCCGGTGCACAGCACGACCAGGTCGGCGCGGTGCCAGCTGCCGGTGTGATCGCGGACCGCGTGCGGGGTCACCTGCACCGCCTCGCGCCCGGGCAGCCAGCTGTACCCGGCCCCGGCAGCGCCTCCCGCGGTCAGGTAGCCGCGCAGCGCGGCCGGCACGGCGCGCGGCTCCACGATGGCATCCAGCCGGCCGTGCAGGCCGCCGGCGAACTCGCCGCGCAGCGCCGGGTTGACCGCGCGCACCGCCGCCGGGTCGAGCAGTTCGTAGCCGCGCAGGCCCGCGTCCGGCCGGGCCGCGGCCTCCTTGAGCAAGGTCAGCTCGGCCTCGCCGGTGGCCAGGGTGAGCGAGCCGTGCGCCCGGAAGCCGATGCCGGGCGCCTCCAGGGCCAGCTGCTCCCAGCGGGCCCGGGACCGCCGGGCCAGTTCCAGTTCCGCGCCGCCGGCCCGGCCGCTCAGCCAGATCAGGCCGAAATTGCGCACGGTAGCTCCGCGTGCGCCGGGCTCTCGCTCCAGCTGGACCACGTCGTGGCCGCGGCGCCGGGCCTCGATGGCGTGCATCAGCCCCAGCACGCCACCACCGACCACCACGACCGACATCCCCGCCACCTCCTCCCTGGTCAGCGCACTCCTTGATCAGCGCAGGGGGCGCCCGCCCAGCCAACCGGTGCCCGGTGACACGCAGCTGAACATCCGGTACCGGGTACTCCAACAGACGGAAACATCCGGACAAACGTGATAATCCGGACTAACCCGGGTCGCCGTTGCCCACGGCCGGGCGCACCATGGAAGAGCCTCGCCTGCGTGGCCGGACCGCGCAAGGGTAAAGGCGTAGTGGTTCAGCCCCGCGTACCGGGGCAGGGCGTGGCCAGGCCGCGCCGGGGTCGGATGAGCCGAACGGAGGCTATGCAGTGCAGGTACTTGGCATCGACATTGGCGGGTCCGGGATCAAGGGAGCGCCGGTAGACACCGCCCAGGGCAAGCTACTCGCCGAGCGGGTCAAGCTGGAGACCCCGCACCCGGCCCTGCCCGACGCGGTGGCCAAGACGGTCGCCCAGGTGGCCGAGGCATTCAGCTGGACCGGGCCGGCCGGCATCACGTTCCCCGGCGTGGTGGTGGACGGCGTGACGCACACCGCGGCCAACCTGGACCCGGCCTGGGTCGGGCTGGACACCCGGGCCCTGTTCAGCCAGGCCACCGGGCTGAGTCCGGTGCTGATCAACGACGCCGACGCGGCCGGCCTGGCCGAGATGCGCTTCGGCGCGGGCGCCGGGCAGCAGGGCACGGTGCTGATGCTGACGTTCGGCACCGGGATCGGCAGCGCACTGTTCCGGGCCGGCATCCTGGTGCCCAACACCGAGTTTGGCCACATCGAGATCCGCGGCAAGGAGGCCGAGCACCGTGCGTCCGAGCGGGCCAAGGAGGAGCACGACCTGAGCTGGGAGAAGTGGGCCGAGCGGGTCGATGAGTACCTGGAGCACATGGAGCGGCTGACCGCGCCCGACCTGATCATCATCGGCGGCGGGATCAGCCGCAAATCAGACAGGTTCCTGCCGCTGCTGAAAAGCCTGCGGGCCACCGTGGTGCCGGCCTCGCTGCACAACGACGCCGGCATCGTCGGCGCCGCCCTGGCCGCCACTCCGGGCTAGGCCCCGGCACCGGCCGCGCGGCCCGCCCTGAGCTAGCGGACCTCGGCGCCGGCCGTCCGCAGCGCGTCCTTGACCTCGCCGATCCGGAGCTGGCCGAAGTGGAACACGCTGGCCGCCAGCACCGCGTCGGCGCCCGCCCCGACCGCGGGCGGAAAGTGCGCCAGCTGCCCGGCCCCGCCGCTGGCGATGATCGGCACGTCCACCACGGCGCGCACCGCGCGGATCAGCTCCAGGTCGAAGCCGGCCTTGGTGCCGTCCGCGTCCATCGAGTTGAGCAGGATCTCGCCCACCCCCAGCTCGGCGCCGCGCACCACCCACGCCACCGCGTCGATCCCGGTGCCGCGCCGCCCGCCGTGCGTGGTGACCTCAAACTGTGCTGACCCGGGGGGGCGACCCCCCGCTCCGCTCTCCCGGGGGACTGCCCCCGGAGCCCCCGGCCCCCGATCGTCGCTTCGCGGCGGGCCACCCGGCAGCCGGCGCGCGTCCACCGACAGCACGACGCACTGCGAGCCGAACCGCTGCGCCGCCTCGCCGAGCAGCTCGGGTCGGCCGATCGCCGCCGTGTTCAGCGACACCTTGTCCGCGCCCGCCCGGAGCAGCCGGTCCACGTCCCCGGTGCTGCGCACCCCGCCGCCCACGGTGAGCGGGATGAACACCTGGTCGGCGGTGCGCCGGACCACATCGACCATGGTTTCCCGGCCACCACTGGACGCGGTGATGTCCAGGAACACCAGCTCGTCGGCGCCCTCCGCGTCGTACGCCGCGGCCAGCTCGACCGGGTCGCCGGCGTCCCGCAGATCCCGGAAGTTGACCCCCTTGACCACCCGCCCGGCATCCACGTCCAGGCACGGAATCACCCGGACCGCGACGCTCACCGCCCCCACCAATCCCAGCAGCCGCACCCACTCCGCCCCCGCTGGCCACTCCAGTCACAGCGCCGATTAGCGGTGTACATCGGTGCCCCTATAAGGGCAGTGATGTACACCGCTGATCTGTGGGGGTCGGGAGGCCGGGACATCAGGCACCGATCCCCGGGCGGTAGGCGACCGCCTCCACCTCGACCAGCATCCTCGGGTCGACCAGCCGGGCAATCTCGATCATGGTCGCGGCGGGCAGCACGTCGCCGAACGCGGCGCCGTGCGCCCGGCCGTACTCCTCCCACCGGTCGATGTCGGTGACGTAGATCCGGGTCTGCACCACGTCGGCCAGCCCGAGCCCGAGCCGGTCCAGCGCGTCGGCCACGTTGCGCAGCGCCTGCGCGGTCTGCGCGTACGCGTCGCCCTCGTGCACGAACTCCCCGGCGTCGGTGGACGTGCAGCCAGCCACGAACACGAAATCGCCGGCCGCGACCGCGCGGCTGTACCCGACCACCGGCTCCCACGGCGTGCTGGTGGAGATCTTCCGGGTCACGCGGCCACCGCCTGCAGCGCTTCCTCCAGGGTGAACGCCCCCGCGTACAGCGCCTTGCCGACGATCGCGCCCTCCACGCCTTCGTGCACCAGGGTGGCGATGGCGGCCAGGTCGGCCAGGCTGGACACCCCGCCGCTGGCGATCACCGGGCGGCTGGTCCGGCCGGTGACGTGACGCAGCAGGTCCAGGTTGGGCCCGGTCAGCGTGCCGTCCCGGTTGATGTCGGTGACCACGTACCGGGCGCAGCCCGCGGCGTCCAGCCGGTCCAGCGCGTCGTCCAGTTCGCCGCCGTCCCGGGTCCAGCCGCGCGCGGACAGCGTGCTGCCGCGGACGTCCAGCCCGACCGCGATCTTGTCGCCGTACTCGGCGATGGCCGACCGCACCCAGTCCGGGTCCTCCAGCGCGGCGGTGCCGATGTTCACCCGGGCACACCCGGTGGCCAGCGCGGCGGCCAGCGACCCGTCGTCGCGGATGCCGCCGGACAGCTCCACCGCGATGTCCAGCCGGCCCACCACGTCGGCCAGCAGGCCGGCGTTGGACCCGCGGCCGAAGGCGGCATCCAGGTCGACCAGGTGCACCCAGTCCGCCCCGGCCGCCTGCCAGGCCAGCGCGGCCTGCATCGGGTCGCCGTACGAGGTCTCGGTGCCGGCCGCGCCGTGCACCAGCCGGACCGCCTGCCCGCCGGACACGTCCACCGCGGGCAGCAGGGTCAGCGCGGCGTTGCTCATCGGATCATCTCCAGCCAGTTGGCCAGCAGCGCCGCGCCCGCGTCGCCGGATTTCTCGGGGTGGAACTGGGTCGCGCAGAGCGGGCCGTTCTCCACCGCCGCGACGAACGGCTCGCCGTGCGTCGCCCAGCTGATCAGTGGCGGCGTCATCCACCGGGACGGCGGCATCGGCAGCGCCCGGGCCGCGTAGGAGTGCACGAAGTAGAACCGCTCCCCCGGGTCGATGCCGGCCAGCAGCCGCGTCCCGGCCGGCACGTCCAGCGTGTTCCAGCCCATGTGCGGCAGCACCGGCGCTTTCAGCCGCTCCACCACGCCGGGCCATTGCCCGCAGCCCTCCGTGCGCACCCCGTGCTCGACCCCCTCGGCGAACAGCACCTGCATGCCGACGCAGATGCCGAGCACCGGCCGGCCCCCGGCCAGCCGGCGGTCGATCACCCGGTCGCCGTGCACCGCGCGCAGCCCGGCCATGCACGCCGCGAACGCGCCCACGCCCGGCACGACCAGCCCATCCGCGGCCAGCGCCGATTCCGGATCCGCGGTCACCACGGTGTCCGCTCCGGCCCGCTGCAGCGCTTTTTCTGCCGAACGCAAGTTCCCGGAACCGTAGTCGAGCACCACGACGTGCGGTCTGCTGGCGGTCAAAGGATGCCCTTTGTGCTGGGCACGCCGGGCGCCCGTGGGTCGGCCGCCAGCGCGGCGCGCAGCGCCCGGGCCACCGCCTTGAACTGGGCTTCCACGATGTGGTGCGGATTGCGCCCGGTCACGTCCAGGTGCAGGCAGATGCCCGCCGTGGCGGTCAGCGACTCGAAGAAGTGCCGGGTCAGCGTGGTGTCGTAGCTGCCGATCAGCGGGGCGATCCCGGCCGGCTCGGTGTGCACCAGGTACGGCCGCCCGGACAGGTCGATGGCCGCCCGGGCCAGCGTCTCGTCCAGCGGCACGGCCGCGTCGCCAAACCGGCAGATGCCCGCCTTGTCACCCAGCGCCTCGCGCAACGCCTGGCCCAGCGCCAGCGCGGTGTCCTCCACCGTGTGGTGCGCGTCGATGTGGATGTCCCCGGTGGCCTGCACGCTCAGGTCGAGCAGGCCGTGCTTGCCCAGCTGGGCCAGCATGTGGTCGAAGAACGGCACCCCGGTGCTCACCTCGGTCCGGCCGGTGCCGTCCAGGTCCAGTTCGACCAGCACGCTGGTCTCCTTGGTGACCCGCTCCACCCGGGCGGTCCGGCCGCCGCGCTCGCTCATCAGGCCTCCCCAAGCACCTTGTCCAGGGCATCCCGGAAGGCGGCCATCTCGCCGGGCAGGCCCACGGTGACCCGCAGCCAGCCGGCCGGGCCGGTCTCCCGGATCAGCACCCCCTGATCCAGCAGTCCCTGCCACACCTGGCGCCGGTCGGCGAACTGGCCGAACAGCACGAAGTTGGCGTCCGAGTCGGCCACCGCCCGGCCACGCTGGCGGAGCCAGGCCACCAGCGCGTCGCGTTCATCGCGCAGCACCCTGACCGTGGCCAGCGGCTCGGCCCGGTGCGCCAGCGCCGCCTGGGCCACCGCCTGGGTCACGCTGGACAGGTGGTACGGCAGCCGGACCAGCAGCAGCCCCTGGATCAGCGCGGGGTCCGCGGCCAGGTAGCCGACCCGGGCCCCGGCCAGCGCGAACGCCTTGGACATGGTGCGGGTGACGGCCAGCCGGCGGAACTCCGGAAGCAGGGCCAGCGCGCTGGGTGAGCCGTCCCGGGCGAACTCCGCGTAGGCCTCGTCCACCACCACGATGCCCGGGGCGGCCGCGCAGACGCGCCGGATGACCGGCAGCGGCAGGGCGGTGCCGGTCGGGTTGTTCGGCGAGGTCAGGAACACCACGTCCGGCTGTTCGGCCGCGATGACCGCGGCGGCGTGCTCCGGGTCCAGGCCGAAGTCAGCCTCCCGGGCGCCGCTGACCCACCGGGTGCCGGTGGACAGCGAGATGAGCGGGTGCATCGAGTAGGACGGCTCGAAGCCCAGCGCGGTGCGGCCCGGGCCGCCGAACGCCTGGAGCAGCTGCTGAATGATCTCGTTCGACCCGTTGGCCGCCCACACCTGGCTGGCGGTGAGCCCGTGGCCGAGGTAGCTGGCCAGCTCGGTGCGCAGCGCGACGGCGTCCCGGTCCGGGTACCGGTTCAGCGTGCCGGCCACCTCGCCGACCGCCGCCGTGATCGCGCTGGCCAGAGCGGGTGACGGAGGGTACGGGTTCTCGTTGGTGTTCAGCCGGACCGGCACGTCGATCTGCGGTGCCCCGTACGGCTCGTGCCCGGCCAGGTCCGCGCGCAGGGGCAGCCATTCCGGCAGCGTCATATCGCCTCAGCCTCACGCGGGATCCGCACCCGGACGGCCTCGACGTGCGCGGCGAGATCTTCCGCGCCGCCGAGCGCGTCGATGTGCGGGGCCACCTCGGCCAGCGCCTCCCGGCTGCACTCGACCACGTGGATACCGCGCAGGAAGGACAGCGTGGACAGCCCGCCGGTGTGCCGGGCGGTGCCCCCGGTGGGCAGCACGTGATTGGACCCGGCCAGGTAGTCGCCCAGCGACACGGGGGCGAACGGGCCGGTGAAGATGGCACCGGCGTTGCGTATCTGGCGGGCCAGCCCGGCCGCGCCGGCCGTCTGGATCTCCAGGTGCTCCGGCGCCCAGGCGTCGCTGACCGCGGCCGCCGCGGCCAGGTCGTCCACCAGCACGGTGGCCGACTGCCCGGCCAGCGCGGCCCGCACCCGGTCCCGGTGCCGGGCCGCGGCCAGCTGCGGGCCGAGCGCCTTGTCCACCTGGTCGGCCAGCCCGGGGTCGGTCGTGATCAGCAGGCAGGCGGCCAGCGGGTCATGCTCGGCCTGGGCGATCAGATCGGCCGCGACGAACTCAGGGTCGGCGGTGCCGTCGGCGATGATCGCGATCTCGGTCGGGCCGGCCTCGGCGTCGGTGCTGACCACGCCGAGCAGCAGCCGCTTGGCCGCGGCCACGTACACGTTGCCGGGACCGGTGACCACGTCGGCCGGCGCGCAGTCCTCGGTGCCGTAGCCGAACATGGCGATGGCCTGCGCTCCCCCGGCCGCATGCACTTCGGTCACACCGAGCAGCGCGCACGCGGCCAGCACGGTGGGCGACGGCAGGCCGCCCTCCCGCGGCGGGGACGCCACCGCGATCTCGCTGACCCCGGCCACCTGGGCCGGCACCACGTTCATCACCACCGACGAGGGATACGTCACCAGGCCGCCCGGCACGTACACACCGGCCCGGCTGACCGGCACGTAGCGTTCGGTGACGGTGGCGCCGGGACCGACCTCGACGGTGCGCTCGGCCGGCAACTGCGCCTCGTGCACCAGCCGGACCCGCCGGATGGCCTCCTCCAGCGCGGCCCGGACGGCCGGGTCGAGGGTGGCCAGCGCGGCCGGCAGTGCGCCGGCCGGCACCCGGGTGGTGGGCAGGTCCACACCGTCGAAGCGGGCCGTATAGTCGCGGACCGCCGCGGCCCCGCGGGCCCGGACGTCGGCGCAGACCTGGGCGACCGCCGGCCCGGCGGCCATCACGTCAAGCTCGGCGCGGGGCAGCACACCAGCCAGCTTTGCCCTGCTCAGGTCGGTGGCCGGCGGCCACGGAGATCGATTCGAGGCAGCACCCGCCCAGTCTATGAAGACCGCTCACACCGTGACGCGGGTGTCCACATGCCGGACAGGTCAGTCGAGGGCGAGGGCCGGGCCGTCCTGGGCGTCGCGTTTGCGGACCCGCAGGGTGTCGTTCAGTTCCAGGGCGCCGGCCATGATGCCGGCCGCCAGCGGCCACAGCGCGATCGCGCTGCGCGCCCCGAGCGACAGTGACGCGTTCAGATGCCGCCCGGCCGGCAGCGTGCTGAGCAGGTGCTGGTAGCTGGCCTGACCGGACTGCTGGCCGAGCCACAGCGCGATCAGGCTGGCCCCGAGCCCGGCCAGCAGCACCAGCGCCATCCCGACCGGGTGATGCCCGCGCACCGCGAGCAGGTAGCCGAGCAGCCCGGAAACGATCCCGCCGGCCAGGCAGATCAGGCAGTACCAGCCGTCCCCGCCGATGAACGCGCTCGATTCGGCGCTGGTCACCTGGGCCGCGCCCGGGCCGGTCATCACCAGGTAGGGCCGCGGCGCCACCGCCGCCCACAGGAAGCCGGCGGCCACCCCGAGCAGCAGCGTGACCAGCACGGCCGCCCCGGTGCGCCGCAGCCACGTGCCGCGCCGCGCCGGCTGGCCCGCGGGTTCGGCCAGATCCATTGGCTGCGTCATGATGCGCAGGAGCCTACGCGGCCACCCGGCGTTCGCCCGCAAGCGGGGGGTACATCGTCACTTAATCAGTGCACTCGCCTGACCTTGCTACCTTAGGGTTTGAGCGCGCGGCAGAGACAAGTCGGCCTAGCCGTCTCAAGGGGTAATTTATGATCGAGGCACGGGACCTCACCAAGCGCTACGGGGACAAAACCGCAGTTGACCATTTGTCATTCAGTGTCGAGCCAGGCCGGGTCACCGGGTTCCTGGGCCCCAATGGCGCGGGCAAGTCGACCACGATGCGGCTCATCCTGGGCCTGGACCGGCCGAACGCCGGGACCGCGACGATCGACGGCCGGGCGTACGCCGACCTGAATCAGCCACTGCGCACGGTAGGCGCGCTGCTTGAGGCCAAGGCCATGCACCCGGGCCGGAGCGCCTACAACCACCTGCTGTTCCTGGCCCAGACGCAAGGGCTGCCCCGGTCCCGGGTGGACCAGGTGCTCGACCTGGTCGGCCTGCGTGAGGTGGCCCGCAAGCGGACCGGCGGGTACTCGCTCGGCATGGGCCAGCGGGTCGGCATCGCGGTGGCCATGCTGGGCGACCCGCAGGTGCTGCTGCTGGACGAGCCGGTCAACGGCCTCGACCCAGAGGGCATCCTGTGGATCCGGAACCTGATGAAACATCTCGCGTCCGAAGGCCGCACCATTTTCGTGTCCAGCCACCTGATGAATGAGATGGCGGTCACCGCGGACCATCTGATCGTGATCGGCCGGGGCAAGCTGATCGCCGAGTCCAGCACCCAGGAATTCATCGAGCGCAGTTCGGACAAATACGTGCTGGTCCGCTCGCCGGACGCGGCCCGGCTGGCCGATGTGATCGCCGCCGAGGGCGGCAAGGCCGAGGCGCAGCCGGCCGACAATGGCGGTTCGGGCCTGCTCCGGGTCACCGGCATGGACGCGGCCCGCATCGGCGAGCTGGCCGCCGCCGACCGGGTCGTGCTGCACGAGCTCACCCCGCGGCTGGCCTCGCTGGAGGAGGCCTACATGGAGCTCACCGCGGACAGTTCCGAGTACGGCGTCTCCGTGGGACAGGCGGCACCGCCCGCCGGCGACGCCGCGCCAGCCGGCGCCGAGCCGGCGGCCACCGCGACATCAGGCACCGCGTCATCAGGCACCGCGTCATCAGGCACCGTGTCATCAACCACCGGGCCATCAACCACGGGGCAGGACAGCCAATGACCACCACCAGCCCGGCCGCGCCCGCCGCCACGCCCGCGGCCGTTCCGGCCCCCATCCACCACGTGGGCTTCGGCCACACCATGCTGGCCGAATGGACGAAGATCCGGTCCGTCCGGTCCACCGTCTGGACGCTGCTGCTGTTCCTGATCATCACGATCGGCTTCACCGCGCTGTTCACCTGGCTGACCGAGTCGCACTGGACCGGCCCGCATGCCGCCGCCCGGGACGCCACGGTGGCGGGCAACCCCGTCGGCTTCATCCTCGGCGCCGGCATCGGGCTCGGCCAGCTCACCATCTGCGTGCTGGGCGTGCTGGTGATCACCAGCGAGTACTCCACCGGGGTGATCCGCTCCTCGCTGCTGGCCGTGCCCAAGCGGCTGACGATGCTGGCCGCCAAAGTGGCCGTGTTCGCCATCCTGATCGTGATCGTGTCCGAGATCGTCGCGTTCGTCTGCTTCTTTCTCGGCTCGTCCATCCTGCACAGCAAGGTGGCGGTGACGCTGAGCGACCAGAATGTACTGCGCGCGGTGGTCGGCGCTGGCCTCTACCTGGCCGTGCTCGGCGTGTTCGCGCTGGCCGTGGGTTCGCTGATCCGGCACACCGCGGCCGGCATCACCACGGTCATCGGCGTCGTGCTGGTGCTGCCGATCCTGTCCGGGCTGCTGCCCAGCAGCTGGGGCGCGCACATCAACGCCTACCTGCCCGAGCAGGCAGGCTCGCTGGTATACAGCGCACACCACACGTCCGGCCAGCTGCTGTCCGCCTGGCAGGGGTTCGGCGTGTTCTGCCTGTGGACCGCGGTCCTGCTCGCGGCCGGCGCCTACCTCCTGCAGCGCCGCGACGCCTGACCGGCTGAGCCGGCCCTTGGCCGCCAGTTAGCCACTGGCGGCCAAAGGCTCGTCGGCCAGGTGGGCGCGGACCGCGAGCAGGGCCTCGTACTGGCGGCGTACATCGGCCCGGTCCGGCGCGTCGGGCACCGACTCGTCGCTGGCCTGGATGATCATGGCCGCCTGGTCCAGCAGCACCCGGCGCTGATCCTCGGCCGTGGTCCGCTCCATGATCCGGGTCAGCCCGTCGAGCAGCCGGATCAGCACCGCCGGATTGCCCCGGCTGCTCTGCCGGATCTTCTCGAACGCCCGCTGCACCAGGCGGTCGTAGGTGGGCTCGGGGGTGATCACCCGGATCGCGCCAGCCCGGTCCCGGTGCACCTGGGCGGGCTGCCACCGGCCGGCCACCTTGCACAGACTGTCCGACAGCCAGTTGACGCAGGTCAGCCCCGTGAACGTGTCGTTGATGGCGGAGGACAGGGCGCGGATCGCGATCTCCACCAGCTGGTCGATGCCGAACGAGACGTCCTGGGCCAGCGTCCGGAACGGGCCGGTCAGGTGTGCCCGGGTGAGCTCACGGGCCACCCCGGACGCCGCGCTGGCCGGCCACACCGTGGCCAGCGGGCTGCCCTGGGCCAGGAAATGCCCGGGCCGGTAGCGGAGGTAGATCACCGCGTCGGCCTGCACGGCGATGCGCAGCATCGTCCGCCGGTGGATGTACTGCAGGTAGCCGCTGTCCGAGGCCAGCACGACGCCGCCCTCCTCGGGCAGGCTGGCCAGCACGGCGGCCACGGTGGGATCGCCGGGCCGGGCCGCCCCGTCGCCCATGTAGTCCTCGATGGCCGCGGACAGGTCGGCGGAGATCCCGGCGATCACCTCGGGCAGCTGGATCTGGGTCGCGATGTGGTGGATGAAGTAGATCAGCACGGCCAGGTCGACCACGGTGAGCGCGATCGTCACGGTAATGCTGAGATGTGGCACGAACGTCCCGTGCGGGCCGGCGCCGCCGATCGACACCAGGGCCAGGACCGCGTAGACGAACGTGGCCACGAACGTGCCCAGGGTGAGCTGGGTGCCCCGGTCGCGGATGAAGATGCGCAGCATCCGCGGCCCGAACTGGGTGGAGACCAGGGTCAGCGCCACGATCACGATGGAGAACACCACGCCGACCACGGTGATGATGGCGGCGGCGATGGTGGTGAGGATCTGCCGGGCCGCGTCGGGCGAGCCACTGATCACCCAGGACGGCAGGCTGAGGTCGCCGTGGAACGCGGCCTGGTCGATCAGCAGCGTGATCACGAACAGGCCGATGGCCGCCAGCACCAGGAGCGCCGGGACCAGCCACAGGTTGGTACGCAGCAGTTCCTTCTGGTGGCCCGACACGTGAACTCGGCGTATCACCGGAAGCGCCCTCCGCCGGCCGGATTACCTCCAGTCTGCCCAGCCCAGGGGCGGTCTCAACCGACGCAAGCAGGCCCGAGCAGTTGTTTCAGGTCCGCGGCCAGCGCCGGTGACGGCTTGACCCGCAGCTTGTCATCCAGCCGCACGATCGTCGCCCGTGGGCCATTGCAGAGTTTGAGGTGCACCTGGGCCAGGCCCGGGTGGGTGCTCAGCACCTGGCGCAGCCGGTCCACCACGGGCGCGACGCACCGCTGGACCGGGATCGACACCACAAAAGGGCCGCTCTCGTCCGCCGACAGGTCCGGCGCCGTCACCTCCGATGCGATCAGCTTGGGGGCGTCTTCGCGCCGGTCCAGCCGTCCCTTGACGACCAGGATCGCGTCCTCGGCCAGCAGCAGCGAGCACTGCTGGTAGGCGGCCGGGAAGAACAGCACCTCGATGGCGCCTTCCAGGTCCTCCAGGGTGGCGGTGGCCCACGGGTTGCCCTGCCGGGTGACTTTCCGCTGCACCCCGGACAGGATCCCGCCGACGGTGACCAGCTGGCCGTCGGCCCGGCCAGCCCGCTGCTGGCGTTCGGTATCGTCGGCGGCGGAACTGAGCAGCTCGGCCACGGAACAATCGGTGTTAGCGGCCACGATGTGCTCCACGCCGAGCAGCGGGTGGTCCGAGACGTACAGGCCGAGCATCTCCCGCTCGAACGCGAGCAGGGTGGTTTTGTCCCACTCGCCGCCCGGCACCGGGACCTCGAAGCTGGCCTCGGTCTCCGCGTCCCCGCCGAACAGCGAGTCCTGGCCGATGGCCTCGTTCCGCTTGACGTCGATGACGGTGTCGATGGCCTGCTCGTGGATGATGACCAGGCCCTTGCGCGGGTGCTTGAGCGAGTCGAACGCGCCCGCCTTGACCAGTGATTCGATGACCCGCTTGTTGCACACGTTCACCGGAACCTTGCGCAGGAAATCAGCGAAGCTGGTGAACGCGCCCTTGCTGGCCCGGGTTTCCACGATGGCATCGACGACGTTGGTGCCAACGTTGCGGATCGCCGCCAGGCCGAACCTGATGTCGTTGCCGACCGGGGTGAACGTGGCGTCGGACGCGTTGACGTCGGGCGGCAGCACGGTGATGCCCATCCGGCGGCACTCGTTCAGGTACAGCGCGCTCTTGTCCTTGTCCCCGGAGACCGACGTGAGCAGCGCGGCCATGTACTCCGGCGGGTAGTTCGCCTTGAGGTAGGCGGTCCAGTAGGACACCAGGCCGTACGCGGCGCTGTGCGCCTTGTTGAACGCGTAGTCGGAGAACGGGACCAGGATGTCCCACAGCGTCTTGACCGCCCCGGCGGAGTAGCCGTTGGCCTTCATCCCGGCCTCGAACGGCTTGAACTCCTTGTCCAGGATCTCCTTTTTCTTCTTGCCCATGGCCCGGCGGAGCAGGTCGGCGTTCCCCAGGCTGTACCCGGCCACCTTCTGCGCGATGGCCATGACCTGCTCCTGGTAGACGATCAGCCCATACGTGTCGCCCAGGATTTCGGCCAGTGACTCGGCCAGTTCGGGATGGATCGGCACCACCGGCTTGCGCTGGTTCTTCCGGTCCGCGTACTCGTTGTGCGCGTTGGCACCCATCGGGCCGGGCCGGTACAGCGCGCCGACCGCGGAGATGTCCTCGAAATTGTCCGGCCGCATGCTGCGCAGCAGCGCCCGCATCGGCCCGCCGTCGAACTGGAAGATGCCCAGCGTGTCGCCCCGGGCCAGCAGGTCGTAGGTGGGCTGGTCGTCCAGCGGCAGCGCGTTCAGGTCGACCTCGGTGCCTCGGTTGGACTGCACGCCGCGGACCGCGTCGTCCAGCACGGTCAGGTTGCGCAGGCCGAGGAAGTCCATCTTGAGCAGGCCGAGCGACTCGCAGGCCGGGTAGTCGAACTGGGTGATGACCGCGCCGTCGGTCTGCCGCTTCCAGACCGGCACATGGTCGATGATCGGCTCACTGCTCATGATCACGCCGGCCGCGTGCACCCCGGCCTGCCGGATCAGCCCCTCCAGTCCGCGCGCGGTGTCAATAACCTGGCGGACCTCGGCCTCGGCCTCATACAGGGCACGGATCTCGCCCGCCTCGCCATACCGGTTGTGCGTTTCGTCGAAGATCCCGGTCAGCGGGATGTCCTTGCCCATCACCGCGGGCGGGAACGCCTTGGTGATCCGGTCGCCGAGCGCGTAAGGGAAGCCGAGCACCCGGGCGGCGTCCTTGACCGCCGCCTTGGCCTTGATCGTCCCGTAGGTGATGATCTGCGCGACCCGGTCGTCGCCCCACTTCTCGGTGACGTACCGGATCACGTCACCCCGCCGGCGTTCGTCGAAGTCGATGTCGATGTCCGGCATGGAGACGCGTTCCGGGTTCAGGAACCGCTCGAAGATAAGCCCGTGCTGCAGCGGGTCCAGGTCGGTGATGCCCAGCGCGTAGGCGACCAGGCAGCCTGCGGCCGAGCCGCGGCCCGGTCCGACGCCGACCCCGTTCGTCTTGGCCCACATGATGAAGTCCGCGACGACCAGGAAGTAGGAGCAGAAGCCCATCTGCGTGATGATGCCGATCTCGTACTCGACCTGCTCGCGGCGCTGCTCGTCGTAGCCGTCCGGGTAGCGCCGGTCCATGCCGCGCCAGACTTCCTTGCGCAGCCAGCTTTCCTCGGTCTCGCCGTCCGGCAGGTCGAACGAGGGCATCAGGTTCTTCGGCTGGAACGCCACGTCCGCCCGCTCGGCGATGAGCAGGGTGGAGTCGCAGCCGGACTGCCACTCTTCGTCGGTGAACAGGGCCCGCATCTCCTGCGGGCTCTTCAGGTAGTAACCGGTGCCGTCGAACTTGAACCGGCCCGGGTCGGCCATGTTCGACCCGGTCTGCACGCAGAGCAGCACCTCGTGCGCCTTGGCGTCGGCCTCGACCGCGTAGTGCGAGTCGTTGGTGACCACGAACGGCAGGTCCAGCTCGCGGGCGATGCGGCGCAGCCCGTCCCGGACCCGCTGCTCGATGCTCAGCCCATGGTCCATGATCTCGACGAAGAAGTTGCCCGCGCCGAAGATGTCCCGGTACGCGGCCGCCGCCTCCAGCGCCTGCGGGTACTGGCCGAGCCGGAGCCGGGTCTGCACCTCGCCGCTCGGGCAGCCGGTGGTGGCGATGATCCCCTTGCCGTGCGCGGCGAGCAGTTCCCGGTCCATCCGTGGCTGGCGCAAATACCCTTCCAGCGAGGCCAGCGAAGACAGCCGGAACAGGTTGTGCATGCCCTCGGTGGTCTCGGCCAGCAGCGTCATGTGCGTGTAGGCGCCCGCGCCGGACACGTCATCGTCCTTCTGCGCCGGGGTGCCCCAGCGCACCGGCTGCCGGTTGCGGCGGTGCTCCGGGGCCAGGTAGGCCTCGATGCCGATGATCGGCTTGATGCCGGCCTTGGTCGCCTTGGACCAGAAGTCGTAGGCGCCGTACAGGTTGCCGTGGTCGGTCATGGCCACGGCCGGCATGGCCGCCCGCTCGCACTCAGCGAACATGTCCTTCAGCCGCGCGGCCCCGTCCAGCATCGAGTACTCGGTGTGGACGTGCAGGTGGACGAAGCCATCCTGACCCGGTGCCGCGGCTGCCGTCATGAAAGTACCGCCTCCTTCAGGCATGCGCGACGGCGCCCGTACGGGCGCCGGAAACCAGGGCCGGGGGAAGTGGCCGGTGCCGCTCTCACCTGGCTGGATAGACCGCGCCCGGCGGAGCGGCCCCAGCGTGGGCGGCGGTGCACCAGCCCGGCTCAGTCGAGCTTACTGAGGCCGGCCGCGGCCGGCGACCAGGCGCGCCGGATGGGCGGTTGTCCCGTTTTGCGCACCATGGGCCCCGCCCCGGCGACCGGTCAGCAGGGCCGGTGACAGCGATTTCGGATACAAAACGTAAGATGAACGCTACTGAAAGCAATCACGGGTCATTCGCCGCCGACACCGCTGCCGCGGAGGCGGCCGATGACGCACCACTTGTTCACCGATGCGCCGGAGCTCCACCCAGGCCAATGGCTGGCTCGACCGGCGGCCCGGGCAGTCCCTGGCCAGCAGCCGCAGTGTGGGCCGGGCCTACCAGTTCCTCACCCAGATGCTCAACCTGCACAACCCGGCGGGCACGGCCGACATAGCCGACCTGCCTACCCTGCCGCAGAGCTACCTCGGCGGGGTGCGCTGATCCTCGATGCGTACCTGGCCACACAGACGGGCTGGGGCGTGGTGCGGGCCAGGCGGATCGGTAACGGGCTGGCCTACGCGTGGGCGCACGGCCGGCGACTGTTCGACGACTACGCGTCCGGAGGGCTCGGCCGCCCGGGCGGCCTGCGGGTCGCGGACCAGGCCAGCAACACCGGCGACGTGGCCTGGGCTGGGCTGGCCCTGGCCCAGCTCTACGCAGCCACCGGGGAGGACCAGTACCTGGACACCGCGGTGGCCATCGGCGGCTGGATCGAGGCCAACTGCGCGAGCGACCTCGGGCCGGGCGGCTACACCGGCGGCGCCCGCCGGTTCATCGTGGCCATGTGGGCCGACCCGCCCGGCCTGTTCGATATCGGCACGATCGCGAACGGCGTCACCACCAACGACAGTGTGCAGGCCGAGGACGTCAACAGCTGGTCCTACCTGGCCCTCCAGGATCCCGCCTACGCGGCCTCGGTCGGCTGGGACGTACGCAACCTAACCAGCGACGCTGGGCGGTTCCATGGGGTCAGCGTGTCCGCCTGTGACCGCGGCGGGGTCTGGTTCGAGGGCACCGCCCATCTGGCCGACGCGCTGGAAACCCTGAGCACGCCTGATGACATCCGCCAGGCGGCCGGCTATCTGGCCGACATCGAATACGCACAGGCGCACGGCCCAAACGCCGATGGCCGGGGCATCATGGCCTCCTCGGAGAATGGCCTGACCGACTGCCAGGGCGACTTCCTCTACGCCTCGCTGCACACCGGTACCACGGCGTGGTACATCCTGGCCGCCAAGGCGATCGACCCGCTGTCCGCCGTCCCGGTCACCGACCAGCCGGTCCGCTGACCAGCCGCGCACCCGCCCCAGGTTGACAGCCACGCAGATAACCGTTATCTATTAGATAACGGTTATGGTGAGGCAGGGAGGTTGCGGTGCAGCAGGAAGCGGTGCTGGCCATGCTGGCCAAGGAACCGTCCCACGGCTACCAGCTGCGGGCCCGGCTGCGCCAGGCGCTCGGCCCGCTCGGCGAGGCGATGAACGACGGCCAGGTGTACGTCACGCTGACCCGGCTGGAAAAGGCCGGGCTGGTCACCGCCGAGCCGACCGCAGGCCGGCCGGAGCGGCCGGACCGGAAGATGTACGAGCTGACCGCGGCCGGCCAGCAGCGGGTGGCCGAGTGGCTGGCCGAAGTCAGCTGGCCCAAGCCCGACCTGGCCGAATTCCATCTCAAGCTGATCGCCGCGGCGGCCGCCGGGCTGGCTGACCCGCTGGCCATCGTGGACACACAGCGCCGCGAGCTGCTCCGCCGGCTACGGGACGCGGAGCGCGCCGCGCTGGCGGAGCCCGCGGACTCGGCGGCCGGGCTGCTGCTGGAGGGCATCGTGCTCCGGCTCCAGGCGGATCTGCGCTGGCTGGAGGCCTGCGAGCGAACCTGGACCAGGCGAAGGGGACCATCATGAGCAAGCCGGACGGCGCGGACATGCTGTGTGCCCGCGGGCTGCGCCGGTACTACGGCCGGGAGCCGGCCGTAGTCCGCGCGGTGGACGGGGTCAACCTGGCCGTTGCCAGCGGGGAGACGGTCGCGGTGATGGGGCCGAGCGGCTGCGGGAAATCCACCCTGCTGCACCTGCTCGGCGGCCTGGATCGCCCCACGGCCGGGCAGGTCTGGCTGGCCGGGGAGCGGATCGACCAGCTCAGCGAGCGCGGGCTGGCGCGGCGGCGGCGGGACGGGGTCGGTTTTGTGTTCCAGGCCTTCCACCTGATGGAAGAGCTCACCGCGGTGGAAAACGTGGAACTGCCCGCGTTGCTGGCCGGGCGCTCGCCGCGGGCCGCCCGGCGCCGGGCCACTGGCCTGCTCGACCAGGTCGGGCTGGCCGACCGGGCCCGGCACCTGCCGTCGGCGCTGTCCGGGGGCCAGCGCCAGCGGGTGGCCATCGCCCGGGCCATGGCCAACGACCCGGCGCTGCTGCTGGCCGACGAGCCCACCGGGAACCTGGACAGTGCGGCCACCCTGGACGTGCTCCGGCTGTTCGAGAGCCTGCATGCGGCCGGGCAGACGCTGGTCATCGTCACCCATGACGCGCGGATCGCGGCCACCGCGGACCGGCTGATCTCGATGCGGGACGGTGAGTTCATCGATGAGACCCGGCTGACCGGCGGCAGCACCGGAAACCTCGGCGCGCTGGCCGGCCTGGACCGGCTGGATGGCTGATCATGGGCCGGGCCGTGCTGGTCGCCCGGCTGGCGGGCCGGGACCTGCGGCACCGCCCAGCCCAGGGCGTGCTGCTGCTCCTCGTCATGATGGCGGCCACGACCGCGCTGACCCTGGGGCTGGCCCTGCACGGGGTAACCGTCCAGCCCTACCAGAGCACCCGGACGGCGACCCGCGGCCCGGATGTGCTGGCCACCGCCTTCCCGCTGCGCACCGGACCGGCGGCTGACCTGGCCGCGCTGCACGACGTCGCCCCGCTGGCCCGGGCGCCAGGTGTGGTCCAGCGGAGCGGGCCATCCCCAGTGGCGTTCCCCGTGCTGCGCGCGCACGGCCATGCCGATGCGGTGCTCGCCCAAGGCCGCACCGTCACCCCCGCAGCCGTTGACCAGCCGAAACTGACCCAGGGCAGCTGGCTGCGGAATGGCGGCATCGTGGTGGAGCGCAGCTTCGCCGACGCCCTCGGCATCCAGGCCGGCGACCGGGTCACCCTGAACGGCCGGCCGTTCCGGGTCGCTGGGATCGCGGTCACCGCGGCGCTGCCGACCTCGGGCATCGGGTTCCTCGAAGGCAGCGCACGGTGGCCCAATCCGGGGCTGATCTGGGTGACCGAGGCGGCCGCCCGCAGCCTGGCCACGACCGCGCATCCGCTCGGCTACCTGCTCAATATCCGGCTCGCCCACCCGGCCGCGGCGGAGGCGTTCGCTAACCGGTACACCGCGGGCGGCAACGCCAGCAGCAACGTCGGCAACCCGTACCTGATCCCATGGCAGGCAATCAGCAGGCAGGACGCTGCCCTGGTGCGCAGCGAACAGGCCATCCTGCTGGTCGGCAGCTGGCTGCTGGGCCTGCTGGCCATAGCGAGCCTGGTGATACTGGTCGGCGCACGGATGGCGGACCAGTTGCCCCGGGTCGGCCTGCTCAAGGCGGTCGGCAGTAGCCCAGCCCTGGTCGCGGCCGTCCTGCTGGCCGAGCATGTCGTGGTGGCCCTGCTGGCGGCCGTGGCTGGGCTGGTGGCTGGCCGGCTAGCCGCCCCACTGCTCACGAATCCCGGCGCCGGACTGATCGGCACCGCGGGTTCCCCCTCGCTCACCCCGGCCACCGTGGCTGTGGTGGTAGCCGTGGCCCTGGCGGTGGCGATCGCGGCAACATTCGTCCCGGCCATCCGCGCTGCGCGGATCAGCACGGTCCGGGCCCTGGCCAACGCGGCCCGCCCGCCGCGCCGCCGGGCATGGCTCATCAGGGGGTCGGCCCGGCTGCCCGTGCCGCTGCTGCTGGCGATCCGGCTGACCGCCCGGCGCCCAAGGCGCCTGCTGGTCAGCATGCTCAGCATCACCGTCACGGTGAGTGGAATCGTCGCCGTGCTCTTCACCCACGCCACGCTGGCCGTCGCGCAGTTCGGCATGTCCGCGGGCTCGGCCAACCTCAACCTGTTCGACGTGGGTTTCGCCTCGCGGGCGCAGCGGGAGGACCAGGTGCTGCTGATCGTCACGATCCTGCTGGGCGCGCTGGCCGCCGTCAACGCCATCTTCATCACCCAGGCGACGGTGCAGGACACCAAGCAGCCGGCCGCGGTGACCCGCGCCCTGGGCGCGACCCCGCAGCAGGTCACCGCCGGCCTGTCCGCGGCGCAGATCCTGCCCGCGCTGGCGGGCGCGCTGCTCGGCATTCCGGGCGGGTATCTGCTCTTCTCCGTAGCAAGCCAGGGCGGTACCGCGAGCCAGCCGCCAGCCTGGTGGCTGATCGTCGCGGTGCTGGACACCGTGCTCGTCGTGGCCGCGCTCACCGCTATCCCAGCCCGGGCCGGCGCCCAGCGCCCGGTGGCCGCGATCCTGGAAGGCTAGTGCCCTAGCGCTTGACCCAGATGTGGTAGGTGCCTACCCCATCCGAGTTGGCCAGCGTGGCGGCCAGCCGGTACTGCGGGTCGGCCATCAGCATCCGGGCCAGGATGTGGTCCAGCGGCACGGTGACCGTGTCGTCGTACGCGATCACCCGGAAGTAGCCGTCCCGGATGGCCTGCTCGTAGCCCGCGTCCCGGGTCAGCGTCGTCCCGTTCTTCTCTGTGTACGAGATGAAGTAGGTAGAGCTGAACTGATCGGCCCGCGCGTCCGGGTTGTACATCAGGTAGTAGCTCGGTACCTCGGACACCTCGACCAGGTAGTGCGCGTGCGGGGCCAGGTACCGGGACAGCTCGGCGACCAGCGGCCGGCCGTTCGGCCAGGAGTCGTAAAGGTGGCCCGCCTGCACCATGCCGAGCAGCAGGCAGCTGCCCCACACCGGGACGCCGAACTGGGCCCGGTGGAAGTGCGGGCCGATGATCCGGGCCAGCCCGATGCCGGCCATCGGCGCGGCGAAGAACAAGGGGTGACTGCCGGGACCGATGGTAGATCAGGAGGATTGATGCAGCTCTATCACACAAACGATTGCTTATCCGCTTAGTACGTGCGATATCCAAAAATGCCCGTTACGTACCTATTAGCGAGACCGCAACCGCCCGGCCGTGGCCTGGGCCGCGTGCCGCCCCCGCCAGGCCAGCGACGGGTTACCGCCGGTATCGGCCGCCGCGATCAGCAGCCCGCCCAGCATCGTGACGTTCTTCAGGAAGTGGATCCGCTGCTGGGCCCGCTCCTGCTTGTCCTCGATCTCCCAGTACCGGTGCCCGGCCAGCGTGGTCGGCACCAGCGTGCCGGCCAGCACGGCTGCGGACAGCCGGGGGAACCAGCCCATGGCCAGCATCGAGCCGGCCACGCACTGCACCGCGCCGTTCAGCCGCACCACCTGCTCGGTCTCGTCCGGCAGCACGGCCACCCGGTCGGTGACCGGGCGGACCACCGGCTCAGCCCGCGCGGCGACCCGCTCCGGCCACCGCCAGGTCTGGTAGCCCTGGACGACGAAAATGGACGCCAGCATCGGGCGGGCGACAGCTCTCAGCACAGCCATATCTGCACCCTGCCCACCAATTCATTTGCTTAACGCCAGTACCCGCCCAGTGCCGCCGGGGCCGCCCGGCCGCCGGTCAGCTTTCCGGCCGGGGACTGGACAGCGCGAACATGCTGCCGTTGGGGTCGGTCAGGTAAGCGATCACCATGCCGTCGGGCAGCGTCATCGGCGCGACGACGACCTTGCCGCCGAGTTCCTCGGTGCGGGCCGCGGTCGCGGCCACGTCGGTGACCCGGACCACGAACACGGCGTACGGCGGGATGTTGCCGCCAGTGTTGAAGATGCCGCCGGACGGGCCATCCGCCCCGGGCGCGGTGATCAGCGTGTAGTCGCCGTCCGGCGCGAACGTCCAGCCAAAGAGCGGCCCGTAGAAGTCCTTGGCCGCCTGGACGTCGGGGGCGCCGACTTCGAACCAGGAGACGGTGTTGGCAGCGGGTGTGGACATGAGTTCCTCCAGTCATGGACAACGTGTCTGGAGCTAGCCTGCCGGGGTCCCGCGACACCGTTATGTCGGTGTTTCCTGGCTGGTTTTAGCCCTGATGCCGGATCACACGTGCAGGTCGGGCCGGCTGATCTTGTGATCCGGGATGTCCACCTCGAGGTCGCGGTAGGACCGCGGCGGGACCGGCTCACCGGTGTCCGCCGCAGCCAGGATGCGGTCCAGCCGGAAGGCACGGCTGCCATCGCGCAGCCGGCACCAGGCCAGCAGGTACCACTGGTTCCGGGTCGCGGCGAACGCCACCGGCTCCACGTCGCGCACCGTCACCTGGTCGTTCCGGTCACTGTAGTCGAGCCGCAGCACGTGGCCGGCCGTGATGGCCTCCTGGATGACCAGCGGCACACCGCCCGGCTGCGGGCCGCCCCACCGGCTGGCCGCCCGGTCCCGCGCGGAGCGCGGCGCGGCGCTGCCCTCCTGTGCCGCCACGCCATCGGCCCGGGCCGCACTGGCGCCGACCCGGGCCGGACCGGCGCCGGCGGCCGCCGCGGCGGCCGCGACCTCCCGGTCCGGGCCCGCCCCGATCAGCCGGACCCGGTCAATGAGCTGTGCTGCCTCCGCGGTCTGCGTGGCCGACGCGACCGCGATCACCTTGCGTAGCGCGCTCCGGGTCGCCGCGGCGAACGGCGTGCGCTCGTCCCGGGCCAGGGCCACGGCGATCGCCACCATCTCGGCCGCGGTGAAGTTGACCGGCGGCAGCGTCATCGTCTTGTCGATGGCGTAGCCGCCGCGGCGGCCGGGCTCCGCGTACACCGGCGCACCCGACTCCTGCAGGGCCAGGATGTCCCGCTCGATGGTGCGCACGCTGACCTCGTACCGGGCGGCCAGCTGCCGGGCCGACTGGGGGCGGGGCGCGCTGGCCCGCAGGTCCTCGACGAGGGCGTAGAGCCGGTCGGTGCGGTTCACGGCAGGCACGCTACCGCCCGCTACCGACAGTCCCGTCTAATCACTTATCTAATCGTTAACCGGCTACCCAATGCACCCGGGGAACATATTAGGCACAATCATGTCTCAGCCACTGCCGCATCCTGACCCGTACCTTGAGGAGGCCAATGATGTCCGTTGCCTTAGCCAGCGTCCAGTTCAGCTTGCCCGCCTCCCCGTTCCCCCCGCTCGCGGTGGGCTTCATGGGGCTGGGCACCGGTTACCTGATCTACGGAACCCAGGAGCTGTTCGGCTACCCCAAGCGGGACGAGGCCGTCAACCGGGCGACCGGCGTCTGGGGCATCTGGATGCCGGGGTTCATGCAGTTCATTACCGGTGTCTACCTGCTCGCCGGGCTCACCCTGTTCGGCACGTTCACCGCGGCCCCACCGCTGTACATGGCGGCGCTGGCGTTCACCGCGTACGGCGTGCACTGGTTCGCCCTCGGCTGGATCCGGCTGCGCGGTGCGGACGCCCGGGCCAACATCGGCATGACGGTCGCGTTCCTGGCCATCTCGGTGCTCGGCTGCCTGGTGTTCTTCAAGGCGGGCGATGACCCGGTGGGCGGCCTGTTCATCGGCCTGATCTGCGTCTATGTGTCGGAGTTCTTCGCCACGCTGGGCCCAGACGCGCCAGCCCTCAGCCGGCCGGGTGGCCGGGCGCTCGGCTTCTTCCATCTCGGCACCGGCCTGTGGCTGATGTACCTGATGTTCGCGGTGGTGCTCAACTTCGTGCTCAAGTACACGCTGCCGGTGTGAGCCGTCAGCTTTCCGCGCGCAGTACGTCCAGGGCGTGCGCCAGGTCGTCCGGGTAGCCACTGGTGAAGTCCACCCGGCGGCCGGCCGCCGGGTGGGCGAAGCCCAGTTCGACCGCGTGCAGCCACTGCCGGGTCAGCCCCAGGTGCTCGGCGAACACCGGGTCGGCGCCATAGAGCCGGTCACCGGCGCAGGGATGACGCAGCGCGGCCATGTGCACCCGGATCTGGTGGGTGCGCCCGGTCTCCAGAACGATCTCGGCCAGGCTGGCACCGCGGAAGGCCTCCAGCGTGGCGTAGTGCGTGACGCTGGAACGGCCGCCGGCCACCACCGCGAACCGGCCGTCGCCGGACGGATGCCGCCCGATCGGTGCGTCGATCGTGCCGCGCAGCGGGTCCGGATGGCCCTGCACCAGCGCGTGGTACCGCTTGTCCACTTCACGCTCGCGGAACGCCTGCTTGAGCGCGCTGTACGCGGGCTCGCTCTTGGCCAGCACCATCAGCCCGGTGGTGTTGGCGTCGAGGCGGTGCACGATGCCCTGGCGCTCGGCCGCCCCGCTGGTCGCGATCGTGTGCCCGGCGGCGAGCAGCCCTTCCAGCACGGTCGGGCCGGTCCAGCCGGGCGTCGGGTGGGCGGCCACCCCGCGCGGCTTGTCCACCACCACGATGTCGTCGTCCTCATAGACCACGGCCAGGCCGGGCACCGCACGCGGCACCGGGCCGGCAGGCGCGGCCGCGGGCAGCGTCACGTCGAGCCACTCCCCCGCGGGTACCCGCTCGGACTTGGCCGCGGTCCGGCCCCCGAGCAGCACCTGGCCACTGCTGATCAGCTCGGCGGCGCTGGCCCGGGACAGCCCGAACATCCGGGCCAGGGCGGCGTCCAGCCGTTCGCCGTCGAGCCCCTCCGGGACCGGCACCCGGCGCTGGCTGGACTGCGTCACCGGCTGCCGTCACCCGCTGGGTTGCCCCGGTCGCGCACCGGCGTGCCGGCGAGCTGGCCACCGGCTGGCGCGCCGCTGTCCGGCGGGCTGTCTGCCACCGGGCGCGTCCCTTCGAGCGGGACGCCGCGCGCGGCCAGCAGCACCGCCAGTATCCCGCCGCAGACGATGCACGAGTCGGCTACGTTGAACACCGGCCAGTGCGGCAGCTGTATCCAGTCCACCACGTAGCCCCGGAACGGGCCGGGCGAGCGGAAGATCCGGTCCCCCAGGTTGCCGGCTGCCCCGCCGAGCAGCAGGCCCAGCGTGACCGCCCAGGGCACACTGCGCAGCCGCCGCGAGGTGCGTACGATCGCGATGATGACCCCGACGGCGATCAGGCTGAACAGCACCGTCATCACCGCGCTGGATGCCCCGATGCTGAACGCGGCGCCGGGGTTGCGCAGCTCGGTGAGCCGGAGCAGGCCGCCGAGCAGCCGGACCGGCGGCCGGTGTGAGAGCGTGGCCACCACGATCGTCTTGGAGACCAGGTCGGTCACGAGCACCAGGGCCGCCACCAGGAACAGCAGCCGGACCCGGCGGGGCCGCTGCCCGCCGTCCAGGCTGTCCAGGCTGGCCCCGGCCGGCCGGTCCGGCCCGCCGGGCGCCGCGGATCCGTTCAGCGCCGTTCCTCCCGCTGCTTACAGCTCACGCACAGTACCGCACGGGGAAACGCCTGCAACCGCGCCTTCCCGATCGGCTCGCCACAAGACTCGCACACGCCATAACTACCATCCTCAATCCGGGCCAGCGCCCGCTCGATCTGGGTCAGCAGTTCCCGCGCGTTCTGGGTCAGCGCGAGCTCATGCTCGCGCTGGAAAGTCTTGGCCCCCGCGTCGGCGGAGTCGTCACCCGCGTCACCGACCGCGTCGCCCAGCCGGGCCGCGATTTCTGACTCGGAGGTGGAGATATCCTCGCGCAGCCCGGCCGCCTCGGCTTCGAGTTCCTTGCGGACCTCGGCCAGCTCCGGCCCGGTCCAGGGCTTCTCGCCGGGCCGGACGGACAGCGCGGCGGCACCCTGCTGTGCTGCTGCGGTCATCTCGGCCCCCTCGTGCGTGCTATGTCCACTGTTCCTGCCGCCACCAATCGATCATGAACGCGGGCAGTCACCGGAGAATAGATCGGTGTCCCCGGGACTGCAAACACATCTGGCCACGGCAATAATCCGGGACATCGGCTATCGTTAACTGTCGGCACAGCGTGGATGGGGACAGCTGCCGCTGAACGTGGCCAGGAGCGATCCGGGGTTGGTGTGAGCCCGGGGGCAGGCGCAGCGGACAGATCACCCCGGAGCCGCCGGAAGAACGGCACTAGCCCAGTAGAACCGGCCGCCAGACAGCAATGAGCGGGTCGTGCGCTGCTCCCCGAGGGCGGCCGCGGCCAAGGAGGGTGGTACCGCGGGGCCGCCGCCGGCGCGCCTCGTCCCTCCAGCGAACCCCTTGCCTGCAGCAACTTCCGCTGCAGGCGAGCACCGCCGGAGGACCACCCGCCATGCCTGACGCAGCGGACAGCCAGATCTACTTCCCCGACCTGCCCGCAGCCATCGACCTGCCCGCCATGGAGCACGATGTGCTGGCCCGCTGGCAGGACGGGAAGTTCTTCGAGCGATCCCTGGACGCCACCGCGGGACGGCCGCTGTGGACGTTCTACGAGGGCCCGCCGACCACCAACGGCATGCCCGGCGTGCATCACATCGAGGCGCGCGTGTTCAAGGACGTCTTCCCCCGGTTCAAGACCATGCAGGGGTTCCACGTCCCGCGCCAGGCCGGCTGGGACTGCCACGGACTGCCGGTCGAGGTGGCGGTGGAGCGGGAACTCGGGCTGTCCGGCAAGAAGGCCATCGAGAGCTACGGCATCGCCGAGTTCAACGCGCGCTGCCGTGAGTCGGCCCAGCGGCATGTGGACGCGTTCGAGGAGCTGACCATCCGGCTCGGCTACTGGGTGGACCTGCCGCACGCCTACCTGACCATGGACACCAGCTACGTCGAGTCGGTGTGGTGGTCGCTCAAGGACATCTTCCGCAAGGGGCTGCTGGTCAAGGACTTCCGGATCAGCCCATACTGCCCGCGCTGCGAGACCCCGCTGTCCGACCACGAGATGGGCCAGCCGGATGTCTACCGCCCGGTGACCGATCCCGGGGTCACCGTCCGGTTCCCGCTGCTCACCCTGCCGGCCGCGGCCAGCCCGCTGCTCGAAGGGGCCGACCTGCTGGTCTGGACGACCACGCCGTGGACCCTGGTGTCCAACACCGCGGTCGCCGTGCACCCGGACGAGAACTACGCGATCGCGCGTAAGCCCGGCGACGGCGAGACCGTGGTGGTGGCCGAGGCGCTGGTCTCCCGGGTGCTCGGCGAAGGCTGGCGGGTGCTGGCCACGGTGCCGGGTGCCGAACTGGTCGGCGCGACCTACCGGCCGCCGCTGCGCCTGGTCGAGACCGTCGGCGCGCACCGGGTGGTGCCGGGCGCGTTCGTCACCACCGAGGACGGCACCGGGCTGGTGCACATGGCGCCGGCCTTCGGCGCGGACGACATGGAGGCCGGCCGGGCGCACGGGCTGCCGGTGGTCAACCCGGTCCGGCCGGACGGGCGGTTCGAAGACTGGGTCCCGCTGGTCGGCGGGATGTTCTTCAAGGAAGCGGACGCGCCGCTGGTCCATGACCTGACCGAGCGCGGCCTGCTATTCCGCTCGGAGCCGTACCAGCACAGCTACCCGCACTGCTGGCGCTGCCACACGCCGCTGCTGTACTACGCGCTGCCGTCCTGGTACATCCGGACCACACAGGTCAAGGACCAGATGCTGGCCGAGAACGAGCGGACCAACTGGCAGCCGCCCACCATCAAGCACGGCCGGTACGGCGAGTGGCTGCGCAACAACGTGGACTGGGCGCTGTCCCGGACCCGGTACTGGGGCACCCCGCTGCCCATCTGGGAATGCGGCCAGCAGCATCTGACCTGCGTGGACTCGCTGGCCGAGCTGAGCGAACTGGCCGGGCGTGACCTGTCCACGCTGGACCCGCACCGGCCCTACGTGGACGAGGTGGTGATCACCTGCCCGGACTGCGGCGAGCAGGCCCGCCGGGTGCCCGAGGTGATCGACGCCTGGTACGACTCCGGGTCGATGCCGTTCGCCCGGCTCGGCGCGCCGTGGCACAACCAGGACCAGTTCGAGCGGGCCTACCCGGCCCAGTTCATCTGCGAGGCGATCGACCAGACCCGGGGCTGGTTCTACTCGCTGATGGCAGTCGGCGTCCTGGTGTTCGGCCGGTCCTCCTACGAGAACGTGGTCTGCCTGGGCCTGGTCGTGGATGAGCGCGGCCGCAAGATGAGCAAGCACCTGGGCAACGTGCTCGAGCCGATCCCGCTGATGGAGGCGCACGGCGCGGACGCGGTGCGCTGGTTCTTCGCGGCGTCCGGCTCGCCCTGGTCCACCCGGCGGATCGGCGCGAACACCCTGGACGAGATCGTCCGCAAGGTGCTGCTCACCTACTGGCACACGGTCTCCTTCCTGGTGCTGTACGCCAACGCCGCGGCCGCGCAGGGGCAGGCCTGGGACCCGGGCCAGGCGGCCAGCGCGCCGCCGCCCGCGGACCGGCCGCTGCTCGACCGGTGGCTGCTCAGCGAGCTGCACGCGACGGCTGGCGAGGTGACCGACGCGCTGGAGGGCTTCGACACCGCCGCGGCCGGGCGGCGGCTGGCCGCGTTCATCGACGACATGTCGAACTGGTACGTGCGGCGGTCCCGGCGCCGGTTCTGGGATGGCCCGGGCAGCCCGGACGGCGCGGCCGCGTTCGCCACGCTGTACGAGTGCCTGCACGTGCTGACCCGGCTGATGGCCCCGATCACGCCGTTCCTGGCCGACCACGTGTGGGCGGCGCTGCGCGGCGCCGACGACCCGGAGTCGGTGCACCTGGCCCAGTGGCCTGCCACCGACCCCGCGCTGGTCGACGCCCGGCTGTCCGGGCAGATGGCGCTGACCCGGCGGCTGGTGGAGCTGGGCCGGTCGGCCCGCGCGGCCGCGTCGCTGCCGGTCCGCCAGCCGCTGGCCCGCGCCGTGGTCAGCGCGGCTGGGTTCGCCGACCTGGACCCGGAACTGCGCGCCGAAGTGGCCAGCGAGCTCAACGTGCGCTCGCTGGAACCGATGGCCACCGTCGGCGACGACCTGGTCGACTACGTGGTGAAGCCGAATTTCCGGGCGCTCGGGAAGCGGTTCGGCAAGGGCACCCAGCCGGTGGCCGCGGCCATCGCCGCAGCCGATCCGGCGCTGCTGGCCGCGGAACTGCGTTCCGCCGGGAAGGTCTCGGTGCAGGTGGATGGTGCGCAGCTGCAGCTCGGCCCGGACGAGCTGATCGTGACCCAGACGCCGCGCTCCGGCTGGACGGTGGCCTCGGACGCCGGGGAGACCGTCGGCCTCGAAGTTGACATCACCGCCGAGCTGCGCCGGGAAGGGCTGGCCCGGGAAGTCATCCGGCTGGTCCAGGAGGCCAGGAAGAGTGACGGGCTGCATGTCAGCGACCGGATCCGGGTGCGCTGGGCGACCGAAGACCCGGATCTGTCCGCGGCGCTGACCGAGCATGGCGAGCTGATCGCCAGTGAGGTGCTGGCCGATGAGTTCCGGCCCGGCGCGGCCGCGGACCTGTCCGGCGCGCACCAGCACCCGAATCCCGACCTGGGCCTGACCTTCTGGCTGACCCGTGCTGGCTGACCCGTGCTGGCCGACCTCTGCTGGCTGAGCCGTGCTGGCTGACCTGGGGCCTGACCGGCCGGGCGGCTGACCCACCCAGATCCGGAGTGGGTCAGCTGTCCGGAAGCTGGTCGGGCTGGCAGGCGCGGCAGGCGATCAGGCCGTCGGCCACCGCCTGCTGCTTAGGCATGATCTCCAGGTCACCCTCGCCGAGGAACCGGATCAGGATGCACTCGCTGCGGTGGTAGCGGGCCACCCCGGGCACCACGGTGACCTGGACCGGCCCGGCTGGCTTGGCTGGCTTGCCCGGTGCGGCACCCTCGGCCGTGGCGGCCTTCGGCGGGGCGGTGACCTGGGTGACCCCGACCTGGGTGGTCCCCGTGTCCGGCGCAGCGGACCCGGCCTGCCTGGCGTCGTCCGGCTCACCGGCTGAGCCGGCTTCGGCCGGTTCGGCCACCGGCCCGGGCTCGGCTAGCTCGGGCTCGGCCGGTTTCCCGGGCTCAGCTACGTTGGCCGCCCCAGCCGCCTCAGCCGTTTCGGTGGCCTCAGCCGCCTCGGCAGGCTCAGCGACCTTGGTCCCGGCCGCCTCGGCGTCCTCCCGCGGGGTCACCACCGGTGGCGTGGACACGACGGTGGACTCGGTGCCCGGCCCGGCCTGCGGCCGGATCATCCACCGAGGGGCGGCATCCTGGTCAGCCCGGCCGTCCTCATCCGCGCCCGTGTCACGCCGAGTGTCACGCGGAGCCTCGTCCGGGGTGCCCGTGCTCTGGTCAACTTCGGTGCTCTGGTCAGCTTCGGCCCGGCTGGGCGCGTCCCAGCCGCGAGCACCCCGGGCGGCCTGGGCCGGGCCGGGCGGCTGCCCGGCCGCCACGGTCTCGCCGGCCGCCGCTTCGCTGGCGGCTGCCGCACTGATGGCGCCGGTGTCGCGGGCGGCTGCTTCGGTGACGGCGCCGGTCTCGCGGGCCGCTGGCTCGGTGACGGCGCCGGTCTCGCGGGCCGCTGGCTCGGTGACGGCGCCGGTCTCGCGGGCCGCTGGCTCGGTGACGGCGCTGGTGTGGCGGGCGGCTGCCTCGCTGGCGGTGTCGCGGCCGCTGTCCCGGCCGGACGATCCGGCGCTGGCCGGTTCCGCGGACGGTGCGAACGGCCAGCTGCCCGGCGGCGGGCTAGGCGGCTGCCAGCCGGCGGCCGGCTGCCACAGATCCCCGCCACCTGGCTGGCCCGGCCCGGCGAACGTCTCCTGTTCCGGCGGCTCGGCCGGCAGCGACATGCCGGACGGGATCGAGAAGTCGCCGGCGGGCCAGGACAGCCGGCCCGAGTCGCGTTTGCCGGCCGATTCCAGTTCCTCGTTGACCCGGTCCCACAGATCGTCGGTGGGCGAGGCGTAGCTGGGCTCGGCCGGGGTGGGCACTGGCTCGGGCTCGGCCGGGCGCCCGGCTGGCCAGCTCTTGCGCCCGGACCGCCGGTCGCCGCGGGCGGCAGCGGCGGCGCTGTCCGCCTCGTCCTGGCCGGCTGCCTGGCCGCTGGCCGCGCTGGCTGCGCGGGCGGCCGGATCGGCTGGTACCCGGTCGGCGCGGCCATCCGGTTCGGCGGCGGCCCGGTACCGGCTGGCCGCGACGGTCGGCTCCGGCCCCCAGGCCGCTGGGCCAGCCCCGGCCTCGGCCCGGAAGCCGGCCAGACCCGGAGCGCCCACCGGCCCGGCGCGGCCCGCCGCAGCCGCGTGACCCGGCGCGGCCCGGCCGGCCGAAGCCCGGCTGGGCGAGGTCCGGCTGGGCGAGGCCTGGCTGGGCACTGCACCGCTGACCGCGAACGGGCTGGCCACTCGCGTGGTGCGCGGGCCGAAAATTTCCGACCAGTGCCGCAGCACACCGGCGGCCAGCAGGAGGGCGGCCACCGCGCACACTGCGATGGACACATAGACCAGCGGCAGGCTGCTGGCTGCCACGCCAGCAGCCAGCAAGCCAATGGCCAGGGCTACCAGGAGAGCGCTGAACCTGATCATTCCCGCTCTCCGCAGGCCGTACGGGTCATGCTGCCAACCGAGGAGATGCCGCTGTGCTGTCTAGCTATGGGACGTACGGGTCTGGCTCGCGCTGCTGACCACCGCTGATCAGCGGTGGTCGTGCGGCGAGCCATCCGACGGGTGGAAGCCACCATGGGACACCGGCTCCGGCGCGCCTGCGTAGGCGCCGATGGACGGCTGGCCGTTCCGGCTCTCCAGGCGGGACATCCCCGAGGAGACGGACGACGAGTCAGGCCCGTTGCCCATGGCCGGGAAGGCACCACTGTCGGTCGCCCCCGCTTCCAGGTCGCGCATCTGGCCTTCCAGGTACGCCTTGAGCCTGCTGCGGTACTCGCGCTCGAAGGCACGCAGGTCGTCCACCCGGCGCTCCAGCTCCTCGCGCTGCTGCACCAGGGAGCCCATCGCCTGACGGTGCCGCTCCTGCGCGTCCCGCTCCAGGCTCTCGGCCCGGGCCCGCGCGTCGCTGGTGATCTGCTCGGCCTGGCGGCGCGCCTTGCCCAGGATGTCGTCGGCCTCGCGGCGGGCCCGGCCGAGCGTCTCGTCGGCCTCGCGCCGCGCGTCGGCGATCGCCTGGTCCGCGGTCTGCTGGGCCAGTGCCAGCACGCGCGCGGCCGTGTCCATGTGGTCCTCGGCCGGCGGCATCATCCGCGGCGGCTCCGGCATCCGCTCCGGCTCAGGTGGCCGGATCGGCTCCGGGGCCATCATCTCGGGAGCCTGCTCACCGAGCGGCGAGCTGAGCGCGGACATCGGAACCTTGCCGCCACGCAGGCTCTCGGCCAGCTTCGCCCGGAGTTCTTCGTTCTCCTGGATCAGCCGGTCCAGCTCAACCTCGACCTCGTCGAGGAAGGCGTCGACCTCTTCCTCGTCGTAACCAGGCCTGAGCCGGGTGGTACTGAACTGCTTGTTCCGGACATCCGCGGGCGTCAGCGGCATCTCGTCTCCTCGGCACGCTTGAACGGTGTTCGTGTCGGACGCTACCCCGATCAGAGCAGCTGCACGGCCTGCATCGCGAAAATGACCACGAAGAAGAGCACCATGAAGCTGAGGTCCAAGGCCACAGTACCGAGACGGAGGGTGGGTATGAACCGCCTTAGCAATCTCAGTGGCGGGTCTGTCACGGTGAAGATGAACTCGGCCAGGATCAGCACGATGCCCGTGGGGGTCCAGGACCGCGAGAAAGCCTGTATCCAGCTGAGGATGAGCCTCCCGAGCAGAATCACTAGATAGATCGAGAGCACGTAGAACAGAACGATCTTTACAATCCCCACATCCCTGCCCTGCCTGCCTTGACGGACGCCGGGATGACCACCGCGGGTGCCGTTGCTGGGTGCTCGTCACCGAGCGTGTTCACTACCTGCGCTTCTAACTCTGGTTGAAGAACCCTCGTTCAGCTATCCGGGCCTTGTCCTCCGCCGTCACTTCGACGTTGGCCGGACACAGCAGGAACACCCTGTTGGTGACCCGGTCGATGCTTCCGTGCAGTCCGAAGATCAGCCCTGCTGCGAAGTTGACGAGACGCTTGGCGTCGCTGTCGACCATCTCGGTCAGGTTCATGATCACCGGAGTGCCTTCACGGAAGTGCTCTCCGATGGTACGGGCTTCATTGTACGTGCGCGGGTGCAAGGTAGTGATACGTGCGAGATCGGCGGCATGCGCGGTCGCGGTGGCGGTGCCGCCGCCCCGGGAGACCGCAGGCAGGGACGGCTCGACGGCGAACTCGGCCCGGCTGCCGCGCGGAGCCGGGCGGTCCGCTTCCGGCTCTGGCGCCTCAGTCGCGTCGCCGAACTCGTCGTACTCCTCGTAGGCGTCATAGCCGTCGTCGTAGTGCGGATCGTCCTCGACGAGGCCGAGGTAGACCGCCATCTTGTGCATCGCGCCGGCCATCGGTCAGCCCTCCGTCATCAACTGTCACGCAGCCTCGCTGCGTCGGACATTACCTGACGAAGCCCGGCCGGCCGCCGAGCAACGCCGTACCGACCCGCACGTGTGTCGCACCGGCCGCAATGGCGTCCTCCAGATCCCCGCTCATCCCGGCGGAGATCATCACCGCACCGGGGTGCTGGGCGCGGACCTGAGCGGCGATCCCGGCCAGCCGCTGGAAGGCGGCCAGCGGCCCGCCCGGCACCGACTCGGCGGCCAGTGGCGCCACCGCCATCACGCCGCCCGGGTCCAGGCCAGCCTGGCTGGCCACCGCGTCCGCGATGGCCAGCACCTGGCCGGCCGGGGCGCCGCCGCGGCCTGGCTCGTCGTCCAGGCTCACCTGGACCAGGCAGCGCAGCGGGCGGCCGGCCTTCCGGGCGGCCGCGCCGAGCGCCGTCACCAGCCGGATCCGGTCCACCGAGTGGATCACCGAGGCGTAGCGGGCCACGCTGGCCGCCTTGTTGGTCTGCAGCTGGCCGACGAAGTGCCAGGTGAGCTCGTCACGCAGGTCGGCGAGCTCGGCGGCTTTGGGCGCCGCCTCCTGATCGCGGTTCTCCCCCACGTCACGCACGCCGAGGCTGCTCAGGATGCGGATATCAGTGGCGGGGAAGGTCTTGGTGATGGCGATCAGGGTGACCGCGCCGGCTGGCCGCCCGGCCGCCTGGCACGCGGCCCCGATGCGGGCCTGCACCCTGGCCAGCGACGCGGCGATCTCAGCGGCGCGCCCGGCGCCCGGTTCGCTGGCCAGGCTGGTCACTACTTGAGGAAGTCCGGGACGTCGAGCTCGTCATCCTCTTCGAACACGACCGACCGGCGGCGCGTGGTGGCCGCATCGAACACGCCCCGGGCATCTGGCCGCGGCCGCGACTCGACGCCCGGCTCGCTGCTGGCGGCCTCGGTGCCGGCCAGCCGCGGCGCGGGCACGCTGCCGCTCCCACTGCCGTCGGTCCCGGCCAGCTCGGCCGCGTCGCCAGCCAGGCCGGCCGCGTCCTCGGCCAGGCCGGCCGCGTCCTCAGCCAGCCGGGCGGCCGAGTCGGCCGACCCGCTGACGGTGGACCCGCCGGCGGCGGGCGCTTCCGCACGGGCCGGGGCGGCCGGATCGTCCGTGGCCGCGCTGGCCCAGCCCTCCGCGCCGGACGACGATGAGGCGAGCACCGACGGCGCCGGGCTGACCGGGGAGCGATAGCTGTCCCCCGGCGAGACCTGGGCCGACCCATTGTCTGCGGCGAAGCTGCTGACGGCCCGCGGCGGCCGGGCCCGGCGGCCGCCCTCGTCGAAGCCGGCCGCGATCACGGTGACCCGGACCTCGTCGCCGAGCGCATCGTCGATGACCGCGCCGAAGATGATGTTGGCTTCCGGTGCGGCCGAGTTGGAGACCAGCTGGGCCGCCTCGTTGATTTCGAACAGGCCGAGGTCAGACCCGCCCTGGATGGACAGCAGCACGCCATGCGCGCCGTCGATGCTGGCTTCCAGCAGCGGGCTGGAGATGGCCATCTCGGCGGCGGCGACGCTGCGGTCATCGCCGCGCGACGAGCCGATCCCCATCAGCGCCGAGCCGGCCCCGGACATCACCGATTTCACGTCGGCGAAGTCCAGGTTGATCAGCCCGGGCGTGGTGATCAAGTCGGTAATTCCCTGCACACCGGAGAGCAGCACCTGGTCAGCGGCTTTGAATGCGTCCAGCACGCTGACATGCCGGTCCGAGATAGACAGCAGCCGGTCGTTCGGGATAACGATCAGCGTGTCCACCTCGTTGCGCAGCCGCTCGATGCCCAGCTCGGCCTGTGCCGCACGGCGCTTGCCCTCGAAACCAAACGGCCGGGTGACCACGCCAATGGTGAGCGCGCCCAGCGAACGGGCCACGTTGGCCACGATCGGCGCGCCGCCGGTGCCCGTCCCACCGCCCTCACCGGCGGTGACGAAGACCATGTCGGCCCCCTTGATGACCTCCTCGATCTCTTCCCGGTGGTCTTCCGCCGCCTTGGCCCCGACCTCGGGGTTGGCCCCCGCGCCGAGACCGCGGGTGAGTTCACGGCCGACATCCAGTTTGACGTCGGCGTCGCTCATCAGGAGAGCCTGGGCGTCTGTGTTGATCGCGATGAACTCAACGCCCTTGAGCCCCTCTTCGATCATCCGGTTCACGGCGTTGACGCCGCCCCCACCGATACCGACGACCTTGATGACCGCCAAATAGTTCTGCGGTGCTGCCACGAGGAGGGCCCTTTCCGCTCGTTTACCTTCACTGTGTTCCGGCTCACCGATATCGCAGCCGGAGAGAGCGCCCGCGGAGGACGGCTTTCCTGGAAACCACCACCAAAACCAGCGTTTCAGCCACCTGCCGAAATGCGCCCCCAATTGCCCCGGCCGGCCGCGTCGCGCGATTTCCAGGGAACCAACCCTCACTCTCAACTTGAGATTTACAGTTATGTCATCCTGGCGATTGATACGGACAGTAGGGTGGGCCGGGACCAGGGTCAACTAGACACGCGCGAGACGGGCCGACGTGTCGCTGCCTGCCTCGATATCGCCCGTCCTGGTCCGCGCCGTTGCTCACCCGCTGGTCACCGCGGTGCCGGGCGCGCTCACGTCATAGGACCGGGCGTGCGTGCGCATCAGCACGGCCAGTTCTTTCGCTTTCTCGGCCGCCCGGTCGGTGCCGCCCCAGATAATGCTGACCCCGTGACTCAGCCGCAGCGTCACCTCGGTGGAGCTAGGTGCCTGCACCGACACCAGTTCCCGGGCCAGGTACCGGGGCAGTTCCCGGACCACCACCGCCGCCGCGTAGACCGCCGGGTTGCCGCGCAGCGCGGCCGGCTGCGCCGACCCGGCGGGCAGATCCAGGATGGGCGTGCCCAGCGGCTGCTCCGAGACCGACTCCACGACCACGCCGTCCTTGTCGATGAGGTCGTATCCCTGGCTGACCGGCACGGCCAGGGCGGGCACCCGCTCGGTGACCGCGATCAGCACCTTGTCCGGCCAGTCCCGGGTGACCCGCGCGGACTGGACCTGGCGGAGCTGCTCGACCCGGCGCGCCACCGCGGCGTCGTTCACCCGGATCAGCGGCAGCCCGGCCGGGATGTCCGCCGCGCTGCGCACCTGCGCCGGGGTGACCAGGTGCGTCCCGGTCACCTGCACGCCGCGGACCACGAAGAACCGCGATTCGAGCAGCGCCCAGCCCACCCCGGCCACGATCGCGATGGCCATCAGCGCGAAGAAGACCGCCCGCCACCGCTGATTCGCGGGGCTGGCCGGGCCGGCGGCCGGCTGCTCGGTGCCGGTCCCCGCCACGCCGGTGGCCTGCCGGGTCATCCGGCCGGCCCGCCCCGGGCGCGCAGCGCGGCCAGCACCGGCTCGCCGAGCGCGGTCACGTCACCGGCGCCCATGGTCAGCACCAGGTCACCAGGCTTGGCCGTGGCCGCGACCGCGGCGGCCGCCATGGTCTTGTCCGGCAGGAACCGGGCCCGCCCGCCGGGCACCGCCGCCGCGACCAGGTCCCCGGTCACCCCGGGGACCGGGTCCTCCCGGGCCGGGTACACGTCCAGCACCAGGGCCTCGTCGGCCAAGCCCAGGGCGGCGCCGAACTCGGTGGCGAAAATCTTGGTCCGGCTGAACAGGTGCGGCTGGAAGATGACGATGACCCGGCCGCCCTCGGCGATGTCCCGGGCCGCGGTGAGGTCGGCGGCCAGCTCGGTGGGGTGGTGCGCGTAGCTGTCCAGCACCCGGACGCCGTCGGCCTCCCCTTTGGGTTCCAGGCGGCGCCGCGCGCCGCGGAAAGCGGCCAGCCCGAGCGTCACCTCGTCGACCGGGAAGCCCAGCTCGGCGCAGGTGGCCAGGACGGCGGCGGCGTTCAGCGCGTTGTGCCGCCCGGGCACGGCCAGCAGCACCTGGGCGGCGGGCGAGCCGGCCACATCCGGGCCGGGCCCCTCCGGTCCCCCGCTGACCTGGAAGCCGACCGTCATGCCGCGCGGCGCGATGCCGCTGATCCGGTAGTCGGCGTCGGCCGCTTCGCCGTAGGTGCGGACCCGGATCGGCAGGTCGCGCGCGGCGTCGGCCAGCGCCCGGGCCCCGGGGTCATCCGCGCAGGCCACCAGCAGCCCGCCGGGGCTGATCCGCGCGGCGAACTCGGCGAACGCGGCCTCGATCTCGGCCAGGCCCGCGTAGTTGTCCAGATGGTCCGCTTCCACGCAGGTGACGATGGCCACCTCCGGGGCGAACATGAGGAACGAGCCGTCGCTCTCGTCGGCCTCGGCGACGAACAGCTCGCCGCTGCCGTCGTCGGCGCCGCGGCCGGTCTCGGCCAGGATGCCGCCAATCACGTAGGACGGGTCGGCACCCAGCTCGCGCAGCACCGTGGTCAGCATGGAGGTGGTGGTGGTCTTGCCGTGCGTGCCGGCCACCGCCACGGTCCGCCGGCCGAGCATGACCGAGGCCAGCGCGGCTGCCCGGTGCAGCACCCGCCGCCCCTGCTGCCGGGCCGCGGCCAGTTCCGGGTTGTCCGGCCGGATCGCGGTGGACACGACCAGGGTGTCCGCGCCCGCCAGGTGGGCCGCGTCGTGCCCGACGTGCACCACCGCGCCGGCCGCGGCCAGCTCGTCGAGCAGGGCCGACGGGGCCGCGTCGGTGCCGGACACCGGGACGCCGCGGGCCAGCATGATCCGGGCGATGCCGGACATGCCCGCGCCGCCGATCCCGGTGAAGTGCACCCGGCCCAGCTGGTCGAGCGGAACCGGTTCGGTCGGGGTTACCAGGCCCATGCCGTCATCCTCATCTGCCCGGCTGCCACGGATCCGGATACGGCCCCGGCTGGTCATACCCGGGGCCGGCCGATCGCGGATCCTCATACCACCCCGGCTCCTCATAGCCCGGACCTGGCCGCCGTGGATCGTCGTACCGCCCCGGCTGCTCGTAACCGCTGCTGCCCGGCCGCCCGGGGTCGTCGTACCGCCTGCTCGGCGCCTGGCCACCGCTATGCCGCCCCGCCCATCGCCGTGCTGCCTGCGCCCATCGCCATGGTGCCTGCGTCTGCCACCATGCTGGCCATGGCCTTCGCCGGGCCGGCGCCGGGCTCGGCCTGGCCCGCCGTACCTGGGCCGCCGCGGATGAGGCCGAGCACCTCGGCGGCCAGCCGCACGTCCGTGTCCCGGTGCCCGATCCCGGCGGCGGCCTGCGACATCGCCGCCACCAGCTGGGCGTCGGTCAGGATCGGCAGCAGGTCGGACCGGATCCAGTCCGGGGTCAGCTCGGCGTCGGCCAGGATCAGGCCGCCGCCGGCCGCCGCCACCGGCAGCGCGTTGAGCCGCTGCTCGCCGTTGCCGTGCGGCAGCGGCACGTACACCGCGGGCAGCCCCACCGCGGTCAGCTCGGCGCAGGTCATCGCGCCGCTGCGGCAGATCGCGAAGTCGGCCGCGGCGTAGGCCAGGTCCATCCGGTCCAGGTAGGGCAGCGTGACGTAGGGCGCGCCGCCCGGCGGCATCTGCACCTGGATGTCGCTGCGCGGCCCGAGGATGTGCAGCACCTGGATGCCGGCCGCACGGATCGCCTCGGCCGCGTCCAGCACCGCGTAGTTCAGCGACCGGGCGCCCTGCGAGCCGCCGGTGACCAGCAGCACCGGCAGGTCGGGGCGGAGCCCGAAGTGGGCCCGGGCCTTGTCGGCCAGCGCCAGCCGGTCCAGGCCGGCGATCTCCCGGCGCAGCGGGATGCCCACGTAACTGGCGTGCGGCAGCTTGGTGTCCGGCTGGCCGGTGAAGACATGCCGGGTGAACCGTGCGCCAATGCGGTTGGCCAGCCCGGGACGGGCGTTCGCCTCGTGCACCACGATCGGCACGTGGCGGCGGCGCGCGGCCAGGTAGGCCGGGGTGGCCACGTACCCGCCGAAGCCGACCAGCACCTGGGCCCGGGCCTGGTCCAGCACCCGCCCGGCCGCCGCCACCGAGGCGTTCAGCCGTCCCGGCACGCCCATCAGTTCGGGGCTGAGCTTGCGCGGCATCGGCACCGGCGGGATCAGCGCGAGCTCATATCCGCGCATCGGGACCAGCCGGGTCTCCAGCCCGCGCTCGGTGCCCAGGCAGACGATGCTGAGCTCCGGGTCGGCCCGGCGCAGCGCATCGGCCAGGGCCAGTGCGGGCTCGATATGACCGGCTGTGCCACCACCCGCGAGTACGACGCTCATGGCCCGGCACTCCCTCCCTCACTGACGGCGCCCGGGCCCGGCTGGCGTTTTGCGCCGGCCGGGCAGGCCAAGCCAGCTTAGGACGCGCAGCCCGGCTCCGGGGCCCGCCTCGGCAAGGGCCTGGCTGGCGCCCGGCTCCCGCTTGGCGAAGGACATCAGCATGCCGAGCGCCACCATGGTCACCAGCAGGGAGGACAGCCCCTCGGAGACCAGCGGCAGCGGCACGCCGGTAATCGGCAGCAGCCCGATCACCGCGCAAATGTTCACCAGCGCCTGGCCGACGATCCAGGCGGTGGCCCCGCCCGCGGCCAGCCGCATGAACGTGTCCTGCACCCGGCGGGCGATACGCAGCCCGGCATAGGCCAGCCCGGCGTACAGGAACGTCACGCACAGCGTGCCGATCAGGCCGAGTTCCTCGCCCAGGATGGCGAAGATGAAGTCGGTCGTCGACTCGGGCACCCAGCCCCACTTCTCCCGGCTGTCGCCGAGCCCGACGCCGAACCAGCCGCCCGAGCCCACCGCCCACTTGCCCTGGATGGGCTGCTGGTTCGTGCCGACCGGGTTGCCGCTGGCGTGGAAGAAGCCGAGCAGCCGTTCCATCCGGTACGGGGCGACCACCACCATGGCCAGCAGGGCCAGGCCGATCAGCAGCAGGATCCCGGCGAACACCCGGCCCGGCGTGCCGATGATCCACAGCAGCGTGAGGAAGATGATCAGCAGCACGAACGTGGTGCCCAGGTCGTCGCCCAGCATGACCAGCATGGCCAGGAAGCCGACCCCGGGCAGCAGCGGGATGAGCAGCTGCCGCCAGTCGGTCAGCTGGTTCAGCTTCTCCTTGCGGGCCAGCAGGTCCGCGCCCCAGAGCAGGAACGCGAACTTGGCCAGCTCGGACGGCTGGAACTGGAAGCCGCCGATCTGCAGCCAGCGGGCCACCCCGGCGCTGCCCGGCTGGGTGGGCACGAACAGCACCACGACCAGCCCGAGCAGCGCGATGAACATCAGCGGGTAGGCGGCGGCCCGGTACTTGCCGGGCGCGGACCGCGCGGCCAGCCACATGCACGGCAGCCCGATCAGCACGCCGAGCAACTGGTGCTGCAGGCCGGACCACGGCGAGCCACCCGCCATCAGCCCGGCCGCGGACGAGGTGGACAGCACCATCACCAGGCCGAGCGCGAGCAGCAGCGTGGTGATGCCGAGGACCAGGTAGAAGTCGGTGAGCGGGCGGTCCAGGAAGCCGAACCGGGCGGCCACCCGGTCCCGCGCCTGCCCGGTCCAGGACACCGGAGCGCGGGGCGGCGCGGCAACAGGCGCTACTTGGTCCACGATCCCAGTTTCGGGCTACGCCACCGGGAACCCGCGGAAATCCGCGGCGTGTCGCAGTATTAGCCCCCGGGGGACGACCCCCCGAGCCCCCGTAAAAGCCTATTTAGGCATCCACTCCACGTAGAAGATGCCGAGCCCCAGCGCGACGAACATGGCCGAGATCAGCCAGAACCGGATCACGATGGTCGTTTCCGCCCAGCCCCGCAGCTCGAAGTGATGCTGCAGTGGCGCCATCCGGAACACCCGTTTACCGGTCATCTTGAACGAGCCCACCTGGATGATCACCGACAGCGTGACGACCACGAACAGCCCGCCCAGGATGGCCAGCAGCAGCTGGGTCTTGGTGCACACGGCCAGCCCGGCCAGCACCCCGCCCAGGGCCAGCGACCCGGTGTCGCCCATGAAGATCCGGGCCGGCGGCGCGTTCCACCACAGGAACCCGAAGCAGGCCCCGAGCACCGACGCGGCGATCACCGCCATGTCCAGCGGGTCGCGCACGTCGTAGCACTGCGGCGCCAGGTTGAGCGTGCAGTCGTTGCGCTCCTGCCAGATCCCGATCAGCACGTACGCGGCCAGCACCAGGCAGGCGCACCCGGTGGCCAGCCCGTCCAGCCCGTCGGTCAGGTTGACCGCGTTGGAGAAGCCGGCGATGAACAAGACGATCCACAGCATGAACGCGGTGACGCCGAGCGACGGCCCGAAGTCGCGCAGGAACGACAGGTGCGCGTCAGCCGGAGTCAGGTCGTACCCGTCGGCGAAGTGCTGCTGCACGACCAGCGCCGCGAACAGCGCGCCCACCACGGCCTGGCCGGCCAGCTTGGCCCCGCTGCGCAGGCCCAGGCTGCGCTGCTTGTAGATCTTGATGAAGTCGTCCAGGAAGCCGACCACGCCCAGGCCGATCATGAGCAGCACGACCAGCACGCCGGACACGGACGGCCGCCCGCCGGTGAACAGGTTCCCGACCACGTAGCCGAGCACGGCCGCGATCACGATGACCGTGCCGCCCATGGTCGGGGTGCCGCGCTTGGTGGCGTGCCCGGCCGGGCCTTCCTCCCGGATCAGCTGGCCGTAGCCGTGCCGCCGGAAGATCCTGATGGCCAGCGGCGTGCCGAACAGCGAAAGCAGCAGCGACACGCCGGCGGACAGCAGGATGGTTCTCACTGCGCAGTCCTCTCCGGCACCACGGGCTCCCCGGTCAGGGCCAGGGCAACCCGTTCCAGCCCGGCGCTGCGAGATGCCTTCACCAGGACGACGTTTCCCGGCGCCAGCAGGTTCCGCAGCGCGTCGAGCGCGGCGTCCGCGTCGGCCGCGTGGATCAGCTCCCCGGCCCAGCCGGGCTCCGCCTTGGCCCCGGTCAGCATGGGTGCTGCTTCATCACCGACCACGATAAGGCCGGCCACCCCGGACCGTGCCGCGTACCCCCCGGCCTCCTCGTGCCGGGCCGCGGCGCTGGCGCCGAGCTCGTTCATCACCCCGAGCACCGCGAACGCGCGCCGGCCGCGGCCCAGCACGGCCAGCGTGTCCAGCGCGGCCCGGACCGACTCGGGGTTGGCGTTGTACGCGTCGTTCAGCACGGTGACCCCGTCCGCGCGGTCGGTCACCTCCATCCGCCACCGGCTGCGCGGCTCGGCCGCCGACAGCCGCTCGGCGATCTCCGCCACCGGCATGCCCAGCTGGCCGGCCAGCGCCGCGGCTGCGAGCGCATTGGGCACGTTGTGCCGCCCGAAAAGGCGCATTTGCACGAACGCCAGTGCCCCGTCCATGACGAGCTGGAACCCCGGCCGTCCGCGCTCATCAAGCCGGACTTCGCCGGCCCGGATGTCGGCGCCGGCCGATTCGCCGAACGTGACCACTCGGGCCTGGGTCCGCGCGGCCATGTTCATGACCCGCCAGTCATCGGCGTTCAAAAGTGCAATGCCGTTGGCGGGGAGCGCGGCCGGCAGTTCTCCCTTGGCCTCAGCCACCCCCTCGATGCTGCCGAACTCCCCCTCGTGCGCATGGCCCACGCAGAGCACCACGCCGAGCCGCGGCGGCGCGATCTGGCATAGCTGCGCGATGTGCCCCGGGCCCCGCGCGGACAGCTCCAGCACCAGGTAGCGGGTGTCCGCGGTAGCGCGCAGCACGGTCAGCGGGTGGCCGATCTCGTTGTTCCACGAGGCTCGCGGCGCCACCGTCGGGCCAAGCGCCTCGATCAGCTGGGCGGCCAGGTCCTTGGTCGTGGTCTTGCCTGCGGACCCGGTGATGCCGGCGATCTCCAGGCTGGGCAGCCGGTCCACCACGGCCCGGGCCAGCAGGCCGAGCGCCGCCGTGACGTCCGGCACGATCAGCGCCGGTGCGCCGCACGGACGGCTGGCCAGCACCGCGGTGGCGCCCGCGGCCACCGCCTGGGCGGCGAAGTCGTGCCCGTCGGCCCGGCTGCCGGGCAGCGCGGCGAACAGCGCCCCGGGCGCCGCGGCCCGGGAGTCCATGGTCACCGGGCCGGTCACCACGGCCGCCGGGTCGGCCACCTGGTCCAGCCGGGCGCCAGTGATGCCGGCGATGTCGCTCAGCGAGAGCGGGATCACGCGTCCTCCTGCCTGCCCGGCCAGTTCGGCCTGATCAGGCCCTGCTCGATCAGGCTCTGCTCGATGGGTGGCTCGGCCGGCGAGGCGCTGTCCGGCCCCGTGCTGGCCAGATCAGCGCTGGCCAGCCCGGCCAGCGCGTCCGCGGCCACCTCCCGGTCGTCGAACGGGATGACCGCCCCGGCCACGTACTGGCCGCGCTCATGCCCCTTGCCCGCCACCACCACGATGTCGCCCTTGCCCGCGCCCGCGATGGCCAGGCCGATGGCCGCGGCCCGGTCCGGCTCGATGATCAGCCGGCCGCGCTGCCCGGCCGGGACGGTGAGCACACCCTGCAGCATCTCGGCCAGGATGGCCAGCGGGTCCTCCGAGCGCGGGTTGTCGCTGGTCAGGATGGCCAGCTCAGCCAGGCGCACGGCGGCCGCACCCATCAGCGGGCGCTTGGCCCGGTCCCGGTCGCCGCCACAGCCCAGCACGATGCACAGCTGGCCCTCGGTCACCGGCCGCAGCGCGCGCAGCACCGCCTCGACCGCGCCGGGCTTGTGCGAGTAGTCCACCAGCACGGTGAAGTCCTGGCCGCGGTCCACCCGCTCCAGGCGGCCGGGCACCCCGGGGCAGGCGGCCACCCCGGCCACCGCGTCGGCCAGGCTGACCCCGGCCTCGACCAGCGCGACGATGGCGCCGAGCGCGTTGGCCACGTTGAACGGCCCGGGCAGCGCGACCGACGCGTCGGCGGACACGCCGCCGGGGCCGACCACCCGGAAGCTGCTCCCGTCGGCGCCGCTGCGCACGTCGGCGGCCCGCCAGTCGGCCGCGGCCCGGCCCTCCGCGGAGAACGTGGTCAGCGGGATCTGCGGCGCGGCGGTCAGCTTGCGGCCCCACGGGTCGTCGATGTTGACCACCCCGAGCCGCGCGTAGCCCGGGGTGAACAGGCTGGCCTTGGCCGCGAAGTAGTCCGCCATGCCGTCGTGGAAGTCCAGGTGGTCCTGGGACAGGTTGGTGAACACGGCCACCTCGTACCTGGTGCCGGTGACCCGGCCCAAGGCCAGCGCGTGGCTGGACACCTCCATGGCGGCCGCGGTCACCCCGCGCTGCACCATCTCGGCCAGCAGCGCCTGCAGGTCGGTGGCCTCGGGGGTGGTGAGCAGGCTCGGCCGGGCCTGGCCGGCCACCCGGGTCTCCACCCCGCCGGCCAGCCCGGTCAGGTGGCCGGCCATCCGCAGCCCGGATTCGAGCAGGAACGTGGTGGTCGACTTGCCGCTGGTGCCGGTGACCCCGATGAGCATCAGCCGGCTGGACGGGTCGCCGTACACCCAGGAGGCCACCTCGCCGAGCCGGGCCCGCGGGTCGGCCACCACGAACACGGGCAGCCCGCAGTGCGCGGCCAGGCTCTTGCCGTCCGGGTCGGTGAGCACGGCCACCGCGCCCGCGTCCGCGGCGTCGTCGCAGAACGCCGCGCCGTGGTGCTGGCGGCCGGGCAGCGCGGCGTACAGGTCGCCCGGCTGCACCCGGCGCGAGTCGTGCGTCACCCCGGACACCGTCACCGGGCCACCCGGCCCGGTGAACGGGTCGGGCCCGGCTCGCCCGGTGCTCAGCCCGAGCAGCATGGCCAGCCCGGAGAGCGGACGCGGCGGGACGTCGCGTGGAAGGAGAGCCGCAGGCACGGGCCGAGGTTACCGCTCATTAGGGAGCCGTGAGCCGCACGTTGGGACGCTTGCCCCCGTCCGGCGGGATCTTCAGGGTCCGCAGCGCGAACTCCATCACCTTGTTGAACACCGGCCCCGCGACGTCGATGCCGAAGTAACTGCCCTTGCGCGGGTTCTGCACGTTGACCGCGACCACCAGCTTCGGGTGGCTGGCCGGCGCGACGCCGATGACGCTCGACCCGTACAGGCACAGGCAGCCGCCCTTGGCCGGGTCGGCGATCTGCGCGGTGCCGGTCTTGGCCGCGATCGAGTAGCCCGGTATCTCCGCCCACGGCTCGCCGACCTGGGCGTCCACCCAGGGCACCTGCTGCAGGATGCCCATCAGCTCGTGCGCGGTCTTGGCCTGGATGACCCGGCGGCTGGCCGCCTTCTTGGCCGGTACGTACTGGCCGCTGGTGTTCGTGGTGCCGGCCACGATGGTCGGGGCGACCCGGATGCCATTGTTGGCGATGGTCGCGTAGACGCTGGCCATCTGCACCGCGGTGACCGCGACGCCCTGGCCGAACGCCATCGTGTACCGCTCGTCGCCGGGCCACTGTGACACCGGGTACAGCAGCCCGTCGCTGTCCGCGGGCAGCTGCGGCAGGCTCGGCTGGCCAACGCCGAAGTTGCGGAAGTAGTCGTACTGCGTCTGCGGGCTGACGTGCTGCACCACCTGGACCATGCCCACGTTGCTGGAGTGCGCGATGATCCCGGCGATGGTCCACCGCTCGGTCGGGTGGTACTCGGCATCGTGGAACGGGAAGCCGTCCACCACGATCTGGTCCGGCACCGTGTAGGCGCTCATCGGGGTCTGGCCGCCGTGCTCGAACGCGGCCGACGCGGTGATCACCTTGGCCGTGCTGCCCGGGTCGAACACGTCACTGACCGGCATGTCCACGGTGTCGGCCAGGTTGTCCGGGTGCGCCGGCTTGAACGACGGGGCCTGCGCCATGGCCAGGATCTGCCCGGTGCTCGGGTCCATCACGACCACCGTGCAGCTGCTCGCGTCGGTCTGCTTGATCCGCTGCGCGCAGGCCTGCTCCGCCTCCCACTGCAGGCTGGCCAGGATGGTCAGCCGCACGTTGCGCCCGGGGATCATGGTCCGGCTGGTCGTGCCGGCCACCGGGATCGGCTGGCCGTTGCTGCCGTTCTGCACTTCCTGGGTGCCGTCCCGGCCGGCCAGCAGCGCGTTGTCCGACTGCTCGATGCCGGCCCGGCCGACCGGGTCACCCTGGGTGTTCTCGGTGGTGAACCCGATGATGTTGGCGGCCAGCTGCCCGTTCGGGTACACCCGGGTGTACGACGGCGTCAGCGCGACGCCGGGCAGGTTGAGCGCGGAGATGCGGGCCGCGGTGGCGGCCGGGACGTTCTGCTTGAGCGCCACGTAGTCCTTGGACGTGGGGTTCTCCAGCAGGGCCAGGATGGCCGCGGAGGTCATCCCGAGCGGGGTGGCCAGTGCGGCGGCCACCGAGCTGAGCGACCGCTTGGCCGCGATGATCATCGGCGGGTCGGCGTGCACCAGGTCGGTCTGCTCGGTCATAGCCAGCGTGGTGCCGTCCGCCGTGCTGATCGACCCGCGTACGGCCGGCACGGTGACGGTGCTCAGCCGGAACGCCTCGGCGTGCGTGCTCAGCGCCGGGCCCTCCATCGCCTGGAGCTGCACCAGCCTGCCGCCCACCAGGGAAAACACGAACCCGAGGCACAGCATGGTGACCCGCAGCCGGCGGCCCGGGTTGCCGCGGTTCAGCGCCGGGCGGCGCGGCCGGCGCGGGCGCCTCCGCCGGGGCGCGGGTCCGGCGGCAAAGCCGCGGCCCGGCGTGCTGCGGCTGGGCTGGCTGCGGCCGGGCGGTGGCGTGCCCCGTGACCGACTGCCTGGCGCTGGCCGCCGGGCCGGGCCGGGCCGGGCGGCCCGGTCCCGGCCGCCGTCACCGGCCGGGTTCCCGGGTCCGCCGGCCCGGGTCCGCCGGGTCGCGGCCGGGCGGCGCGGGCCGGCCGCCGCGGGCGGCCGGCCGCCCGCCCGGGGTCCTGGCCGGCTGCCCGGCCCGTCCCCCTGGCTTCGCGTCACGGGACATACCCGGGCACGGGCAGCACTCCTGGCTCTGTAGTCGGCTGGCCGATGATCCGGCCGGTACGCAGGTTGAGGAACTTGGTCAGCGGCGGCGCCACCATGCCGAGCTGGCGTGCCTTCTGGGCGATCACCGACGGGGCGGAGTCCGCGGCCACCTGCTGCTGCAGGACCTGGACCTGCTGCTGCCGGGTGGTCTGGGCCTGCTGCAGCGTGTTGATCTGGTAGGCGCCCGAGGCCAGCACGGTGTTGATGACCAGCAGGCAGACCAGCCCGCCGCCCAGCAGCCCCAGCACGAACAGAATGAACGGCGTCCGTGCGATGGCGGCCGCCGGCACGGCCGGCCGGGATCCGGCCGGCCGGGCGAGCACGGCAGGACGCGCTGCCGGTCTCGGCCGGGCCGGGCGACTGGGCCGGGGCGGCGCAGGCGCAGTGACCGCGGATCGTGCTGGTGCCCTACGCGGCCTGATCTCTGTGCTGGTCACTGCTCCCCCGATCTCAGCTGCTGGCTGTGCTTGCAACGCGCGGTCATGCGGCTTCCCTGATCCGTTCCGCGGCCCGCAATCGGGCCGGGGCAGCCCGCGGGTTTTCCGCGAGTTCCGCCGCAGTTGGCCGCTGTGCTCGGCGGGTGAGCAGCCGGAACGTGGGCCGGGCCGAGTCCAGCGGCACCGGCAGCCCGGGCGGCGTGCGGTCGGCCGCGGCCCCGGCCAGCACGGTCTTGACCGCCCGGTCCTCCAGCGAGTGGTAGGCCAGCACCACGATGCGGCCGCCGACGGCCAGCCCGTCCAGGGCGGCCGGCAGCGCCGCGTGCAGCACGTCGAGTTCCCCGTTGACCTCGATGCGCAGCGCCTGGAACGTCCGCTTGGCGGGATTGCCGCCGGTTCGCCGGGCCGGCGCGGGAATCGAGTCCCGGACGATCTCGGCCAGCTGCCCGGTGGAGCGAAGTGGAGCGCGGCCCCGGGCCCGCACCACGGCGTCGGCGATCCGCCGGGCGAACCGCTCCTCCCCGTAGTCCCGCAGCACCTGGGCCAGCCGCCTGGCCGGGTAGGTATTCAGCACGTCGGCCGCGGTCAGCGGGTTGCTCTGGTCCATCCGCATGTCCAGCGGCGCGTCGTAGGAGTACGCGAACCCGCGGGCCGGATCGTCCAGCTGCGGGGAGGATACGCCCAGGTCAAACAGGATGCCCTGGACCCGCAAGCCGCCCCGGGTGGAGAGCAGCTCGGGGATCTGGTCGTACCGGCCGTGCACCAGGGTGACCCGGTCGGCGTACGGGGCGAGCAGCCGCCGCGACTCCTCGATCGCCTGGGTGTCGGTGTCCACGCCGATCAGCGCCAGCCCGGGATGTGCGTCGAGCAGCGCCCGGGCATGCCCGGCCCGGCCCAGGGTCGCGTCCACCAGGATCGCGCCACGAGGCTGCAGGGCCGGCTCGAACAGGGCGAGCACCTCCTCGACCATGACCGGCAGATGGCCGGCCGCTGGCTCGCCCATCGGACCCCCTTCTCGTCCCGCCGCATCCCGGGGGATGCGGCGGCCGGCCTGCCTGCCTGGGTGCTCCCGGCTAGGTCTCCATCCGCGTGCCGCACGGGGTGGCCGCTGCCTGGCGCCGGGGAAGTGACGCCAGCCAACGTGATCGCCCAGCCGCGGGCGGAGACCTCGCCGAGTACGCGGCGCCGTATCGCGGCGCCGCTCAGAGCACCCCTGGCAATACCTCCTCCGACGCCGTGGAGAAGGCGTCCTCCTGATTCGCCAGGTAGGACTCCCACGCGGTGGAGTCCCAGATCTCCAGGCGTGTGTTAGCACCGATCACCACGCAGTCGCGGCTCAGCGCCGCGTAGTCGCGCAGGCCTGGCGGGATGGTGATCCTGCCCTGCTTGTCGGGAATCTCGTCGGACGCGCTGGCGAAGAAGACCCGGCTGTAGTCCCGCACTGCCTTCGCGGTCACCGGGGCGGTGCGCAGCGCCTCGGTGATCCTGGCGAATTCGTCCACCGGGAACACGTAGAGGCAGCGCTCCTGACCTTTGGTGATCACTAGCCCTCCAGCGAGTTCCTCGCGGTACTTGGCAGGAAGGAACAGCCGGCCTTTCTCATCGAGGCGCGGTGTGTGAGTGCCCAAAAACACAGGCCCTCACCTCCCGCCCGTGACCAGTCCGCCCCACCGGCCTCCACTGTACTCCACATTCCCCCACCGTCAACGCTTCATACCTGGCCGGACCGGCACATTCTCGATGAATCCGCAGGTCAGAGCGTGGGAGGAAAGTGGGGCACCCGCCCACTGACCCGGCTCCAGCCGGCATGACATCGCATGCGGGCCGCCCAGGACGTACTTTTGGGTACGCGCGGCAGAACCGGCACCAGGAGGACAGGGTGGTCGTGGAGATGGAGGCAGGCGCCGAGCGGACGCTCGACGACCTGGTCGGGATAGCGCACCGGATCGGTGACGCCATCGAGTCGGTGATCGAGGGCAAGCCTGAGGCGGTGCGCCTGGCGCTGACCGTCCTGCTGGCCGAAGGGCATGTGCTGATCGAGGACGTCCCTGGGGTGGGCAAGACCATGCTGGCCAAGGCGCTGGCCAAGTCCATCCACGGCACGGTGCAGCGCATCCAGTTCACCCCGGATCTGCTGCCCAGCGACATCACCGGGGTGAGCGCGTACAACCAGGAGCGCCGCGACTTCGAGTTCAAGCCCGGGCCGGTGTTCGCGAACATCGTGGTCGGCGACGAGATCAACCGGGCGTCCCCGAAGACCCAGTCGGCGCTGCTGGAGTGCATGGAAGAACGGCAGGTGACGGTGGATGGCACCAGCTACCTGCTGGACCCGCCATTCATGGTCATCGCCACCCAGAACCCGGTGGAGATGGAAGGCACCTACCCGCTGCCCGAAGCGCAGCGGGACCGGTTCACCGCGCGGATTTTCATCGGCTATCCGAGCGCCGAGGCCGAGCTGGCCATGCTCGACCTGCACGGCTCAACGTCCCCGCTGGACACGCTGGAACAGGTGGCCACCGCCGCCGACGTGCGCGAGCTGATCGCGGCGGTGCGCCGGGTGCATGTGGCCGACCCGCTCAAGCAGTATGTGATCAGCCTGGTCAGCGCGACCAGGTCCGCCCCGGACCTGCGCCTCGGCGCCTCGCCGCGGGCCACGCTGCACCTGCTCCGGGCCAGCCGGGCCCGGGCCGCACTGGACGGCCGCGACTTCGTGATCCCAGATGACGTGCAGGCGCTGGCCGGCCCAGTGCTCGCGCACCGGCTGCTGCCGTCGGCCGAGGCCATGGCGGAACGCCAGCTACCCGACCGGGTGGTGGCCAGCATTGTGGAGCGGCTCCCGCTGCCCCGGCTCCGTTGAACCCAGCCCTTCCTTCCTGACGTAAGTTAGACAGGGTCTGGAGGAAGGGCCGGTATGCGGGCGCTGTTCGCCGGATTCACCACACGCGGCAAGTCATTCCTCGCGGCGGGCATCGTCGCAGGTGCCTTTGGGCTGGGCCTCGGCGAGCGGACCCTGCTCAGCATCGGCATCGTGCTGGTGGCACTGCCGCTGCTGGCCGTGCTGGCCACCAGCCGGGCCAGGTACCGGATCCGCTGCTCCCGCCGGGTGAGCCCGCTGCGGGTGCCGGCCGGCCAGAGCGCCACCGTCACGCTGCGGCTGGAGAACGTGTCCCGGCTGCCCACCGGCCTGCTGCTGGCCGAGGACACGCTGCCCTACTCGCTCGGTGTCCGGCGCCGCTTCGTGCTGGAGCGGATCGAGCCGGGCGGCTGGCGGGAGCTGAGCTACCCGATCGTCTCCGGGACCCGGGGCAAGTTCACCATCGGCCCGCTCCAGGTGCGGGTGACCGACGCGTTCGGGCTGGTCGAGCTGACCCGGTCGTTTGCCTCCAAGAGCACGCTGGTCGTCACCCCGCCGGTCATCCCGCTGCCCGCCGGGCCGCTGGCCGGCAGCTGGCGTGGCGAGGGCGGCGGCGGCCGGACCCGGACCGCGGACATGGCCGGCGAGGATGACGTCATCCCCCGGCCCTACCGGGACGGCGACGAGCTGCGCCGGGTGCACTGGCGGTCCACCGCGCGGCACGGCGAGCTGATGGTCCGGCGCGAGGAGCAGCACTCGCGCAACCGCGCAGTGCTGCTGCTGGACACTCGCACCCGGGCGCACAGCGGCCCCGGGGCGGGCTCCTCCTTCGAGTTCGCGGCCAGCGTGATGGCGTCCATCGGGGTGTACCTGGCCCGGGCCGGGCTGGACGGGCAGCTGGTCACCGACCAGGGCCTGGTGCGCGCCCCGGGCTCGTTCGAGGACACACTGCTCGACTCGCTCGCGGTGATCAAGCAGTCCCGGGGCAGCAACCTGGCCCGCGGTCTTGAGCAGGTCATCGGCGGGACCGGCGGGCTGTTCCTGGTGGTAGCCGGGCGGCTGTCCGCCGAGGAGGCTCGGCGGCTGGCCGCCGCCCGGCGGGACACTGGCCCGGCCATGGCGCTGCTGCTGGCCGTGTCCACCTGGGCGCCGCCCGCGGGGCGGCTGCCGATGGACCCGGCCGAGGTGGACGCGGCCGCTGGGACGCTCCGCACGGCAGGCTGGCGGGTGGTCACGCTCACCGCGGACAGCTCGCTGCCGACCGCCTGGAACCAGCTGCGGTACGCGTCCGAACTGCCTGGTTACGTTAACCGCACGGCCGGGCAAGCGGGGGTCGGCCGATGAGCAACCGGCTGACGTTCGCCGCGGCGCTGGCCACGCTGGCCGCCTCGCTGTCGCTCTACCCGGTGGTGTACCACTGGCATTGGTTCTGGGTCGGGTTCGGCGCGGTGACCACGATCGCCGTGGTTGGCGCGCTGACCCGGCTACGGCGGCTGCCGGTCGTGGTGTGCGCGCTGGCCGAGCTGGCCGCGCTGCTGCTGTTCCTGAACATCGAGTTCGCCAGCGCCAAGTCGGCCGGCCGGGTGCTGCCGACCTGGGCCTCGCTGCACCAGCTGCACGCGCTGGTCAGCCAGGCGCTGCAGGACACCAGCCGGTTCGCGCCGCCCGCCCCGGACTACCCCGCCATCGTGCTGGTGACCGTGGCCGGGATCGGCGTGGTGGCCGTGGCCACCGACCTGATCGCGGTCCGGCTGCGCCGCCCGGCGCTGGCCGGGCTGCCGCTGCTGGTGCTGTTCTGCGTGCCGCTGACGGTCAGCGTGCACCAGGGCGCGGCGGGCGAGATGGCCGTGTTCTGCCTGGGTATGGCGGGATACCTGACCCTGCTGGCGGTGGACGGGCGGGAACGGCTGCGGCTGTGGGGCCGGCTGGTCACGGTCTGGCAGCACAGCGACGACGGGCGGGACCGGACCGGGCCGGACACCAAGGACCTGGCCGCGGCCGGGCGGCGGATCGCGCTGGCTGCCGTGGTGATCGCCTTGTTCATCCCGTTGCTGGTGCCGGGGCTGGCCGAGCACAAACTGTTCGCCGGCTCGGGCTCGGGCGACGGCCCGGGCAGCCGGCAGGTCTCGCTGCCCAACCCGCTGGTCCAGATGAACAGCGAACTGCACCGCACCGACGCGAGCGACGTGCTGAGCTACCGGACCACCGACCCCGATCCGCAGTATCTCCAGGTCTATGTGCTGAACGATCTGAGTTCCCAGACCTGGACCCTGACGCCCACCGCGGGCCAGCCACTGCACGACGGGAAGCTGCCCACCATCCCCGGGCTGACCTCGGGCACCCCGACCGGCATCGAGAACACCACGATCACCCTGGCCAAGGGCCTGTCCAGCAGCCAGCAGACGGCGAGCTTCCTGCCACTGCCCTACCCGGCCCGGACGGTGAATGTGTCCGGGGGCTGGCGGGTGGATCCGCGCACGCTCACCCTGTTCTCCGGGCAGGACCTGTCCGGGCTGCACTACTCGGTGACCAGCCGGGAAGTGGACCCGTCCGAGCAGCAACTGCAGCATGACGCCGGGCCGATGCCGGCCAGCATCACCAACAACTACCTCAGCGTGCCGCGGGTGTACCAGGGGCTGACCGCGCTGGCCGAGCGGATCACCCGCGGCCAGACATCGAGTTACGGCCAGGCCGTGGCGCTGCAGCGCTGGTTCGCCGACTCAGGCAAGTTCACCTACAGCCTGAACGTCCAGGAGCCGGCCAGCCCGCAGGCGCTGATCCGGTTCCTGACCACCCAGCGCCGCGGGTACTGCCAGCAGTTCGCGTTCGCCATGGCGGTGCTGGCCCGGCTGCTCGACATTCCGTCCCGGGTCGCGGTCGGCTACACCGCGGGCACGCCGGTGGGGCACGACCGGTGGGTGGTCAAGACCAGCGACGCGCACGCCTGGCCGGAACTGTACTTCCAGGGCGTCGGCTGGCTGCGTTTCGAGCCCACCCCGGCCGGCTCGGGCGGCCAGGCCACCGCCATCCAGCCCAGCTACACGCTGCCGCCGGTGCTCGCCCCAGTGTCCGGGGGGCCGCAGACGCAGCCGACCCCCGGGACCACCGCCACGCAGCCGGGCTCGTCCAAGGCCCGCACCGGCCCGCTGGCCAAGCTGGGCGAGGAGCCGGGTGAGGCCGGCGTGGGCGGGACGGTGTCCACCCACCACCCGGCGCCGTACTGGCTGCTGGCACTGCCCGGGCTGGCCGTGCTGGCACTGATCGCACCGCGGACCATCCGGTCGGTCCGCCGCCGCGAGCGCTGGCGCCGCGCGGCTGGCGACCGGGGCCGCGCCGAGGCGGCCTGGGCCGAGCTGCAGGACGACCTGACCGACTACCGGATCCCCTGGTCGCCGAGTGCCTCGCCGCGCGCGCTGGCCCGCCAGGTGACGGCGGCCCGGCCGATGCCCCCGGCGCAGGACGAAGCCCTCACCCGGATCGCCCGGGCCGCCGAGCGGGCCCGGTACGCCCGGGACCCGGCCGACTCGGCCGGCCTGCGAACCGACACCGATCAGGTCCGGCGGGCGCTCGCCGGCCACGCCACCCGCCGGGTGCGCTGGCGGGCCCGCCTGCTCCCACCGTCCGCCCTGGTCCCAGTCCGCACCGCCCTGCAGCACGCCATGGACATATTCGGCTGGATGGACATAGCCGCCCACCGCCTCAGCCACATGGTGCGCCGGGCCGGCGGCCAGTCAGAGAAGGCCCAGGCCTAGAGCGCCGGTCAGGTCGTGCTGGGCAGTATTTCCAACCGCATGGAGGTTTCAGTCACGCGGTCCAGAGCGCATGACGGTTTCATTCATGTGGTGCCTGATCTCCGCCGGCGGCCATGGCTGAGACTTCAATGCGGTTGGAGCGGTGACGGGCGCACGCCTGACGGCTACTCCACCGGCGCTCCAGCCCGCCCCAAAGGCCCGCACCGCGCCGCGAGCCCCGGCCGACTGGCCTGATCCCCGCGAAAGGCACCCGGCGCCGACGGACGGATGAACGAGGCACGAGCGAGGGAGGAAGGCGGCGCCCCGCGCCAAAGGCGGCGCTCCGCTCGACTGGACCGAGGAGCGAGGCACGAGCGACGAGGGGAAGTCGCCGCGCCAAAGGGGGCGCGGCGCCGACTGATGAGGAGCGAGGAAGCGAGGCACGAGCGCCCCGAGCGACGAGGGAAGGAGGCGCCTCAAAGCGCCCCCGGAGGCGCAAAGAAGCAGAGCGGCGCAAGTATTACTGCCCGCGCTCCTGGCGGCGGCGCCAGCGCTCTTCCAGGCGTTCCATGAACCGGGCCCGGGAGCCAGCGGCCGGCCGGGCCCTCCGCTCCCGCCGCTCCCGGCCCGGGCCGCGCCCGGCCGTCGCGCCGCCGGACATGTGCCGCCAGCTGGACAGGGCCCACATCGAGCAGGCCAGCATGACTACGAAGCCAGCTACCCCGACCACGGTGAGCTTGGATACGACACCGGCCAGCAGCAGGCCGACACCGAGCAGGAAGCCGATTGCGGCTTCAACTATCCGGCGCTTGTAGTGCACCCGGGGATCCTTCGCGCGCACGGCCTGCGCGAATTTCGGATCCTCAGCATAGAGCGCACGCTCGATCTGTTCGAGCTGACGCTGCTCGTGCTCAGACAGCGGCACGGCGCCTCCCAATAAACCTCGCGCGCGGGGACGGGTGCGATGACTTCATCTCACGGTCCAGGTTCTCCCTCAAGAATACGAGCCTGGCCGCACTGGGTGGAAGGGTAGTGGAAGGGTAAAGGACTTCCGGCCCTCCCGGTGGCTCAGACCCACCGTCCGCCGTGCCAGGGTCCAACCAAACGAATATTCGAATTCATGCCGTTAGAGGCGATCATATCAGCTTTCTTCCGGCGGTCGCGGCGGCGGCCCGGGATGCTGCCCGGTCACCAGGGTGGCGGGCCGCACCGAATCGGCACCGAATCGCCCGCTGATCCGGTCCAGCGCGCGTTCCGCGTCGCGCCAGCCGGCCGCCCGCTGGCCGAACGCCAGCTGGGTGGCCGCCCGGGACGCCGGGACCAGGCCGTTCGCGCGCACCCCGACCAGGCGGAGCCGGGCCCGCGAGTCGAGACCGGACGCGCTGTACAGCGCGCAGGCGGTCGCGTAGATGGTCTGCGCCACGTCGGTCGGCTCGGGCAGCGTCCGTGACCGGGTGATGGTGGTGAAGTTGGCCAGCCTGAGCTTGATCACCACGGTCCGGGCCAGGGCACCGGCCGAGCGCAGGCCGCGGGCGGTCCGCCCGGACAGCCGGAGCAGCTCGCGGCGGATCACTTCGGGATCATCGACGTCGCTGGGGAACGTCTCTTCCGCGCCGATGCTCTTCTCCGGGACCCGGCTGATCACCGGGCGCTCATCGCGGCCCCAGGCCAGCGCGGCCAGGTGGGCGCCGGCCGCCTGGCCGAGCTCACGCTGCAGGGTGGCCACCGGGATCTGTGCGATGTCGCCGACCGTGCGCAGCCCGAGCCGGGCCAGTACCTGGCCGGTCTGCTCGCCTACCCCCCACAGCGCGGCCACCGGGAGCGGGTGCAGGAAGTCCAGCACGCCATCGGCGGGCACCACCAGCAGCCCGTCTGGCTTGCACCGGGTCGAGGCCAGCTTGGCCACGAACTTGCATGAGGCGACCCCGACCGAGCAGGTGATGCCCTGCTGCTCGGCGATCGTGGCCCGGATCAGCTCGCCGATCTGGGCTGGCCGGCCGAGCCGCCGGATGGCCCCGGACACGTCGAGGAAGGCCTCGTCCAGCGCGAGCGGCTCCACCTCCGGGGTGACCGACCGGAACACCTCCATGACTTCCCGGGAGACGGCCGCGTAGCTCCCGTGCCGGGGCGGGATGAAGATGGCCTGCGGGCACAGCCGCCGGGCCCGGGTCACCGGCATGGCCGAGTGCACCCCGAACGCCCGCGCCTCGTAGGTCGCGGAGAGCACCACGCCCCGGCTGGAGGTGGCGCCCACGATCACCGGGTGCCCGGCCAGCTCGGGCCGGTCCCGTAGCTCCACGCTGGCATAGAACGCATCCATGTCCACGTGCAGGATGGGGCAGCCGCCGTCGTCCGCGGCGGCTGGCTCAGCGGAAGCCGAGGACATGGAACTGCGCCGCGATGTCGTGGAAGGCCGGGTGCACCGAGGTGGCCCGCTCCAGCGCCAGCAGGGCGTCCGCGGCACCCGGGTCGACATCGGCGAACGAGCCGGGGACCAGATCGGTGAACACCCGGATGCCGTGCGCCGGGCCGAGGCGCAGCCCGGCCTCCTCGATTAGCCCGGTCACCTCGGCCAGGGTGAACCGGCGCGGGGCCGCGGGGCCGGGGGCCGCCACCGCGGCGAGCAGCCGCCGCGCCTCGTCGAACCGCCCGGCCAGGGCCCGGTGGATGACCGCCGCGACCGCGCTGGCGGCCAGCACGCTTACCGCGCCGCCCGGACGCAGCACACTGGCTACCGCGGTCATCGCCGCGGCGGGGGAATCCACGTACTCCAGGACGCTGTGGCACAGCACCAGATCGGCACCCTGCTCGCCGGTCAGCGCGGCCAGGTCGGTGGCGTCGCCCTGGACCGCGCGCAGCGGCACCGACATCTCGGCCGCGCGGCGCTGCGCGGCGGCCAGCGAGTCCGGGCTCGGGTCGAGCACCGTGACCGTGTGCCCGGCCGCGGCCAGCGGCACCGCGAAGCCCCCGGTCCCGCCGCCAGCGTCGATGATGTCCAGCCGGGCCCGGCCGGTCTGCGCGGTCAGTTCGGCGGTCACCGCGGCCAGCACGTCGCGGACCACCATGGTGCGCGCGTCGTCGTACCGGTCCATCCGGTGGCCCGGCACGTGCCGCTGCGGCGCGGGCCGGTCCTCCGCGTGCTGCGCCTGCCCGGGCTGTGCCTGCACGGCCACCCTCCTCGCTCACCCTGGTCCCAGGGTAGTGCTGATCAACGACAATCCCGGGACATAGCCCCTGGGCGCTCCCGCCGAGGTGAACCATGCTTGGCCAGAAACCGTGTTGGTAGCAGCGGTTCCCGGCGAAAACCCTCCAGTCCGCGCGCATCTTTTACGACATGGATTAGCAGCGGCCGGGGAGGGCAGAAGTAAGCCAGCATGGCAGGGCCTGCGGGTTATCTGCCGCTTTCCTCTGAGCTGCCTAGGAGAATGGTCATCGATGTCCAAACCGGCCTCGCGTCCGCGACGCAACCCCTAGGCTCTCCCCCATGCACGAGCACCTTGAGCTCCCCCGGCCGCTACGGTTGCTCCGCTGTACTGGGCTGAGCCTGAGCGAGTCCGTAGCCCTCCCCCTGGTGGCCTACGTCCTCGGCGCCTGGCTCGGCGGCCAGACCGTCGGGTTGCTGGTGGGGACCGGGGCGATCTGGGCCACCGCGCTGATCCGCAAGATCGTCTCGGGTTCGGTGCCCAGCCTGCTGACCATCTCAGCCATCGTGCTCACCCTGCAGACCGTGATTGTCCTGGCCACCGGCGAGCTGTGGATCTTCCTGCTCCAGTTCCCGCTCGGCTACCTGATCATGTTCTTCCTGTTCGCCCGGACCGCCCGCGGCCCGAACCCCATCGTGGCCAAGCTGGCCGCCGAGGTGGTGGCACTGCGCCATCCGGCCCATCACCCGGGACTGCAAAGGTTCTTCCAGGGCGCCACCTGGCTGTGGTCCGGCATCTTCCTGGCCCTGACGGCCGGCCTGGGCGTGATGATGGTGACCGAGACGGCCAGCATGTTCATGCTGCTTTCCACCGTGGCCACGATCGCGCTGACCGTTGCGGGTATCGGCGCATCCGTACTCTGGTTCATTTCCGTGCTGCGCAAACACGGCCTGCAAGTCAAGTTCGCTGCCGCCTAGCTGGCGTTCAGAAAAGAAAAGGCCAGCCGGAATCAGACGGTCAGCGTTGGCTTCAGTTCCAGCAGCCGGCCCAGCAGCCCGTTCACGAACGCGGGTGACGCGTCGGTGGACAGGTCGCGGGCCAGCAGCACCGCCTCGCTGATGGCCACCGCATCGGGCACGTCGTCCGCCCACAGCAGCTCGTAGAGGCCGATCCGCAGCACGTTGCGGTCCACCACCGGCATCCGGTCCAGCGACCAGCCTTCGGCGTGCTCGGCCAGCAGTTCGTCGATCCGCTCGCGGTGCGCCTGGACGCCGCGGACCAGTTCCGCCGCGTACTCGCTGACCGGCGGGCTGGCCTCAATAATGCGCTGTTCCAGCATGTCCAGCACGGGCTCGCCGCGCACCTCGGCCTCGAACAGGATGTCAAGGGCCCGCTTACGGGCCTTGCTACGGGCAGGCACCGGCCGGGCTAGGCGCGGCCGAGGTAGTCACCCGTGCGGGTGTCCACCTTGACCTTTTCCCCGGTCGTGATGAACAGCGGCACCTGGATCGTCGTGCCGGTCTGCAGCGTGGCCGGCTTGGTGCCGCCGGTGGACCGGTCACCCTGCACACCGGGGTCGGTCTGGCTGACGGTCAGCTCGACCGAGGCGGGCAGCTCGACGTACAGCGGCGTGCCGTCGTTGAACGCCACCGTGGCGGTCTGCTCTTCGAGCAGGTAGTTCGCGGCGTCGCCCACGGTGGCCTGGGGGATGTGCGGCTGATCGTAGTCCTGGGTGTCCATGAAGACGAAGTCGTCGCCCTCGCGGTACAGGTACTGCATCTCCCGCCTGTCGACGTTGGCCACGTCGACCTTGACCCCGGCGTTGAAGGTGCGGTCCACGACCTTCCCGGAGAGTACGTTCTTCAGCTTGGAACGGACAAAGGCGCCGCCCTTGCCCGGCTTGACGTGCTGGAAGTCGACGACGGTCCAGAGCTGGCCGTCGATGTTCAGCGTCATGCCGTTCTTCAGGTCGTTTGTGGTGGCCACGTCTGTCTATCTCCTGCGTACGGGTATGGCCCGCCTGCCGGTTACAGGACGAGCAGTTCCCGGGTGGTAGTGGTGAGAAGCTCCTGCGGTGCCGCCGTCCCCGCCGCGGCGCGCACCACCAGGGTGTCCTCGATCCTGACGCCGCCGCGCCCCGGCAGGTAGATACCCGGCTCGACGGTGATGGGGACCCGGTCCCCGAGTGTACCCGTCCGGCCGTACCCCATGATCGGTGCCTCATGGACTTCCAGCCCTACGCCATGCCCGAGGCCGTGGGTGAACTGGTCGCCGTAACCGGCCTGGCTGATCAGCCCGCGGGCGGCGCCGTCAACCTGGGCGACGTCCGCGCCGGGCACGGCCGCGTCGATGCCGGCCCGCTGGGCCGCGGCCACCAGGTCATAGATCTCACGCTGCCAGGCGGCGGGCTGGCCCAGGGCGACGGTGCGGGTCATGTCCGCGTGGTAGCCGGCGTACCGGGCGCCGCAGTCGACGGTGACCAGGTCGCCGGGTTCGAGCGGCCGGCCGGACGGCGCGTTGTGCGGGATGGCGCCGTTCGGCCCGCTGGCCACGATGGTTTCGAAGGCGGGCTGTTCCGCGCCCAGCTCGGCCATGGTGCACTCGACCAGCACAGCCAGCTCGCGCTCGGTCAGGCCAGGCCTGATCTGGCCGATGATCTGGTCGAACGCCTGTGAGGTGATCGCGCAGGCCTGGGCCAGCAGCGCGATCTCCGCCTCGTCCTTGACCACCCGCAGCTGCTCCACCGCGTGGCCCAGCGGCACCAGGTTCAGGCCGGGGGCCGCGCCGGCGAACTCCTGGTGCCGCTGCACGGTCATCTCCTGCGCCTCGAAGGCCAGCCTGGTCAGCTGGCGTTCGGTGGCCAGCCGGGCCAGCGCGGGCTCGATGAAACGCTCGGTGACCAGCTCCAGGTCGGCGGCGTCGCGGCGGGCCGACCCGGCGTACCGCCAGTCGGTGGCCAGCACGGCCGCGTCGCCGGTCGCGGGCAGCAGCACGGCCGCGTTGGAGCTGGCCAGGCCGGTCAGGTAGCGGACGTTGGGCAGGCTGGTGATCAGCGCGGCGTCGGCGCCGAGCGCTTCGATCACAGGCTGCAGGCGCTGACGGCGGGCCAGCTCGATTTCCGGCATGCCCCGACTGTACGCGGATGGCCTGCCCGGCTCACCCGGGGCTCGTGGCGGCCGTGGCGATCGTGGCGTGGGCCAGCATGGACAGCCGGATCGGGCGCAGGGTGTCCGGCCGTGCCCAGAGCTGCGGGCTGATCGAGTCCTCCTGGCTGATGCGCCTGACCTGCCCGAAGCCGTGCGCTGTCAGCTGGGCGGACATCTCGTCCGGGGTCAGGCAGGTCAGCCACGGCTCGCCGTGCTGCGCGGCGATTGGCGCGACCTGGTCGGCGTAGCTCTGGCCGTCCTGGTCGCGTAGGCCGGCCGGGAGCATGTAGTCGGTGATCAGCTCAGTGCCCGGGGCGAGCGTGCCGAGCTCGGCCAGCGTCTGGCTGATGGCCGGCTGGGTCAGGTACATGGTGACGCCGAGCCAGCTGACCAGCGCGGGCCTGGCTGGGTCGAAGCCCGTGCCGGACAGCTGGGCGGCCAGTTCGCCGTGCTCGAAATCGGCGGGCACGAAGGCGGTGCCGTCCGGGATCGGTATCCCGGCCTGGGCTAGCTGCTTGCGCTTCCATTCCTGGGTGGCGGGGTGGTCGACCTCGAAGACGTCAACCTTTATGGTCTGCTTCCCGCGGTACGCGAAGGAGTCCAGCCCGGCGCCCAGGATCACGTACTGGGTGATGCCCCGGGCGGCCGCCGCGGTGCGCGCGGTCTGGCTCGGCAGGTGTTCCATTTGCACGCTGCGGACAATATCCGATGCTATTACAACTGTATCACAAAATAAAAAATATTGAAAGGCCAGCGAAATTACAATTGCGTTTCTTTAGCGCCTGATAATTGCGCCGGGCTACGATGCGGCATCATGGCGGCAGAACGTGACCTGGCCCGGCTGCTCCGCGGCCTGCGCCCGGAGCTGCACCCCGGCCGGTTCGTCTTTGCCACGGTGCCCGGGCCGGTGCCGCCCGGCCTGTCGCCGGTCCTCACGGTCGCGGAAGCGGAGGGCCGCACGCTGGTGCTGCCCCAGCACGAGGCGGACACGGCCGGCCTGGGCTACGACTACGTGGCGGGCTGGATCACGCTGCGCGTCACCTCGGCCCTGGACGCGGTCGGGCTGACCGCCGCGGTGGCCAGCGAACTGGCCCGGGCCGGGCTGAGCTGCAACGTGGTGGCCGGCTACCACCATGACCACTTGTTCGTCCCGTACGACCGGGCTCCCTCGGCCGTCGCCGTGCTGGAGGCCCTGGGCCGCGGGGAGCGGTGAGCTGACTGCCCACACTGGCTCAGCTGGGCGGCGTCCCGAGGTGCTTGGTCAGCAGCAGGTCATCGACGTAGTGGCCGTTGATGAAGAACTCGCCGACCAGCCGTCCCTCCTGCTCGAAGCCGAACTGCTTGTACAGCCGGAGCGCGGTGGCGTTGGTGCTGAGCACGCGCAGGCTCAGCTTGCGCGCACCGCGGGCCCGGGCCCGCTGCTCGGCCGCGGTGAGCAACGCGGTGCCGACCCCGCGCCGACGCGCCTCCGGCGCCACCGCGAGCCCGTGCACCGCCAGCACATGCGCCTCTTCCGGCAGCGGTGAGGGGACGCCCAGCCGGATATAGCCGACCACCGCGCCGTCGATCATGCCGACCAGGTGGGCCTGCGGCGGGCTGCCAGCGGTGAAGAACAGGCCGCCGGCCTGGCGGGTGACCGACGGGAACCCGCTCTGCGGCGTCCACGAGGCCCGGTCCAGCCGGGACAGTTGCGCCTCATCGGCGGCACGGGCCGCCCGGACCTCGATCGGGACGTTCGCCGCAGCCATGCCGCCCATCCTGCCGCACCGCGTGCGGCCGGCCTGCAGCCACCGGGCCGGACGATCGGTACTGGGCCGTCGGTGCCGGGTGGCACGATCAGGCCATGGCGAACCCCGCCGCGCCGCCCGGACCGGCCCAGCTGCTGGCCGGACGCGCCGCCGCCCAGCTGCTGTCCGGCCCGCCCGCGGCCACCGCCGAGGCGGTGCCCGGGCGGCTGCTGGCCATCCAGGGCCAGGACCAGCGTGGCGCCCGGCTGGCCATCCGGGCGCGCAGCACCGGGCTGACCGCGGCGGACGTCGACCAGGCGCTGACCGAGCGGCGCACGCTGGTCACCGGCTGGCTGAACCGGGGGACGCTGCACCTGGTGTGCAGCGTGGACTACTGGCCGCTGCATCAGCTCACCACCCCACCGCTGCTCACCGGCTGTTTCCGGCGGCTCGGCCAGGAAGGCATCCAGCCGGATCAGGCGGACCGTGGTGTCGCCGTCATCGAGCGCGCGCTGCGCCTGGACGGCCCGCTCACCCGGGCTCAGCTCGGCGGGCGGCTCAGCGCGGCCGGGCTGCGCACCGCCGGCCAGGCGCTGGTGTACCTGCTGTTCCTGGCCGGGCTGCGCGGGGTCTCGGTGCGCGGCCCGATGGCTGGGCCGGACCAGGCCTACGTGCTGGCCCGGGATTGGCTGGGCCCACCGCCTCCCCTGGACCGGGACGCCGCGCTGGGCTGGCTGGCCCGCCGCTACCTGGTGGGCCATGGACCGGCGACGGACCGGGACCTGGCCAAGTGGTCCGGGCTGTCGCTGGGTGACGTGCGGCGCGGGCTGGCCAGCATCTCGGCGGAGCTGGCTGAGCGGGGCGACGGCCTGGTCAGCCTGGTCCCGGACCGGAGCAGCGGACCGGCTGAGCTGCCGCCGCCGCGGCTGCTGGGTGCGTTCGACCCGGTGCTGCACGGCTGGCAGTCCCGCGCCCCGGTGCTCGGCCAGCACGAGCGGGCCATTGTGCAGGGCGGCATGTTCCGCCCGTTCGCCATGGTGCGCGGCCGGGCCGTCGGCACCTGGGGCCTGCCCGGTGGGCGGGTTGTGCTGACCGAGCTGGATGACCTGACCGCCACGGACCGTGCCGGGCTGGCCGCCGACGCGGCTGACGTGACCCGCTTCCTCGGCCTGCCCCAGCTGCCCAGCTAACCCAGCCCGCCAGTCACCGGCCACCTCGCCAGCCACCCCCTCCGGCCGCCTCTCTAGAAAATGCTTGCCGCCGGAACACGCCTCCGTATACTCGTCTACGGATATACGTGAACGGGGATCCACCGGAAGGACGATGCGCATGTCAGGCAAGCGGCGCCCAGTGTCCAGCCCGCTGGCGCTGGCTGTCCTGGCCCAGCTGGCCGAGGGCCCGATGCACCCGTACGAGATAGCCGCCACGCTGCGCTCCCGGGGCAAGGAACACAGCATCAAGCTGAACTACGGCTCGCTCTACACCGTGGTGGACAACCTGGCCAAACACGGCCTGATCGAGGCGGTCGAAGCGCGCCGCGAGGGCCGCCGGCCGGAACGCACCGTGTACCGGCTCACCGAGGCCGGCCAGGCTGAACTGGACGACTGGATGACCGAACTGCTGAGCGCGCCGGTCAAGGAGTACCCGCAGTTCGAAGCAGCCCTGTCGCTACTCCCCGCGCTCGGCCCCGATGAGGTGCTGGACAGCCTGCGCCAGCGGGTGTCGATCTTGGAGAAGGCCATCGACGATGAGCGGGCCCAGCTCACCGGCCTGCGCACGGTGCTGCCCCGGCTGGTGCTGCTGGAGACCGAGTACAGCCTGCGGATGCGGGAGGCCGAGCTGGACTGGGTGCACGGCCTGGTCAGCGACCTGGAAGACGGCTCGCTGCCCGGGCTGGCCGAATGGCGGGACTGGCACCGCACCGGCGACATGCCGACCTCGCTGGCTGAATTGTCCGCCACGGCGGTGGCCGACGTGATGTCCGGCGGAAACGGCCGGCCCGGGGAGAGGACCGTCAGCTCCGGCGATCAGCCGGCCAGCGGGCCGGGAGAGGAGCCGCCGGACTGAGCCCAGACGCAGACCGGCCCCCGGCCAGGTGCTGGAACACCGGGCCAGGGGCCGCCCACGAACCGATCCCGCGGGAACGAGATCCGATCGGGTTGTAGCAGCTCAAGGATACTCGTCGAGTTCCGCGCGGACCGGTTCAGCCAAACCGATCCAGCATGGAGGAACCGCAGATGAGTATCCAGGCGCAGGCGGCTGGCCGCACCCGGCCCGCACCGGCGGCGGCGTTCGCCATCGAGGCCGCCGGCCTCGTCAAGACCTACCCCAAGGGCATCCGGGCCCTGGACGGGCTGAGCTTCTCGGTCGCCGCGGGCACCGTGTTCGGCCTGCTCGGGCCGAACGGGGCGGGCAAGTCCACCACCGTGAAGATCCTTACCACGCTGGCCCAGGCCGACTCGGGCCACGCGGCCGTCGCCGGGCTCGACGTGCGGACGCAGCCAGCGCGGGTGCGCCGGGTCATCGGTGTGGTCGCGCAGCAGTCGGGCAGCGACCCCGTCGCCACCGGCCGGGAGAACCTGCTGCTGACCGGCCGCATCCAGGGCCTGCGCGGCCGCGCCCTGAACCAGCGGGCCGACGAGCTGCTCAGCCGGTTCGCACTGGCCGGCGCGGCCGGGCGGCAGGTGCGCACCTACTCCGGCGGCATGCGGCGCCGGCTCGACGTGGCCCTGGGCCTGATCCACCGGCCCGAGGTGCTCTTCCTGGACGAGCCCACGGCCGGCCTGGACCCGGAGTCGCGCTCCGCGATGTGGGACGAGATCGCCCGGCTGTCCGCCAGCGAGGGACTCACCATCCTGCTCACCACCCACTACCTGGAAGAAGCCGACCGGCTGGCCAGCCGGCTGGCCGTCGTGGACCAGGGCCGGATCGTCGCGGCGGGCACCCGGGATGAGCTCAAGGGGCGGCTGCACGGCGACACCGTGCAGGTCGAGCTGGCTGCGCCCGGTGTGCCTGACCAGGTGCACACGGCGCTGGCCCGGGTGCCCGGCATCCGGGAGACCACCGTGACCGGCCGCACGGTGAGCGCCCGCGCGGACGACGGCGCGACCGCCGCGCCTGCGCTGCTCGCCGCGCTGAACCAGGCCGGTATCGCGGTGCACGGCGTGACCGCCGCCCGCCCGTCGCTCGATGACGTGTACCTGCGCTTCACCGGGCGCCGCTTCGCCGACGCCGACCCCACCCAAGACGCCAGCCTGACCGGAGGATCACGATGACCACCATCGCCGCGCACACCACCTGGATGACCCAGCGGCAGCTCAAGGCGATGCTGCGGCAGCCCGCCTACCTGGTCATCCTGGCCGTCCAGCCGGCCATCTGGCTGTTCCTGTTCGGCTCGCTGTTCCGCAAGGTGGCCGAGCTGCCCGGCTTCGGCGCCCCGTCCTACCTGGACTACCTGGTGCCCGGGGTGGTGGTGATGAGCGCCCTGTCGTCCAGCATGTGGAGCGGCATGGGCGTGCTGGAGGAGATCGACCGCGGCATCATGGACCGCTTCCTGGTGCTGCCGCTGCGCCGCTCGGCCATCATCAACGCGTCGGTCGCCATGCAGGCCATCACCACCGTGCTGCAATCGCTGATCATCGTGCTGCTCGGCCTGGCCGCAGGCGCGCACTACGCGGGCGGCGTCCTCGGCCTGGTCGTGCTGCTGGCCGCGTCGGTGCTGGTCGCGATGGTGTTCAGCGCCCTGTCCAACACGATCGGGATGCTGGCCCGGGAACGGGAGACCATCATCGGGCTCAGCGTGTTCCTGCTGCTCCCGCTGACGTTCCTGTCCAGCGCGTTCATGGCCCCGGACCTGATGCCGCACTGGATGCGGATCGTGGCCGACTGCAATCCGGTCAACTGGGCGCTGGAAGCCGGCCGGGCGGCGATGAGCGCCAGCCCGGACTGGGGCCGGATGCTGGCCCAGGGCGGCGGCCTGCTGGCCCTGGCCCTAGCCGTCACCGCCCTGTCCGTCCTCACCTTCCGCGCCTACCAGAAATCCGTCTAACCCCACCAGCCACACACGTGCTAGACCCAGTCTGATGAACTTGCTGGGCGCCTGGGCCATGATGAAGACATGCCTCCTAGGCAGGACTGGCGGGAGATGTTGCAGCAGCACGCCGAACTGCTGGAGCGTCGCACCGGCGCGGGCGTCCTAGAGTGGCGTGACCGCATCGCCCAGCAGGCCCCCCACGACGAGGCCGCCCTGCGCAGCTGGCTTAAGAGCCAGGGCGTCGACGGCTACCCGCAACGGCTGCTCCAGGTGGCGGGGAGCTTGACCGGCGAGGTGGCCGTGCAGGCCCGCAAGGGCTTCGTCACGCTGCAGACCACCTGTCGCAAGTTCGCGGTCATCAAGCCAGCCACCAAGACCCGCATCGACCTCGGCCTGCGCATCGGCACCCCGCCCGGCAGCCAGCGGTTCCAGCCGGCCGACCCGGCCCGCAGCAACGACATGCGAACCAAAGTGGCCCTCGTCACGCCCCCAGGACGTGGATGAAGAAGTCACCCGCGCCCTGCGCCAGGCCTACGCCGAGAATCAGTAACCGGTCACCGTAATTGCGGTCGGTCAGTTGCCGTGCGGGTCGGCCACGTTCAGTGTGTCGACGACGTGCTCGTAGTCGCCGCGGGCCTCGCCGTAGCGCAGGAACTTGACCCGCTCGACCTGGATCTCCTTGGCGTCCGGCTGCGCTTCGAGCAGGGCGACGGCCTCCGTCACGAACTCGTCCAGCGGCATCGCGAACTCGCTGCTCTCCTGCCCGGGCAGCAGGGCGGTGCGGACCGACGGCGGTTCGAGCTCGATGACCTGCACGCTGGTGTCGGCCAGCTGCAGCCGGATCGACTCGCTGAGCATGTGGATCGCGGCCTTCGACGCGTTGTAGCTCGGTGTCACCCGGAGCGGTGTGAAGGCCAGGCCAGAGGACACGGTGATGATCGCCGCCTGTGGCTGCGCCTGGAGCTGCTCGATGAACGCGGCGATGAGCCGGATCGGGCCGAGCACGTTGGTCGTCACCACGGACTCGGCCGAGGCCAGGAAGGACTCCGGCTGGCGCCAGTCCTCGATCCGCATGATGCCGGCCATGGCCACGAGCACGTTGAGGTCGGGATACCGGGCCAGCACCTCCTTGGCCGCGGCGTCGATGCTGGCCGGGTCGGCCGTGTCGAGCTGCACGGTGTCGAGGCCGGGGTGCTCGGCGGCGATCTGTTCGAGCAGCTCAGTGCGCCGGCCGCCGACGATCACGGTGTTGCCCCTGGCCTGCAGCGCGACGGCGAGCGCGAGCCCGATGCCGCTGGTCGAGCCGGGGATGAAGATGGTGTTCCCGGAAATGTTCATGCTCTCGACAGTGGCCGGCCGGGCCCGGCCGGGGCAGAGAGCGCTCGTCGGGGGATCGGCGATCCCTGGTTAGCTCATGGCGGGTGCCGGATACTCGGAGGATGGACCGCGTAGCACTGGCCGACTTCCTACGCCGCCGCCGCGAGGCGCTGCACCCCGGGGACGTCGGGCTGCCCGCGGGGGTGCGCCGACGGACCCAGGGCCTGCGGCGGGAAGAGGTCGCCGCCCTGGCCGTGATGTCGACGGACTACTACACCCGGCTGGAACAGCAGCGCGGCCCGCAGCCGAGCGAGCAGATGCTCGCGTCGCTGGCCCGGGCGCTGCGGCTGAGCCGGGCGGAACGCGACTACCTGTTCCAGGTGGCCGGGCACAACGCGCCCACCGCGGTGTCGGCCGCGACGCACGTCGCGCCGGCCCTGCTGCGGGTGCTGGACCGGCTCGACGACACCCCGGCGCTCATCCTGTCCAACCTGGGCGAGACGCTGGTGCAGAACCGGCTGGCCGAGGCCCTGTTCGGCGACAAGTCCAGCTACACCGGGCTGGCCCGTAGCGAGATCTACCGCTGGTTCACCGACCCCCGGGAGCGGTTGCGCTACCCCGAGGAGGACCGCGACCGGCAGAGCCGCGCCCAGGTGGCCAACTTGCGCGCCGCCTCCGGGTCGATGGGCCCGAAGTCGCAGGCGGGCGAGCTGGTCCGGGCGCTGCAGGCGGCGAGCCCGGAGTTCGCCGCGCTGTGGGGCCAGCACGAGGTCGGGAAACGCTTCGCGGACCACAAGACACTTATCCACCCCGAACTCGGCGCGATCGAGGTTGATTGCCAGGTCCTGTTCACCGAGGACCAGTCCCAGGCGCTGCTGGTCCTCACCGCTCCGCCGCGCTCCGAGGCCTACGACAAGCTGCAACTGCTCGGCGTGCTGGGCCAGCAGCACTTCGCCAGCACCAGCAGCCAGCGCACTGGCTGAGCTGCCGTGACCAGCCCGGCCCGGGTGGCGCTGCTGCTCGGGGCGGGGCTGTTGGCCGGGATCGTCGGGTCGGCCGGCGGCACCGCCTCACTGATCTCCTACCCGGCGCTGCTGGCCGCCGGGCTGCCGCCGCTGCCCGCCAACATCACCAACGCGGTCGCGTTCGTGGCCGCCTGGCCCGGCTCGGCGCTGGGTTCCCGGCCCGAGTTGCGCGGGCAGGGCCGCCAGTTGCTGCGCTGGGCCCCGCTCGTGGTGGCCGGCAGCGCGGCTGGCGCCGCGCTGCTGCTCGTCACCCCGGAGCGCGTGTTCGACCAGGTGGTGCCGTTTCTGCTGGCCGCGGCGGCGATCATCCTGCTGGTTCAGCCGGCGATCTCCGCCTGGCTGGCCCGGCGGAACGGCCAGCGCGGCCGGTTCCTGCTGCCCGGCGGCCTGATCGCCACGGCCGCGTACGACGGTTACTGGGGCGCCGGGGCCGGGGTGATGATCCTCGCCCTGCTCATGATCACTCTCCTCCAGCCGCTCCCCCAGTCCAACGCGCTGAAGAACATGCTGCTCGGCGTGGCCGACGTGACCTGCTGCATCCTGTTCATCGCTTTCTGGCCGATCGACTGGACGGCCGCCGCCCCGCTGGCCGGCGGTTTCCTGATCGGCAGCGTGATCGGGCCGGCCGTGGCCAGACGGGTACCCGGGCAGGCGCTGCGGGTCGTGGCCGCCCTCACCGGACTAGGCCTGGCTGGCTATCTGTGGGCCGGACAGCGGCCTTGAGTTCAGGACTCGTCATCCCGGCAGTGGCAGCTCGTCTCCGGGCTGCGCGCCCAGCCGCGCGTGCTAGAGACTGAAGGCAACCAGTGCAGGCGAGATCGGGGGCGCGGCTGATGCGTGCGGTTCTGATGACGGCGGTTGGCGGCCCGGACGTGCTCAAGCTGGCCGAGGTGCCGGAACCGGAGATCACCGGCGAGCACGACGTCAAGGTGCGGCTGCACGCGGCCGGGATCAACCCCGTCGACTACAAGCTCCGCACGAGCGGGACGATCGGCGGCACGCTGCCCGCCGTCCTCGGCTGGGACGGCGCCGGGGTGGTGGAAGACATCGGGGCCGCGGTGACGCGGTTCCGGCCCGGCGACGCGGTGTACTTCTGCGACGGCGGCTTCGGGCCGGCACCAGGCACGTATCAGGAAGTCAAGGTCGTGGCCGAGCGGTACCTGGCCCGCAAGCCGGACCGGATGTCGTTCGTGGATGCCGCCGCCGCGCCGCTGGTCACGATCACCGCCTGGGAGGCGCAGCGGGAGCGGGCCCGGGTCACCGAAGGGCAGCACGTGCTGGTCCAGGCGGGTGCGGGCGGTGTCGGCCACATGTCGGTGCAGATAGCCCGGCTGGCCGGGGCGCGGGTGGCCACCACGGTCACTCCCGGCGTCAAGACCGACCTGGCCCGCTCGCTCGGCGCGGAACTGTGCATCGACTACCGGCACGAGGACGTCGGCGCCAGGCTCCGGGACTGGACCGGCATGGACGGCGCCGACGTGGTGCACGACACGGTCGGCGGGAAGACGTTCACCGCCTGCTTCTCGCTGACCCGCCCGTATGGCGACCTGGTGTCCAACGTGGAGAGCCAGTGGGAAGATGAGGCCGTCACCGACATGCAGCAGCGGAACCTCCGCGTCTCCTTCACCTGGATGCCGGCCCCGTCGGTGCTCGGCTGGCCGGAGCAGCGCGAGCGGCAGCGCCGCATCCTGGATCAGGCCGCCACCCATTTCGACGCGGGTGAGCTGCGCGTCGTGGTCGGCGCGACGTTCCCGCTGGCCGACGCGGCTGACGCGCACCGCGCGCTGGAAGCCGGCCAGGTCACCGGCAAAGCCGTGCTCACAATGTCGTAGCCCGGTGCCAGGATCAGGCTGAGCAAAGGGGGCGCGGCATGACTGACGGATCCACGGATGGCCTGATCCCGAGCAGCGACCAGGCCGCGATCGAGTTGCTGTTTGCGATCCGCGGTGGTGACGTTGGCACGATCCGGCGGCTCATCGATGAGCACCCGGACCTGCCCAGGTGGCGGATCGGCGACCAGAAGGGCAGCCGGACCCCGCTGCACATGGTGACGGACTGGCCGGGCTACTTCCCGCGCGGCCCGGAGATCGCCCGGCTGCTCATCGACGCGGGCGCGGACCCGAACGGGGGCCCGCCCGGCCCCCCGAACCCGGACGACTCCGCGCCAGAGACCCCGCTGCACTGGGCGGCGAGCAGCGACGACGTGGCCGTGGCCGCCGCGCTGATCGACGGCGGGGCGGACATCGAAGCGCACAGCTCTGGGCCAATCGCCGGGCCGCCGCTGGTCAACGCGGTGGCCTACGGCTGCTGGCAGGTGGCCCGGCTGCTGGTCGCCCGGGGCGCCCAGATCGGCGGCCTGTGGCAGGCGGCCGCGCTCGGCGACCAGGCCCGGGCAGATGAGCTCCTCAGCACCGAGCCCGCGCCCAGCCAGGAGGACCTGGACGAGGCGTTCTGGCAGGCCTGCCACGGCGGCCAGCGGCGGATGGCCGAGTACCTGCTCGACCGGGGCGCGAGCATCGACGCCACGCCCGATTACTCGGACAGCCTGCCGGTTCAGGTGGCTGGCGAGCCGGACACGATGCGGTCCGCGCTGGTCACCTGGCTGAAAGAGCGCGGCGCCCGCGAGGAGTGACGGCTACTGCGCCTCGGCCGCCCGCGTCTCGGCCGCGGCCGCGGCCAGCGCGGCGTAGTCGTAGGCGTCCTCGGGCCGGGCGCGGACCGCCCGGTCCACCCCGATGGCGTCGTCGCCGACCAGGATCCGCCAATTCCCGGCCCGCACCCCGTCCAGGATGATCGTTGCCGCCGCGGCCGCGCTGAGCGGCGCGCTGTCCTTGAACTGGTTTTCCAGCTTGACCACGATTTCGCGCAGCTCGTCGAGTGTCGCGTCCTCGCCCGCCAGGCCGAGCCGGGCCAGAGCGGGCCGCGCCTCCTCCAGCTCGGCCTCGCTCATCTGCTCCGGGCCGGCGTAACCGAGGATGCGGCGGCTGTTCTTGATGATGTCCGTGCCCACATGCCCGGGCATGACCACGGCCACCGTGACCTGGGGCGCGTTGGTCCGCAGGTCCTCGATGAGCGCCTCGGTGAACCCCTTCACAGCGAACTTGGCCGTGCTGTACGCGGTGTTCGGCATGCTCGGGCCGAGCGTCGCCCAGAACCCGTTCACGCTGCTGGTATTGACCAGGATCCCGTCGCCGCTCGCGATCAGCAGCGGCAGGAACGCACGGGCGCAGTAGTACGTGCCCCAGAAGTCGATGGCGAACGTCCGCTCCCAGTCGGCCCGCTTGTCGCAGACGAAACTGCCCGCGCCGCCGATACCGGCGTTGCTGAACACCAGATCGACGTGATCGGTCTCGTGCGCTGTGACCAGGTCGTCGCGGAACCGCAGCACCTGCGCCTCGTCGGCCACGTCGCAGGCGTGGCTGGTGACCAGCACGCGCTCGTCGGCAGCCGCCCGGGCCAGCGCCGCGGTCTCCGAAACCGATTCCGCGTGGATATCGCAAGCCGCGACCGAGCATCCCTGCGCGGCCAGCTGGCGGACCAGCTCGCGCCCCATGCCGGAGCCCCCTCCGGTCACCACGGCGAGCTTCCCGGTGAACGAATCCATCTCCGGACGCCTCCCACTCTCGATTGACTCTCACGATACCACGCGCTTATCATTCTGATATCCATTTTTGAACGCCAGTGCCTGGCCAGCCGGGCCCGGCGGGCTCGCGGACCAGGAGGCAGCCATGAGCAGGGCAGGATACGCGGCAGCCGGGGTGTCCCTGGCCGTACTGGCCAGCCTGGCCGCGGCCTGCAGCAGCAGCGGCACCAGCAGCAGTTCGGCTGCGCCGCCGTGTTTCGGCCAGCACGCCGTCACAGGTACCACAACCCCGGCCGGGACCGGCAGCGCGCCCCCGCCGGTCAAGGCGGCGGCCGCCGCCTCCTGGACGCTGCCCGGCGGCAACCTGCAGAACACCCGGGACGTGGCCAGCGCGATCACCAGCAGCAACGTGTCGAAGCTGGGGGTGGCCTGGACCCTCCCGATCCACGCGCTGTCCTACGCGACCACCCCGGTCGTGGTCAACGGCGTGGTGTACGCCCAGGACATGGAATCGAACGTGATGGCCATCCAGCTGGCCACCGGCAAGCTGCTCTGGACGCACGACTACAACTCGCCGAACGGCGGCCCGGACGGCGTCAACGTGGCCAACGGCGTCGTGTACGCGGCCACCAGCCACGCCGCCGTGGCGCTGGACGCGGCCACCGGCCGGCAGCTGTGGACCCGGACACTGACCGCCAACGACCACGAGGGCATCGACATGGCCCCCGGCTACCGCGACGGCACCGTGTACGTGTCCACCGTGCCGGTCAACCCGACCGTGGGCGAGTATCTCGGCAACGCCAAGGGCATCCTGTGGGCGCTGAACGCGCAGACCGGCGCGCCGGAGTGGAGCTGGGACGAGGTGCAGGACCTGTGGGGCAAGCCGGCCCTCAACTCCGGCGGCGGGCTGTGGGATCCGCCAACGTTCGACGCCCAGGGCAACATCTACCTCGGCATCGCCAACCCTGGCCCGATCACCTACCCGCCCCAGTATCCGTGGGCCACCAGCCGGCCCGGCCCGGACCTGTACACGGATTCGGTGGTCAAGCTGAGCCCGCAGGGCAAGCTGCTCTGGTACTACCAGCTCACCCCGCATGATCTGTACGACTGGGACCTAGAGGACTCGCCGGTGCTGACTACCGCGCACGGCCAGCCCGTGGTGGTGGACGGCGGCAAGGCCGGCATCCTGATCGAGCTGAACGCGCAGACCGGCAAGCTGCTCTGGCGGCTGCCGGTGGGCCAGCACAGCGGGCATGACAGCGACGGGCTGCGCCTCGAGAACGACACACCCACGTCGCACATCAACCTGCCGGCCAGGTTCTGCCTGGAGCCCGGCCCGTTCGGCGGCATCGAGTCCCAGCTGGCCAGCAACGGCACGACCACGTTCGCCGCGGTCAACAACCTGCCGGTGCTGATGACCAAAGCGAAGGGCTACGACGAGCCGGGCGCCGTCTTCGAGCAGGCCATTAACAAGGGCACCGGCGAGATGGTCGCGGTCAACCAGGACACCGGGAAGGTGGAATGGGATGACAAGCTCCCGTCGTCGCCCTACGGGGCCGCGGCGGTGACCAACGACGTCGTGTTCACCACGACATTCCACGGCGACCTGTACGCGTTCGACGCGGGCACCGGTGCCGTGCTGCGCACCATCCGGCTGCCGTTCCGGACCAACACGCCGGTCACCATCGACGGCGACTACCTCATCACCGCAGCCAGCGTGCTGAGCTCGGTCAAGGGGCACGTGCTGATCATCGCGTTCAAGCTGGGCGGCACCGGCAAGCTCCCGCACTGACCGGACGGCCCAATCCGTACCCCCACTTTTCACGCGAATGGTGCGGACAAACCGGGCAAAACGCCCGCCAGCCCGCGCCTCTCACGTGAAAAGAAGTCGCCGACCGTGATCAATGTGACTGGCGGGACCCAGGGGCTCGGCTGGGTGGCGGGGTTAGGCGGTTAGGTCGCGGATCTGCTCGATGAGGCGGACCCGGTCGGCGTGCGTGGCGGCCAGCGGGGTGACGTTGAGCGTGCTGACCCCGGCCTCCTTCATCGCCGCGACCCGCTCGGCGACCAGGCTGGCCGGGCCGATCAGCGCGGTGCCTTCGAGCAGTTCGGCGGGCACCAGCCCGGCCGCCTCGTCCTTGCGGCCGGCCAGGTAGGCGTCCTGGATCTTCGCCGCCGCGTCGGCGTAGCCGAACCGCACCGCGAGCTCGTAGTAGAAGTTGTGGCCCTTGTCCCGGTGCGGCCCCATGCCGCCGATGTACAGCGCGAAGAACGGCCGGGCCAGGTCCAGGTAGCCGGACACGTCGTCACCGATGGCCAGCGGGGCGGCCGCCATCACGTCCAGCGGGCCGAGCGAGGGGTCCCGCCTGGCCCGGCCCGCGGCCAGCGGCTCGGCCCAGGCGACGGCGGCCTTCTCCGGGTAGTAGAAGATCGGCTGCCAGCCCTCGGCCAGCTCGGCGGCCAGCGCCACGTTCTTCGGCCCGAGCGCGGCCACCATGACCGGGATCCGCTCGCGCACCGGGTGGTTGATCAGCTTGAGCGGCTTGCCCAGGCCGGTGCCCTGATCCGGCGGCAGCGGGATCGTGTAGTGCTTCCCGCGGTATTCCAGCCGCTCGCGCCGCCACACCATGCGGCAGATCTCGATCAGCTCCCGGGTCCGGCCGACCGGGGCGTCGTAGGGCACGCCGTGCCAGCCCTCGATCACCTGCGGCCCGGACGCCCCGATGCCCAGGGTGAACCGGCCGCCGGACACGTAGTCCAGGCCGGCCGCGGTCATCGCGGTGAGCGCCGGGGTCCGCGAGTACAGCTGGAAGATCCCGGACGCGATCTCCAGCCGCTCGGTCCGGGCCGCGATGAAACCCAGCTGGCTGACCGCGTCGAAGCTGTACGCCTCGGGCACCGACACGATGTCCAGCCCGGCCTTCTCGTAGTCAGCCAGTTCCGTCACGGTCTCGGCGAAGCCGCCGGCGTAGTTGAGGTGCATTCCGATGCGCATACTCCGGGAACCTTCCTGCGGCGGCCACCACCGAATGGCGTTCGGTAAAAGTGTCTCGAGCCTAGCGCGGTGACGTGCGGCACCGGTCAACCGGTGAGGTAGCTCACGACAAGATCGCCCACCATCTGCCGGTACCGGTCGCGGAGCGCGCTGTCCAGCGGGTCGCTGTCGAAGAGAGACCGCCAGGTGTACCGGTTGGCCGCGCGGAAGAAACAGAACGAGCTGATGATCAGGTGCACGTCGAGCGGGTCGGCCTGGCGGCGGAACACGCCCTCGGCGTAGCCCTTGTCCAGGATCCGGCCGGTCATCGTGACCGCCGTGGTGTTCAGCTTGGCCAGCGCGGGCGACTTGGCCATGAACTGGGCCTGGTGCACGTTCTCGATGCTGACCAGCCGGATGAAGTCGGGATGCGACTCGTGGTGGTCGAAGGTCAGCTCGGCCAGCTGCCGGATCGCGGTGACCGGGTCCAGGTGGTCCACGTTGACCTCCTGCTCGGCCGCCCGGGCCTGGGCGTAGGCCCGCTCCAGCACCGCGATGTACAGCTTCTCCTTGCCGCCGAAGTAGTAGTAGATCATCCGCTTGGTGGTCCGGGTCTGCGCGGCGATCTCGTCCACCCGGGCCCCGGCGTAGCCCATCTGCGCGAACTCGCTGGTCGCGACGTCGAGGATCTCCCGGCGGGTGCGCTCCGGATCCCGGCGCCGGTCGGGCTCCCCGTGCTGGCCGGGATCGCGGCGCGGCCCTGGGCTGCGCTCGGGCACGCCCGCCGTGGTCGGCGTGGTCACCATGGGACTCCCCTCGGTCCGGCCCGTGCGCCGGGCGGCGGACCCGCATGTCCGCAGTACGCACATATGACTTGTAGCACGCCCTTTACAACGCATGTGACGACTGCCACACTAACGAACTAACCAGTTCGTACATACTCCCCCAGAGGTACGACGATGTTCCTCATCCCGCCCTCAGTCCCGGGCCACGCCAGCCGATGACCGGCCGCCGCGAGGTCGCTCTCGACCACCTGACGCTGCTCGATGTGGCGCCGCCGGATCTGGTCAGCCTGGCCGCGGCAGCCGGGTTCGACAGTGTGAGCCTGCGCGTCTCCCCCGCCACCGACGGGGAGCAGCCCTGGCCGGTCAGCCCGGGGTCGCCGATGCTGGCCGATACGCTCCGGCGGCTGGACGACACCGGCCTCCGGGTGCTGGGCGCCGAGGCCATCCGGCTGGACAGCAGCCGCGGCGACTGGGAACCGGTGTTAGCCACCGCGGCCCAGCTAGGTGCCCGCTATCTGAACGCGATCAGCGATGATCGCGGCCTGACCCGGCTGGCCGACCGGTTCGCCGAGCTGACTCAGCTCGCGCTGCCGTACGGCGTCCGGCCGGTGATCGAGTTCATGTCGTACAAGCCGGTGCACACGCTGGCGGCCGCGCTGAACATCGCGGCCCGCTCCGCCGACGGGCGGGTGCTGGTGGATGCACTGCACGTGCAGCGGTGCGGGGTCAGCCTGGCCGATCTGGCCGGCGCCGACCCGGCCCTGCTCAGCTACGTGCAGCTGTGCGACGCGCCGCGCGAGCCGCGCACCGGGCTGCCGCCGCCGCGCGCGCTGCCCCGCGGTCAGCCGGTCTCCGGCGGCGACCTGGCCCTGGAGGCCCGCGCCCGGCGGCTGCTGCCGGGCGAGGGCGAACTGCCGCTGACCGGGCTGCTCGGCGCGCTGCCCGGCACCATCCCGGTGGGCGTGGAAGCCCCGTCCCTGCGGCTGCGCCAGGAGCTGACCGGCCCGCAGTTCGCGGCCCGGGCCCGCGCCGCGGCCGACCGCGTGCTGGCCCTGGCCACGCCGCCCGGCCCGCCGCCGGCGCCGCCCGGGCAGGAGCCCGCGTCGCCCGGCCAGCAGACGGCCCACTAACCCAGAAAGGGCACTGCCGATGCCTGCTCGGCTTGCGGTTCGGGATCTCAGCAAGCATTACCGGGGGGTCGAGGCGCTGCGCGGCGTCAGCCTGCAGGTGAATGCGGGCGAGGTGCTCGGCATCGTGGGTGACAACGGCGCGGGCAAGTTGACGCTGCTGAAGATCCTGGCCGGGGCGATCACGCCGTCCGGCGGCGACATCCTCATCGACGGCCAGCCGGTCCAGTTCGCCAGCCCGTCCGCGGCGCAGCAGGCCGGCATCGCCACCGTCTACCAGGACCTGGCGCTGGCCGCACAGCGGGACGTGGTAGCCAACTTCTTCCTCGGCCGGGAGGTCATCTCCCGGGGCTGGCTGGCCCGGCGTATCGGCTGGCTGGACACCAGGCAGATGTCCGCGCACACGGCCAGCGAACTGGCCCGGCTGCACACCCGGATCCCCGACGTGCACGCCGCCGCCCAGGACCTGTCCGGCGGCCAGCGCCAGGCGCTGGCCATCGCCCGGGCCTGCGCCTGGACCAGCCGGATCCTGCTGCTGGACGAGCCGACCAGCGCACTCGGCGTGGAGCAGCAGCACCAGGTGCTCGAGCTGATCCGGCGGGTCAAGCAGGACGGCATCGCGGTCATCTTCGTCAGCCACCAGATGCCGGACGTGCTGGCCGTGTGCGACCGGGTGGTGGTGCTCCGGCTCGGCGCGCTGGCCGCCACGCTGGCCGGCGGCGAGCTGAACGCGGAGAACCTGGTCGGCTACATCACCGGGGCCAAACCCGGGGACGGTGCGCCGGATCCGGCCGGATCCGATGCAGCCGATGCGGAGGTGAGCTGACCATGACCGCGACCAAGCCGGCCCGGCACCGGAACGGGTGCCGCCCGCCGCCGCCGCGCTCCGCTACCTGCACCGGGTGCCCTCCGTCGCCCGCGACCTGTGGATCGGCGGCGTACTGCTGGCCATCTGCGCGGTGTTCGCCATCCAGTCGCCGTACTTCCTGACCCGGGCCAACTGGCTGAACACGTCCAGCACCGCGACCGAGGTGCTGCTGCTCGCGGTCGGTGAGACGTTCGTGATCTGCTCCGGCGGCATCGACCTGTCGGTCGGCGCCGTGCTGGGCTGCTCCGGCACGGCCGGGGCGTGGGTGATGGCGCACTGGTTCGCCACCGCCACCGGCGCGGCCCCGCTCGCGCTGACCGTCGGCTTCCTGGCCACGCTGATCGTCGGCGCGGCGTTCGGCGCGCTCAACGGGCTGCTGGTCACCCGGGCCGCGGTGCCCCCGTTCGTCGTCACGCTGGGCACCCTGGGCATCGCCACTGGGCTCGGTTACCTGCTGAACAACGGCCAGGAGATCTCGAACATCCCGGCTTCGGTGACCACCGTGGGCAATACCAACCTGGGCGGCTGGGTCCCGGTCCCGGTCGCGGTGACCGCGGTGATCACCATCTGGTACGGGCTGGTGCTGGCCAGGACCCGGTTCGGCGCGTACACGCTGAGCATCGGGGACAGCCGGGAGGCGGTCGTCCGGGCCGGCATCAACGACCGGCGGCACCTGTTCAAGGTCTACCTGCTGGCCGGCGCGCTGGCCGGCGTGGCCGGGATCCTGGTCATGGCGCGGCTCGGCGCGGGCTCACCGGACTCGGGGGCCACCGACAACCTGAACGCCATCGCCGCCGTGGTCATCGGCGGGGCCAGCCTGTTCGGCGGGCGCGGCACCATCGCCGGCACGGTCATCGGGACCGGCATCATCGCGGTCCTGCTCACCGGTCTCGTCCTGGTCAACGTCCCGCCGTTCTGGCAGGAAGTCCTGGTCGGGGCCGTGCTCATCCTCGCTGTCTACATCGACCAGCTGCGCGGCCGGCGGCAGCGCAGCTAGCCACCGATTCCCTCGCACCCCCAGGAGGAAACGTGTCCCGATACAGACCAAGCCGTCCCCGGCCACGGGCGCTGGCCCTGGCCCCCATCGCCGGGCTCGCCCTGGCCCTGGCCGCCTGCTCGTCGGGCGGCGCCAGCTCGTCCGGCAGTTCGCCGGCCGCCAACTCGGGCAAGCACTTCACCATCGCCTACGTGCCCGGCGCGACCGGGGTGTCCTTCTACGACACGCTGGTGGCCGGCATGCGCACCGAGGCTAAGAAGCTCGGCATGACCGTGCTCTACCAGGGCTCGCCGGACTTCGCGCCGAGCGCGCAGACCCCGGTGGTGGACGCGATGTGCAGCCGCCACCCGAGCGCGCTGGTGGTCTCCCCCACCGACCCGAAGGCGATGGCGCCGGCCATCGACACCTGCCTGAACGCCGGGATCCCGGTCATCACGGTGGACACGGCGCTGGCCAACCCGGCCAAGCTGACCAGCCAGATCAGCACGGACAACATCCAGGGCGGCAAGGTCGCGGCGGCCTACCTCGGCCAGCAGCTGCACGGCAAGGGGCAGATCGCGGTGCTCAGCCTGTCCCCCACCGCAACCACCCAGGTGGACCGGGTGCAGGGCCTGGAGAACGCACTGAAGGCCAGCTACCCGGGCATCAAGGTGGTCACCCTGCAGTACACCGCGCAGCCGGTCACCTCCAGCCAGACCGTGGTGCGGTCCATCCTGGCCGCGCACCCGGGCATCAAGGCCATCTTCGGCGCCGCGGAGCCGAATGCGGAGGGCGCCGCGGCCGCGCTGGCCGCCGACGGGATGACCGGCAAGGTGCTCGTGGTCGGCTTCGACGCCAGCCCCACCGAGGTCGCCCTGCTGAAGAAGGGCCAGGTCAGCGCGCTGGTCGCGCAGCAGGCCGGGACCGAGGGCGCGGACGCCGCCCAGTTCGCCTACGACAAGCTGACCGGCAAGTCCAGCGCCATCCAGGCATCCGTGCAGCTGCCCGACGTGCTGCTGACCAAGAGCAACGTCAGCGAGCCGAGCTTCGCCAAGTACGCCTACATCCCCTGATCAGGCACCCCTGATCAGGCACCCCTGATCAGGCACCCCTGATCAGGCACAGCCCGGCAACCTCACGGAGTGAAATATAGTGCGAGCCGTTGTCCTGGAAGAGTTCCCAGGGCCACTGCGCGTCGTGGACGACTGGCCGGAGCCGCAGCCGGGTTCCGGCCAGGTCGTCGTCCAGGTGCGCGGGGTCGGGATCTGCGGGTCAGACCTGGCCCTGCTGGGCGGGCACCGGCCGCCGCCCACGCTGCCCTGGGTGCCCGGGCACGAATCCACCGGAGAGATCGTCGGCGCCGGCCCCGGCGCGGACGCCGGCCGGATCGGCCAGCGAGTGATCATCGAGCCCAACTTCGCGTGCCTGAGCTGCCCGGCCTGCCGGTCCGGGCGCAGCTCGGCCTGCCCGCACCGGGTCAGCATCGGCTTCAACGCACCGGGCGTGCTGGCCGAGCGGATCGCGGTACCGGCCGAGTTCGCCTGGCCGGTGCCGGCCGGGTGGACCGACGCGGACGCGGTCTGCGCCGAGCCGTTCACCGTGGCCCGGGCGGCCATCCGGCGCTCCGGGGTACGGCCGGGCCGCCGGTGCCTGGTCATCGGGGCGGGCTCGCAGGGCAGCCTGCTCTGCCTGGCCCTGGTGCACGAGGGCATCGTGCCGCAGGTGCTGGAACCACACCCGGGGCGCCGGTCGCTGGCCGCAGACCTGGGCGCACAGCTGGCCGGCGAGACCGCGGGCGGCTTCGATGCCGTCTTCGAGACGTCCGGCGTGCCCGCGGCGCTGGGCGAGGCGGTCAACCGGGCCGGGCGCGGCGGCGTGCTGCTGCTCATCGGGCAGAACAGCCAGCCGGCCAGCCTGGTCACCAGGACGGTGGTGCAGCGCCAGCTCACCTTGCGCGGCTCACTGATCTACGACCACCCGGACGACTTCGCGGCCACCCTGGCCCTGGCCGGCCAGGTGACGCCCTCCCGGGTGCTGAGCGCGTGCTACCCGCTGGCCGACGCGGCGGCCGCGTTCCAGGCCGCCCGCCAGGTCCCGGGCAAGACCTGGATCCAGATCAAGGACTGACGCCCGGCTCAGGGACTAGCGGCCAGGTCGGCCAGCACCGCGGCCAGGCTGTCCTCGCCGGCGGGCACGCCCGCCTCCGGGCGGCCGAGCCCGTTCAGCACCACGAAGCGCGGGCCGTCCTGGTACTTCTTGTCCCGCAGCCACGCCTCTTGCAGCCCAGCCAGGCCGAACTGGCCGCTGACCGGCAGCTGCATGGCGGCCAGCAGCCGCCGGTGCAGGCCGACCAGGTCATTGCCGATCCGGCCCTGCCGCCGGGCCAGGTAGGCGGCGGCCATCATGCCGAGCGCGACCGCCGACCCGTCGTCGGCCGGCTCCAGCCCGCGCACCTGCTCGATGGCGTGGCCGAACGTGTGCCCGTAGTTCAAGTGCAGCCGGCTGCCGCGCTCCCGCTCGTCACTGCTGACGATGGCCGCCTTCACCGTGACGCTGCGGGTCACCGCGTCGGCCAGCGCACCGACCTCGCCCTTGATCAGTTCGCCCGCCCGGTCCTCGATCAGCGGGACCAGGTCCCCGCCGCTGATCAGCGCGTGCTTGACGATCTCGGCCAGGCCGGCCTGGTACTCCCGGTCCGGCTGCCCGGCCGCCTCGGCCACGTCCGCCACCACCGCGACCGGCTGGTGCACGGTGCCGACCAGGTTGCGGCCCTGCGGCAGATTCAGCGAGGCCTTGCCGCCCACCGCGGCGTCGGCCTGGGCCAGCAGCGTGGTCGGGAACAGGGCCAGCGGCATGCCCCGGTTGTAGGTGCTGGCCACGAAGCCGGCGATGTCGCACAGCACCTCGCCACCCACCCCGACGACCAGGTCGTCCTTGTGCACCGCCAGGCCGGCCAGGTCTTCGGCCACCCGGGCCACCGTGGCCAGGTTCTTATGCCGCTGCCCGTCCGGCACATTGAGCAGGCTGACCGCCAGCCCGCGCCGCTGCAGCGCGCGGCTGACCTCCGCCGCGGTCTCCTGGTCCGGCGCGCTGGTCAGCAGCACCGCCGTCCTGGCCCGCGGCAGCGCGGGCAGCAGCCGGTCCGCGTCCGCCACCAGCCCGGGCCCCACGTGCACGTTGTACGTGCCGCCGGTGCAGGACACCAGCACCGTGACCGTCCCAGCCGGGGCACCCGGCACCTCGGCCAGCCGGCCCACCACATCCAGGCAGACCGCCTCCGGGCGCCGCCCGTCGGTGACCACGGTCAGCGTGGCCACCGCGTGGTAGCTGGCCAGCCGGCGCTGGAAGATGCCTTCGAGGTCGGGGGCGCGAAGCAGCGGCCGGTACTCGTCGTGCGCCACCCGGAGCATCGACTCGTCGTAGCCGACCTTCAGGTACACCACCTGATGGCCGCCCAGCGCGCGCTGCGTCTCCGGATGCAGCACCGCCCCGCCGCCCAGCGCGAGCACCGCGTCCGGCCCGGCCAGCAGTTCCGCGGTCACCGTGTGCTCCAGCTGACGGAACGCGGGCTCGCCGTCGGTGGCGAAGATGTCCCGCACGCTGCGCCCGGTGCGCTGCTCGATGACCAGGTCGGTGTCCATGAACGGCAGGCCGAGCCGCTCCGCGAGCAGATGCCCGACGGTGGTCTTGCCCGCGCCCATGAACCCGATCAGCACGATCATGGCTAGCCGTCCGAGACCGTGACCTCGCCGGCCGCGTCCTGGACCGCGGCCAGCTCGGCGATGGCCTGCAGCGCCAGCTGGTAGGACATCAGACCGAACCCGGCGATCGTGCCGGTGGCCACGCCGGACACCACCGAGTTGTGGCGGAACTGCTCCCGGATGGCCGGGTTGCTCAGGTGCACCTCGACCAGCGGCGCGGCCAGCATGGCCAGCGCGTCGCGCAGCGCGTAGGAGTAATGCGTGAATGCGGCCGGGTTGAGCACCACCGGCAGCCGGGCCGAGGCGGCCTCGTGCACCCAGCTGATCAGTTCGGCCTCGTCGTTCGTCTGCCGGACCTCGACGTGCAGGTCCAGGGCCCGCCCGGTCCGCCGGCAGGTCTCGACCAGATCCTCGAACGTCTGCGAGCCGTACACGTCCGGCTCGCGCGACCCGAGCTGGGCTAGGTTGGGCCCGTTCAGCACCAGCACCTGCTTCATGGCCTGCACACCTCCCGGTAGGCGCTGTCCAGCAGCGGCTCCGGCGGGGTGATCACGGCCGGCTGGGCCAGGCCGTCCAGCAGGACCATCCGGAGCTGGGCGCCGCGCGCCTTCTTATCTACCGTCATCGCGTCCCGCAGCTCCGGCCACAGCCCCGGCCGGTAGGCGGTGGGCAGCCCGACCGCCTGCAGCACCCGGCGGTGCCGCCCCACCGTCACCTGGTCCAGCCGGCCCATCAGCCGGGCCACCTCGGCCGCGTAGACCATCCCGATGGCCACCGCCTCGCCGTGCCGCAGCTGGTAGCCCTCGACCCGCTCGATGGCGTGGCCCAGGGTGTGCCCGTAGTTGAGGATCTCCCGGCGCCCAGACTCGCGCAGGTCGGCCGAGACCACGTCGGCCTTCATCCGCACCGCCCGTTCCACCAGCTCCCGGGTGTGCTGGCCGTGCGGCAGCTGGGCGCCTGCCGGGTCGGCCTCGATCAGCTCCAGGATGACCGGGTCGGCGATGAACCCGGCCTTGACGATCTCGGCCAGCCCGCTGACGTACTCGGCCCGCGGCAGCGTTTCCAGCACGGCCAGGTCGGCCAGCACCCCGGCGGGCGGATGGAACGCGCCGACCAGGTTCTTGCCCTCCGGGATGTCCACCGCGGTCTTGCCGCCCACCGCCGCGTCGGTCATGGCCAGCAGCGTGGTCGGCACCAGCACCAGCCGCACCCCGCGCAGCCAGGTCGCCGCGACGAACCCGGCCAGGTCGGTGGCGGCCCCGCCGCCGACGCCGACGACGCAGTCGCTCCGGGTGATCCGGCCGGCCGCCAGCTGGGACCACAGCGCGGCCGCCACGCTGATGTCCTTGGCCGCCTCGCCGGCCGGCACCTCGGCCGTGTGCACCTGGTACCCGGCGTCCTGCAGGGCCCGGCTGACCGGCCAGGAGATCTCGTCAAGCCCTTTGGGTGCGATCACCATGACGGACGTCGCCTGCGGGCCGACCAGCGCGGGCAGCTCGCCGAGCACGCCGGTGCCCACCACGACGTCGTATGGGTGCTCGCCGCGGACCGGGATTCTGGTGGCGGTCACGTCTGCGGCGCTTCGAGTTCGGCGGCCAGCAGCCCGGCCAGGTCATCGGGCTCGCGGTCGTCGGTGGCCACCGTGCGCCAGGCCAGTTCCGCGTACACCGGGTGCCGCTCGTCGAGCATCTGCTTCATCCGCCCGCGCGGGTTGCCCGGGATCGGCGGGTGCGGTCCGCCCATGCCGGACCGGTGCACCACGGTGCGGAACCCGGTCTCCAGGTAGATGACCCGCCGCCCGGCCAGGAGCTGCTGGGTGGCCGGGTCGAGCGGGGCGCCGCCACCCAGCGCGAGCACCCCTGGCTCGGCGCCGATCAGCCGGGCCGCGGTGACCTGCTCCAGGGCGCGGAACGCGGCCTCGCCGTCCTGCACGAAGATGTCGCTGACCGGCTTGCCCGCCGTCTCCTCGATGACGCTGTCCGCGTCGGTGAACGGCACGCCCAGCCGGGCCGCGAGCAGCGGGCCGACCGTCAACTTGCCCGCGCCGGGTGGCCCGATGATGATCGCCACTGGCCCTGACCCTGGTCCTGGCCCTGGCCCGCTCACGTGATCACCAGGGTGTCCAGGTAGCCGCGCAGGTTCCGGCGCGCCTCGGCGACCGAGTCGCCGCCGAACTTCTCCGCCGCCGCGTCGGCCAGCACCAGCGCGACCATCGCCTCGGCCACCACGCCGGCCGCAGGCACCGCGGTCACGTCGCTGCGCTGGTTGATGGCCTTGGCCGGCTCGCCGGTGGCCACGTCCACGGTGGCCAGCGCGCGCGGCACGGTGGAGATCGGCTTCATCGCCACGCGCACCCGGAGCACCTCGCCGGTGCTCATGCCGCCCTCGATCCCGCCGGCCCGGTTGGTTCGCCGCCGGACGCCGCCGGCCGTGGGCTCGATCTCGTCGTGCGCCTGCGAGCCGCGCCGCCGCGCCGTGGTGAACCCGTCGCCCACCTCGACGCCCTTGATGGCCTGGATGCTCATCAGCGCGCCGGCCAGCCGCCCGTCCAGCCGCCGGTCCCAGTGCACGTGGCTGCCCAGCCCGGGCGGCAGGCCGTAGCCGAGCACCTCGACCACGCCGCCGAGCGTGTCACCGTCCCTGCGCGCCGCGTCGATCTCCTCCTGCATGGCCAGGCTGGCCTTGCTGTCCACGCAGCGCACCGAGTCCGCATCGACCCGCGCCCGGTCGCCCGGCTCCGGCTGGGCGCCGGCCGGCGCGGCGACCGCCCCGATCTCCACCACGTGACTGAGAACCTCGATACCGAACGCCTGTACCAGGTACTGCCGTGCGACCTCGCCCAGTGCGACCCGGGCGGCTGTCTCGCGTGCGCTCGCCCGTTCCAGCACCGGCCGGGCGTCGTCATGCCCGTACTTCTGCATCCCGGCCAGGTCGGCGTGGCCCGGCCGGGGCCGGGTCAGTGGCGCGTTGCGGGCCTGGTCGGCCAAGTCCTCGGCGGGCACCGGGTCGGGTGACATCACGGTTTCCCACTTGGGCCACTCGGTGTTGCCGACCCGGATCGCCACCGGGCTGCCCAGCGTCCGGCCGTGCCGGGTGCCGCCGGTGATCTCCACCTCGTCCTGCTCGAACTTCATCCGCGCGCCGCGCCCGTACCCGGCCCGCCGCCGGGCCAGCGCGGCCGAGATGTCCGCGCTGGTGACCTCGACGCCGGCCGGGATCCCCTCGCAGATGGCGACCAGCGCGCGGCCATGCGACTCACCCGCGGTCAGCCAGCGCACCATGTCCTGATCCTCCCACCCGCGGCGACTCCGCAGGTCATGTCGTCCAACTGGGTAGGCGAGCCGCGCGTCAGCGGGCGCGCGCTGGCACCACAGATACTTCCATGCCGCGGCGCAGCCGTCCGTCGGTCGCGGTGAGCAGGGCCTCGGCCACCCGGCGCACCGCCGCGGTGGCCGCCGCCGGGTCACACCCGTCGGCCAGCGTCACCTGCAGCGCCAGATCGGCCGTGTCCGCTCCCCCGCTGTCCGCGCTATCCCCGTCGGCACTAGTGCCGGCGCTGGCGGCCGGGGCACCGTCCTGGGGGGCGGCGTCCGGGTCGCCGCCGTTCTGCTCTGGGCTGCCTGGGCCGGGCAGGTCCAGGCCGAGCGCGCCCATGTCGGCGGGGCTCTGCGCGGCCAGGTCGGGCAGGTCCTCCGGCCGCGGCCCGTACTCCCAGCCCGCCTGCTGGTCCGGGGTGGTCAGCGAGGCCTGCACGATCAGCGGTTCGTTACCCAGCGCGGCGTGCAGCGCGGCCAGCACGTCCGGGTCCTGGTGCGGCAGTGGCGCGGGCAGGCCTGCCGCGAGCGCGGCCAGCCGGGCTCCTTCCACGGTGACCGGAACCGGGCCGGCCACGTCGATGACCACGGCGCTGGCTTCCTCGGCCCCGGCCTGCCAGGCGCGGGCCGCGGGCACCGCGACCGGGCGCGCGTCCGGCCGCCACCTGGTCAGCGCGTCCAGGCTGGTGAACGCCAGGACGGCGGCCCGGCCGTCCCGCCCCATCAGGGTGGGCAGGGCCATCTCGGTGCTCTTCTCCCGCCGCAGCCCGCTGCCCGGGCCGTCACCGGCCGCCTCGGTCTCACTGGCCTCCGCAGCCTCAGTGTCCCCGCTGGCCTCTTCGGTGAGCACAGCCACCACCGGCACCAGCAACCGGGTACTGGCCAGGGCGTTCAGCGCGGCGTGCTCGCTGCCCTGGCCCGCCGCGTATGCGGTCAGTGCGGCGAGCACCGCCGGATCGGCGGCCCCGTCATCGCCGGCGAACTGTGACTCGGCCGCGTTGAGGCTGCGCACCTGTCAACCCTAGCCGGGGCAGCGGGCTGGCCGGCCCGGCCCCGCGGCGCCGCGGCCGCCTGGCCCGTCCCGGGCGCGGGCACTCGCGGCACGCGCATATCCTGCACGTTCGCGCTGAACCGGGGCGCGCGGCCGGGTGTGCCGCGGGTCACCCGGCGCGGCCCGGGCCAATGCCCGCGACGTTGCCCCAGCACACCGGCTGACGGGTTACGGTCAATTACATCCGCATGACGCGGGCACTGCTGCCGAAGCAGTTGAGGGGAAAATCCCCGTGTGAGACTCTTTTGAACACCGCCGCAGGCTAACCGTGAGGGGAGCGTGTGACTCAGGCTGAGCCCATGGTCAGGATCATCGATCCCGGAACCCAGATGCAGAAGGTCATCCCGCCGCGTCTGGTGGAGCCTTATCTCACCGGGCGGCGGTCTGTGATCGCCGGGTACGTGTACCGGGCCAGGGACTGCGCGCTCCGCAGCCCGGCCGATTTTTATGATGTCCTGAACCTTGGCTATGACGGGTCTGACTTCACCGCCGAACTGGCGGAGATCTACGTCATGCGCTGGCGCGCCCTGGACATGGACGCGTCACTGGCGCCGCCGCCGGCGGATGGCCCGGCCGGGCCGCCGCCCAGCTCCATTCCTGAGTTCTACACGCTGCCGATCCCGGTCCCGGTGGGTGCGGAGATCCACCGGATCGTGCCCGGCGGCGAAGAGCTCATCGCCCGGTATGACGGGCAGGCCTGGCTCCGGCCGTCCAAGGGGCTGTGAGCCATGCGCTTCCGGCAGATGGCCACGTACCGCGGGGTCCCCTACGAGGCAGGGGTGGGACCGTCCGGATCCGATGTCGTCTTGTTTGCCGCGTGCCCGCCTCCGGAGGAACTGGGCTTCGAGCCCGCTGCCGGGCACTGGCGCAAGCGCGTGATCAGGGCGGAGGTCAACGTGCTCTGGGAGTCCCGGCCAATTGGCACCTTCCATGGCGAAGCCTGCCTGGTGCTGGATGACCTCGGCGACCGACTGCACATCGTCTACCTGGGCAAGGATGCCCGGCGGGCCAGGGAGCTCGGTTACTGGCAGGTGGACCGGGGCGTGTTCGAGCTGCTCACGCCCCGGGACGAAGTGACCAGCCTGAACGAGGAGAAGGTGGAGAAGAGCCTGCCCCGCGCCCGGCCGGAGCCCGCCGCGCCACCGCAGCCGTCTTACCCCTACGGCGCGCAGCCCTGGTCGGCCGCGCCGCCGGCCGCCCCGGCTCCGGCCGACGCCCGCGGCCGGGGTTACCCGGCCGAGCCGGCCCTGGCCCCGGCGGGTGCCTGGACCGGGAACGGCGCGCCACCACAGTGGACCGGCAACGGCACCGGCGGGCACCCCGCCCAGGCCGGTTATGGCCCGCCCGGCGGCCCGGATGGCTGGACCGGCCCGGGCACCGGCCCGCAGCAGCCCCCCGTCAACAGCTATGGCCCGGGCACCGGCCCGCAGCCCCCAGTGAACGGCTATGGCCCGGACACCGGCCCGCAGCCTCCGGTCAACGGCTATGGCCCGCCCGCCAACTGGACCGGCAACGGCGCCCCCGGCGCCCCGGCCAACTGGACCGGCACCGGCACCGGCGGGCACCCCGCGCCGAACTGGACCGGAAACGGCGCCCCGGTGCCGCCCCCCGGCTGGACCGGCAACGGCGCTCAGCCGCCCGCCGGCTACCCGGGGAACGGCGCGCCGCCGCCTGGCGGCTGGACCGGCCCGGGCACCGGCCCGCAGCCGCCGGTGAGCGGCTACGGGCCGCCGGCCAACTGGACCGGGAACGGCACCCCGGGCAGCTGGAACGGCCACGGCGCGGCCGGGATGAACGGGCACGGCCCGGTCAACGGCAATGGCAATGGCAACGGCCAGTGGAACGGCGCGGCCACCACGATGCAGGCCCATCCATCCGGTCCGAACGGCATCCTGGAGGGCACCCCGCTGGCCGGCCCGTCCCGCCGTGCCCAGCCCCCGTCCGGCCGCCGGTCCGCCCGCAAGCAGCGGGTGCAGACCAGGTCGATCTTCTCCGAGCTGGCCGATCTGGCCGCCATCCCACGCTCCGCGTACGCGCTGGAGCAGGAGGCCGACGGCGCCATGTGCCTGCTCCGCACCGACGAGGGTTTCGAGGTGTTCAGCGCGGCGGACGGGGCCCGGCACGAGGTCCGTACGTTCGAGGACGAAGAGGCCGCCTACTTCTACCTGTTCGGCGTCCTGGCCGCCGAAGCAGTCCGCAACGGTGGGCTAACCCCGCCCCGCTGACACCCGGTCCCGGTCAGCCGCGGCCGAGGGAGGCCATCACCTCGGTGACCGCGTCCGGCAGGTCGCCGATCAGGCGGCAGCCATCCGGCAGACCGTCCTTCGGCCAGCCTGGGCCGCCGAGCAGCAGCCGGGCCCCGGGCCGCCGGGGCCGCAGGTCGGGCAGCGCGGCCGGATCCCCGGTGTCCGGGACCTGCGACCACAGGAACACCGCGGCCGGCCCAGTGCGCCGGACCGCGGCGACCAGCGAGACGTAAGGTAGCGCGGCCCCCAGCATCCGGGCGCTCACCGAGCACTCGGCCAGCGCGGCGGCCAGCGCGTACAGCGGCAGGCTGTGCTGCTCTGCCTCCGCGCAGGCGAGCAGCACCGGGCGGTCATCGGCTGAGCCCGCGGCATGCGGATGCAGGGTGGCCAGTGCGGCCAGCGTCACCGAGGACAGCAGGTGCTCGGCCTCAACGCAGGTGCCGGTCTGCTCGTACCGGATGCCGATCCCGGTCAGCACCGGGACAAGCAGCCCCTGCCAGGTCGGGATCACCCCGTCCCGGGCCAGTTCGGCCCGGATGATCTCGTCCATTAGCGCGTCGTCCATGGCCAGTGCGGCGCGGGCCAGGCCGCGGGCCGCGGGCGAGGCGCCGGGCAGCGCGAGCCGCTGGCCGCCTGCCCCGTGCCCGGGCCCGGAGCGGGCCGCTGGGAGGTCCGGTACTAGCGCCCGCACCGGCGGCAGCCGACTGGACAGCGCGGCCTGGGCGGCGTCGGCCGGGGCCGCGCCGCGCAGGATGAGCCGCTGCATGTGCTCCAGCCGGGTGATGTCCCCGGCCGTGTACCGCCGGTGCCGGCCGGGGCTGAGCTCCTGCGCGCCGATGCCATACCGCCGGTTCCAGGTGCGCAGCGTGGACGGCGCGACACCGAGCCGGCGGGCGACCGCGCCCACGCTGAACCCGACCTCGTCCGCCATGGCCCTTCCCCGGACGTGATGATCCCCCGGAAACGCCATTCAACCCGCCTGGCCGGGCCGCCGACAAGCGCAGCCGCCTGACCAGGCACGCCGGGCCAGCTCACCGGGTCAGCGGTGGCGGTGGCCCGACGCGGTGGCGGCCTGGGTTGCATGAAACTAGCTGGCTGACGGCCTCCCGGCCAGGCCGCCCGGCCGGCCCGTGGCGGCCGTGGGATACCCTCGTGCCACTTACCCCGGACCGCTTCACCCCAGGCCATCGGCACCCCGTCCTGGATGCTCTGGGTGTCCGGAAGATAACTCAAAGTCGCAAGAGGTTACAGGTGTCTGCACGATCGCCCGGCTTGAAGACTTTCGCCCTTATCCGCGGCGCGGGCCGCTATGGTTCAAGTGCCGGCGGGGCTGACGGTCCCCCGCTCCCCAAGCAGCCCCGCCGGCACTCGCTCGTTTTCCGCCCGCCGGTGCCGTCCTGGCCCGGGACGTCTGGGCCCGCGAATACGCAGGAAAGCTGATCATGGTTTCGCTCACCGGCGCCCAGGTTCCGCTCAGCGGCGCGCAATACGACATCTCGGCCGGGGACTACCAGGCCACGATCACCGAGCTGGGCGCGGGACTGCGCCTGCTCCGGCACCGTGGCCAGCCGGTCATCACTGAGTACGAGGCGGACGTGCTGCCGCCGGCCGGGGCCGGCCAGCTGCTCTGCCCGTGGCCCAACCGGGTGGACGGCGGCCGGTACACCACCGGCGGCGTGCAGCACCAGCTGGCCTTGTCCGAGCCGGCCAACCAGAACGCGATCCACGGGCTGACCCGGTGGGCGGGCTGGGCCGCCGTGGTGCACACCGACGCGCAGGCCGTCCTGCGGCATGTGCTGCTCGGCCACCAGGGCTACCCGTTCTGCGTGGAGCTGGAGGCCAGTTACCAGCTCGACGCCGGGCACGGCCTGCAGGTCAGCATCAGCGCCCGGAACGTCGGCTCGGCGCCCGCGCCCTACGGCACCGGCCAGCACCCCTACCTGACCACGGGCGCGGCCAGCATTGACGGCTGCGAGCTGGCGCTGCCTGCCGGGCTCCGGCTGCCCAACGGCGAGCGGGGCATCCCGGCCGGGCCGCCCGCGGACGTGACCGGGACCGAGTTCGACTTCCGCGAAACCCGGCCGGTCGGCAGCGTCCAGCTGGACCACGCGTTCACCGGGCTGACCCGGGATGACCAGGGCCGCGCCTGGGCCCGGCTGCGCCAGGCGGGCACCGAGGTGGCGCTGTGGGCAGGCCCCGGATATGACTGGCTGCAGGTGTTCACCGGGGATGCGCTGGAGCCGGCCCATCGCCGCCGGGCGGTGGCCATCGAGCCGATGACCTGCCCGCCCAACGCGTTCGTGTCCGGGATCGACCTGCTCACGCTGGAGCCCGGCGACAGCGTGACGCACACCTGGGGGATCGAGGTCAGCGCGGTCTAGCTAACCCCGCACTGAGTCACCGACTGGTCGAACGGCTGCCCTGTTGAGCAGGATGTCCGCGCCAACCTCGCGAGCAGCGCGGACATCCTGCGATGCATCTCGTCCGTTAGGGCGCAGCCTGGAACGGCAGCCCCGCTGGGCCACCGGCAGGAACCTGCCTGCGGACCCGGAACGTAACACTTCGCTCCTCCTCTCCGAGCTTGGCTCGTAGCTCGTAGCTCCCCGGCTTGGGGAACTGCATTTCGGCGCTGACCGCGAGGACGTTCCGTAGATCTGAACCCTCAGGAACGCCCGCTGGGCGACCCGCCTCGATCTGCGCGCCGACATTTGCTAGTTCGTCGCCGTCTTCGTGGATGACCTTGAGAGTCAGCGGGAACCGCCGGTTTGTCTCGGTCCAGCCAACCAAGATGGAAGCAGCCATCCCCATGTGCACGATGCCGGGCTGGCCTTGCGGCCCTACCGGTTGGGTAATTTCCGTCCAGCCTGCGCCATGCAGGTAGAGCTTGCCGTTGATGGCCTCCGCATGATCTGCGACGGCCAGGTACTCGATCTTTGGCATTGACCCTCCAGTGGGTGGGTGTAAACTTGAGTATACACTTCGTCTACAGGCAAGGCGCGAAGAGTCCACTTCATGTATATCTCGGAGTGGAACTGGGTGGACGAGGACGTTGCCCACATGGCACGACACGGCGTGGGGCCCGAGGATGTCCTCGCGGTGTGGCAAGAGGAACCGAAGTATCGACGAAACCGAAAAAACCGTGCAGCATCACATCAGATGATCGGACCCGACCAAGGGGGTCGCTTCTACGCGATCTTCATCCGGCAAGACGACCTCACGGAAGGACTCTGGCGCGCCATCACCGGGCGCCGCGCAACAGCGGCCGAGGAAGCCTGGTGGAAACGGAGCTGATATGGCAGACAGCGCGAGCCCCGCTGACGAAGTTCTGGCTCACAGCACGGACGAGGGGGAATGGGAAGAGGAGCCTGAGCAGATTGAGAGCAGGCCGTCAGGTAGTCAGGTCATATCTGCACGGCTGCCGACACCCTTGGCGGATGAACTCTTGTCTGAAGCCGCGAGGCGGGGAGTACGACCTTCTGAGTTGGTACGAATCGCCGTTGAGTCCTTCTTGATCGCGCGCCCTGCTGGCGTCGCCGGTATCAGCGGACACGCGGAAGGCAGACTCCGCCTCGACCTCCCCGAGATCGAGACCAGGAATCTCAACCCCGTGGTGGAGATTCCCACAGAGCCTCCGGAAGTTGTCGCCATAGGGCTCTTATTGTTGGACGATTAGCTCCGCCACACTGCGTTCTAACTTGCAGTGGCATCGCCTGGAAGGTGCCGCGCAGAACGCTTGAGACGGTGTCGGTTGCGCTGCGTCACCGAGACTCGGGCTTGAGGCTCAGCACCGAGACTAGGCCGCTAAGCCGGGCCAGGTCGGCCGGGGTGTCCAGGTCGTCCGGCTGGCCGGTGTCCGCGCACTCGACCAGCGTGATCAGGTCCGGGTGGGCGCGCAGGAACGGCCGCGCGCCGACGTCGCCCGCGGCCAGCGAGATCACTTCCGGCCAGTGCGCCCGGTCCAGCAGCACCGGGTTGCGCGGCTGGCCGTGGTAGGCGGCGACCGCCACCGTGGCCCCGGCCGCGTGCGCGGCGATCAGCCGCCGCACCGCGGCCGCCCCGATCAGCGGCTGGTCAACCAGGGCGACGACGGCGGCCGGGCAGCCGTCCGGCACCGCCCGCAGGCCCACGGCCAGCGACGAGCCCATCCCGCTGGCCCAGTCCGGGTTGTGCACGGTGATCACCCCGGGCAGCGTCAGCGGCGCGGCCCCGGTGACCACCACGAGCGGGCCGGCCCCACCCGCCTGGAGCAGCCCGATACCGCGGTCCACCAGCCGGCTGCCGCCCAGCTCGACCAGGGCTTTCGGCTGGCCGAGCCGGGACCCGGACCCCGCGGCCAGCAGGACACCAGCCACTCTGCTTGCTTTGAGCCTCCGGGGCCCCACCCGCCTCCCCATTCCCCCTTCACTCGCCTCCTTCCCTCGTCGCTCGGTCGCTCGTTCCTCGCTCCGTCCCCGCCCACCTCCCCATCCCTCTTCACTGTCGGCGGCGCGCCCCTTCGGCTCGGTCAGCTCGCGTGGTGAATCCGGCCCGAGGTCAGGGTCAGCGGACGGCCGGAGCCGCCCCAGCGGAGCTGGATGAGCTCGGCCGCGACCGAGACCGCGGTCTCCTCCGGGGTCCGGGCGCCGAGGTCCAGGCCGATCGGCGAGCGCAGCCGGGCCAGTTCGTCCTCGGTCAGCCCGGCCTCGCGCAGCCGGTCCAGCCGGTCCTCATGGGTGCGGCGGCTGCCCATGGCGCCGATGTACCCGGCGGGCGTGCGCAGCGCCACTTCGAGGACGGGCACGTCGAACTTGGGATCGTGGGTGAGCACGCAGATCACCGTGCGCGAGTCCACCGGCGTCTTGGCCAGGTACCGGTGCGGCCAGTCCACTACCACCTCGTCGGCGTCCGGGAACCGGGCCTGGGTGGCGAAGATGGGCCGCGCGTCGCACACGGTGACCCGGTAGCCGAGGAACTTGCCCGCCCGGGCCACGGCCGCGGCGAAGTCAATGGCGCCGAACACCAGCATTCGCGGCGGCGGCGCGAACGAGTGCACGAAGACAGCCAGTTCGTCGCCGCGGCGCTCGCCGTGCTCGCCGTAGCGGCGGACCCCGGTCAGGCCCTGGGCCAGCATGCCGCGGGCGTCGTCGTCCACCGCCTGGTCCAGCCGGTCCCCGGCGCCGAGGCTGCCGCTGGCCCGGTCCTCGCCGTCCCAGATCACCCGGCGCGCGCCAACCTGGCCCGGGCCCTCGATGACGGTGGCCACGGCCACCGGCTCGCCCGCCCGGATCGCCGCGGTCACCTCGCCCAGCTCGGGGAAGGACTGCGCGCTGACCGGTTCCACGAACACGTGCAGGATCCCGCCGCAGGTCAGCCCCACGGCGAGCGCGTCGTTGTCACTGACCCCGTAGGTCTCCAGTACGGCCTGCCCGGTCTCGCTGACTTCCCGGGCCACCTCGTACACGGCACCCTCGACGCAGCCGCCGGACACGCTGCCGGTCACTTCGCCATCGGCCGACACCGCCATCGCGGCGCCCGGCTCCCGTGGCGCGCTGCGGAACGTCCGGACGACGGTGGCCAGGCCGAACACCTCTCCCGCGTCCCACCACTTCGCGATCGGGTCCAGGATGTCTCGCAACCGGTTCACCTCGGTACGTGTAGCTGGTCCGGCCCCGGGCAGTCTGCCCTGCACGGCCGCTCCGGGCCGGCCGGAGCATTACCACAGGGTACGTTCACGCTCCGGCTCAGCGCCATGACCGAGATCACCAGCGGCGATCACCGCCGGCGCCGGCCGCGCAGGTGACCCGAATCACGCAATCCCAGCCCCGCCCGCACTGGCCAGTTTAGTTAGGTTAGCCTAAGCTTCCTAAACGGCTCAGGCAGGCAGCGTCTCAGACGGACAGGAAGGTGACCGGTGGCGGCACGGCGGCGGGGTTCCATTCGACTGCTCACCCTGACCGGGCTGGCCATCGTGGCCTGCCTGCTGGCCGCCTGCGGAAACGCGCTCTCGGTCTCGTCGAACGGCAGCAGCGCCCAGTCCATCACGCTGTACAGCGGTCAGCATCCGCAGACCACCGACAAACTGGTCACCGCGTTCGAGAAGCAGACCGGTATCACGGTCCGGGTCCGCAGTGACGACGAAGACGTGCTGGCCCAGCAGATCGTGGCCGAGGGCAGCCGGTCACCGGCCGACGTGATCTACACTGAGAACTCCCCGGCGCTGGAGTTCCTGCAGGGCAAGGGCCTGCTCGCCCCGGTGGACAAGAGCACGCTCACCGCGACCCCGGCCAAGTACAACTCGCCGCAGGGTGACTGGGTCGGCGTGTCCGCCCGGGTCAGCGTGATCGTCTACAACCCGAGCCTGATCAAGGCGAGCCAGCTGCCCACGTCGGTCATGCAGCTGGCCGACGCCAAGTACAAGGGCAAGCTGGCGCTGGCGGCCGGCGAGACCGACTTCCAGCCCATCGTCACCTCGGTGCTGCGCGCGCACGGCCCGGCGGCCACCGTCCGCTGGCTGCAGGCCATCAAGGCCAACGCGGCCGGGCATATCTACCCGGACAACGAGACGATCACCAGCCAGGTCAACCGCGGCGCCGCGGCGCTGGGCATCATCAACGAGTACTACTGGTACCGGCTGCGCGCGGAGATCGGCGCGGCCAGCATCCACTCGAAGATCACACATTTCGCGCCGCGCGATCCTGGGTACGTGATCGACGTGTCCGGCGCCGCCGTGCTCAAGTCGTCCACGCATCAGGCCGCCGCGCAGCGCTTCCTCGCGTTCCTGGTGAGCAAGCCGGCGCAGGAGATCATCGGCCGCGACTCGCTCAGCTACGAGTACCCGATCGCATCCGGGGTGACCACCGCCGCACCGGAAACGCCGTTCAATGAGCTGCAGCCCAACCCGATCACGATCGCCGAGCTGGGCGACGGCTCGGCGGCCATCGCACTGCTCCGCCAGGCCGGCCTCCTGTGACGGCGCCTGGCTGCCCCGGCCGCACCGGCCGTGGCGGCCCGGCGGGCAGCCATCCGGGGCCGCCGGTCCAGCCGGCCGGTTGCGCTCACCGTCACGGCCACCGCCGTCGCGGCCATCCTCGCGCTGCCGCTGGTCTTCCTGCTGATCGAGGCGAGCAACAGCGGGCTCAGCGCGGACGCCAGCCTGGTCTTCCGCGAGCTGACCGCGACCTTGCTGTGGAACACGATCCGGCTCACCGTCGTCGTCACCGCGCTGTGCGCGATCATCGGCACGGCCGCGGCGTGGTGCGTAGAGCGGACCGACCTGCCCGGCCGCCGGATCTGGGCGGTGCTGGTGGTGGTGCCGCTGGCCATCCCGGACTTCGTGGTCAGCTTCGGCTGGGCGTCGCTGTCCTCATGGATCACCGGCTTCCGCGGCGCGGTGGTGGTGATGACGCTGGCCGTCTACCCGCTGGTCTACCTGCCGGTCGCGGCCAGCCTGCGCGGTGCCGACCCGGGCCAGGAAGAGGTGGCCCGCAGCCTGGGCACCGGACGGGTGCGCACGTTCCTTCGCATCACCCTGGGCCAGGCCCGTGGCGCCATCCTGGGCGGCTGCCTGCTGGTCGCCATGGTGCTGCTGGCCGAGTACGGCGCGTTCGAGATCGTCGGCTACCAGACTTTCACCACCGAGATCTTCACCGAGATCGGCGCCGCGTTCAGCCTGCCTGCCGCGTGCGCGCTGGCCTTGGTGCTGGTCCTGCTCAGCCTGGTCGTGCTGGCCGGTGAGGGGCTGAGCCGGGGCCGGGGGCGGATCAGCCGATCGGGCCCGCTGGCCCAGCGGGTTAACCCGCCGCAGCGGCTCGGCCGGGCCCGCCTCCCGGTGCTGGCCGGCTTCGTGCTGCTCACCGGCCTGGCCCTGGGCGTGCCGGTGGCGGCCAGCGTGTACTGGATGACCAGCGGCATCCGGCCCTCGCTCTCCGGGGTGCCGCTGCTGACCGCGGCGGGCTATACCGCGCTGTACGGCGCGCTGGCCGGGGTGCTGGCCACACTGATGGCCCTGCCGGTGGCGCTGCTCGCGGTCCGGCATCCCGGCGGGCTGGCCCGGCGCCTGCTGGAACGCAGCACCTACCTGGTGCTGGCCATCCCCGGCGTGGTCATCGCGCTGGCCCTGTCCTACTTCACCCAGCGCTACCTGGGCGGCTTCGCGTACCAGACCGGGCCGCTGCTGATCCTGGCCTACGCGATCATGTTCTTCCCGCTGGCCCTGGTCGGCGTCAAGGCGTCGCTGGCCCGGGCGCCGGTCAGCCTGGACGAGGTGGCCCGGTCGCTGGGCCAGAGCCGGCTGGCGGTGGCGCTCCGGGTCACCCTGCGGCTCACCGGGCCCGGCCTGGTCGCCGCGTTCTGCCTGGTGTTCCTGTCGGTGATTACCGAACTGACCGCGACCCTTATCCTGATCCCGATCGGCGTGCAGACCCTGGCCACCCAGTTCTGGGCCTACGAGACGAACCTGTCCTACGCGCAGGCCGCCCCGTTCGCCCTGGTGATGATCGCGGTGGCGGCGATCCCGAGCATCGTGCTCGGGCGGTTCTTCAACACTTCGGCCGACGCGACGAGGATGATGACATGACCGAGCTGGCCGTCACCGGGCTAGCCAAGGCGTTCGGCCAGCATCAGGTGCTGGCTGGCCTGGACCTGGACGTGCCCGCGGGCTCGCTGACCGCGATCCTGGGCCCGTCCGGCAGCGGCAAGACCACGCTGCTGCGCATCCTGGCCGGCTTCGAGCGGGCCGACGCGGGCACGGTGCGGATCGGCTCGGTGCTGGCCGACGGGCCGGGCACGTACCTGCCGCCGGAACGCCGCCGCATCGGCTACGTGCCGCAGGAGGGCAGCCTCTTCCCGCACCTCACCGTGGCGGCCAACGTCGCGTTCGGGCTGAGCCGCAGGGAAAGGCACCGGCCTGCCCGGGCCGGCCAGCGGGCCGCCGAACTGCTGGACGCGGTCGGCCTGGCCGGGTTGGCCAAGCGCTACCCGCACCAGCTGTCCGGCGGGCAGCAGCAGCGGGTCGCGCTGGCCCGGGCGCTGGCCATCCAGCCCAAGGTGGTGCTGCTCGACGAGCCGTTCGCGTCGCTGGACGCGCACCTGCGGGCCAGCGTCCGGGCCGACGTGCAGCAGCTGCTCACCGAGGCGGGCGCGACCACGGTGCTGGTCACCCACGATCAGGACGAGGCGCTGTCCACCGCGGACCGGGTGGCCGTGCTGCGGGACGGCCGGATCGCCCAGTGCGCCGCGCCGCAGCAGCTCTACTCCAGCCCGGTGGACGCGGAGATGGCCCGGTTCATCGGCGAGGCCAACCTCATCCCCGGCCAGCTGAACGGCTCGTCGGTGCAGACGCTGTTCGGCAAGCTGCCGGTGACACACGCCGACCCCGCGGTGGCCACGCACTGCCCGGCCACCGTGCTGATCCGCCCAGAGCAGGTGGAACTGCTTCCTGGCGCGGACGAGCTGGACGGCGCGGTGGCCGCCCGGGTCACCGGCTACGGCTACCACGGTCACGACGCGGTGGTGACCGTGCTGCCAGAAGGCGTGCAGGCCGGCCAGGACGCGGCGGCGCGGCCGCTGATCGTGCGCACCCTGGGCGGCGACGCGCTGCCGCTCGGCGCGCCGGTCATGCTGCGCGCCCGCGGCCCCGTGCTGGCCTGGCCGGACCCGGCACCGGCCAGCTGACCGGCCGGTTAATCCACGATCTTGGAGATGGGGATCTCCAGGATGTCCCGTGCCCCGGCCGCGCGCAGCGCCGGGATCAGCGTGTTCACCCCGCGCTTGGGCACCACGGTCTCCACCGCGTTCATTCCGCCCTGGGCCAGCGCAGTTATCGTCGGTGAGGACAGCGCGGGCAGCATCGCGGTCACCCCGTCCAGCCGGTCAGCGGGCACGTTGAGCTTGAGCAGCACGTTGCCGCGGGCCCGGATGGCCCCGGACAGCAGCAGCATGATGTCCTCCATCGCGCTCCGCTTGTCTGGCTGCCCGTACGCCTCGGTATTCGCGATCAGCTCGGTGTAGCTGGTCAGCAGCGTGTCCAGGATGCGCAGCCCGTTGCGGCGCAGCGAGGAGCCGGTCTCGGTCAGGTCCACGATGGCGTCCACGATGTCCGGCACCTTGGCCTCGGTCGCCCCGTGCGACGGGATGACCATCGCCTTGACCCCGTGCTCGTCCAGGTACCGCGCGGTCAGCGCGGGCAGCTCGGTGGAGATGCGCACCCCCTCCGGCAGGTCGGTGACCGACTGCCAGGGCGACCCCTGCGGCACCGCCAGCACCACCCGGATCGGCTGCGTGGTGGCCTTGGAGTAGTGCAGCTCGCCGAGCGAGGCGACCAGCGCGCCGGTCTCAGTGATCCAGTCCCGGCCGGTGATGCCCAGGTCGAACAGGCCGCGCTCGATGTAGGACGGGATCTCCTGCGGGCGCAGGAAACGCACCCGCTCGATCCGCGGGTCGTCGATGGACGCGTGATAGTCGCGGTCCGAACTCCGGCGGACGGTCAGGTCGGCCGCGTCGAACAGTTCAAGCGTGGCCTTTTCCAGCGAGCCCTTGGGCAGGACCAGGGACAGCACGGCAGAACCCCTTCAATATTGAACGCTATTGACCCGGCTGGTGAACTAACGCCGGGTCAATGTCGGGCCTGCTTACTCTCCCTGCTCCGCAGGGCCTGGAGCACGATCGCGGTGTCCAGCGCGGCCACGACCGCCTCCCATCCCTTGTCCTCGGCGCTGTTGTCCTGCCCGCTCCGGTCACGGGCCTGCTCCAGGGTGTCACAGGTGAGCACCCCGTTGCCAACCGGCCGCCCCGCGTCCAGCGCGACCCGGGCCAGGCCATAGGTCACCGCGTCGCAGACGTACTCGAAGTGCGGGGTGCCGCCGCGGATCACCGCGCCCAGGCAGACCACCGCGTCGTGGCTGCGGGCCAGTTCGGCCGCCACCACTGGCAGCTCGACCGCGCCGGGCACCCGGACCAGCAGCGGGTCGTCGATGCCGCACTCCTTGGCCGCGGCCACCGCCCGGTCCACCAGGCTGTCGGTGATCTCCGCGTGCCACTTGGTGGCCACGATGGCCAGGGTGAGCCCAGCGGCGTCCACCGTCGCGGCGTCCGGCCGGCCTGCCCCGCTCACCGGGTCCCCGCCAGCCCGTCCGCGGCGTGGCTGTCCCGGTTCAGGGTGGCGGGCAGGCCGTCGATCTGGTGCCCGAGCCGGTCCCGTTTCACCGTGAGATAACGCAGGTTTTCCGGGGTGGCCGCGGTGGGCAGCGCGACCCGGCCGGTCACCTTGATGCCGAATCCGGACAGCCCGCTGACCTTGGCCGGGTTGTTGGTGAGCAGCCGCACCGAGCGCACTCCGAGGTCGGCCAGGATCTGCGCGCCGGTGGAGTACTCCCGGGCGTCGGCGGGCAGCCCCAGCTTCAGGTTCGCGTCCACGGTGTCGGCGCCGCCGTCCTGCAGCTGGTAGGCGCGCAGCTTGCTGAGCAGCCCGATGCCGCGTCCCTCGTGACCACGCAGGTACAGCACCACGCCGCGGCCTTCGGCGGCGATGGCCGCCATCGACGCTTCGAGCTGCGCCCCGCAGTCACACCGCCGGGAGCCGAACGCGTCGCCGGTCAGGCATTCGGAGTGCGCCCGGACCAGGACGTCGGTGCCGTCGCCCAGGTCGCCCAGCACCAGGACGAGGTGCTCGGTCGCGTCCATGGAGTTCAGGTAGCCGAGCGCTCGCCAGGTGCCGTGCGCGTTGGGCAGCCTGGTCTCCACCACCCGGCCAACCATCCGCTCGGTGTGCCGCCGGTACTCGATGAGCTGCGCGATGGAGATCAGCGCCAGCCCGTGCTCGTCGGCGAACGCACGCAGCTGGGGCAGCCGGGCCATGGTGCCGTCGTCGTTGACCACCTCGGCCAGCACCCCGGCCGGGGTCAGCCCGGCCAGCCGGGCCAGGTCCACGGCGGCCTCGGTGTGCCCGGGCCGGCGCAGCACGCCGCCTTCCGCGTAGCGCAGCGGGAAGATGTGCCCCGGGCGGACGATCTCGAACGGCTCGGTGGCCGAGTTGACCAGGGTGCGCACGGTGCGCGCCCGGTCCTCGGCCGAAATGCCGGTGGTCACCCCGTCCCGGGCATCCACGCTGATCGTGAACGCGGTGCGCATCCGCTCCGAGTTGTGCGGGGTCATCAGCGGCAACTGCAGCCGGTCCAGCTCGTCACCGGGCAGCGGAACGCAGATCACCCCACTGGTGTACCGGATCATGAAGGCCATCAGCTCCGGGGTCATCTTGCTGGCCGCGATGATGATGTCGCCCTCGTTCTCCCGGTCGGCGTCGTCCACCACCACGACCGGTCGGCCCGCCGCGATGTCCGCGATCGCGCGCTCCACGCTGTCCAGGTGGATGTCCCCATCCCGTTCCGAGCTGATCGTCATGTCCGCTCCCCAAACAGGCTCTCGACGTATTTGGCGATCACGTCCACCTCCAGGTTGACCTGGCTGCCCGGTTGCAGCCGGCCTAGCGTGGTCAGTTCCAGCGTGGTCGGGATCAGGCTGACCTCGAACCACGGCTCCGGCCCGTCCGCCCCGCCCAGCCCGGACACGGTCAGGCTGACCCCGTCCACGGTGACCGAGCCCTTGAGCACCACGTACCGGCGCAGCTCAGCCGGCAGCGCGATGCGGGCCACATCCCAGTGCTCACCAGGCGCCCGGGACAGGATGACGCCGGTCCCGTCGGCGTGCCCCTGGACCAGGTGGCCGCCGAGCCGGCCGCCCAGTTGGACCGGGCGTTCCAGGTTGACCGGGGAACCCGGGGCGAGCGCGCCGAGCCCGGTGCGGTGCAGGGTTTCCGCCATCACGTCGGCGGTGAACGTCTTGTCGGTGGCGTCGGTCACCGTCAGGCAGACACCGTTTACCGCGATCGAGTCGCCGTGCCGGGCCTCGGCCGTCACCCGCGGGCCGCGGATGGTGAGCCGGGCCGCGTCAGCCAGCCGCTCGACAGCGACGATTTCGCCGAGTTCTTCCACTATCCCGGTGAACATCCGCGGTGTCCTCTCCTCGGAGCCGTTCTGCCAGCCGGCTCCGGGGGATGCGCGGACGCGCGAGCACGGCTGGCAGCATGGGCTGCCGCCGCGCGCGTGCTGCCTCCCATCCGGACTTTGACCGTCGGTCCCGGAATTCCACCGGGTCAGCCAGCCGCCGGCGATAGATCGCCTTGGCCGGGTCGCGGACTGTAACCGCCGGTTCGGGATTTCACCGACCCCGGAGCACGCTTAATGCCTGAAACCAGTGTGCCACGGGAGGTATTCCGCAGGCCAATCGGTCAGGTGGCCGGGAATTCTGCCCCCTCGCCTGCTCCGGCGCGCGGATCACGCCGGACGCGCAGCCAGCCGGTCACCGCGGCCACCGCGGCCAGTCCCAGTGCGAGGTACGGGAAGACGCTGTACGGGGCGGGCTGCCCGGGCTGGCACAGCTCGGCGAACGGCACGATCAGCGTGATCGAGCCAAGGGCCGGGACCGCCACATGGCGGAGCACGGAAAACGAGTCCCGGTGCCGGCGCCACATGAAGAACGGCAGCGAGAGCATGGTGAGGAAGTAGACGAAGAGGATCACGATCGTCGCCATCGTTGAGCACTCGGCATACAGCCCCACCGGGTTCATCGAGCCGGTGTCCCCGGTGATGAGCCGGGACAGCCACCAGACCCCGATGATCCCCAGTCCAGCCACCGTCATGCCCAGCAGCGCGTTCACCGGTGTGCCCGACCGCGGGTGAACACGGCCCAGCCTGGCCGGCAGCAGCCCGGTCCGGCCGGCGTCGAACAGCATCCGCGACTGGGCATCCGCGCCGGCGATCAGGGTGGCCAGCGCGGACACGATGCCGGCGATCCAGGCCAGCACGCCCAGCCGGCCGAGGTAATGATCGGCCACGGTCAGGAACGGGATCGACGAGCGGCCGATGGACGAGACGTCGTAGCGGAAACCGGTAACGGTCGCGTAGGCGAACAGGACCAGCAGGACCGCGGCGACCGCGACCGAGATGTACAGCGCGGCGGGGATGGTGCGCCGCGGATTGCGGGCCTCCTCGGCCAGGGCCGGGCCGTTTTCCCAGCCGATGAACATGAACAGGGCCAGCGGGAAGCCCGCGGACAGGCCGGCCAGGCCACCGGTGACGTGTGCCCAGGAGAACGGGATGCCGGACAGCACGGCACGCTGATCGACGAGGACCAGCACGCAGACCGCGACCATGATCAGCACCTGGACGAGCACGGCCACACCTACCGCGCCGGTGGACAGCTTGACCCCACGTGCGGTCAGCCAGATCGCGCCGGCCGTCAGGACGAGGGTAAATGGCCCCCATGCGGGATGCCACGCCGTGAATTGCGCGAGGGTCATCGCCACCAGCCCACCGGACAGGGTGAACACCGCGGAGATGGCGACGGTGTAGCCCACGACGACCAGGAGGGCCGTGGCGACACCGGCCCTGGCCCCCAGCCCGGTTTCCACGTAGGTGATGAAGCTGCCCGCCGAAGGCTCCGCCCGGGTGAACTCGGCCAGCGTGACGGCCATCAGGGCGACGGCCACGGTAGCGGCGAGGATCGTCAGCGGCGCGGCCACCCCGGCGGTTGCCGCGATCACCCCGAACCCGAAGTAGAAGTCGATCCCCGGCCCGATGTTCGCCACCGTCGAGGCGGTGACGCTGGGGATACCGAGCTGGCCGGACTTGAGGCGGTCTGCGCTCTGGCTCACCAGCTAACTCTCGCTCACCTCGGCCAGGCGGCGGGCCACACTACCCCTAATCCCCCGCCACCTCGGCCAGGCGACTGGCCAGGAACTGGCGTTCAGCATGATTGCTGGTGAGCTCTAGGGCGGCCCGGTACGCTTCCGCGGCCTCGTCCGCGCGGCCCAGCCGGCGGAGCAGATCGGCCCGGGCGGCCGGCAGGTACCGGTAGCCGGCCAGCCGACCGTCCCGTTCCAGGCTGGCCAGTTCGGCCAGGCCCGCCTCGGGACCGGCCGCCATGGCCACCGCGACCGCCCGGTTGAGCGCCACGACCGGAGACGGCCAGGCCTGGCCGAGCAGGTCGTACAGGTGGACGATCTTCGGCCAGTCGGTGGTCTGGTAGCTGGGCGCCTGGGCGTGCAGCGCGGCGATCGCCGCCTGCAGCGCGAACCGGCCCGGGCAGCCGCGCAGCGCCGCGCGGACCAGCCGGATGCCCTCGTCGATGGCGGCCCGGTCCCACTGCGCCCGGTCCTGTTCTTCGAGCAGCAGCAGCCGGCCGTCCGGCGCGCACCGGGTCATCCGCCGCGCGTCGGTGAGCAGGATCAGCGCGAGCAGGCCGTGCACCTCCGGCTCGTCCGGCATCAGGCCGCACAGCATCCGGGCCAGGGCGACCGCGCGGTCCACCAGGTCCGGGCGGACCAGGCCGTCCCCGTCCGGCGCGGTGTGCCCGGTGGTGTACAGCAGGTGCACCACGGTGAGCACGGCGTCCAGCCGGTCCGGCAGTTCCGCCGCCTCCGGCACCCGGTAGGCGATCCGGGCCGCGGAGATCTTCTTCTTGGCCCGGGTCACCCGGGCCGCCATGGTCGGCTCGGGCACCAGGAACGCCTGGGCGATCTCGGCCGTGGACAGCCCGCAGACCAGCCGCAGCGTGAGCGCCACCTGAGCCTCCCGGGCCAGCGCCGGGTGGCAGCAGGTGAAGACCAGGCGCAGCCGGTCGTCCGGGATCACGCCGCTCCCCTCCTGCGCCGCCGCCTCGTCCGGCTCCACCAGCAGCGGGAGCTTGCGGCGCAGCGTGCTGTCCCGGCGCAGCAGGTCGATGGCCCGGCGCCGGGCGGTGGTGGTCAGCCAGGCGCCGGGGTTACGCGGCACACCCTGCCGGGACCAGGCCTCCAGCGCCGATACGTACGCGTCCTGCACGCACTCCTCGGCCAGGTCCAGGTCACCGGCGACGCGCGCCGTCGCGGCGAGCACGAAGGCCCACTCGCGACGGTGCGCGTCGGCCACGGCTGCGGCCGCGGCTGGGCGGTCGCTCCCGGCCCCCGATCCGGTGCTGGGCCCGGGGTCAGCGGGAGGACCGCCCGTGGTGGGTCGGCTCACGCGTTGTCGAAGACCATGATCGGCCGGACCTCGACCCCGCCGAACCGGGCCGGGGTGAGCTTGGCGATCTCCAGCGCGTGATCCAGGTCGCGGGCCTCGATGAGGTAGTAGCCGCCCAGGGCTTCCTTGGTCTCCGCGAATGGGCCATCGGTCACCACATCGTTGCGGATGGTGGTGGCGGTGCTGGTCGGCTGCAGCGCCCGGCCCTCGATGATCTTCCCGCCCTTCTCACCCACCTGCCCGGCGAACCGGTTGTGCGCATCCATGACCTGCTGAAACACATCAGGCGTGGCGGTCGCGTACGCGTTCTCGTCCTCGAAGATGAGAATGAGGTACTCAGCCATGACGGCAGCTCCTTCGGTGTCTCGACTCGTCCGTCACCTAACCCGACGAACGACCCTCCCCAGAATCGACAACCCTTGCTGAGCCCAGCATGGCCGGCCGGGATGAACGCTGCGTGACGGGCCCCGCTTGGCTCGCGGGCCGGTTAGCTGGCCCAGCCGGCCGCGGCGGTAGCCCGCTCGGCCTGGGCCCGGAGGGCCTGCACGGCCTTCGCCGGGTCGTCCGAGCTGTAGACGGCCGAGCCAGCCACGAACACGTCCGCGCCCGCCTCGGCGCAGCGCTCGATGGTGTGCTCGCTCACCCCGCCGTCCACCTGCAGCCACACCACACCGCCGTGCCGGGCGACCATGGCCCGGGCCCGGCGCAGCTTGGGCAGCACCACGTCCAGGAACGGCTGCCCGCCGAAACCCGGCTCCACCGTCATCAGCAGCAGCATGTCGAACTCTTGCAGCAGGTCTTCGTACGGCTCGACCGGGGTGGCCGGGTTGACCGCGAGCCCGGCCCGGGCCCCGGCCGCCCGGATCATCCGCAGCGTCCGGACCGGTGACTGGGCGGCCTCGGCGTGGATGGTCACGTTCCGCGCCCCGGCCTCCGCATAGCCGGGTGCCCAGCGGTCCGGGTCCTCGATCATCAGATGACAGTCCAGCGGCAGCCCGGCGTGCTTGAGCAGCGACTCGACCACCGGCAGGCCCAGGGTGAGGTTGGGCACGAAGTGGTTGTCCATGACGTCCACGTGCAGCCATTCGGCCACGCCGGTGACCGCGGCCGCCTCGTCGGCCAGCCGGGCGAAATCAGCGGACAGGATGCTGGGGGCCATCTGCACGGGCATATGCCCAAGTCTAGGCGGCTGCGCCGCTCCCCCGTGGGTGAGCGGCCGGGTGAAGCTGCGCTCCCCGGCTGGGCCGGCCGGCCGGTAGGGTGCGGCCAGTGCCGTGCACCGGCATACTGTCGCCGCCGCCGGATATGGTTCGAGCACATGTTCGATTCCAATCCGGACAGGAGGAGCTTCGTGACTCATCAGACCGCGGGCCGCCACCCCGGGGACGATTATCCGCCGGACGGCGCGCCCGACGGCGCGGCCAATGGGCCGGAGGCGGCCGCCGCGCTGCTGGCCCGGGTGCGCAAGCTGCTGGCCAAGGCGGAAGCCGAGGGGGTCACCCCGGACGAAGCGCAGGCGCTGACGGCCAAGGCCGCCGAGCTGATGGCGAAATACGGCATCGACCGGGCGCTGCTGGCCGCGCGGCGGCCGGAGACCGACCGCCCGGCCGACCGGAAGGTGGACATCGACAACCCGTGGGCCCGGGTCCAGGGGCACCTGCTCTGCGGCCTGGCCTCCGCGCTGCGCTGCCAGTGCGTGATCCTGCCCCGGCCGGGGCCAGGCAGCCGGATCCACATCTTCGGCTTCGCCTCCGACATCGAGCGCACCGACGTGCTGTACACCTCGCTGCTGCTGCAGATGTGGCACGGCCTGGGCGCTGCCCAGGTCCCCGGCTGGAGCCGGAGCCCGCGGGCCTGGCGGCGCAGCTGGCTGCTCGGCTTCACCTCCGCGGTGGTGTCCCGGGTCCGCGCCGCCGAGCACCAGGTCATCAGCCAGGCCACCGCGCCGGGGGCAGGTGGCGAGCGGACCGCCCTGGTGCTGGCCGACCGGTCACAGGTGATCACGCGCAGCATCGAGCACGCCTACCCGGTCACCCGGAAGAGCCGGGTCACCTATTCCGGCAGCGGGTACGGGGCCGGCTACACCGAAGGGCAGAAGGCCGACATCGGATCGGCCCGGCTGCGCACCAGGACCGGCCGCGCGCTTACCCGCGCCCGCTAGCCGGCCGGATGGCTGGCGCTGCCCGCCGGGGCAGCCGAAGTGTTCACCCGGCACTCGCCCGCCATTCTCTGAATGGCCTCTGAATGGCTGCAATTGGCGCGGACCGTTTGAGCCGGCATTTAGTTGTCGCTTTCGGACGGGAGTGCGCCCCAATGCCCGAGATAACCCGACGCCGTCTGCTGGCCACCGCCGGCACGGCCGCCGCAGCCGCCTTCGCTGCGGAATTCCTGCCCTCCAATGTGCGCCGTGCGCTGGCCGCCGGGCCGCCCACCAGGAAGGGCGGCCTGCGCGACATCAAGCACGTGGTGATCCTGATGCAGGAGAACCGGTCGTTCGACCACTACTTCGGCACGCCGCCCGGTGTCCGTGGCTTCGCCGACCCGACCGCGCTGACGCTCAGCACCGGGAAGCCGGTGTTCTACCAGCCAGACCCGGACAACCCGGACGGCTACCTGCTGCCGTTCCACCTGAACACCCAGACCACCAGCGCCCAGGCCATCCCGTCCACCAGCCACGCGTGGACCGTCCAGCACTCGGCCTGGGACAGCGGGAAGATGGACAACTGGCTGCCCGCCCATCTGGCCGCGGACGGCAAGAACGGCCCGTTCACCATGGGCTACTACGAGCGCGAGGACATCCCGTTCCAGTTCGCGCTGGCCGAGTCGTTCACGATCTGCGACAACTACCACTGCTCGGTGCTGGGCCCGACCTGGCCGAACCGGCTGTATCACATCAGCGCCACCATCGACCCGCTCGGCGAGCACGGCGGGCCGATCATCAGCAACGTCGATCCCACCCCGTACACCTGGCAGACCTACCCGGAGGCGCTCACCAGCGCGGGCGTGAGCTGGCAGGTCTACCAGGAGGTGGACAACTACGAGCTGCAACCTGCTGGAGATGTTCGCCAGCTTCCAGAACGCGCCGGTCAGCTCGACGCTGTACCGCAGCGGCGTGCGCACGTTCGCACCCGGCCAGTTCGAGTACGACGCGGCGCACGACCGGCTGCCCACCGTGTCCTGGCTCGTCCCGACCAGCTACCAGTCCGAGCACCCGGACTACATCCCGGCGGCCGGGGCCGACTTCGTGGCCAGCAAGATCGACGCCATCGCGAGCAACCCGGACGTCTGGGCCAAGACCGTGTTCATCCTCAACTACGACGAGAACGACGGCCTGTTCGATCACGTGCCGCCGCCCACCGCGCCGGCCGGCACCGCGCTGGAATACGTCAACGGGCTGCCCATCGGCGGTGGCTTCCGGGTGCCGTGCATCATCGTCTCGCCGTGGACGCAGGGTGGCTGGATCGCCAGCGAGACGTTCGATCACACCTCGGTGCTGCAGTTCCTGGAGACGCTCACCGGGGTCACGGTGCCCAACCTCAGCGCCTGGCGGCGGGCCACTTTCGGCGACCTCACGTCCGCGTTTGGCTTCCCGGTGAACGCGCCTTTCCCCCAGCTGCCGGGCACCAAGGGGCAACTGGCCCAGGCCGTCCAGCAGGTCAACACGCTGCCCGCGCCGCAGATCCCGACGACCGACCAGACGCCCCCCACCCAGGAGACCGGGCCGCGGCCCCGCCCGCGCGGTTCCGCCGCGTGATGGCGCCCGACCCGTCCCGGAGCAGAGGAGATGCTGACATGACCGAGCCCACTCCTGACCCCAGCCCGGCCGCCGCGCCGGGCCGACCGGAACCGGCACCGCCCGCGGGCCGCGCCGGCGGCTGGCCATCGCCGCCGGGACCGCAGCGGCGGCGCTCGCCGTGGTCGGCGTGCCCGCGGCCGCGTTCGGGCTGACCGGCGCGCTGGGCCACCGGCCCGCGGCCAACGCGCCGATGAGCGCCATCAAGTTCCGCCCCGGCACCGCGGTCAAGGCGGCCGGATCCGCGGCCAGCTCCACGGTCAAGCCGGCGGCTAACGCGGCGGCGGCTGACTACCACGCCTACGTGGCGCTGGCCGGCGGCTACTCGGTCGCCGAGGTGGACGTGGCCAGCGACACGATCCTGGCCGACAGCATCTCGGCCGACTCGCCGGAAGGCGTCGCCGTCACGCCGAGCGGTGGCACCGTCTACGTCGCGGAGACCGGGCAGTATCAGGTCATCGCGGTGAACGCCAGCACCGGCGCCGAAACGCCGATCACGGTCGGCCCGTACCCGCAGGACGTCGCGGTGTCCCCGGACGGGAGCCAGGTCTACGCCACGGTGACCGGCAGCGACAGCGGCCCGGGCAGCTCGGACGTGGTGGCCGTGATCAGCACGGCGACGAACACCGTGACCAGGGACATCACGGTGGGCCCGGCGCCGCGCCAGGTGGTGTTCAGCCCGGACGGCAGCCGGGCTTACGTGACCACCGAGACCGGGGTGGCCGTGATCGACACGGCCAGCGGGCAGGTGGTCCGGACGATCGCGGACCCGGCCGGGCCGCAGGGCATCGCGGTCAGCCCGGACGGGAAGACGCTGTACGTCACGAACCCGAACGCCGACGGCCTGTGGGTGATCAACGCGGCGGCGGGGCAGGTCACCGCCCGGATCCCGGCCGGCGCGGAGCCCTACGCGGTCGCCGTCAGCCCGGATGGCAGCCGGGTCTACGTGACCGACATGAACTCCGACTCGGTGTCGGTGCTCGCCACCGCGACCCTGTACACCGTGGCCACGGTGCCGGTAGGCCGCCTGCCCGGGTCGGTGGCGGTCACCCCGGACGGGTCGCAGGTCTGGGTCGGTAACAACCTGACCGGCAACATCTCGGTCATCAACCCGGCGACCGACACCGTGTCGGCCACCATTTCCGGCGGCTCGGGCACCGCGACGCTGCTCGCGGCGCCGCTGGGCATCGCGTTCACCAAGTCCGGGTGAGGGCGGGCGGCTGGGGGGCCGGGCAGCCGTCCCGGTCCCGCCGGCCGCTCCGGTCTCGCTAGCCGCTCGGGTCCTAGCCGTGGCGGCGCAGCAGGGCCAGGAAGATGGCGTCGGTGCCGTGCCGGTGCGGCCAGAACTGCGCGTACCGGCTGTCCGGCTCCGGGCAGGCCAGCCCGGGCACCTCGGCCAGCACCGCGGGCGCGTCCAGCACGTCCACGTCATCCCGGTCGCGCAGCACGTCGGCCAGCACGTCCCGGGTCTCGGCCAGGTGCGGCGAGCAGGTGACGTAACCGACCACCCCGCCCGGCCGGGCCGCGTCCAGCGCGCTGCGCAGCAGACGGCGCTGCAGCCCGCCGAGCGCCTGCACGTTCTCGGCTGACTTGCGCCACCGGGCCTCTGGGCGGCGGCGCAGCGCCCCGATGCCGGTGCACGGCACATCGGCCAGCACCCGGTCGAAGGCCCCGGCCCGCCACGGCGGCTGGCCGCCGTCCGCCGCCACCGCGGCCGCCGCCCCGGTGATCTGCACCGCCTCGCGGGCCAGCCGGGCCCGGTGCGGCCGCGCGTCCGCGGCCAGCAGGTGCGCACCGCGCTGCGCGGCCAGCCCGGCCAGCAGCCGCGCCTTGCCGCCCGGCCCGGCGCACATGTCCAGCCACCGGCGGTCCGGCCCGGTCAGCTCCACCCGGGCGACCGCGATCGCGGCCAGCTGGCTGGCCTCGTCCTGGACCGCCGCGCGCTTCTGCTGTACCGCCGCGATGGCGCCCGGGTCCCCGCGATCGAGATAGGCGCCGAACGCCGACCACTGCGCCGGTGCCGCTCCGTCGGCGCGCAGTTCGGCCGGGTCGGCCAGCCCGGGCACGGTGCACAGCGTGACCCGTGGCCGGGTGCCGTCCGCGGCCAGCGCGGCCTCGGTCCCGGCCAGCTCGCCGCTGGGATCCTCGCCGAGCGCATCGGCCACCGCGGCCGCCAGCCACCGGGGGTGGCTGTACCGGACCGCGAGGTGGCCGAGCGGATCGGTGTCCCGGGACGGCGCGGCCACCCCGATCCAGGTCTCCAGGTCCCGGGTGGCCACCCGGCGCAGCACCGCGTTGACGAAGCCGGCCGAGCGCTGGCCAGCCAGCTCCCGGGCCAGGTCGACGGAGGTGGCCACGGCGGCGTGTGAGCGAACCCGGGTAGCCAGCAGCTGGTGGGTGCCGAGCCGGAGCACTTCGCGCAGCGGCGGGTCGATCCGGTCCAGGCTCCGGTCGCTGCACACGCTGAGGATCGCGTCGTAGGTGCCGCGGCCGCGCAGCGTGCCGTAGGTGAGCTCGGTGGTCAGCGCGGCGTCCCGGCCGTCCAGACCGCGCCGCGCCAGCACCGACGGCAGCAGCAGGTTGGCGTACGCGTCCCGCTGCTCAACCGCGATCAGCACGTCGTAGGCGGCGCGGCGGGCTGGGTCGGTGCGCCGCGGCCGGCCACCGCGCTGGTGACCACCGGGCTGGTGACCACCGGGCTGGTGACCACCGGGCGGCTGCTCGCCACGCTGCTGACCGCGACCGCGCGGCTCACTCCGGGCCGCCATCTCAGGCCAGCACCGCGGCCGTCTGGCGCAGGCCGCGGGCCCAGTCCGCGGCCGGCATCCGCCGTTTGCCCGGTGGCTGGACGTCGCCCAGCTCGACCGGCTCGGTGGCCGTGCCGACCAGCACCGACGTCCGCTGCACCCGCAGCTCCCCGGGCGCCAGCGGCTGGCCCGCGGCTGACCGGCCATCTGCCGTGGTCAGGGCCGGTGGCGCGGCCAGCGGCCAGAGCTTGATCCTGGCTTCGCCGAGCATGGTCCACGCGCCCGGGCCCGGCGTGCAGGCCCGGATCCGCCGGTCCACCGCCAGCGCGGGCTCGGCCCAGCGCACCCGGGCGTCTTCGATGGTGATCTTGGGCGCCAGGCTCACTCCCTCGGCCGGCTGCGGCCGCGCGTCCAGCTCGCCGGACTCGATCCCGTCCAGCGTCGCGACCAGCAGCCCGGCCCCGGACACGGCTAGCCGGCCGAGCAGGTCACCGGCGGTGTCCCGGGGGCTGACCGGCTCGGTCAGCACGCCATACACCGGCCCGGCATCCAGCTCACGGATGATCTGGAAGGTGGTCGCGCCGGTCAGGTCGTCGCCGTGCAGGATGGCGTGCTGCACCGGCGCCGCGCCGCGCCACGCCGGGAGCAGCGAGAAGTGCAGGTTGACCCAGCCGTGCTTGGGGATGTCCAGCGCGGTCTGCGGGAGCAGCGCGCCGTACGCGGTCACCGGGCAGCAGTCCGGGGCGATGGCCCGGAGCCGGCTGAGGAATTCCTCGTCCCGCACCCGGGCCGGTTTGAGCACCTCGATCCCGGCCCCGGCCGCGCGCGCCGCGACCGGGCTGGCCGCCTGGTGCAGGCCGCGGCCCGAGGCGGCGTCCGGACGGGTCACCACGGCCGCCACCTCGTGCCGGGAGGCCAGCAGCGCCTCCAGTGCGGGCACGGCGGTCTGCGGAGTGCCCGCGAACACCAATCGCATACGGCCCTACAGCGCCTTCCCGCCCGTGGCGTGCGGCGAGACCCGGATCTCCGGGATGGGCTCGCCCCACCACTCGGCCTCGCGGATCGCCTTGTTGGCCAGCTTGCGCTGCTGCGGATCGAGCCGGTCGATGAACAGCACCCCGTCGAGATGGTCCGTCTCGTGCTGGACGCAGCGGGCCAGCTGCCCAGTGCCCTCGATGGTGATCGGCTCGCCGTACATGTTGAAGCCCTTGGCCACCGCGCCGAAGGCGCGCAGCGTCGGGAAGGCCAGACCGGGGAAGGATAGGCAGCCCTCGTCGTCGGTCTCGGTCTCGTCCGACAGGTCCAGCGCCGGGTTGATCAGGTGCCCCAGCTCATCATCCACGTAGTAGGTGAAGACCCGGAGGCCCACCCCAATCTGCGGCGCGGCCAGGCCGAGGCCCGGGGCGTCCAGCATCGTGTCGGTGAGGTCCTTGACCAGCTTGCGCAGTTCGGCATCGAAGTCGCGGACCGGCTCGGCCGGGGTGCGCAACACCGGGTCGCCGAAGATGCGGATCGGCTTGACGCTGATGGCGCACCATCCTTCTGCTCCGTGCCCTCACTCCGGAAGGTCACCTGGGTGTTACCTGACCAGTCTATGAAGTTTCCTGGCCCGGGCTGGCCGCGACCGACCGGGCTTTGAACGCGGCCTTGCGCGCGGCCCGGGCCACACTGGGATCAGGGTGGTGATCGCTGAGCGCGGTCAGCAGGTCGGTCACCCCGGGATGCTGCACCCGCCACAGCCCGGCCACCAGTTCGGCCTGGGCGTCTGGCGGCACGTCGGGCAGCAGTTCGGCCACGACGTCCTGCGGGTCAGCCTCTTCCAGCAGCCCGGCGCCCAGGTTGACGAGCAGCCAGGCGCGGTCTTCCCGGCCCAGCTCGGCGTTCTCGCCGTGCTCGTGCAGCCACACGGCGGCGTGCGCGCGGAGCACCGGATCGGCCTGGGCGGCGTGAACCGCGGGCACCGCATCCTTGCCGATCCGGTCCAGCACGGCGAAGCCCGCGCCGCGCAGCCCGGGAGAGCCGCTGCTGGCCGCGGCGATGAGTTCCGCCGCGGCCTCCGCAGGTGTCCGGCCGCTCAGCCAGCTGGCGATCTCGGCCTCGCCGTCTTCGACGTCGCAGTTGGCCAGGGTGGCCAGCAGGGCGGCCGCGTCACCGCGGGCACCGCCGCCGACCACTGGGACATGCCAGCCCTGTGCCCGCAGCCGCCGGTGCACGCCCCACACGCCGAGCGGCGAGAGGGTGACGGTCAGCCCGCCGCCCGCCTCGTCCGCGCCGGCCTCGTCGGCGCCGAGTTCCACCACGCCGAGATCGGCCAGCGCCTCCAGGGCCACCGACACCGCCGCGCCTTCATCCTGGGTAGCACGGGCAGCCTGGGCAGCACGGGCCTCCTGGGCCGCAGCGGTGTCCGGGGCCGCAGCGGTGTCCGGGGCCAGGCTGGCCGCGTCGCGCCGGGTGCCTGCCGCGGCCACGTACGCGTCGAACAGGGCGTCCATCCGGACCGGGCCACCCACCGTGTACAGGGCGGTGGCCATGCCGTCGAGATCTTCGGCGGCCAGCATGACGGTGAGCGCCGCGTCCCAGGCGCCGAGCACGTCGTCAGCGGCCGGGCTGGACAGCACTTCGAGATGTTGCCCGGCCTCCGCCCGGCCCTCGGCCAGGACCAGCATCCGGGCGGCGACCGCCACCCGCCAGGCCGCGTCGAATTCGGCCGGGATCAGCTCCAGGTGGGTGGCCGCGGCGATGGCGTCCGGCTGCCGCAGCCGCCCCGCCTTGGTCACCGCGCGGCCCGGCCCGATCCATCTGGCCACGTCCCGGGCGGCGCGCAGCAGCGGGGCCACCCGCGCCGCCGCGGCCAGTTCCTCCCGGGGCGCCAGCCGCACCGTGGGCAGCCGGGACAGCCCGTCCGCATCGGGCTGGGCTGGCTGGTCCCCGTCCCCCGGGCCGGCGCTGCGGTGGTCAGCCGCGCTGCCACCGGCCAGGTTGACCGCGCTCAGTTCGATTGCTGGCTGGTCCGGAAGACCCGATGTGCCCCGGTCCCCGGCCGGCCCGTCCGGGCTGCCCGCCGGACCCGGCGTGCCCCGGGTCCGTGAGTTCCGTCGTGAGGTGGCCACTCCAGCACCCTACGACCTTCCCGGCCGAACTCAGATCAGCTCTGCGGGGTCAAGTTGCACCCGGACCGCTCCCGGCTCCTTCCGCGCGCTGCGCACGGCCTGCGCCTGATGCAGCGCCTGGGCCAGCGCCAGCCCGGCTGACCTGGGCACCCGCAGCAGCATCCGGATGCTGTCCGGCGGCACGTTCAACCGGGCCGAGCAGCTCGGCCGTGGGCGGCAGCTCAGCGGCGGACAGCAGCGCCTGGACCGCGTCGTCCGGCCCGGTGAGCGACGCCATCCGGACCGCGGGCGGGAACCGCAGCTCCGCCCGCTCGGCCAGCTCACGTTCCGCGTGCGTCACCGGATCCCAGCGGATCAGCGCCTGGACCGCGGGGATGGCCGAGTCCGCGACCACCACCACCCGGCCGCCGTCGGCACCGCCCCGGACCAGCGCGGCCGCGTTCAGCCAGCGGCGCAGCGCTTCCTCGGCCGCCCGCAGGCTGGGCCGGCCGAGCAGCACCCAGCCGTCCAGCAGCAGCGCGGCCGCGTAGCCGCCGTCCGCCCGCGGCTCTGCCCCCGGTGTGGCCACGACCAGCGCCGGACCGCTGCCGATGGCCGGGACCAGGCTGGCACCACCGGAGGTGAGCAGCGGGAGCCCCGGAAACGCCCGGCCCAGTTCCTCGGCCGTCCGGCCGGCCCCGGTGACCAGGGCGCGAACCGAGCCGTGGCCGCAGCGTGGGCAGTGCCAGTCCGCTTCCGGCCGGCCACACCAGGCACAGCGCAGCGCGGCGCCGGCCTCCGGCAGCCCGAGCGGGCCGCCGCACTCGGTGCACCGGGCCCGGTCCCGGCACCGCCCGCAGCCGAGCGCGGCCAGGTAGCCCCGCCGCGGCACCTGCACCAGTACCGGCCCATGACTCAGCCCGTCCCGGGCGGCGCGCAGCGCCAGGCTGGGCAGCCGGGCGGTCTGCGCGGCCGCGTCCCGGGCCAGTTCCGCGTCGCTGCCGGCCGCGCGGACCTGCGGGGCGCGGTCCCGGACCACCGGCCGCCCGGCGGTGACCGGCTGCGCCCAGCCGCTGGCCAGCAGGCTGGTCGCCTCGGCGGTCCGGGCGAAGCCGCCGATGAGCGCGGCCGCGCCGGTGCGGTGCGCCCGGAGCGCCAGCACCTCGCGGGCGTGCGGATACGGCGCCCGCGGCTCCGCGTGCAGGTCGTCGCCGTCGTCCCAGATGACCACCAGGCCGAGGTCGTGGACCGGCGCGAACATCGCGGCCCGGGTGCCCGCGACGACCCGGACCGCGCCACGCCGGACGGCCAGCCAGCGGCGGTAACGTTCCGCGGGCCCGAGCCCGGCTGCCAGCGTGACGTGCTGGCCCGGGCCGAGCAGCCCGGCCAGCGCGGCGTCCACCAGATCCAGGTCGCGGGTGTCCGGCAGCACGATCAGGGCGCCCCGGCCGGCCGCCGCCACCGTGCCCGCCGCGCGGGCGATCTCCTCCGGCCAGCAGGGGCCGGGCAGCGCGGACCAGACCGCGCGCGGCGCGCGCCCGCTGGCCAGCGCGGCCAGGAACGCGGCTCCCGCGGTGTACCGCGCCCATGGCCCCGGCTCCGGCACTCCCCCGGTGGGGCCGCCGGCAGCAGCAGCCTGCCGAGCCGGGCCGGCCGGCCCGGCTGGGACGGTGGGTGCGGCGGTGGCAGCCGGCCCGGCCGCAGTCTGCTGTTCGGTGCGGGCGTGCCGGGGCGGGATGGCCAGCCGCAGCACGTCGGCCATGGTCCCCGCGTACCGGTCGGCTACCTCCCGGGCCAGGGCCGCGATCTCCGGGCTGAGCACGGGCTCCGGCGAGACCACCCGGTCCAGCCGGGCCAGCCGCCCCGGGTGCTCGCTGGCCGACGCCCGGTCCAGCAGGTACCCGTCGGTCAGCTGGCCGGCGAACCGGACCCGGACCCGGCAGCCCGGCACCGCCTGGTCAGTGAGCCGTTCCGGGACCAGGTAGTCGAATGGCCGGTCCAGGTGGGCCAGCGGGATGTCCACCGCCACCCGGGCCACCGGCAGCACCGCCGCGTCGGGCCCAGGGTCCCGCCGGGTGCGCGCCGGACGGCGGCCCGGCTGGCTGCCGTTGTCCCGCGCGGGTGCCCGCTGCCTGGTTGCCCCTGCCACGCTCCTGTCCTACCAGACCCCCCGGACGCCCACGCCCGCCCGGCGCAGCCCACGCAACTGCCGCCTCGCGCCATTTCCAACGGCATGGATGGTTCAGCCATGCGCACCGGTGCGCATGACAGAAACATCCGTGCGGTGCGGGATGCGTGCGGGTGGCACGCTCGGGGGCTGGCGGACGCCGGGCGCGGGCGGGTTAGACGGTGCCGCAGGCGCCGTCGGCGGTATCGGTGTCCTTGTTCAGGGTGAGCAGGACCTGGCGCGGGACTATCCGGCCGGCCTGGATGTCGCTGAGCATGGTCTGCAAGCCGCTGGACAGCGCGGTCAGCGACCGCGCGGCGACCGGGTCCTGGCTGTCCCGCGCGGCCCGGCCGGTCTGCCGCACGGCGGCGGTCAGGTCGCGGGCCAGCACGGCGCGGTCGGCCCCGTTGTTGACGTCGGCCACCACCCGGTTGTACGAGGTCAGTGCGTTGTCCTTGTACGCCTCGCAGCCCGGGTCGGCCGCCCGGATCAGGTGTGGCAGCAGGTAGCCGACCGCGCCCGCCCAGGCCAGGCTCAGCGCGATGGCCAGCCAGCAGCGCACCCGCCCAGTGCCGGGCCGTCCAGCCTCCCTGGCCTGCCTGGCCCGGCGCAGGCCGAGCACGCCCAGCACCAGCCCAGCCGGGATGGTCAGCAGGGCACCGCCCAGGATGCCGCAGATCAGCGCGGCCGTGGCCAGCCAGTTGCGCCGGCTGGCCACCTGGGCTGGCCCAGGCGTGCCCTCCTCGGGCTGCGGCGGGGATGCCGCCTGCTCGGTGGATGAGGACAACGGCTCACCGGCTCTGGTGTTCGGGCAGGCCAAAACGCTCGCAATGAGAAATAACGGAGCGTAATGAGCCTAGATTCGGGCCTGGGCGATGTCCAGCGCCCAGGCGCCGCCGGGCCGGGAGCTAGAGACCAGCCACCTTGCGCAGGCTCTCCGCGCGGTCGGTCCGCTCCCAGGAGAAGTCCGGCTCCTCCCGGCCGAAGTGCCCGTAGCTCGCGGTCTGCGAGTAGATCGGCCGGAGCAGGTCCAGGTCCCGGATGATGGCGGCCGGGCGGAGATCGAACACCTGGAGCACCGCGTCCTGGATCCGCTCGAACGGGACCTGCTCGGTGCCGAAGCACTCCACGAACAGACCGACCGGCTTGGCCTTGCCGATGGCGTAGGCGACCTGCGTCTCGCAGCGCTCGGCCAGGCCCGCGGCGACCACGTTCTTGGCCACCCAGCGCATGGCGTAGGCGGCGCTGCGGTCCACCTTGGACGGGTCCTTGCCGGAGAACGCGCCGCCACCGTGCCGGGCCATCCCGCCGTACGTGTCGATGATGATCTTCCGGCCGGTCAGCCCGGCGTCACCCATCGGGCCGCCGATCTCGAACCGCCCGGTCGGGTTCACCAGCAGCCGGTACTGGCTGGTTTCGATGTCCAGCGACTCGACCACCGGCAGCACGACGAGGTCGCGGACGTCCGGGGCGAGCAGTTCTTTGAGGTCGATGTCCGGGGCGTGCTGGGCGGACACCACGACGGTGTCCAGCCGCACCGCCTTGTCCCCGTCGTACTCGATCGTCACCTGAGTCTTGCCGTCCGGGCGCAGGTACGGGATTTCACCGTTGCGCCGTACCTCGGACAGGCGGCGGGCCAGCCGGTGCGCCAGCATGATGGGCAGCGGCATCAACTCCGGGGTTTCCCGGCAGGCGTAGCCGAACATCATGCCCTGGTCACCGGCGCCCTGCATGTCGAGCTCGGAGGAACCCTCGCCCTCCCGGTGCTCGAACGCCTGCAGCACGCCCTGGGCGATGTCCGGGGACTGGGAACCGATCGATACGGACACCCCGCAGGAGGCACCGTCGTAACCCTTGGTCGAGGAGTCGTAGCCGATCTCCAGGATCTTCTCCCGGATGATGCCCGGGATGTCCACGTAGGTCTCGGTCGACACCTCACCGGCGACGTGCACCTGCCCGGTGGTGATCAGCGTCTCCACAGCCACGTGGCTGCGCGGGTCATCCTTGATGATCGAATCCAGGATGGCGTCACTGATCTGATCCGCCATCTTGTCCGGATGACCCTCTGTCACGGATTCAGAGGTAAATAGACGTCGGGCCACCTGAATACTCCCCGTCCTGAATGTACGGCTGAAACCTCGCCGCCGAAGTCTAGCCGGGCCGGTTTACCACCGTGGTAACAAACCCCCGGCCGGCGCCGCGAGCGGTCTGGTGCAACGGCTAGAAGCGGTCCGCGACCAGGTCCCAGACCACATCGGCGAGCACTTCCTTGGGACCGCGCGGGATCGGAGTCTGGCTGCCGTCCGCGGCCAGCACGATCGCCTCGTTGTCCGCGGTGCCGAACGCGAGGCCGCCGCCGACCTGGTTCACCACCAGCAGGTCGCAGCCTTTGGCGGCCAGCTTGGCCTGGCCGTTGCGCAGCAGGTCCTCGGTTTCCGCGGCGAAGCCGACCAGCACCTGGCCGGGCCGGGGCCGGCTGGCGGCCAGCCCACGCAGGATGTCCGGGTTTTCCACCAGGCGTAGCGGCTCGGGCAGCGCGCCGGACTTCTTGACCTTGGCCCCGCTCCTGGTCTCTGGCCGGTAGTCGGCCACCGCGGCCGCCATCACGACCGCGTCCGCGTCCACTGCGGCCACGGTCACCGCCGCCTGCATGTCCCGGGCCGAGGTGACGCGGACCACCTTGGCCCCGGCCGGGTCATCCAGGGACACGTTGGCTGACACCAGGGTGACCTGGGCACCGCGGGCGGCGGCGGTACGGGCCAGCGCGTAGCCCTGACGGCCCGAGGACCAGTTGCCGAGGAACCGGACCGGGTCGAGTTCCTCCCTGGTCCCGCCCGCCGATACCACGACGTGGCGGCCGGCCAGGTCGGGCCGCAGCCCGGCAGCGCCCCGGGCCAGCGCCCGGACCGCGACATCGTACAGTTCGGCGGGCTCGGGCAGCCGCCCCGGGCCGCTGTCCGCCCCGGTCAGCCGCCCGGCCGCGGGATCGAGCACGACGCAGCCGCGGCCGCGCAGCGTGGCCACGTTGGCCTGGGTGGCCGGGTGCTGCCACGTCTCGGTGTGCATGGCCGGGGCGAACAGCACCGGGCAGCGGGCGGTCAGCAGGATGGCGGTGAGCAGGTCATCGGCCCGCCCGGTGGCCGCCCGGGCCAGCAGGTCGGCGGTGGCCGGCGCGACCATGACCAGATCGGCTTGCTGGCCGAGCCGGACATGCGGCACCTCCGGCACGTCGTCCCAGACGCTGGTGCTGACCGGCTGGCCGGAGAGGGCGGCCCAGGTGGCCGCGCCGACGAAGCGCAGCGCGTCGGCGGTGGGCACGACCCGGACCTGATGGCCCGCCTCGGTCAGCCGCCGGAGCAGTTCACAGGCCTTGTACGCGGCGATGCCCGCGCCGACGCCCAGGATGATCTGGGCCCCGGACACGGGCAGGACGTTATCGGTGCCGCTGTCGGCGGTCATCGGACGGGTCAGCCAGCCCCAGCCAGGTCGCCGGCGCTCAGGAGGTCGGCTCGGCCGTCTCTTGCGCGGACAGCAGGCCCTGGCGGATCTCGCGCAGGGCGATGGACAGCGGCTTCTCCTGGACCCGGGTCTCGACCAGCGGGCCAACGTACTCAAGCAGGCCCTCGCCGAGCTGGGCGTAGTAGGCGTTGATCTGCCGCGCCCGCTTGGCCGCCATGATGACCAGGCGGTACTTGCTGTCTACGACCTCGAGCAGGTCGTCAATGGGCGGATTGGTGATGCCTTCGGCGGCGGGATTCCCGGCCACTCTGTGCCTTCCGTTTGGGAGAAATAATGCTCATCGGCCAGCTAGGGCCATCGTCAAGGCTACCAGCTGGCGCCGCACGTCCCCGACAGACGTGTTGATCAGCGTGACATCGAATTCGTGCTCGGCGGCCAGTTCCACCCGGGCCACGGCCAGCCGGCGCTCGATCACCTCAGGTGGCTCGGTGCCCCGGCCGGTCAGCCGGCGGACCAGCTCCGGCCAGCTGGGCGGGGCCAGGAAAACCAGCAGCGCGTCCGGGACCGCGCTGCGTACCTGCCGCGCCCCGGCAAGATCGATAACCAGCAGGGCCGGCTGCCCGGCGGCCAGTTTCCCGGCGAGTGGGCCACGCAGGGTGCCATACCGGTGGCCGGCGAAAGCCGCCCATTCCAGGAGTTCACCACTCGCCAGCATCCGGTCGAAGTCCGCATCGCTGACAAAGTGGTAGTCCCGGCCATCCACTTCACCGGGCCGTGGCGCCCGCGTGGTGGCCGATACCGAGAGCCAGATTTCCGGGCATTCCTTGCGAAGCCCGGCTACCACAGTGGTCTTGCCGACCCCGGAAGGGCCGGAAAGGACAGTCAGCCTGGCTGGCACCCCGTCCCCCCGGACAAGCGCGGTACCGCATGCGCGATCAGCGGACGGAACGGCCAACGGCCTTGGTCCCCCGCGCCCGCCCCTGGGGTTGCCAGACTGCGTCAGATAGAGCTCCGGAACTCGTTTTCCAGTGCGGCCCGCTGGTTGGCACCAAGACCACGCACGCGCCGCGATTCGGCGATGCCGAGCCGCTCCATGATCTGCCGGGCACGAACCTTGCCGATCCCAGGGACAGCCTCAAGCAACGCTGAGACTTTCATCTTCCCAAGGACGTCATCAGTCTGGCCCTCCTTGAGGACATCAGACAACTTGAGTTCGTTCTTCTTCAGCCTTGCCTTGATCTCAGCCCGTTCCTTGCGTGCCCTTGCGGCCTTCTCAAGGGCGGCTGCACGCTGATCGGGAGTGAGGGGAGGAAGAGCCACTCCGGGTCACCTCGGGTTTCAGATTCGAAAACTGCGGACGGGAAGGGAAAGTAGCGAGTTCAGCCCGCCACGGCAACGCAAACACCCGTTTGTTACGTCATAAATTGGACGATATTACTCTCCGGAAGGTCCCGAATACTTAAAGTAGCCAAACGTGGTGCTTCCATGCCCCTATCATGGGCTCCGCACAGGAGTGCTCGAAACATGCCGGTTGCCCTCATTCGGCGGCCGGCGCCAGCCGGCGCAGCGGCGCGGCGATGGCGGAGGCCGCCGCACCAGGGTCCGGCGCCCCGGTGATCGGGCGGCCGATGACCAGAAGATCGGCCCCGGCGCGGAGCGCCTCCTCGGGAGTGGCCACCCGGGCCTGGTCGTTGCGGTCCGAACCGGCCGGCCGGATGCCCGGGGTGATCAGCTTGATGTCCGGGCCGACCTCGGCCCGGACCGCGGCCACCTCGCGGGGCGAGCAGACCAGCGCCCCGGCGCCGGCCGCCACGGCCAGCGCGGCCAGCCGGCGCACCGCGTCCGGCACCGGCCCAATCATGCCGATCGAGTCCAGGTCGTCCGGGCTCAGCGAGGTGAGCACGGTCACCGCGGCGATCGTGGTGTCCGGCGCGGACTGCACCGCCGCCCGGATGACCTCCGGCCCGGCCGCGGCGTGCACGGTGACCAGTTCCGGCCGCAGCCGGGCCACGGCCCGCACCGCACCGGCCACCGTGGCCGGGATGTCATGCAATTTCAGGTCGAGGAAGACGCGCACGCCGCTGGCGCCCCGGATCGAGGCCACCACCCCCGGCCCGTACCTCAGGTAGAGCTCTAGCCCGATCTTCACTGTGCTGACATGCGGCGTGACGAGCCCGGCCCAGCGGGCGGCAGTTTCCAGGTCAGGGGCATCAAGGGCCACCGCGATGGGCGCTGGCTGGCTCAACTCTCCTCCTCGGGTGGGGGCGACGGCAGGTTTTGCCGGGCTCATTACAGAACGCTACACAGCTGTTCCAGACAGCCGGCGTCGCGGCGTGCCACGCGGCTCGTGGGCCCGGCCGATCACGTCGGCGAGCCGCTCGATCCCGCGCAGCGCGAGCTCCTCGTCGAGCTCCCGGAGGATCCGCATGCACGCGGAAGGATCATGGAAAATGGTCGTGCCCACGCTGACCATGCCCGCCCCGGCCAGGATCAGCTCCAGCGCGTCCCGCCCGGTACGCACCCCGCCCATGCCGATGATCGGCACGTCGGGCAGGGCCTTGCGCACCTGCCAGATGCAGCGCACCGCGACCGGCCGGATGGCCAGCCCGGACAGCCCGCCGGTCACCCCGGCCAGCACCGGCCGCATGGTGTCGGTGTCGATCGTCATGCCGAGCAGGGTGTTGATCATCGAGAGGCCGTCGGCCCCGGCGCCGACGCAGGCGCGGGCGATCGTCACGATGTCGGTCACGTCCGGCGACAGTTTCGCGAAGACCGGGATGTCATACCGCACCCGGCCGCGGACGGCTTCGATCACCGCCGCGGAAGCGGCCGGATCGCAGGAGAAAACGAGCCCGCGATCCTCGACATTCGGGCAGGAAATATTCACCTCAATGGCAGTAACTCCTGCCGCGTCGGATAGCCGGGTGGCGAGTTCGGCGTATTCATCCACGCTGCTGCCCGCGATCGATACCACGGCCCGGGCGCCCCGGGACAGCAGCCAGGGCAGATCGCGCTGCAGGAACGCGTCGATGCCCGGGCCCTGCAGCCCGATCGAGTTGAGCATTCCGCTCGGCGTCTCGGCCATCCGCGGCGTCGGCCGGCCCGCCCGCGGCGCCAGCATCACCGACTTGGTCACCACCGCGCCGATCTTGGCCGCGTCGAAGAACTGGGCCAGTTCCCGGCCCGCGCCCGCGCAGCCCGAGGCGGTCAGGATCGGGTTGGGCAGCTCCACATGGCCGAGCTTGGTCCGCAGGTCAACTGCCATGACGCTCCTTCCGCACCGGACCAGGCCCGGCCGCCGCGCCGGTCCCGCTGCTGGGGTCCGGAGAGCTGCCGTGGCTCCCGGTACGGGAAGTGCTGACGGTGCCTCCGCGGCTACTGTTTCCGGTGTTTCCAGTGTTTCGGCTGGTGTTGGAGGTGCTGGTGCTTCCTGCGGGGCCGGCGGAGCTGGCAGTGCCTGCGCCTCCAGCCGGGCTGGCGGTGCTGGCGCTAGCCCGGGCGGCCGCCGACGGCCGCGGGTTCCAGCCTGGCGCGCCCAGCGCGTCGAACGGGATCGTCCCGACGTCGTCCCAGCGCACGGTGTCGCCGCGGAACACCGGCCCGGCGACACAGGACCGCACCATCCGGGTCACGCCGTCGTCCCCGACGACCGGCAGCACACACGTCATGCACACCCCGATGCCGCACGCCATGGACTCCTCGACCAGGGTCAGCACCGGTATCTCGTACCGCTGGGCCAGCGCGGTGACCTGGCGCAGCATGCCCATCGGGCCGCAGGCGTAGATCACGTCGGTACGCGCCTCGTGGATGATCTGGGTGAGCCGGTCGGTGACCAGGCCGCGGATGCCCATCGACCCGTCCTCGGTGGTGACCGCCGCGGTCCGCCCGGTGCGCCGCGCGGTGAGCGCGCCGAACACCCGGTCCGCGCTGGCCGCACCGAGCAGGAAGTCCACCTGGCAGTCCCGCTTGCGCAGCCGGTCGGCCAGCGGGAACAGCGGGGCGCTGCCGTAGCCGCCACCGACCAGCAGGCAGCTCACCGGGTCCCGGGGCACCGGGAACGGCCGCCCCAGCGGCCCGACCACATCGAGCATGTCCCGGGCGCGCCGCTCGGCCAGCCACCGGGTGCCCGGCCCGACCGGCGCGAACACGAATTCCACCGTGCCGCCATGATCCGGGCGCACGTCATGGATACTGAACGCCCGCCGGAGCAGCATCGACGTATCCGGCCCGCCGACTGCGATGGCGACGAACTGCCCCGGCCGGAAGCGCGCGGCGATGGCGGGCGCGACCACGGTCATCGCGTAGTAGGCGTCCACCCGGCGCACGGTCAGCACCGTGCCGCGGACCTGGACCTGGACCGCGTCCTGCTCGCCGTCGCCGCTGGTCATGACGCGTCACCGGACTGGGCCGCACTGGCGGCATGCAGGGTCGCCGCGTATTCCTGCAATGAGCGCACTCCCACCTCGCCGCGCTGGATCGCCTCGATGCCCTGGACCGCGGCGCCCAGCCCCTGGACGGTGGTGACACACGGCACGCCGCTGCGCACTGCGGCGGTACGGATCTCGTAGCCGTCCAGCCGGGGACCGGACTGGCCCGGGCTGCCGAACGGGGTGTTCACGATCAGGTCCACCTGGCCGGCCAGGATGCTGGCCACGATGTCCGGCTCGCCGTCCGGGCCGGGGCCGTCGCTGTGCTTGCGCACGATCGTGGCACGGACGCCGTTGCGCCGCAGCACCCCCGCGGTGCCTTCCGTGGCCCAGATCTCGAAGCCCAGGTCGGCGAGGCGTTTCACGGGGAAAACCATAGACCTCTTGTCCCGGTTGGCCACCGACACGAACACCCGGCCCTTGACCGGCAGCGGCCCGTACGCCGCCGCCTGCGACTTCGCGTACGCGGTGCCGAACACCTCGTCGATGCCCATCACCTCGCCGGTGCTGCGCATCTCCGGGCCGAGCACGGTGTCCACGCCCTGGCCGCCCTTGTCCCGGAACCGGCCGAACGGCAGCACCGCCTCCTTGACCGCGACCGGCGCGTCCAGCGGCAGCGTGCCGCCGTCCCCGGCCGCGGGCAGCATGCCCTCAGCGCGCAACTGGGCGATACTGGCGCCCAGCATGACCCGGGCCGCCGCCTTGGCCAGCGGGGTGGCGGTGGCCTTGGACACGAACGGCACGGTGCGCGACGCCCGCGGGTTGGCCTCCAGCACGAACAGCACCCCGGCGGCCAGCGCGTACTGCACGTTGAGCAGCCCCCGCACGCCCACGCCGCGGGCGATGGCCGCGGTGGACTCGCGGATCCGGATGATGTCGGCCTGGCCCAGCGTGATCGGCGGCAGCGCGCAGGCCGAGTCGCCGGAGTGGATGCCGGCCTCCTCGATGTGCTCCATTACCCCGCCGAGGAACAGTTCGCTGCCGTCGTACAGCGCGTCCACGTCGATCTCGATGGCGTCGTCCAGGAACCGGTCGATGAGCACCGGGTGGTCCGGGCTGGCCGCGGTGGCCCGGTCCAGGTACGCGCGCAGCGTGGCGTCGTCGTAGACGATCTCCATGCCGCGCCCGCCGAGCACGTAGGACGGGCGGACCAGCACCGGGTAGCCGATCTCGTCGGCCACCGCCTTGGCCTCGGCGTAAGACCGGGCGGTGCCGAACCGCGGCGCGGGCAGCCCGGCCGCTTCCAGCACGGCGCCGAACTCGCCGCGGTCCTCGGCCAGGTGGATGGCGTCCGGGCTGGTGCCCACCACCGGGACGCCCTCGGCGGCCAGCGCCCGAGCCAGGCCGAGCGGGGTCTGCCCGCCGAGCTGCACGATCACCCCGGCCACCGGGCCCGTGGTCTGCTCGGCGTGCACCACTTCGAGCACGTCCTCCAGGGTGAGCGGCTCGAAGTAGAGCCGCCCGGAGGTGTCGTAGTCGGTCGACACCGTCTCCGGGTTGCAGTTCACCATCACCGTCTCGTAGCCCGCCTCGGCCAGCGCGAACGAGGCGTGCACGCAGGCGTAGTCGAACTCGATGCCCTGGCCGATCCGGTTCGGCCCGCTGCCCAGGATGATCACCTTGGCCCGGTCCCCCGGCGGCACCTCGGTGCCCTCGTCGTAGGTCGAGTACAGGTACGGCGTGCGCGCGGCGAACTCCGCCGCGCAGGTGTCCACCGTCTGGTACACCGGCCGGATGCCGAACGCGTGCCGGAGCAGCCGGACCTGGTCTTCGGCCAGCCCGGTCAGCTGACCGAGCTGGGCGTCGGAGAAACCGGCCTGCTTGGCCGCGCTGAGCAGGTCGGGGTCGAGCCCCGCGCCCGGCCGGGTGCCCGGCGTGCCGGCACTGGCCCCGGCGAGGCGTTCGGCAAATTCCTGGATGCAGCGGACCTGGTCCACAAACCACGGGTCGATGCCGCTGGCCATAGCCACCTCGGCCACCGTGGCGCCGGCCCGCAGCGCCTGGTGCACGGTGCCCAGCCGGCCATCGTGCGGCACCGCGCAGCGCTCCAGCAGCGCGTCCCGGTCGCCGGCGGCTCGCGCCAGTGCAGCGGCGCGGCCGGGTTCTCCAGCGAGCGGAGCGCCTTCTGCAGCGCCTCCGGGAAGGACCGGCCGATGGCCATCGCCTCGCCGACCGACTTCATGTGCGTGGTCAGCACCGGGTCGGCGCCGGGGAACTTCTCGAACGCGAACCGGGGCACCTTGACCACCACGTAGTCCAGCGCGGGCTCGAAGCTGGCCGGCGTCTCCCCGGTGATGTCGTTGCGGATCTCGTCCAGCGTGTAGCCGATGGCCAGCCGGGCGGCGATCTTGGCGATGGGGAACCCGGTCGCCTTGGAGGCCAGCGCGGAGGACCGGGACACCCGCGGGTTCATCTCGATGACGACCATCCGGCCGGTCTGCGGGTGCACCGCGAACTGGATGTTGCAGCCGCCGGTGTCCACCCCGACCGCCCGGACCACCGCGATAGCGGTGTCCCGCATGTGCTGGTACTCCCGGTCGGTCAGCGTCATGGCCGGCGCCACCGTAACCGAGTCGCCGGTGTGCACGCCCATCGGGTCGATGTTCTCGATCGAGCAGACCACGACCACGTTGTCGTGGCGGTCGCGCATCAGCTCCAGCTCGAACTCCTTCCAGCCCAGGATGGACTCTTCCAGCAGCACCTCGGTGACCGGGCTGGCGTCCAGGCCGGTGCCGGCGATCCGGCGCAGGCTGTCCTCGTCGCGCGCGATGCCGGAGCCCGCGCCGCCCAGGGTGAACGAGGGCCGGACGACCAGCGGATAGCCGAGGTCGGCCGCGGCGGCCAGGCATTCGTTCGTGGTGTGGCAGATGTGGCTGCGCGGCACGTCCCCGCCCAGCCCGGTGACGATCTCCTTGAACTTGCTGCGGTCCTCGCCGGACTTGATCACGTCGATGTCGGCGCCGATCAGCTCGACGCCGTACTTGGCCAGCGTGCCCGCCTCGTGCAGGCCTACGGCGGCGTTGAGCGCGGTCTGGCCGCCCAGCGTGGGCAGCACCGCATCCGGCCGCTCCCGGGCGATCACCTTCTCCAGTACGTCCAGGGTGATCGGCTCGACGTAGGTCGCGTCGGCGAACTCCGGGTCGGTCATGATCGTGGCCGGGTTGGAGTTGACCAGGCTGACCCGGATGCCCTCCTGGCGGAGCACCCGGCAGGCCTGGGTGCCCGAGTAGTCGAACTCGCAGGCCTGCCCGATCACGATCGGCCCGGATCCGATGACGAGCACCGACTTGAGGTCTTCGCGCTTAGGCACGGCGGCTGGCCTCCATCAGCGCGCAGAACTCGTCGAACAGGCCGGCCGCGTCGTGCGGGCCGGGTGCCGCCTCCGGGTGGTACTGGACGCTGAACGCGGGCGTGTCCAGCAGCCGCAGGCCCTCGACCACGCCGTCGTTCAGGTTGACGTGGCTAATCCGGGCCGGGCCGAAATCGGTCTCGAACGGCGTGCCGTCCGCCGCGCTGGATGGCATCTCGACCGCAAATCCGTGGTTGTGGCTGGTGATGTGCACCCGCCCGGTGGCCAGGTCCTTGACCGGCTGGTTCACCCCGCGGTGCCCGAAGCGCAGCTTGTAGGTGCCCAGGCCGAGAGCCCGGCCGAGGACCTGGCTGCCGAGGCAGATGCCGAACACCGGGACGCGGCGGCTGAGCAGGTCGCGGACCACCGCCGTCACGTAGCCGAGCGCGGCCGGGTCGCCGGGACCGTTGGAGAAGAACGCGCCGTCCGGGCGGGTGGCCAGGATCTCGTCCGCGGTGGCCGCCGCGGGCAGCACGGTGACTTCGCAGCCGAGCCGCGCCATGGACAGCGGGGTCATCGTCTTGATGCCGAGGTCCACGGCCGCGACCCGGTAGCGGACCGCGGTGCCGTCCGGCGGGCGGACCGAGTAGGGCTCGCTCGTGGAGACCTGGCCCGCCAGGTCGGCGCCGCTCATCTGCGGGCTGGCCAGCACCCGGTTGCGCAGTGCGGCCAGGTCCGCGGTCCCGGTGCTGATCGCGGCGCGCATCGCGCCGCGGTCGCGCAGGTGCCGGGTGAGCGCGCGGGTGCCGGTGATGGCGATCCCGGTGACGCCCTGGGCGCGCAGCTCGGCGCCCAGGCTGCGCTGGGACCGCCAGCTGGACGCGATCCGGGATGGCTCGCGGACCACGTACCCGCTCACCCAGATCCGCCGGGACTCCGGGTCCTCGTCGTTGATCCCGGTGTTGCCGATGTGCGGCGCGGTCATGGCCACGATCTGGCGGCAGTACGACGGGTCGGTCAGCGTCTCCTGGTAGCCGGTCATCCCGGTGTTGAAGACCATCTCGCCGAACGTCTCGCCGGCCGCGCCGAACTGGGTGCCGTGGAACGCGGTGCCGTCTTCCAGCAGCAGCACGGCCGGCGCCGCCATCAGGCGATCTTCCCGTCGAGCACGGTGGGCGTGCCGCGCAGGAACGTGGCCACCACCCGGCCGGGCAGGTCCATCCCGGCGAACGGGCTGTTCCGGCTGCGCGACGCGTGCGTGGCAGGCTGCACGGCCTCCCGCGCCGCGGCGTCGTACAGGGTCAGGCTGGCCGGCTGGCCCGCCGCCAGTTCCCCGCCCGCCCCGGCCAGCCGCCCGATGACGGCCGGCCGCCGGGACATCCGGTCGGCCACCCCGGCCCAGTCCAGCAGCCCGGTGTCCACCATGGCCTGCTGCACCACGCGCAGCGCGGTCTCCAGCCCGGTCATGCCGAACGCCGCCGTGTCCCACTCGGTTTCCTTGTCCTCCACTGGGTGCGGCGCGTGGTCGGTGGCGACACAGTCGATGGTGCCGTCGGCCAGCCCTTCGCGGAGTGCGGCGATGTCGGCTGCGGTGCGCAGCGGCGGGTTGACCTTGTACACCGGGTCGTAGCCGGCCGCCAGGCTGTCGGTGAGCAGCAGGTGATGCGGGGTGACCTCGGCGGTCACCCGCCAGCCCTTGCCCTTGGCCCAGCGGATGATCTCCACCGAGCCGGCCGTGGACACGTGGCAGATGTGCAGCGCCGAGCCGACGTGCGCGGCGAGCAGGCAGTCCCGGGCGATGATGGCTTCCTCGGCCACCGCGGGCCAGCCGGTCAGGCCGAGCCGGGCGGACATCTCACCCTCGTTGAGCTGGGCGCCGTCGGTCAGCCGCGGCTCCTGGGCGTGCTGCGCGATGACCCCGTCGAACGCCTTGACGTACTCCAGGGCGCGGCGCATCAGCACCGCGTCGGACACGCACTTGCCGTCGTCGGAGAACATCCGGACCCGGGCCGCCGAATCGGCCATCGCGCCCAGCTCGGCCAGCCGGGCGCCGCCCAGGCCGACGGTCACCGCGCCGACCGGGTGCACGTCGCAGTGCCCGGCCTGGCGGCCCAGCCGCCAGATCTGCTCGACCACGCCCGCGGTGTCGGCGACCGGGTCAGTGTTGGCCATCGCGTGCACGGCGGTGAACCCGCCGAGCGCCGCGGCCTGGGTACCGGTCTCGACCGTCTCCGCGTCCTCCCGGCCCGGCTCACGCAGATGCGTATGCAGGTCGACCAGGCCGGGCAGGGCGATCAGCCCGTCCGCCCCGATGACCTGCGCCCCGGCCGGCGCAGTGGCGTCCCCGATGCTGTCGATCAGGCCGTCCCGCACGAGGATGTCAGCGGGTTCGCCGCCCAGCGGCCGCGCGCCGCGGATCAGCCAGGTTTCGCTCATGACTCGCCCTCCGCCCCGCCGAGCAGCAGATACAGCACGGCCATCCGCACGCTCACCCCGTTGGCCACCTGCTCGACGATGGTGGACCGGGCCGAGTCGGCGACCTCGGCGGCGATCTCCACGCCCCGGTTCATCGGGCCGGGGTGCATCACGATGGCCTGGTCCGGCAGCTGGGCCATCCGGGCCGCGTCCAGGCCGTAGCGCCGGCTGTACTCCCGCACGCTGGGGAAGTAGGCGGCGTTCATCCGCTCCTGCTGCACCCGGAGCATCATCACCACGTCGCTCTTGGGCAGCGCACTGTCGAAGTCGTAGCTGACCGCGCAGGGCCAGCTGCCGACCGCGACCGGCACCAGGGTGGGCGGCGCGACCAGGGTGACGTCCGCGCCCAGGGTGTGCAGCAGCAGCACGTTGGACCGGGCCACCCGGCTGTGCAGCACGTCACCGACGATGGTGACCCGGAGCCCGTCGAGCGCGCCGTCGGCCGGCCCGGCACCGGCCGCCCGGCTGCTGGCCGAGCGGCCGAAGTGGCGCCGGATGGTGAAGCTGTCCAGCAGCGCCTGGGTCGGGTGCTCGTGCGATCCGTCGCCCGCGTTGACCACGGTGCCGCGGACCCAGCCGGCCAGCCGCTGCGGCGCCCCGGACGCACTGTGCCGGACGATGACCGCGTCCGCGCCCATCGCTTCCAGGGTCAGCGCGGTGTCCTTGAGGCTCTCCCCCTTGGCCACGCTGGAGCCCTTGGCCGAGAAGTTGATCACATCGGCGGACAGCCGCTTCGCGGCCGCCTCGAAGGAGATCCTGGTCCGGGTGGAGTCCTCGAAGAACAGGTTGACCACGGTCCGGCCGCGCAGCGTGGGCAGCTTCTTGATCGGGCGGTCCGAGATCTGCGCCAGCTCGTCGGCGGTGTCCAGGATGAGCAGGGCGTCGTCCCTGGTCAGGTCGCCCGCGGAGATCAGGTGCCGGTTCATTCGCGGCTCTCGCTGTCCGCGCGGCCCAGCACGACCGCGTCCTCCCCGTCCACCTCGGTCAGCATGACCCGGACCACCTCCTGCTTGGACGTCGGCAGGTTCTTGCCGACATAGTCCGGCCGGACCGGCAGCTCGCGATGGCCGCGGTCGATCAGCACCGCCAGCTGGACGGCCCGCGGGCGGCCCAGGTCGTTCAGCGCGTCCAGCGCGGCGCGCACGGTGCGGCCGGAGTAGAGCACGTCATCGACCAGCACCACGATCGCGCCGTCGATGCCGCCCGCCGGGACCTCGGTCCGGCCGAGCGCGCGGGCCGGGCGGAGCCGCAGGTCGTCGCGGTACATGGTGATGTCGAGCGAGCCGTGCGGGATGGCAGGCCCTCGACCTGCTCGATGCGCTCGGCCAGCCGCTGGGCCAGCGGGACGCCGCGGGTGGGGATGCCGAGCAGGACGGTGCCGGCACCGCCGTCGGTTCGTTCCAGGATCTCGTGCGCGATCCGGGTCAGCGCCCGCCTGATCTCCTCAGGCTCCAGGACGACCTTCCGGCTGGCCGGAGCGGGGCTGCTGGCTGAAGGTGAATCGCCGGCCGGGGCTGGGGCGGGGGGTGGGCTGCTGGCCAGCCCGGGATGCCCCGGGGCAGGGTTTACCGCAGGCAACGGTACGGACCTCCTTTCCCGCCTCACGGGACGGGCTTTAAAGGACGATCTGTCCCGGACACCGTACCAGCAGCGGGGATGTGACGTGCGCATACGCGCCGGCCGCGGGCCAGCCGGGCCGGACGGACCGCGGGCCGGCCCGGACCGGATACGCGGCGCAGGCTCGCGTGTGGATTGGGTAACGATGAGTGATTCGTGTCACACTGAAGGAACGCGGACCCGTGAGACTGCCAGCAGGACGCATGCAGCGGCCCGCTGGACAGCCAGCCGGCCTGCACCGCCGGGCTTTCCGGCGGTTGCGTCACGTGGCCTGAGTCAGGTGCGCCGCATCGGACGCACGAGACGAGACGCGTAAGTTGACCCGCTTTTGCTATTCGGCTTGACCTGGTCGCAGTTGCGGCCTACCGTCACTGTCCGTAACCATTACTGAAAGCGACGACTGGCCGGGGGGCCGACGACAATGCCATCTGAATACGCCAAGACTCTCGGAGCACGGCTACGAGCCATCCGTACCCAGCAGGGGCTGTCCCTGCACGGGGTTGAGGAGAAGTCCCGCGGCCGGTGGAAGGCCGTGGTGGTCGGCTCCTACGAGCGCGGCGACCGCTCGGTGACCGTGCAGAAGCTGGCCGAGCTGGCCGAGTTCTACGGTGTGCCCGTCTCCGAGCTGCTGCCCGGCGACGCCACCCCGGCGCCGCTGGCGCCATCGCCCAAGCTGGTCATCGACCTGGAGCGGATGGCTCAGCTGCCCAAGGACAAGGCCGGCCCGCTGGCCCGCTACGTGGCGACGATCCAGAGCCAGCGCGGCGACTACAACGGCCGGGTGCTCTCGATCCGCCAGGAAGACCTGCGCTCGCTGGCGGTCATCTACGACAAGTCCCCGCTCGACCTGACCGAAGAGCTGATCAGCTGGGGCGTGCTGGACTCCGAGGCACGAGGCGCCGTCGAGGCGTTCTGACCCTGGGCGGCCCCCCTTTGCACGGTGGCCTGCCGGCCGATGGCTGGCAGGCCACTAGTTTTCTGCCTCAGCCCGCGCGCCCGGCCTGGTTAGCCAGCCCTGGTCAGCCAGCCCTGGTCAGCCAGCCCTGGTCAGCCAGCCCTGGTCAGCCAGCCCTGGTCAGCCAGCCCTGGTTAGCCAGCAGGGCGCAGCGGCAGCGGCGACTGGCTGGGCAGCCCCAGGGCTTCCTCGGCCAGCGACAGGAACGTCCCCGCATCACGCAGCAGGTCGTCCGCTTCCCGCGCGGTGACCGCCCGGGTCAGGCCCGCTTCCGCGGCGGCCCGCTTGCCCGCGCCTGCGGCGAAGAACGCGGACCACTCGGAGAGCGCCGGCTCCACCCGGGGCAGCAGCTCCCAGACACTGCGCGGCGCCTTCCGCCGGGGCGCGGGCGCCGGGCCCGTCTTGACCGTGACGATGGCCGCCGCCGCGCGCAGCGCGGCCAGGTGGGCGGCGACATACCGGGCGCCAGGCCCAGACTCATCGGCGGCGTCGGCCAGCCCGCGGCGGGCAGATTCGATGAGCGAGAGCGCCGACGGCGCAACCCGGCAGCGCGGCTGGCTGGGCCGAACTGAAGCGATCATGCTCATGGCCCTCCTTCCGTCCGGAGCCGGGCCGGGCGAGACGCTTCCCCACGCATCGCCCGACCCGTAGCCAGCCATCCCCGGGATGGGGGCGGCTGACCGGCTTCGAATTTATTCGAACATAGATTCGGTTGCAAGTCCAGCTGTTTGGAGCTGAGTTCGAAGGTACCCGCCGGGTCCGACAAAACCGGCGCGCGGCGCTGGCCGGGACGTGCCACGGCGGACAGCGCTCGCGTACGCTAACCCGGGTGCGCGCTGGACCTGAGCTGCTGGACATGGGCAAGGCGCGCTTCCTCGCGGAACTCGACACTCTGGTCGAGGTGTACGCGGCCGCGATGCGGCCGCCGCGCGAGCAGGTGCCCGGCCGCCGGGCGATCATGGAGCGGCACACCCAGTTCCCGTCGTTCCGCGCCGTGGTGGTGACCGCCCCGGACGGCGCGGCCGGCCCGGGCGCGCCGATGGGCTCCGGGGACGGGCCGGGCTCGCTGCCCGGCAGCGGCCGGCTGCCGATCGTCGCGTTCAGCTACGGCTTCCACGGGGCGGACGGGCAGTGGTGGCACGACCTGGTGCGCAGCGCGCTGACCAGGATGGGCGGCTACGACCTGGCACAGACCTGGCTGGGCGACTCGTTCGAGGTGGCCGAGGTGCATGTGCACCCGGACTACCAGGGCCGCGGCATCGGCCGCCGGATGGTCCCGGCGCTGCTGCACCCCCGGCTGGAGCGGACCGCCCTGCTGTCCACCCAGGACGCGGACAGCCGGGCCCGGCGGCTCTACCGCGGGCTCGGCTTCGGCGACCTGCTCACCGGCTACCGGTTCCCGGGCACCGACCCGCCGTACGCCGTCATGGGCGTGGTGCTGCCGCTGCGGCCTGGCCCCCCGCCGCAGCCGCGCCGCGGCTGACCGCGCTAGCCCGGCCGGCGCTGGCCCTAACCGCCCGGGCCCGCTCGGCCAGGCCGAGCCGCTGATAGATCTCCCGGGTGGCCAGCGACCCGTTCAGCGTGCAGAAGTGCAGCCCGGGCGCGCCCTCGGCGAGCAGCCGTTGGCACATGCCGACCGCGTAGTCCACGCCGATCTCGCGGACCGCGGCCCGGTCGTCGGCCGCCGCGTGCACCTGCTCCCCCAGCGAGGCCGGGAACTTGGCCCCGGACAGCAGCACGATCCGGTCCAGCGTCTGCACGCTGGTGATCGGCATGATGCCCGGGATGATCGGCACGTCGCAGCCGGCCGCGGCCACCCGGTCCCGCAGCCGCAGGTAGTCCTCCACGTAGAAGAACATCTGGGTGATCGCGAAGTCGGCCCCGGCGCGGCACTTGGCCACGAAGTAGCTGATGTCCGAGTCCAGGTCGGGCGAGCGCGGATGGCCCTCGGGGAAGGCGCCCACCCCGACGCAGAAGTCGCCCGACGCCTTGATCAGCCCGACCAGTTCGGCCGCGTAGTGCAGCCCCTCCGGATGCGCCACCCACTCCCCGTTGGGGTCGCCCGGCGGGTCACCGCGCAGCGCCAGCACGTTCCGCACGCCCACCGCGGCATAGGAGCCGATCAGGTGCCGCAGCTCGGCCACCGAGTGGTTGACCGCGGTGAAGTGGCCCATCGGGGTGAGCGTGGTCTCGGCCGCGATCCGCCCGGTGACCCGGACCGTGCGGTCCCGGGTCAACCCGCCCGCACCGTAGGTGACCGAGACGAACGTGGGCTGCAGCGGTTCGAGCTGCCGGATGGCCCGCCACAGCTTTCGCTCGGCCTCCTCGGTCTTGGGCGGCATGAACTCGAACGAGAACGATTCGCCCCCCGCGGCCAGCAAGTCACGGATGGCTGGCGCGCGGTGCAGGACCCCGGATGGCATCTGCCCAGGCTATCTGGGGCCGGTCGGCCCGGGCCAACCCGGCCGCCCCTGCTTGGACAGCCTGGCCGCCGGCGGATGCGCTGGTCAGCGGCTGGGAGCGGCTAGTCTCGCGGTCATGCCGGACGGCGTTTCCGCACTGCCCCAGGTGCGCAGCCAGGTCGGCCAGGTACTGGCGGAATTCCTGGCCCAGCAGCGCGCCGTGCTGCCCGGCGCGGCCGATGAGCTGCGCCCCGGGCTGGACGCGCTGGACGCGCTGCTGGCGGGCGGGAAACGGCTCCGGCCCGCGTTCTGCTACTGGGGCTGGCGCGGCACCGGCGCCGCGGAGTGCCCGGAGCTGCTGGCCGCGGCGGCCGCGCTGGAGTTGCTGCACGCGGCCGCGCTGGTACATGACGACGTGATGGACGGCAGCGACACCCGGCGCGGGCAGCCCGCGCTGCACCGGCGGTTCGCGGCTTATCACGCGGAGCGGGGCTGGCGCGGCTCGGCGGCGGCGTTCGGCACCGGGGCCGCGATTCTGCTCGGCGACCTGCTACTGGGCTGGACCGACGAGCTGTTCGCGGCCAGCGGGCTGGGGCAAGACGCGCTGGCCCGGGGCCGGCCGGTGCTCGACCTGATGCGCGGCGAGGTGATGGCCGGCCAGTACCTGGACCTGATGGCCCAGGCCAGCGGGGACGGCAGCGTGGCCAGCGCGCTGCGCGTGGTGGAGTACAAGACGGCCAGGTACACCATCGAGCGCCCGCTGCACCTGGGCGCGGCGCTGGCCGGGCCGGGCAGCGCCAGCGCGATCAGCGCGGCCTACACCGGGTACGGCCGCCCGCTCGGGGTCGCGTTCCAGCTCCGGGACGACATCCTGGGCATCTTCGGTGACCCGGCCCGGACCGGCAAGCCCGCCACCGACGACCTGCGGGCGGGCAAGCGCACCGTGCTGCTGGCCATCACCCGGGCCCGGGCCAGCCCCGGGCAGGCCGCGATCCTCGACCGCTGGCTGGGCGATCCGGAACTGGACGAGACGGCCGCGGCCGAGGTGCGCGCCGTGATCACCAGCACCGGCGCGCTGGCCGAATGTGAGCGGCTGATCAGCCGTCACCTGGACCAGGCGCTCGGCGCGCTGGCCGCCGCGCCGGTCACCGCCGAGGCCCGGTCGGCGCTGGCCGAGCTGGCGGTCACGGCGACCGCCCGGCACGGCTGAGCACGGCTGAGCACGGCTGGAGACGGCTGGAGACGGCTCAGGACGGCGGAGCGCGGCTGAGCACGCCTGGACCGGGCTGAGCGCGGCTGAGCATGGCCAGGGCACGGCTGAGGCCGGAGGGGCGGCCCAGTTGCTCACCGCCCCGTCTCATCCGCGAGCCGGGTGGCGGCACCGGCCGCAGCTGAGCGTTCGGGATCCAGGGCTCAGAACGCGAGCGCCTGAGCTCGCCGGTTCACCTCGGTGCCGCGACGCTCGGCCATGGCCTGGATCGGCGTGCCCGGCAGCGAGTCATCGACGGTGAACAGCCAGCGCACCGCCTCCTCGTCGTCGAAGCCGCAGTCGAACAGCACGGTCAGCGTGCCGTGCAGCCCCTTCAGGATCTGGTCCCCGTCGAAGAAGGCGGCGGGAACCGACCTGGTGCCGTCCGGCCGCTGCACGGCCAGCAGCTTGCGATCGCGGAGCAGTTGCCTGATCCGGCCCGGCGGGAGGCCAAGCCGGTCAGCGCATTCAGGGAGAGTGAGCCAGTCGCCGACGAGTGCGTCGGCCAGGGGGTCGATCTGTGCCACGTTTCCGAATTTCCCACGTTGCGGCCAGGGTCAAACCCGGACACGCCAGTCTCGTCAGTTGCCCGGGCCGGCTGGGCTCAGCCCGCGACCGTGTCCCGGACGGCCACGGACGGGTCGGCGAACAGGCCGGTGTCCACGGGCCGGCCTGCCTCCATGACCCGGCGGCCCTGGAGCAGATCGCGTGGCTGGCTCACCGTCAGGACGGCGGTCAGCTGGCCCACCTTAATCCCATCAGCCCCGGCAGTAACGGCCGGCTCGCCACGGAACCAGCCCAGCGCCCAGCGCTGGCCACTGGCATCACCCCGCTGGATGACCTGGTCGGACTGGCCCGGGTGCCCGGCGAACTGGACCATGTGGCCGAACTGCTCGGACCAGAAGTACGGCACCGGGTCGTACTCCTCGGCCGCGCCGAGCAGGTTGGCCGCGGCCACCCGGGGCGCGTGCAGCGCGGTGTCCCAGTGCTCCACCCGCAGTCGCTGGCCGTACCGGCCGGACCAGAACGCGGCACAGTCCCCGGCCGCGTACACTCCCGGGACCGAGGTCCGGAGCTGGGCGTCCACCTGCACCGCGTCCCGGTAGCCGGCCGCGAGCCGCACCCCGGAGCCGGTCAGCCAGCCGGTAGACGGCCGGACGCCCACCGCGGTGACGACTAGGTCGGCGTCCAGCCAGCCGCCGCCGGGCAGGGCCAGCCCGCCCGGCTGGACCGACTCCACCGGCTGGCCGAGCCGCAGGTCCACCCCGGCCGCCGGGTACCAGGGCGCGAGCAGCCCGCCCACGGCCGGGCCGAGCGCGGCGGCGGCCGGCGCCTGGGCCGCCTCCAGCACGGTCACCAAACCGCCGCGGGCCGCCGCCACGGTGGCCAGTTCGGCCCCGATCCAGCCGGCGCCGACGATGGCCAGCCGGGTCCCGGGACACAGCGCGGCCCGGATGGCCAGCGCGTCATCGATGGTGCGCAGCACGTGCTGTGGGCCTGGGCCGGGCAGCCGGATCGGCGCCGCCCCGGTCGCGATGACCAGCCCGCTGAACGGGATCTCACCCCGGTCGGTGCGCAGCAGCCCGTCGTCCAGCCCGGTCGCCGTCTCGCCCAGCCGCAGGTCCAGGTCGAGGGCGGCCGCGTCGTCGGCCATCGAGGTGGAGTCCACCTCGCCGAGCATCAGTTTCTTGGACAGCGGCGGCCGGTCGTAGGGCGGATGCGGCTCCGCGCCGACCATGGTGATCGGGCCGGCGTACTCCCTGGCCCGCAGCTCTGCGGCGGTCCGCAACCCGGCCAGCCCGCCGCCCGCAATGACGATTCGTTCGATGCGCACGAGCACCTAGGCTACGGGGCCAGCCCGGCCCGTCCGGGAATGCGCAGGTCAGCGGCCCCAGTCAACTAAGTAGTTACTCCTGGTGACCGGCCGACACCGTACGGGTGTTCTGAGGGTCCGGCGGTCCGGGCGGCCATACAATCATTCGCGATGGACCAGACGCTCGCGCGCCCACCCGTCGGCCGGGTACTCGATGGCCGCTACCGGGTTGAGTCCCTTATTGCCACCGGCGGGATGGCAACCGTCTACCTGGGTACCGACACCAGGCTGGACCGCACGGTGGCCCTCAAGGTGATGCACGCCGAACTGGCCAACGACGAGGACTTCGTCCGCCGCTTCGTGGGCGAGGCCCGGTCGGTGGCCAGGCTGTCGCACCCGAACGTGGTCGCCGTGTACGACCAGGGCGCCGACGGGCAGACGCTCTACCTGGCCATGGAGTACGTGCCGGGCCGCACGCTGCGCGACCTGATGAACGAGCGTGGCCGGCTCAGCCCGCGCGACGCACTGGACATCATGGACGGCATCCTGGCCGGCCTGGCCGCGGCGCACGCGGCCGGCATCGCGCACCGCGACGTCAAGCCGGAGAACGTGCTGCTGACCTCCGGGCACTCGGTCAAGGTGGCCGACTTCGGGCTGGCCCGGACGATGGCCGGCGCCAGCCACACCAAGACCGGCATGCTGATCGGCACCGCCGCGTACCTGGCCCCGGAACAGGTCTCCCGGGGGACCGCCGACGCGCGGACCGACGTGTACGCGGCCGGGATCATGCTGTTCGAGATGCTCACCGGCGCCCAGCCGCACACCGCGGACACCCCGCTGGCCGTCGCGTACAAGCACGTAAACGAGGTCGTGCCGGCCCCGTCCCGGTTCGCGCCGGGGATCACGCCGTCGCTGGACGCGCTGGTCACCCGGGCCACCAGCCGGGACCCGGACCTGCGGCCGGTGGACGCCGGGCAGTTCCTCCGCGCGGCCAGCGAGGTGCGCCGCAGCCTGCCGCCCGGCGGCCCGGCCATCCCGGCCATCCCGGGTACCAGCCTGCCGGTCAGCGCCGATCCCCTGCCCGGCGGGCCCATCCCGGGCGGCCCCATGCCCGGCGGGCCCGTCCCCGGCGGGCGCGGCCCGATGGTCCCGCCGCCCGGCAGCTACCCCAGCGAGACCCAGCCGCCCGGGCCGGTCCCGGCCTATGCCACCGGCCGGGATTACCCGGATCCGGTCTGGCCGGACGACCTGCCCGCGGCGCCGCCGGACGACGGCCTGATTCCCGGCCTGCCCGGATCCGGCCACCGCGACCTGGTCCCGGCCGGGCCAGGCGGGCCAGGCGGCAGCGCGGTCACCTCGCAGGTCAACGACGACGGCTTCTACCGGTCGGCCAACCACACCCTGGTGGTGGCGCCCGGGGCGCCGGCGGACTACGGCCGCCGCGGCGGTGGCGGCCACGGCGGCTTCCGGGGGCACGAGCCGGGGCTGCAGCGCTGGCTGTTCAGCCGCCGGCTGATCTACGTGGTGGCCGGCCTGGTCGCGGTGGTGCTGATCGGCGTGCTGGTCTGGTACCAGGCGGCGGGCAAGTACACCACCGTGCCCCGGGTGGCCCAGCTGACCGCGGCCACCGCCCAGCAGGACCTGCACAACGCCGGGTTCAGCACCACGATGGGCACGGCGCAATTCAGCGACTCGGTGGCCAAGGGCAGCGTCATCGGCACCTCGCCCGCCATCGGGGCCCGGGTCAGCAAGGGCGCCGTGGTCACCCTGATCGTCTCCAAGGGGGCGCACCAGGCTTCCGTGCCGCAGGTGACCGGCAACTCGCTGGCCGCCGCGCAGAGCACGCTGCGGCAGGCCGGGCTGATCCCGGGCAAGGTGGTGAACCAGGCGTCCACCACCATCCAGGCCGGGATCGTGATCAGCACCACGCCAGCGGCCGGCCAGCAATGGCCGGTGAACAAGCCGGTCGCGCTGGTGGTGAGCAGCGGGCAGCCGGTACCGAACTTCGTCGGCCAGCAGAAGGCGGTGGCCGAGCAGTGGGCGGCGGCCAACGGCGTCTCGCTCAACGAGGTCACGGTGAAGAGCAGCCAGCCCGCGGGCACGGTCGTGCAGCAGTCGGTGCCAGCCGGCGGCTCGTTCACCCCGCACCAGGTCATCACCATCGAGATCTCCAATGGGCCGCCCATGGTCGGGGTGCCGAACGTGGACGGCCAGCAGGTCAGCCAGGCTGAGCAGGCGCTGTCCCAGGCGGGCTTCCAGGTCAAGGTGGTCCAGGTGGGGCCGTTCAACAAGGTGTTCAGCTACAGCCCGTCGGGCCAGGCCCCGGAGGGCAGCACGATCACCATCTACGTTGGCGTTTAGTGGGCCGCGGGTATTAACCCGGTAAAGCCCGCGGCGGCGCTTTACCAGTCGGCCGGGTTCGCCCACCTTTCCGGTGAAATCGGCGGCGCGCGTCCACTAATATGGGCCGGCCTGACCGAGCGCCCGATTCAGCTGAGGAGGGCCCAACTACCGAGAAGGCTCCGCTGAAATTCCGCCGAGCGATCCTTGTCCGGGTGATCGCACACCTTGCTGCCTGGCTTCCGTTTGTGCTCGGGACAGCCCGGCTGGTGCACGCCGGATGGACGCCGACCGGGGATGACGCGGCGATCGCGTTGCGCTCATGGAACTCACTCACCGCGCACGGCCCACTGGTCGGCCAGGCAACCCGGCTGGCACACGGGGTATTCGACCCGGGACCACTGGAGTACTGGCTGCTGGCCATCCCGGTGCACATCAGCCCGAGCCACGGAGTGCTCTGGGGTGCCGCCATCTGCTGCATGGCCGCCTGCTCGCTGGCTATCGAGGCAGCCTGGGCGGCGGGTGGTGAGCTGGCTGGCCTGACCGCGAGCGCGCTGATCATCGCCCTGGTCCTCTGGATACCGACCAACGCGGTCCGGCCGAGCTGGAACCCCTATTTCGGCGCCATCTTCTTCCTGGCCGCGCTGGCCGCCGCGTGGGCCGTGCTGTGCCGGCACCGCAACTGGTGGCCGGTAGCGGTCGTCACCGCCTCCATCGCGTGCCAGGCCCACCTGATGTACGCGCTGGCCTCGGTGCTGCTGGTCGCCGTGACCCTGGTCGTGGGCTGCACCGACGCGATCCGCTCAAATACGGGCCGGACCTGGGCCGGCTACCGCTGGCTGATCATTGGGGTACTGCTCGGCGCGGCCTGCTGGAGTGGCCCGTTCATCCAGCAGTTCACCAGCCGCAACGGGAACCTGTCCGCGCTCATCGCCAACAGTGAGAGCGGCCTCGGACCGCGGACCGGACTGGTGTTCGGGCTCCGGGCCATCTCCGCCGCGGTGCAGCCGATCCCGATCTGGCTGCGGACCACGCCGGCCACCGGCCGGACCGCCAGCGCAGTCGCGGCGCACAGCCCATGGCCCGGGGTGGTGGCGCTGGTCATCCTGGTCGCAGCTCTGGGCGCGGCGCTGGGGCCGCTGCGCAGCCGCCGGCTGGCCGCGCTGGCCGCGGTGACCCTGGTGCTGAGCCTGGGTGCGCTGGCCACCTACTCGAGCATCCCGGTCCGGCCCACCACCCTGAGCACCCTGGGTTACCTGATCCTGCTGACCCTGCCGCTCGGCGTGGGCTTCTGGCTGGCCACCGGGACCGTGATCGTGCTGGCCGTCCGCTGGGCCCGGGCGCGGAGCGCGGCCACCGAGCCGACCGCACCGGCCCGGCCGGAACAGCCGGCCGGTTCAGGCTGGCTGCCCGCCCGGTGGGCGAGCGCCGTGGGCATCGCCGGGGCAGTGGTCGTCGTGGTGCTGGCCGTGCTGAGCGTGCCGCGGCAGTCCGGCACGGTACACGCTGTGATGCGCGACCCGGCGCAGGCCGCGACCCGCATCGCGGCCAGCAAGATCGAGCACATGCTGCCCGGTCAGCGGGTTGCGCTGCTCGTCCAGGACACTCACCAGGCTGAGGTGGGGCGCATCACGGTGAGCCTGACCTGGGCGCTGACGCCGGGCGGCTTCCACGCCGAGGTGACCGAGAGCCCGGCTGGCCCGCGAGCTCGGGGCCAGCTACGTCTACCACGGCCGGGCGATGAAGCTGGTCACCGTCATGATCCGGGATGGCCACGTCACCGTGCACGTGACGAATGCGTCAAAGGTGCCCGCATCGCTGCGGCTGGCCAGTTCCCGGGAGATAAGCACCGATCTGAGCGGGGCCGGGCCGCGGTTGCGATAAGGTGGGCGGCTGGTTTATGTGACTGGTCAGTGAAGGACAGCTGTGAGCGGAACCAGGGTGACGCCAGCGGCCGGCGGATCGCAGCGCGACACCGCTGGTGCCGCTAACCCCGCGCCCACCCGCCGCTGGTCCGATCCGGTCACCCTGGCCATCGCCGGTTTCACCCTGCTCGGCCTGGCGCTCCGGTTGTTCCTGCTCAGCCGCCCCGGCTACCTGCTCGGCGTGACCCAGTACGACGACGGGCCATACTTCGGCAGCGCGCTGCGGCTGGTGCACGGCGCGCTGCCATACCGGGACTTCATCATCGTGCAGCCGCCCGGCATCAGCCTGCTGATGACCCCGGCCGCGCTGCTGGCCCAGGTCACCGGGACCGCCTGGGGCATGGCCGTCGGCCGCCTGCTGACCGTCGCGGCCAGCTCGGCCGGGATCCTAATCGTCGGCTTGCTGATCCGGCATCGCGGCCTCATCCCGGTCAGCCTGGCCTGCGGCATTCTGGCCATCTTCCCGGGCAGCCTGGTGGCCGCGCACACCGTGCTGCTGGAGCCGTGGCTGACCCTCTTCTGCCTGATCGGCGCGCTGGTGCTGCTGGACGGGGACCGGTTCGCGGCCAGCGGCCGCCGACTGGTCTGGGCCGGGGTGGCGTTCGGCTTCGCCGGCGCAGTCGAGGTATGGGCCATCCTCCCGGTGCTGGTGGTGGCGGCGCTGCTGATGTTCCAGGGAGTGAACCGGGCGGCCCGGTTCGTGGCCGGGGTAGCGATCGGCTTCCTGGTCCCGGTCATCCCGTTCGCGCTGGCCGCCCCGCGCCGGTTCTACAACAGCTTCTTCGCCGCGCAGGTGTTCCGCGTGGTGCCCAGCCGGACCCCGGTGGAGAAGCGGCTCCGGCTGATGACCGGCATCGGCCAGGTGCTGCACCTGGGCAGCACCGGGGTGCTGATCCTGTCCCTGGCCATCGTGGCGCTGATCGTGGCCACGCTGCCGGTGGCCTGGCTGGTCACCCGGCGGCCACTGACCGACCTGGACTGGTTCGCGGTCGGCAGCTGCACGCTGATCGTGGCCGCGTTCCTCTGGTATGCCCAGTTCTTCCTGCACTTCCCGGCGTTCCTGGCGCCGTTCCTGGGGCTGTCCATCGGGCTGGCCGCGGCGCGGCTGACCCGCCCAGCCGCCGCTGAGCCATGCAGCACAGGGTCATCCACCACGAGGCCACGCAGCACGGGCCGCGGCTGGATCGAGTGGACGGTGGCCGGGCTGATCACGCTGGGCGTGCTGGCGCTGGCCATCCCGCAGGCCAACCAGGAGCGGTCGGTGACCCCCCGGGTGAGCGCGGCGGCGCTGGCTGCGGTACGCCGGATCGTCCCGCCGGGCGCGTGCGTGCTCACCGACCAGGTCTCCTACACGATCGCCGCGGACCGGTTCTACTCCACGACGCCGGGCTGCTCGCTGCTGGTGGACTCGATCGGCACCGACTACGCGCTGGGCCACGGCCGCGACGGGTCCAGCGGCGCGGCCCGCTACCCCGCGGTGGACGCGGTCTGGCACAACGCGTTCGCGCACGCACAGTACGTGTGGCTGTCGGTCAGGTACAACCCGCACCGCATCGCCTGGACCCCCGCGCTCCGGTCCTACTTCCACAGCCACTTCCATCGGGTGCTGCGCGACGGCACCAGCGATGTGCTCTACGCCCGCACCCGTTGACACCTTTATGGCTGAACGCCAGGGCCAGCCCATCGGAGTGCACGCGTTCGCGGCCGGCGGCCCAGGCCACCGACGTCGCCACGCTCAGGGAATCGCGGGCTCAGTCCTCCTGGTAGGAGAAACGCTCCTCGTGCCACGGGTCGGCCGAGCTGTGGTAGCCGCGTTCCTCCCAGAACCCGCGCCGGTCTTCGGTCAGGTACTCCACCGCGCGCACCCACTTGACGCTCTTCCAGCCGTACAGGTGCGGGACCACCAGCCGCATCGGGAACCCGTGCTCCGCGGTGAGCGGCTGGCCGGCCGCCGCCGTAGCCAGCAGGGTGGTGTCCGCAGCGAAGTCGCAGATCCCGATGTTCGCGCCGTACCCGTAGTCGGCCCACACCATGACGTGGGTGACCGGGTCAGCCGGTGGCGCCAGCCGGAGCAGTTCGGTCGCGGCGATGCCCTCCCACCGGATGTCCCGGACCGTGCACTTGGTCACGCAGTGCAGGTCGGCGGTGACCGCGCAGCGCGGCAGGGCGCAGATGCCGGCCCAGTCCCAGTGCTGCTCGGCGCCGGACTCGGTCGCGCCGGTGACCCGGAAGTCCCACGTCTGCGGGCGGAATCTGGGCACCGGCCCGTAGTGCTGGACGATCCAGTCGGGCCGGACCTGCTGGCCGGGCGGCAGCCGCCGGGCCGCCTGATCCGCGACTGCCCGGCCGATGTCCGGCTGACCCATCCTCATCCCTTCTGGCTGCCTGTGCCTTCTACCTTCGCACGCGGCATTACCCCGGTGCGGGCCACCCCTGCCGCGGCCGATGCGCTAAGCTACCTTCCGTGCGTGAGCAGTTTTGGTTTTGGTATGGCTACCGGCCCGGCACCCGGACGGTCGCCCGCCAGACCATGCGCTGACGCGAGCGACTTCCAGAAGCCCCGGGCCGCAGGCCCGGGGCTTCTTTTATGTCCAGGACGAAACAGCAGCAGGAGGACACCGCAATGGTCGTGGTCATGGCGCCGGACGCCACCCAGCAGGACATGGACGGAATCGTCGAACTGGTCCGCGGGGCGGGCGGTGAGGCGTTCATCACCCGCGGCATGGAGCGGTCCATCGTCGGCCTGGTCGGCGACGTGGACCAGTTCGGCGCGCTCAACCTGCGCAGCATGCCGGGGGTCAGCGACGTGGTGCGCATCTCGGTGCCGTACAAGCTGGTCAGCCGGGAACACCACCCGAGCCGGTCGGTGGTCCGGGTGGGCGGGGTGCCGATCGGCCCGGACACGCTCACCGTGATCGCCGGGCCGTGTGCGGTGGAGAGCGCGGAGCAGGCGCTGACCGCGGCCCGGATGGCCCGGGCCGCGGGTGCGTCGCTGCTGCGCGGCGGCGCGTTCAAGCCGCGCACTTCGCCGTACGCCTACCAGGGCCTGGGCGAGGCCGGGCTGAAGATCCTGGCCGAGGTGGGCCGGGAGACCGGGCTGCCCACGGTCACCGAAGTCATCGACCCGCGCGACGTCGATCTGGTCTGCGACCACGCCGACATGCTCCAGGTGGGCACCCGCAACATGCAGAACTTCGCCCTGCTCCAGGCGGTCGGCTCGGCGGGCAAGCCGGTGCTGCTCAAGCGCGGCTTCGCCGCCACCATCGAGGAGTGGCTGATGGCGGCCGAGTACATCGCCCAGCGCGGCAACCTGGACATCGTGCTGTGCGAGCGGGGCATCCGCACGTTCGAGAAAGCCACCCGCAACACCCTGGACATCTCCGCCGTCCCGGTCGCCCAGCGGCTGTCCCACCTGCCGGTCATCGTCGACCCGTCGCACTCCGGCGGCCGCCGTGATCTGGTACTGCCGCTGACCCGGGCGGCCATCGCGGTCGGCGCGGACGGGCTGATCATCGACGTGCACCCGGAGCCCACCGCGGCGCTGTGCGACGGCGACCAGGCCCTGCTCGACGCCGACATCCGGGAACTGGCCGCGATCGCGGCGCATCTGCCGCCGCTGATGGGCCGCACGCTCACCCCGCCGCTGTCCGCCGCCGACGCCGCGGCCCGGAGCCCCGAGCCGGCCCGGCCGGCTGATCAGCCAGCCGGTGCCGGGTAGGGCTGGGCCTGGGCGGCCACCGGGCACTGGCGTTCAGCAAAAAGAGCTCAGCTGTGGTCCGGCCGGTACTCCTGGGCAATGCCGGCCAGCTCCTCGGCCAGGTCCCCGGCGTCCAGCCGGGCCTCCAGCTTCCGCAGGTCGGCGATCCGGGCCTGGGTTTCCACCTGGCGCGGGGTGAGCAGCGTGCAGCAGTCCTGGTCGGGCAGCTCGGACAGGGCCAGGGTGCGGATCCGGCGCGCCTCGGCCATGATCTCGATCTTGTCCAGGCCGATCAGCGGGCGCAGGATCGGCAGCGCGACCGCGTCGTCCAGCGCGGTCAGGTTGGCCAGCGTCTGGCTGCTCACCTGGCCCAGCGAGTCCCCGGTGACCAGCGCGGCCGCACCGAGGCGGTGGGCCAGCACCTCACCGGTCTTGAGCATCAGGCGGCGCTGCGCCACGATCTGCAGCCGGCTCGCACCCGACGAGGCCAGCTTCTGTTGTGTCTTTCCGAACGCCACTACCCACAGGCGGGAGTCGCACTGGAAGCGGTCCAGCTGGTACATCAGCCCATACGCCTTGTACACCGACTCGGGCCCGGTCAGCGGCATGCCGGAGAAGTGCAGGAAATCGCAGCGCAGCCCGCGGCGCATCATCCGGTACGCGGCCACCGGTGAGTCGATGCCGCCGGACATCAGCACCAGGGCGCGGCCACTCATGCCGACCGGCAGCCCGCCCTGGCCGGCCGACCCATCGGTGTACACGAACACCTCGTGGTGGTCCACCTCGACGAAGAGGGTGAAATCCGGGTTCTTCAGGTCAACCGGGTAACCGTAGGCCTGCTGCACCTGCTGACCGATGCGCACGGCCAGCTCGGCCGAGGTGACCGGGAACCGCTTGTCGCGGCGCCGGGCCCGGACCGCGAACGAGCCGGCCCGGCCCGCCGCCATGGCGACCGCGGTGCTGATGGCCTGCTCCGGCTCCCTGGCCACCCGGACCGCGCGGCAGACCCGGGCGATGCCCATGACCGAGCGGACCCGCTCGGCGATCGCGTCCATGGCCGTCTCGGCGGCCGGGCCGGTGACCTGGCCCTGGCCGTCGGCCAGCCGGAGCACGATGACGCCATTGCGGTTCCAGACCCGGACCGGGGTGCCGCTATCGCGCAGCGCCCGGCGCAGGTTGGCCTGCAGCAGGCGCTCGAAGTACTGCCGGTTGCCGCCTTTGAGGACGATCTCGCCTACCTTGAGCAGCACGCAGGGCTCGACGCTGGTGCTGATTTCTGCGGGCACGCGGCCGGTCATCGTAGTTGCCGACATCTGTCCAGTGTGCCAGCATCCTGGGCCACCACGGTGCGCCGAACCAGCCGGATCGGGGGTACGGTGCCGGAATGACGGTCAAACTCGTGGTGCTGTACACCCATCCCGACGATCCGGCCGCGTTCGACGAGCACTACCTGGGCGTGCACGGGCCGCTGGTCCAGGCGATGCCTGGGCTGCAGGGGTTCGAGACGGGGCGGTTCGAGGGCGCGCTCGACCGCGGCGAGCACTCCTGGTACCGGATCGCCGAGCTGTACTTCGCCGACCGGTCCACGATGGACGCCGCGTTCGCCACCCCCGAAGGGCAGGCCACCGCGGCCGACTACGGGAAGATCGCGCCGCCCGGCTCGCGGATGTTCGTCGAGACCGTCAACGGGTGACCAAGACCGTTATCCGCGCCGCCACCCCAGCCGACGTGCCCGGCATCGGCCAGGTCGCGGTGGCCACCGGGCAGGACGAGGAGTGGTCCGGGTCGGATCCGGGCTACGTGGCGTGGCTGCTGGCCAACGGCCGGCTGCTGGTCGCCGACCACCGCGGCGCGCTGGCCGGGTTCGGCGCCACCCGGCAGATCGGCGCCGGCCCGGCCGCGGTGAGCATGCTCTGTGACCTGTTCGTGCACCCGGACGCGCACGGGCTGGGCATCGGCCAGGCCGTGCTGGCCGAGCTGTGGCGGGACGAGCCACGCCGGATGACGTTCAGCAGCCTGCACGCACACGCCCTGCCGCTGTACACCCGGTTCGGGGTGGACGCCTGGTGGCCGCTGCTCTACCTGGCCGGCCCGGTGGCCGCGCTGCGCGCCCCGGACGGCTGGTCGGTGTCGCTGTCCGGCCCGGCCGAGGTCGCGGCGGCGGAGCTGGCCTGGACCGGGGTGGACCGGGCCGCCGATCACCGGGCCTGGGCGGCCCGGCCGCACGGCTTCCCGGCCCTGCTGCGGCAGGACGGTGCGCTGGTGGCGGCGGGCACGGTCGCCGGGCACGGGGACGAGTACGGCATCGTGCACCTGGCGGTCGCGCCTGACCTGGATGGGGCCGGTGCCCGCGACGCCGTGCTGGCGCTGCTGGCCGGCCTGGACGCGCTGGAGGGACGGGCCATGGTGTGCCTGCCCGCGCCGCACCCGGCGGTCCGGCCGCTGCTCGGGGCGGGCTGGCGGGTCAGCGACAAGGATCTGTACATGGCGTCCGAGCCGGATCTGCTCGACGCGCGGCGCGCGGTGCCCAGCCCGAGCGCTGCGTAACCGGCGGCGGGCGGCGGATTCCTCTCGCTGACCGGCTTGCCAGCCCTTACCCAGGGGATGTCATCATGCTCTGTGTGGCTAAGCAGACGATTGCGGTGGCGCTGGAAGACCACGAGGTCGAGCTACTCAGGGTGACCGCCGCCGCGGCGGGCCGCAGCGTGCCGGAGTACGCCCGGGACGCGCTGCTCGGCGTGCTGTACGCCGACGCCGGGCGCCGCCGCGAGGAACTGCTGCGGGTCGCCCGGATCAGTACCGCACTGAACAAGCGCCTGGCCCAGTGACCTACTTCCTGACCACCGATGACGCGCTGGAGGTGGCCAGCCTGGTCACCGGCGAGCCGGCCCGGGTCCGTGACTTCGCCGATCTCACCGCCGCGCTGGCCCGGCCGCAGCAGACCGCTGACGGGCAGGACGTGTACCCCGGCATCTGCGACAAGGCAGCAGCGCTGATGGAAGGGCTCGGCCGCAGCTACGCCCTGGTCGACGGGAACAAGCGGCTGACCTGGAACGCCACCTGGTACTTCCTCGGCGTGAACGGCTGCCCGCTGGCCGAGCCGCTGGACGAGGACGCCGCCCACGAGTTCATGTATGACCTGGTCCGGGGCGGGCTGACGGTGCAGGCCATCGCGTCCGGGCTGCGCCGGTTCGCCGCCTGACCGGCCGGTTCGCGGCCCCGCCTGCCAGTTCGCCGCCTGGCCTACTGGTGGGCCAGGTTGGGCGCGCCCTGGCGGAGCACGAACTTCTGGATCTTCCCGGTCGCGGTCTTCGGCAGCTGCGGCACGAACGTCACCCCGCGCGGCGCCTTGAAGTGGGCCAGCCGGTCCCGGGTGAATTCGATGATCTCCGCCTCGGTCGCGCTCTGGCCGTCTTTCAGCACCACGAACGCGTGCGGCGTCTCACCCCACTTCTCGTCCGGCAGCCCGACGATCGCCGCCTCCTGGACGGCCGGGTGGCGCAGCAACGTGCCTTCCACCTCGATCGAGGAGATATTCTCCCCGCCGCTGATGATCACGTCCTTGATCCGGTCCCGGATCTCCACGTACCCGTCCGGGTGCACCACCGCGGCGTCCCCGGAGTGGAACCAGCCGTCGCCCATGGCCCGCTCGGTGGCCTCCGGGTCGTGGTAGTAGCCGTCCATCACGACGTTGCCGCGGACCACGATCTCGCCCAGCGTCTCGCCGTCTGCCGGGACCTCGGCGCCGTCCGGGGTGACCACCCGCAGCTCGCCGGAGGTGATCAGCTCGACTCCGGTGCGCGCCTTCTGCACCGCGCGCTCGCCCGGGCTGAGCTTCTCGTGCTCGGGCAGCGGCGCGCACACGGTGATGAACGGCGCCGTCTCGGTCAGCCCGTAGACCTGGGTGACCTCCCAGCCGAACTGTTCTTCCAGCCGCTCGATGGTGGCCGCGGCCGGCGGCGCCCCGGCGGTCACCACCCGGACCCCGGGCGGCACCTGGCCGCGCACCTCGGTGGGCGCGTTGGCCAGCGAGATCAGCACGGTGGGGGCGGCACACAGGCTGCCCACCCGTTCCCGGCGGATCAGCTCGAAGACCTCGCCCGGGTCGACCCTGCGCAGGCACACGTGGGTCGCCGCGGCGGCGGTCACCGTCCAGGTGTAGGTCCAGCCGTTGGCGTGGAACATCGGCAGCGTCCACAGGTACCGCTCCCCCACCGCCATCGGCAGGTGCAGCAGAGTGCCGATGCTGTTCATGGCCGCGTTCCGGTGGGTGATCATCACGCCCTTGGGCCGGGCCGTGGTCCCGCTGGTGTAGTTGATGGTGAGCAGGTCCCGCTCGCCGATCTCCGGCCGGGTGAAGTCCGGGGCCGCGGCGGCGATGGCGGCCTCGTAGTCGAGCCAGCCGTCCCGGGCCCCCTCGAATGCCACGAAGTGCCGGACCCCGGGCAGCTGGTCCCGGATCCCGTCTACCGTGTCCAGGTAGTCCTGGTCCACGCACAGCACGCTGGCCCCGGAGTGGTTCACGATGTATTTGAAGTCGTCGGCGGCCAGCCGGTAGTTGATCGGCACCAGCACCGCGCCGATCTGCGGCACCGCGTAGAACGACTCCAGCTGGGCGTGCGTGTTGGGGGCGATGGTGGCCACCCGGTCGCCGGGCTGGACGCCGAGTCCCTGCAGCGCGGCCGACCACCGGTCGCACCGGTCGAAGAACTGCGCATAGCTGAGCCGCAGGTCGCCGTCCACCACTGCTTCCCGGTCGCCGTGCAGCCGGCGGGTACGGCGGGCGAAGTCGAGCGGGGTGAGCGGCGTTTCCATACTGCGCCTCCACAGTGACGCGCGGTCGTCGGGCGGCGCGCCCGCCCGGCTGGCCGGCACGCGCTATGACGAACCGTAGTCCGCCTGGTCAGCTCGTGCCATCAGGCAGATCGGCCGGGTAGGTGATCGCTATCTCCGCCATCGTGGCCGGGAAGTCACGCTTGTTATTGGTGATGAACCGGTCGGCGCCGATGGCCACCGCCGTGGCCAGGTGGACCGCGTCGGCCGCTCGCAGCCGGTACCTGGTGGCCAGCGAAGTCGCCAGCTCGGCGGTGGCCCGGTCGGTTGGCCGCAGATCGAGCCGGGCCAGCAGGCCGGCCAGCAGCCGGACCTCGTCCGTGCTGCCGTCGCGGAGCGGCCTGCTGAGTACCTCCGGCAGCAGCAGCACCGAGCCGGTGCCGGCCAGTTCCCCAGGGCCGGCCGAGCGGAACAGCGCGGCCACCCGCGCACCCAGCGGATGGCCGGGCACCGCGGCGTAGATCAGCGCGTCCGCGTCGAACGCGTCCATCAGCGGGCATCCCGCCCGGTCCGGATGCGGCCGATCAGTTCCTCGGCGCGCTCCGCAGTCAGCCCGGGGCCGGCCGGCAGCGGGGTGGCCGCCGCTTCGGTGAGCAGGTCGTGAATCCGCCCCGCGTCGTCCAGCACCACCTCCGCCCGGCGGCGCTGCAGGATGTCCGGGCGGACCAGGACGGCGACCGGCTGGCCGTGCCGGGTGATCGTCACTTCCTCACCATCCTGCACCCGGGACAGCAGCTGGGGCAGCGCTGCCCGGGCCTCAGAGATGGACATCGACGTCATGGCAAGAATTGTACGTCATTGTACGTCGACGTACAAACCCGATGAAGCTCAGCCGCCGGCCACCGCGCAGAGAATGCGGTTGTTGCCGGCCTGCCACAGTGTGCCGACCTCGGTGAAGCCGGCCGCCAGCAGCGCGTCCACGTGGGTGGCCAGCATGCCGGATGGCGAGCCGTGGTGGGCCGCATCGAGCGCCAGCCGCTCCCGCTGGGTGGCCAGCTCGGCCAGCTGGGGGTCCGCGGCCACCGCCGCCCACCAGCCGGACCATGTCTCGGCGTGGCCGAGCGGGAACCGGCGCACCTCGGCCCGCTCAGTCAGCGCCTCAGTCAGCTGGGAGATCACCAGCCCGGTGTGCTCGCCGCCGGTGAAGTGGTCGCCGTCCAGCACCAGCCCGGCCGGCCGCAGCACCCCGGCCAGTTCGGCGTACATGGCCTGCAGCGCGGGCTCAGGCAGCCAGTGCAGTGCGGTGGTGCTCACCGCCACGTCCACCGCGCGGTCCAAGCCGAGGCTGGCCGTCCAGCCCTGGGTACGCAGGTCGCACTCGGCGAACCGGAGCCCGGGCCGCCCGGCGTACGCGGCCCGGCCCAGCGCGAGCAGCAGCGGGTCGGCGTCGATGGCCAGCACGGTGGCGGCCGGGATCCGGTCCAGCAGCCGGACCGACAGCGACCCGGGGCCGCAGCCGAGGTCCAGCACTAGCGGGTCAGGGCGGCCGGCCCCGGCCTCGACCGCGTCGATCAGCGCGGTGAAGCGTTCTTCCCGGTCCGGCAGGTGATCCTGCTGCTGCAGGTCCCAGCGGGCGATCCAGGCCTGCGCGGTCTCCGGGGCCAGCTCGGGTACCCCGGCTACCACAGGTCCCCGCCGGTCAGCACGTACAGGAACGGCACCAGCGGGATAAGGCCGAAGATGGCCCAGGCCACCTTGCCAACGGTGGACAGGTCTGGCCGGTCGCTCAGCAGGTCGATCCACATCAGCACGACGGCCACCGGATGAATCAGGCATACCAGGAGTTCCAGAAGCTTCTTCACCCGGCTACGCATACCCCGGTGACGGCTGGCTATTCGGTCACCGGGCCGGCCGGACCAGACCGGACCTGGCGGACGGCCGGCACGGCCAGCACCAGCGTGGCGGTCAGCACGCACCAGATGGCGCCGAAACCGAGCACGCGTGCGGCGCCGAACCAGGCGGCGGCCGGGCCGGCCGCCGCGAACGCGAGCGGCCCGAAGGCGAACGAGGTGACCGTCTGGATGGCGGTGACCCGGGCCAGCACGCTGGCCGGCAACTGCTCCTGCTGCGCCGTGGTGGCGAACACGCCGCCCAGCGCCGACCCAGCCCCGGCGGCCAGCGCCCCGGCGGCCACGCCAGGCAGATCCGCGTGCGCCGCCAGCAGCGCGCCGGGCAGCGCGTAGCCGAACGTGGCGACGGTTGCGGCGACCATCGGGCGGCGCGGCCGCCGGCCCAGCGCGAGTAGCCCGCCAAGCACCGACCCGGCCCCATAGCAGGCCAGCACGGCGCCCCAGGCACCTGCCCCACCCAGGTAGTCCCGGGCCAGCACCGGCCCCAGCAACAAGTACGGCCCCCAGGTGAACAGGTTGAACAGGGTGAACTGGATGGTGCTGACGACCAGCCAGGCTCGGCCGCGGAACTCGGCCCAGCCCGCGCGTAGGTCGGCCAGCAGGGCCCGGGCGGAGGGCGCCCCTGACCGCCCGCGCGGAGTACGGAGCGTGGCCAGCGCCAGCCCGCTGACCGCGTACGAAGCGGCGTCCACCGCGATGACCACGGCTGGGCCGGCCACCGCGACCAGGACGCCGGCCAGCGCGGGCCCGGCCACCTGGGCCGCGGCCCGGACCGCACTGAGCAGGGCGTTGGCGTTGTGCACGGTGTCCAGAGAGGTGATGTCCAGGGTCAGGCCGCTGAGTGCGGGGGTGAAGAAACTGTCGCCAGCCCCGCGGACCGCGGCGAGCGTGGCGAACACCCAGATATGCGGCCGGCCAGCCAGCACCGCCGCGGCCAGTAGGACCTGGGCCAGGCACCGGGCCAGGTCCGCGCCCATCATTGCCCGCCACCGGCCGAACCGGTCCGCGATCACACCGCCGACCAGCATGAACAGCACCTGCGGCACGATCCCGGCGGCGAACACATAGCCCAGGTCGGTGGCCGTCCCGCCGTCATCCAGGACCGCGAACGCGACCGCGACCGCGGCCATCGACGTGCCGAGCAGCGAGGTGGCGTAAGCGGCGAAGAAGCGGCGGAAACCGGGCTCACGCAGCACCGCGAGACGGCCCCGCCACTCAGGCATTTTGATAATGGCGCCCGTGTGCGCATTTACTGCGGTCAACCTGACTCTTTTGGCTCTGCATTTACTGCGCTTCCGGTAATCTCCGTGGAAATTCTTTATCACCCTGCCACGATGCCACCGGAACAGCCTCGATGCCAATTTAAATGGCTGACTTGGTAATCTTTGAGAGCCACTTCCGCAGTAAATGCAGAACGACGGCAGTATTAAGCTGGCCGGGTGCGCCAGCTGCTGCCCGCCACTCCGCCCCGGACGGACCCCGGCCCGCCTCCGGTCGAATACTCGGCGGCGGCCGACCGTTACCTGGGCCAGGCCGGGCTCAGCGCGGCGTCCCGCCGGGTGTACCGGATCTCGCTGGCCAGCTGGGCCTGGCCGCTGGTCGGGAAGCCGACACCGCGCGGCACCGGCCGCCGCGGCGCGCCGCCCATCGTCCCGCTCGCGCTGCTCGATGAGCCCGGCGCAGGCCGCCGGCTTACCGCGGCGGTCGAGGACCGGGCCGCCACGGCCGGGACCCGCACCGTCAACCGCGAGCTCTCCGCGCTCCGCGGCGCGGTGGCCTGGTGGCAGGACCAGCGGTGGATCCATGGCGACCCGACCGCCGGTCTGCGCCACCTCCCCGGCCCCCGGCCCGCTCAGGGCCCGCTCACCGCCGACCAGGTCAGCCAGCTGTTCGGGCTGCGCACCGGACTGCGCGAGCACGCGTTCTGGCAGTTGCTCTACGACACCGGCGCGCCCGCCGCCGACCTGCTCAGCCTGGACATCGGCGGCCTCGATCTGGGCCACGGGCGCGGCCGGGTGGCCACCGCCCAGCCCGGAACCTGGATCGGCTGGACGGCGTCTCGCACCACCAACCTGCTCCGCTGGCTGGTGGCCGGGCGGCCCGAAGGCCCGGTGTTCGTCACCGATCGCCGGGCACCGGGGCATACCGCCCGGGCTGACCGGTGCCCGGTGACCGGGCGGGCCAGGATGTCCTACCGCCGCGCGGCCGAGCTGTTCACCGCCGCGACGGCGCCGCTGGACCCGGCCGGGCGTGGCTGGACGCTGCATCAGCTCCAGCAGGCCGACCGGCTGGCCCGCGCCCAGGCTCACTGACCGGGCCAGGCGGGCGGACCGGGGCCAGGCGGGCGGACCGGGCCGGACTGGCAGGCCGGGCAGGCCGAGCAAGCCGGGCAGGTGGACCGGGCCAGGCGGGCGGGCTAGGCGAGCGGGCCGGCCAGCCGGCTGTCCTCCCGGCGCAGGCCCGCGGGCAGGTAGGCGGCGCCGGGACCGCCGGAACGGGCGGTGTCGCCGGGGTTGGAGATGGCGCACCGCTGCAGGGACAGGCAGCCGCAGCCGATACACGAGTCGAGCCCGTCGCGCAGCGCCACCAGCGCGTCGATCTGCTCGTCCAGCCGTTCCCGCCAGCCGCGGGACAGCCGGGTCCAGTCGGCCCGGGTGGGCGTGCGGCCGGCCGGCAGCGAGTCCAGTGCGCCGGCCACCTCGGTCAGGCTGAGCCCGACGTTCCGGGCCGCCCGGATGAACGCCAGCCGGCGCAGCGTGCTGCGCTCGAAGCGGCGCTGCCCGCCCGCGGTGCGGGACGCAGCCAGCAGGCCGAGTCGCTCGTAATACCGGATGGCCGACTCGGCGAATCCGCTGCGCCGGGAGATCTCGCCGACGCTGAGCAGGTCGGTGGTGTGCATCCAGGGCCCTCTCCAGTCCGGCCACCTCGGAACGCAGCTTGACATGAAGTTGACTTCAACTATCAGTATGGCAGCAGCCGACAGATCTGGAGACGCAGATGCCTACTGCCGTGATCACAGGTGCATCCATGGGCCTGGGCCGCGCGATCGCGCACGCCCTGGCCGAGCGCGGCTGGTCCCTCGTGGTCGACGCCCGGCGGCCCGGCCCGCTGGCCAATGCGATGTACGGGCTGCCCGGCGTGACCGTGCTGCCCGGTGACGTGACCGACCCGGCGCACCGTGTCAATCTGGCCGCCGAGGTGCACCGGATGGGCCGCCTCGACCTGCTGGTCAACAACGCCAGCCGGCTCGGCCCCAGCCCGCAGCCAGAGCTGTGCAGCTACCCGCTGGACGAGCTGAGGCGCGTCTACGCGGCCAACGTGTTCGCCCCGCTGGCCCTCATCCAGTTGCTGGCCGGCCCGCTGACCGCAGCGGCCGGCGCGATCGTCAACGTGAGTTCCGACGCGGCCACCGAGGCCTACACCGGGTGGGGCGGCTACGGCTCGGCCAAGGCGGCCCTGGACCAGCTCACCGTCATCCTGGCCGCCGAGCAGCCGGACCTGCGCTGCTACGCGTTCGACCCCGGTGACATGCGCACCGACCTGCACCAGCAGGCCTTCCCCGGGGAGGACATCTCGGACCGGCCGGAGCCGGAGGTGGCCGCGGCGGCCCTGCTCCGGCTGATCACCGAGCGGCCGCCCAGCGGGCGCTACCGGGCCAGCGACCTCAGCGTGCCGGTGGTGCCGCGATGAGGCGGCCGGCGGGTGCCCCGCCGGAGGCGCGCGGCCTGGCCCGGGACGGGGTCCGGCTGCTGGTCGCCACCCCGGACGGCATGCTGCATGCCCGGTTCTCCGACCTGCCCCGCTATCTGGAGCCGGGCGACCTGCTGGTGGTGAACACCTCGGCTACCGTGGCCGCGGCCGTGCCCGGCCGGCGCGGCGATGGCCGCCCGGTGCTGGTGCACTGGTCCGGCCGGCTGGCCGACGGGAGCTGGCTGGTGGAGCTGCGCACCGGGGAACCGGCCCTCGGCCGGGTGGCCGACGCGGCCGCGGGCGAGACGATCAGCCTGCCCGGCGACGCCACGGTCACCCTGCTGCACGCCTTCCCCGGGCGTGTGCTGGCCGGCCAGGGCCAGGCCGGGTCCCGGATGTGGGCCGCGGCGGTGGCCGGGGACGTCGCCGCGCTGGAGGCCGGGCATGGCCGGCCGGTCCGCTATGGCTACGTGCCGGACCCGTGGCCGCTGTCCGCCTACCAGACCGTGTTCGCCCGCACTCCCGGCAGCGCCGAGATGCCCAGCGCGGCCCGGCCGTTTACCCCGGAACTGGTCACCGACCTGATCTCGGCCGGAGTGCTGCTGGCCACGGTGACGCTGCACGCCGGGGTGGCGTCGCTGGAAACCGGTGAGGCACCGCTGCCGGAATGGTTCTCGGTGCCGCCGGCCACGGCGGACCTGGTGAACGTGACTCGCGACGCCGGGCGCCGGGTGGTGGCGGTCGGCACGACCAGCACCCGGGCGCTGGAAAGCGCCGCGCTGCACGGCGGCCGGGTGCGGGCCAGCAGCGGGCTGACCGAACTGGTCATCGGCCCGGCCCGGCCGGCCCGGGTGGTCACCGGCCTGATCACCGGCTGGCACGACGAGGGCGCCTCCCATCTGGACCTGCTCACCGCGGTGGCCGGGACCAGCCTGGTCCAGGCGGCCTACCGGGAGGCGGAACAGGCCGGCTACCTGTGGCATGAGTTCGGTGACAGCTGCCTGCTGCTGCCACCTGGCCAGGGAACCCGGCGGGCGGGCACCGCCCAGGCCGCGGCGTAACGGGCGGGTGATAGTTACCCGGCGCAGGGCGCCGACCGTGGCGCGTAGATAACCACGGCCTGGTTTTCGAAGACGCGCCGGTACCGCGCCGCGTCGGCCTGGAAGCCGACCAGGTCGGCATCATGGTCGTTGTCCCGGTACAGCACGACGAACCGGATATCATCGCGGATGATCGCCATGGCGGCAGCGCAGCTGACCGGATCCTCCAGTACATGCTGCGAGTCGATCAGCGGCTGCACCCCGGAGGCTGGCAGCGAGCGCGCCGTGCGCTCTTTCCCCGGGCTGTAGTACATAAGCCCGGTGTAATCGCCCATGGCCAGGACGGACCGTTCGGTAATCCCCTGGTTCATAGGCGTGGACACGATCGTGCCGCCGGAGTTGTGCGCGCTGAGCCAGGCACCCGCCGCCACCGCAGCCGGGCGCAGCAGCTTGGCCGGCTGGGCTTCCGAATGGAGCTGCCGGGTCGTGATCACCCCGGCCGCGAGCACCGCTGGGACGATCGCCGACATGCACAGGGCAATGGAGACCCTGGGCAGGCCGACCCGGCGATAGGACAGCCAGGCCGATTTGAGCAGGACACCCGCGGCCAGCGCGCCCGCTACCGACAGTGGCGCACCGAGGTCACGCTCGAACCGCTGCGGGAAGCCATCGGCGGGGGTCCGGCTGCCGACGTACATCACCAGGCACCAGACGATCAGCGTTACGGCCGCGAGCACGGGCCCCGGCCTGCGCTCGTACCGGAGCATGACCGCGAGCAGGGCCAGCCCGAGGACGCCGAGCCAGAGGACTGGCGCGCTGACCGCGAAGATCAGGTGCCCAGCGCTCGGCGCTGGCTGGCTGCCGAGCACTATGGACACAGCTTTGGATGACGCGGAGTTGCTGACTATGGGCCAGCCGACGCCGTACGTATACCAGCCGTAGCAGGTCGCGAGCACGATAAGCCCGGCGAGCCCGGCCGCCACCACGCGGGCATCGTGGCGGCGCCGCAGATACAGCAGATAGGGCAGCGAGATGACCGCGGCCAGTACCACCAGCAGCACTTCGTACAACGTGGCGACCTGGTGATACAAGACGGGAGCAGCGCCGAGGACCGCGGCCAGGGCAGCGGAGCGCGGGGACGGCGAGGCGTAGAGCGCCAGCAAGGCGGCAATGCCCATCGTGATCAGGAAGTAGGCACTGGTCAGGTCGGGATACCGTCCGTCGGCGAGGCTGCCATAGGCACCCTGCAGCACCAGCCCGGCCAGGGCTGCCGCCGCGATCCCGTACCCCCACCCCCACAGCCGGGTGGCCAGCACGTAGGCGGCCAGGGCAGACAGCACCAGAAGTGCGGGTGCGGTGACGGCGAACAAGGTCAGCGGGGGCAGGCCGGACAGCCGGGCCAGCACCGCGCTGATCGTCGGGAACCCGGGTGGGTAGATCAGGTAACTCCGGTAGGAGCCGTGGCTCAGCATCTGCTCGGCCATCACGGCGTGCGAGAAGTGGTCGAGCCCGCGGATCGACGGCCAGTCGAAGTGGATCACCGGCGCGTACGCGCGCACGGCGGTGGCCACCAGGACGACGGCCAGCGCAATCCCGCGCAGCGGCCCCGGGCTCTGCCGGGCTTCCCTGGCGGCCTCGTCGCCATCGCCCGGCTCCCGGCCGGCCACGTCGCCATGACCCGGCTCCCCGGTGCCCACGTCGCCATAGCCCGGCTCCCGGCCGGCCGCGGCCCCGCTGGCCATGGCATGCTCGGGGACCGGCTCCCGGCCCCCAATCTGCTGTCTGGCCAGCACGGCGGCGAGCACCAGCAGCACGAGGATGAGCAGGATCAGCCAGCCCGGCGGGGCGGTGGAATGCAGCACGGACACGAGCGCGGCCACGAACGCGGCCAGCAGCAGGGCCAGGGCACGCGGATCGGTGATGGCGCGCGGCACTGGCATGATGGGCCCGGATGGCCCAGTTGCGGGCCCCAGCCAGGCGACTGCCAGCGCCCCGGAGACCAGGACCAGCAACGCGGACGTGATCGCGATCCACAGCGTGATCCCCGACCCGGACAGGCGCGCGAGCAGCAGCGCCACGACCGGTACGGTGGACAGCGACAGCGCGCACGAGTAGCCAAGCCGCTCACCCAGGCCGCCGGTTGGCCGGAGCAGTCCGGCCCAGAAATACCCAGGCAGTACGACAGCCGCGGTCGCCGCGCAGAGCGCGCGCACGAGATCAAGAAACATGAGCCACCCGCCCCAGGAAAAGCAGCACATCCGAGCACTCCGGGCGGACGACCGGCCTGCGTCACATCGTTCGCTAACCGAAGAGCCCGGAGTGTACCGGAATTGGCCGCCCGATCCTGGGACCTTTGCGCATTCCTGACCAGGTCACCGGCGACCTGGGGCAGTCAGTCCGGCGCAGAACCTGGGCCCAGCCACCGGGTGATGCAGCCGAGCAGTTCGTCGGTGTCCACCGGCTTGGTCACGTAGTCGCTGGCCCCGGCGGCCAGCGCCTTGTCCCGGTCGCCGGGCATGGCCCGCGCGGTGACAACGATCACCGGCAGGTCGGCGAACTGCGCCATTTCCCGGATCGCGGCCGTCGTGGAGTAACCGTCCATCTCCGGCATCATCACGTCCATCAGCACCAGGTCGATGCCGGGATCGGCGCGCAGCGCCTCGATGCCCTGCCGGCCGCCCGGCGCATGGCTCACGGACAGCCCATAGAGCTCCAGCACGCTGCTGATGGCGAACGCGTTCCGCAGATCGTCGTCCACGATCAGCACCTTTTTCCCGCGCACCTGCTGGTACGCCCCGGGCTCGGCCACCGGGACGGCCGGGGCCAGCGTCTCCCCGTCCAGTCCCGGCACCGGCTCGGCGGCCAGCCCATCCGGGCTGGCCAGCTCCTCGACGGCGGCCAGCCCGTCAGCCGGGCCGCGGAAGACCACCGGCAGGTACAGGGTGAACGTGCTGCCGTTGCCCGGCCGGCTCTGCGCGGTGATCCGCCCGCCGAGCACGGCCGCGACCTCCCGGCTGATGGCCAGCCCGAGCCCGGTGCCGCCATAGCGGCGGCTGGTGGTGCCGTCACCCTGCTGGAACGCCTCGAAGATGGTCTTGAGACTGTCGTCGGAGATGCCGATCCCGGTGTCGGTCACCGAGAACGCGACCACGTCGTCCGGGCCGCCGCCGCGCGGCCCGGCCAGCCCGATCCGCAGCTCCACCGTGCCCTGCTGGGTGAACTTGACCGCGTTGGACAGCAGGTTGTGCAGCACCTGGCGGAGCCGCTGCCGGTCGGTGACCAGCTCATCGGGCACGTCCGGGGCGACGGCCACCGCGAAGTGCAGTTCCTTCTCGGCGGCCAGCGGCTCGAACACGGTGCGCAGGTCCTCAGCCAGCGCGGCCAGCGCGAACCGCTCCGGGTGCACGTCCAGCTTGCCCGCCTCGACCCGGGACAGGTCCAGGATGTCGTTGATCAGCAGCAGCAGGTCCGACCCGGACGAGTGGATCACCTTGGCGTACTCGACCTGCTTGACGGTCAGGTTCTCGGCCGAGTTCTCGGCCAGCAGCCGGGCCAGGATGAGCAGGCTGTTCAGCGGGGTGCGCAGCTCGTGCGAGACGTTGGCCAGGAACTGCGACTTGTACCGCGAGGCCATGTCCAGCTGCTTGGCCCGTTCCTCGATCTCTTGCCGGGCCTGCTCGATCTCGGCGTTCTTGATCTCGATGTCCCGCTTCTGCCGGGCCAGCTGGGCCGCCTTGTCCTCCAGGTCGGCGTTGGACCGCTGCAGTTCCTCCTGCCGGGCCTGCAGCTCCCCGGTACGCGCCTGCAGTTCCCCGGCCAGCCGCTGCGACTCCTGCAGCAGATGGTCGGTCCGCGAGTTGACGATGATCGAGTTGACGATGACCCCGATCGTCTCCATCAGCTGCTCCAGGAAGTCCTGGTGCACCTGGGTGAACCGGCTGAACGAGCCGGCCTCGATCACGCCGAGCACCTGGCCCTCGAACACGATCGGCAGCACGATCAGGCTGACCGGGGCCCCGCCGCCCAGCCCGGAGGAGATCCGCACGTAGTCGGGGGGCGCGTCGTCCACGATGATCGGCTTGCGGGTCTTGGCCACCTGGCCGATCAGCGACTGGCCAAACCGGAACTGGCTGGGCGCGGCCAGGTTGACCCGCAGCCCGTACCCGGCGATCAGCCGCAGGATGGCGCCTTCGCTGGTGTCGTCCTTGATGAAGAACGCGCCGTGCTGCGCGCCGACCAGCGGGATCAGCTCATCCATGATCAGCTCGGCCAGCGTGGGCAGGTCCCGGTGTCCCTGCAGCAGACCGGAGATCCGGGCCAGGTTGGTCTTCAGCCAGTACTGCTCCTGGTTGGCCAGGGTGGTCTCGCGCAGCGACTGCACCATCGCATTGATGTTGTCCTTGAGCTCGGCCACCTCCCCCTCGGCCTCCACCGAGATTGACCTGGTCAGATCCCCGGTGGCCACCGCGCTAGTCACCTCGGCGATGGCCCGTACCTGCCGGGTCAGGTTGCCGGCCAGCTCGTTCACGTTCTCGGTCAGCCGCTTCCAGGTGCCGGAGACCCCTTCCACCTCGGCCTGCCCGCCGAGCCGGCCCAGGCTGCCCACTTCCCGGGCCACCCGGGTGACCTCGGCGGCGAACGCGGACAGCTGATCCACCATCGTGTTGATCGTGGTCTTCAGCTCGAGGATCTCGCCCCGTGCGTCCACGTCGATCTTCTTGGACAAATCACCCTGGGCCACCGCCGTGGTCACCAGTGCGATGTTGCGCACCTGGCTGGTCAGGTTGCCCGCCATGAAGTTCACCGAGTCGGTCAGGTCCCGCCAGGTCCCGCCCACCCCCGGCACCTGCGCCTGGCCGCCCAGCCGGCCCTCGGTGCCCACCTCGCGGGCCACCCGGGTCACCTCGTCGGCGAACGCGGACAGCTGATCGACCATGGTGTTCAGGGTGCCCTTGAGGGCCAGCATCTCGCCCTTGACGTCCACGGTGATCTTCTGGCTCAGATCACCCCGGGCCACCGCGGTCGCGACCTGGGCGATGTCCCGCACCTGCCCGGTCAGCTTGTCGGCCATCGCGTTGACCGACTCGGTGAGGTCCTTCCAGGTGCCCGCCACCCCCGGCACCTGGGCCTGGCCGCCGAGCTTGCCCTCGGTACCGACCTCCCGGGCCACCCGGGTCACCTCCGAGGTGAACAGGGCGAGCTGATCGGTCATGCTGTTGAACACGTCGGTGATCTCATCCAGCAGCGGGTCACCGGTGTGCGGCAGCCGGGTGCTGAAGTCCCCGCCGCGTACCGCGGTGAGCCCGTCCAGCAGCTGTTGCAGCCGCGGTTCGGCGGGCTGGCTGCCCAAGGCTGCCTGCGCCATGACCGACTCCTCATGATCCATCGCATATATATGCACTCCGCCGGCCGGTCCATGCCAGCTGACGAGGCTAAAAATAGGCGTTAGGGACACTCCCCGCCCGGTAGCCTGGTCAATCAAGCCGCTTAATCTCCGGGAAGGTCCAGCTACGTGACAGCTCCGAGCGGCGCCGACTTCACGCGGTTGAGCGCGCTGATCGCGCGCCAGCGGCAGGAACTGGATGGATTGCAGTCGGCGGCGGCCGCCCGGTCCGTGGTTGACCTGGCCCGGGGCGTGCTGATGGAGCGGCTGGGCTGCTCCCCGGCCGAGGCCCAGGAGCAGCTGGAGCACCTGTCCGCCGAATCCGGCACCAGCCTGGCCGAACTGGCCGCGCAGATCACCGGCCAGCCGTCCCCGGCCCGGGCCGGCAACGGCCACCCGGCCGCGGCGGGCCCCAGCCCAGCTGGCCCAACCGGTCCAGCCAGTCCGGCCGGCCCAGCCAGTCCGGCCGGCCCAGCCAGCCCAGCCGCCCCCGGCCCGGCGGTCAACGGCCCGGCGGTCAACGGCGCGCCGGCCGGCGGGCTGGCCGTGGCGGCCATGGAGACCGCGGCCGACGGCACCGGCATCGCCACCGCGCTGCTGGAGGAGGTCCTGGCCGCCACCGGCGTGGCCGCCGTCGCGGTGTGGCTGGCCGAGCCGGACGGCGGGCTCGAACTGGCCGGGCAGGCCGGCTTCGCGGCCCGCGACGCCAGCCGGTGGCGGCGTATCCACCCGGACCTGCGCACCCCGGCGCTGTGGGCGGCCGACGACGGCACCGAGACCTGGTGGCCCGCTGGCCCCTTGGACGAGACCACCCCGCTGCTCGGCGGCTGGCCGGGCGGCGCACGGGCCGTGCTCCCGCTGCCCGGTCCCGGGGCGCCCATCGGCGCGCTGGAGATCTGCTGGCCCGGGCCGCTCAGCGGGTTCAGCCGCCCTCTGCGCCGCCAGCTGACCGCGCTGGCTGAGGTGTGCGCGCAGGCCGTCGGCACCCGGCTGCGCACCGGAGGGCTGGCCGCGGACCAGCGTGCGTCCTGGGCGTTCAGCCTGCTGGACGGGCTGCTGGGCAGCGCCATGTACGCCAAGGCGACGCGCACCGGCGGCCAGGTCACCGACTTCCTGATCAGCTACCTCAGCGAGGGGTTCACCGATCCGGCCGGCCGCCCGGCCGCGGACATCGCCGGCCGCCCGCTGCTCGAGATGTACCCGGGCGCCGCGCTGGCCAGCGGCCTGTTCGACCAGGCGGTCCAGGTGCTGGCCACCGGCCGGGCCGAACGCATCTCCGGGGCGGTGTTCAGCACCCCGGTCGGGGACCACACGCTCACCCCGATGCTGGAGGTCCGCATCGCCCGGCTGTACGACGGTGTGGTCATCGCCTGGCAGCGGGCCGACGAGCTGGAACGGCTCGGCGGGCTGCTGCACCAGGCGCAGCGGCTGGGCCGGATCGGCGGCTGGGAGGAGAACCTGCTAACCGGGGATGTGCTGTGGACCGAGCGAACCTACGCGCTGTTCGGCCGGCCTGCCGGCGAGCCGGTGCCGATCGGCCAGCTGACCGCGCACGTCCCAGCCGACGACCAGGTCACGGTGCACAGCTTCCGGTCGGCCCTGCTCCGTGACCAGCGGCCGGCCGCCGCCGTGTTCCGGATCATCCGGGACGAGGACGAGAGCGTCCGGCAGATCCGCGCGTTCGCCGAGCCGATCATGGACCAGGCCGGCACGCTGATCGCGGTGCGCGGGGCCTACCAGGACGTGTCCGCCGACTACCACACCCAGGTGGCGTTCGCCGCCACCCGGGACCGGCTGGCCGACAGCGAGGAACGCGCCGCCGAGGAGCACCGGCTGGCGGTCCGGCTGCAGCAGGCCATCACCCCGCAAGCGGCGGCGCCGGCCGAGATCCCCGGGCTGGCCGTGGCCGCGCGGTACCGCCCGGCCGGCCCGGGCAACCTGGTCAGCGGCGACTGGTATGACACGGCACCGCTGCCCAGTGGCGACGTGCTGCTGGTGGTCGGCGACATCGCCGGGCACGGCATCGACGCGGTCACCGGCATGGTCGCGCTGCGGAACTGCCTGCGCGGCCTGGCCATCACCGGCGCCGGGCCGGCCACGCTGCTCGGCTGGCTGAACGGCGTCGCGTGCGAGCTGACCGACGGGATCATCGGCACCGTGGTGTGTGGCGTGTTCCGCCCGGCCGACCGGACCCTGCGCTGGGCCCGGGCCGGCCACCTGCCGCCGCTGCTGGTCCGCGCCGGGGTGGCCAGCGAACTCGAGCTGCCGGGCGGGGTGCTGGTCGGCGCCGACCCGGCCAGCCGCTACCAGGAGGTGACCACCGAACTGGTCCCCGGCGACGCGCTGGTGCTGTACACCGACGGGCTGGTCGAGCGGCGCGACGAGGCCATCGACGACTCGCTCCAGACGCTGCGCCGGCTGGCCAGCCGGCCGGTCGGGGACATCGGCCAGTTCGCCGACCACCTGCTGGCCAGCTCCCGCGCGGACACCAGCGACGACGCGTGCCTGGTCGCCGTCCGGGTCCGCTAAGACCAAGGCCTAGCCGAAGAAGACCTCGGCCTCCGCGTACCGCTCCGGCGGCACGGTCTTGATCTCCCGGGTCGCTTCAGTCAGCGGCACACGCACGATGTCCGTGCCACGCAAGGCAACCATCATGCCGAACGCACCGTCCTGCACCGCGCCGATGGCATGCTCGCCGAACCTGGTGGCGAGCACCCGGTCGAACGCCGTCGGGGTGCCGCCGCGCTGGATGTGGCCGAGCACCGTGCAGCGGGCTTCCTTGCCGGTGCGCTTCTCGATCTCGTCGGCCAGCAGGTTCCCGATCCCGCCCAGCCGGACATGGCCGAACGCGTCCAGCCGCTGGTCCGACACGGTCACGTCGTCGTCCTGCGGAGTGGCGCCCTCGGCGACCACGACGATCGGCGCGTACCGGGTCTCGAACCGGTGCTGCACGTACGCGCACACCTTCTCGATGCTGAACGGCTTCTCCGGGATCAGGACGACGTTGGCCCCGCCGGCCATCCCGGCGTGCAGCGCGATCCAGCCGGCGTGCCGCCCCATCACCTCGCAGATCAGCGCGCGGTGGTGGCTCTCGGCTGTGGTGTGCAGCCGGTCGATGGCCTCCATCGCGATGTTCACCGCGGTGTCGAAGCCGAACGTGTAGTCGGTCGCGCCGAGGTCGTTGTCGATGGTCTTGGGCACGCCGACCACCCGGACGCCCGCCTCATACAGCCGGGTCGCCGCGCCCAGGGTGTCCTCGCCGCCGATCGCGACCAGGGCGTCGACGCCGAGCGCGGCCAGGTTGTCCTTGATCCGCTCCACCCCGGACCGCCCGCCCGCACTGGCGCTGTCGGCCAGCGGGTTGGTCCGCGACGAACCCAGGATCGTCCCGCCCCGCGGCAGGATGCCCCGTACCGCCTGCACATCCAGGGGTACGGTGTCCCCCTCCAGCGGCCCGCGCCAGCCGTCCCGGAAGCCCACGAATTCGAACCCGAACTCTGGGGTCCCGCGGCGGACCAGCGCCCTGATGACCGCGTTCAATCCTGGGCAGTCTCCGCCGCCCGTCAGCACTCCGACTCGCATAGAGGCAACACTAGTCCCCATGACCGTCCTCGCTATTGATGCCGGGACAACCGGCGTGACCGCGTTGGTTGTCACCGAGGCCGGCCTGGTGGCCAGCCGTGGTTATCAGGAGTTCAGGCAGTACTTCCCGCGGCCGGGCTGGGTCGAGCACCTGCCCGAGGACATCTGGCAGGCCACCCTGGCGGCCTGCCGCCAGGCCCTGGACCGGGCTGGCGGCACCCCGGTGAGCTGCGTCGGCATCACCAACCAGCGGGAGACCGCGGTGCTCTGGGACCGGGCCACGCTGGCCGCCCCGCGGCGGGCCATCGTCTGGCAGGACCGGCGGACGGCGCGGATCTGCGCCCAGCTCCGCGAGGCGGGCCACGAGCCGCGGGTGGCCGCGCTGACCGGGCTGCGCCTGGATCCCTACTTCACCGGCACGAAACTTACCTGGCTGGCCGAGCATGAGCCCGCCACGTGGCAGGGCCTGGCCGACGGAAGCCTGGCCGCGGGCACCGTGGACGCCTACCTGATCGCGCGGATGACCAGCGGCGCCCGGCACGTGACGGACGCCTCCAACGCGTCCCGCACGCTGCTGTTCGACATCCAGGCTGGCCGGTGGTCGGCCGAGCTGTGCGAGCTGTTGCGGGTGCCGCAGCGGGCGCTGCCCGAGGTGGTGCCGTCCACCGGGGTGGCCGCGCAGACCGACCCCGGCGCGTTCCTCGGCCTGGCGCTGCCGGTGGCCGGCCTGGCCGGTGATCAGCAGGCCGCACTGTTCGGCCAGGCCTGCTTCACCCCAGGCGACACCAAGTGCACCTACGGCACCGGGTCCTTCGTGCTGGCCAACACCGGCCCGGCCATCGTCCGCTCGGCGGCTGGCCTGCTGTCCACGGTGGCCTGGATGGACGGCGCGGGTGAGCTCACCTACGCGCTGGAAGGGTCGGTGTTCGTCACCGGGGCGGCCGTGCAGTGGCTGCGCGACGGGCTCGGGCTGCTGGACGACGCCGCGCAGAGCGAGGCGCTGGCGCGCAGCGTGCCGGACTCCGCGGGGGTGGTGTTCGTGCCCGCGCTGACCGGGCTGGGCGCGCCGGACTGGGACCCGGACGCCCGCGGCGCGGTGTTCGGCATCACCCGCGGCACTACCCGGGCGCACCTGGTCCGGGCCACCCTGGAGGCCATCGCGTTCGAGGTACGTGACGTGACAGACGTGATGACCGAGGCGACCGGGCAGCACGGCCGGGCGCTGCGGGCGGACGGCGGAGCCAGCGCCAACGACCTGCTCATGCAGCTGCAGGCGGATCAGCTCCAGCTGCCGGTGGAGCGCCCGGTGGTGGGTGAGACCACCGCACTCGGCGCCGCGTTCCTGGCCGGCCTGGCCACCGGGACCTGGTCCTCCCGGGACGAGCTGGCCGCCACCTGGCGGCTGGACCGGCGGTTCGAGCCCGGTCCCCGCCGGGACCCGGACTACGCCCGCTGGCGGCGCGCGGTGGACCGGGTCAAGGGCTGGGCCAGCCTGGACGATTAGCGTCAGGCCACCCCCAGCATCCCGTCCAGGCCGCGGACCTCGGCGGCGAACCGGTACAGCCGCGGGTTCAGCCCGATGCTGGCCTCGATCTGCCGGTACTGGCTGGCCGAGGACGCGGTGGACAGCACCAGCCGCCAGGGCTGGTTACCGCCGAGCCACCCGGTCCCTTCGGCGGGCTGGGACGCCTCGTCGCCGAACAGGCCCCATGGGTAGGTGGCGGTGACCAGGAACAGGTATCCGGTGAACCGGATGTAGTAGCGCAGCCCAGCCGCGATGGCCTCGTACAGCGTCCTGGGCATCCGCCCGGCGATGAGCACGATCAGCCAGGTGATGAACATGACGATGGTTTCCATGCCGAGGATGACCAGCATGGGTGACGGCGTGGGCCGGGATGGCCAGGATCAGCCGGAAGAGCACGGCCAGCCGGTTCAGCGGGCCCGGCCGCAGCTGCAGCTGCACCGGGTAGTCGGCCGAGCCCAGCTCGAACGGCGGGTACCGGTCGGTGAGCAGGAACAAGTAGGCCTGCACCCGGAACAGCCAGCTCAGGTACCCGGTGATGAACCCGGCCAGGCCCGCTGGCAGGCGGCCGAGGAACAGCGCGGCGAACCAGCAGATGATCACCACAATCTCGGCCGCGATGGCGAGGGCCCACAGCACGACCAGGTGCGGGATGGCCAGGATGATCCGGACCAGCACGGTGAGCTGGTTCTGCTGGGCAGGCTCGGCGAAAGCGGCCAGGATCTCGTCTGGCGGCCCGGCTGGGCGGCTGATCGGGCCGGGGCGTAGACCGCACCGATGGGAATGTCAGTCATCCACTCCACCTCCTGCGTCACACTAAGTAGTGTGACAACCACGCAGTGTGCACAAGAAGGTAAGGGGAGGTCAGGGCGGGCGGTCAGGCTACCCCCAGCGCCCGGCCCAGGCTGCGGTAGTCGGCGTCGAACTGGTTCAGCAGTCCCTCCAGGCCGGTGCTGGCCACCGTCTGCTGGTACCGGCTGACCGAGGAGGCGGTGGACAGACGCTGGAAGTCGGTGGCGATCTGGTTCGCGTCCGACTGCACCGTGGCCGACGCCGCGCCGGACGCCGGGGTGGGCATGGCCAGACCGTGCAGGTTCGAGCCGAACTTCCGGAACGCCTGGGACATCCGCGCGTCCACCCGGTTCACGCAGCTGAGCTTGCCGCCGCAGCCGGAGACGTTGGAGTCGAACGTGGCCACGGTGGTGCTCAGCGAGGCGTACGCGCCCTCCACCGACAGCGCGGCGGTGGCCTTGCTCACCGTGTTGTCGGACGAGACCGCCACGCCGATCAGCACCGCGTAGAGCACCAGGACGAGCACGCCGATGGCCAGGAACATGCCGACCAGGCCCTTGGCCCCGCTGGACAGCACCAGGCGCCAGGGCTGGTCGCCGCCCAGCCAGCTGGTCGCCGCCACGGGCTGGCCATAGCCCACCGGCCCGGAGAGGCGGCCCCGGCCAGGGCGTAGCCGGGCCCGGCATAACCGGGCGCAGTCTCGCCGTACCCGGCGGGCGGCGGCTCGTATCCGGCCGGGGCAGCCACCAGGTCCGGCTGGTCGCCGAACAGCCCCCACGGATAGGTGCCGGTCAGCAGGAAGAGGTAGCCGGTGTACCGGAAGTAGTAGCGCTGCCCGGCCGCGATCGCCTCGTACAGCGGCCTGGGCAGCTGGCCCGCAATGAGCACGATCAGCCAGATCACGAACATGACGATCGTTTCCATGCCGAGCACGACCAGCGCGGAGAGCAGCGCGGCCGGGTGGCCAGGATGATCCGGAACAACACGGCCAGTCGATTCAGCGGGCCCGGCCGGAGCAGGATCTGTACCGGGTAATCCGCTTCGCCCAGCTCGAACGGCGGATACCGGTCGGTGAGCAGGAACAGGTAGGCCTGCACCCGGACGAGCCAGCGCAGGTACCCGGTCAGGAACCCGCCCAGCCCCTCCGGCAGGCGGCCCAGGAACAGCGCGGCGAACCAGCAGATGATCAGCGCGACCTCGGCGGCAATGCCCAGCGCCCACAGCACGACCAGGTGCGGGATGGCCAGGATGATCCGGACCAGCACGGTGAGCCGGTTCTGCGGGGCGGGCTCCGCGAACGCGACGAGAATCTCATCGGGAGTCTGGCCGGCGCCACCGGTCGCTCCAGGGGGAGTCACCGTGCCCAGTGGCATGTCAGTCATGAAGCCAACTCCTTAATCAAGGGCCGTAACCTTAGCGTTCGCTGAGTGGCTGGCGAAAGCCCGCTGAGACGACACGCCGCGGCGGCTCAGGAATACCCACGGGGGTCTGTGGGCTAGCAGGTAAACCTGGGATGTACAACAGGTATGGCGAGCACGGCGGGGATGGAGACGGGGCGCCATGGTGGACCTGGAGTTGTCCTGGCAGGCGGCGGCGGTGACCGCGGCCTGCCTGGGCGGCGCGGCGGTGGGCTGCCGCCGGGCCAGCCGGCCGCGGCTCCGGGCCGCGGCCGGTTTCCTGCAGGAGGCGGGCGTGCTGCTGGCCCTGTTCGCGCTGTGGCAGCTAGCCGGCAGCTACGCGGTCATGGGCCCGGCCGGGGCCATCGACCGGGCGCAATGGATCTGGCATACGGAACGCGCCGTCCACCTGCCCAGTGAGGCCGGGCTCCAGCAAGCCTTCCTCAGCCACCCACTAGTCGTTCAAGCAATGAATCTGTACTACGCGGGGCTGCACTTCGCGGTGGTGATCGGCTGCCTGCTCTGGGTGTATATCTGGCACCGGCGGCAGTACCCGCAGGTGCGCACGACGCTGGTGCTGTTCACCGCGGGCGCGCTGCTGATCCAGCTGGTGCCGGTGGCGCCGCCCCGGATGCTGCCCGGTGACAATATGATCGATACCGCGGTGCAGTACGGGCAGTCCGTGTACGGCTCGGTGGCCGGCTTCAACGCCGACCAGCTGTCCGCGATGCCCTCGGTGCATGTCGGCTGGGCGCTGCTGGTCGCCCTGGTGGTGGTGCAGGTGTCCCGCAGCCGGTGGCGCTGGCTCGCGCTCGGCTACCCCGCGCTCACCCTGCTCGCCGTGGTGGTGACCGCGAACCACTTCTGGCTGGATGGCATCGCGGCCGCGGCGCTGCTCGCGCTGGCCCTGGTGATGCAGCGGGCCGGGCGCATCGTGCGGCACCGGCTGCGGGCCCGATACCGGGCCCGGGCGGTGCGCCGCGGGACTAGCTACCCGGATGACTCTGTGTCGCCGCATGTGCCAGCCGCTCGGCCTTGACCTCGGTCTTCAGCCGCGTCTTGGCGTGCTGCGCGTCCTCGTCCACGTACTCCTGACGGGCCAGGTCCATGATCGCGTACATGATCTCGTCGGTCACCGCGCGCAGCACCAGCCGGTCCGATTCGAGCCCGGCGTAGCGAGAGAAGTCCAGCGGCTTGCCGTACCGGACGCCGGGCCGGAAGCGCAGCCGCGGCAGCACCTTCCCCGGCGGCATCAGCTCGAAGGTGTTGAACATGGCGCATGGGATGACCGGCGCGCCGGACTCCAGGGCCAGCCGGGCCACCCCGGTCTTGCCCCGGTAGAGCCGCCCGTCCGGGGTCCTGGTGCCCTCCGGGTAGATGCCGAGCAGCTTGCCCTCGGCCAGCACCCGGAGCCCGGTGTTCAGCGCACGCTCGCCGGCCAGGCCGCCGGCCCGGTCCACCGGGATCTGCCCCACGCCACTGAAGAACGCCTTGCTGACCAGGCCCTTCAGGCCGCGCCCGGTGAAGTACTCGGACTTGGCCAGGTAGGTGACCTTGCGCGGCAGCGGCAGCGGCCCGAAGAAGTGGTCGGCGAAGGACAGGTGGTTGCTGGCGATGATGGCCGGCCCTTCCCGCGGTACGTTCTCGATACCCTCCGCCCACGGCCGGAAGATCAGCCTCAGGAACGGCCCGAGAATCGCCTTGACCACCCAGTAGAACACGCACCCATCGTGCCACGAGATGGGCCGAAAACCGATGCTCCTATTGCAGTGCGATACGCCGCGCAGCGTGCGACGATGCCAGGGCGCTCAGCCAGCCGGCGGCCCGGGGAGGACGATGCAGTCATGCCAGTCATGCCAGGCGCGGAACCGTACTTCCATTCCGGTGGCAGCACCGGCGTGCTGCTCTGCCACGGGTTCACCGGCTCCCCTGGCTCGCTGCGGCCGTGGGCCGAGTACCTGGCTGACGCCGGGCTGACCGTGTCGCTGCCCCGGCTGCCCGGGCACGGCACGACGTGGCAGGAGATGGCCCGGACCCGGTGGGAGGACTGGTACGCGGAAGTGGACCGGGCGTTCGAGGAACTCCGCGGCCAGGCCAGCGAGATCTTCGTCATGGGCCTGTCCATGGGCGGCTGCCTGGCCCTGCGGATGGCCGAGATCCGCGGTGCCGCGGTGCGCGGGCTGGTGCTGGTCAATCCCTCGGTGGCCCCCGACACCAAACTGTTCCTGCTGGCCCCGGCGCTGAAGCTGGTGGTCCCGTCGCTGCCCGGCATCGCCAGCGACATCAAGAAGGAAGGTGTCACCGAGCTTGGCTACACCCGGGTGCCGGTACGGGCGGCGGCCACGCTGCCCGGGCTGTGGAAGCTGACCCGCTCCCGGCTGGGTGAGGTGACCCAGCCGGTGCTGATCTACCGGAGCACGGTCGATCACGTCGTCGGGCCGGCCAGCATGCGGGTGCTGCGGGCGGGCCTGACCGGTACCCAGCTGGATGTCCGGGATTGCGCCAATAGCTACCATGTGGCCACCCTGGATAATGACGCTCCGGACATCTTCGCCGGGAGCCTCGAGTTCGTCCGCGCGCACTCGCACGCGGAAACGGAGTGAACGGGGAGGGGGTACGGCGTGGCCGTCGGCGCAAGCGGTGAGGAGTCCGCCTGGCACGACCTGATCGCGAACTTCGCCGCCGAGCCCGATCCGGCGGGCGGCGAGCCGCCCTGGCCGGAGCGGGAGAACCTGCCCGCGCCGTCGCACGCCGGGCCGGCCGCCGACTCGGGGCCGGACACCGATCCAGACCTGCAGCTGGACCTGACTGACGGCAGTGGCCCGGAATACGACTTCGGGGCCGGCCCGGACGGCCAGCCGGGGCCGCAGCCGGGCCGCCCGGACGGCCCGGGGCCGGCCAGCGCCGGCCCTGGTCCTAGCGGCACTGGGCCTGGTACCCGGTCCGGCCGGCGGCCCAGCCAGCCGCGGATCATCCGGCCGGCCAGCCCGGCCCCGCCGCCGCCCGCCTCGGACGAGGAGGACTTCGTCCCCCCGGTGCCGCCGCCGCTGCCCACGCTCGACCCGGTGGCCAAAGGCGCCTGGGTCGCGTTGTTCGGCGGGCCTGCCTACCTGCTGATCGCCACCATGGCGGGCTGGGCCGTGCCGGGCTGGGCCGCGTTCCTGGCCGTGGCCGCGTTCGTCGCCGGTTTCGCCACCCTGGTCATCCGGATGGGCGACCGGCCGCCGCGTGACTCCGGGCCGGACGACGGCGCCGTGCTCTGACGGTTGGGGCTCTGACGGTTGGGGCTCTGACCGTTAGCGGGCTCTGACCGCTACCAGTCCCGCGGCCCGGGGCTGCCCGGGTCCCCGCTGTCCGTGGGGTCGGGCCGGCGCCTGGTATTCCGGCGCCGGGCCCGCAGCACCAGCCACATCGCCACGCACAGCACGATCAGCAGCAGAATGATCGGGCCGAACGTCTTGATGTGCCAGATCAGCAGGCTCCAGCGCCAGAACAGCCGCCAGATAAACAGCCGCCAGATGAAATGGACCAGCCCGCCCACACCGAGCGCGGCATGGCCACTGAGCGCAGCGTGACCGGTGAACAGCCGGCCCGCGGGCAGTACCTGCGTGTGCGCAGCCATGCCTCACTATGCCACGCGATCGAGAGTGCCCGCACCGGACGCGGCCGGCCGGAGCGCGGCCGCGGGCAGTCTGCCCGCCAGCCAGCCCAGCACCAGCACGGCCAGTCCGGCGCTGAGCCCGGCCAGCAGCCAGGGCAGCCACACCGCGACCGCCAGCAGCGCGGCCACCGCGGGCGCGATGACCCCCGGCACGGTGAACCCGTACTGGAACGCGGCCAGATAACGGCCGCGCACCGGGCCGGGCGCGGCCGCCTCGGCTAGCGCGTTGGCCCGGGACCCGAACAGCAGCCCCGCCGCGGCCAGCAGCAGCGTGGCTGCCAACAGCTCAGCCGGCCGCCAGCCGGGCGGGATGACCACCGCGGCCAGGCTGGCCGCGCACCAGAGCACGTACAGCCCGGCGCCCAGCGCCATCGCTGTGGTCCGGCGCAGCCCGCGGGTGGCCCGCAGCGCGGCCGTGGCGCCCACGCTGTTCAGCCCGGTGAGCAGGGCCAGCAGCGTGCCAGGCAGCCACGGCGGGGTGTGCAGCTTGCTGAGCAGGTAGACCGACATGCCGCTGAGAAAGAGATCGCCAGGCAGCACGGCCAGGCCGGTGGCCACGATGAGGACCAGGAACGGCCGGTCGGCGAGCACCCGGGCCGGGCCCGGGGGCCTTGCCGCGGCGGCCACGCGGACCGGCCGGTGCTGGTGCCGGTGCTGATGCGCCGGGCCCGGGTCGCGCACCAGCAGCGCGAGCAGCAGCGCGCACAGCACGAAGCTCACCGCGTCCACCGTCACGGCCAGCCGGTAGGCGTGCTGGCCGGCCAGGCTGAGCAGGCCCGCGGCGGCCAGCCCGCCCAGGCCGAAGCAGGCCGAGCGGACCATGCCGGCCACCGCGTACGGGTGGTCCTTGGGCCCATTCCCGGCCACGTCCGCGATCAGCGCGAACAGTGCGCTGTAGAACGCCTGCTGCCCGGCGGCCAGCAGCACCGCGGCGGCCGCCACGGCCGCCGGGCTGCGGGCGGCCAGGTACGTGACCGCGCCTAGCGCCTGCACGAGTTCGGCAGCGATCACCACCCGGCGCGGACCGGCCCGGTCCACCAGGCGGCCGGCCACCGGCGGCACGGCCAGCCCGGCCACCGTGCCCGCCGCGACCACGGCACCGGCCAGCGCCAGCGGCAGCCCGACCACCCGGGTCACGTACAGCAGGACGACCGGCAGGAACAGGCCGGACCCGAAGTTGTCCACGCCGAGCGCGGTCAGTAAGGCGATCCTGTTCCGCGTCATCGCCACGCCCCTAGTGAACCCGCTCACCGCCCGGGCTGGCCACCGGAACGCGGCGGCGCAGCTGCCGTACCTCGGGCACGCAGAGCACGGCCGCGGTCAGCAGCACGATCAGCACGCCTCCCGCGGCCAGCACCGTCGATGTGCCCAGGGCCAGCGCCAGCGGGCCGGCCAGCACGGTGCCAACCGGGGCCAGCCCCCAGCTGCCCAGCGCGTCATACGAGGACACCCGGGACAGCGCGGCGGGCGGGATCTCCTGCTGCATCGCGGTCACCCAGTTCACCTCGAACATCTCGATGCAGACCCCGGCGGCGAACGCGGCCACCGCGATCACTGGCACGGCCAGCGGCACGGCCAGCGTGAACAGCAGGGCCGAGGTCGGCGCGGTGCACAGGCTGCCGATCAGCAGTATCCGCCGCGGCCGGAACCGGATCATCGCCAGCCCGCCCAGCACGGCCCCGGCGGACTGTGCGGCCAGCACGATCCCCCAGCTGTGCGCGCCGCCCAGCTGGTCGTGCGCGACCACCGGGCCGAGCACTTCGGTTAACCCGTCCCACACCGCGACCAGCAGCGAGAACTCCAGCACGATGGCCCACAGCCAGCGCCGGGAGGCGAACTCCCGCCAGCCTTCGCGCAGCTCGTGCACCATCCGGCTGCCCTGGCCGCGGGGCTGGGCGGGGATCCGCATGCCGATCCGGAGCAGCGCCGCGATGGCGTAGCTGGCCGCGTCCACGACCAGGCCCCAGCCCGGCCCGGCCACACTGACCAGCACGCCGCCCAGCGCCGAGCCGGTGATCAGCGCGGTGTTCTGGCCGATCCGGTCCATCGCGTTGGCCTGCGGCCGGTGCTGCTCCGGCACCGTCTGCGGCAGCAGCCCCACACTGGCCGGGAAGTAGAAGCCCATCCCGATGCCACGTACCGCGGCCAGCGCCATCAGCTCCCAGACATGCGCATGGCCGGCCAGCACCAGCGCGGCCGAGCAGGCCTGGGCCAGCGCCTGCAGCAGGTTCGCGCCGGTCACCACCTGCTGCCGCGGCAGCCGGTCCGCGATCACCCCGCCGAGCAGCAGGAACACGATCACCGGCACCATGCCGGCGGCGGTGACGTAGCCGACATCGGCGGCCGAGCCACCGATGCCGAGCACCGCGAACGGGACCGCCACCAGCGCGACCGCGGTGCCGAACGTGGACACCACGTCGCACGCCAGCAGCAGCCGGAAATTGCGGCTCGCCAGCGCCCCCCGGAGCAATGTCATCGTGCCGCGCCCATCCCGGCATCCTCCGCCACCCAGCGGCAGCGGGAAAAGTGGATTTCCCGGCGGCGAACCGGCCCCGTCCGCTCCCCCACCGCCCGCACGGCAGCTCCCCGGGCTGCTACTCCCGCACCACCACTCACACCAGCCGCCGCGCCCGCATCCGGACACGCTTGAGTGTTATGCAATGCAGGCCCCGGCCGGCCGCCCACCGGCCCTCAACCACGCTGATGTTCATCCATCGCCCCCAGCCAGCCCCAGGCAATGGGAGCGGTGGACCGGCCCGGCTGCTCAGTCGGTGGGCTCGTCCGGGTTCGCGGTGGTGGGCTCATCCGGTGTGCCACGGTCGGCCGCGGTGGGCCCACCGGACCGGGCGGCTGGCTTCTTGGGGCCGGCGGCTGGCTTCTTCGGTCCGGCCGGCGGCTGCTTGGCCTCCGCCGGCGGCTGCTTGGCCTCCGCCGATGGCTGCTTGGCCCCGGCTGAGGGCTGCTTGGCCCCGGCTGAGGGCTGCCCGCCGCCGGCTGACGGCTGCTTGGGCCAGGCTGCGGACTGCTTGGCTCCAGCCGGTGCGTTCTTAGCCCCGGCCGACGGCTGCTTGGGCCAGGCCGCGGACTGCTTGGCTCCAGCCGGCGGGGTCTTAGCCCCCGCAGACGGCTGCTTGGGTGCAGCCGGCGACAGCCTGGGGCCGACCTGCCGGGCGGTGCCGCCGTTGGCCGGGGGCCGGGGCCGGGTCCGGACGGCCGGCTCGTCGGTGGCCTCGTCCCAGACCTCGCCGGCCGGCGGCGCGGTAGTGTCCTGCGGCCGGGCCGGCCGGCCAGCCGCGGCCACCGCGGCCTCGAACGCGGACATCGCGTCCTGCATCACGGCGCCAACCGCGTCGGCGGCCGCGGATACTCCAGAGCTCAGCCCGGGGCCTGACTCCCGGAGGCGGCGCCTGGCCCGGCAGATCGGGCACCAGGCGCATTCCGGGGCCTCGTCGGCTTCGGAGGTCGCGGTCTCCCACACGTTGGCGGTGCTCTGCTGCTTCCCGCCGCCGAGCGCGGTGCGGATCTGCCCGCGCATCTGCCGGGTCACGCTGCGCGCCCCGGAGCGGACCAGCCAGCGCTGGAGATCGCCGATCGGGTCGCTACCGGACTGCCTGGATGGCTCCGTCACGTGCTGCCTTCCTTCGTAGCTATGTCCGCCGCGCGCAGCCCTTCGACCCGGGCCTTCAGCCCCTTCAGCGCGGTGTCGATGATCACTCTTTCGGCCCGGCGCTTCAGCATGCCGGGCAATGGCACCCGGACGTCCACGCTGAGCTCGTAGGTGACCTCGGTGCCGGCCGGCTGCTTGACCAGAGCGTAACTCCCGGTCATAGCGCTGATGACCGAGCCTGGCTCGGCCAGGTCCCAGCGCACGCCGGAGTCGCCGTCCCAGTGGTAACCGAGCGCATAGCTGTCTTTGATCATCCCGGCGTCCAGGCTGAACCGGACCCGGCTGGGCCGCCCGTCGGCGTCCCGGCTGACCACCTCGGCCGACCGGACCGCGGACGCCCACTGCGAGTAGGCGGCGAAGTCGGCGATCACGGCCATCACCTGCTGCCGGTCCGCGCCGATCGAGATGCTCGACGTCGTCCTGTCGCCCATGCTCGGAGCGTACCGCGCCGGCCGGGCCGGTCAGCCCGGCCGCGCCGCCGCAAAGCCGGGCCGGGTCACCACTCCAGGACGTACGGGATGCCGGTGGCCCGGAAATGACCGACGTTGATGCACTCGGTCCGGCCGATCCGGACCCGGCGGGCCAGCGGCTGGTGCACGTGGCCGAACAGGGCATAGCGCGGCTGGGTCTCCTCGATGTGCCGGAGCAGCGCCGCGCTGCCCCGCTCGACCCGCCGGGCCGCGGTGTCGTACAGCAACTGCGGGACGTCCGGCGGGATGTGGCTGCACAGCACGTCCACCGCGCCGGTGGCAGCCACCTTGGCTGCGAACGTGTCCTCGTCGATCTCGAAGGGCGTGCGGTAGGCCGAGTACAGCCCGCCGCCGACGAAGCCGAACGCCCAGTCGCCTAGCACGGTCCGCTGCCCGTCCAGGACGTGGTGGCCGGGCCGCAGGTGCGGCGCCCACAGCCGGGGCAGATCGACGTTGCCGTAGGTCAGGTAGGCGGGCTCGGGCATGACCGCGAACAGCTCCGCGTACTGGCCGGCGGCAGCCTTTTCCACATGCCCGGACGGGTCACCGTCCAGCTGGGCCCACAGCTCACGGGACATCCGCCGGGCCTCGTCGAACCGCCTGGCGTAGCGGAGCTCGACGAAGCGGCGGGCCTGTTCTTCGCCGAACAGGTCGGCGAAGATGCCCTGCCCGTGATCGGCGTAGTCGATGAACAGCAGCAGATCACCCAGGCAGATGAGGGCATCCGCGCCACCTGCGCCGGCCAGCGCGTCCGCCCGGCCATGCACATCACTGACCACGTGAACCCGCATGAGCACACGGTACAAGCCGGGTCATTCACCCTGGGCCGGGGCCACCTGGGCTAGCCGGGCCCGGCCATCCCGGTACGCTGAAAGGGCTACCTGCTAGTAGCTACTGAGGCGGTACCGGGGTACGGTCCATGTCGTTTGGCGATGAATCTGACCGGCAGGAGCTGGCATGCGTGAATACAGCAGTCCCGCGGTAGCGGAGATCTCCCCGGCCGCGACGCTGGCCGATGTCGTCTTCGAGCGGGCGGACCGCGAGCCGGCCGCGGTGGCGATCCGGCGCAAGGACGCGACGGCCGCCGCGGCCTGGCGGGACGTGACCACGGCCGAGTTCCGCACCGACGTGGCCGCGCTGGCCAAGGGCCTGATCGCGGCCGGCATCGGGGCCGGCGACCGGGTCGCCCTGCTGTCCCGGACCCGGTACGAGTGGACGGTGGCCGACTACGCAATCTGGTCGGCCGGCGCGGTCACCGTGCCGATCTACGAGACGTCCAGCGCCGAGCAGGTGGAATGGATCCTGGGTGACTCCGGCGCCCGCGCGCTGATCGTGGAGACCCCGGGCCATCTGCAGGCCAACCGCGAGGTGCTGGCCCGGCTGCCCGGCGTGGAACGGATCTGGCTGATCGAGGGCCCGGATGCCGAGGGCCAGGCCGCGCAGCTGGACAGCCTGGCCGCCGACGGCGCCGCGATCAGCGACGAGGAACTGGCCGGGCGGCGGGCATCCCGGCAGGCCGCGGACCTGGCCACCATCATCTACACCTCGGGGACCACCGGCCGGCCTAAGGGCTGCGAGCTCAGTCACCTGAACCTGCTGGCCAACGTGCGGAACGCGATCGGCGGGCTGCCGGCCATCTTCGCCCAGCCGGGCCGGTCGGCGCTGCTGTTCCTGCCGCTGGCCCATTCCTTCGCCCGGATCATCCAGATCGGCTGCCTGGAGTCGGGCACCGTGCTCGGGTACACCGCCGATGTCGCGCACCTGGTGGACGACCTCGGCACGTTCCAGCCCACGTTCATCCTGGCCGTGCCGAGAGTGTTCGAGAAGGTGTACAACGGTGCCGAGCAGCAGGCCGCGGCCAGCGGGGCGAAGAGCCGGATCTTCAAGGCGGCGGCGCAGTCCGCGGTGGCCTGGAGCAAGACGCTGGACGTGGCCGGCCAGCCGGTGCCGGGCCAGCAGAACCTGCGGCTGCGCGCCGAGCACGCGCTATATGACCGGCTGGTGTACGCCAAGCTGCGCGCGGCCACCGGCGGCCGGGTGCAATACGCGGTGTCCGGTGGCGCCGCCCTCGGTGAGCGGCTCGGGCACTTCTTCCGCGGTGCCGGCATCACCGTGCTGGAGGGCTACGGGCTGACCGAGACCAGCCCGGTGATCAGCGTGAACCGGCCTGACCACAACAAGATCGGGACGGTCGGGCCACCCGTCCCCTCGGTCACCGTGCGGATCGCCGACGACGGCGAGATCCTGGCCAGCGGGCCCAACGTGTTCACCGGCTACTGGCACAACGAGGCGGCCACCAAGGAGATGGTTGACCCGGATGGCTGGCTGCACACCGGCGACCTGGGCGAACTCGACGAGGACGGTTACCTGCGGGTCACCGGGCGGAAGAAGGACATCATCGTCACGGCGGGCGGCAAGAACGTGGCCCCGGCCGTGCTGGAGGACCGGCTGCGCGCGCATCCGCTGGTCAGCCAGTGCATGGTAGTGGGCGACGGACGGCCGTTCGTGGCCTGCCTGGTCACCCTGGACGAGGAAGCTATCGGGCCATGGCAGGCCCGGCACCCGAGCCTGGCTGGCGCCTCGCTGGCCGAACTGGCCGAGGCGCCGGAGCTGATCGCCGAGATCCAGTCGGCCGTGGACGAGGCCAACAAGGCGGTGTCCCGGGCCGAGTCGATCCGCAAGTTCACAGTGCTCCCGGTTGACTTCACCGAGCAGAACGGTTACCTGACGCCGTCGCTCAAGGTGCGCCGGGGCGTGGTAGCCAAGGACTTCGCCGCCGACATCGACGCGCTCTACGGCTGAGCGAACCATGCGGATCGACGTCCACGCGCACTATTGGACCGGTGAATACCTCGATCTGATGGCCAAGCTGGGCAAGACCGATACCGGCACGCAGCGCGGCATCGGTGCCGGCGGTGGTACGGAACTCGACGCGCGGCTGAAGCTGATGGACCGCGCCGGGGTGGACATCCAGGTGCTCTCGGCCGCCCCGCAACTGCCATATGGCACGGACGCGAAGCAGGCCGTGGCGGCCGCACATCGATGAGTCCATCGCCGAGCTGGGCCGGGCGCTGGACGAGCTGGGCATGGCCGGCGTGGTCATGAACACGACCATCCTCGGCCAGGCCCTGGCCGAGCCCCGCTTCGAGCCCATCTTCGCCGAACTCAACCGGCGTGGCGCGGTGCTGTACCTGCACCCGGCTGGTAACTCCGCCTGCACGCCGCTGATCAAGGATTTCAGCCTGACCTGGATGGTCGGCGCGCCGGTCGAAGACACCATCTCCACCATGCAGCTGATCACCCGCGGGATCCCGTCCCGGTACCCGGACGTCAAGATCATAAACTCACACCGGCTGGTGCTGGGCACCGACTTCCCGTACGAGACCGGCGACATCTTCGTCCGCGCCGTCGACTACATCTTCGCGGCCGGCCTGCCCGCCGGCCAGGCGGAGGCCATCCTCGAGCGGAACGCAATGGAACTGCTCGGCATCAGCCGCTGAGGATCTGCTCCAGCCGCTGCGCGACCAGGTCCCAGCGCCACTCCCGGTCCACCCAGGCCAGCCCCTTCTCCCCCATGGCCCGGGCGGCCGCCGGGTCGGCCAGCAGCTGGCCGATCCGGCCGGCGACGGCGGCCACGTCGCGGCCGGGCACCACGTAGCCGGTCTCGCCGCTGAGCACCGCGTCCGGCGCGCCGCCGGAGTCGCCCGCGATCACCGGCAGCCCGGTGGCCGACGCCTCCAGGTAGACGATGCCGAGCCCTTCCACGTCGAGGCCGCGCCGCCGGGTCCGGCATGGCATGGCGAACACATCGCCGGCGTCGTAGTACGCGGGCAGCTGGCCCGCGGGCACCTGGCCGGTGAACAGCACCGAGTCCGCCACCCCGAGCTCAGTGGCCAGCCGGCGCAGCTGGCCGTCGGCCGGGCCGCTGCCGGCCAGCAGCAGCGCCGGGTCGCCGCCCCGGGCCCGGACCGCGGGCCAGGCGCGCAGCAGGGTGTCCTGGCCCTTGCGGTGCACCAGCCGGGACACGCAGACCACCACCGGCCGGGCGCCCAGGCCGAGCTGCGCCCGGATCCCGGCTCCGCCGGCCCCGGGCCGGAACTCGGCGGTGTCCACGCCGGGGGCCAGCCGAGCCATCCGGGCCACCGCGGCCGGGGACAGCGCCCGGGCCAGCCGCGTCCGGAAGTACTCGCCCAGGTAGGTAACCACGTCCACCGAGTCGCCGATCCGGCGCAGCAGGGTGCGCGCGCCGGGCAGCGCGGCCCAGCCCGCTTCGTGGCCATGGGTGACCGCGACGATCCGCCGGGCCCCGGCCGCACGCAGCGCGGGGGCCAGCAGGCCGAGCGGCGCGGCCGCGCCGAACAGCACCCGGTCGCAGCCGTGCTCGGTCAGCGCGCGGACCGCGCGGGCCCGCACCGTGGGCACCGGGAGCATCAGCGAGGTGGGGTGCCGCAGCACCGGGAACGGCTGCCGCTGGTCGAACTCGGCCGCGCCCGCCCAGGCAGGCGCGTACACCACCACGCCGTCCGCGGGCAGCCGGGTGGCCAGCGCGTGGATGAACGACTGGATGCCGCCCGCACGCGGCGGGAAGTCATTGGTGACGATCAGGACCTTAGGCATCAGGCAGTGATCTTATCGGCGGTTCATGGTGGGAGTGGGTAGGGGCCGCCCCGGGCGGATCCCAGATGAGCGACTCGTAGTGCGGGCAGCCGTCGGGCGCGGCGTGATGGTGCAGCAGGATGTGCGCCAGGTACTCGCGGGCCGCCGTCATCCGTTCGATCTGCGTCCCGAGCGCCTCGATCCGGTCGGCCAGGATCTGGTTCCACCGCTGGCTGTGCTCCGGGCCGGCCAGGATGTCCGCGATGTCCGACAGGCTCATCAGCCCGGACTGCTGCCAGTAGCGGATGACGGCCAGCCGCCGGACCTCGGCCGGCCCGTACCAGCGGCGGCCGGCATGCCGGGACGCCGGGGTGATCAGGCCGCGCTCCTCGTAGTAGCGGATGGCTGAGGCGCGCAGCCCGAGCCGCCGGGCCACCTCGTCGATGGGCAGCGGCCCCGCCTCGGTCATCAGCAGCTCCCGCCCAGTTGCGTTCAAGCCGGCTTCAACCTGAATGATAGGCGCGTGGTCAGCCGGATTCTGCTCGACATTGACCCGCTGCGGGACAGCCGCGACTTCCGGCTGCTGTTCACCGGCCAGCTGATCGCCGAGCTCGGCGCGATGCTGGCCATGGTCGCCATCCCGTTCCAGGTCTACGCGCTGACCCATTCCTCACTCCAGGTCGGCGCGGTCAGCCTGGCCCAGCTCGGGCCGCTGATCCTGGGCGCGCTGGCCGGCGGCACGGTGGGCGATGCGCTCGGCCGGCGCCCGGTGCTGGTGGCGTCGCTGGGCGGGCTGGCGGTGACCAGCGGCGGGCTGGCCGCCACGGCCGCCCTGGCGCACCCGCCGGTGGCGGTGATCTACCTGGTCAGTGCCGTCGCGGCGGGCCTCGGCGGGGTGCTGTCCACCATCTGCACGGCGGCGGTGCCGTCCCTGGTGGCCGCCCGGCAGCTGATCCCCGCCTACGCGACCATGCAGGTGGTGGATCAGATCGGCATGGTGGCCGGGCCCGCGCTGGCCGGGCTGCTCATCGGGGTGGTGCCGCTGTCCTGGGTGTACGCGCTGGTGGCGGGCAGCTATCTGGCCGCGGCGCTGATCATGTGGCGGTTGTCGCCTGGCCCGCCCCCGGCCACCGCCTCGGGCCGCGCCGGCCTGGGCTCGATCGTCGAAGGGCTGCGCTACCTGCACGGCCGCCAGGCGCTGCAGGGCGCCTATCTGATCGACATCAACGCGATGGTGTTCGGCATGCCGAAGGCGCTGTTCCCGGCGCTGGCCGCCGCGGTCTTCCACGGCGGCCCCAGCACGCTGGGCTACCTGTACGCCGCCCCGGCCGCCGGTGCGCTGCTCGGCGCGCTCACCACCGGATGGCTGGACCGGGCCCGCAGGCCCGGCTGGGCCGTCATCGTGGCCGTCTGCGTCTGGGGCGGCGCGATCACCGCGTTCGGTTTCGCCCGGGTGCTGTGGCTGGCCCTGGCCCTGCTCGCGGTAGCGGGCTGGGCGGATGTGATCTCGGCCGTGCTGCGGGCCACCATCCTGCAGTCGTCCGTGCCGGACGAACTCCGCGGCCGGATGTCCGGCCTGCAGATCGCGGTGGTGGAAGGCGGCCCGCGGCTCGGCGACCTGGAGGCAGGCACCGTGGCCAGCCTGGTGTCAGCCGAGTTCTCCATCGTGTCCGGCGGGCTGGCTTGTATCGCCGGGGCGGCCCTGCTGACCGTGCTGCTGCCGGGCTTCCGGCGCTACCGCCGGCAGGCTGGCCCGGGGACGCCCCGGCGCGGCCCGGACGTGGCCGGGGAAAGCACGGTGCCCCCAGGACCATGTCCTGAGGGCACCGGGTGAATCTCAGTGCTGCGGCACGGCTCAGGGCCGCGCGGCGCTGTCCAGGTTCTCGCTGTACCAGCCGGACAGCGGCACCTTCTCCACGTCCTCGCCGGTCTGCGGGGCGTCGATCAGGTACCCGCCGCCGACATACATGCCGACGTGGCTATCCCCGGCGAAGAACAGCAGGTCGCCCGGCTGCAGGTCGCTGGTGGAGACGGCGGGCAGCGCGGCCACCTGCTCGTAGGTGGTACGCGGGATGGACACCCCGGCCGACGCCCAGGCCGCCTGGACCAGCCCGGAACAGTCGAACGAGCTCGGGCCGGTGGCGCCGTACACGTAGGGGTCACCAAGCTTGGAGTAGGCGTACGCGACGGCCTGGCCCGCCTGGGTGTTCGTCGCGATCGGGTCGGTCGCGCTCGTAGTCCCCTGACCACCCAGCGACGAGCCGGTGACCTGCTGCTGCTGGGCCGCGGTCAGCGTGGCCAGGATGGCCTTCTGCTTGTCCAGCGTCTTGCCGATGGACTTCTTCCTGGACAGCCGCTGCGCCTCCAGGGTGGCGATGCCCTGCTCGGTCCGGCGCGCCATCTGCTGCGCGCTGGCCAGCTGGGCCGCGGTGGCGATGAACTGCTTGACCTGCGCCGACCGGTCGCTGGACATCTGCAGCAGCAGCGATGCCTGGTTCAGCACGGCCTGCGGGTCGTCGGAGGTCAGCATGGCACCCAGCTGGGTCATGGTGCCGTTCTCGTAGGCGGTCGCCGCGATCGCCGCGATCTCGTCGCGATCCGCGGTGAACCTGGCCTGGTCTTCCCTGACCTGACGGTTGACCAGGGCCAGCCGTTGCTTAGCGCTGGTCAGCTGCTGAGCCGACTGGTCGTACTCCTGCACCGCCACGTTCTCTTCGGCGGTGAGCTTGTTGACCGTCTTCTGCACCTGGTGCATGGTCGGCTTCGAAGCCGCCCCGGCCGTGCTGGCCCACGTGGCCAGGCCACCGGCGGTGGCCAGGCTTATCCCAGCGGCCACGCCGCAGCGCAGCGCCTTGCCGTGCGCGAGGCGCACCGCGGTGTCACGTTTCCCCCGCCAGCCGCCGCGTTCACCACCTGGACGCGTACTCACGTGCGTGATCACGCTCCTTCTTCCACCCCGCCTACCGGGTGAGCTGACGGGTTCGGGCTGTGGAAGATGCCCTACGGCCTGGCTGCGTCGCAGCCCGGCCGATTCACCCCTGGAGGACCCATGGCCCGGGCGGTGGCCCGGCGAGCTCTCCGGTGGGTCCCCGGCTCTCGTGCTGGCCACGCCTGGCCAGCACAAAGACTCGGCGGTGACCGATCGCCGCCACCAAAGTGGTGACTGGGGAGCGAACCGATCGGGGCTGACACTAGCGAAGCTGGTGCGGTGAATTCCACCGCTTCGCGAACTCCGGTGATCGTGTTGACCCACTCCGGTGCTTCTGTCCCCGCATATTTACTCCGGGCCCGGGCGCCTCACCGGGCCCCAGGCGGCTCACGACGCCCGGGCCACCGGGCGCAGCCGGAGCGGCGACACCAGCCGGGCGTCGGCCAGCACGCGGAGCGCACGCTGCTCCGCCGCGTCCAGCTCGGGCTGCGGCTCGGCGGGGCCGAGCAGCGCGGTGACAACGCAGTCCGGGCAGGCGATGCCACGCATCTCGCACCGGTCACAGTCGATGAGCATGTCTCCTCCTGAGGCTGGCTCCCCCGCACCGGGGGTAGCGGGACACACGCTAAGCGGGGGCACTGACACTCCGCCGGCCGCCCGCCTGGGATGATCCGGGTATGCCAGCCGACCGCGCCCGCGCCGCTGACCAGCCCACCGATGAGGCCCGGCGGCGCGAGCAGGCCACCTCGTTCGGTGCCGCGGCCGGCGCCTACGAGCGGGGCCGGCCGCCGTACCCGGCCGCGGCCATCGACTGGCTGCTGCCGCCCGGCGCGGCCCGGGTGCTGGATGTCGGCGCGGGCACCGGCAAGCTGACCCGCCAGCTCGCGGCGCGCGGCCTGGACGTGGTCGCCGTCGAGCCGCTGCCCGGCATGCGCGAGCAGCTGGCCCGCGCGGTACCCGGGGTTCCGGTGCACCCCGGCACGGCCGAGGACATCCCGCTGCCCGACGGCAGCGTGGATGCCGTGCTGGCCGCCCAGGCGTGGCACTGGGTGGACCAGGCCCGCGCGGTGCCCGAGGTGGCCCGGGTGCTGGTCCCGGGCGGCCAGCTCGGCCTGGTCTGGAACATGCGCGACGACCGGGCGGACTGGGTGGCCCAGCTCGGCCGGATCCTGCACGATCCGGGTGAGGGGGACGGCAGCCGTGGCGGCGCCGTCGCCATCGGCCCGCCGTTCGGGCCGGTGCAGCACCGCACGATCGAGTGGACGCACCGGCTGACCCGGGACCAGCTGCTCGACATGGTCAGCTCGCGTAGCTACGTCATCACCATGCCGGCCGCGGAGCGGGCGGGGGTGCTGGCCGCGGTGGGCCGCCTGGCCGACACCCACCCGGACCTGGCCGGCCGGGCCGAGCTGGAGCTGCCGTACCGCACCGAGTGCTTCCGCGCTCGGCTGAGCTGACCAAGACCTTTTCTATTGAACGCCACTACCCGGCACTGACCCGCCCGGGCCGGCGTGCCTGGGGCGGAATGTCGGTACCCGGTCCTACCGTGATGATCGTGATCCTCAGTGACTGGGTGGCAGCGGCCCGAGCACGGCTGCGCCCGCCGCCCTGGGCCAGCCGGCGCGCCTTCGACGCGATCGAGTTCGTGATCGTGGACGTGGAGACGACCGGCTGGTCGCCCGAGGAGGCGGGCATCACCGAGATCGGCGCGGTGCGGATGAGCGGCGGCCAGATCCGGGCCGAGTTCAGCACCCTGGTCAACCCGGGCCGGGCCATCCCGCCGGACATCGTCGAGCTGACCGGAATCAGCGACGCCATGGTCGCGCCCGCCCCGCAGGCCGCCGAGGCGCTGGCCAGCTTCCTGGACTTCGCCCAGGGCGCGGTGCTCACCGCGCACAACGCGCCGTTCGACGTCAGCTTCCTGGCCGCGGCCGGTGCCAGCGCCGGCCTGAACGGGCCCGCCGGGCCAGTGCTGGACACCAATGTTCTCGACACGGTTGTGCTAGACGCCGTTGTTCTAGACACCGTGGCGCTGGCCCGCCGCCTGCTGGCCACCGGCGGGCTGGCCGCCGACGACGTGCCCAACTGCAAGCTGAGCACGCTGGCAGCCTACTTCGGGGCGCCGCCCGGTCCGCAGCACCGGGCGCTGGCCGACGCCCGGGCCACCGCCGCCGTGCTGGCCGGCCTGCTCCGGATGTTCTCCGCGCGCCGGGTGCGCACCATCGCCGGCCTGCTGGCCGAGCAGGAGTACGCTCTAGCCGAGCTGCGGGACAGCTGCGAGAGTGGCGCGCGAGGAGGCATCAGGTGATCACCGCGATCGTGCTGGTCAAGGCCGACGTCGCGCGCATCCCGGAAACGGCGGAGATCATCGCGCAGATCCCCCAGGTGTCCGAGGTGTACTCGGTGACCGGCGAGTTCGACCTGGTGGCCCTGGTCCGGGTCCGGGCGCATGAGGAACTGGCCGATGTCATCCCCGGCCGGCTGAACCGGGTCGCCGGGGTGAGCCACACCGAGACGCACATCGCGTTCCGCACCTACTCGCGGCACGATCTGGAGGCCGCGTTCTCGCTCGGCTACGAGGCGGACTGAGCCGCCAGCCGCTGGCTGACCGCCACCCAGCGATCCAGCAGGTCCCGCGCTGCGCCGCTGTCCACCGCGGCGGCCGCGCGGGCGTACCCCTCGGCGAGCGCCTTGCCCAGCTCCTCGGCCCCGGGCACCCCGGCCGCAGCGGCCAGCGCGGCCGCGGCGTTCAGCAATACGGTGTCGCGGACCGGCCCGGGCTGGCCGGCCAGCACCGCACGGGCCACCGCCGCGTTGTGCTCCTTGTCGCCGCCGCGCAGGCTGCCCGGCTCGGCGCGGGGCAGGCCCAGCGCGGTGGGGTCGAGCGTGGTCCGGCTGACCGTCCCGTCGTGCACCACCCACACCGTGGAGGTGGTCACCGGGGTCAGCTCGTCCAGCCCGTCGTCGCCGTGGAACACCAGGGATGAGCAGCCCCGCGCGGCCAGCACGCCGGCGATGACGTCGCCGCCCCGCGGGTCGGACACCCCGACCGCCTGGGCGGGGGGCCGGGCCGGGTTGGACACCGGGCCGAGGAAGTTGAACACGGTAGGCACGCCGAGTTCGCTGCGCGCGACCGAGGCGTGCCGGAAGGACGGGTGGTAGAGCGGGGCGAACAGGAACGCGATGCCGGTCTCCGCGGCAAGTTCGGTGGTGGCCTCCGGCGGCAGGCTGATGGCCACGCCGAGCGCTTCGAGCACGTCGGCCGCGCCGCAGGCCGAGCTGGCCGCGCGGTTGCCGTGCTTGACCACCTGGACGCCAGCCGCGGCCGCGACGATGGCACCCATGGTGGAGATGTTCACCGTGTGTGCGCCGTCCCCGCCGGTGCCGACCAGGTCGACCAGCGGGCCGGGCACGCTGATCGGGGTGGCCCGGCTGAGCATGACATCGGACAGGCCGGCCAGCTCGCCGGCCGTCTCGCCCTTCATCCGCAGCGCCACCGCGAACCCGGCCACCTGGACCGGGGTGGCCGCGCCGTCCATGATCTCGTTCATCGCCCAGGCCGTCTGGTCCGAGCTCAGCGTGTCACCACGGATCAGCGCGCCGATCAGGCCACGCCACGACATGGTCGGTTGCATTGCCGCCCCTTTTCCTGTCGGCCGGGCCTGGGCGGTTCAGGCCTGGGCCGGCAGCTGGCCATTCGCCTGCTGCCGCATCAGCCCGGCCAGCGCCGCCGCGAACGGGACCGGGTCGATCGGGTGGCTGGTCACCGCGTCCGCGCCGGACCAGGTGGCCAGCCAGCCATCGTCCACCCGGCCGACGACGAGCAGCACTGGCGGGCAGTTGTGAATCTCGTCCTTGGCCTGGCGGCAGACGCCCATGCCGCCGGCGGGCTGCGCCTCGCCGTCCAGCACCATGACGTCCGCGCCACCCGCGTCGAGCAGGCGGAACAGGGCTGGCTCGGTGGCTACCGGGATGACTTCCGCCTCGGGCACGTCGGGCGCGGGGCGGCGGCCGATGGCGAGCCGCATCCGGGCCCGGGTGTCCGCGTCATGGCTGTAGACAACGACCTTCATAGAACTGGATGGTACCGACACGGGGGGTCGGCCGACGCTCGCCTACGGGTTGTCGTAATAATGACCCCGTGGCCACCGCATCCGTAGCCGAGAAAGCACCCACCCCCAGGCCGCCTTCAGCCCGGCCGAACCTGGTCAGCGTGGGCACCATCATCTGGCTTTCCTCGGAGCTCATGTTCTTCGCGGCGCTGTTCGCGATGTACTTCACGATCCGCTCGGTGGATAAGGGCGAGGGCCTGCCCTGGCCCGGCGCGCACCTGGACCTGACCCTGGGCTCGATCAACACCACGGTCCTCCTGCTGTCCAGTGTGACCTGCCAGCTTGGCGTGTTCGCAGTCGAGCGCGGCCAGCTCAGGCGGGCCGGGCGGATCTGGCAGCCGGCCCGCTGGGGGCTGCGCGAGTGGTACTGGCTGTCCTTCCTGATGGGCCTGTACTTCGTGTGCGGCCAGGGCTATGAGTACCTGGACCTGATCCGCAAGCAGCACCTGACGCTCTCGTCCAGCGCCTACGGGTCGGTGTTCTACATCCCGACCGGGTTCCACGGCCTGCACGTCACCGGCGGCCTGATCGCCTTCCTGTTCGTCCTCGGCCGCACCTACGTGGCCAAGACGTTCACCCACGAGCAGCAGGTCAGCGCCATCGTCGTCTCCTACTACTGGCACTTCGTGGACGTGGTCTGGATCGCGCTGTTCACCACGATCTACCTCATCCAGTAACCGCCCTCGCGACGGATACCTGAGCGAGGCGCAGCACATGCCTAACGAGAAGAGCACAGACCAGAAGATGAGGGCTCCATTGAGCTGGATCACCGCCCGGCGGCGGCGCCCGGTCGCCGGATACGCCGTCATGCTGCTTGGGCTCCTCGCCGTGGGCGGGGGATATGCGGCGGTTACCGCCTCCAACAGCCCGGCCGATGCGTCCTCGCCGGCCGCCAACCCGAGGCAGATCGACCAGGGCCGCCAGATCTTCGTGCAGGACTGCTCCAGCTGCCACGGCCTGGACGCGCAGGGCACCAACACCGGCCCGAGCCTGATCGGGGTGGGCGCGGCCGCGGTGTACTTCCAGGTCAGCACCGGCCGGATGCCGCTCAAAGAGGTCGATGCGGAGGCGCCGCGCAAGCCGCCGGTGCTGAACGAGGTGCAGACGCGCGCGGTCGCCGCCTACATCCAGTCCCTGGGCGGCGGGCCGACGATTCCCTCCCCGGCACAGGTGAGCACGGTGGGCGCGGACGTCGGCCTGGGCCAGGAACTGTTCACCGAGAACTGCTCGCAGTGCCACAACTTCGTGGGCGCGGGCGGCGCGCTGACCTACGGCAAGTACGCGCCCCCGCTGACCCAGTCCACGCCCACCCAGATCTACACGGCCATGCTGACCGGCCCGGAGGCCATGCCGGTGTTCAACGACACTACGATTACTCCCAGTGAGAAGCGCGACATCATCGCGTACATCACGCAGACCCGGAGCGAGCCCAACCCCGGCGGGTTCAGCCTCGGCCGGATCGGCCCGGTGACCGAGGGCCTGGTCGGCTGGATCGGCGGGATCGGCGGCCTGATCCTGGTCGCCATGTGGATCACGGCAAGGCGGCGCGAGCACTCATGAGCGGCACCGAAGACTACCCAGCCGGCCTGCCCGGTCAGGGCGAGGAGACCGAGCCGTCGCGGGCGCCGCGCCGGGTGATCGGCACTCCGCCGCCCGCCGAGCAGCGCACCCTGCTCGGCACCGCGGCGCAGGACAGCCCGCCGCCCGCCCCGCGTGAGCTGCCCGCCGACTCGGATAACCCGGTCGCGGCCAAGCGGGCGGAGCGGACCGTGGCCGCGCTGTTCATCCTGTCCATGCTGGCCGGCATCGGGTTCATCGCGGCGTACATCGGGCTCGAGCTCAGCCCCACATCGCTGGACTCGGTGCTGCGGTCCAACCTGGCCCTGGGCGTCTCCATGTCGGTCGCGTTCCTGGCCCTCGGCGTGGGTGCGGTGATCTGGGTCCGGTCGATCATGCCCGACGTGGAACTGACCGAGGAACGCCACCCGCTGGCCTCGTCCGAGGCGGACCGGGAGGCGTTCGCCGAGACGTTCAAGGAGGGCGCCGAGGCCAGCCAGTTCGTCAAGCGGCCGCTGCTGCGGCGCACCCTGATCGCGGCGACCATCCCGCTCGGCCTGGCCCCGCTGGTGCTGCTCCGGGACATGGGCCCGCTGCCCGGCACCTCGCTGCGGCACACGGTCTGGCGCAACGGGCTGCGGCTCACCATCGCGGGCAGCAACCGCCCGCTCAAGCCGGCCGACTTCGACACCCCCGGTTCGATGATCACCGTCATCCCCGAGGGCTACCAGGACAACGACAACGTGATCGCCAAGGCGGCAGTGATCATCATCAAGTTCGGGCCGGGCGAGCTGACACACCCGACCAACATGAACTGGACGGTGGACAACATCGTCGCTTACTCGAAGATCTGCACCCACGTGGGCTGCCCGGTGGCGCTGTACGAGCAGACCACGCACCACATCCTGTGCCCGTGCCACCAGTCCACCTTCGACGCCCCGGCGGGCGCGACGGTGCTCTTCGGCCCGGCGCCGCGGCCGCTGCCGCAGCTACCGATGGGTGTGGACTCGGAGGGCTACCTGATCGCGACGAGCGACTTCCACGAACCGGTCGGCCCAAGCTTCTGGGAGCGGGGATGAGCACTAGCAACGGGTCTCCGAACGGCCAGGTCGAAGGCCCGGTCGAGAAGGTACTGGGCGAGACGGGCGTCTTCCTGGATGACCGGCTGCGGGCCGCCAAGTTGACCCGTACCTTCCTGCGGAAGGTCTTCCCGGACCACTGGTCGTTCCTGCTCGGCGAGATCGCCCTGTACTCGTTCATCATCCTGCTGCTCACCGGCACGTTCCTGACCCTGTTCTTCAAGCCCAGCATGACCCCGGTGACCTACCACGGGGTGTACACGAAGCTGGACGGCGTGCGGATGAGCGAGGCGTACGCCTCAACACTGAACATCAGCTTCGACATCCGCGGCGGCCTGCTGATGCGGCAGATCCACCACTGGGCCGCGGACCTGTTCATGGCCTCGCTGATCGTGCACATGCTGCGGATCTTCTTCACCGGCGCGTACCGCAAGCCGCGCGAGTTCAACTGGCTGATCGGTATCGTGCTGTTCACCCTGGGCCTGCTGGAGGGCCTGTTCGGGTACTCGCTGCCGGATGACCTGCTGTCCGGGACCGGGCTGCGGATCACCGAGGGCGTCATCCTGGGCATCCCGATCGTCGGCACCTACCTGTCGTTCTTCCTGTTCGGCGGGCAGTTCCCGGGTAACGACATCATCCCGCGGCTGTACATCATCCACGTGCTGCTGATCCCTGCGCTGCTGCTGGCTCTGATCACCGCGCACCTGTTCTTCATGTTCCACCAGAAGCACACCCAGATGCCGGGCGAGGGGCACACCAACACGAACGTGGTCGGCCAGCCGATGTACCCGTACTTCATGGCCAAGACCGGCGCGTGGTTCATGTTCATCTTCGGCTTCCTGGCCGTGCTGTCCACGTTCGCCCAGATCAACCCGATCTGGCTGTATGGCCCGTACAACCCGGCGGAGATCTCGGCCGGCTCGCAGCCCGACTTCTACATGGGGTTCCTCGAGGGCTCGCTGCGGATGATGCCCAGCTGGACCTGGGACCTGGCCGGGCACACCGTCGCCTGGGACGTGGTCATCCCGGCGCTGGTCCCGCTAGGCCTCATCTTCACCGGGGCCGCACTGTGGCCGTTCATCGAACGCTGGGCCACCGGTGACTACCGGGAGCACCACGTCAACGACCGGCCCCGGAACGCGGCCACCCGGACCGCCATCGGCATGAGCGTGATCACGTTCTACGGCATCCTGTGGCTGGAGGGCGCCAACGACGTCATCGCCGACCATCTGGATATCTCGCTGTACACCACGACCGAGATCGCCCGGTACGCGATCTTCATCGGGCCGGCGGTGGCCTACTGGGTGACCAAGCGGATCTGCCTCGGCCTGCAGCGCAAGGACACCGAGTCGCTGGCGCACGGCTACGAGACCGGCATCATCGAGATGACCCCGGAGGGCGAGTTCATCGAGCGGCACGCGCCGGTGCCGGAGGAACAGCGCGCGGTCCTGCTCGCGCACCGGGCGGTCGCCGAACTGCCCGCGCCGTCCGACGGCGACGACGACGTGCCCGCGCCGGCCACCCGCGGCGTCATCGGCAAGACGCGGCTGGCGATAGGCCGGCTGATCACCGAGCAGGTCGCGCCGGACACCGGCGACGGGCACGGCGATGGTCACGGCAACGGCCACCACGAGCCCGAGCCAGCCGCGGTGCCAGCTGGCGAGGGTCAGCCGGCCCTCGGCCAGGGCGGCGAGACGGACCAGCCGGAGGACTCCGGCAGCCACTGAGCGCCGGGCTAGGCCGCGGCGAGCCGGGTGACCTGGACCGGGGCGGCCGGCCCGGACGCGGTGGACGGCGCCACCGTGGACCCGGGCACGAACTGGCTGCCGCTGGCCGAGGCCAGCACCGCGTCGCCGGTGGCGCTGCCGGCCAGCAGCTTGTGCCAGCTCAGGAAGTAGATGGTCCAGCCGTTGTTCCAGGTGCCGCGGACCGGGCTGCCGACCACGCTGATCGGGTCACCGAGCATCGAGTGGTTGTAGTACCAGACCGCGTTGGCCGGGCCCAGGTTGACGCAGCCGTGGCTCACGTTGACGATGCCCTGCTCGGCCACCGACCACGGGGCACTGTGGATGTAGGTCCCGCTCATGGTGAACTGCACCGCGTCGTAGACCAGCTCGTTGTAGTATCCCGGGCTGCCGGCCGGGATGCCGATCGTGGCCGAGTTCATCTCCACCGGGTTGGCCATGTCGAAGGACAGGTACCGGCCGTCGGCGGTGTCCATTCCGGGCCGTCCGGTGCTGATCGGCCAGTTGCCGATCTTCCGGCCTTTCCACCACACCTTCATGTAGTGGCTGGCGGTGTTGGCCACCACGACCAGCGAGTTGCCGATCCGGAAATGCTGGCTCAGGTTGGCCCGGCCGAACACACCCGGCGCGACCTGCACGCCGGCCAGGTGCGCGGTGAAGCGCACCTGGGTGTGCGCGGGCCAGTGGCGGTGACCTGGTAGGTCTGCGACGGCGCCAGCGCGTAGCTGGTCTGCCAGCTGCTTGCCCCGCCGCCGTAGCTACCGGGCAGCACACGGCCGACAGCGTTACGCACCGTCACCGAGGTGAGCGTGCCGTGCTGCGCGGCGACCCGCACGCCCAGATCGGGGCGGGTGTCCAGCTGCGCCACGGCGTGCGCCGACCCGGCCGCATGCAGGGCCTGCCCGGCCCCGCTGGCGGCCGAGCTGAACGTCACGTTCCCGCTGGTGATGGTGACGTTGGCAGACGGATGCTGGACGGCCTGGTGGCTCGTCCCGGCCCCGCTGCACGAGGTGGCCAGCAGCAAGCCCGGCCACTCCGGCCCCGGCCACGATGCACCGTTTCGGCCCGCAATGGACAAGCTTGCCGACGGTACGCGAAATGTCCCCCGACATTGAGCTACCCCATAAGCCCGATGTGACTCTACCTAACTCCCCGTAGCCACAGTAGGCAAAGCCCGCACACCGGCCGGTGATCAAACGATTGGTGTCGCTATAACAACAGCAAACGTTTGATCACCTAAAACCAACCCCCGCGCCGTTGGGTGACTGGGGGTGAGGGGGGCTGCGGGGGTTAGTGGGCGTAGATGCCGCGGTAGTACTCGAAGACGAAACCGATCACGGTAAGGAAGGTGAACAGCATCCCGATCAGGAACAGCCACCAGCCGACCGCCACACCGAACGCGGCCGTGGCGGCGGCCAGCCCGACGTACAGCGGCCACCAGCTGTGCGGGCTGAAGAAGCCAAGCTCCCCCGCCCCCTCGGCGATCTCGCCTTCCGGGTTGTCCTCCGGCCGCGGCGGCAGCCGGCGGCCGGTGAACAGCAGGTAGAACCCGCTCAGGAAGGCCAGCCCGACGGACAGCGCGAGCGCGGTGGTGCCGGTCGGGTCCTTGGAGAAGTACCAGTAGATGATGTCCACCGCGCCGAAGAACACCGCGCAGCCGATGAACAGGAACCCCTCGAACTTCATCTGTCTGACACCTCGCCAGCGTGCTCCGCGATGCGCTGCTGATGCGTCCGGCCCGACTGGATGTGCGGATAGTGCAGGTCGAAGGCGGGCCGCTCGGACCGGATCCGCGGGATCCGGGTGAAGTTATGCCGGGGCGGCGGGCAGGACGTGGCCCACTCCAGCGAGTTGCCGTAGCCCCACGGGTCGTCCACCGTGACCTTCTCGCCGTACTTCCAGGTCTTGTACACGTTGTAGAGGAAGAGGAAGGTGGAGGCGCCGAGGATCCAGGACCCGATGCTGGAGATCTGGTTCAGCGTGGTCACGTCGCCGGGCAGGAACGGGTAGTTGGCCACCCGGCGCGGCATGCCCTCGATGCCGATCCAGTGCTGCACCAGGAACGTCATGTTGAACCCGATGAACAGCGTCCAGAAGTGCCACTTGCCCAGCGTGTTGTCCAGCATCTTCCCGGTCCACTTGGGCCACCAGAAGTAGAACCCGCTGAACATGGTGAACACGACGGTGCCGAACAGCACGTAGTGGAAGTGCGCGACCACGAAGTAGGAGTCGCTGACGTGGAAGTCCAGCGGCGGCGAGGCCAGGATCACCCCGGTCAGCCCGCCGAACAGGAATGTGACCAGGAACCCGATGGAGAACAGCATGGCCGGCTCGAAGGTGAGCTGGCCGCGCCACATGGTGCCCACCCAGTTGAAGAACTTCACCCCGGTGGGCACCGCAATCAGGAACGTCATGAAGGAGAAGAATGGCAGCAGGACGGCGCCGGTGGTGAACATGTGGTGCGCCCACACCGTCATCGACAGGCCGGCGATCGCGATCGTGGCGCCGACCAGCCCTTTGTAGCCGAAGATGGGCTTGCGGCTGAACACCGGCAGCACCTCGGTGGCGATGCCGAAGAACGGGATGGCCACGATATAGACCTCGGGATGGCCGAAGAACCAGAACAGGTTCTGCCACAGGATCGCGCCGCCGCTGGACGCGCTGAACACCTGCGCGCCGAGCTTGCGGTCGATCTCCAGCACCAGCAGCGCCGCGGCCAGCACCGGGAACGCGAGAATCACGAGCACGCTGGTGAGCAGGATGTTCCAGGTGAAGATGGGCATCCGGAACATGGTCATGCCCGGGGCGCGCATGCAGATGATCGTGGTGATGAAGTTGACCCCGGACAGGATGGTGCCCAGGCCGGACAGGGTCAGGCCCATGATCCACATGTCACCGCCGATGCCCGGCGAGTACACCGAACTGGTCAGCGGCGAATACGCGTACCAGCCGAACGACGCGGCGCCGCCCGGAGTGAGAAAGCTGATCAGCAGGATCAGGCCGCCGAACAGGAAGAAGTAGTAGCTCAGCAGGTTGAGCCGGGGGAACGCCACGTCCGGCGAGCCGATCTGCAGCGGCATGATCTCGTTCGCGAACCCGACGAACAGCGGGGTGGCGAACAGCAGCAGCATGATCGTGCCGTGCATGGTGAACAGCTCGTTGTACTGCTGGTCGGACACGATGTGGTTGTCCGGGCCGAACAGCTGCGCCCGCATGATCATCGCCATCAGGCCGGCGATCAGGAAGAACCCGAACGAGGTGATCAGGTACAGGTGGCCGATGATCTTGTGATCGGTGGTCGACAGCCAGCTGGCCAGGATCGAGCCCTTGCGCTCTGGCGCGATACCGGTGCCCGGGGTGATGACCGGTTGCGGTTGCTCGACGGTGGTCATGTCAGGCACCCCCTGCTGAACTCTGCGCGTGCTGCTGGGCACTGATCCAGGTACGGAACTGGGCCGGGGTGACGATCTTCACCCGGAACAGCATGCGGCTGTGGTAGACGCCGCACAGCTCGGTGCAGCGGCCGGTGAACGTGCCGGTCCTGATCGGGGTCACCTCGAAGTGGTTCGGGTGGCCGGGGACCACGTCCCGCTTGAACTCGAACGGCACGATCCAGAACGAGTGCACGACGTCTATCGAAACCAGGTTGAACCGGACCGTCTCGTTCGTCGGGATGACCAGCAGCGGCAACCGCCCCGGCCAGGGCTGGCCGGTGTTGGTCACGATCCCCGGCCCGGTACCACCAGGCGTCTTGTACTGCGGGTACTGGAACTCCCAGCTCCACTGGTACCCGGTCACGTTCACCGTGACGTCCGGGTTCGGCGGGAGCTTGTCGATGTAGTTCTCGTCCCGGGCGGTGAAGAAGAAGAAGACGCCGACCATGATGAACGGCACGACCGTGTACATGATCTCGATCGGCAGGTTGTAGCGCACCTGCCGGGGTGGCCGGTCGGACCTCTTCCGGTGGAAGATCACCGCCCACAGGATCATGCCCCAGACGACGGCGCCCACGCAGAACGCGGCGATCCAGCTGCCGCGCCACAGGGTGACGACGACCTCGCCCTGCTTGGTGACCGGCACGGGCAGGCCGAGCCGGGTGAACGTGGTGGACTGGCACCCCGCCGTGCCCAGCACGACGGCACCGAGCAGCACCGAGCGCAGCGTCCAGCGGCGTACCCGGCGGGCTGTGTCGGCTCCGGGCGCACGGCCCGGATCATGCGCGCCCCGTTGAGGTGGGGCGCCGGGGGTGGGGCTCACAGGTTGCCTTCCCAGCGGTGTGACTCCCGGCTGCACGGGCAGGTCATAGCTCGTCCTACAGGCTGTCGTGCAAACAGTATCGTGCAGCGTCCCGCGGCCAAGCGGGGGACCCCGATTGGCGGCTCAGCGTGTCACGTTTCACTGTGCTAGCCCAAACCCAGAGCTTACGGACAGCGACGTGCGGGTATCGCTTCTCCGTGGCACCATGCATGCGGAGGACTCAGCAGAGAACAGGGCCGCTGCGGAGTATTGTCACCCTCTTAGTAGAAAGGGCGACGATCGGTACTCCCGCTGGTTCCCGGTCGGATCGGCATAGAGAGGCAGGCGCATGACTCCCCCGACGCGCCCAGCACCGATGCTGACCATCGACGCGCTCGGCCGGAAATGCCCAATCCCGATCATCATGCTGGCCGAGCGGATCCGCGAGGTCCCGATCGGCGCCACCGTGGCCGTGCTGGCCGACGATCCGGCCGCGCAGACCGACATCCCGGCCTGGTGCATGATGAAGTCGCAGGAGTTCGTGGTCGAGACCGCGCTGCCCCGCGGCTGGGCCTTCCTGGTCAAGCGCACTTACTGAGCGCGCCGGAACCGGTCAGAGAACCGGGGGTCCTTCTCCCACCAGGGCTGTTCGCTCGGGGCCTGCTCCCCCGTGGTGTCTTCGGCTCCGGCCGCGGCGGCGGCCGCATCGGCCGCATCCAGTTCCGCGTCCACCGTGGCCGCCTCGACCCGGTCCTCCCGGATCATCTGGATGAACTGGGCGGCCAGGAACGGCAGCCCGACGATGTCGCCGAGCACCCACAGCGCTCCGCCGCCGATGATCTGGTCGCTGCGCAGGCTGGGGCCCCACGGGCGGGCCAGCGCGTGGTAGTACGCGCCGGCCAGCAGCGTCTGGCTGGACAGCACGGCCAGGCCGAGCACGGCGTCGCCGACCACCTCGCCGGCGCTGACCCACAGGCCGACCAGGTACGGATACTCCTTCGGCACCGGGTCGACCCGGAGGAACGTCCAGAAGAACACGAAGCCCGGGGCGAGCAGGGCCAGGTAGGTGACCTGGCGGACCACGTCGCTCTGCAGGCCGGCCGCGTACCAGGGCGAGAAGTACAGCACGAACGGCACCACCACCAGCACCAGGGTGGTGATGGCCGGGAAGGTGAGCAGCCGGGCGGCCCGGCTGCGCACCAGCCCGTCCAGCCGCGGGCCGAGCCGCGGCAGCGTCGCGATGGCCAGGGTCAGCGGCCGGCCCAGCGCGGTGAACAGCGGCGCCACCAGGAGCAGCAGGATGGTCTGCACCGAGCGGATGTAGAACAGCACGTTCTGGTACACGCCGAGGAACGACATCGTCGCGATGACCAGCGTGCCCAGCCCGCCCAGGTAGAAGCACCACAGCCGGCGGCCGGCCAGGGCTGCCCGGCCCGGCGCAGCCGCCGCACCCCGGCCAGGTACAGGCCGCCGGCCAGCAGCACCGCCAGCAGCACCGGCAGGTCGAGCGTCCACGAGGTGAAGACCCGGGCCGCGGTGAGCTCCGGCGGGCCGGTGTATCCGGCTCCCTCCTGGCCGGCCAGGAGGGAAAGAGAAAAGGAGGCCGCCACACCGCCACGCTATCGTGTGCCTCGCGATGCCAGCCGCCGCGATCATCATCAACCGGTTGCGGGTCCGCGACCCGGCCCGGTTCCGGCGGACTTGCCACGCGGCCGCGCGGGCCGGCGGCTGGGCCGTGGAGTTCTTCGAGACCACCCAGAATGATCACGGCCTCGGTCTGACCCGGCAAGCGGTCGCCGCGGGCGCCCGGCTGGTCGTCGCGGCCGGTGGTGACGGCACCGTGCGCAGTTGCGCCCACGCACTGGCCGGGCACACCGGGCCGGCCAGCACTGGGCCAGCGAGCGCTGGGCCGGCTAGCAGGGTGCCGCTGGCCATCGTGCCGCTGGGCACGGCCAACCTGGCCGCCCGGGCGCTGGGCCTGCCGCGGCGGCTGGACCAGGTGCTCGCGGTGGCGTTCCGCGGCCGGGAGCGGTGGATCGACCTGGCCGAGGCGGACGGCATGCCGTACGCGGCCATGGCCGGCATCGGCCTGGACGCCGCGGTGGTCGGCGCGACACCGCGGCTGCTCAAGGAGCGGTTCGGCTGGCTCGGCTACGCGGCGGCCGGGGCCGCCCAGCTGCCCGGGCGGCGGCACGAGTTCACCGTGCGGCTGGACGGCGGCCCGCCGCTGACCCGGCGGGCCCGGTCGGTCGCGGTCGGCAACGCCGGGCTGCTGCCCGGCGGCTTCGCCCTGCTGCCCGGCGCCCGCCTGGACGACGGCCTGCTCGACGTGGGCATCCTGGCCCCGGCGAGCCCGCTCGGCTGGAGCCGGGTGGCGTACCGGATCATCACCGGCGGCGGGCACGACGACCGCCGGCTGGAGCGGTTCCAGGCCCGCCGGGTGGAGATCCAGGCCGCCACCTCGCTACCGCGCGAGGTGGACGGCGAGGTTATCGCGCCGGGCCGGACACTGATCATCGAGGTTCGCCCGGCCGCGCTGCTGGTCCGCTCTCCCTGAGCACATCTGTGCGCACCGCGCCCAGGTCAAGGCCAGTTAATGACACAGGGTAGCGCCTTTCTCACAAGGAGCCATGACCAGGTAACAGAACCGCGCAACATACGCGTAAATGCTTGCGCAGGAGATACCCGCAGGAACAACCTTTACAGGTTGTGGCCTGTTACCCAGGACACATCAGGCGCCACGGTCATCCCCAGCCCTACGGAAGGAATGTGCATGCCGCACGTCACACGCCTGCGTGTGGTGAGCGCCGCGGTCGCTGCCGGAGCATTGACGCTCGGCACGCTCGCGGCCACCACCGCCGCGCAGGCGGGCACCACGAGACGGGCCATCGCCAACACCCACCCATCGTGGGCCGTTGCCGCGAAACGCCTCAGCAGCAAGGCCAGCGGGACGGTCAGCGCCAAGGTGTACCTGGCCCCCAGCAACGAGGCCGCGCTCGCCCAGCAGGTGGCCGCCGTCTCCAACCCGCAGAGCAGCCAGTACCGGCACTACCTGACCGCCGCTGAGGCCCGGGCGAAGTACGCGCCGAGCTCGGCGGAAGTCTCCGCGGTGCGGTCGTGGCTCACCTCGGCAGGCCTGTCGGTGACCGGAGTCAGCGCGGCCAGCCCGGCTGGTGCCTACATCGCGGTGCGCGGCTCGGTGGCCGCGGCCAGCAAGGCGTTCAGCGTATCCTTCGGTACCTTCCGGGGCCCCGACGGGCAGACCGCACGGGCGCCTGAGTCGTCCGCTTCCGCGCCGTCCTCGGTGGCTGGTGACGTTCTCGCGGTGGCCGGCCTGGACACCGCGAAGAGCGCGGTCAAGCCCGCGCTGCCGCCGCCCGGGCCGAACTACTGGGTGGCCCCGCCGTGCTCGACCTACTACGGCCAGAAGGTCGCCACCAACAAGCCCAAGGCGTACGGCCAGCACCAGTCGTGGACCAACTGCGGCTACACGCCGGCCCAGGTGCGCGGCGCCTACGGGGTGACCGCCTCCGGTGAGACCGGTGCGGGCCAGACGGTGGCCATCGTGGACGCCTACGCGTCCCCGACCATCAAGAACGACGCCAACCAGTTCGCCACCGTGGTCGGCGACCAGCCGTTCGGGCCGGGCCAGTTCAAGCAGTACAAGGCGGGCCCGTACACGCTGGCCGGCCCCAACGAGTGTGACGCGCAGGGCTGGTACGGCGAGGAGACCCTCGACGTCGAGTCGGTGCACGGCATGGCGCCGGACGCCAACGTCCGGTACGTGGCCGCGGGCAGCTGCGAGGACTCCGACCTGGTCCAGGCGGACGCGTACATCGTGAACAACGGCCTGGCCAGCATCGTCAGCAACTCCTGGGGCGAGCCGGCCAGCTACTCCACCATCAGCGACGCGTTCAACGCGGTGTTCGAGCTTGGCGCGATAGAGGGCATCGGCTTCTTCTTCTCCTCCGGCGACAGTGGCTATGAGGGCCCGGGCGAGGACTCCGCGTCACCGTTCGACCAGGTGGACTTCCCGACCTCCAGTCCCTGGGTCACCTCGGTGGGCGGCACCAGCCTGGCCATCAGCAAGACCAACAGCTACGAGTGGGAGACCTCCTGGGGCACCCTGCTCGACCCGCTGGTGCACAAGAAGAACGGCGGCCAGAAGTGGCAGTTCACCCCGCCCGGTAAGTACCCGTCGGGTTACGACGGGTCCAGCGGCGGCGGTGTGAGCACGGTGTACACCCAGCCGTTCTACCAGCGCCACGTGGTGCCCACGTCGCTGGCTACGCAGCTGCCGAACGGCACGACCAGCAGCACGCCGATGCGCGTGGTGCCGGACGTGTCCGCGCTCGCTGACCCGAGCACCGGCATCCTGGTCGGCCAGACCACGCTGCAGCCGAACGGGAAGACCTACGCCTTCTCGCTCAGCCGGATCGGCGGCACCAGCGTGTCCAGCCCGACGTTCGCCGGAATTGAGGCGGACGCCCAGCAGGCCGCCGGGGCAGATCTCGGGTTCGCCAACCCGCTGATCTACTTCCTGGACCGGCACGACAGGTACAGCTCGCCGTCGCCGGCGTTCAACGACGTGACCGACCACCCGCTGGGTCCCGGTTACCTCGCTCAGGTGCGCAACAACTACACCAACCCGGACACCAAGCAGGGCCCGCTACTGACCTACCTGCGGACCCTGGGCATCGACGGGCTGGGCGCGGACGCGCTGCCGGCCGTCAAGGGCTACGACGACTCGACTGGCGTCGGCTCGCCTGCCAACTACATCAAGGATGTCGGGGCGCTCGGGTAATCACCCGAGCAACCCTTACCGAGGGGGCGGCCCACACCAGGGCCGTCCCCTCCGGCCTTATCAGGCTGAGTCGCGGATACTGGCGTTCAACAGGAAAGTCAGCTGTAGCAGGCGCTGACCTCGGCCGCTGCGGCCGGGCCGTACACGGCGGCGAAGCGCTCGGCCAGTGCGCCGGGCTTCAGCTCATACTCCTGCGGGCCGACCGTCTCCAGCACGTGCACCGCGAGCATGTTGCCCAGCTGCGCCGCCCGCTCCAGGGACAGGCCCCAGGCCACCGCGGCCAGGAAGCCGGAGCGGAACGCGTCCCCGGTCCCGGTCGGGTCCGCCTTGCGCGTCTCCGGCACCGGCCCGACCAGCACCGGCGCCGCCCCGGCCCGCTCGATCTTGGCCCCGGCCGGGCCGAGCGTGGTGATCCGCACCCCGACGTTGTCCAGGATCCGCGCGGCGGTCCGGCCGCTCTTGCGCTCGATCAGCGCTTCCTCGTACTCGTTGCAGAACAGGTAGGCCGACCCGTTGACCAGCGCGCACACTTCCTGCTCGGCCAGCCGGGGCAGCTGCTGGGACAGGTCGGCGGCGAACGGGATGCCCAGGTCCTTGCACTCCTGGGTGTGCGCGAGCATGGCCCCCGGGTCGCTGGCGCCGATCAGCACCAGGTCCAGCCCGCCCGCCTGCTCCGCCAGCGGGGCCAGCCTGATGTCGGCGTCCTCGCTCATCGCACCCGGGTAGAACGAGGCGATCTGGTTGCCGTCGATGTCGGTGGTGCAGACGAACCGGGCGGTGTGCCGGGTGGCCGACTCGCGGACCGCGGAGCAGTCCACCCCGTGCTGGGTCAGCCAGTTGCGGTACGGCGCGAAATCCGCGCCCACCGCGCCGACCAGCAGCGGGTCGAGGCCGAGCACGCCGAGCCCGAACGCGATGTTGGCGGCGACCCCGCCGCGCCGGATGTCCAGGCCGTCCACGAGGAAGGACAGCGATACCCGGTCCATCTTGTCCGGGATGAACTGCTCGACGAACCGGCCCGGAAATGTCATCAGGTGGTCGGTCGCGATGGACCCGGTGATAGCTATGCGCACTGCCGCACTCTAGGGCATGCGGCCGCCGGGCGGGAAACCGCCCGGCGGCCGGTCAGCTCAGCAGGCGGGTCAGTGGAACGAATCGCCGCAGGCGCAGGAGCCGGTGGCGTTCGGGTTGTCGATGGTGAAGCCCTGCTTCTCGATCGTGTCCACGAAGTCGATGGTCGCGCCCATCAGGTACGGGGCGCTCATCTTGTCGGTGACCACGTGCACACCGGAGAACTCGGCGTCGACGTCGCCGTCCAGTTCCCGCTCGTCGAAGTAGAGCTGGTAGCGCAGCCCGGAGCAGCCGCCCGGCTGCACGGCGATGCGCAGCCGCAGGTCGTCACGGCCTTCCTGCGCCAGGAGAGCGCCGACCTTGCTGGCCGCGGTGTCGGACAGGATGACGCCCGACGTGGTCTGGCCCGTGGTCTCCTGGTGAAGAGCACCCTCGTGCTGGACAGTCATAGGTGATTTACTCCCGCGTTGGACTGCCGCCGCGTCCGCGGCGCTGACTGATCTCCACTCACAACCATATGCCGTCCGCAGGCATTCCGGGGCGGCCGGACCAGCTCAACCGCTGGCGAACTCCATCCCCGGGGTCCACGACTCGGTGCCGTCCGGCCGGATCAGGTACGCCTGGTAGCCGGCCAGCCCGCTGATCACCTCCAGCGCGGCGTCCCCGCCCACCGCCAGGCCGGTGGCCAGCGCGTCCGCCTGGGCCAGGCTGGGACCGGTCACGGTGGCCGAGGCCGCCCGGCAGCCCGGCTGGCCGGTGCGCGGATCCACCAGGTGGGCGCCCCGCTCGTAGCTGGCTGAGGTGGCCACCGCGCCGTGCACCTCGAGCACCGCGGCCAGGCCCGATGCCCGCCAGGGATGGCGGATCCCGGCCCGCCAGCACCGGCCGGGCCCTGGCATACCGAACGCGGCCAGGTCGCCACCGCCGTTGACCAGCGCCGCGGGGATGCCCGCCTGGTCGAGCGTGCGCAGCGCCTTAGCCACGGCCCAGCCCTTGACCAGCCCGGTGGGGTCGTAGCCGCCGGGCATGGCCCACGGGTCGAACCAGCCGCCGGACGCGTCGCGGGCCTGCCGGCAGGCGGCCTCCACCTCGGCCATGACCGGCGGCGGCGCGCTGCGCGGCGCGCCGCGGCGCAGCAGGCTCAGCGGGCTGCCCGGATCCCAGGTGCTGAACACGCTGTCCGCGTCCTGCAGCACGGCGCAGGCGGCCTGGAGCGCGGCCCGCAGGTCCGGGCCGGGTAGCTCCCCGGGATGCAGCGCGAACGAGACCACCGTGCCCATCACCGGCTCGGCGTGGGTGACCAGGCCGTCCTGTTTCACTTGAAGTGCGCCTTGTCCAGCGCGGCCTGGACCGACTGTGCGTAGGCCTCGCTGGTGTAGGTGGCCCCGGACACTGCCTGGATGTGCGCCGACTGGGCCGCCAGCACCTCTTGGCGCAGCACCGGGATGTACCGGTCGGCCAGCTCCTGGGAGAACTGCTCGGCCGTCTTGAGCACCGGCACGCTCACCCCGGTGATCCGGTCGTGGCGGATGGCCACCCGGGCGGCCAGCTCGCCGTACCCGTACCCCACGACCGGGCCGGTGACGGTGCCTGGCGGCCCGGCCGCCGCCGCGGTGCGGCCCGGGCTGGCGGCCTGCCCCGGGCCCTGGGTCAGCGCGCCGGATGCGGCCGGCCGGTGCAGCCCGAGGACGCCCAGGAAGCCGGCCACGGCGCCGCCCAGCACCAGCCATGCCCCAGCCCTCATGGCGTCCCCTCCCCCTCGGCGCCGGTCGCCCTCACAGCGCGAACGCTTCGTGGTGAATAGCGTCATCGGGGACGCCCAGGTTACGGGCCAGCGCCACTATGGCGGCCACGAATCCTTCCGGGCCGCACACGTACACGTCGCGGTAGTTCAGGTCGGGGACCAGCCGGGGCAGCGACACCTCGTCGATCACCGCCTCCTCCCGCGGCCCGACCAGCTCGTGGATGGTGCCCCGGCGCTGCCGGACCAGTTCCCGCACCTCGGCGCCGAGCACGAGATCCTCCGGGCGGCTGGCCCGCAGCAGGACCACCGGCGCGCTGCCGCGGGGCAGGTCCTCGAGCAGCGAGCGGAGCGCGGTGACCCCGATCCCGGCCGCGGCCAGCACCGCGCGGCGCCGCCGCTGCTGGTAGCGGGTGAACGCCCCGTACGGTCCCTCGACCGCCACCCGGGTGCCGGGCCGCAGACCGGCCAGGGACTGCGAGAACTTGCCCACCCCTTTGACGGTCACCCGCAGGTAGGGCGGCTGCGGCAGGGCGGAGAGGGAGAATGGGTGCGCCCGCCACCACCGGCCCGGAGTCAGGAACCGCCAGTACAGGAACTGCCCGCCGGATACCGGCAGGCGGTCCAGCTGCTGGCCGGCCAGGATGACCGACACCACGCCGGGTCCTTCGGATCGCACCTCGACCACCCGCAACTGGTGCCGCACGGTGCGCAGGATGGGCAGGCCAATCCGGTACCCGAGCACGGCGCCCGCGGTGGCCGCCCAGATCACCGACCAGACGAGCCGGGTGAGCGGATGCCCGACGAAGGACGGCCCGAGCACGAGTTCGTGCGGGACGGCGAGCGCCAGCGCGAGGTACATCCACAGGTGGATCAGCCACCAGGTGTCCCGGGGCAGCCGCCGCCGGACCGTGCGCAGCGAGATCACCCCGATGAAGCACATGATGCCGAGCGCGACGGTGGCGATCAGCACGTCCGGGTAGGTCACCAGCGTGCCCGCCTCGTGCCAGAGACCGGTCCGGGCGGCCTGCGCGTAGCCCACGGTGAGGAACAGCGCGTGCGCGGCCAGCAGGCAGATCGGCCACGGGGCGAGCGCCCGGTGCAGCCGGACCAGGCCGTCCTGGCCAGCCACCCGCTCGATGGCCGGGATCCGACTGACCAGCAGGACCATGATCAGCGCCAGGTAGGTGCCGGTCATGCCGGTCAGGCTGCCCGCGAAGGTGGCCAGGCCGCCGGGTGCGGACAGCTGGCTGGCCGACTCGGCGGTGAAGGTCAGCGCGGTGGTGATGCCCAGGCCCAGGCCAGCGGCCAGCAACGCGGTCCTGGCCAGCGCGGGGTGCGGCTGCGGGGCAGGCAGGCGGGCAGGCTTCCGGTCGCGGCCGACCGGTGCCTTCGGGGCACCGAAGGCAGCCGACGGAGCACTCATAGCGGCCTACCCTGCCAGCAGGCATTCTTTGCGGTATTGCTAGATGCTCTGCATTTCTTCTGTATCCGGCGGCGACTGGGCGGCTAGAGGCCTGGGGCGCCCCAGACCGCGAACCAGCGGCTGAGGTCGGGCTCGATCTTCAGGTCGGCGCCGACCTGCCCGCGGACCTGGAGTTCGAGCGCGTTGTCCCGCTGCTCCCCCGAGGTCGGCGCGAACGGGTAGAACGTGCCCCGCTTGTACAGGTAGACGATGCCCAGCTTGCGGCCTTGGTCGTCGGCGAAGCTGACCAGGGTGCACAGCAGCTGCGGGCCGAACCCGCCGTCGGCCAGCGAGGAGTTCACCGCGTGCAGGTCGGTGACCAGCGCCTCGAAGTCGTCCTTGCTGTGCTGGCAGGTCAGCCACGTGAACCCGTAGCTGTCCTTGGTGACCTCGACCGACGCGGTGCTGGTGCCCATGCTGAGCAGCTCGCGGACGTCCGACTCGATGTCGCTGAACGCCTTGCCCTCGGCGGCCCGGAAGCAGACCGAGCCGATGCCGGTGGGCACCAGGTTCATCCCCGCTTCCAGCGTGATCGCGGCGGTGGGCAGCTCGAACAGCTGGTCCAGGTTCGGCTGGGCCGGCTTGGTCCGGCCCAGCAGCGTGTCCAGGAAGCCCACTGGCTCAGGCCTGCTTGCTCAGCTGATCGGAGATCTCGGACAGCTGGCGCAGCCGCCGGTCCAGCGTCGGGTGGGTGGAGAAGATGTTGGACAGTGCGACTTCCTTGCCGCCGGCCTTGAACGCGGGCACGAAGTAGAACGCGTTCAGCGGCTCGGCCGCCCGCAGGTCCTTGGTCGGGATCGCGTTCATCGACCCGCTGACCTTCTGCAGCGCGCTGGCCAGCTTGGAGGGCTGGCCGGTGAGCAGCGCGCCGGACCGGTCCGCGGCCAGCTCCCGGTACCGGGACAGCAGCCGGATGAGCAGGAAGCTGATCGCGTAGGTGACGATGCCGACGAGCAGCACGATGAAGATGACCGGCAGCGCGCCGCCGTTGTTGTTGTTCCCGCCGCGGCCCCGGCCGCCGCCGCCGAACAGCTCGGAGTAGAACGCGAACCGGACCAGCAGGCCGGCGATGATGCCGAGGAACGACGCGATGGTCATCACCACCACGTCCTTGTGCGCCACGTGCGACAGCTCGTGCGCCAGCACGGCTTCCAGCTCACCGTCGTCCAGGTTGCTGTTCAGCAGGCCGGTCGTCACGACCAGCACCGCGGTCTTGCTGTTCCGCCCGGTGGCGAACGCGTTCAGCATCGGGGACGGCGCGATGGCCACCCGGGGCTTGGGCATGTTGGCCAGCGCGCAGAGCCGGTCCACGATGCCGTTCAGCCGGGCCGCCTGCGGCCCATCCTGCGCGGTGACCAGCTGGGCGCCGGACGTGCTGAGGGCGATCTTGTCGGAGTAGAACAGGGAGCCGACCGTGAGCACCAGGCCGAGCAGCACCGCGAAGAATATGATCGCGCCGCCGGATACCCGGCCAGTCGCGCTGAGCACCAGCACGAGGATGGTAATGAAGGCGACGAATACGAGCCCGAGCAAGAACATCGTGAGGGTCATCCGGGCGGTGAGTCCTCTGTCGGGCGCATAGCGGGTCTTCGCCATCGCGCCGCCTCCGTTCCGTCAGCTGGGCGCACCCAGCTGAGCGCTAACCGGCTTCATTGATGAAGCCATCCATGACTCAATTATCGGGCAGCATCCAGTGTGCCCAGTCAGCCTGAAAGCTAGCTGAGCGTTGGATCAACCCGGGATGAGCCCGTCGTCAGTAAGCAGGGCACGTACGTCGTCCATGCTCGCCTCGGAGTACGGCAGGATCACATCCGACGCTTCCAACGAATCCGCGGGGATGGGTGTTCCCGCCGCCCGGACCCGGGACAGCAGGCCTTCGAGCGCCAGCCGGAACGCCTTCTCGTCGCCCGCGTTCAGCGCCGCCTGCAGCGTGGCGTCCAGCTCGTTGAGCTCGGTGGACAGGGCGTCGTCCACCTTGAGCTGACCCTCGCCGAGGATCCGGACGATCATGACCCGTCACCGGTCTGCGGCTGATCCGCGGCCGGGCTGGCCTGGCCCGCCTGGCCGTTGCTGGTATTGCCGGCCGCACCTGGCGCGTTGCCCTCGATCTCCTTCGGCGCCTCGCCGCCGAGCTCCAGCTTCATCCGCTCCAGCTCGCGGTCCACGTCGTGGCCCCCGCCCATCTGGTCCAGTTCGCGCTGGATGTCGTCGTTGGGCTGCGCGGTGACGTCGTCCAGCGCCCCGGAGGCCATCAGCTCGTCGATGGCGCCCGCCCGGGCCTGCATCTGCGCGGTCTTGTCCTGGGCCCGCTGCACGGCCATGCCCACATCGCCCATCTCCTCGGAGATGCCGGAGACAGCCTCGCCGATGCGGGTCTGCGCCTCGGCCGCGGTGTAGGTGGCCTTGATGGTCTCCTTCTGGGTGCGGAAGGCTTCCACCTTGGCCTGCAGCCGCTGCGAGGCAGCGGTCAGCTTCTCCTCGTCGGCCTGCAGCGACTGGTACTGCGTCTGCAGGTCACCGAGCTGGCCCTGCAGCGCCGACTTGCGGGTCAGCGCCTCACGGGCCAGGTCTTCCCGGCCGCCACCCAGGGCCTGCCGGGCCTGCCGGTCCAGCTTGTCCTGCTGCTGCTGCAGCGTGTTCATCTGCAGCTCAACCCGCTTGCGCGACGTGGCGACGTCGGCGACACCGCGGCGGACCTGCGTCAGCATCTCCAGCTGGCGCTGGTAGGAGTAGTCCAGGGTCTCGCGCGGATCTTCCATCCGGTCCAGGGCCTTGTTGGCCTTGGCCTTGAAGATCATCGATACCCGCTTCACCACGCTCATCGGCGCGACCATCCCCTCATCGTGTAACGCTGCCGCCAGCCACCTGCGGCGCGCGAGCCTACATCCCGCGGCGTGGCAGCGGCGCTGCGCAGGCTGGTGAACACAGCCTACGCGGTATTTACCCGGGGGGACGACCCCCCGGAAACCCCCCTGTGTTAGCGCGCGACGGGATGTTCCTTCCCCTTCGTCCCGGTAGGCTGACCTCGTGTTCAGACGACGTAATGCGGCCACCGAGGACGCCCCGGCCGAGCCCGCGGCGGACGAGGCCGAGGCCGCGGCGGCGCGCGGCGCGGTGACCGCGGGCAAAGGCCGGCCCACGCCCAAGCGCAGTGAGGCGGAACGCCGCCGCCGGTACCAGCTCTCCGCGGAAGACCGTAAAGCGGCCGGGAAGCAGTCCCGTACCCGGGACCGGGCCGAGCGGGCCCGCAAGACCGAGGCCATGCGCCGCGGCGAGGAGTGGGCGCTGCCGGCCAAGGACAAGGGCCAGGTCCGCGCGCTGGCCCGGGACTACGTGGACTCCAAGCGCCGGTTCAGCGAGTTCTATATGTATGGCCTGGTCGTCCTGCTGTTCCTGCTGTTCCTGCACAGCTCGGTGATCCAGACGGTCCTGCCGATCGTGCTGATCGTGATGGTGCTGATCATGGCGGGCGAGGGCTTCTGGATCGGCAGCCGGGTGGCCAAGCTGGCGAACGAGCGGTACCCCGGGCAGAGCACCCGCGGCATCAAGATGTACTCCGGCATGCGCGCCCTGCAGATCCGCAAGCTTCGCTTCCCCAAGCCCCGGGTCAAGCCCGGCGCGCAGGTCTAGCGGCGCGCTGGCTAGTCTCCCCTCTATGGAGCATCGTCATCTCGGCCGCAGCGGGTTGCAGGTCAGCGAGATCGCCTACGGGAACTGGATCACCCACGGATCACAGGTCGAGGAGGAGGCGGCTCTGGCCTGCGTGGCCGCGGCCCTGGACGAGGGCATCACCACGTTCGACACCGCTGACGTGTACGCCGGCACCCGGGCCGAGGACGTGCTCGGCCGGGCGCTGCACGGCATCCGCCGGGAATCCATCGAGGTGTGCACCAAGGTCTTCTGGCCGACCGGCCCGGGGGCCAACAACCGTGGCCTGTCCCGCAAGCACATCATGGAGTCGGCACACGCCTCGCTGCGCCGGCTGCAGACCGACTACGTGGATCTGTACCAGGCACACCGGTACGACCACGAAACCCCGCTGACGGAGACCATGCGGGCCTTCGACGACCTGGTCCGCCAGGGCAAGGTGCTGTACATCGGGGTGTCCGAGTGGCGCGCCGAGGAGATCGCCGCGGCGCTGCGCATCGCCGACGAGATGGGCTTCGACCGGCTGGTCTCCAACCAGCCGCAGTACAACATGATCTGGCGGGTGATCGAGTCCGAGGTGATCCCGCTGTCCGAGCGGGAAGGCATCGGCCAGATCGTCTGGTCTCCCATCGCGCAGGGCGTGCTGACCGGCAAGTACCAGCCCGGGCAGCCGGTGCCCGCCGGGTCACGGGCCACCGACCCGAGCGGCTCCGGGTTCATCCAGCGGCTGCTGGACGATGCGGTGCTGCGCCGGGTGGCCGACCTGGCCCCGATCGCCGCCGACGCCGGGCTGAGCATGGCCCAGCTGGCCGTGGCCTGGGTGCTGCAGAACCGGAACGTGTCCGCGGCCATCATCGGCGCGACCCGGCCGGAACAGGTCCGGGAGAACGTCAAGGCGTCCGGCGTGGTCCTGGAGCCAGACCTGCTCAAGCGGATCGACGAGGTGCTGGCCCCGGTCATCCAGCGCGACCCGGCCCTGACCCAGAGCCCGCAGTCCCGCTCCTAGACCCGCCGCAACGCCGCTCAGCCGGCGTCCGGATGCAGGCTCATCGGGCCGTATTCGACGCGGCCTTCCTCCAGCAGGGTTACCTGGTCCACGCCGCTGGCCAGCAGGTCGCGCCAGTTCTCGCCGAGCCAGCTCTCTGCGTCGCCCTGGCTGCTGAACGTCTCCCGCGGCATTCCCCGGGACGGCACCAGGCTGCCGTCGGCCTGCTCGAACTGCCAGCTCCAGGCCATGCTCGTCACCGCCTCCTTCAAGATCCGCGCGTAGCGACAGTAGCTCACCGCCCCGGCCGGCCAGCCAGCCGGGCGGCCGCCGGACTGCATGTGACCAACTTCACATGCGGGAGCCCGGAGCGCGGCCGAGATTCCCGGCATGCCGTATCCGTCCGCATCTGTACCCACCCGGCAGAACACCCGCCGTAGCAGCCAGGGAACTGTTAAGTTCTATGAGCTAGCCTGAGCCGTTGGGTGGTGCCGTCCCCAGGCTCAGCCCCGGGAGCAAGGTGGTGACGACATGGCGCGCGTCGTCGTCGTTGGCGATCTGATGACCGATACGGTCGCGCACGCGGCTCTGCCACTGGCCAAGGGCAGTGACACGCCGGCCACGGTCAGCATGCACGGTGGGGGTTCCGGCGCGAACGTAGCCGCCTGGCTGGCCGCTGACGGCGGTGACGTGGCCTTCATCGGGCGGCGCGGCGCTGACATCGCCGGCCGTAACCGGGACATGGAATTGATGGGCTACGGCGTGGACGCCCGGCTGGTAATGGACCCGGACCGGCCGACCGGGACCTGCGTGGTCATGGTCACCCACAAGGGCGACCACACGATGATGTCCGACCCGGGCGCGAACGCCGCGCTGCACCCGGATGACCTGCCCAAGGACCTGTTCGCCCCCGGCGCGCATCTGCACCTGTCGGGCTACACCCTGCTGAACGAGGGTTCCCGGGGCGCTGCGCTGGCCGCGTTCCAGCACGCCAGCCGGGCCGGCATGACGATCTCGGTGGACGGTGCCTCAGCCGCGCCGCTGGAGCGGGTCGGCGCCGAGCCGTTCCTGGAGATGACCAACGGGGTGACCCTGCTGATCGTCAACAGTGACCAGGCCACCGTACTCACCGGCCGCGAGGACCCGGAGTCGGCGGCCCGGGTGCTCACCGCCTGGTACCCGCAGGTCGTGGTGAAGCTCGGCCCGGATGGGGCGCTGTTCGCGAACGGCCGCCCGGACCCGATCCGGGAGCACGCGCTGCCGGTGGAGACGTTCGTGGACGGCACCGGCGCGGGTGACGCGTTCTGCGCCGGGTTCCTGCCCGCCTGGCTGGACAAGAAGCCACCGCTGGAAGCGCTGGCCAGCGGCTGCCGGCTGGCCACGCAAGCACTCGGCATGGTCGGTGCCCGGCCCGCCCTCTGATTCCCGCCACGGGGAGCCAGGCTATCTGGACGAGCTCTTTTCCCTGGCCGGACGGGTAGCGCTGGTCACTGGCGGCAGTTCCGGCATCGGCCAGGCCATGGCCAACGCGCTGGCCCGGGCCGGCGCCCAGACCGTGCTGCTGGCCCGCGGCGAGCCGGCCCTGGCCGCCACCGTGGCGGCGATCGGGTCGGCCGGCGGCCAGGCCGCCTGGGTCCGCGCCGACCTGGCCGACCGGGCGGCCACGCTGGCCGCGGCCGAGCAGGCGGTGGCGCCGTTCGGCGAGCCGGACATCGTGGTCAACGCGGCCGGGGTCAACCTGCGGCCACCGCTCGGCGAACTGACCACCGGGCAGTGGGACGAGACCATGGCGGTGAACCTGACCGCCCCGTTCCTGCTCGGCCAGCGGTTCGGGCCGGCCATGGCGCAGCGCGGCTGGGGCCGGCTCATCAACGTGGCCTCGCAGCAGTCGTTCCGCGCGTTCGGCAACAGCGGCGGCTACGGCGCGTCCAAGGCCGGGCTGGCCGGGCTGACCCGGTCGCAGTCCGAGGCGTGGGCGGCCCGCGGGGTGTGCTGCAACGCGGTCACCCCGGGCTTCGTGGCCACCCCGCTCACCGCGGCCGTGGCCAGCGACCCGGCCCGGTCCGCGGCGCTGGCCGCCCGGACCATGATCGGCCGCAACGGCGAGCCGGCCGACTTCGCCGGCATTGCGGTCTACCTGGCCAGCCGGGCCAGCGACTACGTGACCGGCCAGCTCATCTGCGTGGACGGCGGCTTCTCGGTCAGCTGATCGCGGCGCCAGGCACCGGACAGGTAAGCGTTCGGCAAAGAGCTGGGCTCGACACGACCTGGCATTACTGATCGGAGACACGCGGCAGCCAGCATGGCGTTTCGTGACGGATGTCCCGGCCGCTGTTGTCCCGGCCCAAGTGCTGGCCGATCCGGCGGCCGCCGAACCAGCCGCCGCGGCCGCAGCCGGGTGGCGGCCGGGGCGGCGCTGGCTGGCCGGGGGCGCCTGGGTGGCCGCCGCGCTGCTGGTGTTCGCCTGCTACTGGCGGGTGTCGCAGACCGAGCCGGGCGACTCGTACGGCGCGGTATTCACCCTGCAGGCCTGGGACATGCTGCACGGCAACCTGCTGCTGCACGGCTGGTGGCTGTCCGACGTCTCCTTCTACACCACCGAGCTGCCCGAGTACCTGCTGGTCGAGCTGGTCCTGGGCCGCAGCCCGGACGTGGTGCACGTGGCCGCGGCCATCACCTTCACCCTGGTCCTGCTGCTGGCCGTGGCGCTGGCCCGGGGGCGGGCCACCGGCCGCGCGGCCGCGATCCGGATGGTCATCGCGGCCGGGATCATGTGCTCCCCGCAGCCCGGCGCGGGCGTGTTCCTGTTCCTGCTCGCGCCGGACCACTACGGCAGCACGGCGCCGGTCCTGCTGGCCTGGCTGATCCTGGACCGCGCCCCGCGGCGCTGGTATGTCCCGGCCGCGGTCGGTGTGCTGCTCGGCTGGGCCCTGGTGGCCGACTCGGTGGTGCTGCTGACCGGAGTGCTGCCGCTGCTCACGGTGTGCGCCGTCCGGCTCTACGACCGGACCGTGCAGCAGCGGCAGCCGCTGCGGGCCCAAGGGTTCGACGCGGGGCTGCTGGCCGCCGGGCTGCTGGCCACGGCGGCCGCGGCCACGGTGCTGCACCTGATCGGCGCGGCGGGCGGGTTCCGGCTGAACCCGGTCAGCTCGCAGCTCACCCCGATCGGCGCGCTGCCCGGCCACGTGTACCAGACGGTGGCCGGCCTGGCCCTGCTGTTCGGCGGCGACTTCTTCGGCCAGCCGGCCGGGCTGAGCACGCTGCTTCTGCTGCTGCACCTGGCCGGCCTGGTTCTGGCCGTCTGGGCGGTCTGCGCTGGGCTGCGACGGCTGCGGCACACCGGGCTGATCGCCGCGTTGCTGCTGGCCGGGATCCTGGTCAACCTGGCCGCGTTCCTGGTCTGGACCGACGTGACCAGCCTCTCCACCACCCGGGAGATCGTCGCGGCAGCGCCGTTCGGCGCCGTGCTCGCGGCCCGGCTGCTGGCCGACCGGCTGGCCGCGGCCCGGCTGCTGCCGGTGCTGGCCGCGGTGGGCTGCGGCTACCTGGTCAGCCTGGGCGTCCTGCTGGCGCACTCCCCGGTGGCCCCGCAGGCCCAGCCGCTGACCAGCTGGCTGGAAGCCCACCACCTGCGCTACGGCCTGGGCAACTCGGCACTGGGCAGCGTGGTCACCGTGTCCAGCGGCGGCCGGGTGGCGCTCCGGCCGCTGCAGGTGGACGGGCATCAGCTCGCGCCGGGCCAGTGGGAAGCGCAGCAGTCCTGGTTCGACCCGCGCCACGACGCCACGTTCGCGGCGCTCGGCAGTCCCCCGGCACCGCCGGTGGCCGACCTGCGGATGGCGTTCGGGCGGCCGGCCGCGATCTACCACGTCGGCCCGTACACCGTGCTGGTCTGGCGGCACGAGAACCTGCTGGCCCACCTTGGCTAACCAACGGCGCGCACCAGGTTGTGGCGTTAAGCATCTTGGTCGTTGGCAGGCGGCACAATGGCGGACATGGCACGACGCACCGCGACACCCCCGCCCGCAGAGGACTTCGAGGAAAACATCGTCGACATCGATGTTGCCGAGGAGATGCGGGGCAGCTACCTGGAGTACGCCTACTCCGTCATTTACCAGCGCGCGCTGCCGGACGCCCGGGACGGGCTGAAGCCGGTGCAGCGCCGGATCCTGTACCAGATGAACGAGATGGGCCTGCGGCCGGACCGCGGGCATGTCAAGTGCGCCCGGGTGGTCGGCGACGTGATGGGCCGGCTGCACCCGCACGGGGACAGCGCCATCTACGACGCGCTGGCCCGGATGGCCCAGCCCTGGGCCATGCGGCTGCCGCTGATCGACGGGCACGGCAACTTCGGCTCGCTCGGCGGTGACGACTCACCCGCCGCGATGCGGTACACCGAGGCCCGGCTGGCCGCGGCGGCGATGGAGATGGTGGCCTCGATCGACGAGGACACCGTCGATTTCATCCCGAACTATGACGGCACCGAGACCCAGCCCGAGGTGCTCCCGGCCGGGCTGCCCAACCTGCTGGTCAACGGCACGGCCGGGATCGCGGTCGGGATGGCCACCAACATGGCCCCGCACAACCTGGGCGAGGTGGTGGCCGCGGCCCGGCACCTGATCGCCAACCCTGAGGCCACCCTGGACGAGCTGATGCGCTTCGTGCCCGGGCCGGACCTGCCCACCGGCGGCAAGATCGTCGGGCTGGACGGGATCCGGGAGGCCTATGAGACCGGGCGGGGCATCTTCCGCACCCGGGCCACCGCGCGGGTGGAGAAGATCACCCCGCGCAAGGACGGCATCGTGGTCACCGAGCTGCCCTACGGGGTCGGCCCGGAGAAGGTGATCGCCCGGATCAAGGACCTGGTCGGCGCCCGGAAACTGCAGGGCATCAGCGACCTGAAGGACCTCACCGACCGGCAGCGCGGGCTGCACCTGGTCATCGAGATCCGCGGCGGGTTCCACGCCGAGGCGGTGCTCGAAGAGCTGTACCGGCTGACGCCGATGGAAGAGACGTTCGGCATCAACAACGTCGCGCTGGTGGACGGCCAGCCGCGGGTGCTCGGCCTGCGCGAGCTGCTGCAGATCTACACCGGCCACCGGATCGAGGTGATCCGGCGGCGGTCGGAGTTCCGGCGGCGCAAGCGGGCCGACCGGCTGCACCTGGTGGACGGGCTTCTCATCGCGCTGCTCAACATCGACGAGGTTATCCAGGTCATCCGGACCAGCGACGACTCCGCGCAGGCCAAGGACCGGCTGATGTCGGTCTTCGACCTGTCCGAGATCCAGGCCCAGTACATCCTGGATACGCCGCTGCGCCGGCTGACCCGCTACGACCGGCTGGAGCTGGAGCGCGAGCGGGAGAACCTGCAGGCCGGGATCGCCGAGCTGACCGCGATCCTGGAGTCCGAGGCCAAGCTGCGCACCCTGGTATCTGACGAGCTGGCCGACGTGGCCAAGCGGTTCGCCGACCCGCGGCGCACCGTGCTGCTGGAGGGCAGCGGCAAGCCGACCCGGGCCGCGGCCGTCCCGCTTGAAGTGGCCGACGATCCGTGCCTGGTGCTGCTGTCCTCGGCCGGGCTGATCGCGCGGACCGCGGCCGCGGCGCCCGGCGAGGGCGGCGCCGCCGAGGCGGACGGCGCGGCCCCCCGGGCCCACCATGACGTGATTGTGTCGTCGGTGCCGAGCACCGCGCGGGGCAGCGTCGGGCTGGTCACCTCGCGCGGGCGGCTGATCCGGATCGGGGCGCTGGAGATCCCGGCCCTGCCGCCCAGCGCGCACTCCCCCGCGCTGACCGGCGGCGCCCCGCTGACCGAGTTCGTCTCGCTGGACCCCGACGAGACGGTGGTGGCACTGGCCGCACCGGACGGGACAGGCGGCGGGCTGGCCCTCGGCACCGCGGGCGGCGTGGTCAAGCGGGTCGCCCTGGACTACCCGGCGAACGCCACCGAGTTCGAGGTCATCTCGCTCAAGGACGGCGACCGCGTGGTCGGCGCGGTGCAGCTGGCCAGTGAGGACGCCGACCTGGTCTTCATCACCAGCGACGCGCAGCTGCTCCGGTTCCGCGCCGGGGCGGTGCGGCCACAGGGCCGGGCGGCCGGCGGCATGGCCGGGATCCGGCTGTCGGCCCGGGCGTCCGTGGTGTGGTTCGGCGCGGTGGCCGACAGCGCGGCCGATGACGGCGTCGTGGTGACGGTGGCCGGCAGCAGCGGCGCGCTGCCCGGCACCGCGGCGGCCAGCGTGAAGGTGACCCCGTACCGGGAGTACCCGGCCAAGGGCCGGTCCACCGGCGGGGTCCGCTGCCAGCGCTTCCTCAAGGGCGAGGACAGCCTGATTCTGGCCTGGGCCGGGCCTGCCCCGGCCCGCGGCGCGACGGAGGCGGGCGTGCCGGTGTACCTGCCGCCCGCGGAAGGCCGCCGGGACGGCTCTGGGGAGCGGGCCCGCCAGCAGCTGGCCGCCGTGGGCGGGGTGGCCCCGCTCTAGCGGTGGCTGACCCCGGCCTCGCTGACCGCGGCAGACAGCGCGGTCAGCAGGTCACGGGGGCCCGCGTAGGGCGGGTCACCGAACTGCCACCAGCGGCAGATCAGCACGCCCTCTTCGCCTGGATCGAACATGTTCCCCTGGAAACAGCCGGCTGTCTCCAGCGCGGCCAGGTCGGTGTCCGGGGGCGTTAACGTGGCCACGTACGCGGCCGCGTCCAGCAGCGCCGCCGCGCACCGCGCGGCCCGCACCGGGTCGCCGTCGGCGCGGGCCAGCCGCCAGGCCGCCTGAGCGCGGAGGAACTCCGCCACGAGTATCTCTGTTGTCACTCTCAGTATCGTATGCTTAACGAAGCGTCACCGACGCTAACGCCGCACAGATCGTCAGGTGTCGATGCGGGAGAGGTCGAGCTCGGCGGCGCCGCCGACGATGAACTCCCGGCGCGGGCCTACCTCGGTGCCCATCAGCAGGCTGAAGATCCCGCTGGCCGCGGCGGCGTCGGTGATCCGGATCCGGCGCAGCGTGCGGTGCCGCGGGTCCATGGTGGTCTCGGCCAGCTGCGCGGCGTCCATCTCGCCCAGGCCCTTGTACCGCTGGATGGGCTCTTTCCAGCGCTGCCCGCGCCGCTCCAGTTCCAGCAGCGTGCGGTGCAGCTCGCTGTCCGAGTACGTGTAGTGGTACCTGGCCTGGTTCTTGCGCGGGCTGGACAGCTCGATCCGGTGCAGCGGCGGCACCGCGGCGAACACCCGCCCGGCCTCCAGCAGCGGCCGCAGGTACCGGTGGAACAGGGTGAGCAGCAGGGTGCGGATGTGCGCGCCGTCCACGTCGGCGTCGGACATGAAGATGACCCGCTGATACCGAGCCGAGTCGAGGTCGAACGAGCCACCCGAGCCGGCCCCGATGACCCGGATGATGTCCGCGCACTCGGCGTTCTTGAGCATGTCGGCCAGCGATGCCTTCTGCACGTTGAGGATCTTGCCCCGGATCGGCAGCAGCGCCTGGAACTCCGAGTCCCGGGCCAGCTTGGCCGTGCCGAGCGCGGAGTCGCCCTCGACGATGAACAGCTCGCTGCGGTCGTCGGCGCTGCGGCAGTCCACCAGCTTGGGCGGCAGTGCCGAGCTGGCCAGCGCGGTCTTGCGGCGCTGGTTGTCCCGGTGCTCCCGGGCGGCGATCCGCGCCTTGGCCGCGGACACGACCTTGTCCAGCACGGCCCGGGCCTGGGTCCGGGTCCGGCCCCGGGACTCGAAGTAGCTGCGCAGCTCGCTGGTCACCACCTGGGCCACGATCCGGGACGCGGCCGGGGTGCCTAGCACTTCCTTGGTCTGCCCCTCGAACTGCGGCTCGGGCAGCCGGACGCCGACCACCGCGGTCAGCCCTTCCAGGGCATCTTCCTTGGTGGCGGGCTCGTCGCCGTTCTTCAGCAGCCGGGCCGCGCGGAGCTGCTCGTTGAGCGTCTTGACCAGGGCCCGCTCGAACCCGGTGACGTGGGTGCCGCCCTTGGGCGTGGCGATCACGTTGACGAACGACCGGGTGACCGTCTCGTACCCGGTCCCCCACCGCAGCGCGATGTCCACCTGCAGGTCCCGGTCCACCTCGGTGGGCGTCATGTGGCCCTGCTCGTCGAGCACCGGCACGGTCTCGGTGAACTGGCCCGAGCCGGTCAGCCGGAGCACGTCGGTGAGCGGCTCCCCGGGGGACAGGTAGGCGCAGAACTCGCTGATCCCGCCGTCGAACCGGAACTCGGCCTCGCGCGGCTCAGCGCCGCTGTGCGGGTCGTGGTCGGTCAGTTCCGCGGCCACGTCCGGGCTGGCCGGGGCGGTCCGGTCGGTGTCGGACCGCTCGTCGCAGATCTTGATGGTCAGGCCCGGCACCAGGTAGGCGGTCTGCCTGGCCCGCTGCACCAGCGCGTCGAAGCTCCACGACGCGTCCTTGGTGAACACCTGGCGGTCCGGCCAGAACCGGATCCGGGTGCCGGTCACCTTCCTGGCCACCTTGCGCGTCTTGCGCAGCCCGGACCCGCGGCTGAACTTGGCGGCCGGGCCGTCCGCCGCGAACTCGCCGGTGACGCCGCGGCGGAAGCTGGCCGCCCACTCGGCGCCGTCCCGGTCCACCTGCACATCCAGCCGGGCGGCCAGCGCGTTGACCACCGACGCGCCGACCCCGTGCAGCCCCCCCGACGCGGTGTACGAGCCGCCGCCGAACTTGCCGCCCGCGTGCAGCCTGGTCATCACCAGTTCCACCCCGGGCAGCCCGGACTTGGGCTCGGTGTCCACCGGGATGCCGCGCCCGTTGTCCCGCACCTCGGCGGACAGGTCCGGATGCAGCACGACCTCGATCATGCTGCAGTGCCCGGCCAGCGCCTCGTCCACCGAGTTGTCGAAGATCTCCCACAGGCAGTGCATCAGCCCGCGGCCGTCGGTGGACCCGATGTACATGCCGGGGCGCTTGCGGACCGCCTCCATGCCCTCCAGCACCGACAGGTGCCGGGCGGTGTAGCCGTCCGTGGCGGACGCCCCGGCCCCCTTCCCAGCACCGGGCGCCAGCGGTGCTGCTGTCCCGGCTGGGCCGGCCCTTTCGGCGCGGACGGCGGTCACAGGGGCCCTCCTCGGGGGCTGGTGCCCGGGCGGCACGGATTCGGTGGACTGCGGGCAGGATAGCCGCCCGGGCCGGGTACTCGCCGTAGCCACGCCGCGGACATACCCGGCGACCTGGGACAACGCGCACGTTAAAGTGGTTGGAGGAGGGCGGCGGCCGGCCGCCCGAGCAGGGGGCGTTCGCTGTGGGCGTACGCCAGGGGCTGGCGGGAAGGAGCCAGCCTGACACAGTGTTTGCATAACACGAAGGGTTCAGCCGGCCGGACAACCCCAGGTCCGGCGGCATGACGCGAGGGAGGCGACAGATGACCGGAGCTCTCGCACCGAGCAGGCCGTTGACCGCGATGGACCTGTGTGACCGGTGTGGTGCCCAGGCGTACGTACGCGTTGTTCTCCCTGACTCCGGGGAGCTGCTGTTCTGCGCCCATCACAGCCGCCAGCACGCTGAGGCGCTGGCCAAGATCGCCGTCGAGATTCAGGACGAGACGGGCCGGCTGGTGCCGGGCACCGGGCAGGGCGACGCGTAGCCAGGGCAGCCTGGCGTCGGCACGGCAGCGCAGCCGCGCCACGTCCAGGCGGCACCTGGGGAACGCACCCTCGCGGATAACTAGACAAGAGCTGAAACGGCCGGCGCCTAGCATCGCTAGGCGCCGGCCGCTTTGTGCCTGATCTCAGTCCAGGTAGTCGCGCAGTACCTGGGACCGGGACGGGTGGCGCAGCTTGGACATGGTCTTGGACTCGATCTGCCGGATCCGCTCCCGGGTCACCCCGTACACCTTGCCGATCTCGTCCAGCGTCTTGGGCTGCCCGTCGGTCAGCCCGAACCGCATGGAGACCACCCCGGCCTCCCGCTCGGACAGCGTGTCCAGCACCGAATGCAGCTGCTCCTGGAGCAGCGTGAAGCTGACCGCCTCGCCGGGCTGGATCGCCTCGGAGTCCTCGATCAGGTCACCGAACTCGCTGTCCCCGTCCTCACCGAGCGGCGTGTGCAGCGAGATCGGCTCCCGGCCGTACTTCTGCACCTCGATGACCTTCTCCGGGGTCATGTCCAGCTCCGCCGCCAGCTCCTCGGGGGTGGGCTCGCGGCCGAGATCCTGCAGCATCTGCCGCTGCACCCGGGCCAGCTTGTTGATGACCTCGACCATGTGCACCGGAATCCGGATGGTCCGGGCCTGGTCGGCCATGGCCCGGGTGATGGCCTGCCGGATCCACCAGGTGGCGTAGGTGGAGAACTTGTAGCCCTTGGTGTAGTCGAACTTCTCCACCGCGCGGATCAGGCCCAGGTTGCCCTCCTGGATCAGGTCCAGGAACAGCATGCCCCGGCCGGTGTACCGCTTGGCCAGCGACACCACCAGCCGCAGGTTGGCCTCGAGCAGGTGGTTCTTCGCCCGCCGGCCATCCTCGGCGATCCACTCCATGTCCAGCCTGGCCGACACCTCGAGGCCGTCCATGCCCTCGGCCAGCTTCTCCTCGGCGAACAGGCCCGCCTCGATCCGCTTGGCCAGCTCGACTTCCTGCTCCGCGTTCAGCAGCGGAACCTTGCCGATCTGCTTCAGGTAGTCCTTGACCGGGTCGGCCGTCGCGCCCGCCGATGCCACCTGGGCGGCTGGCAGATCATCGTCGTCGTCGCCGTAGACGAACTCTTCCTCGGCCGCGCCCGGCGCCCGGGCCGCCGTACCCGGCGCCGCGGCGGCGGGGCCGCCCGGCGCGACATCGGCCATGGCGGCCGCCGCGGCCGCCACCACCGGCCCGGGCTCGCTCAGCGGGCCGGCCGGTTCGTCGTCCTCATCGTCGCCGGCGGCCGCCTCGTCGTCGGACACGTCTTCATTCGCGTCCACGACATCGACCTCGACGTCCTCTACGTCGAGATCCTCGTCCACCACCGCGACGTCGAGGTCTTCCAGTTCCGCCGAGTCCGGGCCGTCGTCGGCCAGGTCTACGTCACCCGGGCCGACCTCGGCATCCAGGTCGGCGACATCTGCCAGCTCGGTCACTTCTGCCAGGCCCACCGTTTCTTTGCCCACCGCTGCTAGATCCGGATCCTCACTCACCACGGCTGACACCCCCCGGGCGCCCGGTCCCGCGCTGTCGCCGGACCGGCCGGCGCCGTCGCGCGGCGCGGGCCGCCCACCGGAATTCTTCTTCTTGCCCCGACGCCGCGAGGAGCCTTCGGCGCGCTCCGCGGACTGGGCAGCATCCTGCCCGGCAGCCGCCTCGTCCGGATCCACGAGCGAGACGTCCGGCCTTGGCTGCCTCCGCGCTGCGGAGCCTGCAGCGCTTGCCAACGCGGTCACCCCTTCCTTCGCTGGACGGCGGCCTGCCGAGCCGCGAATGACACCTGACTGCACGAACTGGCAGGCGACACTGGCACCTCTCCTGCGTATGTGAGCGGGAAATGGACCCTACCTCGTGCACCCCGCTGTTGGGGTCAAGCCGGAAGCCGTAGCCGGGCCGCTGTACCCCGCGGCCGTAACCGGACTAGCTCCCGACCACCACCTTAGGCGGAGTCTGTGGGTGGCTCGAACCGCCGCCACGCCCCGGGGCAGTGCTGCGGCGCCGGATGTGCGGCGCCGTGGCACGTCAGCGCTGCCATTTCTCATACCTTCCCCCTCCGCGCCGCGGGAATGACACCGCCGCTCCCCCGGTCCGCCGGAGGGTCGTCCCGGCGGGGCACATGCAGCACCAGGACGGTCACGTCGTCGTCTTGCTCGTAGCCGGTCAGCATCCGGTCTACCAGGTACTCAAGCAGCCGGCCCGGATCCTCGACCATGCCCGGCCGGGCCTGCGCCGCGACCGAGACCAGCTCGTCAAGACCGGCATCCAGGCCGCGCCGGCGGTTCTCCACCAGCCCGTCGGAGTACAGCACCGCGGTGGTCCCCGGCGGCAGCCGGAACACGTACTGCTGCCGCGGGCAGGCCCAGCCCAGCGGGGTACCCGCCTCGGTCGTGTCCAGCCGCGGCGGGGCGTCCCGGGACAGCAGCAGCGGCGGCAGATGGCCCGCGTTGCCGGCCAAGCCCTCCCCGGTGACCGGATCGACCACCAGGTAGGCCACGGTGGTGACCTGCTCGTCCAGTTCGGTCGCGGTGAACAGCCGGTCCAGGCCGGCCAGCACCGCGGCCGGCCGCGGGTCGGTGAGGGCCAGCGCGCGCAGCGCGTTCCGCACCCGGCCCATGCCCGCCGCGGCGGTCAGTCCCTTGCCCATCACGTCCCCGGCGGCCACCGCCAGGCGGCCGTCCGGCAGCCGGAACGCGTCGTACCAGTCGCCGCCGATCTCCATGTTCCGGGTGACCGGCAGGTAGCGCGCCTCCAGGACGATCCCGGGCACGCTGGGCAGCCGGTCCGGCAGCAGGCTGCGCTGCAGGGTCTCCGCGGTGGTGTGCTCCCGCTCGAACAGCGAGGCCCGCTCCAGGGCGAGCGCGCACTGGCCGGCCAGCGCCTCCAGGAAGACCCGCTCCTCCTCGGTGATCCGGCGCGGCTTGGTGAAGGAGAACCGCAGCGCGCCGAGCGGTGCGCCCGCGGCCAGCAGCGGCAGCCCGACCCAGGCCCGCTCGTCGCTGTGCGCGAGGAACAGGTCCACGTTGGGCACTCCGTCAAAGTGCCGCCGCAGCGACTCCGAGTTCTCCACCAGCACCGGCCGCCGGGTGGTGATGGCCAGCGTCATCACGCTGGGCGCGTCCAGCGGCAGGTCAGCGGGGGGTGTACCGGGCGAGTCCGGCAGGCCGCCTGGATTGACCGTGTGCAGCCGCAGCCGCTCCCGGTCCAGCAGTGCCACCGCCGACCGCTCCGCCCCGATCGCGGACCGTCCGACCTCGGTAATCACCTCGACTACCTGGAGCACCGTCAGGGCCTCGGCCAGCATGGACGTGGCCTGCTGCAGCCGGGCCGTGCGCAGCGCCGCGGCCGACAGCTGCTCGGTCAGCCGGCCACGCATCTCCTCGGCCTCGCGCTGCCCGGTCACGTCGGTGCTGGCGCCCACCCATTCGATGATCTTGCCGTCCCGCTCGATCGGCACCGCGCGCACGTCGTAGTGCCGGTAGGCGCTGGTCTTGGTGCGCACCCGGTACCGGCTGTCGAACACCTTGCCGGCCTGTACGCACTCGCGCCATTCCCGCTCCACCCGCTCCCGGTCCTCCGGGTGGATGGCGTCCAGCCAGCCGTTGCCGAGGTACTCCTCCAGGGTCTGCCCGGTGATCCAGCGCCACTCCGGGGAGTCCTCCGCGATCTGCCCGGTCGGCGTGGTCACCCAGACCACCTGGGCGCCCGCCTGCACCAGCGAGCGGTACCGCTCCTCGCTGCGGCGCACCGCCTCCTGGGAGTTCTGCCGGTCGGTGACGTCCACGGCGATCAGCGCGACGCCGGCGATGTTGCCCTCCGGGTCGTGCGAGGGGAACCAGGAGAACGCCCAGTGCCGATCATCACGGGTCCGGTCATCACGGGGCCGGTCATCACGGGGCCGGTCATCACGGGTCCGGTCGCCCCGGGGCCGGTCGGCGCCGGGCTGGGCGCCGTTGGCCGCGCGGGGCTGCTCCGCTTCCGCGGCCGGGCCCGCGCTCGCTTCCGCCGGGGTGACCGGCTGGTTGGACTCGTACAGCGGCTGGCCCTCGGTCAGCACGTGCCGGACCGCGGACTCGGCCCGTGAGGCCAGCGAGCCGGGCCAGACCTGGGACGGCAGCAGCCCGACGTGCGCCTCCAGATCCAGGCCGTCCAGCCGGGCCAGGGTTTCGTTGATCCGCCGGAAGCGCAGGTCCGGCCCGAAGAATGCGAACCCGATGGGGGCCTCGCGGAGCAGCGTGGCGAGCAGCGCCGAGTCGGAGACGTCCAGTCCGGACACCCGGGGCTGAGGCACGGAGGTGTCAGTGCTCATCGCCCGCACTCCAGTCCCGTTGCTTGCGCCATGCAACGGCTCCTTCCTGCTCACGGCGGACACAAGCAGGCTAGCGGCAACGCTCGCGGTCAATAACGCACAAGCGCAGCGCCACGCCTATGCATACGGCCGCGTCCCGGATACCGCGGACACCCACAGTGGCCACGCAGGCGAGCTTCCCACATCCTAGGCGATTTAACGCCGGCCCGAGGGCATCCCGCGGACTCGGCCAGCGGAAGGACGTGGCAGGCCCGCCGGCCGGGCTATTAAATGACCGGAATGTCACCCGCTCCTGCACCGGGATGCCCGTAATATCTGCCACACGCGGAAACATGTCCACCATCCGGCGCGGACGTGGCACGCCGCCGCGAGAATCTGGAAAGCTGTCCATGTGAGCCCGCAGAGCCGACGACGAGAGCCCCCAGGCGGGGCGGGCCACCCAGGCCATGGGAAGGGGACGCGCTCGGTGCTGCCCAGCCCCGCGCCGCCCAACGCGCTCTTTGCCGAGATGCTGCGAGCCGCCCGGGAATTGCTGGCGGTGCGCAGCCCGCTGGACGCCGAGCTCATGGTCAGCGAGCTGCTCGGCACCTGGTGGGGCGAGCGCCCGCCGCGCAGCGCCCCGGGCGATGTCGAGGAACTGGTCGGCGAGGGCCTGGTCAGCTACGCGGCGGGCCAGCGCAGCCCGGCCGCGCTGGCGCTGCTGTCCGGTATCGCCTGCCTGGGCACACCGCGGCAGGCCATGCAGGCCGAGGCGGCCGCGCTGGCCCTGATCGAGCGGGGCGTGGTCCGGCCGCCGTGGGCTGAGTATGTGGGCGCGGTGACGGCCGGCGACTGCTACGTGAATTCGGACCTGTTCGGCGACCGCGACGAGGTCGTCTGTGTCTACAGCTACGCGGGCGAGGACCCGCACGCGCTGGTCATGGTGGTGGACTACAACGCGGCCGGGATGCTCCGCGACGGCTGGGTGACCTCCCAGGTGGACCGGCTGCTGGAGCGCTGCCGCGCGGCCAGCGCCGGAGCGGACGGGCAGCCCATCCGGGCGTCGTTCAGCGAGGTGGAGGCGCCGCAGGCGCGGCGGCTGCTGGAGACCGCGCTGGCCGTTACCGAGGCGGCCAAGGGACCGCCGCCCAGCGAGTCGTTCGCGTCGTACCACGCCTTCATCCGGTCCCGGATCCGGACCCTGCCGCCGGCCCGGGGCGGTCATGGCGCGGCCAACGGTGCCACCCGGGGCGGCCCGGCGCCGTGGGGTGACGGGCACGGCTCGGGCTGGGGCGGGGCGACCACCCGGCGGCACGCCTGGACCCGGGACCGCCGGGCCATGCTGGTGGCCGAGTTCCTGGCCTCGGACGAGGCCGAGGACCTGTCGGACACCCAGGCGGCCAGCCGCTGCGCGGACCACATCATCGACTACGGCTGCGACCAGGACTTCGGGCGGCCGCTCCGGATGAGCCCGGCCAAGGTAGCCGCGTTCCTGCTGGACTGGCTGCCGCGCAAGGTGCTGCTGCGGCCGGCCGAGCAGGACGCGATGCCGCACGTGCTGGCCGCCTGGGTGCGCTGGGCCGGCCGCCGCCAGGGCGTGGCCGCCGAGATGATTGCCGAGACGCTGGACGCGGTCTTCGACTCGATGGGGAAGTTCGCCCAGGCCTATCACGATCCGACGTCGTTCGGCCTGGACGCGGCGCTGGTGGCCCGGCTGCTGCCGGACGGCGACCTGGAGGCACTGCCCCGCCGGGCCTTCGCCTTCCCGGTGCTGCGCGGCATGTTCGGCGGCATCGACCTGGCCACGCTGGACCCGGCCACCCAGCGGGACCGGCGCACCCTGCTGGCCGCCGACCACAACGACGCCAACGGGCGGCCGAGCGGGCCGCTGCACCTCGACCGGCACCTGGTGCTGGCCGACCGGCTCTGGCGCGGCGAGCCGCCCGAACTGTGGGAGGCCGCGCAGCGCCTGCTCGACCTGGGCGAGGACCGGCATGCCGTGCTGCACACGCTGATGTACGCGATCCGGGACGCGGGCAGCGACCCGGCCAGCCTGATCGCCGCGCTGCGCGACCTGCCGCCCGCTCCCCCGGTCTGACCGCGGCACTGCCCCGCACCCGCTCGGGCCAGTGCGGGCAGCTGGCGTTCGGAAAGCTGGGTGGGCTCAGCCTGGCGCGGTGCCGGGGCCGGCCAGCTCACGGAACGCGCCGCGGAGGTCGGCCGCGGACACGGTGGTGAGGTCGGCCTGGGTGGCCGCGTCGTCGAGGTCGGCCACCCGCATGTCGCGGGCCGCGCAGGCGCGCTCGAACAGGCTGCGGGCGAACCGGCCGTTGCCCAGCTCGTCGATCTTGCCGTGCTGGGACGCCTCGGTGAAGATCTCCTCCAGCACCGGCAGCGCCTCCGGCTCGAAGCTGTCGCCGTGCTGCTCCGCGATCACGCCAGCGATCTTGCACAGCTCGACCGGCGAGTAGCTGGGGAAGCCGATCCGGGTGCTGAACCGCGAGGCCAGCCCGGGGTTGCTGCGCAGGAACCGGTCCATGTCGGCCGGGTAGCCGGCCAGCACGATGACCAGCCGGTCGCGGTCGTCCTCGGCCCGCTTGAGCAGCGTGGCCACCGCCTCCGAGCCGTACGCGTCACCGCCCGAGTAGCCCGTGTTGTACAGCGCGTAGGCCTCGTCGATGAACAGCACGCCGCCGAGCGCCGAGTCGATCAGCTTCCCGGTCTTGATCGCGGTGGAGCCGAGATGCTCGCCGACCAGGTCGGCTCGGTGCGCCTCGATCACGGCCGGCCGGACCAGCAGGCCCAGCGCGGTGAAGATCCGGCCCAGGATGCGGGCCACCGTGGTCTTGCCGGTCCCGGGCGGCCCGGTGAACACGAAGTGCCGGACCGGCGGCTGGCTGGCCAGCCCCTGCCGCTCCCGCAGCCGGGCCACCCGGAGCTGCGCGGCGATCTCGTGCACCTGCCGTTTCACCGGCTCAAGGCCGACCAGCTCGTCCAGCTCGGCCAGCGCGTTCTCCAGCGTGGGCGCCTCGGTGTAGCCGCGGAACCGGGCGGTCAGCTCGGCGCCGGCCTGGCTCAGGTCGGCTTCTTCGAGGGTGACCAGTTCCGCCGGGGTGGGCTCGGCGCCGCCGGCCATCACCCGGACGTCGCGGGCCCGGCCGGCCTTCTCCAGCAGGCTGCGCACGAACCGGCCGTTGCCCAGCTCGTCGGCCAGCCGGCGGCGGCCGATGTCCTCCATCATCCGCCACAGCGCCGGGCGGGCGTCCGGGTCGAGGATCTCGCCGCGCTGTTCCAGGTCCAGCTCGGCCAGGGCCATCAGCTCGGCCGGCGAGTAGCTGGGGAACTTCACCCGCAGCCCGAACCGGGAGTTCAGCCCGGGGTTGCTGCCCAGGAACGTCTCCATCTGCTTCTCATAGCCAGCCAGGATGATGATGAGTTCGGTGCGGTCATCCTCGGCCCGCTTGAGCAGCGCCTGCACGGCCTCGTGGCCGAACCGGTCACCCTGGCCCTCGCTGTCGTTGATCAGGCTGTACGCCTCGTCGATGAACAGCACACCGCCGAGCGACCGGTCCACCAGCTCGTTGGTCTTGATCGCGGTGGCGCCGAGGTACTCGCCGACCAGGTCGGCCCGCTGCGCCTCCATTACCGTGGGCGTGTCGAGCAGCCCGAACGCGTAAAAGATCTTGGCGATGACCCGGGCCACCGAGGTCTTGCCGGTACCCGGCGGGCCCAGGAAGACGAAGTGCTGCATCGGCTTCTCGGCCTTGTAGCCGGCCAGTTCGCGCCGGCGCGCCGCCTCGACTGAGGCGGTGATCTGCCGGATCTGGTCCTTGACCGACTGCAGGCCGATCATGTTGTCCAGCTCGGCCATGGCCTGGGCCAGGGTGATCTCCGGCTGCTGCGGGTCCGCGCCGGCCCGGTCCCAGTTGGCCGCGCCGTCGGGCGGGCGCATCGCGCCCTCGGCGGTCTGCATCATCCGGTACATGTCACCGGGCTGGGATTTGCGGGCGGCGCCGGGCGGCTGCGCGCTGCCCGACGGCCCGGGGCGCCGGGACGGCCGGCTGGCCACCGCCGGGCCACCGCCGGACACGTGCGGCGCGGCCAGCGCGCTGGTCCGGCTCTGCTGGCGGCTGAGCGCCCGGGCTTCCTGCTGGGCCCTGCCGAACCGCCAGCCGAGCACGATGAGCCCGAGCGCCCAGGCAATGACGTAGCTGATCACTGGCAGCTTGGTCGCCGCCCACCAGGCCAGCAGCGCGGGGGGCAGCGACCAGGCCATGATCCAGGCCACCGTCCGGCAGGGCACGTACCGGCGGGCGAGCGGCTTGATGTGTGCGGCGGCCGCGGCCGCGCACGGCAGCAGCAGCAGTGGCACGATGCCGGCGCCGAGCCGGTTCGTCACGCCGCCGACGACGAGCACCGCGGCCAGGCCCCAAAAGGCCACGAACACCGAGGCGATCACCGACATGCTGCCCCGCCAGACCGCGACCGGGCCGTAGCCGATGGCGATGAGGAGGACCAGGTCGAGCACCCGGGGGCCGAGGCTGAAGCCCAGCACGACGATGATCAACAGAGCTACGACCAGCAGGATCTTCACCGGCAGTGGCGCTGCGACGATAGCCTGGCGGGCGCGCGCAAGCCGTTCCTGCGCCATTCGCCTGCCAGGCAGAGACCCGTCGTCTGGCCGCATCTCGCTCCCTCGTGCCGTTCCCTGTATAGCGCATTACCACACGCGCTTACAGCGACACACAACCAGATACCAGCAGAGAATGGCCAGGCCAGATTCTGTCCCGCCGGCCCCAGCGGCAGCGGCTGGGAGCCAGTTGCGGTCGGCGCCGCCGACCATGCCAGGGTAATGGCCAGCTGGCGCTGAGCGTCGTTACCGGTGCCGCTCAGCGATCATCAAGGTGCCGCTGAGCTGGGCTTTCATCTGGCCAGATGAGGTAACGGCGGCGTCGGTGTGGTGTGACCTGTGTGGTGTGACCAGTTTGACGTGGCCGAGGTGATGCGGGCGAGGTGATGCGGACGGCCTGCTGCGGCCGGCTGGCGTCAGGCCTCCAGGCCGTCCACGAACGAGTACGGCGGCCACGGGCCGTTCACCTCGGCCCGCATCCCCACGCCCGCCCCGGTCAGCGTGTGCGCGACCGCGGCGAACTCGGTCGCCATGTCGGCGCGCAGCAGGTAGGCGCTGTTCAGCACCAGCCACTCGGTGCGCTCGGTGAACTGGGGGTCCTCGGCGGGCTGCCGCCGGGAGTCAACGGCGAAGTCGCTGAGCGCCGCGTCGATCGCGTCGGCCACGTCCTCGGCGCGCTCGACCGCGTCCGCCGGGCCAGTCGCACCGTATATCTGCACGCCCCACTCGACCGTGTTGCGGAACCGGTCGAGCATCCCGGCGAACTCATCCCGGCGCCAGGCCAGCAGCGCCCGCACGGTGTCATCGTCCGGGTGCACGGTGGCCAGCCGGAGCGGCAGGACCGGGCCGCCGCCCGCCGCCGTGCCCGCGATGACCCGATGATGCGCGCGGCCGACCCGCTCGATGTTGTCCAGGCCGCCGAGCAGGCTGGACAGCGCATGCTCGCCGAACGCGGCGGCCTCGACAGTGCCGACCACGGCGGTGAGGCCCGCCTCGCTGACCGGCCGGACCGGTTCCCCGCCCACCCCGGTCAGCCCAGTGAGCCGGCCCGGGCCAAGCTGGTCGGTGATCGCGTATACCCAGACCACCGTGTCTGGCGCCCAGCCTGCGTGGCCCGCGTGCGGCTCATCCAGCCGCAGTTGTGGCCCGGCCGACAGGCCGTCTGGGGTCATCAGGGTCGGTGCCATCTCACTCCTTCCGGGCAGCGTGTGGTCCCAGCCACGCGTCCGGCCGCGGGGCGCCGACCCGGCCGCCCGCCGCCGATGGTGCACGGCCCCGTTGCCCGGTGAGCGCAGTTGCTCGGTGAGCGCACGGGTACCGCGGCACGGCGGGAGTGAGCCTGCTCCGGCCAGCGGCCAGCCAGGCACCGGGACGGCCTATCGCTGAGTCCAAGCCTGGCCGTCCACAGCCGGCAACACCGGCGGAACAGCGGACAGATCATTCATCCGTAATCTGCGGCTCCCCTACCGCACGTCCCGACACTATCGTGCCTCCGTAGCTGATTAGGCCGGCTCGCCCTGATTGAGCTAGTCCTTAATCATCAGCGAAAGGATTCAGCAGCCGCGTCCCGGTGGCGGCGACATGGTGGACGTTGCGGGTGACCAGCGTCCAATCATGGACCAGCGCGGTCGCCGCCATCAGGCCAGCAACGACTGGCACCGGGTCGGGGACGTTGAGACGTCCCCAAACCTCGGCGATCTGGATGGTGATCGGGACAATGCGGTCGCCATAGCCCTCAGCCAGCCGGCTGAGCCAGTGTTCGAAATTCTCAGCTTGAGCCGGGTCCCGCCGGGCCAGCCGGGCAATGCCCTGCCTGATCTCACCGACCACCAGCACGCTCAGGAACAGCCGGTCCGCCGGAGCGGACGCGAACCAGGTGACGACCCCTCGGTTGGGCGTCTTCTTCCGGATCTCTGACACCACATTGGTGTCGAGCAGGAAGCTCACCCGTCGCCCGCCTCGACGCGCCGGGCAGGCTGGGCCGATCGGCTGATGTCCAGGTCGACATCAGGGGCGGACCGCAGGAACTCCTTGAAGTCCGGGCCGGCACTCCTGAGGTGCCAGTACTCGGCGATGCCGACAATCACCGCCACCTCCTGGCCATGCCTGGTGACGAACTGGGGCCCATCCGCCTCGACTGACCGGATGAGCTCGCTGAAGCGCTGTTTGGCTTCTTGCAGCTGCCAGTGATCAGGCATGGCACCTCCGGCCCCCTATCTAGACAGTCTAGACAGAAAAGCGGCTGCGGCACTACATGCAGCTGGGTCCCCCCGGCACCCCGGGGGGACCCAGCTGAACGGCTAAGCCGTGCTGGCCAGGCTTGCTGGTCAGCTGCAGCCGCTGGTGGCGCCGCAGCCTTCGCAGACGTAGCAGCTGCCCGCCGGGCGCATCTTGGTGCCGCAGGTCAGGCACAGCGGGGCATCCGCGGTGCGGCCCTGCTGCGCCTCGATCAGCTCGGTGGAGCTGTGCGGCTGGCTGGCCAGCCCGGCCGAGGGCTGGTCGGGCTGCTCCTGGCGCCGGGGCTGTGGCCGCTCTACCGGAGCGGACTGGGCCATCTCCCCCAGGTCCTGCTCCTCGGCCAGCGCGGCCGGGCCCTCCCCGGCCAGCTGGGCGGACCGCTCGCTGGCGGACAGGATGCCCATGTCGGCCCGGGTCTCGTAGGGCAGGTGGTCCAGGGCCAGCCGCCGGAACACGTAGTCCAGCACCGAGCTCGCGATCCGGATGTCCGGGTCGTCGGTGATGCCGGCCGGCTCGAAGCGCATGTTGGTGAACTTCTCCACCCACTTGTCCAGCGGCACCCCGTACTGCAGGCTGATGGAGATCGCCATCGAGAACGCGTCCATCACGCCAGCCAGCGTGGACCCCTGCTTGCCGAGCTTGAGGAACAGCTCGCCCACGCCGTCGTCGGGGTACTCGGACGCGGTCATGTAGCCCTCGGCGCCCGCCACCGAGAACCGGGTCACGGTCGCGGTGCGGTTCTTCGGTAGCCGCCGCCGGACTGGCCGGGACTCATGCGGCGAAGCGTCCGCCTCGGCCGGCGCCGCCTCGGTCTTCTTCCTCGCGTCGGACAACGGCTGGCCGACCTTGCAGTTGTCCCGGTAGACGGCCAGCGCCTTCAGCCCGAGCTTCCAGCCCTGCATATAGATGGACTCGATGTCCTCGACCGTCGCCGACTCAGGCAGGTTCACCGTCTTGGAGATGGCCCCGGACAGCGCGGGCTGCACCGCGGCCATCATCCGCACGTGCCCCATCGGGCCGATGGCCCGCTCGCCCATCGCGCAGTCGAACACCTCGTAGTGCTCCGGCCGCAGGCCGGGGGCGTCGACCACGTGCCCGTGCTCGGCGATGTACTCGACGATCGCCTCGATCTGCTCCGCCTGGTAACCGAGGTTCCGCAGGGCCCGCGGCACGGTCTGGTTGACGATCTGCATCGAGCCGCCGCCGACTAGCTTCTTGAACTTGACCAGCGCCAGGTCCGGCTCCACCCCGGTGGTGTCGCAGTCCATCATCAGGCCGATGGTGCCGGTCGGCGCGAGCAGCGAGGCCTGCGCGTTCCGGTAGCCGTTCTTCTCGCCCAGCGTGACGCACTTGTCCCAGGCCTTGTTGGCGGCGGCGAGGATCTCCTCGTCCATCCCGCCGAGCGCGCTGATCCGCTTGCTGGCGTCCGCGTGCTTGCGCATCACCTGCTTGTGCGCGGTGGCGTTGCGCTTATACCCGTCGTACGGCCCGACGACGGCGGCCAGTTCCGCGGACCGGCGGTAGGCGGTGCCGGTCATCAGCGAGGTGATGGCGGCCGCGATGGCCCGGCCGCCATCGGAGTCGTAGGCGTGGCCGGTGGCCATGAGCAGCGCGCCCAGGTTGGCATAGCCGATGCCGAGCTGCCGGTAGGCCCGGGTGGTCTCGGTGATCTTCTCGGTCGGGAAGTCCGCGAAGCAGATCGAGATGTCCATCGCGGTGATGATCAGCTCGGTGACCTGCCGGAACCGCTCCACCGCGAACGTGTCGTCATCGCGCAGGAACTTCAGCAGGTTGATGCTGGCCAGGTTGCACGACGAGTTGTCCAGGTGCACGTATTCGCTGCACGGGTTGCTCGCGGTGATCCGGCCCGACTCCGGGCAGGTGTGCCAGCCGTTGATGGCGCCGTCGTACTGGATCCCTGGGTCGGCGCACGCCCAGGCGGCCTGGGCCATCTTGCGGAACAGCGTCTTGGCGTCGATTGTCTCGACGGTCTCGCCGGTGAGCCGGGCCAGCAGGTCGAACTGGGCGCCCTGCTCGACGGCGCGCATGAACTCGTCGGACACCCGGACCGAGTTGTTCGCGTTCTGGTACTGGACGCTGGCGATGTCCTTGCCGCCGAGGTCCATGTCGAACCCGGCGTCGCGGAGCACCCGGACCTTTTCTTCCTCGCGCGCCTTGGTCTCGATGAACTCCCCGACATCGGGGTGGTCGACGTCAAGGACCACCATCTTGGCGGCCCGGCGGGTGGCGCCGCCGGACTTGATCGTGCCGGCCGACGCGTCCGCGCCGCGCATGAACGAGACCGGCCCGCTGGCCGTGCCGCCCGAGGTGAGCAGCTCCTTGCTGGACCGGATCCGGGACAGGTTCACCCCGGCGCCGGAGCCGCCCTTGAAGATCAGGCCCTCTTCCTTGTACCAGTCCAGGATCGAGTCCATCGTGTCGTCGACAGCCAGGATGAAACACGCCGAGACCTGCTGGGGGGAGCTGGTGCCGACGTTGAACCAGACCGGGGAGTTGAACGCGAAGATCTGGTGGATGAGCGCGTAGGTCAGCTCGTGCTCGAAGATCTCGGCGTCCTTGGCCGTGGCGAAGTAGCCGTTCTCCCGGCCCGCCTTGGCGTAACTGCCGACCACCCGGTCCACCAGTTGCCTAAGGCTCCACTCGCGCTGCGGGGTGCCCGCCGCGCCGCGGAAGTACTTGGTGGTGACGATGTTGGCCGCGTTCACCGACCAGAAGTCGGGGAACTCGACCCCGCGCTGCTCGAAGTTGACCGTGCCGTCCCGCCAGTTGGTCATGACGACATCGCGGCGTTCCCAAGTGACCTCGTCGTACGGATGTACACCCTCCTGGGTGTAGATCCGCCCGATCGTCAGACCCTTGCGCGAGCCCTTGCCGCCGCTCGGCGTGGTCCCGCTCACCGTCTCCGTCATGTCACTCCCCCTTCTGGGATCCTCTGGATCCCCGCGGGCCCGGCCAGGCCCATCCGTCGAAATGAAGTACTGCTGTCCAGCCCGGTCCAGTGCTGGCTGACCCCGTACCGCTTACCGTGTCAGCGCGGCCGCCTCGTCCCGGGCGGACCGGAGCGCGCTGATCTCTGCCTCGAAATCGGTCAGTGACTCGAACCCGCGGTATACCGAGGCGAAGCGCAGATATGCCACCTCGTCCAGCTCGCGCAGCGGGCCCAGGATGGCCAGCCCCACATCGTGGGATGCCACCTCGCCGGACCCCCGGGCCCTGATCGTGTCCTCCACCTGCTGGGCGAGGATCGCCAGCTGATCCTCGGTCACCGGCCTGCCCTGGCAGGCCCGCCGCACGCCACCGACGATCTTCTCCCTGGCGAACGGCTCGGTGGCCCCGCTGCGCTTGGCCACCATCAGGATCACCGTCTCCTGAGTGGTGAACCGCCGCGCGCACGCCGGGCAGGACCGGCGCCGCCGGATCGCGGCCCCGTCGTCGGCAGTGCGGCTGTCGATGACACGGCTCTCCGCGTGCTTGCAGTACGGGCAGAACACGTGATCACCTCCACCGGCGGCCAACACGGAACGCAGCCACCGCCACCACAACTTGTGCATGAACTACAGCGATGTAACTACTATATGTTGTGGTTACCGTAGAGCAGACACCGCACCGAGTGCAAGCGGCAACGCGCCGGCTCGGCAAGTTTCCGCCGGCTTTCCCCCGGCAGCCGGGGAGCGGGCCGCCGCCACCGGGTCGGGCCACCCAGCCACCGCTGTGCCGCCAGCTGTTTAGTTCGCCGGCACCCACAGGCTTTCGCCCGGTACAAGGACTTGGCTGCTCAGGGCGTTGACCTGGATGATTTCCTGGGTGACGACCCGCGGGTCGGCCGCCGGCTCGGCCGCCATGGCGATCGACCAGAGGGTCTGCCCAGGCCGGACGACGACCTGCCGCAGCCCAGCGTGCACCGCGGCGGGCGGCAGGCCGTGATTGGCCGCCTGCGCGCCGCCCGCGGCGAGCAGCCACACCGGGATGAGCACCGCGGCCGCGGTCAGCGCGGCCAGCGCCCAGACCACCAGCCGGCCACGCCTGGTGAGCCGGACCCGGCCATGGCCGGCCGGCCTGCGGGCTGGACGGAGCATCCGGGCGGGCCGGGCTGGCGCCGCGACCCGGGCTGGCGCCGCGACCCGGGCTGGCGCCGCGACCCGGGCTGGCGCGGCCACCCGGGCCGGGGCCGTCATGGCGGCCGGTGGCGATATCGGCGCGCCGGCCGCCGGCGGAGCGGAACCCGCCCGCGGGGCCGGAACCCGCGCGTCGGCCGACGCAGGAGTCCGGCCCCGGGGCGGCGCTGGGGGCAGCTTCTCCGCCGGCCCGGCAGGCAGCGGCGGGACCAGGCGTAGCCGGAGGCGCCCGGGGCGCCGGCGGGCGGTGGGATGACTGCCCGCGGGACCGGGCCGCTGCGAGAGCAGGTATGCGTCTTCGGGACTGAGTCGGCGGACGGCCGCCCCGGGCCGCCGGCCCGTGCTCATCACGCTCATGCCAGCCTCCAGTGTCGAATTCGCGTTCTACAGTACACCTGTTCGATCGATTGTGCTTTCGATCGAATGACTGTACGGTACAGATGTAGCGCAGGGGTACGACACTTTTTTCGTCCATCGAACAGTTGTTTGAGATACTGGGGCGTAGGTACTAGCGTCTGCTCTGGACTCAGCCACCAGATCGGGAGGTCTATCGATGGACAGCACCACCGGCGACGATGGCGCGCCGGGCAGCCACGAGACCGGCGCGCCTGCGTCCCGCCCGAAGGGCCGGCCAGGACGCAAGCCGAAAGGGAGCGTCCCGACAGTGGTCACTGAAATGCCAGACCGGCCCGATCCGGATCACGTCCTGACCTGGCGGCAGCGCAAAGTGCTCCAGGTCATCCGGGACTCCGTGCAGCGCCGGGGCTACCCGCCGTCAATGCGGGAAATCGGTGAGGCGGTCGGCCTGACCAGCACGTCCAGCGTGTCGTATCAGCTGTCCACCCTGCAGAGCAAGGGCTACCTGCGCCGCGACGCAGGACGGCCGCGCACCGTGGAGATCCGGCTGCCCGGCCAGCCAGCCGTCCGGCCCGACGCCGAACTCGATGAGGACACCCCGCTGGACATCCCGTCCCAGGAGGCCACCATGGTGCCCCTGATCGGCCGGATCGCCGCTGGTGGCCCCATCCTCGCCGAGGAGGCCATCGAAGACATCTTCCCGCTGCCCAAGCAGATCGTCGGCGAGGGGACGCTGTTCCTGCTCAAGGTGGTCGGGGATTCCATGATCAACGCCGCCATCGCGGACGGTGACTGGGTCGTGGTCCGGCAGCAGCCGGTCGCGGAGAACGGCGACATCGTGGCCGCGATGATCGAGGGCGAGGCAACGGTCAAGACGTTCAAGCACTCCGGTGGGCATGTCTGGCTGATGCCGCACAACCCGGCGTACGCGCCGATACCTGGCGATGAGGCGGCCATCCTGGGCCGCGTGGTCGCCGTACTGCGCCGCGTCTGAGCTGGACGTCTGAACTGGGACCGGGCCGGGCGGAAGGAGCGCCGCCGGCCCGCAGGCCAGCCGTCAGGCGGGCCTGGTCAAGCCAGCCGTCAGCTGGCCCAGCCAAGCCAGCGGTCAGGCTGGCACGATGTTGACCAGCTTCGGGGCCCGGACGATGACCGTCCGGGTCGGCCGCCCGGCCAGCGCCCGGACCACGCCCGGCGCGGCCAGCGCCAGCGCCCGCAGTTCGCCCTCACCGATGCCCGGCGGGACCTCCAGCCGGTCCCGCACCTTGCCGCCGACCTGCAGCACACAGGTCACCAGGTCCTCGACCAGCAGCGCCGGGTCGGCGGCCGGCCAGCCGGCCGTCGCCACCGACGCCTGGCGGCCCAGCAGCTCCCAGCACTCCTCGGCCGTGTACGGCGCGAACAGCGACAGCAGCACGGCCAGCGTCTCCGCCGCCTCGCGCACCGCCGGGTTGGCCGCGCCGGGACCGGAGTCGATGGCCTTGCGGGTGGCGCTGACCAGCTCCATCAGCCGGGCGACGGCCACGTTCAGCCGGTAGGCCTCGATCAGCCGGGTGACCTCATCGATGGTCCGGTGGGTGACCTTGCGCAGCGCCAGGTCGGCCTGGCCGGACGGCTCGGCCGCGCCGACGTCGGCGGCGATCCGCCACACCCGGCCCAGGAACTTGACCTGAGCCTCCGGCTTCATGTCCGCCCAGTCAATGTCATCCTCGGGCGGGCTCGCGAAGATCATCGTCAGCCGGATGGCGTCCACCCCGTGCGCGGCCAGCTGCTGGCCCAGGTCGACCCCGTTGCCCAGCGACTTGGACATGGCCCGGCCACGGTTGATCACCTGGCCCTGGTTCCGCATCTCGGTGAACGGCTCGCCGAAGTCCAGCATGCCCATGTCCTGCAGCACCTTGACGAAGAACCGGCTGTACAGCAGGTGCAGGATGGCGTGCTCGACGCCGCCCACGTACAGGTCAACCGGGCACCACCGGCGCACCGCGGCGGGGTCGAACGGACCATGCTCGTAGTGCGGTGAGCAGTAGCGCAGGAAGTACCACGACGAGTCCACGAACGTGTCCATCGTGTCGGTGTCCCGGCGCGCCGGGCCGCCGCACTTGGGGCATTCCGTGTTGACCCAGTCGGTGGCCGCGGCCAGCGGCGAGACACCCTTGGGCGCCAGGTCCTGGCCGCGCAGGTCAGGCAGCACCACCGGCAGCTGCTCATCGGGGACGGGGACCTCGCCGCACGATTCGCAGTACAGGATGGGGATCGGCGTTCCCCAGAACCGCTGCCGGGACAGCAGCCAGTCGCGCAGCCGGTAGTTCACCGCGCCGCGGCCCTCCGCGTCCGCCTCCAGGATCGAGATGATCCGGGCGATCGCGTCCGCCTTGTTCAGCCCGTCCAGCGGCCCGGAGTTGATCAGCATGCCGTCGCCGTGCGTGGCCACCCCGGTCTCGGCCGGGTCCGGCCCGCCGGTGTCCACCACGACCTGGACCGGCAGGCCGAACTTCCGGGCGAAGTCCAGGTCACGCTGGTCGTGCGCGGGCACCGCCATGATCGCGCCGGTGCCGTAGTCGGGCAGCACGTAGTCGGCCGCCCAGACCGGCAGCCGCTCCCCGTTCACCGGGTTGATCGCGTACCGGCCCAGGAACACGCCGGTCTTCTCCCGGTCGGTGGCCTGCCGCTCGATGTCGGTCAGCTTCCGCACCTGGTCCAGGTACTCATCCAGGGCCACCCGCTGCTCCGGCGCGCAGATCTCGGCGGCCAGCGCCGAGTCCGCCGCCACCACGAAGAACGTGGCCCCGTACAGCGTGTCGGGCCGGGTGGTGAACACCGTGACCGGGTCGTCCCGCCCCTCGATCACGAACCGGACCTCGGCCCCCTCGGACCGTCCGATCCAGTTCCGCTGCATCAGCAGCACCCGGTCCGGCCACTTGCCGTCCAGCTGCTCCATGTCAGCCAGCAGGCGCTCGGCGTACTCGGTGATCTTGAAATACCACTGGGTCAGCAGGCGGCGGATCACCTCGGTGCCGCAGCGCTCGCACCGCCCGTTGATGACCTGCTCGTTGGCCAGCACTGTCTGGTCGTGCGGGCACCAGTTGACGTAGCCGTCCTTGCGGTAGGCCAGCCCGCGCTCGTAGAACCGCAGGAACAGCCACTGATTCCAGTGGAAGTAGTCCGGGTCGCAGGTGGCCAGCCGCCGCGACCAGTCAAAGGACACCGCGTACCGGCGGAACGAGGCCGCCTGGGTCTCGATGTTCCGGTAGGTCCAGTCAGCCGGATGCGTGTTGTTCCGGATGGCGGCGTTCTCCGCGGGCAGCCCGAAGGCATCCCAGCCGATCGGGTGCAGCACATTCTCGCCGCGCTGCACGTGATACCGGGCGATGGCGTCCGCGATGGCATAGGCCTCGGCGTGCCCCATGTGCAGGTCGCCCGACGGGTACGGGAACATGTCCAGCAGATAGCGGCGGGGGCGGCTGTCCTCGGGGTCATCGCTGGCCCGGAACAGGTCCAGGTCATCCCAGCGCGCCAGCCATTTCTCCTGGGCGTCACGTGGATCGTAGTGGGCTGCCCGCTCGGCACTTTCGGCGGCTGTCATGGTTTTCCTTCGGCACGTGGTCGATCCGGCTCCGGCAACAGAAAAGCCCCCCGCTCACGAGGGGCAGCCGCGCCAACGACGGGGTCGGTCGGCGCGGCTAAGTAAGAAGCTGCCGGGCAGAACGCATGCCCTAAGGGTAGCGCACCCAGGCCAGCGAATTGTGCTAGCTGGCAACCGGAGTGGTCCCAGCGGCGGCGCCGGCCAGTTTGGCCAGCGCGCCGCGCATCGTCTGCACCGCCTGGGCGCTCGGCTCACCCAGTCCGTGCCGCTGCGCGATCCACTCCGGGTCGTTGTAGCTGAGCCAGGTCTTCCCGTCCGCGTCGGTCCAGGCCAGCGCCTTGAGCGGTAGGTCGATACCGGCCGTCTGGTTCTCCTGCATGAGCGGCGTGCCGCCGCGGGCCTGGCCGAAGATGAGCAACTGGGTCGGCCGCAGCGGCATGCCGACCTGTTCCGCACCCGCCGCGTGGTCAACCCGGGCGAAGATGTGCAACCCGGCCTGGCTGACGGTGTCGGCGAGCCGGTCCATCGTCTCCGCCGCGGAGTACGCGCTCTCCAGGGTGATCAGGCCGGCTGCCATCAAGGCACCTCCGTCAACGCTGCGATACGGATGAGGCGCCGGGCACCCTGCCAGCCACGCCCTGCCAGCCACGCCCTGCCAGCCACGCCCTGCCAGCCACGCCCTGCCAGCCACGCCCTGCCAGCCACGCCCTGCCAGCCACGCCCTGCCAGCCACGCCAGGTGCCGCCCGGCACCCTGAGTATCGCCTGCCGCCGGGTCGCCCCGGCACCCGGGCCGGCCACACCACCCGCACCCGGCCCGCCCGGCATAATTCCGGCGCACGTTATACGCCAGGACTGGACCGGGCAATACTGCCCTTAGATGGGCCCATTTACACATAATCACACGTCCCGCTAACGAGATTGACCGGCGGAACCGAACCTTACTAAGGTCGTCCAGGCCATCACGGCAAGTGCCTCCTGGGTGGCCGCCAGACTGGGCAGATCTCAGCCACCGGCGGCGCAGGCAATGCACATGACGAGGCCGTGAAATCAGCCGCTGAGTTAAAAAATGGACGTTGCGGGACGAGCAGCAGTTCCCGTGACCAGGAAAGAGATAATGGCTAGTGCATACGATCGCAGAACCAATTGCGCAGACGCCTGAAGGAGAACGCGCAACCCCGATCGCCATCGTCGGCCTAGCCTGCAGGTTCCCCGATGCGGATGATCCGCTGACCCTGTTCGAGAGTGCGCTGGCCGGACGGCGCTCGTTCCGCCGCCTGCCGCCAGGCCGGCTCGGCTTGGCGGCCGCTGACGGCCAGCCGCCCCGGGCGGCCCTGCTGGAGGGCTGGCAGTTCAGCCGGGCCGAGTTCGGCGTGGCCGAGACCGCGTACCGGGCCGCCGACCCGGCGCACTGGCTGGCCCTGGAGACCGCGGGCCGCGCGCTGGCCGATGCCGGCTTCCCCGGCGGGCAGGGCCTGGCCGGTGACCGGGCCGGCGTGCTGCTCGGCAACACACTCACCGGTGAGGTCTCCCGGGCCGCAGCGCTGCGCACCCAGTGGCCGTTCGTGGCCACGGTGCTGGAGGCCGCGCTGGCCGCCGGGGCGGTGCCGCCCGCCGGGCGGCCCGGGGTACTGCGGCACGCGGCCGGCGCGTTCGCCGCGCCGTTCCCGGAGCCGGGCCCGGCCACGCTGGCCGGCAGCCAGCCCGGGGCCATCGCCGACCGGATCTGCCGTCACTTCAGGTTCCGCGGCGGCGGCCAGGCGGTGGACGCCGCGCACTCGTCGGCGCTGCTCGCGGTGGCCACCGGCTGCGCCCTGCTGGCCGCGGGCGAACTCGACTTCGTGCTGGCCGGCGGGGTCGATATCAGCCTGGACCCGTTCGAGCTGGGCGGGCTCGCACAGGCTGGCCTGCTGACCGCCGGGCCGATGCGGATCTATGACACCAGCCCGACCGGGTTCCTGCCCGGCGAAGGCTGCGGGATCATCGCGCTGATGCGGGCGGCCGATGCCCGGGCCGCCGACATGCCGAGCTACGCGGACATCGTGGGCTGGGGCACGTCGTCGGCCGGGCTGCCCAGCAACCAGTTGCTGGCCCTGCAGCGCGCCTACCAGCGGGCCGCGGTGGCGCCGGGCGATGTCCAGTTCATCGAGGGCGACGGCCGCGGCACCGCCGACGCCGACCTGGCCGAACTGACCGCGCTGAGCACCATCCGGGCCGGGGCGGCGGCCGCCGCCGCGCTCGGCTCGGTGAAGGCCAACATCGGGCACACCAAGGCCGCGGCGGGCGCGGCCGGGCTGATCAAGGCCGCGCTGGCGGTGAACGCCGGAGTCATCCCGCCGGTTACCGGCTGCGTGCACCCGCATCCGGTGCTCCGCGACTCGGGCGCGGTGCTCCGGGTGCCCCGGTCGGCCGAGTCATGGCCCGGCCGGACCAGGCTGGCCGCGGTCAGCTCGATCGACCCGGCCGGCTGCACCGTGCACCTGGTGCTCCGCCGGGAACGCCATCAGCTCCCCGGCCCGGCCCAGCCGCCCAGCGCCGCGCCGCCACCCAGCCCGGCCGGGCAGCTCAGCCCGCCTGAACAGTCAGGCGGCGGGCAGCCGGGCAGCGGGCCGCCGGCCGCGGCCGGACCCAAAGGCCGGACCCTGGCCGCCTGGTCGGTGCCGAGCGCGCCGCGGGCCGAGGCGTTCACCTTCAGCGGGCCGGACCGGGCCACGCTGGCCACACTGCTGTCCCAGGTGGCCGCGGCCGCGCCGGGCCTGTCCGACGCCGAGCTCAGCGACCTGGCCTGCCAGTCCGGCCGGGAAGCTCACCCTGGCCCGGTCCGGGTGGCGCTGGTCGCCACCGATCAGGACGAGCTGTGCCGGCTCAGCCGGGCCGCGGCGGGCCTGCTGCCCAGCCTGCGCACCGGGCAGCTGACCACGCGGCCCGGCCTGTTCGCCGCGGACCGCGCAGCCGGCCGCGTCGCGCTGCTCTTCCCCGGCGAGGTCGTGGCCAGCGACGCGGGCCAGCAGCCGCCCGGCCCGGCCGCCGCGCCCGCGATCGCACAATCTTCATTGAACGCCATCAACTGGCTGGACCGCCTCGGCCTGCGCGCGGCCGCCGCGGTGGGCCAGGGCGTGGGCGAGATCACCGCGCTGGTCTGGGCGGGCAGCCTGGCCGAGGCCGCGGCGGTACGGCTGATCGCCGCGCGGACCGCCGTGCTGGCCAAGGCGGGCAGCCGGGCGGACCGGTCCGCGGCGCTCCGCGAGGTGCTGGCGGGCACCGAGTTCGCCGCCCCGGCCCGGCGGCTCATCTCGGCGGTGACCGGCCGGGAGATAACACCGGACGCGGACATCCGGCGGCTGCTCTGCGACGAGATCACCGAGCCGGTGCGGCTGGCCGAGGCGCTGCGCGCCGTGGCGGCCGGGGTGGACCTGCTGCTGGACACCGGCCCGGGGCAGGCGATGGCCGGCCTGGCGGCAGGCAACGGCCCGGTGCCCGCGGTCAGCCTCGCGGCCGGCCCGGACAGCCCGACGGCCCCGGCGGTTGCCGCCACCCTGTTCGCCGCGGGGGCCGTGACCAGCCTCGGCCCCTTGCTGGCTGGCCGGCCGTCACGTCAGATCGACATCCGCCGGCCCCGGGTCTTCATCACCAACCCATGTGCCGAGGTGATCAGCGCGGCTCATGCCGCCGCCTCAATGAGTGCTCCCGCAACTAGTGCCGCTGAAACTAGTGCCGGCTCCACTGGCCCGGTCGGCTCCGATAGCGCGGCTGACGGAACGGATCCGTACCCGGGCGTCGGCCCGTGGGTCCGCTGTTTCAGCGAAGAACTCCGCCCGCCCAGCCGGCCGGAGCAGCCAGTAGACGAGGAGCCGTGGCGGCTACACGCCACCACCCGGCAGCCGTTCGGCCGGATGGCGGCCGAGGTGTTCGAGGACGACCCCGCCGCGACCGGCGTGCTGGCCGTCATCGGGGACCTGGCCGATCCGGACGGGAGCAGCACGCTGATCGGGGCGGCCCGCGAAGCGGCCGCCACGGGCAGCCTCGTGGTGATCACGCCCGCCGCCGGGCTGGCCGGTTTCTGCGCCAGCCTGCAGGCCGAGCATCCGTCGCTGGGCATCACCCTGATCCGGACCGCGGACAGCATGGCCGGGCTGCTGGCCGCGCAGCGGTTCGCGGCCACCGAGCCAGGCCGGTTCCGCGAGCTTGTGCTGGACGCGGCGGGTGCGCCGCGGGAGCCGGTCATGGTGGCCGCCCCGGCCCCGACCCCGGACCGTACTCCAGCCCTGGACACCCCAGCCCTGGAAAGCACGGGGCCGCGGCCGGACGGCGGCGCGGCCAGCCGGCCGCCCGGCCGGGCCGCCGGGATGGTCTCGGCCGGGCCGACGTCGTGCTGGTCAGCGGCGGGCAGCCGGGTGACGTCCTGGCCACGGCAGACCTGCTGGCCGGCTCCGGCGCGCGGCTCGCCCTGGTGGGCGGGCCTGCCAAGCCCGCGGAGGTCGCCGCCGTCGGCCTGGCCCTGGGCCGCCTGCGCGGCGCGGCACGGTGGTCAGCTACGCGACGGCCGACCTCAGCGATCCCGACCAGGCCGAAGCGGTGGTCGCCCGGATCGAGGAGCAGGCCAGCCCGGTGACCGCGGTGTGCTACCGGGCCAGCAGCGGCCCGCGGGCCGGGTGCACCGAGTTGCCGGCCGACCAGGTCCGGGCCCAGATCTCGGCCCAGGCCGACGGGCTGAGCAACCTGCTCGGCGCGATCAGCGCGGCCAGGCTGCGGCTGCTGCTGACGGTCAGCGCCCTGCCCGCCCGATACGGGGCGGCCCGGCACGGCGCGGCCAGCCTGTCCGCCGCCGCCCTGGCCGAACAGGCCAGGCGGCTGGGCCACGGCCTGCCTGGCTGCCGGGTGCGGCACGCCGACCTGCCCTGGCCGCCGGGCAGCGGCCCGGCCGCCCCGGCCGAGCTGGGCCGACTGCTGATGAATACGCTGGCCCACGGGGCGGCGGCCACCCGGATCGCTATCCACGGCCGGGCTGGCCGCGGCACCGGCGCGGACCGCAGGGACAAGCCCGGCGGCCGGTTCCTGGAGACGGTGCGGGTGCACTTCCCGCGGGTGGAACTGGTGGCCGAAGCCCGGGTGTCCACCCGGACCGACCCGTACCTGGCTGACTACCTGCTCGACGGGCGCACCGTGCTGCCGCCCGCGATCGGGTTCGAAGCGATGGCACAGGCGGCGGCGGCGCTGGCCGGGCGGCCACTGCGCGACCTGGCTGACGTCTCGATGGAGGCACCGGTCGTGCTGCCCGCGGGCGACGGGGAGACGACGCTGCGCGTCTGCGCGCTGACCCGGGACGACGGAGTCGAGACGGTGCTGCGTGCCGCGGGCACTGGCTTCAGCCTCGACCATGTCCGCGCGTTCTTCCCACTGCGTCCCGCCGTGCTGTCCCCGGCCATATCCACCGGGCCGCCGGCCGGGGCCGTGCTGGGCAGCATCGTGGACGGGACCGACGTGTATGGCTCGATCTGTTTCCAGCGCGGCGCGTTCCGCCGGGTCGCCTTCCTGACCGAGGTGACCGCGCGGTCCTGCCGTGCGCTGATCAGGGGCGCCGACGACCGCCCCCTGGTTCACCCCGGCGCTGGCCGGCCCCGGCAAGCCAGCCGGGCCAGCGGCAAAACCGCCAGACGGCCCGCTGATCCTGGGCAGTCCCGGGCTGAACGACGCCGTCATGCACATGCTGCAGGCCTGCGTCCCGGACCGCCGGGTACTTCCGGCCGGATTCCGTTCGCTCACCCTGACCGGCCAGGAGGTGTGCGGCGCGGTCCAGGTGCGTGCCGAGCGGGCCGCTGGGCTGGAGAGCCCCGTGCCTGACCACACCGGGCCGGCCGGTACCTGGCAGGTGACGGCGACCGACGCGAACGGGCGGCCGCCTGGCCACGGGTGTCCCCTGGCATCCCACCCTGCTCGCCGCCGCCATCGAGGGACGCGGCACGGAACTCGGCCTCGATCCGGCGCTCCGGATCAGCCTGCACTGCGGGCTGCCCGGGCCCAGCGCACCGGCCCCATCGACCGGCCTGCCCTGGGCGGATACCTCGGCCGGCACCGGCCCGCTGACCGGCTTCCAGCTGACCGCGCAAGCCAGCATGCCGGTGGCCTGCCATTGGGAGACGACCGCGCCGCACGCCATCGGGAAGCAGGATGCGGTGGCCGCGCTGGACGAGCTCGCCGGGCAGTTGCGGGAGCGCTATGCCGGGCAGCCAAACGTGGCCAGCGCCCGGCTACGGGCCATCGCCAGGTGCCTGGCCGCGGCAGGCTGGGCCGATGGGACGCCACCGCGGCTGGACGCGGCTCGCGACGCGGACTGGGCCCGAGTCCGGGCTGGGAAGATCACCGTGGCCTGCACGGTCGCGGCCCTCGACGGCGTGCCTTACCAGGTCGCCATCGCACTGGCCACCTGGCCCGCGGGCGACGAGCGCGAAGCCGACGGTCCCGCGGAGAGCGGGCACGGTGCCAGCAAAGACACCGGCCCGGCGGCGGACGAACCGTCCGGACGCCCAGCGGGGACGGGCGGCAGCCTAGGACGGCCCGGCGACAGCCCCGGACGGCCCGGTGACACCACCCCGGGACGGCACAGTGTGGTGAGCTGACCTCAGAGCTTGGTCAGCTTGGTGTACGGAGCGACGATCCGCTCCTGCTGGGTGCCGAAGTCCACCAGCACACCAGACTCGTCGGTGCTGATTACCCGGCCGAGGCCGTACCGGTCGTGCGTGACCAGTTCCTGCGGCTCGAAGGTCTTCACCGGCCGGGCCACAGGCGGAGTGTTGAAGGGACTTCCGGGCAGGTAGCGCCGGGTCGCGGCGTGGGGAGGTTTCATCACTACCAGTATGCGCCCTATCAGGCGTTCCCTGCATGCACACACGGCAGACTTGCACCTTCACAGATCGGTAACGAGATGATCATCGCGGGGCCGGCCGTCAGGCGGGCAACGGCTCCGGGTCGCCGCGGCTGGCCCGCCAGGCCATCTCGGCCTCGCCCATCGGCGTGGCCGGCGGGCCCTGCACGAACGGCCAGATCTCCTCGGCGATGGCCCGCCAGTCCGCCGTGGCGCCCAGTTCGCCGAGCACCGCGAACAGGCCCAGGTTGATCCGCTGCAAGATGACATACGACCGGGGCACGCTGACGTACTGGGCCAGCGGGCTGCGCACGTCGAAGAACCGGCGTACCACGGCCGACGCGTAATCCCCGGTGATCTGCAGCGGGCCGGGACGGCGCACCGTGTCGTAGAACACCGCCATGTGCTCCACCACGGTGTCCGTGTCCACCGGCGCGTCCGGGATGAGGAAGCCGGCCCGCACCATGGCGGCCCGGAAACCCTCCGGGTCCTCGTCCACGCACAGGTAGCGGACCATGTCGATCAGCGGCTGCAGCTCGGCCGGGCTGAAGTACTTGACCAGGCCGAAGTCGAGGAACGTGACCCGGCCGCCGCCGTGGAACAGGTAGTTGCCCGGATGCGGGTCACCGTTGAACAGGTGCGCCCCGTACAGGCTACGGAAGGTGAACCGGTAGATCGTCTCGGCGGCCAGGTCGCGTTCCTGCTGCGACCAGCCGGTCAGCTCGGCGAACCGGGCGCCGTCGGCCAGTTCGCTGGTCACCACCCGCCGGGTGGACAGCTCGCTGACGATGCCCGGGACGTGAATGGTCGGATGGCCGGCGAAATACGCCGCGATCGTCTGCTGACTGCTGGCTTCCCGCCGGTAGTCAAGTTCCTCCAGGACGCGGTCGCGGAGCTCCGCGATCAGCGCGTCCACGTCCTGGCTGGGCGCGGTGATCTTCAGCATCCGGCGCAGCAGCGCCACGTTCTGCAGGTCAGCGGCGATGGTCTCGGCGATGCCCGGGTACTGCACTTTCACCGCGACGGCACGGCCGTCCCGGGTGATCGCGCGGTGCACCTGGCCGATCGACGCGGCCGCGATCGGCTCCGGGTCCCACCGGCCGAACACCTGCTCCGGCGGCTGGCCCAGCTCTTCGGTGACGACCCGGGCGGCCAGCTCGGCGCTCATCGGCGGCACGCTGTCCTGCAGGCGGCTCAGCGTACGGCGGACCGCCGGGGACAGGCCGTCGTCCACGTAGCTGGCCATCTGGCCGATCTTCATCAGCACGCCCTTCATCGCGCCGAGCGTGCTGGCCACGTCCTCGGCGGTCTGCAGGGCGAGGTCGGTGCGCAGCTGCTGGCGGTGCTCGCCGGCCGCGGCGAACAACCGGGGCGCGCTGCTCGCGTAGCGCACGCCGCCGCGCACCGCGAGCTGGATCGCGGCCCGCCCGCGCTCCACCCGCAGCCGGGTTGCCCCGGCACGGCCGCCAGCCAGGCCAGGACGCAAGAGCCGGCGGCACAGCAGTGCTACCGCTGCGAGCAAACCCCCGATCGTGAGCGCGTAGGCCAGCCGCTTCACGGGCGCCGCGCCGCGCGCACCCGCAATTCGATCCGCTGCCGGGCCTCGAGCACTCCCGGTTCGCCGAGGAACACCGTGTCCATTACCCCGAGTGCCTGCCGGAACTCGGCCCGGCGGCTGTCGGTGAGCGGCTCCGGCTCCGGGTACCCGTACAGGCCGCGCGCCCAGGACGGCAGTGACGCGGTACTGGCGTTACGGATAAATTGCCAGATCTCGGCGATGTCCTCGTCGAGGCCAGGAGGGTCGAGCAGATAGGCCATGGATTCCTGGGCGGCCGGCGTGCAGCGCAGCTCCGGCCGCACCGAGCTGAGGTAGCGGTCCAGCTCGGCCAGGCTGGCCGGGACCTGGCCCGCGGGCACGCCAACGAGTTCCGCCGCGACCACCATCTCCGCCACGTAGCGGTCGCCGTCCGCCGGGCTCAGCGGCGAGCCGAACAGCGCGGCGGCCACGATGCCCGATTCGACCAGGGTGCTGTGCACCCAGAGCAGCAGCGCGGGGTCACCCGCCGCGTAGCGCTGGCCGGTCACCGTGTCCACGCCGGTGACCCGCTCATGGATCCGGCGGACCCGGGCCGCGGCCCGCTCGGCCACCGCCCGCTCGGCGAAGTTGATCGTGGCCAGGTAGGCGGACGTCGCGGCCAGCCGGCCGACCGGGTCGCGGCGCCAGTCGCTGTGCTGGTCCACGCCCGCCATGGCCAGCGGGTGCAGCGCCTGCAGCAGCAGCGCACGCAGGCCGGCGACCGGGCTGGACAGGTCCGTGCTCACCCGCCACGCGACGCTGCCGGGGCCGAAGAATCCCTCGTCCGCGGGGTCCTCCGGGACGCTGGCCGCGTAGGCCGCCGCGGACCGGGCCACCAGGTCCGCCGCGGTGGCGTACGGGTCCTGCTCAACGGTGCTCATACCGCCAACGTACCTGCCGCGCGCGGGGTCTCCAGGGGCGCGGCGGGCGCCCAGTTCAGCGTGGTGGCTCAAAGTGAGAAACGCCGCAGCACAGCCGGGGCGGTACGTATGAGGCGAGGCCCGCGTCACCTGTCCCGGGCTGTTCTCCTGCGAAGGAGCTGCGATGACCTCGACCACCGGTGACTCCGCCACCATCCGAGAAGAAGCCGCCGCCCCGCCGGCCGCTGTACCGGCCCCGCTGACCGGCAACCCGGCGCTGCTGGGGCTGCCGGTCTTCATCGTCGGGTCGCTCGCCTTGGGCATGGTCCTGGTCGGCGTCGTGCCGGCCGTGGCTGTCGGGGCGTCCCTGCCGATCATCCTGTCGTCCACCTCGCTGGGGCTGATCCTGGCCACGATCTGGGCCGCGGCGGTCGGCCAGAGCGCGGTGGCCAGCGTGTTCGGCATCTTCGCCGGGTTCTGGCTGAGCTATGCGGTGCTGGTGCTGGGGCTGGTGCACAACTGGTTCGGCGTCGGCACAGTGATCAACGCGGTCGCGGTCCAGGAGCTGTTCCTGGTGTCGTGGCTGGTCGTCGTCGTGCTGCTCACGCTGGCCACGCTCCGGCTGCCGATGGCCTTCACCGTGCTGTTCGGGCTGGTCAACATCGCCCTGCTGCTGGTCCTGCTGGGCACAACCCAGGCGTCCACTGGCCTGCTCAAGGCCGGGGGCTGGGTAGTGTTCGCGTTCGCCGCGGTGGGCGTCTACCTGTTCTACGACGCGACCACACAGGCCACTGGTGGCCCGGCGCTGCCGCTGGGCAAGCCCATCCTGCACGGCTGAGCGGCGGCCCCTCCCCCACCATCCCCCCGGGGGAGGGGTCACCAACCGGCCCGGGCCGATGGCTGCGGCACCCGCGGCCGTCAGGCAGCATGAATGCGTGACGCAGACGGTGCAGGACAGCCGGCTGGCCGCGCTGGCCGGCCTGATCGCGGCGGGTGAGGTGGCCATCCTGAGCGGGGCCGGGCTGTCCACCGAGTCCGGCATCCCGGATTACCGCGGGCCGACCGGCCTGGCCCGGAACGCGCAGCCGATGACGTACCAGACGTTCACCGGAAGCGCCGCGGCCCGGCAGCGCTACTGGGCGCGCAGCCATCTCGGCTGGCGGGCCATTGCGGCGGCCGCCCCGAACAGCGGCCATCGGGCCGTGGCCGGACTGGAGCGCCGTGGCCAGCTGGCCGGGATCATCACCCAGAACGTGGACGGCCTGCACCAGGCCGCGGGCGCGCAGCAGGTGATCGAGCTGCACGGCAGCCTGAGCCGGGTGCGCTGCCTGGGCTGCGGCCAGCGCACCGCGCGGACCGAGCTCGACCGGCGGCTGCGCGCGGCCAATCCGGGCTGGAACGAGCAGCCCGGCCAGCTCAACCCGGACGGCGACGCGATGCTGTCCGACGGGGCCGAGGCCCGCTTCCAGGTCGTGGACTGTGCTGACTGCGGCGGCGTGCTCAAGCCGGATGTCATCTTCTTCGGCGAGAACGTGCCCCGGACGCGGGTGGATTCGTGCTTCGAGCTGGTGAGCGGCTCCCGGGCCCTGGTCGTCCTCGGCTCATCGCTGACCGTGATGTCCGGCTACCGGTTCGTCCGGCATGCGGCGCGGCTCGGCATCCCGGTGGCCATCGTCAACCAGGGGCCGACCCGGGGCGACCCGGAAGCCCTGCTCATCGTGGACGCCCCGCTCGGCCGCACGCTCAGCGCCCTGCTGCCAGCCCAGCCGGCCTAGCCCGGTCAGTTCGGGCTGTACGGCGAGTTGCGCAGCTCCGGCGCCGGGGTGGCGGTCAGCGACCGCAGCATGGTGGTCTCCCGGGCCAGCAGCGCCCGCTCGCTGGTCAGCCGGCCCACCGCGTCCGGCTCGGCCAGCAGCGCCTGCCGGACCGGCAGGTCCAGGATCATCGAACCCGCGACCAGGTAAGACAGCAGGATCGGCTCGTCCGGCAGCTCCGGCGTGCTGCCCTCGATGCCCTCCCGTTGCCGCAGCGCCTCGAGATAGCTGCCGAACGCCCGCTGGACCGCCCCGGCCGCCAGCGCTGCCGCGGCCCGGTCCCCAGCGCTCTCTTCGAGCAGCTCCGCCTCGGCCTGCAGGTACGCCCGGGAGTCATCCAGCCCGGTCAGCCGGAACCGCTGGCTGCCCACGGTGACGATGTCGAAGCGGCCGTCTTCGTACTTGGCGATCTGCCGCAGCGTGGCCGTGCAGCCGATCTCGTACAGCGCGGAAACCCCGTCCACGCCGGTCTCCCGGCCTTTGCGGATGGCGATGACGCCGAACCGGCCGGGCTGCGGCCCGTCCAGCAGATCCTGGATCAGCTGCCGGTACCGCGGCTCGAAGATGTGCAGCGGCAGCGGGAGCCCCGGATAGAGCGCGGTGCCCAGCGGGAACAGGGGCAGCATCTCGGTCATGGTCAGGCTCCGCTCACCAGGCGTTGGCGCACCGGCGCACCTGCACTGCCCAGTCTGACCAGCATCATTCACGCTCGCCAGCATGGCAACCACTAGGCGGCCCATCAGCGCGGCGCATTGTGCCCCGCGGTGGGGCACAATGCACCGCACTAACGCATCTGCTCGCTCAGGTGGCGCCGAGGGCGGTGAGCAGGGCGAGCAGGATGGTGGTCGACGCGAGCAGGCCGTGGCCGATCGGGATGATCACGGTCAGCCAGCGGGACGGCCGCCCGCTGGATACAGCGGTGGCCGGGGTCTGGGCGGCTGCTGCCTGGTCACCGGCCACAGCCACCTGTACCTGGCCGGGTGCCCCGCCCGGAGACGTCTGGGCCGGAGCATCGGACGTCTCAGACATCCCGGGCGGCACCACGGACGTCCCGGACGTCCCGGGTGGCGGCTCAGACGTCCCGGGCGTTGGGCTGGACGTCCGCGCGGCGCGGCGGGACGTCCCGGTCGTCCAGACGATCAGGGTGGCCATGCCGAATCCGATCACCGGCAGCAGCAGCGCCACCGCGACCCAGGCCACCGCCAGCCAGCTGGTCGCCAGGTAGAGGGCCCACAGCAGCAGGCCGGCCGACGCCAGGCCGAAGTGGGTGAGAACCACCGCCGGGCCGGTGCGGTCCCCGGCGGCCCGCTGCCGGCGCAGCCCGCCGCCAGTCACGAACCGCAGCAGCATGTATCCCCCGGCGGCCATGGTCAGCAGCCAGGCAATAAGCGTGGCCACGCCGAGCGGACGGCGGTCCACCGGCCCCGGCCGGCTGCCCGCGCTGCTGGGACCAGCCGACGATCCGCCGGGCGACTGGGCCATCGCGGTGGTAATCAGCCGGGCCAGCCGGGTGCCCGCGACGGCCGCGTCATGCCGCCAGGCCACCTTGTGGTGCCCGGTCCCGGCCACCAGGTAGATGGCCCGGCTGAGGGCGAAGTTGACCTCGGCCCGGCTTAGCCCCCGGCAGGCGGCGGGCACCTGGGTCGCTGTCCGGTGCTCATCAATGGCCCGGACGCCGAACGCGATGCACGCCTGCACCGACCCCCGCGGCGCGGCGGTGCCAGCGGCGGTACCAGCGGCGGTGCCACTGGCGGCACAGCCGGCGGCCAGCACGGTGATACCGGCGGCGGCAGCCGCCGCCGCGACTTTGACCAGCACGTTCATCGTGTCTCCAGGCGAGCCGGGCCACGTCGCCGGCACCCAGCGCGGCGACCAGCAACCCGGTACCGGAAGCGTAACCGGGACCGCCGCCGCCGCACTTCCCCCATTTAGTACAGGTATGCCACGATAGACCGAACCAGATTCGGATTGCCGAGCTGCCCACCCCGAGGTGTCTCCCGTGGCCCCAGCTGAGCCTCCCGGTACGACCGGCGTAGATCTGTCCGACACCGAGTTCTGGGGCCTGCCGCTCGCCCAGCGGCACGCCGCGTTCGCCGAACTGCGCCGGCTGCCCACCCCGCCGTTCTTCACCGAGCCGGAGACGCCGTTCCCGAACCCGGGCCCCGGCTACTACGCACTGGTCCGGCACGCCGACGTGGTCGAAGCCAGCCGGAACCCGGCCGTGTTCAGCTCCGGCCGGGGCGCGACCAGCCTGGTCAACCTGCCCGCCGAGTTCAACGAGTTCTTCGGCAGCATGATCAACATGGACGACCCGCGGCACACCCGGCTGCGCCGGATCGTGTCCCGGGCCTTCACCCCGCGGATGATCAAGAAGTTCGAGGATGACGTGCAGCGGGTCGCGGAGCAGATCGCCGACGACCTGGTCGAGACCGGCCCATGCGACTTTGTGGAACACGTCGCGGCCCGGCTGCCGCTGACCATCATCTGCCAGATGATGGGCATCCCGGACAGCCGCTACGACATGGTGCTGCGGGACACCAACATCATCCTGTCCGGCGCCGACCCGGACTTCCTCAGCGAGGACCCGGACGAGGCGGTGCTGCAGCTGCTCACCGCGGGCCAGGAACTGGCCGACCTGGTCACCGAGCTGGGCAACACCAGGCTGGACAAGCCCGCAGATGACCTGATCACCGCGCTGGTCACGGCCAACATCGACGGCGAGCAGCTGACCAGCGCGGAACTGGCGTCGTTCTTCATCCTGCTGGTGGTGGCCGGGAACGAGACGACCCGCACGGCCATCTCGCACGCGCTCGTGCTGCTCACCGACCACCGGGAACAGCGCGCCCTGCTGCTGGCCGACTTCGAGGCGCGGATCGCCGGCGCGGTCGAGGAGATCGTCCGGATCGCCTCGCCGGTCATGTACATGCGCCGCACGCTGACCCAGGACTACACGATGAACGGAAAAGACTACCGGGCCGGCGACAAGGTGGGCCTGTTCTACTGGTCGGCCAACCGGGACGAAGCGGTGTTCGCCGATCCGGCCCGGTTCGACATCACCCGGTCGCCGAACCCGCACGTCGGGTTCGGCGCGGCTGGCCCGCACTTCTGCCTCGGCGCGCACCTGGCCCGGCGGGAGATCACGGTGGCGCTCCGCGAACTGCTCGGCCGCATCCCGGACATCCACGCGGCCGGGCCGCCGGACCAGCTGCTGTCCAGCTTCATCAACGGGATCAAGCACCTGGACTGCGACTTCACGAGGGTGGGCTAGCGGGATGGCGGAGTGAGGTAGCCGCACACCGCGCAGTCGGCCTCAATCTGGTAACGAACCGTGATTACCAGAACGCGGAGTGTATAAGTAGAACCCCCCGGCTTTACGGGGGACCGCGCGTCGAGGAGGGGGTCGCCGCCCGGTCCAGCCAGGCCAGCCAGCGCGCCCGGGCGGTGCGGCCGGCGGCCGTGGCTGGGCCGGGCCGGTGCAGGCGCGAGCGAGCCGAGGGGGACCTTCGTCCATTGGGCGGCGCTACCCGGGGGCGTGGCGCCGCCCAGGACGAAGGTATGCACCCGGTGGTCAGCGCAGTGCGCTGATGCTCCGGGCCAGCGCGAAATCGGCCTGGGTCAGGCCGCCGGCCGAGTGCGTGGACAGGGTCAGCGTCACCAGGTTCCACTGAATCAGGATGTCCGGGTGATGATTCGCCTGTTCCGCCAGGTAGGCCACCGCGCCGGTGTAGAGCATGGCGGCCTTGAAATCGGCCAGCTTGACTTCGCAGGTGATGTTGTTCCCGGCCCGTGTCCAGGCCGGCAGGCTGGCGAGTTCCGCGCTGATGTCGGTGTCCGAGAGCAGGTCCATGTCCCCCGAGCCTAATCCCGGGCTCACGGCAGCCACCAGAGACGCGAACTGACCTGGCTGCACGAGCCCACGTTCAGCGCCGTGCCCACCACGTCCGACCCGCCCGGATCGCGCAGGCACCGTGCAGCCAGGGCATTCTGCAGCAAGCCAGCGCCTGTCGGGGTCCACTGCTGGTACTTGGAGCCGTTGCAGCGACGCAACCGGACGTCCGCCGTGGCACTGTCCGACGCGACCGCCAGGCAGAACTCGCCGTCCTTGATGGCCGGGCCGACAATCCGCCAGTCCATCCGCCGGGCGCCGCTGCCGCACTAGGCGATGACCGCGGCCGCGTTGGCCGCGTACTTCACCCGGGACAGGCAGACCCCGGGCACCCCACCCGGCACCGTGCCGTGCCGCAGCGCACCCACCGCGGCCTGCGCCGCGCTCAGGTAGCTGTCATACGCCCCGCTGGTATAGGTGGCCCACGGGGTGAAGCTCTGCCCGTCCTGGCTGATCCCGTAGGCGCCGTCCGCGTTGCACTTCGGCGTGAACGCGCACTCGTTGCTGATCGACGCCCAGGCCTGGCTGTCCAGCTGCCACAGCCCACGGTCGTACAGGCCGGTGCAGTTCACCGGCGGGTAATAACCGTCCGTCCCGGTCGGGTTGCAGTAGTACACGGTGGCCTGGCCGCCCGACTCGGCCACGCAGATGGCGCTGGCCACCACCAGGGTGCTGGCCGAGCCCGCGGTATTGGCCCAGCCCGCCGAGGTTGCGTAGCGGGCACAGGTCTGTGCCGCCGTGACCGCCTGCGCCGCGCTGAGAATCCTGTCGAACGCACCGCGCGGGCTGACCGACGCCGGCCGCATGCCCGGTGGCAGGTGGCTGGTGTGGCCGGCCGGCCGTGAGCTTGACTGGCTGGCCTGCCCAGCCGCCGAGATGCTGCCGAGTGCGATGGCAATGCTGACGACGGCCGCGACGGTGCACAGGCGGCGAACCGTCGCCCGGGCGCTGAGCGCCATGGTCGAACCCCCCTCGGTTCCGGACGGGACACTGGGTCCCGCCAACCGGGCCCGCCCCGCTAAGGACGGGCCACTAGGGGTTCGATGCCGGCCGTGACCGGCGCCGTGATGCTAGCAAAAGTGGATACCCAGGCTAAACGGCTGCGGAACGCGCCGACGCTGACAATGCGCTCCCCCGGGTATGAAACCTGTCACTCTGCGTCAGGGTTTCGGCCCGCGGGGGCGGTCGAGCTCAGCCGCTGGCAGCCGGTATTCTGGCCGGGCCCTATCCTGGGCAGGCCCTGGAGCGCACCCGATGACCACGCCTGATCCCGCCAAGCCGCGGGAGACGCCGCTGCGCGGCGTACACGACCGCCTGGGCGCGTCGATGACCGAATTCGCCGGGTGGCTGATGCCGCTGCGGTACCGCAGCGAGACCGCCGAACACCAGGCGGTCCGGTCCGCAGCCGGCCTGTTCGACCTGTCCCACATGGGCGAGATCAGCGTGCGCGGCCCAGGCGCGGCCGCCGCCCTGGACTACGCGCTGGTCGGTGAGCTGTCCGCGGTGCCGCCCGGCCGGGCCCGGTACACCATGATCTGCGCGGCCGACGGCGGGATCCTGGACGACCTGATCGTCTACCGGCTGGCCGCCGAGGAGTTCCTGGTGGTGGCCAACGCGGCCAACACCGGGGCGGTGCTGGCCGCGCTCACCGAGCGGGCGGCCGGGCACGATGCGGAGGTCACCGACCAGACCGATGGCTACGCGCTGATCGCCATCCAGGGACCGGCCGCGGTGGGCATCCTCGGCCCGCTGGCCAGCGTCCCGCTGGACGGGGTGCGGTACTACGCCAGCCAGCCCGCCACGGTGGCCGGCCGGGACATCCTGCTGGCCCGGACCGGGTACACCGGCGAAGATGGTTTCGAGCTGTTTACCGGCCCGGCGGACGCGGAGCACGTCTGGTCCGCGCTGGCCGAGGCGGGGGCCGGGGCGGGCCTGGTGCCCGCCGGGCTGGCCGCGCGGGACACCCTCCGGCTGGAGGCGGGCATGCCGTTGTATGGCAACGAGCTTGGCCCGGATATCACCCCGTTCGACGCAGGCCTGGGCCGGGTGGTGAAGCTCGGCAAGGCCGGTGACTTCGTCGGCCGGGACGCGCTCGCCGCGGCCGCCGAGGCCGCGCCGAGCCGGGTACTGGTCGGCCTGGTGGGCGAGTCCCGCCGGGTGCCGCGGCACGGCTACCCAGTGCTCTGGGACGGCCAGCGCTGCGGCGAGGTGACCAGCGGCGCCCCCTCCCCCACGCTGGGCGTGCCGATCGCCATGGCCTACCTGGAGCCCGCGGCGGCCCGGGCGGCCGAGACCGCGGCCGACGGGCTGGCCGTGGACGTCAGAGGTCGCGCCGAGCCCGCCCGGCTGACCCCGCTGCCCTTCTACCATCGGACCAGCAGCCGGACATGACCTGACGCCGGGCGGCCTGGACGGGCCCGGGCCCGGGGGACCACCAACCTGCACAGGAGCGACTTCGATGAGCATCCCGGAAAACCTGACGTACACGGCGGAGCACGAGTGGGTGGCCATCGAGGGCGGCATCGCGTCCGTCGGGATCACCGACTTCGCCCAGCAGGCCCTCGGCGACGTGGTGTACGTCTCGGTCCCCGCCGCGGGCACCGAGGTGACCGCGGGCGAGCCGTGCGGCGAGGTGGAATCGACCAAGTCGGTCTCGGACATCTACTCGCCGGTGGACGGCGAGGTGATCGAGTCCAACCCGGAGATCGATGACGACCCGGGCCTGGTCAACACCGACCCCTACGGCGCGGGCTGGCTGCTCAAGATCCGGCTGTCCGACGACGCCGAGCCGGCCGGGCTGCTCACCGCCGAGGAGTACACCGCGCTGACCAAAGAGGCTGAATGAGCTCTCGGGGCGGCCCGCCGGGCCAGCCCGGGCAGGATGACCTGCAGCGTTACAACGCTGCGACGGCGCACCTGGAGCCCCCGTTCGCCGTGGTGGACCTGGCCGCGTTGCGGGCCAACGCGGCGGACATGACCCACCGGGCCGCGGGCAAGCCGATCCGGCTGGCCAGCAAGTCGGTTCGCTGCCGGGCCCTGCTCGAACAAGTGCTGGCGCTGGACGGGTTCCACGGGATCCTGGCCTTCAGCCTGCCCGAGGCGCTCTGGCTGGCCGATCAGGGCGTGACCGACGACATCGTGGTCGCCTACCCGACGACCGACCGGGCCGCGCTGGCCCGGCTGGTCAGTTACCCGGCGGCGGCCAGCGCGATCACCCTGATGGTGGACAGCCCGGACCACCTGGACCTGATCGAGAAGGCGGTCGCGACCGTGCCCGGCCCCGCCCCGGTGCAGGTGTGCATGGACATCGACACGTCGTACCACGGCCTGGGCGGGGTGCTCCGGGCGGGCGCCCGCCGCTCCCCGGTGCGCACCGCGGCCGATGCGACCGCGCTGGCCCGGGACATCGCGGCGCGGCCCGCGCTGCGGCTCACCGGCCTGATGGCCTACGAGGCGCAGATCGCCGGGGTGGGCGACAAGCCGTCCGGGCGGCCGCTGTACGGCCTGGCCGTGCACCTGATGCAGCGCCGGTCCGCGGCCGAACTGAAGGTGCGCCGCGCGGCCATCGTCAGCGCGGTACGCGCGGTGACCCCACTGCGCTTCGTCAACGGGGGCGGCACCGGATCGATCGGCGGGACCGCGGCCGAGCCATCCGTCACTGAGATCGGCGCGGGCTCCGGGCTGTACCAGCCCACCCTGTTCGACAGCTACCGGGCGTTCTCCGGCCGCCCGGCCGCGCTGTTCGCGCTGCCCGTGGTGCGCCGGCCCGGGCGGGGCGCGGTCACCGCGTTCAGCGGCGGGTTCGTCGCGTCCGGCCCGGCCCAGCCCAGCCGGCTGCCCCGCCCGTTCCTGCCCACCGGGCTGCGGCTGGACAGCCAGGAAGGCGCGGGCGAGGTGCAGACCCCGCTGCTTGGCCCAGGCGCCGACGGGCTGCGTATCGGTGACCGGGTCTGGTTCCGGCACGCCAAAGCCGGTGAGCTGTGCGAGCGGTTCAACGAGCTGCACCTGGTCGACGGCACCGCGGTCACCGCCACCGTGCCGACGTACCGCGGCGAGGGACAGGCGTTCGGCTAACGGGTTGGGTTCAGCGGAACCGGCGGCGGACCAGGTAAGCGATGCCGCCGACGGCCACCACCGCGGCCGCGATGCCGCCATACATCCGCACTTCCGGGCGGTCCAGCTGCTCCCGGGCGCGGTCCATGGCCCGGCGGGCGATGTTGGCCGGGCTGGCCCGTTCGGTCAGCGCGTCGATGGTGCGCGCCAGGTTCTCCCGGGTCGCCTCGATCTCCTTGAGCAGCGCATCCGGGTCGCGAACCGCGACCGTGCCATTTGGCTCGGCCATTGCTGGTATCCCTTCTCGGCACGGATCCGTTGCTGGTAAGTCAACCAGGCACGGTCGCCGGGCGCACGCCTGCCCCGCCCGGGTGTCGCAATTGTCCCCACCTGCCCCACTGGTGTCCACCGGCTGGTGGCTACCGGCGAGTAGCCCAGCGGCGTAGGGTCGGGGCAGTCGGCGGAAAGGACCAGCCATGCCGTCCCCCGTGGTAGACGATCTCGAACTGCCGGTGTTCGACTACACCGAGCCCGGGCTGACCGGCGAGGTGTACCACCAGCGGCTGGCCGCGGTCCGTGAGCAGGGCTGGCTGGCCCGGTCCCCGCTGAGCTACGTGGTGCTGGACCGGGAGTCGGGCGAGTTCTTCCTGCGCGCCCGGCAGACCGCGTTCCCCGGCCGGGAGATCGCCGACCTGTTCGGGATCACCAGCGGCCGGCTGCGCGAGATGATCGACGCCAACATCCTGAACCAGACCGGGGACCGGCACCGCCGGCTGCGCGGTCTGGTCAGCCCGGCGTTCACACCCCGGGCCGCGGACCGGTGGCGGCCGGCCATGCGCGGCTTCCTGGCCGGGCTGTGGCGGGACCTGGACGGCTCGGCGGACTGCGAGTTCGTGGCCGCGTTCGCCAAGCCGTATCCCTCGCTGACCATCGCGGCCGTGCTCGGCGCCCCGGCTGAGGACGCGCCCCAGCTGCACGAGTGGTCCAGCTGGGTGCAGCGGCAGTTCGACATCCGGGCACTGGGCAGCGAGCCGGACCGGATCCGGATCGAGCGGGCCGTCCAAGAGCTGTACGACTACGTCGAGGCGCTGCTGGAGAAGCGGCGCAGCGAGCCGTCCGGCGACCTGATCAGCGCGCTGCTGACGGCCGAGGCTGAGGGCGACCGGCTGTCCCACGCCGAGTGCGTCAACCTGGTGCTCGACGTGGTGGCCGGCGGGGTGGACACCACCCAGGCCCAGCTGTCGCACGCGTTGCGGCTGTTCGCCAGCCACCCGGAGCAGTGGGCCGCGCTGGCCCGCGACCCCGGGCTGGTGCCCGCGGCGCTGAATGAGGTGCTCCGGTTCGAGCCGATCACCCCGTTCACCGCGCGGATCTGCCTGGAGCCGGTCGAGCACCGCGGGGCGACCTTCCCGGCCGGCTCGATCGTGGCCATCTGCGCCGAGCGGGCCAACCGCGACCTGGCGGGCGGCGACGAGTTCGACATCGGCCGGGACGCGGCCGACCGGCTGCTCACGTTCGGCGCGGGCCCGCACTTCTGCCTGGGCTCCAACCTGGCCCGGGCCGAACTGGAGGAAGCGCTCACGTTCCTGCCCGCCCGGATGCCGGACCTGCGCCCGGCCGGCCCGGTCCAGCTCGGCAACGTCGAGGGCATCTACGGCGTCGACTCCCTCCCCCTCGCCTGGTCCGCCACCGAATAGCCCGGCATTTACCGCAATAATTCTGATGCGCGAGAACCACGCGCGGCCTTACCCTGGTATCTCCTATCGGGGCGAAATGGGAGTTCAGCCGTGGAACGGCTCAGCAAGAAGCTGATGAACTGGGCGTCAATCCTCGACGATGCAACCCGCGAGCAGGCACTGCGGACATCCCAGCTGCCGTTCATTCACCCGTGGGTGGCCCTGATGAGCGATGCTCACCTGGGCAAAGGCGCGACCGTGGGGTCAGTAATTCCGACTCTCGGCGCGATAGTTCCGGCCGCGGTTGGGGTTGACGCCGGCTGCGGAATGATGGCGGTACGAAGCCAGTTCACCGCGGAGGATATGCGCGAGCGCGGTGAACTGCGCGCATTGCGCGAGTCGATCGAGAGCGTCATTCCGCTGTCGGCTGGGCAGTACAACACCGCCATTCACGGCGGGCACACCGCGGACCGGATCACGGAACTGGAGCAGCTGGACGCTGCGGACAGCGCCGAGCAGGCCAGCCCGAACTGGCGGCTGCAGCTGGGCAGCCTCGGCTCGGGCAATCACTTCATCGAGGTCAGCCTGGATGAAGAGGAGCGGGTCTGGCTGTTCCTGCATTCCGGGTCGCGTGGGGTCGGGAACCGGCTGACGACCAAGCACATCAAGGTGGCCCAGGAGCTGGCGAAGAAATGGTGGATCCCGCTGGCCGACCCAGACCTGGCCTACCTGGTCGAGGACACCGACGAGTTCGCGGCCTACCTGCGCGACCTGCGCTGGGCCCAGCACTTCGCGCTGCTCAACCGGGCCGAGATGATGGACCGGGTCACCGGCTGCCTGTCGGATTGGCTGGGGCAGCCGGTCGAGGCCAGCGAGACGGTGAACACGCACCACAACTACACCGAGCGGGAAAAGCACTTCGGCAAGGAGGTGTGGCTGTCGCGTAAGGGCGCCATCGACGCGTCCGCCGGAAAGCCCGGGCTCATCCCGGGCTCGATGGGCACCCGGTCCTATGTGGTGACCGGGAAGGGCAACCGGCTCTCGCTGAACTCCTCGCCGCACGGCGCGGGCCGCGAGTACAGCCGGAACGCCGCGCGCAAGGCGTTCAGCCGGGCCGAACTCGACGCCGCCATGCAGGGCATCGAGTGGCGGCGGACCAGCGCCTTCCTGGACGAGATCCCGGCTGCCTACAAGGACGTGGAGGTTGTCATGCGCGACGCCGCCGACCTGGTTGAGGTGCGGCACACGCTGCGCCAGATCGTCAACGTCAAGGGCGACTGACCCTCGAGCAGCCACATGGACGTTTCAACCAGGCGGTCCTGACCGCGTGACTGCTTCATTCACGCGGTCAGGACCCGCTGGTGCGGTTAGCTGGTGGCGGCTAGGTGCTGGGCTGAGGCGATGATGGCGTGGCAGGCGGCGATCTGGACGCCCGCGCCGGGCACCGGGGTGTCGCTGAACGCGGCCGCCTCCAGTTCGCCCTTGATCCGCAGGGCCAGCGCGTCGCGGACCTTGTCCAGCCCGGTCAGCGCCTGGTTGATGTGGATGTAGGTGGCATCACCGGGGCTGCTGCTGCCCACCGCGTTGGTCGACGCCACCAGGGTGGCCGCGCCGAACTGGCCCACGCTGGAGTTGAGCTGCTTGTAGCACTCCCCGAGGGCGGTCACCGCCGGGTCGCTGAGCGCCCGGTTCGGGCTGGCCAGGATCTGGGTGATCACCCGGCCATCGTGCTCGTAGTCGTCGCGCAGCCCGGTCAGGTACATCAGCGTCGGGCGGATGTCGGTCTCGTCCACCCACGGCCCGGGCAGGTGCTGGTCGGACACCTCGATCTGGCCGCTGTTGGCACCGGCCGAGCTCGGGCCCTGGCTGGCGGTCGGCCCGTCCAGCCCGAGGTGCCTGACGCCGGGGCCGACGAAGCCGACGTAGTTGGTGTTGATCTCTGCGGCGTAGTCGCCGTGGTCCCAGGCGTAGCCGGTCTCCTGCTGCACGCACGACCCGCTGCACGTGGCCGAGCCGCTGTACAGGTAGTAGTCGGGCTTGGCGAACATGGCGAACGACGGTGTCCGGGCCGGATCGGCGTTCACCATGTGCAGGATGGCCTCTTCGGCCGGGTCGGCGATGTAGTTGTCGATCTTCTGGGTGGTCCCGGTGTACGGGTTGGCCGCGGTGATGTTCGCGACGTCGTGTTCCAGGGTGCGCACCGGGGAACTGTCCGGCCCCGGATCGCCGGTCACGTAGAACTCCGGCGCCGTGTCGGCTTCCAGGCTGAACGGGACCGTGTTGTGCTCCTGGGTGGCCAGCAGCCCGGTGACGTTGGCGTCCAGTTCGCCGAACGAGCCGGCCGGGTAGCTGCACTCCACGTCCGGGGTCACCGTGTCGCCGCTGACCGTGGCGCCGTCGCAGCTGGCCGGCGTGGGCTGGATGGCCCGGCCGACGTTGGCCCCGGCCTCGTGGTCACCCTCGTCCGAGCTGAAGATGAACAGCGTGTTCTTCGGCGTGATCCCGGCCGCGGCGAGCCGCTTGAAGAAGGTGCCGAAGGCCTGGTTGTAGTACTGCGCCTGCTCGATGTAGCAGGCGCTGCCGCTGCCCAGCGCGTCCGGCGCGCTGGTGCACGCGGACAGGCCGGGGATGTCCTCGTTCCCGTGCAGGTCCGAGATGTACCCGTTGACCACCGGGACGCCGCTTTCCAGCATGTCCGCCATGTAGGCCAGGGTCTGCGAGGCGTTGATCGTGCTGAAGCCGGGGAACCCGGGGTGATTGGTCAGGTAGGCGCCGTTGATCTGGTTCCCGTTCAGGTCGACCAGGTTGCCGGCCGCGTTGGTCACCTGGTAGCCGTTCTCGGTCAGGTTCGCGGTACCCGCGCCGAGCTGTGGCGCGATGTACCGGTGGCCGAACAGGGCCTGGTAGCCGGTGTAACCGCCCGGTTCGTTAGGCAGCACGTCGGGCACGGCGGTGTGGCTCGGGGTGGTCTGGCCGTACTTGACCGCCTCGGCGTTGCCGCAGAACGTGTTGCCTTTGGCGCAGTGCACGGCCAGGCCGACATAGTCCGCGGTCTCCGCGTCCTTGTACGAGTCCGGGTCGTTGACCAGCTGCTGCTCTTCCGGCGAGTTGGCGCCGAACACCTTCGGGATGTCCACCGAGGTGTTCTCCAGCTCCTGGTCCACCGTGGACACGTCGCCGACGTTGCAGCCGGCCCGGGTGAACGGCACCCACGGCGCGGGCGTGATGCTGTCCGGCTTCGGCGCCGGGTTCGTGGTGGCCGGCGGGGTGGCCGAGTAGACCAGGGACGGGTTGGTGTCGTGCCCAGCGGCCGGCGTGGCCGCGGTGTCGTAGACCGGGTCGGTCCAGTAGGCGAACGAGCTGGCCGGGTCGGTCGTCCCGTCCGGGTTGTACGTCTGGTAATCGTTGCTGACCGGCATGCCGGCCCGGTCGCCGTACAGGCCGGTGAACGTGGTCAGCAGGTCATCGGCGGTATGCGCGATGAGCGGGGTGTGGTTGTTGGACAGCAGCGTGCCATTGCCCTCGATGAAATTGAGCAGGTTCGGCATCAGCTGGAGGTCGGACGGCACGTTGGGGTTGTCCCGGAAGAAGTGCACATTGTCGAAGCCGATCTCGACCACATGCTGTATTCCGTTGCCCAGATGGCAGCCATTCCCGGCGCTGCCGCGCTGGCTGGCCCGGGCTAATGGCTGCGCAGTGGTCGCTGGCTGCGCAGTGGCCGCGACCCCGGGCGCGGCGCCCGCCAGCGCGAAGACACTCAGCAACGAGGCGCATCCAGTGACAGCGGCGGCGCGCACAGCCAGCCTCCGTCGGCCTGGGTGGTGTGGCATCGATCCTCCCTCTTCCCCGCCCGGGTGAACGCCGGGCAGCCCTGCGGGTGACCCTAGGGACAAGGGCCGAATTCCCGGGTTGAGGAAAAAGAAACGGAAGCCAAATCTTGGGCCAACGGAGCTGGGCGGGCGGAGGGCCGGTAAGAGGGTTATGGCCGCCGCCGGGCGGACGGCCGGCCTGCGGTTACTGGCGCGACGGCGGCCCGCCGCTCGCATAGCATGCGAACGTGGCTATCCGCGCGGTGATCTTCGACTGGGGCGGCACGCTCACTCCCTGGCACTCGGTGGATCAGGACGCCGTCTGGCGCCAGGTGTGCGCGCCGCATTTCCCCGGCCGCGGTGACGAGGTGGCCGCGGCCATCCTGGCCGCCGAGCTGGCTCTGTGGCAGGTCAGCGACGAGGCGCAGCACAGCGCCACGCTGGCCGACGTGTTCGAGCGGGCCGGGGTGACACCGACCGACGCTTTCCTGGACGCGTACTTCACCGCCTGGGACCCGCACACGTTCACCGACCCGGACGTGATCCCGGTGCTCGGCGAGTTGCGCGCCCGGGGCATCAAGGCCGGGGTGCTGTCCAACACGATGTGGCCGCGCAGCGCGCACGAGCGGGTGTTCCGCCGGGATGGCGTGCTGCACCTGTTCGACGGCGCGGTGTACAGCAGCGAGATCCCGTGGGCCAAGCCGCACCCGGAGGCGTTCCGCGCGGCGATGGCCGCGGTCGGCGAGACGGACCCGGCCAGTTGCGTGTTCGTCGGCGACCGGCCCTACGACGACGTGCACGGCGCGCAGCGCGCCGGGATGCGCGCGGTGCTCATCCCGCACAGCGCGGTGCCGGCCTATGACAGCGCCGTGCCGGACGCGGTGATCACCCGGCTGGCTGACCTGCCCGCCCAGCTGGACGCCTGGTCAGCGCCGATCCAGTAGCACCATTCAGTAGCACCGTTCAGTAGCGCCAGTCCGGTAGCGTCGCGGGCATGGCCACGCTGGTTTCCTTCCACGCCCACCCGGACGACGAGTGCATCGCCTGCGGCGGGGTAATCCGCAAGGCGGCCAACGCCGGGCACCGGGTCGTGCTGGTCGTCGCCACCCGGGGCGAGCAGGGCGAGATCCCTGAGGGGCTGCTGGCCGACGGCGAGCAACTGTGGCAGCGCCGGGTGGCCGAGACCCAGGCGTCCGCGGACATCCTGGGTGTGCAGCGCGTCGAGTTCCTCGGCTATCACGACTCCGGGATGATGGGCACCCCGGCCAACGACCAGCCCGGGTCGTTCTGGACCACCCCGGTCGATGAAGCCGCGCAGCGGCTGGCGGATCTGCTCCGCGCGGAGCAGGCCGACGTGCTGACCTGCTATGACGCCAACGGCGGGTACGGGCACCCGGATCACATCCAGGTGCACCGGGTGGGCCTGCGGGCAGCCGAGCTGGCCGGCACACCCCGGGTCTACCAGAGCACGATCAACCGGGACCACATCGAGCGGACCATCCGGCAGTTCGCGGCGCAGGACGCGGCGAATGGGGTCGAGTTCCCGGAACGGGACCCGGACACGTTCGGCCTGCCGGAGTCGGTGATCACCGCCGCGGTGGACGTCACGCCATACCTGGACGCCAAACGGCGCGCGATGCGGGCACACGCCAGCCAGATCAGCGACCAGTCGTTCTTCCTGGCCATGCCGGACGAGCAGTTCCGGGTCGCGTTCGGCACCGAATGGTTCATCCGGGACGGCCAGGGCCCCGGCATCACCGAGACCGACCTGCTCTGAGCTCGCCAGCCCGGGCTGCTCAGCGGGCCGGCTCGGGGTCGCTCAGGTCCGCCATGGTGCCGCCCAGCGCGCGCACCGCCTCGTCCGCGTCCAGCGCCACGGCCAGGCCCGGCTGGCCCGCGCCCAAGGTGATCTCCCGGCCGCTGATCCGCTCGTCGGCCAGCACCGGCCAGGCATGCGCCGACCCGAACGGGGTGATGGTGCCGCGCTGATATCCGGTGGCCTGCTGCGCGGTGGCCGCGTCCGGCATGGACAGCCGGCTGACGCCAAGCTGCGCGCGCAGCTTGGGCCACGAGATGGACCGGTCGCCGGGCACCAGCACGAACAGGAAGTCATCCGGCCCGCGCCGGACCACCAGGGTCTTCACCACGTCGGCGGGCGGCACGCCACGCGCCTGCGCCGCCTCGGCCAGGCTGCCCACCGGACCGTGGCTGATCAGCCGGTACCGGATGCCTGCGGCCGCCAGGGCGTCTTGCGCGGGATTGGTCATCCCCCAGCAGTACCAGAATGACGGTATGCCTACTGACCAAGACCCCCGTGGTGAAGAACAGAGCCCGGCGGAACTCACCGCCCTGCGCGACCAGTGCACCCGGTTCCTGCACTACCACGGGCCGGTCCGGGTGGCCGACCTGCTGGCCACGGTGCCCGCCGACACCGTCCCGGACCGCTACGGCGACGGCGGGGTGGTGGCCGACCTGGAAGGCCGGATCGCGGCGCTGCTCGGCAAGCCGGCCGCGGTGTTCCTGCCCAGCGGCACCATGGCCCAGCAGGCGGTGCTCCGGGTGCACGCCGATCAGCGGCGGCGCCGCACCGTGCTGTTCCACCCGTGCTGTCACATCGACGTGCACGAAGGCCGCGGCTACCAGCGGCTGCATCAGCTCACCGGCCACCCGGCCGGCGACCGGCACCGGCTGCTCAGCGTCGCGGACCTGGCCGCGGTGGCCGAGCCGCCCGCGGCGCTGGTGCTCGAACTGCCGCAGCGTGACCTGGGCGGCCAGCAGCCGCCCTGGGACGACCTGACAGCGCAGCTGAGCTGGGCCCGCGAGCAGGGCGCCGCCGCTCACCTGGACGGGGCCCGGCTGTGGGAATCGGCGGCCGGATACGGGCGGCCGCCCGCCGACATCGCCGGGCTGTTCGACACCGTGTACGTGTCGTTCTACAAGGGTCTCGGCGCGCTGCCGGGCTGCTGCGTGGCCGGCCCGGACGACGTCATCGGCCAGGTCCGCGAGTGGCGGCACCGGATGGGCGGCACGCTGTTCGGGCTGTGGCCCAACGCCGCCTCCGCGCTGACCTGCCTGGACCGGCGGCTGCCGCTGATGCCGCGGTACCTGGCCCACGCTCGGGCCATCGCGGACGCGCTGCACGGCGTGCCGGGGGTCCAGGTGGTCCCGGACCCGCCGCAGACCCCGATGATGCACCTGCTGCTGAGCACCAGCGCGGCCGGCTTCCGCGCCGCGGCCGTCCGGCTGGCCAAGGACCAGGGCATCTGGACCTGGCCCGAGTCAGCCAGCACGGCGGACCCGCGGACCCAGCGGGTCGAGATGTCGGTGGGCGACATGACCCTGGCCCTGCCGCCCGGGGAGGTGGCCCGCATCGTCGCCGACCTGGCGGCGGGCTAACGGCGCCAGAAACCGGACGGGTCCCGGCCGGGCCTGAAGCCCGCCGTGGCGGCGATCGCGGACGCCTGCTGGAACCGGGCGCCGACATGCCAGGGCAGGTGGGCGTCGCTGCCGAAGGACACCGCGGCGCCGCCTTCCTCGGCCCACCAGCGCAGCACGCTAACCGAGAGCAGCGGGCTGGCCGTGTTGATTTCCAGCACCCGGCCCGAGGTGGCCAGCGCGCGGAGCACCGCGCGGTACTCCTCCTCGAACGCGGACTCGGTGTACTCGCCCGCCGACGCGGGCCAGTACCGGCGCGGGAAGTCCAGATGGGCCAGCACCTCGAACAGGCCGCTGCCCTCGATCATGGCGACCACCTCGGCGAAGTACCGGCGCATCACCTCGGCCGCCGGATCCTGGCGGAGCAGCCATCCGGAATACACCAGCTGGCCGCCGGTGCGCACGCCGTGCACCGAGCCGAGCACCCGGTCGAACCGGCCCGACCCTAGGGTGGCGGCGGCGCTGGCCGCGAACAGGTGCGGCTCCCCCGCCTCCGCCCCGGACAGGATGCGCAGCGCCGGGAACCGGTCCCGGCAATCGGCCAGTGCGGCGAGGTAGCCGGGCACGTCCAGCGGCCGGATCCCGCCCGCGTCGTGACGCTTCAGGCCGGCCACGGCGAGCGGGTCAGCCGGCCCGGGCTCGGCGAAATCCAGGTGCTCGGTGAACGCCACCGAGGGCAGCCCGAGCTCCACCGCGCGGGCGCAGGCCGCGGCCATGGACGCCTGCGGGCCGGTGTCATACGACCACTGCGAATGAACGTGGTTGTCGGCCAGCGTCGCGGTCGCCGGGCCGTCAGTATTTGTGGGGCCGATGGGATTTGAACCCATACTTGCAGGATCCTAAGTCCTGTGCCTCTGCCGTTGGGCTACGGCCCCGCGAATCAGGCGGCCAGGTCCTTGCGCAGCCGCTCAACATGCCCGGTCGCCCGGACGTTGTAATACGCCCGCTCGACGCGGCCATCCGCGCCGATCACGAACGTGGAGCGGATCACGCCGACCGTTTTCTTGCCGTAGTTCATCTTCTCACCATAGGCGCCGTAAGCGCGCAGCACTTCGCGGTCGGGATCGGCGAGCAAGGTGAAATTCAGCGATTCCCTGTCCCGGAACTTAGCCAGCTTTTGCGGGCTATCCGGGGAAATGCCGAGCACGGTCAGCCCGGCGCCAGCCAGCACGCCAAGATTATCCCGGAAATCGCATGCTTCTTTGGTGCAGCCGGGGGTCATCGCAGCCGGGTAAAAGTACACGATCACCCGCTGCCCGCGCAGCCCGGACAGGGTTACTGTCTGGCCGTCCGCGTCGGACAGGGAAAAGTCCGGCGCCACATCTCCGGGCGCCAGTTTCTGGTCGGTCACGATGCTCCCTCCGGATAAGCCGAACCCACGTTACCGGCCGCGCTTGCCGGATGTGAACGGATGTTACGTCCCCCTTACCGAGAGCGGACCGATGGCCTGATCACCGCAACGCGAACGTAGAGTCCCGGACGGGTGGCGGGGGATTGCGAGAGATCAGCAATCGCCAACCCATAGGAGGACCAGGCGTGTTCCCGCAGTTGAAGGTCGCTCGCCCGCTCGGCTTCGCGGCCGTGGCGGTGGCGGCAGCAGTGACTATTGCCGGATGCAAGCCCAGCAGCTTCAGCACCTCGTCCGGAAGCGGCTCTAGCCTGGGCACGACGGCGTCCTCGTCGTCGGTAGGCCAGATGCTGACGCTGGCCGCGCAGCAGACCCAGCAGGTGAACACGTTCTCGGCGAGCGTGCAGATCACCGCGACCGGCACGACCAACGCCAACCTGTTCGGCACGATGAACGAGGTGGCCACCACCCCCAGCTCGCCGACGATCTCCATCGTGGCCAACGCCGGCCAGCTCGGCAACGTGAAGATCATCCTGAGCGACGGCATGGCCTACATGCGCAGCCCGCTGTTCCTGAGCGCCTACCACCACCGGTGGATCGAGGGCTCGATGTCCAGCATGAGCAGCAACTCGGGGCTGAACCTCGGCCCGTTGCTGGCGCTCCTAGAGGGCAGCAGCCCGGTCATGCAGACCCAACTGCTCCCGTACGGGTCGAACATGCGCTTCATGGGCTTCTCGCGGATGGACGGCTCCCGGATGCGTGAGTACGGCGGCCATTACGTGCTGGCCGACATCCTCAGCCACCTGTCCTCGAACATGCAGCCGACCGTGCAGTCCTGGATGAACAGCGGCCTGTCCATGACCCGGTTCCGGGTCTTCCTGGACTCCTCGCACATGGTGCGCAAGCTGGTGCTGATCGACACCGTGAACGGCACCACGTTCACCATCACGCTGACGCTGAACTCGTTCAACCAGCCGATGCACATCGCGATGCCGTCCAGCACGATCGTCTTCGTGCTGCCCGGCACGGGTGCCGTGACGGCCACGCCGACCCCGACGATGGCCGCTACCGCTCCCGCCAACCCGGCCACCGCGGTGACGCCGACCCCGGCCAGCACGGTGCCGCCCACCGGCGCCACCCCTGGGGCCAGCGCGGCGCCGAGCAGCATGCCGACGCACTGGTGAGTTGAGCGACACGGCCTGACGCAGCGGGCTGCCCGGGTTACCGGGCAGCCCGCTGCGCGTACCCGGGCTAGCTGAGCAGCGCCGCGATGACCGGAGCCAGCGCGCGCAGCGCCCGGCCCCGGTGGCTGATCTTGTCCTTCTCCTCGGCGCTGAGCTGGGCTGTGGTGAGCTCCCGGCCGGCCGGGACGAAGATCGGGTCATAGCCGAAGCCGTTGCTGCCGCGCGGCTCCCGGGTCAGCGACCCTTCCAGCACTCCCTCGGTGACCTGCTCGGCGCCGGACGGCAGGACGAGCGCGGCGGCACAGGTGAAGCGCGCGCCGCGGCGGCCGGGCGGCACATCGGACATCTGGCCCAGCACCAGCCACAGGTTGGCCTCGTCGTCGCCGTGCTTTCCGGACCAGCGGGCGGACAGCACGCCGGGCATCCCGTTCAGCGCGTCGACACACAGGCCGGAGTCGTCGGCCACCGCGGGCAGCCCGGTGAACGCGGCCACCGCCCGCGCTTTGAGCAGCGCATTCTCTTCGAACGTGAGGCCGGTCTCGGCCACCTCGGGCATCCCGGGGTACTCCCCCAGGTCACCGACCCCGACCGGGACCCGCCCGGCTTCGAGGATCCGGCGCAGCTCGGCCAGCTTGGCCGGGTTCCGGGTGGCCAGGACCAGCCGGCTGGTCACCAGCCGAGCGCTTCCCGCTGGATCCGGGTCAGCTCGGCGCACCCGGCCACGCCCAGGTCAAGCAGTTCGGTGAGCAGCTCACGGCTGAACGGCTCCCGCTCGGCGGTGCCCTGGATCTCCACGAACCCGCCGTCGCCGGTGCACACCACGTTCATGTCGGTCTGCGCGGCCGAGTCCTCCTCGTAGCACAGGTCCAGCCGGGGCTGTGAGTCCACGATGCCCACGCTGACCGCGGCCACCGACCCGACCAGCGGGTCACCCTTGAGCCGCTTGCGCGAGCGCAGCCAGGCCACCGCGTCGGCCAGCGCCACGAACCCGCCAGTGATGGCCGCGGTCCGGGTGCCGCCGTCGGCCTGCAGCACGTCACAGTCGATCACGATGGAGTTCTCGCCCAGCGCCTTGGCGTCCACACAGGCCCGCAGGGAACGGCCGATCAGCCGGGAGATCTCGTGCGTCCGGCCGCCGATCCGGCCCTTCACCGACTCCCGGTCGCCGCGCGTGTTGGTCGCCCGGGGCAGCATCGCGTACTCGGCCGTCACCCAGCCCAGGCCGCTGCCACGCCGCCAGCGCGGCACATCCTCGGTCGCGCTGGCCGCGCAGAGCACCCGGGTGCCGCCGAACTCAACCAGCACCGAGCCTTCCGCGTGCTCCAGCCAGCCGCGGGTCATCCGTATCTCGCGCAGCGAGGCATTGCTGCGCCCATCGGGTCGGGACATGAGGGACAGCGTAGCCTGAGCGGACAGTCAACCCGGTTGTGCGCCGATTACTGGCAGCTCAGTAGCCAACTCGGTCGGGGGTGCCGGACTCGATCCAGTGGTACACCGCGCCGATGCCCGCGGCCAGCTGGGTCTGCGCCCGCCAGCCCAGGTCCCGGCCCACCCGGCCGACCGCGAGCGCGCTGCGCAGCAGCTCACCCGGGCGGGGCTGGCCGAACCGCGGCGCCACCGGGCGGCCGGCCACCTGCCCGATGATGGCCACGATGTCCAGCACGCTGATCTCCACCCCGGTGCCGATGTTCCACGTCCCGGGGCGGCCCGCGTCCGCGGCGGCCAGGAACGCGCTGACCATGTCACCGACGTACACGTAGTCCCGGGTCTGCGTGCCATCGCCGTAGATCGGCACGTCCTGCCCGGCTAGCACGCAGCCGCAGAAGATCGGGATGACCCCGGCCTGGCCGCCCGGGTCCTGCCGCGGCCCGTACACATTGGCCAGCCGGAGAATCGAGTGCCGGGTGCCGTGCAGCCGGTTGTACAGCCCGATGTACTGCTCGGCGCACAGCTTGGCGATGCCACACGGCGACTCGGGCAAGGCCAGCACGTCCTCCCGGGACGGGATCGGGGCATCCCGGCCGTAGACGGCGCCGCCGGAGGAGGCGAACAGCACCCGGGCCCCGGTGGCCCGGGCCGCCTCCAGCACGTTGACCGTGCCGACCACGTTGACCCCGGCGTCCTCGGCCGGGGCGTTCACCGAGGACCGGACGTCGATCTGCGCGGCCAGGTGGCAGATCAGCTCGGGCTGGACCTGCCGGACGAGCGCGGTGAACGCGGCCGCGTCGGCGATGCTCACCTTGTGCAGCGGGACCTGGCCGTCCAGGCGGCCCGCGCGGCCCGTCGACAGGTCATCGGCCACGGCGACCTCATCGCCCCGGGCCAGGAACCCGTCGGTGAGATGTGAGCCGATGAACCCGGCACCGCCGGTCACGAGTACCCGCATGGTTGAGCATCCTAAGCGCCCGCGGGCGGGCTCAGCCCAGGTCGACGACCAGCCCGGAGGTGGCCAGCGCGAGCGGGCCGGGGTACACCGCCGCCGCCTCGGCCTGGCTGCGCTGCCGGTCGTGCCACGGCGCCAGGTGGGTGAGCACGAGCTGGCCCACCCCGGCCCGCGCCGCATGCTCGCCCGCCTGCTTACCCGACATATGTAGGTTGGCCGACTGTCCCGGTTCGTCCAGGAACGTCGCTTCGCAGAGCAGCAGGTCGGCGTCCTGGGCCAGGCCGACCAGGGCATCCGTCGGCCCGGTGTCGGCCGAGTAGGCGATGACCCGGCCGCGGGCCGCGACCCGGAAGCCGTACGTCTCCACCGGGTGGTTCATCCGGGCCAGGGTGATCTCGAACGGGCCGATCTGCCGGGTCCCCGGCTGCAGCGTGCCGAACTCGAACGCCCCGGTCATGCCGGGCTCCTCGGTGAAGCCGTAGGCCCGGGCCAGCCGCTCCGGGGTGCCCTCCGGGCCAGCCACCGGGATGCGCGGCCGCGGGCCGTCCGGCGCGTAGATCTGGGCCACCCAGAGCGGGCACAGGTCCAGGCAGTGGTCGGCATGCAGGTGGCTGAGGCAGATCGCGTCGATGCCGGTCAGCGGCAGGTGCCGCTGCACCGGGCCGAGCGCGCCACTGCCCAGGTCGAGCAGCAGCCGGAAGCCCTCTTCCTCGAGCAGGTAGCAGGACGCCGGGCTATCAGGCCCGGGGATGGAACCGGAGCAGCCGACCACGGTGAGGCGCACGATGATCAAGAGTACGCGGCCCGGACGGGCCAGCGCCCTAGCGACGCCCGGACTGGCCCCGGCCGACCAGGGCGATCTGGCGGCTCTGCGCGACCAGGTGGCCGGCGCTGTCCCAGACCTCGGCTTCCTCGTCGAACCAGCCGCCGCTGACGTGCCGGCAGCGGGCCGCGACGCGTAGCGGCCCGGGGGCCGGCACCGCTCGCATGTACCAGGTCAGCTCGACCGTCGGGGACCAGCCGACCACCTCGAGGCCGAACACCACCGGCGGCAGCGAGTCCACAGCCAGGGCCAGCAGCAGGGCGTCCGGGTTCCGTTCCTCGGCCAGCTGGAAGTAGCCGCGCATCTCCGGCACGCCGGCCGGCTGGCCGCGCGTCCAGCCCGCGGTGGCCGGGTCCAGCCGGAGGTCCACTTGCTTGGCGTAACCGCTGAACACCCGGTGCGGGGCTTCCCGCGCGCCCCGGCACTCATCGATCGGCGGCAGCCAGGGCGGCTCGCCGGTCCAGGACAGCCCGACGGTGTCGGCCGGATCGCCGAGCGCGCCGGTGGTTACCGTGGTCTCCAGCACCGGCCGGCCATCCTGCACCAGGGTGGCCCGGGCGGTGGCCGCGACCTTGCCCTGCTTCAGCCAGCTGACCTCGGCCTGCGCGGGCTCCGGGCGCGGCGCGCGGAGGAAGTGCGCGCTGGTCGCGATCGGATACGGATGCGGCGCGGTGTGCAGCACCGCGCGAAGCATGCTGGCCAGCAGCACCCCGCCGTTGACCGCCCCGGCGATGGCGAACCGGTCATCCGGCCTGACCTCGTACCGCCCCTCCCCGACCTGGCGGACCGCGGTGGCCTCGTCGAACACGCTCACCGCGGGCGAGTCCGCGCACCGGACTGGGCACAGTGCGCGGGTACTGGCGTTACGCCCATAGCTGCCCTTCCAGACGGTCCTCGGCATCTTCCAGAGTGCCGGAGTACGCGCCGGTGGACAGGTATTTCCAGCCGCCGTCGGCGACCACGAACGCGATGTCGGCCCGCTGCCCGGCCGCCTGGGCCTTGGCCGCCATGCCCAGCGCGGCGTGCAGCGCGCCGCCCGCGGAGATGCCCGCGAAGATGCCTTCGAAGTCCAGCAGCTCCCGGGTCCGGCGCAGCGCGTCCGCCGACGACACGGAGAACCGGGTGGTCAGCACCGACTCGTCGTACAGTTCCGGGACGAAGCCCTCGTCGATGTTGCGCAGCCCGTAGACCAGTTCGCCGTAGCGCGGCTCGGCGGCCACGATGGACACGCCCGGCACGTGCTCGCGCAGGTAGCGCCCGACGCCCATGAGCGTCCCGGTGGTGCCCAGCCCAGCCACAAAATGGGTGATCCCGGGCAGGTCGGCCAGGATCTCCGGGCCGGTGGTCTCGTAGTGCGCCCGGCTGTTCGCCTCGTTGCCGTACTGGTACAGCATGACCCAGTCGGGGTGCTCCGCGGCCAGCCGCTTGGCCACCCGGACCGCCTCGTTGGACCCGCCCGCGGCCGGCGAGGAAATCACCTGGGCGCCGTACATCTCCAGCATCTGGCGGCGTTCCGCGGAGGTGTTCTCCGGCATCACGCAAATCATCCGGTAGCCACGCAACTTGGACACCATGGCCAGCGAAATCCCGGTGTTCCCCGAAGTGGGTTCCAGGATGGTGGACCCCGGCACCAGCAGGCCGTCCTTCTCCGCCTGCTCGATCATGAAGAACGCCGCCCGGTCCTTCACCGAGCCGGTCGGGTTACGGTCCTCCAGCTTGGCCCACAGCCGCTGGTCCGGCCCCGGAGACAGCCTCGGCAGCCCGACCAGCGGGGTACCGCCGAGCGAGTCGAGCAGCGAGTCGTAACGCATCAGGAGACCTGCTGGGTCAGCGCGCCCCGCCCGCCACGGCCGGCAGCACGGTCACCGTGTCACCGTCCTTGACCGGGGTCTTCAGGCCGCCGAGGAACCGGACGTCCTCGTCGTTCAGGTACACGTTGACAAACCGGCGGAGCCCGGACTCGTCCTGCAGCCGCTCGCGCAGCCCGCCGTAGCGGCTGTCCAGGTCGCCGAACAGCTCTTCCAGCGTCGTCCCTGAGCCCTCCACCGCCTTGGCCCCGCCGGTATAGGTGCGCAGGATGGTCGGAATGCGGACTTCGATGGCCATGTGGAACTCTCCAGGATCGGGCGGTCGTCTACGGGGTGCCAACACCGGCCTCCCGGGGGATCATTCCACGGCTGGCCCGGCCGCACCGGCTGCGGTGTCGGCGGTGATCCGGACCTCCTCCTCGGTCACCACCCCGTCCACGATGCGGAAGGAGCGGAACTCGGTCTCGTCCGGGTCCCGGGTGGACACCAGCACATAATGCGCGCCCGGCTCCTGGGCCAGCGTGATGTCGGTCCGCGACGGGTAGGCCTCGGTCGCGGTATGCGAGTGGTAGATGACCACCGGCTCCTCGTCCCGGTCGTCCATCTCCCGCCAGACCCGCAGCAACTCCATCGAGTCGAACTCGTAGAACGTGGGCGAGCGCGCGGCGTTCAGCATCGGGATGAACCGCTCCGGGCGGTCGGTGCCGGCCGGGCCGGCGATCACCCCGCATGCCTCGTCCGGGTGGTCGGCGCGGGCGTGCGACACGATCTTGTCCCGCAGCGCGGGGTGGAGCGTCAGCATATCTGCGAGGGTATTACCAGAGCGCGCGTACCAGCGTCTCCTGCAGGTAGGTGAGCCAGTCGTAGACCCACAGATAGGCCGACCGGGGATCGGCCGGGTCGAGAGCCTGGGTGCGCTGTGCGGTGTCCTCGGTGATCTCCAGCCGCACGCCGAGGGCCAGCCGGACGTCGTTCAGCGCGCGCAGCCAGACCTGCGCGTCCTCTTCGGTGAGCTCTACCCGGCCGCCGTCCTCGGGCAGCGTGTCCAGCACGGTCTGGGCCGCCGCCAGCTTGCCGGAGCGCAGCTCCTGCTCGGTGAACCGGCGGAATTCGCCCGCCGCCTCGGTGTCGTCCCGGTACGCGTCCGGCAGCAGCCGGGCCAGCACCGGGTCGTCCGGCGGGGCGGCCGGGCCGGGGTTGCCGAGCAGCGCGGCCAGGTCGTCGAGCGGGCCTGGTACGGCGCCACCCGGGCGCGCCGCGCCTGGTATAGCGCCGTCCTCGCCCGCCGGGCCGGCCACCAGCTCCTCGACCTGGCTGACCAGGGCCCGGATGATGTTCGCCTGGGACGCGGCGAAACGGGCGGTCACCCCGCCCCTGCGCCGTGCGCGGAAGCCGCCCATCAAGTCGCCCGCTTCCCCCGTGCTGTCCGGGTCCGGTCCGCTCACTTGTCGTGGCTGACCGTAGCCCACAGGCCGTAGCCGTGCAGCACGGTCACGTCGCGCTCCATCGACTCCCGGGTGCCCGCCGAGACCACCGCCCTGCCCTTGTGGTGGACGTCGAGCATGAGCTTCTCTGCCTTGCGCTTCGGGTACCCAAATACCTGCTGGAACACGTAGGTCACGTAGGACATGAGGTTGACCGGGTCGTTCCACACGATGGTGACCCAGGGTGTGTCGGGGACGGCTTCCTCCCGCACCTCGGGCCGCTCAACCTCTGCTGGTGCCACGCTCACCGGCGCTCACCTCCCGGCATGGTCGCTGTCTCCTAGTGTCTGACTGTAGCGGCCAAGGCGGCTGACCCGGTGCGCTCGGGCATCCGTAGTCTTGCTGCTCGTGACGGCTAACTCGAGCACAGCCCTGCTCACGGACCGCTACGAGCTGACCATGCTGACCGCCGCACTGGGCAGCGGCGCCGCGGGATGGCGCGCCGTCTTCGAGGTATTCGCCCGGGCGCTGCCGCATGGGCGGCGGTACGGCGTGGTCGCCGGGACCGGCCGGTTCCTCGACGCGCTGGAGCAGTTCACGTTCGGCCCCGGAGAGCTCGAGTTCCTGCGCGACGGCGGGATCGTGGACGAGCGGGCGCTGCGCTACCTGGAGTCATACCGGTTCACCGGGGATATCTGGGGCTATGGGGAAGGCGACTGCTACTTCCCCGGCTCGCCGATCCTGGTCGTGGAGGCCCCGTTCGCCGAGGCCGTCGTGCTGGAGACGCTGGCCCTGTCCATCCTCAACCACGACTCCGCGATCGCGTCCGCGGCGTCCCGGATGGTGTCCGCGGCCGACGAACGGCCGATCATCGAGATGGGCTCCCGGCGCACCCACGAGATGGCCGCGCTGGCCAGCGCCCGGGCCGCCTACATCGCCGGGTTCGCGACCACCTCGAACCTGCAGGCCGGACGGGAGTACGGCATCCCGACCAGCGGCACCAGCGCGCACGCGTTCACCCTGGTGCACGACAACGAGCGGGACGCGTTCGCCGCCCAGCTGGCCGCGCTGGGCAGCGCGACCACGCTGCTGGTGGACACGTTCGACGTGGAGAAGGCGGTGCGCACCGCCATCGAGCTGGCCGGGCCCGGCCTGGGCGCGGTGCGCATCGACAGCGGGGACCTGCCCCGGGTCACCGGGCGGGTCCGCGCCCTGCTGGACGAGCTGGGCGCGAAACAGACCCGGATCGTGCTCAGCGGCGATCTGGACGAGTACTCCATCGCCGCCCTGGCCGCCGCGCCGGTGAACGGCTACGGGGTGGGCACCTCGCTGGTCACCGGGTCCGGCGCACCCACCGCGGCACTGGTTTACAAGCTGGTGGCCCGGGCGCTGGAGGCCAACGGGGACGGGGAGCTGCGCCCGGTGGCCAAACGGTCAGTCGGCAAGCCCAGCCGCGGCGGCCGAAAGTGGGCGGCCCGGCGGCTGGACGGCGACGGCACCGCGGTGGCCGAGGTGATCAGCACCAACGGGGCCGACGACGCGCTGGCCGGCCGCCCGGCGCGGCCGCTGCTCCGGCAGCTGGTACGGGGCGGCGAGATCGTCGGGCGGGAGCCGCTGGCGGCGGCCCGGGAGCGGCACCAGGCCACGCTGGCCGAACTGCCGGTGCACGCGGCGCAGCTGTCCCGCGGCTACCCGGCCATCCCGACCGTGTTCCGGCCGCTGGACGAGGACGAGTAGCCATCCGGCACGGACAGCGGGCGGCCGTCCAGGGCAAATGACGGGCTGCGGTCCGGCGCACGCCCGCCACGGCCCATCGAGCGCCCCCCGTCCGGCGTGCGCCCGTCGCCGTCCAGCGAGCGGTCGTCCGGGCAGAACGCGCGCCGGTAAGCCTGCGGAGTGGTGCCGCGCCAGCTGCGGAAGTGATGCCGCAGCGTAGCCGCGTTGCCGAAGCCGGCCCGGTCCGCGATCAGATCGATGGACGCGTCGGTCTCCTCCAGCAGCTCCTGGGCGAGCAGGATGCGCTGGCCGGTCAGCCAGCGCAGCGGGGTGGTCCCGGTCTCCTGGACGAACCGGCGGGCGAAGGTGCGCTCGGACATGTGCGCCCGCTCGGCCAGCTCGCGGATGGTGACCGGCTCGCTCAGATGCCGCTGCATCCAGCCGATGACCTCAACCAGCGTGTCGCAGGACGGCACGGCCACCGGCTGGTCCACGTACTGGGCCTGGCCGCCGTCCCGGTGCGGCGGGACGACCATCCGCCGGGCGATCCCGTTGGCCACCCGGGTGCCCTGCTCCTTGCGCACGATGTGCAGGCACGCGTCGATGCCGGCCGCGGTGCCTGCGCTGGTGATGACCAGGCCCTCGTCCACGTACAGCACATCCGGGTTGACCATGGCCTCCGGGTACCGCTTGGCCAGCTCGGCCGCGTGCCGCCAGTGCGTAGTGCAGTGCCGCCCGTCCAGCAGTCCGGCCGCACCGAGCGCGAACGCGCCGTTGCACACGCTCAGCACCCGGGTGCCGCGGGCCACGGCGGCCCGCACCGCCTCGATCATGGCTGCCGGGAACTGCGGGCCAGCCGGCTGGTACAGCCGGCGGTCGCCGACCGCGGACACCACCACGAGGTCGGCGGCGGCCAGCCGGTCCAGGCCGGCGTCCGGCTGCACGGTGAAGCCGGTTGACGATTCGAGCGGCCCTGGCTCCCCGCCAACCACCGCGAAGTCGTACCTGGGCAGCCCGTCATCGGTCCGGTCCACGCCGAAGACCTCGCAGACAACGCCCAGCTCAAAGGGGGTAAAGCCGTTCATGATGACCACGGCCACGTTGCGCAGCATGGTCCCTATCATGCGTTGGCAGGATCTTGCCGTCAACTGGCATCGCTGCCACTGGTGGCGAGCCGCCGGGCCAGGCAAGCTGGTCCTATGTCTCGCAACGACCGCAAGTCACCAGACACCCGTCGGAGGGGCGGGCACGTGTTTTATGAGCTGGCCGGGGCCGTCCGCCGGGCGGCACGGGCCGTGGCGGCCACCGTCGCCGAGTGCAATCGCGCTCAGCGCCGGATGGCCGAACTGCGGTTCAATCCGGACCGGTTCCTGCTGGACGGCGGCGCGCAGCCGCCGGACACCTACGCCGAATTCCTGTTCCGCACCTCGGGCCAGCTGGCGCACGAGCCACCCGCGGATAAGCGTTTCTCGGGCGGGCACGCCCGCCACTAACCTGGCGGGATGCATCCCAGCACGGTCAAGGTCGCCGCGGCGCTGCACGCCCTGGGCGTGGCCGGCCAGGTGACCGAACTGGCCGAGCCCGCACCCACCGCGGCCAGCGCCGCCGCCCAGCTCGGCTGTGACGTGGGCGCGATCGCGAACAGCCTGGTGTTCCGGGCCGATGGCGCCCCGCTGCTCATCCTGACCAGCGGGGCGCACCGGGTGGACACCGGGCGGGTGGCGGCGCTGCTCGGCGCCGGCCCGGTGCGCCGGGCCGACCCGGACTTCGTCCGGGCCAGCACCGGCCAGGTGATCGGCGGCGTCGCCCCGGTCGGTCACCCGCAGCCGCTGCGCACCGTGGTGGACGTGTGGCTGGACAAGTACGACGTGGTCTGGGCCGCGGCCGGGCACGCGCACACCGTGTTCCCCACCTCGTTCGCCGAACTGGTCCGGATCACCAACGGCACCCCCGCCGACATCGGCACCGACACCTAACCGCCAGCCGCCAGGGGCGGAGCGCTTGTTGATGTTGACGTAGGTGTCGCTGGAACGACATCAAACTCAACATCAACAACGAAGGTAGGTCTCTCCGCACCGTTAAGTCAGCGGCATTGCGCTGGGACGGCACCAACCCCCTGATCACGTTCCGGCTCCCGCGGGACAGGCGGCGCTCCGCGAACCCGGGCTGGGCATGACTGCCCTGTCGGGCCGACCGGTCCAATGGGAGGCTTCACGTGTCTCAACAGTCTCACCGGTCGCCGGCTTTTGGGCTGCCGGACCAGTGCCGGCTGGCCGGACAGAATGCCGGCTGGGCAGGCGATGCCGTACGCTCAGGCTGTGCGCGCGCTGGTGATCGTAGACGTGCAGAACGACTTCTGCGAAGGCGGTTCGCTGGCCGTGGCCGGCGGCGGCGAGGTGGCCCGGGCGATCAGCCGCTTCATCGCGGATGGTGCCTACCACCACGTGGTGGCGTCCCGGGACTACCACGTTGACCCGGGCAGCCACTTCTCGGCCAGCCCGGACTACGCGAACTCCTGGCCGCCGCACTGCGTGGTAGGCACGCCAGGCGCGGACTTCCACCAGGACCTGGACACCAGCCGGATCGAGGCGGTGTTCAGCAAGGGTGCCCACGAGGCGGCTTACAGCGCGTTCGAGGGCAGTGCCGACGACGGGACGCAGCTAGCTGACTGGCTGCGCGCCCGCGGCATCACCGAGGTGGAGGTGGCCGGCATCGCCACCGACTACTGCGTCGGGTCCACCGCGCTGTCGGCCGCCCGGGCGGGCTTCACCACCCGGGTGCTGCTCTGGCTAACCGCCGGGGTGGACCCCACCACGACCGAGGAAGCCCTGCGGGCCATGCGTGAGGCAGGCGTGACCGTCACCGGCACGCCCATCGAGCACTGGTCCGCTCAGCCCCCGGACGGCGCAGGGTCCGCGGACAGCGCACAGTCCCCGGACGGCGGTCAGTTCTCGGACAGCGACTCGTAGATCCGCTTGCAGTCCGGGCACACCGGGAACCGCTTCGGATCTCTGCTCGGCACCCAGACTTTGCCGCACAGCGCGATCACCGGCGTGCCGGTCACCGCGCTGTCAACGATCTTGTCCTTCTCGACGTAGTGCGCGAACCGCTCGTGGTCGCCGTCGCCGGGCCGGATATCCGGCGTGGTGCCGGTGTCTTCGCGGGTGCCGGTGTCGGGAAGAACCTCGGTTGACTCGCTCATGAGAGCGGAGTCTACTGCGCGCCCCTGACCGGGCAAGCCGGGCTACCTGACCAGGCATGCCGGCCTAGTTGAGCGACGGGTCTTCCGGGTAGTTGGCCACCATCGCGAGGTTGCCGCCCTGCCGCCGCAGCACGGCCTTCCACAACTGCTCCGGCTCGGCCATGAACGCGTCGGCCGGCTCGCCGGACAGCACGTACCAGGCCCCTTCATCGATCTCCGCCTGCAGCTGGCCGGGACCCCAGCCCGCGTAACCCGCGAACACCCGCAGCGAGGCGATCCCACCCGCCAGCAACTGGGGCGGCGCGTCCAGGTTGACCAGCCCGACCCGGGACATCACCGCGGAACCGTCCAGCGCCCGCCAGCCGACCGGCTCCGTGTCCCCCGGCACGATGGCCAGGGCCAGCGCGCTGTTCGGCGCGACCGGGCCACCCCGGAACACCACCGACGGCCCGGTCACCAGGTCGGTCCAGGATTCCAGCACCTGCCCGACCGACACCTCCGTCGGCCGGTTCAGCACCACGCCGAGCGTGCCCTCCTCTGGTTCGTCCTCCACCACGAGAACGACGGTGCGCCGGAAATTCGGGTCACCCAGCAGCGGCGTGGCCACCAGCAGCCGACCCGAGAGGTCCTCCTCCATGCCTCCATTCTGGCCGACATAGCGGAGATGAGCACACTCCGAGCCGGCTGAATTCGAGCCGCGCGCCGCTGCGTCCCCCGCCGTCGCGCCACCGCGCGCCGCTGCGTCCCCCGCCGTCGCGCTACCGCGCGCCGCGACGGCCGCGTCCCGGACCGCCGCCGCCACCGCGGCGGTGACGTTCGGGTTGAACACCGACGGGATGATGTAGTGCGGCCCAAGCTCGCCCGTGGATACCACGCCGGCCAGCGCCCGGGCCGCGGCCACCAGCATGTCATCGGTGACGGTCCGGCTCTGCGCGTCCAGCAGGCCGCGGAACACCCCTGGGAACGCGAGCACGTTATTGATCTGGTTCGGGTAGTCGCTGCGCCCGGTGGCCACCACGGCGGCATACTCGGCCGCCTCGTCCGGATCCACCTCGGGGTCCGGGTTGGCCAGCGCGAACACGATCGCGTCGTCGTTCATCGCGGCCACATCGGCGCCGCGCAGGATGTGCGGCGCGGACAGCCCGATGAACACGTCCGCGCCACGCAGCGCGCCGGCCAGATCGCCGTCGTAGCCGGCCGCGTTGGTGTGCTCGGCCACCCAGCGCAGGCTGTCGTCCAGGCCCGGCCGCCCCGGGTAGACCGCGCCCTTCTCGTCGCAGACCACCACGTCCGAGGCACCCGAGGCGATCAGCAGCCGGAGCACGGCGGTGCCCGCCGCGCCCGCGCCGGACATCGCGATCCGGACCGTGCCCAGCTTCTTGCCCACGACCCGCAGCGCGTTGGTCAGCGCGGCCAGCACCACGATCGCGGTGCCGTGCTGGTCGTCGTGGAAGACCGGGATGTCCAGCAGGTCGCGCAGCCGGCGTTCCACGTCGAAGCACCGCGGGGCGCTGATGTCCTCCAGGTTGATCCCGCCGAACGCGGGCGCGATCACCTGTACGGTGCGCACGATCTCGTCGGCGTCCTGGGTGTCCAGGCACACCGGCCAGGCGTCGATCCCGGCGAACCGCTTGAACAGGGCGGCCTTGCCCTCCATCACGGGCAGCGCCGCGTACGGGCCGATGTTGCCCAGGCCGAGCACGGCCGAGCCGTCGGTGACCACCGCGACGCTGTTCCGCTTGATGGTCAGCCTGCGCACGTCCTCGGGGTTGCCGGCGATGGCCATCGAGACCCGGGCCACCCCGGGCGTGTAGGCCATGGACAGGTCGTCCCGGTTGCGCAGCGGGACCTTGACCGCGGTCTCGATCTTCCCGCCCAGGTGCAGCAGGAAGGTCCGGTCGCTGACCTTGCTCAGCGTCACGCCGGCGATGGTGCTCAGCGCCTGCACGATCGCCTCAGCGTGCTCGGTGTCCCGGGCCGCGCAGGTCAGGTCCACCCGGAGCCGCTCGTGCCCGAGCGGGGTGACGTCCAGGGCGGTGACCGCGCCGCCGCTCTGCTCCACCACGTGGGTTAGCTCGCTGACGGCCCGCCCGCGGGACGGGACCTCCAGCCGCACGGTGATCGAATAGGACACGCTCGGCGCTACCGACACGTAACTCCCGCCTTCCCGGCCCAGCCATTGTGCCGCACCCAATCGTGCCACCTGGTCCGGGCTGACCTGGCCGGTGCCCAGGTCACCGCGCGGCGGGGTGCGCGCGCCGGGCCATCGCCACGTACCCTTCAGGTGTGTCCGACGCAGGAACGGCCGCCAGCGCGGCCACCGTGGCCGCCCCGGACGAGGCTGGCCCGCCCATCGACGTGACCCGGCTGCGGGTGGCCATCGCCCGCGTGTCCCGCAGCCTGCGGCGGCACGAACTGGCCGGGATCACCCCAACCCAGCTGTCCGCGCTGTCCACGGTGGACAAGGCCGGGCCGCTCCGGCTCGGTGATCTCGCCGCCGCGGAGAAGATCGCGCCATCCACGCTGACCCGCCTGGTCACCGTGCTGGAGGACCGGGGTTATGTGCGGCGCGGCCCGGTGCCCGGCGACGCCCGGGCCGCCGCGCTGGCGGTGACCGCCGAGGGGCACGCGATCCTGGAACGGATCCGGCAGGAAAGCACCATCATGCTGGCCGGCAGCCTGCGCACGCTCAGCCCGGACCAGCTGGCCGCGCTGATCGCGGCGCTGCCCGCCCTGGAGCAGCTGGCCAACGCCACCCCGCCCGATCCCGGCGCCCGCTGACCCAGCGCGGGCCAGCTCCCCGCTCCACCAGCCGAGCCCATCCGTCATAACGCCAGTGCCTGGTCGCGGATATACCTGCCGCTAGTGAGAATGCCGGGCCAAAAATCCTGGTGCGGTGTCGATCTGCCCGGCTCCCGTTCGAAGCACGAGTAGAGCCCGGATTCACCGGCTCGGCTGACCGGACGGGAGATCACCAATGAGTGCAGTCACGTCTGCCGACGGGACCCGGATCGCCTACGACCGCACTGGTTCCGGTGATCCGCTGGTCCTGATCGGCGGCGCCTTCAGCTACCGCCGCTACCCCGGGCAGGTCAAGCTGGCCGGGCTGCTGGCCGACACTTCACCGTGTACAGCTACGACCGCCGTGGCCGGGGCGACAGCGGCGATACCGAGCCCTACGCCGTAGACCGTGAGATCGAGGATCTCGCCGCGGTCATCGAGACCGCGGGCGGCCAGGCGCACGTCTGGGGACTGTCCTCGGGCGCCACGCTGGCCCTGCGGTCGGCCGCGGCCGGCCTGCCGATCCGCCGGATGGCGCTACAGGAACCGCCCCTGGTGGTTCAGCCCGGCGACCGCCAGCCGCCGGCTGGCCTGGAGCAGCGGGTCGCCGGGCTAGTCCAGGCCGGCCGGCGCGGCGACGCGGTCCGCTGCTTCATGGTGGACGGGATGGGCGCCCCGGCCTTCGTGCCCCGCCTGCTGCGCCTGATGCCCGGGGCGTGGCGGCAGCTGACCGCGGTGGCGCACACCCTGCCCTACGACCTTAAGCTCATGGACGGCTATCAGGCCGGGCGCCCGCTGCCGGCTGGGCAGTGGGCCACGGTCACCATCCCGGTGCTGGTCATGTGCGGGACCGAGCAGGAAAGCCCCGCCTGGTTCAGCCACGCCGCGGCGGCCGTGGCGGCTGCGCTGCCCAACGGACAGCTGACCGCACGCCACGGCCTCGGCCACACCAAGAAACTCGACGCCCAGACCATCGCCAGCACACTCACCGAGTTCCTGACTGGAGCACACCATGCCTGACCGCGTCCAGGGCCCCGCCGCTCGGCGTCAGAACAGCAGGCTGGACAGGGTGGCGCGGGCCTTGCTGACCTTCGGGTCGCCCGGCAGGAACACGTCGAACAGCCTGACCAGGTGCACCCGGGCCCGGTCCCGGTCCTCCCCCGACGTGCGCCGGATCGCGCCGAGCAGCCGGTCGAAGCCCTCGTCGGTGCGCCCGGTGGCCACATCGAGATCGGCCACCCGGGCCTGCGCGTCCACGTCGCCGGGGTGCTCAGCCGCGTCCCGCCGGACCTGCTGCTCGTCGTAGGAGCTGACCCGGCGGATCAGGTCTACCTGGGCCAGGCCCACGGTGGCGACCGGGTGACCCGGGGTGGCCGCCAGCACCTGCTCGAACGCGGCCGCCGCGGCGTCCAGGTCGCCACGCTCCATGGCCAGCTGGGCGTCCTCGAAGGCCGGGTCGGCCGCCATGCCGGGGCCGTAGCCACCAGGCCCGCCCGGCCCGCCCGGCACGCCCGGCACGCCCGGCCCGCCGCCCGGCTGGCCGTTACCGGGCTGCTCGTCGGCCGCACCGGCCGCGCCACCCGCGCCGGGCAGCCCGAGCTGCCCGGCCACCTGCATGACCTGGCCGAGCCACTGCTGTACCTGGGCCTCTGGCATGGCGCCGAGGAAGCCGTCCACCACCTGGCCGCCGGCCACCGCCATCACCATCGGGATGCTCTGCACCTGGAGCGCGGCCCGCAGCTGCGGGTTCGCGTCGACGTCCACCTTGGCCAGCACCCAGTCGCCGTCGGCCTCGCCGGCCAGCTTCTCCAGCACCGGGCTGAGCTGCTTGCACGGCTCGCACCATTCGGCCCAGAGGTCCAGGATGACCGGCACCGACCGGGACCGTTCAACGACGTTGACGTTGAAGGTCTCCTCGGTCACGTCCATGACATGGCCGCCCGGCGAGCCACCCTGCCCGCCGGCGCGCGCCGTGGCCTGCTGACTGCGCTGCGCGGCGGCCTGCCGCGCACCCAGGTCAACAGCGCCGTAAAGAGAAAAGTCCCGGGGCTGCTGCATACCTCTATCCTGCCGCATCCTTGCTATGCCTTGACCGCCACCCAGCGGCAGCGCCTCCCCCAAATGTAGCACTGAAAGTGCTACATTACTCAGATGCGTGATACAAGAGGTGACCGGCAAGCGGCGAAGCGCATCGGCATCCGTGAGCTTCGCCAGCACGCCAGCGTCTATGTGGACCTCGTAGAGAAGGGACAGACCGTGGACATCACCAACCGGGGCCGCCTGGTAGCCCGCCTGGTTCCCGCTGGAGAGCCGGAGAGCCCGCTGGAACGGCTGGTCGCCGCCGGGATCATCGAACGAGCCGAGGATCCGGGAAGCCCGCTGGATATCGAACCCGGTCCGCCCGTCCCGCCAGGTCACCCCACGGCAAGCGAGATTCTGCAGGAACTGCGCGAGGACCGGCTGTAGTGCTCTACCTCGATTCATCCGCCCTGGTGAAGCTCGTGATAACCGAGCCGGAGTCACAAGCCCTCGCGCAATGGCTCGCCGAACGAGCTGACCTCCCGCTGGTGTCAAGCGCCTTGCACCGCAGCGAGGTGCCACGGGCCATCTGGCGGGCAGACCCCAGCGGGCTTCCACGCAGCCTCCGCCAGATGCGGAGTGTGCAGAAGGTGAACGTCACTACCGCGATCCTCGACTCGTCAGCAGCTATCCCGCCGCAGACCCTCCGAGCCGCCGACGCTATTCATCTGGCTTCCGCGCTGGGTATCCGGCGGGATCTCACCGCGTTCGTCGCCTATGACAAGCGGCTCTTGGCGGCGGCCCGGGACGCTGGGCTGCCGATTGCCAGCCCGGCCTGACTCCTCACCCAGGCCATACTGTGCCCGTGGGCGGCGACCTGGTGGGACGGGCGGTCAACGCGGTGCTGGTGCCGCCGCAGGCCGCGCGGTTCGCGGCGCTCACCGGCGCGGACACCGGCCGGCTGGTGCTGAACGTCAGCGGGTGGAACAAGCTGGTCCTGCTCGACCAGGACCGGGTGTTCCTGTTCCCGCGCTCAGCGGCCGGAGTCGAGTGGTTCGAGCGCGAGATCGCCGCGTACCGCGCGCTGGCCCAGACCGGGCTGGCCGTCGTCCCGCGGCTGCTGGGTTACTGGCAGGACCCGGAGATCTACCCGTTCCCGTTCGCCGCGGTCACCCGCCTGCCCGGCCAGGTGCCAGCCGAACCCGAAGCTTTGGTGGACCAGGTGGGCCGGGCCATCGCCAGCTGGCATCAGCTGGACCCACCGCCGCTGGCCGGCGCGCGGCCGCCGCAGCACCACCAGGCCGCGCATCATCGCTGGCTGCGCCGGGCCCTTGACCCGGCCAGCAGCGCGGCGGCCACTGCCGAGGCGGCCGAAAGGCTGGGCCGGCCCGACCGCGAAGCGACCTGGACGGCGTTGCTGGCCGGCGCGGCCCGGCTGCCGCCGGTCCTGGTCCACGGCGACATCCACGAGGACCAGTTGCTGGCCGAGGATGGCCGGCTGACCGGCATCCTCGACTGGGAGACGGCCCGGGTGGACCATCCGTTCTGGGACTTCGACCTGGGCGAGTGGGGCACCGGGCTGTGGCGGCGGCACCGCCGCGAGTTCAGCGCCCTGTGGGACCGCGGCTGGCGCGGCTATGCCGCGGTGCGCGGGCTGGACCCCGACTCCCGCCCGGTGCAGACGGCGTTCCGCCTCCGGCACGCGCTGCGGCTGCTGGATGATCCCGGCGATCCGGCTGTCCTGGGCACGATCGAGGAACAGCTCGGGTATCTCTGACGTCCTAGAACGCGGGCGCCTCGGAGTAGCTGCCCCACTCGGCGCGCAGCGCGCCGCAGATCTCGCCCAGCGTGGCCTCGGCCCGGGCCGCGTCCAGCATCGGCGGGATCATGTTCGCCCCGGTCCGCGCCGCGTCCAGCATGCTGGCCAGCGCCGCAGCCACCGCCGCCTCATCCCGGGCCGCCCGGCGGCGGCCCAGCTCGGCCGCCTGGTCCCGCTCCACCTGGTGGCTGACCCGGAGGATCTCGACCGGGGAGCCCACCGTGCCGGTGTGCACGTTCACCCCGACCACCTTCTTGTCGCCCTTCTCCACCTTCTGCTGGTAGGCGAACGCGGCCTCGGCGATCTCGGCGGAGAACCAGCCGGTCTCGATGCCGTGCAGGATCCCGCCGGTCATCGTCTGGTCCGGGCTCATGGCCAGGATCCGCGCGAAGACCTCCTCGGCCTCGGCCTCCAGCCGGTCGGTGAGCGCCTCCAGGTACCACGAGCCGCCCAGCGGGTCGGCCACGCTGGCCACTCCGGTCTCTTCCATGATCACCTGCTGGGTGCGCACCGCGATCTCCGCCGCCCGCTCGCTGGGCAGCGCGAGCACTTCGTCCAGCGCGTTGGTGTGCAGCGAGTTGGTCCCGCCGAGCACCGCGGCCAGCGCCTCGATGGCCGTGCGGACCACGTTGTTGTCCGGCTGCTGCGCGGTCAGCGAGACCCCCGCGGTCTGGGTGTGGAAGCGCAGCCACTGGGCCCGCGGCGTGGTCGCGCCGTACCGGTCGCGCAGCCACCGGGCCCAGATGCGCCGGGCCGCGCGGAACTTGGCGATCTCCTCGAAGAAGTCGATGTGCGCGTCGAAGAAGAAGGACAGGCCAGGCGCGAACGTCTCGATGTCGAGCCCGCGGGACAGCCCGAGTTCCACGTAGCCGAACCCGTCGGCCAGGGTGAACGCGAGTTCCTGGGCGGCCGTGGAGCCGGCCTCCCTGATGTGGTAACCGGACACCGACAGCGGCTTGTAGTCCGGGATCTCGGCCGCGCAGTACTCCATCAGGTCGCCGATCAGCCGCAGATGCGGCTGCGGCGGGAACAGCCACTCCTTCTGCGCGATGTACTCCTTGAAGATGTCGGTCTGCAGCGTCCCGTTCAGCGCGGCCAGGTCGGCGCCCTGCCGCTGGGCTGCGGCCAGGTACATGCAGAACGCCGGGACGGCCGGGCCGCTGATCGTCATCGAGGTGGTCACGTCGGCCAGCGATATCCCGTCGAACAGCACGTCCATGTCCGCCGCCGAGTCGATGGCCACGCCGCAGTGGCCGACCTCACCGAGCGATCGCGGGTCATCCGAGTCCCGGCCCATCAGCGTCGGCATGTCGAAGGCCACGGACAGCCCGGTGCCGCCCGCGCCGAGCAGCATCCGGTACCGCTCGTTGGTCTGCCGCGCGTTGCCGAACCCGGAGAACTGCCGGATCGTCCAGGCCCGGCCGCGGTACCCGGCCGGGTACAGGCCGCGGGTGAACGGGTACTCACCCGGCCAGCCGATCCGCTCGAAGCCCGGGACCACCGAACCGGGCGGCGGCCCGTACACCGGGTCCACGTCGAGGCCGGACAGCGTGCTGAAGTCGGCCGCCCGGACCCGCGAGTCAGCGAACCGCCGCTGCCAGCGCTCCCGCCCCGTGGCCAGGTCGTCCAGCTCAGCGCTCATGCCGGTCCTCCCCGCTGGGCTTGACCCAGCCAGATACTAGGACGTCCAACTATCTACCTCCACTGTACTCTGCCCGCACCACCCTGCTCGCACCGGCCAGCCCCGACGGCGGGCCCTGAGCACCTCGGATGGCGCCCGGATCACGCATAGGTAACAGGTCGATATCGGCACAACCTGATGCCGCCCTGCGCCGTCTCAGAGGCGCAGGGGCATTGCGGGGGCACGCCCTTGTGACCGGATCCGCATCATCCGATCGAAGGTGTGGTAGATCTGTGCAATCCCTAGCCGTGGACGGGCCCGGGGGCAGCGCTGCGGGTGACACCCTGGCGCTGGCCAGGCCGTGGAGCATACCGGCGGGAACCGCCAGCCAAGGGGGTTCCGTGGACAGGCTGCGCACGAGCGACCGTGCCGCCGCCGAGGAACTGTTCAACGCGTGCTATCCACGGCTGGCCGGCTGGGTCCGGCGGCTGGTCGATGATGACGACACGGCGCACGAGATCGCGGCCGAGGCGTTCACCCGGCTGCTCGCCCGGTGGTCCCGGCTGGACAACCCGCAGAGCTACCTGTACATGATCGCCACCAACCTGGTCCGGGACCACTGGCGGAAGACCGGCCGGGAGCGCCGGGCGCTGCAGAGCGTCGGCGCCGCCGCGGCGGCCGACCCGGCCTACCACCCGGCCCAGGACGTGCACGTGCGCGAGCTGCTGCAGGCGCTGCCCGACCGGCTGCGCAGCCCGTTCCTGCTGCATTACTATGCGGGTTTCCCGGTCCGCGACGTGGCCGCGCTGCTCGGCCGGCCGGAGGGCACCATCAAGGCTGACCTGTTCCAGGCCCGGCGGCGACTGCGCGCCGCGCTGGGGGAATCAGATGGCTGATCCGCGCGACGACCTGGACACGTGGATGCACGCCCAGATCAAGCCGCTGCCACCGCCACCGGGCACGTTCGAGCTGATCAGGAAGCGCGCCCGGCGGCGCAAGGTGACCCGGGCGGCCGCCGCGGCGGCCGGGGCGGCGGCCGTCATCGCGGTCATCGCCACCGTGCCCCGGCTGGTCATCACCCAGCTGAACGTCGGCCCCGGGCCAGCCGCGAGTGGCGCCCAGGTCGGCCAGACCTCCGCGGCCGGGCACCATCATCACCGGCAGCAGCCGTCCGCCACGGCGCAGCCGAGCCCGGGCACTGCCGCGCCCAGCACCGCTCCGCCACCCGCGCCGCCCAACTTCGCCGCCACCTCGGTCACCTTCGTCGGCACGGCCACCGGGTACCTGCTCGGCCAGGCCGGCACCCCCGGGCACTGCGGCCCGCCGAAGCCGTACATCTGCACGTCGCTGGCGGGCACCGACGACGGCGGCAAGACCTGGCATGGCGTCAGTGCGCCAGTGACCGGCGCGGCCAAGGGGCCAAACGGGGTAAGTCAAGTCCGGTTCTACAACACCAGCGACGGATGGGCGTTCGGCCCGCAATTGTGGGCCACCCATAACGGCGGGCGGCGCTGGCAGCAGATCAGCACCGGTGGATTGCGGGTGACCGCGCTGGAAACGGCGGGCCAGCGGGTCTTCGCGGTCTGGGCGCGGTGCTCGGGCACCGGCGCGAGCTGGGCCGCGGGCTGCACCGGGCAGACGCTGTACTCGGCCGCCCCGGGCAGCAACCGGTGGGCGCCGGTGCCAGGAGCGGCGGCCGCCCTCAATCCGAACGGGACGGCCAGCGCCGCCGCGCTGATGCTCACCGGCAGCCGCGGCTACCTGCTGCCGCCGTCCGGCGTGCTGGTGTCCGGGCCGGTCAGCAACGCGGGCGCATGGGCGCCGGTGACCGGCGCCGCGGTGCCCTGCCTGCCCGGCGCGGCTCAGGCCGACGGCCAGCCGTCCGGCGCGCTGCTGGCCGCGGCCGGCACCGCCGGGCTGGTCCTGGTCTGCCCGGACGACGCGGCCGGCCGCGTCGTCTACACCTCAACCGACGCCGGCCACACCTGGCAGCGGGCCGGCCTCGCCCCCGCCGCCGGCACGGCCACCTCGGTCGCGGGCACCAGCACCGGGTCGATCGTGCTGGCCAGCACCGCGGGCCTCGAGCTGTCCACGGACGGCGGCGCGACCTGGACCGCCGCGCGCGGCGCGCTGCCGCCGGGCGGGTTCGGCTACGTGGGCATGACCACCGCGGACCAGGGGGTCGCCGTGCCGGCCGATACCTCGGTGCACGCCGTGTGGCTGACCTACGACGGCGGCGCGACCTGGCACGAATCGCCGATTAATTAGCCTGAACGCCAGTGCCCGCGACTGGCAGCCCAGCGTCCCCGGTTTCGCCCGCTGGCGGAACGAAGTCGCCGGCCGCCACCCGCAGGCCGCGGAGCAGATCGAACAGCTGCTCCCGCTGGTCCTGGCCGAAATCAGCCAGGCCGAACTCGGCGTCCATCAGGTCGGCGGTGGCCCGGCCGACCACCTCGCGGCCCCGGTCGGTGATCTCGGCCAGCTTGCCCCGGCCGTCCTGCGGGTTGGGCCGCCGGATGACCAGGCCCTGGCCCTCCAGCCGGTCGATGATGTTGGTCGCGCTGGTCGGGTGCACCATCAGCCGCTCGCCGATCACCCGCATCGGCAGCGTGCCCCGGCTGCTGAACGTCAGCAGCACCAGGGCCTCGTACCGGGCGAAGGTCAGCTCGTAGGGCCGGAGCACCGCGTCGAGCTGGGCCAGCAGGATCTGCTGCACGCGCATGATGGACGTGACCGCGGCCATCGCCCCGGACGGGCCGAATCGCTCCGCCCAGGTCTGGGCGGCCCGGGCGATCGGATCGAACGGCAGTTCCAGCGGCTTCGACACAGGGTCACGGTACCCGGGAAGCCGGCCCAGCGGCAGCCGGCCTGGGTGGCCGGTTGCTGCCCAGCGGCCGGCTAATTATGCCTAGTTACTTAGCGTGACAATAGAGTATCTGGGAGTTATATTGCCTGCTGAGACGCTTCCCGGGCAGGGACGGGGGTGCATGTGCGGTCTAGTTATGGCACCACCGGAATGGCCCCGGTCCTGGCCGCCGGGGTCGGCGCCCGGCACGGCTGGACCTGGGTGCTCCGCGCCGCCAGCTTCCGCCTCGGCCCGCCCGCCGCCGGCCGCCCCGCGGTCGGCATCGCGGTGCAGCGGGACGCCGCCCGGTCGGCCGTGATCGACCTGCTTGGCGGGCTGGCCCGGCCGGCCTATGGCGAGCTCCGGGTGCTCGGCCAGGACCTGACCACCGCGCAGGGCCGGGCCGCCGTGCGCCGCTACGTCGGCATTGCCCGGGCCTCGGCCCGGCCGCAGCCGGTGCGCCGGGTGCGCGGCCTGGTCGGGCACGCCGCCCGGCTGGCCAATCTGCCCAGCCGGGATCGTGAGGTGCTAGCCGCGGCCATCCTGGACCGGCTCGCGCTGACCCCGTGGGCGGACGTGCCGGTCCGGGCCGCGCCCGCGGTGATCGCCCGGCGGGCCAGGCTGGCCGCGGCCGCGGTGCACGAGCCGGAACTGCTGCTGCTCGACGGCCTGCTCGACGGGCTCGGCCCGCGGGATGCGGCCAGCGTCGCGGACAGCATCCGCGACCTGGGCCGGGACACCGCCATCATCGCCATCGGCGGCGACGCCGATGCGCTGGCGCTGGCCTGTGACGAGGTGCTGACCCTGGCCGACGGGATCCCCGTCCGGGAATTAGCTCAGCGGGCGCACAGACGCACTCCCCTAAGCTCAGCTAGGTGAACTGGAACCTGCTGATGTGCGCGGTCCGGCCGCATGTCAGCTACGCGCCGACCGAGCCGGCCATCCGTGCCCGGCTGCGCGCCGAGACCCCGGCCGGCGAGGCCTGGCAGTGCCTGCGCTGCGGCACGTTCGTGCCCGGGCCGCCCGCCGCCAGTGGGCCGGCGGCCGACGCGCCGCGGGTGCGCCGGGACGACGAACTGCGCAGCGCGCTGATCCTGCGGGCCTTCGCGGTGGAACGGTTCCTGCGCGGGGTCCTGTTCGGCTTCATCGCCTACGGGATCTGGCGGTTCAAGTATTCACGGCTGTCCGTCGAGCACACGTTCAACCGGGAGTACCCCGAGGTCAGGTCGCTCCTGCACGAGCTCGGGTACAACATCGACCGGTCCGGCCTGGTCGGCCTAATCCGGCACACGTTCACCCTGGACCAGCGCACGCTGACCTGGCTCGCGATCGGCGTGGCCGCCTACACGGTGGTGGAGTTCCTGGAAGCGATCGCGCTGTGGGGGCTGCACCGCTGGGGCGAGTACTTCGCGTTCGTGGTCACCTCGGCGGGCATCCCGTACGAGCTCTACGAACTGGCTGCCAAGGTCACCACACTCCGGCTGGCCGCGTTCCTGGTCAACGTGGCGCTGCTGGCCTACCTGGTGCTGTCCAAGCGGCTGCTCGGGGTACGCGGCGGCAGGGCCGCCTACGAGGCGCGGCTGCGCAGTGAATCGATCATGCAGGCGGCGGCCGACGCGGCCGCCGACGACGCAGCTCCCGCCGGGCCGTCTCCGGCCGCCGACGGAGACACCGCCCCGGCTCCGGCCGCGGGCCTGGGTCCGGCCGCCGGCCCGGATCCGGCCCCGGCCGCCGCCCCAACCCCAGCCCCAGCGGAGGCGGGACCGGCTAGCCCGCCGCCGCGATGAGCTCGTCGGCCGCGCTGTAGGGGTCGAGCTCACCCGCCGCCACCCGGCGGGCCAGCTCATCCACCGCCGAATCCCCGGGCAGCACACCCATCCGCTGCCGCAGTTCGGCCAGTGCCAGCGTGGTGATCTCGCCGCGGGCCCGGGCCAGCCGCCGGCGCTCCCCCTCGCCGGAGGAGTCGAGCCAGGCCTGGTGCGCGTCGAGCTTGGCGGCCAGCTCGGCGATGCCCTCGCCGTCCGGGGCGACCGTGCGCACGATCGGCGGCTTCCAATCCTCCGGGCCACGCTGCGCCATGGCGATCATGCCGCGCAGGTCGCGGACCGTCTCCTGGGCGCCCGGCTTGTCGCTCTTGTTCACCACGAACACGTCGCCGATCTCCAGGATGCCGGCCTTGGCCGCCTGGATGGCGTCACCCAGCCCGGGCGCGACGATGACCAGGGTGGAGTCGGCCAGCGCGGCGATCTCCACCTCGGCCTGGCCCACCCCGACCGTCTCGACCAGGATCAGCCCAAAGCCGGCCGCGTCCAGCACGTGCAGCGCTTGCGGCGCCGCCCCGGCCAGGCCGCCCAGGTGCCCGCGGCTGGCCATCGACCTGATGAACACCCCCTGGTCGGTCGCGTGCTGCTGCATCCGGACCCGGTCGCCGAGCAGCGCACCGCCGGTGAACGGGGAGGTCGGGTCAACCGCGAGCACGGCGACCCGCAGGCCGCGCTCCCGGTAGGCGGCCACCAGCGCGGCGGTGACCGTGGACTTGCCCACGCCGGGCGCGCCGGTCAGGCCGAGCACCCGGGCCTGCCCGGTCAGCGGGGCCAGTTCGCGGAGCACGGCGCGGAGTTCCGGCGCACCGTTCTCGACCAGGGAAATGAGCCGTCCGAGGGCCCGGACGTCACCGTCGCGCGCCCGCTTGACCAGGCCCGGGCCGGGCTCCTGGCCGCGTGGGCCCAGGTCCGCCCCGCTCACTTGGGCGCGGGCACGTCCAGCAGCAGCGCGCTGCCCTGCCCGCCGCCGCCGCACAGCGCGGCCGCGCCGAGGCCGCCGCCGCGCCGGCTCAGCTCGTACGCCAGGTGCAGGGTGATCCGCGCCCCGGACGCGCCGATCGGGTGGCCCAGCGCGATGGCCCCGCCGTTGACGTTGACCTGGTCCGGCCCGATACCCAGCTCCCGCATCGACTGGATGGCAACGGCGGCGAACGCCTCGTTGATCTCCACCAGGTCCAGGTCGGCAGTGCTCCGCCCGTCCTTGGCCAGGGCCCGCTGGATGGCCGCCGACGGCTGGGACTGCAGCGACGTGTCCGGCCCGGCCACGGTGCCGTGCGCGCCCACCGTGGCCAGCACCGGCGCGCCGTGCGCGGCGGCCGCCTCGGCCGACATCAGCACGACCGCGCAGGCTCCGTCGGAGATCTGTGAGGCGGACGCGGCGGTGATCGTGCCGTCCGGGGTGAAGGCCGGCCGCAGCCCGCTCAGCCCCTCCGCCGTGGTGTCCGGCCGGATGCCCTCGTCCGCGTCGAAGATGACCGGCTCGCCGCGCCGCTGCGGGACCGGCATACCGACGATCTCGGCGGCCAGCAGGCCGTCCTTGGCCGCGGCCGCGGCCCGCTGATGCGAGCGCGCGGCGAACTCGTCCTGCTCGGCCCGGCCGATGCCCAGCCGGGCGTTGTGCCGGTCGGTCAGCTCGCCCATCGGGGACTGGTCGAACGCATCAGTCAGCCCGTCCTGGGCCATGCTGTCCAGCACCTCGACCGAGCCGTACTTGTACCCAGCGCGCGCCCCGGGCAGCAGATGCGGGGCCCCGGTCATCGACTCCATGCCGCCCGCCACCACGATGTCGAACTCGCCCGCCCGGATCAGCTGGGCGGCCAGCGCGATGGACTCCAGCCCGGACAGGCACACCTTGTTGATCGTCATGGCCGGCACCGACATCGGCAGCCCGGCCGCCACCGCGGCCTGCCGCGCCGGGTTCTGGCCCGCCCCCGCCTGCAGCACCTGGCCCATGATCACGTAGTCGGCCTGGTCAGCGGTGATGCCGGAACGCTCCACCGCCGCCTTGATCACGATGCCGCCGAGCTGCGCGGCCGGAAAGTCCTTGAGCGAGCCGAGCAGGCGGCCAATGGCGGTCCTGGCTCCCCCGGTGATCACTGCTTCCCGCATGCCTGCCCTCCGCGACGCCCTGGCTGGATGTCTGCCACGATAACCCAGGGAAACACCCTGCCCAGGCTGGAGGCATGCGTGCTGCTCCGGATCGATCATGTCGGGATCGCCTGCCGTGATCTCGACGCGGCCGTGGCCCGGTACCAGGAGGCGTTCGGGCTGACCGTGGTCAGCCGGGAAGTGATCGCCGAGCAGGGGGTCCGGGAGGCGATGCTCCGGGTCGGCCAGCCGGACGGGCCAGTGTTCCCGGACAGCCCGGTGTTCCCGGATGGGCCAGTGTTCCCGGACAGCCCAGCGTCCTGGGTTCAGCTGCTGGAGCCGCTCGGCCCGGACACCCCGGTCGGCAAGTTCCTGGCGCGGCGCGGCGAGGGCTTGCATCACGTCGGCTACGCGGTGGCCGACATCAGCGCGGCCCTGGCCGAACTGGCGCCGAAACCATTCCGGCTCATCGACCAGCGGCCGCGGCACGGCTCGATGGGTGCCGCGATAGCTTTCCTGCATCCGGCCGATCTGGGTGGGGTGCTGACCGAACTGGTCGAGCCGGCCGCTGGCTGAGCCAGGCCGCCCCGGCAAGGGCCGCCGGGCCGGGACCTGAACCGCCCCCGGGGGCCAGTCGTCCAGGAATATGCCCGTATGTACGCTATTAACGGTGCGGCACGTTCGCCCGGCCCGGGCCGTCCCGGTCCGGCCGCCACCAATACCGCCAAAAAGCCCGGATCCGTGCCAAGAGGAAACCAGAAGCCGCCGCTAATGCCTGCGCGTTAGGAGTAGTCTGCGGGCACCGGGCTAGCGGCACACTCTCCGCGCCTGCCGGGTTTCGGGACGGTCTGCGCTGGCGCCCCGGCCGGTGGAGCGGGTCGCTATGCCCTGTTGGCCCCCGCATGTCACCCTCGTCTACCCAGGATCAAGCCACATGCAGCCTGAAATTGACGCTCAGCTCAGCAACTTCTTCGAGGAAACCACGCCCCGCGAGTTCGCCCGGGTGATGCGGGGCTACGACCCGCACCAGGTTGACGAATACTTCAAGCAGCTTGACGGTGAGGTCCGCCAGCACCGCGAGCAGGTTCAGGCACTGCAGCAGGAGCTGTCCGACGCCCACCGGCAGATCCGGGAGCAGGAACGGCCCACCTACGCCGGCCTCGGCTCCCGCATCGAGCAGCTGCTCCGGCTCGCCGAGGAGCAGGCCACCGAGATCGCCCAGGAGGCCCGGTCCGCGGCCAACGAGCTGAACGCCGCGGCCAAGGTGGACGCGGCGGAGGTGCGCGCGGCGGCCGAGAACGAGGCAGCGGAGCTGCGCGCGAACGCCAAGCGGGAAACCGACGAGCAGCGGGGATCGGCGGAGCGCGAGGCAGACGCGATCAAGACCGGCGCCCGGCGCGAGGCGGACGAGCTGACCTCAACCACCGAGCGTGAGGTGGCCAAGCTGCGCGCCACCGCCGATCACGAGGTGGCCGAGAAGCGGGCCGCGATCGAGCGGGACATCGCCAAGCTGCGCACCACCACCGAGCGCGAGGTGGCGCAGCTCAAGGCGTCCGCCAAGCGGGAGCGGGACGAGATCCTCACCACCTCCAAGCGGCAGGCCGACGAGATGCGCAGCCAGGCCCAGCGCATTCTGGAGGAGAGCGAGGCACAGCGCGCCCAGGCCGAGGCCGAGTTCGAGATCCAGCTGGCGTCCCGCCGCGAGGAGGCCGAGCGGCAGGAGGCCGAGCGGCTGGCCGCGGCCCAGTCCGCCACGCAGAAACTGGTCAGCGAGGCCGAGCAGCGGGCCGCCACGGCCGAGCAGCGGGCGACCAAGGCCAGCGCACAGGCCGAGCAGACCCGGCGCGAGGCTGACCAGCACTCCCGGCAGCTGGTCACCAACGCGAAGAAGAACGCCGACCAGATCGTCGCCCAGGCGAAGGCCCAGGCCGAGCAGTTGCTGGCCGACACCAAGTCTGAGATCGAGCGGCACCGGGCCAGCGCGCAGCGCGAGGTTGACGACCTCAGCAAGCAGAAGGAGAGCATCTCCAGCCACCTGGCCCAGATCAGCCAGCTGCTCGGCACCCAGATGGGCGGCCTGGCCGACGCGCTCAAGCCAGGCGGCTCGGGGCCGGCCCGGCCCGCCGTGGGCGGCAGCGCCCCGCAGAAGGCGGTCGGACCGGCGCAGAGCGCCCCGACCCAGGCGGCTCCGGCGCCGCGCGCCAGCGCGCCCGCCCAGGCTGCCCCGCCCACCCAGGCCGCCCAGCAGCCCCGGCAGGCCCCGCCCGCGCAGGGTCAGCAGACCCAGCAGGCCCCGGCCAAGCAGCCGGTCTCGGCCAAGGCGAAGGCCAACAACAACGACGACGAGTGGTGGACCGAGTAGCACTGCCCTAGGCAGACGGGGGCCGGCGCGTTAGCGCCGGCCCCCGTCTGCTTGCAGCGCCTAGGCCAGCGCCGTCTGGCCGCCGTCGAGGACCAGTACCTGGCCGGTCATGTACGAGGACGCCGAGCTGGCCAGGAAGACGGCCGCGCCGGCCATCTCTTCCGGCTGGGCCCAGCGGCGCATCGGCACGCTGGCCACCGTGGCCGGCCCGGCCGTCTCGTCTTCCCACAGGTTGCGGTTCAGCTCGGTCGCGGTCCAGCCCGGGCACAGCGCGTTGACCCGGACGCCGAGCGCCCCCCACTCCACCGCCAGCGACTTGGTCAGCGACACCAGCCCGGCCTTGGCCGCCCCGTACGGGGCCAGGAACGGCGCCGCGCTCACCCCAGCCACCGAGGCCACGTTGATCACTGAGCCGGTACCCCGCTCCACCAGGTGCGGGCCGGCCGCGTGGCAGACATACATGGCCGAGTCGAGGTTCAGCCGGAGCAGCTTGTCCCAGCCGGTCAGCCGCAGGTCCAGGAACGGCACCATGAAGCTGGACCCGCCCGCGTTGTTTACCACGATGTCCAGGCAGCCGAGCTGGTCGATCGCGGTCGCCACCGCGGCGGCCACCGACTCCTGCTCGGTCACGTCGGCCGGGATGATGAAGGCCTTCCGGCCCAGCACGCTGATCTGCGCGGCCGTGTCGGCCAGCCCGTCCTCACTCCGGGCCACCAGCGCCAGGTCGGCGCCCGCGCCGGCCAGCGCCACCGCGATCACCTGGCCGATCCCCCGGGATGCGCCGGTCACGAAAGCCTTCTTGCCAGTCAGGTCGAAGAGCGGCACGGTCAGTCCTTCCACTCGGTGGGCAGTGGCGCGGCGGGAGGGTTGACCCGGCGCACGATCTCGTTCAGCACGATACGGACGTAGGGCTCGCCGACCCACAGATGCTTGGCCCGGTCCACCGCGATCAGTTCGGCCTGCGGTACCCGGGCGAAGCGGCGCCGCGCCTCGTCCGGGCGCAGGTAGTCATCGAGTTCCGGGACCAGGACTAGCAGCGGCTTCCCCGACGCGGCCCACGTGTCCAGGTCGGCGTCACTGGCCCGGTGCAGCGCCGGGGACAGCAGGATGGCTCCTTCGACGGCCGGATCGGCGCCCCACATCAGGGCCAGTTCGGTGCCGAACGACCAGCCCACCAGCCACAGCCTGGGCAGGCCTGCCGCCTGGCACCAGGCGATGGCCGCGGCCACATCGAGCCGCTCGGCCTGGCCCGCGCCGAACTCGCCCTGACTGCGGCCCTGCTCGGAGGCGGTGCCGCGGGTGTTGAACCGCAGCACGGCCAGGTCAGCCAGCGCGGGCAGCCGGTTGGCCGCCTTGCGCAGCAGGTGGCTGTCCATCATCCCGCCGTGCGTGGGCAGCGGGTGCAGGAAGATCAGCGTGGCCACCGGGTCCCGGTCGGCCGGGAGGGCGAGTTCGCCCACCAGGTCCAGGCCGTCCGCGGTGTGCAGCCTGACGGTTTCCCGGCGGGCCGGCAGCACGGTGACCGCCCTGATCTCGCTCATCCTGGTCCTCTGTCCTTGTCCTTACCGGCCGACCCGGCGCCCGGGGCGGCGCTGTGTCCGCCGGTCCCAGCACGGCCGGTGCCAGTGCCGCCGCTCACTCAGGCCGGGGCTCAGGCTGGGCCAGGCGACCAGATGCGGGGTACCAGCCGGGATCTCCTGATCACACCCGGGGCAACGATAGCTCTTGGCCGACGCCGCACCCGGTACCAGGCGGACCACCCAGTCCCCGTCCGGCCACGACTCGATCTGCTCCGGGCCGACCGAGGCCGGCTCGCTGGGGCCGCGACCGGCGCCCGCGGCAGCGGGGCCCGCGCCCCCCCGGGGGCGGCGCGGCGTCTCGTCCGGCAGCCGCCGGGCGCGGCGCGGGCTCACCGGCACCGCCCGGCCGCCGCCGCGCTAGCCCGGCGTGATCTCATCCGCACCGTGGCCGCTGCCGATCAGGTAATCCCGCAGGTCGCCGAGAATCGGAACCTGTCCTTTCACCAGCATTTCGGAGGCCCGGTCCAGCGTCATCCACTCGGCCCGGTCCATTTCCGGGAACTCCTGAGTCTTTCCGGATCCTCGTGGCCATTCCAGGATAAACGTGTTACTCCGGAATGCGGACAGGTCAAAGTCGCCCTCGACGGCATAGCTAACGATGATCTTCCCGCTCGGCTGCCGCCGCTCGCCCAGCGCCACGAATTCCCCGCCCGGCGGCGGTGCGCCCATCTCTTCGGTGAACTCCCGGCGGGCGGTGGCCAGCGAGTCCTCGCCCGCTTCGCACTCCCCCTTGGGAATGGACCAGCCGCCCGCGTCGCGCCGCGCCCAGAACGGGCCGCCCATGTGCGCGACCAGGACCTCCAGCCCGTCCTCCGCGCTCAGCCGGTAGACGAGCAGGGCGGCACTGCGCTTAGCCACGGGCGCGATCTTACCCAGCCCGGGCCAGTCGCCCGTGCCGGGCCGTGCCCGCCCGGAGAAGTCACTACAGTTGGCTTCCGTGCGTCTCGTCATCGCCCGGTGCAGCGTTGACTACGCCGGCCGGCTGTCCGCCCGGCTGGCCCCCGCGACCCGGCTGATCATGATCAAAGCGGACGGCTCGGTGCTAGTGCACTCGGACGGTGGCAGCTACAAGCCGCTGAACTGGATGTCGCCGCCCTGCCGGCTGGCCGAGGAACCGGGCCGGTGGGTAGTGACCGGCAAATCCGGCGAGACGCTGACCATCACTCTCGAGGAGATCCTCAGCGACACCAGCTTTGACCTGGGCGTGGACCCTGGCCTGGTCAAGGACGGGGTAGAAGCCCACCTGCAGCAACTGCTGGCGGCCCAGGTGAGCCTGCTGGGCGATGGCTGGCGGCTGGTCCGCCGGGAGTACCCGACCGCAATCGGCCCGGTGGACCTGATGTGCCGGGACGCCGCCGGGGGGTCGGTGGCCGTCGAGATCAAGCGGCGTGGCGAGATCGACGGCGTGGAGCAGCTCACCCGCTATCTCGACCTGCTGAACCGGGACCCACTGCTGTCCCCGGTGCAGGGCGTGTTCGCCGCCCAGGAGATCAAGCCGCAGGCCCGGGTGCTGGCCGAGGACCGCGGTATCCGCTGCCTCATCCTCGACTACGAGGCCATGCGCGGCACCGACGACGGGGCGCTCCGGCTGTTCTGAGCCGGAGCACCCAGTCGGCCCTGGGCGGCTGGTCAGGCACTGGTTGGTCAGGCACTGGTTGGTCAGGCACTGGGCGGTCAGGCACTGGGCGGTCAGGCACTGGGCGGTCAGGCACTGGGCGGTCAGGCACTGGGCGGCCGGACGCCGCGGCTCGCCGCCACGCCGAGCGCGGCCGCGCTGCTGGCCGTGCGCCGCTCGGTGAAGTCCTCCAGGCTGGTGCCCTTGGGCTCCGGCAGCATGGTTAGCGTCACGACCAGCCCGAGCAGGGCCACGCCAGCCACGATCGCGCTGGTCCGGGCGAGGCCGATCGCGGGCAGCAGCGCCACCAGCGCATAGGTGCCGATGAACGCGCCGATCTTGCCGGCCGCCGCGGCGATGCCGTAGCTGGTGGTGCGGACCCGGACCGGGAAGATCTCCACCGGGTAGACGAACGTCGTCGTGTTCGGGCCGAACTCGGCGAAGAAGTAGGTCGCGCCGAACAGCAGCAGGAACGGCAGCACGGTCGTCGTCGCCCCCGGGATCAGCCACAGCCCGAGGAACGCGGCCGCCATGACGCCGAACCCGACGGCCTGCAGCAGCTTGCGCCCGATCCGGTCGATGGTCGCGGCCGCCAGCAGATAGCCGGGCAGCGCGGCCACCGCGAAAATGGCCAGCGTGTAACCGGTGATCCCGATCAGGCTGGCGTGCGGTGCGACCAGGTTGACGATGACCGGGCTGGAAATCGTGTTCCCGTGTAGACGAAGTCGAACAGCAGCCAGGCCAGGCTGGCGCCGATCAGCCAGTTCAGCAGCCGTCGGTCAGCCAACACGGCGCGCAGCCCAGCGTCCCGGTGCTCCGCGGCCGCCTGCTTCCTGGCCTCCCGGTCCTCCATCTGGGCCAGCAGGAACCGTGGCGTTTCCTTGATCCGGCGGCGCAGCCAGAACACCGACAGCGCCGGGATGGCGCCCAGCGCGAGCATGATCCGCCAGGCGTAGTCCGTGCTGACGCCCGCCTTGAGCAGGCCGATGGCCACCAGTGGGCCGACGATCAGGCCTGCCGCCTGCATGGATCTTCCAGTGCTCTCGGCTCGTAGCCGCCTGGTCCATCTGGGTCAGCAACTCACGGCTGACCGTAACGTCTTGGTCCGGGCCCACAGCCTGTCGGCGGACGCTGGACATGGATCTCCTCCTGCGTGCGGAACGTCCGGCCGGCCAGTTTCCAGGGCGACCGGTTCCTATCCGGCTGCCCAGGCCAGGACGGCTACACCGGAGCGCGGGTGAACACTGGGTGAAGCCACGAATCGTCCGGAACTGGGTTCGCGATGTACCGCAACTGCGGGCAAAAGGTTTCCGGGCTGGTTACGATAGCCCGGTTATGGGTATCGATCAGGACCCCGCACCTGGCCTTCCCGGCGACGAGCCGGGCCTGCCTGCGCGCGATCCGGGCCTGCCTGCGCGCGATCCGGGCCTGCCCCGGCGCGACCCCGGGCTGCCCCGGCGCGACCCCGGGCTGCCCAAGCGCGACCCCGGGCCGCCGGCCAGCGAGATGCCGCTGCCCACCCGTGGATCCGCGCTGCCCGCACGCGAGACGCCACTGCCCACCCGTGAGTCCGGGCTGCCGTCCCGTGGATCCGCGCTGCCCGCACGCGAGACGTCACTGCCCGCGCGGGAGACGCCACTGCCCAGCCGTGGTTCCGCGCTTCCTGCCCGCGAGACGCCACTGCCCAGCCGCGGTTCCGGCCTGCCGTCCCGTGGGTCAGCGCTGCCGATGCGCACCACGCGCACCCGGCCGCCGGGCCGGCACCGCAGCCCGGACCGGTTGTCCGTGCCGCCCGAAGCGCCCGCGCTCGTGCTGGCCGTACCCGGCGCCGTCACCGAGAGCAGCATCGAGATCGCGGCCGGCGTCATCGAGGTGGCCACCCAGTCCTGCCGGGGGGTCACCGTCCGGGCCGGGTTCACCGAGGGTCGCGAGGAAAGCCTGAGCGCAGTGCTGGCCGACTGCCAGGTCCCGGAGGGCCTGCCCGCCGCGGTCGTGGTGCCGTTGCTCATCTGCCCGCAGCCGGACGTGACCGCGGCCATCGCCGCCACCATCGCGGCGGCGCCGGTGCCCGCGCTGCAGGCCGAGCCGCTCGGCGTGCACCCGCTGCTGGCCGGGGCGCTGCACGCCCGGCTGGCCGAGGCGGGCCTGGCCCGCGGTGACCGGATCGGCCGGATCAGCATCGTGACCACCGCCGCCGAAGGGCTCCTGATAGCCGCGTACGGCGAGGAAGCGCAGGCCGCCGCGGGGACGGTGGCGGTGCTGCTGGCCGCGCGGCTCGCGGTCCCGGTGGCGGCCGCCTCGTTCGGCGACGCCAGCAGCATCCGCAACGCCGCGGGCCGCCTGATGGACGCGGGCGTGGCCGGGCTGGCCCTGGCCCCGTGCGTGATCGGCCCGGAAATCGGCCATCTCGACCTGAGCGCAGTGGCCAGCGCGGCCGGCATGAAGACGGCCCAGCCGCTCGGCGCGCAGACCGCTATCGGCCAGCTGGCCGCGGTGCGCTACGGCGCCGCGCTGCAGGACCCGCAGCTAGCCGCAGGCCTGCCCAGCTGATCGGATCTCTTCGAGGGTCACCGGGCCCTCGCGCAGCACCTCCGGCTCGTCTCCGGTCACCTGGACCAGGGTGGAGGCGGCCGGGTACCTGATCGCCGCGTCGTCGGGAACCACAAACACGACTTCCTCGGCGGACCAGTCGAGCGAGTCCAGGTCGAACGAACTGAGCGCCCCGGGTGCCGATCCGCTCTCGTTGAGGCTGGTCGCCGTCACCGGGCTGCCCAGCTCACTGATCACCTGGAGCGTGGCCGGATGATCCGGGATGCGCAGGCCCACGGTGTTATTGAGGGTCACCAGGCGGTCCGGCAGCAACTCGGTCTTGTTGACGATCACCGACAGCGGGCCCGGAGTGAACTGCCCAAGAAGCCGCCGGGCAGGCGGCGAGATCTGCCCGGCCCGGGCGGCCATGCTCAACGACGAGCAGGCCACGTGCATGACCTTCGCGAAATCCCTGCGCTTCACCCGGAAAACCCGTTCGACCACTGGTATGGACGTGGCCAGCGCAGCCAGCAGGTACCCCGTCTCGGTGGGGAGTATGGCCAGCGATCCCTGCCGCAGCCCCTCGGCCACCACCGCCAGGTCCGCTGTTTTAATGAGCTTGGTTGCGTTATTGGGCGGCACGTACTCGAATTTCGCCACCGCCGCATCCTATGGCCGGAAGGCGGCCAGCACCGACGCCGCGTCCGGATAGCTGTGCCCGGAAAGCAGCGGATCGGTGCCGGATCCCGCCTCGCGCAGCGCTTCGCGGGCTGCGGCGACCGCCTCGTCGTGGTGCTCCCGGATCGCCTCAGCGCCATCCAGCACGGCGACCAGCAGCGCGGTGCCCGGCGGCTCCACGGCGAACAAGATCCCGGTCCCGGTCCCGGCCGCGGTGGGCACCTCGGGGCACAGTTCCAGCAGCGCTGGTATCCGCCCGGGCCGGCCCGGGCTGGCCGGTGCGCCCGCCTGGCCCAGTTCACGCTCGATCTCGCCGGTGATCGCCGCCAGCTTGGCCTGTGCCTCGGCGGCCGTCCCGGGCCGGCCTGCGGCTGGCTCCGGTCCCGGTGCACCGCCCGGCTCCGCGTCCAGGGCCGCGGCCGCCTGGACCACCATGCACTCGGCCTCCGCGGCGGTGTATCGCGCCTTCAGCGTTTCCTTCCTGGTCCGCAGCTCCTCGGCGCGCACCTGCTGCTGGTAGCTCTGCCTGGTCAGCGCCTGCTCCGCCGCGGTCACCCGGGGCAGCCGTTCGCGCAGCGTGGTCACCTGGCGGTCCACGTCGGCGATGGCCTGCCGCACCGTGCCGGCCCGGCCGGTGTCGCCTGCCGCCAGCGCCTCCTGGTGCTGCTCGGCCAGCCGGACCCGCAGCGAGCCCAGGTCGCCGAGCTGGGTGCTGAACTGCCGGGCCAGCGTGGCCGCGTCCGCGACCCGGCGACGTAGCACCGCCAGCTGGTCCAGCCCGTCCTGGTAGGCCTGGTCGAGCTGGGCCCGCGGATCCAGCTCGGCCTCGGCTGGCCCGGGGTGGTCCGGGTCGGCCGGCTGGACCAGCGGTGGGCCCAGGCTGTCCCCGCCGGCCGCCAGCGCGGCCAGCGCCTCCGCGACCAGGCTGGCCCGGGCTGGGTCGGCGGTGCGCAGCTGATCCAGCCAGTCGTGAATCTCGCCGGACATCCGCAGCTGGTAGCCCATGCTCAGTCCTCGCTCCGTGCCGCGCCGCCGAGGACGGCGGCGTTCACGGCCCGGGCCTCGGCGGCCAGTTCCGGGATTTCCAGCACGGTGACGCCCCGGTCACGGAGCAGTTCCGCGCCGCCGCCCGGCGCCAGCACCGGAGGCTCCAGCCAGGCCACCACCACCCGGCGCACCCTGGCCCCGATGATCAGATCGGCGCAGGGCACCGGTCGCGAGGCGCGGAACCGGCACGGCTCCAGCGAGCTGTACATGGTGGCCGACGCGAGCCGGGGGTCGGCCGGGTCGACCAGGGCCAGCGCGGCTTCCTCGGCGTGATCGCGCGGGTCCCGCTGCCGGGAGAAGCCGGTGGCCAGCATCGCCCCGTCGCTGCCCACCAGCACCGCGCCGACGCAGTACGCGGACGCCGACGGGGCGCACTGCCGGGACAGCTCGATCGCCTGGCCCAGCCAGTGCCGGTCGGCCGTATTGAGCTGCCCATCCGGGCCCGGCACCAGGTCAGCCGACACGATCGTCCCCATTCCTACATATGTAGCGCAGCAGGACTACGTCGCCCACCGGGCGGGACTCGGCCAGGGTCAGCGGGTGGCCCGGCCCGGCCGGGTAGTGGCCGGGCCCGGCGAACCGTGGCGCGGCCGGGTCCCCCACAAAGAACGGGGCCACCGCCAGCTGAAGTTCATCCACCAGGCCCTGGGTCAGCAACTCGTGGCCCAGCTGGGCGCCGCCCTCCACCATGACCCGGCTGGCGCCGCGCCGGGCCAGGTCGGCCAGCACGTCACCGAGCCGCGGCGGGTCGTCCGCCAGCACCATCTCGGCCTGGCCATCCACCCGGCCACGCAGCACGCTGACCGCCGCGGCCGGGCCGTAGACCAGCCGTGGCGCGGCGGCCGCGGGCACCGGCCCGTCGTCCCCGGCCCGGGTGAAGAAGCGGGCCCGCGGGTCCAGGTCACCGCTGGCCGTGATGGTCACGCCCAGCGGGTGCTCGGGCCGGCCCTGTGCCAGCCGGGCCGCCCGGCGGGCCGGTGAGCGGATCAGCAGCCGGGGGTCGTCCCGCCGGACCGTCCCGGCGCCGACCAGGATCGCGTCGGCGGCAGCCCGCTCCGCGTCCACCCGGTCGAGATCCTCAGCCCCGGACAGCACCAGGCGATCCGGCCCGGTCGAGTCCAGGCAGCCGTCCAGTGAGATGGCGCAGCTGAGCACGACGTACGGGCGTTCGGTCATGAATGTGCTCCGGTTGGGCGGCCAGCGCGCCGCCAATGGTGCTCCCACGCTACCTGGCGGGTGGCACGCGATGATTTACTGTGCGGCAAAGCACGCGAGCCGGGCGGAATTGCGCCGATCGCGGGCAGTGGCCGCAACGCGTGGGTGAGGGTCATGGGCACGTCGGTATGGGAGCAGGGCCAGTCCTGGGTCGCGTCGAATTTCGACTCGGTCAATCCGGCTACCTCCGAGGTCATCGGGACCTTCCCGGTGCAGGGGCAGGGCGAGGTGGACGCGGCCGTCGAGCGGGCCTGCCAGGCCGCGGCGTGGTGGGCCGGGCTCGGCTACGCTCAGCGGCGGACCCGGTTGCTGGCCTGGAAATCGCACCTCACCCGCTATTTGCCCCGGCTGGCCGAGCTCGTGCACATCGAGACGGGAAAGCCGCTGGCCGATGCCCAGCTGGAAATTCTGCTGGCCATTGTGCACATCGACTGGGCCGCGAAGAATGCCCGGAAGGTACTCGGCCCGCGCCGGGTGCGCAGCGGGCTGATCGCGATCAACCAGGCGTCGGTGCTCGAATACCAGCCGCTGGGCGTGGTCGGCGTGATCGGGCCGTGGAACTACCCGGTGTTCACCCCGCTGGGCTCGATTGCCTACGCGCTGGCGGCCGGCAATGCGGTGGTGTTCAAGCCGAGCGAGCTCACCCCGGCGGTCGGCGGCTGGCTGGTCAGCTCGTTCGGCGAGGTGGTGCCCGAGCAACCGGTGCTGCAACTGATCACCGGCGGCGGTGAGACCGGCCAGGCGCTGGCCCGGAGCGCCGTCAACAAGATCGCCTTCACCGGGTCGGCGTCCACCGCGAAGAAGGTCATGGCGGCCTGCGCGGAGAACCTGACCCCGCTGGTGGCCGAGTGCGGCGGCAAGGACGCCATGCTGGTCGGGGCGGACGCCGACGTGGACGCCGCGGCCGACGCGGCCGCCTGGGGCGCGATGTCCAACGCCGGGCAGACCTGCGTGGGCATCGAGCGGGCGTACGTCGCCGACGAGGTGTACCACACGTTCCTGGAGAAGGTGGCCGAGCGGGCCGCGGCGGTCCGGGCCGGCGACGACCGGGAGGCGGACTACGGCCCGATGACCCTGCCCGGCCAGGTCGAGGTCATCGAGGAACACGTCGCGGACGCGCTGGCCCGCGGCGGCCGCCCGGTGGTCGGCGGGCTGAGCAGCATCCAGCCGCCCTATGTCGGCCCGGTCATCCTGGCCGACGTGCCGGAGGAGAGCCGGGCCGTGTCCGAGGAGACGTTCGGGCCCACGCTGACCGTGACCCGGGTCGCCGACCTGGACGAGGCGGTGCGGCTGGCCAACGCCAGCCGGTACGCGCTGGGCTCCGCCGTGTTCAGCAAGAACACCAAGCGGGCGCTCGGCGTGGCCCGCGCCCTGCGCAGCGGCATGACCTCGATCAACGGGGTCATCACGTTCGCCAGCGTGCCCGCGCTGCCGTTCGGCGGCAGTGGCGACTCCGGGTTCGGCCGGATCCATGGCGCGGACGGGCTGCGCGAGTTCTCCCGGGCCAAGGCCATCACCAGGCAGCGGATGCGCCCGGTCGCCGACCTGACCACGCTCGACCGCAGCGACAAGGACATGAACCGCGTCCTCCGCATGGTCACCCTGCTGCACGGCAGGCGCTACCGCTGACCGGTGCGGCTGGTGTGACCGCTAGCGGGAGCCGCCAGCGGGGGCCGGGGCGGGGATGAGGACCGGGTCGACCGGGGCCAGCGGGGCGCGGCCGCAGATGAGGTCGGCGGCGCGCTCGGCGATCGCGATGACCGGGGCGTTGGTGTTGCCGCGCGGCACCACCGGCATCACCGACGCGTCCACCACCCGCAGCCCGTCCACTCCCCTGACCCGCAGTTCCGGGTCGACCACGCTGGTCAGCTTGCTGAACGCCAGCCGTGAGTCACCGCCCATGGCGCACGTGCCGACCGGGTGGTACAGCGTGGCCAGGTCGTGGCGGACGAACTCGCGCAGCTCGGCATCGGTGCGCACGTCGGGGCCGGGCGCCAGCTCCACCGTGCAGTGCTTGGCCAGCGGCCCGGCCGCGGCGAACTCGCGGGCCATCCGCAGCCCGCTGACCAGCGGCTCGATGTCCTCGGTGGCGTACAGGTAGCCGGGATCGATGGCCGGCTTGTGCCGCGGGTCGGCGCTGCGCAGCCGGACCGCGCCCCGGCTGGCCACGCTGACCAGGCCAATCAGGATGGACACGGCGCGGATGGCCGGGTCGGCCAGGCCCTGCCGCTGGTACGGCCCGGGCAGCGCATGCCACTGCAGGTCCGGCGCGGGCAGCGACGGCATCGTCCGGGTGAACCCGCCCGCCTCGGCGATGTTGGAGGTCAGCGGGCCGGAGTGCAGGTACCGCCAGCGGGCCAGGTTGACCGGGCCCGCCTGCTCCCACAGCCCGGTGTCCTTCGGGGTGTGCCACATCGCGGTGACGATCGGGTGGTCGGACAGGTTCGCGCCCACCCCGGGGCTGTCCGCGACCAGCCGGATGCCGTGCTCGATCAGCTGTTCCGCCGGGCCGATGCCGGACAGCAGCAGCAGGTGCGGGCTGCCGATCGCGCCCGCCGACAGGATGACCTCGCCGTCGGCCCGGGCCTCCTCCTCGGCGCCACGGTGCAGGTAGCGCACGCCCGCCGCCCGGCCCGCCTCGACCAGCACCCCGGTGGCCAGCGCGTCGGTGTGCACGGTGAGGTTGGGCCGCCCCAGCGCCGGGCGGAGGTACGCGTCGGCCGCCGACCAGCGCCGCCCGTCCCGCTGGGTGACCTGGTAGAAGCCGGTGCCGTCCTGGCTCGCCCCGTTGAAGTCCTCGTTGGCCGGCAGCCCGCACTCCTGGGTGGCGGCCACGAAGGCCCCGGTCAGCGCGGATTTGTGCTTGAGGTCCTGCACGCTGAGCGGGCCGCCCACGCCGTGGTAGGCGGACGCGCCGCGGGAATTGTCCTCGGCCCGGAGGAAGTAGGGAACGATGTCCGGGTAGCCCCAGCCGGCGCAGCCGTAGTCGTCCCGCCAGGTGTCGTAGTCCAGCCGGTTGCCCCGCATGTAGATCATCGCGTTCAGCGACGACGACCCGCCCAGCGTGCGGCCGCGCGGCCAGTAGATGGACCGGGCCGCCGCGCGCTCCTGCGGCACGGTCTGGAAGTTCCAGTCGTACTGGCTCTGGAACAGCATCGTGATCCCGGCCGGGAGATGGATCTCGTCCGCGTCATCCGGCGGGCCGGCCTCCAGCAGCAGCACCCGGGTGCTGGGATTCTCGGTCAGCCGGGCGGCCAGCACGCATCCGGCGCTGCCGGCGCCCACGATGACGTAGTCGTACACAGGGACCTCGCGAGCACAGTTCGGGGACCGGAGCCGGGTCCCAAGATCGGCGGGGCAGGACTTAGCGGACACCCTACTCGTGCCGGAACCACCGGCGCGGCATGCTGAGCGCGCTCCCGGCCGGAATGGCCGGGAGCGCGCTCTCCCAGGGCCACCGCGGGCTCTGGCGGGCCCCCGAGATCCGCCAGGCACCAGAGGCGGTGGCCTCGTGTCCGGTGCGGCGGTCAGCCCGCCGCTTGGTTACTCTTCGCTCTTATATGATGCCACATTGTGGTCGGAATGTGAATACCCCGAGGTCAGGACGTTGATCATCCCGCGCGGTGACGCCCACTCCGGCCACCTGGCGCCCGCACCGGACCGGGCCGCTACCGTGGATCCATGCCAGCTGACCGCAGTGACCAGCCCGTCGTGCTCTCCCGCATCTACACCCGTACCGGGGACGACGGCAGCACCGCGCTCGGCGACATGAGCCGGGTGCCCAAGACCGATCCCCGGCTGGCCGCGTACGCCGACGTAGACGAGGCCAACTGCGCCATCGGGATGGCCATCACCATGGGCGACCTGCCGGCCGCCAGCACCGCACTGCTGTCCCGGGTGCAGAACGAACTGTTCGACGTGGGAGCCGACCTGTGCAACCCGGTGACCGAGAATCCGGCCTACCCCCCGCTGCGGGTCACTCCGGACTACATCGAGCGGCTGGAGCGGGACTGCGACGCCAGCAACGAGGGCCTGTCCGTGCTGCGCAGCTTCATCCTGCCCGGCGGCACACCCGGGGCCGCGCTGCTGCACATGGCCCGCACCATCACCCGCCGGGCGGAGCGGACCGCCTGGGCCGCGCTCGAAGCCAGCGGCGACTCGATGAACCCGCTCACCGCGACGTACCTGAACCGACTGTCCGACCTGCTGTTCATCCTGGCCCGGCGGGCCAACGAGGAGCACGGCGACGTGCTGTGGAAGCCGGGCGGGGACCGCTGAGCTGGTAGCGCTGTGCGCTCAACGCTTAACGCGGGGCGCTGAGCGGGCCGTAGCGGGGTTAACTCGCCCGGCCCAGGTAAGAGCCCGGTGGCGCCGCTTCAAGCCAGGCCAGGAAGCCGGTGAGCGCCGCTTCGCCCATGGCCAGCTCCACTGTGCCCGGGCGCTCGGCGATCTGGCAGCGCACGACCACGGTGCCCTCGCCGAGGGTGGCCACCTCGGCCGACTCGGCCGCCCGCCGGGACAGCACCACCAGCGTCCGGCGGCTGAACACTTTGTTGGGCCGGAGCAGGAAGCCGAACACCTGGAACCAGCTCAGCTCATCCGGCTGGTAGCCGGCCACGCCCAGGCGCCAGGGGCCGTCCGCCGTCCGCAGCGCGCACTCCACCGTGCCGCCGCCCCGTTCCAGCAGGTACCGGCGTAGCGTGATGCCGATGGCCAGCAGCACCACGACGGCCAGGAAGACAGCGAAGATCCAGGCCGCATCGAAGGCCAGGTCTCCGCTCATCCGGGGCCCCGTGCGGCCCGCGTCAGGAGCCGTCGCCGGCGGCCCGCAGCCGGGCCCGCGAGTACTTCACCTCGACTGTCTCTTCCTCGCCCGCGCCGGTCTCGCTGGCCGACGCGTCGAGTTCGGCCCGCACCGCGGCCGGGTCTACCTGGCTGCCCAGCTCCGCCTGCCGGGCCAGGACCGACACCCGGTCGTCGTGCACCGACAGGAAGCCGCTGCTCACTGCGGCCCGCACCTCACCCGATCCGGCTGAGCCCTGCTCCGGGTCGAGGATCCGCACCACGCTGCCCTCGACCAGGATGCCGAGTACGTCGGGGTGCGAGGTCAGGATGCCGACGTCGCCTTCCAGCGTCTTGGCGATGACCATGCGGGCGTGGCCGGACCAGATCTCCCCGTCCGGCACGACCAGCTCAACGCGCAGGCTCACTGCTTCTCCAGTTCCGCTGCCTTCTTCTCCAGGTCGTCGACCCCGCCGACCATGAAGAACGCCTGCTCGGGCAGGTTGTCGTACTTGCCCTCGGTGAGCGCCTTGAACGAGGAGATGGTCTCGCTGAGCGGCACGAACACGCCCGGCTGCCCCGTGAACTGCTCGGCCACGAACATCGGGTGCGACAGGAACCGCTCGATGCGCCGCGCCCGGCGGACCGTGACCTGGTCCTCTTCGGACAGCTCGTCGATGCCGAGCAGCGCGATGATGTCCTGCAGCTCCTGGTACCGCTGCAGGATCCGGAGTACCTCCCGGGCCACGTCGTAGTGCTCCTGGCCGACGTACTTGGCATCCAGGATCCGCGACGTGGAGGCGAGCGGGTCCACCGCCGGGAAGATGCCCTTCTCGGTGATGGCCCGGGACAGCGCGGTGGTCGCGTCCAGGTGGGCGAACGTGGTGGCCGGGGCTGGGTCGGTGTAGTCGTCCGCCGGCACGTAGATCGCCTGCATCGAGGTGATCGAGTGACCGCGGGTCGAGGTGATCCGCTCCTGCAGCTGGCCCATCTCGTCGGCCAGCGTGGGCTGGTAGCCCACCGCCGACGGCATCCGGCCGAGCAGCGTGGACACCTCGGAGCCGGCCTGGGTGAACCGGAAGATGTTGTCGATGAACAGCAGCACGTCCTGGCCCTGCACATCGCGGAAGTACTCGGCCATGGTCAGCGCGGCCAGGCCGACCCGGAGCCGGGTGCCCGGCGGCTCGTCCATCTGGCCGAACACCAGCGCGGTGTCGTTGATGACGCCGGACTCGGTCATCTCGACGAACAGGTCGTTGCCCTCACGGGTCCGCTCGCCTACCCCGGCGAACACGGAGACGCCACCGAAGTTCTTGGCCACCCGGGTGATCATCTCCTGGATGAGCACCGTCTTGCCCACGCCCGCGCCGCCGAACAGGCCGATCTTGCCGCCCTGGACGTACGGGGTGAGCAGGTCGAGCACCTTGATGCCGGTCTCCAGGATCTGGGTCCGCGGCTCGAGCTGGTCGAACGGCGGCGGGTCACGGTGGATCCCCCAGCGCTCGGTGATCTCCAGGGACCCCGTGTCCACGTCCAGGGCCTGGCCGAGCACGTTCCACACGTGCCCCTTGACAACGTCACCGACCGGCACCTCGAGCGGGCCGCCAATGTCGGTCACCTCGGCCCCGCGGACCAGGCCGTCGGTCGGCTGCATGGAGATGGCGCGCACCGTGTTGTCACCCAGGTGCTGCTCGACTTCCATGGTCAGCGTCTTGGTCTCGTCGCCCAGCGTGACGTCCACCTGCAGCGCGTTGTAGATGTTGGGCATCTCTTCAGTAGCGAACTCGACGTCCACCACGGGCCCGATGATGCGCGCCACCCGGCCGGTCTCGGCGGCCTGGGCCTCGCCACCCGAGGCGGGGTTTTCGGCGGTTGCGGTCATGATGGCACTCACTCTTTCCCTGCGACGCTCTCGGCCAGCGCGTTGGCACCGCCGACGATTTCGCTGATTTCCTGGGTGATCTCAGCCTGGCGGGCCTTGTTGGCCTCCAGGGTGAACTGCTCGACCAGATCGTTAGCGTTGTCCGTGGCCGACTTCATGGCCCGGCGCCGGGCCGCGATCTCCGCCGCCGCCGACTCCAGCAGCGCCTGGTAGATCCGGCTCTCCACATACCAGGGCAGCAGCGCGTCCAGCACCACCTGCGGCGACGGCTCGAACTCGTACAGCGGCAGCGGGCCTTCCGGCGATTCCTCGGTGGTCTCCTCGATGACCAGCGGGATGATCCGGCGGACCACCGCATTCTGGGTCAGCATCGAGACGAACTCGGTGTAGACGAGGTGGATCTGGTCCACCCCGCCCTCGCTGGCCGGCTTGTCGAACGCCTCGAACAGCGTGTTGGTGATCTCGGTGGCGTTCGCGGCCCGTGGCGTCTCGGAGAAGCCGTGCCACTCCCCCGCGGTCTCGATGCCGCGGAACCGGTGCCAGGCGATGCCCTTGGTCCCGGACACATAAGTGACCGGTTCGACGCCCTGGTCCCGGAGCAGCGCGCGCAGTCGCTGCGCCTCGCGCAGCACGTTCGCGTTGTAGCCGCCAGCGAACCCGCGGTCGCTGGTCAGGATCAGGATCGCGGCCCGCTCCGGGTGCTCCGGCTCGCGGATCAGCGGGTGGTCGATCTGCGGTGACCGGCTGACCACCGCCTCGACCGCCTGGGTCACCTCGCGGGCATACGGCCCGGCGGCGCGGACCCGTGCCTGGGCCTTGATGATGCGGGACGCCGCGATCAGCTCCTGGGCGCGGGTGATCTGGGCAATGGACTGGATACCCCGGATCCGTTGCCTGATGGCGCGAAGCTGTCCTGCCATGGTTAGCCTTCCGCCTAGCCTGGCTCGCCGGCGGCGGCGCCGTCGTCCTGTTGTTTCTCCGGCTGAGTCCGCCGGGCCACTGTCTCCTGGCCGACCTCGTCGCCGGTCATCGGCTTGCCCTCGTCCTCGTCCTCCGGCGACAGCAGGCCGCCGCCAGTGGTCTCGAACGTCTGCCGGAACTCCTCGACCGCCTCCTTGAGCGCGGCGGCCGTGTCGTCGGACAGCTGCTGGGTCTCCCGGATCGCCTGGTAGATCCCGGGCTGGTTGCGCTGCACGTAGTCGAGGAAGTCGCTCTCGAACCGGCCGACGTCCTCCAGCGGCACGTCGTCCAGGTACCCGTTGGTGCCCACCCAGATGGACACGACCTGCCGTTCCACCGGGAACGGGCTGTACTGCGGCTGCTTGAGCAGCTCGGTCAGCCGCGCGCCGCGGTCCAGCTGGGCCCGGGAGACCGCGTCCAGGTCGGACGCGAACGACGCGAACGACTCCAGGTCGCGGTACTGGGACAGCGCCAGCTTGATGCCGCCGGCCACCGTCTTCATCGCCTTGATCTGTGCGTCACCACCGACCCGGGACACCGAGCGGCCCACGTTGATGGCCGGCCGGACACCGGAGTTGAACAGGTCGGTCTCCAGGAAGATCTGCCCGTCGGTGATCGAGATGACGTTGGTCGGGATGTACGCGGAGATGTCGTTGGCCTTGGTCTCCACGATGGGCAGCCCGGTCAGCGAGCCGCCGCCCATCTCCTTGGACAGCTTGGCGCACCGCTCCAGCAGCCGCGAGTGCAGGTAGAAGACGTCGCCCGGGTAGGCCTCCCGGCCCGGCGGCCGGCGCAGCAGCAGCGAAATCGTCCGGTACGCCTCGGCCTGCTTGGACAGGTCGTCGAACACGATCAGCACGTGCTGGCCCTGGTACATCCAGTTCTGGCCGATGGCCGAGCCGGTGTACGGGGCCAGGTACTTCTGCCCGGACGGGTCGGAGGCGGGCGCGGCCACGATCGTGGTGTACTCCATGGCACCCGCGTCTTCCAGCGACTGGCGCACCTGGGCGGTGGTCGAGCCCTTCTGCCCGACCGCCACGTAGATGCACTTGACCTGGCGGGCCGGGTCCCCGGACGCCCAGTTCTCCCGCTGGTTGATGATCGAGTCGATGGCGATCGCGGTCTTGCCGGTCTGCCGGTCGCCAATGATCAGCTCACGCTGGCCGCGGCCGATCGGGGTGATCGCGTCGATCGCCTTGATCCCGGTCTGCAGCGGCTCGTTCACCTTGCTGCGCTGCACCACCGAGGGCGCCTGCAGCTCCAGCTCGCGGAGCGTGGTATCGGTGATGTCGCCCTTGCCGTCCAGCGGGTTGCCCAGCGGGTCCACCACCCGGCCGAGGAAGTTGTCGCCGACCGGGACGGACAGCACCTCGCCGGTCCGCCGGACCTGCATGCCCTCGTCGACCTTGGTGAAGTCACCCAGGATGACGACGCCGATCTCGCGCTCGTCCAGGTTCAGTGCCAGGCCGCGGATCCCGCCCGGGAACTCGAGCAGCTCGCTCGCCATCGCGGAGGGCAGCCCCTCGACGCGCGCGATGCCATCGCCGGCCTCGGCGACGATGCCGATCTCTTCCCTGGACGCCCCGTCCGGCTCGTACGCCTGGACGAAGCTCGTCAGCGCGTCCCGGATCTCTTCGGGCCGGATTGTCAGCTCCGCCATGGTCCTCGTGTCTCTCTGTAGTTCGGTACTTCAGGTCTGTTGGTGCCGGCTGGCTGGCGCCGCACGCCGCGAGCGGTCAGGCGGCCAGCTTCCGCCGCAGCGCCGCGAGCCGGCTCGCCACGCTGCCGTCGATGAATTCATCCCCGATACGGACGGATATGCCACCTAGCACACCAGGATCAACCAGGACGTCAAGGTGGATGCCGTGGCCGAACGCCGCGGCCAGCGCGGCGGTCAGCCGGTCCCGCTCGCTGTCGCTGAGTGGCACCGCGACCCGGACCAGCGCGATCAGCCGCTGCCGCCATTCGGCCACCAGGCGCCCGTACTCGGTCAGGCTCACATCCAGGCTACGTCCTCGCGGGTGCACAGCGGCCTGGGTGACCAGGCGCAACGTGGTGTCGGTCACCTTGCCTGCCAGCAGGGTGTCCAGCAGCTGGCGCTTGAGCTCGGCCGGGGCCACCGGGCTGGACAGCGCGGACCGCAGCTGCGGGTTGGCCGCGACCAGCTGGCCGAACCGGAACAGCTCGTCTTCCACGTCGTCGAGCTGGCCCGCCTGGCTGGCGGCAGCCGCGGCGGCCAGTGCGGCGAGCTGCTCGGTGGCGGTGGCCAGATCGCGCGGCTCGGACCAGCGCGCCCCGGCCAGCTTGCCCAGCAGGTCCAGCGTGGCCGGGCTGACCTTGCCCTGGAGCAGGCCCTCGGCCAGCCTGGTCCGGGCGGCCGCCGGGCGGGTCGGGTCGGTCATCGCCCGGCGCAGCGGCGGCTGGGCGTCGAGCAGGGTGACGAACGCGAACAGCTCGTCGCTGAGCTGGGCCGCGGTGCCCGGGTCGTGCACTGCGGCGACCAGCCAGTCCCGGGCCTCGCTGAGCGACGCCCGGCTAGCTCCGCGCATGCTCGCCCCCGGCGCTCTCCCGCTCCAGGTCATCGAGGAACCGCTCGACGATGCGCCGCTGCCGGGCCTCGTTCTCCAGCGACTCGCCAACCACCCGGCTGGCCAGCTCGACGGCCATCGTGCCGACCTCGTTGCGCAGCGAGTTGATGGCCTGCTGGCGGTCGGCCTCGATCTGCGCGTGCGCTGCGTCGACCAGGCGGCGGCGTTCCGCCTCACCCTGCTCGCGCATTTCCGCGATGATCTGGGCGCCTTCCTCACGGGCCTTCTCCCGGAGCCGGCCGGCCTCCTGCCGGGCCTCGGCCAGCTGCTGCCGGTATTCCTCCAGCGTCCGGTCCGCCTCGGCCTGCATGTCCTCGGCCTTCTGGATCCCGCCCTCGATCGCCTCGGTACGGGCGGTCAGGGTCTGCTGGATCCGCGGCATCAGCACCCGGTACAGCACGCCGAAGACGATCAGGAACGCGACCGCCCCGATGATCAGCTCCGGCAGCTCCGGGATGAGCGGGTTCGAAGGCGGCTCGACCGGCGTCGCGGCGAGGGGAATCACTGCCCGGCCTCCTGTCTGGACGACATCACCTGGTCACGCCGCGGGTCAGCCTGCGGCATGGAAGATGAACGGCACCACGATGCCGATCAGCGCGAGCGCTTCGGTCAGCGCGAAGCCGATGTACATGTTGGACTGGATCAGGCCGCGCGCCTCGGGCTGCCGGGCCATCGCCTCGACACCGTGGCCGAAGATCAGGCCGATGCCGATGCCGGGGCCGATAGCGGCGAGGCCGTAGGCCACCGCGCCGAAGTTGATGATGAATTGCTGAGGGCTGCTCGAGGCGGCCAGCACGTGATGTGCGACGTCAAGCATGTACGCATTCCTTTTCCATCAGGCCGGCCGTCTCAGCCGGCGGTTGTGGGCTCGTGGGGCGCGCGCCCCGTGGCGCGCGCCGCCGTCCTGCGCCGGAGTGGGCCATCTCAGTGCCCCGCTTCCAGCGAACCGCCGATGTACTGGGCGGTCAGGATGGTGAAGATGAAGGCCTGCAGCGCCTGGATCAGCAGCTCGAACGCGGTGATCACGATCGTGAGCACGAACGAGGTCACGCTGAACAGCAGGCCGATGCTCAGGCTGAGCAGGTACCAGGTGGCCAGGGTGAAGATGAGCAGCAGCAGGTGCCCGGCGAACATGTTCGCGAACAGCCGGACGGCCAGCGTAAATGGCCGGACCAGGACGTACTGCAGGATCTCCACCGGCGCCAGAATGACCAGGATGCCCGGCGGAACGTCCCGCGGGATCATGTTCCGGAAGTAGCCACCCAGGCCCTGGTGCTTGATGCCGAGGTAGGTGTAGGTGCCGTAGACCATCAGCATCAGCGCGGCCGGGAACGCGATCTGCGACATCGGCGGGTACTGCGCGACGGGGATGACCTCCATCAGGTTCATCGCCCAGATGAAGAAGAACAGCGCTACCAGGAACGGCAGGTACCCGTCGCCGCGCTTGCCCATCATCGGGCGCAGGATCTGGTCCCGGACGAACGTGATGCCCAGCTCGCCGATGTTCTGCACGCCGCGCGGCACCAGCTTGGGCTTGGCGAACGCGGCCCAGAAGAACCACACCACGAGCACCATGGCGACGAGGGTCAGCAGCATCGGCTTGGTGAACGCGAAGCCGCCGATCCGGAAGAACGGGATGAACTCGTAGGTGTTGCTGCCCTGCCCATAGCCAGGCGCCGGGTACCCGCAGTGCGTTGCGGAGAAAACGTGGCTGTTGATCTCCGTGCACTTGACCACGGCGCTGGCCACGATGTCACCAGCCACGCTGGCCTCCTTCAGCTTCCGGCCCGTGCCCAGCGCCCGCTAGCGCGACGTGCATGTATGTGTTCCTCGCTTCTGACCTGGCGGCGGCCACCGAAACGTCGCCGCAGCCGGCCGTGCCATACCGGCCGGCCCGCGGGGTGCCGCTCAGGATCTCCCGTACTTGTACACGATGCCCCCGATGGCCACCAGTAGCCCGGCCAGGGCGCCCAGCGGGATGAGCAGGCTGATGTGCGTCAGCGTGGCCAGCAGCCAGCCGAGCAGCCCGTACGCCAGCATCCCGGAGATGAGGTAGCTGAAAATGGTCCAGCCGGCGTTGTCCGGCGGCGGCCCGGCCGGGCGCGCGGCCCGGTTGCCCCACTTCATCGCGGCGGCTGCGGAGGGTGGCCTGAGCTACGGGCCGCGATCCGCCGTCCGGGAGCGAGATGTGCGCCACGCGTCACCGTTCCCCGTCCGGTTCCACGTACAGCACTTTGAGCTTCATCGACACGATCACCTGGGCGAAGGTCCAGACCAGCACGCACACGATGGCGGTCAGGCCGAACAGCTTCCCGTTGAACGCGGTCGTGCTGCTGAACTTGGCCGAGAGGAAGATGAGCACCAGGATCTTGACCGTGAAGCTGGTGAGCGCCGCGATCATCATGGCCTGCGGACTGATCTTGGCCGCCCGCCACACGGCGGTGATGCTGATCGCGAAGAACACGGTCACCAGGGCGACGCCGAGTAGGCTGCCGGTCAGGCCTTTGGTCCCGCCGAGAATCGTGCTGAGCACTACCATGATCAGCGCAGCCCCGGCCGTGATCACGGCAGAACGCCGCGCGATCGGGCCGTAGCTCGCCAGCATCTTAGGTGGCTCCGAAGGGCTCGACAGGAGGACTCTTGACTCGGGGTTCCGCTGGCCCGCCTCCTGCACGGCACCAGCCAGGGACCATGTTGCCGCCGCGGCGGAACAAATGCCCCGCCGGGTTAGCGAAACTTATCACGGGCCCCTCACTCACCCTCGAGTGACTGCTCGTGAAAGATATCACAAGCTCCTTGGCCCGGGCTTTACCAGGGTCCCCCCTGTGATGAACGTTACGTGACTTCTCATTGCCGCGCATCCGTGGCCGAACCGGGCATTCCTCCGCCGGTCAGCCGAACCGCCACGGCAGCAGGGGTTCCTGCGCCTCGGGGTAGTCGCCTGGCCAGGCCGGACGGCCGGCCTCACGCTGCTGCTGCGGGCCCGCCTCCCGCTCCGCTGGCCCGGCCGGCGGCGCGTCCCAGGGTGGCCGGACTGGGCTGGCTGCCCCGTTCCCGCCGTTCCCGCCGTGACCGGCCTGCACGGGCGCCGGGCCAGACAATGCTTCTCCTGAACGCCGGTCCCGCCCACTCAGCCCGCCCAGCCCCGCGGCCGCCGCGGTGTGCGAGTCAGGAGTGGCGTAGGGGGCGGATGAGTCGTGCCGGGACGGCGCGCGGTAAGGATCGGGCGCCCGGTACCTAGCCGGGCTGTCGTACCCAGCCGGGGTGCCGTTACCAGCCGGGGTGCCGTAACCAGCCGGGGTGCCGTAACCAGCCGGGGTGCCGTAACCAGCCGGGGTGCCGTAACCAGCCGGGGTGCCGTAACCAGCCGGAGTGTCGTAACCAGCCGGAGTGTCGTAACCAGCCGGAGTGCCGTAACCAGCCGGAGTGCCGTAACCAGCCGGAGTGCCGTAACCAGCCGGAGTGCCGTAACCAGCCGGAGTGCCGTAACCAGCCGGAGTGTCGTAACCAGCCGGAGTGTCGTAACCAGCCGGAGTGTCGTAACCAGCCGGAGTGTCGTAGCTAGCCGGAGTGTCGTAGCTAGCCGAGGTGTCATAACCAGCCGGGCTGGTGCGGGCACCATCGGTGGCCGGCCGGGCCGGCCCCGGCTGCCCAGACCCTGGACGTGCGGGCGCCTGGTTGGCCGGCGCGGAGTTTGACGGCACCGGGTTAGACGGCACCGGGTTGGTCTGCATGGGGCGGGCCGCTGCTGGGTGGGCAAGCGCTGGGTTGGCTGGCACTGGGCTGGCTGGCACTGGGCTGGCTGGCACTGGGCTGGCTGGCACTGGGCCAGCCGCCGGCCCGCGGTTAGCCGGCACTGGGTTGGCCAGGCACTGGGTTCGGCCGGCACTGGGTTGGCCGGCACTGGGTTCGGCCGGCACCGGGTTGGCCGGCACTGGGTTGGCCGGCACTGGGCCAGCCGGCCGGCCGCCGGGCACCGGGCTGGCCACGGCCGGCACCGGCCGGGATGCGCGACTGCGGCCCCACGGCCGCAGGCGCGGCATGGTCAGCCAGAGCAGGACCAGAATCCCGGCCAGCGTGACCACGCCGAGCACCGGCAGCTTGGTGCGGATGATCGACAGCAGCACGACGGTGCCGGCGAACAGGGCCGCCCACAGGTACATGATGAGCACGCTGGCCCGGTGCGAGTGCCCGATGTCCAGCAGCCGGTGGTGCAGGTGCTTCTTATCCGCCTGCCACGGCGACTGCCCGGCCCGGGTCCGCCGGACCACGGCCAGCAGCAGATCCACGTACGGGATGAGCAGGATCGTGGCGGGCAGCAGCAGCGGCAGGATCTCCGGGAACCGGTTGACCGTGCCGCCGGCGTACGCGGCCGGCGTGGTCAGCGTGTTCGGGTCCAGCGAGGCCAGGCTGGAGATGGGCACGTAGGCCAGCAGCAGGCCGAGCAGCATGGCCCCGGTGTCGCCGAGGAAGATCCGGGCCGGGTGGAAGTTGTGCGGCAGGAAGCCCAGGCACACCCCGGCCAGCACGGCCGAGGCCAGTGCCGGGTCGGTCTGCTCGCTCAGCCCCAGCCGCTTGGCCAGCGTGTAGTAGTACAGGTAGAAAGCGGCCGCGCCGATTCCGACGATCCCGGTGGCCAGCCCGTCCAGCCCGTCGATGAAGTTGACCGCGTTGATGGTCAGCACGACGAGCAGAATGGTCAGCGCGGTCTCCTGGTCAGCGGTCAGCGCCAGGGTGCCGCCGCCGGGCTCCGGCAGCCAGCCAATCACCGCGCCGCTCCAGACCAGGATCGCGCCGGCCCCGATCTGGCCGACCAGCTTGGTCAGCGCACCCAGCCCCCAGCGGTCGTCCACCACGCCCATCAGCACCACGACGCCGCCGGCCAGCAGCAGCCCGCTGCCCACCCGGGTGCCGGCGAACACGCCGCTGAGCGGGAACATCCGGGATGCGACCAGCAGAGCGGCGGCGACGCCGCAGTAGATGGCCAGCCCGCCCATTTCCGGCACGGGCTCGGTGTGCACGTCCCGCGCCCGGGGCTCGTGCCAGGCCCCGAACCAGATAGCGAACTTACGGACCAGCGGGGTGAGCAGGTAGGTCACGGCCGCCGCGACCAGTACCGTGAGGCCGTACTCCTTCATCCCGGCTCACCTGGCTTGCCTGATTGGCTATCCATCAGAAATTAACTCTAGAGCACTTGCCCGGGGGGTTCAGGAGCAGCGCCGTTCTGGCCGTCCGTTAACTCGCCGGCCGTCACGCCGTCCGATTCGTCCGCCTCGCCCGGTACGTCTGCCACCTTACCCGTTTCGCTCTCCGAAGAATCTCGGGCGCTGTCCGAAGCATCCGCGGCGCTGTCCGAAGCATCCGCGGCGCTGTCCGGGGTGCCCGGCTCGTCGGTAATGACCGGATCTGGGCGCTCGCCGGGATCGGGGGCGTACGCGTCGCCGTCCACCAGCGGGACGACCTCGCGGAGCCGGTCCGGCGGGATGGCGCCGGGCCGGAGCAGCCTCGGCACCGAGCCGGTCAGGTCCACGATGGTGGACGGCACATCGCCGGTGCAGGGCCCGCCGTCCAGGTAGACCGCCACGCTCTCGCCGAGTTGCTCCTGCGCCGCTTCGACGCTGGTCGGCGCGGTCTCCGCGGCGGCATACCGGGCGCTGGTCACGACCAGCGGGCCGGTCTTCTTGAGCAGGCCGAGCGCGACGTGGTGCAGCGGCATCCGGACCCCGACGGTGCCCTTGGTCTCGCCGATGTCCCAGACCAGGGTCGGGCTGGACCTGAAGATCAGGGTCAGCGGCCCGGGCCAGAACTCGTCGATCAGGTCCTTGCCCATCTCGGTGAGCTCCTGGACCAGCGCGATGGCCGCGCGGACGGTGCCGACCATGACCGGGGGCGGCATGTCCCGGCCCTGCCCCTTGGCGGCCAGCAGCCGGTCCACCGCGACCGGGTCGAACGCCTCGGCCGCGATCCCGTACAGCGTGTCGGTCGGCATGACCACAAGCTGGCCGCGGCGCAGCGCGGCTTGCGCCTCCTGCAGCCCCTCGGCCAGCTGTGCCGGGTCGCTGCAGTCAAACCGTTGGCTCATCCTGATTCTCCGCTCGCCTCGGGGCGCTTCCAGGCGCCGCCTTCCCTCGTCGCTCGGTCGCTCGTTCCTCGCTTCCTCGCTCCTCAGTCCAGTCGGCGCCGCGCCCCTCAAGCTCGCTCATGGGCGTTCATCCTCCCACCTCTGCGGGCCCGGCCAGACCGCAGTGACGAACCGGTCCCGGCCGGCCAGGTCGCGGTGGTTGCGGGTGTCCCGCCAGCCCCGTTCCTCGGCGAAGACCCAGTACACCGCCGCGCCCTGCGGGGCGCCGTGTTCCACCGCGACGATGCCGCCGCCGCGCAGCAGCCGCTGTGCGGCCTGCTCGACGACCTTGACCGCGTCCATGCCGTCGCTACCACCCCACAGCGCGGTGGCCGGGTCATACTCGCCGACCTCCGGCGGGACCGCGGCTCCCCACGGAATATATGGCGGGTTGCTGACCACTAGATCCACCGTGCCGTCCAGGTCGCGCAGCGCGCTGCCGAAGTCCTCGGCATGCAGCGTTACCCGGCCCGCGGTGTGCGGCGCGGCGTCCGCGGACCGCTCGATGTTGCGCTGCACCCAGCTCCGGGCCAGCGGGTCCACCTCGACCGCGTGCACCCGGGACCGCGGCACCTCCTGCGCGATGGCCAGCGCGATCGCGCCGGACCCGGTGCCCAGGTCGGCGACCAGCGGCTCGGTCACGTCCATCTCGCGCAGCCGGTCGATCACCCAGCCGGTCATCACCTCGGTCTCCGGCCGGGGAACGAACACGCCCGGCCCCACCTCGAGGTCCAGGTACCGGAAATAGGCGTGCCCGGTGATGTGCTGCAACGGCTCGCGCGCCTCGCGGCGGGCTATCTCATCCCAGAACTGGGGGTTGAACTCGGCATCTTTGACCCGGTGCAGCTCGGTCCGCGGCACGCCGTGCACGTGCGCCGCTATCTGCTCCGCGTCTGACCGCGGCGAATCCACCCCGGCTTCAGCCAGCCTGGACGAAGCGACCGAAATTTCGTTCAAAAGCAAGCTCATCCGGCACCCCGTGCCAGCCGGTGCGGCGTGACCAGCTCAGCTGGCATCCGACGCTGCCGCCCGCTCGGAGCGGTCCGCGTCAATCAGCGCGGAGATCACCGCGTCCAGGTCGCCGTCGATGACATGGTCCAGGTTGTACGCCTTGTAACCGACCCGGTGGTCGGAGATGCGGTTCTCCGGGAAGTTGTACGTGCGCACCCGCTGCGACCGGTCCACCTCCTTGACCTGGCTGCGCCGCTCGGCCGAGGCCTGCGCGTCGGCGTCGGCCTGCGCCTGGGCCAGCAGCCGGGCACGCAGGATGCGCATCGCCTGCTCCTTGTTCTGCAGCTGGCTCTTCTCGTTCTGGCAGGACACCACGATGCCGGTCGGCTTGTGCGTGATGCGCACCGCCGAGTCAGTCGTGTTCACGCTCTGCCCGCCCGGGCCGGACGACCGGTACACGTCCACCCGCAGCTCGTTCGGGTCGATGGTGACCTCGACCGGGTCGGCCTCCGGCATGACCAGCACGCCCGCGGCCGAGGTGTGGATCCGGCCCTGCGATTCGGTCACCGGGACGCGCTGCACCCGGTGCACGCCACCCTCGTACTTGAGCCGGGACCAGACCCCGTCGGGCCCGCTCTTGCCGGACTTGACCGCCACCGTGACGTCCTTGTAGCCGCCCAGGCCGGTCATGGTCGAGTCGAGCACCTCGGTCTTCCAGCCCTGGCGCTCGGCGTAGCGCAGGTACATGCGCAGCAGGTCCCCGGCGAACAGGGCGGACTCCTCGCCGCCCTCGCCCGCCTTGACTTCCAGGATCACGTCCTTGCCGTCGCTGGGATCCCGGGGGGCGAGGAACTCGTTCAGCTGGTCCTCGAGCTCGGCCCGGTGCTGGTCCAGCTGCTCCGCCTCGGCCGCGAACGACGGGTCCTCAGTGGCCAGCTCGCGCGCGGTGGCCTCGTCGGCGGACGTCTGCTGCCACTCGCGGTAGGTCTCGACGATCGGCGAGAGCTCGCCGTAGCGCCGGGACAGGGCCCGGGCGCGCTCGGGGTCGGCATGCACGGCAGCGTCCCCGAGCGTGCGCTCCAGGTCCGCGTGCTCCGCCGCCAGCTCACCGAGCCGGTCGAACACCGTCGTCCTCCTCTAGATTGATCGCTGATCGTGCCCTAAACGGACGATCACCGTGCCGCGACCGCATGGCTGTGCCACGCCGTCCCAGCACGGTGACCGGGTTGAAGCTACTTGGAGCCCGCTGCCTTCTTGCCGAACCGGCGCTCGAACCGGGCCACCCGGCCGCCGGTGTCGAGGATCTTCTGCTTGCCGGTGTAGAACGGGTGGCAGTTGGAGCAGATGTCGGCGTGGATCGCGCCGCTCTTGGCCGTGCTCCGGGTGGTGAACGTGCTCCCGCAGGTGCAGGTCACCTCGGTCACCACATAGTCAGGGTGAATACCTGGCTTCACTTTGCTACTCCTAGCTCTGGCGGTCGCCGGGTCGCCGGGCGGGCACTGCCGCCGGGCGTGAACCGGTACCGCGCTATTGGTGCTATCAGTGTGCCAGACCCTGCAACGTGCTGCGGGGCCTGGAGATTCCCTGGCTAGCTGCGGTCCTGGCCGACCGTGGTCTTCTGCACGTGCAGCAGGAACTCGGCGTTGCTCTTGGTCTCCTTCATCCGCTCCATGAGCACCTCGAGGGCCTGCTGCGGCTCCAGCGCGTGCAGTACCCGGCGCAGCTGCCAGACGATGCGCAGCTCCTCCGGCGTCATCAGGATCTCCTCCTTGCGGGTGCCGGAGGCATCCACGTCGATCGCGGGGAAGATCCGCTTGTCGGCCAGCTCGCGGCGCAGCCGCAGCTCCATGTTGCCGGTGCCCTTGAACTCCTCGAAGATGACCTCGTCCGCGCGGGATCCGGTCTCGATCAGCGCGGTGGCCAGGATGGTCAGCGAGCCGCCGTGCTCGATGTTCCGCGCCGCGCCGAAGAACCGCTTCGGCGGGTACAGCGCGGTGGAGTCCACACCACCGGACATGATCCGGCCGCTGGCCGGCGCGGCCAGGTTGTAGGCCCGGCCCAGCCGGGTGATCGAGTCCAGCAGCACGACCACGTCGTGGCCCATCTCCACCAGGCGCTTGGCCCGCTCGATGGCCAGCTCGGCCACCGTGGTGTGGTCCTCGGCCGGGCGGTCGAACGTGGAGTGGATCACCTCACCCTTGACCGAGCGCTGCATGTCGGTGACTTCCTCAGGCCGCTCGTCCACCAGGACGACCATGAGGTGGCACTCCGGGTTGTTCTTGGTGATCGCGTTCGCGATGGCCTGCAGGATCATCGTCTTGCCCGCCTTGGGCGGCGACACGATGAGGCCGCGCTGGCCCTTGCCGATCGGGCTGACCAGGTCCATGATCCGCGTGGTCAGCACGCCGGGGTCGGTCTCCAGCCGGAGCCGGTCCTGCGGGTACAGCGGGACCAGCTTGGCGAAGTCCGGGCGGCCGCGGGACTGCTCCGGGTCCAGCCCGTTGATCTTGTCCAGGCGGACCAGGGCGTTGAACTTCTCCCGGCGCTCGCCCTCGCGTGGCTGCCGGACCGCGCCCTCGATCACGTCGCCCTTGCGCAGCCCGTGCCGGCGCACCTGGGACAGTGAAACGTACACGTCGTTGGAGCCGGGCAGGTACCCGGTGGTCCGGATGAAGCCGTAGTTGTCCAGCACATCCAGGATGCCGGCGATCGGGATGAGCACGTCATCCTCGGCAATGACCGGCTCGGCCTCGCCGCTGCTGCCCCGCTCGCGGCGCCGGTTGCGGTTGCGGAACCGGTCCCGGCTGCGCCGGCGGCCCGACCCGTCATCGTCGTCGCGGTCCATCATCTGCCCGCCGCGCTGGCCGCCGTCCCGCTGGCCGCCGTTGTCCCGGCCACCGTTGTCCCGGCCACCGTCGCGCCCGCCGCTGTTGTCCCGGCCACCGTCGCGCCCGCCGCTGTTGTCCCGGCCACCGTCGCGCTGGCCGCTGTTGTCCCGGCCGCTGTCGCGCTGGCCGCCGTCCCGCTGCTCGCCGCCGTCCGCGGCGCGGGACTGGTCGTCCCGGCGCCCGTTGCGCCGCCGGTCACGCCGCTGCCCGCCGTCACCCTGCTGCCCGCCACCGTCGCCGCGGCCACCGCCCTCGGCCTGGCCGTTCCGGCCCGCCTCGGCGGCCTCCTGCGCACCGAACGCGAGCTGGCCGTCCCCGGCCGGGCCACGGCCGTCCTGCCCCTGGGCGGGACCACCGGCCTGCGCACCTGAACGGGACCCGTCTCGCTGCGCCTCGCGCGTAGTCGCGGCTGCTTCCTGTTCCTGCGCCGGCACAGATGCGTGCCCAGCGTCGCCCAGAGCGGGCTGAGTAGGTGTGTCTGACTCCATGGCGTCCTGCTCACGCTGGCGAGGTGCGCCGGCTCCCGCAGACGCGCCACGCTGGACTGAGTTGTCGTATGCCTTGCTCCCGTCGCCAGCCGGCGAGCTAGCGGCCTGCTGGCCGTTGACGGACTCGCCGCCCTGCTGGCGGTAGCCGGGCTCCACCGTCCTGGCGCGACGGCGCCGATGCTGCGTAGGCGGCACCGCCCGCCTGCCTGGCCTGGATGGCTTCGACGAGCTGGCCCTTGCGCATCCGGCCCGTGCCGGTGATGCCCATCTCCTGGGCGATCCGCTGCAGATCGGCCAACTTCATGCCGGACAGCCCGGAACCGCCGCGGCGGGTGGGCTTGTCGGTCACCGTCTCACCGGCGGGGCTAGCCGCGCCCGACGGGCCGCTGTCCGGTCCCGACGTGGACGCCTCAGGAGTGCCTGAGGAGCCGGTGGAGAGTTCGGTGGTGTCGCTCACGAGGGGTCCTTCCCAGGGAGCGGGCTCCGGCCGCGCCTGCGGCCGGTTGACCCGGTGTCACGACCCGGCGAATCGGCCGGGCCAAGGTACTGCAGTTTTGCTACGCCCGCACTGCCGGGGCGCGGGCTGTCGCCTGTTCCTCGTTCCGGCAACCGTGGGGCTAACCCGGATTCCATGGCCGGGGCAGGGGTTTTGGAACGAGCCCAGACGACTGGGGTAGCCCGCCCTGGCACTCCGTCCGCCTCCGGTTCATCACAACCCCCCCGTGTTTGCTGTACGCGGAGGGGAAGAGGTGACTCAGAAAGTTGACGGAGCGTCACTGACCCCGCCCGGCCGTAAGGCCGGTCAGGCGGCAAGTGACGGGCGAGCACCTGACCCCTTGGCGGGGTATCTGGTGCAGTGCCTACCTTAACACTAGGAGCGCCCACAGCATTCCCTCGGCACCGGTCCGTGTGTCGTAGACGACCCTGGCCAACCGCGCGGCAATATCCCGTACGGCTCGCCTGAGGCAGGTGTGCTGGGCGTCCGGAAGCCGGGCGGCTGGGAGCCGGGCGTCCGGGTGCGCTTGCCGCGCGCTGTCTCAGGAACGTTCGGCCGGCACGGCGGTCTGGAGGGTTGCACCTTGCCGGTCGATGTCCAGGGGGCTTATACGCCATCCGATACCCGTTTCAGCAGCAATTGAATCCACCAGGTCAGGCCCAGGATTGCGGCCGTCCACGGTGAGCGCGAGCACGGCCGGCCCGGCCCCGGACACGGCGGCCGCCACTCCGGCCGCGCGCAGCCGGCCGAGCAGGTCGGCGGTCGGCGGCATGACGTCCGCGCGGTAACGCTGATGCAGGTAGTCCTGAGTCGCGTCGAACAGCACCGACGGATCCCGGGTGAGCGCGGCGACCAGGAGCGCGCTGCGCGCCGCGTTCGCGGCCGCGTCCCGGTGCGGCACCGTCGCGGGCAGCGCGCCGCGGGCGGTTGCCGTGGCCAGGCCCTGCGCCGGGATGCACAGCACCGGGCGGATCTCCTCGAGCACCGGCAGCCGGATCATCCGGGGCCCGGCCGGCCGGGCGCCGTCCAGCGCGGCCGGCTGGGCGCCGTCCCGGGCGGCCAACTCGGCGCCGCCGCCCGGGGCGGCCCGCTCGGCGCCGCCGCGCGGCCCGGCCGGGTCTGCCGTCCACGCGATCGTCAGGCTGCCGTGCAGGCACGCCGCCACGTTGTCCGGATGTCCCTCCAGCTCCGTGGCCAGCTCCAGCACGGCCCGGTCCGGCAGCAGCCCGGGCCCGTCCGGGACCAGCGCACGGGCGGCCAGGATGCCGGTGACTATGGCGGCCGCGGACGAGCCAAGCCCACGGCTGTGCGGAATGGCGTTCAGGCTGCGCAGCGAGAGGCCGGCCGGCTGCCTGCCGAGCCGGTCGAACGCGGCCCGCATGGCGCGGACCACGAGATGTTTTTCCCCCGCGGCCGCGGTGTCCCGGCCCTCGCCGGACACCTCGATGTCCAGCCCGCCGCTGGTCGCCCGGACCACGGCCACGTCGTGCAGGGACAGCGCGAGGCCGAGCGCGTCGAACCCGGGCCCGAGGTTGGCGCTGCTGGCCGGGGCGCGGACCACCACCGGTGCGGCCGGCCAGCGGGCCTGACTGATCACGCCTGTGCTCCCCGGTTCAGGCCAGGCCCAGCGCGGCCGCGGCGGCCACGGTATCGGCGGAGATGGTGATCGGGGCGGGCGCCGCCGACACCGCCCAGTCCGGGTCCTTGAGGCCGTTGCCGGTCACCGTGCAGACCACCCGCACGCCCGCCGGGATCTGGCCCTGCTCCCGCGCCTGGAGCAGCCCAGCCACGCCGACCGCGGAGGCCAGCTCGCCGAACACGGCTTCCTTGGCCGCCAGCATCCGGTACGCGGCGAAGATCTGCCGGTCGGTCACCGAGTCGATCAGCCCGCCCGACTCGTCCCGGGCCGCCTCGGCCAGGCCCCAGGACGCCGGGTTGCCGATCCGGATCGCGGTCGCGATGGTCTGCGGGGCGCGCACCGGCTCGCCACGCACGATCGGCGCCGCACCACTGGCCTGGAAGCCGCACATCCGGGGGGCCTTGGTGGCCCGGCCCGCCGCCGCGTACTGGGTGTAGCCCATCCAGTAGGCGGAGATGTTGCCCGCGTTGCCCACCGGCAGGCAGTGCACGTCCGGCGCGTCGCCCAGCTCGTCGACGATCTCGAAGGCGGCCGTCTTCTGGCCTTCCAGCCGGTCCGGGTTAACCGAGTTGACCAGGGCCACCGGGTAGTCGGCGGCCAGTTTCCTGGCCAGCTCCAGGCAGTCGTCGAAGTTGCCGTCCACCTGGATCAGCTTGGCCCCGTGCACCAGGGCCTGGGCCAGCTTGCCCAGTGCGATCTTGCCCCGGGGCACCAGGACGGCGCAGGACAGCCCGGCCCGGGCCGCGTACGCGGCCGCGCTGGCGCTGGTGTTCCCGGTGGACGCGCAGATCACCGCGGTGGCGCCACGGCCGACAGCCATGCTCAGTGCCATCGTCATCCCGCGGTCCTTGAACGAGCCGGTCGGGTTGGCCCCCTCGACCTTGAGGTAGACGTCACACCCGGTCTGTGCGGACAGCACCGGGGCCGGCAGCAGCGGGGTGGCCCCCTCGGCCAGCGTGATGACCGTCGCGCCATCCTCTAGTGGCGGCAGCCAGTCCCGGTACTGCTCAACCACGCCCCGCCAGGGCTGGTAACGCGGCACGGCCTGCGCGGACCCCGACTGGGCGGACTTGGACTTCAGAGTGGCATTCATTCGGCTGCCTCCCCCTCCACACGCATCACGCTGGCCACGGCGCGGACCGGATCCATAGTGCCCAGTTCCGCCACGGTGCGCGAGAGGGCGGCGTCCGGGGCGATGTGCGTCACGATCACCAGCTGTGCGTCGTCGCCCCGGCCCTCCTGGCGGACCGCCTTGATGGACACGTCGTGCCGGGCGAACGTGTCCGCCACCCGGGCCAGCACACCGGGCCGGTCGGCCACGTCCAGCGCCACGTGGTACCGGGTCAGCGTCTCACCCATGGGCAGCGCGGGCAGCTTGGCGTAGGTGGACGCGTCCGGCCCGCGGGTGCCCGCGACCAGGTTGCGGGCTACCGCCACCACGTCGCCGAGCACCGCGCTGGCGGTGGGAACTCCCCCGGCGCCGGCCCCGTAGAACATCAGCTGGCCCGCGGATTCGGCCTCGACGAAAACCGCGTTGTAGGCCTCCCGCACCCCGGCCAGCGGGTGCGCCCGCGGGATCATCGCCGGGTGCGCGCGGACCGAGACCCCGCTGTCCCGGCGCTCGCAGATGGCCAGCAGCTTGACCACCCGGTTCAGCGCCTTGGCGCTGGCGATGTCGGCGGCGGTTACCGCGGTGATGCCCTCCCGGTACACGTCCGCCGCGGTCACTCCGGTGTGGAAGGCCAGCCCGGCCAGGATGGCCGCCTTGGCCGCCGCGTCGAAACCCTCGATGTCCGCGGTCGGGTCCGGCTCGGCGTAACCCAGCGACTGGGCCTCGTCCAGCGCGTCGGCGAATCCGGCGCCGGAGGTGTCCATCCGGTCCAGGATGTAGTTCGTGGTGCCGTTCACGATGCCGAGCACCCGGTGCACCGCGTCCCCGGCCAGCGACTCGCGCAGCGGCCGGAGCAGCGGGATGGCCCCGGCCACAGCCGCCTCGTAGTAGAGGTCGGCGGCGTTGTCCCTGGCCGCCTCGTGCAGCGTCGCACCGTCCTCGGCGAGCAGCGCCTTGTTCGCGGTGACCACGGACTTGCCCGACTTCATGGCGGCCAGCAGCAGCGAGCGGACCGGCTCGATGCCGCCGATCACTTCAATCACGATGTCCACGTCCGGCCGGGTGACCAGCGCCATGGAGTCGGCGGTGAGCAGGCCAGCTGGTACGGGCACCGCGCGGCTGCGGCCGGGCCGGCGCACCGCGACCCCGGCTACCTCGATGCGGGCGCCGATGCGCGCGGCCAGGTCGTCCGCCTGCTGGCCGAGCAGGCGGAACACCTCCGAGCCCACTGTGCCGCAGCCCAGCAGGGCTACCTTCAGCGTCCGCACGACGGCTGCTCTCCTCTCACCCTGCTCACGCTGTTCATCCTGCTCACCCTGCGTCCAGCCGGAGCAGGTCCTCGATGGTCTCCCGGCGCAGCAGCAGCCGGGCCGCGCCATCCCGGACGGACACTACGGCGGGCCGCCCGATGTGGTTGTAGTTGCTGGCCATCGACCGGCAGTATGCGCCGGTGGCGGCGACCGCGAGCAGGTCGCCAGGGACCGCGTCGGACGGCAGGTAGCAGTCCCGGACCACGATGTCGCCGCTCTCGCAGTGCCGGCCGACGATCCGGGACAGCATCGGCGCCGCCGTCGACTCGCGGGACGCCAGGACGGTGGTGTACTCCGCGTCGTACAGCGCGGTGCGGATGTTGTCGCTCATCCCGCCGTCCACGCTCACGTAGCTGCGCAGCCCGTCCACATCCTTGACCGTCCCGACCTCGTACAGGGTAACGGTGCCCGGCCCGACGATGGCGCGGCCCGGCTCGACCGTGAGCCGGGGCACCGGCAGCCCGGCGCTGGTGCACTGGGCCCGCACGATCTCGTGTAGGTTCTGGGCGATGATCTTGATGTCCGCCGGGTCGTCATCGCCGGTGTAAGCGATGCCAAGGCCGCCACCGAGGTTGAGCTCGCGGATCTGCACCCCGTACTCGTCGCGGATCGCGCCGGCCAGGCCGAGCACCCGGCGGGCAGCCATCTCGAAGCCGTCGGTGTCGAAGATCTGCGACCCGATGTGCGAGTGCAGGCCGGCCAGGTCCAGGCCCGGGCAGGCCAGCACCCGGCGGACCGCCTCGGCCGCCGCCCCCGAGGACAGCGAGAAGCCGAACTTCTGGTCGTCGTGCGCGGTGGCCACGAACTCGTGCGTGTGCGCCTCGACCCCGGTGGTCACCCGGACCAGGACGCTGACCCGGCGTTCCGGCGGCGTGCTGGTGGTCACGCCGGGGCCGGTCACCTCCGGCTCGGTCAGGTAGGCCAGCCGGGCGATCTCCTCGAAAGAGTCCACCACGATGTGCCCGACGCCCACCTCGATGGCCCGAGCCAGTTCGCTGGTCAGCTTGTTGCTGCCGTGCAGGGTGATCTGGGCCGGCGGCACCCCGGCCTGCAGCGCCACCTCCAGTTCGCCGCCGGTGCACACGTCGACGCCCAGGCCCTCATCGGTCACCCAGCGCAGCACGCCCCGGCAGCAGAACGCCTTGGCCGCGTAGTACACCCCGGCCGCGTCGCCGAACGCCTCCCGGTAGCCGCGGCAGCGCAGCCGGAAGTCGTCCTCGTCACAGATGAACAGCGGGGTGCCGAACTCGGCGGCCAGGTCCCGCACGTCCAGGCCGCCGACGGTGAGCACGCCGCCGCGCCGCTGCGCGGTCCGCGGCCAGATGGCCGGGTCCAGCGCGTTCAGGTCGCGCGGCGGGGCCGGCGGGTGTTCCGCGGGCAGCACGTCGGCGTGGCGCGGGCCGGCGGGGTGGGCGACACGGCTCATCGGGCTTCCTTGCTGGTCGGTCTGGCTACCGGGTGTGGCCGGTGTGGCTATCGGGTGTGACTGGTCTGGCTAGCTGGTGTGACCGGCCTGGCTAGCTGGCATGGTCCGGCGCGGCCACGCCGAGCAGTCCCAGGCCGGTGCTGAGCACCGTCCGCGCCGCGCCGGCCAGCATCAGCCTGGCCTGCCAAAGCGGCTGGCCTGTCTCGGCGGCCTGGTGCGGTCCGGCCGACTGCTCTGGCCCGGGCGGCTGGTCCGGTCCGGGCGGCTGGTCCGGTCCGGGCCGCTGGTCCGGTCCAGGCGGGAACGCGCCGGGCTGGCTGAGTGAGCAGCACTCCTGCCAGTCCAGGTACGTTGCGCTGAGCTCTTCCAGGTAGCCAGCGAGCACGTGTGGCTGGCCGCGGCGCGCTGCCCCAGCCACCCGTTCTGGAAGCCAGGACATCGCGTCGAGCAGCGCCTGCTCGCGTGGGTGGGCGAGCAGCCGCGGCTGGAACTGGGCCGCGTCCGCCGCTGGCAGCCCGAGATCAGCGGACCACCGGAGGATGGACGCAGCGTGCGCGTGCGCGTACCGGACAGCATAGAAGGGGTTGCCCAGATGCTGCGCGGCCGCGGCGCGCGGGTCGATGGCCCGGATCCGCCGGCCTGGGCCGCCGCCGCTGGGCACGGCCCGGCTGAGCGCGTACCGGATCGCATCCGGCCCGGCAGACGCCACTGCCGCGGCGACCAGGCTTGGCACGGCGGCTGGGTCCGGTGCGGCGACCAGGCCTGGCGCAGCGGTCAGACCCGGTGCGGCGGCCGGGCCCGGTGCGGCCCCGGCCGGTTCTGCCGTCCAGCGCACCTCGGCGCCCGCCGCGCTGGCCAGCCGTCCGGCCAACTCCGCGGCCAGCCACCGCCAGGCCTCGTCCCAGCTGCCCGCGGCGGCCAGTGGGGTCCCGGCCGGCGCGGTCACGGTGGTTCCGCGCAGCGCGTCGCTGCGCGCACAACCCGGGCCGACCTGGCTGATCTGTACGGCCAGCCGGCCCAGCGCCTCCGGGCTGATGGTGAGCGACAGGTACCCCCGGCCGGTGACCGTGGCGCGGCAGATCCCAGCGGCCGCGCCTGCGCCGGGCAACCGGGCCGCCAGCGCAGCCGCGATGTGACCGGGATCACCCGCCGACCGGCTGGCCAGCAGGAAAGGGATCGTGCTCGCGTAGCTGCCCGGGCCGCCGCCCGCCGCGGCTGGCACCGGCCGCCAACTGCCGGCCAGCGCCGCGCCGCTGGTAACCGGGGGGCCAGCCAGCTCACCGGCGGCCCGGGCGGCCTCGGCCGCCGCGGCCACTGCCGCGCTGAGTTCCCCGGTGATCACTCAGAGAAGGGTATCCGGGCTCGCCCGGCGGCCCTCAGGCTTGCTCGGGCCACCCGTCGGCGGTGTCCTCAGCCGTCTGGTCGGCCGGCTCCCGGGCCGCCAGTTCGCGGACCACCCGGATCATCTCGCCCGGGTCGAACGGCTTGGTCAGGTAGGCGTCGACGCCGATCTCCCGGCCGCGGTTCTTGTCGTCCTCCTGCGCCCGGGCGGTGATCAGCACCACCCGGATCTTGCTGGTCTGCGGGTTGCGCCGAAGCTGCCCCGCGGTCACCCAGCCATCCAGCCGCGGCATCATCACGTCGAGTGTGATGACGTCCGGGTCGATCGCGGTGACCTTGTCCAGGCAATCCTGGCCATCGACCGCGGTCGCCACGTCGAACCCTTCCAGCGTGAGGTTGACGGCAATGAGCTGACGAATAACCTCGTCGTCGTCCACCACGAGCACGCGTCCCAGAGCCTCGGCCACGCCGCGAGGCTAGCGCGTCCCAGGGACTTCCCGCGCCAACACGCCCGACGCGTGCCCTGTCCAGCCAGGCACGGCCCCAGGCCTGCGCTGGGCAGGTTGGTCCAGAGCCTGGTTCCGTGCTGATACTCTTTTCTCCGCCCTGAAGCCCCCGTAGCTCAGGGGATAGAGCAACGGCCTCCGGAGCCGTGTGCGCAGGTTCGAATCCTGCCGGGGGCGCCTTCCAAATCACGCCGAAACCCCGCTGAGCTGCGGATTTGGTCTGTCACGGTTCCCGGAATATACGCGCATGCTGGCGGCCGAAGGGCCGCGCTGGGTTTCATGCGCGGTCCTTCAGCTAGGTGGTTAGCGTTGCCGGGTCATGGGCCAGGCGGCTCAGCTACCGGTGCACCGTGGGCTGGCGTACACCACCACCGGCAAGCGAAGGCTGTTGGCCGCGTCGTTGGTGGCCAGTTGCACGCCGGCGTTGCGAGGAAGTGCCGAGGGGTCGATCACTATGACGGTCCTGTTCCCGGACGGTGGCGGAGCCGGCGGACCAGCCTTAACCATGTGCGCGGGGCCAGATCCTGCCGGTGCTCCCAGCTGCTGGTAAGGCTGCGGGAATACCTGCTTCAGCAGAGTTGATGGGCGCAGGGGCGACGGTGGTACGGATCCGAGCAGTGGGGCGCCCCCGGGGTAGGGACGGCACGCCGGGTTCCGCTGGCTGGCGAAGGTGACGCTGGCTGGCACGCCGTCGGCGCGGAGCGTGCTTTGCAGCCCGGCTGGGTCTTTGAACTGGTTGATTCTGACGGCGATGTTGCCGTCGGCCAGTTTAGTGACCGTCCAGGCGGTCAGCTGGGCATGAGCGGGGTGAGTGGGCTGATGGCTGGTGGCGCCAGAGGGTAGATGGCTGGTGGCGCCAAAGGCGCCGGACAAGCCCAGGGCCGCAACCGTGACTGCCGCAGTACCGGCCATCAACAGTCCGGTCATCCGCCGGTGACGGCGAGCCCGGCCGGTGGTGATGATCGCCGCCGTATCCGGGGCGCCGGGCATGAGAATCTTGGATAGGGAGTCGGCCGCGGCGCGCAGGACATCGGCGTCGCTCATTTCGTCGTGGACGTTCATCGACTGGCCTCCGTGGTCTCGTTAGGGGTGAGTTCCCGCCGCAGCGCCGCCACACCCCGGGACAAGTGCATCCGGACCGTTCCCGCCTCGATCTTCAGCTGCCTGGCGATGGTGTCGGTGTCCAGGTCAAGGAAGATCCGTAGCGCGATCACCTCACGCTGCCTGCGTGGCAGGCGCCATATCGCGGTCAGCAAGGTGGCGTCCAGGCCGCTGGCCAGGTCGCCGGGAGCAGTCATGTCGTGATCAGCCAGGGGCAGTTCGCGGCTGCGCCGCCGCCACCACCACGAGGCCCCGGTGTTCAGCGCGGTGCGCACCACCCAGGCACGGGGGGCCGGATGGCGGCTGACCGTCCGCCACGACATCCAGGCTTTGGTGAACGCCTCCGCCACCTGATCTTCGGCTAGCTGAGGGCTGCCAACAACGGCCACGACCGCCCGCAGGCAGGGCTCCCAGGTAGCCTGGAAGAACTCAGTGAACTCCGCTTGATGGTTGCTCACAACCCTCTAACCCCGGCAGACCATCGATCCGCATACCACCGGGCTGAACTTCCCCAAAGGCGCGCCCCAGCGACCGGACCCGACTGCTAGCTTGCGCGCATGGCAGACCTGGGACCCGTCGCCTGGCCGCCTACGCCGATCAGGACCGAGCGGCTCGTGCTCCGTGAGTCCGAGGCCTGGGACCGTGCGGCGTTCATCGAACTGCTCGCTTCGCCAGAGGTGGGCACCTACCTCGGTGGCCCCCGGCCACGTCACGAGCTTGAGCACGAGATGCCTGAGGTGCCCGAGCGGCGCCCGGGGCATTTCGTGGTCGATCTCGACGGAGCCATGATCGGCCAGATCATTCTCAGCAGAGCAACGGGGCACGGCCCTCCAGCTGCTGCCGGACAGGCCGAGCTGGGCTACCTGTTCCTGCCGGAGGCGTGGGGATTCGGGTACGCCGCCGAGGCGTGCGCAGCGGCACTCGGCTGGTTCGCGGGCGAGCTTCCCGGCGAGCCGGTGGTGCTCTTTACCCAGACCGCAAACGCCCGCTCGATGCGCCTCGCGGCGAAGCTGGGGTTCACCGAGGTAGAACGGTACGAGGCCTACGATGCCGAGCAGTGGTTCGGCATGCGGTCCCCGGCCACGCCGTCTGAGCAAGCTCGCCGGGGCCTTACGCTGCCATGTCAGCCGAACCCGCAATCCCGCCGAACCGCTTAGCGCGCTCTTGACGATCCACTCGTTAATGTGATATCAGTCTGATATGTTCCGGGCAGCCGGCACTACAGGTGGCAGGAGGCATCCGGATGCACGCATCAGATGACAGCACCACTCCCCTGCAGTCCCTCATGAGGCGCACGATGCTGCCATGGGAGTACCGCCACCTCCGTGCCGTCGCGAGCGTGCGCTTTGCGGCGGGCGGCTTTACTCTCGCCCTCGGCCTCGTTCTGGTCTCCCTCGGCCGTCAGGCGGAAACTAGTCAAGACCGGAGGAAATGCTACGGGTTGGCAGCGTGGTTCCTGGGGAACGCGCCATTGCAGTTCTTTGGCGGCTATATGGAGATGAAAATGGCCCGCTCCGCACCTCCCCGCAGCTGATCCTGCACTACTCACACGGGCCTGATGGGCGCTGGAGGCCCGGCATGCGAAGGCGCGGAAAATCATTGGCGGTACCGGGCGCGAACCTCGACAATTGCCTGTTACAGGCAGTGAAAATCTACGGCGCGGACAGCGTACGAAGCAGGGAGACATGCTCTCGTCTGCTCAGCGTGAGGAGTTTGACCGCCGTGGCATCCTGCGCCTGCCCGGGACGATTCCGCCAGCCGAAGTCACGGCCATGCGCCAGCGCGTCTGGCAGCACCTGGCCGACAAGGACGGGATCCACCCGGGCCGGCCGGAGACCTGGGCGGCCCACCCGCCCGCGCAGTTCCAGAAACTGACCGGCACCGGAGCTTTCGACGCGATGGCCACCGGCCAGCTGACCGCGGTCATCGACGGCCTGCTCGGGCCCGGCCGCTGGCAACGGCCAGCGCACTGGGGCCGGCCGCTGGTGACGTTCCCAGACCCCGGCACGGCCTGGGATGTCCCCAGCAGCAACTGGCACCTCGATACGCAGGACCTGGAACTGACCATGCTGGTGGTCTTCGCCCACCTCGCTCCTGTCCGGCCCCACGGCGGCGGCACGCTGGTGGTCACGGGCTCACACCGGCTGACCACGCCGAAAGGACCACCGGCAGGCAACGCCCCGGTCCGCTCGCGCGAGGTGAAGGCGTACCTGCGCACGCTGCATCCCTGGCTACGCGACCTGTGGCAGGCCAACGGCGATACCGACCGCATCCACGGCTACCTGACCGAAGGCGCGGACATTGAGGGCGTACCCGTCCGGGTCGAGGAACTCACCGGCGAGCCAGCGATGCGGTCATCATGCATCCCCGGCTGCTACATGTGGTGGCACCCAACAGCCTCGACACCCCGCGGCTGATGCTCCTGCAGTTCGTCCACCGCCAGCCACAAGTCGTCGTCAGCGGATCAGCGACCGTCGTAGCCGCTTCCGCCGGCGGATGACGTGCACGATGAGATAACCGAGGAAGAGCACGCTGGAAAGGGAATGCTAGCCAATGTAGAGGTGGATGCCGGGCAATGGCAGACGGGTGTTTCGCCCGGTCACGAGATCATAAATGCCCGAGGCCAGCACGTTCAGAACGAGGAAGCCAAAGATGGCGTCGGAGACGGCCAGCCGCCTGCCCTTCAACCGCGAACCGGCCCGGGCGAGCTGGGCGACCAGCCTGCTCAGCGTGTGCCGGCGTTGCGCGAGGTGGACGATAACCAGGCCCAGGAACACGCAGGCGATGACGACGTGGACCGTCACGCGGGGACCGACGTTGAACAGGAGCAGGGCCACCAAGGCCACGATGATCGTGATCAGCAAGGCCAGATGGACCGCCCAGCATGAGCGGGCACGACCGGGAGCGCGGTTCTGACCGGCGACAGGGTCGTCGTTACTGACGGGTGAGGCTGGCTCGTCCTTGCTGGGCGCAGGCCTGCGCGGAGTCTTCATGCCACGGCCTCATCTTCGGTTTTGCCTGGGTGGAGCGCCCTCGCCCAATCGGCCTGTCCCGTCCGGGGGGGCGTGACAGGCCGCCTATGGCTTATGTATCGCTTTCCGGCGGGTAGCGGTATGGGGCTAACCCGTCTTGCGAAGGTGGGCCGAGACCTACCCAAGCGGCGCGCAGGCTGCTAGCTGGCGTCAGCCGTCGCCTCATCGCGGAGCAGCGAACCGACCCACTCGTCCACCCGCTCGCCGTGGCGGACGCGCCGCTTGCGCAGTGTCGCCTCGATGCGGAACCCAGCCTTCTCCGCGACCCGGCGGGATGCGATGTTGCCTGCCTCGCAGCGCCATTCGATGAGTTCGATGCCCGCCGTCGTGACGGCCCACTGACACACCGCGCGGACCGCGGTGGTGGCGACGCCACGATTGCGGGCACGCGGATCGACCCAGTACCCAATTTCGGCCGCGCCGGGCTCGCCCGGGCGCAGGCCGACCCGGCCCAGGCGGGTCCCAGTGGCCGCATCCTCAGCCAGGAAATTGGCCCGGCGGCCGTCATCCCCGCCAGCGATGTATTCCCGCTCGACGTGGGACGCCGCATCTTCGAGCCGGTAGGGCGAGGGAACCTGCATGAAGCGCTGCAGTACCGGGTCCAGCAATACCTCGTAGACCCACGGAATGTCGGCGGGAGTGAACGGGCGCAGCGTCAGCCACCCGGCCGCGATCGTCTGCCGGTCCATGACAGCAGTCTGGCCTACCGGGCCCCCTGGCGTGCCGGTTGGGGGCTGTCCCGTGGGCTGGGCAACACGATCTTGATGGTCACCACGGGGGAGGATGCATGCCGCCGTTCTTCAAGGACAGCAGCTTCAATCTCCAGACTGAGATCGCCCTGGGCGCTACGTACCACCAGGCGGCTGACGTGGGCGAAGTCCTGTCCACCGTCGAGCGGATCCGCAACGGCCACGCGCAGTCCTGGGTCAACGAGTGGAGCGCCACCGCGGACCGACTGGCAGGCGAGGCGGCCGCAAGCGCCGACGCGGGCCGGCCGGAATCGGCGGCCCGCCAGTTCCTGCGGGTGTCGATGTACTACTCAGTGGCAAGCTACGCGGCGACGGGACCGGCGACAGCACGCTGTTCGGCAAGCTATGGGAAAGGCACCGCGCCGCATGGGACCAGTTTGTCGACCTGGCCGACCTGCATATCGAGCGGATCGAGATCCCCTACGAGGGCACCACGCTGCCCGGCTACTTCTTCCGCTCCGGCTCAGCGGGTGAGCCCCGGCGGACGCTCATCTTTAACAACGGCAGCGGCGGCCCGGTAACCGCCGCCTGGATTCAGGGCATCGCGGACGCTCTGCACCGCGGCTGGAACGCCATGACCTTCGACGGGCCGGGCCAGAACGCCGCGCTGATCCGCCAGCAGCTGACGTTCCGGCCGGACTGGGAGAAGGTCATCACCCCGGTGGTGGACCATCTGCTCACCGGCCCGGATGTTGACGCAGGAAAGATCGCCCTGCTCGGGGTGAGCCACGCCGGTTACTGGGTGCCCAGATCGGTTGCCTTCGAGCACCGCATCGCGGCCGCTGTCGCGGATCCGGGAGTCGTCGATGTCTCCACGGCCATGTTTGACCAAATTCCTCATTTCCTGGCCAAGATGATTGACGCGGGCGAGCAGGAGAAGTTCGACAAGGATATGGAAGTGGCGCTCAGGTTCTCCGCGGCGACCCGAGCAACAATGGCATTCCGGATGCGGCCGTACGGGACTAATTCGGCGTATGAGTTTTTCACCGCGGCCCGCGCGTACGCGCTAACTGACGACGTGATCGGCCAGATCACCTGCCCGGTGCTGGTCACCGACCCCGACCACGAGCAGTTCTGGCCCGGTCAGTCCCAGGAGCTGTACGACAAGCTGTCGGCCAGGAAGGCGCTGATCGGGTTCACCGAGGAGGAAGGCGCGGATTCGCACTGCGAGCCCGCCGCCAACGGCATCCGCGGCGAGCGCATCTTCAACTGGCTGGATCAGAACATCCAGCCTGAGCCGGTCACCGCCCGGGAAGTCAGCGCGCAGGCGGCCCGCCCCGGCCAGGCGGATCACCCCGGCCGGGCAGATCGCCGCGGCCGGGCCGGTAGGGCGGCACCCGCCGGTACCACGCAGGCCGGCCCACGTCCCGCAGTCTGGCCCGGGGCGCCCGGCGCACACCCGGCGGTTCGGCCCGGACCGCCCGGCAGATGAGCAGCCGCGGATCGGTCAGCTCCTGGACGATGGACAGCAACTCGGCGCCCTCGGCCGGCAGATTGGCCCCGCCCACGACGGCTGCACCCACACCGGCCCCGCCCGCGCCAGTACCGGCCGGCCGCGCCGACGCCACGATCTCGCCCGCGACCTGCCTGGCGAAGCCGCGCAGGACGTCCAGCTCCGCCCGGTCCGGCCGGATGGCCCCATAGCCGTAGCCCGGCCGCCAGACCGCGACGCTCTTGATCTCATCCGTCCCGGCCGAGCAGATCACCCGGCACGCCGGGGATGTCAGCGTCCAGAGTGGCCCCACCCCTGGGTTATCCGTGATCATGACCCACATCCTGACCCCGCCCACAGACGGTGACAACAAAAGCTAGTTGCGGTCAAACAATTAATCGCTTATCGTCGATAAACGATGAAGGACGCGAAACCACTCGACCGGGACACCGCCAACACGTATGCGGCGTGGTTCAAGGCGCTCGCCGATGGCACCCGGGTGCAGGTGGTCTCGCTGCTGGCCCGCAGCGGCCGGCCGATGAGCGTCAAGGAGATCGTCGCGGCCGTGTCGGTGGGCCAGTCCACCGTGTCCGCGCACCTGCGGCAGCTCGCCGCGGTCGGGTTCGTGCTGGCCGAAGAGCACGGCACCTCCCGGCTGTACCAGATCAACCAGGCCTGCGTGGCGGCCTTCCCCACCGCCGCCGACGTGGTCCTGGGCCAGCCCGCGCCCCTCCCGCTCGGCGACTGACATGCGGATCGAGCCGATGACCGAGGCGGACGCCGCCGCCGTGCTCGCCATTTACCAGGCCGGCATCGACGAAGGTGACGCCACCTTCGAAACCCAGGCCCCGGCCTGGCCCGAGTTCACCGCGGCCAGGCTCCCCGCCCACCGCTACGTCGCCCGCAACGGCGCCGGCGTGCTCGGCTGGGTCGCCGTCTCCCCGGTCTCCGGCCGGTGTGTCTACGCCGGCGTGGTCGAGCACTCGGTCTATGTGCACCCAGCCGCCCGCGGCCAGGGCGTCGGCCGCCAGCTGCTGGACACCCTGATCACCTCCACCGAGGCGGCCGGCATCTGGACCATCCAGTCCGGGATCTTCCCGGAGAACACCGCCAGCGTCGCGCTGCACCACGCGGTGGGCTTCCGCGACGTCGGCATCCGCGAGCGCATCGGCCAGCACTACGGCCGCTGGCGCGACGTGCTGCTCCTCGAACGCCGCAGTCCGCTCCTCTGAACTGGCCGCCCTTTTTTGCCGAACGCCAGTGCCCGCCCCATCATGACCGGCCCAGCCCGGCCCTCCGGAGCAGTCAAGCCGTTCCCGGCGACGACCGCACGGCGCGGGAGTGAAGCAGCCTGGATAAGGCCGGGAGCCCCGGCGGAGGACAGCCCGCCGGGGCTTCCGGGTAACCCGCCCGGTTACGACCCGGCGGTTGGCGTGCTGGTCAGGGCGATGCCGGTGGGCTCGTACCCGTCACCAGACTGCGGCGCGGAACCGCCGAGGTTGATCGAGCCGACGGCGGCGTCGGTGGCCGTGTCCAGCACGGTCACGAACGCGGCCGTGCTCTGCCCGATCCACAGCTGCTGGCCGTTCGGCGTCAGGGCCAGTGTGTCCGGATCCCCGGTAATGGAGATCGTGTGCGTGACCCGGTTCGTGGCGGTGTCGATCACCGAAACGCTGTCCGAGTCCGGGTTGGCCACGTAGACCGTCTGGCCGCTGGCGGAGATGGCCAGCTGCCACGGCAGCTCGCCGACTTTGATGGTGTGCGTGACCGCGCGGGTAGCCGCATTGATCACCGCCACCGTGCCCTGCTGAGTGTCGGTCACATAGAGCGTGCTGCCGTCCGGGGACACTACGATGCCGCGCGGATCGCCGAGACCGCGAACGACCCCGACCGGCTTCTCGGTCGCCGTGCTGAACACCCACAGCCCGTCCGCGGTGACCACGTAGGCAGTCGCGCCGGACGGCGAGAACGCGACCTGGCTGGGCTGGCCACCGATCGGCAGGTGCGCCGTGACCGTGTCGCTGGCCGTGGAGATCACGCTGACCCCGGACGGCGAGGACGGCGAGGTCTGCGGGCCGGTCTCTGCCACCCAGGCCTGCTTGCCATCCGGGGTGACGGCCACATCCTGCGGGAACAGGCCGACGTTGATCAGCTTCTCGGGTGGGTTGTAGTTGCTCGGGTCCAGGCTGCTGGTCGCGATGACGGCCACGTTCGACGTGCCGGTGTCGGCGAAGTAGAGGTTGCCGCCGGAGATGGCGATGCCCTCATTGGTCGAGGCGTAGTTGTAATCCCCCGGGTCGCCGGGCACCTGGGTGTCACCCACGTTGTAGGTCTGGATGACCTTGCAGGTGGCGGTGTCAATCGCGGTGAAGCCGTCCCAGCCCGAGTCGGACACGTAGGCGGCGCCAGCCGGGCCGCTGCACGTCGACGCGGTCAGCCGGGCACTCGCCCTGCCATGGCTGGCCGCGGAGTGGCCGGCACTGCTGACGGCCACGACGGCCGCCACCGTGAGTACGACCGCTGCGCCGCCCGCGGCCATGGCCGCCCAGGCCGGGTGCGCCCGCAGCGGGCCAGGGATGAACGCTGAGCGTCCTGCCATGTCGCTCACGCTCCCTTCACCGCGGTCGCCCGGGCGGGTGTGCTGACCACCCGTTTGTGTCCGGGCGGCTGCACCGGGAAGGACTGGCTCGCGCCCGGGATGGGTGGCAGCGGGAACTTCTGCACTTGCTGCTCGGCCAGTTCCAGTGCCGCGGTGGTGCCGGGTAGCCGGGAGAACCGGCGGCCCGGGAAGGCGCCCAGTGCCGCGGTCAGGTCGCCGGTGGTCTGCCGCCGCCAGGCGCTGATGTTGGGGTTACTGACCCCGGTCACCTGCTCCAGCAACTGCAGCACCGACGTGTGGTCGAACGTGTCGTGGCAGACGAAGCCGCCCACCGTCCACGGCGACACGATGATGCACGGCACCCGGAAGCCGAGCCCGATGGGCGCGCTCACGCCATCCACCGTGATGTACTCGTCCGTCGTGCCGGCCGGCGCGGTAAGCGGTTTGACGTGGTCGAACAGCCCGTCGTTCTCGTCGTAGACGAGGACGAACACGGTCTTGGCCCAGACGTCCGGGTTGGCCGCGATCGCATTGACCTTGCTGGCCACGTAGTCGGCCCCCGCCGCGGGCATGTAGTCGGGGTGCTCGGACTGGTACGACGTCGGCAGGATCCAGGACACCGTGGGCAGCCGGTCGTGGTACGCGTCGTACTCGAACTGGCCGGCCTGGTAGAACCGCATGGCGTTCTGGTACAGCGGTGAGCTGGGCGTGGCCGCCTGGTACCGGTCGAAGTACTCCAGCACATTGAGCCCGTAGTTGTCGTTCTCCTGGTACACCTTCCACGAGACGCCCGCCGCGGACAGCAGTTCCGGGTACGTCTTCCAGGAGTAGCCCTCGGACGGCACGTAGTTCGAGTACACCGGGCCGCCGCTGCCGCCCTGCGGATCCACCGTGCCGGTCATCAGGAACAGCCGGTTGGGCCAGGTCGGGCCCAGCATCGAGCAGTGATAGCCGTCGCAGATGGTGAACGCGTCGGCCAGCGCCCAGTGGAACGGGATGTCGTTGCGCTGGAAGTAGGCCATCGTGTACTGCCCGGCCACCCCATCGGCGGCCAGGTGGGAGGTCACGAAGCCGTCCATCGCCCCGTTGTTCCAGGACTGGTGCTGAGGTCCCCAGCTGTGGCTGTTGGACGGCAGCGCCTGGGCACTGGTGCTGGTGGTGTCGGTGTGGAAGGGCAGCAGGTACTTGTCCGGGTTGTCCGGGTCAGGCTGGTAGAACAGGCTCTTCGGTACCGCCGGGTCGGCGAAGCCGCGCACCCCGGGCATGGTGCCGAAGTAGTGGTCGAACGAGCGGTTTTCCTGCATCAGCACGACGACGTGCTGGATCTCGGACAGCGGCCGCGTGCGCACGCTGCGCACCGACGCGGGGGCGGCTCCGTCGAGGATCTTTCGCAGGCTGGGTGGAAGGGCGAAGGAGGCCAGAATCGCGCCTCCCGCTGACGCCATTAACTGACGCCGGGTCACCTCAATCGACATGCATGACCTCCTCGTGCCGTAACCGGCAAACTGCGCACTACCCGGGACATAGCACCGCAGCGCACGGTGCTGCTAAACACGGTGCTGCTAAACACGGTGCTGCTAAACACGGTGCTGCTAAACGGTGCCACTGAAATTGATCATCACACTCAGCCCCGGGCCTGGCTAGGCTCGCTGCCGTGCACGTCATCTCACTCGGATTCCAGACCGACCTGATGGTCCGCGCCCTGGAGGGCAGCGAGGTCATCGACCATCCCGATTACGTGACCGTGCGCAGCCCGGCCAACCCAGAGTTCTGGTGGGGCAACTTCCTGCTGCTGCCCGCCGCGGCGGCCCACGGCCCGGCTGAGCCGTGGCTGGACCTGTTCCGCACCGAGTTCCCCGGCGCGGGGCACCTGGCGCTCGGCCTGGACGGCACCGGTGTCCCCGAGCCGGACTTCGGCAGCTTCGCCACGGCCGGTCTCGAACTGGTCCAGGAGAGCGTGCTGACCGCCCCCGCGCTGCGCGAGCCGCCGCGGCCGAACCGGGATGCGGTGATCCGCCCGCTGGCCGGTGACCAGGACTGGCAGCAGGCGGTGGAGTTGCAGGCCACCTGCGACGCGGCCGATGGCGGGCCGGCCACCCGGACGTTCATCCAGGCCAGGTACGCGGCCCGGCGCCGGGCCACCGAAGCCGGCCACGGGGCCTGGTTCGGCGCGTTCCGGGACGGTGAGCTCGTAGCCCAGCTGGGCATCTTCGCCCAGCCGGGCGGCCTGGCCCGGTACCAGGACGTGGGCACACACCCGGCCGCGCGGCGGCAGGGCCTGGCCGGCACCCTGGTCTGGCGGGCCGGCCAGTACGCGCTCGGCGAGCTGGGCGCCCGCACGCTGGTGATCCTGGCTGATCCAGCCGAGGCGGCCATCCGGGTCTACCGTTTGGTCGGTCTCGCCGACCACGAAACCCAGCTCAGCATGCACCGAGCGCCCAGTTAGCCGGGCCCACCCATGCTGACGTGGTACGACCTGCTCGGCCTCGAATCTGGCGCGCCGGCCGCGGCCGCGACCACGCTGCTCATCGGGGCTCTGCTGTGCGCGGTGACCGGCGCGGTCGCCACCACCCGGCAGCAGCGCGGCGGCGGCCACGCCTGACGCTCAATGCCGCCGGTGGCCAGGCTTCCGGTACGAGGTGAGCGACGCGAATACCACCGTAGAGCTCAGATAATGGTGGGTTTGATAATCGAAAGCGCCGCCGCACGTTATCAGGTGCAGCGCGGCATAGTTGGTCGGGCCGAAAATTGCTTTCGACGGGAACCTTGATTTGAGGTACTGGCGGACGCCGGTGACCCGGAAATTAGCGGTGACCCCGTCGGCCAGCCGGACGACGATCCGGTTCCCTGGGCGCAGCGCGCCGAGCCGGAAAAAGATGGCCGGGCCCTGGTAGGTGTCAACGTGGCCCTCGATGACCGAGGCGCCGATCTGGCCCGGTGCCGGGGAGTACTTGTACCAGGCCGCCCGGCTGACCTGGGTGGTCAGCGATGGCACCGCGACCGTGCCGTTGGCATTCTTGCCCAGGTGCAGCAGCTTGGAGGTCACGCCAATAGCCGGAATCTCCACCGACACCGGCGGGGAACGGCGCAGCCACGGGCCGCGGGCCCGCGGCCCGAGTTCGCCCGCGGCCGACCGGCTGGGCTGCGGGGCATGCCGCTGAGCGCCGATCACCACCGCGACCACGATGCACCCGGCCAGCAGGAGCAGCACGCCGGCCAGCCGGCCAGCCGGGCGCCGGCCGGGATCCGAGGGGTCACGGGTGGGGCGAACCGGCTCTGTGGCCACGACTTGACCACCTGGAACCCGCCGACCCGCCGCCACTCGGCCTCCGCCAATGCCCCGCCTCCCCTCGCGTGTCTTCCCTCGGCCGTTCTAATCCCGTAGCCTAATATTTCAGTGGTGACGACGCCATTGGCCGCCTGTGCCCCACATGGGCGATACCTTTTATGGCCGCCAGCGCTTTCGGGGACCTGCCTTCCACCGGCCCAGGCCGCGGCCGGCCGCTGTGCGTTTTGCTACCGATGCCGGTTTTCGGGTATGGACCGGAACGGGGCCGTCAGCCGCCGTCCGCATGAGGAGGTCTCGTGAAGCTGAGCACAGCCATCGCCGCGTCGGGGCGCACCGTGCGGATGGCCACGGCCGGTGGTGTCGTGGCCCTATTCGTGTCGGTGTCGGTATCGGCGTGCTCGGGCAGCAGCCCACCGTCGGGGTCGCCGACCTTCTCCCCGGGCGGCACCGCCTCACCTACGGATACCGTCACCCCCACGGTCACCCCGACCACGCCCACGCCGAGTACGAGCGCCAGCCCATCCCCGTCGGCCTCCCCCTCGCTGGCGCCCAGCCCCACGCCCAGCCCGGCGGCCACAAGCCCGAGCCCGATCGTGACCGTCGCCCCGGCCACCGGCGGCGGCGGCACGGCCGGGTTCCAGGATGCACTGCTGCTGGCCGTCGGCGCGGCGGCGATCCTGGTCGGCGGCGGCAGCCTCGCCTACCGCAGAAGGGTGCTCAGGAACCGCCAGTAACACGCTGGTCGGACCGGGGACGAACCGGGCGGCAGTGCCGGGTACTGGCGTTCGGCATGCAAGACTGCACGAATGGATGACGTCGCTGCCCGAACGCAGGGCCGGGTCGCCGCCGGTGGGATCGAGCTGGCCTACGAGACGTTCGGCCAGGCCGGGGATCCAGCGATCGTGCTGGTAATGGGCTGGGCGACGCAGATGATCGCCTGGCCGGACGAGCTGTGCCAGAGCCTGGCCGGGCGCGGGCACTTCGTGCTCCGGTTCGACAACCGGGACACTGGCGCGTCCACCCACCTGGAGCACATCCCGACGCCACCGCTCAGCGAGGTGCTCACCCGGCGCCGCCGGCCGCCGTACACCATCAGCGACATGGCCGACGACGTGGCCGGGCTGCTGGACGGGCTGGGCCTGGACAGCGTGCACCTGGTCGGCGCGTCGATGGGCGGGTTCATCGCGCAGACCGTCGCGCTGCGCCACCCCCGCCGGATCCGCTCGCTCACCCTGATGATGACGTCGACCGGCTCGCTGCGTGTCGGGCTGGCCAAGCCGCGGGTGTACGCCCGGCTGCTGCGCCGCGAAGTGATCTCCGGGCGGGACGCCGCGGTGGCCTCGGCGGTCGAGACGTTCCGGCTGATCGGCTCGAACGGGTACCCGTTCGACGAGGCACACATACGGCAGATAGCCGGCCGGAGCTGGGATCGCGGCTTCGACCCGGCCGGCTCGCTGCGCCAGCTCGAAGCGACCGTCACCCAGCCGAATCGCACCGCGGCACTGCGCCAGATCGCCGTGCCCACGCTGGTCATCCACGGGCTGGCCGACCCGCTGGTCGGGCCGAGCGGCGGGCTGGCCATCGCGCGGGCCATCCCGGGCTGCCGCTTCATCGGGTACCCGGGGATGGGGCACGACCTGCCCCGGCCGCTGTGGCCCGAGTTCGCCGATCAGATCGCCACGCTCGCCGCCCGCGGCGAGCGGGACTGGCCGCCCCGGCCAGGCAGCGGATGAGGCTCAGCGGGTGAGCGCGCTGTCCGCCGCGCCCGCGTAGAGCTCCGCGGCCCGCCGGCAGTACCAGGCCAGCACCGTGCGGTACGGCCGGTACGGATCGCCGAGCGGGTCGAGCTGCTTCGCGGTCGGCGTCGGTATCCCCCAGGCCAGCCCGTATCCCTTACGTATCCCGAGGTCTCCGGTCGGCCACACGTCCAGCCGCCGCAGCTGGAAGATGAGGAACATCTCTGAGGTCCACTTCCCGATGCCACGAACGGTGGACAGCCGGGCCACCACCTCATCGCTGTCTTCGTCCCACAGCTCAGCCGGGTCGAGCACGACCGTGCCGTCGAGCACCTTGCTGGCCAGATCCTGCAGCGAGGCGGCCTTGGCGCCGGACAGGCCGACCGAGCGCATCGTCTCCGGCGACAGCGACCGCAGCCCCTCCGCGGTGACCTCGCCGCCGAGCGCGGCGAGCAGGCGGCCATGGATGGCGGACGCCGCCGCGCCCGCGAGCTGCTGGTAGACGATGGCGCGGACCAGCGAGGCCAGATGCGACTCGGTGGGCGGCTGCAGCTGGATCGGCCCGGCCTCGGCGATCAGCCGGCGCAGCACCGGGTCGCGCTCGGCCAGGATGGCCGCGGCCGCTTCGAAGCCGCCCTCGACCGGGCTGGGTGCTGGCTGGCCAGACATACCGTCAAGTCTGCCATCACCAGCGGAAAGGCTGACTGTCGGCACCAGTCCGTACGCTGCGGTCATGGCGCATTTCGCGGTGACCATGGTGCATGGGCCAGGCTGGGACCCCGGCCGGGGGATCCGGGAGCAGGACGCCTGGGCCGAGCACGCGGCGTTTATGGACGGGCTGGTCGCGGACGGCTTCGTCATCCTGGGCGGCCCGGCCGGTGACGGGCAGCATGTGCTGCTGGCCATCGAGGCGGCTGACCAGCCCAGTCTCCGGGACCGGCTGGCCGCGGACCCGTGGGCGGGCATGGGGCTGCTCCTGGTCGGCGCGGTCGAGCCATGGGCGTTCTGGCTGGACGGCCGGTCGCTGACTGCGGCGCGCTGACCTGGGCGGTCAGGCCAGGCAGCTGAGCGGCGCCCCGCCGTTGTAGGCCACCATGTCGCCCAGCGCGGCCACGATGTTCGACCGGTGCGCCGCGCGCGGCGCCGCGCAGTTCGGCGCAGGCCCGGTGCAGGTTGCCGACGATCCGCTCGGCGTCCGGCCAGTCCGCGAACCGGCCCAGGCCGGTGTCCCGGGCCGCGTCCAGCGGCGGCACCCCCGCGGCCACGGCCTGGCCCGCCACGTCGAGCACGAACCTGAGGTAGTCGAGCGTCGCGTCGATGGGCCCGTCGTCGTGGAACACCGGTCCGTGACCGGGCACGATGGTCTGCGCCCCGAGCGGCCGCAGCACCTGCTCCAGCACGTGGACGGCGCCCGTCACGGAACCCATCAGCAGGAACGGCGTGCCGCCGTTGAAGATCAGGTCGCCGCAGAACAGCACCGACCGGTCCGGGATCCAGACGATCGAGTCGTTGGTGGTGTGCGCCGCCGTGCCCACGTACTGGACGTCCGCGCGCAGGTCGCCGGCGTGCACCGCGATCTGGTCGGTGAACGTGACGAACGGCGGGTCCAGGCTCAGGTCGCCCCAGTCGGGGCCGTCCCAGAAGGCGAGGTCGCGCGGCGGCCCGAACGCGATCGCCTCCGCCCGGGCCCGCTCGTGGGCCACGATGGCCGCCCCCGGGAACAGGCAGTTGCCGAACGTGTGATCGCCATGGTGGTGCGTGTTCAGCACGGTGCGCACCGGGGCCGGGGTGACGGCCGCGATGGCGGCCTGGTAGGCCCGGGTCCGCCGCTCGGTCGAGCAGGCATCGATGCTGATCACACCCTGCGGGCCGGTCAGGAAGCCGGTGTTGTTGATCCACCAGGTGCCATCCGGCTGGACGTAGGCGTAGATCCCGGCCGATACCTCCTGCACCTCTGGCCGCCCGGGAACGGTGATATCGCTGACCAAGCTGCTCATCGGCTCACCATAGCCAGGTCCGGGTTGAGCGGCCGGAATCGGCGGCATGCGAGGATCGCGGCATGCACCGACAGGCCATGACCGAGAACGTGGCCCGCTTCGAGCGCGTTCCGGCCAGCCCGGCCAGCCCGGCCAGCCCGGACAGTCCGGCCAGCCCGGACAGTCCGGCCAGCCCGGATGGGCTCAAGGCGGCGGCGGTGGCGGTGTGCGTCGTGGTCCAGGACGACGGCTCCCTGGCGCTGCTGATCACCCTGCGCGCGGACACGCTGCGCAGCCACGCCGGGCAGTGGGCGCTGCCCGGCGGACGGCGCGAGCCGGGCGAATCCGCCGCGGACGCGGCCCGCCGGGAGTTGCACGAGGAGACCGGGGTGTCGGTCGCGGCCGGGGACGTCCTCGGGCTGCTCGATGACTACGCCACCCGGTCCGGTTACCTGATCACGCCGGTGGTGGTCTGGGGCGGCCCGGCCGACCCGGCCATGCGCGGCCCGGAGTCTGAGGTGGCCGGGATCCATGTGATCCCGCTGGCCGATTTCGACGTCCCGCCGCGGCTGGTGCGCATCCCGGAATCCACCGCGCCAGTCATCCAGTTGCCGCTGCTCGGCGAGTACCTGCATGCGCCGACGGCCGCCATCATCTACCAGTTCTGCCAGGTCGCCCTGCACGGGAACATGATCAGGGTGGCTCACTTCGAGCAGCCGGTCTTCGCCTGGAAGTAGCCGCCACCCGGCGCCGGCCAACGCCGGTCAGCGCCAGCCAAAGTCGGCCGGGGCTAGCCGGGCGCAGCCGAGTCGCCGCTCCGGTCCTGCGGCAGCCGGGGCCGGATGACGCGCAGCGCCAGCCATGCGGCGGCGACGCCCACCGCCACGCCGATCACCGTGTCGATGAACCGCAGGATCGGCTCGTGCCACGCATGCAGTGGGCTCAGCCGGGCGGCGATCATCACGACGGCGCTGGAAATCGCGGCGCTGACCGCGTCTCCCGGCCTGCCGAGCAGGATGACGGCCAGCGCGCTGGCCCCGACCAGCAGGCCCAGCGCCCAGATGTGGAAAGGCAGGAAGACCAGGTAGACCAGGCACAGCACGAAGCTCACCGAGGTAGAGGCCATCCGGGACACGGCGGCGGCCGTGCTCTTCTCGTAGCTGTCCCGCATGACGAATATGGTCGAGATCACTGCCCACAGCCCGCCAATCTGATCGGCGGCCCCGGATCTCAGGTAGATATGCGGCTCGGTGGTCGTGACCAGCCAGTAGCTGACCACGCAGGCAGCACCGAGGATCACGCATTCCAACACGGTTACCTGGAGCTCGGCCCGGCTGGGCCACCGCAATTGAGTCATCTAACCCCCGCACATAACCCCCGCACACGCAGCCGGGCCGTCCCGGCGGGGCGGTGCAACCTGCCCGCCAGGACGGCCCGGGTCTTACCTCACAACCTCCTCAGGATCAGGATTTGGCCAGGTCACTGACGAAACTGGGCCCGATCGAGCCGAGCCCGGTCATGCTGTCGTAACCCGGAGCCGTGCTGAGCGTGTTCGGCCGGGTGGCGCAGTTACCGGTCTCGTCGCAGTAGGTGATCACTCCTTCGTAGGTGACCTCACGGAACTGCTGGATGAATCCCTTCACGTTCGGCACGATCTGGTTGGCGAAGTCACGCCGGAACATGCCCTGCTTGCCGCCCGGCAGGATGTCGTCGATCGCACTGGCGTTGCCGTGCAGGGCGTAGATGGCCGGGTTGATGAATCCGACGGCCCCACCGGCCGCCTGGTCCACGTCCGCGATCACGCCCGCCAGCAGCGGCGAGGACAGGCTGGTCCCGCCGTAGCGGGTCTGAGAGTACTTGGCCACCCCGTTCGGGAACGTCTGGTGCAGCCCGATGAGGAAGCCGGTCGATGGATCCGCGTCCATGGAGATGTCCGGGATCACCCGCAGCGAGACTGGGCCAAAGATGGGTGCGTTGCGCTGCGCCAGCGAGATAGGCACAACCCCCTTCTGGTACGCCGGCTGCGTGTAGTAATAGCTGGTGAACCCGCCGCTGCCGCCATCCAACGTCACCGGCGTCCAGGTGTTCAGCGTGGCCTTGGTGCACCCCGGAATCTGGCCCACGACGTTGGCCGTGCACTTGAGCGACCGGCCGGTCGCCCAGCCGAGCTGCCCAGTCTGCTGGCCGTTCTTCCCGATCTTGAGTGAGGTGCCGCCGACCGCCGTGACATACGGGCTAACCGCCGGGTAGTCCGGCACCGAGACGCCGAGCTCCTGGAAGTTGTCGCCGTCGTCCCCGCTGGAGAACTGGACGGTGATCCCGGTCGAGTCGGCCATGATGAACACGTCGTCGAACGCCGTCTTCGTGGCGACGTCATCGAACAGATCCCCGCCAGTGTCACCCCAGGAGTTCGTGACGACGTCAGCCAGGTGGTTGTCGATCACCTTCTGCTCGGCGGCGAGCAGGCCGGTGTCGAGGCAGTTCTGCGCGCCGACATAGAGGATGTGCGCGTGCCCGGCCATCGAGTGCACCGCCTGCACATCGATCGCCTGCTCGGGCAGCCAGCCCGAGGCGCCGCACAGCGTCTCGTTGTTGAACGGAGCCGCCAGGATCTGGCTGAAATGCGCGTTGCTGAACGGGTTGCCCGGATCGTTCATCGCGAAGTACCGGGTTGAGTCGCTCTCGATAGTCGCGGAGCCGTAGGCATCGATGATGGCCACCGTCACGCCGTTTCCATCGTTCGAACCGATCTGATAAGCGGAACGGAGCTGGGGCGGCTTGTAGCCGCACACCTGGTCCGGCACGGTCCGCGGATAGCCCATGCCGAACGGCGGCCGCACCGTGGTCGACTTCTGCCCGAAGTACTGGCCGCACGGCGGGGCCGTGATGAAGGCGGCCGGTGCGGGCGGGAAGACGACCCCGCCGCCGGACGCCGCGCGGGCGGTGGCGGCGCGGCTCGCCGCCGTGCTGGCGCTGGCCGGCGTGGCGACGTTCTGGTTGATGCCGACTGCACCCACCACGCTGCCGGCCACCGAGGACGGTACCGACATCGTGTGTGAGGCCAGCCGCACCACCTGGCCGTTCACCTTGTACATGCCGAGGGTCGTGCCGAACGCCTTCTCCACCTGGGCTGCCGTGCCCGAGGCGGAGATGGTGATCCGGTCCGCGGACGTGGCGCCCACCTTGAACCCCTCGCTGCTCAGCCAGCTGCGGGCGCTGCTGACTTCGGCCGCGGCCGGTGAGAAGCGGGCCTCCCACTGGGCCGCGGTGAGGTAATGCCGGTAACTGGCACTGCCCGGCGTGCTGACCGCCGTGACCAGCGCCTGAGCCGCCGCCGCGTTCCGCAGCTTCAGCACCACCTCGAAGTTCACCGCGGCGGACTTCGAGACGGCGCCCGCGGGGTGCTTCCGGGCACTGGCCGTGATCATGGACCCGTCCAGCGGCTTGCGGCCGCCGGGCGCTGCGGACGCCGCGGTGGCCCCCGCGATTCCGCTTACCGTTGCTGCGCACAGAAGGCCGGCTACACCGCCGGCCAGCACAGACATCCTGCGTCGCCTACCCACCTTTTAGGCCTCCTTTTGAGGATGACGCTCGGACACTGACGTCCACTACCTGCCCAGGTGGTGGTCCATCCAGCCGTAAGATCGGCCGCCGATAATGGTTACCGGCTATGTTTTTCCTGTTAACTACGGTCTGATTTAGCAGGTTTTGCCATGATTGATCACTCCGCCTCATACCCGGACCTGCTCGCCCGGCAGGCCGCATTGCAGGCCGCGGCAGCTGAACTGCTGGCCGGGCTGGATCTGGCCGCCCTGGTCGCCGACATCGGCCCGCTGCTGCTGGCCGGCAGCGTCGTGTCCGGGCTGATGAGCTGGCCTGAGATCGACGTGATGCTGCTGGCCGGCCCGGACTTCGCCCCCGCCGACGTGCTCCGGCTGCTGGCCCGGATTGTGGCCCAGGTTCCGGTCACGGCGCTGGACTACCGCGACGAGCGTGGCCCCGGTGCCCGACCGGCCAGCGCCGCGACGAGCGCTACCACGTGCCCATCACGGTGCCCTGGGCCGGCGCCGGCTGGCGCGTCAACCTGACCCTGTGGCTGCACGACCCGCACCACAACGTGACCCGCTGGCATGAGGAATTGCGCGAGCGCATCACCGCCGGGCAGCGCGCCGCGATACTCCGCATCAAGGACGAATGGCACCGTCGCCCCGAATATCCGGACCAGGTCGGCGGCCTGGACATCTACACCGCCGTGCTGGACGACGGGGTGAATACCCCGGCCGAGTTCGCTGCCTGGCTGGCCCGGCGCGGCACCGGATAGCGGGATGTCCGGGCGGAAAACGCAGCCGGGCAGGCGCAACCCTGGAAAACTCGTGCCGGTCCCGCGGGAGGTGCCCGGATGACGGATCGGCGCGCGATCGCCGCCGCCGTGGCGGCAGCCAGCCGCGCTCTTCATACCGGGGTGCGGACTACGTCCCGCGCTCAGCTTGCCCGGGTGCAGACTACGGCCCGCACCCTGCTCATCCGCGCCCAGACCACGGTCCGCGCCTGGCCAAGCCCGGCACGGACCACGATCCTCGGTGTCGCCACGGTGACCGGCTGCGTGCTGCTCACCGTGCTCGGCGCGGCCGGTGACAGCCGCGCGGTGACCGCCCCGGCCCGCCCGGCGACCGCGCCCGGCAGCCGCCCCCCGGCTCCGGCCAGCCCGTCCGGCGCCCCGGCAACACGGCAGGTTTCCCCCGCTCCCCGCCACCTCGCAGCGCCTACGTCGGAGTGGTGCGTACTGGCGTTCGATATCAATTGTTATTCGCCGCGGCAGCTGGAGCAGGCGTACGGGCTGCCACGGCTGTACGCGCGGGGGCTGGACGGCCGGGGCCGCACGATCGTCATCGTGGACGCCTACGGGTCCCCCACCATCCGTCATGACCTGCGGGTATTCGACGCCGGCACCGGCCTGCCCGGGCCGCCGTCGCTGCGCATCATCCAGCCGGTGGGCCGGGTGCCGCGGTACGACCCGGATGACCAGGACATGGTGGACGCGGCCGCCGAGACCACCACCGACGTGGAAGCGGCGCACAGTATCGCGCCTGGGGCCCGCATCCTGCTGGTCGAGACGCCGGCCGACGAGACGCTCACCGGCGGCGGCTTCGCCCAGTTCATGGCGGCCGAGGACTACGTGGTCCGGCACAACCTGGGCGACGTGATCAGCCAGAGCTTCGGCCTGCCCGAGCAGAACTTCGGCGGCCAGGCCGCCATCCGCAAGCTGCGTTACGCGTTCCAGGACGCCTACCGGCACCACGTCACGGTGCTGGCCGCGGCCAACGACTTCGGGGTGACCGGCCCGACCCGGGGCGGCGGCGGGTTCCGCACCCGGCCGGTGGTCGACTGGCCCGCGTCGGATCCGCTGGTCACCGGGGTCGGCGGGACCCGGCTGCAGCTCACCGCGGCGGGCCGCCGGATCGCTCCCGATTCGGCCTGGAACGAGGACGGCAACCCGGCGGTGGCCAGGTACGCGGGCGCGCTGCCCTGGGCCAGCAGCGGTGGCCGGTCCGCCGTGTTCACCCGACCGGCCTACCAGGACCCGGTGCGCGGCGTGACCGGTGGCCGCCGCGGCGTCCCGGACGTGGCGCTCAGCGCGTCGTTCCGCGGCGGGTTCCTCAGCTACGGGTCGTTCACCGGCCGCGGCGCCTGGAAACCCGCGGGCGGGACCAGCGTGGCCACCCCGATGCTGGCCGGCCTGGTCGCCATCGCCGACCAGGACGCGCACACCAGGCTCGGCCTGATCAACCCGGCGCTGTACCGGCTGGCCCAGGCGCACGCGCCGGGCATCGTGCCGGTCACCCGGGGCGGCAACACGGTCAGCTTCAGCCAGGGCGGCCGCACCGTCACCGTTCCCGGCTACCCGGCCCGTGCCGGGTACAGCCTGGTCACCGGCGTAGGCACGATCGACGCGGCCCGCTTCGTCCCCGAACTGGCCGCATTCAAGCCCTGATTTCGCCGAACGCCAGTGCCCCCGGCCGCCTCAGCCGGCGCGCAGCGTGCCCCGGTTCGCGTAAAGATCGCGGAGCAGGCCTATCTCGGCCGCATGGTGGCTGAACTCGTCCAGCACATGCAGGGCCAGGTCTGCGGTGCTGTTCGTGCCGTACGGCCCGAACGCCGGCCCGATCGGCTGCCACCACCGGTCCGCGGTGATCCCGGCGAGCTTGTCCCGCCAGTAGGCGTGGTAGCTGCGCTCCAGGAAGCTGACGGCCGCTGCGGCCGACCCGGGCATGGTTACGTCGTCCACCCCGATGGCGCCAGTATCAAACAGCCGGTCGCCGAACCCGATGAACGTCAGCCCGATGTGCCCGATCCGCCAGGCGATCGTGGTCACCGGCGGCGGGTCGGGCGGCGGTCCGGCCGACACGTCGCCGCCCGCACCGTCGATCACCCAGCGGCCGTCGGCGGCCTGGCGCACCGACCAGCAGTCAGCCACCGGCTCCCAGAAGTACTCCGCGTCTTCCAGGCCGGTCAGCCGGCTCCGGAACCGGTGCCAGACATAGTCGAACACTTCCGCCATGGACTCCCCGATACCAGCCACCCGCCCATTCTCTACAGTGACCGGATGGACGCGGCGCAGCGCGAGCTCAGCGATCAGATCGACGACGCCACGCAGCGGCTGCTCGGCACGGCCCGGGTGATCGCCGAGCCGGACCTGCGCGCGCCGTCGCTGCTGCCCGGCTGGACCCGGGCCCATGTGCTCGCCCATCTGGCCCGCAGCGCCGACGCGATGCGCAACCTGCTGGTCGGCGCGCGGTCCGGCGCGGACCGCCCGGCGTACGCCAGCGCCGGGGCCCGGGCCGCCGGCATCGAGGAGGCTGCGAAGCAGCAGCCGAAGGACCTGGCGGCCGACGTGGCCGGCGCGGCGATGGCGTTCCGCACGCTCACCCGCCAGCTGCCCGACGAGGCCTGGCTGGTCCAGCTGCAAATCCTCGGCTCGGTGCCGTTCCCGGCCGGGCAGCTGCTGACCCGGCGGCTGGTCGAGGTCGAGCTGCACCACACCGATCTCGGCCTGGCCTACACCCCTGCGGACTGGCCGCCCGCATTCACCGCCATGGACCTCCCCGAGCCGATGCACTCCCAGCGCCAGGACCGCCTCACCCGCCCCCAGCCCTGATCGGGCCCCGCCGTAGTGGGCCGGCGCCGAGCTCTTACCAACCGCACGAATGTTGCGTTCATGCGCACCGGTGCCAATGCCGCTTACTTAAGGCCATCGTGGGACACCGGCCACAGGCGCGGCTGGCGACTCTTCACGTGTTTGGGCCGCTAGAACCGGGACAAATCGGACGATGAACGCACCAGATCCGTGAAGAGTCACCTCAGCCAGCCACGTTAATCACATTCCTCGTAGCCGCCGCGGGCCGTGGACTGTCGGTCGGCGTGCATAGACAGGGACTCATGAAGTGGTCAGAGATAGCGGAGCGGGAGCCAAAGCTCGGCGCGGTCGCCACTGAGCGGCTGATCGGGCCGCGTGTGCTGCTTGTCGGCACCACCCGGCGGGACGGGTCAGCCCGGATCAGTGGAGTGGAGCCACTGGTCATGGACGGTGACCTGTGGCTGTCGATGATGCGCGGCTCGGCCAAGGGCCTTGACCTGGCCCGGGATCCGCGGATCGTGCTGCACAGCGTGGTGACCGGCCCGGAAGCCGGCACCGAGATCAAGCTGCGCGGCACCGTGCGCACCGAGACCAGCCAGGACATCCAGCAGCGGTACGCGGACAAGGCGGCCGCGGAACTCGGCTGGCGCCCGGTGCCCAGCCAGTTCAGCCTGTTCGCGGTGGACGTCGGCGACGTCACCTACATCGGGTACGACGAGGCGACGGGCGCCCAGCACGTGGCCCGCTGGCCAGCGGGCGAGGAGTACCTGCGCCCGGCCACCACCCCCACCAGCCTGGGCCCCCGCCAGCCCGTCCGCCGCGTCCTCCGCTGAGCCCTCCCGTCACTGCACCCAAGGGGGGCTGATCCACGAGCCGTCCGGCAGCACGCCCAGCAGCCCGACGCTGGTGGTGACCCAGGCGGTGGCCGGCTGGTCGCCCAGGTTGTCCACCCCGAACTGGGCGCCGACCGGGACCACGATCACGTCGCCCGCGGCGGCGTCCTCGGCCTGCCCGTCCAGGCTGGCCCGGATCGTCCCGCTGAGCACGTAGAGCACTTCCTCGCGGGAGACCCGGTGCCGGACACCCTCGGTGTGCCCCGGAATCTCGATGTGCCAGGCGCACAGTTCCCGGCTGCCCCGGGCCGGGCTGGCATAGGCGGTGAAACTGGTGCCGTGCATCTGGTGCACGGCGGCCTGGTCGGCATGGATGACCGGCATGGCTGGCTCCTTCGGTTCTCGGTTCTCGGTTCTCCCGCCCACCCAGGGTTCTCCGGCCCGTCTCAAGATAGGCAAGTAGCTTGCCTATATGTTCAAGTAGCTTGCCTAAATCTGTCAAGCTGGATTCATGCAGAACGACGATGCCCAGTCGCTCGCCTTCGGCCTGCTCGCGGCCAGCCGCGCCCTGGTCGATGGGGTCCAGGCCGGCGTCCGGGCCCGCGGTTTCGCAGATCTGCGCCCGGCGCACGGCTTCGCGTTCACCCGGCTCTCGGCGGGCGGGGCCACCATCACCCAGCTGGCCGAGCACCTGGACATGACCCGGCAGGCCGCGGCGCAACTGGTCGATGAGCTCACCGCCAAGGGCTACGTCGAGCGGCAGCCGCACCCGCATGACGCCCGGGCCCGGCTGATCGTGCTGACCAGCAAGGGCTGGGCCTGCACCCGGGCCGCGGAGGCGGCCATCGCGGACACGCTCGGCCAGTGGGAGACCGTGCTGGGCCCGGAGCGCGTCCGCGCGCTCCGCGACGACCTGCTCAGGATCGCCCCGAACGGCCCGCTCCGCCCCACCTGGTGACCGACGGCGCAGGTCTGGCCGGGTACTGGGCCGCGATGTACCGTTTGGCCAGCCGGTGGGACGGGACAGGTGGTGAGCTGTGCGCACATGGGGATCCTCTGGGGCGGCTGCGGCGATCAGCCGGGCTCAGGCCGTCTCGCGGCTCGCCCGGCGGACCGGATGCGGTGCCGACGAGGCCGCGGAGGTGCTCGCCCAGCCGATGACCCGGCGCGGATTCCTCGGCGTGGCTGGCGCCGGCGCAGTCGCCGTCGCCGGCCTGGACGCCGCCCGCGGGCCGGCATCGGCCCGCTCCGGCCGGACCGCGCCCCGGGTCGTCGTGGTCGGGTCCGGGATCGCCGGGCTGGGCTGCGCCTACCGGCTGTGGGCCAAGTACGGCATCCGGGCGGACGTCTACGAGTACAACACCGTGCCGGGCGGCCGGATCAGCACGCTGCGCGGCTACTTCGCCGACGGGCAGATCGTCGAGCGGCACGCCGAGTTCATCAATCCCGAGCACACCACGACGCTGGCGCTGGCCAGGAAGTTCGGTCTCCGGCTGGACAACACCGACAAGTATCCGCCCGGGACCCATCCGGGCCGGGAAAGCATGCGCTTCCACGGGAAGATATGGCCGCAGGCCGCGCTCAACCGGGACTGGCACGAATGGGGCTGGAAGCTGTTCCACCATGCCGCGGACGTGACCGCGCCCTGGCCGCAGCTGTACAACACGAACAACGCGGGCGGCCGCCGGTTCGACCACATGTCGGTGACCGAGTGGATCGAGCGCTACATCCCCGGCGGCATCGCGTCCAACTTCGGGCAGGTGTGCATCGCGGCGGTGCTGGACGAGTTCGGCGGCCCGGCCGACCAGACGTCAGCACTGAACCTGGTGTACCTGCTCGGCCAGGACGACAGCACGGCCAGCGGCAACCAGCCGCACGGCGAGCCGCAACTGGCGGGCGCCGACGAGAAGTGGCACATCCACGGCGGCAACGACCAGCTGATCACCGGCATCCTGGCCCGGCTGCCGCGCGGCGTGCTGCATCTCGGCCACCGGCTGGTGGCCGTCCGGCCGCGGCCGGGCGGCGGATACCGGTGCAGCTTCGACTGCGCGGGCGCGTCCCGCGACGTAACGGCCGATCACGTCGTGCTGGCCATCCCGTTCACCTTGCTCCGCTCGGTCGACCTGAGCCGGGTCGCCATCACGCCGCGGCACCGCAGAGCCATTAACGAGGAACCGCTGGGCAGCAACTCGAAGATGTTCCTGCAGTTCTCCTCACGGGTGTGGAACGCCGAGCACATGACCGCGAACTGCTTCGACGATGGCGTGGTCCAGGGCGGCTGGGACGCGACGAACTACCAGCCCGGGCCGGCTGGCATCCTGGCCGCGCTGCCCGGCGGGCGCAGCGCGCTCGGCTGGGGCCGCCGGTACGGCCTGACCGGCCATTCCGGCCCGCCGCCGGCCGGCATGGCCCGTGCCTTCCTGGGTGACTTTGACAACCTGTTCCCACACGTCTCCCGGGCGTTCAACGGGCGCGCCTACTACGTCTGGTCACCGGGTGATCCACACATTCTCGGCGCCTACTCGTACCTGGCCGTCGGCCAGTTCACCGCGTTCAACGGCATCCAGGGCAAGCGGGAAGGCAACCTGCACTTCGCTGGGGAGCAGACCTCGGTGAACTACCAGGGCTACATCGAGGGCGGGCTGCGCAGCGGCTACCGCTGTGCCACCGAAGTAGCCGGCCGCTAGCCGGCCGCGGGGGTCGCCGACACGCTGAGCTGCGCCGGGTGGGCCAGTGTCTGGTAGACCACGCAATACCGCTCGGTCAGCCGGAGCAGCGTGGCCAGTTGCTCCTCGCTGGCCTCGGTGTCCAGCTCGAACGCCAGGCGGATGGCGGTGAATCCGACCGGCGCGTCCTTGGCCACTCCCAGCGTGCCCCGGAAGTCCAAGTCGCCTTCGGCGCGCACGGTCCCGCCGAAGACCGGGAGCTCCAGCGACGTGGCCACCGCGCGCAGCGTGACCCCGGCGCACGCGACCAGCGCCTGCAGCAGCATGTCCCCGGAGCAGGCCAGCGTCCCGTCGCCGCCGGTGGCCGGGTGCAGGCCCGCCTCGGTGAGCGCCTGCCCCATGGCGACCGAGCAACTGACGCCCTCGTTACCCAGCTCGCCGCTGGCCCGCAACGTGATGACCGCCTGCTGCGGGTCCTCCCGGTAGGCGTCCTTCAGCGGCTGCTGCACGGCACGCAAGCTGGCGCTGTCCACCATGGTCCCCTTTCCTGGGCGGCTCGGTTACGAGGCTAGTCCGGCCAGTAGGAGGCCGGCGGTTGCAGGGCGCAGAACTCGTTCCCGTCCGGGTCGGCCAGCACGTGCCAGCGCCAGCCCGATTCGAGCACCGGCTCGGTGCTGAGCAGCCGCGCGCCCAGCCCGGTCAGCCGGGCCACCTCGGCGTCCAGATCACGGGTGCGCAGGTCCAGGTGCATCCGGTTCTTGTCCCGCTTGCCGTCGCGCACCCGCTGCAGCAGGATCTCGATCCCCCGCCCATCCGCGGGCAGCAGGCTCAGGTAACGGTCGCCGCCGTCCCCCTCGCGGACGTAGCCGAGCGCGGCCGACCAGAACTCCGCCGCCCGGTCCAAGCTGGCACAGTCAATAACGACCACCAGATCCCCGCCCAGGTACCGATCCGGTATATGCCCCATGTCCAGATTCTGCCCTGCCTGGCGTCAGCCGGTCTTGGGTATCAAGCGCAGCCGCTTCTCGATTCCGCCAGCGTCGAGCTGACCAGCCGCTACCGACATGGTGAGGTCGAACGCCTCGTCGTCAGTCATATCCAACAGATAACCGTTGATCCACGAGAAGTCGGCCGTCGCCAGCCAGGCCAGCCGTTTGTTGCCATCGACCAGCGCATGGTTGCCAGCGAGTGAGTGCATGAACGCACTGGCTTTGGCCGCCAAGGTCGGATACGCCTCCTGACCGAGGAGGCCAGCCTGCGGGCGGTGGCACGCGGAATCCAGCAGCCCAACATCCCGGACCGGACCGGCGCCGAGCTGTCTGACCAGGAAGAGAAGGTCCTGCAGAGTCAAGTACTCGACGGGTGGACCCGGCTCGTTCACGCTTTACCGAGCCGGTCGAGCACATCACCCCACCGGGCCTGCATCTCTACGGTGGCCTCGTGCACCCGGGCAGTGTGCGCAATTTCCTGGGCGCTCCGCCGGATGGCCCGGAGCACGGCCTCGTGCTGTGACACGCCTTCCGCCTCGGCCAGCGCCTTGAGCAGGGCGCTGTCCTCCTCATCCAGCCGCAGGTTCATCGCCATGACGTCATGGTACCACTTTGGTACCATGACTTATTGCCATGCCTTCCGCCGAGGCGCTCCGTAGGGTGAGGGTCGTGCAGCACCCGGACGGCGACATTGACGAGCGCGAGCTGGCCCGGGCGCCGGCCGGCGGGTGGGGCCTGGCGGCCAGCGCGCTGCGTTATGCCCCGGTGGGCTTCGGCGATCATCACTGGGAGCTGACCGACACATCGGGCGGCCGGTGGTTCGTCACCGTGGCCGCGCTGGCCGGCGGCTGGCGCGGCGCCGGCCCGGCCGAGGGCCTCGCCGACCTGCGCGCCGCGCTGAGTACGGTGACCGCGCTGCGCCAGGCGGGCCTGGAGTTCGCGGTGGCCCCGGTGCCGACGCAGGCGGGCCAGCCGCTCGCCCCGCTCGGCCCCGGGCACGCGGTGACCGTCTACCCGTGGCTGGACGGCGCGGCCGGCGAATTCGGCGAGCAGCTTCCGGCCAGCGACCAGCTGACCCTCGTCACCATACTGGCTACTTTGCATAACGCCACCAGCGTGGCCGGTGCCGCCGCACCGGTGCGGCGTCCCGGGCTGGCTGGGCGGGACGGCCTGGCCGCCGCGCTCGATGATCTCGGCCAGCCGTGGCTGGGCGGCCCGTACGGCGAACTCGCCCGGCGGTTGCTGGCCCAGCACGCGGCCGGGCTGGACCGTGCCCTGGCCCGGTTCGACGAGCTGACCGGGCAGGCGCTGCGCACTGGCTCGCTGGTGCTCACCCACGGCGAGCCGCATCCGGGCAACGTCTTCCGCAGCCGGTCCGGCGCGCTGCACCTGATCGACTGGGACACGGCCGGCCTGGCCCTGCCGGAACGTGACCTGTGGGACGTGGCCGGGCCCGGCTCGGCCGAGGCCGAGCACTACACCGGGCTCACCGGGCGCCCAGTCAGCCCGGTCGCGGCCGAGGCGTACCGGATCCGCTGGGCGCTGGACGACATCCGGCTGGCCGTGCGCGACTTCCACGGCCCGCACGAGCGCACCCCGGACACCGAGCTGACCTGGGCGACGCTCGGCGAGGAGCTGGCCCGGATCACCGGCTGAGCACGGTGCTCCAACCCACGGTGGTCAGGCCGGCCAGACCACCGGGAACAGCGGATGCTCCATCGGTACCCCGCGCGGGATCTCGGCGTCCAGCCGCTCGAACGGCGGCGAGGTCCGCCAGGCGCGCGGCGCGTGCCGCACGTCGGCGGACAGGTAGCGCAGCGACAGCACCCGGCGGCGGGTGTCATAGCGGAACCCCGGCGCACCGTGCACGGTCAGGAAGTCGAAGAAGATCGCGTCGCCCGGGGCCAGGCTGAACCGGCGGACGTCGTAGCGGTCCGGGTCCGCGTCGATGTCCGGCAGCTCGGCCAGGCTGCCTTCGGGGAACCAGCGCGCCTCGTTGGTCAGGAACGTGCGCGGCATCAGCCACGGACCCCGGTGCGTGCCCGCCACCAGTTCCAGGCAGCCGTCTTCCGGCACCGGGTCCACCGGAATCCACGCGCTCACCCCGTGCCCGTCCACGTTGTAGTACGGCTGATCCTGATGCCACGGGGTGCGCTGCCGGGTCCGGCCTTCTTTCACCAGCACGTGATCGTGGTAGAAGCGGACCTCGGGGGTAGCCAGCAGCGCGGCCGCGATGGCGGGCACCCGGGAGTGCAGCGCAAGCCGGCGTATGTCGGCTATCTCCTGCCAGCGGCAGAAGTCCTCGGTGAACGCGCCGGGGTCGCCGGCGCCGCTGGCCACCTGGGCTAGCGGGCTGGGGTCGGCCAGCACAGCGTCGATCGCCCGGGCCGCGGTTGCCACCTCACCGGCGTCCAGCACCGACCGGACACACACCACGCCGTCCCGGGCGAAGTCTCCGGCCAGCCCCTCCGCCGCACTCACTGGGTCCATGGCCGCACCCTAACTGCCCGCGGATCCGCCCTGGGCCTTGAGCTTGCGCCAGCCGCCGGCCCGGTTGTTGGCGATGATCTGGCGGAACACGGCGGTCAGCGCGGCCGCGTTGATGGTCTCTCCCTGCCAGATGCCGACGGTCCGGGCCGTTTTGTTGTCGTGCCCGGCCGTGATGATCCGCTCCGGGTCGGGCACGATGCCGCCGTCGTAGAGGAACACGTTGACGTGGTCCTTGGCCGCCAGCAGCGCGCAGATGTTGCCGTCCAGCACGAAGTACGGCTGCACGGTACGCTTGATGGTCTCGGTTACCCCGGGGTCGGCCGCGTGCACCAGATCCCGGACCTGGTGGCAGATGTCCCGCTGCCAGCCGGGCAGCGCGTCGATATAGACGTTGACCCGCGGGTCAGTCTGGTACGGCACGGTCATGTCCCCTCCCCGTAGGCGGCAAGAAACACCGCCACGCCCGCGTCCGCCTGCGCCCTGAGCTCGGCCGCGGTGAACGGCGCATCGCCGCAGAAAAGGCTCTTGTCCAGCGCGCGGCCCAGGACCAGGAACGCGAAGTGCGCCGCCGCGGCGGCCGGATCGCTGATCCGCAGCAGGCCGCGGGCGGCCAGTTGCCCGAAGCAGCCAGCCAGGGCCTGCATGGTCTGCTCCGGCGCCCGCTCATAGTACGTGCGGGCCACCTCGGGCAGGTAGGGCGAGGCGCCGATCACCAGCCGGCGCAGTTGCAGCACCCACGGCTGGATGACGGTGGCCAGGTAGTCGCGGGCGACCTGGCGCAAGTCCCCGGTGAGCCGCGTGGTCGCGGCCAGTGCCGCCAGCCGGGCCCGGAACGGCTGGCCGGCCTGGTCCAGGGTGCCGAGCACGATCTCGGTGAACAGCTGTTCCTTGTCGGCGAAGAACCGGTAGACGGTCGGCTTGGACACCTCGGCGGCGGCCGCGATCTGGTCCATGCTCGTGCCCGGGTAGCCGTGCTGGAGAAACAGGGCCGTGGCCGCCTCGACGACCGCGCGTCGCTTCCGTGCCGAGCGGTCCGGCATTACTGGCTGGACTATCTCCACGGCGCTACTGTACCGTTTAGTAGATCGTACTACACCGTTTAGTAGCGGATTGAGTGCTGGACGGGGACGGGAGGAGGCCGCAGATGCGCTTTCACGCGACGATCGAGCTGAACGGCAAGACCGCGACCGGAATCGAGGTGCCGGCCGACGTGCTGGCCGCGCTCGGGCCAGGCAAGCGGCCCAGCATCCGGGTGACCATCAATGGCTACAGCTACCCGAGCACGGTGGGCAGCATGGGCGGCCGGTCGCTCATCCCGGTCAGCGCCGAAGTGCGCAGCAAGGCCGGGGTGTCCGCCGGCGACGAGGTGGACGTGGACGTGGTCGCCGACGACACGCCGCGGCAGGTCGAGGTGCCGGCGGAGCTGGCCGCGGCCCTGGACCGCGCGCCCGCCGCCCGCCAGGCGTTTGACCGGCTGTCCTACAGCGGGAAGCGGCGTTACGTGCTGCCCATTCGGCAGGCCAAGACCCCGGAGACCCGGCAGCGCCGGATCGGCAAGGCGGTCACCGAGCTGTCGGCCGGGTGAGCTAACCGGGTGAGCTAACCGGGTGAGCTAACCGGGTGAGCTAACGGGGTGAGCTAACACGGTGAGCTAACCGGCCGGGCGGTCCTTCTTCGGCAGTTTGCGCAGCACGGCCTCGTAGGACGCGTCGACCGCCTCGAACACCTCATCGTCCGGGATCGCGCTGCCGAACCGCAGCGAGTTCCAGCCGGAACGGCCGATGTATGGCAGCACCGACGCGTCGTCCGGGTAGCGGACCACCCACTCATCGGCCTCCGTGCGGTCCGGTCCGCACTTGACGCCCACCGTGCGGGCCGACTCGCCGCCCAGGAACGCGAAGATCTTGCTGCTCACCTTGACTACGACGTCGCCCTCCCAGGGCTCGTCCAGCCACGCGCCCGGCTTGGCCAGGCAGTACGCCAGCAGTTCGGACCGGATCATGACGGTCTCCCTACCTGATCTGGAATGCGCCGAGCCCCTCGGGCGGTTCGTTCTGTACCGAGACGTCCGCCACCACGGCCGCCCGCGGGCCGCGCCGGGCCCAGGCCACCAGGTACTGCACGTCGTCGGCCGGGCCCTCGAACACCGCCTCGACCCGGCCGTCGGGCAGGTTGCGCACCCAGCCGCGCACGCCGCGCTGCACTGCCAGCTGCCAGCAGGTGTCCCGGAAGTACACCCCCTGGACCCGCCCCGACACCAGCACCCGGTACCGGACCATGGCCAGACGCTATCGGGTCAGCGCGTACACCTGGCCACCGTTGCTGCCCACGAACGCGACCCGCCCGGCCGCGGCGATCTGCGATTCCACCGGGCCGTCGGCGGTGAACGCCCACACCGGGCGGCCGTTGCCCGCGCGCAGCGCATGCACCACGTAGTCGTTGCCGCCGACGTACACGATCCCGTCTACGACCGCGATGCCCGACGCCGGCGGGCCCTCGGTGCGGTACTGCCAGAGCTGAGAGCCGTCACTGGCCCGCAGCGCGTGCACCTGGTTGTCGTTGGCGCCGACGAAGACCGTGCCGGCCGCCGTCGCGATGCCCGAGTTCACCGCGCCACCCAGCGGGGTGGCCCAGAGCCGATGGCCGTCGCTGGCCCGCACCGCGTACACCGTGCCGCTCCCGCCGCCCAGGTACACCACCCCGCCCGCCGCCGCGAGGCCGGTGGGCGAGCCCAGGCCGGCCGGGAAGACCCAGCGCTTGCGGCCATCGCTGGCGCGCAGCGCGTGCAGCATGCCGTCGGCGCTGCCCGCGAAGACGGTATCCCCCGCCACCGCGACGCTCGACACGCCGACGACGGTGGCCGCCCACAGCTTGCGGCCGTCGCTGGCCCGCACCGCGTACAGGTTCTCGTCCTCGCTGCCCGCGTAGACGGTCCCGCCGGCCACCGCGATCCCCGAGGCCACCGAGCTGCCGGTGCGGAAAGACCACAGCCGGGCACCATCGCTGGCGCGCAGCGCGTACAGCGAGTTGTCGTTGCTGCCGGCGTAGACGGCGCCGCCCGCCGCCGCGATCCGCGACTCCACCGGCCCGCCGGTGCGGAACGACCACTGCTGGGCCCCGCTCTTGGCACCGAGCGCGTAGACCGACCCATCGGTGCTGCCCGCGAACACCTGGCTGCGGGCCAGCGCGAGCCCGGCCACGATGCCGCCGGTGCGGAAGCTCCACACCTCGGCCGCGGCGCCGGGGCTGGGGGTCGGCGCGGGACTGGCGCCGGCGGCCTGGCTTGGCCCCGTGGCTGGCCGGCCGGGCGTGCGGGTGGCGGCTGGATGGTGCGGGGAACTGCCCTGGCTGATCACCCACCCGGCGCCGGCCAGCCCCGCGCCGGCCACGGCGGCCAGCCCGATGATGAGCCGCCGCCGGGCTCAGCCCCGGCCCGGCGGTCCCAGCATCAGCCGCCCGCAAGCCGGCCGCCGCCGCTAACCCCGGTCCGCCCGGCGCCGGGCCGCCCGGCCCGGCCAGGCCGGCGGGTGGTTCTGCCCCGATCACGTCGGCAGGCAGCGGCGGCCCGGCGGCCGCGTCGGCCCCGGCATATACGGCCGTCGCCGCCGCCGCCGTGACCACGGCCGTCCCGCCCGGCGCCGGCCGGCCGCCGCAGCCGGCCGCGCCCCGCCCGGCCGCACGGTACCCGGCTGCTCAACGCCCGGCAGCACCGCACCCGCCTGCTCAACGGGCGGGCGCACCGCGCCCGGATGCTCGACCGCTGACTGCTCGACGGCCGGCCGCACCACCTCCGGCCCGTGCCCGACGGCTGGCTGCATCACACCCGGCCACACCGTGGGCTGGTGCCCGGCCGGCTGCACCGTAGGCGGCTGCACAGCGCCCGGCTGCCCTGCGGGCCGATGTTCAGCGGCAGGCTGCACTGTGGGTGGGTGCACAGCGTCCGGGTGTGCCGTGGGCGGGTACCCGCCGGCCGGGCCCGCCGTGGCCGCCGGTGCCGTGCGCAGCGCGGTGGCGGCGGCCGCGGCGGCGGCCGTCTCGCCGACGGTGTCCCGCATCTCCCGGCTGACCCGGTTCTGGTGCGCGCGGATCAGGCCGGCCACTGGCGCGGGCCAGAACCGGTCCAGCACGGCGCCGTCGTCCGGCCCCCGGCCGCCCGCGGCCAGCTCAGCCAGCGCGGCCAGCTCAGGCCTATCCGCGGGCGCCTTGGCCAGGCAGGCCGCGGCCAGCTCGCGCAGCCCGCCCGGCACTCGATCGAGGGCCGGTTCCACGTGCACGATGCGGTAGAGCAGCGATGCCTGCGGGCCGCCGCCGAACGGGCCCTGCCCGGCCGCCGCGAACACGAGCACGCAACCCAGCGAGAACACGTCGCTGGCCGCCCCGACCCGGGCGTCCTGGGCCTGCTCCGGGGACATGAACGACGGCGTGCCCACGATCATCCCGGTCGAGGTCATCGCCGTCTTCTCCAGCGCGCGGGAGATGCCGAAGTCGATCAGCCGCGGCCCATCCAGGGCCAGCAGCACGTTGGCCGGTTTCAGGTCCCGGTGCACCAGCCCGGCGGCATGCACCGCCTGCAGCGCCTCGACCAGGCCGCCGGTCAGCTTCCAGACCGCTTCCGGGGGCAGCGGCCCGGCCTCGGCGACGGCCTCGGCCAGCGACGGGCCGGGCACGAACGCGGTGGCCAGCCAGGGCGGGTCGTCATCGGGCCCGGCCGCGGTCACCGGCGCAGTGTAGGCCCCGCTGACCGCGCGGTCCGCGGCCACCTCGCGGCGGAACCGGGTGCGGAACTCGGGGTCGCGGGCCAGTTCCCGGTGGATGAGCTTGACCGCCACGGCCCGGCCGGCCGGCGAGTAACCGAGGAATACCTGCCCCATCCCGCCCGCGCCGAGCCGGGCCCGCAGCCGGTACGGACCAGCCTGCCGTGGATCGCCCGCTGCCAGTGGCTCCATCGCCCACCCGTCCCCGCCGCCGCTGCTGCCGCGCAGCAGTTCCTGGATTCCCGCCCTCAACACGGGGCCGGCCACGGGGAAGTTCAACGGGCCGGAGCAAGCTGGCCGGGGCCGCCGCGGTTCAGTTCCGCGGCGGCCCAGGTGCTGCGCCGTCAGTAACTGACGGAGTAGCTGTTGACCTGGAAATTCTCGTTGGCGTTGTTGGTCGAGGTGATCTCCCAGCCGTACTGGACCGTGCTCAGTGTGGCGTTCGTCAGCCAGCCCTCGCTGGACAGCCAGTTGAAGGTGGCCTTGATATCCACGCTGCCCGACGTCTCATTGCCGGTCCGGACGAAGGAGAACACCGCGTTCGAGCCGTTGCTGCCCTTGTACACGTTCCAGCTGCTGCCGCCGATCGACACGGTCGTCTGGTACGTGCCCAGCGGCCCGACGTTCTGCGTGTAGGTCCACAGCATGATCTCGTCGGCCGACCCGTTGGCCCAGATGTCGTAGGCGGACTCGAAGTCGCCAGATGACGGCATGCTGTCACTGAAGCTGCTGGTCACGCTGCTGAGTGAGCTCAGCGGCTCGCCGATGCTCCGGCTCACGTTGGGGTAGGACTTGACGCCGCTGGTGTTCGGCTGGTCTGAGGTGACGCCCCAGTTGCTGTAGGAGTTGGCCCAGATGGTCTGCGGGCCGGCGCCACTCCCCCAGACGTCGTTGTACAGCGTGTACCCGCCGTTCGACCAGGAAGCGTACTGGGCGGAGGAGGACCACACGGCGGCCATCGCCGCGTTGGCCCCGAGGACCAGCACCACCAGGCTGGCCAGGGCGGGCAGGGCTAAACGCACCTTCCTGATCATGAGCGGGGGCTCCAATCTTGAAGCTGGGATGGGCAGGAAGCGAAGCGCTTCGATACTCGCTTTGTTACCGGAACGTGTCAAGAAGTTACCTAAAATACGAGGTAATGGCCTTATCCCGGAACGCGGCGTCACTGCTCTCATATCATCCCAGGCCACTATGGCCGTGCTTAGTCGAAGCGCTTCGCAAATGAGGTACTGGCCCGGGCGGAATTCTCTGACTAAGGTCAGAGAATGGACGCGGGGATGGTCAGCAGCCCGGACGCGGGGTTGGACAGTCAGAGACCGGACGCGGAGTCGGTCGGCCAGGTCCGCCGGTTCAACCGGACGGTCACCCAGCGGATCGGCGCGCTGGACGACGCGTTCCTGGCCCGGGACCGCCCGCTCGGCCAGGCCCGGCTGCTCTGGGAGATCGGCCCGGATGGCAGCGATGTCCGGGCGCTGCGCGCCCGGCTCGACCTGGACTCCGGCTACCTGAGCCGGCTACTGCGCTGCCTGACCGGCGACGGCCTGATCACGGTGACGCCGAGCGAGGCCGACGGGCGGGTCCGGATAGCGGAGCTGACCAGCGCCGGCCAGGCCGAGCGGGCGGAACTGGACCGGCTCTCCGACGACGCGGCCGGCGCCATCCTCGGGCCGCTCACCGGCCGCCAGCAGGACCGGCTGATCACCGCGATGGCCGAGGTCGAACGGTTGCTGACGGCGTCGGCCATTGAGCTGGCCGGGACCGATCCCCGGGCGCCGGGCGCGCTGGCCTGCCAGCGCGCCTACGCCAGCGAACTGGCCGTCCGCTTCGAGGCCGGGTACGACCCGGCGCAGACCATGACCGTGGACGACGACGAACTGACCCCGCCGGCCGGCCTGCTGCTGGTCGCCTCGCTGCACGGCGAGCCGGTCGGCTGCGGCGCGGTCATCCTGGCCGGTGCCGGGGCGGCCAAGATCAGGCGGATGTGGGTGTCGGCCGCGGTCCGCGGCCTCGGGCTCGGCCGCCGGATCCTGGCCGGGCTGGAGGCGCACGCGGCAGCGGCCGGAGCCAGCGTGGTCCGGCTGGAGACCAACCGCGCGCTCACCGAGGCGATCAGCCTGTACCGGTCGGCCGGGTACCGCGAAGTGCCCGCGTTCAGCGACGAGCACTACGCCCACCACTGGTTCGAGAAGACGCTGCCGGTCAGCCGAGATCCGTTCGCGGGTCGATGAACCAGTGGTTGGTCCGGAACGTGCGGCCAGCGAACAACGTCTCCACCTCCCCGGCCAGCCGGAAGCCGACCGACCGGCAGAGCGCGTTCGACGGCGCATTGGTCACCGCCGGGAACGCGTGCACCACTCCCCAGCGGTTCTCGTCCCGGGCCAGCTCCAGCACGGTCCGGACGGCGCGCTTGCCGACCCCCTGCCCCTGGAACTCAGGCAGCACCATCCAGCCGATCTCGGACAGCTCGGTCCCGGCGTCCTCATGCGACCACAGCGCGACCGAGCCCGCCACCACGGCGGGCTCGGCCGGATCGGGGATGATCATCTTTATCAGCGACGTGCCGGCCGCCGCGTCGGCCGCGTCGCGGCGCACCTTGTCCTCCATGCCGTCCCGGGGCTGCGGGCCGCCGAGTTCGGCCATCATCACCGGGTCACACCGCATCCGCACGTAGGCGGCCACGTCACCCGGCTCGACGTCGCGCAGCAGCATCGGGTCCAGGTTAGGCCTGGTGCACGGACAGGATGTTGCCGGCCGGGTCGGTGAACCAGGCGATCAGCGGCCCGTCACCGCTCCGGTTGATCCCATTGGCGTCCTGGTCCATCCCCGGGTAGCGGAGGAACTGCACGCCGCGCGCGGTGAGCTCGTCCACCGCCTTATCGATGTCGTCCACCGGGAAGTTGAGGATGGTGTAGCTGGCCGGGGTGTGGTCCGGCTTCGGGTAGACCAGCGTGTCCCGGTCCCCGGCCAGGTGCAGGGTGAGCAGGCCGTTGCGTTCGGACGTGTTGATGCCGAGGGTGCCGCCGTAGAAGTCCTGCGCTTTGGCCAGGTCGTTCACGGCGAACCCGCTGTAAGCCTTGGTGGTGGCGAACATGTGCCCATACTCCTCTCTCGTCTAGCGGTTGAGACGGCCGAGGAGCCCAGGACTCATCGGTGGGTCAGCCCGCGCCGGGCAGGCACACCTGCACGACGGCACCCTGGATCCGGGTGCGGAACACCGGCTGCGGCGCGGTGGCCGGGCCATGCACCACGGCGCCGTCCTGGATCCGGAACGTGCTGCCGTGCCAGGGGCAGGTCAGGCAGCCGTCGCTGAGGTCGCCGTCGGAGAGCGGCCCGGACAGGTGACTGCATCGGTCGGCGAGCACGTGCACCCCGCCGGCGCCGTCCGGGAGAACCACCACCGGCACTTCACCCAGCATGGTCCGGGTCAGGCCGCTGGCCGGGATGGCGCGGGCCGGCATCAGGTCATGCCACTCCGGCTCGACCAGATGCGGCACCGCCTCGGCGTGATTCGCCCCGCCCGCCTGGCGGAACGAGATGTGCCCACCCAGCAGTCCGCCCACGCCGACCATGGTGAGCCCGGCGAAGCGCAGTGCCCGGCCCGCTCGCGCCCCGGCGAGCAAGGATGTGCCGTACAGCGCGGTCGCGGTGAGGTTGGCGGCCAGGTGCAGCACGCCGACCCGCATCTGCTGCTCGTGCTGCTCGGACCAGTCCACTGCGCCGGCCAGGGCGGCTGGACTCGAGGCCAGCAAGCCGAACGCGACCAGGCGCCGGCTCTGTCGCGCACCGCCGTGTCGCAAACTACCTGGGACGACGTCGAGCACCGCGGCCGACAGGTAGGCACCCACCGGCGCCTGAACCAGCACCGGGTGCAGCGGGTGCCCCAGCCACACGCCGTGCAGCGCGTCTCTGACCCGCTGCGGACGCACCATCCGGGCTAGCCGCTGGACCGGTGCGACGACCCGGTCCAGGCTGGACATGTCTTCCGCGCGTGAGATCAGCTGCATGGGGAGGCGTACTTTCCTGCCGGCTGGCCGTCAAACCTTGCTGGTCGTCCGCGGGCGGGGAAACTTCGCCGGGCGTCCGCGGCGCGCGGTCCTCGTCGTCCGCACCGGGTGCCCGGTCGTCGAAGGAGACCTCCACGTGCTGCTCCGGACGGCGCTGATTCTGCAGCGCCTGGAGCGCCATGCTGGTCCGGTCGGCCTCGGTGAGCGGGGGCTGGACCATGGCGCGCGGCCACAGCCGCCGGGTCAGCACCACGTTGATCTCAGCGGCGTACACGGTGACCCGGGCGGCCAGGTAGATCCAGGCCATCAGGCCCAGCACGGTGGCGAACACGCCATAGACCGAGTCGCTGTGCAGGAAGTGGTGCACCAGGTAGGTGCCGAGCACCTGGAGCAGCGTCCAGACCACACCGCCCACACAGGCGCCGGGCACCAGGTTGCGCGCGGCACCCCCTTCGGGGTGAGCACCCGGAACGCGGCCAGGAACAGGCCCACGTTGACCAGGGCGGCGGCGAGTTCGGCCGCCACGACCCAGATGGCGGCTTTATGCCCGTAGGTGTTGAGGCTGGCCAGCAGCGTGGTCAGCACGACACCGACGGCCAGCATGCCGAGGAACTCCAGGGCCCGGCCCAGCCGCGGGACGTACCCGGGCCGGGCCGGCCCGGGCAGGTTCCACACCTGCTCCATGGTGAACAGCCCGGCCTGAGCCAGCCCGCTCGCGCCCCAGATCAGCCCGGCCAGGCCCACCACCAGGCCGATCACGCTGGACCGGCGGAGCACGTGGATCTTCTCGGTCAGCTGATGGCCGATCAGCGGCACCTGGTTGGACACCGCGGTCAGCACCTCGTGCCGGAATCCCGCGTCGATCGATGCGGCCAGGCCGAGGATCGTCACCAGCACCAGCAGCAGCGGGAACAGCGAGACGAAACCGGAGTAGGCGAAGTTCGACACCAGGGCGCCGCCGTTGTCGTCGCCGAACTTCTTCACCACGCCGAAGACGAAAGCCGAGGGCGTGAACCGCTGCTGAGTGGCGTCCACCCGCCGGATCACCCGCTCGATGGGGTTCATCGCCGGCCACCCGTCACGCGGTGCCGGCCGGCCCGGCCACGGCCAGGCTGGACAGCAGGTGACTGAAGCCGCGCGGCGCGCGGGCGTGCCGCCGGGCCGAGGTGCGGACGCTGCCCTCGGTGCTGCGCAGGATCCGGCTGCCCGCGGCGCTGAGCGCGGCCACCAGAGCATGGTCCTCGGCCGTCGGGATCGGCGGGAACCCGCCGGCCGCGAGGTAGGCGCGGGCGGTGAAGCCGAGGTTGGCGCCGTGCACGTGTGAGTGCGTCTCACGGCCGTGGCCATAGTGCTGGCGGAACAGGGCGGCCAAATGCGGCGGGTGCCCAGCCCAGTCGGTGACGGTGACCATGCCCGCCACCGCGTCCCAGCCAGCGGCGGCATGCCGGAGCTGCTTGCTGAGCCAGTCCTGGGGGACGAGCGTGTCGGCGTCGGTGGTGGCCAGCCAGACGGTGGCCGGGTCCAGATGCCAGGTCCGCCGGAGCAGTTGCCACATGCCCGCGGCCCGCGCCGCGCCGACGCTGCGGGCCTGGATCCGTAGCACGGTGGCTCCGGAGCAGGCTGCGCGTTCCGCGGTCTGGTCGGTGCAGCTGTCCGCGATCACGATCACATGCACGGGTACCGGCGCCACCGGCCGGGCCGCCTGCCGCACCGCGGCCAGGCAGGCGGGCAGCAGGCCTTCCTCGTTGTGCGCCGGTATCACCACGCCGACCGCCTCGATCACACCAGGCCGCCGGCCTGGGCCACCGATACCGGCTCGCCGTCGGCGCGCAGGTACACCTCGGCCAGGAAGTCTGGCTCGCGGTGCTCGGCCAGCCGGGCCAGCCCGGCCTGCGCGGCCAGCGCCTGGTGCACCTCGTCGCCGCTGCGCGGGTACTCGGCCACCGGGTGGCGCCAGTGCACGGCGAGCAGGGTGCCACCGGGACAGAGCGCGGCCCGCGCGCGGCCGAGTACCTGGCCGAGGTCGTCGCCGCCGAAGTAGTAGAGCAATTCGGACAGCACGATCAGGTCGAATTTCCGTCCGGCCAGTCGCGCGGGATGACCCGCTGCTGCACCTGGACACTAGGCAGGGCCGCGGTCCGGGCGGCCGCGCTGCGCACCGCGGCGGTGGAACCGTCGCAGGCCAGCACGCGGTCACAGCGCGCGGCGAGTTGCGCGGTGAAGACCCCGATGGAGCAGCCGGGCTCGAACGCCGCACCGTACCGCTGCGCGGGCAGCATGGCCAGGCTGATCGCGTACTTGCGGGTCTCGTACCAGCGGGTGGTGAACCCCCACGGGTCCGCCGCGGCGGCGTACATTTCGTCGAAGTAGCCGGTTCCCAGGGTCACGGAGGTCACCAGTCGGTCCCTTGCCCGGCGGCGAGCGAGCCGAGCGCGGCCAGGTCCCGTTCCGCGTGATGCTGCCGCAGGTAGACGGTCAGGTCCGCGACCATGCGGGCATGCGCTTCGTCATGACACAGTGGGCCCGCGCCCAGGGCGCGGCCCACCCGCGTCAGCACCTCGGTGGCCGCGGACTCGACGAAGGCCCGGACCACGAGCGCCCGGCGCGGGCCCGATTTGCGGGTGTCCGCGGGATCGGCGTCGATCTCGTCCGCGGCCCGGTACAGCGCGGCCCGGGCGGTGCTGAGTGCGATGTCCACCGCGCCCAGGTGAGCCAGCGCGTGCGGGCCGACGTCCCGTTTGGCCGCCGCGGCCAGCAGCGTGCGGCCGACTGCGCGGGCGCCGCCGTACCAGCACGCGGCCACCCCCACCCCACCGTGACTGAACCCGGGCCGGTCCAGATAGGCGCCCGGGCCGCCCACCGGATCGGCGGGCACGTCAGGAAAGCCGACGTCCAGGGTGTCGCTGGCTGCCATACCCACCGCGGGCCAGGTACCCGGCCGGGGCTCAAGCCGCTGAGTGCTCACCGCGAACAGCCGCATGCCGTCGTCGGCGGCCGCGGTGACCAGGGCATCAGTGCAGGTGTGCGCCCCGGAGCAGTACTGCTTGGTGCCGCGCAGCCGCCAGCCCGTCCCGGTGTGGGCGGCGGTCAGCGCCGGCCCGGGCGGGTTTGCCGCCCACACGCCCCACAGCTGCCCGGCTGCCGGTGCCGCGCCGGCCACCTCGGCCAGGATGGCCACCGCGTCGGCGTGCCCCTCACCCAGCCGGGCCAGGGACAGATCCTCACCGGCCAGGTCGGCCAGGGCCAGCCAGCGCTCCCAGGTCCGCCCGCTGCCCGGGACGGGCAGGTCCACCGCCCGGATTCCACCGCGGCGCGGAATGCCGCCGCCACGTCGCCAGTCACCGCTCTCCCCTCGGTCGCACAGAATGGGCTGCCGCTTCCGGCCAGGTGCGGCGGCAAACGGCGCCAGGCCGGGTGAGGTGAGTAAACCCTCCTGGCCGGCGGGCGGCAGCAGCGGGCGAGCGGGCCAGGTCGATGCTGAGGTCCTCGGGGTCAGCCCGGCCCGCAGCAGCGCCAGCGCGGGACCGAACGCGTACAGCCAGAACGCGTAAGCCGCCACCGCGCCATAACTCAGCCGCGTCGGTGCGCCCCGGGTAAACGCCGCGCCGCGGGGCTCACCCGCGGCGCCCGCCCGGTGGCCAGCCCGCTCATCAGGCCGACGGTCAGGCTGCTGATCAGGCCGGTCGTCAGGCCGCGCGGCCGCCGCCTGCGCGCTCCTGGTCCAAGCCCGGCACCGGCGCAGGCTCCGCCGCGGCCGCCCCGGCCGTGGCTGGCCGCCCGCGGCGGAACCGGCCGAACAGCGGCGGGGAGTGCCAGGCGGGTTCACCGGCGCTCCACCGCTCCAGGTCAGGTACCTGCAGCCGGCCACCGCCGGCGATCAGCAAGGCCAGGGCGCCCAGGCCACCACAGGCGGCGATGGCCAGGCAGATCCAGATGGCAACCTGCGTGCCTGCCGCCTTGGTCGGGCCGATCGCGGTGGCCAGGAAGAGCAGGACCGGGGCGACCAGGAAAGCGGTGACGCCGCGGAGCAGTTCGATGAGGGCAAAGATCCGCTGGATCTGCGCGGAGCGCAGCGAGAACCCGGCCAGGAACAGGGCGGGCGACACCGACGCGCCGACACCGAAGCCAACGAGCGCCGCCGCCACTGCAACCAGCGCGCTCGCCCCGGCCGTCAGGCCGGTGAGCAGCGCGGCCCCGGCGGCCAGCACCGCGAGGCCGCTGATCGCCAGCACCGGGGTGAACCGGGTGCGGAACAGGGCACCGAACAACGCGGCGGTCAGCACGGCAGCGCCAAATTCGGGCAGGAACAGCATCGCGATCCGGACCGGGCTGCCGCTGCCCTGCACCGCGGTCAGCACCAGGTCGGTGAGCCCGACCGCGGCGGAACTGGCGCACAGCGCGATGAGGATCCCGGTCACCGGGAACGTGGTCGCGAGCTGCCGGACCGGCATCAGCGGGCGCTTAGTGCGGTACTGATGGATGATCAGCGTGACGATCATCGCCAGGCCGGCCAGTAGCGGCACTAGGGCAGCCGGCGCAGGCGCCCGGCTGGTCTCCAATCGCGCGGCGCCGAAGAAGGCGGCGGCACAGCCGGCACTGGCCAGGCCGATCGCGACCAGGTCCCATGGCGCGCTGCGATCCTGGGCGGGCTGGTCCTCGAACGTCAGCACGGCGAACAGCAGCGCGAGCCCGGCCACCCCGGCCACCACCCACAGCAGCGGCCGCCAGCTGCCGGTGGCCGCCTGCAGCTCGCCAACGGTCGGGCCGATCGCCACCGCACCGAAGATGCACAGATTCATGATCATCCCGGTCCAGGGCATCTTCCGCACCGGCCAGCCGGTGACCAGCGGCGGAACCGCCGCGATCAGCATCAGGCTGGTGCACAGCCCTTCGGCGATGAACGCGCCGATGAATACCGGGCCGTTCGGCGCCCAGGCCGCCAGCACGGCCGCCACCAGGAACGCGGAGACGTACCCCAGCAGCATCCGCCGCGCGGGCAGGTGCACAGCGAACTGGACGGCGAGCACCGTGCCGAGCGCGTACCCGGCGTCGGACAGGCCGATGGCGATGTCCAGGGCGGCCGTGCTCAGGTGCAGGCTTTTCGAGATCAATGGAGCCAGCGGCAGCATCGCCCCAGTGAGCAGCAGGAACGGGACCAGGGCGAAGACGACCAGCGCTACCGCGGCTGGATAGCTTTCCGTTAGTGGCCCGTGGCGGCGGGTCATCATACGGGGGCTCCTTTCCAGTGCCTCGCTCCCGCCACGGCGGGCCGGTTCTGCTCTCCCCTGACCACGAAAGGGGCTGTTATGCATCGCACCGGCACTTCGGGCCAGCGCCGGTCAGTGCCGGCTGGCCGCGGTCACGCCCTGATGCCGCGGTGCCGCCTCCGTATCCGCGGCCGGGCCGGAGAGCAGTGGTGAGCGAGCCAGGAAGACCACCGCACCCGCCATGACCAGCCCGGTGAGAATGGCCAGCAGCAGGTACTGGCCGCCGCGGACCTGCTCGCCGAAAGCCAGCACACCCCAGAGGATGGATACCAGCGGATCGGACAGGGTCAGGCCGGGCTGCGCGGCGAGCAGGCGCCCGGCGTTCATCGCCGACTGCAGCAGGAACATCCCGCCGATGCCGGCGGCGGTCATCGCATACAGCTGCCAGCTCGACAGCACCGCCCCGAATCCCCCGGCCAAGGTCTCCGTCATGCCCTTCATCAGCGCTGCGGTAAGGCCGAATGTCGTCCCGCCGGCGGCGCCCAGCAGCGCGGCCCGGCGCGCGCTGTGCCGGCCGCGGTCACCCCGCCCCGCCGGACTGCGCCGCGCCCACGCCACCAGGGCCCCGATCACGGTCAGGTTGACGCCGATGCCGATGACCCAGACGTACCAGGGCACGCTGGCGGCCCGGCCCTGGGCGGGTGACAGCGAGTACAGCAGGCTGGCCAGGGCCGCCGTCATCACCGCCGCCGGGGTCCACTCCCGCCAGCCGAGATGCGAGTGGAACACCCGGGAGGCCAGAATAAGGGTGGCCGGCAGCTCCAGCACCAGGATGGGCTCAACGACGGCGAGTTCCCCGGTACCCAGGGCCGCGGCCTGGAGCAGGAACCCGGCCGTCACCGCTAGCAGGCCGGCGAACCAGACTGGCTGGTGCAGCAGGCTGCGGATCAGCCTCCAGCTCAGGTTCTGCCGGCGCGGTATGTCCCGGTTCGCCTTGCGCTGCAGCACCGAGGACGTCGCGTTGGCGCCTGCCGCGAGCACCGCGAGCGCATAGGTCAGCATCTCACCTCGCCTTTAGGGAGCGCGTCAGTCCTGGCGCCGCCGCTTTCCGCTGATTCACCAGGCAAACTCGCCGGCCTAAGTGGCTGCGGGCCAGGCCGGGCCAGTTCGCGGGTCTGGCGTTCAGATGGCGTAGGCGATGAGGAAGCCGACCGCGGTCGTGATGTTCGTGCCACTACCCGGGGCAGGCGAGATAAATCGTGACACGATATATTCTTCCCACTGCCCGGGTGCGCCGCCGCGGAGCGCCGTGGCTCACCGGCAGAGCCGGGTTTAGTGGCAATGGCCGGGGAGAGCGACAGGTGGCATGAGGCTGTCCGAGACCCTTCCGCTGCTCCGCGTCAAACGGCCGCCCGCACCCTACGGAGCGTGGACGCTAGCCCGCTGTTGCAGCATCGAGGACGTGGCCCGGCAGGCCCGCCGCCGCCTGCCGCGCGGCGCGCGGAACTATCTGGATACCGGCGGAGAGGGCGAGTACACGCTGCGGCGCAACCGGGCCGCGTTCGACCGCCTCGAATTCCTTCCCAACATGCCCTGCGACGTCAGCCAGGTGGATACCAGCACCACCGTGCTGGGTCAGCCCGTCCCGCTGCCGTTCGCGCTGTCTCCGATCGGCGGCCCGCGAATGTTCCACCACGAGGGCGAACTGGCGGTGGCCCGGGCCGCCGGGCACGCGGGCATCCCCTACGGGATTTCCACCCTGGCTACCACGTCCGTCGAGGACGTGGCCGGGCAGACCAGCGCACCGCTGTGGTTCCAGCTCTACCTGTGGGGTGACCGCGGGGTGATCAGGGAGGCGGTCGCCCGGGCCAAGGCGGCCGGGTTCGGCGCGCTGCTGTTCAGCATCGACACCGCGGTGCGGTCCAAGCGTGAGCGCGAGAAACACGCGGGGCTGGAACTGCCCGCGCCCAGCCTCAGCGTGCCCACGCTGCTGGAGGGAGCGCTGCACCCGGGCTGGTCCTGGCACTTCCTGACCTCGGAAACCATCGGCTTCCCGAACATCGGGCCGACGGACCACCGCTCCCGGGACACGATGAGCGAGATGTTCGACGGCACCGCGTGCTGGGCCGACCTGGACTGGATCCGCGAACTGTGGGACGGGCCGATTGTGCTCAAGGGGGTCATGCGGGCCGAGGAAGCTGTCCGGGCCGCCGACGCCGGCCTGGACGGGGTGATCGTGTCCAATCACGGCGGCCGCCAGCTCGACCACCTGCCGGCCACCATCGATGTGCTGCCGAGCATTGTGGCGGCGGCCGGGGACCGGCTGGAGATCCTGATCGATTCGGGCTTCCGGCGGGGCAGCGACATCGCGGCCGCCCTGGCCCTCGGGGCCCGAGCCGTCCTGCTCGGGCGCGCACACCTGTACGGGCTGGCCGCTGCGGGCGAGGCCGGCGTGCGGCACTGCATCGACATTCTGGCCGGGGAACTGCGGATGACGATGCAACTGTGCGGGGCCCGACGACTGAGCGAACTGACCCCGGGCCTGATCCGTCGCCGCCAGCCATAGCCGACGGACCTGCTCCTCAGGCCGGCTATGCGCCAGGCTATCCGTGACCTAGCGCGCGGTCAGCGTTAACATCCCGGTACGGTTGACGACCCCAGCCGCCGAATTCGCATGTCCTGCCAGCTGCCGCGGCACGTGTCCCTCCCGGCACTGGCAGCGCCTGGATGAGCTGGGAGGTGCCAGGGTGCAGAGCAACTACCCGGTGGCCATGGTCAGCGGCGTCCCGGTCGTGACGACACCCGACGACATCGATGCCGGCAACGCCGAGGGGCTGCGCGCCGCTATTTACCAGACGATGGCACACGGGCACGTGACGTTTGTGGTGGACATGACGGCCACCGGGTTCTGCGATAGTGCCGGACTGCACGTGCTGGTGCGGGCGCACCGGCGGGCCCAAGCCGAAGGGGGCGAGGCCAGGCTGGTCATCACCAGCAGCGCGGTGCTGCGTGTTTTCGCCATCACCGGCGTGGACCGGGTGATACCCAACTTCCGCACGGTCCAGGAGGCGGTGACGTCAGCCCCCGTCATCGTGCCGGATGGCGAGTTCTAGGTCGCGGCTGCGCGCGCGAGTACGCTGAATGTGACCCAGCACTGTGGTTGTCAGCTCAGCCGCCGGGACCGTGGAGTGTCGCTGCCGGAGTTGCCATGAATTGAGGGGCCTGGGGCCATCCAGCCAGGGACGCATGGTCCGACTCCGTTGACCGCCAGGAACCGCAGAGTCCGCTCGCGGCCAGCTTCACCCGCCCCCCCTACGCTCCGGCTGGCCGGGGTGATCGACGAATCGACCTATCCAGTACTCCGCCGCGCGCTGGCCAAAGCGGCGATGGCCGGGGACGACGCGATACGGGTGGACATGGCCGGGGTGGAGTTCTGTGATCTGGCCGGGCTCCGCATGATCGTTTCAGCGGCCAGCCCTGGCGGGCAGACCCGGGCCGAGGTGGGCCAGCTGGTGATCGCCGATCTGTCCACCCCGCTGAGCGACCTCATGCACATCCTGGGCTGGGACACCGCGCCAGGCGTGGTCCTGCTGGACGCCTCGGGGTAGGCCGCGCTTCCCCGGGCCGATCATGTGTAGCGCTGGGCGCGGCGGGTACCTGCGGCGACGTGATACACCCCCGCCATCAGCTGTGGGCCGTCCAGCGGCGGGCGGCCGGCCTGCTTACGGGCTGGACGCGGACTGAGCAGGCCCCTCGCTGTCCTGGCCCGCGGCGAGCGCGCTGGCCAGGTCCGGGTGGATCTGGACGAGGTCACCCGCACCGATGATGGAGAACACCCGGTGCACACCCGGCGAGCTGATGACCAGTCGCAACTCGCTACCCTGGCCGCTGGCCTGCCGGTGGCTGAGCATGATCGCACGCACCCCGGCCGAATCGCAGAACGTGGTCCCGGTCATGTCCACCACGAGCACGGCGGGCCGCTGGCCCAGCGCGGCCAGCAGGCCATCCTGGACCTCGGCCCCGTTGGACATGTCAATTTCTTCGGGCATCGTGATGACTGCGAGCTGCCCGTGCCAGTTCACCGGCAGATGCCCTGACTTCACGATCTATCACCCGCCTGCGCGAGATTGGAAACTGACCCAGCCTGGCCCGGCGGACCAGGCGCTTTTCACTGACGAGTGGCGCCGGTGATTATCCTATCCGTGTCGATCGCGGCGCAAGTCGCGGACGAGCAGCGCAGCCCAGCCAGCCGCCAGGCCAGCACGCAGGCGCGCGGTCATGCTAAGCAGGAGGGGCGGTCGGGCCGATGACCGGTGCCGGGAACCCCCAGCCACTCTTCCCCGGCTCGGGCGTGATGGCCGCCCAGATGCGCGAGCACGACTGGTCCCGTTCCCCGCTCGGGCCGGCCGAAAACTGGCCCGCTAGCCTGCGTATCGCCACCCGGATCTGCCTGACCTCCCGGTTCCCGATGCTCGTCTGGTGGGGCCCGGACCTCCGGATGATCTGCAACGACGCCTACCTGCCGCTGATGGGCGGCAAGCATCCCGGGCTGGACAAGGCGGGCGCCGCTGTCTGGTCCGACATCTGGCACATCGTGGGGCCGATGCTGCACAGCGTGCTGGAGACGGGCGAGCCGACTTGGTCGGAAGACCTGCTGCTGCCGATGGGCCGGAACGGCTACTGGGAGGAGACGTACTGGACGTACTCCTACAGCCCGCTGCATGACGACGACGGCAGCGTCCGCGGCGTGTTCACCGCGGTCACCGAGACCACCGAGCGGGTCATCGGCGCCCGGCGGCTGGCGGTACTGCAGGATCTGGGTGCGCAGGCCGGCACGGCACGCACGGTCGAAGAGGCCTGCGGGCTGGTCAGCGAGGCGCTCCGCCGGGCCCAGGCCGACGTACCGTACTTCGCCCTGTACCTGCGGGACGACAGCGCGGCCGGATTGAGCCTGGCCGACGAGACGCCGAAGGCCGAGGCAGCGGCCGGGACCGGCCGCTGGCCGCTGGCCGAGGCGCTGCGCCAGGCCCGGCCGCTGGCGGTACACGATCTGGCCGACCGGGTGGGAAAGCTGCCCAGGGGCAGCTGGCCCGAGCCGCCCGCCGAGGGCATGGTGCTGCCGATGTTTGCCGCCGCCGAGACGATCGGGGCGCTCGCCGTCGCGGCCAGCTCGGGCCACCGTCTGGACGGCGACTACCGCACGTTCATGAGCCTGGTCGCCCGGCAGACCGCATCGCTGATCAACGGGGCCAGCGCGTACCAGGCCCAGCAGCGGCGCGCCGAGGAACTGGCCGAACTCGACCGGGCCAAGACCACGTTCTTCTCCAACATCAGCCACGAATTCCGCACCCCGCTGACGCTGATCATGGGGCCGGTAGAGGAACTGCGATCCCGGCTGCAGGACGCGGATGTGACCGTCCGGGAGGACCTGGACGTGGTGCGCCGCAATGGGCTCCGGCTGGGCAAGCTGGTCAACGCGCTGCTCGACTTCTCCTGGATCGAGGCCGGCCGCAGCCGCGGCCACTTCGAGCCGGTCGATCTGGCCACCTTCACCGCCGACCTGGGTAGCGTGTTCCGGGCCGCGTTCCAGCGGGCTGGCCTCACCTTCGAGGTGGACTGCCCGCCGCTGGGCGAGCCGGCCTACGTGGACCGGGAGATGTGGGAGAAGGTGGTGCTCAACCTGCTGAGCAACGCCCTGAAGTACACCGTGGCCGGCTCGGTACGGATGTCCCTGGTCGCGGTGGACGGCCAGGCCGTGCTGCGCGTCGCCGACACCGGGATCGGCATCGCGGCCGAGGACATGCCGCACCTGTTCGAGCGCTTCCATCGCGGCAGCATCCCCCAGGCCCGGTCCAACGAAGGCAGCGGCATCGGCCTTGCCCTGGTCAAAGAGCTGGTCGGGCTGCACGGCGGCAGCATCACGGCGGACAGCCAGCCGGGCACGGGCAGCACCTTCACCGTGTCGATCCCGCTCGGCCACGGGCACCTGGCCGAGGCCAGCGTGTTCCCGGCCAGCCAGACGGCCGGCCCAGCGGTGGCCGATTCGTTCCTCGAAGAGGCCCTGCGCTGGCTGCCCAGGGAAGCTGCCGGCGCCCACGCGGGCCAGGCCAGCCAGCCGAGCCCGGCTGGTGACGGCCTGGCCGTGCTGCCGGCCCCGGGCGGGTCGGTGCTGATTGCCGACGACAACGCCGACATGCGGGACTACCTGCAACGGCTGCTCCAGCCGCACTACCAGGTGACGGCGGTGGCCGACGGGCGGGCCGCGCTGGACGCGGCCCGGGCCGCGGCGCCCGACCTGATCGTCAGTGACGTGATGATGCCAGAGATTGACGGCCTCGGCCTGGTCCAGGCGCTGCGCGCCGACCCGGGCACGGCCGGGGTCCCGGTCCTGCTGCTGTCCGCCCGGGCCGGCCAGGAAGCCGCCGTCGAGGGCCTGGCGGCGGGCGCGGACGACTACCTCGTCAAGCCGTTCGCGGCCCAGGAGCTGCTGGCCCGGGTACGGGCCAGTATCGACCTGACCCGGATGCGCGCCCGGCAGGCCAGCTGGCGATCCGCGCTGACCGAGTCGCTGCACGACGGCTTCTTCCTGGCCAGCTCCGATGGCACCGTGCTGGAAGTGAACAGCGCGTTCCGCGACATCCTGGGATTCGGGCCGGAGGCGGACCTCAACCAGCTGCCCCGGCCGTGGTGGCCGGACGAGGTCGCCGACGCGGAAGCACACCGCCAGGTCGCGGCCGCGTACGCCAGCAGCCAGCAGCAGCCCAGCGGCAGTTTCACCGTGCCGCTGCGGCACAGCCAGGGGCACCAGATCTGGGCCGCGGTCACGTTCAGCGTGGTGGACGACCTGGACGGCGGGGGCCGGATGGTGGTGGGCACCATCCGGGACGTGACCGCCGAGCGGCTCGCCGCGCAGCGCGAGACGGCGGTGGCCGCGATGACCAGTCAGCTGTCCGCGGCGGTGACCCGGGACGACGTGCTGGAAGCCGGGCTAGCCGAGCTGCGCGGCCAGTTCGGGGCGCCGCAGGTGCTGGCCGCGGTCTGGAGCGACGATGCGGTGCCGGCGCTCATCTCCGCACCGGCCGGCACCGAATGGGATGAGCTGCCCGCGCCGCTGCGCGCCGCGCTGGAGTCGGTGCGCAGCCAGCCAGCCATGCACGTCAGCGCGACTACTGGCCGCCGGCTGGTGCTGGCACCGCCGTCGAGTACTCCGGGAACGTGGTGGCGCTGTGGGTCGAGCTGGACGGCTACCTGCCGTTCGGCCTGGAGGACCGGACCAGGCTGGCCCTGCTCTGCGCATGCCTGGGCCAGGCCCTGAACCGGGTGCACCCGCTCGACCAGCAGCGAGAGGTCGCGCTGACCCTGCAGCACGCGCTGCTCGGCCCGGCCCGGCTGCCGCCGGGGTTCGCGGTCCGTTATGAGCCCGCCACCCCCCCGCTGGAGGTCGGCGGTGACTGGTACGACATCGCCGAACTGCCGGACGGCCGGATCGGGATCATCGTCGGCGACTGCGTCGGCCGCGGGCTGGCCGCGGCCAGCGTGATGGGCCAGTTGCGCAGCGCGTGCCGGGCTCTGCTCCTCGACGTACAGCGGCCCGCCCAGGCACTCACCGCGCTGGACCGGTTCGCCACCCTCATCCCGGACGCGCTGTGCAGCACCGTATTCTGCGCGGTCCTCGACCCGGCGACCGGGCAGCTCAGCTACGCCAGCGCCGGGCATCCACCCGGGATCTTGGCTCTTCCGGACGGCCGGGTGGAATTCCTCGACCAGGGTCTCTCGCCAGCGCTGGCGCTGGCGACGGACCGGCCGCGCAGCGAAGCGGTGGTGCACGTCCCAGAGGGGGCCACCCTGCTGCTGTACACCGATGGGCTGGTGGAGCAGCGCGGCGGCCTGGACCTCGACGAGACCACCGGCCGGGCCGCGGCCCTGCTCCGTGACGGCCGCCAGACACCGGTGGCTGAAGTCGCCGAGCGCCTTATGACCGGCCTCGCCCCGGGGCAGGGCTACGAAGACGACGTCGCGCTGCTGCTGTACAGCCGGCCAACCCCGCTGAGCCTTAGTTTTCCCGCCGACGCGGACGAGCTCGCCACGGTCCGCCGGCTGCTGCGTACGTGGATCGGCCTGCTCAGCATAGACTCCCTGGTCGGCCAGGATGTGCTCATCGCGGCCTGCGAGGCGTGCGCCAACGCCATCGAGCACGGGTATCGTGGCGCGGCCGCCGGGACCGTGCGGCTCCGGGTCGAGGTCACCGGCTCGGACGTGCTCATCACCGTGTCCGACCACGGCCGGTGGCGGCCGCCGAGCCAGGCCCGGGACCGCGGCCACGGCCTGAAGCTGATCCGGGCCACCATGCGCGAGGTGGAGATCACCGCCAACGATCTCGGTACCACCATCGAGATGCGGGCGGTATGTCCTGACTGGCCACGCTGAGACCAGCGGCGGTCCAGGACGCCCGGCAGCGTAGAATGCGCTGCGGCGGGACTCGACGCGGCTGGGATCAGGGCAGCAGGACCTGAGCGGCCAGACGCCACAATGCTGAGGAAAGCTGGATGAGCACGGAACCGGACCAGCCGGAGTTGGGCCACCCGGGCGGGTACCGTCACGAAGCCCTGCTGTACCGGGGCACCGAGGAATTCCTGTCCGGCATCGTGTCGCTCGCGCGCCCCGCGGTGGACGCAGGCCACCCGGTCCTCGTGCTGCTCACCGCGGCCAAGATCAGTGCGGTGCGCGCCGCGCTCGGCGCGGCCGCGGAGAAGGTGGAGTTCGCCGACATTACCGACGTCGGCGGCAACCCCGGCCGGCTCATCGGCGTGTGGCGGCGGTTTGCCGACGGGCACGCCGACGCGAGCCAGCTACGGGGCGTCGCCGAGGTGGTGTTCCCCGGCCGATCCCCTGCCGAGCTGGCCGAATGCCAGCTGTACGAAGAGCTGCTCAACGTGGCGTTCGAAGCGGCCACGCCACTGCACGTGCTCTGCCCCTACGATCTCGCCGCGCTGCCCGCGGCGGTCATCGACGGTGCCCGGCGCAGCCACCCGTTCCTCACCGGTGACGGGTCCGCGGAGCTGCGGGTCTCCGTCGAGTTCCAGCCCATCGACTTGGCCGAGCCGTACAGAAGGCCGCTACCGGCCAGCCCCGACGACGCACCCCGCATCGCGTTCCAGCGCGGCGGCCTGGGCGGCCTGCGCGCGTTCGTCACCGCACAAGCGCAGCAGGCCGGACTGGAGCAGCGGCAGGCCAGCGCCCTGGTGGCCGCGATCAACGAGCTGGCCACCAACAGCCTGCAGCATGGCGGCGGGCAGGGCGAGCTGCGGATCTGGACGGACGACGGCTGGCTGCTCTGCGAGGTGTCCGACCGGGGCCACCTGACCGAGCCGCTGGCCGGCCGGCTGCCCCCGGCCCCGGACGGCGGGGCCGGCCTGTGGCTGGCCAACCAGCTCACCGACCTGCTCCAGGTCCACTCCAGCCCAGCCGGCACCGCCGTCCGCGTGCACCAGAAGCTGTGACGCCGGCTAGTCCCCAGGTATCGGGCGGCGGTGCGCCTTCCCGGACACGCCGCCTGCTGCCGGACCGTTTTCCGGGTCTTGCGGAACGGTCAGCCCATCCAGTGGGTTGACCTTTTCGGCCGGTACATAATCCGCCGTGCCGGCCACGACATCCGGCCCCGCCTCCTTGACCCGGAAGTGCTCCTGGGCGTCACGGTAGCTCGGCTTGACGTGCTTGCGCCGGAACGTCAGCCACAGCGGCACACCCACGATGGCCAGGATGATGATCAGGCCCAGCGGCCAGTTGGCGATGACGGCACCAGTCATGACCCCTCCTAAGTTTGCGCGGCGCCGGCACGGGCCTGGCAGGCACCCTAAGGTCTCTTTTTGCCGCTTCCCGGCTGCGGCCGGTTAAACGCGGTTTGAACCCGCCGGTTAGCCGGCCGGCCGCAGGTCAGTCCTGGCCGCGGCCGGTGGCCGCGTCGCGGGCCCGGTCCGCCGCGGCGACGGCCGGCCCGGCACTCTTCAGCACCCCCGGCGAGGCCGGGGTGTGTGGGTGCGGCCTGGTCGGCGCCGTCTTCTTGCCTTCCGCGATCTTCTCCCCGATGCTCCGCGCCTCGTCCGGCGTGAGCTGGCTGCGCAGCTGCGGCCAGACCTGGCCCTCCTCGTAGCCGATGTGCTCCCGGCCAGCCGCGATGAACGTGCTCACCAGCTGCTCGAACTCGGGCTGGCCCGCATCGAGCTTGTCCAGCTTGGCCAGTACTTCCTTGCCTTCCTGCTCCTGCCCGGTGGCGGTGTCCGCGAGCTGATCGCCGTCGGACAGCTTGTCCCGTACCGCGGGCCAGAAGTACATCTCCTCCAGCGCCTCGTGCTTGGACTCCTCGATGACCAGCTGCTCGACCATCTTCTTGCGCAGCGCCAGATGGTCGCCGCTGGCCCCGGTCGCCGCGGTCGGCCCCTTCTCAAGCTCGGCCAGCATCCGCTTGACCTCCTGATGATCCTGACCCAGAACCTCGAACACGTCCGCCATGATTTCCTCCTTCCACCGTTCCCCGTGCTGGGTGCGGCTTCCCGCCCAGCCCCGGCTAAACACCCGGCCAGGCAAATTTCCCCGCCGGTGCTCAGGACCGGGTGTCCACCTCGCCGTCGGGCTTCCCGGGCACGGCATTGGCCACCCGGCGCGCCCCGGTAACCCGGCCATCCGCGTTATCTGCCCCGGCGACCTGCACTCCGGGCGCATCGGCCACCGGTCCCTGCGGCGCGGGGCCGCCCATCAGTTCTTCGGCTGCGGTGCCTGGTACCGATGGTGCGGGCTGGCCAGGCGGCTCCGCCGCGGCCAGCCGGTCCAGTGCGGGCGTCCGGTCCTCATCCGGCGCGGCCCCGTCCCGGCGCTGCTCGACATGGCGCTGCAGGTCCTCGCTCCGCTGTCCGGCGGCCTGCGGACGTTCGTCCTGGGGGCTAGCGGGCACCGGCTCATGCCGTACCTGGTTGCGGTTGGCCTCATCCCCGGCCTCTTCGGGTGGTGCGGGCTGCCGTGCCATGGCTGCTCCCTCCAGCGGGATCTACGCCAGGTGCGGGCCGATCTGCACCCGGCGCTCGCGTTTGCTTCGTTAGTTTGTGCTGCGCCGTGCTCCGTCAGCGTGCGTGGCATCGTCCCGGGCGGCGGGCTCACCGCCCGTATCTGGCCATTCGCGGTCGAGATCCGGCTCGGCATCCCGGCGCGGCGTGACGGCGCGGCCCTGGCCGAGGAACGCACCACCCCGGACATCGCCCGGGCGGGTACTCGCCCTGCGCCCCTTCCAGAACGGGTGCCTGGCTGCCCAGAACACCAGCGACAGCCAGGTCGCCAGCCCCAGGACAATCACGGCACAGATGATCAGCAGGCCAGCCAGCGACGTTCCGCTCATCTGCTCTCACCCCTCGCTATCCGGCGGCACCCGCCCGGGCCGCGGGCCGGGTCCGGTACCGCCGCCGCTACCCGGGTGTAGCTGACTCATGCACGCCGGAACCGCGGGGCGGCCGGTTTGCCGCCCCCGCGCCGGGGTAGCCGCGCCCCGGACATGCCGCGCACCGGAGGAGACCAATGACCGCACCATCGGAGCAGCACCCGCCGCCGAAGCAGGAGCAGGATTACCCGGGCCACACGGCCGCGATGGATCCCCGGCCGCGCGACGAGATGCGCGATTACGAGGGCAGCGGCCTGCTGGACGGCCGGCGCGCGCTGATCACCGGCGGCGACTCGGGCATCGGCCGGGCCGTCGCCGTGGCCTTCGCCAAGGAAGGCGCCGACGTGGCCATCAGCTACCTGTCTGAGCAGGAGGACGAGGACGCCCGGCACACCGCCGAGCTGATCGCCGAGACCGGGCACCGGTGTGTCACGATCCGCGCCGACCTGGCTGAGGAAGCCAACTGCCACCGCATCGTCGACCAGGCCGTGCACGAACTGGGCGGGCTCGACGTGCTGGTGAACAACGCCGCCACCCAGCAGCCGGTCAGCGACTTCACCGAGCTGAGCACCAGCCAGCTGGAGCGCACGTTCCGGGTGAACATCTTCAGCTACTTCTGGACCAGCCAAGCCGCCATCCCGCACCTGCCGGACGGCGGCGCCATCATAAACACGTCCTCCATCAACGGGCTGCGCGGCAACAAGACGCTGATCGACTACGCCGCGACCAAGGGCGCGGTGCTGGCGTTCACCTACTCGCTGGCCCAGGCCATGCTGGACCGCGGCATCCGGGTCAACTCGGTGGCGCCGGGGCCGGTGTGGACCCCGCTCATCCCGGCCACGTTTGATGCCGACAGAGTCGGCAGCTTCGGCAGCCAGGCGCCAATGGGCCGAGCCGCACACCCGGATGAGATCGCCCCGTCCTACGTGTTCTTCGCGGCCGGCCGCTGTCCAGCTACTACTCCGGTGAGGTGCTGGCCCCGGTGGGCGGCGAGACGCTGCCCGGTTAGGAGTAAAGATGGCCGATGGTTCGCTAGCCCGGGACCTGCGGGCCCGGGTGGACGGTGAGGTCCGGTTCGACGCGGGCAGCCGCGGCGCCTACTCCACCGACGCGTCCAACTTCCGCCAGGTGCCGAGCGGGGTGGTGGTGCCGCGCACTCCGGAGGCCGCCGCCGAGGCGGTCGCGGTGTGCCGCGCACACGGGGTGCCGGTGCTGTCCCGCGGCGGCGGCACCAGCCTGGCCGGCCAGTGCACGAACACCGCGGTGGTGCTGGACTGGACGAAATACTGCCACCGCGTGCTTTCGGTGGACCCGCAGCAGCGCACCTGCACCGTCGAGCCAGGCATTGTCCTCGATCAATTGAACGCCAGTCTGGCGCCGGTCGGGCTGCGTTTCGGCCCAGAGCCTGCGACGCACATGAACTGCACGCTCGGCGGGATGATCGGGAACAACTCATGCGGGGCCACCGCGCAGCGGACCGGCAAGGTGGTGGACAACGTAGCCGCCCTCGAGGTGCTGCTGTATGACGGCACCCGGTTCTGGTGCGGGCCTACCGATGACGACGAGTACGCCCGGATCGAGCGGCGCGGTGACCGGCGCGCGGGGATCTACCGGCGGCTGCGCCGGCTGCGGGACAGTTACGCGGATCAGATCCGGGAGCGCTACCCGGACATCCCCCGCCGGGTGTCCGGCTACAACCTCGATTCGCTGCTGCCCGAGCATGGCTTCGATATCGCCGGGCTGCTGGTCGGCAGCGAGTCCACCCTGGTCACCGTGCTGCGGGCGAAGCTCAAGCTGATCCCGGTGCTGCGCGAGCGCAGCCTGGTCGTGCTCGGCTATCCCAGCGTGGCCCGGGCCGCCGACGCAGTGCCGGCCATCCTGCCGCACCAGCCGATCGCGCTGGAGGGCCTCGATCACCGGCTGATCCACGACGAGCAGGCCAAGCATCTCAACCCGCAGGCGCTGGCCGAGCTGCCGCAGGGCTCGGCGTTCCTGATGGTCCAGTTCGGCGCGGACAGCAAGGACGAGGTGGACGCGGCGGCGCAGCGGATGCTGGATGCGCTGCACGGCACCGAGCACGACCCTACGGTGGAGTTCCTCGACGATCCGGCCCGGGAGAACGAATTGTGGCAGGTCCGCGAGGCCGGGCTGGGCGCGACCGCGCACGTCCCGCACCAGCGGGATACCTGGGAGGGCTGGGAGGACTCGGCCGTCGCGCCGGACCGGCTCGGCGACTACCTGCGCGACCTGGACAAGCTGTATGACGAGTTCGGCTATGCCGACGCGGCGATGCCCGCCCTGTACGGGCACTTCGGCCAGGGCTGCGTGCACACCCGGATCCCGTTCGACCTGTACACGACCGAGGGGGTGGCGGCCTACCGCGCGTTCATGGAACGGGCCGCCGACCTGGTGGTGTCCTACGGCGGGTCGCTGTCTGGCGAGCACGGCGACGGCCAGTCCCGCGGTGAGCTGCTGGGCCGGATGTTCGGCCCGGATCTGGTCGGTGCGTTCGGCGAGCTGAAGGACATCTTCGACCCGGCCGGCATGATGAACCCGGGCAAGGTGGTCCGCCCGGCCCGGCTGGATGAGCACCTGCGGCTGGGCGGTGACTGGGCGCCCGCGGCCCCGCAGGACCTGTTCTTCCGTTACCCGCACGATGGCGGCTCGTTCGCGCAGGCCGCCAGCCGGTGCGTGGGCATCGGCAAGTGCCGTCAGCATGAGCACCCGTCCGGTGCGGTGATGTGCCCGTCCTACCAGGTCACTCGCGAGGAGGAGCACTCCACCCGGGGCCGGGCCCGGCTGCTGTTCGAGATGCTGCACGGCCACGCCGACTCGCCCATCGGCGATGGCTGGCGGTCCACCGCGGTCCGTGACGCCCTCGACCTGTGCCTGGCCTGCAAGGGATGCAAGACCGACTGCCCGGCCAACGTCGACATGGCCACCTACAAAGCCGAATTCCTGGCCCACCACTGGGCGGGCCGGCCATGGCGCCGGCCGCGCTCGGACTGGGCGCTGGGCTGGCTGCCGGTGGCCGCCCGCGCGGTAGATCGGCTGCGGCTGGCCGGCCTGGCCAACACGCTCAGCCACACCCCCGGACTGCACCGGGCCGGGTCCTGGGCCGCCGGAGTCGAGCCACGCGAAGTGCCGCTGTTCGCGCGGCAGAGCCTGCAGCAGTGGGCGCTGCGGCACCGCCGGCCGGGGGGCACCGGGGAGCGCGGCACCGTGCTGCTCTGGCCGGACACGTTCACCAACTATTTCCACCCGCATATCGGGCAGGCTACGGTCGCCGTCATGGAAGCCGCCGGGTGGCGGGTGGAGATCCCGGCCGAGCCGGTGTGCTGCGGCCTGACCTGGATCTCCACCGGCCAGCTCGGCACGGCCAAGCGGGTGCTGGGCGAGACCGTCGCCCGGCTCGCCGCCCATGTCCGGGCGGGCGGTTACGTGATCGGGCTGGAGCCAAGCTGCACCGCGGTGTTCCGCAGCGACGCACCGGAACTGTTCCCCGACGACCAGGATGTGCTACGGCTCCGCGACCATACGCTGACCCTGGCCGAGCTGCTCACCAGCCACACGCCCGGCTGGCAGCCGCCGCCGCTGGGCGGCCGGGAGGTGCTCGCCCAGGTGCACTGCCACCAGCACGCCGTGCTCGGCTGGGACGCCGAAGCCACCCTGCTGGACACGGCGGGCGCCCAGGCCGAACCGCTGGCCTCCGGATGCTGCGGGCTGGCCGGCAACTTCGGCTTCCAGCCCGGGCATGCCGACGTCAGCCGGGCCCTGGCCGAGCAGGTGCTGCTCCCCCGGCTGCGCGACGCCGACCCCGCCGCCGTGATACTCGCCGACGGCTTCTCCTGCCGGACCCAGGTGCACGAGCTGGACAGCGGCGGCCGGGAAGCCATCCACCTGGCCGAGCTCCTGGCCGCCGCGCAGGCCGGGCACCTGCCCGCAGCCCACCCGGAACGGCATGCCGCCCGCCGTCCGGCAGCACCCGGCCGCGCCGGGCGGCTGGCCGCCGCCGCCGGGGTACTGGCCGCCGCCGGAATGGCGGCCGGCGCGGCGGCCGCGGTGGCCATGCGCGGGAGAGCCCGCCGGTGACCGCCGCGCCGCACGCCGACGTAGCCAGCCAGCTCAGCGCCATCTTGGCTGGGCACCAGGTGGTGGACCTGAGCCTGCCGCTGGCCGAAGAGCTGCCCTGCACTTGGCCCGGTCGCATGCCGTTCCGGTGCTGGCTGGCTGCCGCGCACGGCGAGCTGCGCCTGGTGGACGGCACCGGTGCCCCGGGCCGTGCCCTCGCGGTGCCGCCTTGACTAGCCGTCCCGTCCGGGTGCTGGTGACCGGGTGGCCGAGCTTCCTGCACGGCGAGGCCACCGCTGGCGACGTGCTGGCTATGGAAGCGGTCGGGCACGCGGTCGCCGCCGCGGGCCTCCCCTGCGATCTGGCCTGGAGCCCGGTCTTCCGGCCTGGTGACCGCACCCTGGACGATGCCCCGCCGGAGCGCTACACGCACCTGGTATTCACCTGCGGGCCAGCCCACGGCGCGCCGGTGGCCCGGCTGCATGAGCGCTACCGGCGCTCCTACCGGATCGCGGTGGGGGTATCGGTGCCCGACCCGGTCAGCCCGGCGGTCACCGGCTTTCACGCACTGATCCCGCGCGACGCGCCGGGGCAGCCGGCCCGTGCCGACCTGTCCATTGCGGCCCCGGTGCCAAAAGTACCGGTCGCCGCCGTGATCCTGGCCAACGACCAGCCCGAGTACGCCGGCCGGGGCCGACACGCCCAGCTCACCGCGGAGCTGACCGAGTGGCTGGCCAGCCTGGATTGTGCCCGGATACCGGTGGACACCAGGGTCGCCCCGGGCAGCTGGCTCAGCCCAGCCAGCCCGGCCCAGGTGGAATCGGTCATCGCCCGCACCGACGTGGTGATCACTACCCGACTGCACGGCCTGGTGCTGGCGCTCAAGAACGGAGTGCCCGCGCTCGCGGTCGATCCGGTGACCGGCGGCGCCAAGGTGGCCAGCCAGGCCGCCGCCTGGGGCTGGCCGGTGCTGCTGCCCGCCCCGGGCGAGCCAGCGCTGGACCGGGCGGAACTGGGCCGGCGGTGGGACTGGTGCCGGTCTCCCGCGGCCCGCACCCGGGCCGCCGCTGCCGGGAACGCCCCGCCAGGGCCGCCGCTGACAACGGACCTGCTCGCCGCGCTGGCCAGCAGCCTGGGTAACGGCGGGTCAGCCGGGTAACTGGTGTTCCGTGACCACACTGGACCAGCTGGCCGCCGAAGCAGGCTCGTGCACCCGATGTGACCTGTACCAGCGGGCCACGGCCACGGTGTTCGGCGCCGGCCGGGCCGGCGCGCCGCTGGCCCTGGTCGGTGAGCAGCCCGGAGACCAGGAAGACAAACACGGCCAGCCGTTCGTCGGTCCGGCCGGCCGGCTGCTGGACCAAGCCTTGGCGGACAGCGGTATCAACCGCGCCGACGCCTATGTGACCAACGCGGTCAAGCACTTCAAGTGGGTGGCCCGGGGCAAACGGCGGATCCACCAGCGGCCCAACGGAACGGAGATCGCGGCCTGCCGGGGCTGGCTGGAGGGTGAACTGGCTGTGGTCGGGCCCCGGGTCACAGTGGCGCTCGGCGCGGTGGCCGGCGAGGCGCTGTTCGGCCGGGGCTTCCGGGTCCGCGACCATCGCGGCCAGCTGGAGGACACCGCGGTCGGCGACTGGCATGGCGCGGTGGTCAGCACCATCCACCCGTCCTCGATCCTCCGCGCGCCCGACGACGCCGCCCGCGACGAGGCCTACTCCGGCCTCGTCGCGGACCTGGTCACCGCCCGCAAGGCACTGGGCTAGGCGGCACTGGGCTAGGCGGCACTGGGCCAGGCGGCACTGGGCCAGGCGGCACTGGGCCAGGCGGCACTGGGTCAGGCGGCACTGGGTCAGGCAGCACTGAGCAGGCGCGCGAACGGTCCCTTGTCGTGCCCGCAGATGCCGGTACCGGCCGGTCCCGGATTTGACGTCCTGGCGGTAACCGTCGCCGAGCAGCGCGGCCCGCGAGTCGAGCGCGCAGCAGTGGGTTGCCCTCGGCCAGTTCGGTGAAGTACGTCTCTTCGGCCATCAGGCTGCCATGCAGCACGCTGCCGCGGACGGTCACCGTTACCGGGAACCGCAGACTTGGCGGTCTCGTTGATCGAGCGGACAAGCTCACGCAGGACTGGATCGTGGTCGTGCTTGGCCATAGTTGATCTCGCGGCGTAGAAGGACAGCCGGGTCCGCTGCTACCGGCTGCGCGGTTGGCACGCCGGCTGGGCGCGCCGGCGCCAGCGGACTGACCGCTTGGTGAAATCACCCGATGTACCGGCGGGCAGCCGACGCGCGCCGTGGCTCGTCGAGCAGCCGCAGCCAGGCCTCCGCCCGAGGCGGGAGTGGCCGCCGCTCCCGCAGCACCCAAGGCAATCCGGCCAGGGCCGCGCCGAACGCGCTGGCCGACACCCGGTCCCGGGGCACCGAGCCGGCCAGCTCGGCGGTGCGCCGCAGCGCCGCCCCGGGCGGCCGCCGTAGCCAGGTGAACCAGAGCGTGTTGCGGATGCCGAGCCAGCGGCGCCGGGTCGGATCCCGCACTGTGGACGCCTGGTGGTGTAGCACCGCCGACGGCAGGTAGCACAGCAGGTACCCGCGGGCGATCAGGTCCGCGGCCAGCAGTTCCTCTTCACCGCCCAGGAACAGCCGCGGCGAGAACCCGCCCACGGCACGGAACGCGGCACAGCGCAGGATGGACGCACCGGCCATGACGCTCATCAGCACCGGGCCGGGCAGCCCGGGCCGGCCGGGCAGCGGGGAATGCTCCAGTTCCGGCACGATCGGGTCGTCCGTCCCGGCGGGCTGCACCACGATCCGGGCCATCACCCCGGCCACGTCCCGGTTCGCGTCCAGGGCGTCGGCGGCCAGCGCCAGCGAGCCAGGCTCCCACCAGGTGTCGTCGTCGCAGAACGCCACGTACGGGCTGGTCACCTCGCGCACCGCGAGGTTGCGGGCGACCGCGCCGAGATTCCGCCGCAGCGCGATCAGCCGCACGCCCGGATAGCGGCGGCGCACCGCAGCCACCGTCCCGTCGGCCGACCCGTTGTCCACCACGATCACCGGCGGGCGTTCCGGCAGCGCAGCCAGCCTGGACAGCGTGCGTTCCAATTCGCAACGCCGGTTCCTGGTGATGATCACGACGGTCAGCCGGGAGTCTGCGGTGGTGGCCGGGCCGGGGTCAGCCCGCATGATCGCCCCCTAGGAGGCGGATGGCCGCCTCGACTCCGGGCGGGAGCCTGCGCCGCCGCAGCAGGGCCAGCGGCAGCCGCGGCACCAGCCCAGCCAGCGCACGAGCCGCGACCGGATCGCCCCGAACGGCCCACCGGGCCAGCCGGCCGGTCTCGGTCAGCGCGTACCGGGCCGGGCGGCGCAGCCAGGCCACCAGCACCCGGTTCCGGGCCAGCTGGACATGCCGGGTAGCCGGATCCCGGCTGGCCGACGGGTGATGATGGGCCACCACAGCAGGCAGGTAACAGGCGGCCCAGCCGGCCGCGGCCAGGTCGTAGGCGAGCAACTGCTCTTCCCCACCGATGAACAGCAGCCGGGAGAACCCGCCCGCGGTCAGGAACGCGTCCCGCCGGATCACCGCCCCGCAGCCCATGAAGCCGAGGATGCGCGGGCCGGGCAGGCGGCCGGCCCGCAGCGGGCTGGCCGCCATCACGTCGTTGGTCGGGTCAACGTCGAGCCGTGGGCCGACCAGCACCCGCGCGGCGACCAGCCCGACCTGCGGGCTGGTATCCAGCACCCGCGTCGCGGTGGTCAGCGAGCCGGGCGCCCACCAGGAATCGTCGTCGCTCAGCGCGATGTAGCGGGTGCGGGCGCGGCGCACGGCCAGGTTGCGGGCGATCGCGCCATGATTGCGGCGCAGCGCGATGAGCTCGGTGTCCGGGAACTGGCGGCGCACCATCGCCGGGGTGCCGTCAGTGGAGCCGTTGTCCACCACGACGACGGGCGGCTGCTCAGGCAGCGCGGTGAGCTGGGCCAGCGTGTGGCGCAGCTCGGCGCACCGGTCCCGGGTGGCGATGACCACAGTAGTGGCGGATGTTGTCTGCTGCACGGGGTCGTGCAGTCCCCGCGACGCCCCGGCCCAAACCCTGGCCGGCCCAAACCCTGGTTTGCCAGCCGGGCCAGGGGGTAGCCCCGGCGCGGATGACACGGGCAGCACGGGTGACACGGGCCGCATCGGGTGGCAGCGGCCGCCGGGCGGCCAGTCCCCGGTACGTGGTGGTGATCCCGACGCTGGGCCGGCCGTGCCTGCAGGGCTGCCTGGATGCGCTGGCTGCGGCCAGCGGGCCGTTGCCGCAGCAAGTCGTGCTGGCCGATGACCGCCGGGACACGCCGGACCCGCTGCCGGTCCGGATCCCGGACCGGCTGGCCTCGCGGACCACGGTGCTGACGCTAGAGGGGCGCGGGCCCGCGGCGGCCCGCAACGCCGGCTGGCGCGCGGCGGCGGCCACCGAGTGGGTGGCATTCCTGGACGACGACGTCCGGGTGGGCCCGTCCTGGCGCGCCGGCCTGGCCGCCGACCTGGCCGCCCAGCCAGCGCAGGTGGCTGGGGTGCAGGGAGTCATCACTGTGCCGCTGCCCACCGGGCGGCGGACCACCGACTGGGAGCGGAGCACCGCCGGGCTGGCCGGCGCCCGGTGGATCACCGCTGACATGGCTTACCGGCGCCGCGCGCTGATCGACACCGGTGGATTCGATGAGCGGTTCCCGCGTGCCTTCCGCGAGGACGCCGACCTGGCCCTGCGGATGCTGGACCGGGGCTGGCGGCTAGCCCAGGGCCAGCGGTCAACCACCCATCCGGTCCGCCCGGAGCGGCGCTGGGCCAGCCTGCGCGCCCAGGTCGGGAACGCGGACGATGCGCTGATGCGGCGGCTGCACGGCCAAGACTGGTACCACCGGGCCGGCGCCGCCCCCGGGCGGCGGGGCGGGCACTGGCTGACCACCGGCCTGGCCGCCGGGTGCGCCGCCGCGCTGGCAGCCGGCGCGCTGGCCCCGGACCGGGCCGGCCGCACCCTGCGCCGGACTGCGGCCGGCGCCGCGGCCGGCTGGCTGCTGGCCACTGCGGAGTTCGCCACGGCCCGGATCCGGCCTGGGCCGCGAACCCGGCAGGAGATCACCGAGATGCTCATCACCAGCGCGCTCATCCCGCCACTGGCGGTCAGCCAGTGGACGGGCGGCTGGTGGCGCAGCCGGTCTGCCCCGCCGTGGCCGCTCCGCCCGGCCGCGGTGCTATTCGACCGGGACGGCACCCTGATCCGCGACGTGCCGTACAACGGCCAGCCGGAACGCGTCGAGCCGATGCCCGGGGTGGTTGCCGCGCTGGCCCGGCTGCGCCAGGCAGGCGTGCCGGTGGGCGTGGTCACCAACCAGTCCGCCCTCGGCCGCGGTTTGATCACCCCCGGCCAGCTGGCCGCGGTGCACCAGCGGATCGAGGAGCTGCTCGGGCCGTTCGGCAGCTGGGCCGTCTGCCCCCATGCCCCGGCGGACGGCTGTGCCTGCCGCAAGCCGGCCCCGCAGCTCATCCGCCAGGCCGCCGCGGAACTCGGGGTGGACCCAGCCGACTGCGTGATGGTCGGGGACATCGGGGCCGACGCCGAGGCCGCCTACGCGGCGGGCGCCAGGGCCATCCTGGTGCCCACCCCGCACACCCGGCCGGAGGAGACGGCCGGGGTGCCTGCGGCGGCCGGAATTGGCGAGGCGGTGGCGGCTGTGTTGGCCCGCCAATGGCCACCCTGCTGGCTGGAACCTGCTCACGATCTGTAATTGACCGAGGTAAGCGCCACCTTCCCACCCTCGGGCATCGACCCAGGCCAGGCCGGTTAGGCGACGAATTTCCGGCTTGCGTTTGACTGTCCGAGCACCGGGTAGCGCTGCGGTCTGTAATTGGCTGGGGCCGGGCAGCAGCGCCCCGGGTGTAACTCACTTAGTGAACCGGCCAGCTGACTGACCTCAGCGGCAGGCCGGCTCGCTAAGACCCGGGCAGGTGAGCAGGTGCGCATACTCGGCCTCAACGCGATCTTTCACGACCCGGCCGCGGCGCTGGTCGTGGACGGGCAGGTGGTGGCGGCCGCCGAGGAAGAACGGTTCAGCCGGCGCAAGCACGGCAAGCGGCCAGTCCCGTTCTCCGCCTGGGAACTGCCTGAGCTGGCCGCCCGGTGGTGCCTGGCCGAGGGCGGGCTGCGCGCCGAGGACATCGACGCGGTCGCGTACTCGTTCGACCCCGCCGAGTGCCGGCCTGCCGAAGCGCTAGGCCTGGATGATCCGTGGGACCCGCTGCGCATCACGTATGCGCGGCGCGCGCCCGGCTTCATCACCGAAGCCATCCCCGGTGTCGACCCGGCCGTGGTCCGTTACGTGCGGCATCACGTGGCCCACGCGGCATCCGCAGGGCTGGCCGGGCCGCTGGGCGACACCAGCGTGCTGGTCTGCGACGGCCGCGGCGAAGCCTCGTCCCACCTGGCCGGCCGGTACACCCAGGGGCGGCTCGACGTGCTGGCCAGCCAGCCGCTGCCGCACTCGCTCGGGCTGTTCTACGAGCAGGCCACCAGCCATCTCGGATTCCTGCACTCCAGCGACGAGTACAAGGTGATGGCGCTGGCCTCCTATGGCCGGCCCAGGTTCGCGGGCGAACTCAGCAAGCTCGTGTACTCGGACGGGGACGGCGGGTTCCGCACCGAGTATCCGGACTGGGACAGCTTGGTGAAACGGCGGTCCACCGGCGAGCCGCTTACCGCCGATCACGCTGACCTGGCGGCCAGCGTGCAACGGGTGACCGAGGATGTACTGCTCGACCTGGCCCGCTGGCTGCACGGCCGGACCGGGGACGGCACCCTGGCCATGGCGGGTGGCGTGGCGCTGAACTGCGTGGCCAACTCCCGGCTGGCCCGGGAGGGGCCGTTCGGCCGGATCTGGGTGCAGCCCGCGTCCGGCGATGCGGGCACCGCTCTCGGCGGTGCGCTGTGCCTGGCCAGCCAGGCCGGCGAGGCGACGTGGCCGATGCCCGATGCCTACCTCGGCCGGGGCTGGTCCGATGCCGAACTGGCCGCGTGGCTGGAGACCGCCGCCTGGCCGTATGACAAACCGGCCAGCATCGCCGACGCGATCGCCGCCGAACTGGCCGCGGACCGGATCGTGGCCTGGTTCCAGGGCCGCAGCGAGTTCGGGCCGCGCGCCCTGGGCAGCCGCTCGCTGCTCGCCCATCCCGGCCACCGCGGCAACCTGGACCGGCTCAACGCGGTAAAGGGCCGCGAGGAGTTCCGGCCGGTGGCGCCGATGGTGCTGGCCGACCGGGCGGCGGAGCTCTTCGATGGCCCGCTGCCCAGCCCGTACATGCTGTTCGTGCACCAGGTCGCGGACGGCTGGCGAGACCGCATCCCCGCGGTGGTTCACGTGGACGGCACCGCCCGGGTGCAGACCGTGGACCGCGCGGAGCAACCACTGCTGGCCGCCATGCTGGATGGCTTCGCCGTCCGCACCGGGCTGCCGGTGGTCGTCAATACCAGCCTGAACACGGCCGGCCGCCCCATGGTGGATGACCCGCGGGACGCCCTGGAATGCTTCGGCTCCGCTCCGGTCAACGTGCTGGCGCTGGGACCATTCCTGATCCGCCGCCCGGGCCGGGCAGCATGAGGCTGTCCCGTCTGTGCCGGGAGCGCCGTGCTGGGGTGCTGGCCGTCCGGCCGGACGGCATGGGCGATGTGCTGCTCACCGGCCCGGCCGTGCGGGCCATGGCAGCCAGCGGCCGGGAGGTGAGCTTTCTGACCGGGCCGGACGGTACCGCCGCCGCCGTCCTGCTCCCCGGGGTGACCCGGGTGATGTGCGCCCGGGTGCCGTGGATCGACCCGGAGCCGGGCCGCTTCGAGCTGACTCAGGTCAACCGACTGCAGCGGGCGTTGCGCACGATAAGGCCGGCCGAAGCCGTCATCTTCACCTCGTTTCACCAGTCGCCACTGCCCATGGCACTGGCCTTGCGGATGGCGGGAGTGTCGCGGGTGAGCGCGATCAGCGAGGACTATCCCGGCTCGCTACTCGACGTCCGGCACCGGCTCACCGCGGATATCCCGGAGGCGGAGCGCAACCTGTCGCTGGCCGCGGCGGCCGGGTACCGGCTGCCCGCCGGCGACCCCGGCCTGCTCGCGGTGACCGGGCCGCTGCCAGACCCGGCCGCGCTGACCGGGAGCGGCCGGTATGTCGTGCTGCACCCCGGCGCGTCCGTGCCGGCCCGGCGGCCGTCGGCGGCCCGGTCGGCCGCCATCGCCGCGGCGCTCACCTCGGCCGGCCACCGGGTGCTGGTCACCGGCTCAGGCGGCGAGGCGGCGCTGGCCGGGGAGATCTGCGGCCGGGCGGGCGGTGCGCACCGTGGCCTGGTCAACCTGTGCGGCCGGACCAGCCTGCCGGTGCTGGCCGCCGTGCTGGCCGGCGCCGATGCGCTGGTGGCACCGAACACCGGTGCCGCGCATCTGGCCGCGGCGGTGGGCACCCCGGTGGTCAGCTTGTTCGCCCCGGTGGTGCCGGCCGCCCGGTGGGCCCCGTACCGGGTACCGGCCGTGCTGCTCGGCGACCAGCACGCGGCGTGCGCGGGCAGCCGGGCCCGGACCTGTCCGGTGCCCGGTCATCCGTGCCTGGACCAGATCGACCCGGCCGAGGTGACCGCGGCGGTTGCCGCGCTCGCTGGCCGCCGGGCCGTCACCGGAGCGGTCCGATGAGAATCCTCATCTGGCATCTGCACGGCTCCTGGCTGACGTCGTTCGTCCAGGGCGGCCACGACTACCTGGTGCCGGTGCTGCCCGGCCGTGGACCGTACGGCCTGGGCCGGGCCCGGACCTGGGACTGGCCGCCCAACGTCATCGAGGTCACCCCGGAGCGGCTGGGCACCGAGCCGGTCGACGTGGTCGTCGCGCAGCGGCCCGGCGAGCTGGCGCTGGCCGCCTCCTGGCTCGGCCGGCGGCCCGGTCACGACCTGCCCGCCGTCTACCTGGAACATGACACACCGCCCGGGCCGGCGGTCAGCACCAGGCACCCGATGGCGGACGCGCCGGGCCTGCTGATCGTGCACGTGACCCGGTTCAACGCGGTCTACTGGGATTGCGGCCGGTCCCCGGTCCGGGTCGTGGAGCACGGCATCCCGGACCCGGGCCCACGGTGGACCGGTGAGATGCCCCGCGCGGCGGTGGTGCTCAACGACCCGCTACGCCGGGGCCGGACCACCGGCACCGACCTGCTGCCCGGGTTCGCGGCCACGGCGCCGCTCGACCTGTTCGGCATGCGGGTGACCGGGACAGCCCGCGCGCTACGGCTGGGCCCCGGCGCCTGCCACGAGTTCGAGGACCTGCCCCAGGCCCGGATGCACGGTGAGCTGGCGCGGCGCCGCGTGTACCTGCACCCGCTGCGCTGGACCTCGCTGGGGCTGTCGCTGATCGAAGCCATGTTGCTGGCCATGCCGGTGGTCGTGCTGGCCGCCACCGAGGCACCCCGCGCGGTGCCGCCGGAGGCCGGCGCGATCTCCACCGACCCGGCGGACCTGCATGCGGCAGTGCGCCGTTTCATCGAGGACCCGGCCGCCGCGCGGGCCGCGGGCCTGGCCGCCCGCGAGGCGGCCGGCGCCCATTACGGGCTGAAGCGTTTCCTGGCCGACTGGGACGAGATCTTTCAGGAGGTTTGCGGATGAGAGTTGCCCTGGTCTCCGAGCACGCCGACCCGACGGCGGCGCTCGGCGGCGCGGACGCGGGCGGGCAGAACGTGCACGTGGCGGCGCTGGCTCGCGCGCTGGCCGGGCGGGGCCATCTGGTCACCGTGTACACCCGGCTGGCCAGCGCGGACGCGGACCAGGAGGTCCGCCTGGGCGCGCGGGTCCGGGTGCGCCGGCTGGCCGCAGGGCCGCCGGCCGCGCTGGCCAAGGACACCCTGCTGCCGTATATGGCCGAGTTCGGGGACCGGCTGGGCCAGGACTGGCGGCGCCGGCCACCGGACGTGGTGCACGCCCATTTCTGGATGTCCGGCCTGGCCAGCCTGCGCGGCGCGGCCGGGCTGGGTGTCCCGGTGGTGCAGACCTTCCACGCGCTCGGCTCGGTCAAGGCCCGCTACCAGGGCGCCCGGGATACCAGCCCGCCGGGCCGGGTAGCCGCGGAACGCCAGCTCGGCCGGAGCTGCGCCCAGGTCATCGCGACCTGCCGGGACGAGGTGCGGGAGCTGGCCGGCCTCGGCGTGCCAGGCGACGCGGTGTCGGTGGTGCCCTGCGGGGTGGACGCCGGCAGCTTCCGGCCGGACGGGCCCGCCGCCAGCCGCGCGCATCGCGCCCGGCTGCTGGTCCTCGGCCGGCTGGTCGAGCGTAAGGGGATCGACGTCGCCATCGGCGCGGTGGCGCTGCTGCCCGGGACGGAACTGGTCGTGGCAGGCGGCCCGGACCGCGCCGCGCTGCCCGGCGACCCGGAATATCAGCGGCTGCGCCGCATCGCCCGGCAACGCGCTGTGGCCGACCGGGTCCTGTTCACCGGCGCGGTGCCCCGGCCCCAGGTCCCGGGCCTAATCCGGTCCGCGGACCTGGTCGTGTGCACCCCGTGGTACGAGCCGTTCGGGATCACCCCGCTGGAGGCCATGGCCTGCGGGGTCCCGGTAGTGGCCAGCTCGGTCGGCGGGCTCACCGACACCGTGGTGCACGGCGGCACCGGGCTGCTGGTGCCGCCGCGCGACGCCGCCGCCACCGCGGCGGCAGCGAGCGCGCTGCTCGGCGATGCCAGCCGGCGGGCCGCGTTCGGCCAGGCCGGCGTGCGCCGGGCGCGCCGCTGGTATTCCTGGCCGCGGGTCGCCGCGCAGACCGAGAACGTGTACGCCAGGCTCGGTACCGGAGCTGCTGCCGGCCGGCTGGCGCCGGGCAGGGCGCCGGACGACGCGGCAGACGGTGCGGCCGCGGCCGGTGGCCCGCTCGCGGTAGGCGCGCCATGACGCCGCAGCAGTTCACCGCCAGCCCGGTGCCAGCCGGCCCGGCGGTCACCGACGCCCAGCCAGAGCTGGCCCAGCACCTGGAGCAGCTCGCGGCGGCGCTGCACCACCCAGCCACCAGGCTGCCCACCGCGCGCCGCTGGGGGCGGCTGCTGGCCGCACCGCTGACCGCCGGGCACCGGCTGTTGGTGGTGGGCAACGGCGGCAGCGCGGCGGAAGCCCAGCACCTGACGGCCGAACTGGTTGGCCGGTACATGGCCGACCGGCCGCCGCTGTCCGCGATCGCGCTGCACGCCGAGACGTCCAGCCTGACCGCGATCGGCAACGACTTCGGCGCCGCCGAGGCTTTCGCCCGGCAGGTGGCGGCGCATGGCCGGCCAGGCGACACGCTGCTGCTGCTGTCGGCCAGCGGGCGCAGCGAGAACGTGCTGGCCGCGGCGGACCGGGGCCGGTCACTGGGCATCCAGGTGTGGGCGATGACCGGCCCGGCGCCCAACCCGCTGGCCGGCGCGGCCGACGATGCCATCTGTGTGCAGGCCGGGGACACCGCGACCATCCAGGAGGTGCATCTGGTGGCCATCCACGCACTCTGCGACGCGCTCGACGCGGAGATGAGCAGCCGATGAGCGGGCACCGGCTGACCGGCCAGCACCCGCTGGTGGTGGTCGGCGATGCGCTGCTCGACCGGGATGTGACGGGGACGGCACGCCGCCTATGCCCGGACGCGCCCGCGCCGGTGCTCGACGAGCTGACCGAGACCCGGCGTCCTGGCGGCGCCGCGCTGGCTGCGCTGCTGGCCGCGCGGGACGGCGGGCCGGTGCTGCTGGTCGCTCCGTTCGGCACCGACCCGGGCAGTGCCGCCGTGCGGGCGCTGCTGGAACCGGCGGTGACCGTGACACCCGTGCCGCTGTGCGGGCCGATGCCGGACAAGGCCCGGTACCGGGCCGGCGGCCAGACCCTGCTGCGTGCCGACGGCCCGGCCGGGCGCCCCGGGCCGGCCAGCGAGGCGGCACTGGCCGCGATCGGCGCCGCGGGCACGCTGCTGGTCTCCGACTACGGCCGGGGAGTGACCGCCGACCCGCGGATCAGGGCCGCGCTGGCCGTCCGGGCGGCCCACGTCCCGCTGGTCTGGGATCCGCACCCGAGCGGAGCGGACCCAGTCGCCGGGACCCGGCTGGCCACGCCCAACCACGGGGAGGCGCTGGCCGCCGCGGGCCTGGACCCGCGCGACATGGATACGGACGGCCGGACCGCGGCGGGCTCAGCGCCGGTAGTGCGCTCCGCGGCCCTTGCGGCCCGGCGGCTGCTGGACCGGTGGCCGGCCGACGGCATCGCGGTGACCCTGGGCCACCGCGGAGCACTACTCGCGCAGGGCGGCCCCGCTCCGCTGCTGGTCCCGGCCCGGCCGGTGCCGGACGTGGACAGTTGCGGCGCGGGCGACCAGTTCGCGGCGGCGGCCGCGCTGGCGCTGGCCCACGGGGCGCTGCCGTCCGAAGCGGTGACCGCCGCGACCCGGGCGGCGGCCAGCTTCCTGGCCGCGGGGGGTGTGGCCAGCCTGCGCCCTGGTGCTGGGCCCGCGGCCACCGGCCGCATCCAGGAGCGGGGCGGCACCGCGCTCTCCGCGGCGGACAACCATAGCGCGGCCGACCCCGCGCCGCCGGTGGCGCTGGCCCGCGCGGTGCACGCGGCCGGCGGCACGGTGGTGGCCGCGGGCGGCTGCTTCGACGTGCTGCACACCGGCCATGTCCGGCTGCTGCAGACCGCCCGCACGCTGGGTGACTGCCTCATCGTGTGCCTGAACTCAGACGACTCGGTGCGGCGGCGGAAGGGAGCGGGCCGACCGGTCAACCAGGCCGCGGACCGGGCCGCCGTGCTCCGGGCGCTGAACTGCGTTGACGCGGTCCTGATCTTCGCTGAGGACACGCCGGAGGCGGCGCTGCGGCGACTGCGCCCCGACCTGTGGGTCAAAGGCGGCGACTACCATGGCCAGGACCTGCCCGAGGCGGCCCTGCTCGGCAGCTGGGGCGGCCAGGCGGTTACCGTCCCCTACCTGGCCGGGCGGTCGAGTTCCCGGCTGGTGGCGATGGGCGCGCAGCACCGCCAGCCGGGCTGACCAGAATGGGCCGGATACTCATCCTGCGCGCGCTGGGCCTGGGCGACTTTCTCACCGGGGTGCCCGCCTACCGGGCGGTGCGGCGAGCCTTCGCAGGCCACCGGATCGTGCTGGCCGCCCCAGCGGCGCTAGCTGGCCTGATCCCGCTGACCGGCGCCTTCCACCAGTTGGTCCCCGCTGCCGAGCTGGCCCCGGTGCCGTGGCCCGGACCGCCGCCCGAGGTGGCCATCGACCTGCACGGCCGTGGGCCAGCCAGCCACTGTCTGCTCGCCGCGCTCGGCCCCGGCCGGCTGATCACGTTCGGCGGCCGGCACGGCGGCGGGTTCCCCGGGCCTGACTGGCGGCCCGGCGAGCATGAGGTGGCCCGCTGGTGTCGGCTGTGCACCGCGTCCGGCATCCCGGCCGACCCGGCGGACCTCCTACTCCCGGCGGACCTGTTGCCACCGGACGTGCTCGGCCCGGTCACCGTCCCCGACGCGGTGCTCATCCATCCCGGTGCCGCCGCCGCCAGCCGCCGCTGGCCGGCTGACCGGTTCGCCACCGTGGCCCGCGAAATGGCCCGGCGTGGCCACCGCGTCCTGATCACCGGGTCGGCGGCGGAGCGCGGTCTGGCCGGTCTGGTGGCCCGGCTGGCCGGCCTGCCCAGCCGCACTGTGCTGGCCGGCCAGACCACGCTGGCCGGCCTGGCCGCCTGTACCGCGGCGGCCCGGCTGGTCGTGGCGGGCGACACCGGCCTGGCTCACCTGGCCACCGCGTTCGCCCGGCCCTCGGTAACGCTGTTCGGGCCGGTCCCACCCGCCGAGTGGGGACCGCCCGCCCACCCACGCCATCAGGTGCTCTGGCGCGCCGCCGACGGCTACCGGGGGGACCCCCACGGTGGCTTTACCGACCCGGCGCTGGCCGCGGTCACAGTCCGGGATGTGCTGGCCGCGGCCGATCGCGCGCTGGACTTTTCAGCTGACCGGGCCGCAGTTCCGCCCCGGAGACGAGCCAGCTGACGGCGTGGGCCCGCGATAGGGCAGGCCGGCCAGGGCGAGCGCGGCGGCGGCCACGCTGCCCGGGGCTGCGGCCAGGGACAGCTCCTGCTGGTAGACGGCGAGCTGCTGGGCGACTTCGTACAAGGCGGCAATGCCCGCGCGGCCCAGGTGGCTGACCGCGCTGAGATCCACCCGGAGCGGCAGGGTGCCGCCCCGGCAGGCGATGAGCAGCTGGGAGCGGAGACTGCCCGCGGTGTCCTGGTTCACTGGGCCGCACACCCTGGCCCACACCACCGCGCCATCCACCCCGGAGTCCACCTCGAACCGGGCGCCGCCGACGATGGCGGCCAGCGCGGGGCTGGCCACGGACATCGCCGCCGCGGAGCGGCGCAGCCGGTGCCGCAGCGTCACCACGGTGCCGCGGGCGCCGCGGGACGAGCCCGACGGCTGCGGCTGATGATGCACGTCCATCTGGTCGATCATCCGCCCGACGAGCATGAGGCCCGAGCCGCGGCCGGGCTCGGCCGGGTCGGGCACCTGCCACGAGCCCCGGTCGCCGATCCGGCATTCCAGCTGCCCGTCCGCACCGAGCACCGCCTGCAGCCGGACCAGGCCCGGCTGGCCGGCTGGGTAAGCGTGCTCGATGGCGTTGCTGACGATTTCCCCCACCGCCAGCTGCAGGGTGTCCTGATCCTGGGTGAGCGGGTCGAGCTGGCTCAGCCACCCAGCCAAGGTATGCCGGAGGGTGCGCAGGCTGGGCAGGCTGGCGGGCAGTTCCAGGTCCAGCCCGGCAACGGGGGCGGTCAGCCACTCGGCGGCCAGCGTGACCACGTCGCCCGGCTGGGCGGCCTGGCTGCCCAGCAGCCCGGCGGTGTGCCGGGCGACCCGGTCAGCCCCTGTGGGCGCGCCGTCGCGGCCGGACAAGCGCCCGGCGCGGGCCGCCGCGGCCGCATCAGCGAGCTGGGCCATGCGCTCGTCCAGGGTCTGGGTGGGCCCGGTGGCCAGCGCGCCGGTGCTGAGCAGCAGCAGGTCACCCGGCTGCAGCCGGGCGCTGGCCGGCGGCCGGGTGGCGCCGATGCCGAGCGGGCCGGCGTGCGTGGGCGGCAGGCAGCGGGACCGGCCGTCAGCCCCGGCGATCACTGGGGCCGGCTGGCCGCAGGTGGCGTACTGGAGCGTGCCGCTGGCCGGGCTGAGCACGGCCAGCACCAGCGTGCTGCCGCGCAGCCCGGGCGCCGCGGCGGCAAAGCGGTCAGCGCGGGCCACCGCGGCCGCCAGGTCGTGCTCGGCGGTGAGCACTTCGCTGAGCACGGCGCGCAGCTGGCCCATGCCCGCGATGGCTGGTATTCCCGAGCCCGCGACGGCGCCTACAGCCAGCGCAACGTCCCCGCCGGCGAGTGGCACCGCATCGAACCAGCCGCCGCCTGGCCCCGCCCCGGCCGCGCGGTAGCAGGCGGCGATCCGCACCCTGGGCAGCACCGGCAGGCCAGCGGGCAGATGCGCGGCCAGCAGCTCGGCAGTCTGCGGCGCGTCGCAGGCACTCTCCCGCCCTGGCACCGCGTTCAGCGGGCCAGCCCGTTGACGTCCCCGGTCAGTAGCTGTCAATTCCCGACACCACTTCCACCCTCGGCCTGCCAGTCGGCCCACTCCGCCCAGGATCTCCCCACGAGCAGGTACATCAACCTTCCTGCGCAGCTCACTCTTAGCCCGGCCGCCCGGGTATAGCGGCCTGATCGCTGGGTAGTGGGCAGCCGGTGATGGCATTCGATCCGCAGATGCCGCTGGCCGCTGCGCCGCACGCACTGAACGGCGAGGGCTGGCTGCAAGCCGGCGAGCTCGGCCTGGCCCTGGTGCTGTCGGCGATCATCGGCCTGGAGCGGGAGATCAGGCAGAAGAACGCCGGGCTGCGCACGCACACCCTGGTCGGCGTCGGCGCGGCGCTGTTCATGCTGATCAGCAAGTACGGGTTCACCGACGTGCTGGATCCCCGCCTGGTGGTGCTGGACCCGTCCCGGATGGCGGCCCAGATCGTGACCGGCGTGGGGTTCCTCGGCGCCGGGCTGATCTTCGTCCGGCGCGACTCGGTGCGCGGCCTCACCACGGCCGCCTCGATCTGGGTCACCACGGCCATCGGCTCGGCCGCCGGGGCTGGCCTGCCGCTGCTGGCCATCCTGGCCACCGCCATCTACTTCCTGGTGGCGGTGGCGTTCCCGGTGGCCACGCACCGGCTGCCCCGCTCGGCGACCGCGATCTCGGCGCTGCGGGTCCGCTACCCGGACGGCCGCGGCATCCTGCGCGATGTGCTCCGCGAAGCGACCACCCGGGGCTTCGCCATCGACGACGTGGCCACCGAGTCGCTCGGCTACCGGCGGCCCGCCGACGGGGCCGAGGGCCCCGCCGCGGAACGGCCGATGGTACAGGTCGAGCTGCACGTACACGGCAGGGACTCAGTCAACGAACTGGCCGCCGCACTGTCCGAGCTGGACGACGTCGACGCCGTGCTGGCTAGCGACGTGAACGCGATCGACGAGTGAGGCCAGGCTCCGGGTCCCGGCCGGGGCGGGCCGGCGCGTCGGCTGGTACCGCTGGTAGTACCGCTCGTAGTACGGGCGCTTGGCGGCCCGGTAGGCCAGAATCAGCCAGACCACCAGTCCCACCACGACCGCAGCCATCATGATCAGGATTCCGATCAGCGACGTTGCAGTCATCTGTCATCACCCTTCCCACAGGCACCGCAGCACCTGCACTCGGCAGCACCGGTCAGGAGCCCCGGCCTCCGATTTTCCTGTCGCTACCCAGCGCGACGCGACCCATGCACACCGGAAGAACGGCGCCGGAACCGCCCCGGGCGCGGCTGGCCGGCCGGGCCGGGGCAAACTCATGACTGGAGGTGACGCGCACATGGACCTGGATTTCCTGCGACCGCTCTACGACGGCACCGGCGGCTACGTCTCCGTCTACCTGGACACCTCGCGCGACCACGAGAACGCCGCGCACGAAATAGAGGTGCGCTGGGCCGACGCGCGCGAGCGGCTGGCCAGCGCGGGGGCCGACGACGCAACCCTGGACGCGCTGGGTGCGGCGTTCGCTGACCCGGAGCCCGCCACGCCGGGCCGGGCCGCGATCGGCCGCGGCGGCCGGGTGCTGTACACCGAGGGACTGCCCGCGGTGCCGCGCCGGGAGATCGCCAGAGTGGACGCGCTGCCGCACGTGATGCCGCTGCTGGCGCAGCGTGCCCCACGCGTCCCGCACCTGCGGGTGACGGCCCGGCACGACGGCGGCGACGTGGTGGCGGTCAGCGCGGCCGGGACCACCGCCGAGGAAGAGGTGATCGGCACCGGCTGGCCGGTGCACAAGGCCAAGGTCGGCGGCTCGTCCCAGCTGCGGTATGAGCGCAGCACCGAGGAAGCCTGGGAGACGAACGCCAAGGAACTGGCCGGGCGGGTGACCGCCGAGGCCCGCCGGATCGGCGCCGAGCTGATCCTGGTGGCCGGCGACCCGGTGGCCCGGTCGCTGCTGGCGCAGCAGCTCGGCACCGGCCTCGCCGCACGCGTCACGATCATCGACCACGAGATCCCGGCGGACAGCACGGCCGCGGCCCAGGCGGCCAACCAGGCGGTGGCCAGCTACGTCGCGGACCGCAGCCGGGAGCGCTTCGCGCACTGGCGCAGTCAGCAGGCGCATGCGCACGGGGTGGCCGGCCTGGCCGCCACCGAAGGCGCGCTACGCGACGGGGCGGTGGCCGACCTGCTGCTCGTGGATCACCCCGAATCCACCCTCACGTCGTTCATCGGACCAGCCCCGGAGGATCTGGCGCAGACCACCGCCGAACTGGCCGACCGGGGAGTGGATGACCCGGTCACGGAACGCGCGGACGCGGCGCTGGCCCGGGCGGCCGCGATGACCGGCGCCCAGCTCTACTTCGTGCCCGACCCCGACCCGGCGCCCGAGGACGGCGTCTGCGCGCTGCTGCGCGTCCCGGACTCGGCCGTGGGCTAGCCGGTGACGGCCGCGCGGCCAGCGGCGGCCGCGGCGGGCACTGGCGTTCGAGAGGAAGAGGATGTGCCAGGGCACCAGGTGGGTGCTGCTAACTTTGCGTGTCATGACTGATTCGAGGCGGGTTCTGGTGACCGGCGGGGCCGGGTTCGTGGGCGCCACGCTGGTCCGGCGGCTGATCGCCAGCGGGCACACCGTGCGCGTGTTCGACAACTTGTTCACCGGCCACCCGGACCACCTGACCGGAGTGGACGCCGAACTGGTCGAAGGGGACATCCGGGACCCGGACGCCCTGGATAAGGCGCTGGCCGGAATGGACTCGGTGATGCACCTGGCGGCGGCCGGATCGGTGGTCCAGTCGGTCGCCGACCCGGCGTCGAACTTCGACGTGAACGTGGTGGGCACGTTCACGGTGCTGGACGCGGCCCGGCGGGCGAGCGTGGAGCGGACCGTGCAGGCGTCCACCGGGGGCGCGCTGATCGGCGACGCCACGCCGCCGGTGGACGAGCGCTCACTGCCCAAGCCGATCTCCCCGTACGGCGCGAGCAAGCTGGCTGGCGAGGGCTACGCGTACGCGTTCGCCAAGGCCTATGACCTGCGCACGGTGGCGCTGCGGTTCGCCAACGTGTACGGTCCGTGGAGCGCCCGCAAGCGCGGGGCCATCACCACGTTCTTCAACCGGCTGCACCGCGGCGAGCCGCTGGTCATCTACGGCGACGGCTCGTCGTCGCGGGACTACATCCACGTGGACGACATTTCCAGCGCGCTGCAGCGGGCGCTGGAACTGGACCTGCCCGGCGGGACCGTGCTGCACATCTCCTCCGGCGTGGAGACCACCGCGCAGGAACTGGCCGAGCTGTGCCGGGCCGCGGCCGGGCGCCCGGACCACCCGATCGAGTACCAGCCGACCCGGCGCGGCGAGGTGGACCGCAACTTCGCCAACTACGACCTGGCCGCGAAGCTGCTCGGGTACGCCCCCACGATCGCTCGTGAGGACGGCCTGCCGAGCACCTGGGAGTGGTTTACCGAGTATGTGTTCCGGAGGTGAACGGGGATGCGGATCGCGGTCATCGGGACCGGGAACATCGGTGGCACGCTGGGCAGCCGGTGGCATGCCGCCGGGCACGACGTCAGATACGGCTCGCGCAGCGGCAGCGGTGCGGGCCCGGCGGCGCTCCGGTGCAGTCAGTCGCCGATGCGCTGGCTGACGCCGAGGTGGTGCTGCTGGCCGTGCCGGGCGGCGCGGTCGGCGAGGTAATCACCGGGAACGCCGCCGCGCTGGGCGGCAAGGTGGTGATCGACGCAGTGAACCGGATGGGCGAGCCGGAGGTGAACAGCCAGGCGGCCATCGCGGCGGCCGCGCCCACGGCCCGGTACGTCCGCGCGTTCAACACGCTGGGCTGGGACAACTTTGCCGACCCGCCGGACGGCGCCGAACTCTTCTACGCCGCCGACCCGGCCGCCCGCGAGGTGGCCGAGGAGCTGATCTGGGCGGTCGGGCTCGGCCCGCAGTTCGTCGGGGGGCCGGACGCGGCGAACACCGTGGACGGCGTACTCCGGCTGTGGTTCTCGCTGGTCCAGCAGCACGGCGGCGACCGCAAACTGGCCTTCCGCGTAGTCCGCTGACCGCCGGCGGCTGACTGAGCTCAGTCCTTGAGCACCGCCGTGAACGCCGCCCAGTCGGCCGGGGTGAAGATCAGCGCTGGGCCATGCGGGTCCTTAGAGTCGCGTACGGCCACGACGCCGGGGAGGTTGCGGGCCACCTCGACACAGGCCCCGCCGTTGGTTCCGCTGTAACTGCTCTTGCGCCAGTCAGCGCGGTTCAGGTCCATGATTTCGCCACTTCCTTCAGCGTTTCGAGCGATCTTGCGCGCGGTTGGGCCTCACCCCGGAGGGTCTCATATATCAGCGTGACGGCGGCCACGTCCTCAGGATTATCGATGACGAGCCCGGTCAGCGCCGTTTCCAGGTATACAACGCTAGGCGCATTCTTACAATCCGCAATAATAAAAGCCCCGTTTACGCCCTCATGGGCACCGGCTTCATGCGAGATGACCTGGATCATGATGTTCGGCTGCTGGGCCATCTCCACCAGATGATCCAGTTGCTCAGCCATCACCGGCCGTCCGCCAATTGGCCGCCGCAGCACCGCCTCGTCCAGCACCACCCACAGCAATGGCGGCTGGTCCCGGTGCAGGATCGCCTGGCGGTCCAGCCGCCCGGCCACCATCTGCTCTATCTCATCGTCGCTGGCCCCCATCCGGGTGCCCAGCAGCGCGCGAGCGTACTGCTCCGTCTGCAGCAGCCCATCTACCAGGGTCGGGTGCCAGGTGCGCAGCGACGTGGCCTCGCGCTCGGTCTCCACCCAGTCACGGAACCAGGCCGGGAACGGCGCGGCCCGGACGTGCGCCTGCATCCGCTCGAACGTGCCCGGGGTGCCTAATGCCTCGTCCAATCGCTGCGCGAACGCAACGGTGGGCACGCGGGTCGTGTTCTCTACTAAACACACTAGAGAGCCGCTGTAGTTGATCAGTGCCGCCAGCGCATCGCGCGATAAGCCCGCTTTGGCCCGGGCCGCGCGCAACTCGGCCGCGAACATGGCCAGTGCTGACTGATCTCCGTTGTTTTGCCCGGACGCCATCTATTACACATCCTCACCGTGCACTACACAGCCCGTGTATTTCTTCCGCATCGTAGCCCGGACAGGAAAGGCTAGCCGCCAGGGCAGGCCGCTAAACCCACCGCTGAAAGGGCCGGAATGACGTCAGCCGTTAGTCCGCCGGGCATGACCGCCGCGTCCACCGCACGGCAGGAGCAGGTGTTCCCCGCCGACGCCAGTCAGGTGGGCGCGGCCCGCGCGTTCCTGTCCGCGATCGTAGCTGGCGGCCCGGCGGCGGAGGATGCGGTGCTCTGCCTGTCCGAACTGTGCACGAACGCGATCGTGCACAGCCGGTCCCGCGAGCCGGGTGGCTCGTTCACCGTCCGTGCCTGCATCGGCGGCCATCGCCTGCGGGTGGAAGTCAGCGACCAGGGCGGCCCCTGGCACTCTCCCGGCCGGGCCAGTGCGGACGAGCAGAACGGCCGGGGATTACTGATCGTCGGCCAGGTTGCGTCCCGCTGGGGCTGCACAGGGCACAGCCGCCACGGCTGGACCGTCTGGTACGAAATCGAGCTGGACACCCGCCGGTGACCAGACGCCCCGGCCCGGCCCGAGCCGCGCCCGGGCTCGCTACGGGATCAGCACGATCTTGCCGTCGGCGTGGCCGGCCATGCTGTACCGGTGCGCGTCGGCTACCTGGCTGAGCGGATAGCTGCGGGCCACGAACACCCGCAGCGCGCCGTCGCCGGCCAGCCGGGCCAGGTCGAGCCGGGCCGGCAGGCGCACCTCGGTGCCCGGGTCCGCGCCCGGCGCCCCGCCGAGCAGCTTGATACCGGCGTCCCGGGCCCGCGGGGTGACCACGATGGTGGCGATCCGGGCCCGGTCCGCGACCAGGTCCAGCGAGACGTCCAGCGCCTCGCCGGTGCCGACGAAGTCCAGCGCCACGTCCACGCCGCCGGGCGCCGCCGCGCGGACCCGGCCGTCCAGGCCGTCGCCGTAGGCCACCGGGACGGCGCCCAGTTCGCGGAGGAACTCATGCCGGGCCGGGCTGGCCGTCCCGATCACGGTGGCGCCCCGGCGCACCGCCAGCTGTACGGCCATGATGCCGACGCCGCCGGCCGCGCCGTGCATCAGCACGGTGTCGCCCTGGTGCACGCCGGTCGCGGCCAGCGCGTGCCAGGCGGTGACCCCGGTGAGCATCAGCCCGCTGGCCGGGGCCCAGTCCAGCGAGGCCGGCTTGAGCACCAGGGCGTCCGCCGGGACGACCAGGTCGGCGGCGTATGCGCCGGGTGCCCGGAACGCGATCACCTCGTCGCCCACCCGGACCGGCCCGGCCGGGCCCACCGCGTCCGGGCCGGCCGCGGTGACCACGCCGGACGCCTCGGCACCCAGCCGCATCGGCAGCCGGGCCGGGTCGGCGCCCATCAGGCCGCTGTACTGCTTCCAGTCGACCGGGTTGACCCCGGCCGCGCGGACCTGGATCCGGGCCTGGCCCGGCCCCGGCTCACCGGCCGGCTGGTCCACCACGGACAGCACCTCAGGACCGCCGAACGCGGCCGCGATCACCACAGCTGACATGCCAGGGCCAACATCAGCCGTGGCGCGGCTGATTCCGCCAGGCCCGGATGGCCCGCCGGGACAGCCCGGACAGCACCGACTGCCAGCTCAGCACGGAGCCGACGGAGAACAAAGACGCCGCCGACGCGACCGAGCCGGCCGACAGCAGCGAACCGGCCGAACCGACCGACAGGATCGACCCCGCCGAACCCACGGACAGGATCGAGCCCGCCGAGCCGATGGACAGGATGGAACCAGCCGACCCGATGCTCAGGATCGAGCCGCCCGGCCCGGACCGGTCACGGATGCTACGCATGAATCGCATTCTCGCAGCACCGTGCTCGCAGTACTCGGCCGGCACCAGTGCGGCGCAGCCCGGTTCAGGCCTGGCTCAGCCAGAACGCTGGGCCGCCGACTGCAGCGACTCGGGGTGCACGCGCCGGTAGTGCTCGGTCAGTACGGCGGACGCCTGGCCGGGCCGGTGCGCGATGGTGCGCTTGCAGATCTGGCAACGCAGAACCGGAAGCTGGGTGACAGTAACAGGAAAGCGGGGTGTGCTCATCAGTTCCCATCATGCCAGATCTGGCCGTCTGCCCAGGCAACGCCGCGCTTACTCACCCGCTGGGCTCAGCCGGGCTGGCCTGCCGGGCAGCTGGCCAGATGGTCGTTGACCACCCCGACCGCCTGCAGGTAGCTGTACACGATGGTGGACCCGACGAAGGTGAAGCCGCGCCGCTTGAGGTCCTTGCTGAGCTGGTCGGACAGTGGCGTGCGGGCGGGCAGGTCGGCAGTGGAGGCGGGCCGGTTGCGCAGCGGCGTGCCGTCCACCCAGGACCACAGGTAGCTGGCGAACGACCCGTGCTGCTGGGTGGCCAGGAAGGCCTGGGCGTTGCGGACCGTGCCCGCCACCTTGAGCCGGTTCCGCACGATGCCCGGGTCGGCCAGCAGCCCGGCCAGCTTGGCCGGGCCGTAGCCGGCGATCCGCTCCGGGTCGAAGCCGTCCAGCGCGCGCCGGTAGTTGTCCCGCTTGTTCAGGATGGTGGCCCAGGACAGCCCGGCTTGGGCCCCTTCCAGCAGCAGCATCTCGAACAGGTAGCGGTCGTCCCGGGACGGGATCCCCCACTCGGTGTCGTGGTAGGCCCGCATCGCGTCGGAGCTCTCGGCCCAGTCGCAGCGCCGCGGGCCAGCGGGCCGATTCAGCAGGTCACAGTTCAGCAGGTCAGCGGGCTGGCTCATGAGCCTGGACCCTACCCGGGGGTGCCGTCAGTGCTGGCCGCTGCGCCGCTGACCGGGACACCGAGCAGCTCGATGTACCGGTCCACCATCATGTCCCGGCCCTTGAGGTCGGCCACCACCTCGGCCGGCAGCAGCGCGTCCTGGCCGCCGCGCTGGCCCGCGCCGCCGCGCGGCCCGAGCGGCACCACGATCCCGGGTGGTGGCGCCTCGTACCCGGCCAGTTCGCCCTGGCCGGTAATGAACGCCCGGATGTTGCCCGCCACGATCGCGGCCTGCCGAGCGGCCGCGCCGGCCATCGGGTGATCGGCGGTGGCCACATCGCCCAGCGCGAACACCCGGCCCTGCCCGATCACCTGCAGCGACGGCGCGACTTCGACCCGCCCGTCCGGCCGGCGGGCCCCGGCCAGGCTGCCCGCCAGGTAATCGCTGACCGGCCGGACCCCATAGCAGCGGAACCAGATGTCCGCGGTCAGCTCCGTGCCCGAGTCGGTGCGGACGGTGAACGTGCCCAGCTCACCCGGCTCCCCCGGCGGGCCGGCCGCCAGCTGGGTGCCGAGCAGGACGTGCACACCGAGCTCGCTGAGCTGGCGGCGAATCTCAGCCTTGAGCTCGGGGCGGAACCGCGCGCCGAGGATGTCCCCGGCTGGGTCAACGAGCGTTACGTCCTTATCTGGCCAGGTCGCGGTGATCTCGCCGGCCAGCTCGACGCCGACGGGACCCGCGCCGAGCAGAAGTACCCGCCCGGCGGCGGCCAGCGCGGCGTGCGCGGCCAGCGTCCTGTCGTGCGCGTCTGCGGTGCTGTCCAGGTCGCTCTTGGCCGGGAACGGGTAGGCCGAGCCAGTGGCCAGCACGATGTAGTCGGCCTGGATGACCTCGCCCGACGCCAGCTCGATCCGGCCGCCGTCCACCTTGGCGGCCCGGTCCCTGATCACCCGGCCGTGGCTGAGCAGCCCGGCGTAGGGCAGGTAGATCCGGGGCAGCCAGGACGGCGCGACCAGCGCGCGGAGCGCGGCCACGTTGTGCACGAACGCCTCTTTGGGCTCGATGAGCAGCACAGCGGCCACGTCGTCCAGGGACTTGGCCACGTTGACTCCGGCGTAGCCGCCGCCGAGCACGGCGACGACCGGTCTGGCCTGGGCAGGCTCGCCCATCTGCGGCTCCTGTGTCGGCGATGGCCGGCCAGCGGGCGCTGGACCGGACGGAATTAATCTGTATCACCTGCCCGGCAGGACGGCACACGCGGAGGAATCGTGACGATACTGGACAGCTTCGCGCTGACCGGCAAGAAGGCCCTGGTCACCGGCGGTAACCAAGGCCTGGGCAAAGCATTCGCGGCCGCCCTGGCCGAGGCGGGCGCGGAAGTGGTCATCGTGGCCCGGGACGCCCGCCGGAACGCGGTCGCCGTGGCCGACCTGCGTGGCCAGGGCCTGAACGTGTGGGCGATCGACGGCGACATCACCGCGGACGCCGCGGCGCTCACCGATCGGGCCGCCCGGGACCTGGGCGGGCTGGACATCCTGGTGAACAACGCCGGGGTGTGCATCCACAAGCCGTCCTGGGACGTCACCGACGACGAGTGGGCGGACGTGTTCGACCTGAACGTGCGCGCGCTGTGGCAATGCAGCCGGGCCGGCGGCCGGCACATGGCCCGGTCCGGCGGCGGGTCCATCATCAACGTGGGCTCGATCTCGGCGCTGATCGTCAACCGGCCACAGTGGCAGCCCGCCTACAACGCGTCCAAGGCGGCCGTGCACCAGCTGACCAAGTCGCTGGCCGCGGAATGGGCCGGGCTGGGCATCCGGGTCAACGCGATCGCGCCCGGCTACGTGAAGACCGAAATGGCCCCGGTGGACCGGCCGGAGTTCCGGCGGCACTGGATCGAGGACGCCCCGCAGCAGCGGTACGCGCTGCCCGCCGAGATCGCGCCCAGCGTGGTGTTCCTGGCCAGCCCGGCGTCGTCGTTCATGACTGGTTCCATCCTGGTCATCGACGGCGGCTACACGGTGTTTTAATTGCGCCTCCGGGGGCGCTTTAGAGCCGCGCGCCCCCTTCGGCGCGGGCTAGTAGCGCGGCGTCCAGCGGGTGCGGTGGATGGCGGCGTCGATCTGGTCCCCGGTGAGCTCGGGCGCCACCTTGTCCGCCACTGCGGCCCGGGCCACCGCCCGGGCCACCGCGGTCGCGGTGTCCACCAGCTGGGACCGCTCCGGCAGCAGCATTCCCTGTCCGTCGTGGTGGATGGTGGCCTGCTGGCCGATCGCGGTGGCGGCGGCGGTCATCATCGCATCGGTCACCCGGGTGGCCCGCGCCGCGGTGACGCCCAGCCCCACGCCGGGGAAGACGTAGACGTTGTTGGCCTGGGCGACCGGGATGCTCCGCCCGTTCACCGTTATCGGCGGGAACGGTGAGCCGGCCGCCACCAGCGCCCGGCCGCCGGTCCAGTCAGCCAGGTCCTGCGGCCGCGCCTCGCTGCGCGAGGTCGGGTTGGACAGCGGCATGATGATCGGCCGCTCGGTGTGCGCGGCCATCTCCCGGACAATGTCCTTGGTGAACGCCCCGGCCGCGGTAGACAGCCCGATGAGCGCGGTGGGCCGCGCCGCCGCGACCACGGCGGCGAAGCTGGCCGGTTCCCCGTCCGCTCCGGCCGGCACCCGGCCCGCGGGCTGCGCGAGGCGGCGCTGCGCCGGGCTGATGTCGGTCCGGTCGTCGCTCACCAGTCCGCGCACATCGACCACGTAGATCCTGGCCCGGGCGTCCGCCTCGGACAGCCCGTCGGCCACCATGGAGCGGACGATCTGCGCACTGACACCGATGCCCGCCGACCCGGCGCCCAGCATCACCACGGTCTGCTCCCGCGGCCGGGACCCAGTGGCCCGGGCGCCAGCGGTCAGCGCGGCGACCGCCACCGCCGCGGTGCCCTGGATGTCGTCGTTGAACGTGAGCAGCTGATCCCGGTACTGCTCCAGGATGGGCAGCGCGTGTGCGGTCGCGAAGTCCTCCCACTGCAGCAGCACCTCGGGCAACTCGGCCCGCACCGCTTGGACGAACCGGTCCACGAACGCACGATAGTCGGCCTCGCCGACCCGGCGGTGCCGCCAGCCCAGGTACATCGGATCGTCCAGGCGTGCCGGGTTGTCGGTGCCCACGTCGAGCAGCACCGGCAGGGTGCGGGCCGGGTCGATGCCGCCGAGCCCGGTGTACAGCGACAGCTTCCCGATCGGGATGCCCATCCCGCCGATGCCCTGGTCGCCCAGGCCCAGGATGCGCTGCCCGTCGGTCACCACGATCACGTCCACGTCGCGGCGCGGCCGGTTGCGCAGGATCTCGCCGATCCGGTCCGCGTCCGGGTAGGGAATGAACAGGCCGCGCGGCCGCCGGTAGATCTCGCTGAACCGCTGGCAGGCCAGCCCTACCGTGGGGGTGTAGATGATGGGCAGCATCTCCTCGACGTGAGCGAGGATCAGCCGGTAAAACAGCGTCTCGTTGGTGTCCTGCAGCGCGCGCAGGTTGATATGCCGGGCCAGGTCGTCCCGTTGCTGCTGATACTCCTGGTAGGAGCGGGCCGCCTGCTGGTCCAGCGTCTCCACCGCACTGGGCAGCAGGCCGCGCAGGCCCAGTCCGGAGCGTTCCGCCTCGGTGAACGCGGTGCCCTTGTTGGTCAGCGGATCTGCCAGCAGACGCATGTCCGAATCGTCGCTATGGGCCATGGCCGAAGCAACCCCCCCGTCGTGATGGCTAGCTGCCCCCGGACCGGGGCACACTGTCCGTCGTGGCAGCACCCAGTATCCGCGCCGCCGGGCCGGAGGACGCGGAGGAGGTCGAGCGGCTGCGGGTGGCCGGCTGGCAGGCCGCGTACCGGGGCATCGTGCCCGACGACTACCTGAACCGGATGCGGGTGGACGGCGAGCGCCGCCGCCGGCGTATGGCCGAGCAGGCCACCGCGGCGCACCGGTCGGTTCTGGTGGAGAGCGTGGCCGTGCAGGGCGGCGCGATCGTCGGCTGGGTGTCGGGCGGCCGCTGCCGGGATGCCGACCGGCGCGGCCCTGGGCAGGGCGAGGTCTACGCCATCTACGTGCTGCCGGAGTGGTGGGGCCGCGGCGCGGGCCGGCTGCTGATGGCGCACGCGGTCCGCACGCTGGCCGAAGCGGGCTATTGCGACATCACGCTGTGGGTGCTGGAAGCCAACCAGCAGGCCCGCCGGTTCTATGCGGCCGCCGGATTCCGCCCGGACGGCGCCCGCCAGCTGCTCGACCTCGGCGCCCCGGTGACCGAGGTGCGCTACCAGCTACTCACCGGATCGTGACCCGGAGCGGCTGCCCAGTTCCACCTGGCCCTCCAGCCTGACCTGCTCCGGGTGCTCGGTGAGTTCTTCCTGCTCGGCCAGCTGCGCCTCTTCCGGCGATTCGGGCATCGGGGTGGCTGTCTCCTGCCACACCTCGCGGGTGATCACCTGCAGCGCCCCGGCCGCCGGGATGGCCAGCAGCGCGGCCACGAACGCGCCGAATGTGCCGCCGATCCAGTCGCCGATGGACGCGCCGATCAGGATGGACAGCAGCACCAGCAGCGGGTTGACCCGCACCGTCTTGCTCATCACGATCGGGTTCAGGACGTGGTTCTCGATCTGGGTGTAGACCAGGAACACGACCAGGGTGATGACCCCGGCGGTCAGCGAGTGGGTGGCCGCGAACAGCACGGTGGGGATGCCGGCCAGCGCGCCGCCGATCATCGGCAGGAAGTTGACCAGGGCCACCCACAGCGCCCACAGGAACGGGAACGGCACCCCGACGAGCCACAGCGTGACGAAGATGACCGTCCCGGCGATGATCGAGGTGAGGATGTTGCCCAGCATGTAGCCGGTGACCGAGCGGTTCACCTCGTGCGCGATCCGGCCGTACCGCTTCGACCGCTCCGGGGTCATGTTGCTCAGCAGCCACTTCCGCATCTTGGGCCCCTCGAGCAGCAGGAGCAGCGTCAAGATGAAGATGGTGAACAGCTCGAGCAGCAGCGTGACGGCGCCCTTGCCGAGGCTCAGCGCGGGCTTGGTCAGCCCCTCACCGAAGGTCACCAGCTTGGGTGTGTTCTTCTGCACCCAGGTCTGGATGTGGTAGTGCCGGACCAGGTGCCCGATCCAGCCCCGGCCGTGCTCCGCCGCATCGACGTAACTGGGCAGCTTGTCGGCCAGGTGGGTGATCGCGCCGGCCAGCGGGACGCCGAACGCGAACGCGAGGCCGATGAAGACCAGGACTGCCCAGAACGTGACCACCGCGACGGCCCAGCCGCGCCGCTTGATCTTCCACCGCTGCAGCGCTATCACCAGCGGGTTCAGGATCACCGCGAGGAACGCCGCCACCAGGATCAGCAGGATGACGTCTTTGAGCCGGTAGACGACCTTGCCGAGCATGAAGACCACGACCACGACGCCGACCGTGGCCAGGATCGCCCGCAGCGGGATCCCGCGGATCTGGGCCGCCGCCCACAGCCGGGCGCGCCGGGTGGTCGGCGGCGGTGCCTCGTTGCTCACCGGCCCATCATCGCAGCCCGGCGGGCAATGTGGGCGCGCCACCCATGGCGGCCTGGCCGGAATCCCGGAAGACTTGACCCCGGAATCGCGGGCAGTAAACACCAAGACCTTTCGTATCGAACGCCGCTCCGTGGCACTCGCCCGGGGACAGGAGCTGACGTTGCCGGTAAACGAGCGGGCCGGCCAGCCGGCCGCCGAGTCTGACCTGGTGGATGTGGCCAAGCTGGTCACGGCGTACTTCGCGGAGCACCCGGATCCCGGGGTACCGGAGCAGCGGGTTGCCTTCGGCACCTCCGGCCATCGCGGCTCGGCGCTGCGCTGCTCGTTCAACGACGACCACATCGCCGCCACCACCCAGGCCATCTGCGACTACCGGGCCGCGGCGGGCACGACCGGGCCGCTGTACCTGGGCCGGGACACGCACGCGCTGTCCGAGCCGGCCTTCGTCACCGCGCTGGAAGTGCTCGCGGCCAACGAGGTGACGGTGCTGGTGGACAGCCGGGACGGGTACACCCCGACGCCATCGCTGTCGCTGGCCATCCTGATGCACAACGCGGCCGGCGGCCGGGGGCAGGCCCAGGGCCAGGCCGACGGGATCGTGATCACCCCGTCGCACAACCCGCCCGCGGACGGCGGGTTCAAGTACAACCCGCCGGACGGCGGACCGGCCGGGTCGCAGATCACCTCGGACATCCAGGACCGGGCCAACGAGCTGCTGGCCGGCCTGCTGCGCGAGGTGCGGCGGCTGACCTACGCGGCCGCGCGCCAGGCGCACACCGTGGGCCCGTTCGACTTCCTCGGCCAGTACGTGGACCAGCTGCCGACCGTGGTCGACCTGGATGCGATCCGGGACGCCGGGGTCCGGATCGGCGCCGACCCGCTCGGCGGGGCCAGCGTGGCCTACTGGGGCGAGATCGCCGACCGGTACGGGCTGGACCTGACCGTGGTCAACCCCACGGTGGACGCCACCTTCCGGTTCATGACGCTGGACTGGGACGGCAAGATCCGGATGGACTGCTCGTCCCCGTCCGCGATGGCCTCGCTGATCGGCCGGGCCGCCGAGTTCGCCATCGCGACCGGCAACGACACCGACGCCGACCGGCACGGCATCGTCACCCCGGACGCCGGGCTGCTCGACCCGAACCACTACCTGGCAGTGGCCATCGACTACCTGTACCGGCACCGGGCGAACTGGCCGGCCGGCGCCGCGGTGGGCAAGACGATGGTCAGCTCGTCGATCATCGACCGGGTGGCGGCGGCGGCCGGCCGCGAGCTGACCGAGGTGCCGGTCGGGTTCAAGTGGTTCGTGCCCGGGCTGCTGGCCGGCTCGATCGCGTTCGGCGGCGAGGAGAGCGCCGGGGCATCGTTCCTGCGCGCCGACGGCCGGATCTGGACCACCGACAAGGACGGCATCATCCTGGCCCTGCTCGCCTCGGAGATCACCGCAGTCACCGGGCAGTCGCCGGGCGAGCGCTACCGCGAGCTGGCCAGCCAGCTCGGTGACCCGGCCTACGCGCGGATCGACGCGCCCGCCACCCGGGCGCAGAAGGCGCTGCTGGCCAAGCTGTCCCCGGAGCAGGTCGATGTGGCGGAACTGGCCGGGGAGCCGGTGCAGGCCCGGCTGACCCGCGCGCCGGGCAACGATGAGCCGCTCGGCGGCATCAAGGTGGTCACCGAATCGGGCTGGTTTGCCGCCCGTCCGTCAGGCACAGAAGACGTCTACAAGCTGTACGCGGAGTCGTTCCAGGGTCCGGGCCAGCTGGCCCGGATCCAGGAAGAGGCGCAGCACATCCTGGATGGCGTGCTCAAGGAATCATCCGGAGGCTGACTCCGGCCGCTGACAAGGGGTGGAGATGACAGACAAGCGAGTTCTGGGCATCGTGCTGGCGGGCGGGGCGGGCAAGCGGCTGGCCCCGCTGACCGCGGACCGGGCCAAACCGGCCGTGCCGTTCGGCGGCATGTACCGGCTGGTCGATTTCGCCCTGTCCAACCTGGCCAACGCGGGGATCTACCGGATCGCCGTGCTGACCCAGTACAAGAGCCACAGCCTGGACCGGCATATCAGCACCGCCTGGCGGATGAGCACGCTGCTGGGCAACTACGTGACCCCGGTGCCGGCCCAGCAGCGGCTCGGCCCGCACTGGTACACCGGCTCGGCCGACGCCATCTACCAGTCGCTGAACCTGATCTACGACGAGCGGCCGGACCTGGTCATCGTGTTCGGCGCCGACCACGTGTACCGGATGGACCCACGCCAGATGATCGACCAGCACGTCGAGCACGGCGCCGGGGTGACGGTGGCCGCCATCCCGGTGCCCCGCGCCGAGGCCAGCGCGTTCGGCATCGTCCACGTGGGCGCGGACGGCCGCACCCTGGAGGAGTTCCTGGAGAAGCCGACCGACCCGCCGCCGCTGCCCGGGCGGCCGGAGGAGTGCTACGCCTCGATGGGCAACTACCTGTTCACCGCCGACGCGCTGATCGAGGCGCTGCGCAAGGACGCGGCCAGCCCGACCAGCCGGCACGACATGGGCGGCGACATCATCCCGATGCTGGTCGAGGAGGGCACCGCGCAGGTGTACGACTTCCAGACCAACCACGTGCCGGGCGCGACCGAGCGGGACGCCGGCTACTGGCGCGACGTCGGCACGCTGGACTCCTACTTCGACAGCCACATGGACCTGTGCGCCGTGCACCCGGTGTTCAACCTGTACAACGACCGCTGGCCGATCCTCACCCACGTGTCCTCAATGCCGCCCGCCAAGTTCGTGCACGACTCTGGCGACCGGATCGGACGGGCCATCGACAGCCTGGTCAGCAACGGCGTCATCGTGTCCGGTGGGCTGGTCCGCGAATCCGTGCTCTCACCAGGGGTCCGGGTGAACAGCTGGTCCCGGGTGGAGCGGTCGGTGATTCTGCACAACACGGTCATCGGCCGGCACGCGGTGATCAGGAACGCGATCATCGACAAGAACGTGACCGTCCCCGAGGGAGCCGTCATCGGCGTGGACAAGGAGCAGGACCGGGCGCGCGGCTTCGCGGTGTCCGCGGGCGGGATCACCGTGGTGGGCAAGAGCCAGAAAGTCACCGGATGAAGGTCGCGCTGCTCACCCGGGAGTATCCCCCGGACGTGTACGGCGGGGCCGGCGTGCACGTCGCCTACCTGGCCCGGGAACTGGCCAGCCGGGTCGAGCTGACCGTGCACTGCGAGGGCGGCGAGCGGCCCGGCGCCGTGGCCCACCAGCCGTGGGACCAGCTGGCCGGGGCCAACCAGGCGCTGCGCACCATGTCGGTGGACCTGGTCATGACGGCCACCGTCTCCGGGACCGACCTGGTGCACTCGCACACCTGGTACGCGAACCTCGGCGGGCACCTGGCCGCGCTGCTGTACGGCGTGCCGCACGTGGTGACCGTGCACTCGCTGGAGCCACTGCGGCCGTGGAAGGCGGAGCAGCTGGGCGGCGGGTACGCGCTGTCCAGCTGGTGCGAGAAGGTGGCCGTGGAGTCGGCCGACGCGATCATCGCGGTGTCCAGTGGGATGCGGGCCGACGTGCTGGCCGCCTACCCAGCGGTCACCCCGGAGCGGGTGGTTGTCATCCGCAACGGCATCGACAGCGCCGAGTACGCCCCGGATCCCGGCACCACCGTGCTGGACCGCTATGGGGTCGACCCGGCCCGCCCGGCCGTCATCTTCGTCGGCCGGATCACCCGGCAGAAGGGCGTGCCGGTGCTGCTGCACGCGGCCAGCCGGCTCGCCCCGGAAGCGCAGCTGGTGCTGCTCGCCGGGCAGCCGGACACCGCCGAGCTGGCCGCCGAGGTCACCAGCCTGGTGGCCAGCCTGCAGGCGTCCCGGGCCGGGGTGATCTGGATCCCGGAGATGCTGCCCAAGCGCGAGGTCATCCAGCTGCTGTCGCACGCCACCGTGTTCGCCTGCCCGTCGCTGTATGAGCCGCTGGGCATCGTCAACCTGGAGGCGATGGCCTGCGGCACGGCGGTGGTCGGCAGCCAGGTGGGCGGCATCCCCGAAGTGGTGGTGGACGGCGAGACCGGCCTGCTGGTGCCGCCGGACGACCCGGCCTCGCTGGCCGCCGCGCTGAACGCGCTGATCCTCGACCCCGCGCGGGCCGCCGCTATGGGCGCGGCCGGGCGCAAGCGCGGCGCCACCGAGTTCGGCTGGGACGCCATCGCCGCGCAGACCGTGCAGCTGTACGAGAGCCTCCTGTCGCAACCTAAGGCGGCCGCCCCAGCTCAGTGAGGATCCGCGGCCTGCTCCGGTCCGGCGGCGTCGCCCTGGCCGGCCAGCAGGTCAAGGAACGGGCCGACCCGGTGCCCATCCTGCGCGCCGTGCCGGAACAGCTGATCGGGGTTCACCGTGTACAGCGTCCGCCGGCCAGCCCTGGTCCGGGTGAGGTAGCCGGTACCCTCCAGGTCGGCCACGATCGCCTGGACCGTCCGCTCGGTAAGACCGACGACCGCACTGATATCCCGGATCCGGGATCCAGGGTTACGGGCGATCTCCACCAGCACATGGCCGTGCCCAGTCAGCAGCGTCCAGCTGCTGCCACCTTGATCGGCGTCACTCATACCATGAGCATATCTCTCACGAGACAATTCTCACATGACGATCTTCATGTTAAAAGATACATGAGATTTTTCTCGCGTTTCTATTGACGGGCCTATGCCGGGTCGCCGATCCTGGTGCCATCGCTGAACGCGCGCACCCGATGGCGGAGGTGGATGGCGATTCCCGCGCCCCACGAGAGCACCTCTCCCAGCCCAGGCCTGGGGATCCGGCAGCTGGTGATCACGCTGCCCCAGGAGATCGACATGAGCAACGCCAGCCAGGTCCACGACACCCTGGCCCGTGCCCTGGACGACGGGACGGCCGTGCTGATCGCTGACGCAGCCCAGACAATGTTCTGCGACTCAGCCACTATCACCATGCTGTTGCGCGCCCATAACCGGGCCGCCGCCACTGGGGCGCAGCTGCGGATAGCAGCCAGTCCCCCGATTCGGCGGGTACTGGAACTGACGGGCGCCGACCGTATGCTGCACGTCTATCCGAGCGTGGCCAACGCCCTGGCCGCATCGCCACACCCAAACGGCCAGGCCTGGTCCCAAAATGAGACCGCCAGCCCCGCCCAATGAACAAGTATCGGACAAGTCCTGCAGGCGCACACGCAGCGGGGAGCGCTAACGGTCAGGCGCTGACGGCGGGGTCCACGCTGCCGCTGGCGATGGTGGCCACGACGCGCTGGGTGGTCTCGCTGCCGGTGAGCGCGGCCACCATGCTGTCCCGGCAGACCTCGTAGGAGTAGGTCACGCCCTCGCCGTTGGCGTGCATCTGGGCCCAGTTGCGGATGGCCTGGATCTCGGCGCGGTCGTTCCCGTCCTGGCCCTCGGTGGCACTCTCCGGGCTGGACATCTCCGACTGCTGCATGTTCGGCGGTGTCGTCCCGGCTGGCCAGATCCGCACCAGGTACTTGGTGACGAGGGGAGCGCTCACAACGTCACCCCACGGGCTGCGCTCAACTGCGCGGCTGGCACGCGGCGCCGCGCACCGTACGCCACCGGGACAGGGGACATGGGGCCAACCGTACAGCCTGTGCCCGGCCGGCTCTACCTTGCCGGTAACCGCCGCATGTCCGGGCAAATAAGCCCGCTGCTATCAGGCCATTCCCGCGCACAGGTGCTCAGCCGGACAAAGCCTCGCGGCCGTGCGGGGCGGTCCAGCCGAGGATGGGGCCGGCCGGGACGATGCGCAGCGGGTTCAGCTGCGGGTGGGTCCGGTAGTAGTGGTTCTTGATGTGGTCGAAGTTGGTGGTCTGCCCGAACGCCGGGATCGAGTACAGGTCGCGGGCGTACGGCCACAGGTTCGGGTAGTCGGCCAGGCGGCGCAGGTTGGCCTTGAAGTGAGTGACGTAGACCGCGTCGAACCGGGCCAGCGTGACCCACAGCCGCACGTCGGCCTCGGTCACCGAGTCGCCGAACAGGTACCGCCGGGTGGCCAGCCGCGCGTCCAGGTCGTCCAGGGTGGCGAACAGGTCGGCCACCGCCGCCTGGTACGCCTCCTGGGTGGTGGCGAACCCGCACCGGTACACGCCGTTGTTGACAGTGGCGTAGACCCGCTCGTTGAGCGCGTCGATCTCCGCCCGCAGCGCCGCCGGGTACAGGTCGATCCCCGGGGTGGCCCAGGCACCGAACTGGGTGTCCAGGTCGATGGTGATGTCCGGGAAGTTGTTGGACACGATCCGGCCGGTCTCCTTGTCCCACAGCACCGGCACCGAGATATGGCCGTCGTAACCCGGCTCGGTCGCGTCATACGCGTCCCGGATCAGGGTGAAGCCGTTGATGGGGTCGGGCGTGTATCCCGGGCCGTCGCGGAACGCCCAGCCGCGCCCGTCCCGGATCGGGTCCACCACGGACAGCGAGATCACCTCGTCCAGGCCGAGCAGGCTCCGGACGATCGCCGACCGGTGCGCCCACGGGCAGGCCAGCGAGATGTACAGGTGGTAGCGGCCGGGCTGGGCCGGGTAGCCGCTGGACCCGTCCGCGGTGATCCGGCCCTGGAACGGGTAGCGCGGCCGGACGAACGCACCGTCCGGACGGGGCGGGCCTTCAGCCCGTAATCGCCGAACTTCTCGAAATCGACCGGGCTGGCCACTGCGGCGGTACTTGTCATACCGCCGAGGCTACTTGGCGAAGAAGTGCAGGCCCAGCCAGGCCCAGGCGACCAGCATGCCGACCCGGCCGGTGCGGGTGCGCATGATCCGGCTCAGCACAACCCCGATCGGCGGCACCGGCGCCTTGGTCCGGGTCGCGGCCAGGCTGGGCCGCCAGCACCGGGTCGGTGAGCGCACTGATCGTCGGGTGCGCGTACGAGGTGGTATCCATGGCCGGCTGCTGGAACAGCGACCACAATTCCCACAGCCCGCCCGCGACCAGCACCCCTCCCCACAGCAGAACGCCAGTACGGGGCAGTGGGCCGCCATCCGGCCGCGGCCGCCCGGGCGGCTGCCAGCCGGCCAGCACCACCAGCGCGCCGACGCCGACCACCGCGGCCGTCGCGGGCCAGGAAAACTGGCTGAATGACCCGGCGACGATCGCGTAGCTGATGCCCGCCGCCACCGCGGCCACTGCGACCAGCAACCGGGCACCGCGGCGCGGGGCCGCGGCATCATCCGGGACGGGCGCGCCCGGCGGCTCGCCGGCCGCGGGCGCGGCCGGGATAGGCCGGCTCCGGGCCCGGACATCCCAGGCCAGCCCGGCCGCCACCAGCAGCATTAACCCGCCGTCCAGCGGCTTGCCGGAGATGGCCGAGAAGAACGCGATCAGCAGCAGGACGATGATTACCGGGTCAGGGACGATGGCCGGGCGGCGCCCCCCGGCCCGTGCAGCGGCCCGTGCAGCGGTCTGTGCAGCGGCCTCACCAGGGACGTCACCGGTCACATAATTACGCTAACCGCCCCCGGGCCACGGCGGAAGACCGCTGATCATGCGGCCCGGGCTGGTGGGTCCCGGGGGTCGAACTGATCGGCCCGGGACCCGTTTGGAGGCTACCTCCGCAAGCCGCCCGCAGGAAGAGGCAGCCGGGCTGCCACCCGGTCCCGTTCGGCCGCCCCCCTCCCCCCTCCGGCCGAACGGGACCGCGCGGCCCCCGTTTTTACCTGCGGAAGGCGCGCCGGGCGCCAGCCCCCCACCCGGAGCGGATCGGCACGCTGCCGCAGGCCTGGGGAACTACCAGTCTCACCGGCCGGGCCGGCCCGCGCAGCCAGGCCGGCAACCCTCGGACAAAGTCGGACAGCAACCGCTGGCTTCCCGGCTGGTCTCAATTCGGCCGGCGCGGTGAACTGACTGGGGCAGCGGGGAGTCATGCAGACATGGGCCCGGGCGGCCCATGGAGGGGGGAACTCAGGCATGCCCGTCGACCAGGAGGAAGCACCGGCTGCGGACCCGGGCCGGATCACGACACAGCAGGAGTTCGGCCAGCAGCTGACCCGGGCCCGGCAGCGCGCCGGGCGGACCGTCCGGGACGTGGCAAAGGCCGCGGGCATCCCGGCCAGCACCGCGGGTGACTACTTCGCCGGACGGCACCTGCCCCCGGCCACCCAGCCTGACCTGCTGCCCCGGATCCTGGCCGCGTGCGGCGAGACGGACCCTGGCCGGCTGGCCGAGTGGGCCAGCGCGCTGACCCGGGTCCGCCGCGGCCCAGGCCGGCCCGCCGCTGTGGCGCCGTACCGGGGGCTGGCCAGCTTCCAGCCGGAAGACGCCAGCTGGTTCTTCGGCCGCACCGAACTGACCAGCCGGCTGGTCACCGCGGCCGCCCCGGATGCTGGCCCGCCCGGCGTCCCGCTGGTCGTGGTCGGGCCGTCCGGGTCAGGCAAGTCCTCGGTGCTGCGGGCCGGGCTGATCCCCGCCCTGGTGACCGGGCCGGAGCGGCCGTTAGCCCTGTTCACGCCGGGTGCGGCCGCGCTGGCCGAGCTGGCCGGCCAGCTCGCGGCACTGGCCAGCCAGGGCGCCGCGGCGCCGGGTCAGCCGACCGGCAGCGCCGCGATCGAAGCCGCGCTGCGCGCCGACCCGGCGGCCGCGGCCGGCCTCCTGGCCCCGGCTGGGCCGACCGGCACCAGCCCGGTCATCGTCGTGGACCAGCTCGAAGAGGTCTTCACCTCGGGTGCGGACGAGACCGAGCAGGATCGGTTCATCGCCGCAGTGTGCGCGCTGTCCGGCCCGGCGGTGGTCGCGATCGCGCTGCGCGCCGACTTCTACCACCGGGCGCTGCGCCATCCCGGGCTGGCCCGGGCGCTGCAGGAACGTCAGGTCGTGGTCGGCCCGATGACCCGGGCCGAGGTCGCTGCGGCCATCGTAGAGCCGGCCCGGCTGGCCCGGCTCAGCGTGGCCGACGGCCTGGTCGAGTTGCTGCTCCGCGACCTGTCGCCACGCGCGGCCAGCCCGGCCGCGACCGCCCCGGCGCACGAGGCGGGCGCGCTGCCGCTGCTGTCCCATGCGCTGCTCACCACCTGGGCCCGCAGCCAGGGCAGCCAGCTGACCGCGGCCGACTACCAGGCCAGCGGGGGTATCCAGCACGCGATCGCGCACACCGCCGACGAGGTCTACGGCGCGCTCGACCCGGCCGGGCAGGAGGTGGCGCGGCGGCTGTTCCTGCGCCTGGTGCGGGTGGCCGGCGACGAGCCGGAAACGCGCAGCGCGGTGCGGCTCAGCGAACTGCATGACTGGGCCGGCCCGGGCGCCCCGCCCGGCGACGTGCTGGCCCGGTTCGTCGCGGCCCGGCTCATCACGGTGGACAGCGGGACCGCACGGATCAGCCACGACGCGCTGCTCACCGCCTGGCCGCAGCTGCGCGGCTGGATCGACGCCAACCGGGACGGGCTGCGCACCCGGCGGCGGATCAACGACGCGGCCCGCGCCTGGGACGAGGCCGGCCGGGACCCGGCCGCGCTGCTCCGTGGCGGCCAGCTGACGCTCGCCACGGACTGGGCGGCCGATCCGGTCAACGCCACCAGCCTGACGTCGCTGACCCAGGAGTTTCTGGCCGCGGCCAGCACCGCGGAAAAGCAGCACCGCGATGCCGAACGCCAGCACACCCGGCTCTTGCGCCGTCTGGTGGCGGTACTCACCGTGCTGGTGGTGGTGACCGTCGGGCTGGCCGGCTACGCGTTCTCGCAGCGCGAGGCCGCGAGTGCGGCCGGGCAGCGCGCCAGCACGGCCCGGGACATCGCCCAGTCCCGTGCGGTGGCCATCGAGGCCGACCAGGTCCGCGCGCAGAATCCGGCGCTAGCCGCGCAGCTCAGCCTGGCCGCTTACCGGATCTCGGCCACCCCCGAGGCACGGGCCAGCCTGCTCGAATCGACCGGCAGCCCGGCCGCGGCCCGGCTGATCGACTCGGCGGATGTGGTCCAGTCGGTCGGCCTGAGCCCGGATCACCGGGTGCTCGCGGTGGCCGCCGCCGACGGCACGCTGCGGCTGTGGAGCCTGGCCCGGCCCGGGCATCCGGTGCCACTCGGCCCGGCGCTGCTGGGCAAGAGCGACAGCCCGCTGTACACCGCCGTGTTCAGCCCGGACGGCCGCCTGCTGGCCGCGGCTGGCGCCGGCCGGCAGGTACTGCTGTGGAACGTCGCCGACCCGGCCCACCCGGCCCGGCTCGGCACGCTGGCCGGCCCGGCCAGCACCATCTACTCGGTGGCGTTCAGCCCGGATGGCCGCCTGCTCGCGGCGGGCAGCGCGGACAAGACGGTGCGGCTGTGGGACGTCAGCGACCCGGCCCACCCGGTCCCGGTGGGCAAGCCGCTCACCGGGGCGGCCGGCTACGTGGAATCGGTCGCGTTCAGCCCGGACGGCGACCTGCTGGCCGCGGGCTGCGCGGACCAGACGGTGCGGCTATGGGACGTCAGCGACCCGGTCCACCCGGCCCCGGTGGGCCAGCCGCTCACCGGCCCGCGCGGCCTGGTCACGTCGGTGGCGTTCAGCCCGGACGGCGACCTGCTGGCGGCCGGCAGCCAGGACGACAAGGTCTGGCTGTGGCACCTGGACCGGTCGCGGCAGTGGGCCCAGGACGGCACGCTGACCGGGGCTACCGACTGGGTGAACACGGTCGCGTTCAGCCCGGACGGGCGGTCGGTCGCGGCGGGCAGCAGCGACGACCGGGTGCTGGTCTGGCAGCTGGCCCACCGGACGCTGACCGCCGCGATGCCGAATCCGCAGCCGGTCACGTCGCTGGCCTGGGCCGGGACTGGGCGTCTGATCAGCGGGGACGCGGACGGGATCGCCCGGATCTGGACCGTGCCCACCCCGGTGCTGCGCGCGGGCGGCCCGGCGAACAGCGTGGCCTACGCCCCGGCCGCTGGTGGCCGGCCCAGTCTGCTCGCGGTAGGCGGCACCAGCCTGCAGCTGTGGAATCCGGTCAGCCGCACCATGCTGGCGGAAGGCACCCCGCCGGCCGGCGCCGTCGTCAACGCGGTGGCGTTCGCCCCGGGCGGCAGGCTGATCGCGGCCGGATACGGCAACGGCCAGCTCCAGCTCTGGCACGTCGCCGGGGCCGGCACGCTGGCCCCGGACGGGCCGCCGGTGCGGGCCGAGCTGGCCAGCACCGACCTGGTGGAGTTCGCCGCGTTCAGCCCGGACGGCCGGCTGCTGGCCACCTGTGGCGACGACGGGGCGATCCGGCTGTGGTCGGTGGCCAGCCCGGGTGGGCCCAGGCAGATCGCCAAGGTGCGCGACTCCGGCACGTACGTGTTCTCGGTGGCGTTCAGCCCGGACGGCCGCACCCTGGCCGCGGCCAGCGCCGACGACGTGGCCCGGCTGTGGGACATTCGCGACCCGGCCCACCCCACGCACCTCGGCCGGCCGCTCACTGGCCCGGCCAGCTATGCGATCTCGGTCGCGTTCAGCCCGGACGGGCGCACCCTGGCCGTCGGCAGCGCGGACAAGGCGGTGCGGCTGTGGAACGTCAGCGACCTGGCCCACCCCACGCGGCTCGGCCGGCCGCTCACCGGCCCGGGCGGTTACGTGTACTCGGTCGCGTTCAGCCCGGACGGGCGGACCCTGGCCGCCGGGGTGACCGACGGCACGGTGTGGCTGTGGCGGCTGGCCGACCCGGCCCGGCCCGGCCTGCTGGCCACGCTGACCGGGCCCGCCGACGCGGTGTACTCGGTGGCCTTCTCCCCCGGCGGCGGCACCCTGGCCGCGGCCAGCGCGGACGGCACGGCCCGGCTCTGGGACACCGCCGCGCCCGCCGCGGCCCGCGCCGTGTGTGGCACCGCCGGGCAGCCGCTGACCCGGGCGGAATGGGCCGCCTACCTGCCCGGCCGGGCCTACCAGCCGCCCTGCCCAGCCCGCTGAGCCGGACTGAACCTACATATGTAGCCTACCTAACTCGACATATGTAGCTTGGTGCCGCCGCGGAGCAGCTGGCGGGCGCGCAGCGAGACCTCCAGATCGAAGCGCGCGGCCGGCTCGGCCAGCGCGGCGCCGAACAGCTCGTGGATCTGGCGCAGCCGGTAGCGGACCGTCTGCGGGTGCACATGCAGCTGGGTCGCGGCGAGCCGGGCGTTGCCCGCGTTCTGCAGCCAGGCCAGCAACGTCTCGGCGATGATGTCCTGCTGGCTGGGCCGGAGCCGGGCGAGCGGGGCGAGCCAGACCGAGCTGAGCACCCGGGCCAGCTCTTCATCGGACAGCAGCACCAGCGAGGTCAGGTGCTCCTCGCAGTGGATCAGGCCCCGGCCGGCCCGGATCGCGCCGCGGCGGCCCAGCGCCAGCACCTGCCGGGCCCAGCGCAGCGAGCAGCCGGCCCGGCTGAGCGGCACCACCGGGCCGAACGCCCCGGTCCAGCCGCGCAGGCCGCGCTCGATCATGTCCGCCCGGCCCGGCCCGTCCGGATCCGGCACCAGCAGGCACGGGTCCTGCCGGGTCATGTCCACCAGCACGTCCGGGGGCAGCGCGGGCAGCGGCCCGAAATGGTCCTGGCTGCGGTCCTCCAGCGCGACCACGGCCACCTTGCGGGGCACCGGCCAGCCCGCCGCGCGGGCCAGGTCGGTGATCGCGTCCCGGGATACCGGCGGCTCGGTGACGATCAGGTCGAGCAGCCGCCGCCGCCTGCGCTCCAGCTCGCCGGCCACCTCGGCACTGGCCCGGGTGAACCCCTCGGCGCAGGCGGCGGCCAGCTCGTCGATGTACAGGAACAGTGCCTCGCCGACCGGGCCGATGACGCCGACGCTGAGGCTGCCCTGCACCGCCTGCTCGCACAGCGTGCGCCAGGTGACCCGGGCGCCCAGCCGCAGCGCCGCCTGCAGTGGCTCCAGGCTGCGGCCCTCGGCCGCCTCGATCCGGCCGATGCCGGTGAACAGCTCCGCGGTGGTCTCCGTGGAAGTGGCCGGGTCGGCGATGCGCTGCACGAACTGGTGCACCGCCTGGTGCACCGCCCGGCGCACCACGGAGGTGTAGTGGTCGTCGTGCGGCCGGGCGTACTCGGGCACCTCGCGCTGGATCGCGCCGATCACTTCCTCGGTCGCCCGGTCCAGTTCGGGCCGCAGCACCTCGGCCACCTCGCGCGGCACGGCCGGCCAGACGCCGTCACCGTTCGCCGGGGCCTCAGTCACTGGCCGCATGCCGCCTCACCCACCCTGTCCAGGCGGCGCCAGCATGGGAGGGGACCGCGGCGTCGCCCGCTGCCCAGAACCTACACGAGACAGCCCGGCCGGTCATTACCCGTGAGTAGATTTGTTGTCCGCGCCGGACAAAGGGGCCGCCGAGCAGGCTGAACCGGATGAGCAGACCGCGCGGCCGGGCCGATGTCTAATTTGAGCACCGGAGCTTCGGGGGTCCCGGATTCCAGGCCCACCGAGCATGGGAGGCAAGGATGCCTTTCCGCACGCTAACCCGGCGAATCGCATTGCTCAGCACCGCCATCAGCGCGGCCGTACTGACCGCGGTGTGGCCCGCGGCCAGCGCATCGGCCGCCACATTACCGGTCAACTATGACTTCCTGGCGGGCGCGCTGGTCACGTTCAATTCCCCGGCCACGCCGCCGCCCGGGGCCAACAATTTCTCCTGCCAGCCCGGCGCGGCACACCCCTACCCGGTGATCCTGGTGCACGGGACGCTGGCCAACATGAATGACAACTGGCAGGCGGCCGCGCCCATCCTGGCCAACCACGGGTACTGCGTCTTCGCGTTCAACTACGGCGGCAGTTCGGCCACCTCCGACCTGCAGGGCACCCGTGACATCGCGGCCTCCGCGGCCCAGCTGGCCACGTTCGTGAACACCGTGCTGGCCGCGACCGGGGCGGCGAAAGTGGATCTCGTCGGCCATTCCCAGGGCGGGATGATGCCGCGCTACTACATCAATTTCCTCGGCGGTGCGGCCAAGGTGGCCACGTTCGTCGCGCTGGCCCCGTCCAACTACGGGACCACCCTGGACGGGCTGACCGTGCTCGGCACCGACATTGGCCTCATCGAGCCGATTAACAGCGCGCTCGCCACCACCTGCACCGCCTGCGTGCAGCAGGAGGAAGGCTCGGCGTTCCTGGCCAAGCTGAACGCCACGCCCACCGTGGCCGGGGTGAATTACACGGTCATCGAGACCAGGGACGACGAGGTGGTCACCCCGTACACCAACGCCTTCCTGCCCGCCGCGCCGAACGTCAGGAACATCACGCTGCAGAACCAGTGCCCGCTGGACGCCAGCGATCACCTGGAAATCGCCAGCGACCCGGTGGCCATGGCCGACATGCTGAATGCCCTCGACCCGGCGCAGCCGGTCAAGGTGCCGTGCCTGGTCGTGCTGCCGCTGACCGGGCCGGTCGGCCCGGTCCCGGCGTTCTGACCAGGCGGCCGACCGTGGCCCGGAGCTGCACGAACGCCGCCAGCTCCCGGGTGCTGATCTGATCGCGGGGGGCGGGCAGCGAGACCGGCAGATCGGCCCGGATCCGGCCCGGGCTCTGGGTGAGCACCACCACCCGGTCGCCCACGTACACGCTCTCGTCGATGTCGTGGGTGACCAGCAGGATGTAGGGAACTCACCCTGACAAATGGCCGGCGAACCAATCCCGGGCCAGCCCGGCCGCCCGTTCCAGCGTGCCCGGCTCGGCGAACAGGTGGCCCGCGCCCGGCACCACCGCGAGCTGGTTCTCGGCGCGCAGCTGGGCCTGCGCGGCCACGTTGAGCGCGAGCACCTGATCGTCCAGCCCGCCGACGATCAGCAGGGTGGCGGCCCGGACTGCGGCGAGCTGCGGGCCGGCCAGGTCCGGCCGGCCGCCGCGGGACACGATCGCCGCGATGTCGCTGCCCGGCTCGGCCGCGGCCCGCAGCGCCGCCGCCGCCCCGGTGCTCGCCCCGAAGTAGCCGACGCCGAGCTGGGCCAGCCCGGGCTGCGCCCGCAGCCAGCTGGTGGCGGCGGCCAGCCGCCCGGCCAGCAGGCCGATGTCGAACACGTTGGCCCGGTCCGCCGCCTCGTCGGGGGTGAGCAGGTCGAACAGCAGGGTGCCGAGGCGCACCTCGTGCAGCGTCCCGGCCACGAACACGTTGCGCGGGCTGCCCCGGCCGCTGCCGCTGCCATGCGCGAACAGCACGATGCCGGCCACGCCTGGCGGCACGGTCAGGCGGCCAGCCAGGGTGACCGGGCCGGCCGGCACCAGCACCTCATGGCCGGTGCCGCCGTCCGCGGCCGCCCGGAGCAGCCGGACCACCTCGGCGTCGGTGGTCTGCGAGAAGTCCTGGTACCACTGGCCGATGGCGTAGAACGGCTCCGGCGACTCCAGGCAGACCACCCGGTCCGCTACCTGGCTCAGCGCGGCCACGGTGCCGCGCGGCGCGACCGGGACGGCCAGAATGACCCGGGCCGCGCCATGCGCCCGGGCGACCTGGCAGGCGGCCCGGGCCGTGGACCCGGTGGCGATGCCGTCGTCCACCACGATCGCGGTCCGCCCGGCCACCGCCGCCCGGGGCCGGTCCAGCCGGTAGCGCTCGGCCCGGCGGCGCAGCTCAGCCCGCTCCCGCTGCTCGACCTCGGCGAACACCCGCTCGCTGACCTGCTCGGCCGCCGTCACCTCGGTGTTGATCAGCCGGATGCCGTCCTCGCCGATGGCCCCCATGGCCAGCTCGGGCTGGGCGGGCAGGCCGATCTTACGGACCAGGATCACGTCGAGCGGGAGGCTCAGCGCCTGCGCGATCTCGTAGCCGACCGGGATGCCACCCCGGGGCAGGCCGAGCACGATGGCATCGGCGCCGCGCACCCCCGTCAGCACACCGGCCAGCCGCCGCCCCGCATCGGCACGGTCGAGGAACGGCATGATCCTCCAACCCCTCCGGTTGGTCCCAGTCTGCGCGCTGGCCAGCCCAGGCACCAGGCCCGAAGGTCCACGGCGGAGTCAGCTGAGCTGGGCGCGGAGGAACTCCCGGGTGCGCTCGGCGTCCTTGCCCCGGGCGTACTCCCCGGCCACGAAGTCGGTAACCCCGGCTTCGGCCAGCGTGTCCAGCTGTGCCCGTACTGACGCCTCGTCGCCGACCAGGGCCACGTCGGCCGGGCCGGCCGCGCCCTCGCGGTCCAGCATGGCCCGGTAGGACGGCAGGTCGCCGTAGATGGCGAAGACCCGGGCCGCCGCGGCCCGGGCGGCGTCCGGGTCGCTGGTCACGCAGACCGGCAGGATGCACACGATCCGGGGGCTGGGCCGGCCGCCGCCACGGCGGCGTCGGTTATGGCCGGCACGATGTGGTCGCGTACCGTGGCCGGCCCGGTCATCCACAGCACGGTGCCGTCGGCCAGCTCGCCGGCCACCCGGAGCATGGCCGGGCCGAGCGCGGCCAGCAGCAGCGGCACCGGGCCTGGGGCCGGGGTGCTCAGTGTGACGTGCGCGCTGAGCTGCTGCCCGGTGAACGAGACCGGCTCGCGGTGCAGCAGCGGGCGGAGGATGGACAGGTACTCCCGGGTGTGCTGCACCGGCTTGTCGAACCGGTAGCCATACATGTCCTCGATAACGATCTTGTGTGACGGGCCCACGCCCAGGGTGAGCCGGCCGCCGGTGGCCGCGGCCACGGTCAGCGCCTGCTGGGCCAGGGCCGCCGGGTGCCGCGGGTAGGTGGGCACCACCGCGGTGCCCATCTCGATCCCGGGCACCACGGCGCCCGCCACGGCCAGCGTGGTCAGCGCGTCCAGGCCGAAGATGTTGTTCATCCAGGCGGACGGGAAGCCCTCGTCCGCGGCCCGCGCCAGTTCGCCGCGCACCCGGGCCACGGCGTCCGGGCCTGTGGCGTCGCGTAGTGACACACCGATCCGCATGTGGTGACCTCCAGGTCCGTCGGGAGCGCCGCTGCCCGCTACTCTCCCAGTTCCGCGTGCGCCACCGCGACCTCCGCGGCCAGCCCGGCGTTGTCCTCGATCAGCCGCCGGTTCACCTCGGCGCTGCGCCCTTCACTCAGCTCGTGCACCAGGGCCAGCACGGCCGGGGTCACCGCCTGGCCGCGCACCCCCTGCTGCTCCACCCGGGCGACGGCCTCGGCCAGGATCGGCTCGATATCCAGCGACGGCTCCGGCGGGCGGGCCAGCAGCAGGCCGGTAGGGGCGTTCAAAAGGAAATGCGCCGCGGTGATCCGGGCCACTTCGGATACCGCGGTCACCGTCGCGGACACCGGCGGGCCGCCCACGGCGCTGTAGAACATGGGCAGCGTGCCGGTGCGCCAGCCGAGCACCGGCACGCCGAGGCTTTCCAGCAGTTCCGAGGTGGCCGGGACATCCAGGATCGACTTGACCCCGGACGACACCACCAGCGCCGGGGTGCGGGCGAGCTGGGCCAGATCGGCGGACACGTCCAGGGTGGCGGCGAAGCCGCGGTGCACCCCGCCGGTGCCACCGGTGGCCATGAACCGGATCCCGGCCAGCCGGCACACGGCCAGCGTGCCGCCGACCGTGGTCGCGCCGAGCGCGCCCTGCACCAGGGCAGGCGCCAGGTCACGGGCGCCGCACTTGCGGGCGGCGCCGCCCGCCTCGGCGAACCGGCCCAGCTCGGCCGGGGTCAGCCCGGCCCGGAGCACGCCGTCCAGCACGCCGACGGTGGCCGGCACCGCGCCCGCCGCCCGGACCCGTTGCTCGCTGGCCAGCGCCACCTCGACGCCCTGCCCGCCCGGGAAGCCGTGCGAGACCAGCGTCGTCTCCAGCGCGACCACCGGCCGGCCGGCCGCCAGCGCGCCGGCCACCTCGCCGGTGAGCCGCGGTTGCACTCCGTTTATCACGGCATCGTTCGTCACGGCATCGCTCCCATCTTGGCTACCGCCCGGGCCGCCGCGTCCAGGCCCAGGCTGACCCCGCCGACCAGATAGCCCGCAGCGAACGCGTCGCCGGCCCCGGTCGGGTCCACCGCGCGGACCGGCCGGGCCGGGTGCACCCGGCCGCCGGCCCGCACGCCATCCGCGCCCAGCTTCACCACCAGCGCCGGGCCAGGCAGCTCACCGATCAGCGCCACCTCGTCCGCGGTGCCGAATACCACCTCGGGCCGCAGCCGGCCGAGCAGGCCGCGGAACCGCTCCGCGCCGTAATCGCGGAGCAGCGCGGTGGAGGACAGGTCCACGCTGAGCCGCGGCACCTGGGCCGCCGCGGCCAGCGCGGCCCCGCTGACCGGATCGCTGGCCAGGCTGTAGGCCGGCAGATGCAGCCAGCCGCAGCCGGCCAGCCAGCCCGGGTCGAGGGTATCCGCGGACAGCCGCGGCCCCACCCCGCGGTCGGTCAGCATGGACCGGCTGGTGCCGCGCTCGGACAGCGACACCACCACGCCGGTCGGGCCGTCCAGCACCGGGCCGGCCAGGTTGACCCCGCGCCCGGCCAGCTCCGCGGCCACCAGTCCGGCCGCCAGGTCGGTGCCGCGGGCCGCGATCAGCCGGGCCTGGCCGCCGAGCGCGCTGATCCAGGCAGCCACGTTGGCCGCCTGGCCGCCCACCCCGACCTGAGTGCGCGCCGGGGTGTCGGTGTCAGGCGCGACTGGGCCGCCGAGCCGGACGACGACGTCGAGATGCGCGTCGCCCAGCACGCAGATCCTCCTCACCCAGTTCTCCCCCGCCCACGGGCAACCGATCATCTCACCGGCCGGCGGCCGGGACTACGCTGAGCCCGGTACCAGCCACCCGGCGGCACCGTTGCTACGGGAGGAACCATGCCCTTGTTCGGCAGTAGTTCGAACGACGCACAGACCTGGGAGCCGGAGGCCGCGGACACCAGGCTGGCGCACACCGCGGGCGCCGAGAAGGGCGGGGTGTTCACCTCCGACCTGTCGGTATCCGAATACGCACTGCTCGGTGAGGCCGGGTTCGAGCCGCTCGGCTTCGTGGTGGGCTCGTCCATCTACCACGTTGGCCTGCAGATCGGCCGCTGGTCACAGAACGCCGAGCTGCAGACGCTGACCCAGGCCATGTACAACGCCCGTGAGCTGGCCATGGCCCGGATGCGGGCGGAAGCGGACCATCTCGGCGCGGACGGTGTCGTCGGCGTCTTGCTGCGGATGCAGATGTACGCCTGGGGCCAGGAGGTGCTGGAGTTCGTGGCTACCGGCACCGCGGTCCGCGCGCTGCCCGGGCTGCAGGGTGCGGCGGAGGGCGTGCACCGGGCGCCGGACGGCCGGTCGTTCACCTCCGATCTGTCCGGCCAGGACTTCTTCCGGCTGCTCGCGTCGGGCGCGGTGCCAGTGGCGTTCGTGCTGGGCACCTGCGTGTACCACATCGCGCACCAGTCGGCCATGCAGTCGCTGCGCCAGGCCGGGCGCAACCAGGAGATGATCCAGTTCACCCAGGGCGTGTACGAGGCCCGCGAGCTGGCCCTGGTCCGGATGCAGACCGAGGCGTCGCAGGCCCAGGCGTCCGGCATCGTCGGGGTGAACGTGGCCGTGTCCAACCACGTCTGGGGTGAGCACGCCACCGAGTTCCTGGCCACCGGCACCGCGATCCGCCGCCTGTCCGACGAGCACCGGCTGCCCTCGACCACCCCCAAGCCCACGTTCACCCTGGGCCTGGACAACTGACCGGGGCCCGGATGGCTGGGCTGCGCTCGGTCTGCGTGTTCTGCGGGTCCAACCCGGGCCGCCGCCCGGAGTACCAGGCGGCCGCGGCCGCGCTGGGCCGCCTGCTGGCCGGGCGCGGGATCCGGGTCGTCTACGGCGGCGCCCACGTGGGCACGATGGGCGCGCTGGCCGACGCGGTGCTGGCCGCCGGTGGCGAGATCACCGGGGTCATCCCGGCCCAGCTGGTAGCGGCCGAGGTCGCCCACCCCGGGCTGGCCGACCTGCGCGTGGTCGGCTCCATGCACGAGCGGAAGGCGACCATGGCGTCGCTGGCCGACGGCTTCATCGCGCTGCCCGGCGGGATCGGCACGCTGGAGGAGTTCGCCGAGGTCGTCACCTGGTCCCAGCTTGGGCTGCACGCCAAGCCGGCCGGGCTGCTGAACGTGCTCGGCTACTACGACGACCTGCTCCGTTTCCTGGACCACGCGGTGGCCGAGCGGTTCCTGCGGCCCGGGCACCGGGAGATGATCCTGGCCGGCGCCGACCCGGAGCCGCTGCTGGCCACCATGGCCCGCTGGCGCCCCGAGCCCGGCGCCGCCGTCAAGTGGATGGACGCCGACGGCACCGACATCCACCCCGGCGCGGGTCGGATAACCCGGCAAACCGGTAACAAAGCGGCGGGAATTGCCGCATCGGGCATAACTGGCGGGCGAAGCTGGCTACTAGGGGTAGCCCCGGGAATGCGCTGCCACCCCCTCTGGTTGCATACCCTGGCGGGTATCCCACCGTGGGACACCTGGTGAGACGAGGAGAGATTCCATGGCGACGGTCGAGCTTACGGGCGAGAACTTCGAGTCCGTAGTCGGCAGCGCGGACATGGTCCTGGTGGACTTCTGGGCATCCTGGTGCGGGCCGTGCCGGATGTTCGGGCCGATCTTCGAGCGCGCGTCGGAGAAGTACCAGGACGCGGTGTTCGGCAAGGTGGACACGGACGCCCAGACGGACCTGGCGCAGGCCTTCGGCATCTCGTCCATCCCGACCCTGATGATCATCCGGGACAACGTGGTGCTTTACGCCCAGCCCGGCGCACTGCCCGAGCCGGCGCTGGAAGAGCTGATCACCAAGGCCCAGGAGCTGGACATGGATGAGGTCCGGGCCAGCCTGGCCAAGGACCAGGCCGGCGACGAGGACCAGGCCGGGGACCAGGCCCCGGCTGAGGACCAGGCCGGGGCGCAGGCCCAGGAGCAGGTCAGCTAAGGCCCGTTCAGCTGAGCAAGTCGGCGACGGCCGCGATGGCGGGTTCGATGACCCGGTCGCGGACGTCGCCGAAGCCCATCACCAGCGCCGGGGGTGCCGTGGCATCAGGATCGCCGCGGTAGCCGCCCATGCCGTGCAGCCCGATCCGCCGGTCAAGCGCCGCGGCGACCACCGCCGTCTCGTCAGCACCGGGCGGCAGGGGCGCGACCGCGTGGAATCCCGCGGCCAGCCCGGTGAGCCGGACCCCGGGGACATGCCGGGCGAACGCGCCGATCAGCGCCGCGCGGCGGGCGGCGTAGACGGCCCGCATCCGGCGCAGGTGGCGGTCGTACCGGCCGGTTGTGAGCAGGGTGGCCAGGGCGAGCTGGTCCAGCAGGCACGAGCCGCGATCGCTCATCTCCTTCTCCGCGGCGATGTCGGCGGCCAGTGCTGACGGCGCGTGGACCCAGCCGAGGCGGACCGCGGGCGCCAGGGCCTTGCTGACGGTGCCGAGCAGGAAGACCTGTCCCGGGGCCAGCCCCTGCAGCGCGCCGACGGGTTCTTTGTCGTAGCGGAACTCCGAGTCGTAGTCGTCCTCGATCACGTACCCGCCGGTGCGCCGCGCCCAGTCGGTCAGGGCGTGCCGCCGTAGCGGGGACAAGACCACCCCGGTGGGTGACTGGTGTGCCGGGGTGACCACGACGGCCTGGGCGCCGCTGGCCGCCAGCTCGCCGACCACGAGGCCTTGCTCGTCAACCGGCAGGTAGCTGACGTCGATGCCCATCCCCAGCGCCGCGCGGACCGTCTCGTCCACCTGCGCGCTGCCGTAGCCGGGGTCCTCGAAGGCCACGCGCGTCACGCTGCCCTGCCGGGCCAGGGCGTGCAGGACCAGGTTGACGCCCTGCGCAAAGCCGGTGCTGATGATCATCTGCGCCGGGCTGGCGGCAGCTGCCCGTACTCTCCGCAGGTAACCGGCGAGGACCTCGCGCAGTTCGAGGCTGCCCCGCGGGTCGCCATATCCCAGGTCAGCGGTGGCGGCCCGGGTGCACGCCTGCTTGATCGCCCAGGCCCAGTCGGTACGCGGGAAGCTGGACAGGTCCGGCACGCCGAGCCGGAAGTCCGCGATCAGCGCCGGTTCCTGGAGCTGGCCGGGCGGTGCGGGCGAGACGGTGGCCAGGCTGGCCGGGGGCCGGCCACCGGCCTGCTGGCCGCTGATGCCGGCGACCCGGGTGGCGGACCCGGTGCGGCTGGTCAGATACCCCTCGGCCAGCAACTGCCCGTAGCACTCCTGCACCATGCCGCGGGAGACGCCGAGCGTGCGGGCCAGCTCCCGGGATGACGGCAGGCGTTCCCCGGCGAGAAGCCTGCCGTCCCTGATCGCCTCGCGCAGGCTCGCCTCCAGCTGGTCGCGCAGTGGCTGGCTGGCCGAGCGGTCGAGCCTGACCATCAGCCCTGGGCCCAAACCGGACCAATCAATCGTCATGAAATTGGACCTTATCAGTGGGCCGGCTGGCTCCTAGCGTCGTTGCTATGAGCACCTTGACGCAGACGCAGCCTGGTCGCGCGGTTCCGGCCGCCCGGCTCCTCAGCGTGCCGCTGGCAGCCACGTTCCTGGCCGAGTTCAGTTCGCTCACCAGCTTCTTTCTGCTGCTGTCGGTGATGCCGATGCTGGCCGCGGCGGCCGGCGCCGGCAGCTCGGGCGCTGGACTGATGACCGGGTCGCTGCTGCTTGGCACCGTGGCCGCCGAGGCCGCGGCGGCGGCAGCGATCAGGCGGTTCGGCTACCGGACCGTGCTCGCGGCCGGAGCGGTGCTGCTCGGCGTGCCGGCCTTGGCCCTGCTCGCGCCTGAGCCCCAGGCCGTCATGGTGGGCGTCAGCTTTGTGCGCGGCCTCGGGTTCGGGTTGTGCGGCGTGACCACCGGTGCGCTCACCGCCAGGCTGCTGCCCCCCGGCCGGCGCGGCGAAGGGCTCGGCCTGCTCGGCGTCGTCGCGGGTGTCCCGGCCGTCGTCGCGCTGCCGGCCGGGGTCTGGCTCGCCGGGCACCACCTGGCCGCCGTCGCGGCGGCCTTGGCCGCCGCCGCGGGCCTGCTGCCGCTGGTAGCCATCCGCTGGCTGCCGCGCGGGCGCGAGGCACGGCAGGCCACTCACCCGGAGCGGACGCCGGGCACCCGCCGCGGGCGGATGGCGGGCACCCGCCGCAGGCGGCTGGCGAGCACAGCGCGGCTGCCGCTGATCTTCGCCGCCGCGACCATCGCGGCCGGTGTGCTCGACTCGTTCCTGCCGCTCGCAAACGGGATCCCGAGCAACCTCTGCTCGGCCGCCCTGCTCGTCCAGGCGATCGCGGCCACGTTCAGCCGCTGGCAGGCTGGCCGGCTCGCCGACCGGCACGGTCACGCCCGCCCGCTCATCCCGGCGCTCGTGGTGGCGGCGCTCGGCATGGCCACGATGATGCTGCTGGGCTCGGTCGTGGCGCTGTTCGCGGGCATGGTGCTGTTCGGCGCCGGGTTCGGGGTGATCGAGAACGCGACGTTCGCGCTGCTGATCGAGCGACTGCCCGAGGCCAAGGCCAGTGCGCTGTGGAACTTCGCCTACGACGCCGGGTACGGCGCCGGCCCGGCCGTCTTCGGCCTGATCTGCGTGCACACCGGCTACCCGGCGGCGTTCGCGCTCTGCGGCGTGCTGATCCTCGCCGCGGTCCCGGCCGCGTCGCGGGAGCGGAAGGCCGCAGCCGGAGTCGCCGTTCTGTCCACCGCCACCGGCGCCTAGCCGGTTTCCAGCGGGACGGCGGGCCAGTCGAGCATCCGAGCCCCGATGACGGCGACCCGCAGGGCCAGGCCCTGGGCCGGGTCGGCCGGGTCGTGCCCGGTGAGTTGCCTGACCCGGGCCAGCCGGTAGGTCACCGCGCGCACCGACAGGTGCAGCCGCCGGGCCGCCTCGGCGGCCACCCCGCCGCTCGCGTAGTACTCCTGCAGCGTCTCGAGGAGCGGGGCGGCGCCGCCGCGCGCCCCGGCCAGCGGGGTGAGCAGCGCGCCGACCAGATCGGTGATGGCCGGCCGGTCGCGCAGCAGCACCTGGTAGACGAGCAGGTCGGCGGCGTCCACCACCGGGTCGGGCATGCCGAGCCGCTGCGCCACGTCGAGCGCGTTGACCGCCTCGTCATAGGACCGGCGGACGCCGCCCGGCCCGGGGTAGGGCCGGCCGAACGCCACCCGCCACGGCCGCGGATCGTCGCCGGCCTGATCCGGCCGCCCCCGGGTGAGCGCACGAACCAGGGCGACCGCGACCCGGCCGGCCTCACCGCCATCGCTCACCCCGGTCACCGCCACCAGCCGGCCGCCGCGGGTCACGGTCAGCGACGGCGACGGGGCGGCCGCGTCTGCGACCAGCCGGTCAATGTCCTTGCCCAGCGGCCGGGTCGCGGTGACCCCGGGCGCGTACCCGGCCAGCACCACCTGATGCGGGCCGGCCAGCCGCAGGCCCAGCCGCTCGCCCCGGGTCAGCAGGTCGGCGGCGGCCCGGCCGGACAGCAGGTCGTCCACGAACTCGAGGCGCTCTGCCTCCTCACGGCGGGCGATGGACAAGTGGGCCCGCTCGAAGCCCTCGGCCGCCGCCGCGACCGCGTCGTCGGCCGCGTGCAGCACGCCGAGCCCGGCCGCCCGCGGGTCGGCCAGGCCGGGCAGTTCACGCCACAGCCGCCAGGTCGCCGACAGGTACAGGTCAACCAGGCCGCGCAGCGCCACCCCGCTCTCCGCGGCCCGCTCCCCCGACCGGCCATACCTGGCCAGCTCGGCGGCGGCCAGCCGGCGCCCGGTCCGGGCGGCGTCCAGCACGGCCGGCAGGTAGTCGCCGAGCAGATCTGGCGGCACCCCGCCCGCCTCCCGGCTGGCCGCCTGGGCGATTGCCTCGAGGTCGGGGGATTCCGCCTGGTCAGCGGCATGCGGGCGGCTGTCTCGGTGGCTCACCGGTCTGGCCCTCCGGGGTAAGTGGTTGCCGGGAAGCGGCAATCTTCCCCGGTGATGTTAGCCGGATTGGGCGGCTGACTAGGGCTACCCGGCAATGGATAGTGGTCATGACCGGCCAATAACGAGGGCCGGCCGCCGAGGAGAGCGCAGTGACAATGATCCGCCCGCCGGCCGATGCCCCTGCTCAGTCATCTCCAGATCCAGCCGGCCGGGGACGCTACCAGGGGGCTGGCGTCCACGTCCGGGTGACCACCGGCGGATACCTGCTCGGCGTGCTGGCTGCGGGGGCCAGCGCGCTGATCCTGCCCGCGGTGGCACCGGGCAAGCCGGTGGGCAGCTACCTCACCGCCACCGCGGCCGTGGTCGTCATCCTGCTGGTCAGCCTCATCGCCCATGAGCTTGGGCACGCGGTCGTGCTCCGCCGGTACCGGGGCCGGGTCGAGGCCACCGTCGGTTTCCTCGGCGGCGTCGGCCACGGCCGGGCCGAGCTGCCCAGCGCCCGGGCGCAGTGGCAGGTGGCCGTGGCCGGGCCGCTGGTCAGCCTGCTGCTGGCCGCGCTCAGCCTGGCCGCGCTGGTCGCGCTGGGTGGCCCGGCGCGCACCGGCACGCTGCTGCTGGCCACCGTGGCCGCGGCCTCGATCTGGATCAACGGCCTGCTCACCGTGGCCAACCTGATTCCCGCCGCCGGGCTGGACGGCGGGCGGATCGTCCGAGTGCTAGCGTGGGCGCGCTCGGGCGATCCCACTCGCGCGATCCTCATCGCGGCCCGGTTCGGCCAGGTCACCGGAGCGATCCTGACCGCCGCCGGGATCACCGCGGTCGCGCTGCACCATGTGGCCGGGGTCTGGGCCGCGCTGCTCGGCATCTTGATGATCACCGCGTCCCGGGCCGGGGCCGGCCAGGCGATGACATCGGCCGCGCTGGCCGGCCTGCGGGTCCGGGACATCCTGCCTGCCAGCCAGCCGGCCCCGGTCGCCCGCGGCTGGCAGAGCGTCCAGTCGTTCCTGGAGGGCGACAGCGAACTCGGCCTGGCCCCGGCCCCGCCCGGGACCACCGCGTTCGCCGTCCGGGACTTCGACGGCCAGCTCACCGGCCTGGTCACCCGGAGCCAGCTGAGCGCGGTGCCGCGCGGCCGCCGCCCGGTGACCCGGCTCTCCCAGGCCGCCACCCCGGTGGACCACCTGGTCTTCACCACACCCGACGAGTCGCTCACCACCCTGCGCGCCCGGCTGAACGTCCGTCCGGCCGTCCCGGCGGCCATGTACACCGGCGGGCACGTCCTGGTCCTCGGCGCGGATGGCGAACTGGCCGGGGTGCTCACCCCGGCCGACTTCACCCGGGCCGCGCAGCTTGGCGCCCGCCGCGCCGCACCCCCGGGCCCGGGAGGTGAGCTCGGCTGACCGCCGCCGCGACCTCGCCGATCCACACCCTGCCCGTTCCGATGTGGCTGTGGGGTGTGGCTCTCGGCGTCGTGGTCGCGGTGGCCGTGACCGACCTGATCGTCAGCACCCGGCGCGGCCGGGAACCCGGGCTGGCCGAGGCGGCGCTGTGCACGGCGGGCATCGTCGCGCTGGGCGCGCTGTTCGGTGCGGCCGTGGCCGCCACCGCCGGGGCGCGGGCGTCCAGCCAGTTCTTCGCCGGCTGGCTCACCGAGTACAGCCTGTCCCTGGACAACCTGTTCGTGTTCGTGCTGCTGATCGGCCGGTCCGCGGTGCCGCCCCGGCTGCGCAGCCGGGTGCTGCTGATCGGCATCGGGCTGGCCCTGCTGCTGCGCGGCGCGTTCATCGCGGCCGGCGCCGCCGCGCTGAACCGGTTCGACTGGGTGCTCTACGTGTTCGGCGCGATGCTGCTGATTACCGCGGCCCGGCTGGGCTATGCCACGGCCAGCCAGTCCGGCCCACCCGCGGTCAGCGTGCCCAGCCCGCCGGGCCCGCTGCGCCGCCTGCTGCCCAGCGACGGCCGGCTGCGCCGGGCGCTACCCCCGGTGCTGGCGCTGGCCGGCGCGATCGCCCTCGCCGACCTGGTGTTCGCGATGGACTCGATCCCGGCCGTGTTCGGGCTGACCCGGGACCCGCTGATGGTGCTGACCGTCAACGCGTTCGCGCTGCTCGGCCTGCGTCACCTGTATTACCTGATCGGCGGCCTGCTGGACCGGCTGGCCCACCTGTCCGCCGGGCTGGCCGCCATCCTCGCGTTCATCGGCGTCAAGCTGCTCATCGAGGCGCTGGCCCAGAACGGGGTGACCCGGCTCGGCCCGGTGCGGCTGCCGCACATCAGCACCGGGCTGTCGTTGTGCGTCATCGGCGGCATCCTGGCCGTGGTGACCGTGTCCAGCCTGGTCGCCGCCCGGCGCAGCCCGGGCAGGCACCGGTCGGACCAGCTCAGCCAGTCTGGAGCAGGCCGGACAGCTCGGTCACCACATCGGCCAGTGCGACCTTCCGAGTCTGGCCAGTTAGCCGCTCGGTCAGTTCCGCGGTCCCCTCGGCCAGGCCACGCTTACCCACCGTGATCCGGTACGGGATGCCGGTCAGTTCCGCGTCGCTGAACTTAACCCCGGCCCGTTCCGCCCGGTCATCGATGATCACGTCGATGCCCGCCGCGATGAGCTGCTCGTACAGCGACTCCCCGACCGCGGCCACCTCGTCGTCGTTGGACTGGGCCACCACGACCACCACGCTGAACGGCGCCACCGCCAGCGGCCACACGATGCCGCGCTCGTCGTGGTGGCACTCGACCACGACGGCCAGGGCCCGCTCCACGCCGATCCCGTAGCTGCCCATGATCGGGTGCACCCGCTCGCCGTTCGCGTCCAGCACGGTGATGCCGAACACCTTGGTGAACTTGTAGCCCAGCTTGAAGATGTGCCCGATCTCGATGGTGGTCAGCAGCTCCAGCGGGTGCCCGCACCGGACGCAGGGCTCCCCGGTCACCACCTCGCGCAGGTCGAACCAGGTGCCGACGCTGATGTCCCGGTCCACGTCGACGCCGCGCAGGTGCTTGTCGTCGATGTTGGCCCCGGTCACCATGTCGCGGCGGCCGCGCAGCGCCTCGTCGGCGATCACCGGGAAGCCGCTCACCCCGACCGCGCCCAGGCTGCCGGGCAGCGCGCCGAGCGCCTCCCTGATCTCCTCCGGCTGGGCCGGGCGGATGGTGGCAGCTCCCGTGGCATCCGCGAGCTTCTGCTCGTTGAGCGCGTGGTCGCCGCGCATCAGCACCAGGGTCAGCTTGCCGTCCAGCACGTAGACCAGCGTCTTGATCTGCCGGTCGGCGGGCGCGTCGTACCCGGTGGCCAGGTCCTCGATGGTGCGCACGCCAGGCGTGTCGAACCGATCCGGGGCGGCCAGCCCCGCGCCGTCGCTGACCGGCACCAGCTGCGACGTGGCCTTCTCCACGTTGGCCGCGTAGCCGCAGTCCCGGCAGTAGGCGACCAGGTCCTCGCCGGCGTCCGAGGGGCACATGAACTCGACCGAGTCCCGGCCGCCCATCGCCCCGCTGGACGCCTCCACCGGGATGGCCGGGATGCCGAGCCGCTCGAAGATGCGCAGGTAGGCCGCGCGGTGCCGGTCGAAGGCCACGTCCAGCCCGGCCGGGTCCAGGTCGAAGCTGTAGGAGTCCTTCATGGTGAACTCGCGGACCCGGAGCAGGCCCGCCCGGGCCCGCGGCTCATCCCGGAACTTGGTCTGGAACTGGTACCACACCTGCGGTAGCTGCTTGTGTGACTTCAGCTCCCCGGCGAGCAGCGCGAAGATCTCCTCGTGGGTCACGCTGAGCACGTTGACCGCGCCCTTGTGGTCGGTGACCCGGAACATGACATCGGACATCGTGTCCCAGCGCCCGCTGCGCTGCCAGATCTCCGCCGGGTGCATGGTGGGCAGCAGCACTTCCTGCCCCCCGATCAGGTTCATCTCCTCGCGGATGATGTCGATGATCTTGGCGCGCACCCGGACCGCGAGCGGCAGCAGGTTGTAGTGCCCGGCAGACAGCTGCCGGACGTAACCGGCCCGGAGCAGCAACCGGTGACTCGCGGACTGGGCGTCCGCCGGGTCTTCCCGCAGGGTTGGGATGAACATCTGTGACCAGCGCATGCTCGCGGGCTTTCCGTGCTGAGGTGATGGCGCGCCCAGGCGGCGCCCGGCGCGGGAACAAGTTACGAGCTTAGTGCCGGTCCGCGGTTCCCGGGGCGGGCACACGCTCGGACGGCTCCAGGGGCGGCGCGCCGACCGGGCAGTTGGTCAGGCACTCCGGCTGGGCCACCGGCTCGCCCGGCTTCGGCTTCAGCACGTCGTTGCTGACCAGCACGGCCGACAGCACGGCGGACAGCGCCACCAGCACCGCGCAGATCACCATGGCCTGGTGGAACCCGCTGTTCAGCTGTGTCTTGTCGTGCAGCGCCGCCCCGCTGAGCCCAACCGCGGCGGGCAGCCCGGCCACCGACAGCAGCCCGGCGGCCCGGGCCGTGGCGTTGTTCACCCCGCTCGCGATCCCCGCGTGCCGGTCATCGGCGCTGGCCAGCACGGTGGCAGTCAGCGGGGCGACGGTCATTGACAGTCCCAGCCCGAACAGCAGCACCGCGGGCAGCACATCGGCCAGGTAACTAGCGTTAGGCCCAATACGGGTGAGGAGCAGCAACCCGGCCGCGGCGGTCAGTAGGCCGCCGGTCATCAGCCAGCGCGGGCCGAACTTCTGGGCCAGCGCGCCGGCCCGGGCGGACAGCAGCAGCATGGCCACGGTGGACGGCAGCAGGGATAGGCCCGCCTCCAGCGGGGAGAAGCCGGCCACCACCTGGAGGTCGAGCACGAGCAGGAAGAACACCGCGCCCATCGCGCCGTAGACGACGAACGTGATCACGTTGATGGAGGTGAACTCGCGGTTGCGGAAGATGCTCAGCGGGAGCATCGGCGGCACCCGGTCCGGATGCCGCGCGCGATGCTGTTCCAGCAGCACGAAGCCCACCCCGGCGGCCACCCCGACGGCCGCGGACACGGCGACGACGAGCTTGCTGCCGGACTGCGCCTCGATCAGTGCTTCGGTGATCCCGGCCAGGGCCAGCGCGGTGAGCACCGAGCCGGCGATGTCGAACCGGCCATGCGCGTCCGGGTCCCGGCTCTCCGGCACGTGCCGCACGCCGACCGCGACCACGGCCGCGGCCAGCGGCAGGTTGAGCAGGAAGATCCAGCGCCAGCCGATCGAGCCGACGATCAAGCCGCCGAGGAACGGCCCGACCGCGCCGGCCACGCCGCCGAGGCCGGACCAGGCGCCGATCGCCCGCGGCCGGTCATCCGGGGCGAACGTGGACTGGATGATGGCCAGCGAGCCCGGGGTGAGCAGCGCGCCGCCGATGCCCTGCACCGCCCGGGCCACGATCAGCACGCCGATGTCCGGGGCCACGCCGCACACCGCGGACGCCAACGCGAACCAGATCACCCCGATGAGGAACACCCGGCGCCGCCCGAACCGGTCGCCGAGCGAGCCGCCGAGCAGGATGAGCCCGGCCAGGGTCAGCGTGTAGCCGGTGACGATCCACTGCAGGCCGGCCAGCGAGGTGTGCAGCTCCCGGCCGATGGTCGGCAGCGCGACGTTGACCACGGTGGAGTCGAGGAACGCCATGCTCGACCCGAGCACGGTGGCCGCCACCACCCACCGGCCGCGCGCCGTCCCCAGCGTGATCTGCCCAGGTGCCTGGGGGCTCGGCGCGGTGGTCATGCGTCGCAGAGCCCGAGCAGCTTGTTGACCGTCGCCCAGTTCCGCGCCGTGCCCGCGCCCTTGGCCGACATCGGGCCGGCCCGCCGGGCCAGCTGGGTGGCCAGCTCGCTGCGCCCAAAGCCGTCCGGGGTGTGCAGGAACAGCACCCGGCCCACGTACTGCGCGGTGTCCCGGCTGTCCTTCTCCTTCGCCTTCTGCTCCGCCTCGGCCACCGCCGCGATCTGCTCCGGGCCTGGCTCCTCGGCCAGGAACACCGCGTGCACCATCTTCGGGTTCGGCTCGTCCGGGTACGGGTTGTCCCTGATCACCTGGGCCAGCTCATCCCGGGTCAGCACCAGCACCCGCGGCCGCATGCCCAGCTGCTTGTCCAGCGCCGCCTCGATGTCCGCCGCCAGCGCGGCCGGGTCGGCCGTGTCCGCGCTGAACAGGGCGTTGCCGCTCTGGATATAGGTACTGACGTCGGCGTAGCCGAGCGAGGTGAGCACCGCGCGCAGGTCGGCCATGGCGAGCTTCACCCCACCCACGTTGACTCCGCGAAGCAGCGCGACATGACTGACCATTTATCCAGCCTAACGCTACTGCAACAGCATGATCGGGCGGCGGCGCGCGGCCGTCCGGCGGTTCCCGGCCGGTGTCGTGGCTGCGGTTCGGCCGGTGCCCTAGTCTTCAGCCGTGACTGATACCGACACGGCGGACGATACCGGGCTGCCGGTGCGGCGCGCGGGCCGGGTGATCGTGCTTGACCCCGGCCACCGCGTGCTGCTGTTGCGGTATGACGACGCGCTGCCCAACGGCCGGCACTGGACCACGCCCGGCGGCGGGCTGACCGACGGCGAGGACTACGCCGCGGCCGCGGCCCGCGAACTGGCCGAGGAGACCGGCTGGCACGACGTGGTGCTGCTGCGCGAGGTGCATCAGCGCAGCCTGACCATGGAGTACGCCGGCCGCCTGGTCCGCCAGCACGAACGCACCTTCCTGGCCCGCACCACCCGGCCGGCCCGGCCGCTGGGCGACGTGGCCGAGATGCACGCGGCCGACGGGATCGCCGCCTGGCGGTGGTGGACGCTGGCCGAACTGGACAACACCGCCGAAGTGATCTGGCCGGCCGAACTGCCCAGCTTGATCCGCACGGCGCTGGCTGAGGAACATACTGGCTGAGGTACTGGCGGACCCGCAGGGAGGGGCAGGACAGATGGCGCTGGAGCCGATGCCGGAAGACTGGAACCGGGCAGTGGCCGTGGTGGCCCACCCGGACGACCTGGAGTACGGCGCGGCCGCCGCGGTGGCCCGGTGGACCGGCCAGGGCAAGCACGTCGCGTACCTGCTGGCCACCCGGGGTGAGGCGGGCATCGAGGGGCGGCCGCCGGCTGAGGTCGGGCCGCTCCGGGTGGAGGAGGAGCGGCAGAGCGCCGCCGTGGTCGGCGTTCACGACGTGTACTTCCTGGACCACCAGGACGGGCTGGTCGAGTACGGGCTGCCGCTGCGCCGCGACCTGGCCCAGGTGCTGCGCCTGGAGCAGCCAGACATCGTGATCACCATGAACTTCGACCTGACCTGGGGCGACAGCGGCATGATCAACCATGCCGACCACCGGGCCACCGGGCTGGCCACGATGGACGCGGTGCGCGACGCGGCCAACTCGTGGGTGTTCCAGGAGGACGGCCCGGCCTGGAACGGCGTCAAGCAGATCTACGTGGCCGGCTCCGGCGACCCGACGCACTTCGTGGACGTGACCGGGACCATCGACGCGGGCGTCGCCTCGCTCCGCGAGCACAAGGCCTACCTGGACGGCCTGGGCCGCGACTTCGACCCGGACGAATTCCTGCGCAATATGGCCGGTTATCTCGGCATGGCGGCGGGCTGCGAGTATGCCGTGGGTTTCCGCCGATACTCGGCAGGCTGACCGGGCTGGCCGGTACCGTGCCGGCATGCGCTATGCGGTGCGGGAGCGGATCTTCTCCATCGGCGACGACTTCTGGATCACCGATGACCAGGGCGGCAAGGCGTTCCTGGTCGACGGCAAGGCGCTGCGGCTGCACCAGACGTTCGAGCTCAAGGACGGCAGCGGGGCCATTGTCGCGGTGGTGCGTAAGAAGCTGGTCGCGGTGCGCGAAACGATGGAGATCGACCAGGGCGGTGAGGTAGTGGCCACGGTGCGGAAGGCACGCGTGTCGCCGCTGCGGCACCGCTCGGTCATCGAGTTGCGCGACGGCACCGAACTGGAGGCGGTCGGCGACATCCTGGACCACGAGTTCGAGATCCGGCCGGACGGCGGGGGCCAGCCGCTGGCCCGGATCTCCCGGGCCTGGTTCACCATGCGCGACCGCTACGGGGTGGACGTCGCCCCCGGCCTGGATGACGCGCTCGTCCTGGCCATGGCGGTAGCCCTGGACCGCCTCGAGCGCGACGAGGCCGGCCACCACTGAGCGCGCTGGCCGGTCCCCCGCGGTTCGTGATCAAACGATTGCTGCCGCTGGGGCGACACCAATCGTTTGGTCATCATGGTGGGCGGGGTCAGACCGGGCAGGTCCAGTCTTCGCGGCCGGGGCGGGGCGTGGTGTCCGGTGAATCCGGCGGCGGGAACAGCATTTTCAGCGTGAATGCCTGCTGGGTGGGGCCGTGCGCGCGGAGCAGGCGGACCCGGTCCTCAGCGTCCTGCGTGGAGGGGATGGTGCCGCGCGGGATCCACCAGAGCGCGGTGTACGCCTCGGTCATCCGCCCGAACCACTGCCGGCGCTTGGTCAGCACGGCGCGGTGCGTATCGGAGTAGACGAACGCGGCCAGCGTCTCGGGTGACTCCCACACCGACATGTTCATGATGACGCCCGCGCTGCCCGCCCGGTCCCAGTCGAACGCGCGGACCGCGGTGGCGTTGCCGTCCTCGGTCTGCAGCCGCCACCGGAACCCGGGCGCCGCGTCCGCGGCCGCGTTGACCGGATCCAGGGCCGCGACGAAGCCGGCCAGCCGGGGGCTGTCCAGCGGCTCGAGCAGCCGGCCGATGTTGACCTGAGCCAGCACGTAATCCATCCCGCCATGCTGCCAGCCCCCGTCCACCCGGCACCACCCGAGCCGTCCCACCGCCGCCACCACCACCCACCGCCGCCACCGCCGGCCCAGCCCCCGGTCCTGCACCCAGCCAGCCCGCCCCGCGCCACCCAGCCCCCGCCCTGCACTCGTGACCATGAGATTGGTGTCGTGGGGACGACACTGAAGTCATGATCACGATTCTTGGATCCGCCCTGCGTACCTATATGCCTTGACAGTTATATGCCTTGAGGGGCATGCTGAGGGCGTGACGACGGTGTTTGAGGTGCTGGCTGAGGCGCGGCGGCGGCGGATCCTGGACCTGGTCCGGGACCGGGAGCGCTCGGTGGGCGAACTGGTGGCCGCGCTGGCCATGAGCCAGCCCGCGGTGTCCAAGCACCTGCGGGTGCTGCGCGAGGCCGGGCTGGTTGAGGTCCGCGCGGCCGAGCAGCGGCGGCTGTACCGGCTGCGGCCCGGGCCGCTACGCGAACTGGACACCTGGCTGGCGCCGTACCGGCAGGCCTGGGACACCAGCCTGGACCGGCTGGAACAGCACCTGGACAAGATGGCCGGCGACGAGGCTGGCCGCGACGACGGGAGGACGCACTGATGCTGGGCACCCTGGAACAGGCCGGCCCAAGCTGGCGGCTGCGCTTCACCCGGGAGCTGGCCCACCCGGCCGAACGGGTCTGGCGGGCGGTCACCGAACCCGGGCACCTGGCCGCCTGGTTCCCGATGCGGATCCACGGCGGGTGGGTGGCCGGCGGCCCGCTGACCTTCACCGACCCGGAGGGCCGGGGCCTGGAGTTCACCGGGAAGGTGCTGGCCTACCAGCCGCCGTCCATGCTGGAGTTCAGCTGGGGTCCCGACGTGCTCCGGCTGGAGATCGAGCCCCGCGGCGCGGGCTGCACCCTCACCTTGCTGGACACGTTCGACGAGCTGGGTAAGGCGGCGCGGGACGCGGCCGGCTGGCACGTCTGCCTGGAGCTGCTGGCCGCGCACCTGGACAGCGCCACGAAGCCGGGACGCGGATGGCCCGAACTAAACCGGGACTATGTCCAGGCGTTCGGCCCGGAGGCGGCCACCATCGGGCCGCCGCCCGGCTACGGCCCGGATGACAGCGCCCGACCGGGGGTGGTCTAACCGGGCCGCCGGGCGGGCAGCGCATAGAGTGGCGCACCGTGGCAGGACGCGGCACGCCAGCGACCACGCTGCTGGCCAAGCAGGGCATCGCGCACACGGTGCACGCCTACGACCACGACCCACGGCGCGGCAGCTACGGGCTGGAAGCCAGCGAAGCGCTCGGCCTGCCGCCAGAACGCGTCTTCAAGACGCTGGTCGCCCAGGTGGACGGTGCGCTGACGGTCGGCGTGGTGCCGGTGACCAGCCAGCTCGACCTGAAAGCGCTGGCCGCCGCCGCGGGTGCGCGGAAAGCGGTCATGGCCGACCCGGCCGACGCGGAGCGGGCCACCGGGTATGTCGTCGGCGGGATTTCCCCGCTCGGCCAGCGCAAACGGCTGCCCGTTGTGGTCGATTCGTCGGCACTGGCGTTCGAGAGCATGTTCTGCAGTGCTGGGCGGCGCGGCCTGGAGATCGAGATCGCCCCGGCCGACCTGGTCCGGGCGGTGCGGGCCGTGGTGGCGCCGATCGTGCAGCGCTGAGCTCGGACCGCGCGTGTGGTCGGATAGAGGGATGAAAGTCCGGATCGGGGTAGCGCTCGGCCAGGCTGGGGAGCCCAGCCAGTTCGGCGCCGCGGTGGACATGCTGGAGCAGGCCGGGATCGACTCGCTGTGGCTGCCGGAGATGGTCTACGGGTCGCTGGTCGACCCGTTCATCGGGATGAGCTGGGCGCTGGCCCGCACGCAGCGGCTGAAGGTGGGCACCGGTGTGGCCGTGCTGCCCGGCCGGCATCCGGTGCTGGTGGCCAAGCAGCTTGCCTCGCTGGCCGGGCTGGCGCCGCGCCGGGTGCTGCCGGTGTTCGGCCTCAAGCCGGCCCGGCTGGCCGAGCTGGCCGCGTTCCGCGTGCCGGCCGGCCGCCGGGCCGCGGTGTTCGACGAGTCCCTGGAGCTGATCCGGCGGCTGCTGAGCGAGCCGGAGGTGAGCTTCGACGGCGAGTTCTTCACCGTGGAGTCCGCGAGCATCGGCCCGCGGCAGGCCAAGCCGCTGGATATCTGGGTCGGCGGCAGCGCGCCCGGCGCGCTGCGCCGGGCCGGGCGGCTGGCCGACGGCTGGCTGGCCAGCTTCCTCACCCCGGTGGAAGCCGGTGCGGGCCGGGTCGCGATCGAGGCTGCCGCGGCCGAGGCCGGCCGCGAGATCGAGCCGGACCACTTCGGTATCAGCCTGGCCATGGCCACCGGGCCGGCGCTGGCCCGGCTGCACGAGGTGGCCCGGCAGCGGCGCCCGGACACCGACCCGGCCGCGCTGGTCGCGGACGGCTGGGCCGGCGTCCGCCGCAAGATCGAGGACTACGTGCTGGCCGGCCTGACCAAGTTCGTGGTCAGGCCCGGCGCGGCACCGGATGACCCGCGCCGGTTCGCGGACGAGTTCGCCCGCGAAATGCTGCCGCTGCAGAACTGACGCGGCCGTGCGGGTGACGATCCGGGCCGATCAGGCCGCGCTGGACCGGCTGCTCACCGGCTGAGGTCAGCTGCCCGCGGGCCAGCTGTGCACCGGCTCGTTGCTGTGCATGTGCTCGATGTAGCGCTGGGTCATCCGGCGCAGCGCGGTATGCCGGTCCACCCGGCCCCGCTCCAGCAGGTGCGCGGTCTCGGTCTGCCAGGTGGCCCCGGTCCGCCGGGACCGGCAGCGCTCCTCGATGATGCCCAGGCACCGGTCGGCATCCCGCGAGTTGACTCCCCACCGGCGCAGCCCCTCGCTGGCCAGCGGGAGCAGCACCCGCAGGGTCAGCTCGGTCACCGGCAGCACGCCCAGGCCGGGCCAGTACACGCAGGCTTCGATGCCATGCCGGGCGCCCTCGACCAGGTTCTCCGCGGCGGCGGCGAACGCCATCTGGGTCCACACCGGGCGCTCTTCCTCGGCCAGCGAGCGGACCAGCCCGTAGTAGAACGCGGCGTTCGCGGTGACGTCGGCAACCGTCGGGCCGGCCGGCAGCACCCGGTTCTCCACCCGCAGATGCGGCCGGCCGCCGTCCACCGCGTATACCGGCCGGTTCCACCGGTACACCGTGCCGTTGTGCAGGGTCAGCTCTTCGAGCAGAGGGGTGCCGCCGGAATCCAGCTCGGCCCGCGGGTCGTCGTCGGTGGACAGCGGCAGCAGCGCCGGGAAGTACCGGATGTTCTCCTCGAACAGGTCGAACACCGAGGTGATCCACCGCTCGCCGAACCACACCCGGGGCCGTACCCCCTGGATCCGCAGCTCCTCCGACCGGGTGTCGGTGGCCTGCTGGAACAGCGTGATCCGGGTTTCCCGCCACAGCTCCCGGCCGAACAGGAACGGGGCGTTGGCCCCGACCGCTACCTGGATCCCGGACACCGCCTGGGCCGCGTTCCAGTAGCTGCCGAACGCTTCCGGGCTGACCTGCAGATGGCACTGCAGGCTGGTGCAGGCCGCCTCGGGCATGATGTTGTCCACGTGCATGAGCAGCCGCTCGGGACCCTCGATGTCGATCCGGGCGTCCTCGCCGCGGGCGGCGCAGATCTGCTCGTTGAGCAGCCGGTACCGCGGGTTGGCCGACATGGCGTCCTCGCTCACGTCGGCCTGCCGCAGGCTGGGCAGGATGCCGATCATGGCCAGCCTGCTGCCTACGTCGCCGGCCCGCTGGTCAGCGTGTTTCAGGCTGGCCAGCAGGTGCGCCTCCAGCTGGTCCAGCACGTCGGCGGCCAGCGGCCGCGGTGGCACGTTGATCTCCACGTTGAACTGGCCCAGTTCCGGGGCCCAGTGCGGGTCGCCGATGGCCGTCAGCACGTCCGGGCTGCGCATCGACGGTGCGCCCGACTCGTCCACCAGGTGCAGTTCGACCTCGAGGCCAACCTGCTGGCTTTCGGTCTCGAACCAGGAGTCCCGCAGCATGCGGGCCAGCGCGTCCAGGCACTGCCGCACCTTCTCGCGGTAGTGGCGCCGGTCATGCTGGCTCACTGTGATCGGCGGAACGTCCCTACCCATCGGCCCTCCACGCCGCGACCATGGCAGATGGCCTCACCACACCCTGACACGTCATTGCCCTTCTGACCAGAGACGATGCTGCGGGTTAAGGGCAAGCCAGGGCAAATTCCGGCTACCTGGTAGGTAGCGCGCCCGGGTAGACCGGGTGCAACCGGGCATTCTTCGCCGGCCGGGCGGGCCGGCCGCCACCGCGGCTGAGCCCGCACCCCAGCCGGGCCGGCCGGAGAGGACTGTCGTCTAAGGTTTGATCACTGTGACCGAGCTCACCGGCCGCCGGCGGCCTGCCGCGGTTTCGGCGCACCGCCATAGGGTTACCTTCCTGCCGCAGAAGAGGTCTGACCACGGAGGTCCTCCGGTGCCCGAACCTGCTCCCGCCGAACCTGCTCCTGCCACACCTGCTCCCTCCCCGGCGCCCGGCGGCGTCGACTTCCTGGCCCACCAGCGCGGCGACGACGTGGCGGTCGCGGTGCGCGACACCGCCCCGGGCCCGGCCAGCGCGGCCTACCTGGATTCCGGGGACCGCTTCGAGATCGCCGCCCGGGACGCCGTCCCGCTCGGGCACAAGGTTGCGGTGCGCGACCTGGCCGAACAGGAGAACGTGCTGGAGTACGGCATGCCGATCGGCCGCACCCGGGCGCCGGTAGCAGCCGGCGAACTGGTGCACACCCACAACCTGAGGAGCGCGCGGTGGCAGAAAAGCGTCTGACCGGCTACCGGCGGCCGGACGGCCGCGTCGGCATCCGCAACCACGTGGTCATCCTGCCGGTGGACGACCTGTCCAACGCGGTGGCCGAGTCGGTGGCCCGGGCCATCCCGGGCACGCTGGCCATCCCGCACCCGTACGGCCGGCTTCAGTTCGGCGCGGACCTCGACCTGTTCTTCCAGACGATGATCGGTACCGGGGCGAACCCGAACGTGGCCGCGGCCGTGGTGATCGGCATCGAGCCGGCCTGGACCGAGCGGATCGCGGACGGCATCGCGGCGACCGGCAAGCCGGTGGCGCGGTTCTCCATCGAGCGGCACGGCGACCTGCGGGTGCTGGAGATGGCCGCGCGCCGCGCCGCCCAGCTGCTGCAGGACGCCAGCGAGCTGACCCGGGTCCCGGTCGAGCACGGCGAACTGCTGATGAGCATCAAGTGTGGCGAGTCCGACACCACCAGCGGCCTGGGCGCTAACCCGGCGACGGCCCAAGCGGTGGACCGGCACATCGCGGCCGGCGGGACGGTGATCTTCGGCGAGACCACCGAGCTGACCGGCGGCGAGCACCTCATCGCGCAGCGCTGCGCCACCGACGAGGTGCGGAAGAAGTTCCAGGCCTTCTTCGACGACTACTTCGCCATGGTCGAGCGGACCGGCGCGAACCTGCTCGGCTCGCAGCCGACCCAGGGCAACATCCGCGGCGGGCTGTCCACCATCGAGGAGAAGGCGCTGGGCAATATCCAGAAGACCGGCACCGCGCCGGTGGTCGGCGCGCTGGCGCCGGCCGAGCCGCCCACCCAGGCCGGGCTGAATTTCATGGACACGTCCTGCGCGGCCGCCGAGTTCATCACGCTGACCGCCGCCGCGGGGGCGGTCATCCACCTGTTCCCCACCGGCCAGGGCAACGTCGTCGGCCACCCGGTCGAGCCGGTGATCAAGATCAGCGCGAACCCGCTGACGCTGGCCACCATGAGCGAGCACATCGACGTGGACGTGACCGGGCTGCTGCAGCTGGAGTTCGGCCTGGCCGCGGCGGGCGACCGGCTGGAGGAAGTCATCGACCGGACGGTGAACGGGCGCCTGACGTGTGCGGAAGTTCTCGGCCACCGCGAATTCGCGCTGACCCGGCTGCACCCGAGCGCCTAACAGGCGGCCGGTCATGATCGCGGTGGACACGCTCACCGACTACGTGGACCGCGCCGTCAACGCGTTGTGCGGCATCGTCACCGGCCTGGGCGACGACCTGGCCAACCAGCGGCCCGACCTGCCCGGGGCCAACTCGCCCTACGCGATCCTGACGCACTGCCTCGGCGTCATGGCGGACTGGGGCGGCCGCGTGGTGGCGGGCCGCGACGTCCAGCGGGACCGGCCCGCGGAGTTCACCGCGGCCGGCCGGGTGGCCGACCTGGTGGCCGCCGCGGAGCGGGCCAAGCTCCAGTTCCGGGCGGACGCGCTGACCGCGGACCCGCAGGCCCCGCCGCGCCGGCCAGCCGCCGGCCGGCCGCCCGCCGCCGCCAGGACGTGCTGGAGGCGCGCAGCCAGGGTCATGCCCTGCTGCACGTCGTGGAAGAGCTCTACCAGCATCTCGGCCAGGCCGAGCTGACCCGCGACCTCCTGCTGGCCCGGGACTAATCCTTTCGAACGCCACTACCGGGTGGCCGCCGCCATCCGGTGCACCGCCTCCGTCAGCAACTCAGGTGACGTGCCCATGTTCAGCCGCGCGAAGCCGTGACCCTGGCGGCCAAAATCGCCGCCCGGGCTGAGTGCCACCCGGCCGCGGTCCAGGAACGCGGCCGCCGGGTCACCGTCCAGGCCCAGCCCGCGGCAGTCGATCCAGGCCAGGAAGCTGGCCTGCGGCGGCTGGTACCGCGCTCCGGGCAGCTGCTCGGCCAGCAGGCTGCGCAGCAGCCAGCGGTTCTCATCGAGCTGGGCCCGGACCGCGTCCAGCCAGGGCAGCCCGTCGGTGTAGGCGGCCACCGAGGCGAGCACACCCAGGTGCCCGGGCAGGAAAGCCTCCCAGCGCTCGGCCAGCACCTTGTCCCCGGCGGCCGACCCGGCCACCACCAGCCCGCACTTCAGCCCGGGGATGTTCCAGCCCTTGGACGCCGAGGTGAACGCGAACGCCCGGGACGTCATCTCGTGGTCGATGGACAGGAACGGCACGTACTCCGCGCCCGCCAGGACCAGCGGCGCGTGGATCTCGTCCACCACCAGCGCCACGTCGTGCCGCTGACACAGGTCGGCCACCGTGTGCAGCTGCGCTGCGGTCCACACGCTGCCGGTCGGGTTGTGCGGGCTGCACAGCAGGTACGCGCCGACCCCGGGCTGGCTGAGCGCACGGTCCAGCGCGTCCGGGTCAAGCTGGTAGCGGCCGTCCGCGTCCACCGCCAGTGGCGCCTCAACGATCCGCCGGCCGGAGAACCCGAACCGGAACCAGAACGGCGGGTACACCGGCGGGTTGATCACCACCCCGGCGCCAGGCGGGGTGAGCGCCTGGATCACCTCGGCCAGTCCGGTCATCACGTCCGGGATGGCGAACACCCGCGCCGGGTCGGCCGCCCAGCCCAGCCGGTCCGCGGCGAAGGCGGCGAACACCTCGTCCAGCACGCCGATGTGCCCATAGCCGGAGTCGCCGAGGGCCAGTGCATGGGTGACCGCGTCGACGACCGGCGGGGCCAGGTCAAAGTCCATCTCGGCCACGAAGGCGGGCAGCACGTCGTCCGGGTAGGTACGCCATTTGAAGCTGCGCCGCTGCCGCAGCGTGTCCAGCGCGCAGGTCCCGAGCAGAGCATCCACCCGACGCATGCTATGCGTAGCCGCCCGGACAGATCCATTACGCTAGCCGTGCGCTGAATGACTGGACACCCAAGGCCATGGAAGGGTGCTGTGATGGCGGGCAAATGGTTCCGGGGCATCACCCCGCGCCGCGCCAAGTCCCCCGAGCTGAACACCAGCGTCGCGCACCCAGCCCGGGTATACGACTACTGGCTGGGCGGCAAGGACAACTTCGCCGCCGACCGGGAGGCGGCCGAGGCGGTGATCGCGGTCCGGCCCGGCATCCTGCGCGACATCCGGGAGAACCGCAAGTTCCTCATCCGCGCGGTGCGCTACCTGGCGGCCGAGGCCGGCATCCGGCAGTTCCTCGACCTCGGCACCGGCATCCCCACCTCGCCGAACGTGCACGAGGCGGCCCAAGAGGCGGACCCGGCATCGCGGATCGTCTACGTGGACAACGATCCGATCGTGCTCGCGCACGCTCGCGCGCTGCTGACCAGTTCCGCCGAGGGCGCCACCGCCTACCTGGACGCCGACCTGCGCGATCCGGACCCGATCCTGCGCACGGCCGGGCAGACCCTGGACTTCAGCCAGCCGGTCGGCGTGATCCTGGTCGGGGTGCTGCACCTGATCTCCGACGACGAGAAACCGGAAGCGATCATCGGCCGGCTGATGGCCGAGGTGCCGTCCGGCAGCTACCTGGTGCTGACCCAGCCGGCCAGCGACGTGGACGCCGAGGCAGTCGCGGCGGGCGCGCAGCGATACAACAGCCGGGTCACCACGCCGCAGACCCGGCGCAGCCGCGACGAGGTGATCCGTTTCTTCGACGGGCTGGACCTGGTCGAGCCGGGAGTTGTGCAGCCACACCGCTGGCGGCCGGACCCGGATGGCCCGGCACCGGCCGGGGAGTCGTCCAACTGGGCCGGGGTGGCCCGCAAGCCGTGAGGCTCAGCCCAGGTCCCCGGTGAGGTAGCGGTCCACGGTCGGGCCGACGGCGGCGACCAGCTTGTCCAGGTCGGCGGCGGCCAGCGGTTCCAGCCCGAGCACGTACCTGGTCAGGCCCAGGCCGACCACCTGGCTGGCCACCAGCGACGCCCGGTACCGCGGGCCGGCCGGGTCGGCCCCGCCGCTGGGCCGGGCCGCCGCGGACAGCCGGGACACGATGGCCTCGGTGACGAACTCACGGAGCATCGTCGTCGCCTGCGTGCTGGTGCTGGCCGAGCGGATCAGCCCGACGAAGACGTCCCGGATCTCGTGCACCTCCCAGGCTTGCAGCACGGTCCGCACCAGGTGCTCGCCCAGGCTCTCGGCCGGGTCGGCCGGGCCGGCCGCGAGCGCGGCGCCGAGCAGTTCCCCGGGCACCACCGGCAGCCGCATGGCCGCCGCGAACAGTCGCTCCTTGGTGCCGTAGAAGTGGTGCACCAGCGCCGGGTCCACCCCGGCGTCAGCCGCGATGCCACGGATGGTGGCGCCGTCGTAGCCGTGCTCGGCGAAGCGTTTCCGGCCGGCGGCCAGGATCGCTTCCCGGGTGCCGCTGTCCCCGGCGCGCCGCCCGGTCCGCCCAGCCGGCCCAGACCCGCCGCCGGCCTCCGCCCCGTTCACCGGGCGGCCGGCAACGTGAGCTCGAAGAAGCGTTCTTCCAGGGTGGCCGGGGCGTCGCTGACCCGGGCCGGCAGCGCGCCGAGGGCGCGGGCCACCTCGGCCACGCTGGCGCCGGGCACCCGCAGCGTGCGCCCGGCCAGCGCGGCGGGCAGGCCCGCCGCCTCCAGCGCGTCCAGCGCCGCCGCCCACGACTCAGCCTCGACCACGCTGACCCGCCGGCCGCCGGTGATCTCGGCCGCCGAGCCCTCGGCCACCACCCGTCCGTCCGCCATGATGACCAGCCTGCCGCACTCCCCGGCCTCCTCCAGGTAGTGGGTGGTGACCAGGACCCCGGCGCCCGCTGCCGCGGCCGCCGCGATTGTCTCCCACAGCCGGGCCCGGGCCAGCGGGTCCACCCCGGAGGTCGGCTCGTCCAGGATGAGCAGGTCCGGGTGGTGCTGCAGGGCCGCCGCGAAGGCCACCCGGCGCTGCACGCCGAGCGGCAGGTCGCCGACCAGTTCCCGGCCGTACCGGCGCACCACCTCCGGCGGCGCTGCCGGCGGCGGCGCCCCGGGGCCGCCCGGCGTGGTTCGGCCGGCCGCGGCGGCCCGGCAGGCCCGGCCGAACACGGCCGCGGTGAAGGCCAGGTTCTCCGCCGGGGTGAGGTCGTCGTACAGGCCGAGTCCCTGCGGCACGTAACCGAGCCGGCGCCGGGCCTGCCGCGACGGCGGACCGCCGAACAACCGCACCTGCCCGGCCGACGCGGGCAGCAGCCCGAGCAGCATCCGGATCAGGGTGGTTTTGCCCGCCCCGTTCGCGCCGAGCAGGCCGACCACCTCGCCCGGGCCGATGGCCAGGTCCACCCCGTCCACCGCGGTGAAATCGCCGAACCGGCGGCTCACCGCCACGCACTCGGCCAGCGCCCGGTCCATCACCGCTCCCCCGCCCCAGCCGCGGCCCCGGCCAGCTCCCGGCCCAGGATGGCCACGGTGACCGCGTCCTGCAGGTCCGGCCGGACGGAGTGGCCATCCGCGGCACAGTCCGGATCCCAGACCCGCCACCGGCCCGCCCGGCGCCAGGCCCGCGGCCGGTCGGCGTCCGGCGGCGGCGTGTCGCTGACCCGCAGCTGGCCGGGCATGGCCATAACGATCTGGTCCGGCGTGCCCACCGCGAGCTGGCTGCCCGCGTCCAGCACGAGCACGTGGGTGGCGCGTTCGGCCTCATCCAGGTAGCTGGTGGCGACGACGACCGCAGCGCCGTCGGCAGCCGCCCGGGCGATCAGCGCCCACAGATCGGCCCGGCTCACCGGGTCCACCCCGGTGGTCGGCTCGTCCAGCACCAGCAGCGCCGGGCTGGTCAGCATGGCCGCGATCACGCCCAGTTTCTGCCGCATCCCGCCGGACAGCCGCCCGGCCAGCCGGTCCCGCGCCGCGGTCAGCCCGGCCCGGGCCAGGAACGCGGCGCTGCGCTCCGCCGCGGCCGCCGCCGGGAGCTGGTAGGCAGCGGCCCGGAAGGCCAGGTTCTCCGCCACGGTCAGGTCCGGGTAGATGCCCGAGCTGGCCGGCAGGTAGCCGATGTCCCGCCGCGGCGGCCGCCGGACCGTGCCTGAGCTGGGCGCGAGCGCGCCGCCCAGGCAGCGCAGCAACGTGCTGCGCCCGGCGCCGTCACCACCCACCACCGCGCTCACCTGGCCCGGCCGGGCCTGGAACGTCACCCGGTCGAGGGCAACACGCCGGCCGTACCGGACGGATACCCGCTCGGTACCCCACCACGGCTCGTCATTCACCGGGTACCCGCCGGGTCCGGCCCGGCGGCCGCCGCTGCCGCGACGGCCGGCGCGGCAGCGGGCCGGCCACCGCGGCGGCCCCCCGTCCCGGCCGGCGACAGGAAGCCACGGAAGCGCAGCATGGCCAGGCTCATCACGATCAGCCCAAGCAGGGCCAGGAACAGCAGCGGCTGCCACAGCCCGCCGATCGGCTCGGCCCGCAGCATCACCCCGCGGGAGATCTCGTTGAAGTAGGTCAGCGGCAGGATGTAGGAGATCCAGCGCACCCCGGCCGCGATCGAGGTCAACGGGAAGATCAGCCCGGACAGCAGCACCTGCGGCAGGGTGAACATGAAGGACAGCTGGATGGCCTGGCCCTGGTTCTCGGACACGCTGGAGATGAGCACGCCCAGGCCGAGCGTGACGAACAGGAACAGCAGCGCGCCCAGCCCGAACACCGCGTACGAGCCGCGGAAGGGGACACCGAACAGGGCTACCCCCACCGCCAGCACGATGGCCAGGTCGACGCAGGCCACCACGAAGTACGGGACGATCTTGCCGAGGAACACGTCCCGCGGGTGCAGCGGCATCACCGCGAGCTGCTCCAGCGTCCCGGTCTGCCGCTCGCGGACCACGCCCAGGCTGGTGATGATGATGCCGATGAACGCCAGCACCACGCCGGCCAGCCCGGGAATCATGATGTAGGACGTCTTGAGCTGCGGGTTGTACAGGATGCGGACCACCGGCGCCTGCCCGGCCGGCAGCTGCTTGCTGCGCGCGGCCAGCGCGGTCAGCGCGTCCCGCGCGGTGAACAGCTGGCTGCCGTCCACCAGCACCACCGCCCTCGTCCCGGTCACCACGGCCAGCGCCGCGCCGTTCCGGTTGTCCCGGAGCTGGTCCTGCGCCCAGACCACGCCCTCGCCCGGCGCGCGGGCCACCACGTGGAACGGGGCCGGCAACGGCAGCTGCTGAGCCTGCGGCCCGGCCACCACGGTGGGGATGCTCTTCACGTCGAAGCTGGCCGCGTAGCCAAACACGACGAGCAGCAGCACCGGCAGCACGATCATCATGGCCAGCGTGCGCCGGTCCCGGCGCAGCTGCCGGAACTCCTTCACGATCATCGCCCACATCGCCGCACCTCCGGCCGGCCAGCAAACTCATCGCGCGTTGAATTCTACGCTCGTTGAATTCTCCGTCAAGAGCGGCCACCGCAGTGCGGAAACCCAACTGGCCGCGGCCGGGAGCATCTGATTCGGTAGGGACATGAGCCGACCGGGAGACAGCGCATGGCAGTGACACGGCACCGCGGTCACTGGACCGTGCAGGATCGCTGCGCGTCGCCGTATCACTACCTGCCGGTGCCGGTGCCGCCGGGCACGGCCGGGCTGCGCGTGACGCTGGACTACGACCACTCCGCGGCCGTGCTGGACCTGGGCTGCTTCGGCCCGGCCGGGTTCCGTGGCTGGTCCGGCGGCGCCCGGTCGGAATTCGTCATCACCGCCGGCCAGGCCACGCCCGGCTACCTGCCCGGCGAGCTCGAGCCGGGCGAATGGCAGGTGGCGCTCGGCCTGTACCAGCTGCCGATAGACGGGGTCAGCTACACGGTGACCGCGGAGCTGACCAGCACCCCAAACCGGTTCCGCCCCGAGCCATCCGCGGCGCCGCCGGCCCCGCTCAGCGCGCGGCCGCCACGCCGCGAACTGCCCGCCCGGCCTGGCCACCGCTGGCTGGCCGGCGACCTGCACACGCACACCGTGCATTCAGACGGCGCGCTGACCGTGCCGGAACTGGCCCGGCTGGCCGCCGAGCAGGGCCTGGACTTCCTCGCGGTGACCGACCACAACACGGTCAGCCACCACGCCGAACTGGCCGGTGCGTCGGCCCGGTACGGGGTCACCCTGATCCCCGGCCAGGAGGTCACCACCGACTCCGGGCACGCCGGCGCGCTCGGCGACCTGGGCTGGGTGGACTTCCGCCAGCCAGCCGACGCGTGGCTGGCCGCGACCGAGCGGGGCGGCGGGTTGCTGTCGGTGAACCACCCGATCGGCGGGCACGTCAGCTGGCTGCATCCGATGCGGCAGAAGCCGCCGCTGGTCGAGGTGTGGCACTGGAGCTGGCTGGACCCGCGCTGGACGAACATGCTGGCCTGGTGGCTGGCCTGGGACGGGGGCGCGGTCCCGGTCGGCGGCAGCGACTGGCACCGGCCCGGCTCGGAAGCGGCCCCGGGCACCCCGACCACCTGGGTGGAATCGGCCGATGATGGGAGCGCCGCCGTGCTGGCCGGGCTGCGCGACGGCCGGTGCGCCATCTCGGCCCGGCGGGACGGCCCGGTGCTGCTCCGGCTGGACGGGGAGTTCGCCGCCGTGGGCGGCGACGGCACCATCCTGGCCGGCCCGGACGGCCCGCGCGCCGTGGTCCGCGGCGACCTCGCGACGTTCCCGGCCGGCCCCGGCTGCCACCGGCTACTGGACCCGGCCGGCGGCACCGTCGCCCTCACCGCCTAGACGAATGATTCCTTATGGATCTTCAGTGGTCGTAAGCGATCAGCGAGCGGGTGACCGGGGCGCCGGTCTTGTTGTTGTGCCAGATCGCGGCGGCCATGGCCAGGATGCGCTGGGCGACCCGGATGGCGACGCCTTCGAAGGTGCGGCCGCCGTGGGCTTCCAGGTCGAGCTGGCCTTTGAGGGTGTCGTTGACCGATTCGATCAGCTGGCGGATGGCCTTGAGCACGGGCTGGCCGGGGCGGGCGGCCTCGTCCTTGCGGGAGGGCCGCAGCAGCGTGATGCCGCGGGCGGCCAGGTCAGCTTCGGTTTCGCGGCCGGCGAAGCCCTTGTCGGTGATCAGGGCCAGGCCGGGGCGGGCGGCGGCCAGCTGCGGCTCGACGTCGAGCATGGCGGCCAGGACCTCCCGTTCGCCGATCTTGGGGTCGGCCAGTGCCCACAGGACCGGCATCCCGGCGGGGGTGCAGATCAGGTACAGCCGCAGTCCCCAGAACCAGCGGGAATGGCTCGCGCAGTACCCGTAGTTCGCCCAGCCCGCCATGTCCGAGCGCTTGACTGCTGGGCGGGAGCGGGCGCATTCGACCGGGGTGGAGTCAGCGATCCAGACAGTGTCCAGCCAGAAGTCACTGTCGGCGGCCAGATCCCGGATCACCTGCTTGACCAGCGGCAGCGCCGCGCGCAGCCGCTTGTTGTAGCCCGGCTGGTGCGGCAGGTACGGGAAGCAGCCGTTCAGGTGGCACAGGGCGAAGCGGATCCACCGGTGCTCGCTGTGAAAGCCCAGCAGTGCCTGCGCCACCGCCAGGCACACCAGTTCCGGCTGGCTCAGCCTGGCCGGATGCCCCGGCCGGCGGTCCTTCGCCAGCATGTCGTCGATCTTCACGTACAGTGCCGTCACGAGGGTGTCCAGATCAGCGTCCACGAGAGCCTCCGGGCTCGACGTTTGGGTAGCAACGCCGATCCTTGGGCACCCTCGCCTGTTCCGTCACGCACGGACACACCCATGATCAATACGGAATCACTCGTCTAGCCCCCGGGCCGCCGGCCCAACCACCTGGCTGAATCAATCATGCGGTCCGGTGCGCATGAATGATTCGTTCACGCGGTGCGGGGTGCGCGGGGCGGCTGAGGGCGGTGCCGGGCGCCCGCCGGCCCCAACCACCTGGCTGAATCAATCATGCGGTCCGGTGCGCATGAATGATTCGTTCACGCGGCGCCGGTCGCGCGGGGCGGCTGAGGGTGGTCGGGGAGCGCGGGGGTGGTTCGCTAGCGGGTGGCGCTGATGCGGAAGACGGGGAAACCGGGGGCGATGCCGGCCAGCTGCTCGTCGCTCGCGTCCTTGGTGACGCCCTCGAAGAACCGGCCCACTTCCCAGCCCCACTTGCGCAGGTACTCGCGGAGCACCGGCGGCTTGTCCGCGTCGGCCAGCTCGGTGGCGGTGAACGGCTCGGTCCGGTGGCCGACCCGCAGTTCGCCCGCACCAGCAGCGCGCATGTTGCGCACCCACTGAGCCTGGCCGCGCGGCGCGATCAGGTACCGCTGCCCGTTCACGGTGAGCGGGTTGACCGGCGTGGTCCGCCACTCCCCCGACTTGCGGCCGCGCACGGCCAGCACCCGGGAACCGTAGACGCTGATCCCGGCCCGGGTCAGCGCGCCGACGGTCTTGTTGAACAGGCGGTCCACGCCAGTCGGGATCACGTAACGCTGCTGCGGGGTGGCGTTCATCGCATTCTCCTCTTAGTCCAGAGAGCACCGCTCTCGTCTAAGAACAGTATGTACGTACTGGCGTTCAAAATCAAGAGCAGTGCTCTCGAATTTGACAGGCAGTCTCTAGCCTAGAGATCAGCCAGCAGCGCGACGCGGGCCCGCAGGATGGCCCGGGTCGAGGCCACGCTGCTGAACTCGTCCGGCTGGCCCGGGCACTCGCCCGCGGCGATGGCACGTTCCGCCCGGCGGCGCGCGTCGGCCGGGCTGATCATCTCGAACGTCATGCCGGGATCCGCGGCCGCCATGGTCTCGGTCCGGGCCAGCACGTCGCTGGCCTCGCCGACCCAGACGTTCTTGATGCCGCCGCCGAACGAGTGGTCGAGCAGCAGCGAGACCACGTGCCGGCCGGCCGGGTACTCGAAGCTGAGCGTGACCGCTTCCTGCAGCCCCCGGTCGTCCCCGTAACGCCAGCACTCGCGCACCTCGGGCGTGCCCAGGCCGGCCGCCCAGGCCGGGTCCGGCACCCCCTTGCCGGCCAGCCGGGCGGCCGCCGAAGCGGCCTCAGCCCGCAGTTCCGGCCAGCCCAGCGCGCTCAGCACGCGCAGGATGGCCAGCGCCTCGGGGCTGCCGCTGCGCTCCGCAGCGGGCACGATGGCCTGCGCGGCCGGGCTGCGCATCCCGCCCAGCGCGGCCAGGATGTCCGAGCCCCACAGCTCCGCTTGCAGTGGGCTGGCGATCTCGGCCAGCACCATCCGGGCCTCGGTGAGCACCGCGGCGAACGCGTCGTCCGGCGACGACCGGCCGAACACCGCGTCAAGATCCAGGTCACCGGACATGTCTGCCGCCCGGGGCGGAAACGTATTCCAGGTCCATGCCGGGCATCCTGCCATGGCCGCTGACATGATGGGCTGGAACCGCAGGAGGTCACCCGTGCCGCCAACGCCTCGATGGGGCATCACACTGCCGCTCAGCGGCCCGCTGCCCGCGCAGCGTGACCTGGTCGCGCAACTGCCCGGCCTGGGCTATACCGACGCCTGGTCCTCGGAGGTCAACGGGACCGACGCGTTCACCCCGCTCGCGCTGGCCGCCGGGTGGGCCCCGGAGCTGCGGCTGGGCACCGCCATCGCGGGCATCTACAACCGCGGCCCGGCGCTGCTGGCGATGAACGCGGCCACCGTGGCCGCGCTCGCGCCCGGCCGGTTCGTGCTCGGCATCGGGGTGTCCTCCCCGGTCGTGGTGACCGCGTGGAACGGCGTCCCGCTGGACCGGCCCTACCAGCGGGCCCGGGACACGCTGCGGTTCCTCCGCCCGGCGCTGGCCGGCGAGAAGGTCAGCATGACCGGCGACACGTTCACCGTCACCGGGTTCCGGCTGGCCAACCCGCCCGAGCCGCCGCCCGCGCTGGCCCTGGCCGCGCTGCGCCCGCAGATGGTCGCGCTGGCCGCCGAGCTGGCCGACGGGGCCATCACCAACTGGCTGGCCCCGACCGACCTGGCCATGGTGCGGGCGGTGGCCGGCCCGGACTGCGAGCTGATCGCCCGGATCTTCGTCTGCCCGACACCGGACGCGGACGCGGCCCGGCAGATCGGCCGACGGCTGATCGCCGCGTACCTGACCGTGCCCGCCTACGCCGCGTTCCACGACTGGCTCGGCCGCGGCGAGCGGCTGCGCGCCATGCAGCAGGCCTGGGCGGCCGGCGACCGGAAGGGCGCGCTGGCCGCGATCGACGACAAGCTGGTGGACGAGCTGGTGGTGCACGGGCCGCCCGGCCGGTGCCGGGAGCGGGTGGCCGAGTACCAGGCAGCCGGCCTGGACACCCCGGTGATCGCGATCGTGCCCGGGCCCGGCGTGGACGAGGTGGAAGCGATCCACCAGCTCGCGCCAGCCTGACCCGGCCGCTCACCAAACCCCGGGGAGCTCCTCGCCGTACCAGGACTGGATCAGCTGGTGCGCGATGGACACCGGCGGCGGCAGCAGCACCTCGCGGTCGGCCAGCGCGGCGCGCAGCTCGTCCCGGCTGAACCAGCGCGCCGAGCCGATCTCCTCGCCGTCCACCTGGAGCTCGAGCGGGCCGCTGGCCACCGCGCTGAAGCCGAGCATCAGGCTCTGCGGCATCGGCCACGGCTGGCTGCCCACGTACCGGACCTGGCTGACCACGATCGAGGTCTCCTCGGCGACCTCGCGGGCCACCGCCTGCTCGGCCGACTCGCCCGGCTCCACGAAACCGGCCAGGACGGACACCCGGCGCTCCGGCCAGCGGCTGTTATGGGCCAGCAGGCACCGGTCGTCCGGGTCGGTGACCAGCATGATGACCGCCGGGTCGATGCGCGGGAAATGCTCGCTGCCGTCCGCCGGGCAGCGCCGCGCGTGCCCGGCCGCGATCGGCACCGTCGGCGTGCCGTCCCGCGGGCAGTGCGTGTGGCTGACGTGCCAGTTGGCCAGCGCGACCGCGTGGGTGAACAGCCCCGCGTCCCGGTCGCCGAGCAGCGCGGCCGCCTCGCGCAGCCCGGCCGGCCGCACCCCCGGCTGCTGCCGCTTGAGCCAGGCCGCCTGCTCGGTCACGGTCTGCTGCTCAGCCTCCGGCCCGGCCGGCTCCGGGTCCGCGCCGTGCGTCTCCAGCCAGCCGGGCGGGCCGAGCACACCGAAGTAGGTCACCCCGGCGTCATCGACGCCGAGCAGGAACTGCAGCCCCTCCGGCGCGCCATCCGGCTCCACCAGCACCAGTTCGGCGTCCTGCTCGCCGAACCGGACCAGCGCCCGGCCCTGGTCCAGCACCAGCACCCGGGTCCGCGGCTCGGCCCACGCCGCGGCCAGCCATTCGGTGTCGCCGCGCCGCTCGCTCACCCGGTCCACCGTGCCCCGGGCCAGCACGAAGCCGCCCAGCTCCCCGGCGTACTCCTCCGCCTGCTCCGCGCTCACAGCTCCACACCGGCCAGCTCGTCCCACAGGTAGGCGACCGCTTCCGCGCCCTTCAGCAGCAGGTCCATTTCCACCTTCTCGTTGGGCGCGTGGATCCGGTCCGCGTCCAGCCCGACCGCGACGAACACCAGCGGCGCCCCCAGGATGTCGGCCAGGTCCGCTTCCGGCCCGCTGCCCCCTTCCCGGGTAAACAGCACTTCTTTGCCGAACGCCCGTGCCATCGACTGCCGTGCCGCCTGCACGGCCGGCGCGTCGATCGGGGAAAAGCATGGCCGCACCCCGGGGCCGCCGAACGTCACGCTGGCCTCGACGCCGGGCGGGGTGTGCGCGGCCACGTACTCCCGGAGCGCCGCCGCCACGTCTGCCGGGTCCTGGTTGGCGACCAGCCGGAACGTCACCTTGGCGTGCGCCTCGCGGGGCACGATGGTCTTGGCGCCGGGGCCGGTGTGCCCGCCCCACATGCCGTTGATCTCCGCGGTGGGCCTGGCCCAGATCCGCTCCAGCGTGCTGTACCCGGCCTCACCGGCCGCCGCCTGGCTGTGCCCCGCCTCGGCCAGCCAGGACTTCTCGTCGAACGGCAGCCGGGCGAACAGCTCCCGCTCCGCGTCGCTCAGCGGGAGCACGTCGGCGTAGAACCGGGGCAGCGTGACCCGGCCGTCCGCGTCGTGCAGGCCGGCCAGCAGCGCGGCCAGCGCGTGCAGCGGGTTGGGCACGCCGCCGCCGAACGAGCCGGAGTGCAGGTCCCGGTCCGGGCCGTACACGTCGATCTCGGCGTTGACCAGGCCGCGCATCCCGGTGCACATGGACGGCACGTCCGCGGCCCACATCGTGGTGTCGGAGATCACGATCACGTCGCAGCCGAGCTGGCCGGCCCGGCGGCGCAGCAGATCGGCGAAGTGCGGCGAGCCGGACTCCTCCTCCCCCTCGATGAGGAACTTCAGCGACACCGGCGGCGCCTGCCGGGCCGGGCCGCCCGCGGCCAGGCAGGCGCGCAGCCCGAGGCTGTGCAGCAGCACCTGGCCCTTGTCGTCCGAGGCGCCCCGGCCGAGCAGCTGGCCGTCCCGCTCGACCGGCTCGAACGGTGGCGAGTTCCATTCCGCCAGCGGCTCGACCGGCTGCACGTCGTGGTGCCCATAGACCAGCACGGTAGGCGCGGCCGGGTCGGCCGCGGGCCAGTGCGCGAATACGGCGGGCGCGCCTGGCGCACTTTCTTGTCCGGTGGCCCAGATCTTCACCACCGGGAACCCGATGCCGGACAGGTGCGCGGCCAGCCAGCCGGCCGAGGCCCGGACGTCGTCACGGCGCGCCGGGTCGGCCGAGATCGACGGGATGGCCAGCCACTCCTTGAGCTGGGCGAAGAATTCCCGCGCCTGGCTGTCGATGTATTCGGCTGCTTCCATGAACGCCTGGCCTCCCCGCCGTTGCGCTACTACCACAGGTGCACGCCTGTGCCCAGCCGATGCCAGAAATCCACCTTCGGCATGACGACCTGGCTGGGCGATTCGTCGTAGCGTGGTGACACATGACGCTACCGCTGACTCGCCCGCCACGCGGCGGCGGGCGTGATACGGGGGCGCGCGGGGCGCGCTGGCGATACTGGCTGCGGCGGGCTGCCGCGCTGGCCCGGCGCCGGGCCGCCGCGCTCTGCGCGGCGGTCGAGCATGAGTGGCCAGCGGCACTGCTGGTCGCTTGTGCGCTGTTCGCCTGCGCGGTCGCGGTGATCAGCGCGGACGCGCCGCAGCGGCTCTGGGGGGAACTGGCTGCCGCGTCCTACGGCGTGGCCGCGCTGGTGGCGCTAGCCGGGCGGCGCCGCGGGCTGCCACTGGCCGTGGCCATCAGCGTGACCGGGGCCCTGCTGATCCCGCTGGCCTGGATGGTCTCGACCCGGATGGGCCAGCCCGAGGTCAGCGTCGTCATCCGGTCGGCCGCACTGTTCCTGCACCAGGGCACCCCGTACGAGCGCGCGAGTGCCCTCACCACCGCGCACGGCCCGTACGCGTACAACCCGTACCTGCCCGCGCTGGCGTTCTTCGGGCTGCCGCATGCCTGGTTCGGCGGCGGGCTGCTCACCGACCCGCGGGTGTGGTTCGGGGCGGTGTTCCTGACCGCGTTCGGCACCGCACTGCGCCTGTCCGGCGTGCGGCGGCCGTGGCTGTGGGCGGTCGTGGTCACCGCGTCGCCGATCATCGCCTACCCGCTCAGCACCGGCGGCGATGACCTGCCCGTGCTGGCGCTGATCTGCCTCGGCGTGGCCCTGCTCCGGCCTGCGGCCCAGCTGGATGGCGCGGCACCGGACCGCACCGCACTGGCCAACACGGGCGGGCTGACCACCCAGCGGATCATCCTGGCCAGCCTGGCCCTCGGCCTGGCCGCGGCCATGAAGGCCACCGCCTGGCCCGCGCTGGCGGTCGCCCTGGCCCTGGTGGCGGCGCGCCGTGGCCGCCGTGCGGCGGCCCTGCTCGTGCTGGTCACGCTGTGCGTGCCGCTGGCGGTGGACGGCCCGGTGCTGTTCGCCCAGCCGTCCTCGGTGGTGTCCAACACGATCCTGTTCCCGCTGGGCCTGACCAAGGTGCAGAGCCCGGCGGCCACCCCGCTGCCCGGCCACCTGATGGCCGAGGCCGGGCCCTGGGGGCACTACGCGGCGATCGGGCTGCTCCTGCTGGCCGGCCTGGCCATCGCGGCCTGGCTGGTCGTGTCGCCGCCGCGGGACGAGCGGGCGGCCGGCTGGCGGCTGGTCGTCGGGGTCACCGTGATGTTCGCGTTCGCCCCGGCCAGCCGGTTCGGCTACATCGTCTACCCGCTCGGCCTGGCCACCTGGCTGCTGCTCAGCAGCCTCCCGCCCCCGGGCACCGGGGACGGGAGGCTCAGCCTGGTCCGGGCGGGCACGGACGCGGCGCCCGGCTGACGTCAGCGGCTGGCTGGGACCAGTTCGCGGTCCGGCTGCTCGCGGTGGGCCGGCCCGCCCGGCCGGCGCGGGCGCAGGTCGCCGGCCAGCAGCACGGCCACGCTGACCGCGGCCAGCAGCGCGGCCGCCGCGGCGCAGAGCAGCCCGGCGTGGATGCCGTCGGTGAACGCGGTGCTGGCGCTGGCCCGGAGCGGGCCGCCGGCGTGGATGGCCACGGCGAACGAGCCGCGGGCCTTGCTGGCCAGCGCGGCCGGCACGCCGGCCAGCTGCAGGTGGCTGCGGTAAATGGCGGTCACGATGCTGCCGACCACGGCGATGCCGAGCGCGCCGCCGACCTCACGGCTCAGGTCGTTGAGCGCGGACCCGACGCCCTGCTGGGCGGCGGGCAGGCCCTCGGTGATGGCGGTGGTGGCCGGGGTCATCGCGGCGCCCATGCCGACGCCGAGCGGGATCAGGCCCGACACCAGCAGCAGGTAGGGGCTGCTGGTGCCGACCCGGGAGATGATGGCCAGCCCCGCCGCGACCAGGACCAGGCCCGCGACACACACGTTGCGGGCGCCGAACCGGGCGGTCAGCCGGGGGGTGACCTTGGCGGTCGGCATCATGGCCGCGGCCAGCGGGAGCACGCACAGCGCCGCGACGAGCGGCCGGTAGCCGCGCACGCCCTGCAGGTACTGCAGGGCGATGAAGGTGAAGCCGAAGAACGCGAAGAACTGGATGAAGATGGACAGGCTGCCGGCCGACAGCCGCCGGTTGCGGAACAGCCGCGGGTCGAGCATCGGGTGCCGCACGCGCAGCTCCCAGGCGGCGAACAGGGCCAGCCCGGCCAGCCCGGCCGCGATCCCGCCCAGCGTCCGGGCGGCCAGCCAGCCTGCCTCGGGGGCCTCGATGATGCTGAACACCAGCGCGACCAGGCTCAGCATGACCAGTGACGCGCCCACCTTGTCCAGCGGCGGCGCGGCCGGGTTGGCCGACTCGGGCACGAAGCGGATCGTGCCGGCCATCGCGATCACGGCCAGCACCACGTTGACCGCGAAGGCGGACCGCCAGGAGAACGCTTCGAGCAGCGCGCCGGTGCACAGCAGCCCGAGCAGCGCGCTGCCGCCCGCCACCCCGGCCCACACCGACACCGCGCGGGTCCGTTCCGCGGGCGGGAACGTGCTGGTGATGGTGGACAGCGTGGCCGGCATGACCAGTGCGCCGCCGACCCCGAGCAGGCCGCGCAGCACGATCAGTTCACCGGCCGAGGACGCGGTCATCGCGATCGCGGATGCCCCGCCGAAGATGGCCAGCCCCACAATCAGGGCGCGGCGGCGGCCGTACCGGTCGCCGAGGGCACCGGCCGGCAGCAGCAGCGCCGCGAAGATCAGCGAGTAGGCGTCGATGATCCATTCCAGCTGGGTCTGGCTGGCCTGGGTGCTCCGGGCCAGGCCGGGCAGGGCCACGTTGAGCGAGGCCATGGCCGCGGCGACCGCGCCGAGCGCGATGCAGACCACGATGGTGACTGCTGTGGTGTTGACCTGCCGGGTGGCTGGCCGGGAGTGGGCGATCACGGTGACCTCCGGTGCGACTGAACGAGAACCAGGAACCCGAACCCTATAGCGAAGGAATGTTCGTTTTGTAGTTCCAGCAGACCACGCGTTGCTGAACCCTGTCAAGAGTGAATATTCCTTCTCTTTATGCTAGGGTTGCGTTCATGCCGCGGATCACCGAAGAGCGCCGGGAGGCCAGGCGCGAGCAGATCCTCGACGCGGCCCGCGCCTGCCTGCAGGAATACGGCCTGGAAGCGGTGTCGATGGAGATGATCATTGCCCGGTCCGGGCTGTCCACCGGCGCCGTCTACCGCTACTTCAAGGGCAAGGACGAGGTGATGAGCGCCGCCGTGGCGGTTGGCCTGGACGGCCTGAGCCAGGCGCTCGCGCCAGTGCTCGGCAACCCGGACCCGCCGCCGCTGCCCGAGTTCGTCGGCCAGCTCATGGCGGCCGGGCTGGGCTACGCGCGTCAGGACCCCGGCCTCGACCTCATGCTGGTCGCCGTGCACGGCTGGAGCCACCTGCAGACCGTGCCCGAGCTCAAGGCGATGGCGCAGGCCCGGTTCCGCGCCCTGCGGGACCGGTTCGCCGCGGTGGTCAAGAAGTGGCAGGCCGCTGGCACGCTCGACCCGGCAGCCGACCCGCAGGCCATGGCCCAGCTCATCCTGTCCATCAGCCTGGGCTTCATCGCCCAGCACGCGCTGGCCGGCGACGCCGACCCGGCCGCGCATGTGGCCGTGCTGACCGCGCTGACCCGGGCCCCGGCCCGCTGACCGGCGGCCTGGGTCAGCTCTCGCCGGCCCACTCGCCGGGTGCCGGGACCTGGCTGAGCCGGGCGCGGAGCCGCGCGGCGTCCGGGTGCCGCAGGTCGTCCAGGATGGCCAGGGCACGCCGCCAGGCCTGGTGCGCGGCGGGCAGGTCGCCCGCCGCGGGTCACCCCCGATCGGGGGCCGCGGGCGGCCCGGTGCCAGTCCCGGCCGACCGCGGCCGCCTATGATCGCAGGCATGATTGCCGCGTTTTCGATCACCCCGCTCGGTGTCGGGGAGGGAGTCGGCGGTTACGTGGCCGACGCGGTCCGGGTGGTCCGGGACAGCGGGCTGCCGAACCACACCGACGCCATGTTCACCACCGTCGAGGGTGACTGGGCCGAGGTGATGGACGTGATCAAGCGGGCGGTGGACGCCGTGGCCGCGCAGGCGCCGCGGGTCAGCCTGGTGCTCAAGGCCGACCTGCGGCCGGGGGTGACCGACGGGCTGACCAGCAAGGTGGCCACGATCGAGCGGCACTTGCAGGGCTGACGGTCAGCCGGCCGCTGGGATCTGCTCGATCAGCCCGGCCAGGCCGGCCTCATCCAGCAGGTCGGCCGGGCGCAGCGTCAGATCCTGCCGCACGTAGTAGAACGCCGCCCGGACCTGGCCGGTGCGCACCCCGGCCAGGTCCGCCCAGGCCAGCCGGTAAGCGGCCAGCTGGACCGCGGCCGCCTGATGCTCCGCGGCCGAGCTGGGCGGCTGGCCGGTCTTCCAGTCGACCACGTCGAATTTGCCGTCCACGGCGTCGGCGAACACCGCGTCGATGCGGCCGCGCACCGGCCGGCCGGCGATCAGCGTCTCGAACGGGATCTCCACCTCGGCCGGCCACCGGTTGCCCCACTCCCCCGCCTCGAACCGCTCGCGCAGTTCAGCCAGGTCGTCACCGTCGCCGTCGGCCAGCCCGCCGTCCGGGTCGTCGGCCGCGCCGAGCAGGTCATCCGGGTCGATCAGCCGCTGCTGGCTGAACCGTTCCTCCAGCCAGCGGTGGAAGGCGGTGCCCCGGCGAGCCTGCGGGGCCGGTGGCCTGGGCATCGGCCGCCGGATCTGCTGGGCCAGCTCGGCCGGGTCGCGGGCCATCATGACCAGCGAGGACACCGACAGCCGGGGCGGCAGCCAGACCGCTCCGGCGGCCTCGGCGCGGCGTTCTTCCCGCTCGGCCAGCAGCAGCCCGGCGTCGGTGGCCCAGGCCGCCATCAGCACCCGGTCCGCCTCGGTCAGCTGGCCCGCATCGGCCAGCCCGGCCCCAGCCAGCCCGGGCCGGGCCAGCCCCGTCCAGGCCGGCCCGGTACCGGCTGGCCCAGTGCCAGCTAGCTCAGTACCGGCTGGCTCAGCATCGGCCGGCTGGCGGCGATCCGCCTCCCGGTCCGCCGCCATCGCCTGCCGGACCAGTTCGGCTGCTTCCCGTACCGCGTCATAGCCGGCCCCCTGGGGGGTGGCGGGCCAGCTGGCCGCGGGCGACTCGGCCAGCACCGGGTTCTCCGCGCCGTCCTCCGGTGGCGGGGCCCACTGGGCCACGATGCCTGCCCCGGCTTCGCACGCCGCGCGCACCTCGGTGAGGAACACCGACGGGCCGAGCGGGGATGCCGCTTCCCCCCACCAGTAGCCGCTGCAGGCCAGCCAGAACGCGGCCCGGGTGGCGGCCACGTAGGCCAGCCGGCGTTCTTCACCGAGGTCCCGGTCCGCACAGGCGGCGCCGAACGAGGCCAGCGAGTCCGCGCTCAGGTCGGCCAGGGCAGGCAGGTCAGCCGCGTCTCCGCGCAGGCCGAACGGGAGTAGCCGGGCGTTGTCCGTCCACCGGCTCGCGTACCTCGGCTTGGCCGGGAAGACCTGGGCCTTCTGGCCGGCCGCCAGCCCGGGCACCACCACCGCGGCCCATTGCAGCCCCTTGGCCGCGTGCACGGTGGCCAGGGTGACGCTGTCGCTGTCGCCGACCCGCCCGGCCTCCAGGCCGAACTCCTCTTCCTCGGCCGCGGTCAGGTAGGCCAGGAACGCGCCCAGCGTCGGCTCGTCCTGGTCGCCCGCGAACGCCGCCGCGGCGTCCGCGAACGCGTCCAGGTCGGCCCGGGCGCTGGCCGGGTCGGCGCCGGGCCGCGCGGCCACCTCGATGTCCAGCCCGAGCATCCGCTCGACCTCGCCGACCAGGTCGGGCAGCGGGCGGGCGACCCGGGAACGCAGCTCGCGCAGTTCCGCGCCGAGGGCGGCCAGCCTGCTGTGCCCGGCCGGTGAGTAGGCGGCCGGATCGCCCAGGTCATCCAGGGCCTCGACCAGGCTGCCCGGGTCGGCGGTCAGGTCGGTGACCGCCTGGGCCAGCGCGTCCCGCTCGGCCGGGATCGCGGGCTGGCCGGCGCCATCCGGTTCGGGCTGGGCCCGGCCTGACGCACGCATTTCCCGGGTCAGCACGCGGGCCCGGCGGCCCAGCGCGACCAGGTCCCGCGGGCCGATCCGCCACCGCGGGCCGGTGAGCAGCCGGGCCAGCGAACTGGACGCGCCGGGGTCGTGCAGCACCCGGAGGGTGGCCACGATGTCGGCCACCTCGGGCACGGTCAGCAGCCCGCCCAAGCCGACGACCTCGACCGGGATGCCGCGCGCGGCCAGCGCGGCGCGCAGCGCGGGAAACTGGGCGCGCTTACGGCACAGCACGGCGATGTCCCGCGGATGCACCCCGTCGGCCCGGCCGTCCGGCCACGGCTCGCCGTCCGGCGCCAGCCCGGCGGGCAGCGCGAGCAGCGTGGCCACCTGCAGCGCGACCCAGTCCGCCTCGGCGGCGGCCGTCTCGGCCAGCGCGCAGATCACCCGGCCGCGCCCAGCCCGGTCCGGCGGCGGGACCAGCCGCGGCACCTCCGGGGCGGCCGCGCGCAGCCCTTCCTGCAGCACCGCCGCCACGTCGAGCACCCGGCCGGTGTTCCGGAAGCTGGTAGACAGCATCCGGACCGGGGCCGGGCGGCCGGACGGGCGCACCGGGAAGTCGCGGCCGAACCGGCGCAGGTTGCCCGCGCTGGCCCCGCGCCAGCCGTAGATGGACTGGCAGGGGTCGCCCACCGCGGTCACCGGGTGACCGCCGCCGAACAGCGCCCGCAGCAAGACCAGCTGCGCATGGCTGGTGTCCTGGTACTCGTCGAGCAGCACGACCTGATACCGGCTGCGCTCGGCCGCGCCCACCTCCGGGTGCGCGGCCGCGATCCGGGCGGCCAGCGCGACCTGATCGCCATGGTCGATGACCTCGCGCTCGGCCTTGGCCCGGGCGTAGCCGGCCACCATCGGCAGCAGCTGCTCCCGGGTCCGCTGGCAGTCCAGGATCTTGCGCACCGGGGCGGGCAGCCGGCCGCGGCCGCGCGCGGTCCCGGGCAGCGCGGCGGCCTGCCCGGCCAGCCACTCGCCCACCGCGGCCACGTCGTCCAGCGCGCGCAGGTGCTCGGCCAGCTCACCGGCCAGCATCAGCACGGCCGCGGTGACGGCCGGCGGCGACCAGCTGACCGCGTCCATCGGGCCGCCGTAGCCCGCCACCACGCGGGCCGCGATCTGCCAGGCCACCGCCGGGGTGATGAGCCGCAGCGTCGGCTCCAGCGCCTCGCGCAGCGCGTGGTCGGTGACCAGCCGGGCCGCGTACGCGTGGTAGGTGGACACCACCGGCTCGCCGTCCAGCCCGGGTTCGCCGCCGGCCGCCTCCGGCCCAGCCCAGTGCAGGTCAACACGGCGCAGCCCGTCCAGCCGGGCCCGGACCCGATCGCCCAGCTCCCCCGCCGCCTTCCGGGTGAAGGTCAGGCCGAGCACCCGTTCCGGCCGGACCATGCCGTTCGCGACCAGCCAGACCAGCCGGGCCGCCATGGTCTCGCTCTTGCCCGAGCCGGCCCCGGCGATCACGGCCAGCGGCTGCGCCGGGGCGGCGATCACGGCGGCCTGCTCGGCGGTCGGCTCGGCCAGTCCGAGCAGCCGGGCGAGCTGGGCCGGGCTGTAGGTCATGGGGTCACCTGCCCGCCGTCGGGGTGTACCGGGCAGCAGGACCGGACCGGGCAGATCCGGCAGCCCGGGTTGGCGGTGGCGCCGAACACCGGCCCGGACATCCCCTCGGCCACCGTCTCGACCAGGCTGGCCGCCCAGCCCGGGTCGGTGTCGTCGGCCAGGGCGTGCTGCCGCTGCACCCGGACCTCAGCCTGCAAACCGGCCTTGCCGACCTGTACCAGTTCCGCGCCGCCCGGGTCGGTCAGGCCGAACCGCTCGAACGCGCCGAGCAGCACGGCCAGCTGGTACACGCCGAGCTGGGGATTGCGGTCCAGGTCCGCGTCGGCGGGCAGGCCCGAGCCGGTCTTGAGGTCCACGATGACGCCGGCCCCGCGGTCGTCCCGCTCCAGCCGGTCCACCCGGCCGGTGATCTCGACCTGGCCGATCCGCACCCGCAGCGCCTGCTCCACCGCGACCAGCTCGCGTGGGTTGGCCCGGTGCCAGGCCAGGAACTTGGTCACCATCCGGTGCGCGAGTTCCCGCTGCTTGCCGCTGTACCAGGCGCTGCCGAAGTCGAGGTGATGCCAGATGTCGTCGATCCGCTCGCCGATGCCTGCCTCGTCGGTGCCCTCGGCGGCCAGCACCGCGGCCGCGTGGATCACCGTGCCGAGATGGCGCAGCACGTCGGTGCCGCCCGCGCCGGCCGCCGCTTCCAGCAGCCAGCGGAGCCCGCACCTGGTGAACGACTCGACCTGGGACGGGGACAGCTTGATGGTCCCGCCGCCCAGCGGGCCGGGATCGGACAGCGTGCTGAGCGCGTACCAGTACCGGGGGTGGGCGCCGCGCACCCCGGCCGCGGCCAGCCTGGCCAGCTGGGCGGCGGCCGCCCGGCGCACCGGCATCGGCTGGTCCGGGTCGGTGGCGGCCCGGCGCAGCTCGGCGGTGAGCGCGGGCAGCGACAGCCAGGTCCGGCCGGCCGCGGTGACCTGCTCGATGGGGATCTGGTCGCCGGCCAGCTCGGCCAGGAACCGGGACGGCCGCTCGTCGGTGTCATTGCCGCCCGCCGCGGTGACCACCAGGGTGCGCCGGGCCCGGGTCACCGCGACGTAGAACAGCCGGCGTTCCTCGTGCAGCAGCTGGGAGGCCAGCGCGGCCGCGGCCGCGTCGTCCCCGGCCGGCTGGGCCCGGCCCGCGGCCGCCTCGACCATCTCGTCCATGCCCAGCAGCGACGACCGCATCCGCAGGTCTGGCCAGCTGCCCTCCTGCACGCCGGCCACCACCACCAGGTCCCACTCCAGGCCCTTGGCCCGGTGTGCGGTGAGGATGCGCACCGCCTCGCCCTGCGGGGCCCGGTCGGCCAGCGTGTCCCCGGGAATCTCCTGGCCGCCCAGGCTGTCCAGGAACAGCCACGGCGAGCCGGGCGGCAGCCGGGCCGCGAAGCGGGCCGCCGCGTCGAACAGCGCGACGACGGCGTCCAGGTCACGGTCGGCCGCCTCGCCGCGGGAACCGCCCGCGGCGCTGGCCGCCTGCCAGGCCGGGCCGAGCCCGGACCGCTGCCAGACGGCCCACAGCACCTCGTACGCGGTGCCCGGCGCCACTCCCTCGTCGGTGGCGCTCTGGTCCTTGCTGCCCGGGTCTTTGCTGCCCGGGTCTTTGCTGCCCGGGTCTTTGCTGCCCTGGGCGGTGCGCCGGGCCAGGTCGAGCAGCGCGGCCACCCGCTGGCCGGCGTCTGCCGCGGGCCCGCCGATCAGGTCGAGCTGCCGTGGGTCGCGCAGCGCGCTGGCCAGTGGCCGCGGGCTGGGCGGCTGGCCCGCCGCGGTGTCCATAGCGTGCAGCGCCCGGCGCAGCCGGCGCAGGCCGAGCGCGTCGGTGCCGCCCAGCGGCCCGGTGAGCAGGTCGGCGGCCATCTCCTCGTCGAGCGCGCCGGGCTGCAGCGCGCAGCGCAGCAGGGCCAGTAGTGGCCGTGCCCCCGGCTCCGCGGCCAGCGGCAGCTCGTCGCCGGCCACCACGGCCGGCACCCCGCCGGTGGCCAGCGCCCGGCGGAGCAGCGGAACCTGCTGCACCGCGGACCGGACCAGCACGGCCATCGCGGACCAGGGCACGCCGTCCACCAGATGCGCCCGGCGCAGCGTGTCGGCGATGACCGCGGCTTCCTGGCTGGCGCTGGCCGCGACGAGGATCCGGACGGTGCCCGGCACCGCGCCGGGCAGCGGGACGAGGTCGCGGTGACCACGGCCGGCCACCGGCTGCCCGGTGTTGGCTGGCCCGGGCGGCCGGCTGCCGGCTGGGGCGGCGGCGGACAGGCCGGCCGCCACCGGCAGCCGGCTGGCCACCCGGCGCGACGAGGCCAGCAGCACCGGGCCGCTGCGGCGGCAGGTGCGCAGCGCGATCACGCTGGCCGGGCGGTCGTCGGGGGTGCGGAACAGGTCGGGGAACCGGCCCATCGCATGCGTGTCCGCGCCGCGGAACGCGTAGATCGACTGGTCCGGGTCACCGACCGCGATCAGCTCCCGGCCGTCCCCGGCCAGCGCGTGCAGCAGCGCCTCCTGGGCCGGGTCGGTGTCCTGGTACTCGTCCACCAGCACGACGTCGTAGGCCTTGCGCTCCCGGTCCCGGGTGCCGGCCCGGCTGAGCAGCGCCGCGGCAATCCGGACGATCTCGGCGTAGTCGTACGCGGGCACCGGCGCGAGGTCGAACCGGGCGGTGTACCGGTCGAGGAAACCGCCCGCCGCGACCCAGTCGGGGCGGGCCTGGACGCGGCCCAGCCGGGCCAGGCCGCGGCCGTCCAGCCCGCGCTCGGCCGCGCGGAGCAGGAAATCGCGCAGTTCGGTGGCGAACCCGCGGGTGGCCAGCGCGGGCCGGAGCTGCTCCGGCCATCGCCTGGTACCCGCCTCGCGGGGGCCGGGGGTTCCGGGGGTAGTCCCCCGGGGAAGCAGAGCGGGGGGTCGTCCCCCCGGGTCAACACCGGCTTCTGAGCGCAGCATGCGGCGCACCTCGAGCAACTGCTCCGGGCCGGACAGCAGCGTCGGCGGCTCGTCACCGGCCAGCACGAACTCGCGGCGGACCAGCGCGTACGCGTAGCTGTGGAAGGTCAGCGCCAGCGGCTGCCGGGTGGTGCGGCGCAGCCGGGTGGTGATCCGCTCGCGCAGTTCCTGCGCCGCCTTGCGGCTGAACGTGAGCACCAGCACCCGTTCCGGGTCGATCTGGCGCCGGGTGATCCGCTCCACCACCGCTTCCACGATCGCGGTGGTCTTGCCGGTGCCCGGCCCGGCCAGCACCAGCAGCGGCCCGCCCGGATGGCTGACCACGGCCTGCTGCGCGGCATCGAGGCGCGGCGATCCCGGCGGTGGCGCGGACCGCCGCAGAAGCCGGTAACCGCCTGGCTGATTGTCCATCTGGCATGCATTCCAGCAGAGGGCACCGACATCCGCAGCCGACTCGCCGGGCCAGGCCGGTTTATCCGGCTGATGGGTCCCGGCCGTCCCACCGGGCCTGGCGCATGTCGATGCGCGGCGGCCCGCCGGCCCGGGTGGCCCGCAGCGGGGTGCCCTCCGCCTGGTAGGCGGCCAGCGCCGCGCGCTCGTGGCCGCGGAGCAGCGACCCATCCGCGTGCACCACCCGCCACCACGGCGCGCTGCCGCCCCACAGCGCCATCACCCGGCCCACCTGGCGCGGACCGCCCTGACCCAGGTACTCGGCCACGTCACCGTAGGACATCACCCGGCCCGGCGGGATCATGTCGGCCATGTCCAGCACCCGGCTGGCGAAATCAGGTAGCGTCCCCGGGTCCGGCTGGCCGGCGTCCCCGGTCAGCCTGGCTCCTCGGCATCCGGCCAGCTGGCCTGCACCCGGGAACCGGACCAGGCGGGCCCGGCCGGGCGGGGCGCGGCGGCATGCTGGCCGCGCCCGCCCACCCGGCGCAGCGTGGCCAGCCCGGTCCCGGCCAGCGCGGCCAGCGCCAGGCAGCCCAGCCCGGCCAACACGGCGGTGACCAGCCCGGTGGCCCCGCGCGGATGGACCGGCACCGCCGGGACGGCCGCGCTCCCGCCGCCGAAGGAGGTGCCCACCGGCAGGCCGGCCGACGGCCGGAGATGGCCGGCCAGCCGCCCAGCCGCGGCCAGCGCGGCGGCCGCGTCCACGGTGCCGAAGCCCACCTTGTCGTCGTAGCCACCGGGCGGGCGGTTCTGGGTACTCGACGTGATCGCCCGGACGACCAGGGCGGGCGCCAGGCCGGGGTACCTGGCCTTGATCAGCGCGGCCACCCCCGCGGTGAGCGCGCAGGCCGGGCTGGTCCCACTGACCAGCCAGTACTGCCCGTCCCGGCCCTGGGCGGGCACGTTGACCCCGGGCGCGGCCACCTGGACCGAGAGGTTGTCGCTGGAGAACCCCGCGGGCGCGCCGCTGCGGGACACCGCGGCCACGCCGAGCACCCCGGGGTAGTCGGCCGGGAACGAGTAGGGCGCCTGGCCCATCGCGCGGGCGCCGACGGATTCGCCGGAGTTCCCGGATGAGGCGACGACCACGACACCGCGATCCAGCGCGTTCTGCAGTGCGGTGCGGACCACCGCGCTCGGCTCGCCGTAACCCAGCGACATGCTGATCACGCTGACCTTGTGCGCCACCGCGTAGCCGATGGCCTGGGCCAGCGCGTCCTGCACCCGGCTGTCCGACTCGCGCTGGTAGGCCGCGTAGCCGGGGTCTTTCCGGTCGGTGACCACCCGGATCGACAGCACCCGGGACTGGGGCGCGATGCCCATGATGCCGCTGCCGCCGCCGTCGTGCCCGTGCCCGGCGATGAGCGAGGCCATCCAGGTGCCGTGCACGCCCCAGTTCGGGTTGCTCATCGGGGTGTGCACCCCGGTCAGGTCGGGGCCGGTGATGACCGACCCGGCCAGGTCGGACACGTTCGGGTTGACGCCGCTGTCGATCACCGCCACGGTCGTGCCCTGGCCCTCGGTCAGCTGCCACGCCTGCGGCGCGCTGACCGCGTTGAGCACCCACAGCTGCGCGTTGCGCACGGTGTCCGCGCTGGCCGGGACGGCGGCCAGCGCCGCGCACCAGGCCGTCAGGACGGCCGCGAGCAGGCCAACCCCGACCCGGCGGGCACTGGCGTTAACTAGCATGCTGGCCCGCCTGGGCAGTGCGGGGCCGGCGGAACGGCGCCGATGCGGGCGCTGATCCAGGCCGATATCCCGTTGGCCACGCTCAGCATCTCGTCCTTGTCGTACGGATCGGCGGACTCGCGGACATGGTGCCGGCCATCCGCGTAGCCGACCGTGGACATGATCAGGTACGGCCCGGCCGCGGTGGCCGAGGAGAGCTGGCGCGCCGCGTCACCAAAGCCGGCCACCAGGGTATGGGCGAACCGGACCGCGCGCACCCTGCTGCCTTCCGGCAACTGGTGCCCGGAGCTGCTGGCCTGGCTCAGGGTGGGCAGCACGGCGATCCCCACGGTGACCGCGAACGTGCCGGTGGAGTCCTGATAGGTGGCCCGGAGCAGGGCCTGGCAGCCGTGCCGGGCCAGCACCCGCGCCGCGGCCGGGTCGGTGGCCGCCCGGCAGGACGCCTGCGGGGCGATGCCGACCCGGCGCGCGTCCAGCCGCACCATGGTGCCGCTGTCCAGGGCGGCCGCGGGCAGCTGATACGGGATGCTGGCCGGGAAGATCCGGCCGGCGGGCCAGGTGCGCCAGCGCTTGCCCATCTCCCAGCCGATGATCTGCTGCTGCTGGGCCGTGCTGAACGTCCGGGGCAGCAGGTGCACGGCGATGGCCACCAGTGAGATGGTCAGGCCGGTCAGCGCCGCGATCAGCCCGGCCAGCAGCACCCGGTAGCGCCACCGGCCTCGGCGGGGTGGCTGGACACGGGCGGGCGGGTACGCGGGGCGGGGCGGGCTGGCCACCGCTCTGGCCCAGCCGAGCGGGTGCGTGGCCGCGAGGTCCTCGTCCGGCGCCGGGTAGTCGCCATCACCCAGACTTCCCGGACGCATTGCCACACCGGCATGGTACGGCGACGGCCCGCCCGGCACCGGGCGCACCGCGAGGTTGACCCGATAACGCCAGGCCGGAGCGCCGGCCCGTCAGTAGGTCGGCAGCGACGGGTCGATCTGGCTGATCCAGGCCAGCACACCGCCGCCGACGTGCACCGCGTCGGAGAAACCGGCATTCTTCACGACGGCCAGGCACTCCGCGGAGCGCGCCCCGGACTTGCAGTGCAGCACGACCCGCCGGTCCTGCGGCAGCCGCTCCAGCGCGGCGCCGGAGAGGAACTCTCCCTTGGGGATCAGCGTGGCGCCGGGGATCGAGACGATCTCGTACTCGTTCGGCTCACGCACATCCACCAGGAAGATCTTCTCGTCGCCGTCCAGCATCTCCTTGAGCTGCTGTGCGCTGATCGTCGAGCCGGCCGCGGCCTCCTGGGCCTCCTCGGACACCGCGCCGCAGAACGCCTCGTAGTCGATCAGCTCGGTGATCGTCGGGTTCTTGCCGCAGACCGGGCACTCGGGGTCTTTCCTGACCTTGACCGAGCGGTAGGTCATCTCCAGCGCGTCGTAGATCATCAGCCGGCCGGCCAGCGGCTCGCCGATCCCGGCGATCACCTTGATGGCCTCGTTGACCTGGATCGAGCCGATGGACGCGCAGAGCACGCCGAGCACGCCACCCTCGGCGCAGGACGGCACCATGCCGGGCGGCGGCGGCTCCGGGTACAGGCACCGGTAGCACGGGCCGTACTCGGCCCAGAACACGCTGGCCTGGCCGTCGAAGCGGTAGATGGAGCCCCACACGTACGGCTTGCCTAGCAGCACGCACGCGTCGTTCACCAGGTAGCGGGTAGCGAAGTTGTCCGTGCCGTCCACGATCAGGTCGTAGCCGGCGAAGACCTCCAGCGCGTTGTCGGAGTCGAGGCGCTCCTCGTGCACGATCACGTTCACGTACGGGTTGATCTCGCGGATGCTGTCCCGGGCCGACTCGGCCTTGGGGCGGCCCACGTCGGACTGGCCATGGATGATCTGCCGCTGCAGGTTGGACTCGTCGACCACGTCGAAGTCAACGATGCCCAGGGTGCCTACACCGGCCGCGGCCAGGTAGAGCAGAGCAGGAGAGCCAAGGCCGCCCGCGCCCACCACGAGCACTTTGGCGTTCTTCAGCCGCTTCTGCCCGGTCATCCCGACGTCCGGGATGATCAGATGGCGCGAGTAGCGGCGGACTTCGTCCACGGACAGCTCGGCAGCCGGTTCGACCAGCGGTGGCAGCGACAAGGCAACTCTCCAAAGATGGCAGGTCCAGGCCTGGCATATTGACCCGGCTTCACAGTCAACCGAGTCCGGCCAGGCCACATTCCCCACCCTCGCCTGGCGCCGCAGACCATGACGGCGCACGATCCGGGGCCACGGAAGGACCCGCCGGGACTAGCCGGAAATGTCACTGCCCGGCGGTACAAATCGGGGTACGGCGCAGCGCCCTTCCCCGGCCCTGCGCCGGGCTCGCACCTCGCCGCTAACCGCCAGGAGGTTTCCATGCCCACTCCGCCCGCAGGACCGCCCAGCGGCCAGTCTCGTGGCCGCCGGCCGGTACGGAAGCCGTGCCCCAAGGTGGGCGGGCCGCCGCTGCCCGACCCGGCCGCGGTGCAGCTGCATACCGTGCCCGACTCCGCCCCGCCGTACGACGACGAGTTAGCCGCGGCGGCCAGTTCAGCTCAGCCAGATGGTTCAGCCCAGCCGGGCTGGCGGCCGGCCAGCGGCGCGCCGCGGCAGCCGGCCGCCGGCCGGCCCATAGGCGGGCGGCCGCAGGGCGGCGCGGGAGGTGGCGAGCCGGCGCTGACCGGCCAGTTCGCCCGGGTCCTGGTCGAGACGCTGGCCGGCGCCCGGCCGCCCCGGCAGCTGACCAGCTGGACCACCGAGCGGGCCAGGTCCAGGATCCAGCGGATGGGGCCACTGCTCACCGCCGGCCAGCCGGCCCAGCTGCGCCGGGTGGTGGCCCGGCATCCGGCCGCGGACGTGATCGAGATGACCGTGCTGCTCAGCGTCGGCCCGCAGATCAGGGCGCTCGCCGTCCGCCTGGAGCACACCGCGGCCCGGCCCGCGTCACTGGGCCGCCCGACCCGCCCGGGCCGGTGGCTGTGCACTCAGGTCGAGGCGGCTTAACCCGGCCGCGCTGGGCTCAGCCGTTGGCGCGGTTGCGCGGGTCTCCGTGGCAGCGCTTGTACTTCCGGCCGGAACCGCAGGGGCACATGTCGTTGCGGCCGACCCGGCTGAACGCGTCGCCGGAAGCGGACTTGTCGGCTCGCTGCTCCACCTGGCCCGGGCCGTCCGCGGACGGCGCGGTGTACTGCAGCTGGCCGGGCCGCTTCGGGCGCTGCAGCCCGGGCGCCACGACCGGCCCATCGTCTTGCGGGCTGGCGGACCCGGCCGCCTGCGGCGCGCCGGCGGCCTGGCCACGGGCCGCGGACCGGGACCGCCGCGACCGGCCTGGCTGGGCCTGCTGCGCTCGTGCTGCCTGACCGGGCGCTGGCTGGGCCGCGGCCTGGCCATTGCCGTCCGTGGCGGGCTTGGCGTGCGCGCCGCCCGGCCCGCCCGGCTTGGCATGCGCGCCGGTGGGGGCAGGGGCGATGGCAGCCGCGCCGTCGGCGGCCTCCTCGACGATCGGGTTCTCCTGCACCTCGACCTGGAGGTTGAACAGGTTGCCGACCGACTCCTCCTTGATGCCGTCCATCATGGCGCCGAACATGTCGTAGCCCTCACGCTGGTATTCCACCAGCGGGTCACGCTGCGCCCAGGCCCGCAGGCCGATGCCCTCGCGCAGGTAGTCCATCTCGTAGAGGTGCTCACGCCACTTGCGGTCCAGCACGGAGAGCACGACCCGGCGCTCCAGCTCGCGCATGATCTCCGGAGTCAGCTCCTCCTCGCGCTTGTCGTAGGCCTGCTGCGCGTCCGCGCGGAGCGTCTCGACCAGGAACTCCTGGGACAGCCCGGACTGCTCGCCGCCGGCCTCCTCGACCACCTCGTCGGCGGTCAGCGCGGGGTGGTACAGCGCGCGCAGCGCCGTCCACAGCTGGCTCAGGTCCCACTCCTCGGCGAAGCCCTCGCTGGTCGCCCCGTTGACGTAGCCCTCGATGACCTCGTCGATCATCTCCCGGATCTGCTCGTGCAGGTCCGCGCCCTCCAGCACCCGGCGCCGTTCGCCGTAGATGACCTTGCGCTGCCGGTTGAGCACGTCGTCGTACTTGAGCACGTCCTTGCGGATCTCGAAGTTCTGCTGCTCGACCTGGGTCTGCGCGGACCGGATGGACCGGGTCACCGCCTTGGACTCGATCGGCACGTCCGGCGGCGTCTTCAGCCACTCCATGAAGTGCGCGACCTTGTCCGCGTTGAACATCCGCATCAGGTCGTCTTCCAGCGACAGGTAGAACCTGGACAGCCCGGGGTCACCCTGCCGGCCGGACCGGCCGCGCAGCTGGTGGTCGATCCGGCGCGACTCGTGCCGCTCGGTGCCCAGCACATAGAGGCCGCCCGCGGCCACCACTTCCTCGTGCTCCTCAGCCACCGCGGCCTTGGCCTTGTCCACCGCCTCGGACCAGGCGGCCTCGTAGTCCTCCGGCGTGTCCACCGGGGACAGCCCGCGCTGGTGCAGCTGGATGTCGGCGATGAAGTCGGGGTTGCCGCCGAGCATGATGTCGGTGCCGCGGCCGGCCATGTTGGTGGCCACCGTCACCGCGCCCTTGCGCCCGGCCTGCGCGATGATGGCCGCCTCCCGCTCGTGGTACTTCGCGTTCAGCACCTCGTGCGGCACGCCGCTCCGCTTGAGCAGCACGGACAGCATCTCGGACTTCTCCACGCTGGCGGTGCCGACGAGGACCGGCTGGCCGGCCTCGTGCCGCTCCTTGATGTCCTCGACGACCGCCTCGAACTTGGCCGCCACCGTCTGGTAGACGACGTCCGCCTGGTCATCGCGGATCATCGGCATGTTGGTCGGGATCGGCACCACGCCGAGCTTGTAGATCTGGCTGAACTCGTTGGCCTCGGTCATCGCCGTGCCGGTCATCCCGGACAGCTTGTCGTAGAGCCGGAAGTAGTTCTGCAGGGTGATCGTGGCCAGCGTCTGGTTCTCGTTCTGGATCTGCACGCCTTCCTTGGCCTCGATGGCCTGGTGCATGCCCTCGTTGTACCGGCGGCCGTACAGCATCCGGCCGGTGAACTCGTCCACGATCAGGACCTCGCCGTTGACCACGACGTAGTCCTTGTCCTTCTTGTACAGCTCCTTGGCCTTGATGGCGTTGTTCAGGAAGCTGACCAGCGGCGTGTTGACCGGGTCATAGAGGTTGTCGATGCCGAGCCAGTCCTCGACCTTCTCCACCCCGGTCTCGAGGATGCCGACGGTCTTCTTCTTCTCGTCGACCTCGTAGTCACCCTCGCCGTCCTCGCCGCGGCGCAGCCGGGGCGCGATCTTGGCGAACTCGGTGTACCAGCGGGCGCTCTGCTCGGCCGGGCCGCTGATGATCAGCGGCGTCCTGGCCTCGTCGATCAGGATCGAGTCGACCTCGTCCACGATGGCGAAGTGGTGCCCGCGCTGGACGCACTCCTCCAGGCTCCAGGCCATGTTGTCGCGCAGGTAGTCGAAGCCGAACTCGTTGTTGGTGCCGTAGGTGATGTCGGCCTCGTACGCCTTGCGGCGCTCCTCCGGCGGCATCTGGGCCAGGATGACCCCGACCTCCAGGCCGAGGAAGTGGTGCACCCGGCCCATCCACTCCGAGTCGCGCTTGGCCAGGTAGTCGTTGACGGTCACGACGTGCACGCCGTTGCCGGTGAGCGCGTTGAGGTAGGCCGGCAGCACCGAGGTCAGCGTCTTGCCCTCACCGGTCTTCATTTCGGCGATGTTGCCCATGTGCAGCGCACCGCCGCCCATCAGCTGCACGTCGAAGTGCCGCTGGCCCAGCGTGCGCCGGGCCGCCTCACGGACTGTCGCGAACGCCTCGGGCAGCAGCTCGTCCAGGGACTCGCCGTCCGCGTACCGCTGCCGGAACTCGTCGGTCAGCGCCCGCAGTTCCGCGTCGCTCAGCGCGGCGAAGTCTTCCTCGATCGAGTTGACCTGTTCCGCAATCCGCTTGAGCCGGCGCAGGGTCTTGCCCTCACCGGCACGCAGGACATTGTCAATGATGGCTGGCACTTCTTGTCGCGCTCCTCGCGAAGATGGCGGGCACCCGCCGGCGCCTCATCGTCACTGTCATGGTAGGCGAGACCGGCAGCGAAACCGAGCCGCACGCGTCGACCCGGACCGGATCGTTGCCCAGCCGGAACGAGCCAATCCCGGTATTCCAGGGGGCCGGGCGCCGGGCGCGTGGCGGTTCCGCCACAATATGGGGAAAGCGCGGGCCGCGCGGCCGGGCCACCGGGCGTGGGATACTGCGGCCAGCGGAAGACGAGAGGAGCAGCGCCCATGGCGGACCAGGTGGGAACGGACTTCAAGTCCGGTGCCCAGCCGGACGACGGCGCGCTCACCGGGACGACGATGGGCGGCACGGTCGCCGAGGCCGGTGCTCAGCCCGGGCATTACGAGGCGTTCCACGGCCGCCCAGTGTCCTGGGTGGCGGTCAGCATCATCATGGTCGGCTTCGTGGTCGGCGGCGCGGCGCTCATCTTCGGGCCGACCTGGTGGCTGTTCTGGGCGGCGATCGGGCTGGTCGTGGTCGGCGGCCTGATCGCGCTGTCCACCAACATCTTCGAAGACTGGTATTAAGCCGCCTGAGTATTAACGGCCGGTAGCCACCGGTTTTGTCGGTGTCCCCGGCTAGGCTCCCCGTTTTGTGGTGAGCACAGTCCAGCCGAGCACGGCGCACCCGGCGCCTGAGCTGTCCCTGTCGGCCGACGAGGCCCGGCTGATCACGCTGCGTGCCCAGGGCTTTCTCGGCGCGGATGGCCGCCGCGGCGGCGTGCCGGCCATGCTGCGCCGGGTCGGCGCGGTTCAGCTGGACACGATCAGCGTGCTGGCCCGGTCGCATGAGCTGGTCGCGTACGCCCGGCTCGGCCCGGTGCCGCGGCAGCGGATCGAGCGGGCCTACTGGAGTCCAGGCCGCCCGGCCGCGTTCGAGTACTGGTCGCACGCGGCGTGCGTGCTGCCGGTCGAGGAGTGGCCGTGGTATGCGTTCCGGCGCCGGGCGCTGCGCGCCCGGGGCCGCCGCTGGCACCAGAGCCACGAGCGGACCTGCGCCGAGGTGCTGGCCCGGCTGCGCGCGGACGGCCCGCTGAACGCGACGCAGCTGGGCGGGGCCAAGGCCGGCGGCCCGTGGTGGGACTGGTCGGACACGAAGATCGCCGTCGAGTGGCTGCTGGACGTGGGCCAGGTCGTCTGCGTCCGCCGGGACGGCTGGCGCCGGGTGTATGACCTGCCCGGGCGGGTGCTCCCAGACGAGCTGCTGGACAGCGAGAAGACCGACGCGCAGTGCCTGGCCCACCTGGCCGGGGTGGCCGGCCGTGCGCTCGGCGTGGTCACCCGGGCCGACCTGATCGACTATCACCGGCTGCGCGAGCTGACCGACGGCAAGGCCGGGCACGCGGAGCTGGCCGCCGATTCCGCGCTGGCCGCCGGGCTGACCCCGGTCACCGTCGAGGTGGCGGGCAAGCCGGTGCCCGGCTGGGCCGACCCGGCCGCGCTGGCGGCGCCGCCACGCGGGCGGCACCGGGTGACCCTGCTCTCGCCGTTCGACTCGCTGCTGTGGGACCGCAAGCGGACCCGGCGGATGTTCGGCTTCGAGCACAGCCTGGAGGCCTATGTGCCCAGGGCCAAGCGGGTGCACGGGTACTACGCGATGCCGCTGCTGGCCCGGGGCCGGCTGCTCGGCCGGGTCGACCCGGTCCGCCAGGGCCAGACGCTGGTCGCCCGGCAGCTGTCCCTGGACTCCGGGGCCGCGGCCCGGCCGATGGCCCAGGCGCTGCGCGAGGCGGCCAGCTGGGTGGGCTGCTCCGCGGTCGAGCTGCGCCAGGTCAGCCCGCCGAACCTGGCCGAGCGGCTGGGTGGTGAGCTGGCCGCGCTCAGCTAGCCGAACCCGATCAGCTGAACTCGATGAGCTTTTCCCGGACCGCGATCATGACCGCTTCCATCCGCGAGTGGATCTGCAGCTTCTCCAGGATGTTGCGGACGTGGTTCTTGACCGTGTTCTCCGAGATGAACAGCTCCTTGGCGATGTCCCGGTTGTTCATCCCCTTGGCGACCAGCTTGAGTACCTGCATCTCCCGGTCGGTGAGCTTGGGCGGCGGCACCTGCTCGGCGCGCTCCTCCTGGTCCCGCTTGTTCAGTGCGGCGAACTCGGTGAGCAGCTTGGCCGCCATCGACGGGTTGATCAGCGACTGCCCGCCGTGCACCGCGCGGACCACGTCCGCCACCTCGTCCAGCGGGATGTCCTTGAGCAGGTAACCGCTGGCCCCGGCGCGGATCGCCTCGAAGAGGTCCTCCTCCTCGTCGCTGATCGTCAGCATGACGATCTTCGAGCTGGGTGCCACTTCCTTCATCGCCCGGCACGCCTCGATGCCGCTGGACTTGGGCATCCGGATGTCCATCAGGACCACGTCGGGCAGGGACTCACCGGCCTTCTGCACCGCTTCCGTGCCGTCGCTCGCCTCGCCGACCAGTTCGATGTCGTCCTCGGCGGCCAGCACCATCTCCAGCCCACGGCGGAACAAAGCGTGATCATCCACGATGAGGGCGCGGATCGGATCGGACGCGGGGGAATCCACCGACCCCGAAGCCGCACCGGGATCTGCGGACACCGCGGGATCTCCGCGCATGGCACCTCCTATTGACCCTGCGTGCACTGCCGGCGCGGATGCCACCCGCCGCGAACAGTGCTCAAACTCTGGCGCAGCGGGGGCAGCCGCGCAAACCGGGGGCGCCGGTGACCGTGCGGCCCGCACGGTCCGGGGACCGGATATCGCCTACCGGGTGACTCGATTCTCCCCTACTCGCTGGTGAGCGCCGACCCGGGAGCGGGACGGCTGCCGTGGCACCTCCTCCACCAGGCGGATGACCCCGTAGTCGTAACCCCGCCGCCGGTAGACCACGCTCGGCAGCCGGCTGGTCTCGTCCCGGAACAGGAAGAAGTCGTGCCCCACCAGTTCCATCTCGTGCAGCGCCCGGTCGATGGTCATCGGCGTCGCGTTGTGGAACTTCTCCCGCACGACCAGCGGGCCGTCTCCTTCCATCGGGATCGGCACCACGCCGTCGAGCTGTACTTCGGTGTCGGGCCAGTCGTCCAGGCTGCGGTGTCACGTCCGCCAGGGCCGGCGCCGGGGCAGCCGTCCGCCGCGCCGTCCAGGGCCGGGTCGGCGGGCACACCGTGCGCGGGCTTGCGCGGCTTGCGCCGGTCAGAGGCCCGCCGCATGTGCGTCTCCAGCTTGGCCGCCGCCTTGTCGAGCGCCTGGAAGCGGTCGTCGGCGGCCGCTTCCGCGCGGATCACCGGCCCGCGCGAGTACACGGTCAGCTCGACCCGTTCCCGCTGCGCCGACTGGCGCGGGTTGCGCTCCAGGGTGATTTCCACATCGATGCTTATCGTCTTCTGGTCGAGCTTCACGATCTTGCCAAGCTTGGCCGTCGCGTAGTCACGGAAGCGCTCCGGTACACCGGTCCGCCGACCTCTGAAGATGATGTCCACGTGGGATACCCCCTTCGACCCTCTGTGTGGGTGGCACCCGCCCGGCCGACCTGGTCTTCGTCCCCACATCCGCCTGCTGAGGGATTCGCGGGCCTGTTGCCACGAAGGCCCTTCTCCCGGTCCGGGGGACATCTGATCCCCCGGCGGGGCAGGACTTACCTCTAAGCCGCACCGTGATCGGTCAACGACAAGTCGCCTTACGTGGGCCGTTTCGCCTGCGGCTGGCATCGGCTTGCCAGGCCGGGCACCCCGCTGCCGGGGTACCCCGCACGGCGCAACCACGGACCCGGACGGGTGCCATATGACGACGCTAGCCTGCCCGGGGCAGGTTGTCAGGAGCCCGGACTGTCTTCTTGCCCACGTCCCGGCACCTGGGCAGATACCACACCGGGAGGAACCGCGACAGCCTGGCGGAAAGCGTGGCCGGTCTAGCCCGGGTAGGTGGCGTCCCGGCCGGCCAGCGGCGGGCGCCACAGCTCGCCGAGGCCGACCGACCGGACCAGCTGACCGGTCTGACAAGCTGGCGAACAGGTCGTTCTGCGGGCCGGCCGCAGTGATCGAGATCATCCCCGGCTCGATGCTCTGGAACGTGGACCGGTCGCCGTTGACCGGCACCTCGAACAGCTGCGGCCCGACGTCCGCCTGATCCAGGACCAGCAGGTGGTCGGCGTCGTACCAGCTCAGCGACGTCGGCTGGGCCAGGTCGGCGCCCAGCTGCCCGGCGCTGGCCAGGGTCACCTGGTCCCCGCTGTGCACCACGGCGGCCAGCAGCACGCGCGGGCCGGCCCGGGTGGACACGATCAGTGCGACCCGCACCCCGTCCGGGGCGACCCGGAACGCGGTGATCTGCTGGATGCCGGGCGGCAGCGTCACCACGTCCGGCGGGCCGCTGCTGCCCGGCAGCACCCGCACCGCCAGCCGGCCGTGGATGCTGCCCGCCACCCACAGGTTGTCCTGCTGGTCCCAGCTGGCCGCGCTGACCTTCATGCCGGTGATCCGCACGTGCAGCGCCCGCGCGGACTGGCTGGCGTGCGGCTGCGCGGCGGCGGCCAGGTCGCTGACGTACACGGTGCCGCCCGCCAACGGGCCGGTCCCGGCCAGGTAGTGCTGGTCCGGCGAGACAGCGATGCTGCTGAGCGGGACCTGGCCGGTGCCGGCCTGGCCGGGCACGGCCTGGCTGGTGCGGCTGCCGCTCGGCAGTACCCGGGCCGTGCCGCCCGCGGTCAGGAAGTAGACGCTCTGGTGCCCGGACGTCGGCTGCAGGCACGGCTGCGGGTAGTCGGTCCGGTCCTGCACCGCGCTGCCGCTACCCGGGGGCGTCCAGGCCCGGCCGTTGACTTCAAGCTTCACCGCCTGGATGGTGTGCGACCCGTACGAGGTGCTGGTCAGCGTCCAGACCAGCTGCGCGGACATCTCGGCCAGGGCCGACCGGGTCGCGGCCGTCTTGGGCATGCTCAAGTCCACGATGGCGGTCTTGCTGCCCGGCGGGATCTGCACCCGGACCGAGCGGCTGCCCGCCGGGAACGCCGAGTACGCGGCGCCCTCCAGCCAGCCCTGCGGCTCGGCCAGCAGCGCGTTGACCAGCACGGTGGCCGGGTCGGCCGTGTTGATCGGCAGGAACACCGGATCCGGCACCAGGTTCTTGTAGGCCGGGTCGAAGTAGTACAGGTTCCGCGGCTGGTAGGCGAGCTGGAAGAAGTCCTTGCTGAGCAGCAGCTCCCGGGACACCTGGCCGCTGCCGGGCAGGCCGTCGATCCGCCATTGGTGGCCCACCAGCTTCAGGCCGAAATGCTGGGTCAGCGGTTTCTGCCCGTCCGGGGCCGGGATGTACTGGCCGGTCGCGTTGACCGCACCCAGTTCCTTGGCGGTGATCTCGACGGTCTCGGACTTCGGCGAGTTCAGCTGCGGGGGCAGCTCCACCGACGCGTTCGGGGGCCCGGCGATCACGGTGACGGCCGGTCCCGGCCCGGGCCGCCAGGACGAGCTCGCATCCGCGGTCAGGTACTGCCGGGCGATTGCGTGGTGGTCAGCGAAATCCGCGCTGGCCAGGATGAAGTTCTGCACGATCAGGGACGGGCTCCAGCCCGGCCTGGGCGGCCCCATGATCTGCGCGCAGCACAGCGTGCCCTGCTGCTGGCCGCCCACGGCGGCCGGCAGCTTGGTGGACTGCAGCGGCCCGCTGACCGGCACCTCCGCGCAGCCCGCCACGGTGGCCAGCGCAGCCAGCGCGACCACCAGCCAGCGCAGCCGCGGGCGCCGGTCAGCCACTGGCCGGCCCACCGCGGGCCGGCCCGTCCGGGTCGGTGGCGGCGAATCCGGAGCCGGGCGGGCCCGTCTCGACGACCTCGTCCAGCCGCAGCAGCAGCGGCGAGCGGATCAGCTCGGGGCCGGGCTCCGCCTCGTCCGGGCCGAGCGGCAGCGGCGAGCCGATCAGCTGCTGCCCGCAGACCCGGGGCACGGTGAGCCGGAACACCGAGCCCTTGCCATGCTGCCCCCAGGCCTGCAGCCAGCCGTTATGCAGCCGGGCATCCTCCAGCGCGATGGCCAGGCCGAGCCCGGTGCCGCCGGTCGTCCGGGCCCGCGCCGGGTCGGCTCGCCAGAACCGGTCGAACACGAGCTGCGCCTCGTCCGGCGCGAAGCCGCAGCCGCGGTCCCGGACCGCGATGGCGACCGAGTCCCGGTCCCCGGCCACGGTGACCACTACGTCCCGGCCCTCGCCGTGCTCCACCGCGTTGTCCAGCAGGTTGCGCAGGATCCGCTCGACGCGGCGGCGGTCCACCTCGGCCACGCACGGCTCGGCGGGCAGCCGGAAGTCGATCCGGGTGCCGCGCCGCGCGGCCAGTTGCTCGGCGTCGGCCGCGGCCCGCCGGACCAGGTCGCACACGTCGGCCGACTCGGCGTCCAGGGTGGCCGCGTTGGCGTCGTACCGGCTGATCTCCAGCAGGTCGGCGAGCAGCGACTCGAACCGCTCCAGCTGGCCCTCGAGCAGTTCCGCCGACCGGGCCGCGGCCGGCAGCAGGTCGTCGCGGGCCGCGAACAGCACGTCCGCCGCGATCCGGATCGTGGTCAGCGGGGTGCGCAGCTCGTGCGACACGTCGGAGACGAACTGCCGCTGCACCTTGGACAGCTCCTCCAGCTCGTGCAGCTTCTCCTGCAGGCTGGCCGCCATGTCATTGAACGACCTGGCCAGGGCGGCCAGGTCGTCGGTGCCCCGGACCGGCATCCGCTGCTCCAGCTGGCCAGCGGACAGCCGCTTGGCCGCCTCGGCCGCTTCCCGGATCGGCACGACCACCCACCGGGTGACCAGCGAGACGATGCCGACCAGCAGCACGACCAGGGCCAGCCCGCCACCGAGCATGGCCCGCTGCACCAGGGCCAGCGTCTGCTGCTGCTGTTCCATCGGGAACAGGTAGTACAGCTGGGCACGTGGGCTGATCACGCCGCCGATGGCCAGCCCGGGAACCGACGGCCGCCCGTTCAGGTAGCTCATCTGCGTCGGGGTGGACACCAGGTCGTCGGTGCGGCCCTTCTGCTGCTCCTGGGTCACGCTGGCGATCAGCTTCTTGGGCAGGCTGTCCTGGTTGAGATACCGGTTGCCGTAAACACCAGCGAATGCGGAGGTGTCCGATGCCTGGGCCAGGACCACCACGTCGAACGTGTCACCCGGCCCGCTCAGAGCCTGCAGATCGGCGGCCAGCTGGGGCAGTGCCTTCTGCTGGTCGCTCGGCCGTGCCCTCCAGGTCCGCGTCGTTCTTGGCCGTGCTCAGGCCCTCGCTGATCTGGTGCGCGGCCGCTGTCCGGGTGCTGTTCAGCAGGCCGCTGGCGATCTGCTGGACCAGGAAGAAGCCGAGCACGGTGGCCACCACCACGCAGATGACCAGGGTGGTGGCGACCACCCGGAGCTGCAGCGAGCGGTGCCAGCGGCGGCGCAGCCGGCTGGCCAGGAGCCGGGCCCGGCGCTGCGCGGCGCGGAGGGCCGGGCGGGTCTGCGGTGGCAGCCGCCGGGCCGCCCGCCGCACCAGCAGGGTCAGCCGGGAGCTAGCGGCCGGCGAGTCCTGCCGCGGGCCTCGCCCCGCCTCGCTGCTGCTCGCTACCCCCTCCATTGGCCTTTCTCCAGGCTGCTGGGGAACCTGCCGGGTCCCGGCAGGGCGCCCCTGATCAGGCAGGTCCTGCCTTGTAGCCCACGCCGCGTACCGTTACCACGATCTCCGGGTGCTCCGGGTCCTTCTCGATCTTCGCGCGGAGCCGCTGCACGTGCACGTTGACCAGCCGGGTATCCGCGGCGTGCCGGTAGCCCCAGACCTGCTCCAGCAGCACCTCCCGGGTGAACACCTGGCGCGGCTTGCGGGCCAGCGCGACCAGCAGGTCGAATTCCAGTGGGGTGAGGCTGACCGGCCGGCCGTTGCGCTTCACCGAATGCCCGGCCACGTCGATCTCGACGTCCACGATCTGCAGCATCTCCGGCGCGGGGTCGTCGGTGCGGCGCAGCCTGGCCCGGACCCGGGCGATCAGTTCCTTGGACTTGAACGGCTTGACGATGTAGTCGTCTGCCCCGGACTCCAGCCCCAGCACCACGTCCACGGTGTCGCTCTTCGCGGTGAGCATGACGATAGGCACACCAGATTCGGTGCGGATCTGGCGGCACACGTCAATACCGTCCGCACCCGGCAGCATCAGGTCGAGCAGGACCAGGTCGGGATGGGTATCCCGGAATACCTCGATGGCCTTGTCCCCGTCGGCGACGAAAGTGGGCTCGAAGCCCTCGCCGCGGAGCATGATGCCGAGCATCTCGGACAGGGCAGCGTCGTCATCGACGACGAGCACACGACCTTTCATGGGCCTCATAGTTCCACGGAAACGTCAGGGACGGCACTTTTCGGCTGGACGGGGAGATCGCCCAGCACACGCAGGGTACCGCTGTTCACCGGCTGTGCAATACCACGCTCTGTCACCAGAGCTGTGATCAGACCACTCGGAGTGACATCGAACGCCGGGTTGTACCCCGGGCTGCCGGCCGGTGCGATGGGCTGGCCGGCCAGCGTGGTCACCTCGCCGGCCGGGCGGTGCTCGACCACGATGCCGCTGCCGTCGGCGGTGCCGAAGTCGATGGTGGACACCGGGGCCACCACCACGAACGGCACCGCATGGTGCCGGGCCAGCACGGCCAGGCCGTAGGTGCCGACCTTGTTGGCCACGCTGCCGTCGGCGGCGATCCGGTCCGCGCCGGTCAGCACCACGTCGACCGCGCCGCTGGCCAGCAGCCCGGCCGCGGCCGCGTCGGGCAGCACCGCGTAGTCCATGCCGGCCCGCCGGGCCTCCCAGGCGGTGAGCCGGGCACCCTGCAACAGCGGGCGGGTCTCGTCCACCCACAGCTTGGCCAGCCGGCCCGCGCGGTGCGCGGCCAGGATCACCGCGAACGCGGTGCCCTCGCCGGAGGACACCAGCGCGCCGGTATTGCAGTGCGTCAGCACCCGGCCACCCGCCGGGATCAGCGGCAGCCCGTGCCGGGCCATCGCCGCGCTGGCCGCGGCTTCATCAGCCGCGATGACCTCGGCCGTGGCGAGGGCCGCCGCCGCGCACTGGCGTTCGATATCGGGGCCTCCGGCCTGCTGGGCGGCCTGGTAGGCAGCGAGGGCACGGCCGGTACCCCAGGCCAGGTTGACCGCGGTCGGGCGGGCCGCGGCCAGCGCGCGGGCCGCGGCCGCCACGTCCTCGCCCCGGTACGCGGCCAGCGCCACGCCGAACGCGCCGGCCAGGCCCAGCGCCGGGGCGCCGCGGATGACCAGGCGGCGAATCGCGTCGATCAGCTCGGCGACGCTGACGCAGGTGACCACGTTCTCCTCGGCCGGCAGCCGGGTCTGGTCGAGCAACGCGATAGCCGGGCCCTGGTCGCCGCCGAGCCAGCGCAGCGTGGGCAGCTCCATAGGCTGAGTCTGCCCCCGGCCGGGCCCGCGGGTTGACCGCGCCCCCGCACGGCGGGCGTGGCCCGCTGTTCCGGCACCGTGGCTTCATGCCCAGCCTGCTTCGTGCGAGTATGGGCGCCAGCAGGGCGAGGGGGCGCCCGCCCAGCAGCGAGCAGTCCGGCGGCGAGGCGCCGCGCAGGCAGCCGCGGCGACAGCGCCGCGAGGGAGAACCATGACAGACAGTCCGTCGTCGGACACGCCAGGGGACGGGCCACCAGCGCAGCCGCAGCCATGGTTCCCGCCCGCCGACCTCGGCGCGGCCAGCCCGCCACCACCACCGCCGGGCAGCGCTCCGCCCGCACCTGGCCAGCTTGGATACACCCAGCCCGGATATGGCCAGCCTGGACACGGGCAGCCTGGACACGGGCAGCCCGGGTACGGCTATCCGGAGCCCTGGCAGCCGGGCTACGGGCCGCCACCGCCAGGCCCGGGGCCCCGGTACGGCGACTCCGCCCCGAAGCCCGGAGTGATCCCGCTCCGCCCGCTCGGGCTGGGCGAGATCCTGGACGGCTCGTTCGCGACCATCCGCCGCAACCCCAAGGCCACCCTGGGCATCGCCGCCATCATCATGACGGTCTCGGCGGTCATCACCAGCTCGCTCACCGTGAGCCTGATCAACCTGCCCAGCCCGGGCCAGAACCTCTCCTCACAGCAGGCCGCGCACCTGCTCGGCCAGATCTTCGCCGCAGCGCTGCCGGTGCTGGGCGTGACCGTGCTGCTGACCATCATCGTGCAGGCCGTGCTGGCCGGGCTGCTCGCGCCGATCATCGCCCGGGAAGTCAGCGGCCAGCGGATCAGCGCCGGGGACGCCTGGCGGGTCGCGGCACCGCGGCTGCCCCGGGTGCTGCTGGCCACCCTGCTCGTGGTGCTGGCCGGGCTGAGCCCGCTGCTGGTGCTCGGCCTCATCCTGCTGTTGGGGTTCGCGGCCGGCGCCCCGCCGGTGATCTACGCCGCCATCGGGGTGCCCGGGTTCTTCGTGGCGGTCGTGCTCAGCATCTGGTTCTCGACCATGTTCAGCCTGGTGACGCCCGTGGTCGTGCTGGAACGGGAGCGGCCCGGCGCGGCCCTGGCCAGGTCCTGGCGGCTGGTCCGGCGCAGCTTCTGGCGGGTGTTCGGCATCATGCTGCTGGCCGGCCTCATCGTCGCGGTGGCCAGCGCCATCCTGCAGCTCCCGTTCACGTTCCTGAGCACGCTGTTCGGCGGCACCACCGGGTTCTCGGCCGGCACGGTCATCGCCGTGATCGGCACGATCGCGGCCGGCACGGTGACCCGGCCGATCAGTGCGGCAGTCACCGTGCTGCTCTACGTGGACATGCGGATGCGTAAGGAAGGGCTGGACCTGGCGCTGCGCACCGCGGCGGGCGACGGGCCGCTGGCCGACAGTGACTTCGCCGCCGCGTGGCAGCCGCCCCGGCCCGGCCAGCCGGCCGCGGCCGCGCCGCCCGGGGCCCCGCCGGCGCCGCCGACCGCCGCGGGTGCCCCGCCGCCGTGGTGAACCCGGCCCGGCTGGACCTGCTCCGGCTGGGCCTGCTCCGGCCGGCCGGTGGCGCTCCGCTGGTCGGCCAGGCCGGCCGGACGCTGGTCAGCCGGCGGGCCGGCCAGACGCTGGTCAGCCGGCAGGCCGGCCAGACGCTGGCCCGCACCGAGCTGTCCAAAGCCATCTACCACCGGCACGAGTCGCTGGCCCAGCGGCTGCTCGACGCGATCAGCCGGCTGCTGAACGACCTGTACAGCGCGGGCAAGTCGTTCCCGGGCGGCTGGTGGTCGGTGGTCGCGCTGACCGCGCTGGCCGCGGTGGCCGTCGCCCTGATACTGGCCCGGCTGGGCCCACTGGCCCGGGCGCACCGCGACGCCAGCCAGGTGGCGGCCGGCGGCCAGCCGCTCAGCGCGGCCGACCACCGGCAGCGCGCGGCCCAGCTGGCCAGCGCGGGCGACTACGCGGCCGCGATCCTGGAAGCTGTCCGGGGGATCGCCCGGCAGCTCGAAGAGCGCGGGGTACTCAGCCCCCGGCTGGGCCGGACCGCGGACGAGATCGCCGCCGAGGCCGGGCTGGCCCTGCCGGCTGAGGCGGCCGCGCTGCATGACGCGGCCCAGCTGTTCGACGACATCTGCTATGGCGAGCACCCCGGCACCGCCGACGGCTACGCCGTGGTGCAGTCCCTGGACAGCCGCCTCCAGTCCGCCCGCCCGGCCGAGCCCAGCACGAGCGATGCGGCATGAATACGCCAGCTGGCCTTGGCGTCGGCCCGACTGACGAGCGAGGAAGCGAGGAACGAGCGCCCCGAGCGACGAGGGAAGGAGGCAGTGAAGGGGGATGGGGAGGTGGGTGGGGCCGCCGGAGGCGCAAAGCAAACAGCGCCATCATCGCGGTGGCCGGTGTGGTGCTGCTCGGCGGGATCCTGGTCGCGCTGCTCACCCCGCCCCGGTCGCCGGGCGGCTACCTGAACCCGGCCAGCCCGGCCGGCCAGGGCACCCACGCGCTGGCCCAGATCCTCGGCCGCCGCGGCCAGCCGGTCACGGCGGTGACCAGCGCCGCCGCCGCCCAGGAGGCGGTGCGCGACGCGGCCGGCCACCACCCCGGGCTGGTGCTGACCAGCCCGTATCTGCTCACCCCGGGCCAGCTCACCACCCTGGTCAGGCTGCACACCAACCTGCTGGTGGTGGAGCCGGACAGCCGCAGCCTGGCCGCCCTGGCGGCGCTCCCCCCGGCGCCGGCCACGGCCGGGCCTACGGCGTACCCGGGCACGCTGGTGGCTGGCGCGGCGGCCGGGCAGGCCGCCGACCCGGGCTGCCCGCTGCCGGCCGCACAAGCCGCCGGGAACGCCGTCATGGGTGGCGTGCTGATGCGCGACACGGCGGCCGGCGCCTGGCAGTGCTACCGGGTGGACGGGCACCCGTCGCTGGTGCGCTACCAGTCGGCGGGCCGGTCGGTCACCCTGCTCGGCAGCGGGGCACCGCTGAGCAATGCCCTCCTGGCCAGCCGCGGTGACGCGGCGCTGGCGCTGAACCTGCTGGCGGGCAGCCGGCAGATCGTCTGGCTGATGCCCACCCCGCAAGCGGTACCCGGCGCGGCCAGCCCGGCGCCGGCCAAATCGCTGCTGCAGGAGATCCCCGGCCCGGCCTACCTGGTCACCCTGCAGGTGTTCCTGGCCGTCGCGCTGGCCGCGCTGTGGCGGATGCGGCGGCTCGGCCCGCTGGTCACCGAGCCGCTCCCGGTCGTGGTACGCGCGTCCGAAACGGTGGAAGGCCATGGCCGGCTGTACCGGTCTCGGCACTCCCGCGACCGGGCCGCCGCCGTGCTGCGCACCGCGGCCATCCGCCGGATCACCACCCGGCTGGCGCTGCCCGCCACCGCGGATCCGGACGCGGTGTGTGCCGCGGTGTCCGCGCGAACCGGCCGCGAGCCGGCCAGACTGCGGGAAGTCCTTTTCGGGCCGGTTCCGCGCGACGATGCCGCGCTGGTCGCGCTGGGCCGTGATATCGATGCTGTCGAGGAAGAGGTACGAACGCATTGACCGCCGAACACCCGCCCGCAGCCGGGCTGGCCGATTTCCCGGGCCACGGCGCCGCCAGCGCCGGCCCGGATGCCGTGCGCGGCGCGCTGGAAGCGGTCCGCGCCGAGGTCGGCAAGGCCATCGTCGGCCAGGACTCCGTGCTGACCGGCGTGGTCATCGGCCTGCTGTGCCGGGGTCATGTGCTGCTCGAGGGCGTGCCCGGGGTGGCCAAGACCCTGCTGGTGCGCTCGCTGGCCGCCGCGCTGGCGCTGCGCAGCACCCGGATCCAGTTCACCCCGGACCTGATGCCCGGGGACATCACCGGCTCGCTGGTCTACGACGCGAAGACGGCGCTGTTCCAGTTCCGCGAGGGGCCGGTGTTCACCAACCTGCTGCTCGCCGACGAGATCAACCGGACGCCGCCCAAGACGCAGGCCGCGCTGCTGGAGGCGATGGAGGAGCGGCAGGTCTCGGTGGAGGGCACGCCGCGGCCGCTGCCCGAGCCGTTCCTGGTGGCGGCGACCCAGAACCCCATCGAGTACGAGGGCACCTACCCGCTGCCCGAGGCTCAGCTGGACCGCTTCCTGGTCAAGCTGTCGGTCGGGCTGCCCGACCGGGACGAGGAGATCGGCATCCTGGCCCGGCACGCGGCCGGTTTCGACCCGGGCGACCTGGCCGCCACCGGGATCAAGCCGGTGGCCGGGCCGGCCGAGCTGGCCGCGGCCACGGCCGCGGTCCGCAACGTCCGGGTGGCCGGCGACGTGGCCGGGTACATCGTGGACCTGTGCCGGGCCACCCGGCAGTCCCCGGCCCTGCGGCTCGGCGTGTCCCCGCGCGGGGCGACCGCGCTGCAGGCGACCAGCCGGGCCTGGGCCTGGCTGGCGGGCCGCGACTACGTCACCCCGGACGACGTGAAGGCGCTGGCCCGGCCCACCCTGCGGCACCGGATTCAGCTCCGGCCCGAGGCGGAGCTCGAAGGCGCGACGCCGGACGGCGTGCTGGAGTCGGTGCTCGCGTCCGTGCCGGTGCCCCGGTAACCCGGCCATGGCCCTGACCGGGCGGACGGCACTGGCTGCGCTGACCGGCGCGCTGCTGGTACTGGCGTTCCGTAGCGTGGCTGCGCTGCTGGTGGTGAACCTGCTGCTGGCCGCGGCCATCGTCGCGGACCTGCTGCTGGCGGCCGGCCTGCGGCGGCTGCGGATCACCCGGTCCGGCGACACCCGGGTGCTGCTCGGCGAGACGGCGGCTGTCACGGTCACGGTGCACAACCCCGGCCGGCGCCCGCTGCGGGCCGTGCTCCGGGCGGCCTGGCCGCCGAGCGCGCACGCCGTGCCCAGCCGGGCCGCGCTGCGCGTCCCGGCCGGCGGGCAGGGCTCGGTGACCAGCACGCTCACCCCGGACCGCCGCGGCGACAAGACGTCCACGATGGTCATCGTCCGCTCGTTCGGGCCGCTCGGGCTGGCCGCCCGGCAGCGCCGCCACGAGGTGACCTGGTCGGTCCGGGTGCTGCCACCGTTCCGCAGCCGCCGCCACCTGGGCGAGAAGCTGGCCCAGCTGCGCCAGCTCGAAGGACAGCACCGGTCGCTGCTGCGCGGGCCGGGCACCGAGTTCGACTCGCTGCGCGAGTACGTGCTCGGCGACGATGTCCGGTCCATCGACTGGCGGGCGGTGGCCCGCCGCGGCGACGTGATGGTCCGCACCTGGCGGCCGGAGCGGGACCGCCGCATCCTGGTCGTGCTGGACACCGGCCGGACCGCGGCGGGCCGGGTGGCCGGCATTCCCCGGCTGGACGCCTCGATGGACGCGATCCTGCTGCTCACCGCGCTGGCCAGCCGGGCCGGCGACCAGGTCGACCTGATCGCGTTCGACCGGCGGCTGCGGGCCCGGGTGCTCGGCGCGCCGCGGTCGTCCGTGCTGGCCGCGGTGACCACGGCGCTGGCCCCGCTAGACGCCGAGCTGTCCGAGACCGACACCGCGGCACTGGCCAGCGCGGTGCTCACCGTGGCCCGCCGGCGCTGCCTGGTCGTGCTGCTCACCGACCTGAACCCGGTGGTGATCGAGGAGGGCCTGCTGCCCCGGCTGGGCACCCTGGTGGCCCGGAACCTGATCATGATCGCGGCGGTGTCCGATCCCCGGCTGGCCGAGCTGGCGGCCGGCCGGGACGGCACGGACCAGGTCTACGGCGCGGCCGCGGCCGAGACCGCGCTGGACCAGCGGGAACGGATCACCGCGCTGCTGCGGCGGCAGGGCGTGCAGGTGGTGGACGCGCCGCCGGACCGGCTGCCCGCCGCGCTGGCCGACGCGTACCTGGAGCTCAAGGCGGCCGGCCGCCTGTGACTTGTCAGCCGGTGAACGGTCAGCCGGTGACTGGTCAGCCGGCCACCGGCGCGGTATCCGGCGCGTGCTCCATGTCGGCGGTCTGGCCGGCCGCCGCGGCGCGCCTGCCGAGCAGGATGACGTAGCTGAGGAACGCCGCCTCGGCCACCGCGCCGATGCCGATCCGCGCCCACGACGGCAGCGGCGACGGCGTGACGAACGCCTCGATCACCCCGGACACCAGCAGCACCACGATCAGCCCCAGCGCGATCGTCAGCGCGCTGCGCCCCTCCTCGGCCAGGGCCCGGCCGCGGGGCCGCGGTCCGGGGTCGATGATGCACCAGCCGAGCCGCAGCCCGGCCGCCGCGGCCAGGAACACCGCGCTGAGCTCCAGCATCCCGTGCGGCAGGATCAGGCTGAAGAACAGGCCGCCCTTGCCGTGCGCGAACATCAGCCCGGCCTGGACTCCCCCGTTGGCCGCGTTCTCGAACAGCACCAGCAAGGTGGGCAGCCCGAGCAGCACGCCGAAGATCAGCGACTCGGCCGCCACCCACACGTTGTTCGTCCACACCTTGGCCGCGAACGAGGTGGCCGCGTACTGCGAGTAGTAGTGCTGGAATTGGTGGTTCACCAGGTCGCGGACCTCGGCCCGGGGCAGCAGCGCGGCCTGCACCGCGGGCGCCCGGGCCACCCACCAGCCCAGCAGCACGGCCACCAGAACCGAGCCGCCCGCGGTGGCGGCCCACCACCAGCGCAGCCGGTAGGCCATGGCCGGGAACGACACCACGGCGAACCTGGCCAGCACGGACCAGGCCGGGGTGTGCGCGCCGGTCACCGCGGTCCGGGCCTGGGCGACCCGCCCGGACAGCCGGGCGACCAGGGCCGGGTCCTGCCCGGCCGAGCGCAGCGTGGACAGGTGCGTGGTGGTCCGCTGGTACAGCGTGACCAGCTCGTCCACCTCGTCACCGGTCAGGCTGCGCCGCCTCCGGACCAGCGCGTCGAGCCGGGCCCAGTCGGCCTGGTGCGCGGCCACGTACGCGTCGACGTCCACCCCTGGAGGGTAACGGGGCGGCGGCCGGCCCGGCCGGGGCGCTGGCGGCTAGCCTTATGCCGGAATCAACCGGACTGGGGAAATTCGTGGCCGAGGTAGTCACCGGCGAGGCCGTGGTCATCGATGTGCCATGCGCCCGGTTCCCCAGCCGAGCCGTGGCGCTGGCCATCGACCTGCTGGTCCAGCTGGTGCTGCTGGTCCTGCTGTCCGGGGTAGCCGTCGCGGCGGCGGCCGGCGGCGCGCTCAACCCGGCCGCGCTGGCCGCGGTGGCGCTGACCGTGTTCGTGCTGGTCGTGGTCGGCTACCCGGTCACCATGGAGACGCTGAGCCGCGGCCGGTCGCTGGGCAAGCTGGCCCTGGGCCTGCGGGTGGTCAGTGACGACGGCGGCCCGGAGCGCTTCCGCCAGGCGCTGATGCGGGCCCTGCTGGCGGTGCTGGAGATCTGGCTGACCCTCGGCTTCCTGGCCCTGGTCACGTCGCTGCTGTCGGCCAGCGGCAAGCGGCTCGGCGACATCTTCGCCGGCACGTTCGTCATTACCGAGCGGATGCCGCAGCCGCGCGGCCCGGCCGCCGCGCTGCCCACCATGCCGCCCGCGCTGGCCGGCTGGGCGGCCACGCTGCAGCTGTCCGGGCTGGACGACGGCACGGCGGAAACCGCCCGCCAGTACCTGAGCCGGTACTACACGCTCACCCCGGCGGCCCGCGCCGACTTCGGCCAGCGCATCGCGGGCGCGGTGGCCGCCCAGGTGAGCCCGCCCCCGCCGGCCAGCACCACGCCGCCCGACTATCTCAGCGCGGTGCTCGCCGAGCGGCGCGCGCGGGAGCAGGCCCGCATCATGGGCCGGGTTACCCTGGGTGACAGCGGCCCGGCAACGGCCCCGGCGGCTCCGGCTACTCCGGCTGCTCCGGCGGCCCCCGAAGGCCCGGCCCAGCCGGAGCCAGGCCAGCCCGGGACTCCCGTGGACCGCCCAGGAGGGTTTCTTCCGCCTAGATGACCAGATGAGCAGCCCAGGCCGATGACTGGCACATCAGGGGGCAACGGGGCAACCGCGAAGCGGTGGCGGCGGATCACGATCGTGGTGATCCTGGCGGCCGGCCTGGCCGCGATCATCATCACCAACGAGCACATCCTGCTGCAGTCGCTGCACACGCTGACCCACCTGAACTGGTGGTGGGTGCTGGCCGCGCTGGTCGCCGAGGCGATCTCGCTGACCGCGTTCGGCATCAGCCGGGTCATCCTGCTCCGGGCCGAGGGCGACCAGGCCACGCTCGGCACGGTGATGTCGATCACCTACGCGGGCAACGCGCTGTCCATGGCGGTCCCGTTCGCCGGCGCCCAGCTGGCCGCGGTGTTCTCCTACCGGCAGCTGCGCGGCCGCGGCCTCGGCCCGGCCATCACCAGCTGGGCGCTGGCCGTCTCGGCCATCGTGTCCTCGGCCGCGCTGGCCCTGGTGCTGCTGGTCGGCGCGTTCCTCGGCGGCCAGCCCGCGGCCACGCTGGCCGGGCTGGTCGGCGCGGCGGTGTTCCTGGTTCCCGGCGTCACCGTGCTGCTCGCGCTGCGCTACCAGGCCGCCCGGGCCTGGATCCACCGCACCCTGGCCGTGCTGCTCCGCCCGCTGCACCGCCGCTGGGCCAAGTCGTGGATGGACCCGGCTGCGCTGGAGGAGTTCCTGGACCGGGTGGCCAGCATCAGCCTGCCGGGCACCCGGTACGCCGCGGTGTTCGCGCTGGCCCTGGTGAACTGGCTGGGCGACTGCGGCTGCCTGGCCTGCTCGATCCTGGCCACGGCCCAGCCGGTGCCCTGGCACGGGCTGCTGCTGGCCTACGGCGCGGGGGCCGCGGTGGGCAGCTCCGGGCTGTCCCCGGGCGGGTTCGCCCTGGTCGAGATCGCGCTGACGGCTGCGCTGACCGCGGCCGGGATGACCGCCTCGGCCGCGCTGGCCGCGTCCATCGCCTACCGGCTGATCAGTTTCTGGCTGATCCTGATCGGCGGCGGCGTCTCGCTCATCGTGCTGGCCCGCCGGGGCACCACCGTGGTGGCCGAGGACACCCCACCCCCGCCACCACAGCCCGCGGCCCACTCCCCTGACCCCGGCTGACCCGGCTGACCTGGGCTGACCTGGGCTGACCCCGCGGGACCGGCCAGCCCGGGTCAGGTCTGCTGCCAGGAACTCAGGTACTCCCGCTGAGCAGGGGTCAGCTCGTCGATGGCGGTGCCGGTGGCGGCCAGCGCGAGCCGGGCCACTTCGTCGTCGATCTCCGGCGGCACCGGGTGCACGCCGGGCAGCAGCGACTCGTGCGACCGGGCCAGCCAGGCCAGCACCAGCGCCTGCCCGGCGAACGCCACGTCCATCACCGAGGCCGGGTTGCCCTCGGCGGCGACCAGGTTCACGATCCGCCCCTCGGCCAGCAGCAGCAGCCGCCGCCCGTCGGCCAGCACGTACTCGTCGGTGTGCGGGCGCACCTCGGGGAGCACGCTGACCGCCAGGCCGGCCAGTGCCCGCACATCTATCTCGACGTCGAAATGCCCGGCATTGGCCAGGATGGCCCCGTCCCGCATGGCCGCCAGGTGCGCGGCGCCGATCACGTCCCGGGATCCGGTCGCGGTGATGAACACCTCGCCCAGCGGCGCGGCCCCGCTCATCGGCAGCACCCGGTAGCCCTGCATGACCGCGTCCAGCGCCCGGACCGGGTCCACCTCGGTGACGATGACCTGGGCGCCCAGCCCGCGGGCCCGCTGCGCGATGCCGCGGCCGCACCAGCCGAACCCGGCTACCACCACGGTCCGGCCGGCCAGCAGGATGTTGGTCGCCCGGAGCAGCCCGTCGATCACCGACTGGCCGGTGCCGTGCGTGCTGTCCAGCATCAGCCGGGTGCCGGTGGAGTCCGCCGCCACCGCCGGGAAGGCCAGCGTGCCCTCGCTGGCCATCCGGTGCAGCCGGATCACCCCGGCTGGGGTGGCCTCGCAGCCGCCCGCCACCTTGCCCAGCAGGTCGGGCCGCTGCGTGTGCAGCGCCTCCATCAGGTCGCCGCCGTCGTCCACGACCAGGTCCGGGCCCGCGTCCAGGGCCCGCTCGATGTGCTCGCCGTACAGCGTGAGATCCCCGGCCCGGGCGTACACCACGGCCGCGCCGGAGGTCTGCAGCGCGGCCGCGATGTCGTCCTGGGTGGACAGCGGGTTGGAGGCGGCCAGGAACACCTGGGCGCCGCCCGCCCGCAGCGCGCCGACCAGCACCGCGGTCTCGGCCGTGACGTGCAGGCAGGCCGCTATCCGCAGCCCGGCCAGCGGCTGCTCGGCGGCGAACCGCGCGGCGATGCCGCGGAGCACCGGCATGGACCGTTCCGCCCAGCCGATCCGGGCCAGCCCGGTACTGGCCAGCCCGGGATCCGCGATATCGCCACCCGGCCGCTCGTTCACCACACCGTCCACACGAGCACGGCAGCCCGGCCGGTCAGTACCGGTAGTGGTCTGGCTTGTACGGGCCCTCCACCGGCACGCCGATGTAGCTGGCCTGCTCCTTGGTCAGCTCGGAGAGCCGCACGCCCAGCGCGTCCAGGTGCAGCCGGGCCACCTTCTCGTCCAGGTACTTGGGCAGCACGTGCACGCCCACCGGGTACTCGTCGGCCTTGGTGAACAGCTCGATCTGCGCGATCACCTGGTTGGTGAACGAGTTGGACATCACAAAGCTGGGGTGCCCGGTCGCGTTGCCCAGGTTCAGCAGCCGGCCCTCGGACAGCATGATGATCGAGTGGCCGTCGGTGAACCACCACTCGTCCACCTGCGGCTTGATGGTCAGCTTGCGGATGCCGGGGACCTTGGCCAGCCCGGCCATGTCGATCTCGTTGTCGAAGTGGCCGATGTTGCCCACGATGGCCTGGTGCTTCATCTTGCTCATCTGCTCGGCCGAGATGATGTCCCGGTTGCCGGTCGCGGTGATGAAGATGTCCGCCGTGGCGACCACGTCGTCCAGCCGGGCCACCTCGTAGCCGTCCATGGCCGCCTGCAGCGCGCAGATCGGGTCGATCTCGGTGACGATGACCCGGGCGCCCTGGCCGCGCAGCGACTCGGCGCAGCCCTTGCCCACGTCCCCGTAGCCGCACACCACGGTGACCTTGCCGCCGATCAGCACGTCGGTGGCCCGCTTGATGCCGTCGATCAGTGAGTGCCGGCAGCCGTACTTGTTGTCGAACTTGGACTTGGTCACCGAGTCGTTCACGTTGATGGCCGGGAAGGCCAGCGTGCCGGTCTGGGCCATTTCGTAGAGCCGGTGCACGCCGGTGGTGGTCTCCTCGGTGACGCCGCGGATGCCCTCGGCCAGCACCGTCCACCGGTCATCCTGCTCGGCCAGCGAGCGGCGCAGCAGGTCGAGCAGGACCCGCCACTCCTCCGGGTCGTCCTCGGCGGCCGACGGCACGCCTCCGGCGCCTTCGTACTCGGCGCCCTTGTGCACCAGCAGGGTGGCGTCCCCGCCGTCGTCCAGGATCATGTTCGGCCCGTCCTGGCCCGCCCAGGTCAGCGCCTGGTCGGTGCACCACCAGTACTCCTCCAGCGTCTCGCCCTTCCAGGCGAACACCGGGATGCCCTGCGGGTCGTCCGGCGTGCCGTCCGGGCCGACCGCGATCGCCGCCGCGGCGTGGTCCTGGGTGGAGAAGATGTTGCAGCTCGCCCACCGGACCTGCGCGCCCAGCGCGACCAGCGTCTCGATCAGCACCGCCGTCTGGATGGTCATGTGCAGCGAGCCGGTGATCCGGGCCCCGCGCAGCGGCTGCGTCTCGGCGTACTCGGCGCGGACGGCCATCAGGCCAGGCATCTCGTGCTCGGCCAGCCGGATCTCCTTGCGGCCGAAGTCGGCCAGGGACAGATCGGCAACCTTGAACGGAACGGGTTCCGTGGGCATGACACTCCTCAGCAGCATCTTGGGGTAGACAGCTCGACGCTACGGCACCGCCGGCCCTGCCCGCAGCACCGGTGGCCCTTTTCTGACAAGAATTTGTTAGATTAACGCCTATGCGTATCTCAGCCGCCGCTCAGCAGCTCGGTACGTCGCCGCGGATGTTGCGGTACCGCGAGATTCTCGGCCTGCTGCCGGCGGTCCGCGAGCCGGCTACCCGGTGGCGGGCCGCTGGCCGCCAGCGGCCCGCCCGCGGCCCGGCGCACCGCCAGTTCAGCCAGGACGACCTGGCCGCGGTGGCGCTGGGCCTGGACATCGAGCGGCGGCTGGACATCAGCCCGGCGGAACTGGCGTTCGGCCTGCGGGTGCTCAGTGATCCGCGGGTCCGGGCCGAGGTGGCCGAGCTCGGCCGGCGCATCGGCCGGATCCCGGCCCCGCCCGGCCAGGCCCTGGACTTCGAGAAGGAGCGCGCCCTCCGCCTGCTCAACATCGCCCGCCGCCCGGCACCCCGGCGGTCAGCGCCCGCCACCCCGGCGCTGGGCGCCCGCCACCCCGGCCCAGCGCCCGCCACCCCCGGCCCAGAGCCCGCGCGCTGATGAAGTTTGGCCCCGGCAGCCAGGTAGCGCATCCCTCTCGCCTCTCCAGTCACACCGGCACCAGCTGCGGCCAGTCCGCTCCCCGAGCCATGCGCGTGGATGTTTCATTCACGCGGTCAGGACAGCGTGAATGAATCATGGGTGTGGCTCTTTTGGAGTGACGGGAGTCATGCGGCGAGTTGGTAGCTGGTGCGGGGCTGGGGGTGGTTTCGCTGGTGTTCGCGGATGAGGTGGTAGGTCCAGTAGGTGTCGAAGTCGCCGTTGCTGATGACGGTGCGGAGTTTGAGGATGGCTTCGGCGCCGGGCAGGCTCCAGCGGGCTCCGGTGATGTCCATGCGGTCTTTGACCAGGTGGCGGCAGGCGCCTTCGATGACGCCGGTGGTGATGGGCCAGCCGGCGGTCAGCGCGGCCTCGTAGTTGAGGTAGGGCTGCTTGGTGTCGAGGTAGCGGGCGCATTTTCCGGCGGTGGTGGCCCGCTTGCCGGTGAGCTGAGCTGCCTGGGCGGCGCGGCGGATGGTGGCGGCTACGTGGCTGGCCTGCCCGGCGAGGATGGCGCGGGCGTGGGTGGCGACCCAGATCTCGGCGGCCGGATCGGCTTCGGGGTGGAAGCACCAGGCTGTGTCCCAGAGGTACTCCAGTACGTGGATGAAGTCGATCACGATGGTGACCGGGGTGGCGCGGTGGCGGGCTTCGGTGCTGATGCGGCGGATCTGGTGTGGGTTGCCGTCCACTAGGGCGACCCAGGGCCGGGCGTGGCCGGGGTCGCGGCGGGCGGCTTCGGTGAACATCGCGGCGATGACCTGGCGGATTTCCGCGGTGACGCTGGCGGTGAGCCATTTGCCGCGAGCGGCCGGGCCTGGTGCCGCGGGCCGCGGCGGGTCTTCGCCCGGCATGGTGATGATGGCCGCTGGGGTGCGGGGGGCGGGGGTGATGTCATAGACGGTGGCCACCTCGGCCATCCGCTTGCGGTGGCGGACCTCGCCGCGGGTCAGCCGGGTGGCCAGCTTGGCGTGGCTTTTCGCGGCGGCGGCGCGGGCGCGGGGGCGCAGCGCGTCCGGGCGCATGATGATGCCTTTGCCGTCGGCCGACAGCACCAGCACGCCGGAGGCCGGGGCCCGCTCCGGCGCTGGCCGCCCGCGGGCATAGAAGCAGTCCACGTCAGCCGCGGCTGCCCGGGCGAGCTCTTCGACCTGGCGCTTCCCGGCCGGGACCCCAGCGGCCCGGCCGATCGCCGCCGCGGCGGCCGCGAACGAGCCCCGCGTGGCCTCGATGGCCGCCAGCCGCTGCAGCCCGTGTGAATGCCTGCCCGCAGGCAGGCTCAGCGCCGCGTCGGCCAGGTGCACGTTCGGCGCGCCCGGCGCACGGTAGGCGATCCGGGTCACCCTCACCTGGCCGGCCAGGGTAGCCAGGCACCGCTGATGCCCAGACTCGGCCCGGATCCGGGTGATTCCGTCAGGGCCGGTCACCGCGGCGCGGCGTTCCTCACGGGCGGCCCGCAGGTCCAGATGGGCCTGCAGCAGCAGCCGGCCAAGCTCACGGGCATCAGCCACCAGCCGCTCCTCCAGCCCAGCATGATCAAGCGCCCCGGCCACCGGGCCGCCCAGCCAGGCCACCACCGACCCGAACAGCTCACCCGCCGGGGCGAATAACCCCGGCACAGCGGCAGCCGAACCCGCCGGGGCGGCAGGCACACCGCGATGAGCAGGACATGACACACACGTACAGGCAGGCGACAATGCCATCGAGGGCTCCCGGTGATCGATCTGGCCGACAACCACCGATCTACCGGAGCCCTCCCTGATTCACCACCCAGACAACTCCCTCCAAAAGAGCCACACCCATGAATCATTCATGTGGTCCGGGCCGGGGGTGGGGTGTGGCTGGCAGGCGGGTGGGGGTGTGGCTGGAAGGTTGGTGTGGTTGGCGGTTAGCGGCGGGGGCGGCGGATGGCGGCGCGGATGGCTGGGTCGGTCGAGTCGGCGCGGCCGGGCCGGTAGATGTCGGGTTCCAGGTAGATCGTCTCGGCGATGGGCACGGCCTGCCGGACCCGGCGTTCGGCCGCGTCGATGCCGGCCGCGACCAGGGCCGCGCTGTCCGCGCCGCTGATCGCGATCTTGGCCGCGACGAGCAGGGTCTCCGGGCCCATGTGCAGGGTGCGCAGGTGGATCACGCACTGCACCTCCGGGCCCGCCTCCAGCGCGGCCACGATGGCCCGCTCGGTCTCGGCGCTGGCCGACTCCCCGATCAGCAGGCTCTTCATCTCCACCGCCAGCACCGCGGCCACGCAGCCGAGCAGCACGCCGATGGCCAGCGAGCCGGCCCCGTCCCACACCCCGTCGCCGGTGATCACGGTCAGCGCCACCCCCGCCGTGGCGAACACCAGGCCGGTCAGCGCGGCGATGTCCTCGAGCAGGATGGCGGGCAGTTCCGGCGCCTTGGCCCGGCGGATGAACGCGGTCCAGCTGTTCCGCCCGCGCACCTCGTTGGACTCGTGCACCGCGGTGCGCAGCGAGAAGCTCTCCAGGCCCATCGCGATGACCAGCACCACGAACGCCACCACCGGCGAGCTGATGTGCTCCGGGTTGAGGATCTTGTGGATGCCCTCGTAAACCGAGAACACCGCGCCCACGGTGAACAGCACCACCGCGACCACGAACGCGTAGAAGTACCGCTCCCGGCCGAACCCGAACGGGTGCTCCTCGGTCTGCGCGCGCTGCGCCCGGCTGCGGCCGATCAGCAGCAGCGTCTGGTTGCCGCTGTCGGCCAGCGAGTGCACCGACTCGGCCAGCATCGAGGCCGAGCCGGTGATGACGAACGCGACCAGCTTGACCACCGCGATGCCCAGGTTCGCGCCGAGCGCGGCCAGCACCGCGCGCAGCCCGGCGCCGCGGGATTTCTGGTCCTGCTCTGTCTCGGCGGCCGTCCCGGCCTGGCCCGGGACGGCTTCGCTGTCACTGCTGATCGCTACACGATCCTGTCTTTGAGGTCGCCGATGGCGGCGACCGGTCCGGGGTCCACGCCGGTGGCGATACCCAGGTATACCGCCGCATAGTCGGCCAGGTGGACCAGACTGGCCAGCCGGTGCAGCGGCCGGTCCCCCTCGGCGGCCAGCTCGCTGACCTCGATGCCGCGCCGCCCGGCCAGTTCCGCGGACACTTCCCGGCGCCGGGCTGCCTGCGGGTGCTCGGCGGTGTCCCGCATGATGACCAGCCGCAGCGGCACCGGCGGCCCCGGTTCCTCGTCCTCGTCCAGCCCGGGCTCGTCCAGCACCGGGGCGGCCAGCACCGGGTCGGCCAGCACGGTGTGGCTGGTGGCCGGCCAGGGCGCGAACGGGCCGTCGAACATGACCACCTGGTTGTGGTTGGCTTCTGGCAGCACCCCGTGCACCGCCGGGTACTTGGCGTCCTCGTTGAGCTGGCAGGCGAAGCGGAGTGCGGCCATCCCGGCCAGCGGCGAGCTGCCCCAGATCAGCGGCAGCGTGCCGGCCAGGTCCAGGGCCAGCGTCTTGGCCGGGTTGACGAACGCCTCGCTGTCCGGGCGGCACAGGTGGGAGATCTGCTCCAGGGTCTGCGCGGCCGCCTCGAACTCGGCTGCCGTCACCTCGGCCAGGCCGAGCTGGTCCGCGATCACCAGCAGCGGCACGGACAGGCCCCACAGGCCGGCCCGGTCCATGGCAGGCCGCTCGATCGGCACGTACGGCGCATGCGCCTGCTCGGCGATCAGGGCCAGCGGGGTGCGGGCCGCGCCCACCGCGGCCAGCGGGCAGCCGCGGCGCACCGCCTCGGCCGCCACCGCCAGCGTCTCCTCGGCCGACCCGGAGCTGGACACCGCGAGGACCAGGTCGGCTGCGCCCACCCAGCCGGGCAGCTGGTAGTCGTGCACGACGACGACCGGGATGGCGCAGCCCGGGCCGCACACCGCCCTGAGCACCTCACCGGCCAGCCCGGACCCGCCCATGCCGCAGGCCACCAGGGCCCGCGGCCGGCCGGCCGTCACCACCGGGGACAGGTCCGCCTCTTCGGTGGCGCGCAGCGCCCGGCGGATCTGGGCGGCGGCCGAGGCGACGTGCCGGAGCATGCCGCTAGGGTCGGCCGCCTCCAGCTGCGGCACTGAGTCCAGGCGGTCGGCGGCGGCCGCGGGCGTCATGAACCTGCCGCGGGCCGCCGCGCCTCGTCCACCAGCAGCACCGGAATGTCGTCGCGGACCGGGTAGGCCAGCCCGCAGTCCGGGTTGGTGCAGACCAGTTCGCTGGCTGCCTCGTCGGCGCGCAACGGCGCGTGGCACTGCGGGCAGGCCAGTATTTCGAGCAGCCAGTCGTCGATCTTCACAGCGCCTCCCGGCGGTTGTCTGCGGCCGTGCCTGGCCACTTACCCGGGCTGGCCCCGCACCATGCCCAGCACCTCGTCACGCAGCCTGAGCATAGTGGCCTCGTCGGCGGCCTCCGCGTTCAGCCGGAGCAACGGCTCGGTGTTCGACGGCCGCAAGTTGAACCACCAGCCGTCGCCGGTGATGGTCAGCCCGTCCAGGTCGTCGGCGGTGGTCCCGGGGCGGCCGGTGAACTCCGCCCGGACCTGGGCGGTCGCCCCGGCCTGGTCGGCCACCTCGCTGTTGATCTCGCCGGAGGCGACATACCGGGAGTACCCGGCCAGCAACTCCGACAGCGGGGCGTCCTGGCCGCCCAGCGCGGCCAGCACGTGCAGCGCGGCCAGCATGCCGGAGTCGGCGAACCAGAAGTCGCGGAAGTAGAAGTGCCCGGAGTGCTCGCCGCCGAAGATGGCGCCGGTCTCAGCCATCCGGGCCTTGATGAACGAGTGGCCGACCCGGGTACGCACCGCCGTGCCGCCGTGCTCGGCGATGATCTCCGGCACCGCCTGCGAGGTGATCAGGTTGTGGATCACTGTGGCGCCGGGTTCCCGGGCCAGCTCGCGGACCGCGATGAGCGCGGTGAGCACGGACGGCGAGACGAGGTGCCCGCGCTCATCGACCACGAAGCAGCGGTCCGCGTCGCCGTCGAAGGCCAGCCCGATGTCCGCCCCGGAGTCGAGCACCGCGCGCTGCAGGTCGCGCAGGTTCTCCGGGTCGATGGGGTTGGCCTCGTGGTGCGGGAAGGTGCCGTCCAGCTCGAAGTACAGCGGCACCAGGGTGATCGGCAGGCCCTCGAACACCTTGGGCACGGTGTGCCCGGCCATCCCGTTGCCCGCGTCCACCGCGACCGTGAGCGGCCGGATAGCGGACACATCGACCAGCGTCTTGAGGTGGTCCGCGTACCCGGACAGCAGGTTGCGCTCGGTGATCGTGCCGGCCGGCCCGCCGGTGCTGGGCACCCGGGCCGCCGCCATGTCGCGCAGCTCGGTCAGCCCGGTGTCCGCGCCGACCGGCCGGGCGCCGTCCCGGCACAGCTTGATGCCGTTGTATTTGGCCGGGTTGTGGCTGGCGGTGATCATCGCGCCGGGGATGCCGAGCGCGCCGCTCGCGTAGTACAGCATGTCGGTCGAGCCCAGGCCGCCCTCGATGACGTCCGCACCCTGGGCGGCGGCGCCGCGGGCGAACGCCTCGGCCAGCGGCGCCGACGAGGTGCGCATGTCGTGCACGGTGACCATGCTGCGCGCCCCGGTCAGCCGGGCGAACGCGGCGCCCACCGACTCCGCGACCTGCTCGTCGAGCTCGTCCGGGACGATGCCGCGGATGTCGTAGGCCTTGAAGATCTTCTGGTAGTCGCCCACTGAGCGTCTGCCTCCCGTGCCTGTAGCTGCCCCGTCATGCCGGGCCGGGCCTGGTTACCGACCGAACAATGCCGTGGCCAGCGCCGCTTCGCCCAGCTCTTTGTCTGATGTTGGGATACGCGCGAGCCTACCCGGCTAGCGAATCCGGCTCCGGGCCCTCCGGCGCGGAGCGCAGCACCCGCAGGTGACCCCGCCGGCCGACCTCGACGCCCTGGCCCACCGGCTCGGCGGGGGGCGGCAGCCCGGCCTCGCGGACCGCGTTGGCCAGCGCCTCCAAGTCGTCCACTTCGGCCGGGGCCGGGTCCACCGGCAGCCGGACCACTTCCCAGCCACGCGGCGCGGTCAGCCGGTCGGCGTGCGCCGAGCACAGGTCATAACAGTGCGGCTCGACATACGCGGCCAGCGGGCCGAGCACCGCGGTGGAGTCCCGGTAGACGTACGTCAGGGTGTACACCGCAGGATGCTTGCACGCGGGCCGGGAGCAGCGGCGGGGGGTCACCGGAGCACCCTGCGGACGGTGCCGGACGGGTTCGCGGCGTGGCGATGCGACCGGCCTGGGGAGGAGGGGTCACGTGCATCGCTCACAACGGCTGACCGTACCCATCCGCGGGCGGTAACGCCACCACCCGGGGCACACTGCGCGATCGTGTCTCGCCGGCGCCCCGTTTTGCCGTGCTGCGCGGCCATCCCGGCCGGTCCGGAACCCGGCTCGGGACACGGCTTTTAGGGACACTGCGCGATACGCTCGGCAACTGTGCGTACCGGCGGTGAGGACAGCGCGGGCCGCCGCCCCCGGATCAGGCGGCGGGACCGGCACGGGCGCGGGCTGCGCGGGGTGCTCGCCCCGCCCGGGGTACCGCTGCACCGGAGCCGGTCAGAACGCTTCGATGAGCTCATCCTGGAGGCGGTGGCCCGGCTGGAGCCGCGCTGGGAGGCTCAGCTGTCCGGGGTGGAGTTCGCGGTCGAGGAGATCCCCCGGCCCGGGCTGCCCGGGGGGGTGGCCGAGGGCGTCCCGCTGGCCCGGCTGGACCCAGGCTCGCCCGGGGTGGGCGGCCCGGCGGTCCGGCCGCCGCGGATCGTGGTGTACCGGCGACCGCTGGCCGCCCGCGCGGACAGCGAGGATGAGCTGGGCGAGCTGATCTTCGAGGTGATCGTGGAAGAGTTCGCCCGGCTGCTCGGCCTGGACCCGGACGAGATCGACCCCGGCTACGCCGCCGACGACTGAGCCGTCACGGGGACGCCGTGATGGCGGCCTGGTGCACCAGGGGCAGCGGCACCGTGGTGAGCGCGCTGGCCACCGGGAGCATGGCCTGCAGCGCGGCGCCGGCCCCGTTGCCCATGATCACCCGGCCGGCGTACACCGGCCCGGAACCGGCTTGCGGGGTGATCACCACCGCGAACGGGGTGCCGCGCGGCGCGCCGCGGATCGCGCGCAGCGAGACTACGACGCTCTTGCCCGCCGCGACCGTGACGTCCTGGGTCTGCCGGCTGGCTGACCCGGCCGAGGCGACCTCAGCCACGCTGACCCGGGCCGCGCCCCGCGGGGCGGACAGCACCAGCGTGGAGGACCGGCCCGGCCCGGTCAGGTTGTCCGCGACCACACCCTGCTCCTCGAGGGCGGGCGCGGCCGCGGTGAACGCGCCCAGCGCTCCCCCGCCGCCGGGGATCAGCACCGCCGCGGTGATCGAGGTGTTGGTGGTCAGCCGGAGCGCGGCCGGGATCCCGCCCAGCGACGGCACCGTGATCTCGGCCGCGGACCCGCCGGGCAGGTCGATCCCGGTGGCCCCGGTCGGCTGGTAGCTGCCGCGTGAGGTCACGGCGGTGACCTGGACGGTGGCGTCCTTCACCCCGGGCACCGCGATGTACAGCTCCCGGGCGCCGGCCACCCCGGGCAGCCCGGGGATGACCAGGTGCTTCGCGGGCGTCTGCGCGGCCGGCAGCCAGGTGCCCTGGCCGCCCGCGGTGCTCTCCTGGACGGCCGCCGCGACCTGGCCCACACTGGTCCGCACGTGCAGCGAGATGGCCCGGGAGTTGCGCAGCGTGCTGGCCAGCGACTGCACGATCATGCCGTGTGGCGGCACACTGATCCCGGTATCGGTGGTCTCCTGGAGCGGCCCGGCATCGGTGGAGATGTCCACCGCCACGTCGGCCACCTGGCTGCCGGCGTTCATCAGGTACAGCTGGATCTGGGCGGCGGTGCGCTGGCCCGGCCCGGTGAACCAGAAGTTGGTTCCCGGGCTGGTGCAGGCGTCCGTGGGCAGGCTGCCCGTGCTGGTCTGCTCCGCCTCCAGGCCCTGGGCGAGCGCGCCACTGGCCTGGATGACCACGCCGCCGCTGACCGCGGTGGCGGCCAGCGCGCTGCTCTGCTGGGCCGGCGCTGTCGTCTGCTGTGTGCCGGTCTTCTTCTTGGTCCCGGTGGTCCCCTTCTTGGTCCCGCCGGTCCCGGTGGCCGTCTTGGTTTGTGCCGTCTTGGCCTGCGCAGTCTTACGGGCCGTGGCCCGGTCCACGGTCACCTGGGCCAGCCGGGGCACCCCGGGCTGGGTGACGCTGAGCACCCGTGGGCCGGCCGCGGCGCTGCCGGTGCCGGTCAGCCGGGTCACGTTCAGCGCCGCGCCGGCCTGCCCGGATCCCCCGGCGGCCGGGGAGGTCATCACCGCGATGCCGCCGTTAGGGCTGGTGGTGGCACCCGGAGCCGGGCAGACCCGCTGCACCGAGGTGACCGTCGCCAGCCGCGGCGCCCGCGGCGCCGACCCGGCGCTGAGCGACATGCTGTGCCGCAGCCCGGCCAGCCCGTACACCGCGCCCAGCAGCAGCACGACGATGACCGCGGCCAGGACCCGGCTGCCGCCCAGGTTCCTCACCACTCAGCCTCCCCGGGCTCGTCCCGGGCCTCGCCGCCCCATGCCGCGGGCACTCCGTCGGCATCCGGGTCGTCCTGGGCCGGGTACTCCCGGCGGTCCGGGTAGCCGCCCAGGTCCGAGTAGCCACCGCTGTCGCCGTACTGGCCGGCGCCGGGGTAGCCGCCCTGGTCCGGGTAGCCACCGGTGTCCCGGCGGGCCCGGCGGCCGGTGCCGCCCGCGGGCCGGCCCGGGTCATCCGGCGGCAGCGGGGCGAGGTCGCCGCCGCCGCCGCCCGGGTGGCCGCCGTAGCCGCTGCCGGGGTAACCCGGGTCCGGGTAGTCAGCCCCCCGGTAGCCCGGGTCCGGGTAACCGGCTGGGCCGCCGCGGCCGGTCCCGCGCGGGGCGCCGCGCTGCGGCGGCGGCAGCGCGTCGTCGTCGCCGGGCAGCCGTCCCCGGCTCACGTGCCGGCCGCCGCCCTCCCCGGAGTATCCGCCGCGCCCCGCGCCGGGATACCCGCTGCCGCGGCCCGAAGGGTAGCCGCGGCCCGGCTCCGCCGGGTAGCCACCGCTGGACCCGCTGGAGTACCCCGGGCCGGGCCGGGCCGGGTACCCCCCGCTGGACTCATCCGGATACCGGTGCGCCGGGTAGCCGCCGCTCGGCTCGTCCGCGTACCGCCGGCCCGGCCGGGCTGGATCCCCGCCGCTGGACTCATCCGGGTAACCCTGGACCGGGTACCCGCCGCTCGGCTCGTCCGCGTACCGCCGGCCCGGCTGCGCTGGATCCCCGCCGCTGGACTCATCCGGGTAACCCTGGACCGGGTACCCGCCGCTGGGGTCATCCGCGTACCGCCGGCCCGGCTGGGCTGGATACCCGCCGCTCTCCTGGGCCGGGTACCCGCCGCTCTCCTGGGCCGGGTAGCCGCCGCTCTCCTGCGCCGGGTAACCGCCGCTGTCCTGCGCGGGGTACCCACCGCTGTCCTGCTCCGGGTAGCCGCCGCCGACCCGGCCGGGATATCCGGCCGCCGGGTACCGGCCGGCTGGCTCCGGCTGCCTGGGCACCGGCTGGGTGCCCGACCGCCCGCGCCGCGCCGGTGACCCGCGCTCTGCCTGCTCCGGCGCGCTGGCCTCGGCTGCCTTCCCGCCCCGGCGGAACAGGCGGCGCTTGCTCCGGCCCTCATCCGGGTCCTGCTCCGGCCCGCCCTGGCCCGGTCCAGTGGCGGCGCCCACGGCCGCCGCACCCGCGGCCGCGGCGCGGGCGCCACGCCTGGCCCCCACGGCCCGGCCCGCTGCACCCCGGCCGAGCAGCCCGGTGCTGGCCACGGCCGTGCTGGCCGGGCCATCAGCCGCGCCCGTTCCGGCCTCATCGGCCGCCACCGCGCTGGCCAGCACGGTGGTCGCCGATCCGGCATCCGCCCCGGCCCGGTGGCCGGCCGTGGCCGCCCCGGCCGGATCCGCGGCCAGCACGCCCACCGGAGCCTCCGCGGGCCGGCCCCGGCCACCGTCGCGGCGTTCCCGGCCACCCTCCCGTCGTTCCCGGCCGCTGTCCCGGCCGCCATCGCGCCGTTCCCGGCCACCATCCCGGCTACGCTCGCGGCGGCCCGCGGGCTCGGCCTGGGCAGCGGCCGCCGCGCCGCTCTCCGCCGGCACCCGGGTACCGGGCAGCGCGAGCGCCGCCACGACCAGGAAGGCCAGCGCTTCCAGCGCCACGATCAGGTCCCGGCCCAGCTGGCTGTGCGAGACGACCAGGGTGCCGCCGCCGGACGGCAGCCGGAACGCCTGGGCCCAGCCGTCCACCGGCGGCAGCGACTGCAGCGCGGTGCCGTTCAGCGTGGCCGACCAGCCGCCGGCCGGCTCAGCCAGCACCAGCGTGCCGCCGGTGCGCGGCGCGGCCGCGCCGGACACCCCGACCTGGCTGGCGGACACTGGGACCACGGTGCCGTCCGGCTCGATGACCCGGGCCTGGGCGGTGGTGTCGGCGACCCGCCACAGCTGGAACGTCCCGGTCCTGCTCACCGGCCGCAGCGCCGGGACGTCGTTCAGCGTGCTGGCCAGCGTCCCGTTCACCGGCGTGGGCAGCAGCACATAGCCGATGCCCAGCGCGGCCAGCGACCGGCCCTGGTCCAGGGCATCCTCGCCGTTCGGCGCGACCAGGGTGGACACGGCGCTGTCCAGCGCCCGCTGGCCGGCCGCCGGCTGGCTCAGGTCGGAGTACCCGATCAGCGGGTCGCTGTCCCGGAGCACCTCGAACGTCACCCCGTCCGGGCCCTGGCGCAGCACCAGGGTGCGCAGCCGCAGCCCGGTGTCGGCGGACACGCTGACGAAGGCGGGCAGCACCGGCCCGCTGGACGCGGTGACCGGCCCGCGCACCCCGGTGGTCAGCCATTCGCCCGCGGCCAGCAGCGGCGCGCTGGCCGCGGCCAGCGCGATCACCAGCACGCCGAGGCCGGCTGGGCGGCGCCAGCGGCCGCCGCCCAGCTGGCCGGGCAGCACGTCGGCGGCCACCACCGCGGCCAGCACCAGGCCCGCGGCCGCCACGGCCAGGGCGATTCCGGGCCAGGCGGCGACCGGCCGGAGGGCGCCGGCCGGGGTGATCAGCACCCGGCTGGCCGCGACCGCGATCAGCAGGCCGAGCAGCGCCACCGCCCAGCCGGCCAGGACCAGCGAACGCCGCGCGGTGAGCAGCAGCGCGGCCAGCGCGGCCAGGGCCAGGCCGCCGGTCACCCAGTACGGCGGCAGCCCCGGGCCACCCGGGGACAGCAGCAGCAGCGACCGGGCGGGCAGATCGATGATGGCCAGCCCAGGGACCTTCTGGCCGACCTCCAGGAAGAGCAGCGCGGGCTGGGTGGCGACCTGCAGCGTCCACGGCAGCAGCAGCAGGACCGGGGTCGCCACGGCGATGCCGAGGTTGATGAGCGTGGCCCGGCCGCCGCGCCGGCCCAGGGTGACCGCGGCCAGTATCGCGGCGGCCAGCGCGACGACCCAGATCAGCGGGACGAACGCGGCCGCGATGGCCAGGAACAGGCCGGTGGCCCACGCCGCCCGCCGGGCCCGCCGCCCGGCCGCGGTGAAGATCCGCGCGGCCACCATGCCGATGAGCGGGATAAGCGCGAACACCACGGCGGCGCCGAACCGGCCGGCCGCGACCGCGCCCATGCCCACCGGCAGCAGCGCGTAGGCCGCCGCCGCCCAGACCCGGGCCCACACCGAGGTGGTGATCCGGCGGGCCGCGAAGTAGGCGGTCAGCCCGGCCACCGGCACGGCGGCGATCAGCATGACGTCGATGGCCAGCCAGGGCTTGCCGCCCAGCACGGTGGCCAGCACGGCGATCAGCGCCACGTACGGCGGGGCGCTGCTGGCCGAGCCGATGCCGACCGGGTGGAAGCTCTGCAGGTACTCGTGCCACAGCGCGGACACGCCGCCGAAGGCCGGGGTGAGCGCGCCGCCGGTCAGCGTGCCCGCGGTGATCAGCCGCCGCTCGGCGGCCACCGTGATCACGGTGAGCGCGGCGAACAGCAGCACCCCGGGATTGGTCAGGATCCGCTGCGCGAACCCGGTGTCGGTGAGCAGGTACTCGTCTTCGTCCGGGTCATCCGTGGCGTGATGGCTGCCCCTGGTGTCGATCTGGGTCGAGGTGTAGAACACGCTGGCCGCGAACTCGGCCAGCCGCCGCAGCGAGCGGCCCGGCGGCAGGTCAGCCCGCAGCTTGCCGTACGCGGCGCGCCGGCCGCGGGCCCGCCGCCGCCGCACGCCAAGCAGTGCGAACGGATGGCCGAGCACCGAGCCGACGCCGCCGAACTCGTCCAGGGCCGCCCGCGGGCGCTTGGCCAGCAGGAAGAACATGGTGCGCAGCGCGGACAGCACCAGGTTGCCGGCCAGCGCGGACAGGGCGGGCAGCAGCGGCAGGTTGCCGAGCAGGGTGAGCAGCGCGTTGTGCCGGTCCATCCGGCGCGGCCGGGACGCGGCCGAGGCGGCCCGCCGGTTCCGCGCGGTGGCTTCCAGGTGGTAGACGACCGCGTCGGTGACGACCCGGACCCGGTGCCCGGCCGCGTGCGCCCGCCAGCAGAAGTCCACGTCGTCCCGGAACAGCAGCATGGCCTGGTCGAACCCGCCGAGCTGGTCCCAGACGTCCCGGCGGACCAGCAGGCCGGCGCTGCCCACGGCCAGCACGTCGCGGTCCCCGTCGTGCTGGCCCTGGTCCACCTCGCGCGGCTCGATGTTGGTGATCCGGCGGCCCGCCGTGTCGATGGTCACGCCGGTTTCGAGCAGCACCCGGCGGTCCGACCAGTCCATCACCTTGGGGCCGAGCACGGCCGTACCACGCGCCTCGGCCGCCCCACGCAGCAGTTGCTCCAGCGCGTCGGTCTCCGGCTCGCTGTCGTCGTGCAGCAGCCAGATCCACTCGGTGCGCTCGCCGTGCGCCACGCCGGCCGGGCCGGGCACATTGGTGTTGGCCGCCCGGTGCCGGAGCGCCTGCGCCACCGCGGCGCCGTACCCGGTCCGCCTGTCCATGCCGAACACGACCGAGCGGCCGAGCAGTTCGGCGAGCACGGCGCCGCTGCGGTCCCGGCTCCCGGTATCCACCGCGACTACCCGCTGTACCGGCCTGGTCTGGCCGAGCAACGCCTCGGCGATGCGCGGCAGCCACGCGGCGCCATCATGGGCGACGATCACCGCGGTAACGACGTGCTGGCCGTGCGGATTAGATGACGACACGAGTCCGCTTGCTGCTCAGGATGGCCGCCCGCCCGGTACCGCGATGACTGCCCGCTCGGCTCCGGGCAGGCGCGGGTACGCGGTGAACAATACGCGAACCGATGCCGGCCAGGCAGGCACTCTGGGCGCTTCCGTGCAGACCCCTGTTACCCGGGCAGCAGCGCCCGGGTAACCACCCCGCGGCTGACCTGCGGGCCACCGTTAACGGCGGCCCGCCGCGGCGAGTACTAGATCGCCTCGCGCTTCATCCGGCGCCGCTCGCGCTCGGACAGGCCGCCCCAGATGCCGAACCGCTCATCGTGTTCGAGCGCGTACTCCAGGCATTCGGCCCGGACCTCGCAGCCCCGGCAGACCTTCTTGGCCTCCCGGGTGGAGCCGCCCTTCTCGGGGAAGAAGGCTTCCGGATCTGTCTGCGCACAGAGTGCGCGATCCTGCCAACCTAGTTCCGCCGCGTCTTCCGCGTCGATCCCGAACCCGCCACCGGGCGCCAGCGCCACGATCACGTCGGCCACAGCGCACCTCCTACCCCTTCGTTCTCCCGCGCCCTCTCCCCCGGAGCGCGAGAACTACACGCTTGAAATTACACCCGCGTGTCTTGCATCGCGTCAAGCTGGATACGTGATAGAGGCAGCATTCTTGTTCCTGATGACGGGAAAGTCCGCCGAGAATCCTGGGGTCCCAGGCCAACTTGGACCCGATTTCGCTGCCTGGCCGCGGTTCCGGGGGCGTCCCGGTGGGCGGTTCCCGGGGGGCGCACCGGACGGCGCCGGGCCCGGGTTGCAAGACTGGCCGGCATGCGCATCACCGTGCTGGCAGGCGGAGTCGGGGCCGCGCGCTTCCTGCGCGGCCTGCGGGCCGTGGCCCCGGCCGCCCACATCACCGTCATCGGCAACACCGGCGATGACATCACCCTGTTCGGCCTGCATGTCTCGCCCGACCTGGACACCGTCATGTACACCCTGGGCGGCGGGATCAGCGAGGAACAGGGCTGGGGCCGGGCCGGGGACACCTTCGGCGTACTGGCCGAACTGGCCGCCTACCGCGCCGGGCCGGGCTGGTTCCAGCTCGGCGACAAGGACTTCGCCACGCACATCGCGCGGACCAGCCTGCTGGCCGCGGGCCAGCCGCTGTCCGCGGCCACCGCGGCGCTGTGCCAGCGCTGGCAGCCCGGGATCACCCTGATCCCGATGTCCGACGACCCGGTGCAGACGCATGTCGCGCTGGCCGACGGCCGGGTGGTGCACTTCCAGGAGTGGTGGGTGCGGCTGCACGCCGAGGCGCCGGCCACCGCCATCCGGTTCCAGGGCGCGGACCAGGCCAAGCCCGCACCCGGCGTGCTGGACGCGATCGCCGCGGCCGACGTGGTGCTGTTCCCGCCGTCCAACCCGGTGGTCAGCATCGGCTCCATCCTGGCCGTGCCGGGCATCGCGGCGGCGCTCCGGGACAAGGCCGTGGTCGGCGTGTCCCCGATCATCGGCGGCGCCCCGGTCCGCGGCATGGCCGACGCCTGCCTGGCCGCCATCGGCGTGCCGGCCACCGCGCGGGCGGTGGCCGGGCACTACGGCCGGGGCCTGCTGGCCGGCTGGCTGGTGGACGAGCAGGACAAGGACGCGGTGGACGCACCGGAACTGGCCGGGATCGCGGTGCGCGCGCTGCCGCTGTACATGACCGACCTGCCGGCCACCTCGGCCATCGCCCGGGCCGCCGTGGACCTGGCTGTGGAGCTGGCCGGATGACCGGGGTCGAGCCGGCCGGGACCGGCGCGGCACTGGCGTTCGGCAAAAGTGGTTTCGCGGTGACCGGCCTGAGCGGCTTCCCCGAGGTCGAGCCGGGCGCGGACCTGGCCGGGCTGATCGCGGCGGCCGCGCCGGCGCTGGCCGACGGGGACATCGTGGTGATCACCTCGAAGGTGGTCAGCAAGGCGGAAGGCCGGCTCATCCAGGCCGACCGGGAGAAGGCCATCGAGGCGGAGACGGTCCGCGTGGTGGCCCAGCGCGGCCCGGCGCGCATCGTGCAGACCCGGCATGGCCTGGTACTGGCCGCGGCCGGGGTGGACGCCTCCAACATCGCGCCGGGGACGGTGGCGCTGCTGCCCGAGGACCCCGACGGGTCGGCCCGCCGGATCCGCGCCGGGCTGCGTGACCGGCTGGGCGTCCGGGTCGGCGTGCTGATCACCGACACCATGGGGCGGCCGTGGCGGATCGGCCAGACCGACCAGGCCATCGGCGCGGCCGGGCTGGCGCCGGTGCACGACTACCGGGGCCAGCCGGACACGTTCGGCACCCCGATGGAGGTCACCCTGGCCGCGGTGGCCGACGAGCTGGCGTCCGCCGCGGACCTGGTGAAGGGCAAGGTCACCGGCATCCCGGTGGCCGTCATCCGGGGCCTGGCTAGGCTGGTCAGCGAGGACGACGGGCCGGGCGCGCAGGCGCTGATCCGGCCGGCCGAGGAGGACATGTTCCGGTACGGCGCCGCTGACGTGCTGGCCGCACGGCGGACGGTCCGCGAGTTCACCGCGCAGCCGGTGGACCTGGCCGCGGTGCGCCGGTCGATCGCGGCCGCGCTGACCGCGCCCGCGCCGCACCACTCCACGCCGGTCCGGTTCGCGGTGCTGGCGTCGGCGCAGGCGCGGACCAGGCTGCTGGACGACATGCTGGCCGCGTGGATCGCCGACCTGCGCGGGGACGGGTTCACCGAGGAGCAGATCGCCAGGCGGGTGCGCCGCGGCGAGCCGCTGCGCCGGGCGCCGCTGATCATCGTGCCGTGCCTGGTGACCGACGCCGCGCACACCTACCCGGACGGGCGGCGGAACGCGGCGGAACGCGAGATGTTCGTCGTAGCGGCCGGCGCTGCGGTGGAGAACCTGCTGGTCGCGCTGGCCGTGGAAGGCCTCGGCTCGTGCTGGGTGTCGAGCACCATGTTCTGCCGCCCGGTAGCCGCCGCGGCGCTCGGGCTGCCGGACGGCTGGGAGCCGATGGGCGCGGTCGGCGTCGGCCACGCCGCGGCCCGGGTCAAGGACCGCCCGTCCCGTGACCCGGACGACTTCCTGCTGATGCTCTAGAGGCCCAGGCGCCGGGACAGGTCGGAGGCCAGCACGCCGGCCGGGTCGAGTTCCGCGCGCAGCGCGCGGAACTCGGCCAGCCGCGGGTACATCTGGGCCAGCACCTCGGGCCGGACCCGGGAGTCCTTGGCCAGGTACACCCGCCCGCCCGCGTCCAGCACCGCGGCGTCCAGCTCGTCCAGCAGGCCGTCCAGGCCGGGGGTGCGGGCCGGGAAGTCCAGCGCCAGCGTCCAGCCGGCCAGCGGAAAGGACAGCAGCCCGGGGTCGGCCGGGCCGAACCGCTTGAGCACGGTCACGAACGACGGCGCGCGGGCCGCGCTGATCCGCTCCAGCGCCCGGCGCACCACCTGGTCCTGGCCGAATGGCACCACGAACTGGTACTGCCGCAAGCCGCGCGGGCCGTACACCCGGTTCCAGTTCCGGATCCCGTCCAGCGGGTGGAAGAACTGCCCGATGGTCTGGATCTGGGCGTCCAGCCGCAGCGGCGCCTTGCGGTACCAGACCTCGTTGGCCAGCCCGACCGTGGTCCTGTTCAGCAGCCCGTTCGGGAACACCGGCGGCGCGCCGAGCCGCCCGCCGTGGCGGAACACCAGCGGGTCCTGCTGGTCCCACGGGGCCAGGTCGCTGACCGCGGCGAAGTCCCCGCTGGTGATCACCGAGCGGCCCAGCTTCCCGCCCCGGGCCAGGCAGTCGGTCCAGGCCACGGTGTACCCGTACCGGTCGTCGGTGGCGGACAGGTAGCCCATCGTCTCGTCGATGTCCCCGGTGCGCACCGTATCCACGGTGAGCCGTGACGTCTCAACCCTTATCAGCTGAACGCCAGCACGCAGCAGCACACCGGTCAGCCCCATGCCGCCCGCGGTGGCCCAGAAAAGACCGGGTTCGGTGGCCGGGGTGACCCGGCGCTCGGAGCCGTCCGGCAGCAGCAGATCGAACCAGGGCACGTGGCTGGCGAAACTGCCTGCCCGGTGATGGTTCTTGCCGTGCACGTCGGCGGCGATCGCGCCGCCCACCGTAACCTGCCGGGTGCCCGGGGACACCGGCACGAACCAGCCGCTGGGCAGCCCGGCCACCATCAGCTGTTCCAGGCTGACCCCGGCCTCGCACACGGCCAGCCCGGTGGCGCGGTCCAGGCTGACGATCCGGTTCAGCCTGGCGGTCCCGATGACCAGGCCGCCGCCGTTCTGCGCCGCGTTGTTGTAGCTGCGGCCCAGGCCGCGGGCGATCACGCCGCGGCCGGCCGGGGCCTCCTTGAGCAGCGCGGCTACCTGGGCCGGGGCGGCGGGCTCGGCCAGCTGCGCGGTCGACGGCGCGATCCGGCCCCACCCGGTCAGCCGCGCGCTGCGCACCGGCGGCGCGGCGGCCGTGGCCACCTGATCGGCCATCCCGTCATCCCCTTTCCGCGGCGCTGGCCGCCACCCTACGGCGTCACCAGCGGGAGCGGGGCGCGGACGGCCGGGGTCACCCCGTCGCTGGCCGCGGCGGCGGCCAGCCGCTCGGCCGGCGGCTCGCCGTAGGTCGTGGTGCGCTGCCGCAGCGGCCGCTCCAGCGGCGCGACCAGCGCGGCGAACTGGCTGATCGTCTTGTACGAGCCGTTCTGCGACCCGGCCATCCGGCTGATCGTCTCCTCCATCAGCGTGCCGCCCAGGTCGTTGACCCCGCCCTGCAGCACGATCCGGCACAGGTCGTCGCCCAGCTTGACCCAGGAGCACTGGATCGAGTCGATGGCGCCGTGCAGCATGATCCGGGACAGCGCATGCACGGCCCGGTTCTCCCGCCGGGTCGGCCCGGGCCGGGCCAGCCCAGCCAGGTAGATCGGCGCGCTGGCGTGCACGAACGGGAGGAGCACGAACTCGGTGAAGCCGCCGGTGCGCTCCTGGATGCCGCGGATCACCCGCAGGTGCCCGACCCAGTGCGCCGGGGTGTCCACGTGCCCGTACATCATCGTCGCGCTGGTCGGGATGCCCAGCTCGTGCGCGGTCGTGATGACCTCGACCCAGGCCGCGGCGGGCAGCTTGCCCTTGGTCAGCACCCAGCGCACGTCGTCATCGAGGATCTCGGCCGCGGTGCCGGGATGCGAGCCGACCCCGGCCTCCCGGGCCCGGATCAGCCAGTCACGGACCGGCAGCCCGGTGCGGGCCGCCCCGTTCACCACCTCCATCGGCGAGAACGCGTGCACGTGCAGGTCCGGGCAGCGCCGCTTGACCTCGGCCGCGATGTCGAAGTACGCCGTGCCGGGCAGGTCCGGGTGGATGCCGCCCTGCATGCACACCTCGGTCGCGCCGGCCGCCCAGGCCTGCTCGGCCCGCTCGCCGACCTGCTCCAGGGACAGCGTGTACGCGTCGGCGTCGGTCCGGCGCTGGGCGAACGCGCAGAACCGGCAGCCGGTGTAGCACACGTTGGTGAAGTTGATGTTCCGGGTCACGATGTAGCTGACGTCGTCACCGACCGTGTCCCGGCGCAGCCCGTCGGCCAGTGCGGCCAGCGCGTCGAGTTCCGCCCCGTCGGCGTCCAGCAGGGCCAGCGCCTCGGCGTCGGTGATCCCGGCCGGGTTCCGCTCCGCGCTGCGCAGGGCCGCTGCTACATCGGGCCGGAGTTGCCCGCGGGCCGGACCCGGCCCTGTCGCGCCAACCCGGGCTTCGGGAGCGATCCGGGTGGCGACCTCGGCCCAGTCGCCGTACACCTCGGCGAAGTCGGCCCGCCGGTCGGCGGTCCGGCCGGTGCTGTCGATGGTGGTGTGCAGGTCGGTCCGGCCGGACGATTCGCCCCAGCCACCGTCCGGCTCCTGCCACGGCCAGCCCGGCCGGCTGCGCATCCTCCCGGGCCAGCCCGGTGCCTGGGTCGGCCAGCGCGGCGACGTGCCCGGCCAGCCGCGGGTCCAGCCACGGCTCACGCTGGTAGCCGGGGTAGATGGTGAGCCGCTCGCGCAGCGTCAGCCCGGCCGCCGCGGTGCGGGCGGCCAGTTCGTCGATCTGCGGCCAGGGCCGCTCCGGGTTGACGTGGTCCGGGGTGAGCGGGGACACGCCACCCCAGTCGTCGATCCCGGCCGCCAGGATCAGCGCGTACTCGTCGCCGATCAGGTTGGGCGGAGCCTGGATCCGGATGGCCGGCCCGAGCACCAGCCGGGCCACCGCGATGGTGGCGGCCAGGTCGTCCAGTTCGGCGTCCGGTGCGGCGCGCATCTTGGTGTCCGGCTTGGCCCGGAAGTTCTGCACGATCACTTCCTGGATGCCGCCGTACTCCCGGGCCACCCGCCGGATGGCGAAGATGGACTCGGCCCGCTCGGCCCGGGTCTCGCCGATGCCGATCAGGATCCCGGTGGTGAACGGCACGCTGGATCGGCCCGCGTCCTCGAGCACCCGGAGCCGGACCGCCGGGTCCTTATCCGGGCTGCCGAAGTGCGGCCCGCCCCGCTCGGTGAACAGCCGGGCCGCGGTGGTCTCCAGCATCATGCCCATGGACGGCGCGACCGGCTTGAGCCGCTGGAAGTCCTGCCAGCTGAGCACCCCGGGGTTGAGGTGCGGCAGCAGCCCGGTCTCCTCCAGCACCCGGATGGCCATCGCCCGGACGTAGGACAGCGTGTCGTCGTAGCCGTGCGCGTCCAGCCACTCCCGGGCCTGCGGCCAGCGGGCCTCGGGCCGGTCGCCCAGCGTGAACAGCGCCTCCTTGCAGCCCAGCGCGGCCCCCTGGCTGGCGATGCTGAGCACCTCGTCCGGGGACAGGTACGGGCTGTCCAGCCGGCCCGGCACGGTGACGAACGTGCAGTATGCGCACCGGTCCCGGCACAGCCGGGTGAGCGGGATGAACACCTTGCGCGAGTAGCTGATGATGCCGGGCCGCCCGGCCGCGGCCAGCCCGGCGTCCCGGACCCGGGCCGCGTAGCTCATCAGCTCGGTGAGCTGCGCACCCCGGGCATGCAGCAGGATGGCCGCTTCGGCCGGGTCGAGCGCTTTCCCGTCGCGGGCCCGGGCCAGCACGCGGCGGAGGGCGGTTGCGGGTGGGGTGGGCTCATCCGTGGCGGCGCTCATCCCCTCACCTTAGGTGGCGTGGTTGAGCCTAGAACGACCGGTAGTCGCGCACCGACATGCGTGGCCCGCGGCGCGGCGGGGCCAGCCCGCTGAGCTCGATCAGCCGGGCCGCCCGGTGCCGGTGCCCGGGGTACGGGGCCAGCAGTTCGAGCATGCCGTCGTCGTCCACCACCCGGCCGGCCAGCGCCCAGCCGACCCGGGCGGGCAGGTGGTAGTCGCCCACCGACACGGCGTCCGCGTCCCCGCAGGCCCGCTGGCGCACCTCGGCCGAGGTCCACACCCCGATCCCGGGCAGCGAGCGGAGCCGCCGGTCGGCGTCGTCTCCGCGCATCGTGACGATCTCCTCCAGCCGGCCGGCCACCTCGGCGGCGCCGATGATGGTGCGGGCCCGTACCCCTTCCACTCCGGCCCGGTGCCACTCCCAGGACGGGATCCGCCGCCAGGTCGCGGCGGGCGGCGGCACCCGCATCCCGGCCGGGGCCGGCCCGGGCGCGGGCGCGCCGAACCGGAGCAGCAGGTAGCGCCAGGCCCGGCGGGCCTCGACGCCGACCACCTTCTGCTCCAGCACGGCGGGCACCAGGGCCTCGAGCACCCGGCCGGTGCGGCCGACCCGGACGCCCGGGAACCGGGTGGACAGCTCGCGCAGCAGCGGGTGGGCTGGGTCGAAGCCAGCCCGGTCGTCGTCCGCCCCCAGCGCGCCGGGCAGCGTCTCCAGCAGCCACGACGCGCCCGGCCCCCACGCTGCGGCGAGGATCACCTCGCCGTCCTGGCGGACCCGGATCGTGCCGGGGCCGTCGGGAGTGAGCGAGGTACGCCAGATGCTGTTATCAGCGGCCACCCGGTAGGCGGGGTCGCCCCGGCCGCGGGCGTGCACGCCCAGCGTCCGGCGCAGGTCCAGCTCGAACGGCGCCCGCCACGCGCCGGCCGCGTCTGGGCCGGCAGCATTGGGCGGGTACTGGCGTTCGGCAAAATGGGCCGGATGCGGGTCGGGCGGATGCTCGCCCGCCCGGGCCTGCCCGGCGCTCACACGTCCGTGGAGAAGCGAACGCACGTCGGGCCCAGTTCCTCACCGGGCCAGACCCGCAGCCCAGCGCGCAGCTCGTTCCCGGGGTCGATGCGGGCCGCGTCGCCGATCACCACGCCGTCCAGCACCACGCCCTCGCCGATCCGCGCGCCCCGGCCGACCACGCTGCCGGTGACCTGGGCGCCCGCGCCGACGCTGGCCCCGTCGAACAGCACGCTGCCGCCGACGTGCGCGTCCGCGGCCACCTGCGCGCCCGCGCCGACCGCGGTGCCGCCGTGCAGCCGGGCCGCCGGGTGCACCTCGGCGCGGTCCAGCACCAGCCACTCGCCGGGCGCGCCCCGGCCGGCCGGCACCGCGCTGGAGGCCAGCCGGCCCTGCACCAGGTCGCACGACCCCTGCACGAACGCTTCCGGGGTGCCCACGTCGAGCCAGTAGGCGGATTCCGGGTAGCCCATCACGATCGCGCCCGCGCTGATCAGCCCGGGGAAGGTCTCCCGTTCCACCGAGATCACCCGGCCCGGCGGTATCTCGTCGATCACCGACCGGCGGAACACGTAGCAGCCCGCGTTGATCCGGTTCGTCACCGGGTTGGGCGTCTTCTCCAGGAACGCCGTCACCCGCCCGCTGGGGTCGGTCGGCACGCAGCCGAACCGGGCCGGGTCCGGCACCTCGACCAGGTGCAGGGTGACCGCCGCGTCGGACTTACGGTGCAGGTCGATCTGGGCCGGGATGTCGTGGCCGGACAGCACGTCCCCGTTCAGCACGACGACCGGGCTGTCCGGACCGCCGCGTAGGCCGGCCGCGGCGTTCCGGATGGCCCCGCCGGTGCCCAGCGGTTCCGCCTCCTGCACGTAGGAGATTTCCAGGCCGAACGCCCGCCCGTCGCCGAAGCAGTCGGCGAACATCTCGGCCCGGTAGGCCGTGGCCAGCACCACGTGAGTGACGCCGCACGCGGCCGCCTTGGCGAACTGGTGGGCCAGGAACGGGACACCGGCTGTGGGCAGCAGCGGCTTGGGCGTGCCGATGGTGAGCGGCCGGAGCCGGGTGCCCTGCCCGCCGACGAGCAGGATGGCTTCGAGAAGTTCGCGGTCCGCTGGCTGGGCTGACATGAGCAGCGAGATTACTCTCCGCGCTGCGCTGCCGCACGCTGGTAGGAGGCCATGTGCGCCTCGGCCGAGGCGGTCCAGCTGAATTCCAGCGACCGGGCGTGTCCGGCCGCGCCGAGCGCCTCCCGGCGCGCCGGGTCGGCCAGCAGCCCGCGCAGCCCGGCCTCGATGTCGGCCGCGTCCGGCTCGGTGTAGGCGACCGCGTCCCCGCCCACCTCGGGCAGTGAGGTGCGGTGCGTGGTGAGCACCGGCGCGCCGCAGGCCATCGCCTCCAGCACCGGCAGCCCGAAGCCCTCGCCGCGGCTCGGGAACGCGACCACCAGCGCGCCGCCCAGGAAGCCGGGCAGGTCGGTGAAGCGCAGGTAGCCGGGGCGGACCAGGCGCAGGTGCGCGGGCACCGCGGCCACCGCCTCGTCTACTTCCTCGCTCCACCCGCTGCCGCCCGCCAGCACCAGCGCGGGTGGATCGGTCAGGTCGGTCACCGCGGCCGCCCACCCGGTGATCAGCGCGGGCACGTTCTTCCGCGGCTCCAGCCCGCCCAGGTAGGCCAGGTAGGGGCGGCCGTGCAGGCCGAGCCGGTCGGACACCTGGCGCACCCGTTCCGGGCTGGGCTGGTGGAACACGGTGTGGTCCACGCCGTGGTAGGCGACGTCGATCCGGGTCGGGTCGGCGCCGACCACCCGGACCAGTTCGTCCCGGGTCGCCTTGGACGGCACGATCAGCCGGGTGGCCCGCCGGGCCGCGGTGCGGATGGCGGACTTGAAGAACGTGGCCGTGACCGCATTGTGCGCGTCCGGCTCGGTGAAGAACGTCAGGTCGTGGATGGTGACCACCACGGGCACCCCGGGCCGCAGCGGCATGGTGTAGTGCGGGGAGTGCAGCACGTCCGCGTTGACCTGCTGGGCGACGAGCGGCAGGCCGGTCTGCTCCCAGGCCAGCCGGGCCGGGCGGTGCGCGATCGCGGTCGGCCCGGCCACCACGGTGGCCTCAGGGACGAGCCTTCCGTAGCGCTCCTCGTCGGCCCGCTGGCAGGCGACCGCGATGTCGGCGCCGATAGCCCCGAGTGCCGTGATCAGCCCGTCCACGTAACGGCCGAGCGCGCCCCGGTCCGCTGGCACAGCGGTGGCGTCGACCAGCACCCGAGGTGCCACGAGCAGTCTGTCTCCTTCCCCCCGCCTGCGGGCCTGAGGTGCCAGATAACTGGCAAATCCGCATTGCTGGAAGTCCCGTCACGACCGAGCGTACGCCCTCCGTTGACCTGCCGGTGAGCATCGCCACCGATGTCCAGCTGGCGCCCAGGACACCGTGGTCTAGACCAGGTTAACCGTGCGGCTTGGCGGCTTGCTGAGCCTGGTCAAGTGCGGTCTTCATCTTCGCTATGTACTTCTGGTAGCTGCCCAGGTCACCGTGCTTCAGCGCGGCCTGTGCCTGAGCGTAGTCCGACTCGGCCTGGGCCAGGTAATTGCGCACCGCCGCGCTGACCGAACCGGTGCTGGTGCCGCCCCCGGACGACCCGCCGGACGAGGTCCCGGAGCCCAGCCCGGGGATCACCTGGCTGAGCGCGTTCTGCAGGGTCGGCCCGAAGCCGATGTTGCCGTCGAACGACACCGCGATCCGTTTCAGCACCGGGTACGAGCCGCTGCTGGCGCTGCCCGCGGCGCCCGCCGCCTGGATGTAGAACGGCTCCTCGTAGATGAGGCCGCCGGCCACCGGCAGCGTGATCAGGTCCCCCTCGATGACCTTGGACCCGTTCTGCCGGTACAGCGACAGCTGTGAGGAGATGCCCGGGTCGGATTCGAACGTGCTCTGCACCTGCTGCGGGCCGAGGATCGCGGTGTCCTGCGGTAGCTGCAGAACCTGGATTTTGCCGTAACCGGCCGACTGCGGGTCGCTGTCCACGGCCAGGTACGCGGCCATGTTCTGGCGGCCGCGCTGGACCAGTGACGAGGTCAGCGAGAACTGGGTGTCCGTCCCGGGCATGGTCATCGTCTGGTAGTACGGCGGCTGGCTGGCCTGGCTGTCGCTGGGCGCGTTGGGCACCGCCCAGAAGTTCTGCCCGCCGTAGAAGGACTGTGCGGACAGCACGTGGTACTGGGCCAGCACCTGCCGCTGCACCTCGAACAGGTCCGGCGGGTAGCGCAGGTGCGGCGTCAGGTAGCTGGGGATGTCCTGCTTCGGCTTGATGACGCCGGGGAACGCCCGCATCCAGGTCTGCAGGATCGGATCCTGCGGGTCCCACGCGTACAGGGTGACCGCGCCGGTGTACGCGTTCACCACGGCCTTGACCGAGTTGCGGATGTAGTTGAGCTGGCCGATCTGCTGCCCAGCCACCGAGCCGCCTGGCGCGTCGCTGGTCGAGGTGGCCTGGGCCAGGCTGACCCGCTGCGAGTAGGGGTACAGGTCGGTGGTGGTGTACCCGTCCACCACCCAGTAGATCTGCCCGTTGGCCACTACCGGGTAGCTCTCGCCGTCCAGGGTGAGGAACGGCGCGACCTTGGCCACCCGGGCCAGCGGCTGCTGGTCGTAGAGGATCTTCGAGTCGCTGTTGATCGCCCCGGACAGCAGGATGTTCAGCTCGCGGAACTTGATCGCGTAGAGCAGCCGGTTCAGCGGCGAGCCGACGCTGACCCCGCCACCGCCGCGGTAGGTGTTGTTCTGCTGGCCGCCGTCCGACGGGTAGTCGAGTTCCTCCTGGTGCCCGCCGGCCGGGCCGCCGACGATCGCGTAGGTGTTCTGCTGCTGGCCGAAGTACACCCGGGGCTGGCGCAGCGTGAGCTGCCCGGTGGGTGGGATCTGGCTCTCCACGAACGACGGGTTGCCGTCGCTCTGCACGGTGTTGGCGGTGGCCGCGACGACGCCGAAGCCGTGCGTGTAGACCAGGTGGCTGTTGATCCAGTTGCCCTGGCCGGGCGGCGGGCCGCCCATGCCGCGCACCGCGACCACGGTGTCCTGCGGCAGCGAGCCATCGCCGGGCAGCAGGTACCGGTCCATGGCCAGGTTGCTGGGGAACTGGTAGTAGCTCTTGATCTGCTGCAGCTGCTGGAACGTCTGGGACACCACGTCCGGGTCGAGCAGCCGCAGTCCCTGCAGCCCGCTGACCTCGCTGGCCAGCTGGGACGAGTTCGAGGTGTCGGCGGTGGCCGGGTACCCGTGCACGCTGACCGTGGCCGAGGTGATCCCGTAGGCCTGCCGGGTGCTGTCGATCTCGCGCTGGATGTACGGGGTCTCCTTGGCCAGCTCGTTCGGCTTGACCACGAACTGCTGGATGATGGCCGGGTAGAGCCCGCCGATCAGGATGGCGGACAGCACCAGCAGGCCGAACCCGACGGCCGGCAGCATGGCGCTGCGCCGGGCCGCCCCGGCGAAGAACAGCAGCGCGCAGATGACGGCGATCACCGCGAGCACGGTCTTGGCCGGCAGCACCGCGTTCACGTCGGTGTAGGACGCCCCGGTGGTCACCGCCCCGCGCTGGGAGAAATCGATCCCGTACCGGTCGACCCAGTAGGCGATGGCCTTGAGCAGGACGAACGACCCGAACAGCACGAACAGGTGGGCCTGGGTGGCCACCGTCACCCGGGGGCGCCGGCCCTGCATGCGCAGCCCGCCGTACAGGTAGTGCACCAGCACGGCCAGCACCAGCGACAGCAGCACGGCCCAGAACAGGTAGCTCAGCACCAGCCGGATGAACGGGTAGGTGAAGACGAAGAACGACAGGTCCAGGTGGAACTGGGGATCCCTGACGTGGAACGGCACCTGGTTGATGAACAGCAGCCAGGTCCGCCAGGAGCCGGCCGCGGCGACGCCGGAGATCACCCCGATCACGGCGAGCAGCACGCCGAGCAGCAGCCGCCGGTGCGGATCGATGGCCAGCCGGTAGCTGTCCCCGGCCGCGCCTGAGTCGCCGGCCGGCGTGGGCACCGGCCGGTAGATCGGCCGCAGCCGGTAGGCGAGCACCGCGTTGGCCCCGGTGATCAGGGCCATGAACAGCCCGGCGATGAAGAACATCGCCCATCGGGTGCCGTAGGTGGTGCCGAACACCGAGGTGTAGTGCACGGCGCTGAACCACAGCCAGTCGGTCCAGATGCCGGCCACGATGGCGACCAGCACGATGAAGCCGATCAGGCAGGCGATGACCGGCAGCACCAGCCGCGGCCAGCGGACCTGGGCCAGCGCAGGGCGGCCCGGCGGCCTGGCCGGTCCGGGTGGCCGGAAGCTCACGCACTCCCCCTCACATCGGTCCCGCGCGGCGCGTCGGCCGCTCCGTCAGCAGCCTGGAACGCTGCGTCCTGCTTTGATCGCGGCGAGATCGTTCAGCGCCTGGCGCAGCGTGGACACCTTGGCCAGGTGCAGCCCAGCGGGCACCGCCCCGCTGGTGTCCGCGCAGTTCGAGGCCGGGGTGAGGAACCAGGTCGCGCCGGCTGCCCGGGCCCCCGCCATCTTCTGCTGGATACCGCCGATCGGCGAGACCGCGCCATTGGCCGAGATCTCGCCGGTGCCCGCGATGAACTTCCCGCCGGTCAGGCTGGCCGGCGTCAGCTTGTCCACGATGCCGAGCGCGAACATCATGCCCGCGCTCGGGCCGCCGATATCGCCCACCTTGATCTTGATGGTGAACGGGAACCGGAAGTTCTCGGTCAGGTACACCCCGATCACCGAATGCCCCTGCACGTTAGCCGTCTTCAGCGTGACGTGCTGGGTACGCCCGTTGCGCAGCACGGTCAGCGTGACCTGGCTGCCCGGCGGGTGCTCGCGGATCAGCGTGCCGGTGTCGTGGCTGCAGCCGATCGGCGTGCCGTCCACCGCCGTGATCTGGTCACCGGGCTTGAGGGCCGCGGCGGCGGGCATCCCCTTCTCGGTCTGGGTGACCGTGTCCAGCGTGGTGAAGTGGATGTTCAGCACGCACAGCGCGGCCGCCTCGGCGTCCTGCTGCGAGCCGACCATCTGCAGCGTGTCCTGCCGCTCGACCTGCTGCTCAGACTGCCCGGTCGGGAAGAGTTCCTGCTCCGGGACGACCGCGTCGTGCGGAGTCAGCCAGGCGCGCAGCGCGGTGAACACGTTGAAGCCGTCGCCCGGGCCGCCCAGGAAGGACACGGTGACCAGGTTGAGGTGCCCGTCGGTCGGGTACGTCTGATGCCCGCTGACGGTGATCAGCGGGCCGCCTGAGGTGCGCCCCAGCGTGTTCAGCGTCGGGCCGGGGCTGAGGATCACGTACGGAACCGGCAGCAGGGCCGCGGCGAGGGCCGCCGCCACCACCCCGATTCCGGCCACCAGCAGGGTGACGGTGCGGCGGGACATGGGGGGAAGACTACGCACTGTTGACCCATTCGCTCTCGCCGTCGCCGAATACCTGGTGCTTCCAGACCGGGACGCTCTGTTTGAGCTCGTCGATCAGGGCCCGGCAGGCGGCGAACGCCTCGGCACGGTGCGGGCTGGACACCGCCACCACAACGGCCAGGTCGCCAATTTCCAGGTCGCCGGTCCGGTGCACTGCGGCGATAGCGGTCACCGGGTGGTCCGCGGCCACCTTCTCGCACACCTGGCGGAGCTGCGCGGCCGCCGACGGGTGCGCGGAGTAGGACAGGTGGCGCACGTCACGGCCCCCGTCGTGGTCCCGGACCGTGCCGGTGAACAGGACGATCCCGCCCGCCGCGGGGTCTGACACGGCACTGTGCACCTCGTCCACGGACAGCGGGACATCGCGCACCTCGGCCAGCCGGATCTCTGTCACGGAGCCAAGGTAGCGCCTCAACCTGGAAGCCCGGTCCGGCTGGGTCAGCTGCCGTGCTCGCGGCTGGGGTCAGCTGCCGCGCTTGCGGCGCCGCGCCGCGCGCACGATGGCCGCGGTGCCGATGACGGCGACCGTCGCGCCGGCCGCCGCGCCGGCCGCGGTGATCGTCGCTTCCTTCCGGGGCAGCCGGCGGCCCGCCACGGCATGGTGCCCGGCCACCTGCTTGAGCAGCACCCCGAGCGCGGTCGCGTTGTCATAGGACGGCCGCCAGCCGGCCTCGCGCAGCGCCCGGCAGTCCACCACCCACGGGTACACCATGTAGCGCAGGTCGGAGACGGGCGCGGGGGTGATGCCGATCCGGTGCAGCCGCTGCACGGTGCCGAACGTCAGCCCGGCCGGCAGCTCGACCCGGCGCAGCCCGCTGAGCTCCTCCACCTCGTCCTGCTCCAGCCAGCCGTCGCAGCCGACCGCGAACGCGCCGGAGATGGCGCCGGTCACCGCCAGTTCGAGCGCGGAGACCAGATCCTCGATGTGGCAGAACTGCCAGCGCGGCGCGCAGCCCTTCACGGTGAGCAGCCGTGGCGCCTCGAAATGCCGGGTGATCAGGGTGTCCACCCCTTCGCCGACCAGCGCGGCGGGCCGCACCACGGTGATGGCCATGCCCGGGTGCGAGCGTGGCGAGCGCCGCGCCAGGTGCTCGATCTCCAGCAGGTCGCCGGCCACGCTGCCGTCGTGGTCCAGGCCCAGCGGCGCGTCCTCGGGCAGCGGCACCGGGTTGTCCGGGTCAGCCCCGTACACCATGGCGCTGGTCACCAGGATCACCCGGCCGACCCGGCCGGCCGCCGCCGCGGTCAGCACGGTCTGTGCGGCCCGCACGTTGAACGCCCGCCGGGCCCGGTGCTCGGTGTCCGCCGACATGTCCACGTCGGTGTGCACCAGCACGTCCACGCCGGTCAGCCAGGCCAGCGCCGGGTCGCGGACGTCGGCCAGCCGCCAGGTCACCCCGACGACGTCGCCCCGGTGGTCATCGATCGCGATCACCCGGCGGGCGGCCGGCGACGCGGCCAGCCGCAGCGCCAGGGCATGGCCGAGCCCGCGGGCCGCGCCGGTGATGGCCACCACCGGGCCGCGCCCGGCGGGCTGGGCCCGCCCGGCGGCTGGCTGAACGGCCTCGCTGGAAGGCTCGGTGGGTGGCTCGACGGGCGGCCGCGCACGGCGATCAGCCCCGGGCGCGTCGCCGCTACCAGCCCGGTTACCGCGGCCGGTACGCGGCCCCGGCTCGGTGCGCTTGCGGCGAACCTGGGCCTGTGCAGTGCTCAACGTGTGCCGCTCCCGGGATAACGTGGCGGATGTGACCCTTCCATCCTGCCTGAGAGGTCGCGGAGATGGCTGATCCTCCCTTCGGCTTTGGCGTGCCAGATCGTTCCGGGGGCTCTGGTGATCAGGGCGGTTCCGGTGGCTCGGGCGGCTCCGGACAGCCGCCGGGCCCGGATAACCCGTTCGGAGACCCGCAGCAGTTCGCCGACGCGTTGCGCCAGTTCGCCGACCTGATGTCCTGGCAGGGCGGCCCAGTCAACTGGGATCTGGCCAAAAACGTCGCCCGGCACACGGTCGCCGCCGAGGGCGACCCGAGCGTGCTGGACAGTGACCGGCAGAAGGTCGTCGAGGCGATCCGGCTGGCCGACTTGTGGCTGGACGAGGTGACTTCGTTCCCCAGCGGGGTGCGCAGCGCGCAGGCCTGGAGCCGGTCGGAGTGGGTCGAGGCTACCCTGCCGGTCTGGTCCAAGCTGTGCGATCCGATCGCCGACAAGGCGGTCGACGCGATGGGCGGCATGCTGTCCATGGATCCGGGCGAGGGCGGTGAATTGCCCGGCGAGCTGAACCAGGCGCTGCAGGCGGTCGGGGGCATGGGTGGCCTGGGCGCGCTGGGCGGCATGGGCGGCCTGGGCGCGATGATGCGCCGGATCGGCGGCATGATGGTCGGCGGCCAGACCGGCGCCGCGGTCGGCGCGCTGGCTCGCGAGGTGGTCAGCTCCACCGATGTCGGCCTGCCACTCGGCCCGGAGGGCGTGGCCGCGCTGCTCCCGTCGAACGTCGCCGACTTCAGCGAGGGGCTGTCCGTCGATGCGGACGAGATCCGCATCTTCCTGGCCCTCCGTGAGACCGCGCACCACCGGCTGTTCGCACACGTCCCGTGGCTGCGTTCCCGGCTGCTGGCCGCGGTCGAGGACTACGCCCGGGGTATCACCGTGGACACCTCGGCGCTGCGCGACGCCATGCCGCAGATCGACCCGTCCAACCCGGAGGCGCTGCGCGACGCGCTGGCCGACGCCACCCTGTTCCAGCCCGAGGACACGCCGCAGCAGAAGGCCGCGCTGTCCCGGCTGGAGACCCTGCTGGCGCTGGTCGAGGGCTGGGTGGCCACCGTGGTCAGCGCGGCCGCCACCGGCCGCCTGCCGCAGGCCGGGGCGCTGGCCGAGGCCATCCGGCGGCGGCGCGCCACTGGCGGGCCGGCCGAGCAGACGTTCGCCACCCTGGTCGGCCTCGAACTCCGGCCGCGCCGGCTGCGCGAGGCGGCGGCGTTGTGGCAGCAACTCACCGACGTCCGCGGCGTGGCCGGCCGGGATGCGGTGTGGTCGCATCCCGACCTGCTGCCGACCGCCGAGGACCTGGACGACCCGGCCGGATTCGTGGCCGGCCCGGCCGAACTGGACATGTCCAGCCTGGACCAGGAGATCGAGGCGGTCGAAGCGGACGCCGACACCGGTGCCGACAAGCCGGATGACGACTCGGCCAAGCCGGACGACGACGGCCCCGATGCCGATCCAGGCGGTCCCGCGGACTAACCACAACGACCGATATCCGGCCAGCCGTGTGCGGAGCGTGGTAATCACCCTTCACCGGCGGCGCCGGAAATTGTCTGTTATCCACAGCCAGTGCATGGAGTATTACCTGGTCGGGAGCGGTCACATCGCCGCCAGGCGGCGAAATCCACCACCATCCCCCGCTATATCCACAGTGGCTCTCCGCAATCTCCCCAGGAATTCCACAGCGTTATCCACAACCTGCTTTGACTGTGTGTGCCGGCCCGCTTAGCCTCACCACCCACGGGTCCCCCGGGTGGCGGGCCGCCGTCACTCCGGGGAAGGGGCGCACGACCCGCCGGAGGCCGAGGCAATCGGCCTCTCCGCACGCACCCGGGGGCCTCGACAGTCGCCGACGTCCCCCGCCGCACAGCAAATACATTTCTGGGACAGCTGTGGCTGCCAACCCCAGCTCGAACGCGATGATCAAACGTTTGGTGTCGCTGGGGCGACACCAAACGTTTGATCACGATGGCGGCGCGCCGGTTCCGGCCGGATCTGGTGAGACAAGCGGGGCTACTGGTGATTTTGCGGCGGATGATGCAGATAGGCCTGCGCCAATTGGCGTGGGATGAGGCGGGAATGTCGGTATGTCGTGGCATGGTCACGGCATGCGGCCAGCGATTAAGCCCGGGCTCCTGGTGGTCTGGCGGGACCGGGACACGCTGCAGATCGGCATCGACCCGAGACGGGCGGTCGCGCTGACCGGGATGGGCCGGGCGGCAGGGCTGATCGGGTTACTGGACGGCAGCCGGGAGCACAGCCAGGTGCTGGCCGCGGCGGAGGAACTGGGCATCTCGCGGGACGCGGCCGACCAGGTGATCGGCCTCCTCGCGGCGGCGGGCGCGGTGCAGGACTTTCCGGCGGCCGAGTTGCGTGCGCTGCCGGACGGACCGCGCGCCCGGCTGGCCCGCGAACTGGCCACGGTGTCGCTGGCGCACGGCCATACCGATGGCGGGGCGCGGGCGCTGGCCCGCCGGCAGGCGGCGACCGTGCTGGTGTACGGGGTGGGCCTGGTCGGGGCGGAGATGGCCAGCCTGCTGACCGCGTCCGGCGTGGGCCGCGTGGTGTGCACCGGGCCGGTCGGGCAGCGTCCGGCGCGGCCCACCGTGCCCAGCCGGCCACGAACCCAGCGTCGCGGCACACCGCCGGCCGCCCCCGGCCAGCCACCAGCCCACACCGGGCAGGGGCCGACCGGGCAGCAGCCGGCCCAGGAGCGACCCGCCGGGCAGCCACCGGCTCAATGGCAGCCGGGCGGGCAGCGGGTGGCAGGGGCCGGGCCGCGGTCGCGGCGGATTAGTCCACGGCGGGCTAATCCGCGGCCGCGGCCGGATCTGGCTGTGCTGACCGATGGGTATCCGGCTGAGTTACCGGGCCAGTTGGTGGCTGGCGGGGTCCTGCACCTGGCGGCATCGGCCCGGGAGGCGATCGGGGTGGTCGGCCCACTGGTGGTGCCCGGGCAGTCCGCCTGCCTGGGGTGCGTGGAACTGACCCGAAGCGACCGCGATCCGGCCTGGCCATTCATCCTGGCCCAGGCAGCCGGGCAGGCGGCCCAGCCGGTGGCCTGCGCGGCCACGCTGGCCACCGCGGTCGCCGCGCAGGCGGTCAGCCAGGTGCTGAGCTGTCTCGATCTGGCTCAGCCGGCCGGGGCCGTGACCAACGCCACGTTGGAGCTCGTAGCACCGGGCTGGCAGTGGCGGCGGCGTAGCTGGCCGCGACATGGGCAGTGCCGCTGTAGCACCCGGTTGGCGACCTGACCGAGAATGAGTGAGTGAACGATCTACCTCGACGAGCCGTGACCCGGACCGCAAAACTGGCTACCCTCCCTGCTGGCCTGATGGGCCGGACCGCCCTGGGGCTAGGCAAGCGCATCGGCGGGAAGCCCGCCGAGAGGGTCGCCGCGGAGATCCAGCAGCGCACCGCGGAGCAGATCTTCCGCGTACTCGGCGAGCTCAAGGGTGGCGCGATGAAGCTCGGCCAGGCGCTGTCCATCTTCGAGGCCGCGCTGCCACCGGAGATCGCCGGACCCTATCGGGCCACCCTGACCAAGCTGCAGGAATCGGCCCCGCCGCTGCCCGCCAAGACCGTGCACGAGGTACTGGCCGGCGATCTCGGCCCGGACTGGCGGGACATCTTCCGCGAGTTCGACGACCAGCCCAAGGCGGCCGCGTCCATCGGCCAGGTGCACCGCGCGGTCTGGCAGGACGGCCGCCAGGTGGCGGTGAAGATCCAGTATCCGGGGGCCGGGCGGGCGCTGCTCAGCGACTTCAACCAGATCAGCCGGCTCGGGCGGCTGTTCGGCGTGCTGATGCCCGGGCTGGAAGTCAAACCGCTGCTGGATGAACTGCGGACCCGGATCGCGGAGGAGATCGACTACCGGCTGGAGGCCACCTCACAGCAGGCCTTCGCGACCGCCTACGCCGATGACCCGGACAGCTACGTGCCGCCGGTCGTGCAGGCCACCGACCACGTGCTCATCACCGAGTGGATGGACGGCACGCCGCTGGCCCGGATCATCGAGGACGGCAGCCAGGAGGAACGTAACCGGGCCGGGATCCTTTTCACCCGGTTCCTGTTCTCCGGCCCGGCTCGCGCCGGGCTGCTCCATGCTGACCCGCATCCAGGCAACTTCCGGATGCTCGCTGACGGCCGGCTGGGCGTGCTCGACTTCGGCGCGGTGGACCGGCTGCCCAATGGCCTGCCGCCGTTCATCGGCAAACTGCTCCGGATCATCCACACTGACGGCGACATCCGCGAGGCCGAAGATGAGCTCCGCGAGCAGGGTTTCGTCCGGCCGGGCGTCGACGTGGACCTGGACGCGCTGTACGCCTTCCTGGCCCCGCTGGCGGAGCCGTCCCGGCTGGATACGTTCAAGTTCAGCCGGGAATGGCTGCGTTCCGAGGCGGCCCGGGTCACCGACCCGCGCTCGTCCAACCTGGGCCGGCGGCTCAACTTGCCGCCGTCCTACGTGCTCATCCACCGGGTGTCTACCGAGGGCATCGGGGTGCTCTGCCAGCTCGGGTCCGAAGGGCCGTTCCGGGCCGAGCTGATCCGGTGGATGCCGGGCTACGCGACGGATGAGACGGCCCCAGGTCAGCCCGCCCCGGACGGCACCGGCCTGGACAGCGCCAGCCTCGACGGCGCTGCCCTCCTCGGCACAGTCCCCAACGGCACCGGCCTGGACGGCACCGGCCTGGACGGCACCGGCCTGGACGGCACCGGCCTGGACGGCACCGCCCCCAACGGCACCGGGCTGGACGGCACCCCGTTGGACCCCGGCCCGGAAGACCGGGACGCCCGCCCCGGCGACCTGGCGCCCCGCTGAAGACGCGACGCGGGGGCGGCCGGTACCGGCCGCCCCCGCTCCCCCGCTGGTTGGTCAGGACACTTGCCGCAGACCGCGCAGTTGCCGCGCGGCATGCTGTGCCCGCTCTCAGCCGGCGGGCGGCCCGGTCTACCCGGCGTGCCGCCCGGCGCACCGCTCGCAGGTGCGCTACCTGAACATCCCGGCGGGCCTCGGCCAGCAGTTCGCGATGGCGCACTGCTGGATAGTTGGTTGAGTACATCTCACTCCACCGCCCGTCTTGCTGACTGATTCGCTAGGACTGACGCTTGGGTCAGGCCGCCACGTCGTGCTTCCGCGGCCGTCCGCGCGGCCTCTTCCGTGGCACGATCTGGCCGCGCAGGAAGAGCTCGCCGCCCCAGACACCCCAGGGCTCACGGCGCTCCACGGCCCCGGACAGGCACGCCATCCGGGCGGCGCAACCGACACAGAGCGCCTTAGCCGTCTCCACATCCTGCGGAGACTCGGCAAAGAACAGCTCTGGGTCGTCAGTGCAGGGCAATTCCGCACTGCGCGCCGCCGGCACCACAGTTGGAGTCACCCCGGCCAGCCCGCTGCGTGGCTGGCCTTCCCGTATGGACTCTGGTGCCGAGACTGCCTCGAACCCCACCGTGCCCGCTGCTACGGCGGCGGTACCGGGCCCGTACATTGTCCAACCCCTCTCGTCCTGCTCTTACCGTCTCTCATGGGTCTGACAAAACGGCGGGTCCGGCATGACTAAGGCCGCGGACCCGGTGCGGGTCCGCGGCCTTTGAGGGATCCAGGCCGGCCTTTCTAGACCGGATCCCAGGCTGGGAGCGAACCCGTTTGGCTGCCACCGTTAGCGGCAGCGCTCATCGCGTGGGTGTACGTCTTGACGGAGGTGCCCGGCTGGCCGGTGCCCGGCGTGGCCTGGACAGACTTCTGGCCACGCCGCTGCGCGAGCCCACCGGCGATGACGCGCGGTCGCGCCGTCAGCGGAAGCTCGGCTGTGCCGAGCAGAGCCGACACGCCGATCGGCAGGCAGGCACCTGGTGTGGCAGCAAAAGCTCCGGCCTGCGGCATGTGCGCGACCGGAACCGGAAGCATGTTGTTATTCACCAGGGACACCTCCCTTCCTATGGCGTCGTCAGCTCGCCCTGGACATGTCAGCAGCCTAAAGAATCCGGCCGGGCCGGGGCAACTCTTTTTCTGGCGGCTAGTGCAGCTGCCGGATGAGTCCTTCCTGCACCACGGACACGACGAGCTCGCCCTGGTCAGTAAAGACTTGCCCGCGGGCAAGGCCCCGGGCGCCCGACGCGGACGGTGATTCCTGGTCGTAGAGCAGCCACCGGTCGGCCCGGAACGGCCGGTGGAACCACATCGCATGGTCCAGGCTGGCCCCGCTGATCCCGCCGTCGGCCCAGGCGATGCCGTGCCTGCGCAGCACGGTGTCGAGCAGCGTCAGGTCCGACACGTACGTCATCAGGCAGACGTGCAGCAGCGGGTCGTCGGGCAGTTCGCCGTCGGCGCGCAGCCAGACCAGGCTGTGCTCGGTCACCTCGGTGGGCGCCGTGAACACCGGCGAGCCCACGAAGCGCAGGTCGATCGGGTTGCCGGTGAAGAACTCGTGCCGGGCCGGTGGGATCGACTCGGCCGGCGGCACCTCGGGCATCGGCGACCCGTGCGACAGCCCGGGCTCGTCGTGGTGGAACGACGCGGACAGGGTGAAGATCGTCTTGCCGTGCTGGATGGCGGACACCCGCCGGGTGGTGAACGACCGGCCGTCGCGTACCCGGTCCACCAGGTAGACGATGGGCACGGCCGGATCGCCGGGGCGGATGAAGTATGCGTGCAGTGAGTGCACCGGCCGGTCGGCGGGCACGGTCCGGCCCGCCGCGACCAGCGCCTGCCCGGCCACCTGCCCGCCGAAAACCCGCTGCCGCCAGTCGCTGGGGCTGCGGCCGCGGAAGATATTCGCCTCGATCTGCTCCAGGTCGAGCAGCTCGACCAGGCTGTCCAGGGCCTTGCTCACCGTGGCACCGTACCGGTCAGGCCAGCGCGGCGGCCCGGCGGGTAGCTGGCTGTAGCCCGGCCAGGAACTGGGACGGCTGGCGGGTCCGGCGCCCGCCGCCAGACCAGGCCAGCGGCCAGGACAGGAAAAGCTGCTCCCGGGCCCTGGTCACGCCCACGTAGAGCAGCCGCCGCTCCTCCTCGATCGCCTCGTCGGTCTGCGCGTACACGATGGGCAGGGTGCCCTCGGCCAGCCCGGCCAGGAAGACCACGTCCCACTCCAGGCCCTTGGCCGCGTGCAGCGAGGCCAGTGTCACCCCGTTCATGGCCGGGGCGTGCTCGATCTGCGACCGGTGCGCCAGTTCCGCCGCGAAGCCGCGCAGCCCGCCGTCACCACCGCCACCATCGCCGTCGGCGGCAGCAGCGGGGGCGGCGGCAGCAGCAGCGGGGGCGGCGAAGTAGTCCCCGGCCAGCTGGGCCAGCGCGGCCAGCGACTCCCACCGCTCCCGGGCCGCCCCCCGCCCGGCCGGCGGCTCCGGGGTCAGGCCGAGCCCGGCCAGGATGTGCCGCACCTCCGCGGCCAGCCCGCCCACCGCCGCGCCGGCGTCGGCATCCGCGGACTTGGCCGCCGCCCGGAGCAAACCGACCGCCTGGCGCACCTCGGGCCGGTCGAAGAACCGTTCCGCCCCGCGCAGCTGGCACGGCAGGCCCAGCCCGGCGAAGGCCTGCTCCAGCGGCAGCGTCTGCGCGTTGGTCCGGACCAGCACCGCGACCTGGCTGAGCGGCGCCCCGGCGGCGTGCAGCGCGGCCACCCGGGTCGCGATGGCCGACGCCTCCTGCTGCTCGTCGGGGTACCCGGTGAACTCCACCGCGGGCCCGCCCGGCCGCTGCGCGACCAGCGCCGCCGTGCCGCCACCCGCAGCCCTGGCCGCAGCGGCAGCACCGCCCGCACCACGGGCACCAGCACCACTGGTCTCCGCACCACGGGCCGCGCGCAGCTGAGCGGCCAGCGGCTGCCGCCCGGCCAGCCCGGTGAGCTGGTTGGCCAGCGCGACCACCTGCGGCGTGGACCGGTAGTTGCGGACCAGCCGGAGCACGGTCGCGGCCGGGAAATCGGCGCTGAACCCGGTCAGATAGCCAGCCGTCGCGCCCGCGAACGAGTAGATGGTCTGCCGCGGGTCGCCGACCACGCAGACGTCATCCCGGTCCCCGGCCCAGCTGTCCAGCAGCAGCTTCTGCAGCGGGTTGACGTCCTGGTACTCGTCGACCACGAAATACCGGTACCGGTCCCGGACCAGCGCAGCCGCTTCCGGGTGCTCGGCCAGGATGGCGGCGGTCAGCTCCAGCACCGACTCGAAGTCCACCAGATGGCGCTCCCGGCGCAGCTCCTCATAGCTGGCGTAGAGCCGGGCCACGGTGGCCGACGCCAGCGGGGCGCTGCGCCCGGCCCGGGCCGCCGCGTCCGGGTAGCCATCCGGTGACACGCCCAGCACCTTGGCCCACTCGATCTCCGCGGCCACGTCCCGTAGCTCGGCCGAGCTGGTCCCGGCCCGCACCCGCCGCGCCACCTCGGCCAGCAGGCCGACCTTGGAATCCAGCACGATGGGTCGCCGCCCGCCTACGGTACGCGGCCAGAAGTGGCTGAGCTGGCGCAGCGCGGCGGAGTGGAACGTGCGGGCCTGCACCCGGTCAAGCCCGGCCCCACGGCCGGCCAGCTGGTGCACCCGGGCGCGCAGCTCGCCCGCCGCCCGGGTGGTGAACGTGAGGGCCAGCACGTGGCCCGGGTCCACCACACCGGTCAGCGCCGCGTAGGCGATCCGGTGCGCGATGGCCCGGGTCTTGCCGGTGCCCGCCCCGGCCAGCACGCACACCGGCCCGCGGGTGGCCAGCGCGACCTGCCGCTGTTCCGGATCCAGCGCGGCCAGCACCGACTCCGGATCAGCCAGCTCAGCCACTGCCGCCCTCCAGTCCACCAGCGTCCACTGCGTACCTCCGGTGCCCGCCATCCTGCCGCATCCCGCCGACACAGGGCGCCCGGGCCGACGCCCGCTCCGGCCAGCGCGCGGCGGGAAGAGCAGGAAGGGGTTAATTGCCCGGCGCCCGCGGGAAGCTGCAGGGGCCGCGCCGCGTTGAGGGAGCGGAACATTTTCTTGCGACGATAGGAGCAGATGCGTGTCAGAGCGGGTAACGATGTACTGCACGCAATGGTGCGCGTTCTGCCGCCGACTGAAGTCCCAGCTGGCGCGCGACGGGATTGAGGTCGCCGAGATCGACATCGAGCACGATGAGGCGGCTGCCGAGTTCGTAATCAGCGTTAACGGGGGCAACATGACGGTGCCGACCGTGGTCTTTCCGGACGGGACGGCGATGACCAACCCATCGGCGGCTCAGGTCAAGGAGAGGTTGCGCGGGCTCGCCGCGACGCATGAATAGCAGGCACGACCGGGATGACGCTGGTGCGCAGCTGCGCACCGGCCCCGTCGGCGTGCCCGGAAACGCCCCGGACAGCACGACTAGCGACGCGGATACCGGGCCGTTCCAGGCGGTAGAGCGCACGCCCAGCGGATGGCGGGTCGGTGACGAGGAACTGCCCGATCTGACCAGCGCCATGGTGCTGGCCGACATCCTGAACGCCGAGCTGACCGCGGCGGAGCAGGCCGAACTGGACGCGGCCGGGGCCAGCGGTGCGCTGCCCGCCCGGCCGGCCCAGCCGCAGGACGCGGCCGGGCGGAATTCAGGCCTGATGGCCGGCCCGCAAGCCCCGGCCGCTCCGGCCCAGGCCCAGCCCAGCGAGCCACGCGGGCGCCGGGCCAGCCGCCGTGGCGCGCACCGGGCCACCTCGCGCGGCCGGGCCGCGGATCTGGCCGAGGCCGAGCAGCTCAAGGAGACCGTGGCTCAGCTGGAGCGCGCGCTGACCGTCCGGGTCCGGGTCGAGCAGGCTATCGGCGTGCTGGCCGAACGGCACCGGATCCGGCCCCGGCAGGCGTTCGAGCTGCTCCGCTCCGCGTCCCGGGCCCGCGGCCAGCGGATCATGGAGACGGCCAGCCAGGTGATCGCCAGCGCGACAAACCCCCTGCTCAGGCTGCCCGACGAGCTGGCCAAGCCGCCCATCCCCCGCCGGATGCCCCGGCGCAGCCGCGGCGAAGCCTGACCCCTTCTCTTACCGAACGCCAGTACCTGCTTACCGCCGCCTGCCCCACCGCAGCCGTCGGTAGTGGGGTGGTGAGGGTGCTGAGGGCGGCGCCGCAGCCGTCCGTGTAGGGCGGCCGCGTGGCGGGTCTCGCCTGGATCAAGCGGGGCACAATCAGGCCCGAAACCGGCATAGGGTCCTTCATGCGGCGATTGCCCATGAACGGAGGTGACGGTGGGCCTCGTCCCCTCGGCCGTCGAGCCGGCCCAGACCGCCCGCGAGCCCGGGCCGCATAGCGGCAGCCGGTGGGCCAGCTGGCTGGTGCTGGCCCTGTACCTGGCCGGCGCGTTCGCGGTGACCTGGCGGCTGTGGGTCAGCCCGGCGTCCAGGATGCAGGTCGGCGACCCCACCGATGTCGACCTGTTCGCCTGGTTCATCCGGTACAGCGCCGAGTCGGTGGCGCACGGCAGCCTGCCACACCTGGTCACCACCGCGATGAACGCGCCGCGCGGGGTCAACCTGATGTGGAACACCTCGCTGCTGCTGCCCGGCATGCTGCTCACCCCGGTCACCCTGCTGGCCGGCCCGCAGGTCAGCCTTACTGTGCTGCTGACGCTGGGCTTCGCCGGCTCGGCGGCCACCATGTTCTGGGTGCTGCGGCGCTGGTCGGTCAGCACCTGGCCGGCCGCGCTGGGCGGCGCGGTGTACGGGTTCTCCCCGGCCATGGCCGCGTCCGGCATTGGGCACTACCACGTCCAGTTCGCGGTGCTGCCGCCGCTGATAATCGACGCCCTGCTGCGGCTCCTGACCGGCCGGGGGCGCCCGGTGCGCACCGGCGTCTGGCTCGGCGTGCTGACCGCCGTGCAGCTGTTCACCGGCGAAGAACTGCTGCTGGACACCGCGGTGGCCGGCCTGGTCATCGCGGTGGTGCTGGTCCTGGTCAACGCCAGGGAAGTGGCCGGCCGGGCGACGGCGGCCGCGGCCGGCCTGGGCTCGGCCGTGGTGGCCGCGCTGGTGCTGGGCGGCTACGGCCTGTGGGTGCAGTTCCATGGTCCGCTGACCGAGCACGGCAGCCCGTGGAAGGTGACCCATTTCCGCAACCGGGCCGCGGCGTTCGTCACCCCGGGCAGCAACCTGCTGCTGCACACCAAGGCGGACGCGGCCGCGATGGCCGCGCACCCGTCCTACGTCGTGGAGTACGTCGCCTACCTGGGCTGGCCGCTGCTCGTCGTGCTGCTCGCGGCCACCATCCGGTACTGGGCCGACCGGCGGATCCGGGTCGCCGCGCTGTCCTGCGCGGTGCTGGAGATCTTTTCCCTGGGCACGGTCCAGGTGGTCCACGGCGTTACCGTCCCGCGGGCCCTGCTGCCCTGGCACTGGCTGAGCCACCTGCCGGTGCTCAGCCAGGTGCTGCCGGACCGGCTGTCCATCCTGGCCGACGGCCTCGCCGCCACTGTGCTCGCGGTCGGCCTGCACCTGGCCCTGACCAGGGCCAGCAGTGCTAGCCCAGGGGGGCGACCCCCCGCTCTGCTTCCCCGGGGGACTACCCCCGGAACCCCCGGCCCCCGATCGCCGCTCCGCGGCGCCGGAGGCGGCTGGTGGCGGCGGGCTATCCCGGTGGCTATCGCTGTCATCGCGGTGCTGCCGCTCATCCCGCTGCCCTACCGGGTGACCCAGGTCAGCCAGCCGCCCGCCGGTTACCTGGCTGCGTTCAGCCGGCTGGCGCTGCCCCGGGACGCGCGGGTGCTGGTGCTGCCGCTGGCCTACGGCCATCAGTCGATGCCGCTGCGCTGGTACGCCGAGACCGGCCTGCCGGGGTCGATGAACGGCGGCTACTTCATCGGCCCGGAGCGGGACGGCCAGGCCCGCAGCTACGGCGGCCCCGCGCTGCAGGACTTCGCCATCTCCATCGACTCGCTGTGGGGCATGTCCACGCCGGTGCATGGGCAGGCGGCGCAGCCGAAGGTACCCGCCCCCACCGCAGCCGCGCTGCGCAGCTGGGTGGCTCGCTGGCGGCCCGCCGCCGTGGTCGCCGTCACCCGGCGCAGCTCACGGCTCGGCCACCTGCTCACCGCGGTTTTCGGCCCGCCCGACTTCGCGGTCGGCCGGATCCTCGGCTGGCGCAGGTAAAGCCGATGTATCGCCTATACCAACGGGTTGCCGACTCATGAGGTTATTTCGGTCTTTCCTGGGATAAGGTCGAGTGCCCGAAAAAGACGACAGGGACGGCGCTGCTGTGAAGCTTACGATCCTGATGCCGGTATACAACGAGGCCGAGACGGTCCAGCGCGTGATCAAGCGCCTGCTGGACGTGTCGTTTCCGTGCCCCATTGAGCTGGTCGTGGTGGACGACGCGAGCACGGACGGATCGTCAGAAATCCTGGACAGCCTGGCCAGCGGCGATGAGCGGATCAACCTGCTCCGGCACCCGGTGAACCGGGGCAAGGGCGCCGCCATCAGGACCGGCGCGGCCGCGGCGACCGGCGATTACATCATGCCGTTCGACGCTGACATGGAGTACCAGCCGGAGGACATCCCGGACCTGCTTAAGCCGGTGCTGCGCGGTGAGGCAGAAGTGGTGTACGGAAACCGGACATTCGGCAGCCACTCGGCCTACTCGTTCTGGTACGTGATGGGCAACAAAGGTGTCACAACGGTCGCGAACATCCTGTTCAACGCGTATATCGCCGACCTGGAAACCTGCTTCAAGCTGATGCCGCTGGAGCTTTACCGCAGCCTGGACATCAGCTCGCGCGGCTTCGGCATGGAAGCCGAGATCACCGGTAAGTTGCTGGCCCGCAGGATCCGCCCGTTCGAGGTGCCGATCACCTACCGGGCGCGCAGCCGGGAAGAGGGCAAGAAGATCACCTGGAAGGACGGGGTGGCGGCGGTGTGGCTGCTGACCCGGATCCGGATGTCCGCGGGCCGCGAGCAGCGGCGTGCTGGCGCCCGCGTCTGAGGTGCCACGCATTTCAGCTCACAGGGGGCGGCGGTGAGTTTGGTCCGGCGGCCGGTGGAAGCACCGCCGGACGCGGAGCGTCGGCGGGCGTGGCGGCTGCCCGGCCACCCGGCGCTCTGGCTGGTGCCGCTGCTGTACCTGGCCGGCGCGTTCGCCATCACCTGGCATCTGTGGGCCGACCCGGCCAGCCAGGCGCAGGTGGTGCCGGCCAACGGCGTGTCCCAGGACATCGACCTGTTCGCCTGGTTCATGCGGTACGCGGCCAACGCGGTATCGCACGGCCACCTGCCCGCGCTGGTCACCCCGCTGGTGAACGCGCCCGAGGGCATGAACCTGATGTGGAACACCTCGTTCCTGCTCCCGGCCACTCTGTTCGCCCCGCTTACCCTGCTGATCGGCCCGCAGGCCACCCTCACCGTGCTGCTCACACTGGGTTTCGCGGGCACCGCGACGGCCACTTTCCTGGTGCTCCGCCGCTGGGACGCCAGCCTGCCCGCGGCCGCCCTGGGCGGCGCGCTGTTCGGCTTCTCCCCCGCGCTGCGCATCGCCGCGGTCGGTCATTACCACCTGCAGTTCGCGATCCTGCTGCCGTTGATCGTGGACGCGCTGCTGTGCCTGTTCACCGGCCGGGGCCGCCCGGTCCGCACCGGGGCCTGGCTCGGCCTGCTGCTGGCCGCCCAGGTGTTCATCGCCGAGGAGACCCTGGCCCTGCTGGCCGTGACGGCTGGGGTCATCGCGGTGGTGCTGGCGCTGAGCCGCCCGCGCGCGGTGGCCGGGCGGATCCGCGGCACGGCGGCCGGGCTGGCCACCGCGGCCGGGGTCATGCTGGTGCTGTCCGCGTACGGGCTGTGGCGGCAGTTCCACGGGCCGCTGGCCGAGCATGGCAGCCCGTGGACCCCCAGCCATTACCACAACTTCCCGGGCAACTTCGTCAGCGCGCCCAGCGGGTACCTGTTCACCTCACATGCCACGGTCACCTACCTGAACAACCACCCGGTCAAGATGGTCGAGTATTTCGCCTATCTGGGCTGGCCGATGCTGGCCGTGCTGCTCATCGCGGCCGCGGCGTTCTGGCGGGATCTGCGGGTACGCACGATGGCCGTGACGTTCGCCGTGCTGGAACTGTGCAGCCTGGGCAGCAAGACCATCCACAGCCACGGGCTGCGCTGGCCGGCCGCGCTGCTGCCCTGGCACTATCTGGCCCGGCTGCCGCTGCTCGACCAGGCCCTGGCTAACCGGTTCTCGCTGCTGGCCGACGGCCTGGCCGCGGCCCTGCTCGCATTCGCGGTGGACCTGGCCTGCCGGCCGCGGGCCGAGCGCCCGGCCCAGCGGGCCGCGTGGGCCCGTGGCATCGCGGTCGCCGCAGTAGCGGTGGCGATCGTGCCGATCATCCCGCTGCCGCTGCAGACGGCCCCGGTGCGCCCTATCCCCACCGGCTTCCAGCAGGCGCTGCGCATGATGAAGCTCAGCCCGGACGAACGGGTGGTGATCATCCCACTGCTGCCGTCGGCGGACATGCGCTGGCAGGCGGACAGCAACGTGACCGGTGCGCTGGTCGGCTGTTACGGCATCGCGCCGGAGCCATCCGGCAAGGCGGCCATCTGCCACACCCAGCGGCGGCCGACCGCGGCCTACCTCAACGCGCTGTACCACGGCGAGACGCACGCCAAGCCGCCGTCGCCGGCCCAGCTCCGGGCCGACCTAGGTTACTGGAAGCTGACCGCGCTGGTCGCGGTGACCAGCCGGGATTCGGCGCTCGGGAAGTACCTGACCCGCACGTTCGGCCCGCCCACCATCCAGCGGGGCAGCGTGCTGGCCTGGCGGCACTACGGCCCGGGCTACCTCGCCGCCCGGTAGACCTGCACGCCGTCCGCGGTGTACGCGGGCCGGAAACCGGTCGCCCGCAGGTAGCTGAGCACCGCGGGCGCCGGGCGGCGGCTGGCCGGCCACCGCCAGACCAGCACCCAGCCGACATCCATCCGGCGCGCGTCCGCCCGGGCGGCGGCCAGTTCGGCCGGGGTGCTGCGCTGCTCCCGCTGAGTGGCCACCAGCCGGGCGTAGAACGGGTGGCGGCTGATCCCGGTGATGGTCGGCAGCGGCACCCGGGAGATGTAGCCGACCGACCGCGGGTGGCCGTCCGCGGTGGCCAGCACCTGCGCGTCCGGGTCGAACCCGCCGCCGTAGATGTACGTGCCGCCGCGGATGCCGAACGGCACGTCAACCACGATCGAGCCGGAGTGGTCGGCGGCGACCGGGCCGTCCACGGCGGGCATGGCGGTCGGCATGGTCGCGATGAACGAGTTGCCGGACCAGCCCGCCTCCAGCACGCCGAGCGCGAGCACGGCCACGATGGCCGGGGCGGCGTGGTAGCGCAGCCAGTCCACCGCCCCGCCGGCCAGCAGCGCGGCGGGCAGGATGCCGAGCATCATCATCCGGTCCGGCTCGCGGAACCCGGACAGGCCGGGCAGCTTGGCGAACCAGGTGAACGGCATCACCGCGGACACCCGCCAGTTGCCCACCAGTTGCGGCCCTGGAATCAGCAGGTGCGGCCCGACCCGCAGCACCGGGCCGAGCGCCAGTGCCGCACAGGCCAGCCAGCACAACGCCAGCAGCCGGGTACTCACCCGGCGCCACAGCAGGGCCGTCCCGGCCACGGCGAGCACGCTGAGCAGCAGGCCGAACGTGGGCACGCCGTCGCTGAGCGGCCCGCGGAAGATGAACCCGAGGTGGCCGAGCCCGAAGTAGGCGATCCGCGGCGAGGGCGCGAACATGTCCGGCAGCGACCCGGAGTAACCCCGGTACGAGGCCTGCAGGCTGCCCGGGGGTGACGTCATGCCGCCGGACCGGGCCTGCTGCACGATGGCGATCAGCTGCGGGCTGGCCAGCACCAGCGCCACCGCCGCGGCCAGCCCGGCCGCGCGCAGCTTGGCCAGCAGCTGTTTGACCACGGGGCCCGGCGCCGTCCGCCGGATGAGCCATGGGATCAGCGCCAGCACCGCCACGATGAGGACCAGGACCGCGATCTCCTCGTCGGTCAGCACGGCCGCGCCGAGCACCACGCCGAGGATGACGGCCTGCCGCCAGCCGGCCCGGCGGGTCAGCCGGACCGCGGCCTCCAGGGCCAGCGGGATGAACAGCTCACCGGCCGCCAGGTTGAGGTGGTACCAGGACCGCCAGACGAGCATGGAGGACAGGCCGAAGAACGCGCCCGCGGCGATCGCGCCGGGCTGCGAGCGCAGCCACAGCCGGGCCACCCGGTAGGTGGCGTAGCAGAGCAGCCCGGGCAGCGCGATGGACAGCAGGTTGTACGACGCGCTCGGGCCGAAGACCAGGGTGACCGGCGCCAGCAGCACGCCGGGCAGCGGTATCAGCGCGTGCAGGCCGAGCTGGGCGCCGACCGGGGCGGCGATGGCCCGGGTGTGCCACGGGTTGCCCAGGTGCACCAGCTGGTGGGCCACCCACCAGAAGTCCCAGACGTACGAGCCCGCGTCCCGGGTGGCGGGCAGCTTCCCGGCCAGGTAGGTGGCCCGCGGCCAGCTCACCGCGATCCCGGCCGCCAGGTAGCCGCCCAGCACAGCCAGGTGCACGAAGACGGGACGCCGGAACCACGGGGCTGCCCCGTCCGCCGTGGCTGCCGGGGGGAGACGGGCTACGGCTGACAGCTGCACGGCCCGATTTACAACCGTCCCTCGCGGACCGCCTGCTCGATCCACGGGATGACCTCGTCCAGCATCTGGTCGAGCGTGGTGGTGGCCTCGTAGCCCAGCACGGCCTTGGCCTTGGCCACGTCGGGCACGCGCTTCTGCACGTCGTACTCGTACGGGTCGTCGGAAGTCAGCCGGAGCGGCACGTCCGGGCCCTTGATCTTGGCCCAGATCAGCCCGGCCAGGTCGGCCACCGTGGTCGATTCCGCCGTGGACAGGTTGAAGTCCTCGTTCACCGCGGCCGGGTGCTCCAGCGTGGCCACGATGCCGCGGGCCAGGTCGCCGCCGTAGGTGTAGTGCCGGACCTGGTTGCCCTGGCCGAGGATGTGCAGCGGATCCTGGCCCTTGAGCACCTTCTGCACCAGGTCGGGCACCACGTGGGACATGGCCAGCCGGACGTTGCCGGACAGCACCTCGACCTGGCCAAGCGCCCGGCCCTCGCCGACGCCGACGCAGTTGAACGGGCGGACGACGGTGTACGGCAGCTGGTACTGGTCCCAGGCCGCCCGCGCGTAGTACTCCACAGCCAGCTTCTGGAAACCGTAGGAGGACAGCGGCGGGGGGATCTTCCGCTCGTCACCCTCGGCCGACGGCCAGTGGTCGGTGCTCTCGTAGACCATGGACGAGCTGACATAGGTCATCTTCTTGAGCGTGCCCGCCGTGCGCGCGGCCAGCGCGGCGTCGCAGCTGGCCGCCATGATCCGCTCGTTGGTGGCCAGCAGGTCGTAGGCATAGGCGTGGAAGTAGGAGATCCCGCCGATCATCGCCGCCCCGGCGATGAAGTGGTCGCAGCCGTCGAGCAGCTCAGTGACCAGGCCGACATCCCGGGCGTCACCTTCGACGAAGTGGTAGCTGGGGTGGTCGTCGTAGCTGTGCTTGACCGGCCCGTACTTCGAGAAGTTGTCCAGGCCGACCACGGCGTGGCCGCCGTCGAGCAGCTGCGCCGTGACGTACCCGCCGATGAAGCCAGCCGAGCCAGTGACCAGAACCTTAACCACGAACCGCTCTCCTCCTGTGCAGGGGTTTTACCGGGAGTTCAGTCTTCCGTAGCCGGCCCGCTACGCGTGGCCATTCTGGCCAGGCTCAGCTTCGGCCCGAACGCGAACCGGTACCAGTGCAGGTATGCGGGCAGCCAGTGGACCACATCGAAGCGGGATTCGCCGAGCGAGCGGTCCAGCCAGATGGTCGGTATCTCGGCCACCGGCTGCCCCAGCCGGGTAGCCTTGACGGTCAGCTCCAGGCCGATCTCGAAGCCGGACCGGGAGTCGATGCCGACCTGCCGGACGAAGTCGGTGGAGTAGGCCTTGAAGCTGTTGGTGGCGTCCCGGGTGCCCACCCGGGCCAGCGTGTGCAGCGACTTGCCCGCGGTGCGGGACAGCGCCCGCTTCAGCCGCGGCCCGCCCACCTGCTGGCCGCCGGGCATGTACCGGGAGGCGGCCGCCACCACCACGCCGCGCTCCACCAGCCGGGCCAGCTCGTCGATCTGCATCGGGTCGTCGCTGCCGTCGGCCATGGTGACCACGGTCACCGGGGACTGGGCCTCGTCGAAGCCGTACCGGATCGCGTTGGCCGGCCCGCGCCCGTAGACGTTCAGCACGCCGCGCACCCGGGAGTCGGCCAGGCCGGCTTTCTCGATGTACGGCACCGTGCTGTCCTCGGGCATGTCGTAGACGACCAGCACCTCACACGGCAGGGACACCGCGCGCAGGATCCGGTCCAGGCAGGGCATGATCGCCTCGCCCTCGTTGTAGACCGGGATGACTACCGTCACATCGGGCTTCATGACTGGACCCCGCTCATATCCGGGCTCATATCCGGGTCCCCCTCCCGGTGATCCCCCACAGGTCGGCCACGGGCTTGTCCGTGGCCAGGTCGCGGTACTCGGGGTGCGGCGCCGCGATGACCAGCAGGTCGGCCCGGTCCAGCACCTCGTCTAGCGGGGTGAACCGCTCGTCGGCAATGTACGGGTCAGAGCACAGCGTCTCGTGCGCCTTGAGCAGCAGGATCTTCCGCAGCTTGTAGGACAGGCTCTCCCGCGGGTCGTCGCTGCCCGCCTTGAACGCCATACCCAGCACGCCGACGGTCAGCGACGGCAGGTCGAACCGCTCCTCCAGCCGGGACACGATATACAGCGGCAGGCCCTCGTTGATCAGCATTGCCGAGTGCCCGAGCACGAACTTGTTCTGGTTGAACGCGGCCAGCTGCATCGTGTCCTTCAGCAGGCAGGGCCCGGCGGCGAACCCGGCCCCGGGCATATCCGCCGCGCGCGGATAGTCCTGCCGGATCGCCCGGCGAATCCGCTCGAAGTCCAGGCCATAGTCGTTGGACATCATCCAGAACTGATTCGCGGTGGCGAATTTGATATATCGCCAAGTGTTGGTAAACAGTTTTGCCAGCTCCGCCTCTTCAGGCTCGAGCCGGATGATCTTGTCGGTAAGGGTTCGGAAAAACTTCTCCGCCCGGTCACCGGCCCGCGCCGTCCGCGCCCCGACGATCTGCGGCAGGTCGAACAGCTCGGTCATGGCGTGCCCCTCGGCGATCCGCTCCGGGCAGAACGCCACGTCCACCTGGAGGCCGCGCTTGGCCAGCAGCCGCTCGGTCAGCGCGGTCACGGTGGGGTGCACGGTGCTGCGCAGGATCACCAGCTGGCCGTCCACCAGGTGGCTGGCGCAGCGGTCCAGCGCGCCGGGGACCGCGCCCAGGTCCGGGTTGAGGTGCTCATCGACCGGGGTGCCGACCACGACTATCAGCACCTCAGCCGTGCCGACCACGGCTGGGTCGGTGGTGGCCCGCAGGCTGCCGTCCGCGACCGCGGCCTGCAGCGGCTCATCCGCCCCGTCCTCAGCGAACGGCATCCGGCCCTCGTTCACCGTCGTCACGGCGGCCGCGTTCAGGTCGTAGAGCCGGACCGTCTGGCCCCGGGAGGCCAGCGCCACCCCGAACGGCAGCCCGACCCGGCCACAGCCGCCGATGATCACTACGTCGGCGTCGAACACAGGAGCTTCCGCTTGCTCTGCCACTAGGTTCCTCGCTCAGGCTCAGCCACGGCGATCAGCCAGCATTCCCGACGACAGCGCGAATCCGCTGCCGCACTTCCTGCAACTCCCCGAAGCCCCCAGGCAGCTGGCCCGGCGTCCGATACGATCCCGGAGGACGCACCCGCATCCGACGCTGGCTACGGGCGGAGCAAATGGCCAACAAGACCGGTTTCCGGTGACGGCAAGATACCGCACACTGGGCAGCACATCATAATTGCTAGGCTAATCCGCAATCGCTATACCCGATTTTGGTAAATCGCGCGCAAAGGGGACTTAGTGCCCGCACGCGGGAGGCGCGCCGGGCTAGCCAGCCGCCTGGGCCGGGAGAGTAACACCGGAGTGCGCCCACGTGTAGGTTCTCGTCCTTCTTGGCACCGGGCACCGCGCTGGCCTGGTGCGATGCGGGCTGTCTCATCGATCTGGCCCAGCTTTTTTCTCATCGATCTGGCACTTTCCTCATGGCCAGTCATCTCTGGAGGCAGGGCTTGAGGCTGCCGACGACCTGGCCGGTGCCTGCTCGGCAGGTGTCGTCGGGGACCAAAGATGGTGACGGCAGGCGGCGGCGCAGGGCCAACCACGGCTCCCGGGCGATGAGACATGCGGCTCAACCGCGCGCCCGCATGGGTTAGTCGGGTGTTGGGCCTGCGGGCTGGCTGACCACCGGCTGGGACCGGCTGCGTCGGGGGCCGGCATCGGCGGGTGCGGGCTGGCTGAGCCATGCGCGGGCGGCTTCAGCGGCGAAGCACCATTTCTTGCCGATCTTCCGTCCGGGCAGCTTGCCGGGCGTGCCTGGGGTGCCTGCGGCCTCCAGGACCGCCCGCAGGGGCACGCCCAGCGGCCGGCGAGCTGGCGGGCGCTGAGGATCTCGCCAGAGGGGATGCCGGGCCCGGCGATCCAGGTATAGATCGCGGTCCAGCTGAACAGCCACCGGCCGATGTACTGGCCAGACAGCACGCCGCTGGCGGCCAGGTCGCGCACGGTCTGCACATCCAGGTCCAGGCGGGACGCGAGCTCCTCGGCCGTGAGGAAGTCGGGATCCCGGCCTTCCCCCGGCGCGACAAGGCTGCGCTCCTGCTTCCTGCGGGCCATGCCGGAAGCCTCCTGGTGGGGGTCGGCTGCTGCCTCAATCCTGACACGTTTCCTCTCGGTGGCGGGTGCTACCGGACAATTAAACGTCTTTGGGTGTGTACTGAGGCTGCTTAAGCGCCTTACGAAGGTGTTACGTCTTTCAGCTGTGTTTTAAGTCGTCAGTATCGGTTTCGTACCGAGAATCCGCAGGCTGATGCCCGAAGGCGCAAGTCAGGTTGCTGCTTGCGTCTGATGCAGGACGGGACACCTCGGTCCAGGCCTCTGCCCTTGCAGCTGGCCGACATGCGCCACGCCACGCACGGACTGTCCACCCGCGCTTTGTCCCCTGCATATCAGGCCTATCCCGGTCCGTGGCCCGCCGTCCCCGGCGCCGACCGCAGCGCATCGCGGGGGCTGGCCGCGGCTCCTTGGGTAAGGCGGGGTCTTGGCTGGCGGGGACACGGCGGAGCCGCCCACCGCCCGCATCGCCTTCGTGACCGGGCGCTTCGGCCCGGAGCCGCGGCGCGTAGCGTGGCGGTTCGGCGACAGGCTCCTGGCCGAACGGCTCAGCCTGCAGCGTACCCATCCGCACCTGCCGGGGACGATGCCTTCACGGCCACCGCAATCTACCGATCGTGGTACCTACATCCGCGAACGCTCCCGGGTCTTCGCCGCGCCGCAGCGGGCTCCCTCCATCGCCATCCACGGCCCGGCAGAGCTGAAAGCGGGAAGAGCGACTGGCTGGCTGCCGGCCTGCCGCCCGGGGGACCGCGCAGCTGGCCGGGATGGTCACCTGCCGCCAGGTGGCGGGCGCCAGCGAGGACACTCCGGCGCACGAGGCGCTGCAGCCGGCTGCAGGATTGCGGTTTCGGGCCGGTCGTGGCGCTCAATCATTCTCTTGCCCATTCCCGCGCTGTTGCTTTCATCCTGCAGGCGGTGTCCGTTAGGACACCCAATGAGCTGGGTGTTGTGCGCTTTCCCTGCTGCGCTGCACTGGGCGGGCTGCTTGGACCAGAGCAGGCCGGTTCAGGTCAGCGTTTCACCGGCTCCCGGCGGGGGTGCTGGCGCGCCATCGGCCGGGGTGAGGTCAGCGGGTGCCCGCCGGGCGGGGCTGGGGCCTGTGCTGGCCGCTGGCCGGGTGATGGTGTCTGGGGTGGCTGAGCCGGTGAGGGCGGCGTCCAGGGTGGGATACACGGACCACGCCTGGTCCGCACCGGTCAGGGCGAACAGCCGGGTGAGCGGGCCGGGCGGGACGATGAGCTGGATGCGGGTGCCGCCGGTCGCGGCGAGCCGGTGCGCGCGGGCGAGTTCGCCGAGCGCCGAGCTGTCGCAGAACTGGGTGCCGGCGAGATCGATGATCAGGACCGGGGGGCGGGCGGTGAGGGCGGCGGCGAGGTGGGCCCGGACGGCCGCGGCGCTGGCGTAGTCGATTTCTGCGGGGAGTTCGAGCACTGCTGGCAGGTGGCGGCAGGCATCGGCCGGCAGGTGATCCATGACGTCCCTCGTGGGCTGGGTGGCCGGGAGGTGGGGCGCCGGATGCGGGGCAGGGCGGACCGGGCCAGCACGGGCCCGGCTGGCAAACGTGGTATCGACGATATCGCCGCCAGGTACCCCCCACTGCGCAAGCCAAACTGCCCGTCACGACATCGCGCCCCGCCGTCCGCAACCGGCCGTCAGTAAGGTCGTCGGCATGGCCGATGCGTTCAGCCCTGACGCGTTCTATGACAGTGGCCGGGCGTTCGCGCTCAGCGCGCTCGAAGCCCATCATGCGGGTAATCGCCGCCGTGTCCCGCTCCACGCCGGGACAGCCCTGGAGCACCTGGCGAAGGCCTGTCTGGCCCGGCGGTCGCTGGCGCTGCTGGCCGAACTGAAAAACAATTCCGGCAGCATCAAGTCGCTGATCGGGCTCCTTCGGATCGAAGGCGCCGGCGGTCCCGCGAGCATCCGGACGGTGGGACTGTCAGAAGCTCTCGCCCGGGCCGGTCTGTTCGTGAGGCCGAAAGCGGCTGGCGATGACCTCCGGCTTCTCATCGAGATGCGCAACGGCATTGTCCACGCTGCGGACGACGCCGACGTCGAGGAGCGTGTGCTGGCGGCCTTCGCCCAGCAGGCCGACGCGCTGCTGGCCGACCTGGGCACGGATCGTAAGGATTTCTGGGACGGGCAGCTTGCCGTGGTTAACGCGCTTCTCACCGACGCCAGCGACAAGCTGATGCACCGGGTCGAGGTGAGGCTCGCGGCCGCGGCGGCGATGCTTGCCCGGCGGATGGCCACCGAGGGGGAAGCCGTCATCAGCGTGCTCCGGGGGATCAGCAAGAACGCTCCGGTGACTGCCGCCCAGCGGCTGTGCGAATGCCCGTATGCGACTCATCCGCGCTCGCCACAGGCACTCACACCGTCGAGTGGGTTGAGAGTGACTGGGATAAGGAGACCGGCGAGGTCAGCCATGTTGAAGGTGAGGTCTGGTTCACGGCGCAGGCATTTCACTGCCCGGTATGCGGCATGCGGCTGGATTCAGAAGCCGAGATCGACGCCGCCGGAATCAAAACCGCCTGGGAGATCGAGGGCGCTGACTGGCGCAACTACGAGCCTGGATATGACCAGGACGCGCCCTGCGAGCACTGGGACGACGACACGGACGAATGGTTTTGTTTGCGAGAACTGGGATCTGGCCCTAATTTCGTGATGCGGCTTGCCCTGCCCCTGCTGGCAGCCGGGCGGGTGCCCTGATGCGCCGCCTGTATCCGTAGTGTCGTATCACAGTGTGAAGTGAGTGGACTCCTGGTAGTCCAGCGGTTGTCTAAGCCTGCTGTTCTTCCAGGAGTCCGTGGTGTCATTGTCGCAAGGCGACGTGTGCTTGCCATGCCCTGGCGCTGTTGAGCTGGGTGTTCTGCTGCCGCACCTGGCCGGCGTGATCGTCGAGGAGGTGGTGGCGGCGGCGGGGCTGCTGCTCGTTATGGCCAGGGCGCGTGCCCCCGGGGCCGCGTGCCCGAAGTGCGGGACGGCGTCGCGGCGGGTCCACAGCCGCTATGCCAGGACGCTGGCCGACGCGGCAGTCGGCGGCCGGCAGGTGGAGATCCGGCTGGCCGTCCGGCGGTTCTTCTGCCCGGCTTCCGGCTGCGGGAGCAGGACGTTCGCCGAGCAGGTTGACGGGCTGACCTCGCGTTACGCGCGCAAGACGCCGCTGCTGGCGGGCGTGCTGGGGCGCATCGCGGTCACGCTGGCCGGGCGGGCGGGGTCGCGGCTGGCCGCCGGGCTGGGCGTCCCCGCGTCCCGGCAGGTCCTGCTGCGGCTGGTCATGGCCGTCCCGGACCCCGCAGCGGATTCCCCGCGGGTGCTCGGCGTTGATGACTTCGCGATCAGGCGAGGCCAGCACTACGGCACGCTGCTGATCGACTGCGAAAGCGGCGCGCCGCTCGACCTCATCGAAGGGCGCGACGCCCAGCCCCTGGCCGACTGGCTGGCCGCCCGCCCCGGCGTCGAGGTGATCTGCAGAGACCGCTCGGGCTCGTTAGACGGGGCCCGCACGGGGGCTCCGGACGCGGTCCAGGTCGCGGACCGGTTCCACCTGTGGCAGAACCTCGCCAAAGCCGTCGAGAAGTGTGTCGCCGCCCACCGCGCCTGCCTGGCGGAGCCCTCCCTCCCGGCTGCGGAAGACGATGCCGCGCCTGCGGTGGACGCTGCGCCGGCGGAGCTGTCCGGGGAGTTCGCCGAGCGCGTCCGGCGCAAGCACGAGCAGGTCCGCGCGCTGCGCGCCGAGGGCCGCGGGCTGCGGGAGATCGCCCGCCACCTGGGCTGGGGCCTGCACACCGTCCAGCGCTACGACCGCGCCGCCACCTGGCAGGAACTCGCCGACGGCCGCTGGCAGGGACCGCGGCCGAGCAAGCTCGGCCCATTCAAGCCCTACCTCGACCAGCACGCCGGCGAAGGACACGGCAGCTTCACCCGCCTGTTCCACGAGGTCAAGAAGCGCGGCTACGACGGCAGCTACTCCGTCGTCCGCAACTACCTCGACCGCGTCCGCCCGGAGAAGGCACCGCTCGCCGAGGCCCCGCCGACCGTCCGCGACGTCACCGGCTGGCTCTGCCGCCACCCGGACACCCTGACCGAGGACGAGCGCCCCAAGCTCAAGGCCATCCTTGACCGCTGCCCCGAACTGCAGACCGCATCCGGCCAGGTCCGCGCCTTCGCCACCATGATCACCGACCTCACCGGCCAGCACCTGCCGCAGTGGATGACCACCGCCCGCGAAGCCGGGCTGCCCGGCATCTCCTCCTTCGCCAAAGGGCTGGAGCAGGACCTCGACGCCGTCACCAATGGCCTGACCCTGCCCTGGAGCTCCGGACCCGTCGAAGGCCGCGTGAACCACATCATTCTGTGGAATCAGAATTGTCAAATTGAGCCCCGTCAAGTCGGCCGCCTGGCCTGCCAGACACCGATGATCGGCAGGCTGGTCGCACGGGCCGGCGGATCGAGCTGCCGGGGCGTAGGCCCGGCTGGCGTGGGGGTGTTGGCGAGCCGGGCCAGCAGCCGGTCGAGGGCGGCGCCGCCGTCGTCGACGGCGGCCTGCTCGTCCTCGGTGAGCGGGATCATCGCCCGCATCTTCTGCAGGTTCGCCCTGGCCTCGAGGAGCTGGGCCTTGCTGGAGTCCTTCGGGGTGTAGAAGTCGCATTTTGCGCAGGCCATGCGGTGCGGGCACTGCTCGAAGAAGGTGTAGGTGCAGTAGCCGTGGCCGAGGTCGTAGTGCTGCCAGGGCTCGCCGGCTGCGGCGGCACCGGAGGCGGCCGTGTCGCGGTCGACGAGGACCTCGATGGTGCGGACGTTGCGGGAGAAGTACCCTGCGTCGTCGTAGGCCCGCGTCAGCGTGGCCGGGCTGATCTTCGCGTAGAACTGCGTTGACTGCGGCGACCGGTGGCCGAGCCAGGCCTGCAGCTCGAACAGCGTCATCGGCTCCTTGGCGTTGTAGAGCTGGCTGGCGATCGTGGAGCGGGCCCGGTGGCTGGTGATGTTCCCCCGGACGTCGGCGGCGGGAACGCCCGCCTTGCGGCAGAGCACCGGGATGACCGTGTTGTTGATGTAGGAGGTGGAGACCTTCCGGGCCCGGAAGGCGAACAGCAGGTCGGCGAGCTCTCCGGTGCGGCGGTCGGTGAACTTCGGCTGGGCGGGGCGGACGGCCTGCCAGGCGTCGAGGGCCTGGCCCAGGATCGGGTTGACCGGCTTGGTGAACGCGGTGCCGGTCTTGTGGGCCGGCACGTCCAGCAGGCAGACCGCGTCACGGGCCAGCACCTGGTCCGGGTCACCCGTGATCTCGGTGCCCTCGTGCTGCCAGCGGATGCAGCCGATCCGCAGCCGGGCGATCTCGTCGCTGCGCTGGCCGGAGAACAGCCAGGCCAGCGTGACCGCGCGGACCAGCTCAAGAGGATAGAACGTCCCGGCCCGGGGCTGGGGCAGGTCGTCTTCTTGCAGGTTCAGGCCCGCCCACATCAGCTTCGCCCAGATCTTGTCGGCGATCACCGGGGGGTCCGGGCCGAGCAGGGCGGCGATGCTGCGCGGGGTGGCCAGCGCGCGCTGCGGGTCGAACCGCCTGGGTATCCATTCCCATTCCTGGCAGTCCCGGAAGAAGGTCCGCACCGCGCTGAGCTGGGTCGCCTTCGTCGCTGCCTCCAGCGGCTTGCCGGCGCGGCCCTGCAGGCCGGCGGTGCGCTGGGCGTAGTCGCCGACCTGCATCCGGTCCAGTGCGGCGATCCAGGCCGCGCAGGTCTGCCGGGTCCAGCAGGCCGGGTCTGCGGCCTCGGGGTGCTCGGCTTCCAGCCACCGCCCGGCCTTGAGCAAGGTGGAACGGACGCTGCCGCGGACCCGGGCCGTGAGCGTTGACGTGCCGTGCCACCGTTCGGCCCATGCTGCCCACTCCGGCGCGCCGCCGCCCGCCCGGGCCGCGCGACGGCCTGCCGCCCGCTGCGGCGGATCACAGAATCCCAGTGCCGCGACGGCCCGCTGCATGGCGTGCAGCGTGTTGCCTCTCGCGGCGGGCAGAAGGTGCTCGCGGCGGACCCGCTCGAACAACTCCGTGCTCAGGTCCTCCAAGTGCGGGCTGCGGTTGAGGAGGAGCATCTGGCAGGCGACCATCGGCAGCAGCTGGTCGTCGTCGCGGCCGGGCCGGTAGCCCCATCCGGCCAGCACCGAGCGGATCCGCCCGATCTCGCCGTCCACCCGGTCGCGCCCGAAGACGCGCCAGGCCAGAGTGAGGCGGCTGAAGCTGCCGAGCCGGCAGAAAGCGGTGAAGCCGCCGAGCAGGAACGCATGCGCGGCCAGATACGGGCGCACGGCGTCGTCCGCCCAGCCCGGGGCGGCCTGGTGGAACCCCTGCTGGTCCTGGCCCAGGAGGCCGGCCCATTCCTCGTCCGCCCACGACCAGTAAGACCGGCCGGTCTCGGCGCACCGCAGCAGCACCACCGCGGTCGCATCCAGCATCGCCCGGTGCCGGTGAGAGGTCAACGGGCCCTCCAGCGCCGCAGCAGCGTCGTCGAGCGGGCGCAGCAGGCGGCGGATCTGCTGCCAGCCCGGGCAGCGGGGTCGCGCCGGGCCAGCCGGCGCAGGTTGCCGGCCCCGAGCTCGATGATCGCGTCCTGCTCCGCTGCCCGGAGCAGGGGCGCCGTGTCGTAGCGGGCCAGGTTGACCGGCCACTGCCAAGGGCCGGAGGAATCCGTGCGGTCGGCTGCGGAGACGACGGTCACCGGGTCGCCTCCGCTCCGCCGCCACAGGTCAGGGCCTGGACGCGCTGGGCGTGGATGTGCTGCATGCCCTGGCTGAGCTTGCCGGCGAGCTCCCGCCCGGACAGGTGTATACCGCAGCGTCGAGTCAGTATGACGGTGCCCGGCGAAAGCGGCGATCGCGTGCACCTCCCAGCCCATCCTCGCCAGGTCCGTCAGGCACAAGTGCCGGGTCGTGTGCGTGGAGAACCGCTCGACGCCCGAGGCCAGCGCGATCCGCCGCACCACCTTCGACCAGGTCCACAAGCTCAGCGGCTGGGCATGGTTGCGCCGCGACTCCGACAGGAACAACGCCCCCCTCGCCCGGCTGACCGAGGCCCGGTGCGCGAGGTACTCCGACAGCAGCACCCCGGCCGGGGCCGAGTACGGCACGACGCGCTCCAGCCGGTTCTTCGTCGTCTCCGCCCGGATCCGCAGCGTGCGGTGCGCCGGGTCGACGTCGTCCGTGCGCAGCGAGCACAGCTCCTCGCGCCGCAACGCGCAATCGTAGGCCAGGGCGAGCATGACCCGGTTGCGCGGCGGCTCGGCCCTGGCCGCCTCCAGGAAAGCCAGCCATTCCTGCTCTGCGGGAATCCACGGCAACCTGGTCAGCCGCGGGACCAGGCCGCGCTGCGCTCCGCCCGCCCGGCCGCCCGGGGTGTAACGGCCCCGGCCCACAGGGTTCGACTCGCGCAGCCCCTCCTCCATCAGGAAGTCGTAGAACAGCCGAACCGGCACCAGCCGCTGCTGGATCGTAGCGTTCGCCAGCCCGGCACCCGAGTCGATCGCCACCACGTTCGCGCCCCGCAGGCTCGGCCGCGACGTCAGTTCCCGCACGAAGACGGCGACGTGGGCGCGGTTCGCCGTGACCGGGTCGACATCCTCCCGCTCGCACATCAGCAGGTACTCCGCCAGCCCGCGGGCATACGCGTCGATCGTCCGCGGGGCCCGCCCCAGATCGGTCCAGATCTGCAGCCATGTTGCCGCCTGCTCGTGCCGGCCGATCACCGGCCACTTCTCCCTCAGCACCACCGTGCCGCCCAACCCGTCTCCCAAGTCCGTGGTTGCACCGAGGGAACATCATCACCCCAGCAGATTCCACGTAACTTTTAAGATGATCAAACGACAGATGTACGGCCGCGCGAACCCCGACCTGCTCCGCATTCTCTGAACTAAGGATCTTGGTCTTGGGTGGCCTGGCTCGCTTGTCAACGCCGTTCGGACGGTATGCCCAGGTCGATGGTGGTGGCTGGTGAGCGGCGGTCGATCTGGGCGAGTTTGTCGTTGGCGCCTGCGAGGCTGATGCTGAGTCCTTCGGCTTCGCCGAGCCAGCCTTCACGGTCGGCTTCGGCGATGCGGTCGATGAGGTTGTCGCGGATTTCGGCGATGCGGGGCCGCTGGGCTGGGTCGGGCCAGTGCATCGAACATCTCAGGCAGGCGTTTTCGTGGATGCACGGGGTGGAGTAGGCGCGGCCGCAGAGGCCGGTGGCGACCTTGCGTCGTTCGAAGTGGCCGAGGAATTCGTCCCATTCGGCGTCGGTGGGCACCCGGTACTCGTCGCTGGGTCGCAGGCCTCGCCGCCGGGCGAGGAACGCCAGGTGGGCCCGGATGGCCTCGTCGGGGTAGATCGCCTTGTATCCGAGAGTGACGTTGATGTCCTGGTGGCCTGCAATGATCTGGGCGATGTGGGGCGGCAGCCCGTTCATGATCGCGTCGGTGATGAACACCCTCCGGAAATCATGGGGGGTGTAGTTCAGCGGACTGCCATCCGCGGGATCGGCCAGGCCCGTGCCGGCGAGGGTGGTCAGGAGCATCTTGCGGAGGGTGCCGTGGCTGATCGCGCGGTTCTCGGTCCGGAAGCGGCGCTGGAATAGCAGCGGAGCTGGCGGCATCCAGATGCATTCGTGCCAGTCGTAGGCGGGGACCAGGGGCACGGTGCCGGATGGCTCGCGGACCCGGCGGATGATGGAAGACAGCACGTCGGCGAGCTCGGGGCTGACCACGAGGAGCCGCTCGGCGTCGGTCTTGGAGGGGGCAATCTGCAGCAGGGGCACGATCTCGCCGGTGGTCGGCAGCCGGTACTGAACCAGGCTGTGGTGACCGATCTCCAGAAGCTCCTCGATCCGGATGCCGGTGAGCCGGAGAACTTCCACCGCGGCCCATGCCCAGAACGCGTACTCCTCCTCGTGCCAGAGATCGCGGCGCTTTCCGCCGGGAGGCCCAACCGCCCAGATCCTGGGCGTGGTCGTGCTCTGGGCGAGCAGGGATCGCGTCATCGTCTGGCCGGCAGCGGTGAAGGTGTCCCCGGGTTCGGTTTGCCGGGCGGCATGCAAGAGCACCTCGGCTGTCTTGCGTCGCCGGTCGGCTGCGGCGACCAGGACGGGAAGGACGGGCAGCCGCTCGCGGGTTCTGGCGTCCATCCGGGCCTTGCGGCGCCGTACGGACTTGCGGTTGCCGATCTGGTCCTGGCTGACGGGGCAGGGCACGACCCAGTGCGCCCACCGGGCCGGGTCCTCGATCGCCCACTGGGAAAGGTCGAGGTAGAAGGACCGCACGCTGGTCAGGCACTGGCCATAGGAGACCCGCGGAACGGAGACGGTGCTCTTGTGGCCGCCCTCGGTCGTGATTGTCCCGGGCTGGGTCAGTAGCCGCTGCCGCCAGGCTGCGGCGACCTCGGCGGGCAGGTGCAGGCTGGCGATGCCCGGGTGGTGGGACTCGAGGTCCTTCCAGAACAGCCTCCCCAGGTAGTAAGCCAGGGCCCGCAAGCTGTTGTAGTCGAGCCCTGGCTGGCGCTCTCGCAGGTAGTCCACGAGCAGGTCGCGGACAGGCCGGCATGCGAGCTGGTAGCGATCAATCAGCTCGCCTGGGGCCTTCTGCCCCCCGGTGCGCAGCTCCCGCAGCCGGGCCGGAGCCTGACCATCGAGGATCCCCAGCTCATGCAGTATCTGGTAGAGCACCGGGCCGTCACCCGGCCAGCCCGCCAGCACGCGGGTCTCGACGTCCAGCAATTCCAGGACGTCGCCGACGGTGATGTCAGTCAGGGTGCCGCCCTTGACGGCGATGATCACGGAGCTTCGCTGCAGAGTCCGCATTCGTGCCCGCGCGGAAATACCGGAGTGCTCGTCGCAGCGCTCCCTCAATCGCGCGAACCCGGCTGGGTCACGGGCCCGGGCAAGCTCGCGGGAGAGAGCTCCCTTGATGGCGGCCGCGGACACGAGCCAGCTCAGCGAGGGACGGATGAGATCAGCGCAGATCGCCACCTTCAGCGCCGCCGACAGTTCTGACGGAAGCCATTGAGACCGCCAGCCGTGGCCCTCCAGCCAGCGCAACGGCAGTTGCCGCCAGCCGGCTCCTGCCGCCTCAACGCCGCTGGCCTGCCAGCGGTCCTGCCATGTCCTGCCGGGCTGGCTCTCGAGCCAGTCGAGCAGCCGGGCCAGCCCGCGGACCCGCTTGCCCTCGGTGCCGTCATTTGCGAGGACGAACGGCGGACTGGTTACCTGCTCCCAGGCGTCCTCGCGGGCCTGCCGGGTGGCCGGCCAGGACAGAGCCTCAGGCCGGGCGGGGAAGCGTGCGCGTGCCGATTCCCCCTGACTCCTGAGCCTCAGCGGCCAAACGGCCGGGCCAGTCACCGCCACGACGGTCACGACGAGCCATTCCCGAACAAGACATCCAGGGCCTCTGGCCGGTAGCCGGGGGCGGGGGCGGCCCTGGCCCGCCCGGCCGCCTGCCGGGCCTGCCCGGCGTGATGGGCCAGTACCCGGCGGATCACGTCCTCCTTGCGGGGCGTGAGGTAAAGCTGGGTGGTCGTGAGCTGGGCATGACCCAGGACAGACTGCACGTCGGTGAGCGGCAGAGCGGGGTCTTCGGCCATCCGGTAGGCCGCCGTGTGGCGCAGCGAGTGCAACGTCGCCGCCGTGCCCGCCCGCTCATTGACCCGCTCGAACATGCGGTGCGCCGCATGATAGGTCAGCGGCCGCGCCTGCCGGCGGAGCGCCCACCACAGCGGCTGCCGGCGCCCCCGGGGATCAGTTCTTCCATCTCCACCTGATAAAGCCGCAACCACACGAACGCGTCAGTGGAGGCGGGCAGCTGCTGCAGCTCATGGGTGCCCTTGCGCACAACCGTGATCAGCTGCCGTCCTGGATCGACCCCCGCCAGCGTGGCCGACAGCAGCTCCGACGCCCGCGCCCCGGTGGACACATAGAAGGCGACCAGCGCCCGGTCCCGGTGCGACGCCAGCGCCGCGAAGATCTCGTTGAACTCCTCATCCGGCACACTGCGCGGGATCCGGCTGGGCACCCGGGGCCGGTAGAGCCCGGCGCGCTCGCTGCGGTAGGGCTCCATCGGATTGTGGTGCGCATGGGGCCGCCTGCTACCGCGGGACCGGTGCAGCGGGAACGGATTGATGATCGGCCCGGTGCCCGCACTCTGGTGAAAGTCGTAGAAGGCCCGCAGCACCGTCTCGCTATGCGCACGAACCGACGGCGCATACGGCTCTCCCACCGCCGAGTCGTCGCTGGCCCCGGTGGCCCGGGCCCGGCCCCGCCAGTGCGGACGAGACTGCTTGCCAGCGACCCGCAGCCACCGGGAAAAATCACGAGCCTCAGCACGAGTCGCCCGGTCCCAGGCGATCTCGGCGGCCCACAGGAACCGGAACCAGCGCAGCAAGTCCATCCCGTACGAGCGAACCGTGGAATCCGCCCGCCCCGCCGCTAACAGGTCACGGAAGTAGGCCGTGACCGCCTCCACCGCCACCCCGTCGGCGTCGGCCAGCCGGTACGGCTCATAGCGGTCCCCCGTCTCAGTGAGACCACCGGCAAGCGGCACAACCAGAACCGCCAGATCCCTGGCCGACTCACCCTCTTCGATCATGAGGACCGACCATGCCAGGACAAGTCGGACCTGTCCCCTGAATAGGGGAAACTACCGCCGTAGTTCAGTCAACAGGTAAGCGCGTCCTGCTCACCGCCCAAAGCCAGCCAGCGGCCCGGAAAACCCGGTGCGGACGGCAGGCAATCGCCGCACCATAACCTGGTGACGGCAGTTCCCGAACTGCGCAATGACGGCATCATCCTCAACGCGCACAACGACAGCGAGGTCGCGGCGCACGTCGCCGGTGAGGACGAGGAAACCGCGCGCCGTTTCGGCTGGTGGCCGGCGCGCTCGACGGAGGAAACAGTCCGGGCCGCCTACGCGAACTGGGCAAGGAACTGGCAGGACGACGGCCCGGTGCGGGCGTTCGCGGCCCGTGACCCGGGATCGGGTGCCCTCGTCGGCAACTGCGAGCTGCGCATCGGCCCCGACGGCACCGGGGAAGTGTCCTACTGGACCCACGCCGACAAACGAGGCCGAGGGTATGCGCGCAACGCCCTGGCCCTGCTCGTCGGCTACGCGGCCTCGATCGGCCTCACCCGCCTGGAAGCGCACGTCGCCCCCGACAACCACGCCTCACGGCACGTCGCCGAAGCCGCCGGCTTCATCCAGGCGGACACCTTCACAGACGGCGACGGAACCGAATTTATCCGCTACACACGCGATGCCCCCCGGTGATGGGGCAGCAGCCCCCTTCACGAAATTAGGGCCAGATCCGAAGACGCCTGCCGGCGGCCCACGCTGACCGAGCACGGGAGGATGGCCCGCGAGTACGCTGACGTCCGGGGCCACACCGGCGCCTGCTTCGTGCTGAACAACTACGAGTGGATACCCGCCTCGAAACTGACGAGTTGCACCGGATAACCAAGCTGATGCGCGACCTGCGCGGAGCGCAGGCACGGCTGCATACCGAGATCCGTTCTAGGCGGGCAGGCAAAAGCCAGCCGACGACCGGTAGCGGCCCTCGCATAGCCGGGTGCCTGCCAGTCGCACGCCGCCGCCTAGCTGATCTGGCGGCCTGGGCGGCCTGGCCGTTCAGCCGGGCTGGTGCGCATGGTACCCGTGGCGACCCTGCATCGCCTGCCACAGCCGCAAGGCCGCCCGCCCGCCGGCCCCGCCACCAGCGGGCCCTGGCGGCGGCGGATCGGCGTTCGGTACCGACCCAGGCCGCCTCGTTCCCGGCGGCAGAGCCTGCGCCGGACAGTGCCGGCGGAGGGCGGCACCGCCTCCATCCCGAGCTCGTGCGGCGGCAGCCCTGGGGCATCCTGTCCCCGGGAGGGCGGCCTGCCCGGGACCACCCGCGGGCGCGCAGCCCGCCTGGACCGTACGGCATGGGACGCGGGCCGCGGGCGGGCTGCTACCTGGCTGGCATCTGCCTGGCCATCCGGCGGCACGTCACCCGTCTGGAGCAGCCGGGGCATCACCGGGGCCGGGACTGCCAGCCCTCCCTCCGGCTGCCGCGGGCACGGGCTGCGGACGGGCGGGGCGGCCAGACGGGATGTACGGGTAGTGCAGGTCGAAGGCGGGCCGTTCGGAGCGGATGCGGGGGATGCGGGTGAAGTTGTGCCGGGGTGGGGGGCAGGATGTGGCCCATTCCAGCGAGTTTCCGTAGCCCCACGGGTCGTCGGCGGTGACCTGCTCGCCGAACTTCCAGGTCTTGTAGACGTTGTAGAGGAAGAAGAACGTGGATGCGCCGAGGATCCAGGAGCCGATGCTGGAGATCTGGTTCAGCGTGGTCACATTAGGGGGCAGGAACGGGTAGTTGGCCACCCGGCGGGGCATGCCCTCGACGCCGATCCAGTGCTGCACCAGGAACGTCATCTGAAAGCCGATGAACAGCGTCCAGAAGTGCCACTTGCCCAGCGTGTTGTCCAGCATTTTCCCGGTGAACTTGGGCCACCAGAAGTAGAACCCGCTGAACATGGTGAACACGACGGTGCCGAACAGCACGTAGTGGAAGTGGGCGACCAGGAAGTAGGAGTCACTGACGTGGAAGTCCAGCGGCGGCGAGGCCAGGATCACGCCGGTCAGCCCGCCGAACAGGAATGAGACCAGGAACCCGATGGCGAACAGCATCGGCGGCTCGAAGGTGAGCTGGCCGCGCCACATGGTGCCGGTCCAGTTGAAGAACTTGATCCCGGTGGGCACCGCGATCATGAAGCTCATGAAGGAGAAGAACGGCAGCAGTACGGCGCCGGTGGTGAACATGTGGTGCGCCCACACGGTCATCGACAACCCAGCGATGGCGATCGTGGCGCCGACCATGCCCTTATAGCCGAAGATGGGCTTGCGGCTGAACACCGGCAGCACCTCGGTGGCGATGCCGAAGAACGGGATGGCCACGATGTACACCTCGGGATGGCCGAAGAACCAGAACAGGTTCTGCCACAGGATCGCGCCGCCGCTGGACGCGCTGAACACCTGCGCGCCGAGCTTGCGGTCGAGCTCCAGCACCAGCAGCGCGGCCGCCAGCACCGGGAACGCGAGCAGCACCATGATGCTGGTCAGCAGCACGTTCCAGGTGAAGATGGGCATCCGGAACATGGTCATGCCTGGGGCCCGCATGCAGATGATCGTGGTGACGAAGTTGACCCCGCCCAGGATGGTGCCCAGCCCGGACAGCACCAGGCCCATGATCCACATGTCGCCGCCGACGCCCGGCGAGTACACCGAACTGGTCAGCGGCGCGTAGGCGTACCAGCCGAACGACGGCGCGCCGCCCGGGGTCAGGAAGCTGGCCAGCAGGATCAGCCCGCCGAACAGGAAGAAGTAGTAAGACATCAGGTTCATCCGCGGGAACGCCACATCGGGGGCGCCGATCTGCAGCGGCATGATCTCGTTGGCGAACCCGACGAACAGCGGGGTGGCGAACAGCAGCAGCATGATCGCCCCGTGCATGGTGAACAGCTCGTTGTACTGCTGGTCGGACACCACGTGGTTGTCCGGGCCGAACAGCTGCGCCCGCATGATCATGGCCATCAGCCCGGCGATCAGGAAGAACCCGAACGAGGTGATCAGGTACAGATGGCCGATCACCTTGTGATCGGTCGTGGACAGCCAGTCCGCCAGCACCGAGCCCTTGCGGTAGCCGCGCGGCGCTGGCCCGGCCGACGACGACGGTGCCTGCCCCGTCGCGGTCACTGCGGCCCCTTGCCTGTTGCAGGCCGAGCGGAGTGTGCCATCTGCCTGAGCTTGCCCGGTCCGGCTTGCAGATTCCTGGCAGGTTTCCTATCGCCCGTGCTCACAGTCCCCCGTGCCGGTTCCGGAGAGACCCGCAGGGCCGCTGGAAGGGGCCTTGGGCGCGCTTGACTGACGGGCGGGCCAGCCGCCTGAGCTGTATGCCGAGGGCGCAGGGACGCGAGGTGGTGCAGCAGTCCCATCAGCCGGGCCGCTCTCGCGATCGTCACCGGGCCTCCGCACGGTCGAGCTGTCCAGCATAATTTCATTTCAACTATACTGTTCGTGTAAACAGGTGGCCGGTCCGGCATCGTGCGCCAGGCCGTGCCCGGCCCGGGAGCGCATCTGCCGAGGGAGGACCGCTGACTTATGTCATCGTCGCGCCGTGCATCGACGTCATGGACCGCGCATGTGTCGAGGAATGCCCGGTCAACTGCATCTACGAGGGCGCCCGCTCGCTCTACATTCACCCCGACGAGTGCGTCGACTGCGGGGCCTGTGAGCCGGTGTGCCCGGTCGAGGCGATCTACTACGAAGACGACCTGCCGTCCGACCTCGAGCCGTACAAAGACGACAACGCGCGGTTCTTCGCCGAGCCGCTGCCGGGGCGCGGCGAACCGCTGGGCTCACCCGGCGGCGCCGCAAGGACCGGCGCCGTCGGGGCTGACACCGGGCTCGTCGCCTCATACCCGGCACGGGACACGCTTGTGTAGCTCCCTCCGGCGCCCTATGGAGCTGCGCTTACCTGCGGGCATGCACCGGCTGGCCGCAGGCAGCCGGGCATCGCGGATGAGTCGCTGCCCGCTATCCGGCGAGGCGCCGGTCGCCGGGACGCCCGGCGGCCGGCCGGCGTGCGGCAGCCCGCTGGCGGCGGCGCAGGTTGCGCCGCTCGTCTTCGGTGAGCCCGCCCCAGATTCCGTAGTCCTGGCTGGTGCTCACCGCGAAGGTCAGGCACGCCTCCCGCACCGGGCACCGGGCGCAGGCCTGCTTCGCCTCGGCGATCTGCGCGAGCGCGGGTCCCGTGGAGCCGACCGGGAAGAACAGCTCCGGGTCGTCGCCGTGGCAGGCTGCGCGGGCTCGCCAGGCGCCCTCGTCCCAGCACGGAGCATCCTGCTCACCGGGCCTGAGGGCGCAGCCTTGCCGCTGTTCACTGCCACACACCGCGTATACCTCGACGTTGACGTTTTTACAAACAATCTGGTTTCGCGGTGCTTCCTGGGTGGCCCGGGCTCTGCAAGCCGGGACCCCAGGCCGATGCGGTGACATCGCGGCGACGCATCCCCGGCCATGGCCGGCGACCGGCCACGTGGGGCCAGGACCGGTCACTCCCGGGCCACGGGTGGCCCTGGCGGGCGTGCCGCATCAGCCTGCTGCCAGCCCGCCGCCGGGCTTGCCGGGCGGCGCGGACCCGCCGGGCCGTGCCGCCGGTGACGCCGGGCCAGCTGCCGGCTGGTGCCGCGGCCCGGGACGGCGGGTGGTGCGCCGGGACCGGATCACCAGGGCTGCGGCCAGGGCCAGGAACAACAGGATGGCAACTTCGTTGAGCACGCCACCCCACTGCCAGGCGACGGTACTGCCCGCCCAGTCGCCCCCGGCCAGCCGCAGGCCTAGCGAGGCATTCAGCAGGATCAGGGGGGCATACAGGACAGGGCTGAATGGCAGCGGGCGGCCCAGCACAGACGGCACGATGACCGGCGCGTGCGCGAAGATCATCGACATGACGAAGCCCAGGAACAGCGCATGCAGCTGCGCATCGTAGGCGGCCCCGTCGGCCATCTGGCCGATCCCCGCCCATAGCCCGCCGGCGACGGCGAGCCAGCCGTAGCCGGCCAGCAGCGCGACGGCGATGTACCGGGGTAGGCCGCGGACGCGGATGGTCCGCCGGGCGATGTCGTAGCGGGCCAGCCAGGCGGCCAGGGCGATCAGCCCGGCTCCGGTGACCCGGATCCCGATCGGCGCCGGCTCGCCCGGGGCCGCCGCCGCGGGCCCGGCGGCCAGCGAGGCCAGCAGCCCGGCCGCGAAGACCCCCGCGGCGGCGGCGAACAGCAGCCGTGCCCGCCGCGGCACCCCGGCCATCCGGGACAGCTCCAGCCGCTCCCCGGTGATGGTGAGCACGAGGAAACCGGCCAGCCAGGGCACGAACCGCGAGATGTCCCACCCGGCCAGCCACAGCCCGGCCGCCGCCACCCAGCAGATGGCCCCCGCGGCCAGCACCGCGTTGTGCAGCGACGGCTGGATCCGGTGCACCGCGATGAAGATCGCGACCAGGACGACGCCGCCGGCGCCGATCAGCGCCTCCCCGAGGCTGCCGGGCGCCCCCGCGCTGACCGCGAGCCCGCCCGCCCCGGCGGCCGCCGGAGCCAGGTAGCCCCACGCCTTGCCGAGCGCCACCGCCCGCTCCAGCGCGATGAAGGTGCCCAGGAAACCCAGCGTCATCAGCTGCCCGTGCACCGCGGCCAGGTTCTGCTGCAGGGCCGGGACGGGCAGGCCCAGGCGGATCAGCGCGGCCCACAGCCCGGCCAGCAGGCACACGACCGCTGCGGCCATCAGCGGCGGCACCCACCGGGCCCGGCGGCGCCGTGGCGCCGTCAGGGTGATCGGGGGCCGGGTCACCGCCCCCACCCGAGCTGCTGCTTGGCCCGGTCGCTCATCATCTGATCCGGATCCCACGGCGGGTCCCAGACGATCCGCACGTCCACGCCGCTCACCCCTGGCGCGCCCCACAGGGTCTCGTGGATGGCGTCGTCGATGTAGCCACCGAGCGGGCAGCCGGGCGTGGTCAGGGTCATCCGGATCATCGCCACCCCGTCGCCCGGCAGGCGGACGTCGTAGACCAGGCCCAGGTCGACGATGTTGATCCCGATCTCCGGGTCTATGACCTCGCGCAGCAAATCCCGCAGCATCTCCGGGCTGGCCTGCCCGCCGAGCAGGGACATCAAATCCAGCGGCCCGCGGCCCGCGTCCGGGGCGGAATCCCCGGTGGTGCCGGCAGTCACGACTCACTCCCTTCTGCGCCCCATCACCGCGCGCCCCGGCGCGACCCGTCTCCTCCCGCCGTGAGGCGGGCGTGGCGGGCCGCGCCGGGACACACCTTGCCCCGGCGCCGCCGTGGCGAGGTGGACGGGGGCGGCGGCCGCCGGTCTCTCCCATAGTGCCAAATAAAGGTAGTAAAAACAAGCTGCTTGGTAGCAGCTACCATCGACGGCGCGGGGCCGCCTGTCACGGCGGCCGGGGCGCTGCTCCCCGACCGCGCTCAGGCCGGTGAACCCAAGCCAGGCGAACCTAGCTTCCTTGCGCGAGCAGAGCAGGACCCCGGAGTCCAGGCCAGTTGCCGGCCTGCAGCTGAGAACCCGCAGTTCTTCGCGAGGCTGCTGCCCGGCCGGCGCTCCGGACAGCGACACGCCCATGGCCGCCGCGCGCATGCGGTACCAGGAAAATCCGCATCCCCTGGACGCCCGGCGGCCCGCCGCACATACTATAAATCTAGTATTAACCGGAATTACTGTTACGGACCCAGGGCCCGGGGGGTGCCGGCGACGCTAAGCCGGGCGGGTGTGGGGAGGTGGATGGCGCATGGTGACCGTCAGCGTGCATCCATGCATCGCAGGCGGCGGTGAGCCGGCCGGCGCGATCATGGCCGCCGTCGCGGCTTTGGCCCGGCACGAGGACCTGGTCGTGCTGGCGCCGTCCGGGCCGGTGCCGTCGGAAGGTGTGATGGGCTCGCAGGGATTCTCCTGCGGGCCAGCCGACCTGCGAGACGGCGGCTGGCAGGTCGCGTTCCGGCCCGGATCATGAGCGGGGTGAGGCCCGCCGGCCCGGTCCTGGGTAGCCCGGCCGGTGGCGGGCTCGTGCGGCTCCTTGCGGTCAACGCGGCGTGGAACGCGCTCACGTATGTGTATGAGCCCGAGCTGTACCTGGACGTGGTCTCGCTCGGCCTGGTCTATACCGTGCGGGACGAGGACTGCGCCATCGTGGTCGAGATGACCCTCACCACTCCGGGTTGCCCGGCCTCGGAGAGCCTCCCGGAGATGGCGCGGGCGGCGGTCGCCGAGGCGGTGGGCCATGTTGCGGCGGTGGAGGTGCGCGTCGTGTGGGACCCTCCGTGGAGCCCGGCGATGATAGACGCCGTTGCGGCCGAGGCTCTGGGCTTGCGGGTCAGGTGACGGTGAACCGCCGGCTTCCCGCAGTCCCGCCTCGCGGGGCAGCCCGGCACGCTGGCTGGCAGCCGGCCTGCTGTCCGCGGCCCTCCCCTGGCTGATGACTGCCCTTGCGATCCGCGGCGGATGGCTGACCGGATCTCACATCCTGGTGTCGTTCTAGTGTGGAAGTGAAGAATATCCAGGGACAGGGGGTGGCCATGTCAACGGACCTCCAGCTCGAGGCCAGGGCACTCGGGGACGCCACGCGCTACCGCCTGTTCCGGTACATCGTGGATGCGCCCGGGCCGGTGGGGGTTGGCGAGCTGACCGATTACGTCCGCCTCAACCACAACGCGGTGCGCCAGCACCTGGCGGTGCTGAAAGAGGCGGGGCTGGTGATCGAGGAAGCTGAGCAGCGGGACCGGCCCGGCCGTCCCCGCCTGCTCTACCGCCCGCACCCGGAGGTGGCCGAGCGATGGGACGCCCCCGGCTCCTACGCCTGGCTGGCCAGCCTGCTCGCTGCGGCCGTCCGCCGTAAACAGGACCCGCGCCAGGCCGGGCGGCAGGACGGGCGCGGGCGCGCCGCTGAGATCTCCGGCCCCGGGGAACCGGCTGACGTGCTGGAGCAGGAGATATCACGGCGCGGGTTCCGGCCGGACCGGGCCGGGCGGGGCCGCCGGGTGGAGTTCACCCTCAGGCGCTGCCCGTTCGCCGAGGTCGCGGCGGCCGACCCGGGCACGATCTGCCAGCTGCACCTCGGCCTGGCCGAAGGGCTCGCTGAAGGCCTGGGCAAACTTCAGGTGGAACGGCTCGTGCCCGAGGATCCCCACCGGGGCGGCTGCCGCCTGATCGTGCGTCGGGCGCCGGAGACGGAAAGGCTCCCGGCCCGACCGGCACCTGGCTGGGGATGGACGGGCTATGGCAGCGACAGGACGAGCTGAGGAGAGGCTCAGGCATGTGCGAAGAGACGAACGATCCCGGTGCCGGCGGAGTGACCTACGACAGTACGGAGCCTGCTGGCGGCTGTAGCGCCCGGGATGGACCTGTGCACAAGTGATTTCACCGGCTGGGCAGCGGTCGAGGGCGTGCAGCCCGGAACAGGGCGGCAGGCCGGATTCATCATCGCCCGCACCCATGCTGATCACCGCCTGGTGCACGTGCCCCCGGAGGTGGTGATCGCCATCCATGACGGGCACTGCGTGCGGATCGACCGGGCCCGCGCGACCATCAGCCAACAGGGCTGGGAGGCTGTGCCAGCCCCCAGCGAATCCCGGTCACCCGTGCTCCCGCAAGATCGCCACAGTCAGGGCATGGGGCAGGACATGCAGGACTGGCTGGCCCGGTTTGCTACCGAGATCGGCACTACTCCGCCGACCCGCGAGGAACTGGACGCGCTGCTTGAGCTGGCTGCCGTGGCTGCGCACTCATCGGCGCGGCAGGCCGCGCCGATTACCTGCTGGCTAGCCGGCCGGGCAGGCATCGATCCCCGGGACGCGCTTGCCGCCGGGCAGCGGCTCGCCAAGGAGGGTGAGGCGACCGGCAGCTGACCGTCTGCGGCGGGCCGCGGCGGCCCCGCTGGGGTGTCCCGTACGCAGTCCAGCAGGACGCCGGGCGTCGCCCAGCACGACAGCCCGGGACCTCCGGCGGGCGGAGCTGACCGTGCCGTCCATGCAAGATGAACTCCGGCACGGTTCTGGGGTGCCGGCCCCATGACCGGACCTTGGGCCCTGATGATCCGGTTGCGGGCGGCGGAGTATCCAGGAGGTGACGGCACTGGACGCACGAGCGCACCACCCGCCGCCAGGCGGAACAGGCAGACTGGCACAGCGAGAGGCAGGTTCATGACGGCGGGAGGGATGCCACGCAGCGATCAGTGCTCGCCGGCCGGTCCGCCGGATGGCGAGCGGCTGGAGGGCCAGACCGGGCCTGCGGCGATCTCCGTGGCTGAGGCACGTCATCTCGTCCTGGCCAGGATCGTGCCGCTCGCGCCGCAGCGTATCGCCATCGGCGACGCCGCCGGGCAGGTGCTGGCTGAGACGGTGCTGGCCGCCGAGGCGGTGCCGCGGTTCGCCAATTCCGCGGTGGATGGCTACGCCGTCAGGGCTGCTGACGTGGCTGATGCCCCGGTCCGCCTGCGCGTGACCGGGACCGTGGCAGCCGGCGGCGAGCCGGGGCCGCCCTGGCCCGCGGCGCGGTGGTCCGGATCATGACTGGTGCGCCGCTGCCGCCCGGCGCTGACGCGGTGTGCATGGTCGAGCACGTGCACGTTGGCGGCGGCGGTTCAGCCGTCCTGATCGAGACCGCGGTCCGCCCCGGCACGAACGTGCGCTATCCCGGTGAGGACATCGCCGCTGGCAGCGAGGTCTTCTCGTCAGGCACCCAGCTGCGGCCTGCGCATATCGGGGTGCTCGCGAGCCTTGGCATCCAGTCGCTGCTGGCCTGCCCGCGCCCCAGGGTGGGCGTCCTGTCGGCCGGCAGCGAACTCGCCGGGCGGGGTGATGCCCTGGCCCCGGGGAAGATCCGTGACGCCAATCGCCCGGCACTGCTGGCCCAGCTCGGATCCGGCGGTTTCCGCAGCGTAGATCTCGGCACCGGCGCGGATGACCAGGATAGCCTTGCGGGCCTGCTGGAGGCTGGCGCGTCGCGGTGTGATGCCATCGTGGCCAGCGGCGGGGTGAGCGTGGGTGATCACGACGTGCTGAAGGCTGCCTGCAGAAGCTGGGCGGCGCGACGATGCGCTCGCTGCGGGTCGCCGTGAAGCCCGGCCAGCATGTCGCCTTCGCACTGCTCGGCGGGCAGCGCGTCCCGGTCTTCGGGCTGGCGGGGAACCCGGTCGCCGCTCTGGTCACTTACGAGCTGTACGTCCGGCCCGCGCTGCGGGCCATGGCCGGCTGCCCAGTGCTCGACCGGCCGCGGATCACCGCGATCGCGGGGACGGTCCTGCCCCGCCGGCCCGGGCCCAAGCTCCATCTGGCCCGGGTGACGGCCCGGACCGGGCCTGGCGGAGTACTGCGGGTGCGATTGTCGGGCGGCCAGGAATCGCACATGCTGCGGGCCATGGCCCAGGCCAATGCCCTCGCCCTGCTGCCTGACGGCGACGGCGTCCGGGCCGGCGGGCGTGTCGATGTGCTGCTCCTCGACACCGAAGGCCTTGGGCCAGATGGTGCGATCACTCCTTCGTGAGCACGGCTAGTGCGTGCGCCCTCGCGGCCGGGACGCGGATGCGGCGCGGATACCTGATGGATCCGGAGGGCTTACCCGCCGCTGGGCGGCGCGCAGATGCTCCGGCTACCCGCTGATCTCAGGCCGGTTCCTGTTTTCACCAGGAAATTGATATAAACCGTGACGGTAGGCCGGGCGGTTCTCGCGGGATCGGACCCCGGCACCGTGAACCGGGCACGATGCGCTGCCTGCCCGGCCGGGGCAGGAGGGATGACCGCCAGGATGCTCGCCGTCAGCTGGGATACGGTCCGGTTGTTCTTGCATGTGCTCGCGGCCACCATCTGGGTGGGCGGCCAGCTGACCCTGGCCGCGCTGGTCCCGGTGCTGCGCCGGTTCGGCACCGAGGTGCCGCGTGCTGCCGCCCGCCGCTTCAACCAGGTGGCCTGGGCTGCTTTCGCCGTGCTGATAGTCACCGGGGTGTGGAACATCGCCGCCGTCCGCGGCGAGGTGAGCCATGATTCCAGCTACCGGGTCACGCTGATCGTCAAGCTCGTCGTCGTGGGTGTCTCCGGTGTTACCGCGGCGCTGCACGCGCGGGCCCGCAGCACGGTAGGCCTGGCGGTTTTCGGTGCCCTGACCGGGGTCAGCGCCCTGGCCGCGCTGTTTCTCGGCGTCCTGCTGGCGGGCTGACGCGGGCCCGGACAGGCCCGCACGGGGCCGTCTGCGGTGGCGGCGGGAAGGAACTAGCTGGAGCAGACGGGAGCCGGTCAAGGCGCACCAGGGAAGGCCGGACCGCGGCAGGAGACAGCGAGCAGATCAATGAATCTGGGGAACGACGGGTCTCGATGACAGACACCGGCGCTGGGCGGGCAGGCACCATCCACGCACCGCACGGCTGCCGCAATCAGGGACCTCCACCCTGGCTACTTCGCGTTCGTGATCGCCACGGGCATCATCTCGACGGGGACGTTCCTGCTGGGACCGTCCCGGCTGTCGCGCGCGCTGCTCGCCACCGCGGCGGCCGGGCTCGTCGTGCTCAGCGCGGCACTGGCGGCCCGGCTGGCCGTGTTCCGCTCCAGCGTGGCGGCTGACATCCGGGCGCCGGACCGGGTCTTCGGCTTCTTCACGATCACGGCCGGTACCGGCGTGCTCGGGGTACGGCTCGCCGCTGCGGGTCATCCGCTGGCCACTGCGGTCCTGGCCGGCCTGGCCGCGGTTGTCTGGGTGCTGCAGACGTACGGCGTGCCGGGCAGCCTGCTGCTCACCCGTGGGCGGGATTCGGTCCTGGGCGGTGTTAACGGCGCCTGGCTGCTGTGGGTGGCCGGCACGCAGTCCCTGCCGGCCGCAGCCTCGTTCCTCGTACCGGCGTGGCCGTCGCAATCGGTGCTGCTGGCCACCTTCGCCACCGGCCTGTGGAGCATCGGGCTGATGCTGTACCTGCTACTCGTCTCGCTGATCTTGCTGCGGTGGCTGACGGTCCCGGTGACCCCGGCCACCCTCGGGCCGCCCTACTGGATCCTGATGGGCGCCACGGCGATCAGCGTGCTGGCGGGCGCGAGGATCCTGAGCCTCCCGGCCGGGCTCCCCGTCATCCGGGCGACGGCCGGATTCGTCGAGGGATTCTCCTTCGCGCTGTGGGCGTTCGGCACGTGGTGGATCCCGCTGCTCATCGTGCTCGGCCCGTGGCGGCACGTCCGGCGCCACTGGCCGCTCAGCTACGAGCCGACACTATGGAGCGTGATCTTCCCGCTCGGCATGTACAGCGTGGCCACGCTATCGTTCGGGAAGGTTGCCCATCTCAGCTTCATGGAACCCCTCAGCCAGCCCATGCTCTGGGTAGCCGTCGCCGCCTGGGCGGCCGTGGCCGCCACGTTCCTCACCCGGCTCGCCCGCCGGCCAGGCACCCCCGGACGCGGAACCCCGGCAGCCCCGGCGAGCACGGCATCCACCGCTCCCTGACCCAGACACCATGGCGCCTCACGCAGGCCGGGGCCCGCACCCATATCGCCCTGCTCAACGCGCCAACCGCAGCCAAGGGACATGCCGGCCAACTGCTGTGCCGGGTGCCAAGGCTAGGGCGGCTGCTACCTTTCCGGTTCCCGGGCAGGAACTCCGGCCTCGTCCGGCCTGACCGCGAGCGAGCGGGCGCCGGTCAGTCACCGTCGCCGTCCAGCCGTGCCAGCCAGGTCGCGAGCCAGCCGACCGGGATCTCGTGTTCCGGGCTGAGGTCCACGAACCGGCGCATATGCCCGGCCCCGGCGGCGAACGTCGCCAACTCTTCTCCCCTGCGGTCCTCGAGTTCCTCGATGCCCCGGTCGGTGAAGTACGTGGTTGCTTCCTTGCCGTGCCGCCTGATGGCGGTGCGCTGATCAGACGGCTGCCTGGCCAGGCTCACCGAGTGAGACGATTCCTCCGGGTGGAGTCGGCGGCAGTCAGGTTCTTCTAGTGATGACTAGACTTATCCCCGTCATGTCGCCGTCCGGGTAACCGGGGCAGGGAACGCACGATGCCAGCAGAAACACACCGGCCCGGCCGTCAGCGTCTCAGCTTGCGGGACGCGCCCGGCCTGATCGCAGCGGTCAGGCCGGCCGGGCCGGGGCCGGCCGGACGCCCGGGCCGGAACATGCGCCTCGGCAGCGGCAGCTTCGTCCTTCCCTGTGAAGCCACAGTGCGCCGGGCGGCACGGTGAGCCGCCCCGTGCAAGACGGCCGATACTGGGGTGGCTGCCGCGGCTTCCGGAACGAGGCTACCGCCCGCTCCAGCGCGATGAACGTGCCCAGGAAGCCCAGCGTCATCAGCTGGCCGTGCATGTCAGCCAGGCCAGTCCGCAACGCTGGGACCGGCAGGCCCAGCAGGATCAGCGCCGCCCACAACCCGGCCGGCAGGCATACGACCGCCGCTGCCATCAGCACCGGACCACCGGGTCCTGCGGCGCCGCGGCGCGGTCCGGGTAATGGGGGCCGGGTCACCGCGACCACCCGAGCTGCCGCTTGGCCCGGTCGGTCATCATCTGGTCCGGATCCCACGGCGGGTCCCAGACGATCTGCACATCCACCTCGGTCACGCCGGGCGCCCCCCACAGCACCGCGTGGATGGCGTCATCGAGGTAACCACCCAGCGGGCAGCCAGGGGTGGTCAGCGTCATCCGGACTGCAACCACCCCATCGGCCGGCAGCCGGACATCGTAGACCAGGCCCAGGTCGACGATGTTGACCCCGATCTCCGGGTCGATGACCTCGCGCAGCAGATCCCGCAGCCACCTGAGCGCTGGCCTGCCCCTCGAGCAGTGAGACCACCTCAAGCGGCCCACACTCGTCGTCCGGGGCAGATTTTCGGCCCCGGCCCGCAGCCACTTGTCACTCCCTCCTGCGGCCCGCCCGCCGGGACCGGCCGCCGCTGCGTGCCCCGGCGGCGACCACCTCCCATCAGAGGCACCGCGCCGGGGCACTCCAGAGCCGGCGCCGCCGTGGCGACATATGCGAGAGGCAGCGGCCACCGGATGCAACCCACACTGCCAATTTTTGCCAGTAAAAACAAGTACGGGTAGGAGATATGTACGATCCCAGGCGGCTGGGCCCACGCCGCAGTGCGCCGGGGCGGCCGCTCCTGCCCCCCGTCCTGCCCCCGTCCTGCCCCCGGTCAGCCCACGGGCCATCGAGTCGGGCTCAGTGGCTGGCCACCGCGAAAATGTGCCACAGCCCGTAGAAGTCCACGCTGCGAGCGTCGGCGCATGATCGCCCGGGAGTCTGCCCGAGGGACGCACGTGCCGGACTGGGCGCAGAAGATCCCGCCACCCTGGGGATCGCCTACCGGATGTTCCGCGCCTGCTGACGCTCCTGGCCCCACCGGAGACGGCACTGGCCGCCCCGCCGCCCGGACGGCGGCCACATCTCGGGACATGGGCCAACGCCACGCGAACGTCGTTGAGGATCGTGACAAGCGCCAGCTCTTCTGCCACCCTTCGCTCTCGCCGTGGCCGCGCAGGTCGGACGCAGGGACGCCACGCCAGCCTCACCGAGCCCAGCCGCGAGCCGCGTGAAGAAGCCGCCTTCCTCGCGGGTGACGCCGGCGTGGACCAGGACCACGGCACGCTCGGGTGGGGCATCGGGCGTCGCGGCCAGGCGCAGGCCGCCGAGGGTGCGGCAGGTCGCAGGGTTGCTCTGGATAGGACGCACGGCTCCGGGCGGCCGGGAAGGGTGATCTTACGAACGTCATCCTCCCCTGCGCTCATCCCAGACGGACGATATGCTATTGTTTTTACAATATAGATAGTGTGAAATGAGGAGCCAACACACGGGACGAGAGGATGCGGGATGACCTACGTGATCGGGGAGCCATGCGTGGATGTGCTGGACCGGGCGTGTGTGGAGGAGTGCCCGGTGGATTGCATCTACGAGGGTGAGCGGATGCTGTACATCCACCCGGATGAGTGTGTGGACTGCGGGGCGTGCGAGCCGGTGTGCCCGGTGGAGGCGATCTTCTATGAGGACGATCTCCCGGAGCAGTGGCAGGTCTACACCGGGGAGAACGCGAAGTTCTTCGCCGAGCCGCTCCCCGGCCGTGACGAGCCGCTCGGTTCACCTGGCGGCGCCGGCAAGCTCGGCGTAGTTGGCGCTGATACTCCGTTCGTCGCCGCCCTGGCGCCACAGGAATAGGGCAGCGAGACACTCCGCGGCGGCTGGCCCGCAGGCCGGTGCCCGCAGCGCGGAGGGTTCCGGAGGAGGTCGCAATGAATGTGATTGTTTACGGTGATTTCAACTGCCCGTACTCCTACCTGGCCAGCCAGCGGAGTGACCTGCTGACCCGGGCGGGAGTCGCGGTGGACTGGCGAGCGGTCGAGCATGACCGCAGCCTGCCGGTGACCGGCAGCCGATCGGACAGCGACCAGGCCGCATGGGAGCGGGAACTCGCCGAGGTGGCCTCGCTGGCCCTGCCCGGTGAGCAGGTTCCGGCCGGGCCGCCGGTCCTGATCAGCAACACGCAGGCGGCGGTAGCCGCCTGCGCCGAGGCGGTCAGCGACGGCGTCGCCGATGAGCTGCGCCGCCGCCTATTCGGTGCCATCTGGGTGCAGGGTCAGCACCTGAGCAGCGCCTACGAGGTGCGCCGCCTAGTCACCGGGGTGATGTGGCCGCAGGAAGACATCACGGACCGGCTGGCCAGCCCGGACATCCCCAGCCTGCTGCTCCGGGATCCGGATCTGGCCCGGAACGTGCGCCGGCCGGGCGGCACGATCGCGCCGGACGGCGGGCCGCTCACCACGGCCGGGTGGCGCCGGATCCGGCAGTGGCGGCAGGAATGGCTGGCGCTACCCAGCCAGGTGATCCCCGCGGTCATCGGCCCGGATCGGGTCGTGCGGCCTGGCATCGAAGGGCTTCGCTACCTGGCCGATCTCGCCAGCACCGCCGGCCGGCGACCGGGCCTGCCCCTGCCCGCCGAAAGCGCGCCGGGCCGGGGCGTCCGGCTTGCGGCGATCGCCCGGGCGGCGTGACGAAGGGTGCCAGCACGGGCACGGCAGGCAGCAGTCCTGCTCGGACCTTGGCACGCTGCCGGGAAAGGCTGGCGCTGAATCGGGCGCGCGCTTCGGTCACGGCCTGGCTCATGCGCGCCGCTGGCAGCGACAGCACTGACAACAGGGCCGGCCGGCGCACGCATTGCTCGCTTAATTTCCACTACGAATGATGATATAAAATAGTCCTATGGATACAGAGCAGCTTCTCGCACCCGAGGACACGTCCCCGCTTGGCCGCAGCCGCGCCGACGTGCTGGACATGCTGCGCGCCGCGGACGGCCCGCTCGGCGTCCGCGAGGTCGCCCAGCGGATGGGGCTGCACCCGAACACGGCACGATTCCACCTCGAAGCGCTGGTGGAGGCGGGCCTGGCCGCGCGTGAGACCGAAGACCGGGAGACACCCGGCAGGCCCAGGATCGGCTACCGGGCGGTGGCCGACGGTCCCGCTGGGCGGCGGCGCTACCGGCTCCTGGCGGAGATGCTGACCAGCCTGATCGCCGGGACCATGCCGGAGCCGGGCAGGGCCGCGGAGGAGGCGGGGCGCGAGTGGGGTGCCTACCTCGCCGAGCAGCCGCCGCCCTACCAGCGGCTGACCGCCGAGGAGGCCGTCGCGAAGCTCACCGCGATCATGGAAGAGCTGGGCTTCGCGCCGCAGCCTGAGGCCGGCGAAGGCGGCGGGCGGTACCGGCTGTGCCTGCGCCAGTGCCCGTTCCGCGAGGTGGCCCAGCAGCACCAGAACGTCATCTGCGCGCTGCATCTGGGGCTGATGCGAGGGGCGCTGGCCCGGATGCGGGCGCCGGTCACCGCCGACCGGCTGGATCCTTTCGTGGAGCCCAGCCTGTGCGTAGCCCGCCTGACCGCACGCGACGATCCCGGCGAGGGCCAGCCGGCCGCGGCCGGGGCGCGGTAGCCCGCCGGTACCACGCGGCTACGCGGTCTCCCGCAGCAGTCCGGCGAGGACGGCGGCCTGGCTAAGGTCGAGGTCCTTGGTGGCGGTCAGCAGCGTCACCGGCCGGTCCGCTGCCAGGGCGCGGATCCGGGCGAGGGCTTCCCGCGCGCCGGGCTCGGCCAGTTCGGCGGTGTAGCGGCGGCGGAATTCGTCGAACTTGACCGGGTCGTGGTGGTACCAGGTCCTTAGCTCGGTGGACGGGGCGACGTCTTTCGCCCACTCGTCCAGCCGCGCGGCGTCCTTGCGCATCCCTCGCGGCCATACCCGGTCCACCAGCACGCGAGCGCCATCCTCCGGGGAGGGCTCGTCGTAGACGCGGCGGACCCGGATGTCAGTACCCATCATCGGCCTTCGTTCCTTTCACTCAGTCCCTGACCAGTTCGCGGGCGGCTGCTGCGATGCGGGAGGCGGAGATGCCGGCGGCTTCGATCAGCTCGTCCGGGGTCCTGGATCTGGGCAGGCCGCCGACCGCGCACTGCCGGGCCCGCAGCAGCAATCCGGTCCCGGCGAGCGCCTCGAGCACGGCAGCGAGGCCGCCCTGGGGGTAGTGGTCCCCAGCGATGACCAGCCGCCCCCCGGTCACCACCGCCGCCTCCGCCACGGTGGCGTGGTTGACGGGCCTGACCGAGTACAGGTCGATGATCCGGGCCGCGATCCCATCACCCGCCAGGTCGCCGGCGGCGCGCAGGCACTGGTGCACCGTCACGCCTGCCCCGATCAGCGTGACCTCGTCGCCGCGAGACGCCCGCAGCACCTTGCTTCCGGCGACCGGGAAAATCTCACTGCCTGAGTAGAGGACGGGCCAGGCGCCCCGGGTGGTGCGCAGGTAGACGATCCCCGGCGTGCCGGCCATCTCCGCGGTCAGGGCGGCGGCAGCGGTGGCGTCGGCCAGGTAGAGCACGGTCAAGCCGTGGATCGCCCGCATAGCTGCGAGGTCCTCCAGCGCCATCTGGGACGGGCCGTCGGGGCCATTCTCCACACCGGCGTGCGACCCGCACAGCTTGATGTTCGCCCCGGAGACGCCCGCCATCCGCAGGAAGTCGTAGCCGCGGCTGAGGAAGGCGGCGAAGGTGGAGGCGAACGGCACGTAGCCGCGGACGGCCAGGCCGACCGCGGCGGCGATGAGTTGCTGCTCGGCGATGAACATCTCGAAGAACCGGTCCGGGCAGGCGGCGGCGAACTGCCCGGCGTAGGTGGAGTTGCCGGCCTCCGCGTCCAGCGCGACCACCTCCGGGCGCGAGCCGAGGGCGACGAGCGCGTCGCCGTAGACCTTACGGGTGGCCGCGGCGGCGCCCATCTCGTAGTGCGGCAGGGTGACAGTGCCTGAGGTTGCACGTCGCGTGTCGTCGTGATGCTGCGGGCGGGGGCCAGTTACCTGGAGGTTGCGCTCGCCGCCGAGTCCGGCGACCGCCCGCCGGGCCATGCCGGCGGGCAGCGGCCTGCCGTGCCAGCCGTTCCTGTCCTCGATCTCGGCGAAGCCCTTGCCCTTCACCGTCCCGGCCAGCACCACGATGGGCCGCGCGGCGTCCCGCGCGGCGGCCAGGGCCTGGTCGATCTGGGTGATGTCGTGCCCGTCGATAACGAAGGCGGCACAGCTGAACCCCTCGGCGCGCAGCCGGTAGGCGGCCATGTCCCACTCCAGTCCGGTGGGACCACGCTGGCCGAGCCTGTTCACGTCCACGATCGCGGTGAGGTTCCCGAGCCGGTAGTAGGCGGCCCTTTCCAGCGCCTCCCACATCGATCCCTCGGCCATCTCGCTGTCCCCGCACAGCACCCACACCTGGTAGCGCAGGTGGTCCAGGCGCCGCCCGGCCAGCGCGATCCCGACTCCGTACGGCAGACCCTGGCCGAGCGGGCCAGTAGCGACGTCGACCCAGGGCAGCGCGGGGGTCGGGTGGCCCTGCAGCCGGGAGCCGAACCGGCGGAACCCGGTGACCAGCTCCTGGTCGGTGATCGCCCGGCCGCCTTGAACATCGCATACAGCAGCGGGGACGCGTGGCCCTTGGAGTAGATCAGGTGATCGTTGCCGCGCTGGCCGGGGTTGTCCCAGTCGTAGCGCAGGTGCCGGGCCGGCAGCACCGCCATCAGGTCCACGGCCGACATGGCCGAGGTCGGGTGCCCGGACCCGGCGGCGGTGCTGCACCGGATGCTGTCCGCCCGGAGTGGCTGCGCCAGCTCAGTGAGAAATTGCGCGTCCGCAGCGGCCAGCGCGGGAGGAATACCCGTTCCAGTTGTCACGTGGATCTCCGATCGTGCGTGGCCGCGACCTCATCAAGCGGTACGGCGGGTGCGGCGAGCCGGGCCGGGTCAGCGGGCTGACCGGACCGGATCAGGTCCTGGATCGCGTCGTTGATGTCCCAGATGTTGACATTCATGCCGGCGACGACCCGGCCGCCGGACAGCCAGAACGCGATGAACTCACGCTTGCCGACGTCGCCGCGGACAACCACCCGGTCGTAGCCGCCGGGCCCGGCGTAGCCGGCGTATTCCATGCCCAGGTCGTACTGGTCGGTGTAGAAATACGGCACCCGGTCATATACGGCGTCGCGGCCGAGCATGGCCGCTGCGGCGGTCTGCGGCTGGTGCAGCGCATTCGCCCAGTGCTCGACGCGGATGTGCGTGCCCAGCATGGGGTGGAACGCGTTAGCGATGTCACCGGCCGCGTAGATCGCGGGGTCGGAGGTGCGCAACGACGCGTCGGTCACCACGCCGTCGCGCACGTCCAGGCCTGCCTCCTCGGCCAGCTGGGTCTGCGGGGCCGCGCCGATGCCGACGATCACCGCGTCCGCGCCGATCCTGGTGCCGTCCGCGAGCCGTGCCCCGGCCGCCTTCCCGCCGCTGCTGGTGATCTCGGCGACCTTGACCCCGAGCCGCAGGTCGACGCCGTGCTCGCGGTGCAGGCCGGCGAACACCGGGGCGACCTGCGGCCCGAGGACGTGCAGCAGCGGCAGTTCCGCCGCTTCGGCGATGGTGACGTCCACTCCGGCTGTTCGGGCGGCGGCTGCCACCTCCAGGCCGATCCACCCGGCACCGATGATGAGTACCCGGGACGCGGCGGCGAAGGTGTCCCGGATCCGGTCGCTGTCGGCGGCGCGGCGCAGGTACAGCACGCCGTCGGCGTCCGCGCCCGGCAGTGGCAGCCGCCGCGGGACCGATCCGGTGGCCAGCAGCAGCTTGCCGTAGGCCAGGTGCCCGCCGCCGGACAGCGTCACCTCGCGGCGGGCCCGGTCGATCGCGGTGACCGCTGTGCCGAGCAGCAGCTCGACGCCGTTGGCGTCGTACCAGTCCGGGGAGTGCACGAAGATCGTCTCGCGGCTCGTCTTGCCCTGCAGGTAGTCCTTGGACAGCGGCGGGCGCTCGTAGGGCCGGATGTCCTCCTCGGCGGCGAGCACGATCCGGCCGTCGAAACCCTGCTCGCGCAGCGCCTGCGCGGCCTTGGCGCCGGCCAGGCCGCCGCCGGCGATGACGAACGTGTCTGAGGCTGGCATCGCGTCACTCCTGTTGTGTGCCGAGCGCGGTGGCGAGCCGGTGGCCGAGGTGGTCCCAGCTGGCGTCGAACGCGGCCACGCCCTGGTCTTCCAGGACACCGACGACGTCGTCGTAGTCGATGCCGAGCGGGGCGAGATCGTCGAGGACGGCCTGCGACCGGTCGTAGGTGCCGTGGATGCTGTCGCCGGGAATGTCTCCGTGATCGGCCACCGCGTTGAGCGTGGCTTCGGGCATGGTGTTGATCACGCCGGGGGCGACCAGCCCGGTGACGTACCGGGTGTCGTCGTAGGCGGGGTCCTTGACGCTGGTGGAGGCCCACAGCGGGCGCTGCGGCCGGGCTCCGGCCATCGCCAGCGCTTTCCACCGCTCGGTGCCGACCGACTGCTCGTAGCGCTGGTAGGCGAGCCGGGCGTTGGCGATCGCGGCCTTGCCGCGCAGCGCCCCGGCCTGCAGGGTGCCGATCTTGTCCAGCCGCCGGTCCACCTCGGTGTCCACGCGGGACACGAAGAACGAGGCAACCGACGCGATGCCGGACAGGTTCTGTCCTGCGGCGCGGGCAGCCTCCAGCCCGGCCAGGAACGCCTCGATCACCTCGGCGTAGCGGGCCAGCGAGAAGATCAGCGTGACGTTGATGCTGATCCCCTCGGCCAGGCAGGCGGTGATCGCCGGCAGGCCCTGCCGGGCCGCCGGGATTTTCACGAACAGGTTGGGCCGGTCCACCAGCCACCACAGCGCGCGGGCCTCGGCGACCGTCCGGTCGGTGTCATGGGCGATCCGCGGGTCGACCTCGATCGACACCCGGCCGTCCACCCCGTTGGCCGCCTCATATACCGGGCGCAGCACGTCGCAGGCCTGCCGCACGTCGGACGCGGTCAGTTCCCGCAGCGCCTGATCCACCGGCGCCTGGCGCAGCTTGAGATCCTGGACCTGGTCCGCGTAGCAGTCGCTGTCGGTGATGGCACGGGCGAAGATCGTCGGGTTGGTGGTCACCCCCGATACTCCCCGGTCGCGCAGTGCGGAGAGGCTGCCGCTGGTCAGCCGCTCCCGGCTCAGGTCATCCAGCCAGACCGACACTCCTGCTGTCCGCAGCCTGGCCATCGGGTCTGTCATCACACCTCCTGGTGATCATGCATGCAGCTGCCATTTCCCCGTGCTCGGGTCCGTGACCTGGCTATTCGCGCACCCGCGTGCCAGGCCGTCATGCCGGGTGCGGGCGCGCCTCACGCAGGTACGGGCGGTCCCGCGGCGGGATACCGGATACGGCCGCCGCATTTCCCGGCGGCCTGTCGCCAGAAGGAAGCTGTGTCACGGTTGCGGCCGTTTCCTCCTCACGCGGCCCGGCGTCAGGGCCGTGGACGTGTGGCGTGGTTGCCTGGCGGCGAGGAACACCAGGATGAGCCATGCTGCCAGCGCCGCGGTGATGACCACCGCCATGATGGCGAGTTGCCCCCGGCTGAAAGCGCCGAGCCTGGATACTGCATGGTGATCTCCTCCTTTCCCTCACTCGTGCGCACCGGCCTGCGGCTCGTGCATGTCCGCGAGCAGGGCCGCCAGGTCCGCGCCGGAGCTGATAAGTGCGGGCAGCAGCAGGTCGTTTTCCTTGGCCACGTGCCCGGCGAACAAGGTCGCGATCCATTCCGAGATGCTGGCGGCGGTGGTGGCGTCCGCGGCGGGCTGGAGCCGGCCCGCGAGGTAGGCCAGGGCATGGTGCTCGGCGGTCAGCGCGTGCACCAGTTCGCTCCCGCGGGCCTGGGTGACCGCGGCCCGGTAGAGCGTCCGTTCCTCGGCCGCGGCGTGCGGCAGGACTTCTGTGTCCAGGTACTCCCGCAGGGTCACCAGCTGCTGCGCATACGGGACGCCGCTGGCTGCCGCGTCGCACACCGTGCCGGCCCGCCGCTCCAGGCCCCGGCGCAGCACCGCGTGATGGTGGACGATTTCTCTGGTCTGCTCGGTGGCGCCTTCATAGGTGATGGTCATCGGGCACCTCCCTCTATAACCGAAGCTAGTCGTTTCAACAAATTTTATTGTTAAAATATTCCGGGCGGTTCTCAGAGCACGATGTCCAGGGGTTCCTCGATCAGCTCCCGCAGCCGGGTGAGGAAGACGGCGGCGGTGGCGCCGTCGACGGCCCGGTGGTCGATGGACAGGGTCAGTGTCATGGTGGTGGCGATGGTGACCTGGTCACCATGCACGACGGGCTGGCGGACAGCCTCGCCGACGGCGAGGATGGCCGCCTGCGGCGGGTTGATGACGGCGGTGAACTGGCGGATGCCGTACATGCCGAGGTTGCTGATGGTGAAGGTGCCGCCGGCGAGCTCGTCCGGGGTGAGCTTGCGGGCTCGTGCCCGGGTGGTGAGGTCGTGGGCCTCGCGGGCGATCTCGGTGAGCGTCTTGCGGTCGGCGTCGCGGATGACCGGGACGATGAGCCCGTCGTCGATGGCGACTGCGACGCCGATGCTGACGTGGCGGTGCCGCAGGATGCGGGTCTCATCCCACGAGACGTTGACCTCGGGGTGGGCGGACAGCGCCGTCGCGCAGGCCCTGGTGAGCAGGTCCGTGACGGTGATCTTGACGTCCGTGGCGTGCCGCTGGTTGGCCTGTGCGCGGAAGTCGAGCAGCTTGCCGGCAGTAGCCACGACGGTCAGGTAGAAGTGCGGGGCTTCGCGGGCGCTGGCAGCGAGGCGCTGCGCGGTGAGGCGGCGCACCGTGGTCAGCGGGATCTCCTCGGCGTCTGCTGCCGGGGCCAGCGTCGCCGCGGCAGGCGGCATAGGTGACGGGGTCAGGGCCGCGAGAGGCGCGGCCTGGGGGCTGCCGGGTGCGGGCCGCGCCAGCCCGGTGGGTGCCCCCGCAGTGACGGGGGAAGGAGAGGGGGGTGGGACCGGCGGGGCGCCGCCGCGCTCGCGGGCGGCTTGCTCGATGTCGGCGCGGACGATCCGGCCCCCGGGGCCGCTGCCGGAGACGGCGGCCAGGTCGATGCCGTGCTCGTGGGCGAGCTTGCGGGCCAGCGGGGACGCCGGCAGCCGCGCTGCAGGCGACGGCCCGGTGGGCGGTGCGGGTACGGGGGGAGGAACCGCCGCTCGTCCTGTCTGGCCGGGAGCGGGTACTGGCGTCGGCGCGGCGGCTGCGGCGGCCGCCTCGCCGATGACGGCGATGGGCGTGCCGATCGGGACCGATGCGCCTTCCTGGACCAGGATGCGGGTGAGCACGCCCTGGTCGTAGGCTTCCATCTCCATGGCGGCCTTGTCGGTCTCTATCACCGCCAGCACGTCGCCCTTGCGGACCTGATCGCCTTCGTGCTTGACCCACTGGCTGAGGACACCTTCCTCCATGGTGTCCGACAGCCGGGGCATGAGTACCTCGGGCATCAGTTCCCCCTGAGGGTCTCGCGGATGACCCGGGTGATCGCCCCGGCGTCGGGCAGGGCGGCGAGCTCGAGCGGCTTGGCGTACGGCAGCGGCACCTCAGCGGCGGCCACCCGCCGGACCGGGGCGTCGAGGAAGTCGAACGCGCCTTCTTGAATGGTGGCGGCGATTTCCGCGCCCGTGCCATAGCTGAGCCAGCCGTCCTCGACGACCACCGCGCGGCCGGTCTTGCGGACCGAGGCGCAGATGGTTTCCCGGTCCAGCGGCCGGAGGCTGCGCAGGTCGACGACCTCGGCGGAGATCCCGTCGCTCTTCCAGCCTGCGGGCGACGTCGAGCGCGATCACCGCCGCCCGCGAATAGCCGACGATCGTGATGTCCTGGCCCGGTTTGAGCACGGCGGCGCGGCCGATCTCCGCCACGTGCTCGCCGTCGGGCACCTCGCCCTTGGTGTTGTACAGGGCCAGGTTCTCCAGCACCAGCACCGGGTCGTCGTCGCGGATCGCCGCGGCCAGCAGGCCCTTGGCATCGGCGCATGTGGCCGGGGCGACCACCTTCAGCCCGGGCACGTGGGCGTACCACACCTCCAGGTTCTGCGAGTGGGTCGCGGACAGCTGCTGGCCGCCGCCGCCCGGGGTGCGGATCACCATCGGCACGCTGACCTGGCCGCCGGACAGCGACCGCAGCTTGGCGGCGTTGTTGACGATCTGGTCGATGGCCAGCAGGCTGAAGTTGATCGTCATGATCTCCACCACCGGCCGCAGCCCCATCATCGCCGCCCCGATAGCGACCCCGGTGAACCCCTCCTCGCAGATCGGGGTGTCCCGCACCCGGCGCGGCCCGAACTCGGCGAGCAGCCCGGCGGTGATCTTGTAGGAGCCCTCGAACACGCCGATCTCCTCGCCGAGCAGGAACACGCTCTCGTCCCGCTGCAGCTCGGCGCGGAGCGTGTCATGCAGGGCCTGCCGGTAGCTGAGCACCGTCATTCCGGCCCTCCCCCGGTGACCGGGTCGCCGGGCAGGCCGCGGTACACGCTGGCGGCCGGGGTGGCGTACACGTGGTCGAACAGGGTGGTGACGTCGGGTGCCGGGCTGGCGTCGGCGAAGTCCACGGCAGCGGCGACTGCCTTGTCTGCCTCAGCCTCGATCTCAGCGGCCGTCTTGTCGTCGAAGATTCCGCTGGCTATGAGGTGGTTGCGGAAGGCCGGCAGCGGGTCTTCGCGGCGCAGCCGTTCGGTGTCTTCCGCGGTGCGGTACCGGGCCGGGTCGACCACCGAGTGACCGCGCAGCCGGTAGCTGACCGTCTCCAGCAGCACCGGCTGGTGCTCGCCGCGCGCCCGGTCCAGGGCGGCGCGGGCAACGTCGCGGACGGCGAGGACATCGTTGCCGTCCACCCGCTGCCCGGGCATCCGGTAGGCGCAGCCGCGCTTCCACAGTTCCGGCTCGGCCGCGGCCGCCTCGACGGGGGTGCCCATGCCGAGCTGGTTGTTGACGATCACGTACATGATCGGCAGCTTCCACAGCGCGGCCAGGTTGAGGGACTCGTGGAACGCGCCGATGTTCGTGGTGGCGTCACCGAGCAGGCACATCACGGCGGGCGCGCCCGGCGCGGGGCCGCCGCGGTAGGCGAGGGCGAACGCCGCGCCGGTCGCCAGCGGGATCTGGCCGCCGACGATCCCGTACCCGCCCAGCAGCCGGTGCTCGGGGTCGAACAGGTGCATCGACCCGCCCCGGCCGCGCGACAGCCCGTCGGCGCGCCCGAACAACTCGGCCATCACCCGGCCGGGGTCGGCGCCGCGGGCCAGCGCGTACCCGTGCTCCCGGTAGGTGGCGAACAGGTAGTCCTCGTCGCGGAGGGCGGCCGTCAGGCCGACCACGGTGGCTTCCTCGCCCAGGTTGAGGTGGCAGTAGCCGCCGATCCTGGCGCGGGTGTACATCTCGGCCGCGCGCAGCTCGAAGGCGCGGATCAGGCCATCTGCCGGTAGTACTCCCGCAGCACCGCGGGGTCCTCGCGGGTCAGGTCCGTGCCGGCCGGGTCGGTCATATCCGCGTGCCTCCTCAGTCCCCAGGGCAGGCGTCCTGCAGGATGAACCGGTCGGAGCCGGCATGGCACTTCGGGCACCGCGCTGGCGGGTGCTGGCCGCGGGTGGCCTCGCCGCAGACCTGGCACACCCATTCGGTGGTCAGCAGCGCCACCACGTCGCCTCGGCTGACGATCCCCGCCAGCCGCTGGCCGCTGGTCACCGGCACCCGCCGGATGCGCCGCTCGACCAGCAGGTGCCGGACGTCGTCCACGTCGGTGTCCTCGCTGACGCTGATCACCGAGCCGGTCATCACCTCGGCCGCCGTCTCCCCTTCGCGGGCGAGCAGGTCGTACTCGCTGACCAGGCCCACGACCGCGCCGTCCGCGTCGGTCACCGGAACGCCGCTGATCCGGTTGTCGCGCAGCAGGCTCGCGATGACCGGGACCGGGGTGTCCGGGGTGACGGTGACCACCCGGGTCGTCATGATCTCCTTGACCTTCATGGCCGGATCTGGCTCAGATCGGGCGCTGGCAGGCCGAGGGCGGTGAACGCCTCCCGGATCATCTGGCAGGTGAACCCCCACTCGTTGTCATACCAGCTCATGACCTTGACCAGGGTCCGGTCCACCACCCGGGTCATCGCCGCGTCCACCACCGAGGCGCGCGGGTCGCCGATGATGTCGGCGGAGACCACCGGGTCGTCGGCGACCCCGAGGATGCCCCGGTAGCGGTCGCCGGCCGCCTCCTCCCGGAATGCGTCGTTCACTTCTTCGCGGGTGACGGGGCGGGCGGTGACGGCCACCACGTCGGCGATGGACCCGGCCGGGATCGGCACCCGGATCGCGACCCCGTCGAACTTCCCGGCCAGGCCGGGCAGCGCCTTGGTGGTGGCGAGCGCGGCGCCGGTAGAAGCCGGGAGCATGTTCGCCGCCCCGGCCCGGCCGCGCCGGAAGTCCTTACCTGGCCCGTCGATCAGCTGCTGGGAGGAGGTATAGGCGTGGACGGTGGTCATGATCGCCTGCCGGATGCCGAACCGGCGGTCCAGCACCTCGGCGACCGGGGTGATGCAGTTGGTGGTGCAGCTCGCGCAGGAGACGACCTGCTCATCTGGTGGCGCCTGGTTCACGCCGTGCACCACGGTCGCCACCGTCTCGGTGCGCGCGGGCGCGGACAAGATCACCCGCCGCGCCCCGGCGGCGAGGTGCTTTTTCAGGTCCTCCTCGCGGCGGAACGCGCCGGTGCATTCCAGCACCAGGTCGACGCCGAGTTCCCGCCACGGCAGTTCGGCCGGGTCGCGCCTGGCGAGCACCGGGATCTTCCGGCCGCCGACGACCAGGGCGTCACCGTCGGCGGTGACGGTCGTGTGCCAGCGGCCGTAGACGGTGTCGTAGCGCAGCAGGTAGGCCAGGTTGTCCGGACCGGTATGAGGTCGTTGACCGCGACCACCTCCGCGCCGTCGGCCTGCTCGAGGATCTTGAGCGCCGCGCGGCCGATGCGGCCCAGGCCGTTGATCGCGATGCTCGCCATGGCGCCTCCCCTTTGATGTTCCTGCGCGCCTCGTTTGCCTGGTTCATGGTCACGCCGGAAGCCTGCAGCTTCCTTGCAGCGGGACCCCCCGGCCCACCCGGGCGCCCAGAGCCCGGGTGCCCAGGACCGGTGCTGTCAGCCGCCGCCGGGTTCCGCCGCGGGCGGGGTGCCGCGCATCGCGTACCGCAGGAACAGGCAGGACCCGTGCCGGCGCACGGTGAGCAGCTCGGCGGGCTCGGTCCGGCCGGGGAGCAGTTCCAGCCCGGCAACCAGCCCGGGCCGGGCGGTGTCGCCCGCGGCCGGCCAGCACCGGGGAGATGGTGAGGAACAGCTCATCCAGCAGCCCGCCGGCGGCGAGCTGGCCGAGCAGCCGCGGGCCGCCCTCGGTGAGCACCATGCTGCCGCCCCGGTCGCGGGCCGCGGCGAGCACGTCGGCGGACGGCAGCTCCGGCCGGTCGCCGAGGTCGAGGATCGTGCACGCGGGCGGCAGCCGGCCGCGCAGCCGCCGGGCTCCGGCCGCCGTGGTCAGGACGAGCGCGCCGGCGCGCAGCGCGGGATGCCCGGCGGGTACGTCCCCGCGGGCGGTGACGACGGCGAGCAGCGGATCACCGTCACGGCCGAGGCCGCGGCGGAAGGCGGCGTAGCCGCCGGCCGCGGCCGGGCAGACGTGTGCGGGAGTCCACAGGTGGCCCGGCGTGGCCCGCAGCGTGCCGGCGCCGATGAGCACCACGTCCGCGCAGGCCCGCAGCAGGCCCATGACGAACCGGTCCGCCGGGGCGTGGCCGCTGATCGCCGACCCGGACGACGGGTACTCCGGGCCGAGCGCGGTCACCCCGTCCATGGAGGCGACGAAGTTGGCGTACACGCACGGCTGCCGCAACCCGAGATCCCCGCCGTAGACATCGGCGAGCGCCGGCGGCAGGGGCCAGGCGGGCAGCCCGGCCCGCTCGTACAGCCTGGCCAGCGGCGGCGGCAGCCCGTCCGCGGCCTGGCTGGCCTCGGATCCCGCCATGCCGGTCAGCCGGGCCGGCCGCACAGCCGGAAGAACCCGGCCCGCAGGTCCGGGTCGGTGTCGTAATTGCCGCGCCAGTAGGTGGTGCGGGTGCTGGACTCGATCTCGCGGACGCCGCGCATCTGCGTGCACAGGTGCACCGCCTCCAGGTGCACCGCGACGCCGTGCGGGGCCAGGATCCGCTCCAGGGAGTCGGCGAGCTGCTGGCCGATCCGCTCCTGCACGGTGAACCGGCGGGCGAACAGCCGCACCAGCCGGGTCAGCTTGGACAGGCCCAGGATGTGCTCGTGCGCGATGTACCCGACGTAGGCCCGGCCGAAGAACGGCAGGCTGTGATGCTCGCACAGGGAGAAGAACGCGATCGGCCCCTCCACCACCTGGCTGATCCGGCAGTCCGGGCCGCCGTGGCACTCGGTGGGAAACGCGGTCACTAGCTTCTCGTCGCCCTCATACCCGCTGGTCGCGTCGAAGATCGCCCGCAGGAACCGGCGCGGGGTGTTGGCGGTGGAGACGGTCCCGGCGGGCATGCCCATGGCCGTGAAGATCTCCTCCATGTACCCCTCGAACCGCCGCCACTGCTCCGCGGTGATCTCCCGCGGGCAGACCGCCGCCCACTCCTCCCGGTCAAGCTCCAAGTCATCGCCCGCGCCCCCGGCCAGCACCGGGCCAGAGCCCGGGTGCTGCTGCTCTGCGCTCATCGGTGTCACCTCCAGTCCGTGGCACTTCACACCATCGTCGGTCCGCGGGCTTGCAAGGAACCTGCAGGCTCCGTGAGGCAGTATCCCGGCAGCGACCACGCTGAGAGGCGGGACAGCATGCCGCATGAATGATCTGGCCTGGGCCGGCCTGTCGGCGGCCGATGATCCGGTCCTTGTTGCCTGGCTGGCAGGCGCCTCCTGTGACCCGCATGTCAAGGCGCTCGTGGTAGCGGCTGCGCCTGCCTGCGACCGGGGTGTCAGTGCCGCCCAGTGGCGGCATGACCTGCTGGCCGGGCACCCGGACGCTTCGGCGCTGCTGGCCGGGGCCGGGGAGTGCATGCGCGGTGCGGGGCTGTGGCCCTGGCATGACCGAGCCCCCGGCACGGATGGGGCGGACGGCTGAGATGGCCATCCGGACGGCGAAGGCGGCGGGGGTCCGGTCACCGGGCCGGGCGGCAATTGCGGCACGCACCCTGCGCACCGACCGGTGGTGGGCCTACCCGCTGACCACCTTCGCGGTGCTGCTGGCGTTCGTCGCCTATGCGACCTACGCGGCGATCGCGAACCGCGACTACTATGCGGCACCCTATATCTCGCCGTTCTACTCGCCGTGCCTGTCGTTGCACTGCGGGGCGGTGCCGGGCTCGGCAGGCGTGCCGCACCTGGGCTGGTTTGGCACCTGGTGGATCGTCACCCCGGCGGTGATCATCCTGATCTTCCCGCTCGGGTTCCGGCTGACCTGCTACTACTACCGCAAGGCCTACTACCGGTCGTGGTGGCTGTCCCCGCCGGCCTGCGCGGTCCCCGAGCCGCGCCGCCGCTACACCGGCGAGACCCGGTTCCCCCTGCTGGCGCAGAACGTCCACCGGTACTTCTTCTATGCCGCGCTGGTGTTCAACGTAATCCTGACCTGGGACGCGGTCGTGGGCTTCGACTTCGGGGGCCACATCGGGATCGGTGTGGGCTCGGTGGTCCTGGTGATCAACGCGGTGCTGCTGTGGCTGTACTCGCTGTCCTGTCATGCCTGCCGGCACGCGGCCGGCGGCCGGATCAACCACTTCTCCAGGCACCCGGTCCGGTACCGGGCGTGGACGTTCGTGTCCCGGCTGAATCCATACCACGGCAACTTCGCCTGGCTGTCCCTGGTCTGGGTTGCGCTGACCGACCTGTACGTGCGGCTGGCAGCGTCCGGGGTCATCCACGACCCGCGGGTGTTCTGGTGAGGAGGCGGCGATGACAGGGGCCGGGGCAGGCAGCCAGGGGCCCGCGGGCGGTCAGCAGCCCGCAGGCCAGGCGGCCGGGGACACGCCGGAGGCTGCCGCGGCCCGGCTGCTGCGGGTCTGGCGCGGCGACAAGGACGGCGGCACCCTGACTGATTACACGGTCGGCGCGGGTGAGGGTGAGGTGGTACTGGACGTTTTGCACCGGCTGCAGGCCACTCAGGCGAATGACCTGGCGATCCGGTGGAACTGCAAGGCCGGCAAGTGCGGCTCGTGCAGCGCCGAGGTCAACGGCCGCCCGAAACTGCTGTGCATGACCCGGCTGTCCTCGCTGCCCGAAGGCCCGATCATGATCACCCCGTTGCGCACCTTCCCGGTCATCCGCGACCTGGTTACCGACGTGTCGGCCAGCTACGGCTGGGCGGTGCACGTGCCGTCCTTCGCCCCGCCGGAGGCGCTGAAGCCCGGCGGGTACCGGATGGCCCAGGCCGACGTCGACCGCAGCCAGGAGTTCCGCAAGTGCATCGAGTGCTGGCTGTGCCAGGACGTGTGCCACGTGATCCGCGACCACGAGGACAACAAGGGTGTGTATGCCGGGCCGCGGTACTTCATCCGGCACGCCGAGCTGGACATGCACCCGCTGGACACCGGCGACCGGCGCGGCGTGCTGCGCGAGCGGCAGGGCCTGGGCCTGTGCAACATCACCAAGTGCTGCACCGAGGTCTGCCCGGCCGGGATCAAGATCACCGACAACGCGATCATCCCGATGAAGGAGCGCTCCGCCGACCAGCGGTACGACCCGGTGGGCCGGGTGCTGCGCTCCTGGCGTCACCGGGAGGGCCGCCCGCCACGCCAGGAACTGTAGGCCCCGGCTGGCGTCAGGAAAGCCTCGGTACAGAACGCAGCGCCGGGTGCCGGTCCCCAGGGGACGCACGCCGGCACGCGCGGGAAGGAGGAGCGACAGCGATGCGGGTCGACTACTACAGGGAGTTTCCCGCTGGCGCGGAAGCCATGGTGGGGCTGGAGCGCGCGGTGCGGTCCGGCGGCCTGGAGCCGGGCCTGCTGGAGCTGGTCAAGATCCGGGCCTCGCAGATCAACGGCTGCACCTACTGCCTGGCGATGCACAACCGGGACGCCCGGGCCCGCGGCGAGCATCAGACCCGGCTGGACACCGTGGCGGCCTGGCGGGAGGCGCCGTACTACACGCCGCGGGAGCGGGCGGCGCTGGCCTGGTGCGAGGCGCTGACCGAGCTGCCCCGCACCGGGGCGCCCGACGAGGACTACGCCGCGGTCGAGAAGGAGTTCACCCCGGCCGAGATCGCGGCGCTGACGTTCGCGATCGTGGCGATCAACGGCTGGAACCGGCTTGCCGTCGGGCTGCGCTCGGACGTGCTCAGCCTGGACGGCCTGGACCTCCCCGCCGGCGCCGGGCAGCAGGCCGGACCGGGCGGGGCGGCGCGGTGAGCACGCCAGCGCACGCCGGCAGCTTCGGCGCGGCCGGCACCCTGGACGTGGGTGGCACCAGCTACCGGATCTGGCGGGTGGGCGCGGTCGAGGGGTCCGCGCGGCTTCCGTTCTGCCTGAAGGTCCTGCTGGAAAACCTGCTGCGCAACGAGGACGGGCACCTGGTGACCGCCGCCCAGATCGAGGCGCTGGCGAGGTGGGACCCGGCCGCCGAGCCGTCCGCAGGAGATCCAGTTCACCCCAGCCCGGGTGCTGCATGCAGGACTTCACCGGCGTGCCCTGCCTGGTGGACCTGGCCGCGATGCGGGAGGCGATGGCCGCGCTCGGCGGCGACCCGGCCCGGGTGAACCCGCTGCGCCCGGCCGAGCTGATCATCGACCACTCGGTGATCGCCGACTACTTCGGCCGGCCGGACGCGCTGGAGCGCAACATCGAGCTGGAGTACCGGCGCAACGCCGAGCGGTATGCGTTCCTGCGCTGGGGGCAGCAGGCGCTGGCCGGGCTGCGGGTCGTCCCGCCCGGCACCGGGATCTGCCACCAGGCCAACCTGGAGCACCTGGCCCGGGTGGTGTTCGCCGAGGACGGTGCCGCGTTCTGCGACACCCTGGTCGGCACCGACTCGCACACCCCGATGGTCAACGGGCTGGGCGTGCTCGGCTGGGGGGTCGGCGGCATCGAGGCCGAGGCGGCGATGCTCGGCCAGCCGCTGTCCATGCTGATCCCGCAAGGTGATCGGGGTCCGGCTGGCCGGCGCGCTGCCCGAGGGCGCCACCGCCACCGACCTGGTGCTGACGATCGCCGAGCTGCTCCGCTCGGTCGGCGTGGTCGGCACGATGGTGGAGTTCTCCGGCCCGGGCGTGGCCGCGGTGCCGGTGGCCAACCGGGCCACGATCGGGAACATGAGCCCGGAGTACGGCTGCACCAGCGCGATCTTCCCGATCGACGAGGTGACCCTGGACTACCTGCGGCTGACCGGCCGTCCCGAAGCGCAGGTCGCGCTGGTCGAGGCGTACGCCAGGGAGCAGGGGCTGTGGCACGACCCGGGCCACGTCCCGGAGTACTCCCGGGTCCTGGACCTGGACCTGTCCGGCGTGGTCCCGTCGATCGCCGGGCCGAAACGCCCGCAGGACCGGATCCCGCTGGCCCGGGCGCCGGAGGCGTTCCGCGCCGTGCTGGGCGGCTACGTGCGCGCGGAGACGCCGCCGGCCGGGCTGGACGAGGCCGGCGCCGAGTCGTTCCCCGCCTCGGACCCGATCGCGGTCACCGGCGACCGGGACGGCGACCGACCCGCCACGGTCAGCCCGGCTACCGGCCTGCCCGCCCGGCCGCGCCACCCGCTCACGATCACTCTCGGCGGCGGGCGGGAGGCGGAAATCGACCACGGAGCGGTGGTGATCGCCGCGATCACCTCCTGCACCAACACCTCCAACCCGGAGGTGATGATCGGCGCCGCGCTGCTGGCGAAGAAGGCGGCCGAGCGCGGCCTGGCGCCGAAGCCGTGGGTGAAGACCTCGCTGGCCCCCGGCTCCCGGGTGGTGGTCGACTACTACGACCGGGCGGGCCTCACCCCCTACCTGGACAAGCTGGGCTTCAGCCTGGTCGGCTACGGCTGCACCACCTGCATCGGCAACTCCGGGCCGCTGATCCCCGCGGTCTCGGCCGCGATCGCCGAGGGGGACCTGGCGGTCTGCTCGGTGCTGTCCGGCAACCGCAACTTCGAGGGCCGCATCCACCCCGAGACCAAGCTGAACTACCTGGCCTCCCCGCCGCTGGTGGTCGCCTACGCGCTGGCCGGGTCCATGGACATCAACCTGACCAGCGACCCGCTGGGCACCGGCGCCGACGGGCGGCCGGTGTACCTGCGCGACATCTGGCCGTCGGCGGCCGAGATCGGCGAGGTCATCGCCGCCTGCCTGCGCCCGGAGATGTTCACCCGCGAGTACGCGCAGGTGTTCGCCGGAGACGACCGATGGCGGTCGCTGCCGGTCCCGGCCGGGGACGCGTTCGCCTGGGACCCGGCCTCCACCTACGTGCGCCGCCCGCCCTACTTCGACGGCCTCGCGCCGGAGCCGGGGCCGCTGGCCGGCATCGAGGGCGCCCGGGTGCTGGCCCTGCTCGGCGACTCGGTCACCACCGACCACATCTCCCCGGCCGGGGCGATCAGGGCCGATTCCCCGGCCGGGCAGTATCTGCGCTCCCACGGGGTGCAGCCGCCGGATTTCAACTCCTACGGGTCCCGGCGCGGCAACCACGAGGTGATGATCCGCGGCACCTTCGCCAACATCCGGCTGCGCAACCGGCTCGCCCCCGGCACCGAGGGCGGGTACACCCGGCACCTGCCCGGCGGCGAGCAGATGACCATCTACGACGCCGCCCAGCGGTATGCCGCCGAGGGCGTGCCGCTGCTGGTCATCGCCGGGAAGGAGTACGGGTCCGGGTCCTCGCGGGACTGGGCGGCCAAGGGCACCGCGCTGCTCGGCGTGCGGGCCGTGCTGGCCGCCTCGTTCGAGCGGATCCACCGGTCCAACCTGATCGGCATGGGCGTGCTGCCGCTGCAGTTCCCGCCGCGGCGAGGACGCCGCGTCGCTGGGCCTGACCGGGGAGGAGACCTACGCGGTCCGCGGCCTGGCCGGGGCGGCGGAGGTGCCGCGCACGGTCACCGTCACCGCGGCCGGGCCCGCCGGTACCCGCGAGTTCCCCGCCACGGTGCGGATCGACACCCCCGCCGAGGCCGCCTACTACCGGCACGGCGGCATCCTGCCCTACGTGCTGCGCCGCCTGGCCGCCGGCGGGCGGCGCCCCGCGGGCGCGGAGCGGCGCGGTGACCGCCGTCCTGACCCCGGTGCTCACCGCGCCGGTGGGACGAGCCGGACTCGTTCACGATCGAAGGCTACCGGCGGGCCGGCGGCTACCGGGCGCTGACCACGGCGCTGCGGATGGACCCGGGCGAGATCATCCAGCTGGTCAAGGACTCCGGGCTGCGCGGCCGCGGCGGCGCCGGCTTCCCCACCGGGGTGAAGTGGGGGTTCATCCCGCAGGGCGACGGCAAGCCGCACTACCTGGTCGTCAACGCCGACGAATCCGAGCCCGGCACCTGCAAGGACGTCCCGCTGATGCTGGCCACCCCGCATCTGCTGCTGGAAGGCGCGATCATCGCGGCCTACGCGGTCCGGGCGCACCATGCGTTCATCTACGTGCGCGGCGAGGTGCTGCACGCGGTCCGCCGGCTGCACCACGCGGTCGCCGAGGCGTACGCGGCCGGGTACCTGGGCCGCGACATCCTCGGCTCCGGCTACGACCTGGACGTGGTCGTGCACGCCGGCGCCGGCGCCTACGAGTGCGGCGAGGAGACCGCACAGCTCACCTCGCTGGAGGGGCACCGGGGCCTGCCCCGGCTGAAGCCGCCGTTCCCGGCGGTGGCCGGGCTGTACGCCTGCCCGACCGTGATCAACAACGTGGAAACCCTCGCCTCGGTGCCGCTGATCGTGGCGAATGGCCCGGACTGGTTCGCCGGGATGGGCACCGGGAAGTCGAAAGGGTTCGGCATCTTCTCCCTGTCCGGCCACGTCGCCCGGCCCGGGCAGTACGAGGCCTCGCTCGGCATCACCCTTCGCCAGCTGCTCGACCTCGCGGGCGGGGTGCGGGCCCGGCACCGGCTGAAGTTCTGGACCCCGGGTGGGTCGTCCACGCCGATCTTCACCGGCGAGCACCTCGACGTGCCGCTGGACTTCGAGGCCACGAGCGCCGCGGGGTCGATGCTCGGCACCCGGGCGCTGCAGATCTTCGACGAGACCACCTGCGTGATCCGCGCCACGCTGCGCTGGTCGGAGTTCTACCAGCACGAGTCGTGCGGCAAGTGCACGCCGTGCCGGGAGGGGACGTTCTGGATGGTCCGGGTGCTGGCCCGGCTGGAGCGCGGCGAGGGAACCGAGGAAGACCTGGAGAAGCTGCTCGACATCTGCGACAACATCCTCGGCCGGGCGTTCTGCCCGCTGGGCGACGCGGCGGCCAGCCCGGTCATGTCGTCGATCCGCTACTTCCGCGACGAGTACGCCGCAGCACCAGAAACACGGCGGATGCCCGTTCGACCCCGCGGCCTCGACGGCCTGGAGCCAGTGATGACGATGACCCCGGCGGGCAGCGCCCCGGCGCCGCGGGCGGCGCGGGACAGCGTGACCGTCACCATCGACGGCTTCGAGATCACCGTGCCCAGGGGCACGCTGATCATCCGCGCCGCCGAGCGGATCGGCATCGCCATCCCCCGGTTCTGCGACCACCCGCTGCTGGACCCGGTCGCCGCCTGCCGGCAATGCCTGGTGCAGGTGCGAGGGCCAGCGCCAAGCCGCAGCCGGCCTGCGCGGTCACCTGCACCGACGGCATGGTCGTGCACACCCAGCTCACCTCCCCGGTGGCCGAGAAGGCCCAGCGCGGGAACATGGAGTTCCTGCTGATCAACCACCCGCTCGACTGCCCGATGTGCGACAAGGGCGGCGAGTGCCCGCTGCAGAACCACGCCATGACCAACGGCCAGGGCGAGACCCGGTTCACCGAGGAGAAGCGGCACTTCGCCAAGCCGGTCGCGATCTCGGCCCAGATCCTGCTCGACCGCGAGCGGTGCATCTCCTGCACCCGGTGCGTGCGGGTCTCCGAGGAGATCGCCGGCGACCCGTTCATCGACTTCGACGAGCGCGGCCCGCCCAGTACATCGCCACCGCCGAGGGCAGGCCGTTCAACTCCTACTTCTCCGGTAACACCGTGCAGATCTGCCCGGTGGGGGCGCTGACCGGAACCGCCTACCGGTTCCGGGCCCGGCCGTTCGACCTGGTGTCCACGCCCAGCGTCTGCGAGCACTGCGCGTCCGGCTGCCGGCAGCGCACCGACCATCGCCGCGGGGCGGTCACTCGCCGGCTCGCCGGCGACGACCCGGAGTCAACGAGGAGTGGAACTGCGACAAGGGCCGCTGGGCGTTCACCTACGCCACCCAGCCCGACCGGCTGGCCTGCCCGCTGGTCCGCGGCCGTGACGGCGTCCTGGCCCCGGCGTCCTGGCCGGAGGCGCTGGCGGCGGCGGCCCGAGGCCTGGCCGCCGCCCGGGGCCGGGCCGGTGTGCTGCCCGGCGGCCGGCTGACCGCCGAGGACGCCTACGCCTACTCCAAGTTCGCCCGCGTCGCGCTGGGCACCAACGACATCGACCTGCGGGCCAGGCCGCACTCGGCCGAGGAGGCGCAGTTCCTGGCTGCCTGCGTGGCCGGCCGGGGCATCGGGGTCAGCTATGCCAGCCTGGAACGCGCCCCAGCGGTGCTGCTGGCCGGCTTCGAGCCCGAGGACGAATCGCCGATCGTGTTCCTGCGGCTGCGCAAGGCGGCCCGCAAGCGCGGCCTGCGGGTGTACTCGGTCGCCGCGCTGGCCGGTGCCGGGCTCCGCCGGATGTCCGGGACGCTGCTGCCCGCCCTACCCGGGGGCGAGGCGCAGGCGCTGGATCGGCTGGCCGCCGCCCCGGAACCAGCCGACGGCGGCGGTACCGCCGCGGGCCAGGACGCCGGGTGGGGCGAGGCGGCCAGCGCGCTGCGCCTGCCCGGGGCGGTTATCCTGGCCGGTGAGCGATTGGCCGGAGCACCCGGCGCGCTGTCCGCGCTGGCCCGGCTCGCCGCTGCGGCCGGGGCCGGGCTGGCCTGGATCCCGCGCCGCGCCGGGGAGCGCGGAGCCATCGAAGCCGGCGCGCTGCCGAACCTGCTGCCCGGCGGCCGGCCGCCAGCCGACCCGGCGGCCCGGACGGAGGTGGCCCGGGCGTGGGGGGTGGCGTCACTGCCGGACCAGCCGGGCCGGGACACCGCCCAGATCCTCGCCGCCACGCTGCGCGGGGACATCAGCGCCCTGCTCATCGCCGGGGTGGATCCCGGCGACCTGCCGGACCCGGGCGCCGCGCTCGCCGCGTTTGGGGCCGCGGAGTTCATCGTCTCCCTGGAGCTGCGGGCCAGCGCCGTGACCGACCGGGCGGACGTGGTCCTGCCGGTGGCCGCCGTCGCGGAAAAAGCGGGCATGTTCGTCAACTGGGAAGGCCGGCCGGGCACGTTCGGGCCGGCGCTCACCGTCCCGGGCGTCCGGTCCGACCTGGAAGTGCTGGACTGGATCGCCGACCATATGGACATCCACCTCGGGCTGCCCGACGCCGCCGCTGCGCGCCGCGAGCTGGCCGGGCTCGGCGCCTGGGCCGGTGACCGGCCTGCCGTCCCGGACCTGTCCAGCCCGCCGCCCGCCCGGCCCACCGCCGGGCAGGCCGTACTGGCCACCTGGCACCAGCTCCTGGACACCGGGCGGATGCAGGACGGCGAGCCGTACCTAGCCGGCACCGCCCGCCCGCCAGCGGCCGTGATGTCGGCGGCCACCGCCGCCGAAGCGGGAACCGCCGCTGGGCGCAAGGTCACCGTCACCACCCGCCAGGGATCGGTGACCCTCCCGGTGCAGACCGCGGACATGCCCGATCGCCTGGTATGGGTGCCCGCACACTCACGCGGCTGCGAGGTACGCCGCAGCCTCGGCGCCAGACAGGGCAGCCTGGTCAGCCTCCGTGGCGTCGGCTGAGCCAGCCGCCGATCCGGCCCGCTCTCCCCGGCGGGGCGTGGCGGGTGCAGGTTACCCGCCGGCCGAACGCCCGCGATACGCCGCAGGCTCCGGGACTGGCGGGCGGTGCCGCCTCCGTCCCAATCCTGTGCGGCGGCGCCTAGGGACGCCCTGCCCCGCCGCCCGGCGCTGCCGGTCACCCGTCCGGAGCAGCCGGAGCATCACCAGGGCCGGGACCGCCAGCCGTCCCTCCGGCCGCCGCGGGCACGGGCTGCGGACGGGCCGGGCGGCCGGACGCGATGTGCGGGTAGTGCAGGTCGAATGCGGGCCGCTCGGAGCGGATCCGCGGGATCCGGGTGAAGTTGTGCCGCGGCGGCGGGCAGGAGGTGACCCACTCCAGCGAGTTCGCGAACCCCCACGGGTCGTCCTGCGTGACCCTCTCCCCGAACTTCCAGGTCCAGTAGATGTTGTAGAGGAAGATGAACGTCGACGCGCCCAGGATGAACGACCCGATCGAGGAGATGTCGTTCAGCGTGGTGGCCAGGTGCGGCAGGAACGGGTAGTTGGCGACCCGCCGCGGCATGCCCATCACGCCCGAGCCAGTGCATGACCAGGAACGTCATCTTGAAGCCGATGAACACGCTCCAGAAGTGCCACTTGCCGAGGGTCTCGTTGAGCTTCTTGCCGGTCCACTTGGGCCACCAGAAGTAGAACCCGCCGAACATGGTGAACACCACGGTGCCGAACAGCACGTAGTGGAAGTGGGCGACCAGGAAGTAGGAGTCGCTGACCGCGAAGTCCAGCGGCGGCGAGGCCAGGATGACGCCGGTCAGCCCGCCGAACAGGAACGCCACCATGAACCCGATGATGAACAGCATCGGCGTCTCGAAGGTCAGCTGCGCCGCGCCACATGGTGCCGGTCCAGTTGAAGAACTTGATCCCGGTCGGCACCGCGATCAGGAAGCTCATCAGGGAGAAGAACGGCAGCAGCACCGCGCCGGTGGTGAACATGTGGTGCGCCCACACCGTCATCGACAGCCCGGCGATCGCCATCGTGGCGCCGACCATGCCCTTGTAGCCGAACAGCGGCTTGCGGGAGAACACCGGCAGGATCTCGGTGGCGATGCCGAAGAACGGGATCGCCACGATGTAGACCTCGGGGTGGCCGAAGAACCAGAACAGGTGCTGCCACAAGATCGCGCCGCCGCTGGAGGCGGCGAACACCTGCGCGCCGAGCTTGCGGTCGATCTCCAGCACCAGCAGCGCGGCAGCCAGCACCGGGAACGCGATCAGCACCATGATGGACGTGACCAGGATGTTCCAGGTGAAGATCGGCATCCGGAACATGGTCATGCCCGGGCGGCGCATGCACATGATCGTGGTGATGAAGTTGACCCCGCCCAGGATCGTGCCGAGCCCGGACAGCACCAGGCCCATGATCCACATGTCGCCGCCGACCCCGGGCGAGTACAGGCGCTGGTCAGCGGCGAGTACGCATACCAGCCGAACCCCGGCGCCCCGCCGGGGGTGAGGAAGCTGGCCAGCAGGATCAGCCCGCCGAAGACGAAGAAGTAGTAGCGACAGCAGGTTCAGCCGCGGGAACGCGACGTCCGGCGCGCCGATCTGCAGCGGCATGATCTCGTTGGCGAACCCGACGAACAGGGGGGTGGCGAACAGCAGCAGCATGATCGCGCCGTGCATGGTGAACAGCTCGTTGTACTGCTGGTCGGACACGATGTGGTTGTCCGGGCCCATCAGCTGCGCGCGCATGATCATGGCCATCAGCCCGGCGATCAGGAAGAACCCGAACGAGGTGATCAGGTACAGGTGACCGATGACCTTGTGGTCGGTGGTCGACAGCCAGTCCGCCAGGACCGAGCCCTTACGGTAGCCGCGCGGCACTGGCCCGGCCGCCGCCGGCGGTGTCTGTCCCGTCGCGGTCACTGCGGTCCCCACGCTGTTGCCCGCCGGGCGGAGAGTGCCACCTGCCCGAGCATGCCCCGACCCGGCTTGCAATTTGCTGGCAGGTTCCTTGCCGTCGCTGGTCACAGCCCTACGCCCAGGGCTCCGAAGGTCCGCAGGGCAGCTGGACGCGGCCTTCGGCAGACTTAATTCCCCAGCGGGCCGGTGCCGTGAGCCTCATACCGAGGGAAGGGACGCGGAGGTGATGCAGCAGTCCCGGCGGCCGGGCCCGTTCTTGTGATCATCACTGAGCCTCCGCACGCGAGGTGTCCAGCATCAGCGATTTAAACTACACACTTCTGTAAAACAGTGCTGCGCTTCTTCGGCAACGCCTCGCCGGTGCCGGGCCGGGTCCACGCGACAGCCGCCGATGTCAGGACAGTGGACGGCTCGCACCAGGCAGCCGGCGCGCCCGCCTTCACCGGAGCCAACCCGCCCGTAGGCGTGTCCTTGGCCGGGCAGCTGAACAGCGCCCCGAAGGCACCAGCCGGTGTCTGAGACGCAGAAGTGCTCTTGACCTTGCCGGGGCCGGATGACGGCGAACCCCCGATGCCCGGCCGCCCGTCTCGCCCTGCTCTACTTCAAAGGACTCACAGGTCCCGTGTCTCACACGAGTTTGACAGGGAGGAGGGGCCCCGCCGCGATGGTGCTGCCTCCGGCGCAGCCGGACAACAGAGTTACATGGCTAGAGCGCCGGGCACGGGGGGTGAGCAGCCCGCCGATGCTGATGGCTAGGCGCCGCTGGTGGCCGGGGCCGCCTGCACCGCCTCCGGAGGGAACGCGGTCACCCGATTCCCGATAGCGCGATGGCCAGCCAGGTCAGGGGGTAGCTGGCCGCCGGGCCGGACAGCCCGATGCTGGTCCCGGTAACCGTCAGGCCCGCCGGGACCGGACAGCGCAGGTTGTGCCGTAGATGCCGACTGGATCACCGGCGACGAGGCGGTCGCCGCGAACGTCAGCCCGGTGGCCGCGGCGTAGCCGTAGTGGCGGCCGGCGATGAAGAACGGCAGCAGCGCGGGCACGGCCCCCTGGTACATGTCATCGACCGCGTGGCTGGCGGCAAGCAACGCCACCCGGGCCCGGTCTACCGGTGCCCGGAGGTGACCGTCACTGCCGTTCTTCGTCAAGAGCGTGCAAGGCCACCGTGGAGTGCGCGAAGGCGCCGCCCGCGCGCATCTCGGCCGCGACCCAGATGGCTTCCATGATCTCCTGATCGCTCGCGCCGGCACGGCGGGCAAGCTTGGTGTGTCCCCTGATGCAGTACGGGCACTGGGTGACGTGCGCGGCGGCCACCGCGATCAACTGCTTGGTCTTAGCGGGCAGGGCGCCGTCGGCGAACACCTGCCGGCCGAACGCGTCGAACGCCTGATGGATCGCCGGGGCGAGCTCACGGCGGCGGTCACCGATCTCGCGGGTAGCAGGCGGATAGACCACGCTGGTCATGACCAGATTCCTTTCCTCGCTGCGGCAGCGGCGGTCTGCACGCCGGGACTGCCGGAGCTGATGGCTGCGGATCTCATACCGCCAGCCTGCCCCGGCGAGGTTGCAGATTGCCTGCGCACCCAGGATCGGTGATCATGACGCCCGATCCCCAGTGGCGAGCGGTCAGCCTGCCTGAGCGCAGCCGGCGTTCCACCGACTGCACGTCACGGCTCAGGTGGCCGGCCGGACCGTGAGATCACCGCCCCTGGCTGGCGCTCCCCCTGGCCGCGGCGAGTGTCTCGTCGCGGCCCTGCGTCCGCCACCAGCGGCGTGCCGCGGCCTGCGCCTTTCGCTCGCTGGCCGGCCGGGCCGGCAGCTCATGCTCGATCACCCTGCGGTCAAACCGGGGCTCGGAACGCCGCCCGGCAAGCGCCCACACGGCCAGGCCGCGCTGCCAGTCCCAGTCCACGGCGAACCCCGGCGGATCGCCCCACACCATCGTCATGCCGCACTCCCGGGATGAGGAGAAGATCTTCTAGCCCGAACGGCCGGGAGTGACTCCGCCCGCGCCCGATCCCGGCCCGCCTCACCCCTCCGTCGCGAACCAGGTGACGCGCGGTTCACAGCTCGTCGTCCTCGCCGTCGGCGCGGGCCAGCCAGGTGGCCAGCCGGTCGACCGGGACGTCGAACTCGGGATGCAGGTCAACGAAGGCCTGGAGCCGGGCGGCCAGCCAGCCCAGCGTACCTGGTCCTCACCCCTCCGCTCGCCAAGCTCCTCGATGCCCCGGTCAGTGAAGTACACCGCCACCCTCCGCATGTTTTGCACTAACATGTAGTATAAACGTCAGGAACGGCGGACGGCTCTGGCCGGAGGCATGACAACCGGCCGCTCGTCCCGGGACGAAAGTCCCTGATCTTCGCCTCGCGGGGATCGGGATGCTTGACCGGAGTCCCCGGAACCTGCCTCGCGGCCGAAGACCTGGCCCAACCGCGGCCGGCCGCCGCGGCCAGCAGCAGGATCGCGATAACAAGAGGCAGACATGGAGATCGGCTCACTGGCGGCAGCTCTCGAACGAGAGCACCACGAGATCGACGCGGGCATCGCGGCGTTCACCGCCGCACCCGGCGACCGGCAGCCGCTGGCACGCGCGATCGGCGCGCTGCGCCGCCACATCTACCTGGAGGAGGAGTTCCTGTTCCCGCTGCTGCGCGAAGCCGAGCCGGGGCTGGCGGCCCCGGTGTTCGTCATGCTGCGCGAGCACGCGCAGATATGGGGCACGCTCGACTCGCTGGAACGCGCGGCAGACGCCGGGGCTGGCACCGGGCTCGGCGCTTGGCAAGCGGCTGACCGTCCAGCTTCTGCACCACAACCTGAAAGAGGAGAAGATCCTCTACCCGCGAGCCGACGACCTGCTGCCCCCGGCAGCGGCGGACCGGCTGCGAGTGTTCCTCAGCTCCGGAGAACTGCCCGACGGATGGGTGTGCATGATGAAGGCGCGGCCCGTACCGGGCAATCCCGGCCGTGCTGGCGGTTAGCTGGGACACGGTCCGGCTGTTCCTGCACGTTCTCGCCGCGACCGTCTGGGTGGGCGGGCAGCTCACGCTGGCCGCGCTGGTCCCGGTGCTGCGCCGCCTCGGCGCCGAGATTCCCCGGGCGGCCGCCCGGCGGTTCAACCAGGTCGCCTGGCCCGCGTTCGCGGTCCTGATCGTCACCGGCGTCTGGAACGTGATCGCCGTGCGCTCGCAGATCACCGGAAGCTACGAGACCACGCTGGTGGTGAAGCTTGCCGTGGTGGCCGTCTCCGGGGTCACGGCGGCGTTGCACGCCCGCGCCCGCAGCACCGCGGGGCTGGCGGTGTTCGGCGCGCTGACCGGCATCAGCGCCCTGGCCGCGCTGTTCCTCGGCATCCTGCTGGCCGGGTGACGTCCGCGGCCCCTTGACCGGATTTCGCCGGGACCGCGCGTGACAGTCAGCCCGAGGACCTTCCCGGCGACGGTCTTTTATCTAGCATGTATTGTAAATACTAGTGATGCTGTCGCGATGTTCCGCCGTGCGCGGCTGGAGGAGGGAGATGACGTGACGATCACGGAACCCGAAGCTTACGAGGCAATGCGGGCCCATCACCGGGTCCTCGGCGAGCAGCTCAGCGACCGGGTGAGCGCGGTAGCGGCGGCAGCGGCAGCGGGCCAGCCGCACGAGGCGGCCGTCGCCGCGGCTGATCGCTTATCTCGCCGGGGAGATCCTTCCGCACGCGGCGGCCGAGGAAGCCACCATCTACCCGGCGGCCGCCGCACTCGACGGCCTGGCCGGCACCGTCAGCGAGATGACCGCCGAGCACAAGGTCCTGTCGGAAGCGGCCGGGCGGCTCGCCGAGCCGGCCGGCGCCGCCAGCGCGGCCGAGCGCGCGGAGGAGATAGCCAGCCTCTTCGCCGGGCACGTGGCGAAGGAAAACGACGTCCTGCTCCCGGCGCTGCTGGCCAGCCAGGGCACGGACCTGCCCGCGCTGCTGGCCGACATGCACCGCCGCACCGAGCAAGCCGTGCAGGTGAACCCGGCGGAAGCCGCCCCTGCCGCCGATCCGCTGGCCACCGTGCTGTCGCTGCTGCTGCAGGCCGCGACGGCACTGGCCAGGGCCGGGCAGGCCGACCGGGCGTGCCGGCTCGCCGCCGCGGCCTGGGCGGCGCTGCGCGAGCCGAGGGCCGATCTCGCGGTCCGGGTGACGGCGGCGCTGCACGGGCTCGCCCGCCGCGCCGACGGAGCGCCGGGCCAGGCAGGCTCCGCCGGCGGCGCCCCGGGCGCACAGCCGCCGGCCCGCGGCCCGGACCTCGACGTCCGCGACCTGCCTCCCGCGCGGCGGCACGAGGCGATCTTCGCGGCCTACCACGCCCTCGCCCCCGGCGCCGGGTTCGTGCTGGTCAACGACCACGACCCCAAGCCGCTGCGCTACCAGTTCGAGGCCGAGCACGCCGGCCAGTTCACCTGGGACTACCTGGAAGCCGGGCCGCAGACATGGCGGGTGCGGATCGGGCGTCCGCTCGTAGTCACGCCTTCGGGGGCCGGCGAGCCGGGCGGCGCCGAACCGGACGGCGGCGGCCAGGAGCCAGACCTGGACGTGCGGCGCCTGCCGCACGGGCAGCGTCATGAGGCGATCTTCACCGCCTACCGGGCGCTCCAGCCGGGACGCGGGTTTGTGCTGGTCAACGACCACGACCCGCTGCCGTTGCGGTACCAGTTCGAGGCGCAGTACTCCGGCGAGTTCACCTGGGATTACGTCAAGGCCGGGCCGGGGACATGGCGGGTGCGGATCGGGCGCCCCAGCGCCTAGCGAGCTGGCGGAACGGTGAGAGGACCGGCGCGGATGAAGCATGCACGGTGAGTACCAGCCGCCCGGCGGCAGGCTCGTAGCCGCGGACGTCAAGGTGGCCGGTGGCCGCCTGGCCCGCGTCCAGGTCAGCGGTGATTTCCCTTCCGAAGCCGCCGATGCGCTCGAACGGATCGGCACTGCGGTGACCGGGCTCCCGGCGGGCGCGGACACCGCGGCGATCGCCGCGAGCATCCGGGCGGCGCTCGGCGGCGATGCGGTGCCCGCCGGGAACTGTCCCCGCTCGGTGGCGGTCGCCGTGCGCCGCGCCGTCCTCGGGGCCAGCGACTGGCGCGACCACGACTGGCAGCTCGTCCGCGAGGGCCCGCAGGACCCAGCGCTGCACATGGCGATCGACGAGGTGCTCCTGCGTGAGGTCGCGGCCGGGCGGCGCCCGCCCACGCTGCGGATCTGGGAATGGTCCGCGCCCGCCGTGGTCATCGGCAGCTATCAGTCGCTGCGCAACGAGGTCGACCCCGGCCAGGCCCGCCGGCTCGGATTCACCGTGGCCCGCCGGATCAGCGGCGGCGGCGCCATGTTCATCGAGCCGGCAAACACGATCACCTACTCGCTGTACGCGCCGGAATCTCTGGTCTCGGGCATGTCCTTCGCCGGTTCGTACGCGTTCCTCGACGACTGGGTGGTCGGTACCCTGACCGAGGATCTGGGCCTGGCCGCCTGGTACCAGCCGCTCAACGACATCGCCTCCAGCCAGGGCAAGATCGGCGGCGCCGCGCAGAAGCGCCGGGCGTCTGCCGTGCTGCACCACGCGACGATGGCCTACGACATCGATACGCAGAAGCTGACGCGGGTGCTGCGCTCCGGCCGGGAGACGCTGTCCGGCAGGGGCATCCCGAGCGCGGTCAAGCGCGTCGATCCGCTGCGGCGGCAGACCCGCCTGGCCCGCGAGCAGGTGATCGCCGCGATGATCGGCTGCTTCCGCAGGCGGTACGGGCTGGCCGAGAGCCTGCTGACGCATGCGGAGCTGCAGGCGGCGCGGGAGCTGGCCCAGGCCAAGTTCACATCCGGCGAGTGGATCACCCGTCTTCCGTAGAACGGCCAGAGCGCGCGGCTCCACCGCGCGGCGCTGGCGCACTGGCCTGACGCATGGGCTTCGGCGCGACCGGGGCAGCCCACCGGGAGTTCTTGCGGAGCAGCAGGGCAGGCGTCACGGACAGGTTCGCCGCCGCGGCGAGCCCGGCCGCGGCGAGCAGCCCGCCGCCAGCCGCGAGCGCGGCGGGCTGCGTGGCGCCGAACCCCGCGGCCACCGCGGTGATGCCCGCGGTCACCAGCGCGTAGGTTGCGGCGGCAAGCCGGTGGTCGTAGAGGTCGCCGAACCCCAGCGGCCCGCCCGAGGGGCTGGTGGCGATGCCGCGGCCGCGCAGCACCGACCACAAGATGAACGGCACGACCTTGTGCGCGTGCCCGGCCAGGGCCTCCAGCAGCCAGCCGGCGAACGCGGTCACGGCCGCGGCGGCCAGCGCCATGCCCGCGTGGTGGTCCCGGGGCATGACCAGGGTCGCGGCGAGCGCCAGCCCGGCCCCGGCGATGAGGAAGCCCGCCGCGGTGGCGACGAACGCCAGGTGCAGGCCGCCCTTGCGGCGCCGGTGCCGGACGTGGGCGGCCAGCGACGCCAGGTGCGCGGCCAGGCCGGCCGCGAGGATCACGGCCCCGGCCCAGGCCAGCGGGGCCACGCTGGCCAGCAGCCCGGGCGACAGCAGCGTCACCCCGGCGGGGATCAGCCAGACCGCCAGCCGCCCGGCCCGGTGCCGGCCGGGGACGTGGGCCAGGAAGAACATCGGCCACAGCTTTTCCGCCACCGCGACGTAGGTGAGCCCCAGCCAGGCGAACAGGCCGATGACCGCGTGCGCGAGCACGACGTGGCCGGACAGGTCGAACCAGTTCCCGCGCCGGTCGGCCACGTAGGTGACGCCGAAGCACGCCGTCGCCACGAACCCGGCCAGCGCGAACCGCAGCCCGGTGACCGTGTGGCCCTTGCCCCGCGCGGCCAGCGGGGCGGACAGGTTCACCACCAGCAGGGTGACCGCGACCGCGGCCAGGCCGCCGCCGGCCTCCACCACCCCTTCCTGCTGCGCGGCGATCCCGGACGGGAGCAGCCAGGCGGCGCCCAGCCAGGTCACGAACGTGGCCCAGGCCAGGGCGACCGAACGCAGCGGGCGCTGCGTCACCACCGGCGTGAACTGGTGCAGCGCGCCGAGCACCCCGGTGGACAGGGTTGCCAGCACGCCGAAGTGGGCCGCGGCCACCACCGGGTCGGCGGTCGGGTCGGTCATCGCGGCCCCGCGTGCCCAGATCAGGGCGGCGCCGCAGGCCACCAGCCCGAGGGCGGCGGCCGCCAGGAAGCTCAGCGGCACCGCGGGCGGCGGCACCACGGCAGGCACCCCCGGCGGGCGGCCCGGCCAGGCCCCGCCCGTTCCCCTACCGGGCGCGGCGGCACGGGCGGCCTCGCGGGCACGTGCGGCGGTGCTGTCATCGTCCCTCCCTTCTCCGGCGGCGTGCCGCTGCCGGATGGTCTCGCAGGCATGACGCGCAGAATAAATCTAGCAGACCCTAGAAATATTAACCCGGGCGGGCAGGGCTGGGCGGCCGGCCCCGCGGCCAGGGCGCCGCCGTGGACCAGGCAGCGTCCGGCCCCTCCGCGCGTGCACGGAATCCTCACGAGGATCGTCTTGTTGAAACAATGTGACTGAGGAAAATGGTCCTGCGATCCGGTCCAGCGGACCCGGAGTGCCAGGACGGCCGGCATCATGCGGTGTCCTGGCCTCCGCTTCCGCCGCCCGCTTGCGCAGGCCTCGTCCGGAAAGGTCGTGCGCCATGGCAGCACCCCGTGCGCAGATCCGCGTCCACCGCTACGTCTCCGGCTGGTGCGAGGCCGCCCTGCACCAGCGCTGCAAGGGCAGCTATGCCGGCACCGCCTGCTGCTGCTCGTGTCACCGGCAGGCCGTCCCCGGGACCGGAACCGACCGCGCTGCGTCCCGCGGGTCCGGGAAATAACGCGAGGCCGGGAGCATGACCGCCATCGGAGCCGGCCGGGTCGCCGGGCCGGGCAGACAGCCCGGCTGGTGATCAACGTCAGCTCACCGTTCCGCCTCGATTACGTGGTGTGGGCGCTGCGGCGCCGGGCGCACAACGAGGTGGACCGCTTCGACGCCGGCTGCTACCGGCGGGTCCTGTGCCTGGCCGGCGAGCTGGCCGAGGTCACCGTCCGCCAGGACCCCGCCGCGAGCACGCCGTCGCTGATCGCGGAGCTGCGCGGCCCGGCGGGGCCGGCTGGCCGCGCCGCCGTGGCCGCGGCCCGCCCGGTCCTGGAGCGCATGCTGGGCCTCAACGCGGATCTTGCCGGGTTTTACCGGGTCGCCGCCGGTGATGCCCGGCTGAATGCGCTGGCGCTGCGGTTCCGCGGGATGCGGCCGCCGTGCTTCCCGACCGTGTTCGAAGCCGTGGTCAACGCCGTCGCCTGCCAGCAGCTGTCCCTGGACGTGGGCATTCACCTGCTCAGCCGGCTGGCCCGCCGCTTCGGTCCCGCCGTACCCGGACCGGTGACCCGGTACGGCTTCCCGGCACCGGGCCGGCTCGCCGCTCGCGGACCCGGCCGAGCTGCGCGCCCTGGGGTTCAGCACGGCGAAGGCCCGCACCATCACCTCGGTCGCCGGGCAGGTGGCAGCCGGGGCGCTGGACCTGGAGGCGCTGCGCGACGCCGGCGACGACCGGGCGATGAGCACCCTGCTCGGCCTGCCCGGCATCGGCCGCTGGAGCGCCGAGTACGTCATGCTGCGCGGCCTGGCCCGCTATCACGTGCTGCCCGGCGACGATGTGGGCGCCCGCAACAACCTGCGCCGCCGCTTCGGCCTTGCCGAGGACGCGGGGTATGACGCGGTGGCCACGCTGTCGCGCCGCTGGCAGCCCTACGCCGGGCTGGTGTACTTCCACCTGCTGCTTGACGCGCTCGCCGCCCGCGGCGACCTGGGGGAGGCCGGGTGATAGCCGAAGATGCCGAGTTCACGGTGGCGGCCAAGCGGCGGCGGACCCCGGTGATCGCCGAGCTGCTGCTGCGCCCGGCCGGGCCGCCGCTGCGCTACCAGCCAGGCCAGTACGTGCTGCTCGGCGACCCGGGCGCTGAGCTCGTGGTCCGCTCCTACTCGATCGCGAACGCGCCGCGCCGTGATGGCCTGATCAGCCTGCTGGTCACCCGGGTACCCGGCGGCCAGCTATCCGGCTGGGTTCATGACGTGCTCCGCCCCGGCGACCGGGTGCTGCTGTCCGGGCCGTACGGCTCGTTCACCGCCGCGCCCGGCGAGCCCGGCCCGGTGCTGTTCCTCGCGGGCGGATCCGGGCTGGCCCCGGTGCGCGCCCTGGCCGAGGCGGCGCTCCGGCACCGCACGCGTCACCCCGGTCGTCCTGTTCTTCTCCGCCCGCACGCAGCGGGACCTGATCGACGACGAGCGGTTCCGCGACTGGCAGCGCCGCCACCCCGGAGTTCCGCTACCTGCGCACGCTGACCCGGGCGGACGGCCCGCCGCCGGCCGGGCGGATCCCGGTGATCCTCGGCGGCTGGTTCCCCGACCTGTCCGGCTGGCGGGTCTACATCGCCGGAGCGCCCGGGTTCGTGACCGCGTGCGCGGCAGCCGCCCGCGCCTGCGGAGCCAGGCCCGGCCGGGTGCACACCGAGGAGTTCTTCACCGAGCCGCGGCCGTGGGGAGCCGCGCAGCGCCGCCCACGGAGCACGCTCATGACCAGGAGCCGGATCTACACCAAGACCGGGGATGACGGCACCACCGGGCTGCTGCACGGCGGCCGGGTATCCAAGGGCGACGAGCTGGTCGACGCGTACGGCGACATCGACGAGGCGGTCGCCGCGCTGGGCGCGGCGCGTGCCGCCGGCCTGGAGCCGCGGCTGTCGGAGACGGTGCTCCGGCTGCAACGGCAGCTCTTCGCGGCCGCCGCGGACCTGGCGGCCAGCCCGCGGCAGCGCCGCCGCCTGGTCGCCGGGGTCTCCCTGGTCACCGCAGAGATGACCGCCGACGTCGAGCAGCTGATCGACGACCTGGTTGCCGAACGGCCGCTGCGCCCGGTGTTCGTGGTGCCCGGCGCCACGCAATCCGGCGCGATGCTCGACCTCGGCCGCGCCGTGGTCCGCCGCGCCGAGCGCCACGCGGTCCGTGCCCGGGCCTGCGGCCGTCCGGTCGGCGATGAGGTGCTGCGTTACCTCAACCGGCTGTCGGACCTGCTGTTCGTCCTGGCCCGGCACGCCGCTGGCGATGCGGAGGAGCCCGCCAGCCACGATTAGCGCTAACCTGCCGGTCGCGTTGGCGTCCTCGGCGGTCACCGCGCGCACGCCGGGCAGCTCGGACAGCCGGGTCGCCAGGTCGTTCACCGATCCCGTTCCGTGCACGTGCAGCACGACCTCGACCATGCGCTGCCCGTTCGCTGCACCGGGCTGGTGCCCGTCGTCCGCGCCGCTGGCCCGGTGGCCAGCTCGTCGACCACGAAGCCGCACGCGGTGGCGACCTGGAGGACGCGGCGCAGGAACGCCGTGCCCGTCCAGATAGCGGACCCGCAGCAGCGAGATCGCGGTACCGGAACGCGGCAGCCGCCGGGAGACGTGACTGGAAGGCAAGGGCGACGATCAGGTACGCCACGGTGGCCGCGACCGCGAGCAGCGGCAGCGGCCCCGGCCGCCGCGCCGACCGCCGCGGTCACCCAGACCGACGCGGCGGTGGTCAGGCCGTGCACCGAGTCGCGGCGGACGAAGATCAGCCCCGCCCCGAGGAACCCGATGCCGGTGACGATCTGGGCGGCCACCCGGGACGGGTCCACGACCACCTGGCCGGTGCGCAGCACGTCGCTGAACCCGTACTTGCTGACCAGCATGAACAGGGCGGCGCCCACCCCGGCCAGGGTGTGCGTGCGCAGCCCGGCGCTCTTCTGCCTGACCTCCCGCTCCAGCCCGATGACCGCGGACAGCAGCAGGCCCAGGCAAGCTCGCCGACCTGCACCGGGCCCTCGGTGTTGGCGGCCGGCGCGGCCGCGAGCTGATGACTCAGCAGCGCGTAAGTTACCCCATCACTATCACTGCCTCCATGTCCTGCGACGCCGATTCTGATTAGTGCCGCTCGGTCCACTGCGGCTCGGTCACCGCCCAGTCGGCGTCCCAGGCAGCCATCCGGCGCCAGTCCAGGAAGATGCCGGCGTAGGCCCAGAGGACCAGCAGCATGACCGATAGCGCGACAGGTGCCGCCATGGCGGCCAGCAGCACCCGGCCGGCCACGTCGGCAGCAACGGGCGCCCCGGTCAGCCTGCCCGGCCGGTCGATCCAGACCATCACGGTACTGCCGGCTTTTGCGCCCGGCGGGGCGTCGATCTTCCCGGTGCGCGGCCCGGCCGGGCTGGCCCACCGGGCCAGCACCTGCGGCCACGGCACCGGGAAGGACAGGCCGCCGGGCGGCGTGGGCGCGTCGTGCAGCAGGACCGCCGGCACCTGGTGCCACCCGGCCTGGGCCCGCTCGGCGCGGAGCCCGGATGCCGCCGCCCACCGGGCCGCGGTCAGCGCGGTCAGCGGCACGCCGGCCAGGAACGCCACGAGCAGCAGTGCGGCGATGGCGAACTCGACCCGGTCGGCGGCCCGCCGCAGCGGATTGCGGTCCGGCCACAGCCTGCGGGCCCTCATCGCCAGCGGCATCCCGCCCCCAGCCTGTGGTTCCATCACCATCACTCACTTCCACGCACTCAGTGGCAGGGCGTCCGCCGGGCGTCAGCCCGGCATCCGGTCGCGCTCGCCCTTCCCGTCCGTGCCCAGGTGCACGAAAACGTCCTCGCCGTCGGTCCTGACGCCGTAGACGGTGACCGGCCGGGTTGCCGGAGGTGAGAGCACCCGGCCGGTCGCCAGGTCGAAGCGGGAGCCGTGCAGCCAGCACTCGATCGCGCCGCCGGCCACCTCACCTTCCGACAGCGGCACGGCCTGATGGGTGCACTCGTCGCGCAGCGCGTACACCGCTCCGCCGGTACGAACCAGGCACACCGGGCACTGGCCGACCTCTACGTGCACCGGCTCGATCCTCGCCGAGGTCGGCCAGGCGGCACGCGCGAACCCAGCCGTCCGTGCTTCCCGGCGTGCTCATGGCAGGTCCGTGCCCTCGGACTGCGGCCGGTCCTGCGCCGGGCTGGTGCCGTGACCAGGCGCCTGCCCGGACTCCCAGCCCGGCCAGGCCGTGCCGCCGAGAGCCATCAGGGCGGCCGGTTCCATCAGCATCGCCCCCTCGGCAACCGCCATCAGCAGCCGCCCTGCCGCCGCGACGAGCCGCAGCAGCGCCGCCGCCAGCACGGCCAGGACCAGCAGGTACGCCTGCCGGCCCGGGCGGGCCCAGCGCAGCATGCCCTGAAGCAGGGTCAGCCGCCAAGCGAACCCGCGGTCGGCATCCCGCAGTTCCTGCTCGACCTGGCGGAGTTCTTGCTGCTCACCGATGGTAAGCATGATGGTCATCTTCTTTCTCTTCCTGACCCGGGAATGACGTCTCATGGGGCGGCCCGGTGGCGATGACGCGCAGCGCGGCCTGGAAGTCCTGGCGCGGGTGCTCCAGCACGTCGAGGGAGACGACCTCGCGCGGGAACAGCAGCGCCAGCGTCCAGTCCGAGACCACGCGCAGCCGCCGGTTCATCGTCGGCAGCTTCAGCAGGTGGTAGGTGCGGTGGGTCATCCAGGCGGGGAAGCCCCGCATCCGCAGCCCGTAGACCTCCGCGACGCCGCGGTACAGGCCCAGGCTGGCCACCGACCCGGCGGAGGCGTGCCGGTAGGGGCGCGGCGTGCCGCCGCGCAGCACCGCGGCGATGTTGCCGGCCAGCCGGCGGGCCTGCCGGTAGGCGTGCTGGGCGGTCGGCGCGCACAACGACCCGTTACCGGCGGCCAGGTCCGGGACGGCGGCGCAGTCGCCCAGAGCCCACGCGCCGTCGGCGCCGTCGACCGCGAGGAACTCGCTGACGATGACCCGGCCGCTGGCATCCGTAGGCAGGCCCGCGTTCCTGGCCAGCGGGCTGGGAGCAACCCCGGCCGTCCACACCAGGGTCCCGGCGGGGAACTCAGCGCCGTCATCGAGCCGTATCCGGCCGCCTTCGGCGGAGGTCAGCCGGGTCCGCAGCCGGACCTCGATGTGCCGGCGGCGCAGCAGGGCGGCGGTGTAGTCCGCCATCGCCGGGCTGACCTCGGGCAGGATCCGGTCCGCCGCCTCCACCAGGATCCAGCGCATCTCCCGGTGGCTGAGCTCGGGATAGCGGGCGCACGCGTCGAAGGCCATGTCCTGCAGTTCGGCCAGCGCCTCCACCCCGGCGTAGCCGCCGCCGGTGAACACGAACGTCAGCGCGGCCTGGCGAGCCTCGGCCGAGCTGGCCGACGCCGCGGCGTCGAGCCGGCCGAGCACGTGGTTGCGCAGGTGGATGGCCTCGCCGATGGTCTTGAACCCGATCCCGGTCTCGGCCAGGCCGGGGATCGGCAGCACCCGGGAGACCGATCCCGGCGCCAGCACCAGCACGTCGTAGCGGAGGGGCGTTTCGGCGCCGTCGCCGGCGGTGAGGTAGGCGACCCGGCTCCCGTGGTCGATGGAGCTGACCGCTGCCTTGATGACCTGGGTGCGGCGCAGGACGCCGCGCAGCGGGACCACCACATGCCGGGGCTCCAGGTTGCCGGCGGCCGCCTCGGCGAGCAGCGGCTGGTAGGTCATGTAGGACCGCGAGTCGGCTACCGTCACCGTCGCCTCGCCCGGGTGCAGCAGCCGTTCCAGGCGCAGCGCGGTGTGCATGCCGCCGTAACCGCCGCCGACGATCAGGATCCGTGGCCGACCATCCATCACTTCCTCCAGCATCACTAGTTAAAACTAAATTTATGTAAATATTTCGCGCAGAGGCGTCGGCGCAAGCCCTCCGCACGCAGGACACCCGCCAGCAGGGCAGGCGCGGCGCGCACGGCGAGGATGGCGCGGGCCGCCAGCGCCAGGGGCGGCCCGGGCCGCCGCCGGAACGGGCACACGCGCACGAACCAGGACGCCAACGACGGCGAACCGGGACGAGCTTGATCCGGGCGGCCCGGCGGACCTTCCCGGTCCCCGGTTGCCGGCCTGGCTGCAGGCATGCCAGGCGCCGTGCCTGCTGTGTGATATTTTTCTAGTGTCTGCTAGAAGTAACTTGTCCCGGCCGCTGGCGGCCGGGGAGGAGGTGCAGCGTGGCGACTGTGGACGCGCGGCCGATCATCGCGGCCGGCGGTGAGCCGTTCGACACGATCATGGCCGCGGTGGCGGCCCTGGCCGACGGCGAGGAACTGGTCGTGCTGGCGCCGTTCGAGCCGGTCCCGCTCGAGGGCGTGCTCGGCTCGCAGGGGTTCAGCTACGACGCCGCCGACCTGGGCGATGGTGACTGGCAGGTCACCTTCCGGCGGCAGCCGTGAGCACGCCCGGTTCCGGGCCAGGCGTCCCGAGCCGGACGACCCGGTGAGCGCGGCGTGGAACGCGCTCGCCGGCGTCTACGACCCGGAGCTGTACCTGGATGTGGTTTCGCTCGGCCTGGTCTACGGCGTGCGCATCGACGATGGCGTCCTCGTCGTGGAGATGACGATGACCACCCCCGGCTGCCCGGTCTCGGAAAGCCTGCCGGAAGAAGCGAAGGCAGCCGTGCGGAGCGGCCGGGGAACTTCCCGTCGATGTCCGTGTCGTGTGGGACCCGCCGTGGGACCCGTCGATGATGGACGAGGGCGCGGCCTCGGCGCTCGGCTTCCGCGTCATGTGAACGTGCCCGCCAGAGGGCGGCGCCGCCGGCCGGCAGCCGTTATTCTGGCAGGCGCTAGAGAATCTCCCTGGTTCATGGAGGGACAGAGATGACCAGCGACCAGGCCCCGCGGGGGCGGAGCGAACCTGCCGCCGATCCCCTGCGGGCGGCAAGCCAGGCACGATCCCCGGCCGGATCCGGGCAGGCCGAGGACGGCGGCGACCCGGCCTGCTGGGCGTGCCTGGTCTGCGAGGAGTGCGGGGCGGTGGTCAGCGAGGGCCACCGCGCCGGGTGCTCGCATTCCTCACAGCCGGCCAGTCCGTTGCGGGCCGGCTGGTAACGACCCGGCATCCCAGGCGGCAAGCCGGCGCCGGTCCAGGGCCCGGCGGGGAGGAACCCGGTGATCGCCACGGCGGCAGCGGCAAGCGCAGCAGCCGCCAGTGCCGCGAAAGCCTCCCATATGGTCACGCCCCGCGCGCCGCACCGGGGCTCCCTCCAGCTTGCCGGACCGGTCGGTCCGCACCATGACGGTCGTTCCCGCCCGCAAGCGGCGCATCATGCCGCGCGCTGGCCGCCCGCAAGGCGGGATTCCCGGGCCAGGAGGGCGGCCAGGTCGGTGCCGGAACGCTCCAGAGCGGGTAGCAGCAGGGAGTCCTCCTTGTCCACGTGGCTGGCGAACACGGCGCTAATCGCCGCGGCCTGCGCGGCGGTGGCAGCCGGCGACCCCGGCTCACCCAGCCTGCCGGCCATCGATGCCAGGATCCGGTGCTCGCTGATCAGCGCCTGCACCAGCAGGCTGGCGTCCGGGTCACGCCTGGCTGCCCGGTACAGCGTGCGCTCTTCGGCGCGAGCATGCGGCAACACCTCGTCGGTGAGGAAGGCGCGCAGCAGGTTCCGCGCCGGGCGGACCCGGCCGCCGCTGTCCACCGCGCCGGCCAGCACGCCAGCCCAGTGGTCCAGCACCCCCTGCAGTTCAGCGTGACGGGCTATGAGCGCCGCCCGGGCCCGTGCTGACCGGGCGTTCGGCGTGACGGTCATCTCACCGCTCCTCTCCAGCCCCGGCCTCGGCCACAACCCTCGTCGCTTATATACTAGCGTAATTGGTAAAATCGGACGATCTGGCCCCTGGCACCAACGCAGCCGACTGCGCAATGCGGGGCCAGCATCCGTCGGGTGCCCGGCAGCCAGCGCCATGCGAGGGCCAGCAGCGGGCGGACCGGGGCTTCCGCGCCCAGCGGGAGGGGCCCCGCAGACGACGGTTTCCCCGGCTGCGCGATCACCGCCGTGCCGGCTGCCATCGAGGGGCCACCCTGGCCTGGTTCCAGTACCCGCCCATTGACAAGGCGCACGAATCATTTTTACTATTGTCTTAGTGACAATGAGGTGAGGAGTGTGTCATGACTGAGGTGACCCTGATACCAAGGCGCGGGCAGCCCCTGGAAATGCTGGCTTGACCGTACGCTCGCCGCTGACGCTGACCGAGGAGCACGTGCTGCTGCTGTCACAGGTTGCGGCGCGCACTGAGGAACTAATGGCCGCGATCGCAGATGGCGGGTGGCCCGGTGTGGAACTGGCGGCGCTGGCCGGCTACGCCCAGGCCGAGGTGCTGCGCCAGGCGTCTGACGAGGAGACGCTGCTGTTTCCCGCGGCCCCGGCGCGGGAAGTGGCCGGGCTGGCCAGAGACCATGCCCGGCTGCGTTCGGCTGCTGAGCTGCTGGCCCGGGCAGCGGCCGGAGAGCAGCCGATGTCTCCCGGGCAGGTCGCCATCGCCGCCCGCGATTTCGTCGCCCAGCTTGAGCGTCACTTGCTGGCCGAGGAGAGCCTGCTGGCGCCGGGGCGCGCTGTGCAGCAGGGCGTGCCGGGAACCGCGGCGCTGGGCGGGCACCGGCACGAGTGGTACCCGCTCACCGAGGGGCCGGTGGTCGATCTCGACGCGCTCCCCCCGGGCCAGGCGGTCGCCGCGGCCGTGGACCGGCTGCTGCGGATGCGCCGCGGCGAGCAGGTCGAACTCCAGTCCGGCACAGACCTGGACCCGGTATGGCGGGAGATCAGCGGGCTCATCCCGGGCGGGTACCAGTTCACCGCCGTGCAGGACGGACCACCCCGGTGGCGGATGCAGGTCGCCCGCCGCCAGGCGGCCAGCTGACCCGCAAGCCGCAGCGAGCATTCCGCACGTTCGCGCCGCGGGCGGCGCGCACGAACACGCATGCGTGAACGAAAACGATCCACTCGCGCAACAGGAGGCATCCATGGCAATGGCGATACGGACGGCGCAGACCACGTGGGAAGGCCCGCTGGCCAGCGGCACCGGGACGATACGGATGGGCAGCGGCGTGGCGGGCGGGCTGGCCGTGAGCTGGGCGTCCCGGACCGAGCGGGCGGACGGGAAGACCAGCCCGGAAGAGCTGGCGGCCGCGGCGCACTCCGCCTGCTACGCGATGACGCTGGCGCTGCGGCTCGGCGAGCACCAGGCCGCCCCGGAACGGCTGGCCATCACCGCCACCGTCACCCTCGACGAGGCAGGCGGCGTCCCGACCATCGTCTCATCACACCTTGAGGTGACCGCCAGGGTCCCGGGACTCGCCCCAGCCGACTTCGACGCGGTGATCGGCGAGGCCAGCGAGCTGTGCCCGGTGTCCCAGCTGTTCGCCGGGGCGAAGATCACGGTCGACGCCACGCTGGAGCCCGCGCCGTGACCACCGGCACAGCTGTGGCGCTCACGCTGCCGCGGCCTGCCGAAGCCTCGCTCACGGCCGTGCTGGTTCTCGCGACTGCGGTCTGGGTCGGCGGCCTGGTCGCCATCTTCGTGGTGGCCCGGGTTGCCCAGGCCACCCTGGGGGCGGGCGAGCGGGTGGCGTTCTTCCGCGGCCTGGGCCGTGCGTACGGGCTGGTCGGCAGCAGCGCGCTGGTGATAGGGCTGGCAAGCGGGGCCATACTGGCGTCCCGGTACCGCTGGGACGGGCAGCTGGCCGCCAGCGCGGTGGTCGCGGCGGGCCTGGTCGCCGCGACCATGGCAGGGGTGGCGCAGGCCCGGCGGATGACCGTGCTGCGGCAGAATGCGCTACGCGACCCCGGCAGCCCGGAGCTAGCGGCGAAGGTGCGGCAAGACGCGCGGAACGCCACCGTCCTGCGCGCCACGATCGCCGCGCTCAGCCTCGCGCTCCTCGCCCTCGGGACCGTGATCGCGACATGACATCCTCCCCTGCCCACACCGCGAGATGGGACCTTGGTCACTGGCCCGGGCGCCCAGCCGGGCCTAACGTCAAGATCCAGCCGTCGTGCCCGTGCGCCGCATCCGTGCCGGCGCGCATCAGGGCAGCATCACCGCGGAGCCGCAAGCTGGCCGGTCCCGCAGCCCCGGCAGGACGAGGAGGCAGTGCATTGCGCGATGAAGGCCGCCTGAGGAGGTTCACGCGCGGTCTGGCTGGCCGGTGAACCCGCCATGACGGTCATCACCGGCCGGCACCAGCCGACGGCCAGTTCCCCGTCGGCTAGCCGCCCCGTGCCGCGCGGATCGTCTGGGGTGCGCGCTGGCGGCGGTCGGCCACCAGGCGGCGGCGCGGCGATCAGGATCAGGCTGCTCGGCCGGTTCGCGGTGGACTGTGACGGCCAGGAGATCGCGCTGCGGGAGTTCGGCGGCAAGCTGGCCCGCCGGCTGCTGCGGCTGCTGGCGCTGCGGCGTGGGACGCTGGTCCCGAAGGATCTGATCGCCGACGTGCTGTGGCCGGACGCCCCCCCGGCAGATCCCGCGGGGAATATCGAGGTTCTGGTCAGCCGCATCCGCCGCGCGATGGGTGACCGCACTCTGATCCGGACCGGCCCGGGCGGATACATCCTCGCCGACGGCGACCGGTGCTGGGTTGATGCCGAGGAGTTCCTCGCCGCGGCGAAGGCCGGCCGGGCCGCGCTGGCGACACGGCCGGGCGAGGCTCTCAGGTCCTTCCGTGCAGCGCTTGACATCTGGGGCGGCGAGCCGCTTCCGGAGGACATCTATGCCGACTGGGCACAAGCCGACCGGCGGCGTCTTTCCCTGGCCTATCTGGAGGTGCTGGACAGAGCCGCGGCAGCGGCCCTGGAGAGCCCTGGAGCCACCACAGCCTTGGAGGCGGCCTCGTGGGCCAGGCAGGCGCTGGCGGCCGAGCCGCTGCGCGAGTCCTCGGTGCTGCTGCTGGTCCGCGCGCTGGCCGCTGCGTGTGACCGGGCCGGGGCGCTGGACGCGTTCGACGAGTACCGGGACCGTCTGTCCGCCGGGACCGGTCTGGAGCCAACGCCGCAGGCCCGCGAGGTCCGCCGGCGCATACTGGCATGCCAGCCGGAAGAGCCGGTCCCCTCCCGGATGCGGCCTGCCCGGCCGGATGGGTCCTGCCCTGGCCGCACGACCCCGTTCCTCGGCCGCGAAGAGGAGTGCGCGGTGATCGCGCACGTGGTGGCTGGCTATGGTCCCCGGGTCGTGCTGGTCACCGGGCCGAGCGGGATCGGCAAGTCCGCGCTGCTGGGGGAAGCGGCGCGGCGGGCGGGCGTGCCCGTGCTGGCCGCGCAGGCGTTCGCTCCGGATCAAGATGCGGCGTGGTCGCTGGCGGGCCGGCTGCTAGGCCAGGCCGCCAGGCTGCTGGCGGCGCCGGTGGCGGTGCTGGCGGAGCCGGAGGCCAGCGCGCTGGCCGGGGTGGTGCCCGGCCTCGCGGTACCGGCCGGTGCCGCCATCGGCGGCCTGGATGAGGAGTCCTCCCGCGCGTTCGCCCTGCAGGGCGCGATCCGTCTCCTCGCGGCCGTGGCCCGGCCGCGCTGCCTGATCGTGGCCGATGACCTGCAGTGGGCCGACCCGACCAGCCTGATGGTGCTGGGCCTGCTGCTGCGCCGCCTGGACACTGTCAGTCTCGCCGTCGCCTACCGCCCGGACGGCCGCCCCGGCTTCGACCCGGCTGAGGCGCTCAGCCTGTCGGCCTCCCAGATGACTGGCATCACGGTAGGGCCGCTGCCGGCCGCGTCATCAGGGGCCTGTTCGGTGACCAGTTGCTGGCCGAGGCGATCCTCAGGCAGGCCGGCCGCACCCCCTTCACCGGCACCGAAGTGATCGCCAACCTGGCCCGGCAGGGGGCAATCGCCCGCGACGGCGACCACCGGTGGCAGCTGCGGCCGGGCCGCGACGCCGCGGGGGCCGCGGCAATCGTCGCCGGCGCGATGGCGCAGGCCGCGGGAAACCGGCTGGCCGGCCTGCCCGCCCGGTGGCGGGACATGCTGGACCTGCTCGCGCTGCTGGGCCGCCCCGCGCAGCCGGCACTGCTTGCCGCCGCGAGGAGCACCGACCGGCGCACCGTCCTGGACACCCTGGAAGGACTCGGCAGCGCCGGGCTGGCCAGCCCCGGCCCGCAGGGCTGGGCGCTCAGCCACGACCTGTTCCGCCAGGCGGTCACCGCCGCACAGCGCCCCGCCCAGGCAGCGCGGTCCCATGCGCTTCTCGCTACGGCGCTGCGCCAGTGCGGCGCTGATCCGGCCGAGGCCGCGAGCCACCTAGCCGTCAGCGGCGACAACGACGAGGCCGCAATGGCGTATGCGGCCGCCGCGCGCCGCCAGCTGGAGCGGATCTGCGACCGTGAGGCGGCGCGCCTGGCCGGATCCGGGCTGTCCCTTGACCCGCCAGCCCATACCCGCGCGGCGCTGCTGGAGGTGCGCGGCGAGGCCCGCCGCCGCGGCGGCCAGCTCGCCGCGGCCCGCACCGACTTCACCGCCGCGCTGGACAGCCTCGACGATCCCGCCTCCCGGTCCCGCATCCTGGCCCAGCTGGCCATCCTGGACGCCAGGACCGCCGACCCAGCCCGCGGCAGCGAGCTCGCCGAGCTGGCGATCGCCGAAGCCGACGACCAGCCCGCCGCCCTCGGCCAGGCCCTCGCGGCGGCCGCGATCATCGACCTGACCGGCGGCAACCTGACCCGCGCCAGGTATCGCGTGCGGCGGGCGGCCCGGCTGCTGGACCGGGCCGGTGACAGCCGCGGCAGCGCGCGCCTGCTGTACTGGCGGGCGATGGAATGCTTCACCGGCGGCCGGCTGCGCGACGCCGTCACCCAGCTCGACCGCCTCGCCCACCTGCCGGTCAGCCACGGTGAGGTGCTCCGGCTGTGGAGCCCGCGCGCCACCCGCGGCCATGCCCTGGCCATCCTCGGCCGTGCTGGGGAGGGCCTTACCGAGATCGACGAGACCCTCGCCCGGGCCCGCGCCGCCCGCCACCCGGCCGTCGAGGCCGAGTGCCTGTGGCACCGCGCCGAGGCGCTGGCCGCCCTCGGCCAGGGCGGCGAAGCGATCGAATCAGCGGAGGAATCAGCCGGCATCGCCGGCCGCATCGGGCACGCGGAATGGACCGCCGCCGCGCACCGCAGCCTGGGCATCGCCTGCGAGGCCGCAGGACTGCCCGGCCGCGCCGAATCCGCCTACCGCCGCTCTCTGCAGGCCGCCGAGGGCATCCCGTTCTTCCGCGCCTGGACAGCGGCCAGGCTTGGTGCCTTCCTGGCCCGCCAGGGACGGCCGGACGAGGCCGCGCCGCACGTCCAGGCTGCCCTCAGGGGTGGAACGCCGCTCACCCGCCACGAAACCCGGTGGGCGCACGCCGAACTCCTCGCCAGCCAAGGCGATGACGAGACGTGCCGCGCAGCCGCCGCGGCCGCCCTGGACCAGGCACGGGCTGACGGCTACCTGATCCTGGTGCCGCGGCTAAGCGAACTCGCCGGCCGCTGACCTGGGGCAACAGGCTTTCTCGCCAGCAAACCGCAAGGAGCACCGGGTAACCACCGAACGCATGAGCACACGCCGATCATCCGCACCACGGTCGCGGGCCGCGCTACGAACTTCTGCCCGCACTCCAGCAACGCTAATGGCAAGCACGAGGCCTGCAGGTTGCAGGGAAGCTGCAAGCTGGGACCGCTAGCGTAACCGCGCAATCGGTACAGCGGCGGAAGGAGATGCCGTGTACAGCAGGATCAAGATCGCCGGGCACCCGGTGCACCCGATGCTGGCCGCGTTCCCGGTGGCCTGCTACACGGCACCCTGGCGGGCTTCGCGGTTTACGCGGCGAACGGCCACCTGTGCTGGCTCAACCTCGCGATCGCCCTCAGCGTCGCCGGCACCGGGACGGCCCTGGTCGCGGCCCTCGCCGGCCTGGCCGACTGGGCGCTGGGCATCCCGCGCGGCTCGGCGGCCAAGACGACCGGGCTGCTGCACGCCGGGCTCAACGTCACGGCCCTCGGCCTGTTCCTCGCCGCCATGGCCTCCTACATGACCGACTGGAACGGCCCGGCGGTGAGCGCCACGCTCGGCGTCGTGCTGTCCGCGCTCGGAGTCGCGGTCACCATCGCCGCCGGGTTCCTGGGCTGGACGCTGGTTCAGGACTACCACGTGGACGTCCACCTGATCCCCGAGCAGGAACTCGCCGAGCCTGCCGCTCAGCACCACCATCTGAGCCCGTTGTACCATCACGCCGCCTGAGTCCACAGGCATACGGAAACACGGTGCCGGGAAGGAAAGACACCCGGGAACCGCAGCATGGACACGCCACGGTCGCCGAACTGACAAAGGGGGTCATGTGGCCGAGCCAGTCGCACGGCACACGATCACGCAAGACGGGCAGGACCTGGCCAAGCCCGGCAACCAGGGCAGTGACCTGCTGGCACCGCTGCTCCCGGCGGGGGAACCCGTCGAGCAACTGCTGCGCAAGGCGCAGTTCTTCGTCCCCGGCGGCACGCCGAGTCCCGATTTCCGCGAGGTGCACCGGAGGGGCGGCCGGGGCGCGGAGGAGTTCTACCACGAGCGGTGGCGGCACGACAAGGTGGTCCGCTCCACGCACGGGGTGAACTGCACCGGGTCGTGCTCGTGGAAGGTGTATGTCAAGGACGGGATCATCACCTGGGAGACGCAGCAGACCGACTACCCCTCCACCGGGCCGGACTCGCCGGAGTACGAGCCGCGCGGCTGCCCGCGGGGGGCGTCGTTCTCCTGGTACACCTACTCCCCCTCGCGGGTGCGGTATCCGTACGTGCGCGGGGAGTTGCTGTCGTTGTGGCGGGAGGCGCGGGGCCGTCTCGGTGATCCGGTGGCGGCGTGGGCGGAGATCACCGGCGACCCGGAGCGGGCGGCGCGCTACAAGCAGGCCCGGGGGAAGGGCGGGTTCGTCCGGTCGTCCTGGCCGGAGGTGAGCGAGCTGATCGCCGCCGCGCACGTGCACACGGTCAGGGAATACGGCCCGGACCGGGTGGTGGGGTTCTCCCCGATCCCGGCGATGTCGCAGGTCTCGTACGCGATAGGAACCAGGTTCCTGTCGATGATCGGCGGGACGATCCTGTCGTTCTACGACTGGTATGCGGACATGCCGGTCGCCTCGCCGCAGGTGTTCGGCGACCAGACCGACGTGCCCGAGTCCGGGGACTGGTGGAACGCCGCCTACCTGATGATCTGGGGCACCAACCTGCCGATCACCCGCACCCCGGACGCGCACTTCATGACCGAGGCCCGCTACCGGGGCCAGAAGGTCGTGGTGGTCTCCCCGGACTACTCCGACCACACCAAGTTCGCCGACGACTGGCTGCCCGCCGCCCCGGGCACCGACGGGGCGCTGGCGATGGCCATGGGCCACGTGATCCTGACCGAGTTCTTCCGCGACCGCCAGGTGGACTACTTCACCGAGTACGTGAAGACCTATACCGACGCGCCGTTCCTGGTCACGCTGACCGAGCGCGGCGACGTCCACATACCGGGCAGGTTCCTGACGGCCGCCGACATCGGGGACACATCCGAGGGCTCCGCCCATAAACCCATCATCCAGAACGCGGCAACCGGTGCCACCGTCGTCCCCAATGGCTCACTGGGCTTCCGGTACTCAGCAGGCGGCCTGGGGCGCTGGAACCTCGACCTGCGCGGAGTCGACCCGGTGCTGACCCTGTATGGGCGGCACTCCGACGCGGTGCCGGTCGACCTGCCGCGGTTCGATGCGGGGCCGACCGAAGGCGGATCCGTCGTCCGCCGCGGCGTGCCCGCCATCCGGTTCGGCGACAAGCTGGTGACCACGGTATTCGACCTGCTGATGGCGCGGTACGGAGTAGGCCGCGAGGGGCTGCCGGGGGACTGGCCCTCCGGCTATGGCGACGCGTCCGCACCGGGCACCCCGGCCTGGCAGGAGGCGATCACATCGGTCCCGGCCGCGGCCGCGGCCCGGGTGGCGAGGGAGTTCGCCCGCAGCGCCGAGCTGTCGCGGGGCCGCTCGATGATCTGCATGGGGGCCGGAACCAACCACTGGTATCACTCGGACCAGATCTACCGGACGTTCTTCACCATGATCATGCTGTGCGGGTGCGAGGGCGTGAACGGGGGCGGCTGGGCGCACTACGTGGGCCAGGAGAAGGTCCGCCCGTTCACCGGCTGGTCCACGATGGCGTTCGGGCTGGACTGGCAGCGGCCGACCCGGCACATGACCGGGACCTCGTTCTTTTACACCCACACCGACCAGTGGCGGTACGAGGCGTTCGGCCCCGATGAGCTGGCCAGCCCGCTCGGCCGCGGGGTGTTCGCCGGGCGCACGTTCGTGGACTGCCTGGCGCAGGCGTCAAGGCTGGGCTGGACTCCGTCGCACCCGGCGTTCGACCGTAACCCGCTGGACCTGGCAGGCGAGGCCGGCGCGGCCGGAAAGCCGGTGCCCAGCTATATCGTCAACGAGCTGAAGGCGGGCCGGCTGAGGTGGGCCGCCGAGGACCCGGACGCACCGGAGAACTGGCCCCGGGTGATGACAATCTGGCGGGCCAACGTGCTTGGCTCCTCCGGCAAGGGCATGGAGTACTTCATGCGGCACCTGCTCGGCTCCGAGGACGCGGTCCGCGCGCAGGAGTCGCCGCAGGGCCTGCGCCCGGCCGAGGTGAGGTGGCGGGAACAAGCCCCGCGCGGCAAGCTCGACCTGCTGACCACCATCGACTTCCGGATGACCAGTTCCTGCACCTACGCCGACATCGTGCTGCCCGCCGCGACCTGGTATGAGAAGCACGACATCTCGACCACCGACATGCACCCGTTCGTGCACTCGTTCAACCCGGCGATCGCGCCGCCGTGGGAGGCGCGCACCGACTTCGACGCGTTCACGCTGATTGCCAGGGAGTTCTCCCGGCTGGCCGTCACGCACCTGGGCACCCGCACCGACGTGCTCGCCGCGCCGCTGATGCACGACACGCCGGATGAGCTGGCCCAGCCCGGCGGGTCGGCGCTGGACTGGACCCGCGGTGAGTGCGAGCCCATCCCCGGGGTGACGATGCCGCGGCTGGTGACGATCGAGCGCGATTACACCCAGGTCGCGCAGAAGATGGCGGCCGTCGGCCCGCTGATCGACACCCTCGGCACCCAGGTCAAAGGGGCTAGCTGGGTGCCGTCGGGGGCGATGGACTACCTGCGGCGGGCCAACGGCGTGATCCGCGGCGGAGCCGGCGACGGACGACCGTCGCTGCAGCGGGACGTGCACCTGGCCGAGGCGATCCTGGCCCTGTCCGGCACCACGAACGGGCAGGTAGCGGTGCAGGCCTGGCGGTCGATGGAGCAGCGGACCGGGGTGGGCCTGGCAGACCTGGCCGAGGAGCGCTCCGGCGAGCGCATCTCGTTTGAGGACATCGGTGTCCAGCCACGCTCGGTGATCACCTCACCGGAGTGGTCCGGGTCGGAGACCGGCGGGCGGCGCTATGCTCCGTTCACGGTCAACGTGGAGCGCAAGAAGCCCTGGCACACGCTCACTGGGCGGATGCACTTCTTCCTCGACCACGACTGGATGCACGAATACGGCGAGGCGCTGCCCGTCTACCGGCCGCCGCTGAACTACGTCCGGCACTTCGGCGAGCAGGGACTGGCCGAGGATGGCCGGCCGGAGATCACCGTGCGCTACCTCACACCGCACTCGAAGTGGTCGATCCATTCGGAGTACGCCGACAACCTGCACATGCTCCGGCTGTTCCGCGGCGGGCCGGTCATCTGGATGAGCCCGGCCGACGCCGCGACGATCGGTGTCGCGGATAACGACTGGATCGAGGCCTACAACCGCAACGGGGTGGTCGCCTGCCGGGCCGTCATCTCGCACCGTATGCCGAAGGGGACGGTGTTCATGTACCACGCCAAGGACCGGCACCTGATGACCCCGAAGTCGGAGGTATCCGGCTGGCACGGCGGCGCGGACAACTCGCTGACCCGGCTGGTGATCAAGCCCACGCACATGATCGGCGGCTATGGGCAGCAGACGTTCGCGTTCAACTATCACGGCCCCACCGGCAGTCAGCGCGACGAGATCACCGTAATCCGCCGCCGGTCCCAGCACGTGGAGTACCGATGAGGATCATGGCCCAGGTTGCGATGGTGATGAACCTGGACAAGTGCATCGGCTGCCACACCTGCACGGTGACCTGCAAGCAGGTGTGGACCAACCGGCCCGGCACCGAATACGTCTACTTCAACAACGTCGAGACCAAGCCCGGTGTCGGGTACCCGAAGCGGTATGAGGACCAGCAGCAGTGGCACGGCGGCTGGGCCCTGGACCGCAAGGGCCGGCTCCAGCTGAAGGCCGGCAGCCGGCTGCGCCGCCTGCTGTCCATCTTCTACAATCCCGACCTGCCCTCGATCGACGACTACGGCGACCCGTGGACCTACGACTACCAGACCCTCATCAACGCCCCGGCCGGCACCGAGAACCCCAGCGCGCACTCGATCTCCGCGCTCACCGGCAAGGACATGAGCCCGCGCTGGGGCAGCAACTGGGATGACGACCTGGCCGGCGGCCCGGACCACGCCGCCGCCGACCCCGACCTCGCTGGCCTGTCGGACCAGGTGAAGCTGGCGTTCGAGCAGGTGTTCATGTTCTACCTGCCGCGGATCTGCGAGCACTGCCTCAACCCGTCCTGCGTCGCCTCCTGCCCCTCGGGGGCGATGTACAAGCGGGAAGAAGACGGGATCGTGCTGGTCAACCAGGATCGCTGCCGCGGCTGGCGGTTCTGCGTGTCTGGGTGCCCGTACAAGAAGGTGTACTTCAACCACCGCACCGGCAAGGCGGAGAAGTGCACGCTGTGCTTCCCGCGGATCGAGTCCGGTCAGCCCACCATCTGCTCGGAGACGTGCGTCGGCCGGCTGCGCTACCTCGGCCTGATCCTCTACGACGCCGACGCCGTCCTGGCCGCCGCCACGACGAATGATCCGCGGGATCTGTACCACGCCCAGCTCTCGGTCTTCCTCGACCCGGACGACCCGGGCATCCAGGCCGAAGCCGCCCGCCAGGGCATCCCCGCCGACTGGATCGACGCCGCCCGCCGCTCCCCCGTCCACGCGCTGATAGCCCGGCACCGGGTCGCGCTCCCCTTGCACCCGGAGTACCGCACGCTGCCGATGGTCTGGTACATCCCGCCCTTGTCCCCGGTCGCCGACGTTGTCCACGCCGCCGGATACGACGACGACACCCCAGACCAGATCTTCGCTGCCATCGAGGCGCTGCGCATCCCGGCCGAGTACCTGGCCAACCTGTTCACCGCCGGCGACCCCGGCCCAGTCCGGCGGGTGCTCCGCACGCTGGCCGCGGTCCGCGCCCAGATGCGCGCGGAACAACTCGGACTGAACGCACCCGAAGGGCTGGCCGCCTCGGTGGGCGCGAGCGAAGCCGACCTTGAGGATCTCTACCGGTTGCTGGCGATCGCCAAGTACGACGAGCGGTACGTCATCCCGCAGGCCCACGCCGAGGACGCCGGGCGGCTGATGGCCCAGCACGAGCAGCTGTTCTGCACCCAGCCCGGCGGCCCGGAGGAGTTCCATCCCCCAGGCGGCCAGGAATTCCGGGACGACGACGGACGGCTGCACCTCAACCTGTCCCCGCGCGGCGAGTCATGACCGCCCGCCCGTACAAGCTGGCCTCGGTGCTGCTGCAGTACCCCACCACCGCGCTGTTTGATGGCCTCGGCGTGCTCGACGCCGAGGCGGCACGGCTACCGCGGCCGTGTGCGGCCCCGTTCGGCCGGTTCCTCGGCTGGCTACGGGACACGCCCCCATCCGAGGTCGCCCAGCAGTACGTCGCGACGTTCGACCTGCGCCGGCGCTGCGCGCTGTACCTGACCTACTACCGGTACGGCGACACCCGCAAGCGCGGCATGGCCATGCTCGCGTTCAAGGCCGCCTACCGGGCCGCCGGGTTCGAGCTGGCGAAGGGGGAAGGGGAGGCGGGCGGGGAGCTGCCGGATTACCTGCCGATGGTCCTCGACTTCGCGGCGCTGCACCCGCGCGGCGAGAAGCTGCTCCGCGCCCACCGCGCCGACCTGGAACTCCTGCTCCGGGCGCTGCGCGACGCCCCGTCCCCCTACGCCGACATCATCGAGGCCGTCAGCGCGCAGCTCCCCGCGCTGCGCCGCCCAGACCACGCCCTGGTGCGGCAATTCTGGGACTCCGGTCCGCCGGCCGAAGAGGTCGGCCTCGAGCCGTTCGCCCCGCCCGGGTACCTGACCGGAACGGAGATCTCCCGATGAGCAACACCAGCGCATGGCAGATCTTCGTGTGGGTGGCGGTGCCCTACCTGGCGCTCGGCATCTTCGTCGTCGGTCACGCCTGGCGCTGGCGCTACGACCAGTTCGGCTGGACCAGCCGCTCCACCCAGCTCCAGGAACGCCGCCTGCTCAAGTGGGGATCCCCGGTCTTCCATTACGGCACGTTCGCGGCGATCGGCGGGCATGTCATCGGCGTCCTGATCCCCGAGCGCTGGACTCACGCCATCGGGATACCCGAGACGGCCTACCGGTGGTTCAGCGCGGGCGCCGGGACGCTGGCGGCGGTGCTGATCATCGCCGGGGTGGTGATCCTGGCCGGGCGGCGGCTGCTGGTACCCCGGGTGCGGGCGACCACCAGCCCGGTCGACTACGTGGCGCTGATCCTGCTGCTGGTCATCATCATCACCGGCGTCGTGCCCACCATCTTCGTCAACCTGCTCGGCCACGGCTACGACTACCGCACCACCGTCGCCCCCTGGTTCCGCGGCCTGTTCAGCGGCTCCCCTGACGTCACCGCGATCGCGAACGCGCCGGTCGTCTACCAGGTGCACGCCGCGTCCGCGTGGCTGATCTGGGCGGTGTGGCCGTTCAGCCGCCTGGTGCACGCCTGGAGCGCCCCGCTGTGGTATTTGTGGCGGCCCTACGTCGTCTACCGCAGCCGCAAAGCCGTCCCGCCCGCCGAGCCCGGCACCAGCGGCCGCCGGTGGCGCAAGATCGGCGTCCCCTACTAGGCCACCGGCCGATCGGGAACAATCACGGCTGTGACCACCCAATCCGGCAGGCAGGAACGAGCAGACGGCCGGGCCGCGGCGGCCGTCCGGGACCTGCACCCCGGCTACTTCGCGTTCGTCATGGCCACCGGCATCATCTCCACTGGGACGTTCCTGCTCGGGCCGTCGTGGCTGTCGCTGGCGCTGCTGGCCGCCGCCTCGGCCGGGCTGCTCGTGCTCGCCGCGGCGCTGGCCGCCCGGCTGGCGTTCTTCCGCTCCAATGTGGCTGCCGACATCCAGGCACCGGAACGGGTGTTCGGGTTCTTCACCATCACCGCAGGCCTGGACGTGCTCGGCGTCCGGTTCGCCCTCGCCGGGCACCCGCTGGCCACCGCGATCCTGGCGGCCGTGGCCGCCGCAGTGTGGCTGATGCTGACCTACGGCGTGCCCGCCAGCCTGATGATCGCCCGGGTCGGCGACTCAGTCCTCGGCGGCGTCAACGGTTCCTGGCTGCTGTGGATCGTCGCCACCCAGTCCCTGTCGATCGCGGCGGCGATCCTGGTCCCGGCATGGCCGTCGCAGTCTTCGCTGCTCGCCCCCGTAGCCACCGGGTTGTGGTGCGTCGGACTGCTGCTGTACCTGATGGTCGTCACGCTGATCCTGCTGCGCTGGCTCACCGTCCCGATGACCCCGGCCACCCTCGGCCCGCCCTACTGGATCCTGATGGGAGCCACCGCGATCTCCGTCCTGGCAGGCGCCCGGGACCTCGCCCTGCCCGCAAGTATCCCGGTCGTGCGGGCGACTGCCGGTTTCGTCGAGGGGTTCACCTTCGCCCTGTGGGCGTTCGGCACCTGGTGGATCCCGCTGCTGATCATCCTCGGCCTGTGGCGGCACGTTAGGCGGCACTGGCCGCTCACCTACGAGCCCACCCTGTGGAGCGTCGTCTTCCCCCTCGGCATGTACAGCGTCGCCACCCTGACCTTCGGCAAAGCCGCGCACCTGGCATTCATGCACCCCATCGCCCACGTTATGCTCTGGGTCGCCGTCGCCGCCTGGGCACTAGTCGCCGCCGCGTTCCTCTCCCGGCTCGCCCCCCAGCCGCACGAACCCGCATCCGGGGTGCCAGCGGCGTCCTCCGGCACGGAACCGGCCTACGACAAGACCACGGAGAAGAAGCAGCCTTGACCGTAGCGCTAATCACCGAGGCGGACGCGAACTGCATGGAAACGGTCGCTGACGTAATGGTGCGCCACCCGAAACTCTGTCATGAGGACAGTACGGTTGGCGACGTTCGCCGGCTCTTCGCCGACGATCACGTGCACGCCGTCCTGATTATGTCCGGTACACGGTTGCTCACCGTAATTGACCGTGCCGACCTCGGCCCGGAGGCGACCGATTCGGCGCCTGCTGCCCGGCTTGGCCATCTGAGCGGGCGGGTGATCGCGCCGACGGCGCCGGCCGACACCGCACTGCAGCAGATGATCGCAGCCAGCCGCCGCCGGCTTGCGGTTATCGGGCCGGATGGCACGCTGCTCGGCCTGCTATGTCTCAAGCGCAGCGGCACCGGCTTCTGCTCGGACGAAAACGTTCGCCAGCGGCAACGGGAACACCTCCAGCAGCGGATCACCGGAGCCCCAGTGACCGGTCAGTACTAGAAACGCCCCTTCAGATCGGCGTTGCACGCCCATCTAACGCGCTGACGGGCAGCGCGTAGTCCTGCCGGAACCAGCTCCGCGACCCGGACAGCTGGTCGAGGTCGGTCTTGCGGATGAAGTCTGTGACCGCGGCGTCCTTGCATGCGATGACGGCGTAGGGCTGGCCGCCGGGCGCCCACGGCAGCCGACCGGATCCAAACTGTCATCGAAGAGCTAGGCGCCACGATCAAGGAGATCCGGCAGACGATCTTCGCGTTGGAACATGACCACCCGGTGGCTGGACCGCAAGCCGAGGTGCTCAACCCCGCCACGGGCGCTGCTGGGCAACTCGGCTACCAGCCCGCTATCAACCTCGAAGGACCCATTGATACCGCGATCAGCGATGAGGCGACCAGCCATCTTCTTCCCGTACTCCGCGAGGCGCTCACGTGGCCTGCTACGCCCACGCCCGCACCACGCCATCGACTTGGCCGCCAGCGACAGCGACCTGATCCCATGCGTCAGCGACGACGGCATCGGAATGAGCGGCATCACCTGGAGGAGCGGGCTGGCCAACCTCCGGCAGGCGGCGCAGGACACCCGGCGGCTCATTCACCATCAGCCAGCCGCCCGGTGGCGGCACCAGGCTGGGGAACAGCCAGGGAGATGGCTCGTGGCCCTCAAAGCCGCGCCCCCTGCCAGTAGCCAGCAGATACTGCGGAGCACCCACCCCGCTCACGCCGGATCATCAGCCCTGCCAAGCCAGGAACGGATGGATTGCCGTAACGCGTGGCCGACCGCTGCGTCCCCCGGCGGCCCCGTCCGGCGGGCCTCAGCACGCAGCACGGCGGCTGCGCGCCGAGCGCCATGCGGGGCCGCGCAGGGCGGAGCGTCCAAGCTGCGGATTGTACAGGGCGGCCTGCGCCGATTCCTGAGCCCGTTGCTGGCGGCGCTTTTCCACCAGTTCTGGCGGCTCCCATCCGCGCAGGGTCCGCCAGTTACGTTCAGCGATGGTCAGCCGCCGCGAGGGATGAACTTCGGACAGTTCCTCAGCTCCCTCACCGATACACGTGGTACCGGGCAGCGCCCCGCATACCATGCAGGTCAGGTGATACGTCTCAGGTTTGTCCTGGCCGGTCTGCATGTGTCCCCCATTTCCCGCCACCAGCGTTCCACTGCGCGGGAACAAGCATGCCGTGGCGACCGGGCGCGGCGGCGCAGGCACGCGGCGTGTCACCTTCAGGCGCCTTCGCCTACGGTTCGCGGCGCCCGGCGGCGGCCGCCGGGCGCGTGACCGGGTGCCCCAACCAGGCTGACTGCCTCGCATCGCGGGACGCCCCTCCGGTGTGAATGCCGCCCCTCCGGGCCAGGCGTGGGCGGCCCCGGGTTGGGCTCAGGCCGGCCAGCCAGGGTGTTGCCGAAGAAGGGGACCGGATCAGGTTTACGGGTATGCCCAGTCTCCCCCCGGCGGGAATGCCGCCTTGGCGGGCGCCGCTGAACACGAGCCTCCCCCGTGTATCTCTGTTCGAATGTGTATTTGGTTTCAATTGTTTAGCTGCTACAGTGCCGGATGTCGCGAGGAGGGGCCGGGATGAGCAGCGCGCAGCTGTCAGGTGGTGGATCACGGCGGGGCGAGTGGCGCCGGCGCAGGATTCTGGTGTTCATCCGGGAGTTCGCCCGCCGCGAGGGTTACCCGCCGACCTTGCGTGAGATCGGCGAGGCGGTGGGGCTGGCCCCCTCGACCGTGTCGCATCACCTGTCAGTTCTGGAGGACGCCGGCTGCCTGCGCCGCGGCGCGGGACGGCCGCGTACCGCGGTAGAGCCAGCAGAGCCGCCCGCCGGGGGGCAGGCGGGCCAGGTGCATGTGCCGCTGGTGGGGCGGATCGCGGCTGGTGTCCCGGTCCTGGCTGAGGAGATGATCGAGGACGGCTTCTGGCTGCCCCGCAGGATGGTCGGTGAGGGCAGGCTGTTCATGCTCAGGGTCAGCGGTGAGTCCATGTCCGGCGCCGCGATCCTCGACGGTGACCTGGTCGTCGTCCGCCAGCAGCCGGCGGCCGAGAACGGGGAGATCGTGGCCGCCGCGGTGACCGGCGAAGGTGAGGCTGAGGCCACGGTCAAGACCTTCCGCCGGGCGGGCGGCCACGTCTGGCTGATGCCGCAAAATCCCCGCTATGCGCTGGTCCCCGGCGACGACGCGATCATATTCGGCAAGGTCGTCGCGGTGATCCGCCGGGCCTGACCCCGGGATGGCAGGCTAGCCAGCCGCACAACCACAGGTTCTGCCCCTACCGGGGCTGAATCCGGCCACCCACGTGGGTGCGGATCTCCGGCCGTTCGAGCTCCCGCAGCAGCGCAGCTCCACGGTGGGTGGGCCGCATGCCCTGGCGGGGGGTGGACGGGTGGTAGAGCTTGGCTCCGATGTCCCGTTCGAGCCGTCTGAACTGGTGGACGAGGGCGGACTGGTGTGCGCCGAGGTCCCGGGCGGCGGCCGCGATGGTGGGAAATGTCATGGCGGCCTGGAAACGGCGCAGGCGGTGCCATCCCTGAAGGCCGCCTTCCACGGCTCGGCGGATGTCTGCGGGCACGTCTTTGCCCAGTTTGGTGAACATCCGGGGGTCGCTGTGCACGCCGGGTGGACGGGAGGCGATACCGTGCCGCCGGGCGGCGCTGTGGACGGTGATGGCCGCGAGACCCAGCTCTGCGGCGATGTCCGCGTAGGGGCGCTGCCGGTCCAGGTACTGTTCACGCAGTCAGTCCCCGTCGATGGCAGCTGGCGGGGGTGAGCTGGCGAGGCTGATCCCGGCCCTGTGGGCGTGCTCGGCGACGAGGGGCCGGGCAAACCCGGTTTCGTCTGCGATCTGCCGCAGCCTCGAGGGCCTTCTGCCGGGCAAGCCAGGCGGAGGGCGGGGTGCTGGGCCCCAGGGCCGTGCGGGCCTGGGCACCGATTCCAGGGCGTAGCGGATATGGAAGCTGCTGGTGGCGAGCCGGCGGGCGGCAAGACCGACGGGCAGCTGCTGGACGCTGACCAGCTGCTGTACCTCGTCAGAGCCGATGCCGGCCGGGTCGCGGCCAGGCAATTCAAGCTGGCCGCAGCAGGCCGCCGGTGGTTCCCAGGTCAGCGGTTCGTCAATACCGCGGCGGTCCAGGATGCCGGTGGCGTGGCTGTGCAGCGCGGCCCGCAGCGGTGTGGTCATGAAGTCGCTGAACCCTTAGTAGCGGGTAAGGTCAGCGCCGCTGCGGAAGGCCAGCTCGTGGCGGGGGTCATGCCCCGGGCTCCGGCGCTGGCTGGGCGCGGACGCGCCCACGGGCCCACAGGTCCAGCGTCAGGAGGTCCCGGCTTCCAGCAAGGTATGGATGTCCGGCCGGTTGAGGGCCCGCAGCAGCGCAGCTCCGCGCTGGGTTGGCCGCATGGCCTGGCGACGGGTGGCTGGGTAGTACAGGGTGGCTCCGATGTCCCGTTCGAGCCGTTTGAACTGGTGGACCAGTGTGGACTGGTGTGCGCCGAGGCTGCCGGCGGCGGCCTCGATGGTGGGGAAGGTCATCGCGATCTGGAAGCGGCGCAGCCGGTGCCAGCCCTGCCAGCCGCCTTCGACGGCGCGGCGGATGTCCCGGGGCACGCCCGTGCCCAGTTTGGTGATCATGCTGGGGAAGCTGTGCACGCCTGGTGGGCGGGAGGCGATGCCGTAACGCCGGGCGGCGTCATGGACCGTCATCACGGCGACACCGAGTTCTGCGGCGATGTCTGCGTACGGGCGCCGCCGGTCCTGGTACTGCTCGCGCAACCAGTCTTTGCCGATGTCCGCCGGAGGGGGTGAGTGGGCGAGGCTGATCCCGGCCTTGTGGGCGTGCTGCGCGACAAGCGGACGGTAGAAGCCGGTTTCGGCTGCGATCTGCCGAAGTCTCTTACCAGCTTGGAGGTACTCGCGTTCGAAGAATTCCTTGGTCAGGATCTGGGGAGCCTGCTGCCGGAGAATCCAGGCCGCCGGCGGGGTGCTGGGGCCCCATCGCCGTGCGGGCCGTGACACCGATTCGAGGGCGACGCGGACGTGGTAGTTGCTGGTGCCTAGCCGCCGGGCGGCCAGGCCGACGGGGAGTTCCTCTGCGATGACGAGTTGCTGCACTGCCTGATGGTCAATGCTGGCGGGGTCGTGGCCGGGCAAGACAAGGTGGCCGCAACAGTCCGGGGGTGGTTCCCAGGTGATGGGCTCGCCGATACCGAGGTGGTCGAGTATCTGGCCGGCGTGGTCGTGGAGCGCGGCCCGCAGCGGGGCGGTCATTGGGTCGGTGAACTCGTAATAGCGGGAAAGGTCCAGGCCGGTTCGGAACGCCAGCTTGTGGCGAGGGTCGTGCAGGTCGGCGCCGGTGAGCAGTTGGTACAGGTAACGGCGGGCGTCCAGTAGCCGGCGGGCTTCCGGTGAGCGCGGACCTGCCCGGCCGGGGTGCGCCCCGGACCGTCCGCACAGGTCTTGCCATTGGGTGCCGGTGAGGGCCTCGGCCGGTATGAGGTCGCGGCGGCGCTGGTAGTCGATCGGGGCGCCGTGGGTGTCGAGGTAGGCGGCCAGGTAGCAGATCGCGGCCAGCACCGATTCGCCGTCCTTGGCTATCAGCGGCTGCAGCACGCCGTTGACGGCGAATTGGCTGCGGTAAGCGTACAGGTCCGTGACCGCCGGCGGGAGCAGTGGGGCGGGGTTTCCCGCAAGGAGCAGGCAGGCGGCCATGGTGGAGCGAAACGGACCGGACCGGAACCCTTCAGCGGGCATCAGCCGGATCGTCCACCCGGGCCACAGCGCTTGCGGAAGGCGGCGCGCCCGTGCTTTCAGCACGTCGGCGCCGTCGCCAGGCAAGGACGCTAGGGGCGTGGTGGACCGGTGCCGGAGCCGCTGGGCGGGCGCCAGGCCCGGGTCCAGCGCCCGCAGGAACCTGGCCTGGGCCGGCCTTGACAGCCGCACCCACCGCCGATTGGTCATGCCGGGCGGCAGGACATGGGTCGTGACTGGCCGCGGGCCGAACAAGGCGCGGATCCGGGCGATGGCTGCCTCATCGTCACCGGTGAGGATCGTGTACGCGGTGGCGGCGACGGCGCCGGTGAGCGCGGCGCTGGCGGGCGGAAACGGGCGGGCCAGGCTGAGGGGGCCGTCTGGCCTATGGGTGGTTTGCTGCCAGGCCTGGTGCACGTCGTCCCCGAAGCTGGCGAAGTCGCCGGCTGTGAACCGGCGCAGCGCCCAGTGCGCGGCGACCTCGAGATCGGCCACATGCTGGGCGGATACGGGCGCGGCGTTGCCCCCGATGCCGAAGGTAGTGTTGATCCAGTGCTGGGCGGCCAGCATCGGCCCGCGCGGCGGGTACCGCCGCGGGGCGGCCCGCAGGTCGGTGGCACAGTACCTGCTGGTGCTGCCTGGCTGGATGGCCGGGCAGTACCCGGCGGGGTTGAGACCGGTCACGCCGTACCTGACGCGTGGTACGTGGCCACAGCCTGGGCAGGTGTCACACAGCAGAATGCGGTGGGTGGTGCAGGCGAAGACCCAGGGCAGGTGCCAGGCCAGCAGCCACCGGCCGCCGCCGGCGGCCAGGCATCGCGGGCAGTACCGGGAGCCGGCCCGGCGCGCCGGCAGGTAACGGTCAAGAACAGCGTCATCGAGGCGTCCCAGCGGCAGCCCCGCCTGGTACTCGATCCCGCGCAGGACCGGCGCGGGAACATTCACCATCAGCCGGCTGAACTCGTGCGGTGTCTGCCAGCCCAACGCTGGCAGCAGCCGGCCAACGGTCAGGCCGTTGCGCCGGGCCAGCGCCTCCAGCCAGCTGTGCAGGCTCTCACCGGGGGTGACCGGGACGCGCAGCGGCAGTGTTCGCACCTGGCTGGCCGGTCACAGTTCCGGCATTGCCTTGCGCGGGGCAGCTGGCCTGGCCGACAGCCGCCCCGCGGCGAAGGAGGCGGCGAGTCCCTGCCGCTTCTGCTCAGCCGCTTCGTCGATCCGCACCGTGTCCAGCAGCCGTCTTGTCAGCTTCTCCTGCCCGGTGCGGATCGCCTCGTAGCAGCCACGGCTGATCAAGGTGTGGAAGGAGCCGAAGTGGCCGCTGCTGCGCTCGAACAGGTAGCCGGCCAGGGCGGTGAGCATGCCCGGCCGGGCGCGGGCGAGGACCAGGTGTTGTTCGGTGGCCTTGAGCAGGCTGTGCCAGTGCTGGCGGGCGGCCGGTGACACGATCTCAAACGGCGCCAACTCCAGCCGGGTCCACCGCCGGGCGGTCTGCGCCAGCACCGCGTTCTCGCCGGTCAGGCCCTCGGCGAAGAACCGCCGCTCGGCCAGCCCGACCCCGGTGTAGATGAAGGTGACCGGCAGTTCGTTAGCCAGCCATTTGAGGTGGTTGGACACGTCCAGGCCGTCTTTGCGCCGGGGGTCGATGAAGTGGACGTCATCGATGATCCCGGCCTGAGTCTGGCAGGACAGCACCAGGTCGAGGGCGTGGCTGGCCAGCTGGGCGGCGCTGGCCCGGTCGGTGGCCGGGTGACCGTAGAACTCGCAGATCATCCGGTTGAGGGTGCGCAGCGTGGTATGCGAGGTCAAGCCGACCCGGAACACCGGGACCCGCTCATGCCCCTCACTGGTGACCGGCCCGTAGCGTCTCATCTCCTTGCGGTCCACCGTGCGGCCAAAGGTGTTGGCGGCCGTGCTCTTGCCCAGCCCGGGCAGCGCATCGATGACCGCGGCGCCGCGGACCCGGTCCGGGTCGTGCCGCCCTGCGGCCACGATGAGCTCCAGCTGGTGGTGCACCGCCTCCAGTTGCGGGGTGCGCAGCACCTTGAAGTTGTTGTGCCAGTCGTCGCGGTCCTCGTTGTATTCTTCCCGGGCCTGGTCGCCGAGCCTTTCCAGCTGTGCCGCCGACAACCGGTCAGGCTCTTTCCGCGGAGGGTCGTCTACGTAACGGCGCCATCCTTCCTTGCGCGACATGCTGTAGGCCTGGTGGTCATTCGACGACCTCGAACGCATCGGCGTAGAAGTCCCCGCCGTCCGGCGCGTCGAAGATCTCTTCGGTGTCATCGTCATCGCCTTCCACCGGTGGGTGCACCGGCAATTCACCGGTGTGAGGTAGGTCTTCACCAGTTGCGGCGCTGACGCTGGGAAGGGCCGCCACCTGGGCGGCAGGATCCCCTTCTGGCAGGGAGGGCAACGCGGGCCGTTCGCTGGCTAGCCGGATCGCCATCCGCCGTTCCCGCCGCCCGGTAACCATGCCCTGATCCCACCGGGCCAGCAGCTCACCCAGCGCCGCCTCCCGGGTGGGCCAGCGGTCCTGGCGGGCGGCCAGCTGACGCGCGTACTGGGCCGCCTCACCGCTGAACGGCGTCCCCAGCCCCGCCGCGTGTTCCCAGTCCAGCCGGTGCCACGAGCCATCGTCGGGACGCTGGAAGTAAACCCAGCGGACATCGTCCGGGTTCACCCGGATCGGCCACCTGCCCGCAAGCGTGCCGCCATATGGGCTCTTGGCGTTGTGGTAACCGTTAAGGCCCCGGCCGTTGTAACGCAGCCCATCAACCTCCACGCCGTAATGCTGGATGCTCCGTGGGCGCACCTCGAGAAACTCGTAGGCCAGCTCAGGTGAGGCCGGGATGCGCAGCAACCCGGCCTTGGCCACCCCGATCTCATACATCTCGTTCGGCGACAGCTCCAGATGCGGCCACTCCGGCACCGCGAGCCCGTTATGAGCCGTGCGGTGATACACCAGCGCGACCCATTCCCGTATCACCGATTCCAGCTCGTGGAGGTAGAAGAACGCGGCGTCTTCCACCTTCTCGCCGCGGCTGTAGATATCCGGGCCCTTGTAGGCCGGCAGGTACTGGATCAGCCCCTCGCGCAGGGTCTTGAAAAACCTCTCACAGGTAGGTTTGTCCGTTGGTTTCTTCGGCTGTGCCGGCTGGATGGAGATGCCCAGCCGGGTACACACGCTGATCACATGCGCGGACAAGAACGCCTTGCCGTGATCGATCACCAGCGTCTCCGGGGGGCAGACCGGAACCCCCGGAAACCGCCCCTCCTCGGTGAACACCAGCTGCTGCGGCACCCCGTGATACAGCCAGCACGCTTCATCTGGCCAGTCCGGTGGGGCGGGCTGCGGGACGATTGTCTGGTGGAGGACGCCCGCGACGTTGACCGCCTTGGTTGACACCGGGGTGACCCGCAGCGCGGTAATGCAGCGGGTGAACAGGTCCTGCGCCACCGTTAGCTGGGCTCTGACCCACCGGCAAGTGACCGGCTCCATCGCGAACACATCCAGATCCTGAGTATCCAAGATGGCATACTCACCCGGCCGCATCGCGCGCAGCCGCCCGTAGACGCCTTTGGGCGCTTCGGCGATCGAACGGCGGCCCTTGGCGCTGCCGGCCACCGCGTTGGTGCCCTTGGCTAGCTCGGCTAGCCGCCGGTAGGCAGTCGCCGGCGACGGGCGGGGAACCACCCCTTCGCCGTGGATCTGGCCCAGCCGCGCATCCACCAACCGCAGTACAGCATTGCGCGTCGGGGTGGAGTCACTGACCAGGTCCGCCAGCACCAGCCGGACCACTTCGTCCCAGCGGGGATCGACGGTGCTGCCCCGGCCCCGCATCGTTCGCGTATCGACCAGGCCGGGTTCGCCACTCTGGCGGTAGGCGGTCACCCAGCGCTTGACAGTCCGTTCGCCGATTCCCAGTTCCTTCGCCTTGGCCCGGTAGCGGGCGCCCGGCGGCTGGCCCGGCCCATATTCTGGGCGCGGCTCCCCTGCTGCTGCGCTGTCTGGATGACCAGACCCGTAGCCGGTCAGCACCTCCCGCACATGCCTGGCCCGGTCGGCCGCCGCGGCCCGCTGCTGTTCAGTAAGCCCATGCCAAGCCAGCGTCAAAGACAGCTCACCCTCCGCTGCCGGTGCGGCGCTGGCCGCGTGAGCCCCGGCGATCAGCCGGCTGAGCTGCACGCTGGTGAACTGGGAGGTCCGGTCGTTGCGCAGCACCACCGTGGTCCCAGCAAGCTCGGTCACCTCCACCAGGTCACCCTGGTAAAACAGGCGTGCTCCCCGGAACAGTGTCAATGTCCGGCCAGTCACGTGGCTGCCTCCTCCCGTGGCCTCACTACGGCATCGGGAGACAGCGGACTGGCCAGATCCGCTTCCAGCCGCCCCTGCCACACCAGATGCAGCACCACCGGCCGGATCAACGCGGGCGGGTACTCGCCAGACAAGGCCCGTTCGATCGCACCGATAGACGGCTGCCTGCGGGCGGCAGCCAGCACGACAGGGATCAACTCGGCCGCGATGACAGCCGCCCGGCGGTACCCGGCGAGGAAACCAACGTTGTCCAGCAGCCGCTGGTCCGCGCCAGACCAGGCCTCAAACCCCCAGCCCCGCCACCCGGCCACCTCACGCATCCACTCGAAGACCGCCACCACCGCGGGATCGGTGAGCTTCGACGGCGCCTTGACATCCACCACCATCACCCCGCCAGCCCCGTCCACCAGCAGGAAGTCGGGAACGTGCCGGCGGCGGTGCCCCCTATCGGACCCCGTCAGCCAGAACGGCTGCGCCGCGATCCCCACCACGTCCCGGTTCTGATCGGCGAGCATCAGCCGAGCCAGCTCCAGCCGGCTCTCATACGCGACCAGCCGGCCCATAGTTGACGACCAGTACCAGCCGGAGTAATGACGCCTGCCCTTGTACGACCGGAACTCGCGAACCGGCAGCCCAGCCACCACGTCCTCAACCACCACGCGCTCCAGCGTGGTATCGGCAAACACACCGTCAGCGCGCCGGTACCTCAGCTGGACCCGTCCGGCCGGGTTCCCGAAGCCGGAGGACATACCACGATGCTGTCACCGTCAGTAACCGGAGGCAAGAGCTCAGGCCAGGCAAATTCTCATCGATCTGGCCCCAGTGCCAAGTAGTGCCATATTATTTGAGAAAATGCCATCTATGATGAGAACCTAGACCACGGCCGGGTGAAGCCGACCACGGTGCCATCCCCGGCCGCCGAACTGGGCGTGCCGAATTGGGAGATCCGGATCGGGAAACCGGTCGCGTACGCCTCGATCATCGTGTTCTTGCCGATGACCAGGCCGACGTGCCCCGGTGAGGTGGGGGTGCCGTCCGAGCCCGCGAAGAACACCAGGTCCCCCGGCTCGACCTGGCTGGCCGAGATCCGCGGCCCCCAGGACCACTGCTCCTCCGAGGTGCGCGGGATGTTGATGCCCGCGGCCCGGTAGGCCATCATCACCAGCCCGGAGCAGTCGAAGGCGTCCGGCCCGGTGCCGCCCCACAAGTAGGGCTTGCCCAGCTGCTCCCGGGCGTAGCTGATCACGGTGGACACCGTCTGGTTCGGCACCTGGCCGGTCTGCACGCTGGTCAGGCATTCCGGCGCGCTCACCGTGGTGGCGCCGCTCACCGTAAAGCCACCGCGGCTGTAGATGGCCGCCCAGTTCAGCACGGACTGCACGTAGGACTGGAGGTGGTTGTAGGCGAAGATGGCCACGCTGGGGTCGCCCTGCACGCCGTGCGCGACCAGGTACTTGGCCGCCCCGGCGATGGCATCCGCCGGGTCGTACACGTTGTCCACGCCGTCGCCGTCCTCGTCGGTGCCGACGCCAACGTTCTCGCTGGCCGGGTGGACCGGGGTGCCGCCCCAGGTGTTGCCGGATGCCCCGCCGATGCCGATCTGCATCGGGCCCGCGGCGCCGAACCCGTTTTGCCCGGAATGCACCCCAGGCAGGTTGGACCGGCCGTCGTCGCTCTCCACCATGCCGATCCCGGCCAGGATGACCCACGGCACCCCGTACTGCTTGCCCACCTTCTGGAACCACACCAGGTAGTTGGCCGGGATCGAGTTGTGCGCGGCGGTGGTGGCCACCGGCTGGCTGCTCTGGCTGCTGGCCGGGCTGGGGCAGCCGACCCCGGCCGCGAACAGCATGGCACCGCCGCCGATCATCGCCATCGGCACCACCGCCACCGCGGTGACCAGCAGCGCGGCCAGCACGATGGCCACCAGCGCGGCCACCCGTCCCCGGCTGACGGTCACGTGCCAGTTCACGTATTGCCCGCCTGCGCGGGCTCGATGTCATTGACCAGCCAGGCCCCGGCGTTGTTGACCACGGTGATGGCCCACTGCGAGCTGGCCGGGCTGCTGCCCTGGGTGGTGTGCAGCCGCTGGTTGATGGTGACCACGAAGATGAGGCTGGACGCCCCGAAGCTGCGCAGCGAGTTGATCACGGCCGTGGCCGTGGACACCTGCTTCTGCTTGGTTCGCTGGCTGGCCACGCCGAGCGTGCTGTAGCCGCGGGCCAGCGAGCCGGTCAGCTCGGTGGTGGCCAGGTTGCGCATCGGGGCCACGTAGGCGGCGGCGCTCTCCCGGTAGCTGAACGTGTCGTAGGCCGCGCCGAACGCCTCGGTCACCCCGGCCGCCTTGGCCAGGTCGGACTGGCTGAACGGGAGCCAGGCGTAGATGTTGGGCGCGGACGGGGCGGCGGTTGGTGCGGCGGAACTGGACGGCGCGCTGGTCGGGACCGGGGCCGTGCTGTGCGACGGGTGGCCGGACGCGGTGGGCCGGGGAGTGGCCGGTGACCCCTGGCCGAGCGCGGTCCGCACGCCGGGGATGAGCAGGTACGCCCCGGTCCCGCCGAGCAGCACGACGATGACGACGAAGGCCAGCACCCGCTGGCGCGGGGAAAGATCCATCGCGGCCAGCTACTTCTTCCGGCGCACCGGGCGCAGCCAGAAGGGCCCGGGCGGGCTGTCGGGTCGGTCGTTGCCGCGGTCCCCGGGCTCCGCCGCGGGCTGGCTGCCACCGCTGCCTGGCCCGGTGGGCCGGCTCCGGGACGGCGGGGCACTGCGCACCGGCCCGCGGGCTGAGCTGGGACTGCGCGCCGGGCTGGCGGCCGACCCGGCGTCTGCACCGCGCGCCGGGCTCGGGGTGCGCTGCGGCGGCCCGCTCCGGGACGGGGCGCCGAACCACGGCGGCGCCGCGCCTGGCGGCTGGGCAGGTGACGCGGTGGGCGGCGGGGCCGCACCGCCGGACGACCGGGCTGGGGTGCCTGAGGACCGCGCTGGAGTGCCTGAGGACCGGGCCGGGCTGCCGGACAACCGGGCCGGGCTGCCGGACGACCGGGCCGGGCTGCCAGAAGACCGGGCCGGGCTGCCGGACGACCGGGCCGGGCTGCTGGGCGGCGGGGCGTCGGCGGGTGGCCGCGGCGCTACCCCGGGCCACCGCTGCCGCGACGAGGACGCCGCCGGCCGGGCCGGCGGGCTGCTGCTGCCCGTGCTGCTAGAAGCGCCGCTGGCCGCGGCCGGCGGGCTGGCCGCGGCCGGGGCCGGACCGCTGGCCTGGGACCGGCCGGTACCCGTGTCCGCGGCACCGGACCGGGACCAGCCGGATGCCGGGCGCTGGCCGGTGCCGTCCCGGTCCGGCAGGTCCAGCGGCGGCGCGGCGGCTGGGCTGGTGTCGCCGTCCGGGGTGGCCCGGGCGCGGCCACGGGCGCCCACGCTGCCCCGGGCTGAGCCGTTCTGGTAGGCGTCCTCGGACTGGGCGTCGCCGCCGGCTGTGCCTGCCTGATCGGCGCCTGACCCGGCCTCGCCGGACCCAGCGGCCGCACCGGCCGCCGCCCCGGCGGCCGCGCCCACACCACCCGCCGTCGCGACCGACGCGGCCACGCCGGCCGCCTGGCCCGGGTTGCGCCGGGCCCAGCGTGCGGCCCGGTAGGCCCCGAACCCGGGCACCCCGACCGTGGCCGCGTCCACTGTGTTCCGCCGGGCCGTGTCGCCCGCCCGGACGAGTTCGGTATCGGCGCGTTCCCGCGAGCCGACCACGCCGTAGCCGACCGCGGAGAACAGGTGTACGAACGGCTTGCGGTAGATGAACACCGCGACCGTGACCAGGGCGATCATCAGGATCTTCAGCGCCCAGGGCAGCGTTGCGTCACTGGTCCCCATGATCAGCGAGTAGGCGTACAGCAGCACGCTCAGCACCAGCGCGATGGCCGCCTGCTTCAGCAGCACGCCGATCAGCATCTCGAACCAGCGCATCGCGACCACCCGGCCGAAGCCGGGATGGGTGCCCACGATCAGGAAGAACGGCCCGGCCACCAGGAGCAGCAGGAAGGCGAGTTTCAGGATGATCAGGGTGATCGCGATCAGCAGCACCAGCACCCCGGCGACCAGCGCGGCGAACAGCGCGGCGAACGCGATCTCCAGCCGGGTCGGGTACTGGTTGCCCTGGAACAGTGAGTAGACGGCCGGGTCGTTCTGCTTGATCGAGGCTGCGATGCCCGCGTAGGTGTTCTCCTTGGCGGTGATCAGGGACGACGTCGGATTCTCGTTGGTCGCGATGGCCTGGGCCCAGAGCAGCTGACGGCCGTACTGGTTGACCACGGTGGGCTTGGCGCCCTTGCCGGTGGTGTAGACGGTGGTGCCGAACTCCCCGTCCAGCCACGGCTTGCAGACCAGCACGGTCCATAGCTCATTGGCGTTCTGGTCCACGATCGACGAGCCCCCGGTGTAGCTGAAGCTGGCCGTCTTGACCTGAGGGTCGTTGCCACCGACCGGCACGCAGTTGCTCTCCGCCGGGGCGGGCAGCCCGGCGAACGCCACGTTCAGCGTCTGGGTGATCCCGTCGGAGACCGTCTTGCCCAGGCCGGTGAAGTCGGCCGGGCGGCCGATCAGCCAGATAGCGGCCGTGCACGCGATGACCATCCAGATGGTGCCCTCGATGGTCCGGGTGGCCCGCTTCCGGATCAGGCCCTGCCAGGCCAGCCAGAGCGCGCCCAGGATGACCACCGGGGCCAGGTATGGGAAGTAGATCGCGTTGCCCAGGCTGGTGATCAGCCGGTCCACCGCGTTGGTCAGCCAGGACAGGATGCCCTCACCGGCCGCCGACTGGTACACCGTGATAGTGACCCGGTCCAGTGCCTTGGCCGCGTCGAACACCATCCCGGCCACGCTGTTCCCGATCAGCGACGTCATGTCCGAGCACTGCATGTCGTAGGCGGCCCACGACTGGCCAGCCATGCCGTAGCTGTCATACAGCGTGGGCGCGGGTGTTCCCGCGGTGGCCGGCGGCTTGATCAGCGAGTCGATCCCGCCGTTGGCCGGCTCCGGCGCCGGGATGGACGGCTGGCAGATGTTGTTCAGGTCGCCGATCAGTCCGCTGGAACCCGCGTTGCAGAAGCCGAGCAGCCCGCCGATGTCACCGATGCCCGGCACCCCGCAGATCCCGCCGGTGGCGGCCGGCTGAGCGGCGGTGGCCTGGTGCGCGGTGCTGGCCTGCTGCGCGCTGCTCGCTTGCTGGGCCGGGCTGGTGTGCTGAACGGTGCTGGTGTGCTGAGCGGTGCTAGCCGGTGACCCTGCCGCGCCCACGGCGGCCTGGGCGATGGCCGGCGACCCGAGCACGCCTGCGACGACCACGGCGATGATGACGCCGGGCACCGTCAGCGCTCTGCGGGCACGCGTGGCTGCCCGGCGGAAGAGTCTGGCCATCATGGGCTCCTGAAGCCTCGGGGGCAAAGGCAAAGGCAGGCATAGAGGTGACCAGCCGGCTACGGGCCCGGCTCGGCTGGCGGTGGCGGTACCGCGCCTAACAGGCCGGTGTCAGGATCGCTGTCCGGTGGCGCGGTCTGTTTCTCGGTGGGCCGGGCACGCGTGGGATTGGTGTCCAGCCATTGCCGTACTTCATCGGAGACCAGGTCGATGCCGATGCGGCCCGCCCTGCCCTCCAAGTCACGGAAAATGCACTCGCCGTTGCCGAGCCCCCGCAGCACGGCCTTGTGTTCTTCCGACGCTTCGACGCCCAGCAGGGCCATCACGTTGGCCACTTCGACCCGTTCCGAGGACCGGAACGCGAACACGCTGGACAGGCAGTTGGTCACCTGCTCGTTGAGCAGGTCACCCGCGTTCTGCGAGACCAGGATCAGCGCGGTGTTCCGCGACCGGCCCATCCGGGACACCTCAGGAACCAGCTTGGCTCCCTGCGGCGTCGCCGTGATCGCCCAGGCTTCGTCCAGGAAGATAGCTTTCGGCAGCCGCCGGTCGAGGGCGTTCAGCAATCTGCGGGCGAACTGGGAGACCAGGTAGAGCAGGGCTACGGACAGGCGCTGCTCGTAGGAGTAGTCTTCGCGGCCGGCCGCGGAGTCCGGCAGGGTGAGGCCGGCCAGGGTGAACACGGTGGTCCAGCCGGCCGTGTCGATCTGCTGGCCGCCCGAGGGGGCGAAGCACAGCCGGGCCAGCCGCATCTCGGACATGCCACGGAGCACCGCGCCGAGGTTCTTCGACGCCGGGTCGGACGACTCCTCCAGGTGCCGGACGACCTTGCCCAGGCTAGGCCGATCCCGGCCGGCCACGCTGGCCACCGCCTGGATCATCGCGCTCTCCCGCTCCTCGCTCATCCGCGGCAGCAGCAGGCGCAGCGTCTCGGTGGCCATGGTCCGCTTCTCGGCCAGATCGTCGCCGAACGAGAACGGGTCGAGCAGCCCCGGCGCGGCCGCGCCGAGTGGCAGCACCCGGGCCTTGCGGCCACGCTTGGCCAGCAGGTTGACCAGCGGTTCCGCGTCCCCCTTGGGGTCGATCACCGCGACCGTCACACCGCGCAGCGCGCACTGCAGGATGAGCAACAGGGCCAGCGTGGTCTTGCCGCCGCCCGGCTCACCCGTGACGGCGATGGCGGTGGGCCGGTTCAGCGCCGCGGCCAGCAGCGGGTCGAAGTGCACCACGGCCCGCGCCCGGCCCAGCGTCTCGCCGATGTACGGGCCCACCCAGCCCTGCTCGTTGCTGGGCCGGTCACCCAGGCCCACGGTGGCTGTGGGCACCCCACCCGCGATCGTGTACAGCGGCTGCCGCTGCACATACGAGCTCAGCCGGACCCGGTCGCCGGGCAGCGACTCGCGCAGCAGCGAGAACTGGTCACCGGTGGAGTTCACCACGTCGATGCCCATGTCCCGGTAATGCTCCACGACCGCCTCGACCCGGCGCTGGCACAGCTCCCGGGTCGGCGCCGCAACGATCAGCCGGTGCCAGCCGTAGACAAACGGCAGCCGTTCCTTCGTGATGCCGTGCTCCAGCATCCGGGCCGCGGTGATCTGCTCGGCCAGCGCCAGCGGCGCGTCCACGCCCGCTTCCCGGATGTGCGCATCCATGTCCCGGGCGTGTGCCAGCCTGCGCCCCACGTCCTTGCTCGCCTTGGCCGGCGGGATCAGCCGCATCCGCGAGCTGACCTCCACCGGGAACGGCAGCGAGTCCGCGAAGTGCAGCCACGGCTCGCCGTCCGGAAACGACATCACGTCGGGGAACCGGGAGAAGGACAGGAACGCCGCGAACGACTCCCCCTCCGGGTTCTCCAGCCCGAGGATCGAGCGGCCGTTGTGCACCTGGCCCTCATACAGCGCCTCGATCTCGCCCGGCCCCCAGCGGCGCCGCCGCGCCGCCGACGGCCGCGGATCGCCCGCCGTGCCCATCAGGGTGTGCCGCACCAGCCAGGCAATCTGATCGCTGGTGGCGTGCCGGGCGGCCAGCGCACTGGCGGACAGCGCCCGGCCGAGCCGCTCGGCGTGGTCGGTCCACCGGTTGATCTCGGTGTTGGACAGCGCCTCGTCGTTCATGCCCATCGTCTGCTCGCCGGCCCGGTAGGCGTTCAGGAACTGGGCGAACACCCCGCCAGACAGCTGCGCGCCCATGCCCCGCTGGCCCAGCCGGACGCCCAGATAGACCTCCTTGGTCCAGAAGTCCTTGGCCCACACGTGCCGATACATCTCATCCAGGTAGCCGCGCCAGCCGGGCCCGCCATCCGAGGTCTCATCCAGCTGCGCGGCCCAGTCCGCCGCCGGGTAGGAGCGGTGCACGATGCGCAGATGCACCTCGGCGTCCGGCATCCGGATCGCGGCCAGCGCCACGGTGATGTTGGTAGCCAGGGCCTCCCGGTCCTGTGGCGTGGTGAACTCATACGGCTGGGTGGGCAGCTGGTAGTAGGCCCAGGCATGCGTCTCGGTCAGCAGGATCCGGTCATCGAAGTAACGCAGGGACAGGCGCGACCGGCCCCGGGTGCGGGAACTCATGTGGCCGCTCCGTGCGGCCGGGCGGCTTCTACCGCGAGCGCCGAGACCAGCACCCCGGCCAGCGCGGTGTAGGCGTGCTGCACCGGCGGCCGCAGCTGCCCGAACCGGGACGCGTCCCCGGCGCCCGGCCCGCCCGGTGCGGCGGCGATCTGCTCATCCCGTGGTGCGCCGAGGTGATCGTCCCAGGGCACCCGGACGGTCGCCCGGCACCGGCCCCGGACCACGAGTTCGGCCTGCTCGACGTGGGCCATGCTGCGCTTGCTCACCCCGTTGATGACCGCGATCGCGTTCGTGACCAGATCGCCATAGCCATGCCCGTCCAGCCACTCCATCGTCATCGTCACCGCCTGGGCCGCGTCGGCACTCGCCGGGGCGACCAGCACGAGCTGGTCGGCGGCGGCCAGCACCCGGGCCACCGCAGTGGCCCCCGGGTCGGTCAGGGTGAGCGGGTACCGGCCGGCCAGGATCCGGATCAGCCGCGCGTATTCCGCGTCGGACAGGTCCGGCCGCCCGGCGGCCACCGAGTCGTGCGCGATCAGGTCGAGCTGGCCCGGGTTCCGCGGGCCTGAGTTCTGCGAGCCAGCGGGCTGCTGGCCCGCGAGCAGGCCGCGCGCGGTGGCGGCCGGGCTGGTGCCCGCCAGCTCGGTCAGTGAGGTCTGGCCGGGGTTGAGGTCCAGCGCGGCTACTGGTTCGGTGCGCAGGCTGGCCAGCACGTCCGCGAGCATCAGCGCGGTCACGGTCTGGCCGGCGCCCACCGTGCAGCCAAGCACCACGATCAGCCGGGGGCCGCGGATCGGCAGCAGCACCCGGGCCCGGTCCCGCCGCTCCATGTCCGGCCGTCCCGGCCCATGCCCGCCCGGCACCACCCGGACGTGCTCCCGCCAGCTGGTCCCGGCGCGCTGCTGGCCCGGGGCACCGAGGGCCCGCTCGACAGCTGCCGGGCGGGTGCCGGTGCCACCCCGGACCACCACGATGGGCGAGCTGGGCAGGGCTGGCTCGGCCGGCGGTGCCACTGGTTCGGCTGGCTCGGTGTACCCGGCTGGTTCGGCTGGCTGGGGGCGTTCGGCTGGGGCAGCAGGGGGTGCCTCCGGCGGGTCCAGCGACGCCTCGGGGGTGGCGAATGGCGCGGCCTGCGCGGGGGTCTGGGCTGGCACGTGCGGGACCGGCTCGGCCGCCGCCTGCGCAGCAGCCTCGGCTGATACGGGAGCGGCAGCTTCGGACGGGGCGTGCGCCGCGGCGGCTTCGGCCAGGCCGTACGCGACGGCCTCGGCTGGCAGCGACGGGACCGCCTCGGACTGCGCCTGCGGGACCGGCTCGGTTGGCGTCTGAGCGACGGCTTCGGCTGGGGTGTGCGCGGCGGGCCGGGGCGGCGGGGCGCGCCGTTCGTCATGCGCGATCTCCGGCGGCCCAGTCCGCGGCGTAGGGGCCGCCTCGGCGCTAGCCGACGCGGGGTGAGCCACCGGGCTGGCCGGTGCGGGCTGGCCGGCCGGGGGCTCGGGCCTGACCGGGCCGGGCTCGCCGACCGGCCCCGACGGCTGCGCCGGACTGGCCGGCCAAGCCGGGCTACCGGGCGCGCGGGCTGGGCTGGCCGGGTCAGCCAGGCTGGCCGGTCTGCTCGGTCCGGGCAGTTTGGGCGGCTCGGAGTGCTCGGCTGGTGCGGGCCGGGCGGCCGGGACGACGGGTGGCGGCGGCACCAGCAGACCAGGCTGGTCGGCCGTTCCTGGCCACCGTGGCGGGCGCGCCGGGGCAGCGTGGCCGGGAGCCGCGTGGCCCGGGGTGGCGACCGGACTGTCCGGCCTGGCCTGAGCGGGCGGCGCCAGTGGTAGCCCTTGTTCGGCGACCGGGACGGGCTGATGTTCGGTTACCGGGACGGGCCGAGCCAGTGAGACGGGCTGTGCCGCCGGAGCCGATGGGGTGACTGCCGGGGTGTTTGCGCCATTCGGGGCATCTGCGCCAGCGGGGGCGCCCCAGCCGGGCTGGACCGCTGGCTCGGCCGGCTGCCCGAATGCGACCGGCCGGGACAGCTGGGCCGACGGCAGGCCCGCCGCCTGCGCCGGCACCTGCTGGCCGGTCACCGGAATCCGCGGCAGGCCGGGCACCCGGGACGGGGCGACGGGCCGCGCTGGCATTGGCCGCCCGGTCTGGCCCGGCCGGGCCACCGGACGCGCCGGGGCCACGGCCCGGGCGGCGGCTTGAGCGGCGGCCTGAGTGGTAGCCGCGCGCCGGGGCGTCGCGGCGCGGGCCGGAACGGCGGCGGGGGCGGGCCGGGCCCGGACCGGCGTGGGCCGCCTGGCGGGTACCGGAGCGGGCGCCTCGGCCGGCTTCTCCTCTTCCGTCCGGCGCCAGACCCGGCCGACAACGACGATTTCGTCCTTCTCCGCCAGTGGGTTCATCCGGCACCAGGTGGCTGGCTCGCCCAGGTACCGAACCTGGGAAATGACCAGTTCAGGTAGCCGTTTGCTTTCCAGCACCGGCCGGGTGGCCAGCCAGGTGAGCACTCCCGGGGGCAGCACATACAGCCAGAACAGCGTGTGGCTGAACGGCAGGCCGAGCACCGTGAGGATGATTACGTAGGGCACGGTGATCGCGGCAAATACAGCGATCTGGCCTACCGGTACCGGCATAGGCAGCCTGAAATCGTACAGCTTGTACAGCCGTTTCTCAATCCGCCAGATGCTGGTATAGGTGGGCAGATCCACCAGGTGCTCTCCTTCCGGCCGGGGCGGAGATCAGTGGACGCCGAGCGCGTTCGCGATCCCTGTGGCCAGGGTCTGCACGATGCTCGGCGTGTAGAAGATCACCGCGATCGCGACGGCGAGCACGAGGAACTGCACGAAGCGGATGATTTCCCTGGTGAACAAGAAGAACAGAGCCACGATGCCGACGATGCCGAGGAACAACGGCCCGAATAGGCCCTGTAGGTAGCTGACCAGACCCGAGGTGCTGATCGTCGAGGAGGCCGCGAGGATAAGCGAGTGGTTCGACATCGGTCTACTCCGGGTTATGGGGGATCGCGCCTGGCCGGGCAGTTGCGGGTGGCCATCGAAGTCGGGTCATGGCGACTCCGGCGGCGCGGTGGACGTGCTGATGTCACTCACGTACCAGGTGCCATTGCTTTCCACGACAGTCATCGCGTAGCTCATCTGCAACTGAGCCGGAGCCGCGTTAGTGACCTGGCCGTTGGCGTTGCGATCCGGGACACTCCAGGTGACTGTGGCAATGATATGGCGGGTGTTGCCTCCGGTGGGCACGGTGAGGCTGGTGATCGAGTGGTAGGTCACTGCCCCGTTCAGCCCGGAGACCGAGCTACCGCTGGCCAGGAACCGGGCCAGCGTCACCTGGTTGCCGCTGGCGTAGGCCTGGAAGAACGCCGGCAGCTGGTTCATCAGGGTGGCCTGCAGCGCGGAGTCGGTGCTCGGCGGCGTGGCCGTGGGCACGCTGGCCCGGGCCGGGGCGGGCAGCCAGGCGGGCGAGCCGGAGACGGCCAGGTTTCCCGAAGATGCGTAGACCGGCACGCCCAGTTGCATCAGCTGCCCGTTGACCCGGGCCAGCAGCGTCACCACCGCGTGGTGCGCATCCCGCACGTCCGTGCTTGCCACCACCGCGGACTGCAATTGCGATGTACCCGTTCCATTCCAGCCCAGTTGCGGATCGGAACCAGAAGGCAGAAAAGTACTTAGTTCGCTAGCTCTCTGGGCCGCATCGTGCGGACTGTAATTCAAGTAGACCTGACCAAACTGCAAGGCGTAGGCGTCCGCCTGAGTAACCGGGAACGATGAAGACGGACTACCGGAAGTAGCCGGTGCGGCCGCGGTCCCCGATTGCGTTTCACCGGTCACGATGGCCAGCACCCCGCGATAGCCGATGATCAGCAAGACAGCCCAGGCGATGCCGCGGAACACCCAGATCAGCCAGCGTCCGCCGCCACCTCGCCAGCTCCGGGTCGGACGGCTGCGGCCGATTGCGTCAGGTTGCGAGTACTCGGTCTCTGCTTCGTAGCCCAGGTCGTGCTCGACCGAATGCGGACTGCGTTCAGCGGTTGACCGGCGAACCATCGCACCTCCGCTCGCTCCGCCGCACGCGCAGCAAAGAGTGCGGTGCTTTGCAATCCCGTCCTGGACTATTCTGCGTCACGATCCGCTCACAGGACAGTGTCTTGTGCCAATCGCTGGCAAACCCTACTGGCAAAGGCAGGGTGATTGAGCCTGGCACGAACCGCACGATTGCTCTTCACGCGCGCTCTGACCTGGGCTTATGGCGATATGTAGCTTTGTCAGAACCGCTTCAGAGACTCCGCTGAGCCAACGCGAGAGAAGCGTAGCGAGCCTCGTTGACCGTATCCAGGACCGCGCCGTACGTGTCTTCCGCGTCCTCGCGTGCCGTGGCGGGCCGATCTTGTTGCTGTGACCGGGCGGGTGCAATTGACCATAGCGCCTGGTGGGACCGGCCGATACGATCACCAGATGAGCGCCTTGCGGCCGGTCATATCGCGGACCGCCGGCGCCGTTACGGCCGCGATCGCCACCGCGCTGCTGACAATGGCCGCGCCCGCCGCGAGTCCCGCCGCGGCCGCGGTGGCCCCGCCGTCCCGGCTCCGCGTGGGCGCCATCACGCTGCGCCGATGCGCGGCCAAACCGGTCACCTTCTGCGGCCGCCTGGCCGTGCCGCTGGACTACTCATCGGCGGCCAGTCCCCGGATCCAGCTGGGCTTCCGCTGGCTGCCCGCCAGGCATCGCCCGGCGGGCACGGTCCTCGCCGTCGAGGGCGGCCCGGGCTACGCCTCCACCGGCTCGGAACCGGAGTACCTGGCCATGACCGGCCCGTTGCGCGCCACCCGCAACCTGCTGCTGGTCGACCTGCGCGGCACCGGCACGTCCACCCCGCTGAACTGCCGCGGGCTGGAGCGGGCCGGCGCCCGGCAGTATGGCCGGCACTTCAACCAGCTGGTGGCGGCGTGCGGCGCACAGCTGAACCACACCTGGCGCTACCGGGGCGGCGGCTGGGTGCACGCCTCCGACCTGTTCAACAGCGCGTACTCGGCACGGGACGTGGCCCGGGTGCTGCGCGCCCTGCGGCTGGGCCGGGTAGATCTGTACGGGGATTCGTACGGCAGCTGGTTCGCCCAGGTGTTCGCGTCGCGGTATCCCGGGCTGCTCAGGTCGGTCACGCTGGACTCCACCTATCAGGTACTCGACCTCGATCCCTGGTACACCACCACGGTCGTCACGGCGCGGCGCGCCTTCGCGCAGGCCTGCCAGCGCTCGGCAGCCTGCGCGGCCGCCACCCGCGGCGGGCGGGCCTGGGCCCGGATCGGGGCGCTGCTGCGGCGGCTGGCCCGGTCGCCGGTCAGCGGTGCGACCACCACGGCCGACGGGACCCGCGGCCGGCTCACCGTGACCCCGCTGACCCTGGTCAACCTGGTCAACAACGCGGGCTTCGACCCGGTCGTCTACCAGGACCTGGACGCGGCCGGCCGGGCGCTGCTGCGCCGTGACGACGCGGCCCCGCTGCTCCGGCTGGCCGCCCTGTCGCTGGGGTACGACGACACCAACGAGCCGCTGCCCGGGTTCAGCGACGGGCTGTACTTCGCCGTGGGGTGCACCGACTACGTGCAGCTCTTCGGCCGGTCCGCGCCGGCCGCGGTGCGGCACCGGCAGTACCACGCCGCGCTGCGCCGCGAGCCCGCCCAGACGTTCGCCCCGTTCAGCGCGACCCAGTGGACCTCAATGGACCAGTACACCGAGGCGTACAGCGGCTGCCTGGACTGGCCCACGCCGGCCCGGCTGGTGCCGCCGATCACCCGGCGACCACCGCTCGTCCCGGCCCGGCTGCCGGTGCTCATCCTGTCCGGGAGCCTCGACTCGCTCACCCCCCGGCTGGACGGCGCCACCCTGGTCGCCCGGCAGATGGGCCCGTCGGCCCGGCTGGTCACGCTGGCCAACCTGACGCACGTCACCGAGCAGGACGGCAACAGTGCCTGCGCGATGTCGATCTACCAGCGCTTCGTCCGCGATCCCGGCAACCTTCGCCAGGAGAACACCTCATGCGCCGGGAAGGTGGCGCCGATCCACACCGTCGGCAGCTACCCGCAGCGGTTGCGGGACGCGGTCCCGGCCAGCCCGCTGCCCGGCAACCGGGCCGGCCGCCAGGCGCTCCGCGCCGCTACGGTCGCACTGGCCAGCGTGGGCGATGAAGTGAGCCGCTGGCCGCTGCTCAGCGACGATCATGACCTGGGCCTGCGCGGCGGCCGGGTCTCCTTCGCCGGCGGCACCGACCTGCGCATCACGCTGCACGGCGTGCGCTGGGTCAGCAACGCCACTATCGACGGCCGCGCCGTCTGGGATCAGTCATCCGGCTGGGTGACCGCCCAGCTGACCGTGCATCCGGACGGCGGCGCGCCGGTCAGGCTGACCGGGCGGTGGCTGGCGTTCGGTACGCAAAAACAGGTCGCGGTCGTGCACGGGATACAGGGCGGCCGCCGGCTCGCGGCCACCTGCCCGGCCCCCTGAGCGGGTGCGCTTCTATCCTCGGGCGCATGGATGCCTGCGCTGCGGCCTGGGTGGTGGCCGGGCCGCCCGGGTCCGGGAAGAGCACGGTGGCGCAGCGGCTGCTGGCCGGGCTGACGCCGGCCCCGGCCCTGCTGGACAAGGACACCATGTACGGGTCGTTCGTCGCCGCCACGCTGGCCGCGGCCGGGCGGGCCGCCGGTGAGCGCGAGGGCCCGTGGTACGACGAGCACGTCAAGGTGCACGAGTACGCCGGGATGACGGCCACCGCCCGGGAGATCCGTTCGCACGGCTGCCCGGTGCTGCTGTCCGCCCCGTTCACCCAGCAGATCCACGATGCCCAGCGGTGGGCCAGCTGGTCCGCGGAACTAGGCGGCGGGACCGTGCGGCTGGTCTGGGTCCGGTCCGACGCGGCCACCCTGCGGCACCGGCTGATGGCGCGGGAGTCCGCGCGCGATTCCGGCAAGCTGGCCGGCTTCGATCAGTTCACCGCCCGGATGCGGCTGGACGCCGCGCCCACCGCGCCGCACACCGAGATCGACAACCGGCTGACCGCGGCCCGCTCCCTGGACGACCAGATCAGCGGGCTGCTGGCCAGTCTCTGACCCCGGCTCAGCCGCCGGGCGGGACGTGCGGGTTGGCGGCGCTACCCTCGGTGCTGAGCAGCACCACCGTTGCCTCGGGGCCCAGGCCCAGCGCGTGGCGGTGGTGGGCGGCTCCGACACCAGTGAGCGCGGCGCGCAGGCCGGCCAGCGGGGCGGCGCCGCACGGGCCGGCGGGGACTCCAGCGGCGGCCAGGTCGGCGGCCGCCCGCGCGCTCTCCGCGTCGGTGACGGTGACCGCCGCGTCCAGCCCGGCGCGCAGGCAGGGCCAGGCCAGGCTGGACGGCGTGCCGCAGTTCAGCCCGGCCATGATGGTCGCGCCAGTGGGCTCGCTGACCGGCTCGCCCCGGCTGAGGCTCAGCACGACCCAGGAGGCGGCTTCGGGTTCCACCGCCAGTACCGCCGGAGCGGTCCCGGCCGGGCGGGTGCGGCTGCGGTAGTGCGTGACCACGGCCTGGGCCAGCGAGCCCACGCCCACCGGGACGCCGACCAGATCAGGCGGCCCGGCTCCAGCCGCCGCCAGCTGCTCGTCGATCTCCGCGCACAGCGTGCCGTAGCCTTCGACGATCCAGCCCGGGATCTGCTCGTAGCCGGGCCAGGCGGTGTCCTGGATCAGCAGGGTGGCCGGACCGGCGGCCGCCGCGGCGGCTTGGCGCACCGCCTCGTCATAGCCCCCGGTGACCCGGGTGACCTGCGCGCCTTCCGCGGCGATGGCGGCCACGGCCGCGGGATGGACGCCGTCCGGGACGCGCACATGGGCGCGCTGGCCGAGCAGCCGGGCCACCCGGGCCACCGCCCGGCCATGGTTGCCGTCGGTGGCCGTGACCAGGGTGACCTTATGCTGGGCCGCCGCTGTCCGGCTGGCCAGCGCCCGGCGCACCGCCCAGGACGCACCCAGCACCTTGAACGCGGGCAGCCCCAGCCGGGACGACTCGTCCTTGACGAACACCCGGCCCACCCCGAGCTCGGCCGCCAGCTCTGGCAGTTCGGTCAGCGGCGTGGCCGCGAAGCCCGGCAGCCCCCGGTGAAAGTCCCGCGCCTCGCCCGGCACTGGCGCGCATCTCCAGTCCCGCGCCGCCGGCCGTGCGAACCAGTTCAGAGTCACGCCACCAGCATGCCGCCCTCCTGCGTGAAGTGGCGGTAAACCTAATCCAGCCACACGGAGTCCCAAACACGTTGGGATGACCCTGACGGCCCCCTCCCCGCCAGCCATCCACAGCTAACTGGAGGGGAACGATGAGATACCTAGTCCGTGTGTCCGCCGCCGCACTCGCTGGCCTGCTGGCTAGCTTGCTCGCGCTGACCGCCGCGCCAGCAGCGACAACCCTGCCCAAGATCCAGGCGTACAACGTCACCGGGTGGTCCGGCATGGTGAAGCGGCCCGCGCACATCGTGGTTGGCCAGGGCGGATCGCCGTACGCCTACCGCCTGACCTGGTCCCGGTGGACGTCCAGCAGCGGCAAGGCCACCGGCAAGCTAGATCTGTTCTGGTGTGTCCCGACATCAAGTTGCAAGGGGAACGTACACAACGTCACCGTGTGGGCCACCACCCCACGCACGCGCAAAGGCCTGGTCTACTTCGCGCACTTGATCTACGAGTACGTCAACGCCAAGGGCGTGACCAAGCGGCTAACGGGCACCTTTGAGGTGCGGCCGGGCGCGTCGGTCCCAGCGTGGGTCGGCTCTTTGTGAGCAGGAGCCCCGCTCAGCGGATCTCACCCACCTCATCAGTTCGTGATGACCGGGCCGGGCGGAACTAGGCTGCAGGGTCTGGGAAACAGAATGTGACCTCGGGGTAGTGCGGTGACGGCTGGTCCAGCAGGGCTTGTGGCTCGCCGAGCAGGTGCTGGTCGAAGAAGGCCCGGACGTAGGCGCGGGTGATGTCCAGGGACCGGGCTCCGGACAGCCCGGCCTCGATGTCGATACCGATCTGCTCGGCCAGCAGCGCCAGGTCGGTGAAGGAGGCGTGCACCGCGCCGGCCACCACGAGCCACCGCTTCCAGCCGGTCATGCGTGCCCAGTCCCGCTCCCAGGTGGTCACGGCGCCTCTCAGGCGCTTCCAGGCCAGCGTCCCGGCAGGCACGTCGCCTCCGCTGCCCGGGGTGTAGTTGGCTTGCTTGCCCAGGAAGAGAAACGGCCGGGACAGACCCTCAGCCGGGATCTCGGCGACAGTCGAGCCGTCCATGTCGACGCCGGCCCGGATGCGGGGGTCAGCCAGCATGGCGGCGATGGTGGCGGCGCCGCCGAGAGAGTGGCCGGCCATCGCCATCCGGGACGGGTCGATCAGGGTGGTGCCCGGCCATGCCGGGTGCGCGCCGGTCAGCTCGCTGAGCACGAAGGAGACATCCGCTGCCCGGCCGCCCACTACCTTCTCCATGAACCCGCTGTCTCGCTGGCGCGCCTCGCGGGCCAGGCAGGTGGTGACGTGATCGTCGGGAAACGCCGTGCCGTAACTCTCGTAGGTGTGATCAATTCCGACCACGACGTAGCCGTGGCTGGCTAGGTCCTCAGCTAGGGCCGTGAGCGCGCTGCGGGAGTTGGTGAAGCCGGGCGAGAGCACGACAAGGGGGTGGCTGCGGTGGGTCCCTCCCGGCGTGGCGCCGACGGCCGCATTGGTCCGGGTCGTGCTGAGCACGTCCGGCCGCGGCCCGGTGATGCCCCTGCTTGTGAGCTGGAGTTCGGACTCCGCTGGCGTCATGTACTGGGCTCGCGGCCCGTCCGACGGCACCGCTGGATACCACAGTGAGACCATCAGCTCTCGTGCGGTGACCCCCGCGGCCCAGGGGTCGGCACGGGACGTATCTGTCAGGTGCAAAGACGCGGTGCCGACCGGGCGCGGGCCGGTCGGCTCAGGCAGGCGTGGCGTGGGCCCCTGGCGAAGACGGCGCGACACCCGGAACTCCTGTCGCTCTCAGACGTTGAAGCGGACTCCACAACGTTCCGTCACCGATAAGTATGTGCGGCGCCGTCGCACCCGACGTACCTCAAGGCTCTTCGACGTAGGCGGCTCCACCGTCCCGACATGCCGCAAGCAACCGCTTGTCACGCGTCCACAGCCGTGCTCCGCCGACCAGCATGACGGAGCCGAGCAGGTGTACATCCACCGCACTCAGTCCACGCCCCCAGAGCTGACGCCCATCCACCAGCGCCATCACTTCCTGATGCGTCAGGACCGGGAACCCCCGGAGGCTCTCAAGGAGGGCCAGCACACGGTCGCGTTGCTTGATTGACCCGAGCGCCAGTTCCTCGATCACAGCACGATGACATCCGACCTGGTCGTCACGGAGGAACGCAACGAGTGAAGGCTCAGCGGCATGGAAGTGGTCGATCCAGATCGAAGTGTCGACCAGGATCACCTGGCGCCGTCCCGCCGACGCGGCGCCGCGGTTGCACCGCTGTCCGAGCCGCCCAGGGCCGCCAGACGCTTGGCGCTCTCCACACGGATCAAGGTTTCCAGCCCGTCGCGCAAGAGCGCGGACCTCTCCGTGATACCCGTCAATTCGGTCGCGCGAGCCAAGAGCTCGTCATCGATGGTCACCGTAGTCCTCATCGAGGCCTCCGCATCTAAATTAGCATCATCTGATGCTCCCAATGATGCCATATCTTGAGCGGTCCGGGCAGTCGCCAGCCGATGGCTCCCGGGTGTCAGAACGGAATACGACTACACGTTGGAGCGGAACTCGACCGGGCATCGTTCAAAACTCTCGTACGGTTAGCAGGCTGTCGCCGTGCACAGTGTCCCGCTCCACCCGTCCCGTTTCGCGGAACCCGAGCTTCGCCAGGACCCGTCGCGACGCGACGTTCCAGTCCCGGACTCCTGCCCACAGCCGCCCGTAGCCCGCTTCCCGCACCCAGGTGACCACGGCCCGGCCTGCCTCCGTGGCGTAACCGCAGCCGTGAGCCACACGCAGCAACTCGTAGGCCAACTCAGGCTCGCCGGGCGATCCGTTCCCATGAAAGATCAGCCCGCAATACCCGATGACGTCGGCCGTGCCCTTCCGCTCCACCGCCAGAATCCCTGGCCCCGGCTCCGCACGCGCTGCGCGTATCTGCGCGGCGATGTCCTCGTCGGTAGGTCGGCCCCCGGGACTTATCCGCCGATGCGGCGGCACCCGGGGATCCCGCTCAGTCCACAACTGGCGATAGATGGCGGCCTCGTCCACTCTGCGATGCCGAAGGATGAGGCGATCTGTCTCCAAGGTGTCCAGAACGGGCACTACCGACATGCTGGCATTGTGTCAGCGTCAGCGCGCTGGTACCCGGCAGGGTCACTGGGCGCGTACCCGTCCCGTGCCCCCAAGGCGTGCCGCCTCCGGCTGAGCCAGCGAGGCCCGCACGCGCCCGGGTGGCGGTTTAGACGTTGAAGCGGAACTCGACCGAGTCACGGTTATGCCCGCGGGCTCCTCAGACTCACTCAGGCGTGGCGAGCTCACCCGGCGTTCCCGATGGTCACAGTGGCGTGAGGATCATCAAGATCTCGTCTCTGGTGTCGTCCGGAGCAAGCCGGAGCTTGCCAGGCCAGCGGCCTGTTATCCGCCAGCCGAGCCGAGAGTAAAAGTCTTCGAGTCCCATTCCGCCGCGGACTGCCAGGTGGAGCTGCTCCAAGCCCATCTCGTCGCGGGCAACGTCCCGGAGTCGATGCATCAGGGCCGACCCGATGCCCTCGTTCCTGTGCGTGAGCTGCGTCTGCAAGTGGCTGACAACACCCCAGTGCGCGATGAGCGGGCTGGGATCGCGGCTGAGGGCCACCCACCCTGCGAGGGCGCCGCCGACGCGGGCAAGCAGTATCCGGTTTTGGCTGGGGTCGAGGCAGGACGCAAGGGCATCGACGGCCGGACGGACCTGACTAGCGTCAACCGGGGGAAACGGGAATCCCGCCGCGCCGCCGGCGTTCGTGACCGCTATCCAGCATGCGGTCAGCTCCTGTCTCACCACCGGATCGGCCTCACCCGGATTAGTGAGCTGGATGATGTCGAGGTTCTCGCGGATCGTCATGGTTAGCTGTGGCGGAACTCGACTACGTCGCCGTCGCGCATGACGTAGTCCTTGCCTTCCATCCGGACCTTGCCCGCGGCCCGGGCGGCGGCCAGCGAGCCGGCCGCGACCAGGTCGTCGTAGGCGACGATCTCCGCCTTGATGAAGCCGCGCTGGAAGTCGGTGTGGATCACCCCGGCCGCCTCCGGTGCGGTCGCGCCGGCCGGGATCTCCCAGGCGCGGGTCTCCTTGGGCCCCGCGGTCAGGAACGTCTGCAGGCCGAGCGCGGCGAAGCCGGCCTGCGCCAGCCGGTTCAGCCCGGGCTCCCCCATGCCCAGCTCAGTGGCCATCTCGGCGACCTCGTCCTCGGGGAGCTCGGCCAGCTCGGCCTCGGTCTTGACGTCGAGGAAGACGGTCTCGGCCGGGGCGACCTGGGCGGCCAGCTTGGCCCGCAGCCCCTCGTCGGCCAGCTCGCCCTCGTCCATGTTGAACACGTAGACGAACGGCTTGGCCGTCAGCAGGTGCAGTTCACGCAGGTCAGCCAGATCGATGCCAGCGGCGGGAGCCCCGGCGTACAACGTGGTCCCACCGTCCAGCAACTGCTGCGCGCGGGCGGCGGCCTCGGCCATCCGCTGGCGTTCGGCGTCCTTCGCGAAGCGGGATTCCTTGGCCAGCCGGGGCACGGCCTTGTCCAGCGTCTGCAGGTCGGCCAGGATGAGCTCGGTGGCGACCGTGTCGATGTCCCGGCTGGGCGACACGTCGCCGTCCACGTGGCTCACGTCCGGGTCGGTGAACACGCGCACGACCTGCACGATCGCGTCCGTCTCGCGGATGTGCGCGAGGAACTGGTTGCCCAGCCCCTGACCCTGCGACGCGCCGCGGACCAGGCCGGCGATGTCCACGAAGCGGGCGGTAGCGGGCACGATCTTGGCCGAGTCGAACATCTGGGCCAGCACCGCCAGCCGCGGGTCGGGGATGCCGACCACGCCCACGTTCGGCTCGATGGTGGCGAACGGGTAGTTCGAGGCCAGCGCGCTGGCCCTGGTCAGCGCGTTAAACAGGGTGGACTTGCCGACGTTGGGCAGGCCGACGATGCCGATCGAGAGACTCACCCCGCGAGTCTAGGCCGTCCGCGCGGCTACCCGGTTCTGTCGGCACCCGCTGCGAACATGCCAGGCATGAACGCGATCTCGGTGTTCGCCGGGCTGCTGCTGGGCCTGGCCATCGGTGCGGCGCTTGGCTTCCTGTACGCGCGCAGCCGCCAGGCCGCCGCCGCGGCCGAGCTGACCGGCCAGGTCCGGGCGGCCGAGGAGCGGGCCCGGGCCGCGCTGGACCGCGCTGCGCTGACCGACGGCCAGCTCGGCCAGCAGTTCGAAGCCCTGTCGGCGCAGGCGCTGGACGCCAGCGCCCGGCGCTTCATCGAGATGGCCGAGGGCCGGCTGAACGCGGCCAACGCGGCCGCGGCGGGCGAACTGGAGGCCCGGCGCGCGGCCGTGGACCACCTGGTCGGCCCGCTCCGTGAAACGCTGGACCGGCTGGAGGCCCAGCTCCGCGAGTCGGACGCGGACCGGCACCGGTCGCACGCCGCGCTGGCCGAGCAGGTGACGATCGCCCGGCGCAGCTCGGACGAGCTACGCGCGCAGACCCAGGCGCTGGTGACCGCGCTGCGCCGGCCCGAGGCCCGCGGCCGCTGGGGTGAGATGCAGCTGCGCCGGGTGGTCGAGCTCTCTGGGATGAGCGCACGGTGCGATTTCGAGGAACAGGTCAGCGTCGCTTCCGACCATGGTCTGCAACGGCCAGACATGGTGATCAGGCTGGCCGGTGGCAAGAACATCGTGGTGGACTCGAAAGTGTCCCTGGCCGCGTATCTGGAGGCGGCCGAGACGACTGACCCGGATGTCCGGGAAGCCCGGTTGCGGGCGCACGCCCGGCACCTGCGCGATCATGTGGACGGCCTGGCGGCCAAGGCGTACTGGTCGGTCCTCAGCCCGGCACCCGAGTTCGTCGTGCTGTTCATCCCGGGGGAGGCGTTTCTGGCCCCGGCGCTGGACTACGACGCGGGCCTGCTGGAGTACGCGGTGTCCCGGAAGGTGCACATCGCCACGCCGACCACCCTGGTCAGCCTGCTGCGCACGGCCCAGTACGCCTGGCAGCAGGCCGCCCTGTCGGAGAACGCGCGGGCCGTGTTCGACCTGGGCCGCGAGCTGTACGAGCGGATCGGGCGGCTGGGCGGCCAGGTGGACAAGGTGGGCAAGGCGCTGACCAATGCGGTCGCCGCGTACAACCACGCGGTCAGCGGGCTGGAGTCCGCTGTGCTGGTCAGCGCGCGGCGGCTGAACCAGCTCGGTGTGGTGGACGCCGACCTCGACCCGCCCGGCCTGGTCGAGGCGACCACCCGGGCATTGTCCGCCCCGGAACTGACTGGCGAAAGCACCAGCACCCTAAGCATGCCGGAGCGGACCGAGATCACCGGATAATAGCCGGGTGTCATCCGACAACGAGCAGACCGAGCCGCCCGCCGAGTCGCCGCCCCAGATCGACCCGTTGTCCAGGGCCGGTCACCTGGAGTACGACCGGGTCCTGTTCCTCAGCGACGCCATCTTCGCCATCGCCATCACCCTGCTGGTGCTCGACATCCGCGTCCCGGGTTTCACGGACAACCCGGCGAAGGAGATCGTGAAGGCCAAGGAGAACATCCTCAGCTTCGCGATCAGTTTCGTGGTGATCGGGGTGTTCTGGATGGGCCACCACTCGATCAGCCGGTACATCAGTGCGTTCGACCGCCGCCTGATCGCCCTCAACCTGCTGTTCCTCGGCGTCATCGCGTTCCTGCCGTTCCCGACCGGGCTGCTGTTCGAGCACACCAGCGGAACGTCGCCGTGGGCGTCCACGGTCTTCTACGCGGGGTGCATAGCTGCGGCCGGCCTGGCCGAGCTGGCCATCTGGCTGTACGCGAGCAGCAACCACCTGCTGACCGACAGCACCCCACCGGTGCTGCGGAAGACCGTGACGCTGCGGTTGATGGTCGCCCCGATCGTGTTCCTGCTGTCCATCCCCATTGCGTTCTACTCCACCAACCTCGCGACCTACTTCTGGCTGCTGATCGCGGTGGCGAACTGGCTGCTCAACCGGCTGGCCCCGCAGATTGAGCCGGCCGCCTGAACCAGGGATGGCCTGCGCTGGCGTGTCTTCGGCCCGATCCGCCGGACCCGCGGGTAGCGTGACGAGGGCGCCGTATGCCGGTCTGGCGCCGAGCGGGGAGGAGGGCGGGGTGTCTCAGCCACGGCACGAAACATCCTGGACTCCAGCCCAGCCTGGATCGTCCTGGGCGGAGCCAAACCCGGCCGGGCCGGGCGATGACTCCGCGGCCGGCTGGATCGGGACGGCCGCCGCGAACCCGGATCTGATGGCCGGTGACCCAGCGGGCAGCGACCCAGCGCCGCCGGACTGGGCCCGGGGCGGGACCGCTGGTCAGCGGCGCGGGCCGCGGCTCACCGGGCGCGGCGCCATCGCGGGCATGCTGCTGGTGTTCTTCGTCGGCGTGCTGGCGGCCGACTGGCTGCACTGGAGCCCGCTGGCCGACGCGAGCTTCCTGATCGGCAGCGCCGCAGCCGCCTGGTACACCAAGCAGCGCGACCTGCTGACCGTCGCGGTCAGCCCGCCGTTGCTGTTCTTCATCGTGCTGATCTGCGTCAAGGCGCTCACCGCGGCGGGCAACGAGGTGCTGTCCACGGTGGAGGGCACCGCGCTGACCCTGGCCAACGTCGCGCCCTGGCTGTTCATCGGGGTCGTGCTGTCCCTGATCATCGCGTGGTTCCGCGGCCTGCCGCGCTGCGTCGCCGAGCTGCGCCGGGACCTGCGCCCAGAGCTGGCCCGGCCGCGGCCGGCCGATGCCGGGGAGGCGGACAACACCGCCACCGTAGGCGGGTATCAGCCCGCCGGCAAGCGTTACCGCTGAGCCGCCCCGGTCAGCGAGGGGCGCGGCGCAGTTCCGGGGGCAGCTGGAACACCAGCCGCTCCTCTACCGCCTCAACCTCTTCCACGGTGCCATAACCGAGCTCGGCCAGCCGCGCCAGCACACCGTTGACGAGCACCTCGGGAACCGAGGCGCCGCTGGTCACGCCGACCGTGCTGGCACCGTCCAGCCATTGCTCATCCATGTTCGAGGCGTCGTCGACCAGGTAGGCGGCCCGGGCACCGGCTTCCAGGGCGACCTCGACCAGCCGGACCGAGTTGGACGAGTTGTCCGAGCCGACCACGATGACCAGGTCCGCTTCCTTGGCGATCTGCTTGACCGCGGCCTGCCGGTTCTGCGTGGCGTAGCAGATGTCATCGCTGGGCGGGTCGATCAGCTGCGGGAAGCGTTCCCGCAGCGCGGCCACGGTCTGGATGGTCTCGTCCACGGACAGCGTGGTCTGGGACAGCCAGGCCACCTTGGCCGGGTCGCGGACCTGCACGTCGGCGCCGCCGTCCGGGCCGTCCACCAGGTGAATGCGAGCCGGGGCCTCGCCTGTGGTGCCTTCGACTTCTTCGTGATTCTGGTGCCCGATGAGCAGGATGTCGTAGTCCTGGGCGGCGAAGCGTCTGGCCTCGTTGTGCACCTTGGTGACCAGTGGGCAGGTCGCATCGATGGTCCGCAGGCCACGGCGTTGCGCTTCCTCGCGCACGGCCGGCGAGACGCCATGCGCGGAGAAAACGACCATCGCCCCCTCCGGCACGCTGTCTGTCTCGTCGACGAAGATCGCGCCGCGCGCTTCCAATTCCCGGACCACGTGCGTGTTGTGCACGATCTGCCTGCGCACGTAGACGGGGGCTCCGTAGCGCTCAAGGGCCATCTCGACTGCCTGCACGGCCCGGTCAACGCCCGCGCAGTATCCGCGGGGCTTGGCGAGCAGTACTCGTCGGGTAGTCACGGGCATGTCCCCTATGGTAGATGAGCCCGGGGTGCCCCCGGCCGAGCCCGGGGTGCCCTGCCGAGCCGGACGCCTCATCCGGGCCGGTGCTCAATAGGGCGAGCGTCCCCGCTCGCGTAGCAGGGCCACGCCGGATCTGGTACGACTGAGCCTGTCACGAGCCTGTACCGACGCGGCCGGGCGGAACACCTGGCACGCCTGCACAGCTGCCCGCAGGCCAATGGAGCCGGGCGTGCCGGGCACAACCGAGCCCGGTACGCCGGGAACTCAGCGTAGGAGACCGATCATCATGCCTTTGCCCCAGGTCAGTGACCGCATCAAGGAACTTCCCGGGCAGGCGCTGCGGGCCGTGTTCGCCGGTGTCGGCCAGTTGCTGCTCGCCGCGGACAAGGTCAGGACCCAGCTCGCCGCGCCACCGGACGAGCCGGCCCAGCCGCCCGCCGTCCCCTCGCCCGAGCCCGCGGCGCCCCCAGCGGCCACTCCCCCGGCCGCGGCCACGCCGGCCAGGGCAACCCCGGCGGGTTCGTCGGTTACCCCGCCGGAGGTGACCGACCCGGCCGACTCGCGGTGGCGGAGCCTGGACAAGACGGGCAATGTCCGGCTGCTGCACGACGGTGACCCGGACCTGAGCACGGCCGCGAGCACACCGCCTGCCGCCGAGGTTGCCGAGCCGGAGCCCGCCGACCTGGCCGTACCTACTCCGGCCGAACCCGCCGTGCCCACCCCCGCTGAGGTGGCCGAGCCCACGCCCGCGGAGCCGGTGCCAGCCGAGCCCATCCTCGCCGCGGCGCCCGCGCCCACCGAGGTGACCCCCACCGCCGAGCCTGCCGAGTCTGCCGAGCCTGCCGAGGCGGCCGAGGCGGCCGAGGCGGCCGAGGTGGCGCTCCCGGTGGCCGGCTATGACCAGCTCACCGTGGCCTCGCTGCGGGCCCGGCTGCGGGTGCTGGACGTGACCCAGGTGCGGACGCTGCTGGACCATGAGAAGGCACACCAGAACCGGGCCGACGTGGTCACCATGTTCGAGCGGCGCATCGTCAAGCTGGAGCAGGGCGGCTGACCGCTAGCCGCCCCGACCTGGCCCGCCACCATGGCACTGGACACATCCGCGGACGCGCCGGTCCCGGTCCGGACCATCCTCCGGCTGACCGGCGAGTGGATCAGCCGCCTCGGCCGGGTCTGGGTGGAGGGCCAGATCGCCGAGCTGACCAGGCGTGGTGGCACGGTGTTCCTGACCCTCCGCGATCCGGTGGCGGCGGTTTCGGTCCGGGTGATCTGCCCGCGGGCCGTGCTGGACGCGACCGATCCGCCACCAGGCGAAGGCGCCCGGGTCGTCATCTGGGCCAAACCCGACTTCAATACCAACCGCGGTGCGTTCTCGCTGGCCGCGGTGGAAATCCGCGCCGTCGGCATCGGGGAATTGCTGGCCCGGCTGGAACGGCTGCGCCGCGCCCTGGCCGCGGAAGGGCTGTTCGCACCGGAACGCAAACGCCCACTGCCGTTCCTGCCCGGCACTATTGGCCTGATTTGCGGGCGTGATTCCGCGGCGGAACGGGATGTACTGCGCAACTCGGCCCGCCGCTGGCCGGCGGTGCGATTCCGGGTCGAACAGGTCGCCGTTCAGGGAACCTATGCGGTGCCTGAAGTGGTGGACGCCCTGCACCGGCTGGACGCGGATCCGGACGTGGCCGTCATCATCGTTGCCCGGGGCGGCGGGTCGATCGAGGATCTGCTGCCCTTCTCCGACGAAACGCTGATCAGGGCGGTGGCCGAGGTGCGCACGCCAGTGGTCAGCGCCATCGGCCATGAGCAGGACTCGCCACTGCTCGACCTGGTCGCCGATGTCCGCGCGTCCACCCCGACCGACGCGGCCCGGCGGGTCGTCCCCGACGTGGCCGAGCAGCTCGCGCTGATCGGCCAGTTGCGTGGCCGGGCCCGCCGCTGCCTGGCTGGCCGGCTGGACCGCGAGCTGAGCTGGCTGGCCAGCACCCGGTCCCGGCCCGCGCTGGCCGCTCCGGCCCGGGAGGTGCAGCGCCGCCGGGAAGAGGTCTCCGCCCTGGCCGAACGCGGCCGCCGCCGGCTGGAAGCCATGCTGGACCGGGCCGACGACGGCCTGGCGCACACCCGGGCCAGGCTGCTGGCCCTGTCGCCCGCGGCCACGCTGCGCCGCGGCTACGCCATCGTGCAGCAGGCCGATGGCACCGTGGTCCGGTCCGCGGCCCAGGTGGCACCGGGCGAGCGGCTCACCATCCGGCTGGCCGAGGATCAGCTGACCGCGGTAGCGGAAGCGGCCAATCCGTCGGCGGCGGCGCAGGGTAGCACACGGGACGCCTAACAAATCTGTTCCTGCCCATGACCTACCTCGGCGCTTCTTCCCGCCGCGCAGTGGCGAAGATTTGATCATTGCGGCTAGCCGGGGGGAACAGCGCAATGGTGACAGAACAAGCCAGTAACGGCACGCAGGTCAAGTCTGCGGCAACGCGGCTGCCTGGGCTCGATGGGGTGCGAGCGCTCGCCGTTATCGCCGTTATCGCCTTTCATGAGCAATTGTCCGTGCTTCCGGGCCGATTTGTCGGGGTAGATGTCTTTTTCGTGCTGAGCGGGTACCTCATCACGGATCTGCTCGTGGCGCAGTGGCGCCAGCATGGCCGGCTCCGGCTGGGCAGCTTCTGGGCCCGCCGGGCACGCCGGCTGCTGCCCGCCCTGGCCACCATGCTGGTGGTGGTCACGGCGGCCACCGCCATCATCGAGCCCAGCCAGCTGGCCGCGCTGCGGCCCGCCCTGCTGGCCGCGGTCACCTACTCCAGCAACTGGTGGCAGGCGCTACACCACCAGTCGTACTTCACCCAGTTCGGGCCGCCACCGCCGCTGCAGCACCTGTGGTCACTGGCCATCGAGGAGCAGTTCTACCTGATCTGGCCGCTGCTGCTGATCGTGCTGGTGAGCCGGTGCCGCAGCAGCCGGATCCGGGCTGGCGCCGCCTGGCTGTGCGCGGCCCTGTCCGCTCTGGCCACGACGGCGATCTACCTGCCCGGCGCGGATCCGTCCCGGGTCTACTACGGCACCGACACGCACTCGTCCGCGCTGCTCATCGGCTCGGCGCTGGCACTCAGCTGGCCGCTGCAGCGGCTGCGCGCGCTGACCGCGGACAAGGCACGGGTGGCCGATGGCCTGGGGCTGGCCGGGCTGGCGCTGCTGGGCTGGGCGATGGGTCATTACCGGGGCGACGACCCGGCGCTGTACCCGGCCGGGCTGCTCATCGCCGCGCTGGCCGCGGGGGCCGTGGTGCTGGCCGCCGCCAGCCCGGGCCTGGTCGGCTGGGTGCTCGGCCTGCCGCCGCTGCGCTGGATCGGGGTCCGGTCCTACGGGATCTACCTCTGGCACTGGCCGGTCATCGCGCTGACCACGGCGTTCCTGGCCCGGGCCCAGTCCCGTCCCGGCCCGCTGATCTGGGCCGCCGAGGCCGCCCTGGCCGTCGGGCTGGGCGCCGCGTCCTGGCGGTGGATCGAACAGCCGATCATCCAGGATGGGTTCCGCGGCACCGCGCGCTCCCGGCTGCACGCGCTGACCAGGTCCGTGCGGGTGGTGCACCGGGCGCCGGCCCAGATCTTCCCGGCCGTCGGCGTGCTGGCCGCGGCCGCGGTGACGTTCACCGCGGGCTACGGGGTGCTGCACGCCCACTCTTCGTCCTGGCTGGCCGAGCAGATCAGCCAGGGTGTCCGGGTCACCCAGCACGACATGGCCCAGCCGCCCGCTGCCCCGGCCGCGGCCACCGCCCCGGCCGCGGCTACCGGCCAATCCGCGGCCACGCCGGCCCCAGGGTCATCGGCCCCTGGAAACGCCGGCCCCAGGGTCATCGGCCCCTGGAACGCCGGCGCCTGGGGCGTCGGCCTCGGCCCGGGTCTCCGGCGCCCAGGTCACCGCGATCGGTGACTCCGTGATGGTGGCCTCCGCGCCCGAGCTGCAGAACGCCCTCCGCGGCATCTCCATCGATGCCCAGGTGGACCGCCAGGTCAGCGCCGGGCTCGGCCTCGTCCAGCAGCTGGCCAGGACGGGCCGACTGCGCCACGTCCTGGTGTTCGCGCTCGGCACCAACGGCTCGTTCACTGCCGCCCAGCTGCACCAGCTGCTGGCCAGCATCGGGCCCAACCGTGAGCTGGTCCTGGTGAACACGTATGAGGCACGGTCCTGGGAAGCCGCGGACAACCGGCTCATCGACACGGCCGCGCGCCAGTACCCCAACGTGTTCCTGGCCAACTGGTTCGCCACCATCGAGCACCGCACCAGTCTGCTCTGGCCGGACGAGGTGCACCCGCAGCCATCCGGCGCCCGGCTCTACGCCCACACCGTGGCCGCCGCGGTCCGTAACGCGCTGTCCGCCAGCGTGGCCGTAACCCCCGCTGGCCCGCCGCTGGCGCACCACCTCAGGCCCGTCTCCTAGACCTGACCAGGCCCGATTCCCCGGCCGCCGACCCAGCGGGCCGCGGCCCAGCCGCGCGATAAGGCCGGATGCGCGTGGCGGCCGGACACAACGCCGGCCGCGGCGGCAGAATGTGGTCTTATGGTGCGGCCTGTGGGTTACGCGCCGGACGGCCGCCTGGACGGTGCTGGGCGGTCTCGTGGCTGGGCTCTGACCGGGATCGGGGCCGGGCTGGCAGGGGTCAGCCGTGACCGCGCCTGAGGTACGCACGCCCCACCGGGCCAGGACGCATCTGCCGCCGGCCGCAGGCCACCGCGTCCGCGCCGTGCTGGCCGACCTGTTCCCGGCACCGCCCGGGCCGGGCCCCCGCAGTGGCCTGGTGAGCTGGGCGTTGTCCGTCCTGGTCCAGGTCGTCGTGGTCGCCCTCGGTGCGGCGGTCATGCTGGCCCGGATCAGTGGCAGGCCAGCCTGGGAGAGCGTGTTTGGCGAGGATCCAGGCATCTACCTGCCGTGGGCACTGGCGCATCCCTGGCACCTGCTGCAGTCCTACGCCGGGTACCTGCAGTTGGTCCCGCCGGCGCGACCGTGCTCATGGGCGGCCTAATTCCCGTGGTTCTGGCCTGGGCGGTTGTCACCCAGCCGGGGCGGTGCCGGGTATTCGTGCTGACCGCCGTGGCGACCGGCCTGGTGTTCAGCGCGGTCACCTCGGCGATCGCCTGGGGCGGGCCGAGTCTCCTGGTCACGCCTAGGGTGGAACACGGCGCCCGGTATGCCACGGTGCCCATCCTGCTGCTGGATGCGGCGCTGATCGTGGCGGCCGACAGCTACGCGCGCCGGTGGTGGCCGCGTCCCAAGGCCGTCGCCGCGGTCGCCGCCCTGGTAGCCGTCCTGGCCACTGGCTGGGCCACCGACTTCCGGTACCCGGTCCGTCACGTCCTCGTGCCGGCCGCAGCCTGGCAACGTACGGCCGGCAAGTGGCTATGGCACTGCCGGCACCACCCGGCCGGGACGATCACGGTCACCGCTCAGAACCAGTGGGGTACGACGAAGACCAATCTGGTCACTACGTTCAGCTGCACCAGCCTGCGCCGCTGACCGCGGAACCGGCGGGCGGGCTTCAGTAACTGAAGGTTGTCGCCCCTTCGTCCCCGATCCATTCCCACAGCTGGACGCTGCCGGCCAGTTCCGCGTTGGGCAGCAGCTGGACCTTGTCGAGTTGCTTGGCGTTGAAGCACACCGGGCACACCATGAACTCGCCGCCAGCCTTGTCGTACCGGGCCAGCAGATCGGCCAATGGCGGGCAGCCCTCGCAGGCGACGCCCGTGCCCACGCCGTTCAGTGCGAGCCGGACGGCTTCCTTGGCCTGGAACATCAGCGTTGGCCGGCCTGATTCGGCCGCGCCCACCGCGACCAGGAAGGCCACGGTCACCTTCTCTGGGTCTTCCAGCCCGGTGCTGAGACTGATCACTGCTTTGCCAGCCATACCTTCCCCCGCTCTCTGATCAGTGCAACCGCGGCCGGAGGCCCGCGCCCTCGCGGGTGCTTTCCGGCTAGTTAGCACGATCGTTCGTATTACGTGAAAGTACGACCGGTCGTGCTATCTTGTCAAGACGATGAACCAAGCCGCCAGCCCGAGGACCCGGTCCCAGCGCCGTCTGCGTGCCGACGGCGAACGCACCCGTAGCGCGATCCTGCGCGCCGCGGCGTCACTGGCCACGGTGGACGGGCTAGAGGGCCTGTCGATCGGGAACCTGGCCGCCGCGATCGGCATGAGCAAGAGCGGCCTGTACGCGCACTTCGGCTCGAAACAGGAACTGCAGCTGGCCACCGTGGAAGAAGCCGGGCAGATCTTCGCCGACGAAGTAGTACAGCCCGCCCTGGCCGCCCCGGCCGGCCTGGCCCAGCTGGTGGCGGTGTGCGAGGCGTTCTTCGACCACCTGGAGCGCCGCACCTTCCCCGGCGGGTGCTTCTTCGCTGGGGCGGCGCTGGAGATGGGCACCCGCCCGGGCCCGGTCAAGGAGGCCGTCGCCTCGTTCCAGGGCAGGTTCGTGGACCTGCTCCGCGGCTTCGCCGCCACCGCCATCAAGCAGGACGAACTGGGCGCAGGCGAGGACCCGGGCCAGCTCGCCTTCGAGCTGAACGGGATCATCCTGGCCACCGACACCAACTTCGTCCTGCACGACGACCCCGCCGTCCTGGACCTGGCCCGCCAGGTCGTGCACCGCCGGCTGGGCCGCACCGGCAACGGCAACGCCGCCAGACCATAAGCCTACGGGCCGGCTACGTTGATGCCGTGAGCGCCAAGGAATCCCGCACCAAGCCTGCCCCGGCGGCCGGTCCGGCCGCGGACGGGTCCGCCGCGCTCAGCTACGAGCAGGCCCGGGATCAGCTCACCGAGGTGGTGCGCCAGCTGGAGGCAGGCGGCCTGACCCTGGAGCAGTCCCTCGACCTGTGGGAGCGCGGCGAGCGGCTGGCCGCGATCTGTGAGCAGTGGCTGGAAGGCGCCCGGGCCCGGCTGGAAGCGGCGTCCGCCGCCCGCCCGCCGGACGCTACCGGAAGCTGACCGCCCCGGCTCAGGGCGGCGGCGCCACGCTGATCGAGGACATGACCGAGAGCACGCCGTCGGCCAGCCGCCGGGCGTGCCCGGCGTCGTCGCCCAGCGACACCTCGGCCACGGCCAGCATGAGGGCCCCGGTCATCACCACGGCCAGCGCCTCATCCAGCGGGTCGGTGCCGCGGGCGAAGAAGTCGGCGTTCCGGTCGGCCCAGTCCCGCAGCCGCTGCCGCATGATCAGCTCGAAGCCGGGCGGCGCGTCGCCGCAGACGAACAGCCGGGACAGCTCCCGCTGCTGCACGCAGCCGTCCAGGTAGGCCCGGGCCGCCGCGACGAACAGCTGGCGGGGCTCGGCGCTGTCCCCGCGCGCCTCCTGGGCGGCCCGGGCCGCCCGGACCGCCTGCCGCGCCCGCCGCGCCTGGTTCTCGTGGAAATCCTCGAACAAGGTGACGTACAGATCGGCCTTGCCGGTGAAGTGGTGGTAGAGGCTGCCCACGCTGGCGTTGGCCCGGGCGACGATCTCGGTCACCCCGGCCTGCGCGTAGCCCACCGAGGTGAACACCTCGCGGGCGGCGCCCAGCAGGGCGGCCCGGGTCGCCGCGCCACGGTCCGCGGACCGCACGGCAGGCTGCGGAATATCCGTCGTCATGAGCCTGTCACCGCCTACGCAGCGCTCCCCACGTCCGGCGTCAGGATGAATCGCCCTCGGCGACAAGGCTACGCCGGCCGTCTCAGCGGACCGTCTCGGCCTCTCTCCGGTCCGCCCGCCGCTTCCGCACGATCCGGCGGCCGATCATGTCGGCCAGCGCGGTGGTGATCCAGATGATGATGGTGGCCAGCGCGTACGTGTACAGGCGATGAATGGTCAGCCCGGGGATGATCGCGGCGACGATGATCAGGGAAATGATGGTCGAGGCCAGCGCGAGCAGCCCGGCCAGCGCTACTGACGGCTCATGGACCAGCACCCGCAGCGCGATGAGCTGGATGATCATATGGATGACCCAGAACAGCAGGGTGGCCTCGACGACGGCGGCCGCGGAGATATGGAACTGGGTCAGAACGGCGCCGCAGATCAGCAGCCCGGCCGCGATGCCGATCAGTGAGCAGGCGAACCGGATAGCCAGCCGCATCAACATCGAGATCCCCCCGGGTTTGGCATTGCTCCCACTTTACGCACTGTAGGCCGGCGAAATCGCCGCACACCAGGGTCGTTGGGCCTTATCGCCGGCCGCACGTGCTGGTGACGCGGCGATGCGGTTGACTACATTGAGGTGCGAGCACGCACAATCGCGCAACGGCCACACAGGGAAGGCGGTCTCTGCGATGACCGAGAACGGCGCTACGCTCCGCGGGACCGGCGTCCCGGCCAACCCGGTCCCCTGCGACGAACTCGACGCTTCGGAGGTGACCATCCCGGCGGAGCCGGGCCGCAGCGCGCCCGACCGTAACCTGGCCCTGGAACTGGCCCGGGTCACCGAGGCCGGCGCGATGGCCGCCGCCCGGTGGGTCGGCCGGGGGGACAAGAACGGCGCGGACGGCGCCGCCGTGCACGCGATGCGGACGCTGATCAACACGGTGTCGATGAACGGCGTGGTGGTGATCGGCGAGGGCGAGAAGGACCACGCACCGATGCTGTACAACGGCGAGCAGGTCGGGGACGGTAGCGGCCCGCTGTGCGACGTGGCCGTGGACCCGATCGACGGCACCCGGCTGACGGCCAACGGCATGCCGAACGCCATTTCCGTCATCGCGGTCAGCGCCCGCGGCTCGATGTATGACCCGTCGGCCGTCTTCTACATGTCCAAGCTGGTCACCGGCCCGTCCGCGGCCGGCGTGGTGGACATCGAGGCCACCCCCAGGGACAACATCCGCGCGGTGGCCCGGGCCAAGGGCTGCTCGCCGCAGGACGTCACGGTGGTCATCCTGGACCGGCCCCGGCACCAGCGGCTCATCGCCGACGTCCGGGCGGCCGGCGCCCGGATCAAGCTGATCACCGACGGCGACGTGGCCGGCGCGATCATGGCCGCGCGCGAGGGCACCGGGATCGACCTGCTGCTCGGGGTGGGCGGCACCCCGGAGGGCATCATCTCCGCGTGCGCGATCAAGTGCCTGGGCGGGATTATCCAGGGCCGGCTGGCGCCACGTGACGAGGCCGAACGGGACCGCGCGCTGGCCGCCGGCCACGACCTCAGCCACGTGCTGACCACGGATGACCTGGTCACCTCGGAAGACGCGTTCTTCGCCGCGACCGGCATCACCGACGGCGAGCTGATGGCCGGAGTCCGCTACCGGGGCGGCGGGGCGCTCACCCATTCCCTGGTGATGCGGGCCCGGTCCGGCACCATCCGCAACATTCACAGCGAGCACCAGCTATGGAAGCTGCGCGCGTACAGCTCGGTGAACTTCGACTCCGCGGACTAGGGCCAGGCCTACCGGGTCCAGCGGAAGAAGCCGCCGCGGCGCGGCCGCGGGGTGCGCACGTGGACCCGGCCGAACACGGTGAGCGTGTGCAGCTCGATCACCGGCGACCCGGCTGGCGGTGGCGGCGCCGGCCGTCCCGGCTCGGCTGGCCTGCCCCGCTCGTCGGCCCGATCCGGGCCGCCGGCCAGCGCGGCCAGGCCGGGCATCCCGTGCATCTGGACCGAGATCCCGGCCGGCACCAGCAGGTGCACCTGGCCGCCCAGCGCGGTGGCGTACATCATCGTGCGCTGCCCGTGCAGCAGCGCCTCGCGCAGGTCCAGCACGACCTGGCCGCCGACGGCCGTGATCACCAGCCGGTCCGGTACCACCCAGCGGCCCTCCCGCCGCTCCGTGCTGAAGAACGCGGTCACCGCGCGGGAGTGGTCCAGCCGGAACGGCTGGGCGTCGGGCGCGGCCAGATCCTCGGTCAGCGGGGCCAGCTCGCCCAGCGTCCGGGCCGTGTAGGCCCGCTGCACCCGTGCCGCGTGCTCCTGGAAGGTGAGCCGGCCGTCCGCCGCGGCCTGGGCCAGCAGGTCTACCACGCGCTCCCGGTCAGCGTCCGAGGCGCGCAGGTCACGCGGGGATTGCCGGGGGCTCACCCCCCGAGACTAGCCGCCCGCGGGGCGGCTGCGCCGCCCCCCTCGGCCGAGTTAGCAATATGCCTGGCCGGCCTGTTAGTTTGCCCATAGCAAGTATCAGCCGTCGGTGAGAGAGAGACTGGACCGTGGGCGATTCCAGCAACGGCCGCGCCGCGGCCGGTTCCCAGGCGAACGGCGCCGGGCCCGGCCCGGCCTCGGGCAAGCTGCGGGAGGGCTCGCACTACAAGTGGCTGGCGCTGTCCAACACCACGCTGGGCATGCTGGCCGCCACCACCAACGCCTCGATCGTCATCATCGCGCTGCCCGCCATCTTCCGTGGCATCAAGCTCAACCCGCTGACCCCGGGCAACGTCAGCTACCTGCTCTGGATGCTGATGGGCTACCTGGTGGTGTCGGCCGTGCTGGTGGTCACGCTGGGCCGGCTGGGCGACATCTACGGCCGGGTGCGGATGTACAACCTGGGCTTCACGGTCTTCGCGCTGGGCGCGCTGGCCCTCCCGTTCGACCCGTTCATCGGGCCGTCCGGCGCGCTGTGGCTGATCGGCTGGCGGGTGGTACAGGCCACCGGCGGGGCCATGCTGATGGCCAACTCGCCAGCCATCCTGACCGACGCGTTCCCGTCCGACCAGCGCGGCACGGCCATGGGCATCAACCAGGTGGCGGGCATCTCCGGCACGTTCATCGGGCTGATTCTGGGCGGCATCCTGGCCGCGGTGGACTGGCGGCTGGTGTTCTTCGTCTCGGTGCCGATCGGCGTCGGCGGCGCCATCTGGTCCTACCTGAGCCTGCGCGAGATCGGGGTGCGCACCAAGTCGCGCATCGACTGGCTGGGCAACGTCACGTTCGCGCTCGGCCTGATCGGGCTGCTCACCGGGATCACCTACGGCATCCAGCCGTACGGCGGCCACGTGATGGGCTGGACCAGCCCGACCGTGCTGGTCGGCCTGTTCGGCGGCCTCGCGCTGCTGGTGGCGTTCTGCTTCATCGAACTGCACGTGGACAGCCCTATGTTCGACCTGCGGCTGCTGAAGATCCGGCCGTTCGCGATGGGCAACCTGGCCACGTTGCTGGCCTCCATCGCCCGCGGTGGCCTGCAGTTCATGCTGATCATCTGGCTGCAGGGCATCTGGCTGATCCTGCACGGCTACAACTACAAGGACACCCCGCTGTGGTCCGGGATCTACCTGCTCCCGCTGACCTTCGGGTTCATCGTGGCCGGGCCGATTTCCGGCTGGCAGTCGGACAAGCACGGGGCACGCTGGTTCGCCTCCGGCGGGCTGCTGGTGTCCGCGGCCGCGTTCGGCGGGCTGCTGCTGATCCCCACCGACTTCGTCTATTTCGCGTTCGGCACGCTGATCTTCATCGCGGGCGTGGGCATGGGGCTGTTCTCCGCACCCAACGCGGCGGCCATCATGAACAGCGTCCCGGCCCGGCAGCGCGGCGCCGCGTCCGGCATGCTGGCCACGTTCCAGAACTCCGGGTTCGTGCTGTCCATCGGCATCTTCTTCTCGCTGATGATCGCCGGGCTGGCCAGGACCCTGCCGAGCACGATGGCCAAGGGCCTGATGTCCCAGGGCGTGCCGGCCGGTATCGCCCACCAGGTGGCCGCCACTCCCCCGGTGGCCAGCCTGTTCGCCACGTTCCTGGGCTACAACCCGATCAAGGAACTGCTCGGCCCGACCGGCATCCTGAACCACCTGCCGCCGCACAACGTGGCCGTGCTAACCGGCAAGCGGTTCTTCCCGCTGCTGATCTCCGGCCCGTTCCACGACGGCCTGGTCATCGTGTTCAGCATGGCGATGACGGTGCTGGTGATCGCGGCCATCGCGTCGCTGCTGCGCGGTAAGCGCTACGTGTACGACGAGCGCCCGCTGGCCGGCCCGGCGGCCAGCGAGGAGGCCGAGGTGACCGCGGAGACGGCCATCGGCGCCTCGCCCGAGATGGCCGTGGAAGTCGCCGCCGAGGTGGCTGCGGACTCCGACCCGGCGGCCCGCAAGCCAGGCCGCTGACCAGTTTCCGCAGAGTCTTGCCGGACACGCGTGACCCTATATAGTTAGCTCTGTGAAAGATATTTCTGCTGCCCGGGGCGTCCCGGCGGCTGAACGGGCCGAGGCGGCAGAGCTGCTAGCGGCGATCAGCGCGGTCCGGCGCAGCGCCCGGCGGGCCGTCCGGCACGCCTGGGCCAGCGAGCCGCTGCCCCCGGCGCGGGGTGAGCTGCTCCGCCTGGTCGCGGCCCAGCCCGGCATCGGCGTGGCCGAGGCGGCCCAGGAACTGCACCTGGCGGCCAACACGGTCAGCACCCTGGTCGGCAAGCTGGCCGACCAGGGTCTGCTCAGCCGGCACCGGGCCCAGCCCGACGGCCGTTCGGTCCAGCTCGAAGTCACCGGCAAGGGCCGGGCCCGGATCGAGGAGTTCCGCGACCTGCGCGCCGAGCTGGCCGCCCAGGCGCTGGCCCGGCTGACCTGGACCGACCGCCGGGCGCTGGCCCACGCGGTGCCCGCCCTCATCTGCCTGGCCGAGACGATGCAGGAGGCCCCATGAGCCTGGAAACCGGCAGCGCCGCGGTGAGCGAGCCGGTCCCGAGCGGACCAGCTGTGCAGGCCGCGGTCATCGTCGACGACGTGACGTACCGGTTCGCTGAGCACACCGCGGTCGATCACGTCAGCCTGTTCATCCGGCCCGGCGAGACGTTCGGCCTGCTCGGCCCGAACGGAGCCGGCAAGACCACCACCATCCGGATGCTGACCACGCTGCTCAAGCCGGCCACCGGGCGGATCATCGTGTTCGGCACCGACACCACCGCCCAGCCGATGCGGGTCCGCCGCACGATCGGCTACGTGCCGCAGTTGCTATCCGCGGACGCCAGCCTGACCGGCGAGGAGAATACCGAGCTGTTCGCCCGGCTGTTCGACGTGCCGCGCGCGGTCCGCAAGCAGCGGGTCGAGGAGGCGCTGGCCGCGATGGGCCTGACCGAGCCCGCGCAGCGCCTGGTCAAGACGTACTCCGGCGGCATGGTGCGGCGGCTGGAGCTGGCCCAGGCGCTGGTCAACGCGCCCCGGCTGCTGGTCCTGGACGAGCCCACGGTGGGCCTGGACCCGATCGCCCGGGCCGATGTCTGGGAGCACATCAGCCGGCTGCGGGAACGCGCCGGGATGACCGTGCTGATGACCACGCATCACATGGAAGAGGCCGACCTGCACTGCGACCGGGTGGCGCTGATGCACCGCGGCACGGTGCGGGCCACCGGCTCACCCGCGGAGCTGAAGGCGATGCTCGGGCCGGACGCCACGCTGGATGACGTGTTCCGTCACTTCACCGGCGGGACGCTGGACGAGGAGACCGGAAAGGGAGGCATCCGTGACGTCCGTCGCGCCCGGCGCACCGCCCGCCGTCTGGGCTGATCAGGACCCCGGCAGCGGCCGGGTCACCATCCGCCAGCTACTCAGCCGGATGGGCACGCTGTGCTGGGTGGAGCTGCGCAAGCTGCGGCACGACCGCACCGAGCTGTACACCCGGGCCATCCAGCCCGCGCTGTGGCTGATCATCTTCGGCGAGACGTTCAACCGGATCCACGCCATCCGCACCCCGCACGGCATCTCCTACCTGGCCTACCTGGCCCCCGGCATCCTGGCCCAGTCGGCGCTGTTCGTGGCCATCTTCTACGGCATCCAGATCATCTGGGAGCGGGACGCGGGCGTGCTGACCAAGCTCATGGTCACGCCCACCCCGCGGTCCGCGCTGATCACCGGCAAGGCCTTCGCGGCCGGGGTGCGGTCCATCGTGCAGGCCGCCGTGGTCGTGGTGCTGGCCGCCATCCTGGGCGTCTCGCTCACCCACAACCCGCTGAAGCTGCTGGCCACGGCGTGCGTGGTGGTGCTGGGCTCGGCGTTCTTCTCCTGCCTGTCCATGTCCATCGCGGGCATCGCGCTGAACCGGGACCGGCTGATGGGCATCGGCCAGGCCATCACGATGCCGCTGTTCTTCAGCTCCAACGCGCTGTACCCGACCGCGCTGATGCCCGGCTGGCTGCAGGCCATCAGCCGGGTCAACCCGCTGTCCTACGAGGTGGACGCGCTGCGCAACCTGCTCATCGGGGTGCCCAGCAACCTGGCCCTGGACATCGCGGTGCTGATCGGGTCGGCGGTGGCCGCCATCATCGTCGCCTCGGCGCTGCTCCCCCGGCTGGCCAAGTAGCGCCGCGGGTCAGTCCGGGTCGCTGATCGACGCGGCCTCGCCCAGCACCGAGCGGAGCAGCGTCTCGGCCGCGTCGGCCGCGGTCCGCGCGGTGATCGCGTTCGTGTGCGCCCGGTCCAGGTTGCCCAGCGCGATGCAGTCGTAGGCCACCTGCGCGTCGTGCACGGCCAGCTCGAGCTGCCGGGAAGCCTCATCGAGGCTGATCGCCTGCTCGTCGCCGGTTGGCATACTCACCACGGTCGTCTCCCTCCTGGCCCGGACCCGCTCGCCAGCTCTCCCCGTCCGGGATGGCCAATCCTTACCCGGCCGGCCGCCGACCATGCAAGCGCTTCCGCAGCCCGGCCGCGGATCTACCATGAATCCGGTCCCGCATCCCACCCTACGAGGACGTGCCGCACATGCCCGAGTTCCAGTACACCGACCTGCTGCCGCTAGGCGCCGACGCCACCGAGTACCGCCTGCTCAGCGCGGACGGCATCAGCACCCAGCTGGCGTTCGGCAAAGAATTCCTGCAGGTGGACCCGGCGGTGCTCACGATGCTGGCCCGGGAGGGGGTGCGGGATATCGCCCACCTGCTGCGGCCCGGGCACCTGCGCCAGCTACGGTCCATCCTGGACGACCCGGAGGCCTCTGCGAACGACCGGTACGTAGCCCGTGACCTGCTGCAGAACGCGTGCATTGCGGCCGGCGGCGTGCTGCCCATGTGCCAGGACACCGGCACCGCGATCGTGATGGGCAAGCGGGGCGGCGAGGTGCTCACCGACGGCCGGGACGAAGAGCACCTGGCCCGTGGCATCTTCGACGCGTACACCCAGCTGAACCTGCGCTACTCGCAGCTCGCCCCGGCCACCATGTACGAGGAGTGCAACACCGGCAGCAACCTGCCGGCCCAGATCGAGATCTACGCCACGCCGGGCCGGGAGTACAAGTTCCTGTTCATGGCCAAGGGCGGTGGCTCGGCCAACAAGTCGTTCCTGTACCAGCAGACCAAGGCGGTGCTCAACCCGGCCGCCATGCAGGCCTTCCTGGAGGAGAAGATCCGCTCCCTGGGCACCGCCGCCTGCCCGCCATACCACCTGGCCATCGTGGTCGGCGGGACCAGCGCGGAGTACGCGCTGAAGACGGCCAAGTACGCCTCGGCCCGGTACCTGGACACGCTGCCCGAGGCCGGCTCGCCGAGCGGGCACGGGTTCCGGGACCGCGAACTGGAGCAGCAGGTGCTGGAGATCACCCGGAAGATCGGCATCGGCGCGCAGTTCGGCGGCAAGTACTTCTGCCACGACGTACGGGTGGTCCGGCTGCCCCGGCACGGCGCGTCCTGCCCGGTGGCCATCGCGGTGTCCTGCTCCGCGGACCGGCAGGTGCTGGCCAAGATCACCCCGGACGGCGTGTTCCTGGAGCGGCTGGAGACCGACCCGGCGCAGTACCTGCCGGAGGTGGCCGACGATGAGCTGGCCGACGACGTGGTCCGCATCGACCTGAACCGGCCGATGTCCGAGATCCGCGCCGAGCTGAGCAAGTATCCGGTGGCGACCCGCCTGTCGCTGACCGGCCCGCTGGTGGTGGCGCGCGATATAGCACACGCCAAAATTGCTGAACGCCTGTCGGCGGGTAATGGGATGCCTCAGTATCTGGCCGACCATGCGGTGTACTACGCCGGCCCGGCTAAGACGCCGGAGGGATATGCGTCGGGGTCGTTCGGCCCGACGACGGCCGGGCGGATGGATTCGTATGTGGCGCAGTTCCAGGCGGCCGGCGGGTCGTTCGTGATGCTGGCCAAGGGCAACCGGTCGCCCGCGGTCACCGCGGCCTGCCAGCAGTACGGCGGCTTCTACCTGGGCTCGATCGGCGGCGCGGCGGCCAAGCTGGCCCAGGATCACATCACCAAGGTCGAGGTGCTGGAGTACCCGGAACTGGGCATGGAAGCGGTCTGGCGGATCGAGGTGCGCGATTTCCCGGCCTTCATCATCACCGACGACAAGGGCCACGACTTCTTCACCCCAGCGCCAGAACCTCCGCTGGTCAGCATCGGCCCGCGGCCCTAGCTGGAAATTCTGATAACGACACGCTTTACTCTCACCCGCTTCCCAGGAAACTCGGGAGAAAGCGCGTGTATCGTCCGGTGTCATGCACGTTGCGGCCAGCACGGGGCGGGTGGTCGCGGGGCGCTACCTCCTGCAGCACCCCATCGGCCGTGGCGCGATGGGTACCGTCTGGCGAGCCCAGGATTCCCTGCTGGCCCGTGACGTCGCGGTCAAGGAGGTCCGGCTCCGCGGCCCGCTGCCGGATGCGCCCGGGTCGCCGGGCAACGGCCCGGTCACCGAGGAGACCCGGGTTCTGTATGAGCGCACACTGCGCGAAGCGCGCACCGCGGCCCGGCTGAATCACCCTGCGGTGATCACCGTCTTCGACGTGATCGAGGAGGCGGACGGCTGCCCGTGGATCGTGATGGAGCTGATCCAGGGCCGCTCGCTGGAGCAGGTCGTGGCCGAGGACGGCCCACTGCCCCCGCAACTGGCCGCGGACCTGGGCGGCCGGCTGCTCGGCGCGCTCCGCTCCGCGCACGCGGCCGGCATCCTGCATCGTGACGTCAAGCCGAGCAACGTGCTGCTCGGCGCAGACGGCCGGGCCGTGCTGACCGACTTCGGCATCGCCACCCTGGAGGGCGACACCGGGCTCACCCAGGCCGGGATGGTGATGGGCACCCCCGGGTTCACCGCACCGGAGCGGGTCCGTGGCGTGCCGGCCAGCCCGGCCTCCGATCTGTGGTCGCTGGGCGCCACCCTGTTCGCGGCGGTGGAAGGGCACGGCCCGTTCGACAACCGGAACACCTCGCTGGCCATCCTGGCCGCGATCGCGAACGAGGACCCGCCCCAGCCCCGGCGGGCCGGGCCGCTGCGCCCGGCGATCGAGGCGCTGCTGCGCCGCGACCCGTGGGCCCGGCCGGACCCGGCCACGGCGGCCCGGATGCTGGCCGCGGCCCAGGATGGCAGCAGCCCAGCCGAGCCAGTGCCGCCGGGGCCGCCGGACGGCGCCGCCACCACCACCCAGGTCCCGCTGGTTACCCAGGTGGACCAGCCTGAGCCGCGTCTGCCCGGCCCGGCGGACGAGCCGGGCGGGACGCTGGCCAGCCCCGCGCAGGCCTGGGGCAAGGACCAGCCGGGCTGGGGCGACGGCGAGCCGGGCTGGGGACCGACCACGCCGGAGGGAGCCGGGCGGCGGGCGGCCGACCGGAGACCGGCCGCGCGGCACGGCGCAGCCGCCGGCCCGGGCCTCGCCCAGCACCTGCCCGCCGGCCTGCGCGACTGGCTGGCCAGCACGCCGCGCTGGCTGCTCGCCACCCTGGCCGCGCTGCTGATCGTGGCGGCCGGGCTGCTGGCCGGGCTGTCCTTCGCGGGCGGCGGCGGCAGCGCCGGTGCGGCCGCGGGGCACCCAGCGACCAGCGGCGCGGCGCAAGCCACGTCATACCGCACGTACACCGTGGCCGCCACCGCGGCCACGGCCGGATACACGCTGCAACTGCCGGCGGGCTGGCAGAGTTCGCCGCACGGCCGCAGTACCTACTTCCTCAATCCGGGCCGCACCGAGTCCGTGGTGGTCTACCCGGTGCCGGCCGACGCCACCGCGCTGCTGGCCGAAGCGCAGATCCTCCGGCAGACCGTGGTCAAGCAGCACACCTTCCCCGGTTTCCAGGGGCTGCCGACCGCGCTGCATGCCGTGCATCTGGCCAGCGGCTCCGGGATGAGCTGGACATTCGCCTGGCAGCCGGCCGGCGGTCGCCGCCGGAAGGTGGTGGAGACGCTGCTCCACCCGCTCGGCGCGCCGGTGCTGCAGCGGTTCGTCATCCAGGAAATCGCGCCCGCCGCGACGTTCCACGCGGCCGAGCCCGCGTTCGCCACGGCGCTGCGCACGTTCCGCATCCAGCCGTGACGCTGGGCGGATACCAGGTCAGTAGCCGACGTAGGACCCACCCTGGCGCACCGCCACCACGCCGGGGATCTTGTTCATCGAGCCGTACCGGCTGATCGCGTACCGGAAGGCGGCGATCATGTTGTCCACCGGGTTCCAGATGTCGCCGTAGCCGTGCAGCTTGTAGGCGTGGAACGTCGGGCCGATGACCTGTGCGATGCCCTCGGACGGGTGGCCCCGGGCCGCATTGATGTCCCAGCCGTTGGACGCGTGCGGGTTCCCGCCCGACTCGTGCTCGACCACGATGTACGCGGCGTTCGTGCTGAGCAGACCGTGCCGGGTACCGTGCCGTTCCAGCACCCGCTCGGCATGGCAGATCCACCAGTGCAGCGTCGAGTCCGAGCAGGCCCTGGCGTGCCTGGCCGGTGCGGAGCGGGCATGGGCAGCCGCGGTGTGCCCGCGGTGCGCCGCAGCGGTGCGCTGGCCCGGCCGGTGACTGGCGGTGCCGCGCGTCGCGGCGGCCAGCCGGTCGCCGAACGACAGCCGCAGGCGGCCCGCTGATGTGCGGTGCGTGGCCGCCCGGTGCTGGCTGACCGGTGTCCGCCCGGCCGGCGCTTTCTGGGCCGCCCTGGCCTGGCCTGCTACTGCGGCCTGGCCGGCCAGTGCGGCCTGGGCCGCGGGCTGGCTGGGGTACTGCCCGCTGACTGGCTGGATGCGGCTCACCGCCGGGCCGGCCGCGGCGATCCGGTAGCTGGCCGCCGGACCGCCGACCGCGGCCGCGACAACGCCGCTGGCCAGGACCGCGACCGCGGCGGCCGCGCCGGTCGCGGCCAGGGCGAGACGAGATGATTTCGATTGCAGGGATGTCCTGGGGATGGACACGTTGTGCTTTCTGTCGGGCGCGAGATACGCGCTCGTTTCCACCCGGGGCGCTGCGGGTCACGGGGGTGTGACCAGGCAGGAACGTGCCGATGTGCCGCGGGTCAGGGCGGCAGGCTGCGGGGGTTGTCAGCTCATCGGGCACGCCGGGGTGCTTCCGGACACCCACCATGCCCAATACGGACAATTAGTTCTGCCCGAAACTCACAAATCAAAGCTGTGAACTGATTCACAATCCTCAATCCCTAGTTCAAATAAACTTTCGAATTGTTGCTGTTATCACCTAAGTTAAGAAAGTAATCTTTAACCTGCCGGGCGGTGTGAAGCGGATCACAATTTAACGGTTTGCACAGGATTTCTTACCCAGAGAAATGAAATTCGGACCGGCTGAGAAGAAACCCGGCTGTCCGGAAACAGGACAGCCGGGCCGGAATAGTAGTGACTCAGTAACACCAGGTTACCAGTGGGTAGCCGCGATTAGCTGCTGGCGAAATCGGCGGTCGTGACGCCATGTAGTTTAGTAGTAGCCGTGGGCTTCCCAGAACGACCAGGCGTTGCACGGATTGCCATACCTGCCCTGGATATACCCGAGGCCCCAGATGATCTGCGTTTTGGGGTCGGTCAGATAGTCGGCTCCAGCGCTGGCCATCTTGCTGGCCGGCAGTGCCTGCGGAATCCCATACGCGCCGCTGGCGTTCTCCGCCTGGTAGTTCCAGCCGCTTTCCCGGGTCCAGATGTTGTTCAGGCAGCTGAAATAGGTGCTCGGGCTCCAGCCATAGGAAGACAGCAGGTCGTACGCGATGCGCTGCGCCGTCCCCGGGTCAGGCGGCGGCAGGGTGACCGTGGAGCCGGACCCCCCGGCCGCGCTGTCCTGCAGCGGCTGAGCTGCGACTTTAGGGGCTCCGATGAGGTGCACCGAGTGCGTGGCCGCGGACAGGACGATCATCTGCTGGCGCTGTTCTTCCAGCACTGCCATGGCCCGGCTGCTGGACACGGCGGCGGCGGCGATAGCCGCACCTGTGTCCGGCACTTGGCCGGGACGGAAAACCACGATGTAGCCTGCGATCGCGATCCCGGCCACCGCGGTAACCGCGGTAGCTGCCGTTGGCAACAAAACGCCATTACGGCGTGCCGCCCGTCGCTTTCCGGGGCTTCGCCTCCGGTGCTCTGACAAGGCTGTCCTTCCGTCGGCCGAACCGCGCATGGCCCGGTACTTCTGTCGATACCGGCCGCAGAAACTCAATCGCCCTGGAACCGCCTGGCAGTAAGGCCTTGGACCATCGGCGCTACCTTGCCAGAGACGAGGGAGGGGTCTGCAACCACTTCTGCTGAAAAAGTTGTGTCGGCAGAGCAACCAGCGATGTGGGCTAGATCACAAATCCACAACACGTACCGTCACAATTACCAGCTGTAAGGGACAGGCGAGCTGGGATCACTGCCTTCGCCGCGCCATAGCGCGCGACACGCTGGTGACGCACGAAAACACACCTCCGCAGCCCGTTTGTCCCCTGGGGATGAACCGCCGGCCCGGCGGGCCACGCCACCGCGGGCCAACCCGGCTGACGGCCGGGCCGGCTCGGCTGTTCTCCGCGGCCAGCACGCCTCACACGCCCCTCAGGGCCACGGTGCGGCCCACGCTGGCTCCCGCGCACCTGGCGGCGGCCGACGGCATCCTGGCGGACTCCGGGCGCACGTCGCGGACACAGCTCATGTTCGTCGCCGTCGCGGTGGGGACGGGGGTGGCGGTGGCCGCCGCCGTCGGGGACGGGGTCGAGCTGGAGCTGGGACTGGCCGCCGGGGGCGAGGTGGCGGGCGAGGCCGGTGTGGAGTTGGCCGCGCCTTGGCCACTGTTGGACAACCGGAGCGTCGCGTCCTTCTCACTGACCAGCCTGATACCCACGATCAGGCCGACCGCCATGGTGACGATCAGCGGAAGAGCGATCAGCATGAGCCGGTTCCTCGGGCGCCGGTCCCCGGACCAACCGCTGTCGCGCATGACGTCACCTCCAACGCGGCCGATGGACGCATTCAGACGGTCACGTTAGTCCGCGACCCGGGCGCTAGTTGGCGAAATAGCAAAATAAGTGGTGATAGCTGCGCTAATTCGCATCGTGACCCGGACGGCCTAAATATTGCGTAATTCTTACGCCGCAGGTGATAGGCCCTTTCCGGGCTTCCGCCCAGGTCACGGCCGCGCTGACTCGTTTCCCGATATGGACAGGTGCGGTGGCCTCCAGTCATTCCTGGAGGCCACCGCACCCTGGGGGTTACCCGATTGGCGTGCGGGGTGTTACATGCCGGACGGGTTCATGAGGTGCCGGGTGCCGGTGCCCGGACCGCTGCCACCACGCCCGAACCGGCGGCTGGGCGGCTCCATCTTGGTGCCTGGCGTGCCGGTCCCGGCGGCCGTGGTGGCGGTCGCCTTCTGCGCAGTGGTGTTGAAGGTTGCGGCCACGGCCGCGCCGGTCCCGCCGAGGGTGACCGTCACCGGGTTGGTCAGGCCGAAGTTCTGGCAGTTGAGGTTGGTGAAGGACATGTTGAGCCGGTTGGCCATGAAGGTGAACAGGTTGTTACCTATAGCCGGTACCGGCGACGTGCCCAGGGCGAGCGCGGCCTGGTTGGCGGCCAGGAACGGGGTCTGGATGTTGACCATGTTCTGGCAGTAGTTGGCCGGGCTGTCGGCCACATTGTTGGCCGCCGAGATGGGGGTCTGGCCGAGCTGGGCCCGGTACAGGTTGGTCTTGGTCGCGCTGAACGCGTTGTTGACCAAGGTCATCTCGTCGTTCTCCGGGACCAGCGCCGCGGGCGTCGGCTCGTTGGCGTTCGCCTGGATCTCGTTGAGCGCCTGCGAGGTGGTCATGGTGCCGTTGTTGGCCAGGTCCGGCGCCTCCATCGGGGTGCACCCGATGGCCGGGTCCAGGAAGTTGGTCAGCAGGATGTCGTCAGAACCGTTGACCAGCGTCGTGGCACCGGCCAGGTTGGCCGCGTTGGCCGTGGTGTCCTGCGCGGTCTGGCCGTTGCCGTTGAGCAGGTACATGGAGGTGACGTTGTCACTCTGGTCCTGGTCAATCATCCGGAAGTTGTGCGTGGTCAGGCAGGTAAGACCAGCGATCTTGGTCGCCGTACCCAGGGCCGGCACCTTCAGCAGGCCCCGCGCCTCATCTAGCGCTACGGCCCGGAAGAAGTTGGTGCCGTTGCAGAACGAGACCTGGCCGAACACCGACCCATTCAGGCCGTTCACGCAGCGGCCCTGGGCCAGTGCGGTAGCGGTCGCACCCACCTGGGTCAGGTCGGTGCCGTTGAACCCGAAGTCGACCGTGACGATCGCACCGGCGGGCAGGGTCGGTACGACGGGCGCGACCGCGGCCGTCGTGCCCTGGGTGATGACCAGCGGGTCATACACCGACAGCGCCCCGGTGGCCGGGTTCAGGATGGTGGCCTGCACGAAAGCGCCCAGGTTGGCCGCGTTCGTCATCGTGCATCCGGACTGGGCGGGCGTCATGCCGTTGGGCCCGGTGAGCTGGTACGGAGTGGCCAGGCCCTGAGCACTCAGCGGGTTGGCCGGCACGATGATGTTGCAGTTCACGTTGGCCGCGGCGACCGTTGCGGTCGCCGTGGGGGTGGCCGTGGCGGTGGTAGTGGGGCAGATCGTCGGCGCGGCCGATGCGGTCGTCGTAGCGGCGGTCGTCGCTGCCGTGGTGGCCGCGGTCGTCGCTGCCGCGGTGGCGGCCGCAGTTGACGCGACCGTCGGCGCGGCGGCGGTCGGCGCGGTGGTGGCGGCCCCAGTCGGGGTCGGCGCCACAGTCGCGGCAGCCGCAGCGGCCGTCGTCGCAGCGGCAGCGGCGGTCCCGGCTGTGGTGCTGGCCGCCGACGGCGTGGCGCATGCACCTACGCTCGCGCTGGTGCTGAACACACTACTTACGCCCGGCACCAGCAGCGCTACGCCGACCCCGGCCACCACGGCCACGGTCCCGCCGATCGCGAAGAGCCGGGTCCGTGACCGCGGGCCAAACTCGCGATCATGATTAAAGACTCTACTTCGGTATGACACGACACCGTTCCCTTTAATCGGGTATTGCTCCCGGCCGCTGACAGTAGACCTGCCGGTGAACGAGATGCCACTGAAACGGCAGTTTCAGTGGCCTGCCCAACCCCGAATTACGGACACAGCACGCGCTTCATGATCTTGGAGTAGTTACTATCTCCGCAGTTCACGGCGTGTACATGGCGGCCGCCTGGGCTCCTGTACCGTTTAATAACGGGTATCCGTAACATGATCGTAAGAGCTGCTAGCCGAGGTGGGTGGGCCGTGTTTCATAAATGGGTATCTGTAACATCTTCGTAAGAACTGTCGGCCGAGGTGAATTAGGCCGTGTTTCATTAAGTGGCGTAGGAGCCACGCCGCGGACGCCGGACAGCGCCGAATCTCCGGCGGTGCCTCACGGCTGGGGGGTGCTGACCGCCGAAGGTACCGCCGGGACGACTATCCGGTGGTGAATGAAGTGCGGAAGGAGGTGGGTGGCGACCGGGGGGCCGACCAGGAGGACGGCCGCTAGCGCGACAAGCACGCTGCCCGCCAGCATCTTGGAGCCGGTGGTGATGCGTTCCACGCTGAGCCGGGGGCTGCCAGCGCGTGCCTTCCGGCCGAGGAGCTGGCCGATCATGATAGCCAGGAACGCCTGGATGACAATGGTGGTGATGACGAGAGGCACTGGCAGGCTGCTGAAGCTGAGCGTGAAGCCCACTACCAGTTCATCCACACTAATGCCCAGGCCGAGCCCGATGACGGAAAGGCCACGCGCTCCCACCAGCGCCCTTGCCTTGCCTGCCTCGTCGTCGTCATCGTCATCATCGTTGAGGCTCTCGTCCAGCATCATGAGGCCAAGGCAGCCGACGACCACCGGGACGACAATCGGGACGACATACCGGCCGACGAACGTCAGGTCGGCCCTTTCGGCCAGGTGAGCCTGGTACGCGTGGCGAAGTTGGCTGGCCTCGGCAGAGCTGCCGACCTGGTAAGGATCGAAGGTCAGGTGGGCGGGGCTGCTGACCAGGTGAGTCAGCGGCGCCCCCAGTGCCATGCCGACCAGCGGCATGCCGGCCTCGAATGCGATCAACAGCACGATGACGCGTATCCGCTGGACACGAGTCAGCCGCATCTCCCCCAGGACGGCAAATGCGACCGCAAAGGTGTCAAGACACAAGGGCAGGGTGAAGGCCAGCAGCTTGAACATGTTCCGGCCCCTTCACTACCTGGAGTGACACTGCGCCTGCGTGAGGTTAACCTCGCATCACGGGGAGGTAACCCCCATTGAACGGCAGATTGACCCGGCAGGCTCAGCGTTCGGGAAAAGATCCTTACGCGGGCGAGGGTGTGCTGAAACACCGGCCGCCCGTATACCACTGGACAAAGGCGACCGCAGGCTTGTTATAAGATGGTAATAAGTTCGGGCGCCGGCTCTGGAGGGTCCGGGTTGCCGTGGGACTGCTGGGCTGGCCTGCGGGCCGGTGGGCGGGGCCAGCCTCCATGACCCGTACGAACTGGTCGCATGGATGCAATTGGATAATCCAACTGCGACGTTAGAAGCCGGCAATTATTCATTCAGCTTAATATGACCCGGACCGGTAAGTAGATCTTCCAAATTTCCCGCGTCAGGCCGCGTGGCTGGTCTAACGTATGCCCCGAAGAGCGGCATAGCGGGCAGGGAGGTGGGTCGAGTGCATGACGGGCGCCGATCCTCCTGGCGCCGCGCTGTGCTAGGAAGCCGTAGCGGACAAGGAAGTGGTGTGCCGCGCATTGCGGTCCAGCTAGCCGTGCCGGTGGCGTTGGGCCTGGTGATCGGACTGGTGATCGCGTTCCAGGCGGGTTCGAGCAACTCAGGTATCTACCAGGTGCCGCTGGGTACTCTGGTGAGCCACAGTCCCCGGCCTAGCGCTCCGGCGTCGTTCACGACTGCTTCGGCGGCCAATGTCAGCTGTGACATCATCGTTCCGGCTGACCCGCTGAGCGCGCGAGGGCTGGCTACTCCGTATCAGCTCACCGGCACTCACGGGAAGACGCCGGCCGAGTCGGGGTGCCAGATGAGCCCCGGGGTGAAGGCCTTCGCCCAGGCCACGATCCTGGACCCGGCTACCGGGGCGCTGTCGGTCTATGACCCGCTCGTGGTCACCCGGGGCACCAGGCCGGCCGTGAAGCCCTTGGTGCCGAGGATCCCGGCGAACGCAGTCGTGACGATCGACTTCGGATTCAACGGCAAGGACCTGTTCCAGGTAGGGGCGACGCCGGCCACGCTGGCGGATGCCAACTGCGTCAACGGCGAGACGGGCTCGGTCTTCGGGCAGGTGTCGTTCTGCAACGGGATCAACTTCTTCAATGCGGTGCACAAGGACGAGCGGAAGGGGCTGCTCAAGGTGCCGTCCCCAGGTACCTCGAACAAGATCATCCCGTCGGGCGGCGACCTGGGCACGGGCCGGGTTTGCCCGGTCACGCGCAACTTCGAGGCGGTCGATGCGGACCTGGGCGACAACGTGACCACCGAGTACCTGCTCAACCCGCTCACCGGCCAGACGGCGCAGAACACCTCGTCGAACGTCGGCTACCTCGAGGGAGCGAGGCTGCTGATCAGCCGCAGTGTCAACACCGTGCTTGACCAGTTCCTCGACCCGGTCCTGGGGTGCACCCCGTTCCAGGCACCTGACCTGGGCAATAACAATGTGCCGACCAGTTCCGTGGCGTTGGACGAGATAGCGGCGGGTGCCTATCAGCCGAAGATCGCGGCGCTGGTGCCGGAGAACGACACGATGGTGCGCGGCAGCAACCGCGAGTTCGACGCGGTGAAGACCGACATGTACCGGGCGGAACTGGGCCAGGCGCCGATCAGCAACCAGACCAACAAGACCAGCGACCCGGAGATGTACTGCCAGCACATCGTCGATATCCAGGCGCCGTTCCTGGCGGCCAATCGGACGCTGCTGGCCACCGGCCAGTCGCCGGTGACGGCGGTGGGTGACAACCTGCTCACCTTCATGGCGAACGAGCTGAACATGTCCTTCACCAACCTTGGCTGCCAGCACTTCGGCCTGACGAATCCCGTCACGGTGCACAGGACCGGCGCGGGCGTGGCGGTCGCGGCCACCTTCAGTGCCTCCGTGCAGACGGTGCCGTCTGGGAAGTGAACATTGTGACCAGGAGCCAGACTGTGCGTGCTGCGGACGTAGACGAAAGCGGACAGCGCACGCGTGCGGAAAGCGACGAGGGCACGAGTGATGCCGCCGCGGAGTCCCGACAGGCCGTCCCGGAAGCCTGGCGGAGGAAGCGCTTCCGGCTCACTGTGATCGCGTCGGCGCTCATCCTCGCGGCCGGGCTCGGTTTCGGGGTCGGCCGGGCTATGGGGCTTGGTGACATAGTGATTCTCTCGGCGATTCCCAAGCCGTGGACGTGCGCGCCGTGGCTGGCCACCACGGAGGAGCCCTGGACCGAGTGCGCGTTCATCGAGGACGAGAACGGCACGGGTCAGGACAGCGAGTCAAACATCCTCGAGGCGACGGGTGGTGGCATGGTGCACATCCTGTCGGGCGGGACCTCGGTCGGGACCGGCCTGGTGCTCACAGAGTCGGGGAAGGTGCTGACCACGTACCAGCCCTCCGCGGGCGCGGCGAATCTGGCGGCGGAGTACGTCCTCTCCCACGAGACCTTCAAGGCCAAGGTAATCGGCGTGGACGCGGCAGCGGGCCTGGCGCTGCTCCAGATGGAAGGCGGTAATGGGCGGCGGCCGTTCTCGACCGTCGCGGTCGGGAACTCGGCCACGATCGTGCAGAGCGCGGAAGCCTCCAGCCAGCGCTCCTATCACGTACCGGGCCAGGTCTACGACACCGCGGTCGGCACCACGGGCCGGGAGCATACGCTGACCTTCGATGTCGGCATCCTGACCACCCTGGACACAACTGTCGGCGTCGGCAGGACAACCCGGAGCGGGCTGATGGCCTCGGCGATGCAGTCCGCACAGGACTCGGCGATCGGCGGCCCACTGGTGAACCTGAACGGCCGGGTGATCGGCATCACTGTCGGGGGTTCGGGGAGCGGCCGCGACGTCGTCGCCTACGCGATCCCGATCAACACGGCGCTCGCGGTCGCCACGCAGATAGATGACGACAACTCCTAGCGGCGACCGTCACATTGCGCAAGGTCCTGATCGCCAACCGCGGGGAAATCGCGGTCAGGATCGCCCGGGCCTGCCGCGACGCGGACCTGGCTAGTGTCGCGGTGTACGCGGTCCAGGATCGCGGTGCCCTGCACGTGCGGACGGCCGACGAGGCTGTCCCGCTGGGCGGCGTGACGCCGGAGGAGAGAGCTACCTTGACATGACCAGGTTGCTCCGGGCGGCCGCGGACTCGGGGGCGGACGCATTGCATCCCCGGGTACGGGTACCTAGCGGAAAACGCCGAATTCGCCCAGGCGGTAGCAGCCGCCGGGCTGACCTGGATCGGGCCGCCGCCGACGGCGATCAGGCTGCTGGGTGACAAGCTCTCCGCCAGGCAGGCGGCACGGCAGGCCGGCGCTCCGCTGCTGCCGGGAATGACCACACCAGCGTCAGATGCCGGGCAAGTAGCGGCGTTCGCACGCGAGAACGGCTTCCCCGTCGTGGTCAAGGCGGCCGCCGGAGGCGGCGGGAGAGGCCTCACCGTGGCCCGATCAGCCGTGGAGATCCCGGACGCATACGCGGGGGCCGTACGCGCGGCGGCCGCTGCGGGCCGGCCACGGGAGTGCTTCGCGGAGCGGTAGCTGGACCAGGCCAGGCACGTGGAGACCCAGTGCCTGGCCGACCGGTACGGCCACGTCGCCGTGATTTCCACCAGGGACTGCTCGCTGCAGCGGCGCCATCAGAAGATCGTGGAGGAGGCGCCCGCGCCGTTCCTGCCTTCCGGCCTGGATGCGCGGCTGCGGGCGGTGTCCACCGCGATCCTGCGCGCGGCAGGCTACGCGGGCGCGGCGACGTGCGAGTTCCTGCTCGGCCAGGAGGGCACGCTCGCCTTCCTCGAAACGAACGCCCGGCTGGCTGTCGCGCACCCGGTCAGCGAAGAGGTCAGCGGCGTTGACCTGGTCCGGGAGACACTCCGGATCGCTGAAGGTGATGCCCTGGGCTACCGCGACCGCCAGGAACGCGGGCATGCGCTGCAGTTCCGGATTTACGCCGAGGATCCCAGCCGCGGCTTCGCGCCGGATCAGGGCACCGTGCGTTCCTGGTACCCGCCGTCAGGCCCCGGCGTGCGGCTTGACTCCGGCGTCGGCCAGGGCTCGGTGGTCGCCCCAGCGTTCGGCACGCTGCTGGCCAAGCTGATCGTGACCGGGGGTTCCCGCGCCGACGCGCTGCGGAGGGCACGCCGGGCACTGCACGAGTTCGAGGTAGAAGGTGTGGCGACCAGCCTGCCGTTCTACCGTTGGCTGGTCGGCCAGGAGGCATTCGCGCCGCACCCGGGCCAGCTCTTCTCCGTGCACGCCGGCTGGATCGAGGGCGCAATACCCTGACGTCGTCACCCAGCCATGCCAGTCATAACCTCTCGGAGCGGCTCTCGTTCCGCTTTATCGTGACCGTATAACCTGAGTTTGGTCACCGGCCTGCGGAGCGATTATCAACGGCGCGCTGACCTGGGGTGATGGGTGCGGCAGAGGCGTTTCTGAGGCACTAGCTGGTGCCCTACGGTTGGCCCGTGGCGTGGATTCGGCGGGTGCGGACGTCCTCAGGGGCGACGGCGGTGCAGATCGCTGAGTCGGCTGGTGGCCGCCGGCGGATTATCGCGCATGTCGGCTCGGCGCATACCGAGGCTGAGCTCGGGTTGCTGGTCGAGCGGGCCCGGGCGCTGCTGCGGGATCCGGGACAGGGCGAGTTCGAGCTGGGGATCGAGCCGGTGGCGGCGAAGACGCCGCTGCTTGCCCCGGCTGGTGGTGACACGCTCTTCGGTGACCCGGTCACCATGACACGCAAGCGCGTGACGGCCGCCGCCCCGCGGGTGATCTCGACCTCGTCGCGGGTGCTGTATGACGTTCTGGCCGGGGTGTTCACCTCCCTCGGGTTCGACGCGCTGGGAGACGACGTGTTCCGGGACCTGGTTATTGCCAGGATCGTGGAGCCGACCTCGATTCTGGACACAGGGCGGGTGCTGACCGATCTGGGCCGCAGGCCGGTGAGCGAGAAGACGATGCGCCGCACTCTGGACCGCTGCGGCAAGGACGGCTACCGTGACCAGCTCGCCGCGCTGTGCTTCGCCCGCGCGCGGGCCGGCGGCGATGTCTCCTTGTGCCTCTACGACGTGACGACGTTGTATTTCGAGGCGGAGAAGGAGGACGACCTGCGCAAGGTCGGGTACTCCAAGGAGCGGCGGGTCGACCCGCAGGTCGTGGTCGGGCTGCTGGTCGACCGGCACGGCTTCCCGCTGGAGATCGGCTGCTTCGAAGGGTCCAGGGCCGAGACGCTGACGCTGCTGCCGGTCATCCGCCAGTTCCAGGCCCGGCACGGCATGGAGGGCATGGTCGTGGTCGCCGACGCGGGCATGCTGTCGGCGGCTAACCTGCGCGAGCTGGACGAGGCCGGGCTCGGGTTCATCGTCGGCTCCCGCACGACGAAGGCGCCGGTCGACCTGGAGTCCCACTTCCGGTGGCATGGCGACGCTTTCACCGACGGGCAGGTCATCGACACCCTCACCCCGCGCGCCGGCAAGAACACCGAGAACAACGTCGCGCTGAGGGCCGAGCCCGTCTGGAACCGTAACAGCCATTCGTCGTCGTGGCGGGCGGTGTGGGCGTACTCCGCCAAGCGCGCCGCCCGTGACAACAAGACCCTCAACGCTCAGGAGAACCGCGCCCGCGCCGTCGTGGACGGGGACAAGACAGCACGCACACCCAGATTCGTGACGATCAAGGGCGACGCCCGGACCCTGGACGAAGCCTCGCTCGCGCGGGCTCGCAGACTTGTCGGCCTCAAGGGCTACGTCACCAACATCCCCGCCACCGTGATGACCCCAGACCAGGTGATCGGCTCCTACCACGACCTGTGGCACGTGGAGCAGTCCTTCCGGATGACTAAGACCGACCTCGCCGCCCGGCCCATGTTCGTGCGCACCAAAGACGCGATCGAAGCGCACCTGACCATCGTGTTCACCGCCCTCGCCGTGGCACGCACCGTGCAGCACCGCTCGGGCCTGGCCGTGCGCAACGTGGTCCGGCAACTCCGGCCCCTGCGCTCAGCGACCATCGCGATCAACGGCGCGACACAGACGTTCCCGCCCGCCATCGATCCCGATAAACAGGAACTTCTGGACACGCTCATCACCGGAGATTCAAGGCACTAACGAAAAGACCAAACTCAGGCCGGGCCAGCTCTTCTCCGTGCACGCCGGCTGGATCGAGGGCGCAATACCCTGACGTCGTCACCCAGCCATGCCAGTCATAACCTCTCGGAGCGGCTCTCGTTCCGCTTTATCGTGACCGTATAACAGCTCGGCCCTCGCCACTGAATGGCGAGGGCCGAGGATGAGATGATGATGGGCTAGGAAATGCCTGGTCGTCTGTTCCTAAAAGGCATTGGGGAATGCGACCATGGCGCCGGCCGCGGCGAGGATGGCGACGCCGCAGAACGCGAAGGCCAGCGACACCTGGCGCTTCAGCACCGGGAACAGGGCGACGAGCCCCCAGGCGATGAGGATCCCGATACCGGCCTGCACCGCGCTCGACAGCGCCTGCTCGCTGGCCGAGAACCAGACCGAGGCGTGTGCTGGTACGCCGCTGACCAGGCCGTAGGTAATGTTGTCGATGCTCAGCGCCCACGGCAGGACCAGCACGGCCCACTTCGCCTTGGTGGAATTCGGGTCCTTCGCCGCCCACCTCGTGTAGATGGCGATCGCGATCCAGTAGAGGCCGAGTATGGTGAGGGCGGTTGTCGCGATGAAGCTGCTGACTGAGTCGGAGACTGACCAGTGGAAGGCGGTGCCGAGGAGGTATCCTCCGCCATCGCCGATGCCGAACAGTATCGCGAACGGAATCGCGAAGCGCCTGCTGATGAGGGCGCCGACCGCGATGCACGCGACCAGGCTATCCGTTCCGAGTAGCAGAAAACCCATTGGGGGACCTCTCCGGGTTGGGGAATGAACCCTTTGCAACGAAGGACGGCATGGCAAGCGGCACCAAGCTACACATCCCCGCACTGGGCTATGTACCACTTGTTAGGCGTTAGAAGCGTAATGTTGATAGCAGAAACCTGTCAAGAGCATGTTCAACAATGGCCCTGACCTGCGATTTGTATTACGTGTTACGTGTGCGATGCAGCTCTTACCTTATGCCGAAACAGGTGTTGCATCTTTATGCCGAAACAGGTGTTGCATTTAAAGATGCGGGTGGCCAACTTCTGCCCGCCTGCGGCGGCCTTCACGGCCGCCGGGCGGAGCAGGTCCGGCCGCATCACGATCCCCTCCCGTCGCAGGTCAGCGCCAGCACGCGCGCATCGCCCCGGCTGGTGCTCGGTGATCCGCCCCGAGCACCAGCACCAGCTCCAGTCCATTCTTGCGCAACGCCAGCTAAGGTTTCGCAAGTAGCAGATCACGGCTGCCTGGCAGACGGCATGCAGGCGGATGCGTGCAGCCGTCTTGCGAGGAGGCTCTTGACAATGGCTGACCTCCGGCAGCACGGTGACATTTCCGGTGCGCTGATTGCTCGGCCAGGCCTGTAATTACGCAATGACTCTAGTCAGCGGCCCGGGACACCCTGACACAGCGGCCGGAGAGATCGCGCCTGCCGCGGTGCTATTCGACTTGTATGACACGCTGGTCCACGCCCGCGCAGGCAGTTACTTCTACCATTCCGTACCCACTGCGCTCGGGGTCGAGCCCGAGCGCTGGCTGGTGGCGTACCCGGGCCCTCGGGCGGGCGGCCATGGCCGGCGCCGTGCCGGACATGACAACCCGGGTCCACCTCGCGTGCCGGGACGCCGGTGATGCCTGCAGCCCGGAGCGGGTCGCCGCCGTCGTGGACGAGCACATGGCCAGCTTCCATGCCGCCATACACATCGACCCACACGCCCTCGCCACGCTGACCACGCTGCGTGCGGCAGGCCTACGTCTCGCGGTGGTCTCCAACGCGGCCCGCTCGTCCGAACCGGTGCTGGACATCCTCGGCTTGCGAACCGCCACAGACGCCGTGGTCATGTCTTACGCGGTTGGCGTGCTGAAGCCGGACCCACACATCTACCGCGCTGCCCTTGATCTCCTCGGCGTTGCTCCGGCAGCGGCGGTTTTTGTCGGAGACGGCGGCGACGGGGAACTGGGCGGCGCGCGGCGACTGGGGCTAAGAACCGTGCTGGTGGAGCGTGGCCTGCCGCATACCAAGGCCGCCCGGGCTGATGCCAGCTTCCGCTGCCGGGACCTATCCGGGGTAGCGGCTCTCCTGCTGGCAAATACCTGAACCATGCCCGGTTACCAGCCTCATCCCCAGGTGGCGGCCGTGCCTGCGAGCCCGGCTGCCGAGTTCGCTCTGCACCGGCTGGATCATCAGGGGTCGGCCATCGCCATCGGCCCGGAGGTCCCCGAGTCCTTCGACGCCGTGCTCTACAGCAAGTACAAGTGCGGTTCGGCGACCGCCGCTGAGGCGTTCGCCCGCGCTCTGGGCACAGCCTTTCTGGCCCGGCACTACGGGCTGGTCCTCCAGCCTCGACTGCTGGTTGCGGCGTCCCCATACCGTCATGTGCCGACTGCGGCCCATGCTCTCGCGGTGCGGTTCACAGCCGTGCTCAACGCCGAGCGGGCCCGGTTCCGGCTGCTGCCCGCCCACCTGGTTCGCATTGACCGCACAGCCGTGGCATCTGGTGACTACGGCACACTGTCCGCAGCGGCCAGGGCACGGCTGATGGCAGCCAACGCGCTTTCTTTCGACCGGCTCAGGCCGTGCGCTGCCGGTGCACATCTGATCGTCGTGGATGACGTGAAGGTAACGGGGGCCCACCAGCACTGCCTCTTGCTCGCCAGCGACATGCTGCCCCTCGGATCACGGATGTTCGTCCACGTGGCCGCGGTCCAGGATGCGGGTGCCAGGCTGGATCCGACCCTGGAAGACCGGCTCAACCACGCATTTGTCAGGTCGCTCGGTGAGCTGGCGGATATCGCCACGGCCGCCGACTTCAGCTGGAACGTCCGCGTCTGCAAGTTCCTCCTCAGCCCGCCCAATCGGCGCGGTCTCACGTCCTTCCTCGCCGGGATGCCGGACCACTTCGTCCGGGCGTTGCACCGCAACAGCCTGATTGACGGTTACGCGGGCATGGCTGCCTACCGCCCAAGTCACGCGATCGTGCGCCGAGAACTCAGCAGCCGCGGCGAGCCACCAGCTGGCCGGCCGGGGGCCGTAGACATGGCCGGGCTCAGCCCGCCAAGTTCTGGTACCTGATCATGACCGCTGGTGCCATAGGCCTGGCCGACGCGCGTTACGCGCTGCCGGTCGCCGAGTGCCTGGTTGGGTGCGGCGCCTTTACCGTCGATCTCGGCATGCCGCGGGAACGCTGGTTCCGCTGGAAATCGGGCATCATCGCGCCCTTCGGGTGTGATTGCCGTCGGATCAACGCCTTCCCACCCCAGCGCCGCCTGGTCGATAGAGCATTGGCCGACGCCATCGCCGGGGCGTTCCCAGCTGGGGACTACATCGTGGGGGTGGCTCATGGCGGGATTCCGTGGGCCAAGGCGGTCGCCGACCGTCTCCACCTGCCGCTCGCCTACGTGCGCGCGCAGCCACGTGCCAACGGAGGGCCCCGCGTGGAGGGCATACCTCGGCGCGATTTCATGCCGACGGCGCGGGCCGTCGTGGTCAACGACGTAGTGGCCTCGGGGGAAAGTGCCGCTCAGGCGATCCGCGCGGTCCTGGCTGAAACCGGCTGGCTGATCGCCGGGATCCAATCCATCGCCAACTGGGGCTTCCCTGAGATGAGGGAAAATCTCGGCGAATGGCCGGTGCGCGCACTGACCAGCTATCCGCAGGTTATTGACCGCGTGCGGGCGGCCGGGCTGATCGACGACAGGCAGGCCAGCCAGCTCCGTCACTTCTATGCAGATCCACGGAATCATGCGTGGGGTGACTGACGATCCGGCGGCGCAGGGGTCACCGGATTGCCTCGCCCAGGGTGACCACTGCCAGGATGACCATCAGCAGCGCGGCCAGGCGGCTGATCCACCGCATCGGCAGGATCCGCAGTAGTCCCCGCCCGCCCGTGACAGCCAGCGCTGCCACCAGCCATAGCCCCAGCACGCTCCCGATGCCCACCGCCACCGGGTCGTGGTACCTGGCGGCCAGGTTCGCCATCGTGATGTCCGACAGGTCTCCCAGCTCGGCCAGCGCGATCACCCCGAAGGAGGTCGCAGCTACGGGCCAGAACTCGGCGGCGTCGGTCTTCAGCCGCGCTTCGTCATCGTCATCCGTGTCGGCGCGTAGCACCAGTACGGCACCGATCAGGAACACCGCGGCCACCACGAGTTGGACGATCTTGTGCGGGAGCAGGGTGAGGAGGCTCCCGCAGGTCACCGCCAGCACTGCGTGCAGTGCGAAAGCCGCAAACGTCCCGGCGATCACCCCGCCCGGCCGGTACCGGGCGCCCAGCACCAGGCTGGCCAGTCCGGAGTTGTCCGGCAACTCAACGAGGAAGACCGTGCCCAGGACTATCACGGTAATGAGCGGGCCGGACACGTGGTTACCTCCGCAGGCGCAGTCGCGCTAGTACCTGGGTTTCAGCGAAGGTACACCTGGACCGCAGGCTGCCACCAGGAATCGCTGACGAGGTAATGATTACGTCATCATGAAGCTCTTGCCGTGCGAAGAATTACAAATTCCTTAACCGTTTCTCAATGCCAGCGGAGACGCGTATGTTGCTCTAACTATGGTGGCACTGCTAGTCGTGGCGGTCGCGCTCGGGCTGAACAACTTCGGGGCGGCGATCGCCATCGGGGTCAGCGGCGTGGACCGGCGTACCGAGATCAAAGTGGCCACGGTCTTCGGCCTGTGTGACGTAGTGATGCCGGCCACTGGGATGCTCATCGGTACCGGTCTGGCCGGCCCGCTGGGGTCCGCCGCTCGCTGGGCCGGCGCCGGGATACTGTTCGTGACCGCGATCTGGGGGCTCATCGAGGCACTGCGCGGCGACGACGACACCCCGCAGGTCTGGCACGGGTGGCGGTTGCTGGTCAGCGGCGCCGCGCTCAGCCTGGACGACCTCGCGGTGGGACTCGCACTCGGCACGGTACGTTACCCGATCGTCTTGGCAGTGACCCTGTTCGGGCTCATGAGCTTCGTCATGTCGATTATTGGACTGAAGCTGGGCGGGAAGCTAGGCACGGCGACCGGCGAACACGGCGAGGTCGTGGGCGCAATCGTGCTGATCGGCATCTCTGGCGCGATGGCCATGGGCTGGCTGTGACCCGGGCGTGAGCGGCGCCAGGTCACCCCGAGGTCCAGGTCGGCATCCCGGACTCTAGCGCGGGTCCGCGTGCTAGGAGAAACACCTATTACAACTTACAGATCGGTTACCTGCTTCCGGAACTCTCTTGACGCTGACTGAAACCAGCCTTAGCTTCTCCGGAGATCTAGAGCGGCCATTCACATCCGGAAGGTGATCGTGGCTGTCGAGAATGTGAAATCGACTGGCTCCGAGGTAGAGGTCGCATCGAGAGCCGTAAACGACCCGCAGCATGTTGGTGACATCGTCGGAGCGCTCGGCACGCTCAAGAGCGGCGCTGCCAACTCACGGTCCTGGCGCAGGAAGATTAGGTTCCTGCTGGTCATCATGGGTCCCGGCCTGATCGTCATGGGCGGCGGGAACGACGCGGGCGGGGTCCAGGTCTATGCCCAGATGGGCCAGGACTACGGTATGAAGCTGCTCTGGACGCTAATTCTTCTTTTCCCGATTCTTTTCTTCTGCCAGGAAATGGTGGTACGGCTCGGTGCGGTTTCCGGCGTCGGGCACGGCAGGCTGATATTCGCCAGGTTCGGGAAGTTCTGGGGAACATTCTCGGTGGCCGACCTGTTCGTCATCAACGCGGTCACAGTCGTCGCGGAATTCATTGGCGTCGAGCAGGCGCTGTCCTTCTTCGGCATGCCGTCGGCGGCCGCGGTGGCCGCGTCCGCGGTGCTGCTGTTCGCCGTGATGGCGGGCGGGACGTACCGGTACTGGGAGCGGTTCCTGGTCGTGCTCGTGATCGCGAACTTCGCGACGTTCCCGATGTTCTACTTCGCGCATGCCAGCGCCGCGCCGGTAGCCTCCGGAGCGGTGCCGAGCCTGCCGGGCGGACTGAACGCGACCATCCTGCTGCTCGTCGTCGCCGTGGTGGGAACCACCGTCGAGCCCTGGCAGCTGTTCTTCCAGCAGTCCAACGTAGTCGACAAGCGCATCAGCCCGCGCTGGATCAACTACGAGCGTCTCGACACAGGTGTGGGCGTGCTGATCGAGGTGATTGGCGCGCTCGTGATCATGGCGGCATGCGCGTTCGGGCTGGCCCACACCGGCGCCTTCGGGAACTTTAGCGACATCAGCACCACGGCCGCGCAGTTGCAGCGCCATGTCGGGCACGGCACCGGCTACCTGCTGGCCCTGGCCACGCTCGACGGCTCCCTGATCGGCGCCAACCTGACCGCGCTGACCACCACCTACACGCTCGGCGATGTGTACCCGAAGATGCGGCACTCGCTGCACTGGAAGCTCCGTCAGGCGCCGCAGTTCTACGGTCTGTACGCGGTGCTGGTGGGAGTGTCCGCCGTCGTCACCCTGGCGTGGGGGAACGACCTCGGTGTGGTCATCGACGGCGTCGAGGCACTCAACGGCATCCTGCTTCCGTCTGCGCTGGTGTTCCTGATCCTGCTGGCCAATGACAAGCCGGTTCTCGGGCCGTGGGCCAACAGCACCGCCCAGAACTGGGTGGCTGGCGTCATCGCCTGGGCTGTGCTCACCTTCTCGCTGGCGCCGCTGGTCACGACCTTCTTCCCGAACGTGACGCTCGCGCAGTGCGAGTATGCCTTCGCTGTCTGCGCGGTCGCCGGGCTGGCGGTCGCCGCCGTGCTGGTGTGGGTGCGGCAGCGGGCCCGGGCCGAAGCCCGCGACCAGGCCAGCCTGGCGGCAGACAGCGTCCAGCGACCGCCCGGGATGAGCCGCGGCGAGTGGCGCCCGCTGCTCCGCAAGCGGCGGGAGGCCTGGCGGACGCCGCCGCTGGACACGCTGCCGCGGCCCGAGTTCAGCATCGCGCGCCGCATTGGGCTGCTGACCCTGCGGGGCTACATCCTGTTCGCGATCGTCATCGTGGCACTCAAGCTCGTCCAGGTAACGGCCGGCCACTAGTGTCTACGCAGGGCCCCGGCAAAGTCGTTTAGCAGTTCATGATCGTTCGCAGTGGCCGGTCCGGTCGGCGGGCGTGATGGCGCAGGGCGGCGGCGATGCTGGTAGCGCCGGCCAGCCGCAAGATGGTGAGGACAAGGTTGCGCAGGCTGGCCATGACGCGGGGGCCGTTGCCGGTGCGGATCTGGGAGCGGTCTTCGTCGAAGTCCATGTCGCGGACCCAGTGCAGCCGGTCCTCGATGGCCCAGTGACCGCGGATGATGGCCGCGAGCTCGGCGGGGCTGGCCTGGACAGCGGTCAGCGAGGTGATCGCGTAGACGGTCTCGCGGGACCATTTCTTTTTCCCTGGCAGCTTGCGGCGGCGCACGATCTGGATGGCCTGGGCGGCGTGCGGGAAGGCCAGCCCGGCGGCCACGGCGGTGACCTTGATGGTGCGCCGCTCGGTCCGGCCGTGCCCACGCTCACGGACCTCATGGGCGGCCGGGACCTGGCGCCAGGGCAGCGCCGCGAGCTGGGCGAACAGGCCAGGCTGGTTGCGCTTGACCGTGAGCACGTAATGCGCGCCGCGCCCGGCCAGGTAGGTGGCGTGGCCGCGCTGGGCGTGCATCGCATCAGCCGTGATAACCGCGCCGCCGATCTCTATGTGGTCGCACAGCACAGAGAACATCGGGATTTCGTTCGTCTTGGCTCCCACTTGCACCTGGCCCAGGACAGCGCCACAGGCATGATCGAGAGCAGCCAGCAGGTGATCACCGGGTGCGCCGCCGCTGGCTGAGCCACGTAACGTCTTGCCGTTGACCGCGATGACCCGCCGGCCTCCCGGCCCGGGCGTGGTGCGCTGAGCCGCCCAGCTACCGGCCAGCTCATCGAAGGCGTCCGCGTCCAGCCGCTGCAAGGTCCGCCGGAACGTCGACTCCGACGGCACCACGCCCCCGGCCCCCAGCGCGCGCAGGGTCTGCGGGTCCGCGTCAGCGGCCCATTCCGCGATCGCGGTGAACGAGCGCGCGCCGGCCAGCACCGCGCACACCGCCAGGCCCAGGATCGCCGCGAGCCGGTGACGCACACCCCTCCGGTGCCGCGGATCAGCGACCCCGGCCAGCACCGCCAGTAACCCCGGCTGCTCTCCCGGGCCATCCCCGCCAGCCAGCTCAACCAGGTGGCCGATAGCAGGGTCTATCCGTGATGATGGCGGCGCGGGCATGGTCCCTCTGGAAGCGATCTGGCTGGCGTGAGAACCGCCATGATCACCACAAGGGCCGTGCCCGCGCTCTTACCCGCCCATCACCGGCGTGTCGCCACCGCCCCGGTCAGCACCAGACACGACTTTGCCGACCCCCTGAGTGTCTACGGCAGAAGCAACCAGACAAACGGCCCGAAACTTCCTATTTTTCTCACTCGCCCTCACTGCAGCAGAGCCGCACCCATGATGGACGGTGTGGTAGGCGCACTGGGCCGCGATCTTCGATGGGTGTTGTGTGGCGAGTAACGCAGGCGAGAAGCCTCGCTGGCTGGTGTTCCTGGCCCAGCTCCCCGCATCACCGTCCAGCTCGCGGGTCGCTCTGTGGCGTCGCCTCCGGGCGGCAGGTGCGGCCGGAGTGCTGAACGGAGCCTGGGTTCTCCCGGACACCCCAGATCACCTGCAGTTCTTCCAGCAGTCACTGGAGATGGTGAACAGGCACGGCGGAAGCGGATTCGTTCTGCCCGTATCCGGGGCTCAATCAGAGGTGGACACGGCGATAGTCGGGCGCTTCCGGACCGACCGCGGCCGTGAGTACGACGAGTTCACCGAGGGCTGCGAGGCCTTCCTCACCGAGATCAAGAAGGAATCGCGGGCAGGAAAGTTCACCTTCGCCGAGCTGGAGGAGAGGGAGCAGGACCTGGAGAAGCTGGCGCGCTGGCTGGCGAAGATCCGCAAGCGGGACTTCTTCCCCGACGATCGTTGCCTCACGGCCGTCGGGCTGATGGATCGCTGCCGGATAGCTCTTGAGGTATTTTCCGCCTCGGTCTACGAGGGCGAGGACGTGCAGGATACGGTGGGCGACGCCGCGGCTGAGCTGCCCGGCTGTGACGGGCGGGAAGCCGGGACGACGCCGGATCGCTAGTGTCCTGAGTCGGCGCACCCGGCTGGGGGGACGCGGCGTGGTCCTGGATGCTTACAAGCCGCGCTGCGCGATGATCCGGCCGGTCGCGGCGGCCTTGGCCAGCGCCTGATGGTCCCGCTCGGTCTGGTCGGCATATGAGCTGGCGAACTGGACGATGGCCTGGTCGAACACGTCCGAGCCGCCCAGATAGGCGGCGATCCCGACGGAATCACCGGACCGGGCGTGCGACCGGGCCAGCGTCCACGCGCACAGCTCGCCGTAGATCTCCATGCCGGACGGATGCATGCGGTCGATGTCCATGGAGAACTTCCAGTCCCGCAACTGGCGGACGTAGAAGTCGTGCGTTCTGCCGTCCCGGGCCGGCGCGCTGCGCTGCCAGCCCAGGAAGATGTCGCTGACCGGCTGGATCAGCCACTGGCCCTCGACCACCCGCTGGCCCTGGTTGTCGTACTTGCTGGGCCCGGCGTAGGCGGCCAGCGCGGACGGCTGCGCCTCCTTGACCTGGAGCAGCAAAGGCTCTTCGCCGTCCCGGGCGGTGAACAGGAAGATCCAGCAGCGGGTGCCTACGCTGCCCACGCCGACCACCTTCCGGGCCAGGTCGACGAGCTGGTAGCGGCGGAACAGGATCCGGTGCGCACCGTTCAGCGTGCCGCCGTACCGGCCCAGCATCTCGTCCAGCTGCGCCTCGAAGCCCAGCTCGTCGCGCTCCTCCGGGCGCAAATGGGACACCGGCATGATGAGCGGCGGGTCGGCGATGATCCGGATCTGCCCGTCCACCACGCCGGCCAGCTTGCTGAACGCCTGCATGCTGTCCCGGGTCCGGGCCTTGGCCAGGTTCTTGGCCAGAAACTTGCGGTCCTTCGCGGCCATCCGGGGCGAGAACATCTTCTCCACCAGGTCCAGGTCGACCCGGGCGTACCAGACGTCGATGTTGCTCATGCCGGCGAACGTGCGCATCGTCTCCCGGTACATCCGGGTGCTCGCGGTCACGATCCGGCGGCGCTGCTTGCGCGAGAAGCCGTTGCCGCGGCCCGCTACCTCCAGGCTGGCGGCCAGCCGCTTGACGTCCCATTCCCACGGGCCGGGCAGCGTCTCGTCGAAGTCGTTGACGTCGAACAGGAACTTCCGCTCCGGGGAGGCGAAGATGCCGAAGTTGGACAGGTGCGCGTCCCCGCAGGCCTGCACGACCAGGCCGGTGCACGGGGTATCGGCCAGGTCGCTGGCCATCGGCAGGGCCGCGCCGCGGAAGTAAGCGAACGGGGAGACCAGCATCCGGCCGTAACGGATCGGCACCAGTTCCGGCACCCGCGACTCGGCCTGCTGTTCCAGCTGGGCGACCGGGTCGGGCCGGTCCGCGGGCGGGTCGAACATCGCGTGGCTTTCCCGGGGCACCTCCGTCCGGGCGGCCTTGCCCCGGGCCACCCGGTCGGCCATGGTCAGCCGGCCCAGGTCCGGGTCCAGCACCCCGCCGGCCACCCGGCCGGGCGCGCTCCTGACTGGTATGTCCGTCATCGCAGCACCCCCAAGCCCGCGGTGGAGGGCTGAGCGGGCCTCAGCCTCCGACCCTCGCACCGGGGCTGGGCCGCCTCTTCACCCGTCACGGGTGACCAGGCGGCCGCCGCGGGTCAGACGAAGACCCGCCTGGTGACCACGCCGCGGCCGATGTCGCTGCCGCGCCACAAGGTGAAATCGCTGCCCGTGGCCAGGCATTCGGCGGCACCGTCGCCCAGCACCGTCACGGTAAGCACCACGTGCCGGTTGTCGGCCGCCACCGTGTCCTGGCCGGGACTGACCAGAGCACTGAACAGCCGGCTGGTGTCCGAGCCGGGCTGGGCGGCCCGGACCACCAGCCGGCAGACTGGCCCGGGCAGCACGGCCGGCTCGGCGGCGCCCGGCGGCGGGAGAAGGGTAACGACGGCCTGGAACTTGTAAGGCTTCAGCACGGCGCACATCCTGACTGGCAGCCTGGCTTCCCCGCATGCGCTGGCAACGGGGAAGCCAGGCCCGGCTGGCGACCATTTATATCGTAGCACGACATAGTATGCCGATGCTGGCCCGGGTGGCAGGCCGCCGCTTGCTGGCCGCCGCCGCCCGGTTCTTGGTTAACCGGGACCATGCCCGCCGTCCGGTTGCGGGTAACCGGCCGCGGCGACGGCCGGCCCGGCTGGCAGGTAAAACTTCGGTCAGCCCGGCCCGATCCCGGCCGCCCGTGACCACCTGGCCGCCGGGAGATTCGAACCCCGCGCAGCCTGGGCACACTCGCTTGCCAGCAGCACCCAGGCACACCGGGCGGCACGGCCAGCCACCTCCCAGTATTTGCGTTAATGGCCAATGCGGGTATATTTATATCGTAGCACGATAGAAAAATCACAGGGCCGGTGCCGGGTCCAGCGGGCCGCCCAGCCGCCGGCCGGCTCCCCCGGGCTCGCTGAGGAGGATCCCGTGTCCAGCCATACATCGCGTGTCTCCCCACTGCCGCCGGACCACTCCGGCGGTGGGCATTCCCCGCTGCCCCCGGACCCGGCCCAGGACGGCCATACCTCCCCGCTGCCGCCCGATCCTGGGCTGGCGGGCGTTCCGCTCCTGCCCCAGCCGCGGCGGGCGCCCGATGACCAGCCGAGTGCTGGCGACCCCGGCGAGGGATCAAGCCGCGGACCCGATGGGCCCCGGTGAGCCGGCCGGGCGCGGCCAGGCCAGCGCGCTCCGCACTCCGCGCCGCACCAGGTGGCGTTAAGCTGGGCAATCAGCGCGCTGGCTGGCACGGGCCCGGCGGGCAAGACCGGGCGGTGACGGACGTGGATCGGCTGACCAGCGAGGACTACGAGAACCTGCTCGCGTTCCGTACCGGGCTGCGCCGCTTCCTGCGCTGGTCGGAAGCCCAGGCCCGGGAGGTCGGCCTGACCCCGGCCCAGCACCAGTTGCTGCTGGCCATCAAGGGCCATCCCGGCACCGACCCGCCCGCCGTTGGCGACCTGGCCGAGTACCTGCTGCTCCGGCCGCACAGCACGGTCGAGCTGATCGACCGCGCCGAGGTCGCCGGGCTGGTGGAACGGTGGGGCGACGACGGCGATGGCCGGATCACCCGGGTCCGGCTCACCCCGGACGGCGCCGAGCGGCTGGACCAGCTGGCTACCGCGCACCTGGACGAGCTGCGGCGGCTGGCGCCCATCCTCGACCAGCTCACCGCGCAGGCGGCCACGCCGGGGCCGGGCTGACCAGGCCGGGGGCCTACTCCTTCCAGCTCCGGCGCGGGATTACAACGCTCAACTACGCTAACGCCACCGGATCGACAGGTCGGCGAGCACTGCCTTCAGCGCCTGCGCCGCACGGCGGAACTCTTCCGGCCCGCTGTACCCGCCGAACCGGCCGGCCTTTGCCAGGTGCGGCTCGAGGGACAGGTACCCCCCGAACCCCGAGTCCCGGAGGGCGGCGAGCGTCTCGCGGACCTCGCCGTCTCCCTCGCCCGCGGGCACCACCTCGCCGGTCGCGGCCACCGCATCCTTTATCTGGACGTACACCAGGTGCGGCCGGAGCGGACCGTATGCATCGTGGTGCGGCCGGACCCTGCACTGCACGAAGTTCGCCGCGTCGAACGTGGCCCGGAGCGCCGGGGAGCCGACGGACTCGATCAGGTCGGCGCATCGCTGCGGGATGTCGCCGTAGATCTCCTTCTCGTTCTCGTGCGCCAGGATCACTCCGTGCTCTTCTGCGACCCTGGCGAGGGCGCCCATCCGGTCGATGACCTGCTCCCGGTAGCGGCCGGGCGGCTCGCCGGCGGGGATGAAAAAGGAGAAGACGCGGATGATCCCGGTGCCAAGCTGGCCGACGATCTGCGCGGTCCGCCGCAGCCGGTCCAGTTCCGGTCCCAGCGGCGCGTCCACCCCGATCTTGCCGACCGGGGACCCGATCGCCGAAACCCGAACGCCGGCCCCACCGAGCGCACGGCCTATCCTGGCCACGTCGCTATCGCTGAAGTCGGCGACATTGACCGACCACGCGCTACGCAGCTCCAGGTGGGTGATGGACTCGGCGGCCAGCGTGGCCAGCTGCTGGTCCAGGTCGGATGAGATCTCGTCGGCGAATCCGCTGAGGACGACGGTCATCCGGCCGCTGCCTCCGCGTCGCCGGACGCCGCGGCCAGGACGACGGTCCGGCCCTCCTGGGCCGACTCGTAGATGGCAAGGGCCAACTCCAGTGCGTCTCGGCCGTCCTGACCGGTAACCGACGGCTCGCGGCCCTCGTCGATCGCGGCCAGCAGGTCGGCGAGCTGGGCCGCGTGCCCGGAGGTCCCGATCGCAGCGGGATCCGCGGCCACGGCCGGGTCCACGGCGTCGAAAGAGCCAATCTCTGGACCCGCCGCGGCGAGCGCTCGTCCGGTCATCTCGCCATCCTCGATGAGGACAGTCCCGTCGGTCCCGGTGATCTCCAGCCGCTGGGCAGAGCCGGGGAAGGCCGCCGTCGTCGTAACGATCGTGCCGAGAGCGCCGGATGCGAAGGTCAGCACGGCCAGCGCGACGTCCTCGGCCTCCATCCGGTGTGCGCGGGTCGCGGTCCTGGCGGTGACCTCGGCGACCGGGCCCATGCACCAGCGGAGCAGGTCGGCATAGTGGATGCCCTGGTTGAGCAGCGATCCGCCGTCCAGGGCCCAGGTCCCCCGCCAGGACGCGGTGTCGTAGTACTCCTGGGTCCGGTGCCACTTCGTGGCGGCCTCGCCGAGGACGAGCTGACCGAGGGCGTCCTCGTCAAGAAGCCGCCGCAGCTCCACGGGCCCGGGGTCGAACCGGTGCTGGGAGATGACCGTCATCCGCACGCCGGCGGCACCGGCCGCGGCGATCAGCGCGTCGGCGGCATCCAGCGAGACGTCCATCGGCTTCTCGACGACGAGGTGCTTGCCCGCAGCGGCCACTTCGATGCCGACCTCGGCATGCATGCCGCTCGGCACGCACACGCAGACCACGTCGATGTCCTCGCGGGACAGCAGCGCCGTGAGATCCGGTTCCGCGGCGCAGCCGCGGGCGTGGGCGAAGGCAGCGGCAGGGCCGGCCGCCACGTCGGTCACCGCGATCAGCCGTGCCCCGCCGATCTCGCTGATCGCGTCGGCGTGGGTCGCGGCGATCACGCCGGCGCCGACGATCCCGAAGCCAGGACTCCAGCCCCTGTCAGTCACCCGTGCCCTCCATCCACTGCGTGAGCACCGCCAGGTGCTGCGGCAGCGCGATCTCGGGCTCCTCGATCTCCGGGTGCCACCGCTTCTCCCATTCAACCGAGATCCAGCCCTGGTAACCGGCTTGGGCCAGCGACGCCAGCATCGCCGGCACCGGGACCTCGCCGTGGCCGAGCAGCACAAGCTGCCAGCCGTCGGGCCGCTGCGGTGCCCGCCGTGCGTCCTTCACCTGGACGAGCAGGATCCGCCCGGCCAGGTTGGCGGCGACCTCGGCCGGGCTCTCGCCCATCCGGTACGGATGATGGCTGTCCCAGACCGCGCCCACCGGGCCGGCGGAGCCGGAACTCACCATCGCGAGCAGCTCGGCAACGACGGACGAGGCCGAGAACGCGTCGTGGGTCTCCACGCCGACCGCGACGCCGAGCCGCTCCGCCGCCGGGGCTACGTTCTCCAGCACCCGGGCCGCCGACTCCAGCTGCGCCCGGCGCAAGGGCGCATTAGCTGGATCATCAGCGGACAGCTCGCCGCCGAAGACCCGCACCAGCGGGGACTCCCAGTCGCTGGCCAGCTCCAGGAAGCCGAGCAGGCCAGGCAGCGGATCTACGCCGGTGAGCCGGATTGAGCTGTCAACCGCGGCGACCGGCAGTCCGCCGTGGGCCAGAGTCCGCCTGACCTGGGTGCGGGCCGCGGCGTCCATCGACGGGTCGATCAGCTCCCCGTCGATCAGCCGCAGCTCGACGCCGGAGTATCCCCAGGATCGTCCGAGTGACAGTGCGGTCGCCAGGGTTGCGGTGGGGAAGGCGAGGGTGCTGAAGGCTAGGCGCGGCGCGGTCACAGGCGGCGGGACATCCTTCTGTATCGGGCTTATGCGGAAGTGATACCTGCCCCGTCCCGGGAGGGCGGGACGGGGCAGGCGGGCTGTCAGCCTGCCGGGCTCAGGTGCAGGATGACAACCAGATCGGTACCGGAGCCAGGGCCGTTGTTCGTGCCCGACGGCTGTCCGGACTCATAGGGGTTCGACTGGGTCGGCCAGCCGACGAAGTGCTGCGAGTTGTACTCGAACCACTCCGCGGCGGTCTCCAGCGGGATGACCGGCAGGTTGGCGGCCACATACTTCTCTAGCGGCACGAGCATCTGGGCCTGGTCGGCCACGGTGGCGGCACCGGCCAGCTTGTTCAGGTCCGCGTCCAGCGCCGGGTCCTTCAGCCGCTCGAAGTCGCCCGTCGCGGAACTGGTCGCGAGCGCGCTGTTGAGCCAGCCGTTGTACTCCGCGAACGGCGAGATGCCGCCGTTGGACCAGTGCTCGGTCATGTCGAAGTTGCCGTCAGCGACATCGGCGCTCCATGCGTTCACCGACAGGCCCTGGAAGGTCGCGTCGATGCCCGCGGCCCGCAGTTCCTGCGCGGCGATGGAGTCGACCTCAGCCATGTCGGTATACGCCGACGGGCTGATGATCGTGAAGGCGACGGTCTTGCCGTTCTTCTGGAAGTAGCCGTTGCTGCCCTTCTTGTAGCCGGCGGCCTCCAGTACCTTCGCGGCCGCCGCGGCGTTGGACTGCGCCGAGATCGTCATGCTGGAGACCGGGCCGGCCCAGGCCTGGAAGGCAGGCAGGGTCAGGCCGGTGGCATTGGTCACCGGACTCTCCAGGCCGGCCTCGCCCTCGGCGCCGAGCGTCGTGCGGTCCACGGCCAGGCTGACCGCCTTGCGGACGGCCAGGTCGGACAGCGGCCACTTGGTCAGGTTCGGCTCGAGGCTCTCGTCACCGTTGGCCGCCTCGTAGTAGTGGTGATGGGCCGGATCGGTGTCAACGAAGTTCTTCTTCAGGCCGGGGATGTAGTTCCCGGTCCAGTCGATCTGGCCGGAGAACAGCGCGGACAGCGCGCCGGTGTTGGAGGTGTAGGCCGGGAAGTAAACCTTGGCCACCTTGACCTTCGACGGCTGCCAGTAGTGCGGGTTCTTGACCAGTGTGAAGCCCTGCGAGGTGAAGCTGCCCAGCATGTAGGGCCCGGTGCCGACCGGTTTCGGGTCCGAGAACGTCGCCGGGTTGCCGGCCTTGCCCCAGATGTGCTCTGGAACGATCCCGACGCCCGCGATGTTCTCCAGGTTGGTGTACTGGGCCGTCGGGAAGGTCAGCGTGACGGTGTCGCCCGAGGTGCTCACGCTGGAGATGGTCAGGCCGCCCAGGTTGATCGAGGCGTTCTTCTTCATCAGGTTGTAGGTGTACGCCACGTCAGCCGCCGTAAACGGAGTGCCGTCGTTCCACTTCACGCCCTGGCGGATGGTGAAGGTGATCGTCTTGCCGCCGTTTGACCACGCGTACTTCGTGGCCAGCCACGGGTACTGCACGGTGGTGCTGGCCAGGTTGAACTCGACCAGCGGTTCGTAGATGAGCCCGGTCGCGCCCATCCCATAGGCCGCCTGCGTGGTGGCGTACGGGTTGAAGTCGTCGGTGATGGACGTCTCGGGGGAGCTCTCCATCACCAGCGACCGGCTGGCGTTCGAGCTCGCCGAGCTATTCGAGCCCGAGCCCGAGCCCGAGGATCCGCATGCGGCGAGCCCGACCGCCAGGACGCCGGCCGCCGCAACCGTCATGAGCCTTCTCTGCTCTACCAATCTCCTCATGTGCCTTCGTCTTTCCTGTCGTGGATACGTGGGGGTGACAGCGCGAGCCGCGAGCTAGGAATCCATATCCCCACCCCCCTGCGTTCGAGCGGTGAGCTCAGGAGCCGCGACGTCGAGCCGCCAGCAGGCGGCTGACCGCTGCGCGGAGATGCGCTGCAGCGCCGGGTTCTCCTGCCGGCAGCGGTCCTCGGCGAGCGGGCACCTCGGGCTGAACGGGCAGCCGGCCGACGTGACATCGGCCAGGTGCGCGGGGCGGGGCTTTCCGTTCCCGCCGGCCCCGCGCAGCGCGTCGCCGAGGTTGTCTGGATCGGGCGCCGAGGCGACGAGCAGCTGTGTGTAGGGATGCGCGGGAGTCTGCGTCAGGTCCTCCGCCGGGCCCCGCTCCACGATCTGCCCGGCGTACATGACGAGCACCTCGTCGGCGACATACCGGGCCGACGCGATGTCGTGGGTGATGTAGAGCATGGCCAGCTGGAACCGGCGGCGCAGATCGTCGAGCAGGCTCAGCATCTCCAGCCGGATCGAGACGTCGAGCATCGAGACCGGCTCATCGGCGAGCAGCACTCTCGGCCGGGCGGCGAGGGCCCGGGCAAAGGAGACCCGCTGCCGCTGGCCGCCGGACAGCTCGTGCGGGTACTTGCCGATGAACTGGTCGGCGGGGGTCAGCCGGACCTGCTCCAGCAAAGTGGTGAGTTCCTTCCCGACCTCCTCTTTCGACCTCTTGCCCTGACGCAGCCGCACCGGGCGCTCCAGGTGGTAGCGCACGGTGTGCACCGGATTGAGCGAGGCGAACGGATCCTGGAAAACCAGCTGCACGTGGCTCTTGTATTGCCGGAAAGCGCGCTGGGTGGACAGGTCGACCGGCTCGCCGTCTACCCGGATCGAGCCGGAGGTGAGCCGCTCCTGCCCGGCGAGCAGCCGGGCGGCCGTGGTCTTGCCCGAACCGCTCTCCCCCACCAGCGCGACCACAGCGCTGCGGTAGAGATTGAATGAGACATCCCGGACCGCATGCAGGATCTGGCCGTGGCCGAGCCGGTAGTCCTTGCTGACGGAGATCGCCTCCATGGCGAGCGGCCCGCGGGCGGCGGCCGCCGGCGTGACCTCGCTGCGCTGCGCTTCCTGATCCGCTTCACGCGCATCACTCATGGCGTCACCTCCTCGCTGGCCGTGGTTACCGGAAGGGCTGGTGTGTCGGGACCCACGAACGGGCAGGCAGTCACGTGGTCGAGGCCCACCGCGGCCGTGACCGGGGCGAGGGTCATCGTGACTTTTGTGCAGTCGTCGGTGCCGTAGCCGCACCGGGGCAGGAACGGGCAGCCGGGAGGCGGGCTGCGCAGGTCGGGCGGGGAACCCGGGATGCCCGCCAGCACGCGGCGGGCGCCGCGGAGCGACGGGAACGAGTTGAGCAGCCCTTTGGTGTACGGGTGGGCAGGCGTGTGCTGGATCGCATCGGCCGAGCCGATCTCCAGCAGCTGTCCTGAATACATGACAGCGATCCGGTCGGCCAGCTCAAGCAGCAGGGAGAGATCGTGCGTGATGAACAGGATCGAGAAGCCGAGGCGCTCTTTCAGCTCCACGATCTGGACGAGGATGTCACGTTGCACCACGACGTCAAGCGCGGTGGTCGGCTCGTCCATAACGACGATCTCGGGTTCGGTGGCCAGCGCCATCGCGATCATGACCCGCTGCCGCATGCCGCCGGACAGCTCATGCGGGTAGCTCTTCAGCCGGCCACGCGGGATGCCGACGAGATCGAGCAGCCGGGCCGCCCGGTCCTGCGCCTCGGCCCGGGACACCCGCAGGTGCGCCCGCATGACGTCGGTCAGCTGATTCCGGACGGACAGCACCGGATTCAGCGCGTTCATCGCGCTCTGGAAGACGATGGCAATCTCCCGCCAGCGCAGCTGCCGGAGCGCGTCCGGGCTCATCTGCAGGATGTCCGCTGACCCGGCTGTCCGCCGGCCGCGATAGCGGACGCTGCCGGAGGTGATGAGCGCCGGGGGCCGGAGCAGGCGGCTGGCGCCGTAGGCGAGCGTTGACTTTCCCGATCCGCTCTCGCCAACCAGACCGACCACTTCTCCCGCGCTCAGGTCGATGCTGACATGATCGACCGCCCTGACATCGCCTGCGCTGGTGCGGTAGACGACCGAGAAGTCGCTGATCTCGAGCACCGGCGAGCCCGGCGGCGAGCCGGGTTCGGGTGCCCTTTCGCCGGGCACCGATGCGGGGGCGCCGTGTTCGGTCATCGCTGCTCACCACCGCGGTCGAGGATCGAGCTGCGCGAGAACGAGTGCAGGAAGCTACCCACCCGGCCACGCGGTGCCGGTTCCGCCAGCAGCACGGGAGTCGGGTCGGTGGGCCGCAGCCTGCGCCCGGCGATCGTGCTGGCATTGGCGGCGTCGCGCAGCCGCGGATTCCCCAGCTCGTCGATTCCGGTGTTGAGCAACACCAGCGCCGTGCCCATGAGCGCGATGGCAATTCCGGGCGGCGCGAACCACCACCAGGCGCCGAGCTGCAGGGCCTGCTGGCTCTCCGACCAGTAGAGCATGGTGCCGAGGCTCCAGCTGGACAGGTCGGTGACGCCGATGAAGGACAGGGCAACCGAGGCGCCGATCGCGTAGAGCACAGTATTCACGAAGCTGGCCGCGATCAGGCCGGTCTGGTTCGGGATGATCTCGAAGGCCAGGATCCGCCAGGTCTTCTCGCCGGTCTCGCGGGACGCCGCGATGAAGTCCCGGCCCCGGATGGCCATGGTCTGGGCGCGTATCAGCCGAGCCCCCCAGGGCCAGCCCAGCAGGCTGAGCACCAGGATCGTTGGCGTCTGGCCGCGCTGCGGCAGGTATCCGAGCAGCACGATCAGCAGCGGCAGCGCCGGAATCACCAGGACAACGTTGGTGAGCAGCGACAGCAGCTCGTCCCAGAACCCGCCGAGGAAGGCGGCCGTCACCCCGACGATGACCGCCAGCACCGTCGCCACGACCCCGACGATGACCGCCAGCTCAAGCGTGAGCCGGATCCCGACGAGCAGCTGGGACAGGACGTCCTGCCCGCTCTGCGTCGTGCCGAGCAGGTGCGCAGCGCTCGGCGGCTGCAGGGACAGGCTCGGCGACGGGTTCTGGAATGAGGGGTCGTAGGGCGTGACCAGCGGGCCGATGATGGCCGCCAGGACAAAGAACGCGAGCAGGATGGCGCCCACCTTGGCGTTGGTCGGCAGCCGCCGCCAGCGGCCAAGCTGCTGCGGCCGGGTGGACAGTGCGGATGTCTCGGCACTGACCGGCAGCACGACGGTCATCTGGCCCCCTCCCGGCTACGGGCGCGGGGATCGACGGCCACGATGATGAGGTTGACGATCAGGTTGGCGAGCAGGACAGCGAACGTGATGACCAGGAAGATCGCCTGCATTAGCGGGTAGTCGTTGGATGAGACCGCGCTCAGCAGCAGCAGGCCGATGCCGGGATAGGAGAAGACGATTTCCATGATCAGTGCCCCGGAGACGACGAAGCCGAGCGCGAGGCCGAATCCCTGCAGCTGCGGGAGGAACGCGTTGCGCGCCGCATAGCTGAGCACCACCCGGTGGTTGGGCAGGCCCTTCGCCTGCCCAGCGAGCACGTAGTCCTCGCCGATGGTGGTGACCATCACGTTCCGCATCTGCAGCATCCAGCCGGCCACGGAGGTGATCACGATGGTGAAGGCGGGCAAGATCGAGTGGTCCACGGCGCTGCCGATAAACGGCAGGTTCCAGCCGGGGGTGACGGTCTGCGAGAACCCCTGGCCGATCGGGAAGAGGTGCAGGCTGACGGCGAGCACCTCCAGCAGGATCAGCGCGAGGAAGAAGTAGGGAATCGCCTGGAAGAACATCAGGCCGGGCAGCGCGCGGTCCACCCAGCCGCCGCGCCGCCAGGCCGCCACGATGCCGAGCCCGGTGCCGACCAGGAAGGCGATGACGGTCGCGGTTCCGACCAGCGTGAGCGTCCACGGGATGGTCTGCCCGAGCAGGCTGGACACCGTGGCCGGGTACTGGCTGACCGAGGTGCCGAAGTTGAGATGGGCGACATCGTCGAGGTACGACACGTACTGATGCCAGAGCGAGCCGGGATGGCCGACGCCGAGCATGGCCTCGATCGCCTTATAGGCCGAGGGCTGCAGGTTAGGGAACTTCGCCATGACGGCCTGGACGGCATTGCCCGGCATCGCGCGCGGTATGAAGAAGTTGATGGTCAGCGCCACCCAGGCCGCGACGACATAGAACGACAGGCGGCGGAGGATAAAGGACATCGCCTGCTCCTAGCTCTTCCTGGCCCGGGAAGGCCGCGGACGCGGGAGGCCGGACGGGTGTGCGGGCCCTGCTAATGCCGGTGCGGCGGCCCGGCTGGTGGGCCTGCCGCCGTGCATCCGCTGCACCGGCTCCCGGGTAACGGTCCCGGGCGGGCAGCCACAGCTGGAGCGCAGGACGAGTTCGGTGGGCAGTACCTCGACCCGGCGGCGCAGGCCCGGCCGGGCGATGCGGTCGAGCAGCTGGATGCAGGCCCGCTCGCCGAGCAGACGCATCGGCTGGTGCACGGTGGTGAGCGGCGGCTCGCTGAGACTACCCGGGTAGATGTCATCGAAGCCGACCAGGGCCATGTCCCGCGGCACCCGGACGCCTGCTGCCGTCAGCGCCTGCAGGACGCCGATCGCCATCTGGTCGTTGCCGCACACGACGGCGTCCGGGAGTGCAGACCCGTGCTGTGCGAGCATGCTCTGCCCGGCTTCCTCGCCGCTCTGCACGCTGAACTGTCCCTGGTAGGTGCCGACGAGGGTGCAGGCTGGATGGGCACCCAGCACCTGCTCCAGGCCGAGCCGCCGCTCCCTTGCGTCCGCGACACCGGCCGGGCCCTCGACGTGGAACAGCCGCCGCCGGTCATGGACCTCGATCAGGTGCGTAACCAGCGCAGCGGAGCCCGAGCGGTTGTCGGCCGTCACCACGTCAGCCGCGCTGTCGCCGGGCGCCCCGGCGATGACCACGACCGGAACCCGCTCGGCAAGTCGCGCTAGCAGCGGCGACGGGACCACGCTCTGGCCGATGAGTATCCCGTCCACCTTGCCGGTCAGCGCCTGCAGCCGCGGGAAGTCGCGCTCGTCTTCGTCGTTGACATAGGTGATCAGCAGCGACCAGCCGTGATCGCTGATGCCAGCGCCGACGCCGCGCATGACCTCGTCGTAGTACAGCAGGTTCATGTTCTCCACGTCGTACTGCCGGGAGTGGCTCTCGACGCAGACGAATCCGATGATCTCCTTGCGCCGCCGCGACAGGCTCTGCGCGGCGCCGTCGGGAACGTAGCCGAGCTGCTCGATCACCTGGTTCACCCGCAGCCTGGTGCTGTCCCGCACCCGGTCCTGCCCGTGCACCACCCGGGAGACGGTGGCCGTGGAGACCCCGGCCTCCCGAGCGACGTCATACAGGGTTACCACGTTTCCTCCCAGGTCAGCGGCGGTTGCTGACGGGGCTGGGGCGGAGTCATCCGCTTAGGGCTGGGGTCGTCAGGCCCGGGATCTTCGGTCCGGGCGGCGGGCTGTCCGGTTGCGCCGGCTCCGATGCGCGCCGTCCGGCGGACGGCCGCATCCGTGGTGAAGCGCAGGCAATATTCGTTTGTCTAAGCGCTTACATCCCGGGAATCTAAGCGCTTACACTAAGACCCGCTATGGGGGCCGTCAAGGGTTTCCAGCCCGTTATCAGATGGTTACGACAGGGCAAAAAGGAGTGGCTGATGACCACAGCAGGGGCGGTCGCAAGCAGCAGGCTGTCCTTCCCCGCGGGCTTTGCCTGGGGAGCCGCGACCGCCGCCTACCAGATCGAGGGCGCGGCTGCCGAGGACGGCCGCGGGGTGTCGGTCTGGGATACCTTCAGCCGGACACCGGGCAAGGTCCGCGGCGGCGACACCGGGGACATCGCCTGCGACTCCTACCATCGCTACCGGGAGGATGTCGAGCTGATCGCTTCGCTCGGCCTTAACTCGCACCGGTTCTCGATAGCGTGGCCGCGTATCCAGCCCGGCGGCCGAGGGCCGGCCAACCAGAAAGGCCTCGATCATTACCGGGCGGTCCTCGACGAGCTCGGCGAGCGGGGCATTTCCGCAACCGTGACGCTCCACCACTGGGACCTGCCGCAGGAACTGCAGGACGAGGGGGGCTGGGCGGTACGCAGCACGGCACAGCGCTTCGCCGACTACGCGGCAATCGTCGCCGAGGCGCTCGGGGACCGCGTCGCCCGCTGGATCACCCTGAACGAGCCGCAGATCGTGGTGAGCCACGGCTACCGTGACGGCGTGCACGCGCCCGGGCTCCGGGATGCCCCGGCCGCCGCGGCCGCGGCCCATCACCTGCTGCTCGGGCACGGGCTGGCGACACAGGCTCTGCGTTCGCTGCTGCCGGACGGGCCAGAGGTCGGCATCTCCCTCGACCTGCATCCGGTCACGCTGCCGGCCGGGCAGCCCTCGGCGGCGCTGGAGCAGGCACGGCTGGTCACCGACGCCGAGCAGAACGGTATCTGCCTAGAGCCGCTGCTCCGGGGCCGCTACCCGGAGCATGCGCGGCCATCGGTCCTGCCGCCGGCGTCACTGATCGCCGCAGGCGACCTGGATACGATCAGCCAGCCCCTCGACTTCCTCGGCATCAACTACTACGCCCCCGTCCACTTGCGCGCCGGGGACCCCAGCGACCTCCGCCGGACCGAGGAGCCGGCGCACTGCGGGGTGCCCGGGGTGGTGGAGTACCGCCCGGACGGTCTCGATACGACCTCGATGGGCTGGCCCATCGACCCTGACGGTCTGCACGAGCTGCTGCTGCGGCTGTCGGCGGATGCGCCAGGCCTGCCGCTGTACGTGACCGAGAACGGCTGCGCCGCCGAGGACTACGTGAACCCGGAGGGCGTCGTAGACGATGTCGAGCGGGTCAGCTACCTGCACCGGCACTTGGCGGCTGCGGCCCGGGCCATCGGCGAGGGCGTCAACCTGGCCGGCTACTTCGTCTGGTCGCTGCTGGACAACTTCGAGTGGGGCTGGGGCTACCAGAAGCGGTTCGGGCTGGTCTTCGTCGACTTCGGCACCCAGCGCCGCATTCCCAAGTCGAGTGCCCGGTTCTACTCGGAGGTGGCGCGAGCCAACGCCCTGCCGGCCCTCCCGGCCGGCTGACTCTACCTGCCGGGCCAGCGCCGCGGCCGGGCCCGGCTCCAGAACGCACCGCGCTCATGGCCCACTTCGCGCCGCGCTGACTGAGTAACCGGCCGGGCTGACCGAGATGATCAGGTCGGCGTGTTGCCTGGTCGCCCCGATAAGTTCGGCGTTGCGCTGATCGGGGCCGGTGGCCCGGGCCGCGGCCTCGGCGGCGTCCCGGCCGTAGCGCACGTGCCGGTCGGTCAGCCAGCGCAGCCGGGTCGGCTCGTCCGGGTCCAGATACCAGACCTCGTCGAGCAGGCCGGCCAGCTCCGCCCATGGGCCGGTACGGACCAGCAGGTAGTTGCCCTCGGTGATGACCAGCCGTGCTTCCGGCGGCACCGGGATCGCGTTAGCCACCGAATCCTCGATATCGCGGCGGAACTCCGGCGCGTACACCGTGCCTTCCGCCGGGTCGCGCAGCCGGCGGAGCAGCGCCAGGTAGCCGGCCGCGTCGAACGTGTCCGGCGCGCCCTTGCGGTGCACCGTGCCCAGCTCCTGCAGCACCTGGTGGGCCAGGTGAAACCCGTCCAGCGGGACGTACACGGCGTGCGGGGCCAGTTCGGCCAGCAGCGTTTCGGCCAGCGTGCTCTTGCCCGCGGCGGGTGGCCCGGTGATACCCAGGATGGCCCGGCCCGGCCGGGCGGCCAGCTCGGCCGCGCGCTGCACCAGCTGCTGGACCGCCGGATCCGACCGCACTGGCCCAGCATAGGACCGAGGTGATCAGGTCGTGCTGATCGTCAGCTGGGCTGAGGATCAGCGGCCGGCTGGGCACCGGGCCGGGCCAGCCGGGGCGAGTCGGCCAGCAGCTGGGCGGTGTACCCGCTGGCCGGCTCGGCCAGGATCTGCCCGGCCGGCCCGGCCTCGACGATCTGACCGTGCCGCAGCACCACCGCGGTCTGCGCCACGCTGCGCACCAGGGCCAGGTTGTGCGTGATGAAGATCATGGCCAGCTGGCGCTGGGCCGCCGCGGCCCGGAGCAGCTCCACGATGACCGCCTGCACCGAGACGTCCAGCGCCGAGGTGACCTCGTCGCAGATCAGCACGTCCGGCTCGGCGGCCAGGGCGCGCGCGATGGCGACCCGCTGCCGCTCGCCCCCGGACAGCTGATCCGGGTAGCGGGACAGAAAGCTGTCGCCCAGCGCCACATCGCGCAGCACCTGGGCCACCCGGTCGGCCTGCTCGCCGCGGGACAGGCCGAGGAGGCGCTGCACCGGCTCGGCCACGATCTGGCCGACGGTCTTCCGCGGGTTGAGCGAGGTATACGGGTTCTGGAACACGTACTGGATCTGCCGCAGCACCTGCCTGGGACGGTGCCGGGCGCCCCGGGGCAGCGGCACGCCGCGCAGCGTCACCTCGCCGGTCCAGTCCTGCTGCAGCCCGGTAATGCACCGGGCCAGCGTGGTCTTGCCCGATCCGGACTCGCCGACCACGGCGACGCAGCCCCGCGCGGGCAGGTCCAGGTCGATGCCGGACAGCGCGGGCACGCCGTGGTAATGGGCCGAGACGCCGCGCACCGAGAGCAGCGCGGCCGGCCCGGGTCCGGCCGCGGCTGCCCGGGGCCGCGGCCGATCAGGCCGGTCAGCGCTTACCTCGGCCGCACGCCAGCAGCGCACGGCATGGGAAGAGGGGATGGGGGCCACCGGATGGGAAGAGGGGATGGGGGCCACCGGATGGGAAGAGGGGATGGGGGCCGCCGGATGGGCGGCATCGGATAGCGGGATCAGTTCCGGCTCGTGCTGACGGCACTGCGCCAGGACAAGTTCGCAGCGGGCGGCGAACGCGCAGCCCGGGCCGCGGCGGCCGGGCGGCGGTTGCTGCCCGGGTATCCCGGCCAGCGGGCGGTCGCTGCCCGGTTCCGGGACCGCGGCCAGCAGCCCCCGGGTATAGGGGTGCAGCGGGCCGGCGAACAGCGCGCCCGCCGGGCCGGCCTCGACGATCCGCCCGGCGTACATGACGGCCACCTCGTCGGCCAGTTCGCTGACCACGGCCAGGTCGTGGCTGACGTACACGGCGGCGACCCCGTAGCCCCGGCACAGCTGCCGGACCGTGTCCAGGATGCGCCGCTGGGTGGACACGTCGAGGCCGGTGGTCGGCTCGTCCAGCACGATCAGCGCGGGCCGGCAGGCGAACGCCATGGCCAGCCCGATGCGCTGCTGCTGGCCACCGGACAGCTGGTGCGGGTAGCGGCGCAGCAGGTCAGGGGTGGCGTCCAGGGACGCCTCGCGGAGTACCTCGCGGATCCGGGCCGCCGGGTCGGCGGTGCTGCCGGGATGCACCCGGAGCACCTCGGTGAGCTGGTAGCCGACCCGCAGCGCCGGGTTCAGCGCCGCCGCCGGGTCCTGCGGCACGTAGCTGACCACCGCACCGCGCAGCGCGCGCAGCCGGGCCGGCCTGAGCCGGAGCAGGTCGGTGCCGTCCAGCCGGATCTCGCCGCCGGTCACGGACAGCCCGCGCCGGGTGTGCCCGAGCAGCGCCAGGGCGACCGTGGTCTTCCCGGACCCGGACTCGCCGACCAGGCCGAGCACCTCGCCGGGCCGCACCGCGAACGAGATCCCGCTGACCACCGGCGGCCCGTCCCGCCCGCTCCTGATCTCCAGGTCACGAACGTCCAGCCGGTCGGGTCCCCCATTGAGCTGCCCAGCCATCAGCGCACCGATCCCTTAACCACGGGCCCTTCAATCACGGGCCCATCGACCGGGGTCAGGTCATCGAGCAGGGCGGCTTCGGCGGGCTTGCGGTCCACCCCGATCGCGGCCTGGCCGATCGCGTCGGTCAGCAGGTTGGTGCCGATGGTGAGCAACGCGATCATGGCGGCCGGGATGATCACCGCCCACGGATTGAGCGGCAGGCCGGTCCGGTTTTCGTTGATCATCATTCCCCAGTTGGCGGCGGGCGGCTGCTGGCCGAACCCGAGGAAGGCCAGCCCGGACATGATGATGATCGAGTAGGTCAGGCGCAGCCCGGCCTCCACCATCAGCGGGGTGCTGAGGCTGGGCAGGATCTCCTTGGCCATCACCGCGGCCGGGCGCATGCCCTGCAGTTCGGCCGCCTTCACGTAATCCCGCTCGGCGATGTCCAGGGTGGCGGCCCGGATGACCCGGGCCACCGCGGGGGCGTGGGTCAGCCCAACCGCGAGCACGATCAGCCACAGCTGTGAGCCCAGGATGCTGAGCAGCAGCAGGGCGAACACCAGCTGGGGGAAGGCCAGGATGACGTCCACCGTGCGCATGATCAGCCCGTCGGCATGCCCGCGCAGGTAGGCGGCGCTGATCCCGGCGGCCGCCCCGGCCACCATGCCGAGCGCGGTCGCGCTGACCGCCATCAGCAGCAGCACCCAGCCGCCGTCCAGCACCCGGGACAGCACGTCGCGGCCGAGGAAGTCGGCGCCGAACGGGTAGGCCCCGGACGGCTTGGCGAACGGGAACGTGAGCAGTGCCGTCGCCGGGTGCGGCGCCACGGCCGGGCCGGCCACCGCGACCAGGGCCACGAAGCCGGCCAGGCCCAGACCAGCCGCGCCGCGCGGGGTGCGCGCCGCCTGACCCAGGATGGCCAGCCACGGATGACGGCGCAGCCGCGGCGGACCGGTGGCGGTCATCGGGCCTCCGCTCTCACCTGGGAATCCGGTGCCGCGGCGTGGCCAGCAGGGCGATCACGTCGGTCAGGATGTTCAGGCAGACGTAGAACGCGGCCAGCACCACGACGATGAACTGGATAACCGGGATATCCCGGGCGTCCACCGCGTTCACCAGGCCCTGGCCGATGCCGGGGAACGCGAAGACGTACTCCACGATGACCACCCCGCCCGCCAGGTAGAGGAAGTTCAGCCCGATGACCTGGATGATCGGCGCGGTCGCGTTGGGCAGCGCGTGCAGCAGCACGATCCGCCATCGCGGTACGCCCTTGAGCTGGGCCATCTCCACGTAGTCGGACTCCAGCGCCTCGATCATCGCGGCCCGGGTCATCCGCTGGATGTACGGCACGATCACGATGACCAGGGTGGCCACCGGCAGGATGAGCAGCCGCGGCGCGTTCCAGGCATAACTGCCCGGCGGCAGCACGGACACCGCGGGCAGCAGGTGCAGCAGCACGGTGGCGAACAGGATGATCAGGCCGATCGCGACCACGAACTCGGGCAGCGAGGTAACCGCCAGCGCGCCGACCGCGGTGATGTGGTCGAACCAGCCGCCCTTGCGGAGTGCGGCCAGGATGCCCAGCGCCACCCCGAGCAGCGCGCCTATCACCCCGGTGACCAGCATCAGCACCGCCGAGTTGACCAGCCGCGGCGCGACGTAACCCCAGACCGGCTGCCCGTTGGCCAGCGAGTGCCCGAGCTGCCCACGCAGCAGCCCGGAGAACCAGATCCAGTACTGGTCGAGCAACCCCCGGTTGAGGTGCAGTTCGGCCTCCAGCCGGTGCACCGCGACCGGGTTGCCGGCCGCGGTACGGCCCAGCACCGCCACCGCGGCGTTGCCCGGCAGCACCTGGGTGGCCAGGAACACCAGGACCGAGACGACGCATAACGTGGACACCCCGACCGCGGCCCGCCGGCCGATGAGGTGGCGGACCGGGTGCGCCGGCCGAGCGGCCCGGGCAGATGCCACGTGGATCCCTCCCGCCAGCGTGGGCGGCTGGCTGGCCCAAGCCCTACCGTAACCGGGCGGCTACGCCAGGACAACGAGATGGTTCTAGATCATTCCGTTTAGCACTATTGCGGATCGTATTAGTAGTGGGCTTACTATCCGCTTATACCGGACTGGCGGCCAAGTCTGACACCGGAATTCCCAGGAAGGGAGTCATTTGCCAGGTTCGGCCCATATCCCATGCTTCGCGGAGATATTCTCGTGGCAGCACGAACCGACCACCGAGCAGCCTCGCCGTCCGCCAGCTCAGGCTGCCTGGCCTGGATCGATGGCCTTTTATCTGCGAATTGGCTTAGTAATTCGGTGTCACATCAGTGGGAGCTGGGGCAGCCTGTGCCTGACTTTATTGCCGAGCAGCACGCTCATCCCGTGGCAAATGAAACAGCTGTTATGCCGGAGCCCGCGGGCGCGGCCCGGTGAAAGCGGCCGCGTTCTACGAATACGGGCCCGCCGAGGCCATGTGTTACGCGGACATCCCGGACCCCGAGTTCGGCGCCGGCGATGTCCTGGTGCAGGTGCAGGCGTGCGGGGTCAACCACTCCGACCTCGACTCCCGGGCCGGGACCTCGCGGTGGCCGTTCGAGCTGCCGATGGTGCTCGGCGCGGAGTTCGCCGGCGCCGTGGTCGCGGTGGGCGGCCAGGCCGGCGCAGTCCGCCCCGGGAACCTGGTGACCGCCCTGCAGCAGTACAGCTGCGGGCACTGCGCGCAGTGCGCCCGGTGGCGGCCGGATCTGTGCGGCGGCTTCGAGATCTTCGGCACCACCCGGTGGGGCGGGTACGGCGAACTGGTCTGCGTGCCGGCCGAGGTGGTCGTGCCGCTGCAGCCGGGCGACGACGTGCTGGCCATGGCGGCCGGGCAGTGCGTGGTGAGCACCGCCTGGCACATGGTGAACCGGCTGGCCCTGGTCCGGCCGGGCGACCTGGTGCTGGTCCCGTCCGGCTCCGGCGGCGTGGCGGGCGCCCTGGTGCAGTGCGCCAAGCTGGCCGGCGCCACCGTGCTGGCCACGGTGAGCACGGCGGCCAAGGCCGAGCAGGTGGCCGCGCTGGGCGCGGACCTGGTCGTGGTCCGCGAGCAGCGCGATCTGACCGCGCAACTGCTGGACGCCGCGGGCGGCCGCCGCTTCGACGCGGTGCTGGACACCGTGGGCGGCGAGCTGTTCGGAGCGCACCTGTCCGTGCTCCGCGAGGAAGGCACCCTGGTCACCTGTGGCGCGCACGCGGGCGAGGTGGTGCGACTCGACCTGATCCCGCTGTTCCGGAACGGCTGGCGCATCGTCGGCTTCCGGGTGGCCCCGCCGGACGATCTCGCCACCTCGCTGGAGCTCATCCGGCGCGGCGACATCACCGTGCCGATCGCCGCCACGTTCCCGGTCAGCGACGCCGCCGCCGCGCACCGCTTCCTGGAGCAGCGCCAGCACGTCGGGAAGGTGCTGCTGGTGGCCGGGTAGCCGCCCCCAAAGACCTACACGCACACCCCAACCAGTTGAATCTCGTGGAGGTAGATCCCGTGGATCGATCCGATCAGCACAGCACGCCACCGCCAGAAGGGCTGGGCCGGCGCCAGTTCCTCCGCGGGATCGCCGCCACCGGCGCGCTGGCCGGGGCCGGAGGTTTACTGGCCGCCTGCGGCGGGTCCAGTTCCAGTGGCCAGAAGCAGCTGGCCTCGACCACCCGCCGGGCGCGGCGGGGCGGCAACCTGAAGCTCGGCCTCACCGGTGGCTCCAGCTCGGACACCATCGACCCGCACAAGAGCCTGACCTACATCGACACGTCCCGGCTCCAGTCGCTGTACCAGCCGCTGGTCCAGCTCGACGCGAACGCCCAGGTGGAGTACGTCCTGGCCGAGTCGATCACCGCGTACCACGGGTCGCTGGCCGAGTGGGTCATCGCGCTCCGCCCGGACGTCACGTTCTCCAACGGCAAGGCGTTCACCTCGGACGACGTCCTGTTCACCTTCAACCGGGTGGTCAGCAACAACTTCACCGGGAAGTTCGGCCTGGGCCCGATCGACATGGGCGGCACCAAGGCGCTGGACAAGCACACCGTCCTGGTCAAGCTGACCAAGCCGTTCTCCAGCTTCGTCGAGCAACTGGCCGCGTTCTGGTACAACCTGTACATCGCGCCGGCCGGCTTCAACCCGGCGCACCCGGCCGGCACCGGGGCGTTCGTCTTCCAGAGCTTCACGCCCGGCCAGCGCAGCGTGTTCACCCGCAACCCGCACTACTGGAAGCCCGGGCTGCCCTATGTGGACACGCTGACCATCATCGACTTCAGCGACAACACCAGCCTGCAGGACGCGCTGACCACCGGCGTCATCGACGGGGCCGGCGCGCTGGACGGGCCGCAGATCGCCGCGCTGGCCACCACCAGCGGGATCAAGACCGTGGTGTCGCACTCCGGGGAGATCATCCCGTTCACCATGCGGGTCAACATGGCGCCGTTCACCGACGTCAACGTCCGCCAGGCGCTGCGGCTGCTGGTGGACCGCCCGCAGCTGATCGACTCGGCGCTGGACGGCTACGGGACGGTGGCCAACGACCTGTTCTCCCCGTATGACCCGGACTTCGACCACTCGCTGATCCGGGCCGCGCAGGGCGACGTGCCGCAGGCCAAGTTCCTGCTGAAGAAGGCGGGCCAGGACAACCTGACGGTGACCCTGACCACCTCGGCGGTGGCCACCGGCACGGTGGCCATGGCGACCGTGCTGGCCGCGCAGGCCAAGGCGGCCGGCGTCACGGTCAAGCTCAGCAACGTCCCGTCCGGCACGTTTTTCGGGCCGAACTATCTCAAGTGGCCGTTCGCCCAGGATTACTACAACTACTACCCCTATCTGGCCCAGGTCGCGGAGTCGATGTTGCAGGGCTCGCCGTTCAACGAGACGCACACCGACAATCCGCACTACACGAACCTGTACAACCAGGCGAACGCCACCGCCGACGCGGCGCTGCGCAAAGAGATCGTCTACGAGATGCAGAAGTTCGACTTCGCCCAGGGTGGCTACATCATCCCGGCGTATATCGACGTGCTCGACGCGTACACCGACAAGCTGACCGGGTACACCGCCGGAAAGGTCGGCCAGCCGCTGTCGAACTTCGACTTCGAGCATTTCGGCTTCATCAGCTAACCAGCTCCCCCCAGCCATCAGCCGGGCGGCCTACGGCGCCGCACCGGCTGATGGCATTGGGCGGGCACTGGCGTTCGGCAAAAGAAATTGGCCAGCGCGGGCCCGTGCAGACCCGCGCCGGCCAATCCGCCGCCAGCCCCACCCCTGGGCGGCGGCTACCGGAATAGCAGGGGGCGCACCGAGATCGTGCTGGTGATCATCCCGGTGCCGTACATCAGGTCGGCCACCCGCTGCACCTGCCCGACGCTGAGGAACGTCGGGTACTGGCCCACCGTGACCAGGTCAGCTTGCTGCGCCGTCATCCCGGGCAGGGTGCTCAGCACCGAGCGCACCGTGCCCGGCTGGCTGGTGCTGGCCTTGGCCGCGGTGAGCGCGGCCTGGAAGGCGTGCAGCGCGGCCGGGTAGTCGCGGGCGAAGCCGGCCGTGGTGAAGTACCCGGACAGCGGCAGGCTGGCCGTGACCCCGCTGCACACATCGAACAACTCCGCCGCGCCGAGCGTGGTCTGCGCCTGCAGGATGTAAGGCTGCGCGGCCACGATGGCGCTGACCTGGTGGTCGCGCAGCGCCGTGATCATGTCGTCGGCCGGCATGGGCTTCCACACCACGCTGGACGGGCTCACCTCGTCGGTCTGCAGCACCGCCTCGGTGGCCAGCGTCTCCACGTTGTACGGGGCGTCCGCGGAGAACGGGGCCAGCTCCGGCAGCGGGGTGCCCACCGTCTTGCCCTCCAGCTGCTGCGGGTTCGTGATCGGCGAGCCGGGCAGGGTCAGCACCTCCATCACGCCAGGTGTGGCGTCGTACCCGTCGGCGATCAGCCGCAGCCGGGCGCCGGACGGGTGCGACTGCGCATACAGCAGCCCGGCGTAGTCGCCGCTGATGACCTCGGCCTGGCCACTGCCCAGCGCCGCGTAGGCGCGCTGCAGGGTGGGGTAGGTCTGCACGTTCACGTCCACGTGGTACCGGGCGAACAGCCCCTCCCGGACCGCCACCTGGAGCGGCGCGTTGGCGAACCCGGGCACCGCGGCCACCGTGATCTGCTGGTTCACCGCCTGGCCCGGCCCGGCCGGGGCCGCGTGGCAGCCCGCCGCGAGCAGGGCCAGCGCGGCCGGCATCATGATCATCCCTGGCCGGGAGAGCCGGGAGAGCCGGCCTGGTTTCCTCATGAGGCCTCCTCTATAGTCCCAAGGCAGTTAAGCAAACGCCGCGACTTTTCCCGAATAAACGTAGTAGTGCCAATTTACGAGGCACTATAGTAAATGTCACCGGCGCGCTTCTAATAGGCTAACTTGTCTGGCCTTGCCGCGCGTCCGAAAAGCACGCTTTCCACCGTGATCATGCACCCGGAGAAACTTTTTTCACCACAGTGGTAACAATTGCCGCGCACCGGCTGTCCGGGCGTTACAGTTGCTCCTGACTCTGCTGAGACGGCGGCGCACGGAATGGCGGAATTACTAATCGCGCTGCTATTCCGGGCCCCGCATCACCAGCCGCGGCTCGGTGGGTGCGTGCCGTTTCCCGGGTGAGAGGCGAAGATACTGTGCGGTCCAGGCGAGACAGGACAGACAGCAGCGCGGTTCCCGGTGCCAGCTACCGGCCCCCGGAACTAGCCGCCGGCACGCAATCAGCCGCCAGCACCGAACTAGCGGTGGCGGCCCACCCGGACCGGGCGGCGCGGCCGTCCGCGCCCGGCGGGATCGGCGCCGGGCCGGGCGGCACCGGTCCGGGTTGCACCGGCCCGGGCGGTGGCGGACCGGGCGGTGGCGGGCCGGACGGCGGCCCGCTGGCCATCGGCGGGGCGCCCCGCTCGGCCTTCCGCTCGCCGCTGAAGAACTGGCGGGTGCGGTCAAGGCTGCTGCTGCTGGTGCTGCTGCCCACGTTAGCTGCGGTGTTCCTGGGCGGGTTCAGCGTGCTCTCCTCGGCCCGCAGCGCGCTGGCCTTCCAGCGGGTGGAGCAGTTCTCCCGGCTGGGCAACGGGATCACCAGCCTCGTGCAGGCGCTGCAGCAGGAGCGCGAGGACACCATCCGGTACATCACGATGGGCGCGCAGGGCGGCGGCCGCGGCGCGGCCCACGGTGCGGCCGCGCCCGAACTGGCGGTGCTCGCGCTGGATCACCGCGCCACCGACGGGCTGGCCACCCGGGTGCGCAGCCTGGCCGGCGGCATCGGCCCGGCCTTCCCGGCACTGGCCCAGCAGGAAGCCCGCGGCGCGATCACCGCCATCGACGGGCTGCCCGCGCTGCGCAGCGTCGCGGCTACCTCGCAGATCCCCTCGCTGACCGTGATCCAGGAGTACGCGTCCACGATCAGCCAGCTGATCGCGCTGGAGGACGAGATCGTGGCGGGCAGCAACGACGCCGCACTGGCCGACACGGTCCGGGTCGTCGGGCTCATCTCGGCCACCAAGGAAGAGGTGTCGCAGGAACAGGCCATCCTCACCTCGGCCCTCACCCCGGACCTGGTCGGCGCGGCCCAGCTCGGCCCGGGCCAGCTCAGCGCGATCAACGCGGCGCAGGCCGAGCAGGACGCGGACCTGGCCCAGTTCAGCCTCATCGCCACCCCGGCGCAGCGCCAGGTGTACAACAGCGCGCTGTCCTCGGCCCAGGCCGACCACGCCCAGGCGCAGGTGCAGCAGGCCATCACGCTGGCCCTGGATGGTGGTTCTTCGACGGAGAACCCGGCCTTCACCAACGCCGCCAACGGTTCCGCCTACCTGGTCGCCAGCCTGCACCGGGTCGAGCAGACCCTGATGTCCTCGATCATCGGGCAGGTCGGCGGGCTGCGCGACCGGGCTATCACCAGCGCGCTGCTGGAAGGCATTGGCGTGCTGCTCATCCTGGTCCTGGCCCTGATCTTCACGGCGGCCGTCGGCCGGTCCATGACCCGGCCGCTGGCCCGGCTGCGGTCCGGCGCGCTCGAAGTGGCCGGGGTGCGGCTGCCCGAGACGGTACGCCGGATGAGTGAGAGCGGCGGCGCGGACTCACCGCCGGACATCGAGCCCATCGACGTCGACTCCACTGACGAGATCGGCGAGGTGGCGCGGGCCTTCGACCAGGTGCACCAGGAGGCGGTGCGGCTGGCCGCCAACGAGGCCGCCCTGCGCGGCAACGTCAACGCGATGTTCGTCAACCTGTCCCGGCGCAGCCAGTCGCTGGTGGAACGCCAGATCCGGCTGATCGACGACCTGGAACAGGGCGAGCAGGACTCGGACCGGCTGGCCAACCTGTTCCAGATGGACCACCTGGCCACCCGGATGCGGCGCAACTCGGAGAACCTGCTCGTGCTGGCCGGCCACGAGCTGTCCCGGCGGTGGACCGAACCGGTCGCCCTGGTGGACGTGCTGCGCGCCGCGGTATCCGAGATCGAGCACTACGAGCGGGTCATCCCGAACATTCAGCCCAGCATCTCGGTTCGCGGCCAGGCGGTCAGCGACGTCGTGCACCTGCTGTCTGAGCTGGCCGAGAACGCAACCGCGTTCTCCGCCGCGGAGACTCCGGTGAAGGTCTCCGGGTATCTGCTCAGCAGCGGCGGCGCGCTGGTGGACATCACCGACCAGGGCGTCGGCATGGGCGCCGAGGAGATGGCGCACGCGAACTGGCGGCTGGACAACCCGCCGGTGGTCGATGTCGCGGTGTCCCGCCGGATGGGCCTGTTCGTGGTGTCCCGGCTGGCCGCCCGGCACGGCATCCGGGTCCGGCTCCGGCCTGGCCCGGCCGGCGGGCTGACCGCCCTGGTCTGGCTGCCCGACGAAGTGATCACCCGGGACAAAGACACGGGCCTCGGCCTGCGCCCATTCCAGTCGCCAGCGGCCGCCAGCACGGCCCGCTGGATGGAGAACGGGCTGGACGTCGGCAGCCCGGCCGATCCGGGCGACCAGGGCGCCTCCGGCGAGCCGGGCGACCTGGCCAGGCGGGCGCCGGCCGGGTCCGGGCTGCCGCCGATGCGCCCGCTGCACTTCGAGCCCGGCCCAGAGAACAGCGACGGGGCCACCACCCCCACCGTGCCCGGGGCCAGCCCGGACCCCAAGGCCGTCCTTGCCGCCCCGGCCGCGGACATCCTGGATGCCCTGGACTTCGCGGACGGCGCGGACGGCGCGGACGCCACGGCGGCCGGCCCCAACACCGGCCGCAGCGGCGGTCCCAACGCCGGCCGCAGCGGCGGCCCGGAGGCCGGCCAGGCGCCGGCCCGGGTACCGCCAACGGCCATCCCCCAGCGGCCGGAGAGGCAGGCAGTCCCGGTGCCGCCTCTCCGGCGCACACCGTGATAGTGCCGCCCGCCCCGGACGGTGCGGCAGAAAACCGGCTGCCGATCTACGAATCGGTGGAGTCGGACTGGTTCCGGCGCGGCCGCCCGACCGCCAGCCCGACCGCCAGCACGGCGGCCAGCGCGGCGCCCAGCCGGGCCGGCGCGGACCAGCCGCCCGCCGCCAGCAGCCCGGCCGCCCCCGCCCCCGGGAACGGGAACGGGGCCCGGGCGGCCAGTCCGGAGCCCGTCTCCTGGACCTCGCCGGCCGACGCCGGATGGCAGGCCGCGGAGGTGGCTTTCGCGCCGGTCACGGCCGGCACCACCGTGGCGGGCCTGCCCAAACGGGTGCCCAAGGCCAACCTGGTGCCCGGCGCGGCGGGTCCCTCGCCGCTGTCCCACACGCTGCCGCCGGTGCGTACCGCCGCGCAGACCAGAGACCGCTTCGCCAGCTTCCAGCAGGGCGTCCGTAAAGCGCGCACGACCGGACCAGAGGAGGACGGCCCTGCGCCCAACCGAGAGGAGAACCCGTGAGCCCGCTGGCCGCTCCGGCGCACGACCTGAACTGGCTCATCACCAACTTCGCCGACCGGGTGCCTTCGGTCGCCCACGCGATCGTGGTGTCCGCCGATGGCCTGCCGCTGGCCTTCTCGTCCGGGTTCCCGCAGGACCGGGCGGACCAGCTGGCCGCGGTGACCTCGGGCCTGATCAGCCTGACCCAGGGCGCGTCCCGGGTGTTCGAGGGCGGCCCGGTGACCCAGACCGTGGTCGAGATGCGGCAGGGCCTGCTGCTCGTGATGGCGATCAGCGACGGCTCCAGCCTGGCCGTGCTGTGCTCGTCGGACTGTGACATGGGCCTGGTCGCCTACGAGATGGCGCTCCTGGTCGAGCGGGTCGGGCAGGCGTTCACCCCGCCCGTCCGCAGCGGGCTCGAGTCAGCGGAGGGCAGGTAATCCCGGTGCCGCGCAGCATGCCCCGGCTGGACGGGGACACGGTGGACATCGCGGCGGCGCAGCCCGGGGCGGGCGGCCCGGCCGACGACCCGATGATGTCGGTCAAGATCGTCGTAGCAGGCGGGTTCGGGGTGGGCAAGACCACGTTCGTCGGGGCGGTGTCGGAGATCACTCCGCTGACCACCGAGGCGGTGCTGACCACGGCCAGCGCCAGCGTCGATGACCTGCGGCTGGTCCCGGATAAGACGTCCACCACGGTGGCGATGGACTTCGGCCGGGTCACCCTGGACGCCGGGCTCGCGCTGTACCTGTTCGGCACGCCGGGACAGCAGCGCTTCTGGTTCATGTGGGATGACCTCATCCAGGGGGCGATCGGCGCGGTGGTGCTGGTGGACACCCGCCGCCTGGCCGACTCGTTCCCGGCGGTGGACTACTTCGAGTCGTCCGGCCTGCCGTTCCTGGTCGGCATCAACGGGTTCCACGGCGAGTTCCCGCACAACCCAGCCGACGTGGCCGAGGCGCTGTCGGTCTCCCCGGACGTGCCGGTCATCCAGTGCGACGCGCGGCAGCGGAAATCGGTCAAGAAGTCGCTGATGACCCTGGTCCAGCACGCCATGGCGGCTCGCCTGGGCTAGTGCCGCTCCGCCGGGTCATGATGGCCGTATGGCGCTGCGCACCGCATTCACCGAGCTGTTCGCCATCCAGCACCCGATCGCGCTGGCCCCGCTGGGCGAGACGGCCGGCGGCGAACTGGCCGCCGCGGTCAGCAACGCGGGTGGGCTAGGGCTGCTCGGCGGCGGCCCGGGCCGGCGGGCCTGGCTGGACCGTGAGCTGCCGATCCTGGCCGCAGGGACCAGCCGGCCGTGGGGGGTCGGGTTCCAGAGCTGGGCCGTGGACCCGGGCACGGTCGAGGAGGCCCTGGCGCACCGGCCACCGGCGATGATGCTGTCCTTCGGCGACCCGGCCCCGTTCGTGCCGGCCATCCGCGCGGCCGGCGCGAAGCTGATCCTCCAGGTCACCGACCTGGCCGAGGCCAGGCAGGCCACGGCGCTCGGGGCGGACCTGATCGTGGCCCAGGGCACCGAGGCGGGCGGGCACGGCGCCCGCCGCGGCCGGTCCGCGCTGCCGTTCGTGCCGGTCGTGGTGGACCTGGCCGCGCCCACACCGGTGCTGGCCGCGGGCGGCATCGCCGACGGCCGGGGGGTGGCCGCCGCGCTGGCGCTCGGCGCGGCCGGGGCGCTGATCGGCACCCGGTTCCAGGCCACGGCCGAGTCGCTGGCCGACCCGGCGATCAAGAAGGCCATCGTGGCCGGCCGCGGCGAGGACACCGAGCGGAGCACCATCCTGGACATCGCCCGCGGCTCCCGCTGGCCCGCGGTCTACCCCGGCCGCACCCTCGCCCACCCGTTCCTCGACCAGTGGCGCGGCCGGGAAGCCGAGCTGGCCGCCGACCCCGGCGCCCGGCAGGCGTACCGCGACGGCGTAGCCCGCGGCGAGCTGCCCCCGCTGCCGGTCTGGGCCGGCGAGTGCGCCGACCTCATCACCGACCTGCCGCCCGCCGCCGAGCTGGTTGCCGCCCTGGCCGCGCAGGCCGAGGACGCGCTCACCCGGGCCGGACGATATTGAACGCCAGTGCCCGCCACCCGCCGCCAGCCAGCGCGCCGCCGCCAGCCCAAGCGCCGCCCGCGGCCGACCGTCAGCCGGTGCGGCGCCGTCAGTGCCGGTGCCTGCTGCCCCCTATTAGTGCAGCGACATTAGTGCAGCGACAGGATTATCTCCCGGGGCACCGACAGCGTGCCTGCCTGCCAGTCCAGACGGCCCGCCAGCCGGGCCGCCGGGTACGCGGCAAAGAAGGCGGCCAGCGCGGTGCCCAGCCAGACCCGGGTCAGCGCGGCGCCCGGGCAGAAATGTGGCCCGGCCCCGAACGGCAGGCTCGGCGACGGCGGGCCGATTGGGTCATAGGCGGCCGCGATCAGCGACGGCAGTAGCACCGTGCCCGCGGGGACCGGCCGGCCGCCGAGCCAGCTATCCGCCCGGGCGACCCGGGGCAGCGCCACCGGGAACAGGGCCCGGCGGGTCAGCAGCCCGCCGGCCACCGAATCCCAGGTCCGCTCGCCACGCAGGCAGGCCGCGACGACGTGGGGGCACTGAGCCAGTTCGGCGAGAGCCACCGCGAGCACCGGGAGCACGGCGCCGAACCCGTTGCTGACCGTGCCGATCACGTGCACGATCTGGCTGGTGCGCAGCCCGTCCAGCGCGCGGATCAGCCTGGAGATTAACGTCCCGTCGGGCTGGGCTCGTTTCGTGGCCACCATCTGCTCGTAGTAGTCGTACAGGTCTGCCCAGGCCGCGGCGACCGCGGTGACCTCCGCCGAACTGGGCACCACGGCGAACGCGATCCGGGAGTACTCCAGCACCTCGTCCCAGTCGCGGCTGGGGATGCCCATGGCCAGGCAGACCGCCGACGCAGTGAACGGCTCCGCGAAGCCGGTCAGCACGTCGGCGGCCGGCTGGCTGGCCAGCCGCGCCGCCAGCGCGGTGGCCAGTTCGTGCACGGCCGGCCGGGTTGTCTCGGCCGCGCCGCGGGTGAACAGCCCGTTTATCCGCTGCCGGTAGTCGCGCAGCGCTGGCGGGTCCATGTTGAGCAGCCCGCCGTCCGGGGATTGCATCTCCGCCCCGGTGAGCGGGCAACCGCGCAGCTCACCGGTGTCGGTGGCCCCGGCCATGCCGAAGTGCCTGCTGTCGGTCAGCGTGCGCAGCACGTCGGCGCGGCGGCGCAGCACGAGCATCGGCGGGCCGCCTGCCGGGCGACGGGCGAACTCCTCGGCGCCGTCGATCCGCAGCACCGGGGGCGGCCCGCCGTCTGGCTCGGCCGCGAACGTAAGTACCGGCACCGCCGGGGGCCGCTGCACGGTCAGCATGCGCGCTGACCCCGCCGGACCCCCGGCCATCGCATTCCTGTCCACCGGTACATGTCAGGCCCCTCTCTCCGGCACCTACTTAATGGTGGGCCACTAGCCATAGCTAGTTATGTAGACGCACGGCCATAGTCGGAATGGGCAGAAAATGACCTGTGCGGTTATTGTCAAAGATCGATACTCAGGATTTGGCTATTACGCCCCGAACCGGGGCTTTCGCGGATTTCCCGAATCGGTAATCGCGTCAGCAATTCGCCGTGCAATTTGCCGCAATCGCCTAGTCATGCCACCTCACCTCCCTGCGGTGCAGGGCTGCCAGTTACCGGCTGGTGCGGTCCAGCTGGTTACCTCAGCATGAGCGGCAGTACCTGACGGAAATATTGCAGTCTGCTTGATTGCTCAGTTAGCGCCTGCTCAGCCATAGTGACTCACGGAGAGTGACTAGTGACGATCCGTGAGACGCTGCTGTCTCATCGCGTACTCAACCGGACCAGGACAACCCACCGTGAGCACCATCGCATTGACCGGGCCAGCCTTCCCCGTCTCGGTGAAGGGCGTGCTGGTGTGCGCCGGCCGGGTACTTCTGCTCAAGAACGAGCGGGACGAGTGGGAACTGCCCGGCGGCAAACTCGAACTCGGCGAGCAGCCTGTGGACTGCGTCGCGCGCGAGATCAGCGAGGAGACTGGGCTCAGTGTGACAACGGGCCCGATCCTGGACGCCTGGCAGTATCACATCCGCCCGGGCCGCGATGTACTCATCGTCACCTACGGCTGCCAGCCAAAGAGCGGCCAGTCCCCCAGCCTTAGCAGCGAGCATAAGGAGATGGGTTTCTTCACCCTGGCCGAAGTCGGCGATCTCACCATTCCGGCTGGCTACCAGCGCTCGATCCAGTCCTGGTTTACTCACCTGGCCGCGACGGGCCAGCACACATAGGCGACGGCATTTGACGTCAGCCGGCACGATCAGGTCTGGATTGGCTCGATGCGTTCGAGTTCCCGGAGCTCATTCTCGTCATGAGACACCCGGTAGAGGTCGATCGCGAGCTGGCTGTTGAGCCAGAAATCAGGAGTAGTGCCCAGCGCTTTCGCCAGGCGCAGCGCAGTCGACGGGGTGATGCCGCGCCTGCCGTTGACAATCTCGTTCAGGCGCACGTACGAGACCCCGATACGCTCGGCAAACTCCGCCTGCGTCAGCCCAAGCGGCTTGAGGAATTCTTCCAGCAGCATCGCACCCGGCGGCGTCGGTGGCCGCTCAGCCGGTACCCGCATCCGGCTCACCTCCCTGCACATGTCCCGAACACTGGAGCCCGTTCAGTGGTAGTCCACGATCTCGACATCTTCCGCACCCGACTCGGTCCACCGGAAGCACACCCGCCACTGATCGTTGATCCTGATCGAGTACTGCCCCGCCCTCCCACCCTTGAGCTTCTCTAAGCGGTTACTTGGCGGCGCCCGAAGATCACCCAGAGCGGCCGCCTGGTTGAGCAGGTCCAGCTTCCTCCGCGCGATCCTCAGCAGATCTGACGGGCATGACTTGCGGGCACCCTTCGTGGCGCGCCCGTCAAAGACATCCTCCGTCCCCTTATCCGCGAAAGACATGATCACTCAACCCGAGTATAACGGGTAACGTTATACATGGCAAAGGTGTGAGCCCGCGGCGGACGGCGACATCCATAGCTACGGGTCTACGCTTCCATCAGCGAGCGCCCAGGCCGAAGGAGCTTCGATGACAACGCCCGTCGTGGCGGGCATCAGGACAGTGCAGCAGCGACTGCGTGCCGAGCAGGGCCGGTTCATCCCCAAGCCGGTGCTGCCGGTCATTGATGAGATCGTCGCCACCGTGCTGTCGCAGCATACGTCGGACATCAACTCCGAGCGGGCGTTCGCCCAGCTCAAGGAGGTCTTCCCCAGCTGGGAGCAGGTTGCCGCCGCACCGGTTGGGCAAGTCGCCGACGCCATTCGCTGCGGTGGCATTGCCGACCAGAAGGCCCGCCGCATTCAGCAGATCCTGGCGGCTATCGAAGACCGCGAGGGCCGCATCAACCTCGACCGCCTGTGTGACCTCGACGACGCGGCGGTGACCGCCTACCTGGAATCCCTGCCCGGGGTTGGCCCGAAGACGGCCGCGTGCGTGCTCACCTTCGCCCTCGGGCGGGCCGCGTTCCCCGTCGATACCCATGTCCATCGCGTGGCCATCAGGCTCGGCTGGATCCCCGCGAAAGCAACGGCCGACCAGGCACACCGACTCCTCGGCCCACGCGTGCCACCGGACATCCGCTACGACCTGCACGTCGCGCTGATTACCCACGGGCGCACGGTGTGCCGGGCGCAACGGCCCCGCTGCGACGACTGCGTACTGCGCGACCTGTGCACCTACTCGCTGTCGGCGAGCAATGCGTCGTCATAGTGGATCCGCCCACGCGGCAGGCCCACCCTGGTCAGCACGTGCATGGTCTCGCGGACCATGGCGGGCGGGCCAGCGACGTAGGCCTCGCACTCCCGGTGCGGCAGATAGCGGGCAGCCACCCGGCCCACGTTGCCCTGCATTCCGTCGAACGCCGGATCGTCCGAGGTCACCGGGGTGAGCTGGAAACCTGGATAAGCATCGGCCAGGTGCCACAGGTCCGGCAGGTCGTACAGTTCGTCCCTGGTCCGGGCACCGCAGAACAGGTGGATCTGCCGCGGGCAGGCGGTTGACCCCCTGATCGCCTCCTCGATGATGGCCTTGATAGGCGACAGGCCGGTGCCGCCCGCGACGCAGAGCAGGTCCCGGCCCCCAGCCAGGCCCAGCGTCATCGTGCCCAGCGCCGGGCCGAGGGTGAGTTCGTCGCCGGGTGTGGTCTCGTGCACCAGCGCATTGCTGACCCAGCCGCCCGGGACGGCCTTGATGTGGAAGGTGATCAGGCCGTCCTCGCGCGGGCGGCAAGCGACCGAGTACGGCCGCCAGACCTTCGGCCAGCGCGACGTCTGAACGCTGATGTGCTGGCCCGGTTCATACGGCAACGGCAGATCCGGTGCGACGGTGAGGATAGAGATCCCTGGCCTGCGTTCCTCGTTGCTGACGACCTGGGCGGTCCAGAACGGGGGCGACGTCTGGCTGTCCTCATCAGCGGCTGCGATCATCAGCGACGACACCGCCTGGTAGGCCTTGGCCCAGGCCTCCTCGGCATCGGGGGTGAACGCCGGGCCGGCGTAGGCGCGCAGCGTGGCCATCAGCGCATCCCCGACCACCTCGTACATCTCGGGCTGCACCGCGTACTTACGGTGGTCCCGGCCGAGCTGGGTCAGGTAGGTGGCCATCTCCTCGGGGGTGGTCAGGCTGCCAACTATCCGGCCAAAGGCCCGGAACAGCCGGTCGCGCTGCTCGGTCATCCCGGTCGGGAACAGTTTGCGAAGCTCAGGATCGTGGATGAACATCCAGCCGTAAAAGTAGGCGGCTGCCTCGTCTCCAGCCGCTTGCACGATCGCGAACGTCTGCTGCACGGCTTCGACCGCAGGGTCGGCCGGCGCCTGGTCGGCCTCGGCAGGCGGCTCCGCCTCCGCGGATCCGGCATCAGCGGATCCAGTATCAGCGGACCCGGTATCGGCCGGGGCGGTATCGGCCGGGGCGGTATCGGCAGGCGCAGGCTCTGACGGCACGAGATTGGCGGCCGTCGCGTCCGGCCCGGCCCCGGACCCGGCCGGCTCGGTCTCGGTGGCCGGTTCCTCAGCCGGGCGGTCGGCCAGCGAAACCCCGCTCCGGGCACCGCCCGTCCGGTCAGGCGACAATCCGGCCATGGTCCCGAGGGCATGCCACGACGGCTCAGCCAGGCGCCGCCACGGGGGCGGCACGAACCGGCGGGGCGCGCCGGAAACGTCCGGCCGCTGCGTCGGAAGGGACAGCGGCCTCGATGGCGGAAGCTGACTGGTCCGGACCGGCTGATCAGGGGTGCGACCGGCCCGCTGGTCCTCGAGTTCGGCGCGCTCGTCGGCCAGCAGGCGGGCGATCCTCGCCGCATCCCGCTCAGAGAGGCTGGGCAGCGGGTGCGGTATCGATCCGGCGCCTATGCTCGGGTCGCACCTGGGGAACCCGGTGCCAGGCGGCCTGCGCCCTGGCGTCGCGTCGCCCTCCCCATCCGGGTCGGGCTTCCGCTTCGCCTTCTCGCCCACAGCCAGCACCCCCTTACGCATGCGGGTATCGCTCCACCCCAGGCCCCACGTAAAGCCGACCACATCGCGTGGGCCGGCTTCAGCCGAATGAAATATTTCTCAGAAAGAACTACGTAGAGTCATATATCGTAATCCGATCTTCGATTCCGCTACCCCGGCAAGCCAGAGAACCACCAGGTCAGGCCGGGTGGCCGGATGGGCGCCAGGCAGTAGACGAGCCGCTCAGCTCTGCCCGGCGATCAAATCAATACACCTTTCCGTGTAATGGATTCCACCCATCAGGCTGGGAAACGGTTTAGCTACTGGAGGTCAGCGGGCGGGGATCGAATGTGACGCGGATCCAGGTGATCTTGCCGTTTTCCACGTGCCGCCAGTTCACCGTCGGCAACGGGCCGGCCTGGGCGGTGTGCAGATCGAACCAGGTCAGCACGTCCGGCCCGTCGACGAATGTCTTGCGGATCTCGATACCGGTCATGATCTGCGACATGCGCTGCAGCCCGGCGATGCATTCGTCGGCACTGCGGGCCTGGCCAAGCGGCCCGTCGAAGGTCGCGTGGTCGGCCAGGAGGGAACGCAGCCGCGCGAAGTCACCGGCCTGCCATGCCTCGAAGTATGCATCCGCAATCTCAGAAACAGCGTTGTCTGGCATAGTCCTAGCTTCCCCGTGCCCTCCGACAGCTTGGCTCAGCAAGCGTTCGTTACTGCGTCTTGCTTCCCTCATGATCGTTGGTATGGATGTGGATGAGCTGCAACACGCCCTAGGGGGCATCGTCCTTGAGGCGGCATACATTGGAGCGCGTGCTACGCAGGGTCTTCAGTGCCCTGGTGGGCAGCAAGTACGCGGCCGCGGTGGACGGCCGCCTAACGGCATCTGCCCTGATCGAGGACTGCGAACACATCACCGGCGAGCGGCGATCTCACGAGGTGACTGTCACCGCGCGCCCCCTGGCCGAGGTACGCCAGCTAGCCGATCAAATAGCTAATGCGGCGGAAGCATTGAAAGCCGCCATGACCGAAGCTCTAGGCGCCGGCTGGGAACTGGTAGAAGATCAGCTCCGCCGCGAACTCGGCCACGACATAAGCATCGATCCGGGCAGCTAGAGTGCCAGCCTGGCGATCCCCTGCCGTAGATCAGAACTGATGGTCCTACGAAATGATCACGGCGCCAGGTTGCTCACGTGCACGGACGTAGCAGATGCACTTGCCTCCCATATCCTGAACTTTCCACAAGTGGCCAGCCCAGGTTTCCTCTAGCTGTGGCTGACCATCATTTCTCAATTCACGACAGAAACCTTCCTTTCGCAGGACACCATGGCGGTCGACCCAAATGTATTGAACTGCGGTCGGGCTGTTGTTAATGAAAGTCATCTTCGTCTTTGTCCAGGTAGTGTCAACTGACACTAGTTCGCCAGCGTCCTCGCATCTGATTAGGCTCAGTTCGAACGGAGGAGGAACCCTGACGAGCATGAAAACTATGCCAGCAAACACCACCATGCTTATCACTGCAATGAGGATGTTCCAGAAATTAGCGCCGGGCGGCCAGGTAACTGGCACGCCGTTCTTCTTACCTATTGCAATTACACTAAGTGCCACTATCGTGACAAAGGCAATCACCGGTATGGCGAGAGTGGTCCAAGCCCAGGTCCTAGCCCGCTCGTACCAGACTTTAGTTCCCTTCTCAATGTACGATTCATAAATCTGATCAGCCCTAATCACCAGAATGGATACCAGCACACCATAAAGTGCAGCGACGCCCCACAGGGCGGCAACTAGATTAGGGTCCAGCATCAGCAATC
>CAWFDX010000003.1:0-36081 GCA_963814645.1 uncultured Actinomycetes bacterium | reverse complement strand
GGCCGTAGGTCTTCTTCCACGTGGGCATGGCCTGCTCTTTCTCCGAGCACGAGGTCACGATCGTCGCGTCGATGTTGACGGTGACCAGGCCGCCATCCGCGCCGGGCGCAGCGTCGCGGGCCAGTTCCCAGGCCCGGGCCCGGGCGGTGGCCCGGGCTGCGCGGATAGCCTTCAGCGCGCGGGGCACGTCGGCGGCTAGGCGTGTGATGAGCCGGGAGACCACCGGGTCGGAGGCCACTGGCCCGAAGAGCTCCGGCTGCGCCCGGAGCATCGCCACGTCAGCCAGGCAGTCCCCGCCGAGCGCCAGGGCCACCGCCAGGTCGGTGATGATCTTCCCTGGGCTGTGCACGGCCCGGGCGGGCCGCCACCGTTCCAGCGCCACGTCCAGGCCGCGGTCCAGGCCTGGTTTCCGCAGTGCCTGGATCAGGAGCAGGCCACCGGCCTGGGAGACGATTCCGGAGCCGTCAGCGGACACCATGATCTTGGAGCTGCGGGCGGTAAGCTGCATGCGGAAAGTGCCTTTCGAACTGGTGCGGACAGGTCTCTCGACAAGCCCTATTCTTCCAGGTCAAAGGCACTTTTCGCGTCCAAATGATCAAGCCTGGGCCGCTGTCACGCGAAAGCCCGAGGTTAACGGTCTTTGGTTGCGAGGTTGTGGACGTTTGTGTCAAGTTTCAAGGTGCGCGAGGAAGGCGTGCGCGGTTGGCGTAGTCGTTGACATGGCGGGTGATGGCCGCTGGCGCGGCACGGAGTTCCGGTGGTGCCTGGGGCTGGTTCGCGGCGGTGAGCGGGGACCAGGAGCCGGTCGTAGATGTTGGTGTAGAAAACGGCGATGCGGATGCCCTCGGCGGTGAGCGTGTAGCGGTTGGTGCGGGGAAGCAGGCGGATCACGCCGTTGAGGCGAGGCCCAGGCGCAGGTGGTGAGTCGTCTGGCCGAGGGTCTGGGCGGCTGCCCAGCAGCCCGGCGATCAAGACGCGCGGGTTCTTGCTGGTGAAGCCGGTCGCGGCGGGCAGCGTCTGGCACAGGGCGCAGGGCCCAGGGCCATGACCCGAGGATCGCCGAACCGTAGGCCGGGGTCCTCCCCCCCTCCGCATCGACGGAGGGGTGCGCGATCCGCTCAAAGGCTGGGCTCGCCAGGATGGTGCCCTGGCAGGCACGTCCGGGAGTGCTTGCAGAACACGTTGACCAGGACGCCGCCGTTGTCGCGCCGGTCGATCGCGGTGCGGGAAGTTCCCCGGGTGCCGCGGCCCACGGCGGCCGAAGATGATTTCCACGTTATGCGGGCGGCCGATGCCGAGGTTGTCGGCGGCCAGGGCCTCGAAGAAGCCACGAGCGTGGCGGGGCGCGTCGAACACGATGGTGCGGGAAACCTCGACCTGGCGCATCGAGATCTCCCACCAGTACCCGGCCCGCTGATCGGCCGGGCCGAATGGCAGGGGCAGCCGGTGCAGCCACCGCTGGGCGAACACCTCGATGGTGCCCGGCTGCAGGCGGTCACAGATCACCTGGAGGACGGCTGGGTTGCCCAGGCGGCGAACCCGTTGGACAGCGCGGTGAACCCGAGCCCGGCCTTCCCGGCCTGGCGCTTGACCCACTCGTGGCCGTTGAGCCAGATCTTGGCCGGATACGGGAAGTAGGCGCACACCTTGATGAACGCCGGGCCGCAGCGGCGTCCCACAGGCAGAAGTAGTCGCAGGTCAACCGCCGGCCGGTCTTGCAGAACGACCACCGCGGCGTCCCGGTGGAGGTCTTGCCCTCAGCGGCCGTCCACACCCGCTGGAACTCCCGGGCCACGCCGATCGCCGCCACCCCGGACCGGCCAGTGGATGCCTGCCGGGCCAGGTGCGGTTGCCTAACCTCGAGCTTGGCCTCGTCCTTGCCGAACCTGACCCAGGAGATGTCATTGGCCCCGGCGAAGGATGTCACCGGCTAGCGGAACCGGTCCCCGAGCTGCCCGAACAACACCGGCGAGGGGAACGGGAAGCCCAGGTGCCCGGAGAGGAACGCCACCACCTGCGCGCTGGTCTGCAGGATCGGCACGCAGGCGTTGAGATAGATCCGGTCCAGGCACTCAATGTCGAGCGCGACGTGCCCATCGAGCACGTCGTTCACTGTGACCACCCGCTGCACCATGCCACCAGCGTGCGCTCATCGCGGCGCAGCCGCGAGCCCGTGAGGCCAGCCTCGGACCGACGCCCAGCCACCGACCACCCGCACGGCGGCACCCCAGGTCAGCCACGCATCCCGGCGGTCCGAGGCTGGCCTCGCTGTTACTCCAGCCGGATTTCGTGATGTGCGGATCAAAGTGCACGGCTACGGCGGAGGCTGGGTGGCCTGGGGCTGCGGCCTGCTGCTGGCCAGGCTTGACGCCCGTTACGGCACTCCTGCGTAACCGCTTGGGGGACGGCGTGAGGATGTTGAGATTCTCCGCAAATTCACGTCACGATGTCCCATGTGACGGTGCGTTATATCGGTTCTGGGCCATACTGCGCGCGAGGCCAGCGCGGGCGGGCCGCTGGCCGGCCCGCTGGAGTTGGGGCTACTTCTCATCACCGACATCCTGCCGACGGGCTACGAGATCGGCGTGCTCAACGGCGACGTCAAGGACGGCGACACGGTAGCGGTGATCGGGGTCGGGCCGGTCGGGCTCGCGGCCGTCATGACCGCCAGGATGAAGGGCGCGTCGAAGATCATCGCTGTCAACCGGGACGAGTTCCGCCTGCAAACTGCCCGCGACTTCGGCGCGACCGACACCATCACCCTTGGTTCGGGCGACCCGGTCGAGCAGCTTAAGGCGTTGACCGACGACGGGCTCGGTGTGGACGTCGCCATCGAAGCGGTTGGCGTTCCAGTCGCTGACCACTGCCATGAACGCGGTCCGGCCCGGAGGGACGATCGCGAACATCGGGGTGCACGGAGTGCCGGTGGAGCTTCCCTCCAGAACCTGTGGATCCACAACATCACCCTGCGCACCGGGCTGGTCAGCGGGACGACCATCCCCGAATTGCTCAACGGCATAACGACGAGCCAGATCGCGCCGGAACGGTTCGCCACGCACAGGTTCAAGCTCAGCGATATCAATGATGCCTACGACGTGTTCGGCAATGCCGCGAAGCACCAGGCGATCAAGGTCGTGCTGACCGCCTAGACCATCCGTGCGCGGTTCAGGCTTCGGTGGCCTGAGGCGTGACCGCAGGGTCGGCAAGCCTGGGCCGTCCAGCTCGGCCACGTACGGTACCCGGCCAGCCATGCTCATCACGAGCGCGAGGGTCGATCCGGTGACCAGGGGACCGGTGCCCGTGGCAAACGGTTCGTCGTCGGCCCGCAACTGCAGATCGGCTACCTGGGTACGGCTGGCCACGGCGAAGTCGCGCCGGGCGAAGAAGTCGGCCACCGGCGTCAGGGCGCCGGCTCGGTGTCCGCACCAGCCCCAGCGGCTGGCGGATGTCCTGGGCATGCACAACGACCTCGCCGAGGTAGGCCGGGATGTGCGATGAGGGTGCGGTAGTGCTGTTGATGACGGCGCGGAACCGATCAAGCGTCTCAGCAGGGGTGCTGCCGCAGTGCTCGGCGAGCCGCCGCTGGTTGTGCACGTCAGGGCGGAAACGCGCGGCGAGCATACTCGCAGCCACTGCCACTGGTTGAGGCTCGCCGCCGCGGTGAGGTGGGCGACAACCTGCTCAACGTCCCATTCCCCGCACAGGGTGTCATGCCGCCACTGCTCTGCGTCGAGGCCCGCAAGATCCTCCGCCAGTGCGGCGCGCTCGGCGTGCGCCAGCGCCCACAGGTCGCCGTACTGCGGTCGCGCCATACGCTCGATCCCTCCTCACAAGTGAACGCTAGGAGCCTGGGGCGCTGGGCAGGTCTTGTGCGATCTGCCAGATGTAGCCGTCCGGGTCGGCGAAGGTGATCGTGCGCATGCCCCAGTAACGATCTGCCGGGCCACTGATCAATGTCACGCCATGCTCGCCCAGCTCAGCGCACACTGCATCGACGTCTTCAACCCAGATGGAGTACTGCCCGACACCCTTCTGGGCCAAGGCGAGTACCTCACGTCCGGGGGGCTGGTGAGCCAGGTCCTTTCTCAGCGCGACGTACATGTTCTTGAAGCCGAGTATGGCCAGATCCTCCTCCTCGTCCAGCGGAGGCAGGCCGAAGACCTCCCGGTAGAACGTCTTCGAGCGTTCAAGGTCCCCGACTACCAGGGTCATGGCAGTGATCTGCTTCTCCCATTCAGCCATGTCGCGCCTCGCTTCCTCGTCGGCGTGGTTCTGAGGGTTGGACCTCCCGGCGATCCATGACTCATCGGTCGCCAGGCGTCAGGGTTAAATCAGGGGTTTCCCTGATGGCCGGCGGCTGGGCGGCCACGCGAGACTGGGTTATCCGGGTGGGACGCAGGGGTCCCAGCGCCCAGCAGAGAAAGCCGGCCCAGCCATGTACGAAGGTGATGAGGACCGCCTCGACGCGGCCGAGCAGCTCGCCGACTACGACCCGCACGCCGCCGCCGAAGCCTTGACCGCCCTCGCCTGCGACCAGGGGGTGGGCGACGAGGTGCGGCTATCTGCCGCCGAGCAGCTTGCCGAGATAGACCCGCGCGCGGCCGGCCCGGCCGGCCTGGCCATCGCCCGCGATGAAGCGGTGGGCGACGAGGTCCGCTTGTCCGCGGCCGAGTTGATCGCCGACGGCGACGCGCAGAGCGCCACTCAGGCCTGCCTGGCCATTGCCCGCGACACTGCCGTGGGCGACGAGGTGCGCTTGTCCGCCGCCGAGTTGCTCGCCGAGGTGGACCCGCGCGCGGCTGCCCCGGCCTGCCTGGCTATCGCCGGCGACGAGGCGGTGGGCGATGAGGTGCGCCTGTCCGCCGCGGAGCAGCTGGCGGCCCTCGACCCTACCGCCTGAACCAGTAAAGGAAGCGGAAAGCGCGGGTCACCGCGCCCCGCGCCGGGCTGGCTCGCCGTCAGCTGATAGCTACCATGGCGAACGTGCCGCTTAAGCAGCAGGCGGCGAGGGCGTTGCGTGGCGTCGCGTGGCGCATTGAACGCCCGCCCAGGAGCCGCCGCCCGCAAGCTGCCGCGCCGCCGGACGTGGCCCCGCTCAGCTGCCCTGATTCGGCGCCGGGATCCCGCGCGGCCTCGTGGTTCTTCGAGCAATACCCGCGGTTCTACACGACGAGCAGCACCGCGCCGACCACCGCGCGGCTGAACCTGCGGTACGAAGCGATATTCGGCGAGAACCGGGACATCTTCGCGGGCGCCTCAGTAATCGATCTGGCCAGTCACGACGGCCGCTGGTCGCTGGCGGCGCTGGCGACCGGAGCCCGGCTGGTGACCGGCATCGAGGCACGGCCGGAACTGGTGCAGGCGGCCGCGGAGAACCTCGGCGAGTACGGCTACGGCCCGGACCGGGCCCGCTTCGTCACCGGAGACGTGCATGAGGTGCTCAACACCCAGGACTTCGAGGCGGACGTCGTGCTGTGCCTCGGCTTCCTGTATCACACGCTGCGCTACAACGAGTTGCTGCACGGCATCCGCCGGACCAGGGCCCGGCATCTCATCATCGACACGTTCAGCCCGCAGATGATGCGGCCCGTGCCGAACGTGAACGTCATCAGCGAGCCTGCCTACCAGCCGGGGAAGGCGGCCGCCGACGCCTACACGAATGGTCCGTGGGTCCTGGTCGGCCGGCCGAACCTGGCTGCGATCGGGACCATGCTGGGGGCGTACGGCTACCGCGTCGAGCGGCTGTCGGACTGGGCCGGGCTGCTGCGGGACAACCCGCGCGCGACGGACTGTGCCGATTACGCGAACACGAAACGGATCACCCTCCGCTGCGTAACTGCGAACGTGCCGCGGTAATGATGCCGATGCCGGAGATAGGCGCGTACGTCTAGCCGAAGCTGGACAGATTGTGCACGCCAGATCCTTAACGACCGGATAAGTATCCGTCAACTCACTGTGATGCTTTAGTGACGGCATGTAATCTCGCCACCGGCTCCGAACCGCTCACGCACGGGAAGGTACGGATCGACGTTGTCTCATGCTTCAGCATCCACGCTGCCTCATGCTTCGGTGTTCGGCGAGGACAGGCCACCAGCAGGACGTCGCGTGCCGGGCACGCTGCTCGTCATTCTGGCCGTTCAGGCGTGCCTCTCGCTGCTCCTGGCCATGAGCAACACGGCGTTCGGTGACGAAGCACTGTACATGTGGGCGGGCCACGTCGAATTGACGCACTGGTTCAGCCACGTGGCTGTCCCGGGGATGACTTATGACGCCTACTTTTCCGGGGCGCCGCAGTTCTATCCGCCGCTCGCGGCCATGGCGGACAGCGTGGGCGGTCTCATGGCGGCCCGCGTCTTGTCCCTGTTTTTCATGCTCGGGACCACGATCCTGCTCTATTCCACCGCGAACCGCCTGTCCGGGCGCAAGGCCGCGCTGTTTTCCTGCGCGCTCTGGCTGGCCTGCGAGCCAAACCTGCGCATGGGCGGGTATGCCACCTACGACCCCATGGCCATCTTCTTCATCTGCCTGGCCTTGTGGGCGGCGGTCAAGGCGGCAGGCAGCAAGAACCATGCCGAACTGGTCGGCCTGTCGGCACTGGCGGCGGCCATTGGCTGCGTGACGGCTTACTCCTACGCCATCTACCTGCCCGCCGTCGTGATCATCAGCTATTTCGCCTGGGCGCGGGCGCGTGGCCCGAAAAGGTCGCTGATCTCCGCAGCCGGGATGATCATCTTGATGGGCGGTCTGCTCGCGCTGATCCCGACGCTGCTGCATCGTGGCAAGGCATCTCGTTCACCACCATCCACCGGGACATCTCCCGTGATCATGAAACGCGCGCGTCCATCCTGCAGACCGCGTGGGAATACGCGGGACTGGTCACGGTCATCTCGACGGCGGCGGCGGTGATCGCGATCGCGGGTGGCGAAGGGGCGTTCCGACCGGCTGCTGCGCTGTGCGCTGCTCGGTGCGGCCTTCGTTGTCCCCGTGTACCAGATCCTGATCGCGAAGACCGGGTGGGCGCTCGACAAGCACCTCGCAGTCGGGATGTGGTGCGTGGTCCTGGTGGCCGGCATGGGGCTGGCCTCCATCTCATGGCCCCGGGTCAAGGGGGCTGCCCTGGTCGCCGCGGCCAGCGTGGCGCTGGCCGTTCCGGTCTTCGACGGCTGGTTCAGCGCGTACGGGATCCAGCGCAGCTGGCCCGACATGAGCAACCTGGTCGCGGCGGTGCGCCCGCTCACCGCGTCCGAGCACGGCACTCTGTATGTCGGCGCCACCCCCAGCTACCTGGACTACTACACCTGGCCGGCCAGCCTGAAGCGGGTGGTCTGGAAGTCGTCCATCTCGCTCGACCCGTCAACCCAGCCGGGGTCGCCGATCGCTTACTACCGCAACGAGATCCGCAAGCAGGCGCCCGGCCTGGTGGTGCTGCTCTTCCCCGGCTACCTGCGGGCGCAGACACTGCCCGCCGACGTGTTTCGGGTGCTGCGGGGCGGCAAGGATGCGCGGTCCCAGCTGGCCCAGGTCGGCGCGATCAACAGCCAGGAACCGGGCGCGTATGAGTTCGCCCTGGCCTTGCAGCAGGATCCGCAGTACCGGCTGGTGAGCAGCGGGCCGGTCAACAGTGGGTACGGCTCGTTCGGCTTGGAGCCGAGCACGTTCTTCATCTGGCAGCGGATCAAGGCGACCGCCGCGCCCGCGAGCGGACCGGCCGGCCGCGTCCGCGCGACCTTCCGCCCGCAGCCACCAGGGCCATTAGCTGATTAACGCCCCTGCCTCCGCATCGTTGACGGCCGGCCCGGAGTGTGATGGGCTGAATCAGCTTGCGCTGGCTGGGGGCGTCAGTGTAGGCGACGGGGCACGGTTCAGAAAAGCACGGTTCAGAAAGCACGGTGCAGAACGGCACGGTGCAGAAAATCTGGGGGGTCGCCATGGATTACGTCGCGCTGCTGAAATTCCGTTCGTCGGTACCGGCTGCAGAACGTGACGGGGCGCTGATGCGCCGCGCCGCGTGGCAGTACCCGAAGGGTGTCCGAATGATCGCCGAGTACTGGCCCATGTCATCGGCGGTCACGGTGGTCACCATCTTCTCGACCGACAGCTTCGAGCAGATCATGGAACTCGAACTGGAGTGGAGCGATGTCTTCGACATTGACATCCACCCGGCGGTCGCGGCGGACGAGGGGCTGCGGATCGGCCCGGACGTGGTCGGCCGCCTGGCCCGGCTGCAGCCGCAGACCTGAGACCGGCATCAGTCCTTCGGCGGCCACCAGTCCGGCAATGGGAGCGCCGCCGCGCCCGGCTGAGCCAGGGCTGGATACTCCGGAATGACCAGCCCTGGCCAGCGGCGGGACAGCTGATCGTGCAGCGCGGCGGCGAGGTCAGCTAGCCGGGGCAGCACGCCCGCCTGGCTGGCCGTGTCGCTGAACGTGCGCAGCCAGGTCAGCAGCCGCGGCCGCATCGTGGTGGTGCCCCACGGGCGGTCTTCGTCCAGCGTTCTGCTGATCATGGGTCCCCGGGCAATGAGAAAGGCGGCCATGGCCGCGGCCGTGACCGCGTCCCAGTCCGGGCCCAGCTCGATACCGGCGTCCTGCAGGCAGCCGTGGTAGGCGGTCACGGCGGGAGCGGCCACCGCGGCGGGCAGGCTGGCGAAACACCAGCAGCTGGGGAACGGCGCCTGCAGGTAGGCCGCATCGAGCGCGACGCAGCCCCAGCCGGATGTCTCGAAGTCGAAGATCCGGCAGACGCCGTCGGTGAGGTGCACGTTGTCCGGGCATGCGTCGCTGTGCACCAGGCCGGCATAGCCGGTTCCGGTCAGCATCGCGGTCATCGCGGATATCTCCCCGGCGACGCCGTCGGTGGGCATACCACGCCCGGCGACCACCTCGAGGAAAAGATCCCGGTGCTTTTCGACCGCGCCCAGCCAGGCCGGCCCTGGCGGTGCCCCGTGGGCGTAGCGGGCCCACAGGTCGGCCAGGTTGCCCGGCCGCCCCATGCTCCATGCGTGCAGCGCGCCCAGCGCGCGGGCGTAGCCGACCAGATCGGCCTCGGCCCGCGCGCGGTCCCCGGCCAGCAGCGAGTCGGCCAGCGACGTGCCCGGGCCCAGGTCCTCGATCAGCAGGATGCCCGCGTCCGGGTCCGCGCCCAGCAGTCGCGGGGCGACCGGCACCGGCATCGCGTTCAGGTACTCCAGGACAGCCAGTTCCATCCCGAAGCTCCGGCCCTGACCGCTCTGCGCGGGCTGGTCGCCACGGCGTTTCAGCACGGCCGAGCGGTCGTCCCCGAGATGCAACCGGACGATATGGCGGCGGTTCCAGATCAGTTCCGCCGCGCGGATCTCGGTCCGCTCACCCCACGCGCTGGCCAGCACCCCGGCGGCCACGTCTGCCTCGGCCGCGGACAGCACCGGCTCGGCAGCTGATCCGGTCACGGTGCGTCAGCCTTGCCCCGGCTCGTCTTCCACGCACAGGCAGAACGGGTGGCCAGCCGGATCCGCGTACACCCGGAAATGGTCACCCGGCTGGACGTCGTACTTCGTCGCCCCCGCGGCCAGCACCCGCGCCTCGGCCGCGTCCGGGTCGTCGACGTAGAAGTCCAGGTGCATCTGCATCGACGAGGCTGGGTCGGGCCAGGCCGCGGCTGGTAGCCGGGTGCTTCCTGGAAGTCGATCCGGGTCCCGGGGGCTTGCAGGGTGGCCCAGCCGTCGTCGTGGTACGTCACCTTGCCGCCGGTTATCCCGGCGTAGAACGCGGCCAGGGCGCCCGCATCCGGGCAGTCGAGAGCGACCGAGATCAGCTTGATCGAGTCTGACATGACCCTCAGGCTAATCTCGCGATGGCCTTCCCCGGGCCGCCGGACACGGTCGTCTGATCAGCCGTCCTGGCCAGGTGGCCGGAACGTCGAGGTCAGTTCCCGGGCCCGGGCGAGCGCGCCGGTGAGCTGGTCCTGGGTGAGCAGTTCCCGGGTCTCGTTGTGCTTGAACGCCCCGCTGCTGGTCACCGCGACGCTCACCGCGGCCGCACTGACCGAGTCCGGCACGTCCACGATGGCCAGCCCGTCGCGGTCCCCGAGCATCCAGTAGATGGACTCCAGCGTGCCGCCTACCGACTCGACCACGTGCCGGGCCACGGCGGTCCGGTCCTCCGGATGGTCGATCAGCCGCGCCCAGGCCTCGCTGGTGTAAGAGAAGAACATCGCGTACTTGGCCATGGGTCCCCCCGATTCTGTAACCCTCTGTGAGTCATTACTCACGCTACTAACCCCGGCCATGATCGTCCAGGTTGACCGGTAGGGTCGTGCCCATGAGCGTGTACGACTTCCAGGTCAAGACGGCCGACGGTGACATCCAGGAACTGCGGGACTACACGGGCCAGCCGCTGCTGATCGTCAATGTGGCGAGCAAGTGCGGGCTGACCCCGCAGTACGCGGGCCTGGAGGCGCTGTACCGCGACACCAGAGACCGCGGCCTGCGGGTTCTCGGCTTCCCGTGCAACCAGTTCGGCGGGCAGGAACCTGGCACCGATGCGGAAATCCAGGAGTTCTGCAGCAGCAACTATTCGGTCACCTTCCCGGTCTTCGGGAAGATCGACGTCAACGGCGACCAGGCGGACCCGCTCTACGTCTACCTGCGCACCGCGGCCCCGGGCGACTTCGGCCCGGCTCATGGCCGGCTCTACGAGCATGTCAAGAACACCAGGCCCGAGGCGGTCGGCACCGACGAGATCAAATGGAACTTCACCAAGTTCCTGATCGACCGGGACGGGAACGTGGTCCGCCGGTACGAGCCCAGCGTCACTCCCGCAGAAATCCGCGCTGACCTGGATGAATATCTAGATGTTACGGTCCGCTGACCAGACGGCAAATCCCGCATTTTTAAGTGCGGCGTACTGGGAAAATACGGCGCAGCTTAAATAAGGGTGCCCGGGGCCATGTTTAAGCCTTTCCCTACAGGAATCCCAGCGATCGCACAGCATGCCGGCCGACATTGGCATGGTGACCTCCTCTGGCTGGGCGCCTTCTTCAGGTGAATTGCCGGAAACGGCCGTCGGTGTCCAGGTCGAATTGGTCGTCCCGGTCCGGGACGAGGAGCGCGGCCTGTCCCGCAGCATCCGGCGGCTGGACGCCTACCTGCACGACCGCTTCCCGTTCCGCACCCGCATCACGATCGCGGACAACGGCAGCACCGACCGCACCTGGCCGGAAGCCCTGGCCCTCGAAGCCGATCTAGAACTGGTCCGCGCCGTCCGGCTGGACCGGCCCGGCCGGGGCGCGGCGTTGCGGTGCATCTGGTCGTGCAGCGACGCCGCCGTCCTCGGCTACATGGATGTCGATCTGTCGACCGACCTGAACGCGCTGCTGCCGCTGCTGGCGCCGCTGCTGTCCGGGCACAGCGATATGGCCATCGGCACCCGCCTGGCGACCGGGGCCCGGGTGATCCGCGGCCCACGCCGGGAGATCATCTCGCGCTGCTACAACCTGCTGCTGCACGCCAGCCTGGGCACCCGGTTTTCCGATGCGCAGTGCGGCTTCAAGGCCATCCGCGCGGACACGGCCAGGGCCCTGCTGCCGCTGACCGCCGACGCCGGCTGGTTCTTCGACACCGAACTGCTGGTGCTGGCCGAGCGGGCCGGGCTGCGCATCCATGAGGTCCCGGTGGACTGGATCGACGACGCCGACTCCCGGGTCAACGTGGTCGGCACCGCACTGGCCGACCTGCGCGGCATCGCGCGGCTGGGCACCGGGCTGGCGCTGGGCCGGATCAAGGTCCCCGAGCTTGGCCAGGCCGCACCGCCCGGCGCCCACCCGCAGCACGCTGCCGCAGGTCGCGGCGCGACCGGCTGGCCGGCCCAGCTGGCCCGGTTCATCGTGGTCGGCGCGCTCTGCACCGTGGCCTACGTCCTGCTCTACCTGCTGCTGCGCGGCTCGATGGGCGCGCAGGCCGCCAACGCGATCAGCCTGCTGGCCACGGCCATCGCCAACACGACGCTCAACCGGAGGCTCACCTTCGGCATCCGCGGCCGGCGGCACGCCGCGCGGCACCAGGTGCGCGGGCTGATCGCGTTCGGCGTCGGCCTGGCGCTGACCTCCGGCGGGCTCGCGGTGCTGCATGCAGCGACCGCCAGTCCCAGCCGGGCCACCGAGGTGGCCGTGCTCGTCCTGGCCAACCTGGCCGCCACCGTGGTCCGGTTCGCGCTCTACCGGCGCTGGGTGTTCCGCGGCCCGGCCCGGCCCACTGCCAAACACGTGCTGGACCTGTCCGAATAGGAGCGAATGGTGACCGCCACGTCGACGCAACCCGTCCCGCCCCGGGCCGCCCGCCATGCCCGCGGCAGCCGCCTGTCCCGGTGGTTCCGCGGCCAGCCCGGCGATCCGGCGTGCGCCCGGCCGGCGCTGCTGGCCCTGGTCGTCGCGACCGGGCTGCTCTACCTGACCGGCCTGAGCCGCAACGGGTGGGGCAACGAGTTCTACGCGGCGGCGGTCCAGGCCGGCACCAGGAGCTGGAAGGCGTTCCTGTTCGGTTCGCTGGACCCGGCCAACTTCATCACCGTGGACAAGCCGCCCGCCTTCCTCTGGGTGATGGAACTGTCCGCCCGGATCTTCGGCCTGAACTACTGGAGCCTGCTGGTACCGCAGGCACTGGAGGGCATGGCGGCGGTAGCCGTGCTCTACACCACGGTGCGCCGCTGGTTCGGGCCAGGCGCGGCCATCATGGCCGGGACCGTGCTGGCCATCAGCCCGGTGGCGACGCTCATCTTCCGGTTCGACGACCCCGATGCCCTGCTGACGCTGATGATGACGGTGGCCGCGTACGCCGCGACCCGGGCTATCGAGTCGGGGCACACCCGCTGGCTGGTGTTCACCGGGGCGCTGCTCGGGGTCGGGTTCCTGGCCAAGATGCTGGCCGCCTTCCTGGTGCTGCCCGCGCTGGCACTGGCCTACCTGTACGCGGGGCCGCCCAAGCTCGGTAAGCGCATTGGCCAACTGCTGGCGGGCGGGGCCGCGCTGCTCGCCACGGCCGGCTGGTGGGTGGCGATCGACCTGCTCACCCCGGCCGCCGGCCGGCCGTTCGTGGGCAGCACCACCGACAACAACATCCTGCAGCTGACGTTTGGCTACAACGGGCTGAGCAGGCTCACCGGCAACGGCGGCGGCCCCGGGGGTGGCGGCGGCCGGGGAGCCGGTGGCGGACTGGGCCGGGCCGCAGCCGGCGGCCACGGCTTTGGCGGCGGGGCGGGCGGGGGGACCGGCCTGACCCGGCTGTTCGGGGCCAACATGGGCGGCCAGATCAGCTGGCTGCTCCCAGCCGCGCTGATCGCGCTGGTCGTGCTGCTGTGGCTGTCCCGGCGGGGCGGCCGAACCGACCGAACCCGGGCCGCGGCCCTGGTCTGGGGCGGCTGGCTGCTGATCGCCGGGCTCGTGCTCAGCTTCATGTCCGGGATCAGCCACTCCTACTACACGCTGGCCATCGCCCCGCCGATCGGCGCACTGATCGGTATCGGCGCCGCCCGGCTGTGGCGGATCCGGGCTACCTGGTTCGGGCGGGGCACGCTGGCCGTCGCGGTGCTGGCCAGCGCGGCCTGGGCCTGGGTACTGCTCGACCGCAGCCCCGGCTGGTACCCCGAGCTACGAGTGATCATCGTGGTGGCCGGGGTGCTGGCCGCCGCCCTGATTCTGGCCGGGCCCGGCGCCCGGGCTGGGGTGCGCCGGCCTGCCGTGCTGGCCGCCGTCGGGGTCCCGCTGGCCGTGCTGGCCGGCCTGGGCGGCCCGCTGGCCTACAGCCTGGACACCGCGGCCAGCACCTACAGCGGCTCGGGCCCGTCGGCCGGCCCCCCGCTGACCGGTGGCGGCGGAGCGGGCGGCGGCCTGTTCGCGCGCGGCGGGTTCCGGCCCGGCCGGGCTGGCGGCGGCGCGGCCAACGGCGGCCAGGCCGGTGTCGTGGGCGGTGGCCGGGGCGGCCGCGGCCGTGGCGCCGGCGGCCCGGGCGGCGGTGGCGGCGGCGCGGGCAACCCCGCGCTGAGCAGCGCGTTCGTCCGGCTGCTGACGGCCGGGGCCACCGGATACACGTGGGCCGCGGCCACCGACGGCTCGGACAGCGCGGCCGCCATGGAATTGGCCAGCCGCGGCGTCCCGGTGATGGCGATCGGCGGGTTCCGCGGCACCGACCCCGCGCCCACCCTGGCCGAGTTCGAGCGGCTGGTCGCCCAGCACAAGATCCACTACTTCGTCGCCGGTGGGCGTGGTGGCTTCGGCGGCGGTGGCTTCGGTGGTGGCGGCGGTGGCCGCTTCCGTGGTGGCGGGGCCGGGCGCTCGGACGCGGCCGAGATCACCACCTGGGTGGTGGCGCATTTCCGGCCAGCCACGGTGGGCGGCGAGACCGTCTACGTACTCACCGGCGCCCGCTAGCAAACAGGGTGCAACGAAATGATGTCCATAGATTAAATGCCAGCCTGCGCAGCGGTGAATGGCGGCCAGAACGGGCAACTGGCACTCGGCCAAACATCGTGGATTGCCTAGACTGTTAGGCATACGTTACGGGGGGCGGGGGAGCGTGACCGCAGTGACGGTGGAGACGGCTGAGGAAACCAGGCTCCGGGAGGCACGTGCGGGCGCGCCCTGGCGGGCCTGGGGACCCTACCTGAGCGAGCGCCAGTGGGGCACGGTCCGGGAGGACTACAGCGACAACGGCGACGCCTGGTCCTATTTCAGTCATGATCAGGCACGATCCAGGGCCTATCGCTGGGGTGAGGACGGCCTGGCCGGGATCAGCGACGATAAGCAGCGGCTCTGCCTGGCGGTCGCGTTGTGGAATGAGCGGGACCCGATCCTGAAAGAACGGCTGTTCGGCCTGACCAACTCCGAGGGCAACCACGGCGAGGACGTCAAGGAGTACTACTTCTACCTGGACAATCTGCCGACGCATAGTTATCAGCGCTGGCTGTACAAGTACCCGCAGCAGGAATTCCCCTACACCGAACTGGTCGCGGTGAACCGGGCCCGGTCCCGGAGCGACTTCGAATACGAGCTGCTGGACACCGGGATCTTCGACGAGAACCGCTATTTCGACGTCGAAGTGGAGCACGCCAAGGCCGGGCCGGAAGACATCCTGTGCCGGATCACCGTGCACAACCGGTCCGCCCAGGAGGCCGCGCTGCACGTGCTGCCCACGCTGTGGTTCCGCAACACCTGGTCATGGGCGGCCGAGCCCGGGCGGCCCCGGCCGCTGCTCATCGCCGACTCAGCTACCTCAGCGGTCATCCGGGCTGAGCATCCCGAGCTGGATGCGTTCTATCTGCACGCCGAGCCCGGGGCTGACCTGCTGTTCTGCGAGAACGAAACGAACGTGGCCCGGTTGTGGGGCGCCCAGCCCACGACCCGGTTCGCCAAGGACGGTATCGGCGACTACCTGCTGCATGGTGCGGACACGGTCAACCCGGAGCGCACCGGGACCAAGGCCGCCGTGCACGTCCGGCTGACCGTGCCGGCCGGCGGCCAGTCCGCGGTGCTGGTCCGGCTCACCCGGGAGGGCCCGGGCCGGCTCGTCACCCCGTTCGCCGGGGCCGCCGACCTGCTCGTGGCGCGCCGGGCGGAAGCAGACGAGTTCTACGACGCGATCACCCCGCCCGGGGTGAGCGACGACGCCAAGGCGGTCATGCGCCAGGCCCTGGCCGGAATGCTCTGGTCCAAGCAGTGCTACTACTTCGACGTCAACACGTGGCTGCGCGAGCGCAAGGCCCACCCGCTGCGCATGCCGCAGCGGCGGGGCAGCCGCAACGAGTCGTGGTTCCACATGCTCAACCAGGACGTCGTGTCCATGCCGGACAAGTGGGAGTACCCCTGGTACGCCGCGTGGGACCTGGCCTTCCACTGCATCCCGCTGGCCATGGTTAACCCGGACTTCGCCAAGAACCAGATCGACCTCATGCTGTCCCAGGCCTATCTGCACCCGACCGGGCAGATGCCCGCCTACGAATGGAACTTCGGCGACGTGAACCCTCCGGTGCACGCTTTCGCCACGCTGTTCCTGGAAAACGTGGAGGCCAACCGCGGCGAGGTGGACCTGCCCTTCATGCAGGAGTGCTTCGCCCGGCTGCTGCTGAACTTCACCTGGTGGGTGAACCGGAAGGACCCCAGCGGCCACAACGTGTTCGAGGGCGGCTTCCTCGGCCTGGACAACATCGGGGTGTTCGACCGCAGCGCCGCGCTGCCCACCGGAGGCCGCCTGGAACAGGCGGACGGGACCGCCTGGATGGCGATGTTCAGCCAGAACATGCTCGAACTGGCCCTGGGCCTGCTGTGGCACGACGAAACCTACGAAGAGTTCGTGCTCAAGTTCGTCGAGCGCTTCTTCTGGATCGCCGCCGCTATGGACCCGGTCGGCGAGCACCCCGACGAGATGTGGGACGAGGAAGACGGCTTCTTCTACGACGTGCTGCGCATGCCCGACGGCACCGGCACCCGGATCAAGGTGCGCTCGATGGTGGGTCTGCTGCCGCTGTGCGCCACCACGGTGATCGAAGCCGACGTGATCGAGCGCTACCCGGAGATTACCGGGCGGGTCGGGACCTTCCTGGAGCGCAACCGCGACCTGCTGGTCAACATCGCCGACCCACTGGTGCCCGGTGTGCACGGCCGTCGGCTGCTGTCGCTGGTCAACGAGGAGAAGCTGCGCCGCATCCTGGCCCGGATGCTCGACGAAGACCGGTTCCTGGGCCCGCACGGCATCCGCTCGATATCCCGCTGGCATCAGGACCACCCGTACACGTTCGACGTGGCCGGGCAGGTGCAGGAGGTGCGTTACGAGCCGGCCGAATCGGCCAGCGGCATGTTCGGCGGCAACTCCAACTGGCGCGGGCCCGTGTGGTTCCCGGTGAACCTGCTGCTGATCCGCGCCCTGCTGCAGCACTATCGGTACTACGGCAACGAGCTCAAGGTCGAATGCCCCACCGGGTCTGGCACGATGATGACCCTGTTCGAGGTGGCCCAGGAACTATCCCGCCGCCTGGTCAGCACGTTCCTGCGGGACGAGGCGGGCCACCGCCCGGTCTACGGCGGGAGCAAGCTCTTCCAGGAGGACCCCTACTGGCGGGACCACCTGCTGTTCTACGAGTACTTCCACGGTGACAACGGGGCTGGGCTGGGCGCGTCACACCAGACCGGCTGGACCGGCCTGGTGGCCCGGCTGATCCAGAGCCTCGGCCACTTCGACGCGGCCGCGGTGCTGGACGACCCGCACTGGCCGATGGCCCGCCCCTACCGCCGCCTGGTCAGCGCAGCGCAGCCAGCAGTTCGCCATACGCGCTGACGTACCGCTGCACGTCGGCCTGGGTGGCGGGTACCGGCACGGTCGGGCCTGCGCCGGGCAGTGCTTCCCAGATGCCCCGGTTGGCCAGCCAGATCCGGATGAGCCGGGTGAGCTCAGGGTCGGTCAGCGCGTGCGCCTCGGCGCCGGTACGCGGCTGCGGCCCGTACCACTGGCCGGAACGGGGGCCGAGCCGGATCGCGGTCCAGGGCAGGCCGGCCGAGCTGATGGCGGTCTCGATCCCGTCGGCCAGTTCCGCGCCGAGGGCGCTGGTGTGCGCGTACGCCTCCGGGACCAGCACCCGGGTCAGGGCGGCCTGGGCCGCCGCGGCGGACAGCGGGTTGCCGAACAGCGTGCCACCGGTGGCCACGTTGCGCGCCACGTCGAGTTCCGGGCCCAGCGCCGCGGTGACGCCGTAGGCACCCATCGGCACGCCACCAGCCACCGCCTTGCCGATCGTGACGATGTCCGGGTCCAGCTGCCACAGCCCGGTCGCCCCGCCCGGCCCGACGACATGGGTGTGCGTCTCATCGATAGCCAGCAGGGTGCCGAATTCCCGGGTCAGCGCGCGCAGACTGGTGTGCCAGCCCGTCTCGGGCGGCAGCAGGTGGACGAAGTTCGTCAGGGCCGGCTCGGTTAGCACCAGGGCCACATCGCCCGGTTCGAGCGCCGCGCGCAGCGTCCCGGGATCGTTGAACTGGGCGATCCGTACCCGGCCGGTCACTCCCTTGGACAGTCCCCGCTGGACCGGCCGGGCCTGGCCATCCTCGATGTCGACCAGCCCTTCCTCGAAGTGGCCGTGGTAGTGCCCCTGGAACAGGACGATGACCTGGCGGCCGGTGACGGCCCGGGCCAGCCGGATCGCCTCGGTATTGGCCTGGGTGGCGGACAGGGTGAACTGCCACTGCCCGACCGGGTAGCGGCGGGAGAGTTCCTCGGCCACCGCCACCGTGGCTTTGGTCGGCAGCAGGAACATGGTGGACCGGGCCGCCTGCGCGATGATCGCGGCCACGATGTCCGGGTTCGCGTGCCCGCAGAACATCGCCATGTCCGAGGCATTGAAGTTGACGTAGCTGAACCCGTCGAGGTCGGTAAACGAGGATCCAGCGCCGTGATCGACGTAGACCGGCTGGTCGTTGTCGGAGGCCATCCAGGCCATCGGCAGGCCGTTCGGCATGTGCGCGCGGGCGCGGTCGATCATGGCCAGCGTGCCAGGCCGGTCCGCCCGGAACCGGTCCAGTTCCCGCGCGTGCAGGTCAGCGATCCGGGCGCGGTCCAGATCCCCCACCGCTGTCACACCCTGGATGGTATCCCGCCCCCGGCCCATTAAACCAGCATAAAACATGTTATTCCCTCTCATGTTTCCCTTCGGGCAGTGCTAGGGGGAAATGGGGTTCCACTGGGGCGCGTTCCCTTGTTAACCTCCAAAAGTGGGGGAGACGCAGCTTCAGGACGGCGCCGAGGGTCAGCAAAGTCCGCAAAACGGAAATATCACCGATACCAGCCAACTGCAGCGGCGCAGGCATATCGACGTCATCGCATTAGCGACCGCGATCGGCGCACTGGTTGCCGCCGGGTACGCGGGCTATTCCGTGCACGTCGCCAGCCAGGCGAACCTGGCGTCGGAGCAGCAGCAGTTGCTCACGCTGACGACCAATATTGGCGAGCAGTTCGCGGGCCAGCAGGCCGCGCTCAACAAGGCCGCGGCCGGGCTGACCGGCGCGCAGCGGACTCAGGCGCTGGCCGACGCCGGCGACACCGGGGCCGCCCTGAATTACTACCAGGATGCGGTGACGGCACCGCCGCACGATGTGGTGACGATCGCCTCCGCGCTGCGCAATGCGGGTGGTCTGGAATTCTCGCTGGGGCATATCCGCACGGGGCACCAGGACATGATGCGCGCGGTCGCGGTATTCCGCGGCCATCAGGGTTCCATATCCAAGTACAACCTGGCCAACGACATGGCCCAGGGGTATTACGCGGACGCCGACTACCAGTACACCGACACGCCACCGGGCTGCGCGGCCGCGAATGCCGATATGGCCGGCGCGCAACGCCTGCTGGCCCCGGTCGGCGGAATCGCCGGGGCCCAAAGCCCGATCGTTGACCTTTATGAGGGATCTCTGCTGGAGGCCAAGAAACACTGCCCGGGGTCGTAGTCGTCCTGACCCCGGCCGGCGGGGCCCCTGGCCCGGCTCGCACCGGGACCGGTACATTCGGCTTCATGTTCGAACCGGCTGGCCTGCTCGATGGGCTAAACGAAGATCAGTGCCAAGCCGTCAGGCACCAGGGCGGGCCGCTGCTGGTGCTGGCCGGGGCGGGCACCGGCAAGACCCGGACGCTGGTCGCCCGGGCGGGCTGGCTGCGCGCCCAGGGCGTGCCGGCCAGCCGGATCCTGCTGCTGACGTTTACCCGGCGGGCCGCCGACGACATGCTGGCCCGGGTCACCCCGGCCGGGGCGGCTCCCGCCGACCGGGTGTGCGGCGGCACGTTCCACGCGGTGGCGCACCAGATCATCCGGGCGCACGCCGAGTCGTTCTCGCTGCCGCCCGCGTTCAGCGTGATCGACCCGCCCGACGTGACCGATCTCATGGACTCGGCCCGGGCCGAGCACGGCCTGGTCGGTACCCAGCGGCGCGCGCCGCGCGCGGCCACCTGCGCGGACATCTACACCCGGTGCGTGAACACGCACGCCACGGTCAAGCAGGTCACCACGGCCAGCTTCCCGTGGGCCGTGGAGTACGAGGCGGAGCTGGGCAGCCTGTTCCGCGGGTACGTCGCGCACAAGCGGCAGCACGGCCTGGTCGACTTCGACGACCTGCTGCTGCTGTGGCGGGCCGCGCTGGCCGACCCGGCCGCCGGGCCGGTGCTGCGCGGCATGTTCGACGCCGTGCTGGTGGACGAGTACCAGGACGTGAACGCGGTGCAGGCGGACATCGTCCGGCTGCTCCGGCCGGACGGCGAGGGGCTGACCTGCGTGGGCGACGACGCGCAGGCGATCTACGCGTTCCGCGGCGCGGACCCGGCGCACCTGCGCGAGCTTGGCGAGCACTATCCGGATCTCGCCGTGGTCCGGCTGGGCCGGAACTACCGGTCTAAGACCGCCGTGCTGACCCTGGCCAACACGGTGCGGCCGCAGTCGCCGGGCCTGGAACTGGCGCTGACCTCGGACCGCGGCCCGGGCAGCCGCCCACAGCTGGTCCGCTGCCACGACGAGGCCACCCAGGCCCGGGAGATCTGCGCCCGGGTGCTGGGTGCGCACGAGGCCGGCGTGGACCTGCGCGAGCAGGCCGTGCTGATGCGCGCGGCCGGGCACAGCTCTGTGCTGGAAGTGGAACTGTCGGTGCGTGGCATCCCGTTCATCAAGTACGGCGGGCTGCGCTTCACCGAAGCCGCGCACGTGAAGGACTTCCTGGCCGCGGCGCGGGTGGTGGCCAACCCGGCCGATGACATCGCCTGGTTCCGGGTGCTCCGGCTGCACGAGGGCGTCGGCCCGGTGCACGCCGGCCGGGTGGTCAACGCGCTGCGGCTGGAGGAGGCGGACCCGCTGAGCCGCTGGGCGGAGGCGGCGGCCGCGATTCCGGCCAAGTACCGCGAAGCGGTGACCGCGACGCTGTCGGCACTGGCTGGCGCGGTGGCGCTGGAAAAGACGGCGGACCGGGCGACCGCGATCCTGGCGGCGCTGGATGCCCCGCTGCGCGGCAGATACCCGGATGCTGGCGTTCGGCTAAATGATCTCCAGCGGCTGGCGGACGCGGCGGCCACCCGGCCGTCGCTGCATGACGCGCTCGTGGAGCTGGCCCTCGACCCCCCGGTGTCAGCGTCGGATCTGGCCGGGCCGCCGCGGCTGGACGAGGATTACCTGATCCTGTCCACCATCCACTCGGCCAAGGGGCTGGAGTGGCCAGTGGTGCACCTGATGCACCTGGTGGATGGCGCGGTGCCCAGCGACATGGCGCTCGGCAGCCCGGAGGGGCTGGCCGAGGAGCGGCGGCTGTTCTACGTGGCGGTCACCCGGGCCAGGGACGAACTGTACCTGTACGCGCCGCTGCGGATGCACCTGCACCGGATGTCCGCCGACGACCGGCACGGGTACGCGCAGCTGACCCGGTTCCTCAGCCCGGCGGCGCAGGCGGTGTGCGAGCCGGTGGAGGCCACGCCGCCGGAGCCGGTGCTGCCCACCATCGGGCCGCTGTCCGCCACCGTCGACGCGGCGCTCGACTCGCTGTTCGGCCCGGCCTAGATGTCTAGATGTCCGCGGCGTCCCAGCCCTTGACGACCAGGCCGTGCAGGTAGGCGGCCTGGCCGGCGTGCTGCAGGTCGTCCGAGATCACGCTGACCAGTCGGACGCCCAGGGTGACCGGCGGGACCCAGGCCCGGTCCACCACGCGGTCCAGGTCCGGCTCGGTAAGGCCTTCGACGTAGCTGACCGTGTTGCGGTACACGGCGTCGTGGTACCCGGTCAGCAGCCGGGCCGCGACCCGGCAGGCCGCGACCTGCTCGGAGCTGTGCCCGTAACCGGTGTCGCCCGGCGGGTAGGGCAGCGCGAACCGGTCCGCCCAGCCCTGCGCCGTCCAGGCCTGCTCGGTGCCGGCCACGGCGGCCATGTGATCGTCCTGGATCCGGGTCAGGTGCCAGACCAGCCAGGCCACCGAGTTGGCCTGCCCAGCCGGGCGGAACGCGAGCTGGTCTTCGGTCAGCCCGCCGCACACGTCGTGCACCACGCCGCGGACCCGGCCGAACGCGTCGGTCAGCAGATCACCCAGGGTCATCCAGTTCCTCGCTTTCTTGGCGCTACAGCAGCCCGCCCACCAGGCGGCGCGGCCGGGCCAGCCCGTACCGGTGCCGGGCCATCCCGGCCCAGGGGTCGCCCGTGCTGGCCAGCTGATCCAGCCGGGCGGCGATGGTCCGTATGGTCACGCCGCGCGGGCTGAGCTGCGGGTCGGCGACCTCGTCCCAGTGCAGTGGCACCGCCACCGGGGCGCCCGGGTGGGCCCGGACCGAGTACGGCGCGACCGCGGTCTGCGCGTACCCGTTGCGCATGATGTCCGCGTAGATGCGGTTGCCGCGGGCGGCCTTGCGCGGCTCGACGGTGACCAGGCCGGGCTCGGCCGCGGCCAGCACCATGGCCACCTGGCGGGCGAACTCGCGCACGGTGTCGAAGTCCTCCTGGGCGTTCAGCACGACCTCGACGTGCAGCCCCCGGCTCCCGGTCGTCTTCACGAACGAGGTCAGCCCCAGGTCGTCGGTCAGGATGGCGCGCAGCCGCAGCGCCACCGTGCGCACGTCGTCGAACCGGTCGTCGCCGGGCGGGTCCAGGTCGAAGATCAGCTGGTCCGGCTGGTGCAGCGCCCCGGTCCGGCTGAGCAGCGCGTGCAGCTCGATGCTGGCCTGGTTGGCCAGGTAGACCAGGTCGGCTGGCTTCTCGGCGAGCACCTGGCACAGTTCGCCGCCCGCCTTGTCCACCTCGGCCCGCGGGATCCAGTCCGGGAAGTGCCGGCCGACGTTCTTCTGGAAGATCCGCTCGCCGGTGATGCCCTCCGGGTAGCGGGCCAGCGACAGCGGCCGGTCCCGCAGGTAGGGCAGCATCACCCCGGCGATCTCCTGGTAATACCGGATCAGGTCGCCCTTGGTGATGCCGTCCGGGAAGAGCACCTTGCCGGTGTTGGACAGCGGGACGGTCTGCCGTCCCACCCGCAACTGCTCGCGGGCCGCGGTGTCAGCCATCGTCTTGCGGCACCTCCTTGATCACCTCTCGGGCGCTCTTGTCCCGGCGCAGCCCCTGGAACCGGGGGTGGCGCAGCTCGCCCGCCGTGGTCCATTCGCTGAACCCGACCTGCCCGACTAGCTGTGGCTTGACCCAGTGCACGCCACGGCGGCGGGGCAGCTCGCCACGGCTGAACGGTGGCTTGGCCTGCTCCAGCGCGGTCAGCTCGTCGTGCAGCATGCGGAGCGTGGCCGTGTTGAAGCCGGTGCCCACCTTGCCCGCGTAGACCAGGTCATCGCCGTCGTAGTAGCCGATCAGCAGCGCGCCCAGGCCGATCCGGGTGCCCTGCGGGTCGGTGAACCCGCCGATCACGAACTCCTGGTTGTTCTCGCACTTGAACTTCAGCCAGTCCTTGGTCCGGCCGGCCCGGTACGGCGCATCGGCCCGCTTGGCGATCAGCCCCTCCCAGCCCTGGCGGCAGGCCTCGGCGTAGTACTGCTCGCCGTCACGCACCCGGTGCTCGACGAACGTCAGCGGGCCGCCCCAGCGCAGCAGGTCGCGCAGGTGCTGCTTGCGTTCCAGCAGCGGCAGCGGGCGCAGGTCGGTGCCGTCGGCCCACAGCACGTCGAAGATGTAGTAGGTCACCGGCACCTTGCGCAGCAGCTCGGGATCTGGGTGGGCGACGCCCAGCCGCTGCTGCAGCTGGGCGAACTTGGTCTGCCCGTCCTCGAACGCGACCACCTCACCGTCCACGATGAAGCCGGTCGCCGACTGGCCGCCCAGCGCCTCGGCCAGCTCCGGGTAGGTGCTGCTGACCACCTTCCGGTTCCGGGTCTCTAGCCGGAGGTCGCCGCCGTCCTGGAACGTCAGGCACCGCTCGCCGTCCAGCTTGCGCTCGTAGATCCAGGCCGGGTCGGAGAACCGCTCCCTGGTCAGCGTGGCCAGCTCCGGATCCAACCAGTCCGGCTGCCGGTCCGGTCCGCCCATCGGGGTCACCTCCGCTCGTTGCTGTCAAGGACAGCGTCTCATCCGGTCCTGACCGTCTCTTGACAGCATCCGCCCCGTACAGCAAGCAGCCCTGGCTGGCTGGAAGGCGAAGTTGAGGCGGCATCCGGGGCGACGTAAAAAACGGGCCTGTTCAACGGCCTGCACACGAGGTAAAACCAGCGTAAAACCTAAGCGTGCTGCGGGACCGGATCACCCCCGAGTCGGTCCCGCAGCACCCTCTCCGGGGGTCCTGGATTAGCGGTGTACTTCGCTGCCCCTATAAGGGCAAGGATGTACACCGCTAATTCTTTACTGCGAGTCGTGACCGGGATCCCGCTCCGCGCCTGGCTCGCCGGCTGGGTCGGTGCCGGACCTGAGCGGTGTGTCACCCCGTCCGACGCCGGACGGGCCGCCGCCGGCTGGCGGGGCGGGCGGCGGCGCGTCCTCGTGCTCGGCCTCGGCGTGCTGCCAGTCTTTCTTGGCCGCCAGGTACTCATCCGCTTCTTGGACGTCCGCTCCCTGCCGCCGGGTCCGGTACGTGCTGTACAGCGGCCACCCCGCGAAGATCAGGAAGATGAGGAGGGCGACGCCGATGACAATCCAGATAATCGGGTTCAACGAAGTTCCTCCGGCCGCTCGAAAGTAGGCAGCCCCCGATCCAGTTTTCCACCGATTCTTGATCATTGAGTCGTGACCCTGGATTAGGCCAGAGTCCCGCGTCTGTTCAGTGTGAGTCGCGGGTTACCTCGTGACCGGTGGAGCCGGCCAGGAAATCGAGGTCGGCGCCGCGGTCGGCCTGCATGACGTGGTCGATGTACAGCCGCTCCCAGCCGCGCGTGGGCGTGGGCAGCGCGGCCAGCATCGGCTCCGCCGGGGACCGGCGGGCCAGCTCGGCCGTGGGCAGGTCGATGTCCAGCCGCCGGCCGGGCACATCCAGCACGATCGGGTCGCCGTCCCGGACCAGCGCGAGCGGGCCGCCCGCCGCGCCCTCGGGCACCACGTGCAGCACGACCGTGCCGTACGCGGTGCCGCTCATCCGGGCATCACTGACCCGCACCATGTCGCGCACCCCGCGGGCGAGCAGCTTGGCGGGCAGCGGCATGTTGCCCACCTCGGGCATGCCCGGGTAGCCGCGCGGCCCGCAGCCGCGCAGCACCAGCACGCTGGACTCGTCCACGTCCAGGTCCGGGTCGTCCAGCCGGCGCCGCAGGTCCTCGATGCTGTCGAACACCACCGCCCGGCCGCGGTGCCGGAGCAGTTCCGGCGAGGCGGCCGCGGGCTTGATGACGGCGCCACCCGGGGCCAGCGTGCCGCGCAGCACCGCGATGCCCGCCTGGTCGAGCAGCGGGTCGGTGCGCGGCCGGATCACCGCCTCGTCCCAGATCCGGGCCTCGCCGAGCTGCCCGGTGAGCGGCTCCCCGGTCACCGTGACCGCGGCCGGGTCGAGCAGGTCGGCCACCTCGCGGAGCACCGCCAGCAGGCCGCCGGCCCGGAAGAAGTCATCCATCAGGTACTGGCCCGCCGGGGCCAGATCGACCAGCAGCGGCACCGCTGACCCGATCTTGTCGAAGTCATCCAGCGTCAGGTCCACACCGGCCCGGCCGGCGATGGCCAGCAGATGCACCACCGCATTCGTCGAGCCGCCGATGGCCGCCAGCGCGACGATAGCGTTATGAAAAGAAGCCCTGGTCAGCACCGTCGACGGGCGTCGGCCGGCGTGCACGAGGTCAACCGCCAGCCGGCCGGAGCGATGCGCCGCCTCCAGCAGCCGGCTGTCCGGGGCCGGGGTGCCGGCCACGCCGGGCAGCGTCATGCCCAGCGCCTCGGCCATGCAGGCCATGGTGGACGCGGTCCCCATCGTGTTGCAGTGCCCCTTGCTACGGATCATCGCCGACTCCGAGGCCAGGAAGTCTTCCTCGGACAGGGTGCCCGCCCGGACCTCCTCGGACAGCCGCCACACGTCGGTGCCGCAGCCCAGCGCGGCGCCGCGGAAGTGACCGGTGAGCATCGGCCCGCCGGGCACCACCACGGCGGGCAGGTCGACCGAGGCGGCCGCCATGAGCAGCGCCGGGATGGTCTTGTCGCAGCCGCCGAGCAGCACCACGCCGTCCACCGGGTTGGCCCGGATCATCTCTTCGGCGGCCATCGCGGCCAGGTTGCGCCAGAGCATGGCGGTCGGCCGGACCTGAGTCTCGCCCAGCGACATCACCGGCATGTCATGCGGGATGCCGCCCGCCGCCCAGACACCCGCCTGCACGCTGGCCGACACCTCGTTCAGGTGCTTGTTGCACGGGCTGAGGTCGGAGGCGGTGTTGGCGATGGCGATGTGTGGCCGCTCGCTGAACGCCTCGCCGGGCAGGCCGCGGCGCATCCAGGCGCGGTGGATGTAGGAACCGCGGTCCGGGCCGGCGTACCACTGGGCGTTTCGGTATGGGGACATGATCGGCAGGCTAACCCGCGGCGGCCGGGCCGGACTACGCCGAAGCGCAGCGGATGCAGGTCCGGGCGGCCGGGCGGGCGGCCAGCCGGGCCGGGGCGATCGGCCGGCCACACCGCTCGCAGCGGCCGTAGCTGCCCTGGTCCAGCCGGCTGAGCGCCTGGTCCAGGTCGGCCAGGTGCTGCTCGGCCTGGCCGAGCAGCGCGGCCAGCTGGGCCCGCTCGAACGCGATGGTGGCGCCCTCCGGATCATGCTCGTCGTCGGTGGCGACCAGCGCGGATGAGTTGACGATGCCGTCGAAATCGCGGCGCAGCGCGGCCATCCGGTCCAGCGTCGCGGCCCGTTCGGCGGCCAGTGCGGCGCGGATCTCCGCGTCCTGGCTCATCTGACCGGGGCGGGCCCGGTACTGGCCTGGGCGGTGCCCGCCGGGGCGGCGGCGGCCGGGGCCGGGCCGGCCGGGGGCTGCTGGGCGGCGGCGCTCTCATGCAGGTCGTGCAGGGCCTGCGCGGTGCGCAGCGAGGTGTCCAGGGCCAGCTCCCGGGGCTCTTCCGCACCGCGCAGCGCGGCCTGGATGTGCCGGATGGCTGCGGCGAACGGCTGCTCCGGGCCGGCCGCCGGGTAGCTGCGCAACGGCCGGCCCGGCACGACGACCTGGAACGTGTCGGCCGCCCGGGGGTGGTAGGGAGCGGTGATGCTGATCTGCCCACCGGTGCCCAGCAGCCGGCCGAACGTGTCGTCCGCGCGGCGGAACCCGCAGGACAGCAGCAGCCGCTTGCCACCCGGGTAGCCCAGGCTGCCCTGGGTCTCCACGTTGACCCCGTCGCCGCCCTCGATGGAGGCCGCCCAGGCCGACTCGTGTGGGGCGGTGATCAGTTCGCCGGCCAGCCGGACCGGGTAGCAGCCAACGTCGTTCAGTGCGCCGCCGGCCAGGTCGCGGCGCAGCCGGATGTCGCGGCGCCTGGTCAGCTGGAAGTGGAAGTTGGCCTGGATCTCCCGGAGTTCGCCGATGACACCATCCGCGAGCATGCTGTGCAGGTGCCCCATCTGCGCCTGCAATGGGAAGACGAACGCCTCCCAGAGCAGCGTCCCGGTCTGCTGGGCGACCGCCAGTACCTGCTCGGTCTCGGCCAGCGTGCCGCACAGCGGCTTCTCGCAGAGCACCGGCTTGCCCGCGCGCAGCGCCTTGATCGCCCACTCGGCGTGCAGGCTGTTCGGCAGCGGCAGGTAGATCACGTCCACGCCGGGGTCGTCGAGCAGCGCCTGGTAGCCCTGGACGGCCCGGCCGATGCCCTGGCTGGCCGCGTACTCCTCGGCCCGGGCCAGGTCCCGGCCGGCCACCACGGCGGCGGTGCCACCCACCTCGCGCAGTGCGGGCAGGAACTGCTTGCGCGCGATGCCGGCCGTGCCCATGATGCCCCAGCGGATCTCACCCGTCCCTGCCATCTCTTCACCGTAGACTGCCCGGCCGGATCTCGCCTGCGGCAGGTCAGCCACGTAGCCTGAAACCTCCGGTGCCTTGAACGGCGCGCTCGCTCCCCCTAAGTGAGGCAGACGATGGCGGTGGTATTCGGTGGCGTGGGCGTAGCCCTGGTCACGCTGTTCGGCCCGGACGGCGAGGTTGACCCGGTCGCGACCGGCAAGCACGCGGCCGACCTGGCCAGCCGCGGCGTGGCTGGCGTGCTGGTGTGTGGCACCACCGCGGAGGCGGCCACGCTGACCGAGGCGGAGCGGGTAATGCTGATCGAGGCGGTGCGGGCCGCGCTGCCCGATGACGTGCCGGTGATCGCCGGGACCGGCGCCCCGTCCGCCCGGCAGGCCGTGACGCTGACCAAGATGGCCGCCGCCGCGGGCGCTGACGCCATGCTGACCTGGTGCCCGGTCAGCGCGGCCGGGCCGGTCAGCGCGGGCGCGCTGGCTGTGTTCTATGCCGAGATCGCCGGCGCGGCGGGGGACCGTCCGGTGCTGGCCTACCACAACCCGTTCCTTACCTGCGCCGACATCCGGGTGGACGCGCTCGGTGCGCTGCCGGTGGCCGGCCTCAAGGACTCCTCGGGCCGGCCGGACCGGCTGCTGGACGAGCTGACCAGCTACTCCGGGGCCACCTACGTCGGCTCGGCCGGCTTCCTGGCCCTGGCCGGGCCGCTGGGCGCGGCCGGCGGGCTGCTGGCCCTGGCCAACCTGGCGCCGGAGGGGTGCGTCGCCGCATTCGCCGGTGACATCGCCGCCCAGCGTGACCTGGCCGGGCAGCACCTGGCCCTGGCCCGGGGTGGCATTCCACAGCTCAAGCGGATGCTGGCCGAGGCGGCCGGGCTGTCGCCGGTCTGCCGGATCTGGTAGCGGCCGCCCGTGACGCCGGGGGTGACCGGGCTGCGCCGCGGGCTGGCGGTCCCGCCGTTCACCGCCGACCCAGCTGACATCATCGGCCTCGGGCTGGCCGCCGAGCAGGGCGGGTTCGACGGCTTCTTCCTCTGGGACCACCTGGTGCACGACGACACCGGCGACGGGCCGCCGGTGCTGGACCCGTGGACGCTGCTGGCCGTGCTGGCCAGCCAGACATCGCGGATCCGGCTGGGCACGGTGATCACCCCGGTGCCGCGGCGGCGGCCGTGGCAGCTGGCCAAGGAGACGGTCACCGTGGACCGGCTGAGCAACGGGCGGCTGATCCTCGGCGTCGGCCTCGGCTCGCCCCCCTATGCCGACTTCGGCATCTTCCACGAGCCGGTCAGCAACCGGGTCCGGGCCGACCTGCTCGACGAAGGGCTCGAGGTGCTGACCGGGCTATGGACCGGGGATCGGTTCGCGTTCAGCGGTGAGCACTTCACCATCGAGCCGGTCCGGTTCCGCCCAGTGCCGGTGCAGCAGCCGCGTATCCCGATCTGGGTTGGTGGCGTGCTGCCCGCCGTCGGGCCGGTGCGGCGGGCTACCCGGTGGGACGGGATGGTGCCGCTGACCTGGCGCGGTAACGGGCTGGCCCGGCCGTCGCCCGAGGAGATCGCCGCGGTCCGCGAGCAGGCTCAGCTGGCCCGGGGCAGTGCGGCCGGGTTCGACCTGGTGGTCTGGGCCGACCTGGAACAGGAGCCTGGTGAGGTGGCCGGGCTGGCGCCGGACTACGAGGCGGCCGGCGCCACCTGGTGGGTGGAGAGTACGGACTCCAGCCCCGGCTGGCTGGACCAGGCCACTGAGCGGGTAGCCCGCGGCCGCTGACGCCAGATGGCCGGCGCCGAACATGACGAAGCCGGGCATCAGCCCGCCGAACGAGGTGGGCTGGCCGAGCTGCCAGAACGGGTACAGGCCGATCGCGTTGAGCACTAGGCCGAACGAGACGATCCGTCAGCTGCTGACCACTCACTCCAGGCCGACCGCCGACAGGTGCAGGTCCCGCTGATGGTGGCAGGCCCATGTTGGTAATGTTGTTCTTCAGTACTCACATGGCTTAAAAGTGCTAGACCCGCCCCTGACCAGGGACGACTCGGGAGGCACAGTGAGGCTGCTGCTCGCGGCGAGGCTATCGCAGGACCAGGCTGGGCAGACCGGGCTCGACACCCAGGACACCGACGCCCGTGCCTGGGCGGAACGCAACGGGCATGAAGTGATCGCCACGGCTGCGGACAAGGTCTCAGGCCGCACGAGCCCCTTCGACAGGCCGGGATTGGGGTATCCGCTCGTGGGCGGAGGAGAACCGGAAGAAGATCATCGTGGTCAACCCGGAGCTGAGCTGGCCGCCCGAGAAGGGTGACGCCGTGACTCCGCTCATCTGGGACAACCTGGTCAACCTCGCGACGGCCGAGTGGGAGAACACCTCCCTACGGTACCGGCGCATGCAGGAGCACCTGCGGAGCATGAAGTCGTTCGTCGGCAGGCCGCCGTTCGGCTACCAGGTCGTGGGGGAGGCGAAGTCCAAGGCGCTAGCGATCGACCCCGTCCAGGCTGCTGTCCTGACCGAGGTGGCCGCGATGTACCTGGCGGGCAAATCCCTACGTCAACTCTGCGAGTACCTGGACACTCAGGGCATCCCGACGCGCCGGGGCGGTGCCTGGGTACCGAAGACGCTCTCCGACGTGTTCCGGAACCCGGTGCTGGCCGGACGTCGCACGGACGGCAACGGGCGCGGCGCACGATCCTCCGGGTACCGCCGATCCTGGACCTGGACACCTGGCGCAAGCTGCAAGCCGAGATGGACCACCGGGCGACCAAGAAGGGCACGGTACGAGCGGGCACACCGATGCTCGGCGGGGTGGCGGTCTGTCACGACTGCGGTGGCCCGATGTACCGGCTCCGCGCCCAGAATGTTCGCAAGGACGGGTCCAAGCAGTACAACGTCTACTACAGGTGTTGGGGCAGCGACACGAGCCCGTCCAAGTGCCGGAATATGTTCCCGCTGGAGGAGCTGGACGCCTGGGTCGAGGCGAAGATGTCCAGGAGCCGCCTCCCGAGGTATGAAGTCGTGGTCACGCCCGGCCACAGGTACGAGGACGAGATCTTCGAGGTCAACCAGGACCTGCGTGAACTCGACCTGGACGATCCGGACTACGACACGAAGCATGTTGTTCTCAGGGCCGAGCGGACACGGCTGCGGTCGCTCCCGGCCACCCCCGACAAGGTCGAGCGCCGCAAGACCGGGGACACGATCGGGCGGTACTGGAGCACCCTGAAGGCGGACGCGGACAAGCGCGAGTTCCTGACCAAGCTCGGCGTGGTAGTCCGCGTCCGGCGTGGCAAGAACGGTTCCACTGACCTGATCGTGTGGGAACTGCGCCCCGACCGAGCTACACCAGAGAGCATGTTGGGTGGGCCGCTGGACGAGGTGGAGACCTGACCCGGCTGCTGGACGAGTAGGACGCGTAACGGCTACGAGGTGAACTACTACGGGCACCTAGGCTGTTTCGGACAGTCTCGTGGCCGGGCTAGCCGAAGATGCTCGCGAGCAACTCCTCGCCTATGCCGCCCGCCAGGGCAACGGTCCTGCCGTCCAGGCTCGCACGGGCCGTTTCAGTGCCACGGTTGCGGGCTATCGGCGCGCCGGTCAACTGTCTCGCTGTCATCCGGAAGTCCGTCGAGCATGCCGAATAGGCCTCACCAAATAGCCCTGGTGTCACTGGTCGGGCTTTTCTATTCCACGTTCTGTATTTCCAGCTTCTGTATTCCAGCTCTCATGTTTCTGCAGGTCAGACCATGTCTTGGTTGACGGCATGTACTGGGATTCGCTAGTTTTCTCGCAAGGCAAAAGGACGGCAGAAAGAGCGGAAGCTATGAAGGACGAGCTTGAGCCTATGGGAGGCCCCTACGACTGGGAAGCGGCATTCCGCCAGAACCCGGACCAGACCGATTTTGACTGGCCGGGAGAGGCTGATGAGGCAGCGGCTCGGGTACTGGCCGATCAGGTGGAGGACTGGCTGGTCGAGGGGTAGAACACGAATGCCCGGCACTCCTACCTCAAGGGGGTCCGCCCAGGGCCCCGGCAAAGTCGTTTAGCAGTTCATGATCGTTCGCAGTGGCCGGTCCGGTCGGCGGGCGTGATGGCGCAGGGCGGCGGCGATGCTGGTAGCGCCGGCCAGCCGCAAGATGGTGAGGACAAGGTTGCGCAGGCTGGCCATGACGCGGGGGCCGTTGCCGGTGCGGATCTGGGAGCGGTCTTCGTCGAAGTCCATGTCGCGGACCCAGTGCAGCCGGTCCTCGATGGCCCAGTGACCGCGGATGATGGCCGCGAGCTCGGCGGGGCTGGCCTGGACAGCGGTCAGCGAGGTGATCGCGTAGACGGTCTCGCGGGACCATTTCTTTTTCCCTGGCAGCTTGCGGCGGCGCACGATCTGGATGGCCTGGGCGGCGTGCGGGAAGGCCAGCCCGGCGGCCACGGCGGTGACCTTGATGGTGCGCCGCTCGGTCCGGCCGTGCCCACGCTCACGGACCTCATGGGCGGCCGGGACCTGGCGCCAGGGCAGCGCCGCGAGCTGGGCGAACAGGCCAGGCTGGTTGCGCTTGACCGTGAGCACGTAATGCGCGCCGCGCCCGGCCAGGTAGGTGGCGTGGCCGCGCTGGGCGTGCATCGCATCAGCCGTGATAACCGCGCCGCCGATCTCTATGTGGTCGCACAGCACAGAGAACATCGGGATTTCGTTCGTCTTGGCTCCCACTTGCACCTGGCCCAGGACAGCGCCACAGGCATGATCGAGAGCAGCCAGCAGGTGATCACCGGGTGCGCCGCCGCTGGCTGAGCCACGTAACGTCTTGCCGTTGACCGCGATGACCCGCCGGCCTCCCGGCCCGGGCGTGGTGCGCTGAGCCGCCCAGCTACCGGCCAGCTCATCGAAGGCGTCCGCGTCCAGCCGCTGCAAGGTCCGCCGGAACGTCGACTCCGACGGCACCACGCCCCCGGCCCCCAGCGCGCGCAGGGTCTGCGGGTCCGCGTCAGCGGCCCATTCCGCGATCGCGGTGAACGAGCGCGCGCCGGCCAGCACCGCGCACACCGCCAGGCCCAGGATCGCCGCGAGCCGGTGACGCACACCCCTCCGGTGCCGCGGATCAGCGACCCCGGCCAGCACCGCCAGTAACCCCGGCTGCTCTCCCGGGCCATCCCCGCCAGCCAGCTCAACCAGGTGGCCGATAGCAGGGTCTATCCGTGATGATGGCGGCGCGGGCATGGTCCCTCTGGAAGCGATCTGGCTGGCGTGAGAACCGCCATGATCACCACAAGGGCCGTGCCCGCGCTCTTACCCGCCCATCACCGGCGTGTCGCCACCGCCCCGGTCAGCACCAGACACGACTTTGCCGACCCCCTGGGGGTCCGCCCCGCCGCGCCGCGGCTGACTGCGTGCACCGAGGTGCAGCGCCGCCTGTTCGATTCGGGGTATCCCTGTCCGCAGCCGCTGGCTGGCCGGGCACCGCTCGGTGAGCATGAGGCCAGCGCCGAGAGCTACGTCCCGGGCGGGGCCGTGCTGCCCGGCCCGGGCCGCACCGCCCAGCCCTTTGCCGCAGCGCTCGCGCACCTGGTGCACCTGGCTCCCCGGCCTGAACAGATGCCCTCGCTCGCGCCCGCGCCGCCGTGGGCAGCATGGAACCACGACCAGGGCGGGCTGTGGCCCTGGCCCGAGGACCTGGACGTGGACCTGAACCAGGTGGACGGGCCGGGCTGGATCGATGCGACGGGCCAGGCCGCGGCGACTTGGCACGCTTCGTGCGCCAGAATCGGGACAAACCGGGCGGCAGCCGCACGGCCCGCGTGCGAAGTCGCCGGAAGCATGATCGATGTGCCGGATGGGGCTGGAGATGACGGGTCAGCAGGAGACTCCGAACGGAGTCCGCGCCCTACCGCCGCCAGCACAAGGTGTCTAGCCGCCGGGGGTCCTGGCCTGGGCAAGCTCGGCCAGGTGGTGCAGCGAGTTGCTGAGATGCTCCGGGCCGAACGGCGGGAAATGGAGGTACTCCCGGATGGACGGCGGCACGGCCGACCAGTCGTAGGTGAGCGTGACCTCAGTCTCGGCCGGGCCGAGCGGTGCCAGGTCGTAACGCCAGATCCAGCCGCCGAACTCCAGGTCGCCGTCGTTATTACGGTATCCCGGCCGCCAGCCGATGGCGCGCGGCGGGTCGAGCACCTGGACCTCGTTGGCCATCTGGTAGTTACCGTCTGGATGGTTGGGGTGGTACATGTCTACCCGGAATATCTGCCCCACCTCGGTCAGTGGCGCCTGGTCGGCAGCTTCGACAACCCAGCCGGTGCCGTCGATCGCAGAATGGCTCGCCGGGTCGGCCAGCACGGCGAACACCCTCGCGACGGGCACGGCGACAGTCAGGGTAGCGCTCACGTTCTCCTGGTCCACGGTGCGCACGCTCCTTGTCATCTCATCCCGGGCCTCCCGCAACCGCGGGAGGGGGACGGTCCCAGCATGCAGACGACGCGGCGAGGCGCAACTCACCGGTCGGGTGGGCCCGTGCCACAGCTACCCCGATGCCTGCGCGTAGGTCAGCCAGGCGACTCGCTGGCCAGGCCGGGCATTTGGTATATCCGCTGGTTAGTTCGGGTATACCTCTTATTTACCGGGCGGTAACACACGCGTCCCACAGGACGGCTGGTCAGCGCCGGGGCCAGGAGGTGACCGATGGGCCAGGTACGCGGGATGGGGGCATCCGGCGGCGGGCGGGCTGCGATGGCTGGCGGTCGGGCCGGGACGTCTGGCGGGCGGGTCGGGCTGGTGCTGGCGGCGGGCGGCGTGGTCGGGGCGGCCTGGATGACGGGGGCGCTGCAGGCGGTTCAGGACCGGCTGCCGGTGGCGATCAACGATGTCGACCTGATCGTGGGCACCAGCGCGGGCAGCGTGCTGACGGCGGCGCTGCGCTGCGGGGTCAGCCTGGAGGAGATGATCGCGCTGCAGCGCGGTGACGAGGTCCGCTGGCTGCGCGAGGCGGGGGTGGGCGACCTGGACGAGGGGCCGCTGCCGCCGCGGCCGCAGTGGCGGGCCGGGTCGCCGCGGCTGATCCTGCACACACTGCGGGCCCCGCACCGGGTACACCCGGGAGTCGGCGCCAGCGCGTGGCTGCCCCGCGGCCGGGCCCGGCACGAGACGCTGCACGCGATGGTGCAGGCGCTGGAGCAGCACGCGCCGCGGCCGGTGAGCGGCTGGGTGGACACCCCGACCTGGATCGTGGCAGTGGACTACGACTCGGGACGGCGGGTCATCTTCGGCCGGGACCGCGCCCCCGAGGCCGAGCTGGCCGATGCCGTGGTCGCCTCGTGCTCGATCCCCGGCTGGTACGTGCCCCGGGACATCGGCGGGCGGCGCTACGTGGACGGCGGCGTCCGGTCGCCCACCTCGCTGGCCGTGCTGGCCCGGGCCGGGGTGGCCGAGGTGTACGTGCTGGCCCCGATGGCCAGCCTGGTCACCGACCGGCCCGGCACCCGGCTGGAACGGCTGGAGCGGCGGCTGCGTGCGCTGGTCACCCGGTCGCTGCTGCGCGAGGCCCAGGCGCTGCGGGCCCAGGGCATCGGGGTCACCCTGCTCACCCCCGGGCCGGAGGACCTGGCCGCGATGGGAGTGAACCTGATGGATCCCACCCGCCGCGCGGCCACCCTGGAGACCTCGCTGCGTACCTCGGCGGCGGCGTTCGCGGCCAGCCAGGCGCAAGTCGCCTAGCCAGGCCCTAGCCAGGCGGCGGCAGCGTGGACACCGGCCGGGTCCAGCGGAACATCGCGCCATGGCCGGCCGGCATCCGCTGTGCGGCGGTGAGCAGGTCTTCTAACGTCGCGCCCTGCACGCTGGTCGCACCGTCCCGGGCGGTGAAGCCGCCTGGTGCACCGGTGATGTCAAAGACCGGCCCGTCGTGATACGGCCAGGGATAGATGGCCAGCTGGAACTCGGTGGCCGCGTCGACCGTCTCGCGGGCGAACAGGCTGGCCACGGTGGCTGAGGCGACCGTGGCCGCCAGGCTGAGCGACGGGGCGTGCACGGGGAAAATCAGCCAGCCCGGGCAGATCCGGCAGCGACGGCTCGGACAGTGGGCCGGCCGCCGCGATCAGCACGCCGGCGGTGAGTTCCCCGCGCGACGTGTGCAGCCGCCACCGGGATGACCCGGCGTCCCACCGCGCCGTCAGGACCTCGGTGCCGAAGTGCAGGTGACCGGCCAGTTGATGGCGCTGCGAGAGATGGGTCAGGTAGGAGCGGA
>CAWFDX010000002.1:0-487665 GCA_963814645.1 uncultured Actinomycetes bacterium | reverse complement strand
GCATCGAGGGGGTCAGGGGTTCAAATCCCCTCAGCTCCACCCTGGTCAGGGGCTGGTTTCGATCTTGGAATCGGCCATTTTTGATCTTCGTACAGCAGTGAAGTACAGCCCAAGGTCAGCCACTGGCTGAGCTTCTTGAGGGCGTCACGGGCCGCTGCCGACGGAACCTCAGTGTGGATCGCCAAGGGCGGTGGCTAGGGTGTAGAGCTATGCCGGATGATAAAGCCGACCTCAGTTCTCCTACTGGTTCCGCTTCGCCCGGCTCGGGAGTGAGTGCCCGGCGCGTGGTGGAACGCTTGGATGAGCCCGAATGCATGGAGCTGCTCAGCACCGCAAAGATCGGGCGCCTGGTTTACAACAGCCGGTATGGCCTGGTGGCGGTGCCGTCCGAGTACAAGATCCATGAAGGATCGATCGTTTTCCGCACCTACCGGACCACCTTCACGGAGGAGGACTTGCGTACTGGTATCGCGTATGCCGAGTACAAGGTCGCTGTGGAGGTCGACCAGAGTGATCCGGAAGCGCGGGAGGGATGGGTGGTGCTCGTCCAGGGCGCGGCCCATCACATAGATACAGAGGCCGAGCGTGCAGCGATCGCCGGCCTCGGCCTTGTGTCGTGGGTGGAGGGCGAACCCGAGCACTTCATCCGGGTGATTCCCAGCCAAATCACAGGCCAACGTCTCCGCCAGGCCTGATGCCAGCGCTGTTGTGCACGACAGGCACCTGACTAGCCACGTGTGGTACGTCGCGTACGGCTCCAACCTGTCGGCCGAACGCTTCTCCTGCTACCTCCAGGGTGGGCAGCCACCCGGCGCCGCGTTCACGTATCCGGGAGCACGGGACCAGACCCCGCCGCGCGCCAGCAAGGCGGTGTGGCTGCCCGGCAGCGTCTACTTTGCGACAGAGTCGCAAGTCTGGGGAGGTGGCCGGGCGCTCTACGACCCGGATGCCCCGGGCAAAGCGGCCGCCCGCAGCTATCTGATCACCACGCACAGTTCTCAGATGTGGCCGCGCAGGAAATGTATCGCGAACCAGGTGCTGACCTAGACCTGACGAAGCTGGCCACTTTAGGGCGCATCCAGGTGGGCGAGGGCCGGTACGAGACGCTGATATACGTAGGCCAAGATGAGCACATGCCCATGGTGACCTTCACCGCGCCATGGGGAATCGGTGACGTACCGTTGCTCAGCCCTAGCGGCGCTTATCTGCGAATGCTCGGGCAGGGTCTGCAGGAAAGCCACGGGTGGGACAGTCAGACAGTGGGTCAGTACCTGGTCAGCCTGCCCGGGGCACGCGGGTCCTGGACGGCCGGGCAGATCGTGGACCTGCTCGCCACGGGCGCCAGGCCCGCCCCGGATGCCCGGGGCGGGCCTGGCTAGCAGAATCAGGAAACCCACACCGTGGAGGGCGGCGAGGCGATCCCGTTGGCTACCACGACCAAGGTGCTCTTGCCGGCCGGGGTACCCGGCGGCAGGGTGAACCTGGTCGCGGATCTGGTGCCAGGAGCCACCGATACCGAGGTCCAGCCGCTGGTCCTGGCGTAGGTCACCACGCCGGTGGCCGAGTTGGTGATCCGGACCAGGGGGAAATTGGTGTTGTCCTGGACGTCGTCACCGTAGGTGGCGCCCGGGTCCAGTCCGGCGAGCTGCTTGCCGGACAGGGCGTAGCTGCCGCCGGGGGCCAGATGCGTGGAACTCAGTGACGTGATAGAAGGCGCCCACGATGGCTTCGGCGTCCCGCCTGCCGTGTACACCTCCATCTGGCTGCTGCCGTCGTTGAACAGCACCTGCCCGTTCGGCAGCGCCAGCATCTTGGTGTAGTAGGTGGAGTCGTTCGGCGCGTTGGGCACGTCCGGGATCTGGGTGAGCGTGTTGGAGCTCGCGTTGTAGACGAAGAAGTGCGTCGGCGTATTGTACACGCAGGCGCTCACGTCGAACAGCACGTTTCCATCTGGCAGGACCGACCCCGGTCCGTCGGCGGCACCGAACTGCTGATTGCCGATGGCCGGGATCTCCGGTCCCGCGACCCAGGTGCCCGCGGTCCCGGGCTTGTACTCATAGAGCGCGGTTTGCGTGGGCGCGTCCGTGGTGCACGCGGTGGGCGGCTCTTGCGTGCTCGTGCCGGCCCCGACCACGAACGTGTTGCCGCCCGGCATCTCGACCTGCGGGCCGATCTCTACCACTGGGAACGGGTTGACCGGATTGCCGTTGGTGGCCGTGTTTCCCGCGAACGACCACAACCGGGTGCGCGGGTTGAACAGCTGGGTCGCGGCCGGGATCCAGGTGTCAACGGTCAGCAACTGGCCGCTCGGCTCCAGAGTCCAGCCCTCTTCGTCGTTGGGATCGTTCTTGCCTGTGCCCGGGATCACCGTCCACTTGAGCGTCCGCGCGTTGAGCAGCGCGTCATCGACGGTGAGGTTCGGATTGTTGACGCAGGTATTGCACGGGTGCTGGAGCATGAACGTGCCGTTGGCCAGCACGTCGCTCGCCGCGTCGCCAATGTTCGTCCAGCCCGGTGGCGGCGCGACCGAGGCCCAGCGGTTGGTCACCGGGTTGTAGATCGCTCCCCGGTTCGACCACACCGCGTTTTCGCCGATGTATTCGCCGCCCTCGACGATCATGCGCCCGTCAGGCAGGATCGCCGACGCGAAATACAGCGGCGTGTACCCGGCCGGCATCGACGCGATCTTGCTCCAGGTCCCGTCGATGTAGCTGCCGTGCGAATCCGGCGTGAGCTTCCACCACGCGGTGGTGCCGCCGGTGGTGTTGTTGTCCGGTTCATCGTGCACGAGCACGGTCCCGTTGCTCTCCAGCAGCATCGTGCCCGGCGTGCCGAACGGCGGCGGATTCTGCAATGGCGTCCAGGGTGACGCCGTGTTCGTGTCGTTGGGGCCGAGAAATGCCTTCTCCCCCGACGCCTTGGCCCGGCCTATCGGCGGACGCGGGCCAATTTGGCGCTGTGTCTGCGCGGACGCCTGCGCGGTCAGGGCCGCGCTGAGCGGGTGCGCGGACGCGGCCGGCGTCGTGGCGACCACCAGGCCGGCCAGCACGGCCAGGCACGACGCCCCGCCGGCGAGTACGGCAGATCGGTGTCTTAATGACATGAAGGACCTCCACGTGTCCGTGTGGAACTACTTGGTGGCCCAGGCCAGCCACCAACATCCAGATCCCTGTGACGGTAACCCCCCGCCCACGACCAGGTCACGCCCGACACGGGAACTGCCGTGCCCGCGGTGGCATGCGGCGGATCCGGCGGCGGCGCGGGCCTAGCCGTTGACAGCCAGTGTGATTGGCGTTGAATGGCTTCGGTGGACCAGGACCTGCGGGTCCATGCTGCGGCCCCGGGTGAAGCCGGAGCACGCGGCTCGACCGGGTGGAAACCGCCAAGCCGAGCACGAACAACGGCGAATGAACGAATGGCGGCGGGCCGGCGGCGGGCCACCGGCCCGCCACGCCGGTGTCGTGTCGCCAGTAACGGGGCAAGGGTGCAGCAGCGCCGGACAGCGCGCTCACCGAAAGGCATGGCGACCCATGTACCACGTCAACGCCGGAAGCCTGCCGGGCAATGACATCTCGCGGACCTTCGAGGGCGGCGCACACGGGCCATCGTCGGTGTCGTTCTTCCTGGTGCATAACCATCCGGGCCAGGGCCCGAAGCTGCACCACCACCCGTACGATGAGACCTTCGTGATCCTGGCGGGCCGCGTCCTGGTCCAGGTGGGCGACGAGTCCATCGAAGGCGGGCCGGGCGACATCGTGATCGGGCCGCCGGGTGTCCCGCACGGCTTCACCAATCTGGGCCCGGGCGAGGCTCAGCTGGTCTGCATCCATGCCGCACCCGCCATGCAGACCGAGTTCGAGGACTGATGCCAGCCACCGAGCGCTGGTGACCCGACCCGGAGGGGCAGCTATGGCAGGCATCGTGGCGGGGGCCGGCGGCGAAGTCGAGTCCGGGCCAGCGACGGCGAACGTGGGACGGCGCCGGGCGGCCGGCATCTACGGGGCCATCATCACCGCGGCCATCCTGGCCGCGGTGGGCGGCCACTTGCCCACCCCCGCGCTGGTGGTGTCGGTCCTGGTCACGCTCGTGGTGTACTGGCTGGCCGAGGAGTACGCCGAGTTGCTGGGCGAGCAGATCGCGGGCGGCCGGCTGCCGAGCCGGGCGTACATCCGGGCCGCGCTGCAGGCGACGTGGCCGATGGTCAGCGCGTCCTACCTGCCATTGCTGGCCCTGCTGCTGGCCCGGGTGGCCGGGGCGTCGGCGAACCAGGCCGCCAACGTTGGCCTGGTCGCGGCGGTGCTGCTGCTGACCTGGCACGGCTGGTGGGCGGGCCGGGCGGCTCAACTGCACGGCCGGCAACTGCTGCTGGCCACGTCGGTGGCGGCGCTGCTTGGGCTGGCCATGATCGCGCTCAAGGACCTGGTCCTCGTCCACCTGCACTGACCTGCTCAGACGGCCCGGAAAGTAGGGCTTACCTCTTATGCCAGGTCAGCGCCGGATGGTAACCTGCGGTACAGATATTAATGATCATGAGATTTTGGAACATCCATGACACACGTAGGGGACCGTGGCCGCTGCTATGCCAGCTGGTGAGGCGTTGGCCGAGCACACCGCGGCGGTGCCGCTGGTCGATCACCACGTGCACGGCGCGTTCACTCGCGAGCTGAGCCAGCCGGAGTTCGAGGAATCGATCAACGAAGGATCACCGGATCCGGTACCGGCCTGGATGAGCCAGTTCGACTCCCAGCTTGGCTTCGCTATCCGACGCTGGTGCGCGCCGCTGCTCGGCCTGCCCGCGCACGCACCGGCCGCGGACTACTGGGCACGCCGCACCGAGCTGGGCACCCAGGAGGTCACCGCCCGGATGCTCAGCGCGGCCGGGGTGTCGGACTGGCTGCTGGACACCGGCTACGGGCCGGACCAGATCCTCAGCCCGGCCGGCATGTCAGCCGCGTCCGGCGCCGCCGCGCACACCATCGTGCGGCTGGAAAGCATCGCCGAGGAGATCGCGGCCGGCGGCGGCCCCAGCCGCGACTACCCGGACGAGTTCCGGTCCCGGCTGGCGGCGGCCACCGCCGGTGCGATCGGCGTCAAGACGATCCTGGCCTACCGGACCGGGTTCGGCATCGACCTGAGCCAGCCGGACGAGGCCCAGGTCCGGGACGCGGCCAGCCGCTGGATCGGGTCGGCCGGGCCGGGTCGCCCTCGGCTGACCGACCCGGTCTTGCTCAGTTTCGGGCTGCACGCCGCCACCGAGGCCGGCCTGCCGATCCAGTTCCACACCGGCTACGGCGACCGTGACCTCAACCTGGACCAGGCCAACCCGCTGTTGCTGCTGGACTTCCTCCGCGATGCGAGGACGGCCCGGGTGCCGGTGCTGTTGCTGCACTGCTACCCGTTCCAGCGCGAAGCCGGATACCTGGCACAGGCGTTCAATAATGTGTATTTCGATGTGGGGCTAGGCGTGAACTATGTGGGCGCGGCCGCGCCGACATTGGTCGCGGAGTCGCTGGAGCTGGCCCCGTTCGCCAAGCAGCTGTACTCCTCGGACGCGTGGGGACCGCCGGAGCTGCACTATCTCGGGGCGGTGCTGTGGCGCCGGGCCATCAGCACGGTCACCGGCCGGTGGGTGGACTCGGGTGACTGGTCGGCGGCCGACGCCCGCCGGGTTATCAGCATGGTGGCCAGGGACAACGCGCTGCGGGTGTACCGGCTTGGCTGACCGCGGCACGGCCGCGCGGGCCGTCCTACTCGGGCGCGCCCGGCCCGGAAAGCTGCTCGTAGCCGGCCAGCGGCGGCGGGCGTCCGCCCCGGTCTGCTCGGTGACGGCCGCGACCAGGGTCTCCACCACGGCCATGGCCGGGACCAGCGAGTCGAACGGGCTGGGCGCCTCCACCCGGGCGGGCAGCACCACCTCGGCCACGTCGGCGGCGGGCGACATCCAGGGGTCGGTGAACAGGATGACGTGCGCGCCGCGCGCGCTGGCCTGGCCGGCGTAGCGCACGATGGCCGGGTCGTACCGGCGGTAGTCGAACACGATCAGCACGTCCCGGCGGCCGAAGTCGAGCAGGGTCGCGGTGCGCTCCGGCTCGGTCTCCGGGACCAGCGACACATCCTTGCGGATGCGGACCAGGTAGGTGGTGAGGTAGGCGGCCAGCACCCGGCTCAGCCGCCCGCCGAGCAGGTGTACCCGCTTGCGCGGGTCGCTGAGCAGCCCCGCGGCCCGGCTGAACTCGGCTTCCGGCAGCGCCCCGAACGTGCCCGACAGCACCTGCTGGTAGGCCTCGGCCACGGTGGGCAGCGGCCCGTCCGCACCGGAGGACAGGTGCGGTTCGCTGATCCGGCGCAGCGGCGAGCCGAGCTGCTCGTGCACCTCCCGGATCAGTGCCTGCTGGAACAGCGGGTAGCTGGGGAACCCGATCCGCGCCGCGAACCGGAGCACGGTGGGCGCGCTGACATGCGCCCGCTCGGCGAATTCGGCCACCGTGCCCAGGCCCGCGGCCGGGTAGGCGGCCAGCAGGGCCCGGCCAACCTTGAGCTCACTGGGGCTCAGCTCAGCCAGCTTGCGGTGGGTGCGCTCGGCCACGGTCAGCGCGAGCGAGGACGCCGGCTGGTCAGCCGCGGCCTCGGCCCGGCCATCCCGGCTACCTCGACTGCCCAGACTGCCCCGCCGCTGGCCCGGTGCTGGCACGTGCGCCCTCCTCTGCCCCGCCACCGCACGCCGCCGTCACGCCGTACGCTGGCGCGCGGCGACCCCGGACATCGCTCTCCGGCCTGGCCTGGCAGGCTAGCGGCGACGGCTGACGAACGCCATCGAGCTAACAGCCATTACATAGTAGCTCTGATCAAAATCCTTGTAACGTTTAGAACCGGGGGACGGTGAACCGCGCCATGGCCGTTGTGGAGTTGCTGGGATGACCGTCATTCTCCCGCTCGAAGCGATCGGCGCGCTGCGCGATGCGGTGCACCGGGAACTGCCGGACGCGGAGCGCTTGCGCCGGGAACTGCATGCCCAGCCCAGCCTGTCCGGCCACGAACAGCCCACGCTGAACCAGCTGCTGAAAGCCCTGCCGGGCGGGGCCGGCGCCGAGCGGCTGGCCGACGGCACCGGGGCCGTGCTGCGCATCGGCGGGCCGGGACCCGCGGTGGGCATCCGCGCCGAGCTCGACGCACTGCCCATCACCGAGGCCACCGGCGTGCCATGGGCGGCCGGGCCGGGTGCCATGCACGCCTGCGGGCATGACGTGCACATGGCCGCGCTGACCGCGCTGGCCCGCGCGCTGCACGAGGTGGGGCCGCCGGTGCCGATGCTGGCCGTGCTGCAGCCGCGCGAGGAAGGCAACCCGTCCGGCGCGGTGGACATCATCAGCTCCGGCCTGCTGCAGGCCCACCAGGTCCAGGCCATGGCCGCCGCGCACGTGCAGCCACTGCTGCAGGCGGGCGAGGTGGCCTGCGCACCAGGGGTGGTCAACGCCTCGGCCGACGAGTTCTTCGTGACCATGACCGGCCGCCCGGGGCACGCCGCCTACCCGCACCTCACCCGCGATCCAGTGCTGGCCCTGGCCCAGTTCGTGGTGGCGGCGCAGCAACTGGTCAGCCGGAACACGGACCCGATGCAGCCCGCGGTGGTGACGGTCGGCACGATGGCCGCGGGCGAGGCGTCCAACGCCATCCCAGGCACCGCGACCGCCAGCGGCACCATGCGGGCGGTGACGCCGGCGCACCGCGACCTGCTGGATGAGCGGCTCCGCGAAGTGGCCGACGGTGTCGCGCTGGCGCACGGCTGCATCGCGGACGTGACGATCGCCCGCGGCGAGCCGGTGCTGGACAACGACCCGGGCCTGGCCGCGTCGACGGCGGCCCTGCTGACCCGGCTCGGCGCCACGGTCACCGAGCCGCTGCGCACCTGCGGGGCCGACGACTTCGCGTTCTACGGCGCGGTAGCTCCCTCGCTGATGCTGTTCGTCGGCACTGGCGGGCAGCCGGGTTCGGGGCTGCACACCGCCACGTTCCTGCCTGCTGACCGGGCCATCGCGGACGTGGCCGACGCACTGCTGGCCGGCTACCTGGCCGGCTGCGCCACGATCACCGGCTGATCACCGCCCGGTCACCAGCCCAGCTAAGGAAGTTCGCAGCGGGCCCAGACGATCTTGCCGCCGGGGCTGCCAGGGCCATCCGGCGGGTAGTAGCCCCACTCCGCGCTCAGTGTCTGGACCAGCAGCAGCCCGCGCCCGCACTCGGCGTCCGGCCCCAGGTCCTGCGGGATGGGCTGCAGCCGGTCGGCGTCCCAGACCTGGATCAGCACGCTGCGCCGGTCCGAGGTGAGCCACAGCCGCATCGGCAGCTGCGCGGCCCCGCGCTGGCGCGCGATCCGGGCCGACGCGCACACCGCGTTCGTGGTGATCTCGGAGACGAGCAGTTCGGTCGTGTCGGCCAGGGCAGCCAGGCACCACTCGTTCAGCATGGCCCGGGCATGCATCCGGGCCGTACGCACCGACGAGGGCAGCGCCCGCAGTTCGAGGAAACTGCGCAGCGGCCACTCCTGCATCCGCGCCAGGTCCCGGTCAGGCAGCAGCGCGGGAACGGCGGACAGGGTAGCCACATGGCCGGGGATGGCAGCGGCTGACCCGCAGACCGTTTCAGTCCCTGGGACGGTCATTGCTGCACGCACGCCTCCGATCCGCTGCAGGCGTGGCCGCGGCGAGGGGTGACCGCACCGGCCTAGCGGGAACGATAAGCGCACGATGCCAGCAAAAGCTCACGAACCACCGTCAAGACGACAGCCGCCGATCACCGATTGCTCACCGACCCGGGTACGCTGCCGTCATGTCTGTGCTGCGACCGTGATCCGCTGGTGCCACTAACGCAACCGCACAACACAACAAGCGCAGCGCAGCAAGCCAGGAAGAGGTGCTGGGCGTGGAGTTCGGGCTGCTGGGGCCACTGGTAGTCCGCGATGGCACGCGCACAGTAACCGTGTCAGCGCCGCAGCAGCGCGTGCTGCTGGCCGCCCTGCTGCTGAACGCCGGCCGCGTGGTCAGCCTGGACGCGCTGGCCGAGGTGCTGTGGGACGGCGAGTCACCGGCCGGGGCGCGGAGCGCGCTGCACAGCGCCGTGCAACGGCTGCGCGCCACCCTGGGCCCGTCCGGGGCCGATCTGATCGAGACGCAGCCACCCGGCTACCTGATCACGCTCGAGGACGCCCAGCTGGATGTACGGGCGTTCGGCATGCTGGCCTCGCGTGGCCACGCCGCGGCCGAGGCTGGCCACTGGACGGAAGCGGCCGACCAGCTGCGCCAGGCGCTCGGGCTGTGGCGCGGCGAGCCGCTCGCCGACGTGGAGTCGCTGCTGCTGCGGGACCGCGAGGTGCCGCCGATCGTGGACCAGCGGCTGCAGGCGCTGGCCACCCGGATCGACGCCGACCTGCAGCTGGGCCGGCATGGTGAAGTGGTGGCCGAGCTGCGCCAGCTGGTCGCGGCGCACCCGCTGCAGGAGCAGTTCCACGCGCAGCTCATGCTCAGCCTGTACCGCAGCGGCCGGCAGGCCGACGCGCTGGCCGCGTTCCAGGACGTGCGGCGGGTGCTGGCCGACGAGCTGGGCATCGATCCAGGTCCCGAGCTGGCCGTGCTGCACCAGCGCATCCTGGCCGCGGACAGCGAACTGCTCCGCCCAGACGACGCCGAGCCGCCGCCCGGCCCGGCCGAGACGGACAGCACGCCAACCGCGGCCGCGGGCCGGCGGAACTCGGCGGCCGCGCAGGACCAGGTAGTGCCGCGGCAGCTGCCCGCGGCCACCCGGCACTTCGCTGGGCGGGCCGGCGCCCTCAAGACGCTGGCCGGGCTGGCCGGCGAGGCCACCGGGGGCAGCACGGCCACCGTGATCGCGGTCATCGACGGGACGGCCGGGATCGGCAAGACCACGCTGGCCCTGCACTTCGCGCACCAGGTCGCGGACCGGTTCCCGGACGGGCAGCTGTACGTCAACCTGCGCGGCTTCGACCCAGCCGGCCCGCCGATGCCGCCAGCCGAGGCGATCCGGCTGCTGCTGGACGCGCTATCCGTGCCGCCCGCCCGGATACCCTCCGGGCTGGAGGCCCAGTCCGGCCTGTACCGCAGCGTGCTGGCCGGCAAGCGGATTCTGGTGCTGCTGGACAACGCGCGCGACGTGGAGCAGGTCCGGCCACTGCTGCCGGCCAGCCCTGGCTGCCTGGTCATCGTGACCAGCCGTAGCCAGCTGACCCCGCTGGTCGCTGCCGAGGGCGCTTCCCCGCTCACCCTGGATGTGCTGGCCGAGGCCGACGCGCACGAACTGCTGGCCCGCCGCCTCGGCGCGGAACGGGTGGCCGGCGACCTGCCCGCGGCGGACGAGCTGATCCAGTTGTGCGCGGGGCTGCCGCTGGCGCTCAGCATCGCGGCCGCGCGCAGCGCCAGCCAGCCCGCGCTGTCCCTGGCCGCGCTGTCCGCCGAGCTGCGCGGCGCGGGCGGACGGCTGGACGCGCTGGACGCGGGCCACGCCGCGACCAACGTGCGGGCTGTGCTCTCCTGGTCATACCAGCAGCTGAACGCCAGTGCCGGGCGGCTGTTCCGCCTCCTCGGTCTGCACGCCGGGCCGGACATCAGCACCGCGGCCGCCGCCCGGCTGGCCGACCTGCCGCCGGATGACGCCCGGCGGACACTCGGCGAGCTGACCCGGGCCCACTTGCTGTTCGAGTACGCGCCGGGCCGGTTCGCCAGCCACGACCTGCTCCGCGCCTACGCGGCCGAGCTGACCCAGTCCGAGGACAGCGCGGACGAGCGGCGCGCGGCCATCGGCCGGATGCTCGACCACTACCTGCACACGGCGGCGTCGGCGGCGCTGCTGCTGCACCCCACCCGGCGGCCGGTGACGCTGGTATCGGCGACACCGGGGGCAACGCCCGAGTACATCGGCGACGTTGCACAGGCGCTGGCCTGGTTCCAGGCCGAACGCCGGGTCCTGATGGCGGCCGCCGCGCGGGCCGCGGAGGCGGGCTTCGATGTGCACGCCTGGCAGATCCCGTGGGCCATATCCTGGTTTCTGGAAACTCAGGGTCGCTGGCACGAGTGGACAATCACCGAGCAGATCTCGCTGGCCGCCGCGCGGCGGCTGGGTGACCGGGCCGCCCAGGCGGGCGCGCTGCAGCGGTGCGGCTACGCCAATGCCCTGCTGGGCAACTATGACGACGCTCACGCACAACTCGGGCAGGCGCTGCGCATCCACACCGAGAACGGGGACCAGGCCGGGCAGGCTTACGCGCACAACGGGCTGGCCGGCATGTTGAACTTCCAGGGCCGCTACGAAGAGGCGCTGACCCACGCTGAGCAGGCGCTGGATTCGTACACGGTCATCGGCGACCAGTCCGGCCGAGCCCTCGCGCTCAACTCCTGTGGCTGGTTCCACACCGTACTCGGCGACCAGCCACGGGCCATCAGCTACGCCAGCCAGGCTCTCGACCTGTTCCGTAAGCTCGGCAACCAGGACGGGGCGGCCGGTGCACTGGACAGCCTGGGGTACGCCGAACAGCAGGGCGGGCGGTTCACCGAAGCCGCTCGGTACTACCGGGAGGCGGTCGAGCTGAACCGCGAGATCGGCAACCGGTGGGGGCTGGCCGAGACGCTGAACCACCTGGGGGATTCGCAGCACGCGGACGGGCACCGGGCTGAGGCCCGCGCGGCGTGGGAAGAGGCGTGCGTGATCCTGCACGACCTCGGTCACCCCGACGCCTCCCCTATCCAGGCCAAGCTCCGCGAACTCGACGCGAACGGCGCCAGCTAACGACGCCTGGCTGGCGCTGGCCCGTCATATCACCCCGGAGCGTCCAACCAGGCTGTCCACCTGGCCGACGCATCGTGCCGCGGCAACAGCTCTCCCGCACCTTCGATACGTTGAGAGATGACGCGCTACCCGGTGAAGCCTCACGAGACCTGATCGGAAAGGTAGCTGAGGAACGATGGGCCACCCCCTAGACAACGTCGCCTGGCGCAAGAGCAGCTACAGCGGCAGCAACGGCGGAAACTGCGTCGAAGTTGCCGCCCTCTCCGGTAACAGCCTCGCGGTCCGTGACTCCAAGGACCCCTACGGCCCAGTGCTGACGTTCAGCCGCGCCGAGTGGCGCACGTTCACCACCGCCCTTAACACGGGCTCGCTGGCCCCTCGCTGACCATGGCGAAAGCACCGGCTAAGGACCGCACTGCGCAACAAGGCAAGCCCGCCGACCTGGTTGTGATCCTGCCGCTAAAGGACTGGACCTGCGCCGCCTGTAACGCTGCTGCCGGAACCGGGGACTTCCTGATCATGGCCGATGTCGGGCCGCTGTGCCTGACCTGCGCGGACATGGACCACCTCATCTTCCTCCAGTCCGGTGATGCCGCGCTGACCCGGCGCGCCAAGCAGGCCAGCCAGCTGTCGGCTGTCGTGGTGCGCTGGAGCCGGTCGCGCAAGCGCTACGAGCGGCAGGGCATCCTGGCCGAGGAAGCCGCCATCGAGCAGGCAGAAGACATGTGCCTGGCCGATGAAGATGTCCGGCTGCGCCGCCGGGACCGGGACCGGGAACGCCGGACCAAGGAAGACGTCGAGTTCCAGGCCCGCATGGCCGCCGAGATCCGGCGGCTGTTTCCCGGCTGTCCGAAGAAGAGAGCCGCCGCGATCGCGCAGCACGCGGCGCTGCGCGGCAGCGGCCGGGTGGGCCGGTCCGCGGCCGCCCGCGCGCTGGACGAAAGAGCGATCACCCTGGCGGTGGTCGCCTCGGTCCGCCATGAAGACACCGACTACGACCGGTTGCTGATGTCCGGCATCCCCCGAGAGGACGCCCGCGACCGGGTCCGCCCGGTCATCGACCAGATACTCGACACCTGGGCCAACTGAAAGAGACCGACCGGAGCGGGAATTCTCCCCTTGTCGCACGCACGGCGTGGCCGGACGATAGCGGTGTGCCGAGTGGCGCACATGAAGAGCGCTGTAAGCACGGCGAGGTGGCAGCCTGGTGCGGTGAGTCCGCGTGCATGGCGGCCCGGACCGGGCTGCCTGAGCGGGTGTGGCGGACTGAGCGAGGCAATTCTTACCACCGTCGGGCGACCTGCCAGGCGCTCACCGATGGGCATCGCTTGGCCGGCCTTCGCGGCCAGGAGGCTCATATCCCGGAATGCGTTCCACTGGCCGACGCCCTGTCAGCCAGCTTGGGTCCGTGCTCCCACTGCTTCCCAAGCAACGTCGCATTGGATGCCAAACGTTGCCAGGTGCGAATCGCCGGGTCATGGCGGGACGCCTACCTGCTGGAGTGGCGGCGTGACCAGGATGGGCGGTGGAAAGGCCTAGTGGATTACCGGGACGGAGCCGGGCGTCGCAGGGCAGTAAAGGATCAGGATGACCTCAGGCCTGCTGACTGAGACACCCGGGCCGCTGACTGGCTCAGGCTAGGCCATCACCCCCCGGATCGGAACTGCCGTTGTCTGCGGGGGACGCAGCCTCATGGCCCGGTTCCTCCGGAGGCATCGGCCAGAGGAACTCCTGGACCGCCTGCAGTCCGACGGTTAGTTGATCAAGCCGCGCCAGGCCCTCGGACAACTGCGCGCGCAGCTCGCTGATCGCCGTCTCATTTTTCGTGGCAGCACTATCCCGGTGTCCGTCAAGCATGGCGAGACCTGCTTTTCAGTTCGCCTACGGAAAGACATGGCGAGCACCAGGGTTGCTATTGCGACCGCCGCCACGGCGATCGCAAGGAAGAGCTCCATCCAGACCGTCCAGGGAATCCGTGCTCAGCCGCGCAGTGCGGCGGCGGTCAGCACAACAGTGGCTACCGCTACGACGAGAGCGACCGTGCACACTAATGCGATCAGCCAGCCGAACGTTTGTGGCGCTGATGCGGGCAGTGCGTTAGTGACGGTGATCGCCTGGTCCGCTGCGACCTGCGGACTTGAATCTGTTTGCCCGTTGGTTGCGGGGTCGCTTTTACTAGCTGCTTGGGGACTCGGAGTGGATGTGGAATGAGCAGGGGCACTGGCAGCGGTGTCATTGTGCCGCCCGGTGTTTCCGGCCGCAAAGGCCAGGCCCAGGAACGCGGCGACAACGATGCCTTTCTTCATGATCGTAAAATCCTTGCTCGACAGGATGCGATCGGACCCATATTGTCGCTGCCATCTCGCCGCGTTACCAGAGCCGAAACAAAGATTTATTATCGGCCGAATCCAACGGGCCGCCACTCAGCCAAAAAACATGCAAATTTCGCACGCAATTTCTGATCAAATTGCCCGGACGTTACCGCTGGTACTGATGTGACAATAAGGCATCCGCGGGAAGCTCATCCACGTCATGTTCCGATGATGATCAAACGATTGGTGTCGCCTGGGCGACACCAATCGTTTGATCATCGAGAGGCAGCCGGCCGGTGGGACCGGCAGCGGCCTACTGGTTCCGGAAGGCCTGCAGGGCCAGGGGGTGGGCTGCACCGAGGATCAGCGGCTGGCCGGCCTGCTCGGCCGTATTCTTCTGCGCGGCCAGCTGCGAACCGGGCGTGGCATACAGCACGTGCACGCGGCCGTCCCCGCTGCCCCGCGGGGCGAGCGGTGCCACCGCGGCCGGGTTCCCTTGGCCGTCGGTTACCCAGAGCTGGAAGTCGTCCCGCTTGAACAGCTGGATATCCGCGATCGGGGTCGGGTAGTGATGCACCCCACCAGGCTCCGGGTCCGCGGCCGCGGCATTCTGCACGCCCCCAGCGGGCAGCACGCCAGTGTGGAACGTGGGATGCAGCGGGACCCCCGCGTTGAAGATCGAGTCAGTCCACTTCGCTATCCCATCGGCGTCCGTGATGGGCGTGTCCAGCAGGCCATCCGGGTCCAGTTCCTGCTTGACCCCCGGCGCGAGCAGGTCATACAGCCGCTTGGCGTTCTGCCGCAGAAGATCAACTTTGCTGGGGTCCGCGCAAAACTGGGCGGACCACTCGATGCCAGCACAGTTGCGGACCATGAACCAGCCCTGGGCGTCCTTCAGCCACAGCGCGCCACCGTGGTGGTCCTGGAACGGTCCGGGCCCGTAGATCAACCCGGTGGCCTGGCCGGCGATCTCGTTCATCTGGCGCCGGGCCGCCACGTACTCCGGGGAGTCCTGCCGCCCTGGATGATCGGGGACGTCGATCGTCCAGCCGTGCGTCTCGGTCTCGGTGTGATCGGTACCGTCGCCCTGAACACTGGCGGCCTGCGGACTGCCGGCCTGAGCACTGGCGGCCTGCGGACTGCCGGCCTGAGCACTGGGCTGGCTGTTCGGTGTATCCGTCATCGCTGGGGCTCCATTCACCGCATAGGCATCTCGTTACGTGAAGAACTTGGCCCGTCCTGGGCGGCCGCCGCAAGGGGCTTGTGTCCCTTACGGCGCACGGCATGGGCTCGGTTCCTAACCATCCCGTTGACTAGGACGTGACCGGACATTGACTACTTCATGTGCTTAAATGAGGACTTTGGGCGGGGGGATCCGGTCGGCCTGGGGGTGTGCTGACCGCTGGCCGACCACCGGGCGCGCCGTTGGCGCCGGGCCGGTGATGGCCCGGGACCCGCTGCTCAGGCCCGGCCCAGGGGGAAGGTGGGGGCAATACATGAGATCTCTTAAAGCTGGCCTGATCACGGGCTCGCTGCTGACGCCGCTGCTGGTAGCGGGGGCGATGCTGGCCCAGGCCGGCCCGGCCGCAGCCAGCACGGCCGGGCAACATCAAGGGGCCGTGTTCGTGGCCAAGAACGCGAGCCCGTCCGGCTCCGGCCAGTCGTGTAACTCGGCCAAGTACTCGACGATCACGGCCGGGCTCAAGGCGGCGCCGGCCTGGTCAACCGTCGTGGTCTGCCCGGGGACCTATCACGAACAGGTCGTCATCAAGAAGCCGGTGTCATTGGTCGGGCTGCATGCGGCCATCAACCAGCAGGGCGTCACGCCCAGTCTGGTGGTGAACGTGCCGCATGTCGGCAAGCTGACCATCTTCGCGGGCGTGGTGATCCTCAGCTCGCACGTCAGCATCCAGGGCTTCCAGGTCACCAACGCCCTGGGGGAGGGCATCCTGGCCGCCGGGATCCACGGCGACATCAGCAACGTCGCCATCAAGCACAACGCGGTGGTGCACAACGACCTCGGCGGTGGCGTGCCACCGGCCTCGACCTACTTCGAGTGCCAGGCACAGGGCTCCGAGCCCGGTGACTGCGGAGAGGGCGTGCACTTCATCGCCGTGGCCAACTCCACGGTGAACGGCAATTTCATCGCGCACAACTCCGGTGGGGTGCTGCTCACCGACGAGACCGGACCGACGCACAACAACCTGATCGCGAACAACGTCGTCACCCGCAACGAGACCGACTGCGGGATCACCGCGCCCGGGCACAACCCGGCGGCATTGAGCGCCAGTGGCCAGCCGCAGCCGAGTGTGGCCGGTGTCTACGACAACGTCATCGCGCACAACGTGGTCACGTTCAACGGCCTCAAGGGCGACGGCGCGGGCGTCCTGTTCGCCAACGCCACGGCCGGCACGGCGTCGTACAACAACCTGGTCATCGGCAACTTCATCGCCGGGAACGGGCTGTCCGGCGTGACCATGCACGCGCACACGATCAAGCCCGGGCAGTTCGAGCTGCTCAGTGGCAACAAGATCATCGGAAACCGGATCGGCACCAACAACATCGACGGCGACACGCTGGACGCGCCGGCCTCGCCGAAGGACCTGAAGACCACCGGTGTGCTGGTCTTCTCCGGCGGCACCCCGGTCTCCGTGGTCGTCGCACACAACCACATCTCCAACAACCACTTCGGGATCTGGCTGAGCAAGCCGGTCACGGCGTTCGGGCTCGGCACCAACACGTTCCACAACGTGCGCAAGCCGATCTCGGCCGGCCACTGAGGAACCACGCTAGGGCCCCGGCCAGCGGGTATCAGCTGGCCGGGGCCGCTGCCGGGCCGACTGCGGGCGGGCACGGTCAGCTCAGCAGCAGGGACCGCAGGTGCCGGACCGCGGGTGACCCGTGCGCCAGCACTTCGTCGTGCAGCCGCCGCTCGGCCCACTCCGGCCGCGCCGCACGCAGCCGGGCCACCAGGTCGCTGACCTCGGTGTATCCCATGTAATAGGTGGACAGCTGGGTGGCGGTGAGCTGCGCGCGCCGCCACTTGCCCGCCGCCTCGCCTTCTTCCTGGAAGCCGCGGCCGGTCATCAGCGCCATCGCGCCGGCCTCGGTCAGCTCGCCGCAATGCACCTGGACGTCCAGGATCGCGTTGATGATCGTGCGCAGCCGCATCTTGAGCTGCTGCATCCGCAGTGCGTCGGGATTCCCCTCGCCCGGGTAACCGTGCCGGACCATCAGCTCCTCCGCGTACACCGCCCAGCCCTCGACGAACGACCCGGACCAGAACGCGGCCCGCACCGGCGTGCCACCGTGGAACCGGCGGGCGTGCGCCAGCTGCAGCACGTGCCCCGGCAACGCCTCATGCACCATGAGGTCCTGCACCATGTGCCGGTTGTACTCACGGTAAAAGGACCGGACCCGGTCGGCCGGCCAGTCCCGCGGCGTCGGCGACACGGCCACGAACGCAGGCTGCCCGTCCGCCTCCAGCGGCCCTGGCGCGTCACAGTAGGCGATGGCCACGCCCCGGTCGATCTCCGGCATCTCGATGATGTCCACGGCGTCGTCGCGCGCCGTAACGAAACCACGTTCTCTGATGAACGCCAGTGCCTGGTCATAGTCCCGCCCGACCAGTCCGAGGATCGTCCGGTCGTCGGGCGCGTCCGCGGCCAGCTCGGTCAAGACCCGGCCGACGCCTCCCGCCCCCAGCCGGGCCGCGGTCTCGGTGATCTGCACTGTCGTCTCGTCCAGGTCAGCCAGGGCACGTGCCAGCAGTTCGTCCGGCGACGTGCCGGACTCCAGGGTGTGGAACAGCTTGCGGGCGAACAGCTCCGGCCCGATCCGCGGATCACGGAAGTTCTGCTCACGGGCACCGTCTGCCAGCCGCTGCTCCAGCCAGCGGCGATGTTCCGCGATCGCGTCCAGCGCCGCGGCCCGCGCCGCGGCCAGGTCGGCTGGCACCGCGCCGTCCGGCGCGATGGCGAGGGTGCGGTCCAGCTCCGGCCCGACCAGCCGCTCGGTCCCCTCAAACTGGCTGATCGCGGTCTCCAGGTGCACCTGGGGCAGCCGGGCCGCCGCTATGGATCGTGCCGCCGCCAGCGCCTCCGGGATCGCCGCCAGCCGTCCGGCCACGCTGCTCAGCCGGCTCGGCAGCGGCGCGAACTCCCGGGCCAGCAGCAGGTAGATGGCCCGGCCAGGGTTGGCCAGCATCGGGTTCCACTCGTGCTCGCGCAGCTCCGTGGTGACGAACAGCACCCGCTCCAGCTGCGCGAACAGGATCTGCGCGTCCACCCGGTACTCGGCGGACAGCTCCCCCAGGTTCACCGCGGCCGTCTCGGTGAACCGGTCCGCGCACCAGCGGGCCAGCTCGTCGTAGTGCGCGGCGGTGCCGATGGTGAGCCGGTCGTCGTGCGCGTGCTCGCCGAGCAGCGTGGCGAGTTCCGGGCGGCGCTCCAGCAAGCCGTCCACGGTGGACTGAGCGAGCGCGGCGAACGCGGCATCAGCATCAGGCATGAGCCCGACTATAGAGACCCGCACACCAGGCACCGCGCGCCGCGGATTGTCGGTGGCGGGTACTAGCGTTCGGCTGTGATCGAAGGCACGCTTCTCGCGGAGAGCCTCCGGGTCGGGACGAGCCTGTCGGACCTGAATCTGACCGTCCGCAAGATCAGCCGGTACCAGGTGCCGGGTGCCACCGCCGACCAGCCCGGCATCTGGACCGCGCTTGAATTCACCGCGGACGAGGGGCGAGCCGATGAGCTCGCCAGGACCTTCGCCGACGCACTTGACCAGCCCGGCTGGTATGTGAACTTCGAGTCGCCGACGGAGAGCTTCGTGATGTTCCCGGGCCGGATCTTCCGCTACCCGCGCGGTGATGCCACGGGCCGGGCTGAGGCGCAGGCCTACGGCCGGCAGCTGGCCATCCCGGAGCCCCAGCTGGACTGGACGGTCTGAGCCCAGCCGAACAGAGGTCAGCCGAACAGAGGTCAGCCGAACAGAGTCCCCTGGCTCATCGGCTGCGGGAGCGGGCCGAGGTCCTCCTCGCGGACCACGCTGCCGTCGCCCCGGATGTGCCGCACCGGGATCCCCCGGGCGGTCAGCACCCGGGCCACGAGCAGCCGCCGGTGGCAGCGCCGCGGATCTTCCTCGCTGCACAGCATGGCCACCCGCTGCCGGTCCGACTCGGCCAGCAGCCGCCGCAGCCCGGCGGCAAACCGCTCGGTGCTGGCCAGCGCGCCGTAGCGAACATGCCCGTCACCGTCGTAGAACTCCGGCTCCGGCGGCCGCCCGCCGAGTTCCGTACCCAGGAAGAGGTAGCCCAGGCCAGCCTCGGACAGTGCCGCGCCGAACCGCTCCCGGTTGAACTGCGGGTTGTAGCGGGAAAACGGCTGCGAACGGATATCCGCGACGAGCTCGATCCCGGGCCCGCCCAGCACGGCGAGCAGCGCTGGCAGCTCGTGCCTGGAGTGGCCCACGGTCCAGATCGTCATCCCACGTCCGAGGCTACGCCGCCCGTCGGGCGGCCTCGGCTAGCTGGCCGGTGGCTTAGCGCGCGAGCCTGCTCCCTTCTTGGTCGGGGTGGGGGCCAGGATGCCGATCAGGCCACCCAGGATCAGCGTCGTCGCGCTGGCCACGTCGGCCGGGACGACGCGCGACCCGGTGAGCGACGAGATGACCATGGCCACCACCAGCGCCAGCAGCGCGGCGCCCAGGATTCCGATCACCATCCCGTAGATCCAGCCCGGTTCGGCCGCCGCGGCCGCTTGCACCCCGGCCAGCGCGGCCTGCGCGGCGTCGGCCTGCTTCTTGGAGTCGGCGGCCGAGTTCGCGGCGTCGTCGGCATGCTGCTTCGCCTCGGCGGCCGCCGCCTCCGGCGTGCCGCTCGCGGCTGTACCGATTGCGGCTGTGCTGAGTGCGGCTGACCCGCTGGCAGCTGAGCCGTTTGCCGCTGAGCCGTTGGCTACAGAGTCGCGCGGGTGTGGCGGCCGGTCCGGCTCGCCGGGCCCGGCGGGGCCGGGCTCACCCGGCTGGACCTGGTACTGGGTGGGGGCCGGCCCGTTCGCCCGCAGCACTTCGAGCACACCGGGGTAGGCCCAGTTCAGGTCGGCCTCCAGGCCGCCCGGGTAAATGTGGGCGCCATTCCACTGGTAGAGGTGCGGCCAGCCCTGAGCCAGTTCGCCATCGTCCGGCGCGGACCCGCACAGCCACAGCCATTCGGCGTGCCCGCCCGCCTTGGCCGCCTGGATGAAGTCCCGGAACCCATAGCCGCCGATCCGCTGCTTACCCAGCACCGAGGCCGCGCCATCGAGGTAAGACATGGCGGTGTCCACCGGGATGCCTGCTAACGACAGCCAGCCGTCGGCGCAGAAGAAGATCGGCAGGGTGTCCGGGTAGCCGACCGATGCGGCGTCGTCCAGCGCCCGCTGTGCCATCGCGACACCGGCGTCGTGCCCGCCCGCCGGGTCAGTCCTGCCCTGCTCGGCGACGAGCAGCACCACCCGGCCGCTGTCGGCCAGCTTCTGGTATGCGCCCGGGTAGTGCGAGATGCACTTCGGGTTGTCCGGCCACCCGATGTAGCGAAGCAGGAAGCGGAGATCGTACGTGCTGAAGCGGTCCAGTTCGGCTGGTGACAGCTCGCCCGCGGAATAGTGCGCGCCATAGGTGACGTCCATCGCTCACTTCTCCACCCCGCGCCGGACGCGGCGCAACCGCGACGGCGCAAACCTGGCCAAAAGGTAAGCGAACGCAGTCCCCTGCTGGCGCTCGCCCTCCTCACCCGGCTACTTGATGAGCACGTTGTTGGCGGTCGACGAGATGGCGCTCGCCCCGGTAGCGATCAGGACCGGAGTCAGCGTGGTGTTCAGGAACCCGTCGCCGAGCTGGCCTTCGTAGCTGACTCCCCACGCGTAGACGTTCCCTTTGCTGGACACCGCGTAGGACGTGGCCGACCCCGTGGCCAGGCTCCGGTACCGCACCCCAGCCGGGGCGTAGAAGCGGACCGGGCGCGACTTGCCGTGCAGTCTTCCGTTACCGAGCTGGCCGGCCCGGTTGTTGCCCCAGGCCCACAGCGAGCCCGTAGACAGCTTGGCCAGCGTCTGGCCGTTGTTCCAGATGGACCCGCCCTGAGCCACCCGGACTACCGGGTGCGGCAGATGCACCCGGACCGGGACGTCCGATGCCTTGCCGGTGATCCCGTCGCCGAGCTGGCCGGCCCCGTTGTAGCCCCAGTCGAAGTACTTCCCGTTGGACAGCAGCGCACCCGAGTTGGCGAACGACGCCACCAGCTTGACCACGTCCTGCCCGTCGAACTTGGTCACCGCGACCGGCGTTCTGGTGTTGTGCCAGCTGCCGTCGCCCAGGTCGCCGTCGAGGTTCTGCCCGCAGGCGTAGACGGTGCCCGCCGAGTCGTACAGCGCGTGCGTGCTCGCCCCGGCCACCGCGGTTACGTCGGTCAGCGGTAGCCGGACCGGGGTGGCGTAGAGCTTCGAATTGCCCAGGCAGAGCTCTCCCCCGCCATTGTTGCCCCAGCCCCAGACATTGCCGTTGGTGTCCACGGCCAGCCCGGTGTCGAACGGCATCGCGTCGTCCGGGATGGACGCGATCCGCACCCCGGCCGGGAAGTGCACCTGCACCGGCACGTTGAGCGAGTTGCGCAGGCTGCCGTCGCCCAGCTCACCCTGGCTGCCCAGGCCCCAGGCGTACAGGCTGCCGTCGGTCAGCAGCGCATAATCGGTCGAGTTCGAGGTGCCGATCTGGGCCGCAGTGCCGGGCAGCGTTACTTCGTCTGGCGAGGACAGCGTGTCCACATTGCCCGGGGTGTTGCCGAACAGCGAGCCCCAGTGCCGGAGCGTCGTCCGGGGGACCGGCCCCCGCCCGGTGGCGACGGCGGCCGAGGATTGCACCTCGGTCACAGCGGATCCGCGGTGATCCGCGTGACCCGGGGCCGGGCCGGCCGAACAACCGGCGGCGAAGAGCACGGCCGCCACAGCCAGCCAAAGGCCAAACCTCACGGAAAGTAGTGTAGTCGCAACACTCTGCGCCGACTTCGTCACTCGCTCAATATAGGGACAACTGCACCCCTACTGGGGCCAATCCAAAAGGGAACCTTTACCTTTTTCTTAACATCCGGGCTGGGTCAGCGGTGCGGTACGTGGACGTGACCGGGAGTCGGCTGGTCGTCAGGGTGATGGTGCGGCGTTTGCGGCCGGCCGACCTTGTCACCGAACCCGGGCAGCGCCATCCGGTAGGCGCAGGTGTCGCAGTTCATCCCGATGTCACCGCGGACCGCCTCGTGGTACCGCTCCAGCACCAGATCGGCCAGCTCCGGGCAGTCCCCGATCACATCGGCCACGGTCGGGCGTTCAATATCAAGGTCTCGCTGGCCGTGCACGCCATGCTCGGGGGAGGGGCGCCGTTGGGTCGAAACCGGTACCGGTGAACAGCAGCGTGTCGGACAGGAAGCTGGCCAGCTGGCCGAGGTTGGCCGGGCCGCCCTCGGGCAGATAGCCGAGCGCCTCGGTGGCCACCCCGGCGGGCACCATGGACAGCGCCATCAGCTCGGTCCGGGCTGGGTTGGCCAGCCGCCACGGGCCGCCGCTGGCCCGGCCACCGGCCCGGTCATTGTTTGACAAGACCGATAATCTCGAATCTTGTTGGCCTTTTTCACGATTCGTATCCGTGTGCTCGGGGCGGCCGGGGTGCTGGCCGCCCTAGCCGCCGCATCCGGTTGCAGCGTGCAGGACACGCCGGCTCCCGGGCCGGCCCGGCACTCCGTCCCGGCTAGCCGCCCGGCCACGCCGTCCAGCGCGGCGGCCGGGCCGGCCAGCACACCGGCCGGGTGCAATCCGGCCGCGGTGCTGGACACCTGGAGCACGGCGCGGCGCGCGGCCCAGCTGGTGATCGCACCGGCCGACGAGGACGACGTGCTGGCCGCCCGGCCGATGGTCGAGGCCGGGGTCGGCGGCCTGCTGCTGTTCGGCTCGGCCGCGCCGGCCGGCCTGCCCGGGCAGCTGGCCGCGCTGCGCCGGCACGCCCTGGGCGGCCTGCCGCCGCTGGTCTCCACGGACGAGGAGGGCGGCGAGATCCAGCGGATGGCCAACCTGGTCGGCAACCTGCCCTGGCCGCGGACCATGGCGGCCACGATGACCACGGGACAGGTCCGGACGCTGGCCGCGCAGGTCGGCCGCCGGATGCGCGCGGCCGGCGTCACCATGGACCTGGCGCCGGTGCTCGACCTGTCGGACAGTCCCGGCCCGAACGCCACCTTCCCGGACGGGCCGCGCTCGTTCAGCGTGCACCCGGCCGTGGCCACCGCCTACGGCCTCGCGTTCGCCGAAGGCCTGCAGGACGGTGGTGTGATCCCGGTGGTGAAGCACTTTCCCGGGCTGGGCCAGGCCACTGCCAACACGGATTTCGGCCGGGCCAGCGTTCCGCCGCTGAGCACGCTGCGCTCCGGTGCACTGCTGCCGTTCGCCGCCGCGATCAGGCATGGCCTGCCCGCCGTCATGGTGGGCGAGGCGTCCATCCCCGGCCTGACCCACGGGCTGCCCGCCACCTTGTCCGGGGCCGCCATCAAAGGCGTGCTGCGCGGCCAGCTCGGGTTCCATGGCCTGGTGCTGACCGACTCGCTGTCCGCGGTCGCTATCCAGGATGCGGGTTACGACATCCCGCAGGCCGCGGTGCGCGCCGTCGAGGCGGGCGCCGACATGGTGACGTTCGACGCCGACAACCCGCCGGTCACCACCAATCAGGTCATCACCAGCCTGGTCTCGGCCGTGCGCTCAGGTCAGCTGCCGGTGGCCCGGCTGGACAGCGCGGTGCAGGACGTGCTGCGGGCCAAGGGACGGCCCGTCTGCGGCTGATCCGGGCGCGCTGCATTTCCGCCGGCCGGCACCTTGGCTTTTCCGCCAGGCACCCTGGTGGGCCGGCCGCTGGTACCGTTGGTGATGAAGGGGAGTAGTCCTTCGCCGGCTGGTCAACATACTGGCGCGCGGTGCGTGCCCGGCCACCGGGTCACGTGGCTGTGGCGGACGAGACCTTCGGCTGTTGAGAGCATCCGGCCGGAGGACCCCACCCAGCATCCGGTCCGGGTGAAACCCCGACCGAAGGATTCCGCATGCCCTATCTCGCCGCCGCCGGTGTGGCGTTCGTGCTTACGTTCCTCGGCGAACTGCCGGACAAGTCGCTGTTCGCCTCGCTGGTCCTAGGTACCCGGTACCGGCCGCTGTACGTGTGGGTGGGAGCGGCCGCCGCGTTCACCGTGCATGCCGGGATCGCGGTGACCGCCGGGCGGCTGCTGGCCCTGCTGCCCCGGCACCTGGTGGACGGCGTGGTGGCCGCGCTGTTCCTGGCCGGCGCGGTCTACCTGCTGGTGAGCAGCTTCCGCCAGCGGCAGCCGGAGGACCTGGACGCGGCCCGGCAGGGCGGCCCGCCCGCGACGTTCGCCCGGGTCGCGGGGACCAGTTTCGCCGTCGTGTTCCTGGCCGAGTGGGGTGACATCACCCAGCTCACCGCGGCCAACCTGGCCGCCAGGTATGACCCGCTGTCGGTGTTCGTGGGCGCCACCCTGGGGCTGTGGGCGGTCGCCGCCCTCGCGGTCACTGTGGGGGCGAAGAGCCTCAACTTCATCCCGATGGCCTGGGTCCAGCGGATCACCGCGGTCATCCTGTTCGCGCTGGGTGGCTATACCGCGTTCGCCGCCCTCACCAGTTGACCACCCAGCTACCGCACTCGACGCAACTAACCCCGGACGTTACTGTAAGCGGGTCAGCGGCGTGTTCACCGCGCCGGTGCTGGACGCAGACCTGGACGGGCCGGTGCCCTGGCTGGCCACGTCCTACGTGCCCGGCCCGTCACTCGCCGACGCGGTGGCCGAGTCCGGGCCGCTGCCCACCGGCCAGGTGCTGCGGCTGGCCGCGGGGCTGGCCGAAGGCCTGGCCGCGATCCACGCCGCCGGGGTGGTGCATCGTGACCTCAAGCCGTCGAACGTGATCCTGGCTGACGACGGCCCCCGGGTGCTCGACTTCGGCATCTCCTGGTCCGCCGAGGCCAGCGCGCTGACCCAGAGCGGGACCGTGGTCGGCTCCCCCGGCTTCATGTCCCCGGAGCAGGCCGAGGGGGGGTGACGTCGGGCCGGCCAGCGACATGTTCAGTTTGGGCGCGGTGCTGGCGTTCGCGGCCACCGGCGAGGGCCCGTTCGGCGCCGGGTCGACCGCCGCGCTGGTGTACCGGGTGGTGTACAGCGAACTGGACACCGCGCGGCTGCCCGCCGAACTCCGCCCGCTGATCGGCCGCTGCCTGGCCAAAGACCCGCGGCACCGGCCGGCCGCCACCCAGCTGCTGGACGAGCTGACTGCCCGGCCTGCCGGGCCGACCGGGCCTGCCGGGCCGGTTTCGCCGCCGCCCGCTCCGCCGGCCATGCCGCCTGCCTGGCCCGCGCCGGAGCCAGCGGCCGGGCCGCCGGCCTGGCCCGGGACCGGGCCTCCCGCCCCACCCGGACAATCTGGCCGGCGCTGGCTGCTCACCGCCGCTGCCGCTATCGCGCTGGCCGGGGCGGCCGCGGGCGCTTTCTTCGCATTCCGGCCCAAGCCTGCCAGTCAGCACGCCACGGGCAGCGCGGCTGGCGCGCACCGGGCGCACGCGGGCCCGCTCAGCACGAATGCGAAACGCGCCGCTCCGCCGCCAACCGGGCCACCTGGCGAGCTGGTGATGGCTACCCTCGGCTCATACCTGGCGCGCAGCGCGTCAGTACGGCCCTCAGTCCAGGCGGCGATCGACGGCGTGCAAACCTGTGCACAGAGCCCGGCCAGCGGGGAGGCCACTCTGCAACGGGCCATCAGCACCCGGCAGCAGATCATTAACGGGCTGGGCACGCTGGCCCCGGCTGGGCTGCCGCACGGCGCGCAGCTGATCAGCGAGCTGACCACCGCGATGCAGGACTCGATCACCGCGGACCGCGACTACCAGGGCTGGATGGCCGACGTGGCCAGCACCGGCAGTTGCGCGGCGAACCCGTCCGGCGACCCCAACTACGCGGCCGCCCAGAACGCGGACGTCCAGGCCACCGCGGCCAAGAACGCGTTCGTCAGCGTCTGGAACCCGATGGCGCCGGGCTACCGGCAGCAGACCTACTCCGGCACAGGCTTCTGATGCACAGCTTTCTGATGCACAGATTTCTGATGCACGGTCTTCTGATGCGCCGAGTCGCCTGGGCCCGGCCCGCCGTCGGCATCGCGACCGCGTGCGGCATCGCACTGACCGGGTGCAGCATCGCGCCAGCCACCGGCCAGCCCAGCGCCGCGTCCCGGCCGCCGGCCACCCCGGCGGCCGCGCCGCGAACCAGCGCCTCAGCCTCGGCCACCCCGTCGGCCACCACCGACCCGGCCGCCGTGGCCGCGGCGGACGCCACCGTGCCGCCGCGGCTGCCGCATTCCCCGCACGGTGGGCCGGGCCGGTTCCGGCGCACCGGCTCCGGGGTGCTGGACGGCAAGGTCGTGCTGGTCAACCCGGGGCACAACGGCGGGAACTTCGACGCCCCGTCAGTCATCAACCGGCTGATCTGGAACGGCCGGGAAAGCGAGACCTGCGACACCACCGGCTCCGAGACCGACAGCGGCTACACCGAAGCCCAGTTCAACTGGAACGTAGCCCGCTACCTGACCGCCGACCTGCGCGCCGCCGGCGCCACCGTCGTGCTGACCCGCACCTCCAACACCGGTGTCGGCCCCTGCGTCACCGAACGCGCCGCCCTCGGCAACCAGGCGCACGCCAACGCGGCAGTGTCCATCCACGCCGACGGCGGCCCACCCGGCGGCCGGGGCTTCGCCATCCTCGAACCCGTCGCCGACGGCATCAACAACGCCATCGTCGGCCCCTCCGCCCGGCTCGGCACCGACCTGCGCAACGCGTTCGCGGCCGGCACCGGCGAACCCGTCAGCAGCTACGACGGGGTGGACGGCATCCAGCCCCGCGACGACCTGGCCGGCGTCAACCTGTCCACCGTGCCGAAGGTGTTCATCGAGTGCGCTAACATGCGCAACCCCACCGACGCCGCGCTGATCACCTCGCCCGCGTGGCAGGCCAAGGCGGCCCGGGCCATCGCAGCCGGCCTGACCGCGTTCCTCACCCGCCGCTGAACTGCGGTGTCCGCCAGCTAGGTCAGCCGACCTGGGACAGGCCCTTCTCCAGGTCGGCGCCGTTCATCGCGGGCGCCGGCTGCACGTCGGCGTTCAGTTCCATGAAGAACGGCTCGGCGAACGGCGGCATGTCCGACGGGTCCGGCATGTCGAACACCATGTAGGGGGTGCGCTGCCCGTCGAATGTGGTGAAGTACATCGCCTCGGGCCGCCACCGCTCGGCGGCACGCTGCATCACGCTGCCCAGCCGGTGATCCAAACAGAGCCGCGGCTGGTCCCGGTCAGGCCCGGATGGTCCTGGTCAGGTGCGCGTAGACGACGATGTCGTCCAGATACTGCCGGGTGGCGGTATCGAACGGGCCACCACAGGTGATCAGGCGCAGGCCCGGATACTTGACCTGGCCGTACACGGCGGAGGTGGGGAACGCGGTCTTAACCACCTTCTGCACACCATCCACGGTGAAGATCGCCATCGACCCGTTGGCCCGCATGATCTTGATCTGGTTACCCCGGCGCAGCGTCTTGATGTAGAAGAACACCGAGATCCCGGTGAACGAGTTGACGTGCCCGAGGATGACCGAGGTGCCCTTCTGGCCGGGCGTGACGCTGCCGTCGTACCAGCCGGCCAGGTTGTGGTTCTCCAGTGGTGGCACCGCCACGGTGTGGTTGGCGGCCAGGCCCAGCCGCATCACCGGGGCGTCCACGTCCAGCTTCGGGATGTCGATCTGCACCGGCCGGGAGAACGCCAGCGGTTTCGCGACCGCGCCGTCCAGGGTGGGCACATTGCTGCTCACGTTGGCCGGGATCTGCTCGGCCGGGCCGTACAAGTGCCCGCGCTCGGCTACCGCCCGCGCGACCACCGCCGCGCCGGCCAGCACCAGCACGGACCCGAGGACCATGACGAGCCGGGCGGGCCCGCGCCGCCGGCGGCCGCGGCGGCCGGCATAGTCCTCGTATCCGGTGTAGTCCCGGGGGTCAATGCGCTGGGTTTCGTCGCGGCGCCGACGGCGCCGGTCGTCGTAGCGTGGCTCCTCGTACTCTGGCTCGCTGAACAGCCCTTGCTGGCCGCGGCGCTGGTACCCCCGGTCCTGGTAACCCTGATCTTCGTAGTACGGGGACTGGTAGAGCTCGTCCGGGTAGCTGTCGTCCGGGTAACTGTGATCCTGGTAGCTGTCGTCCTGGTAAAGCTCGTCCTCGAAAAGACCCGGGACCGGCCGGGCCGGCCCGTTGCGGCGGTTACGTCGCGGTAGCTCCATCCGGATGATTCGCTTCCTGGGAGTAGGAGACGGCCGGCTGGCTCCCGGTCCGGGCCGCGGCGCGGCCCGGACCGGGGACCAGGCCCGATCAGGCGGACGTGTGCCGCCGCCGGCGGCGCAGCCCGATGATCGTCAGGCCGGCTCCGGCCAGCAGCACGGCGATGCCCGCGGCCAGCTCCGGCAGGATGTTGGCCGAGTGCAGGCTGCCGCCGACACCGGTGTCGGCCGAGCCCGTCGGCATGGTGCCCAGCATCGGGGTGGTGCCGGTACCGGTGGTGGTGCCCGCGGGCATGGTGGCGGCTGGCATCGCCGCGCCGGTGACGTTCACCATGGTGGATGCCGGCATGGTCGTGGTGACCGTGGTCTGCAGCACGCAGACCGCGACGATCGCGACCGCCTGCTGCACGTGCACGATGACGGTGAACCGGCTGGGCGGCATGATGTGCAGTAGCCCGGCCGCCATCAGCGGCAGCGACGTCCGGACGACGAACATGCCACCGGTGAGGTTCGCCATCGCCCCACTGACCGGGATGCTGCCGGACTGCGCTCCGGCCAGCGGCAGGGCGCCGCTGAACGAGACGGCCGACGTGCCAGCCGGATACGACCCGCCCAGCCCGTTGGCTGGTGACGAGAGCATGACCGTGTCGGTCGAGCCGACCGTGTTGGGGCCGGACGTGCTCAGCGTCATCGGGACCCGGTCCATCTGGCGCATCGTGTGCCCGGCCACCGTGACCGTACAGGCGTACATCGGCCCGGTGGTCGCGGCGGCCACGGTCGCTGCGGTGACCGTGATCTGCACGGCGGTCGCGGTCGTCGTGGTCCGCGTGCAGTTGAACGCGGCCAGCGTGGTCCCGGCGACCAGGGTCACCGTGAGCGTGGTCGGCGCCATGATCGACGCCGTGCCCGCCGCCGACGGGATCGCCGAGCCGGTGATGGTGATCGCCGGGATCGACGTCGCCGTGCCGGCAGGCACGGAGGACATCCCGGTGAGCGCGACGGTGCTGGCCGACATCCCGGTGGAATCAGCGGTCCCGGCCGCAGTGACCCGGGTCAGCGACGTCAGCTGGACGCTGTCGGCCGCGGGCAGCTGCATCACCTGCGTGGTGAGCGTGATCGCCGCCGCGGTGCCGGTCATGCCTGAGGTCGGCGCGCTGAGCGTCGCGGTAAGAGTGACTGGTGTGCTGGTAGTGACGCCGGACAGGGTGCATGAGTAGCTGACCGGCGTGCTGGCAAAGGAGGGGCTCGCGTTAGCCGGGATGACCGGACCGGTGAGAGTCGCGGCCGAAGCACCGCTCATCCCGGCAAACAACCCCGACACTGCCAGGACGAGTGTGCTGCCCGCCCACACCGCGCGGCGTATCACATTTCCTTGGTGGAACACGTTCTGGCCCTTCTTCAGATGGCCCGCTCCGTGAGTTGGCCCGCTCCAAGGAGGACGCGCGTTCAGCACACTAGGAGCAGCCCTGGAGTGCATGCAAAGGAATGCAGGCGTCCGTAATATGGCCGCAAGATGTGCCGCTGATTACCATCAGCTGGTGATCAATCCACCACTGCCCCGGTTCCCGGACGGGTTCCACTGGGGCGTCGCCACGTCCGCGTACCAGATCGAAGGCGCCGTGCACGAGGACGGTCGGGGCGTGTCGATCTGGGACACGTTCTGCCAGCAGCCGGGGAAGATCCGGAACGGTGACACCGGCGAGATGGCCATCGATTCCTACCATCGCTGGGCCGAGGACGTCGCGCTGCTGGTGGGCCTGGGCGTCACCGCGTACCGGTTCTCCATCGCCTGGCCACGGGTCCAGCCGGCCGGGACCGGGGCAGCCAACCGCGCTGGGCTGGACTACTACGACCGGCTGACCGACGCGCTGCTGGCCGCGGGCATCACCCCGGTGCCGACGCTCTATCACTGGGACCTGCCGCAGCCGCTGGAGGACGCGGGTGGCTGGCTGGCCCGGCCGACCGCGCAGCGGTTTGCCGACTACGCGGCGCTGACCGCGGCCCGGCTGGCCGACCGGATCCCGCTGTGGGTCACGCTGAACGAGCCATTCGTGGTCACCGCATTCGGCTACGCGCTCGGCGTGCACGCACCAGGTCTGGAGCTGATGCTGGGCGCGCTGCCGACCGCCCACCATCAGCTGCTCGGGCACGGCCTGGCCACGGCCGCGCTGCGCGCGGCCGGTGTGCGCCAGGTGATGCTGGCCAACAACTACTCGCCGGCCTGGGCGGCCAGCGAGAGCCCGGCTGACCAGGCGGCCGCGGCCGCGTATGCCACCCTGCACAACTGGATGTTCACCGACCCGGTGCTGGCCGGCCGCTACCCCGACCTGAGCGCGTTCGGCCTGGCCAGCGACGACGGCGACCCGGCCAGCGGGCTGGCCTGCGTGCAGGATGGCGACCTGGCCGTGATCGCCGCGCCGGTGGACGGCCTCGGGATGAACTACTACCTGCCGACCCGGCTGTCCGCACTGCCGGACTCACCGCTGCCGTTCCAGATGCAGCCGATCCCCGGCTACCCGGTCACCTCGTTCGGCTGGCCGGTGGTACCGGCCGGGCTGACCGAGATACTCGGCCAGCTCGGCGCGCGCTACGGCAGCGCGCTGCCGCCGCTGTACATCACCGAGAACGGCTGCGCGCACGACGACCGGCTGGACGGCGACGGCCCGGTGGACGACCGGTTCCGCATCGACTTCATCGACAGCCACCTGCGCGCGCTGCACGCCTCGATCAGTGACGGCCTGGACGTACGCGGCTACTTCCACTGGACGCTGGCCGACAACTTCGAGTGGGGTGAAGGGTTCACCCAGCGGTTCGGCCTGGTGCACGTGGATCACGCCACCCTGGCCCGCACGCCGAAGTCGTCCTACTCCTGGTACCGGGACGTGATCGCGGCTCAGCGCGGCCAGGGCTGACTCCGCCGGGCGAAGTAGCTCAGCAGCATGGTCAGGCTCAGCACGATCAGCGCGGCCTCGGTGAAGAGCGACACCGTGCCCACCCAGTAGCCCCAGTTGCCGACATCACCGTGATCACCCGGCAGGCCTACCGTGCGCGAGGCGAGGTAGCCGATCAGCGGGCCGGCCCCGAGCAGCAGGCCCGCCGTCCAGCCCACCCAGCCCCGGACCAGCCAGCGCGAATCCGGCACCAGCAGCAGCACCACGGTCAGCAGCGCACCGACCTCGATGACCCGGTACCCCCAGCCGATCCAGCTCGGCGGGGCCAGGGCGGTGATGCCGCCCTGGTCGGCCACGTGCACGGTCGCGACGGCCAGCGCCAGCAACGCCCCGGTAACGCGCACGGCGATTGCTGGCACGACGTCGGTGCGAACGATGACTGGCCGGACCGACGTGTCTGTGGTTTGCTGCACCACTTGCTGCTCCCCCCGTTACGGGGCACCGTGGCCGGTGCCCTCCCCCCTGCCAGCATGGCGGGTGGAGCAGTAATGGTTCAGTGTCCGGGCGGACACGCTGGTGTGACCATTCGCACATGAACCAGGTTCTGACCTGGCACGTTATGGCGCTAGCGCCGCCTTAGCGACGTCGTCCCAGGCGGCCCGCAGCGCGGCCAGGAACACCCCGGCCGGCTGGGCACCGGAGACCGCCCGCGACCCGCCGATGAGGTAGAACGGGACCCCGCCGATGCCGAGACGACGGGCCTGCCTTGTGTCGTCGTGCACCTGCTGTGCAGCCTGCTGGTCGGTCTGCGCGGCCTGGGCCTGGTCCTCGTCCAGCCCCGCCTCGGCCGCCACCGCGGCCAGGCTGGCCGCGTCGAAGACCGGCCGTCCGGCCCCGAAGTAGGCGCGGTACAGCGCGTTCATCATGTCCGGTCCGTGCCCGCGGGCCTGGGCGTACTGCAGCAGCCGGTGCGCGGCCCGGGTGTTGCCCAAGTCCCGGTGCACGGTGAAGTCCAGCCCGGCCGCCTGGGCCAGGCCCTGCACCCGGCCCTCGGCCACGGCGGCCTGCGCCGGGGACATGCCGTACTTGGCCGCCAGCATGTCCAGCACCGGCTGGGTTTCCCCGGCGGGCGTGCCAGGATCCAGCTCGAACGAGTGGTAGACGACCTCGACCTCGTCGCGGTGCTCGAACTGGCTCAGCGCCTCGGCGAACCGCGCTGAGCCCAGGTAGCACCAGGGGCAGACAATGTCGGCCCAGACGTCCACGCGCATGTTGTGTCTCCGGGGGATTAGCTGGTCAGGTCAGCGGCAGCTCGGCCCAGACCGTTTTGCCGCCGTCGGCTGGCTGCACGCCCCAGCGCGCCGAGACCGCGTCCACCAGGCCCAGCCCGTGGTCTGGCGAGACCGGCAGCGGCGGATCCCCGTGCGAGCCGGCCAGCGGGCGGGCGTCTTCGACCTGGATCCGGACCGCGTCCGTGGCCAGCATGAGGCTGACGGTGAAGCCGGACCCGGCGTGCCGCACCGCATTGGTGGTCAGTTCGCCGACCACGATGGCCACGTCGCTGGCCAGGTTCACGCCGCAGCGCTGCTCGATCCGCCAGCCGCGCAGCAGGTCCAGCGCGAAGTGCCGGGCTTCCCGGGGGGAATCCGGGTCCAGCGGGAAGGACCGGGTCGCCCGGGACCGGGCCGGCGCCGGGGCCGGGGCCGGCCGGGCGGCCGGCCGGTGCTGGCTGGCGTCCCGACCACGGCCGCGTGCAGGCGGCACACCTCGGCCAGCGCGGCGCGCTGCTCCGGCCCGGTGGGCGGCGCCTCGGGATAGCCACAGTACAGCCCGAACGGGATGTCCTGGGCCAGGTCATTCCATAGCCCTTCGAGTTCCAGGGCGGCGTTGAGCTGGCCCGCTTCCCAGAGCAGGGCGACCATCTCGCCGTACAAGCGGACCGGCCGCCCGGCTGCGCCCGCGGCCCTGATCACCTGCCCGACCTCGGCCTCGAAGCTGGCCACGTCCACCTGGCCGGCCCCGGCGAACCGGCGCAGCAGGGCGGCCGCGTCGATGGCGTGGTACCGGCCATCCGCCCGGGCCGCCGCGACATCGGCATCCACCCCGGCCAGGTAAGACTCGAACGCCAGCTGGTGCGCCGGGGCGGCCACCACGACCACCGCGCAGCCAGCGTCCAGCGCCTCGGCCAGATACTCGCCCACGCCAGCGGCGAGTTCCCACTCCCTCGCGTAGAACTGGACCACGTGCCCGCGCTGGGCCGCGCCCGCCAAGCCGGGTGCGACGGCCACCGTCAGCCTCCATTTGCCGACAAAGTCCCAGGACACACCTACTGTACCCGCAGGGTAACCAGTCATTCCGGGCTGGCCGGCCCGGGCAGCCCCGGTCAGCCCGGCCAGGACGGGTGTCCGGCCGGGCCGGGGAGAACACCCGCAGCACCCGGGTCGTGAACGCGCCACCCTTGTCCAGGGTGACCCAGCTGGCCGGCTAACCAGCCGCGGCGGCCTCTTCCAGGGTGGCGATGTCGAGCTTGGTCATCTTCAGCATCGCCGCGAAGACCCGGGCCGCCTTGGCCCGGTCCGGGTCGGTGTTCAGGTCCATGAGCACCGCTGGGACGACCTGCCAGGACAGCCCGTACCGGTCGGTGACCCAGCCGCAGGCGACCTCCTGCCCGCCCTCAGCCAGCCGGCTCCAGTAGTAATCAACCTCGTCCTGGTCGGCGCAGATGATCATGAGTGAGATCGCCTCGCTGAATGCGCGCCCGGGCCCGCCGTTCAGCGCGACGAACTTCTGCCCGTTGAGCTCGAACTCCACGGTCATCACCGAGCCGGCCGCACCGGGGCCCGCCTCGGTGTACCGGCCGACCCGGCCCAGCTTGCCGTCCTTGAAGACGCTCAGGTAGTAGTTGACCGCCTCCTCACCGTTGCCATCGAACCACAGGCACGTCGTCAGCCCGTCCCCAGCCATCGCGTCCTCCGCACGTCGTTTCCCTACTGACGTCCCGCCTCCCGCGAACTCACCGCGTCCGGGCCGCCGTATCACCCTAAAAACTGCGAACCAGGGCAATGCCGTAAATTCCCGCAAAAACCCTATTCGTCACCGGCCGGTGATTCTTGGCGCGTTCCTTTCCGTGCGCCATTAAGGTGACCAGCATGAAAACAATGCCATCCTGGACCACGCGCGCCCTTATCACCGCCGCCACCGCGGGGAGCCTCGCCGGCACCGCGCTGACCGCCGGCCCGGCCGTCGCCGCGGCCCACGTCACGGCGCTGCCCTGCTCGGCGTCGATGAGCAACAGCCACCCGAAGCAATACACCACGATCAAGGTGAACGTGCACACCGCCGCGTTCGCCGGGGTGACCACGGTGGCGCACTACAAGACGACCAACACCACGCACCACGGCACGGCCGGCCACCGCGGGAATGTGTCCATTTCCTACTACATCAGCGGTGCCACGCCCGGATACACGGTGAAGGTGTCCGTGTCCGTCAAAAGCGGCGCCCGGCACGGCTCTTGCTCCACCTCGTTCACGCCGCACGCCTGAGCGGGTCAGGCGGACTGGTACTGGCGGGTGGTCTCCTCGATCAGGGTCCGGCAGAAGGCAGGCAGGTCGCCCGGATTCCGGCTGGTGATCAGCACGTTCGGGCCGGACCGGTCCACCTGCACCTCGGTGTCCACCCAGGTGCCGCCCGCGTTCTGGATGTCGGTCCGCAGGCTGGGCCAGGAGGTCAGCGTCCGGCCGCGAACCAGGTCCGCTTCGACCAGGGTCCACGGGGCGTGGCAGATGGCCGCGGCGGGCTTGCCCCCCTCGAACATCTCCCGGACGAACCGCACCGCCGCGGGCACCGTGCGCAGGATGTCCGGGTTGGCCACCCCGCCCGGCAGCACCAGCAGGTCGTAGTCCTCGGCGTGGGCATCGCCGACGATCTGGTCCACCGGGAACGTGTCGGCCTTGTCCAGATGGTTGAACGCCTGGGCGTTACCCACGTCCGGGGCCAGCAGCAACGGCGTCCCGCCCGCGGCCAGGATCGCCTCCCAGGGCGCGGTGAGTTCCACCTGCTCCACGCCCTCGTTCGCGATCAGGAATGCAGCCTTGCGGCCGTCGAGTTCGTTAGCCATGACTGGGCTCCCTCCGTCTGTTGGCTCGCCCCGTCCTAGCCCCCTGCCCAGCCAGGCCGGGTTGACCCACCCGATTTGGGAGATTTCAGCCAAGCGCGGCCAGCGCCCGGAACGCGAGCTTTGGCTCCCAGCCCAGGCCCTGGTACCCGGTACCCGGTGCCCGGGCCGCTGGGCAGCAGCCGGACCAGGCCGTAGCTGGCCAGGTCCAGATCCCGGCGCGGCACCGGGTCGTGCACCAGCCCGTAGCCCGCGAACGTGAACGAGAACGCGAGGTCGGTCCCCTCGGCCTCGAACACCTCGTTGAGTTCCCGCAGGTACCTGACCTGCTCACCCTCATCGCGGACGTAATCGCCGTCCAGCCGGGGCGAGTCGCCGTCAAGCTCGATGATGGCCCAGCCCATGCCGCCACGGTCCGCGGCCCCGGCGGTAGCCGCAGCAGCCGTACTCGGTGACGGCCAGCGGCTTGCCGTGCCCGAGGTACTTGCGCAGCTCGGACTGATAGGTCGCGGCGTTGCCCGCATCGCGGTAAGCATCGACCGCCACGATGTCAAACGGCGTCCAGTTGACCGGTTCCCACATCCCGGACGCGTACGTGACCGGGCCCGCGAACCGGCCGCGCACCACGGCGGCGGTCTCGGCCAGGAACCCGTTCAGCCGGCTGGGCAGCACGATGGCCGGGTCGAAGTCTTCCCGGCTGAGCCGGCCGCCAGGCGAGAACCCGGTGTCGTAGTTGATCCCCTTGCCCCGCATCAGCGCGCTCCTTCCGGATCCACGGCCACCGCGGCGCGGATCATCCGCTCCATCGGCCTGGCCGCCACGCCAGAGACCGTCATGGCCAGGCCGATCGCCCCCAGGGTGAACACGGTGCCCAGCCACACCATCGTGCTGACCGGCAGCGTGTACGCGCCAGCCAGGCGGGCCGCGCACTCGGCCAGCAGCGCTACTCCCCACACCGCGCTGAACAGCAACTCCAGCCGGCGGAACCGGGCCGACGAGGCGGCCAGCCGGTCCCAGGCCGCGGTACGGTCCGCGGCCCCCTTGGTCAGGAATGGCTTGAGCCCAGCCGACATCAGCGGGCGGCGCGCCGCCACCGAGGCCAGGATCGCGATGGCGATCACGCTGCTCACGATCGAGTCCTTGGCGATCATGGCCCGCGGGTCGCCAGTCAGGAAACTGACCGCGATGCCCGCGACATCGACCGCGAGCATCAGCATGGCCAGCAGGTTCGCCCCGCCCAGGCTCCGTAGCCCGGTGACCGCCCGTATCGCCGGCCCAATACTGCTGAACGCCAGTGCCAGCCACAGACTCAGCCCCAGCGCGCCGTGCAGCAGGTAGTAGGTGCCCAGCGGGGCGCCGACGTCGATGGCCAGTCCGCGCAGCGCGGCGCGCTGGCCGCCGGGCTGGCGGGCGGTTCCGGTGTGCTGGATCGTCGTCATGGCATCAAACTTAGGTCGGACCTAGTTAATATGTCAAACCTAATTTTGGGTCGGTCCTAGATTGTGGCTATGATGGCCGTCATGACATCCGGGCTACGGGAGCGGCGCAAGCGGGAGACCAGGCAGGCCATCTCCGACATCGCGACCGGGATGTTCGCGGCGCGCGGCTACGACCAGGTCACCATCGCCGAGATCGCCGCGGCCGCCGGGGTGGCCAAGATGACGGTGACCAACTACTTCCCGCGCAAGGAAGACCTGGTCTTCGACCAGGCCGAAGGGCTCATCCAGCACCTGGCCGAGGTCATCGCTAGCCGCCCGCCCGGGGAGAGCCTGCTGGCCGCCGTGCGGCGCGATTACGCCGATGCGGTGGCCCGGGGCGATGTCAGCCTCGGGCTGTCCAGCCCAGCCTTCGCCCGGATGATCCAGGACGCCCCGGCGCTGGCCAGCCGGGCCCTGGAGATGCTGAATCAGCGCGAGCAGGCCCTCGGCGACGCCATCGCCGCGGAGACCGGTACCGACAACCCGCAGCAGCGGGTGGTGGCCGCGCTGCTGGTCTCGGTGCCCCGGGTGCTGGCAGCCGAAGCCTTCCGGCGCAGCCTGGCCGGGCAGTCGCGCGATGAGATCCGGGCCGTGCTGGCGGAGCAGGCGGCAGCCGCGTTCGATCTGCTGGAACCGGCCCTCGGCGACTACCTGATCCGGGCGGCCTGACCGGATCCCTGACCGGCCAGCCGGCAAATATTACGGAACGCGGACCCCATCCCGGTTGGGCTAGGGATACGCGCCGTCCGTCACTAACCTCACCTGAGGTAATGAGCGAGGGACACCGTGATCACTATGCGCTGAAAGGGATCTTGGTGAGGACCAGATACGACGGGCACGGTGGCGCCGCTCATCTGCCCAGAATGGTGGGACAACGATGAACCGTCGGGTACTCGCGATAGCGCTCGGCATTACGGCTGCCGTCGGCGGAGTAGTCGGTGGCGTGGCCGCCGTGCACGGGTCCGGCAGCTCGAACGTCAGCCTGTCCGCCAACTCGCAGTCCGAGCACATGGCGCGCATGGGCCGGATGTCGCAGCTGAGCGCCAGCTCCGGCTGGACGTTCAACACGCTGAACAACAGCAACGACCCCACGTTCAACCAGCTGCTGGGCATCAACAACCACGACCAGATCGCCGGCTACTTCGGGTCCGGGGCCAGGCGCCACCCGAACAAGGGCTACCTGATCAACCTGACCGGGGCGAGCGCCTCGTTCCAGAACGAGAACTTCCCGGTCGGCAAGCAGACCCAGGTCATCGGAATTAATGACGTCGGGGTTACGGTCGGGTTCTGGTCCACCCAGAACAAGAAAAACCTGTCGGACAATAACTTCGGCCTCTACACGCTGAACGGCCAGTTCCACAACGTGGTATTCCCCACCCGGAACGTGTCGAGCCCGCCGGTCACCCAGCTGCTCGGGGTGAACAACAGCGACATCGCCGTGGGCTTCTTCAATGGTGCCGGCGGCAATTCGCACGCGTTCGAGTTCAGCATCCGCGGTGGCTGGTTCCGCCGGCTGCACATCCCGGGCGCGGTGAGCAGCACCGCCACCGGGATCAACAACCGGGGCGAGATCGTCGGGTTCTTCACCAACAAGAAGGGCAAGACGTTCGGCTTCGTGATCACCCCGCGCGGCGCCATCATCGAGTTCAACATCCCGGACGCCAGCTCCACGATGGCGTTCGGCGTGAACGACTTCGGCGCGGTCGTCGGCACCTTCATGCGGGGTTCCGGCAACAACGCCAAGTCGTTCGGCTTCGTCTGGCAGCCGGGCCGCGGCGTCAAGGTCGTCAACGACCCGCTGGGCCGGGGCGCGACCACGCTGAACGGCATCAACGACGCCGGTGACCTGGTCGGCTTCTACACCGCGGCCAACGGCAACACCGACGGCCTGCTGGTGGCCCGCGGCACCTTCACCGCGCTCACCGCACCGCCAGTGACCGTCACCAGCACGGGCACTGGCACCAGCACTGGTACCGGCACCACGACCACCACGCCGGTGCCGACCGACGGGCCGACGCACTTCTGATGAAGTAGCTCAGCACCTAGCGCAACCCAAACCGCACCGGGAACGGGCGGCCGGGGCGACCCGGCCGCCCGTTCCGTTTGCCGTTACAGCGGATCAGTGGATCGTGCCCGTTATCCAGCGGTGCCCGGGGTGAAGGACACGCCGCGGAACACTTCGCCGGACCGGGCGGCCTCGACGGTGCGGAAGCTCTCCCCGGCGGGCAGCGTCTGCGCGCCCAGGCTGTCGGTGATGGCGACCACCTTGTTCGGGTCGGCGCCCTGGTCACCACCGCCACTGACGGTGGAGGTAAACGCCCAGATGGTCACCGTGCCGTCCGGGTTGACCCGGCCGGTGATGTTCCGCAGCCCGTCGGTGGCCGGCGCCCAGGGCAGCCCGGTGGCTGCGTTGTCCCCGGCCGGGTAGCCGGGCACCTGGTACGGCGTGCCGAGATTGAGCCCGCTGGTCAGCGTGTAGGCGAGCTGCCAGCTCCCATTCTGGAAGACCCACTTCTGCAGCCCGGCCGTGGTCTGCGCGGCCGCCGTGGTGTACGTGCCGGACGACGTGCCCTTGCTCTGCAGCAGCGACGGGTCATAGGCGATCGGCGAGGTCGGCAGCGGCGCGCCAGGCTCGGGCAGGCCGACCCCGTCCGGGCAGGCTTTCCCGGTGGTGTCCACGAAGTACACCGTGTTCACCCCGTTGCCGCCGCTGCCCTTGGAGAAGTACACGACGTTGTGGTATACGGTCAGCCCGCGGAAGTTGGTGTCGCGCCCATCTTGTCCGCGGCGTCGCCCAGCTGGGTGATGCTGAAGCTGCCCACCGGGTCGGCTGGCCCGGGTTCTGGGCGCTCTCCGGCTGGTCCGACGGCGTCATGATCTGCGCGCCCGCGCCGAGGATCACTCCGTCCGGCTGCGGGTTGCTGCCGTTGCCGGCGTTCCCCGCGGTGTACGGCACGTTGGCGCCATTGCTGTCGCTGCGGATCGCGGCCCGGCCGTTGTTGCCGCTGTAGGCGTTGGTCTCGGTGTAGCTGATCCGGCCGTCCCGGCCCAGGGTGGCCACCACCCGGTAGTAAGGCGCCCGGCACCGGGTTGGTCGGGTCGATCACGCCCGGCGTGTTCGAGTTGGATACGTCGATCATGTTCGGCTGGGTGGCATAACCCATGAACGTCACGTACTGGCCGTTCGTGGACTGGTTCAGCGCCAGTTCGGACTTGGACGAGAAGCTGGTCACCACGCCGGAGCCGCCCGGGACGCCAGGCCGCGTCCCGTCCGGCACCCGCAGCGTGCGGACCAGCCGGCCAGCCGGGGTGACCTCGTTCAGGAAGATCGGTGAGGTAATGCCGAAGCTGCCGTCGGCCAGCGCGTTGTTGAACACGCCGGGGTAGGAGCCGTCGGCGGTGGCGGTCACGCAGCCGCTGGTGCAGCCGGGCGGCAGCAAGGTCACCCCCCGGGGTGAGCAGGCTCGCGGTGCCGGTGTACACCGACCCGCTGATCAGCAGGTCGCCGGGTTGCAAGGCGCCGCCGCCGAAGCCGCGCGGCGCGGCGCTGGCCCTGGTGGCGGCGAGCACCGGCGCGACCGCGGTCGCCGCCAGCGCGAGCAGTGCCGGGGCGCGCCAGCGCCTGCTGACATGCCAAGGACGTTGGGTCATAGCTGGGCGTACCTCCTCGGCGGCCGGTCCCCTGCGGCGCCGGCGCAGCCCCACCCTGCTCACCCAGCAAGGCCATTCCACAACCGTTGAGTGAACCCATTCTTAACATTAGCTAGGTAACTCAGCGAACAGCCGATGCGAGTGGCTCAGCACAATCGTTCGAAATAAGAAGGGGGTTTCGTTACGGCGAGAGCGCTGGCACCCGGCCCGCGCTGGCGCTGCGGATCACGTGGCGGCGGAACAGCTCGGCAGAAGGCAGCAGCCGCCGGTCCGCGGACCAGCTCAGCACCAGCTCGCGGGCTGCGCCCGGGTCAGTGATCTCCAGGTAGCGCAGTGGGCCGGGCGCGGCCTCCGGTGAGCCGGCCCGCGGCGCCGGGACGATGGCCACACCGAGCCCGGCGGCCACGAAGCCGCGTACGGTGGACAGGTCGTCGCCCTCGAACACCACGTCAGGGCGGAACCCGGCCCGCTCGCACAGCTCGTCGCCCAGCCGGCGCAGCGCGGACGTGCGGCCCAGGCTGATGAAATGCTCGTCGGCCACCTCAGGCAGGCTGACCTCGTCCCGCGCGGCCAGCGGGTGATCGGCGCGCAGCGCCAGCCGGAGCGGCTCGACCATGATCAGCCGGGTGCGCACCGAGGGGCTGCGCCCGCGCCGGGTGCCGATCTCCAGGTCGGCCCGGCCGTCGTCCAGCGCGACCGCCTGCACCTCGTCCCTGACCTGGGTGAGCTGGAAGCTGACCTGCGGGTGCGCGGTACGGAAACTGCGCACCAGGGCCGGTACCAGCCAGGTGCCGACCGACTGCTGGAAGGCCAGCGCCACCGTCCCGGTGTCCGGCTCGATCAGCTGGTTGACCGCGGCGATGCCGTCGTCCAGCTGGTGCAGCAGCGCGTCCACGTGCCGCTTGAACACCGCGCCCGCGTGGGTCAGCCGCAGCGTGCGGCCGTGCCGCCGGAGCAGCGGTGTGCCCAGCTGCGTCTCCAGCCGGGCCAGCGCGCGGGACACCCCGGACTGGGTGACCATCTCCAGCTCGCTCACCTCGGTCACCGTGGTGCCATCGGCCACCTGCTGAAACCAGCGCAGCGCATCCGTGTCCATATCCATGACCCTAGGTCATGAATTACCGTGGCCCCATGACTGCGCAACCGGTGAACCTGACCGCCGCCCTGGCTTCGTTCGACGACATCTACAGCCCGCGGATCGTGGCCCGGATGAACGACTACGACGTGCGGGTCGCGCATGCCCGCGGCGAGCATGTCTGGCACACGCACGACACCACGGACGAGTTCTTCCTGGTGCTGGACGGCCAGTTCGACGTCGCGCTGCGCGAACCGGACGGCAGCGTGCGCACCGTGTCGCTGCGCGCGGGTGACACGTTCGTGGTGCCGCGCGGCGTCGAGCACAAGCCGTCGTCGCCGGGCGGGTCGATCCTCATGTTCGAGCCGTCCGGCACCTCCACCACCGGGGACCGCCACCAGGGCCAGATCCCGGACCACGTGGACAGCACCACCGGCCACGACCTCAGCTAACCGGTCAGCTCGGCTGACGATCAGCCGGGCTGATCATCAGCGTGGCGGAAGACCAGTGGCAGGTGGCCGATGCCGACCACGCCTGGCCAGGTCACCCGCGGGGCGGGCCCGGGGGCCAGTTCGTAGTCCGGTATCCGCCGGTGCCACTCCTCGATCGCCACCCGCATTTCCATCCGGGCCAGATGCGACCCGAGGCAGCGGTGCGGCCCGCCGCCGAAAGCCAGGTTCCGCTCCTGGCGGGCGAAGTCGATCACGTCCGGATCCGGGTGCCCGGCCGGGTCCCGGTCGGCCACCGCCACCATGACCTGTACCAGCGTGCCGGCCGGGATGAGCTGGCCGGCCACCTCGACGTCCTGGGTGGTGACCCGGGGCACGAACAGCAGCGGGCCATCCACCCGGAGCAGTTCCTCCACCGCGGCCGGGATCACCGCCGGGTCCGCGGCGATCCGGCGGCGCAGCGCGGGCTGGCTGGCCAGCACGGCGAACGCGGTGCTCAGCGCCGAGGTGACCGTCTCCAGCCCGGCCAGCACGAACAGGAAGGTCAGCCCGTAAATCTCCTCGTCGGTCAGCCGGTCGTCGCCCGGGTCGGTCAGCAACTGGCCGAGCAGGCCAGTGCTGGTGCCGGCCGTGCGCCGCTGGGCCACCTGCTCGACCAGGTACTCGAAGAGTTCGGTGCCCATCCGGATCGCGTGCTCGCCGCGGGTCTCCCCGGGTTCACCGGCCCTGGTCCGGACCAGGCCTTCCTTCCAGGTATTCAGCCGGTCCCGGTCCTGGACGGGCAGGCCGAACAGGGCCAGGAACACCTGGGCGGGCAGCGGCACGGCCAGGTCGGCGACCAGGTCGCAGCGGCCCTGCTGGGCCACCGCGTCGATCAGGTCGCGGGCCAGCGCGCGCACCTGCGGCAGCCAGGCCGCCACGCCGCGCGGGCTGAAGAACGGCTGCAGGATGCGCCGGTACCGGGTGTGCTCGGGTGGGTCGAAGGCGATCGGCACCAGCGGCAGCGGGCTGCCGACCAGGTCGAACGCACGCCGCGAGGAGAACAGCCCGGGGTTGCGGAGGGCGAACTCGGCCGCCCCGGCCGAGGTGATCAGATACGAGCCAAACGCGGTGCGCAGGACCGGCCCGGCCGCGCGGAGGAAGCTGTAGGCGGCGGTCCGGTCCTCGGCCATCGGCAGCCGGTCCAGCCTGATCGGTTCGGGCGCTGCGCTCATCTCGGATCCCTCTCCTAGGTCTGGCCCGGGCCGGGACCGGGCAAACCCGGCGCTACCCGGCGGCCTAGGCTGGCGGTACAGGCACCCGGGAAGGGCCAGCCGGGTAGCTGCGTTGCAAACCGACGAGGCAGTTTCCAGCCAGCCCTGGTGTGGCGTGAGCCCCGGGGCGGACAGCAACGGAGGTGACGGCGCCCGTGACGCTGCCGCAGGATACGACGGCCAAGTTCCAGGACTACGCGCACCCGGAAATGCTGGTCAGCACCGAGTGGCTGGCCGACCACCTGGACGATCCGGGTCTCGTGGTGGCCGAGTCCGACGAGGACGTGCTGCTGTACGAGACCGGGCACATTCCGGGCGCGGTCAAGCTGGACTGGCACACCGAACTTAACGACCCGGTGACCCGGGACTATGTGGACGGCGCGGGCTTCGCCCGGCTGATGTCGGGCAAGGGGATCTCCCGGGACACCACGCTGGTGCTGTACGGCGACCGGAACAACTGGTGGGCGGCGTACGCGCTGTGGGTGTGCACCCTGTTCGGTCATCCAGACGTGCGGTTGCTGGACGGCGGCCGGGCCAAGTGGATCGCCGAGGACCGCCCGCTGACCACGGCGGTGCCGGACCGCCCGCGCACTGACTACCCGGTGGTCGAGCGCGATGATTCGCGGGCCCGGGCGTTCCGCGATCAGGTCCGCGCGCATCTCGGCCAGCCGATGATCGACGTGCGCTCGCCGGGCGAGTACTCGGGCGAACTGCTGCACATGCCGGACTACCCGCAGGAGGGGGCGCTGCGCGGCGGGCACATCCCGGGCGCGGTGAACATCCCGTGGGCCCGCGCGGCGGCCGAGGACGCGACGTTCCGCAGCCGCCGGGAACTGGAAGCCATTTACGCCGGCGAGGCCGGGCTCGGCCCGTCCGACGACGTGGTCGTGTACTGCCGGATCGGGGAGCGGTCCAGCCACACCTGGTTCGTGCTGACCCACCTGCTCGGCTACCCGACCGTGCGGAACTACGACGGGTCCTGGACCGAGTGGGGGAACAGCGTCGGGGTGCCCATCACCCAGGGAGACAAACCGTGACCAGCGCCGGCACGCTGAACCCGCGACTGCAGGACATCGTGGACGACTTCGACGCGGTGTCCGGCCAGGAGAAGCTGCAGTTGCTGCTGGAGTTCTCCGGCGAACTGCCGCCGCTGCCGGAACGCTTCGCCGCGCACCGCGATCTGCTGGAACCGGTGCCCGAGTGCCAGTCGCCACTGTTCCTGGCGGTCGAGGTGGGCGACGACGAGACCGTGCACCTGTTCTTCGACGCGCCACCCGAGGCCCCGACCACCCGTGGCTTCGCCAGCATCCTGTACGCCGGGCTGGACGGGCTGAGCGCGCCGGAGGTGCTGGCCACCCCGGCCGAGTTCACCACATCCCTCGGGCTGCAGGACCTGGTCAGCCCGCTGCGGCTGCGCGGCATGGCGGCCATGCTGGCCCGGATCAAGCGCCAGGTCCAGAAGCAGTCCGCCTGACCAGGTGAGCCACACTACCCCGTAGCTACCTGGTGTTCGTTGTTGCGAGTAAGTTGCAATAAGCCTACGCTGCTAGCAGCAAGCTACTCGCACGGAAGGGGAGCGGATGGCTGACCCGCGCGCCCGCGTGGCCCGGATCCGAGCCGGGCTTACCCCGCGCGAGTGGTCCCGGGCGGCGGCGATGACGCTGACCGTGGTCGGCCTGAACGTGGCGGGCTGGGCCATGCTGGCCGCCGCGGTCAGCGGTCACTTCCACATCAGCAAGACCGAGACGTTCGGCTTCACCACCGGCATCCTGGCCTACACCCTGGGCATGCGGCACGCGTTCGACGCCGACCACATCGCGGCCATCGACAACACCACCCGCAAGCTGGTCAGCGAGGGCAAGCGGCCGCTGTCCACCGGCTTCTGGTTCTCGCTGGGCCATTCCAGCGTGGTGTTCGTGCTGGCGCTGCTGCTGAACTTCGGCATCCGGGCCCTGGACGAGCAGGTCAGGAACTCCAGCTCGCAGCTGCAGTACACGACCAACATCATCGGCACCATGGTGTCCGGGGTGTTCCTGTTCCTGATCGCGGCGATCAACATCGTGATCCTGGCCGGCATCCTCCGGATGTTCCGGGACATGCGGGCGGGCCGCTACAACGACGAGCAGCTGGAAGAGCAGCTGAACAAGCGCGGCCTGATGAACCGGTTCCTCGGCCCGCTGGCCCGGCGGATCGACGCGCCGTGGAAGATGTACCCGATCGGGGTCCTGTTCGGCCTGGGCTTCGACACCGCGACCGAGGTGGCCTTGCTGGTGCTGGCCGGCACGGCGGTCATCGGCGGGCTGCCGTTCTACGCGGTGCTGTCGCTGCCGATCCTGTTCGCGGCCGGGATGAGCCTGTTCGACACGGCCGACGGCTGCTTCATGAACTTCGCCTACGACTGGGCGTTCGCCCGCCCGGTGCGCAAGGTGTACTACAACCTGACCATCACCGCGCTGTCGGTGTTCGTGGCCGTGTTCATCGGCGCCGTCGAAGTGCTCGGCCTGCTCGGCCAGGACGGCAACCTGACCGGTCCCGGCTGGTCCTGGGTGGCGGACTTCGACATCAACAAGGCCGGTTTCGTGATCGTCGGTGTGTTCGTGCTGACCTGGGTAGTCGCATTGGCCATCTGGCGCTTCGGCAAGATCGAGCAGAAGTGGGACCTCGCCGCCAGCACCCAGTGCAACGACTAGTCTCCTGCCGAAGGGGGACGGAGACACTCATGGATGAAGAGCACGCGCGGCGGCGGCTGCGGGAAGAGCGCACCGAGGTGGAGCGCCTGCTGGCCGAGACCACGGCAGCCGGGCGCGGCGATCGGGCGACCGAGGACGAGCAGGGCGTGGAGTTCGACGATCCCGCCCAGTCGCTGACCGCGGAAGGCGAGGACGACGCGATCGCGGAGAGCCTGCGTGACCGGCTGGCCAAGATCGGGCGGGCTGAGCAGCGGCTGGCCAACGGGACCTACGGCCGCTCGGTGCGCAGCGGCCTGCCCATCCCGGACGCCCGGCTGGAGGCTGACCCGGCCGCCGAGCTCACCGTGGAGGAAGCCGCGGCGCGCTAACGCCGCGGCCGCCTGTCCGCCCATCCGCCGGTGTACCGGCCTAGGCCTCCAGGTAGGGCGGCAGCCCGAACCGGGCGAACAGGCTGGTGTCCAGGAAGTGGTGCAGGTGGGTGAACCGGCCGTCGCGGAACTCCGGGACCTGGATGCACCACGGTTCGAACCTGGTGCCACCGGCGGCTGGCTTGTACTGGCCGAACGCCGGCCCACCGTTGGCCACCACTGGCACCAGCCGTGACCCCGCGCAGGGACTGCCGTAGCCGGTCCAGAACCCGCGGATCTCAGCCGCGCCGCGCAGCCACATCTCGAACGGCGGCATGGAGAAGCTGGCGTCGTCGTGCAGCAGCGTGACCAGCTCATCGACGTCGTAACGCTGGAACGCGTCCACGTAGCGGGTGAGCAGTTCCCGGTGCTGCTCGGCCAGGTCGGGGGCGGATTCCTCGGCGTCCGGTCCGGTGGCCGCGATCGTGCTGCGGGCCCGCTGCAGCGCGCTGTTCACCGATACCACGGTGGTGTCCAGCAGGTCAGCCACCTCGGCGGCCCGCCAGCAGAGCACTTCGCGGAGAATCAGCACAGCGCGCTGCCGCGGCGGCAGATGCTGCAGCGCGGCGATGAACGCGAGCCGGACGGTGTCGTGCAGCACCACCTGGCCGGCCGGGTCGGCGTCCGGGGCGGTCATGGCCGCGTCGCCGGGGATCGGCTCGATCCAGGCCGCCTCCGGCAGGGTCGCGACCGGGGCCGTGGACGAGGGCACCGGGGCGGACAGGTCCATCGGCAGCGCGCGGCGCTGTCTGCTGCGCAGCATGTCGAGGCAGACGTTGGTAGCGATCCGGTACAGCCAGGAGCGCACCGCGGAACGTCCCTCGAACCGGTCGAACGCCTGCCAGGCCCGCACCATGGTCTCCTGCACGGCGTCATCCGCGTCATGGGCGGAGCCCAGCATGCGGTAGCAGTACCCGGTCAGCTCCCCCCGGTGCATCTCCAGGTCATAGGTAACAGTGCCGGTGGTGGCGATGGTACTCACGCTCCTCCCGTCCTCAGCCCGAACCTACCCACCTGGGCCGGGCCGTGGCGAACCACGGACGAGCCCCACTCTGCCACCGGCCACCGACAGTCCGGATGGAGAGCCGATGGAGGCCGCGGGGAGAGATCATGACCGCACCGGCTTGCCAGACCGGGTACTGCTCATAGAAGGTGAGCATCGACGGTTCGTTCCGTGCCCGGCGCGCGCTGCGCTGGGAGACTGGGGGCGGCCACGTGGCGCAGCACGGGCTGCGGGGAAGAGCATGGCGAGTCATCCGGACGGATCAGCACGCGCGGTAGGCATCCGTGATGTGGCCAAGATGGCCGGTGTCTCGGTCGCCTCGGCCAGTTTCGCGCTCAACGGCCAGCCCGGCGTGGCCGACGACACCCGGCGGCGCATCCTGGCCGCCGCGCAGGAACTCGGCTACCGGGCCAATGCGCAGGCACAGGCGCTGCGCCGCGGCCGCACCACCACGTACGGGTTCGTGGTGCGCAACTTCGCCAACCCGTTCTTCCTGGACGTGCTCAGCGGGGCCGAGGAAGTAGCCATCGCGGCCGGCGCCACCCTGCTCGCGCTGGACTCGCGCTACTCACTGGACCGGGAACGGGGTCACGTTCAGGAGATGGCCGGGCAGCGGCTGGCCGGGCTGGCCATCGCCCCGGTCGGCACCGGCGAGTCGATCCGGCTCTGGCAGGAACTGCGGCCGGGCGCGCCGGTGGCCGCGCTGAACGCGTCCGTCGCGCGGATCACCGGGGTCTGCCGGGTCCGGCCGGACAACCGCGCCGCCGTCGAACTGCCCATGCGCCGGCTGGCCGAACTCGGCCACACGTCGGTCGCGTTCCTGTCCGCCCCGCGGCGGCTGATGGCCGACCCGGACCGGCTGCGCCAGTTCCGGCTGCTGTGCCGGGCGCTCGGGCTGCGCGGCACCGTGGTCTACTCGCCGCTGACCATCACCGATGTGCAGCGGGGCGCCGCGGTGCTGCTGGCCGCTCCGGACGCGCCGACCGCGGTCATCACGAACTCGGACTACACCGCGCACGCGTTGTACAAGGCCGCGCGTGAACTGCGGCTGCGGGTCGGCCTGGACGTTTCCGTGGTCGGCCACGACGACCTGCCCACCTCGGAACTGCTCGACCCGCCGCTGGCCACCATCCGGCTGGACCGGAAGGAAATGGGCCGGGCGCTGATGCGGCGGCTGCTCGGCGAGGCGGCGCCGGACGACTACATCGCCCCGGTCGAGTTGATCAGCCGCGCGTCCCTGCAATCCCCGGCCGGCCCCGCGCGCACCGAGGAACCACCCGGCTCCGGTTCCGTGATCAACCGATTGGTGTCGCCCTAGCAGCAGTGATCGGTTGATCACGGAGCGCGGCCCGGCGCACGAGACACGCTGGTGAACAGCAGTTGGCCCGCGCGCGTCAACTCGGTAACGGCTCTTGACACTCAAGCTGCGGATACGTCAGCATACCGGCGAAAACTAAACGTTTAAGGTGCTTTATCTAGCGTCGTTCCGGGGGGGTCGGCCGACCTCCTCAAGACTTACTGCGCCGCGGGCTCTTTCCGTGCCGCGGCCCGCTCACAATTGGGGACGCACGAACCGGAGGAATGAGTGAGATCTCCCTATCGCTTTACCCTGGTGGGGGTCGCGGCACTGGCATTGCTGGCGGCTGGCTGCTCGTCTAGTTCCAACTCGGGTTCCAGCGGCGGGACCAACTGGTCCACCGTCTCATCGGTGTCGGCCGGCGGCGGGATGAGCAAGCTGATCGCCGCGGCCAAGAAAGAGGGCACGCTCAACGTCATCGCCCTGCCGCCCACCTGGGCCAATTACGGCAACATCATCAAGACCTTCAGCACCAAATACGGCATCAAGGTGAATTCCGCCCTGCCGGACGGCACCAGCCAGCAGGAAGTGGACACCATCAAGCAGAAGAACGGAACCGCCGCCGCGCCTGACGTGGTGGATGTCGGCGTTTCCGTCGCGCTGGCTAATACCAGCCTGTTCGCGCCGTACAAGGTGAGCACCTGGTCAGCCATCCCGGCCGCACAGAAGAACTCCAGTGGCCTCTGGTACAACGACTACGGCGGCTACATGGCGGTCGGCTACTCCAGCAAGTTCGGCACGATCACCTCGCTGAGCCAGCTGCTGGAGCCGAAGTTCAAGAACGCGGTCGCCCTGAACGGGAACCCCACCGCGGCGAACGCGGCCCTGAACGGCGTCATGATGGCGAACCTGGCCGAGGGCGGCTCGGCTAGCGACATCTCCAAGGGTGTCAACTTCTTCCACGAGCTCAAGGCGAAGGGTAACTTCTCCCCGGTGTCGGCGACCGGTGCGACGATCAAGTCCGGGTCCACCCCGGTCGTCTTCAACTGGGACTACCTGAACCTGCCCAGCTACGTCGGGGTGTCCAACTGGAAGGTGTTCATCCCGGGCAACGCCGTGCTCGGCGGGTACTACGCGCAGGCCATCAACAAGGGTGCGCCACACCCGGCGGCGGCCCGGCTGTGGGAGGAGTTCCTCTACTCCCAGGCCGCGGATGGCGGGCAGAACCTGTGGCTGCAGGGTGGTGCCCGCCCGGTCGAGGCGGCGGCGATGACGTCCAACGGCAGCATCGACAAGTCGGCCGCGGCCAAGCTGCCCCCGGTCAGCGGCACGCCCCTGTTCCTGACCGAGGGCCAGGCCACGAGCGCCGCCAACTACCTGGCGACTAACTGGGCCAAGGCCGTCAGCTAGCAGGGGAGGACTGTGTCCGTCGCTGCGACGACCACGACCGGCGCCCGGCCCACCAGGGCCGGGCGCCGGCTCCGCGTCCCAGCCTGGCTGGGAACCATCCCGTTCCTGGGCTACGTGGGAGTGTTCCTGCTCTGGCCCACCGCGATCCTGGTCGTCAACGCCTTCAAGAACCCCAGCGGAAGCTGGAATTTCGGCAGCCTGTCCACCCTGTGGAGCCCGGTGGTCCGCGGCTACTTCATCGGGTCGTTCAAGCTGTGCATACTGTCCGCCGTGGCCGGGGCGGTGTTCGGGGCGCTGGTGGCCTACGCGGTGGCCTCCGGCAAGCCGGACGGCGTGATACGCCGGTTCGCGCTGGCTGGCTCGGGCGTGCTGGCCCAGTTCGGCGGGGTCACCCTGGCCTTCGCCTTCCAGGCCCTCATCGGCCCGGCTGGGCTGCTGCTGCACGCCAGTTGGTACTACGACTTCCCGTGGTCCATCGCGCTGATCTACACCTACTTCCAGATCCCGCTCATGGTGCTGGTGTTCCTGCCGGCCATCGACGGGCTCAAGCTCCAGTGGCGCGAGGCGTCGGAGAGCCTGGGCTCGTCCACCTGGCAGTACTGGCGGTACGTGGGCGGCCCACTGCTCGCCCCGGCGTTCTTCGGCGCCTTTCTGCTGCTGTTCGCCAACGCGCTGTCCGCGTTCGCCACCATCCAGGCGTGGGAGAACCAGATCGCGTACACGGTGCCGCAGCAGATCAGCACCGCGCTGTCCAGCGAGGTGGGCCTGGCTAACGTCAACGCGGCGGACTTGCTCGCGTTTGGCATGATCGTCATGGTGGCGGTCGTCATGACCGCCTACGCGCTGCTGCAGCGGAGGGCGGCCCGATGGCTGCGCTGACCTCGATCGGCGAGACGCCACTGGCCGGCGCGGCCACCCAGCAACCGCGGGGCATGCAGCGCCGCCGCCGGTGGCGGCTGAACATCTTCCGCTACCTGGTGTTCACCGTGTACGGGCTGTTCGTCGCGCTGCCGCTACTGGCCCTGCTCCGGTACTCCCTGGAGGGCAAGACCCTCGGCACCTGGTCGCTGACCGCGTGGAAGGACATCGTGTCCTACCCCGGCCTGGCCAGCGCCGTCGAGCTCACGCTGGAGCTGGCGGTGATCACCAGCGCCGTCATGCTGGTGCTGCTGGTGCCGACGATGATCTGGATCAAGCTGCGGGTGCAGTGGTTCAGCCGGACCTTCGAGTTCCTTTGCCTGCTGCCGCTCACCATCCCGGCCATCTCCCTGGTCGTCGGCATCGGCCCGGTCTACAACCTGCTGCAACGCGTCGTGCTGTCGGCGCTGCAGCTGTTCTGGGTCTACGTCATCCTCGCGCTGCCGTACGCCTACCGGGCGCTGGCCTCCGGGCTGGATGCCATCGACGCCACCACGCTGGCCGAGGCCGCGCGGAGCCTGGGCGCCCGCTGGTTCACCGTGATGTTCCGGGTGATCGCGCCGAACATGGGCCAGGCCATCCTGAACGCGGTGCTGCTGACCTCGGCGCTGGTGCTCGGCGAGTACACGATCGCCTACCTGCTGCTCTACAGCACCCTGCAGCCGACGCTGTACTCCATCAGCCGCAACACGCCCAACGCGACCGTGGTGTTCTCCACGTCCATGGCCGCGCTGCTGTTTACCTTCCTGCTGTTGCTGATCGTGTCCTACATCGGCCGCCGCCGGCGCCGGGGATGAGGTTGAACCCGTGAGCTCACCTGTGACCAGCGCCGAGGGCGCCATCACCAGGGCCGCCGTCGAGGTCCGGCTGGCCGGGCTGACCCGGCGTTACGGCCCGGTGGTGGCCCTGGACGGCCTGGACCTGACCCTCCGGCCCGGCGAACTCGTGGCGCTGCTCGGCCCGTCCGGCTGCGGCAAGACCACCACGCTGCGGCTGCTGGCCGGGCTGGAGGACGCGGACGCCGGCACGATCACCGTGGGCGGCAAGGACATCACCCGGCTGTCGGCCAGCAAGCGGGACATGGGCATGGTGTTCCAGGCCTATTCGCTGTTCCCGCACATGACCGTGGTGCAGAACGTGGCGTTCGGGCTGCGGCTGCGCCGGTTGCCCAAGGCCGACCGGGAGAAGCGGGCCCTGGACATGCTCGGCCTGGTCGGGCTGTCCGAGCAGGCCGGCCGGTACGCGCACCAGCTTTCCGGCGGGCAGCAGCAGCGGGTCGCGCTGGCCCGCGCGCTGGCCATCGAGCCGCAGGTGCTCCTGCTGGATGAGCCGCTGTCCGCGCTGGACGCCAAGGTCCGCGCGCAGCTCCGGGACCAGATCCGGCGGATCCAGCTCGAGGTCGGCATCACCACCCTGTTCGTCACGCACGACCAGGAGGAGGCGCTGGCCATCGCGGACCGGGTCGGCGTCATGCGGGACGGCCAGCTGGAGCAGCTGGCTCCGCCCACCGAGGTGTACTCCCGGCCGGCCACCGCGTTCGTGGCCGAGTTCGTCGGGCTGACCAACCGGCTGGAGGGGACGGTCAGCGGCAGCACCGTGACGGTGCGCGGCCGGGACCTGCCGCTGGTCGAGACGGCCACGCCGCCGGGCCCGGTGACCGCGCTGGTTCGCCCGGAGGCGGTCACCCTGGCGTCTGGCGGCGCGGCCGACGCGGGCCCGCTGACCGGCACCGTGATCGCCACCACGTTCCTCGGCGCGACCAGCCGGGTGACCGTGGACCTGGGCGACACCACGATCATGGCCCAGCTGCCCACGTCCGACGCGGCCGAGCTGACCGCGGGCAGCCGGGTGACGCTCTCCATCCGCCCCGATCCGGTCCTCGTCTCCGCCGCCACCCCCGCCGCGAGCGAAGCTTGACCACGGCGCAGCATCCGCCACTTTCTACCGAACGCCGACTGGTGGCCGGTGCCGTCCTGCGCCGCGGGGCCAGCTCGGACTACCGGGCGATCGAGATCGCGGCGGGCGAGCCGCATGTCGTGCGGGATGACTTCGGGGCGGCTGGGCCGGCTGGGCCGGTCGCCGCGGCCCGGCCGCTGGCCTGCCTGGTGCACATCACCGACCTGCAGTTGGCCGACGTGCAGTCACCGACCCGGTTCGAGTTCCTCAACCGGTACTTCGCCGACCCGCGCTACGCCGGGGTGGTGCCGGTGCAGCGGCCGCAGGAGGCGCTCACCCCGCACACGGTGGACGCCATGCTGCGCACGGTCAACCGGCTGTCCGGCCCGGCCACCGGGCTGCCGCCGGAGCTCGCGGTGACCACCGGGGACGCCATCGACAACGCGCAGTGGAACGAGGTGCAGACGTTCCTCGCGCTGTTCGAGGGCGGCCTGGTCCGGCCCGATTCCGGCGCGCCTGGCTATGCCGGGGTGCAGGCGCTGGACTGGCCGGACGACATCGTCTGGAAGCCGGACGGCGACGGCCCGGCCGGGCCGGACTTCTTCCGCCGCGAGTTCGGTTTCCCGCACTGGCCGGGTCTGCTGGACCGGGCGCTGCGCGAGTTCCCGGCGGATGGGCTGCGCCTGCCGTGGCTGTCCTGCTACGGCAACCACGAGGCGCTCAACCAGGGCGTCGGCGCGGAAACCCCGGGCCTGGCTGCCGCGCTCATCGGCGGCGAGAAGCCGGTCGGGCTGCCGGACGGCTTCGACAGCGACAAGGCGCTGGAGCTGTTCACCTTCAGTCCCGAGGCGTTCATGGCCGGCCCGGCCCGGGCCGTGCCGGCCGACCGCGGCCGCCGGCCGATCACCCGGCGGGACTTCGTGGCCGCCCACTTCCGGCCGGACGCCCAGCCCGCCGGGCACGGGTTCACCGAGCAGAACCGGCTGGCCGGCACCGCTTACTACGTGCACGACACCCGGGCAGTGCGGTACATCGCGCTGGACACCAACTGCCTGGCCGGCGGAGCGGACGGCTGCCTGGACCGGCAGCAGGCCCGGTGGCTGGCCGACCGGCTGGCCGAGGTGCATTCGGTCTACCAGGACCCGGCCGGGCACGAGGTGCGCACCGGCGCGGAGGACCGGCTGGTCGTGCTGTTCTCGCACCATGGGCTGGACACGCTGACCAACACCCGGGTGGCGCACCTGGGCCCGGGCGGCGAGCCGCTGCTGCCCGCAGCCGAGTTCATGGCCCTGCTGCACCGGTTCCCGAACGTGGTGCTGTGGCTGAACGGGCACACGCACACCAACGCGATCCGGGCGCGCCGCGACCCGGCTGACCCGAGCCGCGGGTTCTGGGAGGTGACCACGTGCGCGGTCATCGACTGGCCGTGCCAGACCCGGATCGTGGAGCTGGCTGACGCGGCCGGGCAGCTCGCCATCACCTGCACCATGGTGGATCACCAGACCCCGCTCGCCCCGGTGCCGCCGGCCGCGGCCCAGTTCAGCGGGGACGACCTGGCCGCGCTGCATCGTGAGCTGGCCGTCAACATCCCGTTCGACGGCCCGCACCCCGGCCGCAGCGGCTCGGTCACCGACCGGAACGTGCAGCTGCTGATCACCCCTCCGTTCCCGCTCTCCCGCCTGCCCGGCGTCTGAGCCCGTCCGCCTATCATCGGGCCGTGCGGCGCGAGTCATCGACGGTGGTCGTGGTGGTGGGTGAGGTGCGGAAAGCACTGCTGGCTGCCTTGGCTGAGTCTTCGAACGTGGCCCTGGTCCGGCCGCCAGCTCCGGAGGAGGAGACCGACCGGCTGACCGCAGCCGCCCGGGCGCTGGCCGAGGCGGGCCACCGGGCCGCGCCGTTCATCCTGGTCACGGCGGACCCGCTGGCCACGGTGGCCGCGCAGTGGCGGGCCATGTGGGATCTGTCGGCTGGGACGCCGGGACCCGCGGGCTTCGAGGCGGCGGCGGCCGAGGCGCTGGCCGCCTGGCGGGCCGGCCGCTTCGAGCTGCCCGACTATTACCTGTCGCTGACCCCATCGACCGCCGAGGGCACCGGCCCGGATCTGTACCTTGGCCCGCTGCGGGCAGCCCGGCCGCGCCGGGTGGCGGCCGTGCTCACTGCCGCCGACGACGGGCAAGCCGCGGGCCAGGTCCGGCAGGCGCTGCGCGAGCTGCCGCATGGCCCGTGGTGGCCGCCGCTGGACGAACTGCTCGGGTCGGCGCGGACGTTCTTCGCGGGCAGCCTGGGCGGCCCGGGCGGCAGCGGTGTCCCGGTGGCCGGTAGCGCCACCCCCAGCTAGCCTCCGTTATTTTCCTGTTTTCTGGACATCCAGCTCATCGGGGCAGCAATAACGCGGATTTTCGGTCACACTGGATAACCAGACGCCGGCGCAGCAGAACCAGCCCGGCCCGCCCAGGAGGGGAGCCGCCGGTGGCCGTTATCGAGCCCACGCCAGCAGTGCCACCGCCGCCGCCCGGAGACCCCCCGGCCGCGGGCTGGTTCTACGACGCGCGGCGCGGTGTGCACTACACCAAGCCGGTCATGCGCGGCTGGCTGCACCTGCTCTGGTTCACCGCCTCGCTGGGCATCAGCACCGTGCTGCTGGCCCGGGCGCACGGTGACGCCCGGGTGGCCAGCATCGCGGTGTACGCGGCCAGCGTGAGCGCCCTATTCGGGGTCAGCGCGCTGTACCACTGCGGGACCTGGTCAGACACCTCGCGGCAGCGGCTGCAGCGGCTCGACCATGCGATGATCTTCTTCCTGATCGCCGGGACGGCCACGCCCACGTTCGTCGTGGCCACCGGCGGCGGCATCGGGGTGGCCGGGCTGATCGTGCTGTGGACGCTCACCGGAATCGCGGCGGTGATCCACATGGCCTGGATGAACGCCCCCGAGCGGCTGGTCGGCGGCACGTTCATCGCGCTCGGCTGGGTGGCCGCGCTGGCGCTACCTGCGGTCTGGATTCACTCCGGTGCGGTGCCCGGCGTGCTGATGCTGGGCGGCGGCCTGCTCTACCTCACCGGGGCCGTCTCGTACCACTTCCGGTGGCCGGACCCGTTCCCGTCGGTGTTCGGCTATCACGAGGTGTTCCACGTGTTCGTCTGCGCCGCCGCCGCCTGCCAGTACGCCGCGATCGCGCTCTATATCGTCTAGCCCGGCACGGTGGCCAGGAAGCGGAACCGGTCGTCGTGCACCTCGACGACCGGGCCGGTGAACCCGGCGGCGGCCAGCCGGGCGGCCAGGCCGCCCGGATCGATGGGCAGGTAGTCGTCCCCCTCGTGCAGTTCCCGGCGGGCTGGCGTGGCCATCGAGTCGCTGCCCACCACCAGCCCGCCCGGGCGGACCACCCGGCGCACCTCGGCCAGCAGTTTGTCTTGCAGGTCCGCCGAGGGGACGTGATGCAGCATGGTGAACAAGGTGGCCGCGCTGAACTGGCCCGGGTCGAACGGCAGCCGGGTGCCGTCGCCGTGCACCACCTCGACGTTGCTGCCCGACATCCGCTCGGCCAGCGCGCTGGCCAGCCGCTCGTCGATCCCCACCGCGGTGAGCCGGGGCACCCGGCGGCGCAGCACGTCGGTGGTCAGCCCCGGCCCGGGCCCCACTTCAAGCACCTCGTCGCCGAGGTCGGCCTCCCGCAGCGCCCACGGCAGCAGTTCCGACTCCACGTAGGCCGCCCATTCCGGGCTGGCGCAGATGCGCAGGTGCGCCTCGTTCATGTTTTCCTCCCGGCACCGTCAGTCAGCTATTGTACCGGCGGAAGAATTGCATGAACTGATGACCTGCGCCCTCGTCGAGGCCATTCTTGCAAGCCCAATTACTCTTGATCCTGGTCGGGTCGGCCAGGTTGCCCGATTCCACCAGCACGCCCAGGCTCAGCGTCCAGGCCATGAGGCCCATATGGTGCTGCGCGAGATACGCGAGGAACCTCGGTACGGACTTCGGCGCGTTAACCCAGCAGGATCGGGTCGACGCGTAATTCGTCCACTCCGTCTCGATTATCGGCACCGCCGAGGCGCTGTCGCCGAACCGGGTGTTCCAGTACGCCGCGTTGTGTGGCGAGTTCACCATGCCAGGATGATTTTCCCCGTACTCCAGCGGCCCGGCCTTGGTCACCTGGTATTGCCTGACGTATTGCAGCGAACCGCCGGTATGCGGGCCCTCGATCCAGAACAGGTTGCGCGACCCGATCCGGCGCAGGTAACTGGCCAGGGTCTGCATCCCGATATATTTCGTGCCCTGGTACGTACCGCCGTTCCGCCAGTACTTCCAGGTTGACGTCTCGTTGCCCGCGCCCACCCGCCGGGGCTCGTTGTACAGATCGAAGATTACGTCCGTATTGTGCCCGTATATGCCGTTCAGCACATTCCAGAACGTCTTGGTTTGCGCTTCCGGTAGCCCTCCACTGTCCGGTGGGCCGCCTTCGGTCTGGTCGGTGATGGCCACCACCAGGCCCAGTCCGAGCGCCTGGCTCACTTCGGACTCAACCAGGCCGAGGAAGGTCGAGTTGACGCTCCCGTTCGCATTGAACATGGCGTACTGAAAGACCTCCAGTTCGACCGTGTTGGCGCACCACGAATTGGCCGAGGCGGTTATCTCGGCGGCGTCCCCGGGCTGATGCTCGGCCCAGTTAGGATTCCCCAGCCCGGTGACCACGATCCCATAGGGGATATAGCGCTGCCCGGTGGAGGCAGTGATCTCGTCTTTGTGCATATGAAACGGCCCGGTGACGTGACGGCACGTCCCGGCCGAGGTGGCGGCCTGCGCTAAGCTCACGGTCACGGTCAGGCCCGCGAGGGCCATGACCAGGCTGCCAGCCATAGCTACCAGGCGCTTGAACATAAGGCGTCGTCCTTTCAACGGGAACGGGAACGGGACAGTGGCCAGGGATTTGTAGAAGACGGCCGGCAACTGTGATACCGCGGCGGGACCCGGGCGATGCGGGTAAGAGCTGCGCGCCGCAGCCGGTGAGAGACGGGTTGCCGGAATCGCCATTGCCCCGCATTATGCCCGCACAGGCCCAGCTGGGCCACCCCCGATATATGTCCAGACCGAAATACGTTCAGGTGCAGGATCATAATTAAAAGACCAGGGCCAGCAGGACGACCGCCGTGCTCAGCTCGATGATCGCGCCGAACACGTCACCGGTCATCCCGCCCAGCCGCCGCCGGGCGGTCCGGGCCAGCAGGCCGCCGGCCAGCAGCCCGGCCAGCGCCCCGGCCAGCCCGCGCAGCATGGCCGGCACGCCGCCCACGGCGAGCCCGGCCGGCACCACCGCGGCCAGCAGGACGAGTCCGGTCGCTACCCGCCCGGCCTGCTCGGTCCGGCCCGCCACCAGCGCGCCCAGCCCACCCGGCCGCGCGGCGGGCACCCCGGTGGCCAGCACGGCGGCGACCCGGCCAGTCACCGCGGCCAGCACCAGGGCGGCCACCGCAGGCCAGCCGCGCGGCACCGCGGCCAGCGCGGTCACCTGGATCAGCAGCACCAGCACCAGCGTGACCACCCCGAGCGGGCCGATGTCCGGGCGGCGCATGATGGCCAGCGCGTCGGCCGCCGGGCGGCGGCTGCCCAGCCCGTCCGCCGTGTCGGCCAGCCCGTCCAGGTGCAGGCCGCCGGTCAGCGCGGCCAGCAGCGCCACGGCGACGGCCGCGCCGAGCAACTGCCGCGGCACGGACGGGCGGCCAGCCGCCGCGATGGCCAGCCCGGCCGCCGCCACCAGGCCGAGCAGCTGGCCCACCGCGGGCAGCCAGAACATGGCCCGGGCCGTCGCGTCCGCATCGAGCTCGGCCGGCGCGCGGACCGGGATGACCGTGAACAGGCTCAGCGCGGCCCGCCACGAGGAGGTGCGCGGGGCCCGGGTCATCACCGTCTCCCGGGTCACCGCAGCCGCCGGGCGATCCCGGCGGTGCACAGCCAGACCTGCTCGCAGTCGGCCGCGATCCGGGTGTTGAGCATGCCCAGCTCGTCGCGGTAACGGCGGCCGGACTCGGTGCCCGGCACCACGCCCGAGCCGACCTCGTTGCTGACCGCCACCACCGGCCGGGCGGTGGCCCGCCACGCGGCGAGCAGCCCGTTCACCCGGGTGGCCAGGTCCTCGTCGGCGCCGGGGCGGCCGGCCCACAGCCCGCACTCGTCCATGACCCCGGCCAGCCAGGTGGACAGGCAGTCCACCAGCACCGGGGTGGCCCGGTCCCGCGCGGTCAGCTGCGGCCCGGCCAGCACCTGGGCCAGGTCCAGCGTTTCCAGCGTGACCCAGTGCGCCGGGCGGCGCTGCTGATGTGTGCGGACCCGGCCGGCCCACTCCGGGTCGGCCGGGTCCGGGCGGCCGCCGGTGGCCACGTAGTCCACCCGGTCCCGGGCGGCCAGCATGCGCTCCGCGGTCACCGACTTGCCGGAGCGGGCGCCGCCGAGCACCAGCACCCGGTGCCGCTGGCCGCGCCGCGGCCAGCTAACCCCGGCCCGGTTAACCCAGGCCCAGCGGATCATTCCTTTTCACCGGACACGCCTGCGCTGTCGAACGTGGCCACGTCGCGCAGCACCCGGGCGGCCGCGCCGACCACCGGCAGCGCCAGCGCGGCCCCGGACCCCTCGCCGAGCCGCAGCTCCAGGTCGAGCAGCGGGCGCAGCCGGAGCGCGTCCAGCGCCCGGCGGGCCCCGGGCTCGCTGGACAGATGCCCGGCGATCAGGAACCCCGTGACGTCCGGGGCCAGCGCGCGGGCGGCCAGCGCGGCGGCGCACGCGATGACGCCGTCCAGCAGCACCGGCACCCGCAGTGCGGCGCCGCCGAGCATGAAGCCGGCCAGCGCGGCGTGCTCCAGGCCGCCCACCGCGGCCAGCACGCCCAGCGGGTCGGCCGGGTCAGCGGCGTGGCGGGCCAGCGCCCGGCGCACCACGCCGACCTTGCGCTGCCAGGTCTGGTCGTCGATCCCAGTGCCCCGCCCGGTGACCTGCTCCGGGTCGGCCCCGGTGAACACCGCGATCAGCGCGGCCGACGCGGTCGTGTTGGCGATGCCCATGTCCCCGGTCAGCAGGCAGCGGTTGCCCGCCGCGACCAGGTCGCGGGCGGTCTCGATGCCCACCTCGACGGCCTGCTCGGCCTCGGCCCGGCTCATCGCCGGCCCGGTGGTCATGTCCGCGGTGCCCGGCCGGATCTTCCGCGGCAGCAGCCCGGGACCGGGCGGCAGGTCGGCGGCGACGCCCACGTTGACCACGCACACCTCGGCACCGGCCTGGGCCGCGATCGCGTTGACCACCGCGCCGGAGGCCAGGAAGTTGGCCACCATCTGCGCGGTGACCTCCTGTGGCCAGGGCGTGACGCCCTGGGCGTGCACCCCATGGTCGGCGGCGAACACGGCCACCACGGCCGGTTCCGGCAGCGGCGGCGGGCACTCCCCGGCCACGCCAGCCAGCTGCACCGACACCGCTTCCAGCTGGCCCAGCGAGCCGCTCGGCTTGGTCAGCGCCTCCTGCCGCTCCCGGGCCTGGGCGACCGCCGCGGCGTCCAGCGGCTGGATGGCGGCCACCGTGTCGGCCAGTAGCCGGGCCGGCCGCTGGCCGGGCAGCCCGCGGCGGCCCCACTGCCCGTCGTGCACCGCCCAGGCCAGCGGCCGGCGCTGGGCCCAGCCGCTGAGCACCAGCTCCGGTGCGGGCGGGAACTCGGTGACGTGGCCCACGCACAGGTAGGCGACGACCTCCAGGTGCCCGGGCAGCCCGAGGACCGCGGCCAGCTCGCGCTCGGCGAAGAAGCTGACCCAGCCCACGCCGAGCCCCTCGGCCCGGGCCGCGAGCCACAGGTTCTGCACCGCGCAGGCCGTCGAGTACGCGGCCACCTGCGGCTGCGCGTGCCGGCCCAGCACGTGGCGGCCGCCCCGGGTGGCATCGCAGGTGACCACGATGTTGACCGGGGTGTCCAGGATCGCCTCGACCTTCAGCTGGCTGAAGGCCCGGGCCCGCGCGCCGGGCAGCTGGGCCGCGAACACGTCCTGCTGGCGGCGGGCCAGCGCGTGCACCTGGGCCCGGATCTCCCGGTCACGCAGCACGATGAAGTCCCAGGGCTGGCTGAGCCCGACGCTGGGCGCCTGGTGCGCGGCGGCCAGCACCCGGGTCAGCGTGGCGTCGTCCACCGGATCCGGCCGGAATCCGTTGCGCACGTCGCGGCGCTCGGCCACGACCCGGTACAGCGCATCAATGTCCGCCTGCGGCAGCGAGTTGGCCTCGTCGCTCATCGGTATGTCCTCCTCCAGGCCACGATGGCCGCCAGGCCCAGCGCGGCCGCGCTGACCAGCCGGGACAGCCGGACGGCCCGGTCGATGTCGGCGGCGGCCGGTGGTACGCCGTCGCCCAGCAGGCCACGCTGCTCGGCCCGGCCCTGATAGCTGTTCCGGCCGCCCAGCTGGACGCCCAGCGCGCCCGCGAACGCCGCCTCGCACTGGCCGGCGTTCGGGCTGGGATGGCGCCGGCCGTCGCGGAGCAGGGTGCGCAGCGCGCGCCGGGAGCTGCCGCCGACGGAAGGCGCCAGCGCGACCGCGAGCAGGCCGGTGACCCGGGCCGGGATCAGGTTGGCCGCGTCGTCCAGCCGGGCCGCCGCCCAGCCGAACCGCTGGTAGCGCGGGCTGCGCTGGCCGATCATCGCGTCCAGGGTGTTCACCGCGCGGTAGCCGAGCAGGCCGGGCAGCCCGGCCACCGCGCCCCACAGCAGCGGGGCGACCACCGCGTCGGAGGTGTTCTCGGCCACCGACTCCACGACCGCCCGGGCCAGGCCGGCCGCATCGAGCTGGTCCGGGTCGCGGCCGCACAAGGCGGGCAGCATCCGCCGGGCCGCAGCCAGGTCACCGGCGGCCAGCGCGCGGCCGAGGGGCAGCGCCGAGCCGCCCAGGCTGGCCCCGCCCAGCACCGTCCAGCTGGCCAGCGCGGTGGCGGCCACGGTGAGCGCCGGGCGCCCCCGGGTCACCCGCTGCGCGCCCAGGCCAGCCAGCGCTACCGGGGCCACGCACGCGGCCACCATGGCCGCGCCCCGGCCCCGGCTGTCGGACCAGAGCAGATTTTCGGCCCGGGTAGCCGCGGCGCCGAAGATCGCCACCGGGTGCCCGCGCCGTGGGTCGCCCAGCACGGCGTCCAGCAGCCCGCCAGCCAGCAGCCCGGCCGCCCGCGCGGATCCTGGCCGCGACGGCACCATCATCAGCTGAGCCCTCCCCGGGGTAACCACGCCCCGCAGGCGTTGGACCGACAGCCGCAGTCTCCTGGCTCCCGGATCGAAGCTCCTCCCGGCCTTCCCACCGCTCTCGCGGTCGTGGCCGTCACGGGACTCGCTCCCCGGTCACAGTGGCGGGACCGCGCCGGACTCGCACCGGCTTCCTGCCCTGCCGTCGGCGGAACGCAAGACAGAAGATCACACCCCGCAACCCCCGTCAAGCAGCCACCGGGCCGCTCAGCCCGCCGGCCAGCGCGGTCGTTTTGCCGTGCGGCCGGCGGGTAACTCGGGGACATGGCTAGCGCAGGGCCCCGGGCAGGATGAGCACGGACAGCTCCCGGGAAGCCGCCGACGAGGCCCGGGCCGAACCGGACCGGCCCGGGGAGACCATGGCCGAGCGGGCCGACCGCAATGTCATAGAGCTGCTCAACGAACTCCGCGTGGTCGGCATCGGCATCCAGGTCATGTTCGGCTTCCTGCTGACGATCCCGTTCGACAACCGGTTCACCAAGCTGGATCACACCGAGCGCGCCATCTACCTCGTCACCGTGGTGCTGGCCGCCCTGTCCACCGCGCTGCTGGTCGCGCCGGTCGCCTATCACCGGCTGCTGTTCCGGCGGCACGAGAAGGAGAGCCTGGTCCGGGTGACCAACGTGCTGGCCATCGCCGGGCTGATCACGGTGGGGCTGGCGGTGTGCTCAGCGGTGCTGCTGGTGACCAGTTTCGTGGCCCCGGGACTACGCGCGGATGTGATTAGCGGCGGCCTGCTCTGCGTGTTCGCCGCGCTGTGGTTCGCGCTGCCACTGTCCCGCCGGGGCCGGGACGACATCGACGACCACGAAGACCCGGTCCAAGGCCGCTGAGCTCCGGCTTGCGCGGTTTCTTACGATGGGCGTATGAGGTGGCCAACACGCAAAACTGAGCCGTCCAGGGTGCGCGGATGACCACGCCGACGCAGGACACCCCCGCCCTGACCGCAATTCTGACCGTTGACGACGACCCCGGAGTGTCCCGGGCGGTAGCCCGTGACCTGCGGCAGCGATACGGAGGCCAGTACCGTATCGTCCGAGCCGAATCCGGCGCCGCGGCGCTGGACGCACTGAAGGAGCTGCGCCTGCGCGGCGATGAGGTGGCAATCCTGCTGGCCGACTACCGGATGCCGCAGATGAACGGCGTCGAGTTCCTCGAGGAAGCGATGAGGTTCTACCCGGCCGCCCGCCGGGTGCTGCTCACCGCCTACGCCGACACCAACGCGGCCATCGAGGCGATCAACGTCGTCGATCTCGACTACTACCTGCTCAAGCCCTGGGATCCGCCGGAGGAGAAGCTCTACCCGGTGATCGACGAGCAGCTGGACGCCTGGCGGGCCAGCAACCACCAGGCGGTGCACGTGACCAAGATGGTCGGGCACCGCTGGTCGGCCCGGTGCAGCGAGGTGCGCGAGTTCCTGGCCCGGAACGAGGTGGCCTACCGCTGGTTCAACTCGGACGAGCCGGACGGCGAGCGGCTGCTCGCCGCGGCCGGGGCCGACGGGCGGACGCTGCCGCTGATCATCACGCCGGACGGCGAGACGATGATCGCGCCGAGCGACACCGAGCTGGCTAGCAAGGTCGGGCTGAGCACCACCCCGGCCGAAGACTTCTACGACCTGGTGGTGATCGGCGGCGGCCCGGCCGGGCTCGGCGCGGCCGTGTACGGCGCGTCCGAAGGGCTGAAGACCGTGCTGGTCGAGCGGACCGCGACCGGCGGCCAGGCCGGCCAGAGCTCACGGATCGAGAACTACCTGGGCTTCCCGGACGGGGTGTCCGGGGCCCAGCTCACCCTCCGGGCCCGGATGCAGGCGCAGAAGTTCGGCGCCGAACTGCTCACCACCCGCGAGGTGGTCGGCCTGGACGTCAAGGGGTCGGCGCGCGGCATCCGGTTCGCCGACGGCGGCACGATCGGCGCGCACAGCATCATCCTGGCTACCGGCGTTACCTACCGGCAGCTCAGCGCGCCCGGCCTGGAGGAGCTGACCGGCCGCGGCGTGTACTACGGCTCGGCGCTGACCGAGGCCTCGGCCTGCATCGACCAGGACGTCTACATCGTCGGCGGGGCCAACTCGGCCGGCCAGGCCGCGGTGTACCTGTCCAAGCACGCCAAGTCGGTCACGCTGCTGGTCCGTGGGCCGTCGCTGGAACGGTCCATGTCCTACTACCTGATCCAGCAGATCGAGGGCATCGACAACATCACGGTGCGCACCTGCACCGAGATCATCCAGGCCGACGGGGACGGGCACCTGGAGCAGCTCACCCTGCGGAACACCGCCAACGGCAGCACGGAAACAGTTGACGCCGGGCTGTTGTTCGTATTTATCGGGGCTGCTCCGCTCACCGAATGGCTGGACGGGGTGGTGGTCCGGGATGACCACGGGTTCGTGGTGGCCGGCCCGGACCTGTCCGTCGAGGGCCAGAACCCGCCCGGCTGGCAGCTCGACCGGGCGCCCTACCACCTGGAGAGCAGCGTGCCCGGAGTGTTCGTGGCCGGGGACGCCCGCGCTGAATCCGCCAAACGGGTCGCCTCCGCCGTCGGCGAGGGGGCCATGGCGGTCATGCTGGTGCACCGCTACCTGGAGAAACTATGAGCGCAGAGCCCGCCACCCAGTCACCCGAAGACCAGACCCCGGCCTCCCAGTCCACCCGGCGGCAGACCCTGCCGTGTGACGTGGCCGAGCTGCGCACCCTGTTCCTGTTCGAGAAGCTGACCGACGACCAGCTGGAATGGCTGTGCCGGGAAGGCCGGGTCGAGCTGTTCGACCCCGGCCAGGTCTACCGCGAGGGTGACCCGGCGACCTGCTTCTACGTGCTGATCGAGGGCACCCTGGTGATGTCCCGCCGGATCGGCGGTGACGACGTCGAGGTGAACCGCAGCTCCGGGCGCGGCGTGTACACCGGGGCGTTCCGGGCCTACCTGGGCGACCGGGTGCCGCAGGTGTACGACAACTCGATGCGGGTCACCGAGCCGAGCCGGTTCTACGTGCTGGACGCGGACAAGTTCGCAGCCATGATGCGGGACTGGTTCCCGATGGCCGTGCACATGCTGGAGGGGCTGTTCTTCGGCATCAAGAACGTCCAGCAGCAGGTCGGCCAGCGGGAACGGCTGCTCGCGCTGGGCTCGCTGTCGGCCGGTCTGACCCACGAGCTGAACAACCCGGCCGCCGCGGCGGTGCGGGCCACCTCCACGCTGCGCGACCGGATCGCCGGGATGCGGCACAAGCTGGCCATGATCGCCCAGGGCAACTGGGACCAGAGCGGCCTGGAGACCCTGGTCCGGCTGCAGGAAGAGGCGGCGGAACGGGTGTCCAAGGCGCCCGAGCTGACCCCGATGGAGGCGTCCGACCGGGAGGACGCGGTAGCCGACTGGCTGCAGGATCACGGCTGCGACCGGGGCTGGGAGCTGGCGCCCACGTTCGTGCAGGGCGGGCTGGACGCGGGCTGGCTGGACCAGGTGGCGGCGATAGTCGATGACGGCACCCTGGAGGGCGCCCTCCGCTGGCTGAACTACACGGTCGAGACCGAGCTGCTGATGAACGAGATCGAGGACTCGACCAAGCGGGTGTCCAACCTGGTCAGCGCGGCTAAGCAATACTCCCAGCTGGACCGGGCCCCGTTCCAGGTGGTGGACGTGCACGAGCTGCTGAAGAGCACGCTCATGATGCTGAGCGCCAAGATCGGCGACGGGATCACAGTGGTCAAGGACTTCGACCGCAGCCTGCCGCCGATCCCGGCCTACCCGGCCGAGCTGAACCAGGTCTGGACCAACCTGATCGACAACGCGGTCAGCGCGATGGACGGGCACGGCACGCTGACCGTGCGCACCGCCCGGGACAACGACTGGGTGCTGGTGGAGATCAGCGATACTGGGCCGGGCGTGCCGCCGGAGATCAAGGACCGTATCTTCGAGCCGTTCTTCACCACCAAGCCCGTCGGTGAGGGCACCGGTCTCGGGCTGGACATCTCGTGGCGGATCGTGGTCAACCGGCACCACGGCGACCTGCGGGTGGAGTCGGAGCCCGGGAACACCCGGTTCCAGGTCCGGCTGCCGGTGACCGCACCAGAGGAGGACTGAATGGCCGACGTGGCCCCGGGCGTCAACCCGGACGCCAAGCCCAGCGGCACCGGATGCGTCGAGTGCACGGAAGCCGGTGGCTGGTGGTTCCACCTGCGGCGGTGCGCCGAGTGCGGGCACATCGGCTGCTGCGACAGTTCGCCGTCGCAGCACGCCAGCGCGCACGCCAGCACGGCCGGCCACCCGCTGATCCGCAGCTTCGAGCCAGGCGAGGACTGGTTCTGGAGCTATCAGGACGAGTCGTTCTACGACGGCCCGCCGCTGGCCCCGCCCGAGCATCACCCGCTGGACCAGCCAACCCCGGGCCCGGCCGGCCGGGTCCCCGCCGACTGGACGCGCCACCTGCACTGACCCGGACCGGGCCGCGGCGGCATGACCGGGGGTGGCCGGAGATCCACTTCCGGCCGCCCGTGACAAGCTAGGCGGATGGGCATCGTGTCACCCGGTTTCCACGGCCGGCGCCGTGGGGACCAGAAGCTTCCGCCGGGCCAGTACCTGGTCACCGACTTCCCGGTGCTGTCCGCCGGGCCCACCCCCCGGGTGGACACCGGATCCTGGCAGTTCCGGCTAAAGACCGAGACCGGCCAGGTCCGGGAGTGGAACTGGACCGAGTTCCGCGCCCTGCCGGACGAGGACATCACGGTTGACATCCACTGCGTGACGAAGTGGTCCAAGCTGACCACGCACTGGCGCGGGGTGTCGCTGGATACCCTGCTGGCCGAGGCGGAGACCAGCGCGCAGTACCTGCTGGCGCACAGCTACGGCGGGTACACCACCAACCTGCCGCTGGCCGATGTGCGCGACGGGCAGGCCTGGATAGCGTTCGAGTACGAGGGCAAGCCGCTGACCGCCGAGCACGGCGGCCCGGCCCGGCTGCTGGTCCCGCACCTGTACTTCTGGAAATCCGCCAAATGGGTGCAAGGCATCGACTTGAGGGACAAGGACCAGCCAGGATTCTGGGAGAGCCTCGGCTATAACAACTACGGAGACCCATGGCGGGAACAGCGGTACTGGGGCGACTGAGCTGGCAGGACGGCACAGTCAGCGATATCCGCAAGGAGACCGCGGTCGCGGTCAGCATCGGGATCGACCTGCCCAATTGGGCCGGGCACCTGCCCGGGCAGCACGTGGACGTGCGGCTCACCGCCGAGGACGGCTACTCGGTCGAGCGGTCCTACTCCATCGCCTCGGCGCCCGAACCCGGCCGGGTGGAGCTGACCGTCCAGCGGCTGCCCGACGGCGAGGTCTCCCCTTACCTGACCGAGACGCTGCAGGCCGGCTACCCGTTCGAGCTGCGCGGCCCGATCGGCGGCTGGTTCGTCTGGGACCCGGCCAGCCCCGGCCCGGTACTGCTGGTGGCGGGCGGCAGCGGCATCGTCCCGCTGATGTCCATGATCCGCAGCCGCGCCGCGGCGGACGGCCACGCTCCGTTCCAGCTGCTCTATTCAGTCCGCTCTCCCGCCGACGCCCTGTATACCGCCGAGCTAGCCGAACGCCAGCGCCAGGCTGATGGCCTGGGCATCGATTATCTGTACACCCGCTCAGTGCCAACTGGGTGGCCGCGGCCGCCCGGCCGGCTCAGCGCCGCCGAGCTGCCCCGGGGCGATGAGACCGGGGCGCCGCCCGCGGTGTTCGTGTGCGGCCCGACCGGGTTCGTGGAGGCGGCCGCTAACCTGCTCATCCAGGCCGGTCACCGGCCCGGTGCGATCAAGACGGAACGATTCGGACCTTCCGGAGGCTAACCGTGCAGACCTACCTGGACGGCAACGCGCTGGCCGGGCCGCTCGGCGAGGTGTTCGCCGTGGACCTGACCAGTGCGATGGGCCAGTGCGCCTCGTGCGGGACCCGGGCCGCGATGGCCCAGGCCCACGTCTTCATGGACGGCCCGGGCGCGGTGGCCCGCTGCCAGACCTGCGGCCAGGTGCTGCTCCGCCTGGTCCACACGTCGGACCGGGCCTGGCTGGACCTGCGCGGGATCACCGCCCTCGAGATCTCGCTGCCCAGCGAGTAGGGCGGCGGCTAGATGACCATCCCCGACGGGCCGGCTGACCGCCGGAACCTCCGGGTATCCGACGCAGAACGGGAACACGCCGCCGAGGTGCTGCGCCGTGCGGCCGGTGACGGGCGGATCACGCTCGAGGAGCTGGACGACCGGCTCACCGCCGCCTACGCGGCCAGGACCTACGGCGAACTGGCCGCGGTCACCGAGGATCTGCCCGAGGCCGGGCCGCAGCCGCCCGCCATAGTGACCGCGCCGCTGCCACCGGTCGATTCCGCGGCCCCCCGGTTCCCGGAGTCCCGGATCGGCGGCACCCCCGGGTCGGCCATCTCGGTCGCGGTAATGAGCGAGGCGCACCGGTCCGGCGGCTGGGTAGTGCCGCCCAGCTACACCGCGGTGGCCATTATGGGCGCCGTCAGCCTCGACCTGCGGGAGGCCCGGTTCAGCGGGCACGAGGTGACCATCCAGACGTTCGCGCTAATGGGCGGCATCGACATCATCGTGGACGAGGAGATCTCGGTAGACGTGTCCGGTTTCGCATTCATGGGCGGTTTCGATCACCGGGCAACCGGGCCCGGCCTGCCCGGCGCGCCGCGGCTCAAGGTGGTGGGCTTCGCCCTGATGGGCGGGGTGAACGTGCAGCGCCGCCCGCCGCGGAAGAAGAAGCCGCGCGAGCTGCGCGGCGAAGCCCCGTCGATGTGATCCAGCAGACATTCGCGCCGGGGCATATCCGGAGGACCATTCCGGTTGCCCTGAGTGGGTCCGCGGGAAAGGCCGCGGCCCGACGAGACGGAATGGCCGCCCGATCGGCGTCCGTTCTGGCCCGCCGTAGCTAAACGGCTGGCGCCGCCATAACCGGCGTCAAGGAGGTACTCGTCATGAAGCTCAGTCTGCGGTTCGCGCTGGATAATCTGTTCGTCCTCGGCGCGGCGTTCCTGGCTGTCTCGGCAATGGCATTCTCGGCCCCGGTGGCCGGCTGGCTGGCGTTCGGCGTCTCAGCCGGCCTGCTGCTGCTGGCCGGGGCCAGCCTGGGCACCGCCCGCCGGGCGGGCCAGCGCATCGGGCACGGCCTGGTCGGCCTGGCCGCGCTGTGGTCGCTGATCGCCGCGCTCATCTTCACCGGCCCGGCACTGACCTGGCTGGTGCTGGCCGATGCGATCGCCCTGGGCGTGCTGGCCCTGGCCGATCTGGCCGCACACGAGGTCAGCACCGAAAACGTGGTGCACCGGCTGGAGGTGACCGGCGACACCCGCGGCAGTGACCTGGCGAACGGGCGGGTCGCCGCCTAAGCAGTTCTTCACTGGCCTGTGGCGGGGACGGCGGGAGGCAGCCGTCCCCGCCACAGGCATTTTCCGGGCAAATCGCCGACCACCTCCGGGCAAACCCCGAACCCGACATACTGGCAAGGTCCAGGGGACCGTTTGCGCAGACAGGGAGCGAGAGCATGACCGATTCCGGGGCCGATTCCTTTGTCCCGCTGCCGGGCAGCGAGCGCGGGCCAGTGCCCGCGGCCGAGCAGGCCGGGCCGGTGGACGAATCGCAGCGGATCGTGGTCACCCTGGTGACCCGGCGCCGGTCCCCACTGCCCCGGGACCTGGTCGACACACCCGAGACGGTGACCCGCGACCAGCTGGCCGAGCAGCACGGCACCGACCCGGCCGACATCGACTTCCTGCGCATCGTGCTGGCCCCGCATGGCCTGCAGGTCACCGAGGCCGACCCGGGTGCCCGGCAGGTCAAGGTCGAGGGCTCGCTGGCCGCGCTGAGTGAAACGTTCGGCGCCCAGCTGAGCCTGGTGCGCAGCACGGCGCCGGGCTCGGATCAGCTGACCGAGCACCGGTACCGCCAGGGTGAGCTGCGCATCCCGGCCGAGCTGAACGGGATCGTGCTGGCCGTGCTCGGCCTGGACGACCGGCCGCAGGCCCAACCGCACTTCCGCCGGGCGCCCAGCGCCACGGCCGAGGCGGCCGGGACGGGGGCGGCGGCGCCGGCCGCGGCCCCGGTATCTTATACGCCGCCGCAGGTGGCTGTGCTGTACAAGTTCCCGGCCGGCACCGACGGGACCGGGCACACGCTGGCCATCATCGAGCTGGGCGGCGGGTTCGGCAGCAGCGACCTGGACTCCTACTTCGGCGGGCTGGACCTGCCGGTGCCCTCGGTCACCGCGGCCAGCGTAGACGGCGCGGTCAACGCGGCCGGCCAGGACCCGAACGGGGCGGATGGCGAGGTCCTGCTGGACATCGAGGTGGCCGGCTCGGTCGCGCCGGGCGCGGCCCAGGTGGTGTACTTCGCGCCCAACACCGACCAGGGCTTCGTGGACGCGGTGACCACCGCGGTGCACGCCAGCCCGACGCCGACCGCGATCAGCATCAGCTGGGGCCAGTCCGAGGACGCGTGGACCGCGCAGGGCCGGACCGCGCTGGACGAGGCGATGGCCGATGCGGCCGCGCTGGGCATCACGGTGTGCGTCGCGGCCGGGGACAACGGCAGCAGCGACGCGGTATCCGACGGCCAGCCGCACACCGACTTCCCGGCGTCCAGCCCGCACGCGCTGGCCTGCGGCGGGACCGCCCTGCACGGGGCCGCTGGGGTGATCAGCTCAGAGACGGTATGGAACGACGGGGCCGGTCACGGCGCCACCGGCGGCGGGGTGAGCGACACGTTCCCGCTGCCGTCCTGGCAGGCGTCGGCCGGGGTGCCGGCCCGGGCCGGCTCGCCGGCCGGCACCGCGCCCGGCCGCGGCGTGCCCGACGTGGCCGGCTGCGCCGACCCGCAGACCGGCTACCAGGTGCTGGTGGACGGGCAGTCGATAGTGGTCGGCGGGACCAGCGCGGTTGCCCCGCTGTGGGCGGCGCTGATCTGCCGCATGACCCAGTCCACCGGCAAGCCGTTTGGCCTGCTCCAGCCGCTGCTGTACGCGGGCGTTACGGCGGGCACCGCCGCCGCCGGGTTCCAGGACATCACCAGCGGCAACAACGGCGCCTACCCGGCCGGACCGGGCTGGGACGCGTGCACCGGCCTCGGCTCCCCCAACGGCACCACCCTGCTCACCGTCCTCACCGCCGCCCTCGGCTCCACCCCCAGTTCGTGATCAACCGATTGCTGTTGCCCTGGCAGCACTAATCGGTTGATCACGATTCCCGGCGGACGATGGCGACACCGGCCGGAGGTAGGTCGAGTTGCCCGGCGACTGGGGTGCCGGTGAGCAGGTCGGTTCCGCCGGGCGCAGCCGACACTTGCACCGGGGCGCCGGAGTGGTTGAGCAGGAATTCGTAGCTGACTGGGCCGGCCGTGCGGACCACCCGCTCGATGCCGCTGGGCAGGGACGGCTGCCCGCCCAGCAGCGGGCCGATCAGCTCGCGCATATCCGCGCGGTCCAGCCGGGTGCCCAGGTAGATGACCCGGCCCTGGCCGTAGCGGTGGTCCAGCACGGCCGGGCGGCCGGCCCACGGCCCGGACGCGTACCGGGCCAGCACCGCGCCGCCGGCCGGCTCGATGATGTCCTGCCAGTGCGTGGCGGTGCCGCGCCGCCCGTCCGCCCAGGCCAGTTCGACCGTCTCAGCGGGCTGCAGCGGGGCCACGTCGAGCACCGCGCCGCCGAAGAGCTCACCCAGCGGGCCGCCGTAGCTGCCCAGGTAGACCTGCTCGGACTCGTTCACGATCCCGGACCAGAACGAGATGACCGCCGTCCCGCCGGACCGCACAAAGCTACATATGTAGCTTGCCTCGGCCTCGGTCAGCAGGTACAGGCTGGGCACCAGGAGCAGCGGGTAGCCGGACAGGTTCGCATCGGGCCGGACGAAGTCCGCGGTGACGGCGGCCTCCCACACCGGGCGGTACATCCAGCGGAGCTGGCTCAGCATCTGGATCTCGGCCGACGGCTTCGAGCCCAGCTCCAGGGCCCACCAGTTAGGCCAGGAGAACGCGATGGCCACGGCACTGGCCACGCGGCTGGCGTTCAATTCAGAAAGGGGTGGCAGTTCGGCGCCCAGCCTGGTCACCTCGGGCCAGATGGGGGAGCCGGTACCGGCGTGCGGCAGCATCGCGCTGTGGAACTTTTCCGCGCCCGCCCGCGCCGCGCGCCACTGGAAGAACAGCAGGCCGGCCGCGTCCCGGGCCAGCGCCTGGTAGCAGACCTTGCGCATCTCGCCGGGCGGCTTGGCCGAGTTGACCGGGCGCCAGTTGACCCGCAGCGTGGTCTGCTCCATCACCAGCCACGGGGTGCCCTTCTTGACCGAGCGGATCAGGTCGTAATGCATGGCGGTGAGCATCGGGCTGGCCGGGTCGGCCGGGTCCGGGTAGTTGTCCGTGCTGCACACGTCCTCGGCGGCGGCCCACTCGAAATAGTCCAGCGGCTTGAACAAGCCCATGAAGTTGGTGGTGACCGGCAGGCCGGGGGTGATAGCCCGGACCAGATCGCGTTCCTCGGTGAATTCCGCCAGGTAGGAGTCGTTCATGAAGCGCTGGTAGTCGAGCTGCTGGGCCGGGTTCGGGTGCGTCGGGGTGACCCGGGGCGGCAGCACCTCGGCGAAGTCCTGGTACCGCTGGCTCCAGAACGCGGCGCCCCAGGCCTCGTTCAGCGCGTCCGTGCTGCCGTAGCGGCGGCGCAACCAGTCACGGAACGCGGCCGCCGAGATATCGCAGTAACAGGCGGGGATGTGGCAGGCGTACTCGTTGTGCAGGTGCCACAGCCGGACCGCCGGGTGGTCGCCCAGCTCGCGGGCCAGCCGCTCGGTAATGCGCAGCGCGTGCCGCCGGTAGGCCGGGCTGTGCACGCAGAAGTGCTGCCGGCTGCCGTGCGAGTAGCGCACGCCAGCCGCGGTGACCGGCAGCATCTCCGGGTGACGGGCCGACAGCCAGGGCGGCGGGCTCGCGGTCGGCGTGGCCAGCGCCACGTCGATGCCGCCGCCGTGCAGCAGGTCGAGCACCTCGCGCAGCCAGCCGAAGTCGAACTCGCCGGGCGCCGGTTCCAGCCAGGCCCAAGAGAACACCCCGACCGTGGCCAGGTTCACCCCGGCCTCGGTCATCAGCTTGACGTCCTCGCGCCACACCTCGGGCGGCCACTGCTCCGGGTTGTAGTCTCCGCCGTAGAGGATGTGCGGCGGCGGCCAGCTGCCCCGCGCCCAGGATGACGCCATCCGGTCGTGCCTCCTCGTACTCAGTGGTTGGGGTTCAGTCGCCCGCGATCGCGCCGAACGTCAGCCCGCGGGCCACGTACTTCTGCAGGAACGGGAACAGGATGAGCATCGGCAGCACCGAGATCAGCGAGCCGAGCAGCACCTCCGGGTAGAGCGGCTGCCCGGTGCCGGCCTGGTGCAGGTCGCTGGCCCAGCCGGACAGCCCGACGGTCAGCGGGAACTTGCTGGTGTCGCCGAGCAGCACCAGCGGCAGGAAGAAGTTGTTCCAGGTGCCGATGAACGACAGCAGGAACAGGGTGACCATGCCGGGCATCAGGATCGGCCGGGCCACCCGCCAGAAGATGTTCAGCTCACCCGCGCCGTCGATGCGCGACGCGTCGAGCAGCGTGTCCGGCACCGCGTCCAGCGAGTAAATGGCCATGAAGTACACGCCGAACGGGTAGACGGCCAGCGGCAGGATGACGCCCTGATAGGTGTTGTTCAGGTGCAGGTAGGTCTCCAGCATGAAGATCGGCACCACCAGCGCGGTGGCCGGCACCATCAGCGAGCCGACGACCAGGCCGAACACCGTCCGCCGCATGCGGAACCGGTACTTGGCCAGGCCATACCCGCACAGCGTGGCTACCCCGGTGGCCAGCGCCGCGGTGACGGTCGCGTACACGATTGAGTTGACGAACCAGTCCTTGTACTCGCCGCCGCCGTAGTTCAGCAGCGAACTGAGATTGCTGCCCAGCGACAGGTGGCTGGGCGGCAGGAACGTCGGGGTGCTGAACAGCTGGCCGCTGCTCTTGGTCGACGCGATCAGCAGCCAGTACACCGGGACCAGCACGTACACGGCGGCCAGCAGGAGCAGCGCGGTGCCCACGGTGATCTTGATCCGGCGGGCCAGCAGCGGGCGGCCCGCCCGCTGTGGACGGAGCGTCTGGGCGGCGCTCATCAGGAGTACCTCCTCGTCCCGGCCAGCGGGTCACTGCGCCGCCGGATGATGCCGTAGAACGTCACGGTGGCCACGATCGTGATCACGGCCAGCACGATCGACTGGGCCGCGGCCAGCGACTCGTTGCCGAACTGGTACGCGGTGTTGTAGATGATCTGGTTCGGGGTCAGGCTGTTGCTGGTCTCCGCGATGTAGTTGAGCAGGACCGGCTCGTTGAACAGCTGCAGGGTGCCGATGATGGACAGGATCACGGTGAACAGCACGGTCCGGCGGATCAGCGGGAACTTGACCCGCAGCGCGATCGCCAGTTCCGAGCAGCCGTCGATCCGGGCTGCCTCAATGACCTGCCGTTGCACGCTGGTCAGGCTGGTCAGCAGGATCGTCATGTTGTACCCGGCGAACTCCCAGGTGACGATCAGCATGATCGCGTAGAGCGCCAGCCGGTAGTCCAGTGGATCGACTGGGCCGCTGGCCAGGCCGAGCTTGTGCGGAATGTTCAGCGCGCCGTTGAGATCGGGTTCGAGCAGGAACGCCCACATGATCGCGGCGATCACGCCGGGCACGGCGTAGGGCAGGAAGTACACCAGGGCGAAGAACTTCCGGCCCTTGCAGTACGCGCTGTCCAGGAACAGGGCCAGCGCGATGGCCAGCCCGATCATCGCGGTCACCTGGATGACCCCGAAGTAGATCATCCGCTGGACGCCGCCCCAGTACTCGCTGTTGCTGATGACCGAGCGGTAGTTGAGCAGGCCGGCGAACTGGCCGGTGCCGCCGGCCTTCAGGCTGAGCCAGATCGAGTAGACCAGCGGCGCGACGAAGAACACCGCGAACAGGGCCAGGAACGGGGCGGTCATCCCAGCCCCGGCCCGGCGCTGCGCCGCGGCGGCCCGGCTCGGCCGGCCGGGGCGGCCCGGGCGGGCCACCCCGGCCGGCTGGGCTGCCCGGCTGACGTCCGGCTTTCCGGCTACGGTCACCGCTCATCCCCCTTCCATGGAGTGCCGGAGTGGCCTGCCGGGCATGTTTCGCCCGGCAGGCCACTGGCTGCGGTTATCCCTCGACCTGGTAGCCGGCCGTCTTGGCGTAGTTCAGCATCTGCTGCTCGGTGACCTGGAGCGCCTTGGTCCAGCTCTCCTTGCCGGCCGCAGCCGCCGGCAACTGCGAGGTCACGTACGTGCCGAACTCGGTGTCCCACGGACTCCACTCGAAGTTCGTCGGCACGTTCGCGGACAGGCTGGAGAACTCCTGGTTGACGTTGCCGGTGAAGTCGGGCACGGGTGCGTTGAACGCAGACACCGACGAGCGGTTGACGTCGGCCGGGAACAGGCCGCGCCCACCGCCGCTGGTGGTCGCGGGCTTCTCGTCCACGGTCAGGCCGCTCGGCGAGGTGTTGATGTAGGCCGCGAACAGCGCCGCGTCCGCGACCAGGTTGCCCGGCGCGTCCTTGGTGACGGCGTTGGTCGAGCCGCCCCAGTTGGCGTCGGCGTGCGCGCCCGCGGTCCACTGCGGCAGCGCACCGACCGTGTAGGTCTGCGGGTGCGACTTGGTCAGGTAGGTGTCCACCTCGTAGGTGGGCCCCCAGGCGGCGCCCACGTAGGAGACGTATTCGTCGTTGGCGATGTGGTGGCCCCAGTCCGCGGTGAAGTCGTTGTCCACCGCGATGGCCTTCTCATCGACCAGCTTGCCCCAGTAGTTCAGCACCTGCTGCTCGATCGGCCCGTCTACGTCGATCTTCCAGGTGCCGTTGGGCAGCAACTGGTACGGCCGGGCGCCGGCCTGCCAGAACAGCGCCTCCAGGTAGTCCCCGTCGTTGACCGGGAAGTAGGTCAGGTACTGAGACGGGTCCTTTTTGTGCAGCGCGACCGCGTCCGAGGCGTAGGTCGCCCAGGTGGTCGGCACCGGCAGGTTGTACTTCTTCAGCACGCTGGGCTGGTACATCAGGCCCATTGGGCCGATGTCCTCGGGCATCGCGTACAGGTTGCTGCCCTGGGTGACCTGACTCCACACCCAGGACGGGTAATCGCTCTTGTACTTGGCGTCATACTGGGCGATGTTCACCAGGTCGTGCGCCTGGGTGAACTGCGGCAGATGGTCCAGCTCGACCTGAGTCACGTCCGGGCCGTTACCGGCCGCCAGGGCGGTAGTGAGCTTGGCGTAGAACGTGCCGCCGGAACCATAGGACGGCGGCGGCTTGATGGTGATCCAGGGGTATTTCTTCTCGAAATTCGAGATGACGTCCTTCGGGTTAGCGGTCCACGTCCACCAGGTGAGGGTGACTTTCTGATGCGCCCCCTTCTGACTGGTGGAGGAGCCCCCGCTGCTGCACGCGGCTAGGACTAAAGCGGCTGCTGAGGCGACCGCACACACTCTTACCAGGCTGAACTTTTTCTTACTCACTCGATCACGCCCCTTTCGTCCAGACCAGTCATGATCACCTGGCAGTTACCTGCCTGTTACGGGGCGCGGCCATACGTGGCCGCGAGCCCTCGAAATCGTTTGTCTTCGCCTACTCCGGAGCCCTGGCTTTCTGGTGCGGGATCCACCGTTTCGTACCGCTTTCCAGGCGGTCCGCTGGGGTGCGGCAGATCCTTGTTAACGCTCTCACGTTGGATTCTGTTGGATCATGATCTGTTCGTGTTTGCGATGAACGTAGCCCATGTCGCAATCGCGATCAAGAGGTGAATTTCCGGTGATTCTGGGTACCCGGGCACGCTTGGCCGGGCAACCCGCACCGCGCCCCCCGGCCACGCGCGCCCGGCGGATCCGCTTACCGCATCAGGGGCGCGCTGGGTTAGTCCTCGGGCGGGGTGCCGATGGTGGCGGGCGCGCCGTAGCGCTGCAGCACCTCGGGCACGGCCACGGTGCCCCGCTCGTCCTGGAAGTTCTCCATGATGGACAGCAGTGACCGGGCGGTGGCCCCGGTCCCGTTCAGGGTGTGCGCAAACTCCAGCCTGCCGTCCCGGCGGAACCGGATGTTCAGCCGCCGGGCCTGGTAATCGGTGGTGTTCGAGCAGGAGGTGATCTCCCGGTACCGCTGCTGCGCCGGGAACCAGGCCTCGATGTCGTACTTCTTCGCGGCGGGCGCGCCCAGGTCCCCGACCGCGATGTTCATTACCCGGTAGGGCAGGCCCAGCGCCTGGACGATCTCCTCTTCGTGGGCCAGCAGCTGCTCGTGGAACTCAGCCGACTGCTCGGGCACGCAGTAGACGTACATCTCGACCTTGTCGAACTGATGCACCCGGAACATGCCCTTGGTGTCCTTGCCCGCCGCCCCGGCCTCGCGGCGGAAGTTGGTGCTGAACGCGGCGTACTTGGCCGGCAGTTCGCTCTCCTCCAGCCGCTCATCGGTGTGGATGCCGGCCAGCGCCACCTCCGACGTGCCGGTCAGGTACAGGTCGTCGCGTTCCAGGTGGTACAGGTTGGATTCCTCGGTGGGCAGGAAGCCGGTGCCGTACATGGCCCGCTCGCCGACCAGCACCGGCGGCAGCACGGTGAGGAACCCCTTGCTGGCCAGCCGGTCCAGCACGAACCGGTACAGCGCCTGCTCGGTGACGGCCACGTCGCCGATCCGGTAGGCGAACCGGGACCCGGACAGCCGGGCGCCCCGGGCCATGTCGATCCAGCCGCGGGCCGAGCCCAGGTCGGCGGCGTCCTTGACCGGGAAGCGCAGCGACGGCTGCTCGCCCCAGGTGCGGATGGCGACCGAGTCCTCCTCGGACATGCCGTCCGCGGCGGTCGGGTCGGGCAGGTTCGGGATCTGGGCCAGCAGCGCCTGCCGGACCTGGTCGGCCTCGGCCTGCTCGGCCTCGGCCGCGTCCAGTTCCTTGCGCAGCTGGCGCAGCTCGGCGATCTCTTCCGGGCTGGGCGGCGCGCCCTTGGAGGAGCGCTTCTGGGCCGCGCGGAGCGTCTCGGCCCGCTCGGTCAGCTCGCGCCACCGCTGGTCGGCGGCGAGCAGGGCGTCGAAGTCATCGGCCGCGCCACGCCGGGCCAGTGCGGTGCGGTACCGGTCCGGTTCCTGGCGCGCGGCTTTGAGGTCAATCACCTGCGCGAGTCTAGTGGGCACAGCCGGTATCGCAGGCCCGCACGGCCTCCCCCGCCGTCCGGCGGGCCCAACCCCCGCCGCCGGGCGGCCCAACCCCGACCGCCCAACCGCACCAACCTTTCAGCCACCGCCCCGGAGGCAGCCCAAGGACCGCATGACTGATTCATTCATGTGGCCAGGACCATCTGGGTGTTTCATCGATGCGGTTGGCGGTGGGGAGGATCGATGCGGCCGGCGGCCGGGAGGGGTGCGTCAGCAGCTGCCGGGGCGAGCGGGAGGTCCTGGCAGATCAGGGCCCAGGGACGGTCCTCGGCACGGGTCATGATCAGGGTGGCCCGGTGCGGGCCGGACAGCTTGAGCTGCCGCCGGATCTGGGCCACGTCGCCGGCCAGGCCGCGGCGGCGGATGTCCACCGAGCCAATGCCCAGTGCGCGCAGCCGGGCGGACAGCTCGCGCTGATGCCACCGGCCGGAATCGAGCACCTGGAGAGTGCGGGCGAACGGGGTGCGCACCGGCTGGCCGGTGCACAGGAACGCGATCTGCTCGTCGATCTGCCAGCCGCCGGCCGCCCGGGCCAGCTCGGCCACCAGGCCGGCCCGGGTGACGGCCGGGTTCGGGTCGAGCAGGTACGGGCCGGGCGGGGCCACCGGGACGGGCGGGCCGGGCTTCGGGGTGAGGGTATGGCCGCCGGGCAGGATCGTCGCCCGGGTCGCCGACCGGGCCAGCGCGGGCGACCACAGCGCGGCTTCCTTCAGCTCGCGGCCGACCGCGATGAACTCCGTCTCCCAGCCCGGCGGCACCAGCTCCCGCGGGATCCCCGGCGCGGCCTTGATGCCGAGCTGGCTGACCTGGCTGGCCAGGTCCAGGCACCAAGCCAGCGGCGGCTCGCTGTCGCCGGGCCGGAGCCGGCCCCGGCCGGTCCGCCGGGCCGGGTCGATGAACGCCCCCGTCACGCCGCTCAGGTCGGTGTCCCGGACGTCGCGATGCTCGAACCGGACCTGGCCGGCCACGCCATAGACCGCCGCGTTGGCCTCGGCCATCCGCAGGTGCACCGGGTCGGCGTCCACCGCGCGGGCCTGGTGCCCATCGGCCAGCGCGATCAGGTCACCGCCGATGCCGCAGCACAGGTCGCCCAGCTGCCCGCCCGCCGGGTAGCGGCCGCGGCGGTGCTGGGCCACCACTTCGCCGGACGCCTGCTCCAGGCCGTCCCGGGTGAAGAACATCCGCATGGCCCGGCTGAACTTGGCCTGGGCCGCGATCCGCAGCTCATGCTGGGCCAGTGCGGCGGCGACGAGTTCGGCCGGGTAGTCCGCGCGCAGATCGGTGCCCAGCCGCAGCGCCCCGGCTGGGGACAGTGACTGCTGGCCCAGCCGGGCCAGCAGGTCGGCACCGGGCTGGGACAGCAGCGCGGCCAGCTGCTCCCCGGGGGTCATGAGCCAGGGCTCCTCGGGGGCGGGCGGCGGCCGGTGACGGTCACGGGCGGGCGGCGGCCGGGGACGAGGTGCCCGGCTCGTCCGCCTCCCCGGGAGCCACCGGGTCAGCGGGCAGCGAGCTATCGGCCAGCGGGGTATCGGGCCGCGCGTCGCCAGGCCGCGCGGCGGTCCGGCCGGACTGGGTGGCCAGCACCGACCCGGCCAGGATGAGCCCGAACGCGGCGATGATCTCCGGGGTCAGCGGCTCGCCGAGGACACCGACGCCGAGCGCGACCGCCACGGCCGGGTTGACGTAGGTGATCACGGTGGCCCGGGCCGGGCCGACCTCGGCGATCAACTGGAAGAACAGCACGAAGGCGAGCGCCGTGCAGATCACCGCCAGCCCGGCCAGGCTGGCCAGGACCTTGGCTGACGGGACGGTAGACGGCCAGGTCAGCGCCGCGGCGGGGGCGTAGACCACGGCGGCGAAGCCGAGGCAGACGGCGGTCATGCCGAGCCCGGGCAGGCCGGCCAGCTTGCGGCTGGCGATCAGCGGGCCGGTGGCATAGCCCACCGCGGTGAGCAGGACCAGCACGACCGAGCCCAGGTTGCCGCCCAGTGCGCCCGGGCCGGCCAGCAGCGCCACGCCCGCCAGCCCGCCGAGCAGCCCGGCCCAGCGCAGCGGGGTCAGCCGCTCGGTGCCGCCGGTGAGCCGGGCCAGCACCACCCCGATGATCGGCACCGACGCGATAAGCAGCCCGCCCATCGAGCTGGACAGCCTGCGCTCGGCCTGGGAGAGGAACAGCCAGGGCAGGATGATCTCCACGCAGGCGAAGATGGCCAGCCAGCGCCAGTGCGGGCGGAGCACGCCGAGTTCGCCGCGGCGCAGCGCGATCGGCAGCAGGATGACCGCGCCGCCCGCCACCCGGGTCAGCACCAGCACGGGCACCGGGACCCCGGCGTCATCCACGACCTTGATGAGCAGGTACGGCACACCCCAGATCAGGCTCATCGCCGTGAACAGCACCCAGCCGCGGCGGCTCAACCCCGTACCTCCCCATCCGTCCCCCGCAGGCTACCGGGAAGCGCCAACCTCGGCAGGCTGGGTAGAGGAGCCGCGCTACCGGGGCCGACTCATGCGGGTGGGGCGGACCAGCCCGGCCACCGGGCACCGCAAACACTGGTGAGGCGGGGCAGATCAGGCCGGCCACCAGGCACCGCAACACCGGCCAGCCGGGGCAGATCAGGCCGGCCACCGGGCACCGCAAACACTGGCGGGGCGGGGCAGATCAGCCGGGCACTGGCGTTCGGTAAGAAAGGTGTGCTGCTGGGAGCTGGGGGATCCGGCTACGCTCGGGCCTATGCAGCTCGTCCCGGAGGGGAGTGCCCGGATGGCCCCCGCGGGCCAGCCGGCCGCCGCGGCGGCCCGGCAGCCCGCGGGGCCGCCGGGCGCACTGCCGCTGCGCTGGGCGCTGCCCGCCGCGGCGGCGGGCGGGCTGGCCCTGGCCGGGGCGTTCCCGCCGGTCGGGGTGTGGCCGCTGGCCTTCGCCGGGCCGGCCGTGCTGGCGCTCACCCTGTACCGGCAGCGGTTTCGGGCCTCGTTCGGCATCGGGCTGGTCTTCGGCGTCGCGTTCTTCGTACCGCTGCTGTCCTGGCTGATCAACGTGGCCTGGTACGCGTGGGCCGCGCTGGCCATCGCCGAGGCGGTCATCTTCGGGCTGCTCTGCATCGGCCAGCGGCTGCTGCTCCGGCTGCCCGGCTGGCCGGTCGCGGTGGCCTGCTGGTGGGTAGCGGCGGAGGCGATGCGGGCCCGCTGGCCGTACGCGTTCCCGTGGGGCCGGCTGGCGATGAGCCAGTCCGGGTCGCCCACCGCGCACTGGGCCGCCATCGGCGGGCCGCCGCTGCTGTCCTTCCTGGTCGCGCTGGCCGGCGCGACGCTGGCCTGGGCGGTGCTGGCCGTCCTCGCCCGGCGGGCCCGGCCGCGGGGCCTCATCCCGGCCGGACTGGCCGTGGCCGGGGCGTTCGCGCTGGCTCTGGGCGGTGCGCTGCTGCCGGTTGACCAGGCGGCCCCGGGTGAGCGGAGCGCCGTGGTCGCGGCCATCCAGGGCGACGTGCCGCACGCCAGGAGCATCCCGGACCTGCTCCGCGCGACCACCGTCACGCAGAACCACGCGGCCGCCACCGAGGCGCTGGCCGCGCAGGTCGCCGCGGGCGCCCGCCCCGCCCCGGACCTGGTCATCTGGCCGGAGAACTCGACCGACCTGGATCCCTCGCTGTATCCGCCGATCTACGCCACGATCGCGTCCGCGGTGCGCACCATCGACCGGCCGGTGCTGGTCGGCGCGCTGCTGGAGAACCCGCTGCGGAACACCGGCCAGCTGTGGCTGCCCGGCCACGGCCCGGTCGCCACCTACGTGAAGCGGAAGCTGGTGCCGTTCGGCGAGTCCATCCCGTTCCGCAGCCTGCTCAAGCACATCACCTCGCTGGTCAACCTGCAGCCGGTCAACTTCACCGCCGGCGACAAGGCGGTGGTGTTCCACCGCGGCCTCGGCGCGATCAGGCTGGGCGACGTGATCTGCTACGAGGTGGGGTTCGACGGTCTGGTCCGCTCCGAGGTGACGGCGGGCGCCAACCTGCTCGCGGTGCAGTCCAACGACGCGACGTTCGAGGTGGACGGCCAGTCCGGCGAGTCGACCCAGCAGGTGGCCATGGCCCGGATCCAGGCGATCACATCGAACCGCGCGGTGGTGTACGCGTCCACCACCGGGGAGAGCGCGATCGTCAGCCCGGCTGGGGCGGTGCTGGCCCGCAGCGGGCTGTGGCAGCGGGCCGAACTGGAGGCACGGGTGCCGCTGCGCACCGGGCTGACCCTGGCCGACCGGCTGGGTGGCTGGCCGGAAGCGGTGCTCACTGGGCTGGCCATCGCCGCGCTGGCCCTGGCCACCGGGCTGACCGTGCGGGACCGGCGCGCGGGCCAGCGGTCCACGGCACTAGCTGGCGGCGAGTCCGCAGCCCCGGCTGGCGAGTCCGCGGCACCGGCCGGTGGCGGCACGGCCCACAATTGAGGCATGGCCACCAGGCGCCATCGACTGTGGCGCGCCCTCGCCCAGCCTTACCGGTACGCGGCGCTGGCCGCTGGCGCGCTGCCCATCCTCGCCTTCCCCGCGCTGAACCTGGAGCTTCTCGGCTGGTGTGGGCTGGTGCCCGGGCTGCTGATCATCCGGGGCGCGGCCACCGGCTGGGAGGCGGCGGTCCGCGCCTGGTGGCTCGGGGCCGGCTTCCTGCTGGCCGCGCTGTACTGGCTGGCCCCGAACATCGGCCCCGGCCTGCTGCTGGTGGGCATCGTGTTCGGCGCGCTGTGGACCGGGTTCGGGTATGCGACCTGGCGGCTGCTCCGCGCCCCGCTCACCCCGGGCCGGGCCAGCGCCGCGCTGGCCGTGCTGCCCAGCTACTGGCTGTTCACCGAGTGGGCCCGGTCCTGGCAGGGCTTCGGCGGCCCGTGGGCGGTGCTCGGCACCAGCCAGTGGCAGCACCCAGTGGTGCTCGCGCTGGCCTCGGTGGGCGGGGTCTGGCTGATCAGCTTCGCGCTGGTGGCGGCCAACACCGGCATCGTGATCCTGCTGCTCGCACGGCGGAACCTGGTGCGGCTGGCCGGCGCGGCCGGGGTGGCGGTGGCGCTGGCCGCCGGGCCGGTGGTGTTCGCGCTGACCCCCGCCGCGACTGCCGTCCGGCACGTCACGGTGGCCCTGGTGCAGCAGGGCAGCCAGCCCAGCCGGGCCAGCCGGGTGAACGCCAGCCTGCGGCTGTCCGAGGGGCTGGGCGCGGCCCGCCCTGACCTGATCGTCTGGGGGGAGAGCAGCGTCGGCTACGACATCGAGCGCGCCGACACCGGCCTGCTCCACCGGATCGAGGCGCTGGCCGCCAGGACCGGCGCGGAGATCCTGGTCAACCAGGACTCGGCGCTGCCTAGCGGCGGCGAGTCCAAGGTGGCGCTGCTGATCGGCCCGCACGGCGTGCTGGGGTCGTATGTGAAGACGCGGCTGGTCCCGTTCGGCGAGTACATCCCGTTCCGCGGCGCGCTCGGCTGGCTGACCAGCATCAGCAAGGCGGCGCCGAGCAACATGATCCCGGGCGACGGCGCGCACCTGATCCACGCGGTGGACCGGGCCGGGCGGCCGCTGCCGATCGGCGTGCTGATCTGCTTCGAGTCGGCGTTCCCGGACATGTCCCGGGTGGATGCCGACCTGGGCGCCCAGCTGATCGTCTACCAGACCTCGGACTCGACGTTCCAGGACAGCTGGGCGCCGGCCCAGCATGCCTCGCTCAGCGCGGTACGCGCCGCGGAAACCGGCCGGCCGGTGGTGCAGGCCGCGCTGACCGGGGACACTGTGGCCTTCGACACACGGGGACGGCTGCTGGCCGTGATGACCTCGGCGCACCGCGGGGTGATCGTGCTGCGCATCGGGCTGCCTTCGGCCAGCGTGCGGACCCCCTACGACCGGCTGGGCGACTACCTGCCCTGGGCGGCCACCGCCGTGGTCGTGGGCACCGCCGTTGGCTGGCTCATTGTTTTCCTCCGCCATCGCCGGGGACGGGTACCTTTGGAGGGCAACTTCCGGCCTGCCGGATACGTCTCAGTATTGGGCGCGCCAGCCGGTTCCAGTCCCGGTTCCGGTGATGGCGGCGGCGTCGGCACCGGGCCGGAAGCGGCGGACGACGACGTCCCGCGCACTTCCTGAGCGGACCGCACCCCCCGGGCGGCCCGCTCACCGCTCTCCATGAGCGGGCCCAGCGCGTCCCGGCAGGCGAGGTGCACCAGCAGGCAGCGGCTTAGGAGGATCCAGGGTGCGGGAAAGCGACAACACGCGCGGCCAGCGTGGGGTGGGGTCAGGCGGCCAGGGCGGCACTACACGCAGATGCCGGATGACCGTGCTCGCCGCCCTGTCGGCTGGGGCGTGCCTGGTCGTCGCCGCCTGCTCGAGCGGCTCATCGTCCGCTACCGGGTCCGCCGGGCAGCCGTCTGGCAAGGCGTCCGCGCACGCCGTCACGGCGGCCAGTGCCGCGCTGTCCGTCACCCCGGCCAACGGGTCGCGGCGGGCCAACCCAGCCAAGGGCGTCGTGGTCAAGGCCAGCGAAGGCAAGATCCAGAGCGTCACGGTGACCGCCGGGCACGACGCGGTGAGCGGCTCGCTGAACAGCGCGAAGACGGTATGGCGGAGTGACTGGGCGCTGCAGCCGTCGCGGAGCTACACCGTGCACGCCACCGCGATGAACTCGGCCGGCAAGACGGTCACCTCGGTCAGCAGCTTCCGCACGCTGACCCCGGCCGCCACCACCACCGCGATGATCTTCGAGGGGTACAAGCAGAGCTACGGCGTCGGCATCCCGATCCGGCTGACGTTCAGCTCGCCGGTCACCAACCGGGCCGCGGTGGAGCGCTCGCTGCAGGTGACCAGCTCCAAGCCGGTGACCGGGTCGCGGTACTGGGACGGCAACCAGACGCTGTACTTCCGCCCGATGAACTACTGGCCCGCTGGTACCACGGTCTCGTTCGACGGGCACCTGGCCGGACTGGAAGCCTCACCGGGCGTCTACTTCACCGCCGACCTGACCCAGACGTTCGACATCGGGCCGTCGCTGATCGTGGTGGCCAGCACCAAGACGCACTACCTGAACGTCTACTACAAGGGCAAGCTGTGGGGGCACTGGCCGATCAGCACCGGCCGGCCCGGCCTGGACACGGTGGACGGCACCTACATCACGCTGGAAAAAGGCAACCCGGTCCGGATGGTCGGCAACGGCTACAACGAACTGGTCAACGACGCGGTCCGGTTCACCTACAGCGGCGACTACCTGCACTCCGCGCCGTGGTCGGTGGGTGAGCAGGGGTACACCAACGTCAGCCACGGCTGCGTGAACCTGTCCCCCGAGCACGCGGCCATGTACTACAACCTGGCCACCCCGGGCGACCCGGTGACGATCATCGGCAGCCCGGCCGCGGGCAAGTGGGACGACGGGTTCACCGTGTGGTTCCTGTCCTGGCAGCAGCTGCTCAAGGGCAGCGCGCTGGGCATGGCGGTGCAGGCCGGGCCGTCCGGCAGCACGTTCGTCAGCCCGTCGTCGGTCACCGAGCAGCCGCTGACCACGCGGCTGGCCGGCCCCAAGCCGGACAACTCCGCCGCGCAGAGCTGACCGTCCTCAGCGCGGTAGCGGGCCAGCAGCCGCTCCTCGCCCACCCGCCGCGGGAACAGGAAGAACACCAGCCCGGCACCGAGCAGCACGGCCACGATGGCAGCCGTGTAGGCCCACTGGTCCCCGGACAGGAACGCACTCTTCGCCGCGGCGGTGATCTTGCTACCGAGCGCCGAGTAGCCCAGCACGTCCTGCAGGTACTGCTGCCCGACGAAGATCGCCCCCATCAGCGAGCCGAACACGATGATGCCGCCGACCGCGGCCACCCAGAAGGTCCGCCGCCCGGCCACGTGCCGGTCGTAGAGCGGGGGCCGGGCGCGGCGCTGCCGGAGCACGAACCCGGCCCCGGCGGCCAGCGCGAGCAGGCCGGTGACCAGGGCCAGCCCGGCCGCGCCCGGTACCGGCGCGAAGTTGATCGTGATGACCAGCGCCGCGACGAAGATCATGGACAGCACGCCGCCCAGGTGGTCCACCCGGCCGGTGCTCTCGTTGACGTGCGCGGGGACCCAGCGGACGGCCATGACCAGGGCCACCACCGCGAGCGGGAGAGTGAGCAGGAACGCCGAGCCCCACCAGAAGTGCTGCAGCGCTAGGCCGGCCAGCATCGGGCCGAGCGCGGTGATGGCGCCGCCGATGCCGGACCACAGCGCGATGGCCCGGGTCCGGGGCGGGCCCGACCATAGCGCGGTGATCAGGGCCAGCGTCGTCGGGTAGGCCCCGGCCGATGTCGGGCAGCACGACGTTGGCCACGGTCAGGTTCAGGTTGGCGACGGCGGCGACCAGGATCAGCGCGGTGAGCACCAGTGGCGCGCGGCCCGGCTGCGTCCCGGCCTGGCCGCGGGCGCCGCCCGCGGCCCCGCCCCGCACGACGGCCGTGGCCAAGGCCCACTCCCCCCTCGGCCACCTGGTTACGAGCCAATCAGCTCCGCACCGCCGCGCGTCACCCCCGCGGGGTGAATTCCGGCGCGGCGGGCGCCTCGCCCGGCTCCGCCTCGCCCAGCTCTGCGGCGGCCGGCTCGCCGGGTGCCGCGGCCAGCTGGCGGGCCGCGGGCCAGCGCCTGCCCAGCCGCGAGGCCACTTGCTGTACCGCCGCGCCGGCCCACGCGGCCGGCCGCGGGCTGGCCCCGTCCACCAGCCCGTTCCAGTACAGCGACCAGGTCCCGGCGACCACCCGGCTCACCCCGGGTGCGGTCAGCAGCCGCACCGCGCCGGAGGCCAGCCGCGGCCGGCGCAGCAGGGCCGCCTGCAGCGCGGCGGCCCCCGGCAGGTACCGGCCGAACGTGTCCGCCACCGCCTCGCTGTAGGCGGCCGCCGCTCCGGCCGACGCCGGGCCCAGCAGGCACTCGGCGGCCAGCCGGGCGCTGACCATGGCCGGCCCGATGCCCTCGCCTTGCAGCGGGTTGATCAGCCCGGCCGCGTCCCCGGCCAGCAGCACGTTACCGGCGGCGGGCGGGGTGCCGGTGCCGCCCATCCGCAGCCAGCCGCCGGTCACCTCGCCGTGCTCCGCGCCCGGGGTCAGGTCCCCGGTGCGGCGCAGCTGCGCACAGAACCGGGCCAGGTCGGCGCGCAGGCTGGCGGCCCGGCGCCGGGTGCCCATCCCGATGCCGATGCCGACGTTGGCCTGCCCGGCCTCCCCCGGGAACAGCCAGCCGTACCCGGGGTAGATCCGCCACGGAGCCGCGTCCAGCAGGACCAGCAGCGGCAGCGGCACCTCGGCCGGGACGTAGGCACGGATCGCGAAGCCCCACAGCGCCGCGTCCGGGTCGAGCAGGCCGGCCAGCCGGGCGACCGGGCTGAGCGCCCCGTCCGCGGCGATGAACCAGTCCGCCTCCAGCCGCTGGCCGTCATTGGTCAGCAGCGCCCGTACCCGGCTGTCCGAGGCCGGGCCGCCGCCGTCCCGGTCCACCCCGCTGACCCGGCCCCGCACCGGCTCCGCGCCGGCCTGCAGCGCGGCCGCCCGCAACGCGTCGTCCAGCCCGATCCGCGGCACCACCACGCCGTGCCCCGGGTAATGGCGGCCGGGAAACGCAGGCAGCCGGGACCGGTGCCCGGACGGGCCCACCGCCAGCAGGTCAGCGCCCTGCCCGGCATCCGGGACCGCTACCGCCAGGTCAGAAAGCAGCCCAACCCCGCGCGGCCCGACCAGGTCGCCGCACGCCTTGTCGCGCGGGAAGGTGGCCTTGTCCACCAGCGCCACCCGGGCCCCGGCGCGGGCCAGCACCAGCGCGGCGATGCTGCCGGCCGGCCCGGCGCCCGCCACCACCACGTCGAACCGCCCGGCGGGCGGCGGCTCGCCCGCCGTCACCGGGCCACCACCACGGCCACAGCCAGCGTGCCAGTGGCCCAGGTGAAGTAGCGCAGCGCCCGCTCCAGCGGGGCCAGCAGGTCGGCCCGGCCCAGTTCCTGCTCGCTGCCGTCGCGCCAGGTGACCCGCACCGTCACCGCGCTGACCCGGCGGCGCAACGCCCGCGCCGGGGTACTCAGCGCGCGCTGCCCCATGGACAGGAAGAACGCGAACACCGCGCCGATCAGCGCGGCCGGCGGCACCGTCCAGTGCTGCGCGTACGCGCCGACGATGAGCGGGAACGAGCCCCAGGCCAGGCCGAACCAGACGTCGCTGTGCATCAGCCCGCCGAGCAGCTCCAGGTTGTACCCGATGACCAGGATCGCGCCGACGATCACGAATGGGACCATCCGCCAGCCGCCGTAGACCAGGCCGAGCACCATGGCCGCCACGACCGAGACCACCGCCACCCCGGCGAGCAGCTTGCCGTTGATGCCGGTGCCCAGCGGCCGGCCGTTCAGCTCATCGAACGCGTGCGCGCCGATGCCGACGGCGAGGAAGAACGCCAGCAGCGTGCCGCCCAGCCGCCACAGCACCGGGTGCGGCACCAGCGCGGCCCCGATGGCCACGTAGGACAGGTGCCACACGGTGTACGGCGGGTGCAGCAGGGTGAGCCAGTCCCGGAACCCGCCGGTCCCGCGGCCCATGTCGTAGAACGCGGTCTTGCTGGCCTTGTCCGTCCGCGCGCTCACGAACCAGGTCCCGCGGCCTTGCGGCCCCACATGATCAGCCCGCCGCCCAGGCTCATCAGGCCGGTGCCCACGTCGGTCAGCCCGGCCGCCTGCCAGGCCGCGATGTGGTCGTCCAGGGAGTACCGCCGGTAGTGGGTAGAGATGCTCGGCCCGAGGAAGCGGCCGACCCGGTACCAGGCCGGCCCGCCGGTCAGCAGCCCGCCCAGCGGCAGCGCCAGCCGGGTGTACAGCCACCAGGCCGCCCGCCAGCCCGGCTGCGGCGGCATCATGAACTCCAGGCTGGCCACGGTGCCGCCGGGGCGCACCACGCGGGCCATCTCGGCCACGGTGGCGGCCGGGTTGTCCACGTAGCGGAGCAGGTAGGAGAAGCTGAGGGCGTCGAAGGTGGCGTCCGGGAACGGCAGCCGGTCGGCCGTGCCCACGGCCACCCGGACCCGGCCGCGCTGGCCGGGCCGCCGGGCCCGGGCCAGGCCGGGCTCGCAGCATCGGCTCGTTGAGGTCCACCCCGGCCACGTTCGCGCCGGTCCGGCCGGCGATGGCCAGCGCGATCCCGGCCGGCCCGGTGGCCACGTCCAGCACCAGCCCGGGCTGGCCGGTCGCGATCCGGTCCACCACGGCCCGCCGCCAGCGCCGGTCCTGGCCGAATGACAGCAGGTAGGCGAGCCGGTCGTAGTGGGCGGGCAGGCCATCGAAGACGTCACGGGCCACCTGCTCACCGCGCAAGCGAGCATCCTGGGCCGGTGCTGCGGTCACCGCGTTCGGGGCAGAACCAACGGGCGCTCCCTAGGAGGGGCTGCACGGTCGCTATCCAAGGATCGTCGCACGCGGGGCCCGCGCGGGCAAGAAACACCTACCCCAGCCATCACCTGGTAACCGTCGGTAAACCCCGGTCCCGCCGGCCTTCCAGGTCCGTCGCAGACAGATCAGCGGTGTACATCACTGCCCCTATGCGGGCAGCGATGTACACCGCAAATGCTTTCCTTTGCCGAACGCCAGTACCGGGCCGGTCAGCTAGCCTCTCGCAGCGGCGTCCGGGGCCGCTGTCCCCGCCGCCGGCGGAGGCGCTGCCCGCCGCGACCCGCCGTCCCGGCACGCCGGGACGCCTCCGTCCGGGGAGCAGGCCTGGTGCGGGACGAAGACCCGGTACCGGGTGCGGCCGCCAGCGCGACCGTGGGCTGGGCCGGGATCGGCGTACCGGACTCGGCGACGTCCCGGACGGCCTGGTGCCCGGGCTGGACCCGGTGCCGGACCGGGGTAATGCCGGCCGCGTCATGCAGCCGGGCCACGTCCTTGACCTGGGCCGGATCGACGAATGCCACTACCGTGCCGGGTGCCCCGGCCCGCGCGGTGCGCCCGGAGCGGTGCAGGTAGTCCTTGTGGTCGTTGGGCGGGTCGAAGTGCACCACCAGGTCCACGTCCTCGATGTCCAGCCCGCGGGCGGCCACGTCGGTGGCCACCAGCACCCGGGGCTGCCCGGCGGCGAACCCGTCCAGCGCGCGCTGCCGCTGGTTCTGGTTCAGGTTGCCGTGGATCGCGGCCGCGTCGGCCCCGGCCCGGGTGAGCTGCTTGGCCAGCCGGGCCGCGCCGTGCTTGGTGCGGACGAAGAACAGGGTGCGGCCCGGCCGGGCCGCGATCTCGGCCGCGATGGCCAGCTTGTCCTGGGCGGGCAGCACGAACACCTGGTGGTCGGCGACCGCGCCGGGCTCGCTGGCCGGCGCTACCGCGTGCAGCGCCGGGCTGGTCAGGTACCGGGTGACCAGCCGCTCCACGTCCCGGTCCAGGGTGGCGGAGAACAGCATCCGCTGCCCGCCGGCCGGGGTGGCGTCCAGGATCTGGGTCACCGCAGGCAGGAAGCCCAGGTCGGCCATGTGGTCAGCCTCGTCCAGCACGGTGATCTCGATCGCGCCGAGGGTGCACACGTGCCGCTCCATCAGGTCGATCAGCCGCCCGGGCGTGGCCACCACTACGTCCACACCGCGCTGCAGCCGGTCGATCTGGCGGCCGATCGGCGCGCCGCCGTACACCGCGGTGACGCTGACCCCGACCGGGTTGCCGAGCGGCCGCAGCACGTCGGTCACCTGCCGGGCCAGTTCCCTGGTCGGCACCAGGATGAGCGCGCGGGGCGCGGTCCGCTGCCGGGGCGCAGTCCGGCCCGCCGGGGTGGCCAGCCGGGTCAGCATGGCCAGGCCGAACGCGAGCGTCTTGCCGGACCCGGTCTGCGCCCGGCCGAGCACATCCCGGCCGGCCAGCGCGTCCGGCAGCGCCCGGGCCTGGATCGCGAACGGCTGCTCGATGCCGCTCCGGGCCAGCGCGCTGACCAGCGGCGCGGGCAGCCCCAGCGCACCGAACGTGACCGGCTCCGGCGCGGGTGCGGCCATGGCCGCGGCCAGCGCCCGGTCTAGCTCAGAGCGCCGGTCCTGGCCTGACCGCTGGCCCGGGGCGGGCCGCTGGCCCTGGGCCGTCCGCACCCGCGGTGGCCGGGCCGGCGGCCGCGGCCGGGTGGACCGGGCGGGGCGCTGCCGGGCATGACTGTGTGGCAAGGAATCTCCATCCAAGCTTCGTGGGCCGCGCCGCCGAGAACGCATCCGGGGCAGCGGCAAAGTCCGTGCCCACCTGGAAGAAAGACTGCTCACACACGCGACCGCGCGGGCAGCTCGCCCGCGGGAGTGACGGCTCAATCGGCCGCCTTATGCCTCAACCCTATCAGTGGGGCTGGTGTTCCCGGCCTGCCCTGGATCCTCCCGATCCGGGGCCGCCGCCGGTAGCGTCTCGGCCTCGGGGTGCTCGAAGTGGCTGACTAGCAGGTAAGCAATCACGAATGCGACCACCATGGCGAGCAGCAGGGCGAGTTCCGCGGTGGGGATGGTGTGCTCGTTGCTGAGCAGGAACAGGATCCGCCGGATCACTGCGACCAGCCCGACCACGATGAACGGCTGCGCGGCCAGCCGGTGCGCGCGCAGCGACAGCACCACGGTGTGCACGATCTCGACCAGGATCAGCACCAGCAGCACCCGGTCCAGCAAGACGATGGACGCGTTGGCCACCGACTCGTGCTGCACGTCGGTGATGAAACCGACCACGCCGGACACGGCCAGCGTGGCGGCCAGCACGATCAGCACGACGCCCACGGTCACCGTGACGATGTCCTGAGCGTGCTCCAGCGCCCAGATAGAGCCCGCGACAACCGGGCGCGGCTCGGGCCGGCTCGGCTCGTCGGTGGTTTCTGCCATGAGGTCCCTCCAGCCGGGGAACCAGAGACAGTGATGCTAGCCCGCCGCGCCCCGGCCAGTCATCCCCTGGCTGGGTGAGCTTGCCGGGAGCTTACGATCCGCGCAGCGCCGCCGCGTGGTCCGGGACGTAGGTCTGTATGTCCCTGGGCACCCGGATGTAACCCTTGGCCGGCGGCCGCGGCGGCAGTTCCAGCCGCTGCCGCCGCACGTCGCGATACGGGATGGTGGACAGCAGGTGAGCGATCATGTTGATCCGGGCCCGCCGCTTGTCGTCGCTTTCCACCACATACCACGGTGCCTCCGGCACGTCCGTGTGCAGCAGCATCTCGTCCTTGGCCCGGCTGTAGTCCTCCCAGCGGGTCACCGACTCCAGGTCCATCGGGGACAGCTTCCACCGCCGCATCGGGTCTTCCAGCCGGGACCGGAACCGCAACTGCTGCTCCTCGTCGCTGACCGAGAACCAGTACTTGCGGAGCAGGATGCCGTCCTCCACCAGCAGCCGCTCGAAGATCGGGCACTGGTGCAGGAACCGGGCGTACTCCTCCTTCGTGCAGAACCCCATCACGTGCTCGACCCCGGCCCGGTTGTACCAGCTCCGGTCGAACAGCACGATGTGGCCGCCGGACGGCAGGTGGTCCACGTAGCGCTGGAAGTACCACTGGGTCTGTTCCCGCTCGGTCGGCGCGGGCAGCGCGGCGATGCTGGCGACCCGCGGGTTCAGGTACTGGGTGACCCGCTTGATCGTGCTGCCCTTGCCGGCCGCATCGCGGCCCTCGAAAATGATCACGATCCGGGCGCCCTCGGCGCGCACCCACTCCTGGACCTTGACCAGTTCCGCCTGCAGCCGGTACAGCTCGTCCTCGTAGGGCTTCTTCGGCACCCGCCTGACCTTGCTCTTGGCCTTGCCGTCCTTGCTCGCCTTGACCTTGGCCGCGCCATTGTGCTGGCTCATCGTCACGCACCCCCTACTACCAAGCAGTGAATCACGGCCCGCAGGCCGGTGACGAGGCACCCGCGGCTGGTCAGCTGGGGTCGGGCGGCGTGCCCAGCCGGGCGGCCACCTCGACCAGGTCCCGGGCCGGGCCGGCCGGCGGCTGCGCGGGCCCGGCCCACACCGCGCGCAGCCGGCGGGTCAGGTCCAGATCCCCCGTGCCGACCACGGCCAGCAGGCCGGCCGCGACCGCCTCCCGCACCGCGAGCAGGCTGAGCACCGCGGGCCCGGCCCCGGCCCGTACTGCCTGCCGGATCGCGGTGGTGGTGGTCAGCCGCAGCGCGGGTGCGGCCAGCTCGCTGCCCGGACCGAGACGGCCGGTCAGCGCCGCGTGCAGCGCCTGCCGGGTGCCGGAGCCTTCCTCCCGTTCCACCAGCGGGGTGGCGGCCAGCTCGGCCGGGCGGACCGGCGACCTCCGGCGCGCCCACGGGTGGTCCGGGCGGACCACCACGGCCAGCCGGTCGGTGGCGACCACCCGGGATCGCAGCCCACGCGGCGGGGCCGGCCCCTCGACGAAACCGAGGTCCGCGTCCCGCTCGCTGACCAGGGCGGCCACCGCCTCGCTGTTCGCCGCGACCAGGGTCACCTCGGCCGGGGCCCGGCCGGCCTGCTCGTACTGGCCGCGCAGCGCCACCAGCCAGCTGGGCAGCAGGTGCTCGGCCACGGTCAGGCTGGACGCCACCCGGAGCTGGGCGTCCCGGGCCCGGCGCAGGCTGGCGATGCCGGTGTCCAGCTCGCCGGCCAGCGTGAGCAGCGGGGCGGCCCAGTCCACCACCAGCCGTCCGGCCGGGGTGAGCCGGGACCCCCGCGGGTCACGGTCCAGCAGCACGGCGCCGACCTGCGCCTCCATCGCCCGGAGCCGGGCCGACGCGGCCTGCTGGCTGATCCCGGCGTGCCGGGCCGCGGCCCCGATGCTGCCGTACCGGGCCACCGCGGCGAACAGCTCCAGGGTGGTCAGATCCGGTACATGCGGGCTCAGCGGCACCCTGCCCACGATAGACCGGCCACAACAACTAGTTGTGGGTTGGCAGGGACAAGCCGGCTACCCGGGGCGGCCGCCCGGCCGGAGGCTGGAGTGGTGAGCATCGACATCCCCGCCCGGCCCGCGGCGCCGTTGGCCACCCTGACCACGGCCCGGCGCGGCCCACTGCGCGACCTGGACCGCCCGGCCGACGCGTTCGCCAGCCTGGGACCGAACTGGTTCGCCTCGGTGATGGGCACCGGCATCGTGGCCACCGCCGCCGCGACGCTCCCAGTGCACTGGCCCGGGCTGCGCGTGTTCGGCACCGCGGTCTGGCTGCTGGCCGCGCTCTGGCTGGCCGTGCTGGCGGTGGCCGAGGTGATCCACTGGACCCGGCACCGGCAGGCCGCCCTGGGCCATGCCCGCGACCCGGTCATGGTGCAGTTCTACGGCGCGCCGCCGATGGCCATGCTCACCGTCGGGGCGGGCGCGCTGCTGCTTGGCCCGGCCCTCATCGGCGCGCACACCGCGCTGGCCATCGACGCGGTGCTCTGGCCACTGGGCACGCTGACCGGCCTGGCCAGCAGCGTGGCCGTGCCGTACCTGATGATCACCAGGCGGCCCGCCGCCCCGGACGCGGCGTTCGGCGGCTGGCTGATGCCGGTGGTGCCGCCCATGGTCAGTGCGGCCACCGGCGCGCTGCTGGTGCCGCACCTGCCCGCCGGGCAGGCCCGGCTGACCATGCTGCTGGCCTGTTACGCGATGTTCGGGCTGAGCCTGATCGCCAGCCTGGTGCTGATCCCGCAGATCTGGCAGCGGCTGGTCCAGCACTCGGTCGGCCCGGCCGCCCTGGTGCCCACGCTGTGGATCGTGCTCGGCCCGCTCGGCCAGTCGATCACCGCAGCCAACCTGCTCGGCGGCGTCGCCGGACTGGCCCTGCCGCACCCGTACGCCGCCGCGTTCGCGGTGTTCGGCGTGGTCTACGGCGTCCCGGTGTGGGGCTTCGCCGCGCTGTGGGCGGCGCTGGCCACCGCGCTGACTATCCGGGCCGCCCGGCAGCGGCTTCCGTTCAGCCTGACCTGGTGGTCATTCACGTTCCCGGCGGGCACGTGCGTGACCGGCACCATCGCGCTGGCCGGGCACACCGGGGCGGACGCGTTCCGCTGGGCCGCGGTGGCGCTGTACCTGGGCCTGGTCGCCGCCTGGCTGCTGGTGAGCGTGCGCACGGTGCGCGGCGGATGGCGCGGCACCCTGCTGCGGCCCGCCGGGCGGCCGGAAACCATGCCGATGAGGTAGCCCGGCTCACCCCGGTGGCCGAGTGACAGCGGCCCGCTCCGGCCTAGCCTGATGACTCAGAAGACGGCCGGGAGCGGGCGAAGTCCCCGAGGGGGGCGGGCGCCAGGACCGGAGGTCCCGGGGATGGCCAGGCAAAGGGGGGTGCCGGGCCGTCCGCACGGGTACCGGTAGCGCGGGTGACGCTGGCACGTGGTGGGCCAGCACCGGTGGGACAGCCGGCCTGGCGCACCGTCCCCGCTCAGGCTGCACCAGCCAGCCCGGCCGTCTTCTGGCTGGTTATCCCAGTCCCGGGGGTAACCCGGCGTCCTCCTGGGAGATCAGCCCGGGCACGTCATCGAGCAGCCCAAAGCGGACCGCGTAGGAGGCGGCCTCCAGCCGGGAGTGCACGCCCAGTTTGGTCAGCACCGACTGGACGTGGGTGCGTACGGTGGCCGCGGACACGCCCAGTTTGGTCGCGATGCCGGACGTGTCCAGCCCCTCGACCAGCAGGTTGAGGCATTCCCGCTCCCGGGCGGTGAGGAAGGCGGCCAGCCGGCGCGCATCGTCGGACCGGGCCCGCTCCCGGGCTGGCTGCGGTTTCGGCACGTCCACCACGACCTCGCCGCGCTGCACCCGGTCGATGGCCCGGGTCAGTGCGGCCACGCCCCGGGTCTTGTGCAGGTAGCCGGACGCCCCGGCCTGCAGCGCCTGCCGGATGCCCTCGGTGTCCGGGTCGGCGCTGAGCACCAGGATCTTGGTCCGGCCGCTGGCCGCGAGCATCGGGCCGATCGCGGTGATCCCGCTGTCCCCGGCGAAGTGCCGGTCGATCAGGCACACGTCGGGCTGCTTGCGGCGCACCGACTCGATCGTGTCCCGCACGCTGCGCGCCACCGTGACCTGGTAGCCGCGCTGGATCAGTACGGCCGACATGGCGTCCAGGAATACGCTGTGGTCATCCCCGATGACTAGTCCGGTCATGTGCTCACCTGATTACCCGGCGGCCGGTCCGGGGCGGCGGGCAGGATCGGCTCAGCCGGTATCACGATCCGCACCAGCACGCCCCCGCCTGCCGGCGCCTCGACCTCCATGCTGCCGCTACAGGATTCGAGCAGCCTAGTCACCACGCCCAGGCCGAGCGAGGCGGCTCCAGGAGGCCCATGACCGAAGCCGGGACCGTTGTCCTGCACCTGGAGGAAGGCCTGTGGTGGCGGTCCCGCCAGCATACCTACCGTGAGTTCCACCCGGCCGGCCTGCCCGGCGGCGCGGGCCGCGTTGTCCACCACGTTGGTCAGGACCCGCCACAGCAGCACTGGGCTGGCCCTGACCTTGACTTCCGGGCCGGGCCGCAGCGTTACGGCGGCCTCGTGCGCGACCCGGGCCAGCTGGGTCACCTGGCCGGCCAGCGCGCGCAGACTGATCTCGCCGACCGCGGCCGCGTCCTCCCGGCCGGGAATCTCGTGTGCGATGACGTCCAGCAGCCGGGTCATCTCCAGGGAGAGCAGTTCCAGCCGGAAACCCGCGTCCTCCGGCAGGTCTACATCCCCGCGTACCGCTTCGACCAGGTAGGACAGTGTGGTCATCTGATGTCCAAGGTCATGCAACAGGCCCCGCACGGCAAGCGCGTCCTGACCGTCAGACCGCCTGCGCCCACGGCCCCGTCGCCGGTCCAACGACGGTTCCACAGTGCTTACCCCCGATTTGGCAGGTCACGGGCCCGTCACCCCGCGACCTCCCACCCCCGATTTGTCACCGTCCGATGCGAATTCGTTACGGCGTGCCGCATTACCACCAGTTAATCATGTCCAGCCTAGGCAACGGCATACCCACCGGAGTAGGCCGCTACCAGGGCACCGCGCAGCGCCTGCTCGCCGAACCGGGTGCCGAGCCGGGCCCGCGCGGTGGCCGCCATCCGGGCCGCCGCGTCGGGCGAGTCGAGCAGGAACCCGACCGCCTCGGCCAGCAGTTCCGGGCGGCCGGGCGGGACAAGCAGCCCGGTTTCGCCGGGTATGACCACATCGCCGACCGCGTTGACCGCGGTCGCTACCACCGGGATGCCGCACACCATCGCCTCGACCACCGCGGTGGGCAGCCCCTCGTAGCGGCTGGGCAGCGCGAACACGTCGAACGCGGGCAGCAGGTCGGGCACGTTGCTGCGCTGCCCGGCCAGCACCAGCTTGTTCCCCGGCCGGGCGGCCGCCCGGGCCGCCATCGGCCTGGCCAGTTCCCCGTCGCCGACCCAGACCCCGGTCACCCCGGGCCGGCCGAGGGCGCGCAGCGCGGCCAGGAAGTCCTCCGGTGCCTTCTGGTAGGTCAGCCGGCCGACCGCGCCGACCACGGTGGCGTCCGCGGGCAGGCCCAGTTCGGCCCGGGCCTGGCGGCGCCGGGCCGGGGCCGGTGGCGGCCGCGCGGTGGCCTGGTCGGCGCCGTCGGCGACCACCCCGATCGTGCGCACCCGTTCCGGGGCGATCAGCCGGCGGCGGACCGCCTCGACCGCCACCCCGGTGCCGACGCACAGCGCGACGTCGGTTACCCGGCCCAGCCGGCGTTCGGTCTCAATGTAGGCGCGGCGGCGGACGGCGCCCTGGAACTCGTGGAACGGGAAGCCGTGGTAGGTGTGCACCAGGCGGGGCACCCGGGCCCGGTGCGCGGCCAGCCGGCCGATCGCGCCCGCCTTGGCGCAGTGCGTGTGCACCACGTCGAAGTCGCGGCGGCGCAGCAGCGCGGTCAGCCGGGCCAGCGCGCGCAGGTCGCTGCCGGGCGCGATGGGCGCGCGCAGCGACGGCTCCACGATGACCTCCAGGCCGGCCGCTTCGGCCTCGGCCACCAGCTCGCCGCAGCCGGTGATGATCGTCATGGCATAGCCGGCCGGGTCCATGGCCCGCACGCCGCGCAGCGCGTGCCGGCCCGCGCCGCCGTCCAGCCTGGTGATCACCGTGGCGACCCGGACCGGCCGGCCGTTGTTCATTCGGCCTGCTCCTCAGGCCGCCGCAGGCCGGCCGCCCGGGCGACCCGGACCGCCTCCAGGCGGCTGTGCACGTCCAGCTTGGCGAAGATGTTCCGCGTGTGGGTGCGCACCGTATCGGTGGATATGAGCAGGTCCTGGGCGATCTGCCGGCCTCGTTTGCCGTCCATCATGGACAGCAGCACGTCCCGCTCCCGCGGGCTGAGCACGTCCAGCAGGTCGTCGTGCTCGCGGGCCCGGCTCACGTCGGCGCGCAGTTCGCGCAGGATCGCGCCGAGCATGTCCGGCGGGAACCACGAGTAGCCCTGGCACACTCCGCGGACTACAGTCTCCAGCTCGGCGGCGCCCTGCTCCTTGGCCACCCAGGCGGCTACCCCGGCCCGGGCCGCCTCGACCGCGTGCCCGATGTTGTGGTCCGCGCTGAGCACGACCACCTTGGCCTCCGGGCGGGCCGCGACCAGCCCCTGCAGGACCTGGCCCGCGGCCGGGCCGAGCGGCTCCACCTCGATCGTGATGACATCCGGGCGCAGTCCGCGCACGATGTCCAGCAGGTTCGGATCGGCGGTGGTGCACCGGCCGGCCACCCACAGGTCCATGGCGGCGGACAGCCGCGAGGCCAGGGCTTCGGTGACCATCAGATGATCATCAACGAGCAAGATCCGCACCGGGTCCATGAGCTCGCTGTGCACCGTGGCCACTGGCCCATCCTCACCCAGATACATGACTAGCCTCCGCCACCCGAGCCGGCGTGCCCGGCTCATTTCTGGTCCCAGCGTGGTAGGCGCCGCTGGCCGGCACGCCGGCGGCGGGGAGCGCTGCCGCGGTGGCCCGGCCCACCGGGCGGCGGGCAGGGCTCTTCCAGCGGCCGCTGGACACCGACAACCAGGCCGCCGAGACCGAGTACAGCGAGATGGCGGCGTCCAGCATGCGCATGAATGGGAAAAAGACAGCGAGCAGCAGCAGCCGGGGCTGGCGCTCCAGCACGGCCACCGCGCAGGTGATCAGGAAGTCCGTGAGCACCACGCCGAACAGCACCGCGGTCAGCGTGAGGTGGGTGGACACGGCCAAGTGCAGCTCGCCGAACGCGGGCCAGGACAGCGCCTGGCCGGCCAGATCCGGGACCAGCAGCACCAGCAGCGCCAGCGAGAGCAGGAAGAACAGCACGCTGGAGGTGATCAGTTCGAGCAGCAGCAGGACCAGCATGGCGGTGAAGAGGTTGGCCCGCGGCGGGTGCCGCTTCACGGTCTGCCACAGCCCGATCGCCCACCGCTTGGTCTGCCGGATGTAGTCGTGCAGGTTGTCCGGGTCCTGGGTGACCGCCACCGCGCGCAGCGTGAAGCCGACCTTGCCCAGCCGCTTCTGGTACACCTCGAACGTCATGTTGAAGTCCTCGATGACCAGCCCGGGCGGGTTCATCTCCAGGTGCGGCAGCACCCGGGTGTCCGCGTCCAGCAGCATGACCACCGGGAACCGGTCGATCAGGCCGAACCTGGCGACGGCCTCCTCGAGCGCGCCGGCCTTGCCGACGTTCTCCTGGGTGGAGATCACCAGGGCGCCGGACCGGCGGGCGATGGCCACCGTGTCGTCGGTGGACCCGTCCGACACCACGTGCACGTTCCGGGCTGGCACCAGGGCCATGATCGCGGCCAGGCTGTCCGCGATGACCAGCGCCTCGTTGTGCGCCGGGATCAGCACAGCCACGTCGCTGGTGGTCAGCGACGGGGCAGGTCTAGCCCGGCGGGCTGGCGTCCGGTCGCCAGGTTTGCCCTTCGTTCCGGGACTGGCCGCGGTCAGCTGGGCCGGCGCCGGAGCGGCCCGCAGCGCGCGGGCCGCGGACCACCGGGCCACCGCCGACTCTCCCAGCCGGATCAGGCCAATCGCCCCCCACAGCGCGAAGTTGGCCCCGAGCATCAGCACGGCCAGCGCCCACCACGGCATCACGGCACCGCCTTCGCCGTGCTCAGCGCGTGCGGCCCGGAGGTGGGCAGCACCTGGCTCAGCGCCGGCCAGGTGCCGGCGTCCTCATAGCCATACATCCACAGGTAGACCCCGGCGATGCCGGCCCCCTGGGCCAGGTCGAACTTGGCCCGCGAGCTGGCCTCGTTCTCGAACCACACGGTGTGCTTGTGGCCGGCCCGGTCGGTATAGCTGAACCACGGCGCCTGGCTGGTCACGTTGTACCGCGGCGGCGCGTGGTACTCCCGGGACAGCCGGAGCGCCTGCAGCCAGCTGATCGCGGTGCCGTGCCCGCCGGACCAGGCGTAGCCGTACAGCGGGATGCCAAGGATGATCTTGCTAGCCGGGATCTGCGTCTTGGCGTAGCGCAGCACCGCCCGGATCCAGCCGACCGGGGCGATCGGACCTGGCGGTGAGGTGGCCCAGTGGTAGTCGTAGCCCATCAGCCGCACCTGGTCGGCGACCCGGCCGATGGCCGCGTAGTCCTGGGCCACGTTGCGCGGGTCGGTGCCCGCGTTGCTGGTTTTGGCGAACACCGCGACCGAGAGCAGCTTGCCGTGCGCGTGCAGCGCGGCGGCCAGATCGCGGATGAACGTGCTGAACGCCTGGCGGTCCCCGGCGTGCAGGTTCTCATAATCAATATCAACGCCGGCGTAGTCATGGCGTTGCACCAGGGCCACGATGGCGGCTACCTGCCGGGCCATCAGGGCTGGTGAATGCAGCATCCGGCCTGCCGGCTGGTAGGCCCACTTGCCATCGGTGATGTTCGCGATGGACGGCACCAGCCGCAGGCCGGCCGCACGCAGCCGCTCGATGTCCCGGGCCACCGCGGCCGCCTGCCCGGTGGGGTACTGCGTCTCGATCTGGCCGTTCGCGGCCAGGCCGTACATCCACGGCGACACCTCGGTCACCGCGTCCCGGTGGGCCAGCACGGCGGCCAGCCACGCGGGCCCGGCCATGGGATGGCGGGACCCAGCATGGCGGGACCGGCCGGGCAGCGTGTCTGGCGCGCGGCCGTCAGTGCCGTACGCCGTTTTTGCTGCCCCCGCCATCCCCGTGTCTGCCGTCCCTGTCGTGATCGGCATGTTTTAAGCCCTCATGCCCGATGTCGTCCTGATTACGCCGCCGCCTGCCGGGCGGATGACTGCTCGGCCGCGACCGCCTGGATGATCTCGTCCAGGTTCCGGGTCGCGGCGAACCCGACCAGGTCGGCGGCGAGGGTGCAGTCTGGCACCCGGCGCTCCAGGTCCTCGTAGCCCGCGCCGTACGCCGCCAGGTAGGAGGCCCGGGTTATGCCGCTGGCCGACCTGGTCAGCCTGATCACCCGGCGGGCCAGGTCCTCGATGCTGACCTGCTCGGTGCTGCCCACGTTCACCGCCCGGCCGCAGGCCCGGTCGGCAGCGATCAGCCGGGGCAGCGCGGACACCACGTCCCGCACGTCGCAGAAGCAGCGCACCTGCTGGCCAGTGCCGAACACGGTCAGCGGCTGGCCGGCCAGGGCCTGCCGGACGAAGCGCGGGATGACCATCCCGTAGCGGCCGGTCTGCCGCGGTCCGACCGTGTTGAAGAACCGGACGATCACCGCGCGCAGGCCACGCTCCCGGACGTAACAGTTGACCAGGCTCTCGTCGATGGCCTTGGCCTCGGCGTAGCTCCACCGCGACTTGAGCGGCGAGCCGATCACCCGGTCGTCGTCCTCGCGCAGCCCGATCTTGGTGTTCTTCCCGTAGATCTCGCTGGTGGATGCGACCAGCAGCCGGGCCCCGCTGGCCTGCGCGGCGGTCACCACGTGCTCCGTGCCGTGGATGTTGGTCCGCAGGCTGTCCAGCGCCCGGTCCCGGATGACGAACGCGCCCACCGCGGCGGCCAGGTGGAACACCCAGTCCGCCCCGCTGGCCAGGTTAGTGACCGTGGCCGCGTCCAGGATCGACCCTTCGACGAGGCGGAAGCGGGGATGGCCGGCCACCGGGCGCAGGTTGTCCAGCCGCCCGGTGCTCAGGTCGTCGAGCCCGGTCACGTCGTGCCCGGCGGCCACCAGTTCCTCGGCCAGATGCGAGCCGATGAAGCCGGCCGCGCCGGTGATGAAGCACCTCATCGCGATCCCCCCGCCCCCGCCCGCGGCCCCATGGCCCGGAGCACGGTCCGCCACCGGCGGCGGGCGGCCAGGTGCTCGTACAGGTCGTCAATCCGCGCGGTGACGGCCTCGATGCTGTACTCCTTCTCCACCGCCGGCTCGGCGATCCGCGGCCGCTGGCCGGCCGCCAGTTCGGCCGCCATGGCGTCGCGTATCCCGGCCGCGGCCTGCGGCACCTGGCCGGCCCGGGTCACCGCCAGGCCGTCCAGGGCCGGGCAGGCGGTGTACAGCACGGGCAGCCCGTTGGCCAGCCCTTCCAGCACGGACAGGCCGAACGTCTCCTGCTTGGAGGACGCCACGAACAGGTCCATCGCGGACAGCATGTCGGCGACGTCGTGCCGCTCCCCGGCGAAGATCACCTGACCGGCCACGCCGCGGTCGCGGGCGACCTGCTCCAGGTGGTCCCGCTCGTTGCCCTTGCCCACGATGAGCAGCTTGACGTCGTCGCCGAGCAGCGGCGCCGACGCCTCGATGACCATGTCGAACTGCTTGTTCGGGTCGAGACGGCCGAGCACCCCGATCAGGTAGACGTCCGCGCCGATGCCGAACTCGGCCCGGACCCGGTCCCTGGCGTGCTCGTCGAACGCGACCCGTTGCATGTCCACGCCGTTCGCGATGACGGTCATCCGGCGGTCCCGGACCCCCCACTTGAGCAGCCGCTCGCGGACCGCCGGGGACACCGCGATCGTGATGTCGGACAGGAACTCGGTGCCCAGGTACAGCGCCCGGACACCCGGTGTCATCGGCCTGCGCTCCAGGTGCGTCTCGCCGATCGAGTGCTCGGTGCTCAGGATCACCGGGGTGGCGGCCAGCCAGGCCGCGGGCCGCCCGTAGATCTGGGACCGGTACAGGTGGGCGTGCACCACGTCGTAGCGGCCGGCCCGGATCAGCCGGCGCAGCCGGAACAGCGCGGAGATCTGCGTGTTGCTGGTCATCCCGAGGTCCCGCACCGACCCGCCATCGGCCCGGATCATGTCCGCGACCGGCCCCGGGTTGTACAGGGTCACCACGTCGGACTCGTGCCGGGTGTGCTGCAGGATCGACCGGAGCTGGTGTTCCGCGCCGCCGACCCCCAGGCCGGTGATCACATGCAGGACCTTCATACTCGGCCTCCTCGGTGGGAACTCCGGTCACGCAGCTCGCCTGCTGCTTCCGCCGTCACGCTGGTCACGGTGCGGGCCAGGATCACCAGATCGAGCCAGAACGACCAGTACTCGATGTAGGCGTTGTCGAACCGGGCCCGGTCGGTGATCGAGGTGTCGCCGTTCAGCCCGTGCACCTGGGCCCAGCCGGTCATCCCGGCCGGCATCCGCTGCCGGGCCGCGTAACCCGGGATGTCCTGGCTGAACTGGCGGGTGTAGTGCGGCCGCTCCGGGCGCGGGCCGACCAGGGACATGTCCCCGCGCAGCACACTGACCAGTTGCGGCAGCTCGTCGACGTGGGTAATGCGGAGGAACCGGCCCAGCGGGCCGCACTTCTCGTCGGGCACCCGCCAGGCGGTGTCCGGGTCGCCGTGCTGGCCCAGCGTGCGCAGCTTGACGATCTCGGCCAGCTTTCCGCCGCCCACGACGCGGACCTGGCGGAACAGCACCGGGCGGGGCAGCCGGAGACGCACCACCACTGCGGCCGCCGCGAGCACCGGCCCGGTGATGGCCAGCGCGGCCAGCGCGGCCCCGACATCCACCGCCCGCTTGGCCACCCGGCCGGGGCTGAGCCGGCCGGCCCGCCGCAACGGGATCAGCGGCACCCCCCACACCTCGTCCAGGCAGCCGGCCGGCACGGCCATGCCCAGCTCGCTGAGCCGGGGCAGCACGCACACGTCCGCGCCGAGCTGACGGCAGGCGCGCAGCGCCGCGGCCGCGGCGGGCTGGTCGCCGTCCAGGCCGGCCACGATGACCCGGCTGGCCCGGTGCCGCCCGGCCAGCCCGGCCAGGTCCGCCACCGAGGCGCAGCTGGTGGCCCGCAGCCCCAGCTCGGGATGCTCACGCAGCAGCCGGGCCAGTTGCTCGCTGGCCGGGCCCGCTCCGGCCAGCACGGCCCGCTCGGTCAGCCGGCCACGGCGGTGTGCCGCGCGCAGCGCGGCGGCGCCGGCCGTGCGGACCGCGATCAGCGCCACCGCGGTGACCGCGATCAGCTGGAGCAGCTGGACCGGATCGGCCGCCCAGGGCAGTACCAGCAACCCGGGCAGGGCCGCCGCGACCGTAATGCGGCCGGCCTGGTCGGCCACCCGCAGGCAGATCCGCAGCCGGTGCAGTCCCAGCACATACAGCCCGGCGAACACACCCGCCGCGTAGCCGGCCAGCAGCCAGCCGGGCAGCCCGCTGAGCAGCAGCCCGCCGCCAGCTACGGCGGCCAGCGTCAGCAGGTCGGCCAGCGGCAGGCCGGCCGCGGCCAACCGCGCGCCGCCATCCCGTCCCGCTCCGTGGTTCATCTCCGGGCGGCCCGGCCCCGGGCGGCCCTGGTCGGGGCCCGGGGCCGGGCCGTCCGGGCCCGGCTGGCCCATGTCCGGGCCGTCCGCCGGGGTGGTCCTGGCCGGCCGGCGCCCGGCCAGCTGCGGTGTCCTGCTCACTGCGGCGCCCCCACTGTCAGGTCGGCGCGCTGGCCGGCCGCGGCGGAGACCCGCCGCGCCACGGTCCGCGCCGCGTGATCCGTGCCATACACGAACCGCATCACCGGTCCGAACGTCGGCGCGACACCCGGGCCGACCACGTACAGCCCGGGCGCGCTGGTCTGGTAGTCGCGGTCCAGCGCCGGGGTGCGGGCCACCGTGCGCAGCCCGGCCCGCAGCTCGGGGCCGAGGACGGACAGCCGGCTCAGGTCCGGCCGGTAGCCGGTGGCCGCGATGATGTGGTCGGCGGCCAGCTCGGTGCGCTGCCCGGCGCTGTCGGTGACGGCCAGCCGGACCCCGTCCGGCCCGCTAGCCGCCCCGGCCAGCGAGTGGCCGGCCAGGATCGGGAACTCACCCTCCACCCGGCCGCGCAGCCAGCTGGCCCCGGCCGGGCCGAGCGCGGTCCGGGCCCGGTAGATCCGGGTGGACTCGGGCAGGTGCCGGAACATGGCTGGCTGCCGGGAGTAGAACCAGGTGCCCCAGCCGGAGCCGAGCCCGGCCTCCGGTTCCCGCAGCCGCTGCAGCAGCGGCCGGTCCAGGGCCAGCGGGGCGCCATTCCACACCACCTGCTGCTTGCGCATCACCATCCGCACGTCGGCTCCGCTCTCGTGCAGCAGCGCGGCCGATTCCAGCGCCGACTGGCCGGCCCCGACGACCAGCACCCGCTGGCCGCGGAACGTGGCCAGGTCGTTGTGCGCCGAGCTGTGCGTGCACGCCGCGGCGGGCAGCCCGGCCAGCTCGGCGGGCAGGTAGGCGAAGTGCTCCACGCCGATGGCCAGCACCACCTGGCGGGCGGTCACCGTGCCCCCGTCGGCCAGGCTGAGCTGGTAGCCGCCCGCCGCGGCGGCCAGGCTGGTGACCATGACCTCGGTCACCTCCAGCCCGGCCGCCTGCTGGAACCACGCGCCGTAGGCGACGAACGTGTCCAGCGGCACCGGCAGGCCGTAGTCGGCATACGGGCGGCCGGATGACCGGCAGAACGCGCTCAGCGTGAACGCGGCGTCCGGGTCGGACAGGTTGGACGCGAAGCCCTGCGACTTGAGGTACATGCCGCGTGGCATGTTCGCCCGCCACAGGTGCATCGGCAGCCCGAACTGCCGGACACTCAGCCCGGAGCGGCGCAGGTGTGCCGCGACGGACAGCCCATACGGCCCCGCCCCCACGATGGCTACGTCTGTGCTACCGGTCATGCCTTACCCCCCACGTGAAGAAACCTGCCGTCAGGTCGGTGCTCATGCGCGGCGGCTGGGGCCGGGCCGCGACCGGGCCGATAGCGAGGCTCGCCCGCGGCGCGTGGCTGCGCGGGCGAGCCCCGGGTCCATGGCCGGCTGACCGCCCGCCAGCCCATTCGCAGGCACATCAGGCCGAATGGCCGCAGGTCATCCCGGGCGAACCAGGCCAGCTCGTCCACCCGGCGCAGCGAGGCCGCCCACGAGGTCAGCCGCAGCTGGCCGGCCCGCCAGTAGCCGGCCGCGCCCAGCGGGTCGTAGTTCTCCACCAGGAACCGGCGGCCCGCCACCATGGCCCGCCCGGCCATCGGCTGGCCGGTCAGGTCGAGGTAGGCGGCCCGGGCCACGTCCACCCCCGCGGTGTCCTCGAACAGCCGGAACTGCGCGCCCAGCCGCGGGTTGAAGTCGAGCAGCTTGTACCGCCCGTCCCGCGGGTCGAACCGCAGGTCGAGGTTGACGATGCCGCGGAAGCCGAGCGCGGCGAGCAGCCCGGTGAGCTGGTCGCGCAGCTCGGTGTTGGGCGCCGCGTGGCCCAGGCTGGTCAGCCCGGCATACGCCGGGTAGGACCGGTCCTTGACCCCGGTGAACGCGGGCTGGCAGCGCCCCGCCGTGTCGCAGTAGCCGTGGAAGAACCAGTCCTGGCCGGGGCCGCCGGGCAGGTACTCCTGGAGCATCAGGCCGAGCCCGGCCTCGGTGCAGCGCAGCCAGGCCTCGGCCAGCTCGGCCCGGTCGCGGATGATCGTGGTGCTGCGCAGCGGCGGCCCGTCGTGGCACCCGGCCGCCCGCCACGGGGTGGTCAGCTTGCCGATGACCGGGAAGCCCGCCGTGGCCGCGAAGTCCGCGGCCTCCCCGGCCGACCAGGCCATCGTGGCCCGCGGGCTGGGCACGCCCAGGTCCCGGCACAGCTGGAACAGTGAGTACTTGCCCGCCACCTGGCGGGGCAGCTCCGCGGGCGGGTCGGCGAACAGGAACCTGTCCCGCAGCGGCCCGCCGTGCTCGGCCAGGAAGATCGCGCCCGCATCGTCGGTGGGCAGGAGCACCGCGGGGCGGCCGATCCGGCCGGCCAGGCCGAGCAGCCCGGCGGTGATCCGGTCCACGTCGTCCGGCGGCGGCTGCCAGAACACCCGGCCGGCCAGGTAACGGGAGCTGGCCGCGGGCGCCCACCGGCCCTCGTGCACCCCGTACACCGGCACGCCGAGCCGGCCCAGGCTGCGGATCACCCCGAGCCCGCCGTGGTGCAGCACGTTCGGGTCCAGCTTGAGCACCACCGCCGGGGTGGTGACGTCGGCCGCGCGCAGCTCCTCGAGCATGGCTGCCTCACACCACCGCACGGTGGGCCGGACCAAAGAACTGATATGTGCCGTCCAGCACGCGCGGGCAGCTGTATGCCCAGGAGTAGTCCGTCCGAGGGTGCAGCGTGTGCGCCACCGCCAGGTCCCAGTCGGCCCCGGCCGGCGCCGCCTCGCTGGCCAGCACCTGGCCGCCGGGCAGCTCGATGACCGGCAGCAGCGGGTCGTAATAACCGACCGAGGCGCCCTCCCGGAGCAGCCCGGCCATGATGGCCAGGGCCGGTGATTCGCGCAGGTCCCGGACGCCGGCCTTGTAGCTCGCGCCGAGCACGATGACCCGGGCGCCAGCCAGCGGGCGCCCGTCCGCCGCCAGCACCTCGGCGGCCCGCTGGATCACCCGTTCCGGGCGCAGCGCGATCGACTTCATCGCCTGCTCGATCAGCGGGGCGCTCTGGTCGGCCGCATTCAGCTGCCAGAGCAGGTAGTGCGGGTCGCACGGGATGCAGTGCCCGCCCACGCCGGGACCGGGGAACGCGCCCAGGAAGCCGTACGGCTTGGTGCTGGCGGCCAGGGTTACCTCGATCGGGTCCAGGCTGAGCGCGCCGCACGCGTCGGCGAACTCGTTGGCCAGCGCCAGCGACACGGCGCGGAAGATGTTCTCGTACAGCTTGGTGGCCTCCGCGGCGTCGGTCGAGCTGACCAGGTACACCGCGTCGGTCAGCCGGCCGATCAGCTCGGCGGCCCGGCTGGTGCAGCCCGGCGTGGCGCCGCCGAGCACCCGCGGCGTCTCCCGCTGCACGTGATCCGGGTTGCCCGGGTCGATCCGCTCCGGGCTGAATGCCACGTGCACGTCGGCCCCGGCCACCAGCCCGCGGGCGGCCAGCGGCTCGGTCAGCAGCTCCCGGGTGGTGCCTACGTAGCTGGTCGAGGTGAGCACGATGAGCTGGCCGGGCCGGGTGTGCTGCACCACGGTGCCGCAGGCCGCGCGCAGCGCGGACAGGTCCGGGGACTGCTGGCCGTCCACCGGGGTCGGCACGCAGATGATGACGCTGTCGGCCGCCTTGGCCACGGCCGGGTCGGTGGTCAGTTCCAGGCTGCCCTCGGCCAGCGCCGCGGCCAGCCGCTCCCGGTCCGGGCCGCCGAGATCGGCGCGGCGGGCCAGGATGTCCCGCAGCCGCTGCTCATTGAAGTCAATACCGACGATCCGCCGGGCCGCGCCATGCAGCGCCACCGCGGTGGGCAGCCCGACGTACCCCAGCCCGACAATAGCGACCGAGCCCGCGCTCCCCTGGCGGGCATTTTCCTGGCCGGCTCCCGCGCGGTCCGCGGCACGGTAAGTGATCAGCTTCTGGTGGAGCAGGCTTTCCCGCCCGTTGACCGCTAGCGAAAGCCGGTGCTCGGCCACTATGCCCCCTTGCGCCTCGGGCTAGGCGAAATCCCCCGATGCGCCTAGCGAGTTCGTTCTCGAATTCCGAGTGTGCCAGCCGACTTACTCCTCCGGGTCACTCAACAGGGGTAGGGGCCCTACGCAGAGTGCGGGATATTCAGGCCGGCCGCGGCCGCGATCGCGCGCCGTGCGGGCCGCGGTGGGCCCAGGCCAGCCAGTGCCGCACCGCCTTGCCCCAGAGCCGGGGCGAGGTGTCGGCGTCACCGATGTAGGTCCGGGGCAGCGCGTGCCGCCCGGCGTACTCCGACGGCCAGATCGCGCAGCCGTAGTCGTAACCCGCGGCGCGGACCGCGGTGACCACCCCGGCGTCCAGATGGCCGTACGGGTAGCAGAACCCGCTGGCCGGCTGGCCGGTGATGTCCTGCAGGATGCGCCGACTGCCCCCGGTCTCCGCGGCCAGCGCGCCGTGTGCCGTGGGCAGTGAGACGTGCTGCATCCCGTGCGAGCCGATCTCCACGCCACCCGCAGCCAGCCGCCTGACCTGGGCCGCGTCCAGCAACGGTTTGCGCGGGCCGGCCGGGTCCCAGACGTTGTCCCCGCCCAGCCGGCCAGCGATCACGAACACGGTCGCACTGAAGCCATAGCGCCGCAGCACCGGCAGCGCGTACTCGGCGAAATCGGCGTAACCATCGTCGAAGGTCAGCCCGACCAGCCCCTTGCCGGCGCCCGCCGCCCGCGCGGCGAGCAGCTCGGCTATCGACACCCCGCGCAGCCCGCGGCGGCCCAGCCACCGCATCTGCTGCGCGAAGCGGGGTGGCCCCACCGTCACCAGATACGGATCGTCGGTGTACGGCTGCACCGAGTGATACATCAGCACCATCGGCATGCCCCGCGCGGCCAGGCCATTCCCCGCAGCCTGGCGATCATGGATCGCCTGCTCCATAGTCGGACTCCCCCACCTGCGCTATAACCCGCAGGGTATGGTGCGGAGACCGAAGAATGCCTCCTTTCTTCGGCTGGTTTTCTCTACCCCATCCGCAGGGTGATTTGGGGTAGCCCTGATTAGCACAACCAGGATTCGGCCAGCCACAGTAAAACCCGGCTTTACTTCCTTATTGCTACGGCATGGCAGACAGCAGGCATAGCCATGGGCGGCCGGGGCAGGGTACCCAGTGACCCCATCCCTCCCGACGCCAGGAGCACACCATGGCCACAGCAACGAAGCTGCACGTGCTCGACTGCGGCTCGATGAGCTGCGATCTGACCTGGCTGCTACTGAAGCCAGGCCGCAGCATCCGGCCGCGCAGCCAGCGGGACAAGCCGGTCGAGTGGTACCCGTGCACCACGCACGCGGTGCTGGTGGAGACCCCGGAGGGCACCATGCTCTGGGACACCAGCTGCCCGCGCGACTGGGAGACCCGCTGGGTGCCCACCGGCCTGCACGAGTTCTTCCCCTACGACCAGGTCGACGAGGACCAGTACCTGGACTCCCGGCTGTCCCAGCTCGGCATCTCGCCTGGCCAGCTCGACTACGTAGTGATGTCACACCTGCATTTCGATCATGCCGGGAACCTGCGCACGTTCGCCGGGGCCGGCCCGGCGCTGGTCGTCAACGACAAGGAGAAGGACTGGGCATTCGGCTACCAGGGCGCGTTCAACGGCGCCCACCTCAAGGCGGACTACGACGGGCTGGACTTCCAGACCGTGTCCGGCGACACCGAGTTCCTGCCCGGGGTCACCCTGATCGAGGCGCCCGGGCACACCCCCGGCACGATGGCCATGAAGGTGGATCTGCCGGACACCGGGACGATGATCTTCACCTCCGACGCGGTGTACATGGGGGACTCCTACGGGCCGCCCGCCACCCCGGCGGCCATCGTCAACGACCTGGCCGCGTGGTACGCCTCGGTGGAGAAGCTGCGCGGCATCGCCGAGCAGTCCGACGCGACCGTGGTCTTCGGGCACGACGCCGACCAGCTCTGGTCAATGCGCCGGGCGCCGGACGGCTTCTACACCTAAGGAGGCCCGATGACCAGCACCGTTCCCGCCACCGCCGAGTCCGTCTTCACCTACGGCGCGCCGCAGCTCAAGTTCGGCCCGGGCGCGGCCGGGGAAATCGGCTTCGATCTCAGCCAGTACGGCGTGCGCCGCGCGCTGGTCGTTACTGACCCCGGCGTCGCGGCGACCGGGACCCCCGCGCGGGTCGCGGACCAGTTGGGGGCGTTCGGTATCGAGGGTGTGGTCTTCGACGGGGTGCACGTGGAGCCGACGGATGAGAGCATGACCGCGGCCATCGAGCAGGCCCGGGCCAGCGGGCCGTGGGACGCGTTCGTCGCGGTCGGCGGCGGGTCCAGCATCGACACGGCCAAGGCGGTCAACCTGCTCACCACCAACCCGGGCGGGCTGATGGATTACATCAACCCGCCGGTGGGCGGCGGCCGGGCGCCGGCCAATCCGCTCAAGCCACTGGTTGCGGTGCCCACCACCACCGGGACCGGCGCGGAGAGCACCACGGTGTGCGTGCTCGACGTGCTCGCCCTCAAGGTCAAGACGGGCATCAGCCACGCCCGGCTGCGGCCCACCCTAGCCGTGGTGGACCCGCTGCTCACGCTGACCCAGCCCGCCGGGGTGACCGCGTCGGCCGGGATGGACATCCTGTGCCACGCGCTGGAGAGCTACACCGCGCGCTGGTACACCAGCTACGACCGGAAACGGCCGGAGCAGCGGGTGCCGTACTGCGGCTCGAACCCGGTCTCGGACATGTGGTCAGAGCGGGCCATGCGGCTGCTGGCCACCTCGTTCCGGGCCGCCGTGCGGCACGGCGACGACGCCCAGGCCCGCGCGGACATGGCGATGGCGGCCACGTTCGCGGGCATGGGGTTCGGCAACGCCGGGGTGCACATCCCGCATGCCAACGCGTACCCGATCGCCGGCCGGGTCCGGGACTTCCGGCCCAAGGACTACCCGGACGCCGAGCCGATGGTTCCGCACGGCATGTCGGTCGCGCTGACCGCGCCGGAAGCGTTCCGGTTCACCTTCGACGCCAGCCCGGAGCGGCATATCCGGGCGGCCGAACTGCTCGCCCCAGGCGCGGACCGGCCGGGGCGGGACGCCGACTTCCTGCCGTCGGTGCTCACCGCGCTGATGCGGGACATCAGCATCCCGAACGGGGTGGCCGCAGTGGGCTTCACCCCAGCCGACATCCCGGACCTGGTCGAGGGGACGACCAAGCAGCAGCGGCTGCTGGCCACCTGCCCGAAACCGGTGACCGAGGACGACCTGGGCGGCATCTTCCAGGCGTCCATGGAGCTGTGGTAGCGGTGCCTATTTACCAGTTGCGCTGCGCGCAGGGGCATCCGGACTTCGAGGTCATCCAGTCGCTGCAGGCGCCGTTGCCGCCGTGCCCGCAGTGTGGCGGGCGGGTGCGCAAGGTGCCGGCCCGGTTCGGCATCGGCGGTTCGGCGGCCGCGTCGCTGCCTCCGCCCGCCGAGGCCATGCCGCAGACCTGGCGGGGCACCTACGAAGGCAACCGGGAGTACGTCACCGAGTTGCGGCGCACCGCAGAACAGCGCCGGGCGCTGGAGGACCGGCACCCGGAACTGGCCGGGGACCGCCGCCCGGTGCTGGCCCACGAGGGCAGGTACGCGGCGGCCCCGCTGCGGGCTGACCCGCCCGGTTACTCGTCGGCGACCAGGGAGCCGACCCGGCCGGCCAGTTCGGGATCGCGCCGGTTGAGGAAGAAGGCATAGACCGCGGCCACCACGACCACGATCAGCGCCGCGTACGGGAACCAGTCGTACGGGGTCGGCTGGCCCGGCTTGGCCAGGTAGTACAGCGGCACGATGATGGCCAGCGCGCCGAGCACCGGCAGCACCGCGTGCTTGAGCACGTTGAACTCCTCCGGCCGGAACCTGCGGTAGTAGAACGGCAGGGCCAGGTTGGCCAGCAGGTAGACGACCAGCACCAGGATGGTGCCCATGGTGGACGACTCGGCGAAGAACGCGATCGGGTCGAGCGAGCCGGTGCTGCCGCCGATGGCGTGCAGCAGCGCCCAGATGCCGATGATGAGGGCGGAGATGGTCACGAACGTGAAGATGGCGTTCATCGGGGTGCGCCGGGCCGGGTTGACGTGCCCGATGAAGCGCGGCAGCAGGCCCTCCCGGCCCGCGTTGAACACCAGCCGGGCCTGCGAGTTGGTACCCGCGATCAACGCGCCCAGGGTGGAGGTCATCCCGGCCAGGTAGGCGAAGAACGCCAGTACGCCAATGGTGCTGTCGGCCACCGAGATGAACGGGATCGGCGCCGCACCGAGCTTGCTCACGTTGTAGCCGAACCCGCTGACGGTGGCGTAGGCGAACACGATGTAGCTGATGGACATGATGGCCACCGAGGTGAACACGGCGCGCGGCACGTTGCGCCGCGGGTTGTCGGTTTCCTCGGCCAGTGCGGCCGAGTTCTCCCAGCCGATGAACAGGTAGATGGCCAGCGGGAAGCCCGCCGCCAGCCCGGAGAAGCCGTTGGTGATGTGGCTCGGCTCGAACGGGATGCCGGACAGGTGGCCGCCGTTCTTGATCAGGGCCGCCACCGACACGACGATCAGCACCAGCATCTCGAACGCGAAGAAGAAGCCGGCGATCTTGGTGGAGATGGCCACACCGCGGATCATCATCAGCACGGCCAGCGCGGTCAGGACCACGGTGAAGATGCCCCACGGGATGTTCACGTTCCCGTAGCGCTGCAGGGTGATGGACAGGAAGCCGCCGGAGATCGCGATGACCGAGGACATCGCGATGATGTAGCCCACCCCGCAGAGCAGCGCCGTGGTCACCGCGCTGGTGCCGCCGAACGTCTTGCCGACGAACGTGATGAAGCCGCCGGTGGACGGCTGGGCCCGGGAGAACTGAGCCAGCGTGTTACCGAGCAGCGCGATCGCGATGCCGGCCGCCACGATGGTCAGCGGGGAGGCGACGCCGGCCGTGATGGCCAGGAAGCCGAAGCCGAAGTAGAAGGACATCGCGGGCCCGATGTTGGCCATCGTGGCCGCGGAGATGTCGAAGATGCCCAGCGCGCCGCGGCGCAGCCGGAGTTCCTGGCCGGCCTCCTCGACCAGGGGGCTCTTGCTCTCGCCAAACGGAAGGGATTCGGTACCGCTCATGCTGATCCTTCCCGCGCCGTGATCAGGTGGCCAGAACGTAACGCACCAGCGACGACTGCACAAGAATCGCCTGTTACGACATGATCTCCTTTACCGCTAGCAGGGGGGTGAAGCGGGGCGAGCGGGGCTGTGCAGCACGAAACCAAGTTGGCGAGATCATTCCGCGTGGATGTTTCGGCCGCTCAGACCCGTGTGTAATGAGGTAACAGTCAGCGGACTGGCCGCAGCAACGGCAGGGCAGCGGGGAGGCAGTACGTGAGCATCGATGCACTCATCGGGCGGATGGAGGCGCTGCTCGGCCCGATGCAGGCGGCCAGTGACCCGCGGCGCTTCTTCCACGCCACCTATCTGCGCACTACCCGGGCGGTCCGGGACGCGCTGCAGGCCGGGCTGTTCAGCGACCCGGACTGGGTGGAGCAGTGGGACGTCGCGTTCGCCGATCTGTATCTTGACGCGCTGCGGGCCGACTCGGCGGGCGGCCCCGTGCCCGGCCCGTGGGCGGTCGCGTTCCGCACCGGACGGGAGCGGCCGGACGCGCCTGCGCTGCGGCATGTGCTGCTCGGCATGAACGCGCACATCAACTACGACCTGCCGCAGGCGCTGCTCGCGGTGATCAGCGGCCCCGAGTTCGCCGATTCAGCGCTGCTTGGCCGTCGGCGGGCCGACCATCAGTGCATCGACGAGGTGCTCAGCCAGCGGGTCGGCGCCGAGGACGCCGAACTGGCCGGCGCCACGCCGCGGTCCGCGGTGGACGCCGCGCTCGGCCCGCTCAACCAGGCCGCCAGCCGGCGCTTCCTGCGCGAGGCGCGGGCCAAGGTCTGGGACAACACCATTGAATTGAACGCGGCCCGGTCGCTCGGTGCCGACGCCTACGCGGAGCGGCTGGGTGATCTCGAGGCGCTGAGCGCCGCCCGGGTCGCCGAACTGGTCCGGCCGGGCCAGGTGCTGCTCCGGCTGGCCCTGCATGGCTTCGGCGTCCGGCTGGTCTCGCGGGGCCACCGGATCCCCGGCGGCAGGCTGCTGGGCAACGCGGTGCTGGGCAGCACGGCCCTGGCCAACGCCGTCGTTGGCGGCACGGTTGTCGGCGGCACGGTTGTTGGCGGCACGGTCGTCAGCAGCACAGCCTTGGCCAGCGCGGCCCTGACCAGCCCGGTGCGCCCACCCGCCCGCGGCCGGGCGCCGTGTGGGCCGCGGTCATTCGACCCAGCCTGGGTGGCCGACCTGGAGTTCCGGGCCTGGGTGGGGTACTACCGGCGGGACTGGGCCGGGGTGCTGCGCGCTTCGGTGGGCCTGGTCCGGGCCGGTTTCGGGATGAGCTGGCCGCGCACCCTGCACGCTGCCTGGCTGGCGCTGCGGGCCATCCAGCTGTGGGCGCCCGCGGACAACGATCCGGACGCCGCACGGCGCTGCATGCAGCGGTTCTATGGCCTGGTCCGGTCGGTCTACGGACTGCCCGAGGACATCGCCGAGGCGGCCCGGCTCGAAGTGGAGTGGTGGCGGGTGCACCGGGAGCACCAGCATGGCCTGGGTCCGGCTGGCGCTCTGGTGGACGCGGTGACACGGCAGTACGCGTTCCTGTACCAGGCCCCGCCCAGTGCGGTCCGGCCGGCCGCCGCGTACCGCGTGCAGGCCATGGATCTGTCCGACCGCTGGGTGGCCGAGGGCTGCCGGCCGGACATCCCGCTGCTCGCCCTGGAGCACGCGACTCTGGTCCGGTCCTACGCCGCCTTGCTGGCCGCCGTGCACCAGTAAGCCCTTGGCGCCGGTCGGCGCTCCCCTCCGGCTGGGCCCACTGGCCGGAAGGAGAGCGCTCCGCCGCTCCGGCGGTCAGGCGCAGTTGTCGATCTTGCTGGTAGCGCTCGGTCTCCGCCTGCCAGCAGCGGATCTCCCGGCGCATCTGCTCCCGGGCGCGGGACATGGTGACGGCGGCGGCGCGCAGCGTGCTGACGCCCCAGCCGGCCATCGTCCCGGCCAGAAACCAGACCACGGCGAGCAGTACGGTCATCGGCTCACCTAGCCGGTCTCGTCGGATATCTCATGCCGTTACTAAGGGGCGCGTAAGTAGGTCGACCGATTGCGGGTTATGCGGCGATGTAGCGCAGGTGCGGGTCGGCGAAGAATGCCCGGACCAGTCCGGGTCGTTTCTGGAGCCGCCGCAAGGCGCCGATGGCCTTGGCTTTGAGGTCCTGCCTGCTGGTCACGCCGGTCTTGCCGATCCGGTCATGCTTGACGTTCTTCCAGACCCATTCATCGGGATTCAGCTCGGGTGAGTAGCCAGGCAGGAAGAACAGCTTCAGGCGGCCTTCCGTAGAAGCGGCGAATTCCTTCGTGGCAGTGGCGCGGTGGGCGGGATGCCCGTCAACGATGAGATAGACCGGCCCGCGCGCATCATGCAGCAGCCGCTTACAGAAGTCGATGAAGATGGCGGCGTTCGTGTTGCCCTCATAGACGGCGAACCGCAGCGCGCCTTTCGCGGACACCACGGAGATCATGTTCACCGAATAGCGTGCCCCGGTGTTCTTCACCTCCGGGGTCTGGCCCACGGGCGACCAGGTGGTGCCCGCATGGTAGTCCGAGCGGATCCCGGCCTCATCAGCGAACCAGACCGTGGCTCCCTCCGCCACGGCCTGCGCCTGGATGGCGGGATACTCCTCGCGCTTCCACCGGCCGACCGCCTCAGGGTTCTGCTGGTAAGCGCGGTGCAGGGGCCGTTGCGGTGACATTCCGAGCTTGCGCAGCAGCCGGCCGACGCTGACAACGCTCAATGCGACGCCGAATTCGCGGCGGATCACCTCGCGGACCATCTCCCGGGTCCACAACGCGAACTCGAACTGCATCTGCCGCGGGTCCTGCCCGGCGATCAGGGCATACAGCCGGGACAACTGCTGGCCATTAAGCTTCGGCGGCCGGCCCGGTACCGGCTGGGCCTTCAGTGCATCCTTCCCGCCCTCACGGTATTTGGCCAGCCAGCCATACACCGTCTTGCGATGCAGGCCAAGCGCGGCGGCCACATCCTCGGGATGAGCACCTTCCCCGACCTGATCCACTGCCCGGATCCGCAGCGCCTCAAGAGTCTTATGATCGAGTTTCCGGCCATCGTTATCCCGCATGGCATAATTCTGCCAGATCACAAGATCAAAGTTGAGCTACTTTCGAACTCCTTAGTAACTCCTGAGATTTGAGTTGTCTAAGGGTGAAGATTGGCTCCTGGGTCCAGGCTTACTAGCCGCTGACCTGGTACGCCGTCCATCCGGCCGATGGGCCGCGGGGCTGGCAGGCGCGGGCACAGGGCAGGAGACCGTCCGGGTAAATCCGCCTGCCGATCATCGCGGCGCGCCCTCCTCCGCTCAGCGGGAGCAGGCCTCCTGCACTATTTAATTCAACGGCACCATTCAGAGGGGGACAAGATGCAGTGCAGATTGCACTACTATTGGTCACGCAAACTTCACGTTTCTGCTCACTAGGCATTACTCTGGACTATGACGCACACGCCACCGGCACCGACCGCCATCGTTTTAACCGCACGCCGGAGGGGGACGGGATCGCATGCCTGATCAGGGCAGTCAGACCGTCCGGCGCCGTCGGCTCGCCGCCGAGCTGCGCCGACTGCGGGAACGTGCTGGCCTGACCGGCGATGAAGCGGCGGCCACGCTGAACTGGAGTGGCAGCAAGATCAGCCGGATCGAACTCAACCGGATCGGCGTGAAGCGCGATGACCTGGACAAACTCCTCGATCTGTACAAGGTGGAGAGTCCGTACCGGGAAGAGCTCCAGGCCCTGGCCAGTGAGTCGAGCAAGATCGGGCGGCTCCGGGCGGTGGTGGCCGGCCTGCCCACCGACTACGCCGAATACGTGTCCGCCGAGGACGAGGCCCGCTCCATCTGGAACTGGGAGCCGCTGGTCGTGCCCGGGCTGCTGCAAACCGAGGACTATACCCGGGCGGTCATGGCCGGCTATCAGGCAATGTTCCGGCTGCCTCCCAGCGATGCGGAAAGGCGGATCGCGCTGCGCCGGGTGCGCCAGCAACTGCTCACCAGGGAGCCGCCGCTGCAGCTGTCCTTCGTCATCGACGAATCAGTGCTGCGGCGGCGATTTGGCGATAACGCTGGCATGCGTAAGCAATTGCTATGGGTAACCGAAGTTTCCGAAATGCCAAATGTGGACATCAGGGTGTTGTCGCTCGACAGCGAGCATCCCACCACAACCGGGGCGTTTTCTTACATGCAGTTCCCGCAAGTGCACGATGTGCCACTAAAAGACATCGTAAGTGTCGAGCACCTGACAGGTAGTGTCAACCTGGAAGACGAAGAGCAAACGTTCCGGTACCGGGTGACATTCGAGGGGTTGCTGGAGAAATCTCTGGACCCGTCCGAATCCCGGGATTTGATCGTCCAGACGGCCGACGAGCTATGGGCCTAGCCAGCCCGGCCCCTGCTGGCAGCCGGGCTGGCCAGGGCCCGTCTTAGTGCCGGCCAGCCTTGACGCTGGCCACGAAGGCCGCCCAGTCCGCCCGGGCGAACTCGAGGACAGGGCTCCCGGCGCCCGCCTTCGAGTCCCGGACACCGATCCGGCCCGCTTCGAGGCCGGCCACCTCGACGCAATTGCCGTTGTACCCGCTGTACGAGCTCTTCCGCCACTGGACGAAATCGGGCGACTGCGGAAAGTGGGCAGCATTCCCCCGGTTATGGTCAACCCGGGCGGGACGGCGCTGGCCTGCTTCATTGTGTCCGGCTACCACTGCTACCTCGCGATGGCCTAAGTCCGCCGGCCACTGCCGGCGGAGGGTTCGGATTTGGGTCGTTCAAAGGCGAACGGGACATTGCGCCAGCGGCGGACGCTGGAAGAACCTTAAAGACCTGCCAGCGGCAGGCCGTTCAGTTGGATGCGGTGAAACTGTAATGCCTGGAACTCTCGCCGCGCCATCTTTTCGTCCAAAGATAGGTCTGGTGACGTATGTTCGGGGCGGCGTCTAGACGGCGTGAACTTAGTTAGATCGGCCTAGGCTAGGGCAGCCCGGCCCGAAACACCAGTAACCCAGCCCGTGTTGTGCAAGTCGCCGCAGGTCAAACCCCATCAATCACACCGATACCACGCGCCACCTGGGCGGCCGACGGTTAGCTCACCTGATGGTCAGCCCCAGATGTCCTGGGCGACCTGCACGATCAGCTCGAGCTTGGCCACCTGCTGGTCGTAGGTCAGCTCGTTGCCCTCCACCGTGGAGGAAAACCCGCACTGCCCCGACAGGGCCAGCTGGTCCAGCGGCACGAACCGCGCCGCCTCCGCCACCCGCCGCTTGAGCACGTCCGGGTCCTCCAGCTGCCCGCGCTTGGTCGTCACCAGCCCCAGCACCACCATCTTGCCCGGCGGCACGAACCGCAGCGGCGCGAACCCACCCGACCGCTCATCATCGAACTCCAGGAAGAACCCATCCACCGCCAGCTCACCAAACAGCGCCTCGGCCACGAAGTCATAACCCCCCGACGCCGCCCACGAGGACCGGAAATTCCCCCGGCACAGATGCGTCGTCACGCTCAGCCCAGCCGGCTTACCGGCCAGCGCCGCGTTGACCTGCCGGATATACCGCAGATGCAGATGCTCAGCATCCTCACCCCGCGCCGCGATCTCCGCCCGCTGCACCGGATCATTCAGGTACGCCAGGCTCGTGTCATCAAACTGCAGATACGTACACCCCAGCCCGGCCAGCCGCGCCACCTCATCGGCATACGCCGCCGCCAGATCCGCCCAGAACTCCTCAATATCGGGGTACACACCCGGATCGATCAACGCCGGCCCACCCCGGTAATGCACCATGTTCGGCGACGGGATCGTCAGCTTCGGCACCGCCGAGGTGACCACTGACTGCAGGTAGCGGAAGTCCTCCGCGAAGATCGTGTCGTCGATCTGGACCTTGCTGTCCACCAGGATCGACGCCGGGGTGAACTCGATGTCGCCGGACGGGTTGTGGAACTTGACGGCCAGGTTCCCCGGCGCCTTGCTGATCCCGCCCAGCTGGTAGATGAAGTCCATGTGCCACGACGCGCGGCGGAACTCGCCATCGGTGGCCGACTGCAGGCCGACCGCTTCCTGCATCTTGACCACATCGGTGATGGCCGCGTCCTCCACCGCCCGGAGCTGCTCGGCGGGGATGCGGCCGGCCGCGAAGTCGGCGCGCCCGGCCAGCAGCTCAGGCGGCCGGAGCAGGCTGCCCACGTGGTCCGCGCGGAATGGGGGGCTGGTGCGGGGGCTCATGGGTTCTCCTTGACGTGTTATCCGGCGCGCCCGGCGGCTTCCGCGAGGGCCCGGCCGGTCAGGATCCGGGCCAGGTGCTCGCGGTAGGCCGGGGTGGCGTTGATGTCCTCGACCGGGCTGGTCCCGTCGGCGGCGTGCGCCGCTGCGTCGCGGGGTGCCGCCCCGGCGGCCAGCGCGCGCTCCACCCCGGCCGCCCGGACCGGGGTGCTGGCCATGTTGACCAGGGCGACCGCGCTGCCCTGCACCGCGACGCCGACGATGGCCCAGTCGATGGCCCGCTTGGTGAACTTCTGGAACGACCAGCCGGCCGCGGCCGGCTTGGGCACCCGGATTTCGACCAGCAGCTCATCCGGTTCCAGCGCGGTCTCGAACAGGCCCTGGAAGAAGTCGGCGGCGGCGATCTCCCGCTCCCCGTGCGGCCCGCGGGCCACCATGACCGCGTCCAGGGCCAGGATGACGGCGGGCAGGTCGGATGCGGGGTCGCCGTGCGCCAGCGACCCGCCGAGCGTGCCGCGGTGCCGGATCTGCGGGTCACCCACCTGGCCAGCCGCGTGCGCCAGCAGCGGGACGGCCTGCGCCAGCAGCGCGGAGTGCTCCAGGTCGTGGTGCCGGGTCAGCGCGCCAATCGCGATGTGCCCAGCCGCGTCCCGGATGTAGCTCAGCTCGCGCAGCGGGGCCAGGTCGACGAGCATCTCGGGCTGGGCCAGCCGCAGCTTCATCAGTGGCAGCAGGGAATGCCCGCCGGCCAGGAACTTGGCCTCATCGCCGTACTCGCTGACCAGCGCCAGCGCCTCGTCGACCGTGGCCGCGCGCTGGTAGCTGAACGGCGCCGGGATCACTGGGCCACCTCGCCGGTGGCCAGCTCCCCGGCGGCCGGCCCGGCGGAGCCGGACATCTCCCCGGCGGCGGCCAGCACCGCGCGGACGATGTTGTGGTAGCCGGTACACCGGCACAGGTTGCCTTCCAGTCCCATCCGGACCTGTTCCTCGGTGGGCTGCGGGTTCTCCCGGAGCAGGGACACCGACGCCAGCACCATGCCCGGGGTGCAGAAGCCGCACTGCAGGCCGTGCTCACTGCGGAACGCCCGCTGCACCGGATGCAGCTCGCCATCTGGCCCGGCCAGCCCTTCCGCGGTGACCACGTCGTGCCCATCGGCCTGGGCGGCCAGCACGGTGCACGACTTTACCGATTCACCGTCCAGCAGCACCGTGCAGGCGCCGCAGGACGTGGTGTCGCAGCCGATGTTGGTCGCGGTCAGCCCGGCCGTATCCCGCAGGAAGTGCACCAGCAGCGTGCGGTCCTCGACCTCCGCGGCCACCTCGGCGCCGTTCACCGTCATCGTCACCTTCACGAGCGCGCCTCCCTGATCGCGGTCCACACCCGGAGCGGCGTGGCTGGCATGTCGATGTGCCGGACGCCGAGGTGGGCGACGGCGTCCACCACGGCGCTCAGCGCGGCCGGGGTGGCGCCGATCGTGCCCGCCTCGCCGATGCCCTTCACGCCGAGGGGGTTCACCGTGGTCGGCGTCTCCATCCCGACCAGCTCGAACGACGGCAGCTCGGTGGCGGTGATCGCGGCGTAGTCGGCCAGCGTGCCGGTCAGCGGGTTGCCGTCCGGGTCGTAGCGCACCTCTTCGAGCAGCGCCTGGGCCACCCCCTGGGCGATGCCGCCGTGCCGCTGCCCCTCGGCCAGCACCGGGTTCAGCACCCGGCCCGCGTCGTCCACGGTGACGTGCCGGAGCAGGGTGGCCTGCCCGGTCTCGGTGTCCACCTCGACGACCGAGACGTGCGCGCCGAACGGGAATGTCGGGCTGTCCGGCTTGAACTCGACATCAGCCGCCAGCCCCGCCGGGCCGGCCTGCCCGGCCACCGCGGCCCAGCTCAGCGCGGTGTCCGGGTCGCCGCGCACCTGCCAGACGCCCCGGCTCAGATCCAGTTCCAGGTCGGCTTGGCTGGCCTCGAGCAGGCCAGCGGCCAGCCCGCGGGCCTGGTCGCGCACCTCGACCGCGGCCTGGTGCACGGCGCTGCCGCCGAGCTGCAGCGAGCGGGAGCCGTAGGTGCCGACGCCCCGGGGCACTTCGTCGGTGTCGCCGTGCCGCACCGTGATCCGGTCCATCGGGATGCCGAGCTCGCTGGTCACCAGCATGGCGTACGCGGTGGCGTGGCCCTGGCCATGCGGCGAGCTGCCGGTGTACACGGTGGCCGCCCCGGTGCCGTCCACCACCAGGCGGGACGTCTCGCCGCCGGAGTAGTCCCCGGCGGTGATCTCGACGTAGCAGGACACCCCGATGCCGAGCTGCGCCGCGTCGCCGCGCTCGCGGCGGCGGCCCTGCTCGGCGCGCAGTTCCGGGTACCCGGCCGCGGCCAGCACCTTGTCCAGCGCCGCCTCATAAGCGCCGGTGTCGTAGACCGCCCCGCCCGGGGTGGTGTATGGGAACGCGTCGGGCGGCACCAGGTTGCGGCGGCGCACCTCGGCCGGGTCCAGCCCGATCTCGGCGGCGAACAGGTCCACCGCGCGCTCGATGGCCGCGGTGGCCTCGGGCCGCCCGGCGCCCCGGTAGGCCGAGATCGGCGTCGTATTGGTCGCCACGACCTGGAAGCTGGACCGGCAGTACGGCAGGTCGTACACGCCGCTGGCCATCAGCTGGGTCAGGTTGGGCAGGAAAAGACCGAACCGCGGGTAGGCCCCGCAATCCTGGACGATATCCAGGTGGTAGGCGAGGATCCGGCCGTCCCGGGTGCCGCCGATCCGGACCGTGTGCTGCTGGGCCCGGCCGTGCACCATGCCGAGCAGGTTCTCGTTCCGGGTCTCCACCCAGCGCAGCGGCTGGCCGAGCCGGCGCGCCGCCCAGGCCACCACGATCGTGTCCCGGTCCGTGGCGATCTTGGCACCGAAGCCGCCGCCGACGTCCGGGGTGATGACCCGTACCTCCGCCGCATCCAGGCCGAGCGCCTCGGCTACCTGATCCCGGGCCTGCTGCGCGTTCTGCGTGCTGGCCCACAGGGTGAGCCGGCCGTCCGCCCAGGTGGCGGCGGCCGCACGGACCTCCAGCGGGACCGGGGCCACCCGCTGGTTCGGGAACGTGCGCTGCACCACGACGTCGCAGCCGTCGAACGCGCCGTCCGGCGCCGGGCCGCCGCCGGACCGGAGCACGTTGGACCCCGCCGCCGGGAACAGCAGCGACTCATCGGCCAGCGCCGCGTCCACCCCGATCACCGCGGCCAGCGGCGCGTAGTCCACGTTGACCAGCTCGGCCGCGTCCTCGCCCTGGTAGCCGTCCTCGGTCAGCACGATCGCGACCGGCTCGCCCACGTAGCGCACCCGGTCGGTGGCCAGCAGCGGCTCGGTGGCCAGGCCGGCCGCCGGGGGCAGGTCATCGGCGTCCGCCGCGGTCAGCACCGCGACCACGCCGGGGCTGTCCAGCGCCTCTTTGATGTCGATGCCGGTGATCTCGGCGTGCGCCACCGGGCTGCGCACGAACGTCACCCGGAGCGCGCCGGCCAGTTCCGGCAGCCGGAGATCGTCGGTATAGGTGCCTCCGGCGGTGAGCAATCGTGGGTCCTCGGTCCGCACCACCCGGGTTCCCAGAATGCTCATCAGGTCTCCTCACTGCCACCGTGTCAGTACCGGCCCACGATAAACCACGTCAGCGCGCTGGTTACCAGCCGGTCAGGTCGGCATACCCGTCGAGCAGCCCGTCGGCGGCGGCCAGGTCGCCGTCCAGCGGGCGGTCCGCGGTGCGCGGGTCGAGCACCGCGGTGGCCGCGTCGAACGCGGCCCGCAGCGGGCCGGTGACCGGGCCGCGGCGCTGCATCCGGAGCACCCGGACCGCGCCGACCAGTTCGCAGGCCAGCACGGCCCGGTAGGCGGTGGTCGCCTCAGAGCTGGCCCGGGCCGACTGGGTGGAGAAGCCGGCGTGCTCCTCTACCCCGCGGGACAGCACCGCGCTGCCCAGCGCGGCCGGGGCGGCCAGCCGGCGGATGTCCGCCACCGCGGACTGGCAGACGTACTCCAGGATCATGATCCCCGAACTGGCCGGGGTGTCCGCGGCGAACGCCTCCAGGCCGGTGAAGGCCGGCTCGACCAGCGTGCCGAGCCGGGCCGCACCCAGCGCCGCGGTCTGGAACAGCGCCGCCCGGGCCGCGTCCAGCGCCAGACCGGCATAGGTGGCGTGGAAGTTGCCGTTGTGCCACACGGTGTGCCCGGCCGGGTCCACCAGCGGGTTCTCGCTGGCCGCGTTGATGTCCACGGTGACCACGTGCGACGCGTGCGCCACCGTGTCCAGCGCCGGGCCGTGCACCTGCGGGAACGCCCGGTAGCCGTACGGGTCCTGCAGCCTGGCGGCCGGGCCGGGCTGCCCCTCGGTCAGCTGGCGGACGGCCGCGGCCACCTGCTGCTGGCCGGGATGCGGCCGGGCCCGCTGCACCGCGGCCGCGAATGGCTCGGCGCTGCCGCGCACCGCGAGCAGTGACAGCGCCGCGATGGGCACCGCCGCCCGGCTCAGCCGGGTCAGGTCGGCGCAGGCCAGGGCGGCCTCGCCGAGCGTCGCGGCGCTGCTGCTCAGGAAGCCGAGCACTTCGGCCGGGCGCAGCGCGAAGCGCGGCGGCGGGCCGCTGCCCTCCACCGCCAGCCAGTCCCGCTCGCCCAACAAGCAGAGCCCGGTCGCGGCCAGCGCGGTCAGGTCGCCGGTGCCGATCGCCCCGTACCGCGGCACCGGCGGGACGAACCCCCGGTTGATCGCGTCGGCCAGCACGTCCAGCACCCCCGGGTCCACCCCGGAGCCGCCCGCCCCGATCTGGTTCAGCCGGACGACCAGCATGGCCCGGGCCAGATCCGGCTCGAGCAGCGGGCCGGCCCCGGCCGCGTGGCTGCGCAGCAGGTTCAGCCCGTGCTCGGCCGCTTCGGCCGCGGCCACCTGGACGGTGCGGTTGGCGCCCACCCCGGTGGTCCAGCCGTAGACCGGCCGGGCCGCGGCCACCTCCCGGGCCACCTGCCAGGCCGCGGTGGCCGCGGCGACGGCCGCCGGGGCCACCGCGACGCTCGCCTCGCCCCGGCCGGCCCGCGCGACCTGCGCGCAGGTCAGCGACGAGCCGTCGATCACGACGCGGTCTGACATCCGGCACTCTCCTCCGCTCCCTGCCATGATCACCTGAGCTGTCCCGGCCGCGGGCCACCAGGGCGGGCAAACCGGGCATCTCGCCGCCCGGCCGCCGCTACGATCATCGGCGGTTGGAGGTGGCGCGATGCCAGCGCACGGATCCAGCCGGCATGACCGGTCCGTCGTGCTCAGCGCCCTGTTCGCGGTGGCCGCGGTGGCGGTGGCGGCCCTGATCATCACGCATCAGCCCAGCCACGCGCCGCGGATGACCGGCGCTACCGGGCCGGCCCAGCTCACCGCCACGGCGGCCGGGCTGCCCCGGGGTGGCCGCGGCCACCCCCTGCGCCCGGCCGCTGGCCACCAGCCACCAGCAGCCCGCCGTAGCGCCGCGCACCCCGGCGGCCCGGCACCCGCACCACTCCCGCCGAACGCCAGCGCCTGCCGCATCAGCCCGGCCCACCCCGGCCGCTACCGCGACTGGCACCCGGTCAGCCGGGCCGGCCGCGAGCCTGGATGCGGCGGCCCAGCAGGTACTGGCGTTGATTAATCAAGCTCGTGCACAGGCCGGCCTGCCTGCCTACACGGTGCTGGCCGGCCTGGATACCAGCGCGGGCCGGCACAATGCGGTGATGGCGGCCGGCTGCGGGCTGTCCCATCAGTGCCCGGGCGAGCCGGCCCTCGGCGCGCGGGAGACCGCGGCCGGCGTGCACTGGACCGCGGCCGGGGAGAACATCGGCGAGGGCGGGCCGGTGGCCGATACCGGGGCGGCCATCGCGCAGCTGGCGGTGGGGCTGACCCAGAGCATGCTGGACGAGAAGCCGCCCGACGACGGGCACCGGCGCAGCATCCTGAGCTCGACGTTCACGCACATCGGCATCGCCGTGTCCCGGGACAGCTCGGGCACGGTGTGGCTGACCCAGGACTTCGCCAACTGAGTCCGGGCTATTTCTCGTCGTACCTGGTGGGCGGGAACCCGTCCTTATTCAGCCGCAGCTCGCCCTCAGCCTCTTCCTTGTCGATCTCGGCCCGGGCGTCCTGGTACACCGGGCTGTCGGTGACGTCGGTGGGCACCGGGTCGTCGGTGGCTGGTGGCACCTCGTCCGGGTCGAAGGCGTCTACGCCGAGGTCCACCCGCTCCTCTTCGGTCAGCTCGTCCAGCTGATCCTCGTTGAACCGGTCGATCTCGCCGGCGTGCTGGCGGCGGCTGTGGTGGAACTCGGATGGCTCGTGCGGTGGTTCTGGTGGCAGCTCGCTCATTCGTACAAGCTACGCCCGGCCCGCATCCGGACCGGCTGGGCCCCTGGGAATAGCTGGGCCCGGCGCATGGTTATTGCCAGCGTCGCTACCCCCCCGGGTATTGGCCCAGGGCTTTATGGGGCGCCTTCGAGGTGGCGGCTCTCTTCGCGCACGGCTCGCGCGCACCGCCTTTCCGGCATCCCCTCTGACCTGCCCAAATGCACGTCCGCTGAGGGCGAACGGATTCCGGAAACAAACCGCGCTGGCCCTTGTTGAAGGGGAAACGACAAGCCCGATTTTCAGGAAGTGACCATGAGCGAAACACTCCGCCTGCCGGTGCTGCCACTGGACGATTCAGTGGTGCTGCCGACGATGGTGGTGCCGCTGGACACCTCCGCTTCTGAGGCCCGCGCGGCGATCCAGGCCGCGCAGATGTCCGCGGCGGTGCCAGGTGCGTCAGACAAGACGCCGCAGGTGCTGCTGGTGCCGCGGCTTAATGGTAAGTACCCCGCGATCGGCACGCTGGGTGCGGTCGAGCAGACCGGCCGGCTGCCCAGCGGTGAGCCCGCCGCGGTGATCCGCGGTCTGTCCCGGGTGCGCATCGGCGTCGGCACGACCGGCAACGGCGCGGCGCTGTGGGTCGAGGGCACCGTGATCGACGAGCCGCCCGCGTCCGAGCGGGCCCAGGAACTGGCCCGGGAGTACCGCGGGCTGGCCGCCACCATCCTGCAGAAGCGTGGCGCCTGGCAGGTGGTCGACGTGCTGCAGCGGATCACCGACCCGTCCGCCCTGGCCGACAGCGCTGGCTACGCCGGGTACCTGACCATGGAGCAGCGCACCCAGCTGCTCGAGACGATCGACCCGGAGCAGCGGCTCGAGCTGCTCACCGGGTGGGCCCGGGACCAGCTGGCCGAGCTGGACGTGGCGGAGACCATCCAGAACGATGTCCGCGAGGGCATGGAGAAGCAGCAGCGCGAGTTCCTGCTCCGCCAGCAGCTGGCCGCGATCCGCAAGGAGCTGTCCGAGCTGGACGGCGAGCCGGGCACCGAGGAAGAGGACTACAAGGCCCGGATCGAGAAGGCCAACCTCCCCGAGAAGGTGCACGAGGCGGCGATGAAGGAAGCCGCCAAGCTGGAGCGGTCCAGTGATCAGTCGCCGGAGGGCAGCTGGATCCGCACCTGGCTGGACACGGTGCTGGAGATCCCGTGGAACGAGACCACCGACGACGCCTATGACATCACCGGCGCCCGCGGCATCCTGGACGCGGACCACGCCGGGCTGGACGACGTCAAGGACCGGATCATCGAGTACCTGGCGGTGCGCAAGCGGCGCTCGGACAAGGGCCTGGCCCTGGTCGGCGGCCGCCGCAGCGGCGCGGTGCTGGCGCTGGCAGGCCCGCCCGGGGTCGGCAAGACCTCGCTGGGCGAGTCGGTGGCCCGCGCGATGGGCCGCAAGTTCGCCCGGGTCGCGCTGGGCGGTGTCCGGGACGAGGCGGAGATCCGCGGTCACCGGCGCACCTACGTCGGCGCGCTGCCCGGCCGGATCGTCCGCGCCGTCCGCGAGGCGGGGTCGATGAACCCGGTCATCCTGCTGGACGAGGTGGACAAGCTCGGCGCGGACTACCGCGGCGACCCCACCGCGGCACTGCTCGAGGTGCTGGACCCGGCGCAGAACCACACGTTCCGCGACCACTACCTGGAGGTCGAGCTCGACCTGTCGGACGTGCTGTTCATCGCCACCGCGAACGCGCTGGAGAACATTCCCAGCCCACTGCTGGACCGGATGGAGCTGATCCAGCTGGACGGCTACACCGAGGCCGAGAAGGTCACCATCGCCCAGGGTCACCTGCTGCCGCGTCAGCTGGAGCGGGCCGGCCTGGAGGTGTCCGACGTGACGCTGACCGACGCCGCGCTGCACCGGCTGGCGTCGGAGTACACCCGGGAGGCGGGCGTCCGGTCGCTGGAGCGGACCATCGCGCGGGTGCTGCGGAAGATCGCGGCCCAGGTGGCGACCGGCGAGGCCACGCTGCCGGTCACCGTGGACGTGGCCGACCTGCACGGGTACCTGGGACACCCCAGGCACACCCCGGAGTCGGCCGAGCGGACCGCGGTGCCAGGTGTGGCTACCGGGCTGGCGGTCACCGGCGCCGGCGGCGACGTGCTGTTCATCGAAGCGTCGCTGGCCGACCCGGAGACTGGCACCACCGGTGTCACGCTCACCGGGCAGCTCGGTGACGTGATGAAGGAGTCGGCCCAGATCGCGCTGTCCTACCTGCGCTCGCATGGCGCGGAGCTGGAACTGCCGGTCGGCGACCTGAAGGAGCGCGGCGTCCACGTGCACGTGCCCGCGGGCGCGGTGCCCAAGGACGGGCCGAGCGCCGGGGTCACCATGACCACCGCGCTGGCCTCGCTGCTGTCCGGCCGGCTGGTCCGCTCGGACGTGGCGATGACCGGTGAGGTCTCGCTGACCGGGCGGGTGCTGCCGATCGGCGGGGTGAAGCAGAAGCTGCTCGCCGCGCACCGGGCCGGCATCACCACCGTGCTCATCCCGAAGCGGAACGAGCCCGACCTGGAGGATGTGCCTGAGGACGTGCGGAACCAGCTGACCGTGCACGCGGTGAGCGACGTCCGCGAGGTGCTCAACCTGGCCCTTGAGCCAGCCAGGTCGCAGGCGCCCATCGCCGCCTGAGGCTAGCTCGTCTCAGCCGAGAGCCGCCGTCCGGTCCACCGACCGGGCGGCGGCTCTTTTTTCTGCTCAACTACGCACATCCTCGATGAGCCGCCGGGCCGTGCCGCCGGTGATGGCCGCCCGGTCAGCGGCGGTCAGGCCGCCGTCGCCGTCGGCGCCGGCCAGGCCGGCCAGCAGGCTGGACACGCTCAGCCCGGTGTTGGGCGCATCCGAGCCAAACAGCACCTTGCCCGCCACCGCGGCCAGCGCGGCCGGGTCGGGCTGGACCGGCTGGTGCAGCACCGGGGTCAGGTCGGCGTGCAGCCCAGGATGCTCGGCCACCAGCCGGAGCGCCACATCGCTGGCGGTATGGCCGCAGTGCGCGATGATGATGCGCGCCTCCGGGTGGCGGCGGGCCACGGTCCCGACCGGGGCCAGTTCGGCCGCTTCGGTGTAGCCGTCCGGCGCGTGCCCGGCGTGCAGCACGACCGGCAGCGCCACCGCCGACACGTACTCCCAGACCGGGTCGAGACGCCGGTCGTCGGCCGCGAAGTCACCGACCGAGCAGTGCAGCTTGAGCACCCGCAGGCCGAGGTCTTCCACCGCGGCCCGGACCAGGTCGGCCGGGCGGTCGTCGGCCGGGTGCACGGTGCAGCCGCCGATCACCCGCAGCGCACCGCCGCTGCCGCGCTGCGCCGCGGCGAACCGGGCCATGGCCTGGTTCAGCTCGGCGGCCGAGCCGGGCCGCCGCGCATAGGGCAGCGACCAGGCCGCGCCGATCCCCTCGGCGGCCAGCCGGTCGCACACCTCGCCCGGGTCGGCCGGGTAGGCGAACCCGTCGCCGGGGAAGCCACGGGCATGGAAGAAATCGCGGATCGCGGCCTGCAGCCGGGGCGGCAGCAGGTGCGTGTGCGCGTCGGTGACAGGGCTGGGCACCCGTCCGGTTTACCCGGTCGGTGGAACCTGTTGACACCCGGGTACCGGCCAGGCAAGACTCTCGGAAACAGTTAACTAGAAAGTCGTTCTCGACTGATGAAAGCAGTTGCCGGGCAGTCCTGCTGAGGAGCGCCTGCTGAGGAGCGCGCGTGGAACGCACCATCTTCACCAACGGCCTCGTGTTCGACGGCAGCGGCTCGCTGGCCGCGCCCGGCGAGGTGACCGTCGAAGCGGACCGGGTGGTGTCGGTCACCCCGGGCTGGTCCGCCCCTGGCGAGCATGGCGCCGGGCAGGTCATCGACGTGACCGGGTGCACGGTCATGCCCGGCCTGATCGAGTCGCATGGCCATCTCACTTTCCCGTCGGCGGTCGGGCACATCGACCCGTCCTTCAACCCGCCGGTGGATGTCAGCTTCTTCCGGAACATCAAGGGCATGGAAGACGAGCTGGCCCGGGCCGAGCGGAACGCCCGCATCATCCTGGACGCCGGGTTCACCTCGGTCTACTCGGCCGGCTCGCTGCTGCCGATGCCGACCGAGGTCATCCTGCGCGACAAGATCAAGGCCGGCGTGGTGCCCGGCCCGCGGATGCGCGCGGCCAGCATGGAGCGGGACAACCACCCGGTCCGCCCGGACGGCCACGTCGAGCCGGACTGGCAGGGCCCGGACGCCTGCCGCGCGTTCGTGGCCGAGCAGGCGGCCATGGGCTTCGACAGCGTGAAGTTCCTGCTGTCCAACGACGACGTGTTCATCCCGGGCGGCTCGCAGATCACCCAGTACACCCAGGACGAGGCGACCGCCGCGGGCGAGCAGGCCCGCGAGTCCGGGGTCTGGCTGAACTGCCACGCGCAGGCCGCGGAGTCGGTCAAGGTCGCGGTGCGGGCCGGGTTCCGCAGCATCTACCACTGCACCTACGCCGACGAGGAAGCGCTGGACCTGCTGGAATCGGTGAAGGACACCATCTTCGTGTCCCCGGCCCCGGGCATCATCTACGCCAACGTCTACGAGGGCGAGGAGTACGGCATCGACCGGGCCCAGGCGGAGAAGATGGGCTCGGTGGCCGCGCTGGAGGGGATGGCGGCGGTGTACCCGGAGATCCGCAAGCGCGGCATCCGGGTGCTGCCCGGCGGCGACTACGGCTTCCCGAACAACCCGATCGGGCGGAACGCCCGTGATCTGGAACTGTTCGTGGACGTGCTGGGCTTCACCCCGCTGGAGGCGCTGCGCGGCGCCACCATGCTGGGCGGCCAGCTGATGGGCATGAGCGACGAGCTCGGCCTGCTCGCCCCCGGTTACCTGGCCGACCTGCTGGTGGTCCGCGGCGACCCGGCCAGCGACGTGAAGGTCCTGCAGGACCCGGGCAACCTGGAGTACATCGTGCAGGCCGGCCGGTTCCATAAGGAGCCTGCGGCTCGATGACCGTCACCATCCACCGGGACGTCGTCTACTCCCGGCCGCCGGGCTACCGCCCGGTCGCGCTGGACCTCTATGTGCCGGCCGAGCCGGCCCAGGCTCTCTGCCTGTACCTGCATGGCGGCGGCTGGCGGCTGGGCAGCCGCTCCGATGGCCCGGGCGCGGCCCGGTCCTGGTCGCCGTCGTTCTTCGAGCGGGTCGCGGCGATGGGCCTGGCCGTGGCCAGCCTGGACTACCGGCTGAGCGGGGAGGCGGTCTTCCCGGCCCAGCTGGCGGACGTGTCCGCGGCGGCCGGTTTCCTGGCCCGGGAGCGGGCCAGCTTCGGCGTGGCCACCCCGCGCACCGTGGCCTGGGGCGTGTCGGCCGGCGGCCACCTGGCCGCGATGCTCGCGCTGACCGCGCCGGAGCCGCCGGTGGACGCCGTGGTCTGCTGGTACACCCCGGCTGACCTGGGCGCACTGTCCGGGGACGTGGATCACGCGGGCGGGCACGGCGACCGCGGCCCGGACTCGCGCGAGGCCCAGCTGATCGGCGCGCCGCTGGACGAGCGGCCGGACCTGGCCGAGGCGGCCAGCCCGGTGCGCTTCGCCCACCCCGGGGCGCCGCCGTTCCTGCTGGTGCACGGCACCGCGGACGACCTCGTGCCGGTCCGGCAGAGCGAACGGCTGGCCGACGCGCTCATCGCGGCCGGGGGCTCGGTCACCATCGACCTGGTCGAGGGGGCCAGCCACATGTTCCCCGAACTGGGCGACGACGCCACCACCGAGATCATCGTGCGGTCGGCCGGCTTCCTGCTCGACCAGGTGGTGACCCATGCGTCTTGACCACGTGGGCGTCAATGTGGCCGACCTGGCCAAGGCGGAGACCTGGTACTGCGCGGCGTTCGGCCTGAAGCGGGAGATCGCGCTGCGGATCGACAGTGTCGGCCTGGACATCGTGATGCTGCGCCATGCCGGGCACGGGCACCGGGTCGAGCTGCTGCACCGGGCGGGCGGCCACCCCGGGCTGCGCGCCGCCGACCCGGCCGAGGCCGCGCTGACCGAGGGCTACGGGCACATCGCGTTCGACGTGCCGGATCTGGAAGAAGCGCACGTCCGGCTGCTCGGCCACGGCGCCCGCGAGGTGATGCCGCCGCAGCCGGCCCCGGAACCGGGGGTCCGGATGTCCTTCCTGGCCGACCCCGAAGGCAACCTGATCGAACTGGTCCAGCGCGGGTGAGCGAGCAGGCCGACGTCGTCGTCGTGGGCTACGGCCCGGCGGGTGCGGCGGCCGCCATCGCCGCGCACGACGCCGGGGCCCGCGTGCTGGTGCTGGAGTCCACCGGCCAGGGGGGGCGGCAACGCCCGGTACAGCGGCGGCTTCCTGTTCGACATCCCCGGCCCCGCCGCGGTGGCCCACCTGGACGCGCTCTGCTTCGGCCGGACGCCCCGCCCGGTGCTGGACGCCTACGCGGCCGGCCTGCACGGCCTGGACGGCTGGCTGCACTCGCTGGGCGGCGCGACGGAGCGGTTCGACCCGCCGCCGGCCCGGCTGGCCGCCCCGTTCCCGTCCTGGCCGTACCTGCCCGGCGGGCACGACATCGGCTACCGGGTGGTGGCGGGCGGCACCGGCCGCCGCGGCCAGGCGCTGTGGGATCTGCTGACCGCCGCGGTGCGCGAGCGTGGCATCGAGGTGCGCTACCAGACCGCGGCCGGGCGGCTGGCCCTCGGCCCGGACGGGACGGTGACCGGCCTCACAGCAAGCAACGGTGTCTCCCTGGACGCGCCGGGCGGCGTGGTATTGGCCTGCGGCGGGTTCGAGGCTGATCCCGCGCTGGCCGCCGCCTACCTGCCGCTGGGCCCGTCCTGGCCGGTCGGCCACCCCGGCAACGACGGCACCGGGCTGCGGCTGGCCCAGCAGGCAGGCGCGGCGTTGTGGCATATGTATGGGTGCTTCGGCTGGTTCGCGTTCCGCACGCCGGACTTCGCGGCCCCGTTCGCGGTGGACTTCTTCGCCCCCAGCCACCTGTTCGTGGACGCCGATGGCCGCCTGTACGCCATCGAGACCTGGCCGGGTATCGCGGGCACCACTGGCGGCCCGCAGCACGACGAGTGGGCCCAGGTGCTCCGGCCGGACGGCCAGCCGGTGCCCGGGCTGTACGCGGCCGGCGCGGTCAGCCTGGTCTGGGGTCACCTGATCGAGCACGGCGGCGGGCTGACCAACGCCCTGGTGTTCGGCCAGTTGGCCGGCGCGAACGCGGCCGCGCGAGCCGCTGCGCCGCCGGCCGCGCAGCCGCCAGCCGCCAGGCCGCAGGCCGTGCAGGTGCCACGGTGAGCCGGATCGCGGTGGTCACCGGCGGGGCCGGTGCCATCGGCGGCAGCATCGTCACCGCGCTGCACGGCGCCGGGCACACCGTGATCAGCCTGGACCAGGCCGGGGACCCAGCGGTGGACCTGGCCGACGAGCAGCAGGTCCGGGCGGCGGCCGCCACGGTGCTGGACCAGCATGGCCAGTGCGATGTGCTGGTGCACGCGGCCGCCGCGTTCGACCGGGCCGACCTGGCCGGCCTGGATCTGGCCAGCTGGCGCCGGGTGCAGGCGGTCAACGTGGAGTCCGCGCTGCTGCTGGCCCAGGCGTTCGCACCCGGCATGGCCGCCCGCGGCTTCGGCCGGATCATCTTCGTGGTATCCGACACCATCTGGTCCCCGCCCGCCGGGGACATGCTGCCGTACGTGACCAGCAAGGGCGCACTGGTCGCGCTGGCCCGGACGCTGGCCGTCGGCCTCGGCCGGGATGGCATCGCGGTCAGTTGCGTGGCCCCCGGGCTGACCGACACCCCAGCGGCCCGGGCCGGCCAGCCGGCCGCCGCGTTCGACGGCGTCCGGGCCCGCCAGGCGCTGCCCCGCACGCTGGTCCCGCAGGACGTCGCGGCCACGGTCGCGTTCCTGGCCACCGACGCAGCCGCCGCCCTGACCGGCCAGACCCTGTGCGTAGACGGCGGCCTCATCCTCCGCTAGCCGCCCGGCTAAAACCGCATGGATGCCGTCGGAAGCCAGCGGGTACGGCATGCGCCCCCGGCGGAGTGTCTGGTGAACATGTGGTGCGCATGTGATCAGTGAGAGTGGCCAGAGACAGGCTTAGTTGTTGATGTTGACCTGGGTGTCGCTGGAGTAGCACCTACTTCAACATCAACAACCGGACTGATCATCGGCGCCGCGGTTAAGTCATCAGATACCGCGCTGGTTGAGCCGCGCCGTGTCGCCCGGCTGAGTCAGGTACGAGCAGAAGAGACCGTCTGGGTCCCACTGCGCCCGTACCTGGGCCAGGCGCCGGTACGCCGAGTCGGAGACGAAGCGGTCGTGCCGCCGCTGGAAGTCGGTGTCACCGAGGTACACACCGCACCCGGCCCCAGCCAGATCGTGAGTCCGGCTGTGCACCCACTCGGCGTACCGCTCGTCGTCCGCCGGGTCGGTGAAGATGGCGTAGGTGGCCAGGTACACGTTGGCCTCCACCGAGAACGCCATGTCCGGCAGCGGCCGCGACGGCGCCCAGCCGTACCAGATCGAGAACGAGTGCTCGGTCGGCAGCTCGGACCAGATCCGGTGCAGCGCCGGGGCCAGGTCCGCGGCGGGCGCGTCGCTCCAGGTGCAGTCCACGATGTACCGGTGCCCGACCGGGTTCTGCAGCGTCTGTGCCTCATTCTCCGCAGCGATCGTGGTCAGCCCCCGGACGTGACCCAGCCGCCGCCCGGCCAGCGGGCCCGCGTCGAACACGGCCAGCCGCTCCGCCACCTCCGCCTCGGAGTCCGCCATCACCGTGGTGTGCAGCAGCAGCACCGTCCCGGAAGGTCGGCGCACCCCGTCGTCGAGCGGCACCCCGGGCAGCCGGGTCGCGGCCACCACCGGCTCGACCGACCGGTGCAGGCCGGGCAGGATCTCGTACAGCCACGCCAGCAGCGGCCCGGCTGACTCCAGCGGGAACGTCCAGGTGTCCTGCACCATCACCGGCGGCTTCGCATAGGTGCGCAGGTAAAACCGGGTGACCAGGGCCGGGAAACCAGGCCCGGCGCCGCGCGCGGCCCAGTACAGGTCGGCGTTCTCGGTCTGGTCCGCGTGCACCAGCCGGCCGTCCGCCGTCACCGCGTCGATGCCCAGCATGTTCTCGCAGGCCCAGCCCCAGACCCGGCCGTTCCAGCCCTGGCCGCCCTGCAGCAGGTAACCGCCCAGGCCGACCGACTCGCAGTGCCCGCCGGGGAACGCCCGGCCATGGGCAGCCAGGAACGGGGCCAGTTCGGTGCCGCCGCGCACCGCGGGCCGCACCACCGCCACCTCAGTCCCCGGGTCGTACTCCATGTCCCGCAGTTCGCCCAGGTCGATGAGCAGCGCGTCGTCACGCACGCTCCACACCGCCCAGGAGTGCCCGCCAGCCCGAACCGATACCCGCAGCCCGCGCTCCCGGGCCCAGCGCACCCCGGCCACCAGATCGGCGTCGTCCGCGGCCAGCAGCACCGCGGCCGGGTACCGGTCCGGGTGCCGCGCATTGAACACCCGGCCGGTCCGGGCCGCCTCGTATCCGGGCTGGCCGCGCTCGGCGAACAAGCCGGTGAACTCACCCAACGGCCACTGCACCCCCACCCATCGCAAACCTTGACATTCGCCTGGCGGAACGTGATTTTATTAGCCGAGAACATCGCGGTGCAAGACCACAGACCCCCTGAGGGAGCGGCATGGACGTCGGCCTGGCCATGACGGCGCGCAACCACCCGGATTCCCCCAGGCCGCTCACCGAGATCTACCAGGAGGTGCTCGACGAGGCGGTGCTCGGCGAGCAGCTTGGCTTCCGCACCTGGTGGCTGGCCGAGCATCACTTCGCCGAGGACCAGCACAACCCGTCCCAGTTCCCGCTGCTAGCCGCGGCGGCCGCCCGGACCAGCACCATCCGGATCGGCAGCTACGTCCTGCTCCTCCCGCTGCATAACCCGATCCGGGTGGCCGAGGACGCGGCCAGCGTGGACATCATTTCCGGCGGCCGGCTGGAACTGGCCATTGGCGCCGGCCCGATGCCCAATGAGTGCGCGGTGTTCGGCATCGACCCGAAAGAGTCTTTCGGCCGCACCTACGAGGCGCTGGAAGTCATCGAGAAGTGCTTCACCGACGAGCAGTTCACCCACCAGGGCAAGTACTTCACGTTCCGCAACGTGCGGATGACGACCAAGCCGGTGCAGCAGCCCGGGCCGCGCATCTACCTGGCCGCACTCGGCCCGCAGAGCCTGACCCGGGCGGGCGAGCGCGGCTACAGCCTGGCCTCGATGGTGCACACCCCGCTCTACCCGCGGTTTCTTGAGGCCCAGGAGGCCGCAGGACGCACCCGGGCCGACTTCCGGCTGCTGTCCGGTCCGCTCGCCGTGCACGTCGCGCCGACCCGGGACCAGGCCTGGGACGAGGCCGAGCGCGGGCTGCACTGGTGGGTCGAGTTCTACCGGCGGCGCGGCATGCAGATGCCGCTGGCTCCGGTCGGTGAGCTGCGCAACGATCCCAAGGCGGCCATCTACGGCGTCCCGTTCGCGGTCGGTACGCCGGATCAGGTCATCGAGAACCTGCGCGCCTACCGGGATCTGCCGATGGACGAGATGTCCATCCAGTTCCACCACCCCGGCATGGACCCGCGGGCCGTCGACGCAAGCATGCGGCTGTTCGCCGCCGAGCTGATGCCGGAGATCAGCACCTGGGGCAGCTGATGCGCGGGCTGCATCACATCGGCTACTGGACCGACGATCTGGACGCCGCCATGGCGCAGGCGCAGCGCGTGCTCGGCGTGGGCCCGTTCCAGGTGCTGGAGCACGTCGACCTGGGCGACTTCCGGTTCCGCGGCGAGCCGGCCGTGCTGGACCACAGCGCCGCGTTCACCGTCTGGGGACCGGTGCTGCTGGAATTGAACGTGCTGCACGACGCGGCGCCGGCCGCGCTCCGCGACGCGCTCGGCGCCAAACCCGGCGCGGTCAGCCACGTCGCCTGGACAACCGGCAACCTTTCCCTTGAACGCCAGCACCTGGCCAATGCCGGCTGCCCCTGCTGACGACGTCGGTGGGCGGGGCGGTCGCCGACTGGTTCGCCGGCGGCTCCTTGTTCGGCCACCCGATCGAAGTCCACCAGCCGACCGAAGGCGTGCTGTCCTTCTGGCAGTCCCTCCGGGATTAACCCGCCAGCCGCACCCCGCGTGCGGCACGGCATGAATGTTCCAGCCATGCGCTCAGGACAGCGTGAATGATTCAGCCACGTTGTTCGTGCGGGGCGCTTACCCAGCCGGCGGGCGTACGGCAGTTACCCAGCGCATAGCGTTATGCATAGAAATCTCGCCGGTCGACGGGTCAGTGAACGGTGCGAGCGCTTCCTCGATCGCGGCTCGGACGGGTGCCCGGCCGGCGTCCTGTACCGCCCGGGTGCCGCCGGCCGAGCCGATCAGCCCGCGCACCGCGTCGGCCTGGCTGGCGTACCGCCACACGCACTCGACCTCGCCCTCGGCCTGCTGCTGCAGCCCGGCCGCCGCCAGCGCCGCGGCCAGGTTCTCCGGGGTCAGCGCGTAGGGCGCGTGGTCGGCCTGCCGACGGGGCGGGCTGAGCGCGGCCATGGCCAGGTGCACGGCCGTCGATTCGGCCCGCTCTGGCGCGGCGAAGGTGCCGACCGCGACCAGGCCGCCGGGTCGGACGACTCGGGCCGCCTCCGCCAGCGCGGCCGGCGGGTCGCTGGCGAACTGGAAAGCGTTCACGCCGGTCGCCACGTCGAACTCGGCGTCGCCGAACGGCAGGCTACATATGTCGGCTTGCCACAACTCGGCGGTGGGCAGCCGGTCCCGGGCGATCCTTAGCAGGCCGGGGGTAACGTCCAGGCCGGTCACCGTCGCCCCGCGGGCCTGGGCCAGGGCCAGCAGCAGGCCGGTGCCGCAACCGAGGTCGAGCAGCCAGGTGCCGGGCCCGGTGCGGGTGGCGTCCAGGACGGCCGCGAACAGCGGCTGGTTGTGCGGCTCGGCGAACCGGGCCCAGCCGTCCGGGTCGCTGCCCCACAGGCCCATCTGCAGCTGGGCCGCCGGGCTGAGCGGCCCGGCCGTCCGCCACCCGGTCATGCGGCGCCGCCCGGGGTGATGTTCTGGTTCAGCCGGAACACGTTGTCTGGGTCGTAGGCCGCCTTGACCTGCTGCAGGCGGCGCAGCGTACCGCCGTAGGCGACCTGTTCGGCGGCCTGCTGGTCGTGGTCCATGAAGTTCACGTAGGCACCGCCGGAACAGGCCGGCGCCACGGCGGCGAACGTGTCCCGGACCCAGCGCACCTCTTTATCTGTGTCGTCGGGTGACCGCCAGCTGGCCGGGATGTTGATCAGCCAGCCCGCGTCGCGGTGCGGGAACGCGGTCGCCTCCGGGGCCACCCTGGTGATGGCGCCGCCCAGGCTGAGCAGCTCGATCTGGGACACCTCCGAACCCAGCCGCTGGCCCTGGGCGACGACCATGTCGATCAGGTTCGGCGAGAGGGCGGCCGCGAACGTGGCCTTGACGTAGGAGAGCAGGCCCGGGCCGAAGAACTCGTCGCCCTCGGTCTGCATGGTGCTGAACGGGACCACGCTGAGCTCGCTGGCCACCGGTCCGAGGTCGTCCCGGAGCGCGGTGAGGACTTCGCGGCCCGCATCCGGCGCACCGGACCACTCGATGACGGACACGATGCCCGGGCGGCCGATCACGCTGGTGGGCATCCACGGCAGCGGCGCCGCCTTGCGGGCGAAACTCGTCCAGAGCAGCTCGTCCGGCGCGCCGCCGGCGATGACCTGCTGGGCCCGGCCCAGCACCCGGTGCGCGCCGGCCATCTCGTGGTACATCCGGAGCACGGTGAGCTGGCTGAGCTCATGCAGCGCGAACTCGAACTCGGTGACCACGCCGAAGTTGCCGCCACCGCCGCGGATGCCCCAGAACAGGTCCGGGTGCTGGTCCGCGGCGGCCCGCAGGATCCGGCCGTCCGCGGTGACCACCTCGGCGGCCCGCAGGTTGTCGATGGTCAGCCCGAACCGGCGCATCAGCCGGCCCACGCCGCCGCCCAGGGTGAGCCCGGCCACCCCGGTATGCGAGATGACCCCAGCCGGCACGACCAGCCCGTGCCGCTGAGTGGCCTGGTCCAGGTCGCGGAGCAGCGCCCCGCCGCCGACGGCTGCGCGCCGGGTGACCGGGTCCACGGACACCTGGTTCATCGGGCGCAGGTCGATGACCAGCCCGCCGTCGCAGATGCTGAACCCGGGCAGGCTGTGGCCGCCGCCCCGGACGGCCATCACCAGGCCTGCGGCGCGGGCGTAGCCGATGGCGGCGGCCACGTCCCCGGCGGTCGCGCACCGCGCGATCAGCGCCGGGCGCCGGTCGTGCATCGCGTTCCACACCGTGCGCAGCTGGTCGTACCGGTCATGGTCGGGGTCGATGAGCTGTCCGGCGAAGCCGGGGATGGTCAGCGTGGCACCAGTCACCTGCTCCGCCCCGCCGGCCGCCTGGCTGCCACCCGTCCCGCCGCCCGCACGGCTGCCGCTCGCCCCGCAGCTCGCCGTAGCGCCGCTCGCCCTGCCGTCGGCCGCTGTACCGCCCGCTCCGCCGTCGGCCGGCCCGCCGCCCCTCGCCCTGCCGCCACGTACCGCACCACCTTTCGCCGCGCCGCCCTGGCCGCTACTACCTATAATCTTATATATATCTGTAGAGGTACCATGAGCGGCCTAGGGCAGGCAAGGGAGGAGCCAGGGGTGGCCACGGAGCCTGAATCTGCCGCGGTCGAGACGGCTGCCGGTAACCAGACCGCTGCCGCTAACCAGACGGCCGCCCGTGACCTGGCGGTCGTGCTGCACGATCTGGGCTGGCTGCTGCCCCGGACGATCGGGCTGGCCGCCGCCCGCCAGGAGCCGCTGCCCGCATCCGAACTCGAAGTGATGCGGCTGCTGGTCCGCCGACCCGGGCTGAGCGTCAACGACGTGGCCCGCGAACTGGGCCTGCAGCCGAGCAACGCGAGCACGGCGATCCGGCTGCTGATCGCCCGGGGCACGCTGGAGCGGCGGCAGGACAGCGCCGACGCCCGGGTGGCCCGGTTGTTCCCGACCGCGGCCGCCTACGCGGCCCGGGACCGGCGGGAGCAGTCCTGGGGCGAGCAGCTGGCCTACGTACTGGGCCGGCTCCCAGCCGCAGACCGCGCGCGGCTGACTGCGGCTGTGCCTGCGCTCCGGCGGCTGGCCGTCCGGCTCGCCGACGACAGCCCGACGTGAGCGAGCGCCCGCAGGCCGGGAGGCCTGCGGGCGCTCGCTGGTAGTGCGGTTGCCGCCGGGTGACTACATCCCGGACGGGTCCTGGAACCGGTGGTGCCACCGGCCCATCCGCTGACCCGGACGGGGCATCCCAGTCCGGCCCTGGTTGGCCGCCTGTTGCTGGGTGGTGTTGAACGTGGCCGCGGTGGCCGCGCCGTTGCCATCGACGGTGACCGTCACCGGGTTGGTCAGACCGAAGTTCTGGCAGTCGAGGTTGGTGAACGACATGTTCAGCCGGTTGGCCATGAACGTCAGCAGGTTGTTCCCCACCGTGGGCACCGGCGACGTGCCGGTGGCCAGCACGGCCTGGTTTCTGGCCAGGAACGGGGTCTGGATGTTGACCATGTTCTGGCAGAACATCGCCGGGCTGCTGGTGACGTCGTTGGACGGCGAGACCAGCGGCTGGCCCACCTCGGCCCGGTACAGGTCGGTCTTCTGCACGCTGAAGTTGTTATTGACCAGCGACATCTCGTCATTCTCCGGGACCAGGGCGACCGGCGCCCGCTGGTTCCTGGCCGAGGACAGCTCGTTCAGGTCCTGCGAGGTGCCCGGCGTACCCGCCTGGGACAGGTCCGGCGCCTCGAACGGGGTGCAGCCGAGCGTCGGGTCCAGGAACGCATCCAGCAACTCGTTGTCACTCCCGTTGTTAACCGGGGTGGCACCGGCCAGCGCGGCCTCGTTGGCCGTGTTGAACTGTGCGGTCTGGCCGTTCGGCGTCAGCAGGTAGGTCGTGGTGACGTTGTCACTCGGGTCCTGGTCGACCATGTTGAAGTTGCGCGTGTCCGGGCAGGTCTGGCCGGTCTTCGGCGACACGCCGACGGACGGGACGCGCAGGCGGCCTTCCCGCTCGTCTCGGAACGCGGCGTTGAAAAAGCCGGTCCCGTTGCAGTACGACACCTGCCCGAAGATCGACCCGGGCAGCCCGTTCACGCAGTTGCCCTGGCGTAGCGTGTCCGGCGTGGCCCCGACCTGGGTCAGGTTGGTGCCGTTGAAGCCGAAGTCGATGGTCACCACGGCATGCCGGGGCAGCCTGGGCAGCACCGGGGCCGCCGCGGGCTGGGTGCCCTGGGTGATCACCAGCGGCTCATACACGCTCAGCTGCCCGTTCCTCGGATTCAGGATCGTGGCCTGCACGAACGCGCCGAGGTTGGCGACGTTGGCCATCGTGCAGCCGGAGGCGGCCGGCGACATCCCGTCCGTTCCGGTGAGTTGGTACGGCGTGGCCAGGCCCTGGACGCTGAGCGGGTTGGCCGGCACGATGATGTCACACGACACGTTGGCCGCGGCCGCGGCCGCGCTGGCCGTCGCCGTGGCCGTTGGGCACGGCGTCGCGCTGACCGATGTCGTGGGCGCCGCGGTGGCTGTGCTGGCTGGTGCCGTGGTCGCCGCCGACGTGGCCGCCGTGGACGCGGCCGCGGGTGGCACGGTAGTCGCTGGCGTGGCCGTGCTGGTGGTGCCCGCGGCCGTCGTGGCCGGTGCGGTGCTGAGCGGCGCGGCCGTGTTGGCCTGGGCGGCTGCCTGGGCGCTGGGTTGCGTGCTCGTGCTGGGTGCCGCCGAGGTGGCCGCAGTGGCACAGCCTCCAGCCACGCTGGCCGTGTTACTAGCGGCGCCGAATAGGCTCCGTGGCCCGATGAGCAGGGCCACGCCGGCCCCGATCACCAACGCCACCACGCCCGCGATCGCGATCAGTCTTCGCCGCGATCGTCCGGATCCCCAAGTATCTGGGTAGGCCACGTAGGCCCCCTTTCCCCTTCCGGATTCCGCTCCCGGGCGATCACAGTAGACCTAGCCACACCGCATTTGTGACCGAATCGACATACTTCGCTCAGGAATTTCCCAGACATAGTCCAGCCCGGGCAGCGAAGCGAGAGAGGTTGACTACGAATAGCCGTCGTACCAGGTCAGTGGGGAGCCTCAGCAATAGCCGCCGCATAGCAAAAGGTCCCATTGCCATTCGGGGCAAGCCTCCAAGAATGGCACGGAACTACTCTTATCGCGGCAAACTGGCTCCAGCGACTGTACCTTGCGGGCCGCGGGGCCCGCAGGCAGACCGCCGCGCCCGCCGCGTCGGGCGGCGGCCTCCTTGATCGTTAACTCGTTACGGTTACTAACGCACCTGGTCAGCGGACGGTTCAACGGATCGCGATCTTTTCCGGAGTCGCCCAGTCCGCTGGCCGGAGCCAACCCTCTTCGAGAAAGTATTCGAAACAACGTGACAGTCTCGCTGCGCTTCGCTACTATGATCGAGTAGCCAGAGTTCCCCAGTCCGGGGGCGGGAGGTGCCCAGGTGCCTCCCCCCGCACCACCTCCCGCCCCCGGCTACCCCGCCGACCGGACATCTGCACCACACAAACCCAGCCGAGTCGCCGCCCGGACCCCGGCCAAGTCGGCCGAGCGGACGTCTGGACCCAGCTAACCCCCGCCGAGCGGGCCCCCGGACCCACCAACCCAGCCCAGCCGGCGCCCGCACCCACCAACCCCGCCCCGGTCGCGGGTGGGTGGGTGCGGGCAGATTCGGGTCAGGGAGCGATCAGCATGCCGGTGGCCGCGATGGCCCGCGCGTTGCAGCCGAGGCCGGAAAACAGTGCACCCGGGCTGGGCAGCATGGCCGGGAAGGGCGACGGCAGCTTGTTGGGCCGTCCGTAGACCCTGCTCAGGGAGCGGGGCAGGCCCTTGGGTAGCAACCGGGGAAACCGCGCGGGCAGCAGGCGAGGCGCCGGCAGATAGCCAGCAGAAGGCAGCGCGGCCGGGCCGAGCTGGCTCAGCGGCAGGTCTTCCTGCTCGACGCTGCTGGCCGCCAGCGCATTATGGCCGGTCACCGAGCCGACGGCCACGGTCCGCTCGCCGGTCCGCAGGCCGGCCACGGTGACCTTGGCCAGCGTGACAACCGTCGTGGAACTCGATGTGCTGACGTGGACATGGGTTCCGCCCGGCTCGTCCACCGTGAAACCCTCGGTGGTCGCGTCGGCCACCGTCCCGTTGGCGAGCCCGAGCGCGAGCGCGGGCTGGAAGTTCCGCAACGGAAAGGCCGGCACGTTCAGAGCCGGTGCCTTCGCGGCCAGCGAACTGGGCGTGACGCCGATCCGCCTGGCCGTGATCTTCCTGTCGGAGCCGGTCCCGGACACGATCACGTGCATTCCATCCCGCACGTCAGCCAGCGTGCCTTTGACCTCACGGGTCACCGTGGTCGAGGCCGTGGTGCTAACCCGCACGGCCGGGCCGATGACCGGCTTGATCACCAGAGTGCTGCCCGAGACCGAGGCCAGCGTCCCGATGGCCAGCTTCATGCTGGGGCAGCTCGTCGCGGTGAGCGCGGCCGTCATCACCTGCCCGGACCCGCGCACACCCGGGGAGAGCGTGGACGCTATCCCCAGCCCGCCGCCGCCCAGGACCGCCACGGTTACCGCGGCGGCCGCGGCCGGGTGCCATCCCGGCAGGCCCCGGCGCGGCCGGTTGGCCGCTGGCGACCCCGCAGCCAGCGGCGGCCGGCCGGAGGCAGTGCCCTGGCCGCCAATCGTGGCCAGCACGCCGTCCAGTGCCGCGGCCGGGGCCGGGGTTTCGGCTATGACCGTGCGCACGCCCGCGGCGATCACACTCCAGCTGCGCGCCTCGGCCTGGCAATCGGGGCAGCTGTCCAGGTGCGCACCGGCCGCTGTGCCCAGCGGCGCCCCGTTAGCCAGCCCGGTCAGTTCGGCCACGCCCAGGTGAGCCCGCTCGTCGATCATCATCGCCCAACTCCCTTTCCACCCATGGCGCGGGCCAGCGCGGCGCGGGCCGCGGCCAGCCTGCTCTTGACCGTCCCGACCGGCACCCCGAGAACCTCCGCGGCATCGGCCAGCGTCAGGTCGGCGCCGAATACCAGCCCGAGCACCTCACGGTGCCCCGGGCTGAGCGAGCGGATCGCCTGCGCCACCAGGGCCAGCTCGGCCCGCTCCAGCACCTGCGCCTCCGGGCCGGGATCCGCGGCCGCCTGCCCGGACAGCACGGACTCATCGGCGACCACGGCCACCCGGCGGCGGCGCATCCGGTCCCGGGCCTGCCGCAACGCGATCGCGATGATCCACGACCGGACCTGGGACACACCACGGAACGAGCCGGCCCCCCGCCACACGGCCAGCATCGTGTCCTGCAGGATCTCCTCGCTCAGGCCCGGTTCGCCAACGGCGAGCCGGATCTGGGCCAGTACGACGTGCGCGTGCCGCCGGTACAGCGTCCCGAGCGCGTCCCGGTCACCATCCGCGACCCGCCGGAGCAGCGCGGCGTCATCGGGTTCATCGGCCTCATTGCGCCGTGGGCTCATCTGCGCGTATTGGGGAGCAGGCAAGGCACCTCCCGGTCAGCAGCGCTTCTCGCATGCACAGTAAGTAGCAACCAGGACCAGAAAGGTTCGGCTGGCACCCGTACCTGCGCAAACCCGCAGGCTGAGACGGATCTGCGGCGGCCGGTCAGGCCGGGCCAGGGCGGCCTACCGCCAGGAGCTCTCCAGGCCGTGGATGAGCGCGGTGACGGCCTGGTGGCCGGGCACCGGGACACAAGCTTCCTGGGCCTGCCGGACGATGCCCTCGTTGAGCACGCCGATCTCGGTGGGCCGCCGGGCCAGCACGTCCTGCAGCATGCTGGGCTGATGCCCGGCCGCGTGCTGGGCCGCGTCGTCGATCAGCTCCATCGGGTCGCCGTCCAGGGTGATGCCCAGCGCACCGGCCACCGCGCGGCCCTCGGCGACCAGCCCGCGGACCAGCTCGCGGACCTCGGCCGTGGCACCCAGGCCGCCCATGGTCAGCCCGGTCAGCGCGGCCACCGGACTGGTCGCGGAATTGAAGATCAGCTTGGTCCACTGTGCGCCACGCGAGTCGGCCAAGGCCGCCGTGGGCAGGCCGCCGCGGGTCAGCAGGCCGGCCAGCTGCCGCACCTCATCCATCCGGGCCGGCTGGGGCTCAAACGGGCCGAGCCAGGTATCGCCCGGCGCGTCCAGGTGCACCACCCCCGGCTCGGGAACGTGGCCGGCCACGATCGTGGTACCGCGGATCACCCGGGGCACGTACCTGGCCACGATCTCCTCGTTGCCGATGCCGTTCTGCACGCTGCACACCGCGGCGTCCCGGAACACGCCCGCCGTGGCGGCCATCGCCGCGGCGGTGTGCTGCGCCTTGACGGCGACGATGCCCAGCTGGCAGGGCGGGATCTGGGCACCCTCGCTGCGCGCATGAACCCGCGGCGGCTCTGCGGACACCGCGGAAGTCCCGGTCAGCCGGAGCCCGCCGGTGTTGATGGCCCGCACCTGGGCCGCCGACACGTCGAAGCCCCACACCTCGACGCCGGGCAGGCGGCCGAGATGTGCTGCGAACAGGCTGCCGATGGCCCCGCAGCCGACCACGCAGATCCGCATCGCGCTGGCTACCCGGCCGACCGGGCCGGACCGCCCGGCGCGGGCAGCTCCTGGCCCGCCAGCATGGCGGCGGCGATCTCCTGGCACACCAGAGGGTCCCGGCCCGCGACCCCCAGCCCGGCCACCACCCGGCCGTCCTCTGCGACCGGCAACCCTCCGGGCACCGCCAGCACCGGGCTGGCCAGTCCGCCGGCCGCGGTCAGCGCGGCGGCCAGCTGGCCGCCCGCGCCGCGGTAGCGGCTGGCCAGCTCGCCGCTCGGGCACTGGAACGTCGCGGCGGCCGCGGCCACCCCGTGCGCCACCGCCACCGCCGCGGTCGGGGCGCCGGGCATCCAGTCCTGCTGGATCGGGTCGCCGTAGTGGTCGGTGACGGCCACCGCGACCTGCACGCCACGCTGGCGCGCCGCCGCGATGACCCGGTCGGCCAGGCCGACCGCCCAGCGGTGCTCTTGCTGCAGCTGCGCGGCGGGGGCCGGGGCCATGCCCTGCCCCGCGGGCGAACCGGACGGCCAGTCGCCGAACGCCGCCCGCCAGCGCTGTTCATCATCGCCGTGCTGCCCGGCGTAGGGCAGCCCCAGCGCGTAGTGCACCACCAGGTCCTCCGGGTTGGCGGCCCGGCCGTCCGCGATCATCTGCATCGGGTCCGCGCCGTCCGGGTAGAACGGGCTGACCGCCGCGCCGGAAGCCGCAATACCGCCGATCACCAGGTCGCCGGCCTGCCCACCACCGGCCTGCCCACCACCGGCGCGGATCGGCATGCCACCGGCGCCCGGGAACCTGGCCTCCGGTGAGCAGGCCACGAACCCGGCCGCCACCGGCGGCGCGATCGTCGTCATCCGGCGCAGGTGCTCGGCGCTCGGCACCTGCTGGGTGGCCGCGATCCAGGCCTTGGACCGGGCCCGGGCCATACCGCCGGCGCCGGACGCGTCCATCCGGGACGCGGAGACCAGCACCCCACTGCCGCCGGCCACGGCCACCGAGCCGCGCAGGCCGAACTGCTCAGCCTTGTCGATGGCCCGCTCGATCAGCGCCCGGGCCTGATCGAGCGGGATATCCGGGGTGTGCGGCACGGTCAGCCAGCCAGCACGGTCACGCGCCGACCATGTTGTAGCCGCCGTCGGCCACCATGTACACGCCGGTCATGTGCGACGCGTCCGGCGTGGCCAGGAACAGCGCGGTGCCCGCGACCTCGGCCGGCCCGGGAATCCGGCCCATCGGGGTCATCGAGCGGAGCTGCTCCGCGCGCCCGCTCTTCCAGTCCTGCCGGTTCAGCGTGGCCTGGGTTTCGATGAAGCCGGGGGCGAACGTGTTGACCCGGACGGTGGGCGCGAACGCCTGCGCGTAGGACTTGGTGATGCCGAGGATGCCGTACTTGGCCGCGGCGTACTGCGGTGCCCGGGCGCTGCCCCGGACGATGACGGTGGACCCGATGTTGATGACGCAGCCGCCGCCCGCCTCGACCATCCGGGAGCCGAACTCCTGCGTGCACAGCAGCGTGCCCTTGACGTCGACGGCCAGCACGTGGTCGATCGATTCCTCGGTGATGTCCCGCCAGGACATCTGGTCCCGGGCCACGTCACCCACGTTGTTCACCGCGACGTCCAGCCCGCCGAACGCGCTGAACGCCGCGTCGGCCAGCGCCCGGATCTCGTCCCAGCTGGTGATGTCCGCCTGGACCAGGGCGGCCTCGCTGCCGGCCTGCTCGATCCGTTTGGCGGTGTCCTCGGCGCCCTCGCGGGAGCGGTTGTAGTGCACCACCACCCGGGCGCCTTCCTGCGCCGCACGTACCGCGAGCTCGGCCCCGAACCCAGTCCCGGCCCCGGTGACCAGGACCGTCTTGCCGGTGAACCGCTGGGGGAAGGTAGCGGCGCTGCGCTGATCTGGCATCAGTTGGCTCCGAGAGGGAGGAGGTTAGATGAGGATCCGGCCGCCGTTGACGTACAGAATGTGGCCGGTAATGAACGTCGCGCGGTCCGAGGCGAGGAACGACACCACGTCGGCGACCTCCGCGGAGGTGCCCAGCCGGCCGGCCGGGACCAGGCTGACCAGATCTTCCCGGATGCTGGGCTGGGACAGGTAGTCCCGGGTCAGGTCGGTCTCGATGTAGCCGGGCGCGACCGCGTTCACCGTGACGCCGTGCGGCGCCCACTCCCGGGCCATCACCCGGACCAGCTGGTTGAGGCCACCCTTAGTGGCCGCGTAGGGCGCGTGGTGGGCGTGCGCGAGCAGCCCGGACACCGACGACAGGAAGATCATCCGCCCGTAGCCGGCCGCGCACATCTCCCGGCCGACCGCCTGCCCGGTCCAGTACGCGCTGGACAGGTTCAGGCTGACCAGGTCGGTCCAGGCGTCGTCGTCGAGTTCCAGGATGGGGAGCCGGTTGTTCCGGCCCACCGCGTGCAGGAATACTTGAATCGATCCCAGCCGCCCTGCCGCCTCCTTGACGATGCGACGGCACGCCTCCGGGTCGGTCAGGTCGGCGGCCAGCCCCTCGAGGTGTCCGCCATGCTCGCGAACTCGCTCCTCCAACTGGGTGAGCCGGGCCTGGTCCACGTTGACGGCCAGCACCCGGGCACCCAGTTCGGCCAGCGCGAGAGCGCTCGCCGAACCCAGTCCACCTGCCCCGGCCACCAGCGCGGTCCGGCCGCGCAACCCAAGCCAGTCATTCATCCGCGGTCGCTCCACTACCTGACTATTCACGGTGTACCCACCGTGGTACTTTCGAGATGTGAAAGTCGATTTCTGCTCTAGTCCTTAGACCATAGAGGTCTGCGGCTACGCATGTCCAGATGGTCCATTCAGCCACGAACCCAAGGGGGACACCACATGCCTGCGTCTGCGAGTCCCACCCGCAGCGGGGAGGGCGGCGCGCCGCCTGACTACCGGGTCGAGGCGCTGGCCAAAGGGCTACGGGTGCTGTCGGTGTTCACTGAGCAGCGCCCCACCTGGCGCATCACCGACATCGCCGCCGAGGTTTCGCTGCCACTGCCCACCGCCTACCGGATCGTGATGACGCTGACCGCGGAGGGCTACCTGGATCACCTGCCGTCCGGCGAATACCGGCCGGGCGTGCGGGTGCTGACCCTGGGCACTGCCGCGCTGCGCAGCCTCGACCTGGTCGAGCTGGCCACCCCACGGCTGCAGGAACTGGCCAACAGCACCGGCGAGACGGTGAACCTGGCCGTGCTCACCGGCGATCAGGTGCTGTACCTGGTCCGGCTGCGCAACTCCGACCTGGTCACGGCCAATATCCGGGTCGGCTCGCTGCTGCCGGCCGTGCACACCTCGATCGGCAAGCTGCTGCTCGCCTACCTGGACGACGCCGACCTGGAGAAGGCCATCACCGCGCAGTCATTCACCGGTACCGCCGGGCCGAACGCCAAGCGCAGCGTGGACGAGCTGCGCCCCGAGCTGGCCGCGATCCGGGCCCAGGGCTGGGCCACCCAGGACGAGGAACTGGCCTACGGCCTGCGCTCGGTGGCCGCCCCGGTCCGCGGCGAGAACGGCGACGTGGTGGCCGGCGCCAACCTGGCCGTGCCGTCTCGCGACTGGCCCGCCGCCCGGATCACCCGCGAGCTGAAGCCCCAGGTGCTCGACACCTGCACGCAGATCTCCCGCCTGCTCGGCTACCGCGGGAAATGAGCGGCCGGGAAGTGAACGACAGGGAAGTGAACGACAGGGAAGTGAACGACAGAGTGCAGCGGCTGACCAAACTTCAACCCCACATGCTGAACGCCGCCCAGGCGGAGCTGTACGCCGCCCTGACCGGGGGCCCGCGGGGCGGCAGCAACCAGCCGTTCCGGCTGGTTGACGACACCGGCGCGCTGGCCGGCCCGTTCAATGCGATGCTGCTCGAACCGGCCGTCGGCGCGGCGCTGCAGGCCCTCGGCGCGGCGCTGCGGTACCGGGGCAGCCTGCCGGACCAGGCCCGGGAGCTGGCCATCCTGATCGTGGCCACGCACACCGAGTGCGAGTTCGAGATTTACGCCCACGAGGCGGCGGGCCGCCGGGCCGGGCTGACCGGCCCGGACCTGGCCGCGATCCGGGCCGGCCAGGAGCCGGACCTGGCCGATCCGGCCGAGCGCGCCCTGGTCCACGCCACATGGACGCTGGCCCGGACCGGTGACCTGACCGACGAGCAGTACGCCGCGGCCGAAGCGGAGCTGGGCCAGGCCGCCCTGTTCGAGCTGACCACCCTGGTCGGCTACTACAGCACCCTGGCCCTCCAGCTCCGCGTGTTCCGCGTAGAAACGCAGCGCTAGCTTTGCGCCTCCGGGGCGCTGGACCCGCCTCCTTCCCTCGTCGCTCGGGTCGCTCGTTCCTCGCTCCCTCCCCGCCCACCTCCCCATCCCCCTTCACTGTCCAGTTCGGCGGCGCGCCCCCTTTGGCGCGGCGACCTCCCCTCCTCACTCGTTCCTCGCTCGTCGGTCCAGTCGGAAGCCCCCCGCTTCCACCCTCAGGCACGTGAGAGTAGATTTCGGTGTACGAGAGTCAAGGAGGGCCGATGAAGCTGGTGACGTTCGATCAGGGCCGCGTAGGGCGCATCGACGGCGACGTGGTGGTCGAGCTGGACTGCGGATCGATGCGGGAGTATTTCGAACGCGGCGGCGCGGTCGGCGAGACCGGCCAGCGGCCCAAGCTGGCGGATGTCCGGCTGCGGGCCCCGATCGTGCCGAAGAAGTTCTTCCACACCGCGGGGAACTTCACCGAGCACCACGAGGAACTGCAGAAGGTCAACTGGTCGCACCCGGTGCACAAGGGCATCGTGTTCTTCCAGAACGTGGACGCGATCATCGGGCCGGACGACCCGGTGATCTACCCCGAGCACCTGACCAAGGAGCTCGACTACGAACTCGAACTGGCCATCATCATCGGCAAGCCGGGCAAGTTCTTCGGCCCGGACGAGGCGGCCGGGTACATCGCGGGCTACACCGTGTTCAACGACATCACCGCGCGGGACATCCAGCGCCGTGAGATGAAGTCCGGGGTGTTCTCGTTCAGCAAGGCGATCGACACGTTCTGCCCGATCGGGCCATGGATCGTCACCGCAGACGAGATCCCTGACCCGCACGACCTGCCCATGGAGCTGCGGGTGAACGGGGACATCCGGCAGAAGGGGAACACCAGCCGGATGGTGCTGTCCATGCCGCAACTGGTCGCCTACCACTCACCGCAGGGCTACAGCGCGGGCGACATCCTCACCACCGGGACGATCTCCGGGGTAGCCGCCGTGCAGCCTGACCCGTTCGAGTTCTACCTGCGCCCCGGCGACGTGGTCGAGGCCGAGATCGAGCACGTCGGCGTGCTGCGCAACCGTGTGGTGGGCTGGACCGAGGGCCGCGGCACCCCGGTGCCGGAGGGCGACAGCCTGTACAGCTGAACCCGCACCGCATGGCTGAATCGCTCATGCGCACCCGACCGTATGAACGATTCAGCCACGCGGTTGGAAATGGCTGGGGGCGGGGCGGTCAGCGGCGCTGGGGCTCGCCCGGGGCCGCGGCGGCGGCCTGTTCGGCGCCGGTGGCCGGCTGAGCGGCCAGGGATGGTGCGGCGTCGAGCTGAGCGGCGCTGGCCGTCTGCGGGAACCAGCGCACCGGCAGTACCCGGTCGCGGGCCAGGGCGGCCCACCGCCCCGGGCCCCTGGACCCGTCGGCCACCTCGGACGCCACCCCGTCCGGGTTCTTGATCGCGGTGAGCGCGAGCGCCACCCCGGCCACGATGGTCTGGTACTGGCCGATGCTGATGTGCTCGTTCAGCAGGTTGACGAAGAACCCGTTGGCCGACATCATCACGCCCGCGAAGACGGCGCCGGCGATCCGGCCGATGCCGGCCACGTACGCGATGGCCAGCAGGTTGATCGAGGTGAACGTCGCGAATGTGGGGGCCGAGGCGGTGCCCTGCAGGTAGCCGAGCAGGCCGCCGCCCAGCCCGGCGATGAACGCGGACAGCGCGAACGCGAACAGCTTGGCCGGGGCGACCCGGATGCCGGCCGCCGCGGCCGCCCGCTCGTTGGACCGCACCGCGATCAGCATCCGCCCGGTGGCCGAACTCCGCATCCGGGCCACCGACAGCGCGACCAGTGTGACGATGATCAGGATGAACACGCCGAAGATGACCCGGGGGTACGAGTTCCCCGAGGCGATGCCCAGGTTGAGCCCGAACAGGGTGGGCGAGGGCACGTTCCGGCCGGCCAGCCCGCCGCTGAACCAGGTCGGGTTGAACACCAGGGCGTCCATCGCGGCCGCCGCGGCCAGCGTGATCACGGCCAGGTTGACGCCGCGGACGCGCAGCGCGGGCAGCCCGATCAGGATGCCGATCGGCACCGCGGCCAGGGCCGCGATCAGCAGCGAGAACGGGAACGGGACGCCCCAATTCTGGCTGAGGTGGCTGAGCATGAACGCGCCGATCCCGGCGAACGACATCTGGGCCAGCGACACCTGGCCGACGTAGCCGGTGAGCACGACCAGCGACAGGCACAGGCAGACCGAGACGACCGAGGCCATCAGGGCCACCCGGTCCGAGCCGTGCAGGAAGAACATGGCCAGCACACCCACGACGAAGGTGAGCATCGCGGTGGCGATCGGCCGGGCGGGCCGCCCGATCGACGGGTTGCGCCAGTCGCCGAGCACACCCCGGGACCTGAGCCGCTGCGCGCTCAGCGTCATGACCACCAGGATGAGGACGAACGGGACGCCGTCGCCGAGCCCCTGCTGCGGCAGCCAGGTGAACACGGTCTGCAGCTTGACGATCTCCGACTGGATCACGCCGAGCAGCAGGCCCGCGGCCGCGGTGACGCCGAACGAGGAGAACCGGCCGATCAGCGCCGCGCCCAGCGCGGGCACCACGAACAGCGTGTAGGACGTCGGGTCCACCTCGGAGATGGGCGCGATCAGCACGCCGGACAGGGTGGCCAGCACGGTGGCGATGACCCAGTTCTGCATCGCGATCCGGTTGGCGTCCAGGCCGATCAGCGCCGCCCCGGTCTCGTTCTCCGCGCCGGCCCGGGTGGCCAGCCCGAACCGGGTGTACCGGAACGACGCGGCCAGGCCGGCCGCGAGCACGATCACGATGCCGGCCAGGTACAGCTGGCTCTCCGGGACGATGACCCCGGCCAGGGTGAAGCTGCCGGCCGGCAGCACCGAGGGCGCGGACGTGCCGGTGGTGCCGAAGTTCAGCACCGCGATGGCTTCCAGGGACAGCATGACGCCGACCGAGGCGCACACCTTGGTCAGCGGCGCCGCGCGCAGCAGTGGGCGGTACACCAGCAGGTACAGCACCAGGCCGAGGACCGCCCCGTAGACCAGCGTGATGACCAGTGAGAGCGCCGAGGGCAGCCCGGTGTGGGACAGCGTTATCTGGTGCGGCAGCCAGATCCAGGGCAGTTCGAGCACACCATTGGTGCGCAGCCCGATGAACACGTAGGCGCCGTACATCGCGACCGCACCCTGCGCGAAGTTGACCACGCCCGCACTGCGGTACTTGAGTACCAGGCCGAGACCGAGGATCGCGTAGACCGATCCCCCGCCGAGGCCGAGCAAGAAGAACAGCAGGTACGTGGACAACTCTCGTGCACCTCACACCGTGGTAGGAGCCAGTAGACCGGGCCGGGGCCCCCGCTGGGGAGGGCCCGGCCCGCCAGGGATCAGCCCTTGTAGTACGAGCCCGCGGTCACCCAGTTGGGGTCAGCCACGATGATCTTCGTGCCCTGCACCTGGCGGATCTGCTGGAAGGCGTTGCAGACCGCCGTCGCGCCGGCCAGTTGCTTGCCGTCGCAGGTGTAGGGATGGGCCATGAAGTTAGGGTGGTTGCTGCCATCCCGGAACGCGGCCAGGATCTTCGACGTGGTCAGCTGGGCCGTGCTGAACTTGGCCAGCGCCGCCTGCACGTTGATGACCGTGGCGAAGCCCATCGCCGTCAGCGAGTCGATCGGGATGCTCTTCGGCGCGTACTTCTGCAACGCGGCCAGGTACAGGTTGGACTGCGTGGTTCCGGCGTCCGGGGCCTGCACTGGCGAGGAGTAGTACATCCCGCTGGCGCCGCCGTTGGCGGCCGCGATGGCCGCGGGCGAGGTGCATGGGTCCACCCCGAGCACCTTGGCCGTGCTGCCCAGCTGCTTCAGCGAGCTGAGCACCTGCGGGCACGAGTTCGGGTCGTCGATGTAGACGATGTCCGGGTGCGAGCTGATCGCGGCGGCCACGGCCGAGGTCACGTCGGTGGCGGTCGGCGGCACCGGGATCTTGGTGACCTTGGTGTAGCCGACGTTCTTCATCACCGGCGCGAGCACGTTGTCGGCCACCGAGGTGCCCTGGGTGTCCGAGGTGTAGATGATGGCCGCGGTCTTGGCGCCCAGCGTCTTGGCCGCGTACACCGAGGCGGCCGCGTTGTCGGCCACCGACACGTCGTCGAAGATGACCGCGTTCTTGTAGTTCGACTCGACCGGGGTGAACGGGATGCCGCCCAGGTAGGCCAGGTTGGCCCGCTGCCAGACCGGGATCGCCCCGGCGGAGCCGGTGTCGCCGCCGCCCAGGATGGCCACCGGGTGCGAGTTGAGCAGCTGGTTGGCGCACCGCTCGGAGGTGGCCGGCTGGCCGTCGGTGGCACACACGTCGATCTTGATTGGGTGCCCGCCGATCCCGTCCAGGTACTCGTTCACGTAGCTGGCCGCGGCCTGCTCGGCCCCCGAGATCTCGGGGAAGGTGACCGGCCCGGACAGCAGGTTGAGCAGGCCGAACACGACCGGCGAGCCGGTCGCCGGGTGTGGCGTGCCGAGGCTGACCGAGGCGGTCGAGCTCGCCGGGCTGCTGCTGCTGGCTGACGACGAGGCCGACGCGCCGCTGGAACTGCTGCCGCCGCTGCTGCCGCAGGCGGCGGCGAGCAAGCCGCACGCGGCCAGCGCGGCGAGCCCGGCCACCGGGCGCGCCCTGCCCAGGTTGATCGCCATGTTGTCTCCTTGCTGGGTGTCTGTAGTTGTCTCGTTCGGGGGAACTGGTCGGTGGCCAGCGGTGCTGGCCGGTGCTGCGGTTCGGGTTGTGCTAGCGGGGGGTCTTCGGGGGAACAGGTGCGGCGGTCAGCCGCCTGCTGGCTCGGCGGACGGGCCCGGCTCGGGGTCGCCGGCCAGTTCCGCGGCCCGGTCCAGGTCGCCCAGGTAACACGCTTTGAGCAGGTCACGACGGCTGCGCAGGCGGGCCGCCGAGCTTTCCAGGATGAGCCGGCCGTGCGCCATCACGTAGCCGCGATCGGCGATCTCGAGGGCCAGCGCGACGTGCTGCTCGACCAGCAGCACCGCGGTGTGCAGCTCGTCGGCCACCCGGCGGAGCACCGGGAGCAGCCGCTCGACCACCACCGGGGCCAGGCCGAGGCTCATCTCGTCGATCAGCAGGGCACGCGGGCGGCGCACGATGGCCCGGCCGACGGCCAGCATCTGCTGCTCCCCGCCGGACAGCAGGCCGGCCTTGCGGTCCAGGCACTTGCGCAGCTCGGGGAGCAGGTCGAGGACGTCGTCGTGACTGGCGTCGCGGCCCGCGCTGAGCCGGAGGTTCTCCCCCGCGGTCAGGCTGGCGAACAGCGCCCGGCCCTCGGGGACCAGGGACAGCCCGTCGCGGGCCAGCCGGTGTGCTGACTTGCCCGCGATGTCCTTGCCGTCCATCCGGATCGTGCCGGCCAGCGGGCGCTGCAGCCCGGCGATGGTGGCCAGCGTGGTGGTCTTGCCCGCGCCGTTGGCGCCGAGCAGGGCCACGACCTCGCCCTGCCCGATGTGCAGGCTCAGGTCACGGACCACCGGATTGCCGTTGTAACCCGCGTCGAGAGCCTCGACCTCGACGACCCGGGCCCGGTCAGAGCCGTTCACGGTCGCCGCCATGACTGCCCAGGTACGCCTCGATGACCGGGCGGCTGTCCCGGATCTCGTCCGGGGTGCCGGATGCGATGACCTTGCCGAAATCGATGACCACGATGCGATCGCACAGCCCGAGCACCAGGCCCATGTCATGATCTACGAGCAGCACGCTGACCCCACGGCCGGGCAGCGTGCGGACCCGTTCGCCGAACGCGATGCTCTCGTCGTTGTCCAGCCCGGCGGCGGGCTCGTCCATCAGCACCAGCCGCGGGCGCATGGCCAGCGCCCGGGCCACGCCGACCAGCTTCCGGCGGCCGTGCGACAGTTCGGTGGGCAGCCGGCCGGTGACGTCGTCCAGGCCGCACGCGTCCAGCGCCCAGGCGACGTTCTCGTTCCGGCGCGGCCGGGGCGGTGCGACCAGGTCGCGCAGCACCGACCACGGTGACGGCTGCTCGGCCGCTACCAGCAGGTTTTCCTCGACGGTAAGGTCGTCGAACAACTCCACGGACTGGAAGGTGCGGATCAGCCCACGGCGCGCGATGCGGTAGGGCCGGGCCCCGATGATGGGCGCCCCATCGAAGATCACCTGACCACCGGCCGCCGGGTGGTAGCCCGTCAGCGCGTCGATCAGCGATGACTTCCCGGCCCCGTTGGGACCGATCAGCCCGACGATCTCACCCTCGTTCACGGTCAGGCTGACCTTGTCCACGGCGGTCACCCCACCGTAGGTGACGCGCAGGTCCTGGACCACGAGCAGGTTGTCCATCCGGGCGCTCCGGCTGATTACTCTCGCTGTGTGAAAACGACTTTACTGTCGCTCTTGACGGTAACCCTGTTGTAACCGCCGTGTCCAGCCACGAAATAGAACCGATACGTCCCCGGCTGCATACAGCTAACACAGTCGGGGCAAGCAAAAGGCGCTGAACCCACCGGATGGGTTCAGCGCCTTGAACGCTGGCAGCGCAGCGGCTGGCGGCCGCTAGCAGCTCAGCTGGTAGCCGCCGAGGGCACCACCACCACCGGGCACGGCGCGTGGTGGGTGACCTGGCTGCTCACCGAGCCAAGCAGCAGGCGGCCGAAGCCACCGCTGCCCCGGGAGCCGACCACCAGCAGGTCCGCGTCCTCACCCGCCTTGATCAGTTCCTCGGCCGGCACCCCGCTGAGCGCGCGGACCGTCACCGCCGCCCGCTCGCCGCCGACCTGGCTGGCCAGCTTGTCCACGCTCTCCTGGGCCGCGGTGCGGGCCTTGTCGACTTCGCCCTCGTCGGCCGGGTAGATGATCGGGGCGCGAGTCCAGCCGCTGACCGCGACCGGGTGCACGGCCAGCACGGTAACCGGAGCGTGGCGGAGTGCGGCCTCTTTCATCGCCCACTCGATGGAACGCTCGGAATGAGCCGATCCGTCAAAACCCACGACTATTCCAGGCATCGCTGCCTCCTGTCGCATCGCCTGGCCGGGCCCACCGCCGCAGCCTTGACATGTAAAACGGTATGCTCCCGGGCCTGTTGTGACCAGAGGTCATTAGGCCTGCCCTCGGGCCCCGTGCGGTCTAGCTGAGCGCGGCCTAGCTGAGCGCAGCGACCAGGCTGCGGAACGTGCGCTGGCGCGGCTGGCGGATGTGCTGCGGGCTGACCGTGACCACCGGGCAGGGCGCCGCCCGCAGGCAGGCCCGGGCCACCGGGCCGAGATCGGCGGACGGGCGGCCCGCGGCATCCCCGGCTGGCTGGCTGCCGCCGAGCACGAGCAACTCGGCACCGGCCGCGGAGTGCAGCAGGACCTGGACGGCCAGCCCCTCGGCTACTTCCAGCAGCGGCTCCGCGGTGCCCGGCGGCGAGCTGGCCAGGCCGGGCGCCGCGGTACCCAGCCCCTCCTGGACCACGGTCCGCAGCAGCGCCGCCGCCGCCCGCTCATCGTCCGGGTCGCGGCGGTCCGGACTCGGGGCGTACGGGGCCCGGCCCCGGGCGGCCGGCTCCCAGGCGTGTACCGCGTGCAGCACCGCCCCACGCAGCTCAGCTTCCCGGGCAGCCCAGGCCACCGCGGCCGCCGAAGCGGCCGACCCAGCCACGCCAACCACCACCCGTCGCGATGCCGCGGCTGCGGCAGTGCGTCCCATCGCGCCTTCCCTCCCGGTGTGTACCGGTCCGATTGCTCTCGGCTCACAGCCTGACTCAGTCCTGGCCAGCGCGCTAGACGGAAATTTCCGCTAATAGGTGAAAGGGTCCTTAACGATCTGGGGCTAACCAGCACAGGAGTGATGGGCCAGGACCAGCGTGCAGTGCGTGCCGGGGGACCAACGGCCCGGGCCACCCAGGACCTCGGACCGCTGCGCCGGGCCGGGCCGCGCGCCCAGCATGAGAGTCGCAGCACCGGAGGTGAGCCGTGACGGCCAGTTCGCACGCCGGGACCGGGAGGATGACCACGCCGGTCCGGACGGTGCGCCGCGAACTGTCCCCCGCCGAGTGCTATCCGCTGCTGGCGGCAGCCCGGATCGGGCGGCTCGTGTTGGGCCCCGCGGACGAGCCCACGTCGCTGACGGTCAGCTACGCCGTGGCCAGGCCCATGGTGATGCTCCGCACCGGCACGGACACCGAACTGGCCGCGCGGCTGGACTGCCTGGTGCACCTGGAAGTAGACCCGCCCGGCGCGGGCTGGAGCGTGCTGCTCACCGGCCACGCGGCCCGGGTGACCGGCACACTGGCTGGCGGCGCAGACCACGCTGCGGCCGTGGCCGGGCGCAGGCCACGAGGTCTACCTGCGGATCAGCCCGTACCGGATCACTGGTCAGCGGGTTTCCGGCTGACCCGGGCCCGGCTCCGCGGCGGGCGGCCGCGGAGCCGCTCTGGGTCGCGGCGCTCGGGCGCCCGGCCGGCCGGCTGCGCAGGCCGCTCCCGGACCGGCTGGTCCGGGATGGGGCGGGTCTGCGGGTCGCCGCCGGTCACGCTGACCGGCTGGCCGTAATGCTCGATTACGAGGGGCGGCCCCTCGTCGTCGTCGTCCAGCATGTAGCCGGCCTCGCCGGGCAGCACCCTGATCCGCAGCCGGCGGCCGCGCAGCATGACCGTGAAGGTGAGCCGGGTCAGTGCGGGCGGCAGCCGCGGCGCGAAGGTGGGCAGCTCGCCCACCCGGCAGCGCATCCCGCCGAAGCCGGCCACCAGCCCCATCCACGCTCCGGCCAGCGCCGCCAGATGCAGCCCGTCCTTGGTGTTGTGCTCCAGGTCGGCCAGGTCCATCAGGGCGGATTCAGCCAGGTAGTCGTGGGCCAGGTCGAGGTGGCCAGTCTCGGCCGCGAGGACGGCCTGGGCGGACGCGGACAGCGAGGAGTCCCGGACGGTGAGCGCCTCGTAGTAGACGAAGTTGCGCACTTTCTGCTCGGCGGTGAACGCGTCCGAGCGGAGCTGCATAGCCAGCACCAGGTCAGCCTGCTTGACCACCTGCTTGCGGTACAGGTCGAAGTAGGGATAGTGGTTGAGCAGCGGGTAGTTCTGCACCGGGGTGGCAGCGAAATCCCAGACCTGGTGCTGGGTGAAGCCGTCGGACTGCGGGTGCACACCGAGTTTCTCGTCGTAGGGCAGCAGCATGCCGTCAGCCGCAGCCCGCCAGGCGGCGATCTCATCGGCCGAGACATGCAGGTGCCGGGCCCGGGCCGGGTACCGCTCGGCCACATCCGCGGCCGAGCGCAGGTTCTGCTGGGCCATCAGGTTGGTGAACACGTTGTTGTCCGTGATCGCGCTGTACTCGTCGGGCCCGGTGACCCCGTCGATGCGGAACGTGCCGGAGTCGTCCAGGTGACCCAGCGAGTGCCACAGCCGCGCCGTTTCCACCAGCAGGTCGTGCCCGGTGGTACGGGCGAACTGGTCATCGCCGGTGGCGTCCACGTAGCGGACCACGGCCGCGGCGATGTCCGCGTTCACATGGAACGCGGCCGTGCCGGCCGGCCAGTAGCTGGAGCATTCCTCGCCGGCGATGGTGCGCCACGGGAATGTGGCGCCGCCCAGCCCGAGCTGGCGGGCCCGCTCCTGCGCCCGGGGAAGCGTGCTGTGCCGCCAGCGCAGTTCGTGCGCGGCGGCGTCCGGGATGGTGTAGGTGAGCACCGGGAGCACGTAGGTCTCGGCGTCCCAGAACGTGTGCCCGTCGTAGCCGTTGCCGGACAGCCCCTTGGCCGGGATCGGCCGCCCCTCGGCCCGCGCCCCGGCCTGCAGCACATGGAACATGCCGAACCGGACCGCCTGCTGGATCTCGTCGTCGCCGTCCACTTCCACGTCGGCCCGGCTCCAGAAGTCGGCCAGGTAACTGCGCTGCTCTTCCTGCAGCGCGTCCCAGCCGGACTCGGCCGCGACGGCCAGCGCCCCCTCAACCTGGTCTTGCAGCGCGGGCCGGGACCGGACCGCGGACCAGCCGTAGCTGACGAACTTGATCAGGTTGAGCTGCTGGCCCTGGTTGAGCCGGCCGCCCACGGTCAGCCGGGCCAGGTCCGGCCGGGTCTCGGAGGACTGGTACAGGTGCGCGTCGGAGACGATCCGGTGCTCCATGGTGGCGGCCATGGTCAGGTCGCTGTTCCGGGTCCGGTGCATCAGGCCGGCCCGGCTGTCGGTGCTGCCGTGCTCCAGTGCTTCGAGCGGCGCTTCGAGCATGGCGGCAACCCGGGGATCGCCGCCGACCGGGGGCAGCTGCTCGTTGGCCACCAGTTCGGACTGGAGCACCACCCGGACCGCGCCGTCCAGCGGTTCGACGTGGTAGTTGATGGCCGCGATCGAGCGCTGGGTGAAGGAGACCAGCCGGACCGAGGTGACCCGCACCGACCGGCCGGCCGGGGACACCCAGTCCACCCGGCGGGTCAGCGTGCCGGCCTGGAGATCCAGTATCCGCTCGTGCCGCAGCAGCCGGCCGTAGCGCACGTCGAACGGCTCGTCGTTGACCAGCAGCCGGATCAGCTTCCCGTTGGTGACGTCGATCAGCGTCTGGCCGGACTCCGGGTAGCCGTAGCCCGCCTCCGCGTAGGGCAGTGGGCGCTGTTCGTAGAACCCGTTCAGGTACGTCCCGGGCAGGCCATGCGGCTCCCCCTCGTCCAGGTTCGCACGCCAGCCGATATGCCCATTGGCCAGGGCGAACAGCGACTCGGTCTGGGCCAGCAGGCCGGGGTGCAGCTCGGTCTCGCGCAGGGACCACGGGTCGACCGGGAATGACGGGTGCTTGATCATCGGTCCGCCAGCAGGTCAGCCAGGTCGCTGACTACGACGTCGGCGCCGGACGCGCGCAGCGCGTCGGCCTGGCCGACCCGGTCCACGCCGACCACGTAGCCGAAGTGCCCGGCGCGGCCCGACGCCACCCCGGCCAGCGCGTCCTCGTAGACCACCGCGGCGTCGGCCGGCACGCCGAGCGCCCGGGCCGCGGCCAGGTAGGTGTCCGGCGCGGGCTTGCCTGCCAGGTGCTGCTGGGCGGCCACCACGCCGTCCACGATCGCGTCGAACTTGCCGGTCAGGCCGGCCGAGGCGAGCACGCTGGCGCAGTTCGCGCTGGAGCTGACCACGGCCTTGCGCAGCCCGGCCGCGGTGACCGCGTCCAGGTAGCGCACCGAGCCCGGATAGGGCTTGACGCCATCCTGCTCGATCCGGCGCAGCACGATCTGGTTCTTCAGGTTGCCAAGACCGGCAACGGTGAGCTTGCCCGGCTCGTCGTCCGGGCTGCCCGCGGGCAGCTCGATCCCGCGGGATTCCAGGAACGACCGGGTGCCGTCGGCCCGCGGCTTCCCGTCCACATAGGTGTCGTAGTCGGCCGCCGGATCGAACGGGGCCTGGGGCTGTCCGGTCCGCTCTCCCCACTGGCGGAGGAAACCGTCGAACATCTCTTTCCAGGCGGCCGCGTGCACCACGGCCGTCTGGGTGAGTACGCCATCGAGATCGAACAGGCAGGCCCGGCTGTGCTCCGGGATGCCAAGATCACTTCTTAGGCTGGCCGGCACGGCATCAGCTTAGAGTCCGGACGGGTGGCTGGTAAGAGTGGATGGCTGGCGGGCTGGCCTGGGCACCCGGGGCAGCCGCCCCGTAGCGTGGCTGCCGTGACTGCCGCTGAGCCTTCTGCCGAGACCGATCTGCCGCTCCCGGCCATCCCGGCCTCCGCCGGGGCACTGATCTTCGACCAGGCCGGCCGGCTGCTCATCCTCAACCCGGTCTACAAGTCCGGCTGGACCATCCCCGGCGGGGTAGTGGAGGCGGACGGCGAAACGCCGTGGGCCGCGTGCCGCCGCGAGGTCCGCGAGGAGTGCGGCCTGGACCTGCAGCGCGGCCGGCTGGCCTGCGTGGACTTCCGGCCACCCCGGCCCGGCAAGCCAGGCGGCCTGCGCTTCCTGTTCGATTGCGGCGCGCTGCCCGATGGCAGGCTGACCGGCCTGGTGCTGCAGCCGGAGGAGATCTCCGAGTACCGGCTGCTGCCACCGCCCGAGGCGCTGGACCTGCTGCGCAAGCCGATCCGGCGGCGGGTCCGGGCCGCGCTGCGCGGCACCAGGACCCGGTACCTGGAGAACGGCCGCCCGGTGCCCGGTGTCACGCCCTGACGGCAGGCTGGGCCGTGCGGCGTTTTGCCAGTAATGTCCCGGTCCACCAACGGTGGCGAGTTCCCGGGGAATGGTCATCATGGTGAGTCTCACCCGCAAGCTGGGAGCAGCGTTAGCGGCGACCGGCGCGGCACTGGCGTTCGGCATAATTCCGGCTCAGGCAGCCAGGAGGGCTGCACCGGAACCTCTACCTGCTGCACTGGACGGGCCGCACGTGGCGGGAGTTCGTCGCGGACCCCGACGGGCAAGGTCTGGGACAGCCTGATCGCCCGCTATCCCTGAGCGGTCAGTCGCTGGGCACGGACACCGCTACTGGCTAGGAACGGAAACCACGGGGCCGTGCGCGTGACTGAGCACCGAGTGGGTGACCGAGCCGATCCCGCGGCCTACGCCGGACCCGTGCCGCCCCAGCACGACCAGGTCGGCCCGGGCTGACGCGCCCGCCAGCACCCGGCCCGGGTGCGCCTGCATGATCTCGGCGCCGGCTGGCACGTCGGGGTACTTCTCCCGCCAGCTGGCCAGCAGCGCGTCCAGCGCACGCTGCTCCTCGTCGGCTGGCTCGTCGTGCCCGCCGAACAGGGACCGGGACCGGCAGTGCATGGCCACCACCCGGGCCTTGCGCAGCGCGGCCTCCTCGAACGCGAACCCGAGCGGGGCCGCGGCCTCCGCCGGATCCTGCACGCCGACCACGATCTCGCGGTTCGCGGTCATGATCTCGTCGCGCACCACGACCACCGGGCAGCTGGCATTGGTGGCCGCGTACCGGCTCACCGAGCCAAGGATCAGCGCGGTGAACCCGCCCGCGCCGCGTGAGCCGAGCACCAGCATCAGGGCGTCCTGGCCGGCCTCCACCAGGGCGTTGGCGGGCGACGCGTGGTTGACGATGTCGGTTTCGGCGGCCACCCCGGGGGCGGCCGCGGCCGCCTGGCTGGCCGCGGCGGTCAGCGCGTCGTTCGTCGCCTCCTCGATGCGGTTGGCCACGGTGTCCTGGGTGGCCGGGTTAGGGCTCATCCGCGGCGGCATCGACGCGATGGCGATGATGCGCAGCGATGTGCCGCGCAGCGCTGCCTCGCGGGCCGCCCACTCCACCGCCCGCAGTGACTCCGGCGAGCCGTCCGCCCCGGCGACCACTGGCTTCGTTGCCATCTGCCCGTCCTCCTCAAGCCCGGCCATTCCTGGTGTAGCTGATACCCACCCTGGCCGGTGATGCCGCAGGGGACAAGAGCCAAACCTGCCCGGCGGCGGATTGAACCCGCGCGCCGGGACCTGGGTCCCGGGGTCCCGGGCCTAAAGTCCCTGTCCGCCGGTCGCGGCGGGCGAGACCCTTGGATGCTGTGTCACCCGCCGCGCGGGTGCAGAGCGGTGGCAGGCCTGCCGGGGGCGGGCCGGGACAGGGTGGTCTCGTGGGACTGCCCGGTCTATCGCCCTAAGGGCGGCGCCCGGTTCCGGCGCCACGCTGGGCCTTCGCGCGGCGGGTGCCGCATCTCCGGGGTCAGCCGCGTTCTGGCGTCAGCCGAGCAGGGCGTGGCGATGCTGCCAGGCCAGCCGGAGCAGCGCGGCCCCAGCCGTCTGCATCGGCTCGGCGCCGCCGGTGAACCGGGCCACGGTAGCCGCGGTGAACGGGATCGCCGCCGACCCGTTCTCGGTCACCACCCGGCCTTCCTCGTTCGCGGTGACCAGGTCGCGGAACAGCCGGTCGAACACGGCGCTGTCGAACACGGCCACGGTGAGCAGGTCGGTGGCCAGGGTGAGCGGGTCCACGCCGAGGCCGACGCAGTGCACCCGCAGCGTGCCCGCGTCCCGGGCCGCGGCCAGTTCGCGGGCGAACGGCCACTCGCCGTAATCCAGCACCCCGTCGCGGGTGGGGTAGTCCTCTGAGCCGCCGAGGAGTTCCTCGCTGAACTCCCGGGTCATGCAGCGCCACAGGCTGAAATCGGCCTGCTGCGCGGCCGGCCGGTCAGTCACCGGCTGGAAGATGCCGGCCGGCATGACCTGGTACGCGCCGCCGGCGTGGTTGACCCGGGCCGGGTCGCGCCAGTGCAGCGGGAACGACGCCGTGCCGTCGGCGGCCCGGCGCAGCGTCAGCGTGGTGACCGCGGTCAGCGTGCTGCGCTGGCTCAGCGCGCACGGGTCGCCGAGCGCGGCGCGCAGCGGCAGGTCCGCCAGGCTGACCGGGCCCTGGCCGGCGCCGTCGTCCCGGCCCGGGCCGGGGCTGGCCGCCTGGTCCTGGGCGGCGGCCAGTTCGTGCGCCACCGCGTGGCCCAGGTTCATCGCGTCGAAGTACCGGGCCGGGCCCATGGTGAGCTCGGCCGGGCCGCGCAGGGTGGCGTTCAGCAGCCGGTAGCAGATCCGGTTCTGGAACAGGGCCGGCGGGTCCACCACCGCCACCGCCGCCGCGTAGCTGGGGAACGGGCCGCCCGGGGCGTCCTGTGGCAGCAGGTGTGCCGCGGCGGCCGCGGTGGCGTCGGCGCGCGGGGCCGGCGCCCGGCCGGTCCAGTGCAGCGCTATCCCGGCCAGGTCGACCGGGGCGGCGGGCAGCCACTCCGGCCGGCACAGCAGGTCGGTGCCGGCCGCCCGGCCCGCGCCGGGATACAGCCGGGCCGCCTGGGCCACCAGGGCCAGCCGCTGCTGGTTGACCATGCGCCGGACCTGGCGCCAGCGCTGCGCGGTCTCAGTCATCGAGGAGATATTCAATCGCCTATCCGTTAGCAGGATCACGGTTAGTCAGACCTGGCATAACCAGGGGCTGGGTGCCGCCCGGAATAGCCGGGTCGCTCCCTACGCTAGGGGCAGCGTCCGGTCACCCCCATCCCCCGTCCAGGAGTCACCCCGTGCCCAAGCCCCTGCTTCAGATCATCATTTGCAGCACCCGGCCCGGCCGGGTCGGCCCGGCCGTCGGTGAGTGGATCACCGCGACGGCCGAGGCGGCCGGCCGCTTCGAGGTGGAAGTCGTGGACCTGGCCGAGGTCAACCTGCCGATGTTCGACGAGCCCAGGCACCCGCGGTTCCGCCAGTACGAGCACCAGCACACCCGGGACTGGAGCGCGGTCATCGACCGGGCGGACGCGTTCATCTTCGTCGTGCCCGAGTACAACTACGGCTACAACGCGGCGACCAAGAACGCCATCGATTACCTGAACCACGAGTGGAAGTACAAGCCGGTCGGTTACGCCAGCTACGGCGGGGTGGCCGCGGGCACCCGGGCGGTGCAGCAGCTCAAGCAGGTGATGACGACCCTCAAGATGGTGCCGCTGTTCGAGGCGGTGAACATCCCGTTCGTGCAGCAGTTCCTGGACGCGGGCAAGCGGCTGCAGCCGAACGAGGTGATGACCGAGGCCGCCGCGGCCATGCTGGACGAACTGGCCCGGCTGGCGGCCACGCTCCGCCCGCTGCGCATCCCGGAGCGGCCCGAGCCGGCCGAGCCGGAGACCGAGGACATCGACCCCGCGGATGAGCCAGTCCGCTAGCCGCCGCTCGGGCCGTAGCCGCCGCTCGGGCCGTAGCCGCCGCTCGGGCCGTAGCCGCCGGTCGGGCCGTAGCCGCCGCCGCCCGGGGTCTCCAGCACGAACACGTCACCCGCGGCCAGTTCCACCGTGTCGCAGCCGCCCATCTCGGTCACCCGCCCGTCCGGGTGCTCCACCCACTGGCGGCCGAGCGCGCCGGGTGCGCCGCCCGCCATGCCGTACGGCGGGACCCGGCGGTGGCTGCTCAGAATGCTCAGCGTCATCGGCGCCAGGAACCGGAGCCGCCGCCGCCCGCCGTCCCCGCCGTGCCACCGGCCCGCGCCGCCGCTGCCATGGCGGATGGAGTAGGACTCCAGCCGCGCCGGGTACCGCCACTCCAGCACTTCCGGGTCGGTCAGCCGGGAGTTGGTCATGTGCGTCTGCACCACCGAGGTCCCGTCGAAGCCATCACCCGCGCCGGACCCGCTGGACACTGTCTCGTAGTACTGATGGCTGGCGCTGCCGAACGTGACGTTGTTCATCGTGCCCGACCCCTCGGCCTGCACGCCCAGCGCGGCGTACAGCGCGCCGGTGACGGCCTGCGACGTCTCCACGTTCCCGGCCGCGACCGCCGCGGGGTACGACGGGGCCAGCAGGCAGCCCGGCGGGATGATCACGGTGACCGGCTTGAGGCAGCCGGAGTTCAGCGGGATCTCGTCGGCCACCAGGGTGCGCAGCACGTACAGCACGGCCGCCATGGCCACCGACGAGGGGGCGTTGAAGTTGCCCGGCAGCTGGGCCGAGGTGCCGGTGAAGTCGATCTGGGCGGTCCGCGCGGCCTGGTCCACCCGCACCGCGACCTGGATCACCGAGCCGTTGTCCAGCTCGTAGCGGTACGAACCGCCGCGCAGCCCGCCCAGCACCCGGCGCACCGCCTCCTCGGCGTTGTCCTGCACGTGCCCCATGTAGGCGGTCACCACGTCCAGGCCGAAGTCGTCCGACCAGTTGGCGCAGCTCGGCGACGCCCTTCTCGTTCGCCGCCACCTGCGCGCGCAGGTCGGCCAGGTTGGCCGCCGGGTCACGGGACGGGTACTCGGCCGAGCCCAGCAGGTCCAGCGTGGCCGCCTCACGCAGCTGGCCGCCGGACACCAGCAGCCAGTTGTCGATGAGCACGCCCTCTTCCTCGACCCGGGTGCTGAACGCCGGCATCGACCCCGGGGTGATCCCGCCGATCTCGGCGTGATGCCCCCGGGAGGCGACGAAGAACAGGATCTCCCCGGCCCGGGGTCCGTCGCCGAACACCGGCGTGACCACGGTGATGTCCGGCAGGTGCGTCCCGCCGTGGTACGGGTCGTTCAGGATGAACACGTCACCGGGCCTGATGGCGCCGGCGTTGCGGCCGATGACCATCTTGATGCTCTCGCCCATCGAGCCCAGGTGCACCGGCATGTGCGGGGCGTTGGCGATGAGCTGGCCGTGCCGGTCGAACACGGCGCAGGAGAAGTCGAGCCGCTCCTTGATGTTGACCGAATGCGCGGTGCTGCGCAGCCGGACACCCATCTGCTCGGCCACCGACATGAACAGGTTGTTGAAGATCTCCAGCAGCACCGGGTCGGCTTGGCGGCTGCCGACGGCGCGCCGGGCCGGCGCCGGGCCAGCCCGGGTGAGCAGCAGGTCGCCGCGGCCGGTCAGCTCGGCCTGCCAGCCCGGCTCGACCACCGTGGTGGCGAAGTCCTCGGCGATGATGGCCGGCCCGGCCAGCACCGCGCCCGGCCGCAGCCCGCTGCGCGGCACCAGGTCCACCTCGGCCCACTGACCGCCGGTGAACATCGGCACCCGCGCCGCGCCCGGCTCGCCGTCCGCACCGGCCGTCCTGGCGCCGGCCGGCCCGGCCACGCTGACCGCCGCGTCGGCCGCCGGGGCCGCGGTCAGCTCCACCGAGACCGCTTCGAGCAGCACCGCCTTGTCCGGCATCAGGAAGGAGAACTGCTGCCGGTAGGCCGCCTCGAACGCGCGGATCAGCTCCTGCTGGCCGGCCAGCGGGACGGCCAGCGCGGTATCGGTCCCGGCATAGCGCAGATGCGCGCGCCGGGCCGACCGGACATTTTCCATTTGAACGCCATCGCCTGCCAGCTCATCCCGGGCCGCGGACTCCAGCTGGGTGGCCAGGCCGGCTGCGGTGGCCAGGGTGGCCGGGGACAGCTCGGCCTCCACGGCTGACTCGCGCATCGCGGTGACGTCGGCCAGGCCCATGCCGTACGCGGACAGCACGCCGGCCAGCGGGTGGATCAGCACCGTGGTCATGCCGAGCTGGTCGGCGACCGCGCAGGCGTGCTGGCCGCCCGCGCCGCCGAACGTGGCCAGCACATACCGGGTGATGTCGTAGCCGCGCTGCACCGAGATCTTCTTGATCGCGTTGGCCATGTTGGCCACCGCGATCTGCAGGAATCCGGCCGCCACCTCAGCGCCGCTGCGTGGCGGCCCGCCGGCCGCGCTGATCTCGCTGGCCAGCTCCGTGAAGCGCTGCGCGGTGACGTCGGCGTCCAGCGGCTGGTCGCCGGCCGGGCCGAACACCCGCGGGAAGTAACCGGGCTGGATCCGGCCCAGCATCAGGTTGGCGTCGGTCACGGTGAGCGGGCCGCCGTGCCGGTAGCAGGCCGGCCCGGGGCTGGCGCCGGCTGAATCCGGCCCGACCCGGTACCGGCTGCCATCGAAGTGCAGTATCGAGCCGCCGCCCGCGGCCACGGTATGGATGCTGAGCATCGGCGCCCGCATCCGGACACCGGCCACCTCGGTCTCGTACTGCCGCTCGAACTCCCCGGCGAAGTGCGACACATCGGTGGACGTGCCGCCCATGTCGAAGCCGATGACCCGGCCGAACCCGGCCGCGGCGCTGCTCCTGGCCATGCCGACGATGCCGCCCGCCGGGCCGGACAGGATGGAGTCCTTGCCGCGGAACCGGCGCGCGTCGGCCAGCCCGCCGTTGGACTGCATGAACAGCACCCGGACGCCGGGCAGCTCACTTGTCACCTGATCCACGTAACGGTTCAGGATCGGCGACAGGTAGGCGTCCACCACCGTGGTGTCGCCGCGGGACACCAGCTTCATCAGCGGGCTGGTCGCGGCGGATTCGGACACCTGAGTGAACCCGGCCGCCCGGGCCAGAGCGCCGATCCGCGCCTCGTGCGACGGGAAGCGGTAGCCGTGCAGGCAGACCACGGCGACCGCGCGGAAGCCGCCCGCGTATGCGGCGGCCAGGCCGGCGGCCACCGCGTCCTCGTCCAGCGGGATGATCACCTCGCCGTGTGCGCTGACCCGCTCGGTGACCTCTATGACCCGGTCGTACAGCAGCTCAGGAAGGACGATCCGGCGGTCGAAGATGCGCGGCCGGTTCTGATACCCGATGCGGAGCGCATCGCCGAAGCCCCGGGTGATGACCAGCACGGTGGGCTCGCCGCGGCGCTCCAGCAGCGCGTTGGTGGCCACCGTGGTGCCCAGCCGGACCGAGCCGATCTGCTCGCCGGGGATGGGTTCGCCCGGCGGCACGCCGAGCAGTTCGCGGATGCCGGCCAGCACCGCGTCGGGGTAGGCGCGCGGGTTGTCAGACAGCAGTTTCCGCACGGCCAGCGTGCCGTCCGGGCGCCGGGCCACCACATCGGTGAACGTGCCGCCGCGGTCGATCCAGAATTCCCAGCGCCCGGTCATCACCACGCATCTTAGGCAGCCAGAGCACTGCGGCGTGCGCCCCGGCTAGGCCGCCGGGGCGTGCGCCGCGCTCGCCGTGACCCCACGCGCGGCCTGCTGGTCGAAGATCTGGGTGATCTCCTCCACCGAGTGCCCCTTGGTCTCCGGCACGAACCAGTACACGAAGCCGATAGCCATCACGCACAGCGCGGCGAAGCAGGTCAGCACCCAGCCCAGGCCGATGCCGGTCTGCCACACCGGGAACACCTCGATGAGCGCGAAGTTGGCCAGCCAGTCCACGGTGGCGCCGGTGGACGCGGCCCGGCCGCGCACCGCGGTGGGGAACACCTCACCCTGCAGCAGCCAGCCAGTGCCGCCGACACCGATGGCGAACGAGGCGATGAACCCGGCCAGGCCGATCATCACGACCACGATCTGCGGGGTGTGGGTGAAGAACGTCAGGCCCGCGGCGGCGAACAGGGCGAACAGGGCCATGCCGGTGTAACCGCCGACGGCCAGCTTGCGGCGGCCGATCCGGTCGATCCAGCGGAACGCGAAGTAGGTGGCGCCCACGTTGACGACGGTCAGCATGGCGGTGACCTCGACGCCCGCGATGGTCTTGTCCACCAGCGAGTTGCTGCCCTGGAACAGCGGGCCGAGCAGGTGCGGGCCGTAGTAGAGCGGCACGTTGATGCCGGTGATCTGCTGGAAGATGAAGAACACGCAGACCACGAACAGCGCCCGGCGCACGCCTGCGGTCCAGTTGGTGCGCCGCTGCTCGCGCCGGTCCGCCTCGTCCAGTTCCCGGGCGGTGAACTCCACGTCCTGCAGCGACACCTCGGTCCCGAACGTGGCCAGCGCCTTCCGCACGCCCTCGTAGTCACGGTGCCGCATCAGCCACCGGGGCGACTCCGGCATCTTGGTCCGCAGCGCCAGCCCGATCAGCGCCGGGACGGCGCCAAGCCCGAGGATGAGCCGCCAGTCCGCGGTGAACGCGCTGCCCGGGGCGATCTTGAGGATGATCAGCGCGATGATGTAGGAGACCAGGATCCCGACGGTGATCATCCACTGCTGCAGCATGCTGAGCGCACCGCGGCGGCCGCGCGGCGCGTACTCGGCGATGTACGCGGTGGCGATGGCCGAGTCGGCCCCGATGGCCAGCCCGATCAGCGTCCGCGCGATGAGCAGCACGGCGGCGTCCGGGGTGATCGCGGACAGGATCGACCCGACCGCGTAGATCAGTGCGTCGGCGATGAGCAGGGACTTCCGGCCGAAGTGGTCGGCGATCGGCCCGGCGCAGATGGCGCCGGCCGCCGCGCCCAGCGAGGCACCAGCCACCAGATACCCGGTGAAGAACCCGTTCAGGTGGTAGGGCACGAAGTTGAGCGCGGCCCCGATGTTCGAGGTGTCGTACCCGAACAGGAAGCCGCCCAGGCAGGCGAGCAGGGTGAGCTGCCAGTAGAACCGCGTAGGGGCGCGCTGGTCGAGTTCGGCCAGGACGTTCCGGCCGCCGGTTTCGGTCTGTGTCATCGTTGACCAACCTTCCGCACTAAGGCTGGTCAACTAACCGCAAACCGGATCCTCAAACCGGGCCGCAGGGACGCCGGGAACCGGGAGACTAGCGTCATGGATCCGACGGCCCTGCACCGCAGGGCGTACGAGTGGACCGCCGGCCGGATCGGCCACCGGCTCGGCGGCGGGGTGCGGGTTGCCCTGCTGACCACGACCGGGCGGAAGACCGGCCGGTCCCGGACCGTGCCGGTGGTCTACACCCGGGACGGCGCCGAGTATGTGTTCGTAGCGTCGAACAACGGCCGCGACCGGCCGCCGGCCTGGCTGCTCAACGCCACGGCCAAGCCGGAGGTGCAGCTGCAAATCGGCCCGGCCCACCTGCTCGGCACGGCCCGGCTCGTGCCGGCCGGTGACCCGGACTACACCAGGCTGTGGCAGCTGGCCAACGACGGCAACCACGGCCGGTACCAGCGTTATCAGGCCAAGACCAGCCGGCCGATCGCGCTGCTGCTGGTGACCCCGGCATGACCGGCCTTAGCTGACTGGATCCAGGACGACCACCGGGATCTGCCGCGTGGTGTTCCGCTCGTAGTCGGCGAAGCCCGGGTTCTTCTCCTTATGCGGAACCCAGATCTGCTCCCGCTCGTCGCCATCGGCCACCCGCGCGGTGAACTGCCCGGTCCTGGTGCCGATCTCCGCGCTGACCCGGGGATTGGCCACCAGGTTGTGGTACCAGTCCGGGTGGGTCGGCGCGCCGCCCTTGGACGCGAACACCGCGTAGCTGCCATTGCCCAGGTCGCGGTACATGACCGGGTTGACGCGTTCCTGGCCGGAGCGGGCGCCCGTGGTGTGCAGCAGGAGCAGCGTCGCGCCCTCGAACGGCCCGCCCACCTTGCCGTCGTTCGCGCGGAACTCCTCGATGATCTTGCTGTTCCAGTCGTCCGGCACCGGTCACTCCTATCTCGGCCGTTAGCTGGCTATTCGCTCAGCCCGGAGCTTATGGCAGCACGGCTGCCCACGACGAGGCAAAGCATCTCCATAACTTACCGTTTTCGTTATGTTACTCTAGGTCACATGCTGAATACCGGGCCCGGCCTGCCGGCTTACCGCGACGCAGTAGCCGACCTGCTGCTGGAGATGGCTGGTTACACCGGTCCGGGAGATCGGAGCAAAGCGGAGAAGGTGCTCACCGAGCGGATCGGCGACGCGGAGCTGACCGCGGTGCTGGCGGCCACCCCGGAGGGCACCGACGCGGCCGCCCAGCGGCTGCTTCGCGAGGTCCGGCATTACCAGCCAAACGTCCGCAGTTCTGCCCGGGACCTGGCCGCCCATATCCGGATTCACCTGTTCGCCCTGATCGACATCATGTGGTGGGGCCAGACCCGGGCCTATGTCACCGATTCCGAGTTGCTCAGCTCGGCCGAGCTGGTCGATCTGGAGCCATTGCGGCGCGACGGCCGGCTGCTGTTCCAGTACCGGCGGCAGGCCCGCGGCCTGCCCGCCCGGGCTGTCCGGGCGGCGGCCCGGCGGCTCCAGCCGAACCGGGCGCCGCGCACCGCTGGGCTCCGCTTCGCCCGCACCCGCCCGGAGGCGGTGCTGCTGCTGAACCAGCTGGCCGCGGGCCTGGCCGCGGAGGCCGGGCCGCGCACCCCGGCGCTGTGGGTGACCAGCCTGGCCCGCAGCATCGAGCACCAGCGCCGGCTCCGCGCCCTGGGCTATGCCGCGTCGCTGCCCAGCGCACACTGCGTGGGCTACGCCATTGACATCGAGATGGCCTGGTTCGCCCAGTTCGGCGCCCGGCCCGCGCTGGAGGCGCTGCTGCTCGGGCGGCAGCAGGCGGGCCAGGTGAACGTCATCGACGAGGGCCAGGCCTGACATGTCTGCCTCAGCCCGGAAGCCGCGGATGAGCTGCTGGCCAACGCGGCCCAGGGCGGCTGACCGCGATGTGCGGCATCGCGCTCATCCTCGGCCCGCAGCCGGACCGGGAGACGTTCCGCCAGATGATCACGTCGCTGGCGCCGCGCGGTGAGGTGGAGGAGGTGCTGCTCACCGACCGGCTGCTGGCCGGTACTCAGCGGCTGCGCAGCGACAGCGACACCGAGGTGGTGCTGGAGGCGGTCCTGGAATGGGGCGCCGCCGCGGTCCGGCGGCTGTTTCTGCACAAGATCCGCAACCTGTGCCGGACCGAGCTGCAGCGGCTGGACCGGGCCAGCATGGGGCACGGCACCGAACTGCGCGTCCCGTTCCTCGACCTGGCCCTGGTCGAGCTGGCCATGCGGCTGCCGCGCGAGTTCAAGCAGCGGCACGGCCAGGACAAGTGGATCCTCCGGCACGCGTTCGCCGACTTCGTGCCGGACTACATCCGGCAGCGGCCGAAGGACATGATGTCCTACTCGACCGGGCTGCACGAGCGGGCCCGGCTGTTCAAGCCGCTGTTCCCTCGGCTGCACCGGTCATTCGGCTACGACCTGCTGGAGCCGGTGCGCCGGGACTTCGACACGGTGCTGGAACGGTGCGGCCACGACCTGGACCGGGCCATCGCCGACGCCGCCGCCCGGCAGGACTACCGGCTCACCGAACGGGCCCGCGACCTAGCCGGCGCCGCCCGCTGGAACGCCGTCCTAGCCCTCCGCAGGCCAGCCAAGGATTCGTGATCATGAGTTTGGTGTCGTCCCAGCGACACTGAAGTCATGATCACGATGGGGGACCACCTCGCGGACGACGGCGACGCCTCCCGGCGGCAGTTCCAGCGAGCCGGCTACCTGGGCACCAGACAGCAACTCGGTGCCGTCAGCCGGGACAAGCACCGGCTCGGTGGTGTGATTGAGCAGGAACAACCAGGATCGCCCGTCGGCCGCACGCCTCCGCACCGCCTCCACCCCCGATGGCAGGCCTGGGACCTCCGGCGTCAGGCCGGCGGCGGCCAGCGCGGCGGCGATGAGCTGGTCGTGGGCGGCGGGGTCCAGTTCGGTGGACAGGTACCAGGCGCTGCCCTGCCCGACGTCGTGCCGGGTGACGGCTGGCCGGCTGACCAGCGGGCCGGCCGCGTAGCTGGCCAGCACCTCGGCGCCGGTGACGGTCATCAGCTCGCTCCAGGCCGCGCCCCGCGCGCTGGAGGGGAGGAGGCCAGGCGGGCTGCCCGGTGCGCCGGAAGACAGCGGCACCGTCTCCCCATCGGGCAGCGGGAAGAACTCCTCGACCCGGATGCCGAGCAGGTCGCGCAGCGCGCCCGGGTACCCGCCCAGCCGGACCTGGCCGGCCGCATCGACCAGCCCGCTGCCGAACGACACGACCAGCACGCCGCCGTCCGCCACGAACCGGCGCAGCGACTCGGCGCCCGCGTCGGTGAGCAGGTACAGCGCCGGAGCCAGCAGCAGCCGGTACCCGGACAGGCCGGCCTCCGGGTGGGCCAGGTCGCAGACGATCCCGGCCCGGCGCAGCGCGGCGTGGTCGCGGCGCACCGCGTCCAGGTAGCGCAGGTCCGCACCACGCAGCCCCTGGCTGTCCAGCGCCCACCAGGAATCGGCGTCCAGCAGCACGGCGGTCCGCGCGGTGACCGTGCTGCCGGCCACCTCGCCGAGCCGCGCCGTGGCCGCGCCGAGCGCGGCCATCTCACGGAACGCGGCGGTGTCCGGGCCGCCGTGCGGCAGCATCGCGGAGTGCCACATCTCCGCCCCGGCCCGGGAGGCCCGCCACTGGAAGAACAGCACGCTGTCCGAGCCGCGCGCGACGTAGCCCAGGCTGTCCCGGAGCATCCGGCCCGGCGGCCGGCTGAGGATCTGGCCGCCCGGCGCGTAGACCAGCCGGGTGGCCTGCTCCATCAGCAGCCACGGCCGGCCGCCCGCCCAGGACCGGGCCCGGTCCGCGGCGAACGCGATGTCGGCGTGCCCGGCCGGCCCGGTAGCCGACAGGTAGTGGTCCACCGCGACCACATCGACCTGGCGCCGCCACGCCCACGGGTCGATGACCTGGTAGTCCGGCAGCATCAGGTTCGTGGTGACCGGCACCCCCGGGGCGGCCCGGCGGATCTCGTCCCGCTGCTCGCAGAACGCGGCCAGCAGCTCGTCGGACCAGAACCGGCGGAAGTCGAGCAGTTGCCCCGGATTGCCCCGCCACTGGGTGGCCCGCGGCGGCTGCACCTGCGGCCACGCCGAGTAGCACTGGCTCCAGAACGCTGTCCCCCAGGTCTCGTTCAGCTGAGCCAGGCCGTCCACGTCCGCGCCGTACCGTTTCTGCAGCCAGCTTCTGAACGCCAGTGCCGCGTGCTCACACCAGCAGACGGTGCCGTATTCGTTGTGCACGTGCCAGAGCGCCACGGCCGGATGCTGGCCGTACCGGGCCGCCAGGGCGGCGGCAATGCGCCGGGCGGCGGCCCGGTAGGCGGGAGCAGCCGCGCAGTACGTGTCCCGGCTGCCGTGGGTCAGCCGCATGCCATCCCGGGTCACCGGCATCGCGTCCGGGTAGGCGAGCGTGAACCAGGGCGGCGGGGACGCGGTCGGGGTGGCCAGGATGACCCGGACCTGGTTGGCAGCCAGCCGGTCCAGGGTGGCGTCCAGCCAGCCGAAGTCGTACTCGCCTTCGGCCGGTTCGAGCCGGGCCCAGGAGAACACCCCGACGGTGGCGGTGTTCACCCCGGCCGCGCGCATCAGCGCGTCGTCTTCGGCCCAGACCGGCTCGTCCCACTGCTCCGGGTCGTAGTCCCCGCCGAACCACAGGCCGGTACTCACAGGTCTATCCGGAACGCGGCCAGCCGCACCGGGCCGTCCAGGAGCAGGTACAGCTCGGTGGGGCCGGGAGCACCCAGGTCCCGCAGGCGCACGCTGACGTCGGTGTAGGCGTACCGGCTGCCGGTGGCGGGCACGGTGAGCTGGCCGAGGGGCTCACCTGGCACCCCAGTGCGGAGCGCCACGGTGGCTGGGGCCGCCTCCTCCCGGGCGACCCGCACGGTCAGCGTGGCCGGCCCGGGCCCGAGATCGGTCTCCCGGAACTGGATCCAGCCCGGGACCGGCCCGGCCGGGGTCACCGCGTCACCCCGCTCCCGGGTCTCATCCACCAGCGTGATGCCGTCGTAGTCATCGAAGTCCGCGGCCCGGACCCAGCTGCCTCGGACCGGCCGCGGTGGCGGCGCCGGGCCGCGCACCCGCAGCCAGCCGGATTCCCGGATGGCCGCGCTGGACGAGCCCACCTTGACCAGGTAGTCGCCGGGATCCACGGTCATCCGGGCGGCTGCCACGTCCCAGTAGGCCAGCGCGGACACCGGCACCGGGAACCGGACCGTGCCAGTCTCGCCAGGCGCCAGTGACAGCCGGGCGAACCCGGCCAGAGCACCCCGCGGCCGGGGGCGGCGCGGCGCGACCGGGCCGGTGTAACACTGCACCACCTCGGTCCCGGCCCGGGTGCCGGTGTTGGTCACCTGGACCGAGACGGTCACGGTGCCGTCCGGGTCCACCTCGGCTGGATCCAGCCGCAGCCCGGAGTAGCCGAACGTGGTGTAGCTGAGCCCGTGCCCGAACGGGTACAGCGGGCAGCCATCGAAGTACAGATAGGTGCGCCGGGCCTTGATGATGTCGTAGTCGAGCAGCCCAGGCAGGTCTTGGTCGGCGGCGTACCAGGTCTGGGCCAGCCGCCCGGTGGGCTCGGCCGCGCCGGTCAGCACGTCGGCCAGCCCGCGGCCGGCTTCCTGCCCGCCGTGGCTGGTCCACACGATGGCGGGCACGTGGTCCGCGGCCCAGCCCAGCGCATACGGGTAGCTGCTCATGACGACCAGGACCAGCCGCGGGCAGGCCGCGTGCACCGCCCGGATCAGCCGGTCCTGGGCGGGCGGCAGGGCCAGCGTGGCCCGGTCCTGGTTCTCCCGGCCGTTGACCAGCGGGTCGTTGCCCACCACCAGCACGCAGCTTCCGGCCGCGGCGGCCAGCCGGGCCGCTTCAGCCGTCCCGTCCCTCAGCACCTCCCAGCGGAACGGCTGCGCGCCTGCCGCGTCAGTCGCGCAGGCCCGCATCTCGCCGGACGCGCCGTCCGCGGCCAGGTAGCGGCCGGTGGCAACGGACCGCAGCACGATGCTGCCGTCGCCCGGCTCAGCCAGCCCGTCCAATCCGACATATGTAGGATTAGCGGGTCTGGCCGCACTGACCGGCTCGAGCGCGAACGTTTCACGAACGACCCAGCCGTTAGGCCGGTCCTGGTCGGCAGCCAGCGAGCCGTCCTCCCGGACGGTGAGGTACCGCCCGGTGGCCACCGAGCGGAGCGTGATCACGTCGGCGGCCGGGGCCAGGCCGTCCGCCGCGGGCAGCCCCGGGCCCCAGTGCTGCACGTCGAACTCGCCCAGGTCCGGGTGGCCGGGGGCCGCCGCGCGGATCAGCACGCGATCCGCGCCGTCGGCCACGGCCAAGGTGGCGCCCGGCCGCGCCTGGCCCAGGCTGTCGGCCCCGGATGACTTCCCCACCCCCAGCGCCTCGCGCAGGCCATCGGGTCCGGTTGACTCCGCTACCCCCAGCGCCTCGCGCAGCCCAGCCGCCACCGTGACCTGGTACGGCATGGCGCCGCTGTACCAGTCGGTGCGCAGTGTGTCCGCGAACGGGCCGGCCACGGCCACGCGCAGCCCGGAGGGGTCCAGCGGGAGCAGCCCGGCGTCGTTCTTGAGCAGCACGATCGAGGCGCGGGCGGCCCGGCGGGCCAGGTCCCGGTACCCGGCCGGATCGACGCCGGCCGGGCCGTCGCGGTACGGGTCGAGGTCGGGATGGAACTCGCCGAGCCGGAGCCGGAGCAGCAGCAGCCGGCGGGCCGCCCGGTCCACGTCGGCCTGGCTGATCAGGCCCTGGTCCAGCGCCGCGGTCAGCCGGGCCACGGTCACGCTGGGGTCTGCGCCCTGATCGGTGAAACTGTCCACCCCGGCGCGCAGCGCGGCGGCGTGGCCCTCCTCGTGGCTGGCGAAGTAGCGCTCGGTGTCCACCAGGTTGGACGGCGCGTACGCGTCGCTGCACACCACCAGGTCAGCCCCGTCTGCCCAGCCGCGCAGCTGGTCGCCGAGCAACGGCGAGACGTGGTTCGGCCGGCCGTTGACCAGGCTGTAGGCGGGCATCACCCCGGCCGCGACACCGGCCCGCACCGGGCCGTGGAACGGCGGCAGTTCGTATTCGTGCAGCAGCCGGGCCCGGACCAGCGCCGAGGTGGTGTCCCGGGCGGTCTCGTTGTTGTGCGCCAGGAAGTGCTTGAGTACCGGCGCGGTCTGCCAGAACACCGGATCGCTGCCGCGCAGCCCGGCGCAGTACGCGGTGGCCAGCCGCGCGGTGAGCAGCGGGTCCTCGGCATAGCCTTCCTCGTTCCGCCCCCAGCGCGGGTCACGGAGCAGGTTGACCACCGGCGCCCAGACATTCAGGCTGACCGCTGGGTCCTGCCGGTGCAGCGCCCGCACTTCGGCGCCGACGGCCGCGCCGACCGCGCCGACCAGGCCCGGATCCCAGGTCGCGCCGAGCCCCACGACCTGCGGGAAGACGGTGGCCTGCCCGAGCCAGGCGGCGCCGTGCAGGGCTTCGGTGCCGGTCCGGAACGGCGCGATGCCGAGCCGGGGCACGCCTGGCGACCACTGGTGCAGCAGCCCGATCTTCTCCTCGGTGGTCAGCTGGGCGAGGATCTCGTCCGCGCGCCGGCTGAGCTCTGCCTGGTCCACCCGCCCTCCACTGCCTCCCCCTCCCGGCTGCCGCGCGCTACGCCCCATCCCAGATCGAAGCGCTTCGACGCTGTCACTTGCCCGCGGCTGTGTCAAGGCTGGGGCGGGCTGGCTGCCCCGTCACGGATTCGCCACACCTTCTGACGAATTGCCGGTTGCCTCTTGCTCGCGGTAAATGGCCTGACGTAACCTCGGCGCAACATCGAAGCGCTTCGACAATCCTTCGACCGCTCTGCCGACACCACGACGGACGAAAGGTTGTACCAGTTATGAGAGCCGAGTTATGAGAGCCGCCGATGCCCCCGCAGGCGGCGGCGCCAGCATGAACCGCCGGGTCTTCTTCGGCACCGCCGCCGCCGCGGCGGGCGCCGTCGCGGCCGCGCCGTTACTGGCGGGCTGCGGTCAGTCCGGGGCCGGTGGCACCGGCACCACCAGCGAAAGCCAGATCGCCAAGATCATGCCGAGCTACGTGCCGAGCAACCTGATCAAGCCGCAGTACGCGAGCGTAGACGGCTCGTCGCCCGGCTTCCTCACCTACCCGAAGACGCTGGTGCACACGGTGCGCGAGATCCCCGGCGACGGCGGCAGCTACACCGGGATCACCCCGCTGTGGGCCTCGATCCCGTCGCCCAGCGGCAACACCTACTACGCGGCGGTGAACAAGGCGCTCGGCGCCACGCTCACCATGCAGCCGTCCAACGGGAACACGTACAACAACATCCTGCCGCCGCTGTTCTCCGGCAACAAACTGCCGGACTGGATCCAGATCCCGACGTTCTGGACCGCGCCGCTGAACTTCGGCCAGGCGGTTGGGGCCAAGCTCGCCGATCTGACCCCCTACCTGGCCGGCGACAAGGTCAAGCAGTACCCGAACCTGGCCGCGCTGTTCCCCGGCGCCTGGCAGGCCGGCATCTGGAACAACAAGATCTACGGCATCCCGGTGTTCCCCACCGAGTTCACCGTGGCCGGCTACCTGTACTACCGGGCCGACATCCTGGACCAGCTCGGCATCGGCACCCCGCAGATCAAGAACATCGACGACCTGTTCAACCTGGGCAAGGAGATCAACGACCCGAAGAACAAGCGGTGGGCGTTCGACGACATCTGGACCGCCCTGCTGCAGCCTTTCGACATCCCGCCCAACCCACCGAACTGGGCTACCAACGACAAGGGTGACCTGCTCGCCGCCTGGGAGACGCCGAACATCATCGAGGCGATGAACTGGGAGGCCAAGGTGGTCAAGGCCGGGCTGATGAACCCGGACGCGATCGCGCAGGACACCAACTCGGCCAAGCAGCGGTTCTGGAGCGGCCAGGAACTGATCACCTTCGACGGGCAGGGCGCCTGGCTCGGCGCCGACACCCAGTCCGGCCAGGCGGCCAACAAGAGCTACGTGCGGATGGCGTTCCCGTTCTTCACCGCGAGCGGGTCCGGCACGCCGCGGATCGCGCTAGCCAACGGCACCGAATGGTTCAGCTACCTGAACAAGAACCTGAGCAAGAGCCAGATCGAGGAAATGCTCCGGGTCGCCAACTACCTGGCCGCACCGTTCGGCTCCTACGAGTACACCCTGGTCACGTTCGGCGCGGCGGCCACCGACTACACGATGACCAGCACCGGCCCGGTGCTGACCGCGACCGGCAACAAACAGGTGGCGCAGACCTACTCGTTCCTCGCCTCACCCAACCAGGTGCTCAGCAGCCCGGGCTACGCGGCGACGACCCGGTCGCGCGCGATCTTCGAGCAGCGCAGCGCCAAGTACGGCTACAAGCCGCTGTTCTACGACATGAACATCTCGCCGCCATCCAGCCTGAACAACGCGATGGCCGCGGCCACGTTCACGGCCAGCACCGGGAACATCATCCAGGAGGTGGTCAGGGGCCGGAGCACGATCGCCGACTTCCAGTCGGCGGTCAAGGAGTGGCAGCGCAACGGCGGCAACGCGCTGCGCAAGTACTTCGACGGCATCCGCGCCAAGTACGGCGACGCGTAGCCGGCCCGGATGTCGGCGACCACCACACGGCCGGAACGGCCGGCCCAGGCGGACAAGCGCCGGGCCGGCCAGGCCGCGGCCGGCCCGGTGCGACGGAAGGTCCCGTGGCGGGTCAAGCTGCGCCGCGACCGGTCGCTCATCCTGATGACGCTGCCCGCGCTGATCCTGCTGGCGGTGTTCGGGTACACGCCGATGCTCGGCCTGGTCATGGCGTTCCAGAGCTATGACCTGTACGACGGCTTCCTGCACAGCCCGTGGGTCGGCTTCGCTAACTTCCAGCAGTTGTTCACCGACCCCGGGTTCTGGCACGCGTTCACCAACACGCTGGTGCTGTTCTCCGTGCAACTGGTGCTGTTCTTCCCGGTGCCGATCGCGCTGGCCATCCTGCTGGACAGCCTGCTCAGCCGCCGGGCCCGCGGGATCATCCAGGGCGTGGTCACGCTGCCCCACTTCTTCTCCTGGGTGATGGTGATCACCATCTTCCAGCAGATGCTCGGCGGCACCGGGCTGCTGGACACGTTCCTGCGCCAGCACGGCGTGGCCAACCCGGTGAACATCATGACCGACCCGGGCGCGTTCAAGTTCCTGGTCGCCTCCCAGCTGATCTGGAAAGAGGCCGGCTGGTCGATGATCGTCTACCTGGCCGCGCTGGCCGCGATCAGCCCGTCGCTGTACGAGGCGGCCGCGGTGGACGGAGCGGGCTGGTGGCGGCGACTGCGGCACATCACACTGCCCGGGCTGAAGGGGATCAGCGTGCTGCTGCTGATCCTGAACCTGGGCTACGCGCTGACGTTCGGCTTCGAGCAGATGCTGATCCAGCGCGGCGCGGTCGGGCCGAACGCGTCCGAGGTGATCACCACGTTCGCCTACCAGTTCGGCATCGTCGAGGGGAACTTCAGCTACGGCGCGGCCGCCGGCCTGTTCCTCGGCGTCACGTCGCTGATCCTGATCCTGGCCGCCAACAAGGTGGCCCACCTATTCGGCGAAGACGGCCTCTACCGCAATTGACATCCTCCCCCGCCTCGCGGGGATTTCAGCCCCCTCACGGGCTCCGAGAGGAGGGAAGGTGCTGAGGTTCGCGGTTCATCCGCCGACCCAGCGGTCGGCGTCCCCGCGCTGTCACCGCATGCCCTGCGGCGATGTTCCTGGCCGCATTCACGTCAGCGTTGTCAGCAAATCCGCAGGACCGGCAGACGAAGACGGCTTGACTCTCGCGCGCCTTCGCATCCGTTGCCCCACACACACTGCAGCGCTGAGAGGTGAACGCGGAACTGACTCTCTCGACTCGGTCATGAGCCTTGTCCTCGAGCCGACGTACGAGCAAGCCCCACCCGTTGGCCAAGATGCCCCGGTTGAGGACAGCTTTTTGACGAACGTTTTGGCCAGGCTGGTCGGGCGTCCCGTGGGCGGATCTGGTCATGGCGGCGATGCGCAAGTCCTCGACGCGGATCACGTCGAACCGTCGGGCCAAGTCAGTGGACGTTTTCTCGACCCAGTCTTTTCGCCGGGCAACCCTGCGCGACTCAAGGCGAGCGATGGCCAGCCGTACTCGTCTACGGCGCGCCGACCCGGATTTCGCACGTGCCAGTGTTCGCTGCAACCGCCCGAGTCGGGCTTGCTCGGGCTTGCGGAGACCCGGGCAGTGCAGCAGTTCACCAGTGGACAACGCGGCCGATACCACGACGCCTCGGTCAATCGCAGCAAACGCGATGTGCCAGCGCCCCGCGCGATCTCGGGTGATGCGGTACGACTTCGCTGGCGGGACAGCGCGCGACCAGCGAAACCGTACCCAGCCCACCTTCGGGACTCTCACCTCACCTGTCTTCCGGGAAAGCCTACGAACATCAGTGGGCCGGAATGCGACAATCCGGAAGCCCTCGTGTCGGCCTGCCTTGCGCCAAGTGGGCCTGCGATGGGTACCAGCGAAGTAATCCCGCATGGCCTGGCTGAAGTCCCGCAACGCCTGTTGTTGCACCATTGCGCTTCCGCAGGCAAGCCAGGCGAATGCGGCACGGGCCTCGCCCAACCTCTTGTGCCGACGTCGGAGTCAGCCGGTAGCGGGACACAAATCGAATGTACTAGCGACTACTGACATTCCTGGAAGGGGTGAAGCAGCGTTCCATTCCGCCCAGGAGCGGGAGTTCGCGCTGCGAGCCATATGACGACGACAATCGAGGCGATCTCCCGGGCGCGGGAGAGGCAGCGGCGCCGCGACCCGCGGCGGCCGGTCTGGCAGGAGCGGCCGTCAGTGGGCGGCCAGGGCGCCAAGGCAGGCACGATCGCCGTCATCCTGCTGCTGGTCCTGCTGCCGATGTACTCGATCGTGCTGACCAGCTTCTCCACCCAGGCATCCATCAACATCGCGGGCGGCCTGGTGCTGGTGCCGCACGGGCTGACGCTGAACGCCTACAACCTGATCATCCAGGGCGGCGTGGTCGGCCGGGCGCTGCTGATCAGCCTGGCCATCACCGCGGTCGGCACCGCGTTCTCCATGGTGGTCACCGTGCTGGCCGCCTACGGGCTGTCCCGCAAGGGCTCGTTCGGGCACCGCACGATCCTGTGGCTGATGCTGATCACGATGTTCTTCAACGGCGGCATCATCCCGCTGTTCCTGGTCGTCTCCGCGCTGGGCGGCTACGACCAGTACTGGGCGCTGATCCTGCCCAGCGCGGTGTCCGTGTTCAACATCATCGTGATGCGGGCGTTCTTCACCAACACGGCCAGCGACGTCATCGAGAGCGCCCGGATCGACGGGGCCGGCGAGTGGACCATCCTGGGCCGCATCGTGCTGCCCATGTCCAAGGCGGTCACCGCGGTCGTCGCGCTGTTCTACGCGGTGGGCTACTGGAACTCGTGGTTCAACGTGCTGCTGTTCATGCCCGCCGACAGCGTGCGGTGGCCGTTGCAGATGGTCATGTACGACTACGTCACCGAGGGCATGACGATGCCGGGCAGCGGCACCACCGGCATCGGCTCGGTGCTCGGCAGCCAGCAGATCGCGCCGCTGTCGCTGCAGATGGCGGTGGTCGCGCTGACCGTCGTCCCGGTGCTGATCGCCTACCCGTTCGTGCAGAAACACTTCACTAAGGGCGTGCTGCTCGGCGCGATCAAGGGCTAGTGACCGGCCAGCCGCCGGGCCCGGGCATCTGGGACGGCCAGCCGGCCGCGACGTGGGCGGACGCGTTCCTGGCCGGCAACGGCCGGCACGGGGCGCTGGTGTTCGGCCAGCCGTGGGACGAGACGGTGATCGTCACGCAGCACCGGCTGGTCCGGCCGAACGGCACCGCGGGCCAGCCACCGCCGCGGCTGGCCGGGCGGCTGGCCGAGGTGCGCGCGCTGCTGCTGGCCGGGGACTCGGCCGCCGCGCTGGACCGGCTCAGCGCGGGCTGGCCAGAGCATCCACCGCAGCCGTTCCACCCGGCGTTCGCGGTCCGGCTGGCCCTGAAAGCCATGGGCCCGGTGACCGGGTACCAGCGCGCGGTGGATTTCGCGGCCGGGCTGGTGAGCGCGGAGTGGACCGGGCCGGACCAGGCGGTCCGGGGGCGGACGTGCTTCGTGTCCCGGGCCCGGGACGTGGTCGTCCAGCACGTGACGGCGGGGCAGGTGGACCTCGTGGTGCGGCACGATGTCGCGCTGCCCGGCGCGCCAGCTGACCTGGACATCCAGTCCCGGGTTCAGACGGCCGGCGGCGAGGCCCTGCTTAGTGTGCAGGTGGGCTACCCGGCACCGGACGGTGGCGGCTACTCGGGTACCACCCGGGTCATCGCGCCGGGCGGCCGGTGCCGCGCCGAGGGCGACGCGGTGCGGGTGACCGGCGCGGCCGGGGTGCTGCTGCTGACCCAAGTGAACGGGGACGGCCTGGCCGGGGTACCGACGGACTACCCGACGCTGCTGGCCGAGCACGTCAGCCTGCACCGGGCCGCTTACGGCCGGGTCAGTCTCGATCTCGGGGCCAGCCCGGCGGACCGGGCGCGGCCGGTCGGCGAACTGCTGGCCAGGCAGGCGGCCAGCCCGGACCGGCCGCTGGCCGCGCTGCTTGAGAAGCTGTTCGACTCCGGTCGCTACCTGCTGCTGGCGGCCAGCGGGCTGCTGCCGCCCCGGCTGACCGGGCTGTGGCAGGGCGACTGGGCCGCGGCCTGGGGCAACTGCCTGAGCGGCAACGCCAACCTGAACCTGCAGCTGGCCGGAGCGGTGACCACGGACGTGCCCGCCGTGGTGCACGCGCTGGCCGGCCTGGTCGCGGCGCAACTGGACGACTGGCGGGTCAACGCGCGGCGGATCTTCGGCTGCCGCGGCATCCTGGCCCCGGCGCAAGCCGACGGGACCGACGGGCTGTGCCGCCACTTCGCCGCCGAGTGGCCGCACCAGATCTGGACGGCCGGGGCGGACTGGCTGCTGGTCCCGCTGCTCGACTATGCCGACTCCACCAGGGCCGACGCCACCGGCGATGCCGAGTTCCTGCGCACCGCGGTGCTGCCCGCGCTGACCGAGCTGGCCCGCTTCTACCAGGACTTCCTGGCGGTGTGCGACGACGGCGGGCAGGTGGTGTTCGCGCCGTCGTATTCGCCGGAGAACCAGCCGCGCGGCTGGACCGGGGCCGCGCTGAACGCGACCATGGACATCGCCGCCGCCCGGCACGCGCTGACCGAGGCCGCGGTGGCGGTGGATCGCTGCGCACCGGGCGATGACCGGCCGCGGCGCTGGCGGGAGCTGGCCGGCCGCTGCCGCCGTACCAGGTCAACCCGGACCGGGCGCTGGCCGAGTGGGCCTGGCCACCTGGCGGCCCGCCGCTGCCGGACAACTACGATCACCGGCACGTCAGCCACCTGTACCCGGTCTGGCCGCTGCACGAGATCACCCCGGCGGAGACCCCGGAGCTGGCCGCGGCGGCGGTGCGGGCGCTCCGGCTGCGCGGCGCGGAGAACGGTTCCGCGCACGGCTGGCTGCACCAGGCGCTGGCCGCCGCGCGGCTGCATCAGGCCGACCTGGCCGGCGCCCGGCTGGCCGCGCTGACCGGCCAGGACTACTTCTTCCGCTCGCTGATGAGCAGCCACTACCCGGGCCGGCGGGTGTACAACGCGGACGCGGCGTGCGCACTGCCCGGCCTGCTCACCGAGTTGCTGGCCGACTCGATCCCGGCCCGGCCCGGGCGGCTGGCCCGGCTGGTGCTGCTGCCCGCGGTGCCCAGATTCCTGCCCGCGGGCCGGCTGCGCGGCGCCCGGACGCTGCTGCCGGGGCGGCTCGGCCTGTCCTGGGACTTGCGGGTAGGCACCGCGACGGCCGAGCTGACCAGCCCGGCCAGCCAGCCCATCGAGCTGGCCTGCCCAGCCGCCACAGCCGGCGCGCGGTGCACGGCCAGCGTGCCTGTCCGCTCGCTGGGGCCCGGGACGTGGCGGCTCGACCTGACCGCCGGCCGGCTGGCCGAGATCGCCCTGGACTGGACGCCCGCGGCCGCACCCGCGCCCGCGCCCGCAGCCACACCCGAGCCGCAACCGGACCCACAGGCGCATGAATGAATCGCTCATGCGCACCAGACCGCGCGGATGTTTTAGCGATGTCGTCGCGTGGGGGACTGAAGCGCTTCGCTCAGGGCTGTCTGGCCGGGCCCGGCCGGAGTGCGGCGGCGGCTGGGGCGGCTCTGTTCTGTGCTGCGGAAATGGGCCGCGAGCTGGGCGGAAAGGGGACCGGGCGGAACGGGCGGCGATGATATTCTGGACATCAGTCACATCGGGGCGATGAGGTAAGCCGGGTCGAAGCGCTTCGATTTCGGTCACCTGGGGAGGACGCAGATGGCGGCGACACTCGCTGACGTGGCCCGTCACGCGGGAGTAGCGGCCAGCACGGTGTCCTATGTGCTGAGCGGGAAGCGCTCGGTGTCCGCGGCCACCCGGCGCCGGGTCGAGCGCAGCATCGAGCTGCTCGACTACCACCCGCATGCGGGCGCCCGGGCCCTGGCCAGCAACCGGTCGAACATCATTGCGCTGGTCGTGCCGCTGCGCGGTGACCTGTACGTGCCGGTCATGATGGAGATCGCCATCGCGGTGACCACCACGGCCCGGCGGTTCGGCTACGACGTCCTGCTGCTGACCAACGACGAGGGCCCGGAGGGTATCCGCCGGGTCGCGGTCAGCGCCCGGGCCGACGCCATGATCCTGATGGACGTGAGTATGGCCGACGAGCGCATCCCGATGCTGCGGGAGACCGGCATCGACGCGGTGCTGATCGGGGTGCCCGCCGACACCGCCGGGCTGGCCTGCGTCGATCTGGACTTCGCCGCGGCCGGTGAACTGTGCGTCGAGCACCTGGCCGGACTCGGCCACCGGGAAGTGGCGTTCATCGGCGAGGCGCCCGCGGTGTACCAGCGGCGCAGTGGCTTCGCGGAGCGGACGCTGCATGGCGCGGCCGAGTACGCGGCGGCGCGCGGCATCCGGCTGGTACACCGGCCGTGCGAAGCCAGCCACGAGGCGGCGGCCGGGGCGATCACCCGGATCCTGCAGGACCGCCCGGGCACCACCGGTCTGGTGGTGCAGAACGAGGCGATCATCTCGCCGCTGCTCAGCGTGCTGCGGACGGCCGGGCGGACGGTGCCCGAGGACATGTCCGTCGTGGCCATCTGCCCGGACGAGGTGGCCGAACGGACCGCACCGCACCTGACCTCGGTGGCCATCCCAGCCGAGGACATGGGCCGCCGGGCGGTCGAGATGCTGACTCGCCGGCTGGCCGACGGCGCGGCCAGCGAGGTGGCACTGCTGGCGCCGGAACTGACCGTCCGGGGCAGCACTGGGCGGGTGCCGGCCAGCTGAGCGCTCAGCTAGCTAACCCTTAGCGGACGGCGGCGACCAGCGCCCAGACCACCTTGACCGGCGGCTCGCCCAGGCCGGCCTCAGCCGGCTCGGCGGCCGGGTAGTAGTAGCCCCACTGGCGGCTGATCTGCTGCACCATTAATAGGCCGCGGCCGTTCTCGCTGTCCTGGCTGACCGGCGCGGAGCCCTGCAGCGGCGGGGCGGGATTGCCGTCCCACACCTCGATCAGCACCTGCCGCTCGTCCGAGGCCATCCGGAACCCGATGGCCGGCAGCCCACCGGCCGGGCCGGCCAGGATGCCCTGACTGCCCGCCCAGCCCCGGCTGGTCGGGGCGGCCGCGCGCAGCGCGTTCGTCATCAGCTCGGAGACGACCAGTTCCACCGAGTCGGCCAGGCCGCCCTGGCCCCACTCCCACAGCACCAGCCGGGCGTGCAGCCGCGCGCACGGCACCGCCCCGGGCAGCGCGCCAAATACCAGCTCAGAGCGCAGCAGCCAGCCGGTGTCCGGGCGAGCCGGCCCCGGCTCATCGGCGGCAAGCACCGAATACGGACCGGTGCTGAACCGGTGCATCGCGGGGATCACCTCCCCGGAGTTGGGGTACCTCGCGCGTGCCGAGTCCGGCCCCGGCAAATGCGGCGACGTATCATACGTCTCAGTATCGTGCGTGAGCTAGCCACATGTCGGCAGCAACACGCGCACGGCACTACCGGCATTATGCGCCTTTTGCCCTGCTCATGTAGGGTCACTGGGCTGGTTTTCGTACGAACACGGAGACGTTATGGCCGTTAACCCCAGCCCTACCGTCCGGCGCAAGCGTCTCGGCACCGAGTTGCGCCGCCTCCGTGAGCAGGCCTGCTTAACCTGCGGGAGCGTGGGCCAGCGGCTGGACTGCTCGGGCACCCGGATCAGCCGGATAGAAACCGGCCGGATCAGCGTCCGGCCCGGCGACGTGCGGGAACTGCTCGAGGTCTACGGCGTCGCCGGGGAAGCGGCCGACGTGCTCGTCGAACTGGCCCGGGAAGCCCGGCGGAAGGGCTGGTGGCACCGCTTCGGCCCGGTCATGCCGAGCTGGCTGGAGCCGTATCTGGGGCTGGAGGCGGAGGCAGCCCGGCTACGCGATTTCCAGTCGATGGTGCTGCCCGGCCTGGTGCAGACCGAGGACTACACCCGGGCGATCTTGCGCGCCGCGCCCGGTGCCGAGGGCCGGGCCAGCGACATCGAGCCGCAGGTGGCGTTGCGGATGGAACGGCAGACGGTGCTGGACGGCGCCGCACCACCGGAGCTGCGCCTGGTACTGAGCGAGGGCGCACTGCGGGTCCAGGTGGGCGGGCCGGAGGTGATGCGGGCCCAGTTGCGGAAGCTGGCCGAGGTGGCCCGGCGGAGCCAGGTCACGCTGCAGGTGCTGCCGGCCGGCGCGGCGGCTCATGTGCAGGCGGTCGGCCCGTTCACCATCCTCGACTTCGCCGACCCCGCCGATCCGCCGGTGGTGTACACCGAGCACCTGACCGGCAGCCTGGTGCTGGACGATCCGGGCGAGGTGCGGGCCTACACCGCGGTGTTCGAGCGGCTGCGCGCCGAGGCGCTGGACCCCGGGCCGTCCCTCGACCTGATCGCGGCGTCGGCTAGCTGATCGGGTGACCGGGCGCCAGGTAGCGGGCTATCTGCCTGGTCAGGTCGGTGCTGTAGTTATGGCCGGAAATGCTGCGCGGGCCGAGCGTGGTGGTCACCGCGATCGTGATGTGCCGCGGCGGCAGATAGGCGAACACCGCGTTGAAGCCATTCAGGCTGGGGTTCTGGATGATCCAGCCGTGATCGAGGAACAGGCCCATGCCGTAGTAGACGCCGGGCTTGAGCCGGGAGATGTGCGTGGTCTGCATCCGGTAGGCGCTCCTGGACAGCAGCGCACCGGTGCCGATGTCCTGCGCGGTGCGGGCCAGGTCGGTGATGTCCGAGGTCATGATCTCGCCGGTGCCGCAGCTCCAGGACGGGCTCCAGAACGTGGACTCCTCGTACTTGCCGCGCTCCGAGGTGAACGCGTGCAGCACCGGGGATGGGATCGCCGGGGTGCTGCTGATGTGCGTGCCGGTCAGGCCGAGCGGGCCGAGCACCTGCCGCCGCATCAGCCGGGCCAGCGGCTCACCGGTCGCCCGGGACAGGGCCATGCCGAGCAGGACGAAGTTGGTGTGCGCGTAGCGGAACTTCCCGGGCGTGCCGAACAGCCGGGGGTTGATGCCGTAGCCGATCAGCTCCCGCTGCGTCCACTGCCGGAACGGGTTGGCCTCCAGCTTGCGCAGGAAGGCCGGCTGGGCCACGTAGTCGGCGTACCCGGACCGGGTCTCGATCAGCATGGCCAGGGTGACCTGGGAACTGTGCGGCAGCTTCGGGAACCAGCGGGACAGCCGGTCGGTCAGCCTGATCCGGCCCTCGGCCCGGAGCCGGAGCAGCAGCGTGCTGAGGTAGGCGAAGGCGACCGAGCCGATCCGGAAGTGCATGGCGGTGGTGGCGGGCACGGCGGTCATCGACTTGCCCAGCGCCCGGGTGACGATGGTGCGCCGACCCTCCTTGACGCTGAGGATGACCGAGTTGAGGTCGTTGCGTTTCATCTCGGTCCGGGCCAGCGCCAGGATCGCAGCGACCCGGACGCGGTGCGCGGCTAGCGCAGGCGTGATCATGACATCACATTCTGCAATCAGACAGCTACCCGCCGCAACGGTAGGGTCGCCGGAGAGAACGCCTTACCGGTGGCTGGAGGGCCGCTCGGCCTGCATCATGACCTGCCAGGGGCGTACGGTGACGGCGAAGAATCCCCCGGCCACGCTGGCGTCGTCGGTCGTGGCCAGCAGGGTGGCCTGGGCCAGCTGGTCCGGCCCGGGCAGCCGCAGGACGGTCATGCCCTCGCCCGCGGCATCGGTCATCGGCCCGGCCGCGACCAGGTAGCCAGCCTGCTGCATCCCGTTCAGGAACGCGACGTGCTCGGCGAACGTCGGGTCATCGAACACCGCCCCGTCCGGTGGCGCGGCCGGGCCCGGGCGGTGCAGCAGCGCCACCCAGGTGTCCTCGTCACCGTCGTCGCGCCGCTGGGTGTGCTCCTGGTAGGCGCCCAGCACGGCCGGCCAGCCCTGCTCGTAGTTGGCCCGGGCCGCCGCCGGATCGGCGAACGCCTCCCATCCGGAGTGGGTCAGCGTGACCAGGGTCTGCTCGCCCGCGGCGGTGAACGTGACCTCGACGCGACTGGCCCGCTCTTCTGGGTAGCCCGGGTGCCAGCTGAAGGCGAGCGCGGCCGGCGGCTCCCAGCGGGTGACCGTGCCCCAGACGACTCGCTCCCCGCCGGCCGACTGCTCAATAAGCTGGCCGCCGGCGAACGCGACCGCGCCGCCCGCGCCGTGCACGCCGCGCACGCTGTGCGTGGCCAGTGGCCACCAGCGGCCCAGCCGGGTGGTGAACACGTCGAACGCGGTGGCCGGGTCGGCGTCGACCAGGACCTCGCGGCGGATGGGCGGCACGGTGCTCATCGGCGCTCCTTACTGACCTGCGCGACCTCGGCGGCGTAGGCGGCCAGCGCGGTGTCCCAGGTCCGCACCAGCCACTGCTGCGCAGCCGCCATTCCGTCCGGGGCCAGCAAGTACAGGTTGCGGGTGCCGACGCTGCGGTGCTCGATCAGCCCGGCGTTGCTGAGCACCCGCAGGTGCTTGCTCACCGCCGGGCGGCCCACCGGCAACCGCTCGGCCAGCCGCCCGACCGGGGTCGGCCCGTCCTGCAGCAGTTCCAGGATCCGGCGGCGGACCGGCTCGCCGAGCGCATCAAACACCAGGTCAGCAGATTGGTTACTCATAGGTGACGGTTACTCTAGAGCAACCAATGCGGGCCGGCAAGGACCAGCCGGGCTGGGATCAGTCCTCGGGGAGGTGGCAGACGGCCTCGACGTTGTTGCCGTCCGGGTCGCGGACGAACACGGCGTAGTAGCTGGCGTGGTACTCCGGCCAGATCCGGGGCTCGTACAGCACCTCGGCGCCGGTGCCCACGGCGGCCGCGAAGAACTCACGGACCGACGCCCGGCTGGGCGCCCTGAAGGCCAGGTGCGACTCGCGGAACCCCTCGCCGGTGTTGTGCGGGCCGAGGCAGAATTCTGGCTTGCCGCCGATGCCGTACCCGATGACAGTTCCGAAGTCCATGGCCCGGCCGCCGCCGACGGTGGCCAGCACGGCGTCATAGAACGCGGCGCTCGCGGCCGGGTCTGCGCACTGGATCGAGACGTGATCGAGCATCCGGATACCCCCGTATCAACAGCTCAGGATCGGCGGCTCAGTGGCCGGGATCGAGCCGGGCCAGCACGCGGCCCTGATCGGCCAGGTGGCGGCCCTGCTTGAGCTGGGTGTCGTGGATGACGCGCAGCGTGGCGATGATGCCATCCAGGGCCTGGCCGTGCTCGGCCAGGCTGTTCCCCTGGCCAACCTGCTCATCGCGCAGTGCCTGCATCAGCTTGCGCTGGGTGCCGAACGCGGTGTTCAGGTCGGCCACGTCCCGGTCCACCATGGCGAACAGGTCGGCGGCCCGGCGGCTCTCGTTCTGCGCTTCGGTCAACGAGGCCACCTGCCCCTCCAGGACTTCCAGCCGCTTCAGGATCTCGTCGAAATCGCTCACCCAAGCCTCCGCCCGCGCTCTGGGCTACGAGCATAAGCCGCGCGGCCGGGCCGGCAGGCCGGTTCAAGGTCAATGAGCGCGGTTTGCCCGGCGCTGGTCGCGGAGCTGACCCAGGTCGGCCAGCGGGCCAAGGTGGCGCAGCTTGCCCGGGCTGATGATGGAGCGGATGGCCTGGACCTGGCCGTCCGTGATGTCCAGCACGAACACATTGGCGATACGGCCGCCGGAGTCCAGGCACAGCGCGCCCGGCTGCCCGTTGACCTCGGCCGGGCGGACCAGGATGCCAGCCTCCTTGATCTGCTGGGCCAGGCCGATCAGCAGGCGGCCGACGCGGTCCCGGCCGGTGATCGGACGCGGCCAGCGCGGCTGGACGCCAGCGTTGTCGCCGACCACCACGACGTCCGCGGCCAGCATGCCGACCAGGCCATCCAGATCCCCGTCCTGTACCGCGCGGAAGAACGTCGCGGCCAGCTCGTCCCGCTTGCCGCGGGACGCCTCGAAACGCGGCTTGCCGTCGGCCACGTGCCGCCGGGCGCGCAGCGCCAGCTGGCGGCAGTTGTCCTCGCTCTTGCCCACGATGGACGCGACCTCGTCGTAGCCGTAGCTGAACACGTCGTGCAGCAGGAACACCGCCCGCTCCACCGGGGACAGCCGCTCCAGCAGCAGCAGGAAGGCCATGGACAGCGTGTCCGCCTGCTCGGCCGCGGCAGCCGGGTCATCCGGCGGCGGCCCGGCCAGCACGGCGGCGTCCGCGGTGAGCAGCGGCTCCGGCAGCCACTCACCGGGGTAGGCCTCGCGGCGGGCCCGGGCCGAGCGCAGCTCGTCGATGCACAGCCGGGTGGTCACCGCGGACAGGAACGCCTTGGGCGACTCGATGCCGGTCCCGGCCGATTCCGCCCGGTGGTAGCGCAGGAACGCCTCCTGCAGCACGTCCTCGGCCTCGCTGACGCTGCCCAGCATCCGGTACGCGATGGCGAACATGAGCGACCGGTACTGCTGGTAGGCGGTGTCGCTGGTCACCGGGGCACCGGCCGTCCGGCTAGGCATCGGCGGCGGTGGACGTGGCCGCGGCGGTCAGCCCGCGGGTGAAGCCCTGGCGCCAGCTCGGCCACTGCGGCTGCCAGCCGAGCTCCCGCTTGGCCTTGGCGTTCGCGCAGCCGCGGGCCTGGGTCATCATCGAGATGCCGACCTCGCCCGCGGCCAGCCGTCCCAGCCACGCCGGGAGGTGGTACGGCGGCTTGCCCCCGAGGGCCTGGGCCAGGAACGGCAGCCATTCCGCCACGGTAGCTGGCTCGTCATCGACCACGTTGTACAGCCCCGGGCTACCGTGCTGCACCGCGGCCGCGGTGGCGGTGGCCGCGTCGGCCACATGCAGGAACGACCAGATGGCCGCGCCGTTGCCGATCACCGGCACTTTGCGCTGCCGGGCCAGGGCGAAGAACTCGTCGCTGGCCCCGTAGCCATACAGCGAGCCGTACCGCAGCACCAGGCCGTCCAGCCCGGCCGCGGCCGGGACCACCTGCTCCAGGTGCCGGATCGCGGCCAGCGACTCGCGCTGCCCGGCGGGCGGGCTGGGGTCCAGCGGATCCTGTTCGGACTGCACCGGCGGGCCGCTCCGGTCGCCCGGCCAGCCCGCGTAGCTCTGCGCGAGGAACCGGCGAACGCCGGCCGCCTGAGCCGCGGCCAGCAAGTGGTCGGTGCCCACGCTGCGCAGCTGGTTGGTGGCGGCGAACCCGCGGTCGAAGTGGCGCAGGTCGCCGAGCTTGGCCCCGGCCAGCGTGGTCATCTCGTGGATGACCACCTCCGGCTCGGCCCGGGCCACCGCCTCGCCGACGGCCGCCCCGTCCAGGCCGTCCAGGATCACCGGCTCGGCGCCCAGCGCGCGCAGCGAGTCCAGCTTGGCCGGCTTCCGGGTGGTGCCGATGACGTGGTGCCCCTGGGACGCCAGCAGGGGCAGCAGCTGCTGCCCGATGACGCCGGTCGCGCCGGCGACGAAGACACGCATGTCCTGCTCCCTCCGAGAGCTTGCCTGCCCGGCCCGCGCTGGGCCGGGCAGTCTCTGAGACGAGGCAGGGCGGCCGCCTGTGACACCCGCGCCACGATTCGCGGTAATCAGCCGGTGAATGGGACTGCTTATCTTCCTGCCGGTGCGCGGAAGGAAGACCGGAATCTGGCCGAATATGTCCGGCTAAAAGCGGTCAGCAGCCACCGAGACCGGCCCAGGCGGCGACGGTGTCGCTGACCGTGCCGCCGTTCACGGCCATGCTGCGGTTGGCGACGTAACCGCAACTGGCCGTCTCCTCCACGTTGCTCCAGCTGCCGCCCAGGTCGTACTTGTAGGACAGCGTGGTGTCCGCGGCCGCCTCGACGGTGGCGCTCCAGGTAGTGGCGTTCAGCCTGGTCATCGGGATTCCGTTGGGAGCCCAGTCGGACTGGCCCAGGCCGAGCGCGGACAGGTCCCCGGCCAGGTACACGGTGTCGCCCGAGCCGTCGGTGCCGGCGGGCACGGTGACGGTGACCGTCTCGGACACGGCCGCGGCGCTGGCCACGGCGTCCACGTCGATGCCCACCGCGCCCATGGCCGGCACGGTCACCGTGGCCTGGCCGGCCGCGTTCACCGTGACCGTGCCGCCGGTGCAGCCCCCGGCGGCGGCCACCCCGCTGATCACGTCGCAGTAGGTGCCGGCCGGCAGCCCGGTGCTGAAATCCTCGGTGACCGGGGCGCTCTCCGCGTTGATGGCCACCCAGGCGGCCGAGCCGCGGCTGAACGCGATCGCGTTGCTGCCGTCGGACCACCAGTTGGCCACCGGCGCGGCGCCGGCCGCGTTGTGCCAGCCGACCATGCCGGCGATGGCCGGCCAGCGTTCCTCGCACTCCCAGGTGCCCGTGCCGCAGGACGGGGTGGCGATGCTGTTGCCGCCGGCGCTCGGCGGGCCCTGGTCGTAGCTGCCGAAGGCGTAGTCGGACAGCACCATGGGGGTGCCGTAGTCCCAGGCCAGCGTGAAGACGTTGGCCAGGATGTAGGACGCGCCGTCGGCGTAGTACAGCGCCCCGCCGTCGCGCTCGGTGTCCTGGGTGTCCACGAACGCGACCGCGTCCGCGCTCGGCACCATGCCGGCCGAGTTCCAGGACGGGCCGAAGTCGCTGAGCGAGGCCAGCGTGCCCGAGGTGAACGCGTCGTACAGGTCCCAGCCGTACCGGTACTCCTCGACCGACCCGGTGCCCTCGTACAGGTCCGGGGTGACCGGCTGCCCGGCCCCATACTCGACGTCCTGGTAGATGAAGACCGGCTTGGTCAGCAGCGCCTCGATCGCGGCGATGTCGGCCGGGGCCATCTCCTTGGCCGAGTCCCAGCGGAAGCCGTCCACACCGAGCGCGATCAGGCTGTTCAGGTACCCGGCCTCCTGCTGCTGCACGTAGCTGGACCCGGTGTCCAGGTCGGCCAGGCCGCTCAGCTCGCAGTTCCACACCTGCGACTCGTCGTCCCAGTCGGTGATCGAGGAGTGGCAGCTGTGGAAGTCGGACTCGCTGTACAGCGGCGGGTAGTCGAACATGTCCGGGAACGTCGTGCCGTCGTCCCCCACCCCGCCGTTGACCTGGCCGGTCATGTGGTTCAGCACCACGTCGGCGTAGACCTTGACGCCGGCCGCGTGGCAGGCCGAGATCATCGAGGCGAGCTGGGCCTCGGTGCCGAACCGCGAGTTCAGGCTGTAGCTGACCGGCTGGTAGGCCTGCCACCACGGGTAGCCGTCGGCGGCCAGCACCACCGCTTCCTCGGGCGGGGAGATCTGCACCGCGCCGTACCCGTCCGGGCCGAGCACGTTGGTGCACTCCGTACCGATGGCCGGCCACGGCCAGTCCAACATCGCCGCGATGACCCCGGTGGCCCCGGTGCTGGCCGCCGACGGCACCGCGGCCGGGCCGGCGGCGGCCGGTAACGCGCCCGGCACGGCCAGCGCGGCCATGGCGACGACGGTACTGAACGCGGCGGTGGCGGTGCGGGATGCGAACACGGGACGACTATCACGCGCCCGGCGAGACGGGTCACTGGGAATCCGGGCTATGACGAGCATGTTACGGAAACTTTGACACTTTATTTCTAGATTATTTCAGGGCCAGGTTCTGGCCCCCTGTTTCCGCCAATCCTATGTTGTGCGGGAAACCATTGTCCCGCCGCAGGTGAGCGGCGCGAGGGAGGACACATGCGCAGAAGGAAACGGCGCGGCGCGGCTTTACTCGGCGCGGCGGCACTGCTGGCGGCGGGCATCGTGGCCGGTGCCACACCGGCGCTGGCCGCCACCGCCCCGGGCGCACCCGGGGCCAACGCCACCTGGAACGAGTCGAACGTGACCGGCTTCGCCGACTCGCTCGGCTCGGCCTCGAAGGTCTGGTACACGCTGGGCGACGGGGAACTGGAGAACGTCTTCTACCCGGAGACGGACACCCCGGACACGTTCGGCCTGCAGTACATCGTCACCGACGGGTCGTCGTTCGCCAGCACCGAGACGGCCAACACCACGCACTCGATCTCCCTGGTCGACCCGACCTCGCTGGTCTGGCAGCAGGTCAACACGGCCAGCAACGGTGATTTCAAGATCACCAAGACCTACATCGCCGACCCGTCGCGCTCGGTGATCCTGATCCAGACCACGTTCGACAACCTCAGCTCCACCCCGCTGCAGCTGTACGCGGACTATCTGCCGCAGCTGAACAACGACGGGATGGGCAACACCGGCGGCACCGACAGCACCAGCGGTGACCTGGTGGCCAGCAACGGCACGGTGTCCAGCGCGCTGACCGCGTCGACCGGGTTCAGCCAGACCAGCACCGGCTACGTCGGCACCTCCAGCGACGGCAGCAGCATGCTCACCAGCAGTTACGGGCTGACGTCCACGTACAGCTCGGCCTCCACCGCCGGGCACATCGTGCAGGTGGCGCAGATCCCGGTGGCGGCCAGCGGCTCGACCACGTTCACCCTGGCGCTGGCCTTCGATTCCAGCCAGTCGGCCGCGATCTCCGACGCGGCCGCGTCACTGGCCACCGGGTTCAGCTCGCTGGAGAGCTCGTTCGAGTCCGGCTGGCACAGCTGGGTCAGCGGGCTGAACAGCCCGCCCGCGTCGGTGACCGGGAGCAGCGTGCTGGAGCAGCAGTACTACGTGTCGCTGATGGAGCTCAAGGCCGACGAGGACAAGACCTACGTCGGCGGGTTCGTCGCCGCGCCCACCGATCCATGGGGCACCAGCGTCAGCGCGAACAGCGCCGGCGATCACGGCTATCACGTGGTCTGGACCCGGGACGAGTACGAGATGGCCTCCGCGTTGCTGGCCGCCGGGGACAGCACCGACGCCAACGCCGCGCTGCAGTACATCTTCACGTACGAGGAGGAGTCCAGCGGCGCGGTCAAACAGAACACGTTCCTGAACGGGAACACCGTGTTCGGCTCGCTGCAGATGGACGAGGTCGCCGATCCGATCATCCTGGCCTGGCAGCTCGGCGCGACCAACTCGGCCGACTGGGGGCACATCGAACTGCTGGCCAACTACCTGGTGTCCAACGGCCCGTACACCCCGCAGGAACGCTGGGAGGAGAACAGCGGCTACTCGCCGGCCACCATGGCGGCGGAGATCGCCGGCCTGATCTGCGCCGCGTCCATCGCCGAGACCAACGGGGCGACCAGCCTGGCCGCCACCTACCAGTCGACGGCGCTGTCCTGGGCGTCGGAGGTGGACAGCCTGACGTACACCACCACCGGCCCGTACGGCAACGGCGACTACTTCCTGCGGATCACCCCGGATGGCAGCCCCAACTCCGGGGCCTCGATCTCCATCGCCAACGGCGGCGGCAGCCATGACGACCGCACCGTGGTGGACCCGAGCTTCCTGGAACTGGTCCGGCTCGGCATCAAGTCGGCCACCGCGACCGACATCACCAACACCCTGTCGGTGGTGGATTCCGAGCTCCAGGTCAACACCCCGGAGGGGCCGATCTGGCATCGGTACAACTTCGACGGCTACGGCGAGACCGCGTCCGGCGGCGACTACACCGGGTCCGGGGTGGGCAACCCATGGCCGGTGCTGACCGGGGAGCGCGGCGAGTACGACGTGGCCGACGGCAACCTGACCGGCGCCCAGTCCATGCTGCAGACCATGGCCGGCGCGGCCAACGCCGGCGACCAGATCTCCGAGCAGGTCTGGGGCGGCAGCACCGGCACGGGCGGGTTCACCTTCGGCCAGCCGGACAACTCGTCCACTCCGCTGATGTGGGCGATGGCCCAGTTCGTCCGGCTGGCCACCGACATCTCGGCGGGCAAGGACGTGGACACGCCGAGCGTGGTGACCCAGTGCGTGCAGGGCAGCATCTGCCCGGTCAGCGGGTCGGTCAAGGAGACGGTGAACGTGACGGTACCGGTGAACACCGACGCGTCGGGTGACACCGTGTACCTGGCCGGGAACCTGTCCGCGCTCGGCCTGGGCCAGTCCGACTGGGCCGCCAACGGCATCCCGATGACCAAGGTGAACGCCAGTACCTGGACGACCACCGTCGAGGCGGCCGCGGACACCACGCTGTCCTACAAGTACGACCTGGGCGGCTCATGGAGCAACGTGGAGAAGAACGCAGACTGCGCGGACATCAGCAACCGCAGCATGAGCGTGAACGGCGGCACGGTGAACGACACCGTGGCCAACTGGGGCGGCCCGTCCACCTGCGGGAGCGCCACCGCCGTCATCAACGTCACGGTGCCCTCGGACACCCCGGGCGGGGACACCGTATACCTGTCCGGGAACTACGACGTGCTGGGCACCGGCATCCCGTCGGCCGACGACTGGATCGCCACCGACTACCCGATGATCCAGACCGGGACCGACACCTGGACGCTGACCATCACCGGCGTGCCCACCGCCGCGTTCCAGTACAAGTTCACCCTCGGCTCATGGAACAACGTCGAGGAGAGCAGCAGCTGCGCGTTCGTGGCCAACCGGAGCTTCGGCTTCGACGCCGCGGACACCAGCTACACGGCCAGCGACACCGTCGCGGCCTGGGAGGGCGTTGGCAGCTGCTAGCCAGCCCACGGAGCGTGCCGCCGGTCACCTTCCCAGACGGGTGGCCGGCGGCACACAGTGCTAGCAAAACCAGCGCTAGGGCTCAGCCCAGTACGGGCAGCGACAGCCCGCCGGGATCCGGCCCGTCGTGCACGATCTCCAGGTCCACCGCGGCCAGCCGGGTCGTGGTGGCCCACGGCTCGCCGGTGCCGGTGTTCCGGGCGAACCGGGGGTGCGCGCCACCGGATACCTGCAGCCGCAGCCGGTGCCCGGCCCGGAACCGGTACGCCGTCGCGCTCATGGGCACCGTGATCAGGCAATCCGCTGCCCCGGCCGGACCGGCCGCCGGGACCTGCCGGATCAGGCCGTCGCACACGTTGCGGGACCGCCCGCGCGCGTCCACGTCGCACAGCCGGGCGAACACGTCGAAGTGCGGGTGGCTGGCCCGGACCCGCAGCCGTGCGCTGACCGGGCCGATCACCTCCAGGCCGGCGGCCAGCGGCGGGCCGGTGAAGACCAGCACGTCGGCCCGGGCCTCCAGGGCCTTGTTGTCCACCGGCCCGGCCTTGTTGCTGAGCAGTTGCCCGCCCACCGACGGTGTCGGGTCGGCCGGGTCGTAACGGAACGGCGACACGCCCGGCTCGGCCACCCGGCCGGTGCTCAGCGTCCCGTCCGCGGCCAGCCGCCAGAGCTGCCCGGCCGCCTGCGGCGGCGGCCAGTCCGGCAGGTCCCGCCATTCCCCGCGGCCGCCACCGACGTGCACCCGCACCGGCGGCTTCGCCCAGCCGGCCGGGTCCTTACTGCAGTACGCGGTCAGCCAGTCCAGCGCCTCACCGGCCACGATCGGCAGGTCGTCGTTGAAGCCCGAGGAGTGCGACCACGGGCCGATGACCAGCCGCGGGGTGCGGCCCGCGGCCCGCAGCCGCTGGTATTCGGCCAGGTTCTGGTCCAGGCAGATGTCCTGCCAGCCGGTGAGCAGGCTGACCGGCACCGCGGGCGCCGGGGCGCCGTCCGCGGCGTCGAGCGAGGTCCAGTAGGGGTCGGCCGCATCCGGGTGGGTGAGCCACTGGTCGAAGTAGCCGATCCGGCCGCCGGTGGCCTTCGGGTAGGTGTCGAGCACCGGCAGGGTCCGGGTGGCCCGCCGGATCCGGGCCTGCAACCGCAGCAGAGCACGGAACACCGCGCCGAAACCATGCTCCCAGTAGCGCATGGCCACGACGCCGATCAGCATGTTCTCCAGCGCGAACGCGCCGCCTGGGTAGAACAGCGGATACGGCGCGGACGCGCCGACCTGCACGATCATGGCGCGCAGCTCGGGCGGCGGGTCGGCGGCCAGCGCCCACTGGGTGTAGCCCAGGTAGCTCGGCCCGATGGTGGCCAGTTCGCCGGTGAACCAGTCCTGCTGGCGCAGCCAGGCCACGGTGGCCTGGCCGTCGGCCTGCTCGTGCCGCCACGGCTGGAACGTGCCGCCGGACCCGCCGGTGCCGCGGCAGCTCTGGATGATCACGTGATAGCCGCGCTCGGCGAACAGGCCGCCGAACAGGAACGCCCACGGGAAACCACGGCCGTAGGGGGTGCGCACCAGCAGGGCTGGCCGGGGTCCGGTGAGCTGCGGGATGTAATGGTCGGTGCGCAGCGGCACCCCGTCGGCGGCGGGTACCTCGATCCCGGGCGCGACGCGCACCCCGCATACCGGCGGCGGCAGGCCGCGCCGGGACAGCCGGGTGAACAGCCGGGCCGACCAGGGCAGCCTGCGGGCGGGCGGCGAGTTCTCCCGGGCGGCAGGCTGCGCGGGGGCAGAAGTCGGGGATGTCATGATGCACTCCTCTAACTACGTACGCTGTACCTTGTTGTTATCCGGAGCATACTACGTACGCCGCACGCCGATAGGCTCGGGTCCCGGGCCGGGAGGGGAGGAGGTGCCGCCGATGGCCAGGCCGAGCCAGCCGCCGGGGCCAGACGCCAGCGTGCGGCCCTCTATCTGGGAGCTACCGGAACATGGCGAGCGCGGGCCGAAAGCCCGGTACAGCCGGTCCGCGATCGCGGCCGCCGCGGTGGTGCTGGCCGACGGCGAAGGCCTGGACGCGGTTACCATGCGGCGGATGGCCGCCGAGCTCGGCCTGGGCACGATGTCGCTGTACAACTACCTGCCGACCAAGGACCACCTGGTCCAGCTGATGATCGACGAGGTGGGCACCGAGTACCGCTTCCCGGACCAAAAACCAGCGGACATCCGGCAGGCCATCGTGGACCTGGCCCGGCAGGGCCTGGACATCACCCAGCGCCACCCCTGGCTGCCCCGGGCGGTGAGCACCCGGCCCCCGGTCATGGGGCCGACGGCCCTGCACTATGTGGACTACTTCCTCGGCCTGCTCAGCGGCACCGGCGTGGGCACCGCGGCCAAGATGGAGCTGCTCGCGCTGGTCAACGGATTCGCGATCAACTACGGGGGCATGCAGGCGGCACTGGCCGAAGAGCGCACGCGTACCGGCGTCACCGCCGGGCAGCAGGCCACCGCGCAGGTCGGCCAGCTGGTCACGGCGGCCGCCACCGGCCGCTACCCGAACCTGACCGCCGCGCTAGCCGCACCGGCCCCACCCGGGCGGGATGCGGACGAGATCTTCGACTCCATCATCAGCCGCCTGATCGACGGGTTCCTGCCCGGCGCTGCGCCCGCACCATAATGGCGCGGCGGATGACTGTCGCTTTTACCACTAAACCGGTCATCCGGTAGCCGACACCACCGATAGTCCGGCGCTGAGCTGGCCTTATAGTCGGACGGTAAGAGTATGCTTGCCTAAAGGCTCGGCCGAATGGCCAGGCTGTTAGCAGCTGGTCGTGACCCCCGAGATGGGGTCATGACGTGACGGAGATGACCCGCTTAGGATCTCGTCACGTAAGAAAAAGGTCGAGGACGGGTATCTCCTGTTGCCCCTGTCGCCGGGAGGGGGGGTCCGCGGTTAGGGGTGAGGGGGGAGATGCCCGTCCTCGACGGCTCGATAGTACAGGTCCAATTTAGTGGGTGCCGCCCGTCCGGCACGAGCGTACTTCTCCCGAACCCGGCCTACGTACTGTTTAGCCGTCTCTTCACTAATGCACATCCGCCGGGCGACCAGCTTCATCGGCATACCGGTGGCGTAAAGCCGCAGTGCGCGCGTTTCCTGGGCGCTTAGCGCAGGCCGGTCCGGCGCGTCGTCGGTGGCGAAGATGTAGGCCAGCCGGGGCGAGATCCAGTCCTTTCCGGCGGCCACCGCCTTAATCGCCGCGCGCACCTCGGCCGTCTCCTCGTTCTTGAGCACGTAGCCGAGCGCGCCCGCCCGGATCGCGTCGCGGACCGTGCCGGGCCGGTCCGAGGCGGACAGCACGAGGACGGCTGGCCCGGCCGCGCGGATCTCGGCCACGTTCTGCTCGGCCGTGCTGCCGTCGCCCAGGTCCAGGTCGAGCAGCACCACGTCCGCCGCCCGCCCGGGCCCGGCCAGCAGCGCGGCCACCGTCACCGCGGTGTCGATGACCCGGATGCCGCTGCCGGGCGCGGCCACCCAGCCAGCCAGGCCGTCCAGGATGACCGGATGGTCATCCACCGCGGCTATGTCGATGGCCGACGTATCACCGGCCGGCTCGGTCACCGGCCCACCTTCCGCCAGCAGACCTCCAGGCAGCCCGGGCCGGACGGCTCGGCATCCAGGATGGCCCGCCACGCCACGGCGGGCGGCACCGGCTGGTCCAGCCCAGCCAGGCCGGCCCGCACCGGCCCCAGGTCCGCCGGGGGCAGCCGGAACGTCAGGTACAGCTCCACCTCGTCCCCGGCGCTCAGCACAGTGAGGATGACCGGCTGCGGCGGGAGCGCCCGGAGCACGGCGTGCACCGCGGCCAGGGTGGCCCGGGCCACCTCCGGGCCTGGCTGGCCCGGGTCCCCGACGACCTGGATCTCGACCGGCATGTCCCTGGTCCGGGCCTCCTCCAGCGCGGGCCCCAGCCCGGCCAGCACCCCGCCGGCCTGCCCGGTCCGCCGCACCAGGGCCCGGCGCAGCGTGGTGGCGTGCTCGGCGCACTTCCGCCGCACCGCGGGGTCGGCCGGGTCGAGCGTGCCGTCGGCGATGCCGCGCAGCAACGGCAGCGCCTCCACCTCCAGCAGCGCCATCCGGTCCGCGCGGTCGGCGTGGATGGCGGCCACCGCGTCCCGCTCCGCAGCCGACCGGCTGCCCAGCTCGGCCCGGCGCACCGCGATCTCCGAATGAGTGCGCAGCATGGGCCGCAGCGCGGCGAAGATGGCCAGCACCACGCTCATGGCGTAGCCGCCGGCCGTCGCCCGGGCCAGCGCGAGCGGGGTCGCGCCGAGCAGGTGCACCACGAAGAACACGTGTGCGGCGAAGACCAGCGCCGCGCCAGGCACCCACAGCCAGGCGGGGGCGCTCAGCGCCACCAGCGCGAGCAGCCAGAGCGTGCCGAGGACCGTCCAGTCCAGCGACCCGGTGGCCAGGTGCGTCCGCCGGTCCAGGCCGATCAGGGTGACCGCGGCCACCGCGACCGCGATCGCGGCCAGCGCTTCCGGCCGGGTAAGCCCGCGGGCCAGCCCCCGCGGTACCAGCCAGGCGGCGGCCAGCAGGACACAAAGCCACACCGCCACCGCGGCCAGTGGCTGCCGGTAGGCCGAGAACGTGGCCAGCACCTGGACGATCATCCCGGTGGGCAGGACCACGGCGAGCGCCCAGACGAACAGCGGCAGGGCGGACTCGGTGAAGACCGCGACCGCCCCGCCGGCCGTCGCCGCCCGGCTGGCCAGCGCGGTCTCGTCGCGGGCCCGGGCCGCCGGAATCCGGATCAGCACCGGCCCGTCCCGTGCGTGGCCGCAGCGGGCTGCGGCGCCGGACCGGGCTGGGCGGGCCAGCACAGCCGCACCTCCGTGCCTGCGCCCGGGGCGGAGCGCACCGCCGCCGAGCCACCGCAGTCGGTGACCCGCTCGGTAATGGACCGGCGCACCCCCAGCCGGGCCGGGCCGAGCCGGGCCGGGTCGAACCCGGCCCCCTCGTCGCGCACCGTCACCTCGACCCCTGGCACCTCGACCCCCGCACCGAGCGGGCTGACCGTGACCCAGGCCTCGCCCGTGCCGGCGTGCGCGGCCACGTTGGCCAGCGCCTCCCGGGTGGCGTGCCCGATGGCCGCGGCCACCGGGACCGGGACGGCTGGGCCCGGACCCACCGTGCCGGGCGCCGCCCGCACCTGCACCCGCAGGCCGCGCGCCCGCATCTCTTCGGCGATCGCGTGCAGGTCGGCGACCAGCCCAGAGACCGGACTACTGAACGCCCCGGCCGGGTCAGCGGGCTCGCTGAGCGCGCGCTGTAGCCGGGCCAGATCCTGCTGGCAGCGGCGGATGACCCCGCCCGCCGGGCCGGACCGGGCCACCGCGGTCAGCGTGTTCAGCACGGTGTCGTGCAGCAGCCGCTCGTGCTCCCGCCGCTCGACCGTCCGGGACAGGATGACGAACTGTTCCCGGGCGTCCTGGTCGGCCGCGGCCAGCGCACGGTCGGCCCGGCTGGCCCGCTGGTACAGCAACTGGCGGCCGCACCAGTGCGCCATGACCACGACGAACAGCAGCGCCACCGAGGCGGCCCGGGCGCCGCGGGCGGTATGCAGGCCCGGGGCCAGCACGCTGCCGGCCCAGAACGCCAGCCCGGAGGCCAGCGACAGCGGCATCGACAGCCGCGGCGGGCTGAACCAGACCTGCACCAGGAGCCCGCTGGCCACGGTGACGAACAGCCATTCCCCGGCCTGGCCACGGATGGCCAGCGGCACGCAGTCGCCCGCGGCCACCGCGAGCACGGCGTACACCGCCCAGTCCAGGCAGACCAGCGGCCCCGGCGGGAACCGGTGGCGGCGCAGGTAGCAGACCACCGCGACGGCCCAGCCGACAGCGACCGCCGGCCCCCACAGCCGGACCGGGCTGGCCTGATAGTAGGCATGCCAGATGATCACCTGGACGAGCACATAACCAGCAGCAACGCCGCGGATGATGGCGGCGATCCGGGTGAGCATCGTGCCGAGCACGGTCATTGCCGGGCCAGCCGCCGGTATCCCGCGGGCCCCCCGGGCCGCGGAGCGCGGGGCTAAGGACCGGGCCGACCACATGGGCTCGATGATAGGCCTTCAGCCCGCCAGCACTGCGTGGTTTAAAGCACAATGTCTTATTCAAAAGTTGTGTTGCACAAATTTTCCGGTCACGCCGCCTTGCGCCACCGGACGGCCAGAAATCCGGCACCTGCGTCGCCGATGTCCATCGTGGCCTGCCAGTCCGCGGTGGCTGGCACCAGCCGCCGCAGCCCGGCCACGTCCACCGGGCCGGCCAGCGGCCGCTCAAACGTCAGGTACAGCTCTACCTCGTCGTCGGAGGCCAGCACGGTGAGCACCACCGGGTGCGGCGGCAGCACCCCGACCACGTCGCTGACCGCGGCCCGGGTAGCCCCGGCCACCTCGGGCGCCGGGATACCGGGATCGCCGATCACCTGGACCTCGACCGGGAGGCCACGGTCCTCGGCCGCGCTGAGGGCCGTCGCGAGCCCGGCCAGCAGCCCACCATCCGGCCGGTCCGGGTCGGCCAGCGCCCGGCGCAGCGCGTCCGCGCGGTCGGCGCAGCGCTGCTGCACCGCGCGGTCGGCCGGGTCCAGCGTGCCGTCCGCGATGCCGCGCAGCAGCGGCAGCACGTCCGCTTCCAGCACGGCCAGCCGACGGCGCCGGTCCTGCTGGATCGCGCCCGCCGCGGCCCGTTCCGCCGCGGTCTGGCTGGCCAGGGTGGCACGCCGGGCCGCCACCCGGGCCTGCGCGCGGATAGCCGGGCGCAGTGCGGCGAACCCGGCCAGGATGACCAGCACCGTGTACCCGGTGGCGGCCAGCCGAGCCTGGCCGAGCGAGGTCACCCCGAGCACCCGGTAGGCGACGATCGCGTGCGCGGCGAACACGAGGAGCGCCCCGGTGATCCATTCCCAGGCGGGCCGGCTGAGCGCGATCAGCGCGAGCAGCCAGCCCGTCCCGGCCACCGACCAGTCCACCGCGCCGGTGGCGCCCAGCCGCCGTTCCCAGCCGACCAGCGCGACCGCGGCCACCGCGACCGCGATGGCCAGCGCGGCGTCCGGCTGGGTGACCCCGGGCTCGGCGAGTTCCGGGCTGTCGGGGTCCTCCAGCCTGGGCACCCCGCAGGTCTCGGTGGCCCAGCTGAGCGCGTCCGGGTCGGCCACGCCTGGGCTGGTGACGATCACCGTGCCCACCGCCACGCTGGGCACGCCCGGCTCGGGCTGGACGTTCACGGTCACGCTGACCGGGCAGGACGGGTTCGGCAACGACGATGCCCGGACGTTCACCGCCACCCCCGGCGCGTACACGTTCGGAGTCTGCTCGGCCGCCGTGGCGGGCGGCTCGTCGCCGCCCGCGGTGTGCTCGGCCGACCCCGGGTGGGTGCCGCTGGTAATGGACACGATCCCGCCGGCCACGGTCAACGTGCAGACCGAGCTGGACCCGACGGCCAACCCGTCCGGGGTGGCCCTGCAGGGGGCCACCGTGCCATAGTTTGACTAATCGTTCAGTCAAACTATGGGAGCAACCGTGACGGCCGACCCACAGCTGCCGGACCGGGCCCAGGTGGTCATCGTCGGCGGCGGGGTGACCGGCTGCAGCATCGCCTACCACCTGGCCCAGCTGGGCTGGACGGACGTGGTGCTGCTCGAGCAGCACCGGCTGACCGCCGGGACGACCTGGCACGCGGCCGGGCTGATCACCTCGGCCGGGATGACCGACGAGACCGCGCTGTTCTTCAGCCGGTACTCCCGCGACCTGTACACCAGGCTGGAGGTGGAGACCGGGCACTCCACCGGGTTCCGCCCGGTCGGGCACCTGTCGCTGGCCACCAGCCCGCAGCGGCAGGAGGCGCTGCGCCGGGAGGCGGCCTGGATGCACGGGTTCGGCGTCGAGGACGTGGAGATCTCCGCCCGCGAACTGGCGGGCATGTGGCCGCTGGCCCGGACCGACGACGTGCTGTCCGCGTTCTACGTGGCCGACGAGGGACGGGCCGACCCGGTCGGCGTGGCCACCGCGCTGGCCAAGGGCGCCCAGCAGCGCGGCGTGCGGATCGTGGAGGGGATCGCGGCCACCGGGGTGGAACTGGCCGGGCGCCGGGTCCGCGCCGTGCTAACCGAGCAGGGCCGGATCGAGACCGAGGTGGTGGTGAACGCGGCGGGCATGTGGGCCCGGCAGTTCGGCGCGCTGGCCGGGGTCAGTGTCCCGCTGCAGGCCGCCGAGCACTACTACCTGCTGACCGACACCGTGCCCGGGATGGACCCGGACCTGCCGGTCATCGAGGACCCGGACAACTACGGCTACTACCGGCCCGAGGGGGACGGCATGCTGGTCGGGTTGTTCGAGCCGGTCGGCGCGCCCTGGTCGGTGGACAGCGTGCCGCGCGGCTTCGCGTTCGGGAAGATCAGCCCGGACTGGGACCGGATGGAGCAGTTCCTCGGGCCGGCCCTGGCCCGGATACCGGTGCTGGCCGGGACCGGGGTGCGCACCCTGTTCTGCGGGCCTGAGTCGTTCACCGCCGACGTCCGGCCGCTGCTCGGGCCCGCCCCTGAACTGGACGGGTACTTCGTCGCGGCCGGGCTCAACTCGCTCGGCATCCTGTCCGGCGGTGGCGTCGGCTGCATGCTGGCGCACTGGATCGCGGACGGCGTGCCACCGGTGGACGCCACCCCGGTGGCCATCGACCGGACCGCACTGTACGAGAGCTCACGGAAGTTCCGCGCCGAGCGGACGGTAGAGCAGCTGGGCGTGCTGTTCGGCGACGCGGTCTGGCCGTCGTGGAAGCCGGCCACCGGGCGGAACGTGCGCCGGTCGGTGCTGCATGACCGGCTGGCCGCCGCGGGCGGGCACTTCGCGACGTCGGCGGGCTGGGAGTTCACCGAGTGGTTCGACCCTGCGGGCGAGACGCCGCCGTCCCGGCTGGACTTCAGCCGCCCGGCCGCGCACGCCATCGTCGGCCGTGAGCACGCCGCGGTGCGCGAGGCGGTCGGCATGATCGACATGAGCCTGATGGCCAAGCTGCTGGTGCAGGGCCCGGACGCAGGCGCCGTGCTCAGCCGGCTGTCCGCCAACGACGTGCTGCAGGGACCGGGCCGGCTGGTCTACACGCAGTGGCTGAACGAGGCGGGCGGGATCATCGCCGACGTCACCGTGACCTGCCTGGAGCCGGACAGGTTCCTGGTCATCGCCAGCGACCTGATCCACCGCCGGATCGAGCCGCTGATCCGGCGGGCGACGGCGCCCGGCGAGGTGGTGACCGTCGCGGACATCACCTCCGGCACCGCCCTGCTCACCGTGCAGGGCCCGGCGTCCCGCGAGCTGATCGGCCGGCTCACCGACGCCGACCTGGGCAACGCTGCGTTCCCCTACCTGTCGGCCCGGCAGGTTCATGTGGGCTACGCGCCGGTGCTGGCCATCCGGGTCACCTACGTGGGCGAACTGGGCTGGGAACTGCACGTGCCGGTGGAGTACGCGGCCGGCGTGTACGACGACCTGGTGGCGGCGGGCGCGGATCTGGGCTTCCGGCTGGTAGGCCTGTCCGCCATGTCCAGCCTGCGGCTGGAAAAGGGCTACCGGGACATGGGCGTGGACATTGACAACACCGACAACCCGCTGGAGGCCGGGCTCGGCTTCGCGGTGGCCTGGGACAAGGCCGGCGGGTTCACCGGCCGGGACGCGCTGCTGGCCGCCCGGGCGGCCGGGCCGCCGGAGCACCGGGTGGTGAGCCTGGTCGTGGACGACCCGGCGGCGGACCTGTTCGGCAACGAGCCGGTGTTCCTCGGCGATCAGTGGGCGGGTTACGTGCGGGCCGCCGCGTACGGGTACACGGTCGGTGGCCCGGTCGGGCTGGCCCAGGTGCAGCACCCGGACGGGGTGACCGCGGAGTGGCTGAAGGCGGGCGGCTTCCGGGTCCGCACCCCGGCCGGCGACCTGCCCGCCCGGCTGCAACTGGCCCCCCTTTACGACCCCCAGCGCCTCCGCATCCTGGCCAAGTAGCAACGTGATCATGACTTTGGTGTCGTCCTAGCGACACCAAAGTCATGATCACGAGTTGACGCGGGGCCGGCGGGCCCGACTGACGGCCGCCGGCTTGGCGCCGCTACCGGCTGCCGCGGACCAGGGCTTTCCAGGTGGCGTTGCCGACAATGCCATCCGCGGTGAGCTTGTGATTCCGCTGGAATATCTTCACCGCGGCCAGGGTCTTCTGGCCGAAATAGCCGTTGACGACGACGCTCCGGTGCCCGTACGCGTAGCGCAGCTGGTGCTGCAGCGCGCGCACCGCGTCGCCCCGGCTGACGATGGGCCAGGTCACCGCCGCGGTCTGGGGCGACTGCGCGGCTGGAAACGTGGTGGCCGCGTCGGCCGCCCCCGCGGTGACACCGGCCGTCAGTGCGACGATCATCCCGGCACCCAGGAAACCGGCTGATATCCGGCGCATGGCTTTTCGCATGAATTACCCTCCGCAAGTGCGCTTCTGCTGATACCAATGAAAAGGGACCGGCCAGGCCGTGAACCTTTCAGCGCAATATTTTTAGCGGCAGGGCAGGCGGGGGCGGCAATGCCCGCTTTTTAGCGAACACACAACGCGCATTTACCTGGTGTTATTAAGGACTTTTTAAGCCACATGTACCGGGATACGCCGGGTCTCGATATACCCGGGGCGCACGCTGGGCCCGGCTCGGCACGCCGGCTCACGGCGTCTCCCGGCTGAACGCGGCGTCGAACGAGGCCTGCGGCGGCTCGATATCGAAGCGGCGCAGGTAGCTGAGCGCCTCGGGCGCGCCGGCCAGCCGGTCCATCCCGGCGTCCTCCCACTCCACCGAGATCGGGCCGCGATAGCCGATCGAGTTCAGCATCCGGAAGATGTCCTCCCAGTCGATGTCCCCCCGGCCCGCCGAGACGAAGTCCCAGCCTCGCCGGGGATCACCCCAGGGCAGGTGGGAGCCCAGCCGGCCGTTCCGGCCGTCCAGCCGCTTCCGGGCTTCCTTGCAGTCCACGTGGTAGATCCGGTCCGGGTAGGCGGCCAGGAAGGCGACCGGGTCCAGGTCCTGCCAGACGAAATGGCTGGGGTCGAAGTTCAGCCCGAACGCGGGCCGGTTGCCGACCGCGTCCAGCGCCTGCCGGGTGGTCCAGAAGTCGTAGGCGATCTCGCTGGGATGCACCTCGTGCGCGAACCGGATGCCCTCGGCGTCGAACACGTCCAGGATCGGGTTCCACCGCCGGGCGAAGTCCGCGTAGCCCTGCTCGATCATCTCCGGCGGCACCGGCGGGAACATGGCCACCGTGTGCCAGATGGCCGAGCCGGTGAAGCCGACCACGGTCTGCACCCCGAACGCGGCCGCGGCCCGGGCGGTATCGGCCAGTTCCGCGGCGGCCCGCTGCCGGACGCCTTCCGGCTCGCCGTCGCCCCAGATCCGGGCGGGCAGGATGGCCTGGTGCCGCTGGTCGATGGGGTGGTCGCAGACCGCCTGGCCGACCAGGTGGTTGGAGATCGCCCAGCAGTTCAGCTCGTACTTGGCCAGCAGCGCGTGCCGGCCGGCCAGGTAGCCGTCCTCGGCCAGCGCCCGGTCCACCTCGAAGTGATCACCCCAGCAGGCCAGTTCGAGGCCGTCGTACCCCCAGTCGCGGGCCAGCCGGCAGACCTCCTCCAGCGGCAGGTCAGCCCACTGGCCGGTGAACAGCGTGAACGGTCGGGACATGATCGGCTCCTTAGCGCCCGGCCGGGGTAACCGGGGTCCACTGGCTGTCGTTGGCCGCGCTGTCCGCCACCGCGGCCAGCACCCGCTGCACCTGCAGGCCGTCCGCGAACGACGGCGCCGGATCAGCGCCGGCTGCGATCGCGTCCACCAGATCACGGACCTGGTGCACGAACGTGTGCTCCCAGCCGAGCACGTGCCCGGGCGGCCACCAGGCGGACAAGTACGGGTGGCCGGGCTCGGTGACCAGGACGCGGCGGAACCCAGCCGTGGTGGCGTCCTCGGCCCGGTCGTAATACTCCAGCTCGTTCAGCCGCTCCAGGTCGAACGCGAGGCTGCCCTGCTCCCCGTTCAGCTCGATGCGCAGCGCGTTCTTCCGGCCGGCCGCGAACCGGGTGGCCTCGAACGTGGCCAGCGTCCCGGGGCCGAGCCGGGCGCTGAACGTGACCGCGTCGTCCACGGTGACGGCCCCGGTACGGCCGGGCTCACCGGCCGCCAGCTGGCGTTCAGCAATAAAGGTTGTGCTGGCTGCGGAGACGCCGGTGATCAGCTGGCCGGTCAGGTGCTGGGCCAGGTTGACGATATGGCTGCCCAGGTCACCCAGTGCACCGGAGCCGGCCTGCTCGCGCTGCAGCCGCCAGGTCAGCGGGAACGCCGGGTCAGCCAGCCAGTCCTGCAGGTAGCTGGCCCGGACGTGGCGGATGGTGCCGATCCGGCCCGCGGCCACCAGCTGGCGGGCCAGCGCGATGGCCGGCACCCGCCGGTAGTTGAAGCCGACCATGGCGCGGACGCCGCGGGCCCGGGCCCGCTCCGCGGCCGCGGCCATCGCCTCCGCCTCGGCCACGGTATTGGCCAGCGGCTTCTCGCACAGCACGTGCTTGCCCGCGTCCAGCGCGGCGATGGAGATCTCCGCGTGCGAGTTGCCCGGCGTGCACACGTCGATGAGCTGCACATCGTCGCGGTCCAGCAGGTCGCGCCAGTCGGTCGCCACGCTGGCAAAGCCGTACCGCTCCGCGGCGGCCCGCGCGGCCACCTCGTCCCGGCCGCACAGCACGGCCAGCACCGGCCTGCGGGGCAGCGCGAACACGTGCGGGGCGGTGCGCCAGGCCTGCGAGTGGGCCGCGCCCATGAACGCGTAGCCGGCCATGCCCACGCCCAGCGGCGGCTGATCCACCTGTCCCTCCCTCGCGGTCAGAGCAGCGTACGGGCGTACGGATCCCAGCCCGCCGGCAGCACAGCGGGCGCCGGGAACGTGGTCCGCACCGCCTCGAACGTACCTCCGGCCAGCGAGCGGGCGACGGCCTCCAGCGTGTCCAGCACGTGCAGGGCCAGCTCACCCGAGGCCCGGTGCGGGACACCGGCACGGATGGCCCGGGCCATGTCCAGGGCGCCGATGCCGCGGCCCGCGGTAACCCCGGCCGCCGGGATGACGGTCCACTCGGCGCTGCCCGCCGGGCGGATCCGGACCTCGCCGCCGAACCCGTTCGGGTCGGGCATGGCCAGCGTCGCCTCGGTACCGGTGATCTCCACGAAGCCGTGCCGCCGCAGCGGCGAGTCGAAGCTGAACAGCACCGAGGCGGCCCCGCCGTCCGCATAGCTGATCAGCGAGGCGACGTGGGTGGGCACGTCCACCTGGAAACTGGTGCCGGCCCGCGGGCCACGGCCGATGACCCGCCGGCGGCGGCTGCGTCGGCCGAGCGCCGCCACCGTGGCCGCCGGGCCGAGCACGCTGGCCAGCGTGGTCAGGTAGTACGGCCCCATGTCGTACAGCGGGCCCGCGCCGCGCTGGAACAGGAATTCCGGGTCAGGATGCCAGCGGTCTGGGCCGGGGTCCTGCATCAGCGCCAGCGCGCTTTGCGGCTCGCCGATGGCGCCGTCGCTGATCAGCCGCCGCGCGGTCTGCAGCCCGGCGCCCAGCACGGTGTCCGGCGCGCAGCCGATGCGTACCCCAGCCCGGGCGGCCGCGGCGAGCACTTCCCGCCCAGCCGTGGTGTCCAGGGCCAGTGGCTTTTCCACCCACACGCTTTTACCGAACGCCACTGCCTGGCTGGTCACCTCGGCGTGCGCGACCGGGATGGTGAGGTTGACGACCAGTTCCACGTCCGGGTGGCCGACGGCCTGCGCGGTGCTGCCGACCCCGGGCACCCCGTACTTGGCCGCCTGGGACTTGGCCCGCTCCAGATCGAGATCCGCGCAGAACAGCACCCGCAGGTCGGGGAACTCAGTCAGGTTGTGCAGGTACTGGTCGCTGATCGTGCCGCAGCCGATCACGGCCACCCCGACCGGGTCAGCGGCCATCGCGCACCACCGGCTGGGCCAGGCGGTGGCCGGCCAGCCAGGTCAGGCTGTCCCCGACGGCGGTCATCATGTCGGTCGCGCACCGGTCCAGCTCGACCACGTGCCATTCCGCGGACCGGCCCGCGGCCAGGATGTCCGCCACCGGCATCCGCCCGGCGCCGACCGCGGTCATCGGGTCGTCCCGGGTCACCGGCCCGTCCTTCACGTGCAGGTAACGGACCCGGTCGCCGAGGCGGCCGAGCAGCGCGGGCACGTCCTGCCCGCCGACCGCGGCCCAGTAGGTGTCCACTTCGAGGATGACCGCGTCGTCCAGCCCGTCGGCCAGCACTTCGAGCGCTGGCCGGCCCCCGATGAGCGAGGCCAGCTCGTGGTCGTGGTTGTGGTAGCCGAGCCGCAGTCCCGCGCTGGCCAGCCGCGCGGCCATGCCGTTCAGCTCGGCGGCCACCTCGCGCACGCTGGCCGCGTCGGCGAACCGGTCCGGCGGCAGGTAGGGCACGATGACGGTGCCCGCGCCGAGCGTGCGGGCCGCCTGGATCACGGGGCTGGCCTGGTCGCCGGCTGGCACGGCGTGCACGCTGCACACGGCCAGCCCGGCGGCGGCCAGGTCGGCGGCCAGCCCGGCCGGGTCGTCGAGGATGCTGAACGGCTCGACCGCGCCGTAGCCGAACGCCGCGATCCGGGCCAGCACGCCGGCCCGGTCCCCGCTGAGCTGGTCGCGGACGGTGTACAGCTGGACGGCGGGCGGGTTGCTGGTAGTCACGCGAACCGGCTCCTCGGCTTCGGGGAGTTTTCGAAAATTATTCGCCTGCCAGTTCAGGCTAGATTGGCCCTCCACCCTGGTCAATAGGCATCATGCGGTTACGATGAGTGCCGCATCCTTTCGAAAAGTGAGGGCCGCCCGTGGCACGTGACTCCGGCCGCAGCACCCTGGTCGACATCGCGGCCGAGGCGGGCGTCTCGGTCTCCGCCGTGTCCAAGGTGCTCAACGGGCGGACCGACGTGGCCGCGGCGACCCGGGCCCGGATCGCCGCCCTGCTCCGGGAGAACGGTTACCAGGTCGCGTCCCGGCTCGGGTTCGGCGTGGTGGACCTGCTGATCGCCAACGTGCACAGCCCGTGGGCCGAGGAACTGCTGCACGGTACCGTGCAGGCGGCCGACGAGTCCGCGGCCAGCGTGGTGGTCGCCGTGGTGGACTCGCCCGCCGGGTTCACCCGGTGGCTGGACCGGGCGGCCGAGCGGGGCACCGACGGTGCGCTGTGCGTGCTGCACCTGCCGGACAGCAGCGAACTGCAGCGGCTGGCCGCGGCCCGGATCCCGCTGGTGGTGATCGACCCGCCCGGGGAGCCCGGGGCCGGCATCCGGTCCGTGGGCACCACCAACTGGCAGGGCGGGCTGACCGCCACCCGGCACCTGATCGAGCTGGGCCACCGCCGGATCGGCATCATCGGCGGCCCGGAACGGCTCTGGTCCAGCCGGGCCCGGCTGGCCGGCGTACCGGGCCGCGCTGCAGGCGGCCGGCCTGCCCGCGGCGGCCGAACTGGTCCGCCGGTCCGACGACTTCTGCATCGACGACGGCCGCCGCGAGGGCGGGCACCTGCTCGACCTGCCGGAGCCGCCCACCGCGATCGTGGCCGGCAACGACAGCCAGGCGTTCGGCGTGCTGCAGGCGCTGGCCGAGCGCGGGCTGCGCGCCCCGGCCGACCTCAGCGTGATCGGCTTCGATGACGTGCCGGTCGCGTCGTGGGCCACCCCGGCGCTGACCACGATCCGGCAGCCGCTGGCCGCGATGGCCGCCACCGCGTTCCGGATGCTGCGCAGCGCGCCGGGCGGCCGGGCCGACGAGCCGCAGTACATCGAGCTGGCCACCACGCTGGTGGTCCGGGACAGCACCGCCCCGCCAACCCGGTGATACCGGGCTTTTACTAGCCAGCCCGCCAGACTACGAATGAACATGTACGTTCCGGTTGAGGCGCGCCGATCCATCGCTTAGTCTCCCTCTGTTACCCACTGTCATCAGGGAGCCCTCCCATGCCTCGTCTGCCCGGTCGCATCCGTGTCCTGTGTGTGGCCGCGGCCGCCGCACTGCTGGCGGCCGGGTGCAGCGGCAGCGGCGGCTCCGGCTCGGTGGGCCCGCTGGAGAAGACCAACCTGGTTGTCGCGGCGGTGCCCGCGATGGACTCGGCCGGGCTGTACATCGCACAGCAGCGCGGGTACTTCGCCCAGGAAGGCCTGCACGTCACGATCGAGCCCGCGATCAGCAGCGCCGACGTCATCAAGAAGCAGCTGGCCGGCACGTACGACATCACGGCGGGCGCGTACCCGTCCTACATCCTCGCCGACGAGGCGCACCACGCGAACCTCAAGGTGCTGGTGGCCGGGTCGACCATGGCGCCGAACGTGCAGGAGGTCGTGGTCCCCCCCGGGTCGAAGATCACCAAGATGTCCCAGCTCGCCGGCAAGACGATCACGCTCAACGCGAAGAACAACATCGGCCAGCTGCTGGTCGATGCGTTGATGCAGGACAACGCGGTGCCCGGCACTCCCCACTACAACGTCCAGCCGTTCCCGGCGATGGGCCCGCTGCTGGCCCAACACAAGCTCACCGCGGCCTGGCTGCCCGAGCCGTTCATCAGCGAGTTCGAGGAGAAGTACGGGGTCGAGCCGCTGGCCGACGCCAACCAGGGCGCGGCCGAGAGCCTGCCGATCGAGGGTTACGTGGCGACCCAGTCCTGGCTGAACAAGAATCCGCACACCGCCGAAGCGTTCAAGCTCGCGATGGAGAAGGCGCAGGCCGTGGCGGCCACCAACCTGGACGAGGTGCAGAAGGCCATGACCGCGTTCGCGCAGGTGCCGAAGCTGGCCGCGTCGGTGCTGCCGTCGCCCGGCTTCCCGACCAACACCCAGGCCGGGCCGCTGCAGCGGGTGATCACCCTGATGGTGAACTTCAACCTGATGAGCCAGGGCTACAACGCGGCCAACCTGATCGCCAAGATCCCCAACCCATAGTGGGTTAGCTGGCTTGGCCGGCCCAGCGGATGGATTGCGCTACCAGCCGGGGATGACCGCCCGCGCTGGGCGGTAATCCCCGGTGTCTCTGGTCAGTGGCTGAAGCCCGGGATCCCGGTGCCGCCGACCGTGGTCCGCACGTGCAGGTACACCGGGCCGCTCTTGCCGCAGGCCCGGAACGAGAACGGCACCTGGACCGACCGGCGGTCGTTCGGCGGGTAGACGCGCAGCGCCACCGCGTTCGCCGGGTCACACGAGGCGGGCGGGAAGTTGGCCACGTCGGTGATCTGCAGCAGCACGTGCGCGGTCGCGCCGCGGCGCAGCGTCACCAGGTGGACCGGGTCGGCGTAGTCCCGGTTCGCCGCGCTGCCCAGCTGGCGGCCGTTGCGGCCGATCGCGGACCCCCCCGGGAAGCCGTAGAGCGTGCAGGTCTTCGCGGACGTGTTGGACAGTTCGAGCTGGAAGTAAGTGCTCCCGGCGGCACCGTCACCGGGGATGCCGAGCCACACCGTGAGCGCGCCAGCGGCGCACCGCGGGGCGACGGCCACCGCGGGCTGGGTAGCGGTCGCGGGCCGGGCCGCGGCGGCCCGGCTGCCGGAGGCGGCCAGGGCGGCCGTGGGCACCAGGACGGCCGCGCAGGTAATGGCGACCGCGGCCAGGCCGCGGCGCGCCGCGCGTGTAGTGAACTGCATGGGGGTCTCCTCCGGTCCGCGTTTCCGGGCGCCACCGCGCCGGAAATCAGCTACTGCGTCGTCTAGGACGGCAATCCACCCGGATCGGTTGGACCCGAACATCCGCCAGCACCGCGCCGCCTCCGTCACCCGCCCCGGCCCCGCCGCCCGCGCCCGGAAATCGTGATCATGGCTTCAGTGTCGCCAGGACGCAACACCGCTGACTTAACGGTCCGGACGTTCTCAACCGGGCCTTCGCCTGTCAACTCCGGTCCCATCAGCCACACTGATCACGGGCTGAGGTGACTCTTCACGGATCTGGTCCGCTCATCGCCCGATTTGTCCCGGTTCTAGCGGCCCAAACACGTGAAGAGTCGCCAGCCGCGCCTGTGGCCGGTATCCCACGATGGCCTTAAGTCAGCGGCATTGGCACCGGACGACACCAAACTCATGATCACGATCCGGGCCTGGCGCGGAGTGTGGGGTGGGGCTGGTGGCGGACATGGCACCAGGCGCGGGGCGACGCCGGGTGTTGGTGGTGGGTCAGGCCAGTCGTCGGCCAAGGTTCGCGCAGCTGTCACGTTGAGTTACGGATCCGGGAATCTGCGCCCGTGATGCTCTGAACGTGCGGATAGTGCGGCTGGCCAACTATGTGGCGCCGGCCTCGGGCGGGCTGCGCACGGCGCTCCGCGAACTGGGCGCCGGCTACCTCGCCGCCGGCCACGAGCCGGTTCTGGTCATCCCCGGGCCGCGGCCTGGCCGTGAGTACACCCGGCAGGGCCTGGTCATCACCGTGCCCGGGGTGATCGTGCCAGGCACCGGCGGCTACCGGGCCATCACCGCGCGGCGGCCGCTCCGGCGGCTGCTCGACGACCTGGCCCCGGACCGGCTGGAGGTCTCCGACCGCACCACGCTGCGCTGGACCGGCCGCTGGGCCCGGGACCGCGGAGTCCGGTCGATGATGGTCTCGCACGACAGCCTGGCCAAACTGACCGGAATGTTCGCGCCGCCCGGGCTGACCGGCCAATGGGTGTCCGACCAGCTGAACGCCAGTACCGCGGCCTGCTATGACGTCGTGGTCTGCACGACCGGATGGGCGGCGGCCGAGTTCCGCCGGCTGCACGTGCGGAACCTGCGCCAGGTTCCGCTCGGGGTTGACCTGGACTGCTTCCGGCCCAGCAACCGGGACGCCGGGCTGCGCGCCCAGTTCGCCGAACCGGGCCAGCCGCTGCTGGTGCACTGCAGCCGGCTGTCCCCGGAAAAGCGGCCGGAACGCGCCATCGGCGCGCTGGCCGAACTGCGCCGCCGCGGGGTGCCTGCGGTGCTGGTGGTGGCCGGGGATGGGCCACGGCTGCGCGGGCTGCGCGCCCAGGCCCGCGACCTGCCGGTCCGGTTCCTGCGCTACGTCACCGACCGCGCCGTGCTGGCCCGGCTGCTGGCCACGGCGGACGTGGTCATCGCGCCCGGGCCGGCCGAGACGTTCGGCCTGTCCGCCCTGGAAGGGCTGGCCAGCGGCACCCCGGTGGTGGTCAACGACACGAGCGCGCTGCCCGAGGTCATCGGCCAGGCGGGGCTGACCGCCGCGGACAACGACGCGGCCTTCGCCGACGCCATCCAGGACCTGCTGGACAGTGACGTGGCAGTGCGCCGGGCCCGGGCCCGGGCTCGGGCCGAGCGGTTCGGCTGGCCCGCGGCCGTGGCCGGCTTCCTGGACGCGCACGGGCTCAGCCCAGCCACACCGCGGCTGAGCCCGGCTGCACCGTTCCGGGCCGGTGGCGCGTGATGATGCCCGCGACCGAGGCCACGCCGGGGCCCGAGCCCGAATCCTGGCCGGTCACCCGGTTCGCCGCGCTGGGTGACTCGGTCACACTCGGCATGGGCGATCCGATGCCGGCCGGCGGCTGGCGCGGCTGGGCCGCGCTGCTGGCCGGCTCGCTGGCCCCGCTGGACCGGGTCGAGCTGAGCAACCTGGCACTGTCCGGCGCGCTGATCCGGGACGTGGCCGGCGACCAGCTGGACCGGGCGGTAGCCTTGGCCCCGACACACGCCTCGGTGCTGGTCGGGATGAACGACACGCTGCGCGGCACGTTCGACCTCGGCGCGATCGCCGCCGACCTGGAGCGGATCGTGGCCACGCTGGAGCGGACCGGGGCGCTGGTGCTCACCGCCAGCCTGCCCGACCCTGGGCTGCTGCTGCGCATCCCCGGGTCGCTGCGCCGGCCACTGGTCCGCCGGGCGCACGCCATCAACGGGGTGCTCGGCGGGCTGGCCAAGCGCTACCAGGTGGTGCACGTGGACGTGGCCGCGTACCCGGCCATCTATGACAAGCGGATGTGGGGCGTGGACCGGCTGCACCCCAGCGAGCGCGGGCACCGGTGGCTGGCCCGTCTGTTTGCTGCCCAGCTGGCCGAACTCGGCCTGCCGCTGCACGCGTTGCCCGACCCGGAGCCGACCAACCCGGAACCCAGCGCCTGGGCCCAGGCGCACTGGATGGCGACCAAGGGCACCACCTGGATCGTCCGGCGATCGCGGGACCTGGTACCCCGGCTGCTCCAGCTGGCCGCGAAGGAATGGTGGCACGACCGGCGCGGCCGCCGGGAACTCAGCCACGAGCTACTGCTGCTGGACCCCGGGAGCCAGGATGAGTGTGCCGACGTCAGCTAAAGCTACATATGTCGAATTGGGTGCGGGTAGCAGCGCTAGGCGGGGCAGCGACTACGCCGCGCTGTCCCGGCTGATCCGCCAGGACGGCCTGCTGAACCGGCGGCCCGGGTACTACGCGGTGAAGATCACCGTCATGGCCGTGCTGTACGCGGCGGGCTGGGCCGTCGTGGTAGTGCTCGGCGGCTCCTGGTACCAGCTGCTGGCCGCGGTGTACCTAGCCGTCATCTTCGGCCAGCTCGGCTTCCTCGGGCACGAAGCCGGGCACCGGCAGATCTTCCGGTCCCGGCGGGCCAACGACGCGGCCGGGCTGGTCGTCGGCGACCTGCTGATCGGGCTGAGCTTCGGCTGGTGGACCGGAAAGCACAACCGGCACCACGCCCACCCCAACCAGGAGGGTAAGGATCCCGACATCGGCATCCCGGTGATCGCGTTCACCCGGGGCCAGGCCGCGGGCCGCCGCGGGCTGCGCCGGGCGCTGGCCCGGCACCAGGCTTACCTGTTCTTCCCCATGCTCCTGCTGGAAGCAGTGAGCATGCATGTGATCAGCATCGGGGCCGTGCTGCATGACACTGGGCCGCACGGTTCCGGCCGGTCCGGCCGCCGCGGGCTGGAAGGTGGGCTGCTGCTGGCCCACTTCGCCGGGTATCTCACCGTGGTCGCCCTGGTCATGTCGCCGGTGCAGGCCATCGCGTTCATCGTGGTCCAGCAGGGCCTGCTCGGCGTCTATCTGGGCAGTGCCTTCGCGCCCAACCACAAGGGCATGCCGGTGCTCTGTGAGCAGGACAACCTGGACTTCCTTCGCCGCCAGGTGCTCACCTCGCGCAACGTGAGCGGTGGCCCGCTGGTCGAGACGCTGCTCGGCGGGCTCAACTACCAGATCGAGCACCACCTGTTCCCGTCCATGCCGCGGCCCAGCCTGCGCCGCTGCCGGTCGCTGGTACGGGCGTTCTGTGCACAGCACGAGCTGCCCTACAGCGAAATGAACCTGGTGGCCAGCTACGCGCAGGTGCTCCGGGCGCTGCACACCGCAGGACAGTGTTAGCCCGGGGGGCGACCCCCCGGAACCCCCCGATCGCCGCTCCGCGTCGCGGTCAGCCGAGCAGCCGGGCGCGGCAGGCTAGCTGCAGTGCGAGCCGCTGGTCGGAATCCTCCAGGTCGATGTCCAGCAGATCAGTGATGGTGCGGATCCGGTTGGCCACCGCGTTGCGGTGCAGGTGCAGCTGCTGGGCGGTCTTGATGATGGACCCCTGCTGGTCCAGGTAGGCGGCCAGGGTCCGGATGGCCGTGTCGGCCCGGGCCTGGCCCAGCTTCTCCAGCGGCGCGAGCTGGTCCCGCACCGAGGCGCGGGCCGTATCGGACGCGTACCACTCCATCAGCATCCGCTGCACACCCACCGCGTCGTGCGTGGCCACACCGGGCGCCCTGCGGGCGGCCCGGGCGGCGAACAGCGCGGCCCGGGCTTCGGCGGCCGAGGCGCGCAGCCCCATCGGGCCTTCGTGCGGCGCGCCCACCCCAGCGCGGAACGCGACCGCGGGCACCCGGCCACCGAGCGCCTGCAGCGCCCGCGCGGCCGACCGGGCGGCCTGCGCGCCGGCCTGCGGGCCGGGGTCGGACGCGGTCACCCGGATCAGCACGATGGCCCGGGCCACCCGGGACAGATGCCAGGTGCCGCCAGCCGCCGCGGCCGCCTGCAGCGCTATCTGCCCGGCCGACTCCAGCAGCTCGAACCGGCGCACCTCGTCCGGGCTCGACCCGTCCAGGTCGTCGGCCTCGATGCGGACCGCGACGTGCCAGCCGGCCAGCGCGATATTCAGCTGCCGGGCCCGGTCAAGCAGGTCCTCGTTGATGGCCGAGTCGGACATCAGCAGCTCGGCGAGCAGTTCGCTGCGCGACCGGGCCGGCACCTCACGGGCCTGCCGGGCCAGGTCAAGCAGGCGGCCCGCTGCGGCGGCCGCGTTGTGCAGCACCAGCCGGGCCGCGACGGCCAGATCGCCGTGCGCCTCCGGCGCGGCGAGCTGGCCGATCAGCGTGTCACCGACCAGCACCGGCACGGTGACCTCGGTAAGCGCGGTGCCCGCGCCGGGCATCGTGCTGCTGGCCACCAGCGCCGAGTTCCCGTCCGGGGCCAGCATCCCGTTCCCGTCCGCGGGCAGGGCCAGGCTGCCGTTGCCGGTGGCCCGGGGCCGGAACTCGACCGGTGTGCCGAGCGCGCGGCTGACCGAGTCGCGCAGCTTGTCCAGGGTGGCCCCGGCGATCTCGGCGCGGAGCACCGCGTCCAGGCCCTGCTGGGCCCGGCCCAGCGCGAGGTCGGCGCCGCCGCTGATCTCCCGGACCAGCGCCTGGACCAGCCCGGCCAGGTCGGCGTTGGCCGGGATGGAGAGCAGCGCGATGTCGGCCCGGCCGGCGATGTCCATCGCGGTGACCGTGGGCTCCCACTGCTCGGCGGCGAACGCCGCCACCGCGCTGACCCGGTTCACCGTAGCCCAGCGCAGCGCCATATCCAGCCGGTAGTCGGTGACCTCGGCCGATGCGGCCCGGGACAGCAGCACCAGGCTGCCCGCGGGCGCCTCGTCCAGCTCGGCGAAGCGCTCGGCCAGGCGGATCAGGGCGACCGGCCGGTCACCGCCGCCGCGGCTGACCCGGCGCAGCCCGGCCAGCGGCGAGCTGGCCAGGAGCTCGTCAACCGACGGCATCCCGCCCCCCTCAGTCTTGTCCCGAATGACGTACACCGGTGCGTCGCGCACACTTCAGTCGCGATCACAGTGCATTCCGCCCATTCTCCCGGCCTGCACCAGATGCAAGCATGGCATTGCATCCGGATTTCCGCATCGGCCTGGCCCGGGCCCGCGGTATCTGGTGCTCCCAGGGAGAGCAGATGGACTACGAATCCGCGATCGATTTAGTGACCGCCGACGGAGAGGCCCCAGACTGGTGGCCTTATGCCCACGAGTTCCCGTACTGGCACGTGTGGCGGGGGATTGCCGGGCTGCTCTACGCGCGGCGGCTGATGTCCAGCCCGCCCCGGGTGGTGCGCAGCCAGGACCCGGTTGAGCTGCGGGAGCAGATCATGCAGGCGGAACTGCACCGGTAGCTGGCCGTTCGCCGGAAAAGTTGCGTCTAACCCGTCTCGATCGGGGACTATATACGTAACACTCCCATCCGCTGCATGCCCTGATCACCTGACGGCCTGACCGATGAAGCGACTGCTCGCCCCGGATACGCTGCGTGCCTTAGCGCGCGGCTGCGCGGTGCTCGGCGCGGGCGGTGGCGGTGACACCTACCTGCCGCTGCTCCAGGCGCTGCAGGCGACCGAGGATTTTGGCCCGGTCGCCCTGGTCAACGTGGACGAACTGCCGGACGACGCGCTGATCATGCCATGTGGCGGGATCGGCGCGCCCACGGTCAGCATCGAGAAGATCGAGAACGGCGACGAAGGCGACCGCCTCCGCGACCACCTGCAGTTTCTGACCGGCCGCCCGGTGGCCGCGCTGATGTCCAGCGAGATTGGTGGCGGGAACGGCGTGCTGCCGGTCACCTGGGCGGCGCGGATGGGCGTGCCGGTGGTGGACGCGGATGGGATGGGGCGGGCTTTCCCAGAAGTCCCACAGGTCACTATGCAGCTGGCCGGGATCTCGCCGAGCCCGGCGGTAATGACCGACGAGCGCGGCAACCTGGTCCTGTTCCAGGCCATTTCCGGGCACTGGATCGAGCGCCTGGAACGGGCGGCCGCGGTCGAGTTCGGCGGGGCGGCCTCGTCCACCGAGTTCACCCTGACCGCGGCGCAGGCGCGCACGGCCACCGTGCGGAACTCGGTATCGCTGGCCATCCGGATCGGCAGCGCGGTGCTGGATGCCACCGGCAGCCCGGTCGACGCGCTGATCGCCGAGATCGGCGCGTTCCGGCTGGTCGGCGGGAAGGTCGCCGATGTGGAACGGCACACCACCAGCGGTTTCGTCCGCGGCTCGGTGGTGATCGAGGGACTGGGCGCCGACGTGGGCCGGCTCATCCGGCTGGAGTTGCAGAACGAGAACCTGGTTGCCTTGGAGCGGGGGCACGTGCTCGCCTCGGTGCCCGATCTGATCTCGGTGCTGGACAGCGAGACCGGGGACGCAATCGCGACCGAGCGGATCAGGTACGGGCAGCGGGCGGTGGTGATCGCGTTCGGCTGTGACCCGATCTGGCGCACCGCGGAGGGCCTCGACCTCACCGGGCCACGGTCGTTCGGCTATGACTTCGATTACCGGCCCGTAGAGGAGCTCGCCGGTGCCCGCTCCTGACTGCCGCCTCGGTATCGACGTCGGCGGCACCAATACGGATGCCGTGATCATGGACGGCGCGGACCGGGTGATCGCCAAGGCCAAGGTGCCCGGGACACCGGACATCACCAGCGGGATCGTGGCCGCGATCGACGCCGTGCTGCGCGCCCCGGAGGCCACGCCGGAGCGGATCACCCACGTCATGCTGGGCACCACCCATGCCACCAACGCCGTGCTGGAGCGGCGGCACCTGCGCCGGATCGCGGTGCTCCGGATCGGCGGGCCGGCCACGCTCAGCATCCGGCCGATGTTCGGCTGGCCGGCCGACCTGACCGCGGCCGTGTCGGCCGGTGCGGTGATCGTGAACGGCGGCATCGAGTTCGACGGCCGTGACCTGTCCCCGCTGGACACCGAGGCCATCACCCGGTTCCTCGGCGAGGTGGCCGACACCGCCGACGGCGTCGCCATCACCAGTGTGTTCGCCCCGGTGTCGGCCCGGCACGAGCTGGCCGCGGCCGAGATCGTCAAGCGCGAGCTGGGTGAACGGCACATGTCGCTCAGCCACGAGATCGGCTCCCTCGGCCTGATCGAGCGGGAGAACGCGACGATCCTGAACGGGGCGCTGGCCGGGGTGGCCAACGGCGTGGCGCTGGCCTTGCACGAGGCGCTGGCCGCGCACGACCTGCGGCCGGTCACGTTCTTCGCGCAGAACGACGGCACGCTGATGGCGCTCGACCAGGCGCTCCGCTACCCGGTGCTGACCATCGGCAGCGGCCCGGCGAACAGCGTCCGCGGCGCGGCATTCCTGACCCAGACGGCCGACTCCCTGGTGATCGACGTCGGCGGCACGTCCACCGACGTGGGGGTGCTGGTCAACGGCTTCCCGCGGGAGTCGTCGTACGGGGTCGAGATTGGCGGCATCCGGACCAACTTCCGGATGCCTGACCTGGTCACGATCGCGCTCGGCGGCGGGACGGTGGTGGCGGCAGAACCGGACGGGATCCGGATCGGGCCACGCAGCGTCGGCTACCGGCTGCGCCAGGAGGCGCTGGTGTTCGGCGGTGGCACGGCCACGCTGACCGACAGCGCGGTCGCGGCCGGCCGGGCCGGGCTGGGCGACCCCCGGCTGGCTGCCCGCCAGCAGGACCTGCTGGCCGAAGCGCTGGCCCACGCGGACGTGGCGCTGGCCGACGCGATCGACCGGATGAAGACGTCCCGGGACGACTGCCCACTGATCGCGGTGGGCGGCGGCAGCATCCTGATCCCGGACCGGATCCCTGGCGTCAGCGAGGTCATCCGGCCGGAGCACTTCGACACGGCCAACGCCGTGGGCGCCGCGATCGCCTCGGTCAGCGGCCAGATCGACCGGATTTTCCACCTCGGTTCCGGCGGCCGGCAGGCCGCGCTCGATGAGGCGTGCGGCGAGGCACGCGAGCGCGCGGTGGCGGCCGGCGCGGAGCCTGGGACAGTGCGGATCGTCGAGATGGAAGAGATCCCGCTCGCGTACCTCACCTCCCCCGCGGTGCGCATCCGGGCCAAGGCAGCCGGCACCCTCGGCGGCCTGCCCGGCTCGCAACGCGAGCCAACTGACGCCGTTCAGTCACCTCAAGGAGCACGGAGGAATCCATGAAGGCCCACCGCGCCGGGCTGCTCGCAGCCGGCTGCGCGCTGCTGCTGGTGGTGCTGGCCGCCTGTGGCGGCTCATCCCAGCCGACAGCCAAGCAGTCGGCCGGCAACCAGGTGTTCACTTATGACACCACCGCCCCGGTGATGGTCAACGGCTGGGACCCCGCGACCGAGTACTCCGACGGCATCATCGCGATGAGCGAGATGTATGAGACGCTCACCCGCTACGACAGCGCCACGCACACCGTCAAGCCGCTGCTGGCGACCAGCTGGTCGTCCTCGGCCAACGGCCTGACCTGGACGTTCCACCTGCGTCAGGGGGTGCACTTCCACACCGGCCGGCTGATGACCGCGCAGGCCGCGGCCGCGGCCATCCTGCGCACCGAGAAGCTGGGCGGCGGCGCCGCCTACGTCTGGGACGCGGTGAAGGGCATCAGCACGCCCAGCACGTACACGATGGTGTTCCACCTGAAGTACCCGTCGCCGCTGGACCTGGAGGCGTCGGCGTCCTACTCCGCATACATCTACGACACCCAGGCCGCGCCGAAGGGTGAGTCGCTGACCAAGTGGCTGAACACCCCGCATGATGCGGGCACCGGCCCGTACGAGCTGCAGACCTGGAACAAGGGCCAGGAGTTCGAGGTGATCCTGAAGGCCTTCCCCGGCTACTGGGGCGGCTGGTCGGGCCCGCACTTCAAGAAGGTCGTGTTCCGGGTGGTGCCGCAGGACACCACGGCGTCCCAGCTGCTCCGGGCCGGGCAGGTCTCGTTCGTGGAGCAGATCAGCCCGTCGCTGTGGAAGTCATTCCAGGGCCAGCCCGGCATCCGGACGATGAGCGTGCCGTCCTTCCAGAACCTGCTCGGCCAGCTCAACACCAAGACGCTGAGCTTGCAGGAGCGGCAGGCCATCTCCTACGCGATCAACTACCCCGGGATCGTCGCGGCCCTGCAGGGTGCGGCCGTGCAGCCCAGCGGCCTGGTCCCGGCCGGCCTGCCGGGTCACTACACCAACCTGCCCAACTACAGCTACGACCCGGCCAAGGCGACCCAGCTGCTGCATCAGGCCGGGTACGGCCCGGGTAAGAAGGCGCTCAACCTGAGCCTGACCTACACCCAGGGCGACTCCAACGAGCAGGTGGTGGCGACGCTGCTCAAGTCGAGCCTGGCCAAGCTGAACATCAACCTGTCCACCCAGTCGCTGGCCTGGCCGACGCAGTGGGCCAAGGCGAAGTCCAGCAATGCGGCCAGCCACCAGAGCATCTTCTTCGAGTACTGGTGGCCGGACTATGCCGACCCGTACACCTGGTTCAACAACCTGCTGCTGACCGAGAAGCAGCCGTACTTCAACCTCTCGTACTACTCCAACCCGACCCTGGACAAGCAGATCAATTCGGTCGAGACGCTGCTTGCCACCAACCGCACCGCCGGTGAGCAGCTGTACCGCACGATGCAGGTCGAGGTGCTGCAGCAGGCGCCGCTGGATGTGCTCTACAACATCAACTACCAGTACGCGATGCGCACGTCGTTCACCGGCTTCCAGCCGGACCCGGCCTACGCGAACGTGGTCTTCGTCTACGACCTCAAGCCGACTGGCAGTTGACCGTTTACGTCGCGCGCCGGGTTGCCCTGGCCGCGCTGGTGGTCGCGGGCGTCATCATCGCCACGTTCGTGATCTCCCGCGTGGTCCCGGGCGACCCGGCGGCGACCTGGGCCGGCCCGCACGCCTCGGCGGCCCAGGTCGCCGCCGCGCGGCGGTTCCTCGGCCTGGACCGGCCGCCCGCCGTCCAGCTGCTGTCCTATTTCGGCGGCATCCTCAGCGGGAACTGGGGGCTGTCGGTGCACACCCACCAGCCGGTGCTGTCCGACATCGGCACCGCCGCCCCGGCCTCGCTGGAACTGGTCACCGCCGCACTGATCATCGCGCTGGTGGTGGCGGTGCCGCTCGGCCTGGTGTCGGCGCGCTGGCCGGGCGGCCTGGCCGACCAGGCCATCCGGGCCGGATCGATCCTCGGCGTGTCGATGCCGATCTTCTGGATGGCGCTGATCCTGCAGCTGGTGTTCTCCCAGCAGCTGCACTGGCTGCCCGCAGCCGGTGAATACTCACCTAACCTGCTGTTCACCCACCCGCTCGCGCACATCACCGGGTTCAGCCTGATCGACGCGTTGCTGACCGGAAACTGGCCGATGTTCGGCAGCATCCTGGCCCACCTGGTGCTGCCCGCCATCGTGGTGGCCGCCTACCCGGCCGGGCTGATCGCCCGGATGGTCCGGGCCCAGGTGCTGGACACGGTGGGTGAGACGCACATCCAGATGCTCCGCGCGCTGGGTTTCCGGGAGCGCGCCGTATACGGCCGGTTCGCGATGAAGCTGGCCTGGAACCCGGTGGCCGCGGCGGTGGCCCTGGTGTTCGGCTACTCGCTGGTCAACACGTTCCTGGTCGAGGCGATCTTCGACTGGCCGGGGCTGGGCAGTTACGCGACCGCCTCGATCGCCTCCCTGGACACCCCCGCCATCCTTGGGGTGACCCTGTTCGTCGCGCTGGTGTACGTGGCCGCCAACCTGGTCGTGGACATCGTCCAGGCGGCCCTCGACCCCAGGATCCGGCTGCGATGATCGAAGCGCCCACACCGGCTGACATCCCGGGCGCCGCGCTGCCCCGGGGCCAGGCCCTGCGCCGCGGCCTGCGGGCCAATCCGCTGCTGCTGGTGGGCGCGCTGACCGTCCTGTTCATCGTCGTCGTCGCGGTGCTGGCCCCGCTGCTGGCGCCGTTCCCCGGCGACGCGGGCACGGCCACCCACCCGTTCGCAGTGCTCAGGCCGCCGTCCGCGGCACACTGGTTCGGCACCGACCAGGTCGGCCGGGACTTGCTGTCCCGGGTCATCTACGGCGCCCGGATCTCACCGCTGATCGCCGTCATCGTGCTGACCATCGCGTGCCTGATCGGCGTGCCGCTGGGCATCGCGGCGGGCTACTTCGGCGGCTGGGTCGATGAAGTGATCATGCGGGTGACCGATGTGTTCCTGGCCTTCCCGTCGCTGCTCCTGGCGCTGGCCCTGGCGGCCGTGCTGCCGACCAGCCTGACCAGCCTGACCATCGCGATCTCAGTAACCTGGTGGCCGTGGTACACCCGGCTGATCCGCGGCCAGGCCGCCTCGGTGGCCGGGCGGCCCTACATCGACAGCTGCCGGGCGCTGGGTATCCCGCGCTGGCGGATCATCACCCGGCACATCCTGCCCAACTCGGTCACCCCGCTGATCGTGCAGGTATCCCTGGATGTGGGCGGGGTCATCCTGACCGCGTCGGCGCTGTCCTTCCTCGGTCTCGGCGCCCAGGACCCGACCCCGGACTGGGGGCTGATGGTGGCGGAGGGGCAGGACTACTTCACCACCGCCTGGTGGGTCGTCACGTTCCCGGGTATCGCGATCATGGTCACCGCGTTCGCGTTCAACCTGCTCGGCGACGGGCTGCGCGACCTGCTCGACCCGCGGCGGAGCCTGCTGCCATGAAAACTGCCCCGATGAGATTGGCCATCCGGGATCTCCAGGTGCGGTTCGGCGACCGGCAGGTGGTCAGCATCGACGAGTTCGGCGTGGGGGCGGCGGAAATCGTCGGGCTGGCCGGGGAGAGCGGCTCCGGCAAGTCGATGACCACGCTGGCCGTGCTCGGCCTGGCACACACGGTGGGCGCCACGGTCCGCGGCAGCATCCGGCTGGACGGCACCGAGCTGACCGGGCTGTCGCAGCGCGCGCTGCAGAATATCCGCGGACGGCGGATCGCGGCCATCTTCCAGAGCCCGGCCATGGCGTTCAGCCCGGTATTCAAGGTGGGCAGCGTCGTGCTGCGCGCGCTGCGGCTGCACGGCATGAGCCGGGCGGACGCGGCCGACGCGGCGGCCCGGGCGATGCGCCAGGTGCTGCTGGCGCCGGACCTGCTGGACCGGTACCCGGCCCAGCTGTCCGGCGGGCAACTGCAGCGGGTGGCGATCGCGCTCGCGCTGGCGTTGCGGGCCGAGGTGCTGCTGGCCGACGAGCCGACCAGCGCGCTGGACGTGACCGTGCAGGCCGAGGTGCTCGACCTGCTCCGCGGGCTGCGCGAGCGGGAGGGCATGTCGGTGCTGCTGATCAGCCACGACCTGGCCGTGGTGGCCGAGGTGTGCGACCGGGTGGCGATCATGCAGGGCGGCGCGATCGTCGAGCAGGGCCCGGCCGGCCAGGTGCTGTCCGCGCCGCGGCACGAGTACACGGCCGATTTGCTGGCCGCGGTGCCCCGCCTCGGCCCGGCCCAGGCGGCCACGGTAGCGCCCCCGGTGCTGTCGGCGCCGCCAGTCGGTCCGGACGGGGGCGGCCGGCCCGGACGGGGGCGGCCGGCCCGGACAAAAAGGCGGCCGATCCGGACGAGGGGGCGGCCGGATGACCCCGCTGCTGGAGATCGATCAGCTCAGCGTCCGGTTCGGGCCGGTGCGGGCGGTGGACGGGGTGAGCCTGCAGGTGGCCAACGGGCCGTTCGGGCTCGGCCTGGTCGGCGAGAGCGGATCGGGCAAGTCCACCATCGGCCGGGCCGTGGTCCGGCTGCTGCCCGCGGTCAGCGGCGGGCAGATCCGGTTCGAGGGCGCCGACATCGGCGCGCTGCGCGGCCGGGCGCTCAAGGACTACCGGCGCGCCGCGCAGATCGTGTTCCAGGACCCGGACAACAGCCTGGACCCGCGGATGCGGGTCGGCGCCTCGATCCGCGAGGCGCTGGCCGCGCACCGCGTGGCGCCGCGGCGGCAGGCCGCCGCGCGGGTCGGTGACCTGCTGGCCGAGGTCGGGCTGGATCCGGAGTTCGCGGCCCGGTACCCGCATCAGCTGTCCGGCGGCCAGCGGCAGCGGGTGGCCATCGCGCGGGCGCTGAGCGTCCAGCCCCGGCTGCTGGTGCTGGACGAGCCGACCAGCGCGCTGGACGTGCGGGCCCAGGCCCGGATCCTGGCCCTGATCGGCCGGCTCCGTGCCGATCGCTCGCTCGGCTACCTGCTGATCACGCACAACGTGGCCATCGTGAGCGAACTGTGTGAGCAGACCGCCGTGCTCTACCTGGGCCGGGTGGCCGAGAGCGGCCCGACCGGTGAGCTGCTCGCCGCCCCGGCCCACCCGTACACCGAGGCGCTGCGGTCGGCCGTGCCGGAGATCGACACGGCGGCCCGCCGGTCCCGGCTGGTGCTGCCGGGCGACCCGCCCAACGCGGCCAGCCCGCCGCCGGGCTGCGTGTTCCACCCGCGCTGCCCGCTGGCCGTCGCCCGGTGCCGGACCGAGGTGCCGGCGCTGCGCGCGGCCGGGCCGCCGGGCCGGCTGGTGGCCTGCCACCGGGCCGAGGACGTGCTCGGCGGTGCACTAGGTAGGGCGCTGCGCCGCGGCTTATCCGGGCCAGGCGGCCCTGACCGAGCAAGCGCTAGGCAGACCCCTGCGATAATGGGCAGGTGAGCACGAGGAAAGCCCAGGGCAGCAGCCGGAACGGCGCGGCCGGGACGATCACCGCGGACGGCGCGCCCCGGTCCGAGCGGCGTACCCAGATGGTCGAGCTGGCCGGTGACCTGTTCGCGGAGAAAGGGTTCCGGGCCACTACGGTACGGGAGATCGCGGACGCCGCCGGGATCCTGTCCGGCAGCCTGTACCACCACTTCGACTCCAAGGAGTCGATCGCGGACGAGATCCTGTCCAGCTTCCTGGACGAGGTGCTCGCCGACTACCGGGCCGCGGCCGCCTCGGCGGGCAGCCCGCGCGCCGTGCTGGAGCAGATCGTCCGGTCCACCAGCCACACGCTGGCCCGGCACCGGGCCGCGCTGGCCATGCTGCAGAACGACTGGACCTACTTCGCGGGCCAGCCCCGGTTCGGCTACCTGCGCACGGCGGTGCGCGAGATCGAGCGGACCTGGATCACCCAGCTGGACCGGGGCAGGGAGAGCGGCGACTTCCGCGCCGATCTGGATGTCCGGCTGACCTACCGGCTGCTCCGCGACGTGCTGTGGATACCGTCGCAATGGCGGCTGGCCAGCGGGTTCAGCACCGACCAGGTGGTGGACGGCTTCCTCCGGCTGCTGTTCGACGGCATCGCCGCCCAGCACCCCTGACCGTCCCGGCGCGTCAGGGGCGGCCAGCGCCGGGGACTGAGACCGGCAGGGCCAGGATCTCCCCGGTGCGCGGCCCGGTGATCAGCCGCTGAATGTTTGGCGGTGCCCCGTCCGCGATGTGCCACTCGGCGGTCAGGATGAACAGCGTGCGCCGGTCCGGGCCGCCGAGCATCAGCGCGAACGGCGCCCGGTTCTCGGCCAGGTCTATGCGCTGCAGGATCTCGCCGCCAGGCGCGGCCCGGACCACCCCGAACGCGCCACTGGACACCCAGACCGCGCCCTCGGCGTCCAGGCAGATGCCGTCCGGGCCGAGCTTGCTGGCGAACAGCCGTCGATTGGCCAGCCCGCCGTCCGGCTCGATGTCGAACGCGGTGAGCTGGCCGGCGAACGACTCGGAGATGATCAGCGTCCGGCTGTCCGGGGTAATCACCATGCCGTTAGGGAACTGGATGTCCCCGGCCACCTCGCGGACCTGGCCGCCCGGTGTGACCAGCTTGATCCAGCCGGGTTTGGGCGCCTCGCCGCCGGCGAAGTCGAAGTCCGCGCCGTTGATGTAGGTGTTGCCCCGCGCGTCCACCACGATCTCGTTGGCCGCCTGATCGGCGACAGTGACCAACGACCCGTCCGGCTCGCGGCGGCGCAGCTTGTCGCCGGTGGTGAGCAGCCGTCCGTCCGGCAGCCAGTCGATCGACCAGCCCATCAGCCGGTCTACCGGGGTGGGCAGGTACTCGGCCGTGCCGTCCGGGCCGACGGCCACGATCTGCTGGCCGATCCAGTTGGCGAACCACAGCCGGCCCTGGTGCCAGCGCGGCGATTCCGGGATACCCAGGCCGCTCAGCAGAACCTCGGGTGTGGGCATGACGCCTCCTCGTGTCGTGGGCTTGGCTACCCACTACACGAACGGGCCCCGGGCAGATCGACAGCCGCTGTTAAGCTCAGTACCAAGCAAGCGTTTGGTACCTGGAGGTGCCTGTGGGGCGGCTGGACGGGAAGGTCGCGCTGATCACCGGCGGCGCGCGGGGCATGGGCAAGTCGCACGTGCGGCACTTTGTCGCCGAGGGCGCCCGGGTGGTGTTCGGCGACGTGCTGGACGATAAAGGGCAGGCGGTAGCGGCCAAGCTGCCCGAGGGCTCTTGCCGCTACGTGCACCACGACGTAACCAGCGAGTCCGAGTGGGCCGCGGCGGTGAGTACCGCGGTACTGGCGTTCGGCAAATTGGATGTTCTGGTGAACAACGCCGGGGTGCTGACGTTCGCGCCGATCGCGGACATGCCGCTGGCGGAGTTCAAGCGGGTGCTGGAGATCAATGCGGTGGGCTGCTGGCTCGGCATGAAGTCGGTCATCGAGCCGATGACCGAGGCGGGCGGCGGGTCGATCGTGAACATCTCCTCGGTCGAGGGGTTCACCGGCGCGGCCGGGCTGTCCGCGTACAGCGCCAGCAAGTTCGCGGTCCGCGGGATGACCAAGGCGGCCGCGCAGGAGCTGGGCCAGTTCGGCATCCGGGTCAACTCGGTGCACCCGGGCGGGGTACTGACCAGCATGACGCTGTCCCGGGCCGAGACGTTCGATCACGTGGACCCGGCAGCGCTGTTCAAGTCGATGCCGATCGCCCGGATGGCCGAGCCGGCCGAGATCTCCCGGCTGGTCATGTTCCTGGCCTCGGACGAGTCGTCCTACTCGACCGGCAGCGAGTTCACCGCCGATGGCGGGCTGCTGTCCGGCCCCGGTTATTAGGGAGCCGTGATGACCGACGCACTTTCGCTGGACGGCCGGGTGGCCATCGTCACCGGCGCGGCGAACGGGCTGGGCCGGGCCGAGGCCAGCGGGCTGGCCCAGGCCGGCGCCCGGCTGGTGCTGAACGACCTGGCCGCGGATGAGCTGCACGCGACCGCCGACGAGATCCGGGCCGGCGGCGGCGAGGCGGTGGCCTGCCCGGGCGACATCGGTGCGTGGCAGACCGGGCAGGACCTGGTGGCGGCCGCGCTCGGCGCATACAGGCAGCTGGACATCCTGGTCAACAACGCCGGGCTGGTCCGGGACCGGATGGTGTTCTCCATGTCCGAAGCCGAGTGGGACCTGGTCATCCGGGTGCACCTGCGCGGCCACTTCGTGACCACCCGGTTCGCCACCGAGCACTGGCGCGCGGCCAGCAAGGCGGCCGCCGGCCCGGTCTACGCGCGGATCATCAACACGTCGTCGGAGGCGTTCCTGCTCGGCTCGCCGGGCCAGCCCAACTACGCCGCGGCCAAGGCCGGGATCACCGCGCTCACCCTGTCCACCGCGCGGGGCTGCGCCCGGTACGGGGTGCGGGCCAACGCCATCTGCCCGCGCGGCCGGACCGCGATGACGGCCGCGCTGATGGGCTCCGCGCCAGACGACGGGCCGGACCCGATGGCCCCGGAACACGTCGCCCCGCTGGTCACCTACCTGGCCGGCCCGGCTGCGGCCGGGATCAACGGCGAGGTGTTCGTGGTGCACGGCGGCGTCGCCGCCGTCATGGAACCGCCCCGGATCCGGGCCACGTTCCAGGCCGGCTCGCCCGATGGAATGTGGTCGCTGCAGGCGGTGCACGAGGCGCTGGGTCCGGCGTTCGGCGCTGCAGGCGGCCCGGACGCGCCTGCGCCGGGGTTCGCCTGCGAGGACACGATCGCGCTGGCCAGTGAGACGATCGGATTCAGCCGGTGAAGCAGCGTTACGTGGTGACGATGACCGACGCGGAAGTAGCCGCGCTGCTCGGGTCCGCGCGCAAAGTCCAGCTGGCCACGATCAACCCCGACGGCACGCCGCATCTGGTGACGATGTTCTACACGCTGATCGATGAGCGGATCGCGTTCTGGACCTACCGGACCTCGCAGAAGGCCCGCAACCTGGCCCGGGATCCGCGGCTGGCCTGCCTGGTGGAGGACGGCGACGACTACTTCGAGCTGCGCGGCGTGCAGGTCACCGGCACGGTGCGCCGGATCGAGGACCAGCCCGGCGTGCTGGACATCGGCCGCCGGATCGCGGCCGGGCTGGGCGGCGTGCCGGCCGGCGCGCTGGACGACTACGTGGCGCACGCCGCCCGTAAGCGGGCCGGCTTCATCGTCGAGCCCGCCCGCGTCGTCTCCTGGGACCACCGCAAACTCGTCGCGGCTGGCTGACACGCACGCCCGGCTTGCCCGTCAGTGGCTACATCATCTCGTCGGTGAAGGGGAACATGACGGTCTTGAGCTCGGTGTAGGACTCGATGGCGGGCTGGCCGCCTTCCCGGCCGAGGCCGGACTGCTGGAACCCGCCGAACGCGGCGTGCGGCTCCAGCTGGTAGCCGTTGATGCCGACGGTGCCGGCCCGGATGGCCTTGGTCATCCGCATGGCCCGCTTGAGGTCGCTGGTCCACACCGTGGCGGCCAGGCCGTACTCGGTGTCGTTGGCGATCCGGATCGCCTCGTCCTCGTCGGTGAACGGGATCACCGACAGCACTGGGCCGAAGATCTCTTCCCGGGCGATCGTCATCTCGTTGGACACGTCGGTGAACACCGTGGGCGTGACGAAGTTGCCCTCAGCCAGCTCACCAGAGCCGCGGGTGCCGCCGCAGACCAGCCGGGCCCCTTCGGCCTGGCCCTGCTCGATCAGCCCGAGCACCCGGTCCAGCTGCCGGGTGTTGATCAGCGGCGACGAGGTGACGGCCGGGTCGAACGGGTTGCCGTAGCTGACCATGCTGCCGATCATCTCGGCCATGCCCAGGAACTCGTCGGCCACGTCCCGGTGCACCAGCGCCCGGGTCGGCGCCAGGCACACCTGGCCGGACAGGCCCATCGTCACCGTGCCCATGGTGATCGCGGCGGCCGTGCCCACGTCGGCGTCGGCGAACACCAGGGCCGGGCTCTTGCCGCCCAGTTCCAGGGTGACCCGCTTGAACGTGCTCGCGGCGGCGGTCATGATCCGGCGGCCGACGGCCCGGCTGCCGGTGAACGACAGCTTGTCCACCATCGGGTGGTTGATCAGCGCGTCCCCGGTTGGCTCGCCGGGGCCGGTGACCACGTTGAGCACCCCGGCGGGCAGCCCAGCTTCCTCGATCAGCCGGACCAGCCGGAGTACCGCGAACGTGGCGTACTCGGACGGCTTAACGACCACGGTGCAGCCGGCCGCCAGGGCCGGGGCGAGCTTCTGTGCGGCCAGCATCAGCGGGGCGTTCCACGGGATCACCGCGCCGACCACGCCGACCGGCTCGCGCAGCGTCATGACCATGTGGTCGCCGCCCTGGTAGGCCGGCAGCGTCTGGCCGGCCAGCTTGTCCACCCAGCCCGCATGGTGGTCGAACACGTCGGCCAGGAAGGCCGGCGAGGTGGCGTAGACCGAGCCGAACGTGAGCGGCACGCTGTTGTCCAGCGCCTGCAGCCCGAGCAGCTCGTCGCCGTGCTCGCGGACCAGGTCGGCGACCCGGCGCAGCACCCGGATCCGCTCGGTGGCCCGGGCCCGCGGCCACGGTCCTTCGTCGAACGCGCGGCGCGCGGCCCGCACCGCGCGGTCCACGTCGGCGGGGCCGGCGATGGGGAACCCGGCGACCTGCTCCCCGGTGGCCGGGTGCCGGTGTTCCCAGGCCTGCTCGTCCTGGGCTGCCGACCAGGTCCCGTCGATCAGCATGAGGCCGTCGCTGAGCCCTAGCTCGTCGCGCTTCGGCTTGATGGATGCCACCATTGGCCTGCCCCTTAATAGAACACGTTCTAGTTCTGCGGTCAGATTACACCGCGGGATTGGCCGCAGCCAGAGATCGCACCCAGGGGCCGTGGGCGATCACACCGGGGGGTTGGTCACGGCCAGGAACGCCGGGCGCTCGCCGCCGCCGTGCACCAGCAGCGCCGACCCGGTCAGGTAGGCGGCGGCCGGCGAGGCCAGGAACAGGCAGGCGCCCGCCACGTCCTCCAGGGTGGCCATCCGGCCCATCGGGATCGTGCCGCCGACCGCGGCCTCGCCGACCGCGGCCTCGCCGGACGCGTCGCCGAAGTGCGCCCCGGCCGCGGACGTGCCGGTCGCCACCGGCCCTGGGATCACCGTGTTCACCCGGACCTTGGGCGCCCACTCGACGGCGAGCGTGCTGGCCAGATTGTGCAGGCCGGCCTTGGCCGCGCCGTAAGCCGCGGTGCCGGGCGAAGGCCGGGTGCCGCTGACACTGCCGATCATGATGATCGACCCGCCGCCCGGCTGGTCCTGCATGACCGCGTTGGCCGCCTGGGCCACGTGCAGCGGCGCGATCAGGTTCAGCTCGATGACCTTGGCGTGGAACCGCGGCGAGGCGGTGGCGGCGGCGGCGGGCGGCGACCCGCCCGCGTTGCTGATCACCAGGTCCAGCCGGCCGAACCGGTCAGCGGCGGTACGGATCAGCTGCTCCGCCTGCCCGGCGTCCCGGACGTCGGCCGGGGCGAACACCGCACTGCGCCCGTCTACCGCGGGCAACTCGGCCGGGCCGGTCCGGCCGCAGACCAGCACGTCGGCACCGGCCGCCAGGAACGCCCGCGCGATGCCCGCGCCGATCCCCCGGGTGCCGCCGGTCACTACCACGGCCCGGCCCGCGCAGTCGGCCACCAACATGGGCCTCATGTTAGGTTGGCCCCCAAGCAAGCGCTAGGTACTGCCGGCACTGGCCAGGCGGTGTGAAGGCGAGGTGGCGATGGGCATCGAGCTGCGCAGCCAGGACGGCATCGCCGAGGTGATCATCGACTTCCCGCCGGTCAACGCGCTGCCCGCGCAGGCCTGGTTCGAGCTGGCCGACACGGTGACCGGGGCAGGCGCCGACCCGGCCACCCGGGCGGTGATCCTGACCGCCGAGGGCCGCGGTTTCTGCGCCGGGGTGGACATCAAGGAGATGCAGCGCACCCCCGGCCACACCGCGCTGATCGACGCCAACCGCGGCTGCTACGCGGCGTTCGGCGCGGTGTACGACTGCGCCGTCCCGGTGATCGCCGCGGTGCACGGATTCTGCCTGGGCGGCGGCGTCGGGCTGGCCGGGAACGCGGACATCGTGCTGGCCGCGGACGACGCCAGCTTCGGCCTGCCCGAGGTGGACCGGGGCGCGCTCGGCGCGGCCACCCACCTGGCCCGGCTGGTGCCGCAACCGCTGATGCGGGCCATGGTGTACACCTGCCGGACGGTCAGCGCCCAGCAGCTGCTCAGCTTCGGCACCGTGCTCGACGTGGTGCCGCCGGCCGAGCTGCGCACCGCGGCCCAGGACCTGGCCAAGCGGATCGCGGCCAAGAACCCGGCCGTTATCCGGCTGGCCAAGCAGTCGCTGAACGGCATCGACCCGGTTGACGTGAAGCGGTCCTACCGCTATGAGCAGGGCTTCACGTTCCAGCTCAACCTGGCCGGCGTGGCCGACCAGGCCCGCCAGGCATTCGTGGACGGGCACCAGTGACGGTGCTCACGCCGGACGAGATCGTGGCCGAGCTGCGCTCCGGGATGACCATCGGGATCGGCGGCTGGGGGTCACGGCGCAAGCCGATGGCGCTGGTCCGGGCGATCCTGCGGTCCAGCCTGACCGGCCTGGAGATCGTCAGCTACGCCGGCCCGGACCTGGGCCTGCTGCTGGCCGCGGGGCGGGTCCGGAAGGTGGTCACCGGCTTCGCGTCGCTGGACAGCATCCCGCTCGAACCACACTTCCGGCAGGCCAGGCAGAACGCCAGCACCCGGCTGATGGAGCTGGATGAGGGCATGCTGCAGCTGGGCCTGCAGGCCGCCGCGCACCGGCTGCCGTTCCTGCCGGTCCGGGCCGGCCTGGGCTCGGACGTGATGCGGGTCAACCCGGAGTTGCGCACGGTGCGCTCGCCGTATCCGGATGGGGAGGAACTGGTCGCCATGCCGGCCCTCCGGCTGGACGCCGCGCTGGTCCACCTCAACCGCGCCGACGACCAGGGGAACGCGCAGTACCTGGGGCCGGACCCGTACTTCGACGACCTGTTCTGCCTGGCCGCCGAGCGCGCGTACGTCTCGGCTGAGGAAATCGTGCCCACCGCCGACCTGCTCCGGGCCGGCCCGCCGCAGAGCCTGCTGATCAACCGGGCCATGGTGCACGGCGTGGCGCACACCCCGCGCGGCGCGCACTTCACCAGCTGTGTCCCGGACTACCCGCGCGACGAGGCGTTCCAGGCCGGCGTACGCGGCCGCCGCGGCCAGCCCGCAGGCGTGGGCCGAGTTCCAGGACCGCTTCCTGTCCGGCGACGAGGCCAGCTACCACAAGGCCGTACAGCAGTTTCACGACGAGAAGGCGGCCGAGTGACCGCGCCATCCCGGGCTGAAGTGTGCGTGGCGGCGTGCGCCGACGCGTGGCGCGGCGACGGCGCCATCCTGGCCAGCCCGATGGGCTTGATCCCCAGCCTCGGCGCCCGGCTGGCCCGGCTCACCTTCGCCCCGGACCTGCTGCTCACCGACGGGGAGGCCTACCTGCTCGGCGCAGATCAGGCGGTCGAGGGCTGGCTGCCGTACCGGGCGGTGTTCACCATGGTCGCGGCGGGCCGCCGGCACGTGATGATGGGCGCCAGCCAGCTCGACCGGTTCGGCAACCAGAACATCTCCTGCATCGGCGACTGGGCCCGGCCCAGAGCCCAGCTGCTCGGGGTACGCGGCGGCCCGGGCAACACCATCAACCACCCAGTCAGCTACTGGGTGCCCCGGCACTCGCCCCGCGTGTTCGTCCCGGCGGTGGACATGGTCAGCGGCGTCGGCTACGACCGCACGGCCAGCCTGGCACCGGAACAGGCCCGGTTCCACGAGCTGCGGGTGGTGGTGACCAACCTGGCCGTGCTGGACTTCCAGACCCCGGACCACGGCATGCGGCTGCGCTCCGTGCACCCCGGCGTCACCGTTGACGAGGTGATCGAGGCCACCGGCTTCCCGCTCGTCATCCCGGCCGGCGCCGCCCGCACCCGCGAGCCCACCGCCGCCGAACTGGCCCTGATCAGGGACCGGCTGGACCCGGCTGCGAGCCGTGACCGAGAGATCCCATGATCCGCACGAAGCTGACCAGCCTGCTCGGGATCAGTGCCCCGATCGTCCAGGCCGGCATGGGCTACGTGTCCGGCGCTGGGCTGGCCGCGGCCACCTCACGCGCGGGCGGGCTGGGTGTGATCGCCTCGGCGACGATGAGTCCCGGCGAGCTGCGTTCGGCAATAAAGGCGGTTAAGGAACGAACGGATGCGCCGTTCGCGGTGAACCTGCGGGCGGACGCGGCCGACGCGGCGGAGCGGGTGGAGCTGATCATCGAAGAGCGGGTGCCGGTGGCCTCGTTCGCCCTCGCCCCGCGTAAAGAGATGATCGGCCGGCTGCGTGACGCCGGGGTGGTCACGATCGCCTCGGTCGGGGCGCGGCGGCACGCGGAAAAAGTGGCCGGCTGGGGCATCGACGCGGTGATCGCGACTGGCGCCGAGGGTGGCGGGCACACCGGCGCGGTGCCGACCAGCCTGCTCATCCCGCAGGTAGTGGACGCGGTGGACGTGCCGGTGATCGCGGCGGGCGGGTTCTTCGACGGCCGCGGGCTGGCCGCCGCGCTCAGCTACGGTGCGGCCGGAATCGCGATGGGCACCCGGTTCCTGCTGACCAGCGACAGCCCGGTGGCCGACCAGGTCAAGCAGGTGTACCTGGCCAGCGACGTGACCGGCACGGTGGTCACCACGCGGGTGGACGGGGTGCCGCACCGGGTGCTGCGCACGCCGCTGGTGCAGCACCTGGAGCAGGCCGGCCGGCTGCAGAGCCTGGCCCGGTCGGTGCGCAACGCGGCCGCATTCCGCGGCCTGTCCGGGCTGAGCTGGACCGAGCTGATCCGGCAGGGCCGGGCGATGCGCCGCGGCAGCGAGCTGAGCTGGGCCCAGGTGCTGATGGCGGCGAACACGCCGATGCTGCTCCGGGCGGCCATGGTGGACGGCCGCCCGGACCTCGGCCTGATGTCCGCGGGCCAGGTCACCGGGCTGATCGCGGACCTGCCGTCGTGCGCCGAGCTGATCACCCGGATCACCGCCGAAGCCGAGCAGATCCTGACCCGCCTGCCCACCCTCGTGGCGAACCCGGGCCAATCCCAGGGCTGACCCGAAATGGCCGGAAGGTGTTTAGCGCTCGGTGGCTGGGTTAGCTAGCACACGTGCCCGGGCCTGCCCAGCAGGCCGGACGGGGACGGGCGGCACCCACAGTCGTCCCGTGCAATGGCCATCCCCTGAGCCATTGCACGGGGCCGTGGGGTGCCATTTCCCGGCCAGCAGCGCCATTCCGGCCAGGCTGCTTAGCAAACTCAGAGCCGTTCCACGATGGTCACGTTGGCCTGGCCGCCGCCTTCGCACATGGTTACCAGGCCGTACCGGCCGCCGGTCCGGTCCAGCGCGTGCAGCAGGGTGGTGAGCAGCCGGGCGCCGGTGGCGCCGAGCGGGTGGCCGAGCGCGATCGCGCCGCCGGACACATTCACCCGGGCCAGGTCGGCCCCGGTCTCCCGCTGCCAGGCCAGCACGACCGGGGCGAACGCCTCGTTGATCTCGATCAGGTCGATCTCGCTCAGGGTCAGCCCGGCCCGGGCCAGCGCGTGCCCGGTGGCCACGATCGGCGCGGTGAGCATCAGCACCGGGTCGTCGCCGCGCGCGCTGAGGTGGTGGATCCGGGCCCGCGGCCGCAGCCCGTGCTCGCGGACCGCCCGCGGCGAGGCGATCAGCAGCGCGGCCGCGGCGTCCGCGATCTGGCTGGACAGCGCGGCGGTGACCGTCCCGCCGTCACGCAGCGGTTTCAGCGCGGCCATCCGGTCCAGCGTCGTGTCCCGGCGTGGGCACTCGTCCTCGGTTACCCCGGCATAGCCGGCGATCTCGGCCTGGAACAGCCCGCCGTCGATCGCGGCCGCCGCCCGCTGGTGGCTGCTCAGCGCGTACGCCTCCAGTTCGGCCCGGCCGAGGCCCCACTTGGCCGCGATCAGGTCGGCCGCGCGGAACTGGGAGATCTCCTCGCCGCCGTACCTGGCCTGCCAGCCGGCCGACCCGCTGAACGGGTCGGCCTACCCCGTACGCCTGCCCGGCCAGCATGGCCGCGGCGATCGGGATCATGCTCATGTTCTGCACCCCGCCCGCGACGACCAGGTCGGCGGTGCCGCTGAGCACGGCCTGGGCGGCGAAGTGCACCGCCTGCTGCGACGAGCCGCACTGCCGGTCCACGGTGACCCCGGGCACCGCCTCGGGCAGCCCGGCGGCCAGCCAGGCGGTCCGGGCGATATCGCCGGCCTGCGGCCCGATCGTGTCCACGCAGCCGAACACGACGTCGTCCACGGCCGCCGGGTCCGCGCCCGCCCGGTCCAGCACGGCCCGGATGACGTGCCCGCCGAGATCGGCCGGATGCGCGGCGGCCAGCCCGCCGCCGCGGCGGCCCACCGGGGTGCGCACCGCGTCGATGATGAACGCCTCGGTCACCGGGCCTCCTCGGCTCAGCCACGCCCGCCTGGCCGGCTTACGTCCCGCTGGCCACGGGCCTACACTAGCTAGAACACGTTCTACTTTACCGCTGGCCCCGCGGCGCGCCAGGGAGCCGGCGGCCCCGCCGGCGCGCCAGTGGAGGGCGGATGGACCTGAGCTACACGCCGGAACAGGAGCAACTCCGCCAGGAACTGCGCGGGTACTTCGCCGCGCTGATGACCGCGGACGTCCGCGCCGCACTGGACAGCGGCGGCGACTACGGCACCGGCCAGGCGTACCGGGAGATCGTCCGGCAGCTCGGCCGGGACGGCTGGCTCGCGCTGAGCTGGCCCGCGGAGTACGGCGGGCGGGACGCGCCCATGCTGGACCAGCTCATCTTCACCGACGAGGCGGCGGCGGCCGGGGTGCCGGTGCCGTTCCTCACCATCAACACGGTCGGCCCGACCATCATGCGGTTCGGCACGCCGGAGCAGAAGGCGTACTACCTGCCCCGGATCGCGGCCGGCGAGATCCACTTCTCGATCGGGTACTCCGAGCCGGAGGCCGGCACCGACCTGGCCGCGCTGCGCACCCGCGCGGTCAGGGACGGCGAGAGCTACCTGATCAACGGGCAGAAGATGTGGACCAGCCTGATCCAGTACGCGGACTACGTGTGGCTGGCCTGCCGGACCGACCCGGACGCGCCGCGGCACCACGGCCTGTCCATCCTCATCGTGCCGACCGACGCGCCCGGCTTCTCCTGGACGCCGGTGCCCACCATGGCCGGCCCGACCACCAGCGCCACCTACTACTCGGACGTGCGAGTGCCCGCCTCGGCCCTGGTCGGGGCCGAGAACCAGGGCTGGCCGCTGATCACCAACCAGCTCAACCACGAGCGGGTCGCGCTCACCTCGGCCGCGCCGATCCGCACCGCGCTGCGCGAAGTGCGGGACTGGGCCGCCGCGACCAAGCAGGCCACCGGCCAGCGGGTCATCGACGCTGAATGGGTGCAGGTCAACCTGGCCCGGGTGCACGCCAAGGCCGAGTTCCTGAAGCTGCTCAACTGGCGGATCGCGGCCGAGGCCGGCCAGGGCCTGAGCCCGGCGACCGCGTCGGCCTGCAAGGTGTTCGGCACCGAGTTCGCCACCGAGGCGTACCGGCTGCTGATGGAGGTGCTCGGCGTGGCGGCCACCGTGCAGGCCGGCTCGCCCGGCGCCGCGCTGGCCGGCCGGATCGAGCGGCTGCACCGCTCGGCGCTCATCCTCACGTTCGGCGGCGGCACCAATGAGGTGCAGCGGGACATCATCGCCACGGTCGGCCTCGGGCTGCCCGCCGCACGCCGCTGACCCCAGGAAGGCACCCCTGATGGATTTCCTTTTGAACGCTAGTGACCTCGAACTCGCCGCCCTGACCAGAACCATCCTGGCTGGCGGACGGCGTAGCGGTACGGCGGCCGACGGCACGGCCGGCGCCGCCGCCGGGCTGGACGAGGGGCTATGGGCCGACCTGGCCAAGGCGGGCGTGCTGTCCGCCGGGCTGCCCGAGTCGCTGGACGGTGCGGACGCCGGGCTGCTGGCCCAGTGCGGAGTGCTGACCGAGATCGGCCGGGCCATCGCACCGGTGCCTTACCTGGAGGCGATCGTGCTCGGCGCCGGCGCGGTAGCCCGGTTCGGCACGCCGGAGCAGCAGCGCCGCTGGGCCGGGCCGGCCGGCCGCGGCGAGCTGCTGCTGACCGCCGCGCTGGCCGAGCCGGACGGCGACGACCCGGCCCATCCGACGACCACCGCGGCACCCGCACCGAGCGGGCCGCACCCCTCCGCCGCCGCGGCGCCGTCGCCGGGGGCCTGGGTGCTGTCCGGGGTGAAGACCATGGTCGGCGCGGCCCCGGAGGCGGACTGGCTGCTGGTGCCGGCGGCCACGCCGGACGGCAGCGCGGTGTTCCTGATCGGCGCCGGCGCGCCCGGGGTGACCGTGCAGCGGCAGCAGGCCACCGGCGGGCTGAGCACCGGTCAGCTGGTGCTGGCTGACGTGGCGGTGCCCGCGGATCAGGTGCTGGGCAGTGGCCCGGGCCGCCAGCAGGCAGCGGCGTGGCTGGCCGCGCATGGCACGGTCGGGCTGTGCGCACTCCAGCTCGGGGTGCTGGAGCGGGCGCTGGAGATGACCGCCGAGTACACCCAGAGCCGGGTCCAGTTCGGCCGGCCGATAGGCACCTTCCAGGCGGTGCGGCAGCGGCTGGCCGACGCGTACACCGACGTGGAGGCGGTCCGGCTGACCATGTGGCAGGCCGCCTGGCAGCTGGCCGAGGGCCTGCCCGCCGGCACCGCCACCGCCACCGCCAAGTTCTGGGCGGCCGACGCCGGGCACCGGGTCGCGCACACGGCGGTGCATCTGCACGGCGGCGTCGGCATTGACGTGAGTTACCCGCTGCACCGGTATTTCACCGCGGCTAAGCGCGGCGAGTTCGCCCTCGGCGGGGCGACCACCCAGCTGCGGCACATCGGCGCGGCCCTGGCCCAGTCGGGCTGAACTGACGACCAATCGTGAACTGACGGAGCGGCCTATACGTGAAAGGAGGGGCGGGGAAATCCTCGCTATTCAGTTAGGGGGAGACCTATGAAATGCTCGCAGTGCGGCAGCGATGCCGCCACGGGTGCCGGCACATGCTCGGGGTGTGGGGCAGCGATACCCACCGCGGCCGAGGTGGGCACCCTCACCCAGCCCGGGCCGGCCATGGCGTTCCGGTTCGACGCGGCGCGCTGGACGACCGCCGACCGGATCGCCGGCGGCGCCACCCTGGTCCTGTTCATCAGCCTGTTCCTGCCCTGGTTCTCGGTCAGCGCGAGCTTCGGCAACTTCACCTCGAGTTCGTCGGTGGACGCGCTGACCGCGCATGGCTATCTGTACCTGGTGCTACTGCTTGCCCTGGCCATGCTGGGCCACCTGGTCCTGTCGGCGGGGCTGGAGACCATGCCGGCGCTGCCCCTGCGCCATGAGCAGATCCTCGGCGGCGCGGCCGCGGTCAATCTGCTGCTGGCGGGAATCGGCATGCTCATCATGCCCGGCGGCGGCTCGTCGCTGGTCAAAGTGAGCTGGGACTTCGGCGCGTTCCTCGGGCTGGCCGCGGCCGTCGTGGCCGTCGCCCCACTGGCGGCCGCGCTGCTGCGCGCCCGCTCCGGCCGCACCGCCTAGTTCCCGCCATTCCCCCGGCGGCCGCTCCGGGGGAATTCGGCATTATTAGGCGCCAGCCGTTCAGCTATTCTGGCAAACGGCTGGCGTGCGGCCGTTGTTCGGCCCAGCAGAACACTCGCCCGGTTAAGCGCTAACTCGTAACGGGTTTTTAGCTCTTATCATCAGGACGCGCCGGGAAGCTTAACGCTGTTATCATCCGGCGGTGCCATACTTGTCGGCTATGTCCATGTGGATCTTCAAGGAGGACAGCAACGACGCTGGCCTCCGGGTCGCGGTCAAAGATCTCATCGACGTCGCTGGGCTGCCCACCACGGCGGGGTCCCGGGCGGTCGCGGCGCACGCGGCGCCCGCCGCCAGCGACGCCCCCTGCCTGGCCGGGCTGCGCGCCGCCGCGGCCCGCGGCGAGGCCCATTTCGCCGGCAAGACCAACCTGCACGAGCTGGCCTACGGGATCAGCGGGATCAACTCCGCGTTCGGCACGCCGGTCAACCCGCTCGACCCGGCCCGGGTCCCGGGCGGCTCGTCGAGCGGGTCGGCGGTGGCGGTAGGCAGCGGCGAAGCCGACGTCGCCTTCGGCTCGGACACCGGCGGCTCGATCCGCATCCCGGCCGCGTGCTGCGGGGTGGCCGGGCTGAAGACCACCTGGGGCCGGATACCGCTGACCGGGGTGTGGCCACTCGCGCCGAGCCTGGACACGGTGGGCCCGATGGCCCGGGACGTGGCCGGGCTGATGGCCGGGATGGCGCTACTCGAACCGGGGTTCACGGTGACGGCCGGGCCGCCGCCGCGGGTCGGCCGGGTGGACGCTGGCGCGGACCCGGCCATCGACGCGGCGGTGGACGCGGCGCTGGCCGCCGCCGGCTGGCCGGTGATCCAGGTCGAACTGGCTGGGCTGGACGCCGCCACCAGCGCGGCGATGACCATCCTCGATGCCGAGGCGTGGGCATCCGACGGCGCGCTGGCCGAGTCCGCCCCGGACCAGATCGGCCGGGATGTGCTGGCCCGGCTGCGCCAGGCCAGCATGACCACCGAGGCGGCCCTCGACGCGGCCTGGCAGCAGGCCACGGTCTGGCGGGCCACCGTGGACGCGCTGTGGGAGCAGGTGGACCTGCTCGCGCTGCCGACGCTGCTCGGCTTCCCGCCGACGCTGGCTCACTCGCGGGACATGGTGCAGATCCGCGGGGTCACCTCAGCGGTGAACCTGGCCGGGGTGCCGGCCCTGGCCCTGCCGGTGCCGTCCGGCGGGCCGCTGCCCGCCAGCATCCAGCTGATCGGCCCGGCCGGCGCCGAGGACCGGCTGCTGGCCGCGGGCGCCGCGCTGGAGCAGGCGGTGCGGGAGTTACCTGGCCTGCTCAGGCTGCCCGGCTGCGCGCCGTGATCGTGGCTGACCAGCTGCCCGAGTTGCCGGAGAAGCTGTCGCCGTTGATGCCCAGGTACAGGTCGCCGCTGCTTGCGGTCAGCTGGGCCGAGCTGCCGACCTCGAACGGCGCCCCGTCGCCGATCCGGGCGATCAGCGACCAGCAGGTCAGGCTGGGCGCTGGGAACTGCGCGCTCTGCGCCGGGTAGCTGGCGACGGGCGTGCAGCCGGGGATGCCGGCCGGGCTTTCGCTCGCGGACGTGGCCCCGACGTAGATCTCACCGGACGCGGTGATGGTCAGCTGCTGCCCGGCCTGCACGGTGATGCCGGTGTCGGTCCATTCCTGGCTGCCCGGCACGGCCCGGGTGTACGTGCTGGCCGGGGCGGGGGCGCTGGGTGTGGGTGTCGTGGTGGGTGACGGCGAGCCAGCCGTCCCGGTGGGCTGGGTGCTGCCCGGCGACGGCGACGAGGAGGCCGCCACGGCCATGGTCACCCCGGACCCGGCCGCGGCCCGGTGCCGGTGTGCGGCGGGCGGGTGCGTGCCGCGCGCCTGCAACACCGAGGCCGGGTCAGGCAGCCGGGCCGTCACCTTGGCCGGGGGCGGTGCGTGCCGGGCCGCGGGCTGCAGCACGCCGGTCAGCATGACGGCCACCAGCACGCCAGCCGCGCCGGTCCCGGCGCCGGCCGCGGCCCACAGCCGGGACCGCCGCCGTCGCCCCGGGTGCCGTGGCGGGGCGACGGCGGCGGCGCGCGGACGCGGCGCGTTCCTGAGCAGGCGCGGCCGGGCCGCGGTCACCGTCGGTTCCTCATCGGTGGCCGCCGGCTGGTGGCCCGGCATGGGAAGTTCGCCGCCCACCACGGGAAGCTCCATGCCTGTCTCCGGGACCTCACCGCTCATCCCGGAAAGCTTCACGCCTGTCTCGGGACCCGCGCCGCCCATCCCGGAAAGCTCCATGCCTGTCTCGGAACCCGCACCGCCCATCCCCGGAATCCAGCTAGCTGCCGGGGGATGTGCTGGGCCGGCCGTGGTCTGCCCGCTGCCGACCGCGGCCAGCGGGCCGGCCGGCCCGGAGCCGGCCGACGCCGGGAGCTGGCTGCCGGTCAGCGGCAGCCAGACCGGGCTGCCCACAGCCGGACCGCCCACGGCCGGGCTGTCTTCTGCCGGGCTGTCTTCTGCCGGGCTGTCTTCTGCCGGGCTGGCCGCGGTCAGGCTGTCCGCGGCCGGGCCCGGCTGGCCGGCTGGCGCGCCCCAGCCGGGCCAGGCAGCCGCCGCGGCAGCCTGTGCCGCGTGGGCCTCCTGTGCCGCCTCAGCCAGTGCCGCTTCGGCCCGGACCGCCTCAGCCAGTGCCGCTTCGGCCCGGACGGCCTCGGCCAGCGCGGCCTCGGGCGCGGCGAACCGGCTGAGCGTCTGGGCTACCGGGGCCGGCAGCCAGTCCGCCGCCGCGCTGGCTGCGCCGAGTTCGGCGCGCAATTCAGCCGGGCTGGGCCGCTCGCCGGGGTCCTTGGCCAGGCAGCGCTCGACCAGCGGGCGCAGCCGCCTGGGCAGCCCGTCGGTGCTGGGCTGGCCGTACACGACCCGGTAGAGCAGCGCCGCCATCGACCCGGCGCCGAACGGGCCCTGCCCAGTCGCCGCGAACGCGAGCAGCGTGCCCAGGCTGAATACGTCGCTGGCCGGGCCGACCGTCCCGCCCGCGGCCTGCTCCGGTGACATGAAGCCGGGCGAGCCCATCACCATGCCGGCCAGGGTCAGCGAGGCGGCGCCGGCCGCCCGGGAGATACCGAAGTCGATGACCCGCGGCCCGTCCGCGCCGACCAGCACGTTGGACGGCTTCAGGTCACGGTGCACCAGGTCGGCCGCGTGGATCGCGGCGATTGCCCCGGCCAGCCCGGCGCCCAGCACCAGGACCGAGGACAGTGGTAAGGCACCATGCATGCGGACCAGTTCGGCCAGGGACGGCCCGGGCACATAGCTGGTGGCCAGCCAGGGCACCGGCCCGGTGGTGTCCGCGTCGGCCAGCGCGGCGGTGAACTGCCCGCTGACTCGCCCAGCTGCGGCCACTTCCTGGTCGAACCGGGCCCGGAACCCGGGATCGGTGGCCAGGTCGGCCCGGATCACCTTCACCGCGACCAGGTTTCCGGCGTCCGTCCGGCCCAGGAACACCGAGCCCATGCCGCCGCAGCCCAGCCGGCCGAGCAACCGGTACGGCCCCACTCGCTGAGGATCGCCGGCCCGCAATCCAACGATCATGCCCAGCCCTCCCGCCCCCGGCCATCAAGGGTCTCCGGTCAGGAGAACGGCCCGCGGGCAGGCCCGGTTCAGCGCATCTGGTCGAGCCGGCCGAGCGCTTCGGCGGTTTCCTGTACCAGCGCCTTGACCAGGTCGGCTACCGGGCGGACCTCGCTCATCCGGCCCACGATCTGGCCCACCGGCATCGGCTGCACATCGGGCTGGCCGGACCGCATCAGCCGCTGGTGCGCCTCGCTGACCAGCAGATTCTGCAGCGGCATGGGCAATGGATCAGGGGCGCCGGGCTCGGTCCAGGCCTGTGTCCAGCGGTTCTTGAGCAGCCGCGCGGGCTTGCCGCTGTAGATCCGGGACCGCACCGTGTCCGACGAGGTAGCCGAGAGCAGCGCCGCACGCAGCGCGGGCAGCGCCGTACTCAGCGAGTACTCCTCGGTGATCAGCCAGGCCGAGCCCATCCAGACGCCGACGGCGCCGAGCGCCAGGGCCGCGGCGATCTGCCGGCCGCAGCCGATCCCGCCCGCCGCGAGCACTGGCACCTGGGCGCCGACCGCGTCCACGATCTCCGGGATGAGCACCATGCTGGCGATCTCGCCGGTGTGCCCGCCCGCCTCATAACCCTGGGCCACCACGATGTCCACTCCGCTGGCCACGTGGCTGCGGGCGTGGTCCGCCTTGCCGGCCAGCGCGGCCACCAGCATGCCGCAGTCGTGGGCCTGGTCGATGACGTCCGCGGGCGGTGACCCGAGCGCGTTCGCGATCAGCCGGGCCGGATGGGCCAGCGCCACCTCGACGTGCTGCCGGGCGACCGAGTGCAGCCAGCCGAGCACGCCGGCCCCGGCGGGCGCGCCGTCGGGCAGTGGCGGCACGCCCAGCTTGACCAGGGTCTGCTCGACGAAGTCCTTGTGCCCCTCCGGGATCAGCTGGCCCAGGTCGACCGGGGCGCCCTCGGTGGGGACCTTTGCGGGCATGACCACGTCGACCCCGTACGGGCGGCCGTCGGTGTTGCCGTCCATCCAGTGCAGCACGGCGTCCAGTTCGGCCGGGTCGTTGAACCGGACACAGCCCAGCACGCCGAGCCCGCCGGCCCGGCTGATCGCGGCGGCCACCTGCTCGGACGGGCTGAAGCCGACGATCGGGTGCTCGATGCCGAGTAGGTCGCACAGCGGGGTCCGCACGGGTCTCCTTAGTGGGCGGGCTGGCTGGCGCCGGCCAGGCCCGCGCTGGGCGGATGCTCAGTTACATAACGGTGCGCCCAGCCGTAGTCGGCCTTGCCGGCCGCGGTGCGGCCGATCTCGCCGACCAGCCAGACGCTGCGCGGCACCTTGTAGCCGGCGATCTCCGAGCGCACATGCACGACGAGTTCGTCCAGGTCGACGGGCATGCCCTCGCGGGCCTGCACCAGCGCGGCCACCCGCTGCCCCAGCGTCTCGTCCGGCACGCCGATGACCACCGCGTCGAACACGGCCGGGTGGGATTTCAGCGCACCCTCGACCTCTTCCGGGAACACCTTCTCGCCGCCGGTGTTCACGCACGTGTTGCCCCGGCCGAGCAGCGTTATGGTGCCGTCCGGCTCGATCCGGGCCCAGTCCCCCGGCACCGCGTACCGCTTCCCGTCCACCTCGGTGAACATCGCCGCCGTCTTGACCGGGTCCTTGTAGTAGCCGAGCGGCACGTGACCACCCCGGGCCAGCTTGCCGGTCTCGCCCGGCCCGGCCAGGCCGCCCTGCTCGGTCAGCACCACCACCTCCGGGCCGATGCTGACGGTCGGGCCGCCGCGGTGCTCGGCGCCCGCCTGGACCAGGCCGATGCCGGCGAAGCCGGTCTCGGTGGAGCCGATGGCCTCGGTGATGAACACGTTGGGCAGTGCCGCGGCACAGGCATCCTTGACCACCGGGCTGAACAGCGCCGCGCTGGACGACAGCGACAGCAGCGAGGACGCGTCATAGCTGCCCTCGTGGTAGGCCTCGATCAGCGGCCGCGCCATCGCGTCCCCGATCACCATCATCACGTTGACCTTGTACCGCTCGATCTCCCGCCAGACCTCGTGCGGGTCGAATTTCCGGATCAGCACCACGGTATCCCCGCTGAACAGCGCGCCCAGCGTGGCCACCTGCGCCGCGCCGTGGATCAGCGGGGCGGTGCACAGCCGGACCATCCCGGCCGACTCCTGCCCGCGGCGGGACTGCTCCCACTCGTCGGCCAGCACCTCACCGGTGATGAAGTCGATGCCGCCGCCCAGCGTGCGCCAGATGTCCTCGTGCCGCCACATCACGCCCTTGGGCAGCCCGGTCGTCCCGCCGGTGTAAATGATGTACACGTCGTCGCTGCTGCGCTCGCCAAAGTCACGGTCCGGCGAAGCGGCGGCCAGGGCGTCGTCATAGCTGATCCCGGCGCCAGGATGGGCCTCGCTGCCGTCGTCGATGACCACCGTGCCGAGCAGCCCGGGCGCCGCGTCGGCGACCGCGGCCACCCGGGCCGTGTCCTGCCGGTCGTGCACCAGCGCGACCGGGTCCGAGTCGGTGAGCAGATACCGCAACTCGTTCTCGACGTAGCGGTAGTTGATGTTGATCGCTACCGCGCGCAGCTTGCACACCGCGATCAGCGTTTCGGCCGCCTCCACCGAGTTGCGCGCGGACACGCCCACGTGATCCCCGGGACGCACGCCGATGCCAGTTAAGTAGTGCGCCAGCCGGTTGGCGCGTTCATCGACCTGCTGGAAGGTGAACTGCTTGTCAGCACAAGCCAGCGCGATGCGCTCCGGGAAGGCGTCCGCCGCGTGCTCGTAGAGGTCGGCGATGTTCAGGGCCATGGGATGAAACTAGAACGTGTTACCGTTTTGGGGCAAGCCTCCGCCGGGGCCAAACTGAGGAGTGACCGGCTCGATGACATCGACCTCCACGCCCGCGTCCGCCGCGCCGGGCGACGGCACCGAGCCGCCGCACGCGCTGCTCGAACGGCGCGGCCACGTGCTGATCGTGACCATGAACCGGCCGCAGGTGCGCAACGCGCTGAGCGGGCCGATGATGGCCCTGCTCCGCGAGGCGTGGGATCAGGTGGATAGCGACCCGGCCATCCGGGTCTGCGTGCTGACCGGCGCGGGCGGCGCGTTCTGCGCGGGCGCCGACCTGAAGGCGATGACCCGGTCCCACCCAGGCGAGTCATTCCGCGCTGGGGACACGGACATGTCCGCGATACCGTCGCTGCTCAAGGGCCGCCGGCTGACCAAGCCGCTGATCGCCGCGGTGGAAGGGCCAGCCATCGCCGGCGGCACCGAGATCCTGCAGGCCACCGACATCCGGGTGGCCGGGGAGAGCGCCCGGTTCGGCATCTCCGAGGCCCGCTGGGGGCTGTTCCCGCTGGGCGGCTCCGCGGTGCGGCTGACCCGGCAGATCCCGTACACGGTCGCTGCCGACCTGCTGCTCACCGGCCGGCACATCGGCGCCGCCGAGGCCCGGGAGATCGGGCTGATCGGCCACGTGGTGCCGGACGGCCAGGCGCTGGCCAGGGCGCTGGAACTGGCCGACCTGATCGCGGCCAACGGCCCGGTCGCGGTGCGCGGCATCCTGCGCGCGATCCGGGAAACCGAGGGCCTGCCGGAGAACGAGGCGTTCCAGGTTGAGGCGGAGATCGGCACCGTGGTGTTCCGCAGCGAGGACGCCAAGGAAGGCCCGCGCGCGTTCACCGAAAAGCGCCAGCCCAACTTCCGCGACCGCTAACCGCCGAGCACCGCGGTCAGATGGCGCGGTCGCGGTTGGCCCAGTAGGGGTCGCGGAGGCGGCGCTTGTACAGCTTGCCGTTCGGGTCGCGGGGCAGTTCGGCGACGTAGTCGATGGTGCGCGGCAGCTTGTACTTGGCCAGCCGGCCAGCCAGGAAGTCCTGCAGCTGCCCGGTCAGCTCCGGGCCGGGCTCGGCGCCCTCGGCCGGCTGCACCACCGCCTTGATCTCCTCGCCCCAGTCCTCGTGCGGGATGCCGAACACCGCCACGTCGGCCACTGCAGGGTGGCAGTGCAGTTCGGCCTCGATCTCGGCCGGGTAGATGTTCACCCCACCCGAGATGATCATGTCGCTGCTCCGGTCGCAGAGGAACAGGTAGCCGTCCTCGTCCTGGTAGCCGATGTCGCCCACGGTGAACAGGCCGCCGGCCCGGGCGGCCCGGGTCTTCTCCTCGTCCTTGTAGTAGGCGAAGTCCGAGGTGCCCATCTTCATGTAGATCAGGCCCTGCTGGCCGGGGGCGACCTCGTGGCCGGCCCGGTCCAGCACCTTGACCTGCGAGCCGAGCCAGGGCAGCCCGACCGAGCCTGGCTTGCGCAGCCACTCCCGCGGACGAGATCAGCGTGCCACCGCCCTCGGTGGCCGCGTAGTACTCGACGATGACCGGCCCCAGCCAGTCGATCATGCGGCGCTTGATCTCGGCCGGGCACGGCGCCGCGCTGTGGATCACCGCGCGCAGCGAGCTGGTGTCGTACCGGGCGCGCGCCTCGTCGGGCAGCGCCAGCATCCGGCGGAACTGGGTGGGCACGGTATGTGTGTGGGTCACCCGGTGCCGCTCGATAAGGGCTAGGGCCTGCTCCGGGTCCCAGCGGTCCATCAGCACCACGGTGTGGCCGAGCTGGAGCGAGATCGCGGCGAAGTTGAGCACCGCGGTGTGGTACAGCGGCGAGCCGCACAGGTGCACGTGATCGTCGTACGGGGCCAGGCCGAACAGGCCGAAGAACCAGGTGGACTGGGCTCCGGTGGCGACGTCCGGGTCCAGGCCGGTCAGCGGGCGGCGCACTCCCTTGGGGCGGCCCGAGGTGCCCGAGGTGTACAGCATCGGCGCGCCGTGCGTGCGCGGCTCCGGGCGGCCGGCCAGCCCGTCGTCGCCGAGCGTGGTGAGTGGCTCGAAACCGGGTATCGAGCCGACCGCGAACCGGGCCTTGATCCCGGCCAGGTCGGCGGCCTCGGCGGCCACGTCCGCGAACCGCTGGTCGGCCACGAACGCGCGCGCCTCGCTGTCGGTCAGGATGTACCCGACCTCGGGGGCGAGCTGATGCCAGTTGACCGGGACCACGTACAACCCGGTCTCGATGGCGGCGAAGTACAGGGCCAGTGCGGTCGCGCTGTTGGGCAGCAGCGTGGCGAACGTGTCCCCGGTGGCCAGGCCGAGCGTGCGCAGGCCACGCGCGTAGCGGTCCGCCGCGGCGGCCAGTTCGGCGTAGCTGACCACCTGACCGTCCGGCTCGATAACCGCGGCCCGGTCCGGGAAGTCTGCCGCAATGGCCCACAGGCCGATGCCGTCCATTGGGCCAATCTAGAACAGGTTCTATGGGCGGACAAGGCGGGCGCACCCCGGCTCGCGGGCCTGTCTTGCCGGCCCGAGCCGGAACGTGTTTCACTCTGTTGCGTGAGTCAGCCGCTGCGTGCCCCGCTGGAGATCGGCTTCGACTACACCCGCTCGCTGGGGCCGGTGCTCAGCCAGTTCATCACCGCGCTGGCCGGCCAGCGGATCCTCGGCGCGCGGGGAGCCGATGGGCGGGTGCACGCCCCGCCGTTCGAGTATGACCCGGATACCGGCGACCCGCCGGGCGATCTGATCGAGGTCGGCCCGGAAGGCACCGTGCTCAGCTGGACCTGGGTAGCGGACCCACTGGACGGGCAGCCGCTGGCCCACCCGTTCGGCTGGGCGCTGATCCGGCTGGACGGCGCGGACACGGCCATGCTGCACGCGGTGGACGCTGGGTCAGCCGCGGCGCTGCACACCGGGCTCCGGGTGCGGCCACGCTGGGCGGCCAGCCCGGCCGGCCGCATGCAGGACATCGCCTGCTTCGAGCCGTGCGACTCCAGCGCTGCGGCCGACGGCGCCAGTGCAGGCCAAACCAGTGCAGGCCAAACCAGTGCAGGCCAAACCGGCGCAGGCCAAACCGGGGCGGCCCAGCCCGGCCAGCCGGTGACCATGATCACGACGCCGGTCCGGCTGCGCTACGAGCACACCACCTCGGCCGGGGAGAGCAGTTACCTGCGCGGGCTGGCCGAGGGCCGCCTGCTCGGCCAGCGCTGCCCGGCGTGCGGCAAGGTGTACATCCCGCCGCGCGGCGCCTGCCCGGCCGACGGGGTGCCCACCACCGACGAGGTCGAACTCCCGGACACCGGCATCGTGACCACGTTCTGCGTGGTGAACGTGCCCTACCAGGGGCAGCGGGTGGCGCCGCCGTACGTGGCCGCCTCGGTGCTGCTGGACGGGGCCGACATCGCGTTCCAGCACCTCATCCTGGGCTGCCCGCCGAACGAGGTGCGGATGGGCATGCGCGTGGCGGCGGTCTGGAAACCGCGCCCGGAATGGGGCACCAGCCCGGAGAACATCGACCACTTCCGGCCGACCGGAGAACCGGACGCACCATATGAGTCCTATGCCCACCATCTCTAAAGGACAGGAACCGTGACCGACGTCGCCGTCATCGGCTTCGCCCAGTCGCCGTGCGTACGGTACGGCGACGGCACGACCAGCGGGGTGGAGATGCTGGTGCCGATCTTCGCCGAGGTGCTGGCCAGCACCGGGCTGACCAAGACGGACATCGGGTTCTGGTGCTCCGGCTCATCGGACTACCTGGCCGGCCGGGCCTTCTCGTTCGTCTCAGCGGTAGACGCGATCGGCGCCGTCCCGCCGATCATGGAATCGCATGTCGAGATGGACGGCGCCTGGGCGCTGTACGAGGCCTGGGTGAAGATCCTCACCGGCGCGGCGGACACCGCGCTGGTGTACGGGTTCGGCAAGTCGTCCGCAGGCCTGCTGCGCCGGGTACTGGCCCTGCAACTCGACCCGTACCTGGTGGCGCCGTTGTGGCCGGACTCGGTGAGCATCGCCGCGCTGCAGGCCCGGCTGGGCATCGAGGCCGGCCGGTGGAGCGAGAAGGACATGGCCGAGGTGGCGGCGCGCAGCCGGGCCGCCGCCCGCGGTAACCCGCAGGCTCAGCTGTCCGGCGACGTGTCGGCCGACGACCTGCTGAGCCAGCCCTACGTCGCCGACCCGCTCCGGGCGCACGACTGCGCCCCGGTCGGCGACGGTGCCGCGGCAGTCATCCTGGCCTCGGCCGAGCGGGCCCGCGAGCTGTGCCCGCGGCCCGCCTGGATCACCGGCTTCGCGCACCGGATCGACAGTGCCGAACTGGGCGGCCGCGACCTGACCGCGGCGCCGTCCGCGACCGCGGCCGGCCAGGCGGCCGGTGCTGGGCCAGCCATCGACGTGGCCGAACTGCACGCCCCGTTCAGCCACCAGGAGCTCATCCTGCGCGACGCCCTCGGGCTCGGCGAGGAAACCGAGGTCAATCCCTCGGGTGGGGCACTGTGCGGCAACCCGATGTTCGCGGCCGGCCTGGCCCGGATCGGCCTGGCCGCCCAGGCCATCACGGATGGCCGCGCGGACCGTGCGCTCGGCCACGCCACCAGCGGCCCGGCCCTGCAGCAGAACCTCGTCTGCATGATGGAGGCACGCTGATATGAAGCAGCAGGCCGCGGTGCTCGGCGTGGGCCAGACCCGGCACCGGTCCCGGCGGGCCGACGTGTCCATCGCCGGGCTGTGCCGCGAGGCGGTGGACCGGGCGGTGGCGGACGCCGGGCTCACCCTGGCCGACATCGACGCGGTCGTGCTGGGCAAGGCGCCCGACCTGTTCGAGGGCGTGATGATGCCCGAGCTGTACCTGGCTGACGCGCTCGGCGCGGTCGGCAAGCCGCTGCTCCGGGTGCACACCGCAGGCTCGGTCGGCGGGGCCACCGGGATCGTCGCGGCCAGCCTGGCCGAAGCCGGAGTGCACCGCCGGGTGCTGGCCGTGGCGTTCGAGAAGCAGTCCGAGTCCAACGCCATGTGGGCGCTGTCCATCGCGCCGCCGTTCAGCATGCCGCTGGTGGCCGGCGCGGGCGGCTACTTCGCGCCGCACGTCCGGTCGTACATCCGGCGCAGCGGCGCACCCCAGCACATCGGGGCCATGGTCGCGGTCAAGGACCGCCGCAACGGCGCCCGCAACCCCTACGCGCACCTGCAGCAGGCGGACATCACGCTGGAGAAGGTGCAGGCGTCGCCGATGCTGTGGGACCCGGTCCGCTACGACGAGACCTGCCCGTCCTCGGACGGCGCGTGTGCCGTGGTGATAGGGGATATCGCGGCGGCCCGGGACGCCGTGGCGGCGGGCCGCCCGGTGGCCTGGATCCGGGCCACCTCGATGCGCACCGAGCCGACCATGTTCTCCGGCAAGGACCATGTCAATCCGCAGGCCGGCGCGGACGCCGCGGCCGCGCTGTGGCGCGACGCGGGCATCACCGACCCGGCCCGGGAGATCGACGCGGCCGAGATCTACGTGCCGTTCTCCTGGTTCGAGCCGATGTGGCTGGAGAACCTGGGCTTCGCCGAGCCGGGGCAGGGCTGGCGGCTGACCGAGGCCGGGGAGACCGAGATCGGCGGCTCGCTGCCGGTCAACCCGTCCGGCGGGGTGCTCAGCTCCAACCCGATCGGCGCGTCCGGCCTGCTCCGCTTCGCCGAGGCGGCGCTGCAGGTGATGGGCAAGGCCGGTGCGCACCAGGTGGACGGGGCCCGGACCGCCCTCGGCCACGCCTACGGCGGTGGCTCCCAGTACTTCTCCATGTGGGTGGTGGCCGCCACCCACGGCTAGCGGTAGCGGACCGGGAGGTGCTTGATGCCGTTCAGCCAGCCGGAGCGGAGCCGCTCCGGCTGGCCAGCCTTGCTGATGTCCGGCATGGCGTCGGCGATCGCGCTGAAGATCAGCTCGATCTCCAGCCGGGCCAGGTTGGCGCCCAGGCAGTAGTGCGTGCCCATGCCACCAAACCCTAGGTGCGGGTTGGGGTCGCGGAGGATGTCGAACCGCTCCGGATGATCGAAGACCTCTTCGTCGAAGTTGGCCGACCGGTAGAAAATCCCGACCCGCTGCCCGGCCCTGATCTGCTGGCCGCCCAGTGTGGTGTCGGCCAGCGCGGTGCGCTGGAACGGTCACCGGGGTGGCCCAGCGGACTATCTCGTCCACCGCCGCCGCCGGCCGCTCGGCCCGGAACAGCTCCCACTGCTCCGGGTGGTCCAGGAACGCCAGCATGCCGTGCGATATCGCGTTCCGGGTCGTCTCGTTGCCCGCCACGGCCAGCAGGATCATGAAGTAGCCGAACTCGTCCGTGGTCAGCGCCTCGCCGTCCACGTCGGCCTGCACCAGTGTGCTGACGATGTCGTCGCGCGGGCAGGCCCGGCGCTGCTCGGCCAGCTGCAGGCTGTAGCCGACCAGCTCGGCCCCGGCGGTCATCGTCTCGGTCTGGTACTCGGGGTCGTCCGAGCCGACCATCTGGTTGGACCAGTCGAAGATCTTGCGGCGGTCCTGCTGCGGCACGCCGAGCAGTTCGGCGATCGCCTGCAGCGGCAGCTCACAAGCCACGTCGGCAACGAAGTCACCGGTGCCGTCCGCGGCGGCCGCCGTGACGATCTGCCGGGCCCGGTCGGTAAGCACCTGACGCAGGCTGCCGATGGCCCGCGGGGTGAAACCCCGGGACACGATGCCGCGCAGCTTGGTGTGCCCGGGCGGGTCGCGGTTGAGCAGGATGAGCCGGGACAGCTGCAGGGATTCTTCGGTGACCGGCAGGGCGTAGCGGATCAGCGCGGTCTGCGCCTCGCTCGAGTAAATGTCGCTGTGGTGGGACACATGCAGCACATCGGCGTGCCGGGTGACGGCCCAGTAGCCTTCATCGTCGAACCCGGACGCCCCACGCGGCTGTGCGTTCCACCAGACCGGGGCGGCCCGGCGCAGCTCGGCCAGTTCTTCGGCCGGGACCCGCTGCGCGCACAGATCCGGGTCGGTGAGATCGAATCCGGGCGGGATGTTCGGCGCGGTCATCGGCAGCCCATTACGCGTAGGCGACCGGCAGCCGCTTGATCCCGTTGAGCCAGCCGGAGCGGAGCCGCTCGGGCTCACCGGCCTTGTGGATGCCCGGCATCGCGTCGGCGATCGCGTTGAAGATCAGCTCGATCTCCAGCTTGGCCAGGTTCACCCCGAGGCAGTAGTGCGTGCCGGTACCGCCGAACCCGAGGTGCGGGTTGGGGTCGCGGAGGATGTCGAATCGCTCCGGGTGGTCGAAGGCCTCCTCGTCGAAGTTGGCCGACCGGTAGAACAGGCCGACCCGCTGGCCCGTCTTGATCTGCTGGCCGCCCAGCGTGGTGTCGGCCAGCGCGGTGCGCTGGAACACGGTCACCGGGGTGGCCCAGCGGACGATCTCGTCCCCGGTGGTCTCCGGCCGCTGCTCCTTGAACAGCTCCCACTGCTCGGGATGGTCCAGCAGGGCCAGCATGCCGTGGGATATCGCGTTCCGGGTGGTCTCGTTGCCCGCCACCGAGAGCAGGATCATGAAGAAGCCGAACTCGTCCGGGGACAGGTGGCCGCCGTCCACCTCGGCGTGCACCAGCTTGGTGACGATGTCGTCGCGCGGGCAGCCGCGGCGGTCTTCGGCCATCGCCATGCTGTAGCCGACCAGTTCGGCCGCGGCGGCCTGCGGGTCCCCGTCATACTCCGGGTCGTCGTAGCCGACCATCTCGTTGGACCAGTTGAAGACCTTCAGCCGGTCCTCCTGCGGGATGCCGAGCAGCTCGGCGATGGCCTGCAACGGCAGTTCGCAGGCGACGTCGGAGACGAAGTCACCCGAACCGCTGGTATGGGCGTTATGCACAATGGCCTCGGCCCGGGCGGTCAGCGCTTCGCGGAGGTTCTTGATCGCCCGCGGGGTGAAGCCACGGGACACGATGCCGCGCAGCTTGGTGTGCAGTGGCGGGTCGAGGTTGAGCAGGATGAGCTGCATCATGGCCAGCGCCTCGTCGGTGACCGGCTCGCCGTGCCGGATGATCGCGGTGGTTCTGCTGGCTGGAGTAGATGTCGCTGGCTCGGGACACCTCGAGCACGTCCGCGTGCTTGGTGACCACCCAGTAGCCCTCGTCGTCGAAGCCGGAGGCGCCGCGCGGCTGAGCGTTCCACCAGACCGGCGCGGTGCGGCGCAGCTCGGCCAGCTCTTCGCTGGGCACCCGGTGCGCGTACAGGTCAGGGTCAGTGAAGTCGAAACCTGGCGGGATGCTGGGCTCGGCCATTGCTGCCTCCGCTATAACGTGTTCTAGTTGGATTCAATCACGCACGGCTGAGGACGTGAACAGCCGTCAGCACCCGTTTGGGAACACGTTCTACTGGTGATCAACCTTCCGGGAGGGAACGCCGTGGGCAACCCGGTGATCGTAGCTGCGGCGCGCACCCCGATCGGCAAGCGGGGCGGGGTGCTGGCCGGGCTGCACCCGGCCGAGATCCTGGGTGCGGCGCAGGCCGGCCTGCTGGACCGGGCGGGCCTCGACCCGGCCGGCGTGGAGCAGGTGGCTGGCGGGTGCGTGACGCAGGCCGGCGAGCAGTCCAGCAACGTGACCCGGACCGCCTGGCTGCACGCCGGGCTGCCCTACCAGTCCGGCTGCCTGACCCTGGACGCGCAGTGCGGCTCGGCCCAGCAGGCGGTGCACGTGGTGGCCGGCCTGATCGCGGCCGGCGCGATCACGGCCGGCCTGGCCTGCGGGGTGGAGGCGATGAGCCGGGTGCCGCTCGGCGCGAACCGGGGCACCGGCGTCGGCACGCCCCGGCCCGCGTCGTGGGACATCGACATGCCGAGCCAGTTCGTCGCGGCGGAGCGGATCGCCGAGCGGCGCGGGCTGACCCGGGCGGACCTGGACGAGTTCGGGCTGCGCTCGCAGACGCGGGCCGCCCGCGCCTGGTCGCAGGGCTGGTTCGAGCAGGAGGTGCTGCCGGTCAAGGCCCCGGTGCTGGACGGCGACGGCAAGCCGACCGGGGAGACCCGGGTAGTGGACCGGGACCAGGGCCTGCGGGAGACCAGCGCCGAGGGGCTGGCCCGGCTGCGCCCGGTGCTGGACGGCGGGCTGCACACCGCGGGCACCTCGTCGCAGATCTCCGACGGCGCTGCCGCCGTGCTGCTGCTGGACGCGGACCGGGCCAGCCAGCTGGGCCTGCGGCCACGGGCCCGGATCCTGGCCCAGTGCCTGATCGGCGCGGAGCCGTACTACCACCTGGACGGGCCGGTGGCGGCGACCGAGCGGGTGCTGGCCAGCGCCGGGATGGCGATCGGCGACATCGACCTGTTCGAGGTGAACGAGGCGTTCGCGTCGGTGGTGCTGTCCTGGCAGCGGGTGCACCAGCCGGATCCGGAGCGGGTGAACGTCAACGGCGGCGCGATCGCACTCGGCCACCCGGTCGGCAGCACCGGCGCCCGGCTGATCACCAGCGCGCTGCACGAGCTCGAGCGGCGTAACGCCGCTGTCGCGCTGGTCACCATGTGCGCGGGCGGGGCCATGTCCACCGCGACGATCATCGAGCGGGTCTGACCGGATCGCGATTAACGTAGGACCATGCCAGGTACACCGATACGGGTCGACGTCAACGGGAGCACCGCGACCGCTGAGCAGCTGCGGGACTACGTACTGGGGCCGTACGGGCACTTCACCGCCATGCAGGTCCGGTCGGCCCGGACCCGCGGCCTGGCGCTGCACCTGGCCCGGCTGGACGCGGCCACCCAGGAACTATTCGGCCGCGGCCTGGACGGCGGCCAGGTCCGGGCGCACATCCGGCACGCACTCGGCGACATCCAGGACGCGTCGGTGCGGGTCATCGTCTACTGGCCGGCGGCCGACCCGGATCCCGCCATCATGGTCACCGTCCGGCCGCCCGCGCAGCTGGCCGCGGACCCGCAGCGGCTGATGCCGGTCGCCTACCAGCGCCCGGTCCCGCACATCAAGCACACCGGGGATGTCGGCCAGGCTTACTACGGCCGGGCCGCGGTGCGCGAGGGCTTCGACGACGCGCTGCTCACCGGGCCGGACGGGATCGTCGCCGAGGGCGCGATCACCAACATCGCGTTCTCCGACGGCGGCGTGCTCACCTGGCCGGACGCGCCCTGCCTGGCCGGCATCACCTGGCAGCTGGTGGAACCGCGGCTGGCCGGCGCGGGCCTGCCCACCCGGCGCGCCCCGGTCCGGCTGGCCGACCTGCCGTCGCAGCGCGCGGCGATCGTCACCAACTCGCACGGCGTCGCGCCGGTCGGCTGGATCGGCCCGGTGCAACTGCCCGGCTCGGCGGCCCTGGCCAAGGCGGTCGGCGAGATCTACGAGTCCGTCCCCTGGGACCCGATCTGAGTGACGGGCTCAGCCACCCGGCCAACCTAGACTGGGCCGGGTGCTGTCATTCTCCGACCCGCGGGTACACGCGTTCCTCACCGAGGGCACCAGGACCGGAAAGCTGAGCTACACCGCGGCCAGCGGGCAGCCGCTGGTCGCGCCGGTCTGGTTCGTCCTGGACGGTGACGAGCTGGTGTTCAACACCGGCAAGGACACGGCCAAGGGCCGGGCGCTGGCCCGCGACCCGCGCACCGCCATCTGCGTCGACCTGGAGCAGCCGCCCTATGCGTTCGTCCAGGTGCAGGGGGTGGCCGAGCTGTCCGAGGATCCGGCTGAGCTGGTCCGCACCGCGACCGCGATTGCGGCCAGGTATATGGGTCCCGAGCGGGCCGCGGAGTTCGGCCAGCGCAACGGGGTGCCGGGTGAACTGGTGGTCCGGATCCGCCCGCGCAAGGTGGTCGGCGTCTTCGACATGACCGCCTGACTAGACGCGCCAGCCCGGGTCCATGAGTGGATCCGGGCCGGCCGCGGCGGCGCGGCGGCACCGGTTTCTGCCGGTCGATCTCCCGGCAGATCGGGAACACGATGGCCTCGAACGCGGTCGCGCTGTACTTGCGCCGCAGGTCCCGCAGCACGCCTTTGCCGCTCGCCTCGCCGATCAGCTCACTCAGCGTCTGGAACGGGACCGGCTGCCCACTGGCCAGGGCGTCGTAGGCGGACTGAGCGGCACTGGCCAGGGCCGGATGCGCGGCCGACTCGGCCGCCAGCAGGAGCGTCGCGTCCTTGAGGTCCATGCCCGGAAAGTTTAGGGCGCGAGCCGCCGCGCGGTCCGTGGTAGACAGGCAGGCATGGCACCGATTTCCGTGTCCGCCGAGCGGACGGTGGGCGCTCCGGCGCCCGAGGTCTATGGCTACATCGCGGACCATCGCGAGCATCATCAGCACTTTCTGCCGCCCGCGTTCTCCGACTACCACGTGGAGTCGGGCGGCGTCGGCGCAGGCACCATCACCCGGTTCACGTTCACCGCGGGCGGGCGCACCCGCCAGATCCGGCACCAGATCGCTGAGCCCGAGCCAGGCCGGGTGCTCACCGAGTCGGACACCATGTCGTCGTCGGTGACCACCTGGACGGTGACCCCGGAGGGCAATAACTGCCAGGTGCAAATCTCCACCACGTGGCAGGGGGCCAGCGGGGTCGGCGGCTTCTTCGAGCGGACGTTCGCGCCGCGGGTGCTGCGCCGGATCTACGCCGATGAACTCAGCCGGCTCGACGCGTACGCCCGGGAGCATCACGGCGCCCAGACATGAAATCGCCGGCACGACCGGGCAGGCAGACCAGCCAGCGCCCGTACCGCTGACTCGTGAGGTGATGCGCATGCCGGATGACCAGGATGACCAGGCGCCCGCCGGGGTGGACCCGGCGGTGCCGACCGCGGCCCGGATCTATGACTACCTGCTCGGCGGGCAGGACAACTTCGCCGCCGACCGCGCCGCCGCGCGCCAGTTAGCTGAGCTGTCCCCAGAAATCGGCCAGGTGGCCCGGGCCAACCGGGCGTTCCTCGGCCGCACGGTCCGGTTCCTGGCCGCCGAGGCGGGTGTCCGGCAGTTCCTCGATCTCGGTGCCGGGCTGCCGACCAACGGGAACGTGCACCAGGTCGCCCAGGCCGCCGCGGCCGGCAGCCGGGTGGTCTACGTGGACAACGACCCGTCCGTGCTGGCTCATGCGCAGGCGCTGACGTCCGGCGACCGCACCGCGGTCATCCAGTCGGACCTGCGTGATCCGGCCGCGATCCTGGCCCACCCGGGCACCCGGCGGCTGATCGACTTAACCCAGCCGCTGGCCATCTTGTTCGTCGCCGTGCTGCACTTCGTCCCGGACCCGGACGTGCAGCAGGCGGTGACCGCATTCACCAGCGTGGCCGCACCCGGCAGCTACCTGGTGCTGTCGCACGGGTGCAGTGATCCCGACCCGGACGCGGCGGCCGCGGGCGCCGCCCGGTACACGGCCGGAGCCTATTCCGCGTACCCGCGGAGCCGGTCCGGCATTCTCGCGTTCTACACGGGATTCGATCTGATAGACCCAGGTCTGGTCCCGGTGCACCAATGGCGGCCCGGCCCGGGTGACCCCGCCGACCCGGGGAAGGTCTGGCTGGTCGGCGGTGTGGGCCGGAAGCGGCCAGCTCAGTAGACGTCAGGAGGAAGCTGGAATGACCGGAGAGTCGTTAGACCAAGCCGCGGAGCAGGAGCCGCCGGCGTTCGACACCAACGTGGCGCACGTCGCCCGGGTGTACAACTACTGGCTCGGCGGCAGCGCCAATTACCCGGCCGACCGCGAGGCCGCCGAGCAGGCCATCGCGGCCTATCCGGACCTGCCGGTGTCGGCCCGGGCCAACCGGGCCTTCCTGGCCCGGGCGGTGCGCTGGCTGACCCGGGACGCGGGCATCCGCCAGTTCCTCGACATCGGCACCGGCATCCCGGCCCCGGACAACACGCACGAGGTGGCCCAGGCCATCGCGCCGGAGACCCGGGTGGTGTACGCGGACCATGACCCGCTCGTGCTGGATTACGCCCGGTCGCTGCTGACCAGCTCGCCGGAGGGCGCGACCGACTACCTGCAGGCCGACCTGCGCGACCCGGCCGGGATCCTCAGCGGAGCCGCCCGGACGCTGGACTTCAGCCAGCCGGTCGGCGTGGTGCTGATGGCGGTGCTGCAGTTCATCACCGACGACGAAGGGGCGGCTGGCATCGTCGCCCAGCTGCTGGATGCGGTGCCGGCCGGCAGCTACCTGGTGCTGTCCCACCCGGCCAGCGACATAGACGCGGACAAGATGATCGAGATGGCCAAGCGGCTCAACCAGCTCATGTCGCAGCGGGTCGACCTGCGCAACCATGCCGAGGTGACGCGGTTCTTCGACGGCCTGGAACTGGTCCACCCCGGCGTGGTCCGGATCCCCGAGTGGCGGCCGGACGCACCGGAGGACACCGCCACACCGGCCACCATGTGGGGTGGTGTGGCACGCAAGCCATAGCCAGGGCTAGTTAGCGCAGCGTGGCCAGCGCCCGGTCCGGCTCCCAGTGCGCACGGATCGACGTGATCAGCCCGGCGTCATTCACGGTGTAGATGACGACGCAGTCCACCGTCATGCTGTGCCCAGCGTCATCGAGGATCATGGTCAGGCTGAGAATGTTGGCGCAGCACGGCCCGTTGGCGAACGAATCGCTGACCCGGAACTCATACCGGCGCACCGAGCTGACCTGCTCGTCCCAGAACTTCCCGATCCCGTCGCGGCCGCGGTGCCCGGCCCCCGCCGGGTCGAGCAGCGACGGCCCGACGGGATCTTCCAGCAGCGCGCCGGGCGCGAACAAGCTGAGCCAGTCGGCCTTGCGCCCGGCGGCAACCGCGGCCATCGAGCGCTGGCCGGCCCGCCGCGCCGGGTGCTCGCCGTCCGGGGTGGCCCAGCTGACCGCCCCGGCCGCCGCTGGCGCGGCCATCAGTACCGGATCAGGCCACGGATGTTGCGGCCGTTGCGCATGTCCTCGTAGCCCTGGTTGACATCCTCCAGCGCGTACTCCCGGGTGATCAGCTCATCCAGCTTGAGCTGCCCCTTGTTGTACAGCTCGAGCATCCGCGGGATGTCGTGCTGGGCGTTGGAGGAGCCGTAGAGGGAGCCGCGGATCTGCTTCTCCATCATGGTCAGCAGGAACAGGTTGCCGCTCATCTGCATGTCGGCCGGGTGGCCGACCGCGGTGACGACGACCTTGCCGCGCTTGGCCACCACGTCCAGCGCGGGGCCGATGTAGTCGCCCTCGGCGGTGTCGGTGGTGATGATGAAGGCGTCGGCCATCTGGCCGCGGGTCAGCAGCCCGATGATCGGGCCCGCTTCGGCCACGCTCTCCGCGGTGTGCGTGGCGCCGAGTTCCATCGCCTTCTGCCGCTTGAACTCCACCGGGTCGATGGCGATGATGTTCCGCGCGCCGGCGATCCGGGCGCCCTGCACGGCGTTGATGCCGATGCCGCCGATGCCCATGACCACGACCGTGTCGCCCGCCTTGACCTCGGCGGTGCGCACTGCGCTGCCGTAGCCGGTGGTCACGCCGCAGCCCACCAGCGCGGCCTTGTCCAGCGCGGTGCCGTCGTCGACCTTCACCACCGACTGCCCGGGCACGACCGTGTACTCGGAGAACGTGCCGAGCAGGCACATCTGGCCGAGACCCTGGCCGCGGGCGTGGAACCGGTAGGTGCCGTCCAGCTGCGGGCCGTTGATCAGGAACGCGCCGAGATCACACAGGTTCTGCATGCCGCGGGCGCAGTACGAGCAGCGGCCGCAGGCGGGCAGGAAGCTCAGCACGACCGAGTCGCCCTCGGCGACGTGCTTGACCTCGGCCCCCACCTGGACCACGGTGCCCGCGCCCTCGTGCCCGCCGACCACCGGGAACGGCATCGGGATGTCCCCGGTGACCAGGTGCTCGTCGGAATGGCACAGGCCGCTCGCGGTGAGCTTGACCAGGACCTCGGTCTCCTTGGGCGGGTCGAGTTCGACGTCCTCGACCTGCCACTTCTCGTTCAAGCCCCACAGCACCGCAGCCTTGGTCTTCATGCCGTAAAAGCTACTAGAACGTGTTCTCGTTTTCTAGATACCAAGTCACGGGTGCTGGCTGCTCACCGAGATCACCTCGCCGGTCAGGTAGGACGCGTAATCACTGGCCAGGAACACGATCACGGTAGCCACCTCCCACGGCTCGGCGGCCCGGCCGAACGCCTCCCGGCTGGCCAGCTCGGCGAGCAGCTCCGGGCTCGTCACCTTGGCCAGGAACGGGTGGGTGGCCAGGCTGGGCGCGACCGCGTTGACCCGGATGCCATGCCCGGCCACGTCCAGGGCCGCGCACCGGGTCAGCGCCATCACGCCCGCCTTGGCCGCCGCGTAGTGCGCCTGGCCCGGCTGGGCCCGCCAGCCGAGCACCGAGCTGTTGTTCACAACTGACCCGCCGTGCCCCTGCGCCACCAGCTGGCGCAGCGCGGCGCGGGTGCCGCGGAACGTGCCGGTCAGCGTGACGTCCAGCACCCGCTGCCACTCGTCGTCGGTCATCTCCAGCACCGAAGCGGTGCCGCCCAGGCCAGCGTTGTTGATGAACACGTCGATCCGGCCGAACCGGCGCACCGCGGCCGCCACCAGCGTGTCCGCCCCGTCCGCGGCGGTGACGTCGCACGGATGCGACCAGACCCGGTCCCGGTGCACTTCGGCCAGTTCGGCACGGATGCTGTCCAGCCGCCGCTCATGATGGTCGCTGAGCACCACCTGGGCGCCCTCGTCCAGGCAGCGCCGGGCCACCGCCGAGCCGATGCCGGTGCCGGCCGCGGCCGTGATCACGACCACCTTGCCGGCCAGCAGGTCCCGCCCAGGCGGCGGGATGGGCAACGGCAGGGCCGGCCCGCCCGGCGGCGGCGCGCTCACCCGCGAGCCTGCCGGGGCAGTCCGAGCGCCTGCTCAGCGATGATGTTGCGCTGGATCTCGCTGGACCCGCCATAGATGGTGTCGGCCCGGCTGAACAGGAACAGCCGCTGCCAGTCGTCCAGGTCGTACGGGCCGCCGCGGGCCAGCAGAGACGGCGCGCCGAGCACGTCCATGGCCAGCTCACCCAGCTCCTGATGCCAGCGGGACCAGAGCAGCTTGAGCACGGAGGCAGCGGCCCCTGGTTCGGCGGCGGGCGCGGCCAGCGTGCGCACCGCGTGCGCGCGCATCACCTCCAGGCCGATCCAGGCCCGGGCCAGCCGGTCCCGGAGCAGCGGGTCATCCCGGGCCGGGCCGCGGCGGGCCACCTCCAGCAGCCGGTCCAGCTCACGGCGGAAGCCGACCTGCTGGCCCAGCGTGGCCACCCCCCGCTCGATGGCCAGGGTGGCCTTAGCCACCCGCCAGCCGTCGCCGGGCGCGCCGACCACCTGGCCCCGATCGGTCCGCGCGCCGTCGAAGAACACTTCGTTGAACTCGGACGTCCCGGTCAGCTGGCGGATCGGGCGGACCGTCACCCCGGGCTGGCGCATCGGCACCAGCAGGTAGGACAGCCCGGTGCTGCGCCGTGAGCCGGGCTCGGTGCGGGCCAGCACGAAGCACCAGTCGGCGTCGGCGGCCAGCGAGGTCCACACCTTCTGCCCGGTGATCACCCAGGAATCCCCGTCCAATTCCGCCCGGGTGGCCACCGAGGCCAGGTCGGAACCCGCGCCCGGTTCCGAGTAGCCCTGGCACCACAGCTCGGTCACCGCCCGGATCGGCGGCAGGAACCGCTGCTGCTGCTCGGCCGTGCCGAAGGCGATCAGCGTCGGCCCGAGCAGCTCCTCGCCCAGGTAGCCGACCCGGGCCGGGCCGCCGGCCCGGGCGTACTCCTCGTGGAAGATGACCTGCTGGGCCAGCGTGGCCCCGCGCCCGCCATGCTCGGCCGGCCAGCCCAGGCAGGTCCACCCGGCCGCGGCCAGCTGCCGGTTCCAGGCCACCCGCCCGGCATGGGCCTCGTGCTCGCGGCCCGGGCCGCCGGCCCCGCGCAGCCCGGCGAACTCGCCGGCCAGCTGCTCGGCCAGCCACCGCGCCACGGTACGCCGGAACTCCTCGTCCGCGGAGGTGACCTGCGCGGAGTTGACCTGCACTGGCGGCTCCCTCGGCCCACGCGGTTGGCCAGCGGCTGTGCCCGCAAGTAGGCTCAGCCTACCAAGCACTTGCTTGCTAGAGGGGCTCGGGAGGCGCCTGGTGGAGCTGACCACCATCCCGGCGGCACTGGCCCGCGCGGCCGCGGAGTACGGCGATGCGCCCGCGCTGGCCGAGCCGGGCGGCCCGCGGCTCAGCTGGCGCGAACTGCACGAGCAGGCCACCGGGGTCAGCCGGGCGCTGATCGCGGCCGGGGTCGGACCGGGCGACCGGGTGGCCGTGTGGTCGCCGAACACGCACCACTGGGTGCTGGCCGCGCTCGGCGCGCTCGGCGGCGGCGGCACGCTGGTCCCGGTCAGCACCCGGTTCACCGGCCATGAGGCGCTCGACGTGATCAGCCGCAGCGGCGCCCGGGCGCTGTTCGTCGCGGGCCGCTTCCTCGGCACCGACCGGCTCGCCGAGCTGCGGGCCGCGGTCCGCGAAACCCCCAGCATTTTGAACGCCAGTACGGCGCCATCATTAGCCCAGCTGGATTTGGTTGTTCGTGTTCCGGTCGAGAAGGGGCCGCCGGCCGACCCCGTCGGCCTCGGCGCGGAGCGGCGATCGGGGGGTTCCGGGGGGTCGTCCCCCCGGGTTAGCACCGTCGAGTGGGTGGAGTTCCTGACCGGCGCGGCCGGTACCCCGGCAGCCGAGGCCGCGGCCCGGGCGGCGGTGGTGCGGCCGGACCAGATCAGCGACATCCTGTTCACCTCGGGCACCACCGGGCAGAGCAAGGGCGCGATGAGCAGCCACCGGCAGGCGCTCGGCGTGGCCGCGGCCTGGGCCGACTGCGGCGGGCTGAGCCGCGCGGACCGGTACCTGGTGATCAACCCGTTCTTCCACAGCTTCGGCTACAAGGCGGGCATCCTGGCCTGCCTGCTGACCGGGGCGGCCATCGTGCCCCAGCCGGTGTTCGACGCGGGCGAGGCGATGCGGCTGATCGAGGCGGAGTCGATCACCGTGCTGCCTGGCGCGCCCACGCTGTACCAGACGATCCTGGACCACCCGGACCGCGGCCAATACGACCTGTCCAGCCTGCGGCTCGCGGTCACCGGCGCAGCCATCGTGCCGGTGGCGCTGGTTGAGCGGATGCGCCAGGAACTGAGCTTCGGCACCGTACTCACCGCGTACGGGCTGACTGAGGCAGTGGTGGCCACCATGTGCCGGCCGGGCGACGACCCGGAGACGGTGGCCCGCACCTCGGGCCGGGCCGCAGCCGGGTTCGAGGTCCGGGTGGCCGGACCGGACAGGCAAGGCTGGGCCCGGCCGGGCGAGCCGGGCGAGATCCTGCTCCGCGGGCCGAACCTGATGGCCGGCTACCTGGACGACCCGGCCGCGACCAAGGAGGCCATCGACTCCGGCGGCTGGCTGCACACCGGCGACATCGGCCACCTCGACGAGGGCGGCTACCTGACCATCACCGACCGGCTCAAGGACATGTACGTGTGCGGCGGGTTCAACGTCTACCCGGCCGAAGTGGAGCAGGCGCTGGCCCGGCTGGACGGGGTGGCCGAGTCGGCGGTGATCGGGGTGCCGGACGACCGGCTGGGTGAGGTGGGCAAGGCGTTCGTGGTCACCCGGCCGGGCTACGCCCTGGACACGTTGCAGGTACTGGTGTACTGCCGGCAACGGCTGGCCAACTACAAGGTGCCCAGGTACGTGGAGTTCTGCTCGGCGCTGCCGCGGAACGCCGCGGGCAAGACGCTGAAGCGGCTGCTCAGGAAGGAAGCCGGATGACCGAACCTGACGAGCCGGTTCGCTACGAGCGGCGCGGGCCGGTCGCCGTGGTCACGATGAACCGGCCGCGCTACCGGAACGCGCAGAACTCCGCGATGACCTACGCGCTGGACGCGGCGTTCACCCGGGCGGTGAACGACGACGAGGCCAAGGTGATCGTGCTGGCCGGCGCGGGCGATCACTTCAGCGCCGGGCACGACATCGGCACCCCGGAGCGGGACGTGGACCAGTCGTTCGACCGGCACGCGGTCATCTGGTGGGATCACGTCGGCAAGGCCGGGGCGGACGCCAGGTACGCCCGGGAGATGGAGGTCTACCTGGGCATGTGCCGCCGCTGGCGGGAGCTGCCCAAACCCACCATCGCGATGGTGCAGGGCGCGTGCATCGCGGGCGGGCTGATGCTGGCCTGGTGCTGCGACCTGATCATCGCGGCCGACGACAGTTTCTTCGCCGACCCGGTGGTCCGGATGGGCATCCCGGGCGTGGAGTACTTCGCGCACCCGTGGCTGCTCGGCCCCCGGTTCGCCAAGGAAGTGCTGTTCACCGGGGAGCGGTTCGGCGCGGACCGCGCCTATCAGGCCGGCATGGTGAACCGGGTCGTGCCGCGCGGCGACCTGGCCACGGCGACGTTCGCGCTGGCTGACCAGATCGCCACCATGCCGGCGTTCGGCCTGATGCTGGCCAAGCGGGCGGTCAACCAGTGCGAGGACCAGATGGGCATGCGGGCAGGCATGGACAGCGTGTTCGGCCTGCACCATCTGGCGCACGCGCACAACGCCGAGACGGCCGGCGACTCGCTGGCCGGCCAGGACGCCCGGAGCATGAAGCAGGCAAACCAGTGAGCTTCCGGGCCGAGGTGCGGGACTGGCTGGCCGGGCACGTGCCGGCCACGCCGCTGCCGTCGGTGGACACGGCCGAGGGGTTCGAGCGGCACCGGGACTGGGAGCGGGAACTGTTCGCGGCCCGGCTGGCCGTGGTGTCCTGGCCGGCTGAGTACGGCGGCCGGGATCTGCCGCTGCTGGACTGGCTGGTGTTCGAGGAGGAGTACCACGCGGCGGGCGGCCCGGTCCGGGTCGGCCAGAACGGCCTGTTCCTGCTGGCGCCGACGTTGTTCGCGCACGGCACGCCGGAGCAGCGGGACCGGCTGCTGCCCCGGATGGCCCGGGCCGACGACGTCTGGGCGCAGGCCTGGTCGGAGCCGGAGGCGGGCAGCGACCTGGCCGCGATCCGGGCTCGCGCCGAACCGGTCGTGGGAGGCTGGCGGCTGACCGGCAGCAAGACGTGGAGCAGCCGGGCCGCGTTCGCCGACAAGGCTTTCGGCTTGTTCCGCAGTGAACCTGGCGCGGAGCGGCATCGCGGCCTGACCTACCTGATGTTCGACCTGCGCGCGGACGGGGTGACGGTGCGGCCGATCCGCCAGCTCGGCGGCGGCACCGGGTTCGCCGAGATCTTCCTGGACGGCGTGTTCGTGCCGGACGCCGATGTGATCGGCACGCCGGGCGAGGGCTGGCGGGTCGCGATGAGCACGGCCAGCCACGAGCGCGGCCTGTCGCTGCGCAGCCCGGGCCGGTTCTGTGCCGCGGCCGGGCGGCTGGCTGAGCTGTGGCAGCGGACCGCGGACCCGGCCGACACCGGGCTGCGCGACCGGGTGGCCGACGCCTGGATCGGCGCCCGGGCCTACCAGCTGCACACCCTCGGCGTGGCTCAGCGGCTGGCCGCGGGCGGCCGGCTGGGCGCGGAATCCAGCCTGGGCAAGGTGTTCTGGTCCGAGCTCGACGTGGCGCTGCACGAGACCGCGCTGGACCTGCTCGGCCCGCGGGCGGAACGCCGCGACCTGCCCGGCGAGGACGGCCGCTGGCTGGATGGCTATCTGTTCGCGCTGGCCGGGACGATCTACGCGGGGACCAACGAGATCCAGCGCACGGTGATCGCCGAGCGGCTGCTCGGCCTGCCGCGGTGAGCGAGCCGGCCGTGCTGCGCGGCGAGCCGGGGCTGGGCCGGTCGGCCGAGCAGGAGCAGTTCGGCGCGGGGCTGCACGAGCTGCTCGGCGCGGCCGACCTGCCGGGCGCGGCCCGGGACTGGGCGGCCGGGGACCGGGCACCCGGCCTGGCGGTGTGGCGGCAGCTGGCCGGGCTCGGCGTCACCGGGCTGGCCGTGCCGGAGCGCCACGGCGGTGCCGGGGCCAGCCCGCTCGACCTGGTCGTCGCGTGCCAGGAGCTGGGGCATCACGCGGTGCCGGGACCGGTGGCCGAGTCGCTGGCCGCGGTCCCGGTGCTGCTGGCCGGGCTGGCGGCGGCGGACCGCGCCGAGCCGGACCTGGCCAGCCAGTGCACCGGCTGGCTGGCTGCGCTGGCGGCCGGTGAGCTGGTCGGCACGCTGGCCGTGCCGCCCCGGCTGCCGTACGCGGTGGACGCGGACGCGGCCGGCCTGGTGCTGCTGGTCTCGGCCGGCTCGGTCTGGCTGGCCAGCCCCGGAACCCAGCACCGCTCGGTGGACGCGACCCGCTGGCTGGCCGAGGCGCAGCCAGCCGAGCGGCTGGCCGACTGCGCCGCGACGGCCGGCCCGGCCGGCCGGGCCGTGCTGCTCGGCACGCTGGCCAGCGCGGCCCAGTTGCTTGGCGCGGGCCGCGCGCTGCTGGAGGCCAGCGTGCGGCACGCCACGCAGCGGGCCCAGTTCGGCCGGCCGATCGGCGCGTTCCAGGCGGTCAAGCATCAGCTGGCCGACGTGGCCATCGGGCTGGAGTTCGCCCAGCCGCTGCTGGACGCGGCCGCCGTCACGGTCGGGGTGGCCGGCAACGGCAACACGGCCCGCCGGGACGTGTCCGCAGCCAAGGTGGCCTGCGCCGACGCGGCGTACCGGGCGGCCAGGACCGCGCTGCAGGTGCACGGGGCGATCGGCTACACCGAGGAACACGATCTCAGCTTGTGGCTGGCCAAGGTGCGCGCGCTGGTCCCGGCCTGGGGCAGCCAGGCCGAGCACCGGGCCGTGGTGCTGGCTGCCGTGACGGGGGGCGGGTGATGGATCTCGGCGCGGGGATCGACCAGACCGCCGAGCAGCGCGCGCTCCGCGACGCGGTGCGCGGCCTGCTGGCCCGGCACAAGGAACCAGCCGGCGACGACGGCCCGGGGTACGACCCGGGGCTGTGGCGGCGGTTGTGCCAGGAGATCGGGGTGGCCGGGCTGGCCCTGCCCGAGCGGTACGGCGGCGCGGGCGCCGGGCCGGTGGAAACGCACATCGTGGCCGAGGAACTCGGCCGTGACCTCGTCCCCACCCCGCTGCTCGGCTCGGCCGTGCTGGCCGGGCAGCTGCTGCTGGCCAGCGGAGACGACGACGCCTGCCAGCGGCTGCTGCCCGGGATCGCGGACGGCTCGGTACTGGCCGCGGTGGCCTGGGCCGGCCCGGCCGGGCACTGGGACCCGGCCGAGGCCGCCTGCACCGCCGCGGCGGCGGCCAGCGGGTGGCGGCTGCACGGCGAAGCGCACTACGTGCTGTACGGCGACACCGCCGGTCTGCTGCTGGTCGCGGCCGGCACCCCGGACGGCATCGGGCTGTTCGAGGTGGACCCGCACCAGGACGGAGTAGCCCGGACGGCCGGGATCGCGATGGATATGAGTCTGCGGGTGACTAGCGTTCGGCTGACTGGGGCGGTTGGGCAGCGGATCGGGACGGGTGCCGGCCGCGGCGCTGGCCCGCGCCCGGGATCTGGCCTGCGTCGCGCTGAGCGCGGAGCAGGTGGGCGCGGCGCGGCAGGCGCTGGCGCAGACGGTCGGGTACACGCTGACCCGGGTGCAGTTCGGCCGGGCCATCGGCAGCTTCCAGGCCCTGCAGCACCGGATGGCCGACCTGTACGTGCTGGCCGAGTCGGCCCGGTCGCTGTCCTACGCGGCCGCCGCGGCGGCCGACGCGGCGGACTTTGCGCTGCGGGCCGCGGCGGCGCACGCCTACTGCGCGGAGGCCCTGACCGCCGCCGCGGGCGAGATGATCCAGCTGCACGGCGCGATCGGGGTGACCTGGGAGCACGACGCGCACCGCTACCTGAAGCGGGCGCACGCAGCGGCCCTGTTGTTCGGCCCGCCCGCCGGGCACGTGGCCCGGATCGCGGCCGCGTTGCTGGACTGAGCTGCCGGGCTGGCGGTCAGCCGGTCGCCCAGCGGATGCCGTGGATGACCGCGTGCCCGGCCGGGCGGACCAGCGCGGCCTCGGTGAGCGGCAGCCGGGGCAGGTAGAGCGGCCGCCGGGCCCAGCCGGGCAGCAGCGAGGTGGCGGCCGCGGCGAGCAATCCGTACGGCGCCCGGGCGATGACCGGGAGTGGCGGGTTGAGCAGCAGGAACCGGGCCGCGGCGCGGGACTGCGCGGTGCCGCGCAGCTCGGGCCGGTACTGGCGGATCCGGTCGGCCAGCTCGGCCTCGGTGCGCGGCGGGTCGGGCACGCCCAGCTCGACCGCGATCCGGGCCATGTCGGCCACGTAGCCGTCCCGGCCGGCCTGGTCCAGCGGCTGCGCGCCGAACCGGCTGTGCGCGCGCAGGAAGCTGTCCGCCTCGGCGATGTGCACCCAGGTCAGCAAGTGCGGATCGGACGCCGCGTACGGGCGGCCGTCCGGCGCGACGCCAGTCACCCGGCGGTGGATGTTCCTGACCCTCTTGATCGTTTCCTGGGCGTCGCCGGCCCGGCCGAACGTGGTCACGGCCAGGAAGTAGCTGGTCCGCTGCAGCCGCCCCCAGGGATCACCCTGGTACCCGGAATGGGCCGTAACCGCGGCCATGGCCAGCGGGTGCAGCGATTGCAGCAGCAGCGCGCGGATGCCGCCGATGAACATGGCCGAGTCGCCGTGCACCCGCCGGATCGGCCGGTCCGCGGCGAACCACCGCTCGCCGCCGGGCTGGTGAATCACCGTCCGGCGGTGCGGCCCCTCAGTGCCGGCCACCCGCTCGAAGATCGACGCCCCGATCCGGCGGCGCAGCATGTCCGCCGCGTCTTGCACGCTCATCCGATCACCACTGGCATCTGCCCAGTATCACCACTGGCACCGACAGCCCGGGCCGTGTTCCCTTCTCACTTTGGGAGATCAAATTTGTGATACACAGTTTAATCTAGACTGGTTTCCTATAGGTTCTCGTGGTGAGACAGCGTGTGACCAATCGGAACCGGGGGCCGGATCGGATCAGGTCAGCCCACAAGGGGGATGTCACATGCCTCGCTTCAGCGCGCGCGAGATCGGCCATATCGAGACCAGCTACACCAGCGCCTTAGGACAGTTGTCCTGGACCTGGGCGGTGCGCGCCGACGGCACGGTCATGTACCGGCTCAGCCACGTGGACGGCCGCCCGGAGCGCAACGACTGGCAACTGGTCTGCCGGTTGACTTCCATCGAGCGCCGGTCCATCGGCACTGACGCCGCCCGGGCCAACGACCTGCTGACCCGGCTGGCCCGGCAGCGCGGCCACTACCCCGCCGACCACCGCGGCGCCCCCCGCCACCACTAATTCGTGATCATGACTTCAGTGTCGCTGGGACGACACCAAACTCATGATCACGAGCTGGCGGCTGCCCGGCGGCGCTCCTCCCGGCTCGTGATCAACCGATCACTGCTGCTCTGGCAACACCAATCGGTTGATCACGAAGGACCGCTGGCGTGAACGTTGTTTCATGAACTAGGGTTCATAAACAGCGTTCACCGAGGGAGCGCCATGGCGCGGGTTGAGGTGCGTGGGCTGACCAGGCGGTTCGGCCGGACCGCGCTGCTGGAGGCGACCAGCTTCCGTCCGGGGCGGTGCGCCCGTGATCATCTGCGGGTGCTGGCCGCGGTGCTCACTACACTCAACCGCGATGTCACCTAGGAAACCGGCCGTGCTCCGCGACCGCGACGGGGAGAACCTCCGCGAACACCTGATCGCCACCGCCGCGCGGCTGATCGACCAGCGCGGCAGCGCCGGGCTGGCCGTCCGGGACATCGCCCGGGAAGCCCAGGTGGCCGACGGCGCGCTGTACAACTACTTCGAGGACAAGGAAGACCTGCTGGCGCAGGCCCTGCTGGCGCACGTCGCGCGGGTGATGAGCGAGGCGCCGCGGCTGGCCCCGGAGCCGGGCACCGGCACCGTGGCGGAGAACCTGGCCTCGTTCATCGACCGCGGCCTGGCCGTGCTGATCCGGGTGGTGCCCGCGTTCGCCGGGCTGCTGGCCCAGCCCAAGGTGCTCAGCCGGTTTCACGCCATGGTCGGCGGCGGCGCCGCGTTCGGCACCTCCGGCGCGGACGATGGACCCGCCGAGCCCAGATCAGCGGAGGACGGCCCGGCCGGGCTGCCCGACCTGCTGACCAGGTACCTGCTGGCCGAGCAGCGGCTGGGCCGGATCGACCCGGCGGCTGACGTCGAGGCGGCCAGCGCGCTGATCGTGGGCGCGATCCACGGCCAGGTGCTGCCCCGGGTGGTGTTCGCCACGCCGGGCGAGCCGGTCACGTTCCCGGCCGGGCTGGGCGCACAACTGGCCGGCGCGGCAGTACGCGGGCTCGCCCCCCGGCCAGCGCCCGGCACCGACGGGGCCGGTTAACCGGCCGCGGGCGCGGGTCACAGACCACAGGCGGTGGCCACCGCCTCGGCGGCGGCTTCGCGGCGGCTGTAGGCCGGGATGCCGGCCCGCTCGAAGTCGGTGACGTAGATGTCGGCGGCCTGGGCCGGGCTGCCGGCCGCGTTGAGGGTGGGGATGTACTGCGCCCAGATCTGGTTGAACCGCAAGATCGCGGTCAGCTGGGTCCGCAGGTCGGCGGCGGGGTTGCCGGTGACGTAGCCGCCGGGCAAACAGTCTCACGGAGTCACAGACGGCTTAACTATGCCCAGACGTCCACGGCTCAGCCGCGCCCGGCCAGCGACCGCCTGGCCCGGGCCAGCGTCTCGAGCAGGTTCGCCTCGGTGGTCAGTGCCTCGGCGTCGGCCACCGACAGCCAGCGCAGCGGCGCGTCCGGCCCTTCCGGCACCACCGCGTCCGGGGTCCGGGTGGCCAGCAGGAACCGCACGTCCGCGTGCTCGTGGGCGGGCTCGCCGCGGCCCTCCGGGACACCGACCACCGCGACGTGCCTGATCCGGGCGTCCGGCCAGGGCACCAGGTCGGTCAGGCCGGTCTCCTCCTCGGCCTCACGCAGCGCGATGCCGAGCGGGTCGGTCTCGCCCGGATCACCATGCCCACCCACCTGCAGCCAGGCCTGCTGGCGGCGGTGCCAGCGGAGCAGCACCCGGCCGCTGTCCGGATGCACGATCAGCGCCGACGCGGTGACGTGCAGCGGCAGCGTGCGCAGCCACGGGTTCGGCTCGGACTCGGTCAGCGCGCGGGTCCGTGCCACGTCGGCGGTCTCGGCCGCACCTTCCGGCTGGTAGTCATCGAGCATGCCGAGCAGCGTACTGTCCTCACCCGGCCGGTCACATCCAGTCGTTGTGCCGCGGCCAGGCCAGCAGCGTGTCCACCAGTTCCGGTGGATCGTCCACGGCCCGGGCTGGGGTGCTGGCGAACCGGCCGCGGTAGAACAGCAGCGGCTGGCCCGGTACGCACTCGCCCAGCTCCACCACCCGGCCCAGCACCACGAAATGGTCCCCGGCCTCGTGCACCATCTCGACCGTGCAGCCGGCCCAGGTGAGCACGCCGTCCAGCACCGGCGCCCCGGACGAGCACGGCGACCAGCGCAGCCCGGCGAACTTGTCCACCCCGCTGGTGCCGAACACCCGGGCCAGCTCACGCTGCCCGCCCGCCAGCACGTTGGCGCAGAAGTGCCCGGCCTGCTCGATCCGCGGCCAGGTGGCCGACGTGCGGGATGGGCAGAACAGCACCAGCGGCGGGTCCAGCGACAGCGCGGCAAACGACTGGCAGGCGAAGCCGGCCGGCCCGGCCTGGTCGGCCGTGGTGATCACGGTCACCCCGGTGCAGAAGTGCCCGAGCACCTGCCGGAACCGGGCTGGGTCCGGATCGCGCGCCACCGGGGTGAGGCCGGCCCGGACCGTCATGTGCCCGGGGCCGTCCAGCTGTGCCCCCACAGGCTGATCGCGGTGGTCTCCCGGCTGACCCAGGTGGCATCGTCCACCACCAGGCCGTCGGTTCCGTACTCGATGTCGAACCCGCCCGGGGTACGCGCGTAGAACGACACCATCAGGTCATTGGCGTGCCGGCCCAGGGTGGCGGACGGCGGGGCGCCGCGCCGGGCGCACCGGTCCATGGCCCGGCCCACGTCGTCCAGCGTGGCCACCTCCATCATCACGTGCACGATGCCGGACTCGGCGGCGAACGGGGCCAGCGCGAGCGAGTGGTGCCGCGGGTTGCAGCCCAGGAAGCGCATCCACAGCGGCGGCCCGCCGGCCGGCCGGCCGAACAGTTCCGGCGCCATCCGCATCGAGTCGCGCAGCCGGAAGCCGAGCACGTCGGTGTAGAAGCGCAGGGCGGGCTCCTCTTCGAGGGCCGGGCAGCACCACGTGGCCCAGGCCCATCGTCCCGGTGACGAACCGGTTCCCGTACGGGCTGACCGCGGGCCGCGCCTCCAGCGCGGCGCCGCTGAACGCCTCCAGCGGGTTGCCCGCCGGGTCCTCGAAGCGGAGCAGCGCGCCGACCCGGCGCTCGGCCAGCTCGGCGGCGGTACCTACCTTGACCGCGACGCCGGCCGCGTCGAGCGCGGCGCCCAGCTCACGCAGCGCGCCCTCGTCCGGCACCTCCCAGCCCGCGGCGAGCAGCCGGTCCTGCTCCCCCGGAACGATGACCAGCCGGGCCGGGAACTCATCCATCCGCAGGTACAGCGCCTGCTGTTCCGGCCCGCGGCCCTCCACCAGCCCGAGCATTTTTATGCCGAACGCCCGCCAGGCGCCGATGTCGGTGGCTTCGATGCGGAGGTAGCCGAGGGACTGGATCGGCGTCATGGCGTATCCCCTTCCAGGAAGCTGATCGCCAGCCGGTTGAACTCGTCGAACTTCTCCAGCTGGGCCCAGTGCCCGCAGCCGCCGAACACGTGCAGCTGGGCCCGGCGGATCACCTTGAGCGCGACCAGCGCGCCGTCCAGCGGGTTGATCCGGTCCTCCCGGCCCCAGATCAGCAGCACGCGCTGGCGCGAGCCGGTGCGCTTCCCGCCAGAGCAGGCCGTCCTCGGCGGTGGCCGGGTCGAAGAACGAGGCGCCCAGCGAGGCCATCGCGGCCAGCGCGGCCGGATCGCTGGCCGCGGCGAACCGCTCGTCGATCAGCTCGTCGGTGACCAGCCGCTGGTCGTGCACCATGATGGACAGGAACGCGGCCATCTTGTCCCGGCTCGGCCCGGGCGCGGCGGCGAACCGGGACAGCCGCTTGATGCCCTCGGTCGGGTCCGGGGAGAACACGTTCAGGCTGAGCCCGCCCGGGGCCATCAGCACCAGCCGGCCCGCGCGGTCCGGGTAGTTCAGCGCGAACCGGACCGCGGTGCCGCCGCCCAGCGAGTTGCCGAGCAGGTGCACCCGCTCGATGCCCAGCGTCTTGAGCAGGACGGCCAGTGCGTCGGCGGCGAACGTGAAGTAGTTGCCGGTCACCGGGGGCCGGTCGGACTGGCCGAAGCCGGGCTGGTCGACCAGCAGGGTGCGGAACCGCCCGGCGAACACCGGCAGGTTGCGGCCGAAGTTGCTCCACCCGGACGCGCCCGGTCCGCCGCCGTGCAGCAGCACCACGGGCGGGCCGTCCGGGTCAGCCGGGCCCGCCTCGTGGTAATGCAGCCGCATCCCGGCCGCGTCGGCGAACCGGCTGGTCTCGGCGGGCTCGGTCATCCGGCTGCCCTCAGATCATGCCGTCGGGCTGGATGCGCAGGCCGAACTCGCCGCGGCCGTACATGGACAGCGCCCGTTCCGGGTCGTTGATCGCGTGTACCCGGCCGGCGTGCGCGTCCCGCCAGAACCGCTGGATCGGCGTGCCCAGTTTGAGCGCGCGGCCGCCGGAGTTCTCGAATAGCAGGTCCACCGCGCTGATCGCCTGGCCGGTGCCGAGCACCTGGTCCCGGCGGACCCGCAGCCGCAGCGGCAGCGGGATCTTCTCACCTGCGCGGGCGCAGGCCATCAGCTCGGCCATGTTCCGCTCCAGGGCCAGCCATGCGGCGTCCAGTTCGGCCGCCGCCTCGGCCACCCGGACCTGGGAGTGCGGGTCCTCGGCCGCCTTCTGGCCGACGTAGGACGCGCGCACCCGGTCCTGCTGGTAGGCCACGTGCGCGGCGTAGGCGCCCATCCCCATGCCGATGATCGGCGTGGTGATCGAGTAGGAGAACAGCGAGCCGTAGGGCAGCCGGTACAGCGCCGCCGCGTTGACCTGCTGGCCCGGGCAGACGCACTTGAACACGTCGGTGAAGCTGAGCGAGCGGTGCTCCGGCACGAACACGTCGTCCACCACGATGTCGTTGCTGCCGGTGCCGCGCAGCCCGACCGTGTCCCACACGTCGTCGACGGTGTAGTCGCTGGCCGGCAGCAGAAACGTGCGGAAGTCCGCCGGGTTCCCGTCGCTGTCCGCCGTGATGCCGCCGAGCAGCACCCAGCTGGCGTGGTCGCAGCCGGAGGAGAAGCTCCACCGGCCGCTCAGCCGGTGCCCACCGTCGGTGGCCCGCGGCTTCCCGGTCGGCGCGTAGGACGACGAGATCCGGGTGTTCGGGTCGTCCGCCCACACCTCCTGCTGGGCCTGGTCCGGGAACAGTGCGAGCTGCCAGGGGTGCACGCCGAGCACCGAGGAGACCCAGCCGGTTGAGCCGCACGCGCTAGCGATCATCCGGACCGCGGTCAGGAACGTGACCGGGTCGGCCTCGAAGCCGCCGAACCGGGACGGCTGGAGCAGCCTGAAGAACCCGGTCTCGGCCAGGGCTTTGATCGACTCGGCCGGCACGACCCGGTGGTCCTCGGTCTCCTGCGCCCGGTCCCGCAGCACCGGCAGCAGGTCAGCGACCCCGGCGACCACCGCCTGCCCGACGTTCTCGCTCACCCGGACCATCCTCCGATCGCCTGCCTGCTGGCCCACCCATCGCCACCAGACTAGAACATGTTCTAGTCTATTAGTAAGGCAGCGACCGTGGAGGAGTGCTGATGAACGACGGGGACGGCATCCGGACCATCGTTCCGGGCACACCGCCAGCCCGGTTCGCCCGCGGCTGGCACTGCCTAGGACTAGCCGACAGGTTCCGGACCGGCGGCCCGCACGCGGTACTGGCGTTCGGCACGAAATTGGTGGTGTTCGCGGATTCGGCCGGTGCGCTGCACATCCTCGATGCGTACTGCCGGCACATGGGCGGGGACCTCAGCCGTGGCGAGATCAACGGCGACGTGGTGGTCTGCCCGTTCCACGGCTGGAACTGGGGCGCGGATGGCCGGTGCGCGCGGATCCCGTATGCGCGGCGGGTGCCGCCCGCGGCGCGCACCCGGTCGTGGACCACGCTGGAGCGCAACGGGCACCTGTTCGTCTGGAACGATCCACAGGGCAGCGCGCCGCCGGACCATGTCACCATCCCGGTCATCGAGGGGGCTGCCTCGGCCGAGTGGAGCGGCTGGACCTGGGACACGATCCTGGTCGAGGGGGCGAACTGCCGCGAGGTCATCGACAACGTGGTGGACATGGCGCACTTCTTCTACATCCACTTCGCGCTGCCGACCTACTTCAAGAACGTGTTCGAGGGACATATCGCCACGCAGTACCTGCGCACCCGGTCCCGGGCCGACGTGCCGGACGGCTCGAACTACGCCTCCGGCGGAGACACCACGCTGCGCTCCGAGGCGTCCTACTACGGGCCGGCCTACATGATCAACTACCTGGAGCACGACTACCACGGGATGACCATGGAGAGCGTGCTGATCAACTGCCACTACCCGGTCACCCCGAACTCGTTCCTGCTGCAGTGGGGCGTGATCGTGAAGCGGCCGCCGGGGCTGTCCGACGAGCACGCCAGCAAGGTGGCGGCCAAGTTCGCCAAGTTCGTCGGGCTCGGCTTCCAGCAGGACGTGGATGTCTGGCTGCACAAGAGCCGGGTGGACAACCCGCTGCTGTGCGCCGAGGACGGCCCGGTCTACCAGTTGCGCCGCTGGTATGAGCAGTTCTACGTGGACGTCGCGGACGTGCAGCCGGACATGACCGCGCGGTACGAGTTCGAGGTGGACACCACCCGCGCGGTCGTCGCGTGGGAAGCCGAGATAGCGCAGAACCTGGCCGCCCAGCCCGCCGAGGCCGCCGAGGCCGCCGCCCAGCCGGCCGAGGCGGCCGGGCAGCCCGCCGAGGCCGGCTGACCATGCCCTCCTCGCCGTACGCGGACGGGCGGCTGGCCGATGAGCGGCGGCCGGTGGCCCGCGAGGTCCAGTGCGCGCGGTGCGCGGCGGTCGTGCTGGCCGCCAAGTTCAGCCCGCAGCAGACCAGCGTGCAGTGGACCGCGGACGCGGTCCGGGCCTGCGCGGAGTTCGCCGCGCGGGTGGCCGGGGGGCAGCCGACCGCGCTCATCGACGGCTGCGCCAGCCTGCGGGCCAGCATCGACGCGGCGGTCCGGGACGGCCGCCTGCCGGTGGTCTCGCCGGTTCCTGAGATCGCTGTACCTGAGCCCGTTGCGCCTGAGGTCGCTGGCCGGTGACGCCACCGCGCGAGTTTCACCGGCTGCGGGTCGCGGAGATGGTCACCGAGGCGGGCGGCGCCTGTTCGGTGGTGCTGGACGTGCCGCCGGACCTGGCCGGCGCGTTCGGCTACCGGCCCGGGCAGTTCCTCACCGTACGGGTGCCGAGCGACCGGAACGGGTCGGTGGCCCGCTGCTACTCACTGTCCAGTTCGCCGCACACCGGCGACCGGCCGACGATCACGGTGAAGCGGACCGACGGCGGGTACGCGTCCAACTGGCTGGCCGACAACCTGGCCGCCGGGAGCATGCTGGACACGCTGCCGCCGGCCGGGACGTTCTGCCCGGAATCCCTGGACGGTGACTTCCTGCTGTTCGCGGCGGGCAGCGGGATCACCCCGGTGATCTCCATCCTCAAGTCGGTGCTGGCCCGGGGCAGCGGCCGGGTGGTGCTCAGCTACGCCAACCGGGACGAGCGGTCGGTCATCTTCGGCGCCGAGCTGCGCCGGCTGGCCGGCCCGGCCGGTGACCGGCTGGCCGTGGCGCACTGGCTGGACTCGGTGCAGGGCCCGCCCACCGCGGCCGCGCTGGCCGCGCTGGCCCGGCCGTATGCCGGGTACGAGACGTTCATCTGCGGCCCGGACCCGTACCTGGCCGTGGTCCGGGACGCGCTCGGCCGTCTCGGCGTGCCGCCGCGGCGGGTGCATACCGAGCGGTTCCTGTCGCTGGCCGAGAACCCGTTCGAGGCGACCGCGGAGCCGGCCGGCGGGCTGGCCGCCACGCTGGAGGTCACCCTGGACGGGGAGAAGCGGGTGCTGCCCTGGCCGCCGGGCAGCCGGATGCTGGACGTGCTGATCGAGTCCGGGATGGACGCGCCGTACTCCTGCCGCCAGGGCATCTGCGGAGCCTGCGCCTGCCAGCTGACCGGCGGCGAGGTGGACATGGCGCACAACGAGGTGCTCGAAGCGGAGGATCTCGCGGACGGCTATATCCTCGCCTGCCAGGCTGTGCCGCTGACCGAATCGGTGAGCATCACGTACTGAGCAAGTTCGCACTGACCACCAGGCGGCGGACCGGCTGGGCTCTCGGCCAAAACTGGAACGTGTTCTAGTATTGAGGTCCGGAGGTGCCATGGACGAGGCCGAGTTCGACGTGGTCGTGGTGGGCAGCGGCGCGGCTGGCATGACGGCCGCGCTGACCGCCGCGCACCACGGGCTGAGCGCGCTGGTGGTGGAGAAGACCGACCGGTTCGGCGGCTCCACCGCCCGGTCCGGCGGCGGCATCTGGGCGCCCGGGAACAGCGTGCTGAACCGGGCCGGGGTGGTCGATTCGCCGGAACTGGCCCGCGCCTACCTGGCCTATGTGGCCGGGGACGGGGTGGACGCGGCCCGGCAGCAGGCGCTGCTGGCGCACGGCCCAGCCATGCTGGACCTGGTGCGGGCGCTTACCCCGGTGGACTTCGCCTGGGTGCCGGGTTACGCGGACTACTACCCGGAGGCGCCCGGCGGCGTGGCCGCCGGGCGCAGCGTGGAACCCGTCCCGCTGGACGGCCGGGTGCTCGGCGCGGAACTGGCCCGCCTCAACCCGCCCTACCTGCCCACCCCCGCGGGGGTGACGATCACCCAGGCGGAGTACCGCTGGCTCAGCCTGGGGCCGCGGCATCCCCGGGCCATGCTGGCCTCGGTCAAGGTGGCCGGCCGGCTGGTCCGCTACCGGGTGCTGCGGCAGCAGCTGCTGACCATGGGCCAGGCGCTGGCCGCGGGGCTGCGGGCCGGGCTGCGCGAGCTGGCCGTACCGGTCTGGCTGAACACCCCGATGACCGGCCTGCACACCGAGGACGGCCGGGTCACCGGGGTCGAGATGACCCGGGACGGCCAGGCCGTGCTGGTCCGGGCGCGGCGTGGCGTGCTGCTGGCCGCGGGCGGCTTCGAGCGCAATGGGCCGATGCGGGAGCGCTACCAGCAGCCGCCGATCGGCACCGACTGGACGACCGGCGCGGCCGGCAACACCGGCGACGCGATCGTGGCCGGCGAAGCCGCCGGGGCGGCGCTCGACCTGATGGACGACGCCTGGTGGGGCCCGTCCATCCCGCTCGCCCGCGGCCCGTACTTCTGCCTGGCCGAGCGCAGCCTGCCCGGCTGCATCCTGGTCAACGGGGCGGGCCAGCGGTTCGTGAACGAGTCCGCCCCGTACGTGGACGCGGTGCACGCGATGTACGCCGGGCACACGCCCGAGGTGCCACACATCCCGTCCTGGCTGATCACCGACCAGCGGTACCGGGACCGCTACGTGTTCGCCGGGCTGCCGCCGCACAAGTCGCTGCCCCGCCGCTGGTACACGGCGGGCGCGGTGTTCCGCGCGCCGGACCTGGCCGGGCTGGCCGGCCAGATCGGCATCGACGGCGCCGCACTGGCCAAGACGGTGGACCGGTTCAACGAGTTCGCCGAGACCGGCCGGGACGCGGACTACGGCCGCGGCGACTCCGCCTACGACCGGTACTACAGCGACCCGCGGCAGCGGCCCAACCCGTGCCTGGCCCCGCTACGCCAGCCGCCGTTCTACGCCATCAAGATCGTCCCCGGCGACCTGGGCACCAAGGGCGGCCTGCGCACTGACGAGCGGGCCCGGGTACTGCGCGCCGACGGCTCGGTCATCCCCGGCCTGTACGCGGCGGGCAACACCAGCGCGGCCGTGATGGGGCACAGCTACGCCGGCGCGGGGGCGACGATTGGCCCGGCGATGACGTTCGGCTACCTGGCGGCGCTGGACCTGGCTGGGGCGAGTTAGCCGGTACTGGCGTTCAGCAAAGAGATGTCTGGCCCACGCCGGGGCGGGCCGTGCCCGGGGGGCCGGTGAGGTGGGCGGGGCAGGGTTCAACGTTTTGTGCATTTGCCCGGTCTGTACGGCTAGTCAATTCCCAGGTTGCCGGACCGTTGCGCGCTGGACGCGTAGCCTTTTAAGTAGTTGCAGTCAAGCCTCCGGAGTTGTGCACCACCGGCTTCCGGACGGCGTCTAGTAGCGGGGGCCTGAGAGGAGGCGTCCAATGGGGACATGTGTGACGCCCAGCCGCTCCGGGCAGTCAGCTTCCGGTGACGCGGCGCGGGCCAGGTGGAGACATTGACGAATGGGCTGGCTGACGAGGCCTGGCTAGGATTCATCGCGGCGCTGACCCTGCTGCTGGTGTGGACGATTTTGGTGGTGATCCGCCAGCCGCCCTGGATCCCGCCGCCGCCGTCGGCCGACGAGTCCGGCGGTCAGCCCGGCCGGCCGGAGCCGGTGGAACGGTGGCCCGCTGCTGCGGAGCCGTCGTACGGGCGGCATTCGGCCGGTCCGGTTCCCGGGCCCGTGACCGGGCGGGCCGCCGGCCCAGCGGTCAGGTCTAGTAATGGGTCTGGTGCTGGGCAGCGGCCGGCGCCGCTGCCGGTCCGGCAGCCAGGCCAGTCCGGCTGGCCGCAGCCGGCTGGGACCGGGCGGCTGGCCGCGCCGGGGGGCCCGGCGGAACCGGACGGCCTGGCCTGGCCGAACGACGGGACGCCACGGGTCACCGGCGGGCCGCCGTGGGGCCCGGCGCCCCGGCCGCCTGGCGCGTAGCTGGTTAGAGGCGCCCCGCAGCGCCGTGCGCGAGGATCATCCGGACGGTGTCCAGCGGGCTCTGCTGCCTGGTGTCCAGCCACAGGCCGGTACCGGCCAGTTCGCTGTCCAGCAGCGGCCCGAGGTGGCGGAAGTACCCGGCGACATGCTTGCCGCTCCGCTGCGCGTCGCGCCGCTCGCTCACCTCGGGCGGCGGCGCCAGCACGATCAGGTGCAGCGGGTATGGCGCCAGGGCGTGCTGGCAGGCGCGGATCTCACGGCGCATGGCCAGCGCGCCCTCCAGCACGCAGACCGGCCAGCCCGACCTGTTCGGCATGCGCTTTGACATCCCGACTGACGACGACGATTTCGGCGCTCCGGACTCCTACATCTCTGTCTATGTCCAGGAGAACCTGCTCGCCTCGAGTTATGGCGTGGCCAACGCGACCCGGGAGCACGCGGACGGAATTACCTGGCTGCGCTGGCCGCCGGGGTGAATCCGCGGCCGCACATGCGCTAGCCGCGGCGGACAGGCAGACTTGGAGCGTGTGGCGTCATGCGGTCCGCGGCGCGCCCAGGGCTTCGCTGCCGGTCAAGCTGGTCGCCGTGGCGCTGTGCCTGCTCGCCGCCGGGGCCGCGGTCATCCTCACGGTGGGCGAAAGCGCGCTGCGCGGCCAGCTGACCCGGCAGGCCGGTGACCAGCTCCGGGTCTACGCGAACCAGCTGGCCAGCAACTCGTTCCAGCTACTGGGCACGTCGCAGGGCGGACCCACGGCGATCGTCCCGTTCGACGGGACCGGGACCGGAGGCGGGGCCCGGGCGCCGGGCACGGCCGAGCGAGTCGGTGCAGCCGGCGCGGTCCGCACGCCGGGCGCGGCCAGCGCGTCGGCCGCCCCGAGCGGGCCGGCCGTGCCGAGCGGGCCGGCCGTGCCGAGCGGGCCGACCGCGGCGCCCATGGTGGTCGCCGTATTCGTCAGGCTCCCCGGAATCAGCATCGAACTACGCGGCCCGGGTGGCCAGTTGCTGCTCAGCGCGGGCCCAGGCACCCGTACGGGGCCCGCGCTGCCGAACCCCTTCGCGCCGGTCCCGGCGCGCACCGGTGTGCTGCGCACGGTCCGTGGGGTGGGCGGCAGTTACCTGGTGATCGCTGAGCCGGTGCACTTCACGGCCCAGCGGCTGGTGTTCGGTTATGGGGCCGATGACTTCGCGATCACCGGCGGATCCGGGAGCGGCAAGACAGGCCAGACCGGCACGCTGGTGGTCGGGAGGCGCCTGGCCAGCATCGTCCAGCCGGTCCGGCGGCTCACCCGGCTGGCTGTGGCGGTGAGCGCGGCCGCCATCGTGATCGTGGGCGGGCTGGGTTGGGCCGCGATCCGGTTCAGCCTGCGGCCGGTGTCCCGGGCGGCGCGGGTCACTGACGCAGCCGCCACCGGGATCGGTGACGGCGGCAGCGCGATGGATGGCCTCGTGCACCGGGCGCCCGAGCGGCCGACGGGCGGCGGCCTGGCCGGGGCGCTGACCACCTCGTTGAGCGAGCTCGATAACCAGTTCGCCACGAGCGGGGACGCAGAGGCCGCGGCCCGCGCGGCCACCGAGCAGCTCGCCGCGCGCCTGGAGTCGGTGGCCGGGGCGCTCCGCCGCCCGATCAGCCTGCTGCACGGCCGGGCCGAGCACTGGGCACACCAGGATCGCCGCGGCAGCAGTGACCCGGACCGCACCCTAACCCAGATCGCGGCCTACGCGGCCGACGCGGAAGCACTACTGGACGAGATGGACGCGGCACTTTTCACGGATCCGGTACGCCCAAACCAGGGCAAAACACCCACCGACCCGTACCGGACGCGTGAAGAGTCGCCCGGACCATGATCAACTGCGTCCGGAGGCGCGGCCAGCGGCCGGGGCGGGCGGGTAGGCCGGGGCGGGCCGGGTAGGCCGGGCTAGTCCGGGCCGAGGATGAGGGCGCTGGTCGGCACGCCGGTGCCCGCCGTGACCAGGACGGGGCCGTCGCCGGGGACCTGGTTGACCGAGGTGCCGCGGACCTGGCGGACGGCCTCGGCGATGCCGTTCATGCCGTGGATATAGGCCTCGCCGAGCTGGCCGCCGTGCGGGTTGAGCGGCAGCCGGCCGCCCAGCTCGATGGCCCCGTCGGCGATGAAGTACCGGGCCTCGCCGCGCGGGCAGAAGCCGAGTTCTTCCAGCTGGAGCAGGACGTACGGGGTGAAGTGGTCGTACAGCACGGCGGTGCGCACGTCCGGCGGCGTGAGGCCGGCCTGCGGCCAGAGCTGCCTGGCCACCACGCCCATCTCGGGCAGGCCCAGCTCGTCGCGGTAGTAGCTGGTCATCACATACTGCTCCGGGCCGCTGCCCTGCGCGGCGGCGCGGATCACCGCGGGCAGCTGCCGCAGGTCGCGGGCCCGGTCCAGGCTGGTCACCACGATCGCGACCGCGCCGTCGCTCTCCTGGCAGCAATCCAGCAGCCGGAGCGGCTCGGTGATCCACCGGGACGCCTGATGCTCGGCCAGGGTGATCGGCCGCTGGTAGAACCAGGCGTCTGGATTAACCGCGGCATGCCGCCGGTCGGCCACCGTGACCCGGCCGAAATCCTCGCTGCTGGCCCCGGACTCGTGCATGTACCGCCGGGCGATCATGGCCACGGTGGCGGCCGGCGTGCCCAGTCCCATCGGATAGTGCCAGCCGTTGTCCACCCCGGAGGAGGTCAGCGCGGCCACGGCGCCCCGGGACACCTGGCTGAACCGGTGCCCGGAGCGCTCATTCAGCGCCCGGTAGCAGACCACCACCTGGGCCAGCCCGGCCGCGACGGCCAGCACCGCCTGCTGCACGGTGGCGCACGCCGCGCCGCCGCCGTACCCGATGTGGCTGAAGAAGCGCAGTTCGGCCAGGCCCAGCTCGCGGGCCAGCGCGATCTCCGCGGTGTTGTCCATGCTGAAGGTGACCAGCCCGTCCACCGCGCTGACCGGCAGCCCGGCGTCGGCCAGCGCGGCCTCGGTGGCCTCCACGGCCAGCTTCAGCTCGCTGCGGCCGGAGTCCTTGCTGAACTCGGTGGCCCCGATCCCGGCAATGGCCGCCGTGCCGCTGATCATGCCGGGCTCCCCGGGATGACCACCCGGACGGTGCCGGTCACGTGATCACCGAGGCTGCACTTCCCGGTGACCCGCACCAGGTACTCGGCACCGCCCGCGCCCAGGCCAACTGGCCCGGCTGGCTCGGCCTGGCCGCTGAAGGTCAGCGTGTCGCCCGCATAACACGGCGCGCCGAGCCGGATGGCCACGTTGCGCACGATGGCCTGCGGCCCGGCCCAGTCGGTCACGAACCGCTGCACCAGGCCGGTCGTGGTCAGGATGTTCACGAAGATGTCCTTGCTGCCGCGCTGCTGCGCGCGGTCCCGGTCGTGGTGCACGTCCTGGAAGTCACGGGTGGCGATGGCACTGGAGATGACGAACGTCGTGCTGGCCTCGATGACCAGTTCCGGCAGGGTGAGCACGGTCATCGGGTGTCCTCCCGCCAGGCGGGCAGGGTCAGCTCGCCGTCGATCCGGACGAACTCGGCGCGCACCGGCAGGCCGATCCGCACCTGATCCGGCGGCACGCCGAGCAGTTCGCCCACCATCCGGACGCCTTCGGTCAAGGTGACCAGGGCGACCACGAACGGCACCTGCTTGCCGGGCACCGGCGGGTGGTGATGCACGAGGTAGCTGTAGACCTCCCCGGTGCCCGCCGCGACCTGGTAGCCAGGCTTGGCCGCGCCGCACGCCGGGCAGCGCGGGCCGGGCGGGTGACGCAGCCGACCGCATCCCTCGCAGCGCTGGATGCGCAGTTCACCGGCGGCAGTGCCGGCCCAGAAGTAGGCGGTATCCGGCGACACCACCGGCCGGAGCACCGGCCCAGCGGTCAGCTCAGCCGCCACCGCCGGCCCGGCTGCGGACGGCGCCGCGGGCGGCCGGTACTTCAGCACCCGGAACATCATCGACGCGACCGGCTCGCCCGCCACGGACCAGGTGCTCCGGGTGGTGACGAACCAGCCCTCGCCCAGCGCGGTCCGCTTCGGGCCGGTCACGTCGTCCAGCACCGTCCGGACGCTGACCCGTTCACCGTGCCGTAGGTACCGGTGGTACTCCTGCTCGCAATTGGTGGCCACGATCGAGGTGAACCCGGCCTCGTCGAGCACCTGGATCATCCCCTGCAGCGGGTCGTCGCTGCGCTCGGGCACCTTCGGGTGCAGGCCGCCCATCGTCCACACCTGGGCCATCGCGGGCGGGGCGACCAGCCCGCCGTGCACCGACGCGGCGGCGAACCCGGGATCGGTGTAGACCGGGTTGACGTCGCCGATCGCCTCGACCCAATTGTTGATCATCGGCTGGTTCACCGGGTCCCGGCCCAGCCGGGGCGTGCTCGGCCCGGCCGCCTTGATCCGGTCCGCCGCCTCCCGGATCCCCTCGTCACTCACCGCGGCACCCGGGGCAGCCCGAGACCGGCTGTGGCGATCAGCTCGCGCTGGATCTCGTTGACGCCGCCGCCGAACGTCAGCACGGTGTTCCGCTTGGCCTGCACGTCCAGCCACCGGGTCAGCTCGGCGGTGTCCGGATCGGCCGGATCGCCGTGCCGCCCGACCACCTCCTCCAGCCGCTGGCCCAGGTCTTGTATCTGGACCGACGAATAGACCTTGGTGGCCGACGCGTCGGCCACGTCCAGTTGCTGTGCCACCGCCACCTGCCAGTTCAGCAACTCGTTGACGCGCACGGCCGCGTAGCTGCGGGCCAGCGCCCGGCGCACGTCCGGCTGGCTGAGCAGCGGCCGCCCGTCCGGCCCGGCCCGGTCCGCGGCCCAGTCGTACACCCGGTCGTGCAGCGCGGCGAGCCGGCCCGCCGGGCCGAGCATGACCCGTTCGTGGTTGAGCTGGGTGGTGATCAGCCGCCAGCCCGCGTTCTCCGCGCCGACCCGCATGCTGACCGGCACCCGCACGTCGCTGTAGTACGTCGCGTTGACGTGATGCGCGCCGTCGTGCGTGATGATCGGCGTCCAGCTGAACCCAGGATCCGTGGTGTCCACGATCAGGATCGAGATGCCCTTGTGCTTGGGCGCGTCCGGATCGGTGCGGCAGGCCAGCCAGATGTAGTCGGCCTCGTGCGCCCCGGTGGTGAAGATTTTCTGCCCGTTGACCAGGTACTCCTCCCCTACCCGCTGGGCCCGGGTGCGCAGCGCGGCCAGGTCGGTGCCGGCCCCGGGCTCGGTGTAGCCGATCGCGAAATGCACCTCACCGGCCAGGATGCGGGGCAGGAACAAGTCCTTCTGCTGCTGCGTGCCGTACGCCTGCAGGGTTGGCCCCACCGTCTGCAAGGTGACCGCGGGCAGCGGCACATCGGCCCGCGCCGCCTCGCTGACGAAGATCTGCTGCTCGATCTGGCCCAGCCCGCGCCCGCCGTACTCCTCCGGCCAGCCCACCCCGAGCCATCCGTCCTGGCCCATCCGCCGGACCACCTCGCGGTATACGGCACCGTGCCGCTCGGTGAGCAGCTCCGCCCGTTCCGCCGCGGACATCAGGCCGGCGAAGTACTCCCGAATTTCGTTGCCCAACGCCAGTTGCTCGCCGGTCAGCTCAATATGCATCGCGGCCTCAATCGCACACTCGGGCAGCCAGCGTGTCCAGCCGGTACTCGGTCCCGCCAATGAACCGGACGAGATCCTTGACCAGCGCGGAGTACCGGGGCAGCGGGTAGCTCACGTCCATGCCGAGCCCGCCGTGCAGGTGGTGGCAGGCGCGCAGCGCGGGCGGCCCGTGCTCGGCCAGCCAGAAGCCGGCCACGTCGAGGTCGGCGGCGGCGTCCAGCCCGGTGTCCAGCCGCCAGCAGGCCGACAGCGTGGCCAGGTGCAGGGTGCGCGCGGTAATAGAGATGTCCGCGATCTGCTGGGCCACCGCCTGGAAGGTGGCCAGCGGCCGGCCGAACTGCTCCCGGGATGCGATGTGCCTGGTGGTCAGGTCCAGCGCGCCAGCCAGCAGCCCGTCGGCCAGGCAGCACGCGCCGGCCAGCGCGAGCTGGCCGAGGTCCGCGACGTCCCGGCCGTCCAACCCGGCGTTGAGCAGATGCGCCACCGGCGCCCGGTCCAGCCGCAGCGTGTACTCAGGCTCACCGGCTGAGCTTGGCGTCCGCACCGCGGTCACCCCCGGTGCCGCGGGGTCGACCAGCACCACTCCGACGCCGCCCGCGGCGAAGCTGGCCGGTACGAGCACCCAGCGCGCCTCGGCAGCATACGGCACGCCGACCTTGGTCCCGGACACGGCGCCCAGTTCCACCGTGCCCAGCCCGGGGCTCGGCGCGACGTCCAGCGTGACGGTGGTGGCGGGCACCAGCGGCATCGGGTCCGACGGCTCGCGCACCGCGGCGGTGAGCAGCGTGTCGCCGGCGGCCACCCCGGCCAGCACGGTCTGCTGCACGTCGCGGCCGGCCCACCGGGTGACCGGCAGCACGCCGAGCATCAGCGTGGCCAGCGCGGGTCCGGGCTCGGCCCGGCGGCCCAACTCGGTGAGCAGGACGGCCGTGTCCAGCACCGAGAGGCCGTCACCGCCCAGCCAGTCCGGCAGGGCCAGCGCCAGCAGCCCGGCCTGGGCCAGCTCTTTCCACTGTGCTGCAAACCCCCGTGTGTCCGGCCGCACCGACGCTCTCTCGGCGGGCTGGCTGCGGTCCAGCACCCCGGCGGCGGCCGCCGCGACCGCTTGCTGGGATTCCGTGCGGTCGAAGTCCACTCAGCGCACCTCTTCTCGGGGCAGGCCGAGCACACGCTCGCCGACCAGGGACAGCAGGATCTGGGAGGTTCCGCCCGCGATGCTCAGGCACCGGGTGAGCAGGAACTCGTGTACCGCGTCAGCGGCGGCTGCGTCGGTGGCCGCGCCGTCCGGGCCGGACAGGATCAGCGCGGCCTCGGCTACCGCCTGGCGGTGCGCCACGCCGATCAGCTTGCGCACCGCGGCCTGCTGGCCCGGTTCCGCGCCGCCCAGCTCGGCCAGGGTGGCCCGCAGGTCCAGCAGTGACCCGGCCACGCCGCCGGCCACCAGCCTGCCGACCTGCTCGGCGACTGCCGGGTCACCGTCCAGGCCAGCCGCGCGGACCTGGCCGAGCAGTTGGTCCACCTCGTCGCCGAACGCCGACCCGCGGCCCATCGCGGTGCGTTCCGCGGCCAGCGTGCTGCGCGCGATCCGCCAGCCGTCGCCAGGCTGGCCGAGCAGGCAGTCCTCCGGCACGACCACCTCGTCCAAGAACACCTCGTTGAACATGGCCCGCCCGGTCATCTCGCGCAGCGGCCGGATATCGATGCCCGGGCTGGTCATGTCGACCAGGAAGTAGCTGAGCCCGCGGTGCTTGGCCACGGTGGGGTCGGTGCGCGCCAGGCAGATCGCCCAGTCCGCCTGATGGGCCAGCGAGGTCCAGACTTTCTGCCCGGTCAGCCGCCACGCTCCACCTGCCTCCCCCTCCCCACCCCCGGTCACCGGCTCGGCCCGGGTGCGCACCCCGGCCAGGTCGGAGCCGGCCTCCGGCTCGCTGAACAGCTGGCACCAGGTGATCTCGCCGCGCAGCGTGGGCCAGATGAACCGGTCCCGCTGGTCCGGTGTGCCGTGCTGCAAGATGGCCTGCCCGGCCCAGCCGCCGATGACCAGGTCCGGGCGGGCCAGCCCGGCCCGGTGCAGCTCCTCGTCGATGATGAGCTGGGTGGCCAGCGAGGCGGACTGGCCGTAGGGGGCGGGCCACTGCGGGGCAGCGTAGCCCGCGTCGGCCAGCGCGGCCCGGCGCTGCTCCGCGGGTAGCGCGGCGACCGCCGCAGCCACCTGACGGACCGCGCCGGTCTCCGGCGTCGTGTCCTGGCCGGCCAGGTTCACGCCGAGGCGGCGGCGGGCGCCGGCCAGGGCGAGGGCGGCGACCCGGCGCCGCCACGCGGCGGAGCCGCCGAGCAACTGGCGCACCGCCAGCGCCCGGCGCAGGTACAGATGGGCGTCGTGCTCCCAGGTGAAGCCGATCCCGCCGAGCACCTGGATGCAGTCCTTCGCGTTATCCACCGCGTCGTCCAGCGCCAGCGCCGCCGCGGCCGCCGCGGCCAGCGGGTGCTCGTCCGGCGCCTCGTCCGCGGTCCGCGCCGCATCCCAGGCCAGCGCGGTGGCCCGGTCGGCCCGGCAGAGCATCCCGGCGCACAGGTGCTTGACCGCCTGGAACGAGCCGATGGCCCGGCCAAACTGGTGCCGGGTCCTGGCGTACTGGGCCGCGGTGTCGCAGCACCAGGTGGCCACCGCGGCCGCCTCCACCGCGGCCAGCGTCGCGGCCAGGTCCCGCACCGGGGACGTGCCCAGCCCGGTGATGGTCTGCCCCGCGTCGATGACCGCATCCTCCAGCCGGACGCCGGCCAGCGCGCGGGAGAAGTCCACCGGCGGCCGGGGCAGCAGGGTCAGCCCGGGCTGGCTGGCCGGGATCAGGAACCACACCGCCTCGTCCCGGCCGGCCTGGGCCGCCTGGGCCGCCGCCTCGCCCGCCACCGGCACCGTCGCCGCCAGCAGCAGGTGCGTCGTGCTGCCCGCGCCAAGCACCAGGCCGGCGTCACCGCCCACCCGCAGCGTCCCGTCGGATTGCCAGGCCCCGCGCAGCGTCCCAGCCGAGAGAGCCACCGCGGCGCTGGCCTGACCCGCTGCCAGCTCGGGCAGCAGCCCTGACGCCAGCCTGCTGGCCGCCCAGCACCAGGCCGGCCAGCAGGGTGGGCATGACCGGACCCGGAATCAGGGCGGCCGTCACCTGCTCCAGTGCGGCGGCCAGGTCGGCCACGGTTCCGTCGGCACCGCCGGCCGCGGCGGGCAGCGCGATCGAGAAAACACCCAGCTCCGCGAGGCCGGCCCAGCACCCGGCCGGCCCAGCCGCGTCGGTGCCGGCCGCGTCGGTGCCGGCCGCGTCGGTGCCGGCCGCGTCGGTGCCGGCCGCGTCGGCGCCGGTAGCTGGCTCCAGCCGCCGGACGGCCGCGATCGGATCCACGCTCTTGGCCCAGTCGCGCACGGCCGCCTGCAGGGCCCGCTGCTCCTCAGTGATCGCGATCGGCACCGGCCCTCCTCTTCGCCTCCGCCCCAAAATTAGAACACGTTATACCTCGTCGGGGCCAGCCAGCCGACCTGCCCCGCCGGGCTGTGATTGATACGCTGGACTGTAGAACGAGCCCTGCAACCAGCCCGGCTTACCCCGATATGCCGGTGGCTGATGCCGGGAATGGCTCCGAGTCAGGGGACAGGACGAGAGGCCTCGATGGCATCGCCGAGAACACGTAGCACTATTGCGCCGAATGCACCCACGGACGCCGAACTGGGCTCGGCCGCGCAGCGCGACCGGCGCAAGCGGATCCTGGACGCGACGCTGGCCCTGGCGTCCAAGGGCGGCTACGAAGCGGTGCAGATGCGGACCGTGGCACAGCGGGCCGACGTGGCGCTGGGCACGCTGTACCGGTACTTCCCGTCCAAGATCCACCTGCTGGTGTCCGGCCTGGCCCGGGAGTTCGAGCGCCTCCAGGAGAAGCTGAACCGGGCGCCCATCCCGGGCGACACCCCGTATGACCGGATGCTGTACGTGCTGAGCCGGATGACCCGGTCCATGCAGCGCGAGCCGATGCTGGCCGAGGCGATGACCCGGGCCTTCATGTTCGCCGACCCGAGCGCGGCCGCCGAGGTCAACAGCGTGGCCCGGCTGATGGAGCAGATCCTGACCAGGGCCATTCACGAAGGCGAGCCGTCCGAGGACGACAAGGCGATCGCCCGGGTGATCGGTGACGTCTGGCTGTCCAACCTGGTCGCCTGGGTGACCCGGCGCGCGTCCGCCAACGACGTCACCAACCACCTGGAACTGGCCGCCCGCCTGCTGCTCCGCTGAGTCGGCCAGCACGGGCGGGCAGCCAGCACGGCATCAGCCCATCAGGGTGTCCAGGAACGGGTTGCTGAAGACCGAGTTGGGGTCGTAGCTGGTCAGGATCGAGACGGCGGTGGACCAGTTGTCGGTGCTGGCCTGGCCGGCGCTGACCGCGGCGGGTACGGTGCTGCCCAGGATCGAGGTGCTGGTCCAGGGCGCGGCCGAGGTGCACGCCCAGGCCTTGGACCACTCCGGGCGGACGGTCGCATAGCCGCCGGTGTAGTGGCTCCAGATCCACGTCTCCATGTCCGTGTAGAACTGCGAGAAGCCCGGCGTGACCGGCAGCGTGCCCATGTCCAGCCAGACCGCCACGTCCCACTCGGGGTGATCCGGGCGGGGCCGGACCGAGGACAGGATCGGCGACTGCGCGCCGCTCACCACCGAATCGGCGGTCTGGTCGAGCCCGGTGACCCGGATCTCGATCGGGCCGTTCATCGGGTACTGCCCCAGCCCCTGGTAGTACGAGAGCCGGCTGGTGTACTGCGTGTAGAAGTCGCTGACCACCTGCTGGATGCTGGCCCGGGCGGTGATCACGGCGAAGCCCGCCTCGACGATCCGCACCGTGCTCGGCTTGACGTAGAGCAGCACGTCCTGGGACTGGCCCCAGATGTCCCACACCCCGTCGAACACCAGCCCGGTGTCCACCAGCGCGATCGCGATCCCCTCGAACGCGGGCGTGCCGCTGACATCACCGGCCGCCACCTCGTCGAAGAAGGTGTTCTCCGAACTGGTCACGCTGTTCGTGAAGCCGTAGTTGTACGGGCTGGTGACCTGGATTGACAGGGCCGGCTTGGTGGGCGCCAGGGACCACACCTTGATCCACGGGGTGTCGGTGAACGGGAACCAGATGGCCTCGATGCGGCCCGCGCTGTCCACGTAGCTGGCGAACGAACTGGACCCGGCGCTGGCCGGCGGGGCGAACAGGTCGGCGGCGGACACGTCAACCCAGCTCTGGCAACGCAGCGTCTGGTTCGCCGCGACCTGCATGGTGACGCTGGTGATGAACGCCCGGCCCAGGTGGGCCAGGAAGGCGCGGATGTCCGGGTCGGTGCGCTGGAACGTCTTGAGCACGTACTGCCCCCAGTTGTAGCGAGATCACACACCGGGGCCAGCGGCCCGGCCCCTGGCGCTCCGGCGGTCCTACCAGGGGCCGGGTCTAAGGACCGCCGGGCCGCCGTAGGAGTCTTCATGTCAACTCCGGGAGTCCAGCCCGCACAGATCACTGTCCGGCGCTGGGGTGAGGGTGCCGTTGAGCGCGTGCTGCCGGGCGCGCCGCGCGTCCTCGTCAACGGCGAGAGTGCAGGCGGGGCGGAGCGCACGGCCGAGAGTTGGCGGGCGTGCTGGTTCACCGCACAGTACCGGGACAAGATGACCCATCACGACTCGGCCGAAGAGGCCGTCCGCGCCGTGATCTCGTCCGGGTGGGCACGCCACCTCGGTGCCCGCCGGGCCAGCTCCGTGGCGTGGACCAGGGCCGCCCGCCGTCTGGCGCGAGGGAGTGCACGGTGATGCGCGTCCGCGAGCACCACGGCTTCGGCCACGGCCTGCGGCCGGGCACTAGCGACGACGTCAACTGCACCTCGTGCATCCGCGAGAACACCGAGGGCCGGGAGCCCGTCATCACCGGCACCGACGAGGCCGGGCGGAAGGTCCGCAGTAAGGACGGTGCGCGGTGACTATCCCAGCACCCACGACCCAGTCCAGAGCAGTGGCAGAGCGCATGATCCGCTGGAGCACCGTGCTGGTGGTCGCCGCCGTCGCCCTGGTCGCCGGTTGGGTCAGCTACGAACACGCGCTTGCCGTGGTCCGCGCATGGTGAAGTTGGCGCAGTCGCACGGGTCTACCCGGCCACGATCGACGGCCTGATCTACAGCGCGTCCATGGTGCTGCTGGACAGTGCCCGCCGTGGTGTCCAGGCCCCACGGCTGGCACGGTGGCTGCTGGCCGCTGGTATCGGTGCCACCCTCGCGGCGAACGTCGTGGCCGGACACCGGAGACCGTGTTCGCGGCCGAGATCGAGGCGGGCACGTTGCCGGGTCTCCGGGAGGTCAAGCGCCGGATGCGCTGCGGCACCCCCCGGGCGAAGCTCATCCGCGCAGACCTCGCAGACCTCATGGCCGGGCAGGAGGCGCGCGATGTCGCAGCCTGACCAGCCCGACCGCCCCGGGGCCGACATCGTGCCCTCCGGGCTGCCGAGGTGGACGAGGCCCAGACCCTGCCCGCCGTGCCGGACAGTGGCACCGTGGACCGGGCACCGGACAAGCCGATGGCGCTCTACGCGGACGTGACCCAGCCCGCCGAGCGTCGGGCCATCGTGCCCGTTTCAGCTCCAGCGGGCACAGCTCCCGGGCACGCTGACTTACCACGCGGGTCTGTCCTGGCACCGTGCCCGCTTCCACGGCATCCGGCTGGTTCCCTACGTGCTCGCCATGCTCGTGTGGTCAATTATCGGCGTGGTCCGCCTGGCCGTCCATGGCGTGGTCCGCCTGGCCGTCCATCCGGTCGCCCGATCGTCGGCAAGGCCGTCGTTCCGCCGGACTATAGGCCGCCGACGCACGAGATCATCACCCGCGCTGGGCTCGCTCGGCATCCCGGAAGCGAAGAAGGCGCTCAAGCCCGACAAGGACGGCCCAGCCGTGGGCAGCCGGAATCGGCGATCCTGTGTCATTGCGGGCTCGGTGCAGCAGACTTTCCCCGTGCTCCTGTGCCAGGTCGTGTTCACCGCCACCGGGATGGCCGTGTGCCCTCCCGCCATAGCGGTGATGCACGCTGCGGCCTCCGCCGCCAGCGGCCCCACAGAGGCCGACTGGGTGAGGTGGACCGGAATGGCTGTCGGGGTCGCTGGCGCGCTGGTGGTCGCTCCCAGAGCCCCGGGGCACATCTGCCGGGCCGCCGTTAAGTGGGGTCAGCGCACAGCCCGGAAGGTCTTCGGAAAGCGGCCCGTCAGACACCAGACCTCCGCGCACCAGGGCATCCATGGGGAGGGGTCCGTTAACGGCGAGGGTGTCAAAGGGCCCCCGCTGAATCCTTCGACCGAGCAGCTCATGGAGTACCTGCTGGAGCAGGTGGCGAAGAACCGCGACCAGATCCGGGCGCTGGAACGGAAGCAGGAACGCGACCATGGCGCTGTGACGCAGGAGGTGGCTGAGCTTACTGCGGAGCTCCGTCGCAGCGATCAGGCGCTGAGGCGCCTACGGGAACAGGACAAGGCCGAAGATGACCAGGTGGATGCCAGGGGGTTGCCCCTGATCGCCTTGGGCATCATCCTGACGGTCATTCCCGATGGGCTCGCCGACGTCGTCCCCGGGCTCGGCGTAGCCCTGATCGTTGTCTCCTGGCTGCTGATCCTGGGGCTGGCGGTGGTGCCCTTCACCAAGTGGGCGTGGCCGTGGGTCGTTAGGGCGCTCACAGTGGCATGGCGCTGGCTGGCTGCCAGCCCGGCAGCCTTGCGCAGCAAACTGGACGACTGGAGGGCCGCACGAGCTCAATAGACGTCAGTTCGGGCCCATCCCCACGTTCCCGGCGGTACCGCAGGTCTCGCACAGGCGGGCGTGGACCTGGGCATTCCCGGTCGTCCAGGCGTTCCGGCGGTCCGCTGGCTGGCCGCACCACGCGCACTGGGGGGCGCCACGTTGACAGCCGCCACGAGCATGTCCGCGCAGTCGCGGCCGAACAGCAGCGGTGGCATGTAGAGCAGTTCGGCGGTGGCTGGGTGGGGACGGGCCACCGGGATCAGGCCGTAGGCCAGGACGAAGTCAACCTCGTACCCGAGGCGTGCCACCTGCGAGCGAGATAGACCATCCGGCCAACTCCGGTCCGGAGGTTCGGTGCTGGCCACGTGCACTAGGTGAAGCTGGCTGTCCTTGCCAGTGTCCGCAGCAAGAAGTAACGCAACCAACGGAATGGCCCCGGCTGATATGGCCGGGGCTTTTTCTATTCCACGTTCTATATTGGCTCAGCTCTTGTATTCCAGCTCATGTATCCGCAGGTCAGAGGATTGACAGACGTCGGCAGGACCGCTAGTCTCGCACGGCAGGAAAGGACGTAGAAAGGACGGAGATATGGACGAGCTGGAGCTGCATGAAGAACAAGAGGTAGCAGAGGTGATCGAGAGGTGCCCGGAGATTGCGGCCCTGGACGACTGGTTTGACGTCGCGCAGCGCATGCTCATGGATCTGGACCTGCTGGACGCGGACGGCTGGGCAGACATCCTGTAGGCACCGACGCGAGTCCGGCGTGGCTGCTTTACCCGACATGAGCGGGGGTGCCAGGCTAAGCCGGATAACTCAACACGCAGAAAGCCCCGGGGGTTGCAGCCCGGGGCTACTGCACTCAACTGGAGGGCCGCTGTCGCTATGAACTGGGTACCCTCACGTCATCAACTGGACTATAGCCTAGTTCATGCCCTGTGCCAGCGGTCCTCCCGGCGTGTCGGACGACACCGAAGGAGACTCAATGCTGCACGGCCTGGTAACTGCGTTGCCCCCCGCCGTGGTGTGTGGGGCATGATCACGCACGTCATGAACAGCGTCGAGATCACTGTCAAGGTGAAGCGGCGTGACTGAACGGCGGGGGCCAGGCTGCTAAGAACGGGCCTGGCCCCCGGGCCAGTCATTAGCTATCAGCGGGCTTTGACGAACGCTCCCCAGCCCTGGCTGTACTTCGCTAGGGACGCGGGCCGACGAAGGTTCCGCGTTGCGCCACAGTGAACACGAGGTCGTCGTCACGGAGAACCTTGATCGCACGCCGGGCAGTGTCCCGGCCGACCTCAAACTCTTGCTGTATCGCCTTCTCGCTCGGCAGCGGGTCCAGGTGCGCTAGTTCCCCGCTCTCGATCCGGGCACGCAGGACCGCCGCCACCTGCTCATACAGGGGCTCGTCGGAGAACCGGTCAACCACGTCCCAAACGTAGATCACCTCCGGGACGTGGCTCTGACCGGCCACGTTGGCAACGTTTGGGACGTTGGCTAGGCTGCACTCATGGGCGACCCGAAAACTCCCGCTGTAGACGCACAGATGGCCGTGCACGCCGCGAGCGGCACCGTCCAGCAGGTACTGCTGGATCTGTCCACCGTCCGGACCCGGCTGGCCGACGCGGACGCCGGGCTCACCACGGCAGGTGTATCCGGTTACACGAGGCTGGCCGAGCAGCTCACCGCACTGTCCGGCGAGCTGGCGCAGGCAGCGGGCTGGCTGCGGGACCTGGCGGCCAGCGATGATTGACGATCCGGTGCTGCTCCGATTCAGGTATGCCGACCTGCGCGAGCTGGCCTGGCATTGGTCGGGCGCGTATTCGATCGGCTGGGAGCTGGGAATGTTCCGGGCGACGCGCCGGGACAACGGGGCAACCGTCCGGTGCTCGTCGGCCGAAGAGCTGCACCGTGCCATCCAGGCCGACTATCGCGCCCAGCCGGTTCCGCGCCGCGTCTCAGCCCGGAAGGCTGGCAACCGGCTCGGTAGTGCTTGACGGCTCGTTCCCCGCCGCTGAGGTTCACTTCGGCAGCACGTTGGTAATCGGCGTGATCACGCTCGGAGGTGCGCCCGGCGAGTAAGGCACGGGCACGGTGGACGGGGCGGTGCCTAGCTTATTCAGGTCCTTCCACACAGCAGTCGTGCTGGCTTTCGGCGGGTCGGGCAGCATCGTGAAGTTCACCGAGATGACGCACCGGATCGGCACCATGTTGGACGTCCAGTGCGTGTACTCGACACTCCACTCGCTGATGTAGCCGTAGAACGCCATCTCGGCCTTGAGTGCGGTGAAGTTCGCGCTGTTCGGGTTGTTCGTCATCTGCATGAGCGAGTTACCGAAGAACACGTAGCTCGGAACCATCATCATGATGCCGCCCGTGGACGCACCAACGGCAGCGTTCGACGTGGTGCCCGAGGTTGACGCCTCCGAGTTCGCCTGCTGCTTGCTGAGATCAGCGCCCGCCGGGACGGCCCGGCGGGGCGGGGCTGGCCCGCGGCACGGGGGGCGTGACTGGTCTGGTCGCGGTCGTCGTGGCGAGACTGCATCGGCTCTCCTACATACTCGGGCGCCGCGCGGCCGTGGCGCCGGCCTGGCTGCCTCAAACCAACCAAGCATGCGCTTGGTTGGTTTCGGTGAACTCACCATAAACAGCCCTAGCCGACCCGGCAAGACTTGAAACAAGTTCTAGTTCTACTAAAAAGGGTGAGTCACGCTTATCAACTCGGTGAGTAATTGGCGCCGCTACCACCACTTGCCTGCCAGTACCCGTCACTACGATGCGGGCGGCAGCAAGCCACCGGGCGCCTGATCAGCGTGCTGATCAGGCGCCCGGCGCGGACCGGGAGTGGCGGTTAGCTGGCCGGGCCGTGCGCGGCCGGCTGCGGGATGGTGTCCTCGGCGGCCTCCGCCTGGTCGCCACGCCGGGTCTGGGCCAGCACGATGCCGGCCACCAGCGCGATGAGCCCGAGCACGCCGAGCACGACCGGCAGGATGACCTGCACCAGGGACAGCTCACTGCGGGCCGTGTTGTCCAGGCCGACCACGGTGTGAATGCTCTGCGGGGTGAACTTCAGCGTCCCGTCGAGGATCACCAGCTTGGTCGCCCCGGTGGAGTCCTCCAGGGTCAGGCTCTGCACCTCGGTCGTGTTCAGCTGCGCGCCGGTCTCCGGGTCCACCCAGAACGTGTTGGTGGCGGTGTACCACTCCGGCAGCGTCACGCTTGACGCGCTCATCCCGACCAGCGATCCGGGCAGCGTCACGGTGCCGTCCGAGACGTGCGTGACGTGCTCCACGTACCGGTTGACCGGGATGCCGTCGATGGTCGAGGTGCCCGCGAAGCGGGCCGGCTCCTGCTTGTTGATGGCGGGGTCGAAGATCTGGTAGGTGATCTGCTGGGTGCCGAATGGCCAGAGGAAGCCGACCAGCCCGGTCTGCTTGATCGAGCTGTTGCCGCCGACATTCGCGCCACAGCAGGTGACCAGCTCGGCGCTGCGCCGATCGAAGGCGAACCGGCGCGAGCTGTACTCGAATGGCAGCGAATTGGTGGTGTCGTACAGGTAGGTGAAGCCGTTCCACACCGCGGTGCTGGACGAGCCCGCCGACGCGTCGCCCTTGACCGTGCTGGTCACCAGCATGTTGGCGCCGCTTATCTCGTGGATCTTGCTCGGGCTGAAGTAGGTCACCCCGGTGCCGCTCAGCTGGGTCTTCAGGTACTCGTTCAGCGGGTACTTAATCAGCTGACCAGGCAGGTAGGTCCGGACCAGGATCGCGACCACGATGAGGAACGCCCCGACACCGGCGAGGGTTAGCCCGATGATGCGTCGCATCGATCCTCCTGAAAGGGCTGGCCACCACTTCTGGGTGCCGGCAACGGCAATGTTGCTGTGGGTAGTATCCAGGCGTCTTCGTTGCGAATCAACGGCAAACCGTGACATATGACTGTAACAGGTTCTACCTCTAGGGTGTAGCTCATGATGCTGCCGCGGGGTAAGGTGTGACACTCCTCCGGGCCAGCGCCCGGCCGGCCGGGCGGCAGGCAGCGCCCCGCGCCGGCCATCAGGACGCGCTGGACGGCCTGCGGGCACTGGCCGCCGCGGCCGTCATCGTCACCCACGTGGGCGGGCTGACCGGTTACGTGCTGACCGGCACCCCGGCGTCGTGGGTGGTCAGCCGGGGCAACATCGGGGTGCCGATCTTCTTCGTGCTGTCCGGCCTGCTGCTGTACCGGCCCTGGGCGGCGGCCGCGCTGGCCGGGCCGCCGGCCGGCCAGGCCGGGCTCCTACCTGGGCCGCCGGGCGCTGCGCATCCTGCCCGCGTACTGGGTGGTGGTGCTCGTCGCGCTGCCGGTGCTCAACCCGGGACCGGCCCGGCACGCCTGGCCGTGGGTCCAGTACCTGCTGCTGGTGCAGAACTACGACCCGCATCCGTGGTGGGCGGGCACCGGCGCGGCCGGGCTGGCCCAGGACTGGAGCCTGGTCGTCGAGGTGTCCTTCTACCTGGTCCTGCCGGTACTGGCGGCGCTGCTCGCGTGGCACGCCGGGCGGGCCGGCTGGATCAGCCACCGTGGCAGGCCGGCCACCGACGTGGCCGGGCGGGCCCGGCGGCTGCTGGCCGCCACCGCCCTCCTGGGCCTGTCCTCGTTCGGCTGGACCCTGCTCGCCTACTACCCACACGCCGAGTTCTGGTTCAACGCCACCCTGCCGCCGCTGCTGATCTGGTTTGCGGCCGGGATGGCCATCGCGGTGGTCGCGGCGTGGGCGGCGGCCGAGCCAGCGGGCGACGGGCCGGCCAGCCGGCTGCGCCGGGCCGTCGCGTCGTCGGCGGGCATGTGCTTCCTGATCGCGGGCTGCGCGTTCGCCATCGCGTGCACCCCGGCGGCCGGGCCGGAGTTCATCAGCCTGCTCAGCCCGTGGAGCGCCGAGTTGCGGCTGGCCCTGTTCACCGTGGTGGCGATGGCGCTGGTGGCCCCGGTCGCGTTCCAGCCCGCGCTGGCCAGCACACCGCTGTCCAGCCGGGTGCTGGCCAGCCCGGTGCCGCGGTTCGTCGGCCGGGTCTCCTACGGGATCTTCCTCTGGCAGTTGGTGATCGGCTGGGCGTTCTTCACCACGGCGCGCCTCAAGGGCCCGTTCCAGGGCGGGCACTACAACGGCCTGCAGACCCTGGGCATCATGGCTGCGGTGGCGCTGCTCAGCACCGCCGCCGCCACGGTGAGCTACTACCTGGTCGAGGTGCCGGCCCGGCGGCTTGGGCGGCTCCGGCTGGCCCGCCGGCGGCGGTCAGGGCTCGGGCAGGATCAGCGCGGCGGCCAGCCGGGCCACGATGATCAGGCAGATGACCTGCGGGACCGTGTTCCACAGGTCGGTCACCAGGCGGCCGGAGTCGCCCGACCAGAGCAGCCGCTCGCCGACCACGCCGCAGACCAGCGCGGCCAGCAGCAGGGTGGCCAGCAGCCGGGGCCGGGCGAACTCGAGCCAGACCCGGCTGACCCGGCGGTTACTGGCCGCCGCCATGAACAGCCAGGTGGCGACCATCATGATGACGGCGCCCGGGAACCCGCCCAGCCAGAAGCCGGCTAGCAGCAGCGCGCCGGTCGCCGCGACCGCGATCAGGACCGACCGCACCACCCGCAGCAGCCGGGCCCACCGCGACCGGGCCCGGCCAGCATCCGCCGGCCCCGCGGACACCGGCGAGACCGCGGGCACCGCGGTCACGAACCGGCCCGTGCTCCCGATCGGCCCCGCCGCAACCACCCGGCCGCGCCGCCGCCCGACCCGGAGCGCCACCAGCCCGAGCAGGACCAGGGCGGCCAGGCCGCCGGCCAGTGCCCGCTGGTAGATCGTGTTGGGCAGATAGGTCAGGGTGACCGTGCCGCTGCTGCCCGCGGGCAGCAGCCAGGCCTGCTCCCAGCCATCCAGCCGGACCGGCCGCAGCCGCCGGCCCTCCAGGGTGGCCTGCCAGCCGGCGTTCACGTTCTGCGGGACCACCAGGAAGGACCGGACGGCGGTGGCCACCTGGATGGTGCGCCGCTGCGAGGTCCAGGCCACTACCCGGGCCGGGCGATCCGCCGGCCCGGCCGCGGACAGCCGGGCCTGGGCGGCGGAGCTGTCCAGCACCGCGTCCTGGATGTCCCACAGGTCCGCGGCCGGCTCGACCACCCGGTTGCTGCCCGCGGCCAGCTTGACCGGCCTGCACGCGGTGAACCGCATCGGGCGGGACGTGAGCAGGTCGGCGAACGTGCCCGTCACCTGGGTGGGCACCAGCTTCCCGTTGACCCGGACCAGCGGGCCGTAGCCGCACGGCAGCCGCAGCGCCCCCTGCGGCGCGTACAGCGGGACGACGCCGTGGATGGACACGTCGGAGATCTGCACCGGGATCTGTGCCGGGGTGAACTGCAGCGTGACCACGCTGGTCCGCAGCGGGCGGAACCGGAGCACGCCGCCCGGGCCGACCTGGCCGCCGCGGATCTGCCGGCCGGTCCCGGTGACCAGCACCTGGAGCAGCCCGGACGCACCGGGCGGGCGCTGGATGGTGATACGGCTGACCCAGCGCGGGTGGGCCCACCGGATGCGCAGCCACGGGTGCGGGTTGTCCGGGCCAGACACCCACGTGGTCGCCGGGTTGCCGTCAAAGGCCGACCGGGCCTGGTCCTCCGGGTCGGCGGTGTACGCCGAGGACGCCCGCACCCAGGTGGTGCCGCCGAACCGGATGTACCGGCGGACCAGCTTGGTGGACAGCGCCAGCACCGTGCCGCTCAGCTGGGCATGGCCCGCGGCCGCCGCGGTGAAGGACTGGTCGAAGCCGTACTGCTCCTCGGTCAGCGTGCTCAGCGAGGGCGAGCACACCCAGCGCTGCGGGGTGAGCATGCATCCGCTGGGCTGTGGCTCGGTCTTGGTCAGCAGCACCGCGCTGGGGCCGCGCGACACGGTGACCCGCGGGGCGACGATCACCCGGCTGGCGGCCAGGCCGGGCACCTGGATCTCGGAGATGCCCACCTGGGTGCCGAGCACCGGGTGTGGCCGGAACGCCAGCCGGGTGACGGTGATCCGCAGCCAGCCCGACGCACCCGCGGGCACCCGCAGCGACTGGGTGTGGCCGCTGGCCCGGACCCGCTCGAACATCCGCCCGGCCGCGGTGCTGACCTCGACCCCGGTAACCGGCGGCCCGATGGCCGCGTTGTCGGCGAACGTCACCCGGATCACCCGGGCCCGCGACGGGCGCTGGAAGCCGATCTGGATCCACTGCCCGACCGGCCCGGTCCAGTTGCCCGACTCCCACATCGTGCGCAGGTTCCCGTCGATGGCCGCGTACGGCATCGCCCCGCTGGCCCAGTTGGCCGGGATGGTGCCGATGCCGGACGCGGACGAGGACGCGGTAACGTACCGGATCCCCTGGTAGGCGGCCACGCTCTGGTAGCGCGACCAGAGCGGCTCGGTGAAGTCGGTGGCCGCCTCGAAAGTCCGCGCGGGCTGGGCCGCGGTCATCGTCGGCGAGTAGGACGTGCGCACCTCGCCGAAGTTGACCACCCGGCGGCGCAGCGTGTCGGTGACCACCGACGCGGCCGCGGGCAGGCTGGGCGAGTCGGCGTTGAGCAGCACCGGGCGGCCGTTCAGCAGGCCCTCGTCGGCCAGCGGGATCGTCGCCTCCGGCGCCCCGTACACCCGCAGCGCGGACGATGCCGGGACCACGCTGGCGGCCGGCGCCGCCCCGCGCACCTGGTAGATCTGCACCGGCGGGAACGGCGGGTCGAAGCTGCTCACCGCGTCGCCAGGCCCAGAGTCCCCGCCGACCGGCGCGCCGAACTTGGCCACCTCGGTGATCCCCGGCGAACTGTCCAGCGCGTCGCGGATCCGGGACGGCCACGCACCGAACAGGCTGGACCGGATCAGGTCGTTGCGCACGACCACGTACTTCACGCCCATCTGGGCCAGCACCTGGGTCAGCCCGGCCGATCCGTCGCCCGCGGCCAGCCGCTGGTCGATCGCCTCGATCAGCCGCTCGTTGCCGGGTGAGCCGATCGAGGTCAGGTCGCGTTCGGCCCAGTCGACCGTGCTCAGCGGCTCCAGCACATCGTCCTCGGGGCTGCCCCACAGATACTGGCCGAACGCGGCGCCGGGCACCACCAGCACCGCCTGCCGGCCCGCGTGCCGGTTCAGCCAGTCGGCCGCGCTCACCCAGTACGGCGGGATCTGCGGGTAGGCGCCGGCCGCGGCCAGCCCGCTGATGTACGCGGGTACCGCCAGCGCGGCCACGGCCAGCGCCGCGACCACCGGGACGGCGGCGGCCAGCCGGCTGACCCGCGCCGCCGCGGGCCCGCGCTCCGGGTCCGGGTCGGGGTGGGCGGCGGCCAGGTGGGCCAGGCCGAGCGCGACCGGGAGCCGGATCATCGGGTCGAACTTCCACAGGTTGCGCATCGGCGCCCCGGGGCCGTTGATCAGGTGATCGAGCTGGCTGGCCAGCGGGTTGCCCAGGCCGCTGACGTACCCGGTCGCGATGATCAGCACCCCGGCCAGCAGGCTGAGCAGCAGGAACCGCCGCTCGGGCAGGCCGCGGCGGAGCAGCCCGGCCAGGCCCAGGCCGGCGATCAGCCCGCTGAGCACGATGGGCACCGTGTCGGTGGCGAGCTTATAGGCCAGCTGGTTGTACGGCTGCCCGTACATCACCAGGTAGCTGGTCCAGTCCTCGGTGCCGCGCAGGATGTTCCACAGGCTGGTCACCGATGTGGTGACGGACGCGCTCTCGGTGTAGGGCAGGAACGACACGCCGTACTTGCCCAGCAGCAGCAGCGGCACCGCCCACCACACGGTGGCCAGCGCTACCGCGGGCAGCCACCAGGCCAGCACCCGCCAGCGCGGCACCGGGCCGGACCGGAACAGGATGAACGCCACGGCCACGACCAGGATCGGCACGGTGGCCGCGGCGTTGGTGCCGCCGCACGCCGCGACGGCCAGCCCGGACCGGGCCACCGCGCGCAGCCGGGCCAGCGCCAATGAGCCGCGCCGGCCCGTGCCGGGCACACCTCCCGGCCCACCCCGGCCGCGGAAGGCCGGCCCGGCCAGCGGCAGCAGCACCCACGGCAGCATGGCCGCGGGCAGGAACAGCGCCGACTCCACCCCGGCCAGGCTCAGCGCCATCGGCGAGGCGGCGTAGCAGAGCCCGCCCAGGATCCGGGTCCACGGTGTGCCGATGCCCAGCCGCCGGGCCAGCCAGAACGTGCCGAGGAACGCGGCGATCAGCACGGTGCCGATCCACAACCGCTGGATCACCCACGGCGGCAGCCCGGCCAGCTTGCCGAGCAGGAAGTACGGGCCCATCGGGAACAGGTAGCCGACGGCCTGGTTCTGCAGCTGGCCGAACTGGGTGGGGTCCCACAGGGTGAGCGCGCGGGCCAGGAACCGGGCCGGGTTGATGGCCAGGTCCAGCTTGGTGTCCGAGATGAGGTCGCCCGGCGCGGAGACGAACGGCAGCACGAGCAGCAGCAGGCAGAACGCGGTCACCCGGATCCGTTCCCGGATCCGTTCCTCGCCGCCCGCCGGCCGGACCGCGGCGACCGGCCGCTCCGGCGCCTCGATCAGCACGGCTCGCTCACGACGGACATTTCACCACTGGTGGCCCGCATCGCCTAGGCCGCGCGAGGTCCCAGCCTGGATCGCCGCCACGACCAGCCCGGCCATCCGCGCCGCGCTGGCATCCCAGCTGAACCGGGCGGCCCAGGCCCGGCACGCGGCGGCGACCGCGGCCCGGCGGGCCGGGTCGGCCAGCTCTTTAACCGCCCGCTCGGTCACGTCCTCGATCCGCTCCCCGTCACGGACCAGCCAGCCGGTCTCCCCGTCGCGCACCGCGTCGCGCAGGCCGTCCACGTCGAACGCGACCGTGGGCACGCCGAGCGCCGCGGCCTCCAGCACGCACAGCCCCCAGCCCTCGCCCAGCGACGTGTTCAGGTGCAGCAGCGAGCCGGCCACCAGCGCCGTTTTCTCCGCCTCGGGCAGGAAGCCGCTGAGCCGGACCACCCCGGCCAGCCCGGCCGCGCTGACCTGGCCGGCCAGCGACGGCAGCGACGGCCCGCGGCCCACCACGTCGACGCTGATCCCGAGCGCACGCAGCCGCTCGGCGACCGGCAGGATCAGCCGCGGCCGCTTATGCGCGACCAGCCGCCCCACCCAGCTGATGTGCTGGCCCAGGGAGGCGACTTCCGCACCTGGGGCCGGGGCTCCGTTGGGGATCACGTAGATGTCCCCGGACCAGCCCAGCCGGGCCCGCATCGCGGCCACCGTGGACGGCGACACGGCCACGCACCCGTGCCGGCGGTACACCCGCCGCGCCACCGGCCCCTCCAGCAGCCGGCCCGCCCGCGCCACCCAGGCCGGAAAATGCATATCCCATTGAACGCTATGCACGTGGTGCATGACGCATAGCACTGGCGTGCTGGGCGGTAGTACCAGCGGAGTGAAGAACGGGATGCCGTTCTGGCAGTCGAGCACGGCGTGGAACGACCGGCGGTGGGCCAGCAGACAGCCCAGCACCCGGGGGTACACGGTGAACCGGCCGCCGGTGCGGACGATCTCGATGCCGACCCGGTGCTCGCGGCGGGCCTGCCCGGGCGCGCGGGCCGTGACGAAGCAGACCGCGGCGCCGTGGCCGGCCAGGCCGCGGGCCATGGCCCAGGCATACCGCTCGGCGCCGCCCGCCTCCGGGTGCCAGGGATCACGCCAGTTGACGACGGCGACGCGGGTGCCGCCGAGGTCCGGGGCGTCGCCGGTGCGGGTCACGCGGTGGTGACCGCCTGGGTTCCGCCACGGAGCGCGGCCGCTCCCGGCCCGGCCGCGGCGGCCGGCTCCGGCGGCAGCGCGGGGAGAGCGGGCAGGGTAGGCATCCCGGCCGGCAGCGCGTGCCAGGCTGGCACCAGGGCGGACAGGCCGGGCTCGGCCGGTTCGGCCGCCCGGCCGCCGCGGAGGCTGAGCCAGATGGCCGTGGCCTCGCGTAATGTCTCCGCCGAGTGCCGGGCCACCGAGAACGTCGAGCCGGGCACGTCCCGCCAGCACACCGGGATCTCGGTCAGCGTCGCGCCCAGTTGCTGGCAGCGGGCGATCAGTTCGACGTCGAAGGCGAAGCCCGCGGTCTGCAGCGGCCGCGCCGCCGCGCGGGCCAGCGGCCCGGAGAAGAACTTGAACCCGCACTGGGTGTCGGTGGCGTCCGGCACGACCCGGCGGGCCAGCGCGCGGAACGCCATCGCGCCCGCCCGGCGGATGCCGTTGCGCCGCTCTTCGGCCACCGAGGAGTCGAGCGCGCGCGACCCGATGATCAGGTGCCGCCCGGCGACGAGCAGGCTGACCGCCAGGTCGAGCGCGGACAGGTCGGTGGCCATGTCCGCGTCGCAGAAGCCGACGAACGGGGCCCGGGTGGCCAGCAGGCCCGCGCGCACCGCGACGCCCTTGCCCGCCCGCGGGCAGTGCAGCAACCGGACCGGCACCGGCCCGGACGGCCAGGAACGGACCACATCACCGGTCAGATCGGTGCTGGCGCTGTCCACGACCAGGATGGCGGCGCGCAGCGGGAGGGTGGCCGCCTTCCGGCACAGCGCGGCCAGCCCGTCGGGCAGCCTGCGTGCCTCGTTGCGGGCCGGAACCACGATCTCGATCGACGCCGACGGGGCCTCCGGCTGGCCCGCTGGCGGCTTGTCCGGCACCGCGGCGGCCTGGTCAGCGGGTGCCGTACTGATACAGCGACGCGTTACTCGGCGTGCCGTTGGCCACCCCGGCCAGCGCGCTGCTCACCAGGAACGTGGCGCCGACGCCGAGCACAACCCCGACAGCGATGACGATGAGCAAGCGAACCATCGCGCTCCTCCGGCATACGGGGACACGGCCAATTTCTGGACAGTAACCCCCGGCTAAGGCAACCGACTAGTAACGTGACGAAACTGTAACAGGTTCTACTCTGGAAGTGAGTAAGGAAGCACGGTCATTTAGCAGGCAGGTGCGTACTGACCGGCCAGCTGCCGAGGTCAGGCCAGATAATGGGTTCTAGCCGCTGGGCAGGCTATAGACAACCAATCCCGGGCCGGCCAGCAATATCCGCGCGCCGGGCAGCCGGGAGCGGAACGGGTAGCGTCCCGCGCCGCCGCCAAGCTCTGCCGACTGACCAAACCCAGCGTCCACGATCACGAACCGGACTCCGGCCCGGCGCAACCGCGCGCTGAGCGGGGCCCCCGAGGCGATGATGGCGTTCAATATGCGGGCCTGCGCGTCCTCCGGAGGGATCCGGGTGGATCCGACCTGTACCCCATCATTGAAGATCACCGGCCGCTGCAGCAGCCGGGGCCACGGGTCGAGCACGGCCTCGCCGTGATTCCAGCCGAACCGGCGGTACGCCGCCCAGGGCAGCAGCAGCGCGCTGCCCGGCGCCCGGTCGGCGTCGATGAGCTCGCGCGCGGCCAGCCAGTCGGCCGGGTACTGCACCGGGCGGAGCCGCCCGGCCGCGCCCCAGGCCAGCCCGGGCAGCAGCAGGACCGGCGCGAGTACCGCGACCGCGGCCAGCAGGTAGCGCAGGTCGGCGACGGCGGGCGGGCGGCGCAGCCGGAGCAGCCAGGCCGTGCCAAGCCCGGCCCCGGCCGCCTCGGCCAGCGCGAGCGGGGCGACGAACTGCTGGCCGTCGCGGATCACCGCGAAGCCCGGCCAGGCGCCGATCAGGTCCTGGAGCAGGGTGCGGCCCGGGCTGGTCAGCCCGAGGCACGCGATGGCCAGGCCGGCCGCGGCGGCGATGGTCAGGCCGGGCCACCGGGCCCGGCCGAGGATCAGGTAGGCGGCCAGCGCGGCCAGCGCGAACAGCAGCCAGGGCGTGGCCAGCGCGCCGCCGTAGCCGGCCGGCACGGTTTGCGCGTTCCAGGCGCCGCCCAGCATGAGCAGGCTGCCCAGGGCGCCGAACGGGGTGTCGGCCCGGGCCGCGAACGCGGCCACGCCGGCCGGGCTGGTGTGCACCGGCCGGCTCAGCGCCGGGACCAGCCAGGGCAGGCTGAGCACGGCCAGCACCAGCAGCGCCAGCCCGGCCGAGCGGAGCCGCCGTGCCGCGCCGTGCTGGCCCGGGGGGGCGACCCCCCGCTCTGCTTCCCCGGGGGTGCGCCCCCGGAGCCCCCGGCCCCCGATCGCCGCTTCGCGCCGAACATCTGACAGGCCCGGCGCGCAGGCGGCCGCGGGCAGCGCGACCAGCGCGGAAATGCACATGGCGGAGAACCCGCCGACCGCCGCGGGCAGTAAGGCCAGCGCCAGCCGCCCGGCCCAGCGCCACCAGGTGGCCGCGGGCCGGGTCACCGCGGCCAGCACCCAGGGCAGCCCGGCATAACCGAGCAGCAGCGCCCACTGGCCGATGATGAGCCGCTCGGCGACATACGGGTTCCACGCGTAGCAGACCGCGCCGGCCAGCCGGGCCAGCCAGTGCTGGTCGGCCAGCAGGGTGGCCAGCCCGGCCGCGGCCAGTACGAAGATGGCCAGCAGGAACAGCTTCTGCACGATGTCCGCGGGCAGCACCCGGGCGGCCGCCGCGGCGACGGCGTCGCTCGGCACCGCGCGGGGCAGCGCGCCGCCCCAGCCGAACATGGCCGCGGTGAATGGCTGCCGGGGCACCGCCACCATGTCGTAGCTGAGCAGGAAGCCCCGGCCCAGCCCGGGGCCGAGGGCGAGCAGGCCGAGCAGCAGGCCGGCCAGGGCGGCCGGCCAGGCCGGGCGGAACCAGGACGGCGGCCCGGCCTGGGTTCGCCCGGCATCCATCCGCTGACCTCCCGCAGCTGCGCGGGTAGCTTTCAGCACAGCTCAGTACGTACCATCCGGGAATGCGTGCCAGCCAGAGTCTTGCCGGTCTGCACCGGGACTGGACCAGATTAGGCGAGGCAGATCCGCTCTGGGCGGTCTGCGTGGACCCGGCCCGGCGTGGCGGCCGGTGGGACCCGGCGGAATTCCTGGCCAGCGGGCGGGCCGAGATCACCGCGCTGCTGGTTAGCCTGGACCGGCTCGGGCTGTGCCCCGGCCGGGCCGCCGCGCTCGACTTCGGCTGCGGCGCAGGCCGGCTGACCGGCGCGCTGGCCACCCATTTCGCGGCGGTGACCGGAGTGGACATCTCGGCCCCGATGCTGGACCAGGCCCGGGCGCTGCACGCCGGGAACGAGCGGTGCCGGTTCGTCCACAACGACAGCCCGGCCCTGCGCATGCTGGCCAGCGAGTCGATCGATCTGGTGTACTCCAGCCTGGTGCTGCAGCACATGCCCACCGGCCTGGCCGGCGGCTATCTGGCCGAGTTTCTCCGGGTGCTGCGGCCCGGCGGCGCGATCGTCATCCTGGTGCCCGGGGCGCACCGGCGCACCCCACGCGGGGTTGTCTACGCGCGGGCCCCGCACCGGCTGATCGGGCTGATCCAGCGCCGCTGCTTCGGCTATCCCGCGCCGATGCAGATGCACGTCCTGCCGGCCAGCCTGGTTCAGGAGATGATCGAGCCGCACGGCGGGCGGCTGGCCGCGACGCTGCCGCACCCCGGGTACGGCGGCCACTGGCGGATGGTGCAGCACGTCATCGTCAGGGACTCGCCCGCTCGAAGCGGACCAGGTTGACATACCGGTCCGCCGGGCGGGTCAGGCGGCCCAGCATGCCCCGCTCGGCCACGTGCAAGCTGGCTTGCTGATGGGCCGCGAGGTCGAAGTCGTCCAGCGGCACCCAGGACCGGCCGGGCCGCACCATGCCCCGGTAGCCCCAGCTGGCCAGCAGGCCGGTCACGTCCTCGATCCGCTGGTGCCGGGTCTCCAGCTCGAGCAGCAGCATCGGCGAGTCCCGCCGGATCGTGTGTTCCGCCCCGCGCAGCGCGGGCGCCTCGTGCCCTTCGATGTCCATCTTGATGAACCGCACGTCGGCCAGCTCCAGGCTGTCGATGGTCACCCGGCTGACCTCGACCGACCGGTCGCCCGGGTGCTCCAGGGAAGCCACTCCCTCGGCGCCCCGGCCGCCGCCCGGCAGCCACAGCCGGGCTGTCCCGGCCCGGTCCGACGCCGCCGCCTCGACCACCTGCACGGCCGGGAAGCTGGCCCGGAGCAGCCGGGCCAGGTCCGGGTTCGGTTCGATGCTCACCACCCGGTCGGCCAGCCAGGCCCAGCCGGGCCGTCCACGGTCCGTACCAGACGCCCACGTCCAGCGCGGTGCCGCCGCGCGGCGCCCAGTCGGCGATGCAGGCCAGCTCGGGCTCGATCCGCGGGTAGACCGCGCGCAGCACCGCGCCGAGGGCCGGCTGCGGTACGGCGCGGGCCAGCGCGGACCGCACCCCGGTGCCGATCCCGGGCCGGCCGTCCAGCTCACCCGCGGCCACGGCCGGCCACGGTAGCCCGGGTCATGCCTGGACCTTGGCGATCACGTTGTCGGCGAAGCGGCGCAGCTTGCCGATCTTGTCGGCCAGCGGTTCGGTATCCGGGCCGGTCACATACGGCCAGCGGAAGCCGACGATCACGTCCGTGACGCCCTGCTCGGCCAGCCGGTGCACGCCGTCCACGGTGTACGCGTCGAGCGAGATCACGTGCACCTCGAACGGCCGGCCCGCGGTCCCGGCCTGACGGCGGAACTCGGCCAGCCGGGCCAGCAGCCCGGGCAGCTCGGCCGGATCGCCGCCACCGTGCAGCCAGCCGTCACCGGTCTGCGCCGCCCGGCGCAGCGCGGCGTCGCCGTGCCCGCCGATCAGGATCGGGATGGGCTGATCCGGCACGGGGGCCATCTTGATCGCGGGGACGTCGAACACCGTGCCGTGGTGCTCGAAGTAGCCACCCGCGGCCAGCCCGCGGATGATCGCGATCTCCTCGTCCATCCGCTGGCCGCGGCCCGCCCAGGGCACCCCGAGCACGTCGTAGTCCTCGCGCCACGGGCTGGTCCCGACGCCGAGCAGGAGCCGGCCGCCGGTCAGCACCGCGGTGGAGGTGGCCTGCTTGGCCACCAGCACCGGGTTCCGCACCGGCAGCTTCAGCACGAAGGTCACGAACCGCAGCCGCTGGGTCACCGCGCCCAGCGCCGGGATCAGCGAGAACGGTTCCAGGAACGGCTTGTCTTCGAGGAACTCCCGGGTGCCGTCCGGGTTGAACGGGTACACGCTGTCCGACTGGAGTGGATAGCAGATGCTGTCCGGCAGCACCATCGAGTCGTAGCCGGCCTCCTCGGCCGCGCGGGCCAGCGGCAGGTAGCTGGACGGGTCGGTCATCGACTCGGCATACGAGAAGCGCACGGAACCTCCCGCCGAGAAACTAGAACATGTTCTTGCGCAGCGTCAATCGGCCGGGGAAGCTGAGGCCATGACTGAAGCTGTGCAGGCGACCGGGGCCGCGCTGGCCAACCTGGTCGCGCTGGAAGACATCCGCCGGCTGAAGCACCGCTACCTGCGCTGCGTGGATCTCAAGCTGTGGGACGACCTCGCCGATACGTTCACCCCGGACGCCACCGCCACGTACGGCACCCCGGCCATGGGCCAGCCGCTGAACCTGTCCGGCCGGGACGAGATCGTCGGCTTCATGCGCAAGAACCTGGGGCCGGACATCATCACCGAGCACTTCGCCGCCCAGCCGGAGATCGACGTCGACGGCGACACCGCCGCCGGCACCTGGTGCTTTGAGGACACGGTGATCGCCACCGCCTACCGCTTCGTGATCAAGGGCTCGGCGTTCTACGAGGACCGGTACGCCCGCGGCCCGGACGGCCAGTGGCGGATCGCGCACACCGGCTACACCCGCACCTACGAGATGACCCTGTCCCTGGACGACCTGCCCAGCCTCAAGTTCACCGCCAACCGGTGGTCCCCTCAGCCGGCGGGCTGAGGGGACCAGGGTCGGCTACTCCGCGTGCAGGGCGGAGGCGGTGCGCATCCGGGCCGCCCAGCCAGCCGGCAGCAGTGCGCCAGCCACCGCGATGACCACGCCGGCCAGCGCCAGCGCGGCCAGTTCCCAGGGCTGCCACACGGCCAGGTAACTGGCGGGCAGGCCGAGGTTGGCCGAGTGGGCCATCACCGGCAGCACCACCCGGTGCAGCGCCATCCCGGCCGGCACCGCGACGATGCCGGCCAGCAGCCCGACGCCGGCCACCCAGCAGATCACCATGGCGATGGTCTGCCGCGGCGTCATCCCGACCGCCTTGAACACGCCCAGATCGTGCACCCGCTCCCGGGTGTGCAGCACGATCGTGTTCAGCACGCCCAGCCCGGCGACCAGGGCGAGCAGCACGGTCAGCGTGCCGATCAGGCCGAGCATCAGGTTGATCACGACCGAGTTCCTGGAGTTCAGCTGCACCCCGTAGGCCGATCCGAGCCGGCTGCCCAGGGACTGCGTGTAGCTGTCCAGCGAGACACCCGGGCGCAGCCCGATGTCGTACTGGTTCGGCGCGGTCAGCGCCGGCCCGGCCGCGGCCAGCGTCCGGGTATCGGTGATGACCGACACCCCGCGCCCGTCCGAGTCGAAGTCCTCGCCGGTGATGCGGACCCGGATCGGCGTGCTGCCCAGCACGATCGTGACGTCGTCCCCGATCTTCTTCCCGGTCAGGCTGAGGAACCCGGTGGACACCACCGCCTGGCCGGGGCCGGTGTACCAGTGCCCGCTGATCAGCGGGTAGCCGGTCCACGCGGCCGGGCCGCCGAACGCGGTCAGCGGGTGCTGCCCGGTCAGCCCGGCCACGCTGAACGTGTTGTCGGTCTCCGCCACGTAGTGCAGGGTGCCCGGCTGGGCGCGCAGCGCCGCCTGCACGGTGCGCTGCTGGGCCGCGGTGAACGTGAACGAGTTGTGCGAGTTCGGGTATAGCTGCACCGGCTCCTGGGCCGCGTGCGACAGCCCGCCGACCACCCGGTTCAGCGAGGTGCTCAGGCCGACCGCGAACGTCACCGCGGCCGCCCCGAGCAGCACCGCGACCAGGGTGATCGCGGTGCGCGCCGGGCGGGCGAACGGCGCGGCCAGCCCGATCGTCACCGGCCGGGGCAGCCGCAGCCGGCCGAACAGCCGGTGCGCGGCATAGCCGTGCCCCTGCCGGGGCGCCCGGCCGGCCGCGATGGCCTGCACCGCGCTGAGCCGTCCGGCCCGGATCGCGGGCGCCACGGCGGCCAGCCCGACCAGGACCAGCATGCCGACCGGCACGGCCACGTCCACCCAGACCGGCACGCCCAGCGTGCCGACCCCGTAGGCGTTGGCCGCCTGGCGCAGCAGCATCAGCGCCAGCAGATCGCCGAGGACCAGCCCACCCAGCACGCCGGCCAGGGCGGCCACGGTGACCTGGCCGGTGTAGGCCGCCACCACCTGGCCCGGGGTGAAGCCGATGCTCTTCAGGATGCCGATCCGGCGGTAGCCCGACACCACCGCGCCGCTGACCACGTTGGCCACGATCAGCACCGACATGACCAGGCCGATTATCCCGAACGCGACCAGGAACGGCACGAATGGCCCGATCTGGGACTTCTCCGACGCCTTGACGGTCAGGTAGGACTCGGTGGCCAGCACCGATCCGGGTGGCAGCGCCCGGCTGACCGCCGCGGTGTCGGCGTGGATGTCGGCGGCGGTGCTGTTGCTGCGGAACCGGTACAGCATCTGCGCGCTGGGCGGCGCGCCGGGCGCGCGCAGCCGGGCCACCTCGCTGGGCGTCACCCAGCCTGCCGCGGAGTTGGTGACCGAGGTGGCCATCCCGACCACGGTCAGCACCGGCTTCCCCGGTGCGCTGGTGATCGTCACCTTCTGGCCGACCGGCAGCCCGATCTGCATGTCGCTGGCCCGGTTGCTTTCCAGCACCAGCTGGCCCGGTCCCTGCGCCCAGTGCCCCCACTGCAAGGTGACCTGATCGACCGGGCCGCCCGGCGTGGACCGCCCGGCCAGGGTCAGCGGGGGCAGCGATCCGGCCGGCCCGGACTGGCCGGTGAGCTGCGCCGCCACGGTCGCCTCGGCGAACGGCCCGGCGGCCCCTGTCACGCCGGGCAGCCTGCGGGTGGCGGCCAGGTCGGCCGGGGTGGCCCGGGACTGGTTCACGACCACGGCCAGGTGTGCGCCGTGCTGGGCGGCGAACGACTCGTCGAACGGAGCGCTGGAGTCCACCACCAGCGACAGCGCGAGCACGGACGCGCCGGTGGAGATGAGCAGGACCAGGCCGATCACGAAGGTCTGCACGCGGCGGCGGGTCACCCCGCCGCGCACCGCGCGGACGACTGGGCCCGCTCTCATTGCCGCACCAGCCGGCTGCCCGTGTCGCTGACCGTCCGGCCGTCCACGATCTGCACCGTCCGGCTGGCGTACTGCGCGGCCAGCTCGGGGTTGTGCGTGACCAGGACCAGGGTCTGCCCGGTCCGGTTCAGCTCGCAGAGCAGCGCACCGATCTCCTCCCCGGTCCCGGTGTCCAGCGCTCCGGTCGGCTCGTCGGCCAGCAGCAGCGCCGGCCGGTTCACCAGCGCCCGGGCGATGGCCACCCGCTGCCGCTCCCCACCGGACAGCCGGCCGGGGTAGGCGTCCCGGTGCTGCGCAATACCCAGGGTGCCGAGCAGTTCGATGGCCCGGGCCCGGGCCTGACCCCGGGACAGCCCGGCCAGCTGGGCCGGCAGCAGCACGTTGTCCAGCGCGGTCAGGTCGTCGAGCAGGTTGAAGAACTGGAAGATCATGCCGACCTGCTGCCGCCGGAACCGGGCCAGCGCGGTCTCGCTCAGCCGGTCGATGCGCTGGCCGGCCACCGTCACCGTGCCGGCGGTTGGCCGGTCCAGCCCGGCGATCAGGTTCAGCAAGGTGGACTTGCCACTGCCCGACGGGCCCATCACGGCCACGGCCTCCCCCGCCGCGACCTCCAGGGTGACGCCATCCACCGCGGGATGGCCGTCGTTGTCGTAGCGCTTGGTTACATCACTGACCTCGATAAGAACATCCATGGTGCCTCAGCGTCCCGGAGATGAGCGCTGCGTGACATCCGGCTGGCACCCTGGTTCGGGGTGGTGCTAGGTACCCTGCGGATGCGGAGCCCTGCTGGATACCCGCCACCCCGGCTGTCCTCTACCGTCGAGAGCAGGAACCCCGCTGGGGGGCCGGGGCACACACCGGAGGATCTGATGGCCGAACGCGGGCCGGTGGCCGTGATGCCGCTGGCCGCACGGCAGCGGCGCGGGCTGGTCCGGCGCGCGGCTGAGCCCATCGTGTCCGCCGAAACCTGGCTGGCCGTCATCCACCTGATGACCGGCGCGATCACCGGCGCCGTCGCGCTGGCCGGGGTCATCGCGCTGACCGCGATCGGCGTGACCACGGTGTGGTTCTTCCTGGCCGGCCTGCCGGTGCTGGTCACCATGCTCTGGCTCTGCCTGCAGTTCGGCCGGTTCGAACGGGCCCGGTTCGCCCTGCTGCTCGGCGTGCGGCTGCCCACCCCGCCGGTCGACCTGAGCACAGGCGCCCCTCTGTGGCGGCGGCTGTGGCGGCTGGTGGCCGAGCGGGCCACCCGCCGCCAGTTCGGCTACGCGGTGCTCCGCTGCCCGCTTGGCGTCGTCGAGGGGTTCCTCGTCACGATGGCCTGGTCCTTCGTGCTGGCGCTGCTCGGGCTGCCGCTGCTCAGCTGGTGGCTGCTGCACAAATGGCACGTTTCCGCGCCGGTCCCGTATCTCGGCGGGATGATCGGCGGCGCCGTGCTCGGCCTGCTCCTGCTGCCCCTGCCCGCGCTGCTGACCCGGGGGCTGGCCAGCCTGGACATCGCGATGGCCCGCTACCTGATCGGCCCGGGGGGCAGCACCGACCAGGCCGAGCGGATCACCGAACTGGAGCAGAGCCGGGCCCGGGTGGTGGATGCGGCCGAGGCGGAACGCCGCCGGATCGAGCGGGACCTGCACGACGGCGCGCAGCAGCGGCTGGTGTCGCTGGCCATGAACCTGGGCCGGGCCAAGGCCCGGTTCGCCGACGACCCGGATGCGGCCAGGGAGATCATCGACCAGGCGCATACCGAGGCCAAGGAAGCCCTGGCCGAGCTGCGCAACCTGGTCCGCGGGGTGCACCCGCCGGTGCTGGCCGACCGTGGCCTGGACGCCGCCATCTCCGGCCTGGCCGCGCTCTGCCCGGTGCCGGTCACCGTGCGCGCCGGTACCGGCCCGCGGCCGCCGGTCTCGGCCGAGGCCATCGCGTACTTCGTCGTCGCCGAGGCGCTGACCAATGTGGCCAAGCACGCCCACGCGTCCCGGGCCGACGTGACGGTCACCCGGCACGGGGACGTGCTGCGCGTGCTGATCCGGGACGACGGCGTGGGTGGCGCCGACCCGCATGGGCAGGGCCTGGCCGGGCTGGCCGACCGGCTGGCCGGGGTGGACGGGCGGCTGTCGGTGCGCAGCCCGGACGGCGGCCCGACCGTGATCGAAGCGGAGTTGCCATGCAGGTCGTGATCGCCGAGGACTCGGTCCTGCTCCGCGAGGGAGTGACCCGGCTGCTGGCCGAGGCCGGGCACGACGTGGTGGCGGCGGCCGGCGACGCCGAGGAGTTCCTCCGCGCGGTCGGCAAGTTCGAGCCGGACGCGGTGGTGGTTGACGTGCGGATGCCGCCGACGTTCACCGACGAGGGGCTGCGGGCCGCGCTGGTGGTCCGGCAGCGCTGGCCGCAGGTCGGCGTGCTGGTGCTGTCCCAGTACGTGGAGGAGCGGTACGCCAGCGAACTGCTGTCCGACCGGCCGCACGGCGTCGGCTATCTGCTCAAGGACCGGGTCGCCGACGTGGCCGAGTTCCTCGACGCGCTGGACCGGGTGGCCACGGGCGGCAGCGTGCTGGACCCCGAGGTGGTGGCCCAGCTGCTGGCCCGCAGCCGGCACCCGCTGGCCGGGCTGACCGCCCGGGAACGTGAGGTGCTGGCGCTGATGGCCGAAGGCCGGTCGAACGCGGCCATCGCGGCCGCGCTGGTCGTCGGCGAGGGCGCGGTGGCCAAGCACATCAACAGCATCTTCGCCAAGCTGCAACTGCCCCCGGCCGACCGTGACCACCGGCGGGTGCTGGCCGTGCTGCGCTATCTGGGAGTGGGATGACCATGGCCAGCACACCGCTGCCGATGACCCGGGGCCGCCGATTCACGCTGGTCATCGGCGTCCCGGTTGCGGTGGCGCTGATCCTCGTGTGCGTGCCACTGTGGGCCCGCGGTGCGCTCCAGGTCGCCGCCAACCACGACCAGGTGGGCTATTCGGTGGCGGTCAGCGCCCCGGTCCGCGGCGCCCAGGTCAAAGTAACCAGCGGCAACGGCGACATGGTCTTCCGCACCTCGCGCACCGCCCACGACATCTCGGTCCGCGGCCACCTCAGCGGCGAACTGGCCCGGCCGACGTTCAGCCACCAGTCCACCGCGACTGGCCTGGACCTGAATTCGGGCTGCAACGCCCCGTTCGGGAGGTGCAACATCAGCTTCACCGTGACCGCCCCGGCTGGGCTGCCGGTCACGCTCGACGACGCGTTCGGCAACCTGACCGCCGGCCACCTGTCCGGCCCGGTCAGCCTGTCCAACAACTCCGGCGACATTGATACCTCCCACCTGGACGGCCGGATCCAGCTGAACGACCAGTTCGGCAACATCTGGGCCAGTCAGCTGCGCGGCACCATGCGGATGGTCAACAACTCCGGCGACATCAACGTGTTCGGCCTGACCGGCCCGATCCAGCTGAACGACCAGTTCGGCAATATCAACGCCAGCAGGCTGGATGGCAGCACGCGGCTGGTCAACAACTCGGGCGGCATCAACGTGTCCGGCGCCACCGGGGACACCCGGCTGCAGGACTCGTTCGGCAACATCTACCTGACCGGCCTGGCCGCGGCCAGCGTGGTGGCGAGCAACAACTCCGGCGACGTCACGCTGCGCTTCGCCACCGTGCCCACCCAGGTGAACGTGACCGACTCGTTCGGCAACGTCACGCTGATCCTGCCCGCGGGCAGCACCGCCTATCAGGTGCACACGCACAACTCGTTCGGCAGCACGTCGGTGTCCGTGGCCCAGAGCCCGACCTCGGCGCACGTCATCCGGGTCCTCAACAACTCCGGCGACATCACGATCCGCACCCAGGATTGACCGGTTTCTAGAACACGTTCTAGTGTGAGCGGGTGCTCACCCAGTCGTTCGCCGACGCGTTGCTCGAAGCCGAGACGATCATCACCGGCGCCCCGCACATCAAGACCGAGCAGGATCTCGCCGAGGGCTACGACTACCTGGCCGGCCACATCCGTGGCGCGATCCAGCTGGCCTGGGCCTACCAGCGCGACTTCCCCTACTTCGTCGCGTCCACCGGCCCGTACACCAAGATGGGCCTGGACAACCCGGACACCCTGTACTTCCACTCCTACCTGCGGGACGACGCGGAGTACGTGGTCACCGGCCGCCGGGGCAGCACCGCCGACCTGAGCTTCCAGGTGCTGAACGGGGACTACTCGCCGGCCGAGGTGCCAGACAGCCTGACCGCGTTCGACGACCGGGAGATCGAGGTGGCGCCGGACGGCTCGTTCGAGCTGCGCTTCGGGCCGGCCCGAAGCGACCCGGGCCCGCAGTACATCACGCTCCCGGCCGGGTCGGCCATGCTGCTGGTGCGCGAGGTGTACAGCGACTGGGCCCTGGAGCGGCGCGGCAGCATCCAGATCCACCGGGCCGACCGGGCCGGCGCCGCGCCGCCCGCGGCCGACACCGGGACCATGGCCAAGCGGTACCGGGTGGCGGGCAAGATCCTGCTGTCCCGGCTGCGCACCTTCCTGGCCTTCCCGGAGTGGTTCTACCTGAACCTGCCGGTCAACACGCTGACCGAGCCGCGACCCACGCCCGGCGGGCTGGCCACCCAGTTCTCCGCGGTGGGCCACTACGACCTGGCCGATGACCAGGCCATGATCGTGACGGTGCCCGCGGCTGGCCACCGCGTCGCGCCCTACCAGGGCATCCAGCTCGGCAGCATGTGGTACATCTCGCTGGACTACATCAATCACCAGACCAGCCTGACCGCCGACCAGGCGCGGGTGGACCCGGACGGCATGCTCCGGTTCGTCATCAGCGAGCAGAATCCCGGCGTGCTGAACTGGCTGGAGCGCACCGGGCACAGCCGGGGTTACGTGCAGCTGCGCTGGCAGCGGCTGGCCCGGGAGCTCACCGCGGAAGACGGGCCGTCGGCCGAGGTGCTGCCGGTCAGCGACCTGCCGGACCGGCTGCCCTACTACCAGCAAGCCCGCTGCACGCAAGCGGAGTACGCGGCCCGGATCGCTGGCCGGCAGACCGCGGTGGCCGAGAGAATGCTGGGCTGATGCTGCTCGCCGGGAAGGTCGTCGTGGTCGGCGGGATCGGCCCCGGGCTGGGCCGGTCCATCGCGGTGCAGTGCGCACGGGCGGGCGCGGACGTGGTGCTGGCCGCCCGCACCGAGAGCCGCCTGGAGGATGTGGCCAAGGAGGTGGCCGCGCTCGGGCGGCGGACGCTGGCGGTGCCCACCGACATCACCGACGAGGCCGCGGCCGCCGCGCTGGCCGAGGCGGCCATGGCGGAGTTCGGCCAGGTGGACACCCTGGTGCACAACGCGTTCGCGATCCCGCCGCTGGTCGGCCTGGCCGACGTGGACCTGGACTCGGTCCGGGCCGCGGTGGACACCAACGTGATCGCCGCGCTGCGGATGACCCGGCTGTTCATCCCGGCGCTGGCCGCCAGCCAGGGCTCGGTCGTGATGATCAACTCAGCCGTGCTGCGGCACTCCCGGCTGCCCTACGGCGGCTACAAGATAGCCAAGTCGGCGCTGCTGGCGCTGGCCCAGAGCCTGGCCACCGAGCTCGGTCCGCAGGGCATCCGGGTCAACTCGGTCGCGCCCGGCTGGATCTGGGCCGACGTGCTCAAGTGGTACTTCGGCTACCTGGCCGAGCAGCGCGGGGTCACCGCCGACGAGGTGTACGCGGAGACCGCGGCCACCACCGACCTGCGCCGGCTGCCCGAGCCGGACGAGATCGCCGACGCGGTGGTCTTCCTGGCGTCCTCGATGGCCCGGGCCATCACCGGCCAGTGCCTGGACGTGAACTGCGGCGAGTTCCACCATTGACCAGGCCAGAGCGGGACAACGTCGGCACCGTAGCCGACCTGCACGCCTCGGCCAGCCGGATGACCGGGCTGACCGACTTCGGCCCGGACGACTACACCGACGGGCTGGCCGTGCTGCTGGAGTCCTACGAGCGGGACGCGGACCTGACCCCACTGGGCCGGAAGATGAGCCGTGGCATGCTGCGCGGCGCGCTCACCTCGCGGCTGCTCAGCCAGGCCGCGTGGCAGACCCACCCGGAGCACGCGGCAGCGCGCATCGAGCGGCCCATCTTCGTCACCGGCCTGCCCCGGACCGGGACCACCGCGCTGCACCGGCTGCTCACCGCCGACCCGGCGCACCAGGGCCTGGAGATGTGGCTGATCGAGGTGCCGCAGCCGCGGCCGCCGCGGGACAGCTGGCCGGCCGACCCGGTGTTCCAGCAGCTGCAGGCCGCGTTCGAGCAGCACCATGTCGCGCACCCCGAGTTCATGGGCGTGCACTACATGGCGGCCGACCAGGTCGAGGAGTGCTGGCAGTTGCTCCGCCAGTCGATGCGCTCCATCTCCTACGAGTGCCTGGCCCACCTGCCCGGCTACTCGGCCTGGCTGCGCGGCCAGGACTGGACCGCGGCCTACCAGCGGCACCGCCGCAACCTGCAGCTCATCGGGCTGAACGACGCGGGCCAGCGCTGGGTGCTGAAGAATCCCAGCCATCTGTTCGCGCTGGACGCGCTGCTCACCGTGTATCCCGACGCGCTGGTCATCCAGACCCACCGCGACCCGCGCACCGCCATCGCCTCGGTGTGCAGCCTGGCCGCGCACGCCACCGACGGCTGGTCGGGCACGTTCCGTAGCGCGGTGCTCGGCCGGGACCAGCTCGACCTGTGGGCCCGCGGCCTGGACTGCTTCACCGCGGCCCGGGCCCGCTATGACCCGGCTCAGTTCTACGACGTCCAGTACGAGACGTTCACCGCCGACCCGGTCGGCACGGTGGCCGCGATCTACGGCTACTTCGGCCTGCCGCTCACCCCGGCCGCCGAGCACGCGATGCGCGCTCTGCACACGGCCAGCACCGCTGGCGACGCCCGCCCGGCGCATCATTACACGCTGGCCGACTTCGGCCTCACCGCAGCCAAGGTAGCCAACAGCTTCGCCGACCACTGACCGCCGCACTGTCCTGGCAGCACGGGCCTGAGCAGCACGGGCCTGAGCAGCACGGGCCTGAGCAGCACGGGCCTGAGCAGCACGAGCCGGGACAGCACGGTGGGCGGGACCCGTCGCTGGATCCCGCCCTCCACGCCCCCTAGCCAGCTGAGTGCGCTGGTCCCCCCGAGGTCTATGGGCCGTCGTCCAAAGTCAGCTCGGCCGTCTCGCGCAGCACCCGGCCCACCGGCGCGGCCGCAGAGTCGGCGTACAGCTGCAGGAACGTATCCGCGATCGCGGTGAGCGCCACCACGATCTGCTCCACGGTGGCCGGGCTGCCGCCCGCCGCCAGGTCGGCCAGCCGCCGCGTCACGGCACCCTCCCGGCGGGTGCCGGCCGCGCCGCGCCACGCTTCGAGCAGATCCAGCGCGAGCCGGTGGCTCGTCACGTCAACCCCGCACTCAGTCACGCACAGCATTGTGCTGAACCGTCACTGAGCAGGCAAATTTAAAGATTTGATCGGATTGTTCTGGTTAGTGAATGAATCGTGGAACTCCGCCAGCTTGAACACTTCGTCGCCGCAGCCGAAACCGGTCACTTCACCCGGGCCGCGGGGCAATGTCACATCAGCCAGTCCGCGCTGTCCATGTCGATCCGCTCGCTGGAGCGTGAGCTGGGCTCGCCGCTGTTCGCCCGCACCACCCGCCGGGTCGAACTGACCGAGGCTGGCCGGACGCTGCTCGACGAGGCCCGGCACACGCTGGCCGCGGCGACCTCGGCCCGGGACGCCGTGCTGGCCTTGCGCGGGCTGCTGCGCGGCTCGCTGGCGGTCGGCGGGATCCCGACGCCGGTGTCGCTGGACCAGGCCGACCTGCTGGCGCGGTTCCGTGAGCGGTACCCGGCCGTGGACATCTGCTACATCCGGGATACCAGCATGGCCCTGATCCCCGAGGTCGAGGCGTCCCGGCTCGACGTCGCGTTCGTCTCGCTGCCGGACCAGCTTCCGGACCATGTGCAGGCCATCCCGCTGAGCACCCAGCCGATGATGTTCGTCTGCCGGCCGGACCACCCGCTGGCCAGCCGGGAGCAGGTCACGCTCGAGTCGCTGGCGGACGAGGAATTCGTCGGTGCCCCCAAAGGCTCGGTGAGCCATGAGGCGGTGGACCGGGTGTTCGCCCGGGCCGGGCGGGAACGCCGGGTGCCGTTCGAGGTCAACGAGATCCTGGCCATCATGGACTTCGTCGCGCACGGCCTGGGTGTCTCCCTGGTCCAGGAGCAGCTGGCCACCAGCCGCCCCAATCTGCGCGCCATCCCACTGGCCGGTACCGACCTGACCTGGACGCTGGCCGCCATCGTGAGCCGTTACCGGGCCACCCCGGCGGCGCGCGCCTTCCTGGCCCTGCTTCCGCAGGCCGAGCCCGCTCCCTGAGGCCTACTGTCGGTTCGGTGCGGCAGGCTAGACCCCATGAGCGTGCCCTTCCCGGAACCGACCGCCCCGGTCGCCACCCGTGCCGAGGTGTTCCTCGGCTACCTGGACTATTTCCGCGACCGGCTGGTGAGCAAGCTGCAGTCACTGCCCCAAGACGAACTGCGCCGCAGCCGGCTGCCGTCCGGCTGGACGCCCATCGAGCTGCTCAAGCACCTCAGGTACGTGGAACTGCGCTGGCTGGAGTGGGGCTTCGAGGGCCAGCCGGTCGCCGACCCCTGGGCCGACCGGCGCGGCGACCGCTGGTACGTCGGGCCGGACGAGACCCTGGCCGGGCTGACCGCCGAGCTGGCCACCCAGGCCGCGCGCACCCGGGCCATCGTGACGTCGCACCACCTGGCCGACGCCGGCCAGCCTGGTGAGCGCTGGGACGGCGCCGACCCGGCGTCCCTGGAACGCGTCCTGTTCCACCTGCTCCAGGAGTACGCCCGGCACACCGGCCACCTCGACATCGTCACCGAGCTAGCCACCGGCCAGACCGGCGAGTAATCCGACGGCCGCCCGTCTCGGCCGGGGGTCGAGGCCTAGCGCTAAGGCACCGGCGTCAGCGAACGGATCACCCGCCACGCGATGGCTACGCCGACGCCCACCGCGCCGATCGCCATTAGTGCGATTTTGCTGAGGTCCAGTCCAGGCCCGGCGTGCACCTTCATGTTCACTTCGACGCTGGACGGATCCCTTCCGGCCGCATGGCGGCGGTTGGTCTACGCATGCGTCGTGATCAAACGTTTGGTGCTGCTCCAGCGACACTAAACGTTTGATCACGAATCTGGCCGCCGTACTCGGTCCGGTGGGGGCAGTTGTACTCAGCCTGGGGGCAGGAATAGCGAGCCGACGGTGGTGAAGTGGACGGCTAGTGGGGCGCCGGGGGGCACTGGGACGGGGGCGGTCAGTGGGCCGGTAAGCACCAGCCAGCCGGATTCCAGGGCCAGGCCCTGACCGTCCAGCGCGTTCGCTGCCCAGGCCAGCGCCTCGGCCGGGTGGCCCGCGGCGGCCGCCCCGGTGCCGGAGTCGGTCACCTGGCCGTCCACTTCGACCAGGCACGCCTCCAGGGCCAGGTCGAGCCCGGCCGGGGCCCGGCCCGCCGGGCTGGTCGCGAACCACCCGTCATCCAGTTCGACGGCGGCGTGCACCGATGCCACCGCGGTCAGCGCGTCGGCCGGGCTGACCCCGGGCCCGGTGAGCGGGCCGCGGAGCAGGAACGCTAGGTGCGGCACCGCCTGCGGGCCGGCCAGCTGCTCCGGCACCGGCTGCCCGGCCGCCAGCCACCGCGAGCCGGTCAGCCAGCCCAGCTCGGGCTCCTGGTCCGTGATGCGCCACGGCGCGCGGCGCGTCACCGCACCGCCGACCCGGACGCCGATCAGCCGCTCGCCCGCGGCCACCCCGGGGGCCGTCATCAGCGCGCGCCCGCCGCGCCCAGCTCAGCCTCCTGCTGAAGCTGCAGGGCGATCTCGATGATCAGATCCTCCTGGCCGCCCACGTAGCCGGCCTCGCCGACCCGCTGCAGGATCTCGTGCGCGGGCACGCCGTACCGCTCGGCCGCCTGCTCGGCGTGCAGCAGGAACGACCCGTACACCCCGGCATAGCCCTGGATCAGCGCGTTCCGGTCCACCCAGGGCAGCCGGGGCAGGAACGGCCGGACCACCTCCTCGGCCGCGGCCATCGCGCCGGGCACATCCACCCCGGTGCGGATGCCGAGCCGATCGAACGTGGCCGCGAGCACTTCGGTGGGCGCGTTGCCCGCACCCGCGCCGAGCGCGCACAGCGCCCCGTCCACCTGGGTCGCGCCGGCCTGGGCGGCCAGCACCGAGTTCGCGATGCCCAGCGACAGGTTCTGGTGACCGTGAAAGCCAACCTCGGCCTCCGCACCGATCGCTTTGATCAACGCCAGTACCCGCGACTGCGCGTCGGCCAGTACCAGGGCGCCCGCGGAGTCGACGACGTAGACGCACTGGGCGCCGGAATCGACCATGATCCTGGCTTGCGCGGCCAGTTCGGCCGGGCCGATCCGGTGCGCCAGCATGAGGAAGCCGACCGCCTCCATGCCGAGTTCCCGGGCCGCGCCGAAGTGCTGCGCGGCCACGTCGGCCTCGGTGCAGTGGGTGGCGATCCGGGCCACGGTCGCGCCCGCGTCGTGCGCCTCGCGCAGGTTGCGCACGGTGCCCACGCCGGGCAGCAGCAGCACCGCGATCTGGGCCCGGGTGGCCTCGTCGACCGCCGCGCGGATCAGCTGGATCTCGTCCACCAGGGAGAACCCGTAGTTGAACGACGAGCCGCCCAGGCCGTCGCCGTGCGTCACCTCGATGACCTCGACGCCGGCCTCGTCCAGCGCGTGCACCACGCCGCGGACCTGTTCTTCGGTGAACTGATGCCGCATCGCGTGCGACCCGTCCCGCAGGGTCGAGTCGGTGATCCGCACATCCCGCCCGGCGGTCACGCGTTCGCCCCTTCGTTCCTCGCGATGGCCAGCAGTTCGCCGACCCGGGCCGCGGCCGCGGTCATGATGTCCAGGTTGCCGGCCCAGTTGGGCAGGTAGTCGCCGTTGCCGCGGACCTCCAGGAACACCGCCACCCGGGCCCAGCCGTCCCAGCCGGGCCGCGGGTCGTCGTATTGCGGGTCGGCCCGCAGCACGTAGCCGGGCACGTACCTGGCCACCTCGGCGACCATGCTCACCACCGACCCGGTGATGGCGTCGCGGTCGGCGTCGGCCGGGATGGCGCAGAACACCGTGTCCCGCATCACCACCGGCGGCTCGGCCGGGTTCAGGATGATGATCGCCTTGCCGCGCTGCGCCCCGCCGACCTTCTCCACCGCGCTGGCCGTGGTGTCGGTGAACTCGTCGATGTTGGCCCGGGTGCCGGGGCCGGCCGAGCGGGACGCGACCGACGCGACAATCTCCGCGTAGCGCACCGGCACCACCCGGGACACCGCGTAGACGATGGGGATGGTGGCCTGCCCGCCGCAAGTGATCATGCTGAGGTTGGGCGCGGCCAGGTGCTCGGCCAGGTTCACCGGCGGGCAGACCAGCGGGCCGATCGCGGCCGGGGTCAGGTCCACCGCCTGGATACCGGCCGCCGCGTAGCGCGGCGCGTTGGCCAGGTGTGCCTTGGCCGAGGTGGCTTCGAACACCAGGTCCGGCAGCTCATCCTGGGCCAGCAGCCAGTCCACTCCGCCGGCCGACGCCTGCACTCCGCTGCGCCGGGCGCGGTCCAGCCCCTCGGACGCCGGGTCCACCCCGGCCATGTACCGCACCTCCAGGCTGGTGCTGCGGAGCAGCTTGGCCAGCAAGTCAGACCCGATGTTGCCGGAGCCCACTATCGCGGCAATGGCGTTCGGCACGGTTAGTCCTTTGCGGTCAGGTGAAGCGGGCGGTCACGCTGCCCAGGCCGGCGAATACGGCGGTCACCGTGTCGCCGGCCTGCACCGGGATGGACGCGGTGATGGAGCCGGGCAGCACCACCTGGCCGGCCTCCAGCGCGATGCCCTGGGCGCCGAGCGTGTTGGCCAGCCAGACCAGCGAGCTGAGCGGCGAGCCGAGCACCGCGCCGCCCGCGCCGGTGCCGGCCAGGGTGGCATTGCGGTACAGGTTGCAGCCGCCGAGCCGCAGGTCGGCCGCGGCCAGCGGGACCGGCGTGCTGCCCAGCACCACGCCGCCGGACGACGCGTTGTCCGCGATCGTGTCCACCAGCCCGATCCGCCAGTCCCGGATCCTGGAGTCGATCAGCTCCAGCGCGGGGAGCACGAAGTCCACCGCGGCCGCCGCCTCGGCCGCGGTGATCCCGGGGCCGCGTAGCGGGCCGCTGAGCACGAACGCCATCTCCGGCTCGGCCCGCGGCTGCAGGAACCGCGCGGCCGGGATCGGCTGGTGCTCCAGCCAGAACATGTCGTCCAGCAGGTGGCCGAAGTCGGGCTGGGCGACGCCCATCTGGCGCTGCATGACGGCCGAGGTGAGGCCGACCTTGTGCCCCTTGACCTGGGCGCCGGCCGCGATCCGGCGGCGGATCTGGACCAGCTGGATCTGTACCGCGTCGGGCACGGTCAGGTCGGGGTACTTGCCGGTCAACGGGTTGACCGGCTCGCGGGTCCGGTAGGCGGCCTGCAGCAAGTCGGCCACTTCTTCGTGGACGGCGCTCTGCACGGCCTGCACCTCCCTGGGGACAGTCGACAGTGCGGCCGGGCCGGGTCAGGATGCAAGGCATGTGTTCCGCTGAACGGAACGGGCCACCGGTCACCGTGATCGGCCGGGCGGCGCTGCTGCTGGACTGCCTGGCCGCCGGGGACTCGCCGGGGATATCCGAGCTGGCCCGGCGGTCCGGGCTGGCCAAGACCACGGTGTTCCGGCTGGTGCACGAGCTGGCTTCGTGCGGCCTGGTCGAGGTCACCGGGGGCGGGGTAAGGCTGGGCATGCGGCTGTTCGAGCTGGGCCAGAACGTGCCGCGGCAGCGCAGCCTGACCGAGGCCGCGCTGCCGTATATGCGCGACCTGCAGCAAGCCACCGGCGACACCGTCCATCTAGCCGTTCTGGACCGGGCCGAAGTGGTCTACCTGCAGATACTGCATGGCCGGGGCACCCGCCAGCTGCCGTCCCGGGTCGGCGGCCGGATGCCCGCTCATGCCACCGGGGTGGGCAAGGCCATCCTGGCCTTCTCGCCGCCCGAGGTGGCCGGGGCACTCATCGACGGCGGCCTGGAGCGGTGCACCCCCCGGACTATTGCCGCTCCGGGGGCGCTGCGCCGCGAGCTGGCCCGGATCCGGGATCGCGGTGTCTCGTTCGACCGGGAGGAGTCCGGGCCGGGGATCGTCTGCGCGGCCAGCCCGGTGTTCGGCCGTGGCGGCCCGGTAGTGGCCGCAATGTCGTTGACCGGGTGGAGTTCACAACTCGATCTGAACCGGGTCGCACCTGCGGTGCGCACCGCTGCCCTGGCCCTGTCCCGTCAGCTGGGCGCCCCCGCGGCCCGCGTCCTTAAGGGTTGAGCGAGGCGTAGCCGCCGCGGAAGAACAGCAGCGGCTGCGCGCCGTCGCCGCTGGTCTCCACCTCGCGCACCCGGCCGACCACGATCTCGTGGTCACCGCCGTCCAGCCGGTGCTCCACGGTGCATTCCAGGCTGGCGATCACCCCGGCCAGCCGCGGGCTGCCAGTCGGGCCACGGCGATGCCGCACCCCGTCCCACGCGGCGGCCAGCCCGCGCCGGGCGAAGTTGGCCGACAGGTGCTGCTGGCGCGCGCCGAGCACGTTGACCGCGAACGCCCGGTGCGCCAGCACGGCGGCCAGCGTGGCCGAGGACCGGTCGAAGCAGACCAGGATCAGCGGCGGGTCCAGGGACAGCGAGCTGACCGCGTTGGCGGTGGTGCCGACCGGCTGGCCGTCCGGGCCGACCGAGGTGACGACCGTGACGCCGGTGGCGAAGTGGCCGATCGCGTGCCGGAAGTCGGCCGCCGAGACGGCGGGCCCGGGGCTGGTGGACACGGGAGCGGAATCGGTGATCGTCATCTCATACCTGCCCGTGGTTAGGTGGCGGGACGTTGCTGAGCAGGAAGTTGCCGACGTGGTGGTATTTCCAGTCGGCCGGGTCGTGGCTGGCGTGGGTGCGCGCGTTGCGCCAGTGCCGGGACAGGTCGTGCCGCTCGTCGGCGGCGCTGGCGCCGCTCAGCGCGAACAGGTCGCTGGCCACCTCGACCGCGACCTCGCTGGCGAACGCCTTGGCCTGGGCGACGGCGACCGAGCCGCGGGCCGCTGCCTCGGCATCCGGTGGGTACCGGGTGATCTCTTCGAGGGTCTGCGCAGCCCGGGCGAGCAGCGCCTCGGCCGCGGCTACCCGGGTGGCCAGCACGCCGTACCGGTGGATGGTGTGCGGGTCCTGCGCCGCGGTGTCCACCCAGCCGGCCCGGGCCGCCTCGAAGAACGGGCGGGCCTTGCTCCGGACGAACTCGCCGGCATCGCGGAGCGCGCCGCCCGCGATGCCGGTCTGGATGGCGGCGTGCACCAGCTGGGCCCGCGCGCCGAGCTGCTGCGGCACCTGGAACGCCTGCTGGTACGGGACGACCAGGTCCGGATCGACCCGCACGTCCTCGAACACCGCGCTGCCGCTGACCGTGGCGCGCTGGCCCATGACGTTCCAGTCGTCGGTGAGCTGCACGCCTTCGGCGTCCCGCTCGACGAACACCAGGACCAGCTGACCGGCGTCGTCCAGCGCGCTGACCCCGATCCAGCGGGCCGAGATGGCGCCGGTGCAGTAGTACTTGCGGCCATCCAGGCGCAGCGCGCCGTCCAGCCCGGCTCGGCGGAGCCTGGTGCGCAGGTCCTGGGCGTGCTGCCCGCCCCGCTCGGCCAGCCCGTTGCCGAGCCGGGCGCCGGCCAGCACGTCACCCAGCAGCCGGCCCTGCTGCTGGGTGGTGCCATGCACCGCGAGCACGTCCACGAACAGGAAGTGGGCCTGTGGGACCTGGGCGATAGCCGGGTCCACTGCGGCGATGGTGCGGATCACCTCGGCCAGCACCGGGGGCGGCAGGTCCGGGCCACCGTGCGCGGCGGGCACGGTGATGCCGAGCAGGCCGCTGGCGTCCAGCGCGGCCAGTTCCGCGACCGGCACCTGGCCGGCCCGGTCCCGGGCAATCACGCCCGCGGCGATCGAGTCCGCGTATGCCTCGGCCGCGGCCACCGCCTGCTGAGCGGTGGTGAGCTGGGGCACGCTGGCGGCTGGCGTCGCGGCCAGCGTGGGGGCGACGCTCATCGCGCCCCGATGAGGGCCGGGCCGGTCTCGGTCAGGCCGGCCGTCGGATCCGGCACCGCGGCCGGGTCGAGGCCGTTGTCCACCTCGAGCTGGCGCACGATCGGCAGCACGTCCCGGCCGAACCGCTCGACTTCTTCGTGGTAGTGCAGGAAGCCAGTGAGGATCAGGTCCACGCCGAGCTTGCGGTATTCGACGATCCGGGTGGCGACCTGCTCCGGGGTGCCGATCAGCTGGGTCCGGAAGCCGTCGTTGTACTGGACCAGGTCCTCGAACGAGGAGTCGGCCCACATACCCTTCTTGTCCGACGTGGACTGCCCGGCCTGCTTGACCGCGGAGCCGAAGCCCTCGACCGCCTCGACGTGCGCCTTGGCGACGATCTCGCGGAGCTGCCCGCGGGCCTCGTGCTCGGTGTCCCGGACGATGACGAACCCGTTCAGCCCGAACCGCGGGCCGTCGGTGCGGCCGACCGCGGCCGCATTCTTTTCCAGCTCGCTGAGCTGCTCGCGGACGCCGTCGAAGTCCTTGCCGTTGGAGAAGTACCAGTCGGACAGCTGGCCGCCGTTGCGCCGGGCGGCGGTGGAGTTGCCGCCCTGGAAGATCTCCGGGTGCGGGCGGCCCGGCCGCCGCAGCGGCTTGGGCTTGAGGCTGAAGTCCCGGATCCGGTAGAAGTCGCCGGCCAGGTTGGCCTGGTCCTCGGTCCAGATCCGCTTCAGCGCCAGGATGAACTCGGCGGTGCGCCGGTACCGCTCGTCGTGCTCCAGCCACGGCTCGCCGAGCTGGCGGAACTCGTCGGCGAACCAGCCGGAGACCACGTTCACCGCGACCCGGCCGTTGGACAGGTGATCCGCGGTGGCCACCCACTTGGCCAGCACACCGGGGTGCCACAGCCCTGGATGCACCGCGGCGATCAGCTTGAGCCGCTCGGTGGCCAGCAGCAGGGCCAGGCTGAAGCTGGTCAACTCGTGCTGGTACTCGGCGCCGTAGCTGGCCGTGTAGCGGACCTGGCTGAGCGCGTAGTCGAAGCCGGCCCACTCGGCCAGCCGGGCCAGCTTGCGGTTGTACTCGAACGACCAGTCGGTGCGCTGCTCGATAGTGCTGGTGACCAGCCCGCCGCTGACGTTGGGCACCCAGTAGGCGAAGCGGAGCGGCTCGGCAGTGGGGTCGGTGGTCATCGGACTTCCTCCAGGGGTTGGGTCGTCAGGTCAGGCGGGGTAGCCAGGTCAGGCGGCATCAGGCCGCGCCGCCGCAGCACCGGGATCAGGCCTTCGCCGACCTGGTACGCCTCTTCCAGGTGCGGGTAGCCGGACAGGATGAACTCGTCGATGCCGAGCGCGTAGTACTCGGCGATCCGGTCGGCCACCTCCTGATGGCTGCCGACCAGTGCGGTGCCCGCCCCACCGCGGACCAGGCCGACGCCGGCCCACAGGTTGGGCGACACCTCCAGCGCGTCGGTCCGGCCGCCGTGCAGCGCGGCCATCCGCCGCTGCCCCTCGGACTGCGAGGCTCGCTGGATGGCCTGGGCCCGCTCGATCGCGGCCGGGTCGAGGCCGTCGAGCAGCCGCTGCGCCTGAGCCCACGCCTCGGCCGCGGTGTCCCGGGTGATCACGTGTAGCCGGATGCCGTAGCGCAGCTCCCGGCCGGCCGCCTTGGCCCGCTCCCGGACCAGGTCGAGTTTGTCCGCCACCGCGGCCGGGGGCTCGCCCCAGGTCAGGTACACGTCGGCGTACCTGGCCGCGACGTCGAGGGCCGGCTCGGACGACCCGCCCAGGTAGATGTCCGGCCAGTCGGCCGGGGGCACGATCTGTCCGCCGCGGATGTCGTAGTGCTGGCCGGTGAAGTCAACCGGCTCGCCGGTCCACAGCTCGCGGACCACGTGCAGGAACTCACCGGCCCGCTGGTACCGCTCGGCCTTGCTCAGGTGGTCGCCGAAGCGCTGCTGCTCCAGGTCGTCGCCGCCGGTCACCACGTTCAGCAGCAGGCGGGCGCCGGAGATGCGCTGGTAGGTAGCGGCCATGTGCGCGGCCAGCGTGGGTGACATAAGCCCGGGACGGAACGCGACCAGGAACTTGAACCGCTCGGTGACCTGGGTCAGCCCGGCGGTCATGATCCACGCGTCCTCGCACCACGAGCTGGTCGGGGTCAGCGCACCGGTGAAGCCGAGCTGCTCGGCGGACCGGGCGATCTGGCCGATGTAGCCGATCCCCGGCGCCCGTTCGGCGCCGCCCTCCCGGACCCGGCTGCCCGCCACGCCGACCGCGTTGCCCAGGCTCAGGTCGGTACGCGAGTCCCCGTTCGTGGGCAGGAACCAGTGCAGAACGACCCCCATGGGCAACGGCCTCCCATCGCTAGCCGCCACGGCCACATGCGGGCCGGAGGAGACTTCCTAGATTCTTGATCGTATTAGTCGAGAATAACTGTAGCTCAGCCCCCGGGAGCCTGGCAGCCCCGGACACCACCGGCCCGGGCCGGCGACTGCCGCGGCGCGTCCGCCCTGGCCGATGACTCCAGCATGCGACGGCCCCTGACAGCCGTCCAATACCGATCAGCGAAGGCATGATAACCATTGCCTATTAAAACGATCGGAAACATTGATAGGATGATTCCCCGCAAACAGGAGGAAACGCTGTGCGGATCGAACAGCTCGAGTACCTCGCGGCGATCGCCCGGCTGGGCTCGTTCCGCCGGGCGGCCGAGGAGTTGCATATCTCGCAGCCGGCGCTGAGCGGCTCGGTGCGCAGCCTGGAGCGCGAACTGGGCGTGGACGTGCTGGAGCGGGGGCGGCACGGGGCGCGGATGAGCGACCCCGGCCGCGACCTGTTCCCCTACATCCTCACCGTGCTGGATGCCGTGGACCGGCTCCGCGCCGCCGCCGATGAGCAGCACCGCAGCGTCCGGGTGGTCCGGGTGGGTACGGTGAACGCGGCCACCGTGCCGCTGCTCACCCCGACGATCCGGGAGTTCCGGCAGAGTCATCCAGCCACCCAGGTCGAGGTGGTCGGCGCGCAGCAGGCCGAGATCCACCGCGGTGTCCTGGAAGGCAACTTCGACCTCGGCCTGGTCAACTACCTGGACGGCGACGACCGGCCGCCCGACCTGGAGACCACCCTGCTGCTGACCGGGCGCCCGGTGGTGTGCATGCGGCCGGACAGCCCCCTGGCCGAGCGGGACACCATCCAGATCAGCGACCTGCTGGCCGAGCCGCTGATCGTGATGCGGTCCGGCTATGTGATGCACCGCTACGTGCATCGCCTGCTGCACGGGCGGGCCACGGCGTTCTCCTACTCCACCGACGGCGCCGAGATGGGCAAGCTGATGGTGGCTGAGGGCCTCGGGCTGACCGTGCTGCCCGATTTCAGTGTGATCGGCGACCCACTGGAACAGCGCAAGGTCATCACCTGGCGGCCGCTGGCCGATGACGACACCGAGGTGCACTTGGTCATCCAGCGGGCCCGCTCGGCGTCACCGCCGCGGGCCGCACGTGACCTGCATGACATCTTCGTGGCCCGGGCCCGGAACTACCCGGCGGACGGGCCGCGCCGCGAGCTCAGGTCGCCGAACGAGTCGGCCGGGTCGCGAACTCGCGCATGATCTCCGGCCGGGTGCCGATGGCGCTCGGGCCCTGACCGCGAACCGACAGGGCGGCTGCGATCGAGGCCAGCCTGATGGCGTCCGGCACCGGCCGGCCCAGGAACATCTCGACCGCCAGCGCGGCGGCGAAGCAGTCACCGGCCCCGGTCGCGTCCACTACCGGGCTGGCCGGCTCGGCCGCATACTCGGACCAGCCGTCCCTGGTCAGCACCTCGCAGCCGCGGCGGCCCCGGGTCACCACGCACAGCCCGCCATGGCCCGCCACAACGGCCAGCAACTGGCCCAGGTAGGGCGCTTCCAGTTCGGAAACCACCACGACATCGACCAGTGGCAGCACGGCCGGGGCGAAGCTGCGGGACACCAGCCGGACCCGCCGGTCCGCACCGTCCCAGCGCCGGATCAGGCCCTGCGGGGTCAGGCAGACCAGCGGGGTCAGGCAGGCAACCGAGAGCTCATCGACCGCGACTTCCTGTGCCACCGGCGCAATATGCAAAATATCGCTGCCCGGGAGCTGGCCGATGTCAATTTCACCGGCCCATGCGGTGAGCCATTGTTCCCGCGCATCATCTTCTGACACATTACGGAAAGTCGTCGTCTCAGCCGAGGGCTGGAGGCGCAGTTCCGCTTCGTTAGCGTAGGGCCGCCAGTACGGCGCCACGTCCGCCTCGTTTCCTCTTCCCAACGCCACCGCGCGGAGCCCCAGCCGGGCCGCCTGCAATGCGGAGTAGACTGCCGTTCCGCCCAGCACGAGAGAACCCTCCTGCTGGACGTCGAGGGTTGGGTTACCCAAAGCGAGGTAGTCTAGCACCGCGATCCGCTCATAGCGTACAGCTGGGAGATTGGCCGGTGGTACCCGTGCATGGTACATCAGCAGATAGCGGGCAACAACGTAAAGGAAGCCTTACTGTGCTGCCCGCTGAATTGCTTCCCGGAGCCGCCGGCCAGCCTGGTACGGCCGGCCCGGCCGGACTGCTGATCGGGGTGGACGGCGGTGCCACCAAAACGATCGCGGCTACGTTTAACCCGGCTACTGGGCAGGCCAGCGCGGCCGAGACCGGGCCGAGCAACCCGGAAGCCATCGGCCTGGACGCCGCGGCAAGCTCGATCAACGATGCGATTATGACCGCGCTCAGCGCGCATGCCGACTATCTCCAGGATGGCCAGCGCAGCGCCCCGGAAACGGCCATATCCGGTGCCGTCCTGGGCATTGCCGGTATTAATAACCACGAGGAAGGGCAGCGCCTTCTGACCCGGGTGCCGAGCCTGAAAAGCAAGACTGCGCTGGCGGTGAACGACGTCGTGGCCGCCTGGGCGTCGGGCTCGCTGGCCGCACCGGGAATTGCCGCCATTTCCGGAACTGGCAGCAACACGATTGGGGTTAATTCCCACGGCCAGGCCTGGCGGTGCGGCGGCTGGGGGCACATTCTGGGCGATGAGGGCTCTGGCTACCTGATCGCGCTGCGCGGAATCCAGCATGCGGTAGCCTGGCGGGACGGCCGGGGTGAGTGGACCAGCATGATTCCGCGGTTGCTTGATTTCTATCAGCTGAAGAATGTCGAAGACATCATGGCGGTGGTATACCGCCCTTTTGACAAGGCCCGCATCGCCGCTTTCGCGGAGCAGGTGGCCGAGTCGGCCGCCGAGGGTGACGAACCCGCCATCCGGATATTCCGGCAGGCGGCCGCGGATCTCGCCCGGCAGATCGAGGTCATCCATACCACCCTCCAGTTCGACGGGCCCGCCGACGTGACCCTGATCGGCAGCAACTTCCGCGCCGGGGAGGTCTTCCTCGGGCCCCTCCGGGAGCGGCTGCGGCCAGTGCTCGGAGACCGGGACTTCTCCGTGCCGCGGTTGCCGCCGGTGGGTGGCGCGCTCTGGCTGGCTTCCCGGGCCGCCGGAGCCGAAACACGGCTGCGGGCCGACGACGTCGTGGCTGCGCTGAACGCGGCGCTGCGCCAGCCACTGCGGGCGACTGGCCCGGCCTAGCCCTTCCTGGCCACCCCGCCGTACGTGTTGACCTCGGCGGCCAGTGGCCGCGGCGTGCTGGCGTCCGGCCGCCAGTCGGAGACCAGCACCACGCCGGGATCGACCAGATCCAGGCCCGCGAAGGCCAGCCGGGCGAACTCATCCGGGCCGCGCAGCGCGCCGCGCAGCCCGCCGTTCTGGTAGGCCCGGCCGGCGCCCGCCAGGCCGTCCTCGTTGTGCACGTCGGTGGCGTGCGAGGCGACCAGGTAGCTGCCGGCCGGCAGTGCGTCCAGCAGGCTCTGCACGATGCGCCGCGGCTGGTCTTCGTCGGGGACGAAATGCAGCAGCGCGACCAGCATCAGCGCGACCGGCTGGGTCAGGTCGAGGGCGGGCCGGATAGCCGGGTGGCTGAGGATCCGCTCCGGCTGGCGCAGGTCCGCGTCGATGTACGCGCACACCCCATCCGGGTGGCTGGCCAGCAGGGCCCGGGCATGCGCCAGCACGATCGGGTCGTTGTCCACGTAGACCACCCGGGACTCCGGCGCGATGGCCTGCGCGACCTCGTGCACGTTGCTGGCGCTGGGCAGGCCAGAGCCGACGTCCAGGAACTGCCGGATGCCAGCCTCAGCGGCCAGGTAGCGCACCGCCCGGTTCAGGAACGCCCGGTTCTCCCGGGCGGCGGTGCGCACCGTGGGCCAGGTCCGCAGCACCTGCCCAGCGGTCTCCCGGTCGGCCGCGAAGTTGTCTTTCCCGCCCAGGAAGTAGTCGTAGATCCGGGCGGAATGCGGCTTCGTCACGTCGATTCCCGGCGGCGCCGCGGCCGCCTCACCGACTGGTGCGGGCGACCCGGAATCGTCAGCCACGGCCATTCCTGTCCGGCCGGCCGGATCGGCCGCCATTACGCATCATCCGCACAGCGTACTCAGCCGGTCAGATCCTGGTGAGATATCGTGCCCGCCAGGATGCCCAGGAGGCGCGGTGGCGGATGAGGCGAGCTGGGTTCCGCCCGGGGTGGATACCCGGCGGGCTAATGTGGCCCGGATTTACGACTACCTGTTAGCCCGGATCATTCACCCGGAGAGGTTGCTGGCCTTCCAAGGCGGCTGGCACTCCCAGATGATCTTGATTTTAGGGTGCGGGTATGACAGTGGCCCGGCTGAGGCCGGGTGGGCGGGGTTCCACATTCCCCGGGATTCCTTCCCATGGGTCGCAGGGACGCCGTGCCGCTGGTCAGGGTGCTTGCGGCAGGGCGGTAATCCGCGCCCAGGCGGTGGCGATGGCATCGGCCCAGGGCCAGGTCACGGGGACTTTCAGCTGACGGCGGCGGCTGCTGCGGGTCAGCCGGGCGGCGGCGTGCAGGATCCGGTAGCGCAGGGTCTTTGGCTCGGCTTTGGCGAGGTCGCCGTCGAGGGCGAGCAGCCTGAGCCAGGCCAGCAGGGCCGCAGCGGTCAGCGAGGCAGTCAGCCAGGCGGAGTTGAGCGCGAGGTCATGGGAGGGGAACTTGCCGATACCGCAGTCTTTCCCGGTGCGGATGGTGTCCTCCACGCGTGCGTGGACCCGGTGGGCGGCGTCGATGTAGGCAAACTGGCCGCGCCAGCCACGCAGGGCAGCGGGCAGGTTGGTCACCCATAGCGAGTAGCGCCAGCCATCGGCTTCCTCGAACAGCGACAGCTGGGCGCCGGGGTGCGGCCGTTCCCGGCGGGCGAAGAGGCGCATGCTGGCGGGCCAGCCCGCGAGGTGGTCACCGTCCGGTGCTTCGCGCAGCAGCCCGGTCAGCTCGGTCACGTGCGCTTCCTGGACCCAGCACCGCGCATGCCCGCAGCCACGGTCCGCGCAGGCGCCCGCGGCGCGGCGCTCGCGGACCTGGCCGCGGCCATCAACCGCGGCCTGCCAGGCCTCGCCGGGCACGCGGGCCAGGGCGCGGCGTTCCCGCTCGCCCAGTTCCCAGCCGACGGAGTAGACCAGCTGGTGCCCGCGCCGCCGCGCCAGCTCATCCAGCCGCTCGATGAGACCGTGGCTGGCCCCGGCACCGTCGCAGGTGACCATCAGCCGCCGCCGGTGCCTGGCCGGCACCGCGGCGATCGCCGCGTCCAGCACGGTGAGGTGATCAGCGGTGGTGTTGCTGCCCGCCGAGCCCGGGCGCAGCATCCCGGCCAGCGCTTCGGCCGTGTTGTCGCAGTAACCCAGCAGCGGATGCAGCCCGAACCCCTTGAAGTTCGGCTCCGCGCCTTCCTTCTCCGAATGGCAGGTCACCACGCTGGCATCCAGCCGGACGCAGATCACGCCCTCGAGCACCTTGTCCGCGACCCGCACCCCGGGGATGGCGCCGTGCCGGGCCTCGATCGCCGCCCACGCCTGGCGGCGGGCGCCGTTCACCGCCCTGGTGATCCGGGCCTGGGCCCGGGGGCCGCCGGCGGCGATCTCGTTCAGCGTCCGCCACGCGGTGGGCACCGAGGCGACCAGGCCATGCAGGTCCCGCTGGTCAGCCAGGACCCGGAAATCGCTGATCACCTCCGCGCCATCCGCGATCACACACGCCAGGTCCGCGGTCACCCGGCCCCGGTCATGGATCAGCAGCCGCGGGGTGGCCAGCGCCTCTGACAGCCCCGCTGTCAGCCCGGTCTTGTCCGCTAACTGGCGCAGCAGCGCCAGCCCGGCATGCGACACGACGCCCCCGCCGCCCGCGGTGACTTCCAGTCCCTTCGACCAGCCGGTAACGTTCACCCTCAGAGTGCTCCTCGACCTGGGCCCGATATCGACTTCAGCAACCGTTATCGTCCCAGCTCAGGAGCATTCTTCATTGTCAACGCGCCGGTCACCTACCAATCCGGGATGAAAAGCCCGGGTTAGGCGGCCGCCATAATTTCCTGGCCGATCAGGATGCCGGCCGGGCCATCATGGCGATCGAGCCCAATGCCCGGGCCATCGGGCAGCCCGGCCGGCCAGGGCCGGTTCTGGGGCGGGCTGGTCGGCGTGGGCCGAAAGCCGGGCTGAGGCCGCCGCGCTACCGGCCGCTGGCCGCGGCCGGCCGCAGATCCAGGCCCAGATCGAGCGCGGGCGCCGAGTGGGTGAGCGCGCCGACCGAGAGGTAGTGCACGCCGGTGGCCGCCACCGCGCTGGCCTGGCCGAGCCGCAGGCCGCCGCTGGCCTCGAGCCGGGCCGCCGGGTAGCCGCGCGCCGCGGCCACCGCGGCGCGCAGGCCGGCCAGGCTCATGTTGTCCAGCAGGATCAGCTCCGCCCCCGCGGCCAGCGCCTCCTCGACCTGGGCCACGCTGTCGCACTCGACTTCGAGTGGCAGGCCGGGCGCGGCCGCCCGGACCGCCCGGATCGCCGCCGTGATGCCGCCCGCGGCGGCTACGTGGTTGTCCTTGACCAGCGCGGCGTCGCCCAGGCCCATCCGGTGGTTCACCCCGCCGCCACAGCGCACCGCGTACTTTTCCAGCTGCCGCAGGCCGGGAGTGGTCTTCCGGGTGTCGCGCAGCACCGCCCCGGTGCCCGCCAGGGCGTCTGCCCAGGCCCGGGTCACGGTGGCGATCCCGGACAGGTGGGTCAGGAAGTTGAGCAGGGTCCGCTCCGCGCCCAGCATCTCGCGCAGCGGGCCGCGGATCCGGAGCACCGCGGTGCCGGGCCCGACCCGGTCCCCGTCGGCGCGCAGCGGCGTCGCCGCGCTGGGCGCCAACCCGGCCACGTCCAGCACGGCCAGCGCGACCGGCAGGCCGGCCAGCACCCCCGGCTGCCGGGCCACTACCTCGGCCACCGCCTGCTGGCCAGCCGGGGCGGTGGCCGCCGAGGTGGCGTCCGGCCCGTAGCGGAAGTCCTCGTCCAGTGCGCCGCGGACCACCTGCCCGGTATCCACCGGGTCCAGCCCGGCCGCCTGCAGCGCGTCGCTGACCAGCGTGTCCAGTGTCATGCGCTCCTCCTCAGGCCGCCGCCGGTCTGGTCGAGCACGGCGTGCTGGTCGAGCACGGTGTTCTGGTCGAGCACGGTGTTCTGGGCGTGGAGCACAGTGTCCTGGGCGCGGAGCACGGTGTGCCGGGCCGGGCCGGTGCTGACCGCCGGGATGTCCCGCCAGCGGTGGCAGCCCCGGCTTTCCGGCCGGCCCAGCGCGGCCGTCACCACCAGCGTGCACACGGTGTGCAGGCTGGTCGCTTCGAGCACGGCCAGGTCCAGGCCGCGATCGGCGGGTGGGGCCTGCTCCAGCAGGCGCAGCAGCGACTCCAGCCCGGCACGGTCGCGGAACACACCGGCCTGCCGGGACATCGCCGTGGCCAGCGCTGGCCGGGCGGCCGGGCTCATCCCCGGACCGGCCGCCGGGAAGCGCAGGCCGGCGGCTGGGCCGGTCCCGGCCAGCCTGCCGTGCGCCCGCCCGGGCAGTGCCGTGCCGAGCAGGTCACCGGCCCGGCGGCCGGTGATCAGCGCCTCGGTCAGCGAGTTGGAGGCCAGCCGGTTGGCGCCGTGCACCCCGGTCGAGGCGGCCTCGCCGACCGCGTACAGCCCCGCGACGCTGGTCTGCCCGTCCAGGTCGGCCAGGATGCCTCCGCAGCTGTAGTGCGCGCCCGGTGCGACCGGGATGGGCTCGCTGGCCGGGTCGACGCCATTCGCCCGGCAGGCCGCGGTCACCGTGGGGAAGTCCCGCTCCAGCGCCGCCCGGCCCAGCATGGTGGCGTCCAGCCAGAGATGATCGGTGGGGTCGTCCGGCTGGGTCATCCGCTGCTGCATGACGGCCGATACCGCGTCCCGGGGCGCCAGGTCACCGAGTGGGTGCTGGCCGGCCATCACCGGCAGGCCCGCCGCATCGACCAGCACCGCCCCGGCGCCGCGCAGCGCCTCGGTGATCAGTGGGCACTCGCCGCGGGCCTGCGGCCGCCAGAGCACGGTCGGGTGGAACTGGACGAACTCGAGGTCGCGCACCTCGGCCCCGGCCCGGGCGGCCAGCGCCAGCCCGTCCCCGGTCAGCCCGGCCGGGTTGGTGGTGGTGCCGAACGCCTGGCCGAAGCCCCCGGTGGCCAGGACCACGGCCGGCGCGGACACGACGCCCAGCCGCAGCCCGCCGTAGCGGCTGACCAGTCCGGCCAGCAGCCCGCCGACCCGGCCGTCCGGGCCGGTCAGCACGTCCACCGCGGCACACTGGGTGAGCGTGTCAACCGGGCTGTCCAGCAGGCTGGCCCGCAGCACCCGGTGTACCTCGGCCCCGGCCGCGTCGCCGCCGGCGTGCACGATCCGGTTCTGGCTGTGCCCGCCTTCCCGGTGCAGCGGGCCGCGGCCCAGCCGGGCCCCGCGCACGGCCAGCCGCCCGATCTCCCCGGGCGCCTCGGCGGCCAGCCTGGCCACCGCGCCGGGATCGCACAGGCCGGCCCCGCCACGGCCGTGTCCCGCTGGTGCAGCACCTCGCTGTCGCCCGCGCCGAGCGCGGCGGCCAGACCACCCTGGGCCAGCGGGGTGGCGCCCGCGCCGATGCTTTCCTTGCTGATCAGCAGTACCCGCAGGCCATGCCCGGCGGCGGTCAGCGCGGCGCTCATCCCGGCCGCGCCCGAGCCGACCACGACCACGTCGGCGTCCTGCTCCCAGTGCCCCGGCCCGGTCCAGGTGCCCGGCTGGTCCGGCCTGGGCAGGTGCCGCAGCCGTGACCCGCTCATTCCGCCACCGCCGACGGGGCGCCGACCGCGATCATGGCCTGGACCGCCTGCCGGGCCCGGGCGGCCACGTCCGCCGGGACCTCGACCTCGGTCACCCCGTCGCGCAGGCAGCGCAGCAGCGTGGCCGGGGTGGTCATCTTCATGTACTGGCAGACCGCGTCCGGGTTGACCGGTTCCCAGCGCACCGCCGGGTTGGCCTGGCGCAACTGGTGCAGCATGCCGGTCTCGGTGGCGACCAGCACGGCCGGCGACGTGGTGCCGCGGGCCGCGGCCAGCATGCCGCCGGTGGACAGCACCCTGGTCCGGGCGCCCGGCAGGTCACCCGCGCCCGCCTGCCACAGCACGGCGGTCGAGCAACCGCACTCCGGGTGGATGAACAGCTCGGCGCTGGCCTGCCCGGCCACCTTGCGGCGCAGGTCGTCCGGGCTGATGCCGGCGTGCACGTGGCACTCACCCAGCCAGACATGCATGTTGTCCCGGCCGGTGACCCGCCGGACGTGCGCGCCGAGGAACTGGTCGGGCAGGAACAGCACCTCGCGGTCGGCGGGCAGCGCGGCCACGATCTGCGCCGCGTTGGCCGACGTGCAACACACGTCGGACTCGGCCTTGACCGCGGCGCTGGTGTTCACGTAGGCGACCACCGCGGCCCCCGGATGCTCGGCCTTCCAGGCCCGTACCTGCTCGGCGGTGATGTTGTCGGCCAGCGAGCAGCCGGCCCGCGGGTCCGGGATCAGCACGGTCCGCTCCGGCGCCGAGGATCTTGGCCGTCTCGGCCATGAAGTACACCCCGGCGAACACGATCACCTGGGCCGGGCTGGCCGCCGCGATCCGGGACAGCGCGAGCGAATCACCGACATGGTCGGCCACGTCCTGGATCTCCGGGCGCTGGTAGTTGTGCGCCAGGATCACCGCGTCCCGCTGGGCCGCCAGCCGCCTGACCTCAGCTGCCCACTCCTTGCCGACCTCCTGGTCAGCGACTGCCTGGCTGGTCATCCGCTGCTCCCGTCTCTCGTTCGCTGCTTCAGTTTTCGACTCTAGGTTTTAAACCTCTAGTTTTCAACTCTTAGTCGAAAACTCGTGCCGGACGCAGTATCCTGCGGTCGTGCCAGCACGCCAACAACCAGCACAACAGGGGCCAGCACAACAGGGGCCAGCCAGCAGCCCGCCGGACGACTGTTTCCGGCACGAGGTGCTCGCGGTCGTCCTCCAGGTACGCCAGGGCAGCCTGCACGTGCTGCTCTGGCAGCGCGGCGCGCCGCCGTTCGAGGGGCGCTGGGCGCTGCCCGGTGGCCCGCTCGGCCCGGCTGAACGGCTGGGCACCTCGGCCGGGCGGCACCTGGCCAGCAAGGTGGACCTGACCGACATCGCCCACCTGGAACAGCTGGAGACCCGCAGCGACCCGGCCCGGGACCCGCGCGGCCGGGTGCTGGCCACCGCCTACCTGGCCGTCGTGTCCGCCGGCGTGGAACCGCGGATCCCGGCCGACACGGCCTGGCACCCGGTGGCCGACCTGCCGCCGACCGCATTCGATCACGGCTCGATCGTCGAATCGGCCCGGGACCGGCTGCGGGCCAAGCTGTCCTACACCAACATCGGTTTCGCGCTGGCCCCGGACACCTTCACGATCGCGCAGTTGCGCGGCATCTACGCCGCCTCGCTCGGCCATCCGGTGTCCGCGACCAACCTGCAGCGCATCCTGACCCGGCGCGGGGTGATCGAGCCCACCACCGCCGCCGCCCAGCCGACGTCGCTGGGCGGCGGCCCGCCACGCTGTACCGGTTCGCCACCCGGGCCCTGGTCGTGACCAACCCGTTCGCCGCGTTCCGGCCGCCCGCCACACCGCACCGGGGCGCCGCCCCCCACCCCGGCGCCGCCGCCAGCACCGGCCCCCCGCTAGCGGAATCACTTCTTTTAAAGCGTTCGATCCAGCAAATCCGGACAAAACACCCGCCACAGCGCACCAGACGCGTGAAAAGAAGTCCAGGACCATGATCAATGTGACTGGTGGTGCCAATGAGGCCGACCGGGGTGGTCGCGCAGCGGGGCGACCGGAGCCGCCGGGTGGCGGCGCGGCGCAGACAGCGGGCGCGGGGTCAGCTGAAGAACTCGGTGCGGTCCACGGTGGCGGCCACTTCGGGCGGGAGCAGGCTGAGCCAGCGCTGGGCGATGGCGTCCCGCCGGGCGGGCGGGACCTCGCCGACCACGCGCAGCCGGGAGATCCCGCCGTCCGGGTAGATGTCCAGCCGGACCTCCCGGACCGGCGCGGCCACCCGGATCCGGAACCAGTGCTCGGTGTCCGGCAGCAGCCGGGTGCGGGGCAGCAGCTCAGCCCCGCTCTCCGCGTCGGACAACCGGGCCGCACCCGGCGCGTTGCCGACGAACCGGGTCGTGTCGATGATCACGTGGTGCAACAGCCCGGGCGCGGCCAGCCGGACCACCAGCCAGTCGTTGCCCTGATCGCGGCGCCGCTCGGTCTCCCAGCCGTCGGACATGACCCGGGCCCGGCCGGGCGCCAGCACGTTGCCCGGCGCCGCGTAGAACATGTTGCTGCACGCCGTCACCTGCCCGCCGGCCAGCGCGGCGGCCAGGTCCACCCGGCCGCCGAGCCGCCGCGGATCGGGCACGACGTCGCCGAACACGCGCAGCCGGGCGACCCCGCCATCCGGCTGGATCCGCAGCCGGACGTGCGTGACCAGCCGGTCGGCCGCGGTCACCGGGACCAGGTTGGCCTGGTTCCCGGCCAGCTCGGCGATCCCGGTGAGCGGCACCCAGCCGGCCGCCAGCAGGTCGTCCAGGGCCGGGTAGCTGAGCAGCGTGGCCCCGTCCACCACGGCGCGGGGCGGGTAGTTGCCGCGGAAGTGCGTGGTGTCGATATTCATCCCGCGTGGCACCGCGGGCGCGGCCAGCGCGACGATGGCGAAGTCCTCGCCCGGCTCGCGGCGCCGCCGGGTCTCCCAGCCGTCGTACACCTTGCCCCGGATGCCGAACGCGGCCGGGTCGTGGCCGGGCGGCCCGGGTTCGATCAGGTTGTGTGCGTCGGCGAAGAACTCGTCGCTGGCGTACCGCACCGAGCCGCCCAGCGCCCGGCTGGCCACATCCGGCCGCCCGCGCAGCGGCGCCCCCTGGTCAGCCATCGGCCACCCCCGCGCCGACCAGCTGGCCGCGGCGCTGGCCCGGCCCGATCGGCGCCCCGGCCAGCCAGCTCTCCCGGACCACCCCGCGCAGCCGCTGGCCCAGGTAGGGGGTGACCGGGTGGCGCTGGCGGAGCAGGCCGGCGTCCAGCACGAAGCTCTCGTCCGGCGCGAACACGCAGAAGTCGGCCCGCTGGCCGGGCGCGATCGAGCCCCGGCCGGCCAGCCCGGCCAGCCGGGCCGGGGCGGCCGCCAGCCAGCCGGCCACCCGGTCCAGCCCGATGCCCCGGCGGGCGGCCTCGGTCCACAGCACCGGCAGGCCAAGCTGGACCGAGGCGATGCCGCCCCAGGCGGCGCCGAAGTCCCCGCGCTGCCCGTCGCCGGCCGCCAGCCGCTTGGCCGCCACGGTGCACGGCGAGTGGTCGGACACCACGCAGTCGATCGTGCCGTCCAGCAGCCCGGCCCACAGCTGGTCCCGGTTGGCCTCGTCGCGGATCGGCGGGCAGCACTTGAACTGGGTGCCGCCGTCCGGGATGTCCTCGGCGCGCAGCGTCAGGTAGTGCGGGCAGGTTTCCGCGCTGACCGGCAGCCCGTCGGCCTTGGCCGCGCGGAGCAGCGGCAGCGCCGCCGCCGCCGACACGTGCACGATGTGCGTCCGGCAGCCGGTCCGCCGGGTCCCGGCCAGCAGCCCGGCGATCGCGCGCACCTCCGCCTCCGGCGGCCGGGAGGCCAGGAAGCCGGCGTACCCGCGGCCCTGAGCGGGCGGCGCCGCCGCGATCACCGCCGGGTCCTCGGCGTGCGCGATCAGCAGCCCGCCGAAGCTGGCGATCGCGGTCATCGCCACGGCCAGCTCGGCCGGGCCCAGCGGCGGGAACTCGGCCACCCCGGACGGCAGCAGGAAGCACTTGAAGCCGGCCACTCCGGCGTCGTGCAGCGGCCGCAGGTCGGCCGCGTTGCCCGGGATCGCGCCGCCCCAGAACGCCACGTCCACCGCGAGCTGCCCAGCCGCGGCGGCCTGCTTCTCGGCCAGCGCGGCCACGGTCACCGTGGGCGGGATGCTGTTCAGCGGCATGTCCACGATCGTGGTCACCCCGCCCGCGGCGGCCGCCGCGGTCGCGGTGGCGAACCCCTCCCACTCGGTGCGGCCCGGCTCGTTCACGTGCACGTGGCTGTCCACCAGACCGGGCAGCAGCACCTCGCCATCGGCCAGGGTCACCGTCCCGGACGGCGCCGCCCGGTAATCAGCCAGGCCGGCGATCAGCCCGTCCCGGATGAGCACCGCCGCCGGGCGCTCGCCCGCTGGCGTGATCACCCGGCGCGCCCGGATCGCCGCCACGTCGCCCACTCGGCCGCCGCCCATCGTCGCGCATTGCGCCATGATCTTCGTATACCCGATGCTGGCCGGGCGGGACCTGGCGATCTAGGGTCAGCAGGGTGACCGATCCTGGGCTGGCCTCCGTGACCGAGCTGGACCAGGCCACCGTGGCCGACGCCACCGCCGCGCTGCGGCCGTGCTGCGCCGCCGTCCGCTGGGTCAGCCAGCTGGTGGCGGGCCGCCCGTACCGGACCCTGGACGCCCTGGTCGCCGCCTCGGACGCGGCGATCGCGGCGCTGACCTGGCCGGACATCGAGGAGGCACTGGCCGTGCACCCGCGGATCGGGGACCGGCCCGCCGGGCCCGACCGGGAAGCCGCCTGGTCCCGGCAGGAGCAGGCCGGTACCAGCGCCGCCGGGCCGGGCGCCCAGGCCGCGCTGCGCACAGCCAACGCCGGCTACGAGGAGCGGTTCGGGCACGTGTTCCTGATCTGCGCGACCGGCCTGCGGGCCAGCGACATGCTGATCGCGCTGCATGAGCGGATGGGCCACGACCCGGCCACTGAGCACGAAACCGTCCGGGCAGAACTAGGCAAGATCGCCGCGCTCCGGCTGGCCAAGGCGTTCGGCTCAGGTGACCAATGAGCATCTCAACCCATGTATTGAACGCCACTACCGGGCAGCCCGCCGCCGGCCTGGAACTGGCCCTGAGCCAGCAGGACGGCCCGGACTGGCGGGAGCTCAGCCACCGGGCCACCGACCAGGACGGCCGGGTCCGGGACCTGGCCGGGGACGTCGCGCCAGGTACCTACCGGATCGTGTTCCAGACCGGGACGTACCTGGCCGAAACGTTCTACCCGGAAGTCGTGGTGGTGTTCCGGATCACCGACCCGGCCGCGCACCATCACGTGCCGCTGCTGCTCAGCCCGTACGCCTACTCGACCTACCGGGGATCTTGAAAGCCCGCCGCCGTAGCGGGGAAACTCACGTCGGGGAGGGTGGCGCAACCTCGATCCGGGAAGGGGCGTTCGGCAATGAAGGTTGTGATCGAGGGCTGTTACGTCGCGGCGGTGGACGCGGCGGGCAGCGAATACCCGGCCGGCCACCTGGTCGCCGACGCGGACCGGATCGTGGCGGTGGGGCCCGGGCCGGCGCCGCCGGAACTGGCCGATGGGGCCACCCGGATCGACGGGTCCGGGCTGCTGGTCACGCCCGGTCTGGTCAACACGCACACCCACCTGTACCAGTGGCTGACCCGCGGCTGGGCCACCGAGGACGGGCTGTTCGGCTGGCTCGGGGCGCTGTACCCGGTCTGGGGCCGGCTCACCCCGGAACTGGTGCATGACTCGGCCGCGGCCAACCTGGCCTGGCTGGCGCTGACCGGCTGCACGACCAGCACCGACCACCTCTACGTGTTCCCGGCCGGGCAGGATTCGGCGGAGCTGCTGGAGGCGGAGATCGTGGCCGCCCGGCAGATCGGCGTGCGGTTCCACCCGACCCGGGGCTCGATGGACCTGGGCCAGTCGGCGGGCGGGCTGCCGCCGGACGACGTGGTCGAGACGCACGACGCGGTGCTGGCCGCGTCCGAGGCCGCCATCGACCGCTGGCACGACCCGTCGTTCGGCGCGATGACCCGGATCGCGATCGCGCCGTGCTCGCCGTTCTCGGCCACCGCCGAGCTGATGCGGGACTCGGCCGAACTGGCCCGGGCCAGGGGCGTGCGGCTGCACACCCACCTGGCCGAGACGGCCGACGAGGAAGAGTTCTGCCTGGAGCAGTTCGGCCGTACGCCCGCGCAGTACGTCGAGGACCTGGGCTGGCTCGGCCCGGACGTGTGGCTGGCGCACTGCGTGCACCTGTCCGGCGAGGCGGTGGCCAGGCTCGGCGCGACCGGGACCGGGGTAGCGCACTGCCCCAGCTCCAACGGACGGCTCGGCGCGGGCATCGCGCCGGTGCGCACGCTGCTCGGCGCGGGCGCCCCGGTCGGCCTGGGCGTGGACGGGGCCTCGTCGAACGAGTCCGGGCGGATGATCGGTGAGCTGCACCAGGCCCTGCTGGCCGCGCGGTACGCGGGCGGCCCGCAGGCGCTGACCGCACGGGACTGCCTGCGGATGGCCACCATGGGCGGGGCGCGCTGCCTGGGCCGGGCGGACGAACTCGGCTCGCTGGAGCCGGGCAAGCTGGCCGACCTGGCGGTGTGGCGGGTGGACGGGCTGCCCGGCGCCGGGATCGAGGACCCGGTCTGCACGCTGGTGTTCGGCGCGCCCGCGCTGGAGCACCTGTTCGTCGGCGGCCACCAGGTGGTGACCGGCGGCGAGCTGAGCACCGCCGACACCGGCGCGCTGGCCGGCGCGGCGGCCAAGGCGAGCGCGGCCATCGCCGGGCGCGGGCCACGCTGAATCCTCCTTAACGCCAGTACCTGGAAAGGCACGCTCATGGTCCAGCTCGGTGCGAACCGGTACGGGAAAGCGGAGGTCCGGGTGCTCCGGGTGGCCCGCGGCGCAGCCGCTGGCGGCGGCGACCTGATCCGGGACTGGAACGTGTCCACCAGCCTGTCCGGTGACCTGGCCGCCACCCACCTGACCGGGGACAACTCGGGCGTGCTGACCACCGACACGCAGAAGAACACGGTGTACGCCTTCGCCAGCCGCCTGGGCGCGGTCGAGCCGGAGGTGCTCGGCCTGGACCTGGCCGCGCATTTCGTGACCAGCCAGCCGCAGGTCAGCCGGGCCCGGGTGACGGTCGAGGAGTACGGGTGGGACCGGACCGGCGATGCGGGGCACTCGTTCGCCCGCAACGGGACGCTGAGCAGGGTGGCCCGGGTGGTGCACGACAACGTTCTTGGCGCCGGCGTGGTGGCCGGGATTGACGGGCTGACGGTGCTGAACACCACGGATTCGGAGTTCTGGGGCTTCCCGCGGGACGAGTACACCACGCTGGCCGAGACCAGCGACCGCATCCTGGCCACCGAGGTCAGCGCCCGGTGGCGGTACCGCGCCGCGGACACCGACTGGGCGGCCGCGTTCGCGGGCGCGCGGCAGGCGCTGCTGGACGCGTTCAGCCAGACGTACAGTTACTCGCTGCAGCAGACGCTGTTCGCCATGGGGTCGCGGATGATCGCCGAGGTGCCGGCCATCTGCGAGGTCCGGCTCTCGCTGCCGAACAAGCACCACTACCTGGTCGACCTGGCCCCGTTCGGGCTGGCCAACGACCGGGAGGTGTACTACCCGGGCGACCGTCCCTACGGCCTGATCGAGGGCACCGCCCTAGCCGACGACGCCCCCGACCCCGGCCCCGCCTGGGACTGACCGGCCCGGCTCCAGGCGCTGGGATCAGGACGCTAGCCAGCCTCGGGTGGCTCGCCGGTTGGCCTCGCCTGTAGCCGTGACCTGAGCCACCACGCCGCCGCGAAACCCAGCAGCGCGAACCCAGCCAGCCGGCTCGCCCACGCGGCCGCCCCGTACCGCGGTGCGCCCAGCAGGCCGATCGACACGGTAGGCAGGCCGGATCCCATCGTCGCGAACGCCCAGCGCCGCGCGCCGGGCTGGGTCATCTCCGGCTTAGCCCGGCCGACAGTCAGTCTGAACTGCCAACCGCGTGGCCGAAACATTCACGGCGGTACCCCCGGGGATGGCCGGGCTTGTGTGGTGACTTGGGGCACGTATTTGGTACAAACCCACCGCGCAAGCCCGGGCGCGGTGGTGCTGTGACTGACGGGGAAAGAGGGGCGCACTCGACGGCCCGGCCGCGCCTAAGTGGGTGGCTCCGTAAGTTCGTCGGGGGTCATCAGGCGGCCTGTGGCAGGTTGGCGTGTTGATGGTGTGCGCTGATCCGCTGGAGGAGCCGGGCCAGGTCGGCGGCGGTGAACTTCCAGTTGAAGGGCCGGGCGGTCTGGTTGTAGCGGCCGGTGAAGGCCAGCAGGGTAGCGGCGAGCTTCGCCGGTGCTGGCGAAGTCGTTCGGCGTGAGCACTTTCTTCTGCACGATGGAGAAGACGATCTCCACCTGGTTCAGCCAGGAGGCGTGCACCGGTGTGTGGATCATGATCGCGTTCGGGTAGGCATCACGCAGCCTCCGGGCGGCTTTCTTGCCGCGGTGGTCGGAGCCGTTGTCCACGATGACGAACACCCGGGGTGCGCTTTTGTACGGCTCGTGGCTCATGACCTGGCCCATCAGTGCCATGAACGGGGCGATCCCGGTGGTCTGAGGGCAGGACGCGAATACCTTCCCAGTGCGCACGTCGAGGGCGGCCAGCAGCGCCAGGGCGCCGGCGCGGCCGTATTCGTGTTCCACCCGCACCGGCCGCCCAGGCCCGGGCGGGCTGGTGGGGTGGCAGCGGGCGCGGGCCTGGATGGAGGGCTTGGCGTCCACCGAGATGATCCGGTCGCCGGGGCGCAGCGGCTGGCCCTGGTAAGTCCCCTGGTAGAGGCCGAGGATCACGCTGGCCCTGGCGGCGAAGTCCGGGTCGCGGGGGAAGACCCACGACTGGTACCGCCAGGGCTTGATCGGGTGCTCGGCCAAGATCCGCAAGACAGAAGACGGCGAGATCGGGCTGGCCAGGCCCTGGGATCTCAGCTCGGCGGCCAGTTCCGGGGCGCTCCAGCGCGACAGCGGCACCCCCGTGGCCGCGGGCAGCTGGCAGGCCAGCGCGACCACCGCGGCCCGTTCCAGCGCGCTGATCCGCCGTGGCCGCCCGGACCGGGGCAGGTCCGCCAGCCCGTCCAGCCCGCGGGCGGCGAACCGGCCCTGCCACTTACGGACCGTGTCCACACTGACGTGCAGGTCCGCCGCGATGCGGGCGCTGGCCTGGCCGCGGGCCGCCGCCAGCACGATCTGCGCCCGCACCCAGTCCCGGTAAGCGGTCTTGGCCCCGCGGGCACGCTTCTTTAACCTCCTGCGCTCGCCAGCGCTCAGCACAACTGGCGCCGCGTGATGCTGCAGCATGCCGCCTCCGGGGATCCATCGCCTGGGTCTGCCCCGTTCCCCGGGCCGGTGATCATACGGGCCGCGGCGGCCTGGCGCGGCACAATGAGGGCCATGGCCGCCATCCCGCAGTCCACCCGCAACTCGATCACCGTGCGGCTGCTGGACCACGCCGAAGCCCACTGGCCCCAGCTCACCCGGGTCCAGGTCACCTACCGCGGCGCCTTCGGCTACGTCACCGGCGTGCTCCGCGACGGCCAGCGCATCCCGCTATGCCGCCTGCGCTACGGCGGCTCAGCTCATTCCTTCGGCTTCGCGATCTACTCCGCCGCCCACGACCACTACCAGGACGCCGTCCTGCGCACCGGGCTCCCCACCGGCACCCCCCAAGAAGCCCTCGACACCGCCTGCACCGTCCACCTCACCGCGCTAGGCCACGAACCAGGCCCATGACCCCAGACGAACTTACGGCACCAACCACTAAGTCAGCGGCATTGGCACCAGACCGCATCACTGTTTCAGCCACGCGGTTGGGTGCCGGGCGGGACTGTAATTTCAATGGCTCTGTCGCACTTTCGGTGGTGACGGATCGTATTCTCACCCGAGGAGGATCCGGTGGCGGAGGAGCTGGAATCCTGCGCGGCCGTACATCTGCCTTTTGATCATCTTGGTCTTGGTGTTGACGCCTTCGGTGCGCCCGTTGTGGTGCGGCATCGTGACCGCGGCCGTGGCGGCCTGGATGTCCAGGTCCAGGCCGCGGCTGAAAGAGTGCACGTGAGGCAGGTCCGCATCGCGTGCGCCGGCGATCCACTGCCTGAGCCTGGCGTCGTTGCCCGGGCGGGGAGCCAGCAGGGCGGCGAAGGAGCGGATCAGCCCGGCCAGGGCGGTCATCTCCGGGCATGCGCCTTCGAGGCCGGCGAGCGTCTCTTGCTGGCCGGGGGTGAGGCGGTCCGGCCTGGTGAGCAGGGTGCGGGCTGCCCGGCGGGGTGACAGGTGCGGGCGGTCGCTGTCCAGGCGGCCCTGGTTGATGTAGCGGACAAGGAGGTTGGAGCTGCCCTGGTAGCCGCGCTCGCGGATCTCGCGCAGCAGTTGCTGGACCGGGACGCCGGGCTCTTCGGCCCGGCGCTTGCGGAGGTAGCCGCGGTGGGGGTCAACGAGGGTGGGCCGGTACTTCGGGGCGCGCTGCAGCCGCTCCGGCTCGCTGGCCCGGTCGTAGCGCTTGACGGTGTTGAGCGAGAGGTTCAGGCGGCGGGCGCACTCGAGCAGGCCCACGTTCCGGGCACGCAGCTCATGGACCTGCTGCCAGCGCTCCAAAGTGGTGGCGGCCCGCCTGCCTTCCTGCAGGGGCATGCCCTTCGCCCAGCAGGCGGAGTGCGCCGCGACCTCCTTCCGGACGGCCTCGCCGAGGCCGTGCCACAAGTGCCAGCGATCGCCGACCTGGACCGCCGAGGGCAGTGCCTGGCGGACGGCCTCGCCGTAAGCCCCCGACCCGTCACGGCACACGACCTCGACGCCGGGATGGTCTTTCAGCCACTTCTCAGTGACGTCGGCGGTGCGGCCGGGGATGACGTCGGCGCGGCGGCCGGTCTCGGCGTCGATGAGCACGGTCGCGTAGACGCTGCCGCGGCGCAGCGCGAAGTCGTCGATCCCCAGCACCCGCGGCACCGTCATCCCGGGCAGGGGGATCTTGAGGAGGACCCGCAGCGCGGTATGCCGGCAGACCATGATGCCCAGTGCCGGCAGCAGCCGCGCCGACGCCCTGCCCGCTAACTCGCGCGCCACTGCGCTGACCTGGGCCGTCAGCCGTGAGATGCGCCGCTGGTAACGGTCCAGGACGCCCGGGACCTGCTCGCGGAAGGTCTGCACCCTGCACTCCAGCGCCGGGCAGCGCATACGGCGGACCCGCACCCGGACCAGGACGCGGCGGCCATCAACGGGAACGTCCGCCGCTGTCCGCTCGCGGTATTCATGCACGCGGGCCGTTTCGGTGCCGCACCCCGGGGCAGGCCACGGCCACGTCCCGGGTCCTCGCCCGCACGCAGATCATCTCGCCCGCGTCCTCGACATCCTCGATGACCAGGGCAGACAACCCAGAGAACACAGTCCTCACAAGCTCAGTCACGTCAATCATGACCGATCGTGACACATCAGCACAACCTGCCACCACCGAAAGTGCGACAGAGCCGTTAAGTTGACAGACCCTGCCGGGCGGGTGGCCGCGGGCGGGACGGCTGGGCACGGAAAAATGGGTGGGGCGGCGGGCGTGGCGGCTGCGATCATGCGGCTGTGGCGGACCTGGTGGCGGATGAGGACTCCTGGTATGAGCTGCCGGTGCTGGCTGGGCGGCTGATCCGGCTGGAACCGCTGGCCATGGAACACGCGCCGGGCTATCTGGCCGCGGCGGGCAGCTCGGCGGAGGCGGCCGACGTGTTCCGCTGGCTGAGCCCGCCGGGTGGCGCGCTGGGCCAGCCGGTAACCGTCGAGGACGCCGCCGGGCAGATCGCGGCCGCGCTGGCCGGCCGGGAAGGCCGGACCCGGCTGCCGTTCGCCCAGTTCGACGCGCGCACCGGGGAGTTCGCCGGGACCACGTCGTTCTATGAGGTGAACCCGGTGCAGCGCGCCCTGGGCATCGGGCACACCTGGCTCGGCCAGCGCTGGTGGCGCACCGGGCACAACACCGAAGCCAAGCTGCTGCTGCTCAGCCACGCCTTCGAGACGCTGGGTGCGGTCCGGGTGGTCTGGCACACCGACATCCGCAACACCCGGTCGCAGGCCGCGATCGAGCGGCTGGGCGCGGCCCGTGAGGGGGTGCTGCGCAAGCACCGGCGCCGCGACGACGGCAGCTGGCGGGACACCGTGCAGTACGCGATGGTGGACGACGACTGGCCCGCCGCCAAGGCCGCGCTGGCCGCCCGGCTGGGCGCCGGACCGGGTCTTTTGGGCTGAGCCGTGTGGACGGCCAAGTCGGGGATGACGGCTCTAGGAGGTGTCAGACCCAGCTGAGACGCTGGCTTCATGACTGCCAGCGACTCATCCACCCAGCGCGCTGTCCCCGGCCCCGAGCGGGCCACCGGTGTGATCGACTGGCCAGCCGTGCGGCAGGCCAACCGATCCTGCTGCTGCATTGCCCGGCCCTCAGTGGTCATCGTGCTGCAACCCACCCACGACCGGCCGCACCCGACCGAGGTGCTGCTGTGCGGCCACCACTTCGAGCATTCCCGGTCTACGCTGCAGGCCAGCCGCGCGCTGGCGTTCAGCCTGGACGGGGAGCACCTGACCATCACGACCCCCCGGGCAGCCGGGGTGAACGCGGCGGCCGCAGCCTGATCAATCGTTGTTACCATGGTATGTTGGTACCATGATAAATCCATCTGACCCGGGCCCGGCGCCACACCCGCGCCGGGTCCGCTGCACCGGTACGGTCCGGCTGCCGCCGGGCATCGCGGCACCCCTCCGCCTGTTCACGCCGGAGGGCGAGCGGGCGTGGGCGGCGGGCTGGGATCCCAGCTACCCGGCCCCGGCGGAGGACGACAGCGAGCCCGGCACGGTGTTCCAGACCGGGCACGGCGCGCACCCCGGGACCTGGATCGTGGCCAGCCGGGAGCCGGGCCGGTCCATCCGGTACACCCGGATCATCGCGGATCAGGACGCTGGCACGGTCAGCGTCACCCTGGACAGCGAAACCGAGGTGACGGTCACCTACGACCTCACCGCCCTGTCCGAGCCAGGCGTCGCCCATCTAGCCGAGTTCGCAACCAACTACCCGAAGTTCCTGGCCCACTGGGAGCAGGCCATCGCCCGCGCCGACCAGCCAGGCAACCGACTGGACTGACGAGCCAGGCACCCGACTGGACTGACGAGCGAGGAACGAGCGAGGAAGCAAGGAACGAGCGCCCCGAGCGACGAGGGAAGGAGGTGCAGTGAAGGGGGATGGGGAGGTGGGTGGGCCCCCAGAGGCGCCAGGAAGCAGAGCGCAAAGAAAATCACGCGTTCAGGAACGCGAGCACGGCCAGCACCCGGCGGTTGTCGTCCTCCGACGGGGACAGGTTCAGCTTGGTGAAGATGCTGGTGGTGTGCTTGCTGACGGCTTTCTCGGTGACGAACAGGCGCTGCGCGATGGCCGTGTTGGAACGCCCCTCGGCCATCAGCGCCAGCACCTCCCGCTCCCGGCCGGACAGCCGGGTGATCGGCCCCTCGAACGACCGGCGGCCGAGCAGCTTGGACACCACCTCGGGGTCCATCACCGTGCCGCCCGAGGCCACGGTGCGGATCGCGTCCACGAACTGGTCGTCGTTGAACACCCGGTCCTTGAGCAGGTAACCCACCCCGCCCGCCTGGTCAGCCAGCATCTCCCGGGCGTAGAGCTGTTCCACGTACTGGGACAGCAGCAGCACCGGGAGCCCCGGCACCTGCCGCCGCGCGGCCAGCGCCGCCTGCAGCCCGTCGTCGGCGAACGAGGGCGGCAGCCGGACGTCGACCACGGCCACGTCCGGCTGCTCCGTCAGCAGCGCGGAGAGCAGCCCGGGCGCGGTGTCCACCGCAGCGGCTATCTCGAAGTCGTGCGCGGCGAGCAGCCGGGTCAGGCCGTCCCTCAGCAGGAACAGGTCTTCGGCGACAACAACACGCACGGCACCTCCATGACAATCATGGTCGGTCCGCCTGGCGGGCTGCTCACGGCCAGGATTCCATCGAAGGTACCAAGCCGCCGCTCGATGCCCTGCAGCCCAGTGCCGCTGGCCGGGTCGGCGCAGCCCACACCGTCGTCGGACACCTCGATGCGCAGCACCCCGCTGGCGTGATGGATCCGCAGCTGCACCTGCCGCGCGCCGGAGTGCTTGACCGCGTTGGCCAGCAGTTCGGCGATCGCGAAGTAGCAGGCCGACTCGACCGGCGCGCTGACCCGGCCCGGCAGGTCGATGTCCAGCACGACCGGCAGCGGGGTGTCCAGCGCCAGCGCGCGCACCGCGTGGCCGAGGCCACGGTCGGCCAGCACCGGCGGGCAGATCCCGCGGATCAGGTCGCGCAGGTCGTTCAGCGCCCGGACCGAGGTCTCCCGGGCCTCGGCCACCAGGGCCAGCGCGGCATCCGGGCTGTCCGGCAGCATCCGCTCCACCGCGCGCAGGTTCATGCCCAGCGCGACCAGCCGGGCCTGCGCCCCGTCATGCAGGTCGCGCTCGATCCGGCGCAGCTCGGAGGCGGCGTTGTGTAGCGCGTGGTCCCGGGTCTCGGTCAGCCGCTGTACCCGGCCCTCCAGCTCCAGGTTGGGTTCCGCGGTGGTCAGCAGCCGGCCGTGCTGGACCACGGTGCGCGGGAACAGCCAGGCGGCCATGGCCAGGAACGCGCTGGCCTCGGCGCCGGCCAGCACCGCGAGCTGCCTGCTGCTGACCACGACCGCCCCGTAGAGCTGCGGATGGCGTTGCAGCAGCCCGAGCGGCGCGGACTCCCAGTGAGCGGTGAGGAAGAAGCCGTTGACGGCGTACACGGCCAGGATGACCGGGACCAGGTCGGCCGCGAGCCGTGGCCAGCGCAGCGTGATCACCGCCGCCGCGGCGACGGCCGCGAGCATCCACGGATACGGGCCGAACACGGTCAGGCCGAGGAGAGTGGCGGGGACCAGGAGAATGCCCCAGCGAATCTCCTGCATCCGCCGCCGCAGGTAGGGCAGCAGCCCCGGGGTACGCTGCCGGAACTCGGCGAACGTGCGCGGGGCCAGCCACAGCCCGAGCGCGATGAGCAGCAGCGCCACCGGCACCAGCCGCCCGGCCCAGGGCGACGAGTTCGCCGGGCCGATGACCGTGCGGGCGCCGCCCGGTCCGCTCCAGAACTGCACCGGACCCGATCCCCTGGCCACGTAGCCGAACCCCACCGCTGGCGCCCCGTGGAGCCGCTTGGCCGGGGGCAGCTTGGCGTTCGGCGGCCGCCCGATCACCTTCCTGTTCACCACGACCTGCTTGCGCGCGGCCGCCTTGTTCTGCGCCCGGCTCAGGTTGACCTGCGCCTGATGGAGTTTCGCCGCGGCCGCGGGTGGCACCCTGGCGAAGCTGACCGGGCCCGGCCCCCCGGGTATCCCGCCAAACCGGGCCACCGCCTGCGGGAGCTGCACCACCTGCAGGCCAGCCGGGGTCTTTATCACCCAGTTAGCGCTGGGCGAGCCGGCCGCGTTCACCTGGAACACGCGGATCGCCGAGGCCACCCAGTTGCCCTGCGGCCCGGCCACGGTGGCCGCCAGGACCAGCCCGGCCACGCCCACCGCCACCATGATCACCGGCAGTAGGGCGGCCGCCACCACAGGCCACCAGAACGCGACGGCCAGCGCCAGCACGAACGCCAGCACCGTCCAGGCGTGCACGCCGAACAGGGCCAGCGCGACCGCGGTCACTGGGATGAGCAGCAGGCCCAGCCCGAATCGGCGAAGAACCTGGGAGAGCGTCCGGTAAAAAAGCTTCAGCAGGAGCAGCATGCCCCCATCGTGGCCCCGTGTGGTGCCCTGGCGCCATGGGCTGGCGTCTAGTTCCCTGGTGGGCCTGGGCCTACCCCGGCCGCCCGCGGCGGCCAGCAACCCCGGCGATCACCGTGCCAGCAACCAGGACAAACACCCCGTACACCCCAAGCGGGGCAGCCGCTGCAGGCCCGAACGCGGTGGCCGCGATGCCGGCCGCCACGGCGAAATCCCGCATCGTCACCGGGAGCAGCACGGCCACCCCGCGGCCGGCCGGCAGCCGTACCGAGAGCAGCCCGCCGAGCAGCGCCGACCCGGCCAGGAAAACGGCCAGCGCGGCGATCACCCTGAGGTAACCAGCGTCCAGCCGGATCTGGCTGGCTACCTGCCAGAGCAGTACGAGCAGCGCGGCGACGGTGCCGATGCGGACCGCCGCACCAGCCCGCGGGCCTGGCGCCCACAGAGCCCGCAGCCCGATCCCGGCCGCCAGCGGCAGCGCCACCACCAGCGCCAGCGTGCCGAGCAACGCGGCGGCCGGCACCGTGGCCGCGGCACCCGCCAGGGCCAGCACCGGGCCCGCGGCCAGCACGGTGACCAGCGTGGACGCGGCCAGGATGACCGCGCACACGGCCGCGTCGCCGCCCGCGATCACGCACAGCGCCACGGTGGCCACCTCGGCGGGCGCGACGCCGGCCGTCAGCATGCCCGCGCGCAGCACGGGGTCGCTGATCAGCCGGCTGGCCGCCCAGGCCAGCGCGGGCAGCACCGCGGTGCTGACGGCCAGCGCGACGGCGACGCGCCGCCACGCGGTGCGCACCGCGGCCAGGTCGGCCACCCGCAGCGTCAAGCCGGTGGTAAAGACCAGCACGGCCAGCGCGGCGTCGATGCCGCGGTGCGCCGCGGCCACCCGGCCCCACCCGGGCAGCGCCACCCCGGCCGCCGCCACCGCGAGCACGAGCAGCAGCAGGAACCGCTCGGCCAGCCCGGCCGCGGCGGCCAGCCGACCGTCCGAATCCCTCACCGGGCCGATTGAGCCAGCTCCAGCAGAGCGTGCAGGTCCCGGGCCGCTTCCAGGGCGGACGCACCGGCGAGCAGCACGACCAGCGCGGCGGCGCCCAGCAGCACGGCGCGGGTCCGCGGCGGCGGGCCGAGCAGCGCCGCGACCCGCCGCGGCACCGGGCCGGCCCAGGCGACCGAGACCCGCCCACGACCAGGACGAATCATGCCGAACGCCACTGCCGGGTAACTGTGCCCGCCCTGGCCGCCGGAGCCCGGGCGGCCGGAAACCGCCGTCGCCAGCAGGGCGACCCGGCCGATGGTGGCGGCCACCAGCCGCCGGTCGCCGGTGACCCGGGCGGCGCTCTCGTCGGCCCACCGCTCGACGGTGTAGTCCACCGCCCGGGCCAGCGGGAGCAGCAGCGGGTTGGCCGCCGCGGCCAGGTGCGCGGCCGCGGCGAACAGGTGATGCCGCGCGGCCAGGTGGGCCCGTTCGTGGGCCAGCAGCGCCGCCCGCCCGTCGTCATCCAGGGCGCTGAGCAGCCGTCCGGAGACCACGATCCGGCCCGGCCAGCCGGGCAGCGCGTACGCCTCGATGGCCGGCCCGGGCAGCACCACGACGGAGCCGTCGGCAGGCAGCCGGCCGGCCCGCCGGAACGACTCGGCCAGCGCGCGGGCCCGGCGGCGGAACGCGACCGCCACCGCCACCGCCGCCCCGGTCAGCGCGATCGCGGCCAGCAGCCCGGTCCAGGCGCTGACCGGGTCGCCGGTGCCCAGCACGTGCGGTGAGTAGTGGCCGAGGCTGGCCAGCAGCGGTGCCCGGGCCGCGGCCGACGCGGCCAGCAGGGCCAGCGCGGCGGTGCTGCACGCGGCCAGCGCCGCGGCGGCCGCGCTGAGCAGCCAGGTGGCCGCCTGCGGTGCCAGCCGGGCCGCCACCGGCCGGGCCGCCACCGCGGCCAGCGCCGGGATGAGCAGCGGCAGGTAGAACAGCAGCGTCATGCCCGGTCCCGGCCCGGCTCGTCGCTCTGGCTGGGGGAGCCGCCCGAGTCCGGCCCGAGCAGGCGGCGCAGCAACTCGGCATCCCGGCCGGACAGCCCAGACGCGAACCGGGTCAGCACCGCGTCATGGTCGCGGCCGACTTCTAGCGCCTGGCTCATCCGGCTGGCCGCCAGGCTGGCCTCGTCCACCACGGTGTAGACGAAGGCGCGGCCGTCCCGCTGCCGGCTGAGCAGGCCTTTGGCATGCAGCCGGGACAGGATGGTCACCACGGTGCTGTACGACAGCTTGTCGGCCCCGAGCCGGTCCCGGACCTGGCCCGGGCTGAGCGGCGTGCCCGCCGCCCGGAGCAGCGCCAGGATCTCGGCCTCCAGCGCACCCGCCGGGCGCCGGGCCGCAGCCGCGCCATCGTCAGGCATCCACAGCCCTTCCCGTGCGCAAAATAAATCTACAAGCGTTGTAGAAGTTCTACACGTCCTGTAGAACGGGCGTGTCCGAGTATGCCACGCGACCCGAGGGGCCCGCATGACCCACCTGACCTATCTGGAGGCCGCCGTGGTCGGCCTGATCCAGGGGGTGTCCGAGCTCTTCCCGGTGTCCAGCCTCGGGCACAACGTGCTGATCCCGGCGCTCATCGGCGGCAGCTGGGCGACCGACCTGAACGTGGCCAAGCCGGAATCCCCGTACCTGGCGTTCATCGTCGGCCTGCACGTGGCCACGGCACTGGCCCTGCTGATCTACTTCTGGCGGGACTGGGTCCGGATCCTCGGCGGGTTCATCAGCTCGATCCGGTACCGCCAGGTGCGCACCAGGGACCAGAAGCTGGCCTGGATGATCATCCTGGCCACCATCCCGGTCGGCCTGGTCGGCCTGGCCGCCGAGCACGCGTTCCGGGTCATCTTCGGCAAGCCCATTTACGCCGCGGTGTTCCTGATGGTGAACGGCGTGATCCTGTACTGCGGCGAGCGGTTCCGGCCCCGCGCCTCGGTGCGGGCGGATGCGATGGTGGCCCGCGAGCTGGAACTGGCCCATGCCAGCACTGGCAGGCCCGGCCCGGCACGCGGACGGTCACCAGGCCGAACGTGAGGAAGAGATAGCGCTGGCCATGCAGGCGGATGGGCGGCTGTCCCGGCTCGGCTACGCGAAGGCGGTGGTCATCGGCTCGGCGCAGATCCTGGCCCTGCTGGCCGGGATCAGCCGGAGCGGGGTGACCATGGTGGCGGGCATGGGCCGCGGCCTGTCCCGGGAGGACGCGGCCCGGTTCGCGTTCCTGCTGGCCACCCCGGTCATCCTGGCCGCCGGCGTGCTCAAGATCCCCGACCTGATGGGCCCGCTCGGCAACGGCATCCACGGCCAGATCCTGCTCGGCAGCGCGCTGTCCTTCATCGGCGCCTACGTTTCGGTCCGGTTCCTGATGCGCTACTTCCAGACCCGGACGCTGACCCCGTTCGCCATCTACTGCTTTGCCTTCGGCCTGCTCAGCGTGATCTACCTCGGCTTCATCAAGTAGCCGCGCTACGATCCAGGCGCGGGAGGTGGCACCCGGCCGACGGAGGGATCATGCCCGCGCGGAATTCCCTGGTCTGGCGGCGCTACCGCCCGTTACACAGCTCACGGCCGGCGGAACGGGACGAAGATCTCGCCCGCAACGAGCCTGGCGCGGCAGCCAGCGCACGATCCCGGGAACTGCGCCGCGAGCATCCGCTGCTGACCACCGCGGCTGGACTGCTTGGCATCCGCACCTCGGCCCGCACCGCCGCCACCGGAGCTCGCGGCGAACGCACGGTCGGCCGTCAGCTCAACAAATGGGCGGCGCGTTACGGCTGGCATGTGCTCCATGCGGTGCCAGCTGGCCAGCACGGCGCCGATATCGATCACGTTGTCATCGGCCCGTTCGGAGTCGTGACGGTCAATACGAAGACCACCGGAGCGGCTGTCTGGGTCGGCAAGCATGCCCTGACGATCGGCGGCAAGTCGGTCGACTACGTGCACAAGTCACACCACGAGGCGGCGCGCGCGGCCCGGCTGCTCAGCCGGGCGACCGGACAGGACGTTCCGGTCCAGCCCGTCATCGTGTTCGTGGGATTTCCCCGGGTCACGATCCGCCGCGGTGGGCCGGCCGACGTTGCGGTGCTGGCCTCGACGAGCTTGCTGCGCCGCTGGCTGCGCAGGCAGCCTCCGGTATGCCCGCCCGATCAGGTGGCGGCGATCTACCAGGCGGCCCGCAGGCCGGCCAGCTGGCAAGGCCCGGACTATTGACATGGCTAGCCCCGAGCCGCCGCATGAAGGCTCCGCGGAGCGGGTCAGCCGGGCTTTACGGCTGGCACACTGAGCTGACTGGCACACTGAGCTAGCTGACACACTGAGCTAGCTGACACACCGGGCGCGTGGGCTGCAGGCACAGCTCTGGCGCGGCATCGCGGCGTTCCGCTTCGCGTCGCTCGCGTACGCGGCGGTGCTGCTGGTGGTGGACCGGGCCGACTACGACCGGCTGGTGCTGGCCTGGGCGGTGGCTGCGGGTGGCGGCCGAGCCGGCCACCCGGGCACAGGTGAGGTAGACCATGCGCTCATCGTCGGCGGCCGGGCCGGGGCGCGGCATGCGCGCGGCTACTCATCAGTAACCCGGTGAGCTACTCATCCGGGGGCACGGTATCCCGTGCAGCGCCTCGGCTGGCTCAGGCTGAGCCGCAGCCGTCGCGATGACCTTCGCTGGTCACCGCGCCGCACTCCGGGCAGACCAGGTGCGCGTAGCAGGCCGGCTCGCCGGCCTCGGCGGCCGGGTCCTCGCCGCGCCGGCGGAGCAGGCCGGCCAGCACGGCGGCCTCGCTGTGCGCGGCGTCCCGGGTCGCGGTGAGCAGGGTGACCGGCCCGGCCGCGGCCCGCGCGGCTAGCTGATCCAGGGCGGCCCGCGGTGCGCCGGTGGCCAGCTCGGCCGTGTAGCGGCGGCAGAACTCAGCGAACTTGGCTGGGTCGTGCGCGTACCACTTGCGCAGCTCGGTGGACGGGGCGACGTCCTTGGCCCACTCGTCCAGGTGTGCCGCATCTTTGCGCAGCCCGCGGGGCCACAGCCGGTCGACCAGCACGCGGGCGCCATCGCGTGACTCCGGCTCGTCATACACCCGGCGGACCTGCACCTCTGGTGGCATGGGCCGGCCTCCCTTCTGCCGCTACCCGTATGATGGGCACAGGCCGAGAGGCGCTGCAACGGGGTCAGCCCCGCCACGCTCGGCCGGCACGACCTCGGCAAGGGCGCCTCCTGATATCAGGAGGTGACCCGCACAGAATGCCAGCATCGGCGACCGGGCAAGATCAGGCCCTGCGCGAGCTTCTGGATCAGCGAATCGCGGTACTCGACGGCGCCTGGGGCACCATGCTGCAGTCGGTCGGCCTCGGCCCGGACGACTACCGGAACGGCCGGCTGCGCGATCACCCGCGGGACGTGACCGGCGACCCGGACCTGCTCAACCTGACCCGCCCCGACGTGGTGCGCGAGGTGCACCGGCAGTACCTGGCCGCGGGCGCGGACATCACCACCACCAACACGTTCACCGCGACCAGCATCGGCCAGGCGGACTACGCGCTGCAGCCGCTGGTGCGCGAGATGAACCTGCGTGGGGCTGAGCTGGCCCGGCAGGCCGCGGACGAGGCAGGCGGCCGGTTCGTGGCCGGCTCGGTGGGCCCGCTCAACGTCACCCTGTCGCTGTCCCCCGAGGTGGACAACCCGGCGCACCGCGCGGTGAGCTACGACGAGGTGTACACCGCCTACGCGGAGCAGATCCAGGCCCTGGCCGAGGGCGGCGTGGACCTGCTGCTGATCGAGACGATCTTCGACACGCTGAACGCCAAGGCCGCGATCGCAGCGGCCCAGGACGTGGCCGGGCAGCTACCGCTGTGGATCTCGGTGACGATCGTGGACCTGAGCGGGCGCACCCTGTCGGGGCAGACGGTCGAGGCGTTCTGGCGGTCGGTTGAACACGCCGAGCCGTTGCTGGCCGGGGTGAACTGCTCGCTGGGCGCGGTGGAGATGCGCCCGCACCTCGCCGAGCTGGCCCGGCTGGCCGGCACGTACACGGCCTGCCACCCCAACGCCGGCCTGCCGGACGCGTTCGGCGGCTATGACCAGGCGCCTGAGGAGACCGCGCGGCTGCTCGGCGGGTTCGCCGAGCAGGGCATGGTGAACGTGGTCGGCGGCTGCTGCGGGACGACGCCGGAGCACACCGCGCGGATCGCCTCGGCCGTGGCTGGCCTGGCGCCCCGGCAGGTGCCGGCCGGGCCCGCCCGCACCCGGTTCAGCGGCCTGGAGCCGTTCGAGATCGGCCCGGACACCGGGTTCGTGATGATCGGGGAACGCACCAACGTGACCGGTTCACGGCGGTTCCGCCGCCTGATCGAGTCCGGCGACTACCAGGCCGCGGCCGCGGTGGCGGTGGAGCAGGTGCGCGGGGGCGCCAACCTGCTCGACGTCAACATGGACGCCGGCCTGCTGGACAGCGAGCAGGCGATGACCACGTTCCTGAACCTGATCGCGACCGAGCCGGAGGTGGCCCGCATCCCGGTGATGATCGACAGCTCGCGGTGGAGCGTGCTACACGCCGGGCTGCGCTGCGTGCAGGGCAAGGGCGTGGTCAACTCGATCAGCCTCAAGGAAGGCGAGGGCCCGTTCCTGGACCAGGCCCGGCGGATCCGGCAGTACGGGGCCGGCGTGGTGGTGATGGCGTTCGACGAGCAAGGCCAGGCGGACACCATCGAGCGGAAGGTGGCCATCTGCGGCCGGGCCTACGACCTGCTCACCCAGCAGGCCAACTTCGCCGCCGAGGACATCATCTTCGACCCGAACGTGCTGGCCGTGGCGACCGGCATCGCCGAGCACAACGGCTACGCCAAGGCGTTCATCGAGGCGCTGCCGCTGATCAAGCAGCGCTGCCCGGGGGCGCGGACCAGCGGCGGGATCTCCAACCTGTCGTTCGCGTTCCGCGGCAACGACGTGGTGCGGGAGGCCATGCACTCGGCGTTCCTGTTCCACGCGGTGCGGGCCGGCCTGGACATGGGCATCGTCAACGCCGGGCAGCTCGCGGTGTACCAGGACATCCCGGCCGACCTGCTGGAACTGGTCGAGGACGTGCTGTTCGACCGGCGCCCGGACGCCACTGACCGGCTGGTCGCGTTCGCCGAGACGGTGCGCGGCCCGGGAGCCAGCCGCACCGTGGACCTGTCCTGGCGGGAGGCGCCGGTCCAGGACCGGCTGAGCCACGCGCTGGTGCGCGGCATCACCGACTTCATCGAGGCCGACACCGAGGAAGCCCGGCAGGCCGCGGCCCGCCCGCTGGACGTGATCGAAGGCCCGCTGATGGACGGCATGAAGATCGTCGGCGACCTGTTCGGCTCCGGGAAGATGTTCCTGCCCCAGGTGGTCAAGAGTGCCCGGGTGATGAAGCGGGCGGTCGGCTACCTGGAGCCGTTCATGGAAGCCGAGAAGGAGCAGGCCCAGCGGGACGGCCTGGCCAGCGCCAGCCGGGGCCAGGGCAAGGTCGTGCTGGCCACGGTCAAGGGCGACGTGCACGACATCGGCAAGAACATCGTCGGGGTCGTCCTCGGCTGCAACAACTACGAGGTCATCGACCTCGGCGTGATGGTCCAGGCCGACGTCATCCTGGACACCGCGGTGGCCGAGGGGGCGGACATCGTCGGGCTGTCCGGGCTGATCACCCCGTCGCTGGACGAGATGGTCAGCGTGGCCACCGAGATGCAGCGCCGTGAGCTGGACTTGCCGCTGCTGATCGGCGGCGCCACCACGTCGCGCCAGCACACCGCGGTGCGGGTGGCCCCGGCCTACGGCGCCGCCACGGTGCATGTGCTGGATGCCTCCCGGGTCGCCGGGGTGGTCTCGGACCTGCTGGACGACGACCGGTCCCGGGTGCTGGTCGCGGCCAACCTCGCCGAGCAGGAGCGGCTCCGCGAGCAGCACGAGCACCAGCGGCGCCGGCCGCTGCTGCCGCTGAGCCGGGCCCGGGCCAACTACGAGCAGGTCAGCTTCGCCGATCTGCCGGTGCCCGCGTTCACCGGGGTGCGCACCGTGACGCCGGACCTGGCCGCGCTGCGCGAGATGATCGACTGGACGTTCTTCTTCCTGGCCTGGGAGCTCAAGGGCAAGTACCCGGCCATCCTGGCCGAGCCGGCCGCGCGCGAGCTGTTCGACGACGCGAACACCATGCTGGACAAGATCATCGCCGGCCACCAGCTGCAGGCAAGCGGCGGCTACGGCTTCTGGCCCGCGCACGCCGAAGGCGACGACCTCGTGGTCGCGCCCGGTGGTCTGGACATCCTGCGGCTGCCGATGCTGCGGCAGCAGACGACCAAGCCGGACGGGCGGCCCAACCGCTGCCTGGCCGACTATGTGGCCCCGGAAGGCGATTACCTGGGCGGGTTCGCGGTGGCCATCCACGGCGCCGCGGAGCTGTCGGCCAGCTTCGAGGAACAGCGCGACGACTACCAGTCGATCATGGTCAAGGCGCTGGCCGACCGGCTGGCCGAGGCGTTCGCCGAGCACACCCACCTGCGGGCCAGGCGGGACTGGTTCGAGCCGGACGCCGACCCGGACCTCGAGGACCTGCACGCGGAACGTTTCCGCGGCATCCGGCCCGCGCTCGGCTACCCGGCCAGCCCGGACCACAGCGAAAAGCAGGAGCTGTTCCGCCTGCTCGACGCCGGGCAGTTCGGCATGTCGCTGACCGACTCGTGCGCGATGAGCCCGGCGGCCAGCGTCAGCGGGCTGATCTTCGCCCACCCCGCGTCGCGCTACTTCACCGTGGGCCGGATCGGCCGGGACCAGGCCGCCGACTACGCGGCCCGGCGTGGCGTCCCGCTGGCCCAGGTGGAGCGCTGGCTGCGCCCGAACCTCGGCTACGAGCCTTCCTGAGCGCCGCGCGACACTCCCGGCCAGGCTGAACCGCCGTGCAGCCGGCCCGGTCACGGGTGATACTCGATTTCATGCTGGAGCACGAGCGGCTGGGGGCCCCCGGCATGACCGAGCCAGATCCCGAGGTGCCACTGCGCAAGCTGCCTGCGGCGGAACGGAACGCGATCCGGATCGGCCGGATCCTGGACGCGGCCGGTCTGCTGGTGGCCGAGCGTGGCTACGAGAAGATGACGACTTCGCAGGTGGCCCTGCGAGCCGGGGTATCGCCCGGGGTGCTGTACCAGTTCTTCGCGGACAAACGGGAGATCATGCAGGCACTGGCCGCCCGCAACCTGGACCGCTACCTGGCCCGGGTGGAGGTCGCCCTCCGGTCCGGCACGCTCGAGGACTGGCCGGCCACGGCGGACGCCGCAGTGGACCTGTTCGTCGCGATGTGCCGGGAGGACCCGGGATTCCGGGTGGTGCGCTTCGGCGACGTGGCCGACGTGCACCTGCTCGGCCCCACCGGCGACAACGACTCGCACCTGGCCGGGCGGATGGCCGAACTGCTGGCCGCCGAGCACGGCGACGATCCCAGCCTGCCATCCGAGCAGTCCCTGGTCATCGCCATCAAGATCGCGGACGCCCTGGTCAAGTTCGCCTTCGCGGTGCACCCGGACGGCGCTGACGACGTCATCCAGCACGCCAAGCAGCTGATCCGGATGCACCTGGAGCTCGCGAACAGCAGCGAAGCCGAGACCGAATGACGCCACGGATCAGTGTCCGGGACCGGCGGGCCCGGCTGGGCCTGCGGCACCGGCTGGCCCCGGGCAGCCAGCCCGCCGCCCAGCCCCGCGGGCCGGCCGGGGTGGCTGCGTCGCTGGTCGCGGTGCACGGCACCGACCCGTCCTCGGCCTACCTGGGCATCCTGGCCCGGCTGGCGGGCGGGGACGTGGCCGACGTGGAGCGCGCGCTGTACCAGGACCGGACCCTGATCCGGCTGCTCGGCATGCGCCGGACCGTGTTCCTGGCCACGCTGGACAACGCGGCACTGATCCAGGCGGCCTGCTCCCGGGCGGTGGCCGCCCGGGAGCGGCGCAAGGTGCTCGGCCGGCTGGCCGAAGCCGGCATATCTGGCGACGTGGACACCTGGCTGGCCGGGGTGGAGCAGGCCGCGCTCGCGGCGCTCGCCGCCCGCGGCGAGGCGACCGCGGCCGAACTGGCCGACGACGACCCGCGGCTGCGCACCCAGATCGTGCTGGCCCGGGGCAAGGCTTACGAAGGCCGGCAGAATGTGGCCAGCCGGGTACTGTTCCTGCTGGCCGCGCAGGGCCAGGCGGTGCGCGGACGGCCGCGCGGCTCGTGGAGCTCGCACCAGTACCGGTGGTCACCGATGGAGTTGTGGTGCCCGGGCGGGCTGGACGGCTGGCCGACCGAGGCGGCCGAGGTGGAACTGGCCCGGCGCTGGCTGCAGGCCTACGGCCCGGCCACATCGGACGACCTGCGCTGGTGGGCCGGCTGGGGCAAGACCCAGCTGCGCCGGGTGCTCACCGAGCTCAAGCCGGCCGAGGTAGACCTGGACGGGGTACCCGGCATCGCACTGGCCGACGACCTGGCGCCGGCCCCCGAGGTGGAGCCGTGGGCGGCGCTGTTGCCCGGGCTGGACTCCACCCCGATGGGCTGGCAGCAGCGGGACTGGTTCCTCGGCGAGCACGGCCCACGGCTGTTCGACCAGACCGGCAACATCGGCCCGACCATCTGGTGGGACGGCCGGATCGTCGGCGGCTGGGCCCAGGACCGCGGCGGCGAGATCGTCTGCCGGTTCCTGGAAGACGCCGGGTCCGCGGCCGTCACCGCGGCCGAGGCCGCGGCGGAGCGGCTGGCCGGCCTGCTCGGCGGGGTCCGGCTGTCCGCCCGGACCCGCGGCCGGACCTGGCTGGAGCAGGAACTGGCCGGCTGACACCCGCCACCCCGGAACCAGCCGCGCCCACCCGCGACCACCCCGGAACCGCCCACGAACAGCCACGCGTTGACGTATTCCCATATCGGTATATGATTGGGTCATGGCCAGGGCAGCAACCACAGCGGACGCGTTCAACGCGGTCGCCGAGCCGCGGCGGCGGCAGATTCTGGATGCCCTGGCCGGGGGTGAGCGGCCAGTGAACGACCTGGTCGAACTGCTCGGCCTGGCCCAGCCACTGGTCTCTAAGCATCTGCGGGTGCTGCGCGAGGTCGGCCTGGTGGAGGTGCGCGACGCAGGACGGCAGCGGCTGTACCGGCTCAACGCCGTACCGCTCAAGCCGATCCACGACTGGGTGCAGGCCTACCAGGACCTGTGGACCGAGCGGTTCAGCCGGCTGGACGCCGTGCTGACGGAACTCAAGGACAGGGAGGACGACGATGGCGGCAGCGACTCGTAGTGCGGTGGTGACGCTCCCGGCGAGCACCCAGATCATGATCACGCGGCAGTTCGACGCACCGCGGCACCTGGTCTACCGGGCCTGGACCACGCCGGACCTGATCCGCCGCTGGTGGGCCGGGGACCGGGGCGAGGTCACCAGCGCCGAGGTTGACCTCCGGCCGGGCGGCAGGTGGCGGTACGTGATGACGGCCAACGGCGGGTTCGAGGTCGCGTTCCACGGCGAGTACCGGGAGATCGTCCCGGACGAGCGCATCGTCTGCACCGAGGTGTTCGAGGGGATGCCGGACGCCGCGGCGGTGAGCACGGCCACGTTCGCCGAGCAGGACGGGCAGACCACGCTGACCGTCCTGGTCGAGCACACCAGCCAGGAGCACCGCGACATGCACCTCAACTCGGGAATGGAAGAGGGGATGAACGAGTCTTTCGACCACCTGGAGCAGGTCGCCGCGTCGCTGCGCTGATCCCGCGAAACCGCGGGGCGGCCTGGCTGGCCGCCCCGCGGGATCAGGAACTAACTAGGTCAGCGGCAGAGCCCACGCGGGATGGACTTGCCGCACTTGTTGCCGCGGAACCGGTTGCCCACCCCGGTGCGGTCCCAGATCAGGTCGGCCGGGTGGTTGTTGAAGGCCCGGTTGTCCAGGATCGTGTCGAAGCTCGGGTTGGCCCCCTTGGTGAGCCGGGCCGCGCTGAGCAGCACGATCCCGCCCGAGTTGAACAGGTGACCCTGGTTGCCGCGCACCACGTTGTGGATAACCAGCGTGTGCGTGGCACCGAACAGCAGGATGCCGCCGCCCTTCACGGCGACCGGCGTGTCGCCGCGCTTCGGGCAGAACCTGTTGTTCCGGATGACGGTGTTGTGCGCGATCCGGGCGTTATCCGCCCCGCCCCGCTGGCCGTCATCCAGCACCAGGATGCCCTGGCAGTTCCCGGTGACCAGATTGTGCGAGACGGTCACGTGCCGGGCGTGCCGGACAAAGATCCCGAATTCATTGCCCTCCGCGATGTCGTTACGCACCAGGGTGTCGGCCAGCGGCGAATCGCCGACATGGAAGCCGGCCTCGTCGTTGCCCACCGCGATATCGTCGGTGAACACGGTATGCGTGGAAACGAACCGGGAAATACCGTAATCGCCGTCGTGGAACGCGGAAACCCGGGTCACGGTCAGCCCATTGGTGCCGTAGCCGAAGACGCCGTTGCCCGGGAAGCCGGCCACGTAGATGCCGGTCACCCTGACGCCGCGGACCCGCTGGAATACCGCGCCCGTCTCCGGGTCGAGTTTCCTGGCCAGGACGCACACCCCGGTGACGCCGAAATTGCTGCTGCACAGCGTGCGCGGCCGGCGGCGGGGCGGCCGGAGCACGGTGCCGTGCAGCGAGTTGCCCGCGCCGCGCAGCGTGATACGGTCCTTGCGGATCAGCACGGCCTGGTGGTACACGCCCTTCTTGAGCAGGATCGTGGTGCCCGGGTGAGCCCGGTTGACGGCCCGCTGGATGGACTGGTCAGACCCGACGACGATGACTGATCCGGCATGTGCCGCAGCCGCCGGCCCGGACTCTGCCGCGGACGCGGCGGCGGCCGAAAACATGGACATGCCAATGACTGCCGTGCTGGCGCACGCGGCGATGAAGAATTTGCGCACCAAAAGCCCCCTAGCGCGAAATTCACGCTGGCCCCCCCTGGACCGACGCATTACCCGGGGACATTATCGGAGCGCCTGCCCGCTGGCAAGACTATGGTTACCGGGAGAGAAGCCGGGCCATGGAGACGAAGAACTCGTCCATGAACTTGATAACGTGCATAAACTGGTACACGTCCACCGGCTTCTGCACATATGCATTGGCGTGCAGATGGTAACTCAGGCCGGGGCACCGAGCACCTCGCGCACTTTGGCCAGCAGATCGGGATGGGTGAACGGCTTCTCGATCAGCTCCATCCTGGGCTGCACCCCGCCCTGGGCGCTCAGCAGGCCCTGGGCGTATCCGGACATGAACAGCACCCGCAGGCCCGGCTGCATGCCGCGGAGCCGGTCAGCGACCTCCGTGCCCAGCATGTTCGGCATCATCACGTCGGTGAGCAACACATCAACCGGCTCCGGCTCGCGGGCCGCGATAGCCAGCGCCTCCTCGCCGCAGGCCGCGGTGAGCACCCGGTAGCCGTGGCCGGCCAGTACCCGCCGGGTGGCCTCCCGGATGCTGGCCTCGTCCTCCACCACCAGCACCAGCTCACCGGACCCGCGCAGCGGCTGCGGCGGTCCGTTCGCGGCCCGCCCCGGGCAGGCGGCCGCCGCCTCGGTGGCCGGCAGCAGCACGGTCATCGTGGTGCCCGGCCAGGTGCCGAGCTGACTTCGAGCCGGCCACCGGCCCGCCGGATGATGCCTTGCACGGTGGCCAGGCCCAGCCCGGCGCCCTGGCCGCTCGGCTTGGTGGTGAAGAACGGCTCGAACAGCCGGCTGACCACCGCCGGGGGCACGCCGCGACCGGTGTCGCGGACGTCCAGCCGGGCGAACCGGCCCGGCCGCCCGCAGGGCGCTCCGGCCAGGTCAGGATCATCGACCTGAGCGTCCGCGGTCCGGATCGTCAGCCGGCCGCCGTCCGGCATCGCATCCCGGGCATTGACCACCAGGTTGACCAGCACCTGCTCGAGCTGGCCGTAGTCGGCCAGCACCCGGCCCAGCCCGGGATCCAGCTCCAGGACCAGCTCGATCCGGCCACCCAGGGTGCGGCCGAGCAGATCGGCCAGCCCGTCGATCACCTCGTTCAGGTCGAGCACCTGCGGTTCCGCCTGCTGGGTCCGCGAGTAGGCGAGCAGCTGCCGGGTCAGCGCCGCGGCCCGGTCGGCGGCGTTCTCCAGCTCGTCGAGATCCTGGCTGACCTTGCGCCACTTGGCCGTGTCCGCTTCGCCGGCCACATCCTGGTGCACGAACGAGGCGTTGCTGGAGATGACCGCGAGCAGGTTATTGAAGTCATGGGCCATCCCGCCCGCCAGCTGGCCCAGGCCTTCCAGCCGCTGCGCCTCGCCGACCTGGCGTTCCAGCTGGGCCCGGTCGGCCAGGAACTCGAGCCGGGCCAGCTCCTCCTCGGCGGCCAGCCGCTCGGTGCGATCCCGCACCACGGCCAGCACGCCGAGCTCAGCGTCCTCCTCCGCGGCCACCCGGATGGGCACCAGCGACACGTCGGCGGGGAAGATGCTGCCGTCCCGGCGCCGCCCGGCCAGCTCGGCCTGCGCCGCGCCCATCGGCCGCCGCCGCGGCGCGGCCATATAGGCATCCCGGTACTGCCGGTGCTGCGCGCGGGCGGATTCGGGGATCAGCACCTCGACTGGCAGTCCGGCCAGGTCGGCCGGTGGGTAGCCGAACAACTGGCCGGCCAGCGTGTTCGCGAAACTGATCCGGCCATCCGGGACCACGTAGACTACCGCGTCGGGCACGGCTTCGAGCACCGCCGTGCACATGGCGGCGTCCCGCGTCACCACTCGGACCATGCGCATCGCCTCGCTGGTCAGGAGGATGTTACGCTTAGTCTAACATTAATAACTCACAGTAGTTACAGTCCGGTAGCGAAGGTACCCCAGTGCTGGCCAACGGCGATACCGGTGACCAGGTACCGTTGCACATCCTCCTGGTCGAGGACGATCCGGGGGATGCCCTGCTCACCCAGACGCTGGTCCGCCGGGCCGGCCTGAACACGCTGTGGTCGGTAGCGGGCAGGCTGTCGGACGTCGATTTCGCGCTGCTCGACGGCTGGGCCGACTGCGTGCTGGTCGATCTGGGCCTGCCGGACTGCGACGGCCTGGAAGCGGTCGGCGCCATCCAGCGGCGGGCGCCGCGGCTGCCGGTCGTGGTGGTGAGCGGGAATCACGACCGGGAACTCGCGCTCCGCGCGGTGCACGCCGGCGCGCAGGACTACCTGATCAAAGGCCGGGTCGACGCCGACCAGCTGGCCAAGACGGTGCGTTACGCGATCGAGCGGAAACGGATCGAGCACGCGCTGCACGAGGCTCAGCATCTGGCCACGCTGGGCCGGCTGACCGGCGGGATCGCGCATCACTTCAACAACCTGCTGGGCGTGGTGCTCAACTACACCGACTTCGTCGCCGAGGCACTGCGCGCTCCGGCCAGCGAAGCCGCCTGGCGGGAAGCACGGGAGGATGTGCAGCACGTCCAGCGCGCCGCCCGCCGGGCCGCCGCGCTGATCAGGCAGCTCACCGTGTTCGCCGAGCAGGACACGGTGCGGGCCCAGGTGATCCAGCTCAACGACGTGATCTCCGGCTGCCAGGAGCGGCTCGCCGCCCGGCTGCGCGCCGGGACGACGCTGAACGCTGAGCTGGCCGCCGGCCTGGACCCGATCCGGGCCGACCGCGGCCACCTCGAACTGCTGCTGGGCAGCCTGACCGACAACGCGGCCGAGGCGATGCCCAGCGGCGGGACGCTGGCCATCCACACCGCGCCGGCGCCCGCCGCGGCGCGCGACGGCCTGCCCGGCGGCCGCTCCGTGCGGCTGCGGGTAGCCGACACCGGCAGCGGGATCCCGCCGGACCTCCTGGGCAGTGTGTTCGACCCGTTCTTCAGCACCAAACCGCCAGGGAGCAGCGCCGGGCTCGGCCTGACCGGGGCCCGGGCCATCGCCGCGCGCTGGGGCGGCCGGATCACCCTGGATTCGGCACCCGGCACCGGCACCACGGTCACCGTGCTGTTCCCCGCGGCCCCGGATCAGAGGACCGAAGCTCAGCCCCGCCCAGGCGACACCGACGCACGCTGAGCACACGCCGCCGCGGCGGCCCGGTCCGGGCAGCCCGCGGTGCCGCCGGCCGCCTGGGTGGACAGCGCCCCGGCGGCGCAGCCGAGCGCGGCCGCGTCGGGCAGGGCCAGGCCGTCCAGCAGGCCAGCGATCAGCCCGGCGTTACAGCAATCCCCCGCGCCGGTGCTGTCCACCGGGACCACCGGGGGAACACTGACCTGCCACTGCTGTCCCCCGGCCACGCACAGCACACCGTGCGAACCGCGCTTGACGACCAGCCCCAGCCCCGAGGCGGCCAGCGCCCGCACCGCCACGGCCAGATCCGGCGCGCCGCCCAGCGCGGTGGCCTCGGCCTCGTTCGGCAGCAGCAGGTCCGCCTGCCCGAGCACGGCCGACAGCCGCTCGTCGAGCCAGCGCCCGGACGGGTCCCAGTTGGTGTCCAGCGAGGTGCGCGCGCCGGCGCCCCGGGCCGCGGCCAGCAGCCCGGGCAGCCCGGGCCCGAGCGAGCCGGCCAGCAGGAAGTACGAACTGACATGCACGTGCCGGGCCTGCTCCAGCAGCCCGGCCGGGACGTCCGCGGGGGTCAGCGACGCGACCGCGCCGAGTGCGGTGAGGATGGCCCGGTCGCCGCCCCGGGACAGCGCCACGGTGATCCCGGTGGGGCTGTCCCGGCGCACCGCCACCGCACTGACGTCGACGCCCTCCCGGCCCAGCTGGTCCAGCATGAACTGCCCGGCCGGGTCGGCGCCGACCGCGGCGACCAGCGCCACCCGGACGCCGAGCCGGGCAGCGGCCACCGCAGTGATGGCCGCCGATCCGCCGATGACCAGGGAGACCGTGTCCACCAGCTTCTCCTGCTGGCCGAACGCGGGGGTCACGTCCTCGCCGAGGACCAGCACGTCCGGATTGCAGTCACCGAGCACAACCAGGTCAGGCGATGACAACGTTGACCCCGGCGTCCTTGAGCATGACCTTGTCGTCGTCGGCGATGCCGGTGTCGGTGACCAGCACGTCGATCTCGGCCGCGGCGCAGATCCGGGCGAACGCGCGCCGGCCCACCTTGGAACTGTCCGCCACGATGACGACCTTGCTGGCCTGCCGGGCCATCAGCCGGTTGATGCTCGCCTCCCCCTCGTGGTGCGCGGTCGCCCCGGCCGCCGCGTCGATCGCGTCCACGCCGAGAATGGCCACGTCCAGCGAGACTTGCTCGAGCACCCCGGTGGCCAGCGGCCCGGTCAGCTCGTAGGACTGCGGCCGGGCTACCCCGCCGGTCGTGACAATCTTGATGTGCTGGCGGACGGCCAGTTCGGTGGCGATGTTCAGCGCGTTGGTCACCACGGTGATCACCGGCGGCGGTCCCGCGGTCAGGTCGGACCGGGTAGCCAGCGCCCGGGCCACCTCGGTGGTCGTGGTGCCGCCGTTCAGCCCGGCCACCTCACCCGGCCGGACCAGCCCGGCGGCCACCGCCGCGATGCGCTGCTTCTCGGTCGGATGCCGTTCCGTCTTGTACCGCAGCGGCAGGTCATAGGTGACCCCCTGGGCCACCGCGCCGCCGCGGATCCGGGTCAGCATCTGCTGGCTGGCCAGCTCGTCGAAGTCACGGCGGACCGTGGCCGCCGACACCCCGAGCGCGGCCGCGGCGTCTTCCACCTGCAGCTGGCCCGCCGTGGCCAGCAGTTCCAGCAGCTCATTCCACCGGCGATAACGGCTCACCGGTTCCTCCCGATCACCCCGAGCAGGCGGGTTACCTCCGCCGCCAGCGCGGCACGCCCCGCCGAACCGTACCGCCTCGGATCGACCAATGCGGAATCATTAAGCAGGCAATGGCGCACCGCGCCGGTATAGGCCTTGTTCAGCTGGGTCGCGATGTTCACCTTGGTCATTCCGGCACGCACCGCGGCGGCCAGGTCGGCGTCGGGCACGCCGGACGAGCCGTGCAGCACCAGCGGCACGCTGACCGCGGCCCGGATCGCCTCGATCAGCCCGATATCCAGCACCGCGTCGCGGGTCAGCATGGCGTGCGAGCTGCCCACCGCGACGGCCAGCGCGTCCACCCCGGTGGCCGCGACGTACTTGGCCGCCTCGCCCGGGTCGGTGCGCGCGGCCGGCGCGTGCACGCCGTCCTTGCCGCCGATCTCACCGAGCTCTGCCTCGACCCACATGCCCTGGTCGTGGCACCACCGGGCCAGCTCGGCGGTGGCCCGCACGTTGTCCGGGTAGGCCAGCCGGGACGCGTCGTACATGACCGAGCCGAAGCCCAGCCAGGCGCCCTCCTGGACCAGGTCGGCGCTGATCGCGTGGTCCAGGTGCACCGCGGCCGGCACCGTGGCCGAGCGAGCGATGGCCAGGCAGGCCGCCGCGATCGGGGCGAGCGCGCCGTGGTACGCGGCGCAGTTCTCGCTGATCTGCAGCACCACCGGGGCTCCGGCCTGCTCCGCCCCGGCCACGATGGCCTCGGCATGCTCGATGCCGATCACGTTGAACGCGCCCACGCCGCGGCCCGCCGCGCGGGCCGGCCCGGCAATGTCCGCCATCGGGGTGAGTGGCATCAGCCCACACCGTCCCGGTCTACGCTCACCGCGGGCAGCAGCCTGGTGTAGTCGGCCACGCTGAACTCGCCGGCCACCGGCGCCATGGCCGACGCCGTGCCCAGCGCCACCGCGTGCCGCAGCTGCTCCGGCCACGGCCGGCCGAGCACCAGCCCGTGGGCCAGCGCCGCGGCCACCGCGTCACCCGCGCCGGTCGGATTGCCGGCCACCGCCGCGGGCGGCCCCGCCCACCAGCCGCCCGCCGCGGTCACCGCGTGCAGCCCGGCGGCGCCCAGCGAGGCGACCACCGCCCCGGCGCCCACCGCACGCAGCTCGCGGGCCGCGGCGGCCACGGCCGGCCGGGCGGCCCCGTCCAGCGGCCGGCCGGTGCTCGCGGCCAGCTCGGCCAGGTTGGGCTTGACGATGGCCGGCCCGGCCGCCGCGCCGAGGCGCAGCGCCGCCCCGTGCGCGTCCAGCAGCACGGGCACTCCGGCCGCGGCGGCCAGGCCGATCAGGCCGGCATAGGCATCGGCCGGCACCCCGGGCGGCAGGCTGCCCGACAGCACCACCGCCGCGCACCCGTCCAGAACTTCCTTATACCGAACGCTGAAATCGGCGAACTCGCCGTCGCTGACCGGCGGTCCCGGCTCGTTGAACAAGGCAGAGCCACCGGTTGCCTGGTCCACCACGGTGAATGTGCGGCGGGTCTCGGCGCCGATCCGGGTCCAGCTGGTGGGCACACCCAGGCTGGCCAGCGCGGTCTGCACCGCGGCCCCGGTGAGCCCGCCGGCCACCCCGAGCACCAGCACGTCCGCGCCGAGCGCGTGCAGCGTCCGGGCCACGTTGAGCCCCTTGCCCCCCGGCCGGGTGTGCACCGCACTGGGCCGGTTCACCCCCGCCCAGTCCACGGTGGCGACGTGGTGCGTGATGTCCAGCGCCGGGTTGAGGCAGACGACTCCGATCATGGGCGGCTTAAAGGTCGGCCAGGATGACCGACCGGGCCAGGTTGCGCGGCCGGTCCGGGTCCAGGCCGCGGGCCCGGGCCAGCGCCACCGCCACCCGCTGCACCCGGACCAGCTCGGCCAGCGGGTCCTCAGCGGTGAACCAGGCGGTGCCGCCCGCCGCGGCGACCTCACCGGCCAGTCCGTCGGGCGCGATGCCGAAGGCCCAGACCACGCTGCCGTCGCCGGTCACCGCGACCGGGCCGTGCCGGTACTCCATGGCCGGGTAGGCCTCGGTCCACATCCCGGCCGCTTCGCGCAGCTTGAGCGCGGCTTCGTTGGCCAGGCCGTAGGTCCAGCCGGTGCCGAGGAAGGTGAACTGCCGGGCGGCCAGCAGCTCGTCCGGCAGCGGCGTGGCCAGCACCCGCTCCGCCGCGTCCGCGGCCGGGCCGGTCTCCTCGCCCAGGTGCGCGCGGAGCAGGACCAGTTCGGTAGTGGCGAACCGGGTCTGCACCACGGACTCCTCGTCCGCGAAGCTCAGGTTGACGACGGCGTCGGCGGCTTCCGCGACCGGGGTGCCGGGCACGGCCGTGATCGCCACCGTGGGCACGCTGCCGCGCAGCCGGGACAGCAGTTGCAGGATCTCGGTGGTGGTACCGGACCGGGACAGCACCAGGACCCGGTCGTAGTCGCGGCCAGTTGGCATCTCGGAGGCCGCGAACGCGTCGGTCTCGCCGTGCCCGGCCGCCTCCCGCGCCGCCGCGTAGGACTGCGCCATGAACCACGACGTGCCGCAGCCCGCGACGGCGACCCGTTCCCCGCGGGCCGGCAGGGTGCCCGCCAGGTCGGCGGCCAGCCGGGCGGCCCGCCGCCAGCACTCCGGCTGCGAGGCCACCTCCGCTTCGGTGCTCCCGGTGGCAGGCATCAGCGCTTCCTCACTCATCTGCTTCCTTTCCTCAGGTCCCCGCCAGCCCAGTGGCGGCCACCGACCGGACGAAGTACCGCTGCGCCACGAAGAAGATGACCAGCATCGGGGCCAGGCTCATCACGTTGGCCGCCATCAGCAGGGTCCATTCGGTGGAGTGCGCGCCCTGGAACGTGGCCAGGCCGAGCGGCAGCGTCATCTGGTTGGTGGATGTGATCGCGATGAGCGGCCACAGGAAGTTGTTCCACGAGTCGAGGAAGGTGAGCGCGGCCAGCGTGGCCAGCGCCGGGGTGGCCAGCGGCAGCACGATCTTCCACAGCACGGTGAGCCGGCTCGCGCCGTCCACCCGGGCCGACTCCTCGTATTCCAGCGGGAGGGTGCGGAAGAACTGGCGCAGGAAGAAGATGCCGAAAGCGGTGGCCGCGTTGGGCAGGATGAGCGCGCCGATGTGGTCGATGCCGACCCCGGCCAGCACGTGCACACCGAGCCACTTGGTGATGATGAACTGCGGGATCATGGTGACCTGGAACGGCACCATCAGCGTGGCCATGATCACCACGAACAGCACGCCGCGGCCCAGGAAGCGGTACCGGGCGAACGCGTAGCCGGCCAGCGAGCACAGCACCAGGTTGGTCAGTACGGTGACCACCGCGACCACCGCGCTGTTCAGGAAGAACCGGCCGAACGGCGCGCTGTCCAGCGCGTTGGGGTAGTTGGCGAAATGCAGCGTGTGCGGGATCAGGATGGGCGGGAAGTGCAGCGCCTCGGCCGGGGTCTCGATCGAGGTGATGATCAGCCAGGCGAACGGGAAGATCAGCACCAGCGTGGCCGGGATCAGCACCAGGTGCCACGGGCTGAACGGCAGCCGCCCCTTGCGCCGGGGCCTGGCCGCTGGAGTCTCGATGCGCGGTGCGGGCGCCTGGATCGCCGTCATGAGGATCGCGACGCCGAGACCACAGCCCTCTGGCGCAGAAGCATGCGCCGCTTCACCTCCCCAGAAATGTCAGCGCGATTCGATATTTTGTTCGCATGGCCCGATATCGCCTGGTTCCGTCGCGCTCTCAGGAGGAGGTGCTGAGGAACCACTGTGCACACGCCCGGTTCATCTGGAACCTGGCCGTCGAGCAGCACTTGCATTGGCATTCGGGCAGGTTGAGTGCCCCGGGCTACCTGGAGCAATGTCGTCAGCTCACTGCCGCTCGTGCTGAGCACCCGTGGCTGGCTGCGGGGTCCCAGACGGTGCAGCAGCAAGCACTGCGCGACTTTGCCCAAGCCATGGCCGCCTTTTTCGACCCAGCGAACTCGGCGCGGAGGCCGTCGTGGCGTAAGGCTGACCGGGACGAGGGATTTCGCATTGTGGGGCGGCGTGGGCACCAGTGGGGTGTACGACGCCTGTCCCGCCATATTGGCCAGGTATGGGTTCCAAAGGTCGGATGGGTGAAGTTCCGCTGGTCCCGTGCGGTGCCGTTGGGTGTGAAGTCGTACCGAGTGACCCGAGACCGTGCGGGGCGCTGGCATGTCGCCTTCGCCGCGATTCCCGGTGCCGTCACCGCTCCTGGCAACGGTGAGGTCGTCGGCGTCGATCGAGGCGTGGCGGTGAGCGCAGCCTCGTCAACCGGCGAATTGCTGTCCGTTCCCGGCCTGACCGTACCGGAGCGGAAGAGGATGCTCCGCCTGGAACGACTGCTCCGCCGCGCCCAGCAGGGCTCGAACCGGCGGAAGCAGGTGCGACTGGCCTTCGCTCGTCTGAAGGCCCGGGAGACCGACCGGCGAAAGGACTGGGCTGAGAAGACCAGCACCGACCTGGCACGCCGGTTCGACATTGTTCGGGTTGAGAACCTCGACATCAAAAGCATGACCCGCTCGGCCAGAGGGACGGTCGGGGCGCCCGGCAAGAACGTGCGGCAGAAGGCTGGGCTGAATCGGGAGATTCTCCGGTGGGGCTGGGGACGGCTGGTGCGCCGCCTGGAGGACAAGGCGCCGGGTCGGATCGAGAGAATCAACCCTGCGTTCACCAGTCAGCGATGCTCGGCATGCGGGCACGTCGATGCGAAGTCGCGCGAGAGTCAAGCGCGCTTCATCTGCACGGCCTGTGGCTACCGCATCCACGCCGACGTGAACGCGGCCCGTAACATCGCGGCGGGGCACCCCACCCACCTCCCCATCCCTCTTCACGCGCGGGGAGGCTTGCCGTTGGGCGAGCCCGTGAACCGCGAACCTCAACTGCTTGCCTCCTTACCTGGATGTGAGTAGCTGGAACCTCCCGCCTCCGAGCGGAAGGGGATGTCAAGATCGGTAATGGGTGAATCGCCGGCCGACCCGGAACTGGATCGCGGTGACCACCAGGATGATGAGGAACAGGACGTAGGCGATGGCGGACGCGTAGCCGAAGTTGAAGTTCACGAACGCCTGCTCGTAGAGGTAGTAGACGAGCACCGTGGTGGCGTTCAGCGGGCCGCCCGAGGTGCTCAGGTAGACCTCGTCGAACAGTTGCAGCGCGTTGATGGTCAGCCACACGGCCAGGAACAGCGACGCCGGGCTGAGCAGCGGCAGGGTCACCCGGCGGAACGTGCTCCACGGGCCGGCCCCGTCGATGGCGGCCGCCTCGGTCAGCGTCTGCGGCACACCTTGCAGCGCGGCCAGGTAGATGACCACGGCGAAGCCGGTCCAGCCCCAGATCGTCATGATCACGATCACGTACAGCGCCTGGGACGGCGAGTTGAGCCAGGGCTGCGCGGGCAGCCCGATCAGGCTGAGGAAGTAGTTGACCACCCCGTAGGACGGGTCGAACAGCCAGATGAAGACGATCGCCTCGCTGATCGTGGAGATCGCCATGGTGGCGTACGCGGCCGTCCGGTACAGCGAGATGAAGCGGATCTGCCGGTTCATCGCCACGGCCAGGAACAGGCCGACGATCATGGTCCCGGGCACGAACAGCGCGGTGTATACCAGGGTGTGCTCGAGGGCCTGGCCGACGATCGGGTCGTGGATCAGCTGCTGGTAGTTCTTCAGCCCGACGAACGGCGTGCTCGGCGTGAGCAGGTTGTCCTTCTGGAACGACATCACCGCCGACCAGACGATCGGCACCACGCCGAACAGCAGGATGATGGCCACCCCTGGGGTGACGAACGCCCATCCGGAGAACTGCTCGGACGCCGTCACCCGCCGGGCCGCCCCGGGCCGGCCCGGGCCGCGGGGGCGGCCAGCCCGCCGCGACCCGCTCCGGCGAAGCAGGGTGTCGGTTACCGCCACGTCGTCAGCCCGCGCCCAGGATCTGGTTGACCTGCTGCGCGGCGGAACTGAGCGCGGCCTGCGGCTGGGTCTTGCCGAGCAGCACCGACACGATCATGTTGCCGAGCACCTGCGAGATCTTGGGGTACGTCGGGATCTGCGGCCGGGCCTGCTTGACGTTGGCCAGGTTGGCCACGAACGCGCTGACGTCGGGCAGCGTGCTGTCCATCTGCTGGTTGAACCCGGCCGCGTTGCCCACCGACGCCCGGGTGGGCAGGTCACCGGTGTGCAGCGACCAGTACTTGACCTGGGCCGGTGCGGTCACCCAGAGCAGGAACTTCTCGGCCGCGCTGACCTGCGACGAGCCGTTGTTGAAGATCACCCAGTTGTCCGGGCCGGAGATCGTCTGGTGGCCACCGCTGGTACCGGGGTAGGCCGGCATGATCTGCACGCCGTAGTGCACGTTGGGGAACCCGGACAGGTCCCACGGGCCGGTGACCAGCATGCCGATCTTGCCCGAGTTGAACAGGTTGGCATACGCCGAGTCGGTCGGGTCCAGGTACATGGACTTGTCCGTCACGGCCATCGTGCGCAGCGTGTTCAGCGAGGTGAGCCCGGCGGCCGAGTCGAACGCGGCCTTCTTGTTGCCCGCGGTGAGCAAGCTGCCGCCGGCCTCCCAGAGCAGCGCCTCCCAGTGCCACACCGTGTCCTCGGTGCCCGGGGTCACGTACGCGGTGCCGAACTGCTTATTGGCCGGGTCGGTCAGCTTCTTGGCGTCGGCCACGAACTGGTCCCAGGTCCAGTTGGCGCTGGGCAGCGGCAGGTGGGCCTTGGCGAACAGCGTCTTGTTGTAGACCACGGCCAGGTTGTCCACCAGAGCCGGGATGCCGATCACCTTGCCGTTGACGGTGGCCACGTCCCGCTCGCCGACCCAGAAGTCGTTCCAGTTCACGCCGGGCCGCTGGACCACCTTGGTCAGGTTGACCACCTGCGGGATCTGGGCCACGTTCGGCGCCCACGACCCGTACAGGTAGGCGATGTCCGGCGGGCTGCCGCCGCGCACCGCGGTCAGCACCTTCTGCAGCGTGTCGTCGTTGTTGACGTACAGGCTGTTCACCTTCTGGCCGGAGTGGCTGTGCTCGTATACGGAGATCAGGTGCGTCCAGGTCTTGGCCTCGGCTCCGGTCCAGCCTTCCCAGACCTGGATCGAACTGCCGCTACTGGACCCGTTGCTGTTGCTGTCCGTGCCGCAGCCGGCCAGCACCATGACGGCCGCGACGGGCACGGCCAGGGAACCTGCCAGGGAGAACCGCCAGCGCCGGGCTGGCCGCTGCTTCGCCATACCGCATCCCGCCCATAACTGATCGAAGCTGCACTATTTGAGTCAGCATTGTGCATTCCGCTCGCCCCAGATGCAAGATCTTGCGCGAAAACGGGGCAAATGAAACACTCACGAGCTGTGATCAAAGTGACGTTCGTCGGGGCCGGCAGCATCGAGTTCACCCGCAACGTGGTGACTGACCTGTGTGCGTACCCGGAGCTGCGCGGCCGTCTGGAGCTCGCACTGTACGACATCAGCGCGGGCCGGCTGGCCTACGCGGAGCGGCTGGCCCGCCAGCTGGTGGCCCAGGCCGGCGCGGGCGCCCGGGTGACCGCGACCGGGGACCGCCGCGCCGCGCTGGCCGGCGCGGACTACGTGATCAACGAGGTGCAGGTCGGCGGGTACGACGCCACCCGCGCCGACTTCGACATCCCGGCCCGGTACGGCGTGCGCCAGACCATCGGGGACACGCTCGGCATCGGCGGCATCTTCCGCGGCCTGCGCACCATCCCGGTGGTGCTCGCGCTGGGCCGGGACATGCACGAGGTATGCCCGGACGCCTACCTGCTCAGCTACAGCAACCCGATGGCCATGCTGCCCTGGGCGGTATATGCGGGCACCCCGTTCACCCGGGTGTACGGGCTGTGCCACTCGGTGCGGGACACCCAGGCGTTCCTGACCGGGCTGACCGGCGCCGACCCGGACCGGGTCCAGTTCCTTACCGCGGGCTTCAACCACCAGGCGTTCGTGCTCCGGTTCGAGCAGGACGGCGAGTCCCTGTACCCGCGGCTGACCGAGGTCATTGACCGGTCGCCGGAGCTGCACCGCCGGGTCCGGGTGGAGATCTTCCGCCGGTTCGGCTACTTCCCGACCGAGTCCAGCGAGCATTCCGCCGAGTACGTGCCGTGGTTCATGCGGCACGACGCACAGATCGAGCGGTTCCGCATCTTCGTCGGTGACTACCTGGAGCGGTCCGAGGAGAACCTGCGCGAACTGGACGCGGTGCAGGCCGACCTGGACGCGGGCCGGCCGCTCGACCTGACCCCGCAGCACGAGCTGGCCTCGCTGTTCATCCATGCGGTGGAGACCGGCCAGGAGCGGGAACTGCACGTGAACATCCGCAACGGCGGGCTGATCTCCAGCCTGCCGGAGGACTGCTGTGTGGAGGTGCCCGCCATGGTCGGCGCGGGCGGCGCCAAGCCGGTGCCGGTCGGCCCGCTGCCGCCGCAGCTCACCGCGCTGAACCGGACGTTCCTCAACGTGGTCGAGCTGACCGTGCGGGCCGCACTGGACGAGTCCCGGGAGCACGTCTACCAGGCCGCGCTGCTCGACCCGAACACGGCCGCCACGCTGACCACCGCCGAGACGGTAGCCATGTGTGACGACCTGCTAGCTGCTCACCGCGACCTGCTCCCGCCCGGTCTCCGTTAGGGGTGCCGCGCCATGACCCGCCACCAGCCCCCACCCTCACTTTTCACGCGAGTGGTACGCAAAGCTGCCCGTTTTGCCGGGATTAGCCGTACCAAACGCGTGAAAAGTCATCCGTTGATCTTGGTGACGACCGGGGTTGCGCTGGTGGTCGCCTCGCTGGCCGCGGTGACGCCGGCCGGTGCCGCGGGCACGACGGCCAGCGCGCGCGCCGCGACCGCCGCAGCGTCCGCGAGTGTGCGGATTCCGGCGCCGGTGCACCAGGGGACGCTGCGCATCGCGGGCCAGCCACAGGACGGCGGGCTGGTGACCGCGGTGGGATTGCGCTGGTCGCCGGGCCGGCTACCGCGCGGCACGAAGCTGCTCAGCTTCGCGGTCGCCTATACCTGGCAGACCTGCCGGGCCGACGGCACGCACTGCGTGACCGCGTCCGACTCGGCCGCGACGCCGTTCGCGGCCCGGCAGTACCGGCCGAGCCAGCCGGATACCGGCCGGCGGCTCCGGGTCACCGAGACCGCCGCCGAGGTGGTGGAGACCCAGCCGGCCACGTTCACCTTCAAGGTCATCCGCCGCTCGGTCAGCCGGCTGGCCAGTGCGCCGGTCCGCGCCTACCCGCGGCACCGGGCGCCGGCGGCGGCGTTCATCAACGGCACCCCGGAGCACACCACCGGCTCTAACGCCGAGTACTTCCAGGTGGGTGTGCCGCATTACAACGCGGCCGACGGCCAGCCGGCGCTGAGCTACCAGGTGGACGGCGGCCGGTGGCGCGCGCTGCCCAGCCGCCGGGTGTTCTATACCGGCCTGCTCCGGCCCGGCCCGCACCAGGTGGCGGTGCGGACGGCCAACCGCGCCGGGGCCAGCACGATCCGGTTCCGCTGGCGGGTGGTGCCGCTGCCCGCGCCGCTGGCCTGCCAGGGCAGCTGCTGGTACCCGCCGCACCTGGCCGCCAACGGCCACCCGATGCGCTGGGACTGGCAGATCGGCCGGGTCACCCCGCTGCAGCGCACCGGCAAGCACGCGGTGGACATCTACGACATCGACGGGTTCCTGACCACCCGGGCCGAGGTGCACACGATCGAGACCCGCTGGCATGCGGCCACGCTGCCGCACCCGCGCACGGTCTGCTACCTGGACCTGGCCTGGGAGGACTACCGGCCGGACGCCAGCCCGGCGCCGTTTGGCGGCTACTTCCCGGCGGCCACGCTGGGCAAGGTGTACTACGGCTACCCCGAGGAACGCTGGGTGGACTTCCGGCAGCTGCGCGAGCTCGAGCCGATGCTCCAGGAGCGGATCGCCATGTGTGCCCGGAAGGGCTTCGACGCGGTGGAACTGGACGACATCGACAGCTTCGACCCGCCGTCCACCACCGGCTTCCAGCTCACCCCCGGTGACGCGCAGAACTACCTGGCCTGGGCGTTCAACGAGGTGCACCGGTACGGGATGACCGTGCTGTGGAAGAACTCGCCATACCTGTCCTGGTGGGGGCGCCGGTACACGGACGGAGCGGTGGTCGAGGAGTGCTACGTCTACAAGATGTGCACCGCGGCGCAGCTGCGCGGCAGCAGCCAGTACGGGATCACCTGCACCGGCCTGCACGGCGCGACCCCATGCGGCTGGGACGACTTCAGCACCGACCGGACCGCCCGCCAGCCCACCGGCAAGTGGGTGGGCGAGGCCGAGTACGCGGCCGACCATTACGTGTGCAACCCCGGCCAGACCGGGAAGAAGTGCACCGGGCGACGGTCCTTTGCCGCCTTCTGCGCGGCGGTCTACCAGCCGCCCTATGGGTTCAGCGCAGTCAAGTTCGACGTCAACCTGGACGGGAAGATGTTCTTCCCGTGCCCGCACGGGACCTGAGGCCGGGTCGGCTGCCCCCTCGTCAGCCGACCCGGACCTCGACCTCGGGCGAGGCGATGCCGTTAGCCACCACCCGCAGGTCATACCGCCCATGCGGCAGGCTGTTCGGCACGGTGAAGTGGGTGTGCACCAGCCGCCGCCGGGTGGCCACGGCCATCGTGCTGTGCTCGTGCGTCCGGCAGTAATGCACGTGCCCGTCCTCGCTGACCAGCCGGACGAGCGGGTAGTTGGTCGCCATCGTGGCGTCGTCGCCGTACGCCACTGCCTGGGTCATCCCGTTGAACCGCTCGCCGTGGATCTCGTACGTGTGGCCGGGTTCCAGGTCGCGCGGGTGCCGGCTGATGTGCGGCCGCCACTCGTCGTCCGGCTCGCCCACCGGGGTGTAGATCTCCATGGCCGGGCTGCCCGCGCTGAACAGCACCTGGCCGGTGGGCAGCAGCAGCATCCGCCCGGTGAACACCTCGCCACCCGCGTTGCCGGGCGCCGGCGCCGGGTCGAGCAGCTTGCCGTCGAACTCGAAGAACTGCCCGTTCACCGCGAAGCCGCCGGTGTTCGGCGCGGTGCCTGCGACGCACAGCACATGCCCGTTGGGCAGCACGCACCCCGGCGCGTCGTTCGCCTTGAGCGGTGTGCCCGGCGAGCTGTCCGGGAAGTCCGGGCCCCCGACCCAGTACCCGGGGGTGGCCGGATCGTGGTCCGGGTGGTACACGGCGGTGTGCCCGTTGCCGCCGACCTGGAACGCGGTGCCGTCCGGGCGGAGCAGGCAGGGGCCGATCTCGATGGAGAAGTTGCTCTCGACCAGCGACTGCGGCGTCTGGCCCGCGCTGACCCAGGTGCCCGCGGCGATAAGGTACTTCTCGGCGTTGGGCGGAGCGGAGTTCTCCGGGGCCAGCACCGTGCCGTCCGGCAGCAGCGTGTAGCCCTCCTCGGAGCTGGAGTCGGCCTTGTTCCCGGTGGCGGCCCAGGTGTCGGTCTTGGGGTTGTACAGCGCGGTCCTGATGTCGTCGATCGAGCCGAGCAGCACCCGCCCGTCCGGCAGCACGCAGCACGGCGCGTCGCCGATGTGCGTCCAGCCTGGCGTGCTGATCAGGTGCCAGGCGTCGGCGGCCGGGTCGTACATCTCGGCCCGGTTCCAGTCGTCCTGGATTCCGTTGTGGTACTCGCCGCCCGCCACGAAGACCCGGCCGTCGGCCAGTACCGCCGAGGCGTAGTACAGCCGCGAGTCGGTCATCGGGGCCAGCGGCGACCAGGTGCCGTTGGTGTAGTCACCCCACTCGTCCGGGGTCAGCCGCCACCAGTCGGTGGCCCCCGAGTCCTGGCACATGACGGTGCCGTCGGTGAGCAGCAGCATGGTGCTCGCATCGAACGTGGGCTGATTGGCAATTGGCTGCCAGGTACCGGGCATGTCCGGGTCCCCCTCGCTATGTGCTGGCGTTACCCGGTCAGAGGGAGGTCCGGCGCGGTAGATACACTTCCGGTCCGGCCGCGCGGCCGGGGATGATGGCCAGATGACCACGACGCCGGTACCGGATGAGCTGCTCAGCCGGGCCGGGCTGCCCGCGGCCGGGGTGGCGGCCTGGGCCGCGGCGCTACCGGACCCGCGCGGGCCGCTGGACGCGGCGGCCGCGGCGCTCAGCCAGTTCCTGGCCGCCGGGCAGGCGCTGAGCAGCCGGCTGCCGGGCCAGGCGCACCGCTCGGCCGACGAGCAGGCCGCCCGGGACGTGCTGGTGACCGCGATGGACGGGGCCAGGGACGGCTTCCTGCGGGTGCACGCGGATGCCCTGTATGACGCGCTGACCGGCGGCTACACCCGGTCGCTGCGGCTGGCTGAACTGCTCACCGCGGCCGCCGAGCGGGTGCCCGGCCTGGTGCCGGCCGCCGCGGACCTGGCCGCCGAGCGGGCCCGGCCGCTGCCGGAGAAGGAGGGCATCGAGTTCGCGCAGGGCCTGCTCGCGGGGCACCTGCTGGCCCGGCCGCGGGCCGGGCGGCACCTGATCGGCGCGATGCTCCGCCCGGTGCCCGAGGCCATCGACCGGCTCGGCGAACTGCGTACGGCCGGCACGGTGGACCTCGGCCCGGTCCAGGTCACCCGGCACGGCCGGGCCGGTGTGCTGGAACTGCGCAACCCGCGGCACCTCAACGCGGAGGACGACGTCACGCTGGGCCCGACCGAGTGCGCGGTGGACCTGATCCTGCTCGACCCGGACATCGACATCGGCGTGTTCCGGGGTGGCGCGGTCGATCACCCCCGGTACCCCGGAGTGCGTGTGTTCGGTTCCGGCCTCAACCTCACCCACCTGTACCACGGGCGGCTCAGCTTCCTGTTCTACCTGGAGCGCGACCTCGGTTACGTGCACAAGATCTACCGCGGGATCGTGCCGCCGGACGCGGACGCCGGACTCGCCGTCCTGGCCGAACGGCTGACCGGGCAGCCGGGCACCAATCCGGAGGGCACCATAGAAAAGCTCTGGGTCGCCGCGGTGCAGCGGTTCGCGGTCGGTGGCGCCTGCCAGTTGCTGCATGTCATGGACCACGTGATCGCGACCCGCGGGTCGCGGCTGTTCCTGCCCGCACGGAACGAGGGGATCATCCCCGGCGCGTCCAACCTCCGGCTGCCCCGCTTCGTCGGTGACCGGGCCGCCCGGCAGGCCATCCTGTCCGGGCGTGAGTGGGTCGCAGGCGAGCCGGATGCGGCGCTGCTGTGTGACGAGGTGGTGGAACCCGTCGAGATTGACCGGGCGGTGGACGCCAGGATTGACGCGCTGACCAGCTCCGGGCTGGTCAACGCGGCCGCCAACCGGTGCACGCTGCGGGCCGGCCAGGAGCCGCTCGACGTGTTCCGCGAATACATGGCGGCGTTCTCGGTGGAGCAGGCCCGCTGCCACCTCAGCCCAGCCCTGGTGCGCAACCTGGAGCTGCACTGGAACGCCCCGGCCCGCCAGGCCTGATCGGCCAGTATTGCCGTAATGCAGTAAGTACTGCACTACTTATCTAAGCAATCCGGTCCGCCCCGTGTCTACCGAAAGGCGGCGGACGCTGCGATAATGCCTGGGTGACGGGGCTGAGTCTCGCCCTGGCTAACTTGAAGCCGGGCACGGGGAAGACCACCTCGGCTGTCTGGCTAGCACACGTTTTCGCCCAAGCGGGCAACAGCGTGCTCCTGGTGGACGCCGATCCATCGGGCAGTGCCCTCGAATGGTCAGATCTGGCGGCCATGTACCCGCGTCTCGCGCTGTCGCAGGCGTCGTTCCCGTTCCGGATCGTCGCGCTGCCGTCCCGCGAGCTGCACCGGCGCGTGCCGGAGATAGCCCGGGCCGACGACGTGGTGATCATTGACACGCCGCAACTGGAGGACCACGCCAGCATCGCGCGGTCGGCGATGCGCTACGCGGACGAGATCCTGATCCCGTGCGGGCCGACGCCGATCGAGATCAACCGGACCACGCCGGTGCGCGAGGAGATCACCGACGTGGGCATGGTCCGGGACAAGCCACCCCGGTCGTCCATCCTGCTGAATCGCTGCATCACCCGGGCGCACTCCACCACCGACGCCCGGGAGGTGCTGGAAGGCCTGGGCTACGACGTGCTGGGCACCGCGGTGCCCCGGCTCGAGGTCTACGCGCAGAGCTTCGGCGTGCCGATCCGGCAGCACGGTCTCGATATCTGGCGGCAGGTGGCCCACGACCTGGTCGAGCGGTGCATGCCCCGCTGCACGGTACGGTCCTTAGCCCACCGCACCCGGCCGACCGCATTAGCCAGCCCGCGACGCACCTGGTCGTGATCATCGACGGATAGCCGGCGGACGGCTGTCAGCGGGTACTGGCGTTCGGCAAAGTGCTACATCCAGCCGCCGTCGGCGGCCAGCGTGGCGCCATTGAGGTAGCTGGCATCGGGCGAGACGAGGAACGCGATCGCGGCCGCGATCTCAGCCGGCTCGGCCAGCCGCCCGAGCGAGGCGTGCAGGCTGATCTGGGCCTGGGGCGACATGTTGTACCCGCGCAGCAGCGGGTGAGTGTAGTGCGGGGCGTTCTCGGTGGCCATGTCGGTCGCGGTGCCGCCGGGGGCGATGGCGTTGATGGCGATGTTCCGCGCGGCCAGCTCCGGGGCCAGGTTGCGGGCCAGCGCCACTACCGCCGCCTTGCTGGCCGCGTACAGGCTGTGCTCGTACACGGCGATGCCGTTGCTCACCGAGGACATCAGCACGATCCGGCCGCCGCCGGTCATCAGCGGGACCGCCGCCTGCACCGCCCACAGCTGGCCGGCCACATTGGTGTCCAGGATCCGCCGGACGTCGTCCTCGGTGATGCTGGCCAGCGGCCCGAAGTACTCCACCCCGGCGTTACTGACCAGCACGTCGAGCCCGCCCATCCGGTCCACGGCCGCCCTGGTCACCTCGTGCGCCGCGGCCCGGTCGCGGGCGTCGCAGCGGAACGCGAACGCGGTATGCCCGGCCCCGGTCAGCTCGGCCACCAGCGCGTCGGCCAGCCCGGCGTTGCTGCGGTAGGTGACGGTGACGGCCGCGCCCTCGGCGGCCAGCCGGCGGGCCACCGCGGCCCCGATGCCCCGGCTGCCGCCCGTGATCAGCGCCCGGGTCCTGCTGAAACGGTCCATGGCGGCCATTCTTTACCCCGCGGTCGGCCCATTTCAGGACACTGGGCCTTTTCCGGGCGAGGCCCAGAATGGTGGACCGGGCCCGGCGGGGCGTTCCCCACCGGGCCCGGTCTGTCTGGGCGAACGGCGGCAGGTCAGGGCACGGAGACCGGGACACCGGCCTCGGCCGGGTCCGCCGTCTCCGGGGCCGCGCGCAGGGTCCGGCTGGCGATGGGCAGCAGCACGGCCACGGTGGCCGCGATGACCACCAGCACCAGCCAGGTCGGCACCCGGCCCCACTCGCCGAGCAGCAGCAGGAAGCCGGGGATGGTGCAGGTAGTGAACGAGAGGATCAGCGTCAGCCAGCCGGTCAGCGGGGTGAGGCGTTCCTTGCCCAGCGCGAGCACCACGAAGAACAACCCCCACAGCACCGCCCATTGCAGCCAGAGCAGGCCGATCGTCGGGTCGCTGAACTTGACGATGTTGGTGATGCCGAACGCAGTGGCCATGATCGCCACCCAGGCCGAGTACCAGCCGAGCCCGGTGGCTGGCTGCCCGGCCAGGTTGCTGATCCCCACGTACAGGTAGGTGAACCCGAACAGGAAGATCCCGGAGTCGAGCAGGATGTCGCTCGTGTTCGGCGCGGTCGCGATCAGGTAGAACGGGATCGCGACCTGGAGCGCGCCAACGAACAGGTTGAACGTGGCCGCTCCCTTCGAGTCGATCCGGCCCAGCAGGAGCAGGCCGTTGACGAACAGCACCGCCCCCACGAACATCAGCCCTACAGCAGACATCGGGGCTCCCTAGTTGTACGAGTTGACCGGCGGCAGGGTGCCGTTGAGCAGGAAGTCGCCGGCGTGCATCGACTTGAAGTCGAGCGGGTTGTGCAGCGATAGCGTGCGCGCGTTCCGCCAGTGCCGGTCGAAGCCGTACTTCTCCAGCACGCTGCCCGCGCCGCACACCTTGAACAGCGTGGAGCCGGCGAACATGGCGGCCTCGGCAGCGGCCTCCCGGGCCTGGCCGGTGACCACGGACGCCTCGCCCCGGATGCGCTCATCGCGCGGGTTCGCGACGGCCGCGTCGCACAGCTCGGCGGCGCGCAGCGTGAGCAGCTCGGCCGCGTCCACGGCCGTCTTCATCTCGCCCACCCGGAGCTGGGTGTACAGGTCGTTGCTGGCCCGGTCGGCCGGGCTCTCGTACCACTTGCGCGCCCTGGTCTGCACGAACCCGACCGCGTCGTCCAGCGCGTTCTTCGCGATGCCGACGAACACGCCGGTGTGCACCGCCTGGTAGTTCAGCGAGGTGACCGCGCCGCCCCCGCCGCCCTCGGTGTCCGGGCTGCCCAGGCACAGCTCGTCCGGGATCCACACGTCATGGAACTCGGTCGTGCCGCTGGCCGTGGTCCGCTGGCCGAACCCGGACCAGTCGTCGTGGATGGTCACCCCGGCCGCGTCGGTCGGGGTGTAGAACACCCGCACCTCGTCGGTGCCGTCCACCCGGCACGGGCCGAACGTGATGTCCCCGGCCAGGCTGCCGGTGCAGTAGAACTTCCGGCCGTTCAGCCGCCAGCCGTCGCCGTCCCTGGTCACGGTGGTGTTGAAGTCGTTGACGCTCTTGGTGCCAACCTCGGAGTAGGCGTTGGTGATCCACAGCTCGCGGGTGAACCGGGGCAGCCACCTGGCCTGCACGGCCGGGCCGGCGAACTCCTGCATCAGCCGGATGCCGCCGGTGTGCAGCTGGTACATCTGGCCGATGTTGGAGTCACCCGCCGAGATGGCGATCACGACCTTCATCAGCGTGGTGAAGTCGCCGCCCCAGCCGCCGTACTCGCGCGGGACCATGAGGCCGAGCAAGCCGGAGGCGCGGAACGCGGCGCACTGCTCGTAGGGGAACTTCCGGTCGCGGTCGCGTTCCGCGGCGCCGACCCGGAACTCGTCGCGGAGCCGTTCCGCGGTCCCGATCGGGTCGTCCAGGCCGGCCCCGTCGAGCTGCGCGTTGGTGCTTTCGGTGGTGGTCACGGCGGTGTCCTCTCGGTGAGACCCTTCGCGACCAGCATGCGGACGCCGCCAGCGGGGCGTCCAATACGAATCCCCGACCGCCCCATAACCAAAACCTATTAACTTGATCGGGAATCTATGATTCAATCACTGTACCTGTGTCGGCCCACGTGACCGCCAACTCGTGATCATGACTTAGCAGGGATAAGAGTCCCACACCGGTGACTTAGGACGGTCCGGTGGCCGCGCTCATCGTGTAGGTGCGCGTGGGCCAGGCCCGTGCCTGGTGAGGTCTGAGATCCTGGTGTGACCAGTGGCGATCCCTAAGGGGCGGAACCCCTAGTTGATGTTGACGTAGGTGTTGCTGGAACGACACCAGACTCAACATCAACAACGGGCAGCCGTCCGCACTGATTCAAGGACCGCCCACCGGGTGCTGGCCCCGCGGCCCACCCTGACCGGCGCTGAGGCGGTGGCCGGGCACATCGTGCAGACCGCGCCGCGGTTCATCAGCCAGGCCAGCCCGGTGCTGGTCAACGGCGCGCCCGGGCTGCTGTTCGGCAGCCGGGACGCGCTGATCTCGGTGCTCGGGTTCACCGTGACCGGCGGCCGGATCGCCGAGCTGGACATGGTGGCCGACCCGGCCAAGCTGCGCCACCTGGCGCTCCAGTCCTGACCCCGGAGGAGAGGATGTGACGCAGGCGGTTACCGGCGGAGGGAGCACCGGGTGGAGGCGCAGGCCGCCGGTATTACCGCGGCGCAGTGGCGGGATGCCCAGGTCATCTGGGACTACCACCGGCTGGATGATGAGCTGCGGCCGTGCCCGGCCGGGATAGCGCTGGGCAGCAATGACCTGGGAGTGGCCACGTACGCCGCCCGGCTGTATCACCAGGGTCTGTTCCCGGTGCTGGTGATCACCGGGGCGAACAGCCCGACCACGATCGCCCGGTTCCCGCGCGGCGAGGCCACCCACTACCGCGAGCATGTCCTGGACCTGGGCGTGCCAGAGCAGGCCATCCTGGTCGAGCCGGCCGCGACCAACACCGGGCAGAACATCGACCGGTCCCGCGCGGTGCTCCGCGACGCCGGCGTCCGGGCGGATTCCGTGCTGCTCATTTCCAAGCCATACATGCAGCGCCGGGCCTATGTCACCTGCCGCAAACTGTGGCCGGACGTGACGCCAATCTGTGCGTCCGAATCGGTTGACTTCGCCGATTACGTACAGCGGATGGGCAGCGCCCAGCTGGTCATCGACCATATGGTCGGGGACTTGCAGCGGATCGTGGCCTACCCGGCGCAGGGCTTCGCGATCGCGCAGCCGGTGCCGGCCGGCGTGCTGGCCGCCTACCAGCGGCTGGTCCAGGCCGGCTTCACTCGCCGCCTGCTGCCCAGTAGCTAGCTCCGGGTTGGCTTGGCCCGACCGTTCAACTGCCGGCCTGCCAGGGATTGATGATTTCTACGCCCGTCTCGCGGAAGTCGGCCAGATTACGGGTGGCCAGGGTGGCATCGTGCGCCCGGCAGATCGCAGCAATCTGGGCATCGAAGCCGTCTATTGGCAAACCCAATACATCGCCCTGGCTCACCACCAAGGCGTACTGTTCCGCAGCCATAGTGTCGAAGGGCAGCACCTGCTCGGCGAATGTTTCGAAGATCTCCGCCGCAGCCACCCGCAGCGCTTCCTTACGGCGGCCGGCTGGGAGCCGCTCAATGCCATAGTGGATCTCAGCGACCGTGATCGCGCTCGTGCACAGCTCCCTGGACGCATGGCTGCGTATCCAGTCCTGCACTGCTACCGCCGGGGACGGCCGCATTAGTTCCGACACGACGTTGGTATCGACGACGATCATCTAGCCGAGATCAGCCGCCCGCGGCCGGGTCGCCCGGGGTGGAAGATCCAAATCCACGCCACCGAGCTGCCCGAACCTATCTAGCAGCGCCTGGAAAAGGCCGGTATCCTCGCCCGGCTCACTGACCGCCTCGGTAAGAATGGCGCGCATCTCAGCCTCCATGGAACGGCCGTGCCTGGCTGCACGTACTCGTAGTCGCTCCCTCACCCGGTCATCAAGGTTTCGGATACTTACCGCTGACATCACGCATCACCTCCCGCGTGCTATCGATGCTAGCAAGTTCAGCATGCCGTGGCTGGCAGACATTCCCGGCTGAGCTCGGCCAGCCGAGGGCCGGATGCAGACTCAGCTGAAGTCAGTGATCCGGGAGGACCGGCTTGACGGTGGCGGCGTGGCGACGGGCCAGTTCCCGGTACAGCTCCGGGTTGTGGTCCACCCACAGCTTCGCCCCGCCGGTGACCTCCCCGGCGACCTTGGCCGGCACGCCGACGGCCAGCATGCCGTCCGGCACGGTCATCCCGGGCGGCACGGTGGCGCCCGCCGCGACCAGAGCGCGCCTGCCAATCCGCACGCCGTCCAGGATGGTCGCCCCGTTGCCGATCAGGGCCTCGGCCCCGATGACCGCGCCGTGCACCACGCACAGGTGCCCGATCGTGGCCCCCTCGCCCACCTCGGTGACCGGGTCGGTCCCGCCGTGCAGGACCGAGCCGTCCTGCACGTTGGCACCGCGCCGGATGATGATCGGGCCGAAATCGGCCCGGAGCACGGCGCCGTACCAGACCGAGGCCTGCTCCTCGATCGTCACGTCGCCGACGATGGTGGCGGTGGGCGCGATCCAGGCGGCCGGGCTGATCGTGGGCTGGTGGCCTTCGAACGAGAAGAGTTGCACCCGCCCATGATGCCCGGTCACTTGATCAGCGGGTCGCGGGGCAGGCCGAGGATCCGCTCGGCGATCTGGTTCCGCTTGATCTCGGACGTGCCGCCCGCGATCGACAAGGCCCGGTGCATCAGCACCATCGTGGCGGCCAGCCCGCCCGGGCCATCCAGGAACGCCGCGTCCGGCCCGGCCAGCTCGGCCATGATCGCGGCCGTCTCGTGGCCGAGCTCGGACAGCACGAGCTTGGTGATGTTCCCTTCCGGCCCGGGACCACCGCCGGCCACCGCCCGGTACGCGCTGCGCTGGTTCAGCACGCCCATCGCGTGCGTCCGGGCGATCTGCCGGCCGACCCGGCCGGCCCCGCCGGGCAGCCGCCCCGGGTGCGCGTCGAACGGGGCGATGAACGCGCCGGGCGGCATGGCCATGCCACCGTCGCCGCCGCCGATGCTGACGCTCTCATTGCCCAGCGTGGCGCGGGCCACGGTCCAGCCACCGTCCACCGGCCCGACCACGTCGGCATCGGGCACGAACACGTTGTCGAAGAAGACCTCGTTGAAGTCGGAGTCCCCACTCGGCATCTTGAGCGGCCGGACGGTGACGCCGGGCGCGTGCATGTCGATCACCATCATCGTGATGCCCTGGTGCTTGGGCGCGTCCGGGTTGGTCCGCACCGTGGCCAGGCCGAAGTCGGCCAGGTGCGCGCTGCTGGTCCACACCTTCTGCCCGTCGATCCGCCACCCCTCCTGGTCCCCCTGCACTGCCTTGGTGGCCTTGGTTCTGATGCCGGCCGCGTCGGACCCGGCGCCGGGCTCGCTGAACAGCTGGCACCAGGTCACGTCCTGGTTGATGGCCGGGCGGACCCAGCGGGCCACCTGGTCCGGGCTGGCGTACTGGATCAGCGTCAGGATGATCCAGCCGGTGATACCGAGGCTGGGCCGCTTTATCCCGGCCGCCGCGAACTCCTGCTCGATGACCAGTTGCTCCAGGGCGGCCGCGTCCCGGCCCCACGGCCTGGGCCAGTGCGGCATCGCGTAGCCGGTCTCGATCAGCGCCTGCTTGCGCTCCTGGCCGGCCAGCTCACGCAGCCGGGCCACGTCCGGCCCGATCGCGTCCCGGATCGGCTCCGCCTCGGCGGGCAGGTCGATCGCGGCCGCCCGTCGGACGCCCCGCCGGACCAGGTCGGTGACCTCGATCGCGGCCTGCTCGGCGTCCAGCACGGCGGCGATGGCCGCGGCCCGGCGCAGGTACAGGTGCGCGTCGTGTTCCCAGGTGAAGCCGATCCCGCCGTGCACCTGGATGTTGAGGCTGGCGTCGGTGACCGCGGCGGACACGGCCAGCGTGGCGGCGATGGCCGCGGTGTAGCTGAACTGGTCACCGCCACCGAGCCCGGCCCGGCCCGCGTCCCAGGTGGCCGCGGTGGCCAGTTCGGCGGCCACCAGCATGTTCGCGCAGTGGTGCTTGACCGCCTGGAAGGTGGCGATCGGGCGGCCGAACTGCTCCCGCACCTTGGCATAACCGGCCGCCTGCTCGGTGGTCTCGGCGGCCAGGCCGACCGCTTCGGCGGCGAATACCGCCCGGGCCACGTCGGTCAGCAGCCGCCGGGCGCCGGGCAGCACGGTGGCCGGCGCGGCGTCCAGGGTGACCCGGGCGGCCGGCTGGCTCGGGTCCAGGTTGACTGGCACCTCGGTGTGCATCCCGCCGGCCGCCTTCTCGATGACCAGGACATCGTCACCCGCCGGGACCAGCAGGACGTCGGCCAGGTGCCCGCTGAGCACCACCCCGGCCGGCCCGGTCGCGGTCCCGCCGGCGTACATCACCTCGCCGCCCGGTTCATCGCTGCCGAGCGCGGCCGCGCCGATCACGGTGCCGTCCGCCAGCCCGGGCAGCAGCCGCTTCTGCAGCTCGCCGGGCCCGGCCGCGGTCAGCACCGCGCTGGTGATCACGGTCGGCACGAACGGCCCGGGCGCCAGGTAGCGGCCCATCTGCTCGGTCACGACCAGCGTTTCCGCCAGGCCGAAGCCGGAGCCGCCGAGTTCCTCCGGGATGTGCAGGCCGAGCAGGCCGAGCCCGGCCAGCCCGGACCAGAACGTGGGCAGCCCGCTGACCTCGGCGTCGAGTAGGCTGCGGGCCTCGGCGCGGGACTGCTGGTCGGTCAGGAAGCCAGCGACGGTCTGGGCAAGAGCGCGGTGTTCTTCTGAGATGGCGATCGACATGGCTAGATTTTCCCCGTTTACCCGGTGCCAGATACCAGCGGGTTGCGTCATGATCCAGCCATGAGCGATCAGACGATCGGCCAGGAGGACGTCCAGTCGCTTGCCCTGGCCGAACCGACCCAGCATGTGCGGTACCGCTGGGTCGTCGGCCTTACCCTGGCCAGCCTGGGCATGTGGATGGCGACCCAGACGCCGCTGCAGGTCATGCTGGCGCTGCAACTGCAGGACATTACCCCGCAGCACAAGATCGTGGCCCTGGCCGTGGTCACCGGGGTCGGGGCCATCTCCGCCGCCCTGGCCACCCCGGTGGTCGGCGCACTGTCCGACCGCACCACGCACGGCCGGCGGCTGGGCCGGTTCAGCGGCCGGAGGCATCGCTGGACGCTGGCCATGGTCGTGCTGGCCGCGGCCTGCCTGGGGCTGCTGGCCGCGCAGGGCAGCGTGCTCGGCGTGGCCTGGCTGTGGTTCCTGTTCAACATCTTCCAGAACGGCGAGTACGCCACGCTGAGCGCGGCCATCCCGGACCACGTGCCGGTCCGGCAGCGGGCCACGGTGGCCGGCTGGGTGGGCATGCCGATCGCCCTCGGCCTGGTCCTGGGCACCGTCCTCGTGGTGGAGGTGCTCGGCCAGCACCTGGTGGCCGGGTATATCACGCTGGCCGTGCTGATGGTGCTGCTGGCGCTGCCGTTCGTGTTCTTCACTCCGGACTACCCGCTCGCGCCGGCCGACCGGCAGCCGTTCTCCTGGCGCCGGGTGGCCTCTTCCTACTGGCTCAGCCCGCGGAAGTACCCCGATTTCGGCTGGGCCTGGCTGACCCGCTTCCTGGCCAGCCTGGCCATCGCCATGGGCACGCTGTACCTGCTGTACTTCCTGCGCGACGCGGTGCACTACGCCCGGCTGTTCCCCGGCCAGACCGCGGCGGACGGCCTGCTCATCCTGATCCTGATCTACACCGGGTGCGTCGTGCTCGCCTCGATCGTCGGCGGGATCATCTCGGACCGGCGGGGCCGCCGCAAGATGATGGTCACCGTGTCCGGGCTGCTGATGGCGGTGGCCGCGCTGCTGCTGGCGTTCGAGGAGACCTGGCCAGCCGCCATGCTCGCGGCGTTCCTGTACGGGCTTGGCTACGGCGCGTACATCGCGGTTGACCAGGCGCTGATCACCCAGGTGCTGCCGAAGGCCCGGGACCGGGCCAAGGACCTGGGCATCATCAACATCGCGATCGTCTGCCCAGGCGCCATCGGCGCGGTCGTCGCAGCTCCGCTCGTTTCGCTGGCCGGCTACCCGGCCCTGTTCGGGGCGACCGCGGTGGTGGCCATCGCCGCCTCGATCGGCGTCTGGCAGATCAAGAGCGTCCGCTGACCCAGGTGGGGACCGGGCGGCGAGCCGGGAGCCGCGCGGAAAGGGCGCTGGCCCGGCCTGGGCCCGTGGCCCGGCCCGTGACCCTTACTTCTGGCGCCCCGCTCAATATCCTCGACCCGTATCTGTACGCCGCGGATCCGGGCCCGGCTTACACCTGGCTGCGCGATGAGGCGCCGGTGTACTGGGACCCGGTCAACCAGATCTGGGTGATCTCCCGGTACCGGGACGTGCTGTCCATCGAGCGCGACGCCACCCGGTACAGCTCGGCCCGGGGCAGCCGGCCGCTCATCGAGATGAGCGCCTCGATGATCAACCGGGACGACCCGCGGCACCAGCAGCAGCGCAAACTGCTGTCCGGCCGGTTCTCACCCCGTGCGGTGCGCAGGCACGAGGCGCGGGTGCGGGACATCGCGGCCGGGCTGATTGCCGCGGCGATGGCCAAGGATCGGGCCGAGGTGGTCCGCGACATCGCGGCGCCGCTGCCCGCGATGGTCATCGCCGAACTGCTCGGCTTCGACCGGGCCCAGTGGCCGAAGTGCATGGAATGGTCGGAACGGACGATGAGCGCGGCCGGATTCCGGGATGACGATCCCCGCCAGCCGGCCGGGTCACCCGCCGCCATCACCGAATTCGCCACCGCCTTTTATCAGCTGATCGAGGACCGCCGGGCCGACCCGCGGGACGACCTGGTGTCGGCCTGGGTGCACGCCACGGTAGACGGCGGGGCCCTGGACATTCCGGAGATCATCCAGGAGGGCCTGCTGCTGCTCGACGGCGGCGCGGAGACGACGCGCTCGGTCATCGGGCAGACGGTCTGGAACCTGGCCCGCTGCCCGGACCAGCGGAACATCCTGGTCGCCGACCCGGCGGTCATCGGCGCGACGGCGGTGGACGAGTTCATCCGCTACGCCACGCCGATCCTCAACATGCGCCGCACGGTGACCGTGGACCACCAGCTGCATGGCCAGCAGCTGCGGGCAGGCGATCAGGTCCTGCTCATTTACGGAGCGGCCAACCGGGACGACCGGGAGTTCGCCGAGCCGGACCGCTTCGAGGTGACCCGGCCGCACAACCATCACGCGGCGTTCGGCTTCGGCACTCATTTCTGCCTGGGCGCGAACCTGGCCCGGCTGGAGCTGCGGGTGCTGTTCGAGGAACTGCTCCGGGCGACGCCCGGCTTCCGGCTGGCACCCGGCCGCGAGCCGGAGTTCGCGCCCGGTTACTTCACCCGGACCCTGCGCGAGCTGTGGGTAGAGTTCAGCCCTGGCTGATGCCGGCACGCGGGGAAGGGGCAGCCGATCGCCACCAAGCAGCCCGACGAATGGGCCACCGGGGAGCTCGACCTGGCCGCTTACCTGCGGCGGATCGGCTACCAGGGGGACCTCGCACCGACCGGGGAGACGCTAACCGGGCTGCACCGGGCGCATGTGTCGGCCATCCCGTTCGAGAACGCCGACATCATGCTCGGCCGCGGCGTCCGCACCGACCTGCCCAGCATCGCGGACAAGCTGGTGCGCCGCGGCCGCGGCGGCTACTGCTTCGAGCACGGGCAACTGCTGGCGGCCGCGGTGGTCCAGCTCGGCTACCCGGTGGACCGGCTGCTGGCCCGGGTGGGCGGCCCGCATGACACCCGGTCTCACCTGGTGCTGCGGGTCCAGGTGGACGGTCAGGACTGGCTGGCCGACACCGGCTTCGGCACCGGGCTGATCGAGCCGGTGCCCTTCGACGGCGGCGCGCCGCACGACCAGTACGGCTGGACCTACCGGCTGCGCGCCGACGGCGCGCACTACTGGCAGCTGCAAGAGCGCCAGGGCGACGGCTGGGCCACCTTGTACCAGTTCGACGACCAGCCGCAGTATCCGGCCGACGTGCTGGTGGCCAACCACTTCACCGCGACGTACCCGGAATCAGCCTTCGTCCGGCAGCTGGTGGTGATCCGGAAGGACCCGGACGGCCTGCGCCGGCTGACCGGCCGCCGGCTGAGCATCACCCACCCGGGGCAGCCGGCGGCCAGCGCTATCTGGACGAGCCCGGCTTCGCCGCCGCGCTGACCGGGATCTTTGGCCTGCGGCTGAGCGACGCGGAAACCGCGCGGCTGGCCGCGGTCACCGAGGCCCACGGGCCCTGACCCGGGCCCCGATACGCTGGGCTGCGTGTTCAGCACCCCAATGGCCAATCTGTACACGAACGACATCGAGGCCGGGCTGCGCTTCTACCGCGACCTGCTCGGGTTCACCGAGACGTTCCGCACCCCCCGCGACGGGCCGCCCGAGCATGTGGAACTCAAACTGGACGGGTTCATGATCGGGCTGGGCACGGCCGAAGCGGCCCGGCGGGTGCACGGCGTCGAGGCCGCGCCGGGCAGCCCGGCCATGGTCCTGGTGCTCTGGACGGACGACGCCGACGCGGCCTACCAGGAGCTGACGGCGGCCGGGGTGCCGGCCGTCCAGCCGCCGCACGACACCGGGAACAACAACCGCAACGCGCTGCTGCGCGATCCGGACGGCAATCTCGTCGAGATCGTCGCCAAGCGATCCTGAACCGGGCCGCGCGCATTCCATGATCGTGGGGGATTGGGGGTCGGAATTGGCACTAATCCCCCGCGATCATGGAATGGCTTCCGCGGCGCCTTCCAGGGTGGCCACGGCGAGGGCGCCCAGCGACGCCAGGTCGTAGCCGCCCTCCTGGATGAACACGGCGGGGGCCAGGGCGGCGATCCGGCGGCCCGCCTCGCGGTAGCCGGCCGCGGTGACCTGGAGCGGGCTCTCCGGGTCGGCGGCCGCGGCGTCCAGGCCCAGCGAGACCACGACCGCGTCCGGCCGGAGCTCGCGGGCTTCCACGCACAGCACGTCCAGCGCGGCCAGCCAGCCCTCGTCGCCGGTGCCGGGGGCCAGCGGCAGGTTCCAGTTGTAGCCCTCGCCGCCGCCCCGGCCACGCTCGTCCGGGTAGCCGGCGTAGTGCGGGAACCAGCCCGCCCCCGGGTCCACGTGCAGCGATCCGTACCACACATCGGGCCGGTCATAGAAGATCATCTGCGTGCCGTTGCCGTGGTGCGCGTCGATGTCCAGCACCGCCACCTGGGCCGCGCCGGCCACCCGCAGCGCCTCGGCGGCGACGGCGGCGTTGTTCAGGTAGCAGGACCCGCCGTAGCCGCCGCGGGTCGCGTGGTGCCCGGGCGGCCGGCACAGCGCGTAGGCCAGCCGGGCGCCGGAGCTGACCAGGCCGGCCGCGGTCAGCGCGGCATCCACCGCGCCGCGGATGGCGGCCCAGCTGCCTGGCCCGACCAGCGTCATCGTGTCGTAGCAGAACAGCCCGGCCCGGGCGTGCACGGCCGGCGGCACCCGGAGCGGCAGCCCGGCCAGCATCGCGCCGGTCGGGAACAGGTACGGCACCACCCGGTCCCGGCCGTAGCTGGCCGGCAGCCCGGCCTGGTCCCAGTCCGCCCAGATGCCGGCCAGGTGATCGATGAGCCGGGGATCGTGCACGGTGCGCAGGATCGTGTCGTCGTGCGGGCTCGCGTCCAGCACCGTGGCGCCCGCCGCTTCGAGCGCGGCCCGGAGCACCAGCGCCCGGTCGGGCAGCTCGGTGCCCGGCTCCCGCAGGCCGAGCCACACCTCGCCAGCGGGCTCGTGCCGCAGGCAGTCCGCACTCCAGACGACCGGGACCGGCATGCTCTCCCCCCTGATCCGCGGCGGCGTTACCATCACGGGATGCCGCGCGTCACCGATCTTGGCATCACCGTCGGCCTGCTGCCAGCAGGCCCGGCCGGGTCGGTGCTGGACGTGCCCGGGGTAGGCCTGGGGCACGCGACCGTGTGGCGCGACGAGCCGCCGCCGCCGGCCGGCCGGGGCGTGGCCCGGACCGGGGTCACCGTGCTGGATCCCGGCGGCGACCTGTTCAGCGCGCCGGTGCCGGCCGGTGCCGCGGTGCTCAACGGGGCGGGCGAGTGCACCGGCCTGCTCACCGCCCAGGAGTGGGGGCTGGCCGAGAGCCCGGTGTTCCTCACCTCGACCATGCAGCTCGGCCGGGTCTACGACGCGGCCTGCGAGCTGCTCATCGCGGAGCAGCCGGCCATCGGCGCCGCCGACGTGATCATCCCGATCGTGGCCGAGTGCGACGACAGCTTCCTGAACGACAGCCGCCGGATGCAGGTGTCGGCGGCCGACGTCGGGCAGGCGCTGGCCGCGGCCCGCGCGTCGGTGGGCGGCACCGCGGCCGAGGGCGCGGTCGGCGCGGGCACCGGGATGAGCTGCCTCGGCTACAAGGGCGGCATTGGCACCGCGTCCCGGGTGCTGCCCAGCGGGGCCACGGTCGGGGTGCTCACGCTGACCAACTTCGGCGACCGGGACCGGCTGACCGTGGCGGGCCTGCCCGCTGGCCGGCTGCTGCCGGATCCGGGCCCGGCGGCGTCTGCTCCCGGGGCACCTGCTCCCGGGTCAACCAGGCCGGCCACGGCCGGCTCGTGCATCGTCGTGGTCATCACCGACGGCCCGCTGGACGCGGCCGGCTGCCAGCGGCTGGCCCGCCGGGCCGGCCTCGGGCTGGCCCGGACCGGCAGCACGGGCGACCATGGCAGCGGCGAGATCTTCCTGGCCCTGGCCACCGGGCTGCGTGCCCGGCGCGGCCAGCCGCCCGCTGGCACCCCGGTGACCGGCCGGGAGCTGGACTATTACTTCGCCGCGGTCACCGAGGCCACCGAGGAGGCCGTATTGAACAGCATGCTCGAGGCGGTGACGGTGACCGGCCGGGACGGCCACACCTCCGCTGCACTGCCCGCCAGTGAGCTGCGTGGCCTGCTCACCGGGATGCCGCGGTTATGCCGGATCCGCTGCCGCCGTCCGCGCCGGCTACGCCAGGAGCGGACGATCCGTACGCCTGGATGCGGGACACGCAGCTTCCCGCCGTACGCGAATATCTTGCTGTCGAACGCCAGTACTACGAGCACCAGGTCGCGCCGCTGCGCGGGTTGCGGGACGAGCTGCGCCAGGAGATGACCGGGCGGGTCGCCGCGGCCGAGGAGTCGGTGCGCTGGCGGCACGGCGGGTTCTGGTACTTCACCCGTACGGTCCCGGGCCAGGAATTCGAGCAGTTCTGCCGGGCGGCCGGGCCTGACGGCCCGGCGCAGCTGCTGCTGGACGAGAATGCCCTGCTCAACGACCCGGCGTGCAGCGGTGGGTACGTGGCGCTCGGCGTCCGGGAGGTCAGCCCGGACGGGCGGCTGCTGGCCTACTCGGTGGACTTCGACGGCGACGAGGTGTACCAGCTGCGGATCCGGGACCTGGCGACCGGCCAGGACCGGCCGGACCGCATCGAGCGGACCTACTACGGGCTGGCCTGGGCGGCGGATTCCCGGTCTGTGCTCTACGTGGTCACCGATCAGGAATACCGGCCGCATGAGGTCTGGCGGCACGAGCTTGGCACCAGCCCGGACCGGGACGTGCTCGTGTTCCGCGAGGATGACCAGCGGTTCGAGCTCACCGTCCGGGCCACCCGCAGTGGCGAGTACCTGCTCATCGAGATCGAGTCGCGGGACACCACCGAGACGCTGGCCGTGCCGGCCGCGGACCCGGCCGCGCCGCCCGCCGTGCTGGAGCCCCGGCGGCGCGGCGTCGAATACCGTGCCGACCACGCCCGCGGCCCGGACGGCGGCGACTTCTACCTGGTCAGCAACGACGTTGCGGCCGAGTTCCGGCTGGTCCGCGCGCCGGTGCGGGCCCCCGGCCGGGACGCCTGGACGGAGGTCATCGCGGGTGCGGCGGACACCCGGCTGGTGTCCTGCCATGTGTTCGGCCGCCACCTGGTCGTGGAGCAGCGGCACGACGCGGCGACGCAGTTGCGGGTGCTGGACCGGGAGACCGGTGCGCAGCGGCTCATCGAGCCGCCGGGCCCGGAGTTCGCGCTGGAGCTGGGGGTCAATGAGGAGTATGCGGTGGCCGCGGTGTCGGTGCGGACCGAGTCGCTCATCGACCCGCCCGCCTGGCACGACGTTGACCTGGCCAGCGGCCGGTGGGAGCTGCGTAAGCGGCAGGACGTGCCGGGCTATGACCCGGCCCGGTACGAGACCCGGCGGCTGGCCGCGGCCGCACCCGACGGCACCATGATCCCGGTGACCATCGCCGGCCGGCGCGGGCTGCGCCCGGATGGGACCGCGCCGTGCCTGCTGTACGGCTACGGCGCGTACGAGGCGTGCTCGTGGCCAGAGTTCTCGGTGCTCACGCCCAGCCTGCTGGACCGCGGTTTCGGCTACGCGGTGGCGCACATCCGGGGCGGCGGGGAAGGTGGCCGCCGCTGGTGGCTGGATGGGCGGCTGACCCGGAAGCGCAACACGTTCACCGACTTCATCGCGGCCGCGGACATGCTGGCGGCGGACGGCTGGGCGGACGGCAGCCGGATCGTGTCCCGCGGCCTGTCGGCCGGCGGCCTGCTGCAAGGCGCGGTGTACGCGATGGCCCCCGGCCGGTGGCGTGCCGTGGTGGCCGAGGTGCCATTCGTGGACTGCGTGACCACCATGCTCGACCCGTCCATCCCGCTCACCATCACCGAATGGGACGAATGGGGCGACCCCAGGGACCCGGAGATCCGGGCCTACCTGCGCTCGTACAGCCCGTACGACAACATGCCGCCGGGCCGGCGGCCGGACCTGCTGGTCACCGGCAGCCTGCATGACCCGCGGGTGCTGATCCACGAGCCGGCCAAGTGGGTGGCCAGGCTCCGGGCCACCGGGGACGGGCAGGCCCGGATACTGTTCCGGGCCGAGCTGGGCAGGGCCGGGCACACCGGGCCGACGGGCCGGTACGACCGGCTGGGCTACCAGGCGGAGATCGGCGCGTTCATCGTCGCCGCGGCCGGTCAGGCTTTCCGGCCAACTCCGCCCAGCCACCATTGACCGGCGGCGTCCAGCTTCTCGTCCAGCGCGTTCCCACGCCATTGCGTCACCGCGGTCAGGCCCGGCTCGACCAGGCCGAAGCCGTCGAACATACGCATGATCTGGTCCCGGCTGCGGTATGAGACGGGCGCGTTCGACCGGGCGAAGACGGCCTCTTTCTCGGCGACGATCTCCGCCGGATGGCCCTCGCTGGTCAGGTGGGACAGGATCAGGTAGCTGCCGGGCGACATGCGCTCGCCGACGGCGCGCACGATGCCGGCCGGGCCGGCCTCGTCCGGGATGCCGTGCAGCACGGCGACGAACAGCACCGCGACCGGCTGAGCGAAGTCGATCAGCCGGGCCACATCCGGGTGGCCCAGGATGCTGTCCGGGTCGCGGACGTCCGCCTCGACCACGGTGACCGAGTCCGAGCCAGTCAGCAGCGCCCGGCCGTGCGCCACCACTACCGGGTCGTTGTCGACGTAGATCACGTGCGCGTCCGGGTCGATCTCGCCGACCACTTCGTGCACGTGGCCCTGGCTGGGCAGGCCGGTGCCCAGGTCGAGGAACTGGCGGACGCCCTGATCCGCGGCGAACCGGACCGCGCGGCCGAGGAAGCGCCGGTTGGCCCGGGGCACGTCCCGGTTCTCCGGGGAAAAGCTGAACAGCTTCTGCACCGCCTCGCGGTCAGCGGCGAAATTGTCCTTGCCACCAAGGGCGTAGTCGTACATCCGCGCCATGTTGGGGATCCGGGGATCGGTACCAGGTGGTGCCGATTCCTGCTCGGCCACGGTCGCTCTCCTTTACCGGGACGTGTCCGCCTAACTTACGCCGAGCCGAACCCGGCCGCCCAATGGCCCCAGCCGGCTTGACTATCAGATTGCCGTCGTCACTCTGTGCCATCGTCCGGGAGCGATTTGGTAATCAGCAGGCAGCGGAATTCTCCGGCTGAAAATCGCAAACCATCCCAAACGAGCGAGCTCTTTCCCGGGGGATATTTATGCGTAGCAAAGTGATGCGCGGGCGCTGGCCGCGGTGGCCGCGGGCGGGCTGGCGGCAGCGGGCCTGGGTACGGCAGCCCCGGCCCTGGCCGCGCCGCTGCCGGCCAGCACACCACGCTGGAGCGCAGCCGGTACGCGCCGGACTTCAGCCTGCTTACCGTAGCGGGCGGCACGTTCACCGGCAATTCCGCAAGCACCTACGGCGGGGCGGTCGAAAATGAGGACACCGGGACGATCCAGAATTCCACGTTCAACGGCAACAGCACTGAGTACGGTGCGGCCGTATACACCGATGAGGACCTCACCATCGAGAATTCCGCGTTTGGCGGGAACACTGCGAGCGAGTATGGCGGCGGCGTCGAAGTCGAGAGCGGGACGCTGCACCTCAGCGACGGGTCCTTCCGGCTCAACGAGTCCAGCTATGACGGCGGCGGCCTGGCCAACTACGGCACCACGGGATAACCCTCACCGGCAACACCGCGGAATACGGGGGCCGGCTCTACAACGACGACGTCGCGAATGTCTCCGGCGCCACGGTGCAGGAGAAGGGTGCAGGAGAACACGGCCAGCACGGAGGGCGGCGGCGTCTGCAACGACACCGACTCTACGCTGAACCTGGTCGCTAGCCGGGTGGTGTACAACAACGCGCCATCCGGGGGTGGCGGCGGCATCTACAACCGCTTCAACGTCACGCTGACCCACACGCTGGTCGCGCACAACACGCTGAACAACTGCTCCCCGGTGGCCTCGGTCCCGGGCTGCTTCGGCTGAGCCCAGCGCCTGCCCGGTGGTCCGGCGGGTCATCCCGCCGGGCCGCCGGCGGTGCCAGGCTCGGCGACGGTAGCCTGTCGGTCGTCGGGAGCGACACGCCGCGGACAGGAAGGGGCGAGGCTGGTTGGACGCTGAACCTGCGGCCTTCGACACCAGCATCGCGCACCATGCGCGGATCTACGATTACCTGCTGGGCGGGAAGGACAACTATGCCGCCGACCGCAAAGCGGGCGATGCGCTGAAAGCGGCCTATCCCGCGATGGTGGAGCTGGCCCGGGCCAACCGGGCGTTCCTGGGCCGGGCCGTCCGGTTCCTGGCCGGTGAGGCCGGGATCCGCCAGTTTCTCGACATCGGCACCGGCATCCCGGCCGCGGGCAACACCCACCAGGTGGCGCAGGAGGTGGCGCCGGACGGCCGGGTCGTCTACGTGGACTACGACCCGGTCGTGCTGGCCCACGCCCGCGCGCTGCTGGCCAGCGGCCCGCATGGCGCCACCGACTACATCGACGCCGATGCGCGCGATGTCGCCAAGATCGTGGAGCAGGCCGCACGCACGCTGGACTTCGCCCAGCCGGTCGCGGCGATCAGCCTGCTGACACTGCACGCGATCAGCGACGAGGACGACCCGCACGGCATCGTGGCCCGGGTCATGGGCGCGGTCCCGGCGGGCAGCTACCTGGCCATCACGCATCCCGCCTCGGACATCGAGCCGGACAAGGTGACCGACCTGCAGACCCGGGTCAACCAGCTCAGCTACCAGCAGTACACCGGGCGCAGCTACGACCAGGTCATGCGGTTTTTCGCCGGGCTGGAACTGGTCGAGCCCGGGCTGGTTCAGGTCCAGCAGTGGCGGCCGGGCGTGCAGGCGAACGGGACGCTGGCCCTGTGGGCCGGGGTGGGCCGCAAGCGGTAGAACCGACTCTGACGTTGACGTCAAGGTGCGATAGGCTCCCGGTGCTAAGCGACGTGAGACGAGGAGGCCTGATGCCGGTGGCAGGGCAAGCGCAGGCGGTCACGGGCCGGCCCGCGGACGGCCGCGGAGTGCACTACAAGTGGATCGCGCTGTCGAATACCACGCTCGGCATCTTGATGGTCACCATCAACCAGTCGATCTTGCTGATCTCACTGCCGGCGCTGTTCCGGGGCATCAAGCTGAACCCGCTGGTGCCCTCGAACACGTCGTACTTCCTCTGGGTGTTCATGGGCTTCCTGCTGGTCACCGCCGTGCTGGTGGTCAGCTTCGGCCGGATCGGGGATATCTACGGCCGGGTCAAGATGTACAACCTCGGCTTCGCCGTCTTCACGCTCTTCTCGATCCTGCTGTCGGTGACCTGGCTCACCGGGGTGCCCGGCGCGTTGTGGATCATCATCATGCGGGTGTTCCAGGGCGTCGGCGGCGCGTTCCTGTTCGCCAACTCCACCGCCATCCTGACCGACGCATTCCCGCCCGACGAGCGCGGCAAGGCCATGGGCATCAACGGCATCGCCGCAGTGAGCGGCTCGTTCCTCGGGCTGATCCTGGGCGGCGTGCTGGCCCCCATTGAGTGGCACCTGGTCTTCCTGGTCTCGGTCCCGTTCGGCCTGTTCGGCACCATCTGGGCCTACCTCATGCTGCGCGACAACGGGGTCCGCATCCCGGCCAAGATCGACTGGCTGGGCAACGCGCTGTTCGCCATCGGGCTGATCTCGCTGCTGGTCGGCATCGTGTACTCGCTGCTCCCGTACGGCGGGCACCCGACCGGCTGGACCAACCCCTGGGTGCTGGCCGGCATCTTCGGCGGGATCGCGGTCCTGGTGCTGTTCGCCTGGGTGGAGACCAAGGTGGCGCAGCCGATGTTCCGGCTGGGCCTGTTCAAAATCCGCGCGTTCACCGCCGGGAACATCGCCGGCCTGCTCGGGGCCCTCGGCCGCGGCGGCATCCAGTTCATGCTGATCATCTGGCTGCAGGGCATCTGGCTGCCGCAGCACGGCAAGAGCTTCAGCCAGACGCCGCTGTGGGCGGGCATCGCCATGGTGCCGCTCACCCTCGGCTTCCTGATCGTCGGCCCGCTGGCCGGCGCGCTGTCCGACCGCTACGGGGCGCGCCTGTTCGCCACCACGGGCCTGATCGTCTCCGGGGTCAGCTTCCTGCTGCTGGAACTGCTGCCGATCAACTTCAGCTACGTGTGGTTCGCCGTGCTGATCTTCTTGTTCGCGGTGGGCATGGGGCTGTTCTTCTCGCCGAACCAGGCCGCGGTCATGAACAGCCTGCCGCCGGAGCAGCGCGGCGCGGGCGCGGGCATGGTCAACACGTTCCAGAACTCGGCCACCGTGCTGTCCATGGGCCTGTTCTTCACCATCGTCACCCTCGGCCTGGCCGCCAACCTGCCCTCGCACCTGTACAAGGGCCTGGTCAACGCGGGTGTCGCCCCATCCGCCGCACACGTCGTCGCGAACGAGCCGCCGATCGGCAGCCTGTTCTCCGCATTCCTGGGCTACAACCCGATCAAGGAACTGCTCGGCCCGACCGGCGCGCTGCAGCACCTGAGCCCCAGCCAGCGGGCGTATGTCACCGGGCGGTCGTTCTTCCCCAAGCTCATCGAGCAGCCGTTCGCCAGCGGCCTGCACCTGGCGTTCACGTTCGCGGCCATCGCGACCGCCATCGCGATCGTGGCCTCCGCGGTCCGCGGTCGGCGGTACCTGCATATGACCGAGCCGGTGGCCGACGAACTGGCCGACGGCGCGGCCGAGATCGGCGGGCTCACCGGGCTGGAGCCGGTCACGTCCGCCGATGTGGATGTCCCGGTCAATGGGCGGCTGGCCACGGCCGGCGACCAGGCGCAACCGGGCGGCGGGGGGACCAGCGGCCCGCCCAGGGAGAGGTGAAGCAATGACGGGCCCGGAAACCGCCAGCGGGGACCTGCTGGGCATCGGGGCTGCCGCCGCGCAGGCCGGCGTGTCCGAGCGCGCGCTGCGCTACTACCAGCAGATCGGCTTGCTGGTCCCGGCCTGCACCACGCCGGGCGGGCTGCGCCGCTACTCCGCCGATGACCTGGCCCGGGTGGCCCGCATCCGGGAACTGCAGACCCTGCTCGGCCTCAACCTGGACGAGATCGCCGTCGTGCTGCGCAACGAGGACCGGATCGCCCAGATCCGGCTCAGCTACCACGACGAGCAGACCAGCGAGGACCAGCGCCGCCAGCTGACCCGGGAATGCCTCGTCCTGGCCGAAGACCTGCGGGCCACGGTCCAGGCCAAGCGGGAGGCCCTGGACGGGTTCCTCACCGATCTGGACACCCGGATCCGCAAAGCCCGGGCCCTGCTGGCCGGCGCCCCGGTCTAGGGGCCTGGCACCCGCTGGCGGCGGCCAGCGGGTACTGGCGTTCAATATGCACTGGGTTTGGGGGTTACCGGGGGGAAACGCCCGGCCCCGAGCTGGCCGGGCATAGGCTGCGGAGCGGGAGGCACATGATGACAGCTGGGGCTGACTCACCGCACTTGGACAACCGTCACCGGGACACGCTGCGCCAGATCTTCGCCCACCCGCTGAGCCACAACATCGAGTGGCGGGCGGTGCGGTCGCTGCTGGAGGCGGTAGGCACGGTCACGGCGCGCCACGATGGCAAGGTGGCGATCGAAATCGGGTCGGTGCAGGAAGTCATTGAGCCACCCGGTAAGGACATCGATGCGCGGACCGTCGAGGAGCTGCGCCGGATGCTGAGCCTGGCCGGTTACCGCCCGTCCTAGCCCGCTGGTGACAGTTGATTGTGGCTGACAGTGCAAAGGCGGGAGAGAAGCACGCGCGTGCTGAGCTACAGTTGCTCCGTGGCCCCGGCAACTTCGCGCCGCGGCCTTCGACGAAGGATTAGAACTGATGGCAACAGGCACAGTGAAGTGGTTCAACGCGGACAAGGGCTTTGGTTTCATCGCTCCCGATGACGGGACGGCGGACGTGTTCGTCCACTTCTCGGCGATCGCCACCACCGGCTACCGGTCGCTGGATGAGAACCAGAAGGTCGAATTCGACACGACCCAGGGGCAAAAGGGACCGCAGGCGGAGAACGTCCGCCCGCTCTGACGGGTAACATCCGCGTCCTTCCACGACGCGCTGATCAACGCCGGACCCAGTAGTTCCCGTAACAGCCTGGCCCGCCCCAGTGGGTCGGGCCAGGCTGTGCTGGGATGGGTAGGGCTGGCTGACGGATCGGCACCGGGGGGACGGATGGATCGCACCGAAGGACAGATCAGTGACCTCCTGCAGGAGGTCTCGGAGACCCATCACCGGGTTTTCCGGATCGTGGATGGAGCCGACGACGACTGGGCCAGCTGGTACGCAGACTGGCTGATCAACCTGTCGGAACTGCCGGCCCTGCTCGGCGTCAAGCCCGTCCGCAGCGAACTGGTCTATCTCCTTGTCACGCTGGATAAGGACTACACGTCCGCCAAGCAGGACCAGCCGTGGCCGGCGTTCTACGCCCCGAAGATCCGCAGCCATTTCCCGCCCGTACCCTGACGAGCCCGGGCGCGGGGGCCTTCCGGCCCTTGCCTTCCGCTCCATCAGGGCATGTCCTTGAGGCAACCGGGGAACGGATCTTAGGGTGAGCAGCGCAGCCAGAGTCCTGGGCATCATCGCTACGGCCGCGCTGACGGGTGGCCTGGCGGCGTGCGCTGCGCCCGGCCAGGGCGCTCACCCGGCCGCGGTCGGGCCGCCCAGTTCGGCGCCCGTGCAGGTGCGCGTGCAGGCGAACGTAACCGGCTGGTCCGGGATGGTTCAGCGCCCGCACGTCATCTACATCGGCATGGGCGGAGCGCCCGTGGCCCAGAAATTGGCCTGGCGGCACTGGGGGAGCCGCCAAGCGTGGGCAAGCGGCGAGCTCGACATCTACTGGCCCCAGCCAGGTCCCATATCCGGCTGGCACCCAACCACCTATCCAGTCACGGTGCGCCTGCGGGGTATCCAGACGCACGATGGCCAGCCGTCCTACCGGACGATGGTCTATAGCTACCTGAACCGCCGGGGTATCGCGAAGCTCCTGCAATTTGACTTCTCGGTCCAGCCGGGCGGATCGGCCCCCGGCTGGAACCCCACCAGGCCAGATACTGCTGCCGGGACGGCCGCGTAGCGGCTCAGGTGCCGGTAATGTGCTCCGGGCGCACCGGCACCTGGTTCAGCGGCAATCCGGTGGCGGCGCGGATGGCGGCCACGATGGCTGGGCCGGAGGAGATCGTCGGCGGCTCGCCGACCCCGCGCACCCCGTAGGGCGCGTGCGGGTCGGGATACTCGAGCACCTCGATCCGCATCGGGGGGATGTCGAGAATGGTGGGGATCAGGTAGTCGGTGAACGACGGATTCCTGATCCTGCCGCCGGAGATCTGGATTTCCTCCATCACGGCCAGCCCCAGCCCCTGCGCCGAGCCGCCCTGGATCTGGCCGAGCACCGCCTGCGGGTTGATGGCCTTGCCCACGTCCTGGACGCAGTCCAGCGCCACCACCTTGACCAGGCCGAGTTCGGTGTCCACGTCCACGACCGCGCGATGCGCGGCGAACGCGTACTGCACGTGTGCGAAGCCCTGGCCGGTCTCCGGGTCGACCGCCTTGGTCGGCCGATGCCGCCATTCCGCCGTCTCCTCGATGACCTCGTCACCGAGCAGGCTGGCCAGGTCGCCGAGGATGCCCTCGGCCGCCGAGACCACCTTGCCGCCGTCCAGCCGCAGGTCCGGCACGGTGCGGTCGAGCCGCCGCTGGATGATGGCCAGCGCCCGCTCTCGGACCTGCGCACATGCGGCCTTGACCGCGCCGCCGGTGACATAGGTCTGCCGGGATGCGGACGATGACCCGCCGCTGCCCACCTGGGTGTCCTTGGGCGCCGCGATGACCTGGTTGACGCCCAGTTCGGTGCGCACGATCTGCTGCTCGACGGTGACGAGTCCCTGACCGACCTCGGCTGAAGCGGTGTGTACGGTCGCCGTCGCTTCGCCGGACAGCACTTCGAGCCGGACCCGGGCCGTGGAGTAGTCGTCGAAGCCCTCCGAGAACCCAACGTTCTTGTAGGCCACCGCGTAGCCGACGCCACGCACCACGCCCTCGCCATGGGTGGTGTTGCCCACGCCGCCGGGCAGGTCCCGCAAGTCGGGCTCGGCGTCCGGGCGGGCCGGCGGCGGCAGCGGCATGGCCTGGACCCGGCGCAGCAGTTCCTCGACCGGGGCCGGGCTGTCGATGACCTGCCCGGTCGGCGCCTGCGCACCCTGGGTCATCGCGTTGCGGCAGCGCAGTTCCACCGGGTCCAGGCCGAGCTCGGCGGCCAGCTTGTCCATCTGAGCCTCGTGGGCGAACGCGGCCTGCACCGAGCCGAAGCCGCGCATGGCCCCGCATGGCGGATTGTTGGTGTACGCGCCGTACGCATCGACGTGCACATTGGGCACCACGTACGGGCCGATGCCCATCGTGCCCGCGTTCCCCACCACGGCCGGCGTGCTGGACGCGTACGCCCCTCCGTCCAGGTAGATCTGCGCCTTGACGTAGACGAGCCGGCCGTCCCGGTTGGCCCCGTGCTCGAAGCGCATCAGCGCCGGGTGCCGGTGCACGTGCCCGAAGAATGACTCTTCCCGGTTGTAGACCATTTTCACCGGCTTGCCGGTGCGCAGCGCCAGCAGGCACGCGTGTACGTGCATGGACAGGTCCTCGCGGCCGCCGAACGCGCCGCCCACCCCGGCCAGCGTGAGACGCACCATCTCCGGCGGCAGGCCGAGCGCCGAGCAGATCTGTTTCTGGTCCACGTGCAGCCACTGGGTGGCGACGTACAGTTCCACGCCGCCGTCCTCGGACGGCACGGCCAGCCCGGACTCCGGGCCGAGGAACGCCTGGTCCTGCATGCCCACCTGGTAATGGCCGGTCACCACCACGTCGGCGACCGGCTCCGGGTCGCCCTTGCGCAGCTTCAGGTGCCGCACCAGGTTGCCCTGCGGGTGCAGCGTGGCCCGCTCCCGGGACAGCTCGGTCACCTTTCCCGGGGTGGTATGCACCAGGTTCCACCGCGGGTGGCCCAGCGCCTCATGGGCGTCGGTGACCGGCTCGTACTCCTCGTAGTCCACCCGGATCCGCTTGGCCGCCTGGCGGGCGATCTCCGGGTGGCCGGCGGCCACCAGCGCGACCGGTTCGCCCTGGTAGCGCACGACATCCACGGCCAGTACCGGCTGGTCGCTGATCTCCAGCCCGTAGTACTTGGTGCCCGGCACATCCTCCTGGGTCAGTACCGCGGACACGCCCGGCATGGCCAGCGCCTCGGCCGTCTCGATGGAGCGGATCCGGGCGTAAGGGTGCGGACTGCGCAGCGTGACGCCCCAGATCATGCCGTCCAGCCACAGGTCGCTGGAGTAGACGAACTCCCCGGTGACCTTGGGTGTGCCGTCCGGCCGGCCCACGCTGCTGCCCACCCCGCCGGATACCGGGGTGATCACACCGGGTACCGGGCTGGCCGGTGCGGTCGGTGCCGTCGGTGCCGTCATCAGGTCACTCCCCCGGCGCCAGACCGGCTGGCCGCCTGGCGGACCGCGTCCATGATCTTCTCGTACCCAGTGCACCGGCACAGGTTGCCGGCCAGCGCCTCCCGGATTTCGGCGTCACTGGGCGCGGGCCGCCGCTCGATCAGGTCGTGCGCGGCGACCAGCAGCCCGGGGGTGCAGAAGCCGCACTGCACCGCGCCCGCGTCGAGGAAGGCCCGCTGCACAACGGACAGCTCGCCGCCGGGGGCCAGCCCCTCCACGGTGCGCACGTCCCGGCCCTGCGCCTGGCCGGCCGCGACCAGGCAGGCGCAGGCCAGCACGCCGTCCAGGTAGACCGTGCACGAGCCGCACTCGCCCTGCTCGCACGCGTTCTTCGAGCCGGGGAAGCCCAGCCGCTCGCGCAGCACGTAGAGCAGGCTCTCGCCCGCCCAGACGTCGTCGGCCTGCTGGGGCTCGCCGTTGACGGTGCAGGTGATCCGCATGCCTCACGCCCTCCGGAACTCGTGCCACGCCCAGGTCAGCGCGCGCCGGGCCAGCACCGACAGGGCGTGCACCCGGTACCGCGCGCTGCCCCGGACATCGTCGATCGGCGCGGCCGCCTCGGCGACCAGATCCGCGAACCGGCGGCTGATGGACTCGGGCAGGTCGCTACGGGATTCCCACAGCCCGTCCGCGGTCAGCGCCTGGGCCAGGAACTCTTCGGCGGCCAGCGCGCGCCGCGGGGTAGGGCCGGCCGACCCGATGCCGGTGCCGACCGCCTGGCGATCCGGGTGCAGCGCGAGGCTGAACGCGGCCACCGCGATGACCATCGCGTTGCGCGTGCCGATCTTGCAGAACTGCTGCGGGCCGGCCGGCGGGGTGATCAGGACCCCTTTGATCAGCTCATCCGGCCCCAGCGCGTTGCGCTTCACCCCGGTGTAGAACTCGTCCGCCGGGATCAGCCGGGTGCCACGCACCGACTCGGCCGCCACGTGGGCGCACGCGGCCAGCAGCGGGGGATGCGCATCGCCCGCCGGGGACGCGGCCCCCAGGTTGCCGCCGACCGTCCCCCGGTTGCGGATCTGCGGCGACCCGACGGTGCGGGATGCCATGGCCAGACCGGGCAGCCAGCCGCCCAGCTCGGTCTGGACCCTCGTGTAGGTCACCCCGGCGCCGAGCCAGATGTGCCCGTTGTCCGGAGCCCACTCAGCCAGCGCACCCACCCGGGTGAGGTCGAGGAGGTATTCCGGCCGGTACCGGTCGAAGTTCAGCTCGACCATGACGTCCGTGCCGCCCTGGATGGGCACCGCGTGCGGGTACGCCGCCTTCAGCTGCAGCGCTTCCGCCCACGTCTGCGGCTGCAGGAACTCCATGGCACCTCCCTCGCGCCGGTTGCCCACGAGCCAGGCGAGGACGCACAGTCTGGTGCGTGGCCGCAGCGCCGGGGCCGGTGGTGCTGTATGTCAGTCTGGCTGATCGAGCCGGAAAACCGAACCGTGGCGTACGCTACGCTGTCGGTACACGGCATATCGTGAGGCGGCGCCATCAGGGCGCGCCGGTCGTACCTCGCTCGGTGAGCGAACTGGTTTCCACGGATCTCAGGTGGTGGCCTATCAAAGCGGCCACCCAGATCCGGAAGAGAGTCTTTGACTACTGCACCCACTGAAAATCCGCATGCCCGGCGGCGCCGCCGTGGCCAGACGAGGCCTGGATCCTCCGCGCGTCCCGCTCACCGCATGGCCGCGGTGACCACGCTGCACCCGAGCTTCGCCGACCTCGGCGTTCCCGGACCGCTAGTCGGCGCGCTGGCCGGAGACGGGGTCACGGTGCCCTTCCCGATCCAGGCGGCTGCACTGCCGGATGCGCTGGCTGGGCGGGACATCCTGGGCCGTGGCCGGACCGGTTCCGGTAAGACCCTGGCGTTCTCGATCCCGCTGGTCGCCGGGCTGGCCAGCGGCTTCACTAGCGCAGGCCGCCCCCGTGGCCTGGTCCTGGTGCCCACCCGGGAACTGGCCAGCCAGGTCCAGGCCGTGCTGGTGCCGCTAGCCCAGGCGATGGACCTGACAGTGGCCACCATTTTCGGCGGCACCGGGCAGAATGCCCAGGTAGCGGCGCTGCATAACCGGGTGGACATCGTGGTGGCCTGTCCCGGGCGGCTGGCCGACCTCATCGAGCAGGGGCACTGTCACCTGGGCGATGTAGAGATCAGCGTGCTGGACGAGGCGGACCACATGGCTGACCTCGGCTTCCTGCCTGTGGTGCGGCGGCTGCTGGCGGCCACCCCGGCGGACAGCCAGCGGATGCTGTTCTCCGCCACCTTGGACAACGCGGTGGATGTCCTGGTACGCCGGTTCCTGAGCGACCCGGCGGTGCATTCGGTGGACTCCGCCACGAGCGCGCCCGGCGCCATGGTTCACCACCTGCTCACCGTCACGCCCGAGGACCGGGTGGGCGTGGTCGCCGCGCTGGCCGGCGGCAGCAACCGGTCGCTGGTGTTCACCCGCACCAAGCACGGCGCGCACAAGCTCGCCACCCAGTTGGCCAAGGCCGGGATCTCCGTGGTCCCACTGCACGGCGACCTCGGGCAGGGTGCCCGGGAACGGAACCTCGCCTCGTTCGCGTCCGGGGCGGCCCGGGTCCTGGTGGCCACGGACATCGCTGCCCGCGGCATCCACGTGGACGGCATCGACCTGGTCATCCACGCGGATCCGCCCGCCGAGCACAAGGCGTACCTGCACCGGTCCGGCCGGACCGCACGGGCCGGCGCCGACGGTGTGGTCATCACCCTGCACAGCCCGGCCCAGACCGCCGACGTGCGTGGGCTGATGCGCCGCGCGGGGGTGAGCCCGCTGGCCACGAGCGTCAGCCCTGGCTCCGCGCTGCTGCGTTCTATCGCCGGCCCGCCCGCCGCCCGGGTCACCCCAGCCGAGCAGCCGGGCAGCGCCGCGGCGACACTGACGGCCAGCCCAGCTATCGGCCGCGGCGCGGTGGCCATGTCGGCCGGCTACCGGGGCCGCCGCAGTCGATAGCGATCAAGGCCCGCGGCGCTCCCCTGGCCCGGATGCCGGGAGGGGTGCCACGCGACGGGAATGCACCGGCCACGAATTGGCGTTTAGTATAAAAGTTGTTGTCGACGTTTGCGATCGTGAAGGCGCCCGCACTTTCGGCAATGGGCGCCTGGCCGTCTGGCGGTGGGATTCCTCTCCAGTGGCGGGCAACCAGCAGCTGGTCCGTGCGAAGGGCACGGATCATGGCTCGTCTTAGGAGACAAGCAGATGGCACAGGGAACTGTGAAGTGGTTCAACCCCGATAAGGGCTTCGGTTTCATCGCCCCAGACGACGGCACCGCCGACGTCTTCGTGCACCACTCGGCGATCGACATGGGCGGCTACCGCACCCTGGAAGAGAACCAGAAGGTGGAGTACACCACCCGCCAGGGCCCGAAGGGCCCGCAGGCGGACCAGGTCCACGCAGTCTGATGTGATGTAGGTGGCAGACCCGCGCGCGAATGCGCGGCCTGCCACCTATCCGTCCTAGCACCCTGCCGCCCGGACCCTGCGGCGCTACTGACTCCGCGCGGCTGAGCACCGGCCGCGCGCTCGCTGCAGGAGGACGAGGTTGACCGTTGACGCGGCAAGTCCACTAGCAGAACGTCCTCAGGTAGCTGCACGGGGCCCGGCGCTCACTGGCCCCGGCAGTGACTACGCACACCTCTCGCGCAGCGTGCGGGCCGCCGGGCTGCTGCGCCGACGGCCGGCCTATTACAGCGCCAAGATCGGCGTCAACCTGCTCCTGCTGGCCGCCGGCTGGACCGTGTTCTTCTTGCTCGGGCGGTCCTGGTGGCAGCTGCTGGTGGCGGTCTTCCTGGCGGTCATGTTCACCCAGACCGGGTTCATCGGGCATGACGCTGGGCACCGGCAGATCTCTGGGTCCAAGCGCACCGACGACCTGATCGGCCGTATCCACGGCAACCTGCTGATCGGCCTCAGCTACGGGTGGTGGACGGCCAAGCACAACCGGCATCACGCCCACCCCAACGAGCCGGGCCGCGATCCGGACATCGGCGGCCGGGCCATCGCCTTCACCCGGGACCAGGCCCGGGCCCGGCATGGCCTGGGCAGCTGGCTGGCCGGCTATCAGGCCTGGCTGTTCTTCCCGATGCTGTTGCTGGAAGGCTTCCACCTGCATGCCGCCGGAATCCGGACCCTGGTGGGCGGCCGCGGTAGTCCGACCGTCAAGCTGGTGGACGGCGCGCTGCTCGTCGTGCACATTGTTGGCTACCTGGCCGCCGTGTTCCTGGTGCTGGCCCCGGTGCAGGCGGTGGTCTTCGTGCTCGTCCAGCAGGGCCTGTTCGGGGTCTACCTGGGCTGTTCGTTCGCGCCCAACCACAAGGGCATGCCGGTGCCAGGCGAAGATGAGCAGTCCGACTTCCTGCGCCGCCAGGTCATGACCTCACGGAACGTCCGCGGGGGGTGGCTCACCGACTTCGCTCTCGGCGGCCTCAACTACCAGATCGAACATCATCTGTTCCCCTCCATGCCACGGCCCAGCCTGCGGCAGGCCCAGGAACCGGTGCGCGCGTTCTGCGAGCAGCACGGCATCACCTACCACGAGACCGGCTTCTTCGCCTCCTACGGACAGGTCCTGCGGCACCTGCACACGGTCGGCGGCGCACTGCGGCCGGAACTCGAGTACTGAGCCGGCCCGGCTGCGCGTCCTGGCCTGCCGGGTTCCACCCAGCGCGGCCCGGCCTGGCGCAGCGCAGATATGCCACTGTGGGGGTGCCATGACAATTGAGCGCGGGAGGTGAGGTGGATGGCCCCGCCTGATGTGTGGGTGGCCAAGGACGATGACAGCGAGCTTGTCCGCGCCGAGGCCATCGCGGCCGTCAGCCGTGACTACACCGGCACTATCACGGTCCGGCTGAGCGGCGGTGAGCAATCGGCCGTAGCGCTCGTTACCGTCGTCTCGCATGAGGGCAAACACACGCCCGAGGACTTCCACCGCCAGCTGATCCGGGCCGTAGCCCAGCTGTCCGACACGGCCCAGGCCGCCGTGGTCCGCGCGGTTTGGGATGACGACCAGGGCTGGGCCTGGGCCATCGAGCCGCTGTAAGGACACGGCGAACGGGCGCCTGGGCTGTGTGATGATGGAGTTTAGGCCGTGGGCATTTCGAACGCTGGCAGTCACGCTGACGCCGTCCGCGGGCCGCATATACCCGGCGCGCAGGCCTGGTGCCGGGGGTTGGGATGGCCGATGTGTTCGGCTTCAGGATCATCCGTCAGTACGAGCAAGGCATTGTGTTCCGCTTCGGGCAGGCTCTGCCCGGCGTGCGCAAGCCGGGCCTGATCTGGATCAACCCGTTCACCAGCCGGCTCACCAAGGTCAACATGCAGATCGTGGTGGCTAACGTGCCCGCCCAGGAGACCATCACCCGGGACAACGTCTCCCTGAAGGTGGACGCGGTTGTGTACTACCGGGTCGTGGACCCGCTCAAGGCCCTCATCAACGTGCAGAACTACCACTTCGCCGTCTCCCAGGTCGCCCAGACCTCGCTGCGGGCGGTGACCGGGCGCAGCAGCATGGACCAGTTGCTGTCCGAGCGGGAACACGTCAACGCCGAGCTCAAGGACGTGATCGACGCCCCCACCGAGGGCCCGTGGGGCGTCCGGGTGGAGCGCGTGGAGGTCAAGGACATCTCCTTGCCCGAATCGATGAAACGCTCGATGTCCCGGCAGGCCGAAGCCGAGCGTGAGCGCCGGGCCCGGATCATCTCCGCGGACGGGGAGTACCAGGCCTCCAAGAAGCTGGCCCAGGCCGCCTCGGTCATGGCCGCCGACCCGGCCGCCTTGCAACTGCGGCTGCTGCAGACCGTGGTCGAGGTCGCCGCCGAGAAGAACAGCACCCTGGTCATGCCGTTCCCGGTGGAACTGCTGCGCTTCTTCGACCGTGCCGCTTTGCCCGCCGCCCCAGGCTCGGATCCCACCGAGGCTACGGAGCCCACCGAGGCTGAAGAGGCCATCGCCGTGCCAGCCACCCCCGCCGCCCTGCTGGGAAGCCAGCCGGCCAGCACAGCCGCGATCACAGCACCGAACGGCGCCCAGCGGCCGATCTCACCGGCTGACGCAGGTACGTAGTCATGGACAGGCACGGATAACAGCGCGTCACCGGCCCAGCCCACCCGGCGGTCGCGCAGGCACTGCGGCAGCGGCAGGCTGCTCATCCCGGATGCTGCTGCCTGCTGGGCAGCCGGATAGCGCGCAACATGCCTGAGCCTCCCGCGAGCGCCGGCGTCACTAACTGGCTGGCCGAGGCACCGCCCGCTGAACCCCCTGGCCGGGGTTCTCGCGGGCGTTGTCTGGATTCTCCAGGGCCTGAACCTGCTTGGTCAGTCGGGCGGCATGAACGGCCAGCACATCTGGGCGATCATAGGCGCGATCTGTGTGCTCGCGGGCCTCTTCAACTCGTTGCCGGTGATCTGCGGCCGGGGGCACGTCCGTAACCTCACACAAGAACCCCACTCACGCCGTTCGTCTCAAAGCCCATGGCATTGAGACTCCGCGTGTCGACCACGAGACCCGCTGATCGAGCGTGGCAGTACGTGGCCGTTTCGGTGATCGCCTGGGCGTCCGGGCTAGTGCACGGTGAACCGGGAGCGGCTCATGACGGCGATCCCGCTGGTGGCGATGAGTCCGTAGAGAGCCGGGGCGAAGAACACATGCGGCAGGCCGAGAACGCTGACGCCGAGGCTGCCGGTCAGCCCTCCGAGGGCGCTGGCGATCGCCGTGGAGCTCATGAAGACCGCTGAGGCGGTCGCGACGGCTCGGGGCAGCAGTCGTTGGGCGACGATGATGCCCAGGGCCGCGAACACACCCCATACCCCGCCCATCAGGATCTGCCCGGCGAACATCCCGGCGGCGTCGCCGGTCAGAGCGAAGCAGAGATTCGCGCCGATGCCGAACGCCGCGCCGAGGATCATCAGGTGCATCATGCCGATACGGCGGGCGACGACCACGGCCACCGGCATCAGGATCAGCTCTATCAGAGGTTGGATGCCGATGACCGCGCCGCTGACCGCCGTCGGCAGATGCATGTCGTCGCGCATGTAGATCGGCAGGTAGCCGTACTTGATCGGCTCACCCGCGTAGACGAACACGTACAGCCCGGTGAACGCGAGCAGCGGCAGCATCTCCCGGAGCTTCGGGCGCTGCGCGAGGCGCTCGGCCTGCACTTCGGACGCGGACGCGGTGTGCGCGCCGGGCCGAGCCGAGCCGGTGCGCGCGAAGCCCATGGGGACGATCTGCGCGAGGGCGCACGACCCGGTGGCCGCGAGCATCACGCGCGAACCGGCGGCAGTCGCCAGGATCGAGCCCAGGACGGGGCCGACGACCCATCCGGCCGTCAACGCCATCCGTACGATGGAGACGACCCCGTCGGCCACGGGGTTCGCGGTCGTTTGCAGGTCGTCGTGGACCGCGGCGAACAGCTGCGAGCTGGCCGCGCCCGAGAAGGCCAGGACGAGGGCACTGATCACGAAGGGCATCCACACCTGGTCGGCCAAGGCCATCGCGACCCACCCGAGGGATCCCGCCAGAGCACACCACCGGAACAGCCCGAGCCGCTTTCCGGAGCGGTCCGAGCGTGCGCCGATCAGGTAGCCGGCGAGCGGGGCGGTGATGTTCGTGAGGTAGAACAGCCCGGCCGTGGTCAGCGAGACGTGCAGGTCGTTGACCAGGAAAAGGGTGATCTGCGGCGCGGCGGCGGACGTCCCCAGCCCGGAGAGGAACAGCGCGACGGTCGCTCCGCGGTAGAGCGGCGAGGCCCAGACCGAGCGCGCCGCGGACGGGGTTATCGCAACCTCGGCAGCAGCGAGTGCGGATGGCATGGAGGAGACCCTCGAATCTAGGCCGTTTTGACGACGGTGCCGGTTCCTTCGAGCGCTGCTACTTCGTCGGCGGGCGCGGTGGTGTCGGTGACGAGGGTGTGCACGAGGGTGGAGGGGCCAACATAGGCATGGGCGGTGCGGCTGAGTTTGCTGCCGTCGGCGGCCCTCGCGCGCGTTGGTACAGCGCGATGCCGCCGTCGGCGGGTGCTCTGGGACGAGACCATGATCGGCATCTCCTTCCGGCGGAAACTTAGCGGTCAGGGGCAGAACGGGCTTTTCGGCACGCCCGTGCAGGGGTCCGGCATGCCCGGCAGCCGGGGCAGGGGGAGCATCACGATGCGGGTCTGCTTGGGGTATCTCGCTTGGCTGGGTGGCAGCGGGCAGGGCTCGATCCCGGTGTTGCAGATCATCTGGTCTTCCAGTGCCACGTCGTTGCCGGTGCCAGGCTGCCCGCAGGGCTGGCCATCCACGCTCGCGCGCAGTTCCGCGGCGTGTAAGAGGACAGGGTCTCGGTGGCCAGGTCGGAGTTCGTCTGGTTGCCGAAGAACCCGTCGCGGATGAACACATTCCCGTAGACCTGGTTGCCGATCGCCCGGAACAGGCAGACCCCGCGCGCCGGGTCGTTCTGGATGCCGCCCTGGCAGTGCGAGGACGGCGGTGGCTGCTCCGGGTCGGGGTTGTCGGTGGTGACGATGCCCCAGGCGCCCTGGTCGGCGATGATGTTGCCGGTCACCGCGTCATACGAGCCGCCGGCTATCTGGATGCCGGTGCCGACGGGGGCGGTGACGCCGTCGGCTGGCGTGTTCGCGTTGTCGTTGTCCGCGATCAGGTTTCCGGTGATGACCGTGCAGGACCTGGTGGCGCTGCCCGGGCAGCAGCCGTCTTGCGGCGGCGGCGCATCGTCGTTGTTCCTCGAATTCGGCACCACGCCTGCATGGTTGAACTCAAACACCGAGTTCTTGACGACCAGCCGCCCGCCCGAGTTCGTGCCGGTGTACCCGAGCGCGGAGTTGACCCCGGTGTCGTACGCGAGCGTAGTGTCGCAGACCTGGCGGCACGCCCCCACGTAGAACGCCCCATCCGCCATGTTGCTCGCGTACGAATGCGTGATCAGCCCAGGCCCCCGGGAGTTGCCGGCGAAGATCCCGTACTGGGCCAGGTCCGGGCTGCTCAGGCTCACTGGTGCAAACTGCGATGTCGCGGTCAGGTACGACCCGGAGAACGAGCCGATGCCGATCGTGCCGGAGCCGTCACCACCGTCCCACCAGATCTGGTTGCCGTGACCACTGGGCCCGGACAGGTAGTCGCACACGGTCAGGTTCTGGATCGTGACCCGGCTGGCTTTGAACACCACGATGCCGTCACGGGGCGTGAAGTCCTGCTCGGCCGCGGCCGACGGGCATGGGTGCGCGGCGGTCCCGTTGCTGCCGTCGATGATCACCCGGTTGCGGTCCAGTCCGCGGATGTGCAGGTCCGGCTTGTCGATCCACACGCCCGCGGTTGGCCACTGCGCGGACTTCTCGTGGTACACGCCCGGATATATCAAGATCCAGTCGCCGGGGCGTGCCGCATCGACTGCACCCTGGACGGTGCGATAGTAAGGCCCTGCCCCGGGCGCTGTCAGGGGGCATGGCGCCGTGCTGCCGTTGCAGACCAGCAGCACGGCCGGACCCGGACTCGCGGCGGTCGCCGGGCCGGCGGCCAAAGCCGACCCGCCCGCGACTACCAGGATCAGAGCCGCGCCGACCAGGAACGAACGCCGCATGGCGGATCCTCCCGTTTGCTTAACCACTGGGTTCGCTGCGGCCGCGCGATGGCGAACAGGCCTGGCCTCCGGGGTCCTCGTCTGCCGTTCGCGCGGTCTCCGGCTTCTCGGGAAGCCGTGTTCGCCGACCGCACGGGGACTAGCATGGCCGCCGGCGTTAACACGCCGCTAAAATCCGATCATCGGCGGCGCGGTTTCTGGAACGATCGGATGACTTAACGGAGTTCTGCCTGCTGGCGCGTCCCGCCCGCCGCGGCCACCGTCGCCACGCCCCGCCGACGCAGTCCATTACAATCAGTAACCGGCCGGGTGCTCTACCGATCAGCCAGGTGGGAAATTCGCTAAGCACCCCTGGGGATCTTCAGCGAGCGCCATCACATCTGCTGTGGTGAGCCCTGGGCAGCTGCGGCGCCGACGATCTTCGCGCGGGCCTCGCCGGCGTCCGGAAGATCAAGCTCGGCGTAGCGAGCGAGAGCCTGCTGCCAGTGGTCGCGGGCCGAGCCGATCTCACCGCTGGCGTGCTGGCAGTCACCGAGGCCGTCGTGAGCGCGGGCTTCCTCGTGCTTGTCGCCGATCTGGCGGGCCAGGCTGAGCGCCGCAGAGTATTCAGCCTGGCCCAAGGCCGGCTGACCGTTGGCCAGCAGGGCCCGGCCGAGGTTGTTGAGTGTCTCCGTAGCCTCGCGCAGCTGGTACAGCGCGCGCTCCAGGTCCGCAGCCGCTCGCAGACGAGTAATCGCTTCTCGAAGGTTGCCCCGGCGCAGCTCCAGGTGGCCGAGGTGTGCCAGAACAACGGTCTCATTCATGACATCGTTGACCTCGCGGAATAGTGTCAGCGCACGGTGATGCTTGGCGGCAGCCCGGTCGAAATGCCCATGTCGCAATTCGATGACGCCCAGTCTGTCCAGCGCGACGGCCTCGCCCCGGGCGTTCCCCGCCTCGCGGAACATGGCAAGGGCCCGTTGGTAACTGGCTTCGCCCTGCTCATGGCGGCCCTGCCGCTCGTAGACGTTGGCGAGCTTGCACACGGCTACCGCCTCGCTAACCTGTGCGCCGTTCTCGCGGTGCATATCTATTGCCTGCTGCAGGAGGCTCCCGGCTTCCTCGTATGAGCCACGCTCGTACTCGACCTGGCCGAGACCTGCCAGCGCCCGCGCTGTGCCCTCGGGGTCGCCAGCGTCTCGGTACAAAGCGAGGGCGTCGTGGAGTCGGCTTTCTGCTTGCCCGTAACGGCCGTGCCGCCAGTCGATGCCGGCCAGGTAATAGAGTGCGGTGGCTTCCGCGCCACGCTGCCGGCCTGGCGCGGCCATGCGGCCCTTGCCGCCGATGGCGGTGGCACCGGGGGAGTAGCCGCCGACGTCGAGGTCGCGGAGCATGAGAGGGGCCAGCAGGCTGCTGCCTGGCCACCCGTGCCGAGCAGTGTGCGTGGCGATCGCAACGAGGGTTGGCCGCTGCGCCTCAAGCAAGTCAAGCGCCGCGTCCGGGTGATCCAGCGGCTGGACGGGCGCGTCGGCCGGAGGACCGGGAGGGTCGGGCCGAGGCCCCAATGCGGGGGCGCACGCCGGCATCAGGGCCCTGGCGAAGCTATACAGGCTGTGGTCGAACAACCGTGCCAGCGCCGCGTCCTGCTCGTCTTGGCTGTCAACGGCGCGGGCCCGTTCGCGTGCATAGGCGCGCAGCAGGTCGTGCATGCCGTAGCGGCCCGCCGCGATGGGATGGATGAGGTGCGCCCGGGCCAGCGTGTCCAGCACGCGGTGCGCCTGCTCGGGCGTGTTTCCGATGAGAGCAGCCAGGCCGTAGGCATCGAAGTCGGGGCCAGGGTGCAGCCCGACCATCCTGAACGCGTGGGCTGACCCGGCATCGAGGTCATCGTAGGACCAGGAGAACACGGCACTGACGCTGGCGGCGGGGTCACCGGCGTCCAGTGCGTCGAGAGGACTGCGAGTGTCGCGGAGCTCGGCAGCCAGGGCAGCCAGGGGGAGGCCGGGGCGCGCTGCGGCGCGGGCGGCGGCCACGGCCAGGGCCAGCGGCAGGCACGAGCACAGGCTCGCGATCTGGGCGACTGCGTCGGGCTCGGCAACTGCGCGGGCCCGACCGACGCGGCCGGCCAGCAGCTGGCGTGCCTCGGGCTCGGGCAGGATGTCCAGGGACAGCAGCCGGGCACCGTCCGCGACGGCCAGTCCCGCTAGCTCGCTGCGGCTGGTGATCAGGATCAGGCTGCCAGCCGAGGCCGGCAGCAGCGGGCGGACCTGTTGTTCCTCGCGGGCGTTGTCCAGGACGACCAGCATTCGCCGGCCGGCCATCAGGCTGCGGTACAAGGCCGCCTGCGCATCCGGGATGGGCGGGACGCTCTCGGGTGGCACGCCCAGGCCGTGCAGGAATCCGCGAATCGCCTCGCCGGGCGCGGGCGGCGCGCCGGAGGGGTCAAAGCCGCGCAGATTCACATACAGCTGGCCGTCCGGGAAACGGCCGGCCACCAGGTGCGCCCAGTGCAACGCCAGGGCGGTCTTGCCCACTCCGGCCATCCCGCCGATCGCGGAGATCACCACCGTCCCCGGACTGTCCGCGCTCGCCTCGTCCAGGGTCCGGGTCAGCGCCTCAAGCTCGGCGGCACGCCCGGTGAAACCGGAAACCGCAGCGGGCAGCTGCCGCGGCACCAGTGGCGCCGGGGAATTCGCGGCACCCGGCGGCTTTGCCGGGAGATCGAGGGCCGGGTCGCCGTTCAGGATCTGCCGGTGCACCTCCCGCAGCCCAGCAGCTGGCTCGGTCCCGAGCTCATCAACGAGGATCTGGCGGGCCCGGGCGTAGGCCGCCAGCGCCTCGGCCTGCCGCCCGTCCTGGTACAGCGCCCGCATCAGCAGGCCGTGCAGGCGTTCGCGCAGCGGATGTGCCATGGCCAGGCGCTGCGCCTCGGTGATCATCTCGGCATGCCGTCCCAGGTGGAGATCCGCGTCGAGGCGCACCTCTACCGCCTGCAGCCGCAGTTCGGCGAACCGCGGGATGTGGCGGGTGGCCAGCAGGTCTGACTCCACGTCGGCCAGCGGCTCACCCCGCCACAGTGCCAATCCCGCCTGCGCCTGCTCGGCGGCGGTGTCCCATGAGCCGTCCCGGGCAGCCACCCGCGCGCCAGCCAGGTGCGCCTCGAACCGGGACACATCCAGCTCGCCATCGTCAACGCGGATCTGGTAGCCGTCGGGCTGCGTGCGGATCCGCGCGGCGGCGCCGAGTGCCTTGCGCAGCCGCATCACGTGATTTTGCAGCGAGACCCGCGCCGACGGCGGCGCGGCGGCGCCCCACAGCACCTCGATTAGTTCGTCGAATGAGACCGCCCGGTCGGCGCTCAGCAGCAGCGCCGCCAGCACCGCCCGCTGCTTTCCCGGCGCCACCGGCACCGTGACACCGTCCCGGCGCACCAGCACGGGCCCTAGAAGGCAGAATTCCGTCACCGTGTCCATGTCGATCGTCCCCGGAAGACCCGCCCATGATCGAGTTTTAACGGCGTGTTAGCTCCGTCAGCCAGGCTACCCCCGTGCGGTCGGCGGGCGGCGGTGCGAAGCGCGGCGGGCGCTGCGGGCAGCAGGCCGGGACACATACTCCCGGACACGAGCCGCGGCTTAGCACGCCCGGACCGGCCATCGATTCAAGGCAGGGGGTAGCGAGATGCGGGTTCTGATCGCCACCGTCGGGGGGCGCGGGGACGTGGCACCCTTCACCGGGCTCGGCGCAGCCATGCGCGCTGCCGGGCATGGCGTGACGATCGCCACTCATGACGTGTTCGAGGGTCTTGTCACCGGCTGCGGCCTGGAATTCCGGTCACTGCCTGGCAGCCAGACCATGCTGGATGACTCCAGGTGGCTGCAGGGCAAGGCCGGGTCGGCGTCGCCGGTCCGGATGATCCGGCTGGTCGCCGAGCACATTCGCAGGCTGCACGGGGGAATCCTCGCGGTGGCGCGCCAGGATGCCCCCGACGTCCTGGCGCTGACGGGGATAACCGCGCTCGGCGGCTACCACGTCGCAGAAGGCCTGGGCCTGCACGGCATGGGTTTGCAGCTCCAGCCGATGGCTCCGACCAGCGAGTTCCCGCCGTCCTTGATAGGGGCCCGGTCGCTGGGCCGCCTGGGGAACCGGGCCACCGGCCGGGCCACCGCGGCCACACTGGCGCTTGGCCTGGCCGGCCCGGCCCGGCAGATCCGCCGTGAGCTGGGGCTGCCGCCGCGCAGCACGCGCGAAGCGGTACTCGGACAGCCGGACACCAGGCGCTGGCCGGTCTTCCACGGCTTCAGCCCGGCTGTCGTGCCGCGCCCGGCGGACTGGCCTGACAGCTATCAGGTCACCGGCTACTGGTGGCCGGCGCGGCCAGCCGGCTGGAACCCGCCGGCAGATCTGGAGAGGTTCCTGGACTCGGGCCCATCGCCAGTGTTCTTCGGGTTCGGGAGCCTGACGCCCGAGGACACCGGCGACCTCACCGAGCTAGCCGACGCAGCCGGCCGCCGGGCACGGGTCCGGCTGGTGATCCAGGCCGGGCAGCCTGGACCGCCATCGGCCGACCGGTCACCTGGCGATTCGATCATCGTCGGCGACATGCCGCACGACTGGCTCTTCCCCAAGATGGCGGCGCTGGTCCATCACGCGGGCGGCGGCACCACGGCTGCGGGGCTGCGTGCCGGGGTCCCGGCCGTGACCGTGCCGCACGTCGGCGACCAGCCGTTCTGGGCCGCCCGGCTCGCCGCCCTGGGCGCGGGCCCGCCCCCCATCCCGCGCAGCCAGCTCTCCGTCCCTGTACTTGCGGCGGCCATCCGGGACGCGCTTGCCCGCTCGTCGTACCGGACACACGCCGAGGTGCTGTCCAGACGGCTGGCCAGCGAGGACGGACCAGCTTCCGTCATCAGCATGCTCGCCCGCCTCGAAGACAGCTGACCAGGGTCCGCCGCTCTGCCCTGGGTCGCGACGCGATCCCGCTCGTGCATGTAATGCCAGCGATCTTCCTTGCCTGCCTCACCTTCGACCAGCACCACCCGGGCTCGCCGCGGCTAGCCGCCACGGCCGCGGCCCCTAGCACGGCCAGTTCATCTTCGCGCGGCCACAACTACCTGCTGGGCCGCAGCTCGCTGGGCGGCTGGCCAAGCCCGGTCAGCCTCGACGCCGAATCCGCTCGGCGCGCCACAGGCCGTCGCCGGTACGGCAAGGGTCGGGCTGGCGGGCGATCCCACTTCCTGGCTGACCATCAGAGGCAGGCCGAGGTTGGCTGTCCGATGGGTTCTGGCTGGGTTCAGTCGGCTGGTGCTGCTGCTGGCAACCTTGTCTGGGACTTTCCTGCGCTCCCGGCGGCCTCGTGGTTGTCGCAGCGGTCGCATGCGGATCCGCGATGGTCCTGGGCACTACCGTCTTGCCCTCGTTCATCTGGCTGCACAGCTCACGCTTCGCCTCGGTCGGCACTGTCCAGCCACGAGGCCACGGGTAGTCGTCCCGGCGGGTGCCCGGCGGTCTTACGGAACGTAGGGTGACTAGTCATCCCTGAAGGAGCGGAGCCGTGTCAAGCGTGGTTTGCAGGGGTTCTGGCGGGTTAATTGGGCGTGCGTGACTGGCGTCTCCTGTTTCCTGGCAGCTGCCAATGTCCCGTGGCGAGCGGCCGGGCCAGGTCAAGGACCGGGCGGAGCCCGGCCGCGCAGCGGCGCCAGAGGCGTCCTTGGGGTGACCGGCCGCTCGCCCGATGATCTGGCGGCGGGAAACGGGAGCCGGGGGTCGTGCGGGGTATCCGGTTGTGTGAGGTCGTCCCATATGTTCCGGAGGTCATCCGGTGCGGGCAGTGCCGCTGGCTGCATTCATCCCTTCGCGTGTCCCTGGCCGGGGCCGGGGGGCATGGGGCGGATCCGCGTCAGAGGTGGTCAGGCGGGGTCAATCAGATTGGCGCCCTGCCGCCGGGGGCGGGGGCAGACTAGTTTGCGACCTCGCGCCTGGCCAGGGGGCAGAATGCTTGGCGACCTCGCGCCGGTGTCCATGAGGGGTGTTCACGCGGCTTGCGCCGTCTGGGTGGCGGGTGGGCGGGACAGGCAGCGGATCTGCCCGTCGCGCATCCCGTAGAAGACCAGGGTGAGCAGCCGCCGGGCGGCGGCGACCTTGGCGATGTTGCGGGCTTCCTTCCCGCGGCGGGCGATGATGGCGTCCTTGACGGTGCCGATCACGCTGTCGCGGGGGATGCGCTGGATGGCCTCGATGAGCGCCCAGCGCAGCAGCCGCGAGCCCTGCTTGGTGACATGACCGCGGGCGACCTTGGCGTCGGACTCACGGTGACGCGGGGTGAGCCCGGCCCAGGAGCACAGCTGTGCCGCGTTCTTGAACCGGGTGACGTCGCCGATCTCGGCGGTGATCACCGCGGCCAGCACCGGGCCGATGCCGGGCAGCTGCTGGATCACCTGGTAGCCGCGGTCCCCGGCGAGCAGGCTGGCGATCACCTCCGACAGCATGGTGATCTCGGTGGACAGCTCGCCGGCCAGGTGCCGCAGCGAGGTCACCTTTCCCGCATACGGCTGCGGCAGCCGCAGCCCGTCCAGCCACGCCGACCCGGCCTTGCCGAAGATATCGGAGCAGGTCACCGGGACGCCGAGCTTGGCCAGCACGCCGTGGACCTGATCCTTGCAGCTGGTCCGCAGGCGCACCAGCTTGATCCTGTACCGCGTCAGCTCCCTCAGCTCCCGGACCTCGTGCGGGGCGATCCACGCCTCCGGCAGCCGGCCCATCCGCAGCAGGTCAGCAAGGTCCGCTGAGTCCCGCTCGTCGTTCTTGACCCGGCGGTAGCTGAACGCCTTCACCCCCAGCGGATGCGCCAGGTGAACCTCCGCGCCCGCCTCCGCCAGAGTGTCCGCCGCCCAGTACCACCCGTACGTGGCCTCCAGGACGACTTTCGGGTGCTTGCCGGCCCGGGCGATCTCCTTCCGGAGTTCCTGCGGGCTGTTGGTGATCCTGGCCATCCCGAGCCGCCGGCCGTCCCCGGTCATCCGCACCAGCACGCTGCGGCGCCGGTGCAGGTCCATGCCCACGACCTGCCGGCCGTCATACGCTTGCTCCATTGGGGGCCTCCCTATGCCTGGTGGAGACGGATGCTTTGCAACTTCCAGCATCCGCCAGGGAGCGGGAGGCTCCGCTCCTTCATCGCATCAGGACAAGGTACAGGGAGACCCGGTCCATGCTTGGCACCGGGATCAGCGGCTCTTCCCGGGGGAAAGGTCGGCTCGTGGATGTCGTTCAGCGATGGGCGCAGCGCATTGCGCAGAGGTTAGTTCCCACAGAGGCAGATTTCGCGGCCGAGGTGGGCGCGGCGTATGCCGCAGGCGGGCAGGCGCGCAAGGCTCTGGTGCCGCGTCCTCGCGTGCAGCCCGGGGCCTTCGGGCCGGGTGCTTTCGCCGCGGATCTGCCCTTGATATTTCGTAGCCTGGCCGATTCCGCTAACGCATTGTTGCTTCTGCTGCGCAGTCCTTATCTCAGCAATGCCCTGGCGGCGGGCAGCCTGCTCGCGGCACTGCGCGCCGGCCGTGGCAGCGATCCGTCCGCAGGCACACCTGAGCCTGTCGGTGCCCACGTCGCAGCCGAGCCGGAGGCCGGGGCAGTGCCGCCCGATAACGAGAAGCAGGCGGTTGAGCATGCCTTTGAGCCGCTGCGCGATCGGGAATTCTGCAATGCAGACGAGGTCATGCCGTCCGACGGTCTACCCAGTTCCCGGACCTGGCCACCGGAGCTTTCGACCTGAGTTTGGTCTTTTCGTTAGTGCCTTGAATCTCCGGTGATGAGCGTGTCCAGAAGTTCCTGTTTATCGGGATCGATGGCGGGCGGGAACGTCTGTGTCGCGCCGTTGATCGCGATGGTCGCTGAGCGCAGGGGCCGGAGTTGCCGGACCACGTTGCGCACGGCCAGGCCCGAGCGGTGCTGCACGGTGCGTGCCACGGCGAGGGCGGTGAACACGATGGTCAGGTGCGCTTCGATCGCGTCTTTGGTGCGCACGAACATGGGCCGGGCGGCGAGGTCGGTCTTAGTCATCCGGAAGGACTGCTTCCACGTGCCACAGGTCGTGGTAGGAGCCGATCACCTGGTCTGGGGTCATCACGGTGGCGGGGATGTTGGTGACGTAGCCCTTGAGGCCGACAAGTCTGCGAGCCCGCGCGAGCGAGGCTTCGTCCAGGGTCCGGGCGTCGCCCTTGATCGTCACGAATCTGGGTGTGCGTGCTGTCTTGTCCCCGTCCACGACGGCGCGGGCGCGGTTCTCCTGAGCGTTGAGGGTCTTGTTGTCACGGGCGGCGCGCTTGGCGGAGTACGCCCACACCGCCCGCCACGACGACGAATGGCTGTTACGGTTCCAGACGGGCTCGGCCCTCAGCGCGACGTTGTTCTCGGTGTTCTTGCCGGCGCGCGGGGTGAGGGTGTCGATGACCTGCCCGTCGGTGAAAGCGTCGCCATGCCACCGGAAGTGGGACTCCAGGTCAACCGGCGCCTTCGTCGTGCGGGAGCCGACGATGAACCCGAGCCCGGCCTCGTCCAGCTCGCGCAGGTTAGCCGCCGACAGCATGCCCGCGTCGGCGACCACGACCATGCCCTCCATGCCGTGCCGGGCCTGGAACTGGCGGATGACCGGCAGCAGCGTCAGCGTCTCGGCCCTGGACCCTTCGAAGCAGCCGATCTCCAGCGGGAAGCCGTGCCGGTCAACCAGCAGCCCGACCACGACCTGCGGGTCAACCCGCCGCTCCTTGGAGTACCCGACCTTGCGCAGGTCGTCCTCCTTCTCCGCCTCGAAATACAACGTCGTCACGTCGTAGAGGCACAAGGAGACATCGCCGCCGGCCCGCGCGCGGGCGAAGCACAGCGCGGCGAGCTGGTCACGGTAGCCGTCCTTGCCGCAGCGGTCCAGAGTGCGGCGCATCGTCTTCTCGCTCACCGGCCTGCGGCCCAGATCGGTCAGCACCCGCCCTGTGTCCAGAATCGAGGTCGGCTCCACGATCCTGGCAATAACCAGGTCCCGGAACACGTCGTCTCCCAGCGCGTCGAACCCGAGGGAGGTGAACACCCCGGCCAGAACGTCATACAGCACCCGCGACGAGGTCGAGATCACCCGCGGGGCGGCGGCCGTCACGCGCTTGCGTGTCATGGTGACCGGGTCACCGAAGAGCGTGTCACCACCAGCCGGGGCAAGCAGCGGCGTCTTCGCCGCCACCGGCTCGATCCCCAGCTCGAACTCGCCCTGTCCCGGATCCCGCAGCAGCGCCCGGGCCCGCTCGACCAGCAACCCGAGCTCAGCCTCGGTATGCGCCGAGCCGACATGCGCGATAATCCGCCGGCGGCCACCAGCCGACTCAGCGATCTGCACCGCCGTCGCCCCTGAGGACGTCCGCACCCGCCGAATCCACGCCACGGGCCAACCGTAGGGCACCAGCTAGTGCCTCAGAAACGCCTCTGCCGCACCCATCACCCCAGGTCAGCGCGCCGTTGATAATCGCTCCGCAGGCCGGTGACCAAACTCAGGAGCCGAGCCGGAGGCCGGGGCAGTGCCGCCCGATAACGAGAAGCAGGCGGTTGAGCATGCCTTTGAGCCGCTGCGCGATCGGGAATTCTGCAATGCAGACGAGGTCATGCCGTCCGACGGTCTACCCAGTTCCCGGACCTGGCCACCGGAGCTTTCGACGAGCTTGGAAAAGTCCTCAGCTCGCTGAGTGGTGTCACGGAAATTCTTTACGCCCTGTTCGGTCCAGCTGATCGATGGCGCTCTCATCCAGAATGCCTGTACCGCGCTGTCCCGAAGGAGGCCGCCAGTCAGGAAGATCCCTGAAAGCCCCGTCAGCCGTGGCCGTCTCTGCGGTCACTAACTCGCAGCCTGCGGGGCGGCATCCATGCCCTGCGGCTGCTCCGAGGTCGGCGAACTATTCGCTTCTACGCTGAGAGAGGAACTACGCCTCGACGAGGATCACCAGGGTTTCGGGCAGCACGCCGTCATGCGCCATCGCTTCGGCCATCGGCTCGGTCAACATCGCAGCCATGAGAGCATCCATGTCGGCGACATCCATAAGCACGGCCACCTGGGCCGGGTTTTCCGGGTTGACGAAGGTGCGGATGTTGGTAACCCCGAGCGGCCCGAAGACCTCTTCGCGCTTCGGCGAGGCAAGCCAGTGATCCTTGTCCTTCACATCGTGGTGGGCAATTATGGTCGGCATGGTTCCCCCCCGTGTCTTGTAGCCAGCTGCTGTAGCGTGGCCGGACCGACCCTACACCAGATGTTCCGTTTCTTGTACCGGCAAGGTTCCTCCGAATAGGCGATATCCTGCGCGCAGTCCATGGGAGCGCGGGCGATTGAGTACCTGCCAGAAATTCTTTCTTTGTGCTGATTACCCCGCCGGGCCGACCTTGGATTACTCTGCGCGCATCAGCGGTTACAGCGGCTTTCGGGCGTTCTCATGCCGCGATCCGTGCTGATCAACAAGGCCTCGGTGGGGCGGTCAGCTCAGCGCGGAGCACTCCGGGCGCCGGGCCCGAGGACCCAGAGTGAGCGGATCAAGCGCTTCATCTGGGCCATCGGTGAAAAGAGTGTAGGTCAACTCGACGACGGCCGATAGCGCCAGTCCGGTGCCAACAATGCGAAGAGCGAGCGCGCCAATTCCAACGGACCTTAGATGTGATATCCAGACCAGCACCACTAGAGTGGTCAATGTTCCCACGCCAATTAGCATCTGAACGATGGCCTTGAGCCATTTAGCTGGCGGTTTGGTTGCTGAATAGAGATCTGATCCGTCTTTTTCTTTATCCATGAAAGCGGACGCCTCCAGGCAGGCGCAGTGCTGCTCGTCGGCGCAATGGTGAACACCTGGCCTCCGGGGATCATGAAATAGTACGGATGACCCGGATGCTTGACCTGGATAAGACCTGCGTCCAGCGCTGCCCGAAGCACGGCAGGTGGGTCGTCGGCGCGCAGCTCAAGCCAGGCGCCGAGACGAGGCTGATCATCATCCGGTGCGTTGTCGGTGAACTCGATGCTGAGGTGCCCGCCACCGGGAAGCTGGCAATGAGCATCGGCTGGTCGATGCCTGGGAACTCGACCGTTCGCACTGGGCTGCCGCCAGCGACGGTCTCAAAACATCGGGCCAGTTCCTCGCGCCGGTGCGGGCGCGCGAAGATGTGCACGTTGCTGCCGAGAGCGATCATGATCTGGCCGGTCCTTCTCGGCCAAATTCAGAACCGGGCGCGGACAGCTCACCGGTCGTCGCATCCTCCCATAGGCCAGCCTCAGAACATCCGGTCATGTAGCCGCGATGAGTTACTCGTAGGTGAAGACGACTAGGGCTTGTCCGCAGACAGGGCGGCACTGTTGCGTTGCGCCTTCCCTGAACAGCATCGGAACATGATCCGGATGCTCTGCTGGGTTCAGATGGCGGCCGCGAGGTCGTCGAGTGCCACACGGAGCCTGTGACGGCTGGGGACCTCGGTAGCGATGTCGTAGTGGCCGCGGCGGAGGGTTCTGCACGAAGGGCGTCCCGGCAGCCAAAAGCAGCCCAGCACTGGAAGCGGCGAAACCCATGACCGACCCGGACGTGATCTCGGCCGGGCCGTGCCCGACGTCGTCTCTGACCGGCATCGCTTCATGGGCGCGCGGCAGGCTACCGGGCGACGAGGCACCCGCGTAAGCTGCTCCTGGAGCAAGATCTAATACCGCCCTGCATCGGGCCGATGCGGGTGCAGGTGCGCCCGTCGCTCCGGACCCTGGCGGCACGGCCCAGCCTGGCCATGCAAGGACGAGGAGCCGCCGCGATGTACCGGATACCAGGTGTTGTTTCCGCAGCGACCGCAACACCGGCACAGGCTGTGCCTCCGGTACAGCCGACCCGAGGTCCCCCTCCGGGCAACCCGCAAGCGCTCGAGGACGGCAACGCCGCCAGCCCAGCCAAGGCCATCCTGGATCTGCTCGAAGATCACGAGCGGATCGCCCTGGGCCTGAACGACGTCGTCGTCCGCCGGCTGTTCACCGCAGGCCTGGACCTCCAGGCAGCGCTGGGACTGATGGGCGATCACCCCGCGAGCGACAAGATTGGCCACGCCGTGGACGAGCTGGACCAGGCCATCCGGGATATCCGGGACACTATCGTGACCATCAGCTCCTATCCCGAGACCGACGCCCCGCACGAACACCCAGCCAGGAAGGCCATACCAGCCAGCACGGTGTGATCAGCGCCAGGCCGGACGCGGCCCCTTCGGCGGTAACGCCCGTTCCCGAGACCGCAGGCGATCTTGGTTCACGGCACTAGCCGACGATGCCGGGATCCTGGGCTGGGCTGCCGTCTCCGGCTCCCGCGTCGGGTGGCGGATGAACCGCGATGCCCGGCACGGGATGCGCCATTCGAGCCGTCGGGCTCCTTGGCGACTACCCGGACCGGACTTCCACCGGCAGGCGACGACGAGCTTCCGACCAGGTCCTGACGCTGGACGATCACCTCCTGCTTTCTGGGCGCACCCGTCGCAGTACCAGACCGGACAGGGGCGCGCATCCGGCGTAGTGTCCATCGTGAAAGATCGGTGAACTAGCCGCTGGGTCAAGCCCCCGCCTTGCTGCTGTTGCAGGAAGGCGCCCACCATGTTCAGTGTGGATCTGAGTACCCGCCTATGCGGCGGTCACGTTGCCGTGGCGTTGCGCGGGAAGCTTGACGTCGCGGATGCCGGAAGCCCCATCCTCCTCGCCCTTACATGACCTCGGAGCCGGGTCCGCCGCGTCCCGGCCAAGGGATTGCCGTTGCCGGACGGACGGGGAGTACCTGGCCACGCGCGAGTGAGCCCACGATCGCCGTGCACCCCGACACGGAATCTAGTCCCGTCATCGAAGGCCGACCCCGGCGCGGCCGCAACATAATGCGCACCGCGGTGTCAGCCGCTCTCATCGCGGCCGTCTTCGGGATCGCCATCCCGCATATCGCCTCTTACCGCAGCGTATGGGCCAGCATCCACACGATGACCTGGCCCCATTCCGTGCTCATCGCCACCACAGCCGCCGCCAGCATGGCCTCCTACTGGATCACGATCCGCGCGGTCCTGCCCTGGATACGGCTGCGCCAGGCAGCCGCGGTCAACCTCGGCTCCAACGCGGTGGCCAACACCCTGCCCGCTGGCGGCGCCCTCGCCATGGGCGTCAGCTGGGCCATGCTCTCCAGCTGGGGCCTGTCCATCGCCGACTACGTGCTCTACACCCTGGTGACCGGGATCTGGAACGTCTTCACCCTCCTGGGCATGCCCGTCCTCGCCCTGCTGGTCATGGCCACAGCCACCCGGCCCGATGCGGTCCTGATCACCGCCGCATCGGGCGGCCTGGCCGTGCTCGCGGCTATGGCCACCGGAATTGGCCTCCTCCTGCGCAGCCACGACTTCGCGCTCCGCGCGGGCCAGGCACTGCAGCGCCCCCTGGCCATCGCCAGCCGGCTGGTACGCCGGCCGCCACCCGCTAGTGTCGCCGAGTCGCTTTCCGGCTTCCGGAATCGGGCCGGCGCCCTGCTCGCTGCCCGGGGATGGCGGATCACCGCGGCCACGATGGTCAGCTACCTCACCTTGTGGCTCGTCCTGCTGGCGTGCCTGCGTGGCACGGGCCTGTCCCAGGCCCAGGTCCCCTGGCAGACTTCCCTCGCGGCGTTCGCGTTCATCCGCCTGCTCACCGCCCTTCCGATTACCCCCGGCGGCCTCGGAATCACCGAACTGGGCCTGGCGGGCCTCCTGGCCGCCAGCGCCGGCCCCACAGCCAGCGCCCAGGTGACGGCCGCAGTGCTGCTGTACCGGGCCGTCACCTACCTGCCATCCATCCCCCTCGGCGGTCTCGCCTTCCTGACATGGCGGCTCACCCCCACCCTCCTCACCACGAACCTGCGCCACGACCGCCAGGAAAGCCAGCACCGCCATGACGCCAGCGGCCAGCCCCAGCCAATGTCACCACTAGATGAGGTGGCTGGCCGACGCTAGAAGCCCCTCAAGGGCGGAACCAGAGCCATGCGCTCATCGGTAGATCCACGGGAATTCGTGCCCTCCGCGCCCGTAGCCAGGCACATCACCGCACAGCAAGCGGCCCGGCGAACCGCCGCTACCACCCAAATCCTGTCCGCTATATGTCCGTGAATGGCCCACACGCGCACGGCTGGGCGGCCACTGCCACTCGGCTGGGCCCACGGCCAGAACTCTGCGCCGCCGCCACGGCTCACCGTTTCCCCAGTTCAGAGCGCATCCAAGCCCCGGCATAAAGCACCGCGGGCGCGGGACCGGCCACCCTGATCTGGCTCATGTATGGCCCACGGAAGGCAGCAAGCGGTCTCCGGAAGCGCTCGTTTCCAGCTGCAGAGCCCGTGACACACGACGGCGTCAGGGGCTCTGACCTGGGTTTTTGTGTGGCAGGTGTTGGGTTCGAACCAACATAGGCTAAGCCGACGATTTTACAGACCGGTTCTCCTCACCCATCGGAATGGCCGCTGACCTGGCCAAACTTCTTCAACGATCATGTGAATAACCCAGCCTGTCCGATATATGTCCGTGCCGACAGTGACGCAGAACAGCTGAAATCACGGACAGGCACGGACAGCGTCCGTACCAAAAACCTGACCTGCAATTTCACAGTCATGCCCGGCCGGCACCGTTGATGACCACAAGGGTCACGGGCCTGCGGTGAAGACCCATCAATCAAATCGTTGCTGGGCACTTCACCTTCATGATGTGGCCGAGCCGGGGCTACGCGAGGCCTCCGCCACTCACCAGGAGGAGCTGTCCGCCGACGAAGCCCGAAAGGCCGCTGGCAAAGAACTCTGCGACACCGGCAACGTGTGTCCGTAGCTTCGGAGTCTGTCTGGTCGGCGCGACGCAGGGTTTGGATCGTGTCCGATGGGGTCCAGCTGAGCTCAGCTCGATGCAGCTCGCCGACTATCACCCAAATCAGACCCGTATTGGCTGGCATGCAGGCATGCTCGTCTGTGGGCGTCTAACGGAGGGCCTTGCCGGGGAAGTGCCGTCTTCCTGGTTGCTTTGCAGTTCAGGTGCGGCCTGGGCGTGACGGCGGGTGGCCCGGTTCCTCCATGGTCCCGTCCTGGCGGTTCTGGGTGCCGTGCAGGAACACCGAGGTGATGAGCGCTGCGGCTTTCTCGGCGCCTGCCTGGTGCTCGGCGGCCATGCGGCCTGCGGCCTGCAGCAGCTGGCCGAGCACGAAGCCGAGTTCGTCGATGGTGAGGTCGGCGCGGAAGGTCCCGTCGTCGATGCCGCGTTGCAGCAGCGCCTGGATCATCGTGCCGATCTGCTGTTCCACGGCGCCGGCGGGATCGAACGCGCTGACGACGGCGGCGTACTTGCTGCCGGCCGCGGCGACCACGCGCGCGAGCCGGGCGATTGCCTCGGGGACGGGCACGGTGTCCAGGTCGGCCTCGGCGAGCCGGGCGGCGGCCGTCTGCAGGCCGGTAGCGGTCAGGGCCGCCAGCAGCTGTTCGCGGGTGGGGAAGTACCGGTACAGCGTCGCCCGGGCTACGCCGGCCGCCGCGGCGATATCGGCCATGCTGGGCGGCTCGCCGCCGCGGGCCAGCAGGTCCGCGGCCACGTCGAGGATCGCCGCGGCGACCCGCTCCTGGATAGCTGTGCTCCTGGCCATGAGCGGGAGTTTACATCATTGACTCGATACTATACAGTCACCGCCAGATATGAGACAGTGATGTCTTATAAGAAGACCGCTGCGTCTGAGGACGGGAGACTGACATGGCTGCGATGGCTCGCTGGTGCTTCCAGCACCGCAAGTGGGTGCTCACCGGGTGGCTCATGCTGCTGGTGATCGTGACGGTCGGCGGGCGGGCCGCGGGATCGGCGTACTCCGACGCCCTCACCCTGCCCGGGACCGGCTCCACCACCGCGCTGGGCCTGCTGCAAAAGGCGTTCCCCGGGCACGCCGGGGACCAGGACACGATCGTCTGGCGGGCCAGCCACGGAACCGTGCGCACCCCCGCCGTCCGGGCCGAGATCACCGCCATGCTGGGCAAGGTCGCCGCCGCCCCGGCGGTGGCCTCGGTGCTCAGCCCGTACTCGGCCCGCGGCGCCGGCCAGGTCAGCCGCAGCGGCACCATCGCGTACGCGACCGTGGTCTTCGACGCCCCGCAGTCCAGCCTGCCCGTGCCCGACGTCACCCGCGTCGTCCACCTCGCCGAGGCGGCCCGCGCCCCCGGCGTCCAGGTTGACATCGGCGGCCCGGCGGTCGAGAACGCGCTGCGGCCCTCAGTCGGCATCAGCGCGGGCGTCGGGGTCCTGGCCGCCGCGGTCGTCCTGTTCATCGCGTTCGGGTCGCTGCTGGCCATGCTGCTGCCACTGGCGGTCGCGATCGCCGCGCTCATCCCCGGCCTGATGACCGCCGGGCTGCTGTCCCACGTGGTGAGCATCCCCTCGGCCGGCCCGACGCTGGGCATCCTGATCGGGCTCGGCGTCGGCATCGACTACGCGCTGTTCATCGTCACCCGCCACCGCGGCAACCTCAAAGCCCGGATGCCCACCCAGGACGCCGCGGCCGGGGCGCTGAACACCTCCGGCCGCGCCGTCCTGTTCGCCGGGACCACCGTGTGCATCGCCCTGCTCGGGATGCTGGTGCTGCGCATCAGCTACATCTCCGGCCTGGGCATCGCCGCCGCCGTTACCGTCCTGTTCACCGTGGCCGCCGCCACCACCCTGCTGCCCGCCCTGCTCGGCTTCCTGGGCCCGCGCGTCCTGTCCCGCAAGGAACGCCGCCGGCTGGCGGCCGCCGGGCCCGCGTCCGGCGGCGCACCGGGCGCGTGGACCCGGCTGGCCGCGTTCGTGCAGCGCCACCCCGCCCCGCTGGCCATCGCGGCCGCCGCCGTGATGCTCATCCTGGCCATCCCGGTGCTCTCGCTGCGGCTCGGCTCCTCCGACGCCGCCAACGACCCCGCCTCCACCACCACCCACCAGGCCTACGAACTGCTCGCCGACGGATTCGGCCCGGGCTTCAACGGCCCCCTCCAGCTGGTCGGCACGACCACCTCCCCCGCCGACACCGCGGCGTTCACCCGGCTGGCCGGCACGCTCAAAACCGAGCCCGGGATCGCCGCGGTCTCCCCACCCATCCCCGGCCACGGCGCCTCGCTGATCAGCGTGACACCCACCACCTCACCCGAGGCCAAGGCCACCAGCACCCTCATCAGCCAGCTGCGGGACAGCGTCATCCCCGCCGCCGAGCACAGCACCACGCTGCGCGTCTACGTCGGCGGGGTCACCGCCATCAACGGCGACTTCGCCACCATCATCGCCCCCAAGCTGCTGATCTTCATCGCGGTCATCCTCATCCTCGGATTCGCGCTGCTGACGCTGGCCTTCCGCAGCCTGCTGATCCCCGCCGTCGCCGCCGTGATGAACCTGCTCGCCGCCGCCGCGTCCTTCGGCGTGCTCGTCGCCATCTTCCAGTACGGCTGGGGCCTGCGGCTGCTCAACCTCGGCCAGCCCGGACCCATCGAATCCTTCCTGCCCGTTCTCATGCTCGCCGTCCTGTTCGGCCTGTCCATGGACTACGAAGTCTTCCTCGTCTCCCGCATCCGCGAGGAATGGGCCGCCACCGGCGACAACCACCACGCCGTCCGCACCGGCCAGGCCACCACCGGCCGGGTCATCATCGCCGCCGCCACCATCATGATCCTCGTGTTCAGCGCGTTCATCCTCTCCGGCCAGCAAGCCATCGGCGAGATCGGCATCGGCCTGGCCGCCGCCGTCCTGCTCGACGCCTTCCTCCTGCGCACCCTCCTCGTCCCTGCCCTCATGCACCTCACCGGCCGCGCCAACTGGTGGCTGCCCAACTGGCTGGACCGCACCCTCCCCCACCTGTCCATCGAACCCGCCACCCAGCCACCCACCCCGCCCAGCCCCACGCCCGCTGCGGTCACCAGCAGCACGGCAGCCCACTAATGGCCCGCCAGCCGGCCCGCCGCACCGCTAACAGGACCAAGCCGTGGACTGCGCCCAGACCGTCAGGTGGCAGGTGCCGCGCGGCGGCCGGGCGGCGGTCACATCCCGTGCGGGCAACCACCGGGACGACCTCGCGTCGGGCGGCGCAAACCGGACTGGCCTGCCCTGCCCGTCCGGCCGAGCCAGTCCGGCCAGCACCGGCCCGGCTTCCACCGCCGGGCCGGGCCGCCCCAGCACCCGGAGCCACCGCACCGTGTCGGCAGCGCCGGGCAGGAAGACATGAGCCAGCCCGCGAGCTCTGATCCCCCCGGGACGCTGAGCGCTCACGACTGGTCAGTCCCGGCTCACCCACAGCACCGGTCCCCGGCACACCGGTGGCTCACCGGCCCGAAGGATCAATCCGGGCCGTGCCCATTCCGCCGGTCCTGGTCGCCCTGCTCCGCCACCATCACCGCCGCTACGGCACCGCACCCGATGGCCGCCTGTTCCGCGGGCTCCGCGGCGGCCTCCTCAGCGAAAGCAGCTACGGCCGCACCCGGCACCGCCCACACCCTGGCCCTCGGGCCCACAGCTGCCACCCAACTCGCCCGCCGCCCCTACGACCTGCGGCACGCCGCCCTGTCCCTGTGGCTGAACTCCGGCACCGCACCCGCCGAAATCGCCCGGCGCGCCGGCCACAGCGTCCACACGCTGCTCGCCGTCTACACCCACTGCATCGACGGCCAGGAAGACATCACCAACCGGCAGATCGAGCGTGCCCTCCACGCCCGCGGCCAGGCACATCACCACAAAGCAAGCGGTCCGCCGAACCGCCGCCACCATCCAAATCCTGTCCGCTACATGTCCGTGACTGGCCCACAAACCCACGGCTGGGGCGGCCACCCGCCACCCGTCTTGGGCCGACGGCCAGAACTCTCCGCCACCACCACGGCTCACCGTTTCCGCAGCTCAGAGACCATCCAAGCCCCGGCATCAAGCATCGCGGGCACGCGACCCGGCTACCTGGATCTGGCCCACGTATGGCCCACAGCAGCCAGCAAGCGGTCTACGGAACCGCTCCTCCTGAGCGCAAGAGCCGTTGACGCAAGTCCGCGTCAACGGCTCTGACCTGGGGTTTGTGTGGCAGGTGTTGGGTTCGAACCAACGTAGGCTAAGCCGACGGTTTTACAGTGAGCCGATCCCACCCCATCGGAATACCCACTGACCTGCGGAAACTTCTTTCCATACCGGGTCAGTCCCGGCCGCTGTCCGGGTGGCGTCCGTAACTTCCAAGCCTGCCTGGTCAGTGCAGTGCAGGTTGTGGATCACGTCCCACGAAGTCCAGTTGGATTCCCCTGAATCCAACCCGTCCACACCGAGTGAAGTCAACTCGGTTACCCGACGTTCGGCTGGCTTTGGACATCCCGGCCGCAGAACCGGCAGATGACCGCTGCCGCCTTGATCGTCTCAGCGCACCAAGGGCAGGTGCGTTCGGTTGGCTGCGCCGCTGGCTGAGGACGGTAGATGTTGCCTATCTCCTCGCCGTCCTCCTCGTTGTCGTCCCGCTGCATCATCTCGTTTGCTTCCCGGACACCTTCTACGAAGCCGGCTGGAGTGGGCCCGTAGTTGGCGCTCAGGATTGCTTTCGCCGTCGCCACATTGCCGAGCACATCTTCGTCGGCGATGCCGGCCAGCATAAGCTCCGCGTAAATCGGGTCTGACTGCGAGGCGAGCAACTGTGCAGCTGCGTCGCGGGCCGTGACGCAAGCCCCGTCAAAGGCTTGGTACAACGGCCTGAAATCTCGCTCAGCATTTTCAGCGAACTGGGTAAAGTTTCGGATCGAAATCTCGTGCTGGGGACGCTTAGCGGCCATGTTCCGCGCACCAATGGCGCGATTGGCGACCTCAAGGCACGCATTGGCGGCGGTCAGGACTTCGCCGCAGGCGGCTGCGTATAGTTTCGCCAATTTGGCGGCTGTCTCGGCCGAGGCCCGGGCTGTGGCTCGAATGTCGAGCGACTCAACGGCCTGGGCAGCACCCGGATGGCCGAGATCATGGGCTCTCTGGAATGCCGCTCGTGCGCCCTCTTGATCTTCGAGCTTGGTGAGCACTGCTCCGAGACCATACGCTGCTTGAGCGTCCCCGCCATCAGCGCCTCGCTGGTACTCGACCGCAGCCCCCGCGTAGTTCTCCCGGCCTTCGAGGACCCTTCCGATGGCCCATGAGGCCTCCGTTTCACCATTCTCCTGTGCCACGCGCAGGTACCGGAGGGCCTCATCCGCCGCACCCTGCTGAGCCAGCAGCAGTCCCAAGTTGAGCACGGCGTCGATGCTTCCGGCCGCGATCGAGCGTTCGTACGCGGCCTTCGCCCCTTCGAAATCGCCGTTGTCCGACAGCAAGTTGCCTAGGCACAGCCCCGCTTCGCGGTGTCCGCGTGCTTCGCCGCGCCGAAACGCATCAGCAGCGCCTTGCATGTCGCCGCGCCGCTTGATCATCTGGCCGAGAAGAAGCGCCCCTTCTGCGTCGCCCAACTCGTCGGCTTCTCGATAGGCCGCCTCAGCTCCGTTAAGGTCGCCTGCCGCTTCGCACTGGCCCCCTCGGCGTAGCACGTCTTGGACTGTCATTCCCCCCACCCTCCTCAAGTATCGAGCTCGCCAGTCTAGACTAATACGACCCTTGGCGCCGACCAATCGGAAGTCTTGAGTCTTCCCTTTGGGGTGGGGCCGTCGGCCGATGACAAACCTATGGCTTAGCAGATCTGCTGCCGATACCTTCATCGCCGTCTCTGGCGGCCGCGACGGTGAAAGCTTCAACTCAGCTGAGCGAACTCGCGTAATCGCCGACCGGAGATCTGGGGGCAGTCGTGGACGGGAGCCAGCGCAATACCTCGGCATGCCTGAAATACGGCGCTACCGAGGCGACAGTTGCGTGTGCAGACACCCCGGACCGGGAAGCCAGGCCTGGCATGCTGCTGGGCGAACCCAGCAACGAGCGTGGCCATTGTGACCGCTGCCGCAACGACGGCAACTCTTCCTTGATGTTCACGGACCTTATGTGGCGGGCTTCACTGTACTTCCTTCGTATCAGGTGCCGCGCTTCAATTGGTTAGCTGCGCTGATACCCAGTCCGCACCACTACGGTTGCCAGAGGTGAGGTCTTCCTGTGACAGGTGAGTGTGCAGGTAGGTGGTCTTAGGCAACGGCGGCACGCCATGGCGCGCCGGCACCACCTCGGCGGCGGCACCGCGACCCCGGAAGCCGTGACTCATGCCCTGCGGGTCAGCTCAGCTGTACGGCTGAGGTGCGGATCAGCGGTAGCACGGACAGGCAATCTGGTCGTGTGAGTGCGCCGAAAGCAACGGAGCCCGCGGGCGCAGGCACCGCCCGGTCAGGCGGGCGGCCCGTAGATCCGGTGCAGCTCCTGACGGTGGAAGAGACCGCAGAGCTGCTTCAGGTGGGCAGGGACAAGGTCTACTACCTGCTCCGCACCGGGCAGCTGCGCAGCATAAAGATCGGAAAGCTCCGCCGGGTCTCGCGGGCTTGGATCACCGAGTTCCTCGCGGCCCGTCTGAGCGAAGACGACCCCTATTCCTCTGACCGCTGATCGCGGGGCGCAGCACGAGGCAGCCGACGGCTCCCCTCAGCGATCACCAGCTGAGGCTCGCAGATCAGGCCCGTGCACGCCAGCGTCGACCGGATCTGGCACCCCTCTATGTCAAGAGGGTGTCGTTCCCGCCTGGTGAGTGTGCGCCGGTCCTCGCCGGTGTCAAGCAGACGTCGCTTGACGCCGGCTGCGGTCCGGCTGTGCTTGAGGGGCGCCGGGAACTGGCTGGAGAACGGACCGGGTTGCTGGCCGGGGCGAGCGTAGGGTGGTTTGCGGCGGGTCCGGGAAGTGACTTCTCCGAAGAGCCGGTGCAGGGGTCAGAGCCGGCCACGCTGGAGCCAGCAGTCGTCCCCGTGTGTCCTCCCGGGCCCGTTGCCAGACGTCTCGCGTCGGCGCGCATTTGCTGGTAGACGACGTCGGACAGCCGTCTCTTCAGGCACCGCATGGCTTCCATGGTGGTTTTGCCCGCGGCGAGTTTGCGCCGGTAGTAGGCGCGGCCTTCGGTGCCGTTGCGCAGTGCGACGACAGCCATGATGTGCAGCACCCGGTTGATCCGCCGGTTGCCTGCCCGGGACAGCCGGTGCCGGTTCTGGTCGCCGCTGGAGGCATCCAGGGGTGCGGTGCCGTTCCAGGACGCGAACCTGCCCTTGTCAGCGAAACGGGCGATGTCACCGACGTCACCGAGGAGCCGGGCGGCGCTGGAGGGGCCGATGCCATGCAGCGTGAGCAGGCTGCTGCCGGTCGCGGTCACCAGCTGTTTGAGCTCGGCATCCGCGGTCTTGATGCGCTTATCAATCCGCGTCAGCTCGGTGACCAGCTCGGCGGCGAGCCGGCGGCGGGTCTTCCCGGCGATGTCACGCGGGCGGACCGCGGCCAGCAGGTCCTTCGCCTGCACGGCGGACAGGAACTTCTTCGCCCCGCCGGGAAGCAGCTCCAGCAGCAGCCGGTGCAGGCGGTTGATCGTCTGCGTGCGGGCCACGCCCAGCTCATCACGGCGATCGGCCAGCAGCCGCAGCGCCACCGCCGCATCATCGGCGGCGATCACCCGCAGGCCCGGGCTGTGCAGCCCGGCCAGCGCCACCGAATGCGCATCCACCGGATCGGTTTTGCGTCCCTGGCCGGTAGAGAACAAGCGGGCCCGGGCAGACAGCTTCGCTGGCACATCGACGACCGGCTCGCCATCAGCGACCAGGCGCTGCGCGAGGTGGCGGCCGATCCCGTTGCAGCCCTCCACCGCCCAGACACGGTCCTTGAACTTCCGCCCCGCGGCCAGCATCGCCCGGTAACCGTCCCGGTCAGTGCCGAACCGGCCCGCGGACAGCACCTGCTGCCGTTCATCGATGATCTCGATGGTGGCCGAGCGCTTATGCGGATCCATCCCGATGACCACGTGCCCCATGAACTTCCCCCTCGCCCTGGAGATCCGGTGATAACCGGCGGGGAGGGCAACGCTACTTTGAGCTGGGCAGACCCCTCTTGAGCCTCTCCACGCCACGGTGAACGACGGGGATCGCATGCCAGATGTGAGTCTCACCAACGATCAAGGCGGACAGCCGAATAGCGAGCGCCCCGCCGGACACCTCGACCCGAGCCTGGCCGGGCTCCAGCCGTAAGGCAAGTAAACAAGTAGCCGAATAGAGCGCGTCCTGTGAGCGTATGCTCATGTTTGCCTGCGCATAGCTATTCCCGATCATCATGATCGGCGGAGTATAGTTTTTAGGCGCACCTTTCTTCCCGGCAGCAGCCGCGTGGTTTGGCGCAATCGGCAGGCAGACTCCTCATGGCGGCGGTAAATGCGTGCCGGCCGGGTTTGCCTCTCGCGCGTCTTCTGCCAGAGGCGTATCGTCGCTGTCAGCCACGAGCTTTCGGGTGGGGGGCCGCCCGCCCTGGACGCCGTAGCAGCGTGTCGGGTTGGGTAACGCCTTTCCGCTGTTTCACTGCAGTGCCGGCCAAGGCAGGCAGTGGATGTCCAAGAGAGGCGGCCGGGGAGGAACCGCGATATGGCTTCCTTGACATGCGTCATCGAGCCGGATGAGTTGCTGGGGCTTAGTGCCCTCGTCGACCTGGACAGAGCAGCGGATGTGGGCAATCCGGGCACTGGAACCGATGCCGAGGCGGTAAGCAAGGCGAAGGTGCTGATGCGCGCGGCGCTGCTGGCCAAACTGGAGGAAGCTGGCCTGCCATGGGCTCCGTCCGCCGAAGCAGCCAAGGAGCGCGCCGCCGAGGTCGCCGAGCCGGCTAACGGCATGCGCAAACTCATGAGAAACGAGAACGCGCGGAAAGGCGCCGCGTACGTGGTGGCTGCCGCCCTACTGGTCGGGATCTGGGGCGGCTACGTCCGGCAGTGGCAGTGGACGGGTTTCCAGAAGAACGGCCAGCTATGGGATTGGCTCAATCTCCTTCTGCTACCGGTCGTCCTTGGCACTATCCCATTGTGGATACAGACTAAGAAATACATTGGGAAGGGCAGGCGCGTCACCTACGCAGTGATTATTGTGGCCTGGACCGGGTTCGTGATCGCGGGCTACCTGATCCCGCTCAAATGGACTGGCTTCCATGGCCAGAAGCTTTGGAACTGGCTCGTCCTGCTCGTGCTGCCGGCGGCTGTGGCTACGGCGATGACCCTGTTTGACATGTCAGCCCGGGAGCCGAAGATCCGGCTGCATCCTTATCAGAAGGCAATCATCGCCGCCCTTGCCGTTGGGTGGATCGTTACAGTGATCGGCGGTTACGTTTTGCACTGGACGTGGACCGGCTATGCCGGAAACACCCTATGGGACTGGCTCAGTATGCTCCTCCCGCTGGTGTTCCCGATCATTCTGCTTCCGCCCTTGCTCAAATGGGTCTCCGGCAATGCGGCCGGACATGCCAGCGCGGCAAAGGAGGCGGCCCTGGCCCGGACAACCACGGCCGCAGGCCCAACATCACGATGAGACAGAAAGCGGGCGATGGGCCACGTTCTTCATGATGGCATTGTCGGCCACGCCCGCGCCGGCTTGCGGGGGACCAGAACTGCTGGCCATACGGATGCCGACGTACCGGGCTCGGCAAGGGGTCTTCCGTGGACGTTTTCGATGTGCGGATTCATGCCATCCGCCGCGGGTCAGGCCTGTGGGTGCCGAAACCTTTGCCAACCTGCGCAGATTCGCGGCAAACGCTCGGCCTGGGCCTGGGCCTGGGCCAGGTGGCCGGTGGGCCGGTCTGCACCCGGCTGTGCGTGCGATGAACTTCGGCTTGTGGGCCTGAACTGATCTTCCTCATCGTCACCCGCGCCGTGTCGCTGCTGGGCTTGTCCCAGCGGAAGGTGTGGTGGAAGAACGCCGAGATCTTGATCCTGCACCATCAGCTGGCTGTCGCCCAGCGCGAGCAGCCGCGGGCTCATGCGAGGCTGACGTGGCCGGATCGGGCGTGGCTGGCGCTGCTGGCCGGGACGCTGCCAGTCGGGCGCCTCGCCGGCCTCCGGCTCATCGTCACTCCCGGCTCCATCTTGCGGTGGCACCGTGACATCCTCCGTCGCCGCTGGGCACGCCGGTCCCGCTGCGACCGCACCGGACGCCCGCCGACCCGCCGCAATGCCGTGCCGCTGGTACTGCGGCTGGCGCGTGAGAATGAGTCCTGGGTATACCGCCGCGTCCACGGCGAGCTCGCGGCGCTCGGCGTACGCGGTGTCTTCCGGTCCGCAGGAATGAGAGTCATCCGCTCGGCGGTGCAGACGCCGAGGATGAATTCGATCATGGAGCGATGGAGCGTTGGAGCGGCAGCTGCCGTCGCGAGCTACTGGACCGGACCCTGATCTGGAACCAGCGCCACCTGATGATCGTGCTGCGCGAGTACGGGGACTTCTACAACACACCGGCCGCACCGCACCCTGAAGCAGGCCGCGCCTTTCCGGCGCCTGCCCGATAGTGTTACTGATCTGGATCATTTCCGCGTCCAGCGGCGTGACCGCGCTGGTGGCGTCGTCCACGAATATCACCTGGTGGTATAGGTTTTCGGCACCCACAACCAGCATGACGCGTCCCCTTCATTGACCGGACGGGGGCCCCAGTCTGCCCCGCTTGCCTCAGCATGTTCAGTATTCGCGGCCCTTGTGCGTGCTGTGGGTGCCGGGCAGATGATGGGAGGTATGGGTGTGCGGGCGGCCGGTGGCCGCGTGGCGGGCCCGGGCGGTGGTGCGGCAGCGCGGGTTCTCGCCGGGCTGCTGGCCGACCCGCTGGCGGGGTACGTGCGGCTGTCCGCCAGGTATGGGGACGCCGTGCAGGTGCCGTTCGCGCCGCGGCGCTCTTTCTTCCTGCTGAGCAGGCCTGAGCATGCCGGGCATGTGCTGGCGGCGAATCAGGATAACTACGTGAAGGCGTTCACCTACCGGCCGCTGCGTGCGCTGGTGGGCAACGGGCTGCTGACCAGCGAGGGCGAGTCCTGGCGGCGGCACCGGCGGATGGTTCAGCCGGTGTTCTCCCGCCGGGAGGTGATGGGTTTCGGCCCGCATATGACAGCGGCGGCGCGGCGGATGGTGCGGCGCTGGGATGGCCTGGCCAAGGGGTCGCTGGTCAACGTGGCGCGGGAGATGGGCGCGCTGACCCTGGAGATCGTCGGCCTGGCGCTGTTCGGCGCGGACCTGACTGGTGATGCGGAGCGGATGGGCCGGGCGATGAGCGCGGGCCAGCGAGTCGCTGTCCTGACCACGCTGCTGCCCATCGGGTGGGGCCCGGTCTCCACCCGGGTGGTGAAAACGGCCACCCACCGGCTCGGGCGCACCACGGAAGGCGTGGAGGGTCCGGCCGGGCGGCTGATCGCAGCCCGCCGCGGGCGCGGCCCGGCCTCCGGACTACCAGGTGACCTGCTGGATGTGCTGCTACAGGCGCGGGACGAGCAGGGCAGGGCACTGACCGACCCGGAGATCACCGATGAGGTGGCTACGTTCATGATGGCCGGTCATGAGACCAGCGCGAACACGCTCGCCTGGTCGCTGGCGCTGCTGTCGGCGTACCCTGCCGCCCGGGAGCGCCTGGAGGCGGAACTCGAGGTGGTGCTCGGTGACCGTGACCCGGATGCTGGCGACGCAGCGCAGCTGCCCTGGACGCGGGCTGTGGTATCGGAGGCACTGCGGCTGTACCCGCCGGCGTGGACGATCGAGCGTGACGCCCTGGCGGATGATGATGTCGCGGGAGTGCCTGTCCCCGCGAGGAGCCTGGTCGTGATCTCCCCGTACCTGGTGCACCGGCATCCCGAGTTCTGGCCGGACCCGGCTGGGTTCGACCCGCGCCGCTTCCTCCCGGGAGGCGGTGGGGACATCGCCACCAGGGAGCGTTATGCATTCATCCCGTTTGGCGGTGGCCGGCGGGCTTGCGTCGGCGCGGCCTTCGCCGAGCTGGAAACGGTGCTCGTGCTGGCCACCGTCGCGCGGCGCTTCCGGCTGGAGCTGACCGCCCGGGGGATGCCTTCCCCGGTGGCCCAGGTGACGTTGCGGCCAGGCCGGGACCTGCCCATGTACCTGCGGCGGCGCACCTGACAACGTCCTCTCGGAGCACCAGCGGTTCGCCGACCTGGTAGAGGAGGTGAGCCAGGTCAGCGAGGCGATCGGCGTCCGGGCCGGTGACGGCCGGGACGGCGCCCCTTCTCACGGAGGGGAAAGGGGGCTCGCGGCGCGCCTCGGGGAGATCGCTGCCGCCGAGGTAGGCAGGCTGGCCGGGCTCGCCGCCGGGAGGCCACCGTCGTCCGCGGAGGTCGAGGAACTCGGGCTGAGGCGCGCTGGGCCCGGACGTGACTCTGGTGCACGGCACGGACATGTCCGAGCTGACCTGGCGGTGCATCGCCGACAGCGGCGCGCGCACGTCACCCTGGCGCCGACCTCGGACGAGCAGCTGGGCCTGGCCGACGGCGTGCCGCCGGCCCAGCGTGCGGTTGACCTCGGTATCCGGCCCAGCCTGAGCATGGATGTGGAGATCTCGCTGTCCAGTGACATGTTCAGCCAGATGAGCTGTGTCCTGCTCACCCAGCGGATGCACGCGACGCAGCGCCGGTACCGCGGACACGTCCGGGCCGCGGTTCATCAGCCACCGCGACGTGCTCGAGTTCGCCACGGTCGCCGGTGCCGCTGACGTTGGGGCTCGGCGGCCAGATCGGCAGCCTCACCCGGGCAAGCAGGCCGACATCGTGGCCATCCGCGCCGAGGACACCAACAACCTGCCGCTCAACAACGCGGTCGGCACGGTCGTGCAGGGCACCGACACCAGGAACGTGGACACCGTGTTCGTCGGCGGCCAGGGTACGCAAATGGTGCGGCGAGCTGGTCGGGGTGGACATCGGGCGGGTTCCCGGCTGGCCTACGAGTCGCAGGACTATCTGGCGGCCCGGGCCGGGTTCTCCGTTGACCCGGTCACCGCCCCCGCCCGGCGTGAAATCCAGGACCCGTATCTGCGCGGCTACTTCGCATCCCACGAGCGGCAATAACCCGCCCTTCATACTTAACGCCCGTGCGTGGGCACCCCGCGCACCCAGGCAGTCAGCCGTCGGTGGCTGGCCGACCCGTTCGGGTTGCCGGGGAACCGCGGATCCGTTCGGCGGACGGATGGCTGTAACTGCCGCGGCGCCCGGCGGTTGCCAGAGGCTACGGCGCCGGTTGGCGGCTGCCGGCGTGCCAGTCTTCCTCTACTGCGGCTGCGCCGGGCTGCACGCCGAAGCTGCGCAGTTGGGGCCGCTCGCGCAGGCTCCGTTTGAGTTCCGCGAAGCCTGGGAAGCCGGCCAGGGCGGTGACGTGGTCCCACAGCCGGACGGCTTCCCCGGGACCGGGGAGCCTGCTGATCACTGGGCCGAAGAACGCCGCGCCGGCTGGCGGGCTGAAGTGAATGATCGGCGTGCCGACGTCCCTGCCGGTCAGTGACAGTCCCTCGTCGCCTTCGGCCCGGATCTCGCTGTCCCACCGCGTGTCATCGAGGGCGCCCGCCAGTTCGGTGGGCAGGCCCGCCGTGGCGAGCAGTGGCTCGACGAAGGCCCGGCTGCCCCTGGTGGTGGGCTTCAGCTGGGCGGCGCCGGGAGCGTCGAAGATCTCGCTGCTGATGGTCTTGTAGAACGAGCCGACGGCGGCCCGTCCGTGCTCGGCCCGCGCCCGCGCCGCGACCCGCAGCAGCCGCAGTCCCGAAGTGTGCCCCTCCTCGTAGCCGGCGGGGAAGTGACTGTTGTAGTCGATCCCGGAGTTGATCAGGCGGAGTGAGATGAACCGCCAGTCGACGGTGTAGTCCCGCTGCGCGGCCACCATGCGCACCCACTTACTCGTCATCCAGGCGAACGGGCACACCGGGTCGAAGTAGAAGTGGATGTCCATATCCGTCATGCTGCCGCCTCCTGTCCTGTCACGCCGTCGCGGAGGCCGAGTGCTCGCGCAGGTAGCGGACCAGTCCGATGACATCGTCGGGGACGAGCCGTCCGATCGCGCCGCTGGAGTACACACTGACCACGACGTTGCCCGCGGGGTCGAGCACGAAGCCGGTGGACTGCAGGTACACCGGGTCCGGATTGACGAACGCGCCGGTGAGCGCGGCGACGGCCGGAGCGACCGCGCCGTAGCCTACGGGGAAGGTCAGCTTGCGCTCGGCGACCAGCGCGGCGGTGGTCTCCTTGTCGTCGACCGAGAGGGCGGCGACGCGGATGCCCGCATCCGCCAGCGCCTGGCTAGCCCTCTCGAAAGCGCGCAGCTGCGCGTTGCAGTACGGGCACCAGGCGCCCCGGTAGAAGAGCACGACGCCGAAGTCGCCGCCGAACACGTCCGGGATGGCAAGTACCTGCCCGTCGGCAGTGGTGATCGTCAGCCTCGGGAACGGGTCGCCGGGGTTGAGCAGAGGCATTGCGGTTCTCCTTCACGGTTGCCGGGACGGGACCGCCCGGTATGTAAGCGTCGCCTCCACCACAGGTCTTACCGATGGGTTTACGCGGGCGTGCGCTAGTAAGACACCGCCACCGTGCGCCGCTAATCAGAAGTTCGACCGCATTCAGCGGAACGGTGACCGGTGCCTCCCTGCCGTCCCGCTCGCACCGTCAACCGTCGAGGAGACCGCAGTGGCAACTGACTTCGCTGGCAAGACCGCGCTGATCACCGGGGCCGGGCGCGGCATCGGCCGCGCTGTTGCGCTCGGGCTAGGCGACGCGGGCGCCCGCGTGGTCCTGCTCGCGCGCACCGTGGCACAGCTGGACGAGACCCGCGCCCTGCTGCGCGAACAGGGCGTGCCTGCCGGGCGGGTCCGCGTCGTACCCGCCGACCTCGCCGACGAGGAGCAGCGCGGCCAGGCGGCGGCGAGGGTGCTCACGGCGGGCCGCGTCGACATCCTGGTCAACAACGCGGCCACCGTCGAGCCGCTCGGCCCTACCGCCACCATCGCGGCGGCGGACTTGCGCCTGGCCTTCGAGATCAACGTCGTCGCGCCGGCCGCGCTGACCGCCGCCGTGCTGCCCGGCATGCTGGACGCCGGCTGGGGCCGCGTCGTCAACATCTCCAGCGGGATCGCCGCCCACCCGGCCGGCATGGTCCGCGGGAACGCTTACGCCACCACGAAGGCCGCGCTCGAGGCGCACACCGTGAACCTCGCCGCCGAGCTGTCCGGCACCGGCGTGACCGTCAACGCCTACCGGCCGGGCGGGGTCGACACCGCCATGCAGGCCTGGATCCGCCGGCAGGACCCCGAGCGCATCGGCACCGGCCTGCACGAACGGTTCAGCAGGAATTTCGCCGAGGGCTCTTTGATCACCCCGGCGCACTCCGCCGCGGCGCTGCTCGCCCACCTGGCCGGCGATGACACCGGGGCCATCTGGGACGTCAGCACTGCCCGCGTCGGCGCCTGATGCCCGTCAGCTGGCCAGCGCCGCGGGCAGGCGGCCGAGGCCGGGCACGGTAAGGTCTGGCTGCGCGCCGATCGTGTCAAACGGGGCGGCGGAGCGGTTCACCCAGGCCGTGCGCATCTCGGCCGCGGCGGCGGCGGCACTGCCGAACGCGTTACTGGTGACGAGCCGGAGCTGCTCGATCGGCCGGGAAAGCCGTCCGGCCGCGTGCCGGTACGCGACGGGTGACGGCTTGAACACCCGGGCCTCATCGACGCTGATCCGGTTGCCGAAGAAGTCCCCAGGCCGCTGTTATCAGGCAGTTCCTGATCATGGCGCGGGGCCCCGATGGGAAAGCGCCAGCGAGCTCGTACCCCATGCTGGCGAGCGTCCGCAGCGCGGGGACGGCGTCGGGGAACGGTGGCAGATGGTCATAGAGGCCGGCGAGCCGCTGGGCCTGCCCGTCCGGCAGGTCTGCCCCGATGGAGGTGAGGGCGAAGTCAAACGCCCGTGACGTCACCCAGCTGCTTGAGCCGCCAGAGCCTGGCCGCCTCGCGGCCGTCACAGCCGCCGAGAACCCGGCTGAGCTCGGTGGAGATGTCGGTCGGGTCAACCAGCGTCCCGTACAGGTCGAACGCAAGTACCTCGCGGCCACCCACCGCGCCTGCCAGGTTATCTGCGGCGCTAGCCATTGGTGACCGCCTGGAGGAGCCCGGTGAAGTCCTCATCGCACGGGCCGCAGGCCAGCAGGTGAGCGGCGACCCCGGGGTAGCGCCCGGCCGCGTCCTCGCCGGCGGCCACGAGGTCGACGTAGATGTGCAGGACGGCCATCGCCTCGTCGCAGCCGGCGTCGCGCGGGTCGGTCCGCAGGAACCGCTCCAGCCTGCCCTGCTCTCTCATCACCGCTCCACGCCCGGCTCTTCCAGGTACCCGTTAGCGACCAGCGCCCGGCGGATCTTACGCCGCGCGTCGAAAATCACCTTGTAGATGGCATTGCGCCGCAGGCCCAGCTCGGCGGCCAGCGCGTCCAGCGGTATCCCGTCGACCACGATCGCCACGAAGACCCGCCGCTGGTGGCTGGTCAGCTCGTCGTCCACGACCCGGCGCACCTCGGCCAGGATGCCCGCCGCCTCCGCGTGCCGTGCCGGATCGATCCCGAGCCGGTCGGGAAGCCGCTCCCACTGGCCGGCGTCCAGCGCGACCGGCGGGTTGCGCCAGTAATGCCTGCCGAGCTTGCTGGACACCTCCAGGATGACAAACCGGTACGCCCACGTGAGGAACCGGCTCTCGCCGCGGAACGCGTCGAGCTTGGCCAGGATCGCCAGCATGGCGTCGCCAGCGGCCTGGTGCGCAACGTCATCGAGTTCCGGGCCGGTCACCGGAGTGCTGGCCGACCGGCGCCGGACCTCGGCAAGCGCGATGCGCACCAGCCTCGCATGAAGCTCGCGCTCGGCCTCCTGCCGCTCCCCGCCCCCGCCACCCAGGCGGCGCAGCCAGACCGCCGACTCCTCGTCCAGGTCCTTTGCCGGCAGCCGGGCAGGTTCCACACCCGACAGGCTACCGCCGGGTGCAGCCGGCTCCGCTCTCCGGAAATCATCCCGTCAGTACTGCACGCACCGCATGCCAGCGGATGGGTGCCGCCCCACGGCACCCAGCGACCCGGCTACCGCTGGGACAGGAGCCCGGAGATGACCAGCCGGTCCACGATCCCCGAGCGCGTCGCCGAGATGCACGCCACCTTGGCGGCCCAGCCGCCCAGCGAGGCCATGGGCGCCTTCGCCAGTGAGCAGGCCGAACTGGCGGCCGGCGTCGCCCCCGCCGGGAGGGTCCTTCCCGACGCGGACCTGGTCGACGTGCACGGTGCGGCCACCAGGCTGTACGCCGCGGCCGGCAGCGGCACGTCGGTCCTGGTCTTCTACCGGAGCCCCTAGTGCCGTACTGCAACATCGCCCTGTCCGCCTACCAGTGCCTCGCCCGGTACGGCGGGCCGGACGGGGCCAATCACCTGTGGTTCTCCGCCGCGACCGACCCCGCCGGACGGCAGACCCACATCGCGCTGACCGCGCCCACGCCCGCCCACCGGGGCTAGCCCGGAGTTGTCCCCTCATCCGGCCCCCGGAGTTGTCCGGCCGGCCAAACCGGAGTATCGAAGGTGGAGCAGGATGGATAAGGCAATACTGGCGCGGGTGTGAGCGAACTGGAGGGCGCGAGGTGAGCACCACGGACGGGACCTCCGGCGCGGCCGCCGGCCGGGCGGCCGGCTGGTGGCGGGCCGGGAACCGGCGCTGGCTCGCTGTGGCCGCGCTGATCCTGGCTGCCGCGTGCCTGGTGCCGCCGGTCAGCTCGCTGGCCGGGCAGTATGTGGTCGCGGAGACCGCCCAGTTCGCGGTCTTCGCTATGATCGCGCCCGGTCTGCTCGTGCTGGCCGCCCCGTGGCCGCTGCTCGGCCTGGGCGGCACGGCGGCCCGCCTGGCCCGCAGCCGGCTGCGGCACCGGTCGTTCACGCGGTCCGCGGGATTCTTTGCCATCTTCGCGGTGGCTGCGGCGTTGTGGCGGCTGCCCGCGGTGGTCAACGCGGTGGCCCGCCATCATGCTCTGGCCCTGGCCGAATTGGCCAGCCTGCTGGTGGCCGGCACGGCCCTGTGGCTGGAGTTGGTGCCGTCCGGCCCGTTGCGCCCGCGCGGGCGCGGCCTGCAGGTTGCCGTCATCGCGGCCTGCGCTATGTGGGTGATCTGGATCATCGCCTACATCCTCGGCCTGGCCACGCACGGCGTGTTCCTCGCGTTCGGCTACCCGCCGGGCGGCCCGCTGAGCGCGGTGGCCGACCAGGAACTGGCCACCGCCGTGCTGTGGGCTGTGGCCGGGGTGTGCTTCATGCCCGTGGTATTCCTCAGCGCACTCCGCGGGCTGCACGAGGACCGGGATGTGGACTCCGAACCCGGACGGGCAGCCACCGGGCCCGCGCTGCCACCGGTCCGGGGCTGGGGCTAGCCCCAGCGGGGAAAGGCCCGCTCGATCTGAGCCCAGCCTGTTAAGCCGGGCCCGGGCCATTGCCGGGCCCGGGGTGGGCTGCTTTTCTGGCTGTCGCGCCCGGCCGTCGGGTCGGGCGGGTCACCGGTCCCGAACGGCTCGCTGGCCGAGCCTTCCGGCCCGGTCAGCGCCTGGTACGAGCCGCTCAGCGGCGCTCATGGCCGGTCGGTGTGGCAATCGAGCAGATGATGCCGGTACCCGGTCACCTACCAAGGCGCTCCCGTCGGCCACGCGCCAGCGGGCCGCAGGGAGCTGACACGGCGGGGGCGATCAAGATCCCTTCCGGCAATGCTCTCCACGACAGCAGCCCATGCTGGTTCCTGGGGCGTCCAATGGTGCGTGGCCGGCGGGTGAGGTGGTTTCAGCCCGTGGCCTGGTGCGGCCCTGACCGGGGTGCGAACCGGGGCCGGCGTATGGCATCGAACAGGCGCCAGTTCCTGTCCCGGTATATGTGAACCGGTTTCATTCTTCGCCGTAAGGCAGTTCCGCCGCCTTCGACAGCGACGGCAGGCGGCAGTGTTCGAGACTGCCGCAGCCGCAGCCGAGCGCGGTGACCAGCGCCCGTTCGATAGCCTGAAGGCGGCAGATGTCGCGCTGGACCTCAGTCAGCTTGCTGCGGACCAAGGACCGGCGGGTCTGCGCGCTGGGGCCTTCGCGCCCGAGCAGTACCCGGATCTCTTCCAGGGTGAACCCGGCCTTCTGCACCTCGGTGATCACCCGAAGCCTGTGCACGGCCCCGGGCGCGAACCGTCGCTGTCCGCCCTCGCGGGCGAGCGGTTCCACGAGCCCCCGCTGCTCGTAGTAGCGGATCGCGGGAATGGTGAGGCCGGTACGGCGGGAAACCTCGCCGATCGGCAAGAGCGGGTCTGCCGCCCGAAGTGGCGTTGCGCTCACCTTCCGCTCGCATGCGCGGCAAGCAGTTCAATGACGGCATCGGCTCCGGCCGACCCTGATGAGATCTCGAGGCACACGAGGTGACCGTCGCGCCGGATGCTGAATTCGAGGAACTGGCAGCACGCCGCCTCCCGCTCGGCCACGGCGCGGAGTTGGTGTTCCGCCGATTGCTCAAACCACAGCACGGCGCGTCCTGGTGTTCGCTCGGCCCGTGCGCAGAAAGGCTGCAGAGCCATCCAGTTGCTGAGCTGGTCAGTGGCATCAGCGGCGTTGAGCGTGCAGGCAACAGGAAGGTGCGCTCTGGAGTGACTGCTCATGCACGTTACGGTAGGACCTCAAGCTGGCTTGAGGTCAAGCGCAGACCACGGGCACAGTGGCGCCAGTCCCGCGATGCCTGGCATGCGGGCAAGGGCTGGGTGGCGCGGCGCGGCCGGGACGTCGCCTTCCTCGCTGGAGAACTCGTCGATGAGGAGGGCGCCGTTGTGGCGGTGGCCACCCACGGCGCAGATCCGGGCCCGCATGCTCGGGCGCCCGGCTTAGGGGAACTGAAGCCTGCCCGGCGCGCACAGATCACGGTGATCTGCATCGCCGGTACCAGCAGCTCGAAGAACGAACACCGAACCCCGAACGGCGGCTCGGCGCGCGGTTATCCAGCGGGCTCACCTCGCAGGCGGCCCGGTTATAGCCCGACGCACGATCGGCCCGACTGCATGTCTATGCAGCCCCGCCCTCGGGATGAACGTCCGGTCATGCCGCATTCCGGATGGTCTGGGGAAGGCTCAGCCCGGGGGCGCGGTAGCGGCCGTTCGTCGGAGCGCTCGTGCGGATAGGGCGGTGAGCCAGGCGAAGCCGGTGATGATGCTCACGCGCTGGAACAGCCCGGCGAGGTTGACGAGCCGGGGCGATTGGCCGAAACCCGCACCGGCCAGGACCATGGTCGCGAGCATGGTCACGGCGGTGCCGACGCTGTACAGGCCGAAGCGGCGCTGGCCGGCACGCCAGGACCGCCAGCCGGTGACGAGCGCGGCGGACGGCAGGCCGGCGAACACCGGGACAGCCGCCAGATTGTGGGCCAGGCCGGCCGGGCTGGGCTGAGTGAGCGCATCGGGCGTTCCCGGCGGATAGCCACTGACCGGGTCAGTGGTGAAAACGGCCGAGCCGATAAGCCCCGCGCCCGCCGTGCCGATCAACACCGCTGCCGCCCGGCCGCTGGGCTCCCGGTCACCAGCACGCGCCAGGCCTGCGGCCCCGGCCAGAAACAACGCCCCGGCCACCGCGAAGTTTGCGGTCTGGAGCCAGTCGCGCGGCCCAAGCGCCAGCGAACTGACCGGGTGACGCAGCGGCCGGTAACCGTCCCGGGCAGCACCCTCGAGCAGGAACACCGTAACGAAGACAGGACCCGCGGCCACACCACAGCGCAGCAGCCTGCGGGCCCATACCTGCCGCGCGCCGGGGATGCCGACCGGGCTCACAACCAGAGCCTAGCGGGCGCGCGCAGTGCCGCCGATCTGATCGGCCGCGCCGGTCAAGATCGGCGAGGCAGACGGTCGCACAGATTGGGCTGATCAGCGCTCTGGCGGTTGGTACCCAGGGGCCGACCGGCCTTGGTATTTGTGTCGGTGCCGTTGGCTACTGTGCGATATCGGTAATCGAGCGGAGCAGGCGATGGCAGGACGTGTGGCGGAGTTCGAGGTCGTGGGCCCGTGGTCGCTGCAGACCAGCCGGCGGTTCTGGGAGGGCTTCACTCCCGCAGCGCTGGCAGGCGGGCGGGCCGGGCCCGGGCTGCGCACGGTGTTTTGTGTCGAGGGTGACTGGCATCGCGCCGAGGCGCAGGTGACCCAGGCCGGGGATGCCGCGCGGGTTGCGCTGGCTGGCGACGGTGACCTTGATGCTGCCGCTGCGCAGGTGCGCCGGTTCCTGGCGCTGGACGTTGACGGGCGTGGCTGGCCGGAGGTGGGCCACCGTGACCCGGTGATCGCCGGCGCGCAGGCGCGACTGCCCGGGCTGCGGCCGTGCGGCTTCCATTCCCCATATGAGGCTGCGGCGTGGTCGGTACTGTCGCAGCGGCTGCGCGTCGTGCAGGCCGCCCGTCTGCGCGCTGAGCTGACTGCCCGCCACGGCGAGGATGGCGCGTTCCCGCGGCCACACACCCTGGCCCGGGTCAACCTGGATCTTCCGGGCCGTAAAGGTGAGTACCTGCGAGCGGTCGCCGAGGCAGCCCTCGACGGCGTTCTGGACGGGACGGCGCTGCGCGCTATCGACCCCAGCCAGGCCGTCCAGCGCGTGCAGCAGGTCAAAGGACTTGGCCCGTTCGCTGCCGAACTGGTCGTGCTCCGCGGCGCGAACGCCCCCGACGCGCTGCCTCATCACGAACGCCGGCTGGACACCGAGATCGCCGAGCAGTACGGCACCGGCCGCAGCCTCCCCGAACTCTCGCAGGCGTGGCGGCCCTATCGCACCTGGGCCGCCGTCCACCTCCGTGCGCTGCGCGGGCAACGCACTGGCGAGATCGCCGGCCACTAAGTCACAACCGTACGCCCGGATACGCTCAGTGACGATGCACTGCATCGCTGAGCTGCGCTAACCGCCGATCGGTGCGCTTTGGCGATCGGCCGGTATCACTGCCGATGGCGCGCAGAACAGGCTGATTTGCGCTTGGCTCCACTCCGGGGCCTTTTACCGGATGGTGGCTGCGCAGCTGGGGTGGCCATGCTTCTCGAGGTACCGCTGGTGGCAGTCCTCGGCCCGGTAGAACGCGGACGCCGGGGTGATCTGAGTGACGATTTGCCGTCTCAGCGATTGCTGCGCGGCGTCGTGTGATGCGATCGCGGCTTCCTGCTGGCCAGCATCATGGTAGAAGATCGCCGAGCGGTACTGGCTGCCGAAGTCGAAGCCCTGGCGGTTTCGGGTGGTCGGATTGTGGATCCGCCAGAACACTTCAAGCAGTTCCGGATAGCTAACCTGGGCCGGGTCGAACCACACCTCGACCGCCTCGGCGTGACCGGTGCGGTGCCGGCAGACCCGTTCGTAGGTGGGGTCTGGAACGTGGCCGCCGGTGTAGCCGGCAGCGGTCTGCAGCACTCCGTGGATCTGGCGGAAGGCCGCCTCCACACCCCAGAAGCATCCTGCGGCGAATGTGGCGCGCTCGGCCCTGTCTGGCCCGTGTCCCTCCAACGGCGGTGCCGGCGCCGGGTCGGCATTGCGGTTCCTGAGCTTAATCACGTTATGACCCCCTCGAACACCTGTGCCAACACGAAGCCAGCGCCAGGGATTCCTGGCGGGTAGCACGGGCGATGCCGCCACCGGGCTCGGCCCGCTCATGAGCTTTCGGAACCGGGCGAACTGGCCTGTCATACAGCTCCAGCGGGCAGCCAGAGTTGGCGGCACCGCCCAGTTCCCACCGCGGGCGGTGTCTGTACTGGCAGGAGCTCCGGCACAAAGCAGAGGGCGAGCTCGAAGAGGGTGGTTAGTCAGGGAAAGAGGGATCGAGATGGCGAACACCACCAACGACCGGCCCGCTCGCACTGACGCTGATGCGCCGGTGGACAGCGAGCAGCTCGCCCGCCAGCAGGCGATCAAGCAAATCGAGCGCAGGCGGCATTACTGGGTCACCACGGCGATTTCCACAGTCGGCATGCTTGTGCTCTCGACCATCTGGGCCATCACCGAGTACCACAATGCAGGCGGGTGGCCAGCCCACGGATTCAGCCGAAGTTCTGGGATTCATGACGTCTGGAACATCTGGATCATCTACCCGGCCATCGCATGGGCGTTCCTGACGATCGCCGTTGGCCTGGGCGTTTACCTGCGCAGGCCCATCTCAGCTTGTTCTTTAACCTGCCCGGCTGTGGCCTGGGTGTTTCGCGCGCCTTCTGCCGGGTGGCACCGGCGTGTCGGGTGCGTGAGTACGGCCTCCGCATGATCATGTGTTCTCGCCAAAGAAGCATGATCATGAACGAAGGCCGTGATGGATAGCTTGCCAGAGGACGCCGGTACCGGGCCAGTCGCGCTCGGTGTGCTGGCGCGGTTCCGCCGGGATTTCCATGCCTGCCTGACCGCCCGCGCCGATGAGCTGTCCGAGCTGGCGGATGCGGTGCTGTGCGCGGGCGGCCCGGTTAGGTGCCTGGCCGGCTTGTCGCTGACGCCGGAGCACCGCCGTGGCCACGGCGCCCTGTATGACGCGGTGAACTGCGGGCGGATCGATATTGCCCGGCTGCGCCGGTGCCTGGCCGGGCTGCCGTTACCGCGGGCGGCGGATGGGCGGCTCATGCTGGCCGTGGACGTGAGCAACTGGCTGCGGCCCGGTGCGGCCACCAGCCCGGGCCGGTTGTTCTGCCACGTGTATGGGCGGGGGAAGGGGCAGGCGCAGATGATCCCGGGCTGGCCCTACTCGGTGGTCGCAGCGCTGGAGCCCGGCCGCACCTCCTGGACCGCAGTGCTGGACGCGGTGCGGCTGGGCCCCGGTGACGACGTGGCCGAGGTCACCGCCGCGCAGGTCCGGGAGGTCATCACCCGGCTGATCGAGGCGGGCCACTGGCGCGACGGTGACCCGCCGGTCCTGGTGATCTTCGATGCGGGGTATGACCCGATGCGGCTGGCCTACCAGCTCACCGGCCTGCCGGTGGAGATCCTGGGGCGGCTGCGCAGCGACCGGGTGCTGCACTTCCCCATCCCACCGCGTCAGCCCGGCACCAACGGCCGGCCGCCGCGGCACGGCCGCGAGTTCGCCCTGGCCGGCCCGGCCACCTGGCCAGACCCAGCGGTGACCACGACGACGCAGACCACCCGGTATGGCACCGCGGCCGCGCAGGCCTGGGACCGGCTGCACCCCCGGCTGACTCACCGCTCCGCGTGGCTGGGCCACGATGGCTCGCTGCCGGTGATCGAGGGAACCCTGATCCGCCTGCAGGTGGATCACCTGCCCGGTGACCGCGACCCCAAGCCCGTGTGGCTGTGGTGCTCAGTCACCGGCGCTACCCCGGCTGAGGTGGACCGGTGCTGGCAAGCGTTCCTTCGCCGTTTCGATCTTGAGCACACCTTCAGAATGTTCAAACAGGTCCTGGGCTGGACCACCCCGAAACTCCGTGACCCGGCCGCCGCGGACCAGTGGACCTGGATCATCCTCGCCTGCCATGCCCAGCTCCGTCTCGCCCGCCCCCTCGCCGGCGATCTGCGCCTGCCCTGGGAACGGCCCGCCCCGCCGGGCCGGCTGACCCCCGCCCGGGTCCGCCGTGGGTTTAGGAACATCCGCGCGACCCTGCCCTGCCCGGCCGGTGCGCCGAAACCCGGCAAGCCCGGGCCCGGCCGCCCGCCAGGCTCAAAGAACCGCCGGCCCGCACCCCGCCATGACGTGGGCAAAACGACAAAGAGGGACCTCACGCTCAAGGCACGACGCCAACGCGCAGGTTAAACGACAAGCTCAGAGCCTGCTTGAAAACCTGGCTCCGGCGCCTCGCTCACCTGGTATGTGGGAATGCCCGTCCGCTGCCGGGCGCCCATGGGTCGGGCCGTCTGTTTTCGGGGACGTTGATCGCCGAGCGCAGCCAGCGGTCAGACAGCGGCTCGTCGTCGAATCGCGGGATGACGTGCATGTGGGGATGCAGGGTACCGCCCTGGTTCCAGCCGAGCAGGTAGCCGTCCGGGGCCAGCAGGTCGTGCAGCGCCACCCTTGCCTGGAGCAGCAGGTCCTGGGTGTCGGCCCATTCCGCGGGGGTCAGCTCGAAGACCGACGTCCGGTGGGCGATGGGCACGATGGCGCCGGAGCCGGGCAGGATGCCTTCCGCCAGTCCGGCCCGGGCCCGGATGCCCGGGTCCCTGGTGGAGGCGAAGATGCAGTGGGGGGTCTCGATGAAGATCTCGGCTGCCCTCATCCAGCTTTGATCACAGAACACGCAGCCTTCGCTCATGGTGCCTCCACATGCCGGGCGCGGCCGGGTTCCCGTCCTGACGGGCGGCTGGCCGGCGGAACGCTGTGACGGTACACCGGACAGCGGTCTAGGTGGCCTGCGGCTGGGCTGCGGCCCGGGCGGGTCGCCGGGTCATGACGATGATCATCGCCCAGTAGAGGTAAGTCTCGTGGCGGGCGGGCAGCCGCTGGTAGTCGCGGACGGTGCGGCGGTGGCGGGTGATCCACGCCAAGGTGTGCTCCACGACCCACTGGCGGGGCAGGACCTGGAAGGCGTGCAGGTCATCGGGCCGCCTGACGATTTCCAGCGTCAGGTTCGGCTTGAGCCTGGCGGCGGTCCAGGTGACGAGCTTGCCCGCGTAGCCGCCATCAGCCCAGGCCAGCGTGATCGAGGCGAAGGCGCAGCGCAGGTTCCACAGCAGCGGTCTGGCAGCGTCGCGGTCCTGCACCGAGGCGGCGGTGACCAGCATCGTCAGCAGTAAGCCGCCGGTATCCACGGCGATGTGGCGCTTGGTCCCGTTGATCTTCTTCCCGGCGTCGTAGCCACGGCGGGCACGCCCGATCATCTCCGGGCCCTTCACCGACTGCGAACCGGTGATCGCCGCACTCGGCGCCGGGCTCCGGCCGGCCGCGGCGCGGACCCGGCCCCGCAGGTCATCATGCATCCGGGCGGTGGACCCGTCCGCCTGCCACTTGCCAGCCCACCAGTACACCGTCCCTGCGGGCGGGAAGCCGGCGGGCAGCGCCCGCCACACCGGCCCGTTGTGAGTGAGGCAGCGGATCGCGTCCACGATGTCGCCCATGCACCAGCTGGCGAGACGGCCGCCGCGCCCGGCCAGCCACGCCGGGGCCGGCAGCGACGTCTCGCACACCGCCCATTGCGCCTCGCTCATGTCCGGGGGATAGCGGCGGGCCCGGGTACTGCGGGAGGCCCCGCCCCGGCAGCACCGGCACGCCACCGCGCCCGGGACTGAGTGGACATCGTCATCGGCGGCAGGGTAGAACGGCACGCAAGGCTCCTGGCATCGCGCTGGATTCGACACCCATGCGATTACCAGGGGCCTCTTACGTCACATCAGCGACACGCCGCGCTGCATCCCAAAGATCCAGACGCGTCCCGGCCTGCAGCGAGCCAGTTCTCAATCAGGCTCTCAGAGAGCCAGATCAAACGCGAGATCGAGCGCCAGTCACATCCCGCGCACTGACCGGCGGCCCACGGCGACGCGAACAGCAGCAAGGAACGGCAGCGGGCGATCGTGCATGGAAGACAACGTCTCCGCTCACCGGACCAGACGCCGACCCTGCGCTGGATCAGCTTGCACATGACCGAGGAAACCGCCCGGCACGCCGGGCACCAACACCCATGGGAACCTCTTGACGCGCCGCACCCGCCGAGGGCTGACCGGGAACCTCCCCAGACGGAGTCTGGCGAGCGTGACACGTTGTCACCACGCCACTCCACCATGCGGCGCTTATCCAGCCGGGCGGCCTCTCTGTCTTCTTTCACCGCACCGAATCCGCACACGTAGCCGCCGATCTGCTCGCCGGTCAGCGTGTGAGCGTGACCGTTCGGACCGCTCCATTACGGGATGTTCGGCGCGGTCGCCGGTCAGGTGCCGCTGGTTGTGACGCGGAGGGCGGCTACGAGCAGCCGGATGACGGACGCGGCCGAGGTGAGCCCGTCTTGGCCGGCGAGTTCATGTCGGCGGCGGCCGCCCCTGGTGAGGTTCGGCTGACGGAGGTTGTGCTACATCGGGCAGCCGACAGGGACCGCGACGGCCATCCCGAGCTGACCGATGCAGTGAAGGAACGGGTGCTCGGCGTGCACGCGGCGGAGTTGTTCGGGTTAGATCCCGATGCCACCCTGTGCGGACTGCCCGCGCCATGGGTACCGCCCGGTCCGGTCAGCCAAGAAATGCAGCGCGGGCGTGCGCAAGAGAACGGTCCCTGGATCCCACGGCTCAGGTTGGTTCGATATGTGGTTATTGATGCTGAGGATTCGCTTCCGCGGCCTAATCGGGGCCTAAGAACGAGATATATCTTGTTATCCGCGTGAAGGAGATATATCTTGAGAACGTCAGGCAACGGCCGCATGCAGAAGTCAAGATGGCGGCCAGAGCTGCTCGTCCAGGAAGTAGGTGGTCATTATGCCGGCCTGGGCGGAGCACATGAGGTTCCCGGTCAGCGCGATGCTGGCGGTGTGCGGCGCGGCGGCGGCTCTGGCGGGATGCGGGTCTGGCAGCGGCCCGGATGTACTGACTGCACCCATCAGTGTCGTCCGCACCACTGACGGGACCGTCGCCTACCGCGAGCTGGGCAGCGGGCCCGCGCTGCTGCTCATCACGGGAGGGGGTGCATCCATGGACGGCTGGCCGCCGAGTTTCGTCGACGCCCTGGCCGCCCATCACAAAGTTGTGGTCTTCGACAACGCTGGGGTCGGCCGGACCTCTGCGGTCCCGGCGCCGGCTTTGCTGAGCATCACAGCCATGGCCAGCCAGACGAGCGCTCTGATCTCCGCACTTCGGCTACGCCGCCCGGCCGCGCTCGGATGGTCCATGGGTGGCATGATCGCGCAGGATCTGGCTGTCAGCCATCCGGCCCAGGTAAGCCGGCTTATCCTGGCCGCTACCGCAGTAGGGACCGGGAAGGCACGGCCCCTCCCGCCCTACACCCTCACCGTGTTCGACCTCAACCCCGCGAAGCAAGTGGCTCAGCTCTTCCCGAAGGATCAAGCCGCCGCAGCCAGGGCTTACCTCAACGCCATCCAGCAGTACCCAGGCTCATACGGGGTACCCGCCGCCGCCACATCTCGCAGCCAGGTCCGCGCAGTTCAGCGATGGCTGGCAGGACAGGACGCAGCGGGCCGGCTGGTGGGAGATCTCCGGGTGCCCACGCTGGTCGCCGACGGAACCCGCGATCAGTTCATCGGGACGGCCAACGACCGCCTCCTCGCCCGCAGCGTGCCCGGCGCGAAACTGCTTCTCTTTGACGATGCCGGCCACGCCTTCTTGTTCCAGGACGCAGCGAGGTTCATCCGAGCCGTCGAGACCTTTACGGGCTGAAAAACCCGCACAGGCTCAGGTGTGCATCAAACCTGGCGAGCTCAAAACCGTCTCTCGCAGTCGTGACGACCCAGAACAAGGCGTTCTGTGCAATCCGATCGCACCGGACGCTCGCTCGATGCACGGCACATAGTCGGCAGGGAGAGTGTGAACAGTGCAGGGAGAGTGTGAACAGTGCTTCTGGCGCGGCTTCCCCGACTGTGGCTCGGTGAGGGCTAGGGTCAGGGGCACTGGGTCCCGGCCTGACCTCCGATTCGGCTGACGCCGCTTCGTGCTGTCCTGCGAGACGATCTGTCGGCCGGGCCCCAGGCTTTGGCACCCACCGGCGCTGCCGGTCTGATCTGCCCGTCCTGTGGAGAGGCCGGGGTTCACAGGTCCGACGGCCAGCGGGTGCGTGCCACCCCTTCAACCTGAGAAAAGGGATGGCATTGACCATCGTAGAGACACCCGCCATCACGGGCGGCGTGGACACCCACGCTGACGTGCACGTCGCCGCTGCGCTCGATCCCATCGGGGGGCTGCTGGGCGTCCGGGAGTTCCCGGTCACCCCGGCCGGCTACGCCGGCCTTCTCGGCTGGCTAGGCGGGTTCGGGACCGTCTGCCTGGTCGGGATCGAAGGGACCGGCAGTTACGGGGCGGGCCTGGCCCGGCACGTGACAGCAGCCGGGGTCCGGGTCGTCGAGGTCGACCGCTCCGACCGCCAGGACCGCCGCCGTCAGGGCAAGTCCGATCCCCTCGACGCGGTCAGCGCCGCCCGGGCCGCCCAGTCCGGCCGGGCCCGCGGCGCGCCGAAGGGCCGGGACGGCACCGTCGAGGCGGTCCGTGCCCTGATGGTCGCCAAGCGCAGCGCCGCGGGAGAGCGCACCCGGACGATCAACCAGGCCAGGGCGCTGGTCCTGACCGGGCCTGATGACCTGCGGGCCCGCTTCGCCAAGCACACCGCGGCTGCCCTGATGGCCGGGACGGCGTCACTGCGGCCGCGCCCCGGCGACGTGGCCGGCTACGCCACCCGCGTCGCGCTGCGGGAACTGGGACGGCGCGCCGAGTTCCTCGACGGCCAACTCGAGCGCCTCGACGAGCTCATTGTCCCCCTCGTCACCGCGCACGCTCCCGGCCTGCTCGCGCTCTACGGGATCGGCCCCAACACCGCGGCGCTGCTGCTCATCGCGGCAGGAGACCATCCCGAACGGCTGCGCAGCGAGGCCGCCTGGGCGCACCTGTGCGCCGCCGCCCCCATCCCGGCATCATCGGGCAAGACCGTCCGTCACAGGCTCAACCCCGGCGGCGATCGCCAGGCCAACCATGCCCTGTGGCGGATTGTGTTCACCCGTATGGGCTCCGACCCGGCCACCCGCGCCTACGTCGAACGCCGCACCGCAGAAGGAAAATCCAAGGCCGAGATCATCCGCTGCCTCAAGCGTTACGTCGCCCGCGAGGTATATCCGCACCTGCGCGCCGCCGGCTGACGCCAAATACCCCGGGGACGGCCTGACCCAATATTCGGCTGCCGCACCTGCTGGCCTTCGAACGATTCGTCGGCCGTTCCCGGACCCTCACTGAGCTGCTGCGCGTGACCTCATAAGAGCTTGTGCTCCACCCGGAGCGACCCTTCCCTGTCTTGTCCGCACCAGCACCGGCACATCACTGGCCACACAGCCGAAACCGAGGATGCCTTGACAAACATAAGAGCATCGCTCGGGAGCGTCGGCTGGCCTCGTTGCAGCGCGACGTCGGTTGTGACCTGGGGTCACTGCCAGGGTCGTCTTACGGTGGGGTTCTCGTTGTCTGCTGGGGCCTCGGCTGGCCCAGCATCTTGGTCTCAGCCTGAGTCCCCGGAGGTGCCTGATGGCCACCACGATCCCGTCCGCCGCTCTCGTCCCCGTCGCGCCGGTGTTCACCAATGCCGAGCGTCCTGGCGTTAGCCGGGTTCCTGGCCGCATACAGCGGCCTGACCCGCCAGGCGTATGAGCTGGACCTGCGCCAGTTCGCCAGCTGGTTCACCCGCAAGGGCGGGAAGGTGGTCACGATCCCACTGGCACCGCGCACCGCCCGCGCGATCGACCTGGCCATCGGCGAACGCACCGAAGGACCGATCTTCCTCACCGCCGATGGCCGCCGATTGGACCGGCAGGCGCCGGGCGGATCGTCCACTGCGTCGCCCGGCGGGCCGGGATCACCAAGCCCGTCGGGCCTCACACGCTGCGCCACGCGTTCATCACCGCGGCGCTGGATGCCGGGGTGCCGCTGCGGGATGTCCAGGAAGCCGCCTCCCATGCTGACCCACGCACCACGATGAGATATGACCGGGCCAGGACCTCTCTGGACCGCCACGCCACCTACATTGCCGCCGCTTACGTCGCCGGAGCCACCCGGTAGGCCACCGGCAAGCTGGCACATCTCCGCCTGGCCGTCCACCGGCCAGGCGGATCGCCACCAGAGCACCGAGCGTGAGGTAAGAAAACCGATCTGCGCGCCGACCGCGGCTCTTGGTCGGCCGTTCATGCAGCGCTCGACCCGGCTTGGGCCAAGATTCGGCTGTGATCGGTGCCGCGAGGCCCTGAACTGCGGCGGGGCGCGGGTCGCGGTCATCGAGCACATCGGGCTCCCGTGGTGCGAGGGTTCGATGAGAATGGCGAGATGGCATTTGAACTGCCTGTGGTCGATGCGGCGGGCCTGGCCACGTGGTGCGGGCTGCATCTGGGCAGTCCGGCGGAAAGCGAGCTGTTCCGGACCGGGCACCTTACCCGCGTGATGGGAACACGGCTAGCCGACGGGCGTGAGGTCGTGGTGCGGGTCCGCCCCGCCGCGCCGCGGCTCACTGCGTGCACCGAGGTGCAGCGCCACCTGTTCGATTCGGGGTATCCCTGTCCGCAGCCGCTGGCTGGCCCGGCACCGCTGGGTGAGCATGAGGCCAGCGCCGAGAGCTACGTCCCGGGCGGGGCTGTGCTGCCCGGCTCGGGCCGCACCGCCCAGCCCTTTGCCGCAGCGCTCGCGCACCTGGTGCACCTGGCTCCCCGGCCTGAACAGATGCCCTCGCTCGCGCCCGCGCCGCCGTGGGCAGCATGGAACCACGACCAGGGCGGGCTGTGGCCCTGGCCCGAGGACCTGGACGTGGACCTGAACCAGGTGGATGGGCCGGGCTGGATCGATGCGGCGGGCCAGGCCGCCCGGCAAAACCTGCGCGAAGACCAGGACCAGGCCGTGATCGGGCACGGTGACTGGATAACGGACAACCTGCGCTGGGACGGCAACCGGCTGCTGGTGGCCTACGACTGGGACAGCCTGATCGCCGGCAGCGAAGCGGTCATCGCCGGACTGGCTGCGGCCATCTACCTGTACCCAGCGCTGCCCACCGTGACCGAGACCCGCGAGTTCCTCGACGCCTACGCCACCGCCCGCGGACGGCCCTTCAGCCCCGGCGAATTGCAGCGCTGCTGGGCCGCAGGCGTCTGGACGAGAGCGTACGACGCCAAGCAGCAGCACGCCGCCGGACAGCCAGTAACCTGCCTGACCCAAGACGAAGCCCATGAACGCCTTCGGCGGGCCGGAATCCGCTGAACCGCCCGTGCCGCATGGCAGGGGCGCAGGTTGCAGTTCAGTGCCGGGCGGCTACCCAGGGCGGATCGATCGCCGCGACGCACCTGTACCCGATGGATAACCGCTTGTCACCGGGCAGCGCTCACCGTCGATGCAGGCTCCATCGACAACGCAGACCACCCACCCGCACTCGACAGCCTCCACCGTGTGCTGGGGTCCGCACTGACCGGAAAATCACCCAGCGGAAATGGGCGCGCGGCAGCGGGCCCGGGCCTGGTGGGGTGATCGGGCCTGGTCAACAGCGGTATGGGTTATCCAGCCTTGGTGAGGGCGACGGTGAAGCCGAGCGCCTGGATCTGCCGGATGTGGTTGCGGAGCTTGCGGTCGGTATCGGTGCGGGCCTGGTAGTAGCCGGCGCCGAGGTCGGTGAACCGGGCGGCCGGGTCAGCGAGCAGATGCCAGATGATGACCAGGATGGAGCGGGCGACCGCGACCTGCGCCTTGGCCTTGCCGCGGCGGCGGGCGATCCGGCCGTAGCGCTCGCCGAGGAAGGTGGCGGTGCGGGCGGCATTGTTCGCGGCCTGGCCGAGGGCCCCGCGCAGCCAGGTATCGCCCTGGCCTTTCTTCCCGCCCCGGGACCGGGGGCCGGACTGGCGGGCTGAGGGGCACAGCCCGGCCCACGACACCAGGTGGGCGGCGGTGGGGAACCGGGACATGTCCAGGCCGGTTTCGGCGATGATGGCCCGGGCCAGGTCGGGGCTGAGGCCGGGGATCTCGGCCAGCCGGGCCACCGCGTTCAGTACCGGGGCGCCCGGGCCGGTTCCGGCGCCGGGCCCGGTGGTGCCGTCCGGGTCAATGCCCCAGGCTCCGGGCATGGCTGCAGTCAGCTCGGCGGCCCGGGTGCCCAGCTGGGCGATCTTGGCGTCCAGGGCGGCGATCTGGTCCAGCAGCAAGGCGGCGAGCTCACCGTGGTGGTCATCGAACATGCCGTCCAGGGCCTCGACGAGGGCATCGTGCTTGGCCTTCATGGTGCGGCGGGCCAGGCCGGCCAGGACCTCAGGGTCGCGCTGGCCAGCGATCATCGCCTTGATCATGTCCTGCGCCGACAGCGTGGTCAGCTTGGACGCCACGCTCGACAGCTTGATCAGCGCGCCCTCCAGCAGCTTTTCCAGCCGCTGCCAGCAGCGGGTGCGCTCGTGAATGAGCCGGGCCCGGGCCCGCGTGTAATCGCGCAGGTCCCGGACCGGCTTCGGCGGCACGAACGAGGCGCGCAGCAGCCCCATCTCGGTCAGCCGGGCCAGCCACATCGCGTCCAGCTTGTCCGTCTTGGGCAGGCCGGGCAGGTTCTTGGCCTGGGCCGCGCTGACCAGCTGCACCGCCAGCCCGCACGCCTCCAGGACGAAGAACCAGATCCGCCAGTAGTCGCTGGTCGACTCCAGCGTGACGATCTCGATGCCGTCCTTGCGCAGCTGGCGTCCCACCGCGCGGATGGCGTTCATCCGGGCCTTAACCGTCCACACGGTGGCCCGCCGGGCGCCGGCCCGGGACGGGTGCGGGGTGCGGGCGCACACCATCCCGGTGTCTTTGGCCACATCGACCGCGGCCACCCGGTCAAAGACCCGCTCGTGTTCCTGATCGTCGATTACCTGCGGTCTGCTCACCGCGGCCACCTCCTGGGCTTGGCCTATCGGGACACGGCGAGCTGCCCGGGGGTCCCGGTAGGCGGGCACCAGGCCCGGAATACTGACCGGCGTGCTCGAGGCAACACTGCGCGACCCTCAGGTCAAGACCCCAGCGCCAGGCTAAATTACGGGTTCGTATTCCATAGTGCGCCGACGTCACGGGCAGCCCGCCCCACTGTCCACCCGCGCGCACAGCGGCACCACCCCGGCCTAGACGGCAGCAGCCCCAGCCCGCCGCGACCGGCAACAACCCAGATTTTCACGCCGCGCGACCATCCCAGATGAGACAGCTAATTTGGCCCAACTCAGGACTTACATTGTCGCGGCCTACGTCGCCGGAGCCGCCCGATAGGCCACCGGCAAGCTGGCACATCTCCGTCTGGCCGGACTCCGGCCAGACGGACCGCCACCAGAACACCGAGCGTGACGTAAGAAGCTGCACGTGAACCGCCGCTATGCGCGCCGACCGAAGGGTGACAACGCGACCCGTTCTGCGCCCTGATCCGGGTGTTCTGCGTCATCGGGTCGTGGGCCATGACACCGGGTCTTCGGCTTCGCACGCCTGAGTTGTCCCGCTCAGCGTGTGCGCCCGCTCAGCGTGCAGGCGGCCGGCTCGCCACGGCGTACTGCCAGATGGTCAGGCTGATCATGGCCTGACCGTCGGTGCCCGCCACGTCGCGGATGCCGTCCGCGAGTTCGGCCCGCTCTGTCCGGTGATCGGCATGGCGACCTGAGCCCTGAGAGTCCTAGCGTGCTGGAACGCGGCCGCGTACCGGCCGGTATCCGCCGAACCCGGCCTCGAGCACGCCTTCGCCGGCGGTCAGCCCTGGCATCTGCTCTTGCAGGTTCCTTACCCTGGCCGACGGCAGCGTGGTCGAGATGATCGACAGGTCACCTTGCGGCAGCGGCGTGTCCACGTCGGCGCCGAGCCTGGCCAGGCAGGCTAGCACGGCGCCGGTTCTGGCCGCCGGGACCTCGACGCGGACGCTGGCCATGGGCTCGCAGACGACCGTGCCGGCCTGGCCCAGTGCTCTCATCAGGACCAGTGGCGTCAGTTTGCGGAAGTCGGCGGCCGTGGTCCTGGGGGTGGGCAGCTGGCGCTTGGCCGGGCCGTCGCCGATGTAGTGGCCGCACTTGTTCATCGTGACGATGCAGTCGGTGACCCGCCAGCCGTGCAGGCCCTGGTCGAGCGCGAGCGCGATGTACTGCGTCATAGCGTGGCTGAAGCTGGCCGCGGTCTTGTAGATGTACAGGGGGAGGAGCCGCGGGTTGACGTCCAGCCGGAACTCGAGTCCGGAATCGGCCGGGCCTGGCTCGACGCGCAGCCCGACCGTCGCCGAGTAGGGATGTGCGCTGATCTCCCCGTGCAGTTCCGTAGCGGCAGCCCAGCGGGCAAGTCCTGTGTAGAGGGTGCGCTGCACGAGCCAGGCTGAGTACTCGCCGCCCCGGTCAAAGCCGTACCCGGTCGCGACGTGGCCGATGAGATCGTGCACCGCCCGGAAGCGTAGTACACGCCGCCTGTCTCGCCGCTGAGCAAAAGGTGGGCACGGTCCGCAGGTGAAGTCATGACTTCCAGAGTCCGGGTGGCGACACCGACGCGATGAGTTCGTCAGCATCGCGGTATGGGGTGGCATGGCCCGTGCTGACGACCGTTATGCGGTAGGGACCTTGCGGATCCGTGAGCGGGGTGAACTGCCGGTCTGGCTGCTCTTCAAGCTGCTGGCAGGCAAGGGCAACGAGGGAGTCCGCCCTGGTTCGTGCGGCTATAAGCACTCTGCGATTTCTTGCGTCTCGGTGCGGAGGCGATGAAGTGCACGACTTGGGAATCCGGCTCGACGTCGGGAGTGGGTCGCCGGGTCCGCCAGGTTTGCTATGAGCATGGGCGGTCTCCCGCTACTGTGATCTGCTTGTGACGATCGAGTCAATGCAATCGGACGACTGCTTTGCCGCATAGTCCGCCGGTGCGGAGCGTCGTGAGCAGGGTTGGCGCATCGCCGAGTTGTACTGTTGTGCGGATGCGCGACGTGATTGTTCCCGCGGCCAGCATCCGGGCGATCTCGTCGAGTCCATGCGGCGATTGCCGTGGGTTAGGCGTACCGCCGAAGGGAGTCGTGTGCCCGACGATGTTGTATGCCGAGATCTTGCGTTCGGCGAACCAGTCCACGTCTGCGGTGAACGTGGTGGAGACGAGCCTGCCGCCGCGCTTGAGGAACTCCGCGTCTCGCTTGATCCCGGCGGGCCCATTGACAATGTCGAGGACTGCGTTGACGCCGTTCGGGTGGGACTCTCGCAGTGCGTGGACAGCGTCTATGGCGTCGACGTCGTAGACGTCCTCGGCACCCAGTCGGTGCGCTTCGCTGGCGTCGACGTCTCCGCGCACGGTCGCGATGACACGCGCTCCGCGAGCCACAGCCATCTGAACCGCGTAACCTCCGACTCCGCCGGCTGCCCCCATCACCACTAGGCGCTGGCCGGGAGCGAGGGCGAGGAGTTCCAGCGAACCCAGCGCGGCTATCGCCGCCACCGGAAGGGCGGCGGCCTGATCGTCGGGAACGCTGTCAGGAATGCGCGCCAGCGGCTCTGTCCGCCCGCCCGTCGGCACCGCGGTGTACTCGGCGTACGACCCGTGGGTGCGTGCCATCCCGAAAACCCGGTCGCCGACGTGAAGCCTGGTTTCCTGGGCTGGAACGTGCTCGACCAACCCGGCTACATCGACGCCCAGAACGAAAGGGAAAGGCGAGTTCGGGGTCAGCTGGTCGACAAGCTGCCAGTCCACCGGATTGACGCCGGCATAGCTGACTCGTATCAGGACCGAATCCTCCGCACCGGGAGCAGGCAAGTCCGTCATCAAAGCGGACTCGCCGAACCTCCGGACCGCCACTGCACGAATTTTTCTGCCCTGGTCATACTGCCATCCATGATTTCCAAGTCATAGCCGCGTTCGCGCTAGCGTCCTGATGCTCAATGCGCGGGATACATCACATCCAAGGGACCGGACAGCAGAGAACGGACCCGCTTGGCGGCCTCATCGACGAGTACCTCGGAATCGTTGCGCACGATCGCGTCCATAGTCTTCTCGGCGACCTCCGCTGCACTGACTTTAGGGACGTCAAGTCCCTTGGTGGCATCGGTGTCCACGTAGCCCACGTGGACCGCGACGACCTCGGTTCCCTGCTCCCGCAGACCGATCCGCAGAGCGTTGGTCAGGGACCATTCGGCAGCCTTGGATGCCGCGTAACCAGGCAACCGGATGTTAGCTCTCCACGAGGCCGCGGAGAGCATGTTCACAAGCACTCCGCCGCCGTTGGCGGCTAGGACCGGCGCGAACGCACGCGACAGTGCCCATGGGGCAAGATAGTTGACCTCCATTTCGCGACGCGCCCCGTCCAAAGAGCCGTGCAGCAGTTCCGGGCCGGCAATAATTCCGGCGTTATTGATGACGATGCTCGCGTCGCAAGCTGTTGACGCAGCGGCCTCGATGTGCTGATGATTGGTGACGTCAAGGAGCAGCGGCTCCACTCCAGGTTCATGGAAGTCCTCGGGCCGCCGAACGCCCGCGTACACCCGGGCGGCGCCGCGGGACAGCAGGGCGCGCGCGAACGCCAGGCCGATTCCCCGGCTCGCGCCCGTCACCAGCGCGACCGATCCCTCAATCTCCATAGTTCAGCCTCCTCCTACGGACTCCCCGGCATGTGCCTTTATTTCATGCCGGAGCCAGTGGTTGTCCGAGCCGTTCCTGCATTACTTCAGGCGGATCTCCTTGCTCGCCAGGAGCCATGAATCGCCCGATCTTATGAAGGTGTCGTGATACGTTCCGGTCGCCACTATCCTGGTGTCTTCCACTTCCACCTGAGTTTGGTCTTTTCGTTAGTGCCTTGAATCTCCGGTGATGAGCGTGTCCAGAAGTTCCTGTTTATCGGGATCGATGGCGGGCGGGAACGTCTGTGTCGCGCCGTTGATCGCGATGGTCGCTGAGCGCAGGGGCCGGAGTTGCCGGACCACGTTGCGCACGGCCAGGCCCGAGCGGTGCTGCACGGTGCGTGCCACGGCGAGGGCGGTGAACACGATGGTCAGGTGCGCTTCGATCGCGTCTTTGGTGCGCACGAACATGGGCCGGGCGGCGAGGTCGGTCTTAGTCATCCGGAAGGACTGCTTCCACGTGCCACAGGTCGTGGTAGGAGCCGATCACCTGGTCTGGGGTCATCACGGTGGCGGGGATGTTGGTGACGTAGCCCTTGAGGCCGACAAGTCTGCGAGCCCGCGCGAGCGAGGCTTCGTCCAGGGTCCGGGCGTCGCCCTTGATCGTCACGAATCTGGGTGTGCGTGCTGTCTTGTCCCCGTCCACGACGGCGCGGGCGCGGTTCTCCTGAGCGTTGAGGGTCTTGTTGTCACGGGCGGCGCGCTTGGCGGAGTACGCCCACACCGCCCGCCACGACGACGAATGGCTGTTACGGTTCCAGACGGGCTCGGCCCTCAGCGCGACGTTGTTCTCGGTGTTCTTGCCGGCGCGCGGGGTGAGGGTGTCGATGACCTGCCCGTCGGTGAAAGCGTCGCCATGCCACCGGAAGTGGGACTCCAGGTCGACCGGCGCCTTCGTCGTGCGGGAGCCGACGATGAACCCGAGCCCGGCCTCGTCCAGCTCGCGCAGGTTAGCCGCCGACAGCATGCCCGCGTCGGCGACCACGACCATGCCCTCCATGCCGTGCCGGGCCTGGAACTGGCGGATGACCGGCAGCAGCGTCAGCGTCTCGGCCCTGGACCCTTCGAAGCAGCCGATCTCCAGCGGGAAGCCGTGCCGGTCGACCAGCAGCCCGACCACGACCTGCGGGTTGACCCGCCGCTCCTTGGAGTACCCGACCTTGCGCAGGTCGTCCTCCTTCTCCGCCTCGAAATACAACGTCGTCACGTCGTAGAGGCACAAGGAGACATCGCCGCCGGCCCGCGCGCGGGCGAAGCACAGCGCGGCGAGCTGGTCACGGTAGCCGTCCTTGCCGCAGCGGTCCAGAGTGCGGCGCATCGTCTTCTCGCTCACCGGCCTGCGGCCCAGATCGGTCAGCACCCGCCCTGTGTCCAGAATCGAGGTCGGCTCCACGATCCTGGCAATAACCAGGTCCCGGAACACGTCGTCTCCCAGCGCGTCGAACCCGAGGGAGGTGAACACCCCGGCCAGAACGTCATACAGCACCCGCGACGAGGTCGAGATCACCCGCGGGGCGGCGGCCGTCACGCGCTTGCGTGTCATGGTGACCGGGTCACCGAAGAGCGTGTCACCACCAGCCGGGGCAAGCAGCGGCGTCTTCGCCGCCACCGGCTCGATCCCCAGCTCGAACTCGCCCTGTCCCGGATCCCGCAGCAGCGCCCGGGCCCGCTCGACCAGCAACCCGAGCTCAGCCTCGGTATGCGCCGAGCCGACATGCGCGATAATCCCGCCGGCGGCCACCAGCCGACTCAGCGATCTGCACCGCCGTCGCCCCTGAGGACGTCCGCACCCGCCGAATCCACGCCACGGGCCAACCGTAGGGCACCAGCTAGTGCCTCAGAAACGCCTCTGCCGCACCCATCACCCCAGGTCAGCGCGCCGTTGATAATCGCTCCGCAGGCCGGTGACCAAACTCAGGACGGACTCCCCGGCATGTGCCTTTATTTCATGCCGGAGCCAGTGGTTGTCCGAGCCGTTCCTGCATTACTTCAGGCGGATCTCCTTGCTCGCCAGGAGCCATGAATCGCCCGATCTTATGAAGGTGTCGTGATACGTTCCGGTCGCCACTATCCTGGTGTCTTCCACTTCCAGGAAATCGGATACGGCACTCGCCGTGTCACCCTCGACCATTATCCAGGTATTGGCAGTAAACAGCGTGCCGTGATAATCACCGGTCATCGCGCTCTGAAGATCACGGATCACGTTCGCCCTGTCCTGGATTGTGCCCCTGCGCGACGTCACCGAGGAATCCTCGGCAAATATCCCCGCTAGTTCATCCCACTTCTTGGAATCAAACAGCTGGCAGTATTTCGCGATTGTCCGGCGGATACCGTCCTCGTCGCTGATTGGTCTCTCCTAATTCCAGGACCTTGCTGGTAGTCGATGGCTACGCCGGGCGGGACCCTGGCGGCCGGGCTGGCCTGGATACGCATGCGCGCGCACGCACCGTAAGCCGTCACGCCCACCCCGGAAACGGAACCAAGTGGGGCCACTCCGAAATACGGCTCAGATCCAGATGAGAACTTCCTGATCAGGTTAGGGGTAATCGGCATGGTCCTCGCTGTCGGCTGAGTAATGTCATGCGGTCTGCCGGTAACTTCAGATATCAGTGATGCGCAGGCCGGCATGCGCCTTGTAGCGGCGGTTGATGGACACCAGGTTCGCGGTGAGTGACTCGATCTGGCGGCAGTTGCGCAGCCGGCCCCCGTACACGCCCCGTACCCCCGGAATCCGGGCGGCCAGCGCCTGCACCAAGTCGGTGGCGGCCCGGTCGTCGCCGAGCACCAAGATGTCCTGGTCAAGGGTTTCCGCCTCAGGGTCAAGCAGCAGAACGGCTGACACATGGTGGAACGCCGCCACCACCCTGCTGCCGGGTAGCAGGGCGGCAGCCTGCTGCGCCGCGCTGCCCTCGGGAACCGGCAGCGGGTACGCGCCACCCTGGTCGAAGCCGAGCGGGTTCACGCAATCGACCACGATCTTGCCGGCAAGTTCGGCCGCCCGGCCGGCCAGCAACCCGCTGTGGCCCTCGTAGGGGACCGTGACAATCACCAGGTTCGCCTCGCGGGCGGCGTCGCGGTTGGCCAGCCCGCAGATGCCATGCCCAGCCTCCTGGGCGATGGCGCGGGCCCGGTCGTAGCTGCGGGAACCAATAACTACGGGGTGCCCGGCTATCGCGAACCGGCGGGCCAGCCCGCGTCCCTGTTCGCCGGTGCCGCCCAGAATGGTAATGATAAGCCCCTCGAGGGGCGGCGTTCGGGGGGTGTGGTGCTGCGTCATGGGTGAACTCAGCCATTACGCGAGAGGTATCTCAACGGCTACGTTCGGGTGCGGGTAGAGCGAGCCCACGTTTTTCGCTCCGTACTTGGCGCGGAAATACTCAAGTATCCGTGCGAACATGCTCGCGTCGGTGACCGGCGTGCCGATCGCGCTGTACTGGGCGCCGCGGGCGGACAGGCGTACTGCGGGCGTCTTGAGCAGGTTCCTATACCACTGACTGTCCGTTCCGTCTCCCGGGACCAGGTACAGCTTCTCGCCGCGCCTGACGAACCACACTGGACAGGAGATTGGCTTGCCGGTAACCCGGCCAGTCGTGGTAAGTTCAAGCTCGTCCGCGCGTTCCAGGGCAGCCTCGAAGCTAACGAGTGTCATGGTGTCATCTTTCCTTTCTTATGGGCGCGCCGGCGCTTGTTCGCGCGGCTGTCCGCGATATACGGAGCGGCTATCCCGAGGGCCAGGAATAGCGGGATGACGATAGGCATGAGAATGAAACCAGCTCTGATCCGTCCACGGCCAGCCTCCTTCCTCTCGCTTCGCGTGGTTCAGACTCGCTCGTAGCCTCCGTCCCACCAGTCGATGAGCAGGCGGGCGTAGTCGTCGGCGGCGTCCGCCCAGGCGAAGTGGCCGGCGTTGAGGTAATCGTGCTTGTTGTGCGGCAGGCGCTCATGCAGGTACTCGCCGTTTACCGGCAGGACGCCGGGGTCGTGGTCCCCAGTGATGATCTGGACGGGCGTCTCGATCTGCGGCAGAAGGTCGCGGAGCACCGGCAGCTCGTCCTTGTAGGAGCGGACGAAACGGATCGATTCGGCGAACCGGTCTCCTTCGTAGCTTTCGAGGAAGTCCTGGTGGACGTGCTCAGGGAGCTTGTAGTGCTCGACGAAGGCAAGCACCGACTCGACGCCCTGATGCGGGTCGATCTGGCGGAGCGCATCGAGATCCGGTGCTTCGACGGCGTCCTTGAGGACGGACCCGATCTGGATCGGCACTGCTGCGGTGCCGTTGCCGATCGCGAGGCTGCGCAGCAGGCCGGGATGGTTCGCGGCGGTGAACAGCAGCGTGGATGTGCCGATGTCGGGACCAACGGCATGCGGCCGGGTCAGCGCGAACGCCTCGACGGCGTGCGCGACGAACTCGCCCATCGTGGATGATTTGAGGAGTTCGTCGCGCCGTTGGGAGTGTCCGAAGCCGGGCAGGTCGATCGCGACCAGATGGGCGTGCTCGGCCAGGCGTGACCACATCTGCTCGAAGGTGTAGAGGCTTTCAGGCCATGGGCTGAGCAGGATCGCCGATACGTCGCGCGGCTCGCTTTCGGCGTAGCGGATCGACAGGCCGTCGATCGTTTTGACCTGTGTCTTGATGACAGATCCGGCTGAGGCGGGCATAACTAATCTCCTTTGCGTGTGATGGTCGATGCGAGGGCACGTTCCCGTCGGCGTTCAGGTGGTGTTCCGGTCCGGTTGGCCCGTGTCGGTGAGGAAGGCGCAGACGTCGGCGGCGAATTCGGCGTGGTGCTGGAACAGGAATCCGTGTGCCGAGTCGGGGTAGATCTTCAGCTGAGCCTGGGGGATTAGGCCGGCCAGCAGGTAGGAGTAGTGCGGCAGGATCATCGGGTCGCTGTCGCCGTTGGCGACGAACACCGGCATCTGCAGGCCGCTGAGCCGCTGCAGCAGCGCGTGATCGGGAATCCCCCAGGTGCAGACCGCGTCATACTGCGCTTCGCGTGTCGCCCAGGTCGTCTCAGCGTCCCGGTCCTCGGTTCTTGCGTACATGCGTTGCAGGGCTTGCTGGCCGGCCTCTCCGGCTGGCCGGCGACCGGGCGAAGAAGACGTCGAGGTACTGCTCGGGGCTGGTCTGCGGCTTGCCGATGGCGCCGATGACCTCCGGCGCCCACCCGTGCATGCCGGCGGCGCCCTGCGGCGCCGCGGACGCCAGGACCACCCGGCGTACGATGGCGGGCCTGGTCAACGCGATCTGCTGGGCGACGAAGCTGCCGATGGAGAAGCCGAGCAGGTCAACCGGGCCCAGGTCCAGGGCCTCGATGAACGCAATGGACTCGTGCGCCATCTGCTCAGCGGTGTGTGCTGTTTCCCCGGTGGAGCCGCCGACTCCCGGGTAATCGAAGGTGACGACGCGGCGATCTGAGGCCAGCGCGTCGATCAGAGCGGGGTCCCAGTTGTCGAGATTCCCGCGGAAGTGCTGCAGCAGGACCAGCGGCACCCCGTCGCCGGGCCCGGTGTCGCGGTACGCGTAGTCAATGCCGTTCGCGGCACTGACCAGTGTGTTCGGAAGCTCCGAGTATCGCACCGTGCGGTCGTTGCTGGTGGTCGTGGTCATGTGGGTTGCCTTCCTGTGCGGGTCTGGTTGTCAGTTGCCGGTCCGGGCTGGAGGCTCGCTATCTCGGCGCGGGCGGCCCTGGGCGAGCTCGGCGTTGATGTTGGCGTGGCCGGCCAGGCCCCATCCGCCGTCGGGGCCTTCAGTGGGCAGGGCCCAGGCGCGGTCGGCCAGCGAGGGATCCCGGTAGCAGCAGCCACGATGGCGGTGAGCTGGCGGATCACGGGCAGCTGCTTGTCCCGGTCCAGGCGCGGGCGTTGGTCAGGACCTGGACCCGGACGTGGGTGCTGTCGCCGTCCGCGTGGCCAGGCAGCCGGGCGCCGCTATCGGGTCTGGACAGGCCATCGCGGGCGGGCCGGCCCGTCGCCGCTTCCTGTGGACCGAGCGCGGTCACGGCCTGTGTCCCGGGAAGCGCTCCAGACGCGCCGCGGCGGCAGCGAGCAGGCCGGGTGCGGCCTGCTCACAAACCGGCCGGTCGCGGAGCGCTGGGCCTCTGGCATGCTCAGAACATGCCATTGGGGTTGGCTGAGGTATCGGGGATGTTCTGGATGACGTCCCAGTGCTCGACCACCTTGCCCTCCTGGAAACGGAAGAAGTCGGCGAGCGCCAGCCCTGGCTCGCCTGGCGTGAGCGTCAGATGGGAGTGCGTCACCACCATCTGGCCCTGGGTAATGACGCGCTTTATGTCCAGGTGCATCTCAGGGGACTGGCTTCGCATCGAATGGACGAACGCGATGAATGCCTCCGCTCCATCTGCGACCTGGGGGTTGTGCTGGACGAACTTGCCGCCGACGTGCTCGGAGACGGCCGTCTCCGGTTCGCCGAGGTTGAACGCCGTGTCCAGGAACCCGCTGGCGGCTGCCTCGAGTTCTTTCTCAGTCATGAGTCGTTTCTCCTTTTCTTTTTCGGCATCGATGGATCATCACGCCGAGTTCTAGGGATATAGGCACGCCCGGCGGTCCGGTCTCTTAGCCGAAGCGGCGGATCGTAGACAGAGCGGGGTGGCCTCAGAAGGCACGTTCGCGCGAACGCTTTCGGCGGGCAGCACAATCGATTGCCGGTGAGCCATGAACTCGGGGACAAGAGGGTCCCGGTGGTCCATCCCGGCGCGATAGTGATTCAGCAAAAGTAGCGGCGTTCGCTTTTCGGTACCGAAGCTGCAGTACGCGATAAGAGCGCCCTCTGCTTCTACAAACTTGGTCCGAGCTGTTGCGTGCGAATAGGAAGCCATCTTGTCTCCGGGTTTCTACGTCACTGC
>CAWFDX010000001.1:0-908660 GCA_963814645.1 uncultured Actinomycetes bacterium | reverse complement strand
GGGGTGCACGACTCGCACACCAAGCGGGACCGCTACCAGAGCATCGCCGGGCCCACCGACCCCGCGGCCGACCTGCGGCTGGGCGTGATGCACACGCCGGAGCCCCGGGTCCTGGATCAGTTCACCGCGGACGGCTACGACTTGCTGCTGGCCGGGCACACGCACGGCGGCCAGCTGCGGGTCCCGTTGTACGGGGCGCTGGTGACCAACTGCGGCATCGATCCGGAGCGGGTCAGCGGCCTGTCCCAGCATCCAGCCGGGCCGGTTGAGCCGGCACAGCCGCAGTCCTGGCTGCACGTGTCCGCCGGGCTCGGCACCTCCCCGTGGGCCCCCGTCCGGTTCGCCTGCCGGCCGGAGGCAACCCTGCTCACGCTGGTCCCGCGGATCGGCTAGACTGCCGGAGGTTCCAGGGGCATCGGCCCGCCCGGGGCGTAGCCCCAAAGCGGTCGGCGGGGTGTGGCGCAGCTTGGCAGCGCGCTTCGTTCGGGACGAAGAGGCCGCCGGTTCAAATCCGGCCACCCCGACCAGTAATCCCAGGTGGGGCGGGTTTCTACACAGCGTAGAGACCCGCCCTTGATCATTTGACCGTCGTTCGACCGTGAGATCCAACGGCAAATCCCGGCAGATTTTGCTCTCGACCGTCAGGTGGCGGCATCGTGGTTGGGTCTATGGGCCGGATCCTCGCAGCTGCTGGGCCGGCCGACCGGCATGTCGATGGCTCGCCTTGAACAGATTGGTCCAGCCATCGAGAGGTTCCTGTCGGCGGGGCACCAGTGCAAACTTGTGGGCATACATATGTTCGGCCTGGGGGTGGCGATGGGCCGATCGGTGGAGGGGGCGGACGCCGAGCTGCGTGGCACCAGGTCGGAGCGGGCACCGGGGCATGTCCGACTGGGAGTGCCGAGCAACCTGCCAGCCGAGTTGAGCACGTTTGTGGGGCGGGCGGACGACCTCGAACGCGGCGCGTGGCTGCTCGGCGAATCGCGGCTGGTGACGTTCACGGGCGCGGGTGGCTGCGGCAAGACCCGGCTGGCCCGGCAGGTCGCGGCGCGCGTGGCAGACCGCTTCCCGGGCGGGCTGTGGTGGGTGGAGCTGGCGTCACTCGCAGACGGTGCGCTGGTAGCCGAACGGGTGGCGCGCACGCTCGGTCTGCAAGCAGGTGAGACGGCCGCCGTCGCCGACTATTTCGCCGACAGCACGGCGCTTCTGCTGCTGGACAACTGCGAGCACATTGCTGAAGGTGTCGCCGAGTTCGTCACGGCGGTCCTGCGGGGCGCGGGGCTGATCCGCGTGCTCGCCACCAGCCGGCATCCTCTGGGCGTGGAAGGGGAGACGACCTGGCGGGTACCGTCGCTGGCGGTCCCGCCGCAGGCCGCCGACCCCGCCAGCTTCGGCGAGTTCGACGCGGTGCGGCTGTTTCGGGAACGCGCCAGGCAAGCACGCCCAGAGGTGATCCTGACACCCGCGGTGGCACAGATCTGCCGTCGGCTCGACGGCATCCCGCTGGCGCTGGAACTGGCTGCGGCCCGGGTCGGCGGTGTGGCGATCGACCGTCTCGTTGACGAGCTGGACGACCGGTTCCGGTTGCTCACCGGCGGATCGCGGGCCGGCCTTCGAGCGGCACCGCACGCTGCTCGCCTCCGTGGAGTGGTCCTACGAACTCCTGGACGCCCGCGAACGCATGCTGCTGCGCCGGCTGGGCGTGTTCGCTGGTGGCTGGACGGTTGAGGCGGCCCGGCAGGTGATCGGGTTCGCGCCTCTGGACCCAGAGGCGGTGCTCGATTTGCTGGGCCGTCTGGTGGACAAATCATTGGCCCAGCTAGACGATTCGGGACGCTACTTTCTGCTAGAGACCATCCGCGTGTACGCGAGGACACGTGCGGCCGAGGCCGGTGAGACCTCGACGGTGGCCGGTCACCATCTGGCCTGGACCGCAGCTTTCGCGCAACGCCTGGAAAGGGACATCGAGCGTGCCGCCCCCGAGTGCCTCGACCTGGTCGAGCGCGAACTACCCAATATCCGTGCCGCACTCGATCACGCGGCCAGCGCGCCTGATCCGGACCACAACGGCCTACGCCTGATGACCGCTCTCGCGTTCTTCTGGACCCAGCGCGGCTACGCGGCCGAAGGTGCGGACTACAGCCTGCGTGTGCTGGCCGGGGACCCGGCCGCGCCGCCGGCGCTGCGGGCCCGCGCCCGGTGGGCCGGCGCCTATGACCGTTTTTACACTTTCGATCTCGACCGCGCGATGGCCGCGGCGAACACCGCGCTTGAGGAGGCACGAGAGGCCGGGGATGACGCCACCCAGGGACGATGCCTGCATGTACTCGCCGCGGCCACGTTCATGGTCGACCCTGGCGCGAGCCGCCCGTTGTTCGAGTCCAGCCTGGAACTCGCCAGGGCCAGCGGCGACCGCTGGGCCGAAGCGGACAGCCTTCAGTTCCTGGGATTCAGCCACCTGCTGCAACATCGGCCAGCCCCGGCCGGGGAGCTGCTGGCGCAGTCCGGCGCGATGGCCGATGAGATGGGCAACGCGTTTCAGCAGGCGTGGCAGCACATCGCGTTCGGAAGCGCGAAAGCGGATGTCGGCGAGCTGGCGGACGCGGCCAGGGAACTGCGAACAGGCATCGGCATCGCACGCCGCGTCGGCGATCCCGCGGTCGAGATCTGGGGCTGCTCCTGCTTGACCGTGGTGGAGCTGTCGCGCGGCAACGTGACTGAGCTGCGTGCGATCGCCGATGACATGGATCGCCCCGGCCGGCCGCTGGGGGAGGCAGGTACGACGGTGCTCGGCGCGCTCCGGGTGATCGCCGCCGACATCGATCACGCGGCGGCGGCTTTGTGCTCCCTCGGCGAGCTTCTGCTCACCAGCAACGATCCGCCTGATGGCGCGCGGATGATCCTGCTGGGTGCCACCCTGGCCCTGCGCGCGGGTGACCACGCCGGGGCCCGGGACGCTGCCCGGCAGTCGCTGGCTGGATGCGAGCAACTCGGCTCGGCGCTGACCGGGGCGTGCCGTGTGTTCCTGGCCCGGCTGGACCGGCAGGATGGCGTCGCCGCGGAACAGCAGGCGCACGCGGGTCTCGCCGAGATCAGCGACGCCGGTTTGTGGGCCGAGGTGCCCGACGCGCTGGAGCTACTCGGTGGTTTCGCTATCGACTCCGGGAGTTTCGCGGAGGGTGCCCGGCTGCTGGCCGCGGCTGCGGCCCTGCATGAGCGCATGGGCCAACGCTGCTGGCTCGCCGGACAGGTTGAACGGGATCGCGTGCGTGCCGTGGCCGGGCTCGGCGATGATTTCGCGCGTATCGCAATGGAAGGGCAGCGGCTGGGTGCACCCACTGCGGTCGCGTACGCTCGCCGGGCCCGCGGTGAACGGCGGCGCCCGTCGTTCGGCTGGGACAGCCTCACCCCCACGGAACTGGAGGTGGTCCGGCTCGCCGCCGCCGGGCTGACCAATCCCGCGATCGGCGAGCGGCTGTTCATCTCACGCGGGACCGTGAAGACCCATCTGCTGCACGTGTTCGCGAAACTGGGTGTGCATACCCGGGCCGAACTGGCCGCGGCCGCCATCAGGCACGGGCTGGTTTGACGTTTCCGTGCCCTTTCTCTGCCATCTGGCAGATGTTGTGCCCCGCTGCCCGGGTGATTGTGGTTCTGCCAAGTCCACGACCACGGGAGCACATCATGATCCAGGAAACCTCCGCACAAGACCTCGCACGCAGGCAGATCGAGGCCGCGTTCGCCGCCGACTGGCCCACCCTGGAACGGCTCTACGCCAACGACGTCCAGTACCGCGACCCCGACACCCGGCTGAGCAGCCGCGCGGCGGTGCTCGACCACCTGCGCGGCCAGGTCGACGCGTTCGCCGGTTTCGACCACACGATCAGGCATACCTACAGCGACAGCGCCGACGGGGCCGTCGTCGAATGGAACATGTCCGGCCACTACGCAGGCAGACGCGTGACCCTGGACATCGTCACGGCCTACGACTTCCTCGGCGGCCACATCGTCTCCGAGCGCAACTACTGGGACAACGCCGCGCTCCAGGCCCAGCTCGGCTGATCCGGGCCTGGGCTCGCGAGACTCGCCAGCGAGCCCGCGTGTTCGCCCGCCCACGGTCATGCTGTGGATGATGGTGGTGGCTGCGACGTCGGCGCGTTAGCGATCCCGGCGTGCCGGTGGCCGGGCAGTGCAGGGTCAGCCCAGGCCAGACCACAGGTACCGGGTACCGATCGCGACTACCAGGATGCCGACCAGGCGGCGGATCAGGACGTCGGGCATGCGGGACTGGATCCGGGCTCCGGTATAGGCGCCAGCCAGGCCACCGACGCCCAGGGCGATGCCTGTTGGCCAGTCAGGGGCCACGGAGCCGTGCTGGTGGATGGACAAGATGGTGAAGGTGATGACGCCTGCTACTGAGGTCACGAACGTGGAGGCCAGGGCGGCGGGGGCGACCTCTGCGGGGCGTCTGCCCGAGCCGATCAGGATGGGTGCCAGGATCGACCCGCCACCGATGCCGTAGATTCCGCCGACGCAGCCCACCGCGGCGGCCAGGATCACCAGGACCGGGGCAGGGATCAGCCGGGCCGGGCGGTCGGGGTCCTGCGGGCGGGATGGCCGGGTCAGCGTCAGCCAGATGCCGAGGGGCATCAATACAGCGGCGACGACTAGGTCGAAGACGCGGGGGCCGGGCAGCAGTTCGACCCGGATGACCGATCCGGCGATGACACCGGGCAGGGTTCCGGCGATGAGGACCAGGGCCAGGCGGCCGCCGGTTTGTTGCTGCCGCCAGTACCGGTACAGCGCTCCTGGGGTGGCGACTACGTTGTAGAGCAGGTTGGTCGGGGTGACGGCCGGGGTCGGTGTACCCAGCACGCTGATCTGAAACGGCAGCAGCAAGACCGCGCCGGAGATCCCCGCAGGAGTCGCCAGCACCGCGACCAGATAAGCCGCAACCAAGGCGACGATTTCAGTCCAGCCGGTCCCGAGCACCTGGTCACGTTAGCGGGTCTTTGACCTGGTCAGCACCTACTCACTGGCCAGTTGCACAGGGCAGCGAACGGCGGATGCGGCGGATGCCAGCCGCTGTGATCGCCGCTGAGTCACCTGCTCATGAAGTCCGCCGCATCTGCGTTACAGTCCCAGGATGCCGACATTCCGGATCAAGGAGGCGGCCAGTCTTCTCGGGGTCAGCACCGACACGTTGCGCCGCTGGGCGGACGCGGGCCGCATCGGCACAACCACCGATGCCTCCGGGCGGATGGCCGTCGAGGGGACAGCGCTCGCCGAGCTGGCGCAAGAGCTGGCCGAAGCGGCAGACCATGAGCAGAACCGGCTGGTCGTGGCGTCGTCGGCACGGAACAGGTTCAGCGGCCTGATCAGCCGGATCACCCGCGACAGCGTGATGGCTCAGGTAGAGATCCAGGCCGGGCCGCACAGATTCGTGTCACTGCTCAGCCGCGAGGCCGCCGACGAACTCGGCCTGGAGCCAGGAATGCTCGCGATCGCCGCCGTCAAAGCCACCAATGTCTCCGTCGAGATCCCCAAGAGCAGCTGAGCCCCCTAGCGAGGGCCGGCTGGGCTGGCTGACCCGGCGGCGTGGCCAGGCCGGACCCTGGGGATCGTCGTGCTGCGGTCGTAACTTGGGGTGATGCGTGATCCTGCGGAGCCGCGGCTGTCGCTGACGGAGTGGGTGGTGCTGTGCGTGGCCGCTGAGAAGCCCACCCATCACGGCTTTGCCATTGCTGCTCAGCTTGGCCGCGGGTCAGCGCTCGGTGCTATCTGGTATGTCGCCCGGCAGCAGGTCTACCGGTCCCTGGAGCGGCTGGCCCGGCTGGGCCTGATCCGCGAGGCCGGGCGGGAGCACTCCAGTACCGGGCCCGTCCGCCAGCTGTGCGAGGTCACCCCGGCCGGCCGGAAGCTGGCGGGAGCCTGGCTGGGGCGTCCGGCCCGTCATGGCCGGGATGTCCGGTCGGAGCTGCTGGTGAAGCTGGCGCTGCTGGACCGGGCCGGAGCCAATGCCAGTGACCTGGTCCGGGCCCAGCGGGACCAGCTCGCGCCCATCGCCGGCGGCCTGGAGGAACGGCTGCGGTCGGCGGAGGGACCCGAGCGCACCGTGATGCTGTGGCGGCGCGAGGCGATATCGGCGACGTTGCGGTTCCTGGATGCCCTGGAGGGGTAGCCCTCCGTGACCACGGGCGGTCAGCCGCCGATGGCGGACATGGGCCGGGCGGGCTGCAGGAACCCGGGGTCGCTGATGCCGTGGCCGGGCAGCTTGGCGGCGACGGCGCCACGCCAGGCGGCGGCGAGCTGGCCGTCGTCGGCGCCGGCCCGCAGCAGGGTGCGCAGGTCGGTCTCGGTGGTGGCGAACAGGCAGTTTCGCACCTGCCCGTCGGCGGTCAGCCGGACCCGGTCGCACGTTCCGCAGAACGGCCGGGTGACCGAGCCGATCACGCCGACACGGCCGGGGCCACCGTTGACCAGGAACATCTCGGCGGGAGCGGATCCCCGGCCGTCTGGGTCGTCGGGGGTCAGGGAGAACCCGCCGGCGAGGCGGGTGAGGATCTCGTCGGCGGTGACCATGTCGGTGCGGCGCCAGCCGTGCTGGGCGTCCAGGGGCATCTGCTCGATGAAGCGGAGCTGGTAGCCGCGGTCCAGGCAGAACCGGAGCAGGCCGGGCGCCTCGTGGTCGTTGATGCCGCGCATCAGCACCGCGTTCACCTTCACCGGGGCCAGCCCGGCGCCGGTCGCGGCGGCCAGCCCGGCCAGGACGTCAGGCAGCCGGTCACGGCGGGCCAGCTCCTTGAAGGTCTGCCGGGACAGGGTGTCCAGGGATACGTTCAGCCGGTCCAGCCCGGCGGCGGCCAGCGGCCCGGCGAGCCGGGCGAGTCCGATGCCGTTGGTGGTGAGCGAGATCTCGGGCCGGGGGTCGAGTGCCGCCGCGGCGGCGACGAGGCCGGTCAGGCCGCGGCGCAGCAGCGGCTCCCCGCCGGTGAACCTGACCTCGGTGACACCCAGCCGAACCACGGCGACCGAGATCAGCCGGGACACCTCGCCGTCGGTGAGCAGCGCGGGGCCGGGCAGCCAGTCCAGACCTTCGGGAGGCATGCAGTAGGAGCACCGCAGGTTGCACCGGTCAGTGACCGATACCCGCAGGTCGGTGGCGATCCGCCCGAACGAGTCCGCTAGCACAACATCGCACCTCAGTCCGGGTTGCCTGCCCGTGATCTCCCACAGTACGTGCGTCGCTGGGCGCTAGCCGCCGGCCATGGCCCCGACGATGAGGTAGGGCTCAGCGCCGGCAGCGACGGCCGCGGGGAGTGGGGTGTCGGGCGGCTCGTGGGATAGGTCCTGCTCGCAGGCGAAGAACCGGATGAACGCCCGCCGCGGCCCGCTGTCGTGGCCGCGGATGGTGCCGCGCAGCATCGGGTAACGGGCTTCCAGCGCGTCCAGGACCGTCCGCTGCGTGACCAGGCCGGCGACGTCCAGGCTCACCTCGCCGTCGATCCGGGCCAGGACGCGCAGGTGCGCGGGGAGGACGACCCGGATCATGGCAGCGTCTGGACCTCGACGGACAGGACGGCCGGGAGGTCCCGGACGATCGGCGCCCAGCTGTCCCCGGAGTCTGCCGAGGCGTAGACCTGGCCGCCGGTGGTGCCGAAGTACACCCCGCACTCGTCCATGGAGTCGACGGCCATCGCGTCGCGGAGCACGTTGACGTAGCAGTTCTCCTGCGGCAGGCCCTTCGTGAGCGGCTCCCAGTCATCGCCGCCGGTGCGGCTGCGGTAGACGCGCAGCTTCCCTTCCGGCGGGAAGTGCTGCGCGTCGCTGGTGATCGGGACGACGTAGATGGTGTCGGGCTCGTGGGCGTGCACGTCGATCGGGAACCCGAAGTCGGTCGGCAGGTTCCCGGAGACCTCCCGCCAGGACTGCCCGGCGTTGTCGGAGCGCATGACGTCCCAGTGCTTCTGCATGAACAGCACGCCCGGCCGGGAGGGGTGCATCGCCAGCCGGTGCACGCAGTGCCCGACCTCCGCGTCCGGGTCCGGGATGCCCTCAGACTGCAGACCCTTGTTAATGGGCCGCCAGGTCTGGCCGTCGTCGTCGGACCGGAACGCGCCCGCCGCCGAGATCGCCGCGAACATCCGGCCCGGCGCGGACGGATCCAGCAGGATCGTATGCAGGCACATCCCGCCCGCGCCCGGCTGCCACGACGGCCCCGACTTGTGGCCGCGCAGCGCGGGCAACTCCTGCCAGCTCTGCCCGCCGTCGCGCGAGCGGAACAGCCCGGCATCTTCCACCCCGGCCCAGACGGTGTCCGGGTCATCCAGCGACGGCTCCAGGTGCCACACCCGCTCAAACTCCCACGGGTGCGGCGTCCCGTCGTACCACTGGTGCGTCCCCGGGATCCCGTCGTAAGCGAACTGGTTGCCCGTCGGCGTCCATGTCCGGCCGCCGTCGTCGGACCGCTGGATCACCTGCCCGGACCAGCCGCTGCACTGCGAGGCATACAACCGGTCCGGGTCGGCCGGGGACCCCTTGACGTGGTAGATCTCCCAGCCCGCGAAGTACGGGCCGCTGACCTCCCATTTGTCCCGGCCGCCATCGGAGGTCAGGACGAATGCGCCCTTACGCGTCCCCGCCAGTACCCGCACGCCCGTCATCACTGCTCCCGTCTGCACCGCCAGGCGCCCGCGCGCCTGAACCCCGGCTGGACATGATCACCCGCCTGACCTGGCCATAGCCGTCAAGCAGAAGATGTCACAGCCCGCTGACGTTCTGACGGCGAACGCGCCGCAGACTCATCGCGGCGAGCGCAGAAAAATCGCCCTTACGGTTGGTAGGGCGGGGCCACGCCCCAGCCCCAATGCGGGACGGGGGCCTGCTGCGCGACTTCCGCGCCGGGCTGGGAGTTGTGCATGGCCAGCCGGGTGCCCCACTCCAGGTAGCCAACCAGCGCCGCGCGGAACTCCGGGTCACCGGGCAGGTCGGCGTCGTCTGCCGCCAGGCTCATCAGGGAGGCGAACCGGAACCGCTGCTCGGCCGTGATCGCGAGGTTGTGGTGGTGCGCCAGCATGGCCGGGTACCCGCCGAGCCGCTCGGTATAGCCGGCCGGGCCACCAAAGACCTCGCACCACCAGGTCGTCACGTGCTCCCGGTGCTCCGCGCTGACCCCACCCGGGAAGAACGGGCTCAGCAGGTCGTCGCGCTCTACGCGGTCGTAGAAACAGTCAATCAGCCGCGTGATGGCTGGACGGCCCTTCACCCAGTCGTACAGCGTCGGCGGCTCACTCATCACAGGACTGTAACACTGTAATCATTCGGCTCTTTCGCTGAGCACCGGCAGCCGGCTCGCTGATCGGACGCGAGTGCAGATCGTGCTGTCTTTACCGCCCTTTACCGCCGCTGGCCCACGTAGGCGATGCGGTTGGCCTGGATGTCCCCGGCGTCGATCGCCGCCTGCTCATCGTCTTCGCCGATACCGGCCAGGTCGGGGAAGAAATAGGGCCCGTAATCGAGCAATCGCGGGTCGAACCGGGCGTCAAGCTCGCGAATGATGTCCTGCCCCGCGTGCAGGCTCTCCTCCTGTGCCCAGGCCCGGCAGTAATCATCCCAGGGCAGGTTCGAAGCCTGCCACGCGTCATGGCGTTGCTGCAGCCAGCTGGGATTGCCGGGGGACTGCGGCAGCCGGTCAAAACACCACTGGGCGGTGGCCTCATCGAACCTCTCCCGCGCCCACTCCACGACCACCAGTGACCCGTCAGCAACCAGCGATGCCCCGGCCAGGTTCAGCACCTCACCAAGGTCAGCGACATGGTGCAGCGACGTGCAGGCCACCATTGCGCTTGCAGTCCCTGGCATCTCACATCGCTCGAACTCGGCCCGCTCATACCACGGCCCGTCCGGCGCCTCCGGGTCGATGCCGACCGCGCCGTAACCGGCCGAACGCAGCATCGGGACAAACCCGCCCAGCGGCCCGCACCCGATCTCCACCACCGCAGCAGGCGGGGCCGGCAACCAAGCGCGAATGAACGGCCACACAGCCGCAAGCCACCGCTCATCAGGCGTCACGCCGCCACAGCCTACGCCCGCCCACCCCAACCACCGGCTGAAACGCACGTCAAGCGCCTCTTTGATCGGCGCGCCCGTATGGAGGTCGCTGTGCTCGCGCTGCCATCCAGCTACCGAATTGTCGGTATCAGAGGGATCATGCTCAGCGAGCCACCCGGCGGCGCGGTCGCCGTAGGCATGCCAGTCGAAGTCGTACACGACGCCGCCCGTGTCAGCGCAGTAGCCGGGTCAGTGCTGAGGTGATGGCATCTAACCAGGCCGCCGTCACCACACCCGACGTCGAGGACTCGCGAGCCCGCGGGAAGGGCCGCTGCGACGGCCGGGTCGAAATCCTTCCACCACCGGGAGTCAGCCATACGCCGAAACGTACCTGCTGCCTCCAGCGGAGACCTCGGGCTGACCCCTGCATCGCCTCCGTTCCCTATGGGCTGGCCACGGCTGAGACGAGAGAATGACGTCATGGGGGAGCAGGATCTGGCGGCGCACTGGGACGACGCCTACAGCCTGGGCGATGACACCCGGAGCTGGTTCCAGCAGCGGCCCACGGTATCCTTGCGGATGCTCGACGAAGCCGGGGTCTCGCCCGCTGACCGCCTGGTCGATGTCGGCGGGGGATCATCACCGCTGGCTGGTGCCCTGCTGGACCGTGGCTTCAAGGACGTCACCGTACTGGACATCGCGGCAACCGGGATGCAGCATGCCCAGCGGCGGCTGGGGGGCCGGGCTAGTCAAGTTCAGTGGGTAGTCGCCGACGTGCTGACCTGGCAGCCAGACCACCGCTACCAGGCTTGGCATGACCGGGCCGTCTTCCACTTCCTGACCGGCGGCCAGGACCGGCAGCGATACAAGCGCACCCTGCACGCTGCCACCGGGCCGGGCGCGGCTGCCGTGTTTGGCTGCTTCGCCCCAGACGGACCGCCACGCTGCTCCGGCCTGCCGGTCGCGCGGTATAGCGCCGGTGACCTCGCCCGCGAGCTGGGCTGGCCATGGACGCTGCTCACCCAGACCCGCGAGGAGCACGTCACCCCGGCTGGCGTGATCCAGCCCTTCACGTGGGCAGTTGTCGGCCGCCAGTCCTGACCGAACGGCCTGATCCCCGCCCTTCTTCCTGAGTTGCGGGCCCTTAGATCGACACCACAGGTGACACCAGCACCGAGAGAATTCACCGTACTGAGACGGGCGCGTCGGGCCATCGCTCCGTAGCTGGCGGACACTACGGACAACCTGCCCGGACTCTGCAAGCAGGCGCTCCGCCAAGTCCACTTGGCTAGGCGGTCCCGGTCGGCCTGCCCCTAGCTTCTTCGCCGGCCGTGAATGTGGCGCCCGGCCGTTTCCTATAGCGAAGCCGGACTCCTGGCCTGGTTCTACGCCGGGCGCTGTGGCTGCCAGGCCTCGACGCGTTGCTTCAGGGCTTTGACGTTGGCCGGCATTTCCTTTTGTGCCTGGCGGCGGACGACGAGCGGGACGAGCAGTTTGCCGAGGCCATGCCCGTCGAAGTCGACCGCGATGGTGAGCCGGGAACTCGTTTGGGTCAGGGGTTCCACGGTGACGTCGACGGTGGCGCGGATGGGTCCGTCGATTCCCTGCACGCCCCATGTCCTGGGCGGGTCGATGTGGGTGACCTCGGAGGTGACGGCCCGGCTGGCCCCGCCGATCCGCCGGATGGTGAAGCACTTCGTGCCCACCTGCGGGGGTCCGGGCGGGTCCAGGTGACCATCGATGACCCCCTGCTGCCATTCGCGGAAGCGTGCGGGGTCGGTGGCGTAGGCGAACACGTCTGCTGCGGGCCGGTCCACCACGGTGCTGGCGATGGTCGGTGCCATGTCAGCGGCCCTCGAGCAGGGCGGCATACCGGGCCAGGTAGAGCGGCCATCCCTGGTCGCCGTCGACCCCGTCGCTGACCGACTGCCAACCCGGACCGTGCCGGTCGAGGTGGCGGTGCTCCAGTTCGACCCGGGTGCGGTCCGGTTCCTCGGCCACGAACCGGACCTCGACCTCGCTGGTCAGCTCCGGGTCGGTCTCGACCTGCCATTGCGGGCCGATGTCCCAGCTGAATACCACCCGCGCGGGTGGCTCGTAGGCCAGGATCCGCGCCCACCGGCACTCGCTGCCGTCGACGGCGCGGTCGTAGATGTGGCCGCCGACGCGAGGCTCGAAAACTGTCTCGGCGATCGCGGCCGCCAGCAGGTTGTGCTCCGGCGGCTTGAAGTCGCCGAACCTCTCGGTGAACACCGTGAAGGCCCGCTCCAGCGGCGCGTTGACCACCACCTGCTTGCGGACAACGGGGACCTCGGTTCGGGTCATGGGCTCTCCTCAGTCGCTTGTTCGGCAACATCCACATAGCTGGCCAGAGCCCGCTGCCAGAAGGTGTCGAGCTGATCGCGCAACGCGGCCACTGCCGTCGGATTGAGCCGGTAGACACGTCTGGTGCCGACCGCCCGTTCACTGACCAGGCCGGCGTCCTTGAGGACCTTCAGGTGCTGGGAGACTGCCGACCGGCTGACCGGCAGCTCCGCGGCTAGTTGTCCCACCGCCTGTGGCTGCTCTGCCAGGCGGCTGACGATGGCCCGCCGGGTGGCGTCCGCCAGCACGTTCCAGGCATCAGTTACTCGGTCAGGCCCCACTAACGGTTAGTGTTGCCTAACGGAGCGGCTAATGTCAAGGTCCTCCTCAGACCCGGGCGCCGGTTGAACCCGCTGGCTCTTTGCCCAGGTCGGGTAGTACGTGCGGCGATAGACTCAGATGGTGGCCGGCAGCATCACGGCCAGGAACACGGACCCGGCCGGCGAGCGGTAAGGGCGCTTCGTGATGTCCTCACAGCCATCCAGAACGGCGGCCGGCACGCCTTCTGATACGGGCGTCTGCACCTGCACCTGCTCTGGCGACAGGCAGGACACGAGCTGGCTCCAGTACGCCCAGTACGCCCGCTGGCTGGCATGGGCATCACTGGCCTGGATGGCTGCCGAGGGAGTCGTCGGCCTCATGGCGGGCTTGGCCGCGGGGTCTATCGCCCTGATCGGCTGGGCGCTGGGTAGCGCCATCGAAGGACTCGCCAGCGTGATCGTGGTCTGGCGGTTCACCGGGTCGCACACGCTGTCGGAGACGGCCGAACGGCGGGCGCAGAAGGGCCTCGCTGTCAGCTTCTGGCTGCTGGCGCCGTACATCGCGGTCGAGGCGGGACATGACTTGGCCAGCCACCATCACGTGGCCGCATCAGTACTGGGAATTGCTCTCACGGCCAGCAGCGTGGTCATCATGCCCGTCCTGGGGATCACCAAGCGGCGCCTCGGCCAGCGGCTCGATTCCGGAGCCACGGCGAGTGAGGGAATCCAGAACCTGATGTGTGCTGCTCAGGCCGCTGCGGTCCTCGTCGGCCTAGCCCTCGTTGCCATCTGGCCCAGCGCCTGGCCCATCGATCCGGTGATCGCCCTAGGCATCGCCGCCTGGTCGGTCTGGGAGGGCCGCCAGTCGTGGCGAGGGTCTGACTGCTGCTAGCTCTGCGTGCCATTAGCGTGCCATAGCCAGGGTGATCAGGGGGTTCAGTCACGAGCCCTCCCGGCCCGCTGGCATCTAACTTTCCTACGAGCGCGTTCTATGGCCGCCTCGCATCGGCTGGCGCCAGGGTCGCGATGTGCTCCCCGCACCGAGCCGGGTCATAGCCGGGCAGGCTTGCCACCTGGTCGAGCAGCCACCGTGAGGTAAGGATCTTCAGCAGGCCCTGCACTTCGCGGGAGCCGTCCTGGCTGGCCGGGATGACCAGGTCGAAGTGCTCAACCGTCAAGGGGACGAAGGCCAGGCCGTAAGCGAGAGCGGCCGGCTCGCTCGCCACCCCTACGTCGGCCAGCCCGGCCGCGATGGCGGCGGCCACCTCCAGGTGCCCGGTGGCGCGGGTGCCGTAACCGGGTAGCTGACTGGCCTCGATTCCCAGCGTGGCCAGTTCGCGGTCGAGCACGCTGCGGGCCTCGGCGCCGGGCTCCCGGTTCACCAGCCGCAGACCGCGCCGGGCCACGTCGCCAACACCGGAGATGACGCCAGCCAGATCTGGCCGCAGCACGAGCCCTTCGCGCCAGGAGCAGAACCCGGTCACCTCGCCACCTTGGGGCAGCAGCTCGGCGGCCGGGCCGGTGTTGTACTCACCATCGCGCCCGCGCAGATGGGCCCCGGCGACGTGTACGAGCCCATCTGCGGCCAAGCAGAGGGCTTCCCGGCTTGAGCACGGCCACCAGCTGAACGCGACCGGCGGGTCGAGCAGGCCGAGGGGGTGTTCCAGGAGTGGCAGCGCCGGGTCACAGCCCGCGGTCACCAGAGTCGGCCGAGGCGGCCCGATCGGCTGGATCTGCATGCCGGCGTCCGCCTTGCCCGCTGGGCAGGCCAGACCGCCCGCCGGGAGGAAGCCGGCCCGGGTCGCCGTGGCGCCCGACAGCGGCAGTGCGACGAACCCATCACCTACCGACGCGAGCGTGACCCTGCCTCCCTGCTCACCAACCGGCGCGACCGCCCTGGCCACGACCGGCGGGGCTGGGGTGAGCGGCCCGAACAGGTCCTCGACGGTCATGCCGAGTGCGTGGGTTAGTGCGAGCGCGACCCGCAGGGAGGGGTCGGTCAGGCCGGATTCGACGGAGGAGACAGCCTGCCGGGTCACGCCGGCCATGCCGGCCAGTTGCTGCTGCGAGTACCCGCGGGCCTGCCGGGCGAGCCGCAGCCGCGTGCCGCTTCCGGTCCCGTGCTCGTGACTCATACGGCACCTCCGGGACGCGCCATAGCCCCTGTCTGGAATTTCATCAGGACAGCCAGCAACTGCAGGCGGTCAAGTCAGCATTTCCACCAAGCCGGACCGGGAGACGTCGTAGCCGCCGAGCGCGGCGATCGCTGACCGCACGCCGGGCTCACGCAAGGCGGAGATCAGCGGTTCGGCTGCTGGCAGGGCGTCACCGCTGAGCACGAGGTCGAACTCTTCCCAGACGACCGGGACAAAGCCGAGGCCGAGGGCGGTGGCGGCGGCGCGTACGCCCAGCCCGGTGTCGGCCTGACCGGAGGCGACCGACATGGCGACTTCCAGGTGCGATGCCGCCTCAGGACCGGTCACCGACGCAGGTGCGATCCCCGCTTCGGTCAGCAGCCGGTCCAGCAGCACACGGGTACCAGCGCCGTAGGGGCGGCGGGCGACGCGCAGGGCGCGCAGGTCCCCCGGGCCGGTGAGGTGATCGGGGTTGCCCTCGGGTGTCAGCAGGCCTTGCTCGCGCCGCCACAGACGGACAATCGCCGGGCTGCGGCCGCGCAGCAGCGTACGGGCGAACGTGCTGTTGTGCCCGCCGGAGCGGTGCCGCAGGTGGATGGCGGCGGCATCGGCGGTACCGCGCCAGATCCTGGTCAGGCCGTGGAAGCTGCCACGCGCGCCGACGGTGACCACCGCAGCCCCGGTCTGGCGCAGCACAATATCCAGGCCGGGGTCATCGCTGCCAGCCAGCCGCAATGCAAGAGGGCTATCGAGCAGCCGTTTAGCCGCGGTCGCGCCCCCGGCGGGAACCCGGGCCCGGCGCCGGTCGGCGACCTCGATCACACTCGCGTCGGCCAGGTGGCGGTAAGCACGGCCGATAGTCGAGCCCGTGGTCTGGTACCGGCTGGCAGCATCCCGGATGCTCAGCAGCTCATCTCCCGGCGCCAGCACCCCGGCTGCGATGTCGCTGGCGATCTCGTTGCTGACCTGCAGATACCTGGCCATGACCCGGACTCTACCGGCGGACCCAGGTTGCGGCTGTCCATTGTGGTTTGCACGCCGTCGTGGCGCTCCCGCCCGGCCGGTGCTGCTGTTAGGCTCTGCCACGTTCTGTAGTAATACAGATGGAGGCAGTCATGATTGGCAGACTCCGCCTGGCCGGGCTGGCCATAGCTGCGTGCCTGGTGCTGGTGGTGGCCGCCGCGTGCAGCAGCAACTCAAGCACGCCCGGCAGCTCAAGCTCATCCAGCGCTGCCCACGGCACGCTAGTCGTGTTCGGCGCCGGGACGCTGGCGACGCCGTTCACGGCGGAGATCGCGGCGTTCAAGAAGGCCAATCCCGGCGTGACCGTGCATTCGCAGTTCGGCGCGAGCGGCGACATGGTCAAAGACATCACCCAGCTCCACCAGCCCGCCGACGTGCTCGGGGTGGCAGACTACTCGCTGATCCCCAAGCTGATGGTTCCTCACTCCGCGACCTGGTACCTGGGGTTTGTCTCCAACCAGATCACCTTCGCCTACACCAGCCACAGCAAGGGCGCCAGCCAGCTCACCCCGTCCAACTGGTACAAGATCCTGGCCGAGCCCGGCGTGCACATCGGCCGGTCCAACCCCGCCGCCGACCCGTCGGGCTACCAGATCCTGCAGATGCTCCAGCTGGCCAACAGTTACTACCACGACCCGAAACTCTCCGCCTCGGTGCTGAAAAACTCCCCCGACTCCAGCGTCGCCGAGACCGAGACCTCCCTGCTGGCCGCCCTGCAGTCCGGGCAGATCGACTACCTGGCCATCTACAAGTCCAGCGCACTGGAAAGCCACCTGAAGTACATCGCGCTGCCGACGCAGATCAACCTGTCCGACCCAGCCATGGCCGCCGGCTACGCCAAGGTCTCCATCCACGCTGGCTCGCTCGGCACGCTGACCGCCAAGCCGATCATCTACGGGATGACCATCCCTACCAGCGCCCCCAGCTCGGCCCTCGGTGAGAAGTTCATCCACTTCGTGCTCAGCCCGGCCGGGCAGGCAATCATGCGCAGCAACGGGTTCGTGGTCATCTCCCCCGCCCTCGCGCAGCCCCAGGCCAAGGTCCCCGCACCGGTCAAGCCGCTCACCACCCAGTGGCCGTCGACGGGCGGGTGAGACGCTCACAGGCCGGCTCGGCGGCACAATGACCTCGTGACATCGACAAAAGCGCCACAGTCGGCGCGTGGCTGGCCGTCGGGCTGGTTCAGCGTGGTCACCTGGCTGCTTGGCGGGCTGCTGCTGGCGTTCATCGTGCTGCCGATCATCCGGCTGATCACGACCTCGTCGGTGGCCAGCCTGCATGCCGCCGCCCAGACGGCCGCGATCCGGGATGCGACGCTGCTGAGCCTGCAGGCGGCGGCGATCACCGCCGGGATCGCGACCCTGTTCGGTGTGCCGCTGGCCTACATACTGGCCCGCGGCAGCTTCCGGGGCCGCAGCGTGGTCCAGTCGATCGTGGACCTGCCGCTGGTCGTGCCGCACACGGTCGCCGGGATCGCGCTGCTGTTCCTGCTCGGGCGGACCGGGTGGGTCGGCGGCCCCGCCACCCACCTCGGGGTGTCCTTTTACGGGTCCCAGTGGGGCATCGTGGCCGCGATGCTGTTCGTCAGCTGCCCGTTCGCCGTGAACAGCGCCCGGGTCGCGTTCGAGACCATCGACCCCAAGCTGGAACGGGCGGCCCGCAGCCTGGGCGCCACCCCCTGGCACACCTTCCGGCGCATCACCCTGCCGCTGGGGCTGCGCGGCGTGCTGACCGGCGCGGTGCTGGTATACGCCCGGTCGATCAGCGAGTTCGGCGCCGTGGTGATCATCGCCTACTACCCGGCCACCGCCCCGGTCGAGATCTACAACCTGTTCCTGCAGTCCGGGCTCACCCAGTCAGCCTCAGCCGCCGTGGTGCTCCTGATCGTCACACTGGCCACCTTCCTGGTCTTGCGGACCCTGGCCTCGGGCCGGCTGCTCGCCCAGGTCAACCGTGCCTACGCCTAACCCCGGGCTCCGCATCAGCGAGCTGAGCGCCCAGGCCGGACCCTTCACCCTCGGCCCGGTCAGCCTCGCCATCCCGCCCGACCGGGTGCTGGTCGTGCTCGGCCCATCCGGGGCCGGCAAGACCATGCTGCTGGAGACCATCGCCGGGCTCCGCCCCCTGCAGGGCGGGCAGATCAGCCTCGCCGGCACCGACATCACCGGCCTGGCGCCCGAACGGCGCCGTATCGGCCTGGTCTTCCAAGACGCCGCCCTCTTTCCCCACCTGACCGTCACCGGCAACATCAGATTCGGCCCGCGGGCCAGCCACATGACCTCCCCCGACGGCACCAGCGACCTGCTGAACCAACTCGGCATCGCCCACCTCGCCGACCGGGCACCCCGCTCACTCAGCGGCGGCGAACGCCAGCGCGTCGCCCTCGCCCGCGCACTAGCGATCCAGCCCCGCCTCCTCCTGCTCGACGAACCCCTGTCCGCCCTCGACCAGCCCACCCGCGAAGACATGCGCGCCCTGCTGCAGCGGCTGCTGACCGAACTGGAGATCCCCGCCGCGCACGTCACCCACGACCGCGACGAAGCCCTGAGCATCGGCGACGACCTGGCCATCATCGTCGGCGGCCAGCTACGCCAGACCGGACCAGCCGCCCACGTCGCCGCCGAACCAGCCGACCCCCACGTCGCCCGCCTGCTCGGCTGGACCGAACTCGGACACGGCACCACAGAAAGCGGCACCACCCGCATCGGGCAACTCGTATTCCACGATGCGAGCGCCGCGGGCCTGCACGGCCCAGTACAAGCCTTCTACCGGCCCGAAGACATCGAACTCGGCGCTGCCACACCCGCGACGCCGACCGGCGCCAGCCTCACCGCACACATCGTCCAGATCGTCCACACACGGCCACTCGCCCGCATCAGCATGGACTCCGACCCGCCCATCACAGCACTGATGCTTCACCGAGACATCGACCGCCACCGCCTCACGGCCGGCGACCTGATACAGGCCACACTGCCGCCCAGCAGCCTCCGTGTTTTCCAGGCCCACTGATAGACCGCAGGCAGCGGGTACCGGCGCCCTGGGCTAGCAGGCCCACCTGTGCAGGTCCGCAATGCGAGCAGCCAGTGTAGTAGATCATTTCCGGTTGGCGGCCGGCTGACTGCCAATTGGTATCACCCTAGGATCCGGGCTTATGTTCTTTGACCGTGAATGCCGAATGGTCTCACGACTTCAGCTAAGAGGCGCAGAGGGAGCGCTGGAGCGAGCAATGGAGGCACCGCCACCTCCGGTCTGGACTACCGGGCCAGACCGGAGGTGGCGAGGGACCGGGCGCGGTCCCGATTGGGGGCAGGCGTCGGGCAAGGATCGGGTGGTCAGCGCGAACGCGCCTCGTGCCAGCCAGCGTCGGTCCCTCATCGTCATCCCACCAGGCTCGCTAGGCCGGACGGCGATGTCGTCACCCGCGCAGAGGGGATTCGCACGCCACCCCTAACGAGGTCGCCGCCACGCGGCACTCCCATAGCGCGAGCGCCATCACGGAGTCAGCTAAGGCCAGCCATCTGTCTGCGCGCGGATGTGCTTGGCGATCTGCGCGACGGTGTGGTCGTCCGTGTCGATGCACAGGTCCGCGAAGTCGGCAGCGTCCAGTTCGCCAGCGTCGCGGATGGCTTCCGCTGCCATCGCGGCAAGCTGCTGCTTGGACGTCGTCGGTGGCGGGCCGGGTACCACCGGGCCCCGGCCCAGGCCACGGCGGAATACCCGCTCGGTGAGCCGCTCCGGTGTGGCACGGAGCCTGCACAGTGTGAGTTCCGTATCGGGAACCTGGCCCGCGTAGCACAGCACGGTCTCGCGGGAAGTGACTCCGCCAACCGCGATGAGGCACCTGGCGCCCGCCATCCGGTAGGCCGGCCACACGGCGCCGAGGTTCTGCGCTTTCACCCGGTGGTTGTGTGGATCGTCCGCCGGGCTGGGATAGCACAAGCCGAACTGGTCGAAGTCCATGAAGCCGGCCTTGATGCCGGACCGGTAGACCTGCTGGAAGATCTCATAACCGACCGCCGACTTGCCCACGCCGCTAGGCCCGCACAGCCACAGGAACGGGATGCTTCCCCTGATCACTCGCGGTCGATCCGGCGCAGGCCGTGCGCGGGCGTCCACCACTCGACGACGAGCATGGTGGCCTGCTCGTTGAGGTGGGTGTGCACGACCTCGGCGATGTCGGCCACGAACCGGTCGCCGTCTGGCCCGTCAGTGATCGGCCCGGCGGCGATCGCCCGGCCGGAGATCTTGGCCTCACCCGGCCATTGCGCCTCGGCGCCCTCGACCGGGTTGACGGTGGCGCTGTGCACGGCGAACCGCGGGTCCCGGCGGAGATCGGTGCCCTTGCGCGCGTTCGGCATCGAGCCAAAAACCAGTTCGCCGTCTTCGAAGACGGTCTCGATGCCGGAAATTCGCGGCGCTCCGTCAGCGCGTACGGTGGCCAGAGTCTTGTGCCGGTGCGCGTCGAACAGCGCCTGGACACGCTGCGCGAACTCTGGCTCGGCCTGTTCGATATCCCGCCACGAAGTCACCCGCTCATGATCGCACCAGTGTTCGGCAGCGGGTGGCTAGCGCCGCCGCGTGAGTACTCGGCTTAGCGGCCGTCACCACCCGGACAGTTCGAGCAGGATGTCCTTGACCTCCGTCGCCGCGCACTGGGTGCGGGCGGCGCCCGGCGAACTCGGTGAGGTCAGCCGCGACCGCGGCCGCGAGCTGCCCCTGGGTAGCCGCCTCGGGCACCGGGCGGAGGCTCGCTTCCACCTCGGCCAGGTCGGGGCCGAGCGCGGCGGCCAGGCGAGCGGGCAGCACGCCGGCCGCAGCCAGCTGCTCGGCCCGCTTACCGAGCGGGCTCGTGTCCAGGTCGTGGCCGCCGAATACCAGGTCAGCGACGTCCGGCAGGCCGGGCACGGCCAGTTCGGGATGGGCGGTCACGCAGCCGACCGGATCAGTCAGCCCGGTGCGCAGGGCCAGCGCCCCGACGATGGTCGTAACGGCAACCGACCCGCGAGCGCCGGCGAGCCAGATTCCAGCACGCATGTGGTCCTCCGGATGCCTCAAAGGCAGCGGACAAGAGAAACCGGTTGCCGTCACCGAGCGGGGAGAGATGGCGGAGTACGCGGCAAGACACGGTCACCCTAGCGAGGTGATCTTGTACTCATACCAACTTCCCGTAACTATCAGGTTGCTGTCCGTAAAGTAACGGGGCAAAGCAGCCCGGACACTCATAGATTTATCTCTACCCTTGACTGCCTCAGGAGCGGACGACCCTTCATGCAGATCGCCGAGATCACCCAGCAGGAGACCGCCGAACGAGCCGCGCTGCTCCAGGTGGAGAGTTACGACGTACAACTCGACCTGACCCAGGGCGATCAGGTGTTCCGCTCGGTGTCCTCGATCCGGTTCGGCTGCACCCGCCCGGGCGCGGCCAGTTACGCCGACCTGATCGCCCCGGCGGTACACGAGATCACCCTGAACGGCACGCCGATCGATCCGGCCACCGGCTACGTGGATGGCCGGATCATGCTGGCTGATCTGGCCGAACACAACGAGCTGCGGGTGGTGGCCGACTGCGCGTACACCAGCGACGCGGCCGGCCTGCTGCGCACCGTTGACTCGGCCGACGGCCGGGTCTACACGGCCAGCCATTTTGAGCCGGCCGAAGCCCGCCGGGTCTACGCCAACTTCGAGCAGCCCGACCTGAAGGCCCAGTTCACCTTCCACGTGACCGTGCCTCAGCAGTGGATCGTGCTATCCAACCAGCCCGCTCCCGACCCCGAGCCGACCGGGGATGGCACGGCGGTCTGGCACTTCCCGCGGACACCCCGGATGTTGACGTACCTGACCGTGGTGGTGGCGGGCGAGTACCACATGGTGCGCGACGAGCACACCACCCCGGCCGGCCAACTGATCCCGCTCGGGCTGGCCTGCCGGCAGTCGCTGGCCGCCTACCTCGACGCGGCCGACATGCTCGCCATCACCCGGCAGGGCCTGGATTACTTCACCGGGCTGTTCGGCCGCTACCCGTACGCCAAGTACGACCAGGTGTTCGTGGCCGACCACGTGGGGGCGATGGAGAACATCGGCTGCATCACCATCTCCGAGCAGTTCCTGTTCCGCTCGAAGGTCACCGACGCGATGTACGAGCTGCGGGCCATGGTGATCCTGCACGAGATGTCACACCAGTGGTTCGGCGACCTGGTCACCATGCGCTGGTGGGGTGACCTGTGGCTGAATGAGTCTTTCGCCGAGTACTGCGCCACGCTGTCCAGCGCCGAGGCGACCCGGTTCACCGGCGCCTGGACCACGTTCTGCAGCGGGCGGAAGGTCCTCGGCTACATGCAGGACCAGCAGCCGTCCACCCACCCGGTGGCCGCCGACGTGCGCACGCTGGGCGAGGCGATCGCGAACTTCGACGGGATCAGCTACGCCAAGGGTGCGTCGGTGCTCAAGCAACTCGTCGCCTACCTGGGCCGGGACGAGTTCTTCGCCGGGGTGCAGGCGTACTTCGCCGAGCACGGCTGGGGCAACGCCGCGCTGGCCGACCTGCTCCGCGCGCTGGAAGCCAGCTCCGGCCGCAACCTGGCCGACTGGTCCAAGGCGTGGCTGGAGACGGCCGGGCCGAATACGCTGCGGCCCGACTTCACCGTGGACTCCCGCGGTGCGTTCACCGAGTTCGCCGTCGTGCAGGAAGCTCCGGCCAGCCATCCGACGCTCCGCCCGCACCACATCGCGATCGGCCTGTATGACCGGTCCGGGGACACCATCACCCGCCGCCACCAGGTGACGGTGGACGTCACCGGGCCCCGCGCCGTGCTGCCCGAACTGGCCGGGCAGCCACAGCCGGACCTGATCCTGCTGAACGACGATGACCTCGGTTACGCGATCGTCCGGTTCGACCCGCGGTCGCTGGCCACCCTGGCCCAGTCCATCGGGCAGTTCACCGACTCACTGGCCCGCACCGTGTGCTGGAGTGCGGTGCTCGACATGGCCCTGCAGGCGGAACTGTCGCTGCCCGCGTTCGTGCGGATCCTGGTGGCGGGGATGGGGCACGAGCCGTCGATCTCCGTGCTGCAGGTTCTGCACCAGGTCACCGGCCGCCTGCTGACCATGACCGGGGACCCGCGCTGGGTTCCGGTGGGCAAGCAGCAGCTGGCCGATGCGGCGCTGCCGCTGCTCCAGGCGGCCGAGCCGGGCAGCGACCGGCAGCTGGCCTGGGCCCAGTTGCTGAGCTGGACCGCGGTCAGCCCCGGCCAGCTCGACCTGCTGGCCGGGCTGCTGGACGGCCAGGCCGAGCTGCCTGGCCTGGTGGTGGACACCGAGCTGCGCTGGGCGCTGCTGCGCCGGCTGGCCAGTACCGGCCGGGCCGGTGACGCGGAGATCGGCGCCGAGCTGGACCGTGATGACACCGACGCGGGCCGGCGGCACGCCGCGGCCTGCCGCGCGGCGATACCGGACGCCGAGCACAAGGCCGCCGCCTGGCGGCTGCTCACCGAGTCGGCCGAGCTGGGCGTGGAAGGCACGGTCGAGGTCGGGCTGGCCTTCAACCAGGCCGAGCACGCGGAGCTGCTGGCCGGGTACGCAGACCGGTTCTTCACCGAGATGCCCACGCGGTGGGCCTCGCTCAGCAACCCAATGCGGCTGGTATTCGGCCAGGTCCTGTTCCCGTACTCGGCCGCCTCGCCGGAACTGCTGGCCCAGACCGACGCGGTGCTGACCGCCGACGACCTGGACCCGACGTTCCGCCGGGTAGTGGTCGAAGGCCGCGACGTGGCCGAGAAGGCGCTGCGCGCCCGGGCGCTGCCTGACTGACCGCTGGCCCCTGATCACGGGCCAGTGAGTACCGCTGGCGAAAATCCGGCCGGCCGGTGAACCTGGAGTCAGCCGGACGCAAAAGAGAAGCGATGGACGACGACGCGCTGATCGCTGCCGTGGCTGGCGGGGACGATATCGCGCTACGTGAGCTGTTCACCCGGCACGCGCCGTGGCTAGCCGCGCGGCTGCGTACCGTGCTGCCCGCGGCCGAAGTCGAGGACGTCCTCCAGGAGACCTTCCTCGCCGTCTGGCGCGGCGCCGCCCGGTACCGGCCCGACCTGGGCTCGGTGGGCGGCTGGACGTGGGGCATCGCGCGGCGGCAGGCCGCGCTGTGGCTGCGCCGCCGCGGCCCGGCCGAGCTGCCGCTGCCCGCCCTGACCGGCCCGGACGGCCACCCGTCCGGCGCCCCGGCCGGCCCGGCTGAGCTGGATGACCCGGCCGAAGCGGCGCTGCGGCGGGCCGAACTGGCCGCCGCGGTCAGCGCGCTCGGCCCGGCCGGCGGCCCGCAGCGGGAGACCTGGCGGCTGATGTACCTGGAGGACCGCCCGGTGGACGAGGTGGCGGAGCTGATGGGCGTCCCGGTGGGCACGGTGAAGAGCCGCGCGCACCGGGTGCGCCAGCTGATGCGGGCCGCGTTGCGGCAGCGCGAGCCGGCGCGGGCGGGAGGCAGGCGATGACCAGGGGCCCAGACATGACAGACCACCAGGGGAGCCTCCCCGGCTCCGGCCCGGACAAGGTCGACCTGGACCGGGTCTGGATCGGCGTGGCCGCGGAGGTGTGGCACCGCCGCCCGGGGCTGGCCGAGCGGCTGGCCAGCCGGCTGCTCCGCTCCCCGGGCCTGGCCAGGGCCCTGCTGACCACACCGTCGCTGCTGCTCGGCTGGGTGCTGGCCACGACCGTCGTACTGCTGGCCGGGGTGGCGTTCACGCTTAGCACCGGCACGCCGTGGGTGGCCCTGATCGCGCCGCCGATCGCGGGAGCCGGCATCGCGTACGCGTACGGGCCGGGCATCGACCCGTCCTGGGAGCTGTCCCAGAGCATGGCGGTCAGCGACCGGATGGTGCTGCTCGTCCGTGCCCTGGCCGTTTTTGGCCTGAACGCCATCTTGGGGCTGGTCGCCTCGGCCGCGTCAGGGGCCGTCGCCGCGGTGACCTTCGGCTGGCTGGTGCCGATGACAGCGGTCTGCGGGCTGGCCCTGGCCGCCGCCACACTCAGCCGGTCACCCAACGTCGGCGTGCTGGCCGGCGTAGCTGGCTGGCTGATCATCGTGCTGGGCGAGCGGGTGGCGGCGGGCCAGCTCAGCGCGGCCGTCACCAGTACCGCCCTGATCCTGCCCTACCTGGCCGTCGCGGCCGGCTGCGTCGTGATCGCCATCTATGCCACCCGGACTCCGAGAGGAACAGCATGAACGTCGAGATCTCCGAGCTGACCCGGCGGTTCGGCCGGACCCAGGCGGTGGCCGGGGTGGACCTGCGGGCCGGTCCCGGGGTGTTCGGGCTGCTCGGGCCCAACGGGGCCGGGAAGACCTCGCTGCTGCGGATGATGGCCACCGTGCTGCCACCCAGTTCCGGCACGCTGCGGCTGCTCGGCCGCGATCCAGGCAGCTACGGGCCACGCCGGGAGATCCGGCGGCGGCTCGGCTACCTGCCACAGAACCTCGGCTACTACCCCGGGTTCACGGCAGCCGAGTTCATCGAATACTTCGCGCTGCTCAAGGACATGCCATCACGGCAAGTGCCGCGGGCGGTGGCCACCGCCATCGAGCACGTCGGGCTGGGCGACAAGGCCCGGGCCAAGCTGCGCACGCTGTCCGGCGGGATGCTGCGCCGGGTCGGCATCGCGCAGGCCATTGTGAACGAACCCGAACTGCTGCTGCTGGATGAGCCGACCGCCGGGCTGGACCCGGAGCAGCGGGTGGCGTTCCGGACGCTGCTCCGCGAGTTCGGCCAGCGGGCCACGGTGATCGTGAGCACCCATCTGGTCGAGGACGTGGCCGCCGCGTGCAGCGAGGTCACCTTGATGGACGCCGGCAAGATCGTCTTCCACGGCACGCCAGACGAGCTGATCGCCCAGGGCGAGGGGCACGGCATCGGGGACGCCCCGCTGGAGCGCGGGTACAGCGCGGTGCTGGCGGCGGCGCGGTCATGACCGCCACTAGTGCCCCGGTCCGCTTCACGCCGCAGGCTGGGCGGCCCGTCCCGCTGGGCCTGGCCCGGCTGCTCCGGGTGGAACTGCGCCGCAACGCGATGCCGTTCGTGCTGCCGCTGATCGCCCTGGTGTTCTGGTTCGACTCGTACCGGATCGCCGCGACGCTGCCGCCATTGTGGGCCGAGCGCCTGTTCTACATCTTCGGCCAGGGCCACATGCTGATCGACTTCGCCCCATTCGTGGCCGGGGTGGCGGCCTGGATGGGATCGCGGGATGGCCGGCGCGGCCTGACCGACCTGCTCGCTACCGGCGCCCGGCCGCGCTTCGCGGTCCAGTTCGCCACCTGGGCCGCGACCACGATCTGGGCCGTGGGCGGCTATCTGGTCTTCATGGCCGCGACACTCTGGGCCCTGTCCCGGTCGATCACCTATGGCGCGCCGCCGTACTGGCCGCTCGCGGTGGGCGCCGTCGGGGTGGCCGCGTTCAGCGCCGCCGGGTTCGCCGCCGGGGCTTTCTTCCCCACCCGGTTCACCGCGCCGGTGGCCGCGTTCGGCGCGCTGCTGGCCTGCGGGATCTCGTCGCAGATCGGCTTCAGTGAGGGCACCGGGTGGGCGCTCATCCTGCCGACCAACTCGAACAACAACTTCGGCCAGGATGCCGGGATCTTCTACCAGTTCCTGCCGGACCTGCCGATCGCCCGGGTGATGTTCCTGGGCGGGATAGCGGTGGCCCTGGTCGCCCTGCTCGGCGTGCCGGTGAGGGCAGGCAGCCTGCGGCTGCGGCACATCGCGACGGTGGTAAGCGCGGCCGGGGCGGCGCTGGCCGTCACCGCGATCGCACTGACCGCCACCGCCCAGGTGACCGGCTACGGCACGGTCATCCCGGCATTGCACGACGCGGCCAGCAGCCGGCCGATCCCGTACACCCCGGTCTGCGGCGATGCCGGGATCCAGGTCTGCGTGCATCCCGCCTACCGGCCCTGGCTGGCCGACGTGACCGCGGCGCTGCGCCCGGTGCAGACCCAGCTCGCAGGCCTGCCCGGCGCGCCCGCCCGGGCCGCTCAGGTCGCAACCCTCTTCACGGTGGGCGGCCCTGGCCTGGGGCCGAGCAGCGTGGGCCAGATCGCGACGATCAGCGGCCAGTCTGCCCTGCTCTACCTGCCGCTGGGCGCGCTGAACCTGCCCGGCGCGTTCGGGCAGGACCGGACCGACTTCCTGGACGCGATCAAGCTGCAGACCGTGCACGCGTTCGTCACCGGGGGCAGCGGCTACGGCGACCCGGCGCAGGCCGCCGTCGAGGCGGCGCTGATGAAAAACGCCGGGATCCCGCTGGCCAGGCAGGCCAAGCAAGCGTTGCCCGACTCGCCCTGGGGAGATGCGGTCGTCGGGCCGCCCGGCAACGGCGGCTATCCAGCACACATCGCCACGGCCGCCACCCGGTTCGCCGCGCTGCCCGCCGCCACCCGGCACGCCTGGCTGGCCAGCCACCTGACCGCGCTGCGGGCCGGCCGCCTCAGCCTGGCCCAGCTGCCATGACCGCCGCCGACGTGCACCGGCCCGTGCCGGAAGCCGCACCGCCCCCGCCCGCCCGGGCCGTGCCCGGCTGGCTCCGGCTGGCCTGGCTGTACCTGGTCAGCCGGCGCGCACCGGCCGCGGTGGCGGTGCTGGCCGGGCTGGGCGCGGTGCTGTGGGCCTCGCTGCACTGGCACTGGGACGTGGCCGGCGGCGCGGCCGCACAGCAGGCCATTCCGCTGGCCATCGAGACCGGCGCGGCCATGGTCATCGCGGTCACCTGCTACGGCCCGTTCGGCGAGCCGGAGCGGGCGACTGGGCGGTGGCTGCCCTACCTGCGGCTGGGCGCGGCGGTGCTGCTGACCGCGGTGGCCTTCGGCGTGCTGGCCGCCGGGTCAACCGCGGGCGGGCTGCCCGACGGCATCCTGGCCCTGCTCCGCAACGTGGCCGGGATGACCGGTACCGGCCTGCTGGCGGCAGCCGTCCTGGGCGGCGCGCTCGGCTGGGTCGCGCCGCTGGTCTACCTGGTGCTGGCCGAAGGCGCGCTAGCGGATGGCGCGACCACCCCGTGGGCCTGGCCGGCTCGGCCGCCGCACGACCTGGGCGGGGCGCTCTGCGCGGGCGCGGTGTTCGCCGCCGGGCTGCTGGTCACCACGGTGCGCGGCGCCCGCGAATCGGTCCGGGACTGACCACCGGGCCGCGGCGGACGGCCGCGTCAGCCCGGTCATCCTGCCCGGGCTTCGGCCGATATTAAACGTTAGGCCCGGATATTGAAGCACTTAAAAGCCAGGCGCGCAGATTGGTCATTTGCTGGACGTCGGGCGGCCAAAGTGAAAGGCTCGCCACATGCACACATTTTCGAGCGGCTGGTCGAAGAATTGCGGGCATGGCACTTGTTCGATGACAGTAAGGACTATTCCCTCATCTGGGAACTCCCCGGGACCAGCTCGCCCGAAAACGGCAAAACTTCGCTGCATCGCCGGGACCTGCAGCCCACCCCGCCGCGGCCGAGCCCGGCGCGCTGAGCCGCCCGCGGCAGGGGTCACTGCTGTGCGGGCGGCAGCTCAGCGGTAGCACTGCGCGCCCGTGCTTCCGCGGGACGGTGGCGCTTCAGAGGTGAGCGGCGGGGGGCGTTGGGCCGAGGGCACGCTGACCCGCCACCAGGATGTCCACGCTCAGGCCCAGGATCCAGGCCGGGAACAGCAACTCCACCCAGCCCGAGATGCCGGTGCCGATCAGCAGAACCAGTGCGGTAACCAGCCCGGCGACGACCAGCCAGCGGGAAACGATCCGGGTCTTGCGGGCGATGGTCACCGTGCTCAGGCAGAACACCGCGGCCATCCGCATCGCGTAGACGTTCAGCAGCAGCCCGGTGACGTTGCGCCCGAGAGCCAGCGTGCCCGCTCCGGGGTGGCCGGACGCCCGGGCCGCCGACGCGCCGGCGAGGATCCCGCCGGCCACCGCGGCGGCGACAAAGAGCATGGCCACGAACAGCAGGCCGCTGCCCAGGAACACGGTGCCGAAGAATTTGTCTTCGCGGTCGCCGATCCGGTCCCGGATGACGCCGATGAACCAGAGGAATGCAATTCCGGCGAACGGGACCAGATTCAGCGCGACGATTACCGAGGTGCGCCGCGCGGAATCGGACAGCCAGGCGCCCGGGACAGCCGGATTACCCGGCACCGAGATGCGCAGCAGCACGAACACGATGATAAGCAGGACGGAAAAGACAATTCCGGCCACCGCGGCCGCCCGCGGCGCCCGCAGCGCGGTCCGCCCCGCGCCCAGCCCGGCAGTCTGCATAGCCGCCCCCCGTCGGTCGCCTGCTTAGCTGATTCCCCGGCCAGACGGTGGTCACCCCCGGTCAGGGCCGGCGGCTGATCAGCAGCGACTGGGCGCCCACGCCGAGCGGCCCGGACCGGTCGGACAGTGTGGAGGTGGCCAGCCCGGCGCCGTTGGCCGAGATGGCGGTCTGCGCGGCCAGGCAGATCCACTCGCCGGCCGCCTCCCGGTGCAGGTGCACGGTGAGTTCCGGGTTGATGAACAGCCACTTGGCGATGTCCAGCGTGCTGGATATCCCGTTGCCGCTGTCCGCGACGGCCAGTACCCGCTCCAGCGGCGCGGGTTCCTCATCCGGCACCAGCGGGTAGCGCAGCCGGGTCCAGACGGTGGCCGGGCCGGGCTCGGCGAAGTGGCCGTGCACCGGCCGCCACTCGACCGCGGACAGGTACCCGTCCACCCAACCGCCCGGCGTCGGCCCGATCGCCTCGCCGGGCAGCGCTGGCGGCGGATCGTCCGACGGCAGCACCGTCTCGCTGCTGGTGCGCAGCACCCGCCACGCGCTGGCCCGGGCCACATCCCGGCCGCCCGCGCTGGCCACCGCCTCGAGAAACTCCACGCTCCGGCCGGGCCGGGCCAGCCGGGCCGTCACGGTCAGCTCGCCGACCGGGATGGCGCCGAGGATCTCGCAGGTGAACCGGGCGATGATCATGTCGTCGCGCGGCTGGCAGCGCTGGATGGCGCGGCCGAGCAGGGCGCTCGGCGGCCCGCCGTGCTGGGCCCGCGTATCCCACGGGCCGGTGGTGTGCACGGTCGCGCGCCAGCGGTCATCACCCAGCGGGACGTAGAAGCTATCGGTCATGAAGGAAGATGCTACTGATTGGCCGGGTTGGGCTCGACGATCACCTTCAGCCCGGTCCGGGCCACCGCGACACCGAACGCCTCCGCCGCCTTCTCAAGCGGGTAGCGCGCGCTGACCAGCCCGGCGAGATCAAGCCGCTGCGCAGCGGCCAGGCCGATCGCCCTCGGGTACACCTCGTTCATCCGGCGCACCATGGCGATGGTCAGGCCCTTGCGCCGCGCGGTGGACGCGCGGAACGTGGTGCTGTCCTGGTCCGGGATACCGCCCAGCACGACCCGGCCACCCGGGCGGACCGCGTCCATCGCGAGCTGGACCGCCGGATCGGCGCCGGCCATCTCGAACGCCACGTCCACGCCGCCGCCGGTCAGTTCGGCCAGCGCCGCCGGGTCGGCCGCCACGGCCGGATCCACCGCCGTCAGGCCCAGCGCGGCGGCCACCGCCCGGCGGTGCGGGAGCGGTTCGAACGCGATCACCGAGGCCGCCCCGGCCACCTGGAGCAACTGGCTGAGCAGTAGCCCGATCGGCCCGCAGCCAACCACGGCGGCCGTCCCAGCCAGCCGGAGGTGGCCCAGATCGACCGCGTGGATGGCCACGCCCAGCGGCTCCAGCAGCGCGCCGTCGGCGTCGCTCAGCGCGTCCGGCAGCGGGTGCAGCAGGTCGCTGGGCCAGGCCAGGAACTCACGCATGGCGCCGTCCTGGCCGCCGTGCCCGGCGAACCGGATGTGCAGGCACAGGTTCCGGTAGCCCTCCCGGCACAGCGGGCAGGTGCCGTCCGGGATGGCCGGGTCGATGGCCACCCGCTCACCCCGGCGCGGCCCGTCGGCAATGACGCCCGCGGCCTCGTGCCCCAGCACCAGCGGACGGCTCAGCGTGGCGTCGCCGATCCCGCCTTCACCCCACCAGTGCAGGTCGGAGCCGCAGATGCCGACCGCGGTGACCTGGACCAGGCTTTCCCCAGGTCCCGGCTCCGGGACCGGCTCGTCGGTGAGCCGCAGGTCACCTACCGCATGCAGCCGTGCCGCTCTCATCCGTCTCCTTGGGGTGTGACGCGCCCCCAGCCTACGAACAGTGCGGCGGGCCCGGCCAGCGGCTAGCGGCCGCGGGGCAGCTGCTTCATGTCGGCCGGGGCGCTGGACATGAGCAGGCTGGTCTGCTGGCGGCCGCCGATCGCGGTCTTGGACCGCGTCGGCTCACTATTCCGCGATCCGCCGGTGGTCAGCTGCAGGGCCAGCGCGGGGCACATCTCGACCGCCTGCGACGCTTCCTTCTCCAGCCAGAACGGCACCGGCATGTCCAGGAACATGGGGTAGCCCTGGTTGTCCAGCTGGACCATCTCCGGGGCGATCCGGGCACACAGCCCGTGCCCCGAGCAGCGGGCCCAGTCCACCTTGAGCCGCACCTGGGACTCTTCCTCCGGCCCGAGTGGCAGCAGGCCGCGGACCTGACGGCCGCAGGAGCCACGGAACAGATGCATGGTCAGGTCGTCGCTGAACACGTCCAGCGCGGACAGCACGAACCGGGACACGCCGTCCGGGTGGGAGCAGGCACCACGGCCGCGGACCACTGAGGCGGCCCGGCGGGCCATGTCCAGGGTGTCGATGCCGCCGGACCCATCGGCCAGCGCGCTCATCGAGCGGGCCAGGCCGGGCAGGCCGAGCTTGCACGGTCCGCACTGCCCGGAGGATTCCTTGGCCATGTACCGGACGATCCGGGCCACCTCGCCCATCGGGCAGGTGTTGGCCGCCAGCGGCAGGATGATGCCCGCGCCCAGGGTGCCGCCGGCCGCGTCCAGCCCGGCCCGGGAGACCGGCACGTCGTCCACCATGTCGCCGGGAATCCACATCCCGTGGTATCCGCCGACCAGCACCCCTTCCGGCGCGGTGGCCTCGCAGATGTCGAGCACCGTGCCGAGCGGGACGCCGGGCGGCACCTCGACCACGGCCGGCCGGTTGGCCGATCCGCCCACGGTGAGCAGCATGGTGCCCGGCTCGTCCGGGGTGCCGTCCGAGGCGTACCCTTCCTCGCCGAGCATGGCCAGCACGGCGACCTGGGCGAACGTCTCGGCGTTGGACAGCAGCGTGGGCTGCCCGTCCACCCCCTTCTCCGAGGCCCGCGTGCGCTTGCCGGACGGCAGCGGGTTCTTGCCATTGACCGCGTTGACCAGCGCGCTGCCCTCACCCGCGACGAACCGCTCGGGCACCTCGACCACCCGGACCATCTTCTTCAGGTCAGGCTCGGCCTTGGCCGCGTCGGCCATCGAGGCGGCCGCGGCGCGGTTGGCCACGCCGATGATGACCATCCGGGCGTTCAGCGCCCGGGCGACCAGCAGCGCCCCGCCCAGCACCAGGTAGGGCGAGCGGAGCATGAGCATCTTGTCCTTGGCGCTGCCCGGCTCGCCCTCAGTTCCGTTGATCAGAAGGAACGGGCGGGTCTTCTTCTGCGCGCACGCGTCCACCACCGCGCGCACCTTGCGTGCGAAAGGGAATCCCGCACCACCTCGGCCCCGCAAGTCAATCGCTTCCACCATTTCGATCAACTGTCGCGCGGTCACCCGCCGCATCGGGCCGAAGATCTCTTGGTGCGTGGCGAGATCGATGCGTTCGAAGCGGTCCAGGCCCGCGGTCAGCCGGGCCCGGCCAATCCGCATCGCCTCGGGCACGATGGTTTTGGAGTTCACTGGCGATATCCGGTATTCACCGCCGAGGTATTCAGCGGATCAGTTTCATCTTGCGGGTTGTAGTGCCCCCGGGCGCCGGGCGGCCGCGGCCGGGTGTACGACGCGTCCTGGTCGGCGAACGAGGCGTAGTGCTCGGCCCGTTCGCGCTCGAACTGGGCGGCCCGGTCGTAGCCGCCTGGCCGGGTGTACTGGTCGCGCGGGTCGTGCGCCACCGGTGGCTGGTACTGCGCCGCAGCCTGGCCGTATCCCGGCGCTGGCGGGTACGCCCCAGACCCGTACCGCGGATCGGCCTGGGGCGGCCCGGGGAAGGGACGGCCAGCCGGCGGGGCGGCCATGTCGTAGCTCATCGGGGGCTCGTACTGGGCCGGGCTGGGATACGACCCGGACCGGTCGTAACCGGCCGGCGGCCCGTACTGGCCGGGCCGGTCGTAGCCGGCCGGGCGGTCGTAGCGCGGCGCCGGCCCACGCTGCTCGTACTCCGGCGGGCGCTGCTGCGGGTACCCACCGGACGGGTGCTCATACCGCGGCGCCGGGCCACGCTGGTCATACTCCGGCGGCCGCTGCTGGTACCCGCCGGATGGACGCTGCTGCTGATACCCGCTGGATGGCTGCTGCTGCGGGTACCCACCGGACGGGTGCTCATACCGCGGCGCCGGGCCACGCTGCTCGTACTCCAGCGGCCGCTGCTGATACGCCCCGGACGGGCGCTGCTGCTGGTACGCCCCGGACGGGCGCTGCTGCTGGTACGCGCCGGATGGGCGCTGCTGCTGGTACGCGCCGGACGGCTGCTGCTGCGGGTAGGCACCGGACGGGTGCTGCTGCGGGTATCCACCGGACGGGTGCTCATACCGCGGCGCCGGGCCACGCTGGTCATACTCCAGCGGCCGCTGCTGCTGCTGCTGCTGATACGCCCCGGACGGGTGTTGCTGCTGATAGGCACCGGACGGGTGCTGCTGCGGGTACCCACCGGACTGGTCGATCTCGCCGGTCTGCTCGTAGCGCGGTGCCGGGGCATCCGGGCGCCGGACACCCATCGGCCGCTCGTACGCCGCGTGCCAGTCGCGCTGCCCGGACGGGACGGCCGGCTGGTTCCGCAGCGGCCGGCCGACCTGCGGCAGCGGGCCGGACGGGTGGTCCGCGCCGAACTGCTGGCCGAACTGGTCGACCTGGGGCAGCGGGCCGGACGGGTGATCGGGGCCGAACTGGTCGAACCCGCCGGTGCGGCCAAACCTTGCCGTCTGACCCATGCCGTCCTGGCCGACGGCCGCCTGGCCCACCGTGGTCTGGCCGAGCCGTCCGGTCGCGGTGAACTGGCCGGTCCGGCCGGACGCCGAGCCCTTGCCGGCCGGCAGCGCCAGCTGGGTCCGGCCACCGCGGGCCGCGGCCCCGGGCCGCCCGCTTTCCAGCGCGCCCGCCGAGTGCGGCCCGCCACCCAGCGCCGTCATGGCGCCACCCGACATGCCCATGCTGGTAATCGCGGCCGCCGAGGACAGCGACGCACCGGGCGGCGGCTCGGCCACCACCTGGTCAGACAGTTCGTTGCGGGCCCGGTCCTTGGCCACGAACCGGACCACCAGGGCGAGCGCGACCGCGACCACACAGAAGCCGTAGCTCCAGTAGACGAAGCCCTCGTAGCCGAAGAACGCCTTGGCCGGCCGGCCGGCGAGCAGCCCGTGCACGAGGCCGAAGATCCAGGCCACGTAGGCCGAGGCGTGCAGCACCCGCCAGGCCGTCGGGGACATCCGGGTGGCCAGCCGGGCCCGGTAGACCCCGATCACCATGATGAAGATGAACATGTCTGAGGCCAGTGTGCCGAGCCCCAGATAAAACGACTTGCTCCCGCTCGGGTAGAGGAACGGGATAATCGAGTCCAGCACGGTGGACCGCTGCGCCATTATCTCCAGGATAATGTGCGAAATCAGAAAGGCAATTGCGCCGAATCCAGTGGCGCGGTGAATTGCCTGCATTGTTACCCGGCCGGCCGGCCGCATAAAAATACGGTCGGTGCAAACCAGGCCGATGCCGACTTCCGCGGTCAGCGCAATAAGCGCGAGCACGCCCATGTAGTAGAGCGCGAAATGGTACGACGCGGACGCAACCGTGTGCCCGATCTTAGTGGACGCGAGGAACGCCGCGATGATGACGAAGCCGATGACTACCGCGTTGAGGATCCACAGCCATGCGTTGGACCTGGGCCTGGCGAGCTGGTGGACACGTCGCCCGCCACCAAGCGTGACCCCTGGTGAACGACCCGTAGAACCCTCACCCTTCGCCGACACGCGCGACCTCCCGGGAGGAGCAACTCAGGCTACCTACCATTGATGGCTACTAACACTGAATAGCTCGTGCATTGGCAACTTTGCCAAACCCGGGAGATCCCGCTTCTCTACCGGACGCTGAGCAGCTTATCGCGGGAGATTCCGGGTTCGCAACGGAACGATATAGAAAGTGCCGCAGCGCGTCGTTATCGCACGTCAGAGGCGGGTTTTCGGACGGCCCGGCGGGCCGCCGGGCGGGGTCTCAGGCGGGGCCTCAGGCGGGCCCGGCACCGGGGATGACCCGGCGCCCCGCGGAGCCATGCTCGGGCTTGTGATACCAGCCCAGTTCGTGTTCTCCCTCAAGCCAGCAGAGCAGCACCGTCTCGCCATTCAGCCGGGCCGGGAAGTCCACTAACAGCGGCGCTACCCCCTTGACGTCCAGGCCCTGCTCCGGGAACCAGCTGAGCAGCTCGCTCAGCCGCGCTTCCAGCCCCTTGGCCTCGGGCAGTGCGCCGAGCGGCGAGGGCACGGCACGGTCCAGCGCGGTCTGCAGATCGACCAGGTCAGCGCGCACGGCGACCAGTTCGGCCGCACGGGACAGGACCTCAGGGACGAGCCCACGCGCCTCGTCGAGGGTGAATACGCGTGCCACCCGCCAAGCCTAAAACCAGATGCATCGCCGCCGGGCCGCCGTCACCATGTGAGACATGCCCTGGGTGATCAGCGACAGCCTGCCGGACTACTCAGCCATCGCCGATGGCCTGCTCCGGGCCAACGCGGGGCAGAACACCATCCTGCTCGGCGCGGCTGAGACGCTGCGCGCCCGGGGGCTGGCCGCGTTCGGCCCGGACCGCCCGCTGTTCGGCTGGTGGCAACCGCCGGGCAGCAACCAGGTCAGCGCCGCGTTCCTGCACACCCCGCCGTACCCGGTCGTGCTGACCAGCGTGGCGGCGGAGACCGCGGCCGAACTGGCCCAGGCGCTGGCCAGCCGGGGCCGGCGCCGTGCCGGGGGTGAACGCCGACCTGCCGGTGGCCACCGCGTTCGGCACCGCCTGGCATGAGCTGACCGGGGACGCGGTCGAGGAGACCATGCGATCCCGGCTGTACCAGCTGGGCGAGCTCAAGCCACCCGAGCCGTTCCCGCCCGGGCGGGCCCGGGTGGCCGGGCCGGACGACCGCGGCCTGCTGATCGCCTGGACCCAGGCGTTCGGCCAGGAGGCGCACACCGTCGGGGATAGCACCACGCTCGTGGACGACCGGCTCAGCTTCCGCGGCTACACGCTGTGGGAGCAGGCCGGCCAGCCGGTGTCGGTGGCCGGGCTGAGCCGCCAGGTGGCCGGGCAGGTCCGGGTGGGCCCGGTATACACGCCGCCTGAGCACCGCGGCCGCGGCTACGGCGGCGCGGTGACCTGGACGGTCAGCCAGCGCCGCCCGCCAGGCCGGGGCGGCTGAGGTGGTGCTGTTCACCGACCTGGCCAACCCGGTCAGTAACCGCCTGTACGAGCGGCTGGGCTACCAGCCGGTGGCCGACCGGCTGATACTGGCGTTCAAGAAAGAGGGTGGCTGAGCGGCGGAGTACGGACGGTCAGCGCGCGAGCTCGGCGGCCACCAGCTCGGCGATCTGCGCGGTGTTCAGCGCGGCACCCTTGCGCAGGTTGTCGCCGCAGACGAACAGGTCCACCGCGCACGGGTCGTCCAGCGACCGGCGCACCCGGCCGACCCAGGTCGGGTCGGTGCCGACCACGTCGGCCGGGGTGGGGAACTCGCCGTTCTCCGGGTCGTCGTTGAGCACCACGCCGGGCGCCTCGCTGAGCACCCGCTGCGCGCCGGCCCGGGTCACCTCGCGGGCGAACACCGCGTGCACGGCCACCGAGTGGGTGGTCACCACGGGCACCCGGACGCAGGTGGCGGTCACCCGCAGGTCCGGCAGGCCGAGGATCTTGCGCGACTCGTTGCGCACCTTGAGCTCCTCCGAGGACCAGCCGTCGTCTTTGAGCGAGCCGGCCCAGGGCACCACGTTGAGCGCGAGCGGCGCCGGGAACGGCCCGAAGTCGCCCACCGCGGCGCGCAGATCGCCGGCCCGCTGGCCGAGCGCGCGGAGCCGGCCGTCTTCTCCAGCTGCGCGTACAGCGTGTCGATGCCGGCCTGGCCCGCGCCCGAGGCGGCCTGGTAGGAGGCCACCACCATCTCCTCCAGGCCGAACGCCCGGTGCAGCGCCGCGACCGCCACGATCAGCGACAGCGTGGTGCAGTTGGGGTTGGCGATGATGCCCTTGGGCCGCCGCTTCGCGTCGTGCGGGTTGACCTCGGGCACGACCAGCGGCACCTCGGGGTCCATCCGGAACGCGCCGGAGTTGTCCACCACCACCGCGCCGCGCTCGGCGGCGACCGGGGCCCACCGCGCGGACACCTCGTCCGGGACGTCGAACATGGCCACGTCCACGCCGTCGAACACATCTTCCGCGAGCGCCTGCACCTCGGTGTCCTGGCCACGGACGCGCAGCTGGCGGCCGGCCGACCGGGGCGAGGCGACCAGCCGGACCTCGCCCCACACGTCGTCCCGGGTGGACAGCAGGTCCAGCATGACGGTGCCCACGGCGCCGGTGGCGCCGACCACGGCCAGGGTGGGCTTGGGCTTGCGCTGGGCGGTCACCGGCCGGTCCCCCCGTAGACGACCGCCTCGACCTCGCTGGCGTCCAGGTTGAACGCCCGGTGCGCGGCGGTGACGGCCAGGTCCACGTCCTTCTCGTCCACCACCACCGAGATCCGGATCTCCGAGGTGGAGATCATCTCGATGTTGACCGCCGCGTCGGCCAGCGCGCCGAAGAACGTGGCGCTCACCCCGGGGTGCGACCGCATCCCGGCGCCGATCAGGCTGATCTTGCCGATCTGGTCGTCGTAGAGCAGGTTCTGGTACCCGATCTCCGGCTGGATCTCGCGCAGCGCGGTCATCGCGGCCTGCCCGTCGTCGCGCGGCAGGGTGAACGAGATGTCGGTCAGGCCGGTGGTGACCGCCGAGATGTTCTGCACGATCATGTCGATATTGATCCCGGCCGCGGCCACCGTCCGGAAGATCCGCGCAGCCACGCCCACCTTGTCCGGCACGCCGGCCACGGTGATCTTCGCCTCGCTCCTGTCGTGCGCGACCCCGGAGATGATCGGCTGTTCCACCGCGGTTCCCTCCGCTACGACGTTGTCTTGACTGATCCAGGTGCCGGTCCGGTTGCTGAACGAGGACCGGACGTGAATCGGCATGCCATACCGCCGCGCGTACTCCACGCAGCGCAACTGGAGGACCTTGGCCCCGCAGGCGGCCATCTCCAGCATCTCCTCGTAGCTGATCCACGGGATGCGCCGGGCGGTGCGGACGATCCGCGGGTCAGCGGTGAACACCCCGTCCACGTCGGTGTAGATCTCGCAGAGATCAGCCTCCAGCGCGGCGGCCAGCGCGACCGCCGTGGTGTCGGTGCCGCCCCGGCCGAGCGTGGTGATGTCCTTGCTGTTCTGCGATACGCCCTGGAAACCAGCCACGATCGGGATCGCGCCCTGGTCCAGCGCGCCTTCGATCCGGCCCGGGGTCACCTCGATGATCCGGGCCTTGCCGTGCGTGGAGTCGGTGATCACGCCGGCCTGGGACCCGGTGAACGACCGCGCCTCCAGGCCCAGGTTGGCGATGGCCATGGCCAGCAGCGCCATCGAAATCCGCTCGCCCGAGGTCAGCAGCATGTCCAGTTCCCGGCCCGGCGGCAGCGGGCTGACCTGGGCGGCCAGGTCGAGCAGCTCGTCGGTGGTGTCGCCCATGGCCGACACCACGACCACCACGGAATCGCCGGCTTTGCGGGCTGCCACGATGCGCTGGGCCACCCGCTTGATGCCGTCGGCATCGGCTACCGAAGATCCACCGTACTTCTGCACGACAAGCGCCACAGGTGGGCCGCTCCTCCCGATGGGCTGCTGGCGGCTTGCAGTGTACCTACCGCTGGTGAAGACGTTCGCCGGATTTTCGGGGGCTCCGGGGGTCGTCCCCCGGGCTAGCACTGCGGGGGGCTCCGGGGGGTCGTCCTCCCGGGCCAGCACTGTCGCCGCCCTGGCCGCTAGACCTGGCTGGCTTCTTCCACCACGTCCAGCATGGCGTGCGCCAGCACCGCGTGCAGCGCACGCAGCGCGGCCGAGCCGTGCGTGCCCCAGTGGTTCACATAGGAGTACTGCCACCACCACAGCGCTTCCAGCGACCGGCCGGCCTGGTAGTGCTGCAGACCATGGATCAGGTCGGCAGCCACCGCGGCCAGGTCGTCCGACAGCCGGAACGGGGTGAGCTGGGTGTCGCTGTAGGGGTCGAACAATTCCGCGTACTCGTCCACGTCGGCCAGCCGCCGGGCCAGGCCGCCGCGCAGCACATCCAGGTCCGGGTCGGCGCCCACGTCGGGCTCCCAGTTATCCGGCAGGATGACGTCCTTGCTGGCGCCGAGCTGGGCACCAGCCAGCAGGATCTGGGAAACTTCCAGCAGCAGCAGCGGCACGGTCTCGTCGCCGCCCTCGCCACGGGCCAGCGCCGCGATCCCGTCCAGGAAGTCGCGGGTCTGCCCGGCGATCCGGTCGGCGAGCGGGTTCCAGCCCTCGCCGGTGGCCGGTCCGTTGTTAGTTGTGCTCATCGATTCCCTCGCAGCCAGGGGTAGGGTCCTGCGTGGCCTCGCTCCTTCATGCCCAGCCTGCCCCTCCTCCGGTATGAGTGTCATCGACCCGCGGGTGGATTTCCTTGTGCACGCTAAGTGGTCAATTTCTTGCCGGGCGTAGTCAACGGTAGCTGCCCGGCCGGTCAGACATCAAGCAGGCGCCGTCCTTCGAAGGCCCGGCCCAGGGTGACCTCGTCCGCGTATTCCAGGTCGCCGCCGACCGGCAGCCCGCTGGCCGGCCGGGTCACCCGGATCCCGCCCAGCGGCTTGACCAGCCGGGCCAGGTAGGTCGCGGTCGCCTCGCCCTCCAGGTTGGGGTCGGTGGCCAGGATCAGCTCGGTGATGCCGCCGTCGGACAGCCGGGCCATCAGTTCCCGGATCCGCAGGTCCTCTGGCCCGATCCCGTCGATCGGGCTGATCGCCCCGCCCAGCACGTGGTAGCGGCCGCGGAACTCGCGGATCTTCTCGATGGCCGCGACATCCTTGGGCTCCTCGACCACGCAGATGACATTTTGGTCGCGGCGCGGGTCGCGGCAGATCCGGCACTCCTCTTCCTCGGCCACGTTGCCGCAGACCCGGCAGAACCGGACCTTCTCCGTCACCTCGACCAGCACTGACGCCAGCCGCCGCACGTCGGTGGTGTCCGCCGCGAGCAGGTGGAACGCGATGCGCTGCGCGCTCTTCGGGCCGACGCCCGGCAGCCGGCCGAGCTCGTCGATGAGGCTCTGCACGATCCCTTCGTACACCGCTGCCAGCCGCCGTCAGAGGTCGTCGCCGCGCGGCTCGCCGCCGTGCGGCTGGCTGGGGAAGTCGCCCACACCAGGGATCGGGGGGATGCTGCCCGGGCCTGCGCCGGGGCTTGGGCTGCCTTGGCTGCCGGGGCCTGCGCCGGGGCCGCCGAGCGCGCCGATGCCGGACGCGAGCGGGCCCATCTTCTCCGCCTGCAGGTCGGACGCGGCCTGGTTGGCGTCGCGCACCGCGGCCAGCACCAGGTCGGCGATGGTCTGCGCGGTGTCTTCCGCGTCGCCATCCTCGATCACGGCCGGGCTGATGGTCAGGTCGACCAGGTCGCCCTGGCCGTTGACCTTGGCTTTGACCAGCCCGCCGCCCGCGCTGCCCTGGACCACCGCGTCGGCCAGTTCCTGCTGCGCGTTCATGAGCTGATCCTGCATCTGCTGTGCCGCAGCCAGCAGCTGCTGCATATCGATCTGGCCGCCAGGATCCACTGTGACCTCACTCATATCGGTACCGCCGCCTCGCGCCGTCGCGCGGCTACGGGGAGGCCTGTCACTTCGAGCCTACGGCCTGCCGGCCCGGGCCAAGCCCACGCCTCACCGGCCCCCGACCCCGAGTCTTCCTTTCGAACACCAGTGCCCGGTGCGCGCCGTTCCCCCGGTGCCTGCCGCCGCCGGTCCGCCCCGTCGGCTCGACCCGCCGCTGCCGTCCCACCCTGCCCTGCCCAGGCCTGCCCAGCCCTGGCCGGGTCCGGCCCAGCGTGGCCCGGGCGCCAGCCAACGTGATCAAACGATTGGTGTCGCTGGAGCGACAGCAATCGTTTGATCACGAACCGGGCGCTTCACGGGGAGAACACCACTTGCCACACCAGCATCACTGGCACCGCCGGCTGCCTGGTCCTAGGTGCCCGGCGTGTTGATGTTGACGTAGGTGTTGCTGGAGCGACCCCTAGGTCAACATCAACATCTGCGGGCTGCCTCGGGCCGTCACGACTGCACCAGCAGTCACGGCAGTAACCCAAGGCCCGGCCGGGCTAGGTCTCGTCGATTTCGGCGATGATCTGGCCGCCGAGTTCCCGCTTGATCAGGTCCATGCCGGTGAGGCCGGCGCTGGGTGGCGCGACCGGGGCGCTGTCCAGCTGAGCCTCGGGTGACAGGGTCCGGGGTGGCGACGCGCCGTGCGGTGGCTCGGGCGGCTGCACCACGGATGGCGCCCGCGCGCTCAGCTCGTCCGGGCCGCCGTGCCCGCTACGCGGCGCGCCCGGAGTGGCGGCCAGCTGAGCCGCGGACAGCGCCTTGATCCGCAGAGTGGTGCCCAGCACTGAGCTGAGCGCGCTGATCAGGTCGCGGTCGTAGCCGCTACCGGAAAAGCCCTTGGCCTCGCCCTCCCGGGCGAACAGCACGGTGAGCACGCCATCTTCCACCGAGTGCACGGTGGCGTTGCTGAGCAGCATCCAGGCCACCCGGCGCTGGCCCTTGACCGCCTCCAGGATCTCCGGCCAGCGCTGCCGGACCACTTCGGCACTGAGCGGGCCGTCGGGTGCCGCGGACGGGGCCGGGGATGATGGCTGGGCCGGGGCTGCGGGGGCGGGCGACCGGGCTGGGGCTGCGGAGGACGGCTGGGACGAAGCGGGCGCGCCGGATTCCTGGGACCGGGCGGACCCCCCGGGCCGGACGGGTTCCTGGGAACGAGCGGACTCCCGGGGCCGAACGGATTCTTGGGGCCGAGCGGATTCTTGGGGCCGAGCGGATTCTTGTGGCGGGGCGGAATCCTGGGGCCGGGCGGATTCCTGGGACTCAGCGGCTTCACGGGGCCGGGGGGCCGACCGGGGCCGCTGGGCCTCAGGCGGAGTGGCCGGGGAGTCGGCGGCCGGGCCGGGGCGCGTGGCCGCCGGTTCCGGGCCGGGGCGCGTGGCCGCCGGTTCCGGGCCGGGGCGCGTGGCCGCCGGTTCCGGACCGGGGCGCGTGGCCGCCGGTTCCGGACCGGGGCGCGTGGCCGCCGGTTCCGGACCGGGGCGCGTGGCCGCCGGTTCCGGACCGGGGCGCGTGGCCGCTGATTCCGGGGCAGGGCGCGTGGCCGTCCGTTCGGGGGCGGGGCGCGGGGCCGCCTGTTCCGGGGCCGCTGGTTCGGGGGCGGGCGCGGCGGGCGGCGCGGTCGCGGGTCGTGCCGCGGCGGCAGGCGTCGGGGCCGTGGGGCGTGCCGCGGCGGCAGGCGCGGCGTGCTGAGCGGCGGCCGGGGGGTGCTGGGGGGCAGCCGGAGTGGCGTGCTGGGGGGCGGCGGAGGCGTCGCCGGGCTCGGCGCTTTCTCAGCCGGCGCTCCAGCCGTTCCAGCCGGGCCAGCAGCGCCTTCTCCCCGGAACTCGACGCGGGCAGCAGGATCTGCGCGCACACCAGCTCGAGCTGCAGCCGCGGCGAGGTGGTGCCGCGCATCTGGATCAGTCCCTCGCTGATGATTTCCGCCGCGCGGGTCAGTTCCGCCTGGCCGAACCGGCCGGCCTGCTCGGTCATCCGGTCCAGCCGGTCGGCGGGCAGGTCGAGCAGCCCGGTCTGGCCCGCGCCGGGCACGGCGGCCAGCACGATCAGGTCGCGGAACCGGTCCAGCAGGTCGGCCGCGAACCGCCGCGGGTCGTGGCCGCCTTCCATCACCCGGTTCACCGCGCGGAACACCGCGGCGCCGTCGCCGGTCGCGAAACTGTCCACCACCTCGTCCAGCAGGTTGTCATCGGTGTAGCCGAGCAGGGCCACCGTCCGGTCGTAGCGCAGTCCGTCTTCGCCCGCGCCAGCCAGCAGCTGGTCCAGGACGGACAGCGAGTCCCGCACCGAACCGGCGCCGGCCCGGACGACCAGTGGCAGCACCGGCGGCTCGTAGCCGATCTGCTCCGCGGCCAGGATCTGCTCCAGCAGCTCACGCAGGATCGCGGGCGGAACCAGGCGGAACGGGTAGTGATGGGTGCGCGACCGGATCGTCGCGATGACCTTTTCCGGCTCGGTGGTGGCGAAGACGAACTTGAGGTGTGGCGGCGGTTCCTCGACCAGCTTGAGGAGGGCATTGAAGCCCTCCCGGGTCACCATGTGCGCTTCGTCGATGATGTAGATCTTGAACCGGCCGGAGACCGGCGCGTAGAACGCCCGCTCGCGTAGGTCGCGCGCATCGTCCACGCCGCCGTGCGAGGCGGCGTCGATCTCGATCACATCCAGGCTGCCGGGCCCGTCCGGGGCGAGCGCGATACACGACTCGCACTTGCCGCATGGGTCCGGAGTGGGCCCTTCGGCGCAGTTCAGCGACCGGGCCAGGATCCGCGCGCTGGACGTCTTGCCGCAGCCGCGCGGCCCGCTGAACAGATAGGCGTGATGCACCCGGCCGGTGCGCAGCGCCTGCCGGAGTGGCTCGGTGACGTGGTCCTGGCCGCGCACCTCGGCGAACGTGGCGGGCCGGTAGCGGCGGTACAGGGCCAGCCGCGGCGGCGGGCCGCCCGGCCGGCCGGGATCCACCGGGACCATGCTGTCCGGGGCTGGGCCGTCCGGAGCCGGGCTGGGCGCCTCGCCTGTCATGACCTCACCCTCGCGGTCCGGGTCCTCGGGCGCCGGGTCCGCCGTGCCGGATCCTCGCGGCGCCGGTAAGAAGGACCCCCCGCACACCCGCCAGAGCCCGCGTACCCTTGCTGCCTTCCGGCCCTGGGGGAGTTGGCGGGATAAGCGCCGTGCGGGGGGTCGCCGACCAGTTTAGCCACGTCCCCGGACTGTCCGTACCGCATCCCACCCAGCCGGCCGCACCGGTAAGCTTGCCTGCGGAGGATTCGCCTAGTGGCCTAGGGCGCACGCTTGGAAAGCGTGTTGGGGGCAACCCCTCAGGAGTTCGAATCTCCTATCCTCCGCCGAGCTGGCCAGGCACCGGTCTCAGGAGTGTGGGCTACGCCCGCCTGAGTTCGAGCACAGGAATGATGCGGACACTGGCAGTTTGGCGTGCGTACTCGGCAAACCCTGGGTAGCGCCGTGCTTGCTCGGCGTAGATGCGGTCGCGTTCAGCGCCCTTCAATTCGCGCACGGTCGCCTTGTATGTCCCGGTTCCGCGTTCGACAGTGCCGTCACCGGCGGCGGTCAAGTTGTGGTACCAGTCCGGGTGGGTGGGTGCTCCAGCCTTGGTCGCGAAGACATAGATGATGTCCGGCTCGGTGTCGTCCGGGAGGTACATCACCGGGTTGACGTACTCCCGCCCGCTGTTGCGGCCACGGTGATGCACCAGGACGATCGGAGCGCCCTCGAAAGTCCCGCCAACCCTGCCTTCGTTCGCCCGGAACTCCGCGATGGTCTTCGCGTTCCAGTCGCTCATGTCGGACTCCTGTCGTCTTTAGCTAGGCGGTGACGCGTTCTGCGCCGGCGAGATGCGCCGAGAGGAGCTGTCCGGCTCGGTCCAGCGCGGCGGCCGCTTCGTCGAGGATCGGGTAGTAGGCCTGGAAGGCGTGCGGCACGCCGGGGGTGATGTCGAGGGTGACCTGGACGTCGGCGGTGGTGGCGGGCGTTGACCAGGGTGGCGACGGCGAGCCCGCCGCCGGCCGACTCGCCCGCGAAGACGATGTCCGATGCGGCCGTGCCGGCGTGCAGGAGCGCTTGGTAGGCGGCCAGGGCGTCGTCGACCGCGGCCGGGTACGGGTGCTCGGGGGCGAGCCGGTAGTTGACGGAGATGACCTTGGCGCCCGTCCGCCGGCCGACCTGTGAGGCCAGGTCGGCGACTTGGAAGGCGTCCGCCAGGACGTACACGCCGCCGTGGAAGTACAAGACGACATGGCGCGGTTCGATTCCGTTGACGGTGATCTCGGCGGTTGGGACGCCGCCCAGCGTGGCCGCGGTCACGGTCACGCCGGCGGGTAGCGGCTGCGCCGATGCCAGCTCGGCGAGCTGTCGCCGCTGCTGGCTGACGGTGCTGTCGACGGGGAAGCGGGCCTGCCGCAGGATCGCGTCGAGGTTCTCCCGCTGCTCGATGCTCACAGAGGATTTCCTTCCGGTCGGAATTCGCCTGGCAGCACCCCAGGTGGGCTCGGGAGGCGGCCACTAGCAGGCTTGCCGCCAGGTGGGTGAGGAGGCGTCACCGGATCACGGTGATTCGGTGCTGACGTGCCGGCTAGCAGAGCCGGCACGGACGGGCGGCCGCGGCGAGGGCGGCCCGGGCCTCATCCCGCTGCACAGTTCCAAGCTGCTGCGCCGCAGGCTGCGGTGCCGCCGCCGACTGTGGTGTCGCGGGCGGCGGTGCCGCCTCTTGGGGCGTGGGCGCCGCACCGGCCAGGTCCTGGCGGCGGACCCGGATGGTGGCGATCGCGATGAGCAGGGCGAGCAGCCCGATCCCCGCGGCGACGAGGAACGCACGGGAAAAGCCGGCCGTCAGCGCGTGATCGTAGATGGACACAGGCAGCGGTGCGCCCGGCTTCGGCACTGGCCGGCCCGCCTTCGCGGCGGCGACCACCACCCCGACGGCGAACGGCAGGTAGGCGATGCCCGTCCGGATCGCGCTGTAGCCCAGGACGTCCTGGATGAACAGGGTGAGGAAGAAGAACAGGGCGAAGAGGCCGGTGGCGACGCACAGCATGATCAGGTAGGCACCCGACCTGTTCCGGTCGGCGAGCACCCGCATCGGGAGCAGCGGGCGCGAGCTGCGCCTTTCGATCAGCACGAACGAGACAAGGAGCACCACGGCCGCGGCCAGCGACGCCAGCACCTGCGCGTCACCCCAATGCGACACCCCGTCGGGCCCGGTGGCGGCCTTGGACAGGCCGTAGACCAGCAGCGCGATGCCGCCGGTGCCGGTGACCGCGCCGGCCACGTTGACCCGGCCCGGCCGGCGGGGCGATTCGGCCAGCACCCGCGGCGCCGCCGCCGCCACCAGGATCCCGATCGGGACATTGACGAACAGCACCCACCGCCACGACACGTACGTGGTCAGGATGCCGCCCAGCAGCAGGCCCACCGCGCTGCCGAGGCCGGCCATCGCCGCGTAGACGCCGAACGCCCGGTTGCGTTCCGCGCCCTCGGGAAAGTTGGTGGTGATCAGGGCCAGCGCGGTCGGCGCGATCACCGCCCCGCCAGCGCCCTGTACCGCCCGCGCGGTAAGCAGCCACCACTCGCTGGTGGCGAACCCGCCCAGCAGCGACGCCGCGGAGAACAGCAGCAGCCCGAACACGAACACCCGCCGCCGGCCCAGGATGTCACCGGCGCGGCCGCCGAGCAGCAGCAGGCCGCCGAAGGTGACCGCGTAGGCGTTCACCACCCACTCCAGGCCGCTGCCGGAAAATCCGAGTGCCTGCTGGATGTGCGGCAGGGCAACGTTCACGATGGTCGCGTCGAGCACCACCATGAGCTGGGCGGTGGCGATGACCAGCAGGGCCAGGCCGAGACGGCGGCGGCCACCGCCGGCCGTCGCGGCGGGGGCGGCCGCATACCCGGTCCCAGACTGTCCCGCCCGGGTGGTAGACGCGTAAACGGGCGGGTCCGGGGCGCTGCCCGCGCCGGAGGCTGGTGATGTCACTGGTACCTCCCCAGGATCTCGGAGCACGTCCTGGCGGCCGTGCGAGCTCTCGCGATGGGCCCAGGCTTGCCGCCAGCCACGTGAGAGGTCGTCACCGGGTTCAGGTGATTCGCCGCCGTTGACAGTGGGTGCGCTGGCCTGATAGCGAGACAGGAAGGTGCCAGGACTGCGTGACCGGCGCGAGGGTGTCCGGCGTACATATCAAGGCAGGTCCGTGACGGCCGCTTCAGCAACTCTCCGGCTGATCGACCGAGGTGATCTTCTCGCCGCTCTGGATCGCGCGGCGGCGAGCAAGGTGACGATCATCTCGGCCCCGGCCGGAAGCGGGAAGACGTCACTGCTGCGCGCCTGGGCCGGCCGGGCGGGCCGGCCGCACCGGCTCGCGCTCGTGCAGGTGCAACGCGACCAGCACGACGCCCAGCAGTTCTGGCTGGCCCTGCTCGACGCGGTCCGTCACGCTACCGGTGCAGACAGCGGCGCGGAACTGCCCGCAGCGACACCCGGCTTCAACGAGCCCGCGATGGTCGACCGGGTGCTATCGGAGCTGGCCGACGCTCATGGCGGCGTCACGCTGGTTATTGATGATCTCCACGAGCTGCACTCGCCAGAGGACCCCACGCAGCTCACCAGGCTGCTGACCAGCCTTCCCCCGAGCGTGCAGGCGATCCTGACCACGCGGCACGATGTGCGGCTGCGGCTGCACCAGCTGCGCCTGGCCGGCGAGCTCGCCGAGATCCGCGCGGCGGACCTGCGCTTTTCCGAGCGCGAAACCCGCGAGCTGCTCGAAGCCTCGGGCATCGCGCTGTCCGCGGCCGGGGCGGCGCAGCTGCACCAGCGGACCGAGGGATGGGCCGCGGGCCTGCGGCTCGCGGTTCTCTCGCTGGCCGGCCACCCCGACCCGGAGCGGTTCGTCGCCGAGTTTTCCGGCAGCGACCGCACGGTCGCCGAGTACCTGCTGGCCGAAATGCTGGACCGGCAGCACCGCCTCCAGGTGGCGATCGCGTCGTTGCAGCTGTCGCTGGCCAGGCGGGGCGGTCACCTGGCCGGCGTTATCGAGCAGGCCCAGTTCCTGGCCGCCCCGGTAACCGGGCAGTCCGAGGACATCGCGCTCGGCAGCGACTTGCGCGCGATGGCGCTCATGAATCTGGGGACCGCCGAGGCATGGACGCTCGGGACGCTAGCCGCGCCGGACGCCGAACGCCACCTCCAGGAGGGCGCCGACCTGGCCCGGGAGATCGGCCGCCCCTACCTGGAAGTCGGCTGTCTGGCGCAGCTCGGGTTCGCATCGCTGGTCCTCCACTCGTTCGCCACGACCGAGCGGCGCTGCCGCGACGCGATCGCCCTCGGAGAGCGGCACGGCTGGGGCGTGGAGCCGGTGATCGCACCCGCGCTGATAATGCTCGCCGGCACGCTAGCCTGGACAGGCGAGTTCGAAGAAGGCGAGCGATGGCTGCAGCGGACCAGGCAGGCCCTGCAAACAGACAGCGGGCCGGATATCACGCTCTTGCTGCACCAGACGGCTGGGATACTGCACGCTGGCCGCGACGGCCAGCATGAAGCGCTCGAGGAGTTCGGCGCGGCCGAAGACCTGGGATCGCAGCTAGCGGACTCGCAGGCGCTGGCGACCCGGACCACCCGCTGGCTGCTGGCCACCCAGGCCCGCCTCGGGATGACCGGCGAGGCCCGCGCCTTGCTCGCGGCGCTGGATGACGAGCGGGCCAGCTCTGGCGAGTTCCGTATCGTCCTCGCGGTGATCTGCCTGGCGGAAGGCAACCCCGCTGCGGCGCTGGCCGCGGTGGCCGATGTTCTGGATGGCACGGCCCCGGTCCTCGGGTCCGTCACGGTCATGGAGGCGCACCTGCTGGCCGGGCTCGCTCATCGTGAGCTCGGTGACCAGGGCGCGGCGAACCAGGCGGCGGAACGGGCACTCGCCCTGGCGGAGCCTGACCGGCTGATCCTGCCGTTCGCCATGACCAGCTCAGCAGAGCTGCTCGAGGCGCTGCCCCGGCACCAGACCGCGCACGCCGCGCTGCTCGCCGACATCCTCGACGTCCTGCACGGCTCATCCCCGGCGGCCGCGGAGCAGTCCTCGTTGCCGGCGGCGGAGCTCAGCCCGGGCGAGCTCAGGGTGCTGCGATATCTGCCGACCAACCTGTCCCGGCCCGAGATCGCCGGCGAACTGTCTGTCTCGCTGAACACCGTCAGCACGCACCTGCGCAGCATCTACGCGAAGCTCCAGGTTCGTGACCGGTCCTCGGCCGTGCAGCACGCCCGGGAACTGCGGCTGCTGGCCGCCAACCGTACCCGCTAGCCCAGCGGCCACCGGATCCCGGTGATGCGGGGTCACCTGCCCGCCCGTGATCATGGCGCCATGGACCCGGCACCAGCCCCGTAGCTGATCCGGATCAACGGGCACCTGGGGCGCCACCGTGCTGTCCGCCTTCCCGGCGCTGGCGCCGCAGCATCACGGCGCGCATACCGTGCTTACCGGCCAGCACCCCAGACTGGATCCGGACGCAGCGACTGGCTGGTGTCGGACGGCGTATACCGGGAACAAAGCCGCCGTGACCTCACCAGCACCCCGGAGCACCGCGTCCCATCAATCTGGGCCCCGCCAACCTGGGACCCGCGAATCTATGGCCCGGGCCACCGGCCGGCGCCCAGACGACCATGTCATCGTGATGTTCGGCGCCACCGGCGACCTGGCCAAACGGAAACTTCTGCCCGGCCTGTTCCACCTGGCCCAGGTGGGCCTGATGCCGGAGCGGTACCGAATCGTCGGCACTGCGCGACGGCCGATCACCGATGATGAGTTCCGCGAGCAGGCCCGGCAGGCGGTGGCCGCGTTCGGCCGGAGCAAACCGGAGGGCGATGCGTGGACCGCGTTCGCCCAGGCGCTGTCGTTCGGCACATCACAGCCGGACGAGCCGGACGGCTCCGGCCCGCTGGAGGCGGCCGTACGGCAGGCCGAGGCGGACCTGGGCGGCCGCGCGCGGCGGCTGTTCCATCTGGCCATCCCGCCGGTGTCGTTCGAGCCCACGGTGGCCTTGCTGGGCCGCACCGGGCTGGCTGAGAGCCGCAGCCGGATCATCATTGAGAAGCCGTTCGGCACCGATCTGGCCTCGGCCAAGGAGCTCAACCACGTAGTGCACCAGGTCTTCGATGAGTCGCAGATCTTCCGGATCGATCACTTCCTGGGCAAGGAGTCGATCGACAACATCCTGGCCTTCCGGTTCGCCAACGGGCTCTTCGAGCCGGTGTGGAACCGCCAGCACATCAGCTATGTGCAGATCGACGTGCCCGAGTCGCTGTCCATCGAAGGGCGCGGCGGCTTCTACGACCGGACCGGCGCCTACTCCGACATGATCGTGACTCACCTGTTCCGGGTGCTCGGCTTCGTGGCCATGGAGCCGCCGCCGTCGCTGGACGCCCGGCACCTGCGGGCCGAGCAGGACAAGGTGTACGACTCGCTGCGGCCGCTCAGCCTGCAGCATGTGGTGCGCGGCCAGTACGAGGGCTACCGCAACGAATCCGGGGTGGCGCCGGGCTCGGACACCGAGACGCTGGCCGCGGTCCGGGTCGAGATCGACAACTGGCGGTGGAAGGGGGTGCCGTTCCTGCTCCGCTCGGGGAAGAGCATGGCCGCCAGCCGCCAGGTGATAACGCTCGGCTTCCACGCGCCGCCGCTGCGCATGTTCCGGGTGGACCACCAGGATGCGCCAGCCGGCCAGGACAACGAGATCGTCATCGACTTCGCCGACCCAGGCTCGGTCACGATCGACTTCCTGGCCAAGGAACCGGGCGCCGAGGTGCGCCTGGGCGCGGCGCGGATGGTCTTCCGCTATCAGGACTCGTTCCGCGAGTCCGACAGCCTGGAGGGCTACGAGCGGCTCATCCTCGCCGCCATGCTGGGCAATCAGGCCCTGTTCACCGACGCGTACGGGATCGAGCGGCTGTGGGAGGTGTCCGCGCCGCTGCAGCAGCACCCGCCCAAGGCAGTCCCATACCCGCGCGGCTCCTGGGGCCCGGAGAACGAGCTGCGCCGGCTGGCCGCACCGCACCGCTGGCGGCTGGACGGCACACCCTCGCCGGGACGGTCCTGAACAGGTTATCCGCAGCAAATTCGGGCTAACATCAGGGCCATGTCGACGCCCGAAGAGGTTCTCGCCAAGGTTCCGCTGTTCTCCATGCTGTCCAAGAAGGAACTGGCCGATCTGGCGCGCAACGCGCACGACCGGACGTTCCCGGCCGGGGCGGTGCTGACCGCCGAAGCGGAAGGCGGAGCGACGACGTTCGGGGTGATCGTGTCCGGCCAGGCCTCGGTCAGCGTGCACGGACGGCCCGCCCGCACCCTCGGCCCCGGTGACTACTTCGGCGAGATGGCGCTGATCGACCACTCATACCGCTCGGCGACGATCACTGCCGAGACCGAGCTGCGCTGCCTGCTGTTCACCGCGTGGGTGTTCCGCCCGTTCGCGCTGCAGCATCCGGAGACCGCCTGGGTCCTGCTCGAGATGATGGTGCAGCGGGTCCGCGAGGCCGAGGCCCGCTAACCCCACACCCATCATGCTGAACGCCAGTACCCTCAGGCGGGTATCCGCGGCTCCGCGGCCGTTATCTCGGCAACCCGGTCGAGCAGCGGCTGGCAGCGCAGCCGGGTGGCGGTGCTGCGGGCCTCCTCGACCGCGGTTGCGGCGGCTTCCGGGTCGCCCTGCCGGATCAGGTGCTGGGCCTGGTCGAGCAGGCCATGGGCCAGGTGGTAAGGGGTACTCGCTTCGCGCAGCCGGCGAACAGCCTCGGCGAAGCTGGGCACGCCGGCCGGGCCATCCTCCTGTGCGGCCAGCCGGGCCCGGACCAGGGCGCGCTCGGCTCGGAGCATCGGGACGACGTGCCCGGGCTGGCTGTTGTCGAGCAGGCTGAGCAGCTCGCCGATGGCGGCGGTGTCAGCTAGCTCGTGGGCGGCGCGGGCCGCCAGCGGCCAGGCCCACCGGGCGCACTCGTGGCTGATCCCGATGGCATCGGCATGACCAAGACTCCTCTGGCCGTGGCGGAGCGTGCTGGCTGGGTCCCGGCGGGCGGCTGCGGTGAGGGCCTCCACCAGGCTGACCGTGGCCAGATCCTGTGGATCTTCGGTGTCCCGCATGCGCGGCAGGCCGGCCAGCATGGCCTCGGCGGTGACCGCATCGCCGCGCAGTGCCGTGAGCCAGCCCTGGAAGCAGGCCAGTTCTTCGTGATCCGCCAGCCCGTCGGAGTCCATCGCCTCAGTGAGTTCTGCCGTGGCGGCGTCCCACTCGCCGAGCAGCAGCTGGGACTGGACCAGATTCATGATCGCAAACGCCAGGAAGTCCCGGGCCCCGGTCCGGCGGAGGTGCCCGACGGCGGCCCGGGCCGTCTCCGTGGCGGCCCGGGGACTACTGACCGCCTCGATGTCCGATAGGTTCACCAGCGCCCGGCCCAGGCCGACGCCGTCGCCCGCCTGGTTGGCCAGCCGGGCGGCTTCGCGCAGGTAGGCGGCGGCCTCTGGGCGGCGCTGCACGGTGCCAAGGTAGATCGCACGGACCACGAACAGGCCGCTTAGCCGCCCGGGGCCGACATCCAGGTCCTGGCCCAGCACGAGCGCCTCGGTAGACAGCCGGTCAGCATCGGCTGCGCCGGCGAACACTTCTGCGGTAGCCAGTTCCTGCAGGGCCCGCACGGTGTCGGTGTCCGGGTTGGTGCGCAGCACATCCAGGGCCGAGACGAGCTGCTCATGCGCCTCGGCGAAGCGGCCGCGAAGGCGCAGCGCCGCGCCGGCGATGGCCTGGGCCCGGGCGGCCGGGCGGGCCTCGTCACGGTGCAGGTGGTACTCACGGGCACGGCCTGCGTAGTCACCCGCGGCCGATGGGTCACCGGCGGTGACGGCGGCTAGCGCGGCACGTTCCCAGAGCTCACCGACGGCGGGCTGCCCGGCGCCGGCGTTCGGCTCGCCCTCGGCCGGAGCCGAGGCTAGTTCGGCGGCCCGGGCGTAACTGGAGCTGGCCAGGTCGGGAGCGCCGGTGCGCTCGGCGCGCTCCGCGGCCCGGATCAGCGCGGTGATCGCCTCGCCGCGGATCTCGCCGGTATCCGGGTCGTCCGGCATGGCGTTCAGCGCGTCCAGGTAGTGCCGGGCGATGACCTCGGTGACTTCTTCGCCATCGCCGGCGAACGCGGCGCGCAGGTGCGCGGCCACCCGGAGGTGGCGGGTCTTGCGGTCCCGGCGGGACAGCGTGTCGTAGGCGACCTGGCGCAACATCTCCTGGGCAAACCGGTAATTGCCCAGCTCGGGTGACAGCGGATCGGCGGAGACGCTGAATACCTCACGGCGCACCAGCTCAGCCAGGGCGGCCTGGACAGCGGCTTGGTCCCGGCCGGATACGGCTACCAGCGCGTCCGAGGGGAAGGTGCTGCCCAAGACCGCGGCGTAGGTCACCAGCCGCCGCACGTCCGGATCCAGGGCATCGAGCCGGGCCGCGAGCAGCGCGTGCAGGCTGTCCGGCACAGCCAGTTCACCGACGTCGCCGACCAGCCGGTACGCCCCCTCGAAAGGCTGGACGATGTCCCGGTCGATCAGCGCCCGGACCGTCTCCACGGCGAACAACGGCACACCCTGCGCCTGCCCGGTAACCGCGGACCGCGCCCGCGGCGGCATGGCCGGCACCAGCGCATCCACGAGCTGATCCATGGATGCCGGGTCGAGCGGGTCCAGGGTCAGCGTGATCCGGTTCCGCCCGCTGCCGAACCCCAGCCGGGCCTGGCTGAGTTCGGGACGGGCCAGCACGAGCACATAGACCGGCAGATCGCGGCCCCAGTCGACGAGATGGTCCAGGAAGTCGAGCAGGCCAGAGTCCGCGTACTGGGCGTCCTCGACCAGTAGCACCACCGGCGCCTGCGCAGCGAGCCGCTCGAAGAACAGCCGCCACCCCGCGAACAGCTCTTCGCGGGCCAGCGGCCCGCCGTTGTCGCCGGCGGCGGGGACGCCGAGCAGGCGGCCCAGCCGTACCGCGACATACTCCCGTTCGGCCGAGTCCGGGACGAACCGGTCTACTCCCTCGGACAGTTTGGCGGCCGCCGCGCCGACCGGGTCCTCCTCCGCGATGCCCAGCCGCTGCCGGACGATTTCGGCCAGCGCCCAGAATGCCACCCCGTCCCCGTAGGACAGGCACCGGCCGCGGTGCCACCACACCGACTCGGCCAGGCCGTCGGCGTACTTCTCAAACTCCCAGCCCAGCCGGGACTTGCCGATCCCGGCGGGGCCGGAGACCAGCACCAGCCGCGGGACCCGGCGTTCCGCCGCCGCGTGGAACAGCTCCTTGACCGTGCGCAGCTCCGCATTCCGCCCGACCAGCGGCCCCTCCAGCCCGTCGATCCGCTGGGAGCCGCCTACCCCGGACAGCACCCGGGTGGCCCGCCACAGCCGCTGTGGCTCCGCCTTCCCTTTCAGCCGGTGCGATCCGGCCTCAGCGAACCCGATCGCGCTGTCGGCCAGCCGCTGGGTCGGCCCGTCGGCCAGCACTGAGCCGGGCTCAGCCACCGACTGCACCCGGGCGGCGGTGTTCACCGCGTCGCCGGCCACCATGCCCTCGCCGACCGCCCCGAGGGTTACCGCGACCTCGCCGGTCACCACCCCGGCCCGGGCGGCCAGGCCGGGCACGCCCGCCTCCGCACCCAGTTCTGCCACCGCTGCGACCAGGTCGAGACCGGCCCGCACGGCCCGCTCCGGATCCCCCTCCGCCGCCACCGGGGTACCCCATACGGCCATCACGGCGTCGCCAATGAACTTCTCGACCACCCCGCCGTACCGGCTGATCACGGTCCGGGCCACCCCGAAGTACTGGGACAGCAGTTCGCGCACAGCCTCTGGGTCCCGCGCCTCGGACAGCGGGGTAAATCCGACCACGTCGCAGAACAGCACCGAGCAGACCCGGCGCTCGGCCACCGGCCCGCGGGTCGGCGTAGCCGCCGCCGCGGTGGAACCCGCAGGCGGCGGAGTGATTCGCACCGCGTCCGGCGAATCCGGCGGGGCGGCCCCAGCGGCAGGCAACTGCGCACCGCAGCCCCGGCAGAACCGCTTGCCTGGCGTGGCCGACTCCCCACAGGCCGGGCAGGCCAGCAGGGGAGCGCCGCAATCCCCGCAGAACCGGTCGCCCACCCCCAGCGGCGCACCACACCGCGCGCACGTTTCCACCAGGCAACTTTACGCAGAACCCGGCTATCGCTGACAAGACCTAGGCCGGCTGTGGCCCGGGAGCGCGGGCCAGCCGGGCGCCGGCCACCGCGAGCAGCGACGGGCTGCGGCCGGCCTCCATGGCAGCCAGGAAGTCCGCGCCGCCGATCCGCAGCAGCGTACTGTCCTGGCTGGCCCGCACGGTGGCCGTGCGAGGGATGCCCTTGAGCAGGCCGACTTCGCCGACGTAGCCGGGCGCGGTCACCGGGGCGAGTTCGCGCGGCGCGGAGCCAGCAGCGGTGATACACACCGCCAGTTCGCCGCGGAGCAGGACCCACAGCGCATCGGCCGGCTCACCCTGGCGGATCACTATGCCGCCCGCGGGCACCTCGACCTCCTCGGCCACCGCGGCCAGCCGCTCCAGGGTGGCCCGGTCCGCGTCAGTCAGCAGGTCAAGCCTGGACAGCAGGCTGACCCGGGGCCGCAGCCGGGCGGCGACCCGGGCCGAGGTGCGGTCGGCCCGGAGCAGCGCGGGCAGCCCGAGCAGTGCGATGACCGGGACCCCGGCGCCCACCACGACCAGCGCGACCACGATGCTGGTGTGGGCGAGCAGGATGCCGGTGGCCACGCTGGCCAGCAGGATGCCGCCCAGCACCAGCGTGTCGAAGATGCCGAGAACCCGGCTGAGCACGCTGCCCGGCAGGTCGCGCTGCAGGCTGGTGAGGGCCAGCACGTCCACGATGATCATCCCGACGCCGGAGATGGCCTGCAGGACAGCGGCCAGCGCGGCCGAGCGGACCGGGATGGTGACCAGGAACGGCAGGGCCTGCAGGCAGATGCTGCCCATGATGACCGGGGCCAGGCGGCCGGTGCCGCTCAGCCGGTTGGCCAGGCCGGCACCGAGAACGCCGCCGAGAGCGCTGGCGGCCAGCAGGTAACCGTAGCCGTCGGTGCCGGTGCCCAGCCGGATCGACAGCGGGACGTACAGCACGGTGCTCGCCCCGTAGACGGCGGAGTCGAGCGCGGCGAACGAGATGATGGCCACCGCCACTGGCCGCGCGGCCAGGGCCTTGAACCCGGCGGCCAACTGCTGGAGGGTGCTGCCCTCGGCCGCCCCGCCGCCGCGGGAGCGGACCCGCAGCCGGCCGGTGATCGCGGCCGCCACGGCGAAGCTGGCCGCGTTGATGGCGACGCCGATGACTGGGCGGCCGGTGAGCAGCAGCAGGCCGCCGATGCCCGGCCCGATCACCACGACCAGGTTTTCCAGCGCCGAGAAGATGGAGTTGGCCGCAGCCAGGTCCCGCTCGCCGACCACGTCGGGGGTGAGCGCGCCCGCGGCCGGCTGGTAGGGCGTCACCGCCACCGAGGCGAGGGCGGAGAGCGCGAGCACCAGCCCGACTGGAGCGTCAGCCGCCACCACGACCGCCATTCCGGTCATCAGTACCGCGCTGGCCAGCGACGAGACGATCAGCACGGTGATCCGCTCGTAGCGGTCGGCCAGCACGCCACCGTAGCTGGCCAGCAACAGGCCGGGCGCCCACCGGCAGACCCCCAGCGCCGCCAGCCACTGGGTGGAGTGGGTGCGGTCAAAGACGTACACCGCGATCACCACCAGGTAGGACCAGCTGCCCACCTGGTTGACGAGGAATGAGGCGATGAGCAACCGCAGGTCGCGGTGGCGCAGCGCGTCGCGGTACCGGCCCCCCGCCGCCATTCAGGCTCGTTGCCGCGATGGGGCGGCCGTAATCGCGGCCGCACGATTCAGCAGCGGCTGGCAGCCCAGCCGCTCGGCGATGCCGCGGGCCTCCGCAGTGGCCTGCCCGGCGGCCTCTGCGTCGCCCTGGCCGGCCAGGTACTCGGCGTAGTCGAGCAGGCCGTGCGCGAGGTGATACGGGATGCTCATCTCGCGGAGGCCACTGATCGCGGCGGCGAAGGCGGCCGCGGCGTCGTCGTGGCCGCCACCTGCGCTGCGGCGAGCCCGCACAAGGTCGCGCTCGGCCAGCAACATGGGGGCGAGGTAGCCAGGTGGGTAGCCGTCGAGCAGTGCCACCAGATCATCGATCGCGGCCGTGTCAGCCAGCTCATGGGCGGCCCTTGCGGCCAGCGGCCAGCCCCACCGGACGCATTCGTGGCTGATCCCAACGTCGGGCACATGATCGAGCATGGCCCGGGCGTGGCGGAGCGCGTTCTCCGGCTGGCGGCGGGCCGCGGCGCTCAAGGCGCGCAATAGCAGCAGCGTGACCTTGTCCTGGGAGTTTTCGCTGACCCGCATGTCTCCTAGGCCTGCCATCTGGGACTCAGCGGTGGCGGCATCGCCGCGCAGCGCCGCCAGCCAGGCAATGTGACAGGACACGATGTCGGCCGATACGTCCGACTCGATTGCCTGGCCGAGCTCCTGCTCGGCCGCGTCCCAGTCCCCGAGGGCCAACAGTGCCTGGACCAGGTTCGCGATGGCGAACGCAAGGTAATCTCGGGCACCGGTCCGGCGCAGGCGCTCAACGGCGGCGCCAGCCGCCTCCTGGGCTGCTCCCGCGTCGGTGGCGCTCAGCGCGTCAGCCAGGTTCAGCAACGCCCGGCCCACGAGGAAGTTCTCGCCGATCTTCGCGGCGAGCCGCGCGCTTTCCTGAAGGTAGGCGATCGCCTCTGGACGCCGCTCAGCCAAGTCCAGGTAGATGCCGCGGGTGAGGAGCAGACCGCTGAGCTGGCGAGGGCCGACGCCGAGCGCCTGGCCGAGCGTCAGTGCTTCGGTGCTGAGCCGGTCCGCATCAGGCAGGCCGGCGAACACCTCGACGATAGCGAGCTGCCCCAGGGCATGGACGGTGTCGGTGTCCGGATCCGCGCGGAGGACATCCACGGCGGAGCTGAGCTGGTCACGTGCCTCGGCCAGACGGCCCCAGAACTGCAGTGCTTCACCCGCGATGGCCTGCGTCCTGGCGGCCGCCCGGGTCTCGCCGCGCTCCAGGTACCAGTCCCGGGCCTGGCCCGCCTGCTCGATGGCTGGCGGGTAGTGCCCAGCCATGAGGGCGGCCTGCGCAGCCCGCTCCCACAGCACCCCTGCGGACGAGTCGCCCAGCGTTATCCCTGCGGACGGCCCGCCCACCGCTTCCAACCTGCCCACGGCCCCGGCTGAGGTCAACCCGGCGGCACCGGCGTAGCTCGTGCTAGCCAGGTCGGGAGCACCGGTGCGCTCGGCCCGTTCCGCGGCACGGATCAGCGCGGCGATGGCCTGACCGCGGATCTCGGCGGTATCCGGATCGTCCGGCATGGCGTTGAGCGCGTCCAGGTAGTGCCGGGCGATGACATCGATTACTTCTTCACCGTCCCCGGGAAAGGCGGCCCGCAGATGTCCAGCCACCGCGAGGTGGCGGCCCTTGCGGTCCCGCCGGGACAGGGTGTCGTAGGCCACCTGCCGGAGCATCTCCTGGGCGAACTGGTAGCTACCCCGTTCCGGGGAACGCGGTTCCGCGGAGACGGTGAGCACCTCCCGGCGCACCAGTTCGTCCAGGGCGGCCCGCACCTGGGACTCGTCCTGCCCGGACACTGCGATCAACGCCTCGGCCGGGAAGCTGGCGCCCAGTACCGCGGCATCGGTGACCAGCCGCCGGACCTGCGGGTCCAGGGCATCGAGCCGGGCGGCGAGGAGTGCGTGCAGGCTGTCCGGCACGGCGAGTTCGCCGACGTTACCGACCAGCCGGTACACCCCTTCCACCGGCTGCACGATGTCCCGGTCGATGAGCGCGCGCACTGTCTCCACCGCGAACAGCGGGATGCCCTGCGCCTGCCTGGTCACCGCCTGGCGGGCGGACGGCGGCATCTCCGGGACCAGTGCGTCGACCAACTGGTCCATCGACGCCGGGTCCAGCGGGTCCAGGGTGAGCGTGATGCGGTTGCGGCCGGCGCCGAACCGCGGCCGGGCGGTACCGAGTTCCGGCCGGGCGAATACCAGGATGTAGATGGGCAGGTCACGAGCCCAGTCGACGAGGTAGTCGAGGAAGTCCAGCAGGCCCGCGTCGGCGTGCTGGGCGTCCTCGATCAACAGCACTACGGGGTAGACGGCGGCGAGGCGTTCCAGGAACAGCCGCCACCCGGCGAACAGCTCCTGCCGCGCCAACGGCTCCCCGCTGTCCCCTGCGCCGCTGACGCCAAGCAGCCGGCCGAGCCGGGCGCCGATGTAGCCCCGCTCCGCCGGATCGGGGACGTATTCCGCCAGGCCAGACGCTAGTTTCTGGGCGGCCGTTTCGGCGCTGTCTTCTTCGGCGATGCCGAGCCGCTGCCGGACGATCTCGGCCAGCGCCCAGAAGGCCACTCCGTCGCCATAGGCCAGACACCGTCCCCGGTGCCACCACATCGACTCCGCCAGGCCGTCGGCATACTTGTCGAACTCCCAGCCCAGCCGGGACTTGCCCACCCCGGCCGGCCCGGACACCAGCACCAGCCGGGGTACCCGGCGTTCGGCCGCGGCGTGAAACAGGTCTTTGACCGTGCGCAGCTCGGCATCCCGGCCAATCAGCGGTGCTTCCAGCCCGTCCAGCCGCTTGAGGCCGCCCACCCCGGACAGCACCCTGATCGCCCGCCACAGCGGCACTGGCTCGGCTTTACCTTTGAGCGAGTGCTCCCCCACCGCGGCGAACCCGACCCCGTCGACCGCCAGCCGCTGCGTGGCCGCGTCCACTAGCACCTGACCCGGCTCGGCCACCGACTGCACCCGGGCTGCGGTGTTCACCACATCCCCGGCCACCATGCCCTCGCCGACCGCCCCGAGAGTGACCGCCACCTCGCCGGTGACCACGCCGGCCCGGACGGCCAGAGCGGGCACCCCCGTCTCGGCGCCGAGTTCCGCCACCGAGGTGACCAGGTCCAGCGCGGCCCGGACGGCCCGTTCGGTGTCCCCTTCGGCGGCGACCGGCGCCCCCCACACCGCCATCACCGCGTCCCCGATGAACTTCTCCACCACCCCGCCATACCGGCCGATGACCGTCCGGGCCACCTCAAAGTACCGGGACAGTAGCTCACGCACCGCCTCTGGATCCCGCGACTCGGACAGCGGGGTGAACCCGACCACATCGCAGAACAGCACCGAACAGACCCGCCGCTCGGCCACCCGGTCCTGACCCGGCGGGACGGCCGGCGCCGGAGCGCCCGGTGCTGGCCTGGTCGCGGTGCTCTGAAGCGCTGCCGGGACCCCGGGCAACGCGGTGCCGCAGGCGCGGCAGAAGCGCTTGCCTGCGGTGGCTGGTTCGCCGCACGCCGGGCATGCCACCAGGGGCGTGCCGCAATCCCCACAGAATCGGTCGTCCGCCCCCAGAGACGCGCCGCACCGCGCGCAGCTCTCCACCAGGCAACCTTAAGACCGGAACTTCGGTTTAGCCCAGTCCCATGAACCGGTAAGTAGCGGCCCGAGTTGCGGTAAGTCGCGGCAGGCCGGCCTGCCCCTAGACGCAGGCCGGCCTGCCCCGGACGGGCGCTGGCTCAGCGTGGCTTCCTGAAGTGGCCCTCGACGTCGTCCTCGTCGTCCTGGTCGGTGGGGATCCCGCGCGCCCTGACGTGACCCTGGGTGTCGTCCTCATCACCGACGTCCATGGCAGGCCGCCTGGTGTGGCCCTCGACGTCATCCACGCTGTCCGGGTTCGCCACGTCATCCGCGGGATTCCCCCGGCCGTGACCTTCGGTGTCGCCGGTGACGGCTGGGTTCTGGTTGTGCTCGGTCATGGTGTTCCTCCCCGGTAGCCGCGTCTTGCGGAATGTCCAGCTGCCCCCAGCGTGGCGCACCCCGGGCTGGCCGTCAGTCAGCCAGCCGACACGTCAACTGTCAGCTTGCCGACATTTCGTCGCGGGCAAACCGGCTGAGAGCTGCTTCATCTCGCACGGTCACGGCCCGGTCGTGCAACTGAACCCAGCCGCGCCGCTCGAACCCGCGCAGCGCCGCGTTGACGCTCTGCCGGGTGCTGCCCGCCTGATGGGCCAGCTCTTCCTGCCTCATCGTGCTGCGGATCCGGCCGTCAGCACCCCGCGGCTGGCCGAGCAGTACCTTGGCCACCCGCCGGGGCAGGTCCAGGAAGACCAGATCGGAGGCGGCTTCGGTGAGCCGCCGCAGCGTCGCGGCGAGCGCCCCGGTCAGCGCCTGGGCCAGCACTGGCTGATGCGCGCAGACCTGCTGGATCGTCTCCCGCGGAATGAGTAGCAGCCGGCTCTCCTCCAGAGTCTCCGCGTCTGCCGACCGCGGACCGCTGTCGGCCACGCTGAGCTCCCCGAACACGCCGTGCGGCGGGATGACGGTCAGCGTCAGCTCGGCGCCGTCGGCGGAGCGGACCACCACCTTGACCCGCCCGGAGACCACCACGATCAAGGTGTCGCCCGGGTCACCGGCGCTGAACACGACCTGACCGCGGCGGAACGTGCGCAGCCTGGCCGTCGCGGCAATGGCCGACAGGTCCGCGTCGGGCAGCGCACCCATAAAGTCGGTCTGCCGCAGCACGCCGGTCAACTCAGCCGTCATCGCAGGTCTCCCCGCGGACGGCATTGCTGGCCACCGCGCGCAGCAGGGTCTTGACCTCGTACGGGGCGAGCTGGGGGTGCTTGCTGAGCATCCGGGCAATCAGCCCGGTGATGTGCGGTGCGGCGAACGAGTTGCCGGTGGCCACGATGCTGCCGCCGGACAGCCAGGGCACCTCGACGTCTATGCCGGGTGCGCCGAAGTCGGCCGGCGGGGCTGGGTTGGCGTCCAGCGCGAACGGGTCCTGCCCGTCGTGCGCGGCGACCGAGATGACCGAGGAGAACTGGGCCGGATACGTCGGGGCCGGGACGTTGTTGGTCGCGCAGACCAGCAGCACGCCGGCGAACGCGGCCTCGTCGGCGATGTTGTGGAACATTTCGGCGTAGTCCTCGCGGCTGGTGCTGAGCGACAGGTTGATGACCCGGGCGCCCTGGGCAATGGCCCAGCGCAGGCCGGCCGCGAAGACCACCCCCTTGCCGGTCAGCCGACTGCCCAGCACCCGGACCGACCACAGCGTCACATCCGGGGCAGCCCGCCGGATGATCCCAGCACACGCGGTGCCATGCCCGAACAGGTCCTCGTGAGCGCCCTCGGCGCTCACCGCCACAGCCCGCTCGGGATCCCACCGCCAGTGCACCGCCCGGTCTACCCGGCCGACCGCCGGGTGATCGGCGTCGATGCCGCTGTCCACCACGGCCACGGTGACCCCGGCCCCGGACGCACCGCCCCAGGCCCAGTCCTTGTCGATGGGCAGGTTGATCCGGGGCACCGGGCGCAGCGCGGGCACGGCGAAGGCATCACTCCATGCCGGTCTTAGCGAGGCCGTGGCGACCGCCTCTTGGCGTACTCGGCCACGTCCCGGAGCACCGCGAGGGCCAACTGGCGTTCTGCCGGGCCATGCTGCGCCAGCGTGGCGAACGCGGCGGCCAGCTCGGCTAGATCCTGGTCAGCCTCCGGCAGCCGCGCCGCGGCCTGGCGCAGCGCGCGGCCGAGGCCGGCGCTGGCCGCGGCGTCGGCCAGGGCGGCCAGTAGCACCCGGCCCAGGCTGCTGAACGCCTCGACACCAGCCAGGGCCAGCGCGGCCTGGTCGGCGAACAGAGCGAGTAGCGCCATGTCCTGCTCCGCGGCGGGCCGCCTTGTGTCGCGGTCCAGCAAGCTGATCACGCCGAGCATCTGCTGCGCGGTCTGCACTGGCACGGCCAGGATGGTCTGCGGGACGTACCCGGTCTGCTCGGCGGTTTCCCGGGCGAAGCGCGGGTCGCTCGCCAGGTCACTGATCGCGATCGGCTGGCCGGACTGCACCACCCAGCCGGCGATGCCCTGGGCGGACGGGATCCGCATCCCGGTCACCTCGTCAGCGCCCGCGCCAGCGGCGATCGTATAGCGCAACTCCGACTCATCCGCGCTCAGCATGGCCAGCGAGCAGGCGGCCGCGCCGAACAGCCGCCGGGCAGTTTCGGCCAGCGACCGGAGCAGTTCCCCGGTCCCGGCCGGCTGGATGGCCGGGCCAAGCGAGGTGGCCAGCTCACCCAGTTCGCGTAGCACATCATCCGGGCTGGTCATGGTGTCCCCCCGGAGCAGATCCTAACCTCAGCCCAAGCGGGGCATCCGGTAGCGCAGTTCCCCGTCCTGGTCACTGGCCCCGGGCACCAGCCGGAAACCGGACTTCTCCAGCACCCGCTGGGACGCCAGGTTGCCTGGGGCGGTGCTGGCCACCACCGCCTCCACCACCGGGTCGGCCCAGGCCACTGCGACCATGGCCGCCACCGCCTCGGTGGCGTACCCGCGGCCCTGCCGGGATGGCACAATGCCGTAGCCGAGCTCCACTTCGCCGGCCGCGCCGGGCGGGCCGGCGAACCCGATCCCGCCGACCACCAGGCCGGTAGCCCGCTCCACTATCTGCCGGTGCCCCCAGGCCTGGTTGGCCCCCGGCCAGGCGGCCGGGCCCGCGCGGAACAGCAGGCCGGCGATCACGGCGTCACCCTCGGTGGGATAGTCATCGGCCCAGCCGGGTAGGCGGCGGCCCGCGGTGATAGCCTGCACCGCCTCCCACGGGACCGGGCGCAGCACGAGCCGCCGCGACACGGTCCAAGACCCGGTCGGCGCGGGCGGCTGCCAGGCAGCATCCATCGCCGCCATTCTGGCGGAGCCACCCGTCACCCGGGTGCCCTGGGGCACCCGCTGAGCCAGCGGTGCAGTGTTGCGGCCAAAGATGAGAATGACATGCGGTGATACGCGTGATTCGTGCCTGTTCGTGCCTCCGGCAGCCCGAGTGCGCTCAGTGTGCGGTTTCACTGCGGGCGGGCCTCGGCGGCTGGCATCCTGCCGATGGAATGGACCGTCCGGCCCGGCGAACGGTGCAGCAATGCCCAGTAACCGGGCGAACCCCGGCATGAGGAGCCTTGTGACTTCAGTACCCAGGCATCGCAGGAAACGGAAGATCAGGCGGACCGGGCAGCACACCGCACCCTCGCAGGTGGAGAAGGTGGCCCAGACGGCGGGAAAGGCGGCACCCGCCGTTGTCGTCGTGGGCACCATCGCCACCGCGGCCCCGCAGATCCACGGATCCGCCCCAGCGAAGCCAGCGGTCACGGCCACCCACAGCGTGCCCGCCCGGCTGGACGCGGCCATGCTCCCGGCCCACCCGGCGAGCCGCGGCGACGCCACCCGCAGCGGCGCGGGCCGCAGCTACACCGTCCGGGCCGGCGACACCCTGTCCGGGATCGCGCAGCGCTTCTACGGCAGCGCCGACGACTGGCACGGGCTGTTCGCGGCGAACCACGCGGAGATCAGCGATCCCAGCCTGATCTACGTGGGCCAGCAACTCCGGCTGCCGCGGCATCTCCCGGCCGGGATCAGCACCACCGCATACACCCCGCGGCACTCCAGTTCCGCCGCGGCCGGCAGCAGCACCAGGGCCAGCAGCACAGGGGCCAGCGACACCAGCCAGGCCGCCACGACCACCAGCCTGTCCGGCACGCTGAGCTGTACCGGCCTGGAGCAGCTCTGGCTGGATGCCGGTGGGTCACCGGCGGCCGAGGTCACCGCGGCCTCCATCGCGATGGCCGAGTCCGGCGGGAACCAGTTCGCCACTGGGACCGTCGGGGAACGTGGCTACTGGCAGATCAACCCGGTCAACGGCGCACTGTCCACCTACGACCCGTACGGCAACGCCCGGGCCGCGGTCATCATGTCCGCGGACGGCACCAACTGGTCACCGTGGACCACGTTCACCAGCGGAGCGTACCTGGGCCGCTGCTGAACCGCACTACGAGGAGGGGAGCAGGGCGGGCATCCGGGGTGGCCGCGGCCAGGGGCTGGCCGCGGCCAGCCCCCCTGTAGCACTACTGGACCACTGTTCTACTGAACCACGGGGCCGGGCTCGGCCGCTCCGGCCGCCACCACGGGCGGCCGGACCTGAGTCTCCTGCTGGGCCAGCGGGCCGCGGCGGAACAGCAGGCCGACCAGAATCGCGCCGCCCACAAAGATCCCGGCCGCCCACCAGAACGCCCGGACGTAGCCGTGCACCAGCGCCTGCTCGGTCAGCGCGTGGCTGGGGCGGCCACCGGCCAGCGCCAGCTGGGCGGTGAGGTAGGCCGTGGTCGTGCTGGTCGCGATCGTGTTGAACAGCGAGGTGCCGATCGAGCCGCCGAGTTGCTGCCCGGTGTTCACACTGGCCGACGCGACACCGGCGTCGGCCACCGGGACACCGAACGTGCCGGTGTTGATCGACGGCGCGATGATCAGGCCGAGCGAGAACCCGACCACCAGCAGCGGCGGCAGCAGGTTGGCCGGATAGCTGGAATGCGGGGTGATCCTGGTCAGCCAGACCATGCCCCCGCAGGCCAGCAGCATGCCCAGGGTGACGATCGGCTTGGGCCCGAACCGCGGCATCAGCAGGATGTTGGACACGTTCGACGCCGTCATGATCATCACGACCATGGGCAGGAAGGCCAGGCCGGTGAGCACCGGGGAGAAGCCCAGCGTCGTCTGCATGAAGTACGTGACGAACAGGAAGATGCCGAAGATCCCGCAGCCCGCGATCAGGATGGACAGGTAGGCGGCGCCCCGGTTCCGGTCCAGCACGATGCGCAGCGGCAGCAGCGGCGCCCGGTCGCGCGACTCCCACCAGCCGAAGAGGAGCAGCAGCAGCGGCCCGGCGACCAGGAAACCCCAGGTGGACGGCTTGCCCCAGCCGTGAATGGCGGCGTTCGAGAAGCCGTAGACGATGCAGAACATGCCGGCCGAGACGAACACCGCGCCCAGGATGTCCAGCTTGGGCCGCTCGCCGCTGCGCGGGTGACGGCGGAGCAGGACAGCGCCGCCGATAACGGCCGCGGCGGCGAAGAACAGGTTCACGTACAGGCACCAGCGCCAGGACAGGTACTCGGTCAGGATCCCGCCGAGCAGCAGCCCGATGGCCCCGCCCGCGCCGGCGATGGCGCCGAACACGCCGAACGCCCGGCCCCGGTCCTTGGTCGCGCCGAACGTCGTGGTCAGCAGCGACAGCGCGGAGGGCGCCATGAACGCGCCGAACGCACCCTGGCAGGCCCGGGCGACCACCAGCATGGTGAAGCTGGTGGCCGCGCCGCCGACCGCGGACGCGGCGGCGAACCCGATCAGCCCGCCGAGGAAGGTGACCTTCCGGCCGACGATCGCCGAGACCCGCCCGCCAAGCAAAAGCAGGCTGCCGAACGCCAGTGCGTATGCGGTGACGACCCATTGCCGGTCAACCGTGGTGAAGTGCAGATCGCGTTGCGCGGTGGGCAGCGCGATGTTCACGATCGTGGCGTCCAGCACGACCATCAGCTGGGCTAGTCCGAGGACGGCCAGGATCCGCCAGCGCCGCGGGTCGGGGACGTCGCTGGCGGGCGGGGCGGGCGGGTTCGCTGCTGTCATGACGGCGGCCAATCTGATGGAAACGCTCCGGTCTCAGTCAATCAACGTGGCTAACCAGCGGGCGAGCCGGGGCCTTCCCGTGAACCAGATGCCCGCCCGGTCCGTGCAATTCCCCGGGAGGGCCAGCGCGTGGCCACGGTGCCGACGTCGGCGGGGAGCCGGCAGCAGGGCCACGCCAGCTGGTCACTTGAGACGCAGATGCTGCCGCCAGATGCGGGCTGGCGGCAGCATCTGCCCCTTGGTCGCCGCACTCAACTACACTCAAGCCGTGATCTTCAAGCAGGTCGGGGAGGGGCGGCCCTATCCCGATCATGCCCGGACCACACGGGAATGGGCCGAGGTGCCGCCGCGGCCGGTCCGGCTGGATCAGCTCATCACCACCAAGGCCGTCCTGGACCTGCGGCTGCTGCTGGACAAGGACTCCACCTTCTACGGTGACTTGTTTCCGCACGTCATCCAGTGGCGTGGCGAGCTCTATCTGGAGGACGGCCTGCACCGCGCGCTCGGGGCGGCGCTGCACCAGCGCACCGTGCTGCACGCCCGGGTGCTCGACCTGGACGCCGGGGACCAGGCGTCACCGTCACGCCGGCGGAGTGGCCTGACCGCGGACTGAGCCGCCCCCGGCCACCTTGACCGCCGCCTTGCCGTGCCTCCGGGTATGCGTGACCCGCGCCTTGCCGAGCTGGTGGAACTGCGAGGGGTGCTCCGCGGCCTGGGTGAGCAGCGGCGTCATCCACTCCAGCAGGGCCGGCGTCAGGTCCCGCCAGGTGGCCATGGTGTGCGTGCCGCCGGGCACGATGTCCAGCCGGGCGGCGGGCTGGCGGGCGATCAGCAGCCGCTGGAAGTTGCGCGCATCACGCAGCCCGAGCACATCCCGGCTGCCCACGCCCAGCCAGAACTGCGGGATCGAGTCGCTGACCGGGAGGTCGGCGATACGCAGCCGGGGCGTGTTCTCGCGTAGCGCGTGCTTGTCGTGGCCGAACGGGTTGACCAGCCGCGGTGGGCTGCCGAGCTGATCCCTGCTGGGGGTGAAGTAGCCGCTGAGGATGCCGGCCGCGCCCCAGTGCAGCCGGTACACCAGGGCCAGGTTGGCCGCGCAGTACCCGCCCTCCGAGTAGCCGGCCACGCCCCAGGCCGGCCCGGGCGGCTGTACCCGGAGCACGGTCGGCAGATAGCTGGGCAGGTCGACGGCCAGATAGGTGGCGTCCTGCGGGCCGTGCCGCACGTTCAGGCACTGCAGCGAGATCCGCGTCCCGCCGTTGGTGTCCGGCATGACCAGCACCGCGGGCTTGACCACGCCGTCGGCCAGCAGCGCGGCGTAGGCGGTGGTGAAGCCCATCACGTCGATCCAGTCCAGCGGGGTGCCCGGGAACCCGGGGAACAGCTCGATGACCGGGAAGTGGAACCGGCTGTAGCCGGCCCGGAAGTACTGCGGCGGCAGGTAGACGTAGGCGGTCCGGCTCAGGTGGCTGACCTTGCCCGGCACGGTCATCCGGATGGTCTGCCCGTGCTGGGCGGCGGCCTTGAGGTTCACCTTGCTGCCCAGGATGGCGCTGATCTGCCGGGCCGAGGCGTGGTCCAGAGTGGGCGCCGACCCGACCTGGGTGGTGCCCTGGCCGCCGAGGTCGGCGGCCAGGGCGCCCCAGGTCTGGTAGTAGTCGTAGTACTTGTTGACCGCGGCTACGCCGAACAGCATGGCTGGGATGAAGGCCAGGCAGGCCGCGAACACCCGGAACACCGGCTGCCGGGCCAGCGCCATCCAGGCGACGAGGCCGACGAAAACCACGAGGAGCAGAAGGAACAGCACGGTGCTCTGCGGTTCTAGCACTCCACTCCCTCAGCCTTGGCCGTCCTGGCGGTACACCAGGGGTTGCCCCGCACACGGTTTCGAGGACTGCGCAGCGTCGTCCAGGACCGGCCGCGAGCTTACCCGACCTCGTTCGAGAGGCACTCGCCGTTCGCCGTGAACGGTCCCGGACATGGGTGAATGGCCGAGGAACAAGCGTGATTAGGCCCTTGTCAGAGCCGCTGGCTGGGGGGAACATGAGCCAGGCACGTGGGCGAAGGCGGATGTGGCGCCTTCCCCGCGTAAGGGGCAGGGGGCCTGGATGCTGATCGCGATCCTTAACCAGTCAACTCTGGTAACCGATGCGGACACTCAGACAATGACTGAGGCAATCGCGAGCCAGGTCCAGCTCGACGCCGCGCCGTTGTGGGACCGGGCACCGGCGACGGTGTCGTTCTACACCGACGCCTCCGCCGTGCCGGCAACCGCGTACGGCATTGCGCTTGTGGACACCATCCAGGACCAGCCGCGGGGTGTGCTCGGTTTCCACACCGAGAACCGGGGCGGGAAGCTGTGGGGGGTGGTGGCGGCCAAGCCGGAGCTGGACAACGGCAGCCAGGTGCTCACCGGCGACTGGAGCGTGTCCAGCCTGCTGTCGCATGAGGTGCTGGAGATGTTCATCGACCCGAACTGCAACCTGTGGGCCAACGACGGCAAGGGGACGGCCTACAGCTTCGAGGTGTGCGACCCGGTCGAGGCGCCCAGCTACACGGTCAGCGGCGTGTCGGTGTGCAACTTCGTGACCCGGTCCTGGTTCGACCCGCTGGCCGCCCCGACGGCCCAGTTCGACAAGCTGGGCCAGCTCACCGCGCCGTTCAGCATCCTCAAGGGCGGCTACCTGGTCTATGAGTCCGCGGGCCAGGAGAAGCAGCAGTTCGGGGATAAGTTCCCCGAGTGGCGTAAGGAGATGAAGCGCGGGCCGCACGCTCGCGCCAGGCGCCGCCTGATGCAGGCCCACTATGGCGCCTGATGCGCGGTCCCTGCCTTGCTGACGGCCGGGGTTTAGGCGGCTGTGGTGGCACCGTGCCCGGCATGTGGGCAGGTGAACCCGGAGATCGCGCGGTATTGCCTGGCGTGCGGTGTGCTGATCATCCAGGAGGCAGGCCGGTCGGCCGAGGAACGCAAGACAGTCACCGTGCTGTTTTGTGATCTGGTCGGGTTCACCGCTGCCTCCGATCGTGCCGACCCGGAGGATGTGCGGGCCCGGATCCGCCCGTACCACGCGCGGCTGCGGCGGGAGGCAGAGAAGTTCGGGGGAACAGTCGAGAAGTTCATCGGCGACGCGGTGATGGCGGTTTTCGGCGCCCCGGTGGCCCATGAGGATGATCCGGAGCGGGCGGTACGGGCTGGCTTGCGCATCTTGGACGCGATCGCGGACCTGAACCAAGAGGACGCGGAACTCAGCTTGGCGGTGCGCGTCGGGATCGAGTCGGGGGAGGCGGTGGTCGCGCTGGGCGCGCGCCCCGAGCGGGGGGAGGGGCTGGTCGCCGGGGACGTGGTGAACACGGCGTCGCGGCTGCAGGGGGCGGCGCCGGTGGGCGGGGTGCTGGTAGGGCCGGGGACGTACTCGGCGACCCGCCAGGTGTTCGACTACCAGGCGATCGAACCGGTGGTGCTGAAGGGCAAGGCCGAGCCAGTCGCGGTGTTTCAGGCGCTGGCACCGCGGGCCCGGTTCGGCACTGAGCTGACCCGGTCGCTCACCACGCCGATGGTGGGCCGCCAGATCGACCTGGGCATCGTCACCGGCGCATTTCAAAAGGCGGTGCAGGAGACGACCGTGCAGCTGGTGGTGGTGGCCGGGGAGCCGGGCGTGGGCAAGTCACGGCTCGTTGCCGAGCTCCGCTCGTTTGTTGACTCGTGGCCAGAGCAGATCCGCTGGCGCCTGGGCCGGTGCCTGCCCTACGGAGACGGGATCACGTTCTGGGCGCTGGGGCAGATCGTCAAGGCGGAGGCGGGGATCTTGGAAACCGACCCGCCAGAGGTAGCCGCCGCGAAGATCGACGCAATGATCCCCGAGGACGCGCCGGACGCGCCGTGGCTTAGAGCCCGGTTGCGGCCGTTGGCCGGATTGCCGGCCCCGGAGGCGGCGTTGGAGGAGAACTTCGCGGCGTGGCGGGCGTTTGTAGAGCTCCTGGCGGAGACCCGTCCGTCGGTGCTGGTGTTTGAGGATCTGCACTGGGCTGATGACGCCCTGCTGGAGTTCGTCGGACAGCTGGCCGACTACGCCGATGGGGTCCCGCTCCTGCTGGTGGGCACAGCCCGCCCGGAACTGTATGAGCGGGCAGTGAAGTGGGCGGCCGCAGCGCGCAACGTGGCCCGGGTGAACCTGCGGGCGCTGACCGCGGCGGAGACCGCGCGGCTGGTCTCTAACCTGCTGGGCACGGCGAAGCCGCCGGCCGAGGTGCAGCAGGCGATCTGGGACCACGCAGGCGGCAATCCGCTGTATGCGGAAGAGTTCGTCGGGCTGCTCAAAGACCAGAAGATCATGCGGCGGACGGGTGCCGGGTGGGACATCGACACCAGCGCGGCGATCCCCCTGCCGCCAGGGGTGCATGGGCTGATCGCCGCACGGCTCGACACCCTTGGCTCAGCGCGCAAACGGATACTGCAGGACGCCGCGGTCGTAGGCCAGGTGTTCTGGGCCAGCGCAGTCACAGAGATGGGAGACCAAGACCACGATCAGGTGCAAGCTGTGCTGCACGAGCTGGTACGCAGGGACCTGATCCACCCGGCACGGCGATCGTCTATGGCAGGCCAGGCCGAGTACTCCTTCACCCATGCGCTGATCCGCGATACCTGTTATGCGCAGATCCCGCGGGCCGACCGCGCTCAGCGCCACCGCCGCGCGGCGGCCTGGATCGAGCGGATGGCCGGGGACCGTGTCGCCGATCACGCCGAGATCCTGGCCGCTCACTACACCACTGCGCTGGAACTGGCGCAGGCCGCCAAGGATCCGTCAGCCGGGGAGCTTGCCGCCAGCGCGGCTCGCTACCTGATGCTGGCCGGGGACCGCGCCATGGGCATCGACGTGGAAGCAGGCGAGCGCCACTACGCCAAGGCACTGACCATGACCGGGTCAGAGCACGCCGATCGTGCCGAACTGCTGGTCCGCTACGGCGAGGCACTCCGCCTGCGAGCCCGGTTCCGTGCAGCGGCAGCCGCGTTCGAGCAGGCGATCGCGGCGTTCCAAGCCAATGGGGATGTCCGCAAGGCTGCCATGGCGACAAGCCGGTACTCGATACTCCTTCACCGGCTCGGTGACCGCGCGTATCAGGATGCCGCGGACCGGGCGCTGGGAGTTCTGGAGCCCCTCGGCCCCTCCCCCGAACTGGCCGAGGCCCTGGCCGACCGCGCTGCGGCAAGCTTCCTGTCTGACCAGCATGTGGAGGCGGCCGCTCTCGCCGAACGCGCGGTGGAACTCGCCGCTCAACTCAGCCTCCCCCTGCCAGCGCGAGCGCTCGGGTTCCGTGGCTGCGCCCGGTTCGCACTGGGCCAGGCGGCGGGGCTGGAGGACATGCGCCAGGCGCTGGAGGCCGCGACCGCTCAGGGACTCGGGCGCGAGGCCGCCGTGCTCTATCACAACCTGGGGGTGTCCCTGGGCCGGGCCGAGGGACCACGAGCAGCGTGGGAGCTAGCTCAACAGGGGATCGCCTTTGCCCAGCGGCATGGGATCGCGGAGTGGGAGCCGCTGCTCGAGGCCACCGCCGTTGAGGCGCTGGCCGACCTTGGCCTAATCGAGCAGGCGCGGGCCCTTATGACAACGGCCCTCAGTCATGTTGCCGCAGAGGACTGGATGGGCCAAGTCGACCTGCGCTCTGCTGAAGCTCGGATACTGGCCCGCCGCGGCGAGCTTTCCCAGACCGGTCTGATGGACTGGATCCAGCAGGCGGTGGCGAGAGCACGAGAGCTGGGCGAACCGCAATACCTGGGCGGTCTCCTCGCACTCGCCGCCATAGCCTGGACTGCTGTCGGGGAAGTGGGCAACGCCACCCTCCTGCTTGCCGAACTCGCACACGTACCCAACGTCCGGCACACACTGGAGTACCTGCGGATGCTCCCCGACCTGGTGCGGGTGGCGATTGCGACGGGTGACGCAGATCTCGGGGGGCGGCTCGCGGACGGTCCCAAACCGGGGTATCAGCTTGATCAGCACGCGGCAGTGACCGCCCGCGCTCTGCTGGCCGAGCAGCATGGCAGCCACGCTGAAGCGGTGGCCTTGTTTACCGACGCCGCCGGGCGGTGGGAGCAATTCGAGGTGCCGTGGGAACAGGCACAGGCGCTCCTGGGACAGGGCCGTTGCCTGCTCCCACTAGGTCGGCCGGCCGAGGCCCGAGAGCCGCTGAGCGCGGCCCGAGATATCTTCGCCTCGCTCGGCGCCAGCCCCGTCCTCACCCACGCCAACCACCTGCTGGCAGAGGCGACCGCGCTAGCCGGATCATTACCTGGGGGCGGGGGCCTGTCGCCTGCCCTAGCCTGAGGGGCCGTACGAAGTGCGCGCCGCCCGGCCTCAGCCCGGCTCCACGGTGTCCGCTGCCGGGCTGTCGCCGCCCCGCGCGGCGTCAGCGGCCGCCCAGCCAAAACACCCCGAACCCAATGAGGGTTCGGGGTGTCCTCGATGTCTTGCGACATCACACACATGGCGGTGGAGGTGGGATTTGAACCCACGGAGGGGTTGCCCCCTCACACGCTTTCGAGGCGTGCGCCCTCGGCCACTAGGCGACTCCACCCGCGCTGAGCCTACCTGACCGGGGACGCTGGGCCGGGGCTACTGACCGAAGCCCGCACCGAAGTCGGCCGCCCGGCGCCGCCCGGCGAAGAACTCCTGCAGCGGGCGGGCGCACTCGGCGGCCAGTACCCCGCCGATGACCTCGGTCCGCTGGCTGAGCCTGCGGTCGCGCAGCACATCCCACAACGATCCCGCGGCCCCGGCGCGGAGGTCGGCGGCACCGTAGACGAGCCGGTCCACCCGGGCGGCCAGCACCGCGCCAGCGCACATCGTGCACGGCTCCAGGGTGACGACCAGCGTGCAGCCACCCAGCCGCCAGCCGCCGACTGCCCGGCCGGCTGCGCGCAGCGCGACGATCTCGGCATGCGCGGTGGGATCGTTGTCTGCCTCGCACCGGTTGCCGCCCCGGCCGATGATCTCGCCCGCACTGTCCAGCAGCACCGCGCCCACCGGCACGTCCGGGGGCTGCCGGGACATGGCCCCGGCCGCCTCGTCGAGCGCGGCGCGCATCGCCGGCTCGTAGCTGGCCAGGTACCCGGTGGCCATGCTGGCTCAGGGCCCGAGCGCGGCATCCAGCGCGCGGTCCAGCGCCGGGCCGAAGCCGAGCCTGCGCGCGATGCTGGCCAGTGCCTCGTCCGGGAACAGGTCCAGGTCACCGGAGAGCGCGCCGAGGTCCATCTCGTCCACGCCGAGGTCGGTGAAGATGGACATGTCGCCGGCGGGCAGCACCTGGTCCAGGTCGTCCTCGCCGGGGATGGGGATGTCCAGGTAGTCCAGCACCTGCCGGGCCAGCGGCCAGTCCACCGCCGCGGTCAGGTCGGACAGGAACACTGACACCTGCCCGGCTAGCAGCCGGAGCGCGACGAAGAAGTCGTCCCCTACCGCCACCAGCCCGATCGTGCCGCCCATGCTGGGCTGCTGACGCAGCGCGTGGATCAGGCCAGCCAGGTCCTCGGTCAGCCGGACCGGCAGGACCCCGGTATCCCAGGCGTCGTCCTCACGGTAGACGATCACGGCGACGTTGCCGCCATTAACATCCGTCATCGCCCACCTCATCAGCGCTGCCTGCCCAAGGAATGGTGTCAGATCGGCAGCATGTCCGTGGGCGAATCCGCCCCCTCAGCGAGGCCCGAACCGCGAGTATTGATTCACTACCCCAGGCAGGCAGACGTGCACCTATAGTGAGCAAAACCGTGAACTCGCCCCGGGCGTACCGCAAGTCTCCAATTTTCCACCGCGCTGACGCGAGTGGCGTCAGCGCCGAGCGGGGATCAAGGTACGGTGGCTGCCTGCGGATCGGGGAGCATTGGTAAAGCAATTACGCTGGGCTAAGCTTAGATAACAGTCTGAGGCCCGCGCGACCTGGGAGTGACTATGAAGCTCAAGCAGATCCTTGGCTGGGCAGCTGTCGCCTTCTTGGCGTTTTACCTGCTGACCCAGCCGACGGCGGCTGGGCACGTGGTGCACAACATCATCGACGGCCTCCGGTCCGCAGGTAACTCAGTGGCCACCTTCTTCAACTCGATCTGAGCCTGCGATGAGGCTGATCACGCCGCGCAACGCGGGTCCCGCCTCGGTAAACAAGTACCTGCTGCCGCATGAGCACCAGGTGATCACGGTCCGTAAGCACCCGGCGGTGCTGATCGTGCCGATCGCACTCGCGCTCGGTGCGATCCTGATCTCGATCGTGGTCGGCAGCACGATCCTGCTGCATACCCATGACGCCGTGCTCGTGCTGCTCGTCATCTGCCTGATCTTCCTGGCCTACCTGGCTTTCAAGACCTGGGAGTGGTCCGAGGACTACTTCGTGGTGACCTCCGACCGGATGCTCGAGGCCAGCGGGGTGTTCACCCGCAAGATCGCGATGATGCCGCTGGTCAAGGTGACCGACATGAGCTTCCAGCGCAGCACGCTGGGCCGGCTGCTCGGCTTCGGCTCGTTCATCCTGGAGTCGGCGGGCCAGGACCAGGCGCTGCGGACCATCGATCATGTGCCCTACCCGGAACAGCTCTACCTGGAAATCTGCGCCCTGATCTTCCCCGCGGAGAAGATTCCCTGCCCGCAGTGCGACGGCCAGGGCGTCCTCGTGCAGCGCAACGAGGACGGCGAGGAGAGCACCTACCTGTGCCCGCTGTGCAAGGGGCGGAAGACGGTGTCAGGGGACACCCTGATCGCCGAGAATAGAGATGTTGGCGACGACTGACGCCGCCAGCCTCGTGAGTTAGGCCCCCTTCCCCGGGGTTCGTGCTGCCGGACGATCGGCGATCGTCCGGCAGCACGAGTCCGGGCAGCCTGGTCACATGCTGACCACCGCGATGCCGGCGATGGCCAGCAGCAGCCCGGCCAGTTGCAGCGGCCGGATCCGCTCGCCCAGCACCAGCCGGGCCAGCAGCACGGTGACGCCCGGGTACAGCGAGGTCAGCACGACCGCGATGCCGAACAGGCCCGCCCGGGTGGCCAGCACGTAGCAGACGTTCGCGACGGCGTCGAGCAGCCCGGACCCGATCACCGCGGCCAGCACCCGCGGGGTGGCGCCGCGCCAGGCCGGCGGCGCGCCCGTCCAGACGGCCACCCCGAGCAGGATGGCTGCCCCGGTGGACCGGGACAGGGCGCTCGGCCACAGCACCCCGGACGTCGCCGCCACCCGGAGGAACACGAAGAACAGGCCGAACATGATCCCGGCCACGGTCCCGTAGGCCAGCCCGCGGGTCACCGGGGGGTGGCCGGACGGCTTACCTGGCTGGCTGCCCTCCATGCTGACCAGCACAGTGGCCAGCACGCAGATCAGGCCACCCGCATAGACGGCCAGCCCGGGCCGCTCTCCAGATGCGATCGCCACCCCCACCGGGAGCACCGTGGACATCAGCGCCGATACCGGGGCGACCACGCGCATCGGCCCGGCGGCCAGGCCCGCGTAGAAGACGATGAGCCCGATCCCGCCGCACACGCCCGCGGCAGCCGCCCACGGTATGCCGGCCAGCGCCGGCGTCCCGCCCGCCAGCACCGCGGCCAGCAGCAGCACGGCCGCCCCGACCGGGCCGGACACGGTCAGCACCGAGGAGGCACGCAGCCGCCTGGACGCCGCGCCACCGAGGAAGTCGGCACTCCCATACAGCACGGCGGCGGCCAGAGCGAAGACAATGACCACGGAGAACTCCCGGGATCTAAGGCGTCGGTCGGTACGATGAACTACATAGTTCACTATACCGACCGAGCGCCGCTGGGCGAAACGGATAAACGATGCCTGCACATGACATAACCGTCGCGCTGGCCGGCACCCTGCAGCTGCTCCGGGCCGAGCGGGGCTGGTCACTCGATCAGCTGGCCGCCCGGTCCGGGGTGAGCAAGGGCGTGCTGGTCGCGCTGGAGCAGGGCCGGTCCAACCCGAACCTGGCCACCCTGGCCCGGGTGAGCGACGCGTTCGGCGTGCCGGTCACCAGGCTGGTCGAGGTGGCCGACCAGCCCGGCGTGCAGATCACCGCGGCGGGGTCCAGCCGGGTGCTGTGGCACGGCCCGGCCGGCGGGACCGGGACCATCATCGCGGCCACCGACGCCCCCTGGGCGGCCGAGCTGTGGCGCTGGACGGTGCAGCCCGGCGAGGGCTGGGGCGGCGACGCACACATGCCGGCCACCCGCGAGCTGGTCTGGGTGGAGAGCGGAACGCTGACGCTGACCGTGTCCGGGGCGGCCTACCAGGTCGGCGGCGGCCAGTCGGCCCGGTTCTCCGGTGGCCTGCCGCACTCCTACCGTAATGACGGGACAGAGCCGGTGCTCATGACCATGATCGTCGTAGTTCCGCCCACACCAAGCTGACCGGGGCGGCGTGGCTACACTGGGGCGATCAGCCGCGGGCCAGACCCGGGCAATGCTAGTTTCAGCCATAAGCGCCCAAACCAGCGTTTTCCTAGCGGATTTATGGGGGATTGGACGCGCCGCCGAGCCGGAGTTCCCTGGGAGAAGCATGCGAGTCGTGGTGACAGGTGGTGCCGGTTTCCTCGGCTCCCACCTATGTGACGCCATTATTGCCCGCGGTGACGCCGCGGTTTGCGTGGACAACTTCGCCACCGGCCGGCCCGATAACGTCGCGCACCTCATTGGCCTGCCTGAATTCACCCTGCTGGAATCCGACGTCAGCAACGGGCTGGACGTGCCGGGCCCGGTGGACGCCGTGGCCCACCTGGCCAGCCCCGCTTCTCCCCCGGACTACCACCGGCTGCCGCTGGAGACGCTCGCGGTCGGCAGCCGGGGCACCGAGAACGCGCTGCGCCTGGCCGACCGCAACCACGCGCGGTTCGTCCTCGCCTCCACCAGTGAGGTGTACGGCGACCCGGCTGTTCACCCGCAGCCCGAAGAATATTGGGGCAATGTCAACCCGGTAGGCCCGCGCAGCGTTTATGACGAAGCGAAGAGATTCGCCGAGGCGCTGACCCGGGCCTATGGGGATTCGCGCGGGGTCAACACTGGGATTGTCAGGATCTTCAACACGTTCGGGCCGCGCATGAGCGCCCGGGACGGCCGTATTGTGACAAATTTCATCACCCAGGCGCTGAACGGCGACCCGCTGACCATTTACGGGGATGGCAGCCAGACTCGCAGCTTCTGCTATGTCGATGACCTTATCCGCGGCATCGTGAGCATGGTCGACTGCACTGAGCGCGGGCCAGTGAATCTCGGCAACCCGGAGGAATTCACGGTCGCCGAATTCGCCCAGCTCGTGCTCCGGATCACCGGGTCCGCCTCGGCAGTGGAAAACGTGCCGCTGCCGATCGACGACCCGACCCGGCGCTGCCCGGTCATCACCAGGGCCAGCGACCTGCTCGGCTGGAAGCCGGAGGTGCGGGTCGAGGACGGGATCCGCCGGACCGTGGAGTGGTTCCGCTCCCGGCCGGAGGAAGTCCGGCTGGCCTCCGCCGCGAACCTGGGCTGACCAGCAGGCGGTCAGGCGCGCCGGGCCGCACCCAGCGTACGCACGGTCCAGCCGGCGGCCTGCCAGTCGGCAAGCGGCAGCACGTTGCGGCCGTCGAGCAGCCGCGGGGCCCGGACCACCGCTCTGAGCTGCACCGGGTCGATCGCCCGGTACTCGCGCCACTCCGTCAGGTGCAGCACGACATCGGCTGCCTCGCAGGCCTTGACCGCTTCCTCGGCGTAGTCCAGCGCCGGGCACACTTTGCGCGCGTTGTAGCTGGCCCGGGGGTCGTGCACGCGCACCACGGCGCCCTCAGCCTGGATCGCCGCGGCCACGCTCAGCGCGGGCGAGTCACGCACATCGTCGGTGTCCGGCTTGAAGGCGGCGCCCAGCACGGCCACGTTCCGCCCGGTGAACGAGCCGCCGGCCAGTTCCCGGGCCACCTCCACGGCCAGCCCACGCTGGGCCACGTTGATCTTGTCCACCTCGCGGAGGAACTGCAGCGAGTCGCCGACGCCCAGTTCGTCCGCCCGGGCCAGGAACGCGCGGATGTCCTTGGACAGGCAGCCGCCGCCAAACCCGATCCCCGGGGTCAGGAAGCGCCGGCCGATCCGGGTGTCGTAGCCGAGCGCGTCGGCCAGCGTCATCACGTCCGCCCCGGCCGCGTCGCACACGTTGGCCACCGCGTTGATGAAGGAAATCTTGGTGGCCAGGAACGCGTTCGCCGCCACCTTGACCAGTTCCGCGGTGGCCAGATCGGTGGCCAGGTAGGGCGTGCCGGACTCCAGCACCGGCGCGTAGACCGCGCGCAGCGTTCTGTCGGCCGCTTCCGACGTCGATCCCACCACGATCCGGTCCGGCTGCAGCGTGTCCTGGACGGCGTAGCCCTCGCGGAGGAACTCCGGGTTCCAGGCCAGCTCCGCGCGGCGGCCGGCCGGGGCCAGCTCGGCGATCCGGGCGGCCAGCCGGGCGGCCGTGCCGACCGGCACCGTGGACTTGCCCGCCACCAGGCAGTCCCCGGTCAGGTGCGGGGCCAGGCCGTCGACGACCGCCTCGATGTGGCTCAGGTCCGCGCCGGACGTGGACGGCAGCTGCGGGGTGCCGACACAGATGAAGTGCACCTCGCCGAACTCGCCGGCCTCGGCCAGCGAGGTGCTGAAGCGCAGCTTCCCAGAGCTGACCGCGCGGAGCAGGATCTCTTCCAGCTCGGGCTCGAAGAACGGCGCCCGGCCCTCACCCAGCGCGGTGATCTTGGCGACGTCGCTGTCCACGCCGAGGACATCGTGCCCGATCTCGGCCATGCACGCGGCATGCACTGCCCCGAGGTACCCGGTGCCGATTACCGTGATGCGCATGCCGCCCTCTCCGGAAGATCGCGCCCGTCCGGGTACGCAGCATAGACGCTGGAAACTATCGGTATGCCCGGGAAGGCAGGACATTAACTGAGGTTTACCAGCTTGTACCCATGTGGTTCAGACCGCAGCCAGGAAGGCGAGAAACGTGCGCTTCGTGTTCAGCCCGCCCACCGAGGAGGCGGCTGGCCTGCTCACCCTGCCCTGGACACAGCCGCTGGAAGAATGGCAGGACCCGAGGCTGGTGGAGATCCGGCAGCGCGGCATCTCCCGGCACATCGTCCGGTTCGTCGCCGACAACGGCGAGCTGTACGCGCTCAAGTCGATCAACGAGAATCTGGCCCGGCGCGAGTACCGGCTGCTGCGCAAGCTCGCGGAGCTCGGCGTGCCCGCGGTGCACGTAGTGGGCGTGGTGGTGGACCGCGGCCCGGACGAGGACGCGATCCTGGTCACCCGGTTCCTGGACTACTCCACCACGTACCGGGCCGTCTTCTCCAGCCAGCGCGGCGGCCCGCCCACCGACCGGCTGCTCGACGCCCTGGTCGAGCTGCTGGTGCGGCTGCACCTGGCCGGGTTCTTCTGGGGCGACTGCTCTCTGTCCAACACCCTGTTCCGCTATGACGCCGGCACGCTGGAGGCCTACCTGGTCGACGCGGAAACCAGCGAGATGCACCCGACGCTCACCGCGGGGCAGCGGAACTACGACGTTGACCTGGCCGAGGAGCGGGTCTACGGCGAATTGCTCGACCTGCAGGCCGGCGAGCTGCTCAGCCCGGACGTCGATCCGCTGGAGATCGCGGCCGAGCTGCCCCGGCGTTACGCGCTGCTCTGGGACGAGCTGACCAGGGAAGAACTGCTGCACCCGGACGACCAGCGGTTCCGCATCGCGAACCGGCTGCGCCGGCTCAACGAGCTCGGCTTCGACGTGGACGAAGTCGAGCTGATCAGCACCCCGGACGGGAACCGGCTACGGCTGCGGACCAGGGTGGCCGAGTCCGGGCACCACAGCCGCCAGCTGTTCCTGCGCACCGGGCTGACCGCGGAGGAGAACCAGGCCCGCCGGCTGCTCAACGACATCGCCAGCTACCGCGCCTACCTGGAACAGCGGCGCGGCCACCCGGTGTCCGAGATGGTGGCGGCCAGCCAGTGGCTGGGCGATGTCTACGATCCGGTGATCGCCGCCATCCCGGCGGAACTGCGCGGTCGGCTGCCGCCCGCGGAGATCTTCCACGAGATCCTGGAGCACCGCTGGTACATGTCCGAGGCGGCCGGGACCGACGTGGGGACGGAGGCGGCGGCCCGGTCCTACTTCCAGACGGTGCTGCCGGGGGTGCCGGAACTGCTCAGCGACGACGGCCCGGACGAGGACGCCGAGATGCTGTCCTGACGGCGGCGGCCGACTGCGATCAGTGGCAGGCCGACCAGCAGCGCCACCGCGGCGGTGCCCGCCGCCGCGATCAGCCGGCCGTTGGCCTGGCTGGTACACACCTGCTCGAGCTGGCGTTGCGCGGCCGCCGGTGCCTGCTGGCCGCCGCCTCCGGTGTTCACGATGCCCGGGTCGGCCCGGACCTGGATCGCGTTGTCGGAGCTGAGGCCGGGCCCGCAGTAGCCGATGCCGCCCGTTACCGCCACCAGCCGCAGCGGGATGAGCGCCAGGGCCAGCGCGGCCGCCAGGCCGCCCACGACGATGGCGACGCCGCACAGGCTGAGGAACGTACCGCCGGCTGAGCGCATGGCTGTCTCCTTCACCCCACCTGTACCCAAGGTACCGCTGAGATGACGGTTGGCCACGGGCCCAGGTTCCCGGGACGGGCCCGTGGCCCGGCTAGCTGGCCGTGGCCCGGCTAGCTGGCGCAGCTGCCCTGAGCCTTGGCCGCGGCCGCGTCGGCGGACACGCTGCCGTGCTGGTACAAGCTCAGGTCGCCGGGCGAGACACCCCACGACCCGGCCGCGTAAACGAACGTCTCGGTCAGCGTTCCGTGGTGCCCGCCGGTCAGCCCGACGGTCACCGTGGCTGTCTTGCCCGCCACCGCCAGATGCTTGATCTGGTAGCTGGTGCCGGTGCAGGCCTGGTGCACGGCCACCCAGGCCTGTTGGGTGATCGCCTGCCGGGCGCTGGCGCTGAGCATCTGGTAGGTGATAGCAAACTGGCCGGCCGAGGCCAGCGAGAGGTAGTCGGCAGCATCGGCACGCACCGCCGCCACGCTGGTCGGCTCGCGGAGCGGCGCGGTGTGCACGGGGCGGGGCTGCGGACTGCTCTTGGCCGCGCCCGGGCTGGCCGCCGAGCACGCCGCAACCGTCAGTCCCGCCGTGACCGCCGCCGCTGTCATGGCCATCACCCGGTATCGCATTCGTGCCTCCCTCTCGCACCCCCAGCGATGACGCATACAAGACGCACTTGCGGCGGTTATGGTGCACAGCCGCGGGGGGCCGTTTGCCAGCCCGGTGTCCATCGTGCAAAGATTGCCATATGACAACTCTTGACACGAGGCACGCGTCAGCCGCGCTGGACCCGGAACCGGAGTCCGCCGCAGCCACCGAATCCACCAGCGACGGTGACCTGCTGCAACTGGTCCGCTCGCTGCCCGCGGCCAGCACCCGCCGGTCAGCCGCGTGTGAGCTGCTCATCCAGCGCTACCGGGGCCTGGTCCGAGCCTGCGTCAACCGGTACCGGCGCAGCCCGGAGCCCACCGAGGACCTGATGCAGGTCGGGTACCTGGGCCTGGTCAAGGCGATCAACAACTTCGACCCCAGCTTCGGCCGGAACCTGGCCGCCTACGCACAGCCGTGCATCAGCGGGGAACTCAAGCGCTACTTCCGGGACAAGCGCTGGCAGGTACACGTGGAACGGCCGGTCCAGGAACGGCTGCTGGAAGTGCGCCGGGCGACCCGCGAGGTGACCCAGCAGGAGGGCCACCAGCCCAGCCACGCGGACCTGGCCGCATCGGTGGGGTGCAGCGAAGCCGAGGTGCGCGAGGCGCTGCAGGCCGACCTGATGATGCAGCCCGCTTCGCTGGACGCGCCGCTGGCCGAGGCGCCGGACGCGCTCACCCTGGGCGACGCGCTGGGCCAGGACGACCCGGCCATGGAGCACATGCTGGCCATGGAGTCAGTGCAGGCGCACTGGGCCGAACTGCCGCGGCGCGAGCAGCGCATCCTGATGATGCGGTTCTACGGCGACATGACCCAGGCCGAGATCGGCCGTTCGCTGGGCATCTCCCAGATGCACGTGTCCCGGCTGCTCGCGCACGCCCTCGGCTTCCTGCGGGACCGCATCGCCAGCCCGGCCACGCAGGCTGCCTAGCGGCTGCGCCAGCGGCGGCTCTGCTTGCGGGCACAGCGCCGGCAGGCCGGGACGGCACCCGCGACCGCGACCGCGGGTACCGACAGTAACCAGTGCCGGCGCAGGTAGCGGCACGGCTCACCGTGCGCTGGAACCGGGGTGACCGCCTCCGGGCAGGCCTGGCCGGCCTCCCGGTCGGCGTGCGTCCACTGCGGCGGCTGGCCGGCCGCGGCCCGGCGCAGCGGGTGCCCGGCCGCCGCGCACACCACGCCGGACAGTTCCGGCACCACGGCCAGGCCTGGTGCCAGCCCGGGCGGGGCGGCACGGGCCAGGTCAGTGGCGCGGGCCAGTTCGCCGGCGCGGTCGGTGGGGTGGGTGGGTTAGGTGGGGGCGCGCAGGCGGGCGGCGAACTCGGCGGCCGCGGCGGCCGGATCAGCCGCTTCGGTGATGGCGCGGACCACCACCACCCGGCGGGCGCCCGCGGCCAGTACCTCGTCCAGCCGGCCAAGGTCGATGCCGCCGATCGCGAACCAGGGCCGGGACGGCTGGCCGCCGGCCACGTGGCCGAGCAGGCCGAGGCCGGTCGCGGGCCGTCCAGGCTTGGTCGGGGTGACCCAGAGCGGGCCGGCGCAGAAGTAGTCCACGCCAGGCTCGGCGGCCGCCGCGGCCGCCTGCTCCGGGCTGTGGCTGCTCCGCCCGATCAGCGGGCCCGGGCCGAGGATGCGCCGGGCCACCGGCACCGGCAGGTCGTCCTGGCCGAGGTGCAGCACAGAGGCGCCGGCCGCGAGTGCGACGTCGGCCCGGTCGTTCACGGCCAGCAGCCGGCCGTGCCGTCGGCAGGCCGCCGCGAACACCTCCAGCAACGCCAGTTCCTCCCGTGCCTCCAGCCCCTTCTCACGCAGTTGCACGATGTCCACCCCGGCCGGGAGCACCGCATCCAGGAACTCAGCCAGGTCCCCCCGGTCCCGCCGCCCATCAGTGCACAAGTACAGCCGGGCATCGTCCAGCCGCTCCCGCAGATCCGTCGTCACCGCGCCATCAAAGCATCACCCGGGTTCACGTGTAGGCGCGGTACCCGCCATGGGTTAAGCTCGCCAGCGTCGGCAAGTACCGACCACGGGAGCCCCGGGACAGGGGCTGAGAGGGAGGCTGATCCGCCTCCGACCGTCGAACCTGATCCGGGTCATACCGGCGAAGGGAGCCCCTGATGACCGTGACCGCAGACGTCGCCGTGGTCGGCGGCGGCGTGATCGGCACCGCGATCGCCTGGCGGGCCGCCGCCGCCGGTCTCGATGTCGTGCTGGTGGATCCGCAGCATGACGACGGCGCGTCGCTGGTCGCCGCGGGCATGCTCGCCCCGGTGTCGGAGAGCATCTTCGGCGAGGAGCCGCTGCTCCGGCTCAACCTGCTGGCCGTCCGCCGGTTCCCCACGTTCGCGGCCGACCTGGAAGAACACACCGGCCAGCCCATCGGCCTGCGCCAGGAAGGCACACTGGCGGTGGCCTACGACCCCGGCGACTACGCGGCCCTGCTGCGGCTGACCGAGTTCCGCCGGGCGGTTGGCCTGGACGCGGCCGAGCTGGACAGCCGGGCCGTCCGCAAGCTGGAGCCGTTCCTCACCCCGGAGGTACGCGGCGGCGCGCTGTTCGCCGGCGACTGGTCGGTGGACAACCGGCGCTACCTGGCCGCGCTACGCCAGGCGGCGCAGGCGGCCGGGGTGCGCACCGTGCCCGGCCTGGTGAGCAGGATCACCGCCGCCGGCGCCGAACTGGCCGGCGGCGACGCCATCAGCTGCGGGACCGTGGTGGTCGCGGCGGGCTGGGGCTCGGCCGGCATTGCCGGGCTGCCCGGCCGGCTGGCCGACGTGGTCCGCCCGGTCAAGGGCCAGCTGCTCCGGCTGCGGCTGCCCGCGGCGATGCCGCCGGTGCTCAGCCACACGGTGCGCGCCGTGGTCCGGGGCACCGACGTCTACCTGGTGCCGCGGGCCGACGGCGAGCTGGTCGTCGGGGCCACCCAGGAAGAACGCGGCCCGGACCGGACGGTGACCGCGGGCGCCGTGCACGATCTGCTCCACGACGCGCTCAGCGTGCTCCCGGTGCTCAGCGAGCTGGTGCTGGCCGAAATGTGCGCCGGGCTGCGGCCCGGCACGCTGGACAACGGCCCGCTGGTCGGTCCGGCCGGGCCGGCCTGCTGCTGGCCACCGGGCACTACCGCAACGGGATCCTGCTCTCCGCGGTGACCGCGGACGCCGCCGTGGCCTGGCTGACCGGCCAGCCGCCGGCCGCGGAGTGGGCACCGTTCACCCCGGACCGGTTCCCGGCGCCGGTGCGGCAAGACGAGCCGAGGCCGGCATGAAGCTGACCGTCAACGGCGAACCCCGCGAGGCGCCGGCCGGCACCACGGTGGACCAGGTCGTCGCCACCGTGACCGGCCAGCCCTCCGGCGTGGCGGCCGCGGTCAACGGTGCGGTCGTGCCGCGCCGCGCCTGGCCTGGCACCCCGCTCCAGGACGGCGACCAGGTCGAGGTGGTCACGGCCGTGCAGGGAGGATGAGAATGACCGAGACCAAGGTACAGAACGCTACTGGCCTGGCCGGTGACCCCGCCGCGCCCGCTGGCCAGCCCGGCGATACGTGGCTGCTCGGCGGCCGGGAACTGAGTTCGCGGCTCATCGTGGGCACCGGCGGGGTGACCAGCCTGGAGGTGCTCGGCCGGGTGCTGGCTGTGTCCGGGACCGCGGTCAGCACGGTGGCCATGCGCCGGGTCGCGCCGGGCGGGACCGGGTCGCTGCTCGGCACGCTGCAGCAGGCCGGGGTGCACATCCTGCCCAACACGGCCGGCTGCCATACGGCCAGCGAGGCGCTGTTCACCGCCCGGCTGGGCCGCGAGGCGCTCGGCACCGACTGGGTCAAGCTGGAGGTGGTGGCCGACGACCACACCCTGCTGCCGGACCCGGTGGAGCTGCTGGAGGCGGCCCGGCTGCTGGTGGACGACGAGTTCACCGTGCTGCCGTACACCAACGACGACCCGGTGCTGGCCCGGCACCTGGAGGGCGTGGGGTGCGCCGCGGTGATGCCGCTCGGCGCCCCGATCGGGTCCGGCCTCGGCATCCGGAACCCGCACAACATCGCGATGATCGTGGAGCGGGCCGGCGTGCCGGTCATCCTGGACGCGGGCATCGGCACGGCCAGCGACGCCGCGTTCGCCATGGAGCTGGGCTGTGCCGGCGTGCTGATCGCGTCGGCCATCACCCGGGCGGCCGACCCGGAGCGGATGGCCCGCGCCATGCGGCTGGCCGTGGCGGCCGGGCACGACGCCCGGGCCGCCGGGCGCATCTCCCGGCGCTGGCACGCCCAGGCATCCAGCCCACTCACCGGCCTGCCCGAAGGGCCGGACCGGTGAACGAGCCAAAGGGGCGCGCCGCCGACTGGACTGAGGAGCGAGGAAGCGAGGAACGAGCGCCCCGAGCGACGAGGGAAGTCGGTGGATCCCAGCGCCCCGGAGGCTCAAAGAAGCACGTCCCCAGAGTGCTGACCATCGCGTCGTCGGACTCCGGGGGCGGCGCGGGCATCCAGGCCGATCTGAAGGCGTTCGCCCGGTGCGGCGCGCACGGCATGTCCGCGATCGTGGCGCTGACCGCGCAGAACACCCGGGGCGTGACCGCCATCCACGAGGTGCCGCCGGAGTTCGCCCGGGCGCAGATCGACGCGGTGCTCGACGACATCGGGGCGGACGCGGCCAAGACCGGCATGCTGTTCTCCGCGCCGCTGATCGAGGCGGTCGCGGACGCGCTCGCCCCGCACCGCCTGCCGCTGGTGGTGGACCCGGTCATGGTGGCCAGCTCGGGGGCCCGGCTGCTCCGCGAGGACGCGGTGGAAACCCTGATCGCCCGGCTGTTCCCGCTGGCCACGGTGGTGACCCCGAACCTGCCCGAGGCCCAGGCCCTGACCCAGCTGAAGACCGAGAACCGTGCTGAGCTGGCCGAGCGGCTGGCCGGGATGGGCGCACCCGCGGTGCTGATCACCGGGGGGCACGGCGCGGACCCGGTGGACCACCTGTTCGACGGCTCGGCGCACCTGCCCATCCCGGTCCCGCGGTACCCGGTCGCGGCCACGCACGGGGCCGGCTGCACGCACTCGGCCGCGCTCGCGGCCCGGCTGGCCGCCGGCCTGCCGCTGGCCGAGGCGGCCCGCCAGGCCGCGCGGATCGCCGGTGACGCGGTCGGCCACGGGCTCGCGTCGGTTGGCGGCGGCGATGGGCCGGTGCACGTTCTGCACGATGTGCCAGACTTCCCTCGCGCAGTCGCCGACTAGGGAGCACGCATCATGAGTGAGCGGTTCAGCACCGAGTTGTGGGCCGATATCACCGACATCTATGACGCGATCCTGGTCCACCCGTTCCTCCTCGGGCTGGCCGACGGCAGCCTGTCCCAGGAGGCGTTCAGCTTCTATGTCGTTCAAGATGCGCTCTACCTGCGGAGCTATGCAAAGGCGCTGGCCATCATCGCGGGCCGGGCGCCGGATACCGCAGCCACCGAAATGTTCGCGCGGCACGCGGCGGACGTGATCGCCGTGGAGTCAACCCTGCACGGCACGCTGCTGGCCGACCTGGGCATCGACCCGGAGGTGGCGGACCGGGCCCAGCCCGCGCCGACCACGCTGGCCTACACCAGCTACCTGCTGGCCACGGTGCACGACGGGTCGTACGCGGAGGGCGTCGGCGCGGTGCTGCCGTGCTACTGGATCTACTGGGACGTGGGCAAGGAACTGCTCCGCCGCGGCTCGCCGGACCCGCGCTACCAGCGCTGGATCGACATGTACAGCGGCGAGGAGTTCGGCGAGGTAGTGCAGTCGGTGCTGGACGTGACCGACCGGCTGGGCCCGGAACTGGCCCCGGCCGAGCGGGCCCGGGTACACCAGCACTTCCGCACCACGAGCAAGTACGAGTGGATGTTCTGGGACATGGGCTACCGCGAGGAATCCTGGCCGGTCTGAGCAGGGCCGGCCGGCGCGGCCGCCCGGGAGGGGACTAGGCGCCGCGCCGGCCGGGGCTAGCCGTGCCCCGGACACTCCGGTGCTGTCACCCAGTCAACGTTCAGGGTGCTGGCTGAGGTGCCCCGGTTGACCATGATCAGGTAAGTGCCCCGCCCTTGATGCTGGCATGCCGCCCTAACATCCGCGCCGTCTAATAGTTGACACTGATTAGTCAGTCATGGATAGTTGGAGTTGACCACAGCGTGAGTGATTGCCCGATTCCGAGGAGGAACACTGAGATGAACACCACGCAGACCAGCACCGGGCCGGTCCGTGTCGCGGCGAACTACACCGTGACCAAGCGGCTGGGCAACTGGACGGCAGCGGACCGGTTCCAGGTGCGGTCCCACCGCGGGCACGCCGTCCTGGACCTGCGCTCGCCGGATATCGAGGCCGGGGAGATCAGCGTCGACATCGACCTCGATCACGCCATGCTGAAGCTGCTCGTCCCGGACGACGCCGTCATCGAGGACTGGGACCTGCGGCGGGCTGGCCGCGGCCGGGTCAAGGACGCGGAAGGCGGCCGGGCCACCGGCGGCAAGCGCGTCGTGCTCACCGGCCAGATGCGGCACGGCGAGATCCGGGTGCACCGGGGCGGCATCGCGGTGCTGTCCGCCATGTTCTCCCGCGAATACCTGGCCGACCTGCGCCGGGCGCACCGGGAAGGCGGGCTGCCGACCGTGGCTGACCCGGCCCATACGGGCTGATCATCCAGCAGAGTAGAGGGGCGTCCCGCAGCCGGCGGTACGCCCCTCAGCAGACCGCAACGGCACGCCCCGGAGGTCCCGATGGCGCAGAAGCGTAAGGTCGGCAACCTGCTCGCGCTGGCTGTGCTGTCCTACCTGTCGCAGCAGCCGATGCACCCCTACGAGCTGGCCCGCACGCTGCGCGAGCACGGTGACGACCGGAGCATCAAGTTCAATCATGGCTCGCTCTACATGGTGGTCCAGCAACTGGCCAGGGCTGGCTTCATCAGCGAGGTGGAAACCAGCCGGGATGGGCAGCGCCCGGAGCGTACCGTGTACGCACTCACCGGGGCCGGCCGGGCCGAGTTTCAGGACTGGCTGCGTGACCTGGTCGCCGAACCAGCGCACGAGTACCCGCGATTCGTTTCCGCGCTGTCGCTGATCTCCGCGCTGCCGCCAAGCGAGGTGACCAGCCTGCTGCGGCAGCGGCTGGACCGGCTGGCCGAGACGCGGGCCGAGATCCGCGCCCTGATCGACACCTCACTCGGCCAGGGCGTGCCCGAGCTGTTCCTGATCGAGGAGGAGTACCGGCTGGCCCTGCTGGACGCGGAAACGTCCTTCGTGACGGAGTTCATCGCGAAGATCAATGATCCACGGACCGGCTGGGCGCCGATGTGGGCCCAGTTCCACGGCCAGCCCGCACCCGGCGGCTGAGCGGCCCGGTTTACCTGCCGTGCTTGCCGTGGTTGCTGGCGGGTGGCGCGCCAGCCGTTCCGCGGCCGAGGCCGGCCAGGGCGCGGAACGCGGTCAGTGCACGAGCCTCGGCCGCCGGGCCGCTGTGCACCGGGGCCGCGTACAGCGCCGCGAAGCTCTCCACCACCGGCCGCAGGCTGGCCACGGCCTCCTCCGGCCGCAGCGTCCCGGCCAGCAGCGCGTCGAAGGCGGGGTCCCCCAACGGGGGAACGTCGCCTCGGTCTGGCTTCAGTGAGATCGGCATGCTGCCATCTGGAACGCCATCGCCAGTAATCGTGTTACATCCCGCGCGGCCAGGTTCCGCGCCAGCCGGCGCAGCCCACGGAATCGCACCTCACCGGGCGATCCCGTGCCGTCGGCCGGGCCACCGGCCTCAGCCGCTCACCCCCGGACCGGGCTGGCCCGGATCACCGGGAGCGCGCACCTCAGTAGACAATGCCGGGCGGCCCGCCGCGCTGCGGCAACGCGCCGTGCTGCACCGTGGCGGGCGGCGCCGCGCCGTGCTGCACCGCGCCGTGCCGCACGGTGGCGGGCGGCGCGGCCGGAGCAGGTGCGGCAGACCGGGCGAGCGGGATACCCGCGGTGACCGTCGCCGCAGGGTCAGCTGGTCCGGCGGCCGCCTCCTGCATCCCCGGAACCACCCCGACCAGTTCGCCGTCCTCGACTCCGAACGGCCCGAACTCGTCGGCCAGCTCAGCGCTCCGCCGGCGCCGCCACCGGGAGGGCACGAACAACGGGACGATCATCGCCAGCCCAGCCGCGCCCAGCAGGCCACGGGCCAGCAAGGTCTCGAAGCCCGCCCCGAACACGTGCGACCGCAGCGGGATCAGCTCGTCCGCCCGCCGGACGCTGACCAGGTAGAGCGCGGAGAGCCCAAGCAGCAGCAGCCCCGGCAGCCCAGCCGCGAGCGGTGAGATCCGCGGCGCGGCGATCAGGATCCCGGCCAGCAGCCCGGTGCCGGCCAGCGCACCCAGCGCGAACAGCGCACGGTGATCGGAAAGCAGCGAGTCGCTGGCCGTGAGCCCGGACGACTGGGCCAGGAACCGGACGTATCCCCAGGTCGCCGCGCCGAACAGCGCCGCCGTCATGACGATGGCCGCAGCTACCCCAGTCAGATGTCGCATAGACCGCCCTTCCGTTAGCCGGGTGAGTCATAGCTACGCCGGTAAGAACGCCACCACGCACGCGGTGTTACGCGGTCCAGGGACGGGCCGGCCCGCTCGCCGAGCAGGCTCATCTCATACGCGACATTGCCCAGGTCGGACTCGGGTGCGGCGAGCACGGCGAGCACCGAATTGCCGCTGAGCGACATCATGATCAGAGTGCCCTGCTCCATGACCACGACCGCCTGGGCGACCGGCCCGCCGCTGAAGATGCGGGCCGCGCCCTGCACCAGCTTGATCAGGCCCGAGGTCACCGCGGCGAGCTGGTCCACCTGGTCGCGGGGCAACCCGGCCGAGGCGGCCAGCGGCAGGCCGTCGGCGGACACCACGGCCGCGTGCGCGACGGCTGGCACCCGTTCAGTGAACGACGTGACCAGCCGGTTCAGGTCCGGAACAGAACTCACCTGCTGTTAAGCGACAGACCACCCGGATCTGTTACAGCTACGGCGTCACGCCGGACAGGTTGAGGCCGATGACCCCGCACAGGATCAGGCCGATCGACACCATCTTGATGGTGGATACCGGGTCGCCGAGCACGGCCATGCCGACCGCGGCCGCGCCCGCCGCCCCGATCCCGGTCCACACCGCATAGGCCGCGCCCACCTCCAGGTGCTTGAGCGCCAGCGTGAGCAGCCCGAAGCTGATCAGCGCGCAGACGGCGAAGCCGACCGTGGGCCACAGTTTGCTGAGCCCGTGGCTCATCTTGAGGAACACCGCGAACCCCGTCTCGAAGACGCCCGCGGTGATGACGATTACCCAGGCCATCGCGTTGTCACCCCAACCGTCGCCGGCCGGTCGTCCGGCTCAGCCGCCCGCTCAGCCGCTCGCTCAGCCGGGGCACCGGGCGGCCGGACCCCAGGCCGCGCAAGCCGCCGGCGGCCCCGCCACTGCCAGACCCGCCGCGAGACCTCGATCAGCACGCTGACCGCGAGCCCGAGGCCCAGGCCGAGCAGCAGCCCGATCCACAGCTGGTCCTCAAAGACCTGGCCGCCCAGCCGGCCGAGGAAGAACGCGTAGCTGGCCCACAAGATCCCGGCACACGCGGTGGCGGTCAGGTACCTGCGCCGCGGATATCCGATCACGCCGCAGGTCAGCGTCACCGCGGTGCGCCCGCCCGGGATGAACCGGCACAGGATGATCAGGCGCATGCCGTAGTGGCCGAGCGACCGCTCGGCCCAGGCCCGGCGCCGCGCGCCCTTCTCGCCGCGGAATAGCCGCCGGTCCACGGCCGGGCCGAAGCGCCGGCCGACCAGGTAGGCGGCGTTGTCGCCGAGGAAGGCGCCGAACGCGGCCAGCACCACGAGCAGCCCGATCCGCGGATCGGTGCTGCCCGCCGTCACCGCGCCGAGCGCGATGATCACCGACTCGCTGGGCAGCCAGGGCAGCAGCGCGTCCAGGGCCGGCACCAGCACCGCGATGAGGTACGACAGCACCGAGCCGACGTCCAGCGCATACGAGCCGATCGCCCCCATGAGCAGCCTCCGTATCCCAACCCGTGACGTGCACAGCTCACCCGGCCCAGCCGCACACCAGGCGCAGACCGGATGGATATCGAGTGGAGAGTGGGCCCACCGCCGCGCCCCCTTTGGCGCCTCCACAGGGACTCCATGACGGCGGCACGGCGGTTCCAGATCCGCCGGGTTGGCTGGCGCTCGATGGGACAAGGGCCACTGACTTGCGGAGCGAACGGATGACAGCGTCACAACGGATTCGCCGGGCCGTGCTGCCCACCGCGGCGGCCGCGGTCATCGGGGCCGGTGGTTTCGTCATCGGCGCCGCCGAGGTGATCGGCATTCCCACGCTGGCCGCGGCCAGCGCGCAGGACGGCAGCCAGGCACACGGCATCGGGTTCGCCATCCCGGCCAACATGGCCCGCGACATCGCCGGCCAGCTCATCGAGTCCGGCCGGGTCACCAGCGGTGGCTGAGCAGGCGGCCGTGCCGGTCTGGGGGTGGGCCGCGTTCGCCGCGTTCGTCGTGGCCATGCTGGTCCTCGACCTGCTGGTGCTGCACCGGCGGGCGCACGAGGTGGCGCTGCGCGAAGCGGCCATCTGGACCGCGGTCTGGGTGACGATCGGGCTGGGCTTCGGTGGCCTGCTCTGGCTGTGGCAGGGCGGCAGCACGGCTCAGGCCTACCTGGCCGGCTACCTGATCGAGAAGAGCCTGTCGCTGGACAACATCTTCGTCTTCGCCGTCATCTTCGCTGCGTTCGCGATCCCCGCCCGCTACCAGCACCGGGTGCTGATGCTCGGCATCGTCGGCGCGCTGGTCATGCGGGCCGTGTTCATCATGGCCGGGGTCCGGCTGCTGGAGTCGTTCCACCCGGTGATCTACTTCTTCGGCGCCATCCTGCTGGTCGCCGCGGTCAAGATGCTGCGCGGCGAGCCAGACCCGCACCCCGAGCGCAACCTGGCCGTGCGGGCACTGCGCCGGATCCTGCCCGCCACGGAACGGCTGCACGGCCAGCGGTTCCTGGTCCGCGACGGCGGCCGGCTGCTGGCCACGCCGCTGCTGCTGGCCCTGATCGTGATCGAGACGACCGATGTGATCTTCGCGGTGGACTCGATCCCGGCCATCCTGGCCGTCACCACCGACCCGTTCGTCGTCTACACCTCGAACGTGCTCGCGCTGCTCGGCATGCGGGCGCTGTACTTCCTGGTGGCCGGGGCCACAGCCCAGTTCCGCTACCTGCGGCCGGGGCTGGCCGTGATCCTGGCCGCGGTCGCCGCCAAGCTGCTGCTGGCCGACGTCTACACGGCCCCGGCCTGGGCGTCCCCGGCGTTCATCGCCGCCGTGCTGGCCGTGGTGGCCGTGGCGTCCATCCGGCACACGCCCGTAGCCACCGAAATGACCCGCATACCGAACGCCAGTGCCCGCCCGATGACGCCAGCCGGTCCCCGGCCGTCCGGGGCGCGGCCACATCGACGACGCTGCGTTGATCATGATGCGACAATGCGACGATGACTGGCATGCCGCCACCCACGCTGTACCACCGGTGGCTGGGCTGGCACGCCACCGACATGCGGCGCGCGGCCACGGTGCTGAGCGCCGGCCTGGTCGCGGCGCTCATCATGGTGTGGTTCGTGACCTGGAGTCTGGCCCTGGTTGGCGGCTGGGACGCTGCCGCGCTCACGTTCCTCCTGGCCACCTGGCCGATCATCCTCCGGGCCCAGGGCGCCCGTGCCGCCGAACTGGCCAGCCGCGAGGATGACACCAAGAACACGGCCCGGGCGCTGCTCGTGTCGGCCAGCATCGCCAGCCTGCTCGGCGCGGGCTACGGGCTGCACCTGGCCGGGCACCACACCGGCGTGCTGCGGCTTGGTCTGACCAGCCTGGCCGTGCTGACCGTCGTGCTGTCCTGGACGCTGGTCAACACCGTCTACACGTTGCGCTACGCCGACGAGCACCACAGGTCAACACATGGCGGCATCGAGTTCGGCGGTCAGGAGCCGCCCATGCCCAGCTACCGCGATTTCGCCTATGTCGCGTTCACCATCGGCATGACCTACCAGGTGTCGGACACGACGCTGCGCGATCCGCTGATCCGGCGCAGTGCGCTCGGCCACGCCGCCCTGTCGTATCTGTTCGGCGTGGTCATCGTGGCCGGCCTGGTCAACCTCACGGCCGGGCTGATCCAGTAATGGACGCGGTGCGGTACCAGGTGCGCTACGAGTGGGACCGGCGCATCTGGACGGTAGTCTGCTGCGCTGCCGCGGCCGTCCTGATAACGGTCAGCTTCCCCATGCCGCTGCTGCCGACGATCGTGCTGATCGGCGGCGGCCTGCTGGCTGTGGCCGGGTGCCTGCTCTACCGCCGGGTCGCGCTGCGGGTGGACGCGGCCGGGATCACCCTGGGCGGGCCGCCGCTGCGTTACCGGACCCCCGCGACCGTGGTGCCGTGGCCGGACATCGAGGCCGTCGAACTGTGGCAGCGGATACTCCCCTCCGGTGCCCTGGTGCCGCAGCTCGGCGTGCGGCGCCGCCAGGACGAAACACCGCAGCTGACCACCCATCCCGTCGGCAGTTTCCGGCTCGACCGCCGCGCGCTGGCCCGCGCCGTCGCGGGATACGCGCCGCACGTCCCGGTGCTGGACGCCGACACCGGCCGGGAGATCACCGCGGACGGCTGACCGGGAACCCGCTTAAATCGGGCCGGCTGGCAGGAGGTCGCTGGCCGCCTCTTGCAGCGGTACCGGGGGGAGGTCAGGCAGCAGGCCAAACGCGTCGGCCACGGCCAGGGCCGCGGCCCGGTTGCGGACCCCGAGCTTGCGGAAGAGGCGGGTCTGGATGGTCTCGACCGTCTTGGGGGATATGCCGAGCGCCCGCGCGGTCTGCCGGATCGAGCAGCCCCGGGCGGCTGACTGCAGGATGTCGCTCTCTCGTGCGGTCAGCTCGGGCAGCTCACCGCCGTCCGTCGTCCGCTGGCCGAATCCGGCTCGTACCACATCAATGAGTGACCGCATCGGCAGTGAATCGGCCACCAGATAGCCCTGGCTCACCATTCGCAGCACGGCGAGAAAGTGCTCATCTATCTTGTCGGCTGGTACCAGCGAGTTAGCCCCGCTCGCGAGTGCCCTGGCAAATTCAGGTGAATCGAGCGGCTGGCTGTGTACCACGATGGCCGGTACGCCGAGTTGGTCGACGAGGTCCCAGTCGGCCGGCCCGGGATTGACCAGCGCGGCCACGACCGGACCGCGATTCCACTGCGCCCAGTGTGCACCAGCCAGCGGGCCGTGCTCCCGGACCAGAACGAACGGGAGCGCGGCCGCCATCAGGGCCGCCACTACCTGATCGTGGGCCGGGCACGGCTGGCCGGCCACTACCGTCAGCGTCGCGAAGCCGTCGCTGCCCGGGGCGGGCTGGGCAGTGGGCTGGTGCTCGGCGCGCAGGCCGAGCATGCCGAGCGACGCTGCCCGGGCGACTGCTTGCGCGCTGCTGTTGACCTCCAGCTTGGCGTACACCCGGCGCTTGAGGTTCTCCACTGTGAGCGGGCTGATCCCGAGCAGGACCGCTATCTCAGCGACGCTGTGCCCGGAACTCGCCAGCATCACGAGCTCGAGCTCCCGGTCGGTCAGGCTGCCGCGGCCGGCCTGGGCGCGCAGTATGCTGCCGCGCCGCAGCAGCGCCAGCACGCCCGCGAGCCCATGCGATTCAGGAACAAGTGCGGTGACGCCGACCCGGCAGGCAGCCGTCAGGTCTGGCTCGGTGGCGTCCCGGTAGATGATGATGACATTCAGCCCGGGGAAACGCTGCAGCAGACTGTCCGCGAGTAGGGCGAACTCGCTCAACCGCCGCCCCGCGTCGAGGATCACCGTGTCTGGGCCGCCCAGTTCGCACAGCGCCGGGAGTTCTTCCGGCTGTGCCACTTTGCCCACGACGGTAACGTCCGGCCGGGCGGCCAGACACATGGCAAGCGTGTCGCGGAGCAGCCGCCGCGACGACTGGACGGCTACCCGGACGGTGACGCGAGGGGGAGCCGCAGTCATCGTTGAGCCCAGGGTTCTGGAGTTTTCGGCTATAGCATGTACGTCCGCCTAACGTACGCCTTTACCACTTCTTACCGGCTCATTACAGAGTTTTACACCCGTTTGTGCCCTTTTGCCGGGATCTCCCGGCCGCCTGCCGTTGACCGCTTAGCCCGCCTGGGATGGCGAAGCAAGCGCCGTGCGGATGAGCTTTACCTCCTTCTGCACGGCGGCGCCGGCCAGGTCAGCCCGGCGGTTGAACGACCTCAACTGGGCGAGCGAAGTTGACTGGGCCTGCTTGGCGGTCAGCGTGGCGCGGGCCTCGTTGGCCCGGATCAGCGCCTTGGCGATAGCCATGACGGCGGGCGGGAACGTGATGAGCGCCAGGCTCGTATCGAACGTATGCTCCGACGTCACTTCCGCGGTCAGGGCGTTCTGGGCCGCGGCGAGGTTGCCGCGCCTCGCGGCTGCGGTGTAGGCGGCCTGGTCAGCGCTCAGTTGCTCGCGGGCCGGAACCATGATGGCCAGAAACCGCTTGGTCAGCATCTGCGCGGTCGTACATTGCACACCGGCCGGCGACAGGCTGGGCTCGCATCCGGCGGCGGCCAGCGCCGCCCGGTGCCGTGCGGGAGTACCCACGGCGTAGATGAGGCCCGCAAGCACTAGGAGAGCAGCCAGCAGGGAGGCAACGACGAGGATGAACCCGCCGGCACCCGTGCTCTCCTCGCCGCCTCTGGCGTATGTCTCGCTCATACCGCCGCCCTTATTCGGAGCTCGGGTGCTCGGTGAAGGAGTCTATTCCCTTGAAGAACTCCTCGTTGAGGATGAAGGTAAAGCCGAACACGAATAGCAGGAAAAGCGGCGCGACGGTCACGTAGACCAGCCAGTTCCGGCCTTCCTTTTGCCGGGCGACGATCCACCGCTTCACTGGCGGCAACCGGAGGGTGAGCAGGAAGAGGCTGCACGCGCCGAACTGGTAGAGGCGCTGATGGAAGACGGGGTCGCCGTCACCAGGGAAGCCAGAGCCATTGTCCGTGCTCCCGTTCTGGAACCCGACTCCCTCGAGCAGGATCAGGTGGGCGAAGAGCAGCGCCCAGATGACGTAAATGAGCCGGTGCAGCCGCTTCCAGTACTTGCCGAGCTTGCGCTGGGCCCACGGGTTACCGGTGAGCAGGAGCGGGATGACCAGCATCACCATCATGAATCCCATGAGCTCGAAAACGTGCCCAGCCAGCCGGCCGAACACGCCTCCGGCGAAAGTATCGGTAATACCGGCGGCGGTTGCGTCGCCAATGGCGCAGCACGCCATCATGATCCCGTACCAGCGCCGCAATGGCACGAACCAGCGCTGCCCGGTGAGCGTGACCATAGGCGTGACGAGCAGGCACAGGAACAGGCAGATCATGGCCCCGGTCCCCAGCGTGTCGTCAACCGACACAGAGATGGTGTTCTGATTCACCGTGAGGAAAGACGGCATCATCAGGAACAGGGGGATCAGCGCCGGGGCGCCGAGGATGACCAGTGCGACCGCTTTCCTCTTGATCTTGGAGCCGCCGAACTTGAAGGTCACCTCCATCCATTCGTCCACACGGCTCTTATCTGCCTTCAGTGGCTGGCTCGGCGCTTCTTTCACCGGCCGCGGAGCTACTGCAACGTCCGGGTACGGGCCGGGCTCATAGCCCGCGGGGCCGTCATACGGAGCCGACTGGTAATAATCCGCGGCCGGCCCTTCGCCTGCTCGTCTACCCACCGGTGTCCTGGCCATCGTGACTCTCCTTCCTGCCCCGTTCTTGCTATTAGCCGTTGTGCACCGTGACGGTGCGGTGTGGGCTCGGCTGGACCTTGAGGTGGCTGGGCGTCGGCTTGGGTGCGTCCGGCTGGCCCGGTCCCTGATCTTCTTGCAGCCCGTTTCTCGAGGTCTCACCAATCCCGGTCGCGCGGAAGACAAAGAACTTGAATCCGTGCAGATGTATCTCGATAGCACCCGCCGCCACCGCAGCCAGGAACAGCATTGATGTCGCGATCGCCGCGAAGCGGAAGGCAGCCCTCTGCCTGCCCTGCCCGGATGACGGCTTGGCGGCCGGACGCGCCGCAGGTCTCCGGGCCGGTGGGGCCGCGGGCCGTCCCGCCGGTCGCGCCGCAGGCCCTTCGGGTGGCCGTGCCGCCGGCCTTCCCGCGGGTTCCGCGGCAGGCTCGGCCGCGGGCCGTCCGGCTGGCTTGTCCACGGGGCGCCCGGGCGGCCGCTCCGTGGGTGCCGGCTGCGGCCGTTCCTTCGGCCTGGTAGCCGGGCTGGCCGGGCTGGCCAGGCTGGCCGCCGGGCGCCCGGCCGGGGATATCCGGGGCAGCGCCCGGTGCGGGAGCGTGTCCGTGAGTCGGGTGGCGAACTCGCTGAGCTCGGTCTGCATCGACATGACCGCCGTGTGCACTTCGGCCGCTTCGAGCTCAGCCGCCTGGCGCACCGCTTGCGCCTGGTCAGCCGCCTCTTGCTTGATCTGCTCGGCTTCCCGCCGGGCGGCGTCGCGTATTTCGGTGGCCTCGTAGGCAACCTGCTTCGTGATCATGGCGGCCTGGTACGAGGCTCGTTGCGTTATCGCAGTTGCCTCGTAGTCAGCGACCGAGAGGATCCGTTGTGCCAGCGAGACCGGGTCCTCGTTCCATGCTTCCACGGCCCCGCGGGAGGCGGGATAACCCTGCAGCGCTGACTCATCCCGTGCCGGGTACGCCCGCTCCAGGCTGTGCGCGCCCCGGCCGTTGGCCTGGCCGCGCCGGGCGCGCGGATCATCGGCCAGCATGATCTCTGACCGCCGGTGGCTGGCGTGCGCTCCGGTGCTGTAGGAGCCCGAGTCCTCGCCGGGACCAGGGTTGTCTGGACCAGGGTTGTCCGGACCAGGGTTGTCCGGACCGGCGCGGTAAGAGCCAGGGGTGTTGCCGGGCCCGGAGCCGTAACGAGTACCGGTGTCGTAGGAGCCGGCGTCATACCTGGCCGGGGCGTCGTACGGCCCGGAGTCGTAACCAGCACCGCCGTCATAAGTGCCCGCGTCATACCTGGCCGGGGGGTTGTACGGGCCGGAGGGGTGCTCAGCAGGCAGGTCGTACGGGCCGGGGCGCTCAGCGCCGTTGTACGGCCCGGCGTCGTAACCAATAGGAGCGTTGTACGGCCCGGCATCGTAACCAGCAGGGTTGCCCGGGGCACGGTCGTAACCAGCACCGTTGTCGTACGGGCCCGCGTCATACCTGGCCGGAGGGCGGTACGGGCCGGAAGGGTGCTCAGCAGGCAGGTCGTACGGGCCGGGGCGCTCAGCGCCGTTGTAGTACGGCCCGGCATCGTAACCAGCAGAGGTATTGTACGGGCCGGACTCGTGGCGGCCGCGGTTGTTATAGCGGCCAGCGTCGTACGAGCCGGCGCCGCCACCGACGTTGTCGTAACCGTAGCCGGGATCGTCTCTCCAGTCGCCGCCGTTGTAGGGCTCGTTGAACATGTCATCGGCCCCGGCCGGCTGCGCGGGCGGCCGGCGCGGTCCGTCGGCTGCGTGCCGGGCCCGCCCCGCCACCGGGCCCGGCCGGATGCCCGGGTCGGTGTCATGAAGTGCTACGTCCCGCGCCGGCCCGGGATAGCCCGCTGCGTTCCGGGACTCCCAGTCCCGCTGGAACTCCAGAGGCTCCATCAGTCCACCTTCCCGATCCCGACCCAGGGTCCGCGAGCGGATGCCGTCACCAGTTATCGCTGACGAGGCAGCCCGGCCACGATCGGGTGATCCTGGTGAATCTTGCCGACTCTGGACCCGCCGCCCGGCGAGCCGATATTCCCGAAGAACTCCACGTTGATCGCGTAGAAATCCTTGTAGTGGGCGGGCACGTCAGCCTCGTAGGTGATCGCATCGACCGGGCAGACCGGCTCGCACGCGCCGCAGTCCACACACTCGTCCGGGTGGATGTACATCATGCGCTCGCCCTCGTAGATGCAGTCCACGGGGCACTCATCGATGCATGTCTTGTCCAGCAGATCGACGCAAGGCAGAGCAACAACGTAAGTCATGCGGGGACTCCCTCTGTGCCAGGCCGGGCGTGAGCCTACTGCGCGTTCTGTCGCATGGCACAACTGATCTCGGATCGTAAATCCTGAGAAAAAGGAAAAGAAAAAGTCAAATGAATGTCGCGAGGTCGGATTCTGTAAGCACCAGTCAGGCATTCCTCCAGATGGGAGAAGGTCAACGCCGGTCCCTCGCTCACCCAGCAATATAGGCCCATCCGAGCGACTGCCGGATTGGATTGCATACCGCCCGGGGGACGGAAACCCCTTAGGGGGGACAGCGAAGGAGAGATCATAGCGTAGCCGACCATACACGCTCCGCGAACACGCAGGCCGGCGGAGGAACGACCTGCAAGGCAAACCTGGGAGCCCACGCGGAGCGCGGACTCCCAGGTGAGGAGCGGAGGCTCGGGGATTTGAACCCCGGAAGGGCGATGAACCCTAACCGCATTAGCAGTGCGGCGCCATAGACCGGACTAGGCGAAGCCTCCCCGACCAAGCGGTCCGGATCAGCGTACCGGCCGGCTGCCCCGCACGCCAAAGCAGTTCGGCATGATCAGCGCGGAATCTCAGCGCGCTCGGCCCTCGACCGTGACGACCTTGTAGTCGCCGCGGGCGAAGGCATCCCGCATCCTGGTCTTGGCGAACTTGCCGACGCTGGTCTTGGGCACCTCGTCGATGAACGCCCACCGCTCGGGCAGTTGCCAGCGCGGGACGCGATCGGCCAGGAACGCGCGCAGTTCCTCGGGGGTCACCGTGGCGCCCTTCGCCACGACCACGGCGGCCATCGGCCGCTCGCCCCACTTCTCGTCCGGCACCCCGATGACCGCGGCCTCGCTGACGTCCGGGTGGGCCATCAGGTTGTTCTCCAGCTCCATCGAGGAGATCCACTCCCCGCCGGACTTGATCACGTCCTTGGCCCGGTCGGTGAGCGTCACGTAGCCGAGCCGGTCGATGGTGCCCACGTCGCCGGTGCGGAGCCAGCCGCGGTCGAACTTGGCTGGGTCGTCGTCCTTGTAGTACGACCCGGTGATCCACGGACCGCGCACCTGGACCTCACCGACCGCGACGCCATCGTTGGGCAGCACGGAACCGTCGTCGCCGACCAGCCGGCCTTCGACGGTGCAGAACAGCCGGCCCTGGGTGTCCCGGTACTTCCAGGCCTCGTCCCCGGTCAGCCCGCGCGGCGGCCGGGCCACGCTGCCCAGCGGCGAGGTCTCGGTCATCCCCCAGGCCTGCAGGATGTTGACGCCGACTTCCTTCTCATACGCGGCCATCAGCGAGTGCGGCACGGCCGAGCCGCCGCACGGCACCAGCCGGAGCGAGGAGATGTCGCCGCCATTGGCCCGGATGTACTGCAGCAGGCCGGTCCAGATCGTCGGCACCGCCCCGGCGATCGTGGGCCGTTCCGCCTCGATGAGCCTGACCAGGTGTTCCGGCTGCAGGAACCGGCCCGGCATGATCAGGTCTGCGCCGGACAGCACCGACGCGTAGGCCAGCCCCCACGCGTTGGCGTGGAACATCGGCACCACCGGGAGCACCCGGTCCTCGTCCGACAGGGCGAACACGTTGCCCAGGCAGACCCCCATCGAGTGCAGGTACGTGGACCGGTGGCTGTACACGACGCCCTTGGGCATCCCGGTGGTGCCACTCGTGTAGCACATGGCCGCGGCGGTCTTCTCATCCAGGTCTGGCCAGCTGAACGACTCCGGGCAGCCACTGAGCAGCTCTTCGTACATGTGCACTTCGTGTCCGGCGCCAACCAGGGTGTCCGCAGCGGCGGTCTCCGGCCCGGCTGCCGGGCCGGTCAGCACGATGTGCCGGACCGTCTCGAGGTGGGGCAGCACCTGGGCCAGCAGCGGGGCCAGCGTCGGCTCTGTGATGATCACGTAGTCCTCGGCGTGGTTGGCGATGTAGCCGATCTGGTCCGCGGACAGGCGCAGGTTCAGCGTGTGCAGCACGGCGCCCATCGACGGTACGGCCAGGTACGCCTCCAGGTGCTCGGCGTTGTTCCAGAGCAGCGTGGCCACCCGCTGGTCCCCGGTCACGCCAAGCTGGCGCAGCGCCCCGGCCAGCCGGGCCGCGCGGGCGCCGGTCTGCGCGTAGGACTGACGCGTCACGCCGTCCCCGGTATAAGTGACGACCTGGCTGTCGCCATACACCGTCGTGCCGTACCGCATCAGCGCGGTCACCGTCAGGGGCACATCCATCATCGTGCTGAGCACGACCCACCTCCATGTGATGTCGCCGGCCGCGAATGCACCAGTCCGGCTGCGCTTGAGTGGATCGTGTCACGTCAGCGGCCGGGTCGTCACCCTCTGAGCAGGTCGGCGTCGATGCGCAGCTTGGCCACCGCACGGGACACGGTGCTCTTCACCGTGCCCAGGCTCACCCCGAGCACCTGGGCGACCTCGGCCTCGCTCATGTCCTCGTAGTACCGGAGCACGACGGCGGCGCGCATCCGCTGCGGCAGCCGCTCGATGGCCCGGCGCAGCGCGTCCTGCATCTCGCTGTCCCCCGCATGGTCCAGCACCGGCCGGTCCGGGATCTCATCGGTCGGGTACTCCTCCACCCGCCGACGGCGCCACCAGGAGATATGCGTGTTCACCATGGCCCGGCGGACGTAGCCGTCCACCGCGCCGCGGTCCTCGATCCGGTCCCAGGCCTGGAACGTCTTGGCCAGCGCGACCTGGACCAGATCCTCGGCGTCCGCCCGGTTGCGGGTGAGCAGCAACGCCATCCGTAGCAACGACCCGCTCCGCGAGGTGACGTACTCGCGGAACGCGATATCACCGCCCGCAGCGGCATCATCCTGACCCTCAGTCCCGTCCTGACCCTGGCGGGGCACCGCCCCGTTCCCCCGCGCCCCGGTCACGACGTGATCGCCCCCGACGCTCACACCCCCACCGTACCCAGGGAAGACGCTCTCCCCACGGTTCCCAGCGCGCGCCGGCGAGGCGTTATCTTCTGCCGAAGTCTGTGCCCATCTACCTTCAGTCCTAGAAACCCAGATACTCCGCGAGAGGGCGGCGGGGTCTGGGTGTTTCTTGGGATTTCTAGGGGTGACGGTAGAAACCCGTATGAAGAACTAGGCGGGCTGGCCGCGGAGGAAGCGGCCGAAGTGCGGCACGGTGAACGCGATGAGGCCGCGTTCCGAGCTGTAGATCAGGCCCTTCTTGATCAGGCCGTCCCGGGCCGGGGACACACTGGACGGCTTCCGGCCGAGCTGCTCGGCGACCTGAGCGGTCGGCACCGGGTCGTCACCGAGCAGCGCCATCGTGCGCATGTACTCGCGTTCGGCCTGGGTGGCCCGCTCGTACCGGCTGCCGAAGAAGCCCACCGCCAGCTCAGCCTCGGCCTGCGGGCTGGCCACCGTGACGTCCTGCGCGGTGACCGGGCTCTCCGCGGCGACGTCCCAGGTCACCTTGCCGTAGGCCTGGACGAAGTACGGATAGCCGTCGGCCGCCGCATACAGCGCGTCCAGCGCGTCCGGCTCGAAGTCGGCGCCTTCCCGCTGGGCGGGCGCGAGCAGCGCTTGATCAGCCGCGGACCTGTCCAGCCGGTCGATCGACACGTAACGGAACAGGCGTTCTGAATAGGACTTGCTCGCGGAGAGCACGGACGGCAAGTGCGGCAGGCCGGCCCCGACCACAATCAGTGGTCCGCCGTTCTGGGACAGCTCGTGAGTGGCCGCGCACAGCGCGGACACGTCGTCCGCGGGCACGTCCTGCATCTCGTCGATGAACAGGGCGATGCCGACGCTCAGGTCGGCGGCCACCGACGCGGCGTCGGTGAACAGCTCCATCAGGTCGATCTCCAGGTCACCGGAGTCGGCCCGGCCGCGCACCGCGGGCACGTCGATGCCCAGGTGCGGGACGAACGTGCCCTTGGGTGCCTTCGGGTCGCGGCCGGCGAACGCCTTGAGCACGCCGAGGAACTCGTCGATGCGGTCCGGGGCACGGTGCCGGGGGGCGAGTTCGCGGACCGCCATGTGCAGCGCGCCGGCCACCGGGCGGCGGATGGACTGCCCGGGCCGGGCTTCGATCTTGCCGGTGCCCCACAGCCGCTGCAGCGCCATCGAGCGGAACGAGTTGAGCAGCACCGTCTTGCCCACCCCGCGCAGCCCGGTGAGCACCATGCTGCGTTCCGGGCGGCCGCGGGCGATCCGCTCCAGCACCACCTCGAACTGGCTCAGCTCGCGGTCCCGGCCGGCCAGCTCAGGCGGGCGCTGGCCCGCCCCCGGCGCGTAGGGATTGCGTACAGGGTCCACGGCCTAGCAGCCTATGCGCGGGTCTAGCTCCAGCCGTAGATTCACGTAGAAAGCGCTGCCGGCGTGTCGCCGGCAGCGCTTCCTCCTACCCCCGTTCCCAGTGCGGCTCGGGGGTGGACCGGCGCGCGCCCCACCCCCCGGATAGGGGCGCGCGCCGGCGGACTTGGAACTAACTCAGTGCAGCAGGCGCAGCGTGTTCACCGCGTCGTCCACGTAGTACACGCCGGTCCCGAACGGGGCCACGGCCAGGCCGAACAGCGCACCCGCCCCGGGCGGGCTGCCGGACTTGTCGAGGAACCGGGAGGCGACCTGCATGCCGCCCGGCGTGGTCTCCACGATCCGGCCGTTCCCGCCGTTGACGGTCAGCACGTTCCCGTTCGGCGCCACGGTGAGGCCGAGCGGGACGTTCAGCTTGCCGCCGGAACTGACCACCATGCCGGTGCCGGCGCTGCTGGGGCGGGTCACCGCGAAGGGGATCGCGTTGATCTTGCTGACCAGGCTGTTCGCCACGAACAGGGTGCCCTGGCTGTTCAGCGCGACGCCGGTCGGGCCGATCACCAGCGCCGCGGGGTCGGTGCGCTGCGGGAAGCCTGAGCCGATCGTGGTGATGCTCGTCACCGCAGGCGGCTGGCTGCTGGACAGGGCCAGGTTCAGCCGGAGCACGGTGCCCCGGTGCACGACCTTCCCGTTGGCCTTCACGGTGCCGTTGAGCACGTTGGTCACGAACAGCGCGGCCATATTGCCGAAGCTGGCCGAGGTCATGTCCCACGGCCCGTTGATGCCGTTGCCGGAGATGGTCTCCCGGACGTGACCGGTATTGTCCAGCACGAGCAGGCAGCCGGCCTTGGCCGTGGCGGCCATCCCGTTACTGGTGGGCAGGCTGCCGACGACCACCCAGCCACCGGGCAGCACGGTGAGCGCGGTGGTCAGGCCGATCCCGCCGGGACACGGACCGGGCAGATGGTTCGGGCGGATCTTCGCGAACACGCTGAGCTTGCCGCCCGGGGTGATCTGGACGATCGTCCGGCCGGTGCCCTGCTGGTTCTTCTTGTTGTTGAAGTTGCTGATGAGTACGTTGCCGCGGTGCAGGTCACCCTGGGTCTGCTGGATGACCACGGTGCCGTACGGGTTCACGTCGCCGTTGCCCGGCACCGTCGACGCGATCGTCTTGAGATGGTGGAAGTGGCCGATAAACGAGGATCCGCTGGATCGCGCCTGCGCCCCCGCGGCAGGCGCCAAGACGAAGGCCGCCGTGGCAGCGGCCGCGACCCCCGCGGCCGACGCCATGACGGCACGGTGAATGACTGACATTGCCCCGCTCCCCTTCCCCTGATGGGTACGGCGTTGGTGGACGCCGTGATGCAGCGCGAGAGCAGGCTGAAATCGTGTGCAGCGAACGCCCCGCTCCGCGTGCCGCACCCTGTGTCACGGGTAAGGCGCTCAACGGGTTCAGCGGAAGGCGGGTGATTTCTGTGGCCGGCCGCTTATTACTGGCGGCCGGCCGGGCCGTGACCGGACTGGTTCAGCCGGGTCAGGTAGTCGTTGTAGGCGGCGAGGTGCTCGTCGTCGTCGATCGTGGGCGCGCTGGCGGTGCTGGTGGTGGCCGGCGTAGTGGCCGGGGCCGCGGGCGCGGCCGGGGTGACCAGGCGGTCGAAGCTGTTGGACCGGACCTTTTCCAGCCAGCCCAGGTTGCTGTCGCCGGCCCGGTCGGACCGGGCCCACATCAGGAACACCACCATCATGAAGCCGAACATGAGCGCGTCGCCAGCCACCCACATGATCGCCCCGGCCCAGTGGATGTCCTGCAGCGGGTTCGGCGAGCCGGGCGGGGCCGGGCCGTTGGTCGCGCGCAGCGGAGTGGCCTGCTGGGTGAGGATCAGCCCGGTGAACGTGTCCACCGGCATGGCCACGGCCAGCATCAGGAACCGGATCGGGTAGGACAGTCGCCAGCGGATCGGCTCACTGCCCACGATCGGCAGGAAGAAGAGGTAGCCGACCACCAGGTACACAGCATGCTCGGCGTCGTGCAGCACCGGGTGCGTGATGGTGGTCGTGACCAGGCCGGTCAGGTGGGTGGACACGATGACCGCGGCGTACGCGGCCAGGGTGAACGGCGGCCAGGTGAGGAATGAGACCACCCGGGACCGGATAACCCGCTTGGTCCAGGTGTGCAGCGGGTTCCGGCTGGCGTGCAGCAGCAGGGTGACCGGCTGCCCGGCCACCAGCAACGGCGGCGCGACCATGATCAGCATGAGGTGCTGCACCATGTGGTCCCAGAACAGCACGTCGTCGTAGGCGCCGATGCCGCTCTCGGTGGCCAGCACGATCACGGCCAGCCCGGCGAAGAAGAAGGCCGTCCGCCACCACCGCCACGGCCGGACCGGGTGCCGCTGGCCGACCCGCCACACGCCCCACAGGTACAGCGCAGCCAGGATGGCGGCGAGCGCGGTTACGACAGGCGCGAACTGCCACTGCTGCAGCACGGCCTGCCAGCCAAACGGCGGCAGCATGGAACCTCCTCCTACAGGTGAGCCTACTCACTACCGCGTGTAGCAGAAGTCCCGGCCGTGCGTTGTTTCACTGGCCCGGCACTATGGTTGTCCGCGGGAGGGTTCGCCTAGTGGCCGATGGCGGCGGTCTTGAAAACCGCTAGGGCGCGTGAGTGTCCTCGTGGGTTCGAATCCCACACCCTCCGCTGACCGCCGGCGCACCTGGCGGGCCTGGCACGCCGGGAGGGCGCCGGTTGAAGACCGTTGATGTGATGAGCGCGGAAAAGCTGCGCGGCGGTTTCTACTCGCCGCCCACGCTGGTCCGCGCCTGCCTCGACCGTATCGCGACCCTCAGCAGCGGTAACGCCGCGCCGCTGCGGGTCTTCGAGCCAAGCGCGGGGGATGGCGCTTTCATCCGGGGTCTGCGTGACCACTCATTGGCGGACCGGGTAAAGGACATAACCGCCGTCGAGATAAACGCCGGAGAGGCCACTAAAAGCCGGGCGGCGCTGGCGGCCACGCCGTTCGGCGGCACGGTGCTAACGGGCAGCGTGCTGAACGGGGCTCGCCCGCCGGCCGGGGATTATGACGTGGCGGTCGGCAACCCGCCATTCGTGCGGTTCCAGTTCCTGACCGAGGAGGACCGGGCCGGTGCGCTGGACGTGGCCCAGCGCACCGGCCTCACCCTGACCGGGGTGTCGAACCTGTGGATCCCGGTTCTGCTGGCCGCGCTGACCGGGCTGCGGGCGGGCGGGTCCTTCGCGTTCATCGTGCCCGCGGAATGCTTCACCGGGATCTCGGCGCGCAGCGTGCGGACCTGGCTGATCCGCAACGTGGGCGCGCTCCAGGCCGACCTGTTCCCGCCCGGTTCCTTCCCCAGCGTGCTGCAGGAAGTGGTGGTACTCAGCGGGCGGCTGGACCGGTCCCGGGCGCACCGGACCGCGGCGCCGCTGACCGTGGTGGAACACCTGCCTGGGAACCCGCTGTCCTGGACGCACGAGGTGCTGGAAAGCGCGCCGACGTGGACCCGGTACCTGCTGACCCCGGCTCAGCTGAGCGCGCTGCACCAGCTGACGGATCTCCCGCAATTCCACCCCCTGTCCGAGGTGGCCCGGCTGACCGTCTCCACGGTGACCGGCGCCAACGAGTACTTCTCGGTCGACGACAGCACCCTGAGCCAGTACCGCCTGGATGCCTGGGCGCTGCCGCTGCTGCCCAGGATCCGGCAGGCCACCGGGCTCCGCTTCAGCCAGCAGGACCACCGCGAGCTGGCCAAGCTGCGCTGCCCACGCTGGCTACTGAGCTTCGGGGCGCAGGCGCCAGAGCCAGCGCAGATCCCGGCGGCGGCCAGCTACCTGCGCTACGGCGAGCAGCTTGAGCTGCACCACCGCTACAAGTGCCGGATCAGGGAGCCGTGGTACCGGGTCCCCGTCGTCCGGCCTGGCAGCTTGCTGCTGTCCAAGCGGTCACACAAGTACCCACGGCTGGTGCTCAACTCGGCCGGGGCCGTCACGACCGACACGATCTACCAGGGCCGGATGACCCCAGCGTTCGGGGGCCGCGAAGCGGACCTGGTCGCGGGCTTTCACAACACGGGCACGCTGCTGACCGCGGAGATAGAAGGCCGCAGCTTCGGCGGCGGGGTCCTCGAACTGGTGCCAACCGAGATCGGCCGGGTCGCAGTGCCCATGCTGCCCGGCTTCGGCCAGTCCCTGGCACACCTGGACGAGGTGGCCAGAAGCGCTGGGCCGGACTCCGCTGAACTGGTGCGGCGCACCGACGCGCTGCTGGCCCAGGCGATCCCCGAACTGACCCCTGACCTGCTCGGGGAGCTGCGCTCGGCCCGGGCCACGTTGCTCCAGCGCAGGATGGACCGAACCGTAGCCCCGGCGGCTGCCTTTACCGGTGCTGAGCACCGGGCGACCTATGGTGAGGGTATCCGCGACTCCATCGGGGGTTACCCGAGTGAATCTGAGTCACCTGATCGCCACCTATGGCTACTGGGTGCTGTTCCTGCTGGTGGCGGCCGAGAGCCTGGGTGTGCCGCTGCCCGGTGAGACGGCGCTGATCATCGCGGGTACCTACGCCGGGCACACGCACAAGCTGTCGCCGTGGGTGATCTGGCTGGTGGCCTCGGCGGCCGCGATCATCGGTGACAACATCGGCTACTGGCTCGGTGACCAGGGCGGCTACCGGCTGGCCCGGCGGTACGGGCCGAAGGTGCGGCTCGACGAGCGGAAGCTGAAGACGGCCCGTTACCTGTTCGACCGGCACGGTGTCTCGGTGGTGTTCTTCGGCCGGTTCGTGTCGGTGCTGCGGGCGTACGCCGCGTTCCTGGCCGGGGTGAGCAAGATGCGCTGGCGGATCTTCCTGCCCGCCAACGCGGCGGGCGGCATCGTCTGGGCCGGGATCTACACGCTCGCGTCGTACCTGGCCGGCGATGCGCTGCAAAAGGCCGACAAGACGATCAACTGGATCCTGATCGCCGCGGCGGTCATCGCGTTCGTCGCAGTGATCCTGGTGGTCCGCCGCCAGTTCGACCGGCTGGCCGACCGGGCCGAGGCCGCCTACCCGGGGCCGCTGGACGAGCCGGCCGGGCCGGGCCGCATCACCGTCAGGGCGACGTGCCCGGCCCGGCCGGCCGGCAGCAGGATCCCGGCGAGGCGGGATTAGATGGTCAGCCGCCGAACGTGACCTCGATGGTCCGCTCGTCGGTGCCGCGCACCACGCTGAGCTGGATCGAGCCGCCCGCCCCAGCTGCCTGGAGCGCGTCGAACAGGTCGTCCGGGTCGCGCACCGGCCGGCCCGCGGCGGCCACGATCAGGTCGCCCTGGGCCAACTCGGCCTGGGCGGCCGGGCTGTCCTCTTCCACACCGCGGATGAGCACGCCGTCGGTCTCCGGCAGGCCGACCGAGCGGCGCAGCCGCCGGGCCACGTGACTGGGCGCCAGCGCGACGCCTAGCCGGGGCGGCGCCGCTGCCGCTTCACCACGGGCCAGCGCGTCGACCCGGCCGCGGAGCGCCTCGTCGGCCGGGATGGCCAGGTAGAAGCCCTCACCGAGGCGGTTGGTGTTGATGCCGAGCAGCTGGCCGGCCGCGTTCAGCACCGGGCCGCCCGAGGAGCCGGGCAGCAGCGGCGCGGTGTGCTCCAGGCTGCCGGTGATGCGCCGGCCCCGCGGTCCGCGGAACGTGCGCTCGATGCCGGAGACGAACCCGAACGTCACCCGCAGCCCACGCCCGCCCGGGTTGGACAGGGCGAACACCGCCTGGCCGAGCTCCGCCCCGGCGTCGCTGGCCCAGGGCAGCGCGGCCACCCCGGCCGTGTCCACGTCGATGACGGCCAGATCGCCGTCGATGTCGTGCCCGGCCACCGTGCCCTCGGCGGTGCGCCCGTCCGCGAACGTGACCGTGACCTGGTCGCCGCGCACGTTGTGCGCGTTGGTCAGCACCCGGCCGTCGCCGAGCACGATGCCCGAGCCGACGCCCCAGCGCTGGCCGATGCCCACCACCGACTGGCCGGCCCCGTCGGCCAGCTGCCTGATAGTTGTCTGTACCTCGTCTAGGAGTGACATGGCCGCCTCCAGCAGCTCCGGTATGCTCCAGTAACTAGTAACTTGCAACTTACTATCAACCTGCTGGGAGTCAACAGGATACGATTCCGCTCATGGCCGAACCCGAATCCGGCACCGGACCCCACCCGGAACCCGGGACCGGACCCGACGACCGCTCCTCACCGCTGGCCGAAGCGCTGGCCCGGGTGGGTGACCGGTGGACGCTGCTCGTCGTGGAGGCGCTGCTGCCGGGTCCGCGCCGGTTCAACGACCTGCTCGGCCTGATCCCCGGTATCGCGGCCAACATCCTGTCCGAGCGGCTGAAGCGGCTGGAACGTGCGGCGCTGCTGGTGACCCGGCCGTACTCGGAGCGGCCGCCCCGGGTCGCCTACGAGCTGACCGCGGAGGGCAAGGAACTGGCCGGGGCGCTCCGGCTGCTGGCGCACTGGGGGGCGCAGCACGCCGACCCGGCCGGCGCGCCGCGGCACCACAGCTGCGGCACCCCGGTCGAGGCCCGCTGGTACTGCCCGACCTGCGACCAGCTCGTCGACAACGAGACCGAGCGCGACGGCACCCAGCTGCACTACGTCTGACTGGCCAGGTGGTTAGTGGGCCAGCGCGGCCAGCAGCACCAGGACGAAGGTGGCCACGGCGAACACACCGTGCAGGATGACGACGGACACCGGGAAGTGGCGTTCTGGCGGAATGGCCGTTCGGTGGCTCGAAACGGCTCGGGTGCCGCCGTAACCGGCGCCGACCGGTACCGGGACCGCCGCGTGTGCGTGGCGCGAGCGGGTCCCGTACGAGCGGTACACCCCGACCCAGCGCACCGCCATGGTCGTGCCGAGGATGACGACCACACCGAGGATCGCGGCGACCAGCCAGTCCAGGCTATGCACGCCGGTCATGAGGAAGACGGTCCACAGCACCATGCCGGTGATCGCGAGCAGGGCATGGCTGCTGATCACCGGTACCGGCAGCCGGGTGGCGGCGACCGACTGGAACTCGCGGTCGTACTCGATCAGCCAGATGGTTAGCAGGTAGAGACCGCAGGCGGCAGTCACCACCCAGGTGAACATGGCGGCAAGAGGCATCGGCATTCCCATCGTCGGCAGTGCACGAGAACCCGTCACCGTGGGCTGCTGAGAGGTCTGCGCGGCGGCCCGCCGGACGGTAGAACAAGGATCCCTGGCCTCCCAGGAGCCACTGACCCATCCATACTCACGGTCCCGCCCGCCCGGCAGTTCAACGGAACGGAGCTGAAACGCGAACTTAACGCCGGGCAGCAGGTCAGCCGCAAGACGGCAGTTTCGGGCTGGCCTAAAAGCGGTCCAGACATCGACCGAAAGCAGGGCCTACCGGCCGGCCACAGGCTGCCAGCCGTCCGTGCATCCAGCCCACGACTGCACTGGCTAGCATAGCTTTTCGCTGATTGACGTAAACCCCGACAAGGCCTAGCGCGTCTTCATATTGGTCAGTCAGCCGCCGGGCACGGGGGACTACTCCTACGGAGCCATCCGTGGGCGGGATTGCTACTGAACTGCGGATTGCTACGGAACCGAAGGAGTGCAGAGTGGGGGAAAGCAGGCTTTCGCTTGCAGTCAACGGCCGGGAGCGCCTGTACGGGGGGAAGCTGGTCCGCTACGATGCCGCCCGGCCCGGCCCCGGGACTGCCGCCGAGCCGTCGCTGCAGGCGGTGGCGGTGGTCGGCCTGGGATACGTCGGGCTGCCGACCGCCGTGGCGCTGCACGGGCAGTGCGAGCGGATCATCGGGATCGACACCAGCCAGGAACGGCTGCGTGAGGTGGCGGCGGCCGAGGCCGACCTCGGGCAGCCAGACCGGGAACGGCTCGAGGCGGCGCTAGCCGATGGCAGCCTGGAACTGACCTCCGACCCGGCCGCGGCCACCGCCGCCGACGCCGTGATCATTTGCGTGCCCACGCCCGTTGACTCGGCGCGGGTGCCGGATCTGACCGCCCTGCGCGGGGCCTGCGAGAGCGTGGTCGCGCACGCCCGCGCCGGCCAGGTGATCATCCTGACGTCTACCACCTACGCGGGCACCACCCGGGAACTGCTCGCCGTGCCACTGGCCGAGCGCGGGCTGGCGGTCGGGACGGACGTATTCGTCGCCTTCAGCCCGGAACGGATCGACCCCGGCAACGAAGAACACCTGCAGCGGGAGACGCCGCGGGTGCTGGGGGGGATCACCCCCGACTGCGCCTCGCGGGCGGCCGCGGTCATCGGCTGCGTGACGGACGTCGTCTACCTGGTCACCTCGCCGGAGGTGGCGGAGGCCACCAAGCTGTACGAAAACATCTTCCGGGCCGTGTCCCTGGCCCTGGCCAACGAGTTCGCCGACGCGTGCGGCGCGCTGGGCCTGGACCCGATCGAGGTCACCCTGGCCGCCGGGACGAAGCCGTACGGATTCCTCGGTGTCTTTCCCGGACCGGGCGTCGGCGGCCACTGCATCCCCTGCGACCCGCACTACCTGCTCTGGCAGCTCAACGCGCAGGGACACCGGTCGCCGCTGATCGAACAGGCGATGACTGCCATCGACGAGCGCCCCGAGCGGGTCATCGCGCGGGCCCGCGAAGTGCTGGCCGCTGACGGCAGCCAACTCGCCGGGGCCCGGGTGCTGGTGGTCGGCACGAGCTACAAGGCAGGCGTGCGCGACCTGCGGGAGTCCCCGGCGCTGCCGCTGATCGCCGGGCTGATCCGCGAAGGCGCCGAGGTGAGCTACTACGATCCGCTGATCCCCAGCGTCACACTGCCTGGCGGCCAGCAGATGACCACCCTGGAGGCGCCGTACGGGCCGGAGTGGGACCTGGCCGTACTTCACACGATGCACCCCGGCCTCGACTACCTCTGGGTTAAAGAGTGCCCCCGGGTCCTCGACGCTACCTACCAGTTCGACAGCGCGCCGCAGCGCGTCGTCGTCTGAGCCCGGGCGGGATCAGCGGCGATGAGCGGTGGCCTGCAGGACGTTGACGTCTCCACCCCGGCGGTAATACTCAAGTTCGACCAGAACGTGATGCACCACGGCGGCCTCGGTGCGATCCGCAGCCTGGGCCGCCTCGGCGTCCCCGTATACGGGGTGCACGAGGGGCCGCTGGCGCCGGCGGCCAGCTCCCGCTACCTGCGGGGACGGTTCTTCTGGCAGGCGGACCCGGAGCACGCCGCCGCGGTCCGCGACGGGCTGCTGCGGCTGGCCGGGCGCATCGGCCGCCCGGCTGTGCTCATCACTACGGACGACGCGGGCGCGATCTTCCTGGCCGAGCAGGGCGCGGAGCTCCGCGAGGCGTTCCTGTTCCCCGAGGTGGCGCCCGGCCTGCCGCGCCGGCTGGCCGGAAAGCACGCTATGTCGGAACTGTGCGCCGAGTTCGGCATGCCGACCCCGAAGACGGAGCTGCCGCACTCCGCGGCGGACGCCGCCGGGTTCGCGGCCACGGCGGGGTTCCCGGTGGTGGCCAAGCTGACCAGCCCGTGGCGGGACGGGCACGCCGTGCGCAGCACCACCATCGTGCGCACCCCGGCCGAACTCGGCGAGCTCTGGTCCGCCTGCGAGGCGGCGGGTGCCCGGCTCATGCTCCAGGAGTACATCCCGGGCGGCCCGGCCCAGGACTGGTTCTTCCACGGCTACTGTGACGCCGGCGGCCGGTGCCGCCCCGCGTTCACCGGCGTCAAGGACCGGTCCTACCCGGCCCACGCCGGCCTGACCAGCCTGGGCCGCTGGGTACCCAACACCGAGCTGTCCGGCCAGCTGACCGGGTTGCTGGGCCGTCTGCCGTACTCCGGCGTCGTCGACCTCGATCTGCGGCTCGACGTCCGCGATGGCGAGTACAAGCTGCTCGACTTCAACCCGCGGCTCGGGGCCCAGTTCCGGCTGTTCGAGGACGCGGCCGGGGTGGACGTGGTCCGCGCCGCGTACCTGGACCTGACCGGCCAGCCCGTTCCCGCGGGCGAGCCGGTCGCCGGCCGGGCCTTCCTGGTGGAGAACTACGACCCGATCAGCTCGATCAGCTACTGGCGCCGCGGCGAACTCGGCCTCCGAGCCTGGACGGACTCCCTGCGGGGGGTCCGCGAGGTGGCCTGGTTCGCCACGGACGACCTGCGGCCATTCGGGCTCATGTGCCTGCGGATGGGCTGGCGGGCGGTCAGCCGCCGGTTCACCGCAGGCCGCGCCGCAACGCCGGCAGAGACCGCCACTTACCGGTACCGGCCGGGGCGGGCGGCGGCCAGAACGCCGCAACCGCAGCGGTCCCGTTCCATGGCTGGTGCCGACGGCACCCTCAGCGCCTAAGCCAACCGTCCGCCTACCAACCGCATACAGATTCCGTGCCCGAGGGGGATAAAACAGTGAAAAGCGACGTGGTAGATGTTGCCATCGCGGGGGCCGGCCCGTACGGCCTATCCGTAGCCGCGCACCTGCGCGCGGCCGGGGTGAGCCTCCGTGAGTTCGGCTACCCCATGCACCTCTGGCGCTCCATGATGCCGCAGGGGATGTTCCTCAAGTCGCAGGGGTTCGCCTCCAACCTGTCCGACCCGGCCGGCACCCACACCCTGGAAGCGTTCTGCCTGGCCACGGCCCGGCCCTACCGGGACTCCGGGCTCCCGGTGTCGCTAGAGACCTTCCTCGCTTACGGCGACTGGTTCCAGGCGGCGCACGCCCCCGACCTGGAGGAGACCCTGGTGACCGAGGTCTCCCGCCAGGACGGTGCCTTCACGCTGAACCTGGCGGACGGCAGCACGGCCCGTGCCCGGCAGGTCGTGGTCGCAGCGGGCGTGCAGCACTTCGCGGTCGTCCCGGACCTGCTGGCCGGGCTGTCGCCCGCGGTGTGCACGCACAGTTCGGCGCACACCGACCTGTCGGCCTTCGCGGGCAAGCGGGTGATCGTCGTCGGCGCCGGCCAGTCGGCGCTGGAGACGGCCGCCCTGCTGCACGAGAACGGCGCGACCGTCCAGGTGGTGGCGCGCCGGGCCAAGGTGGCCTGGAACGGCCAGCCGCTGGCTCTGGACCGGCCGCTGCTGCAGCGGCTGCGCGAACCCGAGGCCGGCCTGGGTTCGGGCTGGAGCACGTGGTTCTACTCCGAGCGCCCCCAGGTGTTCCGGCACCTGCCGGAATCCACCCGGATCTACCGGGCCCGAACCGCCCTCGGCCCGGCCGGGGCGAGCTGGCTCCGGGAGCGGGTGGAGGGCCAGTTCCCCATCCTCACCAGTCATGTCCTGGAGGGCGCGGAAGAGATGGCGGACGGGGTGGCGCTGACGTTCCGCACACCGAACGGGACGATGGCCCGGCTGACCGCGGACCACGTGATCGCGGCCACCGGCTACCGCCCGGACCTGGACCGGTTCACCTTCCTGGAGCCCGCGATCCGCAAGCAGCTGGAGACCGTGGCCGGCGCGCCCGCGGTGCGCCGCGACTACCAGACGTCCGTGCCGGGCCTGTATGTGGCCGGGCCCGCCGTCGTCGCCACGATGGGGCCGGTCATGCGGTTCGTGTTCGGTGCCAAGCATGCAGCGCACACGGTCGCCCGGGGCGTCATGGCCAACATGGGCAGCCGGTCCCGGGTGGCCATCCCGGCCGGACGGTGACGCAGTGGCCCTGACGACGCTCCTCGGGCCGGACACCGGCCCGATCGGGGCCGCCATCCCCCGGGCCCGGGACTGGGACGACGCCCGGGACTGGGACGACGCCCGGGGCCGGGAGGGCGTCCGCGGCCGGGCGGAACGGCCGGCCGCGGGCCGGCTGGCCAAGCGGGCCCTGGACGTAACCGCCGCCGTGGTGCTGCTCGCGCTGGCCGTGCCGGCGCTGACTGTGCTGGCTGCGGTGCTGAAGGTGCGCACCGGGGGGCCGGTGCTGTTCCGCCAGGTCCGGGTCACCGGGCGGGGGCGGACGGCGGTCATCCTCAAGCTGCGCACGCTCAGCCAGCACGGCGACCCCGACACCCGCTGGAGCGTGGACGAGCAGCGCGTCCCCGTCATGGAGCGCTGGCTGCGCGGCACCCACCTGGACGAGCTGCCCCAGCTGCTCAACGTGCTGCGCGGCGACCTGTCCCTGGTCGGCCCGCGGCCGGAACGGCCCTACTTCGCGGAGCGGTTCGGCCGGGAGATCCCCGGCTACCGTGACCGGCACCGGATGCGCGCCGGGCTGACCGGATGGGCGCAGGTCAACGGACTGAACGGAGACACCTCGATCGCCGAGCGGGTCCGGTACGACAACCACTACATCGACAACTGGTCGCTGCGGCTCGACCTCGTCATCCTGGCCCGCACCGTGGGCCTGACGGCCCGGTCCCTGGGCCGCGCAGCCGCCCAGCCCACCGAACGGCCGGTGCTGCGCGCCGGCCAGCCCCCGGCGGCGTGACCGCTCCCGGCCGAGAAAGGCATACGCAGTGAAGGTCCTTCATGTGATCACCGGCCTGGGGGTCGGCGGCGCCGAGCTGCAGCTGCGCTCGGTGATCCAGCATTCCCGGCACGACTGTGACGTGGTCACGCTGTACAACCCCGGCCCGGTCGCCGGCATGCTCGGCGAGGACGACGTCCGGGTGCGGAGCCTGGAGATGACCAGCAACCGGCAGCTGTCCGCGCTGCCCCGGCTGTGGCGGCTGATCCGCGAGGGCCGGTACGACGTGGTGCACGCGCACCTGTACCGGTCGCAGATCTACGGCCGGCCCGCGGCGCGGCTGGCCGGCGTGCCGGTTGTGGTCAGCACCGAGCACTCGATCGGCGAGACGCACCTTGAACGCCGCCCGATGACGACGGGCGTGCGCGCCCTCTACCTCGCCACCGGTGCGTTCTCCCAGATGACGATCGCGGTGTCGGAGACCGTCCGGGAACGGATGCTCAACTGGGGCGTCTCGGACCGGAAGGTGACCGTCATCCCGAACGGGGTCGACCTGAGCCGGGTGGCCTTCGACGCGGCCGCCCGGGCGCGGATCCGCGAGGAGTTCGGACTCGGCGCCGGGGACTACGTCATCGGCGTCCTCGGCCGGCTCGACCCTAACAAGCGGTTCGAGCTGGTCATCGAGGCCGCGGCGCCGCTGCTGGGCGACGGGACGAAACTGCTCATCGTCGGCAAGGGCGACGAGCGGGCCCGGCTGGAGGAGACCGCCGCCCGCTGCCAGGTGAGCGAGCACGTCGTGTTCGCCGGGGAACGCCACGACGTCGCCGCGATGCTCTCGGCGATGGACCTCTTCGTAGCATCGTCCCGGCAGGAGACGTTCGGCCTGTCGGTCCTCGAGGCGCTGGCCAGCGGGGCCCCGGTGCTCTACACCACCTGCCCGGCGCTGGAGGGCCTGGAGGTGAGCCGGGCCACCCAGGTGCCCGGCACGGCCGAGGGGATACGCGAGGGCCTGGCCGCGGAGCTGCGCGCGGGACGGAGGGACCGCATCGCCGAGCCCGCCGTCGAGGCGGAATACGGCATCAAGGCGGTCACCGCGCGGATCGACGGCCTGTACGAGCGGCTCGCCGCGCCGCGCTCAGCGCGCCGCCGCACGGCCGGCCGCGAGAGCGCCCTAGCCGATCCGGGCCCGTCCGCCGTGGTGCCGAGCGAGATGGCCCCCGCCGCCGGAACGACCCACGACTGATCGGAGAGTACGCGATGAAATGCCTGGTAACCGGAGCGGCCGGCTTTATCGGCTCGCATCTGTCGGACATGCTGATTGCTGCCGGGCATGAGGTCGTCGGCCTCGACGACCTCAGCACCGGCCGGCTGGACAACCTGCAGGCGGTGCAGGACGCGCCCGGATTCCGGCTGGTCCAGGGCTCGATCCGGGACGCCGGCCTGGTGGATGACCTGGCCCGCGGCACGGACTGGATCTTCCACCTGGCCGCGGCGGTGGGCTCGTTCGTGATCCGGGACCGGACGTTGGAGAGCCTGCGCACCAACATCCACGGCACCGAGAACGTGATCGAAGCGGCGGACCGGCACGGGGCAGTGCTGATGGCCGCCTCGACCAGCGAGATCTACGGCAAGAACGACAAGATCGGGCTGCGCGAGGACGACGACCGGCTGGTCGGCTCGCCGCTGCGGTCGCGGTGGAGCTACGCCGAGGCGAAGGCCATCGACGAGAGCCTCATCGACGCGTACGCGCGGGAATGCGGGCTGCGGGCGGTCATCATCCGCTTCTTCAACACCGTGGGCCCGCGGCAGACCGGCCGGTACGGGATGGTCATCCCGCGATTCGTCCGCCAGGCGCTGGCCGGCGAGCCGCTGACCATCTTCGGCACTGGCGAGCAAATCCGCTGCTTCTGCCACGTCGCCGACGTCGTGCCCGCGGTGCTGGATCTCATCACCACCGAGGCGGCCTACGGCCGGGCGGTGAACGTGGGCAACACCGAGCAGATCTCTATCGTGGAACTGGCCCAGCGGGTTATCGCCGCGACCCAATCGTCCAGCGGGTTGAAGTACCTGTCGTATCTTGAGGCCATGGGGCCGGGGTACGAGGACATGCAGCGCCGGGTGCCCGACTGCACCCTCGCCCACGAGCTGATCGGGTATAAGCCCACGCGAACCCTCGACGACATCATCCGCTCGGTGATCGCAGACCAGACGGGCGACCACAGCGCAGCGGTTAGGGTTTCGTGACGCTGGACGGAGCAGGATGCGGCAAGACACGGCAGGCACGTCCCACCCGGCGAAGCACGCCGGGCGGGAGCAGCGTTCCGCCGCCCGGCGGCGCGGGCGCCCGGCGCTCACGCTGGCCACCGGCGACACGCCACCACCACCACCGGACCGTGGCCGGCGCTGGCGCCGGAGCGGCTGGGCGTGGCTCGCCGTGCTGCCCATCGGCATCCTCGCCGCGGCGCTGACCGTGTACCTGTCGCAGAACGGCGGCACGGCCCGGCCTGCCACCACCGTGGTGGTCGCGTCCGTGCCGTACTGGAACATCGGCCCTGGCACGCAGGCGGTGCTGGCCAGCCGGGCCGACGTGAACGAGGTTTCGCCGTGGATGTACGGCCTGGGCCCGGACAACCGGATCGTGCTCGATTCCGGCATCAACACGGCCGCGGCTGACGGCTACCTGGCACAGTTGCGGGCCGAGGGGCTGCCGATCGTGCCGACGCTGGCCAACGTGGACACGCAGGGCAACTGGGCCTACCAGCCGGTGGCCCGCATGCTGCACGACCCGGCGCTGATGGCCCAGCAGGTCAGCCAGATCGTGACGCTGGTACAACAACAGCGCTACGCCGGGATCGACATCGATTACGAGGACCTGCAGGCCAGCGACCGGGTGGCCTTTACCACCTTCGTTACGCACCTGGCCGCCGCGCTGCACGCCAAAGGCAAGATCCTGTCGGTGGCGCTGTTCGCCAAGGCGAGCAACGCAGGCTACGCGCCGCGCAATGTCGCGCAGGACTACGCGGCGATCGGCCGGGTGGCCGACGAAGTGCGGCTGATGGGGTACGACTACCACTGGGCCACCTCGCCGCCGGGCCCGGTCGCCCCGGTGAGCTGGATCCGGGCTGTGCTGCGCTACGCCACGTCGCAGATCCCCGCCTCCAAGATCGTCCTGGGCGTCCCGTCCTACGGCTACGACTGGTCCGGCGGCCACGGTACCTCCGTCACCTGGGCGCAGGCCGTGCACCTGGCGGAGCGCTACCACGCGCAGGTGCATTACGACACGGCCAGCCAGGCACCCTGGTTCGACTACACCGATTCCTCAGGTCATCGGCACACCGTCTGGTTCGAGGACGCCCGCAGTACCCAGGCCAAGCTCAACCTGGCCCGCGGATCCGGGATCGGCGGCGTGTACCTGTGGATGTACGGCAACCCAGATCCCGCTACCTGGAATGCACTGCGCCATGTCCTGCCGGTCGGCAGGCGCACCGCGGTCCCGACCCTGCGAAGTGGTGGTTCGTGATGCCGTGGTGGACCCTCGCCATCCTGATCTTCGGGATCAACTTCACGCTCTGGGGCACCGTCGGGCTCATCCGGCTGCTCGACCGTGAGGTCCTCTCCCGGGTGCACCGGCGCAAGCCGCGCAGCTACCCGGAGAACGTGATCGCGATCCGCGATGACCCGGCCTGCCGCCGGGCGCGGCAGATCAATCTGACCGTGGACGACGTCGCGATCCTCATCCCGGCGCACAACGAGTCGGCCGTCATCGAGGACGCGCTGCGGGCCATCGCGAAGCTCGTCCCGCTCAAGAACATCCACGTGATCTCCGACGGGTTGACCGACGACACCTTCGAGATCGCGCTGCGCGCCGGGGCCCGGGCCCTCAAGACCCGGAGCAACGTCGGCAAGGCCGGGGCGCTGCAGGAAGCGATCCACCGGTTCAAGCTGGTAGACCGGTTTCCGGTGGTGATGCTGCTCGACGCGGACACCCGGGTCCAGCCCGGCTACTTCGAGGCCGCCCTGCCGCTGTTCGACAACCTGGAGATCGTGGCCGTGGCCGGCTGCGTGCGGGTCGACAAGCACCGGATGCTGTCCCCGATGGGCAACCTGCTCGTCGGCCACCGGATGCGCATCTACGCCATCGGGCAGCGCATCGTGAAGTTCGGCCAGACCTCCCTGCGGCTGAACGCGACACCGATCGTGCCCGGCTTCGCCAGCCTCTACCGCACCGCAGTGCTGCCGCAGATCGACATGAACCCCCCCGGCCTGGCCATCGAGGACTTCAACATGACCTTCGAGGTCTACCAGCAGAACCTGGGCAAGGTCGGGTTCACCCTCGACGCGGTCGCGGTCACCCAGGACCCGGACAAGTTCCACGACTACGTCAAGCAGACCAAGCGCTGGGCGCTCGGATTCTGGCAGACGGTGCGGCGCCACCCGCCGCGGCTGAACCTGTTCACCGCCATGCTCGCGATCAGCCTGATCGAACTGGTCACCTCCTGCCTGCTGCTCCTCCTGCTGCCCCTGGTCGTCCTTGTCCTGGTCGTGCCAGACCTGGCGGGCGGGCCGGTGGGGACCTGGCCGGTGTTCGGCTCGGTATACGGCTTCGTGGCGACGCACATGAGCCTGAGCCGGGTGCTGTACGGCGTCGCTATCCCGGACCTGGCCATAACCCTGCTGGTCGCGGGGATGGAGCGGCGCCCCCGGCTGCTGCTGGCCGCGCCCTTCCTGCCGCTGATGCGGGTGCTGGACGCGGCGATCGGGCTCTACGCCATCCCGTCGGCCTGGCTCGCCAAGTTGACCGGCCGGTGGACCAGCCCGGCCCGGCACGAGGCACCGGCGGCGGCCCAGCAGGGTCACCTCGAGGAGGAGGCCGCCGCGGCGGCCATCACCGCCATGGCCACCGGCTTCGCCCCCGACTGGGACCCAGCCAACATCGAGGCGGGACAGACACATGCCTCTGGCTGACCCACCCGCCCGGGCCGGCTCCGGGCGGCGCGGGACCGAGATCGACGGCCCGCTGCGGATAGCGGTGGTCATCGCACGGCTGGAGGGCGGCGCTGGGCTGCAGGCGTTGCGCGGCGCGTGCGCCTTGGACCCGGATTCATTCGAGGTCACCCTGATCACCGGCCGCGGGGATCAGCTGCTGGCCGCGGCCGGCCAGGCCGGCGTGCGTACCATGCTGGAACCGGCGCTGCGGCATGCGCTCGACCCGCTGCGCGACAGCCAGGCCGTGCGACGGCTGACGTCGCTGTTCCTCGAGAACCGGTTCGAGGTGGTGCACACCCACGGGGCGAAAGCGGGAGCGGTGGGGCGGGTGGCCGCACGGCGCGCTGGGGTCCCACGCATCGTGCACACCTATCACGGGTTCCCGTTCCACGAGTTCCAGTCTGTGCTCCGCCGGTCCGCCTACGTGGCGATCGAACGCCGCCTGAGCCGCGTCACCGACCTCGTGCTGTGCACCGGTACGGCCGTCGCCGCGGAGGCGGTCCGCCGCGGGCTGGCCGCCCCTGGACGCGTGCACGCAATTGGTGTAGCCGTGCCGGGCGCGGAGGAGAAGACGGCCCCGGACCGGGGTAACCCACTGGCCCGGGCCCGGGCCCGGCTGGCGCTGGGGCTGCCGGCCGACGCCAGCGTGGTCGGCGCCGTCGGGCGGCTGACCTACCAGAAGGCCCCGGAGGACTTCATTGACGCGCTGCGACGGCTCGGGCCCGGCGTCACCGGCGTGTGGATCGGCGACGGGGAGCTGGCCGGGCGGGTGACCCGGCTGGCAAGCGGGGTGCCGGGCGGCAACGTGCTGTTGCCCGGCGAGCGCCACGACGTCCCGGACCTGCTGCCGGCCCTGGACGTCTTCGCCCTGCCCAGCCGCTACGAGGGCCTGCCAACCGTGGTCGTGGAAGCGATGCTGGCCGGAGTACCGGTGGTGGCGACCGCCGTGAACGCGACCACCGACCTGGTCATCCCCGGGGAGACCGGGCTGCTGGTGCCACCGCGCCGCCCAGACCTGCTGGCCGGCGCGGTGCGGCAGCTGCTCGATTCGCCGGCCGAGGCGGCGCGGATGGCCGCGGCGGCCCGGGACCGGATCGGGGCCCGGTACGGGGTGGCGGCGCTGCGCGACGCACTGGTGGCTGCCTACGCGCCAGACGGGCCACGCGGCGCCGACGAGTCGGCCGCCTCGGCGGGCCGTTCCAGCTTGGCCTGACCCCGCTGGCCTGCCTCCCCGTCGGCCTTCGCGGCAGGAGCGACAGGCGCGGCGGGGCGCGCCAGGCTCTGGGCGGCCATGTACCTCTTGTACCGGAGGTGGCCGCGGGTGATCATCCCGGCGCCGATGAGCACGGCGACGCCGACGCCGAGCAGGATCCAGGTGCGGTAGCTCGTCACCGGGGCCAGGCGGTACCCGGTGGTGGAGATCGTCCCATCGGACTCGGCGGCCAGCCCGAAACTGATCGCCGTCGCGCCCGCCGGGACGGCGGGCGTCGTCCAGGTGGCCTGGGTCCACGAGGACGACGCTGGAAAGCCCCGGCTGGTGGTCCAGTATCGCCAGCTACCCACCGCAGTGCGGTAGTAGACGTCGAACTGCGTGGGCAGCGTCGCCCGGTACTGCGCCGAGATCCGGTACGAGCGGCCCGCGGCGACCGAGGGAGCGCAGCGGCCCAGGTCCATGGTCTGCATCAACTTCACGTCCCCGGATGACCAGTTCGTCACCCGGACGGTCTCAGCCGCCACGCCGTGCGGGCCGCCGCTGCGCTGGTAGCGGAAGCTGGCTATGTTCCGCCCGTAGCTGGCACCCTGGAAGCACGCCGGATACCCGCCGCCCGCCCCGGCCGCGAGCGTCGCGTTCCGCACGCCGGCGGTAGGCAGCTTCGGCGGCACCGGGCCGGCCACCGCCGGGTGCACGGGACCCCCGATGACCTTGCGCATCGTCGCCACGCGCACGCCATGACCACGCTGGCTGCGCAGCCAGCCCAGCACCCGGCCAAGCTCGCTGGTGGTGGTGCCGAGCGCACAGGTCCGCGGGCACACGTCGTGAATCAGGAAGATCAGCCAGCCGCCGCCGTGCGCCTGGGCATCGCCCACCGTCAACTGGTAGGTGCGCAGCGTCCATCTCGTGTTGACCGAGTTGACCTCGATCGGGGCCCGGACCGCCATTGGGTTCGCGGGCGGGATCGTTTCCGCCGCAACGCAGCGCAGGCACTTGCCGGCCCCGCGCACGTCACCGCCCCCGAGACCGGCGTTGTACCCGCACTTCCGGACAATCTGCTCGATGGCTGGACTATCTACCTCGAACGGATAAGCGAAGTCGGTGGGCCGGAAACCCCAGTGCATCAGGTTCGACCGGTCGTCGCACACCTCCCGCCGTGCCTCCGCGCGCGGCACGGTGTTGAGCTGCTGGTGCAGCACGGTCAGGCCGCCGATCTCGTTCCCGTCCGCCGCGATCTCCCCCAGGTCGGACCGGGTCAGGTAGGGCGAGGCCTGGGCGCATTCGGCCGCGCTTTGTGTGCAGACCAGCCCGGATGGGATGAAAAAGGTCGCGTGCATGCCGTACTGGCGGAACACCGGCAGGGCCTGCATCTGGGTCGCCGAACCGCCGCCCCACGCGAAGGTGACCACGGTCCGGGCCCGCCCGGTGCCGTGCTGGCCGTCGGCGGCCGCCGTGCCCGTGACCGCCCGGGCTGCGGCCACTGCCGTCGCGGCGGCGGTACCGGCGGTACCGGCGGTGCTGGCGCTGGCGGCGCCCGGGGCGGCGATGAACGCGCCCGCGGCCAGGCTGATGACCAGGGCCACGGCCCGGGGACCGACCCGACGTACCCCCACCAAGCCTCCCTCAGCTCTCGTCGGTGTCTGGCTTGTCGTCGCGCACGGCGAAGGCGGTGGCCGGCAGCAGCAGCCCTTCCGGCGGGCTGGTCCAGGCGTCGAAGGTCGGCGGCCGGGCCGCCCGGGACACCTCTGACAGGTCCACGCGGCCGCCCGAGAAGAAGGTGCTGGTGAAGTCCATGTCGGTACCACCGAAGCGCGCCTGGCGGAAATTCAGGTCTCCGCCACTGAACTTCGCGCCGGGGAAGCGGATCTCGCCTCCGTCGAGCTTGGCGAACGCGAACCTGACCTGGGAGCCATTGAACGCGGCTCCGGTGAAGGTGATCTCCCCGCCGGTGAACGATGATCCAGTGAAGCTGACCTCGCCACCGGTGAAGGAGGCGCCGACGAAGCTGACCTCGCCACCGGTGAAGGAGGCGCCGACGAAGCCGACCTTGCCGCCGCTGAACTCGGCATCCAGGAACTCCACGTCGGCCCCGGCGAAGTCCGCTTCCACGAAGCTGACCAGGCCGCCGGTGAACCGAGAGGCGAGGAAGGCGACCCGCCCGCCGCGGAACCGGGCGTGCGCGCTGACCTTCCCGGCCGCGAACTCAGCGCCGGCGAAGCTGACCTGACCGCCGGTGAATTCCGCGCCGGTCAGCACGACGTCCGCACCGCTGAACCGGGCTCGGGCGAAGTTGACTGTCGCCCCGGTGAACCGGGCCCCGGCGAAGCTGACCTCCCCGCCGGTGAACTCGGCCCCGGCGAAGCTGACCTCCCCGCCGGTGAACCGGGCCCCGGCGAAACTGGCCAGCCTGCTGCAGAACCGGGCCCGGGCGAAGCTGACCTTGCCGCCGGTGAAATGCACGCCCTCGAAGCCCAGGCTGGTCCGGGCGGGCGGGCCGTCCTCTGGCGTCGCAGCGGGCGGCTGGCCTTCTTCGGCCGCGGCATCCCCGGCCGCGGCATCCTCGGCCGCGGCATCCTCGGCCGCGGCATCCTCAGCCGCAGCATCCTCAGCCGCCGCGCCCTCGGCCGCCGCGCCCTCGTCGCCGTCGGAATGGTCGCCAGTGCGCGCTGAGCGGCCCTCACCAGCGGGGGGAGCGGGGGAACGGCCTTCCTGGGGCACGGCGGGGCGTTCGTCCTCCACGGTGGCCGGGGGGTCCTCGTCGAAGACGGTGCCGGTGAAGTCCAGGTCACAGCCGCGCCAGGAGACCCGGGCATCCGGGCGCAGCCGGGTGGCGATGGCGCTGATGATGGCCCGGCGGAGCGCGCGGCCGTCGCGGAAGGCGCGCAGCCCGGCATCGTCCGGTTCCGGCCGGTCCTCCGGGAAGAGGCCCGGGGGCTCCCGGACGGCCGCGCACAGCAGGTCGATGCACTGCTGGCGGAACACGGCGCTCCCGTCGGCCAACTGGACCAGTGCCTGCACCCCGAGCATGCGCGTGTCCGCGGCCCGATCGTGCAGTTGGCCAGCTGCGGCCATGAGCCGCGACTGCCCGGCCGCGTCCTCGTCCGCGGTCAGTGCTGCCCAAGCGTCGGCCTGCCGATCCAGACCGCGTTTCCGGCCGGTCAGCTTCTCTCCCCTAGTCCGGGGCCGCGCAGCGAAAGGCGTGATCTTGCGCGGAATTTCGGTCATGACCCGATCAAGCTCCCCACCCAGATCGAATCGCCCATGGTATGCATCAATTGTCTCATGCGGGGGCTCGTCTAGAAACTCGCTGACTAGGCCGGATATATGACTCTAACGACTTGGCAGGTACTGAACGTAATCAGTCATTTCAGTTCCCGTTCGAGCCGCAGCTGGGACCCACCGGGCCCCCGGTAGTCCCACCTGAACCAGTGCCGCACGGCCTTGGCGCGCAGCCGCGGCCAGGTGTCGGCCTCGCCGATGTAGGTACGCGGCAGCGCATGACCGCTGGTGAGAACTGAGCGCCAGATCGCGCATCCGTAGCCGTAGCCGGCGGCCCGCACCCGCTGCACGGCCTGCTCGTTGATGTGCCCGTAGGGGTAGCAGAACCCGGCTACCTCCTCGCCGGTAAGCTCTCCGAGCAGCTGCCGGCTGCGGTCCACCTCCTCGGCCAGGGCCTCCGCGCTGGTCGCCTCGTGTCAGCGACACGTGATTCATCCCGTGCGAGCCAATCTCCATCCCGGCCCCAGCAACCTCGCGGAGCTGGTCGGCGGTCATGAGCGGCTTGCGCGGTCCCTTGATGTCCCAGGAGTTGTCCAGGCCAAGCCGCCCGGCGATGGCGAACACGGTCCCGGTGAACCCGTAGCGGCGCAGGATTGGCACCACCTGCTCGGCGAAGTCGGCGTACCCGTCATCGAACGTGAGTCCGACCAGGCTCCGGCCGCCCCCCGCCTGCCGCGCGCTGAGCAGTTCCCGGATCGAGACGCCCCGCAGGCCCCGTCGGCGCAGCCAGCGCATCTGCTCCTCGAATCGCTGCGGGCTGACTGTGACCAGGTATGGGTCGGCTGCGTAGGTCGTGATCGAGTGATACATGAGTATCAGGGGAATGCGGTCGGCGGCTACCGCCGCCCTGTCGGCGTTGCCGCCCGCGGCCGGCTTGCCGGATTCTTCCTGAACAGCCATGGCTCCTCTACCTGTACCTGTTCAGGCGAAGCAAGGGAGTGATCTGCTGGGGGACATTGCGCACAGGCCCGTAGATTCGCCTCTTGTCAGAACAGAGCAATCTTATGGGTAACCGTCGTGCATATCGTCCCATGAGGACTCGTTCACGATTTGCGTACCTCACCACTTGGGCCTGGACTAACTCTGGCGTCTGGCAGAGCTACGGGGCTGGGTGGATGTCGATGGTGGCGAGAACTGCGCAGTGGTCGGTTCCGGGGACGCGGATAATCTGCAGGCGGCGGGCACTGCAGGCGTCTCGGGAAATGAGCACGTGATCGAGCCGCATCAGCGGCACGACCCTCGGGTGGGCTCCGCCGAATTGGGGCCAGAAACTCGGCCAGGTGAAGCCGGGCCACGGCCTCTTCAGCGCGGTGTCGGCGCAGTCCACCAGGCCAACGGCGAGAAGATCGCGGAAGGGGCGGTGATCCCGGCTAGCGTTGAAGTCCCCGGCTACGACTTGCGGGCCCGCTGTGACGGCCACGAAGTCCCGGATCGCGTCCAGTTCTTCCTGCCACTTCCACTGGAAGCGCTTGCGGGGCGCTTTGGGGTGCACTGCGGTCAAAGTGATCGGTGGCCGGCCAGGCGGGTCGATCTGTGCCCGAGGGGTCGCCGCCTTCATGCCCGGGATGGCGGGCAGGGGACTGAGCGGCCAGCGCGCCCACAGCCCGGTACCAGCCCCAGAGGGTTGCGCGTCGAGCACGCTGAAGGGCAGCAGCCCGGGCAGGTCGGCGTTCTTGAGTTCCTGGGCCAGCTCCGGCGTCAGCTCCTGGACCGCCAGCACGTTGACGTCCTCATCGCGGACCAGGCCGACTACCGCCGCGGGATCGGCGCCACCGCGGCATGCGTTCACAGTGAGCAGCCGGATGGTGAGCGAGTTGCCCTCGGCGCCCTGCCGGGGTTGCCACGGCGGCAGTTGCGCGCCGACCAGCAGGATGGCGGGGATGGCCAGGAGCACCGCGAGCCACCAGGAACTGGCTGCGGCCACGGCTACAGCAGCGACGGCGGGCAGAATGGCCAGCGGGCTGAGCGAAGCGAGCTGCGGACCGGGACTCGGCGGCCGGCCGCCGGCCAGGCGGGCAATCAAGGAGGGGATAGCCACGGCGGTGAGGACCACGGCTGCCACCCCGCTCACGCCGCGCCTCACCTCGCTTCTCACGGTGCCCCGTTGTCGGGGAGCATATCCCGGGAATCCGGGCGGGCCAGGCAGATGCCCTGGACTCTGCCCCGCCGACTCCGGCATTAGGGCGTGATGGTCCGGCACGGCAATCCGGAAGAGCGCGAGGGCGCCGTCGAGGCGCTCATCATGGAGCTCTGCCTCTTCAACTGATCACCGCCACGCGCCGCCCTCCGGGACGCACCGACAGGTTCTGTCTCGTGATTCGCGGACGAAGACACACGGGTACGGCCGTGTCTGGCACGACCGGGAGCCTTCATGGCTCCCCGCGATGGCGGGGTCTGGCGTGTAGCCGTCGTTCGACTTGCTGCATCCGGGCGATGAGCGCAGGCGGGTAGGTTGCGGTGAGAATCGTCCCGGGTGGAGCCGGGAATAAGGGGAATGCCACGTATTCCTTCCTGTAGCTCCCGTAGACGACCATCCAGCCCGGCCGCTGCCGCTCAATCTCCTGCGCCTCTTCCCGGTTTACATCCGGATCGTCAGGGGACACGTTGCACGCCTCCGTGTCATTGCCCATCGATGTCGTGCTCCCGGCCGGCGTCAGGCTTGCGGCCCATGCCCGCGTAGAAAATCACCGGTCCCGGTTCGTCGGTCGGGGCGGGGCAACGCCAGCAATTGGGGTCAACCAGACCCGGCGCGACCATGTCGAGCCCGTGGAAGAACCGGGCCACCTGCGTGCGCGAACGGGCGATCCCTGGCGCGGACGCGTGCTCGTAAATCTCGGCGGCCTGGCGGACTGCCTCATCTAGCGAGCCGTCACCGGTGACGTGGGAAAGCGCAAGATAACTTCCTGGTGCCATCATGGACTTGTACTTGCTCACGATCGACCACGGGTCTTCGCGATCTTCAACGAAATGCAAGACGGCGACCATGAGCACAGCCACAGGCTGGGCGAAGTCGATAACGGCCCGCACGGCCGGCAGAGAGAGCAGGCGATCCGGGTCTCGCAGGTCAGCCTGGACCGCGGTGACCCTCAACGAATCGGCCAGCAGGGCATTTGCGTGCGTTACCACGACCGGATCATTATCAACGTAGACGACATGGGACAGCGGATCGGCGGCGTGTGCTACCTCATGAACGTTGCCGAGTGTCGGCAGACCCGTACCGATATCCAGGAACTGACGGATTCCGGCCTCACGCGCCAGGAACCACACAGCCCGCCCAAGAAACCGCCGGTTACCCTGGGCCGCACGCGCTGCCTCCGGGACAGCTTCCAGCAACCGCCGGGCAGCCTCCCGGTCAGCAGCATAATTATCCTTACCCCGAAGCAGGAAATCGTAAATCCGGGCAACGTTAGGAACGGCGGGGTCAAATGCCAGCGTCCCATACGGGGCCGCCTCGGTGCTGTTTTCAGTCACAAATATCACCTCCCGTCGTCGTGGGCGGCCACCAGCAGTGCGATGAAGCTTCGTAGCTCGCACCCAGGCGGTGCTGGACCACTGCGGTCCATGTGCTCAGCTTTGCTGACGAAGCCGGGACACTGGTACCCCGGGACGGGACACTAGGGACGTTCTAAGATGAAAAACGTCCCTAGCCGCCCGGGAGGGGTGAGGCATGGCTAACGAACGACTTCGTGCCGCGTTGGCCCGGAACCGATTGACGGTGTCCAGCTTCGCGGGCACGCTCGGCGTCGATCCGAAGACGGTTGAACGCTGGATCACCAAGGAGCGCACCCCACACCGGAAGACCGTGCTTGCTGCTTCCAGCCTCCTGAAGGAGGATCCCGCCTACTTGTGGCCTGAGTTCGGTAAGCGGGTGGTCACGGACGAAACGCACGGTGAAGTTGTCACCGTGTATACGGAACGGAGCGCCGTCCCGAACTCCTTGTGGCTCTCGCTGCTCCACGCCGCACAGACAAGCGTGGACATACTCGTCTACGCGGGCTTGCATCTTCCCGAGGCTAACCCCACATGGGTGAAGGAGATCCAGCGGAAATGCGAAGAATCTGTGCCCGTGCGCATTGCGTTTGGCGACCCTGAATCCGCCGAGGTAGGCGCGCGCGGGGAGGAAGAGGGAGTCGGAGCCGGTTTGGCGGCGCGCATAAGCTACGCCCTTGCCTGGTACCGTCCGATCCTTGGTACACCAAACTTGTCGATCGCCTTTCATTCGACCGTGCTATACAACTCCATACTTCGTTTCGACGATCAGATGCTAGTCAATCCGCACATCTACAGCATGCCCGCATTCCGCGCACCACTGATACATCTCAGGCGGATACCCGACGGTCCGCTGTTTGACACTTACGTCGAGTGCTTCGAGCGGATCTGGGCCAGCAGCAGGCATCTAATGACCAAGGATGAGAGGTAGCATGCCACGAGTCGATTACCTGAACGATCCAGACGCACCACCAGCCAACAGCGTGGTCCCTGCCGTCAGCGCGATCGTGCCAGATAGCGACGGTCGGATACTCCTCATCCGCCGCACGGACAACAACTATTGGTCAATTCCGGGCGGCGGCCTGGAGCCAGGCGAGTCCGTACGCCAGGCGACCGCACGAGAAGTGATGGAAGAAACCGGCATAGCGTGCGAGGTAACCGGGCTGATCGGAATCTACTCCGACCCCAATCATGTAGCCGCGTATGACGACGGCGAAGTACGGCAAGAATTCTCGATCTGCTTTATCGCCCGAATGCTGGGCGGGACGTTGACCACTAGCCAGGAGTCTTCTGAAGTGCGCTTCGTCCCCGCTACTGATATTCTGGGCTACCAAATGCATCCCTCGATCCGGCTTCGAGTTCAGCATTACCTTGATGGCCAGGCAGAGCCATACATCGGCTAACCGATACCTCGGCCAGGCGACCGCTTGTCCGTTCGCAGCAAGCAGCGAGACACGGGTAAGAAGATTCCAGTGCGACAGTAACCTCGTGCCCCGGCCCGTACCGCTGCCTAATTTCGTGTACCCGATCCTCGAATAGCACAGCGTTCCCTGTTGGCCCAGTAGTCATATCGCAATAAACAAGAGCGTCATACGTCGCGGACTCCTCTGGCTGAAATTCGTCCAGCAGCGCCTCATCCAGCCCGCGGACGCGTGCCTCGGAAATTGCACACGAATGATGCGCGACCAAGCGTGCCAGCCGCCCCCCTGGGCCGCTGTCCCTGATCCAGCGAGCGCCGTCAAGCGGATGGAATCCGGTAGCTGCCAACAGCGGGGCATACCCAATGTCGTGCAGATAGGCCGCTGCAACCAGCAAATCCCGGTCACCCGGCGGGACAGCGCCCGCAACTCGGCGCGCTTGCTTGGCAACCTCTCGCACGTGACGCCACCGATTCCCGAGCGGCGACAGCAGCCGTTCCGCGTTGAGCGCAGCCCACGACGTCAAGGACATGCCGACACCGTACATGCGAGATGGCCGCTACGAGCGAGCCTATTAACCGCTACTGGTAACCAAGGTGGGAATCTAACTTAGTGGTTGGTGCCGTAAGTTCGTCTGGGGTCATGGGCCTGGTTCGTGGCCTAGCGCGGTGAGGTGGACGGTGCAGGCGGTGTCGAGGGCTTCTTGGGGGGTGCCGGTGGGGAAGCCCGGTGCGCAGGACGGCGTCCTGGTAGTGGTCGTGGGCGGCGGAGTAGATCGCGAAGCCGAAGGAATGAGCTGAGCCGCCGTAGCGCAGGCGGCATAGCGGGATGCGCTGGCCGTCGCGGAGCACGCCGGTGACGTAGCCGAAGGCGCCGCGGTAGGTGACCTGGACCCGGGTGAGCTGGGGCCAGTGGGCTTCGGCGTGGTCCAGCAGCCGCACGGTGATCGAGTTGCGGGTGGACTGCGGGATGGCGGCCATGGCCCTCATTGTGCCGCGCCAGGCCGCCGCGGCCCGTATGATCACCGGCCCGGGGAACGGGGCACACCCAGGCGATGGATCCCCGGAGGCGGCATGCTGCAGCATCACGCGGCGCCAGTTGTGCTGAGCGCTGGCGAGCGCAGGAGGTTAAAGAAGCGTGCCCGCGGGGCCAAGACCGCTTACCGGGACTGGGTGCGGGCGCAGATCGTGCTGGCGGCGGCCCGCGGCCAGGCCAGCGCCCGCATCGCGGCGGACCTGCACGTCAGTGTGGACACGGTCCGTAAGTGGCGGGGCCGGTTCGCCGCCCGCGGGCTGGACGGGCTGGCGGACCTGCCCCGGTCCGGGCGGCCACGGCGGATCAGCGCGCTGGAACGGGCCGCGGTGGTCGCGCTGGCCTGCCAGCTGCCCGCGGCCACGGGGGTGCCGCTGTCGCGCTGGAGTGCCCCGGAACTGGCCGCCGAGCTGGGGGCCCAGGGCCTGGCCAGCCCGATCTCGCCGTCTTCTGTCTTGCGGATCTTGGCCGAGCACCCGATCAAGCCCTGGCGGTACCAGTCGTGGGTCTTCCCCCGCGACCCGGACTTCGCCGCCAGGGCCAGCGTGATCCTCGGCCTCTACCAGGGGACTTACCAGGGCCAGCCGCTGCGCCCCGGCGACCGGATCATCTCGGTGGACGCCAAGCCCTCCATCCAGGCCCGCGCCCGCTGCCACCCCACCAGCCCGCCCGGGCCTGGCCGGCCGGTGCGGGTGGAACACGAATACGGCCGCGCCGGCGCCCTGGCGCTGCTGGCCGCCCTCGACGTGCGCACTGGGAAGGTATTCGCGTCCTGCCCTCAGACCACCGGGATCGCCCCGTTCATGGCACTGATGGGCCAGGTCATGAGCCACGAGCCGTACAAAAGCGCACCCCGGGTGTTCGTCATCGTGGACAACGGCTCCGACCACCGCGGCAAGAAAGCCGCCCGGAGGCTGCGTGATGCCTACCCGAACGCGATCATGATCCACACACCGGTGCACGCCTCCTGGCTGAACCAGGTGGAGATCGTCTTCTCCATCGTGCAGAAGAAAGTGCTCACGCCGAACGACTTCGCCAGCACCGGCGAGCTCGCCGCTACCCTGCTGGCCTTCACCGGCCGCTACAACCAGACCGCCCGGCCCTGGAGCGTTCCCACTTTTTTGGACACCGAATTAGGCTGCCAATTGACTGAGTTGCCTATATCCTAGTTCGTATTCCTCAGGTGTCAAGTACCCGAGCGTCGAATGCCTCCGCAGCGGATTGTAGTAGTTGCTGATCCAGTCAGACGTCTCCTTCTTCAAGCTCGCCAGCGAGGGCCACGGGCGGGTATGGATCAGCTCTTTCTTGTATGTCGCGAAGAACGATTCCGATACGGCATTGTCGTAACAGATTCCCGTCCTTCCCAGGGACCTCCTGATGTTATTCCTGGTGCAGTAATCGTCGAACACCGAAGATGTATATTGGCAGCCGCGGTCGGAATGAAAGACGACTCCCGGGGGCGGTTTCCGGGCAGAGATGGCCATATCGAGGGCCGCCGTGACCAGGCTGGTCCGCATATGATCGGCGATGGCCCAGCCGATGAGTTTGCGTGAGTGCAGGTCGATGACGGTCGCGAGGTAAGCCCACCCATCCCACGTTTTCACGTACGTGATGTCGCCGCACCATTTCTCATCGGGGCGGCCGGCGGTGAAGTCCCGGCCGATCAGGTCGGGGGCGGGCACCGGCTTGTCCCCGCCGATGGTAGTCCGCTTCCAGGCTCTCGGGTGGCGCCCGCGCAGGCCAGCGGCCTGCATCAGCCGGTGCACGCGCTTGTGCGACACCAGGTGCCCCAGCGCCGCCAGGCCCGCGCGCATCCGGCGCACCCCGGGATTGCCCCGCGCGTCCTCATAGATTTTCCTCATAACCGCGACCAGCGCCGAGTCGTCTTTGGACCGCTGGGACGGCTCCGCGCCCCGCCACGCATAATAGCCGGAACGGGAGACCCCGAGCCAGGCGCACATGAATGACACCGGGTAATCGCCAGAATCAGCCCAGTCCGCGATGGCAGCGAATCTTACTGACTGCCTTTCGCGAACCAGGTCGCAACTTTTTTTGCGAACTCCACCTGCATCCGAAGCTCAGCGATTGTGGACTTGTCATCCCGGGACTCAGCGCGCAGCCGCACCAGCTCGGCCCGCTCGGACTCACCCAGCGGCACATCCGGGGACTTCCCGGACTCCGCGGCATCTCGTGCCACCTTCACCCACTTGCCAAGAGTCATCTCGTGGACGCCGATATTGCGGGCGACCTCGGCAACCGGGCGGCCACCGTCAAGGACGAAAGCTACCGATTGCGCCTTGTACTCCGGCGTATATGAGCGGCGTGTCGAACCCATTTCTTACGCTCCCGACGAATCGGGCAGCTAAGCCGGATGTCCACCGAAGCGGGCACGGTCCACCCTCAACTGGAAGTTCACCGCCGCCGACCTGGCCCGGCTCCTCCAGCGGATCAGCGCACACCATCAACACGCCAACCTGCCACAGGCCGCCTGATGACCCCCGACGAACTTACGGAGCCACCCACTTAGTGACCTGATTCGAGTCGTTTGAGGATGTGGCGGGCTGTGTCGGTGAGGTCGGGGTCGAGGGTGAGGCGCTGGCGGTTGATCTCGATGGTCGCTGAGCGTGCCGTGCGCAGGGTCTGGACGATCTTCTTGATGCTGGTGCCGGTGGCGTCTTGCAGGTGACGGCCACGGCCAGGGCGGCGAACACGACGGTCAGGTGGGCTTCGATGGCCTCGCGCTGGTGGTGGAACACCGGCCGGGCCCGCAGGTCGCCCTTGGTCATGCGGAACGACTGCTCCACCTTCCAGAGGTCGTGGCAGGCCGCGATGACCGCCGCGCCGTCCATGCTCGAGGCGGGCAGGTTCGTGACGTAGCCCTTCAGGCCGGCGAGCTGGCGGGCCCGGTCGATTGTGACCTGGCCGGGCTCGGTGGTGATATCTGTGACCTTCAGGAATCGTGCCTTCTTCAACGGCGCGCGGCCGTCGGCGATCTTCTCCGCACGCTCGATCATGGCGTTGATGGCCTTGTTGTCTTGCTGCTCGCGCTTGAACTTCCACTGGCAGGCCACCCGCCAGACCCGGGCAGCCTTGCCGGTGCCCATCCGCCGGGCCGACTCCAGGACCTGCCCGTCGGTGAAGTAGTTGCCGTGCCGTTCGAAGTGCCCGGCCAGGTCGTAAGGTGCCTTGGTTATCCGCGAGCCGACGATGAACCCGAACCCGGCGTCCTCCAGCGCGTTCAGGTTCGCCGCCGAGAGCATCCCGGCGTCAGCGACCACGACCATGTCCCGCACGCCATGGCGCTGCGCGAACGCGCTCAGCACCGGGATCAGGGTGGCGGTCTCGGCCTTGTTGCCCCCGGACAGGTGCACCTCGAGAGGGAACCCGGCAGGGTCCACCAAGAGCCCGGCCTGGACCTGCGGATCGACCCGGTGCTCCTTGCTCATCCCGACCTTGCGCAGTTCATCCTCGTCGTCGCGCTCGAAGTGAAGCGTCGTCACGTCGTAGAGCACCAAGGCGGCGGCGCCGCTCGTGCGGACCGAGTGCGCCCAGGCAGCCGTGGCCAGTTGCCCGCGGTAATCGCGGGCCTGCGAGCGGGCCAGGGACCGGAACAACGTGCGCAGGCTCACGGCTGGCGCGCCGATCTCGTCCAGGACCCGCACGACCTCGGCCTTGGATGTCGGCTCCACGATGCGTGCCAGGACCATCGCGCGGAACCCGTCATCGCCCAGGACGTCGAACCCCAACTGCGCATAGGCACTGGTCAAGACCGCCCAGAGCAGATCAGCGGACGTCCCCACGACCCGCCCGCCCGCAGCGACGGCGGCGGGACGCCCACCGGCCGCTGGCTTCGCCGGCCGCAGAGGCAACTCCGGTGCGCCGGTCCAATCCGCGACCTCGTCCATCCGCGCCGGGACCACCGGCACATCCCCCAAGTCCAAGACGTCCTGACCTGGGGACAGCCGCTCACGCGCGGCTGCCAGCAGCAACGCGAGCTCGGCATCGGTATGCGCGGACCCCACATGCTCGATCCGCTCGACCCGCCGGCCCCGGCGCGTGACGACCTGAACCGCGACCGCCCCTGAGGCAGTGCGGACCTTGCGCACGAACCGCGAGACCATCCCCGAAGGCTTCCACGACAAGGTTCTTAGTGACCACATCACGCGCAATCGCAAGGCGAGCCAGCAGGTCAATGACCCGCAATCACTGCCAGTCCATGAAGTGGCACGAGTCAGGTCGGGCTCAGGGCACCGAAGACTCACAGTTGCTGACTACCATGGCGGAGATTATCTGTGAAATACCTCTGAGGACCCGTTTGTGTATACCAGGTTATAGAAGTTATGTAGGTATAGAGCGGGAAACGCATATGTGGCAAGGTTCTCACTGTATATGGCAAAGGCCCGCCCGTCTAGAGTATTGACCTGGCTCGCATACACCCAGGCATGTTGATTAAGCGTCAGTGGCGTTATGTCCAGCATAAGCCCTTTACTGATATCAGCGACCTCTGAAATAGGCACCTGACCGTACTCATCAGCATAGACAAGCTGACCCGGGCGAATCCTATGCACAAGCCACTCAGCCGAGGCCAGTTCCGGTGCGCTCGTGTAAAAGTATTCATAATCCGCCCCGCTATTTGCCAAGTTGTCAGATATCTGGCCACCCGCAACAGCGGCTAGCAGATAAGTAGTGTTGATGAAGACAATGGCAGTGCATACAGTTATTAGAGAGAGGACGCGTCTACCCCATTCAGGGCGCTTAAGTATCGCGTCCCGCAGAAACGAGCACAGCATGACAGCCAGAATAGACATCCCCTGCAGTTGCGCTCGCTCCTCGCCGTACGCCACAGCCAAGGTCCCACTAAAACGAAGCACGGTGAGTATCAATAGAATCGCCAAAGCCGCCAACGCTACCTGTCGAGCGATCCGAGATGTCCTACGCCGCACAACTAGGAGCAACGCACCGAATCCCGCGAGGAGATTACCTATCTGCAGAATTAGCAATAGACAATCCCCCAAGCCATTATACAGCGGGCTCAGCTTTACGGGCGGCGTCGGTACAGCCGAGTTCTTCAATGCGTATTTTGAGAGTCCGGCACTTTCGAGGGGCGTAACGTAAGTCTTATGAAGAGCGTACTCCCTATGAACCAGAGCACTGTAGTGAGCGGCAGATATAGGAGTCCTAGTGTTCCCATTAAGGTACGCAAGAACTACACTTTCGCCAGGCTTTCGGTTGGGCAGTACGTTGAGTCCTTGGGTTTGAAGCGATTGAAAAAGTTGACGTACGCCAGTGGCAGAGTGCGTGACTGGTCCATACCATATAAGAGTACACGATAGGAGAGAAATAAAACCAATCAGAACTGCGCCACTTACGTGTGGCACGTCGCGGAAGAATGAGACGATGAACTGAATCATAATGATCAGACCCACGATGGTCACGGCTAGATACGTTGATGAATAGTGTGAGAGAACGAGCGAAATTCCAAAGAAAGCGGAAAGCAACCATTGAGAGCAACGCGGTATACGAGCATCAAACATGACCATTATCAGTGAGACAAAAACAACAAGGGCGATCTCTTGGCGCGCGAAGCCCGATATTTCTGCAAATGAGTACTGGCCAACGACGAAAGCGGCCGCCACAAAAGACAGCGAACGCGGCAAGATCGTGCGAGCAATACTAAAAGTCGCTACAGGAAAGAAGGCATACACACATGGATACACGAGTTTGAAGATCATCAAGGGCGTCACGCCAGTGAGAAAATGTAGCTCCGCTGGCATGACCGTGACACTGACCATAGCACCATACGCATCGTCAATGTGAGAAGTATGCCATATACCCGCCACAATTGTTTGATGCAACCGTTGGTATTCGGTGGCGATATCGAAAGCGTTCAGTGGATCGCCCCGCAAGGAGAACGACCAAGTCGCAGCCAGAGCAAGAGCAAAAATGATGATGCACAAAGCTGTCTTATCGACCTTCTGCGCACGAAATATGCTGACGACGACAAGTATGATGCTTATGACTATTGCGATGACTGCAACGAAGTTTGAGTGGCCAGCATTAAGTCGTAGAGCTCCCGCCGCGGAGATCAGTGGCACCATAAGCGGCAGGTAACGCCGGACCGGCTGTGAGAACAAAGTCCAAGAAATCTCGACACTTTGTGGCACGCGGAAGGACGCCGCGAGCATGAGAATGCATAGAGAAACTATGCAACAAAGCAACGGAAGCGTACGAAGAGGGGCCGGGTCACCCAGAAGGGGCCCTACAAAGTTAGCCGCTAGCCCAGCAGCATAAAGGACGACTATCGACGCACATGGCACATATACTGGGAACGACGATACCACGCGGCCCGGCACACGTAGCATTCGTAGAAAAATGACCCCAGGCACAACCAATAGCAGGATAGTCAATACAGCCTGGGCAGCCCATAGCCTGTTCAATGGGACAAGCGCAGTTATCAATCCAATAGCAACAATATAAGCGGTGGCGCTCCCCGATGGAGCCGACCTAACGTCAGAACTACGCGTGTCATGTGGATTGGTCACACGTTCCACGCTTCTGATCGTCACGGAATCTGCTCCGGCATACGGCTCCTTATATATGAGATACGCTCCCCAACATTCACGTTGGTTATTTTCGCCGAGTCGTTGAAGTGCCTGAATTGCCATAGGCCGTAGCGGAACCCTGCGTTTTCGAATGTCTCTTGTGCAGCTGGATGTGGGGGCCAAACAGGCAGTTAGCACTCCGATTAACCACGCCGAGTCGGAATCCCCGGGGGTAAGGTATACACGGCATAGCGGGCATGAACGGTATTAGTGCGAGAAGATGAACGCTGAATGCGAGCAGCCCGGGAACAACCAAGGGCCCAGGAAAGAGCGTCGGTAGTACTGATCGCCATTTCCGGAATAGACGCGTAAAACCGCGTCCGCAAAACCGACTGCGCCGCAGGCTTGCGACAAGCTCTTGGGACAGATTGTCAGGAGAGGAGGTCGTGAGCACTGCTACCTCACTACCAATTGCTTCGAGGACGACGATACCAAATCCTTCCCGCTCCGATAGGGAGAGGAATAGCTTGGAGCCCTCGAGCAAGGAGTACAGTTCCGATTGATCTACGATTCTCCCGTTGAACTCTACCTTGTCGCTAATTTGTAGGGATCGCGCCTGATGCTCAAGCCTGGGCCTAGCAGGGCCATCTCCGATGATGGTACAAGTTGCATCAATTCCCGTCTTCTTAAGTAGAGCGATAACATCAAGCAGCATGTAAATGCGTTTGTGCTCGATCGGGCGACCAATTGCTATAAGGTTACTCGCACTCCGGGTGGGTGGGGTACGCTGGATAAGATTAATGTCTATCCCGTTAGGGACTACAGTGATGGGCTTTGTGTAGCCAACGAGTTGCCTCAGTCGATCAGCCGTTTGCGGAGAGGCTGCGACAATATGGTCTGGCATATGGACAGCAAGTGATTCAAGGAACCACGCAATCATGCCCTTGCGGCCAAGGTACTCGAGCCAGTACCCGCGAGACCAAACTTCGTGCCACGTAACTATGAAAGGCTTTCGCTTAACAGTAGCGACAAGACGCAGAACGAAGACTTGGATGTACGGTATGTGGTCCGCCTCGAGGACGTCGAAGCGAGCGACAAGCAAGCGAAGGATGTCTAGCCCGAACATCACAGCTTGCCGCGGGGAGCGGCAGCCCTTCTTGTAGAGGGGGATCATCGCGGTAATGGCGTGGTAGACGACGCCGTCCTTTCTATATGTAGAAGGCCCGTTCCACCAATGCATCGTGTATACGTGGATGTTTGCGTGCTTCGCTACCCATGGCAGCAACTGCTCATTGCGTATTTCTCTCCCACCACGGCTATAGGGAAACACGATGTCGCAAGCCAGCGCGACTGTAGGCCTATGGCGCATCGGCTAGTTACCTTTTCCGCGATGAACAGGTGGCCCACGCATCGATTGATTCGGGTGGGGTCTTTAGTGTTACCATAATCAAAACACGCCCAGAGCTGCAGGAAATTGCGGTGCGCCTTGAGATGGTGGCGCTTCCGCCTGATGCGATTCTTATCCGGCCGGAAAGCCTCCGCTCATTGTGATGACCGTGCACTGTCGCCAAGCGCCAGGTGTATATGCGGCTCTCGCTAGCTGAATTATGGACGACAAAGGCGATGCGGACATGCTGCATCCGGAAGGCGAGATGCTCTGGGAGAAATGTAGGATCTTGGAAGGCAAGCGAAGTGTATCCGGATGGGCGCTTAACCAGCCCAGCACTCTGAAGTGCGTTTCTTCCTGTACTGGTCTGCGCAAGAAGAGCCAACGTGCAGGCACTTACTGTAATGATTAGTATGCCTCGTGGGTTGGCAGTTCTAAGCGGTTGCTTCACAATAAGACGGACCTCTCCGGCAATAGCCCACACATTTTGGGTACGCCACGGCCACCTATGGTTGCAGTGGTTCGTCCGGCATGCCGGACTTCTACGTCTTTCGCAAGAGTCCTTCTTTCCCCCGGCGCAGAACGCCACGTCCACCTCAATGCCACATGAGGTTGACGCTGAGCCAGCGTAGACGGATTACATGCAGGACGTATGGGTTTTGAGACGTTGAGTGCACGCTATCGCTTTTCGCTTCTTAGTGACTACAGTGTGTAGGGACAACTCGCCTCGTAGGCTCGGTTCGCCGAACGAACGCCTCCCACCCTGGTGCCCAGCTGTAGCTCAGCTAGTTCTTTACCTGCCGGCTGGGGCCTGGGCATTTCGCGGCCTTTCGCCGCGGGATCCCGGCGTATCGCGGTGCGTGCGTACGGCCTCCGCATGATCATTTGTTCTCGCCAAGGGACAAAGATCACGAACGAAGGCCGTGATGGACAGCTTGCCAGATCATGCCGCCGGGGCCGGGCCGCTTGCCGCGCTGTCGCGCTGTCGCGCTTCCGGGCGCATTTCCATGCCTGCCTGACCGCCCGCAACGATGAGATGTTCGAGCTGGCGGATGCGGTGCTGTGCGCGGCCTGGGCCGGTGCGGAACCTGGCGGCCTTGTCGCTGGCTGCGGAGTACCGGCGTGGGTATGGCGCCTTGTATGACGTGCTCGGACGGCAGGGCTCCGGCGTGTTCCGGACTTGAGGGGCTTTGCCCCGGTATGCGGCGGGTGGTGCGGGGACGCACGGTTCATGAGCGCGGGCACGCTGCGATGATCATGTAGGTCTCTGAGGTCTACATGAACGAGGTGCAGCGTGCCCGCTGTGGCATTGTCGCGCGTAGGTGCGCGCGTGGTCGAATCCGGCCCCGGCGGGGAGAATCTGGCTGCCAGCACGTGGCAGCGGCTGGAAGCATTGCCGGACCCGCGGTCCCGGCAGGGGCGGGTCTACCCGCTGGCCTGCCTGATCGCGGTCGCGGTGTGCGCGTGCACCGCGGCCGGGAACGACCGGCTGACCGCTGTGGGGCAGTGGGCCAGGCGGGCCAGCCAGGCGGACCTGGCCCGGCTGCGCGCCCCGTGGGACCCGGTAGCCGGGCGGTACCGGGCACCAGATGAGAAGACGATCCGGGTGGTGCTGGGCAAGCTGGACCCGCGGGCACTGACCCGGGCCCTCCTCGGGCCACGCCGCCGCCGGTGCCCTGGCGGGCTGCCCTCGGCCAGCGTGCGCGACTACCGGGCCCGGCGCGCCGCCCAGGAGGCAAAAGCCCTGGCCCGCGACGGGTTACGGGCCGTGGCGGTGGACGGCAAAACCTCCCGCGGGGCCCGCCGCGGCGACGGCACCCGGGTGCATCTCCTGGGTGCCGCCGAGCATGGCGGACGGCTCCTGGACCATCTCGAGGTGGATGTGAAGCACAACGAGACCAGCCACTTCGCTGAGCTCCTGGGACCTCTGGACCTGGCTGGCGTGGTGGTGACCTTCGATGCGCTGCACACGGTGCGGGCGAACCTCGCCTGGCTGACCACGGAGAAGAAGGCGCACTACATCGCCGTGATCAAGCGGAACCAGCCGCTTCTGCATGACCGCCTCAGGGCACTGCCCTGGCGGCAGGTCCCGGCCGGCAGCACTACCCGCGATGCCGGGCACGGGCGCACCGAGACCCGCACCCTCAAGACCGCTCATGTCAGCGGCCTGGACCTTCCCGGCGCCCGCCAGGCCATCAAGATCACCCGCTGGCGGCAGGACACCGTCACCGGGAAGGTCTCCCGCGAGACCGTCTACGCCATCACCAGCCTCGCCAGCGCCCACGCCACCCCGGCTGGCCTGGCCCGGCTCGTGCGCGAGCACTGGAGCATCGAGGCACATCACCACACCCGGGACGTGTCATTTCGCGAGGACGCCGCTACCAGCAGGACCGGCAACGGGCCCGCGAACCTGGCTACCATCCGCGCCGCGATCATCGCGGCCATCAAAAACGCCGGCTACCTGCACGTCCCCGAAGGACGGCGCGACCACACCACCCCCGCTGAAGCTCTCCGCCTCCACGGCCTCGATTAGGACACAAACGGACAATCACGGAACACGCCGGAGCCCTGGCTCGGACGGGGCCGTATCGGGGTTGACAAAGCTGATCGCCCAGTTCCCGGAAGTTCCGGCCCCGGCCAGCCCGCGCACCGCTGCGACCACCAGCCGGTAGTGCCGTCCCCGCCGCTGGCGCGGGTCCCCACCTGGGCGAGTACCTCCAGCAGGCCGGGCAATTCCCGGTCCGTGCTGGTCAGGTCGGCGCTGTGGGCATGCGGCACTGGCATCGGCGGCCTGTTCTTCCGGGCCGGTCCTGGCTTGAGACACAGTGATCATCTCGGATCAGAGCCCCCCGCGGGGACTGTAATTTCAACGGCTCTGTCGCACTTTCGGTGGTGACGGATCGTATTCTCACCCGAGGAGGATCCGGTGGCGGAGGAGCTGGAATCCTGCGCGGCCGTACATCTGCCTTTTGATCATCTTGGTCTTGGTGTTGACGCCTTCGGTGCGCCCGTTGTGGTGCGGCATCGTGACCGCGGCCGTGGCGGCCTGGATGTCCAGGTCCAGGCCGCGGCTGAAAGAGTGCACGTGAGGCAGGTCCGCATCGCGTGCGCCGGCGATCCACTGCCTGAGCCTGGCGTCGTTGCCCGGGCGGGGAGCCAGCAGGGCGGCGAAGGAGCGGATCAGCCCGGCCAGGGCGGTCATCTCCGGGCATGCGCCTTCGAGGCCGGCGAGCGTCTCTTGCTGGCCGGGGGTGAGGCGGTCCGGCCTGGTGAGCAGGGTGCGGGCTGCCCGGCGGGGTGACAGGTGCGGGCGGTCGCTGTCCAGGCGGCCCTGGTTGATGTAGCGGACAAGGAGGTTGGAGCTGCCCTGGTAGCCGCGCTCGCGGATCTCGCGCAGCAGTTGCTGGACCGGGACGCCGGGCTCTTCGGCCCGGCGCTTGCGGAGGTAGCCGCGGTGGGGGTCGACGAGGGTGGGCCGGTACTTCGGGGCGCGCTGCAGCCGCTCCGGCTCGCTGGCCCGGTCGTAGCGCTTGACGGTGTTGAGCGAGAGGTTCAGGCGGCGGGCGCACTCGAGCAGGCCCACGTTCCGGGCACGCAGCTCATGGACCTGCTGCCAGCGCTCCAAAGTGGTGGCGGCCCGCCTGCCTTCCTGCAGGGGCATGCCCTTCGCCCAGCAGGCGGAGTGCGCCGCGACCTCCTTCCGGACGGCCTCGCCGAGGCCGTGCCACAAGTGCCAGCGATCGCCGACCTGGACCGCCGAGGGCAGTGCCTGGCGGACGGCCTCGCCGTAAGCCCCCGACCCGTCACGGCACACGACCTCGACGCCGGGATGGTCTTTCAGCCACTTCTCAGTGACGTCGGCGGTGCGGCCGGGGATGACGTCGGCGCGGCGGCCGGTCTCGGCGTCGATGAGCACGGTCGCGTAGACGCTGCCGCGGCGCAGCGCGAAGTCGTCGATCCCCAGCACCCGCGGCACCGTCATCCCGGGCAGGGGGATCTTGAGGAGGACCCGCAGCGCGGTATGCCGGCAGACCATGATGCCCAGTGCCGGCAGCAGCCGCGCCGACGCCCTGCCCGCTAACTCGCGCGCCACTGCGCTGACCTGGGCCGTCAGCCGTGAGATGCGCCGCTGGTAACGGTCCAGGACGCCCGGGACCTGCTCGCGGAAGGTCTGCACCCTGCACTCCAGCGCCGGGCAGCGCATACGGCGGACCCGCACCCGGACCAGGACGCGGCGGCCATCAACGGGAACGTCCGCCGCTGTCCGCTCGCGGTATTCATGCACGCGGGCCGTTTCGGTGCCGCACCCCGGGCAGGCCACGGCCACGTCCCGGGTCCTCGCCCGCACGCAGATCATCTCGCCCGCGTCCTCGACATCCTCGATGACCAGGGCAGACAACCCAGAGAACACAGTCCTCACAAGCTCAGTCACGTCAATCATGACCGATCGTGACACATCAGCACAACCTGCCACCACCGAAAGTGCGACAGAGCCATTTCAACGGTGTAACTCCCGAGACGGAGGAGACACCAGTGACAGACGTGACGACCAGCCATGACGAGGACGGAGCGGAGCTCTCGGCGGCCGATGAGCAGCTGCTGCGCGAGCTTACCGAGCGGGCACGCAGCGGCGGGCTGAAGCTGACCGGCGAGGGCGGGCTGCTGGGCAAGCTGACCAAGATGGTGGTCGAGGGTGCCCTGGAAGGCGAACTGGATGACCACCTCGGCTACGGCAAGCACGACCCGGCGGGCCGCAATGGCAGCAATTCCCGCAATGGGCACCGGGCCAAGACGGTGATCACCGAGGCTGGGCCGGTGGAGCTTTCGGTGCCGCGGGACCGGGACTCCAGTTTCGAGCCGAAAATCGTCGCCAAAAGGCAGCGGCGGCTGACCGGGGTGGAGGAGATGGTGATTTCCCTGTCGGCGAAAGGGCTGACCCACGGGGAGATCAGCGCGCACCTGGCCGAGGTCTACGGCGCGGAGGTCTCTAAGCAGACTATTACCACGATCACCGACCGGGTGATGGAGGGCATGGCGGAATGGCAGAGCCGGCCGCTTGACCCGGTTTATGCCGTCCTGTTTATCGATGCTATTAACGTGAAGATCCGCGAGGGCCAGGTCGCCAACCGGCCCATCTACCTCGCCCTGGGCGTCACCGTGGACGGCGAGCGTGACGTGCTGGGACTGTGGGCCGGCGAGCACGGCGACGGGGAGGGAGCCAAGTTCTGGCTGCGGGTCTTGTCTGAGATCAAGAACCGCGGTGTGCGGGACGTGTGCATGCTGGTCTGCGACGGGCTGAAAGGCCTGCCCGATGCGGTGAACACCGTGTGGGAGAAGACGATCGTGCAAACCTGCATTGTTCATCTCCTGCGGAATTCCTTCAAGTACGCCTCGAAGAAAGACTGGGGCGTCATCGCGAAAGACCTTAAGCCGGTCTACACCGCCGCGTCGGAAGCTGAGGCGCTCGACCGGTTCGCCGAGTTCTCCGGGAAGTGGGAGAAACGCTACCCGGCTATCATACGGCTGTGGGAGAACGCGTGGGCGGAATTCGTGCCATTCCTGCAGTTCGACCGGGAAATAAGAACCGTCATCTGCACGACCAACGCGATCGAATCGATCAACGCCCGGCTGCGGCGCGCCGTGAACGCCCGCGGCCACTTCCCCACCGAGCAGGCCGCCCTGAAGTGCCTGTACATGGCGATCATGAGCCTGGACCCGACCGGCCGGGGCCGCAAGCGCTGGACCAACCGGTGGAAGGCCGCCCTCAACGCCTTCGACATCACCTTCGACGGCCGCCTCAGCGCGGGACGAAAGTAAACAACAGTGACAGAAGTTACACCGTTACCTTGGCTCTGTCGCACTTTCGGTGGTGGCAGGTTGTGCTGATGTGTCACGATCGGTCATGATTGACGTGACTGAGCTTGTGAGGACTGTGTTCTCTGGGTTGTCTGCCCTGGTCATCGAGGATGTCGAGGACGCGGGCGAGATGATCTGCGTGCGGGCGAGGACCCGGGACGTGGCCGTGGCCTGCCCGGGGTGCGGCACCGAAACGGCCCGCGTGCATGAATACCGCGAGCGGACAGCGGCGGACGTTCCCGTTGATGGCCGCCGCGTCCTGGTCCGGGTGCGGGTCCGCCGTATGCGCTGCCCGGCGCTGGAGTGCAGGGTGCAGACCTTCCGCGAGCAGGTCCCGGGCGTCCTGGACCGTTACCAGCGGCGCATCTCACGGCTGACGGCCCAGGTCAGCGCAGTGGCGCGCGAGTTAGCGGGCAGGGCGTCGGCGCGGCTGCTGCCGGCACTGGGCATCATGGTCTGCCGGCATACCGCGCTGCGGGTCCTCCTCAAGATCCCCCTGCCCGGGATGACGGTGCCGCGGGTGCTGGGGATCGACGACTTCGCGCTGCGCCGCGGCAGCGTCTACGCGACCGTGCTCATCGACGCCGAGACCGGCCGCCGCGCCGACGTCATCCCCGGCCGCACCGCCGACGTCACTGAGAAGTGGCTGAAAGACCATCCCGGCGTCGAGGTCGTGTGCCGTGACGGGTCGGGGGCTTACGGCGAGGCCGTCCGCCAGGCACTGCCCTCGGCGGTCCAGGTCGGCGATCGCTGGCACTTGTGGCACGGCCTCGGCGAGGCCGTCCGGAAGGAGGTCGCGGCGCACTCCGCCTGCTGGGCGAAGGGCATGCCCCTGCAGGAAGGCAGGCGGGCCGCCACCACTTTGGAGCGCTGGCAGCAGGTCCATGAGCTGCGTGCCCGGAACGTGGGCCTGCTCGAGTGCGCCCGCCGCCTGAACCTCTCGCTCAACACCGTCAAGCGCTACGACCGGGCCAGCGAGCCGGAGCGGCTGCAGCGCGCCCCGAAGTACCGGCCCACCCTCGTCAACCCCCACCGCGGCTACCTCCGCAAGCGCCGGGCCGAAGAGCCCGGCGTCCCGGTCCAGCAACTGCTGCGCGAGATCCGCGAGCGCGGCTACCAGGGCAGCTCCAACCTCCTTGTCCGCTACATCAACCAGGGCCGCCTGGACAGCGACCGCCCGCACCTGTCACCCCGCCGGGCAGCCCGCACCCTGCTCACCAGGCCGGACCGCCTCACCCCCGGCCAGCAAGAGACGCTCGCCGGCCTCGAAGGCGCATGCCCGGAGATGACCGCCCTGGCCGGGCTGATCCGCTCCTTCGCCGCCCTGCTGGCTCCCCGCCCGGGCAACGACGCCAGGCTCAGGCAGTGGATCGCCGGCGCACGCGATGCGGACCTGCCTCACGTGCACTCTTTCAGCCGCGGCCTGGACCTGGACATCCAGGCCGCCACGGCCGCGGTCACGATGCCGCACCACAACGGGCGCACCGAAGGCGTCAACACCAAGACCAAGATGATCAAAAGGCAGATGTACGGCCGCGCAGGATTCCAGCTCCTCCGCCACCGGATCCTCCTCGGGTGAGAATACGATCCGTCACCACCGAAAGTGCGACAGAGCCGTTACCTTGACAGACCCGCTACCCTCGCCGGCAACATCGACAGCGACCGCCTCGAACGCACCCCCCGGCACCGGCCGCCAGCCAACCCGTGCGCTGCAGGCGCCGCCTTGCACACCTTGACGCGAACCTGTGCGAGTTGGAGAAAGAAGGCGCGGAGCCGAACTTCAAGGGCTTTGGCCTGCACCCATTGCTAGGCTACTGCGACAACACTTCCGAGACGCTGGCCGGGATGCTGCGCCCGGGCTCGGCGGGCAGCAACACCACCGCGGACCGCCTGGCGGTGCTGGACGCGGCGATCGCCGCGGTGCCAGCGAAGCACCGGCGGCGGACGCCATCCGCACTGGGAAGGACTGCGGCGTCGGCAAGTTTCCCTCACATGACTTTGCGCTCAACTCCGCCTGGCTGGCCGCCTCGCTCACCGCCGCGACCCTGCTGGCCTGGCTAAGGCTGCTGGCCCTCGACGGCAATCTGGCCCGCGCGGAACCCTGCGCTACCGGGTGCTGCACGCCGCCGCCCGGCTAACCCGCACTGGCCGCCGCCGCCAGCTGAAGATCCCCGCGACCTGCCCATGGGCCGATGCCATCGCCACTGCCTGGACCAGGATCACGGCCCTGCCACAAGCACCCTGACCAGCAGCAAGACATCCCTGCGACCACGGAAGACCTGGGGGACCGTGGAAACCCCCGGCCACCCGGCCCGGCAGCCGGGCCGCTGTCATACCCCCACCCTAAAATCAAGATCATCACAGGGTCTCAGACACCCCAGAAGGCTGGCAACCCCTCCGGGTGAATCATCCGGGCTAGGTGTCGAGACCTACCCACCCGAGACATCCCCCTGGTCGATCTGTGTACACAAACCAACCGGGCCCGCACGGTGGATTGAGCGAAGCTACCTCACGGCGAGGGCCTACCGTAGCGCGGCCGCGCCCGTGTGCTGGAGGCCTTTTTGCGTGCACTTACTAAGGAGTTCGAAAGTAACCTGACTTTGATCTTGTGATCTGGCAGGATTGCGGTGTGCGGGATAACGATGGCCGGAAGCTTGATCACAAGACGCTTGAGGCGCTGCGGATCCGGGCGGTGGATCAGGTCGGGGAAGGCGCTCATCCGGAGGATGTGGCCGCCGCCCTGGGGTTGCACCGCAAGACGGTGTATGCCTGGCTGGCGAAATACCGCGAGGGCGGGAAAGACGCGCTGAGGGCCCAGCCGGTGCCGGGCCGTCCGCCGAAGCTGGGCGGCCCGCAGTTGTCGCGGCTGTATGCGCTGATCGCGGGGCAGGATCCGCGGCAGATGCAGTTTCAGTTCGCGTTGTGGACGCGGGAGATGGTCCGCGAGGTGATCCGCCGCGAATTCGGCGTCGCGCTGTCGGTGGTCAGCGTGGGCCGGCTTTTGCGCAAGCTCGGCATGTCGCCGCAACGGCCCTTGCACCGCGCTTACCAGCAGAACCCGGAGGCGGTCGACCGGTGGAAGCGCGAGGAGTATCCGGCCATCCAGGCGCAGGCCGAGGCTGAGGGAGCCACGATTTACTTCGCTGATGAGGCCGGGATCCGGTCGGACTACCACGCGGGCACCACCTGGTCACCTGTCGGCCAGACCCCGGAAGTGCGCAACACCGGCGCCCGGTTTTCGGTGAACATGATCTCCGCGGTGTCCGCGAAAGGCGCGCTGCGGTTCGCCGTCTACGAGGGCGCCACAAACGCCGCGACGTTCATCGACTTCTGCAAGCGGCTGCTGCACGACGCGCCCGGCCCGGTCTATCTCATCGTGGACGGGCATCCCGCGCACCGTGCCACCGCCACGAACGAATTCGCCGCCTCCACGGAAGGCCGCCTGAAGCTGTTCCGCCTGCCTGGCTACTCACCCGAGCTCAACCCAGACGAATGGGTCTGGAAGAACGTCAAGCACGACCGCATCGGCAAGACCGGGGTCACCAGCAAACAGGATCTCAAATCCAAGGCCGTCGGCGCCCTGCGGCGGCTCCAGAAACGCCCTGGACTGGTCCGGGCATTCTTCGCCGATCCGCATCTGCGCTACATCACTGCATAACCGGAATTGGTCGGTCTACTTACGCACTCTTTAGTAAAACCGGTCAACTTCGATACCCACGGAACGGACGGCCCCTCTCTATGATCTACTCGAAGGGAGCCATGAATCTTATTACGTTCTCGAAGCCAAGATATTGCTAACAGGATTCCGATGAAGTCGGCGAAGGCCGGTCTCTACGACGGGGGCGAAAGTGACGAAACCTGCGCTTCGCAACACATCGTAGAGGCCCTCTGCCGAAGATCCTGCCCTTTTGAGGCCTGGAGGATTAATCTCAATCAGGACATGCTCCGTTCGTGACAGCGTCTTGCTAGCCCCTTGGAGAACATGCGCTTCCCAACCTTCGACATCCACCTTCAAAAGCGCTATCGAGTCCAGTTCAGCCGTCACCTCATCGAGGGGTGTCACCGGGACTTCGACGCGGTCATCCCGAGCCCAGTCGAGGGCGGTCACTCCTCCGCTATCTCCTTTACAAGTGGCAAGGCTCAGCCTCCCAGCGTGCCCGCCGAGGGCCGTCTCGACAACCTTGACGTTCTCGTAGCCATTCCGGGAAATGTTATCCCGGAGCCGCCGAGCTGTCACGGGATACGGCTCACAGGCGACAACCCGTCCAGATCTACCCACCTGGGTGGCCGCAATGGTGGTAAACCACCCAATGTGAGCTCCGACATCGACGAAAACATCGCCCGGGCTCAGCAAACTCGCGAGTAGACGGCTCTCGGCTGGCTCGAAGAGACCTAGATACATGGTTCGCTGAGTTCGGTCCGGCAAGCTACACCGCAGAATCCGGCCATCTGGAAGGACCGTGGTCGCCTCACCCTGGGGCTTCGGCAGCCAACCCCTGTCCCAGCACAGGAGGAGGGGGTAACCAACAAGGGGGAACGCAGCTACACGGTACGTCAAGCGCCTGTCTGGAAACGGCTCGTCAGTCACGTGCCACCTCACTTCTCCTCTCTCAGCCGAGATCAGCCAAGAATCTGAGTTCCCATCGACGCGGCACTCGTGTACCAGAATGTCCCAACTCTATGTCACCACAGCCGTCTCTGCGTCAACTACAGATATTCTTCTCCTGAGCCCCAGTTCCGGACAGGACATCCGGCAGAAGACCACGATGAGACATCCCCATCTGCTTACCCACCGAGCAGGTTACTGCCTAGCGCTAGTAGCCATACACTCGTGACGCGCCTGCGCCTATCCGACTACGGCCATAATTCTCATCGGCGCAGTGATGGGAGCCTACCTGACTTGGCGATATACACGAACCCAGTCCACCAACATGCGCGCAGGAAATCGCGTGCTGGACGTGGGCGGCCCGGGATAACTACCGCCCACTGCGACATCCAGGATCAGGAAGAACGGGCGGCTAAAAGGCCAGCCCTTGTACTCCCTGATATACGAATATGCGCGGCCGTCAAGCGTCCAAGTGATACCTTGTGGCGTCCAATCGACACCATAAACATGGTACCCCGCAGAGATCGGTTCGTCTATCACCCGGTACGCCGCATGATTGTATTTCGGGGCGTGCGCGAATCCCTCGACAACATATGGTTGACGACCGTTGTCCTCGACAACATCTATTTCGCCACTCTGGGGCCAGCCAACCTGGCCAATATCCGCACCCTCCATCCAGAACCCCGACCACAGACCGCGGCCGAGAGGGAGCTTGATACGCGCCTCGAAGCGGCCATAGGTCTGTGAAAATGTATGGGTTGTCTGAATTCTCGCCGCGGAATACTGACATGGGCCGTACCAGCAGACCTCACCGTACGCGTCTCGGCTGGCGGTAATAACCAACTGACCGTGCCCGTTGAGTTTAGCGTTCTCAAAGCCATTCCACTGCACCTGTCTGTGGCTCCACCCATCTCCACCGATTTCGTATTGCCAATATCGCGGCCGACCGCGACCGTTGAACTCGTCATCCCAAGACAACACCCAGCGTGAAGGTTCTGACGCAGCAGAAGACTGGCCTACTTTACTGCCGGAACCCCCGGTGCTGTCATGGCCAGCGAGCTTCCCTGTTTGATCTCCGCAAGCAGCCAGAAAGAAAAACAGTCCCACCAATGACAGGACAGTCCATCTTGGCAAAACAACACCCCGGCGCATCTGACCCGCCAACCTCCCACCCACTTCCGCCTTCCCGGCAGAACGCCTTCCACTCTCGTGTCCGGCGAGCATATCGAAATCGTCGCGGACCCGTTACCAGATCGGGGAAGCGGGGCGATACGTCGAGGTGTGCTGCCGGTTGGCGCAGCATGAGGCAGTGACACCCGGCCACCCCACCACTGTTGACTGCGCACTTTCCGGAGCCGGCCGACGACCGCTTACTCTTGGTGATCAGTCAACGCCGCGCCCGCCCGGTCAGGCGGCGACCGCACCAAATGATCCCGCATAGGCACAAACTCCCCCCAGGGAGTGGCCAACGGTCACCACGACACCGGGAATAACCAGCTAAGCTGTACAACGCGTCTACCCGGTATGCCTGAAATTCAGCACATGGTCGCTTCACCGCACGAGGGATTCCCTCCAGTACCTCGACAGGGGGTATCAGCAATGGGCACAGTCGTCAATGAGACCGGGGCCGGAAGACTGCTCCTCTGCTTCGACTTTGAGGGGTCCTACGGAATGCCCTACGTCGCTCCGTACGATCTTGAAGAAAGCGCCGCCAGGATCACGGCCCAACTGGCTAACTATGACGCGCGGGCTGTCTTCTTCGTCGTCGGACAGATGGTTGAGCAGCATCCGGAGGTGGTACGCGCCATAGCGAGTGCTGGTCATGAAATAGGTCTTCATGGGTACCGGCATGACGACCTGGGAACTTACGATTCGGATCAGCTAGCCAAGCTCGACGCGGATCTGCTCAGGGTTGAGTCCCTGGTCGAGGGAATAACTGGGTCTCGGCCGCGGTGTTTTCGCGCGCCTTACCTGCTTGGCCCGCATTTCTACCGGGCCGAGATCTACGCTCTCCTACGTGCGCACGACTACAAGTGGGTCTCTAACCGAGAAATCCGATATCCCGTCGAACTTCTTCGGCCAGACCGCTCTCCAGTGAACCGCGCCTGGCGCCTTGGCTCGCGCGACGGGGATCCTGCGCTCTTTCATAGCCGAGTAGCGTTGGCCGCGCTCAACGCAGGACTTCTGGTGAAAGAATCGTTCGGGGGATCTCTGGGCGGACGACTTCACTGGCTGGTCAACTCGCGTCCACCGTTCCCGAGGGACGGCATGCTTGAGGTTCCGCTATATGCACCACTCGACTGCGATCTCGTATGCCTTCCGACTCCCCAGGAGGACACACCACCAGAAATGCTTTCCTATGCGAGTGCCGTGCTCCGCTCGGCAGCTACCTCCCCAGGTCCACTCACAATGGTAACCTTCCACGATTGGATTGTTGGGTCTGGGAATCGCTTGAGTCTGCTCGGCGACGTACTGGCGGCGACAACCAAGAAGGGTATGAGCTTTTGCGGATCCCCTGGGTGTTAGGCCAAGCGATCTGAGACTTCGCTCAATTTCGCCGCTTCAGTGCGACTAGGCCGGCTAGCCTCCCCACGAAGTAGGCCAAAAGCAGAAGGCTGTCAATGGCGACTGCAGGGAAGGCTCGCCGCCACTGCGATGGCGGCATTTCGAAGCGACTCCTCACATGAAGGGCGCCCACCGCTAGCAGAAAGAACAGCGGAAATGCAAGCGGAATAAACTGATGAGCAATAGCTGCGGCAAGGGCGCCAAGCGCGACAGTACAAAAGAACGAGCCCGCGATCAGATCCGGCTGCCGCACGTCATGATAGGTCAGCAATTGACGGGTAGCGCCACGTCCAACGTTGAATAGCCATCTTACCGAGTTGGGCAGCGACTTGTTTTCTTCGTGACGGACCAGCAGGCCAGGAACGGTCGCGAGAGAGAAGCCTCGCTGCTCCATTGCGTAGTTCAACGCACTGTCTTCACCCTCACGGAGGGCAGGATCAAAACCAGCATGCTCGAAGACTTCACGCCGGTAAAGCGCGTTGCTTCCAGTCACCGACGTTGTATGTCCTACCAACCGCGGAACAAGGCGAAAGCGCCTGTACAAGTATGCGACATCTCCGTCAGGTAGCGCGGTCCCACCTACGGCGTCGTGCCGACGAAGCGCCGCGCAGCTGCGTACGAGCCAGTCAGGTGGAAGAAGGATATCCGCATCGACGGTAGCGATAAGTTGACCACGTGCCGCCGCAATGCCCGTGTGACGGGCGTAGCCGCGGCCACGATTTCTCGGCAGTCTAATAAGATGGACACTAGGATTCCGCTCAGCTATTTGCGTAACGACTTCATCCGTGCCATCACAGGATCCGTCGTCTACGACAATTATCTCATGACCAGCAAGCCCGCCCAAGCCGACGATCGTACTGAGAGTTCGACCAATATTAGTGACCTCATTGTACGCAATTACTACGAAGCTGACCCGAACTTCCTCGGCCATGCTGTTCCTCGATTCAAGCGCAGTGCAGGCTAGGTGTTGCCTAGCCGTGCTCGTCCTCGCGTCCGGAGACGGAGCGTGAAGCAATCCATCAGGGCGACTCGCTCGATTGCCGTGCCGAAGGCCTCGCTGCTGCATTTTCAATACTACCTCTTACCATACCATTTCGTGTCCACGAACGTTCATGGCTGGCTACTACCACACCATCGCACATAACCTTGACTTCGCTGAGATCAGCGATAATCTCGACAGTCCCTCGGCTAGCTACCGACGGGACAAGGTAGTCATTCGAATCGAAGTACACGTAAGATCGGCCGCCCATCTGGATCTGCACATGCCAGCCTGCAGGGGGCGGTGCTGGGGGCAGTGGCAGCATGGCACTCCGATCGGTGTCAATGAGGTCTATGGGAGAACGGATTGGCGCCAGGCGCTCCCTGGTGTTCGCGGCCTCCAGCCAATCATGCAGCTGGTAGTTGAAGTCGGCGGGTGAACTAAACGTACGATCGGGCAGAAAAGAACGTTCCAGATATACGTGGGCACGTTCTATCAATCCCCTGGTCCGTGGATCAGAGGGCCTGCCAACCATCACCCGGGTACCCAGGTAGCGACTGAATGTTCGGCACGCCGCCGTAATTTCGGTCAAGTCGTCATGATATCGTCCTATAGCGGGTTCATTATCCCAGATAGCCACCTGTGGGACCGCGCCAAGTTCCTGGATCAGCTCCCACCAACCCAGGAATACGTCTTCGCTGCAGCGTGAAGGCACCAGCAACGCAGATAGCCAGCGCGAATAGCCCGTAATCATGGTGAGCACAGGGAGTTGGCCCACAGATCGGACCTGCTCTGAGCTAACTGGGACATCTACCGGAGGAAACCAAAAGCCACATTGTACAATTTCTCCTGGCCGGAACCTGGAGCGGTTCCTACGCACGTCTGGTCGTGCGTAGGTCGAACGAAGCTCAGAAACTCGGTCCAGGAGAACCTGAATCGATCGATCCCATCCGATCTGCTCCGCGATCAGCGTCGTAGGCATGGTAGGCCACTTTTCGAGTAGCTCCCGAATTTGCGGATCGAATGAACTGATCACGGAGGGCGAGTAAGAGAGACCGGTGCGGCTCTGGGTTACTGCGGGCGCTACTGGGTGATGCCGCCCGACTTTGCCAGTCGCGAGGAGCACAAGGCCGAGCGCGAGAGAGATAGCCTGGGCAAGCGCCCATCCGATTGCCGCGTAAGTAAGCCCGCCCGGCAGCAGTATCCAGACGCATCCCAGGACGAGTACAGCGTTCGCACCGTTTATGAAAATGTACGCACCAATCCGATCACGTGCGATGAGCAGTGAGTTAACGAGATAGGTACCCCCAGTGAGGATGGTACTCAAGGCCAGAACTCTCAAGCAGTTTGTCGCGGCGGCGGCGTAGGAGGAGCCGAATATACGGAGCGCTAGCGGCGCGCCAATCAGCACAATTCCTAGCGCGGGTAGGAGCAGGCCGTAGACTCCACGCACCGCCTTGCGCAACTGACGGCCGAGCGACACACCGTTGCGGGAAGCTTCTGCGAACAGGACCTGAGCGATTGTGGCTGGAATGAAGTTTAGAAACCCTGCTATTAGGAAAGCGGCCGCGAAGCGGGCGGTCTGAGCAGCGCCCGATATCAGGAGAACCTCAATCGGCACGACGCTCATCGGAAAAATTCCCATGATCGTGGCAAGATAGTTCCCTGAGGTTATCGAGAGATAGCGGCGCAGCACTTGGATCGGTCGCATGCGTCTGCCATTGCCCGCGACACTACGAATGAGTGATATACCGCCGAGGAGCGTGGCAAGAACGAGGCCCACGCTATAAGAAATCAGGAGACCTGATGAGCGGAGATTAACCAGCACGAAGAGTCCGGCAATCTTGATGAAGCTGCCGACGAGGTTCTTTATCAGGACTGTCTGGGTAGATCTTATGGCGATCAAGCCCGCGTCGAGCGTACCGCTGATGGCGGTGAACACCACGAGAACCGTCACAATCAGCACCATGCTTCCGCGCTGCTGAAGATGTAGCGCAGCTGGCAGATGGGGGCCGAGTGTGAGCACGGTGATGACACAGAGCACGGTCCCTGCCGTGGCGATGGCAACTATCGCCACGACAACGAGCTCGCGCGCGTTCTCCCCGTCGTTGACATGCCGGGTCATGGTATTCGGCAGCCCCAGGGCCGCCACCGCGGCAAGCAGGCTGGCTCCTGACGTCACGCTCGAGAAGACACCTAGCGAGGAGGCGGGATATCGATGAGCCGCAAGTGTCCAGAACGCGAATCCGATGACTGAAGTGGAAATGATGTTGGCCAGCAGAATCACGGAACCCCGGTACAGGGCGTCGTTGAGGACGCTACTCAGCGCTCTCAAGGTGCGTGACCGGACGCTTCTTGCCACGGTGGCCGGCCTCAGCGAGTCCTGACGGGTTCGTACCTGCCCGCAGGTCGAACGTCGCCTAGAACGGACGTCATCTCCGACAGCGTCCTCCGCGCGATGTCAGCCCAGGAGGACTGCGACGCGTAGTGGCACGCCGCGGCTGACATCTTGGCGAGCGCCTGCCCATCCGCGCCAGCCAGGCTGCGCAGTGCACGGGTGAGCCCCGTCACTCCGCCCTGGTAACGGATGACCGCCTGATCGGGAAGATCGGCCAGTGCAGCGAGGTCGGGGACTATGAGCGGCCGACCGTGGGAAAGCGCGAGCATGGCACTCCCGCTGCTGGTGACCCGCTTGAAGGGCAGAACCACCACATCAGCCGCCCCGAGCAGGTGGGGAATCTCACCTTCCGGCACATGCCCGAGGCGCATGGTCACCCTCGCCCCGGCCTTGTCGGCGAGCCCGTGCAAGAGTGACTGCAGCTGACGGTCGTCACACTGCCCCGCGACAGTGAGATGCACGGAAAGGTCGCGGGGCATCTCGGCAAAGGCCGCGAGCAAGTCATCTACCCCCTTGTACTTCAGCACGCGGCCGAAGAACAGGAATCGCCGAGCCCCTGCGTCGCTGCCAGGCTGACGTAGCTCGGCAGGAGACAGCGCCGACCCCATCGGGCCATGCGGTATGACCGCGCTCCTTGTCACTGGCGCGCCTAGCGCGGCGATCTCATCCAGCGTGGACTCCGAATGCACGAGCACGAGATCAGCAGCAGCGACGAGATCCCGCCGGGCTGACTGATCGTCTGGGAACACGGGGTCATGCGGCAGTACGTTGTGCGCGGTCCAGACGAGACGCAGGCGAAGCAGGCGACAGCTCCGCAGCCAACCTAGGAAGTAGGCATGCGCCAGCCAGCGCATCACCGGAAACCGTCGCGCCCCGGGCAGAGAAAAGGCGAACACCCAATGCAAGTGGACCAAACGCGCCCCGCTGACTCGCCTGGTGGCCAGCTCAAACGGTAGGAGCAAGAGGTTAAGAGTTCGCGAGCCGGTGAGTTCGCCGATGTAGGTGATTCTGGCGCCAAGCCTCTCCATCTCAGAATACAGCAACTCCTGATAAGGATTGGGATCGCGCGGGAAGGCCAAGATCTTCATCGGCCGAACAACTCCGCGAGCACGCCCGCCCCGTAGCTAAGGTGATCAACGATGACCCTAACAGCTCCATTGGAGCGATTGCGCCATGCAGGAATCAGCAACAAGGCTGGATACAAGGGAAAGATCAGCGTCAGCGGAAGCCCCAGCAGGAAGGCCGGGTAGACGACCACCATAGGATCGCTGCGAAGTGCACGCGCGAGCCCAATGCGGTGCTTCCGGTAGAGCCGCACCCTCGCTTTACCGTACACGTAGGATCGACGCAACTGCCTGCGCCGAGATCCCCAGTCATGACGAATGACAGCGTCGGGTACGCTGCGAATTCCGTAGCCTGCATCGCGCAGCCGCCAGCTAAAGTCAATGTCCGAGCCGTAGGCGAACGCCTCATCGAACCCGCCCACGCTAGTGAATGCTTCGCGTCGAAAAGCGAGGTTAATCGTCGAACATTCGCTCAGATACGGAGAGCTCAAGGTCTGCCGCGCCCCACTGTCGTACATCTCTGTGCTACCCGGGGCGGCGAGGGTGAGGCCCACGGTTATGTCCTCCTCGTCCTTGAGCAAAGGACAGACTAGGAAGTCGAGCCAGCCAGCCTCCGGTTTGCAGCCCGCGTCGGTGAAGACAACTATCTCTCCATGCGCTGCTTGCACACCCGCATTTCGCTGGTGCGGGATGGAAACAGCTACTCCTGCTGGCTGCTGGAACTGTAGCCACCGCACCCGCGTCGCATAGTAGCGCCTGATATGATCGAGCCGCCCATCAGATGCGTCGACTATGACGATCTCCGAGGGCGTTCCGAGTCCCTCCGCTTGGAAGATCACTTCGTTGATGGTGTCATGAAGGCTCTCCTCGTCCTTACTAATGATCACGATCGAAATCATCTGTGGAACACCTCCGAGGAGCCATTCGCGTAACGGCGAGGGCATCGGTATGACCAGTGTTAAGGCGGACGGCGCCTGCCGCAGCTACTAGCGGCACGACAAGCAGCCAGCCGATCCGTGCTGGCCTCAGGATCGAGTGCCAGGGCACCGATACATCCACCCGAGCCTGGAGTGAGCAGGCTAGCAAAGCGAAGCAAACTACTTCGAAGGCGACGAGTAGAGGTACGGTCCGGAGAGGCGCTGATACGCTAACAAGCGGGCCAATGAAGTTTGCAGCAAGGCCGACCGCGAAGAGCACAATGATTGATGCGCATGGGACGTACACCGGGAAGGATGACACCACCCTGCCGGGGATACGCAAGGCCCGGAGCAAGATGACGCCCGGGACTATGAGCAAGAGCGGTATCAGCAGTAGCTGGGCTCCCCAGAAAGCGTGTAGCGGTACCAACGCTGCGATCGACACCAGCCAGCCTGCAAACGGCCAAGGCAGGCCGGTAGCACGCCGCCAACCGTGGGGTCGTCCTAGTACTGCGATGTCCCGATCTCCTCGCACCGCGGGGCGGTGGATGGTCACCGTAGCTGCTCCACCCTGGGACGAGAATGCATCACCTCAATCGCCTCTAGGGCAGGCTCGGGGGCAAGATGCCTGAACAGCCATAGACCCTGGATGAAGCCAACGTTCTCAAACATTTCCTGGGCCAGCTGCACGTATGGATCGACCAGACTGGCTCCCGTACGGTTCGTGACAGCGTCATGCAGGTTCTGTGGGTAGAGCAGTTGAGGCGTTAGGAGTGCAGCGACGTCCAACACCGGGAGCCGGACGGCGAGGAACAACAGCGCGAGAACGATGAGAGGTCCTGGGAAAATTGTGGGCAGCACCGAAGGCCACTTCCGGCACAGCCGCGCCGACCCGCGCCCGTAGGCTCGGCTGCGTCGGAGTGTGTCCCTGAGGGAGTCCTCGAAGTGGTGTGTCACCCGAGCCTCTGGCAGGAACAGGAGCCGACCGCACACCGGGCTCCGGATCATGCGCATGCAGAGGTCGAGTTCCTCGGCGCCGAACTGAAACCGCTCATCGAACTTGCCGACATCAATCAGGGCTTGGCGGAGGAATGACATGTTCGCCCCGGCGAACGAATAGACATCTCGGCGCCCGAAAGCCTCCTCGCCCTTCCACTGGCGCCTGCCATAGAGGTAGAGCCGGTACATGAGACGATCGCTCTCCGCGAGATTGGCTTCCTGCGGCTTAAGCGGATTGTGCCGCCGAAGATATCCCAGCATGAAGCCACTGGGTGCCTTGGGCATGATCGAGCCGCCAACGCCTGCGACGCCCTCTTCGTAGCCGTTGAGCAGGTGCTCCGCCCACTTGGGCTCGGGTTCGCAGTCATCATCAAGGAAGGCCACGACGGGGGCAGAAGCTACATCAAGGCCAGAGTTGCGGGCGACTGCAAGCCCACGGTTTCGCTCGTGACGGACCACCGTTGCACCATGATCCCGACCGACAGCGCTGGTCTTGTCTGTCGAGCCATCATCCACGACGATCATCTCAAGATCAGAGAAGATCGTCTGCTCCTTAAGGGCACGCAGGCAGCGATCCACACCAGACGCACCGTTCAGTGAACAAAGGACCACGCTCAATCTAACGGCACTTTGTTTCTCCCGGATCTTAGAGGATGCAGTTCCTTGCTGTGGATCACGCAGGTAGGGATTCATTTTGTATACACCTTAGCGAGGATTTCGGTCATGGCAGCCCAGTCGTGATCAGCCAGCCAGGGATCGCTATCCAGCGGATCATCATCGCCGCCCGACCTCGGCAAGCGATCCTGACCCTGATCTAGGAGAGCCTCCACAGCATCAGCGACTGCATCGGCTGTAGGCTCGCACACAGTGCCGCGCGAATACCGTTCGACTAGCTTCTGCGAGAGATTATCGGGTGCGGAGGTCGTGAGGACTGGGACGCCGCAGGCGATGGCTTCTAGTACTGCTATGCCGAAGCCTTCGCGGAGAGAAAGCGATATGAAGAGCTTGGCCGCCTTCACTAGTGAATAGAGTTCTATCTGGTCGCTTACGTCTGGGCGAAACTGGACAGCCTGTGCTATCTGCAGCTCGTTGGCTTTCTGTTGAAGCGCTGCACGCTGTGGCCCATCGCCGATGACCCGACAGGTGACGCGAATGCCTCGGGCATGCAGCATAGAAACGACGTCTAGCAGCATGCCAACGCGCTTGTGATCGATCAAACGACCGACAGCAACCAGATCACATGCTTGCCGACTAGCAGGAACGTTGCGTATCAGATCCAGAGAGATACCGTTGGGCACAGTAGTGACCTGCTTGCCGCCCCCGAGGGCCAGATTGAGTCGTTCAGCCGTCTCCGGCGATGCAGCAATAATGTGATCTGGAAGGCGCATGGCCAACCACTCGGTCATCCAGGCGACCCAACCCGTCCAGCCAAGATACTCACGCCAGTACGTGCGGCTCCAGACTTCATGCCAGGTGACTATAAAGGGCTTCCGCTTGAGAGTCGCAACAATGCGGAGAGCGAAGACTTGAAAGTAGGGAATATGGTCGGCCTCGAGCACATCGAACCGGCACCGTAGCAACCGGAGGCTGGCAACTGCAAACCACAATGCCTGCTTAAGCGACCTGCGGTTGCCGGTGTACAAAGGCAGAAATCGACAGATGGCATGGTAGGTGATGGAGTCGTCGCCGCAAACAGTAGGTTCGTCCCACCACCGCATGGTGTACACGTGGATCTCGGCGCATTCATTAAGCCGCGGCAAGAGTTCCTGGTAGCGAAGCTCCCTGCCCCCGTGACTGTAGGGGTAGATCACATCACACACCAATGCTACGATCGGGCGTTCCTTCATATGTCAGCTTTTCCGATCTCTGCACTGCGCCAAGGCGTCGATAAAGATAGCCGGACGTCGGATCTTCACGACCAGCCGTGCCTCACCACGCCTACAGCTAATAGCCACTGATCGGGTGATCGAGGTTGTGTGCCCGGACAAGATCCGCGCTCTACCCGCATCGATTGGCCGGGGCTTTCCCCCCTGGACCACATGCACCGACCAGCTATAGTCACGGAATGAAGGCATATTGTTGCTGATCGTGAAGGACACCATCACGTGTCCAGGTCGCGAGCCGAGTTGCTGCGGAAGAGACAGGGGACGCTGGAACGCAAGGACCGAGTAGCCAGTGGGGCGCTGCGAGAGGCCGAGCTTTCGCAGCAGCACGTGGCCGACACCTGTCTGCGCAAAAGCCGCGGCCGCCACCAGGATGATAGTTACGGCAACTGCTCCCAACCACCTCGGCATGCGAGGTGACGCTGCGGACAAGGTGGATTACCTCCCTGAGTTATCCAAGCTCGGTCACGCCCTGCGGCGCTTGCCAATTCCGCAATATCCATCTCACGGACTCGGTTGGGGAGGATACCTACCCTGGGAGAGGTGGCTAGCATCGCCAACCCTCCACGCCTCCACACATGTATGACGCGGCAAGGGTCTGGTGGGATTACAAGAATGCTGATTATTGATGAGCACGAGAGTAGGACTGAATGATCTCTATGCCGTCTTCCGCATACACACCGTGATGACTGCGACCACATAGCCACGCACGTTCATCTGCGGCGCCAACCCTCGGGCACTTCGAGCTGCCGGACCACTTGCGCGGGGTTTCCCGCTATGAGCACACGCGATGACACCTCGCCGGTCACGACCGAACCTGCGGCCACCACCGAGTGGTCTCCGATGGTTGTGCCAGGCAGAACCACCGCACCGCGGCCAAGCCACACGTTGTCTCCGATGTGGACGGGAGCGCACTTTACTGGGTGATGAGGATCCACGGAATGAAAATTTGAATCATAGATCGCAACGAAGTCCCCAACCCGCGCATCGTCACCGATGGTTATGCTCTCACTTGCCACAATTGAAGCGCCCTGATTTATAAATGCCCGCTCCCCGATCTCCAGACGGGCCCCGGACTGTGCACCCAGCTCACAGCGGGCCACGTAGTTGCGGACAGATAGTCGACCTCGTATCACCACAGTGCCACCGCTATGAAGCACCGGAAGACGTCCTTCACAAGTTACCAAGGATGACTGAAATCTGTGCATGCGGAACCACATACTGCAAGCCAATGATCTTACATACAGCCATCCACGAAAGTCCATGACGCTCCAGGCTCCGGGCGTAGACACAATTCAGGCCGATGACCGGTTAACGGCAGAGTCGCTGCTGCTGGATACGCTCGCCTCTTCGCCCTCTTTTCTTGTTTCCGAGGAGCGCAGCAGGTTGTACGCGAGAAAACTTACAAAAGAGATGCCGAAGCAGCTCTCACCAAAGGTGTCTTCATGAGGGTACTTCGCGAAATGCGTTAGCTGTAGACCGAGAGTATACGGATGAACCAAAGCCACCAAGGCAATGTACACCCATCCCGCGAAACCATAGATCGCCAGTGTCCTAGTAATTGCTAGCGCTGTCCTGCGTTTCATCTCTCAGCACTCCTCACTCGAGCCTCACGCCTACAATGACCACGTAACGTTCTCACGCATCACCCGCCCGGGGACTCCAACCACCAGGGACCGTGGTGGGAACTCAGCGGAAACGACTGCACCAGCCGCTACGACTGACCCGTCTCCCAGATGGGTCCCCTTTAGGACGAGGGCTCTCGTACCAACCCAGCAGTCGCGGCCAATCCTTACCGGAGAATGCGGGCTTACCTGGCTGCCTTGTTGCAGAAGCCTATGTACATCGGTGTCCAGGATTTGGACACCGGACGCGACAGCGCAGCCCGGACCAATAGTGGTCTCCAGATAGCACAGTATCGATGACCCATCGTTCAAGAAAGTGCCCGCACCGATTCTGAGCGTCGCATCGTACCCCACAATGACAGTACAAGCGCGCATAACCTGCACTCTTCCTGCCACATACAACCTTGATCGGGGATACATGCGCAGGCTGGCGCCGACCAGCGTGTCGTGGAGCATGCCAATCACGAGCATGGAACCTGGCGCCAGAGATATCTGCGCGCTGCGATGAACTCTAAGCCTGCTCCCACGGCCGACCAGCACAATACCCCGAAAGCGTATTGAGTACCAGAGGGTTTTCCCCAGTGAACAGCGAAGTAGCATCTGAGTGTAAAAGGAACGTGGCAGCCGGTAATTGGATGACAGTTGGGGAAACTTGGCCTCAACCCAGCTTACTGTCTCAGGCATCCGCCCTCATATCCTCGGCATTCCGCATGGCCTGTGGCCTGCTCGGTGCGGGAGGCGGCGAAGGAAAGCCTTCTGTGCCCAGGCCCTCGCCAAGCCGCAACTCCGGGCCAAGATCATGGAACGGGATCTCGCCCTTGGCCACCGTCGCGAGCTGGTCCTGGTCCTGGTCCATCACCAGTACCTCGTGCCCAAGTCCACCAAGGTGACGGCATCAGTTATCCAGGGGTAACCGGTACCCATCACCAAGCGGGTACGTAGGTGATCCCCGCTCACAGGCCGAGACCCACACAGATACGGTACATCCAAGTCCCCCATTCCGTGCCCAGACTTCAGCGACCACGGCAAGTGCATGCCGGCTCATGGGCTTTGGCTGGGCAAAGCAACCTTGAACGTAACTAAGACGACGTAAGAGCCCTGTAGGATGACACGGCCGACCAAGAAATTACTGGGGACATGAGCCGCCTGCCGTAGACCCGTCCTTCGTCGATCCGGCGGTCGAGGCGCGCCTCGGCACCCCTGCAGATCATCGCCGCCCAGGACCTCGAAGATGATCTTGCCTGATAGCTGAAAAGGAATTCGCCTCCGCGATCACCATCGCCGCGGGGCTCGGTGGCGGCCAGCGAGCGATGCTGCAGGGCTTCCGTGGTGCCCACCACAGAACCACCGCTCGGCAGCCGTCATGCGTACGATACGCACGATATCTCTGACTTCAGGCTTTAAGGACGGCAGGAGCGGGCTACTGCGATGGCTGGGACTCCGCGAGCTACATATCCCGCTGGAACATCCTTCGTCACAACGGCACCGGCGCCAATTTGGGAATCATTCTCCACTGTGATTGGACCGAGAATACTGGCACCAGTCCCTACGTACACACGGTCGCCCAACGTCGGAGGACTCCCCGAGTCTCGCTGTCCCACGGTCACCCGGTGATAAAGCGAGACATCGGTGCCCATCTTCGTCTTGGGATGGAGGATCACCCCGCGCCCGCCGTGCAAGAGACGAAGACCGGGACCGCACTCGACCGTTGGTGGGAGTTCCGCCCCGATCAGCAATTGAACATACACAAGATCGAAGATCCGCCATGTGAGCCGCACGGGAGCACTCTTGCTGATCGCATATTGCCCCAGTCGAAAAGTTATGACGGTCAAGCGATCCAAGACTGGCCCGTTGCGAGCGAGATCTGCTCTCAGTACTTGGCGCAGTGCGGAAAATTTCACGCCAGGATCCTAATCGAGTAGCAAGCTTTTACGAGGGCAGGTAGCGACGGAGAGAGCGAACCCGGCGCTGTCTTACCGCACATGCCACGTCAGACCGCAACGGGCCCACGCCAGCCGACTGAACCAGAGTTCGGGTAGCTCCCACTGCATCTGGACGTGCCGAGTGCGGCGAAGTTGAGCAACCGGCTGTCGCGTCCAGGCCGGTCATCTGAACCGGGGCCGTAGCCAAATCACAGCTCCGCCGGCGGGCCCGGCGCAGGTGGCCGTGCATGACTCGTGACGACTGGACGGCGTCCACGATGCAGAGCCACCCTAACTTAGAGCCTTTCTCAAAGCCAACGTCGCTCGTTGCCGCCAGCCAGTGGTAGTTATGTGCTCTACTGACCTAAGTCCATCTGACAATTTCTGCGCCCATCCCCAGTCTTCATCCTCGACCCGGAAGTTCGAAAACCCTGGGTTCTGGCAGACCAACAAATCGTATATCAGACGCATGTGTGAAGTCCGTCTCTCTGACTCGGATAGCCCAAGAGAATCTGGCCCTTGCCCGGGGCCAAAGGTTGAACTCGCCGACCCATACGACCAGGATAGGTCATCCAGCAGTAGCCAACCGCCCGGACGGAGCAACTTCTCAACCAGGAAGTATGCGAATCCGTCTATTGTCCAGTTGTGAGCTCCGTCAATGTACACGAAGTCGTAAATCGGATGGCAGCTACCCTTTGAATCGGTGTTGGCGATAATTTGATCTTTAAGCCACCACGTATAGGAGCTGTCGTTAACCAGAATCCGCTCTATGCTGCTGGTCAGACCTGCGCGTTGGACAACGTCATTCGGATGGGGCTCACGAAGACGAGTTGCCGCAACGTGATCCACTGTAATCACTCGGCCACCGCGTGCCTCCACTGCAGCCGCCATGTAACATGCCGACACGCCGTGTGCTGTGCCCAATTCCAGCACATCACGGCTATCTGTGGCGACGAGATGATCATAGACGCGATGCGCACGCTCGCGTGTCATGTTGGGTATACCGTCCACCACCTGTGCTACAGATTCAAACTTCATGTCTACTCACATTTCGGGTTGGCTACGTCTGCAAAACATCGCTATTGCTGAGCTGCCCGCGCCTGCTACCGCAGTCTGCTCTGGCTTTGGCCGCAGAGTTGAACGATCAAACCGACGGAGCCGGAGCGACCGCCATCTCAGGTTCGGTGGACCCTAGTGTTCCAGCTGCAGAAGGGGGTTGATGCCCTGGAGTCCGTGAACGGCGGATGCCGAGAATGCTAAGGAAGAAGGCTCCGAGAATCCACTGACAGCTTAGGACAAGAGCAGTAGCTGAAGGTACGATGGCCCTAAGTGCTTCCTCATATGCCCTGGAGGTATAGGCCGAGTTAAAGTGGTCGTAAATTACTAGATGTCCGATAGATAGTGTCAGGCCGCAGAGCCCAATAAGTGCTAGAGCCCCTCCGGCTAGAAGGCTACGTTCAAGGTTGCACACGGCAAGGAGCCTGTTAAGCAGAGACCCAGGCGGCAGAAAGCCTTCTTCACTCGCATAGATCTGTGTGAAGAAACCGAATAGGACCGACTGAAACCCCATGACGATCATAGATGACGCCACGACGAGGAGGTTTAGATCCAGAGTCATTGTTCCTGCCTCGAGCGGGGTCGGTGCAACAGCAGCAACTGTGCCCAGCCCGAGAGCGAATAGAGCGGCCCCGGGGATCAGGAAGAGCCAACGCGGGCTGAAGAGCAACAGAAACCGTAGGTGCCGCCATCCATCTCGCCAACTGCGCAAGTGAGGAGGTCGGCTCCGGCCGTCGGGTGACAACGTAGTTGGCACTTCCTCAACCTGGCGACCTGCGAGGGTCGCCTTGACCACCATCTCGCTCGCGAACTCCATGCCTGACGCCTGTAGGCCGAGAGCGAGGATGCTATTCCGCCGCATGCCTCGCAGCCCACAGTGAAAATCGCCGATCTTGTTTTGGAAGAAGAGGCGACCAACGAAGCTAAGAACCGGGTTACCTATGTAGCGATGGAGCGCAGGCATCGCGCCTGGCGCTATGCCACCCTGAAATCGATTCCCCATCACGAGATCTGCACCAGTACGGAGCCGTTCAAGGAACGGCATGAGAGCTGTGAAGTCGTAGCTGTCATCGGCATCGCCCATGATGACGTACCTGCCGCGGGCAGCCACGATCCCACCGAGCAGAGCGTTGCCATATCCACGCTCTGTTATACACACCACGCGAGCACCGGCGCGCTCAGCTCTCTGTTGGCTGTCATCCGTACTACCGTTATCAGCAACGAGAACTTCCCCGTCAATGCTGTGCTCTGCCAAGAACGCGACAGCCTTCTCAACGCACGTGCCGACGGTCTCGGCTTCATCCAAGCAGGGCATCAGCACTGTGAGTTCCAAGCTTGGCAAGGGCAGCGAGGCCCCCGGATCGTGGACGACTGAGGTTGGCACGTGTGCAGGTTGAGCAGCCGACAATTCCCCTCCCCTTCTAAGCCCAGCAACGGCCTTAGGCCGTTCCGAGCCGCCCCTCGTTCAGCTAGCCCCTCCTATGGAGCTCCCCCACCGCAACGAGTGCTTCGGTGGACTTGGCTAGTAGACGCCCGAGTGGATGCCAAGGTTTACCGCTATAGATTGATAAATTTAGACATAAGAGTCTGGTTAATTTCGGGCAAGCTGGAATCCACAGCTGACCCGATTCTTGGTGCCCGCGACAGCGTTCAACGGACGGCCGCGAAGTCATTGGGAGGGAAGCCGCAGCTCAGATCGCTGCCGCCTCGCGCACAGCAAAGAAGGTGAAGTTAGTCTTCAGGCGCTGGGATCATTAAGATCATCTAGTGCGGCGCGATAGACGGTATAGCGGTCCGGTTAGGTATGCCACGGCTCCCCCCATGACTACGGCGAACCTGGGCACCCGAGTCAAACTTCTGTGACTCAGGCTCAGGTCATCCTGACTTGCACAGAACGGACATTTCTCATCTTGTCCCGCCCATCCTGTCTATGAGCTGACAAGACAGTGTGTGGGACGGTAGCAGGTGCGTCGTGGCACGACTAGGTTTCGGCAAAACTTTCTAAGTATTTAACAACTTGTTCACGGTACGTGAGCGGCTGCCACTTCTCGGTATCGACTAGTCCGGTTGTTACTACTCATACCGGGATGATTGACGGTCATGTCGGAAGACTTCCTTGCGTGATCTGGCTGGAGAGATGTGGTCACTTCGAAGCCAGCAACGGAGGACCACATCCATAGCCCGGGTGTGGTCCGCTGTCCCGCGGCCGCCGCCCTCCTGTGAGCCGCGCCAGAAGCCGGCATGGGACAGCCTGCAAGCTTCCAGGGCAGAACGAACGACTCGTTGTAATAGTCGGACAATCTCGGACAGCCCTGCGATGTGCCATCACCCGATACGAGACCGTTCAGTCTCTACGCCCAGAACTGCTGAGATGCCGTAAGGGCGGGTCAGGCAGTGCTATTTCACGACCAGGTGCCGACTTGGGCAGCGCCCGGGATCGTCCCGCAGCATCAGCGCTTCCTCGTCCAACTGGAACTCGGTGCCCAAGTCCGCGACGGCCTGGTAGAAGGCCGGCCGCCTGATTGCATAACCTCGCCAAGCCGCGGCGAAGCCGACTGAACCAGCCTTCACGCAACTCCCAGCGCATGTCCGCGACGTCGAGCACGGCGAAGTTGCGCAGCCGACTGTCCGCATCCAGTCCGGTCACCTGGACCGGCCCGTAGCCGAAGTCGCAGCTGCGCTGGTAGGCGCGGTGCAGGTGGCCGTGCATGATCCGGGACGGCTGGACGGCGTCCACGATGCGCTGCAGCCGCCGCCGGTGCGCGTCGTTGCGGGCCAGGTCGGCCGGATCCCACCCGGACGGCGGGCGGCCGAACGTGTGCGCGACACCGGCCGGGCAGTCGTGGCTGACCAGCACGTCCGCGTGGCCGCCCGCGATCACCGCGGCCTCCTGCGCGTCGGTGATCTCCTCCTCCGGCCACCAGTCCACGCCCTCGGTGCGCGCGGCCCGGTCCAGGCTCACCCCGCCACCGCAGGCCAGCCAGCGCAGCCCGTGCCAGGTCCACCGGTAGCCGCGCGGCAGGTGGAACAGCCCTGGCCGCACCACCACGCGCCCATCCGGGGTGGTGTCGCTGGCCAGCCGGGCGAGCTGCGGGAAGTCCTCGTGGTTGCCGTCGATGAACCACAGCTCGGCCTCCACCTCGGCCAGCGCCTTGCTGACCCGGGCCAGGTAGTCCTGCCCGGCCTGGTCCGGCCAGACCCCGAAGTCCCCGAGCTGCAGGATCAGCCGCGGCGACTCGCGGGCCAGCGTGCTCTGCGCCCGGCGGATGACACTGAGCGCCCAGTCCTCGTTGCCGTGCCAGTCCCCGGCGACCAGGATCCGCCGCGGCGCCGCCAGCCCGGGAGCCGGCTCATCTCCCGGGCCGGATTCACCGCTCATGCCCGCAGTTGTACCTGTTCCGCGGTGAAATGCCCAGCGGAACCTGCACCCCGAGTGGCTTCGTTATGCTCGCTGGAACCGGGTGATGATCTCCGCGACGTTCCGGCCGGATCGAGGTGAGGCACGGCGTGACCGGGCTGCTGGCTGCCGTCTGGCGCCGTCGCGCGGCGTTCCGGGCCGCGTGGCCTGGGATATAGAGAGCATCTGAACACCATCGTGAACCTCGGAAACCCTCTCCGGCACCCGGTGCTGTCGGCACGTCAAGACGGAGTGCTGGGCTGGCTGGCCAACCTCGCCGCACGGCGAGCTGTCTCGCTTGTCCTGGTCATCGCGATCGTGACCACGGATCTGACGATCGCCTGGCATGGCTTTGGTTTCGTGACGCGAGGCCTGGTTGACGACTCATGCCATCTGGCCACGGCCCTCGTGGTCCTCGGAGCGATTACCCGGGTCCGCGGCACGCCACCGAACCCGAAGTTCGGCTGGACGATGCTGGCGTGCTCGGTCTTGATCGACCTCGATCACCTGCCCCTGGAGTTCGGCTCCTCGATCTTGACCGCCGGCACCCCCAGGCCCTACACCCACGCCCTGTGGGTCGTCCTGGTCCTGATCGCGGGCACCGTTGCCGCCCGCCGCTGGTCGCGACGCGCCAGCACGCCACGTGCGGCGGCCACCGCACTGATACTCGGCGGCGCGGCCTGGGGAGTGTCCGCGCACTTTCTCCGGGATATCGCCACCGCACCCATGTCACTGTGGTGGCCGGTCACCACAGCTCCCGTGCAGGTCCCGTACTGGTGTTACGTGCTGGCCATGCTGGTCATCATCGCCATCCCACCGGCACGCTCCCGGCGAAAGAGTGACCAGGGCCAGCCACCCAGTACAACACGCCTGCTGGGCTCCGCCGATCACCCGCCAGGCGCCAGCTGAGCGGAAACTTGCGACCGGGTAGCTTCGTTATGCTCGCTGGGACCAGGGGTGATCTCTGACGTTCCGGCCGGATGGGGGGTGAGGCACGGCGTGACCGGGGTGCTGGCCCTGATCCTGACCGCCGTGGCCCTGCCTCCGATGCTGGCCCGGCTCATCGGCGGGCACGCGCCGCGGCCCGGCCCGCAACTGGCCGCCCTGGCCCCGGTGGCGGCCGTCCCGGCCACTGCGGCGGTGATCGTCGCGGCCTTCTCAGCGTGGTGGCTGGCCCTGCTGCTCGCGATCCCGGCCGCGATCCTGCTGGCCTGGCAACTACCGCCCAGGCAGAACGCCCGTGCCGTCAACCCAGTCGCCCAGCGCGCAGCCGCCTGGGGGCGGGACTCGATGACCGTCCGGGTGCTCACGCTGAACTCGCGGGGCGGCTCAGCCGACCCAGCCGCCCTGCTGGCTGTCCTGCGGCAGCACCAGGTGGACGTGCTGGCCATCCAGGAACTGAGCTGGGACATGGTGCACCGGCTGGACGAGGCCGGCCTGGCCAGCGTGCTGCCCCACGCCCACCTCGACCCGCGGCCCGCGGCACCGGGCGCGGGACTGTGGGCTCGCTGGCCGCTGGACCCGCTTCTGCCGGTGCCCGGCATGGCCGACGCCGCACCCCGGGGCCGCACCGAGCCGCTCCCCGGACGGCCCGTGGTGCTCACCGTGGTCCATCCGCTCACCCCGATGCGGCAGAACGCCTATCCCTGGCAGCGTGACCTGACCCGGCTGCGGCCGCTGGTGGAGACCGAAGGACCGCAGATCGTGGCGGGCGACTTCAACGCCACCCGGGACCACCAGGCCTTCCGCGACCTGCTGGCCGCTGGCTTCGCCGACTGCGCCGACATCGCGCAGCACCGGACCTGGCCCGGCTTCACCTGGCCGGCGTCCTGGGACCTCGAGTCCAACCGGGAGAAGCGGCGCTTCCCCGACCGGCGCGCACTACCCATCATGCGGCTCGACCACGTGCTGGTCACGCCCGCGAGCACCACGGTGCGTGCGGCCCGGCCCATCCGGGTCCCTGGCACCGACCACCACGCAGTCCTCGCAGTCATCGACTTCACCTAACGCTGCAGCGGTAAACCCCCGCCACGTGCACACCGTCTTGTAGGCAGGCCGCACCGCGACGGCGCGTGCGGAATCCCACGAGCAAGCCAGCAACCAAAGGAGAACAGCACACCCATGCCAGCCTCGCTTCAGGAGATCCTCCTCGCACCGGACACCCAGCCGGCAGTGCTGACCGACTGCTACACGCTCATCGAGCAGCAGCTGTCGGAACTGTCCGGAGTGTCCGGGACTGCGGTCAAGCTCGCTTACAAGGCAGTGAACGCCTTCGCCCCCGGCTACTACCACGAACGGGCCGAGGAGCTCCTGCCGCAGCTCGTGGACAAGCTCGAGCCGTACTGGGCGGACTTCACCACCTCGGGCGGTGCCGAGTTCGGCGACTACCTGGCCAAGCGCAGCCCGGAGGTGTCGGAGTCGCTGCTCTCGATCACCGACGCCATGGCCGGGAAGTCGGACAAGCCTGTGATCATCAAGGCGTACCGGACCGTCCGCGGCGGCGCGAGCAAGCACGTCGAAGCCGCGCTCCCACGGGTTGGCGCGCTGGTGCAGAAGTACGCGGGCTGACCACCCACGGCGGGAACTCTGGTCCCGCGCGCCAGCACCCTGGTGCGCGGGACACCCGGGCGAGCTAGCCCACCACGCTGGTTCAGAGAGCGAACAAAAGCACCACGATGACGATGACGAGCGCCGCGATGAAGCCGATCAGCACCCCGCTCCACACCCTGTGGTCCTCGCCGGGCTGGGACGGGGGCGGCGGATTCGCGCCGGACCAGACTGGGCCGGGCGCCTGGGCGTACAGCTCCGCCGGGTGCGGTGCAGGCGGGAACGGCGCGGCCTGGGCCGGGCCGGCCGCCCGGCGCTGGCCGGCGGGGGGTACTGCTCCGGGCCGGCGGCGGGGGCGCGGTCCCATACCGAAGACGGGCCGCCTGCCGAGGCACGGTCCCACCCCGACGGTGCGCCGCCAGCCTGAGCCTGGTCCCATGCCCCTGGCGGGCTGCCAGCCTGAGGCTGGTCCCACTCCCGGCGCGCGGCGGTGGGCGGGGACGGCGGTTGGGCCCGAGACGGGCCAGCCTGCCGGGTAGGCGGCTGGGCCGACCGCGGACCCGGATCCCGGTACAGGTCACGGGCCCAGCGCGGGTCGGGGGGTTCCTGGGTCTGCGACCAGCCCGGCGGGGGCGGCTGGGCCGACTGCTCCCAGGCGGCCAGCGCGCTGGACATGAAGACCTGCGTCGGGGAGTCCGCCGGGTACCGTTCCGCGTCCGCCCGCAGGCCGCCGCCCCGCGGGCCGCTGGGCCGGACCGGCTCGTCCTCGGTGTACCGCTTCCCGGCGTGCCACTCCGCGGCGGGCTGCTCCCCGGTGCGCTGCTCCCCGGTGCGCTGCTCACCGCCCCGCGGCCGACGGCTGCCGGGCTCCCCGCCCCGGGACGCCCGGTCCCACGGCTGACCGCCGCGCGGGTCCTCGCCGCCCGGCGACCCGGCCCAGGACGGGTCCGCAGAAGCCGGACTTTCCGGATATCGGCCGGACTCAAAAACGTCGCCCGGATGCCGCCATCCGTCGGACTGCCGCCGGGCTGCCCGCCAGGCCTGATCCCGGGACGAACCTGGGTACGGCGGCAGCACCGGGTCGCGCAGCGGGTCCGGCCGCGCCGCGGAGTACCGCGCGGTGGCAGAGCTCCCAGGTGGGGCCACATATGGCCCGGGGCGTGGCGGGTAGTTGGAGTGCGGCAGGTACGGGTCCGGAGGTTCGGGCTTGGCCCGCCGTGGCCGGTATCCGCTGGGCTCAGCCGGATACTGATCAGCGGCTGGTATCCACGAACCGGTTTCCGGCTGGCCTCTTTCCTCACCCACGTGGCGGCTCCCTCCCTGATATTTGGGACGCCGCGGCACCGCGATCGGTTTACGGGTCTCAACGCCAGGACCCGGCCGGTGACCGGCCGCAAATGCGTGGCCGTCCGCGCAAGGCGGCTGCGAGGATGAGCGGAACACCATAGCCCGCCGCACCTTCCAGCCGGAGACCGCCGCTGTGCTGCTCGCCATCACATCCACCAAGGCGCCGCCCGCCACCGGATTCTGCGTTGGGACGCCCGCCCGGCACGGGCGCGCCGGAGTCATCTGGAGCGCACAGATCAATCACGCAAGCCCGTCAGGTGGATCGGCCACGGTGCAGAGCCATCTTCATCGCCCCCAATTGTCCAGTTCGCGGCCGCCGCGTCAATGGCGGCCCTCCCGGGGCATCGCACGCGACGAAAAGACGCTTCATCGGTGCCAACTGATGAACATAAGTTAAGCGCCGAGCGACAATCAGATTCGATACACCAAATCTGCGCACTCCTGGTATGTGATCTATTGTTGTGATGTGGCGACGGAAGCTTTCCGCCAAGGCCGCAGGGACCCATGGAAAGGCCTCGAATACCGGCATTATGAACCCCGAGGCCACTATCGAGAAACCTTTAGACCTTATCTTTCTGCGAAGCTCTTTTGGCCAGTAGTTCCGCGCTTCGACCCATCGATCTGTCAGCTTTTTCGGAAGCCAAGGTATAATCGGGGTAGGTCGGCATGAGGACCATCTCCCGATACGCACAATGTGGCCTTCGAAGGGGAATCCCCTATTGGGCGATATAACGATAAAGTGGCCCCCAGGCCTGAGCACCCGGTAGACCTCATCAAGAGTACCGTCCTCGTCCGTAACGTGTTCGAATACCTCATTCATAAAGACGCCGTCGAAGGCGCCGTCCGGAAACGGTAGTAGTTGTTCATTGTCTACGACGCTGAACCGGATATGCGGATGCGCTTTTCTGGCCGCCTCAACCCGATCGACAGCGACGTCCACCCCCGTTACTGTGGTCGCACCTGATTGCAGTAGGGCATTCGTATATCCGCCACCAGCGCAGCCATAGTCAAGCCACTCACCGCAGTCCAGGTATTTTGCTATACGTCCAATCCGGTATTGCACATTAAAAGGATAAGCAGTTGAGGCACCCGGTCGGATCTTCACTAGTTGGACCTTTCATCTCCACATGGCGAGGTAGCTTCTGAGATACAGGCCAACCCAAGAGTTGATGGCAGCGGTACCAATCGCGACCGCCTCTTCCATCACCATCCTCCCGACGCCATCACCTCCGCGTGGCTCGGCCACGCCTGCGGAAGATAGAGTTCGCGGTCGATCAGGGCAAGCCCGCGTGAGGACGCATACGCCAAAGCCCCCCGATCTGGCACTTCTACCCGCTATACCGTGCCCCAACACTGCCGCAAAACCCCCGAGCCAGGCCGCTGGCATGACCGCGCCCATGCCCCCGGGATACAGTCCGGGACAACCTCGTCAACCTGGTCGCCCTGATCCATACGTGCCCGCCTAGCCCTCAACAGCCCCGGCAGCCACGCGACGATCCCGAAGTCACCCAGGTGCAGGATCAGACGCCGGGACTCACCGAAACAGCAGGGCAGGCACCCGGCGGATGACGCTCAGCGGGATGCGGCGGAACTGAGCCGGTAAGAGCCGGGTCAGGCCACGAAGAAGATCAGGGCGACGGCGACGGCGACGGCGACGAGCACGGCCAGGCCGGCGGCGCTGATCAGCGGGCCGGTGCGGAGCCCGCGACCCAGGGCCGTCCGGGACCGCGGCGGCGCCGGGTTCCCGCTGGGCCGGGCCGGGGTCGGCGGCGCCGGGTACAGCTCGGCCGGGTCCTGAGCGGGCGGGAATGGCGCCGCCTGGTGCCGCGGCCCGGCCCGGTGCGCACTGGCGGGCAGATACTGCCCCGCACCGGGGGCCGGCTCACGATCCCAGCCGGGGTGCGTGCTGCCAGGCGGGGACCCGGCCGTGGCGTGCCGCGGCCCGGGCGGCCGGGACGGGGCCGGCGCCTGGCGCGTGCCCGGGGGACAGGGACGGCTGGGGCCGGCCGGAGGAGCGCGGGATCGCCGCTGGCTCGTACCGGCCGGGCGCCGGGGGACGCCTCCCCGACCTGCGGCCAGTTGCCGGCCGGGGCGGCCTGGGCAGGCTGCTGCCAGGCGGCCAGGGCGCTGGACATGAAGACCTGGGTCGGGAAGTCGGCCGGGTACCGGTCCACGTCCGGCCGCAGCCCATCGGCCGGGGCACCGCCCGGCCGGACCGGGACCGGGTCGTCCTGGGTGTCCCGCCGCCCGGTATGCCACTCTGCTGGCTGCTCCCGGGCCGCCTGCTCCCGGGCCGCCTGGTCCCGGGCTGGGTGCTCCCGGGCTGGCTGCTCCCGGGCTGGCTGCTCCCGGGCTGGGTGCTCCCGGGCTGGCTGATCCCAGGCCGACCGTTGCCGGACGGTGGGCTGCTCCCGCCCCGGCGGCCGCTGGCTATCGGGCGGCCCAGCGCGGCGCGGCATACGCTGAGCGGCTCCCGGAGCAACCGGACCATCCGGATGCCGGCCGGAAGCGACGTTGCCGTTGGTATCCCACCAGCCGAAGGCGCCGCCCGGCACCGGCTGGCCGGCCTGCCCCCGGGGCGGCGCCGGGTCCGGCGGCGGGATCGGGTCGCGCAGCGGGTCGGGCCGCGGTGCGGCGAACCGGTCACTGGCCGAACTCGAGCCTGGACGAAGGTAGGGCCCGGATCTCAGCGGATGTTCCGAGCGCGGGAGATACGGGTCGGGCGGCTCGGGTTTGGCCCGCCGCGGCCGGTACTCGCCGGGCTGAGCCGGATACGAATCAGCGACTCGTGTCCAGATACCGGTTTCCGGCCGGCCTCTTTCATCACCCACGTTGCGGCTCCCTCCCTGACAAGGGGACGCAGCGCCCGGGTCTGAGGTTTACGGCCAGACCCACCACAGCGAGCAAATAAATCTGGTCGGTGCACCAGCCTGGTGAGCCTTACGTCACCGCGTTCGCGGAGCTGCCGACTATCCGTGCCACGAGTCGGCCAGATGTCTCAAACCCTGCTATCGCGCGGCGCAGCAACAAGGCGAAGGCGAGTAGCGCCCCGGCGCACATAGCCAGGCGGATAACGAGCCACTCGGGCGAGGTCGGCAGTACCCCAATCGCCAAGGTGACCGCGACGGCACCACCGATCAGGGCGTGGAGCAGGAACGAGGCGCCGGGGACCCGCAGACCGGAGCTCACGGGCGGCCGGGCGAGCACAGCGAGCAGGCCATAGGAGAGTACGGTGGCGATGGCCGAGCCGGTGATACCGAGGAACGGCACCATCACCAGGTTCAGGCCTATGTTTACCACCGCTGCGACCAGTGTTGTCACCGCCGCCCGGGCAGTCCTCCCCTCGCTCATCAGCGCTCGTAGGCTGGACAGGAACTGCCCACTGGGGAACGTGCTAATGGCTACGATCGCGACGATCGGCGTCAGCTCCGCTGGATGGAACGAACTTGGAGCCCACAATCGCAGCACCACGGGGGCCCCGGCAGCCAGGCCGCAGACCACCGGGATCAGCAGCAGGTTCATCATGTCGCGGCTGCTGGCCAGGAGCCGTGATCGTGCCGCTCGGTCCGCCACGGCATAGATGCGGGGCATCCACGCCTGATTGATGAAGACGAGAAGGATGAGGCCGAGACTGCCCACGTTGTAGGCGACGGAGTAGCGTCCAACGGCTGCCGACCCGAGGTCATGGCGGACGACTATTCGGTCGCCGGCGTTGAGAATGAAGCCACTGAGCTGCTGCGGCACCATGGGCAAGCCGAAAAGGAATGCCCAGCGGTAGCGGCGGATCGCGGCCAGTGCCGACCAGTCTGGCGTCAGGGCTAGCAAGCCGACAAGGGCAGCCGCGCCTTGCCCGATGATCAGGCCGCAGAGGTAACTCGTAACAGTGGGCGCCCACCAGAACAGCAGAAGCACACCGGCCGCTTGCGCTCCCAGCGACTGCAGAGCACCAACGAAGATCGCCGTCCCCAGCTTCTCTTTGGACCGGAGCATGGCGAGTGTCGTCAGTGTCAACGCGAAGCAGCCGGACCACAGTGCGCTCAAGCGCGCGTCCAGGACCCGGTCCAGGCCCACCGCGGGGCCCCACGCCGGTGCGGCGAGGACGAAGACCAGCGCAGCGGCGACCGCCAGGACGGCGGAGATGGCGACTACACCACGAGACCGACGATCGCCGTCCTCCCCCGCGAACCCCTTCTGCGCCGCGAAGGGGAGCCCGAGGGTGAAGGTCAGCCCTAGGAGTTGCGCCACCGTGACGGCCAGCTCCAACTGCCCGAACTCGCCTACACTGACGCGCCGGGTCAGGATGGGCGTCATCACCGCGACGAGGACCACCTGGAGGGCGGACACGCCAAGGTAGATGAAATCGCGGCTGAACATGGCACTCAGCGCATTGGTCGCTGCTGGGTGATCGCCTGGTGCCGTCAGCGCAACGTCGTCATGAGGGTGGCGGCTGCCGTGTCGAGGACCAGCGCTTACCTGCCGGCGGAGGCTTCGGACTCGGCCCCAACCGCGATCGTCGTGCCGTCCCAAAGTCACCCCCTTACCAGAGACACCGGTCAAACAGGTTTCACGTTCCATCCAGTAGATAAGACAGAACGCTGCCCGTTGGTGGGGCAGGCTCCTTCAACTTCCAGGTGGTCTTGTAGACCGGCGTCCGACCGCAGTCAATCTCCTCCCGGAGCTCCCTCGTAGCCTGCGACAAGAGCCCCGCCGCGTACAGCCGGTGCGGACCGTCGGCGCTCACCTTCGGTGTCGCATCCCAAATCCTGGCGCACTCCTTGTCTTCTCTTATCAACTTCTCAAATGCGTAGTGCAGGGCAAAATACGGAGACGCCCCCAGTCTAGAACGCAGGGTTCTTGAAAACCACAGTCCACGGGTATACGGCGAGAATTTCAGGCTATGCGAAAGAACCTTCGTGAGATAATGCCCGCTGTCCCGGCGGACGGGAATATCGCACCAATAGTGCTCCATGAATTCGAACAGCCGTGAGACGAGTACATTACCCGCCTCGGCCGCAAAGAACCAGCTGGAAAGCACTCTATCGAATCCAGGCCGCTCGAAGGCGAAGAAACCGGAAGTCGCGACGGCAGGCAGCCATTCGCTCAGAGGCCGCACGGAATAGCAAGTGGCGTCGGCCCACACTCCTCCGTGAGCATTCAGTAGATCCAGCCTGAGAAGGTCCGCCGCCTGGTTCCTCGGCAAAGCCCGGATATTTCCAGTCATGTAGTCCTTCGACGCAAATCGCCCGAGCGAGCTCTCATCCAGTGCAATGACCTTCCAGTCCGGATTGCGTGTGGCCCAGGACTCGTAGCACCGCTGCACGATGTAGGGAGCGTTTCCTATCCCCTGAAACCACAGAAACCAGACGATTCGTGGCATTTTCCGCTCGGCACGCAGCTCAGCACTTGCCTGCAGCTCCACGTCCCCAACTTTCCCCCGGACGATTAAGACCCGCCGAGATATCTGTGTTGGAACATCGACGGCCTTCAATTCATAAATCCCCCCCGGCCCGGCAGTCAAGTCCAGTATCGAGACCGCTTCCGCCGGAGTGCCGCACGCCGTCTGCCCAGCCCTCTCGGGCTCTGAGCCAGGAAGATCCGGCCCGTAGGGCCGGCCGTACCCACCACGGCTGACCCGGCAGGGGAGGCGGCCGGAAGTTCTGACTGACGTTCGGCCTGCTTTTCAGCGCGGTGGCCAGTCGCTGACCCGGGCCAGGGTCGGCCGGCCGATCGGGACGGGTCCGCCGGTGCACGGACGCGGCCGCGGTAGCGATCTCGTCATTGAGCTGGACGCCAACCGAGGACAGACCCTCGGAAAGAAGCTTCACCTGCGGAAGCGGATCTTCCAGCATCCCGTCGAAGTCGACTGTGACGACGGGCAACCCGGACAATGCCGCGACAGCCCGGCGGTTGTGTTCCTCCCAGAGCGCATAGCAGTAAAAGAGCGGGAAGCCTTCTCGACGGTGATACGAGCGCACCACCGGGCCGGCGTCCCGGACGACGAAGACGACGCAGAAGTCGTTCAGGACCTGCCGCCAGAGCGGAAGAGTCAGACAAACCCGTGGATCCTTCCACAGCCACCGCTCGCCTTGGTAGACATCGTTGAAGGTGGCCCGCATCACGGGCCGGAGGAGTGCGGCGCGCCGTGACTCCAGCCATGAGCGGGGCATCGGCGGCGTGGCGATGTCGAATCCTCCGAAGACGTTCAAGATCATATCGTTGAGAGCACACAGCTGGCGGCTCTCCCAGTGCCCGCTAGGGTTGTCTTTCGCTGAGTAGATATCGTCCTCTCGGCCGAGCGGAACACCCAGGAGGTTAACCACCCTGGTGACCGCCGACGTGCCACTGCGGTGCATACCAACGACCATGACCCCGCGTGTCATAGTGGCAGGGTCACCTCCGCTCACTGTGAGTAGCATCGTGCCGGGCCAACTCCCGATCGCCGGACGGTGTTCTCCGGTTTTGCCGCAGCAGGCCGGCGATCAGCTGGCGGCGGTACGAGCCGGCCAGGAAAAGGGCCGTGACCACGCCTAGCAGCAATCCGAGCGAGACCGGGCCGAGCCGAATGCCGCTGACGTCCAGAATCAGCGACGCAAAGACAGCGAGCACGAGCGATACCGGCACCGCTTTGGAGATAGATCGCACGCCGGCGGCCTGCCCTAGCAGACGCAGGAGCGCGTAACCCGGGGCCAGCAACAGGGCCGGCAGGACAACCAGCCGGGAGAGCCCGGGAAAGAGCGGGGCGCACATGAGCAGGACGGCTCCGGCGCCGGCTAGCAGCCCGGGGTCTCGCGCCACCTGCAGGCGAGCGCGCCATGCCTCCGGCACGTCAATGATCGTTGGCATGGGAGGGATACCACCGGTAGTACGAGTGGAAATCAATCTTATACAGGCGATAATGCTGTGAGGAGTACAGGAGCCGCAGCCACGGCCATCGCGCGAGACGGGTGATGTTCCCCAGCGGCACCCGCTTCGGTTCGCCCTTGAAGAACAGGACCGGCTGTGTCGCGGTGTACTTCGCGTCGCGGACATCGATGGCCAGGTACTCGTCTCGCTGGCGCTGCATGGCGGACATCAAAGACGGTGGTGGCGGGCGGAGGTTGTACCAGATGTCAGAAACTTGCAGTCCGGGCCCCCACAGCGGGGTGAGAGCGTCGGCATGAGCTGTGAGTGCCAGTGCGGTGAAACGATCAGTTACCACGTGCGCCCCGGGGCCCAGATGCGCCTCAACCCAGTTCGCAAAGCTGAGGGTTTCGGGAGTGACGCTGAGCGTGTCAGAGCCGAACTGGTAGGGCCCGGGGAATCGGTAGTCGATCGGTTCACCCGCTGCGACATTCCCGACGAGCAGGATGACGAGTACGGCCGCGCCTGCCGCCGCGGCCGTACGCTTTAGCCATGGTCGCTGCTTGTCCAACTGGAACAAGGTGACAAGGGCCGCGGGCAGTAGAGCAACCCCAACGTACGTCGCGGTCCAGGTACGGTGCGCTCCGCTAACCCCGTCGCCGACCAGCGTCAGTGGAAGACTCACCAGGTAGGCCGCTACCACCACGAACGACCACAGGAAGTTCGACCGGAGGGCTGGCTTCCGCACCCAGCGAATTCCTGCACAGAGGAGCGCGACCGCGATCAAGACAGGCCCCGCGATTGCTGCGATTTGTTCATACTGAGGAGCAACCGAACCGCTAAAGATCATCCGCGTTGCACCACTACTAGTCTTGGCGCCAGTGGCCAAGGCGACAAGCTGTGACTCGGTGCCTGACACGTTGGGCAGGAGGTAGCCCCACGTTTCTGGCGCAACGAAGTGAACCCACAACCCCAAGCACCCCGCCAGCGTCAACACCGGCATCCACCTGACAAACAGGCGGCGCCAACCACCCTTGCGGTCGGCGATCCCCGTCATCGGCTTGATAAAGAGCGCGCCCGCCAAGAGCACGGCCACGCCGGTCAGGCTGGTGAGATGGTGTGTCACCACACAGCCGAAGGCGAGCACCGCGATCAGCAGTGACGTCGACAGGCTCTGTCTCCAGGTGCGGCCGCCAGATCGCTCGGCCGCCAGCGCTTCCACGTACAGGCGGACGATCGTCAGCATGAGCAGGATCGCAAAGGATTCGTAAGCAAACTGGACGTCAGCGTAGACGAAACTCGGATTGGTGGCGTAAACCAGGCCGGCCACCGCCGCCCACCGATGGGGTACTTGCAGCGCTCGCGCTATGTAGTAGACCTGCACCGGGAGCAGGCAGTGCACCACGGCAATCAGGGTCAGCGCCGAGTCCCACGAGGAAAGGCCGGTCAGCCAGTGGATCGTGGCCGCGGCGCTCTCCAACCCTGGGTAGAAGGTCCCGATCGGCAGCAACGGCGTGAACTGGAAGAGCCGGCCCGTCGAAATGACGTTCCGCAGCAGGGCGAAGTGAGCTATCTCATCGAAGTAGATTGGGCCACCCGTGCTCATCCAGAACTTCGGCAACACGGTGAAGAGCCCGAGCAGCGCAAGCCAGAAAACCGCATGGCGTCCGGCTACCGCCCGCCACGCGACGGCTAGATAGGCGAGCACCATCCCTGCCCAGAAGATGGGGTCGTAAGACTGGATCCCGGCGGTTGGCGCTTTGCGGTACGCCAAGACCACTAGTTCGGCGCCGACCACGACGAGGCCGGCCGCCGTCAAGTCCGCCAGTGGGCCGCTCGGGACCAGCGGGGCTCTCGGCGGGATGTCTTCCCGGGGAAGCCTCGACGGGATGTCTTCCCGGAGAAGCACGGGAACCGGCCTTCGGGACATGCGCATAGGTGAGCCGACTTACGCGGTGCCGCAGATGGGATTGCCGTGTGCTACCTGAATACTGCCGGGATCGGCGTTCGACCCTTCTTCATGGGTCAACGACGGTGTGTGCGGCGAGCCGGTCGTGTTCAGGCGCGCCGGTTCGTACGTCACGGTCATATCGTCACGGTCATATAAGGTCCCCCCGGGCCGTTGTCAGTAACGCTACCACCGGCGAGACAGTGCCTCAGGGCTCGCGCTCTGACCAGGGCTGACGGGAACCTTATCGAGTCCCTGGTCACGAACGCCAGCCGCTGGCAGACACTTCCCGGTTCGCTTGCCGGAGTAGGGAGTGGGGACTTAGCCGCATCTCCAGCCACAGCCATCCCGAACGCCGCTTTGGGCAGGGCGGTGCCCGGGCTCCCGCCTGGGGAGATTATGGCTGGCGAGGGATGGAGGCAGTCCCGGCGCGATGCTGGTCGCTCGACAGATCGCGGCGGGGGTACGTATCCTGCCTCACGGGGGTACTGTCTACGGTTTTGCCGAGCGCCCGGCGGGCGGCCATAGCCGCCATGTCCCGGGCCCGGCGGGGGCCGGCCGGGGGGTGGCGTGGACTTTTCGCTGAGTGCTGAGCAGCGCGAGCTGACGGAGGCGGCGGCCGGCTTCGCCCGGCGGGAGCTCAACCAGGATCTGGTGAAGCGCAACTCGTCCATGGACTGGGAACAGAGCTGCCTTTTTCCACCGTCGTGGGCGCGATGCGGCAGTCCCGATCCCGGCGCGATGCTCGTCGTTCGGCAGCCCGGGACGGGGCACTCTGTGCACGAACCGCGTCATTGCGGTCGATAAAGCCCAAAATTTCCTCGCAAGCGGAGGTCGCCATTATGGCCACTGGAGACAGTAGCGAAGTCCGGCCTGAGCTGGATCGGCGCCGGGCGACGAGCCTGGTGTTCGGTGCCCTGACCACCGTCATCCCCGACGTACGGGTCGAGGCGCTGGACGAGCGGCAAGAACTCTACGCCGACCTGGGGATGGACTCGTTGGGTTTCGTCAGGCTGCTCGTCGAACTCGAGAACAAGCTCGACGTCCCCCTGGTCGATGAGGACTTGATGACGATCGAGCTCTTCACCGTGGCAGACCTGGTTGATCTGGTCGAGCGCATTTCGCCGCCGGCGGCAAAATGAGCACCGATCGTGGTATCAGTGGAGGTCACCACATGGTTAGCGTAGCGCGAGACCCGCAGCTACCCACTCACTGGTTCAACATCCTGCACGACCGGCCGCACTACGTGACCTCGGCTGTGCCGAGATCACGATTGCCGGAAGAGGTGCAGTCCGCCGGACACAGCGTACAGCTCCAGCAACCATTCTCACTCGCACGGCAGTCCCTCAACACGGCCGATCGGTACATACCGATCCCCGGCGAGGTCCTCGACCTGTATGCGCAGTACCGTCCGACGCCGTTGCGCAGGGCAGTGCGGCTGGAAGAGCGCCTCGGCGCCAACGCTCGCATCTACTACAAATATGAGGGTGCCAACCTCACCGGGAGCCACAAGCTCAACAGCGCCCTGGCGCAGGCCTATTACTACGCCCGCGCAGGCGTGAAGCGCATCGTCACGGGCACGGCCGCGGGCCAGTGGGGGACCGCTCTCGCCTACGCATGCCAGGTCATGAACCTTGGCTGCACGGTGTTCATGGTCAGAGCCACCTTGCGTCAGAAGCCCGTCCGCGGCGACATGATGCGGCTGTTCGGCGCGGTCGTCCATGAGAGCCCCAGCGACCTGACCGACGTCGGGCGGAGGGTGCTCAAGGAGGATCCGGCGGCGACCGGTACCCAGGCGGTGGCCAACGCGGAAGCTCTTGAGCTCGCGGCCGAGGACAGCGGATCACGGTTTGCCGTCGGGAGCGGCGAGAACTCGGTGTTGCTCCACCAGACCGTCATCGGCCAGGAGGCCATCTCGCAGATGGCCCTGCTGGGCGAGTTCCCCGATTGCGTCATTGCCTGCATGGGCGCCGGATCGAACTTCGGCGGCATCGCGCTGCCCTTGCTAGGTGCGGCGGAGGACTCCGGGAGATCGATTCGGCTTGTCGCCGTCGAGTCCAGCGCGTGCCCGAAGCTGACCCGGGGCCGCTACCTCTACGACCTAAGCGACGCCCTGGGCACGACCCCGATCACCAAGGTCTACTCGCTCGGCAGCAGCTACGTGCCGCCGCCGGTGTACGCGGGCGGGCTGCGGCACCACAGCGCCGGGCCGCTGGCGAGCGCGATGCAGGCGGACGGCTCCCTGGAGGCGATGGCGATCGACCAGCTCACGTCATTCCAGGCCGGCATGCTCTTCTGCGAGACGGAGGCCATCCTGCCCGCTCCCGAATCCGCCCACGCGGTGGCCGGGATGATCGATGTCGTGTCCCGGCACCCGCGCCAGGGGCCCCCGCTGGTCGTCCTGGTGAACATCAGCGGGCACGGTCTGCTGGACCTGGATGCCTACCAGCGTTTCGCGGCCGGCGAGATCGAGCCGGTGAAAGCGAACGAGACCCGCCTGTCGCAGAGCCTGAACGCCCTCGAAGAGTTCAACCAAGCCATCGCGGAAGCCGCGGAAGCAACGTGACCACCGAGACAGTGACACTGTCACATCTGCTCCTGCAGGCCGCCGATGCACACCCTGACAGGCCGGCCGTCTGGTCGCCGACCGGCGAGCTGACCTACGCCGAGCTGTGCGACCGGTCCATGCGCCTGGCCCGCGCCCTGGTGGAGCACGGGATCGAGCCGGGCGACCGGGTAGTGATCGCTCTGGCCAAGGACGTCGCGCTTCCGGTCGCCATCTTCGGCACGCTGCTGGCAGGCGGCGCCTACGTGCCGATCGACTACCTGACTCCGCCGGCGCGAGCGCACGCCATCGCCGCCGACGCCGAGCCGGTCGCCGTGATCTCCAGCCCGCGGTCGATGCGGGCGATGCTGCTCGGCGACGCGTACCCGGCTCACGACGGCCCGGGTGACAACTCTCCTGCGCTGCACTGGCTCGGCCAGGGCTGGTTCGATCCGGACAGATCCCCGGAACGCCGGCCGGTGAGCGAGAGCTTGTCTCAGGTCCAGCAGCTCGGCCAATTGCGCTCGCCAGTCGAGGTACCGGCCTCGGCGCTCGCGTACATCCTGTACACGTCGGGCTCCACAGGCCGGCCGAAGGGCGTGGCGCACACACAGGCCAGCGCACTGGCGTTCGTCCGGTGGGCGGTCGATGCAGTGAAACTGGAGGAGAGCGATGTCGTCTCCCAGCATGCGTCTCCGTCGTTCGATCTCAGCGTGTTCGACTTCTTCGGGGCGGCCATGGCCGCTGCCCGGCTCGCGCTCGTGCCCGCCTCGACATTCGGCCGCGTCTCCAGTCTCTGCCGCTTCATTGTCGCGACTGGCGTCAGCGTTTGGTACTCCGTGCCGTCGGCTCTGCTGCGCGCCAGCGCCACGGAGTCGCTTGCGCTCCTCCAGGGCAGCGCCCTGCGCCAGATCATCTTCGCCGGCGAGGAGATACCGGTGGGACCGCTGCGCGTCCTCTGGCAGCACCTGCCGCCGTCGTGCCGGGTCGCGAACTGGTACGGCCCGACGGAAACCAACGTCTGCACGTTCCACGACCTAACGGAACTCGACGTGGAAGGCGGAGACCCAATCCCCATCGGAAGGCCTTGCCCGTATGCCAGCACGTCACTGGCGGCGGAGGACGGCCCCGTCATGTCGAGTGATGCGGCGGGCGGGCTGCTCGTCGCCTCGGACACGCTCATGTCGGGATACTGGAAGCGCCCGGATGCGACATCGGGAGTATTCTCCACCGGGCCGGACGGGCGCAGGTACTACGCGACGGGCGATCTCGTATCGCGAGACGCCCGCGGCCTTACCTTCCGTGGCCGGGTCGACCGGCTGCTCAAGGTTCGCGGGTATCGCGTGCAGCCCGAGGAGGTGGAGCACGTGCTCGAGCAGCGAGCGGACATCGACGAAGCCGCCGTCGTCAAACACCGGCGGGGCGACGTCGACGTGCTGGCTGCTGTGGTACGCCTCGCTGGCGGGGGAGCACTGGAGCACGATGCGGTCATCGGCCATTGCGGCAGATTCCTGCCGGCCTACATGGTTCCGGATGTCATCCTGCCGGTCGCCGAGCTACCGCGTGGCCCTCGGGGGAAGGCCGACTATCAGGCCGTGCTGGAACTGGTGCAGTCCCACCGCGGCGAAGGTCAGTCCTGAGCCGGGACGCTATCTGTTGATCCATGGCGCAGGAATCTCCCGTCTCATGGAAGCACCGGTCCCGCGGCTGGTGAGCTGTCCCCCTGCGGCTGGATCAGCCCGAGTTCGGCAAGAGGGCCCGCGCTTCTCCAGAACTCCCAGTGGGCCGGGCTTCTCCGGATGGCGGCGCTCACCTCGGCGGCACAGCGCCTGAAGGCCGTCTCGGTTCCTCCGTCCAGCGGCACTGGCGCGGAGATCTCCCACACCTGGTGGCGGTAGTCGGCCTGGCGGTAGAGGAAAGCCATCAGCACCGGTGCACCGGTCACCTGGGCAAGGCCCACGACCCCTGGCAGCAGCAGGGCCCGGCGGCCGAGGAAGGGAACCTCGACGGCGCGGGCCCGGTCGTTGTCCAGCGGCGGGGGGTCGATCGAGATCGTCACCACCTCATTGGCGCGAAGTGCGGCAGCTGCCAGGGCCGCGACCTGGGGCCGGCCAGGCCATGGCTCGATGTTCGGCCGCTGCCGATAGCGCAGCACCGGCCTGGCGTAGACCAGTTCCCAGAACCACCGCTCCGCGGATGAGAGACCGACTGTGTACTTGTGGGGCCAGCGCCCGATGGTGGTGACGGGGAAACCGCTGGCGTGCAGTACCGAGTAGCCGCAGTCGTGGGAACCGAAGTGGGCGGAGCACAGGATGGCTCCCTTACCCGCCGCCAGTGCCGCCTCCAGGTGTTCCCGGCCACGGATCTCGACCAGCCGCCGCAGGGGCCGTGCCCCGCGCCGCAGCCGCTTCACGTCGACCGCCCTGCACGAGTCGAGCCGGAACCAGTCCCGGACTACCAGCTGCACGGCCGCCGGACTGAGGTCGTTCCCGAGCACGAGTTGCAGGTTGCGTGCCACCTCGGTGCGCTTCGCGGCCTGGCACCGGAAGAGCAGATCGCCGCTCCAGCACGCGATGCGGTAGCCCAGGGCGGCCGGCAGGCGGGCCAGGACCGGCGCGGCCAGGAACGGCAGCGCGATCCGGACTTTGTCAGCCACGAGCATCGCGGGCGGACGGGCCATGAGCAGACTCCTTCGGGTGGAGACCAACTATCGAACCCCTGCCAGGAACCTTGGCGCGCTACCGCCCATCTCCAGGCCTCCCGCAGCCACCGCTGGCCAGCCCGGCCACCGGGCCGCGCTGTCCGCCAACAGGTGCCGCAGCAGATATGCCATTCCCTTCCCCTCCTGGCCGGTCACCACCGTCGGCGCGCTCACAGGCCCAGCATCCGGGACAAGATGACCCGCTGGATCTCCGACGTGCCCGAGTAGATGGTGCCCGCGACCGCATCGCGCAGGTCGCGCTCGATCCCGGCTTCCTTCATGTAGCCGTAGGCCCCGTGGATCTGGATCGCGTCCAGGCTGGAGGCAACCCACGCCTCGCTGGTGAACAGCTTGGCGGCAGCCGCCTCGGCCACCGCGCGCTTGCCCTGCTGGGCGAGCCACGCGGCCCGGTAGATCAGCAGCCGCGCGGCCTCCAGCCGCAGGTACATGTCGGCCACCTTGCCCGACACGCTCTGAAATTTCCCGATCGCCTCGCCGAACTGCTTCCGCGTCCGGGCGTACCCCACGCACGTCTCAAGCTGGCGCTGCATGGCGCCCACGGCACTGGCCAGGATGCAGCTCCGCTCCCAGCCCATCGAGGAGTTGAAGATGGCCATCCCCGCCCCCTCCGCACCCAGCCGCTTCCCGGCCGGGACCAGGCAGCCGGCCAGCACCACCTCACCCATCGGCGAGGTCCGCAAGCCCATCTTGTCCAGGCCGCGGCTCACCGTGAACCCAGGCGTCCCCTTGTCCACCAGGAAGGCGGAGATGCCGGCCTGGCTGGGCCGGCCGGGGTGCGCGGCGAAGACCAGCACCACATCAGCGACCGGGGCGTTGGTGATGTACAGCTTGGTCCCGTTGAGCAGGTAGTGATCCCCCTGGCGCTCGGCGCGGGTCCGCATGCTGAACGCATCCGAGCCCGAATCGGGCTCGGTCATCGCGTGCACCCCGATCAGGTCCCCCGACACCAGCCCCGGCAGATAGGCCTGCTGCTGCGCGGGCGTGCCGAACTTCACCAGCGGCAGCTCGATGCTCCACATCTGCGCATTCAGCGAGAAGATCAGCCCGTTGTCCTGGCACCCGTAACCCAGCGCCTCCATGACCAGGACCGTCGTCAAAATGTCGCTGCCGCCGCCACCCAGCTCAGCCGGGACCGGCAGGCCCTGGATCCCGAACCGGGCACAGGCCTGCCACGCCTCCCGCGGGAACTCCCCAGCATCCTCACGCTCCGCCAGGCCCTGGTTCAGCTTTGCGCGGGCGAAGGCGGCGGCCGCGTCCTTCAGCTCACGCTGCTCGGCACTCAGCGAGAAATCCATCCCGTCCCCCTTCCCCTGGCTGAGCCCCGCGCCCAGCCAGGCCGTCTCTCCTAGCCTGCCCCGCCCCGGCCGCGTGCGCCTGAAGCCGACGGCGGCGGCCGCCCCCACTGCCGTGCCGGGCGGCAGGCCAGGCTGAGCGCGGCGGCGTGCGCCTCGGCCTCCGCATGGTCCTGCAACGGCGCCAGGGAACCCGAGGACCGCATGTCCCCGTCGCGGGTTCCGCAAACGACCCGGATATCAGGTGGCCTATAGAAGGACCTCCGCAGGTTCCGGGTGGCTTAGGAAAGCAGCCGGGCTCGCGGTAAGACCATAGGCGCCGGCCTGGAAAATCGCGATTAGGTCCCCGACCTCGGCTTGCGGGAGCCTGACACGGTCACCAAGGAGGTCCAGTGGGGTACAGAGCTTACCTACGATCGTTACCGTTTCCGCAGCTTTCTCGTCCATGCGGTTGCCGATCACTATCGGATAGTTGCGCCGGAATACCTGGCCGAAGTTGCCGGACGCCCCGGCCTGGTGGTGCAGTCCGCCGTCCACGACGAGGTAGGTACGTCCCCGCGATATTTTCCGGTCGACCACTCGGGTGATATAGACGCCGCACTCGCCAATGATGTACCGGCCGAGCTCGACGACCACGCGGGCCCCGGGCAGCCCTGCCCGGATCCTCGTCTGCAGCAACTCAGCCAGGTTCACTCCGATCGGGGTCAGATCCAGCGGCGTGTCGTTCTCGAAGTACGGGATGCCGAACCCTCCGCCCAGGTTGAGGTACTGGACCGGCGACGGCATGCCCTCCGCCAGCTGGAGGATCAAGTTGACGGTCTTGCTCTGTGCCTCAGTCAGGATGTCGGCCCGCAGGTTCTGTGAACCGGCGAACACATGGAAACCCAGGATGTCCACCTCGGCATCCGCCAGTTCCTTGAGCAGCGCCGGGACCTGCTCGGCGTCGACCCCGAATTGCTGTGGACCGCCGCCCATACGCATCCCTGAGCCCTTGATCTCGAAGTCTGGGTTGACCCGGATCGCCGCCTGGGGACGGATTCCAAGGCGCTCCCCGATCTTGATCAGCCGCCTGGCCTCAGTGCCGGACTCGATCTCAATGGTCACACCTGCAGCCACCGCCTGAGACAACTCAGCAGGTGCCTTGCCCGGCCCAGCGAAGCTGACATGACCCGGCGGCATCGTGGTGTTCAGGGCGGCTCGAAGCTCAAGAGCCGATGCGACATCGAAATGGTCAACCAGGCCGCTGAGATGGTGGACCACGGCCGACATGGGATTAGCCTTTATCGCGTAGCCAATCTCGATTTCTGGCGGCAGCGCCTTCCGCAGTCTCACCACCCGGGCGGTCAGCAGTCCCCGGTCATATGCGAAGAATGGCGTTTCGCCAACTCTTTCCGCGAGCACGCCCACCGGGATCCCGCCGACGCACAAATGGCCTGACTGGGTGGCGAAAGCGGCGACTGTGCTATGTAGTGTCAAGGCGTGAGTTCCTCGCGGTAGGCTGCGGTCGAATTTGCCAGGTGAACCAACCGGGCTTCAGCACGGCCGGCGTACCTGGTACCAGGGGCCTAGTGCCAGATCTCGAGCCGGCAGGAGCGGCGCAGCGTCCGGACCAGCGCGTTGTGACGGGCTCGCGAAATGTTCTCGTTCATCTGCTGGTGGAACTCGACGATGAGCTCATCGATCAGCGGCAGGTTGCCGTCGGCAATCACCTTCTCCAGCACCTCGTACTCGGCACCTTCGATATCCATCTTTACGATGACATAGTCGTCGGGCCCGAAGTTCTCTCCCAGCCACCGGCTGAAGTCGAAGCCCTCGACCTGCACGGGCCTCTGATAGTCGACCGCGGACTGGTTGTTGGTGTGCCCCGTCATCAGCGTGGATCCACCGCGGTAGTTCGGCCCCCACTTCGTGGCCAGGTACAGGCTCAGCACCTCGTCACGGATCCAGACCGCCTTGGTGGAGTGCTGGATCTGAGCCTCCGGCAGATCGCGGATGATGCGCTTGCCCTCGGCGGCCAGGTCAGGCTGCGCCTCGAAGGCGAAAAACTCGAAATCCGAAAGTTGGCCGACGAACTGCCGCAGCACCGTGCACGTATTCGCACCACAGTCGATGAAGATCTTTCGCCGCGCCTGCCGCGCCCGTGGCGCCCGGCGCACGGCGTTGTACTGGTGCACGAGCGCATTCTTGACCGCAGCCCCCCGCATCGTAGCCGTCATCCCCGTACCTCCTCCGTGCCCGCTGTCCTGATACAGCGACAGCGGGCCCCCCGATCTCAGGCGATGAACCAGCTTAGCTGAGGTGCCTGGCGGTGACAGTGTTCACTTCTTGGCGTTCGGTACACCTGCGTTGCGCAACCGGCGGTTGAGCTCAGCGCCTGCGGGGCAGATAACGCTGGACCGTACAGCCAGGTAGAAGGCAGCGGAGTCCAGCTGACGCAGCATTGCGGGGCACCGACTGCGGGGGGCGCGGATGTACTTGGCAAGCAACGGGACGGGCCGCTGTGCGACACTGCCCGGCAGCTCTCGTTCCAGGGGCTATATATCGGGCCAGCGGTCACGACGCCAGCCGCGAGCAGACATTCCCGGTGCTGCTGCCGGAGCGGGAAGCACGGGCTCGGCATCTAGCCGGATAGACCAGCAACCCGGCTTGTCCGGCCCGCTCCGTTTGCCAGCCGGACACCCGGAGACGGACGGGGACGCGCTGCCTTCGGACGTTCCAATGAGGATCTCGCTCGTCTCCCCGGGGTTCCCGCCACAACTCGGTGGCGTCGAAGTGGTTGTCGGATACCTGGCCGACGAGCTGCGCGGGCACGGCCATCAAGTAATGGTCTACGCACAGCGACCCCGTGGCTCCTCGTTTCCGGCTTCGCGCGACTACTCCGTGCGCCGGTTTGCCGACTGGACTGGCTTCCGGCAGTTTCCGGTCGCGCCCGGGCTCGGCCGCGCGCTGTGGCGAGACAGAAGGCTGTTTGACGTCATCCACGCGCACAGCTTCCATGCGCTGCCTGCGATGATGGCCGCCACCGTACCGAAGGTGCCGCTGGTGTTCACCCCGCACTTTCTTCCCGCCGGTGGCACCAGGGTCGCGTCAACCGTGCACACCGTGTACGACCCGTTGGCAACGCTCTTGTTTCGCCGGGCCAGCAGGGTGACCTGCGTTTCCGTAGCGGAAGCGGAGCTGCTGCTGCCGCGGTTTCCGTTCATAGAGCCCCGGCTGTCCGTCGTCCCGCTCGGAGCGGATATCCAGGCCCTCCTGGCGGCCGAGCCCTTCGCTGCCGATCGTCCGATCGTCCTGGTCGCCGGCCGTCTGGAAGCCTACAAGCGCGTCGACACGGCCATCCGGGCATTCGCGTGCATGCGTAGTAAGGACGCACAACTGGTCGTCTGCGGGACAGGTTCCCACCGGCCGGCGCTCGAGCATCTTGTCCGGGAGCTGGGGATAGCGAGCAGGGTTTCCTTCCAGGGCCAGGTCAGCCAGGAAGAGTTGCGCCGCTGGCAGCGCACGGCGACTGTAACGCTGAGCCTGTCGGCAATGGAGTGTTTCGGGTTGGTGCTCCTGGAGGCGGCCGTGGCGGGCAGCCGGGTGGTGGCTTCCGACCTTCCTGCCCATGCCGAACTGGCGAACCGCGTGGGGGGCGTCGATGCCCGGATGGCTCTCGTGGCGCCGGACGTGGCAGCCGCAGCAGCGGCGCTGGACCATCAGGTCGAGATGGGACGCCTGGCAACGTTGCCGAATCGAAGCTTCGACTGGTCCGCGACGGCTCGGCGGTTCGAGGCGATCTACCGGTCCGTGAGGTAGTGCCATGCGGCTGATCGAGTTGACCGACCTCTACCGGCCTGCGATCGGCGGCCTGGAGCGCTCCGTCGCCCTGCTGTCCGAGGGGCTCGCCAGCCGCGGTCACGAGGTGCATGTGGTGACGAGCGCGGTCCCGGGCGCCCCGGCGGTGGAGAGGTCCGCCGGGGTGACCGTGCACCGGCTTCCGCTGCTCTACCAGAGGCTGGTACCCGGACTCGGCGAAGATGCGGCCCGGCCGTTTCACCCGCCGGCCCCCGACCCGCTGTTCCGGCACCTGCTGGCCGAGGTCGTCCGGGAGGTCAAGCCGGACGTCATTCACGCCCACGCGTGGAGCGTCTTCTCCTGCCTGGCCCGTACCTTCCCGCGGACGCCGGTCATGATGACCGCCCACGACTACGGCCTGGTGTGCGCGAGAAGGTCACTGATAGACAGGTCGGGTGCCTCCTGCCCCGGCCCATCCTGGCGGCGGTGCGGGCCATGTGCCGGCTCCCACTACGGCCTGGCCAAGGGCAATGTCCTGGCGGCCGCGTCGCTGTCCAGTCTCCGCCTGCTCAAGAAGGTGACCAGGTTCACTGCGGTCAGCGACTATGTCGCGAACCGGCTGTCGCCCACCATCAGCCGGGTCGCGGGCCAGCCGATCGGCACCCTGCATTCCTTCGTGCCCGATGGCCTCTACGAGGCCGGCTGGCAGGCGGAGCGGCCGGAGTTCCTGCCGGGCGAAGACGGCTACCTTCTCTACGTGGGACAGCTATCCCGGCACAAGGGCGTCGACGTCCTCATCGATGCCTACCGGCGGCTCCCGTCCCCCCCGCCGCTAGTGATGCTCGGAACGCCGCACCCGACCTCTCCGGCTCCTGAGTCCCTCCCGGCTGGTGTCACGATGCGGACCAGCGTCGCGCACGGCAGCGTCATCGCTGCCATGGTGCGGGCGGCTTGCCTGGTCGTTCCGTCTGTGTGGCCCGAGCCGTTCCCGATGACGGTCAGCGAAGCGCAGAACTGCGGTGTCCCGGTGATCGCATCCGCGGTCGGTGGCATACCTGAGCAGGTCCTCGACGGGGAGACCGGCTGGCTGGTCCCCGCAGCCGACGACCGGGCCCTAGCGGGCCGGCTTACCGAGTTGCTCGCCAGTGGGGACCGGGCCCGGGCGATGGGTCAGGCCGGGCGGCGGCACGGGCGGCGGTTCACCGCTGCACACGGGACCGGCCTGTTCGAGGAGGCCCTACAGACGACGTCGCGGGCGGCCTGTTAGGTAGGCTGCGTCCGCGGCATGCTCCCCGTCGATGCTTCAGCGGGCTGTGCTGGGAGGGGGGGATATGAGGCATGCGCGTACCGTTGGCGTAACGGCAGCGATACCCGTCGTGGCCTGCCTGATCCTGGCCGTCGCGCTGGCCAGGCCTGCCCTGCACGACCCGGCCAGGCAACTTCCGGCGGTCCGGAAAAGCCCGGCCACCCTGGAAAGCAGGGTACGGGACCTCAAAGAGGTGAACTACTACCCGGCCGGCGGCGGGTGGACGTACATGTGGTCCCACTTCGACCCGACGGCGATCGACCGTGACTTCGCACGGATCCGCGCCCTGGACGCGAACACCGTGCGCATCTTCATCCAGCCAAGCGTCTTCGGGTTCCCGACTGTGCATCCCGTCATGGCGGATCGCCTGTCCCAGGTGATCGGGCTGGCTGCGAAGCACTCACTGTGGGTTCACTTGACACTGTTCGACTTGTGGTCCCGGCTCACCGATATCGACGGCAGTAAGGAGTGGGTCTCCTCGCTCCTGTCACGCTACCGAGACGATCCGCGTATCGCTGTCGTCGAGCTGAAGAATGAAATCAACCCGCAGGACCCCGAAGCCGTGGCCTGGGTGACCAGGATGCTTCCGTACCTGTCCACCGTCATGCCCGGAACGTTGCGGACGGTGTCTACCGCCAGCGTGCCTCCTGCGGTTTTCGCTTTGTTCACCCATGAGCTCAAGAATTCGCCGCCGGACTTCTGGGACTACCACTACTACGCTCCGCCAGGGGCTGCCTACCCCCTGCTGAGCAGGATCAAGGAGCTTGCGGCTCCCCGTCCGCTGTTCGTTGGAGAAACCGGTTACAGCACGGACGGGACGCCGGGCGGCCAAGCGGCGCACGAGCAGGCACAGGCTGCCTACTACCGGGCCGTCTTCACCGCGGCCGCGGCGTTGCGACTGCCGCCTCCGGCGCCGTGGATCCTCAACGACTTCTCTCCGCGAGGCATCCCGCCGGGCCCGTTGGCGGATGAACCGGCCGAGTACGGCTATGGCTTGTTCCAGCTAAACGGCACTCCGAAACCAGCGGCCGCTGTCGTGAGATGGGCCTTCTCCGGCAGACTGCGGCCAGCGCGCGGCTCGTCTTGACGGTCCGGCGATCGTGCTGATACGGGAACCTACATAGCCCGTATCTTCCGCGACCGGGCCGGCCACGGCCCGGGCCGAATTGGCCAGGCTTACTCGACCGAGGTGGCGGGGCGTATCCTGATTACTCAGGAGCCGCGTGCGGGGGCACAGGAAGCGCGTGTGGGGCACAGCTTTCCAATGTGGGCTTCCCCTCCTAACGTGGCATACATCGCCTAAAGGGGGGACGGCGATGGGTGAGTCACGCAGGAAATTCGACGCTGATTTCCGGGGGGCGCGGTCCGGCACGAGGTCATCGACCTCCGTGACGTGTCCTTGGTGGACCGTCGGCCGGGTACTCCGACATGACGTGGGCTGAGCGCGCACCGAGGCACATCGTCGGCGGGCCTGAGGTGTCCTCCTCCGGGGCAGCGGTCGGCACGGAGGAACCTGGGCCCGAGCTCAAGGTGTGTGTCGTCGGATCGGGTACCCGGTTCGTCAGCGGGATCAGCTACTACACCTACTTTCTCGGCTGCGCTCTCAACCAGCGCTGCGACGTCGTAGCCATCCTTATGCGGCGCTTGATCCCAAGGCGCTGGTATCCCGGTCGGCGACGCGTCGGCCACAGTGTGATGGCCTATGACCTCGCGGCCGAGGTGCCGACGTTTGACGGCGTCGACTGGTGGGGCTGGCCGTCGGTACCGCGGGCAGCTTCGTTCCTTCGGGCACAGCGACCGCACGTGCTGATCCTGCAATGGTGGTCTTCCTCGGTTCTGCCCTGGTACCTGCTGCTGGCCAGGCAGGTCGTCCGGCGCGGGGGTGCCGTGGTCGTGGAACTCCATGAGGATCTGGACACGGGAGAGGCGAGAGTCCCACTGATCGGCTGGTTCGCGCGTCGCGGCTTGAAGACTTTGTGTCGGTGGGCATCCACCCTGGTTGTCCACTCCATCTGGGACCGGGACCGCATGTCGGCGTCCCTCGGTATCAGCCCCGCGCGATTCCGCGTGATTCCGCACGGCCCGTATCCGATATGCCACGCCGCGCCGGGAGAAGAGACCGGGGCGCCGCGGGCACGGCCCCTGCGCGAACCGTCGGAGCTGACGGTGCTCTTCTTCGGGACCATCCGCCCGTACAAGGGGCTGGAACACCTGGTCGGGGCGTTCGAGCAGGTCCGACGCGAGTTGGCTCTGCCATGGAAGCTACTGGTGGTCGGGGAGACTTGGGAAGGATGGACGCTTCCCCTCGAGCTCGTCGAGCGCAGCCCTTACCGCGATGACATTGAGTTGGTCAACCGGTATGTGACCGACCAGGAGGCGGCTGGCTACTTCCAGCGTGCTGATGTCGTTGCGTTGCCGTACCTGCGTTCGTCGGCCAGCGGACCGCTCGCGATCGCCCAGGCGTGTGGGCTGCCCGTAGTGGTGACCGCAGTCGGCGGGCTGGTGGAAGCCGTCGCTGACTATACCGGAGCGGTTCTGGTCCGGGCCGGCAGCCCTGACGACCTCGTGCGAGGGCTACTCACCGCAGCGGATCTGCGCGGCCGCCTGCATTCGGCGCCAGTCACCTGGCAGGCTGTGGCACAGTCGTATGCGGACATCTTCGCCGCCGTGGTGCCGCCCGCCGTCCTGGGACGATGAGTCTTGAGCCCGGTTGCGACTGTGACCTGCCATAAGCCCTCGCGGCCCAGCCGGAAGGCCCGCGGCCGCCACCGGCGCGGCGGCGCCCAGCGCTGGCACCCGCACAGCCCGCACTCGGTGCCGTAGCGGTAGTGCGAGTGGGCGTCCCGGTCGTGCCCGCACCAGCATTGCACTGATCGCCGCCGCCGTTTCATAGCTTGCCTGCCGGGCCGTCGGAACTCGGGTGGAGTTGTCTGCTTCATGGCTCTCTTGCTCGATCATGCGGCAACGCACGCAGATCTGGAAGGTTTCAGGTAGCGCTCACCCGCGACGGGTGGACTCGCCCCCCAGGCCGGAACAGGCCCTGAGCATCTTGAACCGGGCCCGGGACCCCTTTGATGGGCGGCCGGCGAAGTTTAATGTTCGGCTAAATTAGCTGGGTCTGGATTAGCCACCCACACTATAAATGTCCTACCTCAAATGTATGAGCCGCTGCCCAGATTGTCGGGAAGGCGAAGGTTCCGGGCTAGCACGGCTGCGGGCGCACTGCGGTTCCTACCGCAAAGGGCGTGATCACTTCTGGTCAGCCGATTGGGTGAAGGAATTCCATCCTTACGCGACGCGGCTACGTGTTGTAACCTAACTGCGTATCCCGGCTCGATTACAAAAAGTAATTGGCCAAATGCCGTCGGTTATGAGAGCTGCCCGCACCAGGGGGTTGCGGCGTGCCCGGAACAAGTGGCCGGCAGGTTAGTTGGGGGGGATCACTTCATGTGCGCTTGCGTGTACCCGGGGGGGAGCACGCCGGGACTACAGGGGGGGCGGCTCACCGCCGTCAGCCAAAATGGCCCGGCCGATGACATCGCAGACCTTACGCAGAGTGAATACCGGCTAGCCAACGCTGCGTTTGCCCTTGCCCCAACGGTCAGCGTAGTCATACCGGTCAAGAATGAGGCCCGGAACCTGCCCACGGTCTTCGGTTCGCTGCCCGCCTGGATCAGTGAGGTCGTGCTAATCGACGGGCAGTCGGTGGATGACACGGTCGCGGTGGCCAAGGAGTGCCGCCCGGACATCAAGATCGTGCGCCAGATGGGTGTTGGGAAGGGCGACGCGCTGCGGGTCGGCTTCGCTGCCTGCACCAGCGACATAATCGTGATGATCGACGGTGATGGCTCGACCGACGGCGCTGAGATCATCCGGTTCGTCGCGGCGCTAGTGGCCGGAGCCGATTACGCCAAGGGATCGCGCTTCTCCAACAGTGGCGGAAGCGACGACATCACCCCGTACCGCCGGCTGGGCAACCGGGTCCTGTGCGGCCTGGCGAACCTGGCGTTGGGCACCCGGTACACCGATCTGTGTTATGGGTACAACGCGTTCTGGGCCCGGCATCTGCCCACGCTCCGCCTTAATTGCATAGGGTTCGAAGTAGAAACCATGATGAATATCCGGGCCGCCCGGGCCGGCCTGCGCGTGCAGGAAATACCCAGCCACGAACGCTGCCGGATTCACGGCGTGAGCAATCTCCGGGTCATGGTTGACGGCTGGCGGATCCTCAAGGTCATCGTGGCGGAAGCGCTTGCCGAGCGAAGCGGTCCGGAATCGGGCGCGAAGTCACTTCGCCGCAGACCGAGCCCCCACCATCGGTCACGGTAACGGTTGATATGACCAAGGACTAGCCTAGCGTGACCTGGCATTTCGGTCGCACTGATATGGTTCGCCGGTTCCAGTGCCAAATCCCGCCCGCACCGGGATGGGCGACCCCGGGAGGTCACCCGGCCAAGGTTGGCCGGGTGATAACGGCAGAAGGGTGAGGAACCGGTATGCGGATTCTGGTGACAGGTGGGGCCGGCTTCGTCGGATCCCACCTCACCGACGCGTTCCTGGGCCGGGGCGACGAGGTGACGGTGGTGGACGACCTGTCCGCCGGGCGGCCTGCCCGGTTGGACGGGCGGGTCACCGTGCACAAAGCCAGCATCTCCGACGCGGCGTCGCTGACGGCGATCGTGTCCCGGGCCGCCCCGGACATCATCTGCCACCTGGCCGCGCAGATCGACGCCCGGGTCTCGGTCACCGAGCCCGCACACGATGCGCAGGTCAACGTGGTCGGCACGGTCAACGTGCTGGAGACAGCCCGGGCCACCGGTGCCCGGGTGCTGTTCGCGTCCTCCGGCGGCGCGCTGTACGGCCGGGACGCGCCGGTGCCCTCGCCAGAGGACGTGCCGCCGCAGCCCGAATCGCCGTACGGCATCGCCAAGTACTGCGCCGAGCAGTACATCGGCCTGTACAACCGGCTGCACGGCACCCGGCACTCGGTGCTCCGGCTGGCCAATGTGTACGGCCCGCGGCAGGACCCGGGTGGCGACGCCGGGGTGATCCCCATCTTCTGCTCGGCCGCGCTGGCCGGGCACGATGCGTCCGTGTACGGGGACGGCAGCCAGACCCGGGACTATGTCTACGTCGGCGACGTGGTGCGGGCGTTCCTGGCCGCGGCCGGTACCGGGCAGCCGGGTAACTGGAACATCGGCATCGGGGTGGAGACCAGCGTGCTGGACCTGGTCCGGATCATCGGTGACGCGTCCGGCCGCCCGCTCCGCCCGCAGCTGCGCCCGGCCCGGCCTGGTGAGCTGCAGCGCAGCGTGCTCGCGGTGGGCCTGGCCGAACGGGAGCTGGGCTGGCGGGCAGCCACCGGGCTGGCCGACGGCATCGGCGCGGTGTACCACTGGATCGAGGCCGGGGCCGACGACCGCACCCCCTGCTGAGCCGGTTCTCCGCATCAGCGCGGTGCGGTTGTGGCCATCGGCGCGGTGCATTGCATCAGCGCGGTACGTAGTGTTACTCCCGCGTGCAACAAGGCACCGCGCTGACAAAAGGCACCGCGCTGACGGAAGAGAGGCCGATGCGCGCCATCGTGATCACCGAGCCCGGTGGGCCTGAGGTACTGAGCTGGGCAGAGGTCCCCGACCCGGTGCCCGCGCCCGGCGAGGTGGTCATCGACATCGCCGCCGCCGGGGTGAACCGGGCTGACCTGATGCAGCGCCAGGGCTTCTACCCGCCGCCACCGGGTGCGCCGCCCTACCCCGGGCTGGAGTGCTCCGGCCGGATCTCCGCGCTCGGCGACGGGGTCACCGGCTGGCGGCTGGGCGACGAGGTGTGCGCACTGCTCGGCGGCGGCGGTTACGCGGAGCGGGTGGCCGTGCCGCAGGGCCAGCTGCTGCCGGTCCCGGACGGCGTCCCGCTGACCGACGCGGCCGGCCTGCCCGAGGCGGCGTGCACCATCCAGGGCACTGTCTACCAGCAGGCCCACCTCGACGCGGGCGAGGTGTACCTGGTGCATGGCGGGGCGGGCGGGATGGGCAGCTTCGCGATCCAGCTGGGCAAGGCGGACGGCGCGGTGGTGGCCTGCACCGCGGGCACCCCGGACAAGCTGGAACGGTGCCGCGAGCTCGGTGCCGACCTGGTCATCTCCTACCGCGACCAGGATTTCGTGGCCACCATCCTGGACTTCACCGACGGGCGCGGGGCAGACGTGATCCTGGACGTGGTCGGCGGCCCGTACCTGGCCAAGAACCTGGCCGCGCTGGCCACCTGGGGCCGGCTGGTGGTGATCTCGGTGCAGGGCGGGCCGCGGGCCGAGCTGGACCTCGGCCTGCTGATGCACAAGCGGGCCACCGTCTGCGGCGCCACGCTGCGGGCCCGGCCGCCGGCCGAGAAGGCCGCCGTGGTGGCGGCGGCCCGGCAGCATTCCTGGCCGCTGGTCAGCGCGGGGAAGATCGGCCCGGTCATCGACCGGGTGCTGCCGATGGCCGATGCGGCGCAAGCGCACCGGCTGTTCGACGAGGGCACGCACGTGGGGAAGATTCTGCTGGCCAACTAGGCGCCAGCTAGGTGCTAGAGAGGCAACTGGCCGGCGGGTGGTCCAGGCACCCCGGCGGAGGCGCAAGACTAAGACCATGAGCGAAAGGAACCCGGAAGCAGACCAGGGCGCCCGAGTCGTCGTGCTCGGCCCGGACGGCACACCGGTGGAGATGGCCGCCGACGCCATGGAGGGCGAGGCCAGCGGCGAGCGTCCGGTCATGGAGATGGTCGAGCAGCCGGCCAAGGTGATGCGGATCGGGAGCATGATCCGGCAGCTGCTGGAGGAAGTCAGGGCGGCCCCACTGGACGAGAAGAGCCGGGCCCGGCTCCGTGGGATCCACCAGAGCTCGATCAAGGAACTGGAGGACGGGCTCGCTCCCGAGCTGGTCGCCGAGCTGGAACGGCTGTCGCTGCCGTTCGCGGAGGACGAGGTGCCCAGCGAGGCCGAGCTGCGGATCGCGCAGGCCCAGCTGGTCGGCTGGCTGGAGGGCCTGTTCCACGGCATCCAGACCACGCTGTTCGCGCAGCAGATGGCGGCCCGGGCCCAGCTCGAGCAGATGCGCCGCGCGCTGCCGCCGGGCATGACGCCCGGGATGGCGCCCGGCGACGACGGCCCGCCGCCGCAGGGCCGGGTGTCCGGCCCGTACCTGTAGGCCCGGCCGGCTGACCGCCGACCACTAGACGCCGACCACTAGACGCGGCCGTAGCGCAGCCGGGACAGCCACGCGGCCGCCTGCGCGAACTCGGCGTCCGACGTGCCCGCCCGGACCTGGGTCGGCCCGCCGTCGTGCCGCGGGTAGCTGCCCAGGAACCGGACGTCGGCGCAGACCCGGCGCAGGCCCATCAGCGCCTCGCCGACCCGGGCGTCGTCGATGTGCCCCTCGCAGTCGATGGAGAAGCAGTACCGGCCAAGCCCGTCCCCGGTCGGCCGGGACTCGATGCGGCTCAGGTTGACCCCGCGCACCGCGAACTCGGTCAAGATCTCCATTAGCGCCCCGGGATGGTCCTCGCGGAGGAACGCGACCAGCGAGGTCCGGTCGGACCCGGTCGCCGGGGGCAGCGGGCCGGGCTGGCTGACCACGACGAACCTGGTCACCGCGTCCGGCCGGTCGTGTGCGTCGGGCACCAGCACGGCCAGGCCGTACTTGCTGGCCGCGAACGGGCCGGCCAGCGCGGCGTCGAGTTCCCCGTCGGCCACCTGGCGGGCCGCCTCGGCGTTGGACGCGGCCGGCCGCCACGCCGCGTCCGGCAGGTGGCCGGCCAGCCAGCGCCGGCACTGCGCCTGGGCCTGCGGGTGGCCGCCCACGGTCTTGATATCAGCCAGTTCGGTGCCTGGCCGGGTCAGCAGCGCAAACGCGATCGGCAGCGGCTGCTCGGCGCAGATGACCAGGTCGGGCCCGGTGGCCAGCTCGTCCAGGGTGGCGGTGACCGCGCCCTCGACCGAGTTCTCGATGGGCACGATGCCGCGCTCCGCCGCGCCGCTGCGCACCGCCTCCAGGGTGGCCTGGATGCTCACGCACGGCACGGCCTGCTCCGCCGCGGCGGCGTCGAAGGCGAGCAGCGCCGCCTCGGTGAAGGTGCCCTCAGGCCCCAGGTATGCGTACCGCACCTGGCGTAGGTTACCAGCGCCCCAGCTACCCGGGCTGGTCCGCACCGGCCACTTGTGATACCGTGATATCATGATAGCTACTGGGAGGGCTGGTGCGGACGAAGAACATGGTGCTCCGGCTCGACCCGGAGCTGGCCGAGCGGCTGGAAGCGGTAGCCGAGGTCGAGGGACGCTCGGTGTCCGACGTGGTGCGCGAGGCGATCACCACGCTGGTCACGGCGCGGCAGCGGGACAAGAAGTTCATCCAGTTGCTGGAGGACAACCTGGCCCGGCACCAGCGCATCCTGCAGATGCTCCGGGACGACCGGTGAACCCGCTCGACGTGGCCGACCTGGTCGTCATCGCCGGGAAGACGCTGGGCCTGGACAGCCAGGCCGCGCTGGACCGGCTCGACCTGAGCGCGGCGCAGACCGCGGTGTCCGAAGCGGCCCAGGCCGCGGACAGCGGCGACCCGGCACTCGCGGCGGCCGCGCTGCTGGCCGCGCTGATCCGGCACCGCCCCTGGGACCGGGATACCGGCCCGGTCGCGGTGGCCGCGGCCACCACCTTCCTGGCCATCAACGGCTGGCAGGCCGATCTCGACCCGCCGGAGGCGGTGCGCGAGGTGGTCGCCGCGCTCGGCAGCGGCCGCCTGGATGTGGCCGGCCTGGCCGCCTGGCTGGGGCCCCGGCTCTCCCAATCATCAATCAAGGAGGCACCGATGTCCGGATGGCTGCCCGGCCGGAGCAAGTCCGGCCGCCGCAAGGGATCACCGTTCCAGCGGTTCAGTCCCGGCGCGCGCGCAGTGGTGGTGGGCAGCCAGGAGGAAGCCCGGTCACTGCACCACGGCTATGTCGGAACCGAGCACCTGCTGCTCGGCCTGCTCCGGCAGGGCGACGGGGAAGCGGCCCGGGCGCTGCGGGCCGCTGGGGTCAGCACGGAAGCGGCCCGGCAGGAAGTACTCGACATCATTGGCCGCGGCCAGCAGGTGCCCCATGGGCGCATCCCGTTCACCCCGCGGGCCAAGAAAGTACTTCAGCTCTCGCTGCGCGAGGCCCGCCAGCTCGATCACATGTACATCGGCACCGAGCACCTGCTACTCGGCCTGCTCCGCGAGGGCCAAGGTGTGGCCGGCCAGGTGCTGTCCCGGCTCGGCGCGGACGCGGACACCATCCGCGAGCACCTGGCCGAGCTGTCCGGCCAGCCGGAGGCGCCCGGTGAGCCGGTCGTGCCGCCTGGGATCCGGGACTACGACCTGCGGATCGCCCAGGCCCGGCTGGACAAGGACGCCGCGCTGGACGCGGGCGACGCCGCGCAGGCGGCCACCGCGCGCGGCGCCGAGAAGCAGCTCATCGCCGAGCGCGAGCGGCTGATCGCGGACTGGTCGGCCGGCACCGATGTGGCCGCGCTCGGCCGGGAGATCGACCGGCTCCGCGACGAGGTGCGCCGTCTGCAAGATCTGCTGCTCCGGCACGGCATCGGCCCGGAAGAAAACACCGAACGATCCGCCTGAACGAGGTGTTTCTTTGCGCCTCCGGGGGCGCTTTAGAGCCGCCTCCTTCCCTCGTCGCTCGGTCGCTCGTGCCTCGCTTCCTCGCTCCTCATCAGTCGGCGGCGCGCCCCCTTTGGCGCGGGCGGTGCAGCGCGTGGCGCGCGGCCTGCGCCCGCGGGTCGCGGGCGGCCAGCGCGCGGGCCACTCCGGCCAACTGGCGGGCCCGGTGCAACTGAGCCTGCCAGTCCGTGCCGGTGGCCCGGTGCGCCATCGGCACCTCGACCTCGGTGACCCGGAAGCCCTGCCGGAGCAGGTCGATGGTGAGCCCGGTCTCCACGCCCCAGCCCGCGGCCAGCGGCCGGGCCGCTTCGAACGCGGCCCGGGTCAGGCAGCGCTGGCCGTTCAGCGGCTGGGCCGGCGCCCACCCGGTGGCCCGCCTGATGCCCGCCCCGGACAGGCCGATCACGAAGCCGTGCCCGCCGGCCCGCACCCGGTCGCTGAACACCGCGATCGTCATGTCCGCCTGGCCGTCCCGGACCGGCTGCACCAGGGCGCCCGCGCAGCCGGCCGACTCACCCAGATCGCCATCGAGAAAGAGCAGGTAGCGGGCCTGCGAATGGTCGTTACGCTCGAGCAGCCGGACCGCCTCGGCGCCGGTCTCCAGTGCGGCGCCCTTGCCGCGGCTCCGGGAATGGCGCAGCACGATCGCGCCCGCGCTCTCCGCCACCGCCGCGGTGCCGTCCCGTGACCCGTCGTCCACCACCACGACCAGGTCCGCACCGGGTACCCCGGCAGCGGCCGTCACCGTGGCCTGGATCCGGACGGCTTCGTTCTTGGCCGGAATGACGATGGCGACGTCACCGCGCGGCGGCATGCGGCGATCCCCGGACGGCGGGATTACTGGCCGGAAACGGCTGCGCCGTCCTCCACCACGGTGAACACCGACTCAAGCCCGGTCACCTGGAGGATTTTTTTCACCGCCGGCCGGGGCCCGCTCAGCTCGACGTTGCCACCGTGCTCACGGGCCAGCCGCTGCGCGGCGAGCAGCACGTTCATGCCGGTGGAGTCGCAGAAGTCGACCCCGGACATGTCCACCACGAGGCGCACCGCATGCTCGGTATTCAGCGCCTGGGCCAGCTGACTCTGCAGCCGGGGAGCTGTGTACAGGTCGATTTCGCCAGACAGGGCGACGATGACGCGATCACCTTCAGTACGGCTCGAGACCTTTAGCTCCACGAGCCGCACCCTACCGCCCTGCGCGCGCCAGGACCAGATCCTTACTCAGAGCACACAGCGAAACCACAGGCGGACCGGGCAATTGTGCGTCAAGCTGGAGGGGACGTACCCAGCACCTGCGAGGTGGGTCCCCGGATGTATCCGTTGCCCGAGCAGTCAGAACCACAGCCGGCCCGACTGCGGCCGCTGCCCGACGTGCCGTCGGCGGCGCCGGCGCCGCTGTCTGCACCGCTGGCTGGGGACCTGTTCCAGCCGCGGCCCCGGCCCGAGGCCACCGAACCCGAGCCGCCCCGGGCCCCGTCGCCGGCCTGGGCGCCGGATCAGGACCGGCAGCGCGACCAGATCCGGGAGGAGATGGGCGGGCTGAGCGACCGGGCGCTGGCTGCCTCGTCCTGGCTGCAGAGCAGCAGGCACTACGGCCAGCTGGTGAACCGGGACGGCGTGGTGCCGGTAACGGCCCGGATGAGCGCGAGCGACCTGACCTTCCTGGCCGAGGCGCGGGAGCAGATGCTCCGGTTCAGCGAGCTGACCGTGCGGCTGATCGACCTGCACCAGCCGCTGGATGCCGGCGGCATCAGCACCGACCCGGCCAGCCCGGTCCGGCGCTGCCGGAGCTGCATGTGGCGCTGGCCATGCCCGACGTTCAGCATCCTGGCCGAGGTAGTCGGCCAGCCGCCCACAACCTAACGGTGCTGGCCGGGGGGACGACCCCCCGCTGCGCAGCTCGGCGCGGAACTGGCCCCGGGCGGGCGCGCTGGCCAGTGGCCGAGCACCATTCGGGCGCAGTCCGGATGCAATCCCGTTTAACATGAGTGGCACTGATGTCGCCGTAAGCACAAAGTGGTCGCGGGGGGCGGCCCGGTTCCCTGCGTTCCGCGGCGGCGCGGGCCTGCATGGCCAGGCCCAGGCCGAGAACACTGGACGGGGTGAACCGATGGAGCGAGCGGGTCATGACCCGCTGACTGCCGACCGGGCCCCAGCGCAGCCAGCCGGGGAGGGGACGCAGCCAGGCGGCACCCCGGCCGCCGGTACCCGACATATGTCGGGTACCGCGTGGCGGCGGCTGCGCAGCCTGCACCCAGCCGTCGGCCACATCATCCTGCTGCTCTGCTACCTGGCCGCGGGCGTGGCCGTGACCTGGCCACGGGCCACCTACCTAGCCGGCCAGCTGCCCTCGTCGCGGGACTCGGCTTCCTACGTCTGGGGCTTCTGGTGGGTCGCCCGGCAGGTCAGCCACCTCGGCAACCCATGGTTCACGCACTACATGGCGGCGCCGGTCGGAGTGTCGCTCGGCTATCACTCGCTGATGGTGCTGCCCGGGCTGATCTTCACTCCGGTCACCCTGCTGTTCGGGCCGAGCGCGTCATACAACCTGCTGGTCATCCTGGTGCCCGGGCTGTCCAGCTACGCCATGTACCGGGCGGCCCGGCTCTGGCTCCGGTCGCAGACCGGGGCGATCGCGGCGGGCGCCGCCTTCGGCCTGTCGGCCATGCTGAGCCAGGAGGACTGGTACCACATCAACATCGCGGCCGGCGCGCTGTTCCTGCCGATCACGCTGGAACTGGCGGTGCGGCTGCGCCGCTCGCCCGGGGTGCGCCAGGCGGTGCTGCTCGGCGTGGGGCTGGGCGCGGCGGTGCTGACCGACTCCGAGTCCGCGGTGCTATGCGCCATCCTCACCCTGTGCGTGCTGCTGCCCTGGGTGTTGCGCCCAGTGCTGACCCGGGAGGGCGACCCCCCGGAACCCCCGGCCGGCGCGCCGCTCCGGTATGGAGGCGGCTGTGGCCGGCCGCGCTTGCCGCCGGGGTCACCGCCGTGGTCTCCATCCCGCAGCTCATCTCGATGGGGCAGGAGGCGGCCCGCGGCGGGCTGGCCATCAACCCCGCACTGCTGGCCGTGACGGACAAGCTGTACGGCATCGGGCTGCCCGGGATGTTCGCCCCGACTCCCCGGGTGGCCGACTTCGGGCTGACCGGGCTGGCCCAGCCGTTCATCCACAGCCGGAACAACGAGAACCTGCCCATGTTCGGCGTCACGGTGACCGCGCTGGCCCTGTTCGGCTTGGTCGTCGCCTGGCGGCGGCGGAACACTAAGTGGCTCGCGCTGCTCTGGGTGGCCTGCTGTGCGCTCGCCCTGGGCGGTTCGCTGTGGGTGGGCAAGCACCAGTACGTCCCGCTGGCGGTGGACTGGAACGGGGTGACGGTGTCGCGGGTCATGCCGTACACCTGGTTCGTCCGGATCCCCGGCCTGTCCAGTTTCCGTGAGGCGGACCGGCTGGCCATCCTCGGCCTGGCGCCCGCGGCCCTGCTGGCCGGGGCCGCGGTGGACTGGATGCGCTACCACGCGCGGCCGCTGATCGCCGTGGTGGTCGCGCTCGGCGTGCTGGAGACGGGATACTCGGGCAACCCGCGGGTCGGCCAGATGCCGACCGCGCTGCCCCGGCTGGACGCACCCATCGCCGCCGATCCCTCCCACTCCATCGTGGTGGACGTGCCGTTCGGGCTGCGCGGCGGCATTCCGGAGGCGGGCGGGAGATTCGCTGCCGAGGCGCTGGTGCTGGCCACCGCCGACGGCCACCCGCGGGCCATCGCCTATGTCTCCCGGCTGCCCCAGCCCACCATCAACGGGATGTACCGGCAGGCATTCTATGGATACCTCGTGCACGCCCAGCATTACACCCCGCCGGCCCGCAGCGCCCCGCTCGCGCCCGGCGCGAAGCTCCCGCTGTTCAACCGGATACCGGCCTCGTACACCCCGCTCACCGCGGCGCAGGTGGCCGCGGGCCGCCGTAACGCGCAGCGGCTGAATATTGGCTGGGTGCTGCTCTGGTACAAGAATCCCGCGCTTGTCCAATATCTTAGTCAAACCGGTTTCCGGTTCGACTACCGCGCGGACGGCGTTTCGGTGTACCGCCCGGCCGGCCGCTAATAAATTCGTAAGAATTTCATTCTAGATCTGTAAGTGGAATTGCCCGCCTGATGTTCCGCAGGCTTCGATAATCAATGCGTCAGTACGGCGTAATTGGTGACGGACCCGGAACGGGGCGACGATGGTTCATGCGGGCGACGCCCCGGCTCAGCCCGCGGCTCCAGTTCGGCCCACCGCCCCGGCTCAGCCCACCGCCCCGGCTCCGGCCCGGCCTGGACGGCGCACCCGTCATCTGGTGCTGCTGGCCGGCTACCTGGTCACCGGGCTGGCCGTCACCTGGCCCCGGGCCAGCTACCTGTGGGGCAGGCTGCCGAACACCCGGGACGTGGGCGGCTACGTCTGGGACTTCTGGTGGGTGGCGCACCAGCTCACCCACCTGTCCAGCCCGTGGGTCACCAGTTATCTGGCCGCGCCGGTCGGGGCGAGTCTCGGCTACCACACCCTGATGCCACTGCCCGGCGCGCTGATGACCCCGGTGACCCTGGCGTTCGGCCCCAGTGTCAGCTACAACCTGCTGTCGATCCTGTGTCCCGGCGTGCTCTGCTACCTGATGTACCGGGCCGCCCGGCTCTGGCTGCGCACCCAGTTCGGCGCGATCGCGGCAGGGGCGTTCTTCGGAATGTCGCCGGTGCTGGCCTGGCGCAGCTGGTACGAGCTGAACCTGGCGCTGGGTGCGCTGTTCCTGCCGCTGGCGCTGGAAGCGGCGGTCCGGCTGCGCCGCGGCGGCCAGGCCCGCGCGGCCGTGGCGCTGGGCGCGGTGCTCGGCGCGGCGCTGCTCACGGATCAGGAATCGGCCGTGCTGGCCGTCATCGTGGCCGGCCTGGTGCTGCTGCCGCACCGCCAGGACTGGGCCAGCCTGCGGCGGGTGGGGCTGACCGCGGTCACCGCGGCGGCCGTGGCCAGCCCGCAGATCGTGGTGATGATCCAGCAGGCCACCGCGGACCGGATCCCGGCCAGCCGGGGCACCCTGCTGGCCACCAACTACGTGTCCTCGGGCGCGGCCCTGCAGCAGCTGTTCGCACCGTCGCCGCGGGTGGCCGAGTACGGGCTCAGCGCGGTCAGCCGGTTTTACTACCAGGGCCCGTACAGCATGGCCGTGGTGACGTTCGGCGCGGTGCTGACCGCGCTGGCGCTGTTCGGCACGGCCGTCTGCCGGCGGCGCCGGACCGCCCGCGCGCTGGCCCTGCTGTGGGCCGGCTGCGCGGCCCTGTCGCTCGGCTCCGAGCTGTGGATCGGGCGGCATGGCTACCTGCCGTTCGCCACCGTCCTGCACGGCGGGCGGGTCTCGATGATCATGCCGTTCACCTGGTTCGTGCAGATACCCGGGCTGGCTGATTTCCGCGAGGCGAACCGGTTCACCGAGCTCGGCCTGGTGCCCGCCGCGCTGCTGGCCGGGGCGGCGGTGGAGTGGCTGCGGGCGCACGCCAGGGCGGCCCTGTTCCCGGTGCTGACGCTGGCCGTGCTGGAGGCCGGCTGGCCGGGGAACGCGGGCATCGGCACCATACCCATCGCGCTGCCCCGGCTGGACGGCCCGATCGCGGCGCAGCACACCAGGTCCATCGTGGTGGATGTGCCGTTCGGCATCCGGGGCGGCCTGCCGGTGATCGGCGGCAGCTTCCCGGCCGAGTCGCTGGTGCTGGCCACGGCCGACCAGCACCCGCTGGCCGACGCGTTCATCTCCCGCATCCCGGCCAGCACGCTGGCCGGCATCGAGCACAACCCGTTCTACGCGGCGCTGCTCAATGCGCAGGGCGGGCACCACCGCACGACGACGGCGGAGTTCACCGCGGCGGCGGCCAGCGCGCGCCGGATGAACGTCGGCTGGGTGCTGGTCTGGCAGCAGACCAGGCCGGTGCTCCGGGTGCTCCGGCTGACCGGCTTCCGGTTCGCCTACCAGGCCGACGGCGTGCTGGTCTACCGGCCGTCCGGGGCGCCGTCCGCGTTACCGGCGCCGTCGGCCGCCGGTGGCTGAGCCCGGCCCGGGGTGGCATCGGCGAGCAGCCCTTCGGCCGCGAGCTGGCGGATCAGCCCGCCCAGCCCGGCGGCCAGCCCGGCCCGCTCCCGGCCGGACAGCCCGGACAGGATCCGGGCCTGCCGGGACTGCCAGGTGCCCCACACCATGGCCGCCACCCGGCTGCCCTCCGGGGTGAGGTAGAGCCGGATGTAGCGCTGGTTGGCCTCGTCCCGCCCGCGCTTGATCCAGCCCTTGCGCTCCAGCCCGGCCGCCAGCCGGCTCACCGTGCTCTTCTCCAGGCCGAGCAGCGTGCCCAGCTGGCCCTGGGAGATGCCGCGCGCCGCGACCAGCTCGATGAGGGCGCGCGCCTCCGAGGCGGACAGCACCGGCACCGCCGGTTCGGCCGCCCCGTCCGGCTCGCCGTCCTCGGCCGCACCGGGTGCGGGTGGCTCCGCAGCGGCGCCCGCGTCCGGCCGGTCCGCGCCCGCATGGCCGTTCCCCGCGGCGGGCGTGCCCGGGCCGGTACCCTCAGGGCTCACCACCCGCAGCAGCTGGGTCAGCAGCTGGACCAGTTCGGAGTCCTCGGCGGAGTGGTTCACCCAATAGTTGTACCGCACAACTGGCCCGGTGGTACATTTCCAGGGTGACAGTTGCCCCATACAACTCACCGGCTGCGCCGGGGCCAGGCCGCTCCGGGTGGCCGGGATGCCCCGGAGCGCACCCGCGGGACCCTTATCGCGCCATAGGCTCGCGGTCGTGAAACACGACGGCCGGCTGAGCGCGCCGGGCATGCTGAGCGGCGCGGTGGTGGTCGAGGACGGCGCGGGAACTGCGACCGACGACCGTCCCGAGGACAACCACCTGATCCCGCCCGGGTCACTTCGTGACCTGGCGCTCGGCCACGGGCTCAAGCAGACCGCGGTGGTCCCGCCGCTGCGCAGCTACATCGTGGAGATCTGGCAGCGGCGGCACTTCGTCACCGGCTTCGCCACCGCGCGCAACATCGCGATGTACACCGAAGCGCGGCTCGGCCAGCTGTGGCAGGTGCTCACCCCGCTGCTCAACGCGGGCGTGTACTACCTGATCTTCGGCATACTGCTGGGCACCAACCGTGGCGTGCCGGACTATGTCTCCTTCCTGGTCACCGGCGTGTTCGTGTTCAACTTCACGCAGCGGACGTTCATCACCTGCTCCACGGTGATCAGGGAAACCCTGCCGCTGATCCGGGCGCTGCCCTTCCCGCGCGGCTGCCTGCCGCTCGGCTACGTGCTGATCGAGCTGCAGCAGCTCGTCCTGTCCTTCGCCGTGCTGTTCGTCATCGTGGTCATCGCCGGGGAGCCGGTCACCCCGTACTGGCTGTTCATCATCCCGGTGCTGGCGCTGCAGAGCATCTTCAACATCGGCTGCGGGTTCATCCTGGCCCGCTGGGGCGCCAGCATCGACGACGTCAGCCAGCTCCTCCCGTTCATCGTGCGGACCTGGATGTACACCTCGGGCGTGCTGTTCAGCCTGCAGACCCTGTCCCTGACGCTCTCGGGCAAGCTGCACGACCACCCGACGCTCGCGTACCTGCTGCAGATCAACCCGGCCGCGGTCTACATCACGCTGGTCAGATGGGCGCTGCTGGCCGAGTACCGGGACGCGCTGCCCGGCGCCCAGCCGTACAACCACGCCAAGTGCCTGCTGTACCGGACCTTCCCCGGCAACCCGCATTACGTGAGCTACAGCGCGTACTGTCATCCCTCCACGCTGCCCAGCATCCCCAGCCTGTGGCTGTGGGGGACGGGCTGGGCCCTGGTGGTGGCCATCGTCGGCTTCCTGTTCTTCTGGCGCGCGGAGGCGAGGTACGGCCGTGGCTGAGCAGCCGATGGTGGTCGTGGAAGACCTGCATGTGGTGTACCGCGTGTACGGCACTAACGCCGACCGGGGCACCGCCGCCTCCGCGCTGCTGCGCATGGTCAAGCGGCAGCGGCGGCCGTCGATCCGCGAGGTGCACGCGCTCCGCGGCATGTCCTTCGTGGCCTACCGGGGCGACGCGGTCGGGGTCATCGGCCGGAACGGGTCGGGCAAGTCCACTCTGCTGCGGGCCGTCGCCGGGCTGCTGCCCGCGGAGCAGGGCGCGGTGTACACCGACGGCAACGCTGCGCTGCTGGGCGTGAACGCGGCGCTGCTCGAAGACCTCACCGGTGAGCGCAACGTGGTGCTCGGCTGCCTGGCCATGGGCATGACCAAGCAGGAGACCACGGTGGCCAAGCCGCGGATCGTGGACTTCTCCGGGGTCGGCGACTTCATCAACCTGCCGATGAAGGTGTACTCCACCGGCATGGGGTCCCGGCTGCGTTTCGCCATCGCGTCGGCCAAGAGCCACGACATCCTGCTGGTGGACGAAGCGCTGGCCACCGGGGACGCCGAGTTCCAGCGGAAGAGCCACGCCCGGATCGACGAGCTGCGCGAGCAGGCAGGCACCGTGTTCCTGGTCGCGCACCAGCTGAGCGAGATCTACGAGACCTGCAACCGGGTCATCTGGCTGGAGAAGGGCCAGATCGTCAAGGCCGGCGACGACGTGCCCGGCATCCTGGACGACTACCTGGAGGCGTCGGGCAGCGAGCGGCGGTTCCGCGAACTGGCGGAGACCGCGGCGCCCGCCGGCGACTAGCTGGCCCTGACCGCGAGCAGATACCCCTGCGGGGAGCCCTCCGCACCCTGGGCCGGGCGCCCGGCCCAGAACACGGTGGCGAAGCCGGCGCTGGTCACCTGGCGTTCCATTTCGTCTGGCGACAGCCAGTACACGTCGAACTCCACGCCCAGGCCGGTGCTCCGGCCAGCCCGCCGGACCTGGCTGGCATCGGCGCGCCCGCCGCGGGCCCGGCTAGGCCTCGGCGGCGGCCGGGCGGAGCTGGAGCCGCATGCAGGTGCCGCCGTCCGGCCGGGACGCGGCGGTCACCTCGCCGCCCTGGGCCCGGGCCAGCTGGCGCACGATGTACAGGCCGAGGCCGATGCCGCCGAACCGGCGCCGGTCGCCGGTCTCGCCCTGGACGAACCGCTCGAAGATCCGCTCGTGGTCGCCGGGGGCGATGCCGATCCCCTCGTCTTCGACGCTGATCTCGATCCACGCCCCGGCCTGCCGGGCGGCCACGTTGACCGAGCCGCCGTTCGGCGAGTACTTGAACGCGTTCTCCAGCAGCTGGCCGACGATGATGTCGGTGGCCATCGGGTCGCCGTAGGCGGGCGGCAGCCCGTCCGGGATGTCCGCGGACAGCGTGTGCGCCTCGGACAGCGGGCGGAACGCCATGACCGTGCCGCGGAGCAGGGCGGCCAGGTCGAACGGCCCGTTGGTGACGGTCAGCTGGTCGGCCCCGGCCCGCGAGCCGAGCAGCAGCTGCTCGACCAGGCGGCTGAGCACACCGGCGCGGTCGGCGATGGTCTGCACCGCGGTGCGCCGCTCCGGGTCGGCCAGGTTGTCCCAGCGCCGGGCCAGCGTGCTGGCGAAGCCCTGCACCACGGTGATCGGGGTGCGCAGCTCGTGGCTGGTGGTGGCCAGGAACAGGTCCTTGGCCTCCTCCAGTTCCTTGGCCGCGGTCACGTCGCGGAAGTCGATGACCCGCTCGTCGCGGCCGTCCAGGTCGTTGCACAGCACGTCCAGCCAGCGGCCACTGGACAGCCGGTGGGTCAGCTTGCCGCCGCCCGGCTCGGGTACCGGGAACGGCGGCGGCCGCCCGGTGACCTCCCGGGCCGACAGGCCGGTCAGGTCGTGCGCGGACGGGTTCCACTGCCGGATCAGCCCGGTGCTGTCCAGCACGGCGATACCGTCCGCGCTGGCGTCGATGACCGCGCGCTCGTGGGCCCGCTGCCGGATCAGCTCCTCGAACGCCATTGCGTTGCTGAGCGCCACGCTGGCGTGCCCGGCCATCAGTTCGAGCAGCTCCAGCTCGACGTGCCCGACCTTCCGCCCGCTGTACAGCGCGTACAGGCCGCCGTACGGGCGGCCCGCGACGTGCGACAGGCTGAGCGCGATCGTGTGCAGGCCGGGCAGCGCGGACCAGATCAGGTCGTCGAACTCGCCTGATTCGCCGGTCGTCATCATCACCGTCCGGCCGGACCGCATCAGCTGGCCGACCAGGCTGGACTCCAGGTCGGCGGTGCGCCCGCGCAGGCTGCCGGGCAGCCCGTCCATGCTGACCAGGCGCAGCTTGTCCTCCTCGATGAGGACGAAGCCGCCCGCGTCGGCGCCGGTCAGCTCGCGCAGGCTGGCCGCGATCCGGTCCAGCACGGCCTCCAGGTCGCGCTGCGCGTTCATGTCGGCCACCACGTCGCCGAGCCGGCGCACCACCCGGGCCCGCTGCGCCATCTGGTACCGGGCCGCTTCCTCCGCGCCGATCCGGTGGCACACGTTGACCCAGCCCAGCATCTCGCCGTCCCGGCCGGTCAGCGGGCTGGTGTCGATGCGCAGGTCGATGAGCGTGCCGTCGCTGCACGCCCGCCGGGTGGCGAAGGAGATCTGGCCGCCACTGCTGCGGACGCGCTCCAGCACCGCGTTGTGCTCGGCCTGCAGTTCCTCCGGGATGATCGGCGGCTCCAGGCCGAGCACCTCGGCCGCGGGCCAGCCGAACATCCGCTCCGCGGCCGGGTTCCACAGCAGTACCGAGCGGTCCGTGCTGAACGCGACGATCGCGTCGGCAGCGCTTTCCACCACCGCGCGCGCAGTCGCATCCACCCGGTTCTGTCCGGTTTGCTGGTCCAGGGCCACCACCTCATGGTGCCATCAAGCCGGGGCGCAGGCCGGGCAATCAGCGGTGAGCAACGTCGCCGACCCCGGCCGGGTTGATCTGCCACTGCTGGCCAGGACCGCCAGGCCCGGTGTTACCCAGGCCCGCCGGTCAGGGTCCGAGCGAGGTGACGCCGCGCGCCAGCCGGTCCAGGTCGGTGAACCCAGGGTCCTGGATCCCGGGCACCGTGCCGGAACTGGTGTACTGCCAGATCCGCCACGTCGTCCAGCCAGACGGAATGGCGGGGGTGGCCGCGGTGGTGTAGTTGGGCACCCACAGCAGGTTGTTGCGCAGCGCCGCGCTGCCGCCGGTGCAGGGGTTCCACCACCCTTGCGGGGTGTAGATGTACGGCGCCCGGCCCGTCCTGGCCTGTATCTCGGCGCTGAACCGCGCCACCCAGCTCACCATCTGGGCCGGGGTGCGCCCGTAGCAGAGGCCGCCAGAGTACGGGTTGAACTCGATGTCCAGCATGACCGGCACGCTGGCGGCGAACGTTCCCAGATAGCTGACGATGTAGTCGGCCTGCGCCACCGCACCCCGGCGGCCGCCGTTCCCGTTCGGGATGGCGAACGCGTACGCGCCGACCGACAGCCCGGCCGCCCGCGCGGCCTTGATGTCGCTGAGTGCGTAGGGATTCCGGTAGTAGGTGCCTTCGGTGGCCTTGACCGCGGCGAAGCTGATCCCGGATCGGGCCACCTTCCGCCAGTTGATGGCCGCGCCGTTGGGATGCTGAAAGGCGGCCACGTCGACGCCCTGCCGGAAGGCCGGCTGGGCGGGCGTGTTGCTGACCGGCGGTGTGACGGCGACGGGCGGGCCGGCCAGTTCGGCCAGCAACTGAGGCGAGTGGGTGGCGCCGACGTTGTACCGGTCACCCGGATGGCTGGCGGCGCTGGCCGGGCCAGCCAGGGCCACGGCCGCCGCACAGCCGGCCAGGGTGGCCAGCGCGGCCGCCGCTCCGCGGCCGGGCCTGCGTGCAGGCAGCAACGAACGAAGACGTGACGCAGCCATGAGAATTCCTTCCCAGCACCTGCCGATGCTCCCCCGTACGGGAATCCGCCCGGCCCCTCAGGCGATATACCCTCACTTTCTAACCTGTCCGGGCGGAAGCCTGCAATGGAACACACACAGTATTCTTTCTAATAAGTAATTAAGGCAATGTATTACTGCTGACTAGGCGATATGGCCTAGCCCATAATCGGCGTGCCCGCTGGCACGCGCGTCTACCAGGTGCGTTATCCAGATGCGACGGGTGACAGCGGGGTACGGCGCTGCTCCTTTTGGCACGGCGCTATGCCGGAAACTCCGCAAAAGGTCAGAATTGGACCGCACGGTGCCCGTGGTGCGGCTGTGAAGGGCTGGGTGCCGTTAGGCCGGTGAGCCTGGTGGCAGCCAGCGGGGCATGGGCGGCCAGCTGGCTGGAACCGGACGGCCGCCCGCCGCGTCACATGTGCATGACATTTCCCTCGCGGCACCGGCAGCTAGCCGCCGGATACCTGCTGCTGGCCCTGCTGAGCCTGCTCGCGGCGGCCGCCTGCGGCAGCGCTGCGGCGCCCACCGGCTCCGCCGCTGCCCCCAGTTCATCCCCCAGCCACAGCCCGGCCGCCAAGGTCTCGCTCACCGTGGTGGTCCGGGCGCACCCCGGCGCCAAGCCACAGCGCTGGACGCTGACCTGTGACCCGGTGGGCGGGACGCATCCGCATGCCCAGGCCGCCTGCCGCCAGCTGCTGGCGGCCAAGAACCCGTTCGCGCCGATCCCGCGCGGCATCATGTGCCCGATGATCCCGGCCGGGACGCAGACCGGCTCCGCCCGGGTGTCCGGCACGTACTTCGGCAAGCAGGTGTCCGGCACGTTCTCCCGGCAGAGCCCGTGCGGCGCCACCCGCTGGGCCGAGCTCGGCGTGGTGTTCGGCACCAGCCAGTCCGCGCAGCCGGTCTCGGGGGCGCCGGTCAACTGAACCGCCGGCAGGTGGGCCCGTGCGGATGTCCCGGCTAGCGAAGCAGCCGGGACATCCGCCGGTCGGCTAGCGGCTTGCCACCGGTCTGGCAGGTGGCGCAGTACTGCAGCGCGGAATCCGCGAACGACACCTCGCGCACCGTGTCGCCGCACACCGGGCAGGGCTGGCCGGTCCGGCCATGCACCCGCAGCCCGGACTTCTTCTCCGCCTTCAGCTCGCCGGCCGCCAGGCCGGCCGACCGGTCCACCGCCTCGCGCAGCGTGCTGACGATCGCCGCGTGCAGGCCGGCCACCTCGTCGTCGGTCAGGCTGCCGGCCAGCCGGAACGGGGACATCCGGGCGGCGTGCAGCACCTCGTCCGAGTAGGCGTTGCCGATCCCGGCGATGATCTTCTGGTCGCGGAGCACGCCCTTGATCTGGGTCCGCCGCCCGGCCAGCATCTTGGCCAGCGCGGGCACGGTGAACGAGTCGGCCAGCGGATCCGGGCCGAGCGCGGCCACCCCGGGCACCTCGGCCGGGTCGGTGACCAGGTAGACGGCGAGCCGCTTCTTGGTGCCGGCCTCGGTCAGGTCGAACCCGGTGCCGTCGGTGAAGCGGAGCCGGAAGCCGAGCGGGCCCTTGCCCGGCCCTGGTGGCTGGGTGGGCAGGTCCTCGCGCCAGCGCAGCCAGCCGGCCCGGGCCAGGTGGATGACCAAGTGCAGCGGCCTGTCTCCAGCCGAGCCGTCGGCCCGGTCGCCAGCCGGGCCGTCGGCCGGGGTGCCAGCCGGGCCGTCGGCGGTGAGGTCGAGGAACTTGCCGTGCCGGGAGACTGCCCCGATCACCCGGCCGTGCAGCTCAGTCAGGTCCGGCCGGTACGTCTTGAGCACCGAGATGGCCGCGCTGTCGGCCCGGTCGATGACCCGCCCGGAGGCATGCTCACGCAGGAAGACGGCGAGCGATTCGACCTCTGGAAGTTCTGGCACAACAACGATTCTGCCTGGTCCGGGCGGGTTGTTTGGCCACCCCAGGCCGGGGTACCCGGGGCAGGCCGGCACGCCGGCCGGGCCGATAGGCGCAACATTGCCGCCCTCGAGGGTATTGGATAACCCAGAACCCCTTGCTGGGATGGGATGACCTGGGTTAGTTGTTTAAGCAAAACTAACAGAGCTTGCGGTAGCTAGGATCGGTGAGCCGACATGGATTCACGAGGATGAGAAGCCATGGACCAGGCAGAGCCTCAGCCCCGTCCGGGCCGGCCTGACCGGCCCCGGCCGCCCTGGCCACAGTGGCGGCGGCCGGACCAGCGCGCGCCACAGCCAGCCCAGCCGGAGCCGGCGGCGCAGGCCCAGCCGGAAGCGCCGGCGACCGGAGCGGACCAGGCGGACCCGGCCGACTGCGCCGGGAAGCTGGCCGCCCTCCAGCCGCTGACTGAGGCCGACCACCCGGTCGTGGTCGGCTACGACGGATCGGCGGCCAGCCGGAACGCGCTGGCCTACGCGGCCGGAATGGCCCGGCGGCTCGGCCGCACCCTGCTGGTCGCGTACATCACCAGCCCGGCACTGTTCTGTGAGCCGCTGACCGGCCAGGTCATCGCGCCGGTCCGGGACAGCAAGGAGACGCACCGCTGGCTGCTGGCCGAACTGGACGAGGTGTGCGACCGCACCGGCCTGGACGTCTGCATCGTGACCCGGCAGGGCAGCCCGGCCCGGGAACTGGCCGCCGCGGCCGATGAGTTCCACGCCGACGCGCTGGTCATCGGCGCGCCCAGGCGGCTCTGGCACCAGCTGGCCGGCTCGGTGCCCGGGTGGCTGGCCCGGCACGCGCACTGCCCCGTCATCGTGGTGCCCTGACCTCCCCAGGCGGCTCCCGCGACCGGGCTCACACCACTGCAGCGGGAAACCTACGAGGTCACCATGCAAGCCTGAGCCGCAGTGCGGTCAGTTCCCGGCCAGTGGGTCGTAGTAATGCGCGTACTGCCAGCAGCCCCGCTCGATCAGGTCCTGGTCGGCCAGGCGGCCGAACCGGGACGGGGCCAGCTCGGCCAGGCCGCCCGGCGCAGTACCAGTGGTGATCCACCCGGCCAGCGCCTCGCCGAGCGCCGGGGACGAGGAGAAACCTGAGCCGTTGCAGCCGCTGGCCACCCACAGCCCGGGTACCTCGGGCACCGGCCCGGCCAGGAACCGGCCGTCCGGGCTCATCGTGAACAGCCCACCGCGGTGCTCGGCCACCCGGGTCCCATCGCCGGCCTGGCCGGCCGCCGGGACCAGGCCCGCGACCTGATCCGCCATCCGGCGCAGCACGCCCAGGTCCAGCGGCACCGCGTCGGTGTCGAAGCCGGGCGGCTGGCCGCGCGGGTCGACCGGCAGTGGGTCGGCCTCGAACCCGCCGATCATCAGCCCGCCACGGGCTGGCCGCAGGTACACGGCAAAATCCAGAATTCTGGTAATTGGCGTGCTGGGCGCGACGTCCGGCAGCGGCTCGGTCACCAGCAGCTGGTGCCGCACCGGCGCGGCCGCCAGCCACGCGCCGGCCAGTTCGCCGACCTGGCGTACCCAGGCGCCGGCTGCGTCGACCACGTCCGCCGTGCGCACCATCCGGCCGGTGGTCTCCAGCCCGGTCACCTGCCCGCCGTCCAGCCGGATCGCGGTGACTTCCTCGCCCGCCAGCACCTGAACCCCGAGCCGCTGGCAGGCGGCTAGGTAGGCGGCGACCAGCCAGCCCGGTTCCTCGATATACACATCTTCCGGGCACCAGACGACGTGCTCGTCACCGGCGGCGTGGTAGTAACCGGCGGTCCGCTCGGCCGCCTCGCCCGGGCTGATCTCGGCCAGCTGGACGCCCCACCGGCGGGACTGCCCGGCCTCCGCGGCGAGCAGCGCCTTGTGCCCCGGGCTGTGCGCCACCAGCAGGCTGCCCGGCGTGGCCACGTCCAGCGGGACCCCGGCCCAGTCCGGGAACGAGCGCACCTTCTCGATGCTGCGCCGGGCCAGGAACGTGCGAAGCTCATCGCCCTGCACGGATTTGAACAGGCCAGCGGCCCGGCCGGAGGCCTGCGAGCCGGGTTCCCGGCGGTCCAGCACGATCACCGACCGGCCGGCCAGCGCACAATGCAGCGCGGTACTGAGCCCGAGCGCGCCCGCCCCGACGACCGTGATATCCGCGATCAGGTCAGCGGACACAGGATTGGCCTGGCGAAACCCGGGCACATGATTGCCCCGTGGTAACAGTGCAGTCGCTGACCTGCGAAGACCCCACGCGCATCGCGCATCCCCGCATAAGCTTGCAGGCCAGCATGCTTGACCACCAGCCGCTGATCATCAGTACAACCTGTGGGCGAGGAGGGATTTGAACCCTCACGTCCTTTCGGACACACGGACCTGAACCGTGCGCGTCTGCCGTTCCGCCACCCGCCCTACGCAGTGAGTCAGGTTAGCACGTCCGCGAGAGCACCCCGAGCGCCGATACCATCGGATGCGGATAGGGGAAGGAGGTACCCCGCGGTGGGAGTTCTACAGCGCTTCGAGCGCAGGCTCGAAGGCATGGTCGAGGGTGCCTTCGCGCGGGCGTTCAAGTCCGAGCTGCAGCCAGTGGAGGTTGCCAGCGCGGTTCAGCGCGAGATGGATGACCGGGCCGCGATCGTCGCCCAGGGCCGGACCCTGGTGCCGAACGACTTCGTGGTCGAGATCGCCGAGACCGACTTCGACCGCCTCGAGGTCTACGCGGACAGTCTCGGTGTGGAACTAGCCACACTGGCCCGGGAGCACGCGAGGGAGCAGGGGTACTCCTTCGTAGGGCCGGTGCGGATGCGCTTTGAGGGTGTCCCGGACCTGACCACCGGGACGTTCCGGATCCGGTCCGGGGTGATCCGCGGCACCACCGTGGAGGGTGGCGAGATCCGCCGCCCCGCCAGCGACCTGCCGCGCCCGCCCGGCACGTTCGGCGGCCGCCCGCGGCTGCTGGTGTCCGGCCCCGAACCCGGGCCCGACGGCAGCAGCCAGCGCACCTACGAGCTGAACGCGCCGGTCACCATGCTGGGCCGGGGCACCGACTGCGATCTGCGGCTGGTCGATCCGGGCGTCTCCCGGCACCACGCCGAGCTGCGGGTCGAAGACGGTGAGGTGGTCCTCGTCGACCTGGGCTCGACCAACGGCACGTTCGTGAACGGCCAGCCGGTGCGCCGCGTGACACTGGCTGACGGCACCCAGGTCACGCTCGGCCGGACGACACTGGTGTTCCGCAGGGACGGTATCTATTGACCGTTACCCGCTGAGCTTTCCCGACCCCGAACCCCGCCCCTAACCCCTCAGGCCGCAATGGCGAGGCACCCAAGGACACATGAGCCGATGAGCACGCTGACCCTCCTCCTGATCAGGCTCGCCTTTCTGGCGGTCCTGTGGCTTTTTGTAATCACGGCGGTGGGTGTAGTGCGCACGGACCTGTTCGGCCAGGCGCCACGGAAGCAGAAGCGGCAGCGGCAGACCACCCGCCCCCGGCCGGCCAAGCCACCACGGGCCGGGCGCGGTGATCCGCAGCGCCTGCTGGTGACCGCGGGCGCGCTGGCCGGGACCAGCCTGGCCCTTACTGAGCAGCAAATCACCATCGGTCGGTCAAATGACGCCACGCTAGTGCTCAACGATGACTACGCTTCGAGCCGACATGCCCGGCTGTTCCCACAAGACGGTCAATGGATCGTTGAGGACCTCGGGTCAACCAACGGCACCTACCTCGACAGGCAGAAGGTGACCCAGCCGACCCCGGTGCCGACAGGCGTGCCGATCCGCATCGGCAAGACCGTTCTGGAATTGCGCAGATGACACTTGCACTCCGGTACGCGATTCGCTCGGACGTCGGTCTTCTCCGGGAGGGGAACGAGGACGCGGCGTACGCCGGGCCGCGTCTGCTGGCCGTCGCGGACGGCATGGGCGGCCATGCCGCGGGCGAGGTAGCCAGCGCCGCGGCCATCTCGGCCCTGGCCAGGCTGGATGACGACGCCCCCGGCAACGACCTGCTGGACGCGCTGGCCGACGCGGTCACGGACGCGAACCACACGCTGCACGACATGGTGGTGGCCGACTCGGTGCTGGAGGGCATGGGCACCACGCTGACCGCCATGCTCTGGTCTGGCTCCCGGGTGGCCCTGGTGCACATCGGCGACTCCCGCGCGTACCTGCTGCGCGACGGCGAGTTCCACCAGATCACGCACGACCACACGCTGGTCCAGACGCTGGTCGACGAGGGCCGGATCAGCCCCGACGACGTGGCCACCCACCCGCAGCGGTCCATGCTGCTGCGCGCGCTGGACGGCCGGGCTGACGTCGAGCCGGACCTGTCACTGCGCGAGGCCCGGCTGGGCGACCGGTACCTGCTCTGCTCGGACGGGCTGTCCGGGGTGGTCAGCGAGGAGACGCTGCACCGGACGCTGGCCAAGGTCGAGGACCTCGACGAGGTCGTCCTGCAGCTCGTCGAGCTGGCCATCCGCGGTGGCGGCCCGGACAACATCACCTGCATCGTGGCCGACGTGGTGGACAGCGCGACCGCCCTGCTGCCGCCCAGCGACGCCTCGGTGATGGTCGGGGCGGCGTCCAACGGCAGCGGCGGCGCCCCGTTCCGCACCGACAGCCCGGCCGGCCGCGCGCACCTGCTGACCCGGACCGCGCCGCAGGTCGCGGTCGCGATCGCGCATGACGACCCGGCACCGGGCCGGCCCAGCGACGAGGACGACCACGACCACAGCGGGCACCGCCGCCGCAAGCGCCGGTTCCCGCTGGTCACGTCGGCGCTGGTGATCCTGGTGGTGCTGGTGGTCGGCGGTGCGTACGCGGGCTGGCGGTACACGCAGAGCCAGTACTACGTGGGTGAGGACGGCGGCAAGGTCGTCATCTTCCGCGGCATCAACCAGAGCGTGGCGGGCATCAAGCTGTACAGCGTGGTGCAGCGCTCCAACATCCCGGTGGCCAGCCTGCCGAGCATGGACGCGAGCACCGTGCGTGCCACCATCACGTCCGACTCCGGGCTGGCCGGCGCCCAGGCGTCAGTCCGGACCATCCAGGCTGACTACCAGCACTGCCAGACCGCGTACGAGGCGCTGCGCAAGTGGCAGGCGGAGCCAGCCAAGACCGAGCGAGTCAAGGTCGGGAAGAAGACCGTCACCAAGAAGGTCAAGCCACCACAGCCAACCATCCCGGCGCAGTGCCCGGCACCAGCCAGCGCTGCCACCGGGACCGGAGGATAGTCGTGAGCGTGATCGCCAACCCCTCTGACCAGCCGCTGGGCGGTGGCCAAGCCGCCGCCCAGCGCAACGGCCAGGGCGGGGGGATGCCGCTGCCGCAGGGCCGCCGGCGGACCGAGCTGCTCATGCTGGCCTTCGTGGTGGGCGTGGTGATGCTCGCCTACGCCAACGTGGGGTTCGGGCTGAACGGCAAGGTGCCGACCGGCATGTTCGTGTACGGCATCTCGTTCGCCGTGCTGGTCGGGCTGGCGCACCTGGCCGTGCGCTGGCTGGCGCCGTGGGCCGACCCGCTGCTGTTGCCGCTGGCCGCGCTGCTGAACGGGCTCGGCATCGTGATGATCTACCGGCTGCAGCAGGCCGGCCGCAACGGCAACCCCGGCTTCGAGATCGCCACGATGAGCCCCAAGACGACGACCTTCCAGGTGCTCTACAGCGCGGTCGGGATCGCCGCATTCGTGGCCGTGCTGGCCCTGGTCCGGCAGCCCCGCACGCTGCAGCGGTACACCTACACGCTGGGCGCGATCGGGCTGGTGCTGGTGGCCCTGCCCGCGGTATTGCCGAACAGCATCAGTGAGGTGCCGGGCACCTTCGCCAAGATCCAGATATCGCTGGGCGGGTTCACCATTCAGCCCGAGGAGTTCGCCAAGCTCTGCCTGGCCGTTTTCTTCGCCGGTTACCTGGTGGCCAAGCGCGACGTGCTGGCGCTGGCCGGACGGCGGGTGCTCGGCATCGACCTGCCCCGGGCCCGCGACCTCGGCCCGGTGCTGATCGCCTGGGGGGTCAGCCTGGTCGTGCTGGTCTTCGAGGGCGACATCGGTACCTCGGCCCTGTTCTTCGGCCTGTTCGTGGTGATGATGTACATCGCCACCCAGCGCTCGTCCTGGCTGATCATCGGGTTCCTGCTGTTCGTCTTCGGCGCGTTCGTGGCCAGCGAGCTGTTCGCGCACGTGAAGGACCGGTTCCTGGTCTGGCTGCACCCGTTCAACTACGTGCACACCATCGGCTTCCAGACGGTCCAGGGACTCTACGGGCTGGGTTTCGGCGGGGTGCTCGGCCGCGGGCTCGGCCAGGGCCAGCCGTACAACACCCCGCTGGTGCAGAGCGACTTCATCATCACCGCGTTCGGTGAAGAGCTGGGGCTGACCGGGCTGATGGCGCTGCTGCTTATCTACGGGCTGATCGTGCAGCGCGGGCTGCGCGCCGCCATCGCGGTCCGTGACCCGTTCTCCAAGCTGCTGGCGGGCGGGCTGGCCTTCGTGGTCGCACTGCAGGTGTTCGTGATCGTCGGCGGGGTCAGCCGGCTGATCCCGCTGACCGGGATCACCACCCCGTTCCTGTCCCAGGGCGGCTCGTCGCTGATCTCCAGCTGGATGCTGATCGCGCTGCTGATGCGGATCAGCGACACCGCGCGCAGACCGGCCCCGCAGCCGATCCAGGACGAGGGCATGACCCAGGTGGTGCGGGCCGGATGAACCATGCGCTGCGCCGTGTCTCGCTGATCGCCCTGGTGATGTTCGTGCTGTTGCTGATCAACGTGAACTATGTACAGGGGTTCGAGGCGAGCAGCCTGGCCAACGAACCGGGCAACGGCCGCACGTTCACCTCCACGCTGCAGTTCCAGCGCGGCTCGATCATCACCAGCGACCAGAAGGTCGTCGCGTACTCGAAGATGAACAAGGCGTTCGGCGAGTACCAGCGGTACTACACGAACGGCAAGATGTACGCCCCGATCACCGGGTACGACACGCTGTTCAGCCAGACCGGGATCGAGCAGGCCGAGAACAAGGAGCTGTCCGGGTCGGACCCGGCGCTGGCCGTGCACAACCTGATCGACCTGATCACCGGGAAGCAGAAGAAGGGCGCCACCGTCCAGTTGACCGCCAACTCGGCGGCCCAGACGGCGGCGTACAACGCGCTGAAGACCCAGGGCAAGGAGGCCGGGGTCGTCGCGCTGAACCCGCAGACCGGCGCGGTGCTGGCGATGGCCTCCTACCCGTCGTTCGACCCCAACCAGCTGGCCACGCTGAACGGCACTCAGCTGACCAAGAACGACCAGCGGCTGCTGAAGAACCCCACTCAGCCGCTGCTGAACCGGGCGATCAACGTCACGTTCCCGCCGGGATCGTCGTTCAAGGTGGTGACCGGCTCCACCGCGATGGCCGACAAGGGCATCAACCCGAACACCGAGGTCTACGCGCCGACCCAGCTCAAGCTGCCCGGCGTCACCCAGCCTCTGATCAACTTCGATGGGGAGGCGTGCGGCGACGGCAGCGGCCGGGTGCCGCTGGTCCAGGCGTTCCTGCAATCCTGCAACACCGTGTTCGGCAACCTGGGCCTGCACCTGACCGCGCAGCAACTGCAGCGGCAGGCCAACCTGTTCGGCTTCAACAACTCGAAGCTGGCCATCCCGCTCGCGGTCACCCAGAGCAACTTCCCGCTGTATCCCGACGACGCACAGCGGGCGGGGGCGGCCATCGGCCAGGAGAGCGACACGGTGACCCCGCTGCAGGAGGCCATGCTCGCGTCGGCAATCGCAAATCATGGCACGCTGATGAAGCCCTATATGGTCGACAAGGTCACCGCGCCCGACCTGTCCACGCTCACCACCACGCAGCCAACGGTGCTCAGCCACCCGGTAACCCCGGCCATCGCGACCAACATGACCAACATGATGATCCAGGTAACCCAGAACCCGCAGGGCACCGCGCACCTCAGCGCGGGCACCCAGGCCGCTCATGGGGTCGTGATCGCCGCCAAGACCGGCACCGCCCAGAACGGGATCAATAACAGCGGCCTGGATGATGCGGTGTTCACCTGTTTTGCCCCAGCCAGCAACCCGAAGATAGCCGTCGGCGTCGTGGTTAAGGGGGGTGGCCAGGGCGCCGACGCGGCCGCGCCGATCGCGGTGGCCATCATCAACGCCTACCTGGCCGCCGTGGGGAACTAGTCTCATGACGACAACGACGCAGAACGGTTACTGACGTGCGAGACATGACACAGCCGCGGCTCCTCGGCAACCGCTACGAACTCGACGGCGTCGTCGGCCGGGGCGGCATGGCCGAGGTGTACCGGGCCCGGGACATCCGGCTGGACCGGATCGTCGCGGTCAAGACACTCCGTGAGGACCTGGCCCGGGACGCGACGTTCCAGGCCCGGTTCCGCCGCGAGGCCCAGTCGGCCGCGTCACTGAACCACCCGTCGGTCGTCGCGGTCTACGACACCGGCGAGGACATGGCCGGCCCGACCCCGGTGCCGTACATCGTGATGGAGTACGTGGACGGCCGGACCCTGCGGGAACTGCTCCGTGACGACCGGCGGCTGCTCCCGGAGCGGGCGCTGGAGATCACTGACGGGGTGCTCCGCGCGCTGGATTACAGCCACCGCAACGGCATCATCCACCGGGACATCAAGCCGGGCAACGTGATGCTGACCCGGCAGGCCGAGGTCAAGGTGATGGACTTCGGCATCGCCCGCGCGGTCAGCGACACCCAGGCCACGATGACGCAGACCGCCCAGGTGATCGGGACCGCCCAGTACCTGTCCCCGGAGCAGGCTCGCGGTGAGCGGGTGGACGCGCGCAGCGACCTGTACTCCACCGGCTGCCTGCTGTATGAGCTGCTCACCGGGCGGCCGCCGTTCACCGGCGACTCGCCGGTGGCCATCGCCTACCAGCACGTCCGGGAGAACCCGATCCCGCCGTCCCAGGTCGACCCGGAGATCCCGCCGTGGGCCGACGCGATCGTGCTCAAGGCGATGGCCAAGGACCCGGCCGAGCGCTATCAGTCGGCCGCCGAGATGCGCACCGACATTCAGCGCGCGCTGTCCGGGGTGCCGGTGGCCGCGCCGCCCGCGACCCAGATGTACGCGCCGGGCACGCAGCGGATGGGCCAGACCATGCTGGCCGGCGCGGGCGCGCCGACCGGCACGATGTCCGGCTACGGCGGCCCCGACGACGGCTACGACGACGGGACCGGCGGCGGCCGGCGGCGGGCACTGTGGTGGATCCTTGGCGCGGTCGGGGTCATCATCGTCGCGGTGCTCGCCTACCTGCTGCTGAACGGCGGCAACGGTAACACCGCGTCGGTGCCGTCCGTGGTGGGCCAGACCCAGGCGCAGGCGGTCAAGGCGGTGAAGAACGCCGGGCTGAACCCGGTGGTCGTCAAGGTGCCATCCTCGGACAAGGTCGGCATCGTGGTCAGCAGCAACCCGCAGTTCGGCACCAAGGTGGCGCCGCACAGCAACGTGACGCTCCGGGTGTCCGCCGGGCCCAAGAAGGTCACGATCCCGAACGTGGTCGGCGATTCGGAAAGCACCGCGCAGAGCCAGTTGCAGGGCCTGGGCCTGAACGTCACGACCAAGACGGCACCGAACTCCACGCTGCCCCAGGGCAAGGTGGCCAGGACGGATCCGCCGGTCGGCACGCAGGTCAAGCAGGGCAGCACGGTGGTGCTGTTCGTGTCCGGCGGCGGCACCCAGGTGCCGTCGGTCATCGGCGACCCGAAGACCACCGCGGAGTCGATCCTCAGCAACGCGGGGTTCCAGGTCAAGGTGGTCACGGCGGCCGGGCCGGCCGGCTCGACCCCGGGCACCGTGTTCCAGCAGCAGCCGAGCAACGGCACCACCGCGGCGAGCGGCTCCACGGTGACCATCTTCGTGGCCGCGACCACCCAGCCGACGTCCGCGCCGACCAGCGCGTCGCCCACCCCGACCGCGTCGTCCACGCCCACCCCAACCCCGAGCGCGACCAGCCCAGGAGGCGGCGGCGGGAACGGCGGGGGTACCGGTAACGGACGGCGCTAGACTCGGGCAGAGCTAGTTGACCAGGAGACCACCGTGCCCAAGTCCCGCGTGAGGTCCAAGGCGGTCTACACCCCGCCGCCCCGGACGTCGAAGTCGAAGGTCAGCCCGCGCTGGCTGGTGCCGACCATGATCGCCTGCCTGCTGATCGGGCTGGCTTGGATCGCGCTCTTCTACGTCACCCAGGGCAGCCTGCCGATCGGCGCGCTGGCGGACTGGAACCTGGTGGTGGGGTTCGCGTTCATCATCGGCGGCGTGGTGCTGTCCACCAGGTGGCGCTAACCGAGTTGATCAGGTCAGCGCGTTCGTCCGGGTAACCACTGCGGCAATCAGCACGGCCAGCACGATCACGGTCGCGCCGACCTGGATGATCGTGCGGTGCTGCCGGGGCGCGTAGGCATAGGCCGCAGTGAGCAGGCTGCCCACGACGAGCCCGCCGACATGGGCCTGCCAGGCGATCGACGAGCGCCACACGAAGCTGATGACCAGGTTCAGCACGATCAGGAAGACGATGGCCCGGGTGTCCAGGCGGAGCCGCCTGGACACCACGAACCAGGCGCCGAACAGGCCGAAGATGGCCCCTGACGCGCCCAGCGCGGGCTGCAGCGGCGGGGCGATGAGGTAGTACAGCACCGATCCGCCGAGCGCGCTCAGCAGGTACACCCCAGTGAAGCGAAGGTGGCCGAGCAGTCGCTCCAGGGCCGGCCCGACCAGAATCAGCGCCCACATGTTGAACGCGATGTCGAGCAGCCCGCTGGAGCCGGTCGGCGGCAGGAACGCCGAGGTGATGAGCCGGTAGTACTGCCCGTCGGCCACCCCGATGTGCGGGCCGAACTTGGCCACCATGGCCCAGTTGTCGGCCAGCGCCGGGTAGGCCAGCTCGACCAGGTAGAACAGGACGTTGAGGCCGACGATGACCCAGGTCACGATCGAGCTCATGGCGGGCCGGCCGCCGAACACCGCGGTCGGCGCGCGGGTCCCCCGGTGGCCCTCCCGGACGCACTCCACGCAGTGCTGGCCGACCGGCGCGGCCCGGAGGCAGTCCGGGCAGGCCGGCCGGCCGCACCGGCTGCAGGACAGGTAGGTCTCCCGGTCCGGGTGCCGGAAACAGGTTGGTACCGGTGCGGGCGCCTCGGCGCCCGGAGCCGGGAGGTCGTCCACCGTCAGCCTGCCGTTGTCTTCGCCAAGGCGCTACGCGTCGTCGCGGGAGATATCGACCGACTCGAGCACCACGTCCTTGGCCGGCCGGTCCTGGCGGTTGCGGTCCACGTGAGTGATCGCGTCCACCACGTCGCTGCCCTCGGTGACCTCGCCGAAGATGGTGTGCTTGCCGTTCAGCCACGGCGTGGGCACGGTGGTGATGAAGAACTGCGAGCCATTGGTGCCCGGCCCGGCATTGGCCATGGCCAGCAGGTAAGGCCGGCTGAATGCGAGATCCGGGTGGATCTCGTCGCCGAACTGATAGCCGGGGCCGCCAGTTCCGGTGCCGAGCGGATCACCGCCCTGGATCATGAAATCCGGGATCACCCGGTGAAAGATCGTCCCGTTGTAAAGGCTTTCCCGGCTGGGCTGCCCGGTACGCGGGTCGGTCCAGTCCCGGGTGCCCTCGGCCAGCTCGACGAAGTTGCGCACGGTCTTGGGCGCCTGATCAGGGAAAAGCCGGACCACGATGGTCCCCTGGTTCGTCCGCAGCGTCGCGGTGAGCGTGTTTGTCATAGCAGAAATCCTCGCACGGAGCGGGCTTCGGTTCGCCGTTTCTGGCCCAGCAGCGGTGCCGCTGAGCCGTCCCTCGTACCTTACGGCCCGGATGAAGCAGCGGCGAATCAGGATTGAGCACGTCCGGGCAGGGAACGCAGGGTTGAGTGTTGTCTCCTAGGGAACTGAGTGGCCGGGGGCGCTACTCGGGGAGGTTAATCGTGTTCTCAAGATCAAGCAGCCAGGACGTAAACACCCGGGCCGCGGCCGCGGCGCTACAGGCCAAGGCTCAGGCGATCCGGGCGCAGGAGCTCGCCCTCCAGGCCAAGGAGCAGCTCACGCCGCTGGCCAGGAGTGCCCAGCAGAGCGCCAGCCAGGGTGTGTACCAGGCCCGGACGTGGGCCGCGCCCCGGGTGGAGCAGGCTGGGGTGACCGTGCAGGAGCGCATTGCTCCCGCCGTCTCCTCCGCCATGATCACCACCGCGCGCCGGATGCAGCCGGTTCAGGCCCGGAGCCGCCGCCGCTGGCCGGCCATCCTGGCCGGGGTCGTGACCGTGTCGGCCGCCGCCGTCGCGGCCATCCTGCTCCGTGGCCAGCGCGCCAACCGGTCCAGCGACGAGCCGCCAACGACACCGCCGCCGGCCCCACCGGCCAGCGACGAGGCCAGCAGCAACGAGCGGCCCGAGACGGCGCAGGCCGACGTGAACGGGCAGGTCAGGACGCCCTGACTAAGTGTGATGCCGGGGTGGACAGCTAGCCAGCTGGCCACCCCGGCAACGCTTCCGCCGGATCAGCCCGCGTTGACCTGCAGGCCCGGGATGGACAGCGAGTCCGCCGAGATGAGCGGCTGATCGGTGGTCACGTCGGTGAGCGGCACCCCGTTCAGCAGGCTGGTGAACAGGGCGAGCGGGCTGCCCGGGGTCAGCGTGAGCGGGATGCCCAGCAGGTGCCCGGTCAGCTTGGTCACGTACAGCACCACGTTGCCGCTGAAGTGCATGGACGCGCCGCTGGTCTGGGCCGACTGCCCGCCCTGCGACACGGTCAGCGTGGGCGAGCCGGTCAGGTCCAGCGCCGACATGCTGAACTTCAGCATCTGGACCTTAGCCCCACTGGCCGTGGGCACCTCGGCCGTCCCGTCGTACGTCGCGCCATGCATTACCGCGGTGCCGGTGGTCAGGCTGAACTGGGCTTCGGTGATCTCCAGGCCGCCCTGATCGGCGGCCTTGACCGACGAGGCCTTCTTCGGGCCGGTAGTGGCCTTCTTGTGTTTCTTCTTGGCCTTGTGCTTGCTGCCCGGGCTCGAACTCGCGCTGGCCGACGGGCTGGGGTCGGCCGAGGCCGACGGGGTGGGGGCCGGGCTGGCCCCGGACGACGGGGTGGGGGCCGGGCTGGGCGACGGGCACAGGATCGGGATCAGGCAGCCGGGCTGGCCGGCGGCCGCGGGCTGGGCGACCGCCGCGCTGGCCCGGGCGGGCCGGATCAGCCCGGGCAGGACCAGGCCAAGCACGGCTAGCGCCAGTGCCGTGGCCAGGGCCAGCTTTCTCACCACGCCCTCCCGGTCTCGCCCGGGTCCTCCAGCGGGGTGTCCCGGGCCCGGCGGCCGGGCAGCACCAGGCCCAGGCCCTCGGATGGCGACTCACGGAGCGGCCGCCCTGGCCGGTGCACGCCGCCGGCGCGGGCGGTATCCGGGGTCCAGCCGAAGCTCAGCGAGGCCCCGATGACGCCGAGCAGCATGCCGACGAAGAACCCGCCCAGGTTGGTGGCGACGAACGACGCGATGGCCAGCAGCACGCCGGCCACCGAGTAGAACACCCGCTGCACCGGGTGGAACCAGATGAGCAGGCCGCAGGCCACCAGCAGGCCACCGATCAGCACGCCGAACACGCCGCCGATGCCGATGTAGATGACCACCTTGACCGAGCCGTGGGCCAGGATGGACAGCAGTGGTATCCCGATGAGTTCCAGCCCGGCCAGCGCGAGCAGCAGGCCGCCCCAGAACGGGCGGCTGCGCCGCCAGTTCCGGAACCGCTGCCAGGCGCTGTCCGGGGGGACCTCCTCGACTGGCGTATTCACTAGTAGCAGGCGTTTCCGAAGCTGAGGTTGAAGCCCGGCAGGGTGAACGTGCCCGCCGTGGTCAGCCAGGTGTGCTGCCTGAGGTTGTCAATGGTCACGCTGTCCGCCTGCTGGCCGAATCCGCCGGACGGGCCGCTGACGCCGGGGTCCTCGGAGAGCGTCCCCGCGTCCTGGCCGATGGTCATGTTGCTGAACGTGGCGTTGCCGGACAGCTGGTCCGCGTCCACGATCAGGTTGTCCGCGCTGGCCGGCGAGCTGCCGCCGCCCGCCGTGATGCGCAGCGTTACCCCGCCCACGCTCACGCTCTGGCACAGGTTGGTGAGCGTCGCGTGGTGGATGGCCGAGATGGCCACCGGGTGCGGGTTGCCCTTGCTGTCGGTGACGACGCCGCCGAACTGCTCGAACCCGGTGCCCTGGAGCTGATTGGCGCTGACCTCGAACGCGCTCCCGGACACCGAGATGGACGCGGCCAGCACGCCTTCGGTGGTCAGCACGACCATCGTGGCGGCCGCGGCCATGGCCGGGATGAACAGGATGGCGAACCGGCGCCAGCGGACCCGGCCCCGGGCGGGCGGCCCGGTGGGGTCGGCTGGCACGGCGTCGGTGGGGGGCATGGCGGCTCCTGGCGTGGTTGTCCATGGTGCTGGTTGGTCCATGGTGCGCGCCGCGCAGCGGAGGGGGGTCGAGCGCCGGCACCGTGTCGGATCGTTCCGGCCGTGCGCGAGATAACCCACACCGGAACGATTTGCAGAAGTTACCGCCTAGTAGTAAGAGCGCGCAAGCGGCTTTTCGTAACAAATCTCCCGGTTCAATTACTCACCTGCGTGTGGGCGTGGGCTGTCGGCCCGGTCGGGCACAATGCGTGGTGTGCTGCTTAGCGCGCTAGTGCGCACGTCAGAGACGGTGACCGGGGCGCCGGGCCGGAAAGCCAAGATCGAGGCGATCGCCGCGCTGCTCCGCCAGGCCGGGCCCGCCGAGGTGCCGGTGGCGGTGGCGTTCCTGTCCGGCGAGCTCCGGCAGCGGCAGATCGGCGTCGGTTTCGCGGCCATCCGGGACCTGCTCGGCGATTCCTTCTGGGCCAGCGCGGACCGCGCGGGACCAGACAGCACCGGCCCGGATCCGGCCGGTCCCCCGCTGACGCTGGCCGACGTGGACGCGGCGTTCGCCGCCATCGGCGCGATCAGCGGGCCCGGCACCCAGGCCGAGCGGCGGCGGCTGCTCGGCGCGGTCTTCAGCCGGGCCACCCCGGCGGAACGCTCGTTCCTGACCCGGCTGCTCGGCGGCGAACTGCACCAGGGCGCGCTGGAAGGTGTGATGAGCGACGCGGTGGCCCGCGCGGCCGGGGTCAGCCCGGAGCAGGTGCGCCGCGCCCACCTGCTCGGCGGCTCACTGCCCGCGGTGGCCCAGGCCGCGCTGTCGGCCGGGGACGACCCCGCGGCGGCGGCCACCGCGCTGGCCGAGTTCCACCTGCAGGTGGGCCGCCCGCTGCGGCCGATGCTGGCCGCCTCCGCCCCGGACGTGGCCGCCGCGTTCGGCCGGGTGTCCCCGGCCGCCGTGGAGTGGAAGATCGACGGCGTCCGGATCCAGGTGCACCGGCAGGGCAGCCAGGTCACCGTGTTCACCCGCAGCCTGGACGACATCACCGCCCGGCTCCCCGAGGTCACCGCGGCGGTGCTGGCCGCGGACGCCGATGCCCTGGTCCTGGACGGCGAGGCCATCGCGCTCGGCCGCCGCGGCCGGCCCCGCCCGTTCCAGGTGACCGCGAGCCGGGCCGGCACTCGGGCCTCCACCCAGGGCGCGCCCGGCCCGGACCGGCCGGACGTCCCGCTCACCCCGTTCTTCTTCGACCTGCTGCACCTGGACGGCCGCGATCTGATCGACGAGCCAGCTATCGAACGCCAGCGCCTGCTAACCGCCGTCCTGCCCGGGGACCTCCAGGTGCCGCGCATCGTGACCGGCGACGTGCCCGAGGCGGAACGGTTCTTCGCCGACGCGGTCGGCCGTGGCCACGAGGGCGTCGTGGTCAAGTCGCTGGACGCGCCGTACGCGGCCGGCCGCCGGGGCAGTGAGTGGATCAAGGTCAAGCCGCGGCACACCCTCGACCTGGTCGTGCTGGCCGCCGAATGGGGGCACGGCCGCCGCCGCGGCTGGCTGTCCAACCTGCACCTGGGCGCGCGCGACCCGGACGGCGGGTTCGTCATGCTGGGCAAGACGTTCAAGGGGCTGACCGACCAGATGCTCGGCTGGCAGACGACCCGGCTGCTGGACCTGGCCGACCCGGCTGACCAGCCGGCCCGTGACCCGGCGCGCGGCTACGGCGTGGTCCGGGTCCGGCCGGAACTGGTCGTCGAGATCGCGTTCGACGGGGTGCAGACCAGTCCCCGCTACCCGGGCGGCGTGGCGCTCCGGTTCGCCCGGGTGCTCCGCTACCGCCCGGACAAGCAGGCCGCCGAGGCCGACACCATCGACGCCGTCCGGGCTATCTGGGCGGGACCAGCCGGGTAGTGGCGTTCAAATTAAATGCCTTCGATCGCGGCCAGCTGGCGGCGCTCGATCGCGTCGAGCAGCCGCCGGTAGTCGTGCTCGTTCTGGTTCGCGTAGGCGATCGCGAACTCCTCGATGGCCCGGTCGAAGCGGTCGCTGGACCCCAGGTAGCCGGCGATCATGGACGCCCGGCCGGTGCGGGCGTGCGCCCGGGCCAGCGCCCAGCCGCACAGCCCGGCGTAGTAGGTGAGCTGCGGCGGGTCCATGGCCGGCACGTTCATCGCGCCCTTCATGTCGCGCAGCTGCCGGACGTAGTACTCCTTGGCCGGCGCGCCGTCCACCTGCAGCCCGCTGGTCCAGCCCAGGAACGGGTCGCCGGCGGCCTGCATCAGCTTCTGCCCACGGACCACCCGCTCGCCCTGGTGCTTGTACTCGCTCGGCCCGGCGAACGGGGCCAGCACCGACTGCTGCGCCTCCTTGAGCTGGAGGAACAGCGGCTCGTCCGGCCGGTCGCCGAGCAGCAGGAAGATGAACGCCTCGGTGCCGACCGAGCCGACGCCGACCACCTTGCGGGCGAAGTCGCCGAAGTAGTAGCGGCGCAGTACCTCGCGCCGGTCGGCCTGGATCGTCTCCTCGTACCGGTCGATGGCGCCGCGCAGCTCGACGGCGATGGCCGGCTCGTGCTCGATGCCGAACCGGACCACCACCGGCGGGGCCGGCTTGATCCGGTACTCCCCGTCCACCTGGTGGCACAGCTTGTCCAGCGCCTGCACGCTGGTGTGCCGGTACGCCTTGTGGATGTCCGCGCTGCGCCGCCGGACGGCCTTGCGCGACTGCACCGCGTCGAATAGCTGGGATACCTGATCGACGTCGATCCGGGAGTACCACACGTCGAGGAAGCGCATCCGCGCGAAGTTGTCCATCTCGGTGCGGTACACGTGCGCGCAGCGGCGGGCCGCGGTGCGCTCGGCCCTCGCGTCGAGGCCGTTGTCCCGGGCGGCCACCGCGACGCTCGCGGCCAGCCGCTTGACGTCCCACTCGAACGGGCCGGGCAGCGTCTCGTCGAAGTCGTTCACGTCGAACACCAGCCGCCGGTCCGGCGCGCCGAACATGCCGAAGTTGAGCAGGTGCGCGTCGCCGCACAACTGCACCCGGATATCGCTGGACGGCAGGTGGCCCAGGTCCCAGGCCATCGGCGCGGCCGCGCCGCGGTAGTAGGAGAACGGCGAGGCGGCCATCCGGCCGTGCCGGATCGGCACCAGGTCCGGCACCCGCTCCTCGGCCTGGGCTTCCAGAATGCTGACCGGGTCCGGGCGGCCGGGCGGCGGCGCCCATTCGCCGTGTGCCGACCGGGGCACGAACTGGCGCCGGTCCCGGCCCAGCCGGCGCCACTCCTGCGGCGTCAGCACCTGGTGCGGCTCGGACAGCACGCCCGGCGATACCTTCCCCATGCCCTTCACCCCCGGCTGCGGGTGGCCCGCAGGCACCCCAGGTGACCCGGCCACCGTGTGTTCACCGTCAGGTTACGTGGTGTTTCGGCTGGCTACTACTCCGGTTGACGATAGATCGGATGCCGATGTAGTGTGCCGGGCATGCCTGGCACGCTGAGCACGTTCGGCCGGTACGCCGGCCCGGCCACGCTGATCCTGTCCAGCCTGGCCGGCGGGGCCAAGCACGGCTACGCGCTGACCAAGGACATCGACGGTTTCGCCGGGGTCCGGCTGGCCCCCGGCACGCTGTACGAGGCGCTCAGCCGGCTCGAAGCCCTGGGCATGATCGAGGCGCTGCCCAGCGAGGACCGGCGGCGCCCGTACCAGCTCACTGCGGCCGGCGCCACCGCCCTGCAGGAACACCTGCAGACCCAGCGCATGGTGGCCGACGTGGGCCTGGGCCGCCTGGCCAAAGGGCTGGGGGCTGTCGTGATCCGCGAGGCGCAGCGCGGCTGCTTCGCTGGTATCCGGCGCTGGCGGGACCGGTACGGGGCGGAGTTCACCGAACTGCTCGTCGCCGACCTGGCCGAACGGCCGCGCTGCTGGCGGCGCACCGCCGACGTCGCGGTCAGCGGCACGCTGGCCCGGCTGAGCCAGGCCGGGCTGGGCGGGCCAGCGGCTGGCCCGCGGCGCGACGCAGGCCCGGGCCAGCCTGGCCGCGCTCGGCTGCGCGCTGGCCGTCTTCCTCACCGTCGGCACCGCGGTGTGGTCCCAGCTGCTCATCGGCTGGCAGTGGGCGCCGCCCAGCACCCGCGGCCGACCGCGGTGGCCACCGTGGTGATGACCGGGGCGCTGCTGTTCTTCCTGGTCCTGGCCGTGCTGGCGGCCGTGCGCCGGTCGGCCTGGCAGCTGGCCCGGCGCGGATCCGGTGCCGGCACCCGGGCCGCGGCCGCCGTGTCCTGATCGCCGGTCAGCCTGCTGGTGCTGGTCATCGGGGGCCGGCACATGGCTAACGGCTGGCCGGGCACCGGCGGTCATCCGTGGCCGCAGCGCGGCCTGGTGCCGGGCGGGCGTGGCCGCGTTCGGCTGGGCCGCCACCCTGTCGGTCGACGTCCTACTGGGCGCACCCGGCCGCGCTGCTCGGCCTTCCCGGCGGCCGAGCTCGCCTGGATGGTGATCAGCCCGGCCGCGCTGGCCGGGCTGGCCGCCGGGCTGGCCCGGCCTGGTCCGCCGCGCTCGACCTGCCGCCCCGGCGTGCTGCGCTATCAGGCCCGGCTGGGCCAGCTGGCCGCGGCCGGGATGGCCGTGTTCCTGGCCGGCGCGGCCAGCTGGGTGCTGGCCGGGCAGCACCGGCCCGCGGGACCCTGTTCCGGCCCGGCGCGATCGACGTGGCCGCACTGGCCGTGATGGCGCTCGCGCTGGCCGTGGGCTGGCAGGCGATGCGCCGGACGGCACGCCTTGAACGGCCCTGCATTGAGCGACACGGCGCTGACCCGGGCTGACGCCGCGCGGCGGCTGCTCGCCGCCGGCCTCGGCACGCGCCGCGGTGGCCGCGGCTGGCGCGGCCGGGCCTGGAACTCATCGAGCACGGCGTGCTGCCCGGCAAGACCGACCTGGCCCAGCTCGACGGCGCCTGCGAGGTGGCCAGCCCGCCGCTGGACGTTCGGGCGGCTGGGCCAGGCCGCGTATCCGGCACGGTTCTACTCCCAGGCCCGCGCGCCGGGACGGTCGGGTACACGATCGCGCTACCCGCCCGGTCACGGCCCGGGCAGCCGGCTGCCGCTGGTCGTCATGCTGCACGGCGAGGGGCGGCGATCACACCGACGTGCTGTCCGGGATGACCCTGCCGCAGGCGCCGGCGTTGCGGTATCAACGGCCGCCGCGCTGCCGCCGATGGCCATGGTGGCCGCCGACGGCGGGACCGGGTACTGGAACCCGCACCCCGGGGACAACCCGATGGGCATGGTCATCGACGAGCTGATCCCGCTCTGCCAGCGGCTCGGCCTGGGCCTGCCGCCGCACCGGATCGGCACCATGGGCATCTCGATGGGCGGCTACGGGGCCATCCTGCTGGCCGAGAAGTTCCCCCGGCTGATCAGCGCGGTGGCCGCGATCGGCCCGGCCGTGTGGACCAGCTACCAGCAGGCCCAGGCGGTCAACCGGAAGGCCTACGCCTCGGCGGCCGATTTCGCCGCCAACGATGTGGTCACGCACGCCGCGGCGCTGGCCGGGAAGCCGGTCCGGGTGGCCAGCGGGCTGGACGACCCGTTCCAGCCGGGCGTGGCGGCGCTGGCCCGGCGGCTGCCCAAGGGCACGCCACCGTGATCATGTCCGCGGGCTGCCACTCCGGCCCGTTCTTCACCCAGCAGGAACCGCCGTCACTGGCCTTCCTGGCCCAGCATCTGTCCTAGCCCGCCCGGCCCACCACCTGTCACAGCCCACCCGTAGGGTGGGCGCGATGGCACCGGAGACCCTGGCCGACCTGCCCTACGCGGCCTCGCTGAGCCCGCACCAGGGGCCGCTGGCGGCCGACACGGACTATGACGGCGCGCACTTCGACGGGCTGGACCTGGCACGCGCCGCGCGGCACGGGCGCCGTTCTCGCCGCCGACGTCGTAGCGTCGCCGTAGGGTGGTTGCGATGGCACCGGAGACTCTGGCCGACCTGCCCTACGCGGCCTCGCTGAGCCCGCACCAGGGGCCGCTGGCGGCTGACACGGACTATGACGGCGTGCACTTCGACGGGCTGGACCTGACCGCACCGCGCGGCGCGGCCAGCCGGTTCATGGAGTGCGCGTTCACCAAGGTGACGGTCCAGGACGGCCGGTTCCGGCTGGCCCGGTTCAACGACGTGTGGCTGTCCGATGTCCGGCTGACCGCGACCGAGCTGACCGAGACGGCCTGGACCGACGCGGTCTGGTCCGGCTGTGTCGCGGCCGGGGTGACCATGGACGCCGCCGAGCTGCGCCGGGTCACGGTCCGCAACTGCAAGCTGGACGGGGTGAACCTGCGCGGCGCGACGCTCATCGACGTGAGCTTCGCGGACTGCCTGCTCCGCGACGTGGACTTCGGCGGGGCCACGCTGCGCCGGTGCACGTTCCCGGGCTCGCAGCTCCGCGCGGCCGACTTCAGCAACGTCACGCTGGAGCAGGTGGACCTGCGCGGCGCGGAACTCGGCCTGATCATCACCCCGGGAGCGCTGCGCGGCGCCGCCATCACCCCCGGCCAGCTGGCCGAGCTGGCCCCGGTGCTGGCCGAGCACGCGGGCATCGAGGTCGCCGGCCCCGGCTGACCGGTCAGGCGGGCTTGACCTCCGCCATCTCACCCCAGCCGCTGCCCGGCACGCCCTGCACGCTGATGATCTGCGGAGTGCTGGCCACGGCGGTGGGCGCCCAGCCAACGAACGTCTTGAAGTGCCCGGAGTTCACGTGGGCCGCGGCCGCGTCGTCCTGGAACGCCTCGACCAGGACGAACTGATCGGGGTTGTCCACGCTCTTGGACCACTCGAAGAAGATGTTGCCCGGCTCGTTCCGGGTGGCCTGGGTGAAGTCGTCCACCAGGCTGAGCCACTCGCCACTGCGCTCCGGCTTGATGGTCCACTTGACGACGATGAAGATCATCGATGCCTCCTCGCACCTTCGGGCCCAGGCTGATCCTACAAAGCCGGGCCACGCCAGTGGTCTCAGGCTGCGACGTTCACCGCTTGCGCGCCTCGATCAGGAACCGCTGGGCGTGCGCTACGAACGGCCCCTCGGCCTGGATCCGCTCATGCATCCGGCGCAGCTGTTCCTGGTAGCCCTCGACGGTGAAGCCCGGCACCGTCCACAGCACCTTGCGCAGGAAGTAGACCACGGCGCCGACGTCGTTGAACACCGTGCGCAGCGCCTGCTCGCGCAGGTCGGTGACGGCCAGGCCCGCCGCTTCGGCCTCGGCCACGGCCCAGCGCGGGTCGCGATCCGGGCTGACCGGCTGCGGGCCCATCATGAAGTCGGTCAGTTCCCGGTTGGAGCCCGCCCCGACCTGCTGGGAGAAGTAGTGCCCGGCCGGCCGGAGCACCCGCGCGACCTCCGGCCACACCGTCTCGACCGGATGCCTGCTGACCACCAGGTCGAAGGTTCCGGTGCCAAACGGCAGGCCACCATCGTCGGCCGCCTGGACCACCCGGCCGCCCAGTGGGCGCAGGCGGGCCGCGGCGATGGCCAGGTTGGGCGGCCAGGACTCGGTGGCGACCAGCACCGGCGGCGGCTGCCGGACTCCGGCCGCCGCGGTGGCCAGTACCTCACCCCCGCCGGTCTGGATGTCCAGCGCGGCCCGCGCGCCGGCCATCCGGGCGGCCATCATCCGCGCGTATCCCCAGGACGGCCGTTCCTCGCTGGCCCGGCCCTCGAACCAGGAGAAGTCCCAGCCCTCGACCGGTTCCGCCGCCCCCTCGGCGACCAGGTCCGCGAAGCCGCGCCGGTCCGCCACGATGGCTCAGGCCAGCCGGGGCGGGAAGCCGCCGGTGGCGATCGGTCCCCACCGGTCGATGGTGACGCGGATCAGCGACTTGCCCTGGCGCTGCATCGCGGCCCGGTACTCGGCCCAGTCGCTGTGCTCACCGGAGATGCACCGGAAGTACTCCACCAGCGGCTCCATGGCCTCGGGCAGGTCGAGCACTTCGGCGGTCCCGCTGACCTGGACCCAGGCGCCGCCGAAGTCATCGGACAGGACCAGCACATCCACCGCCGGGTGGCGGCGGGCGTTGTGCGCCTTGGCCCGCTCCGGGTAGGTCGAGATCACGATCCGGCCGGCCTCGTCCAGGCCCGCGGTGACCGGGGACAGCTGCAGCGTCCCGTCCCGTTTGGTGGTGACCAGCACCACGTGATGCCGGTCCCGGATGAAGTCGAGCAACTCGTCGCGGCCGACCTGGTCGGCCCGGGCGATCTGGGGGCTCATCAGTACCTCCGCGGTGCGGGTGGATAATCACCGGATGACAGCGCGGACTCCGACGATAGTCGCCACCAGCATCGGGTTCCGGCCCGCCGGGCACGGCATGATGGACTTCGAGCTCGGCCCGGCCTACGGCCACGCCGCGGCCCTGGCCCGGGCGGGCGACTGCCCCCGGGTCGCCATCGTGGGCACCGCCCTGGGCGACGATGCCGGCTGGCTGGCCCCGATGTACTGCGCGTTTGGCCGGGCCGGCTGGCGGCCTACCCACCTCGCGCTGTTCACCGAGCCGAACGTCCCGGACATCACCGAGTACCTGCTGGCCCAGGACGTGATCTGGGTGGCCGGCGGCAGCGTGGCCAACCTGCTGGCGCTCTGGCGCCTGCATGGCGTGGGCGAGGCGATGCGCACGGCGTGGCAGGCCGGCGTGGTGCTGATGGGCGTGTCCGCCGGGTCGCTGTGCTGGTTCCAGGGCGGGACCACGGACTCGTTCGGCCTGCCGCTGCACCCGGTGACCAACGGGCTCGGCTTCCTGCCCTACTCGAACAGCCCGCATCACGACGCCGAGGAGCAGCGCCGGCCGACCATCCACCGGCTGATCGCGGACGGCACGCTGCCGGACGGCTACGCGACCGACAACGGCACCGGGCTGATCTTCGAGGACACCGAACTGGTGGACTGCGTCACCGAGAAGGAGGGCGCCAGTACCTGGCACATCACCCGGCGCCCGGACGGCACGGTGCAGGAAACCGCCCTGCCCACCCGCCTGCTCCCGGACTGACCAGCCTGCCCTGACCGGCACCGGGCCGGCCGTTCAGTACGTCGTGTGCATGAGGGACTGCACGTCGGCCAGGGTGCGGTCGGCGATGGCGCGGGCCCGTTCGTTGCCATCGGCCAGCATCTGGCGCAGGTAGCCGGGGTCGGCGGCGAACTCGCGGCGCCGGGCGCGGATCGGCCGGAGCCGCTCGTTCAGCGCCTCGGTGACGAGCCGCTTGAGCGCCGTCGCGCCACCATGACCGACCCTCGCGGCCACCTCGGCCGGCGGCTGGTCCAGGGACAATGCGGCGATCCGCACCAGGTTGGCCACCTCCGGCCGCCGCTCGGGCTGGTAGCTGATCAGGCGCTCGGCGTCGGTCCGGGCGCCGCGGATCAGCCGGGCCGTCTCGTCCTCGCTGGCGGCCAGCGCGATCGCGTTGTGCCGGCTCTTGCTCATCTTGCGGCCGTCCACGCCGAGCAGCAGCGGCGCGTCGGTGAGCAGCGCGTCGGGCAGCGGGAAATAAGGCTCGCCCGCGGCGTACCGCTCGTTGAACCGGCGCGCGATGGTCCGGGTGCCCTCCACGTGCGGCAACTGGTCCTTGCCCACCGGCACCAGGTTGGCGTGGCAGAACAGGATGTCGGCCGCCTGGTGCACCGGATAGGTGAACATCAGCGCCGACATCGGGCCGGCCGCCGATTCGTCCTTCACGGTCGGGTTGCGGCTCAGCTCGGCCACGCTGACCAGGCTGAGGAACGGCAGCATGAGCTGGTTCAGCGCCGGCAGCTGGCTGTGCGCGAAGATCGTGCACCGGTCCGGGTCCAGCCCGGCGGCCAGGTAGTCGGCGACCAGCCCGAGCACGTCGGCGGGCAGCGTGTCCGGCGCGTCCCGGTCGGTGATCGTCTGGTAGTCGGCCACCAGCACCATGACGTCCACGCCGAGCTGCTGCAGCCGGACCCGGTTCAGCAGCGTGCCGAACAGGTGGCCGATGTGCAGCGGGCCGGTGGGCCGGTCCCCGGTGAGCACCCGGAACCGGCCCGGGTCGGCCCGGATGGCGGCTTCGAGTTCCGCGCTGCGCCGCTGCGCGGCGGCCAGCGACGGCGCTACCGGATCGGCCGGCATGGGATCGAGCAGTGTGGTGTCAGGCACGGTGTTGGCAGGCACGGTGTTGGTAGGCACGGTGGCCTCCTAGAGGTCAGGCCTCCGGCCGCGACCGGTGGTGAGACGAAACCGGCCCGCCGGAGGCGGGCCGTCAAGCGCATTGGGGACAGCTACCGCCTTACCGCGGCAGCCACCAGCCCAGGCCGAGTCGAATCACATGTCCACTGTAACAATGAGCCGGGTGCGGATGCTGCAACCAGGCGGGCTGATCCAGGACCCGCTGGAACCCTATGCCCGGGTGGACCGGACCCGGCCGGACGGCGGTCCGTGGCTGATGGCCCACATGGTGGGCGGCCTGGACGGCTGCGCGGCCATCGGCGGCCGGGTCGGCGACCTGTCCACCGCGCCCGACTCGGAACTGTTCATCCTGATGCGGGCGCTGGCCGACGTGGTGCTGGTCGGTGCCGAGACGGTGCGCCGGGAAGGCTACGGCCCGGTCCGGCTGCCGGACGACCGGGCGGCGGCGCGCCGCGCGGCCGGCCAGCCCGGCACCCCACCGCTGGCCGTGGTGACCCGGTCGCTGGACCTGAACTGGTCGGCCCGGGCGTTCACCGAGGCCCCGGCCGACCGGCGCACCCTGGTGCTCACCTGCGCGGCCGCCGACCCGGCCCGGCTGGCCCAGGCCAGCGAGGTGGCCGAGGTCATCGTGGCCGGGCAGGACCGGGTTGACCCGGACGAGGCGCTGGTCATGCTGGCCGGGCTCGGCTACCGGGTGGTGCTGTGCGAGGGTGGCCCGACCTGGCTGGGTGAGCTGGTCGGCGCGGGCCGGCTGGACGAGCTGTGCCTGACCATCGCGCCGCTGATGGGCGGCGACATGCTGCCGGTGTCGGTCAGCCCGCCCGGTGCGCCGCTGCGCCACTTCGCGCTGCGCCACGTGCTGCAGGCCGACGACACGCTGTTCCTGCGTTACGAGCGAGGCCACGATGAGCGCTGAGGTGTTCGGCACGCTGATGTCCACGCTGGACCCGCCGCTGGTCGTGGTCACCACCGCGGCCGCGGGCGAGCGGGCCGGCTGCCTGGTCAGCTTCCACACCCAGTCCAGCATGGCGCCGGAGCGGTACTGCGTGTACCTGTCCAAGGCGAACCACACCTACGGCGTGGCGCTGCGGGCCAGCCATCTGGCCATCCACTTCCTGGCCGCCGGCGACCTGGCGCTGGCCGAGCTGTTCGGCAGCCAGACCGGGGACACGGTGGACAAGTTCGCCGGCCTGCCGGTGACGGAGGGGCCGGGCGGCGTGCCGCTGCTGACCCAGTGCCCGCACTGGCTGGCGGCCCGGCGGATCGCGGTGCTGGACGACGGCGGCGACCACGTGACGGTGACCACCGAGCCGGTGGCCGGGCTGGCCAGCGGCCCGTTTACCCCGCTCCGGGTGGCCCAGGCCGGGCACATCCGGCCTGGGCACGACGCCAGGGAACGGCATGACCCGGAGACTTAACCCCAGCGCCGGGCGGCGCCCGGCCGTTACCCCCAGCGCATCCGGCGCACGCCGTCTGGATCGGCCCAGCTGACCTCGGCGGGCAGCCCGAGGAACGCCGCGTACCGCTCGGCGGCAGCCGCCAGCCGGCTCCGGTCCGGCCGGCCGAGGCGGCCGTAGGGGGCCAGGCTGATCTGCACCGACTTGCCGCCCACCACCCGTCTCCACAGCCCGGCCGCGCGGCCGTCCAGCAGCATGACCGGGTTCAGCAGATCGCTATTGAGCTTGTCACTCTTGGCCTGGGGGCCGCCGTCGGCCAGCAGACTGCGGTCCTTGTAGGCCACCGTGTACTCGTCGAACGCGGGCAGCAGGTAAGCCCCGTCCGGCGCCGCCTGGTCACGGCCCGCGGCAGCCCAGTACCGCTCGCCGTTGTGCTCCTCGTCCGCCAGCGCCGGGCCAGCCAGCTCGATGGCCCGCTTCGCCTCGGCCTGGGTCAGCCCGGACCACCAGGCGAAGTCCCGCACGGTGGCCGGGCCGTGGCTGCTGAAGTAACGGGTGGCCAGCTCGGCCAGCGGCTCGGCCGGCTGCCGCGGCGCCGGGGCCCACTCGTCCAGCAGCGCGAACACCGGCTGCCCGCGGCGCACCGGGCCGATGCAGAGCAGGCCGGTGTGCGACAGGTAGCCGAGGATGTGATTTCCCCGGCCGCCGTTAGGCGACGCGGAACAGTCGATGCCGGCCCCGGTGAGCAGGGCGTACAGGTCCTTGCGGGGCAGCTGCCGCCCGCCGCGCAGCGCGCCGGTCACCACGTCGCCCGCGCGGGCGAAGACGTCGTCGGTCAGCCCGATCTTCCGGAACGTGCCGGCCGCCGACCGCATCGGGCGGCCGGCTGAGCAACGTGACCATCCACCGGGCATCCTCGGCCGGGACGAGGTGGATGGTGCCACGCATCGGCCAGGTGCGCAGGATCGCGCCGCGGTCGATGGCGGCCTCGACACTGGCCGCGCTGGCGCCCTGGGTACGCAGCCCCAGCGCCCACAGTGACTGGGCGTACTCCTGGGACTGGACCGCGCCCAGCCACCGGGTCACCTCGACCGGGTCCGCGCTCCGCGGCGCGGCCAGCAACTGATTGGCCAGCCGCCGGGCCAGCAGATCCTCGGTACGCACCGCCCCATCGTAGGGAAGGGATCCGACAGCCAGGTCCCTGCCGTCTCCAGCCCTCGGCACCCGGTCCGGATCACCGACAAACCCCGACTTTTCATGCGAGACGTACGCTTTGCCGCCCGAATTGTCCGGTTCAGGCGTATCAAACGCGTGCTATGTCGGTGTTTGTCGGCGAATCCGGCCGTGGCGGCGCGGCGGCGGAGGTGGCGGGCGGCGGCGGGCGTCGGGGGGCGGAGGTGGCGGGGCGGAGGTGGTGGACGGCGGCGGGCGTCGCGGGGCGGAGGTGGCGGGGCGGCGGCGGGCGTCGCGGGGCGGCTCAGGTGGTGGTGTGGTGGATGGCCGGATTGGGGTGACGGCAAGTTGTCAAACGGGAGTGCTCATGTTTGACTACTGGGGTGAATCCGACGCGGTTGTTTGTGCTGGGGGCGCTGGCCAGGCACGGGCCGATGTACGGGCACCAGATCCGGCGGGACGCCCGGGTGGACCGGACCGAGCTGTGGTCCGAGGTGCGCCCCGGCTCGCTGTACGGGGCGCTGCACCGGATGGCGGCCGAGGGCCTGATCGAGGCGGTGCGCACCGAGCAAGTCGGCAACCTGCCCGCGCGCACCGTGTACGCCATCACCGGCGAGGGCCGCAAGGAGCTGCGGGCCCTGCGCGCCGAGGCGTTCCGCCAGGTCAGCCTGCGTCCCGACCCGGTTGACCTGGCCGTGGCGATGAGCAGTGACCTGCCCGCGGACGAGCTGCGCGGGCTGGTCGAGGACCGGCACCGGGCGCTGACCACGCAGCGCGAGTTCTTCCGGCACGAGCAGGAGCGGGCCTGGGCCGAGCAGACCACCGCGGACAGCCTGATCCTGCAGCACGCCCTCGGCCGCCTGGACGCGGAGATCCGCTGGCACGAGGACCTGCTGCTGGCCATCCCGATGCTCACTGCACCGGCCCAGACCGCAGTGCCAGCCCGGGGGGACGACTCCCCGCTCTGCTCTCCCGGGGGACTACCCCCGGAACGCCCGGCCCCCGATCGCCGCTCCGCGCCGAGGTCGGCACAGCCGGCCGGGGCCGCTGCACCGACCACGGCGCGATGACGGTCCGGCCTATCCGCGAGTTCGGCGACCCGGTGCTGCGCGAGGTGTGCCGGCCGGTGACCCGGTTCGACGACGGGCTGGCCCGGCTGGTGACCGACCTGGCCGACACCTGCCGGCTGCCCGGCCGGGCGGGCCTGGCCGCCCCGCAGATCGGCGTGGACCTGCGGGTGCTGCGCTACAACGTGGACGGCGCCGAGGGCTATCTGATCAACCCGGTACTGGCGTTCAGTAAAGGAGAACAGGAGGGGCCGGAGGGCTGCCTGTCCATTCCCGGCCTGTACCTGCCGGTGCGCCGGGCCGCGCAGGCGGTGGCCACCGGCGTGGACCTGGACGGCCGGCCGGTGCGGGTGGCCGGCCGCGGCGAGCTGGCCCGCTGCCTGCAGCACGAGCTGGACCACCTGAACGGGCAGCTGTTCCTGGACCGGCTCAGCCCGGCCGACCGGCGCGAGGCGCTGCGCTTCATCCGCCACCAGGCCGGCCCGGCACCGGCGCCGGCTCGCGGCTAGCTGCGATAGCGTGGCCAGCGTCCGGCACCAAGGGCTGGTAAACCAGGTCCGGAAGGGGGCCCGGCTGTGCTGCGTTATCGCAGGGTTGTCGTAAAGCTCAGCGGCGAGGCGCTCGCCGGGTCGGCCAGTTCCGGCCTGGATGCGGCCGCGCTGGCCCGGGTGGCCGATGAGCTGCTCTCCGTGCGCAACCTGGGCGTCGAGCTGGCCGTGGTGGTCGGCGGCGGCAACTACTTCCGCGGCCGGATGGCCGAGGGCTGGGGCATCAGCCGGGCCGAGGCGGACAACATCGGCATGCTCGGCACGGTGATGAACGCGCTCAGCCTGCGCGGCGCGCTGACCGCCCGGACCGACACCGACGTGCGGGTGATGTCCGCGATCCCGATGGAGAGCGTGGCCGAGCCGTTCATCCGGCTGCGCGCCATCCGGCACCTGGAGCGCGGCCTGATCGTGCTGCTGGCGGGCGGCATCGGCCAGCCGTACGTGACCACCGACTACCCGGCCGTGCAGCGCGCGCTGGAACTGGACGCGGACGCCCTGCTGGTGGCCAAGCGCGGGGTGGACGGGGTGTACGACAGCGACCCGAACGTGAACCCGGCCGCGGTGCGCTACCGGGAGCTGACCTACGACGAGGCGCTGGGCCTCGGGGTGCGGGTCATGGACACCAGCGCGCTGGTGCTGGCCAACGAGCAGGGCCTGACCATGCACGTGTTCGACGTGGCCGCCACCGGGGTGATGGAGGCCATCTGCGAGGGCGCCGATCTGGGCACCCGGATCAGCGGGAAGGGCAAGCGGGGCTGATCGTGCTGGCCCTGATCTCGGCGCCGTCCAACCTTGGGCTGCGCCCGCCGGAGCCCGGTGCGGTACCGGGCACGGCCAAGGCCCCCGAAGCGCTGCGTGAGGCCGGGCTGTACACCCGGCTGGTGGCGGAGGGCGCGGCCGACGCCGGGGTGGTGCTGCCCGGCCGGTACCTGTCCGACGTGCCAGCCGGCCCGCAGGCCGGCGGGGAGCCTGGCGGGCCCGGCGGCCCCGGCCAGGTGCGCAACCAGGTCGCGATCCTGGAGCACGCCACGCGGCTGGCCGCCCGGATCCGGGCCCAGCTGGACGCGGACCGGGCGCCGCTGGTCCTCGGCGGGGATTGCAGCCTGCTGCTGGCGGCCGGCCTGGCGCTCCGGCCGCGCGGCCGGTACGGGCTGGTGCACATGGACGGGCACACCGACTTCCGGCACCCGGGCAACAGCACCGACTGCGCCAGCCTGGCCGGGGAGGACCTGGCCGCGGCGGTGGGGCTGCACTGGCCGGCCATCTCCGCGGCCGGCGGGGCGGCCCCGCACTTCCGGCCGGCGGACACGGTGCACGCGGGCTGCCGGGACGATGACGAGGGACTGGCCGAGGCGAGCGCGGTGCTGGGCCAGGTCATCCCGGCCCGGCGGATCCGCCAGGACGGGGCCGCGGCCACCGCGGAGGCGGTGCTGGCCACGGTGGCGGCCAGCCCGCTCGACGGTTACTGGCTGCATCTCGACGTGGATATCCTCGACCCAGCTATCATGCCCGCGGTGGACAGCCCGGCCCCGGGCGGGCTCGCGCCGGCCGAACTGACCGCGCTGCTGGCCGCGCTCGCGCCGCGGGCCAGCGGCGCACAGGTTACGGTATTCGACCCGGACCTTGACCCGGGCGGCCAGCATGCCGCACTGCTCGCTAGCATCCTGGCTACCGGGCTCGGTCAGCTCGGGACGGCCGGACGTCCTGAGCGGGCTGGCCCGTGGGAGTGAGGCAACAGTGACCACGCAGCGTGTTCAGTGGCATCTGCCGGGGCACCGGCCGGGCGGGGCCGCCCGGCACGGCCGGCCAACTGGCCTGGAGCCGCCGCCGCACACCACCAGCTGGTGGCGCCGGGCCGCGCACTGGGCCCGGGTGTACCGGCTGGACCTGATCTGGGTCGCGTTCGTCGCGATCAACTTGCTGGCGATGCGGCTGAACCCCAACTGGGGCACGGTGCCGTTCCTGGCCATCTGGGTCAGCCTGACCGCGATCTACGGCCTGCGGCTGTGGCGGCTGCAGGGCACCATCCTGACCCTGGCCGCGGTCACCCTGGCCACCGGCGGCATCATCGTGGTGCAGGTGCTCAAGGGCCAGCAGGACGCGGACTACCTGGCTGAAGTTCCGCTGATCGCGCTGATGTTCCTGGTCATGGTGTGGCATGGCCGCCGCCGGGTGGCCGCGATGGAGGACAAGCTGGCCGCGATGGAGGCGGTGCAGCGGGTCTCCCAGGAGAACCTCCACCTGCTCACCCAGCAGCACCGGTTCCTCCAGGACGCCTCGCACGAGCTGGGCACGCCGATCACGGTGGCGCTCGGGCACGCCGAGCTGATGGAGCGGGCGGCCAAGAAGACCGAGATGGCCGAGGACGCCCGGGTGGTCGCGGACGAGCTGCGCCGGCTGGGCCGGCTGGCCACCCGGATCCTGCTGCTCGCCTCGGCGTCCAGCCCGGACTTCCTGCACCGGGAACCGGTCGCGGTCGAGGCCGTGCTCGGCGACGCGCTGGAGCGGTGGGGCTACCTGCCCCGGCAGTGGCGGCTGGGCCCGGTCGTCGACGCCACCGTGCTGGCCGACCGGGACCGGCTGGCGCTGGCCCTGGACGCGCTGCTGGAGAACGCGATCGGGCACACCGAAGCCGGGGATCAGATCGAGGTCAGCGCGCGGCGGGAAAACGGGCAGGCGGTGCTGGCGGTGGCCGACTCCGGCTGCGGCATCGAGCCCCATGACCTGCAGCGCATCTTCCAGCGGTTCGCCCGGGCCAGCACCCACCGCAACCGCGAGGCGGGCGGGTTCGGCCTCGGGCTGGCCATCGTGCAGGCCATCGCGACCGCGCATGGCGGCTCGGTCAAGGTGCACAGCACCAAGGGCGACGGCGCCACCTTCGAGATCTTCCTCCCGCTCGCCCCGGCCGACGACGCCGGCTCCGGTGCAGTTGCCTCCGGTGGAACTGCCTCCGGCGGAGCTGCCTCCGGCGTCCAGCTATCGGGGTGATGGTTACTGACGGGTGATCACCGATACGACGCCCCTGGTCATAGCTCCGGTGACGTAGATGTGGCCGCTGTCCGGGCTCACCGCAATGTTGTACGGGGCGCAGACGCCGTGGATGGTGGTGGTGACCTTGTTGGTCGCGGTGTTGATCACCGAGACGGTGGACGAGAAAAGGTTGGTGACATAGGCGCGGGTGCCGTCAGGACTGACCGCCACCCCGACCGGGTGATCGCCGACGCCGACGGTGGCGACGACGCGGTTGGTGGCGGTGTTGATCACCGACGCGCTGGCCGATCGCCAGTTGGCGACGTAGGCGCGGCTGCCATCCGGGTTGAGCGCAATACCGAACGGGTAGTTGCCGACGCGGATGTAGGCGGTGACGCGGTAGCCACCCGTCGCCCAGGCGGGGCTGGCGGCCAGGCTGCTGGCCGCGCCGAGGGCCAGGGCCAGTGACAGGGCTGCGGCGCGCACCCCCAAGCGGGGCCACCAGCGGCGGCGGGATGGTCGCGGCGGGCTGGTATGCGTGCTGGTCTGGCTGGTCACGAGTGCCTCCGTGCTACCGGGTTCCTGGCCTGCTGTGACTACTGGACGTAGTCATCTTAGAACAGGGAGTTGCCAGGCGTCGGTGGTTCAGGCACGCCGTGCAGTGCGAGGGCCCACGGCGGGCGCGGAGCGGTCACCGGCCGAGGTCGTTGACGGCGTGGTCGGGGCGCTGGCCGCGCAGCGCCTGCTCGACCTGGCGGGCCGCGGCCAGCGACATGTCCCGCCGGGCGCTGTCCACGGCCGACCCCAGGTGCGGGGTGAACAGGGTGCGCGGGTGGCTGAGCAGGCCGGGTGGGATCTGCGCCGGGTGCCCGGGCAGCGCCCAGTCCTCCATCGCGAACACGTCGGCCGCGTACCCGCCCAGCCGCCCGGCCTGCAGCGCGGCCAGCACGGCCTGCTCGTCCACCACCGAGCCGCGGCCCACGTTGACCAGGAACGCCCCCGGCCGCATCCGGGCCAGCGCGGCCGCGTCAATCAGCCGCACGGTGTTCAGTGAACCGGTGTTCAGCGGACCAGTGTTCAGCGGACCAGTGTTCAGCGGACCAGTGTTCAGCGGACCAGCCTCGGTGACCAGCGGCAGCAGCATCAGCACGAAGTCGCTGGCCGCGAGCAGCCCGGCCAGGTCCAGCCGGGTAGCCGCCAGCTGTCCGGCCAGCGCCGGATCGAGCGGCCGCTGATCGTAGTACACGATCCGGGTGCCGAAGGCCCGGAGCCGGGCCGCGGCCGCCTGGCCGACCTGGCCCACGCCGGCGATGCCGACGGTGGCGCCCGCCAGCCCGGTGCCGTAGAACTGCGGCCGCCAGCCGGTGAACTGGCCACTGCGCACGTACCGGTCGGCCGGGCCGAGCTGCCGGGCGAGGCCGAGGATCAGCGCGACGGCAAGCTCCGCGGTGGGCACGGTGAGCAGGTCGGGCAGGACGGTCAGCCACACGCCGCGCCGGGTGCACGCAGCGGCGTCGAAGTTGTCGTAGCCCTTCAGCGTCGCGCTGATCACCCGCAGCCGGGGGCAGCGGGCCAGGAAACTGTCGTCCACGGTGTCGGCCATGCAGGTGATCAGCCCGTCCGCGGTGGCGGCCAGCTCGGCCACCCGCGTTCGGGGCCAGACCCCCTCGGCGGCGGACGGCACCCGCGGCTCGCAGAATCCAGCCAGGTAGCTGACCACCTCGGGATGCACCCAGTGGGTCACCACGACGTGCGCCATGCCAGCTAGTCTGCCCGGCCGGCTAGAGGTGGTGGCTGGCCAGCCGGGGCCCGCCCCGGCGCCGGCCGTCGCTCACCGCGCGCAGCGCCGGGATGGTCTCGCTGGTCACCAGCCCGCGCTCGCTGGTCAGCTCGTCGATCACCGGGAACGCGGCCGCGATCCGCTCCGGCGTGTCGATCACCACGGTGACCGTGGGCACGTGCCGCCCCAGCTGCAGCAGCCGGTCCCCGTGCGGCGGGTGGTCACCGTGAAAGCCCCACACACCGCGCATCGTGGTCGCCCCGCTGACCCCCGCCGACCGCACCGCCCGGACCAGCGCCCGGTGCAGCGGCTGCCCACCGTGCAGCGCGGCTTCCGAGGTGAAAATCATGATCTTTTGCCACAACGCCAGTCCGTGCTCATCGACGCCGGGCAGCGCGCGGGGTCTGGCCAGCAGTTCGCCGTCCCGCTTGCAGACCCGGACCCGCTCCAGGGTGGCCAGCCCAGGGCTGTTGAGCTTGAGCGTGTCATGGCGGCGATTTCCCGGGCATCGACCCGGGGCATCCTGCGCCGGGCGGCCAGGTCGGACAGCACCGGCCCAGGTTAACCGCCGCGGTGCAGCGCGCTGAGCAGCGGGATGGCCGCGATCTTCTCCTCGGTCAGGTCGGCCCAGTCGATGGCCGGGGTGGCCCGCGGGCCACGGCCGGGGCGGCAGTCGATGACCCGCTCCGGCGTGACGATCAAGTCGACCAGCACGTCGTGGCCGGTCACCGGGATCGCGCCGGCCTCACGTAGCTGCAGCTCGTGCACGGTGGTGACGCACACCGTCTCCGGCCCGATCAGGCCGGCCGCGCTGGCCAGCGCGTACTCCAGGTCGGCGAACCCGCCGCCCTTGCCCAGCCGGGCGCCGTCCGCGGCCACCGCCACGCTGCCCATCACGACCAGGTTGACGGGGGCCAGCTCGGCCAGTTGGACGCAGCGGGCTGAGCGGGACGCACCGCTGATCGACGAGGCCTTACGCGGCGGCTCGGCCAGGTGCGCGGGGTCTAGCGCGAAGAACGGTTCCGGGCCGGCCAGCCGGGGCACCGCCATGTATACGGTTTTGCCGTCTTCCAGCGCGCGCTGCCGGACCGGCCACTGAGCCGCGTCCGGGTTGGCCTTGACGGTATGGGCCGCCTGCCATTCCGGCCTGCCGCGGAGCCGTTCGGCGGCTGCCTCGGCGCCGGTGAAGTTGGGGATGCGGCCCGCCGCGCCGGGGAACCGGGCCACCTTGGCCGCGCGCATCTCGGCCCACACCTGCTGGCGCAGCCCGGCCTTGGCCGCCAGCACCTCGGCCGGGCCGCCCGCGTCGCGGTCATGGTGCGGCACAGGACGGGGCATGCGCCCCATCGTGGCACGTGGCTCAGTGACCGAAGGACCGGTAGTGCTTGCCCGCCACGTGTTTGGCCTGGTGCTTGCTGCGGTACGGGCCGCGAAGTTGCCGGACCTTGGCTTCCTGGTTCTCGGCCGGCCCGTCAGTGTCACCGCACTGCTCGCAGAACACCTCCCACAGATGGGCATCGACGCCCTGGTAGGCCCACTGCCCGGCGGCGTCCTGGTACCAGCTCAGCCGCACCGGGCGGGCGTAGGGATAGTGGCGATGGCCCGGGCCGGAACTGGCGCTGACCATCGCCGCTTTAGCTTCACCCTCGAGCGACCTGTACTTGGCGTTGAAGTCGAAGCCGCTGGTCATACTGGCATCATCGGCCCGTGGCCGGTCCCGGGCAAGCCTGGGCCCAGATCAGCGGGTGACCCGGCCCAGCAGGTCGCGCGCGGCCTGGACGACCGCGTCCGCCTGGTCGATGGTCAGCGTGCTGTGCCGTGCGCCGGCCAGGGGCCGCAGTTCGCCGTGCGTCACCGAGGCAGCCAGTGCGGCGTAGAGGTGGCGGTTGCCCTCGGTCATCGCGCGGATGGAGCGGCTGGACATGATCAGCCGCAGACCCGGGTCGACGCCCGTCGCGGCCAGCACGATCGACGGGCGGTCCGGCACCGGCCCGCCGTGGTGCAGCTCGTCGGCGAGCTGCGCCATGGTGCTCCGCTCCTGTACCCCGGCCTGCCACCACGCGGCGGAGATGTGGCGCTCGATGAGCGTCTGGCGGAGGCCGTCCGGCCAGCCCGCGAACATCTGCCGGTACATCCGGCGGGCGAACGGGCGCATCAGCGCCTGGCCGAGACGGCCGGGGTCGGGCTGGCGCACGTTGGCCAGGTGCAGGCGTTCGGGCAGATAGGCGTCGGTGTCTTCGTAGAACGAGTCCAGGTACAGGAAGCCGGCCACGTCGCCGGGGAAGAGCTGGGCGAAACGGCGGGCGTACGCACCGCCCAGGGAGTGCGCGGCCAGCAGGTAGGGGCCGGGCATACCGGCGGCGTGCAGCAGGTCCCGCAGCTCGGTGGCCACTGCGGCGGCGCCGCGCGGCAGGTCCACCGGGTCGCTCCAGCCGGTGCCGCCCCGGTCGTACAGCACCGACGTGGTGAACTCGCTGATCCGGTCGTGGATGTTGAGGTAGTCCAGGCCGACCGCGCTGGCCCCAGGGAGGATCACCACGGCCGGGCCGCCGGTGCCGGAGCGGTGCAGCATCAGCTGCCGGCCGCCGACGTCATACCGGCGGCCGATGGGGGGTGCGTCACTGCTGAGTAGCTGAGCCATGTAGCTGAGCTTACTGTGATGACACAGATAACACAAATTTGTGTCATCTCAAGTTTTGGCTTGGCGTGCCTTCCGCTGGTTCTCCTGCCACTCCGCCAGCACCTCCGGGAGGCGCTTGGCCAGGAAGTCATAGAACGCGACCGCGTCTTCTAGCACGGCGCGCCGCTCCGGGGACGCGTCCGCCACCAGGGCCAGCGCCTCCCGGGCCAGCGCGGCCTGCTCCAGGTAGGGGGCCGGGGTGAAGCCCTTGGGCTGCAGGCCGGCCGCTGGGTCGAGGCTGACCCGGTCCAGCCGGTCGCCAGCCGCCCGGGTGCGCCGCACCGCGTGGAAGCCCTCCAACTGGCGGACCGCGCCGGTGATCGCGCTCCGGCTGGCCAGCAGCGTCTCGGCCAGCTCGTTGATGGTCTGCTGCGCGGGGTCGCAGACAGTCAGGTAGCCGAGCACCCGGCCGGTCACCGGCGGGAAGCCGTACTCCCGCGCGTAGAAACTGCCCGCCTGGTCGGCGAAGGCCAGCTGCGCATCAGTAGCCATGCACTGATTCTACAGTCATGACAGTTCTGACACTAAAAACTGTCACGTGTCCAGTGTGACTGGTACGGCTGGTGTGGTGCGTCCGGCGGGCTAGCAGCCGTCGTAGGCAGTCCAGTTCGACGCGCCACCAGCGTTGATGGCGTTGTCGAAGATCTGGTCCTGGTAAGCGGGACCGGCTACGCCGAACTCGCTGGCCGCGCCGCCGTAATGCTCCCAGGTGCCGATCGTGAACTGGTACGCGCCGCCGCCGTTGCCGGGGCCCCAGGCGTAGCTGCCGCCTTCTTCGGCGTTCCGGATGCAGACGCCGAGCGGGGAGTCGGCCGGGTTAGAGCCGCCGGACAGGGTGGGCGCCGGGCTGGCGCTAGCGCTGGCGCTGGCGCTGGCGCTGGCCGACGCGGAGGCCTGCTGCTTGGCCTGCGCCGCGGCCTGCCGCTGGGCGGCCAGCCGGGCGCGGCGGGCGGCTTGCGCAGCCTGGTAGCGGTGCTGGGCCCGGGTGGCCGCGCCGGCCATCCGCTTGGCGATGGCCTGCCGGTAGTCCTCGGTGAGCTGATCGCCGGTCGTCTTAGACGTCGCCGCATGGGAGGTACCCACGGCCACGGCGTTCAACTGATTGTCAGCGGCGCTCGACGCGCCGGATACGCCATGCAGATACACGAAAGCCGCCGCCGCGCTGGCTAGCACGGCCGCGGCCACTATCGACACTCCGAGTCTGCTGACAGGTTTCCTGGGCTTGGAATGACGCGCGGCTGCGTGCATCAGCCTCCTGTCCCCGCTGCTCCGCGTTGACCCGGCGGGCTGACGCGGAGGGAAGCGCCAGGCGGCACGGGCAAACGCCTTTCCCGGGGAACCTACTGAAGATCACAGCCGAACCCGGAGCAAAACGCAAGAAATGGGGTGCGTGTCGGTAAAAATGTGCTATGCCGGGGCAGCAGATAGCCTCCGACCTGCGGCTATTCCGGCAGCAAGGCGAACTGGAGGCGGCCCAGCCGGTCCGGATCGGCGATCACATCGATGGCGGTGATCTTGCGATCGGGTCCCGCGGCCAGCCGCAGCACCACCTGGAGATGCCCGGCGGGCGCCCACACGATGCCCACTTCCCCGTTCACCAGGGCCAACTGGGAATCCCCGGCCCGGCTGGAGGCGGAATGCGCGCCCCGGGCCACCTTGTCCGCGCCGTGCAGCACGAGCGGCCGGCCCGATGGGGACGCGGTGGCGTCGCCGGTCAGCGTGACGTCCGCGTCGAGCAGAGCGACGAGATCAGAGATGTCGCCGCCGCGGGCCGCGGCCAGGAAGGCGGTGGCCACCTCGCGCTGCCGGGCCAGGTCGGCGGCGCGGTCCGGGCTGGGTGCGCCGCGGACCCGGCGCCGGGCCCGGCTGGCCAGCTGGCGGGCCGCCTCCGGCGACCGGCCGAGCACGGCCCCCACCTCGGTAAACGGCATGGCGAACATGTCGTGCAGCACGAACGCGAGTCGCTCGGACGGGGTGAGTGTGTCCAGCACGACCAGCAGGGCCAGGCCGACCGAGTCGGCCAGCACGGCTTCTTCGGCCGGGTCGCCGCCCGGTGCGGCCGGGCCACCGCGGCCGGCGCGGCCGGGCCGGGCTGAGCCGACAGTTCGGCGGCGGACGGCCAGCTGTCGCCGACCGGTTCCTCGTGGCGGTGCCGGCGCGACCGGAGCATGTTCAGCGACACCCGCGCGACCACGGTGGTCAGCCAGCCGCCCAGGTTCTCCACGTCGCTGGTATCCGCGCCGTTCAGCCGCAGCCAGGTGTCCTGGACCGCGTCCTCCGCGTCGCTCATCGAGCCGAGCAGCCGGTAGGCGACCGCACGGAGGTGATCGCGGTGCTGCTCGAAGGCCACGGCCAGCCAGTCAGTGTTGTCGGTCATCTGCCTGTTCCCTCGCTGCCAAGGTGTCACCAAACTGACCCCCGGCACCCAGCGGATGTGACATGCTCCCGGGCCGGAACGTAGCGGAGGTTTCCCGCGTACGCCGCCCGGTAGAGGCGCAGGGTTCACCTTGGGGCTGCCTGCCCGGCCAAGGATGGACCCGCCGACTGACTCCGGCCCAGCCAATTCGCCGTCAACTGGGAGAACGCAGCGACAGTGGTACAGATCTCCGCGCATTGTGACCACTCAGACGACGCGAAACCGATCACCTGCGAGTCCTATTCAGCCGCGCTGGCCAGCGGGGCGGAGTACGCCGAGTTCGACATCCGCAAGACGGCCGACAACGTGCTGGTGGTCTGCCACGACGCCCGCGCCGGGCGCGGCGGTCCGCTGGTCAGGCAGCTCGGCCACCGGGAGCTGTGCGACCGGCTGGGCTACCAGGTGCCCCGGGTGGACGAGGTGATGGGGCTGATCGCAGGCCGGCTGCTCGGGCACCTGGACCTCAAGGAGACCGGCTACGAGGCGGAAGTCGTCGGGCTGGCCAGCTCGATCCTGGGCCCGGAGAACTTCGTCGCCACCACGCTGGAAGACGTCTCGGTGGCCGCCATCAAGCGCGCGTTCCCGGAGGTGCGGACCGCGCTGTCGCTGGGCCGCAGCCTGAGCGACGTGCCGCTCCGCCGGTGGGCGGCCATCCGGCACAGCGAGCTGTACCCGCTGCGCCGGATCCAGGCCTGCGGCGCGGACTGGGTGGCGGCCAACTACCGGCTGGCCCGGCTCGGCGTGGCCCGGGCCTGCCATCTGCACGGCATCGGCATCATGGTGTGGACGGTGGATGCCGACCCGCTGATCGACCACTTCCTGCTGGACCGGCGGATCGACGTGCTGATTACCAACCGGCCGCGGCAGGCCACCCAGCGGCGCGCCGAGCTAGGGCTGGCCGTGCCCGACCCGGTCGGCGAGTCAGCCCCCAGCCACGTCTAGCCAGTTACCGGCTGTCGTTGCCGCCGTGGGCCAGGTCGCGCCAGCTCGATTCGGACACGTCTACGTCGTAGCGTTTGGCGGCGGCCAGGATGCGCTTCCAGGCCTCGTCGCGCTCGGCGTCGCTGACCCCTTCGACCTGGTCGAACCGGGCAATCGCGTTGCGCACGTGCCGGGCGTCGGTGAGCGGTTCCTTGCGCTCCTTGGGGAACGCGAACTCCGAGTCAGCCAGCCGGTCCTTCTCGGCCGTGCTCAGGCCCTCGGTCTCACGCGGGATGTTCTCGCCATGCGCCCGCTCGGACTGGACCTCGCGGGCCTTTTCGATGTTCTGCCGGGCCGCTTCCTTCTGCCGTTCCGTGGCCATAACGCCTCCTCTGCCGGGTCCCCCCGCCGCCACTGGCTGGGCCTACCCAGCCACCAGCCGGGCCATGCGGCCGGCGGAACATTCCGTCAGATCAGCTAGTGAGGCCGCTGATCGCGGAGATGCCGGTCTGCGCGATGGCGGCGGCGCCGCGTACAGGCCGACCACCGGGGACACCCCGGCGATGGCCGCGTAGGCCAGCGCCTCCGGGACCAGCACGGCCCAGACCGTCAGCCGGCCAGCAGGTCGCCGCGCAGCCAGCCGCGCTGGTACCCCCGCAGCGAGGTGAACAGCGGGATGCGTGACCAGGACACGGCGGCGGCCGCGGACGGCGGTCAGGGCGTGACGATGGGGAACGCCGGATCCGGCGTATCGAGCAGGGCGGTGAGCCGGCCCAGCGCGGCCGGGTCGCCGGTGTGCTCGATCCCATCCAGGCCGTGCCCGGCCAGCACGCCGAGCAGTTGCGGCTTGGTCAGCGTCATCGTCAGGTCGGCGGTGGCTTGCGACCGGGGATTCTCGGTCTGGATCAGCGCGCCGTTGGACAGGGCCAGCCGCACCGTCGTCTTGACGTCGGCGAAGCGCCAGTCGATGACCAGGGACCCGGCGGCGGCCGCGCGCGGGCCGTTCACCCGGATGGCCAGCGTGTCGAACAGTTGCTCCACGGTGAGCGCCGCAGCCATGCCGGCGCCGAGGTCGCCGAGCGGCGGCGCCTTGACGCCATGACCGAGTTCCAGCGCCCCGGTCAGGTAGAAGGTGCGCCAGGTCGCGTTCTCCGCCCCGAAGCCGAGCCGCTGGTACACGTCGGCCAGCGCGTCCCGGGCGGCGGAGTCGTCCGGGTCGGCGAACACCGCGTGCTTGAGCAGTTCGGCGGCGAACCGCAGATCGCCGCCGTCAGCGTAGGCCTGGGCCTTGTCCAGCACGGCCTGCGGGCCGCCGATCACATCCACGTACCGGGCGGCCGCGGCCTGCGGCGGGTGCTGCCACAGCGAGGACGGGTTGCCGTCGAACCAGCCCATGTACCGCTGGTAGATGGCTTTCACATTGTGGCTGACCGAGCCGTAGTAGCCGCGGGCGTGCCAGGCCGACTCCAGCGCCGGCGGCAGCTCGATGTCCTCGGCGATCTCGATGCCGGTGGCCCCGTTGTTCAGCATGCGCAGCGTCTGGTCGTGCAGGTAGGCGTACAGGTCACGCTGCTCGGACAGGTACTGGACCACGTTCTCGGTGCCCCAGGTCGGCCAGTGGTGTGACGCGAATGCGACGTCGGTGTCCGGGCCGAACAACTCGATGGCCTCGTTCAGGTAGCGGGACCATACCCGGGGGTCGCGGACCAGGGCGCCGCGCAGCGTGAGCAGGTTGTGCAGGTTGTGCGTGGCGTTCTCGGCCATGCACAGCGCCCGGTGCTGGGGGAAGTGGAAGTTCATCTCGGCCGGCGCCTCGGTGCCCGGGGTGAGCTGGAACACAATCCGGACCCCGTCGATGACTTCTTCCTGCCCGGTGTGCGTGATGTCGGTGGTCGGCGCGATCAGGCCCAGCGAGCCGGTCGACGCGGCGATGCCGAGCCCGGTGCTGACCTGCCCGGCTGGGCTCTTGTCCAGGAACATGCCGTACATGTAGGTGGCGCGGCGGTTCATCGCGGTGCCCGCGTACACGTTCTCGGACACCGCGTGTTCCAGGAACCCGGCCGGGGCCAGGATCGGCACGTCCCCGGCGCCGCTGGGCAGAACGCCTGCCACCCCGCCGAAGTGATCCCCGTGCGAGTGGGTGTAGATGACCCCGGTCACCGGCCGCTCACCACGGTTCTTCCGGTACAGCGCCAGGCTGGCCGCAGCGGTCTCGGCCGAGATCAGCGGGTCGATCACGATCACGCCGCGGTCGCCCTCGATGATCGTCATGTTGGAGAGGTCCATGCCGCGGACCTGGTAGATCCCGTCGGTCACCTGGAACAGGCCATGCTTGGCGCACAACTGGGCCTGGCGCCACAGACTGGGGTGCACCGTGCCGGGGTTGTCACCGGCCAGGTAGGAGTACGCCTCCAGGTCCCACACCACCCGCCCGTCGGCCGCCCGCACCACGCACGGGTCCAGCGCATCGATGCGGCCACGCTCGGCATTCCCGAAGTCGGCCCGGTCGCCAAACGGCAGGTCGCTCATCCACACCCCTCGCCGATGCTCGTCATCCACTACCCGGCGAGCATCCCTCCCGGCCTAACCCGCTGCCTCACCCCTCGTGGGTGACGCTTGACCGGCTAGCGCCCGGAAAGGGTGAAACAGAAGGGAACATCCGCATTAGAGGAGAAGCCGACATGCCGCAGGAGCCGAAGGACGCCGAGGGCCCGCAGTGGCGCGGCATCTTCCTGACCGCGGCCAAGGAACTGCGCGAGGGCGTGCAGCCGGCCACGTTCGCCACGGCCAGCCCGGACACCATCCTGGCCATGCCCATTGACATCCTGTTCGACTTCGCCGCCGTGCACGTGATCGGGGACAAGGCGGCCCTGGCCGACCTGCGCATCGACTTCACGTTCACCGACCGGCAGGGGGAGACGTGGACCATGTGGGTCAGGCGCGGCGTGCTGAACGCCCGCCCGGGCGCGTCGGCCCGCCCGCAGCTCACCGTGTCCGGCCCGAAAGCCGCGCTGGTCGGCGTGCTGCTGCAGCCGGCCTCGGCCAGCCAGCTGGCCCAGGCCGGCCTGCTGGACGACTTCGTCCCCAACTTCCCGGTGGTGACGCCATGACCACACCGGTCGAGTTCCAGTCCGGCTTCCCGACCCAGCGCAGCGCCGAGGCTGCCCAGCACGACCAGGACCTGCGCCGCGCGCTGGAGGCGTACCACTTCTTCTACCCGACGGTCTCGATGGAAGGGATCGTGCAGGGCACCCGGAAGGCGGGCGCGGCCGACAACGAGGCGGCGTTCATGGTGCTGGCCCAGCCCCGGCACCGCGGGTTCACGCTGAACTCGGACACGCCGTACGCGGGCGGCATCCTCAACCTGCGAGAGAGCGGCCCGATGGTGGTCGAGGTGCCACGCGGCCCACTGGTCGGCCTGGTCGACGACCACCACCAGCGCTGGGTGGCCGACCTGGGCCTGGCCGGCCCGGACGCGGGCAAGGGCGGCCGCCACCTGATCCTGCCGCCGGGCTGGGACGGCCCGGTGCCGGACGGCTTCCTGACCGCGCGCTGCGACACCTGGATTGCGCTGCTCGCGCTGCGCGCCCTGCCGCTGCGCCGTGACGTGGACGCGGCCATCCGGATGCTCACCTCGGTGCAGATCTACCCGCTGGCCAAGCAGGACGGCCCGCCCCGGTACAGCTACCTGGACCGCACCGGCCAGGCGGCCGACACCACCCCGCTGGCCTGGGAGGACAACCTGGAGTTCTGGCGCGTGCTGCACGCGGTGGTGCACGCCGAGCCGGCCATCGAGGAACTCCGGCCGATGCTCGGCACGCTGGCCGAACTCGGCATCCAGGCGGGCCAGCCGTTCGCCCCGGATGAGCGGATGCAGCGGGTGCTGACCGAGGCAGCCCGCCGCGGCCGGGACGAGATGCTGGTGGCCGCGTTCGCGTCCCGCCGCCCGGACCGGATGGTGTGGCCGGACCGGACCTGGGAGTGGGTCGGGCTGCGGCCGGAGAACGGCGGCTTCGAGCGGGACGGCTCGCTGGACGTGGAGGCCCGCGACCGCTGGTTCGCGCAGGCCATCGTGGCGTCCCCGGCCATGTTCCGCCGCGCGGTCGGCCAGGGCTCGCTGTACTGGCTGGCGCACCGGGACGCGGCCGGCGCGTACCTGGACGGCGGGCGCGGCTACCGGCTGACCGTCCCGCTGCCGGTGCCGGCTGCGCTGTTCTGGTCGGTCACCTGCTACGACGCGCAGACCCGCTCGGAGGTGGTGGCCGGCCAGGGCCAGGCCGCGCTGCGCTCGCTGTTCGAGGACCTGACCGCGGACGGCGCGGCCCAGGTCGACCTGCACTTCGGCCCCGAGCAGCCGGCCGGCGCGGCAGGCCGGTGGATCCAGACCGTGCCGGGCCGGGGCTGGTTCTGCTACTTCCGCATCTACGGCCCGGGCCAGGCCGCGTTCGATGGCAGCTGGCGGCCCGGCGACCTCACCCCGGCCTAAAACCCTTCATTCTTTCACTGAACGCCAGCCACTCGCCGGTGCCGAACACCAGCGCGCCGCCGTCGTCCGTGGGGTCGGCAACCCGGTCGTAGATGTCCTTGTCAGTGCTCCGCTAAGGCGGGCTGCTGGTCATTTCCCCCCGGGGCAGCCAGGTCCGCGCGCCGAACTGGTTCGGGTCACCAGGCTTACCGCGTTCGGATGCGAAGCGTGCTGGGGGCAGACGGTCAGCTAAGGGGTGGACGTGGGATCCAGCGCGGCACGGTGGCCCGGTAGTCCTGGTACGCCCGCCCGAACCGGCGGTCCAGCGTGCGTTCCTCGTAGCCGGTGATGAACAGGTGGAAGAACACCGCCATCACGGCCGCGTAGGCGAGCAGCTGCGGGGCCAGGAACAGCCACGCCTGGCCGAGCACGATGAGCAGCGCGGCCAGGTAGATCGGGTTGCGCACCCAGCGGTACGGGCCGGCCGCGACCACCCGCGAGGGGGCGTCCCACGGGCCCGGGGTGCCGCCGCCGATGGCGGCGAAGTTCCACACGCACCACGCGTACAGGGCCACGCCGGCCGCGATGACCGGGACGGCCGGCCACGCGGTGGGGGTGACCGTGTGCCCGCCCCGGGTCATGATCGCCCAGGGCAGCCAGATGCCACCCAGCCCCGGCACTACCACGGTGAACATCAGATTGCGCAGGATCAGGCTTACCGTTCGAGTCATCGTTGCTCAGCACTCCTCCCCGGATCAGTGATATGACCCCGGGAAAGCCGGGAATGTGACACGTCGTGGACATGAAGCTTGAGGTTGTCGTGCTGCCAGTATCCGACGTGGACCGGGCCAAGGAGTTCTACAAGGGGCTGGGCTGGCGGGAGGACGCTGACTTCGCGGCGAGCGCGGACTTCCGGGTGGTGCAGCTCACCCCGCCCGGGTCGGCGTGCTCGATCATCTTCGGCACCGGGGTGACCTCGGCCGGGCCGGGCTCGGCGCAGGGCCTGCACCTGACGGTGCACGACATCGACCAGGCCCGGGCCGAACTGACCGAGCGGGGCGCCGAGGTCAGCGACGTGTTCCACGACAGCACCGGCGTGTTCCACCACGCCGGGACCGCGGCGCGGGTGGCTGGCCCGGCCCCGGAGCATAAGAGCTATGGTTCGTTTGCGTCGTTCAGCGACCCGGACGGCAACGGCTGGCTGCTCCAGGAGATCACCACCCGGCTGCCCGGCCGCTGAACCAGGACCTGATGGAGCCGAGATGCCATGGTTCCCTGACTTCGTCGGCGCTGCCGAACTGGCCCGCCGGCAGCGGCGCGCGGCCGGCCAGGCGGACCCGGTGGGCCAGTACCTGAGCGCGCTCAGCCATTCGGACTCGCGTTCCCTGGAGGATGTCTGGCCGGGCCAGGTGGTGATCTACGACCCGCGCGTGGGTGAGGTCAGCGGCCACCGGCAACTGCACGAGTTCATCAGCCGGAACGTGTCCTGGCTGGCCGGGCTGCACGCGCGGACCGAGATGGTGGCCAGCACCGTGGCCGACGGCCGGGCGGTGGTGGAACTGCTCGGCCACCTGACCGAGGACGGGCGCGACATGGCCTGGCCGTTGGCGGTGGTGGCGGAGTCCCCGGACGACCAGTCAGTGGTGTTCCGCACCTACTGCAGCCAGTGGCCGGTGCTGGGGCACCGGGAAATCCGGCCGCCCATCCTGCCGGCCGAGCCGGTGCACCCCGGCGATGTGGTCGGCCGCCACCTGGCTGCGCTGGCCGCCGGGGACACCGCCGCGATCGTGGCCACGTTCAGCCCGGACGGGTATTTCCAGGAGCCCCTCGGCTTCCACCAGACGCATCGCGGGCCGGCTGAGCTGCGCTCGTTCTATGAACGGATGTTCAGCGCGGGGGGCGGGCTCGACCTCCAGCCGTGCTGCATGACCGATGACGGGGTGCGTTGCGCGGTGGAGTTCAACTGGGTCCGGTGGGGGCGGCACGACATACCGCCGCAGGCCGGGATCAGCGTCTACGAGCGCGGCCCGGACGGGCTGCTGGCCGCGGTGCGCTCCTATCAGGACGTGGCGCCGCCGGCCGAGCTGTCCTGACCTTCCGCCGGGAGGATCTTCTCCATGTAGATGCGGCGGTAGCCGTCCTCGGCACGCCGCTCCACCTCGCGGTAGCCGAGGTGCGCGTAGACGGCCTGGCTCTCGGTCATCACCTCGTGGGTGTAGAGGGTCAGCCGCGGCAGGCTGCGCTCCGCGGCCTGCTGCTCGGCGAACCGCATCAGCTTTGTGCCCAGGCCGGTGCCCTGCGCGCCCGGGTGCACCGCGATGTTCTCGATGAGCAGGCTGTCCGTGGCCGGGATGAGCGAGATCAAGCCGGTGATGGGCTGCCCGGTCACCCAGACCGCGCCGTCCTCGATGTAGCCGGTGTAGTCGCGGAGCACCGGGGCCGGCGGCTTCTCCATCCGGGTCTGGTACTTGGCGTAGGCGGCCTGGATGACCGCATGGATCGCATCCAGATCCGCCACCGTCGCTTGCCTCACCCCGTCAGGCTACGGTGCCGCGCGGCACCACCCACTGCATGCGCTGGCCGGTGACTCCTGCGATGAGGTCGTAGTCGCTGTCGTAGTGGAGCACCGTCACGCGTGCCCGTTCCGCGACGGCGGCAATGAGCAAGTCGGGGAACCCGACTGCCCGGATTTGGCCGGCGTGCCACAGCGCCCCCTGGACGTCCAGCGCCCGCCGCCAGTCCTCATCCTGGGTGGACAGCCATTCGTACCCAGCGTCGCGGTCGGCGCGCAGTTCGCTGAACTCCTTACCACTCCGGGTGGCCCAGGCCAGCTCGAACTCGACAACGCCGCAGGTGCCTACGAGGCCCGCCTCGATGAGCGGCCCGAGCACGGCGGCGACTTGGGGTTGGCGCAGCCGGGCCAGGGCGCTGGTGTCAGCCAGGTACGTGGCTACTGCCGCCATGCGCCGCGCATCACCTCGTCATCTTCGAGGTCAGGCAGCCCGCCCGAGGCTAGCCGCTGCAGATCCCGGCGGCGGGCCGCCATCGCGGCGACTTCGCGGAGAGCCGCGTTTACGGTGTCCTTCTTGGTCTCGGTGTGCAGCGCCTCCTGGGCCGCGGCCAGGTACTCCTCGTCTACGTCGATCAGAGTCTTGGCCATGCCACCTCCTTGCCAGCCAGTATATCTAATGCGAGAAGATCTAGATATATAGCGGGCTCAGGGCCGACGACCGCGTTCTGGCGTGACTCACCGGGTTCGGGCTGCGGGGGCGGGGCCCTGGCGGCAGTGGCCGTGGCAGACGTGGCCGGTGGGCACAGTGCCCATGGCGGTGAACGGGTGGGTGCGCATCACGGTGAACGACCAGAAGCCGAGCCCGAACAGCGCCACCACCAGGACGGCCGAGGTGGCGGCGGCCAGGGTGGCCCGGCGGGCGAGGTGGATCAGCAGCCAGGCGCCGAGCAGCGCGATCGCGCCGAGCGCGTCAACGTAGAACCGGACCGCCTGCAGGGTGCTCAGGCCTGGGGCGGCGGTCCAGGTGTAGGCGGCATACAGCCCCCACAGGCCGAACCAGGACGCGGCCAGCGGGATGGCCACGGCCAGGTCGCGGCCGGCTCCTTGCCAGGCGCCCGGGGCGGGTGCGCTGAGCGCACGGCGCAGCCACAGCCAGCGGGCGATGATCCAGGCCAGCGCGGCCAGGCCGAGCAGCAGCATGGGGATGGCCTCGATCAGGTGCCCGGGCATGTACCGGAGGTTGGGCCCGATCGCGCCCAGGCTGAAGGTGATCTCACCGGGCCGGTAGCCGGAGGTCAGCGGGCCGCCGTAGACCAGGTCGTTGAACAGCGCGATGCCGGCCACGGCGGCCACGGCCGAGCCGAGCCACCAGGCCACCGCGCGGCCGGGCACCCTGTCCCGGCGCCAGGCCAGCAGCACGGCCACCGCGGCGCAGCCGAGCACGACCAGGTTGGTATACCGGGCGAACACAGCCAGCTCGATGGCCAGGAAGCCGAGCAGGCCGGTCCAGATGCGCCGCTCCGCGCTGGCCTCGGTGGCCAGCACCGCCCAGAGCAGCGCGCCAGTGCCCGCCGCGATCAGCGAGGTTTCGGTGAACGTGGGCATGTAGTCCCGCCAGGCGAACAGCATCGCGGCGCCGGACGAGCAGAACAGGGCGACCGCGGCGGTGCCGCCCCACCGGCCGAGCCAGCGCCGGGCGCCGGCGAACAGGCCCAGGCAGCCCAGCGCGGCGTAGCACAGCGGGGCCAGCCGGATGATGCCGAGCGCCTGGAACGGGGCGGCCAGGAACGGGTAGCCCGGGTCCTTCTCGCTGATCCACCGGCCGTTGGCCAGCTGCACCCACTGGATCGGGGTGGGCGGCGCGATCTGCCTCGCCGGCGATCCAACGCTGGCCATGTTGAGCACATGCGCACTGAGTGCGTGAGCCTGGGCGGTGGACAGCGTGAGCCAGTGTCCCTCGGTGGCCCCGACGATCGACGCCTGGTAGGCGTAGTCGTCCGGCTCGACCAGCTGGGGTGCGAAGCTCAGCACGGCCAGGCAGAGCACCGCGAAGGCCACCGCGGCCAGGATGATCTCGCCCCGGCCCCAGCCGGCCCAGGCCGCGCGCGGTCTGGTCAGGCTCTGCGCTGCCAGGGCATCCATTGGTACTTAATCCTGGCCTGGTCCGCCCGGGCTGGCCAGGAGGCTGAGCCCCATCTGCGGGGTGGGCCTGGGCCTACGGCTGGGCATCGCTGAACGGTTGCCGATGATCAGAGTTCGGCGCGGCGGTCGAACAGCCTGCGCGACAGCACGTAGCCGAGCACGGACAGCGCCAGGCACCAACCCACCGCGGCAATCCATGCGGTCCCGATGTGCGTACCCAGCAGCAGGCCGCGCATGGTGTTGGTGATCGGCGTGAACGGCTGGTACTCGGCGAACTGCCGCAGTCCCGGGCTCATCGACGTGGCCGGCACGAACGCGCTGCTCAGGAACGGCAGCAGAATGATCGGCATCGGCAGGTTGCTCGCGCCTTCCGGGGCCTTGGCGGACAGGCCCATGGCCATGGCCACCCAGGTCAGCGCCCAGGCGGTCAGCGCGGCCAGGCCGATGGCGGCCAGCCACTCCAGCACGTCCGCGTGCGGCCGGAAACCGATGGCCACCGCGACCCCGAGCAGTATGCCCATGCCCAGCAGGGTCTGCAGCACGTTGCCCAGGGCGTGGCCGGCCAGCAGCGCGAACCGCGAGATCGACATGGACCGGAGGCGGTCCACGATGCCCTCGGTCATGTCCGTGCACACCGCGACGGCCGTGCTCACCATGCTCGAGGTCGCTGTCATGATCAGCAGGCCCGGGGCCAGGTAGTCGATGTAGCTCCCGCCGATACCGGCACCGAGCGTCTTGCCGAACGCATAGTTGAACAGCAGCAGGAAGACCAGCGGCATCAGCAGGCTGCTCAGGGACATGGCCGGATAGCGCAGGGCGTGCAGCAGGTTGCGGTGCAGCAGTGTGCGGGTGTCGGACAGGGTGTATGTGGCGGCGGTCATCGGTCTGCTCCGTTTTCGGTGATCGCGGCGGCTGGGGAGCTGGCGACCGGGGAGCCGGTCGAGTGGTCGGTCAGGGCGAGGAAGACGTCGTCCAGGTCGGGGGTGTGCACGGTGAGCTCGGCCGGTTCGATACCCGCCCGGTTGAGCAGGTCCAGCAGGGCGCGCAGCGACCGGACACCGCCGTCGCTGGGCACCTGGAGGGTCAGGTCCTCGTCGTCGCGACTGATCGCGCCGAGTGCGTGGGCCGCCAGGTCGAGTTCGGCCGCGTCGTCGAAGCGCAGGCTCACGTGGCCGCCGGGCACCAGTTGCTTCAGTTCGGCCGGGGCGCCCTCGGCGACGAGCCTGCCCTGGTCCAGCACCGCGATCCGGTCAGCCAGCTGGTCGGCCTCCTCCAGGTACTGCGTGGTGAGCAGGATCGTGACGCCGTCCTGGCTGACCAGGTCGTGGATGATCTGCCACATGGTGCGCCTGCTGCGCGGGTCGAGCCCGGTGGTCGGCTCGTCCAGGAAGATGATCCTGGGCTTGCCGACCAGCGTCATGGCCAGATCCAGCCGGCGCCGCATGCCGCCGGAATAGGTGGCCAGCGATTTGCCGGCCGCCTCGGCCAGATCGAATTTCTCCAGCAGCTCGGTGGCGCGCTGCCGCGACTCGCGCTTACCCAGGTGGTGCAGTTTGCCCATCAGCAGCAGATTCTCGAAACCGGTGAGCAATCCGTCCACGGCGGCGAACTGCCCGGTGACGCCGATCGCGGCACGCACCGCGTCCGGCTCCCTGGCCAGCTCTTTCCCGGCTATCCAGGCCTGGCCCGCATCCGGTTTGCTCAGCGTGGACAGGATGCGCACGGTCGTCGTCTTCCCGGCCCCGTTCGGGCCGAGCAACGAGAAGATCGTGCCCTCCTTGATGTCCAGGTCGATGCCGTCGAGCACGAGCTTGTCCTTGAACGATTTCCGCAACCCGCGCACCGCGATAGCAGAAGACGGCGTACTCATATCATTCGTCCCTTTCAGAATTCTTTTAAACGACCCGGAAAATGGGCGCGCTTCACCGCGCGGCGAAGTCGTCGCCGCAAATTCCCGGATGTGTGCTAGATGGCGGTGGCGTGCCGGATGACGATGTTCCCGTAGGAGCTGCGTGCGTACACGTGCACGGTTTCCTCGCTCTGCTCCGGCCCGTCGGCGGTTTCCAGCTGGTTCTGCAGCGTGCCGTACTTGGCGTTCAGGTCCAGGTACGCGGCGACACCCGGGTGGATGCCCACGTCCAGCTGGCCGGCCGCCGTCTCCAGCCGCATGGTGCCGCTCGACGCGTCGAAGATGCGGATGCTGCCGCTGGCCGCCTTCGCGGTCACCGAACCGCGCGGGCGCTCGACCGTGATGTTGCCGTTGGCGGTGTTCACCTGGAGATCGCCGGTGACTTCGCGGATCGTGGTGTCACCGTTGGAGTTCTTGACGACGGCGCTGCCGTTGATCTCGCCGATCCGCACGGTGCCGTTGCCGGTGCTGACGTTGGCCCTGCTCACCACCTCGTCGACCGTGATGCTGCCGCTGGAGGTCCGCAGCTCCAGTGAGCCGACCTTCTCCAGGTGCAGGTCACCGAGGGAGTTCTTCAGCTCGCACTGGCCCAGCTCGCCGGTGACCAGGAACCGGCACAGGTTGCCGGTGCCGTGCACCCGGGAGCCGGTAGGCACCTCAATGGTCACGTCGATCGACGGGGTGTGCCACGCCCGGGGCAGGGTGTACATCTTCCACCCCCCCGGCCCTTTCACGGTCAGGTGGCCGGCGGCGAAATCGACCTCGGTCTCCTGGGCGGCGCGCACGTCTTCCTTCTTGATTGCATTGGAGGGCCGGACCTCGACGACCGCGTCGGTACGGTTCGAGGCGATGACCTCGACCTGGCCGAGGAACACTTCGACGGTGACGGCGATTGGCTGCGGCGTTTCGAATTTAGGCATTGGTGTCCCCTTGAAGTGGCTGGGTCAGCGGACCCAGCCGGTGAAATGCTGGCTGCCGATCTGGGCCCGGTTCCCGGGCTGCGGGACGGCGGTCCTGTCCAGGAAGGCGATGGCGGCACGCACCAGCCAGACGTTGGCGGAAATCTTCTCCTTGGCCGCGGCCTCCTCGATGCGCGCCTTCAGCTGCTCGGGCAGGCGCACGTTGATCCGGGCCATCGTGCCGTCGTCCGTGTCGGCGACGGACGGCTGGGCAGCGGGGGCGGCTGGGGCGGAGTCGGCGAAGGAATCGTCGGTGGGCGGCGGGGTGACGACGAAGCTGGGTTCACGGCCGCGCAGGCGCAGTTCCACCGAGCCGGGTGCAAGGTCCCTGGTGATCTCGTCGGCCGCGGCGGACAGGGCCTCCAGCAGCGTGAGCCGTACGGCCGAGTCGAGCGGTGCGGTGAGGCGTTCGGCCAGCGCCCGGGCGTCCTCGCCACCTGCTTCGGCGGCTACCGCCAGGTCGTCGCTGAGCTTGGATACGTATGGCGTCAGATCCATGGCACAACTATGGCACATGGATGGCACAAAGGCAAACCATAACGGTGCCGTATGGTGCCAACTGGCACATTCGTGGCTCAGGCTGGTGCCAACCAGTGCCCAGCTACGTCGCGACCGGGGTTTCCTGCTGCAGTGAGCTGGGGCCGGCCGGGGGCGGGGTGGGCGCGGCCGGCAGGGTGAGGGTGATGCGCAAGCCGTGCGGCTCGTTGCCGGTGGCCGTCACCTGGCCGTCGTGCGCGGCGGCGACCGCGGCCACGATGGCCAGGCCCAGGCCGGAGCCGGGCCGCTGGGACGGCACCCCGGCCCGGAAGAACCGGTCGAAGATGCGCGGCAGCTGATCCGGCGGCACGCCGGGACCGTCGTCGCTGACCGTCAGGACCACCCGGCCGTCCTGCGCGGTGGCGGTCAGCGTGGCGGTGCTGCCCGCCGGGGTGTGCGCGGCCACGTTGCCGAGGATGTTGTCGATGCCCCGGCGGAGCAGTTCCTCGTCCCCGATGACGTCCAGGCCGCCGGTGATGTCGCACTGCCAGGTGCGGTCCGGGCTGGCGGTCCGGGCCCGCTGCACGCACTCGGTGGCCAGCGGGCTGAGTGCGATCGGCGCACACCGCTGACCGGGGTGCTGATCGAGCCGGGCCAGCCGGAGCATGTCGTCTACCAGCCCGCCCATCCGCTGGGCTTCCAGCGTGATCCGGCGCATCGCCTCGTCGACCTGGTCCCGGCGCGGCAGCGCGCCCTGCTGGTACAGCTCGGCGTTGGCGCGCAGCGAGGCCAGCGGGGTGCGCAGTTCGTGGCTGGCATCGGCGAAGAACCGGCGGGTCGCCTCCTGGCTGGCCTCGCGTTCGGCCACGAAGTCCTCGATCCGGGCCAGCATCCCGTTCAGCGCGGCACCGAGCCGGCCCATCTCGGTGCCCGGCTCCTGCGGGCTGACCCGCTCGGTCAGGTCACCGGCGTTGATCTTGTCGGCCTGGCCCGCCATCACCTCGACCGGCCGCAGGCCGCGGCGCATCACCCAGGCGACGCCGCCAGCCGCGATCGCCCCGGCGGCGGCCGACCCGATGATCAGGATCAGCTCGAGCTGGCCGAGGGTCCGCTGCATGCCGGACAGGCCGGTGGTGGCGTACACCAGGCCGTACCCGGGAAAGGTCACCGCCATCAGCCGGATCTGGGTGGTCCCGTCCTGCCCGGTCAGGGTCACCGCGGTATGGCTGCTGGCCAGTGACTTCAGATAGGGGACGGAGACCCGGGGCAGCAACTGGGGGCCGCCCATGATCGACAGCAGCGACCGGCTGCGGTTCACGGTCACCACGTCGTACTGCCCAAGCGCGCCCGGCAGGACGGCGCGCGGCCCGGTGATCTGCTTCCTGGGCTTTCCCTGGACTTCCCTGGGCGGCAGGAAGTGCGGCGGGCGAGCTACCCGCGGGTGGACCCGGTCCTGTACCGGCAGGACCCGGTACAGGCTCAGCACCTGCCGCAGCTGCTGGTCGGTCTGGCTGATCAGGTAGCCGCGCAGCGCGGTGACCGCAGCCACATCGAACGCGACCAGCGCGACCAGGGTGACGCCCAGCACCCCAAGCAGCACCCGAGTGCGCAGCTTGGCCCGGCGGGGCAGGCGGGGCAGGCGGGGTCTCATCGCTGCTCACGGGGCAGCCGCAGGCTGTAGCCGACGCCGCGCTGGGTGTGGATGACATCAGCCCCGTGCTCAGCCAGCTTGCGCCGCAGGTAGGCGATGTATGTGGCGACCACCGTGCTGGACCCGCCGAAGTCGTAGTCCCACACGTGATCCAGCAACTGCGCCCGGGTCAGCACCCGGCCCGGGTTGAGCAGCAGGTAGCGGAGCAGCCGGAACTCGGTCGGCGACAGCTCGATCGGCTGGCCGGCCCGGCGCACCTCGTAGGAGTCCTGGTCCAGTTCGATGTCGGCGAACGTCAGCACCGGGCCGCCCGCCTCGTCGCGGCGGGTGCGGCGGAGCACGGTGCGGATCCGGGCGGCCAGTTCCTCCAGGCCGAACGGCTTGGTCATGTAGTCGTCGCCACCCAGGGTCAGCCCGGTCACCTTGTCGTCCTGGGTGTCCTTGGCGGTCAGGAAGATCACCGGGAGCCGGCTGCCGTCCCGGCGCAGCCGCCGGACCACCTCGAAGCCGTCCGTGTCGGGCAGCATCACGTCGAGCACGGCCAGGTCGAACGGGCGTTCCCGGGCCAGCCGGAGCGCCTCGGTGCCGGTGTCCGCGGTGGTGACCTGGAAACCCAGGAAGGTCAGCGACGCGGCCACCGCGTCGCGCAGGAACGGCTCGTCGTCGACCACCAGCAGCCGGCCGTGCTCGGCGGCCGGTGCTGCTGCCGGTTCTGCCATGACGCCTCCTTGCCCTCGCGTCATACCAGCATCTGAACGCTAGGCCCGGCTGTGACCTGCGTGTGAACTTCATGTGAGAACGGCGCCAGCGGTAACTCACATGGAACTCACACGCCATCCGTGCGGTAGTCCTAATCCCGGCGTCCAGGCTGATCCCCCGGAGGGGTCATTCGATCCACAGTAAGGGCGGATTCGCCGATGAACGAGGGACAGCCGGGCCGGCTGGCCGCCGCACTGATCCCGGCCGCGCTAGCCGGGACCGTGCTGGCCGGAACCGTGCTGCTGGCCGCGGGCTGCGGTGGCACGCCGGCGGCCACGCCGGGCGCACGGCTACCCGGGCTATCCGGATCCCAGCGTGAACAGCAACGGCATCGAGCAGCCGCCGCTGCCATCGAGCATCGACAGCAGCTCGGCGCAGTTCCAGGCCGCGCTGCAGAAGTGCAACGGAGGCTGACCAGATGAGACCGCGCCGAGCGGCCGCCGCGGCCGCGCTGGCCCTGACCGCGCTGCTAGCCACCGCGTGCGGCGGTGCGCACCCGGCCGGGTCCACGGCCAGCCCGGGCCCCGGGAACGTGCAGCAACTGGACGTCTTCGCCGCGTGCATGCGCGGCCACGGGGTGCTGAACTTCTATTTCTCCAACGCGCCGAGCGCAGCAGATTCGAGTACCGCGATCAGCATCATGGGGCACTACGTCACCGGCGTGAACCCGCAGACCGCCCAGTTCGGCACGGCCATGAAGGCCTGCAAGCACCTGCTGCCCGGCGGCGGCCCGGGCCAGATGACGCGGCAGCAGATCAACAACCTGGTGAAGTTCGCCGCGTGCATGCGGTCACACGGCTTCCCGGACTACCCGGACCCGGTTGTGCAGAACGGAAGAGTCGGCGAGCAGCCGCTGCCGTCCAGCATCGACACCAGCTCCGCGCAATTCGAGGCGGCGCAGCAGAAGTGCAGCGGAGGCTGACCAGATGAGACTGCGCCGGGTGGCCGGCCTGGCCGCGCTGGCCCTGGCCCCGCTGCTGGCCACTGGGTGCGGCAGCGGCGCACCGCCGGCCAGTTCCGGCGCCAGCTACACCACGGACCCGTCGGTCGCGCTGGCCAGGCTGGTGCAGTGCCTGCACGCGCACGGCCAGCAGGGCGTTTACCTCAGCCACCGGCCGGCCAACCCCAAGCCTGGCTACACGCTGATCATCTACCACGGGTTCGCGGTCCAGGGCGCCGATCCAAGCTCGGCACAGTTCGCGGCAGCCACCCAGGCCTGCCATCACCTGCTGCCGCAGGGCGTCCCGGCCAGTGGAACCGAACAGCACCAGGAGTTCCTGCAAGGGGTGAAGGCCGCGCAGTGCATGCGGTCACACGGCTACCCGACCTGGCCGGACCCCACCAGTCAGAACGGCAGCAACGCGCAGGCGATCCCGACCGGAATCGACATGAACTCGCCGCAATACCAGGCGGCGGCCAAAGCGTGCGGGGTGTTCCTGCCCTCAGGCGGCGGGTGAGAGTGAAGGACGAGGACATGAACCAAGACACCGATGCCCGGCAGCAGCCGGAAAGCGGGACGGCCCAGGCGGCGGCCACGCCTGCCGCAGCGGCCACACCGGTGCGGAGCTCCCCGCCCCCGGACCGGGACCGGCGCGGCCGCCGCGGCCGGCGCGGCTGGGTGGTGGCCGGGGTGGTGATCGTGGTCGCGGCGGCTGCCGTCGGGGCCGCGCTGGCCAGCGGGGCGTTCCGCGGGTCCGGCAACCAGGCGGCCGGGACCAGCAGCGGCTACCAGACCGGGACGGCCACGGTGACCCGCCAGTCGCTGACCAGCCAGACCGAGGAGGACGCCACGCTGGGTGACGCGGGTACCTGGTCGGTGGCGGTGCCGGCCAGTTCGTCGTCCTCGTCCTCCGCGTCGGCGTCGGCCGGGGCCGGGACGTTCACCTGGCTGCCCCAGGTCGGCCAGGTCATCCGCCAGGGCCAGCAGATCTACGGCATGTCCGGCAGCCCGGTGGTGCTGCTGTACGGCCCGGTGCCGGCCTACCGCGACCTGTCCGAGGGGCTGACCGGGCCCGATGTGACCGAGCTGAACCGCGACCTGCTGCACCTCGGGTACGCGACCCGGGCCGCGCTCGGCCCCCGCTCCGGGTGGGACTACTACAGCGCGGAGACCGCGTACGCGGTCGAGCAACTGCAGACCAAGCTCGGCCTGACCGTGACTGGGACGCTGCCGCTGGGCCAGGCCGCGTTCCTGCCCGGCCCGGCGCTGGTCACCGGCCTGGGCAGCACCACGTCGCTGGGCGGTCAGGCCACCGCGGGATCGGTGGTGCTGACCGCGACCTCGATCACCCCGACGGTGACGATCGACCTGGACCCCTCGCTGCAATCCGAGGTGAAGGACGGCGACCAGGTCAGCATCACGCTGCCGGACGGGAGCATCACCCCGGGGGTGGTCACCCAGGTCGGCCGGGTCGCCAGCACGCCCTCGTCGGGCAGTTCCAGCAGCTCGAACGGCCAGTCGGGCAGCTCGTCGAACAGCTCGGCCAGCGGCTCTGGGTCGGCCACCATCACCGTGCTGGTCGCGCTGACTCACCCCAAGGCGGCCGGGAAACTGAACCAGGCCCCGGTGACGGTGACGATCACCACCGGCAGCGTGTCCAACGCGCTGACCGTGCCGGTGGACGCGCTGCTGGCCGAGCCGGGCGGGAAGTACGCGGTGGAGGTGACCGGGCCCGGCGGGCACCACCTGGTCACGGTGACCCCGGGCATGTTCGACGACGCCGCCGGCAAGGTGCAGGTCAGCGGGAACCTGACGCCCGGCCAGCACGTCGTGGTGCCGGGCATATGAGCACCGCCGCCCAGCCCGCCGTCACCGCCCAGCCCGCCACGGCCCAGCCGGGCCGCGCGCCAGGAGATGGCCTGGTCCTGGAGCTGACCGAGGTGACCAAGGTCTATCCCGGCACCCCGCCGGTGCAGGCGCTGCGCGGGGTGAGCCTGGCCATCGCGGCCGCGGAACTGGTCGCGGTGCTGGGCCCGTCCGGTTCGGGGAAGAGCACCCTGCTGCACCTGGCCGGCACGCTGGACCGGCCGACCAGCGGCACGGTGCGGGTCACCGGGCTGGACGTAGCCACGCTCAGCGACCGGGCGCTGGCCGGGCTGCGGGCGACCGAGATCGGGTTCGTGTTCCAGCAGTTCTTCCTGGCCGAACACGCCACAGTGCTGGACAACGTGGCCGACGGGCTGCTGTACGCCGGGGTCGGCATCGCCGCCCGCCGCGACGCCGCCGCGACCGCGCTGGACCGGGTCGGGCTGGGCCACAAGCTGCGCGCCCGGCCCACCCAGCTGTCCGGCGGGGAGCGGCAGCGGGTGGCCATCGCCCGCGCGCTGGCCGGGTCGCCCGCGATCGTGCTGGCCGACGAGCCCACCGGCAACCTGGACCAGGCCACCGGCGCGGCCATCCTCGACCTGCTGGCCGAACTGCACACCGCCGGGACCACCATCATCGTGGTCACCCACGACGAGTCGGTCGCGGCCCGGATGCACCGGCAGATCCGGATGCTGGATGGCCGGATCGTGTCCGACACCGCCGGGCGGTGATCCCAGTGACCGCCACCAGCCACGCGCCCCAGACGGCCAAACTGCGGCCCACCGACCTGGCCCGGCTGGCCCTGGTCGGGCTGCGCACCAGGAAACTGCGCGCCGCGCTGTCCGCGCTGGGCATCGCGATCGGCGTGGCCGCGATCGTCGCCGTGCTCGGCCTGTCCTCGTCCTCGGCGGCCGGGCTGAACGCGGAGATCGCCGCGCTGGGCACCAACCTGCTCACCGTGCAGCCCGGCAACAACTTCTCCGGCGGCACCGAGGAACTGCCGCTGCAGGCGCCCGCGATGATCGGCCGCCTGCCCGGGGTGTACGCGGTGCAGACCACCGGCACCATCGACGGCGTCAGCGTGTACCGCAGCCCGCTGATCCCCACCGTCAACACCAACGCGCTCAGCGTGGCCGCGGCCAGCCTCGGCCTGCCCGGCACGGCCGGCACCTCGCTGGCCCAGGGGAAGTTCCTCAACGCGGCCACCGCGCGCGAGCCGGTGTGCGTGCTCGGCGCGGCCGCCGCGCAACTGCTCGGCATCGACCACGTCTACCCGGGCGAGCGGGTCTGGGCCGGGAACATGTGGCTGTACGTGGCCGGCATCCTCAAGCCGGATGTGCTGTCCCCGGACGTGGACTCCAGCGTGCTGGTCGGCTACCCGTTCGCCGAGCGCGCCTACGGCTTCGACGGGCACCCCACCACGATCTACGTCAAGGCGGTCGACTCCCGGGTGAACGCGGTGGACAACCTGCTCGGCGCGCAGACCGACCCGGAGGACCCGACCAGCGCGGACGTGTCCGTGCCGTCGTCCGCGCTGGTCGCCCAGGCCGACGCCAAGGGCGCGTTCAACACCCTGTTCCTCGGCCTCGGCGCGGTCGCGCTGCTGGTCGGGGCGATCGGGGTGGCCAACATCATGGTCATCGCGGTGCTGGAACGGCGCAGCGAGATCGGGCTGCGCCGCGCGCTCGGCGCGACCCGCGGCCACATCCGGATCCAGTTCCTGTCCGAAGCGGTCGCGCTGGCCCTGGTCGGCGGCGCGGCCGGGGTGGTGGCCGGGGCGGCCGCCACCGCCGTCTACGCGCACAGCAAAGGCTGGGCCGTGGTCATCCCGGCCGAGGCCTGGGCCGGCGGCCTGGCCGCCGCGCTGCTCATCGGGGCCCTCGCCGGGCTGCTGCCCGCGCTCAAAGCCGCCCGGCTGGCGCCCACCGAAGCACTGTGGACCCTTTAATCTGCCGAACGCCAGTACCCGGCGAACGCTCTGCGAACGGTGCGGTGCCTAGCGTCGTGGCATGGCACAACCAGTGGTGTTTCTGGTCGATGACGAGCCAGGGGTGGTGCACGCACTGCGGGACGACCTCAGCCGGCGGTTCGGCCGGGACTTCTGCGTCGCCGCCACGACCTCGGCCAGCGCCGGGCTGGCGGAATTGGCTGACCTGGCGGCGCGGCGGCAGCCGGTGGCCCTGCTCATCGCCGGCCACGGGATGGCCGAGATGCCCGGCGTCGATTTTCTCGCCCGGGCCCATGTGCTGCACCCGCTGGCCAAACGGGTGCTGCTGGTGGACCGCGATTACTCGGCGCGCAGCCCGATCGCGCAGGCCATGGTGCTGGGCCAGGCCGACTATCACATCACCAAGCCGTGGCTGCTGGAACAGGACCTGTACCGCGAAGTCAGCGAGTTCCTGGCCGAGTGGGCTAAGGGCCAGGAGGCCGGCTTCGAGCTGTTCTACCTCGTCGGGCGGCTCCAGGATCGCGGCACGAACACGCTGCGCGAGCTGCTCACCCGGTTCTACGTGCCGTTCCACTTCCACGACGCGGACAGCGGGCCCGGCCGCCGCCTGCTGGACCAGCATGGCCTGCGGGAGTCGCGGCTGCCAGTGCTGATCCGGCACGACGGCTACGCGGTGGCCGAGCCGACCACCGCCGAGGTCATCGCGGCGGTCGGCGGCAGCACCCGCAGCGATCTGGACGAATGCGACGTGGTCATCGTGGGGGCCGGGCCAGCCGGGCTCACTGCCGCGGTCTACGCCGCCTCGGAGGGCCTGCGGACGGTGGTGCTGGAGGAGACGGTGTCCGGCGGCCAGGCCGGAAACAGCCCGATGATCCGGAACTATCCGGGCTTCCCGCACGGGGTCAGCGGGCATGAGCTGACCCGCAAGGCGTGCGAGCAGGCCTGGATGTTCGGCGCGCACATGGTGTTCGCCCAGCCCGCGGTCAGCCTGGGCGGCCGGGATGCGGAGCGCATCGTGCAGCCGAGCGGCGGGCATCCGATCCGCGCCCGGGCCGTCATCCTGGCGCCTGGCATCGCCTGGCGTCGCCTCGGCGTGCCGCGGCTGGAAGCGCTGGTGGGATCCGGCGTGTTTTACGGTGCGGCCGGGGCCGAGGTGCGGGCCATGGCTGGGCAGGACGTGTTCGTGGTGGGGGCCGGCAACTCGGCGGGCCAGAATGCGCTGCACCTGGCCCGGTACGCCCGGCGGGTGACCATGCTGGTCCGGGGCGACTGCCTGGCCCGGTCGATGTCGGACTACCTGATCCGCGAGATCGAGGCCACCGGCAACATCACCGTGCGGCTGGGCACCGAGGTCACTGACGGCCACGGTCCGGGCCGCCTGGAGACCCTCACCGTGTGCGACAAGCCGCACGGCTCCAGCAGGGAAGTCCCGGCCAGTGCGCTGTTCGTGCTGATCGGCGGGGAGCCCCGGACGCAATGGCTGCCGGACGCGGTTGACCTGGACGGCGGCTACATCCGGACCGGGCGGGACGTGCCGTGTCCGGGACGGTGGCCGCTGGACCGCCCGCCACTCCCGCTGGAGACGTCGCTGCCCGGAGTGTTCGCCATCGGCGACGCCCGGTCCCGGTCGATCAAACGGGTGGCATCGGCGGTCGGTGACGGCGCAACCGCGGTACGCCTGGTCCAGGAGTATCTGGCTAACGGATCAGCCGCGGCGTGAACGCTGCGGGCGGTTGAGCCCGTTATACCTGGTATGCGGAACAATTCGGCGGTTGACAGCCGCCATGAGTGATCCTGGCCAGTGCCGCCAGATCCGTTCCGCGCTTGGGGTTTACCTGCTGGGCGCGATCGGCCCGGCGGAGCGATTCTCGGTGGACCGCCATCTGGCCGGGTGCACCGATTGCCGGGAGGAGCTGGCTGGGCTGGCCAGCCTGGTCGGCCGTCTCGGCACGGTGCCCGCGGCCGACGTGGTCAGGCTGGCCGCGGACACGGAGGACGGCCCAGGCCTGCCGGGGCGGGCGATGGTGGCTCGCGCGTGCTGCTGCACCGGGCGGCCCGGCAGCGCCGCCGCCGGATGTGGCGCCGGGTGGCGACGGCCACCGCCGCTACGGCGCTGGCCGTGGGCGCGGCGGTGGCCGGCCTGCCGGCCCTGCTGCAGCCGGCGCCGCAACCGGTGGCCGCGGTCTGGCCGGAGACCGTCAGCGGCAGCAACCCGATGTCCGGGGCCGGGGCCATCGTCCGGTACCGGGCCCGGTCATGGGGCGTGCAGATTGTCGTCCAGGTCAGCCGGATCCCGGCCGGAACGCGCTGTGAGCTGCGGGTGGTGACCGCCGCCGGGCAGCAGGCCACCGCGGCGAGCTGGACGGTAGCCGCCTACCGCAACAGCGTGTGGTACCCGGCGTCGGCGCCGTTCCCGGAGGATGGCGTGCGGGACTTCATCGTGGTGTCAGCCTGCCGGACCCTGGTCAGCGTCCGGGCGCGGTGACGGCTTAGCGGGCCTTGTCCAGCGCGCTCTGCAGCGACTGAAGGTAACCCTCGCTGGTGTAGCTGGCGCCGCTCACCGCGTCGATGTGCGCGCTCTGCGCGGTGAGCGTCTCGTTGATCAGCGTCGGGATGGCGGTCGCGTCGATCTGGTTGCTCAGCGGCCCGTCGTCGGTCCGCTGCAGCATGGTGACCTTGGTGATGCGCTGCCCGGTCAGGGTGAGCTCGACCTGCATCGGCCCACGGGCGGTCTCCGCCACCTGGCCGGCGACGGTGCGGTGCCGGCCGGCTCCCGCCTTCGCCTTGCCTGCCGCGCGCGGTGTTGCGGCGGCGCCGGCCGCATCGGCGGCGCCGGCTGGGGCCGCTGACGAGCCGGTGCCGCTGGGTGTGCTGGGCGCCGCGGCCGGGGTGCCCCCGGCCAGGGTGCCCCCGGCCGCGATGCCGTGCGTCTTGAACGAGAGCAGCACGGCAATCCCGGCGATGGTGCTGCCCAGGGCGAGGATGGCGCGGCGCATGGCAGATACTCCGTTCAGAAGTCGAAGGACTCGTGATGGATGCGGCGGCGGGGCACCCCGGCCGCGCGCAGCGCGCTGATCGCGGTCTCGGTCATCCCGGGCGGGCCGCAGACATAGGCCTGGCGCCGGTGCAGGCCGGGCACCAGGGCGGCCAGGTTCCGGGCGGACAGCGGGTCGGTGCCCAGCTGGTGCCGGGAGCCGGTCAGGTAGTGCACGGCGGCGCCGCGGCTGGCCGCGATCTGGTCCAGTTCCCGGCGGAACACGATGTCTCGCGGATGGCTGGCCCGGTAAATCAGGGTGGCCGCGGCGAAGCGGCGGCCGGCCGGTTCGGGCATGGCCGCGAACATGGCCCGGATCGGGGTGATGCCGACGCCGCCCGCGATCAGCACCACGCCGCGGCGGCTCCGCGCCGGGGTGAACGCGCCGAACGGGCCCTCGGCCAGCACCCGGGTGCCCGGGCGCAGCCGGGCCAGCGCGCCGCTGTGGTCACCGCGGGCCTTGACGGTGATCCGCATCATGTCCGGCCGGGGCAGCGCGGACAGCGAGTAGGGGTGCGACTGCCACCACATGCCGCGGGCCAGGAACCGCCAGCGGAAGAACTGGCCCGGCTCGGCGTGCAGCTTCTCCAGCCGGTCCCCGGCGATATACACCGAGACGATGCCCGGCGCTTCCGGCCGCAGTCCGGCCACCCGGAACCGGTGCCGGGCCAGCCGGCGCAGCGGGGTGACCACCCGGTACCAGAGCACCAGCGCGGCCACCGTGGCGTACAGGGCCGACCAGGCCACCCGGTCGGCCAGGCTGTCGACGAACGAGGCGCCGTTGGCGAACTGGTGGCTGAACGCCAGGGCGATGGCCAGGTAGGTGTAGAAGTGCAGGTGATACCAGGTCTCGTAGGCCAGCCGACGGCGCACCAGCCCGGCCGAGACCAGGCCCACGCCGAGCAGCAGCCCGGCCGCCACGGTGGCCATCAGCACGTCCGGGTAGCTGGTCAGCAGCGTGCCCGCTTCGGTGGTCACCCGCTGGTGGAAGGTGACCGCGTAGCCCCAGGTGATCAGCACCGCGTGCGCGGCGATGATGGTGATGATGTACCGGCCGCCCATGGCGTGCCAGCGGGCCAGGCGGCTGGCGCCGATGCCACGCTCCAGCGGCGGCAGCCGGGCCATTAGCGCGACCAGCACCACGACGCCGTACCCGGCCAGCAGGCCCAGGATGCGGCCGGCCCCGGTCAGCGTGTCACCCAGCCCGGTTATCGGCGGGGTGTCCCGCCACCACAGCGCGATCACCCCGGCCACCCCGGCCGCGATGACGGCCAGCACCAGGCCGGGCGGGGCACGCCAGCCGGCGGCCCGGACAGGGTGAGGTGCCGCCCGGGCCGCCGGCTGAGAACTGAGTGTCTGCACCCTCAGGCCAGCGCTGAACTTACTGCCATGGCACGGAGCCCTGCGTCACGATGCCTACCTCCATGGATGTCGCGTATCAGGGCTCCCCACGCGTAACACGGATCGGCGGCCGGTCGCGTTCACCGCCCACGGCCGGTAAGCGCCGGGGAATCAGCGCCCCCGGCGGGTTGCCGGGGACGTACCGCGGCGGGTTAGCGTGCCGGTATGCCGATCGAATATCTCGTCACAATGACCACTCACGTACCGGACGGGACGGCGCAGCAGGAGGTGGACGAGGTGCGTGCCCGGGAGGCGGCGCGCTCGGCCGAACTGGCGGCGCAACGGCACCTGCTCCGGCTGTGGCGCCCGCCGCTGCGGCCGGGTGAGTGGCGCACGCTCGGGCTGTTCGCCGCGGACGACGCGGACCGGCTGGAGGAGGTGCTGGCCTCGATGCCGCTGCGGGTGTGGCGGACGGATGAGGTCACGCCGCTCGGGCCGCACCCGTTCGACCCCGGGCTCAGCCGGGGGTAGCGGAGTCGAGCAGGCTCCGGAGCACGGTGGTGTAGCGGTCCAGCGCGGCCCGGCCGGTGTTGGTCAGCGCGACCGCGGTGCGCGCGGAGACGCCGCTGCCGTTCTTCTCGGTGGTCACGTACCCGGCGTCTTCCAGCTTGCGCAGGTGCGTGATCAGGTTGCCCGGGGTCAGCCCGATCACGTCCTGCAGCCTGGTGAACGACAGGTCGTCACCAGGCGGCAGGGCGGCCAGGGTGACCACGATCCGCAGCCGGGCCGGGACGTGGATCACCGGATCGAGTTCTTCGTCGGTCATGACCGGCGCAGCTGGGGCTCGATGACCGCCATCAGCGCGATCCCCACGCCGCCGGCCAGCGCGTAGACGGCCAGGCTGCGCAGCGGGCCTGCACATGGGCTGGTGACCTGGGGTTATACCCGGCCACACGGGGCGCGCCGGGAGAAAACGGGGGGACTGCGGCAATGACGCATACGATCACCAAGGGCATGGACGGGTTCCGCGCGGCCATGGACGGGCCGGTCATCCTGCCCGGTGAGGCCGGCTTCGACGACGGCCGGCGGGTCTGGAACGCGGCCATCGACCGGCGGCCGGCGGTGATCGCCCGCTGCACCACCGCGGCCGACGTGGTCGCGGCGGTCGGCTTCGCCCGGGAACACGGGCTGGAGATATCGGTGCGCGGCGGCGCACACAACCCGGCGGGCACCGCGGTCACCGAGGGCGGCCTGATGATCGACCTGAGCGAGCTGAACGCGGTCACCGTGGACCCGGCCGCCCGGCGCGCCCGGGCCGGCGGCGGCGCGCTGCTGGCCGACCTGGACGCGGCCACCCAGGCGCACGGGCTGGCCGTGCCCGCCGGGCTGGTCAGCCACACCGGCGTCGGCGGGCTCACCCTGGGCGGCGGGATGGGCCCGGACGAGCGGGTGCTCGCCGCGGAACGCGACTGGGTCCGCGGCCTGTGGTCGGCGCTGCGCCCGCACGCCATGGCGGACGGCGACGGCTACATCAACGGCAACACCGAATACGCCGGCGGCGGACTCCGTGGCGCCTACGGTGCGGCCAAGTACGAGCGGCTGGCCCGGATCAAGGCCGGCTACGACCCGGACAACGTGTTCCACCTGAACGCCAACGTGCAGCCCGCTGGCTAGCATGGCCGGTTATGGGGCCGCCTGATCCAGCCGTCTGCATCGTGGGGGCCGGCCCGGCGGGACTGGTCACGGCACACCTGCTGCACCAGGCTGGGGTCCCGTTCGTGCTGCTGGAACGGCAGCAGGCGGACCAGCTCCGGGTCCCGACTACCGGCACTGGGACGACGACCGGATATGGGCCGAGCTGGAGCACCGGCTGGCCGCCGCGGGCCGGCCCCGGTGCAGCGCGGCGAGTTCGCCGAGCGGGACATCCTCGACCTGCGGGTCCGGGTCTGCGACCCGATGCAGCATGGCCGGCTGTACCTGGCCGGTGACGCGGCGCACCTGATCACCCCGGCCGGCGGCAAGGGCATGAACATCGCCATCCAGGACGCGGCCGAACTGGCTGGCGGCCTGATCGAGCGGCACGGCGACCGCGGCGACGGCGGCCGCCTGGCCCGGTACACCCAGACCCGGCTGCCACCCATCTGGCGGCACCAGGAGTTCTCCAACCTGATGCTCACGCTGTTCAACGCGGGCGCCGAGGGCAGCAGCGGCTTCTCCTACGGGCTACGCCGCGCCCGCCTCGACCTGGTGCTGAACGACCCGCAGTTCGCCCGCTGGTTCGCGCACACTTACGTGGGTGTGGACGAGTAGGACCGGCTGGGCAGCCGGACGCCGGCCAGCGACACCAGCATGGCCGCGAACAGCACCACCCAGACCGCGAGCGCGGCCCAGGTCCCGGCGTGGCCCACCGACACCAGCCACCGCACTCGCAGCGTGTGGCCCAGCGCCTCGCTGGCCACGCAGTACATGCCGACCGGGAACGCCAGGCTCCACAGGCCCGGCTCGTAGCGCAGCGGCACCCGGTGGATCAGGTGCCGCCACACGCCGAGGCCGGCCAGCAGCGGGATCAGCCAGGTGCCGAAGGCCCACAGGATGACCGACAGGCCGGCCAGCACCGGGTGCACCGCGGCCAGCAGCGGGCTGGCGGGCAGCCCGAGCAGCTTCGCGCCGGCCAGCACGCTGATCGCGGTCGCGCCCATGGACACCCAGTACGCCGGGGTCAGGCCGGCCGGCGGCACCGGGAAGTGCAGCAGCCGGGCCAGCACCAGCGTGGCCACGATCAGGTACAGCACCACCCCGGCCGCCCACAGCGCCACGGCCAGCGCAGCCAGCCCGCCGGGCAGCGGCGCCAGCGCGGCCAGCGCGACCACGATCGACTGGGTACCAACGATGCTCAGGAACCAGCTGCCGTTGGCGCCGGCCAGCGCCGACGCGGCCCCGCGGCCGGTGATCAGGGCCAGCGGCATCCCGTAGCTGAGCAGCAGCCAGGCCGCCCCGGCCAGCACCAGCAGAATCTCAGTAACAGCTCCGTAGCCGGCCGCGGCCAGCCGCGCGCCGAGCACGTCCGAGCCAGCGACAAACGTGAACATAGTGAACGCCAGTGCCGGGTCGGTGGCGTCGGCCAGGAACTCGGCCCGGTAGCTGGCCAGCCGCCAGCCGGTGGCGGCCAGCAGCACCAGGTAGCAGACGACCGTCAGCACCAGCAGCGCCGCGGACAGCATGGCCGCCCCATCCTGGTCCGCCGCGGTGGACAGGATCCCGGTCGCCATGACCAGCGCGAAGTACCCGGGGTTGAGATCGCGGATCCCGGCCCGCCCGGTGGATACGTGCACAGATCTATCGTGTCACGATGTATTTGCCGGCCGGCCCGGCGGCGGCGTACTAGCCGGTGATCCGGAACCGGGCCCGGCCGAAGCGGACCCAGTCCCCGGCCCGGACGGTGAACCCGGCGCCGGCCCGCCAGCCGTTGACGTGCGTGCCGTTCGTCGAGCCCAGGTTGACCAGCACCCAGTGGCCGGCCGAGGGCCGCAGCTCGGCGTGCCGCCAGGACACGGTCATGTCGCGGACGGTGAAGTCGCATTCCGGGGCGCGGCCGATCAGGTACACCCGCTCGTCCCGGGGCAGCACCAGGCGAGGCAGCCGGGGCGTCCGCCAGGCCTGCCGGACGCTGGCCACCAGCGCCGACCACCAGCGGACGGCGCGGACCAGCCAGCTGCCGGGCTCGGCCTGGGAGGGCAGATCGCTGAGCAGCTCGCTCAGCTCGGCGTCGCCGCGTGCCCGCAACGCCAGTTCGACCCGGTGCAGGAACGTGTCATACGACAGCCGGCCCTCGGCGGAACCGCGCCCCAGCAGGCCAAGGACGTTTTCCCGGTCCGCGTCGGACGCCCGGAACACCGGCAGTCCCGGCGGTACCGTCGGAACCGAGTCCTCAGCCACCACGCCGCCACGATAACCCGGCCAGGCGCCGCCATTCCATGGTCATTCCCGGCCGAGGAATTCCTCCATCACCGTGGCCAGCGCGGCCGGCGTCTCCATCATCGGGTAGTGGCCCGCGTTGGCCAGCACCTCCAGCTCGGCGTTCGGGTAGAACACCAGCCACGTCTGCCGCATCACCTCGGCGGACAGCGCCGGGTCGTGCTCGCCGACGATGACCTGAACCGGGGCCGGGTTACCGCGGACCTGGTCGGAGAAGTCATGCCGGGCCCAGGACTCCAGGTAGCGGCCGAACGCCTGCCGGCTGGAGTTATCCACCGAGTGCTGCACGATGTGGTCGATGAACGCGGGGGACAGGCGGCTGCCGGTGGACATGTTGATGATGGCCGCGCGGTTCTCCCGGGCGGCGGCCGCTCCGGAGAACAGCGCCCAGCCTTCGTCGTCGAACGGCACGCCGGTGGCGGGCACCGGGTTCAGCGCGACGAGCCGCCGCACCCGGTCCGGGGCGGCCAGCAGCACGTGCTGGATGGCCTGGCCGGACATGGAGTGCCCGACCAGCGAGAACCGGTCCCAGCCCAGCTCGTCGGCCAGCGCGAGCGTGTCGGCGGCGGCTTCCGGCATGGTGTAGTCGCCGGCCACGTCCCGGCGGCTGCCATAGCCGCGCAGGTCGGGGAACACGTAGCTGAACGTCTCCTGGTCGAGGTAGTCGGGCAGCGGGCCCCAGCCGCGGGCCGAGCCGAACCAGCCGTGCAGGGCGATCACGTGATGCTCACCAGAGCCAACAATTAACTGCGGGCTGGCCACCGTCACCTCCGGAGCAGGTCTATGTCCGGCATTGTCCGGCCTGGCGGACGGCGGGCATGACGGTTTCGGCGAAGGCAGCCAGGTTCGCCTGGGCCTCGGCGGGGGTCAGGTCGCCGAAGGCCAGGGTGGCCTCGAAGTAGTTGACCGGCGCCTGCCGGACCCGTTCGATGAGCAGATCGCGGACCGTCCCGGCCGAGCCAACCAGGGAATTGCCGTTGGCGATGGTGCGGTCGGTGTCGTACAGCGCGTTGACCTGGTGGTTGCCGTGGTCGTGCCACAGTTTGGTGAGCTGGCGGGCGAACAGGTCGTTAGCCTTGCGGAAGCGTTCCATGGCCGCGCCGTCGGTCGCGCCGATGTAGACGTTGGCCGCGAAGCCCAGCCGCGGGCGCGGGGCGGTTGCGGCATCGGCCCGGCCTTCCCAGACCTGCCAGTAGGCCTGGGCCGCGGGCACGAACGCGCCGCCGTTCCAGCGGCCGACGAAGTTGACGTCGTGCGCGCCAGCCCACTCGGCCGTGGCGGTGTTGCTGGAGGCGTACCAGAGCGGCGGGTGCGGGCGCTGCACCGGCCGGACGGACAACTCGACCTCGTAGTCGCGCAGCAGCGTGCCGGTGTGCGTCATCCGCCCGGTGGCCAGGGCCCGGGTGACCAGGTCCAGGGTTTCCGCGTACCGGGCCCGCGCCTGGCCGGCGTTGATCCCGAAGTAAGCCAGCTCGTACGGGCTGACCCCGCTGCCCACCCCCACGTCCAGCCGGCCGTGGGTGAGCTGGTCGAGGACGGCGATCTCCTCGGCCAGGCGGAGCGGTTCGTGGGCCGGCAGCACGTACACCAGGGCACCCATCCGCAGCCTGGTCGTGCGCTGGCTCAGCGCGGCCAGGAACAGGTTCGGCGCCGGGCAGACCGACAGCGGCGTGCCGTGGTGCTCGGTCACGTGGTAGTGGCCGATGCCGGCCGCCTCGGCCGCCACCGCGAAGTCCAGCCGGCTGGCGATCACCGGCCCGGGGGCCGAATCGCCCAGGTTGACGGAGTCAAATATCCCGAAGCTAAAGCTCATGGCCGTCCGATCGCCTGCGTGCTCAGCCGCGCCTCAGCAGGCTATGTCCGGCATTGTTAAGCACCTGGTGCACGGCCGGCAAGGGAGGGGTCACTGTGCTCGTGCTATCTGGTGCTGAGGTGCGCGCGCTGCTCGACGTGGATGAGCTGGTCGAGGCGCTGCGGGCGGCGATGATCGACCTGAGCGCGGGCCGGGTGTCGGCGCCGCCCCGGGTGGCGGCCCTGGTGCCCGAGCAGGACGCCATGCTGCTGGCGATGCCGGCCTACCTGCCGTCGGCCGGGGCGCTGGCCAGCAAGCTGATCAGCCTGTTCCCCGGCAACCGGGACCAGCCGACGCACCAGGCGCTGATCTGCTGCTTCGACCCGGCCACCGGGACCCCGGCCGCGGTCATGGACGGCGGCTACCTCACCGCGGCCCGGACCGCGGGCGGGTCGGCGCTGGCCACCCGGCTGCTGGCCCGGCCGGATGCCCGCGAGGTCGCGGTGGTCGGGACCGGGGTGCAGGCCGAGGCGCACGCGCGGGCGCTGGCCCGGCTGCCCGGCGTGCGGACCGTGCGGATAGCCGGGCGGGATCCAGCTAAGGCGCACTTGCTGGCGGAGGGACTGGTCGCCGGAGGCGTCCCGGCCACGGCGGCCGCCTCGATTGAAGACTCGGTCCGGGCGGCCGACGTGGTGTGCACCGGCACGCACGCGACCAGCCCGGTGCTGCGCCGCGACTGGCTGCGGCCGGGCACGCACGTCAACTCGGTCGGCTACAACCCCAGCGGCGACGGCGAACTCGACACCGCCACCATCCGGGACGCGCTGGTCGTGGTGGAATCCCGGGCCGCGGCGCTGGCCCCGCCGCCGGCCGGGGCGATCGAACTGCGCCGGGCGCTCGAGCGGGGCGCCATCGAGGCCAGCCACGTCGCGGCCGAGATCGGCCAGATCGCGGCGGGCACGGCCGCGGGCCGGACCGACGGCAGCCAGCTCACCGTGTACAAGTCCGTCGGGGTGGCGGCCCAGGACGCGGCGGCCGCCGCGCTGGTCCTGGCGGCGGCCCAGCGCCAAGGTGTAGGCACCGTCATCAGCCTGTGAACCGGCGCGGGGAAAACCGGTTCGCCAGCTGTGCGTGCCGGGTGGCGAGCGCGGCCGGCTCCGCAGTGTCCAGCTTCTGGGTGGCCAGGTCGGCCAGCCAGTCGCCGAGCAGCGGGCCGAACTTGAAGCCGTGCCCGGACGTGCCGCTGCCGATGACCACGTTGCCGATCCGGCCGATGATGAAGTCGTCGTCCGGGGTGTTGTCGTAGACGCAGCGCTCGTAGGACACCGGGTCAGCGGGCAGCCCAGGCAGGTGGCGGCGGACGAAGCCGGCCAGCTTCCCGGCCAGGTCCGGGTCCGGGTCCTGGTCCTGCTGGTCCGGATCGGTGGCGGGGCCGCCGTGGTGCAGGCCGGTCTTGTACCGCGGTACGCCGGGCACCGGCAGCCCGTAGAAGGCGCGGCCGCCGCCGTGCTCGATGAGGATGGGCAGGTCCGGCCGGACGGCAGGCGCGGGGAGCACGGCGCCGGGCAGGTCAAGGTAGCCGGCCTGTTCCTGGGTGGCGGCCGCGGGCAGGCTGATCCCGGCCGGGCCGAGCAGGCGCGCGGTCCACGGACCGGCGGTGACGATCACCGCGCGGCAGGCGAGCCGCTCGTCATGGCTGCTGACGGTGACCCGCCTGCCGTCATCCTGGATGGCGGTGACCCTGGTGTGCTCACGGATGTCCGGCAGCGCGCCGGCCAGCGACCCGAGGGCGGCACTGGCGTTAATGACGCTGGATTCGGGCTCGTGCAGGACCGGCCCGGGCACGCGAACGGCGGGAAACCGCCGGCCTACCTCGGCGGCCGGGAGCAGTTCGCAGCGTGCGCCGACGGCTTGCATGGCCTGGTGGACCTGGCCGAGTTCGGTGCCGAACGTGAGTTGCGGAGCCGGGGTGAGCAGCTGGGTGCGCTGGGCCTGCTCCAGCTCGGTCCAGAAGTCGCGGGCCTGCCTGGCCAGCGCCACGTACGGCGGGTCAGGGTAGCCGAGCCGGAAGATCCGGCAGCTGCCCTTCGACCCGGCGGCCGGATGCCCGACCGCGGCCTGTTCCAGCACGGTGACCTGGCGGCCGCGGCGGATCAGGGCGGCCGCCGTGGCCAGCCCCAGCAGCCCGGCACCGACGATCACGAACTCGCTGTCCTCGGGTGCCATCAGAGGCAGGATACGGGCCGCTAGCCTGGCGGGATGGCCCTCTACCTGTTTGCCGGGATAGCAGTCAGCGACTTCGCGGCCGCGCTGGCCTGGTACGAGAAGCTGCTCGGCGAGCCGCCGTCGTCCTTCCCGCACGACACGGAAGCGGTGTGGGAACTGGCCGAGGGCCGGCTGGTGTACATCGTGCAGCGGCCAGAGCATGCCGGCCACGCCATGCACACCATCATCGTCGATGACCTGGACACGCTGGTCGCGGACGTGTCCGGGCGGGGACTAGCGCCTGCCACGCAGGAGACGTACGGGAACGGCGTGCGGAAGACCACCTATGTCGATCCCGAGGGGAACGAGATCGGGTTCGGCCAGGTGCCCGGCTGACCGGGCTGGGGTCTGGCGTTCAGAAGCGGAAGTCCGCTGGCGGGCCCTCGCCGGCCAGGCCGTCCACGGATTCGCGCAGCAGGTCGGCGTGGCCGGTGTGCCGCGCGTACTCCTCGATCATGTCGAGCAGCATCTCCTGTACCGTGGCGGGCCGCCCGTCCTGCCGGGTGAAGGGTGTGGGAGCGTCCAGGCCACTCTCGTACAGCACGGCGGCCACCGCGTCCCGGGATCGCTGCACCGCCGACCGCCACAGCGCGTACACCTGCTCCGGGTCGTCCTGCGCCGCGGTGCGCCACTCCCAGTCCGGATCGGCGTCGAAGTCCACCTCGTCCCACGGCGGCCCGTACGGATCTCCGGCCACCTTGACCACCAGCCAGTCCGTCTCGACCAGGGCCATGTGCTTGACCAGCCCGCCCAGCGTCATCGAGGTCGCCGCCGTGGTGGCCGCCAGCCCGGCGCGGTCCAGGCCACCTGTCTTCCACGCGAACGTGCGGCGGTTGCGCTCCAGCACCGCCAGCACCGCCTCAGCTTCTGCGGAAAAGCTCTGCTGGCCTGCGGGTTCAGTCACCGGCGCGACTTCCAGGCGGCCGGTGGCGGCGGCGCGGCATCGACGGCGCTGGCCAGCTCAGCCGCGTGGTCGCTGCCGATGACCGGGCTGAGCCAGTCCCGGAGCCGTCTGGCGTCCGGCTCGGTGAACCGCTGAGTGCTGTAGAGGTCTAGCTGACCGCCGGGGCCGGGCCGCAGGATCTTCCACATCGCGGGCTCGTCCGGGTCTTCGGTGTAGATCAGCACGCTGGACAGCCCGGCCTCGTCGCTGAGGTCGTATCTGGTCTGGTGGCCGAGGTGAATTCGCTCAACGCTCATCTGCGCCTCCGCGCGGACGCCGATCGACTGGCCTCTCTGTAAGCACGCTACCCCGGGAGCAGGTGCGGGTGGAGCCTAGGCTGCGGTGGTGTGAGTGAAGGCGAGCCGCTGACCGGGGATGGCGTCACCCGGGGGATCGTGCGGATCGGGGACACGGTGCGGCGGCCGCTGCGGCCGTTCAGCCTGACCGTGCAGGCGTACCTGGCCCACCTGCGCGACGCCGGCTTCACCGGTGCGCCGCTTCCGTTCGGCATCGATGAGCAGGGGCGCGAGATGCTGTCGTTCGTCCCCGGTGACGTGCCGCGCAACCCGCTGCCGCCGGAGACGGCGGGCGACGACGTGCTCGTCGCCCTGGCCCGGCTGATCCGTGCGCTGCACGAGGCGTCGGCCGGATGGACGCCGCCGCCCGACGCGGTGTGGGGCGGGACGCCGGCCAACATGGGACGCCGGGCCAGCAGACCGGCCGAGCTGGTCAGCCACTGCGACTACTACCCGGGCAACGTGGTCTTCCGCGACGGGCGGCCGGCCGCGCTGATCGACTTCGACCTGGCCCACCCGACCACCCGGCTCTACGACATCGCGAACGCGCTGTGGTACTGGGCGCCGCTGCGCGATCCGCGGGACCGGGCACCCGCGTTCATGGACGCCGACATCCCGCACCGGGTGGCGGTGTTCGCGGACGCCTACGGCATGACGGCGTGGCACCGCGCGGAGCTGGCGCCGTTCGCAGTGGACATGGCCCGCCGCTATCACGAGGATTCCCGCGCCTCGGCTGAGCTGGACCCGGTGTTCCGCAAGCTATGGGAGGACGGCGCCAAGGACGAGCTGCCGCGCGCCGAAACGTGGCTGCGCGAGGCCGCCCCGGCGATCACCGCCCGCCTCACATCACCGCCAGCTGGCCGCCGTCGATGACCAGGCCGGTGCCGTGGATGAACGAGGCGTCGTCGGAGGCAAGGAACGCGTAGGCGGCGGCTACCTCCTCCGGTTCGCCCGGCCGGCCCAGCGGTATCCGTTCCCTGGCGTACACCTGGTCGAAAGGCTCCCCGCCGGGATCCTGGGCCCCGAGACCCGCGGCGATGGCGGCGTTCAGCGGGGTGCGGATGTAACCGGGACACAGCGCATTCACCCGGATGCCGTACCTGCCGAGTTCGGCGGCCATCGTTTTGGTCAGCAGCAGCACCCCGCCCTTGGACGCGTTGTAGTGGGCGTAGCCCTCCTCGCCGCCGAGGCCGTTGGTCGAGGACATGTTGATGATGACCCCGGATCCGCGCCGCACCATGTGCCTGGCAACGGCCTGGCCGACCAGGAACATGCCGCGCAGGTTCACCGCGATGATCTGGTCCCATTCGGCCGCGCTGATCGAGAAGAACGGCTGGCGAACAGCTGTGCCGGCGTTGTTGATCAGCACATCCACGCCGCCCAGGGCTTCTTCGGCCGCGGCCACCATGGCGGCGACGTCCGCCTCCTGGCTGACATCGCAGGCGATGCCCCAGGCCTGGCCACGCTGGCCCAGCACGCTGAGCGCCGCGTCGAGCTCAGCCTGGTCCAGTCCGGCGGCGAAGACGCTGGCGCCTTCTTCGAGGAAGCGCAGCGCGGTAGCCAGGCCGATCCCGCTGGTGCCGCCGCTGACCAGAACCCGCTTACCAGCTAGCCCACGCATCTGCAGCATGGTAGTGGCGGCGTTGCCTCCCGCTGGGGGTCAGCCTGCTTCGCGGTGACGGCCGGGGGCGGGCGGGACGGTTTTCGCTTCGAAGATGTCAATGTCCCGCGCCGTCCTGTCAACCGAGCCGCTGCGCTGCAGCTGGTAGTACAGGCCGCGGCCCCGGTGCACGTCGTGATAGGCCAGGTCGGCCTGGGCGGCCTGCGGCGCCGCTAGCGGCAGGCCGTGTTCCGCCCGGTACCGCTCGATGAGCTGGTATTTGAGCACCCAGTCGATCTCCCGGGCGATGCTGCCGAGGTTCCCCGTCTCGACCGCGTCCAGCGCCCGCTGCCACATTCCGAGGACGCGCCTGCTGACCGCATCTGCGCCGCGGTGGCCGGCCAAGTCCCGCACCTTGGCCAGGTACTCGCGCTGAATCTCCAGCGCGGTCATCGCGCGCCCGTTGGCCAGCCGCACCCGGGTACGCCCGGTTATGTCGCGGCTGACCGCACCGATGGCCTGGACCGGATTGTCCAGGGTCAGATCCGGCATGGTGGTGGCCGCCTCGGCCAGGCCCAGCACGAGGTCGGTCGCCCCCGCCTTGAGCAGCGTGGTGGTCTCGCTCATGGTTGAGTCGCCGATGATCACGCGCAGCCGCCGCAACCCGGCAGCGGCGGCGCGTGGCTCGTCGCGGGTACTGATCAGCGGCCTGGACCGGGTGGCTGCTAGGCCGTTTCCCAGCTGCCCGCCCCGCCGGCTGAGGCAGTACACGGCGCCGCGGGGTGTCTGCACCACCGCGCCTGCACCGCAGATGACCTGCCTGGTGACCAGGAACGGGATCAGGCGGTCGTCCACATGGCCCACACTAGGCGCGCAGCGGCCCGCTCCCAGAGAGCCCAGGCCAGCGTGACACCATGGAGGCTGGCTACTCCAGGCAAGGAGAGGCAGTCACCCGATGCGTCCTGACATCAGACCTGGCGGCACATTCCCCGACTATTCGCTCCCGGACCACACCAACACGGTGCGTTCGCTCAGCGAGCTGCAGGGCCGCGATCCGCTGATCCTCACCCTGGCGCGCGGCAACTACTGCCCCAAAGAGCACCAGCAGCACCTCGAGCTGGCGGCCAACTACCCGAAGGTCGCGGTGGCCTACACGCAGATCGCCACGATCGCCACCGACGACCATCACACGCTGCAGGAGTTCCGCGCTTCGGTGGGCGCCCAGTGGACCTTCCTGTCCGATCCCGGCCGGACCGTCCAGCAGGACCTGGACATCCAGGAGTACACCGACCCCCAGCACAACCCGATGATCCCGCACACGCTGGTGCTCAAGCCGGGGCTGATCATTCACAGCGTCTATAACGGCTACTGGTTCTGGGGCCGCCCGTCGTTCTACGACCTGTGGCATGACCTGCGCGCCGCCACCAGCGAGATCCGCCCGGACTGGGATCTGAGCACCCCGGGGCTCCGGGAAGCCTGGGACGCGCACGACTACTCGAAGTTCCACGGCTGGGACCGGCGGGCTCCCGGGTCGGTGCCTACGTCGTACGACGACACGCGGGGCTGACGCAGTGCGCACGCCAGTATGCGAGTTGCTCGGGATCGAGCAACCGATCGTCTTGGCACCCATGGTCGACGTTCCCGGGCTGGCCGCGGCGGTCTCGAACGCCGGTGCGCTCGGCATGGTGACGCTGACCTGGTCCCATGACATCGGAGCCATCGTTCGTGAGACGGCGGCGCTGACCGCGCGGCCGTTCGGCGGCAACTTCGTGCTCACCTCAGATCGTCACCGTCCCCTTGACCAGGCCCTTGACGCCGGCTTGCGGATCGTCTCGTTTTTCCTGGGGGATCCCGGCGGCTACGTCGAGGCCGTGCACGACGCCGGGGGAATCGTCATGCACACGGTTGGCAGCGCCGAGGAAGCACGGCGGGCAGTCGCCTCCGGCGTTGACGTGATCGTCGCCCAGGGCTGGGAGGCCGGTGGTCACGTGGGGAGTACCGTCGCGACACTCCCGCTGGTGCCCGCTGTGGTCGACGCGGTTACGCCGGTGCCGGTAATCGCGGCAGGCGGGATCGGCGATACTCGCGGAGTCGCCGCGGTGCTCGCCCTCGGCGCCCAGGCCGCGTGGCTGGGCACGCGGTTCCTGCTGGCCCAGGAGATGCCGATCCACGAGGACTACCGGCGCCGGCTGGTAGCCGCGGCCGAGACCGACCCGGAGTGGTACCCCAACCTGTACGACGTCGGGTGGCCGGACTCTCCCCACCGCGCCCTCCGCAACTCCACGGCCGCCGCGTGGGAAGCCGCGGGCTGCCCCCCAGACGACCAGCGGCCAGGAATAGGCGACGTAATCGCGCACCTCGCCTCCGGCGAGGCAATCGTCCGTTACGAGGGAGCGCCGCCCATGATCGGGACTACCGGGGACATCGAAGCGCTCTCGATGTGGGCCGGGCAGAGCGTCGCGCTCGTGAGACAGCCGCAGTCAGCGGCGGACATCGTGACCGAGCTCACCTCCCGCCTGTGACCCGAGCGGTGATCGGCGCAACCAAGCATCAAGGGCTTGCCTCGCTGCCTGGCTTCCCGTTTGAGGTTTGGGCCAGCGACTCGGCGCACGAGCAGGCCAGGCGGGTGGCCGACCGCTGTGCCCGGGCCTATTCGTATCTAGGCGACATGCTTGCGTTCCGTCCCCGGTGCGCGCTCGTCGTGCTCGACCGGGCCGACTGGTCCGAACGTGCGTCGAATCCGCTGTACGGCATGCCGTACTACGACGCCGGCAACCTCTTCCTGGCCGGCGAGCCCTCAGACCTCATCGCCCGGCTCGAGGAAGTGGCTGGTTCTGCTCCTCGGCAAGCAGCCCAGGAACTCGAAAAGGTCTACGGGACCGGCGCCGACCGCCTGGAGCCTTTCGCCGACATGCTTGTCGTCCACGAGCTGGCGCACGCCTTCCACGACGGTGTTCCCTTTGTCTTCCCGCGGTCGTGGCTGATGGAGCTCTTCGCCGACATGGCGCTCTACGCGTTCGTGGTTGCCGAGGAATCTGATCGGCGCTTGCATACCGAGACACTGCCCCGGGTTGCGCTGGAGTACGGCCTGCTCAAGCCGGTCGCACGTGACCTCCGCTACTTCGAGGCGTGCTATCCACACATCGAGCCGCTCACCTACGTCTGGTACCAGTTCCGCTTCACGATGATGGCCAAGGGCGTCGTCGACGCAGCGGGCCCGGACGTGCTCCGCCGCCTCTGGGACGCGTTCGCCGTTTCGGACGAGCAGCTCGCCGGCGTGCTCGGCAGCCGGGTCGCCCCGGCCGCGGGCCAGTGGCTGGCAGCGTGGGACGAACCGCAGTAGATGTGATCACGGCGGGGCGGCCAGCGTCACGGTCGCCATTGCCGCTGTTAACGGTCCAGGCCAGGACGATCAGTTATGACCGGTGCTCGGGCAGGCCGGCCTGGTGGCGGAGGGCGAAGATCGCCGCTTGGACCCGGTCTTGCAGGCCGAGTTTGGCGAGGATGCTGCGGACGTGGGTCTTGACGGTCTGCTCGCCGATCGCCAGGTCCCTGGCGATCTGCCGGTTGCTGTGACCGCGGGCGATCAGGCGCAGTACGTCGCGTTCGCGCGGCGAGAGCGGCTGCAGCGGATCCGGCGGCGCCGGACGACGGAGTGCCTGGGTGAGCCGGGTCAGCAACTCGGGGCTGAGGCTGGCGGTGCCGACGGCGGCGTCGCGGACAGCGGCGACGACGTCCTCGGCCGGGGCCGTCTTGAGCAGGTAGGAGATGGCGCCGGCGTGCACGGCCCGGACGAGGTGCTCGTCGTCAGTGGCGGAGGTGAGCACGACCACGGCAGGCCGGTGTGGCGCGTCGCGCAGTGCGTCAATCACGGCGTGCCCGTCCAGTCCGGGCATGTACAGGTCGAGCAGCAGCACGTCCGGGCGGGTGGCGGCGACGACGTTTATCGTCTGCCGGCCGTCTCCGGCTTCGCCGGCCACCTCAACGTCTGGTTCCTGGCCAAGCAGGTAGCACAGCCCCTCCCGGACGACGCGATGGTCGTCGGCGATCACCACGCGGATCGTCACGGCACCGGCACCCGGACGGTGAGCGCCGCGCCCGGGTGCGCTGTCGATGTCTACCGTGCCGCCGAGCTCGGCGACCCGGTCCCGGATGTGGGCCAGCCCGGAGCCGGTGTGCGCGGCGGCCGGGTCGAAGCCGGTGCCAGTGTCGCGGACGGCCAGCTCGACGTGCCCGTCCTGGCGGGCCATCGACACGGCGAGCTGGCGGGTGTTGCCGTGCCGGACGGCGTTGGCGCATGCCTCCTGGGTGATACGCAGCAGGGCATGCCCGACGGGCGCGGGGACGGTGACGTCGTCCAGACAGGCATCGACGGTGACGCCCAGCCTGTCGTGGTAGGCGGCACAGATCTCCCGCAGGGCCGCGGCCAGCCCAGCACCGTCCTGGCTGGCCGGGCGCAGCTCGGTGAGCAGCATTTGCATGTCGCGCAGGGCCTCGTCGCTGATGCGCTCGATCACGCGGGCCTGCTGATTGCCCGGGTCGGCCCGGCGCATCCCGGCGGCGATCATCCGCAGGGCGAACAGGTGCTGGGAGATCGCGTCGTGGACCTCCCGCGCGATCCGGGCGCGTTCCGCGGCACGCGCGTCGCTGGTGGCCCGCTGCCGTTCGGCGGCCAGCGCGGAGCCGAGCTGGCGGGTCATGGTGCTGAAGTTCGCCTCTAGCCGGCCGACCTCGTCCCGGCCGGAGACGGGCAGGGTGACGGTGTAGTCGCCGTCAGCGACCGCAAGAGTGGCTCGTTCCAGGTGGCGTATCCGGCGGACGAGACGGCGTGAGGCGAGCAGCCCGAACAGCACGCCGACCGGCAGGATGGCGATAAGCAGCGCGGAGGGGGCCGAGAGCAGGTTGCCCTCCTCGCCGAACTGACGCAGCATGTTCCAGGCGCGGATGGGGTTGATGAACCCAGGCGACGCTGGCGCCTGGACATAGACGTAGTCGGCCGGTCTCCGCGTGCTCGCCTGCGGCCTGCTGGTGCCGGTGAGCCCCCCCGGCCAGACCATCTGAACCACGCTGCCGTACGGCGTGGGCACGCTGCCACCCTTGTCGAAGCTGCTTGCGATGGCCTGGGCCGCCGGGGCGGGGAGTTCGCTAGCCGCCGCCCGGCCGGGCGGGTACCGGGATGGCGCGGAGGACGCGACGATGATGCCGGCGGCGGCGACTTCCACCACCGCCGTGACCGCCTGGCGGCTGTGAATCGGGCCGCTGATCGCCGGAACGATCAGCGTGCCGTCGGGGGCGTACCGGGCCTGGCCCGGCTGCGCCGGCTGACCGAGGTCGCCGAGCACCGTGCCGGCCGGCACGCCGTGGGGATATCGCTGGGCGAGCTGCTGAGCATAGCTCTTCGCAGTGGCGTCCACCTGGGCCTGCAGCTGGGCGCCGTTTACCAGCTGGGGTACATCGAAGCCGAGTACGAGCGCCTCGACCAGGACCACGACGGCGAACGTGACGAGAATGTACGAGGCGGTCAGCCGGGCCGATAGCCCCCAGTCCCTACGCCGCAGCCGGTCCAGCACACCTGGACGCTACCTGCGCAGCACCCTCCGGTGAATCCCTCTAACGAGGTACCCGCCCCACTCCGGCGGTTGATGCGCCCGCCGTCATCGGCCCGGAACGCTGGCTGCCATGAACCCACAGTCACTGTGCCGGGCCGCAGCCGTCATCACCGTCATGGCCACCGCCGCCCTGCTGGCCACGGCATGCGGCGGCAGCCCGTCATCCACCGGGTCCGGCGGCGCGCCGAGAGCGGGCGGGTCAGCGAACTCCGCGATCCCGGTGGCCTACTCCCGGTGCATGCGCTCTCATGGGATACCGAACTTCCCCGATCCCAACAGCAGCGGGCAGATCCCGAAGCAGGAAATAGTGCAACTCGGGGTCAGCACTTCCGTGCTGCAGACGGCCCAGCAAGCCTGCCAGCGCCTGTGGCCGTACCACGGGCTGACCCAGGCCCAGGAGCGGCAGCAGCTGACCAGCGACCTGAAGTTCGCCCAGTGCATGCGCTCCCACGGGGTGCCGAACTTCCCGGACCCCACTAGTTCCGCTGGGGGTGCGGAATTCGTTATCAGCCTCAGCAGAGTCGGCATGACCGAGCCGCAGCTTCTCGTCAAAGCCCACGAATGCCAGCACGTGCTGCCCGCAGATTCGCCGCTACCGGAGGCGACGGTGGCGCCATGACAGGCACTGCCGCGCCGAACGCCGAGGCAAGGGGTTCGCGTGGCCGTAGCCGCTGGGTGGTTCTGGGCATTGCGGTCGTCCTGGCGGCCGGGGCGGTGGCGGCGTGGCGGGCCGGGGTGTTTTCCCCGGCCGCCTCGTCTGGGTCCGGGCAGCAGGGGGCGCCCGGGCCGGCCACGGCGGCGGTGATCCGGCAGGATCTGTCGGCGACGACGCCGGCGACGGCGACGCTGGGGTATGCCGGGTCCTACCCGGTGACCGGGCAGGGCGGCGGTACGCTGACCTGGCTGCCACCGGCCGGGCAGGTGATCCGGCAGGGCCAGGTGCTGTACCAGACCGGCAATGGTAGCCCGGTGGTGCTGCTGTACGGCAGCGCGCCCGACTGGCGGGCGCTGGATGCCGGGCTCACCGGCCAGGACGTGGCGCAGCTCAATCACGACCTGGTGGACCTGGGCTACGCGGGCCGCGTAGATTTCGCCGCGCTGGGCTGGGATTACTTCTCCTGGGCGACAGCGCAGGGGGTGCAGCGGCTGGAAGCGCACCTGGGCGTCGCCTTTCCGGCCGGGAGCCTGTCTTTGGGGCAGGTGGTGTTCGAGCCGGTGGCGCTGCGGGTCAGCCAGGTGACCGGCCGGCTGGGTGGCCCCGCGAACGGGCCGGTGCTGACGGCGACCTCAGACCGGCACGTGGTGACGATCCCACTCGATGACTCCGACCAGCCGGAGCTCAAGGCCGGGAACCAGGTGACCATCACGCTGCCGGACGGGAAGACCACGCCGGGCGTGGTGTCCTCGGTGAGCAGGGTGGCCTTGTCCGGTTCGGGGCCGGGCGCGGCGACCACGATTCCGGTGCAGGTGAGGCTGACCGATCCGAAGGCGGCGGGGCACCTGGACCAGGCGCCGGTGACGGTGAACATCACCACCGCCAGCAGCCCCGGCCCGGTGCTCGCGGTGCCGGTGACAGCGCTGCTGGCCCGGTCGCCGCGGGGGTATGTGGTGGAGGTCGCCGGGCCCGGCAACACGCGGCGCTGGGTGCCGGTGACGCCCGGGATCTTCGACGGCGCTGACGGCCTGGTGCAGGTGACCGGGTCGCTGACGCCCGGCCAGCGCGTCGTGGTGGCATCGTCGTGACCACCATGCGGACGGCCCTAGCCGATCGGGACGGGGCGGCTGGGGTGCCGGTGCTGGAGCTGGACCAGGTCGCGAAGGTGTACCCGGGACAGCCACCGGTCCGGGCGCTGGCCGGTCTGAGCCTGACTGTGGCCGCGGGGGAGCTGGTGGCGGTGGCCGGCCCGTCGGGGTCTGGCAAGTCAACGCTGCTGCACCTGATGGGCACCTTGGACAAGCCGACCACCGGGACGGTGCGCGTCACCGGCCTGGACGTGGCCCAGCTATCCGACCGTCAGCTGGCCGCGCTGCGGGCGTCGCGGATCGGCTTCGTGTTCCAGCAGTTCTTCCTGGCCGAGCACCAGTCCGTGCTAGGCAACGTGGCCGACGGGCTGCTGTACGCCGGCATTCGCCGCGACCAGCGGCACCGGCTCGCGGCGGCCGCGCTAGACCGGGTCGGGCTGGCCGGCAAGGCCGCGTCCCGGCCCACCCAGCTATCGGGCGGGGAACGGCAGCGGGTCGCGATCGCCCGGGCAGTGGCGGGCGCACCACCAGTGCTGCTGGCCGACGAGCCCACCGGGAACCTCGACTCGGCCACCGGCGCCGCCATCCTGGCCCTGCTGGAAGACCTCAACCAGCACGGGACCACGGTCATCATCATCACCCACGACGACTCAGTCGCCGCCCGGGCCCGGCGGCGCATCGAGATGCTCGACGGGCGCATCACCGCCGACACCACCCCCAGCCCTGTCCGCCAGCCTGCGCACCAAGGACCGTCATGACCGCCACATCCGCCCCGGCCGCCGCCCGGCTGCGCCCAGCGGACCTGGCTGGGCTGGCCAGCATCGGGCTGCGGACCCGCAAGCTGCGCGCCGCGCTGTCAGCGACCGGCATCGCGATCGGCGTCGCGGCGATCGTCGCCGTGCTGGGCCTGGCCGCCTCGGCCAAAGCCGCCCTGCTGGCCGAGATCCAGGCGCTGGGCACCAACCTGCTCACCGTTAGCAACGGGCAGACCCTCACCGGCGCTACCGCCAGACTGCCCGGCGCGGCACCGGGCATGATCGGCCGCCTGCCCGGGGTCACCGCGGTGCAGGACACCGGCACCGTCAGCGGTGTCAACGTCTACAAATCCCCGCTCATCCCGGGAATCGAAACCAACGCCCTCAGCGTGGATGCCACCACCCTGGGCCTGCCCGCAGTGGCCGGCACCAGCCTCGCCCAAGGCCAGTTCCTCAACGCCGCCACCGCCCGCGAACCGGTCGCCGTGCTTGGCGCCACCACCGCCCAACTGCTCGGCATCGACCGGATCCGGCCCGGGATGCGGATCGTGACCGGCGGCCAGTGGTTCTACCTGGCCGGCATCCTCCGTCCAGACACCTACGCCCCCCAGATCGACTCGGCGGTCCTGGTCGGCTTCCCGGCCGCGGAGAAGTACCTGCACTTCGATGGGCACCCGGCGCAGATCTACGTCCGTACCGTTGATTCCCCGTCCGCCACCACTCGGGTCGACAGGCTGCTCGGCGCGCAGGCCAACCCGCAAGACCCCAGCCAGGTCTCCGTCTCCCAGCCATCGGACGCGCTCACCGCCCAGGCCGACGCCAAGGGCGCGCTGGACAGCCTGTTCCTCGGCCTGGGCGCGGTCGCGCTGCTGGTCGGCGCGATCGGGGTGGCCAACATCATGGTCATCTCAGTGCTGGAACGCCGCCAGGAGATCGGGCTGCGCCGCGCCCTGGGCGCCACCCGCGGCCACATCCGCACCCAGTTCCTGGCCGAGGCCATCCTGCTCTCCCTGGCCGGCGGCGTCACCGGCGTCGCCCTCGGCGCGGCCACCACCATCCTCTACGCCCGCAGCCAGCGCGAGGCCGTCGCCATCCCGCCCCAGGCCTGGGCCGGCGGCCTGGCCGCCGCGGTCATCATCGGCGCCCTAGCCGGCCTGCTGCCCGCCATCCGCGCCGCCCGCCTGTCCCCCACCCAGGCACTCTGGAGCATCTGACAGCACGAGCACCACGAACCGTGTTATCCCCCCGGGTTGGCCGGCGGCCAGGCGCCCAGTTAACCTGCGCGTCCTCGCATCGGTTGGCTGCCGTTGCCGGGACGCGGGGCTGGCCAGGTGCCGCAGGCCCAGGAAGCCCACCAGGCCAGCCGCGGCCAGGGTCGCCGCGGCCAGTAGCAGGGCAAGCTCGAAACCGCGGTGGAAGGAGGACTCCGCTGGGCCGAGGGCAAGCCGGCCCACGAATGCAGCGGCCGCGTGGACCTGGCCGCCCGCGACGTCGGCACCGGCCTGCGCTGCGCTGTGCCGCTCGGCTCGCGGGAAAGACCCGGACTGCCGGTGCCAGTCGGCCAGGATCACGCTGGCGCCGATGGATCCGAGGATGGCCAGTCCCATCGCGGTGCCGATCTGGCGGCAGGCATTGAACAGGCCTGACCCGATCCCGGATGATCCCTCGGGAACCGAGGCCATGGCCGCTGTCGAGCCCGCCGGGACCATCAGCGCGAAGCCCACCCCCACCAGGACGTAGCAGGCAGCCGGCCAGGCAAACGGCGTCGCCGTCGTCAGCCGGCTCATGCCAAACACGCCCGCGGCGGCGATGAGGCAGCCCCACCCGACGGCCGAGGCCACCGCCAGTCGCCGCTGCACCCACTTCCCCATCTGGGCCACGAGAAAATACGGAATACAGAAAAAGAGCCAGGACAGGCCGGTGCGCAGCGGAGACCATCCCTCGATATTCTGGAAAAATAGCGTGACATAGTAGATGAATCCCGAGAACGCAAGATAGGCCAGCAGGTATACGGCACACGCCCGGCCAAAACTTGGGGTCCGCAGCAACGCCGGGGGGACCATCGGTGACGCGGCCTTGTGCTCCCACACCCAGAAGGCGGCCAGGACCGCCACCCCGGCACCGACGCAGACACCTACCACGGGCGAACCCCAAGTGGCGTCAGCAGAATCGACGAACCCAAAGGTCAGCAGCAGAAGACCGGAAGTACTCAGCGCAACACCCACGCGGTCGAAAGGACGAGGCACGGGCTCGCGGGACTCCGCGACCGCTACCGCCGCGATGAGCACGGTCAGTACCCCGATCGGGACGTTGACCCAGAAGATCGATGACCAGGGGAACACGCTGAGCAGCAACCCGCCGACCACGCTGCCGCCCGCCACGGCCAGGCCGCTTACCGCAGCCCAGAGCCCGATCGGGCCCGCCCTTGCCTCCGGCGGATAAGCCTCAGAGATCAGTGCGAGGGTCAGGGACGACATAACGGCACCGCCAATTCCCTGGACCACCCGGAAACCGATCAGCATCCCGCCCGAAACCGACAGCGCACAGCCGGCCGAGGCCAGCGTAAAGACGACGACACCGGCCATAAAAACCCGCTTGCGCCCGAAATGATCCCCCAGTGCACCGCCAAAGGGGATCAACGCGGCCAGCGCCAGGGCATAGGCACTCACCACCCACTCCAGACCCGCAGGTGAGAGGTGTAGCTCGTGCTGCATAGCCGGAAGGGCAACGCTCACGATCAAGACATCGAGCACCATCATGACCTGAGCCGCGCACGCCACCGTCAGGGTCAGCCGCTGCCTCAGCCTTCCCCGCACAGCCATGACACGCCCGCCTCCCACTGGCTTCCGGGACGGCAAGCTCAGCCATGACCAGATCTACCCCGGTCAGGCCGTGTTCACCGAGGTGGAGCGGGCCGGCAAATGGGATTCGCCGGGTAGTATCAGGCGGCTCGGTCTGGAACCTGCGCAGTAGTCAGGCGCATTTACGAGGGCTGAAGGACAGACGCGGATGCTCCCAGTCTCCTTGATCTTCACCAGCGGCGTGGCCAGCGGCGTCAACAGCTACGCGGTGGTGCTCGTGCTCGGCCTGCTGGGCAGGTTCGGGCACATCGCCGCGATACCCCCGGTCCTGGAGCGCCCGCCGGTTCTGGCGGCTGCGGCTGTGCTGTACATCGGCCAGTTCGTGGTCGGCAAGATCCCCATGCTCGACTCGGTGTGGGACGTCGCTCATACGGCCCTGCGGCCAGTCGCCGGCGGCGCGATCGGCGTCGTTATGGCCCAGCAGGCACACGCCAACCCGGCCGCGGCAATCGCCGCGGCCGCGCTCGGCGGCGGGTCGGCGCTCGCCTCGCATGTCGTCAAGACCGGCGTGCGGGCCGGCGTCAACGCGAGCCCCGAACCGTTCAGCAACACCGTAGCCAGCCTGCTCGAGGACCTGGGCGTGGCTGGCCTCGTGTCGTTCGCCGTGTTCCACCCGGTCCCCGCGGCAATCGCCGCAGCCGTGGGGCTAGCGGTCGGCATCGCCCTGTTCGCACTGCTGGCCTCGCGGATCCGGCGAGCCTGGCACCGCCGCCGCGATGCCCGGCTACGGCGAACCCCCGGCGGTCATCCGGCCGGAGTTCCATCGCCGAAGGCGACCGGGCAGGCGAGGTGGGGCACCGGAGTCTGAATGACCGCCGGCCGTCGTCCGGGAGTGGGCCGGCGTGCCCCGGTGATAAAGGCTGCGGCGAGTACCGCGGCGCAGGCGAACGCGGCCGCGCAGATCCAGCTGATCTGGGCGAAGCTGGACCGGAACCGCACCGGGTCGGTGTAGGCCGCACCGGTGAGGCCAGTTATGGGCGGCAGCGCGGCGATCCAGAGCAGGCCCGCGGCCCGTGCCACGGCGTTGTTCACCCCGGAGGCCAGGCCGGCCAGGGAGTCCGGGGCGGAGTTCATCGCGCTGGCGGTCAGCGGTGGCAGGAGGGCGGCCAGGCCAAGGCCGAACAGCACGGCCACCGGCAAGACGGCCGTCCAGTAGCTGGCGTGCGGGCCGATGCGCACGGCGAGCAAGGACGCCGCCGTGCACAGCAGGCAGCCCGCCACCAGTGGCGGCCGGGGACCGATCCGCTGAGCCACTCGTCCGCTGGTTCCGGACAGCAGCAAGGTCATGACGGTGACCGGCACCAGTGCCGAGCCGGCGACCACCGGGCTGTAGCCGGCGATGATCTCGAGGGCCGGGATGAAGACGAACGCGAAGCCGCCGAGGGCGCCGTTGACGACGAAAGTGACGGCATTGGCCGTGCGGAACTGCACCGGCCGGAAGATCGCCGGCGGAACCATGGGATGGCTCCCGCGCCGTTCGGCGACGACGAAGATGGCCGAGGACACCAGGGCCAGCACCGCGGCAGTGGCGAACTTCGGCGACCTGACACCCCCGCTGGGCAGCACGAGGATCGCGTAGGTGATGGTGGCCAGCGCGGCGACACCGGCCAGTGCGCCGAGCCAGTCGGCGCTCCCGGACAGCGAGGTGTCCCGGGATTCGGGGACGTGGCGCAGCGTCGCCCACGCGACGGCCGCGGCGACCGGGACGTTGACCAGGAAGATCGGTCGCCAGCCGGCGACTTCCAGCAGCGACCCGCCGAGGAAGGGCGCGATCGCGGAGGACACCCCGCTGAATCCGGCCCATGTCCCGATCGCATGCGTGCGGTCGCCAGGCTGGAAGGTCGCCTCGATGATCGCCAGGCTGGCCGGTGTCATCAGCGCGCCGCCAACGCCCTGCACGGCCCGCGCGGCGATGAGCCAGCCGATGCCGGGCGCGGCCGCGCACAGCACGGACGCCACAGTGAACCAGCCCAGCCCGGCCAGGAAGACCCGCCGCCGCCCCCACCGGTCACTCAGCGAGCCGGCCAGCAGAATCAGCGAGGCCAGCGTCAGCGTGTAGCTCGTGACGATCCATTGCAGTCCCTGGAAGCCGACGTGCAGGTCCCGCCCGATCGTGGGCAGCGCGACGGCGACCACCGTGGAGTCGATCCCGGCCACCGACGACCCCAAGACCATCGCCGCGACCACCCACCGGCCTTGCGCGGAGCGGTAGCGGAGCAGTTCGCCCGGGCCCGAGCCGTCAGCCTGGCTCAGCTTCGGCTCCAGTCACCGGTCAGGGGCCGTAGGCGGGCACGATCGCGCCGCTGACCGGCGCGGCGGCGTCGCTCACGAGGTAGACGATGATGTCGGCGGCCGACTCCGGTGCGACCGCGTGCGCCAGCACGTCCGGCGTGAGGTATGGACGGTTCTTCGCGGTGTCGAGCAGTTGCGGCGCGACGGCGTTCACCCGGATCCCGAGCGGGCGCAACTCCAGGTCGAGCACACGGGTGAGGTGGGCCAGGGCTGCCTTGCTGACAGCGTAGGTGGCCATCCCGGCCGTCGGCTCCAGGCCCGGGCGGGCGGTCACATGCACGATGGAACCCGAGCCGTGGTCCCGCATATACGGGACCACTGCCTGGGTCAGCCACAGCGCCGCGCCCACGTTGACGTCGATCATGAGCCGCAGGTCTTCGGGTGTCGCCGCCAGCGCATCGCCCAGGTGGTACGTGCCGATGGTGTTCACCAGCACCTCCGGCGGACCGACCTCGGCGGCGATCCGGTCGATCGCGCTCCGGGCCGCGGCCGGGTCGGTCGGGTCGGCCGCCTCGCGGCGGATGCCGTCGGACAGCTCCTTCAGCCCCTCCTCGCTCCGGTCAACCCCGGCCACGGTGAACCCGGCGGCCGTCAACTTCTCCGCCGTCGCGCGGCCGAGCTCGCCGCCCGCGCCAACCACGATCGCCACACGCTCGCTCATGGCGTTTCTCCTTCCGGTCATGAACGTATCTGATCGTTAACGGACCTGATCGTTCAGCACGTGTTCAGGTTCACCGCCGGGAGGGTGAGCGGTCGTCACCAGATTCCGGTGATCTGCGCGGGTCCGGATCACAATCACCAGGATCCGGTGACGACCGCTCACCTGCCTGGTGACGAGCCTGAACCCGTTGCGAAAGCTCGCACGGCCGTCCAGGGGACGTGCGCCGAGATTGCAGGGAGATACCGTGACCGCACCAGCCGCCGGCGCCAGCAGCGCCGCAGACCAGCCCGACTATGCGCCGATCCCGCGGTCCGCGCTGGGCCCGGCTCTCAACGGTCAGGGGTATTACGTCGGGCGGGTGGAGCGGAACCTGTACTACGTCACCGACGGCGTCTACCAGTCGGCGTTCCTGACCACCCGGGACGGCGTGGTGATATTCGACGCGCCTCCGAGCATCGGCCACAACATCCGCCGCGCGGTGGACGAGATCGCCGCCGCCAACGGCGTGAGCAACACCGTCACCCACTTCGTCTACTCCCACCACCACGCCGACCATGGCGGCGCGGCGTCGATATTCGACGGGGACGTGGTCCGCGTCGGGCACGAGGAGACCAAGCGGCTGCTGCAGCGCGACGGCGACCCGGGCCGGCCGCTGCCGGAGGTGACGTTCGCCGGCCAGTACACGCTGGAGGTGGGCGGTGAGCGGGTCGAGCTGGAGTGGCGCGGCCCTAACCACACGCCGGACAACATCTACATCCACTTCCCGGACCACGACACCCTGATGTTCATCGACGTGGTGAACGCCGGGTGGGTGCCGATCTACAACGTCAACCTGTCCGAGGACGTCATCGGGTACATGGGCGCTCCGGCCATCGCACTGGACTACCCGTGGACCCACTTCATCTGCGGGCACCTCGGCCGGCTGGCCACCCGCGATGACGTCGCGGTGCACCAGCAGTACATCGCCGACATCGAAGCCAGCTCACGGGAGGCGCTGGCCTCGATCGACCCGATCCCCTTCTACGTGGCGGCCGGAGAGAACTTCTGGGCCGGGGTCAAGGCACACCTCGACACGGTCACCGAGCGCGCGTCCGCACCCATCATCGCCAAGTACACCGGCGTGCTGGCCGCCGCGGACATCGCGGAGTTCACCAGGACCACCACGTTCCAGATCATGCAGTCGGTGCGCCTCGACCGTGGGTACACCGTCAGCACTTACGTGCACCCTTAGCACCAGCGGCCGCGCGGCTAGGTGGGCGACCGGCCACCAGCTGGCGTTCAGCTGGATTGGGGTTGGCCTGGAGCGGACCACAAGATTGCTGTGCTGATCAGACAGGAGGCTGTCCAGCCATGAAAGTGGCACTCACCGGGGCAACCGGGTACGTCGGATCTCACGTGCTCACCGAGCTGCGCGAGCACGGCCACGAGGTGACCGCGCTCGTCCGCGATGACACCCGCGCGGACACCGTCGCCGCCCACGGCGCCAAGGCGGCCATTGCCGACCTCTACGACCGGTCGGCGGTAGCGAGCGTGCTCGAGGATGCCGATGGGGCCATCCACACGGCCAGTCCCGGCGACGCCACCACCGCGGACCTAGAGTCCACGGTGGTGGATGCGGTGATCGATGCGTTCGCCGGCACCGGCAAGCCCTACATCGAGATCAGCGGGCTGTGGGTGTACGGAGTCAACAGCGCGATCACCGAGGAGTCTGCCTTCCACCCGCCTGCGCTGGTGGCGTGGAAGGAGCCGATCGAACGCCGAGTCCTCGGCGCCAGGGGCATGCGCGCGGTCGTGATCGTCTCCGGCACCGCCTACGGCGACGGCGGAGGGGCGATTCCCGGGGCGCTTCTCGCCTCCCCCCGCGACGACGCCGGCAACTTGATCATGATCGGCACCGGGCAACAGCACTGGGCGACGGTGCACGTCGCGGACCTGGCCAATGTCTTCCGCCGCGCCCTGGAAGACGGCTTCGCCCGCGGCCGCTACGTCGTCGGCAACGGAGTGCACTCGACCCTGGCCGAACTCACAGCGGCGGCCGCGGTCGCCGTCGGCGCACCCGGAGCGGTCCCCGGTTCCGAACAGGAGGCCCGGCGGCGCCTGGGCGACCAGTTCGCTGAGGTCCTGTTGCTCGATCAGGGCACCGGCGCAGCTAAGGCCCGGGCCGAGCTCGGCTGGTCTCCGTCCCATCCGTCGCTTGCCGACGAGTTCCGCCACGGCAGCTACCGTCAGTGATCAGGCCGGCGTTTAGCTGTTCAGGCCGGCTGAGAGCAGCCGCATCTGCCGTGCGCGATGCACTGCCGACGAACGATCCTGAGCCTGCAGCTTCGCGTAGATGCTGCGGATGTGCGTGTTGACGGTGTTCACCGAGACTGATAGCTCGCTGGCGATCTCCGGCCGGGAGAGGTTCGTCGGCAGATACCGCAGCACCCGCAGCTCGCTCGGACTGAGCGGCTGGATCTCTGCCAGCGAAGACTCATGGCCCGGCGATATTGATGACCCTCGCATTACATCGAGGATGTCGGCCAGCAAGGCCGCGTGCGCCGTCTCATGCCGCGGCATCGCCTCGAGCAGCTCTAGTGAGCCCGTCATCGCGAACGGGAGGACCAGCCGGTCCGCCTCCGCCAGGGCCAGCGCGCACTCGGCGGCTGCGGAGGCAGCGCGCTGGTCGCCGAGTTCCCGGTGCGCGAGCGCTGCCAGCAGGTTTGCCTCAACGACCGTTACGTAGCCCACGGCCCGAGCTGCCCCGTCCAGGACATCTTGCACCGCGGCGAGAGCGGCGGCGGGGTCGCCCTCGGCGAGGCAGATGGCCGCCCGGGCATTGCCGATCTCGGCCGAGCCGGCCAGGTCATCGTCCAATGCGGCCAGCGAGGCCCGGGCCTCGCTGAGCTGCCCGAGCCGAGCCTGAGTGGCCAGCCGGAAACCGGTCAGCTGCGTCGTCAGCGCGTGGGAGCCTTCCAGCTGCGCCTGCAGGTACTCGGCCGCGCTGTACTCCGCAAGCGCCTCGCGCTGCCTTCGGCGGCCGGACAGCAGCTGGCCCGCGCCCATATGCAGCAACAGCCAGATGAGCGGGCCGGAGTCCGTCTCCAGGGCGCGTGGCCGCGCGCCGCAGCCAGCGATCGCCCTCGTCGAATTCACCCGTCCAGATCAGAGCGCCTGCCAGGTTCACGAGCGCCGGCGCGATGACCGGCTCCGCGCCCCAGCCATGTTGCTCGGCGAGGGCTATCGCCTCCCGGCACCGCCGCTGCGTGGTGGCGAAGGGCTCGATCTTCGATGCGAAGGCGAGCTCAGCCAGGCAGGCCACTTCGAGGTACGGACGTCCGATCCGCCGCGCCAGATCCGCGCCCTCCTGCAGGTGCCGCTCGCTTTCCTGGTTTCCCAGCGACCAGGCTTCGACGATGCCGAGATTCATCAGCGCCACCGCGCGCAGGTCGCTGTCCAGAGCGATGTCCTCGTCCGACTGCCCGGTGACCGGCGAGGCAAGGAACCTGACCTGCTCGACGACTCCCGCGAAGTGGCCACGCTTCCGCGCCAGCGACAGTTTCAGTGCCGCGGTCGCGACTTCGAGGCGGTGCCGGCGGTCTGGCGGGGTGGCAGCGATCGCGGTTTCGGCCACGGTCAGGTGGGCGGCCGCCTCGTCCAGGCGTCCCCGGGCGAGCTCGACGGTTGCGCGCGCGAGAGGGATATCCGGGCCGTCGGTGACGGCGCCCGGCGGGAAGGCTGCTAGCAGCGTCTGGATGGTCTGGGCTTGTCCGTCCAGCGTCAGGCTGAACGAGTGGTCGGCGAGCAGCCGCGCCGCGTCGGACCAGTCACCCGCGGCTTGAGTATGCCGGATGGCGTCGATGATCTCGCCGTGCTCGACAAGCCATCCGGCGGCCAGCCGGTGCAGGACCGGCAGTTCTTCGGGCAGCCTCCGGCGCAGCTCAAGCCGGAGCAACTCAGCGAAGAGGTGGTGATACCGGAACCAGGTTCGGGCTGGATCGAGCGATACGACAAACGCATTCGCGTCTTCCAGGTCAAGCAGGATCCCTTCGGAGCCAGAGCGGCCAGTCAGCAGATCCGCCAGCTCACCGTTGACCCGGTCGAGCAGGGAGGTACGCAGGAGCAACTGCTGGACCTCGGCCGGCTGGCACTCCAGCATCTCGGCGAGCAAGTACTCGGCCACGGTCCGGCTGCTGCCGGAGAACTCGGCAACAAATCGCTCGGGATCAGGACTACTGGCCAGTGAGATCGCCGCCAGCCGCAGGCCCGCAGCCCAGCCTTCGGTGCGCTGGTGCAGCTTGGCCACCGCGGCCTCCGATAGCGCGATGCCCGAAGTCGCCAGGAACTGCTGGGTCTCGCGCTGGGTAAAACGCAAGTCGGCCGCACGGATCTCGGCCAGTTCGCCGGCCAGCCGAAGCTTGTGCAGCCCGAGGGGCAGATCACGCCGCGTTGCCAGGATCGCGTGCACATGCTGGGGGAGCTTCTCCAGCAGCTGGGCCAGTTGCGTGAGCGCCTCCGGCGCGGTCAGCTCGTGCAGATCATCGATGACCAGGAAGGTGCGATCACGATGCTTGGCGAACTCCGCCAGAACTCTCTCGCCGATGGCCGCAGCATTGAAATCGGGCGTCGCTGCCAGCTGTTCGCCCTCGCCGGTGCCCGAGGCGGCCCGGATGGCGCCGAGGACAGCGAGCCAGAATTGCTGGGAGTCCTGCTGATTGCGCCGCACCTGCACGACTGCTAGCCGGTACGGCTGACCAGGACCATCTGCCCAGGCCCGCAGCAGCGAAGTCTTGCCGCTGCCGGCCGGGGCCGAGATGAGCGTTACCTTCGCTGCCGTGGCACGATCCATGGAGGCAAGAAGCTCTTCGCGCTGAATCAGCCGCGGAGCTGTTTGAGCTGGCTTTGTCGGATTTGTCCTAAAAGCCACGTCTGAACCCGATCCCCGGCGCGCTGGCCTGCCGCCGTCGGCCTGTCAGCAGCATCTAGTCAGGTTACGTCTCGGGCAGACGCGCTGCCGATCCGGATCTGGGATTCTTGCTTCGGCCTCACCAGATCCTGGCGATGCGGCCTCACCTGGCCGCGCCGGAGTATCAGTGCATGGACCCTGCATCGGCCAGGTACATGATCAGGATCAAGGGTCATCTCGGTGCCACGTTCCTTTCCGCGTTTCCGGCGATGGCATGGGAGCGGCGGGGCCCGGAGACGGTGCTGACCGGCCTGCTGGACCGGGCGGGGCTGCACGGCGTCCTGGCCGAGATCGAGGCCCTCAGCCTCGACCTGCTCGAGGTCCGCCAGCTCGAGCCTTAACGCAAATCACCAGAACCAGGTGACAGCCGCTCACCATGATGACGACTAGCTTCGGCCGCACCAGTTCCCCGCTAAGAGAGAGAAGGTGCCGCTGTCATGACCAGCGCCCCAGTGCGCGACCCGATCGCCGACCATCTGCTCACGCCGGAAAACGCCGCATTCCTGTTCATCGACTATCAGCCCGCGCAGCTGGCCGCGGTTCGCTCGATGGATCACGACCTCCTGATGAAGAACGCCGTCTCGACGGTCAGGACCATCAAGACCTTCGGGATCCCGGTCGTGCACTCGACCGTCAACGTCGCCGCTGGCCAGGGGCAGACCCTCGCCGACGTCGCCGGCCTGCTGACCGACGACAAGCCGCTGGACCGGACGACGGTCAACTCCTGTGAGGACATCGAATTCGTGCAGGCGGTCCACGCGACCGGCCGCCGCAAGCTCATCATCTGCGCCCTGTGGACCGAAATCTGCATGGCCTTTACCGCGCTCGATGCGCCGCGCGAAGGCTACGAGGTCTATCCGGTCGTCGACGCGATCGGCGGCACGTCGCCCGAGGCCCACCGCGCAGGCCTTGACCGCGTCATCCAGGCCGGCGGCCAGCCGATCAGCTGGGTCTCGCTCGCCTGCGAGCTGCAGCGCGACTGGGCCCGCCAGGACACGGTCGCAGCCATCGTCGAGATTGTCCTCACCGACCGGCTGCGGAAGGAGCAGTAGGCGCCGGCAACTGGAGCGCTGCCGAACCAGCCCGACCGAAGAGAAATCCTCTGTGAGCATCGGGCAGCGGGAGAACCTCGACGCGATCCTGCGGCAGGCCGGCTTCCCCGTTCAACTACCGGCTCGCCCCCGAGCACCCATACCCGGCCGCGCCCGACGACGCCCTGGCCGCCTACCAGGTGCTCCTGCGCGCCGGCACAGCCCCATCGGACCAGCCCCGGGTCACCGACTACACGGCGGGACAAGACCCCGCTCTCGGCCTCATCAGCCCCATATTCGCCGACCTGTCCGGCCTGCCGCCCCTGATCATCCAGGCCGGAACGCACGAGGTTCTCCTCGACGACGCTATCCGCCTCGCCCGCCAGGCGGCCACCGCCGACGTCCAGGTCACCCTCGACATCACCCCCGGCGTGCCGCACGCCTTCCAGGCCTACTACCCGATCCTCGACGAAGCGGCCGACGCGCTGGACCGAGCCGGACAGCTCCTCTCGGCGCACCTCGCGGGCGCAGAACGCGTCACCACATTGCCAACGGCATAACGCCAGCTGTCCAACCTTGAACCACCGGGACCGCCTGGCCGTATCTCCCGTAGGGACCGGACGGGGAGAGTTGAGTGCTGGGCAACCTGATCAACAGGCATGACGCGGCGCGGCTATACCGGAAGCTGCGTCAAGGACACCTGCGGCAGATCGCAGACAAGGTGCGGACGCCAGGGCCGAAACGGGTAATGGACTTGGTCAGCGCCTGGACACGAGCCGGGCCCGGTGCAGTGGGACGACATACCGGCGGTGCGCCGCCGCTGGCACACGTTCGGCGGCCCGGAAACCCGGTTCGCCGAGCATGCAGCCCGCCGGTGGCTATCGGGCCGGTCCGGGCTGCGGGCCGCCAATGCGCTCCTCACGATGCTCCCTGAAGGGCACCGGACCCAGCGCGACGGGCAGGTCAAGAACCAGTTGGTCCGCCCGAGCCGACTGTCCATGCGGCTGGATGACCCGTCCGAGGCGGTGGAATCCAGCCGCCTGATTCCGGCCCTGCAAAGGCATTTCGCGATTGTGGAAGAGCAGCCCTACGGCAGCATCCTGCACCTGGCGCTGCACGGCATCGCGCACAACTTCGTGGCCGAGGATGACCTGGTCACCGCCCAGGCCCTGCGGTTGTGCCTGGCGGCCGAGGACCAGCCTCTCGGCCGGCTGGGGCACGACTTCACGTACGCCGTCTGCTCGGTCCTGGCCGCGCCGGTGCCAGCCGCGTGCGCAACCGGGCGGCGCGGGCCGCTAGGGCCCGGATACGACACCACCTTGGACGAGGCCAGTTAAGGGCCAGGAAACGGCCGATACGCGTCCGCGTGGCTGCGCAGAGATGTAGCGTCGCCGGAGACCTTACGCAACCGGAAAGTGATCAACACAAAGAACGCCCATGACAATCAGAACCGAGAGCAGCATAAAGATCGACAGCAGCGTCGCTGAGGTGTGGGCGTATGTCTGTGACGTCGGACGCTGGCCGGAGTGGGCGCCAACGGTTCTCGAATGCTGGGTTCGCGGCGGAGGGCCGATTCAGCCCGGCTCCCGGGTGGAGCAGCGGGCGAAGGACCTAGGGCGGACGCACGGCCGCAGCCAGGAGGTGACTGCTGTCGAGGCACCCGGCTCCGTGGCGTTCGCCGGGCGAATGGGTATGTCCGCCTCGCGCTGGGGAATGGAACTCGAGCCGGTGGACGATATGCAGACCGCCGCCACGATGTGGATTGAGGTCGATCTCGCGGGCGTCATGCGCGCGGTCCCCGGCCTTCTCAAGGGCAGTCTTCAGCGGGTAAGCGATCGCGAGATGGTGGCGATCAAGGCTGCGGTCGAGTCCGCTACGCGGGAAGGCGCGGAGTCCTAGATGGTGAGCCAGACCGACCGCAGGCGAGATCGCCTGATCGAGACATACCGCAAGAAGGCGAAGCGCTACGACATCACCTCCCGGCTCTACCCCGTGCCCGGCTACCCCCATCGGGCACAACGCCTCCGGGCCGTACAAGCGCTCGGTCTTCGCGCGGGTGACAGCGTCGTCGACATCGCATGCGGCACTGGCCTGAACTTCCCGCTGATTGAGGAGGTGATCGGTCCCGGCGGCCGGATCGTCGGCGTCGATCTGACCGACGCGATGCTCGCCCAGGCCCAGGATCGGATGGCGGCGCACGGCTGGAGCAATATCAGCCTCGTGCAAGCCGATGTGGCCGAGTTCGGTTTTCCAACCCAGGTCAACGCGATCCTGTCCACATATGCCCTGACGCAGGTGCCCGAGTGCGCGGAGGTCATCGCCCACGGCGCCGCGGCCCTCTCCGGCGGCGGACGCTGGGTTGTGCTGGATGTCAAGGTTCCCGGCAATACGCCTGAGTGGCTGGCCGGGCTCGGAACCGCAGTTGTGCGGCCTTTCGCCGGCATAGATGAGTGGATCATGCGCCGTCCGTGGGAGGCGATTCGCGCAGCCATGCAGGAAGAACTGGCCGATCTCTCCTGGACCGAGTTGTTCTTCGGATCCGCATTCCTCGCTACCGGGTCCCGCGGCCCTGAGCGGTAAGTTGGCTGAGTGCCCGCCCGCGCGCTATTTCATACCGCTCCGCGCTGCGTGGATATCAGGGAAGTGCCCACCCCGCGGCCTGCGGCCGGTGAGGTCCTTGTCCGCACCATGTGCTCTGGCATCAGCGGTGGTACCGAGCGACTGGTGTTCCGCGGCGAAGTCCCGGCCGACATGGCGCTTGACGACACGATCGACGCGCTTGGCGGCACCTTCTCCTATCCCTTCACCTATGGGTATGCATGCGTCGGCGAAGTAGCAGAGTCCGGGCGGGCGGTTTTCGCGTTCCATCCGCACCAGGACGTATTCGCGGCGCGGGCCAGTGACCTGATTGCGCTGCCTGCTATCGATCCCGCGTCCGCAACCCTGTTCCCGCTGGTCGAGACGGCGTTGCAGGTGACGCTCGATGCCGGGACCGGATATCGCGACCGGGTCATCGTGCTCGGCGCCGGCGTGCTCGGGGTGCTGACCAGCCTGCTGTTGCAGCGCTCTGGGTGGCGGCCGCTGCTGGCCGAGCCGCAGGCGTGGCGCCGCGCCATGGCCAGCAGCCTCGGCGCCACCACCGCAGCACCGGAGGAACTGGCGAAAGAGAAGGTTCCACTGGTCATTGACGCCAGCGGCAACCCGGATGCGCCAGCGACGGCACTGGACATGCTGGCCCACGAGGGAACACTGCTGATCGCGTCGTGGTTCGGCAGCAAACCAGTGGTGCTGCCGCTCGGCGGCGCCTTTCACCGGCGGCGTCTAGTCATCCGCAGCAGTCAGGTTTCCACGGTGCCGGCCCGGCTGTCCGGAACCTGGACCCGGGCCCGGCGCCGCCGGGAAAGTGCTGAGCTGATGGCCGAACTACCGTTGGCCCAGCTGTGCACTCACGTCTTCGCCTTCGGCCACGCAGCCGAAGCGTTCCGGGCCGTGGACCAGGGGCTACCCGGGTTGATGCATGCCGTGCTTGACTACGACAGGAGTGCTGCCGGTGACCTGTGAAGTCGGGTTGAGCCGAAGCGTCCGTGCCTTCCACATCATGCCGGGACTGCCCGGGCCAGAGGGGCAACTGCATGATCATGACTACCGGGTAGAGATCGTGGTGGATCGCGAGCAGCTCGACGACCGGGGCATGGTCTGTGATCTGGATGTACTTGAAGCGGCGCTGACCGAGCTGACCAGCCGGGTCGAAGGCCGCAACCTGGAGGAGATACGCCCAGCCGGGGCCGAGGCGGTCACAGTCGAGGTGTTCGCCCGCTGGGTGCATGACAGCCTCCGGCCCACCGTCGCCGCCGCAGGCGGCGAGGCGCTGGCAGTACGGGTCTGGGAGACTCCCATCGCGTTTGGCGGATACCGCGCACGATGCTGAAGTTCTGCCTGATGACCCGGGCGACCTGGCATCCTGATAGCCCGCTGAACCGTTCTGCTGACAGGTTCGTCTTGCTGTCATGGGAACAGTCGACACAACTTTCTCGTCATCCTCGCGGGACAGCCATATGACACTGGGCTGGGATAACCCCACCGCAGATCCCACCACCACCATCCTGCTGCGGCATGGTGATACCCAACTGTCACCCGAACACCGCTTCAGCGGGCTGCGCGACCTCCCGCTCAGCGCCAGCGGAACCCGGCAGGCCCAAGCCGCTGCCTGCCGCCTAGCCACCGGTGCCCCGATCGACGCCGTGGTCAGCTCCCCCTTGCAGCGCGCGGTCGCCACCGCCGCCATTGCGGCCGGCGAACTGGGCTTGACCTCAGTCATCGATGACGATCTGCGAGAAACCGACTTCGGTGACTGGGACGGCTTTACCCTGGCCGAAATCCAGCAGCGATGGCCCGAAGCCGCGGCAGCCTGGCGACGCGACCCCGAACAGGCACCCACCGGCGGGGAGAGCTTCGCCGAGACCGCACACCGGGTAAACCGGGCCTGTGACCGGCTGCTGCGGGACCACGGCGGTCAGACCGTCCTGGTGGTAAGTCACATTACCCCGATAAAGATCTTGCTGTGCCGGGCTCTCGGCGTCCCGCTTGGCACCCTTTACCGGCTATATCTCGGCTCCGCCTGCATTAACGAGATCCGCTGGCACGGTCGCGGATTTGCCGCCGTCCATCGCGTCAACGACACCAGCCACCTGCCCTGACTCACTGGGCCCGGTGGGCTGCTGGTGTGCTGAAGGCGTCGAGGAACTGGTTGCGGAAGGCGTCCATTGGCTCGAGCGGAGCGGCGGGACCGGGCAGCAGCCCGTCCTGCCAGCGCCAGGAGGCAATCTGCCGGAACACGGAAGGGTCGCGGGCGATGATCGAGGCCACCACCTTGTGGCTGGCCCCGGGACCGGTGATAGGCGCAGCGGGCTGCTCGTCGCCGAGCAGGATGAGCACGAGGTTTGGGTCGTTGAGCTCGGTGACCCATGAGGTGAGGACGTGCAGCGTGTACTGGATCGACGTAGCGAAGGCCTGGCGCTCCTTGCTAGCGCTGCTCAAGACGGAGAGCCGGGTCTCGCCGCGGCCGGGCATCGGGTCGAATATCGAGCCGTTGCCGACCTTGTTCCAGGGCACCATGGTCGGCAGCGGGGCCCAGGGATAGTGCGAGGAGACCAGATCGATCTCGGCCATCACCGGCTTGTGACCAGGGCCGAGCTCGCGCCGCTGGAACGCGGACATGATGTACTGATCGGGCATCGTGGCGTAGCTGAAGGCCGGGCCGCGGTAGCCGACGTTGTATCGGTTGTAGAGCTTGTCGAAGTGGTAAAAGGACGTGCCGGGCGGCCAGATGGGGTCGTTCTCGGGGCTGTCGCTCGCGGTGCGCCAGCCGGCCTTGTCGAAGGCGTCGCTGAGGGTGAACCGGTGGCTGGCGACCAGCTTGGCATACCGCAGTTCGGTGTTGACCCACAGCCCCGATTGCAGGGTGGAGTGGGCGAGCTGGCTGACCCCGCCGAAGCCCGGGGAGTTGAGCCAGGCGGTCCGCGTTGACCAGCCGGCCCGGGCCAGCGAGGCGTTGTCCTGGCGCAGGGCGGCGTCAACGCGGGGGGAGAAGTTCGTGCCCTGAACGGCGGCCTGCCCGTAGCTTTCGACGAAGGCGATGATGACGTCCTTGCCGCGCAATCCGGTAAGCAGGTCCGAGGCGGGGACGCTGGCTTCGGGGTCGGCGCGGTGGAGGACCTGCTCGAAACGGCGCTCGTCGCGGAACGCTGCCTGGGTGCCGCGCACCTGTGCGACGGCCAGCCCGGCGGTGCTGGTCGAGGCGACCGGGGATCCCGGGACGAGTTGCAGTGACAGGCCCGCGCACAGCGCCCAAACCGCGGTGAGGGCGGCGAGTCCGCGAACCGTGGCGGGGCGATGCCGGGCGGCCACGGTGGTGAGGTGAATCGTTGCTGCGGTGATCGCGCCGACGAGCAGGATGATGCCGAGCCCGACCGCGGCGAGCGCGATGTTTGTGCGCGTGGGGCCGATCGTGTCGCGTACCACGCCAATAGCCGGGGGGATATCGAACCAGCCGAACACCGGGTTGAACGGCCGCCCGATCTCCAGGTAGAACGCTGCGTTGAGGATCTTGACGAGAGTGAGCAGGGCGAACAAGATTCCAGCGACGGCGGCCACGATCCGTCGCGGCCAGGGCGGCAGCACCAGCGCGATGGCCACCAGGACCAGCCCCTCCGCGGGGATGCGGGCAAAGGCGGCGGGGGTGAACTGCAAGACACGGTCGGGCGCGACGAGCACACCCCACACGAGCACGACCGCAAGCACGGTGACGGCCAGCCGCAGAGCCCGGCGGGTGCGCGCGCCAGCCCCGGTGCGGTACAGCCAGATCACGTCACGGCCGAACGACTCGGCCAGCAGCAGCAACGCGGCGGCGACCGCGATCATCCCGGCCAGGCGATCGAGCACTCCAGATACGGCGACGGTGAGCACGATGCCCTGGACCGCGGCCACCACCTTGCGCCAGTACCGGGGTGGCAATGGCGCGGCCAGCCACGGGATCGCCCAGCCAGCTACCAGCAGCGCATAGCGGGCAGCGCCGATGAGCAGCACCCAGCCGCCGTAGTCCTGGGACACGGCGATGCTGAGCAGCAGGATGAGGAACGCGTCGACCTCGCCGTCCATGCGGCCGCCCAGCACGGTGGCGGTGCCGGTCCGGCGCGCCACCTGCCCGTCCACGGCGTCGAGGACCAGCGCGACAATGGACAGGGTGACCAGCGCTGTGACCGACACCGGCCGGCTGAACGAGTCGGCAACCAGGCCCGCGACCCCGGCGGTCAGCAGCGCCCGGGTCAGCGTGACCCAGTCCGCCGGGAAGATAGCCGGCTGGTCGCTGCGCATGCGGGCGGTGACCAGCAGCGCGGTCGCCGCCGAACCGGTGGCCAGCCCGGTGATCCAGCCGGCGATGCCGAGACCAGCCGTCGCGGACACGACGCCGAGCAGGGCGGCGGTGGCGAGCAGCCCCAGGATCGCCACGAGCCGAATCGCAGGCAGCGCGCCTTTGCCTGCGAGCCGAGTCGCCGGCGGCGCGGACTTGTCCGCAGTCGGCGCGGACTTGTCCGCAGGCTGAGCGGCTTCGTCCGCCGGCTCAATCGTGCGCATCGCGCCTCCGTCTCCGTAGCCCCCTGCCGCCACTCATCATGGGACAACGGGTCCGCGATCACGCTGGTTCACCGCGATCAGCCGGCGGCCCGGCAGGCTGCCGCCGCCGGACGGTTGAACTATGTGTCCAGCCGGCCCGTGTAACCGGTGTGGCTGGCTTGCACTCAGTTCCGGCCGTCCGCCGCTTCGGCCCGTCTTTGCTACGTCTGGCCGTCGGCGGTCCCGTGCTGTGGTTTCTCTGGCGGCAGGTGGGCGCGGCGCCGTTCGAGGACGGGCTGCGCGCGGTCACCTGGCGGGCGGTCGTGGCCACCGTCACGCTCACTGCCCTGACCACGGTGTGTTCGGCCTGGCGGTGGCGGGTCGCCGCCCGGGCACTCGGCGCCGGCATAGGCCTGCCAGGCGCGGTCGGTGCCTACTACCGTTCCCTGTTCCTCAACTCCGTGCTGCCCGGCGGGGTTCTCGGCGACGTGCACCGGGCGGTCACGCACGGCCGGCGCGCTGGAGACGTGGTGCTGGGGCTGCGTGCGGTCGGGTGGGAACGGCTGTGGGGTCAGGTCATCCAAGGCGTAGTGACCATCGTCGTGTTGCTGACCCTGCCGTCGCCGGTTCGGCCCGCGCTGCCCTATGTTGTGGCGGCTGTGGCGGGCGTAGCCGGGTGTGCTGCGCTGGTCGTGCGGCGCGCTGCCCGCCGCGGCCAGTCGCGGCTGGGCCGCGCCGCCCGGGCCGTTTCCGCTGACCTGCGTCACGGCCTGCTGGCCCCGGACGTGTGGCCGCAGCTCACGCTGGCCTCGCTGCTGGTCGTGGCCGGGCACACGGCCACGTTCGTCATCGCGGCCCGGGTGGCCGGCTGCACCGCACCCCTGGGCGAACTGATCGCGCTGCTGATGGTGGTCCAGACCGCAGTGGTGATCCCCTTGAGTATCGGCGGGTGGGGGCTGCGGGAAGGAGCCGCCGCCTGGGCCTTCGCCGCGGCCGGGCTCGGCGCGGCCACCGGGGTCACGGTCGCCACCCTCTACGCGGTGCTCATGCTGACCGCGGTTACCCCGGGCGCTGGCCTGCTGCTGGGGGACGCCGTTCGCCGCCGTCGCGGCCCCGGACACGCGGCCGAGCCGAGCCGGCCCGATCCGGCGCCGCGGGCGCTGGAGGTCGTTCATGGCCGTGCCCGGTGACCGGCCTCGGCACGGCGCTGACGTCGCCCGCAAGCTGGTGCGAGGCCGAACGGCTCGTCCCGTGACCGGGACGGTCCGGGCGGCAGCGATCCGGCGGCGTATTCAGATCCCGCTGCGTTTCGGTGACGGCTACTCGACCATCGCCACGGTCGTCAGCTTCACCGGCCTGACCGACGCGCAGCAGCACGTGGCCCTGGAACTCGGCCGGCCCGCCGCGGCCGGGCTGCCGCTGGTGCGCCTGCACAGTGAATGCCTCACCGGTGACGTGTTCGGCAGTCAGCGGTGCGACTGCGGGCCGCAACTGCGCGAAGCGGTCGAGCGGATCACCGAGCACGGCGGGTACGTGCTGTATCTGCGCCAGGAAGGGCGCGGCATCGGGCTGTATGACAAACTCGACGCCTACGCACTGCAAGATCGTGGCCTGGATACATACGACGCGAATCTCGCGCTGGGTCACCGGGCCGACGAGCGCGACTACACCAGCGCGGCCCAGATGCTGCACGCGCTCGGCGCCAACCGCATCGAGCTGCTGAGCAACAACCCGGACAAGGGCGCTCAGCTGGCCCGCCTCGGCATCACGATCGCCAGGCAGGTCCCCACCGCGCTGCACCTTACCGGGACCAACGCCGCCTACCTGGCCACCAAGGCCCGGCGCGGAGGGCATGATCTGCTTTCACGCAGCCTTGAGCGCGCCGCCGAGCCGCCACGGCACACCGGCGCGCTCGGCCCGGCACCCCTGGGGACCGACGGCCCATGACGGACACCCGCGAGCATCCGCCGCCCACCAACGGGCCAGCCGCGGCGATTGCGGCCACCCGGCGTGGCCGCGTTGTCGGCCTGGACGGGATCCGGGCCCTGGCCGCCCTGTACGTCGTCGTGTACCACATCTTCTTGCGCGCCTGGCCCGGATACCCCGGCGCCAGTCACGCCCCGTTCTGGGCAACCTTGCTGAGCTACGGCCGGGGTGCGGTCGCGATATTCATCGTGCTGTCGGGCTTCTCGCTGGGCCTCGGCCCGGCGCGCTCTGGGTGGCGCTTCAAGTCGATCAAGACGTACGCGCACCGACGGGCCTGGCGCATCCTGCCGCCGTACTGGGCCGCGCTCGCATTCAGTCTGGTGATGACCTGGTACGTGGTCGCCCAGCCCTTCCAGCCGGTGCCCACCGGGAAGTCCGTCGTGGCGTACGGCTTGCTCGTGCAGGACGTCTTCCCGATGGGCGCCCCCAACCGGGCGTTCTGGTCGATCGCCATCGAAGCCCAGCTCTACGTCCTGCTGCCGCTGCTGCTGCTGCTCGTCCGGCGGATCAGTGCCCCCGCGATGGTGGGCCTGGTGGCCGCCATCGTTGTGACCATCGGCGTGCTGGGACCGCATGTCGCGCTGATGAACACCGCCCTGGTCAAGTTCACCCCCGACCTCGCGGTGCTGTTCGCCGTCGGCTTGCTGGCCGCTGGGATCGTCACCGCCAGCGAGCGCACCCGATCACGGCCCTGGGCCACTTACGCGCTGGCCGCCGCGGTGCCGGCCATCGTGTTGATGGTGGTCAAGGGCTCCGTCTGGTCGTACTTCAATCTGTTCTGGCTCGACCTTGCCTGGGCTCCGGCGATCGGCTGCTTCCTCGCCGCGGTCGCCACCTCGCGCCCGCAGCCCGCCGTCCGTTTCCTTGACAGCCGCCTGCCGCGGAGCCTGGGCTCCTGCTCCTACAGCCTCTACCTGACGCACCTGCCGATCGTCATCGCCGTGTCCTTCGGCCTCGTGCTGGGCCGGGTCGCGACCGGGACGCCGACATTCTTCGTGCTGGCCGCGATCCTGCTGCCCGTGACCGTGTGCTTCGCCCGTCTGTTCGCCGCTGTCTTCGAAATCCCCTTCCAGCGGCACCGCGGGTGGATTCCGCTGCGGCAGGCGATGTCGGCCCGGCTATGGCAGCTGCGGCGAACCGGGCCGGCCGTCGTCGCCGGGCGCTGGCGGGGCGCTAGCCGGGCGAGCGGCCCGCGAAATCAAGCTGGTGGGCAATGTAGACCAGTTCGCCCGCGGCCAGTTGCCGGTCCCGCTCAGCCAGCCAGTCGGCCAGGTCCGCCGGTTCCACCCGGTCCTGGTGGTTCCGCAACGCGTTCTGGATCGTGTTAAGGATGCTGCGCAGGAAGTAAGCCTCATCGCCCGGGTAGCTCCCATCCGGGCCGGCGCTTACCACCCAGTCCGACGACCCCGCCGCCAGGGCGGGCGCCCCCGCCGCCCGCAGGTGGTGAAACAGGCGGCGCCCCGTCCGGCTTTCCCCGGCCGGCAGGCCGTAGCGAATGCGCTCATCCATGTCGCGGTGGTAGGCCTGCATGATCTGGTCGTCGTGGGGGTGGCCGGGCGCGAAGATGCTCTCGCCGTCGTAGTTGATCGTGAACCAGTAGGCGCCGCCGGGGACCAGCAAGCGCAGCAATCCGGGCAGGACGGCCGGCACGTCCACCAGGTCCAGGACGGCGTTGGCGATCAGCACATCGGCCGGTGCCCCGTGAGTGGCCTCCAGGTAACTGCCCAGCTCGGCGTGCACCAGGCGCACCCGGAGATCACCCACCCACAGCCCGTCCGGCAGCAGGTCGCTGCGCAGGCCCCGCGCGGCCGCCCAATCGCCCAGCCACCGGCGCGAGCAATCCAGCAGCTGCCGATCCGCATCCAGCAGGATGTACTCGCCGGTGGCGACAGCGCCCCAGTCCACCAGACGGGCCACCATCGTCCCCAGGCCGGCGCCGACCTCCAGCACCCGGGGCGCACCCATGGGCATCAGACGGCGCAACTCGGCCAGCACATGCCGGTTAAGCGCCCGGTCATCCACGGTCGTCTTCGCGGCCAGGTAGCGGGCATAGTCAAAGGGCATCGAGGCTTCAGCGAAGCAAGTCATGGCTGCAGGCTCTGGAGGGCCGGAACATCGTGCGGGTCCACGTAGTAGTCCCCGAGGGGTTCGACGATCCCGGCCAGCCTACCGGCGGCAACATCTATGACCAGCGCGTCTGCGCCGGACTGGCCGAGGCCGGATGGGATGTGCTGGTCGCGACCGCCGGCGCGGCGTGGCCGGTAGCCGACCCGGGCGCCCGCGCGGACCTGGCCCGCATCGTTTCCGCCATCCCCGACGGGGAGACCGTCCTGATCGACGGGCTGATCGCCTCGCGGGCCGCCTCGCAGCTGCTGCCCCACGCTGGCCGGATACGAATGACAGCGCTGCTGCACATGCCACTGGCCACCGCCCTCGACACACGCCATGATGCCAGCGCGCAGCGCTCCGAACGAGCCGTGCTCCTTGCGGCCACCGGCGTGGTCGTTACCAGCGAATGGACCCGCCAGCAGGTCGTGACCCGATACGCGATCCCGGCCCACCGGGTGCACGTCGCCCGGCCCGGCGTCGATCGGGTCGCTACCCCGGCCCGGCCCGTCCACGGCCACCTGATCTGCGTCGGAGTCCTCAGCCGCCACAAGGGGCAGGATCTCCTCGTCGAGGCGCTCGCCGGCCTCGCTGAGCGCGACTGGCATTGTGTGCTGGCCGGACCACTCGACCGTGACCCGGACTTCGTCGACCAACTGCAGACCCGTATCACGCGCCTCGGCTACGGCCACCGCGTCCGGCTGGCCGGCATCCTGACCGGCGCGGCGCTCAGCCACGCGTACACCACCGCCGACCTGCTCGTCGCGCCGTCCCGCTCGGAGACCTACGGCATGGCCGTTACCGAAGCACTCGCCCATGGCCTACCCGTCATAGCCGCCGCCGTCGATGGGCTGCCCGAAGCGCTCGGCTGCACCGCTGATGGCACTCGCCCCGGCCAACTGGTCCCTCCAGGCGATCCGGCTGCCCTCGCCGCCGCGCTCGCAGACTGGCTGGGTGACGAGCGCCACCGGCACCGGCTACGGGCGGCCGCACGACAGCGGCGGTCGGCCCTGCGCGGCTGGGAACAGACCACACAGGAGGTAGCGAACGCATTGACCGCCCGGTTTTAGGGGCCGGAACTGTAGTCGAAGTCGGTGGTGAAGGCGGCGTGGCGGCGTCCTCTCACCTCCCAGCGCAGCGCCGGGTCGGTTGATCGCAGGGTGTCACCGTGGAGTTCGGTGCCGGGGTGATCAAAGCCCGGGATGCCGCACCGGACGTCGCCCGGCTCGGAGGCGTCGCCTTCGGCCTGCACGGTCAGGTAGCCGACGACGTCGATGCGCTTGCTGGTCTCGCATTGTCGCACTCGAGCGCAGCGGGGAAGATCGCTGCATGACTGGCCACCAGCTCGACCCGTCACCGTTGACGACGGTAGACGTGTTCTCCCGTGACCTGCCGCCGGTACTGACCGTCGACCCCGGTGACACGATCGTGCTGCGCTCACTGAACGCGTCCGGGCACCTGCAGCCGCAGACGTTCCCTGGCGAGAAGGTTCCGGCGATGGCCAGCCAGAGGCGCGGCCATTGCCTGACCGGGCCGGTCGCTGTTCGCGGTGCGGTGCCCGGCAAGGTACTTGCGGTGCGCTTCATTTCCTTGCGGCCCGACACCTGGGGCTACACCGTCGCCGCGGGCAGCGACACCCCGCTAACCAGGCGGCTCGGCCTGCAGGAGGGCCCGCCTGCCTGGCTGCTGTGGCAGATTGACGCGGACGCGGGAGTTGCTACCAGCGACCGAGGGCACACGGTGCGGATAGCCCCGTTTCACGGCGTGACGGGCGTGGCCTGGGACGAGCCAGGCGAGCACTCCACCATCCCGCCCAGGCCGGTCGGCGGCGGCAACATCGACTGCAAGGAACTCGTCGCCGGGTCGATCTTGTACCTGCCGGTTGCCGTGCCTGGTGCGCTGCTGAGCGTTGGTGACGGCCATGCCGCCCAGGGCGACGGAGAGGTGGCGGGTACCGCCATCGAGTGCGGCATGACCACCGAGCTTCAGCTCGAGCTGGTCACGGGCCGGCCGGTCCCAGGAGTGCACGCGGAAACTCCGGCTGGCCAGATCACCTTTGGCTTCAGCCCGGATCTCAACGTGGCAATGGGCGATGCGCTCGAGGCGATGCTGACCTGGCTGCAGGCCAGCTACGGGGTCGACAAGGCAACGGCGCTGGCGCTGGCCAGCCCGGTGCTCGACCTGAGGGTCACGCAGGTGGCGAACCAGTCCTGGGGCGTTCATGCGCTGCTTCCGGCAGGCGCGATCAGCTGATAGGACGGGTCGTTCGGAGCTGAACTGCCCAGCTATGACAAGCGTGCTTCGGTTAGCAGCAGGCCGGCCAGGTCGGCCGGCGCCGGCGTCACTCCGGTCAGCCCACGGGCGGTGAACCAGCGCGCGACGTTCGCTGAGTCCCTGGTCAGGAACTCCGCGCCGCGCGGGTTCGCGATCACGTTGACGATCTGCGGCATGTCGATCATGACCAGCCGGCCGCCGTGCACCAGCAGATTGTAGGCCGACAGGTCGCCGTGCGCGTAGCCGAGCCGGGCCAGGCCGCAGAGGACAGTCACCAGCTGGTCCCACAGGCTGGCGAGCTCAGCTCCAGCCGGCCTGATCTCGGCCAGCCGCGGCGCGGCCGTGCCGTCCGGCTCGCCGATGAACTCCAGCAGCAGCTCGGTCTCGAGGATCTGCACCGGATACGGCACTGGCAGGCCGGCCGCGCAGAGCCGGCTCAGGGCGGCGAACTCGGCGCTCGCCCACTGGGTGGAGATCATCGCCCGGCCCGCCACGGACCGCGCCGCGATCGCCCGGTTGACCCTCGATTCCCGGACGCGCCGGCCTTCGAGGTACTCGCTGTCGCGCTGGAACATCCGGTGCTCCGCGGCCCGGTACCGCTTGGCCGCGAGCAGGCAGGACCGGTCGGTGCCGGGCACGCCGCGGCGCAGCAGGAAGACGTCGGCCTCCTTGCCGGTCTTCAGGACACCAAGCTCGGTGTCGATGGCCGCGAGATCGGTGACAAGCCAGTCCGGGTGCGGTTGCGGGCCGCGCTCCGTGGGCGCGGACTGATCCCATGTGGACCACCGGTCACCCTCGGGCAGCCCGAACGTCTCCGAGCCGAAGTCGGCCGACGGGAGGCGCCGGCGGTGCCGGTCGCGCTTGAGGAAAGTGGACTCGTCGTCAAACCGCCGCTTGCCGCGGCGGAACGGAGAGCTGGACATGGCAGAAGCTCCTGGTACAGGAAGTGCGGGCGGGCAGCAAGAAACTCGTGATGGTCCTCACCTGCGTCCCTCCTTCCTGCTCAGCGAGCGTCCGCCAGTCGCGGGCGGCGACGGCAAGGATGTGGGCTGTCAGGCTGACACGCCGCCAGGCATCCGGCAACGGGTTTTCCGCCGGTCAGGCTCCCGTCACGGCGGGCCGACCACGGCCGGAGGCTGTACTCATGAACGCTTCAGGAACCTGAAATAGAACGCCACAAATACCAGCACAATGCCAACGTTCACCAGCAGCCGAGCCCAGAACTGGTGCCTGAAGAACAGGACGTCCACGCCGACCACGAGGGCTACCATCGCGAGCACGTAAAGCGCGATGGCTACCCGGCTTCCCACGGCTGCCCGCCTTCCCACTGTTTCATTCTAGTGTGCGCCATGTCTGCCACAGCTTTACGTGTCCGGCTGGTCGGCGCCGACCCGGGCTGGAAGCTAGGACTGCGGTGTGCGATCCAGTGCCGGGGAGCCACACCGACACGTGGACGGGCTGGAAAGCCTCATGGACGACGCCGGCAAACTCGCTGCGTATCGTGTCCAGGTCGATGGTCCGGCGCAGTCGCGCGGTGAACACGCCGCCGAGCAGGACCGTGATCACCCGGTACCTGGATGACCAGCCAGGCCGACCCGCAGCCAGCCGGCCGCGGCGACCACAGCAGCCCGGTGCCACCGGCCCGCCAGCAGTGTCCCGCCGGGGAACAGCCACAGCAGCAGCGAGATCAGGACCAGGAGCATCGGCCAGAGTTCCCCGACCACCACCGCTACCCAGCCCAGGGGCAGCGCCCCGTGATGCATCCGGTCCCGTGATCGTTACGGGATCGCCTGTGGCGGGTGATGATGTGGACCGGGCCGGGACATGATCCTTAACCGGTAAGGAGGCATGGCTGATGCCGGTACCGGACAGGTCGCACGCCCTGGAACACATTGTGGTCGTGCTGTTTGAGAACCGTTCCTTTGACAATGTGCTCGGGCACCTGTACGGGCCGGGGGATGGGAAGAACTTCGACGGGGTCATCGGCAAGGACCTGAGCAACCCGATTCCCGGGTGGGCGGAGCACGACGCGGACCGCAAAGTGGTCCCGTACACGGTCGCCACCGATATGGATTCACCTAACCCGGATTCGGGTGAGGAGTACTTCCACACCAACACCCAGCTGTTCAACGTTCTTGACGATCACAACCGGTTCAAGATCGGCGAGGGCGCGGCGGCTCCGTGGAATGCCCCGCCACCCGGGACAACGCCGACGATGGACGGGTTCGTGACCGATTACATCTCCACCTTCACCGGGGAGACCGGCCGCCAGCCCACCTTTGCCGAGTACGCCCACATCATGACCGGCTGCACCCCTGCGCAACTGCCGGTGCTCAACGGCATCGCCAGTGACTTCGGGGTCTTTGACCACTGGTTCTGCGAGGTGCCGTCCCAGACCTTCATGAACCGGTCATTCTGGACGGCGGCCACCTCGTCGGGTTTCGTCGTGAACAGCCCCATGACCAAGTGGCTGACCAGGAATGATGCTGAAACGATCTTCGACCGGCTGGAGGCGCACGGCAAGACCTGGAAGGTCTACGTCATGGAGCCGATGCCGATCTCGTTCACTGGGGTGATCCACTTCCCCCGGCTGAAAGACCGGCTGGCCACCCACTTCGTGCCCTTCGCCGAGTTCGAGACCGACGCCGCCGCGGGCACCCTGCCAGACTTCTCACTGATTGAGCCGAACATGCTCTCAGGCCACGGTGACTACCACCCCGCGTTCAGCCGCTCGTTCTCGGACACCGTCAACCTGGCGATGGACAGCCCGTCCTCAATGCTTTCAGGTGAGGCCTTCCTGGACCGGGTATACCGCGCCTACCGATCCGCTGTCTCCCCGACCGGCGCCAACGTGTGGAACACCCCGTTGCTGATCGGGTGGGACGAGCCTGGCGGCACTTACGACCACGTCCCCCCCCGGGCCAGTCCCGCCACCAGACCCAGCCGCCCCTGCTGGCGAGTTGGGCTTCACCTTCGACCGCTCCGGGTATCGAGTACCCGCTGTCATCGTGTCGCCGTGGGTCGAACCAGGGTCGGTGTACAACGAGGAATACCGCCACACTTCCCTGATCGCCACCCTGCGCAAGAGGTGGGGACTGGGTGAGGCATTCACCCAGCGCGACGCCTCAGCCCGCACCTTCGACCACCTCTTCTCCCGGGTCACCCCCCGCGAGCCGCAAACCTGGGCGGTCCCGAGGGCACGGCCCGTGCCCGGATGGACGATGGACCCGGAAGTAGTGGGCCAGGGACTAAGCACACTGGGCAAGGGCATCGCACCCGCCCTCATCACCAGAGCCCAGCAGATGGGGGTGCAACTCCCAGCCGAACTCAACGACCCGCAAGCCGACCTTCCGCCCCAGCTCATCGTCCGCGTCCTCAGGCAGATCGCCGGTCACTTCTTCCCACTCCTGACAGCAGACGCGAAGGACCCCGGATGAGAGATCCCCGTGGCTGCGGCCACTCGCCGAGCGGCTGCTGTTCACCTAATTCCCAGCCAAACGGGTGATGCTAAGACACGGTAAAGCCCTTAGCGTCATTCAGCACCATCGAACTCGATAACTGGGTCGCCGGAGGGCACCATGAGCACCACCACCGGCCTCACCATCCGCCCCTTCGAAGTCCACGTGCTCGACGAAGACCTAGCCGACCTGGGTCGGCTTATCGCCGCGACGCGCTGGGCCTCCCGGGAACTGGTCAAGGATCGTTCGCAGGGTGTGCAGCTGGCCACGATCCAGGAACTCACCCGTTACTGGACGGCCGATTACGACTGGCGCAGGTGCGAAGCGAGGCTGAACGCGCTGCCTCAGTTCATGACCGAGATCGACGGGGTAGACATCCACTTCGTCCACGTCAAGTCGCCGCACCCGGACGCGCTGCCGCTGATCATCACGCACGGCTGGCCGGGCTCGGTCATCGAGATGCTCGAGGTCGTCGCCCCGCTGACCGACCCGGCCGCGCACGGCAGCTCGGCCGCGGACGCGTTCGACCTGGTGCTGCCCTCGCTGCCCGGTTACGGCTTCTCCGCTGGGCCGGCCGAGGTCGGCTGGGACCCCGGCCGCATCGCCCGCGCCTGGGCGGAGCTGATGCGCCGCCTCGGCTACACCCGCTACGTCGCCCAAGGCGGCGACCAGGGCGCCGCCGTCACCCATGCGATGGGCGCCCAGGCATCCGAGGGACTGCTCGGCATCCACCTGAATTTCCTCCGGGAGGCACTGGGCAACGTCAGCCTGCCTAGTGACTCTGCGGCGGAACGCGCCGCGCTCGCCGCGCTCAACACCTTCCGGACGAGCGGCTCCGGCTACTTCCTGGAGCAGGCCACCCGGCCGCAGACGATCGGCTATGCCCTGCTGGACTCACCGGTCGCGCTGGCAGCCTGGATGCTCGATCACGACACCGACAGCTACTACAAGATCTCCCGCGCGTTCACCGGCGGCCAGCCCGCGGGCAACCTCAGCCGCGACCACATTCTCGACAACATCACGCTGTACTGGCTGACCGGCACGGGCACGTCGGCAGCCCGCTCGTACTGGGAGGGCGGACGAGCTCAGGCACTTGCGGCCGGCCAGGCTCCTCCGCAGGTCACCCTCCCGGTGGGCTTCACCATGTTCCCCGGCGAGATCTTCCGGGCCCCGCGCAGCTGGGCCGAGAAGATCTATCCCAACCTCGGCTACTTCCATGAGGCGGCCAAGGGCGGCCACTTCGCCGCATGGGAGGAGCCGGAATTGTTTTCCGAAGAGGTCCGCGCGAGCTTCCGGCCGCTCCGCTAGATGACACGCGGGTAGGGGGCACGGATGATGAGCACCGGCACTGCCGCGATGAATGTGGATCCAGCTCTTCGGCCGTTTCGTGTGGACATACCCGAAGAGGCGATCGGCGGCCTTCGCCGTCGGATCGCGGCGTGGCGGCCGCCTGAGCGGGAGCCTGTCAGCGATCAGTCACAGGGCGTGCAGCTCGCGACGGTGCAGGAGCTCGTGAACTACTGGGCGGCGGAATACGACTGGCGCAGATGCGAGGCGAAGCTGAATACGCTGCCACAGTTCATCACCAGCATCGATGGGCTCGACGTCCATTTCATCCATGTCCGGTCAGCTGAGCAGAATGCGCTGCCGCTCATCGTCTCGCACGGCTGGCCCGGCTCGGTCATCGAGCAGCTGAAGATCATCGAGCCGCTCACCAATCCCACCGCTTACGGCGGGAGCGCGCCGGAGGCGTTCGATGTGGTGATTCCGTCGCTGCCGGGCTACGGGTTTTCGGGCAAACCCGCCACCACTGGCTGGGGCCCCGACCGTATCGCACGCGTGTGGGCGGTGCTGATGCAGCGACTGGGATATCGGCGCTACGTCGCCCAGGGCGGCGACTGGGGCACCGCGATCTCGGCCGCGATGGCGCGCCAGGCGCCCGAAGGGCTGCTCGGCATCCACGTCAACTTCGCGCAGATGGTTCCGCCCGACGTGCTCGGCCACATCCGCAACGGCGACCCTGCGCCGGCCGACCTCTCGGACGCGGAAAAGCGCGCGTATGACCAAGTCGCGTTCGCGACGTATCACCGCGGATACGGCGTCATCCAGGGCACGCGTCCGCAAACGATCGGCTACAGCCTGGCGGACACACCCGTCGGCCTCGCGGCCTGGCTCCTTGACCACGACGCGACCACCTACGAGCACCTCACCAATCTCTTCGCCGGACAGCCCTACGGCGCCATCACACGCGACGACTGGCTCGACAACACCTCGCTCTACTGGCTCACCAACACGGCAACCTCCGCGGCGCGGTTGTACTGGCAACAAGCCGTTACTGGCAAAAACTTCTACGCCGCCGCCGACGTCTCCCTCCCGGCGGCAGTCTCGGTCTTCCCGGACGAGTACGTCCACGCGCCGCGCAGCTGGACCGAGAAGGCCTACCACAACCTCATCTACTTCAGCGAAACCGAAAAAGGCGGCCACTTCGCCGCCTGGGAACAACCCCAACAGTTTTCAGCGGAGCTGCGCGCGGCATTCCGCCTACTGCGCTGAAGGAAGCACGCGCGGCCGGCGCGTCGGAAGCAGAGATCACCGAGGCGGTCGAGGTCGCATGCCGGTACGGCGGCACCGCAGGGCTGGTCATGGGCCTTAACGCGTTCAGGAGTTGACGATCGCCGGCATCCACACGCGATCTTCGTGACAGTGGTGCTGGCCGCTCTCTGATCTACTGACCCTCTGCCGAGGCGACACGAGCGACAGCATCTGCATGCTGTCCACGCCGAATGCGGGCCGGCGCCCGGCCGCGATGCGGCAAGGAGCCGGCCCAGCGCAACCGCTCAATCGTTTCTGGAGAAGATCTGCAGGAAGAAGAGGAACACGTTCAGTACGTCGAGGAAGATCGACGCTGCCAGCAGGGGCGCGCAGTTGATGTCCGCAGAGCGCCGCAGCCGCTGGAAGTCGAACATGGTGAAGCCAGCGAAGATGGCCAGGCCGAGCACTGAGTAGATCAGCGCGCCCCCTGGGATGTGGACGAAGATCAGCACTATGCCGAACACGATGAGGGCCAGCAGCGCCCAGAAGCAGACCCGCCCGATCGCCGACAGGTCGCGGCGGGTGGCGTAGCCGGCTGCCCCGAACCCGGCGATGAACAGCGCGGTGGCGCCGCCTGCCTGCCACAGCGCCGCATGGCGCTGCCCGCGAACCAGGTCGATGCCGATGCATAACGCTGTGACAGCGGCTAGATCGGGCGCACAGCCGGGCACGCTGTGGCGGCGTGCTGGATCCGCGGCCCGGTGGCTTGACAGGGGCAGGTCGGTTAGAGAATCCTAACGGTTAGTGGATGCTAACCGAGACGCTGATCGGTGGGGTGCGCTGGCTGACGGCACGCGCCTGGCCATCGTGGCCCGCCTGGCTGAGGGGCCCAGGGCTGTGGGGAAACTGGCCGCTGGGCTGCCAGTGAGCAGGTCGGCGGTGTCGCAGCATCTGAGGATTCTCAAGGACGCCGGGCTGGTGCAGGACGCGGCCGAGGGGACGCGCCGGATCTACCGGCTCAACCCGGTCGCGCTGGCCGCGCTGCGGGATCAGCTCGACACGTACTGGCAGCGGGCACTGGCCGGGTACGCGGAGGCCGCGGAGGCGCCGGACACAGATACCAGGGAGGCTTGATGGCTGAGACCGACGCACCGGCAGTCCGTAAGCAGATCGTGGTTGACGCGCCGATCGAGCGTGCCTTCACGGTGTTTACCGACCGGTTCGGGGACTTCAAGCCGCCGGAGCACAACCTGCTCGGGGCGCCGATCGTCGAGACGGTGTTCGAGCCCCGCGCCGGGGGCGGCATCGTGGACCGGGCAGCCGATGGCAGCGAGTGCCGGTGGGCGCGGATCTTGGCCTATGACCCGCCGGGCCGGGTGGTGTTCAGCTGGGATATCAGCCCGCGGTGGACGATCGAGACTGACCAAGCGCAGACCAGCGAGGTCGAGGTGCGGTTCTACGCCGAGTCACCGACCCGCACCCGGGTGGAACTGGAGCACCGGCACATCGACCGGCACGGCCCGGGCTGGGAAGCAATCACTGGCGGAGTGGACGGGCCGGAAGGCTGGCCGTTGTACCTGGACCGGTACGCCGCGCTGGTGAAGGAAGGCCACTGACCCGACCCGGTTCAGCGAGTGGCAGAAGGGCGTGGTTGAGGGACACATAGACGGCCCGGGCGGCCGTTGATGTCCTGGCACACGCATCGCTGTCTGGGGGCATTCTCGGGGCACCCTCAATTGGGCTTGAACTTGGAGCGCAGTCCCGGGTCTAGCGTTCGTTTCATGAGCGTTGATCAGTTCACCGGTACGCTCACGGTCGGGCAGCTGGCTTCCCGGGCCGGAGTGCGAACCGACACCATCCGGTACTACGAGCGGGCAGGCCTGCTGCCGGTCCCGCAGCGGACGGGGGGTGAGCATCGCCGGTACGGGCGGGCTGATCTGGACCGACTGCTGTTTATCCGCGGTGCGCAGCGGCTGGGACTGCGGCTGGCGGAGATCCGCGACCTGCTCACGGTCCGCGACACCGGCGACTGCCCGTGCGAGCCCGCCGCGGATCTGCTGCAACAACACGTCACCCAGATTGACACGGAAATCCAGCGGCTATCAGCGCTGCGCTCCGAACTGCTCGCCATGCTGGCAGCTATGCCGGGGCCAAGCTGCCCGGACCCGTTCCCGGGGACCTGGTGCCCTCCCGACCCTTAGCAACGGAAAGGAGGCGATGACAATGTGCGAGTGTTGCGGCTCCATCTCGTGCGACGGCTCATGCTGTTACGGCGAATGCTGCTGAGCTGACCAGCACGTCCCCGCCCCGAGGCGCCAGGGCGGGGACTTATTGACATCACAGATCAGCAATGCCAGCTTCTGTTCGCAAGGTGCCCGGTGCGTACGACGCCTACCTTGGCGCAGCGGCGACGGCTTCTGCGACGCTCATCGGCCTGTTGTTCGTGGCGGTTTCGGTCCGAGACGACTCGATCTTCGGGCCGAAGGCAACGACGGGTGGTGAAGCGCTGGCGATCACTGCTTTAGCCGGAACCTGCTCATGCTGGCCGTCACGTTGCTTGCCTACGCGGCCCAGTTCGGGTACGGCGTGCTGCTGATACTCAAACCACATGACAGCGATCAGCTGAGGGGACTCGAATCCCTGCGTCGGCCGAGACGGGACACGGCGAAGTTACTGCTGCTCCCTCAGGTAGCCGAAGAATGCACGGCGCTTGATGAGCTCGGCGACTTCGGCGGGCACCATGCTTTCCCAGGAACTGTCACCGTCGGCAATCCTTCGCAGCACGTCACGGCTGAAGATCGGCAGGCACTCTGGCCGGTAGTTGTCGAGGTGGACGAAGCTGCCCCGCCCGGCGAGGTAGTCATACAGCGGCTGCAACTCCGTCAGGACCTTAATGTCGTTCACGGTCTTGAGTTCGTCGTCTGGGGTTGGCTGGAGCGGATAGACATAGAGCTTGAGCTCGTTTTTGAATAGCCGCCCAAAGCTCTCCAGGATCCCGCCGGGCAGCTGCGCGTGGTTCCTCTCGTCGAACAGGTCGATCAGGCTCGGCACCCCCATGACGATGCCGATCCGCTCGTTCGTCCGCTCGGCGATATAGGCGGCCAGGCGGTAGTAGTCGAAATAGTCGCTGATCAGTACGGTCATGCCGCACGCCGCGAGCAGTTCCGCACGGGCCAGGAAGTCGCGCCGGTCTACATCGGCGGCGCCGCCCGCGAGCAGGTTGCGCATCGTGATCTCGGTGAGCATCAGTATCGGCTTGCCCGTGACGTCCGGATCTTGCTCGAACTTGGCCTTGGCGGTCTCGAGCATGTCGATGTTTACGTGCGTCGGCGGCCGGAAGCTGCCTCGCTCCACCAGGATCGCCTTTTTCCGCAGTACCTCGCTCGGCTGCAGGACTTCACGGTCAGGGCCGAACATCGCCACGCCGCTGAGCCCGAGCTGCACGAGCTTCAGCGCCATCAGCCTGTTGTCCACGCCGCGGAATTCGATGCCGCGGAACTGGATCATGTCGATCTCTATGCGGCCCGTGGTCAGACGGTCGAGGAGGCTCTCGATGAGCTTGTCCGGCTCATGGTGCTGGAAAAACGCCCCGTAGAGCAGGTTCACCCCGACGATCCCCAGCGCCTCCTGCTGAGCGAACGCCTCGATATCGAGCATCCGCACATGCAAGACGATCTGACTCGGCTCGTCGTGTGGCTGAGCCTGGAACTTCACGCCCATCCAGCCGTGGCATTCGTTGCTGCCCCGGTAGCTGCGTGCCACGACCGTGTCGGCAAACGCGAAGAAACAGTTATCGTCACCGCGCTCGTCGCCCAGCCGCTCGACATTAAGCTGGAACTCCTTGTCGAGCATGCCCTGCAGCCGCCCGGCGGACACATACCTATCCGCCTTGCCGTATACGGCATCGCTGACGGCCATGTCGTAGGCGGAAATCGACTTCGCCACGGTGCCCGCGGCGCCGCCCACCCGGAAGAACCATCGCACGACCTCCTGGCCGGCGCCGATCTCCGCGATCGTCCCGTACCAGCGCGGATCCAGATTGATCCGCAGCGCCTTCTGGTGCGTGTCGGATTCCTGAGTAGCGGAGATGAGTTCGGTCATCGGTCCCCCTGCCCGCCTGGTCTGTCGCTACCGCCTGCCGTCCTCATCCATGGCAGCGGGCCGACCCGGTCTTCAGCATCAGAACTGCATGGATATCCCCGCGTCCAGTACCAGGCGCGCTGGCAGCATGAGCACGACGCTATTCTCCGCCGACATCAGCGCGACGGCCAGGCATGCTAACGAACCGCAATCAGCAACTGTCGCCTGAATGTCTGCCGGGCGGAGGGCTGTGGCCCCGGGCAGGCGGTAAGCAGGATCGCCGAGCCATCGCAGTCTGCTCCGGGGGGTCGGCTGCGATCACCTCGGGCACAGGAACCGGGGTCACGTGCAACAGCCCGACCACGTCAGCCACCCGCTCCACGGTGTTTGTGCTCCTGTCTGCGCGTGGAATCTGGGCTAGCGCCCCACGACAGCCGAGGGAATACGGCGATACCGACCCGGCGGCTGATGCCGACCGCCGGGCGTGGCACCGGGCGCAGGCGCGCTCGACCAGCTTCCGATGCTGCTGCCCACCCTGGCCGTAGGCGCCGTGTGGTGGGGTGACTTCACGGCCGCCGCATCGCTGATGGCGGAGGCCGACGCGGTAGGCGAGGCCACTGGGGCGCATGTCCCCGTCAGTGCCGGGATCCTCATGATGCTGGCCTGCTTCCGCGGCAGTCAGGCCACGGCTTCCGCGCTGATTGATGCCACCATCGAGCGGGGCACGGCCGGGGGCAGGCAGGCATAGCGACGTGGGCACACTGGGCGGCCGCCGTGCTGCATAACGGACTGGGCCGCTCCGCCGACGCGCTCGCGGCGGCCCGGCAAGCCAGCGAGCACGGGCAACTAAAATATCCTTTCCCTGTGGGCGCTGCCCGAACTGATCGAGGCCGTACGCACCGGGAACGGCGGGCTGGCAGACGATGCCCTGAGCCGGCTGGCGGAATCGGCCCGGGCCGGTAGCACCAACTGAGGGCTGGGCACCGAGGCGCGGTGCCGGGCGCTGCTGGCCGACGGAACAGCCGCCGAGCCCCTCTACCAGGAGGCGATCGACCGACTGGGCCGGACCCGGATGCGGCCCATGCTCGCCCGCGCCCACCTGCTGTACGGGAGTGGCTGCGCCGCCAGCACCGCCTGCCAGATGCTGGAGGAGATCGGGATGGAGGCCTTCGCCCAGCGGGGGCGCCGCGAGCTCCGCGCCGCCGACGGCACCACTCGCAAGCGCGCCGTCACCACCACGGTCAAACTGACCGCGCAGGAAGCCCGGGTCGCCCGGCTAGCCGCTGACGGCCTGTCCAACCCGGAGATCGGCACCCGGCTGTTCCTATCCCCGCACCGTCCAGTTCCACCTCCGCAAGGTCTTCATCAAGCTGGACATCACCTCGCGCGCCCAGCTCAGCCGCGTCCTATCCAGCCACTGAGGCATCAGCTTGCCGCCGAGCCATCAGCACCCCACCGCCACGACGGGGCCGCCGTCGGCTATCGATGGGTCTGGGTCGCGCACTGCACTGATTGCGCGTCGCGCTAGTGGACGGCTGAGGGCGGGGGCCGCCAGGTTTGCCAGCCGGGGTGGATGGCGAAGAAACGAGACGGGCCTGGTGGCTTGGCGGCCAGCTCTGCCCGGGGGTGCAGGTCGAGGCCGGCCGGGACCGGCTCCCACCACGGCTGGTCACCGAACAGCCTGCTGAACACTTCCCAGCCGCGGCCCGCCGGGCCCAGGATCAGCTCGGACGGGGCCGGGTGATCGGGCAGCTGCCAGCGGAAATCGCCGGAGATCCGCAGCGCCGACCCCGTGTTGGGCAGCGCCGCGTGCGGCGTGAGGCAGTGAAAGATGAGCACGTCACCGGGCTGGTAGCTGGTCGTGGCCCAGCCTGGCTCAGCTGCGCCGAGCGGGCGGGGCGGCTGAGGTGGCCAGTGCTGGCCGCCCGGCTGCACGGCCAGCCCGCCCAGCCGGACCGGTATCTCCATCAGCGGCAGCCAGCTCGTCAGCATGTCCTGGCCGCCGCCGACCGCGTAGTCGTAGTGGATGTAGCGGCCGCGGGCGCGAGGGCCGGGCCGCTCAGGGTAGACGGCGCGCAGCACCTTCACCGGGTACGAGAACGCCGCCGCCCCCAATATCCGCCGTACCGTCGCGCGCAGCGGCGCAAGATAGGGAACCTGATTGAACTCCGCGCACATCAGCGCGGCCCGGAAAGCGGGATCCGACAGGCCATCGACCGAGTTGAGCGCGCGCGGCGTCGCGGACGGCGCGCCGTCTGCGCCGGTCCAGCCGCCGTCGCGCAGCCGTGCCTGCACCGCGCCACCCGCAGCCCGCACCGTGCCGGCCGGCAGCAGGCCACGGAAGAACAGGTAACCCGCCTCCGCCAGCCGCCTGCGCAGCACGGCGGAATCATGCAGCACGCCGCTGGAGTCTGCGAGTTCATCCACGCGCCCCACGCTAACTCCCATTCCTGGGACCACAGTGTGAAGTGCCCGGGACCATTCAGACGTGGCATGAGTTGCCGCTTCTCCCGCATGACGACGGCAGACGCCTCCGAAGCGCGGAAGGGTCTCTAGCCCGCTCGACGTAGCACGGTACGAGATGCTCGCTGGCAGGGGCAGCTGGTGACTGGCTGTCCCATCACGCGGTCATGCTGGCGGCCGGGCGTGCCCTGGGGGCACGGTCTGAGCCTTCGGCCGTACGGGCAGTATTGACTGGATACCCATCCTGGCGATCAGCCGCTGGAGGATGACGAGCGTGACGGCGACGCAGGCCGCCGGGAGCAGGATGCCGAGCAGGACGTACAACCAGACCTTGTTGAGGTCCATGGTGATGACGCCGAAGTTCATCCCGAAGTAGCCGGTAACGAACGTCAGCGGCAAGAAGATCGCGCTGATCACGGTGAGAATGTTGATGAACTGCCCCTGCCGGACCCGCACGTTCATGCCCAGCTCAGGCTCGCCTCAGTCAACTCCCTGCACCAGGAATGCCGCATCACATCAGCGGCGTGAGATCGGCCGCCTCGCCCGGACCGCGCAATGAGCCCCCGTTCACGCTAATGGCACGGCGATCATGGGTGCTGAGCGGTGCGCCATGCCTCTATGGCTGCGATGGCTGCCACCATCAAGGCTGTGGCCCGGGCGGCCCACCACCAGCCCAGGGTGTGATACAGCGTTAGGGCGGTGAGGGTGCCATCTCCTTGCAGGGCCCGGCTGGCCGTCCGCGCACCAAGACGGCGCTTGGCATACGCCAACGGCATCAGGACCACGAGCGAGACGCCCGCCGCGATCAAGGTCAGTCCAGAGGTGCCGGGACGCGAGCTGGCGGCCAGGGCGATGGCAGCCTGGATGGTGATCACGGCGCTGACGGTGGCCAGGGCGGCGGCCACCACGATCGCGGCACGGGCCTCGGCTGTCTGCGATTGTCCCGGCTGCGCCGCTCGGCGCGGAACCGCTAGATCAGGGTGGCTGAGCCGGTCACGTCGGCCAGCACACCCAGCCGTACCGCCAGCACGCTCAGACTGCGGTCCGCCAGGCCGGTCGTGACCGATACCGCGCCCGAGACGATGCCAAAGACCACCGAGACCCAGACAAGCCACAGCGCGGCCGTGACCTGCCGCAACCGGTCCAGATCGCTTAGCGGCGGCTGGTGTCCAGCCATCAATTCATCGGCCTGCCGGTACTGGCGCGTGCGTGCGCAGAACGTTACGTGCCCCGCTGGCAGCCAGTGGCGCTGGCAGACTGCTGCCGTGGCCGCCCTCGATGACCAGGTACGCAAGGCCCTGCTGCGCCGCGGCTTTGCGCTCGAATACGCGACGCTGGCCTGGAACGTGGCCGGGATCGTGGTGCTGGCCATCGCGGCGATCTCAGCACGGTCGGTGGCGCTGGCCGGGTTCGCGCTCGACTCGCTGATCGAGATCGGCGCGTCCACGGTGGTGATCTGGGAGCTATCGGGCACGGGTGAGGAACGGCAGCGCCGCGGCCTGCGGCTGATCGGCTACGCGTTCGCTGTCCTGGCGATCTACCTGCTGGCGCAATCAACCGCAGTGCTGGCCAGCGGGTATCACCCACATCGCTCGGCGCCCGGGATCATCTGGACGGCGGTCACCGCGGTGGTGATGTTCGCGCTGGCCGCTGGTAAGGCCCGGACCGGCCGGGCGCTGGGCAACCCTGTCCTGCGGACCGAGGGGCGGGTCACGCTGATCGACGGAATCCTGGCCACCGCGGTGCTGCTAGGCCTGGTGCTGAACGCCGCACTGGGCTGGTGGTGGGCCGACCCGGCTGCCGGTTACGTGCTGGTCTGCTACGCGGCTCGCGAGGTCCGGGAGATCGGGCCGGTGCTGCGCGCGTCGTCCAGGTGAAGCTGCCGACGAAGACGTTAGACGACACCGGCGGCGACGGCGATGCCAACGCCGATCAGGACCAGCCCACCGAGAAACTCACCGCGCTCGCCCGCCTTGACCCTAATCCTGGTACCCAACTCCAGGCCGACTAGGGACATGCTGACGCTGATCACACCGATCACCAGGGCCGCCAATGGGAGGCTGACATGGAATGTACCAAGGGCGAAGCCCACCGCGAGGTTGTCGATGCTCAGCGCTGCGCCGGTGACCAGTAGCCGCCGGTGGCGATCAGCAAGGCCGCACCGGTCCGGTGGGCGGCATGGCCCAGGGTGGCAAGCTCATCAACCCATTGACCCCCGCTGAGATCCGCGTGCTGGAAAAGCTGCCCGAGCGGCTCACCTACACCGAATAGCATCGGAGCTGTACCTGTCACTCAACACAGTCAAAACACACCTGCGCCGCGCCTACATGAAGCTTGGCGTCACCTCCCGCTCGTCCGCCGTTAAACGCGCGACCTCGCTGGGCATTCTGTGATCTGGTCGCTTAACGTCAACACCTATTCAGCGATATTCGCGCTGTGAACTTATGAAGCGTCACGAGGAATCTCACCCTGGGTGACGAAATAGCTTGCCATTCGCTGACCCTCTGCTTGAGCTGCAGGAGTCGGCCTTGACACGGCAGATTCAGCACACTGCCCGCTGGCCGCCTGTGAAGGCAAGGCCCAGTTCGAACGCGTGTGCGACATCTCCCCGCGGTCCCGGTTGCTGTACTTTCCTGCTGTACTGACGCCCTGGACGTCGGTGTGCAGGTGTCGTGGCTGATGTCGTTGATCATGACGTTCATGTTCGAGCCAGCGCCGCTGGTCATGCCGTTATGCGTATCTTGACGGGACGCATCACCCGCCGCGAGTGAAAGCGGCTGCCTCCACAGAAACAGCGACCTAGAACCCGGCCGTGGTTCTTGTTGCCCGCTATCTCCTGGACGGACTCGACTAGCCCACGTTCCTTGAGCAGTCCCATTACCGCTTGACGGTGGTAGCGCTGCCGTTCAAGCAGCGAGTGGCGAGCCGTACCAGCCCGACTGATCCCGCGATCACCCTCGGCTGGGTGAAGCGCCGGAGGTGCGACCATGTGACGATCCCGAGCATGGGCAAGAAGCAGGGCAAGCACAAGCAGCACGACGCGGGCGATCCAGCGCCAGCCGGGACGCTGCAGCCACCCACAGCCCAACGACTAAGCAGGTGAGCAAATGGCCACCGAGCCACAGCCAATGTTCCGGACAACCGGCCCTGTGTTCCGGACAACCGGCCCTGCTAACAACCAGTCCTGCTAATCAGTGGAAGTGAGGCGACTGCAGTGCCTGAGGACCCACCCTCAACCGATTCCCCGGCCACGCCCAGCAGCTCAAACTCCGGCTCCCGCCGCGGCGCTGCCGCCATCAGAGATGGCACCCGCCTAGCCGGCACCGTTGCCGGTCACCTCACGAATCAGGCGCGGCAAACCGCCACTGCCGCGAGGGCGGGACGGGTCGTCAATAAGGACGACGACCCAGGCGTGCTCGATTTGACCCCCATGCGCGACCTGCTCGCCGAGTTGATGGATGAGCTTGGGAAGCTGCGGTTCCGGGACCGGGTGGCCAGGGCGCTGCGGCAGGCCGCCGACATCATCGACTCACCGCCTCGTGCGCGGGGCGGACAGTGAGCCCGGACACTGCGCCGTCAGGCCCGACCTCCATCGCCCTGGCGGCAGGGCGATGGACTGCGTTCAGGGCGGCCGGATAGCCGGCGCGCCGACTGCTTGCTCTCCATGATCTCGCCCGCATCGTGGTGGTGGCCGAACCGCCCGCCCCGGGTTCCGACGGCATGGACCGCCGGGCTCCTGGCTGGTCTGGGGGTAGTGCTCTTCGGCGCCTCGGCGCTGTTGGTCAAAGCGGGGACGATCAGCTGGGATGCGCGCCTGTTCCGGATTCTCAACCAGGTCCCGCCGACCGTCGCCTCGGTACTTACGCCGTTGTCGCATCTGTTCCTGCCGACAGGCATCATCGCTGTCGTCGTGCTCACCGTCGTTTACGCCGTGGCCAGAAACCGAAGTGTCCTGCCGGTAGCCGCCGCAGCTGTAGCGGCCGGCGCTGCATGGGTGCTGGCGCACGTAGCCAAGGCCATTGTTGACCGCTCCCGGCCCTACGAAGTGATGGCCGGGACGGTGCTGCGCCAGCAGCCTGCGCACGGCACGAGCTTTCCCTCCAGCCACACCGCCGTCACAGTGGCGGTAGTCATCGCGCTCGTGCCGTTCCTGGTCCGGCCGCTGGCCGCCGTGGCGATCGGCTACGCCGTCCTGGTGGGCTGGTCCCGGGTGTACCTGGGGGTGCACTATCCCCTGGACGTCCTGGCCGGAGCTGGTATTGGGATCGCGGTTGGAGGCGTCGACCTGCTGGCCCTCCAGACCCTGCTCGGCCGTGCAGGCCGGGCAGCGAACGACCACCACGCCGCGGCCGATACCCAGGCCCCCCACACCGGCACCGAGCCCCACGGTGAGCCATGACAACAGCGGAACAGCGCCGGAAGGCCCCGTCTTACCAAGCTGACGGCCGGTCACCAGGCCCTGAATCCAGCCTTCGCAGGACCAGCCCCACGCCAGGCAGTGAACGCGCAGGACCGGGGTCGGCAGCATCTGTCAGAACGCAGGGGGCATTGCATGACCTGCCCCGTGCGGCACCCCACTCTGAGGCGGAGGCAGCCCCGTGACTGCTGAACTGAGGTTCGTCCGGGGGATGGGCTACGGGTTCAGGTTCGTCAATAATGTGGAAGACCCAGGTAATGAGAGCGGCAACGGTGCTGACCGCAGGCTCGTCGCCGAGGCCCAAGGGGGCGGCGTGTCACATGTGGCCTCGTTAGCGAGTGAGGACGGCGCGGGTACAGAGCGCCGGGTGGCACGGCGGTTGCGTGCTGTAGTGCTCGGGCCCCGCGGCGGGGGCACTACCCGGCGGCGTGCCTCCGATGCGTTCCGCCTCGGATTTGCCATCGCGGTGGTGGCGGTGTCCATCCCGGTGATGCGGGCTAACTCGGCGGCGGAACTGGGAGTCGTGCACGCTCTGAATCCGCCGCCCACGGCGATCAGGTGGCTTGTCACTTCGGTTTTCTGGCTCGGTTCCGTTGGTGTCATCGTTCTTCTGGTGATCCTTGGCCTCCTGGTTCCCCGGCTGGCTGGGGTTCGGTGGACTGCCGTGGCCGCGGTGGTCACCTGGGGGGTGTGCCTGCTCCTTGGCCACATCCTCGGGCCTTCGGCGGGGCGGCCGGTGACCGACGCGCTGGCTGGGCTTGATATGAGCTATCCAGTGACGCAGTTCGCGGTCACGATTGCGGTCGCGGCAACCGCGCTGCCGTATCTGAGCCGTCCGCTGCACCGGCTGGTGGTATCGATGGTCATGCTGGCGTCGATCGCTGCGGTCATCAACGGGTCGGCACTTCCGGTCAACACCATCTCCAGCCTGGCGATCGGATGGGGGGTTGCGGCTGGGCTCCACCTGGCGGTGGGGTCGCCGCTCGGCCTGCCCTCGGCGGAGGAGATCACCGACTGGATCACGGATCTGGGTGTCCCGGTCGAGGGCATTACCCGGGCACCCGGTCAGAGCTGGGGGGTGGAGAAGCTCACCGGGCACGACCCCGCTGGCCAGGCGATCGAGCTATCGGTTTACGGCCGTGACGCGTCCGATGCACGGGTGCTGGCGAAACTCTGGCGGTTCTGCTTCTACCGCGATTCCGGGCCCACCCTCATTCTTGATCGTCTCCAGCAGGTCGAGCACGAGGCCTATCTCACCTTGATGGCCGGGCGCGCCGATGTTCTCGTGCCCGAGGTGCTTGCCGTCGGCCGGTTCGGGCCCAGCGGGGACGCCGCACTGGTGACAAGGCTGCCACCCGGGCCCGCCTTGTCGGTGGCCGATGACGCCGCCCTGCCGGACAAGACGCTGGATGAACTGCTGCAGGCTGTGCTGCGGCTGCGGAGGGCCGGCCTGGCACACGGGACGCTCGGCGCCGAAACGATCATCGTTTCCGCCGACGGCGTCTGCTTGAGGGACTTCCGCTGCGCGACTGCGGCGGCCTCCGATGCCCGCCTGGACGGCGATCTGGCGGCTGCGCTGGCCGCGATGGCGGTGCGGGCCGGGGCCGAGCGGACAGCCGCGGCGGCGGCCCGGGTGCTCGACACCGACACGGCCCGCGGCGCGCTGGTGCACCTGCAGCGCTCGGCGCTCGACCCGGTCACCGTGGGCGCGCTGCGCCAGCACAAGGACCTGCTCCCCCGGTTACGGGCGGCGGTGGCCGGCGCAACCGGCATCGAGGTGCCGAAATTGGCTGAGGCCAAGCGGGTCAGCTGGGTCAGCCTGGTTTTCGGCATCGGCACACTGATCGGTATCTGGGCGATCATCGGGATACTTTCCGAGGTCGGCGCGTCGCTGGATGTGATCAGGGGCGCTAGCTGGGGGTGGGTGGCGCTGACGTTCGTGTTCGCCCAGCTGCCCATCGTCGCCGAGGCCTGGGCGCTCAACGGCACCGTCCCCGGCCAGTTGCCCTACGGCCGGTGCCTGGCCCTGGAGACCTCCAACACCTTCACCGCGTTGGTCGGCGGCGACGCCGCCGTGTTCGCCGTCCGGGTCAGGTTCTTCCAGCGCCAAGGGTATGACGCAACGGCGGCGGTCAGCTCAGGTGCCATCGCGACGACCGCAAGCTGGAGTGCGAAGAGCCTGCTGTTCTTTATCTCTATCGGCTTCGCCGCCGGGAACTTCCACGCGCCGACAAGCTCGAGCGACCGCCAGACCGCGGTCTGGATCGTGCTCGCCGTGGTCCTGGCCGCAGGGATCGCTGTCGCGCTGATCACCCTGGTGCCGCAGCTGCGGCGGCTCGCCAGCAGCCGGGTCCGGCCGCATCTGGTGACCATCTGGGCCAACGTCAAAACGATCGCCACCGAGCCACGCAAGATCTTCTATGTCGTGGCCGGGTCGGTGCTAGCCCAGCTGCTGGTGGCCACCGCACTTGGCGCGTCGCTGCACGCGGTCGGGCAGCAGGCCAGCATCGCGACGATACTCGTGGTCATTACGCTGGCCTCGATCATCGGCGGAGCCATCCCCGTGCCTGGTGGCCTCGGCGTCGTGGAAGTGGGCCTGATCGCCGGGCTGACCAGCGCCGGTATACCCCAGGACCAGGCCGTCGCGGCAGTGTTCATCCAGCGGCTGTTCACCGCCTACCTGCCCCCTATCTGGGGCTGGGCCACCCTCGCCTGGATGCGCCGCCGCGAATATGTGTAAACCAACACCTGACACGTGCACAGGGACGTGGTACTTCCAATCACCAGCTCATATACGGCAGGTCCGAGACGCATAGCGACCCCAATGCGCGCTGTGCCGGGAGGATGTCCTCGGCAGCCGGGAGTGGGTGTGGCTGGGGGTGGCCGCGTTACCCTGGGCCATCGTCCCCTGGCAGCGATCCGCCCGGTACTGGCGGGGAGCCCCGTGCCGCGAGATGGACGCTGACGCGGGCGGCGGGGATGCGTTCCTGCTCGCGGGCTAGCAGGGCCAGTGCGCGGGCATCCGCCGCGGTCGGGCGGGTCAGGTCCACAGCGCGGGGCCACAGCCCGGCATAGCGGACGGCGGCGACCTCCGCCGCATACACCAGCGCCTGGCCGACCAGGTATAGCAGCGCGAATATGCCCGCCACAGTGGCGAAGCTGCCATAGACGGGGCCGGCCTTGGTCACCAGCCGCGCCAGCAGCGGCGCCCCGAGGTTGAGCACCACCGTCACCACTGCCGCGCCCAGGAGGGCGCCTGGCCACAAGGCCCGGACCGGTGCGGGCCGTACTAGCAGCAATCTGGCGGCGAGCAACAACACCGCGAAGACGATCAGCGCCGACCCGAGCACCGCCGCCGCCCGCTGTACCCCGGGCTGGCCGGGCAGTGCGGTGGCCACGACCGTGAGCGCACCGACCGCCAGTCCTCCCAGCAGCAGCGTCACCAGCATCACGAACACCCGGACGTAGCGTGAGAAGAAAGGGGCCCGGTGGCGGTACGGGACTGCTGCAACATGATTCAGCGTCTGGTAGACGGAGAACACGACACCAGTTCCGGAGAACAGCAAACCGATCAGGCCGATAACGGACGGAATCGTTGACGTCGGCAAGGTGGCCAGCGAATGCTCAACCGTGGCTCGCAGCGCGGCCGGTACGACCGCATCGACGAGACGCTCACGCAGGTCCGGATGACTAGCCAGCACCCGCGACAGCACCGCCACCCCCAGCAGCAGCAGCGGGAAGATGCTCAGGAACCCGTAGTAGGTGATGAGCGCGGCTTCCCGGCCACCCCCATCGTCGCCATACTTCTTCACCACCGCGTAGGGGAACCCCAGCACCCTATGCCTCCGCTGCAGTCCGTCCGCCCACGCGATGACCCGGTTCACCCGGGCGCTCAACCCCGCCAACGTCATGGGCCCAGCCTGCCCCGCACCGCCGGGGCACGGCATCACTCCCAGCCTGAGCGGCCGGCCCGGGGTGATCACCGGCACCGAGCTGCAGCGCCTGTCCGATCCCGAGGTGATCGGCCAGCTCCCAGCTTGCACGTGTTCGGGCGGGTGGCACCTGAGGACAAGCTGCGGCTGGCCCGGCTGATGCAGGAGTCTGGTGAGGTGCAGCTGACACTTATGAAGCGTCACGAGGAATCCCACCCTGGGTGACGGAAATAGCTTGCCATTCGCTGACCCTCTGCCTGAGCAGCAGGAGCCGGCCATGAAATGGCAGATTCAGCACACTGCCGCTGGCCGCCGGGCAAGCAGGACTGGGCCCTCCCGAAGGCGTTCTTCCTGCTCAGTGGCCCGGAACTCGGCCCTCTGGACATGGGATCCGTGCGCCGCCGCCCGCAAGGGCCAAGCCCACCTCGAACGCGTGTGCGGTAGCTCAAGCGGTCCCAGTTGCTGTACTTTGCTGCCGTACTTGCCCTAAAATATGGGCTCGTGATTTCGAATTTGGTATCTGACCTGTGGAGCTAAGGGGACTCGAACCCCTGACCCCCTGCTTGCAAACAACGGGCAGCACGTCCACCCGTGTCCATCCCCGCAGGCCACCGTCCCGAAGCGTGCATCCGCGTCCGTCCAGATCCGTACCTGTTGCGGTTCTTTCGTGCTACTCACCACCTGGCGTTCTTGATCCGCGCGGCCGTGCAGGTGTGCCGGCGCTGCACGCTGGGCCGTGACGGTGCCCTCGTGGCCAGCGGCCACAGCAAGATCATCAAGAGTTGACACAACCCCCGATGATGAAGCGGTGGCTGTTCCGCGTCCGGCACCGCCGCACAAAGGTCACGATCTACGGCTAGAGTTCCAGGCGAGCCGGATATCTCGCAATTTTACCAATGCGGTCAGATGGGTAATTAACATAGAAGGGTATCTAAATATACGCACTCCGTTAAAGTCATTGACACGGCGCGATAACTGTCAAATGATGTGCACACATGCGCTGCTCCGGACCTCGGCGGTGAACACCTGTAGCCTCTGCCGAGGATCTGATCGCATTGCCCGATCAAACTGAGGATTTGCAGGCCAAGCTGATGGCCATGACCAAGCTGGCCCTGCTGTACCCGGATACGTTCAAGGTACTCTTGCTCGCCCGCTAGGGAAGCGCTGCGGCCCATGAGCGGCGAAGCGCGACTGGATGGCCACTCACAGGCTTCGGTCGTAACCTGGGAGCCCTGAGTGTGCAGCAGATAGGCGGACTGCCGGACCGGGAGCCAGCCTCGGCAACACTGATCACCACAAGGGATTTCTGGTTGACCGCGGCGAGACTACGCCCGGCCGTTGACAAGCGCAGAACTGGGAATCTACTCGCAATGATCCAGGACATCTGCATAACTCTCTGCCGCCAGGTTTGGCGATATGCGGGCCGTGAGCCTGTGAAGCATGACGAGAAATCTCACTGTGGATGACGAATGTAGCTTGCCATTTGTGCGATTTTCCGTTCTGTTGACGTTGGTTCCTGGTCAGCTGGCGATGGATATGTGCCTGTGCACGGTCGCGGGGTCGTCGAGCAGGGTGAGCATGCAGGCGGCCAGGTCGGCGCGGGGGATCGAGAATCCGTGTGGCAGGTTGCGGTCGATCGCGGTGCGGTAGGTTCCCTGGGCTGGTTTGTCGGTCAGCGAGGGCGGCCGGAAGATCGTCCAGTCCAGGTCGCTGTCGCGGATCTGGTCCTCGCCGCGGCGCATGTCGGCGCAGACGTGGCGCAGGAACGTGCGCCGTGCCACGGGCTTGAGCAGGTACCGCAGGTAGGGGCTTTCGCCTTCGTCGGCGACGACGGAGCCGCTGACCTCAAGAAGCCGGCGGATACCAGTTTTCTGCATGGCCAGGATGATGCTGCGGACGCTGTCCTGGATGACCGTGGTGGGACCGGTACCGTGCGGGCCTACCGCGGTGATTACGGCGTCCGCGTCTGCTATGGCTGGAGTGATCGAGGCTGGGTCCATGACGTCGGCGGTGATGGTCTGCAGCCACCGGTGCGGGGGGACGGCCAGGCGGGCGGGGTCGCGGACGACCGCTGTGACCTGATGACCGGCCGCCAGTACCTGCTTCGTGAGGGATGTTCCGGTGGCGCCCGTCGCGCCGAGAATAGCGAGTTGACGTTGACCTGGTAGCTGCGGCGGGGGACTTGTACTGCGGCGCTTGTGAGTCATGAGACGTGATCCTTCCGGTACATTGGTTCCGTAGTTCGTAAGATACGGAGAACATATCATATGGAATCGATATCATCGGAGGAGGGGGTGGCGCCAGCGCCGCTCCGCAGGCGGCTGAACCGTGCGATCAAGGAGTCACTGCGTGACCTAGGCGCCCAGCTGTCCCTGCTCAACCACAGCGTCGGCGCACGCCTCGACCTCAAGGCCACCGACTTGGAGTGCCTAGACCTCATCACCCGATACGGCCCGCTCAGCCCGAGCACCTTGGCCCGGCGGGCCGGGCTGCACCCAGCAACCATGACCGGCATCCTCGACCGCCTCGAACGCGGCGGCTGGATCGACCGCAGCCGCGACCCCTCTGACCGCCGTGGTGTCGTCGTCGACGCGGCCCGCGGCCGGGGCGCAGAGATCCTGCGTCTCTACCTCGTTGACTCCGGGATGAACACCGCAATGGACCAGATCTGCTCCGAATATGAAGACAAAGAGCTCGAGCTCCTAGCCGGCTTCCTGCGCCGCACCGCCGACGCCAGCCGAACCGCCGCCCAAAGGCTCACCGAAAGCTGAGTGGCGAAGACGACGGCGAGGCCCACGCGCACGTCGAAGGTCCGCTGGGGCCGACCACTGGATCACCGGCCAGGCTGTGCTGGCAAGTGGTGAAGCTACTCTGGCCGGCCCTCGGATCAGTGCCAGCCTGGCCATGCCCGGAACCGACTGGTCCGGCTCGACGGCCATGGCATCCGCCGCCAGGACCAGCCGACGCAGTTCGTCACTGGCAGGGCCGGGTCCATCCCACACCTGGCGTCCGGGCCGCAGCTTCCGGGCTATGTGCATAGCGGCTCAGGACGTCTGGGTCCTAGTGCCGCGCTGGTCCCGGACGATCGCTACTGCCTGTCGCTGGGTGAGCCCCGAGCCGGTGGTGAACGCCTGATCGAACTGCCCCGCTCCCAGCCTGTGGCGGATCTGGGCCACCAGTTCGGCTTCCACCCGCCGCAGATGCGGCCAGGCCGGCAGTCCGACCCGCCGTCGCAGGCCCTCGGCCGCGCCTTTCAGCCGGGCCGCCCGCTCCGGGTCACCCTCGGCCAGCGCCAGCCGGGCATACCCGGCCAGGCACAGCGTCACGAACCGGGTGCTGCGGGCCGCCAGGCTCAGGTCCAGCGCCTCACCTATCAGCGCCCGGGCCTCATCGAGCCTGCCCCGCAAGACAGCCAGGATGCCCAGCTGCACCCGGGAGCCCGCGGCGAACCAGTCGCCGCCGCACACCTCCGCCAGGTCACGCGCCTCGGTCAGGTGGCGCAGGGCATCGTCGTAACGGCCCAGCGCCATCTCCAGGGAGCCGGCGGTGAACGTGGCAATGGCCGTGAAGACAGGCTCATCCTGGCCGCGGAGCTCCTCCAGCGACACCGCTCCCTCCCGCAGCGCCCCGTCCAGGTCGCCGGCGATCGGCAAGCTCCACGCCATGGCCAGCTGGCACACCGCGCGCAGGAAGGGGTCCTGGATCCCGGCCAGCAGCGGTGCCAGGCGCCTGCCGGCCGCCAGCGCCGCCGTGTCGTCCCCGGTGTCGACGGCCATCACTGCTGCCACCCAGCCCAGCTCGGCCCGGGCCTGCGGGTCCAGCGTGCCAGCGGCCCGGAACTGCTCAACCCATGACCAAGCCTGGCCCTCAAGGTCGCGTTGCAACCAAAACAGCCACAGGACGCGGAACAGGTGCGGCACCGGCCCAGGGTCATGGGCCAGGTACCAGCGCACCGCGGCGGCCAGGTTGCCCGCCTCGGTGTCCAGCCGCTCCAGCCACTCGCCCTGGCCGGTGTCGCGCAGCGGCCGGTCGGCCTGCTCGGCCAGCGCCCGGTAGTAGCCGGCGTGCCGCCGCCCGACATCGGCGGCGTCGGGCCGACCCTCCAGCCGCTCGGCCATGAACTCGCGCACGGTCTCCAGCATCCGCGACCGGGGCCCGAGCCTGGTGCTGTCGAAATAGACCAGGCTGTGGCGGGCCAGCGCCTCAGACAGCTCCAGCGCCCGCTCCTCCTCCAGGCCCGCCACGGCGGCGGCGGCCTGGATGGTCCAGCCGTCTGTGAACACCGCCGCGATCTCCAGCAGCGAACGCTCGGCGTCTTCCAGCAGCCCCACGCTCCACCCGACCGTGGCCCGCAGGGTGCGCTGCCGCCCGGGCAGGTCTACCGCGCCGGTCCCGAGCGCGTCCAGCGAGGCCGCCAGCCGGCCCAGCAGCGCGGCGGGGTCCAGCAGCCGGGTCCGGGCGGCGGCCAGCTCGATGGCCAGTGGCAGGCCCTCCAGCCGCCGGCAGATCCCGGCCACCGCCGCCGCATTGCCTTCGGTGAGGGCAAAGCCGGGCCGCACCGCGCGGGCCCGGTCCACGAACAGCGCCACCGCCGGCGAGGACGCTAGTTCCTCCGGCGGCACGGTGGCAAGGTCGGCCGGCAGCGCCAGCGGCGGCACCGGGTACTCCCGCTCGGCCCGCAGCCCCAGCACCGTGCGGCTGGTGGCCAAGATCACCACCGCCGGGCAGCGGGCCAACAGCTCGCCCAGGCCAGCCGCGGCCTGGACCACCTGCTCCAGGTTGTCCAGGATCAGCAGCCACGCGCCGTCGCCGAACGTCTCGGCCAGCGCCTCCACCGGCGAGGCCGTCCGCGCCAGGTCGGCCCCCGCCATCCGGCCGATGGCGGCCGGGACCAGCCCGGGATCGGTGACCGCCTCCAGCGGCACGAACACGGTGCCCGCGCCGAAGTGATCACGCAGCCGCTCGCCGACCGCCACCGCTAGCCGGGTCTTGCCGACCCCGCCCGGCCCGGTCAGCGTGACCAGCCGCACCTCAGGACGCTCAACCAGCCCGGCCACCTCATCGATAGCCCGCTCCCGCCCCAGCAGCGACGTCATGCTCACCGGCAGCGGGCGCGGCCCACGCACACCCGCCGACGACGGAGCAGCTGCCGCGGCCTGGCCGCCAGCGGCGGCGAACCGCTCGCTCAGCAGCACCGCCAGGTCATCACGCACCAGCCGACCCAGCTCAGCGGGGGTCCGGAAAGAACGATAGGACGCCGAAGCCTCGTCCTTGACGCGGGCCAGCAGATCAGCCAGCCGGGGCTCACGACCGGGCGCCGGCGCCTTGACATACAGCAGCCGCGGCAGCTCACCGGACAGCCCGAACTCCTCTTCCAGACCCGAGACCCCCGTGCCCGGGACGAGCTGCCCGTACCGCTGCCAGTACAGCCCGACGAACACATCACTCTGCGCCAGATACGCCCGGTACAGCTCGGCCGGAGGGTACGGCCGGGCGCCGAGCTCGAACATCACCGGGGTCAGCCTCAGCGCCGAAATGGCACGTGAAACAGCCCGCCGCTCCTCAGCCAGCTCACCCAGCGTGGAACTCACGAACACCCGCAGCCGCCGGTCCGGGGTCCGGATGACCACATCATCCCGCGGCCCCTCGCTCACCGATCGCCCCTGAGCTGGCCCACCACGCAAGTCTGCAACCAGCCTCCCCGGCCAGCAAGGCCGCGGTAGTTCCCCAATCCGTCAGACAGCACCGGTGGTCGCAGCCCACCAAGCGCTCAACACGCAGCTACCCGGCCGGTGCCATGCATAACGCCGCGATCTGAGCGCATTCCCTAGCACCTCCGCAGGCTGAGGCGTGCGCACAGGGCCGGCGTTATGCGCGCCCTGAACCTATGGAGCATCCCGAGGAATCTCACCGTGGGTGACGGAAATAGCTTGCCATTCGCTGACCCTCTGCTTGAGCGGCAGGAGCCGGCCTTGAAACGGCAGTTCCAGCACCCTGCCGGCTGGCCTCCGGGCAAGCGGCACTGCGCCCTCCCAAAGGCATCTTTCCTGCTCAGTGGCCCGGAATTCGACCCCAAGACCTGGGATCTGTGCGCCGCCGCCCGCAGGGCAAGGCCCTACTCGAACGCGTGTGCGGCATCTCAGGCGGTCCCGGTTGCTGTACTTTACTGCTGTACTTGCTCAAATGTATGGGCTCGTGATTTCGAATTTAGCTTCTGACCTGTGGAGCTAAGGGGACTCGAACCTCTGACCCCCTGCTTGCAAACAACAGGCAGACCGTCCACCCGCGTCCATACCCGCAGGTCACCGTCCTCCCGCGTCCCAGCAAAGCCGCCCGCGTCCACACCTGTTGCGGTACTTCCGTGCTGTACACGTACAAGCCTCAGCGTGAGGGCTTGGACGTGCGTGCGCCCCTTGTGCCAGGGCAGCGCCCCAGGGTGGGCTGTAGTGTCCGCTGCCACGAGTATCTTGACCCAACGTGAGAAGCACACGTGATTTATACGACTTCGAGCTTGAGCCTGAGGTCCGTGACTGGCTGGACAGTCTCAGCAACAGCGACTTCAAGCGGGTCGATGAGGTCTGCGGGATGCTGGCGCAGAGAGGAACCAAACTCGGTGGGCCCTGGTCAGATCACCTTGAGGGGTCGGTCTGGGAGCTGCGGATCCGGCTTCGCGATGTTGCAGCCCGGGTAACGTACTGGTGTACTCCTGATGGGAAGATCGTGCTCCTCACCGTGTTCCGCAAGACCAGGCAGCACCACCAAAGGCAGATCGACCGGGCGGTCCGCGCGCAGAAACTGTGCGTGAGCGACCACCATGGACCGGCCGCCGGGATCTATGAGAGGCAGGTGTGATGACTGGCTACCACACCCGCTGGGAGCGCCCCGAGACCGAGGCTGACGATCCTGAGCGGCTCGCCATCCGGGAGGCCCTGGCCTTCGGCAAGGCACTCTATGACCGGCGCACCGCCCTCGGCCTGAGCATCACCGACCTGGCCGGGCGCGCCGGCATGACCACCGACGAGATCGAGTGCATCGAAGAAGGCGGCACCGAGCCCACTGTTGCCCTGCTACGGCGCCTGGCCGCCGCACTCGACGCCGACGTGCGCCTCACCGCTGGCCACGACCTCGGCTCCGTCTGGTTCGAAACCCGCGCCGCCTGACCCACCCCAGCCGCGGCTTGTGCGGTAGCCGCCGATCTGGCGTTGGTCCCTGCCAACCGGGATAGCTGACCGCATGACGCAGATCCAGTCATTATGTGTGGCGTGGTCCTCCGGTGTTGCCTGTCCAAAGATGAAGTCATTCCAGATGAGCTGTTCGCCCGGGCGGAAGGGAACCCGTTTTCACTGAGCAACTGGTGGCCGCGTCGCTGGCCAGCGGCGCGACCGGGGCCGGGTTGAGGATCCCAGCAGCGTCTGGCACGGCGGGTTCGGCGAGCGGCCTGGAGAAACGGACCATGAGTAATCACGGCACCGCGCTCCAGGCCGAGTCAACCAGTTTCAAGATCGCTAGCGATTCGGGGCAGCCATCCCTTCCGATCTGCATGATTTTTCGTTCGAGCGCATCGTGACCCGGAGATCATCCCGTGAACATCCCGGAAGCCCTCAACTGCCAGGGATTGGTACAGGCCATAGGGCATGGGTGATCCAGCATTGATCGTGCGCATCACCGGCACGTACGTGGTATCACCGCAAGCGTCCTCGCCGGACGGGGCAGGCTCCAGGGTGATCCAGCCGGGGGTGCTGCCGGGCCGAGTGGGTGGGTCGGTTCGGGATAATCCGAGCGGGAAGAGTGTCGGCGGCGCGCCGATAATGGCACGACCGACGAATGGAAGAACAGCAATATGTGCCTGCGGGTTACTTCCCGCCGCCGTCGGATGAGCACCTGCAGGGTGTGCCGCTCCCTATCTGGTCCCGGCCGTAAGGCGGCCGGGACCAGTGGAAGGACCCGGTTAGGAGGCGGCTATGCCTTCCATCCCGGTGGGTTCTTGGGCATTTGGGTCGAATATCGGTAGCCCGTCGGACACGTTGGTGACAAATGTCAACGTGCCGTCGCTGTTCACTTGGAAGACAGCGATAAAGCCTCCTGACGAGCTTTGCACATAGAGGAAGCCTCCGCTGTCGGTCGGATCGATCGGTGCGGCATCGGTCGTCCCGGCGACCGGCGCGAGGAGCACCGGTTGACCATTCGGCTCGACCCGGTAGCTACTGACCGTGTTGCTGCCGGTGTTGACGCCGAAGTAGAACTCGCCGACCTGCAGGATCCAGCACTGCGCAATCTGCCCGTTCGGGGCTGAGCCCACTGGTGTCAGACTTCCCTGCCCCACCCGCTGGTAGGTGGTGACCGCGGACACACCCGCCTCGGAGATGATCAGCCGGTTCGGTGTCTGGAGGGTGAACCCGAACGGGAGGCCACCCACGCTCGGACTGACCATCGGGCTGTCCGACAGCACGCCGTTGTGGTCGATGCGGAACGCGTTGATGATGTTCTTGCCGTTCGCGTCAACGACGCCCCCTACCATCGTGACGAACGCCCACTGACCATTCGGACTGATCCCCACCTGTCCTATCGAGGTCGGGAACACCGGTGGGTTGGTGTTGTGGAGCCCGAGCGGCCGGTTGTCACCCTGGATCGGGTCCAAAATGCCGTGATCGAGCCGGTAGCCCTGGATCGCGCCCGCCCCGCCGCTGTTGGCGACGAACACCAAGTTGTCGCGCACCGCGATGCTGGCCGGGAACTCGCCGCCCGAGTCGATCACCTGCAGCCGGTGCAACTGCGTGCCGTCAACACGGAACACGGTTACGGTGCCGTGATCGTCGGACGTGTTCTTGCCGGCGTTGACGGCGAACAGTAGACCGTTGCTGAAGATCAACGACCCCTGTGATTGCAGCGGGTCGGTGGGAGCACCAACCACGGTGCCACCCTTGCCACCGGTCGGGAAATCGCCCTCTGGGATGAGCATCCCGTCGTCGGCCCGTTTGAACACACGCACCGAGTTTCCGTTGATGTCGTTCAACTGCACGAAGACCAGGTTCCCGCGGCGCTGGTCGTTGTTCCGATGATCGTTCCTCTGGGCGGCGGCTGGCGCAGCCGAGGCTAGCGCGGAGGCCACCCCGACCAACACGGCTAGCGCGATAGTCACTCTTCTTCGCATGACACTCCCTTTCATCCAGTTCACGATGCCGCACAGCTTTCGATAAGTGCCGGCGGCCTTTGCGACCAGACTGTGCAACGGCAGGGCGCGGGTGGTGTCAAGCAAGGTATTCGGCGAGGGGGAAGGAGCGATGGCGGCGTGGTGGAACCAGATAGTTCTGCCGGTGGGTGACCTCTGACGGCAGGGAATGGGCCGAGGTCGCCGGCTCCAGATTCGGCGATGTGCGCGCCATCAACTCATGACGATTTGGCGAGAAAGCCCACCCTCGGTGACATGAATGACCTGGAAGGCCGCACCCGGTTGACCCTCTGTATGAGCGGCAAGAGCCGGCCTCGAAACGGCAAATTCAGGACGCTGCTCCTACGCCGCCAGGCAAGCGGCGCAGAGCCCTCCCAAGGCGTTCTCCCTGCTCAGTGGCTTGGAAGTCGGCCTCAAGACTTGGGATGTGCGGCTACCGCCCGCAAGGGCCAAGCCCACCTCGAACGCGTGTACGGCATCTCATGCGATCCCGGTTGCGGTACTTTACTGCTGTACTGCCGGGCCCGGCTGTTCGAATTTGGCTTCTGACCTGTGGAGCTAAGGGGAGCTAAGGGGACTCGAACCCCTGACCCCCTGCTTGCAAACAACAGGCAGTACGTGCACCCGCGTCCATCCCCGCAGGCCACCGTCCCGAAGCGTGCATCCGCGTCCTTCCAGATCCGTACCTGTTGCCGTACTTTCCTGCTGTACTTACCGACCTTGGCCACGGCCATCCAGACGCCCCAAGCGCTCCGCTGCGCTGCCGGAGACACCCGTCAGGCACTGTCGGCCCGGGATCCGGACCGTGCTGTGCAACGTGCGGACGCCCCGCATGAACGCGATTGCCGAACGCTGGATCGGGGAGACCAGGTCAGATGCTCTGCGCGAGTTCTGGCACCCCACAGGCCTCCTGCGCGTTCGCCACGCTTTCCGGCTGCCTTCTCGGGGCCGGGACCTGCTGGTCCCCCCGTGGCATGTAAGCGATGATGGTCGGATGCCGCCCTGTGAGCTGGGCCGGCCTGGCGTGGCCGCGGCCCCGTCGGGAGGACCGAGCGATTAGCGAGCTGCTGGACCGGGCCACGGAGACCGCCGCGCTGGAAGTGGCCCTGGCGGCGGTGCGGGACGGGCTGAGCGGGGTGCTGGTGCTGCGGGGAGATGCGGGCATCGGCAAGACGGTCCTGCTGGAGTGGGCGGCCAGGCAGGCGCCTGACATGCAGTTGGCCCGGGTGGCCGGGATCCAGGCGGAGATGGGGATGGGATTCGCCGGGTTGCACCAGTTGCTGGTGCCGTTCCTCGGCGGGCTGGACGGGCTGCCCGGGCCGCAGCGGCAGGCACTAGGGGCGGCGTTCGGGCTGGTAACCGGGTCGGCGCCGGACCGGTTCCTGGTCGGGCTGGCGGCGCTGACGCTGGTGACGGATGCGGCGGCGGGGCGGCCGGTGCTGTGCCTGGTGGATGACGCGCAGTGGCTGGATCAAGTGTCGGTGGAGGTGCTTGGGTTCGTCGCCCGCCGCCTGTACGCCGACCAGGTCGGTGTGTTGTTCACCGTCCGCGAGGGGGAGGACCGGGCGGCGGCGCTGGCGGGACTGCCGGAACTGACGCTCAGCGGGCTGCCCGAACAGGTGGCGGGTGAGCTGCTGGCGACGGCGGCGCCCGCCCCGGTGGATGGGCAGGTGTGCCGGCAGATCGTGGCCGGGGCCGGCGGGGAACCCGCTAGCGCTGGTGGAGGCGGCCGGGGAGCTGACCCCCGAGGAGCTGTCGGGGGGAAAGCCGCTGGGCTGGCCGCTTCGGTTCGGGGGGCGGCTGGAGGAGCGGTACCTGGCCCGGGTGCGTGCCCTGCCGGCAGACACCCGGATGCTGCTGCTGGTGGCGGCGGCCGACCCGAGCGGCGATCAAGCGCTGATGGCTAAGGCGGCCGGGCAGCTGGGGATCGGCCCAGACGCGGGCGAGGCCGCAGGGACAGGGCGGCTGGTGTCCTGGCAGCCGCGGGTGCGGTTCCGGCATCCGCTGATCCGGTCGGCTGCCTATTATGCGGCCTCGGTCGGCGCGCAGCGCCGGGCGCACCAGGCGCTGGCTGCAGTCACCGACCCGGACGCTGACCCGGACCGACGGGCCTGGCACCTGGCCGAAGCAGCCGCCGGGCCGGACGAGCAGATCGCCGCCGAACTGGAACGATCCGCCGGGCGGGCGCAGGCCCGCGGCGGCCTGGCCGCCGCCGCCGCATTCCTGGAACGCGCGGCCACGCTGACGCCCGACCCAGGGCGACGCACCGAGCGCATGCTGGAAGCAGCGCAGGCCAGCCTGCAGGCCGGCGCGTTCGGAAAGGCCCGCGACCTCGTGGCCACAACGCAGGCTGGGCCGCTGCATGAGTTTCAGGCGGCCCGAGCGGACTTGCTGCGCGGGAGGATCGCGTTCGCCTCCGGCTTGGGCAGCGACGCTCCCCCGCTGCTGCTGAAAGCCGCTAAGCGGCTCGAGCCACTCAACCTCGACCTGGCTCGCGAGACGTACGTTGACGCGTGGCAAGCGGCATTCTTCGCCGGGCACCTGGCGGGTGCCGGCCGCCTACTTGAGGTCTCACGCGCCGCCCGGCTCCTTCCCGCGCCGACGCACCCGCCGCGTCTGGTCGATTTGGTGCTGGACGGCTTTGCACTGCTGGTCACCGATGGGCCTGCCGCAGCAGCGGCGAGGCTGCGGCAGGCCACGAGCGCCTTTGCCAGCCCAGACTTCCCTCAGGAAGAAATACTCCGGTGGGGCTTTGTCGCGACGGTTGCGGACGAGGCTCTGTGGGACGACGAGGGCTGGCGCGTGACCGTCAGGCAGGTTCAGCTCGCCCGTGACCTCGGCGCGCTCGACCAGCTCTCGTTCCTGCTGAACCGTATGGCTGTGGAGACCGTGTGGAGTGGTGACTTTGCGTCGGCCACTTTGCTGATCGCCGAAGCCGCAGCGGTCTGTGAGGCGACCGGGTCTCGTTTCGCGCCCATCGCCGCTACCATGCTGGCTGCTTTCCGGGGAAGGGAAGCCGAGGCCGCCCCGCTGATCCAGTCCATCATCGAGCAGGCCGCAGCCGGGGGCCAGGGAGTCTCGGTGACAGTCGCGCGCTGGGTGGCCGCAGTCCTGTACAACGGCCTCGGCCGTTACGAGGAGGCATTGGCGGCGGCCCGGCAAGCCAGCGAGCATGAGCACGTGTATGTATCCGTGTGGGCGTTGCCCGAGCTGATCGAAGCCGCCGCGCGCACCGGAACCCCGGCCATCGCCAGCGATGCCCTGGATCTGCTCGCCGAAAGGACCCGGGCCGGCGGAACCGACTTGGGGATAGGGATCGAGGCGCGCTCCCGCGCCCTGCTGAGACAGGGAGAAGCCGCCGAGGGACAGTATCGGGAGGCGATCGGCCGACTCGGCCATTCGCGGCGGCGTCCCGAGCTTGCTCGCGCCCACCTGTTGTACGGCGAGTGGCTGCGCCGCCAACGCCGCCGCCGCGGCGCCCGGGACCAGTTGCGTACCGCCTTCGAGATGTTCGACTCGATGGGCATGGAAGCGTTCGCCGGCCGGGCCCGGGCCGAACTGCGCGCCACTGGCGAGCGCGCCCGCCCGCGCGGCCCGGGAGTCCCGGAGCTGCTCACCGCGCAGGAGGAACAGATCGCCCGGCTCGTCGCCGAGCACCTGTCCAACCGGGAGATCGCCGCCCGGCTGTTCATCAGCGCCAGCACCGTCGAGTACCACCTGCGCAAGATCTTCCGCAAGCTTGACGTCAGCAATCGGGCCCAGCTCGCACGGACGTTCCGGAATGACAAAGGAACCCCCCCGCAGCGGGACTGACGGTGAGCTACGGCCTGCTCTCGACACGGATCCGGTCATCGACCCGGGTGACGCCAGGCGCGGACCAGGCGGCCGTCACCACGTGATCGTGCGCAGCCCAGGAGCTGACCGTGCCGGAGAGGATCACCAGCCCGTCAGAGGAGGCTTGGACCCAGAGCCCGTCCCGTTCTAGGGCAGCATCGCGCCCGAACGCGGCGCGGATGGCGTCCCGTGCCTCACGGGCATCGGGAGTCTGGGTCAAGGTGATGGTGTTGCCGATACCGGCAACACCGGGGACGTTGGCGGTGCGGAGTTCGGCTGCCTCGCGCTGGTAGTGCCACTGCGCCGTGCCGGTCAGGGTGACGAAGCCGTTCTGGGCCTGCGCATCGATGGTCATTGGCACCGAGACGTCCAGGATCAGCGCTTCCAGCACGTCGCCGCGCAGATCCTCGTCGTCCCGCCGATCTTTGTCCGGGATCTGTACCCGCAGTTCATTAGCGACCCGGGTAACGCCGCGTACGCGTGCCGCGGCCCTGCTCCCCGCCCGCTTCAACCGGAGGCTGGCCACGGTCCCCCGCAGCGTGACGAGGCCACTGGCGGCTGAAACCTCGATCGCCTCGCTGCCCACCTGGGGATCCCAGGAGAGCTCGGCGGCGACGTGGCGCCGTAGGTCATCATCCTTCATTGCTGGCTCGTTCCACCTCCGGCGTCGGCATCCCCGTGATCACTGGGTTCTCCTGAGACGTTATGGCCAGCCTGCCGGACGCCGCATCCATGAAAGTCCTTAGTCATTCCGGGGCAAGGCCGCTATGGCTACCAGCAGGACTAAGGACCTTCCGGGATTCGATCGGCTTGCCGGATTCGTAGCGTTTGCAGCGGACCTACCCGTGTGAGTCCTGAGGTGCCGGGAGAGGCGTAGCTAAGGAGCTCTCGGGTCCGAACCGGCACCGCCGGAACTGATGTGTACACCGAGGAGACCTGCCATGTGGCCCGTGATGCCCTACTTGAGCAGTGGCGCTTCCCAAGCTGACGCCATCTTCGCGTCGAGGCTGCAGCACGGCGATGAGCCCAGCGCGGGTCAGGTACGGCAGGCGGTCGCTGCGGCGATCCGTGCTTTCGGCTTCTCCGGATGTACCGAACGGGTGGCGCAGGAGTTCGGCGATCATCCCGAAACGGCGGTGATCCGGATGCGCTGGGCGCGTGCAATGGCGTGCGAGGCACGCCGGGAAACGGTGTCGGAGCCCGGCCCGCAGGCAGATGCTGGCGCATTGCTGGCCGTCCGTCCCTGCCGCCCGCGGAGCAGACATCAGGCTCGCGAAAGGCAATGGCATGACGGCGCTGATCAGTGATTCCCCGCCGGGTGCGCTTTGCATATCAAACCGACATGGCCCGGCGTGGCATTCATGGCTTGGGAAGCAAACCTGAAATTTCTGAACCCAGGAGGCCGTCATGGCATCGGTACTGATCACAGGAGCGTCGAAGGGCATTGGCCGCGCGGCGGTGGCGGAGTTCGCGCGCCGCGGCTACCGGGTGATCGCCACCGCGCGGGACCCGCGCACGCTCGCCGGCCTGTCGGCGGACCAGCGGCTCGCGCTCGACGTCACCGACCCCGACAGCATCACCTCGGCGGTCGGGGAGGCCGGGGAGATCGACGTTCTGGTCTCCAACGCCGGGGAGATCTTCGCCGCCGCCGTCGAGGCGATACCGCCGGAGGCATTCGCGCGGCTGCTGGACATCAACACGATCGGTGCCCTGCGGGTGGCGCAGGCGGTCCTGCCAGGGATGCGCGCCCGCGGCCGCGGGCGGCTGCTGTTCATGTCCAGCATCTCCGGGCGCATCTCGACGCCGATCCGGTCGGCCTACGCCGCGACCAAATGGGCCCTCGAGGCGCTGGTCGAGGCCCTCGTTATCGAGGCGGACCCGCTGGGGATCGAGGCCGCGCTGATCGAACCGGGCCCGGTCAGCTCCGGATCGCTAGACGACGTCACCACCTACACCCTGCCCGGCAACCCCTACGCCCACCTGCTCAACCAGGGCGGCCCGCGCGCCAGCCAGATGATCACGCCGGAAGAGGTCGCGGCCGGGATCGCTGACGCGGCAGAGGCGCCGCAACTGCCCCTGCGGATCCCCATCGGCCGGGTGGCCACCGAGATCCTGGCCGCGCGCCAGGCCGCAGCCGACGACCGCCCGTTCGTCCCCGGTGCATCCACGGCCGTCCGGTCGTGAACGGCAAGTAAGGAGGCTTCTCATGCGACCTTCGACACGGTTTGCGGGGGTGCTGGCTGTCGCCGTCGCCGCGGTACTGAGCGGTCCCGCCTGGGCCGCGCAGGCTAGCCAGGCCGGCGCGATCCAGGCACACGGGACCCTGGCCAGGCACGCGGAATCCACCGGCACCTCAACGATGAACTCGCAATAAAGCGGCAGTGAATCTGCGGCCCTGGCCTAGGCCTCCTGGGCCTCACCTGCGAGGTGCCTGACGAAGACCAAGTGAGGGGACCCGCAGCCCGGTCCCGCGCTGCGAGAAACATACGCAGAGGGAGAGACGTCATGGAGATCACAGGGAAGACCGCGCTGGTGACCGGGGCCAACCGTGGCCTGGGACGGCAGCTGGCTGCGCAGCTTCGCGACCGGGGCGCTCGCATAGGGCAAGCCGGACGGACAGCTTCTAGGGGAAGCATGGAAGCTACGCATACCGCCGAACCGTCACACTTGCGAGTATCCGCCCGCACGCTGCCGTGGCTGTCACGTCGCACGGGCTTCTGGGCGATCGCTTTCTCATTCCTGGCCGTTGCCGCGTTCTCGACCGCCCCAAGCAGCCTTTACGGTCTCTACGAGCAACAAGAACATCTGTCGTCGCTCACCATCACGATCGTCTACGCGGTCTACGCGCTGGGGATCGTCGTGAGCCTCCTGCTCGCCGGGCACGTGTCTGACTGGTATGGCCGGCGTGCGGTGCTGCTGCCAGCCCTCGCCGTCGCCGTTGTCGCGGCCGTTATCTTCCTGACCTGGAGATCTCTCGCCGGCATTATTGTCGCGCGGGTGCTCAGAGGCCTCGCTCTCGGCGCCGCCGTGGCCACGGCCACCGCCTTCGTCACGGACCTGGACGCAGGCCCCGGCGGCGTCGCTACGCGCCGGGCCGGGATCGTCGCCACGATCGCGAACATCGGCGGCCTGGCATTGGGGCCGCTCATCGCCGGACTGCTCGCCCGCTATGCGGGTCACGGCCTCACGCTCCCGTTCATCGTCTTTCTCGCCCTCCTCCTAGCCGCGGTGGGCCTGGTCGTCGTGGCCCCGGAGGGCCACGCGGCTATTCATCCGTGGCCGAAGTACCGCCCGCAGCGGCTCAAGGCGCCGGCGAGCGGGCGCAGCCAGTTCCTGGCGGCCACGACCGGGGTGTGCACGGCATTCGCTGTCGGCGGACTGTTCGCCGGGCTCGCAGGGACGTTCCTGGCAGGCCCCTTGCACCAGCCTTCTCCCGCGCTGACCGGATTGACGATCTTCCTGACCTTCGGCGCCGGCGTGCTTGTGCAGATCACGACCACGACCTGGCCGGCCCGCCGCCTGCTTGCCGCCGGGATCGTGCCGATGATCGTCGGCCTGTGCCTGCTGGTCGTCTCAGCGTGGACATCGCCGCCCAGCCTCGCGTTGTTCCTTGCCGGCGGCATCGTCGCCGGCACCGGTATTGGCGCGATCATTCGCGGCAGCCTGACCGTGGTGATCTCCACCGCCAGCCCCGACGATCGGGCCGGCGCCCTGGCGACGTTCTTCACGGCCGGCTACGCCGGCGTGTCATTGCCCGTCGTCGGGGTCGGGATCATACTGCAGCACCTCAGTCCTCGACTGACGCTGCTGATCTTCGCCGCGGCCGTCGGCCTCGTGATCCTGGCCACCGCCCCCATCCTTATCCGGCCGCAGAAAGCAGCAGCGTCCCGCGCGGCCGGGCGGGACCAGCTAGCCGGCACAACGGAAACGACGCTCGCCGACACGGCACATGCCAAGTGCATGGACGAGCTGTGCACGGCTCATGGCATGCCGACATCGACACCGATGAATTGCTCACACGACTAACGGAAAGGAACGCCTGAGATGGCTATGACAGCAGGCGATGGCGTAGCAGGCCGCACCCGGACCGCCCTGGTGACTGGCGGGACGGGAGGCATGGGGCGGGTTATCGCCGCCAGTTTGGCAGCCGACGGGTTTGACGTCGCCGTGGCTTATGTCGGCGAAATGGACCTGGCCGACGCGACGGTCAGCGAGATCAAGGCGCATGGCCGCAGTGGCGCGGCATTCGCGGCGGACATCGCCGACGAGGGGGCGGTATCTGCTCTTTTCGACGCCATAGATGACCGCTTCGGGCGGCTCGACGTCGTCGTCCATACCGCCGGGATCAATCACCCCGTCCCCCTCATCGACCTTGACCTGGCTGACTTCGACGCGATCCACAGGATCAACGTGCGAGGCACGTTCGTCGTCGACCAGCAGGCCGCGCGGCGGGTTCGTGACGGCGGCTCGATCGTCAACATCTCGTCGAGCATGGTGCGGTTCGCGCCACCGGGTCTGAGCGCCTACGCGGCGTCCAAAGCCGCCGTCGACGCGCTCACCCGCATCCTCGCGAAGGAGCTGCGCGGTCGCGACATCACGATCAACGCGGTCGCGCCGGGTCCCACCGCCACCGCGGAGTTCCTCAGCAGCACCCCGGCCGACGAGCAGGAACAGCTGGCCGCCTTGCCGCCGCTCGGCCGTCTCGGCACTCCCGACGACATCGCCGGCGTCGTGTCATTCCTGGTCGGACCGACCGGACGATGGATCAACGGTCAGGTGATCTACGCCAACGGCGGACTCGCCTAACCGGCCCGTCCGACACCGATATGGATGGAATAGGCATGTTGCTCAAAGGCAAGTCCATCGTCGTCACCGGCGGCAACAGCGGCATCGGCAAGGCGATCGTCCTCGCCGCCGCCGCGGAAGGCGCGAACGTCGTGGTCGACTACCTTATGCACCCGGACTACGCAGCCGAGGTCGTTGCCGCCGCCGGACGGGCTGGCGGCCGAGCGGTCGGAGTGGAAGCCGACGTCTCGCGCACCGAAGACCTGCGCCGGGTTATCCGGGCTGCCGTTGAGAATTTCGGCCGGCTCGATGTTCTCGTCAGCAACGCGGGTATCGAAACCCGCACGTCGCTGCTCGCGACCAGCGAAGCCGACTTCGACAAGGTGCTGGCGGTAAACCTCAAGAGCGCGTTCTTCGGCGCCCAGTTCGCGGCGCAGCAGTTCGTGGCGCAGGCCAGCGGCGGGCTGATCGTGACGATCTCGTCCACCCACGAGGACTGGCCGATGCCCGGCAACATCGCCTACTGCGTCTCGAAGGGCGGCGCGAAGATGCTCACCCGCACGGCGGGCGTCGAACTGGGATCGCTTGGAATCCGGTTCGTCAACATCGCGCCGGGGGCGGTGAGCACCCCGATCAACGCCGTCACCGAGATGACCCCGGAACTGGTCAAGCAGCTGAATGAGGCGATCCCGCTTGGCCGGATCGCCCAGTCCGCCGAGATCGCCGACGTGGTGGTGTTTCTCGCCTCGGACAGGGCCGGGTACGTCAACGCCACCACGGTCACCGTCGACGGCGGCCTGTCGCAGTCGAGCGTGGGACTGTGACCACCATGCCCGCCCCGGCGGGGAATGACCACTACGACGTCCTCGTCGTCGGCAGTGGACCGGGGGGCGCGACCACCGCGGCGCGCGTGGCCGAAACGGGCAGGCGCGTGCTGCTGCTCGAACGCGGTGACTTCCTCCCGCGGGAACGCGACAATTGGAGCTCGCAGGCTGTCTTCGGCGATGCGAAATACACCGCGGAGGAGACCTTCTACGACCTGTACGACCGGCCCTTCCGGCCCGAGTTGCACTATTACGTGGGCGGCAACTCGAAGGTGTACGGCGCGGCGCTTTTCCGGCTGCTGCCCGCAGACTTCGGCGAGGTCCAGCATCCGAACGGTGTCGCGCCGGCCTGGCCGCTGAGCTACGGCGACATGGAGCCGTATTACGTCCGAGCCGAGCACCTGTTCTGGGTGCACGGCCAGCACGGCGAGGACCCGTTCGCTGGCTTCTGGAGCCGGGATTACGCATACCCGCCCGTGCAGCACGAGCCTCATATTCGGCAGCTGTCCGATGGTTTGGAGAAACTTGGCCTGCACCCGTTTCACCTGCCGCTGGGCGTGCAGCTCACCCAAGACGCTCACGGCCGGGCTACCACCGCTTCCGGATGCATACGGTGCGACCGCGTTGACGGGTTTCCCTGCCTGCTCGGCGCCAAGGCCGACGCCGAATGGGCCGTGGTCCGCCCGGCCCTGGCCGCGCATCCCAACCTGGTATTGATGACGAGAACGACTGTCGAGCGCCTGATTACGGACAGCAGCGGCCGCTCCGTTAGTGGCGTAGCGGTCACGCTCCCCGACGGCTCCCCGCACGCCTTCACCGCAGACATCATCGTGCTGTCCGCAGGAGCCATCCTTTCGTCCGCCCTGCTCCTGAAATCGGCAAACGACAAGCATCCAGAAGGTCTGGCGAACTCGTCCGATATGGTCGGCCGGAACTACATGCGGCACAACAATCTTGCCCTCATCGCATTTTCACGCGAACCCAACCCGACGGTCTTCCAGAAAACGCTGGCCCTCAACGACTTCTACCATCCCGGCGAGTACTGGCAATACCCCATGGGCAACATCCAGATGCTCGGTAAGTCCGATGATTGGCAGATCAAGGGAGCCGCACCACGCGGACTCGGGTGGGCTCCGTCGGCCCCGTACGGCGAGGTCGCGAAGCACTCGATCGACTTCTGGCTGTCCAGCGAGGACCTCCCCCTCCCAGACAGCAGAATCACGCTCCGGCGTGACGGCGCGATCAGGCTGGCGCTACAGCCCGGCAACAACACCGAAGGCCTCACCCGCCTCCGCACGACCTTCCAGGGCATGCTGGGCAAGCTCGGCATGGTGAACATGACGTCCGTGCGCAGCCTCTACCTCCACAAGGCATTCGACGCCGCCGCCACCGCCCACCAGGCCCGGCACGGCACGCTTCGGAACCGAGCCAGCCACTTCGGTCCTCGACGTGCACTGCAAGGCCCACGACCTCGACAACCTCTACGTGGTGGACGGCAGCTTCATGCCCTCGATCGGTGCGGTGAACCCCACGCTGACGATCATCGCGAACGCGCTGCGTGTGGGCGATCACATCGCCGAGCGCATCGGAACCACCCGCCACGCGCAGCCCGGCACTATCCCCGTGCAGTCCTGGCCCACCACGCACACCCCGTGAGAGATCTCGCTATGCCGAAAATCGAGGACTACGCCTTGCTGGGAGACCTGCACACGGCAGCGCTGGTCAGCACCACCGGGTCAATCGACTGGCTCTGCCTGCCCCGTTTCGATTCACCCGCCGCGTTCGCCGCACTCCTGGACAGTGACGAGGCGGGACATTGGACGCTCGCCCCCACGGCCGCGAGCAAATGCACAATCCGCCGGTACGTCGGCCACACCCTGGTGCTCGAGACGGACTGGGAAACCGCTGACGGCGCCGTACGGGTCATCGACTTCATGCCACCGCGGGCGGACACGCCGCACCTTGTTCGCATCGCGGTGGGCCTGAGGGGCGAAGTGGCGATGCGATCGACACTGCGCCTGCGGTTCGACTACGGCCGGGAAGTTCCGTGGGTCCGGCACGTTGGCCGCGAAGTCCAGGCCATCGCCGGGCCCAACCGCGTCCGGCTGATGTCCGCAGTTGCCCCACACGGCCAAGATGGGGAGATGTGCGCGGATTTCACCGTGCGGGCGGGCGACCGGGTTTCCTTCGTCATGTCGTGGGCGCCCAGCTACCAGCCTGAGATGCCGTATGTGGACGCCGAGCAGGCCCTAACGGCGACGAAGGACTTCTGGACCGAGTGGTCCTCGCATGCCGCCTACCAGGCCGGGCCGTACAACGACGCCGTTGACCGGTCGATCATCACCCTGAAGGCCCTGACCTACGCACCGACCGGCGGGATCGTCGCGGCCGCGACCACGTCGCTGCCGGAGGAACTCGGCGGGGTGCGCAACTGGGATTACCGGTACTGCTGGCTACGCGACGCTACCTACGCGCTGCAGGCGCTGCTGGCGGCCGGTTTCCGGCGCGAAGCAGGGGCCTGGCGCGACTGGCTGCTGCGCGCCATAGCAGGTCAGCCGGAGGCGCTGCAGATCCTGTACAGCATTGACGGTGCGCGGCGGCTGCCCGAGGCTGAGCTGCCCTGGCTCGCCGGTTACGAAGGGAGCAGGCCGGTCCGCACCGGCAACGCCGCGTCCGGTCAGGTCCAGCTCGACGTCTGGGGTGAGACCCTGGACGCCCTGTTTCTGGCCCGGCAGGCCGGTCTGCCCGCCGATCCGGACGCGTGGGCATTGCAGGTCGCCCTGATGGACCATCTCGAATCAGCCTGGCGGCAACCGGACAACGGATTGTGGGAGGTACGCGGCGACCGGCAGCACTTCACACACTCCAAGGTCATGGCCTGGGTCGCCGCCGACCGGATGGCTCGGTCGGTCCGCAAGTACGGCCTTCCCGGCCCGGTCCAGCGCTGGGAACAGCTCCGTGATCAGATCCATCACGATGTCGTCACCCACGCCTTCGACGCCGGACGCAATACTTTCACGCAGGCCTATGGGTCCACCGCGCTAGACGCCAGCCTGCTGCTGATCCCGCGGGCCGGCTTCCTCCCCGCCACGGACCCGCGGGTGCTGGGCACCATCGCTGCGGTCCGCCGCGAACTGTGCGAAGGCGGCCTCGTCCGGCGTTATCAGACAACCGAGACCAACGACGGCGTCAAAGGCAGCGAAGGCCTGTTCATCGCCTGCTCGTTCTGGCTGGTGGACGCGCTGTACGCGTCCGGGCAGCGGCGGGACGCAATCGACCAGTTCGAGCGCCTGCTCTTGCTGCGCAACGATGTCGGCCTGCTCAGCGAGGAATGGGACCCGGCCGGCCAGCGCCAGCTGGGCAACACCCCGCAGGCGTTCAGCCACTTCGGCCTGGTCGTCAGCGCCCTCCAGCTGCACATGAGGCACCCGGCCCGCAGCGACAACCCGATGTCACCATGACAGCGGGACCACAAACGGTGGTCGATCGGGTCACCTTGATCGTGTCGGACGTTGACCGGGCAGAAGAGGATTACGTCACGACGTTCGGGTGCTGCGTCGAACAGCGTAGCGACATCGAACGTTCGCTGACCGGCGTGCTGTGCGTCCGACAGGCGCACGGACGGCGCTCATTGTTGCGGCTGGGCCGCGAGCGGATCGAACTGCTGGAGTTCACGGACTCGGCAGGGCGCCCGTACCCACCTGACAGCACGAGCACCGATCTTTGGTTTCAGCACATGGCGATCGTCGTGAACGACATGACACACGCGTACCAGCGGGTCATGGCAAACCGGCGGTTCCGGCCCATCAGCCGCAATGGTCCGGTACGGCTGCCGGACAGCTCAGGAGGAGTGACTGCGTTCAAGTTTCGTGATCATGACGGTCACCCGCTGGAACTGTTCGCATTCCCGGAGGGACGTATCCCGGCAGCGTGGCGCAACGCCGACGGCACCGGTTCTTTTCTTGGCATCGATCACACCGCTATCGCGATTAGCCACACAGCCATCAGCACGAGATTCTTCGGGTCGGTCTTCGGGTTCGGCGCGGGAACTCGCACAGAGAACTGCGGGCCGGAACAAGCCGCTCTCGATGACGTCGAAGACGTCCACGTCACCGTCACTCAACTCGGGCCGGACCTGCCTGCACCACGGTTGGAACTGCTGCGTTACCACGTGGGCACGCGCCGGCCGATCCCTCCCGACACAGCCAGCAACGACATCCTCGCGACACACTGTGCGCTGCGAGTCGCGTCGCTGGACGTAACAACTGCGGCGCTCGCACGCTGCGGCACTCCGGTGACCGATGACCACCTGATGACCCTGCGCGGGGGCATCCGCGCACCCCTGGTACCAGGACCTGACGGGCATCGCTTCCTCGTGGAAGAGCGGCTAGCGGCATAGACCTGCTCCGCGCCGAGCGTGACCACAGCATCGTTCCGTTTGGGAATATCCGCCTTGAGGATGCCAAATCGAGGGAAGAGTTGACCAGCAGGACCGTCGCTCGAAGAGCCCCCCTCATGCCGCCGGAATGGAGTAGCCATGACGGAACCCGCGCCCCGCATCGACTTCGCCAATCTTCCCGCGCCCGAAGAGGGCATCCTGGTGACGCTGTTCATCACCGTCCGGAGTGTTGCGCGGTCTCGAGACTTCTACTCGCGCGTCCTGGGCGGCACGGTCGTCCTGGACGAGAATCCGTGCATCGTCAGGCTGTCCAACTCGTGGATACTCATGAACCCAGGCGGGCCACCCACTCCCGACAAGCCAGGCATCTCAGTGGTCGACTACCAGCCCGGTGACACCACCTCGATTTTCCTGAACCTGCGAGTCGCCGATATCCAGGCCTGTTACGAGGCCTGGAAGGAGAAGGGGGCGGAGTTCGTCACGCCGCCCATCGACCGCGAAGCCGAGATCCGCTGCTACATGCGCGACCCGGACGGATATCTCATCGAAGTCGGCCAGGTCACCGGCCTGCTGCACGGCAAGCTTGCCGCGAAGCGCCCGGAGGACCTCCCTGGCTGAGCCCTGTCACCCGTGCCCGGCCGCCCTGGGCGGACGACTACCTGGCCGGAGCTGACCCTAAGACGCCCCTAGCGTCGCCGCTGTTTGCCCAACTGCCCGGGCTCCGCCGCTGCTCGTGCAGGTACGCACGGCGGTCCTGCTGCTCAGCGATTCCTAACGCCTGGCCACAGGAGCAGCCGAAGCCGGGGTCGACGTCATCCCTGGAGATCGGCGAGGGCTTGTCCCACGTCTACCAGATCATGCTCGGCACCCCCGAAGCAGCCGAAGGCCACCGAGCAGATCGGGAGGTTCCTGCGGGCGCGGGTTCGCCAACCAGCCAGTCCATAGACAGCAGGCTTCCTGGCGCCCCGGTCCGTCCCTTAGCTGCGTAACGCCCGGGGAGCTTGCTGATCACCCCACGGGCGCCCACCGAAAGGCCCACCGAACAGGATGATCTATGCGGATACCAGCATCTAGATGCCGAGTATTGGCTCGGCAAATATTCGGCGCGTCGTGAACTTATGGAGCGTCACCAGGAGTCTCACCCTGGGTGATGGAAATAGCTTGCCATTCGTTGACCCTCTGCTTGAGGGGCAGGAGCCGGCTTGAAACGGCAGATTCAGCACACTGTCCGCTGGCCCCCGGGCAAGTGGCACTGGACCCTCCCAAAGGCGTTCTTCCTGCTCAGTGGCCCGGACCTCGGCCCCAGACCTGGAACCTGTGCGCCGCCGCGCGTGTGGGCAACGCCCAACTCGAACGCGTGTGCGGCATCTCGCGCGATCCCGGTTGCGGTACTTTACTGCTGTACGGGCCCGCAAACTTGGGCTCAAAATTTCGAATTATGCTTCTGACCTGTGGAGCTAAGGGGACTCGAACCCCTGACCCCCTGCTTGCAAACAACAGGCAGCACGTCCACCCACGTCCATCCCCGCAGGTCACCGTCCCAGAGCGTGTATCGGCGTCCCTCCAGATCCGTACCTGTTGCGGTACTTCCGTGCTGTACTCCACACAGGTCAGGCTGTCCGCCAGAGGGCCATAGATCGGCTGACCACACGGAACCGCCGGGGTCAGCTGGCGAGAGCCCGCTCGACCAGGGCGCGGTAATCGTCAACTAGGCCGGGCAGGAGCCGCAGATGTACGATCATGCCATCGCCCGCAGGCACGAGGTCGACGACCTGGCACACTGCAGCGGCTTCCTCGTCACCGGCGACGACAAGAGCCCCTGGATGGATCCGGGCAGGATCGCGGGCCTCGTCGAGGAAGGTCCAGACGTAGCCGGTCTCGTCCTCGTCGTTCAGGTCAGCAGTGATATCCACCAGGTACATCTTCAGTCCTCCCCTCGCTAAACCTCTCTCCCAGCGTACGCGGGATTGCGCTGCACAGCACCGAGAGCCCTCAGCAGTTCCCCGAGCTCCTGATCGTCGGCACGGCGCAACTGCACGGTGAAATGCGGGCGCTGCCCGGTAGGCAGCAACTCGAATCCGCGATCAGCCAGGCCGCCGACGGTGGGCAGGTGGATAGTCCGGAACGTGGCGAACCGGCGCCGGAGCAGATCATCGAGCGGCTCGCCGAGGACGGCGAAAACTGAGATACCGAGCAACGGCTGCCCGTCGAGCGACCAGGCACGCGCGGTCCGCTGAACATGGCTGCGCAGCTTCTCCGGGGTGTCACGGCCACCCCGTAGAACCACCGTCGCTATTGCAGGCGGCTCCTCAGCCCGCAACCGCGGACGCTGCTCAATCCGCTGACCCGGCATTTGCCAAGGCTACTGGCGAGCGCTGGCGGGTACGGCGGACCGGACGTCCCCAGCAATCCGCTGGTCAACAAGATCACCCTGAGCGACAAGGAAGGCTCGGGAGAACGCGCGCAGTGCCGCCGTTCTGCTCAGTGATCGCGAATTGCCAGACGGCCGTCAAGGCATGCCGGAACTGGCTGATATGCGCGTGCGGGCGGAGTCGCGTCCGGCAGCGCATCCGGCCACGGACGACAACCTGCAATCATCGGTTGCACGTCTTCTCTTGACGCGCTACCGTCGGTTGCAGATACGGGGTGAGGAGCGAGCGGTGACCGACATGCGACGCCAAGTGGCGACACCCGCGTCCCGCGATACCGCGAGCGCGCTCAGTGAGGGATCGGATACTGATGGCAGACCTAGTGATTGAGCGGGAGGTTCTGATCGAGGCACCGGTGGAGGTGGTGTGGCGCACCATCACCGAGCCCGATCAGATGAGCCAGTGGTTCGCCGACCGGGTGGAACTCGTGGTCGAGCGGGGCGCTCATGGCTTCATGGAGTTCGGGGACCAGGGCGGCCCTGTCGTCGTGGAGACGGTCGATCCGCCGACTCGCTTCTCCTTCCGCTGGAACCACCCGGCCGGGGAGGAACCGGTGGCCGGCAACTCGATGCTCGTTGAGTTCACGCTGACCCCCGAGGGGGACGAGCGGACTCGGCTTCGCGTGGTCGAAAGCGGCCACGAGCTGCTCGCCTGGCCCGACGCGGAGAAAGAGCGTTATGCCGGCGAGCACCAGGGCGGCTGGGCCGAGTACCTGGACCGCCTCGCCCACATACTCGCGAATCCCGAATCGGGATGACGGCTCAGTCCGATGACGAGTTGTGGTCGGCCATCGCCGACCCGTCTCGCCGCCGGGTCCTCGACCTCCTCGTCAGCAAAGATGCCGTCAGCGCCAGCTGGCTGGCCGGCCGGGTGCCGTTCTCCCGCCAGGCGGTCTCCAAACATCTGGTCGTGCTCGAACGGGCCGGGCTGGTCAGCCGGCGCAAACAGGGTCGGGAAGTTCTCTACCAGGTCCAAGCCGACCGCCTGGACCAGGCCAGCCGGGCCATGGCGCGGCTCGCCGCCCGATGGGACCGGCGACTCGACACGATCAAACGGCTCGCCGAAACTGCGCACGTAGAAAGCAAGAAGAGGAACCGTCATGACGGATGAATCAGCAAACCCCGGCGGGCCGGCGGCTGGCGCCACCAATGCACCGAGCCTGCCCGCAGCCGTCGACCGGGCCACCTTCCAGGCCGAACTGGACAGGCTGCGGGTCCGGGAGAAGGCGCACACGCGGGAAGGCGACGCGATCGCCGCGGCCCGGCGGCGGCTACCCATGGTCGAGGTCGACGCCAGCCTCGCACTGACCGGGCCGGCCGGGCCGCTCACCCTGCTCGAAGCGTTCGAAGGGCGCCGGCAGCTCATCGCCTACTACTTCATGTGGTGGCCCGGGCACCCGGCGGCCGAGCAGTGCGAAGGCTGCACGTGGGTCACCACCCAGGTCACCGAGCTGTCCTACCTGCATTCCCGCGACATCACCTACGCGGTCTTCTGTCAGGGCCTCTACGACGAGAGCGTCCGCTACCGCGACTTCATGGGCTGGGACGTGCCGTGGTACTCCGCCCAGGACTCCCTCAGCGCGCTCCTGGCCGGGCGGCAAGTCGGCTTGTTCCACCTCGTGTGCTACCTGCGGGACGGCGACCGCGTCTTCGAAACCTACTGGACGAAACGCCGCGGCGCCGAGGCCATGGACTACAGCTACGCGCTCATGGACCTCACCGTTTACGGACGCCAGGAACCGTGGGAGGACTCGCCCCCCGGCTGGCCACAACAGTGCTCCAACACACGGACGAACGGCGGCCCGCCCGCCTGGCCACCAGTGCCAGCCTGGCCAGGCGGACGCCCCATCGCCCAGTGGCCACGCCTGGCAGCCGGACGCTCTGATGACCTCGGCACCGGCCATGACGGCCGCTAGGACGGCCGCGGCGGCCGCGGTGACGGTGACGCTTGGGCTGGCCGCAGTGTGCTGGGTGGTTTCGGTCTGGCTGATGACCGGGATGGACATGGGGGTGGCGACCCGGCTCGGCTCGTTCGCGTTCTTCGCCGCGGTGTGGGTGGCGATGATGGCGGCGATGATGCTGCCGGGCGCGGCTCCGGCCGTGGCGCGAGCCGCCCGCGCCGGTGGTGCGCGCACGGTGCCGCTGTTCGCCGGGCCTTACCTGGCGGTCTGGGCCCTGGCGGGTGCCGTCGTGTTTGCGGCCTACCGGCCGCACGGGACGGCCGCGGCCGGCGCGGTGACGATCGCCGCCGGGGCTTACGAGTTCACGCCGCTCAAGCGGCACTTCCGCCGCCGCTGCCGCGAGACCGCCGGGTCGGGTTTCGGGTTCGGGCTGTGCTGCGTGGGCTCCAGTGCCGCGCTGATGGCGATGCTGGTGGTGCTGGGCGTGATGAGCGTCGGCTGGATGGCCGTGATCGCCGTCCTTGTCACCGCCCAGAAGCTCCTGCCCCCCAGGGTCGCCCTCGATGTGCCGCTCGCACTCACGATCGTCGTATTTGGGCTTCTGGCCATCGTGGACCCCTCGTGGGTTCCCGGGCTGACGGCGCCGATGTGAGGTCACATCGGCGGCTCCGTCCATCTCCAACGATGTGGGAAATAGAAAGGAGACAGCACAATGACCAGTCGCCGGATCGGAACGCGGGCGGAGTGGCTCGCGGCGAGCGCCAAGCTGCTGGAGCGCGAGAAGGAGCTCACCCGGATGGGCGATCAGCTGGCCCGGCAGCGCCGGGAGCTGCCCTGGGTGCCGGTCGAGAAGGAGTACACGCTCCAGACCGAAGGCGGGGCCAGGACGCTGGCGGAGCTGTTTGACGGCCGCTCGCAGCTAGTGGTCTACCACTTCATGTTCGGCCCCGGCTACCAGGCCGGATGTCCCTCCTGCTCGTCGACCGCTGACAGCTTCAACGGCGTACTCGCCCACCTCCAGGCCCGCGACGTGACGATGATCTGCGTCTCGCGCGCGCCGATCGACAAGCTGCTCGCCTACCGCGAGCGCATGGGCTGGAGCTTCACCTGGGCCTCCAGCCACGGCAGCGACTTCAACGCCGACTTCGGCGTATCGGCCGGGGAGCCGATGAGGCACGACCCAGCCGCGCCGCGGCCCGAAGCGAACGAGCTCGCGCTGCTGAGGCTGCTGACAGACCAGCCGGCCGTGCGTGAGAACCTGCCGCTCGTCACGGCGCAGAACGCGAGCGCGACCGGGACCGACCTCGAGGGCTATTTCTCCGAAGGGCATGGCGTCAGCACGTTCGCGCGCGAGAGCGGCACCGTCTGCCACTGCTACTCCAGCTACGCCCGCGGTACGGAGTTCTTGATGGGCTACTACGGGATCCTGGACCGCGCCCCCAGGGGCCGCGACGAAGGCGATCAGCCCATGAGCTGGCTGCGCCGCAACGACGAATACCCCAGTGACACGTACCGGAGGAGATCATGACGAACTCGGCTGCGGGCGGGGCCAGCGACTACAACAGCGAGATCATCAAGGAGTTCCGGGCGAACCAGGGACGCGCCGGCGGGATGTGGACGGGCACCACGCTGATCCTCATCCACCACATCGGCGCCAGGTCCGGGATCGAACGCGTCACCCCGGTGGCCTGCTCCCCCCAGGGAGAGGGCCGGTTCGCGATCTGGGCCGCCAACGGCGGATCGCCCACCCACCCGACCTGGTATTACAACCTCAAGGCCCACCCCAGGATCACCGTCGAGGTGGGCACCCAGACGTTCACGGTCCTGGCGGAGGAACTGGGCGGCACCGCCCGCGCCGAGCTGTGGCCGAAGCTGGTTGCGGAGTGGCCGAAGCCGGTCGCCGGGTCCCCTGACCTCGGCGCGGCCCAGGCCGGGACCACGCGGCAGTTTCCGGTGTTCCTCCTGACCCGCCAGGACTAATCCGGGACGAGACACCCCGGCTCGCCCATGACCTCGCCACGAGCGGCGTGCTGGTACCGGTGCTGCCGGAGCACGTCACCGCCCAGCCCCGCGACCGGGGCGCCGAACCCAGCTCAGGCCGCCACCGGCCGCCGCGCCTCAGTTCCTCCGGGCCCGGCCACCGGCACCCTTCCCCGCCCCGGCAACGGGCCTGACCGCTCAGCTCAACAGGAGACAGCCATGAGCGCACAATCCCCGGACCTGTCCAACAAGCCTGACACGGTACCAGGCAGGCGCGATGCCCTGACAGCCAGCCCGTCCCAGGCCGTGCCCGCGACGACTAGTCCCGCCGGCGGGAAGCTGCCGCTGTCGGCGACCGAGCGGACCCGGCACCGCAGGTACCGGCACCTGGGGCGGACCGACCGGGACTGTTTGTATGCGGTTCTCAAGGCCGGGCTGGTCGCCCACCTCGGAGTGATCACCGGCGGGTGGCCGATGGTGGTCCCCACCATGTACGGGTTCGCCACGGACACGTTGTACCTGCATGGCTCGGTCGCCAGCCAGAGCCTGAACACCGCGGGCCCGGCGTGCGTCACCATCACGCTCACCGACGGGCTGGTGCTGGCCCGGTCGGTGTTCGAGCACACCATCAACTACCGCAGCGCCATGATCTACGGACAGCCCCGGCTGGTCACCGACCCCGCCGAACGGCTCGCCGGACTGCGCTGCATCGCCGAGCACGTCGCGCCCGGCCAGTGGGACTACGCCCGCCAGCCCAGCCGCAAGGAACTCGCCGCGGTCCGGCTGCTGGCGCTGCCGCTGGAGGAAGCCTCGGTGAAGATCCGCACCGGCCCGCCCAGCGACGGCGACAGCCCCGATGCCGCGCTGGGCCTGTGGGCCGGCGAACTACCGCTGACCACCACCTGGCAGCAACCCATCCCCGACCCGGCCCTGCCGCCCGGCATCACCCTCCCCGCCCACATCAGCTCCCGCGCCGGCACCCGGGCCGACCGGAGTACCAGCAGCAAGCCAGGGCGGACTGACGCATAACAGGAGAGCAACCGGAATGGAAGATCTGCGCGTTGCTAGCGACACCGGTCCTATCTCAACCCGCACACGCATACTCGGCGTTATACGGGTGATGCTTGTCAAGCTTCTCTGGTCGCAGGAGACGGTGCCGGGGCGTTGATCGGGACTTGGCACCGGGCCATACGGGCCGGCAGATGAATATGCGTGCCTGACACGTCTGCTGTTGGGCTATGGCCGGGGAGGTGGCTGGTTCACCCGTCGATGCTGATGATCTGCTCGGCTACCGCGGCCAGGTCCGGGCCGGTAATGCCAGGCGGGTCGCCGAGTGGGCTGAGCACCATGCCGGGACGGGCGACGAATGCGGCCTGGCATCCGGTGGCCAGGGCCCCGGCGATGTCCCAGGAATGGGCGGCCACCAGGCGCACCTCGCTGATGGGTACGCCGCAGCGCTCGGCGACCGCGTGGTAGGGCTGCGGCGCGGGCTTGAGGTGGCCGGTGGCATCGGCGGACAGCACCGCCTGGAAGAAGCCGACCAGGCCGGCGCTGGCCAGTTGCGCCTCGGCGATGGGCTGGACGGAGTTGGTCAAGGCCACGAGCCGCAGCCGGGTGCGGGCCAGGGCAGCCAGCGCACCGGGCACCTCGGGATGCGGGGGCAGCGAGCTCATCCGGCTCACTAGGCCTTCGATGTCGCCGGCGGTCACCGGCACGCCCTCACGTTCGGCGAGCATGGCCAGCGCGGCCCGCTGGGCGGACGTGAAGTCCACGTACCGGCCGGTGAGGCCGCCGGTAAAGGCCAGCTGCAGCATCAGCGAAAACCATTGCGGCCGCAGCGAGGCACTGCCCAGCAGCGTCTCGAATGGCTCGTCGAGGGCATGCAGGTCCAGTAGCGTCTCATTCACATCGAACGCGATCACGCTGGTCACCGGCACCTCCTTCAGACAGTGCACCTACCCTGAGCCTGCTGGCTGTTCACAGGCGGCAACGCAGCCCTCCCGCCAACTATCCGACCGTACCCGCCCTGCCTGGCCACGACGAGCCGCCACCTGCAACCCGAACTGTCCGCGGCAGAACCGGACGTTATTCGCCGGCTGGCGTCCCGGCTCAGCCTGGTTCTTCTCATAGCCCAGGTGCTCGGTAATCTCCTCGTTCAGCGCTGTTTCCAGCACATTTTTGGTGAACAGCTTCAGCAGCCCATCCGGGCCGGTCAGCTCCAGGCCCCGCGCGCGGGCCTCGGCCACCATCGCCGCCGCGGCGGCCTGCTCCGGCGACAGCTGCCGCCCTTCGTCACTCTTGTCCCTCTTGTGCTGATTCACGGCATCCGATGTCATCACTCACAGTGCCCATCCCGCCGGACCTGAGCCCGGCGTGTCGGGCCGGAAACACCGTTCGCTAGGCTCTGTCGCACTTTCGGTGGTGACGGATCGTATTCTCACCCGAGGAGGATCCGGTGGCGGAGGAGCTGGAATCCTGCGCGGCCGTACATCTGCCTTTTGATCATCTTGGTCTTGGTGTTGACGCCTTCGGTGCGCCCGTTGTGGTGCGGCATCGTGACCGCGGCCGTGGCGGCCTGGATGTCCAGGTCCAGGCCGCGGCTGAAAGAGTGCACGTGAGGCAGGTCCGCATCGCGTGCGCCGGCGATCCACTGCCTGAGCCTGGCGTCGTTGCCCGGGCGGGGAGCCAGCAGGGCGGCGAAGGAGCGGATCAGCCCGGCCAGGGCGGTCATCTCCGGGCATGCGCCTTCGAGGCCGGCGAGCGTCTCTTGCTGGCCGGGGGTGAGGCGGTCCGGCCTGGTGAGCAGGGTGCGGGCTGCCCGGCGGGGTGACAGGTGCGGGCGGTCGCTGTCCAGGCGGCCCTGGTTGATGTAGCGGACAAGGAGGTTGGAGCTGCCCTGGTAGCCGCGCTCGCGGATCTCGCGCAGCAGTTGCTGGACCGGGACGCCGGGCTCTTCGGCCCGGCGCTTGCGGAGGTAGCCGCGGTGGGGGTCGACGAGGGTGGGCCGGTACTTCGGGGCGCGCTGCAGCCGCTCCGGCTCGCTGGCCCGGTCGTAGCGCTTGACGGTGTTGAGCGAGAGGTTCAGGCGGCGGGCGCACTCGAGCAGGCCCACGTTCCGGGCACGCAGCTCATGGACCTGCTGCCAGCGCTCCAAAGTGGTGGCGGCCCGCCTGCCTTCCTGCAGGGGCATGCCCTTCGCCCAGCAGGCGGAGTGCGCCGCGACCTCCTTCCGGACGGCCTCGCCGAGGCCGTGCCACAAGTGCCAGCGATCGCCGACCTGGACCGCCGAGGGCAGTGCCTGGCGGACGGCCTCGCCGTAAGCCCCCGACCCGTCACGGCACACGACCTCGACGCCGGGATGGTCTTTCAGCCACTTCTCAGTGACGTCGGCGGTGCGGCCGGGGATGACGTCGGCGCGGCGGCCGGTCTCGGCGTCGATGAGCACGGTCGCGTAGACGCTGCCGCGGCGCAGCGCGAAGTCGTCGATCCCCAGCACCCGCGGCACCGTCATCCCGGGCAGGGGGATCTTGAGGAGGACCCGCAGCGCGGTATGCCGGCAGACCATGATGCCCAGTGCCGGCAGCAGCCGCGCCGACGCCCTGCCCGCTAACTCGCGCGCCACTGCGCTGACCTGGGCCGTCAGCCGTGAGATGCGCCGCTGGTAACGGTCCAGGACGCCCGGGACCTGCTCGCGGAAGGTCTGCACCCTGCACTCCAGCGCCGGGCAGCGCATACGGCGGACCCGCACCCGGACCAGGACGCGGCGGCCATCAACGGGAACGTCCGCCGCTGTCCGCTCGCGGTATTCATGCACGCGGGCCGTTTCGGTGCCGCACCCCGGGCAGGCCACGGCCACGTCCCGGGTCCTCGCCCGCACGCAGATCATCTCGCCCGCGTCCTCGACATCCTCGATGACCAGGGCAGACAACCCAGAGAACACAGTCCTCACAAGCTCAGTCACGTCAATCATGACCGATCGTGACACATCAGCACAACCTGCCACCACCGAAAGTGCGACAGAGCCGTTCGCTACACAGTCCCTGCGGATGGCAGAAACCTTGATCATCTGATGCGCGGCGAACCATGCGATGCGCGCGGAGCCACCATGAGGTGCGACGTGAGATCGGCTTCTCAAGGGGGTTGGCGGTCACCCAGATCGGTGTGGTCTGTGCGGGCGTACTGACGGAATGTCGGCTAGGGCTGGCGGGCCGCCTGGCCGCGCGGCTGATGCCGCCGGAAGGGGTGTTAGCCGTGTCTAATTGTGAGATGAGGGGCGTCTTCGGGATTTGCTTCGATGAGTCTCATGATGGTGCTGGCGGGGCGGGGAGGCGTGTGCTGTGATGCGGCGCGCTCGGAGGCGATGGGGAAGTACCTGCGGGTCATCTACCTGCTGAGTTTCAAGGCGCCGCCGGTGCTGACGTCTGATGTGGCGGCCAGGCTGGGGGTGGCGCCGCCGTCGGTGTCGGCGATGCTGCGCCGGCTTGCTGCGGCGGGCTTGCTGGCCGGGTCGGGCAGCGGCGGGATCATGCTGAGCGACCATGGCCGGGATCATGCCCGGGAGATGGTGCGGCGCCACCGGCTGATCGAGACGTTCCTGGTGCGGGCCGCGGGGATGAGCTGGGACGAGGTGCATGATGAGGCCGAGGCGCTGCAGCACGCGGTCAGCCACCTGCTGATCGAGCGGATCGACGCGGCGCTGGGATATCCGCGCCGGGATCCGCACGGTGACCCGATCCCGCCGCCGTCGGGTGAGCATGTGGAGGACTGGTCCCCGGCCCTGGCCGATGCCGGGGTGGGTGCGTGCCTGGAGGTGGACCGGGTCAGTGATGAGGACAGCGGCGCGCTGGCCTACCTGGCCGGGATGGGGATCCGGCCCGGTGTGCTGGTGCGGGTGGTGGCGCGTGAGCCGTTCGGCGGCCCGCTGTGGGTCGAGGCTGGTGGGCAGCGGCGGGCCATCGGGATGCCGCTGGCCGGCCTGGTGCATGGCGTGATCCAGCCGTGACCGCCGCCGGGGCTGCAGCCCGTGGGCAGGTGACGCTGGGCCAGTTGCGGGCCCGGGGGCGGCTGCGTGCGGCGGCCGGGCTGCTGGGCCCGGCGTTCGTCGCCTCGGTCGCCTATGTCAACCCGGGGAACTTCGCCACCAATTTCGCCGCGGGCGCCGGGTATGGCTATGAGCTGGCCTGGGTGATCGTGATGGCCAACTTGATGGCCATCTTGGTGCAGTACCTGACCTCCAAGGCCGGGCTGGCTACCGGCCGCAGCCTGCCCGAGCTGTGCCGGGAGCGGTATGGCCGCCGCACCAACGTGGTGCTCTGGCTCCAGGCGGAGGTCATCGCGATGGCCACCGACCTGGCCGAGTTCGTCGGCGCCGCAGTCGGCATCAATCTGCTGTTCGGCGTTCCGCTGTTCCCGGCTGGCCTGATCACCGCGGTGGTCGCCTTCGTCATCCTGGGCCTGCAACATCGCGGCTACCGGCGCTTCGAGCTGGCCATCATCGCGCTGCTGGGCCTGGTCGGGCTCGGATTCGTGTACCTGTTCTTCGCCGCCGGCGGCCAGCGCTACGGCCAGCTCGCCGCGGGCCTGCTGCCCCATCTCAGCGGCGGCGCCACCCTCAGCCTGGCAGTCGGGATCATCGGCGCGACCGTCATGCCGCACGTGGTGTACCTGCACTCGGCGCTGCAGACCGGCCGGATCGGCGCGTCCGGGCCGCGTGAGCGGCGCACCCTGCTGGCCTACAACAAGTGGGACTGCATCATCGGCCTGGGCCTGGCCGGGCTGGTCAACCTGTCCATGCTGTGCATCGCCGCCGCCCTGTTCCACCAGCCCGGCCTGACCGGCATCAGCGACCTCGGGCCCATCCATGCCCACCTCACCACCCTGGCCGGCGGCAGCGCCGCGCTCGCGTTCGGCGTGGCCCTGATGGCCTCCGGGCTGTCGTCCTCCAGCGTCGGCACCTACGCCGGCCAGGTCGTCATGGCCGGCTTCATGAACTGGCGGATCCCGCTGCTGGCCCGCCGTGCCCTGACCATGGCCCCGTCTCTGATCGTCCTCGCGCTGGCCGTGAACACCACCCAGGCGCTGGTCTTGTCCCAGATCGTGCTGTCCTTCGGCATCCCCTTCGCCCTCATCCCCCTGCTGCTGATCACCCGCGACCCCACAGTCATGACCGACATGCCCAACCGGCGCGTCACCAGCACCCTGATGCTCCTGACCACGGTGATCATCACCGGCCTGAACCTGTACCTGCTCGGCAGCACCCTCACTGGCCTGCTCTGACCGCACCCGCCAGCACAAGCCAGCCAGCCCAGATACCACCGGCCCCGCCCGCGCTACCGGCAGCACGCGCACCCGGGCCCGCAGCCCGCCCGGCGCTCCCCGGGCCCGGGGTGAGCGGGCGCGGTGCAGCATGTATCTCCCCGCCAGGCACTGCGGCCTTCCCCGGCCGCGGCAGCCGCGATGACCAGCCCGGCGGCCGGATCGGCCCACGGCCAGCCGAAGGAAGCGTTCACGGCCAGGCCGGCCAGCAGCACGGCCGATAGGCACGCGCAAAGCAGTTCCTGCCGGGAGTCAGCCACCGCGGAGGCCGAGCCGAGCTGGCGGCCCGCCCGGCGCTGCGCCAGCGACAGGCACGGCATCACCACCAGCGACGCGGCGGCCAGGACGATCCCCGCCGGGGACGGGCGGGCGCTGCTGCCGCCGAGCAGAGACCGGGTGCAGTCCACGGCCACGAACGCGGCCAGGGCGAAAAACGACACAGCCGTGACCCGCAGCGCGGCATACTCGCGCGCCTGGCGGACCGCCGGGTCACGGGCCGAAAACTGCCAGCCCACCGCGACGGCCGAGGACACCTCGATCAGCGACCCGAAACCGAAGCCAGCCAGCGCCGCCGACGATGCCAGTGCCCCAGCGGACAGTGCGACAACCGCCTCCACGGCGTTACAGCAGATGGTCGCCATCACCAAGCGGCGGACCCGCCGGGCCAGAAGGTCGCGGCGGGCCGCGGACAGCGGGACCGCGACCCCGGCCGCCATCAGCAGCACCCCTGCATGCCGCTGGCCGGGCAGGCGCCAGAGTCGATCGCCAGCACGACCCCGAGCAAGTCACCCAGAGCATGGGCCAGGTGCCGGTCAGCCAGCTCATAGCGCACCCGCCGGCTCTCCGGCACCGCCACCACCAGGCCGCAACCCCGCAGGCAGGCCAGATGGTTCGACACGCTCTGCCGCGACACCCCGAGCATCCCCGCCAGCTCCGACGGATACGACGGCGACTCCCGCAAGGCCAGCAGAACCCGGGCCCGGGTCGGGTCCGACAAGGCACGGCCGAACCGCGCCAGAACCTCCCCCTGCGTCAATACCGCCACAACCCAGACGGTACACGCCTGGATGTATTCACCAAGCGATGTACCCAGGCCAGCGATGCACCCCCGCCCGCCCATACCAGGCAACGCCGCCAGCGCAAGATCCTTTCAGCCACTTGACGATCACAGACCGGGCTGATCTCCGCCGCTTGAAGAACGGTGGACCAGCGCACGGCTACAGCGAAATAGTCGGCAGGGAGAATGCGCGTCGTGAGCGTATGAAGCGTCACGAGGAACCTCACCCTGGGTGACGGAAATAGCTTGCCATTCGCTGACCCTGTGCTTGAGCGGCAGGAGCCGGCCTTGAAACGGCAGATTCAGCACACTGCCCGCCGGCCTCCGGGCAAGCGGCACTGGGCCTTCCCAAAGGCATCTTTCCTGCTCAGTAGCCCGGAACTCGACCCCAAGACCTGGGATCTATGCGCCGCCGCCCGCGATGGCAAGGCCCAACTCGAACGCGTGTGCGACATCTCAGGCGATCCCGGTTGCGGTACTTTGCTGCTGTACTCTCGGACTCGCTGTTCGAATTATCCCTCTGACCTGTGGAGCTAAGGGGACTCGAACCCCTGACCCCCTGCTTGCAAAGCAGGTGCTCTTCCAGCTGAGCTATAGCCCCGCGACGGCGCTACAAGGGTACCCGTTCAGGGGGGCGGGATCAGCGGCGCTGCGGCGGGCGGCGAAACCATCCCGGGTGGCAGCGTGGCCGGATCGATCACCGGCTCGGCCGTACCAGACGCCGAATCAAGCACGCCGGGCAACTCGGCGATGCTGCCCAGCAAATGGGTGGCCCCGGCCCGGTGCAGCCGGTCCCGGGTGTGCCCGCCGGTCAGGATGCCTGCCACGATCGACGCCCCGGCCCGCTTCCCGCACAGGATGCCGCTCTCCGTGCCACCCGCGTAGGCCGTCTCGCGGACATCGGTCACGCCGAGCCGGAGCATGGCGCACAGCATGGAGTCGGGCCACGGGTAGCCGCGTGGCGCGTCTTCCGGGCAGAGCACCAGATCCACGGCCCGCCACCAGCCGAGGGTGTCCAGCACCAGGCCGAGCAGGCTGCGGGACAGCCCGGTGAGCAGGCAGACCCGGACCCCGGCGCCGCGGATCTGCGCCACGGCCTCGGCCGCGCCGGGCATCGGGGCCAGGCCGGACCGGTCCACGGCCAGCCGGTAGGACCGGTCGAAGGCCAGCGTGGCGGCCTCGGCCCGCCCCGGCGCATCCGGGAACAGGGCGCGGAACACGTCGACGGCGGGCTGCCCGCGGGTCTGGTGCACGTGGACCATGCTGCGGGCGTAGGCGGCGGTTCCCGGGACGATGCCCTGGGTGGCGAAGGCTTCCGCGAAGGCCCGTTCCAGGATGCCGCCGTCGTCGACGGTCACCCCGAGCAGCCCGCAGCACAACAGCGTGACCGGTGTCGCGCTGCTCACTCGAACCCCCGTCTGCGGGCCGGGCTCGGCCCGGCCGGTCCTCGCCTAGTCGTCGCTGGTGGTCGCCTCAGTCCACAGGTCGAGCTCGGCGCGGTCGGCCTGGACCTTCCGCCACAGGGCGAACACGCCCAGCCCCACCAGGGCGAGCAGAAGCAGCTTCTTCACGGTGCGGACCCCTTCACCTCGGCTATCCCGGAGCCCCAGGCCCGGGAAGGGTCGGCCGGGCTCCCTGCGCACCATGCAGCCTAGCAGCGCTCCGCTGAGCGCAGTCCGGCCACGAGATCACCGGGGCCGGGCCACCCGCGCCTCGTCCCATACCGGGTGGTCCGCTTCGTACACGTCGCCGTCCGACCCGAACACCAGGAACCGGTCGAATGACTTGGCGAACCAGCGGTCGTGGGTGACCGCCAGCACCGTGCCCTGGTAGGACTCCAGGCCCTGCTGCAGCGCCTCGGCGCTGGCCAGGTCCAGGTTGTCGGTGGGCTCGTCGAGTAGCAGCAGGGTGACCCCGGCCAGTTCGAGCAGCAGGATCTGCAGCCGGGCCTGCTGCCCGCCGGACATGGTGCCGAACGGCTGGTCGGCGCAGAACTGCAGCTCGTACCGGGCCAGCGCGGCCATAGCCTCGTTGCGCTGCAGCGCGTGCTCGGTGACCAGGATCTCCGCCGGCCACCGGTCGGCCAGGTCAGGCCGGGCGTGGGTCTGCGCGAACAGCCCGGGCACGACCCGCGCGCCGAGCCGGGCCACCCCGTCGTGCGGCACCTCCACCCCGCCCAGCAGCTGCAGGAACGACGACTTGCCCGACCCGTTGGAACCCAGCACGGCCACCCGGTCGCCATACCAGACCTCCAGGTCAAAGGCGTTCATCAGGCCGGTCAGCTCCAGGTTCTCGCAGATCACCGCGCGCTTACCGGTGCGCCCTCCGCGTAGCCGCATCCGCACGTTCTGCTCCCGCGGCGCCAGCTCCGGCGGGCCCGCTTCTTCATAACGCCTGAGCCTGGTCACTGCCGCCTGGTAGCGCGAGGCCATGCTGTCGTTGTACGAGGCCTTCTGCCGCAATGTACGTACCAGCTGCTTCAGCCGTTCGTGCTGTTCGTCCCAGCGGCGGCGCAGTTCGTCCAGCCGGTCGATGCGGTCCCGGCGGGCCTGTGCGTAACTGGCGAATCCGCCGCCGTGCACCCAGACGTTGCCGTCCTCGACGGTGATGATCCGCCCGGCCGTATTGGCCAGCAGTTCCCGGTCGTGGCTGACCATCAGCACCGTCTTCCGGGTCTGGCTGAGCTGCTGTTCCAGCCACTGCTTGCCCGGCACGTCCAGGTAGTTGTCCGGCTCGTCCAGCAAGAGCACCTCGGCCGGGCCGCGCAGCAGTGCCTCCAGCACCAGCCGTTTCTGCTCGCCGCCGGACAGCGTGCCCACGTCCCGGTCCCGGCACTGGTCGTAGCTGATGCCGAGCGCCGCAACGCAGCAGGCGTCCCACAGCACCTCGGTGTCGTAGCCGCCGGCGTCACCCCAGTCGGCCAGGGCGGCCGCGTAGCGGAGCTGGGCCCGCTCGTCGTCCCGGGTGGCGATGGCCTGCTCGGCGGCGGCCAGCCGCTCGGCGGACTCGCGGACCCGGGGCGCGGCCACCGACTCCAGCAGGTCCCGGACCGTGGTCCCGTCGCCACGCACACTTCCTATGAACTGCCGCATCACGCCCAGCCCGCCGCTGACCGTGACCGTGCCGGACTGCGGCGCCTGGTCGCCGGCGATCAGCCGGATCAGCGTGGTCTTGCCCGCCCCGTTCGGCCCGACTAGCGCGGCCACCGAGCCCTCGCCGACCCGGAACGAGGCGTCGTCCAGCAGCACCCGCCCGTCCGGCAGCGCCTGGCTCAGGTGTGCCACCTCGACGTGACCCACCGTGCTCCCCTTCCAGTGCGCTGGCCAGCTGCGTCACTTCGAGGTAACCAGGTCAGCGGCGCGGACCGCAACGGAATTTAGCCGCGCCGGGCCGCGCCGGAACAGCTGGCCGCTAACCACTTCTTACGACTTTCTTACCGCTGCTAAAAGGATTCGTCCTGGGTGTCCAAGGAATTAGCCGATTGACCGATTTCCCGCGTCTGGCCCGTGGATACTAGTCCGGTGATTTGCCGCGAAATTGCCCTCCCCGGCCTATGAGGGGCGGCACATACCTAGCCAAGGAGGCTTTGTCAGCCCCGCCGGGGTACACCCATCCCTCGATGCCGGCCAGCGCGCCGGCCGCCAACGGGTCCCTGGGTGGCGAGCACCCATCACTGCCCGGCGGATGGCCGCCACCGGGACGCCCGTGGCCCCCGCCCACTGAGCCCTCGGCCGACTCGGAGCCGTGGCCGGAGGACTGGTTCAAGGACCCGCTGCCCGCCGCGGCGGCCCAGCCCGCGGCAGCCACCCCGGCTGAGCCGGCCAGGTTCTCACCGCGCCGGGTGTCCTGGCCGTGGTGGCTGCTCTGGCCGTGGACCGCGGTCTGGGTCGCGTTGCAGGTGGCGCTCAAGATGAGCGGGCAGTCCTGGCACTTCTTCGCCCAGGGCGGCCAGTTGCTGTTCGCCACCGGCCCGGGCACCGGCCTGCAACTCTACGCGGCCCACCCGGACCTGCAGATCGGGCCGCTGGCGCTGGCCGTCTCGGGGGTGCTCCGGCTGATCGGCCCGGACCAGGGCGAACTGGCGGCCGTGCTGCTCATGTCGGCCACCGGCCCGGTCGTGCTGTGGGGTGTGTGGCGGCTGCTGCCTGCCAATGAGCGGGCCAAGCCGAACCGGCTCTTCCTGGCCGGGCTGTTCTTCCTGCCGGTGTGGACCGAGCTGACCACTCACTTCGCGCACCTCGATGACCTGCTCGCACTGTGCTTCGCGGTCGCCGCGCTGCACGCGGTGGCCCGGCGCCACCCGGTGTGGGCCGGGCTGGCCCTGGCCGCGGCGGCGGACGCCAAGCCGTGGGCGGCGGCGTTCGTAGTACTGATCTTCGCGCTGCCCCGGCGGCAATGGCTGACCGCGCTGGGCATGTTCGCCGGCGGGGTCGCGGTCGCGTGGCTGCCGTTCCTGGCCGCCGACCCGCGGACCCTCTCCTCGGTAACCCGGTTCACCATCCCGAACAACCCGTCCTCGGCACTCCGGGTACTCGGCGTGATGACCCCCAGGACGCCCTGGTGGGACCGGTCCGCCCAGCTCGCGCTCGGTATCGCGGCGGGCTGCGTGGCGGTGCGGCGCGGCCGCTGGCAGGCGGTGCTGCTGGTCGCGGTGGCCGCGCGGATCATGCTGGACCCCGGCGTGTACGCCTACTACACGGCCGGTGCGGTGCTGGGCACGATCGTGGTCGACCTGGTGCTGACGAAGTGGCGGTTCCCGTGGGTCACCGCGGTCACGGCCTTCCTGCTGTACCTGGCCCGGATGACGCACAAGCTGGTCCCGTTCGACCTGCATCAGCTGGGCGTGCTGCGGCTGCTGTTCGCGATCGGCGTGCCGCTGCTGGTGCTCGGCATGCCGGGCTGGTGGATCGCCCGGCGGCGCGGCCGGCACGCCCGCGCCGGTGACCAGGTCACGATCATCAGCCCGGTGCACCCCGCGGTGCTAGCCCCGGATACCACGCCGGTCACGAGCTGAGGTGAACGTCGGCCTGCATCCCGGTGAGTGCGGTGGCCGGGATGGTGCCGCGGACCAGGACCACGGCCACATCACCGCCGCCGGCGCTGGACGGGCGCTCGGCCAGCACGGTGATGACGCCGGTGACCCGGGTCAGCCCGGCCGCCGGGACCGACAGCGTCACCGTGGAGCCGACCTTGAGCGCGGCCGGTGATTCCGCCGGGATCAGCAGCCTGACCTGGAGCTGGCTCGCCGTGCGCAGCGCGATCACCGGCAGTTCCCGGCCGCCGCCACGCAGGCTGGCCAGGGTCAGTGCGGACAGCTGGGTGGCCGGCTGCTGGCCCGGGCCAGCCAGGCCGGCCGCGGTGACCGAGTCACCGGCCCGGCCGAACACGGCGACCACGGTGCCGGCCATCGGTGCCGTGATCACCATGGCGGCCTGGTCCGCCGCCCGCTGGGCCTGGTCGGCGGTCAGCTGAGCCCGGGCCGCGGTGACGCTGGCGGTCGGCGCACCGGCCGCGATCAGCGCGGCCAGGTCCGTTTTGTCAGCCACGATCGCAGCGCGGTCGGTGCGCAGCGCGGTGAGCGAGCCGGCCGGGGTGATCTCCCGGGCCAGCAACTGGCCCTTCCTGACCACCTGCCCGAGCCGCACCCGGACCCGGCCGACCCGGCCCGCAGCCGCGAAGTTGAGGCTTTCCAGGCTGCTCTGGGTGACGACGCCGGTCAGCGTCTCGTTCTCCGCCGCGGTCAGGATCGAAGGCGCCAGCACCGCGACGCCGACCACGGACGCGGCCGCCACCGCGATCCCGGCCACCCCCTTGGGCCCGATGCTGCCGCGGCGGGGCCGCCGCCCGCCGCGAGACGGCCGGTCGCGCGGGCGGCGCGCGGGCGGCTCAAGATCGGTCGCGTCGTCCAGGTACGCATCCGGCTCCGGCTGCCCCGGAAAGTTGTCCCCCGGATCCCGGTAGTCGGGCACCGGATCCTGGTCCTGGTAATACTCGCCCGGGCCGTACCCCGCCCCGCCCGGCGCCGGCTCGCTGTACTGGGGCTCGTAATACTCCGGCTCATAGTTCGGCTGGTAGTGACCCGGCTCGTACGGCGGCTGGTAGTAGCCGGGCTCCGGGTAGGCCGGCTCACCGTAGGCCGGTTCGTAGTAGCCGGGCTCCGCATAGGCCGGCGGACCGTAGTTTGGCTCACCGTAGTTTGGCTCACCGAACGCCGGGTCCGCATCCGGCCATGGCTGCGGCTGGGGACGCTGGCCCCAGGCGGCGGCCGGTGGCCGGGCCGCCCCGGGGTAGTCGTCCTCGGCCAGGAAGGACACGTCGGCTCACTCCAGATGAACTCGGATAACGAACGTATCACTGTCCATTGTGTGAGTGCGGAAAAGTCTGGGTACCGCAATTGAATTCCCAGGGACACTTTTGGTGCAGTGCTTAATGGACGTTTTGGCCGTTGCCTTAACCGGGTTACAGGACCCTGTCCAGCAATACTGCTTAGTTAAGGCCGCTTAACTAAGCAGTATTGCCCTGTCCAGCCAGTCGAACAGCACCTGGTTACGCCGCTGCGGCGCCATCGGGGCGCAGTGGAACTGGCCGCCGGCGGCCGCGGTGAACTCGTGCAGTGTCGCCGCCGACCGGATCAGCCGCACCGCCGCGGCGCCCTGGCCGGGGAACGCAGTCTCACCCTGGTACTGGGTGACCAGGGCCGGGGCAGTGATCTTCGGCAGATAGGCCGCCGTGCCGTACTGGCCCAGCGCCCTGACCAGTGCGGAAAACGTCGGCTGGCGGAACGGGTAGGTGGTCTTGGTGAAGCTGAACCGGATGCTGGCCGGCAGCCGCGGAAAGATCTTGGCCCAGGCGCGGTCCGCCTCATCCGGCTTGGTCCGGGCCAGCCTGACCAGGTCCGCGGGCAGGTGGAACGCGGTCATGAAGTCGGACACGCCCGGGTCCAGCACCACCGCGGCCAGCCGGTGCTCGAAGGCCGCCGCCCGCGCGGCCAGCGCGCCGCCCTGGCTCCAGCCGACCAGTGCGATGCGGTGCGGATCGACGTCTGGCCGGCTGACCAGGTAATCGACGACCGGAGTGATGACCGCTTCCCAGTCGGGCCGGAACCCGAGGCCGCGCAGGAACACCATGGAGCCCTGCCCCGGGCCTTCAAACAGCAGGGCGTTGTAGCCGAGGGCCGCCGCCTCGGCCGCGCCGTACACGTACAGCCCGATGTTCTGCGCGTCGTTGCCGTTGTTGAAAATGATCGTGGGCCGCCTGCGGCCGGCCGGCGCGCCCGGCGGGCGGAGCAGCCAGCCCGGCATGCTGGTCCGGCCGTAGCGGATCCGCACCGGCTCGGCGGCCGGCTCGAGCACCCCGGCCGCGCGTACCCAGGCGTCGTTCATCGCGCGATAGGCCGCTGCCTGCCGCCCCGGGTGACTGGTACCGATCGCGACATACAGCGGGTTGGCCAGGTAACTGGCCGCGCGCAGGAACGCGCCGCGGGCCGCGGCCCGGTTGCCCCGGCTCAGCGCCTCGTGCCCGAACTGGCCGGCCAGCAGGCCCAGGTCGCGGAACGCGCGGTAGAAACCGTCGTAGCTGTCACCCGCGCGGTGCACGCTGGCCACGGCGGTGGCGAACTCGCCGTACTCGGCCGCCCCGTACCCGGCCGCCCCCACGGTGAACAGGGTCTGCAAGTTCAGGCTCGGGTCGGCGAAGAACGCAGCCGGGTCCCGGCTGACCGCGGGCCCGCCGGCCACGGCGGGCGCCCGGCCAGCCACCGCGGTCCGGAACCCCTTCGGCGCCAGCAGCCCGGTACCCAGGGCGGCCCCGCCCTGGGTACCGCGCGGCGCGGAATCGTGGCCGTACCCGCTGGCGCACTCATGATGACCCGGCCTTCCCGCCTTATACGTTAAGCCATCGCCTAACTACCCTAAGTAGGCGAACCTTAACCTGCATACCGGTCAGGAGCCGTTCAGCGATGGGCAGGCGGGTGGCCGCCGGGGGTGGGCAGGCGGCGGGTGGCATCCACGGACGAGGGGCGGTGCCGGGCCGGGCGGGCCAGCGCCGCGGTCAGCTCATCCAGGGCGTGCACCGAATGCGCGCTGACCACCGCGTCGCAAAACGGCCACGCCGCGGCCATGCCGCCGGCCAGCGGGCGGTAGTGCTCGCTCTTGGTCCGCGGGTTGACCCAGATGATCCGGTGCGCCACCCGGGACAGCCGCTGCATCTCACGGCGCACCACGGCCGGGTCGCCGGTGTCCCAGCCGTCCGAGATGATCAGCACGACCGCCCCGCGGGCCAGGCCCGGCCGCCCCCGGGTGTCGTTGAACTCCTGCAGCGCAGCGCCGATCCGGGTCCCGCCCAGCCAGTCCGGCGCGGCCTGGCCGGCCCGGTGCAGCGCCTGCTCGGCGGTCATGTGCGCGAGCGCCGGGGTCAGCCGGGTCAGCCGGGTGGCGAACGTGAACACCTCGGCCTCGGCCCCGCCTGCCGCGCAGTACAGCAACTGCAGCATGGCCCGGGCGTACGGTTCCATCGACCCGGAGATGTCGCACAGCACGATCAGCTGCCGCGGCCGCATGGCCGGCGAGCGCCGGGCCAGCCGCAGCGGGTGGCCGCCGGTGCGCCGCGCCTGGCGCAGCGTGCTGCGCAGGTCGGTGTGCTTGCCTCGGCTGGTGCGCTGCTGCCGCCGGGACCGGCGCTGCGGCACGGCCAGGGTGAGCTTACGCATCAGCCCGGCCAGCGCGGCCAGTTCGTCCGGGGTGAGCTCGGCGAAGTCGGTGCCGGCCAGCCGTTCCGCCCGGCTGGCCAGCGCCGGGATGCCGGGCCCGTCCTCGTCCTCGCCGTCCGATGGCTCGCCGTCGCCGGCCGGGACCCGCTCGATGCGGACCTGGCCGTCCGCGCCCGTCCCGTCCGCCGCCTGGCCGTCCGCGCCCGGCTGCCCGTGCTGCTGGGCCGCCCGCGCCGCCGCGGCCAGCAGATCATCCGGCGTGGCCCGGGCCGGCCCGGGCAGGTCCGCCCGCCCCGGCGGCGGCTCCTGGCCGGCCGGGCCAAAGAACGCTTCGAACACCCGGCGCAGCGGCTCCACCTGGGCCTCCCCGGTGACCAGGGTGGCCAGCGCGCACAGGTACAGCTGGTACAGGGTGGCCGGCCGGGCCACGGTCACCGCGGCGGCGAACCGCTGGCAGCGGGCCGGGTCGGCGGGCACGCCCGCACCGCGCAGCGCCGCGCCGAACCGCGCGGCGAGCAGCGCCAGGTCCTCATTCTCCATCGCTGGCCGCGGCCGCGAACCCTGCGGCCCGGAGCACCTGCAGGTCTTCTGAATACTTCAGCACAACGCCAGCCGTCTGTTCGGCAGTCGCCTCATCTACCCGGTCTGCGCCCAGCACGACCAGTGCCTCGGCCCAGCTGATCGCCTCGGCCACCCCCGGCGGCTTGGCCAGGTCCAGTTCGCGCAGCCGGGCGACGCCGTTGGCTACCTGGGTGGCCAGCGGGGCCGCCGCGGCCGGCACCCGGCGGCGGATGATGGCCGCCACCCGGTCGGTGTCCGGGTACTCGATCCAGTGGTACAGGCAGCGCCGCTTGAGCGCGTCGTGCAGGTCCCGGGTCCGGTTCGAGGTGAGCACCACCACCGGCGGGTGCGCGGCCCGGCGGGTGCCAAGTTCCGGGATGGTCACCGCGGCCTCGGCCAGCAGCTCGAACAGGAACGCCTCGAACTCGTCGTCGCCCCGGTCCACCTCGTCGATGAGCAGCACGGCGGGCCGCGGGCCCGGGTGGTCCAGCGCGGCCAGCAGCGGGCGGGCCAGCAGGTACTCGGCGCTGAACAGGTCGGCGTCGCGGAGCTGCTCGCCACGGGCCTCGGCCAGCCGGATGGCCAGCAGCTGGCGCGGGTAGTTCCACTCGTACAGCGCCTCGGCGGCGGTCAGCCCTTCGTAGCACTGCAGCCGGATCAGCGGCGTGTCCAGCGCGCCGGCCAGCGCCTTGGCCGCTTCGGTCTTGCCCACCCCGGGCTCGCCCTCGAGCAGGATGGGCTGGCCCATCCGGGCGGCCAGGAACAGCGCCACGCCGAGCGGCTCGTCGGCCAGGTAGCCCTCCGCGTCGAGATCGCCGAGCAAGGTGCTGACGTCGGGCAGCCGGTCCGCAATGCCGCCGTTCCTGGTCAAGTCCTGCATAACTCCATCATGAGGCAGGTAGCGGCCTGCTTTCGCTCAGCTAGCCGACAAATCAGTGCGGACCGGGCGGCCCTGCATGGCCGACCACACGTTGGCCGGGGTGAGCGGCATGTCGGCGTGCCGGACGCCGAACGGGCGGAGTGCGTCCATTACCGCGTTGACCACGGCGGCGGGGGAGCCGACGGTGGCCGACTCGCCGACGCCCTTGGCGCCGACCGGGTGGTGCGGGCACGGCGTGACGGTCTCGCCGAGCTCCCAGGACGGGCACTCCACCGACGTGGGCAGCAGGTAGTCCATGAACGACCCGCCCAGGCAGTTGCCTTCGCTGTCGTACGTGATGGCCTGCATCAGCGCCATGCCGACGCCGTCGGCCAGGCCACCGTGCAGCTGCCCTTCCACGATCATCGGGTTGATCCGCACCCCGCAGTCGTCCACCGCGACGAACCGGCGCACCCGGACCTCCCCGGTGCCCGGGTCGAGGTCGACCACGCAGATGTACGCGCCGTACGGATAGGTGAGGTTGGGCGGGTTGTACACGCTGCCCGCGTCCAGGTGCCCGTCCACTCCGTCCGGGAGTTCGAGGCCGGAGTGCGCGGCCATCGCGATCTCGGCGATGGTCCGGCCCTGCTCCGGGTCGCCGCGCACCTGCCACCGGTCGCCGGACCACTCCAGGTCCTCGGGCGCGGCTTCCAGCATGGCCGCGGCCACGATCCGGGCCCGCTCGCGGACCTTGCGCGCGGCCACCACGGCAGCCGCCCCGGACACCGGGGTGGACCGGGACCCATAGGTGCCCAGCCCGAACGGGGTGCGGTCGGTGTCCCCGTGCACCACCTCGACGTCTGCCGGGGACAGCCCCAGTTCCTGGGCCACCAGCTGGGCGAACGTGGTCTCGTGCCCCTGCCCCTGGGTCTGGCAGGAGATGCCGAGCACGGCCGTGCCGGTGGGGTGCACCCGGAGGTCGGCGCCGTCGGCCATGCCCAGGCCGAGGATGTCCATGTGCTTGCGTGGGCCGGCCCCCACACCCTCGGTGAAGAAGCTCAGCCCGATGCCCATGTGCTCGCCGTGCGCACGCTTCTCGGCCTGCTCGGCGCGGAGCTTGTCGTAGCCCGCCATGTCCAGGGCCAGCCGCAGCGCTCGGGGGTAGTCGCCGGAGTCGTACTCCCAGCCGGTCGGGCCGGTGTAGGGGAACTGCTCCGGCCGGAGCAGGTTCTGCATCCGCAGCTCGGCCGGATCCATGCCGAGCTCGGCAGCCAGCAGATCGACCATCCGCTCGACCAGGTACACCCCCTCGGCGATGCGGAACGAGCAAGAGTAGGCGACGCCGCCCGGGGCCTTGTTGGTGTACACGCCGGTGACCGCGCAGTGCGCGGCCCGCAGGTCATAGGAGCCGGTGAAGATGTGGAAGAACCCGGCCGGGAACTTGGTCGGCTGGGCCGAGCCGTTGAACGCGCCGTGGTCGGCCAGCACCTGGGCCCGCAGGCCGAGGATCCGGCCGTCCCGGGTGGCCGCGATCTCCCCGTGCATGTGATAGTCCCGGGCGAACGCGGTGGACATCAGGTTCTCCGACCGGTCCTCCATCCATTTGACCGGCTTGCCGGTCAGCATCGAGCCGACCACGGCGCACAGGTAACCGGGGTAGATCGGCACCTTGTTGCCGAACCCGCCGCCGATGTCCGGCGAGATGATCCGGATCTTGTGCTCGGGCAGCCCGGCCAGCAGCGCGTACATGGTGCGGTGCGCGTGCGGCGCCTGGCTGGTGCACCACACGGTCAGCTTCCCGGACACCGGGTCCAGGTCGGCCACCGTGCCACAGGTCTCCAGCGGGGCCGGGTGCGAGCGCGGGTAGAGCATGTCCTGCCGGACGATCACGTCGGCGGCCGCGAACGCCGCGTCGGTGGCCGCCTGGTCCCCGGCCGACCAGTCGAAGATGTGGTTGTCCCGCCGCCCGGCCAGGTCGTCGCGGATCACCGGGGCGCCCGGGTCCAGCGCCCGGGTCGCGTCGGCTACCACCGGCAGCGGCTCGTACTCCACGTCGATCAGCTCAAGCGCGTCCCGGGCCGCGTACGCGTCCTCGGCCACCACGAACGCCACTTCCTGGCCCTGGAACCGCACCTTGTCGGTGGCCAGCACGGCCTGCACGTCCCGGGACAGCGTCGGCATCCAGGCCAGCTGGCGTTCTTCCAGCATGGCGCCGGTAATGACGGCGCGGACCTTCGGATGCGCCTCGGCCGCGAGGGTGTCCACCGAGATGATCCGGGCGTGCGCGAGCGGGCTGCGCAGGATGGCCCCGTACAGCATCCCGGGCAGCGCGATGTCGTCGGTGAACGTGCCCAGGCCGCGGACGAACCGGGCATCCTCCTTGCGCGGCAGGCGGCCGTATGCGCTATTCATCCGCGCTCCCGCGGTGTTGGCCCGGGGGGACGACCCCCCGGACCCCCCGATCGTCGCTGCGCGCCGAGGCTTCCGCCTGGGCGGCCCAGAGCACCGACTTGACGATGTTCTCGTAGCCGGTGCACCGGCAGAGCTGGCCGGACAGCGCCTCGCGGACCTCGGCCGGGCTGGGCGCCGGGTGGTGGTCGAGCAGCCAGCGGGCGGTCATCATCATGCCGGGCGTGCAGAACCCGCACTGCAGCCCATGGCACTCGGCGAAGCCCCGCTGCACCGGGTCGAGCTGGCCCCCACCCACCTCCCCTTCCCCCTTCATCGCCAGCCCTTCCACCGTGCGCACCTGGTGCCCGTCGGCCATCGCGGCCAGCACCGTGCACGACTTCACCGGCGTGCCGTCCAGCCACACCACGCACGCCCCGCAGTTCGACGTGTCACAGCCCCAGTGCGAACCGGTCAGCCGCAGTTCGTCGCGCAGGAAGTGGATGAGCAGCAGCCGCGCCTCCACCTCCCGGGTGTAGCCAGTCCCATTGACCGTCACGGTGATCTGCACGTCAGGCGTCCCCCGCGACGCGGGCCAGCGCCTGGCGCAGCGCCCGGACAGTCAGTTCCCCGGCCAGGTGCCGCTTGTAGTCGGCCGGACCACGCTGGTCGGAGACCGGACGGCAGTGTTCGGCCGCGATCTGGCCGGCCCGGGCGAAGCTCGCCTCGGTGGCCGGCGCGCCGCGGAGGAACTCCTCGGCCTCGGCCGCGGCGAAATGCGCGGCGCCCACCGCGGTCAGCCCGATGCCGGCGTCGGCGATCGTGGTCCCGTCGCCGTCCAGCCAGAGCGCCGCGCCGACCGCGCCGACCGGCCAGTCGCCGGCCCGTCGGCCCACCTTCTGGTACGCGCTGCCGCCGCCGGGCCGGATCGGCACCCGGATCTCGCTGAGCAGCTCACCGGGCGCGACCACGGTCTCGTACGGCCCGGTGTGGAAATCCCGGGCCGGCACCGTGCGGCTGCCGTCCGGATGCCGGATCACCATCGTGGCCTTGAGCGCGGCGAACGCCGCGGACAGGTCCTCGGACGGGTCGGCCTGGCACAGCGAGCCGCCGACGGTGCCCCAGTTCCGCACGATCGGGTCGGCGATGACCCGCTCCGCGTCGTGCAGGATGGCGAAGTGCTGGCCGGCCGCCGGGTCGGCGAGCAGGTCAGCGTGCCGGGCCAGCGCGCCGATCCGCAGCTCGCTGCTGACCCGGGGGGACGACCCCCCGGAGCCCCCCGATCGCCGCTCCGCGCCGAGGCCGGCAGAGCCGGCCGGAGCGGCCACATTAACCACCTGGATGTAGCTCAGCTCGGTCAGCCCGTTGATGTCGATCAGCGTCTCCGGCTGGGCCAGCCGGAGCTTCATCATCGGGATCAGGCTGTGCCCGCCGGCCAGGATGCGCGATTCCGGGCCGAACCGGGCCAGCAGGGTGAGCGCATGCTCGACGCTGGCCGCCTTCTCGTACTCGACGTGCGCCGGGACCTGCATCAGCGCGCCCTCCTTCCATCAGCGAGCATAATCAGACCTGTTATGACCCTGACCCAGCTCAACGCGTTCGTCCTGGTCGCCCGGCTGGGCTCGGTGACCTCGGCGGCTAATGCCCTGGGCGTCAGCGAGTCGGCGGTGTCCCAGGCGCTCACCGCGCTCCGCCAGCACCTCGGTGACCAGCTGGTCAGCCGCGGGCCGAGCGGCATGACGCTGACCCCAGGCGGCTCCCGGCTGCTGGCCACCGCGTCGCAGATCGTGGTGCTCGGCGCCGAGGCGCACGCCGCGGTGCGCGCCGCCCAGGGGGCGCCCGAGCAGCTCCGGGTGGTGGCGACATCGACCCTGGCCGAGTTCGTGGTCAGCCCGCTGATGGAGGCGTTCACCCGGCGGTTCGCCGGCGCGCTGGAGGTCTCCGCCGGGGTGGCGGTGAGCAACGAGATGGGCGTGCTGGTGGCCAACCGGCTGGCCGATCTGGCCATCGGGCCCGAGGTGGCCAGCGACCCGGCGCTGCCCGTGGTCAGCGAGCCGGTGTTCCGCTACCGCCTGGTGGTGGTGGGCGCCGCGCAGCCCGCGCTGCGCGGCGGCCCGCAGCAGTGGCGCTGGCTGGTCGACCCGGCCGGCACCGACCCGGGCAGCGACACTGGGCAGTTGCTGGCCGCGCTCCGGGTGCCGGACAGCATGATCCGGGTGTTCCCCAACCAGACCGCGGCGTGGGCCGCGGCCGCGGACGGCGCGGGAGTGGCCCCAGCGGTCGAGCACCTGGTCGCCCAGCAGGTCCGCCGCGGCGAGCTGTCCCTGGTCGAGGTGCCGGGCACCCCGGTCAGCTCGTGCTGGTACGCGACCCTGCTGGAACGCCAGCACCGCAGCACCGCGGCCAGTTCGCTGCGCCGGTTCCTGGGTACGCCAGAAGCTATGCACCTGATGCGCTCTCCGGCGGCCGGGGTCCCGCCGTCCCGGTTCCGGCCGCCTGTGTATGTGACGATCTGGAGCTAGTTAAGCATCCCCTTATTCGCCAGTTGCACCAGCTACGCCCGGCGACCGATCATGGCGCTCAAGTGACTCCCAGCTGACATCGCCGAGGGAGCGTGCAGATGCGCATCGAGTCCGACGGTCACAGCCGGGGCAATCCCCGGCTGTTCGAACTGGTCGAGCACACGCCGAAGACCGGGAAAAGCCCCACGGTGTGGGCCTGGCCCGAGCTGATGGACTACCTGAAGATCGCTGGCCAGCCGGTGGCCGGGCCGTGGCCGCCGCACCAGGAGCCGCGGCCGGATCCGGACGAGGACACCCTGCCGGTGGCCATCCCCGACCCAGAATCGGGCTGAGCCGATGTACCCAACCCGGTTCAACTACGAGGCACCCCGGTCGCTGGATGAGGCGATCGGCCTGCTGCATAACGGCGGGGACTACGCGAAGGTGCTGGCCGGCGGGCAGAGCCTGGTCCCGTTGATGAAGCTGCGCTTCGCGTCGCCGGAGCTGATAGTGGACATCAACAACGTGCCCGGGCTGGACTACCACCGGGCTGACCCGGACGGCACGCTGCGCATCGGCGCGCTGTGCCGGCACGCCACCCTGGAGCGCTCCGACCTGCTCAAGAGCAGCCAGCCGACGATGGCGGCGGCCGCGCCGCTGATCGCCGACCCGATTGTGCGCACCCGGGGCACCTTGGTCGGCTCGCTGTGCCACGCCGACCCGCAGGGCGACTGGGCGTCGGTGGTGACGGCGCTGGGCGGCTCCGTGGTGGCGCAGGGACCGGCCGGGCGGCGCAGCATCCTGCTGGCCGACTTCGTCACCGGGCCGTTCGAGAACGTGCTGGCCCCGGACGAGATCGCGGTCGAGGCGGTCATCCCGGCCGCCCAGGGCGCCCGGTCCGGCGGCTACCTGAAGCTGGAGCGCCGGGTCGGCGACTTCGCCACGGTCGGAGTCGCGGTCGCGCTGGAGACCAGCGGCGGCACGGTGACCCGGGCCGGCATCGGGCTGACCGGGGTAGGCGGGTCGACGATCGCGGCCACCGAGGCGGCCCAGGCGCTGACCGGGCAGCCGCTGACCGCCCAGTCCATTGCCCGGGCCGGCGACCTGGCCGCGGCGGCGGCCCGGCCCCGGACCGACCACCGCGGCAGCGCGGATTACAAGCGGCACATGGTGCGCACGTTCGTGGTCCGCATCCTCAGCCGCGACGTGCCGGAGGAGAGGGCAGCCTGACATGACAGTCGTCTACGAGGACTCCGGCGACGAGACCACCGAGGTGCCGGTCCGCCGGATCAAGTTCAGCATCAACGGGAAGAAGATGATCGCCGAGGTCGAGCCGCGGCTGCTGCTGGCTCACCTGATCCGCCGTGGTCTGGGGCTGACCGGTACGCATATGGGATGCGACACCACCAACTGCGGCGCATGCACGGTGCTGGTGGACGGGCGGCCGGCGAAGTCGTGCACGATGCTCGCCGTGCAGGCGGATGGGCACGAGATCAGCACGGTGGAAGGGCTGGCCGGGGCGGCCGAGCTGCACCCGCTGCAGGAAGGCTTCCGCGAGGAGCACGGCCTGCAGTGCGGGTTCTGCACGCCGGGCATGATGATGGCGGCCAAGGCGCTGCTGGACGAGAACCCAGATCCCAGCGAGGAAGACGTGCGCTGGGCGCTGTCCGGCAACCTCTGCCGCTGCACCGGTTACCAGAACATCGTGAAGTCGGTGCTGTGGGCGGCCGACAAGCTCCGAGCGGAGGGCTGACCCAGTGTCGCAAGCACCGGTGTCCCAGGCAGTCGACGAGATCAAGATCGGCGGGCTCGGCGCGAGCCGCAAGCGGGTCGAGGACAGCCGGTTCATCCGGGGCAAGGGCAACTACACCGACGACATCACGCTGCCCGGCATGCTGCACATGGAGATTCTGCGCAGCCCGCTGGCGCACGCCCGGATCAAGTCCATCGACGCCAGCAAGGCGTGGGACATCCCCGGCGTGCACCTGGTGCTCACCGGCGAGATGATGGCAACCCGCAACCTGGCCTGGATGCCGACGCTGTCCTACGACACTCAGGCGGTGCTGGCCACCGACAAGGTGCGCTTCCAGGGCCAGGAAGTGGCCTGTGTCATTGCCGATGACCCGTACATCGCCAAGGACGCGTGCGAGGCCATCGACGTCGACTACGAGCCGCTGCCGGTCATCGTCAACCCCACTCAGGCCGTGGCCGAGGGCGCCCCGGTCATCCGGGACGACAAGGAAAACCAGGCCGACAACGTCATCTACGACTGGGAGGTCGGCGACGGAGCCGGTACCGACGCCGCGTTCGCGGCGGCCGACGTGGTCTCCCGGCTGCGGCTGCACTACCCGCGCTCGCACCCGTCGCCGATCGAGTGCTGCGGGTCCATCGCCGACTTCAACCGGGCTACCGAAAAGCTCACCGTGTACATGACCACCCAGGCGCCACACATCATCCGGGCCGCGGTGGCGCTGGTCGCCGAACTGCCCGAGCACATGATCCGGATCGTTTCGCCGGACATCGGCGGCGGGTTCGGCAACAAGGTGCCGGTCTACCCGGGGTACGTCTGCTCGATCCTGGCCTCGATCCTGCTGGAGCGGCCGGTGAAGTGGATCGAGGACAAGTCCGGCAACCTGATCTCGACCGGGTTCGCCCGGGACGTGTACCTGGACGGCGAGATGGCGCTGCGCAAGGACGGCAAGATCCTGGCCGTCCGGATGCACACCGACGCCGACCACGGCGCGTTCTTCTCCGACGCCCAGCCGAGCAAGTTCAAGATCGGCCTGATGCACTCGGCGTTCGCCGCCTACGACATCCCGGTCGCGCACCTGACCGCGCGCGGCATGTACACCAACAAGGCCCCCGGCGGGGTGGCCTACCGGTGCTCGTTCCGGGTCACCGAGGCGATGTTCTTCCAGGAACGGATGGTGCAGGCGGCCGCCGACGACCTGGGCATGGACCAGGCCGAGTTCCGCCGGATGAACTTCGTCCGGGACGAGGACTTCCCGCACCGCACCCCGTTCGGCTTCCTGACCGACTCCGGCCAGTACGCCAAGTGCCTGGACGTGGGGCTGAAGGCGGTCGGCTACGCGGACTTCCGCAAGCAGCAGGAGGAAGCCCGGGCCCGCGGACGGCTGCTCGGCCTGGGCATCTCCACGATGACCGAGCCGCTCGGCGCGGGCAACAGCCGCGAGTACGACATCCTCGGCATCAAGATGTTCGATTCGGCCGAGCTCAAGGTGCACATGACCGGCAAGGCCATCGTCCGCACCGGGGCCAAGACGCAGGGCCAGGGGCACGAGACGACCTGGGCCCAGATCGTCGCGCACGAGCTGGGCATCCCGGCCGAGGACGTAGTGGTCGAGGAAGGCGACACGGACACCGCGCCGTTCGGCATGGGCACCTACGCGTCGCGTAGCACGCCGGTGGCGGGCGCGGCGGTGGCCATGGTGTCGCGGAAGATCCGGGCCAAGGCCCGCCGGCTGGCCGCGCACCTGCTCGAAGTGTCCGAGGAAGACATCGAGTGGGAGCTGGGCCGGTTCTACGTGCGCAGCGCCCCGGACCGTGGGGTGACCATCCAGGAGTGCGCGATGGCCGCGTACAGCAACATGCCGGACGGCATGGAGCCCGGCCTGGAGAACACCGCCTACTACGACCCGCCCAACCTGACCTGGCCGTTCGCGGTGTACATCGTCACCGTCGAGGTGGACCCGGAGACCGGGGTGTGGGACGTGCTGAACATGGTCGCGGTGGACGACTGCGGGGTGCGGATCAACCCGATGATCGTCGAAGGGCAGATCATGGGCGGGCTGACCGAGGCCTACGCGATGTCGAACATGCAGTTCATCACGTTCGACGCGGACGGCAACTGCGTCGGCGCGAACTACATGGACTACCTGCTGCCGACCGCGTGGGAGACGCCCGGGTTCGAGCTGCACAGCGAGGTGGTCACGCCGTGCCCGCACCACCCGATCGGGGCCAAGGGCATCGGCGAGTGCGCCGCGGTGGGCGGCCCGGCCGCGTTCGTGAACGCGGTGATCGACGCGCTGTCCGGCACCGGGGTGCGGAACATCGACATGCCGCTGCTGCCGGACCGGGTCTGGGAAGCGATCACCCAGCGGCACGACGTGTCCGGCGCGCCTCCGGTGAAGTCGGACTGAGGGGGGAGCATGCCGGCGCATGGCGTACTGGAAGAGGCCGGAGAGCTGACCCGGCGCGGGCAGCCGTTCGCGCTGGCCACCGTCGTGTGGCGGCAGGGCCCGTCGTCCGGCCAGCAGGGCTCGCGGGCGATCATCACCGAGTCCGGCGACCTGCACGGCTGGATCGGCGGCGCGTGCGCCGAGCCGGTGGTGATCCGCGAGGCCCGCGAGGTGATCGCCGACGGGGTGCCCCGGCTGCTGCTGCTCGGCGCGCCCGAGCAGTTCGGCAGCCGGGCCGAGGCGATGCCCGAAGGCATGACGCTGGTGCCCATCTCCTGCCAGAGCGAGGGGGCGCTTGAGGTGTACATCGAGCCGGTGCTGCCCGCACCGCACCTGGTCATCGTGGGCCGGTCGCCGATGGCCGGCACGCTGGCCGAGCTGGCCCAGGCCCTCGGCTGGCGGGTCACACTGCGGGACGGCGCCGAGTTCCGCACCGAGGACGCGGATGAGGCCTCGATGGTGGTGGTGGCCACCCAGGGGCACGGCGACGAGGACGCCGTCGAGCAGGCGGTGGCGGCCCAGCCGGCCTACCTGGGCCTGGTCGGGTCGGCCAAGCGCGGCGCGGCGGTGCTCGGGTACCTGGCCGAGCGGGGCGTGCCGCAGGACCAGCTGGACCGGGTGCACGTGCCCGCCGGGCTGGACCTCGGGCACACCACGCACCGGGAGATCGGGGTGGCCATCCTGGCCGAGCTGGTCCAGCTGCGCGCATCCGGCGCGCTGCTGGCCGCGGTCCCCGGCGCCAGCCAGCCGGCCGCGGCGGTGACGGACCCGGTCTGCGGGATGACCGTGACACCCGGGCCGGCCGCCTATCCGCTCCGGCACGAGGGAACTACCTACTACTTCTGCTGCGCGGGCTGCCGCCAGTCGTTCGAGCGTGACCCCGGTGCGTACCTCACCAAGACGGAGACCCGATGCTGATCACCAACGACTTCGAGGTCGCCCAGCCGGTTGACAAGGTCTGGGCGTTCTTCCAGGACATCCCGCAGGTCGCGGCCTGCCTGCCAGGCGCGGAGCTGACCGAGGACCTGGGCGATGACAAGTACCAGGGCCAGGTGGCGGTGCGGATGGGACCGGTGCGGCTGAACTTCGGCGGCACGGCCCAGGTCATCGAGCGCGACGAGGCGGCCAAGCGGCTGGTGCTGCACGCCACCGGCGCCGAGGCCAAGGGCCGCGGCCAGGCCAGCATGGACATTACCGCCACGCTGGCCCGGACCGGCCGGGGCACCAAGGTGACGGTGGCCCAGGACCTGCAACTGTCTGGCGCGGCCGCGCAGTACGGCCGGGGCATGATCTCCGACGTCACGTCGGTGCTGATGCGGGACTTCTCGGCCCGGATGCAGGACCGCATCGAGCGGACGGAGCGGGGCGAGTCGGCCGAGCAGATCGCCGCGGCCCCGGCCACCTCGGCGAGTGGTCTCACCCTCGGCCTGCGGGCCGCTGTCATGGCGCTGAGCCGGGTCTTCCGCCGGTTCTTCGCCCCCTACCAGCCGACGAGCTGAGGAGACGAACGATGGTCTTGTGGTGGATCGGCAACGTGGTGCTGCTGGTTGCGGTGCTGCCTGTCGTGATCTTCCTGCTGAACCGGGTGCTGGCCGCGCTGGAGCGGATCCGCGGCGCATGCGACAACATCCTGGCCGGCGGCGGTGCGCTGGTCGGCGAACTGCAGGGGGTGCCGGACGGCCTGGCCACCACCGACGCCACCGTGCATCAGGTGTCGGTCGGCGCGGTCCGGTACGCGGGTTCCGTGGCGAAACTTCTCGGAGGTGGGAACTGATGCCAGCAGCTGCCTGGTTCACGATCGTCGTCGCGGCACTGATCATCGCGATCACCGCGGTCGGCCTGCTGCGGGTGATCTTCCACCTGCGCGCGATCCGCGCCGCACTGACCGGGGTGACCGGCGGCGTGCAGGCCGTAGCCGAGCTGACCAGTACCGTTCCGGACCGGCTGACCTCGGTGAACGCCAGCCTCAAGCCGGTCCGCGACTTCTGCGAAACGGTGTGAGCGGGATGGAAATACACGGCGCCGTGCTCGCCGCCGGCGGGACGTCCACCACCGGCTGGGTGATCGGCTACACCATCGGCATCATCGTGGTGCTGGTCGTGGTGGCCCTGGTGGTGCCGATCCTGCTGCTGGCCCGGGCCATCGGCAACGAGGCACCCAAGATCAACGACGCGCTGACCGAGGCGGTGCACAACACCGCGCCGCTCGGCGCGCTGCGCACCACGATCGAGTACGCCACGGTCATCATCGGCGGGCTGCAGCGTGGCCGCGCCCGGCTGGGAGGCTGAGATGCACGTCGTGGCCATGTCCTCGACTGAGCACACCCTGTGGACAACCGCGATCATCCTGGGGGCGGTCGTGGTGGTGGTGGTCGCCGTGCTGCTCAGCCTGCTCGTCTACCTGGTGAAGATCATCGACCGGCGGGTCGTGCAGATCCAGGGCACGCTGCACGCGGCGGCCGACAACACCGCGAACACGGTGCTGATCCCGCAGGTCGCCGACGGCGTCGAAGCAGTGCTCGCGGAGGGCCTGCAGCACCACCTGTTCCTCGGCCGGGTACTCGGGAAGGTGAAGTCGTGACCGCGCTCGTCGTCTGGACCGTCATCGTCATCGTCGCGCTGATCGCCGGGCTGGCGTTCTTCCTGTACTGGGTGGGCACGCTGCTCACCCGGATCGCCGGGAACCTGGAGGAGGCGTTCGGCACGGCCGCGAAGATCGTCGGCGACGCCAAGCTGATCGGGCCCGGGGTGGAGCACATCAACCAGACCGGCGGGGTGGTGGCCGGGGCGCTGCCGCTGCTGTACGGGATGGCCGAGGAGATCGTGGCCGACGTGACCTACACGCCGGCTGCGCCGGCCGCCGATGGGACGCCGCCCGAGCCGGAGCCGGCCCGGCCCGCCTCCGGGCGCCGCCGGTCCCGGCTGCACGACGCCGTCGGGTACCGGCCCTAGGACGCCGATGGGGGTCCGCTGGGGGGAGGGGGTCCGCTGGGGGACGGGCCGCCCGGGGATGGGACGCCACCTCCGGGCGGCCGGCGGGCCACCGGGGCGGTGGTCGGCGCGGTATAGCCGCCGATCCACTCGTCCTTCCACGCCTGGTCATACTGCTGTTCGTTGCAGCCCGGGCGGTAGACCGCGGTCAGCTCGCGGCTGATCTGCTCCCGGTGCGCCGGGCCGCCACCGGGCACCTGGTAGGTGCAGATGTACACCTTCCAGCGCGAGCCGGCCCGGCGCACCCAGCATGGCGCACGTGCGTGCCGGAACGGGAAGCGCTCGGCGGACAGGTCGTCGGCGTGGCCGACGTAGATGACCGCGTAATGCTCCGGCTTGGCCTCCGGTTCTGGCTTGCACAGGATGGCGTAGACCGCGGGCACCGGCGGCGGGGTCCACCCGCCGAGCAGCCGCGGGCCCTCGAACGGGTAGCCGGCCAGCGAGCCGAGCCGGATCATTCCTGGCCGTCCTCGTCCTCTTCTGCTTCGCTGATCGCCTCGGCTCGGGAGATGGGCGCGGCGGGCAGCCCGGCCCGGGCCGCGGCCTGCCGGAACCGCCCGGTGGCCGAATCGATCGCCTCGTCCCGGCTGGCCGCCTCCACGATGAGCTGCGCCCCGTAGTGCGTGGTGCCGATGCCGGTGGCGATGCCGTTGCTGGCCGCGACCGCGTCGGCCAGCTCGACCACTTCCTCGCGGGTCGTGATCCGGCCGAGCTCGGCCTCGATCCCTACGCTCCACCGCACCCTGGGCTCCTAACGCTCTGCTGATCTTACGTTCGCTCCGCTCACAGGGCTGGCAGCAGCGTGGCCAGTTCTTCCAGGCTGCTCAGATCGTGCCCGGGCAGGATCAGGTCGATGTGCGGGGCGGCCACCATCATGCCCAGTGCGCCGCCCGGCCCACCAGCATGTGGATTCAGCCAGACGATGCGGTGGCTGAGCCTGGATAGCCGCTCCATCGCGGTGGCCAGCACGTCCGGGTCGCCGCGGTCCAGGCCGTCGGAGCAGATGACCACCACGGCGCCGCGGCACAGCCCGCGGCGGCCCCAGTCCCGGACGAACGTGTCCAGGCTGGCCCCGATCCGGGTGCCGCCCTCCCAGTCCACGACGGCGTCGGTGGCGCGGCGCAGCGCGTCGTCCGGCCGCCGCCGGTCCAGCGCCCGGGTGATCCGGGTCAGCCGGGTGCCGAAGCAGAACACCTCGACCCTGGCCCGCTGGCCAGCCGTGCCGCGCGGACCGTGGCCGGCCTGGCTGGCCGCGCGCTGGGCCGAGTAGGCGAACTGGAGCAGGCTGCGCGAGTAGTCGGCCATCGACCCGGACACGTCCAGGATGAGGATCAGCGGGCGCAGCCGGACCTTGCGCCGCCGCCAGCTCAGCTCGGCCGGGTCGCCGTGCAGCCGCAGCGACTCGCGCACCATCCGGCGCAGGTCGGGGGTCTTCCCGGCAGGCGCGGACCGGGTCCGCCGGGTGCGCCGCCGCGGCGGGGCCAGCCGGATCCGGGTCATGATCCGGCGCAGCACGGCCAGTTCCTCCGGGGTGCAGGCGGCGAACGACTTGTGCCGCAGCGCCTCCGCGTCGGAGGCCATCAGGCCGAGGGTGGCCTCCTCGGGCTCGCCCTCGTCCGCTGACGGCGGGTTGGTGGCGGGCACATCCAGGGCAGCCTGGGTTTCCGCAGTCAGCTGGGCCCGCAGGGTGAGCATGTCCCGAACCGGGCTACTAGCGTTCAAGAAAAAATGCCGGAACACCTGGTTGTACGGCGCGATGCTGTCCCGGCGGGTGACCAGCGTGGTCCGGCCCGCCCAGTACAGATCGGTCAGATCGGTGGGGTCCAGGGTGCTCATCGCGGTCGCGTAGGCGAGCACGTCCCCGGTGCCGACCGGCAGCCCGGCGGTGCGCAGCGCGGCGGCGAAGTCGGCCAGCACGCGGACGAACGGGACGCCGGGGCGGCCGTCAGCCACCGGAGGTGATCTCTTCCAGGTTCTCCTGGACCAGCTCCAGGTCGTCGCGTTCCTTGACCACCGCACCCAGGGTGTCCTCGGCGGCCTGCGGCCCGAGCTCGGCCGCGCCGAGGAAGTCGAGGGTGCGGGCCCAGTCGATGGTCTCGGCCACCCCGGGCGGCTTGGCCAGGTCCAGCTCGCGCAGCCGGTTGACCGCGCGGACCACGGACTGGGCCAGCTTTTCCGGCACCTCGGGCGCGCGGACCCGCACGATCTCCACCTCGCGGGCGGCGGGCGGGTAGCCGATCCAGTGGTAGAGGCAGCGCCGTTTGAGCGCGTCGTGCAGTTCCCGGGTCCGGTTGGAGGTGAGGATGACCAGCGGCGGGCTGGCCGCCCGGACCGTGCCGATCTCCGGGATGCTGATCTGGAAGTCGGACAGCACTTCGAGCAGGAACGCCTCGAACTCGTCGTCGGCCCGGTCCACCTCGTCGATCAGCAGCACGGCCTGGTCGCCGGCCCGGACCGCCTCGAGCAGCGGCCGTTCCAGCAGGAAACGCGGCCCGAAGACCTTGTCCACCGCGTCGTCGTCGGTGACCTGCCGCTCGGACAGCGCCCGGACATACAGCATCTGCCGGGCGTAATCCCACTCGTACAGCGCCTGGCTGGTGTCGATGCCCTCATAGCACTGCAGCCGGATCAGCCGCCGGCCGAACGCGGCCGCGAGCACCTTGGCCGCCTCGGTCTTGCCCACCCCGACTTCGCCTTCGAGCAGGATCGGCCGCTGCAGGGAGAGCGCCACGTACAGCGCGGTGGCCAGCCCGCGATCCGCGAGGTAGCCGCCCTGGCGCAGGATGGCGGTCAGCTCGGCGACGCTGGCTGGCTGGCCTGAAACTGGTTGATCCAAGGCGCTACCGGGGCTCGCCGCGGACCAGGTCCGCCACGGTGCCGCCTTCGCTGTTCAGCTTGCCTTCGCGGGCCAGCCGCGACCGCCAGGCGGTGCGCAGGTCCTCATCCTCGGCGGCCAGCCCGTCGAAGTTGACGTCCGCCATCCGCTTGCAGGCCTTGGTGTCGCCGTCCTCACCGACGTCCAGCGTCTGCCCCTGGGCGGCCCAGATGCCGCGGAGCACACCCAGCGCCTCATCCGGCTGATCACTCATGGTCCCGATGCTAATTCGTCTGCCGGCCGCAGGCGAACGCGGATTAAGTGATCTCTTATCAGCAGCTGCGGTTGAACACCAGCGCCTTGACCGTAGCCCCCCACTCGTAGGCCAGCTCGTACGGCCACAGTTTCCACGGGATCGACGCGGTCATCACGTACACGTGGCCGCTAGCAGCCGGGAAGACGAACAGCCGGGCGGGCAGCCCGCAGAACGCCACCAGCACCCCGGACAGGGTGACGATCAGCACATTCCGGGCCCGCCGGCCAGCAGACAATGGATGCGTGATCGACGTCGAGCCGGAGCGCTTCGAGGAGATGGTCGCGGCCGCGCTGGACAGTCTGCCGGAAGACCTGGGCCGGCTGATCGCCAACGTGGCCGTCACCGTGGAGAACGGCCCGGGCCCGCCCGGACTGCTCGGCCTGTATCAGGGGGTGCCGCTGACCAGCCGGACCACCCAGTACGCCGGGGTGCTGCCGGACCGGATCACCATTTACCGGCTGGCTATCTGCGCGATCTGCAATACCCCGGACGAGGTGGTCGAGCAGGTCCGCCGCACGGTGATCCACGAGGTGGGGCACTATTTCGGCATCGGCGATGAACGGCTCAGGGAACTCGGCTGGTGATGCCGCTGCGCCAGTGACTCAGGAGGCTGTCGTCATCAGGGCGATCACCACGGTGGTGTGCCCGATCTTGACCTTGTCGCCCTTCTTCAGCCGCTGCGGCGCGTGGATGCGGCGGCCGTTCAGCCAGGTGCCGTTCTTCGAGCCGAGGTCCTCGACGTACCAGAACCCGTGCGCGACCTGGAACCGGGCGTGCTGGCCGGACGCGAAGTCGTCGATGATGAGCAACGTGCCCGACCGCCCGGCGGTGAAGTTGGTGTGGAAGATGTGCCGGTCCCGGCCCACCTCGACGTGCAGCGACTGGCTCGGCGCGGTGTCGGCCAGGGTCATCCCGGTCTGCCCGGCCACCGCGGACACGGCCACCTTCCAGGCCTGACGTTCCGGCTCCGGGGCCTCGTCCCAGGGCGGCAGCTCGCCAGGATGGGCGCTGCGATGGGCCTCGTAGGCGGTTTGGGCCAGGCTGTCCAGTGCAGGGCTACTCACCCTTCGATAATGCCAGAGAACGGCGAGTGGGCATTCCCGGTCCGGCGCACCAGCATTACAGATCGTGACGCCCCTTTGACGACTCGTTTGACCGCCTTGCCGGGGGTACTAGGGTTACGTGCGCACGTTGCGGTGGTGCCTAACCGGGCTGCTGGCTGGCGGCTCCCGCCGACCCTCTCGGCTATGGTGAGCTCGTGTGCTGCTGCACTGCCATGACTATCCGAACCGCCGCTTAGCGGCGGTACCGAGGCTGCCGTAAACCGCGGCCTCATTTGCCTGCCCCTGTCGGGGGTCAGTGCCCGGACGTACCGCCGGATCAGTGTCCTTCCGGGTCGTCCTGCCTGATCAGGGGAGTCATGTCTCAGTCGCAGCATTTCGATTCACATCCGCCGCCATGCTTCTGATAGTCGGTCTGCCCGGCGCCGGGAAGACCACCCGGGCCAGAGAGCTCGCCGCGGCGAACCGGGCACTACGACTGACCCCGGATAGCTGGATGATCCCGCTGTTCGGCGACTCGATGGCCGGCGGCAAGCGCTGGGTGCTCGAAGGGCGGCTCATCTCGGTCGCCCTGCAGGCGCTGCGGCTGGGCACCAGCGTCGTGCTCGACTACGGGCTCTCGGGCCGCGATGAACGATCGGCACTGCGCTGGCTGGCCCGATCGGCCGGGGCATCCTGCCAGGTGGTCTATCTGCCTGTGGACAAAGACGTCCAGCTCGCCCGGATCGCGCACCGCCAGGCGACGACGCCCGATCAGACGTTCCCGATGAGCGAGGCCGACGTGGACCAATGGCGGGAGCAGTTCCAGGTGCCGGACGCCACCGAACTCGGCGGCGGTGAAGTCCCCGACCCGCCAGCGGGGTGGCCGGGCTGGCCGGAGTGGGCAGCAGACCACTGGCCCTCATACACCGACAGCTAACTCGGCCGGCCCGGCGGCGGTTAGGGCTGTGACGTGGGTGGGCGTACCAGGACTTGAACCTGGGACCTCTTCCTTATCAGGGAAGCGCTCTAACCGACTGAGCTATACGCCCTTGCGGCGGACACTGACGTCAAACACCGCCGGGATAGGTTATCGCATTCTGTGGGTGACCCGTTCAGGCAATCTCCCGTCAGTCAGTCTCCCGCAGCGTGACCTCGATCCCGCCGCCCAGGTGGGTGACCAGGTTGTAAATCATGGAACCGACGGTGCACAGCGCCGTGATCAGGATGATGTTCACCGCGCCGAGCAGCATCGTGTAGCCGAGGATGCGGGACGCCGAGAACCAGTGGTTCAGGTTCATCCCGGACGAATTGTTACTCGACGTCACGCTGCTCAGCGTGTGCTCGATCGAGGTGAACACGCCCAGGCTGGACAGGGTGAAGTAGAGGAACGCCACGGCCACGAACAGCACCACCCAGGCCACCAGCGACATGAGGAAGCTGAACTTCATCACCGACCAGGGCTCCAGCCGGGCGACGACCAGATCGGCCCGGCGCCCCGCGACCTGGGCGGCTGGCTTGCTGGTCTTGGCCGCTTTGGCCGGTTTGGCCGGCTTGGCCTTGCCGGGCAGCGCGGCCGCGGCGCCGGCCAGGTACCGGCCCCGCGGGATCGCGCTGAACGTGCCGGTCTGGCCGTCCTGCTCGTCTGACTGGCCCAGCTGGCTGGCGGGCGTCTCGGACAGTTGCGCCGGATACGGCGGCACCTGGGACGTCGGCTCGGAATAAGACGCCGACTCCGGGTAAGGCTTCGGCTCCGAATAAGACGTGGGCTCCGGGTAATCCGAGCCGTTCGAATAAGAGGATTCCCCGTCAAAGCTGTACTCAGTCGCACCGCTGTACCCAGTGGTACCACTGGACGCTGCCTCGCCCGCCTGATCAGCATCGGGGCTGCGCACGTCAGCACCCGCGCCCGTCTTCGGCTGAGCCCCTTCAGGCAGCCACGACGGCGGTTCCGCGCGTTGATCCACCCCGTCCTCCTCGAGCAGCTTTCCTACGAGGTTATCTCCGAATGGCGGTGATGCCCCTCCCGTCACCGCACCGTGACTTTAGCTACCCGGCTCGGTCTCCGCCTCACCCTCGGGCTCTTCAGTACTGGTCTCGGGCAGGTCAGCACCGGTTTCCACCCCGGTTTCCACCCCGGTTTCCACCCCGGTTTCCACCCCGGTTTCCACCCCGGTTTCTACCTCGCCCAGCGCTTCAGCATTGCGCGCGATGGCCACCACGCTGTCCCCGGGGGCCAGGTTCATCAGCCGCACGCCCATGGTCTGCCGACCGGACAGCTTGACCTCCCCGGCCGAGGTGCGGATGACGCCGCCGGACGAAGTGATCGCGAACACCTCGTCCTCCGGGTGCACCATCAGCGCGCCGACCAGTTCGCCGCGCGAGTCGGTGATCCTGGCCGTGAGCACGCCGCGGCCGCCGCGGCCCTGCACCGGGTACTGATCGGCCGGAGTCCGCTTGGCGTACCCGCCGCCGGTGGCCACCATGACGTCGGCCCCGTTGCGCAGCACGTGCATGTCGAGCAGTTCGTCACCGTCGGTGAACCGCATGCCGATCACGCCCGAGGTGTCCCGGCCCATCGGCCGCAGCGCCTCGTCGGTGGCGTGGAACCGGATGGCCTGGGCCTTGCGGCTGACCAGCAGCAGGTCATCCTCGGGGGAGACCAGCCGGGCCGCGATGACCTCGTCGTCGTCGCGCAGGTTGATCGCGATGATGCCGCCGGACCGGGCCGAGTCGAACGCGGTCAGCAGCGACTTCTTCACCATCCCGGTGCGGGTCGCGATGACCAGGTACGGCGCCACCGTGTAGTCCTGGATGGCCAGCACCTCGGCGATCCGCTCGTCCGGCTGGAACGCCAGCAGGTTGGCCACGTGCTGGCCGCGGGCGTCCCGCGCCGTGTCCGGCAGCTCGTAGGCCTTGGCCCGGTACACCCGGCCCTTGTTGGTGAAGAACAGGATCCACCGGTGCGTGGTGGTGACGAAGAAGTGATCGACGATGTCGTCGGTGCGCAGCTGGGCGCCGCGCACTCCCTTGCCGCCACGGCGCTGCGCCCGGTACAGGTCGGTCTTGGTCCGCTTGGCGTAGCCACCGCGCGTGATCGTGACGACCACGTCCTCTTCGGCGATCAGGTCCTCGTCGGTCACGTCGCCGTCGTAGGGGATGATCCGGGTGCGCCGCTCGTCGCCGTACCGGTCCACGATCTCGCCGAGTTCGTCGCCGACGATCTGCCGCTGCCGCTCCGGCGAGGCCAGGATGGCCTCGTAGTCGGCGATCTTCGCCATCAGCTCTTCGTACTCGTCGGCCAGCGCCTGCCGCTCCAGGGCGGCCAGCCGGCGCAGCTGCATGTCCAGGATGGCCCGGGCCTGGACCTCGTCGATGTCCAGCAGCTGCATCAAGCCCTGCTGGGCGACCGCGGCCGACTCGCTGCCCCGGATCAGCGCGATCACCTCGTCGATCCGGTCGATCGCCTTGAGCAGCGCGCGGACGATGTGCGCCCGCTCCTGGGCCTGGCGCAGCAGGTACCGGGTCCGCCGGACGACGACCTCGATCTGGTGCGTGACCCAGTGCCGGATCATCTGGTCCAGCCGCAGCGTGCGCGGCACGCCGTTGACCAGGGCGAGCATGTTGGCGCCGAACGTGTCCTGGAGCTGAGTGTGCTTGTACAGGTTGTTCAGCACGACCTTGGCCACCGCGTCCCGCTTCAGCACGATGACCAGCCGCTGGCCGGTACGGCCGCTGCTCTCGTCCCGGACGTCGGCGATGCCGCTGACCTTGCCGTCCCGCACCAGTTCGGCGATCTTCGAGGCCAGGTTGTCCGGGTTGACCTGGTAGGGCAGCTCGCTGACGATCAGGCAGGCGCGGCCGCGGGCGTCCTCGTCGATGTCCACCACGCCGCGCATGGTGATCGAGCCGCGGCCGGTCCGGTACGCGTCCTCGATGCCGCGGCGGCCGACGATCAGCCCGCGGGTCGGGAAGTCCGGGCCCTTGACCCGCTCGATCAGCGCTTCGAGCAGTTCCTCGTCGGTGGCCTCGAAGTTGTCCAGGAACCACCGCACCCCGGCGGCCACTTCGCGCAGGTTGTGCGTGGGGATGTTGGTGGCCATCCCGACCGCGATGCCCTGCGACCCGTTGACCAGCAGGTTCGGGAACCGGCTGGGCAGCACGGTGGGCTCCGGCGTCCGGCCGTCGTAGTTGGGCCGGAAGTTGACGGTGTCCTTGTCGATGTCCCGGAGCATCTCCATGGCCAGCGGGGCCAGGCGGCACTCGGTGTACCGCATGGCGGCCGGCGGGTCGTTGCCCGGCGAGCCGAAGTTGCCCTGGCTGTCGATCAGCGGCATCCGCATCGACCATGGCTGGGCCATCCGGACCAGCGCGTCGTAGATGGCCGAGTCGCCGTGCGGATGGTACTGGCCCATCACGTCGCCGACCACGCGGGAGCACTTGAAGTAGCCCCGGTCCGGCCGGTAGCCCCCGTCGTACATCGCCCACAGGATGCGGACGTGCACCGGCTTGAGGCCGTCGCGCACGTCGGGCAGCGCCCGGCCGACGATGACCGACATCGCGTAGTCGATGTAGCTGCGCTGCATCTCCACCTGGATGTCGACCGGCTCGGTCCGGTCCCGGCCGCCCCCGGTGGTGTCCAGCTCAGTCACGTGTAACAACCTCTCCTGTGGCCACGGGCGTCCCCGTGGCCGTGCGTGTGCCGCCCGTCAGATGTCTCGTCAGATGTCGAGGAACCTGACGTCCTTGGCGTTGCGCTGAATGAACGCCCGGCGTGCTTCCACGTCCTCGCCCATCAGCACGGTGAACAGCTCATCCGCCTGCGCCGCGTCGTCCACCGTCACCTGCTTGAGCACCCGCTTATCCGGGTTCATGGTGGTGTCCCACAGCTCGGTGGCGTTCATCTCGCCCAGGCCCTTGAAGCGCTGCACGCCGTCGCGGGTCCGGGGATCCCGGCGCCCCTCGGCGATGCCGGCTTCGATGAGCGCGTCCCGCTCCCGGTCCGAGTAGGCGTACTCGGACTTGACCCCGCGGCCCTCCCACTTGATCTTGTACAGCGGCGGCTGGGCCAGGTAGACGTGCCCCGCTTCGATCAGCGGCTTCATGAACCGGAACAGCAGGGTGAGCAGCAGCGTGGTGATGTGCTGCCCGTCCACGTCCGCGTCCGCCATTGGGATGATCTTGTGGTAGCGCAGCTTGGTGATGTCGAAGTCGTCGTGGATGCCGGTGCCCAGCGCGGTGATCAGCGCCTGCACCTCGTTGTTCTTCAGCACCCGGTCGATCCGCGCCTTCTCCACGTTCAGGATCTTGCCGCGGATCGGCAGGATGGCCTGGAACTCGGGGTTGCGGCCCTGCTTGGCCGAACCGCCGGCCGAGTCGCCCTCGACCACGAAGATCTCGGACAGCTCCGGGTCCCCGGACTGGCAGTCAGCCAGCTTCCCGGGCAGTGAACTGCTCTCCAGCAGGCCCTTGCGCCGGGTCAGGTCGCGGGCCTGCCGGGCGGCGATCCGGGCCCGGGCCGCCTGGCTGGCCTTGGTGATGATGTCCTTGGCCTCGCCCGGGTTGCGGTCGAACCAGTCCCGCAGGTGGTCGTTGACCGCCTTCTGCACGAACGACTTGGCCTCGGTGTTGCCCAGCTTGGTCTTGGTCTGGCCCTCGAACTGCGGGTTGGACAGCTTGACGTGGATGATCGCGGCGAGTCCCTCGCGCACGTCCTCGCCGCTCAGCCGCTCGTCCTTGTCCCGGACCAGCTTCTGGTCCCGGGCGTAGTTGTTCACGATCGTGGTCAGCGCGGCCCGGAAGCCTTCCTCGTGGGTGCCGCCCTCGGCCGTGTTGATCGTGTTGGCGAACGTGTGCACCGACTCCGCGTAGCTGCTGTTCCACTGCATGGCGATCTCGGCCGAGATCCCGTCGCCTTCCTCACCGAAGTCGATGACGCTGGCGTGCACCGGCTCCTTGGACGCGTTCAGGTACCGGACGAAGTCGGCGATGCCGCCCTCGTAGCAATAGCGCACCGACCGCGGCTGGCCCGGCTCGTCGCCGTTCCCGGTCGCCTCGTGCTCCGGGCGCTCGTCGGTCAGGTTGATCTCCAGGCCGCGGTTCAGGAACGCCATCTCCTGCAGCCGTCGCCGCAGCGTCTCGTAGTCCCAGTCGGTGGTCTCGAAGATGTCGGCATCCGGCCAGAACGTGATGATGGTGCCGGTCTCCTCGGTCGGCTCGCCCCGGGTCAGCGGGCCCGCTGGCTCGCTGGCCTGGTAGCTCTGCCGCCAGACGAACCCGTCCCGGAGCACCTCCACGTCGAACCGGGAGGCCAGCGCGTTCACCACCGACACGCCCACCCCGTGCAGGCCGCCGGACACCGCGTAGGACTGGCTGTCGAACTTGCCGCCCGCGTGCAGCGTGGTCAGCACCACCTCGACCGCGGGACGCCTTTCCACCGGGTGCTCATCGACCGGGATGCCGCGGCCGTTGTCGGCCACCCGGACTCCACCGTCAGCCAGCAGCGTGACGTCAATGCGGTCACAGAACCCGGCCAGCGCTTCGTCAACCGCGTTGTCCACAACTTCCTGGACGAGATGGTGCAGGCCGCGCTCGCCGGTAGAGCCGATGTACATACCGGGACGCTTGCGTACCGCCTCAAGGCCCTCCAGGACCGTGATCGACCGTGCGTCGTAAGACAAGAGCAAGCTCCTCTTGAGCATAGATAATGCGCTGCAGGGCACAACGGCCTGTTCGGCTATAGCAGCCCCCGGGCGCAGTCCCATTTTACCTGGGAGAACCCTCAGTCTCAGCCGTACGTGTCGCGTGGCCCGCGACTACCTCGGACCCGCCATTCGCCGGGCCGCCGGGGCTGCTCCGGGCCGCGGATTTTCACCGTGCTGACCGTGCCGTTGCCGAGTTCCGCGTTGAGCGTGCGGATCAGGTCCTTGGCCAGCCAGCGGACCTGGGTGGCCCAGGCCGTCGAGTCGGCGATGACCACGAGTTCGTCGCCGTCCAGCCGGTCCGGCTTGGTGTGCGCGGCCAGCTCGGCGCCGACGATCTCCGGCCACCGGCCGAACACCGACCCCACCGCGGCCTGAACCTGCCAGCCCTGGTCCCGCAGCAGCCCGCCGAGCGCCGCGCGCAACGGCTGCGGATCGTCCCGCCGGGGACGTTTCTTTCGAACGCCAGCTGGTGTCTCGGCCGCCGGCTGCTTAGCCGACCTGCCCGCGATGGGCGTGTCGCCTCGTGCCTTAGCATCCGCTTTGGCCTGGGCCAATGCGTCGCGGGCGCGCTGCGCGCGGTCCGGGTCACCCGGCCCAGTGTTACCCGGCCCAGTGTTACCCGGCACGGCGCACCGTACCGTCGGCCACGTCGAACCGGACCCCGGTCAGGCTGTCCGGCACGTCCGCCGGTACCGCGGCGGTGACCAGCACCTGCTCGGCCCCGGCCACCAGCCGGGCCAGCCGGTCGCGGCGGGCGGTGTCCAGTTCGGCGAACACGTCGTCGAGCAGCAGCACCGGATCCCCGCCGTCCGCCCGGAGCAGTTCGTAGGCGGCCAGCCGGAGCGCCAGCGCCATCGACCAGGACTCGCCATGGCTGGCATAACCCCGGGCGGGCAGCGAGCCGATGGTCAGCTCCAGGTCGTCACGGTGCGGGCCGGCCAGGCAGACACCCCGGTCGAGTTCTTCGGACCGGACACGGGCCAGCGTGTCCCGGAGCCGGGCCGCCAGCACCTCGCGGTCTGTGGTTTCTCCCTCAGTATTGTCAACGCCCCGTTGACGGTAATTAATCCCGGCCGCGCCGTCCTCGCCGGACACCGCAGCGTAGGCCTTGGTCACCAGCGGGCGCAGCGACCCCGTGAGCCCCAGCCGCCCGGCCAGCAACTCCACCCCGTTGCGCACCAGGTGCTCGTTCCAGGTCTCCAGCGCGCCCTCCGGCAGCCGGTGCGCCCGGCCGGATTTCAGCAGTGCGGTGCGCTGCTTGACCACACGCTCGTAGTCGGAGCGCACCGCCGCGTACCGGGGCGCCGCCGCCACCAGCAGCTCGTCCAGGTACCGGCGGCGCTGGTCCGGATCTCCCTTGACCAGCGCCAGGTCTTCCGGGGCGAACAGCACGGTGCGCAGGATGCCGAGCACCTGGCGCGGCCGCGGCACCGGGACCCGGTTCACCCGGGCCCGGTTGGCCCGGCCCGGGTTGATCTCGAGCTCGACCAGCGAATCGCGCTCCGCGGAGCTGACCGCGGCGCGCACGATGGCGCGTTCCGCGCCCTGCCGGACCAGCGGCGCGTCGCTGCTCACCCGGTGGCTGCCCAGGGTGGCGACATACCCGGCCGCCTCCACCAGGTTGGTCTTGCCCTGCCCGTTCTGTCCGATCAGCGTGCTCACCCCCGGGCCGAGGCTGAGGTCCACCGCGGCATAGCACCGGAAGTCGGTGAGCGCGAGGCGGGTCAGGTGCACACGAGCAGGCTACTCGGCTGGTCAGGAACCCAGGCGGATCGGCATCAGCAGGTAGCGGTAGTCGGGCTGCTCGTCCGGGGCCGGCTTGCCGGTGATCAGCGCGGGCTTCCCCGACTCGGTGAACGCGATCCGGGCCACGTCGGAATCCAGCGCGGTCAGCCCGTCCAGCAGGTACTGCGGGTTGAACGCGATCTGGATGTCGTCACCCTCGAAGCTGGCCTCGATGACCTCGACCGCCTGGGCCTCGTCGCCGGTGCCGGCCTCCAGCACCAGCTGGCCCGGGGAGAACGACAGCCGGACCGCGGTGTTCCGCTCGGCCACCAGGGCGACCCGCTTGACCGCCTCGGCGAACGGCCCGGCCGCCAGCTCGGCCACGGAGTTGACCTGGTTGGGCAGCAGCGACTGGTAGCGCGGGAAGTCGCCGCCGAGCAGCCGGGTGGTGGTGCGCCGGCCGGCTCCTCGAAGCCGATCATCCCTTCGCCGCCGGCGCCTTCCTCGCCGGGCAGGGCCAGCGCGATGGACACCTCGGCGCCGGCGGTGAGCGCCCGCGCGGTCTCGGCCAGCGCGCGGGCCGGCACCAGCACGGCGGCCGACAGGTCCGGCCGGGCCGGAGTCCAGCGCAGCTCGCGGACGGCCAGCCGGTACCGGTCGGTGGATACCAGGGTGAGCGTCTCGCCGTCGATCTCGATCCGCACGCCGGTCAGCGCGGGCAGCGTGTCGTCCCGGCCGGCCGCGGTGGCCGACTGGCTGACCGCGGACGCGAACGCGTCACTGCCGATGGACCCGGCCGCCGGCGGCATCGCGGGCAGCGACGGGTAATCCTCGGACGGCATGGTGAGCAGGGTGAACGTGGCGCTGCCGCAGGTCAGCGTGGCGCGCGCGCCGTCCGAGTTGATCTCCACCGGCCGGGCCGGCAGGCTGCGGGTGATCTCGGCCAGCAGCCGCCCGGAGACCAGCAGGTCGCCGTCCTCCTCCACGGCGACCGGCACCGTCGCCTGGGCGGACACGTCGTAGTCGAAGCTGGACAAGGTCAGGTCCCCGGCCGCCTGCAGCCGGATGCCCGCCAGCACCGGGACGGCGGGCCGGGCCGGCAGCGCCCGGGCGGTCCAGGCCACGGCCTCGGCCAGCACGTCGCGTTCCACCTGGATCTTCACAGGAACCTGCCTCCCCTTCTGATGAATGTGCGATCCGTCGCCAAGACGGCCGGTTTCAAGCTGCCTGCCGGGTGGGTATCCCGGGAGTGGGTATGGCACAGCAGGCTTCCTGGTGTGCTGACCGCACGGCCTGCCTGTTGCGTAGTTGATTTCTCATTGAGATACAAGAACGTAGTCGCAATAGGGTCGGTGGACGCTGGGGACAGCACGCGTATTCCCAGCTCAGACACCGGATTCGGGTCCACAGGGGCTGTGCGGCGCAGGTGTGTCGCGGGGGATGTGCTGGGGACGGCCGGCCGATTCCGCCAGATTCCCCAGTCGGCGCCCACCGCTTTAGCGGCGTTGTCCCCTGATAGTCCCAAGCCTGTCCACAGGGATTTCCACAGCCTGTGTGTACCCATTGTTACAGCCGACGCTGTTCTGTGCTTGTTCACCCGGACCGCGCCTGCTGTTTGATTCGGTTGGTGAGTTCGGTTACCTGGTTGTAGATAGACCGGCGCTCGGCCATCAGATTCCGGATCTTCCGGTCCGCATGCATAACCGTCGTGTGGTCGCGGCCGCCGAACTGCTGGCCAATCTTGGGCAGCGACAGGTCGGTGAGCTCGCGGCACAGGTACATCGCGATCTGCCGGGCGGTGACCAGCACCCGGGACCGGGAGGTGCCGCACAGGTCGTCGATGGACAGCCCGAAGTAGGACGCGGTCTGGCCCATGATCGTGGCGGCGGTGATCTCCGGGCCCTGCGCCTCCGGGATCAGGTCCTTGAGCACGATCTCGGCCAATTGCAGATCCACCGACTGCCGGTTCAGGCTGGCGAACGCGGTCACCCGGATCAGCGCGCCTTCCAGTTCCCGGATGTTGGTGGAGATCCGCGAGGCGATGTACTCGAGTGCCTCAGGCGGCGCGTTCAGCCCCTCCTGGACCGCCTTCTTGCGCAGGATCGCGATCCGGGTCTCCAGCTCCGGCGGCTGCACGTCGGTGATCAGCCCCCACTCGAACCGGGAGCGCAGCCGGTCCTCCAGGGTGACCAGCCGCTTGGGCGCGCGGTCGCTGGATATCACGATCTGCTTGCTGGCGTTATGCAGCGTGTTGAAGGTGTGGAAGAACTCCTCCTGGGTGCCTTCCTTGTTCTCCAGGAACTGAATGTCGTCCACCAGCAGCACGTTGACGTCGCGGTACCGGCGGCGGAACCCGTCCTGCTTGCCGTCCCGGATCATGTTGATGAAGTCGTTGGTGAACTCTTCCGAGCTCACGTAGCGGACCTTCACCCCCTGGTACAGGCTCTGCGCGTAGTGCCCGATCGCGTGCAGCAGGTGGGTCTTGCCCAGCCCGGAGTCGCCGTAGACGAACAGCGGGTTATAGGCCTTGGCCGGCGCCTCGGCCACCGCCACCGCGGCGGCATGGGCGAACCGGTTGCTGGACCCGATGACGAACGTCTCGAACGTGTACTTCGGGTTGAGCCGGGCCTGGGTCGGCCGCGGCGGGCCCGTGTTGAGATGACCGGTGTTGATGGGCCCAGTGTGCTGCCTGCGGTCGGCCAGCGGGTCGAACGGGCCGCCGCCGAGCGGGCCGATAGTGAGCGTGCCGTGGCCGGCCTCCGGGCCGCCCGCCTGCCGCGGCACGGCGGGACCCGGCTCGTCCTGGCCGTCCGGCCCCGGGCCAGGCGCGGGCACGCCGGCCGGCGGCGCGGCCGGGAACGAGGTGGCCGCCGAAATCGCGGTCGGATCGACCGTCACCGCCAGCTGGATGCTGCGGCCCAGCTCCCGGGACAGCGCGTGCGTGATCAGCGCGCGCAGCCGGGTCTCCAGCTGTTCCTTGACGAACTCGTTGGGCGTGGCGATCAGCGCCGTGTTCTCGACCAGCCCGAGCGGGCGGGTCAGCTTGAGCCACGCCCGCTGATGCGGCTCGATCTGCATCGTGGCGAGTTCTTCCAGCGACCGGGCCCATACCTCCGCGAGGTCTGTTTCGCTCACTTGTTGTTCACCCCTCGCGCCCCCCACATCTGATCAACAGCTTTGTCCACAGCTTGTGCACGCCGGATATCGCGGTGTGCACGGATCGCGCGGAACCTGGCGCCCGCCGAAGGGGCGGTGTCCCGCGTGCCGGCTTCCCCCTGCCGGACTAGTTTTCCACAGCCTAGGCTCCTCGGCCGGCGGGCGCTGCGCAAACGTCCGTTCCGGCTGCCCGCTGGTTTGACCCGTGCCCAGCGGTGCGCGTAACGTGAACAGACCCTGCCACTCGACCAGTGGTTCAGCCCGCATGCGCGCTTAACGCTCGTCTCGTGCGGCCGAGCCCGCGCCGATGAGTCGAGCGGAGCAAAAGTCCGTTACCTGGAGTTCTCGTGAGCAAGCGTACGTTCCAGCCGAACAACCGTCGGCGTGCTAAGACGCACGGGTTCCGGCTGCGCATGCGGACCCGGGCCGGCCGTGCCGTCCTGGCCGCGCGGCGGCGTAAGGGCCGCGCGCGGCTCAGTGCCTGACCAGCTTGCGCCGACGCGAGGTTAGCCTTGCTTCCCGCAGCGGCCCGGATCCGGCGGCGTGACGACTTCTCCGCCGCCATCCGGGGCGGCAGCCGGACCGGCCGCTCGCTGCTGACCGGGCATCTGCTGGTCCGGGCGGATGATCCGGAGCCGCCCCGGGCGGGCTTCGTCGTCAGCCGCGCGGTCGGCGGCGCGGTCGTCCGTAATAAGGTGCGCAGGCGGCTGCGCGAACTGGTCCGAAGTCGGCTCAACTCGCTGCCGGCAGGTAGCCTTCTTGTGGTCCGTGCGAATCCGCGGGCCGCGACCGCGCGCCAGTCGGAACTCGCCGCCGAACTCGACTTGGTGATCGACACATTGCTCCGGCGGCAGGTGGGGGCGCTGAGCCCATGACCAGCTCAGCCGGGACGAGCGTAGCCGGACGGCGTGCGCCGTCGGCTGCTGCTGCCGTCCTGCTCTGGCTGATCGGTGGGTACCGCCGGTTCATCAGCCCGTTGCTGGGCGCCAGGTGCCGGTTCGCGCCGTCGTGCAGTGCTTATGCCCTGGAGGCGGTGCGCGAGCATGGCGCGCTGCGCGGCGCCTGGCTGGCGGTTTGCCGGATCGGTCGCTGTCATCCGTTCCACCCCGGCGGTTACGACCCGGTGCCGCCACGCCGAGCCAGGCTGTCGCCCCCATCGCAAGGAGCTAGTTCGTGAGTATCCCGCTGCTCGATCCGCTCTATGAGGCGGTCGCCTGGGTGATCATGCGCCTGCATGCTCTGTTCGGGGCGATGTTCGGCCCGTCCAGCGGGTGGGCCTGGGCCCTGACCATCATCTTCCTGGTGATCATCATGCGGCTGATCCTGGTGCCGCTGTTCATCAAGCAGATGCACGCGACCAGGAAGATGACCGCGCTCGCGCCGCAGGTCGCCGAGCTGAAGAAGAAGTACAAAGGCGACAAGCAAAAGCTCAACGAAGAAACGATGAAGCTGTACCGGGAGAACGGGGCCAACCCACTGGCCGGGTGCCTCCCGGTGGTGGCCCAGCTCCCGGTGTTCTTCGCGTTGTTCGGCGTGCTCCGCGCGATCTCCCTGGACGAACCCAAGTACGGCCTCACCCCGGCCGTCGTGCACAGCGCGCAGACCGCACACATCCTGGGTGTCACCGTCGCGGACCGGCTGCTGTCCAAGCTTCTCCCGCCCACGTTCTTCCCGCTCGATACCGAGCAGCGCATCGTCATCCTGCTCACCGTCGTGGTCAGCGCGACGACCACGTTCATGACCGTGCGGCAGAGCATGAAGCGCGGCATGACCCCGCAGATGGACCCGGACAACCCGATGGCGTCGTCGCAGAAGATGATGCAGTACATCGTGCCGGTGTTCGCGCTGTCCGGCCTGTACTGGCAGTACGGGCTGGTCATGTACTGGGTGACCACCAACCTGTGGACGCTCGGCCAGCAGTACGTGCTGTTCAAGCGGTTCCCGCCGCCGGTGCCCGCCGGTGCCGCGGCTGGAGCCGGCGGCAAGCAGGGTGGCGGTGCGCCCGCGGCCAAGACCGGCAGCAGCGTGACCGCGGCCGGCCGGGCTGCGGCTCGTCAGCAGCAGGCCAAGGCCGCGCCCGCCGCGACCAGCTCGTCCGCCAAGACCGCAGCACAATCCAGCCGAACGCCAGCTGGTGGCCAGTCCGCCAAGACGTCGGCGGCGCCGTCCGGGCAGGCGGCCAAGCAGCCGATTAACCAGCTGCGCAAGCCGGCCGCGAAGCAGCCGTCCGGTGGGTCGGGCAAGGCTGCGCCCGCCAAGAGTGCGCCGGCCAAGGGTGCGCCGGCCAAGCCGGCCAAGCCCGCGAAGGCGGCGTCCGGCCCGGCCGCCGCCAAGGGGACCAGCTCGAATGGGAACAGCGGTGGTGGCGGCCTGCTGCGCTTCGTCAAGGGCAGCAAGGCTGAGCCTGAGCCGGCCCCGGCGGCCGAGCCCGAGGCTAAGATCGTCAGGCAGCAGCCGGTGCGCCAGTCGCGAAGCCGGCGCTCGGGCAAGCGGTAGAGCGAAGGCCCGGCCAGCCCCACGCGCGGCCGTGCCAGGATGCACTGACCCCGAACGAGGAGGGACCCGGTCGTGAGCCAACCGGACAATGCGGGCACCGTTACCAGCGGTGATATCGCAGGCCAGGCATTGGCGGGGGACGAGGCGGACAGTGCTGCCCGGGTTGACCCGGGTCTGGATCACGACGCTGACGGGCTCACGGACGTGGCCGACGATGCGGCCGCGGACGATGCTGAGGACGCTGCGGCCGCGGACGATGCTGAGGACGCTGCGGCCGAGGGCGACGACGAGGCCGCGGCCGAGCCGGCCGTGAACCCGGCCGACCTCGAGCAGGAGAGCGAGATCGCGGCCGACTATGTGGAGGGGCTCCTCGACGTCGCCGACCTCGATGGCGACATCGACATGGACGTGGAGGGCGACCGGGCCGTGGTCTCCGTGGTCGGTGCCACGCTGGAAGAGCTCATCGGGCCGCGCGGCGAGGTTCTCGAAGCGCTGCAGGAGCTGACCCGGCTGGCGGTGCACCGGCAGACCGGCAGCCGCACCCGGATCATGCTCGACGTCGGCGGCTACCGGGCCCACCGCCGGTCCGAACTGACCGAACTGGGCACGGACGCCGCCGAAGAGGTCCGGGCCAGTGGGGTGCCGCGCCGGCTGGAAGCGATGACCCCGTTCGAGCGGAAGGTCGTGCACGATGCGGTCGCGGCCGCCGGGCTGCGCAGTGAGTCCGAGGGCGAGGAGCCGAACCGCAGGGTGGTCGTGTTCCCGGTTAGCTGACCCGCGGTGAGCTTGGACGCGGTTCCCGCCGCCGCGGTGCCGGATCCGCCGGCCGAGGCGGTGCCGGTGTTCGGGGCCGCGCTGCCCGCCGCCGAGCAGTACGTTCGGATGCTGGCCGGGCCGGGGGTGGCCTGGGGTTTGCTGGGCCCCCGTGAGGTGCCCCGGCTGTGGACCCGGCACGTGCTGAACTGCGCCGCCCTCACCGACCTGGTGCCCAGCCCATCGACCCTGGTGGACCTGGGTTCCGGCGCCGGACTGCCGGGCATCGTGCTGGCCCTGCTGCTGCCCGATGTCCAGGTGACCCTGCTGGAGCGGATGGAGCGGCGGGCGAAATTTCTCACCCAGTGCGTGGCTGACCTGCGCCTGGGCAACGCAAGCGTGCTCCGGGTCAGTGCCGAGGAAGTGGCTGGTCGGGTTGACGCCGACGTGGTCACCGCGCGCGCGGTGGCGCCACTGGGCCGGCTGGCCGGGCTAGCCGCGGGCCTGGTGCGGCCCGGCGGCCTGATACTAGCTATCAAGGGAGCGACCGCGGACCAGGAGGTCGCCGAGGCCCGGCCGGTGCTACGCCGGCTGGGTATGCGAGAGGTAACCGTAGTGCGGGTCGGGGACGGTAGGGTCGATCGCGCTGCGACAATCGTGCGGCTGATCGCTGGCCGCTAGCGGACCAGACTGCGTGGAGCAGGGAGGAGCGCGGCGATGGCTTCCGCGGGCGGCTTGGGATGGCCAGATGAGGCCACGGCCGCCGGTTCCCCGCACGGTCTCGGCTGGCCGGCCGACGGGGCGCCGGTGACCACCGCGCATGCCAACGGAATCGGGGGGGACATGGGACGGCGCCGGGGACCGGTCGCTCGGGGCACTGGCGAGCAGGGAGACGTGGTGAGCGAGGGCAGCAGCATGGCCGGGAACGTCGCCGTGGGCGGCCACCCCGAGATGGTGATTCCCGTGGCGCGGCAGCCGGACGGCCCGCCCAGCGGTGATCCGGCTCGCAACCCCGGCGCGGGCAGCACCCGGGAGCGGGCCTGGCCCCGGCCGGCCGCCTGCCGGGTGATCACGATCGCCAACCAGAAGGGTGGCGTGGGCAAGACCACCACGGCCGTCAACCTGGCCGCCGCGCTGGCCCAGCACGGTTCCCGTGTGCTGGTCATCGACCTGGACCCGCAGGGCAACGCGTCCACCGCGCTCGATGTCGAGCACCGGGCCGGCACCACGTCGATCTACCACGTGCTGGTCGATGATCAGCCGCTGGTCGGGATCATCCGCGCGGTTGACGACATCCCGCTGCTGTACTGCGCGCCCGCCACCATCGATCTGGCCGGCGCGGAGATCGAACTGGTCCCGATGGTGGCCAGGGAGGGCAGGCTGTCCCGCGCCCTGGCCTCCTACGATGAGTCACAGCTTGATTACATCCTGATCGACTGCCCGCCGTCGCTCGGGCTGCTCACCGTCAATGCCCTGGTCGCTGCGGCGGAGGTGCTCATCCCGATCCAGTGCGAGTACTACGCACTGGAAGGCCTTGAGCAGTTGCTGCGCACCGTGGATCTGGTGAAAAGCCACCTGAACCCGGGGCTGGCCATCTCCACCATCCTGCTCACCATGTATGACGGCCGGACCCGGCTGGCCTCACAGGTGGCCGAGGAAGTCCGCAGCCACTTCGGCGACGTGGTGCTGCAGTCCATCATCCCGCGCAGCGTGCGGGTCTCCGAAGCGCCCAGCTACGGGCAGTCGGTGATGACCTACGATCCCGGTTCCAGCGGTGCCCTCGCCTACTTGGAGGCGGCCCGGGAGATGGCCTTCCGCTCGCAGACCAGCTGAGCCCGCGCCCCGCGCCGAGGCCCAAACCCTCCACGGCCAGGCCCAGACCCCCCGCGCCCGGGCCAGACCCCCGCGGCCAGGCTCAACCCCCGAGCCCGGCTCACCACCCCCCGCGGCCAGGTCCCAACCCTCCCGAGCCGCCCAACACCCTCCGCGCGCGGTGGGCTGTGGCCGCATGTACTCCCGCGAGATGGCATGCTCTTCTGTGGACCTTCCCGGCGGCAAGGAGAGGCGATGGCTCAGCAGAAGCGCGGGCTCGGCAAGGGGCTGGGCGCGCTCATCCCGACCGGACCCATGCCCGGCGCCGGGCCGTCCACTGGCCCGGGGCCGGCCACCGCAGCAGCCGGCCCCGCCGGATCAGCCGGAGCGGCCACCGGCCACCGTGGCTCAGTCGACGGCGCCTACTTCCAGGAACTGCCAATCGATGCGGTCAGCCCCAACCCCCGCCAGCCTCGTGAGGTGTTCGACGAGGAGGCGCTGGACGAACTGGCCGACTCCATCAGGGAAGTAGGCCTGCTGCAGCCGGTCGTCGTCCGCGAGGCTGGCCCCGGGCAGTACGAACTGGTCATGGGGGAACGCCGCTGGCGGGCATCGCAGCGCGCCAAGCTGACCCACATCCCGGCCATTGTGCGCGCCACCGGCAACGACGACATGCTGCGTGACGCGCTGATGGAGAACCTGCACCGGGAACAGCTCAACCCGCTCGAAGAGGCGGCCGCCTATCAGCAACTCCTCGATGACTTTGGCGCCACTCATGACGAACTGGCCAAAAAGGTAGGCCGGTCCCGGCCGCACATCTCCAACACGCTCCGCCTGCTGCAACTGCCGTCCGCGGTGCAGCGCCGGGTGGCGGCAGGCGTGCTGAGCGCGGGTCACGCCCGTGCCCTGCTGTCGCTTGATGACCCCGCGGCCCAGGATCACCTGGCGCACCGCATCGTGGCCGAGGGTCTGTCGGTCCGTGCCGTCGAGGAAATCGTGACCATGGGCGGGGTGCGGCCAGCCAAGCCCCGCAACGCGCCGGTGCGGCAGGCATCGGCGCCCGCGCTGGACCGGCTGGCCGACCGGCTGTCCGATGCGTTCGACACCCGGGTGAAGGTGGAGTTGGGCAAGCGCAAGGGCAAGATCGTGGTCGAGTTCGGCTCGATCGAGGACCTGGAGCGGATCATCACCACGATGTCCCCGGAATGGGCCGCCGCGCTCAGCGCATAACCGAGTTTCACGTGAAACTGCTCCGGTTAGCCCAATGGCAGCGGAGGAATGAAGGGGGCATGCCTCCTCACGTTGCTCTGGTTACCGGCGCCTCATCCGGAATTGGTGAGGCCACCGCTCAGCGATTGCACGGACTTGGATACGCCGTCTACGGCCTGGGCCGGCGGGTGGACCGAATGGCGGGCCTGGACCGGCTAGGTGTCCGGACCCTGGCCGTGGATGTCACCGACGAGCAGGCGACCGCGGCCGCCGTCGAGCAGATCGTAGCCGAGCAGGGCCGGATCGATGTGCTGGTGAACAACGCCGGCTACGGATCGTACGGCGCGCTGGAAGATGTCCCGCTCAGCGAGGCCCGCTACCAGTTCGAGGTCAACGTGTTCGGCCTGGCCCGGCTCATTCAGCTGGTGCTGCCGCACATGCGCCGCCAGGGCAGCGGCCGGATCATCAACATCTCGTCCATCGGCGGCAAGATCTACGAGCCGCTCGGCGACTGGTACCACGCGGCCAAGTTCGCGGTAGAAGGGCTGAGCGACAGCCTCCGAGTGGAACTGCGTCCGTTCGGCATCGACGTCGTCATCATCGAGCCAGGGGCGATCCGTACTGAATGGGGCGCCATCTCCGCGCAGAAGCTACGCCAGGCCTCAGCCGGCACCGCGTACCAGAAGCAGGCGGCGTCGATGGCCGCCGTGCTGGAGTCGTTCTCCGCGCTGGCCTCTCCGCCGTCGGTCATCGCGGACACCATCGCCCGTGCCGTCACCGCCAGGCGGCCGCGGACCCGCTACGTAGCTGGCCGGGGTGCCCGGACGATAATCACCGCTCGGCAGGTACTGCCGGACCGGGCCTTCGACGCTTTCATCACGACTGGCTACCGGCTGGCCGGCCAGTTGGCCACCCGGCAACAGCGTGCCGCCGAACCTGCCCCGGAGCCCGATGCCAGCAGCGCGTAGGTCGCTAACTGGTTTTGTCGGTGGTCTCTGTTATTCTTCGAATAGAGCTTCGAGATACCGGCTGAGCCTGGGAGGAGGTGGCCGCCATGCGTACACCATCCACAGTCGCGGAAGCGCTGGCCGCCGTCCGGTCCGGGCTGGCGTACTTGAACCAGGTCCCGGCCGCCGACCTGCCCGGCGTGGTGCAGGCCGGGTGCTTACGGGACCTGGCCAAGGCGGAGTCGGCGTATACGGCGGCGCATGCCCGGATGCTGGGCGCCTTCAGCTCGAGCGGCGCGCATGAAGATGACGGGCAGCAGTCCGAGCGGGCCTGGCTGAAGTGGCAGACCCAGATCACCAAAGGCGCGGCGGCCGGGGCGGTGGGCTGGATGAAGCGCCTGGCCGCCCACCCCGCGGTCTCCGCCGCGTTAGCTGAGGGGGCGGTGTCCCCGTCGTGGGCGCGGCACATCTGCACCTGGACCGACGCGCTTCCCGTGGACGGCCGCGATGACGCCGATGAGATTCTGCTGGCCGCGGCGGCGGGTGGTGGGGTGCTGCCGGACCTGGCCGCGCTGGCGGAGGAGATGCGCCGCCGCACCGCTACCCCCGATCCGGACGGCCCGCACGGCGATGAGGGGTTTGATGAGCGGCGGGTGCGGCTCGGGCTGACGTTCGGCGGTGCTGGGGTGCTGGAGGGTGATCTGACCCCGGGCTGCGCGGCTGCTTTGCAGGCGGTGCTGGAGGCGCTGGGCAAGAAGGCCGGGCCGGAGGATGTGCGGACCGCGCCGCAGCGCCGCCACGACGCCCTGGAGGAGGCGTGCCGCCGGCTGATCGGGGCGGGGTGCCTGCCCGACCGGGCCGGGCAGCCGGCCCAGGTCCAGCTGCACCTGACGTTAGAGCAACTCCGCGAGCTGCCCGCCGCCACCGACGCCGAGGCCGCCTGGCGGGCCACCCAGTCCGGGCCGGCCGCCCAGCCCACCGGGTCCGCCCACGCCGGCCCGGCCACCCCGCCCACCGGCTCCGCTCAGGCCAGTCCGGCCACCCCGCCCACCGGCTCCGCTCAGGCCAGCCCAGCCGCCCCGCCCACCGGCTCCGCTCAGGCCAGCCCAGCCGCCCCGCCCACCACCGGCACCGACCAAGCCACCGGCTCCGCTCAGGCCGGCCCAGCCGCCCCGCCCGCCACCGCCCAAGCGGGCGCAGCCACCCCACCCACCACCCACGCCGGCCCGGGTGGAGAGGCGGCCCGGGCCGTGCAGGCCGCACGGGCGGCAGCCGAGGGGCAGCCCGGCTGGCTGACCGGCCGCGCCGCCCAGGCGTACGCGTGCGACGCGGCCATCACCCCCATCGTCACCGGCACCGTCGACCGCGCCGCGCTCGCCGCCCTGGCCGCCGAGATCCGCGCCACCAGCGGCCGCAGTCACCCGGACCGGCCGCCGGACCCGGCCGAACTGGCCCGGCTACACGAGACACTGCTCCGGCACGCCGTTGACATCCTCTCCGGCCCTAACGGGTTGACCGCGTTCTTGCGCAGCGACCTCACTGGAGACCAGTTCCCTGCAGTCAGCCTGCCGCTGGATACTGGCAGCCCTACCAGCCTCATCACGGGCGCGCTGCGCCGTGCGGTCATCATCCGCGACCGGCACTGCGCGTTCCCGGGCTGCGACGTCCCGCCTAACGCCTGCCAGGTGCACCACATCAAAGAGCGAGCTAAGGGCGGCCAGACCTGCCTGGGCAACCTGGTCCTGCTGTGCGCGTTCCACCACCTGATCGCCGTGCACCAGTGGGGCTGGACCCTCACCCTGCACCCCGACGGGACGATCACCGCCATCAGCCCGGACCGCAGCCGCACCCTGCACAGCCACGGCCCACCCGGCCACGCCGCCTGAGTGCGGCCCCGGCAGCGGGAGCGACGCTGTTTCACGTGAAACCAGCCGTTAGTGTCGAACTGATGCGCACCAGTTGGTGAAGCCGGATGGCTTCCACTCCCGATGCATGTGACGTTCAGCCTGGCATCGGGGGAGGGCGCCACGCAGTTGCGCTCCGGCGCACCCGGTTCGGGTGGGCACCGATTAGACGCGGGACAGGGCGACTTCGCGGATACTGGCCAGGAACGCGTCGACGTCGGCGGCTTCCGTGTCGAAGGCGGTCATCAGGCGGACCACGTTCTGCTCCCAGACGTAGAAGCCCCACTGGCGCTGCAGCGGCTCGATGAAGCGCGGATCCAGGTCAGCGAAAACGGCATTGGACTCGACTGGGTACTGCTGTGTCACGCCGGGGATGTCACGCAGGCCGGCTGATAGGCGCTGCGCCATCAGGTTGGCCCGGGTGGCGTTAGCCAGCCAGATGTCGTTCTCCAGGAGACCGGCGAACTGGGCGGCGAAGAAGCGCATCTTGGAGCCGAGCTGGAGCAGCTGCTTCCGCTGGAACGGGACGGCTCCGGTCAGGTCCGGGTTCATCACGATGACGGCTTCGGCCGCCACCGCGCCGTTCTTGGTTCCGCCGAAGCTCAGCACGTCCGCCTGCGCGGCCAGGTCGGCCAGCGAGCAGGCTAGATGCGCGGCCGCGTTGGCCAGCCGGGCGCCGTCGAGGTAGAGCCGCAAATCATGCGCGCGGCAGAACTCACCGAGCGCCGTCAGTTCGGCCAGCGAGTAGCAGGTGCCTAGCTCGGTGGCCTGGGTGATGCACACCGCCCGCGGCTGGGCACGGTGCTCGTCGCCCAGGCCGGCCAGCCGGGTGGCCACCAGGTCCGGGGTCAGCTTCCCGTCCGGCGTGGCCACGGTGAGCAGCTTGCTGCCGAGCAGCCGCTCTGGTGCGCCACACTCGTCGGTGTTCAGGTGCGCGGACTCGGCGCAGATGACCGCCTCGTACGGGCGGATCAGCAGGCTCAGGCCGACGAGGTTGGCGCCCGTGCCGTTGAACACGAAGTACGCGCCGGCCGCGCCGAACCGGGCGCGCAGGTCCTGGCTCACCTGCTCGGTCCACGGGTCGTCCCCGTACCCATGGGCGTCGCCGGCGTTGGCCGCGGCGACCATCCGCAGGACCGCCTCGTGCGCCCCTGCATGGTTGTCACTACCGAAGCTTTTGGTCACCCGCCGAGCCTAGCCGCGGCGCTAGTCCCCGCGGGCCGCCGCCAGGCGGAGCAGTTCGCGGCACGTCACGCCAAGATCGCGGCCGGCCGCGGTGAGGGCCATCGGCAGCGTGCTGGTCTCGGTCATCCCGGGGGCCACGTTGACTTCGAGGAAGAACACGTCCGGCCCGGACACGATGAGGTCGGTCCGGGACAGGTCGCGCAGGCCGAGCGCCCGGTGCGCGGTCACCGCCGCGGCCGAAGCGGCCGCCAGCAGGTCGGCCGGCAGCCGGGCCGGGGCGTAGAACTCGGTCTGCCCGGCCGTGTACCGGGCCGCGTAGTCGTAGCTGCCGCCCAGTGGGTGGATTTCCACCGGCGGCAGGGCGTGCGGGCCGTCGCCGAGATCCAGCACACCGACCGCGACCTCGGTGCCAGACACGAACTGCTCGACCAGTGCCGTATCGCCGTAGCCGAAGCAGGCCATCATGGCGTTCGGCAACTCGCGGGCGGTCAGCACCCGGGTCGCGCCCAGCGCCGATCCGCCGCGAGCGGGTTTGACGAACAGCGGCAGCCCGAGCCGCGCCACCACGTGCTCCAGGACCGCACCCGCGCCCAGATCGTGGAACGTCTCCCGGGGCAGCGTGACCGAGGCGGGGGTGCGCAGCCCGGCCGCGGCGACCACCGCCTTGGCCGTCGGCTTGTCGAACGCCGACCGGCTGGCCACCGCGCTCGACCCGACGTACGGGACGGATAGCAGGCCCAGCACCTCGCGGATCGAGCCGTCCTCGCCGCACGCGCCGTGGATGGCCGGGAACACCGCTGCGGGCGGGTCCGCGGTGATGGCCGGGATCAGCGCCGCGTCCGCGTCGGCCAGGTCGGCCTCCACCCCGGCGTCGCGCAGCGCGTCCAGCACCCGCTCGCCGGAGCGCAGCGAGACGGCCCGCTCCGCGGACAGGCCGCCGGCCAGCACCAGCACATGACCCAGATCACTCACTGGGGTGGGCCAAACGTAGAGCGCAGTTCCAGCTCGGCACCGATCACGCCGGCCAGCCGGCGTACGCCTTCCCGGATCCGGTCCGGCTCGGGGAAGCAGTAGGACAGCCGCAGATGATCCAGGCCGGCGCCGCCGGAGTAGAAGCCGGTGCCCGGCACGTACGCGACCCGGGCCGCGATGGCCCGCGGCAGCATCGCCTTGGCGTCCAGCCCGGGCGGCAGCCCCAGCCAGACGTAGAAGCCGCCGCCCGGCGTGGTCCACCGGCAGCCGGCCGGCAAGCTGGCCTGGAGCGAGTCGAGCATCGCGTCCCGGCGCTCGCGGTACAGCTCGCGGAACACCTTGACCTGCTCGCGCCACGGCTGGGTGGCCAGGTACTCGCGGACCAGCAACTGGGCGAAGCTGGAATGACACAGCACGGCGGACTCGGCGGCCAGCACCAGCTTGTCGCGTACCCCGGCCGGCGCCACCGCCCAGCCCACCCGCAGCCCCGGCGCGATCGTCTTGGAGAACGTGCCCAGGTAGATCACCTGCGGGTCATCTGCGCGCAGCGCGCGCCCAGGTTCCCCGTCGAAGCCGAGCAGCCCGTACGGGTTGTCCTCGATCACCGGCAGGCCGGCCCGCTGGCAGATGCCGAGGATGGCGGCGCGGCGCGGCGCGGACAGGCTCACCCCGGCCGGGTTGTGGAAGGACGGGCAGGTGTACAGGAATTTGGCCCGCCGTCCGGCGGCAGCCAGCCGGGCCAGCACCGAAGTCAGCGCGTCCGGGATCAGGCCATCGTCATCCATCGGCACATGCACCACATCCGCCTCATAAGATGCGAACGTTCCCAGCGCCCCCACGTAAGACGGTCCCTCGGCCAGCACCACGTCGCCGGGATCGACGAAGATCCGGGTGATCAGGTCGAGCGCCTGCTGGGAGCCGACCGTGACGACCACCTCGTCCGGGTGCGCCCGGATGCCCTCCAGCGACATCACCTCGCAGATGCCCTCGCGCAGCCCGGGATCGCCCTGGCCCGAGCCGTACTGCAGGGCCACCGCGCCCCGGTCCGCGACCAGCTGGCCGGCCATCTCGCCCACCGCGTCCAGCGGCAGCGCGGAGATGTACGGCATGCCGCCGGCCAGCGATACCACCTCCGGCCGGGCGGCCACCGCGAACAGCGCCCGGATCTCGGACGCGACCATGCCGCGCGCCCGCGCGGCGTAGTGATCCAGGTACGGATCAACCCGGGCTGGGGCAGGATGGCACTGCTCGGATGACACGGCCGCTCCAGGGGTCGGTGGGTACCATGTCAGGGTACGGGCCCACTGCCGGGCACGGTCAGAGAACACAATCCCAGGGGTGTCCGTGACGCGCCGTCTTGTCAGTGTCACCCTGGACAATCTGGACGATCTGCCCAAGCGGTGCCGCCGGTGCGTCTTCTGGGAACTCGACCCGGTGAGTCATGCCCGGGCCGAAGAAGCCGGCGACCCGGCGCTGGAAAAGGAAGCCTGGATCTCCTCGACGCTGCTCGAATGGGGCAGTTGCGGGAAGATCGCCTACGTGGACGGCGCGCCAGCCGGCTACGTGCTGTATGCGCCGCCGATGTACGTGCCGCGCTCGCTGGCCTTCCCGACCAGCCCGGTCAGCGCGGACGCGGTGCTGCTGATGACGGCCAGCATCATGAGCGAGTTCACTGGCGGCGGCCTGGGCCGGATGCTGGTCCAGGGGGTCGCCAAGGACCTGACCCGGCGTGGGGTGAAGGCCATCGAGGCGTTCGGCGACCTGCGTTCTGAAGGGCTGTCCTGTGTGCTGCCCGCGGACTACCTGCTCGCGGTGGGCTTCAAGACGGTCCGCCCGCACCTGCACTACCCGCGGCTGCGGCTGGAGCTGAAGACGGCCGTGTCCTGGCGTGAGGACGTCGAGGTGGCGCTGGAACGGCTGCTGGGCTCGGTCAGCCCGGAGCGGGCTCTCCGCCTCGCCTGAGCGGCACCGCGGGCCGGGCCGGCTAGCCCCGCTCCTCGTGCAGCAGCAGCAGCGAGTAGGCAGCCACGGTCGAGTCATCCAGGATGCTGGCGTTCACAATCATGTCTTTGAATTCGGCGCGGGTCACCCAGCGCTGGCGCATGTCCTGCTCGGACAGTTCCCGGTCCGGTTCGCCCTGGGTCAGCCCGGTGGCCAGGTAAGCGTGGAAGCCCTGGCTGCTGGTCCCGTGCGCGCAGTGCAGGTAGCCGAGCAGGGTGAGCCGGGCGGCGCGCAGCCCGGTCTCCTGGGCCAGTTCCAGCCGGGCCAGGTCCTGAGGGTCGCCGGTCTGCCGGCCCGGGAACCCGCCCTGCGGGAACGACCAGGTGCGCCGCCCGACCGGGTAGCGGAACTCCTCGACCAGGCAGAACCGGTCCGCCTGGGCCGGGATCACCAGCGCGAAGTCGGGCTTGTCCAGCACGGCGTAGGTGCCCCGGCTGCCGTCCCGGCGCTCGATCTCGTCGCAGCGCAACACGATGTGGGCGTCCTCGTAGACCACGCTGGACGCCAGCGTCCGGATGTCCGGGCCAGTACCCGGCGCGGCCGGCTCAGATGAAGTCGGCAAGTTCCTTGAGCAGGGCGGACTTGGACTTGGCCCCGACCACCTGCTTGACAACCTCGCCGCCGGAGAACACGTTCAGCGTCGGGATCAGCATGATCCCGTACTTCTGCGCGGTCTGCGGGTTCTCCTCGATGTTCAGCTTGACCACGTCGATCTTGTCGGCGTGCTCCTTGGCGATCTCCTCGAGGACCGGGGCAACCTGGCGGCACGGGCCGCACCACTCGGCCCAGTAATCCACGATGACCGGCTTGCTGTTCTTGACGACCTCGGCATCGAAAGTCGCATCGGTCACGACTTTGGTTGCGCCCACGGCGGTTGTTTCCTTCCCGTTGTTCGGACTGCTCAGGACTCGTGGTCCGCTAGCCACCGCTCGGCGTCCAGCGACGCGGCACACCCGGTGCCCGCGGCCGTGACGGCCTGGCGGTACGTATGGTCGACCACGTCGCCGCAGGCGAAGACCCCGTCCACGCCGGTGCGCGTGCTCGGCTGCTCGACCAGGAGGTAGCCCTCCTTGTCCATCGGCAGCTGGCCGGCGAACAGCTCGCTGCGCGGGTCGTGCCCGATCGCCACGAACAGGCCTTGCACCTCGATCGTGCTCTCCTCGCCGGTCTGCGTGCCGCGCAGCCGCAGGCCGCTGACCTTGCTGTCGCCCAGCACCTCGACGACCTCGCTGTTCCACTGGAACTTGATCTTCGGGTTGGCGAACGCCCGGTCCTGCATGATCTTGGACGCGCGCAGCTGGTCACGGCGGTGGATGATGGTCACCGACTTGGCGAACCGGGTCAGGAAGGTGGCCTCCTCCATGGCCGAGTCACCCCCGCCGACCACGGCGATGTCGAGCTCACGGAAGAAGAAGCCGTCACAGGTCGCGCACCAGGACACGCCGTGCCCGGACAGCCGCTTCTCGCCGTCCACGACCAGCTCGCGGTAGCGCGAGCCGGTGGCCACGATCACCGTGCGGGCCTGGTACGTCTCGCTGGCCGTCTTGACCACCTTGGGCGTGGCGGCCAGGTTGACCTCGGTCACGTCGTCGGCGATGAGCTCGGCGCCGAACCGCTCGGCCTGCTTGCGCATCGAGTCCATCAGGTCAGGGCCGAGCACGCCGTCCGGGAAGCCGGGGAAGTTTTCCACGTCGGTGGTCTGCATGAGAGCACCGCCCGCGGTCACCGACCCCTCGAACACGAGCGGGGACAGCTTGGCCCGCGCCGCATAGACCGCTGCCGTGTAGCCAGCAGGACCCGAGCCGATGATGATGACATCCCGTACCACGTCTGATCGCCCTTCCCGTTCCGGGGGTGTCAACCGATCCTAGGGCGCACAGATTCCCGGGAGCCCATCCCCCCTCACCGGCATTATCTCGTGGCCGAGCCCGAAGTCACAGGCAACCGCGCGGACTGCAGCGGTGCGCAGGAGGGGCTGACCGCGACGATCGTGTCCGGGTTGCCCAGGATGATGATGATGGCTGCGTGGTGCTGGTACCGGGCCTGATCCACGACAAGCACCGAGTGCCCGTGGGCGGCCTGGCCGACACACGTGCGTACCTGGGCCGTAACGCTATCGGCAGGTAGCATGCCCGGCCCGCTGAGCCCGCTCACGCCGTACTCCGCCAGCACCTTCTTGCCCTGCGTGGCGAGCGTGCCGCGCTGGTAATTGGTGCGGGTCGAGACGTACCGGGTGGTGTCTGCGGGGATGTACGGGCCGGCGTGCGGCTTCCTTGCGTGCCCGCCCGTGGAGCCCGCGGAGATGTTTGGCGCGGCCTGGGCCGCGGAGCGATGGGCATTGGGCGCACTGGCGGTTGACGGGCTGCCGGACGAGCCGGACCCGGCGAACTGGCTGACCGCATAGCCGACCCCGCCCGCGACCACCAGGGTCACCGCCGTGCCTGCCAGGATGCGCAGCCCGGCCGGGGACCAGTGCGGGTTGCGCCGCGGCGGCCGCGGCGCGGGCGCACTCGGCACGGGCGGTATGGCCGCGCGGTGCGCCGCTTCGGCGCTCAGCGCGGCGTCCAGCCGGGCCGCCACCACAGACGGCATCGACGGCGCCGGTACGTGGCTGAGCTGGGTGGTCACCTCGGCCAGTTCGGCCAGGGTGGCGGCACAGTCCGGGCAGCCGGACAGGTGGGCCCGGACCCGCGCGGTCCGGCCCGCGGCTGAGCTCTCCCTCGGCGTACAGCGCCAGGGACTCCGCGTCCACGTGCCCTCTCATGACTGGCCTTCACCCGCTCCTTCCGCTGGAGGTGAGACGCGCCGTACGCCCGGCTGGTTCCGCAGATGTGCGAGTTGTGGCAGCAGCCGGGCCCGGCCGCGGGCGCACCGGCTCTTCACCGTGCCCGGCGAGACGCCCAGAATCTCCGCGGTATCCGCCACCGAGTAGCCGAGCATGTCCACCATGACCAGCGCGGCCCGCTGCTCCGGGACCAGCGTGCGCAGCGCGGCCAGCACGTCCAGCGCGACGTCCTGGTCCGGGGCGGCCTGCGGGGTCCGGGCCAGCAGGTCCAGGCCATGCTCCCCGCCAGCGACCGGCCGCGCGGCGCGGCGGCGCATCCGGTCCAGGCAGGCGTTCACCACGATCCGGTGCAGCCAGGTGGTCACGGCCGAGTCGCCACGGAAGTCCGCCGCGCGCCGGAACGCTGAGATCATCGCGTCCTGCAGGGCATCGGCGGCCTCGTCCGCGTCGCCCATGGTCCGTAGCGCCACCGCCCACAAGCGATCACGGTGGCGCAGGAACAATTGGCCGAACGCCTCTGCGTCGCCGGTCACATGGCGGCGCAGCAACTCGGCGTCGGACGGCTCAGCTTGCGGCACGCCCCACCCGCCAGACAGCGCGGGGCCGCGCTGGCCCGCCATGGGTCAGCCCGATCCGCGCAGGACGGCGCCGGAGACGAACGCCTCGAACTTGTTGCCGCTGCCGGCCAGCGGTGGCAGCTTGGTGAACCAGATCAGCACGTAGCGGCCGGACGCCGAGTGGCTGGTCTGGAACGTCTGGGTGCCCGAGCCGACGTTCTTCTCTTTGGCGATCTTGGTGAAGCCGGCGCCAGGGGTTAGCCCGGGCTGGTTGCCGATCTCGATGGTCAGGTTCGTGCCCGCGGTCGGGCCGAACGTCAGCTGGACCGAGCTCAGGGTGACAGACTTACCCATGTCTAGCAGCAGGCCAGTGCCGCTCTTCAGGCCGCCGAACACCGGGTTGTTCAGGTAGAACTGGGTGTTCCAGGCATTCGCCGGGTTGGTGGCGAAAGCGCCCCGGGCCTGGGCGGCGTTGTCCGATGCGGTGGCGTTGACCGGGGTGAGCACGGTGTTGGCGACCGGGCTGGACGAGTGACCGCTGGCCGAGGTGCCCGGCGAGGCGCTCCCGCCGCCATTGTGGCGGCTCAGGCTGTACAGCCCGGTGCCGATCGCGGCCAGCACGAGCAGCACGATCAGCGCGATGACGGCCCGGCTGCCCGGCGTCCGGCTGCCCGCCGGCCGGGGCGGCCGGCGGCGCTGCTGCTGGTGTGGTGCCGGTGCCCAGGCGCCGCCGCCACCGCCGTACTCGGCGGGCCCGGAGTCGGGCTGGTACTCCTGGGTGAAGCTGTACGCCGGCGCAGCGGCCGGCGGCGGGGCCATCGGGGCCGGGATGACCTCGAACAGCGCGTCCGCGAACAGGCCGGGAGTGGTCAGCACCGGGCCCCGGCGCCGCTCCAGCTGGAACAGGGCCTGGCAGGTCACTTCGTCGATGGACGCCGGGACGCCCGCGCAGACCTGGTGCGGGCTGCACGGCTTGCCGTCGGCCAGCGGGGCGGGCGGCAGGCTGCCCATGCCCGGGCCGGGCCAGTACCGGGTCAGCGCCGCGTACAGCAGCATGGCCAGGCCGCGGGTGTCGGCCAGGGCCGGATCGTCCGCCGTCACGTCGGCCAGCGCCGCGTCGATGCCGGTGCCGGTCACCTTCACCCCGCCGCCCGGCGTCCAGCGCAGCGACTGCGGGGTCAGGCAGAGGTGGGCCACCCCGGCCGCGTGCGCCGCGGCCAGCGCCTCGGCCGCCTCGGCCACGATCTCCGCGCCCCGCGCGGGCTCCAGTGGGCCGTCCGCGAGCAGGTCGTCCAGCGAGTCGCCGGCCACCCACTCCATCACCACGTAGGCCGAATCCCAGTCGTCCTCGACGTCGAACACCTGGGCCAGCCGCGCGTCGGTGAGCCTGCTCGCGGCGCGTGCCGCAGTGAGCACCTCACGGATCCGCGGGAAACCCGGCGCGAATGTGAGGACCGAGACCGGCCGGGCCAGCGTCTCGTCAATGGCCTTCCAGGCCGACCAGCCGCCGCTGTCGTCGATCCGGTCCTCGAGGCGGTAGCGCCCGCCGAGCCGGGTACCAGGTTCTGAGATAAAGGTGCTCATAAGTACGCAGGAGGGGCAGGCTCCCGACCCTCCTTCCGAGCCCCCGGATCTACCAGCATCGTGCTGCGGTTCATCGTGGTGCCGTACACCATGCTAAGCCGCGCGCGGTGGCCCGGCGCGTTCTGCGTGCCCTACCACCGCAAACCGTTACACGTGAGAGACACCATGTTCGGTTCCCGGTAGCTGGCAGAATCACTCCTGCAATTTCCATCTCACCGGCCCAGCCGGGCTCGCACGCTGCCGAGCAGGTCAGTGACTTCGCTCACGTGCAGCGCGCGGCAGAACAGGAAGTACAGGAACAGCCCGCCGCCGCCGCCCAGCACGACGGTGCACAGCCCGTAGGCCGGGCCGGCCGCCAGCAGCACGCCGACCATGAAGGTGACCGCCCAGGCGAACAGCAGGGCGGGCAGCGCGGCCAGGTGCATCCGCACCAGGGTGCGGCTGATCTCGTGGCCGGCTAGGCCGCCCAGCCGTCGGCTGGCGATCCGCCAGGCCACGATGGCGCCGGCCAGGTTACCCAGGCCGAAGGCCACGCCGAGCCCTTCCACCACATGGCCGGCCGGCAGCAGGTAGAGCGAGAGCAGGCTGATGCCGCTGTTGACGATCATGGTCGCGACGCCGATGAACATGGGTGTCCGGCTGTCGTGCAGCGCGTAGAACACTCGCAGCAGCAGCTGGAACATCATGTACGGGACCAGGAACAGCGAGAAGGCGCCGAACACCTCGCCGATGTAGCGGTTCTCCGCCACCGTGGTGCTGCCGTGCACGAGGCCGAACAGGAACTCGGCCAACGGCCCACCCAGCACGATGAGCAGCAGAGCGGCGGGCACGACAACGGCCGAGGAAAGCCGGACGCCGGTGGAGAAATCGCTACGGACCAGCGCGAAGCGGCGTTCCGCGGCGTGCGCGCTCATCCGGGGCAGCAGGGCGGTGATCACCGAGACGCCGACCACCGCGTACGGCAGCTGGAACAGCATCCAGGCGTAGGTGTAGGTGGAGAACGAGTCCGAGGCCACATGGTTGGACGCGGCATTCGCCACGTTCTGCACGACCAGGAAGGACACCTGGGTGGTGACGATGTAGCCGAACAGCGGGGCGGCCATCCGGCGGATCTCGGCCACCTCCGTCCGCCGGAAGTCGAACCGGGGCCGCCAGCGGAAGCCGACTCGTCGCAGCGCGGGGATGAGCGCAGCGGTTTGCACGATGATGCCCAGCGTGGTGCCGAAGCCGAGCAGTTGGACCTGGGCGGTTGAGATGTCTGATGGGTTGGTGCCGATGCCGCCGGTGGCCATGAACAGCAGCAGGACGAGGATGACCACGAGGTTGTTCAGCACCGGCGTCCACATCGGCGCCGCGAAGCTGCCCCGCGAGTTGAGCACCCCGCCGGCCATCGAGCTGACCCCATAGAAGAAGATCTGCGGGATGAAGAAGTAGGCGAAGATCACCGTGAGGTTGCGCTCGGCGCCGGTCAGCGCGTGCGCGTACAGCCCGACCAGCAGGCTCGCGGCCAGCGTGGCGACCAGGGTGAGAGCGAACAGCGCGATGGTGGCCAGGGTGAACATCCGCTGGGTGTACGCCTCGCCGCGATCGGTGTTCCGCTTGGCCGCGCTGACCAGCAGCGGCACCACCACCGCGCTCAGAATGCCGCCGAGCATCAGGTCGTAGACCGCGTTGGGCAGCGTGTTGGCGTTGTTGTACGAGTTGGCCACGCCGATAGCGCCGAGCGCGTAGACGGTCAGCAGGGTGCGCAGGAAGCCGGTGCCGCGGGAGGCCAGCGTGCCGATGGCCATCACGCTGCTGGACCGGACCAGGCTGGGGCCTTCCGGACCACGGCCTTCCGGCGATGGGGGCCCCTGGTCAGTGGGTGTGGCTTGGGTCGGCGGCGGGGGCGGCGGCTGCTGCCCGGGGTCCGGGTAGCCGGGGTCCTCGTAGCCGGGGACCTGCGGCGGCGGGTAATCGCGGTAGCCGGCCCGGCCGGGTGCCGGATAGGCCTCGCCCGGCCAGACCGCGGGCTCCCGCGGGCTCGGCTGCCGCGGATCGCGATACTGGGGATCGCGATACTGGGGATCGGGGTAGGGCTGGGTCACCTGCGGGTCGCGGTAGTCGCGGGTCGGCTGCGGGTCGGGGTCGCGATAGCCCTGGTCAGCACCGGCCTGGGTGGGGCGCCCGGTGGCGCGGCGACGTCCTGGTGCGCGGCGGCGCCCGGGGCCGCGGCCACGGTCAGGGCCGCTCCACCCAGCCTGGGGCGCTGGCGTATTCATCCGGCTCCTCGTGCGTTTCGGCGTCCGCGGGCTTCCTGTTGACCGTATCCGTTTCGTCCGGCGATCCGGCCGGATCCGCGGGAGTAGCGTCCTGACCTGCGGAGCTGCTGGGCGGGCCGCGCATGCCGCGGCGCACCGCCCGGACGGCCGAGGTGATCACGAACAGTCCGCAGGCCACCGCGATGATGACCAGTGCCTCGGTGCCGAAGTGCGTCGCGTCCACCGTGATCTGAGCCCCGGGCCCGGGCAGCGGGGCTCCGTTCGGTGCCTGCAGGCTCAGCTTGACCACGGTCGAGCCCGCGACCGACGAGCGCACCTTCACCGCGACGGTCTTCTGCTCGAACTTGCCGATGGTGATCGGGACCGACTTGTACAGGATGGTCAGCCGGCTGGCCGGGGCCTGGACCACCAGCCGGACGGTGACCGGCTGGCCCATCTTGTTCACGATGGACACCGGCACCGGCCCGGACTTGCCGGTCAGCGTGACCTGGCCGCCGCCCTGGATGATGTGCACCAGGTGGGACCGGGCGGTAACGAAGGCGGACACCCAGGCCAGCAGATGCTTGGCCTGGGCCGGGTCGCCGCGCCAGGCCGAGGACTCGATCGCCGCCACGGCGCCGGACAGGTACTTCGCGGGCCGTTCGCCCAGCACGCTGGCCTGCACCCGGATCGCCGCCTCCAGGTCGCGGACCTTGCGCAGCAGCGACTTGTGCAGCTCGCCGTGGCCGTATTGCTGCGGCGGGGGCTGCTTGCGGGGCACCTGGCCCTTGGTGGAGTGCTTGGCCAGCAGGCTGCTCAGGCTGGCCGGCTGCAGCCAGGGCGCGCTGTCCGTCTCGGTCAGCAGGGCGTTGGCCAGCCCCGGCGCCGGGTTCCACTGCCGGGGCGGGGTGACGACCACGGAGCGGGGCAGGCCGGGCTGCTCGGATGCGATCATCGCGGTCTCGGCCAGGAACCGCTGCTCGGTGGCGAACGCTGCCGCCGCCGGTGAGGTGGCACCGGCCGACGGGCTGGCCGCGGTCGGCGCGTCCGCCAGCACCTGGGTCAGCGTGCTGTCGGCCAGGGCCACCTGCAGGCCCGCGTTCACCCCGTCCGGGGTCGAGGTGATCGCGCTCGGCGTGTACTGCACCGGGTGGCGCGGCGGCATCATGCTGCTGCTCAGCACGACCGCGCCGATCCCGTTGGCGGCCAGGCTGCCGAGCACCCCGTAGTCGGCGATGCCGTCGGCGGGCCAGTCGATACGTGGGCCGCTGGCCGGCTGCTGCACGGCGCCAAGCTGGCTCTGGCCCGCCGCCACCTCGCGGCCCTTGTCCAGCGCCCGGGCCATGTCGTTGTCCAGCCCGGCGTGCGCCAGTGCGGACACGTCCACGTCCGCGTACGGGGTGGTGAAGAAGTCCTGCTGCCGGGCCAGCGTGTGCACCTTGGCCAGCCAGGCCTGCGCGGCTGGGCTGGCCCGCCTGGGCAAGGTATTGGTGCAGGTCGGCGTGCCGCCCACCCGGTAGGCGTGGGCCATCAGGGCCGCGCTGGATAGCAGGCTGGGGTCAATGGCCCAGGTCAGCTTCGCGGCCACCCCGACCGGGCTGGTGCCGTCCGTGAGCAGCCCGCCGAGTCGGCCGGTGCTGGCCAGGCTGGTGGCCAGGCCGTCGTTGAGCAGCGAATGACAGGCCGCCTGCTCCGGCTGCCCGATCAGCGGCCAGATCCAGGCCACCTGGTCCGGGCGGGTCAGCCCGGCTGCCTTGGAGCTGCCCGGCCAGAACGGCAGGAACGTGTACGCGTCGGCCAGCGGCTGGCCCGCCGAGTCGAGCTGGGCGGCCAGCGGGTAGACGCCGAAGCCGCTGGCAAAGCCCAGCGTGGCCTCCGGCACGGTGACCGTCCATTGCCGTGTCGTGCCGGGCCGCAGGGTGCCGGCCAGCTGGTCCACTGCCCCGGTCACCGGGCTGTCGATCTGCAGCTGCCCGGCCGCGTAGCTGGTCAGCTGGCTGCGCGTGGTGAACCGGGCGGTGGAGGACCAGAGCTGCACCGCGGGGTCCGACACCGTGTTGCCGGTGGGGTTGCTGACGGTGCCGGACACGGTGACCCGCTGGCCAGGCCGGGCGATCTGCGGGCTGATCGAGGTGATGGCCACGGTCACCTGCTGCGCGCTGGCCGAGCTGGCGGCGGTCGCGGCGGCACCGGTCATCCCGGCACTGGCCGCCATGACTGGGGCCAGCACAGACAGCGCCACGATGACGCCGGCCACGGCCAGCTGCCTGAGCCGGCCGCGGGGCGTTGGGCGCTGACGCGGCATGCCGGAAATGGTATTGCCGTTCTCTGGATGCTCCCTCAGGTTCCGGGGGTTCCCGGATTTCCCCCGGAGCTCACCTACCCCCTACCCTCAATGCCCGTGCCAGATACCCCGTCCATCGGCCCGCGCGAGCAGAAAGCCGCCGCGGCGCTGCTGCGCGTGTCGGCCGCGCCCGCGCTGGAGCTCGGCCAGGTGTTCGCCCAGCATGGGTATCAGCTGGCCCTGGTCGGCGGGACGGTCCGGGACGTGTTCCTCGGCCGTGGGCACAGCGACCTGGACCTGGCCACCGACGCGCTGCCGGAACATGTGCTCGAGATCGCCCAGGGCTGGGCGGACCGGGTGTGGCAGACCGGCATCGAGTTCGGCACGGTCGGGATGCGCAAGGGGCCGACCGTGTTCGAGGTGACCACCTACCGGAGCGAGACCTACCGGCCGGAGTCCCGCAAGCCGGTCACCCGGTATGGCACGTCGCTGGAGGAAGACCTGCGCCGCCGCGACTTCACCGTCAACGCGATGGCCGCGCCGCTGCCGTCGCTGCAGCTGGCCGACCCGTTCGGCGGGCTGCGCGATCTGCGCGACAAGGTGCTGCGCACGCCGGGCAGCCCGGCTGCCTCGTTCACCGACGACGCGCTGCGGATCATGCGCGCGGCCCGGTTCGCGGCCCAGCTTGGCTTCGCCGTCGTGCCCGAGGTGGCGGTGGCCATGCACGATCTGGCCGGCCGGCTCAGCGTGGTGTCCGCCGAGCGGATCCGCGACGAGCTGAGCAAGCTGATGCTGGCGCCCAGGGTTGGCCCGGTTCGCGGCATCGAGTTGCTGGTGGGCACCGGCGTGGCCGATGTGGTGCTGCCCGAAGTGCCCAGGCTGCGGCTGGAAACTGACGAGCACATGCGGCACAAGGACGTGTACCAGCACTCGCTCACCGTGCTGCAGCAGTCCATCGACCTGGAGCCGCGGTACGGGCTGGAACCAGACCTGGTGCTCCGGCTGGCCGCCCTGCTGCATGACATCGGCAAGCCGAAGACGCGCAGCCTGCTGCCGGACGGGCGGGTCGCGTTCCACCACCACGAGGCGGTCGGCGCGGCGATGGCCCGGTCCCGGCTGAAGGCGCTGCGTTTCCCGGCCGCGGTGGTGGATCAGGTCAGCACGCTGATCGCGCTGCACCTGCGCTTCCACGGGTACGGCCCGGGGGAGTGGACCGATTCTGCGGTGCGCCGCTACGTGCGGGACGCCGGGCCGCTGCTGACCCGGCTGCAGGTGCTCACCCGGGCCGACTGCACCACCCGGAACAAGGCCAAGGCGGCCCGGCTGGCGCTGGCCCAGGACGGCCTGGAAGAGCGCATCGCCCAGCTCAGCGCGCGGGAGGAGCTGAAGAAGATCCGGCCCGACCTGGACGGTCACCAGATCATGCAGATCCTCGGCCTGCCGCCGGGCCGGGACGTCGGCCGGGCCTACCAGTACCTGCTCGACCTGCGCATGGAGCACGGCCCGCTAGGCGAGGAGCGGGCCACTCACGAGCTGCTGGCCTGGGCCGAGGGGGAAGGGATATCCGGGTCGCCGGGCGATGACCCGCCGGATGACGACTCCCGGCCAGCCACCCAGTAAGCCACCGCGGCGACCAGGTAACCCGCCGCGATCAGCGCGATGATCACCGGTGCCCGGCCAGTGGTGGGCATGAAGGCCGCGGCCAGTGCGGCGCCGATGACGAACGTGACGTTGAACGTCATGTCGTAGAAGGAGAACACCCGGCCCCGGTAGTCGTCCGCCACCTGTTCCTGCAGGATGGTGGTCGAGCAGATGGCCACGCCCTGGCCGACCAGGTTCAGCCAGAACCCGATGAGCAGGTAGGCGGGCTGGTTGAACGTCTCGCCCAGCGCGGCCATGACGACCCCGGCGCTGGCCAGCAGCAGTGCCATCCAGGCCGGCTTGCCCAACCGCCGGGCCATCCCCGGGGTGACCAGCGCCGCGCAGCCGTAGCCCACCGCGGAGACCAGGACGAGCACGGTGAAGTGGCTGAGCGCGGCGTTGGCCCCGGCCGACCGGTAGAAGTAGTTCCGGTACAGCAGGATGGACATGAGAAAGAGCGCCCCGTAGAGCAGCCGGTTGGCCCCGGTGGCGCCGAGCGCGACGGCCGGCCCGCGGCGCCGGAGCACGTACCGGGCCCCGGCCACCAGCCCAGCCGCCACGTCCGCGATCTCGCCGAGCACCCGCCCGGCGGTCCGCTCGGCCAGGTCCGGCCCGAGCAGGTCGCGGCGCATGGTCCGGGCCACCACCCCGGCCAGCAGATAGCAGCAGCCGCCGGCCAGCAGGGTGATGGCCGAGCCGATCTGCCCGCTGCCGGTGGCCACGTGCACGCCCAGGCCGACCAGCCCGCCGACCGAGGCCATGATGCCGCCCGCGGTCGGCGACACCGAGTTGGCCATCACCAGCTTGTCCGCGGGCACCACGTGCGGCAGCGCGGCGGACAATGAGGACAGGAAAAACCGGTTCACCCCGAGCACCAGCAGCACGCTGACGTACAGCGGGGCGCCTAGCTTGCCCGACGCGACCAGCCCGGCGGTGAGCACCACGAACAGCGAGCGCGCCGCGGCCGAGTAGACCAGGATCTGCCGCCGGGACCAGCGGTCGATGAACACCCCGGCGAACGGCCCGATCAGTGAGTAGGGCAGGTACAGCACGGCGAACGCGACCGCGGCCGATGCCGGGTTGGGGAAGTTCTCCTTGTTGAAGAACACATAGGAGCCGAGCCCGGCGGTAAACACCCCGTCACCGGTCTGCGAGATCAGCCGGGTGGCGAACAGTCGCCGGAAATCCCGCTCGCGCAGCACGATGCGCAAGTCGGTAACGAAGGAGCTCCTGGGCAGGAACGGCACCCGATCAGCCTACGGTGCACCGCCTGGGGTGGCACGGTGGCGAAGCCTCGATCGTGGCCAATCGGTGCCGAACGCTTGACTCCCGATTGACCACGATTACGGCGTTATATATAGGGGTTGAGGGTTTACCGCTCGATCTCGCCACGAATGAACTGCTCGACCAGATCGCGCGCCACGTCGTCGCCGTACTGCTCGGGCGGCGACTTCATGAAGTAGGACGCGGCAGACAGCACCGGGCCGCCGATTCCGCGGTCCTTGGCGATCTTCGCGGCGCGGATCGCGTCGATGATGATGCCCGCCGAGTTCGGCGAGTCCCACACCTCGAGCTTGTACTCCAGGTTGAGCGGCACGTCGCCGAACGACCGGCCCTCCAGCCGGACGTAGGCCATCTTCCGGTCGTCCAGCCACGGCACGTGGTCGGACGGGCCGATGTGCACCGCGGCCTTCTCCATTTCATGCGGGATCTGCGAGGTGACGGACTGGGTCTTGGAGATCTTCTTGGACACCAGCCGCTTGCGCTCCAGCATGTTCATGAAGTCCATGTTGCCGCCGAAGTTGAGCTGGTAGGTGCGGAGCAGTTCCACCCCGCGGTCCTCGAACAGCTTGGCCATCACCCGGTGCGTAATGGTCGCGCCGACCTGCGACTTGATGTCGTCGCCGATGATCGGCACGCCGGCCGCGGTGAACTTGGCCGCCCACTCCGGGTCGGAGGCGATGAACACCGGCAGCGCGTTCACGAACGCCACGCCGGCGTCGATGGCGCACTGCGCGTAGTACCGGTCGGCGAGCTCGGAGCCCACCGGCAGGTAGGACACCAGCACGTCCGCGCCCGACTCGCGGAGCGCCGCGGTGACGTCCACCATCGGGTCGGCCGACTCGGTGATCAGCTCCTGGTAGTACTCGCCGAGGCCGTCCAGGGTTGGGCCGCGCTGCACGGTGACGCCGGTCGGCGGCACGTCACAGAACTTGATGGTGTTGTTCTCGCTCGCCGCGATGGCCTCGGCGAGGTCCCGGCCCACCTTCTTGGCGTCCACGTCGAACGCGGCCACGAACTCCACGTCGCGGACGTGGTACGGGCCGAACTCGACGTGCATGAGCCCAGGGACCCGGCCCGCGGGGTCGGCATCCTTGTAGTACTCCACGCCCTGGACCAGGGAGCTGGCGCAGTTGCCCACGCCGACAATCGCTACCCGAACCGAACCCATGGGGCTTACTCCTTCTCTCAGCCGAGTTGATGGCTAAAGGTTGTTGTCTCGTTGTGCCGGCCTGTCCGGCGTATCCGGACCGTCTGCCTGGCGCTCGGACGCGATCAGCTCGTTCAGCCAGCGCACCTCGCGCTCCACCGACTCCAGGCCATGCCGGTGCAGTTCGAGCGTGTAGCTGTCCATCCGCTCCCGGGTCCGGGCCATGGCCCCGCGCACGCCGTCCAGCCGTTCCTCCAGCCGGGTGCGCCGGCCTTCCAGGATGCGCAGCCGGATGTCGGCCCGGGTCTGGCCGAAGAACGCGAAGTGCACGCCGAACCCGTCGTCGTCCCACGCGTCCGGCCCGGACTCACCCAGCAGGTCCTGCAGCCGCTCCTTGCCCTCCGCGGTCAGCCGGTAGACGATCTTGGACCGGCGGGACAGCGGCTTGGCGCCCTCCGGAACCTCGGGGGCCTCCTCCGCTATCAGCCCGTGCGCGAGCAGCTCCTTCAGGCACGGGTACAGCGACCCATAGCCGAAGGCGCGGAACGCGCCCAGCGTCGAGTTGAGCCGTTTGCGCAGCTCGTAGCCATGCATCGGCGCCTCATGCAGCAGCCCGAGGACCGCCAGCTCGAGCACACGTGACCGCTGGCCGACCATGCCTGCCCGCACCTCCGTCCGCCGCTACGGGGCAATGTGCCAAAGCGATGTATCGAACCGATACATCGTCAAGATATGACGACTAGAGACATAGCGCAAGCGGGGTGCGGGGTTCGCCCACCTGATGCAATCCACCTACGCTGGATGCGATGGGACGCCGATCGGTCGTGGATTACGGGCTTGCCCGGCGGGCAACGCTCGCCTCGGTGCTGGCCGGGCACACCACGGTGGCCGATGTCTGCGATGCCCACCCGTACCTGCTCCGGGCGGCGAAATTTCATGGTGAGACGACCGAGGTGGCCTGCCCGATCTGCCGCCGGGCCAAGCTGACGCACGTCACGTACGTGTATGGGGACGAACTCGGGCCGTATGCGGGCCGGGTTAAGCAGGAGCCGGAACTGGCCGAGATGGCCTCCGAATACGGGGAGTTCCGGGTATATGTGGTCGAGGTCTGCCAAAGTTGTGCCTGGAACCACCTCGCCTCGTCCTACGTCCTCGGCACGGGTGAGCCACGTACCCGGCGCACCCGGCGTGCCCGTGCTGGCGAGTAACAGCGGGCCAGGCGCCGCCGTTCTGGTGAGTGACGGCGGACAGTTGTGACGAATTCCTAACCTGCGCCGGGTAACCCGCACCACCGGATACCGTGAGGCCCCAGCCTGGGGCTCGCCCACGACTGCCGCACCAACCAGTGAGGACGCGTGAGTAACCCAGACTTCCCCGGTGATTATCCCGATCCCGGTGATCCAGGCCGCCCTGGCCGGGGCGGCCGTCACGGCACGCCCAGCCGTGGCTATGGCGCTGAGGACTACGGGTGGGACCGCGGTCCGGCCCCGCGCGGCGGCCGGCCTGGCCGCCGCGCGGCCCGGGCCGAGGCGCCGCGCCGGGGGACGGGCCGGGGGTCGGGCCGGGGGTCGGGCCGGGGGATGAGCGCCCGGGACCGGCTGGCCGCGCAACTCGGCACCGAGTCCGGCGGATACCCGGCGGGTGGTTACCCGGCACCCGGTGGCTATCCGGCCGGCGCCGCCGCGGCCCCGGCGGGCCGGCGCGCGCGGCCGGAATGGCGGCCGGAATGGCGGTGGCGGTAATGGCCGCGGCCGGGGCGGCCGGCCCCGGCAGAAAGGCGACTGGTGGCGCCACTGGTCCTGGAAGAAGGCCATCGGCCTGTCCCTGGCCACCGGCGCCGGGTTCTTCATCCTGATCCTGGTCGGCGTGTTCTACATGTACGCCCGGACGCCGATCCCAGCCGCGTCCTCGTTCGCCACTGGCCAGGCGTCCCGGGTCTACTTCCGCGACGGCAAGACGCTGGTCGGCATGTTCGGCAGCACCAACCGGCAGATCCTGCTGCCCAACCAGATCCCGACCATGGTCAAGCACGCCATGGTGGCCGCCGAGGACAAGCACTTCTACGACGAGGGCGGCATCTCGCCGACCGGCATCATCCGTGCCGCCATCGCCGACCTGACCAGCGGGTCGGTCCAGCAGGGTGGCTCGACCATCACCCAGGAACTGGTGCGCAACTACTACCTGGGCATTGGCGACTCGGAGACCGCGAGCCGGAAGATCAAGGAGATCTTCGTCGCGGAGAAACTGGCCTCGCACGAGTCCAAGGACTGGATCCTCACCCAGTACATGAACACGGTGCCGACCGGTGTCGGCATCTACGGCTTCGGCGCCGCCGCGCAGACGTACTTCGGCAAGCCGGTCAGCAAGCTGACCGTGGCCCAGGCCGCGATGATCGCGGCCATGCCGCAGGCGCCCGACGGCTACAACCCGAACCCGTCCGGTGGTGTCGCCTACCAGAATCTGGTGTTCCGCTGGCACTACGTGCTGAACACCATGGTCCAGGAGGGCTGGCTGACCCGGAGCGAGGCCAGCGCGCAGAAGTTCCCCAAGCTGGTGAAGGCGTTCAACAACTCCTGGTCCGGGTACCGCGGCTACATCATGGAAGCGGTGCTGAACGAACTGGAGAGCACCTACCACTACACCCCGGCCCAGGTCGCCAACGGCGGGCTGCGTATCACCACCACGTTCAGCAAGTCGATGATGAACGCGCTCTACGCGTCGGTGAAGCAGGAAGAGTCGCTGATCCAGGGCGGCATGCCGAAATGGGCGCACGCCGGGGCGGTGCTGGAGCAGCCGAGCACCGGCGAGATCTGGGCCATGTACGGCGGGCCCAACTTCGACGCCAAGGACTGCCACAGGATCAAGTGCCAGTGGAACATGGCGCTGCAGAACCGGGAACAGGTCGGCTCCTCGTTCAAGCCGTACGTGCTGGCGCTGGCCCGGGAGCAGGGCATGAGCGTGAAGACCAGCACGCTGGACGGGCATTCGCCGCTGTGGATCCCGCCGGTCGCCGACCCGTCCACGTTCGCCAGCTGGACCCAGCCGACCGCGACCGACGCGAGCAGCTGGTACGAGGTCGGCAACGACGCGGGCGACCCAGAGACCCCCGGGGTCAGCGTGGTCACCGCGTCAGCCGAGTCGCTGAACACCGCGTACACCGACCTGTACCACCGGGTGGCCGGCACCGACGGGCAGAACATCGTCCAGCTGGCCCAGCAGTTCGGGGTGAACACCACCGCGTCCGGGCTGGACACTATGCGCAGCGAGGTCGGCACCGCGCTGGGCCAGGCGTCGCTCACCGTCGGGGAGCAGGCCAGCACGTTCTCCACCCTGGCCAACAACGGCGAGTACATTACCCCGCACGTGATCCTGCAGATCCAGGTGCAGAAGCCGAACGCCCTGATGCAGACCATCAACGCCAAGGTGACGCACCGGATGGTGCTCACCCCGGCCGAGGACTCCGACGTGGACTACGCGCTGTCCTTCGACACCCAACCGGGCGGCACGGCAGCCACCGCCGGCCTGCCGGATGGCCGGGAGATCATCGCCAAGACCGGGACCACCAACCTGTCCCAGTCGGCCTTCTTCATCGGCTCGATCCCGCAGTTCACCCTGGCCGTGGGCATGTTCACCAACCAGCAGGGCTGCCCGTCCAACGTGGCCGGCTGTGCGAACGTGTCGGCCAGTTCGGACGCCGCGCCACCGGCCGGCATCCAGACTCTGTACGGGCTGGCCGGCCTGCAGGGCTTCGGCGGCCAGGAGCCGGCCTCCATCTGGCACGACTTCGCGATGAACGAATTCGCCCAGACGCAGATACAGAGCTTCCCGACGCCGGACTTCGGTGGCACCGCGTGGAACCTGCTCGGGCCGAACACGCCGCAGCCGAAGGTGCACGCGACGCCGCAGCCGACCGTCACCTGCCAGGGTTTCTTCTTCGGCCGGCACTGCCACCAGAACAACGGGAATGGCGGAGACCCCACCCCGGCGCCCACGCTGCCCGGCACCAACGTGACGGCGATCCCGACTCCTACCATCAGGTTGCCTGGCGCCAAGCGGTAAGAGAGAGGATAGGAGGGCTCCGGCCGGCCGGCTGGAGCGAGACCGTCTACCGCATCGGAGCGTGGTGACCGACGACGCGGCCGGCCTGCCCGGCCAGCAACCACCGGCGCGGTTCCAGGCTGGGCGGCTGGCGCTGCTGGCCGGCTCCACCTCGGCGCTCATCACCTGCAGCGTGCTCGGCTGTGTGCTCGCGCTGGCCAACAAGTGGGCCTGCCGGGCCGGGGCGTGGAACGGCTACCTGACCCAGTTCCAGGCGCACTGCTACACCGACATCTACCCGCTGTACTTCAACGAGGGGCTGTCCGCCGGCAAGGTGCCGTACGCCGACCATCCGGTGGAGTACCCGGTGCTGATCGGCGGCGCGATGCAGTTGGCCGCCTGGCTGGTCCACCCGATCACCGACCCGTTCGTCCGCGGCCGCGAGTTCTTCGACGTCACGATCGCGGCGCTGAGCATCTTCTTCGTGCTCGGCGTGCTGGCCACCGGCTACCTGGCCGGCCGGTCCCGGCGGTGGACCGCGCTCGGCGTCGCGCTGGCCCCCGCGGTCATCCTGGGCGCGTTCATCAACTGGGACCTGATCGCGATGGGCCTGGCCATGCTGGGCATGGCCGCCTGGGCGGCACGCCGCGGGGTGCTGGCCGGTGTGCTCATCGGGCTGGCCGTGGCGACCAAGTTCTACCCGCTGCTGTTCCTCGGCCCACTGCTGCTGCTCTGCTGGCGGGCCTGCCGGCTGCGCTCGTTCTGGGTGACCGCGGGCTCGGCCGCGGTGACCTGGCTCGTGGTCAACGTGCCGGTCATGATCATCAATTTCTCGGGCTGGGCCCGGTTCTATCAGCTCAGCGAGACGCGCTCCGCGGACTGGGGCTCGATCTGGTACTTCTTCGAGACCGAGCACTGGCCGGGCATCGGTACCACCAGCGTGCACAGCCTGAACGCCATCTCGTCGCTGGTGTTCCTGGCCGCCTGCGTGGGCATCGCGCTGCTGATCATGGCTGCGCCGCGGCGGCCCCGGGTGGCGCAGGTGTTCTTCCTGGTGCTGGCGGTGTTCCTGCTGTCGAACAAGGTGTGGTCACCGCAGTACGTGGTGTGGCTGGCGCCGCTGGTCGTGCTGGCCCGGCCCCGCTGGGGGGCCTATCTGCTGTGGCAGTTCGCCGAGGTGGGGTATTTCTTCGCCATCTGGGCCTACCTGATCACCGTGTCGGTGACCGGGCCGGCCGCGATCGACGGGATCAGCAGCGGGCTGTACTTCGCCGCCCTGCTGGCCCGGTTCCTCACCGTGCTGCTGCTGTGTGCCCTGGTCGTCCGGGACATCCTGCACCCGGCCGGGGATGTGGTCCGGGCCGCCGGGGAGGACGACCCGGCTGGTGGCGTACTGGCTGATGCGGCGGACCGAGTCGTGCTGCGGCTGCGGTCGCTACCCCAGGTGAGCGCGGAGCCAGCGGATGTCAGTGGCGGGGTCGGGCGTTTCGCAAATGACGGGCGCGCCAGCGGAGCGGATCACGTTGACTAGCAGCAACGGATCGATCGTGCCCTGCTCCATCCCGGCGTGCCGGTCCCGGCCCGAGTTGAACTCGTCCCGGGAGTTGTTGCAGTGCACCAGGTCGATCCGGCCGGTGATGGCCTTGACCCGGTCCGAGATCCCGGCTAGTTCCTCGCCGCTCGCGTAGGCATGGCAGGTGTCCAGGCAGAACCCGACGTTCTCGCCCGCCGCCGCGTCCCACAGCCGGGCCACCGAATCGAGGCCACGGGCCATCGTGTTCTCGCCGCCCGCGGTGTTCTCGATCAGCATCGGCAGCGGCCGCTTGGTCCGCTCGACCGCCTTCCGCCAGTTGTCGTAGCCCACTGCCACGTCTTCTCCGGCCGTTACCCCGCCGCCGTGCACGATCACTCCTTCGGCGCCGATCTCGGCCGCCGCCGCCAGGTACTGCCCGAGCAGGGTCCGGCTCGGGATGCGGATCCGGTTGTTCGTGCTGGCCACGTTGATCCGGTATGGGGCGTGGATGAACGCGCGCACCCCCGCCTCGTCGAGCGATTTGCGCAGGGCGGCCGCGTCACCGCCCGGGAAGCTGGGCTTGGCCCAGCCCTGCGGATCGCCGAGGAAGAACTGGACCACCGGGGACTCGGTCGCCTCGGCCGCGGCCAGTGGCTGGTCGTCATGCACGTGTGGGCCGATACGGAGCATGCAGACGAGACTAGTCCTGGGGTCCGACGACGGAGTACCGACGGCCAGGCCGGGCCAGGGGCGCTCCTGGTTAGCCGAGCCCGCCGTTGGCCAGGCCGAGGCAGAGGCCGACGAACGCGGCGACCAGGCCGGTCACGATCAGCATGCGCTCCTGCCGGGTGGCCGAGACGAGCTGGCTGTACAGCCCGACCAGCAGCGCGGCCAGCCCGAGCCAGCTCGCGATGATGTGCGCCCACGGCTGCGTCACGACGTAGTTGGCCATAAACCCCGAGATGCAGGCGACCAACCCAGCGACCAGCGTGAACAGGGTGAGCACGTTCTCTACCGGGTGACGCTGCCCGTCCGTGTTCAGCGAGAAGTGCGGGCGCCGGGTGCGGGCCCGCTCGGCCGTACTGCTGCGCTCTCCGGTGGCTTGCGACATGGGCGGCCACTCCCTCGGACATAGGTGCCCGTGACGGATCTACCGGACGTTGTGCCCGCCGCCGGGCGGCCGGAATCCTGAGCCAGGTTGTCGGTGTGCCCTGGTAGTCTGATTCGGCTGCCACCCAGGATGGTGGCCCCCTCCTGCCACGGAGAGACCGTGGCCGCATCAGTCCAGAGGAGGCATGTTCCAGCATGCGCCGCTATGAGATGATGATCATCCTCGATCCTTCCCTCGAAGAGTTGACCGTCCAGCCGTCGCTCGACCAGTTCCTCTCGGTGATCACCACCGAGGGCGGCAGTGTCAACAAGATCGACGTATGGGGACGGCGTCGGCTCGCCTACGAGATCGAGAAGAAGCCCGACGGCATCTACGCGATCATCGACATGGTCGCCGAGCCGGACGCGGTACACGAACTCGACCGTCAGCTCAGCCTTAACGAGGCTGTCCTGCGGACCAAGATCCTCCGTCCGGAAACGCACTAACCAGGAGTAACCCCGATGGCAGCAGGCGACACCCAGATCACCATCGCCGGCAATCTCGTCAGCGACCCTGAACTGCGCTACACCCCGACCGGGCAGGCGGTGGCCACTTTCCGGGTGGCGTCCACGCCGCGGTTCATGGACCGGAACACGAACGAGTGGAAAGACGGCGAGAGCCTGTTCCTGAGCTGCAACGTGTGGCGGCAGGCCGCGGAGAACGTGGCCGAAAGCCTGCAGCGCGGCATGCGGGTGATCGTCAACGGGCGGCTACGGCAGCGCCAGTACGAGACCCGGGAAGGCGAGAAGCGCACCGTGTACGAGGTCGAGGTGGACGACGTGGGCCCGTCGCTGCGGAACGCCTCGGCCAAGGTCACCAAGTCCAACCGCTCTGGCGGTGGCGGCGGTGGGGGCGGCAACTTCGGCGGTGGCGGTGGCGGTGGCGGTGGCAACGCCGGGGGCGGCCAGGGTGGATCCGGCGGGTATGGTGGATCGTCCGGTGGCCGGTCCGACGACCCCTGGGCCTCCGACGCCGGCGGCTTCGGCGAAGGTTCCTCGGACGAGCCGCCGTTCTAAGCCCGATCAACTAACTAAGTAACTAACCGACCATCCCCGCATGCGCGGGGCTCTCTTCAGGAGCACCATGATGGCAAAAGCACCAATCCGTAAGCCCAGGAAGAAAGTCTGCTTGTTCTGCCAGGAGAAGATCTCCTACGTGGACTACAAGGACACTGGGCTACTCCGCAAGTTCATCTCCGACCGCGGCAAGATTCGGGCCCGGCGGGTGACCGGAAACTGCACGCAGCATCAGCGTGACGTCGCCAAGGCGATCAAGAACGCCCGCGAGATGGCGCTGCTGCCGTACACCAGCACGGCACGCTGACCGGGAGAGGACAGATGAGCACTCGGATGAAGCTGATCCTCACCAACGAGGTCACCGGCCTGGGCGCGCCGGGTGACGTCGTCGAGGTGGCTGGCGGCTACGGCCGCAACTACCTCGTCCCGCGCGGCCTGGCCATGCCCTGGACCCGCGGAGCCGAAAAGCAGATCGACCTGATCAAGCGGGCCCGCGCGGCCCGGGACATCCGCGGTCTGGACGACGCCAAGGAGGCCGCCAAGCGGCTGTCCGCGCTCAGCGTCCAGCTGAACGTGCGGGCCGGTGCGCAAGGGCGGCTGTTCGGCTCGGTCAGCGCGTCGGACATCGCCGAGGCGGTGCGGAAGGCGGGCGGCCCGGAACTCGACCGGCGCCGGATCGAGATCAGCACCCCGATCCGCACGGTCGGCACGCACCAGGTCTCTGTGCGGCTGCACCCGGAGGTCACCACGACGCTGGACGTCGAGGTCCGCGGCAACAACTGACCGTTGGGCTCAGGCCCGGCCGGGTCACCCGGCCGGGCCTGATTCTGTTCCCGGAGTCTGTGCCCAGGCCGTCATGCCCGGTAGCCCGGCAGCCGCTGGGCCAGTTCGGGGTCCATGGCGGCCACCATCGCCCACAGTTCCGCCAGCCGGCGGTGCAGCGTGTCCAGCCCCTCCCCGGCGGCGTCCTCGGCCAGTTCGTCGATCGCCGTGCCGATCAGGGCGAGCCGGGGGTCGGGCATCGAACACATGCTCGGATCCTAGGGCAGTATGGCCATGATCGCGCCGGGTTTCGGCGTGCCTGCGCGCACGGGATCTCACGTCAGCTGTCACGTTCTGTATGTGGATAACTTCCCTGCTCGTGTGGACGCCGAGCCGGGCCAAACTTTTTTCTGCACACATCCGGTGGACCGCATAATCGCAGGTAGGAGCGGTACACCGGGTCAGCTGTAGCGGTCATCCCCAGCTCTATCCCCAGGCTGCGCACAGCGTCGGCGGCGTGTCTGCACAGCCTGTCCACAGGCCTTTACACAACCCGATTGGACGCTGCGGCGCGCCCCGCCGCAGACTGTCGTACCTGCCGACTACAACTGGGGTTGCGGCCGGTCGCGCCGCAGTAGTCCGGGTCATCGGGGAGGTGGTATCTGGTGAGCGTTGCCGAGATCGCTCCCCGGGATGAGGGTTTCGACCGCACCCCGCCGCACGACGTGGCGGCCGAGCAGTGCGTGCTCGGCGGGATGCTGCTGTCCAAGGACGCGATCTCCGACGTGATGGAGACGATCCGGCCGGATGACCACTACCGGCCGGCCCACCAGATCGTGCACGAAGCCATCCTGGAGCTATACGGCCGGGGTGAGCCCGCCGACCCGGTCACCGTCTCAGATTTGCTCAGCAAGCGCGGCGAACTGGCCCGCATCGGCGGCCCCACCTACCTGCACACGCTGATCGCCTCGGTGCCCACCGCGGCCAACGCCGGCTACTACGCCCGGATCGTCCGCGAGCGCGCCATCCTGCGCCGCCTGGTCGAGGTCGGCACCCGCATCGTGCAGCTCGGCTACTCCGGCGACGGGGAAGCCGACGAGCTGGTGGACCGGGCCCAGGCCGAGGTCTATGGGGTAACCGAGCGCCGGGTCAGCGAGGACTACCTGTCGCTGTCCGAGATCATGCCCGCCGCGCTGGACGAGATCGAGGCGATCGGCAGCCGTGGCGGCGGCATGTCCGGCGTGCCCACCGGCTTCGCCGACCTGGACGCGCTCACCAACGGCCTGCACCCCGGCCAAATGGTCGTCATCGCAGCTCGTCCCGCGGTTGGCAAGGCACTGGCCCTGTTCACTCCGCTGCCCACCCCCGATGGCTGGACCACCATGGGTGAGGTCAGGGTGGGCGACCGGCTGATCGGTGCCGATGGCTGGCCGGTGACGGTGGTCGCGGCCACCGAGGTGATGCACGGCCGGCCGTGTTATGAGGTCGAGTTCTCTGATGGCGAGATCATCCTGGCCGACGCCCAGCACCAGTGGCTGACTTGGACCCGGGCCGCCCGGCGCTACGACGCGCAGGTCCGAGGGCTGCAGCGGAACTACACGGATCCTGTGCCGCCGCAGGTGATTACCACCGAGCAGATCGCCAGCACGCTGCACTGCCAGACGGTGGATCACCGCCCCAACCATGCCGTCCAGTTGGCCGGTGCGCTGGAGCTACCCGAGGCAGACCTGCCCATACCCCCGTACGCACTGGGCGCATGGTTGGGGGACGGCCATACTGCCGGTGCGCGGTTCGCCACGGCAGACCCGGAAATTGCTGCGGCCGTGGAAGCTTCCGGTCTGGTTGTGGTCAAACAGAGCGGTCTCAACTATCGACTGGCCCTGCCTACCGCGCTCATGACCGTGGCTGAGCGGGTTTGCGTCGTGTGCGGAACACGTTTCGTACCCAAGAACGAACAGGTGCGCACCTGCGGGCGGGTCTGTGGCGGGAAGGCCAGGTTCTCCACACCGCCGGTACCCGCGCCCCGGTGCGCCCGGTGCGGTGGCCCAAGGGTGGGGCAGTTTCCCTCGGTCGGGCTTTGCAACCCTTGCTGGCGCACGCACGGCAGCCTGCAGGCCGAGTTGCGGACGTCGGGGCTTCTGGGTAACAAGCACATTCCCGGGCGATACCTCCGTGCCTCCACCGCGCAGCGGCGCGAACTGCTGGCTGGTCTCCTCGATACCGACGGGACCGTGACGGCCGGTGGATCCATCCAGTTGGCGGTAACCAGCCGGGCGCTCGCCGAAGGCGTCCGAGAGTTGGTGCTCAGCCTGGGCTACCGGTGCTCGATGGCTACCAAGCGAGTGCGCGGCCGGTCCGAGGACTCGTCTACCTGCTACATGGTCAACTTCACCACCACGGATCAGGTCTTCCGGCTGCCCCGCAAGCAGCAGGTGCAACAGGGCAGGCTGCGGCATCACCCGCAGCGCACCCGGTGGCGCTACATCGTGGACGTGCGGCCGGTGCCGTCCGTGCCGGTGCGCTGTGTCCAGGTGGACAGCGCTGATCGCCTGTATCTGGCGGGCCGCGGGATGATTCCCACGCACAACTCGACGCTCGCACTGGATCTGGCCCGGGCGGCGACGATTAAGCACAGTTTGCCGACGGTGATTTTCAGTCTGGAAATGAGCCGGAACGAGATCACCATGCGGCTGCTGTCCGCCGAGGCCCGGGTGCCGCTGCACAGCATGCGGACCGGTCAGATGGGCGAGGAGGACTGGACCCGGCTGGCCCGGCGGATGAGCGAGGTCGTGGACGCACCGCTGTTCATCGACGACTCACCCAACATGTCGATGATGGAGATCCGGGCCAAGTGCCGTCGGCTCAAGCAGCGGCAGGACCTGAAGCTGGTCATCGTGGACTACCTGCAGCTGATGAGCTCGCCCAAACGGACCGAGAACCGGCAGCAAGAAGTGTCCGAGATGTCCCGCTCCCTCAAGCTGCTGGCCAAAGAGATCGATGTCCCAGTAATTGCGATATCCCAGCTAAACCGGGGCCCTGAACAGCGCACCGATAAAAGGCCACTACTTTCCGACCTTCGTGAATCGGGATCCATAGAACAAGATAGTGATGTGGTAATTCTTCTGCACCGCGAAGATGTCTATGAAAGGGAATCCCCCCGCGCCGGAGAAGCGGACCTTATTATAGCCAAGCACAGGAATGGGCCAACCGCTACGGTAACGGTTGCGTTCCAGGGTCACTACTCGCGCTTTGTTGATATGGCGCCTGGCTAGACCCAATATTAGGATGGCAGCCGTCGGGTCGACGCACGACGAAGGCTGAGCCGGAGGTCGTGAAGGCGGGCGGCAGGATCCTGCTAAGTCTTCCCGTGGCCAGTCATGCGGGCCAGCAGGGGGATAAGCACCTGCGCGTCGGGGCTTCCCCAGCCCGTTACCGGGTCCCATCCGGGAGTGGCCTGGTAACCAGCAATGGTGGCAGGAGCGCCCTGGTATCCGGTGAAGGTGGCGGAGTTTACGGTCACAGTGTTGTTGCCGGTAGTGATGTCGTGGAACGCCTTGTGGTAGCTGGAGCTGTGGGCGATGCGGTAGATGGCGGGGTTGACGAAGCCGAGATGGTGATGCGCGTACTGGTCGGCCAGCGCTACGAGGCCTCCCCATAGCGGCGCGGAGGCGCTGGTGCCGCCAATCCCGAGGATGTATTTCTTGCCGCCGCGGGTGAAGACGACCGGGATACTCCACATCGCGGCACCGGCCACGTCGGGCACGCCTCTCATCTTTGAGACCCCAGGGACGCCATTCTGATAGTCGGGACGGGAGTACAGGTGGCTGAAGCCGCCCCCCGATGCTGCTGCACGTACGCTGTTCCAGGCGGTCTCGCTGATGTAGGCGCCGGTCAAGCGGTTCGCGATGAGACTGGTGCCGCCGACGCCTAGCACGAGCGGATCGGAAGCCGGAAGGCTAACCTCCTTGACCGGCATGCCCCACCAAGGATCGCTGGACGCCCCGCTGTCGCCGGAGCTGGCGTCCACCGTGACGTGATGAGCGGCCGCTCCCAGCAGGATAGAGTGCATGTCGGCCACCTGAGCCCTGGTGAAGTAGTGTTCCCCTAGGCTCCCGCTGACCGACACCACGTCGGTGTCGGAGGTCGCGAGCCGCAACGCGGCCAGCAGGTCCGCGGTCGCGATCGCGGCACTTTTCAGGACGTCGGAAGGCAGCAGGACCACCCGGAGGGTGGCGCCGGGGGCGACCGTGTGCACGACCTCGGTGTCCAAGACCTCCTCTCCATCCGCCAGCCAGGGCGAGGCCGAGCCGGCGAGGCTGGTTACGACCTGGATCCGAGCGGCGGGCAGCCGGAACTCGCTGTCGAATGCCTCTAGGTCCTGGCGGATATCGGTGACAGCTGGCGCCGAATTGACCCCCCGCTTAGGCGGTGGATTCGGGGATGGGTAGGGGTCAACGACCGTCACCGTTTCGCCGCGGCCGTCGATTCCCTTGTCCAGCAAGGGTTGGATGCCATACGCGACCCGGTACTGGTGCGGGGCATAGCAGCGCTTACCGAGCAGGCAGTCGGTCGCGTTCGGGCTGATTCCCGCAGCCGGGCTGCTCGAGCTTCCCGCGCATCCTGCCACCAAGACCCCGCTCACACCCAGGAGTAGTGCGGCGGCGAGCAGGCGCGCTCGCTGTGAGCGGGTCAGTTGCGTCGGACGGATGCTGTCATGCATCTTGTCTGCTCCAGGTCTCCTCAGGTCCAGCAGTTCAACGCCCGCACTCGCTGGCGGGGTGGTCACGCTGATTACCCACTTACCTGCACCATGGCGCCCACGAGGCAACGGTGCCGAAGACCTGGCCGCGGCACATCGGGCTACAGGCCACAATCACGCCAGCCACCGATAGCCCGTGGGCGTACGCCTGCAGGCCACTGTCTGCGCCACCAGCCCGTGGTTACGATCGGCACATGCGCGCCACGTTGTCATCCCTGCTGGTCACACCTATTCCGCCGAGCGCGGCGCTGGCCCGCATCCGTCCGCGCGTCATTTCGGTGCCCGGCGGTACCGGGGCGGCGTGGGCGTCAACCTGGTGGCCCAGCTTGGTGCTGGCTGGCGTCGTAGTGCTGGTTGGCCTCGCGGTACTCGCCATCGTTTTGCTGCGCCGCAGGCCGCTCACCGCGCTGGCTCTGCTGCTCGCCGGTTCGCTCACTGCCGCGGTAACGCCACATTCCTGGTCCGCCGGATCCCAGACCGTTGTGCTGGATCCAGAGGTGCTGCTGCTCGTGCCGGTTCTGTTTCTGCTAGCCGGTGCCGCGGTGTCCTTCATCGCCGCCACCCGCCCGCGCCAGTTCTCCATTCCCGCGGCCGCAGCCGCGCTCGGAGTGCAGGTCGGCGGCTGGGCTGCAGTGAGCGGAGGCTCCTTCGTCGAGATGACGCGACGAGGGCCGGCGTCATTCCCGGGATCCTCGCCGGAGCTTTCCTTCGCGCTCATCACGATCACGGCCTGGCTGATCGGCAACTCCATCCGCCAGGCCCACGTCCATTCCCAGGCGCTGCATGCCCAGGCCGACGCCCAAGCGGCCACCGCCGAACGGCTTCGCATCGCCCGTGACCTGCACGACATGGTGGCGCACAGCGTCGGCATTATCGCGATCCAGGCCGGGATGGGCCGCCGGATAATCGACACCCAGCCCGCCGAGGCGCGCGACGCCCTGGCCGCCATCGAGGCCACCAGCCGGGAAACGCTAGCCGGGCTGCGCCGCACAGTCGGCGCACTGCGCCGGGCCGGACCATCTACCGAGACGGACACGGACCCGCTGGAGACACCTGGCCTGGCCGACCTGGCCCGGCTGGTGGCCAAGACGCGGGACGCCGGCGTCCGCGTCGATGTGCGCTGGCACGGTCAGCCGCGTCCGCTGCCCGCGGAGGTAGACGCCTCCGCGTTCCGCATCATCCAGGAGGCCGTCGCCAACGTGGTCCGGCACGCCGGTACCGGACACTGCCAGGTGTCCATCGATCACCTGGACAACGAACTATCGGTCGAGGTGACCGACGACGGCCGCGGTACAACCGTCGCGGACACCGGATACGGCATCGCAGGGATGCGCGAACGCGCAGCCCTGCTGCACGGTGAGCTCAGCGCCGGGCCCCGACCGGAAGGAGGCTTCCGCGTGACGGCCCGTCTGCCAGTGCCCGCGGCGGCTGCGTTGCCATCAGCCGCTGCGGACGAGCTGCCCGTGCCAGCGGCGCCGGGATGATGATCCGAGTCGTGCTCGCCGACGACCAGCCGCTGGTGCGCGCCGGCCTGCGGGTGCTCATCGCTGACACCGATGACATCGAGGTGACCGGGGAAGCCGCCACCGGCGCGCAGGCGGTTCAGCTCGCCAGGGACACCCGGCCCGACGTGGTGTTGATGGACATCCGCATGCCCGGCATGGACGGAATCGAGGCGACCCGGCTGATCAATGCGGGCGGCCAGCCGCCGCGGGTAGTCATCCTGACCACGTTCGACACCGACGACCACGTCTATGGCGCGCTGCGGGCCGGCGCCAGCGGGTTCCTGGTCAAAGACATGGCAGTGGACGACATCCTGGCCGCCATCCGCGTCGCCGCTGCAGGCGACGCGCTGATTGCACCGGGTGTCACCCGACGCCTCATCGCCCGTTTCGCCAGCATGCCATCTCCCGCTGCGCAACCGCCCGCCCCGCAAGCGCGCGCCCCGGCTCAGCGCCAACTCGAGGGCGTCACCGTGCGCGAACACGAAGTGCTGACGCTCGTCGGACGCGGCATGTCGAACAAGGAGATCGCTGACTCCTTGTCGATCACCGCCGCTACCGCTAAGGCCCACGTGGCTCGCCTGCTCGCCAAGCTAGGCGCTCGCGACCGCGTCCAGCTCGTCATCGCCGCCTACGAAGCCGGCCTGGTGTCCCAGTCCACTCAGGATTCGGGCACGGGCCTAGGCAACGGGACATGAGCGCCCGTCGGGCCGCATGACTTACGGCACTGCATGCCCTCCGGGGTCTGCACAAACACGATCTCCGCTCGGACACCGTCGAGGCCCACGATGCGATCCACCTAGCCGTCTCTGGCCAGAGGCCCGGCGGCCGTGGCAGTGTTGCTGCGATGGACTTCCCCGACGGTGGCGCGGTGCTGGACCTGGATGTGGCGTGGATCCATGGGTCGGAAGCGGCCAAGTACAACACCGATCCGGACATCCAGGTGCACGCGTGCGACGAGCACACCTACATCCTGCGGCAGAACAAGGCGGTGCACTACGAGGCGCCGTTCATGTTCCTGCTGTTCGGCGCGTCCAGGGCCGTGCTGTTCGACACCGGTGCCACCGCTAACCCGGAGTTCTTCCCGCTGCGCCGCACGGTGGACGGGATCATCGAGAACTGGCTGGCCGCCCATCCGCATCCAGATGACTACGGGCTGGTGGTGCTGCACACCCACTCGCACGGCGACCACACCCAAGCCGACGGGCAGTTCCGCGGTCGGCCGCGCACTGAGGTGATCGGTGCGAAGCGCGACGCGGCGTGGCCGTTCTTCGGTTTCGACCGCCAGCCGGAGTCGGTGGCCGAACTCGACCTGGGTGGCCGGGTGCTCGACTGCCTGGCCACGCCCGGGCATCACGAGGCGGCGGTCACCTACTATGACCGGCACACCGGGATCCTGTTCACCGGCGACACCATCTTGCCGGGCCGGCTGTACGTCTTCGACTGGCCCGCCTTCGTCCGGTCGATTGACCGGCTGGCCGCGTGGTGCCAGCAGCGCCCGGTGAGTTACCTGCTTGGCTGCCATATCGAGATGTCAACAAAACCGGGCGTGGACTACCCGGTCGGCTGGACGTACCAGCCGGACGAACCACCCCTCGAACTGACCACGGAGCACCTGCAGGAGATCCAGCGGACGCTGGAAGCCCACGATCACCAGCCGGGGCGCTACGTCCTGCCGCAAATGATCATCTACCCACGTGGGTGACCGGGCGATGATCCTGGTGGCCGGGGAGAGCCTGATGGACCTGATCGTCGGGCCGGACGGCACGGTGCACGCGGCGGCGGGCGGCGGGCCGTTCAACACCGCCCGCACGATCGCGCGGCTGGGCCAGCCGGCCCGGTTCCTGGGCCGGTTCTCGGCCGACCCGTTCGGCGCGCTGCTGGCCGGGAAGCTGGCGGCCGATCAGGTCGAACTGGAGTTGCCCGAGCAGGTCGCCGAGCCCTCCGCGCTGGCCATCGTGTCCCTCGACGACGCCGGGGTGGCGCGCTACTGGTTTCACCTGACCGGGACGGCCGCGTTCCAGCTGGACCGGCAGTCGGCGGCACTGGCGTTGCGTAAAGATGTGTTCGCCTTGCACGTGGGGACGCTTGGGCTCGTCGTGGAGCCGATGGCTGGCGTGGTGGAGGACCTGGCCCGGGAGCTGCCGTCAGGGGTGCTGCTGATGCTCGACCCCAACTGGCGGGAGGCGGCCATCCCCGATGCCGCCGCGCATCTGGACCGGATACGCCGGCTGCTGCCGCGAACCGACATCCTGAAGACGAGCAGTGAAGACCTGGGCTTCCTGGTCCCCGGCCGCGATGTGCCGGCTGCCGCGCGGACGCTGCTCGACCGGGGGGCGCGCTGCGTGCTGGTCACCGACGGCCCGGCGCCGGTTCAGGTATTCGCCCCGGATGGCCAGCAGTTCAGCGTGCCGGTGCCGCCCGCCGAGGTGGTGGACACGGTCGGCGCCGGCGACGCCTTCGGCGGCGGGTTCCTGGCCTGGTGGGCCGAGCGCGAGCTGACCCGGGACCAGTTGGCCGATCGCACGCTGCTGGCCGCGGCCGCCGCGTCAGGCGCCCAGGTCGCGGCCCTGACCTGCACCCGGGCCGGCGCCGAGCCGCCGTGGCGGCAGGAAATGGAGGTCGCGGCGGCGGGCAGCGAGTAGCTCGGCGCGCGGTCGTCGCGATGTGCCGTAAACTAGCCGGGCATCCAGCGCTCGTAGCTCAACGGATAGAGCATCTGACTACGGATCAGAAGGTTGGGGGTTCGAGTCCCTCCGAGCGCGCCCAGGTCAAAGGCCCCTCCCGATCAAGGAAGGGGCCTTCTTGCTAACGCGGAGGTTCAGGCGCGAGAGAACAGCGAGACGATGACCGCCAGGGCGACGGCCTCACCGGGAAATGACGGGGGACTGTCAACGCCTGGCGGCTGTCCCCGCTTCCCATGGGCCGGTGGTGGCCCGCCGTTACGCGCCGACCGGCACCGGCTCCGCGCGTAAAGCAGCGGTTGACGGGGAGCGTCATGCAGTCCGCCTGCAGCAGTGGACCGCGATAGCCGGGCTTCAAGGGTCTTGGGCTGGCACGTGAGGGCGGCGGCCCGATGTGCGTTGCCGACACCTGCCCTATTCGCCTGGCCGCCACGGCCTTACGCTGGTACCACGTCGAGGGAGGCGGCCATGTTCCTCGTCATTCTTCTGGCGATCGTGGCGGTGATCGCCCTTCTAAACTGGGTGCTCGTACGCGGACGAGGGCGTGCGGGCTGGTTCCCCCAAAGACCCGACAGCAACCTAGGGCAGCCAGGCGACGGCCACCCCATGAACATGCGGTTGACGGTTGCGGCAGCCACCGCGACGGTGCTGACATCGATCGCCCTGTACCCACTGTTGGCCGGCGGCATGTGGTTCTGGGTCGGCGCGGGGGCAGTCATCGTGGTCGCCGCCATCGGCGCGGCGACCCGGCGGCGCGCGATTCCCGCGATCCTCTGCTTCGCCGCCATGATCGCCGGTGAGTTCCTGTACCTCAACGCCGTGTTCGCCAGCCGCGAGTCCTGGGGCGGCCTGGTGCCTACCGGACAGTCCGTGCACCATCTGCGGCTGCTGGTGGCGCAGGCAACGACCGAAACGTCGAAGTACGCGCCGCCGATGCCGGACCGGCCCGGGATCGTACTGCTGACCGCGGCGGGGATTGGCCTGGTCGCCGCGCTCACCGATGTCCTCGCGGTGCGCCTGCACCGGCCCGCGATCGCCGGGCTGCCGCTGCTCGTCCTGTTCTGCGTGCCACTAACCACTGACGTCCGGCCAGGTGTGGTGGGCGGGACCCTGGTGTTCTGCGCCGCCGTGGTCGGCTATCTGGGCCTGCTCTCACCACAGCGGGCATACAGACTACGGCGGCGGGCACCTTGGTCGCGGGCATGAGAGTGGCGGGCACCTTGGTGGCGGCCATGGCGTCTGACCAGGTTTCTGGCCTGGTGTCGGGCCCTGGGCGAGACCGGGCACATTCCGGGCACATCGTGTCGTCACTTACCGCGAGGCGACGAGAACCGCTGAGAGCGTAATCGCAGGTCGCTGCCGTTTGCAGTGCATCGTCCCAGGTCGGACGGACCCAAGATCTAGACCCGGCCTACAGGCCAACTCAACCGCTGGCGTGCGGATGGCCCTGGGCCATGTGGCGTGCCACATACGTGCCACGCGGTACGGCGACTGGTGCTCAGTCACGGTCAGCCACGATGTGTCGAGGTTGCTTGTGACCTGGCCAATCGCAGGCCACACCTGGAGGTGAAGTGTCCTCCTAAGCAGTGGGTCACCACCAAGCCTGACAAGCGGGACGGCCGCTCCGACGGCCAGCATGACCGCGAGCTGGATGCAGGTAACCAGCCAGCAATCCATGTGACGATGGAGGGCATGTTGAGGTTCGAGGCCAACAGCCGGGGCAGCTCGGGACATCACGGCGACGGTAGCTGGTGGGTCGAAGGATTCCGCGCTGCTGGGCCCATCGTCATGTTGGTAGAAGACGGCTCGGTTTGGGTCATGGACCAGCAAGGCGTCCGGCACGCACTGGACGCGCCAGGCGTGGTGGTCTGGGATACGGGTGACTGGGTCGCGTACGGCTCTGAGGGACCGGCCAAGATCAAGGACTACTGGGCGCCTCGGGCATCCGAAACTGGGTTTCACCCGTGCGGTCCCATGGGTGCTCCGCGAGGCCTGCCACCTAACTGATGTGGGGTACGACCCCCTGCAGATCGGATAGTAACCAGACGCCCCGGACCTAGGCTTCGTGGTCCACGAGCCTGACCGGCGCCGGCGTGCCCGCTACGTGCCCGGCGGGTAGGTCACCGACGGCGCCTCGCGAGTACTCATGGACAAGCCAGCAGGGCTGCCTACCTGCGGCGTTGCTGATGAGAGCCGTCCCTGCACTCATTCCCAAGCTGATAGTGCACGCGCGAGAAGCCGAGACAGCTGATCTTGCTAACGCGGCTGCTAACAACGACTCTGGACGAGTTTGGATTAGCCTGGAGACGACGAGCCTATGCCGTGGATACCAGCAGGACTTACAGACAACGGTGGCCGACCTTGGACAAGCCTGACCTTGCTACGGATCAGAAGGTTGGGGGTTCGAGTCCCTCCGAGCGCGCCAGGTCACAGGCCCCTCACCACCGGTTGAGGGGCTTTTCTTGTGCCCTCGGGAGCCACGCTGGGAGCCACGGCGCCGCGGCCGGGCACCGAACAGCACTCCGCTCATTGATTCGGCGGCGGCCCGCTTGTCCCCTTCGACCAGGTGACCATACACGTCCTTGGTGATCGCGATGCTGGCATGGCCAAGGACCTCGGAAACGACGTGGAGCGGTGCTGTCGCGATTCTTGATCCGCTTCACGCCATGCGTGAACCCGAGTGTCCTGGCCCGCGAGTCGAGAGCCGACCAGTGCAGCCCGAGCACCTCGCCGCGGCGCATGCCAGAGGCCAGAGCGATCATCACCGCCACTTCGATGCGGTCACCGGACGCAGCGGCCAGGAGCTGCCGGGCCTGCTAGACGGTGAGTGTCCGACCCTCCCTGGCGCGTATCCGGGGCGGCGAGGACAGGGCGGCGACGTTGCAGGCGACGATGCCCGCTCGCTCAGCCTGGCCCAGTGCCCGGCGCAGCACGGTCCGCATGATCCGGACACTGTTCGCGCTGTAGCCAGCTTCCCGCTTGGCGTTCCACAGCTTGTCAAGGCGGCGCCTACCGCGCCGCGGGGCCGCACCTTTGACGGAAGTAACTCAGTCGGCAAATTGTCCGGGCATCGCGGTGCTGACGGACAGCTCGGAGATCGTCTTGGCGTTCGCCTCAGCGGCGCGCCTGGCGTCAGGGTGCGGCTGCCGGTCGGGGGTCAGAACTGAGCCTTTAGTTCCTGTATCTGGCGAGCATGCTCGCGCAGCCGCCCATAGGCAGGCCGTTCCCGGATTCGGGCCAGCGCCCAGCGCACCGCTTCGGCGCGACTGGCCGCGACGCCAGCGGTGATCAGCGTGTCCACGGTCTCCAGGTCCGCGGGTCCGAGCCGGGCCATGATGGGCACCAGCGGGGCGTCCGGCTGCTGCAAGAAGGCCATTTCGGCCTGGCTGATTCTCGTCCGTGGCCCAGGATGCCGGCCGGGATACCCGTCGCCAGGCAGCACAAACTCGACCATCGCGACCTGGGGCACGGAACGCAGGTCGTGCCGGAAGCCTTGGATGGCTTCCCTCTGACAGTGGTCGAATTCGCTGACGATCAGGGCGTCCGCCTCGGTGCCATCTGGCCGCTGGCCTTGTGGCGGCTCGATGACGACTTGCACCAAGAGCTGGCCGGGCTCGATTTCCGGCTCGTCGCCGTACTGAAGAACCTTCACTCCCTGCACGGCCGGGCCGGGGAACCGGTTCCGGGCGAGCTGGGTGATTTGCTCCCGCAGATGATTCAGCTCGGCAGTGTCCATATCCGCCTCCCGCGCCTTCTCCTGTAATCAGCGTAACCCGCGTATCTACCGATATGCTAGAGCTTCGCGCTGGGTGGCCGCTGATTACTCCAAGCTGGGCCGATTCCCGACGCATGCCGGGTTGGACGGCCTACACCGGCTGCAGGCAGACCTGGGCTGCGGTCGCACGGCGGGCGGCTGCGCGGCCGTCAGCTAAGCCGGTAACCCCCGCCGTTAAAGATCGTTAGAAGTTTTCTCCCCGTGCTGTGGGGTGACCTTCACCCGGCGCGGAAGTATCAGCCCTCCACGGGAGCCGTCAAGGGTTCCAAGATCCTTTGGCCGCTTCCCCCTCCGTAGGCGTCCACCCGCGCGCCCTATGCGCTTCCGCACGGCCAAAGCATCTTGGAAGTCCTGCGGACCAGGCTCTCGACTGCTCCCACTCCGGGCGGTGATCGGCGCCTATCGGGACACCGATGGACGATGAGGCCTAAGTCAAGCGCGCCAAGGCCGTGGCACGCCGCATCGTTGATCGACTGTGGGAGACCAGACGAAAGTTGCGTGGCAGCACCTGAAGTTGCGCCTTTGGCAGGGGGAGGACTCTACCGATAGCCCTGCCGGGTGACACGTCGGCTGGCTTGAAATGGGGACATGCGGACAGAACCAGAGTTCACACGCTCCACCTCCCAGCCGGGCCACGACAAGGGCGACGTCAGCTCCACGACGGTCGGCTATCAGCTGTCCGGGCCACTCACAGCCCTCGTCGGCAGTGCCTTCGTTAGCGGAGTCATGTACGGCTTGCTCGAGTTCCTACAGCGCTCGCCCATCAGGCGAGAGCACGTCGCCGGGTCTGCCGCGTGGGGGCAGCAGCTGGTGGTGGCGCTCGGCACCATTGTGATCTTGAGCGCCGCCCAGGCGCGGCATCGGCGGAGGTCCGGCCCGCGCTCAGGTCGACTCTGGCTGCTTGCGCCGCTCGGAAGGCATGCTGCGCGCCGAGTCGCGCGTGCACTCGGTTTCGGTAGCGAAGCCGCGCAGCCTGGCAGACTGCTACTCGCGCTTCCTGCTGCCGCACTGTTCTTGTTCTGCTTCTGGCGGGCAGGCGTCCAGGTGACAGGGGGCCTCGACCCGAACTTCACGGTCAATGCCTGGGGCGGGCCCAGCTATGCAGGCGCGATGGCCTGTCACTATCTGGATCTATTCCTGCTTGCTGCCAGCGCCGCCTGGCTCATGGACCGCATCCTGCCGAGATAACCAACGGCAGTTCGCAGGCTCGGCGGGGAACGCGGTGGATGAGGGCTTATCCGCGACCCGGCAACTGTAGGTAGGACAGGCCGACCTCGGCTCTTCGACATGTGCGAGTCATCGCATGGCAAGGAACCGTTTGAACGCGGCCCGTACGCTCCAGAGATCGATTCCGGCGAAGGGAGCGATCATTGAACTCGGGAACGAAATTCGCGATGGCGGGTGCCGCTGCGTTGGCGATCATTGCTACGCCGTTAACGCCGTCTCTCGCCAGCGCCGTCGCTACCGGCCACGCTCAGATCAAGCACGTGCTGCTGATCTCAGTCGACGGCATGCACCAGTCCGATCTGGACTGGTACGTCGCCCATCATCCCAACTCGGAGTTGGCGCGGCTGGCCACCGGCGGCGCTGAATACACCGACGCGCAGACCTCCAACCCGTCGGATTCCGACCCGGGCGGCACGGCGCTGATGACCGGCGGCGACCCGAAGGTCACCGGCATCTACTACGACGACGAGTACAGCCACGGCGTCTTCCCGCCGGGAACGACAAACTGCTCCGGGCCGGTCCCGGGCGGCGACGTGATCTACGACTCGCCGGACGACAAGCTTCCTGCCGTGCCCGACCTGCTGCATAACGGGAGCGGCAACACCTTCCCCTCGTTCGATGAGGGCGGCTCGATCTACCCGGGCGGCATTGACAAAAACCCGGGCTTGATCATGAACCTCAGTCCGCACCCGCAGTCGGGTCTGAACCCGGCGACGTACCCAGTCGACCCGAAGACCTGCAAGCCGATTCAGCCGTGGGACTACCTCGGGGTCAACACGATCTTCCAGGTGATCCACAACGCCGGCATGCGTACGGCGTGGTCTGACAAGCATGCGATCTACACGTCGTTCAACGGCCTGGGTTCGAACGGCATGAGTATCGACGACTTCTTCGGGCCGGAGATCGACTCGCAGGCGGTCGAGCCGAACGGCGTGCCGTACCCGGTCAACGGCGCGTGGACGGCGGACAACGCCGCGACCAAGCAGTACGACTCCTACAAGGTCAAGCTTAGCTTGACTCTGTCGGTGATCTTGGTCGCCGCGGCTTAGTTGACGGCTCGCCATGAGCGCAGGCGCTGGATGTCGTGCTGGCCGGGGTGGTCCTGGAAGGCCGTTGGTGGTCGCGGGGTTGTGCTCTCGCCGGCTGGCTGCTGACTGAGGCGCTCGATGTTGACGGCGATGGCGGTGAGAACGTGCTGGAGGTGCGCCTTGGGCTGCCCGCGGTAGCGGCAGTGGCGCATGCCGTGGCCGTGGGCCAACTCGCAGACGGTGCCCTCGATACCGGATCGGACTGCGTAGCGCTTGTGCCAGGCGGGGTCCTGCTGGTCGGCGCGGTTGCGGACCTGCAGCTCGTAGAGCTCGCGCGGGGGAAACCCCACGGTGCGCTTGCCGTCGCCGGAGGTGGTGCAGGCGGCCCTGGCCGCAGGGCTGGCACTGGCCCTTGGTGAAGCGGGCAATGATGAGCGGGGCGGCGTCGGGTGAGGAGGTCGGGTAGGGGCCGTGCCACCCCTTGCTGACCTGGCCTTGCGGGCAGGTGACCTCCTGGCGGTCGTAATTGATGCGGAAGTCGTCGCGGGCGTAGCCCTCTTGGGTGCGGTGCTGGCGGGTGGGGTTGCCGGGCAGCGGCCCGGTGAGGGTGACCTGGTGCTCGCGCCCGGCTCGTTCCATGTGGACCAGGGAGGTGTAGCCGCCATCGGCCAGGTGCTCGGTGGGGAGCAGGTCCCGGTGCTCCAGCCGGGCGTGGATTCCGGCCAGAGCCAGGGTGCCGGCGCTGGTGGCCGGCATGGTGGCGACGTCGGTGATGACGTTAGGGCCGTCATCAGCGCAGGTCTCGGTAACGTGGGCGAGGTATCCGGTCCACCGGGTGACCTGGCCCCGGCGGGCGTAGCGGGCGGCCAGGTCGTAGGGCGAGACGATGCGGGTGGCCGACGGCGGCAGGCCGCTGCTGCTGTCATCGTCGCGCCAGCGCAGGCGACCGGAGGCATCCCGGTAGTAGTTCTGGACCATGACCTGCCGCAGGGCCTCCACCCGGGGGCCGTGCAGCAGGCCCGGGTAGCTGGCGGCCAGGTGCCCGGTCAGCCGGCAGGCGTCCGCCCCCGCCTCGTTGATCCGGGTCTTCGGCCGGGTGGGGTTCTTGCCCAGCCGGACGGGTCGGCCATAGCGGCGGCCCCAGTTGTCGTCAACCAGGCCTTCCAGCGCGTGGCCGGCGGTGCGGGCGAGTTCCTCCAGAGCCGCGCGCACCGCCTCGGTGACCAGCTCCAGGCGGGTCAGGTCCCGCACGGCCGCCAGGACGTGGGTGGAATCAGTGCGCTGGGTGGTGCGCTCGCGGACCAGCCCGGCCTCCTTCAGCCGGGCCAGGGCCAGGTCAAGGAGCCGGCAGGCCCGCTCGCCCTCCAGCAACCGGTCCCGGAAGTCGCCCAGCACACTGTGATGGAAGCCGGGATCGTCAAGGTCAAGGCTGAGCGCGTACTTGAAGTCGATCCGGCACCGCACCACCTCGGCGGCACCGCGGTCGGACAGGCCGGGCAGGAACTGCAGCACACTGACCGTGGCGAGCTGAGCAGGAGACAGGCCAGGACGCCCGTCACGCGGATACCAGGCCTGGAAGTCCTCATCCCGCCACAGCCCATCCAGCCGGTCACGCACCCACATCGCCGTCGTACCACCCGGGTTACTGGCCCGAGCTACCCGCGCGGTGAGCTCCGGGACTTCCGCTCCGATCCGGGGACGCACGGACACCTGACCACCTCGGGGGGACGATCGACTACACCGACCTGCGGCAGTCTGCTGGCAACCAGACGATCTTCCACCGCGACCCGCCGACGGTCTCCAAGATCACCGACAGAGTCAAGCTTAGCTTGTTCTTTAACCTGCCCGGCTGTGGCCTGGGTGTTTCGCGCGCCTTCTGCCGGGTGGCACCGGCGTGTCGGGTGCGTGAGTACGGCCTCCGCATGATCATGTGTTCTCGCCAAAGAAGCATGATCATGAACGAAGGCCGTGATGGATAGCTTGCCAGAGGACGCCGGTACCGGGCCAGTCGCGCTCGGTGTGCTGGCGCGGTTCCGCCGGGATTTCCATGCCTGCCTGACCGCCCGCGCCGATGAGCTGTCCGAGCTGGCGGATGCGGTGCTGTGCGCGGGCGGCCCGGTTAGGTGCCTGGCCGGCTTGTCGCTGACGCCGGAGCACCGCCGTGGCCACGGCGCCCTGTATGACGCGGTGAACTGCGGGCGGATCGATATTGCCCGGCTGCGCCGGTGCCTGGCCGGGCTGCCGTTACCGCGGGCGGCGGATGGGCGGCTCATGCTGGCCGTGGACGTGAGCAACTGGCTGCGGCCCGGTGCGGCCACCAGCCCGGGCCGGTTGTTCTGCCACGTGTATGGGCGGGGGAAGGGGCAGGCGCAGATGATCCCGGGCTGGCCCTACTCGGTGGTCGCAGCGCTGGAGCCCGGCCGCACCTCCTGGACCGCAGTGCTGGACGCGGTGCGGCTGGGCCCCGGTGACGACGTGGCCGAGGTCACCGCCGCGCAGGTCCGGGAGGTCATCACCCGGCTGATCGAGGCGGGCCACTGGCGCGACGGTGACCCGCCGGTCCTGGTGATCTTCGATGCGGGGTATGACCCGATGCGGCTGGCCTACCAGCTCACCGGCCTGCCGGTGGAGATCCTGGGGCGGCTGCGCAGCGACCGGGTGCTGCACTTCCCCATCCCACCGCGTCAGCCCGGCACCAACGGCCGGCCGCCGCGGCACGGCCGCGAGTTCGCCCTGGCCGGCCCGGCCACCTGGCCAGACCCAGCGGTGACCACGACGACGCAGACCACCCGGTATGGCACCGCGGCCGCGCAGGCCTGGGACCGGCTGCACCCCCGGCTGACTCACCGCTCCGCGTGGCTGGGCCACGATGGCTCGCTGCCGGTGATCGAGGGAACCCTGATCCGCCTGCAGGTGGATCACCTGCCCGGTGACCGCGACCCCAAGCCCGTGTGGCTGTGGTGCTCAGTCACCGGCGCTACCCCGGCTGAGGTGGACCGGTGCTGGCAAGCGTTCCTTCGCCGTTTCGATCTTGAGCACACCTTCAGAATGTTCAAACAGGTCCTGGGCTGGACCACCCCGAAACTCCGTGACCCGGCCGCCGCGGACCAGTGGACCTGGATCATCCTCGCCTGCCATGCCCAGCTCCGTCTCGCCCGCCCCCTCGCCGGCGATCTGCGCCTGCCCTGGGAACGGCCCGCCCCGCCGGGCCGGCTGACCCCCGCCCGGGTCCGCCGTGGGTTTAGGAACATCCGCGCGACCCTGCCCTGCCCGGCCGGTGCGCCGAAACCCGGCAAGCCCGGGCCCGGCCGCCCGCCAGGCTCAAAGAACCGCCGGCCCGCACCCCGCCATGACGTGGGCAAAACGACAAAGAGGGACCTCACGCTCAAGGCACGACGCCAACGCGCAGGTTAAACGACAAGCTTAGCTTGTTCTTTAACCTGCCCGGCTGTGGCCTGGGTGTTTCGCGCGCCTTCTGCCGGGTGGCACCGGCGTGTCGGGTGCGTGAGTACGGCCTCCGCATGATCATGTGTTCTCGCCAAAGAAGCATGATCATGAACGAAGGCCGTGATGGATAGCTTGCCAGAGGACGCCGGTACCGGGCCAGTCGCGCTCGGTGTGCTGGCGCGGTTCCGCCGGGATTTCCATGCCTGCCTGACCGCCCGCGCCGATGAGCTGTCCGAGCTGGCGGATGCGGTGCTGTGCGCGGGCGGCCCGGTTAGGTGCCTGGCCGGCTTGTCGCTGACGCCGGAGCACCGCCGTGGCCACGGCGCCCTGTATGACGCGGTGAACTGCGGGCGGATCGATATTGCCCGGCTGCGCCGGTGCCTGGCCGGGCTGCCGTTACCGCGGGCGGCGGATGGGCGGCTCATGCTGGCCGTGGACGTGAGCAACTGGCTGCGGCCCGGTGCGGCCACCAGCCCGGGCCGGTTGTTCTGCCACGTGTATGGGCGGGGGAAGGGGCAGGCGCAGATGATCCCGGGCTGGCCCTACTCGGTGGTCGCAGCGCTGGAGCCCGGCCGCACCTCCTGGACCGCAGTGCTGGACGCGGTGCGGCTGGGCCCCGGTGACGACGTGGCCGAGGTCACCGCCGCGCAGGTCCGGGAGGTCATCACCCGGCTGATCGAGGCGGGCCACTGGCGCGACGGTGACCCGCCGGTCCTGGTGATCTTCGATGCGGGGTATGACCCGATGCGGCTGGCCTACCAGCTCACCGGCCTGCCGGTGGAGATCCTGGGGCGGCTGCGCAGCGACCGGGTGCTGCACTTCCCCATCCCACCGCGTCAGCCCGGCACCAACGGCCGGCCGCCGCGGCACGGCCGCGAGTTCGCCCTGGCCGGCCCGGCCACCTGGCCAGACCCAGCGGTGACCACGACGACGCAGACCACCCGGTATGGCACCGCGGCCGCGCAGGCCTGGGACCGGCTGCACCCCCGGCTGACTCACCGCTCCGCGTGGCTGGGCCACGATGGCTCGCTGCCGGTGATCGAGGGAACCCTGATCCGCCTGCAGGTGGATCACCTGCCCGGTGACCGCGACCCCAAGCCCGTGTGGCTGTGGTGCTCAGTCACCGGCGCTACCCCGGCTGAGGTGGACCGGTGCTGGCAAGCGTTCCTTCGCCGTTTCGATCTTGAGCACACCTTCAGAATGTTCAAACAGGTCCTGGGCTGGACCACCCCGAAACTCCGTGACCCGGCCGCCGCGGACCAGTGGACCTGGATCATCCTCGCCTGCCATGCCCAGCTCCGTCTCGCCCGCCCCCTCGCCGGCGATCTGCGCCTGCCCTGGGAACGGCCCGCCCCGCCGGGCCGGCTGACCCCCGCCCGGGTCCGCCGTGGGTTTAGGAACATCCGCGCGACCCTGCCCTGCCCGGCCGGTGCGCCGAAACCCGGCAAGCCCGGGCCCGGCCGCCCGCCAGGCTCAAAGAACCGCCGGCCCGCACCCCGCCATGACGTGGGCAAAACGACAAAGAGGGACCTCACGCTCAAGGCACGACGCCAACGCGCAGGTTAAACGACAAGCTTAGAGCCTGTTGATAAAGGGTTTCATGTTGCCGCTAACTTAGCTGGTCTGGCGGCCGGCGTTGGCCGCCCCAGCGTGGGGTGGGTGGCTGGCCGGTCTGGTAGCGGGCCAGCCGCCTTGTCATCATGAGGACGGTGACCCAGTAGACCATGGCCTCGTGGCTGGCGGCGTTACGTTCGTAGTCGCGGGCGAGGCGGCGCCATCGCATCAGCCAGCCGAACGTCCGCTCGACGACCCACCTGCGGCGGACGACCTGGAAGCTGTGCGCGCTGGTACGCCTGACGACCTCGACGGTGATGGGCGGCGGCAGCCTTGGCGTACCGGGCTAGCGGCGCCCCGTCGTAGCCGCTGTCGCCCCCATGATCTGCAACGTGGTGAAGGCGTTGAACAGCTTGATGAGCAGGAGCTTGGCGCCGGCCTTGTCGCTGGCGCTGGCGGCGGTGACCACCAGGGCCAGCAGCCAGCCCTCGCAGTCGACGGCCAGGTGGCGGCCACGGCCGGTGATCTTCTTCCCGCCGTGGTAGCCGCTGGTGGCCTTGCCGACGGTGTCAGCGCACTTGACGATCTGGGAATCGACGATGCACGCCGATGGCTGCGCCGCCCGGCCCTGGTGCTGGCGCAGCAGTTCCCGCAGCCGGCGGATCAGCTCGGCCGGCAGCCCGCGGTTGTTCCACCGCTCATAGAACGCATACGCCGCTTCCCACGGCGGGAAGTCCACCGGGAGGGCTCTCCACTCCACGCCGTTCCTGGCCACGTATGCCACCGCGTCGCACATCGCCCGCAGGTCATGGACCATCGGGCGGCCCACTGCGACCGTCAGCTCGGCCATGGCCTGCCGTGCCCGCGGTTCCAGCACCGCCCACTGGTCATCGGTCAGGTCCGACGGGTAGCACGGGCGGCGGTCACAGCACCAGCAGCCCGGCGACGCGCAGGTAGTGGCGGCCCCGGCTGCGGCGGGGTAGAAACGCATGCAGGCCCCTGGCAGAAGAGATGGCTGGATACCTCTCGACTACCAGGGGTCCCTTCGTCACCGGCGGCACCACGCCGCAAGCGAACGGACCAAGACGGTTACAACAGGTTCACCCCTGCCTTATTTGGCTCGCGTGAAGCGACCGCGGATGTTCCGTGAGTTCTGACCGCGCAGGGTGGCGGGGACCATGATCAATGTTGGTGGGAGATGACCGCACTGCGCGGTTGGCTGTCTGGCCTGCCGGGCTCAGCAGCTGGAGGATCGCTGGAGGGTGCAGGAGACGGAGGATGCCTCGGCGAGGCCGGCGATCGTGTGGTCGATAGTGCCGGCCATCCGCACCAGCTTGCGCTGCAGTCTGGCCGACAGTTTTGGCTGGTCGCGGCGCAGCGTTCGCGGACGGGCTGAACGAGGGACCCGCCTGCGCCGCACGACGTGTAATTAGACTAGGGCCGCGGGGAGCAGGCCGCGGAGCAGGTGTGACGGTAGGACGAGTCAGCCAGGGTCCCAAGTGGGATTTCCGGTCGCCCCCCGGCCGTTGGGTGGCGGTGGTGGCAACGATCGCCCTGGTCGCGGTGGTCACCGCCGTAGTGCTGACCGGGGGTGGTGGCCGTCACGTTGTTGTCCCGCCGAAGGTTCCGTCCCGGGTTGGCGGTCCCGGCGCCGTAGCCGACGGCGGCCCTGGGGACCGTGCTGCTCACCTGTGATTCGGCGAACTGGGTCCGCTCGGGCCGCACTGGCAGGTCAGGAGCCTGAGGGCGGCCCCGCTGTGGTTTGCCTACGGCCGTCAGAAGGGTTACGTGCACGACGTTGGCTGGCCCGGCGCGCAGTCTCAGGCGCGGATCCGGCTAGCGGCATGCCGGCGTGATGATCGTCGAGGTCATGTCCGGGGCCACGGTGGTCATAAAGCCCGCCGCCGCTGCCCGGCCGTACTTCCGTTTCGTGGATGGCTTTGGTTTGGGTGCCGATAATGAACTGCCCACCGGGGATACGGGTTTTTACCTTTGCCGCCTGCCCACGCAGGTCGGCGGATGGCCAGGTGACGGATTTCTGCCTGGGCTTTTCCATGGAGGCGGGCCGGGCGGCTCCGGTAGAGGTCTGGCCGTCGGCGCGGGCTCGCCCGATGCGGGTGATCTTCACCTGCCCGCCCAGATCACATGACCACGATCTCCTTGCGGGGCGGGAAGCGGATCTCGACGAGGAGCCCGCCGCCCTCACCGGCATTGACGAGGAGCCGCGCCCGGTGGGCTTTGGTGATCGCCTGGACGATGGATAGCCCGAGGCCGAGACCGTCGTGCTGGCCGGTGCGGCTTGGGGCGATGCGCTGGAATGGCTCCAGCAGCCGGGCGATCTGGTCTTCGGGCACGACTGGCCCGGTGTTGGTCACAGTGAGCCGGCCGCTGCCCGCTTGGTCATCGGTGGCCAGGTGCACGCTGCCGCCGGCGTGGTTGTAGTGGAGGGCATTGTCGAGCAGGTTTGCCACGAGTCGCTCGATGAGCTGCGGGTCGCCGAAGACCGGCGCCGGCCCGAGCGCGAGGCCGAGGTGCAATCCCGCGGCGGCAGCGGTCTGTGTGCGGGAACTGGCGATGTCAGCGGCGATCACGGCGAGATCGAGAAGCTGCTGGCGGTCCAGGCCGCGCTCGCTGCGCGCCAGGGTGAGCAGCGCCTCGAGGAGCTGCTCCTGCTGCCGCCCGTTGTCGATGACCTCTTCGCAGGCCGCGCGCAGCGCGCCGAGGGTGAGCCCCGGATCAGCCAGCGTGACCTGGAGCGTGGCCCGCTCCAAGGTCAGCGGCGCCCGCAGTTCGTGCGCGGCGTTCGCGACGAAGTGGCGCTGCGCCTCGAAGGCGGCCTGCAGTCGCTCGAGCAAGCCGTCGATGACCTCCCCGAGGTCGGTCAGCTCATCACGCGGGCCCTGGAGGGCGAGCCGCTGGCCGAGGCTGTCCTGGGAGATGTGCCGCGCCGTGCTGGTGATCGTGCGGAGCGGACGCAGGATCCGCCCGGCGACCAGCCAGCCCAGCAGCACCGAGGCGACGGTCATCACGCCCAGGGCGATGCCCGATCCCAGCAGCAGCGAGTGCAGATCCACGATGCGTTGCGCCCCGAGCAGGCGGCCTTCGGCCGGGAGGCCGAGGCCGGCGGACTGATCTGGGGGCAAAGAGCGCATGGGCGGAACGGGAACGCCGGCGAACCGCCGGATGGCGTCGTCGACCAGGACGTAGGTGATCGCCAGCAGCGCGGTGCCGGAGGCGAGGAAGACCGACCCGTACAGCAGTGCCAGGCGGCCCCGCACGGTGATGCGGGGATGGCGCATCCGCCGCAGCACCGCGGTCACCGCCGCCGGAACACGCATGGAGGGGGTCACGTGATCCGGTAGCCGGACCGGGTGACCGTCTCGATGACCGGGGGGTCACCGAGCTTGGCCCGCAGCCGGCTCATCGTCGTCTTCACTGCCTGGCTGAACGGGTCGGCCTCCTCGTCCCAGACCCGCTCCAGGAGCTCCTCGCTGGAGACGACGGCGCCGCCGGCGGCGAGCAGCACCTCCAGGACGGCGAACTCCTTCGGGTTGAGCGCGAGTTCCCTGCCCGCCCGGGTGACCTGCCGGCGGGCGGAGTCCAGCCGCAGGTCCCTATGCGACAGCACCGGGGCAAGCGCGGCGCCGGGGCGCCGCACCAGCGCCCGGATCCGGGCCACCAGCTCGCCGAAGTCGAACGGCTTGGGCAGGTAGTCATCGGCGCCCAGACCAAGGCCCTCGATCCGGTCGCCGACGGTGCGGGCCCCCGTCAGCATGAGGATCCGGGTCGGCGAGCCCCCGGCGACCAGCGTCTGGCAGACCTCATCGCCGCCCACGCCGGGCAGGTCCCGGTCGAGCACAACGACGTCGTAGGGCGTGCTGGCGGTGTGCTCCAGCGCGTCGGCGCCGTCGAAGACGACGTTGACAGCCATGCCCGCCCGGCGCAGACCGGTCGCGACGATCGTGGCCAGCTTCGCCTGGTCCTCGACCACCAGCACCCGCACCGCGCACCCCACCTCCTTGTCGTCTCCCGGTCATCCCAGCCCGCAAGCCTGTCCGGCGCCCGGTGTCCAGGATGCCGCAACCGCGGTTGCAAAACGGTAACTGCGTTACAGGGATGCAACGGTGACCGGCGTACAAACAGGACGCATGAGCTACCCCCAGCGCAACGGTGAGCAGCACAAGACCTGGCACCCTGCTGGTCGGCCAGGGATCACCGGTGAACCGGGCAGGACTGCCGGCTTGGGACGAAGGGGCGGACACGCGATGAACGACGGTAGCGGCGGGCGCGGTAGTGGCGGGCGCGGTGGGCTGGTGTGGAGGTGGTGGCGGCGTGCGGGGGTGCTGGTCATCGTGGCCGGCCTGGCCGTGCTGGCGGTGGGATGTGGCAGCGGCCCATCCCCCGGCCGGGGCAGCTACTCGGCGTGCATGCGCAAGCATGGCGTGACGGGCGCCGCCCTTGCTTCCCTGCCGGGCATGTCCTCGCGCACGTCCATGCCCACGCCCAGCCGCGGGACAAGCCGCGGGACAACAGTCCAGGTTCCGGCCAGGGTGTCGGCGGCGCTGCAAGCCTGCATGCCGCTGGCACCGCTGCCGGGCCAGGGTTCTGGGCCGGGCTGACCTGCTCACCGGCGAGGGCGGCGATCAGGTGGCATTGCCGGTTGCGGCCAGGCGGCCTGGGTCACGCCGCCCCGGATAGTTTCCCTAGCGGATCGGAGCTCTGGATGTTCTTTGTTACTTATGTGCGGCGCGAGTTGCGCCGCCGGATGCGCCAGGCCATCTTCGTCGCGCTGGGCCTGGCCCTGGGGGTGGGGCTGGTGGTCACCGTGGCCGCCGCCTCGGCCGGGGTGGCCAGGGCGCAGTCCGGGGTGCTGAGCACGCTGTACGGGGAGGCCACCACGGTGACCGTGACCGGCGGGCACTGGCAGCAGCCCAGCAGGCTGCCGAAGGGCACCAACACTATCGCGCCGGGCCCAGGTGGGGAGATCTGCATCCCCGGCGTCAAGTGCATCAGCGGGGCCGGGAAGACGCTGACCACGATAGACATCCTGACCGAGGGGATCAGCGTGGCGAAGGTAGCCGCGGCGGCCCGGCTGCCCGGCGTGGCGGCAGCGGCCGGCGGGATCTTCCTGAACGAAAGCTCGGTCTCGTGGCCCAAGAACGGCGCCAGCACAGCGCGGGGGGGCGGCCTCCCCGGCGGCGGGCGGGCGGGCGGTTACCCCCTGGAGGGCGTGGACACCGGGCACCCTGCGCTGGGCCCTCTGGGCGGCGCGTCGCTGATCTCCGGCCGGTTGTTCACCGCGGCCGACGCCGGCGCGCACGTCGCGGTGGTGGACGCGGCGTATGCGGCCTCGCACGGCCTGCGGATCGGCTCGCACCTGACCATCGGCCTGACGACCTGGCCGGACCTGAGCATCAAGGGCATCCGGTTCACCGTCATCGGGATCGTCCGCCAGGCGGCGGGCAGCAACCCGCCCAGCGTGTACATCCCGCTGAAAGCGGCCCAGGAGCTGCCGTGGATAAAGACGGGCCCGGCCAGCCTGCAGGGCAAGGTGACCAGTATTTACCTGGCCGCGGCCAGCGCCGCCGACGTCCCCGCGGTGACCCGGGAGGTCACCCGGCTGCTGCCGGGCACCAAGGTGGCCAGCGCCAGCGGCCTGGCCAGCGAGGTGGCCGGGTCGGTGACCAGCGCCGCCAAGCTGGCCAACGACCTGGGCCGGTGGCTGGCGGTGCTGGTGCTGATCGCCGCGTTCGCCGTGGCCAGCCTGCTGACGATGGCCGCGGTGTCCCGCCGGGCCGCCGAGTTCGGCACGCTGAAGGCGCTCGGCTGGCGCACCAGCCGCATCATCGCCCAGGTGCTCGGCGAGTCGCTGGCCACCGGCATCGCCGGCGCCGCCGCCGGGATCGGCCTGGCCTACACCGGCGCGGCGATCATCGCCGCGGTGATGCCGAGCGTGTCGGCAACCGTCGGCTCGAACGGCGGAGGCCGCGGCACCCTCATCGGCGGCAGCCCGGTCCAGACCGTCGCCGTGCCGCTGCACCTCTCGTTCAGCGCCGGCATGATCGTGCTTGCCGTGCTCCTCGCGGTGGCCGGCGCTCTGCTGGCCGGCGCGTTCGGCAGCTGGCGGATCGCCCGGCTGCGGCCCGCCGACGCGCTGTCCCGGGTCGCCTGACCCCGGCCCGGCCCTTCCACGAACAGGAGAAAAACCCGTGTACCAGCTGACCAGCGCGGCCAAGCTCTACCACAAAGGCCGCCGCACCGTCCCGGCGGTGCAGGACCTGACCCTCACCATCTCCGACGGCCAGTGGCTGGCCATACAGGGCCGCACCGGCCACGGCAAATCCACCCTGCTGAACCTGCTCGGCGGCCTGGACCGGCCCACCAGCGGCACCATCGAGCTGGACGGCACCAGCCTGGGCGCGCTGCCCGAGACCCGGCTCACCCGGCTGCGCGCCGAGAAGATCGGGTTCATCTTCCAGACCTTCAACCTGATCCCCACCCTGTCGGCCGCCGAGAACGTCGAAGCAGCGCTGATCCCGCTCGGGGTCAGCGGCGCGGACCGGGCGGCCCGGGTCGCGGCCGCGCTGGACTCGGTGGGCCTGGGCGACCGGGCCGGCCACCTGCCCACCGAGATGTCCGGCGGGCAGCAGCAGCGCACCGCGATCGCCCGCGCCCTGGTCAAAGAGCCCAAGGTGCTGCTCGCCGACGAGCCGACGGGGAACCTGGACGAGGACACCTGCGATGAGATCATCGGCCTGCTGGAGCGGCTGTGGAGCGAGCGCGGCCTGACCCTGGTCCTGGTCACCCACGACAGCAGCCTCGCCCGCAGGGCGCAGCGCGTCGGCGTCATGAGCAAGGGCCGCCTCACCATCAGGCAGGACACCAGGCCCGCGCCGAGCCCCGGCAGCTCCCACGTGCCGCCCGCCCCGGTGCACGATCCGTCGGCATGAGCGCGGCGGGTGTGTGGGTGAGCCGGCAGGAGTCGGTGCCGGTCTCGGTGATGTTGCCGCCGAAGGTGAGCCGGTCCACGATGGCGGCCGCAGGGCCGGGGGGCCGGTGAAGGTTTTGGCCCAGCTGACCGCAACCCCTCCAGCGCGGTCGAAACTCACAAAAATCAACTTCCCGGCAACGCCGCCGCGGTCACCCCAGGCAAGCAAGGCGGTCAGCTACAACCAACATGGATCCGGCGGCGGCGCAGCAGGGCCCCGGGGAGTTCGCGGCCTCCATGCAGGACGCCGACGCCCCGGCCTGACCCCTCACCACGTTCGCCCGTGCGCCGGGCCGCGCGTAGGCCGACCCTGCGGAGGTGCCGGCGGTAGCAGCGCAGGTTGAACCTTGCCAGCTGCTTGGCCGTTCAACGATGACGGCAGGGTAATGGGCCACATCGAGCGGGGACGGGGAAGAGGCGGTCATCATGAAGCGGCGCCTGCTCGTCGGCGTGGGAGTGCTTATCACCCTGGCCGGAGTCATTTTCACGCTGCAGGGGGCCGGCGTCATCGGTGGAAGCGCCATGTCCGGCGTCACTCTCTGGGCCGTGGTCGGCCCGGTAATCGCGGTGATGGGCTTGGCCGTAGCTGCTGTCGGCCTGCGCCATCGTCTCGCCTCCTAGCCGCCCGGCGCTGAGAGCACACGACCGGGCCCTGCCGCGTTCCGGTGGGCGGGGGGCCGCTGACTGGACTCGGTGCACGACGACCTGGCCGCCGTCGTGGATCAGGCCCTGGAACCCGCCCACGTATCGGTGTGGATCAGCCAGCACAGCTGAGACGGGCTCGCTAGCCGGCACTCCGCTGCAGTTGCCACGCTGCTTCGAGGGCGTCCTCGATGGCACCAGCGTCGCCAGCAGCGAGGTCGGCGACAACCATCATGTGCCTGGCGTACCGGGGCGGAACGCTGAAGGTTCCGGGGAACTGCCGCAGCATGGCGTCGCGGTAGCCGAAATCGGCCCGGATGACCAGGTGCACGTCATCAAGCTGGCGGGCAACCAGTCTGCCGTGGTAACGCCACTCGGCCAGCCCATCCCGTGCGGTGCGACGTACGCCCGCCAGGTCCGCGGCCAGACGGGCCACGTCGTCGATCTCCACGTACCGGGGCTTCCCTGGTTCAGCTAGCCGTATGCGTGCCCGGGGGATCCACCCGAGACTATTTACTGAGAGTATACTTCGTGTGTATGCTCCGGATTTATGAGCACCCGAGCCCTCGCGGACGGGACAGAGGTCCGCCCCAGCCCAGCGACCGCCAGGCCCCTGCTCTTTGCGGCCCTGGCCGCGCTCTCCACCGGAGCAGCCGCGATCCATTTCGCGGTCATGTTCGAGCACTTCAGCGAGTACACCCTCTACGGGGTGTTCTTCCTGGTCTCGCGTGGGCCCAGCTCGTGTGGCCCGCCGTCCTCATCGCGCTGCCGTTCCTCACCTGGACCCCGGCCACGGCACGGCCCGCGCGATTCCCGGCCGGCTGGTCCCGGTCCGGGCTGACGCCGCTGGCGGCCCGCCGGGCGGCCGCCTGGCTGTGGCTGGGCATCGCCGGGAACGCCGCCGTCCTGGTGATCTACTTCTCCTCGCGTTCCATCGGGCTGCCGATCGGGCCGGACATCAAATCGGTGGAGGCCTCGGGTGGCCTTGACCTGGTGTGCGCGATCGAGGAAATCCTGCTGGGCGTGATCGCCGCCGTGGTCCTGGCCCGTCCCGGGCTGCTCGGCCGCCCGGTCAGGTTCCGCAGCCCGGCACGGTCGCTGGCCAGCCTGCTGGCGGCACCGGTGGCCGTGATCGCCGCGACCGCCGCGGTCATGACGCCCGCGTGGGCAGGCTCGGAGGGCCCGGCCGGCATGGCCGCCGCCTCGTCCGGCTCGTCCGGCTCGGCAGGCTCGGCAGGCTCGTCCGACATGGCGAGTTCGGCAGACTCCCTGCAGGGCGGCATGGGTGACATGGGCTCGACCAACGGCCTGCCGGACATGAAGATGTACGGCACCACGAACCCGCCGACCGCCGCGCAGGTGGCGGCGGCCGCGAAGCTGATCAAGGAGACCGACGCCAGCCTGGTCCGCTTCGAGAACGTGAAGAACGCGATAGCCGCTGGCTTCACCTACCGGCTGGCCACCAACGGCGAGGAACACCTGCTCTGCGCCCAGTGCAGCGATGCCTACCAGGGGCTCAACCCGAAAGACCCGTCGTCTCTGGTGTACGCGACCAACGTGAAGGGCCACGCGCCGATCCTGCTCGGCGCGATGTACCTGATGGGCAGCGGCAATGGGCCGCAGGTCGGCGGCGGCCTGACCCGCTGGCACTCACACCTGGAAGTCTGCCGGGGCGGCCGGATCATCATCGCCGGGTTCGGCGTCGCGCTGCGCGGTCACTGCAACCCGTCCACCTGGAAGGACCAGTACACCACCCAGATGCTGCACGTCTGGGTCGTCCCTTACCCGGGCGGTGTCTTCTCTGACGACCTGAGCACCGCGGCGACCACCGCGGCCGCCAGGGCCGCACTCGCGGAGACCAGGCCAGGGCAGCTGGCGCCGTGATCACGACCGGCCCCGGTGGCCGTATGGAGCACTGACGTAAGTCACCGCCACGTGCGAAAATCGGGCCAGGGCCGAGGTAAGCGTTTCTGGTCACTGGCGGGTTAATGGGTGTGAGCCAAGACAAGGCCGAGTTCGCCGAGTTCTTCGCGGCCAGCTGGGATCCTTGCCTGCGGGCGGTGGCCGCCGCCACCGGCAATATGACGCTGGCCGAGGACCAGACCGCCGAGGCGTTCGCCCGGGCGTGGGCGTCCTGGCGCAAGGTCAGCGATCATCCAGCGCCCAGGGCCTGGGTGGTCCGCGCCGCGCTCAACGCCGGGGCGTCCTGGTGGCATCGGCGGAGTAAGGAAACGGCACTTACCAGTGATGACATCCCGGTGGCGGGCAGCGAGGGGACCGGCCTGGACACAGCGCTGCTCACCGCGCTGCGCCGCCTGCCGGCCCGGCAGCGGGAGGTGATCGCGCTGCGTGTCTTCCTCGACCTGGACATCGACACGACAGCCAGGCACCTCGGCATCGCGCCGGGAACGGTCCGGGCTCACCTGTCGCGGGCCATGACCTCGCTGCGTGGCGAACTCGCGCCCGCCCTGATCAGGGAGCTCGGACGATGAGCCAGCACGAGCACCCAGACGACGGCACCCTGACCCAGGAGCTGCGCGATTTGCTGGCTGAACTGGCCGTGCCCGCCCGCCCGCCGCTGGCCGCGATCACCAGCCGGGGCTGGGTGTACCGGCGGCAGCGGCTGACGAGCCTCGGCGTCACCGGCGCCGCCCTGGTCATCGCGCTGGTACTGGGCCTGGTCGGCGTTTTTGGCGCAGACCCCGGCCACGGCCCGGGCACGATCCAGACCGCGGACTTCACCCTGACCAGCTACACCAACGGCACCGTCGGGCTGACCCTGAAGCAGTTGTTCGACCCCGCCGCGCTCCAGCAGGCACTCGCGAAAGCCGGCGTCCCGGCGCTGGTCAGGACCAGCACCTACTGCGCGTCCCACCCTGCGGCCCCCAGCCCGGCCAGCACCGGGGTACTGGCCGGCCCGGGGCCCGCTGAGAAGGCTCACCCAGCCGTGCCGTCGCCCGGCGGCGGCGTCTGGCTCAGTGTCACCTTGCCGGTCAAGCCCAGCCAGCTGCCGCCGAACGAAGACCCCGTGACGTGGGTGATCAACCCAGCGGCAATCCCGTCCGGGACCAGGCTGTTCATCGGCTCCTTCCCGATCGTCCAGACGATCTTCATGGACCTCCTCTACACCGGCTCCTACACCTGCAACTACGCTCAGCAGCCGCCGGACATCCCGTAGCCGCCCGGACCGGCCGTTCCGTTCTTGGCCCGGGCGGATGGATAAGATGCGTAGGTGACCAGCAAAGACGCCGAGGCACAGCACCTGCGCGATCTCGCGCTGCTGCGGCGGGTCCGGGACCGGATCGACCGGGAGTACGCGCAGCCGCTGGACGTCGAAGCGCTGGCCCGCGGCGTGCACATGTCGGCCGGGCATCTCAGCCGCGAGTTCAAGCTGGCCTACGGTGAGTCGCCGTACGGGTACCTGATGACGCGCCGCATCGAGCGTGCGATGGCGCTGCTGCGCCGCGGCGATCTCAGCGTCACCGACGTGTGTTTCACGGTCGGCTGCTCGTCGCTGGGCACGTTCAGCACCCGCTTCACCGAGCTGGTCGGGGTGCCGCCGAGCACCTACCGGCGGGAGGCGGCGCGGGCGACAGCGGGGATGCCGTCGTGCGTCGCGAAGCAGGTGACCAGACCGATCAGGAATCGAGAAGCGGCCGCTCGCTCGGTGTCGGCATACTCCTGAGAGACAGAAAATCGACGACCAGGAGTGACCATGACTGACTCCTCTGCGACCGAGGGCATCAAGACCGTCCTGCATCCCGTGTCCGATCTGGCCGCGGCCAAGCCGGTGTATGCCGCCCTGCTCGGCGTGCAGCCGTCGGCCGACGCGTCCTACTACGTCGGCTTCGATGCCGCGGGCCAGCACATCGGGCTGGTGCCCGGCGGCGGGGGCATGACCTCACCGGTGGCCTACTGGCACGTGCCGGACATCGAGGCCAAGCTGGCCGAGGTGACGGCCGCGGGCGCCAAGCTCAAGGACCCGGTGCGTGACGTGGGTGGCGGCCGGCTGGTGGCCACCGTCACCGACCCCGACGGCAACGTCCTCGGGCTGCTCCAGGACCAATGAGCACGGCCACGAAGACGGGCGCGCCGTCGGCTGCGCTGGCCGCCGCGGACAGCCACGAGGTGATCCGCGTGCTCGGCGCGCGGGTGAACAACCTCAAGGATCTCAGCGTCGAGATCCCGAAGCGCCGCCTCACGGTGTTCACCGGCGTCTCCGGGTCGGGCAAGAGCTCGCTGGTGTTCGGCACGATCGCCGCGGAGTCGCAGCGGCTGATCAACGAGACGTACAGCGCGTTCGTGCAGGGCTTCATGCCGACGCTGGCCCGGCCCGAGGTTGACGTGCTCGAAGGGCTGACCACGGCAATCATCGTGGACCAGGAGCGGATGGGCGGCGACACCCGCTCCACGGTCGGCACGGCCACCGACGCCAACGCGATGCTGCGCATCCTGTTCAGCCGGCTCGGCCAGCCGCACATCGGCTCGCCCAAGGCGTTCTCCTTCAACGTCGCGTCGATCAGCGGGGCGGGGGCGGTCGCCTTCGAGCGCGGCGGGAAGACCGTCAAGGAGCGCCGCACCTTCAGCATTACCGGCGGCATGTGCCCGCGCTGCGAAGGCCGGGGCAGCGTCACCGACATCGACCTGGCCCAGGTCTTCGACGACTCCAAGTCGCTCAACCAGGGCGCGATCACCGTGCCCGGCTACACCGGAGGCGGCTGGAACTCCCGGCTGTACCGGGAGTCGGGCTTCGTCGACCCGGACAAGCCGATCCGCAAGTACACCAAGAAGGAACTGCACGACTTCCTGCACCACGAGCCGGCCCGGATGAAGATCGCGGGCATCAACATGACCTACGAAGGGCTCATCCTGCGGATCCAGAAGTCGATGCTGTCCAAAGACAAAGAGACGATGCAGCCGCACATCCGGGAGTTCGTGGACCGCGCGGTCACGTTCACCACGTGCCCGGACTGCGGCGGCACCCGGCTCAGCGAGCTGGCCCGGTCGTCGCGGATCAACGGGATCAACATCGCCGATGCGTGCGCGATGCAGGTCAGCGACCTGGCCGGGTGGGTGGACGGCCTCGACGAGCCGTCAGCGGCGCCGCTACTCGCCGCGCTGCGGCAGACCCTGGATGGATTCGCGCAGATTGGCCTGGGCTATCTCTCCCTCGACCGGCCGTCCGGCACGCTGTCCGGCGGCGAGGCCCAGCGGGTCAAGATGATCCGCCAGCTCGGCTCCTCGCTCACCGACGTCACCTACGTGTTCGACGAGCCCACCATCGGCCTGCACCCGCATGACATCCAGCGGATGAACGATCTGCTCCGGCAACTGCGGGACAAGGGCAACACGGTGCTCGTGGTGGAGCATAAGCCGGAGGCGATCGCGATCGCCGACCACGTCGTCGACCTTGGTCCCGGGGCCGGCACCGCCGGTGGCGAGGTGGCCTTCGAGGGCAGCGTGGCCGGGTTGCGGGCCAGCGGCACGCTGACCGGGCAGCACCTGGACGACCGGGCCACGCTGAAGGCGTCGGTGCGGTCCCCGGCCGAAGCGCTTGAGGTGCGCGGGGCCAGCACGCACAACCTGCAGGACGTCGATGTGGACATACCGCTCGGCGTGCTGGTCGTGGTGACCGGCGTGGCCGGGTCGGGAAAGAGCTCACTGATCCAGGGCTCGGTGTCCAGCCGGGACGGCGTGGTCTCGGTCGACCAGGCTGCGATCCGCGGCTCGCGGCGGAGCAACCCGGCCACCTACACCGGGCTGCTCGACCCGATCCGCAACGCGTTCGCGAAGGCCAACGGCGTGAAGGCGGCGTTGTTCAGCGCCAATTCCGAGGGCGCCTGCCCGAACTGCAACGGGGCCGGCGTCGTCTACACCGACCTGGCGATGATGGCTGGCGTCGCCACCACCTGCGAGGAGTGCGAGGGGAAGCGGTTCGAGGCGTCGGTGCTGGAATACCACCTCGGCGGCCGGGACATCAGCGAGGTGCTGGCCATGCCGGCGGCCGAAGCCAGGGAGTTCTTCGGCACCGGCGAGGCAGCCACCCCGGCCGCGCACAAGATCCTGGACCGGCTGGCCGACGTCGGGCTCGGCTACCTCAGCCTGGGCCAGCCACTCACCACCCTGTCCGGCGGCGAGCGGCAGCGGCTCAAGCTGGCCACTCACCTGGGCGAGAAGGGCGGCGTCTACGTCCTCGACGAGCCGACCAGCGGGCTGCACCTGGCCGACGTCGAGCAACTGCTCGGCCTGCTGGACCGGATCGTCGATTCCGGCAAGTCGGTCATCGTCATTGAGCATCACCAGGCGGTCATGGCGCACGCCGACTGGATCGTTGACCTCGGCCCCGGCGCGGGCCATGACGGCGGCCGGATCGTCTTCGAGGGCACCCCCGCCGACCTGGTGGCCAGCCGGTCCACCCTCACCGGCGAGCACCTCGCGGCGTACGTCGGCGCCTGACCGGGGCCGCGCGGCCCCGGGAAAACCGTTCGCGTGACGCGGCCGGATGCGAGAGCGTTACCCCGTGACAGCACGTGATGAGCGCAGCGTAACCCCGCAGACCGAGGACTTCTCGGCCTGGTACAACGACGTGGTCTTCCGGGCCGAACTGGTGGACCGGGGGCCGGTCCGCGGCAGCATGGTGATCAGGCCGTACGGGTACCGGATCTGGGAGCTGCTGCAGGCCGACCTGGACGGGCGGATCAAGGCCACCGGGCACCAGAACGCGTACTTCCCGCTGCTCATCCCGCAGAGCTATCTGGAGCGCGAGGCCGAGCACATCGAGGGGTTCGCGCCTGAGCTGTTCACCGTCACCCACGCGGGTGGCAAGGAACTGGACGAGCCGCTGGTCATCCGCCCGACGTCGGAAACGATCATCGGCGAGATGATGGCCAAGTGGATCAGCTCGCACCGCGACCTGCCGTTGTTGCTGAACCAGTGGGCCAACGTGCTCCGGTGGGAGCTGCGGCCCCGGATGTTTCTGCGCACCACCGAGTTTCTCTGGCAGGAAGGGCATACCGCGCACGCCACCGCGGCCGATGCGGCCGCCGAGACCATGCTGGCGCTGGGCTTCTACCAGGACCTGTGCGTGCAGACCGCGGCGCTGGGCACCGTGCCGGGCGAGAAGACGCCAAGAGAGCGGTTCGCCGGGGCCGAGCGCACGTTCACGATCGAGGGCATGATGCGGGACGGGCGCGCGCTGCAGGCGGGCACCTCGCACTTCATGGGGACGAACTTCGCGGCGGCCTTCGGCATCACCTACACCGGGGAGACCGGCACGGCCGAGCTGTGCCATACCACCTCCTGGGGCATGACCACCAGGATGATCGGCGCCCTGATCATGACGCACGGCGACGACAAGGGCCTCGTGCTGCCTCCGGCGCTGGCGCCCTACCAGGTGGTGATCGTGCCGATCGGGCGCGGGGAGCAGGCCGCGGCGACGGCGGCCGCGGCGGCCGAGCTGGCCGCCACACTGCGTGGCGCGGGCATCCGGACGCACGTGGACGACCGGCCGTAGCTGTCGCCCGGTTTCAAGTTCAATGACTGGGAGATGCGCGGCGTGCCTCTGCGGCTCGAACTCGGCCAGCGGGAACTGGCCGCCGGCACCGCGCTGCTGTCCCGCCGCCTGAGCTGCCCGCAGCCGGACGCGGCCAAGCAGGCCATCCCGCTCGATGCGGCGCCGGGCCTGCTGGCCGCCGAACTGGCCGCGTTCCAGGGCATGCTGGCCCAGCGGGCCGCCGACTTCCGCGCGGAGCACACCGCCGTGGTCAATTCCTGGCCGGAGTTCGTAGCCGCGGTGGCGACGGGCTGGGCGCTGGCGCTGCACTGCGGCGACGCGGCCTGTGAAGAAGAGATCAAGGCGGAGACCACGGCCACGCCGCGCTGCATCCCGCTGGCCGGCCAACCCGAGCAGGGCCCGTGCGTCCGCTGTGGCAAGCCGTCTGCCTACGGCAAGCGCGTGATCTTCGCCCGCGCCTACTGAGCGTCCCAATCCGCACCAAACCGGCACTTTTCCCGAACGCCAGTACCCGGAACTGGGCCGACGCTGCCCCCAGTAGCCGGTAGTTATGCTCAAGAAGTGGGGGATGTGACGGCTGGCCGGGCACCGGCCGACCGGGTCAGCGTGGCGCGGACGGCGCGCGAACTGGTGACTGGGGTGGCGCAGCGGGCCACCCCGGGCGGGGTGAGCATCGTCATCGAAGGGCCGCCGGGAATCGGTAAGTCCTTCCTGGCCCAGGAGATCCTGGCGGCCGTGCCGCCTGATGCAGCTACCGTCCTTCGGACGGCCGGTGACCCGGGCCGCCGCAACGCCCCGTTCGCCATGGCTGGGCAGCTCCTGGACGGCATCATCCCGGCCGTGGGCACGGGCGATGCGGCATTCGACCACGTTGACGAGCTGTGCGCCAGCCGCCCGGTGGTGCTCGGCGTCGATGATGCTCATCATCTCGACGCTGCGTCGCTCACGCTGCTCCGCCGGCTCGTCTGGGCCAGCCGGAGCCTGCCCCTGGCCGTGCTGGTGACGGCCCGGCCCGCCCCCGACCGGGAGCAGCTCGCCGCGGTCATCCAGCACGCCCACCGGCAGCTGTGGCTGCCGCCGATGGGCCGGATGATGGTTGAGCGGCTGGTGTTCGACCGGACCGGCCGGTGGCCCGGCCCGGTGCTGCGCGGCAGCCTCGGGCTGGCCGCCGGCAACCCGCTGTTCGTGACCGCGCTGCTCCGCGCGTATCAGGACGCCGGCGCCCTGGCCGAGACCGGGCCGGATGTCATCGAGGCCACGGTGGAGCTGGGCCCCCGGTCGGCCGGCCTCCATGAGGTGATCCGGGACCAGCTCGGGCAGCTGGACCAGCCGACCCGGGACGTGCTGGCCGCCATGGCGGTGTGGGGAACGGACATCGGCGCGGATGAGCTGGCCAGCATGCTGCCGGGGGCCGCCCCGCCGCCCGAGCTGATCGAGCGGGTGCTGTCCTCCGGCCTGGCCCGCCGGGAGCCGGCCGGCACGGTCGGATTCGCCCACGACCTGTTCCGCGACGTGGTGTACGCCGCGCTGGCGCAGCCGCAGCGGCGGGCCGCCCACTGGCGGGCCGCGCAGCTACTCCGGGCCACTGGCTACCCGCCCACCCTGGTCGCGGATCACCTGCTCCGGGCGGGCGCCGCGGGCGGTGAGCAGGCGCTGCTGGGCGCGCTGCACGAGGCGGTCACCGCGACCCGCGGGTACGCCCCGGAGGTGACCGCGGATCTGCTCGACGACGTGGCCGCGTTCGGCGGGCCAGAGCTGCCCGAGGCGCTGCTGCCCGACTACGTCCAGGCGCTGTTCCTGCGCGGCCGCGGTGAGTCGGCGGAAGCCGTGGTCCGGGACCGGATCGACACGGTCACCGATCCCGCCGTGGCCGCCGACCTGCAACTGACCCTGATCCGCTCGCTGATGAACCGGGCGGATACGGCGCCGGCTCTCACTGCGATCGAGCGGACCGCGGCCATCGCCGGCCTGCCCGGCGCCATGCTGCGCCAGCTGGAGGCGGTCCGGGCGTGGCTGCTGGTGCTGGCCGGGCAGGCGCCACCAGCCGCTGAGCTGGACTCGATGCTGGCCCGGTTCGCCGCCGCGCGGGATAGCGACGCGCAGGCTTCCCTGCTGTCCACGTCCGCCTGCATTGCCTTCCTGTCCGGGCAGCCGGGCACCGCCCTCGATCTGATGCGAACCCGGGACGGACTGCTGCCCGGGACGGACGGCTTCCGGTTCCGCTCCTCCGCGCTGATGCTGCCGGCCATGTTCGAGCTGGCGGCGTCCGGGCCCACCGCCGCGCAGGCCGCCGTCGACCGGGCCCGGCGGCTGACCGCGGCCCGGCACGCCGAGTGGGTCGACCCGTTCCTCGGCTTCGTCGCCGGCGGGATCGCGTTCGCGGCGGGCGACTGGGACGACGCGGTGGCGGAACTCGATGTGGCCCTGGAGCAGGCGGAAGAGACCAGCACGGGCTGGCTGTCCAATCCGGTCGGGATCCGGTCCTACATCGACGCGCACCGCGGCAGCACCGGTCAGGCGCGGGCCCGGCTGGAAATGTTCCGGCATCGCAGGCTCCCGCTGCAGTTCGGCGAGGACCGGCCCGGCCTGGCCGAACTGGCCGTGCTGGAAGCGGAGGGAGCGACCCGGGAGGCGGTCACGCTGGGCCGCTCGCTGTGGTCGGCGGCGCGCCGCCAGCCCCGCCGCTGGGCGGCTGACCTGGCCGTGGATGTGACCCGGGCCGCGGTCGTCGGGATGGACCGGTTCCTCGCCGACCGGGTCGCCGAGGATGTGACAGCGCTCTGCCCGGTCACCGTGTCACGTCTCGTGCACGGCATCATCGGCGCGGACCCGGACGCGATCGGCGAAGCGGCCGCGGAACTCGCCCAGGCCGGCCGCGGGTGGCGGCGTCGTTCGCCGCTGAGGAACTCGCCTGCGCGGCTGCGTCCCGCGGTGACCGTGACCGCGCGGTGGCGGCCCTGGACACGGCGCTGGCCGGGTACCGGCGGCTCGGTGCCGTCCCAGACCGGGATCGCGCGCTGGGCCGGATGCGGGCGCTCGGCATCCGCCGCGGCTCCCGGGCGGCGCATCGGGGCGCCGACTTCGGCTGGGCCAGCCTGACCGCGACCGAGGTCAGGGTGGCGGGGCTGGTCCGGGACGGCCTGACCAACCGGGAGATCGCCACCCGGCTGTTCGTGTCCCCGCGGACCGTGCAGACCCATGTCGCGCACATCCTGCAGAAGACCGGCCTGCGGTCCAGGGTCGATGTGGCCCGGGCCACCCCGTAGCTGATATCCGCCGTCCGGCTGATGTCTGCCTGGTCAGCCGTTCATAGGTTCGCGAGGTATGAAACCACTGACGCTTATCGCCGCGTTCCTGCCGCTGATCGTGTTCTCCGCGCTGTCCAGGTTCCTGCCGTCCGGCGACATCGGGTGGTCCGCGCTGGCCGCGGCGGTATCTGCGGCGGCCGTCATAGTCGCCTTCCGGCCGGTCTGGCCACCCAAGATCATCACCGCCTGTTCCCTGGTGCTGTTCACCCTGCTTGCCATCCTCGGCTTCACCCTGGGCCGGGGTGACGACTCCTGGCTGGCCACCTGGGGCGGCTCCGGCGTCGGCATCGTGCTCGGGCTGCTCATTCTCGCCCTGGTCCCGGTCATGCCGTTCACCGAGCAGTACGCCCGGGAAAGCACCCCCCAGGCCTACTGGGGATCACCGACGTTCAAGCAGATCAACCGGGTGCTCAGTATCGCCTGGGGGGCGGCCATCGTCGCGCTGGGCGTGTCCCGGGTCAGCGCCGCGGCCATCGACCAGCACACCACCAGCCACCTGCCGCAACTGGTGCTCGGCGTGGGGCTGCCGGTGGTGATCCTTATCTACATGTTCAAGTTCACCCAGAGCTACCCGGACCGCGTCACGCACCAGCAGGGCTCACCGGCCCACTAGCGCTGCCCGGCACATCGGCCGCCAGCGCGGCCGCCACCGTTGGGTACACCGGCAGCACGTCCTGCAGGCCTATCGCCTGCAGCGCGCGGCGTACCGCGCCGCCCCGGGCGACCGCCAGCCGGAGCTGGGCGTGGCTGGCTGCGACGTCGTCCCGGGCGCGCAGCAGAGTGCGGATGCCAGCCGAGTCACAGAACTCGGTACCGGTCAGGTCGGCGACGATGACCGTGACGCCCGGGCTGGCCGCGGTGCACAACTGCTCGCCGACCCGGGCCGCGTTGGCCAGGTCGATCTCGGCCGGCATGGACACGACGACCGGCCCGCTGTCCCGCTCGCGAACGGTCATGGCCTCAGGCGAGCATTTTCTGAATCGCCTGCCGGGTAACACCCATCTCGCGGGCGATGTCGGCCTGGGAGAAACCGTCCGCGGTCAGGCCGCGGATCAGGTCACGGCGCTGGGAGTGCAGCAGGCGGGCCATCTTGAAATGTTCGAGCGCCTGGGCGCGGACCTCTTTGAGGCGGCGGAACGCTTCGTGCTCGGCTGCGGATTCTGGATACTTGGCCATGGGCCAATTTTGACAACCCTCTGTTGTCACTGTCAACCCCTGGTTGTCGGTTTGTGACCTGGCCGGCTCTATGCCTGCTGGCCAGGCTGGGGCATACTCGACATGTCGTCACGACACCGCCCAGCCCTTGCGGTGATCCAGCCTCGACGTTCCGTCATCGCGCCGCGCGGCCCGCGCTGCGGCGGCTCCTTCTGGCAGCAGGCGAGGTCCGTTCCGTCAGTGTGGTCAGGGGGCCTGATGAGCGTCTGCGGGCCGGATCGCCCAGCCACCGCGCCGAGTCCGGCCGGTTATGACGCCAGTTATGACGATGGCGTGCTGCGGATCTCCCGCACCGGCCGGGCCAGGCTGGTGCTGGCCGGCGAGATCGACGAGGAGACCTACCCGGCGCTGGTCAGCCGCCTCCGCGAGGTGGCTGCGGGCGCCGCCGAGGTGCACCTCGACCTGTCCGCCGTGCGGTACTGCGACCTGGCCGGGCTGCGGGCGATGATCCGGCTCACCGATGCCGGGCGGCGCTGCGTCGTGCTGCACGGCATGCCGCCGCACCTGGACGCTGTGCTGGGCGTGCTCGGCTGGGACGGCACCCCCGGCCTCGTCGTGCGCCGGCAGGCCTAGGCTACGGTCGGGCGGGTTGCTGACGGCAGGAGATGATGCACTCATGCGCGCAGTCATGGTGAGCGAGCACGGCGGCCCGGAGATGCTCCAGGTCACCGATGTGCCGGTGGCGCAGCCCAGTCCGGGGCAGCTGCTGGTGGAGGTAGCCGCGGCGGGCGTCAACTTCGCCGACATCTACGCACGGGAGGGACGGTACCCGTACGCCGGCCAGCTGCCGTTCGTGCTCGGCCAGGAGGGCGCCGGCACAGTCATCGCCACCGGGGACGGGACCGAGTTCGCGGCCGGCGACCGGGTCGCCTGGACCGGGGCGGCCGGCTGCTATTCCGAGCAGGCCCTGGTGGCCGCCGCGTCCGCCGTCCCGGTGCCAGACGGCATCGAGCTGGGCACCGCCGCGGCGGTGCTGCTGCAGGGCATGACCGCGCACTACCTGTGCTACAGCACCTACCCGGTGGGCCAGGGTGACCCGGTCGTGGTGCACGCCGCGGCAGGCGGGGTCGGCCTGCTGCTCACCCAGCTGCTCAAGATGCGCGGCGGCACCGTGGTGGCCACCACGTCCAGCACGGCCAAGGCGACGGCGGCCCAGCAGGCGGGCGCGGACTTCGTGGCCGGCTATGAGGACTTCGGCGAGGTGGTCCGCGAGGTGACCGGCGGCAGCGTCTCTGACGGCGGCGGGGCGGCCGTGGTGTACGACGGCGTCGGGCAGGCCACGTTCGAGGCCAGCCTGGCGGCGCTGCGGCGGCGCGGCTACCTGGTGCTCTACGGCGCGGCCAGCGGGCCGGTGCCGCCGTTCGACCTGCAGCGGCTCAACCCGGCTGGCTCGCTGTTCGTCACCCGGCCCACCCTGGCGCACTACGTGGCCACCCGGGAAGAACTGCTCTGGCGGGCCGGCGATCTGTTCCGCTGGATCGGCGAGGGCCGGCTCTCGGTCCGGGTCGGCGGCCGCTACCCGCTGCACCAGGCCGCCCAGGCCCACGAAGACCTGGCCGGGCGGCGGACCACGGGGAAACTGCTGCTGCTGCCCGGGGAGCCGGCGTGACGCAGCCGCCCGCCGGGCCGCCGGACGGCCGGACGGTACCCCGCTTCGCCGGCCCGGACACGTTCGCCCGGCTGCCCCGGCTGCTGGACATCGGCGCCGCCGACGTCGCGCTGCTCGGCATCCCGTTCGACTCCGGGGTGTCCTACCGGCCCGGGGCCCGGTTCGGGCCGGCCGCGGTGCGCGCCGGGTCCAAGCTGCTCCGGCCGTACAACCCGGCGCTGGATGTGCAGCCCTGGGCTGGGCAGCGGGTGGCCGACGCGGGGGACCTGGCCGTCAATCCGTTCGACATCGGCGAGGCAATCGGCCAGATCGAGGCCGGGGCCAGCCTGGCGCTGGGCAGCGCGGCGCGGCTGGTCGCGCTGGGCGGCGACCACACGGTCGCGCTGCCGCTGCTCCGGGCGACTGCGGCGCGGCATGGCCCGGTGGCGCTCATCCACTTCGACGCGCACCTGGACACCTGGGACACCTACTTCGGCGCGCCGTACACGCACGGCACCCCGTTCCGCCGCGCGGTCGAGGAAGGCCTGCTGGCCCTGGACAGCTCGGCACACGTCGGGGTGCGCGGCCCGCTGTACTCCAGCGCCGACCTGATCGAGGACGCCGGGCTCGGCTTCGCCACCGTGTCCACGGCGGAGGTGGCTCAGCGCGGTGTGGACCAGGCGGTGGACCGGATCAGGGAGCGGGTCGGCGCCCGGCCGGTGTACCTGAGCGTGGACATCGACGTGCTGGACCCGGCGCACGCCCCGGGCACCGGCACCCCCGAGCCGGGCGGGCTGACCAGCCGGGAGCTGCAGTTCATCCTGCGCGGTCTGGATGGCCTGCAGTTGGTCGGCGCGGACGTGGTCGAGGTGTCGCCGCCCTACGACCACGCCGAGCTAACCGCGCTGGCCGCGGCTAACGTGGCTTACGAGATGCTCAGCCTGTTCGCCCGGGGGGCCAGATGACCATCATTGCTGTCTGCCAGCTCAGCCTGGCTGTGGGGGATATCGAGGGCAACCTGGCCGCGGCGGCCGACGCGGTGGGGGAAGCCGTGGAGGCCGGCGCCGGCCTGGTCGTGCTGCCGGAACTGTGCGACAGCGGCTACGTGTTCGCCGACGCGGCCGAAGCCCGCGGGCTGGCCAGCCCGGCGGGCGACAGCCGCACGCTGCGGCAGTGGCACGACCTGGCCCAGCAAAGCCAGACCGTGATCGTGGGCGGGTTCTGCGAGCTGGCCCCGGACGGGCGGCTGTTCAACAGCGCGGCCCTGGTGGACGCGTCCGGCACCCGGGTGGTCTACCGCAAGGCCCACCTGTGGGACAAGGAGAAGCAGGTATTCACCCCGGGCGCCGGACCGCCGCCGGTGGTCACCCTGCCGATCGGCCGGGTCGGCGTGCTGATCTGCTACGACCTTGAGTTCCCGGAGTGGGTGCGGCAGGCCGCGCTGACCGGCGCGGAGCTGATCGCCGCCCCGGTGAACTGGCCGGCCGCGGCGCACCCGGCCGGTGAGCGGCCTGCCGAGGTGGTCAAGGCGCAGGCCGATGCCTCGGTCAACGGGGTGTTCGTCGCGGTGGCGGACCGCTGCGGGGACGAGCGCGGGGTGTCCTGGATCGGCGGCAGCCTGATCGCCGGCCCGGACGGGTACCCGCTGGCCGGCCCGGCCGACGCGGGCCAGCCAGCCGTGCTGACCGTGGACTGCGACCTGGCCCAGGCCCGGGACAAGCGGATCAACGAGAACAACGACCTGCTGGCCGACCGCCGCGAGGATCTCTACCAGGCCGACCTGACCCAGGCCGACCTCTAGAGCGAGCCGCCCGCTAGCCCGGGTAGCGCGCGCCGGTCACCGTGACGCGCAGCGCGTACACCGACGTGGTGGCGCAGATGAACAGGTGATTGCGCTGCGCGCCGCCGAACACCAGGTTGGCCACGGTCTCCGGGACATGCAGCTTGCCGAGCAGCGTGCCGTCCAGGTGGAAGCAGTGCAGCCCGTCCCCGGCGGCGGCCCAGACCCGGCCCGCGCTGTCCACCCGCAGGCCGTCGAACGTGCCCGCGGTGCAGCGGGCGAACACGTCGCCGCCGGTGAGCCTGCCGTCCTCGGTCACCCCGAACAGCCGGATGTGCCGTTCCTCGCTGTCCGAGATGTACAGCTGCCGCTCGTCGCGGCTGAAGGCGAGCCCGTTGGGCTGGGTGAAGTCACTGGCCACCAGGTCCACCCGGGCCGAGCCCGGATCGATCCGGTACACCTGGCTGGCGCCGATCTCGCTGTCCGCCTGGTGCCCTTCGTAGTCGGTCGCGATGCCGTACGTCGGGTCGGTGAACCAGATCGGGCCGCCGGCCTGTTCCACGACGTCGTTCGGGCTGTTCAGCCGCTTGCCCTGGTAGCGGTCGGCCAGCACGGTGACCGAGCCGTCCGGCTCGTCCCTGGTCACCTGCCGGCCGCCGTGCTCGCAGCTGACCAGCCGGCCGCGCCGGTCCACGGTGTGCCCGTTGGCGAACCGGGCGGGCTGCCGGAACACGCCGACCGTGCCGGTGGTCTCGTCCCAGCGCAGCAGCCGGTCGTTGGGTATGTCGCTGAACACCAGGTACCGCCCGGCTGGGAAGTACGCCGGCCCTTCGGTCCACCGGCAGCCGGTGTGCAGCACCTCCATCCGGCGGTCCCCGCGGCAGCCGCGGAACCGCTCGTCCAGCAGCTCGAACCGGGCCGGGACGGTCTCGGTCACTCCGGCTGCTCGCGATCCCGGTCCGGGATCAGCACGCCGAGCAGCCAGCCGACGATCCCAACGATGATCGCGCCCCAGAACGCCGCCCAGAAGCCGGTGATGTGGAACGGCAGCGAGAGCTTGCCCGCGACCCAGCTGGTCAGCCACAGCAGCAGGCCGTTCACCACCAGCCCGATGAGCCCCAGGGTCAGCACGTAGAACAGGCAGCCGATGGTCTTGACGATCGGCTTGATGATCGCGTTGACCAGGCCGAAAATGAGCGCGACGACGAGCAGCGTGACGACCTTGGCCAGCGTGCTGCCGGGGCCGAGGTGGATACCGGGCACCAGCCAGGCGGCCACGGCGAGCGCGACGGCGGTCACGACCGCCCGGATCAGGACGTGCATGGACCAATCCTGCCATCCAGCGCACAGTGCTCGGCGCGGAGCGGCGATCGGGGGGTTCCGGGGGGTCGCCCACCCGGGCTAACAGGATATAGCAGACGATACTGATTCGCCTAAGTAAATTAGTAATAGGAATGGCGCTGCAATTCGCGCTTTGGCTGGACATCCCGGCGCGGTCCGTGTCACGATGACAAAGGCTCAGGCAGAGGCGGGAGGCCACGGTGGTGGCCGCCTGCTTGCCTGTGTCTGGGGGGCGGGGGGAATGGAGGCTTCGCCGTCTTGTTCCCCGGGGGGAGTAGAAAGGGCAGGCGCCCGGCCTGGATCGGCTGCGGGCCATTGCACAGTGCTGGCTTGAAACACAGTGCCGCGCCAGCGTCGTGCCCGTGGCGAGGGGGGATTTAACTGTGGGCTGTGTCTGGCAATCGGCGTACCCTCCTGATGAGCGGTTCACCGATCCGCGGGTGCACCGGTTCTCGCCCCGGCACCGCAAACCCACCCGGCTGGCCCGGATGGCCCGCGTTACCACTCCGGTGATGCTGCGGCTGCGGTCCAGGCTATTTCCACCTGAAATGCACGAAGAGCCGGCCGAAGTTCTTTGAGTCCTTCTCGACGCGCGAGTACAGCGCCTTGATTTCTTTCTGCTCGAGGAACCGGAGGACATGCTTTTTCAGCTGGCCCGAGCCTTTGCCCGGAATGATCTCCACCACCGGCGCCTTCTTGGCCACCGCTTCGTCGATGATCTCGCGCAGGGCACGGTCGATGTCCGCGCCGCGGTTGTAGATGTCGTGCAAGTCCAGTTTGAGCTTCATGACCTCATCTTTCCCCGGACGGCAGCAGTTGCAGCCGGTGCATTACCTCATCGGCGATGACGGCCGGGGGCTGGCCGGTCTCCGCCACCACCAGCAGGCGTTCGCCAGGTTGCGGGGGTTCAAGGATGGCCAGCTGGCTGTCCAGCAGCGCGGCCGGGAAGAAGTGGCCGTGCCGGGCGCGTAGCCGCTCGGTCAGCACCTCCCGGCTGACGTCAAGGAACACGATCCGCACCGAGGGCCGGTCGGCGGTGATCTCATCCCGGTACTGGCGCTTGAGCAGGCTGCAGGCCAGCACGGCCGACTCGCCTGCCTCCAGGTAGCCGTCGATCCGCTCGGTCACCGCGGTCAGCCAGGGCCGCCGGTCCGCGTCATTCAGCGCGTGGCCAGCGTGCATCTTGGCCACGTTCGCGGCCGGATGCAGTGCGTCCCCGTCGGTGAACGGCCAGCCGAGCCGGGCCGCGATCAGCGTGCCCACTGTGGATTTCCCGCTGGCGGCCACGCCGGCCACGACCACAATCATGCCGCGAGCCTACCGGCGGGCTGGCGGCCGTCCCTCGCGGTCGGCCGCTCCCGCTGTTAATGTCAGGAACGTCCATCCGGGCGGCTGGCGGGAGCCGCCCCTGGCTACCTGGAGCTGGGATGCGCGTGCGCCGCCCCATGTCCATCGCCGCAGGCGCGGCCGCCGTCACAATGGTCGCGGCCGTCATGGCTGGCGGTGCGAGCGCCGTCGTCGGCAGTTCGGCGGCTGCCGCGTCCGCCGCGGGCGCCGTGGTGCGGATCAGCCCGGACGCCGTGCACGCCATGCCGGTGGACCGGGCCGGGCCGCCCAGCACGCAGACCTGTGAGTCTCAATTCAAGATCGCCTGCTACACGCCGCTCCAGGTGCAGCAGGCGTACAACACGCCGAAGCTGTACAGCCAGGACATCACCGGCGCTGGCCAGACCATCGTCATCGTGGACTCCTACGGCTCCCCGACGGTCCGCCACGACCTGGCCAAGTTCGACAGCACGTTCGGCCTGCCCGCGCCGCCCTCGTTCAACATCGTCCAGCCGGCCGGCAAGGTGGCCGCGTACAAGGCCAACTCGAACCGGGAAGGCTGGGCCGGCGAGACCGACCTGGACGTCGAGTACTCGCACGCGATGGCCCCGGGCGCGAACATCCTGCTGGTCGAGACGCCTACCTCGGAGAACGAGGGGACGACCGGCTTCCCGCAGATCGTCAAGGCCGAGGAATGGGTGATCAACCACCACTACGGCAGCGTGATCAGCCAGAGCTTCAGCGCCACCGAGCAGACCTTCCCATCCAGGCAGTCGCTGCTCAACCTGCGTGGCGCCTACATCGACGCGGCCCGCAAGGGCGTGACCGTGCTGGCCGCCTCGGGGGACAGCGGCGCGGCCGACGTCAAGTTCAATGGGAGCACCTACTACCTGCACCCGGTCACCTCGTGGCCGGACAGCGACCCGCTGGTGACCGGGGTGGGCGGCACCCAGCTGCACGAGCCCGCGACGGCCGGGGCGCCGTGGACGTCCACGGTGTGGAACGACACCTACAACGTGCCGACCAACAAGTACATCTTCGGCAATGACGGGCCGAACCCGCTGGCCGGCGGCGGCGGCAAGTCGGTGATCTTCGCCCGGCCCCCGTACCAGAACGGCGTCCGCAGCGTGGTCGGCCACCAGCGCGGCGTGCCGGACATCTCGATGAGCGGGGCCTGCAACGGCGCGGTGGACATGTACCAGAGCTACAAGGGCCAGACGGCCGGCTGGTACCCGACCTGCGGCACCAGCGAGGCCACCCCGCTGTTCGCCGGCGTGGTGGCGCTGGCCGACCAGATCGCCGGCCACCCGCTCGGGCTGATCAACCCCGCGCTGTACCGGATGTCTGCCATGCACCGGTGGGGCATCGTGGACGTGGTCAAGGGCAACAACACCGTCTCGTTCATCCAGAACGGCGAGCACACGGTCAAGGGGTTCGCCGCGGGGCCCGGGTACGACCTGGCCTCCGGGGTGGGCACGGTGAACGCGTACTACTTCGCCTATCAGCTCGCGGGCAAGGAGCCAGCGACGGCCCCGTAACCCCGCCACGCCCCCTACGGTGGTGCCATGAGCATGGCGACTGGAGCCACCGGGACTGGCCTGCCCGCGAGCAAGGGCAGTCAGAGCGTCCTGGTGGTGGAGGATGACCCCGGGCTGGCCACCCAGCTGGTGCGTGGCCTGACCCGGGGCGGCTACAACGTGGATCACGTGATGACCGGGCAGGAGGCGCTGTCCTCCGGGCCGCCCGATGTGGTGCTGCTGGACCTGGGCCTGCCGGACGTGGACGGGGTGACCGTGTGCCGCCGGCTGCGGGAGCGCTCGGACGTGGCCATCATCGTGGTGACCGCCCGCGGCGAGGAGCCGGAGCGGGTGCTGGCCCTGGACGCGGGCGCGGATGACTACCTGGTCAAGCCGTTCGGCCTGGCCGAGCTGCTGGCCCGGATCCGGGCCGTGCTGCGCCGGGTGCGGCCGGATGGCCAGGTGCTGCGGCATGGCCCGCTGACCGTGGACACGCGCACCCGCAAGGTGACCGTGCACGGCAACGAGGTGGCGCTCACGCCCAAGGAATTCGACATCCTGGAGTGCCTGGCCAGCGACCCGGGCCGGGTGATGAGCCGCCAGGAGATCCTGGAGAGCGCCTGGGACTCGCACTGGTACGGCCCGACCAAGGTGCTGGACGTGCACGTGGCGGCGCTGCGCCGCAAGCTCGACGTGCCCGGCCTGATCGAGACGGCCTACGGCAGGGGCTTCCGGCTCGGCGAGGTCTGATGGCCCGCCGCATCGTCCTCACGATGCTCGCCCTGATCGGCGCGTTGCTGGTCACGACGGTGGTGCCGCTCGGCCTGATCACCACCGGGCACGAGCGGAGCTCGTTCACGGAGGACACCGAGCTGTTCGCCCGGGCGCTGGCCGGCTTCGCGGAGGACCGGCTCGATGATCAATTCCACAGCATCACGCTCACCCGGGCGCTGGTACAGGCGCAGCGTGCCGGGGAGCAGGTGCGGGTGTACAACACCAGGCGCCAGGTGATCATGGGCACTGGCGGCCGTGACCTGGCTGTGCCGGCCAGCCAGCTGACCGCCGCGCTGCACGGCCGGACCGTGACGGACAGCACGCCCGATGACCGGCTGCGGGTGATCGCCCCGGTGACCGGCGACCGGGGCGACACGATCGTCGGGGTGGTGGTGCTGTCCCGGTCCACCGACGAGCTCGAGGAGCGGGTCGGCGTGCTGTGGGCCTGGCTGATCACGGTGGGTGCGGTCGGCCTGGCCGCGGCCGCGGTGGCGGCGATCATGCTGGCCCGCTGGGTCAGCCGCCCACTCAGCGCGCTGGACGGCGCGGCGCAGCGGCTGGGCGGCGGCGCGCTGGACACCCGGTCGGCGGCCGGGCACGGGCCACCCGAAGTACGCCGCCTGGCGCAGAACTTCAACACGATGGCGGGCCGCCTGGAGTCGCTGGTGCACGGCAACCGGGCGGCCATGGCCGACGTGTCGCACCAGCTGCGCACCCCGCTGGCCGCGCTGCGGCTCCGGCTGGACGTGCTCAGCCAGGACACCGACCCGGCCACGACGGAGGAGCTGGCCGGCGCGCAGGGCGAGATCGCCCGGCTGTCGCACCTGGTGGACGGGCTGCTTGCGATGGCCCGGGCGGAGAGCATGGTGCCCGAACCGGCCAGCATCCGGGTGGACGAGGTGATCCGGGACCGGGTGGCGGCCTGGCGGCCGGTGGCCGAGGAACGCGAGGTCGAGCTGCGGGAGGACGATCCCGGGCCGGTGCTGGCGATGGCTGGCCCGGGGCACCTGGAGCAGGTGCTGGACAATCTGCTGGCCAACGCGCTGGACGCGGTGCCGGCCGGCGGCCAGGTGCGGATCAGCGCGGCCGGGGACCCTGCCGGGGTCACCGTGGTGGTGGCGGACAACGGGCCGGGGATGAGCGCCCGGCACCAGGAGATGGCGTTCCGCCGCTTCTTCAGCAACACGCCGGGCGGGGCCGGGCTCGGCCTGGCCATCGTGCACCGGCTGGTCACGGCCAACGGCGGGTCGGCGGCGCTGTCCGACACCCCGGGCGGCGGGCTCACCGTCACGCTGCGCCTGCTGCCCGTCCGGTCCGACTGAGGTCGGACTTTTCCTTACCGGTTCTGAACAGCTCCTGAACCAGTTCCCTGCGGGCCGCCACGCAGGCTGGATGCGGCGGAACTGGGGAGGACGTGATCTGATGGCGGGCAGTCCACGGCGCACGCTCGGCCCGTATGGCCCACGCGACGAGGACGCCCCGCCTGCTGCCGCACAGCGTGCCGCGCCGAGGCGGCTGGACCGGACCGGCGGCGCAGCCGGGAACGAGCGGCTGACCGCGGCGACCGGCGCCGTGCTGCTGGTGCTGTTCGCCGCCGAGGGCTTCACCATCCTGTCCATCCACCAGCTGATCACCGTGCACTTCTTCCTGGGCATGCTGCTGATCGGCCCGGTGCTGCTGAAGGCGGCCGCCGTCTGCTACCGGTTCGTCCGGTACTACACCGGAGCCGCCGAATACCGGCGCAAGGGGCCGCCCGCCCCGCTGCTCAGGGTGCTCGGGCCAGTGGTGCTGGGCACCTCGCTCGGCGTGCTGGGCACCGGGGTGATGCTGGCCGTGGACGAGTCGGCGGAAGGGCCGTGGCTGTTCCTGCACAAGGCATGCTTCGTGCTGTGGTTTGGCGCGATGACGATTCACGTGCTGGCCTACGTGTGGCGGGTGCCCGGCCTGATCGGCGCCGACCTGGCCAGCCACCGCGGGGCCCGGATCCTGGCCGGCCGCCCGGCCCGCTGGCTGCTGCTGGCCGCATCGATCCTGGCCGGCCTGGTCATCGCGCTGACCACAGTGCACCTGGCCGTGCCGTGGGGTGGCTCCGGGCACCTCTGAGCCGCGCCGCAGGCTGCCTAGGCCTCGTAGTCGAAGATCAGGGCCAGCGCGTCGTCCAGCTTGCGCATCGTCTCCTGGGCCAGCGTGCCGACCCGGTCACCGGACAGCCGGTTGCGCCGCACCCGCACCGCCGAATAGGACTCCAGGTGCCCGGGCACCGGGTCGTCCTGGCTGAGCGCTACCACATAGGGGGTCTCGGTCAGATCCGGCCGGTCGCTCACCTTGACCACCACCGGGTGGCCGGTGATCGCGTTGAACCCGTCGTTGCTGACGATGGCCACGTAACCGGCCCGCGCTACCCCCTTGTACGCGAAGATGTCACCGCGGTTCACGCAGCGCCCTTACCCGCCCCTGGTGGGAAGTCGTGCACGTTGGCCTCGGTCCAGTCGGCCCAGTCGTGCCCGGTGATCCGGTCAGCCTCGGCGATGGCGCTGGCCGCGTCGCGCTGGGTCTTCTCCCGGGCGGCCCGGGTCATCCAGGCCGACATGCTCAGCCCGGCGCGGTCAGCCTCGGCGCGGGCCTGCCGGTAGGCCCGCTCGCCCATGCTGATGCTGAAAGTCTTCACAGACATGCCAACAAAGCTAGCAACGATAGTCCTGCGAACCGGGCGAAATGCTCAAGCTGCCGGGGCTGCCCAGGTCAGGACGACGCGGCCAGCGCGACCACGGCCTCGCTGGTGAAGGCCAGCGCGGTCATCGACTCCTGCAGGTACAGCTGCACGCTGTTCGCGTCGTGGCTCAGGTAGCCGATCGAGATGTCCTGGCCCAGGTACAGCGCGAAGTCGCCACCCCGGGTGGTCAGCACGAACGCGCCCTCGATGGCCGGCGCCCAGACGATCTCACCGCTGATCTGCCGCTTGATGTGCTCGTGCACCGGGTAGCCGTGGTCCCGGGTCTCGCTGACGGCGGTGTACGCGTCCGCGCTGAGCAGCACCGAGTAGGGCCCGTTCACCCCGGCCTCGCGCAGGTACCGGAGCGCCTCGGCGATGGCTTCCGGGTAGCTGAGCACGTCGGCGGGCAGCGTCATGGCCGGGTTGCTGCTGGCCGCCCGGATCCCCGCGATCTGCGCCGCCGGGTAGCCCTCGAAGATGGCCCGGTCCTCGGCGAACGCGATCAGCCGGGCCGCGTCCTTGACCGGCTGCCAGTCCGAGTCCTGCGAACCCCGGTCCACGTCGTCCACCGCGGTCCGGTCCACCCGGAACGGCACCCGCAGCTCGGTCAGCGGTGCGACCAGCCGCTGCCGGGCCAGGATGCCCTCTTGCGGCGCCTCGATGTTCTGCAGGTGGCCGGTGCCGACGGCGGAGAACGCGTCGCCGGACGGGCCGGTCACGTCCACCACCCGGCGCCCGGCCAGGTGACGCTTGAGGGTACGGGCGGCTTCGTCCTCGATCTGCGCCCACGCGGCGCTGGATATCGGGGCGAGCTCGCGGTGCAGGTTGTTCATGCTGCGACTTCCCTGTCGAGGCGGGCAACCGTGATCAGAGTTACGTTGCTGAGCCTACCGGCCTAGTCTGCCGCGGTCCCGCCCAGGCTGCCGATGCCCAGCGAGCCGTCACTGGTCCCGCTGTCCGGGTCGCCCGCGCCCTCTTCGGTGCCCGGGTCGTCCCCATCCCCATCGTCGGCCAGGCTCTCCAGCAGCGGCGCGGACGGGATGAAGAACAGCACGCCGGTCAGGGCGGTGCTCACGTCGAGGATCCGGTCGTAGTTGCCCGGCGGCAGCCCGACGAACATGTTCTGCAGCATCTGCTCGATCGGGTCCGGGGACTTCGCGTAGCCGATGAAGTAGGTGCCGTACTCGCCGTCCGACGGCCGGCCGAACGGCATGTTGTCCCGGACGATCTGGATTTCGCTGCCGTCCGGCGCGGTCAGCGACGTCAGCGCGTTGTGCGCGTAGCTCGGCTTGACGTCGTCGCTCTGCTCCACGTTGGACAGCTTGTACCGGCCGATGACGTTCTCCTGCTGCTCGACCGGCAGCGCGTTCCACTTGTCCAGGTCGTGCACGTACTTCTGCACGATGACGTAGCTGCCCCCGGCGAAGTCCTGGTCCTCGTCGCCGATGACGGTGGCCCGGACCGCGGCGTCCCCGGTCGGGTTCTCAGTGCCGTCCACGAAGCCGAGCAGGTCCCGCTCGTCGAAGTAGCGGAAGCCTTGCACCTCGTCGACCGGGCTGACCGCGTCGCCCAGTTCATTGGTGATCTGCATGGCCAGCTCGAAGCACAGGTCCATGCGCACGGCCCGGATGTGGAACAGCAGGTCGCCCGGGGTGGACACGGCGTGCCGGCCCTCGGCCAGGATCTCCTGGAACGGGTGCAGCCCGGCCGGCCGCGAGCCAGTGCCCAGCCGGTCCCACATGTCCGACCCGAAGCCCACCACGCAGCTCAGCCCGCCGCCCAGGTCGCGGAAGCCGACCGAACGGAGCAGCCCGCCCATGTCACCGCACAGGTCGCGGACGGCCTGCTCCCCGCCGGGCCGCACGGTGTAGATGATGAAGATGGCCGCCCCGGTCAGCGGCCCGCTCACCGGCTGCGGGATCGTCACCGCCTGGCTGGCCGGCGCGGCGTCGGCGCTCATAGGTGCGGGCGGAGCAGGGTCAGGTCGGCCGGGGACAGCCGGTCCCGGGCCGTCTTGGCCTGATGCCAGTACGGATACAGCAGCACCGGGGCGCTGACCTTATCCAGCCGCCGGAAGTCGTCCGCGGTCAGCTCCAGGTCGGCCGCGGCCAGGTTGTCGGCCAGTTGCTGGCTGCTCCGCGCGCCGATCACCAGCGAGGTGACCGCGGGCTTGTCCAGCAGGTAGGCCAGCGCGACCCGGGCTGCCGACACCCCGTGCTGCTCGCCGACGTCGACCAGCACATCCACCGTGTCGTGCAGCTTGTCCTGGTCGTACACCGGCGGCTCGTTCCAGTCGGTGAGCTGCCGCGAGCCAGCGTCCGGCCGCTGGTCCCGGCGGTACTTGCCGGACAGCAGGCCACCCGCCAGCGGGCTCCATACCAGTACGCCCAGGCCCTGGTCGACCGCGGCCGGGATCAGCTCGTACTCGGCGTCCCGGGACTGCAGCGAGTAGTAGATCTGCTCGCTGACGAACCGCGGCAGCCCGTGCAGGCTCGCGATGCCGAGCGCTTTCATCAGCTGCCAGCCGGCGTAGTTGGAGCAGCCGACGTAGCGCACCTTGCCCGCGCGGACCATCAGGTCCAGCGCCTCCAGGGTCTCCTCCAGCGGGGTGACGCCGTCCCACTCGTGCACCTGGTACAGGTCGACGTGGTCGGTGCGCAGCCGGCGCAGGCTGGCCTCGCAGCCGGAGATGATGTGCTCACGGGACAGGCCCGCATCGTTCGGCCCGTCGCCCATGGCCATCCGCACCTTGGTGGCCACCAGCACCTCGTCGCGGCGGCCGTCCAGCACCTCCCCGACGATCTCCTCGGCCAGCCCGGTGGAGTACACGTCAGCGGTGTCGATGAGGTTGACCCCGGCGTCCAGGCACATGTCCACCTGGCGCCGGGCCTCATCCACCCCGGTCGACCCGACGCTGGCGAAACCCCCGGTCCCGCCGAACGTCATGGTGCCCATGGTGAGCACGGAGATCTTCAGTCCTGATCTGCCCAGCGTCCGGTATTCCACGAATCCGACCCTACTCAGCCGCGGTCTTCGCTGCCGATGGCCTCCCGGGCCAGTGGCACCACTTGTTCGGCGAAGATGCGGGACTGCCGCTCGCGGTCCGCAGACGGCCAGTAGATGAAGGCGTTCATCTGCTTGTTTTCATAGAGATCGGCCAGCGTGTCCACCCAGCGCTGCGGCGGGCCGTGGAACGGTCCCTCGTCCTGGTCGGTGATCAGGCCCATCACGTTGTACAGCCGGGTGATCTGGTCGGGGTCACGGCCGGCCGCCAGCGCGGCGTCGTCGATGATGCCGTTGAGCTCGTCCAGCCGCTCCGGCGGGACGTAGGGCGCGGACACCGACCAGCCGTCTGCCTTCTCGCCGACCAGCGCGACCGCCCGCGGCCCGCGCACGCCGAGCCACAGCCCGATGGGGTGCGCCGGTGGCGGCGCGGGCTGCACGTCCGGGGCGCAGTAGCAGCTGCCCTGGAAGCCGAACGGCTCGCCCGCCCAGAACGCCTTGATGATGTCGATCGCCTCGCTGAGCGCGGCGACCGACTCCGCCGGGGTGCGCCGCGGGCCGCCCATCCCGGCGATGCCGTCGGCGAACGCGCCCGCGCCCAGGCCGAGCTCGAACCGCCCGCCGCTGAGCACGTCGATGGTGGCCGCCTGCTTGGCCAGCATGGCCGGCGGCCGGAGCGGCAGGTTGGCCACGTTCGGGAACAGGTGCACCCGGCTGGTCCGCGCGGCCAGCCAGGTGATCAGGCTGAGCGTGTCCACGAAGCCGGCGTTGTACGGGTGATCCTGTAGGCCGGCGTACTCCAGCCCGGCCTCGTCGGCGATGGCGGCGATCCGCCCGGCGATGGCCAGGCCGCCAATGTTGGGATCGACATTCAGGCCGAACGCGGCTGGTCCTGCCATGACGGCTCCTTCCGTTCCGGGTCGCCCGCTGCGACGTCGTCGTTCACCAGCCGGGCCAGCGGGTGAACCTGCTCAGCGTGCTGGCGATGTGCTCTTCCTCGTAGGCCAGGTGGGCCAGCAGGTCGGTGCTCAGCGCGCCGAGTGCCGCGATGAGCCGGTCCCGCGGGCCGCCTTCGGCCAGGTCCCCGGCGGCTGCCTCGATGTCGTCGAGCAGCGCCGACACGTGCTGGTGGTCGGCCTCCAGCTTGTCCACCACCGGGTTCAGCGCCGGGTTGGCCTGGCGCAGCGCCGGGAACAGCAGGTACGACTCGTGGCTGTGATGCGAGTGCACGAACCGGCAGTGCCGCAGGCAGCCGGCCTTGAGCTGCCAGATCGGGCTGGCCGAGGCCAGCGCGCGGATGCCGCGCCGGATGGTGCCGGCCGGCTCGCCGGCCGCGGTGTCCGCAGCCATCTGCTGGATCTGGGCCAGGTCCCGGCGGATCATGTCGTGCACCCACTTGAGCTCGGCCACCATGGCCTGGCCGCGCGGGTTCGGCGCCAGCTCGCCGGCCGCTGTCACGCCGTCCCCCCCGGCCCGGGCAGCGCGTAGCTGATCAGCTCCTCGGTCACCGTGCGGGCCAGCCGGCCCTGGGCGGCCAGCAGATCCAGGTGCACGCCGGTTTCCAGCACGGCCAGCATCTGGTTGAACGGGTCCAGGTCGGCGAACCGGCGGCCGCGCCGGGTCCAGGGCAGGGCCAGCGCGGCCGCGTAGGCGGTGTGCTCGCCCGCGGCCACCCGGCTCAGGCAGGCGTCCAGCCGGTCCTCGTGATGGGCCAGCAGCTCCAGCGCCCTGGTGTGGCTGTTCATGCCCACCGGGCCGTGCGCCGGCAGCAGCGTCAGCTCGGGCAGGTCCAGGATGAGCCGCAGCGAGCGCAGGTAATCGCCCAGCGGCAGCTCACCGGTGACCGGCTCGAAGCCGACCGACGGGGTGATGTGCGGTAGCACGTGGTCGCCGGCGAACAGCGTCCCGGCCGCCAGGTCGGCGAACACGGTGTGCCCCTGGGTGTGCCCGGGCGTGGGCACCGCGAGCAGGTCGCGGCCGGCCAGCTCGATCGTGGTCTGCCCCTTGAGCCACTCGTCCGGGTATTCCCACTCCTGCTGCACCGGAGGCCGGTCGCGGAACATCTCGCTGAGCGCGCGGATCACCGGCTCGGCCCCGGACTGCTGCAGCCGCCGCAGGTTGCCGGTGATGGTGGCCCGGTCCCGCTGTACCGAGCTGGTCAGCGACGGCCGGTCGCCGATGCCCAGCGCCACCTTGGTGCCGAATCGCTGGCGCAGGATGACCGCCATCGTGTAGTGGTCCCGGTGCACGTGGGTGACCAGGCAGCGGGTGATCTCGGCCGGGCCGCGGCCGAGCTGGCCGAGCGCGCTGTCCAGCAGCCCGCCGGTCTCGGCCAGCGCCCAGCCCGCGTCGATCAGCACCAGGTCGTCGCCGGCCTCGATGGCGTACACGTTGACCGCGCGCAGCCCGTCATTGGGCAGCGGCAGCGGGATCCGGTGCACGCCGGGTGCGACGGTGAACAGCCCGGGCTCGGTCCAGTCCGGGCCGGCCGCCATCAGTGCCCCACCTGAAGCGCGCCGGCCGCCTCGGCCAGCGCGGCCAGGTGGCCGTCCAGGCTGGCCAGCCCGGCACCCATGGTGTTCACCGCCAGGTGGGTCGCGCCCGCGTCCTGCCACTGCTGGGCCCGCTCGGCCAGCTTGCCCGGGTCGCCCCGCCAGCTGACCCGGCCCTCCATGCCGAGCCCGGCCGGGTCACGGCCGGCCCCAGCCGCGGCGGTGGCCACCACGTCCCGCGCCCGGTCCAGGTCCGGGCCCGGTCCGACCTGCGGGAACCAGCCGTTGGCCAGCCGCCCGATGCGCTGATACGCCCGCTCCGACTGGCCGCCGAACCAGACCGGGATGGGCCGCTGCACCGGCAGCGGGGCCAGCCCGGCCCCGGGTATCTCGTCGAACCGGCCGGCATAGCTGACCGACGGCTCGGTCCACAGCCGGCGCAGCAGCCGGACCTGCTCCTCCAGCCGGCGGCCCCGGGTGCTGAAGTCCTGGCCCAGCGCTTCGTACTCCACCCGGTTCCAGCCCAGCCCGACGCCCAGCCGGAACCGGCCCTCGGCCAGCAGGTCCACCTCGGCCGCCTGCTTGGCCACCAGCGCGGTCTGCCGCTGCGGCAGGATGATGATCCCGGTGACCAGCTCCAGGGTGGTGACCGCGGCCAGGTAGCCGAACAGCACGAACGGCTCGTGGAACGTGGTCGTCACGTCGTGCGGGCCGTCCCAGCCTGGGTGCACCTCCGGGTCGGCCCCCAGCACGTGGTCGTAGGCCAGCAGGTGGCGGTAGCCGAGCTCTTCCACCCGCTGCGCGTACCGGCGGACCGTGGCCGGTTCGGGGCCGATCTCGGTCTGCGGGAAGACGACACCGATCTGCATGCTGCTGCCTCCTCAGCTAGGCGCCGGCCAGGACGTCCAGCACCTGCTGGCCGTACTTGGCCAGCTTGGTCTCGCCCACGCCGCTGACCCGGCTCAGCTCGGCCAGCGTGGCCGGGGGCTCGCTGGCGATCTGCCGCAGGGTGCTGTCGTGGAAGATCGTGTAGGCGGGCTTGCCCTGCTCCTTGGCCTCGGACGCGCGCCAGGCCCGGAGTCGCTCGAACACCGGTACTGCCTCCGGGGGCAGCTCGGCCACCGTGGACCCAGCGGCCTTGGCGGCCTTGGCGGCCCGGGCGGCGACCGGCCGCTCCGGCTCGCGGCGCAGCATCACGTCGCGGCGGCGGCCCAGCACCTCCTGGCTGCCCTGGGTCAGGTCCAGCATGCCGTAGTCGCCGGTGACCCTGAGCAGGCCCTGAGCCAGCAGCTGCCGGGTCACCCCGCGCCACTCCGCCTCGGTCAGTTCGGTGCCGACGCCGAACACGGTCAGCGAGGCATGGTCGTTGTCGATCACCCGGGCCGTCTTCCGGCCGAGCAGGATGTCGATCACCTGGCCGGCCCCGTAGCGCTGGCCGCGCTCGTGCTTGAGCCGGTACACCGCGGAGAGCAGCTTCTGCGCGGCGATCGTGCCGTCCCAGGACTCCGGCGGGGTGAGGCAGGTGTCGCAGTTCTGGCACGGTGCGGCCTGCTCGCCGAAGTAGGCCAGCAGCTGGGTGCGGCGGCACTCGACCGTCTCGCACAGCGCCAGCATGGCGTCCAGGTGCGCGGCTTGGCGGCGGCGGTGCGCCAGGTCACCCTCGGACGTCTCGATCAGCTTGCGCTGCTGCACCACGTCCTGCAGGCCGTAAGCCAGCCAAGCGGTGGATTCCCGGCCGTCCCGGCCGGCCCGGCCGGTCTCCTGGTAGTAGCCCTCCACCGACTTGGGCAGGTCCAGGTGGGCCACAAACCGCACGTCCGGCTTGTCGATGCCCATGCCGAACGCGATCGTGGCCACCATGACCAGGCCGTCCTCGCGGAGGAACCGGGCCTGATGGGCGGCGCGGGTGCCGTTGTCCAGCCCGGCGTGGTAGGGCAGCGCCTCGATCCCGTTGGCGGTGAGGAAATCGGCCGTCTTCTCCACCGACGCCCGGGTCAGGCAGTACACGATGCCCGCATCGCCCGGGTGCTCGGTCTGGATCAGCCGGAGCAGTTGCCGGGCCGGCTCGGCCTTGGGCTCGATCCGGTACTGGATGTTCGGCCGGTCGAAGCTGGCTACGAACTGGCGGCCTCCGGTCAGCCCCAGCCGGGACACGATCTCCGTCCGGGTGGCGCTGGTCGCGGTGGCGGTCAGCGCGATCCGCGGCACCTCGGGCCAGCGCTCGTGCAGCCCGGACAGCATCAGGTAGTCGGGCCGGAAATCGTGGCCCCACTGCGACACGCAGTGCGCCTCGTCGATGGCGAACAGGGCGATGCTGCCCCGGTCCAGCAGGCGCAACGTGGACTCGGCGGCCAGCCGCTCCGGCGCCAGGTAGAGCAGGTCCAGGTGGCCGGCGATGAAGTCGGCTTCGACCTGGCGGCGCTGCGCCAGTTCCTGGGTCGAGTTGAGGAACCCGGCCCGGACGCCGAGCGCCCGCAGCGCATCCACCTGATCCTGCATGAGCGCGATCAGCGGCGAGATGACCACGCCGGTGCCGGGGCGGACCAGCGCGGGTATCTGGTAGCACAGCGACTTGCCGCCGCCGGTGGGCATCAGCACCAGCGCGTCCCCGCCGCCGATCAGGTGCTCGATCACATCCTGCTGGGCACCGCGGAACGAGTCGTAGCCGAACACGCGGTGCAGCACCTGCAGCGCGTCGCTCATCGCGACGTCCGGCTGGGATGGCAGCACCCGGCGATTCTACGGCCGATGCGGTTCATCACGGCTTGCGGGCGACCGCGCCGTAACAGGTGACCAGGTGCGGCTCGGGCCTGGGCTGGCCCGGGTCCGGGCGCCAGTCCGAGACCAGCACCACACCAGGGCCGAGCAGATCCAGCCCGGCGAAGAACCCGGTGAACTCGGCCCGGGTGCGCAGCCACACGGGCACCCCGGCCCGGTCGCCGACCTGGGTGGCCTGCTCGCCGCGTGCCGGATCGAAGTCCTGCGTGGGATGCGATGCGACAAGGTAACTGCCCGCGGGCAGCGCGGCCAGCAGGGTGCGCACGATGCCCACCGGGTCATCGGCTTCCGGGATGAAGTGCAGCACGGCCAGCAGCATGAGCGCGACCGGCTGGCTGAGGTCGAGCGTGCCGCGGACATCCGGGTCGGCCAGGATGCGGTCCGGCTCGCGCAGGTCGGCCTGGCTGTAGCTGATCCGCCCCTCCGGCCGGCTGGGCAGCAGCGTGCGGGCGTGCACCAGGACCAGTGGGTCGCTGTCCACGTAGGCGACCCGGCAGGCCGGGTTGACCGTCTGGGCAATGCCGTGCACCGTCTCGGCCGCGGGCAGCCCGGCGCCGATGTCCAGGAACTGGGTGATCCCGGCGTGCGCGAGCAGCCGGATGGCCCGGCCGTGGAACTGGCGGTTCTGCTGTGCGCTGGTCCGCCAGCCGGGCAGCACCTTCAGCCGGCGTTCCGCGGTCTCCCGGTCCACCGGGAAGTTGGCCGTGCCGCCGAGCACATAGTTGAGCATCCGGGCCGGGTGCGCGACGGTGGTGTCGACGCCTGGCGGGGCTAACGGGCTGGCCGGCTGGCCCGCCGTGGGCTCTGTCTCAGTCATGCGAGCCGCCCCCTCTCGCGCGGGTCGGGAACGGGTGCAGCATAGCGGTGGCATCTGACGGCGCTTGAGGAGGTCGGTGTGGCACACCATCCGCTGATCGGTTATCTCGTCTGGGCGCTGCTGTTCGGCGCGCTGTTCGCCTGGGAAGGCCTCGCGCTCAGCCACCTGAGCAACTACGTGCCGACGCTCAGCGACACGTTCCGGGCGATCAATCGCTACCCCGTCGGCCGGTGGGCGCTGTTCGCGCTCTGGCTGTGGTTCGGCTGGCATATCTTCGTCCGCGGCTGGCACTTCCTGCTCCGGGCCTGACATGTCGTCCGAGCTGCTCCGGTCCGACTTCGACCCGATGGTCGGCGGCTTCGTGATCATCATGGTCGCGCTGGCCGTCGGCCTCCGGCTGTCCCGCCGGCCCGGCGGGACAGCCGACCGGGACCACCCCGGCCCGGGCCGGGGTGGTCCCGACCTCGCGCCGGTCACCGCGGCCGGCTGGGCCGGCTGGCCCGGCACGTGGCCGGCACCATGCTCGGTGGCTACCTGCTGCTGATGGTCGTGGTGATCTTGTACTACTACCTGGTGGCCCGGGTCGGCGGCGCGTTCATCGAGAGCGCGTTCACCGGCTGCGCCCTGCTGCTCGGCCTGGCCGCCCCGGTGTTCGCGGCGGCGTCCTGGCTTACCCGAGGGCATCCAGGAAGGTGGTCACGGCCGACTCGAACTCGGCTGGGTGCTCCAGGTGCGGGGAGTGGCCGCAGTTAGCCAGTACCAGCTCGGTGTACTTGCCGCCCGCCGACTGGTAGCGGTCGAGGACCGCGCGGACCTGGCCGATCATCGGCTGGGCCGGGAACACGTCCGGGCCCGGCCAGCCGGGCAGCGCGCCGAGCGCGCCGAGGTGGCCCAGGTCGACCAGGGAGGTGTCGGACACGATCTGGTCGCTGTCGCCGCGCAGCCACAGCACGGCCGGCCGGTCCGGGACGCCGGCGAAGCCGGACAGGTCGCAGTACCTGGGCGAGATGGCGTTGTTCACGCCGTGCTCGCCCGGCGCGGTGCCCGGCCAGTTGGCCGACGCGGTCTGGTCGCCCGGATAGTTGCCGTCCCCGATGGCTACGGCCAGCATCTCGTCCACCAGGGCGTCCTCGACGCCGGGCGCGAACTGTACCGGCGGCTTGACGTACAGGCTGGTGAGCATGTTCCGCGGTGAGGTGGGGTCGTCCGTGCCGGTATCACCGGCCGCGATCCGGCGGACCATCTCCGGGCTGGCGGTGCCGCCGCCCGAGCCCGCGTAGTCCGGCCAGCACGGGGTGCCGGCCAGGTCCCGGGTGCCGCCGAAGCCGTAGGGCGACATCGGGCTCTCCAGCACTATCGAGGCCACCGCGCCCGGGTGGTCGATCGCGTACTGCAGTGCGACACCGCCGCCCAGCGACCAGCCGAGCAGGTGCACCGGGCGGCCCAGCAGCCCGGTCTCGGTGAGCAGGGCGTGCACGTCGTCGGCGAAGTCCCGGACGCCGCGCTGGGCCGCCACCGGCGCGGGCTCGGAACCGCCGAAGCCGCGCAGATCCGGGGCCACGCAGTGGTACCGCTCGCCGAGCACGGCCATGGTCCCGGCGAAGAACCGGGCCGACGACACGTTGCCATGCACCAGCACCAGGACCGGCGCGGTGGCCGGCCCGGCCCGCAGCACGCTCGTGCGCAGCCGCGACGTGGCCACCTCGGCCGCCTCGACCCCGGCCGGCACCGTGGCAGCAGCTGACATGTGGTCCCCCCTTACGGCTTGCGGCCCACCCCGGCCAGGAACCAGACGCTGCTCGGGTCGTCCGGCACGTCGGCTGGCGAGTCCGGCCGCCACTGCGGCAGGTAAACCAGGCCCGGCTCGACCAGGTCGAAACCGGCGAACAGGGCCATGATCTCAGCCCGGGACCGGGTCCGCCCCTCGCTTGGCACGCTGCTCTGGTACACCTTCTCGGCCGCCTTGGTCACGGTCGGCCGGCTCTCGTTGGTGGCGTGCGCCAGCACCAGGTAGCTGCCCGGGGCGAGCCGGTCGCGCAGCGCCGCCACGCAGCCCGCCGGGTCGTCCAGGTCGCTGAGGAAGTGCAGCACGGCCACCAGCAGCAGGCCGACCGGCTGGCTGAAGTCGATCAGCCGCCGGGTCACGGAATGGCCCACCACCTGGCCGGGATCACGGGCATCCCCGTCGATCACGGCCGCGCCCGGATTGGCGGCCAGAATGGCCTTGCTGTGCGCGATGGCCACCGGGTCGATGTCCGCGTAGACGACCCGGGCGGCCGGGTCGGCCCGCTGCGCCACTTCATGCACGTTGCCCTGGGTCGGGATGCCCGAGCCGATGTCCAGGAACTGGCGGATGCCGGCTGCGGCCAGGAAGCGGACGGACCGGCCGATGAACGCCCGGTTGGCCCGGGCGATCAGCCGCACGTTGGGCTCCACGGCGGCGAGGGACCGGCCCAGGTCCTGGTCGGCCAGGAAGTTGTGCGTGCCGCCCAGCCAGTAGTCGTAGACCCGGGCCGCGTTGGCCCGCTTGGTGTCCACCCCGTCCGGCACCCACTCCAGATCGTTGGCCACCATGCCTCCCGAAACCATGTCTGCGGTAACGGCCAGTCCTGGCCGGTCAGCTTTGGGTTGTGCCGCGTCCCGGCCGGACCTCATCCACGAGTTTCGGCCATTACTGGCTATTCCTGGGCTACGAAGCAGATTATGCCAGTGCGCCGGGTTTAAGATGAGCCGCCAGCAGCCCCGGCGGACACATTCTCATGGTTGGTGACAGCACCCTCGTGCAGCCCACTCCCGGTGGCCCGGACCTGGCCGCCCTGGCCACGTTCACGTTAGACCAGGCGGGGCGGCTGGACTCGTGGAGCCGACCTGCTGAACGGCTGTTCAGCAGTCCGGCCGCCGAGGTGCTCGGCCGGCACGTGTGCGATGTGCTGCTCACCGGGCCCGGGCAGCGTGACCTGATCGGCCAGGCGCTGGCCGAGGTCGCGGTCGGCCAGGTGTGGACCGGGCAGGTAGCCGGGGAGGCGCCCGGCGCGGCGCTGCTGCTCCGCTGCGAGCCCTGCCCCGGGCCCGCGCCCGGCGTGCTGGTCATCGCCCAGCTCAGTGCTGGCCAACCCAGTGCTGGCCAACCCAGTGCCGGCCAACCCAGTGCTGGCCAACCCAGTGCTGGCCAACCCAGTGCTGGCCAACCCAGTGCCGGGCCGTCGGTGGCCCCGGCGGCCCGGCCTGCCAGGCTCTGCTGTCTGAGGCTCTGCTGTCTGAGGCAACGGCGCGGATCGGCAGCACGCTGGACGTGACGCGGACGGCGGACGAGGTGGTCGCGGTGGCGGTGCCCGCGTTCGCCGACGGGGCGGTCATCTACCTGGCCGAGCGGCTGCTGGCCGACGAGTTCGGCGGGCCGGCGGCCGGGGCCAGCGCGGTGGCCCGCCGGGTCGCGGTCCGGCTGGCTGGCCGCCCGGACGACGGCCCGGCCGGCCCGCTGCCCATTGGCGAGGTACTGGCGTTCGGTCCTGGCACGCCGCACGCCCAGGTGATGTCCGGCACTACGGCGCTGCGCTTCGACCAGCTGGACGCCGAGACCGCGGAGCGGATCGGCCGGCACCCCGCCGCCCGGGCGGCCGCCGCCCGGTTCAGCAGCTACCTGGCCGTGCCGCTGCTGGCCCGGGGCGTGGTGCTGGGCTGCGTCACGTTCGCCCGGGCCCCAGGCCGGCCGCCGTTTGGTCCGGACGACACCGAACTGGCCAGCGGGCTGGCCGACCGCGCGGCGTCCTGCCTGGACAACGCGCGGCGCTACGGCCAGGAGCGGCGCACCGCGCTGGCCCTGCAGCGTGGCCTGCTGCCGGCCCGGCCGCGGGTGCCGCCGGGGCTGCAGGTCGCGCACTGGTACCGGCCGGTCGGCGCGAACATGGTCGGCGGCGACTGGTACGACATCGTGCCGATGTCCGGCGGCCGCGCGGTGCTGATCGTCGGTGACGTGATGGGCCACGGCCCCGAGGCGGCCGCGGTCATGGTGCAGCTGCGCACCGCCGCGCATACCCTGGCCGACCTGGAGCTGCCCCCGGCGGCGGTGCTGCGCAGGCTGGACCGGCTGGCCGCGGGCCTGCCCGGCGCCCCGTTCGCCACCTGCGTCTACGCGGTGCTCGACCCGGCCGAGAGCTGCTGCCTGATCGCCGAGGCGGGGCATCTGCCCCCGCTGCTGACCCACGCCGATGGCCGCACCGACGTGCTCGACCTGCCGCCCGGGCTGCCGCTCGGCCTGGGCGGCGAGGCGTTCCAGCCGACCCAGATCAGCCTGCCGCCGGGCGCCACTCTCGCGCTGTACACCGACGGCCTGGTGGAGAGCCGGACCAGGCCGCTCGGCGACGGGATGGCCGCGCTGGCCGGCGCGCTCAGCGGGGCGCTGGCGCCGGACCGGCCCGCCGTCCTCGACGCCGCCTGCACAGCGGTTGCCGCTCAGCTGATGCAGCTCGGCGAGGACGACATCACCCTGGTGCTGGCGCGGATCAGCCCGGCTTAGGCCTGGGACAGGCCTTAGCGACCGGAGGTGGCCCAGCGGCGCATCATGTCGATGCGGGCCCGGATCTGGTCTGCGGTGGCCTGCGGCAGCGGCGGCCCGCCGCAGGCCCGGCGCAGGTCGGCGTGGACCACCGCGTGCGGCTGCCCGGTCCGGTGGTGCCACGCGCCGACCAGGCCGTTCAGCTCCTTGCGCAGCGTGGACAGGTTCTCCCGGGCGACCGGCCGCGCCGAGTCAGCGCTGGGCGCGGCCCAGGCGGGCGCGGCGCCGGCCCGGGCGCTGCCGCGCAGCTGGTCCGCCTGCCGCCTGCGCAGCAGTAGCGCGACCTGTTCCGGCTCCAGCAGCCCGGGCAGCCCGAGGAAGTCCTCCTCGGCGGCGGTGGTGCCGAACTCGGCCCCGTCGTACAGCACCCGGTCGAAGTGCGCGGACGCCTGCAGCGCCTCGAACGGCAGCGCCAGGTCCTGATCCGGGGTGTCCCGCTGGCGCTGCGCCGCGGCCAGCTCCTGCTCCTCGGCGTCGTCCCGCGCCGCGTGCAGCACGTGGTCGCGCTCGGCTTCCAGTTCCGCGGCGTAGCCGAGCAGGACCGGGATCGAGGGCAGGAACACCGAGGCGGTCTCGCCGCGCTGCCGGGCCCGGACGAACCGGCCCACCGCCTGGGCGAAGAACAGCGCCGTGCCGACGCTGGTGGCGTACACCCCGACGGCCAGCCGCGGGATGTCCACCCCCTCGGAGACCATCCGGACGGCGACCATCCACCTGGTGTCCGCGTCCGCGAACGCGGCGATCTTCTTGCTGGCCGCCGGGTCGTCGGACAGCACGACCACCGGGCGGGTGCCGGTCAGCCGGCGCAGCCGGGCGGCGTAGGCCCGGGCGTCCTCGTGGTCGGTCGCGATGACCAGGCCGGCCGCGTCCGGCATACCCCGGCGCACCTCGGTGAGCCGCTTGTCCGCCGCCTCCAGCACCCGGTGCACCCACTCGCCGTCCGGGTCCAGCGCGGTGCGCCAGGCCTGGGCCAGCTGGTCGGGCAGCATCGGGGTGCCCAGGGTGCCGGCGATCTCGTCGCCGGCCCGGGTCCGCCAGCGCATCTCGCCGGAGTAGGCCAGGAAGATAACCGGCCGGACCACGCCGTCGCCCAGGGCCGGGCCGTAACCGTACACGTAGTCGGACACGCTGCGGCGGCTGCCATCTGGTTCCGGCGCGTAGCTCACGAACGGGATCGGGTTGGTGTCGGTGCGGAACGGCGTCCCGGTCAGCCCCAGCCGCCGCCGGGCCGGCTCGAATGCCTCACGGACCGCATCACCCCAGGACAGGGCGTCCCCGGCGTGGTGGATCTCGTCGAAGATGACCAGCGTGCGGCGGTTCTCGGTGCGCGCCCGGTGCAGCACCGGGTGCGCGGCCACCTGCGCGTAGGTCACCGCCACCCCGGTGAAGTCGGCCGACGCGCGGCCCTGCGCGTTGCGGTAGCTGGGGTCCAGCGCGATGCCCAGGTAGTGCGCGGACCGCGCCCACTGGTGCTTGAGATGCTCGGTCGGGGTGACCACGGTCACCGCGGCGATCTCCCGCCGGGCCAGCAATTCGGCGGCGACCGTCAGCGCCCACGCGGTCTTGCCCGCGCCCGGCGTCGCGACCAGCAGGAAATCCCGGCGCGGCCGCCCGAAGTACTCCCGGTAAGCCGCTTTCTGCCAGCCCCGCAAGCTGAGCAGAAGATCTGGCCGAACGCTCCTTGGTGGGCTGCTGCCGTCGTCTTCTGGCGCGGTCGCGGGGGTAGTCACAGGGACGGAAGGCTACCAGCGGCTGCCGGGACTGGCCGGTTACTGGTCGCGCGCGTCCGCTAGTTCAGCCGGCTCCGCGTCCGCTAGGTCGGCCGGCTCGCCGTCCTCCTCGTCCGGTGCGCTGGCCCGGGGCCGGCCCCGGCCGCGCATCCGGCTCGCATGGCCGGGCAGCCGGCCGACGTCGGCCAGCGCCCGGCGGAGCAGGAACTCGATCTGGGCGTTGGTGCTGCGCAGCTCGTCCGCGGCCCACCGGGCCAGCGCGTCGTGCACGGCTGGGTCCAGCCGCAGCAGCATCCCCTTGCGTTCACTCAACAGACTGCACGCCGTTCCGTTACTGGTACAGCGACCCGGTGTTGACCACCTGCTGGGTGGCCTGCTCACTGCACAGCACCACGAGCAGGTTGGACACCATGGCTGCCTTGCGCTCCTCGTCCAGTTCCACTACGTCCTGTTCCTCGAGCCGGCGCAGCGCCAGGTCGACCATGCCCACCGCGCCCTCGACGATCCGCGTCCGGGCCGCAACCACGGCGCCGGCCGCCTGGCGGCGCAGCATGGCCTGGGCGATCTCCGCCGCGTAGGACAGCCGGGTGAGCCGGGACTCGATGATGGTCACCCCGGCCGACGCGACCCGGGCGGCGATCTCGGCGGACAGCTGGGAGGTGATCTCGTCCGCGTTGGCCCGCAGCGACAGCTGGCCCGGCTCGTTGGTGTCGTAGGGGTAGGAGGTCGCGATGTGCCGGACCGCGGTCTCGGTCTGGATGGCCACGAACTTGACGAAGTCATCCACCGCGTACAGCGCCTGCGCGGTGTCCCGGACCTGCCAGACGACCACGGCCGCGATCTCGATCGGGTTGCCGTCGGCGTCGTTCACCTTGGCCACCGCGGTCTCGTGGTTGCGGATCCGGGTGGATATCTTGCGCCGCTTGGTGAACGGGTTCACACAGCGCAGCCCGGGCAGCCGGACCGTGCCGTTGTACTGGCCGAACAGCTGCACCACCCGGGCCTCACCGGCCTGGATGGGGGTCAGGCCGCTCAGCCCGAACGAGCCGGCCAGCGCCAGCACGATGATGAGGAAGGTCAGCCCGCCCGCCGCGCCGCCGCTGGAGGTGTGCACGACCACGATCAGCCACACCGCGATCCCCAAGACGAGGATGCTGCCCAGCAGCACCGGCACGCCCGGGGCGGATCCGGCCGTCCGCTCGGTGAGTGGCTTACCGGGCCGGCCCGGGTCCTCGGGCACCGGGTTGGGCGCCATGACGCCCGCTCCGCCAGGCACGGGAACCTGGGATACTGGTCTCTGCTCGGCAGAGGGCGCCTCGGGGTGCGGCGCTGGTGCGCTATCTGTGGCCATCGTGGCCTCCTCAACGTCTACCGCTGATACTAGACGCTTATCATAATGATATCTATTTTTCTCGGCAAGGCCGGCGTGTCGCAGCCCGCGGGCGGGCCCCTGCGCCGCCCGCGGGCCCGGCGGCCGGTCAGCGCACCGCCGCGACCCCGGCCAGCAGCAGCAGGATCGACACCGTCGCGAGCAGGACCCGGGCCAGCAGCGGTTGCAGGTACATGACGCTCTCCTTGGGCTCAGCCGGGCTGCTCCGGCCCGGTCACCAAGGAGAGCCGCGGCCCCCCGCACCGCCAACAACTTTCCCCCCGGAATCTCAACCGCATGGCTGCAGCATTCAGGTGGTCAGGTGCGCATGGCTGAAACGGCCATGCGGTTCGAGCGGGGGCGGAGCGCAGGTGGGCGAAAGGTTGGTGCGGTGCGGCGTCGGCGGGTCAGCCAGCGGTGCCCGGGAACGGCAGGTTGCGCCGGGCAAGATTGCCGGCCTCAGCCCACGCCAGGCCCGGCTCCGCTCGCATATCGTGGGGGCATGGGAAAAATCCTGCTCTTCCTGATCGGCATCTTCGCCGTGATCATGCTCATCTCGTTCGTGATCTCCGCGCTGCACTTCCTGTTCTACGTCGCGCTGATCGCGGTGATCGTGGTCGCCGCCCTGCGCCTCACCGGTGGCGTGCGGCGCCGCCGCCGGGTGCGCTCCTAGCCGGATCCGCGGCCCCAGTACCGCAGATCCCTGACTAGTGCAGCCCTTCACCTATGACGCGCTGCCCGGCCGGGTGGTGTTCGGTCCCGGCACGGCCCGGGACCGGCTGGCTGATGAGGTCAGCCGGCTCGGCGCGTCCCGCCTGCTGCTGATCACCACCGCGCGCGCCGCGGTGCTGGCCCGCGAACTGGCCGTGCCGCTCGGCGGCCGGGTGGTCGGCGTGTGCACCGGAGTCCGCGAGCACGTGCCCGCCGAGGTGGCCGAGGCAGCCCGGCAGCAGGCGGCCGAGACCGGCGCCGACGCGCTGCTCAGCATCGGCGGCGGGTCGGCCACCGGAACGGCCAAGGCGGTCGCGCTGACCACCGGCCTGCCGGTGATCGCCATCCCGACCACCTACGCCGGGTCCGAGGTGACCCCGGTCTGGGGGCTGACCGACGGCGACCGGAAGACCACCGGGACCGACCCGCGGGTGCTGCCCCGGGTGGTGCTCTATGACCCGGACCTGACTGTCTCCCTGCCGGCCGGGCTGACCGCGGCCAGTGGGCTGAACGCGCTGGCGCACTGCGCCGAGGCGTTCTGGGCACCTGGCCGCAACCCGGTCACCGCGCTTTCCGCCGCCGAGGGCCTGCGGGCGCTGACCCAGGCGCTGCCGCTGGCCGTCAAGGACGGCGCCGACCTGGCCGCGCGCGGCGACCTGCTGTACGGCGCCTACCTGGCCGGTGCCGCGTTCGGCGTGGCCGGCGCCGGGCTGCACCACAAGATCTGCCACGTGCTGGGCGGCCGGTACGGCCTGCCGCACGCGCAGACGCACGCGATCGTGCTGCCGTATGTGCTGGCGCTCAACCTGCCCGGCGCGCCGGACGCCGCCGCCCGGATCAGCCAGGCCCTGGACGAGGCCGGGCTGGAGCCGGCGGGCCCGGCAGCCGCGGTGCAGGCGCTGGCCGCCCGGCTGGGCCTGCCCGGCGGGCTGCGTGACATCGGGTTGCGCGAGGACCAGATCGACGAGGCGGCCCGGCTCATCGAGCCGGCCGTGCCCGCGGACAACCCGGTGCCGGCCGGGGCGGCCGAGCTGCGCACGCTGCTGTACGCCGCCTGGGCGGGCGCGCCGGTGGCCAGCGTGGCCGGGCGCGTGCCCGGCGCCGCCGCGGTGCAGGCCGCCCGGGAAGAAGCGGTCACCGCGGAGGTGCTGGCCAGCTTCGCGGGTGCGGCGGCGCCGCGGTACCGCGAGGTCGCGCAGAGCCTGGTGCGGAACCTGCACAATTTCGCCCGGGAGATCCGGCTGACCCAGGACGAGTGGCAGTTCGGCATCGACTTCCTGACCCGGGCCGGGCACATCACCGATGACCGGCGGCAGGAGTTCATCCTGCTGTCCGACGTGCTAGGCATGTCCATGCTGACCATCGGGATCAACGCGCCCGCCGCGGCCGGGGCCACCGAATCCACCGTGGTCGGCCCGTTCTTCACGGCCGGCGCGCCGGAAACCCCGCTGGGCGGCGACATCGCGAACGGCGCGCAAGGCCGGCCCTGCTACGTGTCCGGCACGGTGACCGACACGGCCGGGAATCCGGTCGCCGGCGCCCGGATCGACATATGGCAGTCCGACGAGGACGGGTTCTACGACGTGCAGTACCCCGACGGCCGGACGGCCGCCCGGGGCTGGCTGCGCACCGGCCCCGGCGGCGGGTACCGGTTCTGGTCGGTGCACCCGGCGCCGTATCCGATCCCGGCTGACGGGCCAGTGGGCGACCTGCTCGAGGCGGCCGGCCGCGGCCCGATGCGGCCCGCCCACCTGCACTTCAAGGTGGACGTGCCCGGCTACCGCCCGCTGGTCACGCACATCTTCGTGGCCGGCGACCCGTACCTGGACCGGGACGCCGTGTTCGGCGTGAAGGAGAGCCTGATCGTCGAGTTCGCCGAGCACCCGCCCGGCCCCGCCCCGGAGGGCCGGGTGCTGGACGAACCGTGGAGCCGGGTCACCTTCGACATGGTGCTCGCCACGGCCGCGGACCAGGCGCCCTAGCGTGCTGGCCCAGCACGCGATGCTCGTCATCACCCGGACCGTCTTCGACATCGTGCAGATCCCCGGGCAGCCGCCGCTGGTGGTGGCCAAGGACACCGGCGACGAGGCGGCCCGGCAGTGGTGGGACGAGCACATCCGGGCGGCCGCAGTCTTCAGCCAGAGCATCGAAAGCTGGAACCAGCAGCTCGCCGACTGGCAGGCGGCCACCAAGATGCAGGTGGGCCACGAACGGCTGCACGGCGGCGGGCCCCGGGTAGAGGTGGCCCGCATCACGTTCCCGGACGGCACCGACGGCTTGGTCAACCCGGCAGCCGCGCACGACTACATCACCGAGGAGTTCGAGGCCCGGTTCCCGCAGCCCACGGCGCCCGCCCAGTTCGCCGACTGGCGGGAGATGGTGCAGATCGCCGAACTGCGCACCTGGGCCGGCTGGCTGTACCAGGCCGGGGAGCGGATGCCAGTGGACATCGGGCTGCCGGTAGCCGAGTTCGGCTACCCAGTCCGCGAGGTGCTCGCCTGCCTGGACCGGCTGGCCGCAGATGGCTGGCAGATCGTGCACGTGTCCGAGGACCGGGGCGCGCACCACGCGCCGGACGGCGAACTGATCGGTGAGAACGGCGTCGGCACGGCGCGGTACCTGCTCGGCCGTGCCCGCTTAGCCAGTACCACCAGCGAGCCGGACTAGCCGGGCTGGCCGCTGGCCCCGGCCACGTTGGTCAGGCTCTCCCGGACTACCTGGGTCAGCCGGTCGCCGGGCGGCAGCACCCGCTCACAGCGGGCCAGTGTCTCGCGGAGCAGGCTCTGCGCGTCGGTCAGCCGGCCAACCACGTAGTACGCGGTGGCCAGGCTCAGGCAGCACGCCAGCGTGTCCGGGTGATCGGGGCCGAGCGCGTGGTCGTAACCGGCCACGGTCTGCTCGTAGAGCTGCAGCGCAGAGGCCATCCGGCCGGCCGCGTGGTAGGCCGCGGCGAGGTTGCCGCGGGCGGCCACGGTGTCCAGGTGGTCCGGGCCGAGGACCCGTTCCCGGTCCGCCAGCACCCGCTTGTAGTGCGAGATCGCGTCCTTCACCCGGCCGTCGGCCAGGTAGGTGTCGGCCAGCTGCTGCCGGGTGGTCAGCGTCTCCGGGTGCCGGGCGCCCTGGATCCGCTCCCGGTCGGACAGCGTGCGCGCCTGCAGCTGGATCGCGTCGCCGAACTGGCCCGCGGCCCGGTACGCGGCGGCCAGCTCGTCCCGTGCGGCCAGCGTGTCCGGGTGATCCGGGCCGCGCAGCCGCTGGTACTCAGTGACGGTGCCGCCCAGCACGGTGATCGCCTCGCTGAACTGGTTCGCCGCCATCAGGGCGTGGCCCATGTCACGGCGGGCCGCGGCGGTGCCGGGGTGGTCCGGGCCGAGTGCCTGCACCCGGTTGGCCAGCACCCGCTCGAACCAGGACACGGCTTCGCCGGGCCGGCCGGCCGCCAGGTAGGCCTCAGCCAGCCGTTCGTCGACAGCCTGCGAATCCGGGTGCCCAGGCCCGAGCGCGCTCTCGCACGCGGTGGCCAGTGCCTGCCAGTAGGCCACGGCCGGACCGCTGAGCCGGGCCGTGTCCAGGCTCTGCCCAGCCCGCAGCAGCAGCGGATGGCAGCCGCTGGCCAGCAGTAGCTTGCCGCCGGCCTGCTGCAGGCTGGCCGTGCAGCAGCGCAGGCTGTCGGCGAGCCACGGATCCTGCTCGTCCCGGGGCCACGCGGCCAGCAGCGCGTCGGCGGCCACCCGGATGGCCCGGTCCTGCATCGGGGCTGGCGTCGCGGCCTGCACCGCATCCTGAATCACCGTGTTCATCCGGACCATGGGCGGGCTGGCCGAGGTGTCGATGTCCACCAGCCCGGTCCGCTCCAGGACGAGCAGCGCGTCGCGGATCCGCTCGGCCAGGCCAGCCGGGCCAGCGCCGCGCGCGCCGGAGCCGGCCAGGTAGTCGGCGGCTGGCGGCGCGCTGAACACGGTGGCCGGGATGCTGTGCCCGTCGAGCAGCGCGGCCAGCGCGAGCAGCGGCTGGACGGTCCCGCCCGGGGCCAGCCGGTCGGCCTGCTCGACGGAGAACCGCCAGGTGACCGCCGCGGCCGGCGGCTTGGCCCCAGGCACCTCGGTGAGCTGGACCCGCCGGTCCACGAAGTAGCCGCGATAGTCCCGGCAGGACAGCGCCGAACTGGCGATCACGCCGCTGGCCTGGGCCAGCGCCAGCGGTTCGCTGCTCAGGTCGGCGACCAGGTCGATCGCGCCCAGCCGCTGGTCGGTGTCGGCGGTGAGCCGGCCCATCAGGTAGCTGAGCGCCTCCCGGGGGCTGAACGGCCCGACCGGGACGACCCGGGCCTGCGCCTCGGCGGGCAGCACCGCCGGGCTGGCCGCGGTGATCAGCACCCGGCCCGCGAGGCCAGCCGGCCACAGCCCGGCCAGGTCGGCCGCGGTCGTCAGGTCGTCGAGCACGACCAGCCAGGGCTGGCTGGTGGTGGCCAGCCAGTTGACGAACCGCGCCGCGATCGCGTCGGCGTCCCCCGCGGCGTCGCTGCCCAGCACGTTCAGCGCGGCCTGCGCGTAGCTGGTCAGCACCGAGGCCCGGTTGCTGGCCACCACCCAGACCAGCAGGGTCACCTCACCGGACTGCCACAGTGACTCCGCGGCGTAGACGGCGAGCTGGGTCTTGCCGCACGCGCCCAGCCAGTCCCGGACCCCGGCCGTCGCCGCCCGGGCCGGCACCAGCGCCACGGTGGCCCCGGGCGCGAGGACCGTGCTCAGGTTGGGTGACGTCTCCGGCCGCGAGCTGAACCCGTCGGCCAGCGGCGGCATGGTGCCCGACCGGACCGGCTGGGCCGCCTGCCCATCCGGCCACTCGGCCGGCCCACCGGCCGGCATCTGGCTGATCACCCGAAATCACCTAAATCTGCGGTGCTGATACCTGAGAGGTTGCTGGAGCCTGCTGCGGCCCGGAGCCATTTCCAGTTCTGCTCGCCAGCACATGTTCTAGCAGGGTGATCAGGACTTGTTTGACCGAATCGAGCATCCGGGCATCGCAGAGCACGGCCGGCACCCGCGGATCAAGGTCGAGCGCGGCGCGCACCTCGTCAAGATCGTAGCGAGCCGCGCCGTCGAAGCAATTGATGGCGACGACGAACGGCAGCCCGTGCTTTTCGAAGTAGTCCACCGACGCGAAGCAGTCGGCCAGCCGCCGGGTGTCGGCCACTACCACCGCGCCCAGCGCGCCGAAGCACAGGTCGTCCCACATGAACCAGAAGCGCTCCTGGCCGGGCGTGCCGAACAGGTAGAGCACCCGGGCCTGGTTCAGTGTGATCCGGCCGAAGTCCATGGCGACGGTGGTGGTCGTCTTGGCCTCGACGCCGTTCAGGTTGTCATACCCGACGCCCGCGCTGGTCAGGTTCTCTTCGGTGCGCAGCGGCCGGACCTCGCTGATCGAGCCGACCAGCGTGGTCTTCCCAGCACCGAAGCCCCCCGCCACTATGATCTTGAAGACGGCGAGGCTGCTGTCCGCGGGCTCAGAGGGCGCGGAGTCCATGCAGTACCTCCCTGAGCAGATCGGTGCTCGGCTGCTGGCCGGCCGGCCCCTGCGGCAGCACCTTGATCCGCCCGGACTGGATGAGATCGGCAAGTAGTACCCGGACCACGCCGAGTGGCAGCGCGGTGTCGGACGCCACATCTGCCACCGTAGCCGGGCGGCGGCACAAGCTGACGATCCGGCGGTGCTCCGGGCTGAAGTCGATCGGGTCGCTGTCCGCGCTGCCCCGGCCCGCCGCTACCACGATGGTGATCAGGTCCAGCACCTCGCCTTCGGCCGGCTCGGTCCGGCCTCCGGTCACCGCGTAGGGGCGAACGACAGGGCCAGCGTTGCGGTCTACCCACTTGCCTTCCGCGCCCATCGCGGGTTACTCCACCGGTATCTTCGCGGCTGGGAACCTGGGTCGCGCCTCCAGGTGCGGGCCGGCCCGTTTGACCAGCAGGGCCATTTCGTAGGCGATCAGGCCAGCGTCGGCGTCGGCCGGGCAGAGCACGGCCAGGCAGCTGCCGTGGCCGGCCGAGGTGACGAACAGCAGCGCCTGCTCGAGTTCGATGATGGTCTGCCGCACCGCGCCGACCCCGAAGTGCTGCCCGGCGCCAGTGGCCAGGCTCTGCACCCCGGCCGCGAGGGCGGACATCCGTTCCGCGTCGTCCCGGGGCAGGCCCGCCGAATTCGCGATGACCAGCCCATCCTTGGACAGGATCACGGCCTGCTGGAAGTGGCTCACCCGGGAGGCGAGGTCGTCGAGCAGCCAGCCCAGGTCGGGCCCCGGGTCGCCCGCGGGGTGCTCGGACATTACGCCTCCTCGCGGTTGGCCGCCGTTGGGTCTTGCTGCGGGCTGGGAGGGAACGCCGCGTTGGCTGGGTCATCCTGGCGGCCGCGCCGCCAGCCGGTCTGCAGCGAGGAGGCCAGTGCCCGGGCCTGCTCCGGGCTGCGGTCGTCGGCCGCCTCGGCCGCCGGTGCCACGTCGGCCGGTTCCGCGCTGTCCCGCAGGTGCGGGGACAGGCTGGCCTGCCGGGTGCGCTGCGGTAGCCGGGGCGTGCCGTCGGTCCGCACGCCATCCAGGCTGGCCGGCCCGGCACCGGGGCTGGCCGGCACGGGTATCACGGTGGCCGCGGGGATGGCCGCAGTGGCGGCCGCGGCCGCTACCGCGGCCCGCCGGGTGGCCAGCACCGAGCCGCTGGCCGACCCGAGGTCCAGCGCGCTGTGCCGGCCGGGCAGCGGCTCGGCGGTGTCGGCCAGCGCGCTGGCCACCCGGGTGGTGGCGGACACGATGCTGTTTGGCATCAGCACGATCGCGGTGGTACCGCCGTAGGGCGACGGGCGCAGCGCGACCCGGACCCCATGCCGGGAGGCCAGCTTGGCCCCGACGAACAGGCCCAGCCGGTCCGCGTTGGCCAGGTCGAAGTCGGGCGGATTGGCCAGCTGCTGGTTGAGCTCGTCCAGCTGGGCCGGCTCGATGCCCAGGCCACGGTCGTCAATCTCGATGGCGAAGCCGTTGGCCACCCGCTCGGCGCGGACCTCGACCCGGGTGCCGGATGGCGAGAACATCGTCGCGTTCTCGATCAGCTCGGCCAGCAGGTGGATCATGTCCGCGACGGCTGGGGCGGCCACCGCCTCCTCGGCCTTGGTGAGCACGCTCACCCGCCGGTAGTCCTCGACTTCGGCCATGGCGCCGCGGATGACGTCGATCACCGGCACCGGCTCCGTCCAGGACCGGCCGGGCGCGGCCCCGGACAGAATGGCCAGGCTCTCCGCGTGCCGCCGCATCCGGGTGGTCAGATGGTCCAGCGAGAACAGGTCGGCCAGGGCGGCCGGGTCGGACGCCTTCTGCTCCAGCGAGTCGATCAGCCGCAGCTGCCGCTGCAGCAGCGACTGGTTCCGCCGGGCCAGGCTGACGAAGACCTGGCGCAGGCCGATGCGCAGGCCGGACTCACCGGTGGCCGCCGAGATCGTGGCCCGCTGTAGCCGGCCGATGGCCGCGGCGGCCTGGTCGATCTCGACGCTGCGGGTGCGCGGCCAGTGCGGGCCTTCCTCGGCCAGCCCGGCGTCCTGGCCGTCCCGCAGCCGCTGCACGGCCTGCGGCAGCTGCTCGTCGGCCAGCCGCCGGGCGGTCTCGGCCAGATCGGCCAGGTCCCGGGACAGCTGCCGGGTGAACGTGCCCATCAGCACCACCGCGCCGACGATGACGACCAGGCCGCCGCCGCCGAGCAGGATCATCTCGGCCACCTGCGCGTGGCTCATGGTGGACAGGTGGTCATCCAGGCCGGTGCCGAACACCACGGCCAGCGCCCACAGCACGACCAGGCAGGCGACGGGCAGCGCGACGGTAGCGATGAAGGTGAACCGGATCGACCGGCGCGCGGGGCGCGGCTGCTGCGGACCCGCCGAGCTGGATACGCCCATCTGGTCACTCCTGGATCGATCCGCCGAGACCCGCCACTGCCGGCCGGACGCTACCCGTAGGCGATCCATCCTGCGCCATTACGCTGCCATTGTCATGGAGCTTCGTAGAATTGCCGGGCCGTTAGCCGTACTGTTATGCCGGCCCTAACCCCCGGAAGATCATTAGCCGTCCGGGACGGTCAGGACGAATACGTGGTTGCGCACACGGTGCCGTTGAGGGTGAACGCGGCGGGCGACGGATAGGCCCCGTCGTTGGCCCCGACGAAGCCGATGTCGACCGTGTTCCCGCCGTCCGCCGCGAGCGTCCCGTCCCAGCTCAGGTTCGTCACGGTGACCGCCTGGCCATTCTCGGACCAGGTCCCGTTCCAGTCCGAGCTGACCGACTCCGAGCTGGCCGGGAAGGAGAACGCGAGCGCCCAGCCGTCGACCGGGTCCGGCCCGGTGTTGGTGATGCTGATGTTGGCCACGAACCCGTTGCCCCAGCCCTGAGTGACGGCATAGCTCACCTGGCAGGTTGAGTTGCTGGGGGTGCTGGTGGTGAATGTGACCGGGGTGGATGGCAGTGATAGGTACCCGGCCTGGTCGCGGGCCAGCACCGCTGGCCGGGGTCCACGAGATCGTCGCCTGGGTGGCCGTGACATCGCTGGCCGACGGCGAGCCCGGCGCGGACAGCGCGCTCTCCGTGCCGGCCTGCGGGCGCAGCACCACGGTCTCGATGGAGTACGGCGGCAGCACCTGGCTGGCCGCGCTGCCCTGGGCGGCCGTGGTGATGCCGGACGCCTCGTCGCCGTAGCTGTATACGGTGGGCGCGCCCGCGGCCGGGGTGAACCCGGCGTAGTCCAGGTTCACCTGGTACGAGTTGGCCGGATCCTTATTGATCAGCATGACGCTCAGGTCACCGTTGGCATTGCGCACCGCGTGCGCGGCCACCAGTGGGTTGTCGGTGCCCGCGTTCACCATGGTGTCGCCGGGCTGTCCGGTCTTGCTCAGCATCGAGATCGCGAAGTAGGTGGGGAACGGGGTGTTGACCGGCGGCTCGCAGGTGCTGCCCACGCAGGTGGCGCTGGACAGGATGCCCCAGTCGTCGTAGTCGGTGGCGCCGTCGGGTGCGGTGCTGATCGCGGTCGGCCCGTTGTGCGTGTCCCACCAGTCCACGGTGAACACGCCATTCTCCAGCGCGGTCAGGTAGGTGTCCGCGCCGAACAGCGCGTCCGGCTGGGTGTCGGTGTCCACCCCGGAGTTCACCTCGGTCATCGCGATCTGGATGTCCGGGCCGTCCGGCCCGGCGTACTGGTCGATCTCCTGGCGCAGCTGGGCGAGTTCCCCGGCCACCTGGGCGGGCTCGGTCAGCATCGACGCCGCGCTGGTCGGGCTCGGGTACCAGTGCACGATCACGAAGTCGATGGCGCCGCCCGCGTCGGACAGCACGGTCTTGTTCCAGTCCGCACTGTCGCCCGCCGCGACCACGCTGTCCGGCCAGTTGCCGGGCAGGGTCAGCACCGCGCCGACCTTGATGCTGGGATCGACCGCCTTCATCGCGCTGGCGTACTGCACCACGTTCGCCGCGTAGGTGGCCGGGCTCTTGCTGGCGTGATCGTCGGCTTCCCAGTCCGAACCGTAGTACCCGTTCCCGTAGACCTCGTTGCCGATCTCCCAGTACTTGACGCCGTAGCCCTTAGTGATGTTGGCGTACTGGACCCAGCCGGCCGCCTCCTGCGGCGTGCCGGTGCCGTAGTTGGCGATCAGGATCGGCTGTGCGCCGATCTTCTGCACCGTGCCCATGAACGAGTCGAAGTCGGTGCCCGGGGCCACGTACCCGCCGGGCGCGGTGTTGTCCTGCCAGTTGTAGATGTCGCCGTAGGAGCCGCCCGGGTAGCGGAGCATCTGCACGCCGGTCTGCTGCAGCAGGTCCTGCGTCTGCGGCGCGTTCAGCTGGCTGTCCCAGACGGCCGAGTTGAGCCCATAGGCGGTGGCTGGGATCGTGCCCAGCCCCTCGCCGGCGTTGACCGTCACATTGACCGGGCTGGGCGACGCGGCGGCCGGCCCGGCCGAAGCCACCCCGGCGGTCAGTGCGGCCGCCGCCAGCAGCAGCGCGGCGGGCAGGGACAGCGGCGGCAGCGGCAGGCGCATCGGACAGCTCCCTCATACGACTGCCCGCGATCGTCTGGGCCGCCCGGGACGCCGTCAAGAAATGGGTAGCCAGCCAGGCCCCTGTCGTCGGACTATGCATGCTGCGGGGCTGAAAATTACCGGGGGCATGCATGGTGAAGTCGGCCAACCTGGCCGTGAAGTTCCTGCTCGAACTGGCCGCGTTCGCCGCGCTGGCCTACTGGGGCGCACGCACCGGGCACGGCGCGTGGGCCATCGTGCTGGCCATCGCCGCGCCGCTGGCGGCCTGGCCGCGGCGGGCGCGGTCACCCTGGCCATCATCTTCGGCGCCGTGGTCATCGTGAATGCCGTGCTGCTCACCGTGTTCCGGCAGTGGGAGCAGTGAGTTCGGCGCTGCCCAGGATGGCCACCGCCGAGCCGGTGAGCAGCTCGCGCAGCCGCTCATCGGGCAGCCCGCTGGCGTGGAACAGCGCCGACTGGATGGCGCCGATCGCCGCGTACACCAGCGCCCGGGCATCGCTGTCGGTCAGCCTGGCGTGCAGCTCGTCCACCAGGTGCACCCATTCCTCCAGGTAGAGGCGCTGCTTGCGGCGCAGCCGGCGGCGGTCAGCGGCCGGCAGGTTGTTGATCTCGTTGTGGTAGACGATGGCCAGCTCGCGGTCGGCGATGACGAAGTTGACCTGGCCCCGCACCAGCAGCAGCAGCGCCCGGCGCAGATCGCGTACCTCCTGCACGATCTGCCGCTCGTCGCGCAGCAGCCCGTCGATGGCCTGGTCGAACAGCGCCACCAGCAGCGCTGACTTGCTGGCGAAGTGCCGGTAGATGCCGGACCCGGTGATCCCGGCGGCGGCGCCGATGTCGGCCATGGACACCGCGTGATAGCCGCTGCTGGCTACCAGGTCGGCGGCCGCGGCCAGGATGCGTTCCTTGCGCGCCGGGTCCCGGGTGCGCACCGGCGCTATCCCGGCCATCAGCCGTCCCGGCCGGCCAGGAAGTCGGCGAAACTCTGCCGCACCGGTTCCGAACGCAGCAACGCTGCTTGAATCCCCGCCTCCAGCTCCAGCGATTCGGACAGGCTGCCGCCGGTACTGGCGTTCAGCAACGTCTTGGCCTGGGCGATCGCGGGCCGGTGCCCGGCGGCGAGCTGGGCGGCCAGGGTGAGCGCGTGCTGCAGCGCCGCGGCGGGCTCCGGCAGCACCGCGTTGACCAGGCCGAGCTGGAGCGCGTGCGCCGCGCCGATCTCGGGCGCGAGCAGCATGAGCTGCTTGGCCCGCTGCAGCCCGACCAGCCGCGGTAGCAGGTAGGCGCCGCCCAGGTCGGGCACCACGCCACGGCGCACGAACACCTGGCAGAACCGGGTGTCGGCGGAGCACACCACCAGGTCGCAGGCGAGGGCCAGGTTGAACCCGCCGCCGTAGGCGACGCCGGACACGGCCGCGACCACCGGCAGCGGCGCGGTCCACACCGTGTCCACCAGCTGGTGGAAGACCCGCATCAGCCGGTCCGGAGCGTCCGGGCCGCCCTCGGCCGCGGCCAGGATCTCGGCGCCGTCGCCGCCCGCGGAGAAATGCCCGCCCGCGCCGGTCAGCACGACCGCCCCGGTCTGCTCGTCGGCGCTGGCCGCGGCCAGTTCCGCGCGCAGCGTCTCGGCCGCCGCGATGGTCAGCGCGTTCCGCCGGGCCGGCCGGTTGATGGTCAGCAGCCGGACCGCGCCGTGCCGCCCGGCCACGATGTCGTCGCTCATACCCGTTCCTCCGGCCGGGCCGGGAGCTTGGCCAGCTCGTGCCGCTGCACCTTGCCGGTGGTGCTGCGCGGCAGCTCGCTGGGGGCCAGGAACACGAGGTACCGGGGCCGCTTGTAGCCAGCCAGCCGGTCCCGGCACCAGGCGTCCAGCCCGGCCACGGTCAGCTCCGTGCCCGGGTGCAGCACCACGGCCGCCTTGACCGTCTCGCCCCAGCGCTCGTCGGGCACGCCGAACACGCACACCTCCTGCACCGCCGGGTGGGCCGCGATGACCTGCTCCACCTCGGCCGGGTAGACGTTCTCCCCGCCTGTCTTGATCAGGTACTTCTTCCGGTCCACGAAGCTCAGCGTGCCGTCCTCGTGCCGGGTCAGCAGGTCGCCGGTGTGCAGCCAGCCGCCGCGGAACGCCGCCTCGGTGGCGGCCGGGTCGTCCAGGTACCCGGACATCACCGACGGCCCGCGGACCACGCACTCGCCGGGCCGCCCCGGCGGCAGCTCGGTCAGGTCGTCGGCCACGATGCGCACGTCCAGCAGCGGGCTGGGCAGCTTGCGCAGGCTGGGCTGTTCACCCGGATGCGAAACCCCGTGGGCCAGCAGGTAACTGCTCTCGGTCTGCCCGAACGCGTCGTAGAAGTCGATGCCGCAGGCCGCGGTGAGCTGCTGGATCACGTTCGGCATCATGTTGGCGTAACCGATCGCGAAGCGGAACGCGGCCAGGTCGTAGTCGGCCCGCCGCGGGTGGTGCAGGAAGTCGGTGATCACCCCGGGCAGCAGCAGCGTCCAGCTCAGCCGGTCCCGCTCGATCATCCGGAACATGGTCTCCACGTCGGCCTTGCGCAGCGCGCCGAACGTGCCGCCGGTCAGCATCGTCGCGTACAGCGACTCGTCCCCGCCGCAGTGGAACAGCGGCAGCCAGCCGATGAACCCGTCATCCGGGGTCAGCCCGAACCACTGGGCCAGCCGCAGCCCGCGGATCGCGGCCGCGCCGTGGCTGATCATCGCGCCCTTGGGCCGGCCGGTCGTGCCGCTGGTGTACAGCACGTTGTGGATGTCGGTGGCCTGGACGTCGGCCGCGGGCGCGGTCTCGCCGCCGGCCGCCGCGAGCAGGTCCGGGTAGCTCTCGAACCCGTCCTGCGTGCCGTCGAAGCAGATCCAGGACCGGACCGAGGTGCCCGCCCCGGGCAGGCCGGCCACCAGGTGGGTGAGCACGCCGGAGGCGAGCAGCGCGGCCGGCTGGCCGGTCTCGACGCAGTACCGCAGCTCGTCCGGGTGCAGCCGGATGTTCAGCGTCAGCACGGTGATGCCGAGCTGAGCCAGCGCCGCGTACGTGACCACGTACTCCGGCCTGGTCTCGGACAGCACCGCGACCCGCTCGCCCTGGCGCAGCCCGAGGCTGTGCAGCGCGGCGGCCAGCCGCCTGGCCTGCTCGCCGATTTCGGCATAGGTCCACTGGCCCTCTTCCGCGGTCACCGCGATCCGTGGCCCATAGATATTGAACGCCCGCTGGAACAAGTCACGCACGGTATAGCTGGTCGCCGTCGTGGCCAGGTCGCTCATCGCGGCGCCTCCTGGATGAACTCGGCCGGAATGTCGACAAGTCGGCTGCGCAGGTACTCGCCGAGCCCCTTGGCTTGCGGGTCGGGCCGGGCCGACGCGGCCACCCCGTCGCCGAGCAGGCCGGCCAGGACGAAGTTCAGCGCGCTCAGGTTGGGCAGCTCGTAGCGGTGCACCGGGAGCCGGCTCGCTTCCGGGATCAACTGGCGAATGCGGTCGACGGTCAGGTAGTCGCGCAGCCAGCCGAACGCGGCCGGGTCCCGGGTCCACACGCCCACGTTCGCGTTGCCGCCCTTGTCGCCGGACCGGGCCGCCGCGACCCGCCCCAGTGGCGCGCGCACGGCCGGCCCCTCGGGCACCGCGTACTCTACATATGTAGGCTCGAAGGCGACATATGTAGAGTTAGCGTCAGTGGGCGGGATGAGCTGGCACGTTCCATCCGGCAGGACCACGGTGTGCTCGACCTCGGTGGCCGGGACCAGCGCGGGCCAGTACACGCCGTACGCGCTCTCCGCGGTGGGCGGCGTGGTGGTGTGGAACCCGGCGTAGCCGCCCAGCGCGAGTTCCATGGTCGCGTTGGCGAACCGGCGGCCGACCTTGCGCGGGTCCGGGTCCTTGACCGTGATCCGCAGGTGCGCGGTGGCCTGCTCGTTGGTCGGCGCGTCCGGCCGGTCGAAGCGCAGCAGCCGGACGTCGACCTCGGCGAAGCTGTCCCGGCCGCCCAGGATGCCGAACAGTTCCCGCTCGGCCCAGGCCGCCTTCTCCGCAATGTCCAGTCCGGTCAGCACCAGCGTCATCGTGTTCCGGTGGCCGCCCAGGTAGTTGATGGCCACCTTGAGGTCAGGCGGCGGCGGGCTGCCCCGGGTGCCGGTGACCGCCACCCGGTCCGGCCCGTCCTGGGCCAGGTGGACGGTGTCGAAGTGCGCGATCACGTCCGGGTTGCGGTAGGCCGGCTCGGCGATCTCGTACAGCAGTTGCGCGGTAACCGTGCCCGGCGAGACCAGGCCGCCGGTGCCCGGGTGCTTGGTGATCACCGCGCTGCCGTCCGCGGCCACCTCGGCGACCGGGAAGCCCGGGTAGCGCCGGTCGGTGATCTCGTCCAGCCAGGAGTAGTTCCCGCCGGTGGCCTGCGGACCGCACTCGATCACGTGCCCGGCCACCAGCGCGCCGGCCAGCCGGTCGTAGTCGTCCCGGGCCCAGCCGTGCCACCATGCGGCCGGCCCGGTGACCAGCGACGCGTCGGTGACCCGGGGGCAGACCACGATGTCCGCCCCGGCGGCCAGCGCCGCGGTGATGCCCCAGCCGCCCAGGTAGGCGTTGGCCGTGACCGGTTTGGCCGGGGCGCCGGCCAGCGGCCGGCCGGTGTCCGTGTTGGCCAGCGGGTGCCCGGCCGCGAGCAGGCTGTCCAGCCGGCCGGACAGGTCGTCACCCTCGACCCAGGCGATCCGCGGGGCGAGGCCGAGCCGGGCGGCCAGCTCGCCGATCTTGCTGGCCAGGCCGGCTGGGTTCAGCCCGCCCGCGTTAGAGACGATCTTGATGCCGCGGTCCAGGCAGCTGCCGAGCACCTGCTCCAGCTGGGTCAGGAACGTCCGGGCGTAGCCCGCGTCCGGGTCCTTCTGCCGCGCCTTCCACAGGATGAGCATGGTCAGCTCGGCCAGGTAATCGCCGGTCAGCACGTCGATCGGGCCGCCGTCCACCATCTCCCGGGCGGCCTCGATCCGGTCCCCGTAGAACCCGGAGCAGTTGCCGATCCGGACCGGCGGCTTCACGGGATGCCCCCGGGCACCCGCATGCCCGGCTTACGGCCCTGGCCCGGCGGGCCGGCGAACGCCTGGGCGATCGACATCCATTCCGCCGCAACCGGCCCGGTCACGTCGAGGGCGAGATCGTCGAGGTGGCGGCGCTGGGTCACGGCCAGGCAGAAGTCCAGCGCCGGGCCGGTGACCCGGTCGGCGGCGCCGGCCGGGCCCCAGGTCCACTTTTCTCCATCCGGCCCGGTCAGCTCGACCCGGACCGGTGTGACCGGCACGGCACGGGCGTTCAGCTGGAAAGTGAAGTAGAAGGTGCTGATGCCGAGGTGCGCCACGTGCCGCAGCCGCGCGGACGGTGGGCGCCACACGCCGAGCGTGTCGGCGATGTCCTGGCCGTGCGCCCAGGTTTCCATCAGCCGTGCGGTGACCGAGCTGGCCGCGCTCATGTCCGGGCCGTACCAGGGCAGCCGCTGCCGTGGGTCCAGGCCGCGGAACGTGGCCAGGTAGCCGGCCCGGGCGCGGCGGAACCAGGCCAGCGCGCCGGCCGGCGGCAGCGCGGCGTGGCGGCGGGCGATCTCGTCCGGGAACGTGTCGCCGAGCAGCATCAGCTCGGCCGCCCGGACCCGGAAGCCGTCCGGGTCGGCCGCGGCCTGCGCGGCGGTCTCGTCGAAGTAGGCCAGGTGGGTGACCTGGTCGTGGATGGACCAGCCGGATGCCGGGGTGGGCGCCCGCCAGCGGCTCTCATCCAGCCTGGCCACCAGGCTGTCCAGCACCGCGGTCTCCGCGGCCAGGTCGGCCAGCAGCCCGGCCAGGTCGGCGGGCACCGTCAGCGCCCCTTCCAGGCCGGCGGCCGCTTGTCCCGGAACGCGGCCGGCCCTTCCTGCGCGTCCTCGCTGCGGTACACCGGGGCCCAGATCTGGTCCGCCTCCTCGAACGCCGTGTTGAGTGGCTGGTCGGCCACCAGCCGGACGGTGCGCTTGGCGGCCAGCACGGACAGCGGCGCGTTGGCCGCGATCCGCTCGGCCAGGCGTTGTGCCGCCTGGGCTAGCTCGGCGGCCGGGACGACGTCGTTGACCAGGCCGATCTCGTGCGCCCGCGGCGCGGTGACCGGGTCGCCGGTGAGCAGGATCTGCATGGCCACCCGGGGCGGGATCAGCCAGGGCAGCGGCGCGGCCCATGGCGCGCCCCGGCCCACCTTGACCTCGGTGATGGCGAACCTGGCGTGCTCGGCGGCCAGGCACAGGTCGCACTGCTGGGCCAGCGCGAACCCGCCCGCGTAGGCCACCCCGTTGACCGCGGCGATGGTGGGTTTGGGCACGTCGATGTTGCGGCCGAACTGGGGCAGGAAGTCCGGCGGCGGGATCTCCAGCGCGTCGCTGGCCATCTCCTTGAGATCGCCGCCGGCGCAGAACGCCTTGTCCCCAGCGCCGGTGAGGACCAGCACCTTCGCGCCGTCGTCGGCGTTGAACCGGCGGACGCCGTCCCACAGGCCGTCGCGGACCGCCTTGTTCAGCGCGTTGCGCGCCTCCGGGCGGTTGATGGTCAGCCAGGCGGCCGGGCCGCGCCGCTCGTACCGGACCGGCGGCTCAGTCATGGTCCGCCGCCAGGATGTCCACCACGGCCAGCACGGTGCCCACGTCCACCTGCTGGCCGCCGGTCACCTCGATATCGGTCACCACCCCGTCGTGCGGCGCGGACACGCTGTGCTCCATCTTCATCGCCTCCAGCACGACGATCGGGGTGCCCGCCTTGACCTGGGTACCCGGCGCGACCTCCAGCCTGACCACGGTGCCGGGCATCGGGGCCAGCAGCGAGCCGGGGGCGGCCCGGGACCGCGGGTCGGGGAACCGGGGCAGCTCAGTGAGCTGGCTGCTGCCCAGGGAGCTGTCCACGTCCCAGGTGCCACCGTCCTGCTGGACGGTGAATTCGCGGCGGATCCCGTCGATGTCCGCCACTACCCGGCCGGGGGTGGCCTGGCGGACAAGCAGGCCGTTCACCGCTACGCCGTCCACCTCTCCCACCACGTCCGGGCCGCGGAACTGATACGCAACCTCGATCTCGGTGCCTTCGCAGCTGAACCGGACCCGCTGCGGCCCACTCGGCACATTGCGCCAGCCGGATGGGATGCCGCGCAGTACGGGTGCGGTGGCCCGGCGGCCCGCCTGGCCAGCCAGCGCCGCGGCCAGTGCGTGCAGCCGCGGTGCGCTGTCGTCGCGCCAGGACCGGGCCAGGTCTTCCGGGTCGTGCCGGGTCAGGTAGCCGGTGTCGATCTGGCCGTGCTGGAATTCCTCCTCGCGGAGGATGCCGACCAGCAGGTCCCGGTTGCTGGTCACGCCGTGCAGCCGGGCCCCAGCCAGGCACCGGGCCAGCCGGCGGCGGGCTGCGTCCCGGGTCGGGCCGTGCGCGATCACCTTGGCCAGCATCGCGTCGTAGTGCAGGCCGACTTGTGAGCCTGCGGTTACCCCGGTGTCGACCCGGATCCCGGGCAGCTGGGGCAGGTCGAACGCGCGCAGCGTGCCGGTGGCGGGCAGGAAGCCGGCCGCCACGTCCTCGGCGTACAGCCGGGCCTCGATGGCGTGGCCGGTCAGCGTGGCCAGCCGGACCTCGGCCGGCAGCGGCTGGCCCTCGGCCACCTGGAGCTGCAGCGCGACCAGGTCCAGGCCGGTGACCAGTTCGGTGACCGGGTGCTCGACCTGCAGTCTCGTGTTGACCTCGAGGAAGTAGAACTTGCCCGCTGCGGCCAGCACGAACTCGACGGTGCCGGCGCCGGTGTAGCCGATGGCCTTGCCCGCGGCGATGGCCGCCTCGCCGAGTTCCTGGCGCAGCGCCTCGTCCACGGCCGGCGACGGGGCCTCCTCGATGATCTTCTGGTAGCGGCGCTGGATCGAGCATTCCCGCTCGAACAGGTGCACCAGGGTGCCCTGCGTGTCGCCGAAGATCTGCACCTCGATGTGCCGGGGACTGTCCAGGTAGCGCTCCAGGAACACGGTGCCGTCGCCGAACGCGGCCGCCGCCTCGCGGCGCGCCCCGGCCAGTGCTGTTGGTAGCTCCGTTTCGCTGCGGACCACCCGCATGCCCCGGCCGCCGCCGCCGAACGCGGCCTTGACCAGCAGCGGGAAGCCGATCCTGTTGATTTCCGCGTCGTCCGGGGGCTGGTCGCCTTCGATCGTGATGGACGGGAGGACCGGGACGCCCGCGGCGGCCATCAGCTCCTTAGCCGCGATCTTGGAGCCCATCGCCTCGATGGCCCGCGGCGGTGGGCCCACGAAGATGAGGCCGGCCTCCGCGCAGGCTCTCGCGAACGATGCGTTCTCGGACAGGAAGCCGTAGCCGGGATGGACGGCGTCCGCTTGGCTGCGCTGGGCCGCCGCGATGATGGCGGGGGCGTTCAGGTAGGTGTCGGCCGGGGCGCTGCCGGGCAGTGCGACCGCCTCGTCGGCGGCGGTGACGTAGGGCGCGTCCGCGTCCGGGTCGGAGAACACGGCCACGGTGCCGATGTCCATGGCCCGGGCGGTGCGGATCAGCCGGGCGGCGATCTCGCCCCGGTTCGCGATGAGCAGCTTGCTGATGGCCGGCATGCTGGTCACATCCGGAACACGCCGAAGCCGCGGCGGCCTTCGACGGTGCTGGAGTGCGCGGCGGACAGCGCGATGCCGAGCACGGTCCGGGTGTCCCGCGGATCGATGATCCCGTCGTCGTACAGCCGGGCGGTGACGAAGAAGCTGTGCGACTCCCGCTCGATCTGCTCCTCGATGGCCTGCCGCCGCTGGCTGTCCGCGTCCTCGTCGAACGGCCGCCCGGCAGCCTGCGCCGCCTGCCGGCCGACGATGGACAGCACCCCGGCCAGCTGCTGCGCACCCATCACGGCCAGCTTAGCGTTCGGCCAGGCGAACATGAACCGGGGCTGGTACGCCCGGCCGGACATGCCGTAGTTCCCGGCGCCGAACGAGGCGCCGATGTTGATCGTGATGTGCGGCACCGTGCTGTTCGCCACCGCGTTGATCATCTTGGCGCCATCCTTGATGATGCCGCCCTGCTCGTAGTCGCGGCCGACCATGTAGCCGGTGGTGTTCTGCAGGAAGATCAGCGGGACGGCGGTCTGATTGGCCAGCAGGATGAACTCGGTGGCCTTCTTGGCCTCCTCGCTGAACAGCACGCCGCGCGCGTTGGCCAGCACCCCGGCCCGGAACCCGTGCACGCTGGCCCAGCCGGTGACCAGGCTGGTCCCGTACAGCGGCTTGTACTCGCCGAACCGGGACCCGTCCACCACCCGGGCCAGCACCTCACGCGGGTCGAACGGGACCCGGAAGTCGGCCGACGCGATGCCGAGCAGTTCCTCCGGGTCGTGTTGCGGCGGGTCGGCCGGCCCGGCCGGGCCCGGGCCGAGCTTGCGCCAGTTCAGCTCGGACACGATCTGCCGCCCGATCCGGATGCAGTCCAGCTCGTCCGCGGCGAAGTGGTCGGACAGGCCGGACACCCGGGAGTGCATCTCGGCCCCGCCCAGCTCCTCGTCACCGGACTCCTCGCCGGTCGCCATCTTGACCAGCGGCGGGCCGCCCAGGAACACCTTGGCCTGCTGGTCCACCAGCACCGCGTAGTCGCACATGCCGGGCACGTAGGCGCCGCCCGCGGTGGAGTTGCCGAAGACCAGCGCGATGGTCGGGATGCCCAGCGCGGACAGCTCGGTCAGGTCGTGGAAGATCTGCCCGGCCGGCACGAACAGGTCGGACTGGGTGGGCAGGTCGGCGCCGCCCGACTCGACCAGGTTGATCAGCGGTAGCCGGTTCACCCGGGCGATCTCCAGCGCGCGCAGGTTCTTGCGCAGCGTGTACGGGTTCATCGAGCCGCCGCGCACGGTCGGGTCGTGCCCGATGATCACGCATTCCACCCCGGACACCACACCGATCCCGGTGACGATGCTCGCGCCCACGGTGAACTCGGTGCCCCACGCGGCCAGCGAGGACAGCTCCAGGAACGGACTGTCCCGGTCCAGCAGCAGCTCGATCCGCTCGCGGACCAGCAGCCGCCCGCGGGACCGGTGCCGCTCGGCGTACCGCGGCCCGCCGCCCGCCCGGGCCGCGGCCAGCTGTTCGTCCAGTTCGGCCAGCACGGCCAGCTGGGCTTCGCGGTTGCGCTGGTATGCCTGGCTGGCCGGGTCGACCGCGGACGTCAGCACCGGCATGGTCGCAGGTTACTCCTGATTCACTAAGCCGGGAACACCTTGGCTCGCTCTTGGCTCGCCGGACCGATGCGCCTACCATACGGCTGTTAACCGCTGTTCACATGCGGCGATGGAAGCAGGGATCGCTATGGCCCTTGATGTCACCAGCCTCAATCATCGCCGGGCGGTGAACCGGTGGGAGCGGGTCAGCGTCGGCGACGTGCTGGAGCGGCTCCGGTGGAGCGTCCCGGACCAGGCGGCCATCGTCGGCTGGGCCGGCGCGTACGCGTCGCCGTCGTATGCCCGGCTGAGCTACCGGCAGGCCGACGAACTGGCCTGCCAGGTGGCTAACGGGCTGCTCTCGCGCGGGCTCGGAGCGGGTGACCGGGTGATGCTGGTCTGCGAGAACTCGGTGGAGGCCTACCTCACCAAGATCGGCATCGCCAAGGCCGGGCTGGTCTGCGTGCCGGTCAACCCGTCGCTGGCCGGTGACGTGATCGGTCACCTGATCGGGCTGACCGAGCCCGCGTTGGCGGTGGTCGATGCGGAGGCCTGGCCGGCGGCCGAGAAGGCATTCCGCGACGCAGGGCTGCTGCCTGCCGTGACCATCCCCATCGGTGGCGGCGCGGTGCCGGGCAGCGTGCCATTCGCTTCGTTCGTGGCGGATCAGCCGGTGACCGAGCCTTCTGTTGAGATCCACGGCGACGACATCTGGCAGATCCTGTTCACCTCGGGCACCACCGCGCTGCCCAAGGGCGCGATGGTGTCGCACCACTCCAGCCATCTCGCCGCGTACAGCTTCGCGCTCACCCTGACCCGGGGCATCCGGCTGGAAGGCGACCTCAGGCTGGCCACGTTCCTGCCGATCATCTACCACGTGGCCGACCAGGTGTTCACGTTCCCGGCCTTCCTGTCCGGCGGCACCCTGATCATCGGCCGCCGCCCGGATCCGGTGCAGATGGCCGACGCGATCAGCCGGGAGGCGGTCACCGCGCTGTGGGGCGGCTCACCGGCCATGGCCGGCGCGCTGGCCCGGGTGCTGGACGCCGACCGGCTGGCCTACGACCCGCGCAGCCTGAAGGTGCTGGTCTACGGCTGGGCCGCGCTGCCGCCCGGGGTGCTGGCCACGTTCAAGCGGCTGTGCGGTGACGACTTCACCGCGGTGGAGATCTTCGGCCAGACCGAGGCCATCTCGTGCCACCGGTTCTGGCCGGACAAGTGGCCCGACCTCTACCGGCGCACCGCGCCCGAGCACAACTACGTCGGCATCCCGAACCCGCTGCTGGAGTCGACCGTGATGGACGAGACCGGCGCGATGCTGGACGGCCAGCCCGGCGTGCCCGGCGAGGCGGTGTACCGGTCGCCCGCCATCACCGCCGGGTACTACCGCGAGCTGCCCGCGACCGAGCACGCGTTCCGGCACGGCTGGTTCCACTCCGGGGACAGCTGCGTGTATGACGCGGACGGGCTGCGCATCATGGTGGACCGGTACAAGGACATCGTGAAGACCGGCGGCGAGAACGTGTCCAGCCTGCGGGTCGAGGCGGTGCTGCACCAGCACCCTGCGGTGCGCAAGGCGGCCGTCGTCGGGCTGCCGCACGACCGCTGGGGCGAGGCCGTCACCGCCGTGGTCATCCCGTCGCCGGATGCTGTCGCGTCCGACCTGGGGGTGGAGCTGATCGAGTTCTGCCGGGAGCGGCTGGCCGGCTTCGAAACCCCGAAGGCGGTCGTCTTCGTGGACGCGCTGCCGGAGACGGTCGGCGGCAAGGTGCTCAAGTACAAGCTCCGCCAGCAGTACGCCGGCACCTACCGCTGACTTGGGTTGATCACGCAGGGACCACGGCTACGTCGGTGGGCGGTATCTCGCAGCCGTCCTCGTCGACATAGCCCACGTGCACCGGGCGGTCGGTGCCGCGCACCCGGCGCAGCATGCTCGGCCCCTCCGGGTGCGGCAGGTGCGTGTCACCCCACTGCTGCAGTGCGCTGAGCACGACCTGAAGTTCGCGCCCGGCCGGGGTCAGCCGGTAGGCGAACCGGGCGCGCGCGCCTGGCTCCTGGTAAGGCTCGCGGGTCAGCACCCCGGCCGCGACCAGCGTGCTGAGGCGGTCGGACAGCACGTCCGGCGCCACCCCCAGCCGGTCCCGGAACTCGGCGAACCTGGTCGCGCCCAGGAGCGCCTCACGCAGGATCAGGAACGTCCACCGCTCGCCGAGCACGCCCAGGCTGCGCGCGATCGAGCAGGTCGTGTCCGGGACCTTCGCCATACTGGCCAGACTATCAGCTCTGGGTTGGACATTCCTACTCAGCTTTGTTACGGTGCCTAGTGTCGAGCTGAGTTGTAAAAACCTATCCAGAGGGGTGCGTCATGGACATCACCGGCAAGACCGCGCTTGTCACCGGAGCCAACCGCGGGCTGGGACGGCTTCTGGCCGCGCAACTGCGGGACCGGGGCGCGCACGTCTACGCGGCGGCCCGCGATCCCCAGGCGGTGGACCTGGCCGGTGTCACCCCGGTCGCGCTGGACGTCACCGACCCGGCGTCGGTGGCCGCGGCCGCGCAGGCCACGCACGACGTGGCGATTCTGGTCAACAACGCGGGCTCGTCCACCGGGTCGTCGCTGCTGACCGGCGACCTGGGTGACATCCGGCTAGAGCTGGACACCCACTTCTTCGGCACGCTGGCGGTGACCCGGGCGTTCGCCCCTCAGTTGGCCGCGCAGGGCAGCAGCGCGGTGCTCAACATCCTGTCCGCACTGTCCTGGCTGAGTTTCCCCGGATCCGGTGCCTACTGCGCGGCCAAGTCGGCGGAGTGGTCGCTGACCAACGCGCTGCGCCAGGAACTGGCCGCGCAGGGCACCCGGGTGACCGCCCTGCACGTCGGTTACATGGACACCGACATGATCCGGCACCTCGATGTGCCCAAGGCCGACCCGGCCGTCATCGCCAAGCTCGCCATCGACGGCATCGAGGCCGGCCACACCGAGATCATCGCCGACGACACCAGCCGCCACGTCCTGGCCGGCCTGTCCGGCGGAGTCCCCGCCCTCTATCCCCAGTTCGCCTGACCGCCCCAGAGCCAGCCCGACCGACGTGATCAAACGTTTGCTGTCGCTACTACGACACCAGACGTTTGATCATCAACCCAGCTGGAACGCGAGCGGGGCTTTCTAGCGGAGGCCGGTGTCGGGGTCGCGGCTGGTGACGCAGTAGAGCAGGCCCGCCGGGTCGAGCAGCGTGGTGAAGACGCCGGTGACGCGCAGCACGGTGCCGCCGAGGGCCTGGTGGCGGCGCACTTCGGCCGGGACGTCGTCGCAGGCCAGATCGGGGTGTGCGCGGCACGGGCCGGACGGCTCACCGAGGCGCTGCAGCAGCAGCCGGAGCGGCATCCCCTGCGGACGGACCAGCGAGGCGAACTCGGACTTCGGACTGTCCCGCAACTGCCACCCGGTCAGCCTGGCCCAGAACGCGGTCTCGCTGGGCACCGCGCTGGCGGGTATGTCGATGCATACCTGATCCAGCAGGCTGCGCTGGCCTGCGGGCCACAGTCGCGGGTACGGGCGTTCGGCAAAATCGTCCTCGCTGGTGAGGCAGAACGGGAGGCCGCCGGGGGAGCGGAGCACGGCCAGGCCGGGGACCGGATCCTGGTCGGTGGGCTGGGCGCCGAGCCGGAGCGCCCGGTCGGTCAGGGCCCGCACATCGGCGGTGTGCACGTCGAGATGGCAGCCCGGGGAGCCGCCGCCGGTGCGCTGCATGCGGACGAACGCACTGCCCTGGCCGGGCAGCAGGGTGGCGAACTCGGCGGCCGGGCCGCGCGGCCCGGATAGCTGGTACCCGGTAACTGCCTGCCAGTAGGCGCTGGCTGGCCCGAACGTGGCCGGCGGGAAATCCAGGAACGCGGTCAGCCACTCGATCGGCATGCAGCGAGGCTACGGGGTGCGGGCCGGGTTTGTCGGCAGTGCCGGATAGCGTCGCGGTGTGGCCGCGCGATGGACTGCCAACGACGTGCTGGCCCTCGCCCCGGACGCCGCCTCGCAGCGGGCGGCGGCGGGTCTGGCCAGGCCCGCCTGCTGGAGTGACGCGGGGACGGCCGGCGACCTGGTGTGGGGACGGTTTGGCGGGTCCGGAAAGCAGCCCTACCAGACCGTCGTCGATCTGGGCGGCCCCGCCTACCAGTGCTCCTGCCCGTCCCGCAAGTTCCCCTGCAAGCACGCGCTCGCGCTGCTGCTGACCTGGGCGAGCGGCGCGGTGCCCGAGCAAGGCCAGGCGGCCGGCTACGCCACTGCCTGGCAGGCCAGCCGGCAGGCCCGGGCCGGGGCGCGGAACGGCACGAGCGGGCAGCCGAAGGACGCGGCCGCGGCGGCGCGCCGGGTGGAGCAACGGGCGCAGCGGGTCGCCGCGGGCCTGGCCGAACTGCAGGTATGGCTGGGGGACCAGGTCCGGGCCGGGCTGACGGCGGCCCGGGCGGCTGGGTACGGGCACGCGGAGGCGATCGCGGCGCGGATGGTGGACGCCCAGGCGCCCGGGGTGGCCAGCGCGCTGCGCCGGCTGTCCGCGATACCGATGTCCGGGGACGGCTGGCCGGACCGGCTGCTGGCCGAGTACGGGCTGCTGCACCTGCTGACCCGGGCGCACCAGCAACTCGCCGCGCTGTCGCCGCCGCTGGCCGCCGTGGTCCGGTCCCGGGTCGGGTATACGACCAGCCGGGAGGGCGTGCTGGCCACCCCGCCGGTCACCGACCGGTGGCAGGTCCTCGCGGTCCGCGACGTACTGGACGGCCAGATCCCGGCGCGCCGGGTCTGGCTGCGCGGCCAGCACACCAGGCGGTTCGCGCTGCTGCTGTCGTTCGCGCCGGTGGGGAACTTCAGCGGCCTCGAGGCTGCCCTCATCCCGGGCCTGGAGCTGCACGCTGACCTGCACTTCTACCCGGGGCAGCCGGAGCTGCGCGCGGTCGTCGGGACCCGTCACGGCAGCCCGGCCGCGGCGGGCCGGCCGACTGGGGCGGGCGACCTGGCTGGGCTGCTGTGCGGCTGGTCGGCCGGGCTGGCGCAGGACCCGTGGCTGACCGAATGGCCGGCCCTGGTCACCGGGGTGCCGGTGCCCGGCGAACCAGGCTGGCAGCTGGCCGACCACGCCGGGCTGGCGGTGCCGCTGCTCGGGCCGGAGTCGCGGTGGCCGCTGCTGGCGGTGTCGGGTGGCCAGCCGGTGTGCCTGGCCGGCGAGTGGACACCGGCCGGGCTGATCCCGCTGACCGTGTGGCACGAAGATCAGGCGGTCCGGCTGTGACCGCGCTGAGCTATGACGACCTGGTCGCGGCGGCCACCGTCGGGGTGGGCCGCCGCCCGGAGCCGGTGACCGGCCTGGCCGGCCCGGCCGCGGCGCACGCCGGCGTGCTGTCCCGGGACGACCCCGCGGCCAGCGTGCTGGACGCGGCGGCGCTGCTGACCGTGGCCCGCCGGGCCGGATGGCAGCCCGAGCCGGGAGTGAGCTGCCCCGAGCCGGCCGCCGCGGACGACGCGCCGGAGCTGCCGCCCCGGGCGGCCGTGCTGCTCGGCCGGGCCCGCGAGGCGGACGCCGGGCTGCTGGCCGACCTGCTGACCGCGGCCGGTGCGGCCGGTTACCGGGCACCCGCCCCGCTGCTGCCGGCGCTGCTCGACGCGGCCGCCCGGGACCTCGGACTGCGGCCCGCGGTGGCTGGTGTGCTCGGCCACCGGGGCCGCTGGCTGGCCGCGTACCGCGCCGACTGGCAGCGGGTGGTGGCCGGCCCGGCCCGGCCGGACCCGGCGGACGGACCTGAGGTGTGGCAGACCGGCAGCCGGGCCGAGCGCATCGGCTACCTGGCCGCGCGGCGCGACACCGACCCGGCTGCCGCCCGGGACCTACTGCGGGCGGGCTGGGCCAGCGAATCCGGCGACGACCGGGCCAGGCTGCTGCCGGTGCTGGCCAGCGGGCTGTCCGCCGCCGATGAGGAGCTCCTGGAGATGGCGCTGGACGACGGCCAGGGAGCGGTGCGCGCGGCCGCGCTGCGGCTGCTGGCCCGGCTGCCCGGCTCGGCCTGGTCCGTCCGGGCCACGGCCCGGGCCTGGCCGCTGCTCCGGCTCGAGGGTGCCGCGCCTGACCGTACGCTGGTGGCCAGCCTGCCCGGCGCCCCGGGCCCGGCCGCGGCCCGGGATGGCCTGGCCGCCCGGCCGCCACCACCCGGGATCAGCGCCGCGGCATGGCAGCTCACCCAGGTGATCGCGGTGGTTCCGCTCGGCCAGTGGGCGGACCGGTTCGGGCTGGCCCCGGCCGACATCGTGCGCCTCCCGGTATCCGGGGAGCTGGCCAGCCACGTGCACGCGGGCTGGCGGCTGGCCGCGGTCCGCCAGGCCAGCCCGGACTGGGCCGCCGCGCTGCTGGCGTCCGGCACCCGGCACCCGCAGACGCTGCGGGCCAGCAACCGGCCGCTGGCCGCCTGGCCGGCCGACGAGCAACTGGTCGCGGTGCTGCCGCCCGCCGCCCGGGCGGCCCGGGTGGCGGCACTGCTGTCCCGCTCGGCCGTCACGCCGGCGGCGCTGGCCGAACTGGCCGCCTGCCCGGGCCCGTGGCCGGTGTCGCTGGCCGAAGTGGTGGTGTCCATGCTGCGCACCGTGGTTACCGCGGCGCCCGGATCGCCGGCCGCGCAGTCGTCCTGGGCGGGGACGCGCTGGGCGAGCGAACTGGCCACCGTGGCGGCCCGCAACCTGCCGGCCACCGGTGGGTTCGACTACGCCGCAGCGCTGAACCGGCTGGCTGAGGCCGGCTCCTGCCCCCCGCCCTGGCCGGTGGTGCTGCACCGGATGGCCGGCACGATCGCGCTGCGGCGCGCCTTCCTGGAGGAGATCCGTTGACCACGACTACTGGCAAGCCGCTGCTCCGCCCGCACGCCGAGCAGATCTACGCGGCCGAACTGACCGCGCTGCGCGAGGCCGACGACCGGCCCCGGCCGCCATCCTGGCGGCTCTCCCCGCAGGCCGTGGTGACCTACCTGCTGGGCGGCACGCTGCCCGACGGCACCGAGATCACAGCCAAGTACATCGGGCCGCGGCGGCTGATCGAAGTGGCGGTGGCCACCCTGGCCACCGACCGGGCGCTGCTGCTGCTCGGCCTGCCCGGCACGGCCAAGACGTGGGTGTCCGAGCATCTCGCGGCGGCTGTCTCCGGCGATTCCGGCCTGCTGGTGCAGGGCACCTCGGGCACGGCCGAGGAGGCGATCCGGTACGGCTGGAACTACGCGCGGCTGCTGGCCGAGGGGCCGAGCCGGGCCGCGATGGTGCCGTCGCCGGTGCTGACCGCGATGGCCGAGGGCCGGATCGCCCGGGTCGAGGAGCTCACCCGGATCCCGTCCGACGTGCAGGACGCACTGATCACGATTCTGTCCGAGAAGACCCTGCCGGTGCCGGAACTGGGTATCGAGGTGCAGGCGGCCAAGGGGTTCTCGGTCATCGCCACGGCCAACGACCGGGACCGGGGCGTCAACGAGCTGTCCTCGGCGCTGCGCCGCCGGTTCAACACGGTGGTGCTGCCGCTGCCGGCCAGCGAGGACGAAGAGGTGGACATCGTCGCGCGCCGGGTGGCCGAACTGGGCCGGGCGCTGGAACTGCCCGAGGTGCCGTCCGCGGTGGAGGAGATCCGCCGGGTGGTGACGGTGTTCCGCGAGCTGCGCTCGGGGATGACCGCGGACCGGCGGACCACGCTGAAATCCCCGAGCGGGACCATGTCGCCGGCCGAGGCCATCTCGGTGGTGACCAACGGGATCGCGCTGGCCGCGCACTTCGGCGACGGGGTGCTCCGGCCGGCCGATGTGGCGGCCGGCATCGCCGGCACGGTCATCAAGGACCCGGTCACCGACCGCGGCGTGTGGGGCGAGTACCTGGAAGCCGTGGTCCGGGAGCGGCCGGGCTGGGCGGACTTCTACCGGGCCTGCCGCGAGTTGACGTCCACCCCGTCCTGAAGGGCGGGATTCCAGCCAGTTCGACCTAAGCGGAGAGGAGGACAGGTTGAGGTTCGCGGTTCGCGGGCCCGCCCAGTGGCGAGCCTCCCCGCGCAGTCACGGCACGCCCTGCCGCGATGTTCCGGGCCGCATTCACGTCAGCGTTGGAGGTGTACCCGCAGGCGGTACAGGCGAAGGCGGCTTGGCTCTCGCGCGACTTCGCATCCACGTGCCCGCACGCCGAGCAACGCTGGCTGGTGAACGCTGGATTGATCTTTTCGATCCGGCCGAATGCCTTGTTTTCGAGCCGGCAGATCAGCAGGCCCCACGCGCTGGCGAGGATCGACCGGTTGAGCCCGGCTTTCTGCCGGACGTTCTTGCCGGGTGCGCCGACTGTCCCCTTGGCCGAGCGGGTCATATCCCGAATTCTCAGATCTTCGACGCGGATCACGTCAAACCGCCGGGCAAGGTCGGTGGAAGTCTTCTCAGCCCAGTCACGGCGCCGGTCACTCTCGCGGGCTCTCAGCTTCGCGATGGCCAGTCTGACGTCTCTGCGGCGATTGGAACCGTTCTTCGTCCTGGCCACGCGCCGCTGCAACCGCAGCAGCCGTTGCCGTTCGCGCTCACTCAGTTTGGGTGCGCTGAGGAGTTCGCCGGTCAACAGCGCTGCGGCGACGGCCACGCCGCGGTCGATAACTACGACGTCCCCTGTTCCCGGCGCGTGGACCGGTGGTGGGATAGCGGCGAAGGAGACATGCCATCGCCCGGCCGCATCACGAGTCACCCGGCAGGACTTCACGTCCTGTGGTACCGGGCGGGACCAGCGGAACGCGATCAAGCCCATCTTCGGTATCCGCACCTGCCCTGTGTGCCGCGACGCCCTGCGAATGTCACTGGCTTTGAGGTGGACAATGCGGAATCCCTCATCACGCCCGGCCTTCCGCCACGTCGGCCGCTTGTGGGTCCCGGCGAAGTAGTTCGCCATAGCCTGGGCGTGATCCTTAAGCGCCTGCTGCTGGACGATCACCGATCCAGCCGCCAGCCACGGATTGTCCGCGCTGGCTTCGGTGAGCTGTCGGCAGCGCCCGGCAAACGCTGGCATTCGGCCGCGACCGGGCCGGTAGTGCGATTCCTGTTCCACGCACAGGTTCCACACGAACCTGGCGTGGGCGCAATGTTCCAGCAGGGCCTTCTCCTGGGCAGGAGTTGGCCGAAGCCGATACCGGGACATGGCAACACGCTAGAAGTCCGGTACGACATTTCCAGACCCGAACGGGGGCGCGTGCCCCAAACCATCCGCGCCGCCGAAATGGTGACCGATGCGTGAGGCGAGCAGGTGACCGCGGTGCTTGACTTTTCGGGTCGGGTGGCGGTGCTCGGCATCCGGCATCACGGGCCGGGTTCGGCCCGCTCGGTGCTGGCCGAACTGGACCGGCTGCAGCCGGTCATGGTGCTGATCGAGGGGCCCGCGGACGCGGCGCCGGTGCTGCCGTTGGCCGCCGACCCGGGCATGATCCCGCCGGTGGCGCTGCTGGCCTACGCCCCGGATGCGCCGCGGGTGTCCGCGTTCTGGCCGTACGCGGTGTTCTCGCCGGAGTGGCAGGCCCTGCAGTGGGCGGCCGGGCATCAGGTGCCGGTCCGGTTCTGCGACCTGCCGGCGGCGGTGCTGCTGGCTGACCGGGGCCGCGCCCGCCGGGAGGAGGATGGCCCCGAGCCGGGCCATGACACCGAGCCGGACGAGATGGAGCAGGACCCGGTGGCCGTGCTCGCCGCCGCGGCCGGGTATGACGATCCGGAGCGGTGGTGGGATGACCTGATCGAGTCCCGGCTGGACGGGCAGTCCCCGTTCGCCGCGCTGACCGAGGCGATGGCCCAGGTGCGCGCGGCATCCCCGGCCCGGCAGGCCGGGCAGGTACACGAGCAGCGCCGCGAGGCGTACATGCGCCAGGTGCTGCGGGCCGCGCTGCGGGACACCGCCCGGGACGGCCAGAGCGGGCCGGTCGCGGTGATCTGCGGGGCGTGGCACGCCCCGGCGCTGGCCGGGAAACTGCCGCCCGCCACCGCCGACGCGGCCCTGCTGCGCGGCCTGCGGAAGCGGAAAGCGGCCCTGGCCTGGGTGCCGTGGACGCATGCCCGGCTGGCCGCCGCGTCCGGCTATGGCGCGGGGATCACCTCGCCGGGCTGGTACCACCACCTGTTCACCACGTCCGAGCACACCGTCATCCGCTGGCTGACCCGGGTGGCTGGCGTGCTCCGCGCGCACGACCTGCCGGTGTCCTCCGCGCACGTCATCGAGGCGGCCCGGCTGGCCGATGCGCTGGCCACGCTGCGCGGCCGTCCGCTGGCCGGGCTGGCTGAGGTCAGCGAAGCCACCGAGGCGGTGCTGTGCGACGGCGACCAGCACGCGACCGGGTTCGTCACCCGCGACCTGGTGGTGGGCGAACTGCTCGGCGCGGTGCCGGACACGGCGCCCGCCGTCCCGCTGGACGCGGATCTGCGCGCCCAGGCCCGCGCGGCCAAGCTCAAGCTGGACCCGGTGGAGCAGCCGCTCACCCTGGACCTGCGCACCCCGTCCGGCCGGGCCCGTTCGGTGCTGCTGCACCGGCTCACCGTGCTCGGCATCGGCTGGGGCGTGGCCGCCGACGACCAGGTCCGCCGGACCGGCACGTTCCGCGAGACGTGGGCGCTGCGCTGGCGGCCGGAACTGGTGGTGGCGGTCATCGACGCCGCTCCCTGGGGCACCACGGTGGCCGCGGCGGCCACCGCGAAGATCATCGATACCGCCCAGACGGCCGGGGACGTGGCCGAGGTCAGTGCCGCCGTGGAGAGCGTTCTGCTGGCAGATCTGCCGGCCGCGCTGGAGCCGGTGCTGCGTGCGCTCGACGCGAAAGCGGCCCGGGACGCGGACGTGGCCCGGCTGATGACCGCGGTGCCCGCGCTGGTGCGCGCGATCCGCTACGGCGATGTGCGCGGCACCCGCACAGGCGCGCTGGCCGCGGTGGTGGCCGCACTCACCGCCCGGGTCTGCGCCGGCCTGCCCGCCGCGGTCAGCGGCCTGGCCGACGACGCGGCCGCCGGGCTGCGCGGCGCGCTGGACGGGATGCACGCCGCGCTGAGCCTGCACGCCCAGGATGAGCGGGGCCGGGAAACCCGGGACCGGTGGCTGGCCGCGCTCGGCGTGCTGGCCAGCCGGCCGGATGTGCACGGGCTGCTGGTCGGCCGGGCGGTGCGGCTGCTCACCGACGCGGGTGTGCTGCCGCGGGCCGAGTCGGCCCGCCGGTTCGCCGCGCACCTGTCGATCGGGGTGCCCGCGGCCAGCAAGGCGGCCTGGGCCGACGGGTTCCTGTCCGGCAGCGGTCTGCTCCTGGTGCATGACCGGGACCTGCTCAGCGTCCTGGACGACTGGCTGGCCAGCCTGGCTGACCAGGACTTCACCCTGGTCCTGGCGCTGCTGCGCCGGACGTTCGGCGGGTTCGCGGCGGCGGAACGGGCCAACATCGGGCAGGCGGTCCGGCAGCTGACCGGCGGCGCGCCGGCCCGGGCCAGCGGCGCGGAACCGGTCGATGAAGCCCGGGCCGCGGGCGCGCTGCGCACCGTGGCCGCCATCCTGGCTGGTGCCCGGTGAACGGCGCCGGCCCGGGCCAGGGCGCCGGCCCGGGCCAGGGCGCCGGCCCGGGCCAGGGCGCCGGCCCGGTGGGCCCGGCTGCGGGCCGGGTGGCCGAGGACGAGCGGCTGCGCCGGTGGCGGCTGCTGCTGGGCGGCCCGGCCGGACCCGGCCTCGGCGCCCGGCTGAGCCAGGCCGACCAGGCCATCGACGGCGCGCTGGCCGCGCTGTACGACGCGGAGCCGGGACCCGGCAGGGGCCAGCGCGGCCCAGGCCAGCCTGGCCCGCGGTCGGCCGGGCTCGGCGCCTCGGCGCCGTCGGTGGCCCGCTGGCTGGGGGATATCCGCAGCTACTTCCCGGCCTCCGTGGTGCAGGTCATGCAGCGGGACGCGATCGACCGGCTCAACCTGCGGCAGCTGCTGCTCGAACCGGAACTGCTCGAATCGATCCAGCCGGATGTGCACCTGATCGGCACCCTGCTCAGCCTGACCAAGGTCATGCCGGAGACGACCAAGGCGACCGCGCGGCACGTGGTGGCCGGAGTGGTGGCCGAGGTCGAGCGGCACATCGCCAACCACACCCGGGCCGCGGTGTCCGGCGCGCTGAACCGGGCCGCGCGGTCCCGGCGGCCCAAGCCGCGGGACATCGACTGGAACCGCACGGTCGCCGCCAACCTGAGCCGCTACCTGCCGGAACATCGCACCGTGATCCCCGAGCGGCTGGTCGGGTACGGCCGCCGCCAGCAGACGGTGGCCCGCGACGTGGTGCTAGCCATCGATCAGTCCGGGTCGATGGCGTCCTCGGTGGTGTACGCGTCGGTGTTCGGCGCCGTGCTGGCCTCGATCCGGGCGCTCAAGACCTCGCTGGTCGTGTTCGACATGGCGGTGGCCGACCTGACCGGCCAGCTGTCCGACCCGGTGGACATCCTGTTCGGCGTGCAGCTCGGCGGCGGCACCGACATCAACCAGGCCATCGCGTACAGCCAGACGCTGATCACCCGGCCCCGGGACACGATCTTCGTGCTCATCTCCGACCTGTTCGAAGGCGGGGTCCAGGAGCAGATGCTGACCCGGATGGCCGCGCTCAAGGCGGCCGGCGTGCAGGTGGTGGTGCTGCTGGCGCTGTGCGACGACGGGGCGCCCGCGTTCGACAAGGACAACGCGGCGGCGCTGGCCGAACTGGGCGTGCCGGCCTTCGCGTGCACGCCGGGCGCGTTCCCCGACCTGCTGGCCACGGCCATCGGGGGTGGCGACGTGGCCGCCTGGGCGCACGGGCATGAGCTGGGCGGGCGATCGTGACCGGGCCGCCGGGCCGCTCATGCCCGGCCGCGGCGGGCTAGTTCGTGCGCGTCGCGGGCTTGCCCCGCGGCAGGCAAGAGTGGTACCTAGGTACCATGGCGGCGTGATACCAGTGGAGCGGGTGCAGACCGGTGTCCGGATGGAGCGCAGCCTGCTGAAGGTGCTCAAGGGCCTAGCCGAGTACCTGGACATGTCGCTCGGTGACCTGCTGGAGGGGGTCGTGCTGCACGCGTTCGAGGGGAAGGCGCCGTTCTCCGACGACACGCTGCACGTCATCGCGGAGCTGAAGAAGATCTACGGCTGCACGCTGACCGCCGCGGACAGCCACCTGCTGAGCGAGCCCACCGGGCCGGAGTAGCGGCTCAGAAGCCCTCGTCCGACACGATGCCGCTGCTGATGGCCCGCTGCCGCCAGCCGATCAGGGTCGGCTCGAGAGGCAGCGGGGCAGCCCCCGGCGGGGTCGCGACAAGAATCTCAGACAGCCGCCCGGCCAGCCGGATGCCCTGGACCAGGACGATGCCGTAGCCGTGCCCGCGCAGGCTGGCCGGAATGCCGAGGCCGGCCTCGGCGATGACCGCGACCCGGCCACGCGGGCCGAACGCGGCGGGCAGTTGCCGCCAGAACGGCGCCAGCCCCGCGGCGGCCTGGCCGGCCGCGCCGACCGTCCGGTTCCACGGCGGGTTGGTGATGACCTGGTCCAGCCGGCCGGACCAGAGCAGCGGGCCGCCCGCGTCCGCCCGGACGAAGCGCACCGGGACACCGGCCTGGGCCGCGTTCACGGTCGCGTTGCCCAGCCGGTCCCGGTCCAGGTCCGCGGCGACTACCCGGGCGCTGGGGTCGGCCAGCGCGATCTCGACCGGGATCGTCCCGTCGCCGCAGAACGGGTCGGCGACCCGGCCGCCGGCCGGGTGCCTGGCCAGCCGGGCCAGCGCGGCGGCCACCGGCGGGTGCAGGCTGCCCGGCCCGGTGCGCACCTTCCAGCCGCGGCGGTGCAGCGGCCGCGGCCCGGCCCGCAACGCCACGTGCACGTCGGTGCCCTGCAGGAACAGCCGGACCGTGAGTGCCGTGCCGTCCGCGGGCCACTCGGTGGCCCCGGCCGAACGCGACACATACCGGGCGCCGAGGACCCGGCCGAGGACCGCCCCGGCCGCGTCCTCCACCGCGTAGCGGTTGTACCTGCGCTGCCCGGTCAGGCTGGCGACCACGTCGAGGGTGAGCTTGTCCGGCAGTTCGCGGAGGCCGCGCAGCGCGCGGAGCGAACCGGCCAGGTCAAGCTGGCCAACCCGGTTGGCCAGCACCGGGAGCGCGGCCCGGGTGTGCTCGATCCCGGTGACGGTACCCACCTCGAGGAACAGGTCGTCCGCCGTCCGCAGCGCGAGCAGCTCGGGGGAGAGCCGGGCCACGGTGAAGCTGACCTGCCGCTGCGCCAGCCGCAGGCCGGCCGGTGCGGCGGTGGCGGAAACCTCCTCGGCCAGGATCCATTCCAGGCCCCGGACACACCGCGCGATGAGTGAATGAGCCATGACTCCAGCCGTCAGCCAGATCCGGGGTTGAGCAGCTGGTAGAGCGCGTGGTCCTGCCACCGGCCGGCGATCTTGATGTAGCCGGGCGCCACACCGAACCGGATGAACCCGTTGCGCTCCAGCACCCGCTGCGACCTGACATTGTGCAGCAGGGTGCCGGCCTCGACCCGGTGCAAGCGCAGCTCCCCGAACGCCAGCTGGACCATTTCCCGCACCGCCGCGGTGGCCAGCCCGCGCCCGTTCTCCGCGGCGCTCACCCAGTAGCCCAGGCTGCCGGACTGGAACGCGCCGCGCACGATGTTGTTCAGGTTGATCCGGCCCGCTACCTCGCCTGACTCGCCCAGGATGACGTGTGGCAGCTTCGTCCCCTGCCGGTGCTGGCTGAGCGAGCCCCGGACGTCCGCGAGCTGCCCGGCCTCGGTGAAGTAGCCGTCGCCGTGCACCGGATCCCAGGGCGCGAGAAAGTCGCGATTGGCTTGCAGCAGCTTGGCCAGCGCCGGCGCATCGTCCAGGGCGATCAGGCGGGTAACACTCACCCGTTCATGGTCCCAGGCCCGGTCATGATCACGAGCCCGCCGTGGCGCCGGCGGGCTCGTCGGGCAGGTAGAACATCCGCAGCTGCATCAGCCGGGCGCCGGGCGGCGCGTCGTCCCTGCCGTAGCCGTACTTGCTGAGCAGCGCCATGTACTCCTCGAACAGCGCGTCCAGGCCGTCGGCCGTGTAGTACCCGTCGGCCCGGGACGCCTTGGCCCACCGGCCGTGCTTGCGCACATCCCGGATGAACCGGTTGACCAGTTCCAGCTCGCCGGGGATCTGCCCGGCCCGCCACTCGTCCAGCGCGGCCCGGTCCTCCGGGCTGAGGCCGTCGTAGTCCGGCTCGCGGTGGTCTACCGGGAACGTGCGCCACCAGCGCTCCCGGCCGCTGGCCCGTTCCGGGACCTCCTCGATGACCCCGGCGTCGGCCAGCACCCGGAGGTGATAGCTGGTCGTCCCGGTGTTCTCGCCCAGCGCGCTGGCGATCGTGGTCGAGGTGGCCGGCCCGTGCTCGCCGAGATGCCGCAGCATCTCCCGGCGCAGCGGGTGGGACATGGCCTTCCAGCGCTTGGCATCGCCGGTCACCCGCCGCGGCGTCGTCGTCATGAGCGCAGCATAGCAGTGTTACAGAGAAAGCTATGCAGAAAAAAACTTGCAGAATTTTCTCTGTAAACCTACCGTGAGGGGCATGCGGACGGAACTCCTGGACCGGTTGGCTGACGAGACCGGCGACCGGGTCGCCGGGGTGGCGCACGAGCCGCCGGGCCGGGCCCGGCTGCTGGGCCGGGCCCGGCTGGTGGCGCTGGCCGTGGGCGGCTTCCTGCTGCCCTGGTGTGTGCTGCTCAGCATGGTGCTGCCGGCCACGGCCCAGGCGCAGCACTGGTCGCTGGCCTGGACCGGCCTCGACGCGGCCGAAGCGCTGGCCGCGCTGGCCACCGCCGTGCTGCTGGCCCGCGGCGACCGCCGGGCGGCGCTGACCGCGGCGGCCGGTGCCGCGCTGCTGCTCACCGACGCCTGGTTCGACGTCTGCACGTCCGCGCCAGGCCTGGACCATGCGCTCGCGATGGCCGAGGCGGCCTGCGTCGAAGTACCACTGGCCGGCGCCGCCTGCTGGCTCGCCCTCCGGCTGACCGCCCCTACCCGCCAGTAACGGCTCGCCCAAATCACCCGCAAATCACCGCCCAAAATACCCCCGAGCGGTTTCCCCTCCGGGGCTAATTCGTGATCAACTGATTGCTGCTGCCCCAGCGGCACCAATCGGTTGATCACGAAGCCGGAGCAGGGCCGGGCACGGAATGTGATGACTTATTCGTGGGGTGACCATTACCCGCGGGGGCGGCGCGGCAGACACTGGCCCGGGGCAGGCCCGGGTAACCCCCGGCTGGCGCAGCCGGCCGGTCGCCGGCCGTTACCCTGGCGGGGGCCTGCTGCCCTCAGCTGCGTAATCCTCCCGAGGAGAAGGCCAGGAACATGGCGATATACCAGCACATACGCCACCCGCGGATCGCGGCCCGGCTGGCCGAAAGCCCGGTCAGGGTGGCCGACCTGCTGCCCCGCGGCTCGGCCATCAACCGGTTCAACACCAAGGTCGCGATCGTGGTCACCACGGTCGTCGGCAGCATGTGGTGTGCCTACGCGTTCGCGATTTTCGACCTGATCAGCCTGCCCGACGCGATCCGCGCCGGGACGGCGGCGGTGGTCTCCTGGGTGGCGCAGACGTTTCTCCAGCTGGTCCTGCTCAGCGTGATCATGGTCGGCCAGAACGTGCAGGCCGCGGCGGCGGACAAGCGCGCGGAGGCGACGTTCCACGACGCGAGCGCGACGCTGCACGAGGTGGCGCACGTCCAGGGTCACCTGGCCGCCCAGGACGAGTTGCTGACCCGGATCGCAGCGAAGATCGGCCTCGATCCGGTGCCCATCATCGACAACCCGCCGGAGGATGGGACGGATGAGACAGACCAGTCCGACTAACCGCCGCGCAACGGCAATAGTTGGACATCATATTGATAGCCTCGTTATGAGAATTTACGATTGGCGCACGCGCGGCTACCCCCGGCCGCACCAAAGGGAGAGGTAAACCTCTTATGCGCCGTCCTCGACTGCTGAACCTGGCTTTAATGGCCTGCCTGCCCGCCGCGGGCATGCTGCTGACCTTCGGCACGGCCGCAGGCGCCAGCACCGCCGCGACCCCCAGCGCCCAGGCGGCCGCCAACGCCCGGGCCCTGCTGCACAACCTCTCGGTCGGCCAGCACTCCGCTAACCAGCGGGTGGCCGGGCATGCGGCCAAGATCAAGGGCCTGACCCAGGTGCAGAGCTCGAACTGGTCCGGCTATGCCGACACCGGCAGTTCGTTCAGCACGGTCACCAGCAGCTGGACCGAGCCATCGGCCAGTTGCAGCGGCCGCACCACGTCACTGGCGGCCTTCTGGGTCGGCATCGACGGGTACAGCAGCGACAGCGTGGAGCAGGACGGCACGCTGATCGAGTGTTACGAGGGCACGGCCTACCAGTACACCTGGTGGGAGATGTATCCGACCAACGACATCCAGGTGGTCGGCTCCACGCTGGCGGCCGGCGACCACATCGCCGCGTCGGTGGTCCGCAGCGGCACCAGCTACACGCTCAAGGTGACCGACTCGACCCACTCCGCGGACAGCTTCAGCACCACCCAGACGTGCTCCAGCTGTGCCAACTCCAGCGCCGAGTGGATCGCGGAAGCGCCCAGCGGCTCCAGCGGCGTCTACCCGCTGGCCCACTTCAGCACGTGGACCGCGTCGAGCGCGACAGTTACCGAGGGCTCCAAGGCCGGGGTCATCTCGTCGTTCACCGACGACGAGATCACCATGGTCGACTCCGCCGGCCGGGTCGAGGCGCAGCCTGGGGCCTTGAACAGCAGCGGAAACTCGTTCGCCGTCACCTGGGAGCGCAGCTCCTAGCCGTCCGATCCGGGCTGGTGCCGCCGGGTGAAGCCCGGCGGCACCAGCACGTCGGCCGGACTCAGCTCGGCGATGCTGGCATGGCCCAGGGCAAGCAGCGCCGAATCGATGCCGCCGCGCATGATGTCCAGCACGTTCTCCACGCCGGCCTGGCCGGCCGCGGCCAGCCCCCACAGGTAGGGCCGCCCGATCATGACCGCGCGGGCGCCCAGCGCGAGCGCCTTGACCACGTCCCCGCCGCGCCGGATGCCACCGTCCAGCAGCACCTCGACCTGCCCGCCCACCGCGGCGGCGATGGCCGGCAGCAGCCGGATGGTGGCCGGCGTCCCGTCCAGGTTGTTGCCGCCGTGGTTGGACACCGAGATCGCGGTCAGCCCGGCGTCAACCGCGCGCCGCGCGTCGTCCACCCGGCTGATCCCCTTGAGCATGACCGGACCGCCCCACTGCGCGCAGAGCCAGGCGATGTCGTCCCAGCCGGGCAGCGGCGAGGCCATCCAGTCCGCGTAGGCGGTGAAGAACCCGGGGGCAGGCTGGCCGGGTGCGGCCATGTTCGGCACGGTCAGCTCCGGCAGCCGGCCGGTCCGCGCGTAGCCGAGCAGCCACCGGGGCCGGCGCAGGCCTTCCGGGGCCAGCCGGATCAGCTCGGCCAGGTTCAGCTGTTCCGGGATGTGCGGGCTGCCCCAGTCCCGCCGGTGCGCGAACGACCAGTCCAGGGTCAGGATCAGCCCGGCCGCGCCGGCCGCGCGGGCCTGCTCGATACGCGCGGCGACCTAGTCCCGGCCGCCGATCCAGTACAGCTGGAAGAACGTCCGCGGGTTGGCCGCGATGACCTCGGCCAGCGGCTTGCTGGCGAACGAGCTCAGTCCCAGCGCGGTGCCCCGGGCCGCGGCCGCCCGGGCCACCGCCACCTCGCCGTCCGGGTGCACGGCCTGCACCCCGGTCGGGGAGATGAGCACCGGCAGCGCGACCGGCTGCCCCATGACGGTGGTCGCCATGTCCCGCTTGGCGGGCAACCCGGCCACCTGGGGAACGAAGCCCAGTTCGTCGAACGCGGCCACGTTGTCGGCCAGGGTCAGTCCCTTCTCGGCCCCCGCCAGCAGCGCGCTGTACACCGACGGGGGTAGCCGCTTGCGGGCCCGCCGCTGCGCCTCGGCCACGGTCTCGAACCACGCGCCGCCCACCGGTCAGTCCTCCGGTCCCGGCCGGGCCAGGTCACCGCGCAGCGGGTGCCAGGCGAGGACCGGCCGCACCGGAATACTCGTCCGGGCGCGCAGCGAACCGGTCCACACCCCGGCGCCGTAGGCCACGTCATCGGCCAGGTGGCCAAGCACGAAGCGCACCGGATCCAGGTCCGGCCGCCGCTGCGACCAGGCGGTCAGCGACGGGCCGAGCAGCAGCGAGGCGGCGGCGGCGCGGCGGCCCCAGCGCCGGGCCGGCCGGCCACCCGGCGCGGCCAGCGCGGCGGCCAGCACCGGCGCGGCGAACTGGCAGCTATACCGGCCGACACCCAGCCAGGTCTGCTGGGTGGCACGGAGCATGGCGGGCAGCACCCCCCGGTCGGGCAGCCCAGCCCGGTGCAGCGCCGCCCGCATGGCCAGCACCGACCCGGCGAAGCCCAGCCCGGCCGGCGCCGGGCGGCGGGCCAGCAGGCCGGCCACGGTCAGCGCCGGCCACGGGTAGAGCAGCAGCGGCTCCGACTGGCCCGGGTGCCGCAGCGCCAGCGGCGCCGCCGACGTGCCGTACCGGAACCGCCGGGCCAGCAGCCCGGGCCAGCTGCCCGGCTCGTGATGCCGGACCACCGCCGCGGGCTCGTAGCGGATCCGCCAGCCCGCCGTATGCAGCCGCCAGACCAGGTCGACGTCCTCGCCCAGGCGCAGCGCCGGGTCGAAGACGGCCGGCGACGCGAGCGACAGGAGCGCGGACCGCCTGGCCAGCAGCGCGGCGGTCGGCACGTAGGACAGCCGGGTGCCCGGCGCGACCCGGCCCTCCTGGCCGCCCATGTCCAGGCTGGAGCCCGCGGCACTGTACCGGTCGGCCCAGCTCCGCCCGGCAGGCACCGGCAGGATGCGGGGGGCGGCCACGGCCACCGCCGGATCCGCGAGATGCGCCGCGAGCCGTTCGATCCAGCCGGCCTCCGGAACACAATCACTATCGCAGAACGCCACCAACTCGCTGGTCACACCAGCCAGGCCGGTGTTCCGCGCGACCGCGGGGCCGCCGTTGGCGGCACGCCGCAGCAGCCTGGCGCCGTGCCGGGCCGCGACGGCCGCCACCGCGGCTGGGTCCTCCGAGCCGTCGTCCACGATCAGGACCGGGTAGCGGCGGCCGAGCGCGGTCAGGCAGCGGTCGAGCAGTCCCGGGCGGTCCCGGACCGGGATCAGCACGGTCACGTCGGGCGGGGTGGCCAGTGCGGGCGGCCGCGGGTGGGCCAGGCCGGCGTCGGTCAGCCGGCGGGCCAGCGTACCCGCGGCGGTGCTGTGCACTGGGCCGTCGCGCAGTTCGGCCAGGGCACGCTGGCCGGCCCCGGTCAGCCGGAGCACCCGGGCCGGCGAGCCGCCGAAGAACGTGCGGTCGTCCAGTTGCTTGCCGCCGGGATCCAGCGCGATGCCGAACCCGGCCGGCAGGCCGCTCACAGCGCGAGACCTCCGTCCACCGGCACGACCGCGCCGGTCATGCCGCTGCTGCCCGGGCTGGCCAGGAAGGTGAGCACGGCCGCCACCTCGGCCGGGTCGAGCAGGCGGCCTATCGGCTGCTGCTGGGCGAACGCCTCCGCCGCGGGCAGGCCGTACAGCCGGGCGCTCTCGGCCAGGATCGGGGTGGCGGTCGAGCCCGGGCTGACCGCGTTCGCGGTCACGCCGCTGTCGGCCAGTTCCGCGGCCAGCGCGCGGATCAGCCCGGCCACCCCCGCTTTGGCCGCGCAGTAGGCGGCCAGCATGGGCAGCCCACGGGTGGCCGCGGCCGAGGCCACGGCCAGGAACCGCCCGGATCGCGGCGCCGGGCGGCGGAGCAGTGCCGGGATGGCCGCCCGGGCCAGCGTCAGCACCCCGCCCAGGTTGACGTCCAGCACGGCCTGTTGCTGGGTCTCCGGCAGCTGCCACAGCGGGACCCCGCCGGCGATCACGCCGGCCGCCGCGATGGCCGCGTCCAGGCCGCCCCACCGGGACTCCGCCTCGACCACGGCGGCCCGGACCGCGGCCGGGTCGCGCACGTCGGCGATGAACGTGTGCACCTGCCCAGCCGGGCCGGCCTGCGCGGCCAGCCGGGACAGGTCGCGGCGGGTGGCCATCGGGTAGGGCAGCGCCGGGTCGTCGGCCGCGCTGTCGGTGGCCAGCACTGACCAGCCCGCCTGCGCCAGGGCCAGCACGGTGGCCGCCCCGATGCCCCGGCCCGCGCCGGTGACGACAGCGACCCGGCTCATTCGGCGGCCACCGGCAGCCACGCGGTCACGTCGCCGATCAGGTCGGCGGCCAGCGCGTCGAGCAGGGCGCGGCCCGCCTCGGCGGTGGCGCCGGTGGGATCGCCCAGGATGCCGGTCTCGCTGACCGCACGGACCCCGGCCTTGCGCAGCTCCGGCCAGGTCTCGCTGAGCGGGCGGGTGTCCCCGGGCACCGCCCGGTCCATGTGCACCCGGGCCGGGTCCAGGTACAGCATCATCGACGTCTCCGGATGGCCCGCATGCGGGTCGCCGTCCCAGCGCGGCTGGAACAGCAACACCCGCCGCGACTCCTGGGCCAGTTCGGCGGTCGCCCGGGCCACCGCCGCCGCGTTACCGCCGTGCGCGGACACCAGCACCAGGCGGCCGAACGTCAGCGAGGCTGACCGGCCCAGCTCGATCAGGAGCAGTTCCAGTGCGCCCAGGCCGATGGACAGCGTGCCCGGGAAGCCCGCATGCTCGCCGCTGGACCCGTAGCCGACCGGCGGGGCGACCAGCACGTCCGGCCGGGCCACGGCCAGCCGGTCGCACAGCGCCACCGCGATGTCGGTGTCGGTGGACAGCGGCAGGTGCGGGCCGTGCTGCTCGGTGGACCCGACCGGCACGGCCAGCATGGCGCCGGCTGCGGCCCGCTGGCCGATCTCCGGCCAGGACAGGTCGGCGAGCCGCAACTCAGCCCTCCGGCGGAGCGAAACCGGCCAGCGGATTGGCGTTGCATCCACGCTCTGCTAGCCCGGGGGGACGACCCCCCGGACCCCCCGGACGGCGCTCCGCGCCGAGCGGCCGGCGGGTCAGCGTCAGCGGGACTGGGCCACGGCGCGGGGACGTCCGGTGCGAGTGGTCACCGGCCGGGCGGGGCGCGGCGGCGGTATCCGCCGTGGCCAGTGCGCGCTCGCCGTGCCCGTGCACGCACTCCGGGTCCGGCCCGTCCAGCGGCAGGCCGGTGAAGAACTTGGCCGCCATGCAGCCGCCGCGGCATGACCCATAGGCGGCGCACGACTCGCACGCCCCGCCGGACTGCGGCTCGCGCAGCCCGGCGAACAGCTCAGACTCCCGCCACACCCGGGTGAAGCCGCCCGGCTCGCCGACGTTGCCGGCCAGGAAGGCCGGGTGGATGGCGAACGGGCAGGCGTAGACGTCACCGACCGGGTCGATCAGGCAGACCACCCGCCCGGCGCCGCACAGGTTCAGCCCGGGCAGCGCCGACCCATACCCGCTCAGGTGGAAGAACGAGTCCCCGGTCAGCACGCTGTCGCCGTGCGCGACCAGCCAGTCGTAGAGCTGCCGCTGCTGGCCCGCGGCCAGGTGCAGCTCGTCCCACACGTCGGCGCCCCGGCCGGACGGGCGCAGCCGGGTGAGCCGGAGCTGCGCGCCCAGCGAGTCGGCCAGCGCCTTGAACTGGTCGAGCTGGCCGACGTTGTGCCGGGTCATCACGACGGAGATCTTGAACCCGGTGAAGCCCGCGTCGGCCAGGTGCCGCATGGCCCGCAGCGCCACCGCGTACGACCCCGGGCCACGCACCGCGTCGTTCACGTCGGCGGTCGCGCCGTCCAGGGATATCTGCACGTCCACGTAGTCGTGGCCGGCCAGCCGCCGGGCGACCGCCGGAGTGATCTTGACGCCGTTGGTGGAGAACTTCACCCCGACGTCGTGCCCGGTGGCGTAGTCGAGCAGATCCCAGAAGTCCGGCCGGACGGTCGGCTCGCCGCCGCCGATGTTGACGTAGAACACCTGCATCCGCTGCAGCTCGTCGATGACCGCCTGGCACTGCGCGGTGCTCAGCTCGCGCGGGTCACGCCGCCCGGAGCTGGACAGGCAGTGCACGCAGGACAGGTTGCACGCGTAGGTCAGCTCCCAGGTCAGGCAGATCGGCGCGTCGAGACCGTAGCTGAACTGGTCGACGAGCGGCAGTGCGGCGGTGGCGGTCACGCGGCCTCCTGGCGGCAGATCATCTGCGCCGCGGCCAGCGTGCCCAGCGCCCGCCGGTAGCTGGGCAGCTGGGCGTCTGGCACCTCGGCGGCCCGGCAGGCCGCCCGGGCGCTGGGCTGGCTGGCCAGCCCGCGGACCACGGCCAGCAGGGCCGGGCTCTTCAGGAACGACAGCTGCCGGGTGCCGAAGTGGTAGAGCAGCGCGCCGAACCGCTCCGGCCGCACCTGGACCTGCGGGGCCAGCCGCCACGCCGCGTCGAGGTCGAACTCTCCTCGCGCCGCGGAGCGGCGATCGGGGGCCGGGGGCTCCGGGGGTAGTCCCCCGGGCAAGCAGAGCGGGGGGTCGCCTCCCCGGGCCAGCTCAGTAGACACCGCACATGCCATCGATCGAGACCTCTTCGACCAGGACCTCGTCGGCCACGACGTCCTCGGTGGCCGCGTCCGGCCCTAGCTCGGTAGCAGGATTGTCAGCCATGTCAGCTCCTCGGGTCTGGTGCTGGTCGCCGATATTCGTCACACTGTGACGAATATCGGCAGGCTAAACGACCGGCCTGGACGCAGGCAATACCCGGCAGGAAGATCCGGTCCGATGACCACTGACGTTCCGCCCGGCCCGGCGGCCCGGCGCGGCCGCCCGCCGCGCACCAGCGCCCGCGAACTGGAGCTCATCGCCCTGCGGCTGTTCGCCGAGCAGGGCTTCGAGGAAACCACCGTGGACCAGATCGCGGCCGGGGCCGGGGTGAGCAGGCGGGCGTTCTTCCGCTACTTCGACTCGAAGGCCGGCGTGCTGTGGGGGGCGTTCGACAGCGAGGTGGCCACGATCCGCGGCCTGCTCGCCGGGATGCCCGGCGACCTGCCGGTAATGGAGGCGGTGCGCCGGGCGGTGCTGGCGGCCAACCACTACCGGGCCGCGGACGTGCCGGAATTGCGTGCCCGGATGTCGCTGATCGGGTCGGTGCCCGGCCTGGTGGCCAGCGCCGCGGTGCACTACGACGCGTGGGAGCGGGCGGTGGCCGAGTTCGTGGCCCGGCGCGCCGGGCAGCCCGCCGACTCGCTGTACCCGCTGGCCGTCGGCCGGGCCACGCTGGCCGCGTGCCGGGCCGCGTTCGACCGGTGGACGGTGCACGCCGACGCCGACCTCACCGTCTACCTGGACGCCGCCCTCCGCGCCCTATCGGTCGGCTTCCGCGACGACGTAATAACCGCCGAGCCCCGCGGCCCGCAAGCACCGGCACCGCGTCAGTGAATCATGGGTGTGGCTCTTTTGGAGTGACGGGAGTCATGCGGCGAGTTGGTAGCTGGTGCGGGGCTGGGGGTGGTTTCGCTGGTGTTCGCGGATGAGGTGGTAGGTCCAGTAGGTGTCGAAGTCGCCGTTGCTGATGACGGTGCGGAGTTTGAGGATGGCTTCGGCGCCGGGCAGGCTCCAGCGGGCTCCGGTGATGTCCATGCGGTCTTTGACCAGGTGGCGGCAGGCGCCTTCGATGACGCCGGTGGTGATGGGCCAGCCGGCGGTCAGCGCGGCCTCGTAGTTGAGGTAGGGCTGCTTGGTGTCGAGGTAGCGGGCGCATTTTCCGGCGGTGGTGGCCCGCTTGCCGGTGAGCTGAGCTGCCTGGGCGGCGCGGCGGATGGTGGCGGCTACGTGGCTGGCCTGCCCGGCGAGGATGGCGCGGGCGTGGGTGGCGACCCAGATCTCGGCGGCCGGATCGGCTTCGGGGTGGAAGCACCAGGCTGTGTCCCAGAGGTACTCCAGTACGTGGATGAAGTCGATCACGATGGTGACCGGGGTGGCGCGGTGGCGGGCTTCGGTGCTGATGCGGCGGATCTGGTGTGGGTTGCCGTCCACTAGGGCGACCCAGGGCCGGGCGTGGCCGGGGTCGCGGCGGGCGGCTTCGGTGAACATCGCGGCGATGACCTGGCGGATTTCCGCGGTGACGCTGGCGGTGAGCCATTTGCCGCGAGCGGCCGGGCCTGGTGCCGCGGGCCGCGGCGGGTCTTCGCCCGGCATGGTGATGATGGCCGCTGGGGTGCGGGGGGCGGGGGTGATGTCATAGACGGTGGCCACCTCGGCCATCCGCTTGCGGTGGCGGACCTCGCCGCGGGTCAGCCGGGTGGCCAGCTTGGCGTGGCTTTTCGCGGCGGCGGCGCGGGCGCGGGGGCGCAGCGCGTCCGGGCGCATGATGATGCCTTTGCCGTCGGCCGACAGCACCAGCACGCCGGAGGCCGGGGCCCGCTCCGGCGCTGGCCGCCCGCGGGCATAGAAGCAGTCCACGTCAGCCGCGGCTGCCCGGGCGAGCTCTTCGACCTGGCGCTTCCCGGCCGGGACCCCAGCGGCCCGGCCGATCGCCGCCGCGGCGGCCGCGAACGAGCCCCGCGTGGCCTCGATGGCCGCCAGCCGCTGCAGCCCGTGTGAATGCCTGCCCGCAGGCAGGCTCAGCGCCGCGTCGGCCAGGTGCACGTTCGGCGCGCCCGGCGCACGGTAGGCGATCCGGGTCACCCTCACCTGGCCGGCCAGGGTAGCCAGGCACCGCTGATGCCCAGACTCGGCCCGGATCCGGGTGATTCCGTCAGGGCCGGTCACCGCGGCGCGGCGTTCCTCACGGGCGGCCCGCAGGTCCAGATGGGCCTGCAGCAGCAGCCGGCCAAGCTCACGGGCATCAGCCACCAGCCGCTCCTCCAGCCCAGCATGATCAAGCGCCCCGGCCACCGGGCCGCCCAGCCAGGCCACCACCGACCCGAACAGCTCACCCGCCGGGGCGAATAACCCCGGCACAGCGGCAGCCGAACCCGCCGGGGCGGCAGGCACACCGCGATGAGCAGGACATGACACACACGTACAGGCAGGCGACAATGCCATCGAGGGCTCCCGGTGATCGATCTGGCCGACAACCACCGATCTACCGGAGCCCTCCCTGATTCACCACCCAGACAACTCCCTCCAAAAGAGCCACACCCGTGAATCATTCAGGTGATCAGGTGCGCATGGTTGTTTCGCTCATGCGGTGGGAGATGGGCGCTTCGGGGACTGTGCCTAGGCACAAAGCGGTGGCTAGGAAGCTTGTGCCGCTGGCTGGTGCCTGAGCCGGTTCGCCGGAGGACACTCGGGCCATGCCGGACGCACTGCGCAGCCGGCTGGCGTCGGGCCAGGTGGTGGTGACCGCGGAGATCGGGCCGCCGCGCGGCGCCGACCCGGCCGCGATCGATGCCGCGGCCGGGCCACTGCGCGGCTGGGTGGACGCGGTCAACGTGACCGACGGCCCGGGCGCGTCCGCCCGGATGTCCAGCCTGGCCAGCAGCGTGCTGGCGCTGGCCGCGGGGGTGGAGCCGGTCATGCAGCTCACCTGCCGGGACCGCAACCGGATCGCGCTGCAAGCCGACCTGCTCGGCGCGGCCGCGCTGGGCATCCGGAACGTGCTGCTGATGACCGGCGATCACCCGCGGTCCGGCGACCACCCGCAGGCCCGGCCGGTGTTCGACCTGGACGGCGTGCAACTGGTGCAGGCTGCCCGCGGTATGCGCGACCACGGCCGGCTGCTGTCCGGCCGGGCCCTGGCCGGCGCGCCGGACTGGCTGATCGGCGCGGTGGCGGACCCGTTCGCCCCGGCGGCGCGGCTGGCCGCGAAGGTGGCGGCGGGCGCCGAGTTCGTGCAGACCCAGTACGTGTTCGACGTGCCGCGGTTCGCCCGGTGGCTGACCGAGGTCCGCGACCTGGGCCTGGACCAGCGCTGCGCGATCCTGGCCGGGGTCGGGCCGGTGCGCTCGATCCGGGCGCTGGAACACCTGGCGGCCAGCGTGCCCGGGGTGCAGATCCCGGCCGCGCTGGCCTGGCGGCTGCGCGGCGTGCCCGCCGGCCAGGTCGCCGCCGAGGGGCTGCGGATCTGCGCGGACACCATCCAGCAACTGCTCCAGCTGCCCGGGGTGCGCGGCATCCACCTGATGGCGCCGGGCTTCGAACACGGCGTGCCGGAGATCCTCGACCTGGCCGGGATGGCTCATGCACATTGACATCCGCCCGGTCGGCAAGCTGCGCGGCCCGGATCCGGTAGACGTGCTGGCCGCGCTCGGCCCACTGTTCGCCGCGCTCGGCGACGCCCCGGCCGACCTGGCCCGGCTCCGGGTGGTGTGCGACTGGATCCAGTACCGGCACAACTTCTGCCCGCCCGTGCATACCAGGCCCATTCTGGCCGAGCCCCCAGCGGTGGAAGTCGCCATCGACTTGCGCCGCTGCCCGGGCCACGACCTGGTCGCCGCGGTCAAGACGGCGCTGGCCGGCCCGGACGTGCCGGCCCGGACCGTGCTGGAGCCGTGGCGGCCGGCCAGCCAGAGCTGCATCTGGCAGTTCAACACGCTGTACTGGCAGGCGCTGCGGCTGTGGGAGCAGGCGGCGGACCGGGAGTACGAGCAGGCGCTGCCCGGCGGGCGCAGCGAGGCCCGGGACACCGGCATGGTCCGGGAGCTGATCCTGGAGCTGCTGCGGGTGTGGGACGAGCTGGACGCCCGGCACGCGCTGCCCGAGGAGCTGTACGTCGTCGAGCTGGGAGTGGGCAACGGGAACCAGGCCCGCACCTGGCTGGACGTGTTCGCCGAGCTGGACCGCTCGCACGGCCGGGACTACTACCGGCGGCTGCACTACCTGATGGGTGACTACTCGGCGCACGTGCTGGACCGGGCCCGGCATACGGTGCGCGAGCACGGCAGCCGGGTCAGCGCGCTGGTGCTGGACGCCACCCGGCCGCAGCACACCCTGGGTTTCCTGGCCGGCCAGGCGTTCCTGGTCTACATCTCCAACGTCTACGACAACCTGCCGACCGACGAGGTGGCCAGCATCCAGGGCCGCCCGTACCTGGTCGAGGTGCGCGCCTACCTGCCCGACGACGGCGCGGCCGCGATCGCCGGGCGGCTCGGCCTGCCGCCGGACGAGCTGGGCGGGCTGATCCAGCGGCTGCTCCGGCTCGGCCCGGAACTGCTGGCCGAGGCGGCGCCCGGCACGCTGCCCAGCGCCGGCGACGCGGTGGCGCTGTGGCGGGACACCTGGGCCGCGCTGCGCCTGGCGGAACGTTACCTGCCGCTGGACGGGCTGGACGCGTACCAGGTCACGCACTCACTGTCCGGCGAGATCCTCCGCCCGCTGCTGGGCAGCACCGGTGACATCCGGATGCACGTCAGCAACGGCGCGCTGGCCAGCTTCACCGGCACGCTGCCGCTGCTGCACCCGTTCGGCCGGCTGATCTGCCACGACCTGTTCCGCACCGAGCCGGGCCAGTTCCACACCGGGTTCGCCTGCCCGGGCAAGTACGACGGCTCGGTGGTCAACTGGGTGAACGGCCCGCTGCTCCAGCTCGCCGGCAACCGGCGCGGCTTCGACGTCCGGATCGGGCCGCTGCCGAGCCGCCCGGCGGGTCACGTCAAGATGCTCACCGCGCAGGTCAGGGACTGACCGAGATGCTGCTCGCCACCAGCGTGATCGGCTCGTACTCGGTCCCGGAATGGCTGCAGCGGGTGAAGACCGACTACCACCAGCGCCGGATCAGCGCACAGCACCTGGACGAGATCCACAACGTGGCCATCAAGGCGGCCATCAAAGACCAGGAACGGGCCGGCCTGGACATCGTGTCCGATGGGGAGCTGCGCCGCGACAACGACATCGACTACCTGCTGATGCGCATCCCCGGGGTGGACATTCCGCGCCGGGGCAAGACCGACTACTACGACTACTACGAGGCGGCCCTCGGCCAGCCGCTGCCGGACGCGGACCGCGGCGGAGCCGGCCTGGCCGCCGACTACGCGTTCGCCCGGGAGCAGACCGACCAGCCGGTCAAGGTCTCGTTCACCGGCCCGTTCTCGCTGTCCCGGCGGATCCGCAACGCCGCCTACCCGGACATGGCCGGCCTGGTCCGGGCGCTGGCCCGGTGGCTGAACACGGCGGCACGGGAACTGGCCGCGGCCGGGGCCAGCCTGCTGCAGATCGACGAGCCGTTCCTGGCCGGCTACCCGGAAGCAGTGGAGCTGGCCATCGAGGCGGTCAACATCGTCACCGCGGACGTGCCGGCCAGCTGGGCGCTGCACGTGTGCTACGGCAACCGGTATGCCCGGCCGCTGTGGGAGGGGCACTACGACTTCCTATTCCCCGCCGTGCTGGCCGCGCGGGTGGACCAGCTGGTGCTGGAGTTCGCCCGCAAGGGGCCCGGCGACCTGGGGCTGCTCGCGCAGTGGGACCGGACCGTCGGGCTCGGCGTGATCGACGTGAAGACCACCGAGGTAGAGGCCGCGGACCTGGTCGCCACGCGGATCCGCCGGGCGCTCGACGTGGTGCCCGCCGGGCGGCTGGTCATCAACCCGGACTGCGGCCTGCGCCACCTGCCCGCAGCGGTGGCCCGGGCCAAGCTGCGCGCGCTGGTGGCCGGGACCCGTCAGGTGCGCGCGGAACTCAGCACCCCGGTAAATTCGGCTCAACCGCCGTATTCTGGATAATCATGACAGAAGGGCCTCCGGCTGCCGTCGGACATGTCGCCAATCCGGGCCGTCAGCGTGACCTCGGCCGGGAGAACGCGGTGCTCCGCGAGCTGGTCACGGTCTACCGTCAGCTCTCCGGCCTGGCCGTGCAGGAGGCTGGCCTGGCCAGCGTGACCCAGCTGATCGCCGACCGGACCGCCGCGACGGTGGCCGTGGTCAGCCCGGTCATGGACGTGATCGCCGCGGCGTCTCCTGGCGTCCCAGCCGAGAAGGCGGCGGACCTGATCCGGGAGGCCATCGCGGGCCCGCGGCTGGGCCAGGTGCTGCGCGCCTCCCGGGAGGGCCACCGGCCGCTGTGGCTGCCCAGCGTGGCCGGGATGCCCGCAGTCATCGTCGCGCCGGTGCTGGTCGGGGACGAGGTGCCCGCGCACCTGATCACGATGGACGCGTCGGCCGGCCTGGATCCGGCCGAGGACATACGCCTGCTGGTCACCGAGCACGCGGCCAGCATCTGCGGGGTGATCCTGGGCCGGGAGAACGTGGTCGCCGCGGCGGCCCGGCGGGTCCGCGACGACCTGGTCGAGGGCCTGCTGCTGGGCCGCGGCCGGGACGACGGGGAGACTGGCCGGTGGGCCGCCCACCTGGGCTACGACCCGGGCCGCGAGCACCACGTGCTGGCCATCGCGTTCGACGTGCCGCCGCCGCGGCCCGGGCTGGACCCGGCCGCGCTGCGGCAGCGGGTCTGCGACGTGATCGAGCACTTCTGCACCACCCGGGCCCCGGACGCGATCGTCTCGGTGCGCGAGGCCGAGGTGGTGCTGGTCACCGCGGCCGGCGCCGGGCCGCAGGCCGACGGCCAGGATGCCCGGCAGCTGGCCAGCACCTGCCTGGCCCGGCTGGCCGAGCTGTTTCCGGACACCCGGGCCGTCATCGGCATCGGCGGCCCGTGCCGGGGCCCGCATGAGATCACCCGGTCCTACCAGGAAGCGCAGCGCACCCTGGACACGCTGCGCCGGCTGGGCCGGGCGGGCACCGTCACCGCATTCGCCGACCTGGGCATTCACCGGCTGCTGCTGCAGGTGCCCGACCTGGCCGAACTGCGCTCGTTCGCGGACGATGTGCTCGGCCCGCTGACCCGGGCGGACCGCGACCGGCGGGCCGGCTACCTGGCCACGCTGGCCTGCTACCTGCGGGAGAACAACAGCCCGCAGCGCGCGGCGCGCTTCCTGCACGTACACCCGAACACGGTCGCCTACCGGGTCAAGCGGATCGAGGAGATCACCGGGCTGTCCCTGGACTCCTACCGGGACCGGCTGAGCACCCAGGTGGCGCTGGAGATCCTGGATGAGCTCGGATTCCTGGGGGACGGATCATGACTGATTTCCCCGGCCCGCGGCTGCTGGTCGGCGACGGCGCGATGGGCACCATGCTGCACGCGGCCGGCTGCGCGCTGGACCGGGCGCTGCCCGAGGTCAGCCTGTCCAATCCCGGCCTGGTCGGCACCATCCACGACAGCTACCTGGCCGCGGGCGCGGACGTGATCCAGACCAACACGTTCGGCGCGAACCGGCTCTGGCTGACCGGGCACGGCTGCGCGGACCAGGTCGGCGAGATCAACCAGGCCGCGGTGCGGATCGCCCGGGCCGCCCGGGACCGGGCCGGCCGCCCCTGCTATGTGGCGGGCTCGGTGTCGCCCGCGGTGACCGCGCGGCTGCGCCGCCAGGTGGGCGCGGCCGAGCGGGCCGAGGTGCTGGCCGAGCAGGTCCGCGAGCTGGCCTCGGCGGGCGCCGACCTGATCATCCTGGAGACGTTCGGCTACCTCGACGAGCTGGCCGAGGCGGTGACCGTGGCCAGCGCGGCCTGCACGCTGCCGCTGGTCGCGCAGGCCACGTTCGCCGAGGACGGCCGGACGCTGGGCGGCGAGACGCCGCGTGAGGTCGCTGCGGTGCTCGGCGAGCTGCCGGTGGTCATGCTCGGCGCGAACTGCACGACCGGCCCACAGCGGATGCTGGCCGCGGTCGAGGACCTGGTCACCTGCAGCCCGCTGCCGGTCAGCGCGCAGCCCAACGCCGGGCAGCCGCGCCGGGTCGGCGACCGGGACTTCGAGTTCAGCGTGGACGGCAGCTATTTCGCCCGGTACCTGCGCCGGTTCGCCGAGGCCGGCGCGGCGCTGGTCGGCGGGTGCTGCGGGACTACCCCGACCCACATCGAGGCCGCGGTGGCGCAGCTGGCCGGGCTGCGCGCCGCGCCACCCCGGGCGGCCGCCGGAAGCGGGCGGCGGCCGCCCGGCGGACCACGGCCCGGGACCGGCGGCCTGGCCGCCCGGCTGGCCCGCGGCGACTTCGTGGTCGCCGCCGAGATCGCGGTGCCGGACGACGGCGTGGCCAGCCGGACCACCGACCCCGTGCTGGCGGACACCGTGCTCGCGCTCCGGGAGCAGGGTGTGGACCTGGTCGCGGTGACCGCGCCGGAGCATCCGCGGGCGCACCGGGACGGTCTCGGCCTGGCGCTGCACCTGCAGCAGCACGCCGAGGTCGAGGCCATGGTCACGATGACCACCTGGGACAAGACCATCATGACCCTGCAGGCCGACCTGCTCGGCGCGCACGCGCTCGGCATCCGCAACGTCATCTGCGAGGCCGGCCAGCCGCCGCTGCTCGGCGACTACCTGGCGGTGGACGGCATCTGGGAGGTTGACCCGGCCGGCCTGGTCACGCTGCTGGCCAGCCTGAACGCCGGCCGTGACCTGGACGGGCTGCGGCTGGCCAGGAAGACCTCGTTCTGCATCGGGACCCGGGTCAACCCGGCGGCCCGGGACCTGGCCGCCGAGACCGCCCGGGCCCGGGCCGAGATCCAGGCCGGGGCCCAGTTCCTGGTCACCCGGCCGGTGTACGAACTACGTGGGCTGCGCGCCATAGCTGAGTCACTGGCAGGCACTGGCGTTCGGCTAATTATGTCGGTGGCCCCGCTGGGCAGCTTTGCGGAAGCGGATTATCTGGCGCACGAGGTGCCGGACGTGCACATCCCTGCCGACGTGCTGGACGCCATGCAGCGGGCCGGCCGGTCGGCCCGGGAGACCGGCCTGCAGCTGGCCGCGGGTCTGCTCCGGGCCGGGCGCCCGCTGGTCAGCGGGGTGCTGCTGGCGGGGGCGGGGCCGGACGTGGCTACGCTGCTGGCCGCGGCGGACGGGGGCGGGCTGCGGGCGGCGCGCATTCAGTGACGAAACAGGCATTGTGCGGTACAAACGGACCAGGCGGGGGCCGTGAGGAGGCTATGTGAGCATCCTGGGCACCCGCGTGGTGCGCACCGAGGACCCGAAGCTGCTCACCGCGGGCGGCACCTACGTCGAGGACCTGCGGCTACCGGAGCTGATCGGCGCGGCCCGGGTCACGTTCGTACGCAGCCCGATGGCGCACGCCGAGATCGCCGGGGTCGACGCGTCCGCGGCGCTGGGCGCGCCCGGCGCGGTGGCCGTGTTCACCGCGCAGGACATGGACGACCTGTCGCCGCCCCCGCCGCCCAGCGAGCCGGGCAGCGAGGGCGCGCCGCTGCCGATGGGTGGTCCGTACGCCGAGCCGCCGCTGGCCATCGGCCGGGTGCGGTATGTCGGCGAGCCGGTGGCCATGGTGCTGACCGACGACAGCTACCAGGGCGAGGACGCGGCCGAGCTGGTCAGCGTGGACTACACGCCGCTGCCCGCGGTGATCGGGTTCGACGCGGTGGCGGACACCAGGACATTACTGTTCCCGGAGACCGGGTCGAACGTGGCCGTCGCGATGGGCGCGGCCGCCGACGACAGCGTGTTCGACGGCTGCGACGCGGTGGTCCGCCAGGACATCGTCAACCAGCGGCTGGCCCCGGTGCCGCTGGAAGGCCGTGCCGCGGCGGCGAACTGGGCGGACGGCAGGCTGACCGTCTGGGTCAGCACGCAGAACGCGCAGATCAGCCGGTTCATCCTGGCCTTGGTGCTTGGCCTGGATGCAAACGACGTCCGGGTGATCACCCCGGACGTGGGCGGCGGGTTCGGCGCCAAGGTCGGCGTGGACCGGGACGTGCTCGCGGTCGCCTGGGCGGCCCGGCGCACCGGCCGGGCGGTGCGCTGGACCGAGACCCGCAGCGAGAACCTGGTCGGCATGACGCACGGCCGGGCGCAGCGGCAGTCGGTCACGATCGGCGGGCGCAAGGACGGCCGGATCCTCGGCTACCGGATAGACATCATCCAGGACACCGGGGCCTACCCGCGAATGAGCGGGTTCCTGCCCACGCTGACCAGCCTGATGGCGGCGGGCCCGTACGACATCGCGCAAGTGCAGACGGCATACCGGGTGCTGCTGACCAACACCACCCCGATCTCCGCCTACCGCGGTGCGGGCCGGCCCGAGGCCACCGCCGCCATCGAGCGGGCCATCGACCTGTTCGCCGCCGAAATCGGCGCGGACCCAGCCGAGGTGCGGCGGCGGAACCTGATCGCGCCGGACGCTTTCCCGCACACCATGCCGACTGGGGCGGTGTACGACAGCGGGGACTACGTGACCGGCCTGGACAAGGTGCTGGCCGCGGCCGGCTACGCCGAGCTGCGGGCCGAGCAGGCCCGGCGGCGCGGGCGCGGCGAGGTGGTGCAGCTCGGCATCGGGCTGGCCAGCTACGTGGAGATCACCGCCGCAGACGCCGCGGCCGGCGAGACGGCCCGGCTGGTCGTGCACGGCGACGGCACCGCGACCTGCTACACCGGCAGTTCCGCGCACGGCCAGGGACACCACACCGCCTGGGCCATGCTGGTCCAGGCCGAGCTGGGCATCCCAATGGACCAGGTGACCGTGGTGCACGGCGACACCGACGCGATCCCGGAAGGGGTCGGCACCTATGCGTCCCGGTCGCTGCAGCTCGGCGGGGTCGCGGTGCACAAGGCCGCGCAGGACATCAAGGAGCAGGCCCGCCGGGTCGCCGCGGACATGATCGAGGCGGCCGAGGCGGACATGGAGCTGGACAGTGACACCGGGCACTGGCAGGTGCGGGGTGACCCGGGCACGGGCCGGAGCTGGGCCGATGTGGCCAGCCACGCCGGGCCAGACGGCCTGGTGGCCGCGGTCCAGTACACCGAGGGCGCGCCCACGTTCCCGTTCGGCAGCCACGTCGCGGTGGTCGAGGTGGACACCGAGACCGGCAAGGTCCGGCTGGTCCGGCACATCACCGTGGACGACGCCGGGACCGTGCTCAACCCGCTGCTGGCCGAGGGACAGCGGCACGGCGGCATCGCCCAGGGCGTGGCCCAGGCACTGCTGGAAGAGATGGTGTACGACGCCGACGGCAACCCGCTGACCGGCACGCTGGCCGACTACGCCGCGATCACCGCGGCCGAGCTGCCCAGCTTCGAGCTGGTCGGCAGCGAGACGCCGACCGACGTCAACCCGCTGGGCGCCAAGGGCATCGGCGAGGCCGGCACGATCGGCTCGGTGCCCGCGGTGCAGAACGCGGTCATCGACGCGCTCAGCCACCTCGGCGTCCGGCACATCGACATGCCGCTCACCCCGGCCCGGGTGTGGGCCGCGATCGACCAGGCGAGGGAGGGTCTGTGAAGGTCAGCGTGACCGTCAACGGCAACCCGGTGACCGCGGACGTGCCGGACCGCACCCTGCTGGTGCACTTCGTGCGGGACCAGGCCGGGCTGACCGCCAGCAACGTGGGCTGCGACACGAGCTCATGCGGAGCCTGCACGGTGCTGCTCGACGGCCAGTCGGTGAAATCCTGCACGGTGCTGGCCGCCCAGGCCGACGGGCGCGCGGTGACCACGGCGGAGGGGCTGGCCGGCCCGGACGGCGAACTGCACCCGGTGCAGCAGGCGTTCCGCGCCGAGCACGGTCTGCAATGCGGGTTCTGCACCCCGGGCATGGTCATGGCGGCGGTGTCGCTGCTGGCCGAGAACCCGTCGCCCACCGAAGACGAAGTGCGGCTGGGCCTGGAAGGCAACTTGTGCCGGTGCACCGGCTACCACAACATCGTCCGGGCCATCCTGGCCGCCAGCAAGGAGCAGGTGAGTTGATCCCGGCAGAGTTCACCTATCAGCGGGCCGGCTCGGTGGATGAGGCGCTGGCCCTGGCCGCCGACGGCGGCGACGACGCCAAGTTCCTGGCCGGCGGGCATTCCCTGCTGCCGCTGATGAAGCTGCGGCTGGCCGTGCCCGAAGTGCTGATAGACATCGGCCGGCTCACCGAGCTGAGCTACGTCCGCGCCGACAACGGCGCCATCGCGGTGGGCGCCCTGACCAGCTACCACGACCTGGCCTGCGACAGCCTGCTGGCCCGGGAACTGCCGCTGCTGGCGCAGGCGGCCAGCCAGGTCGGCGACCCGCAGGTCCGGCACTGCGGCACCATCGGCGGCTCGCTGGTGCACGCCGACCCGGCCGCCGACCTGCCCGCGGTCGTGCTCGCCCTGGACGCGGTGCTGGTCGCCCGCGGCCCGTTCGGGGAGCGGGAGATCGCGGCCGCGGACTTCTTCCAGGGCCTGTTCGAGAGCGCGCTGGAACCTGGCGAGCTGCTGACCGAGATCCGCATCCCGCGGGGCCGGGCCTCGGCGGGCTGGTCGTTCCAGAAGTTCACCAAGCGGGCCATCGACTGGGCCATCGTCGGGGTCGCGGTGCAGGGTCGCCGGGTGGCCCTGGTCAACATGGGCCAGCAGCCGGTGCGGGCCAGCGCGGTGGAGCAGGCGCTGGCCAGCGGGGCCGCGCCGCGCGACGCGGCCGCGTTCGCGGCCGAGGGCACCAGCCCACCGGACGACCTGAACGGCGATGCCCGGTACCGGGCCCACCTGGCCCGGGTGCTGACCGCCCGCGCGCTGGACGAGGCGGCCAGCCGCGGCTGAAGATGGCCTGATGGGGGAGCAGGGCACCGCGGCGCACTGGGACGGGATGTACGCGGCGGGCGCGGCGGAGCACAGCTGGTTCCAGCGCGAGCCGGCCAGGTCGCTGGCCATGCTGGAGCGGGCCGGGGTCACCGCCGTGGACAGTGTGATCGACGTCGGCGGCGGGACGTCGCCGCTGGCCGGTGCGCTGCTCGACCGCGGGTTCGGTGACGTCACCGTGCTGGACATCTCGCCGGCCGCGATCCGGCTGGCCTGGCGCGAGCTGGGCACCCGGGCCGCGCAGGTGCACTGGCTGGTCGCCGACCTGCGCGGCTGGCAGCCCGAGCGCCGCTACGCGGCCTGGCACGACCGGGCCGTGCTGCACTTCATGAGCACCGTCGGCGAGCAGCGGCACTACGCGCAGGCACTGGACGACGCCACCGGGCCGGGTGCCGTCGCGGTCATCGGCTGCTTCGCGCCGGACGGGCCGCCGCAGTGCTCCGGCCTGCCGGTGGCCCGGTACGGGCCGCCGGATCTGGCCCGGCTGCTCGGGGACGGCTGGACGCTGATCGCCGCGGACCGGGAGGAGCACCGCACCCCGGCCGCCGCCATCCAGCCGTTCACCTGGGCCGCACTGCGCAAGGCCGGCCAGGCCCCAGGGCGCCCAGCCCACGGTTCCGGGCACGGGTAGCGTGAGAGCCGTGCCTGAGTCTCCGGAGCCGGACCCGGCGCGGCCCACCCCGGCCGGGATCTACGACTACTTATTAGGCGGGCAGCACTATTCCGCCGCCGACCAGGCCGCCGCGGAGCAGGCGGTGGCGATGACCCCGGCCACCCGCAGCGAGGTGATCGAGAACCGGGCGTTCCTCCGCCGCGCGGTGCGCTACCTGGCCAGCCGGGGCATCACCCAGTACCTCGACCTGGGCTCCGGCTACCCGGCCAGCGGCGCGGTGCACCAGACCGCGGCCGAGCTGATCACCAGCCCCCGGGTGGTGTACGTGGACAACGACCCGCGGGTGGCCGAGATCAGCCGGGGCCTGCTGGACAGCCCGGACACCGCTGTCATCGGGCGCGACGTGCGCCGCCCGGCGGAGATCACCGGCGACCTGCAGACCCAGCGGCTGATCGACTGGTCCCGGCCGGTGGCCGTGCTGATGGTCTCGATCCTGCACTTCATCCAGGACGAGGACGATCCGGCGGGCATCGTGGCCGCGTTCCGGGAGCAGATGTCGCCGGGCAGCTACCTGGTCCTGTCGCATGGTGTCGTGCTGGACGACCCGGAGTTCGTCAGCCAGGTGGCCCGGAACTGGGACCGCGCCGCGTCCGGGGTGATCATGCGCACCCGGGACGAGGTGGCCGGCTTCCTGGCCGGATTCGACCTGGTGCCGCCGGGCCTGGTCACCACCGTCGAATGGGGCACCGACCGGCCGCCGACGACTGGTGCGGGCTCGATCCTGGCCGCGGTCGGCGCGGTGCCTGGTTAGCCGGGCCTGGCTAGCCGGTCGGCGGCGCGGTCTGCAGCTCGGAGCTGTGGTGCGCGGCGAATCGGGCCAGCTCCGGGCTGTACCGGGCGATGATCTGCCGGACCCGGTGTGCGGCCAGCGGGCCGAGCAGGTCGTAGGTGGTGGTGAACAGCTCCCGGGCTGCGGCCCGGGGCCAGCCGTCGGGCAGCAGCTCGTCCGGGAGATCCGGGTCCAGCTCCGGGAACGTGCGCCACTCGTCCATCAGCCGCGTCCGGGTGACCAGCGCCGCGTCCGGCGACAGCTGGCCGGCCACGGTGCGCTCGCGCAGCGCGCTGGCCTGGCTGATGAAGCGGTCGTACCGGGCCCGCAGCTGGTCCAGGTCCCAGGCCTGCTGGGGCAGGCCGGGCGGGCTGACCCCCGGGACGGTGCGGGCCCGGAACGCGGTGGCCGTCCTGATGCCCAGGCCGGCCAGCTGGCCGAGCACCTCGGCCGCGTGATCGCGAGGGGAGACCCACAGCCCGTCGTACAGCGGGGCGAAGCCGAGCCAGCGGAGCTGCTTGCGCAGCGAGTCGCGGGCGGCCCGGTGCTGCTCGGGGACGGAGAACGCGACCAGGCTCCACATCCCGTCCCAGGGCTGGGAGACCTTGCCGAACGAGAAGATCTGCTCGCCGCCGTCGTCCAGTACCCGCGCCGCGCGGGCGCTCAGCCGGACCACGGTGCGCCGCCCGCTCTTGGCCGTGACCAGCAGCTTCCTCCGGGTCAGCCGGCTCAGCGCGGCGCGCGCCGCCGAGTCGCTGACGCCGAACTCGGCCAGCAGCGCGACCAGCGCGGCCGAGGGCAGCGACTCGGCGCGGCGCCACCAGTAGTCGCCGAGCAGGGTGAGCAGCAGCCGCGGCGGCCGCTGCGCCGCGGGAGCCGGGCCATCAGGCCAGGCGCCATCCCCGGCCAGGCCGACGAGCAGCGCCGTGGTTGCGGGCATTTTCCCAGCTTAGCGAACTCTCTGCGGCTGCCGGGAACAGACACACGGTTTTTTCGCTCACGCCAGACGCGCTATTCGTCAATTGAATTCGGTACACAGCGGGCCGATAATCGTCATATATATGAACGTGCTGGTGGTCTACGCGAAGGAGTCCGCATGAGTGCCCGCACGGTTCCCCCGTTCCGCGCCGATCACGTGGGCAGCCTGCTGCGCCCGGCCTCGCTGGTCGCCGCGCGGGGCGAGCACGCGGCCGGCCGCTCAGCGCCGATGAGCTGCGGGCCGAGGAAGACGCGGCCATCGCCGCCGCGGTGGCCATGCAGCAGCGGGCCGGGCTGCAGTCGGTAACCGACGGCGAGTTCCGCCGGGCCACCTGGCACATGGACTTCATCTACCAGATCGGCGGGATCAGCAAGGCGCCGGGGAACCTGGCCGTCAAGTTCCACAACCCCTCCGGCGACATCGAGTGGACGCCGGCCGCACTGCACGTGGGCAGCAAGCTCCGGATGGACAAGACGATCTTCGGCGAGGACTTCCAGTACCTGCAGTCGCTGGCTGGCCCGTCGGTGGCCAAGCTGACGATCCCGTCGCCGAACATGGTGCATTACCGGGGTGGGCCGGCGTCGATCGATCCGGGTGTGTACCCCGATATTGAGGAGTTCTGGGCGGATCTGGCGGCGGCGTATGCCGATGAGGTGGCGCGGCTGGCCGGGCTGGGGTGTACGTATCTGCAGTTTGATGACACGAGCCTGGCGTACCTGAATGATCCGGTGCAGCGGGCGGAGATCGCGGCGCGGGGTGAGGATGCTGAGCATCTGCATCTGCGGTATATCCGGCAGGTCAACGCGGCGCTGGCCGGTAAGCCGGCTGGGCTGAGCGTGACGACGCATCTGTGCCGGGGGAATTTCCGGTCCTCGTGGGCGGCGTCGGGGGGTTATGACTTCGTGGCCGAGGCGCTGTTTGGTGAGCTGGCGGTGGATGGGTTCTTCCTGGAGTTCGATGATGAGCGGTCGGGTGGGTTCGCGCCGCTGCGGTTCGTGCCGCCGGGCAAGATGGTGGTGCTGGGGCTGGTGACGACCAAGCGCGGGCAGCTGGAGGACCCGGACGTGCTCAAGCGGCGGGTGGCGGAGGCGGCGCGGTTCGTGCCGCTGGACCAGCTGGCCCTGTCGGGGCAGTGCGGGTTTTCCTCCACGGTGGAGGGCAACGAGCTGACCTACGACCAGCAGGTGGCCAAGCTCGAGCTGATCGTGCAGGTCGCCCAGGACATCTGGGGCTGACCCACCGTGGCTGCCGCCGCGGACGGCGACCTGCTCTGGGCGCCCAGTCCGGCCGAGATCGCGGAGACGAACCTGGCCGCGTTCACCACGTGGCTCAGCCAGGAGCGCGGCCTGCGGTTCGGCAGCTACGACGAGCTGTGGCACTGGTCCACCACCGACCTGGCTGGGTTCTGGCAGGCGATATGGGACCGGTTCGGCGTGCACGCCTCGGCCCCGCCCAGCCGGGTGCTGACCAGCACCGCCGAGCCGGGGGCCGGCTATCAGCCGGGCCGGGACCAGTACTTCTCCGGGCGGCAGTGGTTCCCCGGCGCCCGGCTCAACTACGCGGAGCACGTGCTGCGCAACGAGCGGCCCGGCCAGGACGCGCTGCTCTACCGCGGCGAGCAGACCGCGCTGGCCAGGCTGCCCTGGGAAACCCTGGCCGGCCAGGTGCGGGTGCTCGCCACCCGGCTGCGCGAGCTGGGCGTCCGGCCTGGCGACCGGGTGGCGTCCTGCCTGCCGAACGTCCCGCAGGCGGTCATCGCGATGCTGGCCACCACCAGCATCGGCGCGATCTGGTCCAGCTGCTCGCCGGATTTCGGCTGGCGCGGGGTGATCGACCGGTTCAGCCAGCTCGCCCCCCGGGTGCTGTTCTGCGCGGACGGCTACCGGTACGCGGGCCAGGACTTCCCGCGCACCAGCCAGCTCGGCCAGATCATCGACGCGCTGGGCAGCCTGCAGCACGTCATCTACCTGTCCCACCTGGAGCCGGACCGGCTGCAGCCACCGGTCCCATGGGCGGTGAGCTGGGCCGCCACCCTCGACCGGCCACCTGTGCCGGCCGCGGACTTCCGCTTCGAGCAGGTGCCGTTCGACCATCCGCTGTGGATCCTGTTCTCATCCGGCACCACCGGCTTGCCCAAGCCGATCATGCACGGGCACGGCGGGATCCTGCTGGAACAACTCAAGCTGCAGCACCTGCACCTGGACCTGCGGGCCGGCGACCGGATGTTCTTCTACACCACCACCGGCTGGATGATGTGGAACTTCCTGGTCAGCTCGCTGCTGCTCGGGGTGTGCCCGGTGCTGTTCGACGGCAGCCCGGCGCACCCGGCGCCAGACGTGCTGTGGCAGGTGGCGCAGGACGCCGGTGTGCGGCTGTTCGGGGCCAGCCCGGCGTACGTGGAGCTGATGTCGCGGGCCGGCATCGTGCCCGGGGACCGGTTCGAGCTGCCCCGGCTGCACGCCATCATGCTGGCCGGCTCGCCGGTGTCCGCGGCCTGCGGGGCCTGGTTCTACGACAACGTCAAGCCCGACCTGTGGCTGGCCACCGGCAGCGGCGGCACCGACGTGTGCACCGGGTTCGTCGGCGGCGTGCCCACGCTGCCGGTGTACGCCGGGGAGATCCAGGCCCGGCACCTCGCGGTCGCCGCGTATGCGTTCAGCGAGCGCGGCGAGGCGGTCACCGGCGAGGTCGGCGAGTTCGTCATCACCGCGCCGATGCCGTCCATGCCGGTCGGCTTCTGGGGCGATCACGACGGCAGCCGGTACCGGGCCGCCTACTTCGCCGACTTCCCGGGCGCCTGGCGGCAGGGTGACTTCTTCCGGATCAACACCAGGGGCGGCTGCTTCGTGCTGGGCCGGTCCGACGCCACGCTGAACCGGCACGGGATACGCATCGGCACCGCCGAGATCTACGCGGTGCTCGCCTCCGTGCCGGAGATCGAGGACGCCCTCATCATCAACCTGGACCTGCCGGGCGGTGGGTTCTTCATGCCGCTGTTCGTCACCCTGCCCGAGGGCCACGTGCTGGACGACGCACTCCGGGACAAGATCTGCGCCCGGCTGCGCACCGAGTACACGCCGCGGCACGTACCGGACCGGATCATCCAGGTAGGCGCCATCCCGGTCACGCTGACCGGCAAGAAGATGGAAGTCCCGGTGCGCCGGATCCTGCAGGGCATGACCCCGGAAGAGGCGGCCAACGTGAACGCGATGGCCAACCCAGCCGCGCTGGACGAGTTCATCAGCTACACCCAGACCCAGCAGGACTACCGGCTCGGGTAGGCCGAGACCTACCCGCCGAGGTGGGTGCCAGCCCATGGTGCGCCACGGCGCCGCGGGCAACCATGGCTGGCATGAGCTTCTTCGAGGACATGCCAGCTCCGCGGCCAGAGCCGCGGATCCATCATCCGTGGGACCTGCCGGACGCGGAGCTGCCTGGGATAGTCCACCTGGACACCTTGCCGCTGGGCCGGACCGACCGGGCGGCGGTGGCGGTGACCGGGATAGCGGCCTACTCGGCCGGATTCGAGATCTTCCTGACCGCCCGGTTCCGGCCCGGCGGCAACGGTGCCGAGCAGCCTCCGCCCCCTGGCCCGCCGGGGCCGGGCGCGAGCAGGTCGCTCCGGCTCGGGCTCCAGTGGCCCGACGGGCGCAAGGTCGTTGGCCAGCGCGGCGGCCCCGGGCCGGACGCCGATGAGCAGCCGGACGGCCCGATCCTGCGCGAGTTCATGGGCGGCCGCGGCCCGCGCTCGATGCTCTCCCGGTGGTGGGCGTGGCCGCTGCCACCGGCTGGCCCGCTGGAGTTCGTCGCCGAGTGGCCAGAGTTCGGCATCCCGGAAACGCGGGCCAGCATGGACGCGCAGCTGATCCTGGATGCCGCGGCGCGCAGCGTCCAGCTATGGCGGCTGCCGGACAGCTAGCGGCGGGGCGCCCACCCACGCGGCCGGCCTGACTGGCCGACCGCGTGCGTAGGCCCGCCCCCGAGCCCCCACTGTCGCGCCCCGTACTGCTCATGCCGACGTTTCCGGGCACAAAAAAACCGGCCCACGCCCTATATCCACAGCGTGCCAATGGATATAGCTGCCTGGGTCCGGAGCAACGCGGTTAACGCTACCCTGCCCCGGCGCGGATGGAAAGGGCCCAGCCCACGCAGTGTGACCGCCCCGGCTACCCGTGCTGGCGCCTGGGGCGTAACGTAGCCGACAGGACTGCCCGCAACCTCTTGCGCCGAACCGGAGCTGGATGCGGGCAACCGCGCCGCTCCAGACCCTGGTGGCACGGCCCGACCCCTCCGGGCCACGACCAGGAGCGCGAGCCATGAACGGATCAGTCACCTTCCCCGCTGCCGTGGCCACGGCTACGGCGCCGGCCGCGATCAGCCCAGCCGACATGACCCAGTACCTCCTCGAAGATCGCGATCGGATCGCCGAGCGCATGAACGACGTCGTCATCCAGCGGATCTTCTCGGCTGGGCTGACTCTGCAACTGGCGCTGGGCCTGGTTGGCGATCAGCGGGGTGCCCGCGAGATCTACCAGGCCGTTGACGAACTGGACCACGCCATCCGGGACATCCGGGACATTGTCTTTGATCTTGGGCCGCCGACCCGGTGATGGCGTAGCGTGGCCCGGGAGAGGCCCGCCGCGCCGGGCCCGGAGCGGCGTTTGTCCCAGACCCTGCTGACGCTTTCCTTAATCTCACGGAGGAGCCGGCAGGTGAACGATCGCCGTCATGCCGCGGGCCGCATCCAGGGCCTGCGCCTGGGACCGGATCGCTGACGTGCCCAGCGACAGGCTGCAGCGGATAATGGCTGAGCTGGCGGACGGCGGGGACGACTGGTCAGCGGCCCGGCTGTGCGTGGCTTGCCCGGGGATCGTCCAGGTGGACGGGGCCGGGGTCATGCTCATGTCGGGTGACATCCCACGGGGGTCGCTGTGCACCAGCAACGAGGTGAGCCAGCTCATCGAGGAACTGCAGTACACCCTGGGCGAGGGTCCGTGCGTGGACGCCTACCAGCAAGACCGGGTGGTGACCGAGCCTGACCTGGCGCACCCGGTCACGCACCGGTGGCCGGCGTTCAGCGCGCCGGTGCTGGAGGCGGGCGTACGGGCGGTGTTCGGGTTCCCGCTGCGGGTCGGCACGGTGCGCCTCGGGGCGCTGAACCTGTATCGCACCCGGATCGGCCTGCTCGGCGCCGAACAGAATGCGAACGCTCTGGTCATGGCGGATATAGCCGCCCGCTGGGTGCTGGAAGCCCAGGCCGGCGCGCCCGCGGACACGGTGGCCGCGGAACTGGAGGCCGGCGCCGACTTCCACTTCGTCGTGCACAACGCGGCCGGCATGGTCTCCGTCCAGGAGGGGATCAGCGTCACCGAAGCGCTCGTCAGGCTACGGGCCCGCGCCTTCAGCGACGGCCGCCTGCTCGCCGACGTGGCCCGCGACGTCGTCGGGCGCAGGCTCCGGATCGGATGAATCCGGGGCCGCCCGGGCCCGCCGCGGCGGCCGGGCCCGCGGTTAAGATCGGAAGTACCACCCGAGCTAGCGTCCGGTGCCCAGCCGGCGGTGCCGAGCCGGCGCGCGCCGCAGGAAGGTGGGGTTAGCGATGACCCGGGAAGCGGATGTAGTCCAGTCCCTGGTGGAGATGGCCGACACGCTGGTTGACGACTACGACGTCGTCGACCTGCTGACCGGGCTCACCGACCGGTGCGTCAGCCTGCTCGGTGTCTCCGCCGCCGGGGTGATGCTGGTCTCCCCGGCCGGGAGTCTCGGCCTGGTCGCCTCGTCCAGCGAGGCGATGCGCTTGCTGGAACTGTTCGAGCTGCAGGCCGAGGAAGGTCCGTGCCTGGACGCGTTCCGTACCGGGCAGCCAGTCGGGCACGTGAACCTGGTGGTGCGGTCCGACCGCTGGCCCTCGTTCAGCGCCGCCGCCCGCCGGGCCGGTTTCCTGTCGGCGGCCGCCCTGCCGCTGCGGCTGCGGGAGGTGACACTCGGCGCGCTGAACCTGCTCAGCGTCTCCGGTGCCCCAATGCGGAAGGCAGATCTCATCGTCGCCCGGGCCTTCGCCGACCTGGCCGCGCTCAGCATCGTTCAGCACCAGACCAGCCTCGAAGCCCAGCGCCTGAACGAGCAGCTGTCCGGCGCCCTGACCAGCCGGGTAGTGATCGAGCAGGCCAAGGGCGTGATCTCAGAACGGGCCGGCACCGAATCTGGCCGAGGCTTTCTCCCGGCTGCGGACCTATGCCCGCCACAACAACCTCCGCCTGACCGACGTCGCCCAGGCCGCTGTGGACGGAAGCCTCGATCCGCGCGCATGGGCGGCGGCCGCCACGTAGGCCGCCCGGCTCAGCCCGGCCGCCGCGGCGCCTGAGCCGCGTGCCGGCCTGCCCGGCGGCCGAAGAACGACCCCTCGCCGAGCTGGGTGCCTGAGCCATAACCCTTGCCGTCCTGGGCGATGTTCGATGCGCACGCCCCGGCGGCGTACAGTCCCGGGATGACCGAGCCGTCGTGGCGCCGCACCTGCCCGTGCACCGTGGTGCGCAGCCCGCCGAGCGTGAAGCCGGCGTACCGGGCCCGGCCGGGCCGCAGGTCGAAGACCGCCCACGGGGCCTGGTCCTGGGCGGCCAGCCAGCTGGCGCTTTTGTGGAAATCCGGGTCTTCGCCGCGGGCCGCGTAGTGGTTGTACCGGGCCAGCGTGCGGTCCAGCGAGCCGGGCGGCAGGCCGAGGCCCTGCTCCATCGCGGGCACGGTCTCGTAGCCGTCGAGGAACGGCACCAGCGGCATCTGCGGCTGCGCCACGTGCGCGCTGTCCACGATGAGGTACGCCGCGGAGCCGTCCTGTTCCAGCACGAACTGCGAGGTCCGGGCGTGGTAGGAGTCCTCGGCCACGAATCGCTCGCCGCGCGAGTTGACGATCAGCCCGGTGATCAGCCGCGCGGGCGGGTAGCACGGCGCGGTGATGAACGCCTCGTCCATGTGCGCGACGTCGCCGGCCACCGACATGCCGAGCCGGATGCCCAGCCCGTCGTCGTAGCTCGAGCCGAGCGTGATCAGCTTCCCGCCGAGTACCGGCGTGTACCGCGCCACCATGTCCGGGTTCATCACGAAGCCCCCCGCGGCAATCACCGTGGCACCGGCCCGGACCAGCCCGGTCTCGCCGAACGACCGCCAGGCCACGCCGACCACACCAGCCGATCCGGCGGTAACCAGGTTGGTCGCACCGGTCTCGTAGCGGACTTCGGCGCCGGTCTCCGCGATCCGCTCCCGCAGCAGGTCGATGACCAGCCGGGCGCCCTGGGTGTCGCCGGGGAGCACCCGCCCGCGATGCCGAAGCCGATGACCACCACGTCGTAGCCGCCGGCGTCGCCCGCCAGCACCGACGCGGGCAGCGCGGCCGGCACCGCGCAGCCAGCCCGGCCCGTCCCCGGCGTCACCGCCAGGCCACCACGCGGGCCGCCAGCCGGTCCAGATACGCCTCGGCCGCCGCGGCCGGGCCGTCCGGCACGCCCCACAGGCATTCGGTGGCCCCGGCCCCGGCCCAGGCAGCGATGTCGGCCGCGGACGGCTTGCTGCTGACCAGCACCCGGATATCCGGCGCACCGGCCCGGCCTGCCGCCGCCCAGGCCTGGTGCAGCGCGGCCGCCTTGCCGCCGATGTCCTGCTCCCCAGGCGTGGTCAGCCAGCCGTCGGCGTGCCTGCTGATCCACTCGAACGTCCGCGGGCCGCCGCCCGCGCCGATGATCAGCGGCAGGTGTGCCTGCACCGGCTTGGGGAACGCCCAGCACGGGCCGAACGACACGAACTTCCCGTCGTAGGCCGCCTCCGGCTCGGTCCACAGCGCCCGCATGGCCGCCACACACTCGGCCAGCACCTCGCGCCGCTCTCCGGCCGGCACACCGTGATCGGCGAGTTCGTCGGTGTTCCAGCCGAACCCGGCGCCGACCATGACCCGGCCGCCGGACAGGTGGTCCACGGTGGCGATCGTCTTGGCCAGCGTGATCGGGTCTGATTCGGTGGGCAGCGCGACCGCGGTGCCAAGCCCGATCCGGGCCGTCACCGCGGCCGCGGTGGCCAGCGATACCCACGGGTCGAGGGTGCGCAGGTACCGGTCGTCGGGCAGCGCCGCCCCGCCGGTGCCCGGGTGCGGGGCCGCCCGCCGGACCGGGATGTGCGTGTGCTCCGGCACGTAGAACGTGTCGAAGCCGCGGTCCTCGGCCGCCTTCGCGGCCGCGGCGGGGGTGATCCCGCGATCGCAGGTGAACAGGACGATGCCGTGCCGCATGCGCTCAGACTAGAACCTGTTCTAGTCCCGGTACAGAGTCTGGGGCCGGCCGCGTGGCGGCGTGATTGAAGTGCCGCCAGCTGGGAAGCTGAGGGCCGGCGGCGCGGTGGGCTGCCCCGCTCACCGGCGCCGGGGAGTGCGAGGTGGCGCCCGGTGATGGAACAGAGCAGCCAGCAGACCAGGGCCGCGGCTGGTGCCGCCGGCGTGACCGCGCGGTCCAGGGACTGCGCCCATCTGCATAGCGCATTCGGCCCGGGATGCCCGCACTGCTGGACAGGCACCACCCCTCCGGCGCGCCCATCCGCCACGCGGCCGGCCCCCGGGTCGCTGGAGAACCAGGCCACCGCCGCTTAGCCGACCGACTGGCGGCCGCGCTGGGCGGCGGGTGACCGGGCGGGCAGTGGCGTTCGGGCTAAGAATCTGGGTTGAGGCCGGCCAGGGCGCGGGCCTCAGCCCGGTCCCGGCAGGCGCGCATCTTGATAATGCGGTCCTGGCCGAGGGTGAGCACCAGGTAGTTGCGGTCGTGTCCCTGCCGGACGCGCAGCCGATCCAGGCCGGGCTAGTGGATCACTACCAACACGGTGTCCCCGCTGGCCACCACCTCTTCCAGTTGGGCGGCCAGGCCCTGGCTGGCCTGCCGCTGCAGAGCCATCCGGAGCTGGTCCCGGCCGTGGCAGGTCGCGGGCCGGGGATCGGCGAAGGCCGGATCGAGATAGGTCCACTCCAGGTCCGGATCGACCAGGTCGAGCAGGCCGGAGAGGTCGCCGCTGGTGTAGGCCCGGTAGGCCTGCCGGATCAGTTCTTCGTTGCGGTTGGGCATCACGTGTCTCCCGTGTTGGGGGCTGACGCCCCCGGGTGCCAGGGGGTGCCCGGGGCGCTCCAGGCTCACGGTCGGCCCGGTGCCGACGGACGACACGACCGCCCCGCCGCTGGCCTGATCGGCCAGCGGCCCGGGCGCAGATCTGAGCGCGTCAGGCTCAAGTGAAGGGACGCATCAGCCCCAGTCTGCGCCCGGCCGGCCGCTAGCGGCAACTGGGTTACCGGCCGCGCGGCGTTACCGGCGGAGCGGCCGGGCCACCAGATACAGGCCGGTGAGATAGCAGACCACGGCCAGCGCCCACAGCACAGACATGATCAGCGAGCTGATGTTGTGCCCGTAGTTGACGAAGCTGGCGCCGTTGAAGCCGGCACCGATGATGAACAGCGCGCCGAGCACGGCGGTCGCGATGACCAGCCGGCCGCCCCGGCGCCAGGTGAAGACGATGTTGGCCAGCGCCGCGACGGCCAGAGCCAGGCCGAGCGCGGCGTGCGCGGCGGCCCAGCCCGGGCCCTGCCCAATCACCCAGCCCAGGCCGGAGCCGATCCCAGCGAAGTAGTTACTGGCGTTGGCCCCGGGATGGTGCGCGGGCAGCGTGACGTACAGGTTGGCCACCATGCCGAGCAGGAACTGCACCAGCAGCAGCAGGCAGGCGGCCAGGTTGACCGCGATGAGCCGGGGCGCGAGCGGAGCCGGGTGGGCCATGTCCGCCAAGCGTAGACGGCCAGCCCGCCGCGGCCGCGCGCCAGGCTGGGCAGCCTGCTGATCACGATGACCAGCACGTTCAGCACCCACTAGGGAACCGCGCCGGTCACCCGGTCCTAGGATGACCGGGTGACCGACGCGGACCGGCGGATCCTCGCCTACTCCGGGGTACTGGACGCCGCGCCGGGCGGGCTGGGGTCGTTCCGGCTGGTACAGCACGCGCTGAGCCTGGCGGCCGCGGATGGGCCGGTCCGGGTCTGCTACCTGCCCACCGCGACCGGCGACGCGGAGCGGGCCATCGACGGCCAGACGGCCCGGTTCGCGAGCGCCGCGCCGGCTGCCGAGTTCACCGTGCTGCGGCTGTTCCCGCAGCCCAGCGTGCCCGACGTCCGGGCGCACTTACTGCGCCAGCACGTCCTCCTGGTCGAGGGGGGCAGCGTGGTGAACCTGATGGCCGTCTGGCGGGCGCACGGCCTCCCGGCGATCATGCGGGAGTGCTGGGAAGCCGGTGTGCTGCTGGCCGGCCCGAGCGCGGGCAGCCTGTGCTGGCACCTGGGCGGGCCAACCGATTCCTACCGGGACAAGCTCGACCCGTTCACCGACGGGCTGGGGTTCCTGCCCTACAGCAACGGGGTGCACGACGATTTCACCGGCCAGCCGCGCCGCGCCGTGTACCGGCGGATGGTCGGCGGTGGCCTGCTGCCCGCCGGTTACGCCAGCGAGGACGGCGTCGGCCTGCACTACACCGGCACCGTTCTGCACGAGGCGGTGTCCATCCTGCCCGGCAAGCGGGCCTGGCACGTCGAACCGGACGGCTCTGGCGGGTACCAGGAACAGCCCATCGCCGCCCGGCTGCTCGGCCCGGTCAGCTAACTCCGCTACCTGCCCGGCTCGGCCGGGTGCCACAGCTGAACGGTGAGCGTGCTGCCGGTGTGCACCCGCTGGCCAGGCGCTGGCTCCTGCGCCACGACCAGACCTTCCACCGGCATTGGGTGCGCGGTCAGCGTGACCGAGGCCACGTGCAGGCCGGCCCGGCCGGCCACCTCCACACAGGCACGGTAGAACAGCCCACCGACATCCGGCGCTGCCACGTGAGTCGGCCGGACCGGGTCCTGCAGCGCCTGCTCGTCCGCCGTGGTCCACCGCTTGCCCAGGGTGACGTTCGGCCCGGTCGGCCCCGACCCGGGCTTGACCAGGCCTTCCCCGGGCCGTGCGACGCCGATGTCCGCGTCGTACGCCGTGCGGGTGGCGTCGTTGCCGAGCACCCGGCCGGCCTCGTCCACCGCCTGCACCGCCCGGTCCGCCGCCGCCAGCACACCCGGCGGGGCGCCGTCGAGCAGGCCCGGGGCGAGCGCCTCCCGTCTCGCCTGCCACGCGGCGCGGACGTCATCCTGGCTGGCGTCCGGTAGCACGCCCAGCACGTCGTACCAGGTGACGGTGTTGCTTTTTGCGGCACTGTTCATCGATCACTCCAGGACAGCACGCGGGTCAGCGCGGGGGCCACGTCGGGCAGCCCGCGCACCGGCTGGCACAGCCCGCCGCCGCGGCGGGCCAGCGCGGCGGCGGCACGTTCCGCTTCCGCGGAAGGCCGCGGGCACAGCACATGCAAGGTATTTATCCCACGCAACGCCAGTGCCGGGTCAGCGCCGCTGGTCGGCAGGCAGTCGGACAGTAGCACGGCCACCCGTTCGCTGGCCGGTGCCGTGGCCAGCTGCGCGGCCGCCGCGCGCAGCGCCGCGGCCAGATCGGTCAGACCGTGCCCACGCAGCGCCACCAGCTCGCCGATCAGCCGGCCGGCCGGGCGGCTGGCGCCCTGTGCCTGGAGCACCCGGGCCTGGCCGCTGAACGCCACGATCCCGGGCTGCAGCCGCCCGTCACTGGCCAGCACCACACTGGCCGCGGCTACCGCCGCGATCGCGACGGCCAGCCCGGACATCGACCCGCTGCTGTCGATCAGCAGGCAGAGTGCCCGGCGGTGCGCGAACCAGGACCGGGTGACCAGGTCGGCGTCCCGCGGCGGCCACGGCCCGGACCAGCGGTCCAGGGTCCGGTCCAGGTCGAGATCCCCGTCCGCGCGGCCGGCCGCCAGCCGCCGGGTGCCGCGGGCCGGCCGCTGGCCCGCCCGGGCCAGCCGGAAGAACACCCGTGCGGCCAGCCGCTGGGCGGCCTCACGCAGCCGCTGGTCGGTGGCCCGGGCCAGGTCGGCCAGGAGGGCCAGCGCGGCGTCCGGGTCGGCCGCCAGCAGCTGCGCGAACGCGTCCTCGTCCAGCTGGCCGACGGCAGGGGAGACCGTGTCCAGCGCGGCGTGCCGGGCGGCCAATTCGGCCCGGCCCATGGTGCGCCGGGCGCGGCCATCGGCCCGGTCGCGGCGCAGCGCGGAACCGGATGCGGGCCGCTGTCCGGCGCCTGCCCCGGTGGGCAGGCGATCAGCTTTTTTTCGGCCGTCCGGGCTGGGCCCCCAGAGCGCGTCGAGCAGCTCATCGAGGATCGATTCCGGGGTCCGGTCGCAGCCGTCGGAGAGCCGGATCCGGCCGGACAGTGACGCGTGCGCGGCGTCCCGCGCGGTCGGCCGGGTCAGGCCGTCCTCGCCGCGTAGCTCGGCCAGCCCGGTGACCAGCAGCACCAGGTCGATGGCGCCGCGTACGGACGAGCCCATCCGCACGTCGCGGTGCTCCCTGGTGGCCCGGGTGAGCGTCACCGCGAAGTCCACCACCTGGCCGTTCACGCTGGTGACGGCCGTGGTGATGGCCCGTTCCGCGGCGGCGTCCTGGTAGCCGAGGACGACCCGGCAGATCCGGTCGGCGATCGCGTGGCTGACCCGTGCGGTGCCGATCGCGTCGAACGGGTTCATGGCGGCGACCAGCCGGAACCCGGGGTCGGCCTGCACCGTGCCCAGCCGGGGCACCGCGATCTCGCCCTCGGCCAGCACGGTGATCAGCACGTTGAGGGTCTCCTCCGGGACCCGGTTGAACTCCTCCAGGTAGAGCAGCGCACCAGACCTCATGGCCCGCAGCAGCGGGCCGTCGGTGAAGCTGGCCGGGACGTAGCCGCTGGCCAGCACCTGGGCCGGGTCGTACTGCCCGATCAGCCGGGCCGGGGTGAGCTCGGCGTTGCCCTCGGCGAACACCACCGCCCGGCCGGCCTGCCGGGCGATGTCCCGGAGCAGCGTGGACTTGCCGGTGCCGGGCGGTCCCTCGATGACCACGTGCCGGCCGGCCTGCAGCGCGACGGTGAGCACCTCGCGCTCCCGGCCCAGGCCGACGATCGGCGGGTCAGGGACTGTCATACAGGATCACGCCGCGGACGTTCTTGCCGTCCAGCAGGTCCTGGTACCCCTGGTTGACCTGGTCGAGGGTGTATGTGCTGGTGATCAGCTCGTCCAGCTTCAGATCACCGGCCTGGTACAGCTCCACCATCCGCGGGATGTCGTGGAACGGGTCACCGGACCCGAACAGGCTGCCCTGGATGCGCTTCTCGAACAGGGTCAGGATCGCGCCGGGCAGTTCGATGGTGTTCTTGGTCGGGTCGGCTAGCCCGGTCACCACCACCGTGCCGCCCTTGCGGATCGCGTTGAACGCGTTGGTCACCACCTCGGAGTTGACGACGCCGACGGTCACGATGGCCTTGTCCGCGCCGACCCCGCGGGTCAGCTCGGTGATGAGCTGCTGGGCCTCCTCGGCGGTGGCGGCCGAGTGCGTGGCGCCGAGTTGCTCGGCCATCTCCCGCTTGTTGGCCAGCGGGTCGATGGCCACCACGTTCCGGGCGCCGGCCAGCGCTGCGCCCTGCACGGCGTTGATGCCGATCCCGCCGATGCCGTAGATGGCGATGGTGTCGCCCGGCTCGGTCTCCGCGGCGTGCACCGCCGAGCCGAATCCGGTCGGCACCCCGCAGCCGATCAGCACCACCTTGTCCAGCGGCAGGTCCGGGTCCACCTTGATGGCCGAGTTCTCCGAGATGACGGCCCGCTCGGAGAACGTGCCCAGCATGCACATGCCACCGAAGTCCTCGCCGCCGCCGTGGAACCGGAAGGTACCGTCCGGCAGGGTTCCGACCAGGATGGTGGCGCCCAGGTCGCACAGGTTCGACTTACCGGTCGAGCACCACCGGCAGTGCCCGCAGACCGGGAGGAACGAGCAGATCACGTGATCTCCGGGCTGCAGCCGGGTGACGCCCTCGCCGACCTGCTCGATGATCCCGGCACCCTCGTGCCCGCCGACCAGCGGGAACCGGGGCACGATGTCGCCGTGCCGCAGATGCTCGTCAGAATGGCACAGGCCCGCGGCCACGTAGCGGATGAGCACCTCGCCCGCCTTGGGCGGATCCAGGTCCAGTTCGGTGATCTCGAAGTCCTGGCCTGTTCCGCGCAAAACCGCAGCTCTGGTCTTCATAGTCCGCTCCTGACGCCCAGTTGACGGTGACCCTGGTTGTCACCCTAGGTCGGTCCGGAGCCGCGGACCAGACCCGCCCGCGGGTGACTGGCGACACTTCGGATGTCCGCAAATGCCAGTTTTTCCGCGCCTATTTCGCTAAGGTCCTGGTCTTGTTGGGCTTTTTGGCTGAGTTCGCCCGTCACCGTGAACCCGTGGCCGGCGCAGCCGAAGCACCCTCTTATCTGGGAGCCCCGTCGTGGGCAAGCATCCCATTTTCCTCCGTTTCCTGCTCCTTCCCCTGGCCCTGGCCGCGCTGCTGGCGATTCCCCTCGCTACCGCACCGCAAGCCGCCAGCGCGGGTACCAGACCCCCGCGGCTGGCGGTTTATTTGTGGGCCTACCACCACACGGCCGGCCACCCGTACTGCTGGGGCGGTACCGGCCCCGGCTGCTTCGACTGCTCCGGCCTGGTAGAGGCCGCGTACGCGCGGTGGCACATCTACTTCGGCCGGACCACGACCCAGATGCTCGACTCGGGCAAGCTGATCCAGGAGAGCGAATCCCAGGCGCGCCGCGGCGACTTGGCCTTCTACGGCACCGGGCACGTCGAGTTCTTCGTCCGTCCTGGCCACACGTTCGGCGCGCTGGAGACCGGCACGCTGATCGGCTGGCATGCCACGAACGCGTTCTGGCACCCGACGATGTTCTTCCGGGTGCGCGGCGCAGGTTGACGACCGGATGACCGCTGGCCGGCCTGGGGCCAGCGTTCTGGGCCGGCCAGTACCCCGCTTACCTGCCGGGGTGACGCATGCATCCCGGGTGCGGGGCACAATGAAGCAGAGGCATCCGATCGTGGTGCCCAGGCGGGGACGACGCGGTGAACCCTGACGTGGTGGCCTGATGCATATCGCCATCGCGTTGTGTGCTGCGCTGCTGGTAGGAACCGGCTTCGTGCTGCAGCAGCGCGCCGCGGAGCAGGAACCGACCAAGTACTTCCTGCACCTGAAGCTGATCGCGCAGCTGATCCGGCAGCCGGTCTGGCTGGCCGGCATCGCGGTGATGACGGCGGGCTACGCGCTGTCCGGCTATACCTTTGACAACCTCCAGCTCACCGTGGCCGAGCCGCTGCTGGCCACCAACCTGCTCTGGGCCCTGCTGGTGGCGATCCCGCTGTCCGGGGTACGGCCGCAGAAGTCGGAAATCATCGGCGCCGTGCTGCTGGCCTCCGGGGTCGGCGCGCTGTCGGCCGCCCGCCTGGTCGGCGCCGGCGGGGATCACATCGGGTCCGCCGCGTACTGGCCCGCCGCCGCGGCCATCGGTTTCATCGCGCTGCTGCTGGTCCGGGCCGGCCTGCGCCGGACCGGCCAGCGGCGGGCTACCCTCACCGGCCTGGCGGCCGGCCTGATCTGGGGCATCTCCGACGCGCTGACCCGGAGCACCCTGCTCATCTTCGACCACCACGGCATCGGCGCGGTGCTGACCAGCTGGCCGGCCTACTCACTGGCGGCCGCGGCGCTGCTGGCCCTGTGGCTGATGGAGAGCTCGTTCAGCGCGGCGCCGCTGCACGCCGCGCTGCCCGGCGTCACCGCCGGCGAGCCGGTGGTCGGCATCCTGCTCGGGGTGGTCGTCTTCGGTGACGTGATCCGCATCACCCCGCCGCTGCTCGCGCTCCAAGGGGCGGGCATCGTGGCCCTGATCGCGGGCGTGGTCCTGGTCGCCCGGGCGCCCGCGCTGAGCGACATCCGGGACAAGAGTCACGATCTCCGGGAGAAGAGCCACGACCTGCGTATTACCGCCACCGGCGACCTGCGCCGCCGTACCCCGGGCCGGGTGCTGCCCGCGCCGAAGGCGCCGGACAGCGTGCCGGACCGGGCGCCGGAGGCGCCGAAGCACCCGGAAGAGGTCTAGCTGGCCGGGTAGCTCAGCCAGTGCTTATCCAGACCCAGCCGGTTTCCTGGTTCAGGTGCGGCTCAGCGGCAGGCACCCGCCACGGCGCGGGCGGCCAGCGCGGCACCGCAGTTCGCGGTGAGGTGCAACAGCACCGGCGCGGCCAGGCTACCCGAGCGATGCCGAAACCCGGACAAAAGCCCACCAACTGTGGCCGTGCCCGCCACCGCGGCGGCCACCCCGGCCCAGCCGGCCCGGCTGCCGGTCTCTACCTGGTTGATGCGCAGCGCGGCGATCGTCGGCCGGATGTGCCAGATGCCGAATACGCCGCTGGCCACCGCGATCGCGACCGGGCCGGGCAGCACCCGGCGCAGCGCGGCCTGCAGCACGCCGCGGAACGCGGTCTCCTCCCACAGCACGGTGCCGACCGGGATGCGCACCGTGACCTGGTAGGCCACCTGGGGCCAGGTCAGACCGGTGATACGGCGGTCGGCCAGCACCGGGCGGGTGGCCGGCGTGACGGCCAGTGTGAGCCAGCCTGCCGCCAGCGCGGCCGCGGGCCCGGCCGCGCAGCGCAGCCCGGCGGGCACCCGGTCCCGGGTGAGGCCCAGGTCGGCGGCGGTCAGCCCGCTGGTGGCCGCGGCGGCCAGCAGCACGCCGGCCGCACCCAGGTTGGTGACCGGGTACCAGCGCTGACGGTACGGCGACTCGCCGCCGGTGTTGTTGTAGGCCGCCAGCACCCCGGCCACGGCCGCGGCGAACGCGGCCTCTTTGCTCTCTCTCCTCATGCGCCGGGCTGGACCAGGCCGGTCTCGTAGGCGAGCACCACGGCCTGGGTGCGGTCGCGCAGGCCCAGCTTCATCAGGATCCGGCTGACGTGCGTCTTGATGGTCTGCTCCGCGACGACCAGGCGGCCCGCGATCTCCGCGTTGGACATGCCGCGGGCCACCAGGGCGAGCACCTCGCACTCGCGTTCGGTCAGGCCATCCAGGCTGTCCCGGCTCGGCCCGCGGGGCGCGCCCATCCGGGCGAACTCGGCAATGAGCCGCCGGGTCACCCCGGGGGACAGCAGCGCGTCGCCGGCCGCGACGATCCGGACCGCGTCGGCCAGTTCCCGGGCCGACGCGTCCTTGAGCAGGAACCCGCTCGCCCCCCAGCGCAGCGCCTGGTACACGTAGTCGTCCAGGTCGAACGTGGTCAGCACCAGCACCTTCGGCGCGCCCGGTACGGCGGTGATCTCCCGGGTGGCCTGCAAGCCGTCCAGCACCGGCATGCGCACGTCCATCAGCATCACGTCCGGGCGCAGCTGGGCGGCGCGGGCGATCGCCTCCTGGCCGTTCACCGCCTCGCCAATGACCTCGATGTCCGGCTCGCTGTTCAGCAGGGTGCTGAACCCGGACCGGACCATGCCTTGATCATCGGCGATCACCACGCGGATGGTCACCTCGGCTCCGCCGCGGGCTCCTTGGCGTCCGGCAGCACGGCGGTGACCAGGAAGCCACCGTCGTCGGTGGGCCCGGCGTCCAGCTGGCCGCCCAGCATGGCGGCCCGTTCCCGCATCCCGATGATGCCGTGGCCGGCCGCCACCACCAGGCCGTTGCCGTTGCCGTTGCCGGCCAGGCTCAGGTCGTTCCGCACCTTAATCACCACCGAACTGGGGAAGTAGGCGACTTCCACCCGCACGGTCGATCCTGGCGCATGACGCATCGCGTTGCTCAATGCTTCCTGCAGGATCCGGTAGGCGGACAGATCCATGCCCTGGGGCAGCGGCCGGGGCACGCCGCTGACTGACAGGCCGACCGGCACGCCGGCGTTGCGGGTCGAGTCGAGCAGCGCGGTCAGCTGCCCGAGCCCGGGCTGCGGTGTGGTGTCCGGGGTGCCGGTGCGCAGCACGCCGAGCAGGCGGCGTAGTTCGCTCAGGCCGTCCAGGGCGCTGGCCCGGATGTCCCGGAAGCTCTCCACCAGTTCCGGCGGCGGGTCGGCGACCTTGCGAGGCCCGGCCTCGGCCTGGATGGCGATCACCGACATGTGGTGCGCCACGATGTCGTGCATCTCCCGGGCGATGCGCTGGCGCTCCTCCAGCAGGGCGCGCTCGCCCTCGTGCTGCTTGGCCTGCTCGGCCAGCTCGACCCGGCTGCTGCGGCGGGAGCGGATGTACGCCCCGGCCAGCAGCGGGATGGCGGCGAGCAGCGCTCCCACGGCGGTCCGCGCGTCGATGAAGAGCGCGCCGATCACGGTCACCACGGCCGTGCAGATCACGAACCAGGTCTTGCAGCGCACCGCCACCGCGTACAGGCAGAGCACGTAGACCACGACGCCGGCGGGCAGGTAGACGGCCGATGAGAGCACGCGGGTGCCGAGCACGGTGGACGTGATAATCAGGGCCAAGGCGAAGCCGGCCCAGGCCAGCGCGGGAAAGCGGGTGCGCGCGACCAGCGGCACGCTGACGATGAACGCAAAGCAGACCAGCGCCACCGCGCCGAACGGGGAGCCATGGCTGGCGTTCTGCCCGTTCAGCGCGGACGCCGTGACGGCGAAGCAGATCATGGCGATGAGCACGTCGGCCAGCTCGACCAGGTCGAACCGCCCGCGGACCAGCCGCGGCGAGCGCGGCGGCGGCGGGTTGGTCACGCCGGCCTCCAGGCTGCGCAAGACGCGGAGCGGCTCCCGACTGCTCATGTCCTCAGCGTAGGTGCGCTGTGGCCCGAATTTCGTGCCCCGGACGGGGGATCTGGCCGCCCCTACTCCAGTAGGGGGTCGTCTAACCCGGCCGGGTCAGCCGGCGGTACCTGCGGGGCACGCGGGAAGACGGCTCCGCAGCGTGACGCGGACGACACCCGCCGCTCCGTAATTTCCTGCCCAGCAACCCGGCTGGACCAGGAAGGACACCGTCATGAGACGCCGCCGGATCGTGGGTATCGCCGCCGCCGCAGCCGCCGGAATGCTGGCGCTGACCGCAGCGGTGCTGCCCAGCACACCACCCAACCCGCCGGTGAAGCTGCCGGCCCTGACCACCCAGGCGCTGTCCGCCCGGTACGCCGCCAGCTCGCGGGCCATCGCCCGCGCCGAGACGGCGGCCACCCAGGACGGCAACACCGCTCTCGCGCACAGCCTGGCCGCGATGCGCCATGGTCACTTCCTCGCTTTCAACAGCGCCGGCCAGGGCGAGGCGGTCCAGGTCCTCGGCAACCTGGCCACCGCCCGGCGGGTGGTCATCATGGTGCCCGGCTCGGACACCTCGCTGGCCACCTGGTCGTCCCGCGGCGCCGCCTCGCCCTTCGGCGGGGCGCGGGCGCTGGCCAATGAGACCGCCCGGCTGGACCCGCACGCCCACCTGGCCATCATCGCCTGGCTCGGCTACCGCACCCCCAGCCTGCTCAGCCCGGCCGTGCTCACCTCGGGCAACGCCGGGCAGGGCGCCCAGGCGCTGCGCCCGCTGGTGACCGGCCTGGCCCGCGACGGTGACCGGGTCGCGCTGCTCTGCCACAGCTACGGCTCGGTGGTCTGCGGGCTGGCCGCGCCGCACCTGCCGGTCACCGACATCGCGGTGTACGGCAGCCCGGGCATGGACGTGTCTTCGGTGCGGTCGCTGGACACCACCGCCCGGGTGTGGGCGGGCCGTGAATCGGGGGACTGGATCCGCGACGTGCCGCACGTCCGGCTGCTCGGCCTGGGCTTCGGCGCCGACCCGATGTCGCCGTCGTTCGGGGCCCGCCGGTTCTCCTGCGGCAGCGACGGGCACAGCAGCTACCTCAGCCCGGGCGGCGCCGCGCTGCGCAACCTGTCCTACATCGCGCTGGGCGAGGCCGGGCAGGTGACCCGATGACCGCCCGCACCGCCCAGCTGACCCGGCCGGCCGGCCGCCTACGCACGGCCGCCGCCCGGATCGACGCGGCCACCCCGGCCAGCCGGGACCGCACCGTGGACGCGCTCCGCGCGCTGGCCATCGCCGGGGTGATCCTGGGCCACTGGCTGGTCACCGCGCTGGTGCTGTCCCCCTCCGGGAGCGGGACCAAGCTGCACGACATGAGCCCGCTGCAGGCCATGCCCTGGCTGGCCCCGATGTCCTGGCTCTTCCAGACGCTGGCCATCTTCTTCCTGGTCGGCGGGTACTCCGCCGCCATCAGTTACAAGGGCAATTACCTGGCCTGGCTACGCAAGCGGATGACCCGGCTGACCCGTCCGGTGGCCGTGCTGGCCGCGGTCTGGGTGCCGCTCACCGCGGCCATGCTGCTGGCCGGGATGCCCGGCGGGACCGTGCACACCGTGGTCACCCTGGTCCTCGACCCGCTCTGGTTCCTGTGCGTGTTCGCCGGGCTGACCGCGCTGACCCCGCCCGCGGTGGCGCTGGTGCGCCGCTTCGGCGCCTGGGCCGCGGTGGCGCCCGCCGCCCTGGTGGCCGGGGTGGACGTGGCCCGGTTCCACCTCGGCGGGCCGGCCTGGCTGGGCTGGCTGAACGTCGGCGCCGGCTGGCTGGTGCCCTACCTGCTCGGCATCGCCTGGGCCCGCGGCTCATTCCGCGGCTGGAAGGTGCCCGCCGCGCTGCTGGCGGGCGGGACGGCCGCCACCGCGTTGCTGATCACCTGGGCCGGCTACCCGGCCAGCATGGTCGGGGTGAACGGCCAGCACATCTCCAACCTGAACCCGCCCACGCTGGCCGCGGTCACGTTCGGCATCGCCCAGGTCGGCCTGGTCCTGCTGCTGCGGCCCGCGCTGGCCCGGCTGATGCGCCGCCCGCTGGCCTGGGCCGCCATCGCGCTGGCCAACCTGTCCGCGATGACGCTGTTCCTCTGGCACCAGTCCGCGTTCCTGGCGGTGAACCTGGCCGGATCGCTGATCGGCCGGCTGCCCGGCCTGCTCACCGCCCCCAACACCCCGCTGTGGATCGTCGAGCGGCTGGCCTGGCTGCCGGTATTCGCGGCCACGCTGGCCGTGGCGTGGCTGCTGTTCCACCGGGCCGAGCACGGCCACGCGCCGCGATGGCTGACCTCGGCCTGGCGGTTCGCCACCCAGCGGTTCGCCACGCAATGGCGGATTAAGGGCGGCCGGCGGCCTATTTCGCCCGGCGCGGAGGAAATGCCCCGGGCTGGCCGGGAATTGGCGGCGAGCCGATAGTCATGCCAGCCACAGTAATGATTGCGTCACAGCACGGTATGTCGGCTGCCCAGCCAGCGGATCGCGGCAATAGCCATGGCCAGCAGGGTCGCGGCGATCATGATCAGGAAGCCGCCCGCGATCCACTGGGTCAGCCCAACCGCCAGCGCGGTGCGGGACGTGTCGATCGCGTGGTCATGGATATATCCGGCCACCGAGGCCGCCACCACATAGGCCAGCGCGGGCACCGGGATGATCACATACGCGGCCTGGGGCCGCACCGCGACCGCTCCGGCCACGGTGCCCACGATCAGGCCCGCACCCAGGGCAAGACCGGGCTCGCTGCCCGCCAGTACCGTGCCCACCAGCCCGGCCAGGGTGCCTACGATGACCAGCAGTACCCCGAGCCGGCCGGGCCGGGACCCCCACCAGCGCGGAGCCCGGCCGGGCGCTGGCCGCCCCGCGCCGGACTTCCCGCCCCCGGCAGAATCCCGCTGGCCCGAATACCGGTAAGCTCCTATGTCGTAAGGCCCGGACACGCCGCGATACAGCGGGCCGGAACTTGCGTCGTGCGGCAGCGGCTCCACCAACAACTCCTAATGGTTTGGCCGGCAAAGCTTTACTGATGGAGAAGTGAGGGTAGCCTTCGCGGCAATACTAGCAAGCCGGCCCCGGAGGGGAAGCGGGTGCGCAGCCGTACGGCGTCAAATCGGGGAACGGGCGGTCAGGACGGAGGCAGCCGGCCGCCGTCGCGGCGCCCGGAGTCGCGTACTGGGACTCTGAACAGGCAAGATGCCAGGTCACCGGCACGTCGACGGCTGACCGGCGTGTGGTACGCGGTGACCTGCCTGGCCGCCGCGGCGGCCCTGGTAATCAGCGGCTTTTCTTACTTTGTGGTGCGAGACGTGGCCAGCATCGGCAGCTCGCACGCAATAGCCAGCGGTCCGTCGGTGGGCGCGCAGAATATCCTGCTCATGGGCCTGGAGAGCCGCCGCGACTGGAATGGGAACATCCTGCCCAACAGCATCCTGGCCAAGTTGCACGCGGGAAACGCGCAGGCGGTGGCAAATGGTGAAGGCGGGAATGACACCAACACGCTGATCCTGATTCACATTTTCGCGGGTGGTAAGAAGGCGGTTGGGTTCTCCATTCCGCGGGACGACTGGGTCAATTTCGCGGGCACGGTGGGGCCACAGCAGTCCGGGAAGATCGACCAAGCCTACGGCGTGAGCATGTTCTACCAGCAGGCCAAGCTGCGTCAGCAGAACCCGAGCATGGGTCAGGACCAGCTGGCCTTCCTCGGCAACGAGGCGGGCCGCCGGGCGGCGGTGGCCACCGTGGAGCAGCTCACCGGAGTGCACGTGGACCACTTCGCCGAGGTCAACCTGGACGGGTTCTATGAGCTGGCCAAGGTCTTCGGCGGAGTGGAGGTGTGCCTCAACCACAATGTCTACGACCCCAAGTCCGGCGCCCACTTCCACCAGGGCTACCAGCACTTGGACCCGGCCCAGTCGCTCTCGTTCGTCCGGCAGCGGGACGGGCTGACCAACGGCGACCTGGACCGCACCCACCGGCAGCAGGCGTTCATCGACTCGGTCATGTACCAGCTGCGCACCGAGGGCGCGCTGAGCGGCCTGACCAAGATCTCCGCCCTGCTGTCCGTGGCCAAGCGATACGTGATCACCGACGCGGGCTGGAACCTGCTCGACTTCGCGGCCCAGATGCGCGGCCTGACCAGCCGGAACCTCGTCTTCCACACGCTGCCGATCAAGGGGTACGCGACCATCGACGGCCAGGACGCGAACGTGGTCAATGTGCCGTACATCCAGCGCATCGTGCACGACACGTTCTACCCGCAGCCGGGGCACAAGACAGCGACACCGCACCCGACGGTCCCCCCGATCAGCAAGGCCGCGGCCAGCCGGACCACGGTCGACGTGTTCAACGGCGGCAACACGGCTGGCCTGGCCGGGCGGGTATCGGCCGCACTGGCCAAGCAGGGCTTCCAGGCTGGCACGGTGGCCGACACCACCGCTCAGGCAACCACGTCGGTGCTGTACGGCGCGGGCGCGTCGGCCAACGCGGCGGTGATCGCCAAGATGTTCGGGGTGACCGCCGTGCGGGATACGGCCACCGCCGCCGGGACGGTCCAGGTCCTGCTCGGCGCGAACACCGTGTTCCCCACCGCGCTGACGCCAAGCGCCAGCGCGTCGCCGTCGTCCATCATCCCCACCACCGGCCCGCAGGGCGGCGCAGTGATCGCCCCCAAGGACGGCATCCCCTGCGTCAACTGACCTGATCACTGATTTGTGATCATTCCGCTGTTGATGTTGAAGTAGCACACCCTCCATGGGGACCTAAGTCAACATCAACAAGCAGGCCCGGTCAGCTGGAGGGGAGCAGGGCGATGCCGTCGTCGTCGGCGTGCAGCACATCCCCGGGCTGGAATGTGACGCCGCCGAACGTGACCGGGACGTTAACGGCTCCCGCGCCGGTCTTGGCGCTCTTGCGCGGGTTGGTGCCCAGCGCCTTGATGCCGAGGCCGAGCCCGGCCAGCGCGGCGCTGTCCCGGACCGCACCGTGTATCACCAGGCCGGCCCAGCCGTTCTCCGTGGCCGCCCCGGCCAGCACGTCGCCGACCAGGGCGGCGTGCAGTGAGCCGCCGCCGTCCACCACGAGCACACAGCCCGCACCGGGGGCCCGGACCAGGTCACGGAGCAGGCCGTTGTCCTCGTGGCAGGACACCGTGCGCACCGGCCCGGTGAACACGCGCTGCCCGCCGTACTGGCGGAACTGCACGTCACAGACGCGCAGTTCCGCCCCGTACTGATCGTCCAGGTCCGCCGTAGCTACGGCGTCATCAGTCACCAGGACTACCCGGTCAGCTCGCGGACTTGAGCCGCTCCAGTAGTGCCTCGTGCTCGTCCCACAGTTGCTCGGGCAGGTGGCTGCCGAAGAGGGTGAAGTACTCCCGGGTGTGGTCGGCCTCGTCCTGCCAGGTGCTGATGTCCACCGACATCAGCAGCTGCAGGTCCGCGTCGCTGATGTCCAGCCCGCCGGTGTCCAGCGCGCCGTCGGCGGGCAGGTTGCCGATCGCGGTGGGCTGCGCCTCGGCCTGCCCGTTCAGCCGCTCGGTGATCCACTTCAGCACCCGGCTGTTCTCCCCGAAGCCGGGCCAGGCGAACTTGCCGTCGGCGTTCTTCCGGAACCAGTTCACCGCGTAGATCCGGGGCAGCTTGCCCGGGTCGGTCATGCCGCCGACCTCGAGCCAGTGGCCGAAGTAGTCGCCCATGTTGTAGCCGCAGAACGGCAGCATGGCGAACGGGTCGTGACGCAGTTCGCCGACCGTGCCCTCGGCCGCGGCGGTCTTCTCGGACGCGATGGTCGCGCCCATGAAGACACCGTGCTGCCAGGAGTACGCCTCGGTGACCAGCGGCACCGCGGTCGCCCGGCGGCCGCCGAACAGGATGGCCGAGATCGGCACGCCCGCCGGGTCGTCCCACTCCGGGGCGATGGACGGGCATTGCGCGGCGGACACGGTGAACCGGGAGTTGGGGTGCGCCGCCGGGCGGTCAGCGTCCGGTGTCCAGTCCTGGCCTTTCCAGTCGGTCAGGTGCGCGGGTGGCTGCTCGGTCAGGCCCTCCCACCACACGTCGCCGTCGTCGGTCAGCCCGACGTTGGTGAAGATCGTGTCGTGGGTCAGCGTGGCCAGCGCGTTGGGGTTGGTGAATTCACTGGTGCCGGGCGCGACGCCGAAGAATCCCGCCTCCGGGTTGATCGCGTGCAGCCGCCCGTCCGCGGCGAACCGCATCCAGGCGATGTCGTCCCCGACGGTCTCGATCGTCCAGCCCGGGATGCTGGGCCGCAGCATGGCCAGGTTGGTCTTGCCGCACGCCGACGGGAAGGCCGCGGCGATGTACTTGGCCTCGCCCTCCGGTGGGGTGACCTTGAGGATCAGCATGTGCTCGGCCAGCCAGCCCTCGTCCCGGGCCATGGCCGAGGCGATCCGCAGCGCGTAGCACTTCTTGCCCAGCAGCGCGTTGCCGCCGTACCCGGACCCGTAAGACCAGATCTCCCGGGTCTCCGGGAAGTGCGAGATGTACTTGGTCGGGTTGCACGGCCACGGCACGTCCGGCTGGCCCGGCTGCAGCGGCGCGCCCACCGAGTGCATGGCCCGGACGAAGAACCCGCCGCTGCCCAGTTCGTCCAGCACCGGTGCGCCCATCCGGGTCATCACCCGCATCGAGGCGGCCACGTACGGCGAGTCGGTGATCTCGACGCCGAGCTGGGAGATCGGCGAGCCGAGCGGGCCCATGCAGAACGGCACCACGTACATGGTCCGGCCGGCCATCGCCCCGGCGAAGATCTTCGCGAACGTCGCGCGCATCTCGTCGGGCGCGATCCAGTTGTTGGTCGGCCCGGCGTCTTCTTCCTTCTCCGCGCAGATGAACGTGCGGTCCTCGACCCGGGCGACGTCCGATGGGTCGGAGCGGGCCAGGAAGCTGCCCGGCCGCAGCTCTGGGTTGAGTGGCAGCAGCGTGCCCTGCTCCACGAGCAGGCTGGTCAGCTGGGCCCATTCCGCCGCCGACCCGTCACACCACTGCACGCGGGCCGGCTGAGTGAGTGCGGCGATCTCCTCCACCCATGCGATCAGGCCGCCGTGTTCTGTCGGAGGCTGATTGAGTCCGGGAATAGCGTCGCTCACAGAATGTCCTTCCTTGCTGGCCGGTACCCGCAGCGCAAGCTACGTCGGGTCCACCGAGAGACCAAACCTATCTTTACAAGATGCACGCCTGGGGGGTGAAGTGGTAGACCCTGCATGTGTGGAGGTTTGTGGTGCTGAGTTCGCGATTCTGTAACACTTGTGAAGCTGATCGGCGATGGTCTAGACCGGTTAGCGAGGCGAACGACGGCCGGACCTGCGGGGCTGTCCGGCGCGGCCGGCCACTCTGCACGGTTGCGGACAGTGTTCACCGGCGCGTTACCGGCGGGAAATTAGGAGTGTGATGGCTGTCACGAAAGCCCGGGTGGGCGTCCGGCTGCGCCGTTTCCGCGAGGAACGCGGCCTGACCCAGGCGGCACTGGCCAGCGCGCTGGGCATCTCCCCGAGCTACGTGAACCAGCTGGAGTCCAGCCAGCGCCCGATGACCGCCTCCGTGCTGCTGAAGCTGGCCAGCGTCTTCGACGCCGACCTGCAGCAGTTCTCCGGCGAAGACGCCGACCGGCTGGTCGCCCAGCTCCGTGACGTGCTGACCGACCCGTCGGTCAGCGAGCAGGTCTCGATGGCGGAGATCCGCGAGCTGGCCGGGTCCATGCCGGCCGTCGGACGTTATGTCATCGAGCTGCACCGGCGGTTCCGGCACGGCCGGGACGTGAACGAGGCGCTGGTCAACCGTATCGACTCTGGCGGCGTGGGCTCGATGACGGTGCCACCGCCGCTGGCCCAGGAGGAAGTGCAGGAGCTGTTCTACGCCCGGCGGAACTACTTCCCCTCCCTCGACCTGGCCGCCGAGCAGATCTCCACCCAGGCCGATCTGGCCATCGGCGACCCGGCCTCCGGGATCACCGATCTGCTGGCCCGGCAGCACGGCATCCGGGTCACCGACCTGCCCGCCGGCGACCAGCCGGTCAAGCGGCGTTACGACGCCCCGACCCGGGTGCTGGCGCTGTCCCCGCTGCTCAACCCGAACCAGCGCGCGTTCCAGCTGGCTACCCAGCTGGCCTGGCTGGAGCTGACCGGGGAGATCGACCAGATCGTGGCCGAGGCCAACCTGTCCAGCGACGAGAGCCGGCTGCTCGCCCGGATCGGCCTGGCCAGCTACTTCGCGGGCGCGCTGGTACTGCCGTACCAGCAGTTCCTGGCCGCCGCGGAGAGCCTCGGCTACGACATCGAGCTGCTGCAGCAGCGCTTCCGGGTCGGCTACGAGACGGTGGCGCACCGGCTCAGCACGCTGCAGCGGCCCGGGTCGCGCGGCGTGCCGTTCATCTTCGTCCGGGTGGACCGGGCCGGCAACATCTCCAAGCGCCAGTCGGCGACCAGCTTCCACTTCTCCCGGGTCGGCGGCTCGTGCCCGCTGTGGACGGTGTACGAGGCATTCGCCCGGCCCACCGAGATCCAGGTCCAGCTGGCCCAGATGCCCGACGGACGCAGTTATCTGTGGATCGCCCGGACGGTGCACCGGCGCTACGGCGGCCACGGCACCCAGGGCAAGACGTTCGCCATCGGCCTGGGCTGCGACCTGCGGCACGCGCACCGGCTGGTCTACTCCCGTGGCCTCGACCTGAACAGCCCGTCCTCTCTCGTCCCGATCGGGCCGGGCTGCAAGGTGTGCGACCGGACGACCTGCCCGCAGCGCGCCTTCCCGGCCATCGGCAAGCCGCTGGACGCCAACCCGCACCACGGCAGCTTCATCCCGTACGCCACCGACGAGCCGGACGGCGAGCCGGGACAGGGGGTTCCCTAGCTCGCCGCCCAGGGGTACACCTGGCTTGAGGATGATCCACTGGTAGGCCTGGTACGAGGGAGCGTCCGTGATGGCCAGTCACCGTGCCGTTGCTGGGGTAGCGAGCGTCGTGGTGGTGCTGGGGAGTTCGGCGGCGGTCGGGGTCAGCTGGGCCGGGACGGCCGCCGCCGCGCAGGGCCAGCAGCACTGCTCGGCGGGGGCGCACACGCTGGCGCCGCCCGGCTCGCACCTCTACCCGGACACCGGCAACGGCGGGTACACCAGCCTGCACACCGACGTGGACCTGGTCTACGACGCGACCAGCAATCAGTTCCTGGCGGGCAACCACGTGGTGCTGACCGACCGGGCCACCCAGTGCCTGACCAGCTTCAGCCTGGACTTCGAGCGCCGGTCGGCGAACAAGACGGCCGGCCCGGACATGAAAGTCACCTCGGTCAGGGTGAACGGCCGGCCAGCCACGTTCACCTTCGTCCAGCCCACCTACCCGGGCGACCCGCACGGGCGCAGCGACCCGGATCCGCGGGCCCACGAGGCGTCCCAGGTCAACCCGGTCGGCGGCCCGCAGCACAACCCGCTGCCGCCGGCCTGCTCACCCGAGCTGCTGTCCACCAACCCGGCCAAGAAGGAATCGCTGAACAGCACCCAGTGCCCGGCCAACAAGCTGGTCATCACGCCGGGCCAGCCAATCGCCGGCGGCCGCGTGTTCCGGGTCACGGTGGCCTACACCGGCCGTCCCGGGGTGCACAACGACGGGGGACGGCACCACCGAGGGCTGGTTCCGGTCGAACAAGCCCAAGGGCGACGGCGGGTTCGTCACCACCGAGCCGGTCGCCACCGAGGACTGGATGCCGCTCAACGACTACCCGAGCGCCAAGCCGACCTACACGTTCAACGACACCGTCAACGCGGGCAAGACCGTGCTGGCCAACGGGTTCCTGCTGGGCAAGCAGACCCACCCGCCGGACGCGGAGTTCCGGCACGGCTCGGTGACCTGGCACTGGGACTCCGAAGCCCCGGTGGCCAGCTACCTGGTCGAGGACAGCGTGGGCAGCTTCGACCTGTCCGAGCGGACCGTGGGTGGCATCCGGTTCTACCAGGCCCAGGCCAGCTCGCTGAGCGCGGCCCGGAAGGCTGAGAACCGCAAGATCATGGACATGCAGCCGGACATCACCCAGTTCGAGAGCATGTTCAGCGGGCCGTACCCGTTCAAGTCGGACGGGGTGGCCATCGGTCGGCCATCGGCCTCCTTCGAGGAGGAGATGCAGACGATGATCACCTTCGCGGGCGGCACGATCGACACCGACACGCTCTACCACGAGAACATGCACCAGTGGTGGGGCGACCACGTCACCGAGCACGGCTACCAGATGACGTTCTACAAGGAGGGCCTGGCCACGCTGGCCGAGTTCCTGTACGCGGCCCGCCGGGCGCAGGCCAAGGCGGGCGGCCCGGGCAGCAAGGCCGGCCGCCGCGCGTTCCAGCAGAGCCTGGTGCACACGTTCAACGCCACGTTCGCCAGCAAGGACGGGTTCTGGACGGTGGCGCCGTCCAACCCCACGCCGTGGGCGCTGTTCGGCACGCCGAACACCTATTCGCGCCCCGGGATCTCCTATATCGCGCTGCGGCAGATCCTCGGCCACGGCAACTTCACCCGCGCGCTGGAGCAGATCCAGCGGCAGTACGGCGGCGGCTCGATCGCCGAGCCGCAACTGGAAGCCGCGTTCGGGCGCTGGCTGCCCAACCGCAGCGCGGCCTGCACCAGCCGGCTCAGCCAGTTCTTCCGGCAGTGGTGGGACACCGCGTACCCGAAGGGCGGCGGGGCGAACCGGCCGCGGATCACCGGGCCCGGCCTGGCCGGCCCCGGCTTCTACACCGGCGGGTGCACCCGCCCCTAACGGCCCAGTTAGCCAATTAGCACCATTACCGGGCAATTGTCTTCGCGCTTCCTGGTGGCACCGTACTGTATGGCCAGCAGCCCATTCACCGACCGCGGAGGTGCCGGTGCACGGACTGGTTCCGCCGCTGGCCGATTGCTTCAGCACCCGGCCGGAAACCGGCCCGGCTGCGCTGGATGCGCAGCCCTCTGGCCAGTTACTGGTGCTCGCCGCGCCGCCCGGGCCGGCCGCGGACTGGCCGGGCGGCACCGGCAAGACCCAGCTGGCCGTGCACCTGGCGCAGACCTGGTGCCGCCACCGCGCGGACAGCCTGCTGATCTGGGTCTCGGCCAGCAGCCGGGCCGCGGTGCTGTCCAGCTACGTCCAGGCGTTCGCGGAGCGGACCGGGATGACCCCGGCCGGCGACGGCGAGACGATCGCGGCCCGGTTCCTGGCCTGGCTGGCCGAGACGGCCCGGCCGTGGCTGGTGGTGCTGGACGACGTGTCCGACCCGGCCGACCTGGACGGGCTGTGGCCGGCCTGCCCGGCGGGCCAGGTGCTGGTCACCACGGCCGCCGAGGGCACCGTCCCGGCGGCCCGCAAGCCGGCGCTGTTCCCGGTGGGCGCGTTCAGCTCGCACGAGGCGCTGACCTACCTGATGGGGCGGCTGTCCGCCGACCCGGACCAGCGGCTTGGCGCGGTCGACCTGGTGCAGGACCTGGGCGGTGACCCGCTGGCCCTGTTCCAGGCCAGCGCGGCCATCGCCAGTTCCGGGTTGACCTGCCGGGACTACCGCGACCTGTTTGTCCGGCAGCAGGACCAGCTGGCCAGGGTGTCCGGCGCCCAGCCCGGTGCCAAGGTGGTCACCTGGATGCTGTCGGTGGAGCGTGCCGACCAGCTCGCGCCGGGCGGCGCGGCCCAGTCCTGCCTGGCCCTGGCCGTGCTGCTGGGCGGGCACGGCATCCCGGAGACGGTGTTCGCCGCCCCGGCCGCGGGTGAGTTTATCGCCGGGTCACCCGCAGTGGCCGCGGGCGACAGAAACGGCCCGCACGGCGCGCTGCGCAGCCTGGAGCGGACCGGCCTGCTGACCATCGACCCGCCGGGCGGCGGCGCGCGGGTGATCCGGGTGCATCCGGTCGTCCAGGCGGTGGTCCGGATGGCCATGCCCGGCGAGGTGCGCGACCAGGCCGCCCAGGCCGCGGCGGGCGCGCTGCTGCAGGCCTGGCCGGACGACGACGATGCGCAGCCGCTGCTGGCCGAGGCGCTGCGGTCCTGCGTGGCCAGCCTGGAACAGGCCGCGGGCGACGCGCTGTGGGCCGGCGGCTCACATCAAGTGCTGTTCCGCGCCGGGCAGAGCCTGGACAGCGCGCGTCTCTCTGGCCCGGCGGCGGCGCACTGGCAACTGGTCGCGTCGGCCAGCGAGCGGACCCTCGGGCCGGCCCACCCGGACACGCTGCTGGCCACCGGCCAGCTGGCCAGCGCCACGCTGGCCGCCGGGCTGGGCACCGAGGCGGTCGCGCTGTACCAGCAGGCGCTGGACACCCGGCTCAAGGTGCTCGGCCCGGACCATCCCGGCACCCTGGCCGCCCGGGCCGACCTGGGCGGGGCGCTGCTCGCCGCGGGCCAGCCGTTCGAGGCGATCGTCGCGCTGGAAGCGGTGCTGGCCGAGGCGCCCGGCACGGAACCCGCCGACCACGGTGTTTTGGATCTCGGCGTGCTGGACATCCAGGACACGCTGTCCGCCGCTTACCAGGCGGCCGGGCGGAACCCGGAGGCGATCCGGCTGGCCGCGCGCACGCTGGCCGAGCGGGAGAAACAGCAGGGCCCGGACCATCCGGACACGATGAGCACCCGGGGCAGCCTGGCCCGGGCCTGCCTGGCCGTCGGCCGGGTCAAGGACGCCATCCGGCACTGCCGCCAGGCGCACGACAGCGCGCAGCGGGTGCTCGGGCCGGAGGACCCGGGCACGCTCAGCGCGCTCAGCGCGCTGGCCGACGCGTACCACTCGGCCCGCCGCCTCAAGGACGCCATCCCGCTGTACGAGCAGGTGCTCCGGGACCGGGAACGCATCCAGGGCCCGGACCACCCGGACACCCTGGGCGCCCGCGGCCAGCTGGCCTCGGCTTACCATTCGGCCGGCCGGATGGCCAGCGCGCTGGAACTGTACGAGCGCAGCTGGACGGACTGCCGCCGGGTGCTCGGCCCCAGCCACCCGGACACGCTGGCCGCCCAGGCCAACCTGGCGCACGCCTACTACGCGATGGGCCGCCAGGCCGAGGCGACCAGGCTGCTCACCGGCGCGCTGGCCGACTGCGAGCGGCTGCTGCCGGTCGGCGACCCGCTGACCGGCGCGATCCGCGACTCGCTGGACGCCGTCGCCCGCGGGTAAGTCCCCGGCTGCGGGTAAGTCCGCGCGCCCGGCTAGGCCACTGGGCGGGTACTGGCGTTAAGTAAAAGAAATCCCGGAACGGGCCTCAGCCATGGCCATCGCGCGGTCCAGGATGTCCACCGCCCGGTCGATCAGGTCCTTCTCGATGACCAGCGACGGGATGAGCTGGAACCGGTTGTAGTAGTAGCCGCCCTTCTCGAACAGCAGGCCCTCGCGGACGCAGAAGTCGAGCATCCAGGCCGCTTCCTCGGCGGCCGGCTCCTTGGTCGCCCGGTCCTTGACGAACTCCAGGCCGACGAATAGGCCGCGGGCGTCGATCCAGCCCAGGATCGGATGCCGCTCCTGCAGCGCGCGGAGCTGGTCGGCGAAGTAGCCGCCGACCTCGAACGCCCGGTCCACCAGGTGCTCGGACTCGTAGACGTCCAGAGTGGCGTTGGCCGCGGCACTGGCCAGCGCGCTGGCGCTGAACGTGCCGACGTGCGCGCCGGGCCCCCAGGACGCGGCGATCTCGTCGTCGGCGATAACCGCGGACACCGGCAGCCCGCTGGCCAGGCCCTTGGACACCAGGATCATGTCCGGCACCACCGACTCGTGCTCGCAGGCCCACATCCGGCCGGAGCGGCCCATGCCGGCCTGGATCTCGTCGTCGATGAGCAGGAAGCCGAACTCGTCGCACAGCTCCCGGATGCCGGCCAGGAAACCGTCGCCCGGGATGATGTAGCCCGCGCTGGCCTGCATCGGCTCGAGCAGGACGGCGGCCACGTTGGACACCCCGGCGCGGTGCTCGGTGAACGGCGACTCCTTGCCGAGCAGCATCCGCCGGGTGAAGTCCAGGCAGGCCTCGGCGCACTGGTCCGGCGGCGCACCGACCGGGCAGCGGTACGGGTAGGAGAACGGGATCTTGGCGTGCCCGGAGTCGGCCGGCAGCACCGGGTAGTAGAACGCCCACATGCCGCCCTTGGCCGTGGTCGCCATCGTCGCGCCGGTGGTGCCGTGGTAGCCGCCGTAGGCGGACAGGATCAGCGGCGCGCCGGTGTACCAGCGGGCCAGCCGGATGGCGAGTTCGGCCGCGTCGGCGCCGGTGGTGCCGAACACGACCCGCCGCGGCCGGACGCCCGGGGCCAGCGCGGCCAGCCGCCCGGCCAGCCGTTCCCGCTGGTCGCCGGGCAGGTCGAAGTAGTGCATGCAGGCCGGCCTGCTCGGTGACCGCGGCGGTGACGGCTGGGTGGCAGTGCCCGGTGTTGGACACCGAGAACCCGGCCAGCATGTCCACGTACTCCTTGCCGTCGGCGTCCCAGACCAGCGCGCCGCGGCCGCGCACGATGGCCGGCGGGCAGTCGAACAGCGCGAAGCCGACCTGGCCGGTCGATTCGTGCCGGACCTGCTCGCGCAGGATCTCCTGGCTGGCCGGCCCGTAGCCGGAGCGCGCCACGCGCCCCATCAGCTGCTCTGGGCTCGCGTGCATCCGTTCGCGCTGGCTGAGCAGCCTGCTATTGAACGCCCGCTGGTCCAACTGACTCTCCCTTAGGCCGGTGTGGTTAGTGCGGACTGTCCGGCTCAGCCGGACGGCAGCTGGTAGTGCCGGACGCCGCGCTTGCCATCGAGTTCGAGTACCGCGCCGCGCAGGATGCCGTCGCCGTACTCGCTGCCCGGGTTGATGGACAGCGTGCCGCCGAGCCGGACCGCGCCGCGGGACTCGTGGATGTGCCCGTGCAGGCCGAGCATGGGCTGGTGCCGTTCCAGTATGCGGCGGACGCCCTCGGAGCCGACCGACTGCATCACCATGGCGCCGCCCTTGACGACCGGCTTGAGCGAGGCGTCCAGGGCCGGTGCCTTGTCGATGGTCGTGCGGGCGGGCGGCACGTGCAGGTTGAACACGGCCCGCTCGGGCCGGTCCACTCCCAGCGCCATCTTCTCGATGCGCCGCTCGATCTCGTCGTCGTCCAGCTCGCGCGGGGTGTTCCAGGGCGTCGGGTTGGAGTACCCGAAGGAGATCATCTGGATGCCCTCGCCCAGGTCGAGCAGGTTGTCCTCGGTCTCGGTCAGCACCGGCGCCTCGCGCAGCATCTGCTGCAGCTCGGGCGGGTCGTCGTTGCCGGTCATCGCATACAGCCGGATGCCGGTGCCGGCCAGCCGCTGCTCGGCCAGTTCCAGCCACCGGGTCAGGGTCTGCCGCATCAGGGTCAGGAAGACCTGGTCGACCGCCTCGGGCCGGTGCCAGATGGCGTCGAGTTCCTCGTCGGTGGTGCGGTACGGGTAGAAGCCCATGTCCCGGATCCGGGTCTCGGCTTCCCCGGTCTCCTCCGCGGTGAGCACCCGGTCGCCGGTGAACTGGCGGACCAGGAAGCCGCCGCCGGGATGGGCCACCACCGGGACCACCGCCTTCCCGGACACGTCGCCGCCCAGGATCAGCGTGTTGACGTCGTAGAACTTGGCCGCGTTGAGGAACTTCCGCCAGCACACCTCCGAGCCGTGGATGTCGGTGGCGAAGTAGATCCGCATCGTCACCTGGTGACCTCCTCGGGTAGCTCGTACCAGCGCATCCGGCGGCCCACCCTGGCCCGCGCCTTCCAGCCCATCGACTTGGGCGCGTCGTCCAGGGCCTGGCTGAGCTGGCCGATCCGGGCGGCGATCCGGTCCCGGTCCGCTGGGGTGGCGACCAGTTCGCCGAGCAGGCCGGTGCACGCGGCCAGGTTGTTGGTCACGGTGGTGTGCAGCCCCCAGTCCGCGGCGCACCGGCCGGTGACCGCGGTGACGTTGAGCAGCCCGGGGCCGTCCTGGCTGGCCGGCTGGTGGTCCCAGAGCAGCATGGCCGTGTCCGACAGGTCCTTCCGGTTGACCTCGGCGATCTGCAGCTTGGTCAGCAGCAGCTCGGCCGCGGCCAGCGTTTCCGGCTCGGCTTCCAGCCGGCGGCCCAGGTCGAGCGTGTGCGACATCTCGAAGGTGTCCAGGAACACGTCCACCTGCCAGCCGTCCGGGGCGTGGTAGAGCAGCCGCCGGGCGCCGTGCGTGGCGTTGAACACCCGCTCCGGCTCGAAGCCGGTTTCTTCGAGCACGGCGCGCAGGGCGCGGGACTGTTTCTTGTGCGCGACGATGTCGATGTCCGGGTAGCTGCGGCCGAGGGCCGCGCGGGCCGGCGGCGAGCCACGCAGATAGATGGCTACGCCGCCGACCAGCCGGACCGGGATGGAGCGGGCCGCGGCCGTGGCCACGATGGCCCGGCCGGCCGCCACCATGGCAGGCTCGCCCGTTCCCCCATCGCTCATTCGGGCGGGATCTCCGCGAATGTCTGGCCGAGCTGCATGCCCTGGCTGCGCCGGTACAGCCGGACGCCGATGTAGTAGACGATGCCGATCAGCGGGGCGGTGAACGCCTCCACCATCGGCTTGACGCCCAGCGTGCCGCCGAACCCGGTGTGGAACGCCACGTAGATCACGAAGATCCAGGAGATGGCGGAGATCACCGCGACCACGGTGACCACCGGTGCACCGAGCAGCTTGGCGCGGGCCCAGCCGGGCGCCTGGGAGTGCAGTTGCGGCCGCCGCCACGGGGTGGCCGCGGCGGACAGCGACACGATGATGAAGGCCAGCGCCATGACCGCGATCACGTTCAGCAGGTAGGCGCCCAGGCCCTGGTAGATGTTCAGGTAGTTGAGCAGTTCGACGATGCAGCCGACGGTGATGGTGGCGATCACCGGGGTGTGGAACCGGTCCGACACCTGGGTCAGCTTCTCTGGCGCGAGCCGGTCGAACGACCAGGCGAACATGTTCCTGGTGCCGAGCATGAAGCCGGTCGGGGTCCACCACAGGATGGCCAGCACGAAGCACAGCGCGACGAAGATGAGCAGCCACTGCGGCCCGGGCAGGAAGTTGACCAGCGCGGGCAGGTACGGCTTGAACGCCAGGTTCCAGTGCGCCGAGCCGCCGCCCAGCCCCATGAACACGGCCGCGCCGAACCAGTTGAAGCCGTAGTACTTGTAGATCAGTGCCACCGCGACCACGTAGCCGATGGCCGAGATGAGCAGCGCGCCCAGGATCGAGGTGGTGGCGGTGCGCCGCACGTTGCGGATCTCACCGGCGAAGTACCCGGTCCACTGGAACCCGGTGTAGACCTGGAACGAATAGATCATCGCGAAGATGGTGGCACCCCACGCGATCGGGCCGGCCGCGCTGAAGCCGAGGTGGCTGGCCGAGCCGAGCACCTTCGCGTAGGTCGTGCCGGACGTGGCGTTCCAGCTGTGCACGAAGTGCCCGTGACTGCCGACCAGCATGGCCACCAGCCAGACGATCATGCCGAGCCAGACAATGGCGAACGTGACCAGCATGTACCGGGCGACCGCGCGCACGCCGAGGATCATCAGCACGGTGAACAATGCCGTCAGCACGGTCGCGATGATCATTATCTCGCCGTTGCTCGGCGCGGTCAGCGCGGTGGAATGCCAGCCGGCCACGTATGCGGCCGCCGGGCCCATCGTGCCCAGCATGTAGGTGAAGTTGAACGCGATCCAGGTCAGGAACACGAACGTCAGCGAGAAGTTGACAAAGAAGCCGAAGAACGGGCTGACCGTCCGGGATACCCAGACGTAGTCGCCGCCCGACCGCGGCATGATCACCGTGTAGTACAGGTAGACCAGGCCGGTCGTGGCGACCAGCGGAGTAGCCAGCAAGAAGGCCAGCAGTAAGTTCGCGTGCGGCCAGAACGTGGGGGCAAACGCCATTACCTCGGTGATGCCGACCGGGATCAGCACCGCCGAGAACACCAGGTTGAACGCGTCGAACGCGCTCAGTTCACGAACTAAGCCAGTGGCGTTGCGGACGAACAGGTTCCGGCTGCTGGCGGGCGGATGAGCACCGGCCCGGGGTCCTGTGGTAGTCACGTGAATCCTCCTGCGGGGTTGGACTGTTCACGGCTGACAAGCATCCCAGGCGTGGTCCGGCACCGCGCCATACCTTGGCAATTGTCAGGCAATGGGGTTTTACCGTCAATACTGATCATTTCGGGATGACCTGCAAAAACGGCCAGTTAGGCACGTACCGCTCAACTGCGCGTCACAGGCCGTTCAAACTGAGCTGCTTGACTCCCGGCAGATCCGAAAGGAACGCGTCGGCCGCTGGATACCGGCGGCCCTAATGCCGAGGAGGAACGATGCGTTTCCTTACCCTGACCGCTGGGCTGGCGCTGGGCGTGGCCCTGCTGACTAGTGCGGGGCCGCCGGCGTCGGCGGCTCCGGCCGCTGGGACAGCAGCGAGAGCAACTACGTGGCCCTGCTGGGCGGCAGCGTGCACGGGGTGACCAGCGACGACGCGTACTGGACCCAGGAGATCAAGGCACCCAGCCTGATCAGCCAGCTGGACCACGCCGGGATCAGCTGGAAGGCCTACCTGCAGGCCCTGCCATACCCGGGCTAACAGGGCATCTGCTACCCGGCCAAGTGCAACGGGGCGCCGGACAGCGATCCGCTCTACGTGTCCAAGCACGATGGCATCCAGAACTACACCACGTCACTCAGCCCGGCCGAGTGGTCCGCCAGGTGCCGATCGGCCAGCTCGCGGTGGATTTGCGGACCGGCGACGTGCCCCGGTTCAGCTACGTGGTCCCGGACGAGTGCCACGACATGCACGGTGACCCGCCGTACTGCCTGGACAGCGGGAACATCAAGGACCCGCAGAACCAGCACCTGGTGGCGGTGGGCGACGCCTACCTCGGCCACCTGGTCAGCGAGATCACCCATGCTGCGTTCTGGGCCAAGGGCAACAACGCGATCGCCATCACCTACGACAACGGGGACAACAGCGCGGGCTGCTGCGACGCCAAGCCGGCCGGCGGGCAGATCGCCACCGTGGTCGTCACTAGCCAGGGCCCGCACGGGGTACGCGACGGCCAGCCCGCCAACCACTACTCGCTGCTGAGCACCATCCAGCACGCCTTCGGCCTGGGCTGCCTGGCGCACACCTGCGACACCCGGCACGTGCACCCGCTGGGCAAGCTGTTCGCAGTGACCGGCTCGGCTGCTATCGCCACCCGGGTGCTGCCGGAACGACGCTGGCCGACGCCCACGCCGACGCCACGGGAACCACAGGGACGGACCCGGTCAACGGCGTCGTCGGGCGGCTGGACCGTGCAGCGGGCCGGCCGGCCGGGCGGTCGGCGATCAGGAAGGCGGCAACGGCCGGTTCGAGACGCTGGCCGAGCACTGGGACGGCACCCGCTGGTCGGTGCTGCCCACGCCCGATCCCGGGCTTAATGGCAATCACCTGTACGCGGTGACCCCGGACGGGACCGTATGGGCGGTCGGCACCTACCTGGACAAGCCGCGGGGCGACAACAACAACGCGCTCATCCTGCGCGGCCGGGGTACCACCTGGACGGTGGACCGCGGCCCGGATCCCGGCTCCGGGGGCAACATTCTCGGCGGGGTCGCGGTCATCGGCGGCCAGGTCTGGGCGGCCGGTATCTACGACAACGGCGGCAGTGAGCTGCCGCTGATTGAGCGCCGCTGAGAGGCGCCGTTAGGCGGCGCCCTCGGCGGGCAGCCCGGTGGCCGGGCTGCCCGCCAGCGCGGTCCGGGTCATGATGGCGGCCAGCTCGGCGCGGCAGGAGATGCCGGCCTTGGCGTAGGTCCGGGCCAGGTGGTTGTTCACCGTGCGCACCGACAGGTGCAGGCTGGCCGCGATGGCCTTGCTGGTCAGCCCGGACGTGGCCAGCAGCGCGATCTCGTGTTCCCGGCGGGTGAGCGGCAGCCCGTCCACCGCCGGGGCGGCGGCTGGCGCCGGCCGCGCCGGCCCGGTCCGGTGCCGGGTGTCAGCCCCGACCCCGGCTCCGGCCCCGGCCAGCCAGCCCGCGATCCGCTGCGCCTTGCCGCGCGGCAGCGTGGCCCGGATCACCTCGCCGTAGATCGGGTGGGCCGGCCGCATGACCTGGCGGGAGCCGGAGTACCCGGAGCTGATGACGCCGCGCCGCTCGGCCGTTTCCACCGCGGCCAGGTCCAGCGCGCCCCGGTCGGCCAGCTCGTTGAGCAGTTCGGCGGGCAGCGGCTCGGCGCAGGCGACCACCTCCAGCACGGTCCGGCTGTCGTCGCCGAGCGCGGCCAGCCAGCCGTCCACCACCTCGATCAGCGCGTCCCCGTAGTACGGCTGGTCCTTCCAGCCCCAGCCCATCTCCTGCCGGACCAGCGCGCCCTCGTCCAGCGCGCCGGCCAGCAGTTCGCGGAGCAGCAGTGGGCTGCCACTGGTCACCCACTGGATGTGCTGCCGGGCGCCGTCCTGCACCGCCGTGCCGAGCGCCTGGACCAGCAGGTCGTCCATGGCCGCCGCGGGCAGCGGGTGCACGGTCAGCCGGCCGGCCAGCCCGTCCTTCCACAGCGCGGTCACGGCGTCCGGGGCGGGCTCACCCGCCTGGACCGCGGCCAGTAGGAACACCGCGCCGTGCAGCACCAGGTAGTGCAGCAGCGCCGCCGACTCGGGGTCGAGCAGGTGGACGTCGTCGGCGCCGACCACCAGCGGGGCCTGCGAGGTGGGCCGGGACAGGCGGTCGGCCGCCCGGCGGAGCAGTTCCCAGGGTGGCCCGGCGGCCGGGCCACCCGGTGGCAGCAGGCCGGCCACCGCGCCGAACGGTATCGCGGCCGTGCACCGGGTGGCCGCGACCTGCGTCACGTCCCGGCCGTCCCGGCTGGCCCGGTGCAGTGCCTCGCGCAGCAGCCGTGTCTTGCCGGCGCCAGCCGTCCCGGCCAGCACTATGCCGCCCGCGCCGCCTGCTGCGATGGCCGCATCGAGCTGGGCTAGCTCCGCCGCCCGGCCCGTCATCCGCCAGGCTGGCATGATCAGCCCCGTCCCCATCCTGGTCGTGCCGGCGCCCAGCGCAGGAGCCGGCCCGCAACGATCCCCACATATACGTCACGCCTGGTATATGCGATCGGTTCACAAGGGACGGCACTGGGTAACAATTGCCTGGCCATGCGGTTGTAGTTCACCGTGACGAGAGCCCCGGTTCGCGGCATTTGCGGCCCGGCGCCATGGCTAGCGCGGGGACAGGATGCAGAACTCGTTGCCCTCCGGGTCGGCCAGCACGGTCCAGTTGACGTCGCCCTGGCCGACGTCGGCCGGGACCGCGCCGAGGCCGCGCAGCCGGGCCACCTCGGCGGCCGGGTCGTCATCTGGATACGGGGCCACGTCCAGGTGCAGCCGGTTCTTCACCGTCTTCGGGTCGGGGACGTGCAGGAATTCCAGGTAGGGACCAACCCCTGAGGGCGCGCGCAGGCCGGTGATGTGCTCGTCGGCATAGGCGACCGGGTAGCCAGCCGCCTCGGCCCAGAATCGGCCGAGCGCGGCCGGGTCCGCGCAGTCGGTCAGGATGGCCGCCACCGGGCCGGTGTCGCGGTAGGCGTCCCGCGGCTCCAGCACGCAGAACTCGTTGCCTTCCGGGTCGGCCAGGATGACCCAGGGCACCTCGCCCTGGCCGATGTCGACCGGGCTGGCGCCCAGCTCACGCAGCCGGGTGACCAGGCTGGCCTGGTGCGGCAGCGAGTTGCTGGCCAGGTCCAGGTGCACCCGGTTCTTGCCGGTCTTGGGCTCGGGCACCGGCACGAAGACCAGCGGCACGGCGGCTGGGTCCGGGTAGCAGTACCCCTCGGGCCAGACGTCCACCTCATCCTCGGCCTCGTCGGCGATCATCCAGCCCAGGGCGGTGGCCCAGAACCGGGCCAGCGCCGCTGGGTCGTTGGCGTCCCACACCAGATGAACCAGTCGTGTCGGCATACGACCCAACCTGCCACAGCGCAGTGTCGCACGGGGCACTGTCGCACGGGCACTGTCGCACGGGCGCGACTAGGGCCGGCTCAGGCGGCCAGGGCGGCGTACCGGCCGTCCTCCGCCAGCAGGCTGAGGTGCGTGCCGGTCTCGGCCACCTGGCCGTGGTCCAGCACGACGATCTGGTCGGCGTTGCGCACGGTGGACAGCCGGTGCGCGATGGTGATCGTGGTCCGGCCCTGGGCCAGCGTGTCGAACGCCTGCTGCACCGCGCGCTCGGTCTCGGTGTCCAGCGCACTGGTCGCCTCGTCCAGGACCAGCACCCGCGGGTCGCGGAGCAGCGTCCGGGCGATCGCGATGCGCTGCTTCTCGCCGCCGGAGAACCGGTGCCCGCGGGAGCCGACCATGGTGTCGTAGCCGTCTGGCAGCCCAGCGATCAGATCGTGGATCTGCGCGGCCCGCGCCGCCGCCTCGATGTCGGCGTCGGTCGCGTCCGGCCGGGCGTAGCGCAGGTTCTCCCGCACCGTGGTGTGCAGCAGGTACGTTTCCTGGCTGACCACGCCCACGATCGCGGCCAGGTCGGTGAGCCGCATGTCCCGCAGGTCGATGCCGTCGATGCGGATGCTGCCGCTGCCCGGGTCATAGAGCCGGGCGACCAGCGAGGCCAGCGTGGTCTTGCCCGAGCCGGTCTCGCCGACCAGGGCCAGCGTGCCGCCGGCCGGGATATCCAGGCTGATACCGGACAGCGCGGGCCGGTCCGCGCCAGGGTAGGCGAAGCTGACGTCGGAGACCTGCACGTGCCCGGTGACCTGGGCCGGGTCGGCCTCGACCGGGTGAGCCGGGTCGGCCACTTCGACCGGCAGGTCCAGGTACTCGAAGATCCGCGCGAACAGGGCCAGCGAGCTGATCACCGACACGCTGGTGTTGAGCAGCCCGGTGATCGGCCGGAACAGGTTGTTCTGCAGGGTGGTGAACGCGATCAGGGTGCCGATGCTGATGGTGCCGGCGCTGACCGGCAGGCCGGCGGCCAGGTAAATGACGGCCGGGATGGCCGCGAAGATGATGCTCAGCGAGGCCATCCGCCACCGCCCGGCCAGCTGGGAGCGCAGCTCCAGGTCGATCAGCCGGGCCGAGGAGGCGGTAAAGCGGTTGATCAGGGCCGGGCCGGTGCCCATCGTCTTGGCCAGCTGGATGCCGTTGACCGACAGCCCCTCCTCGACGGTGACGTTGAGGTCGGCCAGTTCGCGCTGCTGCTCGGTGGTGATGGCCCGGCGCATCTTGGCCACCTTGCGGGTCAGGTAGATGGCGGGCGGCATGACCACCAGCGAGATGAGGGACAGCCGCCAGGACAGCACGACCATGGCCACCGCGGTGGCCACGACGGTGGTCAGGTTGCTGGCGATGGATGTCGCGGTGGACGTGACCACGGACTCCATGCCGCCGATGTCGTTGCTGATCCGGGACTGGACCTCACCGGTCCGGGTCCGGGTGAAAAACGCGATCGACTGCCGCTGCAGGTGGGCGAACACGCTGGTGCGCAGCTCGTGCATGACGTGCTGGCCGACCTTGGTGCTGATCCAGGTCTGCACCACGCCGAAGGCTGAGGTGATCGCGGCCACCGCGACCATGCCTGCGACGAGCAGGACGAGCAGCCGTACGTTCCGTTCCGGCAGCGCGTTGTCGATGACCGCGCGGAGCAGGAACGGCGAGGCCAGCCCCACGATGGAGGAGGCCGCGATGATGACGGTGACGATGGCCAGCGGCCACCGGTAGGGGATGAACAGCCGCCCGATGCGGCGCAGCGACACGTCGCGGGCCTGGGCCCGCTCGGCCGCCGTGACGGTCCGCGGCCCACGGCCGCGGCTGGTTCTGGTGTCTCGGTTCGTATCTGGCGCAGCCAAGAAGTTCTCCCTTCGGCAGACGATATATGCTGAGGTTACCTCACTATGAGGTTATAACGCAAAGCCTTGGTACGCTATTCCGGTGGCGGAAGACCGCGGCGCGGCTGGCGAGGAGTCGCTGGCCGACATGTTCTGGGCGGTGGCCCGGCAGCTCCGCGAGACCTCCCAGGAAACGCTGGCTCCGTGGGACATCACCCCGGCGCACCTGCGCGCGCTGCGGGTGCTCAGCCGGAACGGCCCGATCCGGCTGTCCCGGCTTTCCGACAAGCTGCACATCGCACCCCGGTCGGCCACCGAGGTAGCCGACGCACTGGAATCCCGTGGCCTGATCGAGCGGCAGCCTGACTCCACCGACCGGCGGGCCACCCTGGTCCAGCTGACCGAGCACGGCCAGAGCGTGCTGGCCGCCATCCGGGCGGCCCGGGGTTCCGAGGCGGAGCGCCTGTTCAGCGAGCTCAGCCCGGCCGACCAGGCCGACCTGGCCCGCATCCTGGGACAACTAAGGATCTGACCGCTTAGCCGCGGGTCAGCACGGTCGCGATCTGCCCTACCATCTCGGTGAGGATCGGCTGGGGCGTGGCGAAATTGAAGCGGAATGATCCTGCCCCGCCAGTGCCGAAGGCTGGCCCATCGACGACCGTGATGCGGGCCTGATCGGTGACCAGCTCGCCGGGAGTTTGCGGCAGGTCCAGCGCCGTGCAGTCCAGCCAGGCCAGGTAGGTGCCGTCGGGCGGCCGGTAGCGCACCCCGGGTAGCTGCTGGCGCACCAGGTCGGCCAGCAGGCGGCGGCTGTCGTCCAGGTAGCCGAGGACCTCGTCCAGCCAGGGTTCGCCGTGCCGGAACGCCGCGATGTTGGCCACCACGCCGGGGTTGCTCGCGCCGTGCGAGGCGAACATGCCCATGTCCGCCCAGCGCTTCCGGTCCGCGTCGTTGGTCAGGACGATCTGGGCGCACTTGAGCCCGGGCAGGTTCCATGCCTTCGACGCGGAGGTGGCGGTCAGCGTGTGCCCGGCGGCGGTCTCCGAGGTCGCGGCGTACGGGATGTGCCGCTGCCCCGGGTAGACCAGCGGGGCGTGGATCTCGTCCGCGAACACCCGGCCGCCACGGCGGTCCACCAGCTCGGTGAGCTGAACCATCTCGTCGGCGCCGAACACCCGGCCCAGCGGGTTGTACGGGTTGCAGAAGATCAGCAGGTGCCCGCCGGCCAGGAACGCGGCGTCGATGCCGTCCAGGTCGAACGTGAAGAAGCCGGTCCCGTCGTTCAGCATCGGCACCTGGATGATCTCCCGGCCGAGGAACTTCGGCACGATCAGGAACGGCATGTAGGCCGGGGTGGGCAGGATGACCGGCGAGCCGGGCCGGGAGAACTGCGTGATGGCCAGCTCCAGCCCCTTGATCACATCCGGGATCGGGTGGATGTCCGCCGGGTCGGCCTGCCACCCGTACCGGCGCGCCATGAACCCGGCGCAGGCGGCGGCCAGCTCGTCGGCCAGCGGCGGCGGCAGGTACCCGAAGTTCGCGGTGGCGGACAGCCCGGCCAGCGCGTCCAGGATCGGCGGCGCGGCGCCGAAGTCCATCTCGGCCACGGCCGCGCCGAGCCCGTCCGGTCCAGGCGCGGTCCACTTGAAGCTGCCCCGGGACCGGAGCGTGGCCACGGTCGTGCTGTCGATGACGTCGCGGAGTCTTTCTGGCACGTCGCTATCCTGCAACACTGGACGGGGTGAACGGTGAGCCGGAAGTCCTGACCGCGCCGCGGGTGCTGACCGGCGACGCCGTCCTGACCGACGGCGCGGTCGTGCTCGGCGACCGCACGGTGGACTGGGCCGGGCCGGCCGCCGCGCTGCCCGCCGAGTACGCGGCGCTGCCGCGGGCCAGTTATCCGGGCGGCACGATCCTGCCCGGCCTGATCGACAGCCACGTGCATCTCGCCTTCGACGGCGGGCCGGCCCCGGCCGCGCGGATGCAGGCCGAAACCGACGAGCAGCAGCTGCTGCTGATGCTGCGCAGTGCCCGGGAACTGCTCGGCGTGGGCGTGACCACCGCCCGCGACCTGGGCGGCCGGGGTTACCTCTCGGTGCTGGTGCGCGACGCCATCGCCGCGGATCTGGCCCGGGGCCCGCGGCTGGTCGTGTCCGGGAGCCCGGTCACCGTGACCGGCGGGCATTGCTGGTTCATGGGCGGCGAGGCGGACAGCGACGACGACCTGCGCCGGCTGGTGCGCACCCACCACAAGCACGGCTGCGACCTGATCAAGGTGATGTCCACCGGTGGGTTCATGACGTCCGGATCGGCCCCGTGGTACGCGCAGTTCAGCACCGCACAGCTGGCCGTGATCGTGGAAGAGACGGCCCGGGTGGACATGCCGGTGGCCGCGCACGCGCACGGCATCGAGGGCATCCAGCGGGCCGTCGACGCCGGGGTCAGCACGCTGGAGCACTGCTCGTTCGTGACCGAGACCAACGAGCGGCAGTTCAGCGAGCCGCTGGCGGCGCAGATCGCGGAACGGGGCATCGTCGTCTGCCCGACCATCAATGTGAACGCCCCGTACGTGGCCAAGCTCACCGGCATCAGCGTCGGTCAGCACGTCAAGCCGCTGCACGACCGGGGCGTGCGGATCATCGTGGGTACCGACGCGGGCGTGGACAACACCCCGCATCATCAGTACGTCGGCGCCCTGCAGTACCTGGTCACGCTGGGCTTCACGGCGGACCAGGCGCTGGCCATGGCCACCACCGAGGCGGCCGGAGCGCTCGGCGTGGGCGGCGTCACCGGCCGGCTGGCGCCGGGTTACCAGGCCGACCTGATCGTGGTGGACGGCGACCCACTGGCCGACATCGCGGCGCTCCGCGCGCTGCGCCGGGTCATCGCCCGTGGCCGGGACTACGTGCCGGACAGTGGGCGGTTCGACGTGAGCGCGCCGGGCACCCCGTTCGCCTCCATCGAGCCCCCGGCCGATCTGCGGTTGCTCAGGGAGGCGACCCGGCGCCGGACGGCCTGACCGGCCACCGCAGGCCGCGCGGCGGGGTCGCGGCGGTGCCGGGTACTGGCGTTCAATATGGGCGGCAGCCCCCGTAGATCACGTAGTCGAGTCGTTTCCAGTACACATCGACCCCGTGGAAACCGGCCGAGCGCAGGTAGGCCAGTTGCGGGGCCAGCGGGCTCAGGTAGCGGACGTGGTTGTCCCAGCGGGCCTGCTCCTCCGGCGAGCGGTGCTGCCGCCGGGCCGCCGCGGCCGGGTCGTGCTCGTCGTTCACCCGATCCCAGGCCGCGGCGACAACGGGGTCGTCGGTGCGCAGTGGGTCGTAGTTCAGGTACCAGCCGCCCGGGACGAGCCGGGTGATGATCTCCGCGAACAGGCCCTGCTTCCGGTCATCGGGCAGGTGGTGCACGCACAGCGAGGTCACCACGGCATCGACGGCGGCCGGGATCCCGGCGGGCCAGTCGCCGTCCGACATGTCGAACTCGACGTAGCGGTAGCGCCCGGCGAACGGGGCCATCTCCTGCTCGCCCATGCCGCGCATCGCGGCCGAGAAGTCGGCCAGGATCGCCTCGGCCCGCGGGTACCGGCCGAGCACCGCGCGGGACGCCGCCCCGGTGCCCGCGCCCAGATCCAGCACGGTGAACGCGTCCTGCGCACCGAACGGGAGGAGGCCAGCCAGGAAGCGCAGCGGGCCGGCATGTGCGCGCTCATGCCGGCCCGCCTCGGCGGTCCAGGTCGCGGTGATCTCCGCCGACTGCCAGATGGCGGCGTTCGTATCCGGGGGCTGGTCCATGCGCAGCAGGTTACCGAGCCTCCGCCGGTTCGGCCGGGGTGAGCTGCCCGGCGGCGCCGCGCGAGTTCGACGGTTGTCGAACGTACTACATCCATCGAACAACTCGTAACCCTGGGTTATGCTCGGCCTGTGGACGATGTGATCGAGCCCCCGGCGGAGGACTTCCAGCTGCCGCGGGTGCTGGCCGCGCTGGCCGATCCGCACCGGCTGGCCACGGTGCGGTTCGTGGCCCGGAACGGCGAGTCCTGGTGCTCTCAGGTCATGCAGGAGACGGGGCTGCCGATGACCAAGTCCACGTTCTCCCACCACCTGCGGATCCTGCGCGAGGCGGGCGTGCTGACCAAGCGGATCGAGGGCGCCCGGGGCTACACCTGCCTGCGCAAAACCGACCTGGACCAGCGGTTTCCCGGCCTGATCGACGCCATCCTGAGCACTGATTCGGAACCGGTCGGATAGGAAATAGTTGAGGCTGCGCGGGTGCTGTGATATATGGACGGCCCCGCGATCCGGGGCCAGCAAGGCCCCGCCGCCCGGCGGGGCCCGCGATCAGCGAAGGAGCTGAGGTGGCGACCAGCTACCAGAAGGACGCGCAGGCGATTTCCAAGCTCACCGCCAAGCAGTACCAGGTCACCCAGGAGGGTGCTACCGAGCCTGCGTTCCGCAACGAGTTCTGGGACAACAAGGAACAGGGCATCTACGTTGACGTGGTGTCCGGGGAACCACTGTTCGCGTCGGTCAACAAGTACGACAGCGGCAGCGGCTGGCCTAGCTTCACCGTGCCCATCGACAAGGGCAACGTGATCGAGCGGTCAGATAACACCTACGGGATGGTCCGGACCGAGGTCCGGTCGGCGCACGGGGACAGCCACCTCGGCCACGTCTTCCCGGACGGGCCGGCGGCCGAAGGCGGGATGCGGTACTGCATCAACTCCGCCGCGCTGCGCTTCATCCCGGTCGGCGACCTGGAGCGCGAAGGCTACGGCGAGTTCCGCGCGCTGTTCGAGGACAGCGGGGAATCCGAGAAGGGGAGTTCATGACGATGAGCGGCCAGACCGAGAAGGCCATCCTGGCGGGCGGCTGCTTCTGGGGGGCGCAGGACCTCATCCGGAAGCTGCCCGGCGTCATCTCGACGCGGGTCGGGTACACCGGCGGCGACGTGGCCAACGCCACCTACCGGAACCACCACGGCCACGCTGAGGCGGTCGAGATCATCTTCGACCCGGAGCAGATCTCGTTCCGTGATCTGCTGGAGTTCTTCTTCCAGATCCACGACCCGACAACGCTGAACCGGCAGGGCAACGACATCGGGACCAGTTACCGGTCGGCCATCTTCTACACCAGCGAGGCGCAGAAGAAGGTCGCCGAGGACACCATCGCCGACGTGGACGCCTCCGGCCTGTGGCCGGGCAAGGTGGTCACCGAGGTCACCCCGGCCGGGTCGTTCTGGGAGGCCGAGCCGGAGCACCAGGACTACCTCCAGAAGTACCCGGACGGGTACACCTGCCACTACGTGCGGCCAAACTGGAAGCTGCCGCACCGCGCCGACTCGGTCTCTTCCTGACCGGTTAGCGCACGGGTCAGCGTGCCCTAGCTGGGGCACGCTGGCTGGGTCACCGAAGCCGCCGCTGCTCTGGCGGCGGCCTGCACCTGGCTGATGCCCACCGCCTCGGTGGGCTGTCCACTGGACAGCACGGCGACCAGCAGCCGCTGGCCATCATGGCGCAGCACGCCGATGCTGTTGATCACCCACAATCCCGCCTGACTGCCGTCGGGCAGCCAGCCGTTCTTCACCGCTGGGCTGCTGCCTGGATCGGCGGCTGTGGTCACGCCCCAGTTTTCGCCCGGCTCGACACCGCGCATCAGGCCCAGCTCGTAATGCCGGGAGGCCGCGGTCAGCGGCGAATGGGCCGAGGTCAGCGAGGCCAGCAGGGCCAGCTGATCGGTGACCGTGGTGGCGGTCAGGCCCCACAGTCCGCCGGGGCCTGGTTCGGTGCGCAGTAGCCCGAGGATCCGGTCCGCGGCGGCCAGGCCCGGGGCGGCCCCGATCGTGTCCCACAGCGTGGATGCCGCATCGTTGTCGCTCTCCTCGATCATCGACGTGGCTAGCTGCTGCTGCGCCAGGCTCAGCCCGGCGTGCTGCCGCTGCGCCTGGAGCAGCAGGGTGGCCAGGATGTCGGCCTTGACGATGCTGGCCGTGTGGAACAGCTGGTGCGGATGGTAGCTGGCGGTGACCCCGCTGCTCAGGTCGGTCACACCAACGGCCAGATAGCCAGTCTGGCTGCGCAGCACCGGGGCCAGCGCCGCGGTGAGCGCGGTATGCGCCGAGCAGGCCCGGTGCCGATGGCGGTCGGCTGGCGCGGTCAGTGCATGTGTCAGCGGCCGCGGGCTGTCGTTCGGTGGCCAGCTGACCCGGCTGAATTGCACGGTCCACGCGTGCGGCACGGCCTGGGCCGGCGTTTCGGCCCAGGACATCAGCGCGAACGTAGCCGCCGAGACCGCCGCCGCCAGGCCGCCTGCCAGCAGCGCCTCCGCGCACCTGGCGGCAATGCAGGCCGGCCGGAGCCGTAGGGGCCTAGGCAAAGCAGCCTCTTTCATGGTGGGAAAGCAGGGCCTGCTGGGTGCCGGACATTCGGCTGTAAAGAACTGGCAGGTCAAATCCTGACGGCCGCATTTGCCGGTGCGCTATGGGCTGAGACCCCGATTAGCGGTGACCCACACCCACATATCTGGTGGGTCTGAGTCCCGTAGGCCTATACCGACCACGGTTGTGGGGGTCGGTCCATAGCGGGGTACCGCGGCCGGGGCCAGGATGCTCTGCCATGAGGACGTTGTGCGGCCATGCCCGGCGCCGGTGACCTCGACATGAGCGGCCCAGTCACCTACCCCGACGCGGTCCGGCCACCCGCGGTTCGCCGCGCCGCGGCGGCTGCTGCGGCGGCCGCGGATCGCGCTGCCGGTCGCCGCCGTCGTGCTGCTGGGCGCCGCCGCCGCGGCCTGGTTCCTCACCCGGCCCAGCGGCTCCCCGGGCACAGTCACCAGCATCGTGCCGGTGGTCCGGACCACGCTGAGCCAGAGCCTGTCCGCCACCGGCACCATCGAGCCGAAGAAGAGCGCCACGCTCAGCTTCGGCGCGGCCGGCCAGGTCACCGCCGTCGCGCCAGCGCCGGTGAGCGGGTGGTCAAGGGCCAGCCGCTGGCCAGCATGGATTCGCCCACGCTCCAAGCCCAGGCCGCGCAGGCCGAGGCCAGCCTGGCCGCGGCGCAGTCCCAGCTGGCCAGCGACCAGGCCGCCAGCAGCGCGTCCAGCGCCCAGCTGACCGCCGATCAGGCGTCGGTGGACGCGGCCCAGTCCCAGGTGAACAGCGCCAACGCGGCGCTGCGCGGGGCCACGCTGACCGCGCCGTTCAGCGGCATCGTGACCGGGACCGGCGGGCTGGCCATCGGCCAGCAGGTCAGCGGCAGCGGCGGGTCGGCTGGCTCGGCTCGGGCGGCTCGGGCGGGTCCGGCTCGCGGGTAGCGGCTCGGCTGGTTCGGGCGGGTCCGGTGGCTCCGGCGGGTCCGGGGACAGCGGATCCGGCAGCGGGGATCAGCGGCACCGGGTCCGGCTCAGGCGGCACCGGCGAGATCACCGTGGTCAGCGCGAACGACATCGTGAACGCCAGCGTGGACGCCAGCGTCGTCGGCCGGATCAAGACCGGCGACCTGGTGCAGATCAGCACCGAGGGCGCGACCGGCCCGGTCACCGGCACCGTGCACTCGATCGGCCTGATCGCCGACACCAGCTCGGGGGTGGCCACGTTCCCGGTGACCGTCAACGTCACCGGCACCCCGTCCGGCCTGTACGCCGGGGCGTCGGCCACCATCTCGATCATCTACCACCAGGTCCGCAACGCGCTCGTGGTGCCGGCCGCGGCGATCCACCAGGACGGCCCGCGCACCGTGGTGGACGTGCTGTCCGGCGGGCACCGGGTCGCCCGCGACGTCACCCTGGGGCTCAGCAACGGCGGGCTGGTCCAGGTCACCAGCGGCCTGAGCGCGGGCGAGCGGGTCGTGGTGACGTTCCAGAAGATCAGCGCCGGCAACGCGGGCAACGGCAGCGGCACATTCGTCGGGCCGCGCGGCCGGGTCATCAACATCCAGGGCGGCCCGGGCGGAGGCGGCTTCTTCGTGCAGAAACCGGGCGGCTGACCGGTGAGCCTCATCGAGCTGGCCGGAGTGCACAAGACCTACCGCAGCGGGGCCCTGGCCGTGGCGGCGCTGCGCGGCATCACGCTGAGCATCGCGGCCGGCGAGTACGTCGCCGTGATGGGCCCGTCCGGGTCCGGCAAGTCGACGCTGATGCACATCCTCGGCTGCCTCGACGTGCCCACCGAGGGCCGCTACCAGCTGGCCGGGGAGGACGTCGGCGCGATGTCGGAGGAGCAGCTGGCCGACATCCGGAACCGGCGCATCGGCTTCGTGTTCCAGCAGTTCAACCTGCTGGCCACGATGCCCGCCTGGCGCAACGTCGAGCTGCCGCTCAGCTACAGCGGGGTCGGCCGGGCCGAACGCCGCGAGCGAGCCGTCGCCGCGCTGCGACCAGGTCGGCCTCGGCGACCGGATCCAGCACCGGCCGGGTGAGCTGTCCGGCGGCGCAGCAGCAGCGGGTCGCGGTCGCCCGGGCCCTGGTCACCGAGCCCGACCTGCTGCTCGCCGACGAGCCGACCGGCAACCTGGACTCCGCGTCCACCGGCCGACATCCTCGCCCTGCTCGGCGAACTGCACGCGGCCGGCCGCACCATCGTGGTGATCACGCACGAGCGCCGACGTGGCCCGGCGGCGCGCAGCGCACCGTCCGGATGCTCGACGGCCTGGTGTCCGGCGACTCGGCGGCCCCGGCGGTGGCCCGGTGAACTGGCGCGAGACGCTGCGCACCGGGCTGGAAGCGGTCCGCTCGCACCGGCTCCGGTCGGCGCTGACCATGCTCGGCATCCTGATCGGCATCGCCGCGGTGATCCTCACCGTCGGCCTCGGCGAGGGCGCGTCCGACGCAGATCCAGCGCCCAGATCAACTCGCTGGGCACCAACCTGCTGATCATCACGCCAGGCAGCGCGACCAGTTCCGGCGGGGTGAACGGGCCGCTCGGCTCGGCGACCACGCTGACCGTGCAGGACGCCGACGCGCTGGCGTCCAAGGCCGACGCGCCCGGACATCGCCGCGGTCGCGCCCACCTCGCAGACCGGCGGCCACGCTGATCGCCGGCACCAACGAACTGGTCCACCACCGTGGTCGGCACCACGCCGTCGGCTGGCTGCGGGCCCGGGCCCGGACCATCGCCGAGGGCCGGTGGCTCGACCGCGGCCGACGAGCACGAACGTGGCCGACGTGACCGTGCTCGGCCCGACCACGGCCGCGCAAGCTGTTCGGCGCCAGCGACCCGCTCGGCCAGACGGTCGACGTCAACGGCGTGCCGCTGGAGGTGGTCGGCGTGCTGAAATCGGTCGGGCGAATCGTCGTCGGCGCGACCAACGAGGACGATCAGGCGCTCGTCCCGCTGTCCACGCATGGAGCAGCAGATCGGCGGCGTCGCGGACCTCGGTGGACACCATCTTCGTCGAGGCCACCTCGCCGGCCACCCTGTCCGCGGCCTACCAGGAGGCGGACACGCTAGCTGCTCAACCTGCACGGGGTCAGCGCGGCCAACGCGGATTTCACCATCAACAGCCAGCAGTCGCTGCTGTCCACCGCCACCTCGGTGAACAAGACGCTGACCTAGCTGCTGGCCGGCATCGCCGCGATCTCGCTGCTGGTCGGCGGGATCGGGGTCATGAACATCATGCTGGTCTCGGTCACCGAGCGGATCCGCGAGATCGGCCTGCGCAAGGCGCTCGGCGCCACCCCCCGGGTGATCCGGCGGCAGTTCCTGGTCGAGGCGTCGCTGCTCGGCCTCGCCGGCGGGGTGCTCGGCGCGGCGGTCGGCCTGGCCGGCGCGGGGGTGCTGCCGCACCTGATCCCGGACACCATCACGATCTCGCCCGCCGCGGTGGCCGGCTCGATCGCGGTGGCCGTCGTCATCGGCCTCGTCTTCGGCGTCTACCCGGCCGGCCGTGCCGCGCGGCTGGCCCCGATCGACGCGCTGCGGACCGAATGAGGAGCCACAGCTATGCCTAGATGGCCCCGGCGAAGCACCGTGCTCGGCCTCGCCGCCCTGGCCGTCCTCGCGGGCGCCGGGACGGCCTACGCCACGTGTCCGCTCCCGGCCCGCGCCTACCGGCTGGCCACCGTCATCCCGGCGCAGGTCAGCGCCGCGATCGACGTGGTAGGCACGCTCAGCCCGGCGCAGCAGGCCGACGTCCCGTTCCCGGTCAGCGGCACGGTGGCCACGGTCGCGGTGCGGTCCGGCCAGCGGGTCACCGCCGGGCAGCGCTCGGCTCGCTCAGCAAGGCGTCGCTGCGGGCCGCGCTGACCGCCGCGCAGTCCACCCTGGACCAGGCGAACCTGCAGGTGTCGCACGACATCGCCAGCCAGGACCAGGCCGCCTCCGGCGCTGGCTCGGGCTCCGGCTCCGGCGGGTCGGGATCCGGCTCGGGCTCGGCCGGTGGCTCAGCCAGCGCGGCGCTGCGGCCGCTGCAGCAGGCCGTGCTGCGCGCCCAGCGCCGGGCCGACCAGGCGCTGGCCCGGGCCAGGGCAGCGCTTGCCCAGGCTGGCCAGGTGTGCACCAGCCCGGCGCCGTCGCCCTCCGGCACACCCTCTGCCAGCCGAACGCCAGTGCCCGGCGCGTCGCCGTCCGCTGGTGCGACGCCGTCGCCGCCCGGGACGCCGTCGGCGGCCGGGACGCCGTCGCCGGCCCGAGTGGGCGCCCTTCCCCGGCGCCCACCCCGACGTCCGCGCCGGGCAACTGTGCGCACGCCACCAAGCAGGTGCTGGCGGCCGAGACCGTGGTGCTGCACGCCCAGCAGGCGCTGTCCCGGCAGCTGTCCGCGCTCAGCGCGGCGCTGGCCAAGGCGATCCGGGGCACCGGGGCGAGCCGGGGCGGCGGGATCCGGGCCGCGCAGGCGGCGGCGGCGCCGTCCGGGCCGGCCTGCGCGGCCCTCGTCCGGGCCGTCAGCGCCGCCCAGTTGGCCGCCGACCAGGCCACCGCCGATGCCGACGCCGCGCAGCTCACCGTCGCGCAGCAGAACCTGGACAACGCCATCGTGCGCAGCCCGATCAGCGGCACCGTGGTCAGCGTCGAGTCAGCCCGGGCACGCGGTCACCGCGGGCAGCACCGCGTTCGAGATCGCCGGGCTGGACAGCTATCAGGTGCAGACCGAGGTCCCGGTCACCGACCTGCCCGCGCTCAAGGTAGGCCAGCGGGCCAGCGTGCGGCGGACGGGCTGGCCGCCCGCTCACCGGCTCGGTGATCTCGATCGGCTGACCCCGGACACCAGCAATTCGCCGGTGACCTACCCGGTCACGATCGGCCTCGCCGGGCAGCCCGGCGGGCTGCACCCGACGGTTTCGCCAACGTCACCATCAGCACCGGCACAGCCGTGGGGTCAGCGTGCCGACCTCGCGGTGCACTACGGCAAGCACGGCGCCACGGTCACCGTGTACGCGGCGGGCCGGGCCCGCACCGTCAAGGTGACCGTCGGGACCAAGGGGCTGCTGCGGACCCGGATCACGGCCGGCCTCGGCCGGCCAGCACGTGGTGCTGGCCGTGCTGGGCAAACCGCTGCCCAGCGAAATCAGAACCAGGGGCCGGGTCGAGCCGGGCGGCAGCCGTGTGTCGCCCTTGTCTCGCCCTCCGGCACCCTCTGTTTGCCGAACGCCAGTGCCCGGCGCGGCGCCGTCCGCTGGTGCAACGCCGTCGCTGCCCGGAACACCGTCGTCGGCCGGGACGCCGTCGCCAGCCCAGAGTGGGCGCCCTTCCCCGGCGCCCACCCCGGATCCGGCCCGGACGGGCAGACCGTGGTGGTTGGCCCGTGGCCGTCAGCGGGCCCGTTCCCGGCGCTCGGCCAGGCGCAGCGGCGGCGCTTCGGCTGGCTGCCGCCGCCAGGACCCGGGAATCGCCGGGCCGGCCGGCAGCGCCGGGCCGCCGGGTAGCGCCGGGCGGGCGGTCGGCCGCGGCCGGGAGGGCTGCACGGTAGTCACCGGGAGGACAGGCTGGGGGGCGGCCGCCGGGGGTGCCGGCCCGGCGGCCGCCGGGAGCCCCGGCCGGGACGGGGCAAGCCGCGGCCGGGGTGCTTCCAGGACCCAGTGGCCGCGTGCGCCATGGGCCTGGTGGCAGACGGTGATCAAGCTGTCGGTGACGTCCTGCGCGTGCAGCATGAGCCGGCCCGCCCGCCGGGCCCGCCGCCGGCCGAGTGCGATGGCGGCCAGCACCGCGCTGCCCATCACCACGAAGAACGCTGGGTAGGCGTACAGCAGCGGCGTGGCGTGGCCGCTCAGCGCCCGCAGGTCCAGCAGCCCGGCCAGGGTGAACGCCTTCCAGGTCAGCGGGGTCTCGCTGCCCGGGCGGCGGTACGCGCCGAGGATGACCAGCGTCATGCCGGCCCCTTCGACCGCCAGCACCAGGCACATCGCCGCAGCCGGGGTGTGCGTGAACGGCCACACCGCCATCACGGCCACGCTGCCGCCGAGTAGCGCGCCGCGGCCGAAGCCCCACCGCCACTCGCCGCGGGCGGCCAGCACGGCGAGTACCGCGACGGTGCCCGCCAGTTGCAGCCCGGCCAGGCAGAGCGCGGCCCACGGCGGATGCTGCGCGGCCTGGGCCAGCAGCAGCACGCTGTACTCGATCGTCCAGATCAGCCAGGCGGCCGGATCGGGCTGGCTGGTCCGCCGCCACGCGTCGCGGAGGTAGGGCAGGTACCCGAGCAGGCCGACCAGCCCGGCCAGCAGGCCCCACCCGGTGGGTGAGGTCAGCATGCCCCAAGCGGTGGGCGATATCAGGTATCTCATGGCGGTACTAGCGTGTGCCGCCGACCCGGATGGGGCTCTTGCAGCCGCCTTGATGCCTGCCTTGCCGCCCAGGTCAGGGCGGGTGGCAGCGGGGGTTATGCGCCGAGACTGTAGGCGGGATCCAGGGCCTCGATGCGGATCCGCGCCGACTCAGCCTCGGGCACGCCGAGCCGTTCGAAGATGTCCAGCGCCTGCCGGAACACGATCCGGGCCGCATCCGGCCGCAGCGTGCTCAGCGTGGTCTCAGCGATGCCCTCGAGGATCTTGGCTTCCTCATAGGGGTCGCCGATCTCCCGGGCCAGCTTCAGCGCGGTGTGATACAGGTCGAACGCCTCGCCGTACTGACCGCTGCCGCGGCGCACGCCGGCTATCCCGCGCAGCGCGGTCACCTGCTGCGGCAGGTTCCCGACTTCCCCGGCGATCTCCTTGGCCTTGTCGTGGCAGATCAGCGCCTCGTCGTGGCACTCCGCGCTCTGGTAGAGAGCACCGATGTCGTTGAGCACGGCCGCCTCATTGGGCAGGTCGCCGATCTCGCGGTAGATGGTCAGCGCGCGCCGGTACCCGGCCAGCCCCTCGTCGTAGCTGCCCTTGTAGTAGTACACGGCACCGATGTTGTGATACAGGATCGCCTCGTTCTGCGCCCCGCCGATCTCGTGGAATATGGCCAGCGACTTCTGGTAGCCATCGAGGGCGTCCCGGTGGTAGCCGAAGTTCAGCTGGACCCGGCCCAGGTTGTTCAGCGTCTTGGCCTCGCCGCGCCGGTCTCCGGCCGCCTGGTAGAGCAGCAACGCGTCCCGCAGGTTCTCCATCGCGTCCGGATAACGGCCGAGCTGCCAAGCCGCGATCCCGGAATGGCTCAGCGTGGTGGCCACCCCGTGCTGATCCGCGGTGTCGCCGTATCGCGCGCGCGCTTCAGAGAAATAGGCCAGTGACTCCCGCGACCGGCCCGCGCGCTGGTGGGCCAGCCCGATCTGGTCTAGCGCGTCGGCCTCACCACGCCGGTCGGCCAGCGACCGGTAGATCTCCGCAGCCTCCTCGGCCAGCGGGAGTGCGGCTTCGTGCCGCCCGGTCTGCTGGCTCACCTCGCTGAGCTCCAGCGAGGCCCGTGCGACCCGCTCCGGATCGACCAGGTCGCGGCTCGCCTGCAGGGCCAGGGTGTGCGCCGCGATAGCCTCATCCCAGTTGGCGCTGACCTCCAGGAAGCCGCCGAGCACATGGATCAGGTCGGCGCACTTCTGCTTCCACTCGTGCCGCCCGGCGTACTGCGCGGCTTGCAGGATGTTGCGCCACTCCGCCTCCAGCCACCCGGCCGCGCTGTTCGGCGTAACCAGGGCCACGCTGGCCGTGGGCTGGTGCGTGGCGGGCACCGGCATCGGGCGGCGGAACGGGTGCAGCACCCGGTCTGCCTGGTCCGCGTTGGCCAGGTAGTAGTCGAGCAACCGGCCGATCGCGCGGCGCTGCTCCGCCCTGGGATCCTCCCGCCCGGCCCGTACCGCGGCGTACTCACGGATGAGGTCATGGAAACGGAACTGGCCGCCGGCGGCCCGGGTCAGCAGGTGATGATCGAGCAGCGCGGCCAGCGCCTGCTGCGCCTCGGCCAGGGTGACCCCGCCCAGGGCGGCCGCGGCCTGCTGGCTGATCGAGGCGCACGGGCTCATCCCGAGCCGCCGGAAGAACAGCTGGTGCTCGGGCTCCAGCGAGCGGTACGAGACGTCGAACGCCGACATCACCTGTGGGCTGGCCGCGCCCGAGGTGGGTACCGGGGTATGCGACAGCTCCTCGACCAGGTCGGCGAGCCGTGGCGGGTAGTCATGCGCCAGCCGGCCGGCCGCGAGCTGGATGGCCAGCGGCAGCCGTCCGCATAGCTCCACGGCCACGGCCGCGGCCGTCTCGTCGTGCGCCCGGCTCTGCCCGGCCACGCGCTGGAACAGGGCGACGGCGTCGGCCATCGGCAGCACATCGAGGGTCAGCCCATGCGTGCCGGCCAGCCCGGACAGCCTGCGCCGGGTGGTGATCAGGATCAGGCTCTGGCCGGACGAGGGCAGCAGCGGCTGGATCTGCTCCGGCCCGGCCGCGTCATCCAGGATCACGATCGCGCGGCGGCGGTTCAGCTGGGCCCGGAGCAGCGCGGCGCGCTCGCCAGTGGCGTCCGGGATCCGGGTGGCGGGCGCGGTGAGCATCCGGAGCAGGCGGTGCAGCGCTTCGGCCGCGTCGATCGACGGCAGCCCGGGATCGTGCGTCTGGAAGTTGAGGTAGAACGTGCCGTCCGGGTACTGGTCGGCCACGGTACGCGCGGCATGCACCGCCAGCGCGGTCTTGCCGACCCCGGCCATGCCTTCGATGATCCTGATCCGCGGGCCGGCGCCAGCGCCGCCGATGAGCAGGGTCAGCTCCTCGTCCCGGCCGACGAACTCCACCATCTCGGGCGGCAGCGTGTCCGGCGCCGCCGTCCGGCTCAGCTGTCGGCTGGGGCTGGCCAGCCCGGTCGTGGCGGTCAGTTCAGGGTCATGGCTGAGCATGCGCTGATGCAGCTCAGCCAGCGCGGGGCCGGGCTCGGTGCCCAGCTCGTCGATGATCTGGCTGCGGGTGTCCCGGTACAGGCTGAGCGCCTCGCCGGCCCGGCCGCTGCCGTACAGCGCGGTCATCTGGTGCGCGACGAACGCTTCGTCCAGCGGGTATTGCGTGAGCAGGTTGCCGAGCTCACCGACCAGGTCGGCGTGCCGGCCGAGCTCGAGTTCGCATTCGACCCGCTTCAGGATGGCGGCCCGGCGCTCCTCCTCCAGGCTGGCCCGCATCCGCGCCATCCAGTCGCCGCGGATCCCGGCGAACGGCTGGCCGCGCCACAGCCGGTCCGCCTCGCGCAGCAGTAATGCGGCGTGCTCCGTGTCGCCGTTGCCTGCCAGCGCGTCGGCCTGCCGGCGCAGACGGCGGAACTGGTGCAGGTCGATCACATCGGGGTCGACGTCGAGTTCGTAACCCCGGGACCGGCCGACCAGCCGGACGCTCTCGCCCACGGCCTGGCGGAGCGAGGCGCGCAGCCGGGTGATGTAGACCGAGAGGCTCTCCCGGGCTTTCGGCGGCGGCTCGGTGTCCCAGATCCGGTCGATGAGCACGTCGGTCGGCACGATTGTGCGCGGGGTCAGCATGAGGATGGCCAGGACACAGCGCGCCCTGGTCGGCCCAAGATCGCATTGCTGCCCGGCCGACCAAAGCTCAATCGGCCCGAGCACCCGGAATTCCATGATCGCCTTCATGCGTTCTGGCTGAGGGGCCAGCTCACCTGCTGGGTTAAATAGCTAATACCCGTTATAAGCACTCCTCATCGCAAATTCTAGAAGAACTGTGGCCGGACAGAAAATGATGCCGCGGTCTTGCAATTTGCTTTGCACCTTGTAAAGACGCGAGTTCCACTAACTCGGGAATGCCATTCTGTGAGCGCATTGCCGTGACTTCCGAGACCGGTGTGCTGTAACAAGCTCTTGCGGCCGGAAGTGGCTGATGGTGCTGCCGGTCTGCCCGAGGCGGCTGAGGAACCGAGCGACCGGACCAGGCCGCCTCATCCGGGGCGCCCGCGCCCTGAACGCAGGCCCGTTGCTGGTCAGCCTGCGGGCGGCGAGCCGGGCTACCTCGGCGGTTGGGTGCGGGACCACCCTGGCTGGACCCGCCGCGGACTTTCTACGACCATTCTTCGTAAATTAAGAATGACCAGATTTTTGTGCAAATGCCATATACGGCGAAGCGGGCTGGTGTAGTTTCGCAGTCCTCGGATGGTCTCCAGTCTCAGATGGCCACATGTCAAACCGCTAATGAGGGGAACATCTACGATGGCCAATCATAGTTTAAGGTACGGCAGCAAGGCGGCAGGCAGTCACCGCCGGGCTCCGTCGACCGGGCCCGTTCGTGTCCGTGTGGTGCGCGGGATTCTTGCCGCGGCCCTCGTCCTGGGCGGCGGTATCGCCGCCTTCGTGCTGGCCCAGCCTGGGCATAGTGCGGGTCACCCGGCGCAGGTGACCGCGCATCAGCAAGGCCGCAGTCACGACCACCAGGCGAAGTTCACGCTCACTTCTGCCCCCAGGCCCTTTATGTATTAACCGCAATCGTATCCGGCGGCATATGAGCTGCCCGGCCTGCTCGCATTGGCCCACGCCGAACCCGAGCGGCCGCTCGGCATAGTCCTCCATCTCCAGTGACAACAGCGCTGTCATCTCCAGGCCTGCCGCCCCCTTATCAATCGCCTTTCCGGGCATTCCCCCGAGTATCCGCCGCGGCGCTCCGGCGGGCTGAATGCCGCGCCGGGATGGTGGCAGCGCCGGCCACCCTGCGGCGCCCCGAGCGCGCGGGTGACGGTGGCGGCGTCCTGCCCCGGGTGCCCCGGTGCGGGCAGCGTGCCACCACCGCGCCGCCCGCGCCGGGGTGGCCCGCTGATGCGGCCAGCCGGGTCACCGGGTACAACGGGTAAGTGCCTGAGCTTCCGGAGGTTGAGGCGGCCCGGCGGCTGATCGCCGACCGGGCCCTGCACCGGCGCATCGCGGACGTGGATGATTCGGACCGCTATGTCAGCCGCCCGCATGCCGCTGGTGAACTGCGCAGCGCACTGACCGGGCGCACCCTGACCGCGGCGCACCGGCGCGGCAAGATGATCTGGCTGGATACCTCGCCGTCCGGCGACCCGGACGGGCCGCCCGGCCCTGAGCTCGGCGTCCACCTCGGCATGAGCGGCCGCATCCAGGTCACCGGGCCGGACGGCGCGGTAACCGAGGCTGGCGATGAGCGGCGCTACGACACCGGGCCCCGCTCGGCCCGGTGGAACCGGTTCACGCTGACGTTCGCGGACGGCGGCCGCCTGGTGCTGCAGGACCCGCGGCGGCTGGGCCGGGTCCGGCTCAACCCCGACCTTGGCGACCTCGGCCCGGACGCGGCCCAGGTCAGCCCGGCCGAGTTCCGCTCGCTTATCACCAGGGGCCGGATCGCGGTCAAGGCGCGGCTGCTCGACCAGTCCAAGATCGCCGGGGTGGGCAACCTGCTGGCTGACGAGATCTTCTGGCAGGCCAAGCTGTCACCGCTGGCGCCGACCGATACACTCACCCCGGCGCAGGTCAACCGCCTCTACCGGGCGCTCAAGTCCGCCTTGGCCGCCGCCATCGCTAACGGCGGCGCGCATACCGGTGAGGTCATCGCGGCCCGGCATCCCGGCGGCACCTGCCCGCGTGACGGCGCGCCGATGGTGCACGGCACCGTCGGTGGCCGCTCCACCTGGTGGTGCTCTCGTGAGCAGGCCCCGCCCCGGCAGGCCGCCCTCCGGTCAGCCCCGCCCCAGCCAGCCCCGGCCGAGCCAGCCCCGCCCCAGCCACGGAAAGGCCGCCGCGCACCCACCGCTACTAATTAACTAAGTAATTTCCATAAACGTGCGCAATTGCGTGAATGGAAATCAAATAGTTATTCCTGGAACGTGTGCCGGCGTTGCAGATTTTCCTCCCGGAGCCGATTCCTCAGCGTACGGTTGGTGCGACTTAAAGGCATGCTAGGGGAGGGGCTGCCCAATGTGGCGGAATGTCTTGTTCGGCGGAAATGTCGGCTACCGGGCCCGGCTCGGCCGTCGCAAGAAGCGCCGCCTAGCCGCCACTGGCGCCGCCATCACCGCAATAACCGCCAGCGTGATAACGGGCGTTCCGGCCGCGTCGGCGCGTTCCTCGGAAACGGTCATTGTCACCGCGTCCGGGCTGCTGAGCCCGGTCACCGCGGTGCTCCAGGTGGGCGGCAGCGTGCAGACCCAGTTCCGCCTCATTAACGGGGTACTAGCGTCGATCCCCACCGCCGCGGCAACCGTGCTGAACGCGCTGCCCGGCATCGTGGTAACCCCGGATGCCCAGGTGAGCCTGGAGGATGTCCCGGAGTCAACCGGGCCGCACGCGCCCTCGGACGCGTTCCTGGACCAGACCGGGGCCAGCCAGCTGGCGGCCCAGGGCGACACCGGCCAGGGCGTCACCGTGGCCGTGGTGGACACCGGGATCGACCAGCTGCCCGACTTTTCCGGCCGGCTGATCGGTGGGGTCGACCTGACCGGCGGCGGGAACCCATTCCAGGACGACTACGGGCACGGCACGTTCGTGGCGGGCCTGATCGCCGGCGATGGAGCCTCATCGAATGGCCAGTACTCCGGCGAGGCCCCGGGCGCCAACCTGGTGTCGATCAAAGTTGCCGGGGTGAACGGGCTGACCGACCTGGGCACGATCATCCAGGGCTTGCAGTGGGCCGTCGACCACCAGGGGCTCTACCAGATCAAGGTGCTCAACCTGTCGCTGGGCTTTCAGCCCAACGAGTCCACCCTGATCAACCCGCTGGACCTGGCGGTATCGGCGGTGTGGAACGCGGGGATCACGGTGGTGGCCTCGGCCGGCAACGCCGGGCCATTCAATGGCACCATCCTGTCCCCGGGTGATGACTCGCTGGTCATCACCGTCGGCGCGCTGGACGACATGGGCGCGGCGACGGACTCCACCACCGGGGACGAGATGACCAACTTCAGCAGTGCCGGGCCGACCTCGCCGGACGGCTGGGTCAAGCCGGACCTGGTCACCTCGGGCCGGTCGGTGGTCAGCCTGGCCGCACCCGGGTCGACGCTGGCCAGCGAATACCCGTCGGCGCAGATCGGCACGGCCAACTTCACCGGCTCGGGCACCTCGTTCAGCACTGCCATCACCAGCGGGGCGGTGGCCCTGGTCCTGGCGGACAACCCGGGGCTCACCCCGGACCAGGTGAAGGCTCGGCTGCTCGGCAACACCAACCCCGGCCCCATCGGCAACCCGTTCGTGGACGGCCACGGCGCGCTCAACGTCTCCGCCGGCCACCTCCGGGCCGATGAACCTCAACCAGTCCGGCCTGGTGCTGCCCGCCCTGGCCGGTCTGCCGGTCTCGCTCTCGTCGGCCCGCCCGTTCGACACCTGGAACGCCGCGCTGTGGTCCGGGCTGGCTCCCGGTCAGCTGCCGTCCAACGGCTGGACCTGGGCCGGGGTGACCTGGAACGGCGTGGCCTGGAACGGCTGGGCCTACGGCGGGGTGGCCTGGAACCGGTGGGCCTGGGGCGGCGCGTACTGGAACAGCGCCTCGTGGCACGGCTCGGCCTGGGATGGCACCCCGTGGGCAGGCTCGGCGTGGAACGGCGCGGCCTGGCCATCGACGACTTCGGCACCGGCCATTCCTCACTCGCCTACCTCAAGCAGTTCCCGGTGCATGAGGTCAAAGTGGACCGGGTCTTCGTGCAAGGCATCGCGGAGAGCACGGTGGACTCGGCCATCGTCCAGGCCGTCATCGACCTGGCCAATGCCATGGACATCGCGACCGTGGCCGAGGGCGTGGAGACCAGGGACCAGGTCGCCGAGCTCCGCCGGCTCGGCTGTGACGTGGCCCAGGGCTACTACTTCTCGCCACCGCTGCGGGCCCGGGAGTTCGACACGGAACTGGCCCGTCATTTCGCCCCCGCCACGGCGCCGAGCGCGCCGGCTATCTCGTTACCGCCGGGTGCGGCGCGACCTGCGCAGCTTGACGCCCATCACCACCAGGGCCGCGGCCAGCACCAGCCACGGCGCGAGGATGAGCAGGTCGCTACCGGTCATGGCACCGCTCCCGAATTTTCTGAACGCTCGTTGCCGATTCGTGCCGTCAGTCAACCGGCTGGGGACGCGATCAGCGTGAAATGCGCGTGGTGGCGGTGTGGAGGCCGTCCGTCAGTCCGCCGCGGCTAGTCCATGATGCCGTGGGTCCTGCTCCTGTCTGGCTAGAAGATCGACGCGATCGCAGGCGGTGCCGGTCAGCCGCCCGGTCCCGTCGAACGACCATGGCCATGCGGCAGCGTGATCTGGACTCCAACGTCATCCGGCTGCCACCCGGCCAGGGCATCGACAGCCACCTCGGCCCGGACCTCGACGTGCTGCTCCTGGTGCTGGACGGCACCGGCCAATTGGGCACCGAGCGGGGTTCCATCGACCTGCGGCCGGGCCTGCTCGCCTGGCTGCCGCGGCGGTCCCAGCGCCAGATCAGCGCGGGCCCGCGCGGGCTCACTATCTGACCGTGCACGGCCGGCGGCAGGCGCTGACCCTGGACCCCAGCCGGGGATAGTCCCGCAGCCGTCGTTGCCAAGCCCCCGCCCCAGCGGTCACCTCGGCGCAGCCATATCACGTAAAGTAATTAATTGAATGCGTAATGTCGTTGATGGGTAAAGATCAGCCAGCAGCCCACGGGGGCGGGGTACCGCGGTCGGCGGCCCGGCCGATGACGCGCTGTACTACAACGTCTGCGGCTGGACCGCGCCCGATGGCCTGGGGGCCGGGTCAACCCCGTTCTCCTACGCGGCCGGGCCGGGAGATTCGCTGCCGCCGATGAACATCTACGAGAATGGGGCGGGCCAGACCGCGGCCGGCACGGCCGCGCTCAGCGCGGACCTGGCCTACTACGCGGTACACGGCTCGTTCCCGCCGGGGGTCACCAGCCCGCCGTCCGCCGCCGCGCCGGAGTACGCGTGCGCCGGATCGCCAGGCTCCTGACGTGACCCAGTATGGCCAGGCGGCGGCGTCAGGCCGGGACGTCGCCGAAGAGGTCCGCGGCCACCGCGCCGTGCACGTCGCGGCGGAGCGCCTTGATGGCCGTGTTGTCCCGGCCGAAGTGCACGGCGTTGGTCAGCAGGATGACCCAGGCGCCACTCGGGCTGTCCAGCGCGAGGCTGGTCCCGGTGAAGCCGGTGTGGCACACGGCCGACGCGGGCCAGTGACCGCCCAGGATGTCGAAGCGGTCCCCGGCGCACACCCAGCCCAGCCCGCGGCAGCCGCCCAGCCCGGCGGTCTGGCTGGACTCGGCCGCCCGGCGCAGCCGCGCGGGTACCGGGTCGTCCGCGGCACCGACCCACCAGCCCGCGAACCGGGTCAGGTCGGCCACGTTCGAGAACAGGCCGGCATGCCCGGCGATGCCGCCCATCAGCCGCGCGTTCTCGTCGTGCACGATTCCGGTCCAGCAGGTGCCGTCCGCGCGGCGTTCGGTGGCGGCGAAGCGGTCCGGCGGGCCGGCCGGGTTGTACCCGGTGCCGGTCATCCCGAGCGGTTCGGTGACCAGCCGCCGGACGGCCTGGTCGAGCGGCTGGCCGGCCACCTGGGCGACGATCTCGCCGAGGGCGATGAAGCCCAGGTCAGAGTAGGTGACCTGGGTCCCCGGCGGCGCGCTGAGCGGGGTGGCGGCCAGGTCGCGCAGCAGTTCCTCCCGGCTGCCGCACCACTCGTAGAACTTGCGGGTGTCCGGCAGGCCGGCCGTGTGGGTGAGCAGATGCCAGAGCGTCACCGGCCCGGCCACACCGGCCAACGAGGCGAACGCGGGCAGGTAGCGGGTCACCGGGTCGCCGAGCCCGAGCCGCCGCTGGCCGGCCAGCGCGAGCGTGGCCGTCGTCGCCGCCACCACCTTGGTCAGCGACGCGAGGTCGAACACGATGCCCGCGGTCATCGCCCGGGAGCGGCCAGGCGTACTGTCGGCCTGGCCGGTCACCCAGGTGGACAGCGTGGTCGGCCCGCGCCCGGCCGCGGCGACCACGCCGGGGACGTGCGCGCCGGCCACCGCAGCGGCGATGATCTTCCCGGTAGGGGTGCTGTCCGGGCGGGTTCCGGGTGAGCGGGAGGGGTTGTCACTCATGTACGTTTCCCTTAAGTTTTCTGTCATATCGTAACAGCCGATGATCGAATTTTCTGATGCCGCGGCGCCGACTGAGCAGCGGAACGCGCGCACCCTAGACATCGACCTGCTGCCGACGCGGGCCATCCTCGGGCTACTCAACCAGGAGGACGAACTCGTGCCGGCCGCGGTGCGGCCACTGCTCGGCACGCTGGCCACCGTGGTGGACGAGGCGGCCGGCCGGATCCGCCGCGGCGGCCGGGTGCATTACTTCGGCGCCGGGTCCTCCGGGCGGATCGCGGTGCTCGACGCGGCCGAGCTGATCCCCACGTTCGGCATGGCCGCCGGCATCGTCGTCGCGCACCTGGCCGGCGGCGGAGGCGCGATGACCCGCCCGGTGGAAGGAGCGGAGGACGACGATGCGCTGGGCCGCGCGGACGCCGCGGGCGTGACGGCCGGCGACCTCGTCATCGGGATGACGGCCAGCGGCCGGACCCCGTACGTGGCGGGCGCGCTGGCCGCCGCGGCCGAGCGCGGCGCCTTCACCGCGCTGCTGACCTGTAACCCGGGCTCGCCGCTGCAGCCGCTGGCCCAGGTCGTGCTGGCCGCCGAGACCGGCCCGGAAGCCATCGCGGGCTCCACCCGGCTGAAAGCGACCTCGGCGCTGAAGCTCATCCTGAACAGCTTCTCGACCGCGCTGATGATCCGGCTCGGCAAGACCTACTCCAACCTGATGGTCGAGGTCAGGGCGGTCAACAGCAAGCTGCGCAGCCGGACGCTGCGGATCCTGGCCGACGCGTCCGGCGCGAGCGAGGAGGCCTGCGCGGCCGCGCTGGCCCAGGCCGACGGCGACCTGCGGGTGGCCATGGTCATGCTGCTCGGCGGCGCCCCCGGGCCGGCCGCGCAGCAGGCGCTCACCGCGGGTGACGGCGGCGTCCGCGGCGCGCTGAGCAGGCTGGGGGCCGCGCCGCGGGCCGCCGCGCCGGCCGGCGGCCAGCTGATGGCGGCCGACATGGCCGAGCAGCCCGCCGTGCTGCGCGCGCTGGCCGCCCGGGCGGACGAGATCAGCCGGCTGGTGGCCGGCCCAGCCCCGGCCGGCCTGCTGGTCTTCGGCCGGGGCGCCTCCGGGCACGCCGCCTGCTACGGCCGCGCGGTACTGCGGGCCAGCACCGGGCTGCCCGTCGGGCGGCTCGGCCTGGACGAGCCGCCCGCCCAGCGGATCGAGCATCCGGAACACGGTTACCGCGGTTACCTGGCCATCGCGGTGAGCCGCTCCGGCCAGACCCCGGAGGTCGCCGCCGCGCTGGACCGACTGCAGCGCGCCGGGGCACACGGCATCGCGATCACCAACGACCCGGACAGCCCGCTGGCCGAGGTGGCCCAGTCCGTGCTCAGCCTGGCCGCGGGGCCGGAGCGGGCCGGCCCGGCGACCAAGACGCTGACCGGGCAACTGCTCGCGCTGGCCCTGCTGGCCCGGGCGCTGAACCCGGAGGCGGTCAGCGCGGCGGCGCTGCAGGCCGTGGCCGATCAGGTCGCCCGCACGCTCGATGACGTCCCGGCGGCGGCCACGGCGGCCGCGCTGAGCGCGGCCCGGGGCGTGGTCTGCCTGGCCGACGGCCCGCTGCAGGCGGCGGCCCGGGCGACCGCGCTGACCCTGACCCAGGCCGCGTCCGTGCTGACGGCCGCGTATCCGGTCGGCGAGTTCGGCCACGGTCCCGCGGCTGCGCTGGCACCTGGACTCGTGGTACTGGCGTTCAGTAAAGAAAGACCGCCGGGGATCGCGACGCTGCGCGAGGAGGCGGGCCGCCGCGGGGCCACCTGGTTCGGTTTGTCGCCTCAGCCGGACGCGACGGTCCGGCTGCCCGGCGGGCTGCCCGACTACACGCTCCCGCTGCTGGCCACGGTCCGTGGCCAGCAGCTCGCCTGGGCCGCGGCCCGGCTGGCCGGCCGTGATCCGGACGGCGCGGGCCAGGCGTGACGAATCCGACGCTGTTACGTTTTGGGTAAGGAAATTCCCTCTTCTACCCAATTAACGTAAGATCTTTACTTACGGACGGCACTACTATGAGGGAGCGGCTCATGCCTGTGCGCACGCTTGTCACCGGTTTACTAGCCCTCACTGTGGCGGGCACCGCGGTGGCCTGCTCGAGCGGCTCATCCGGCGGCAGCGGCGGGTCAACCACCCTAAAGATCATCACCTGGGTCAACCCGCCCGCCGTCAAGGCGATCAACACCATCGACGCCGAGTTCCACAAGAAGTACCCGAACATCAACGTCAAGCTGCAGACCGCGGTCAACGTGAACGGGCCGTACGAGACGCTGCTGCAGCAGACGGTCACCTCCGGCAGCGCCGACATCGTCACGTCGGTGACTCAGCTGCAGGCGCTGCCGCTGCACCCCTCCCGGGCCAACGAGACCCCGTGGCAGTACTGGTCGACCAACAACGCGTTCGCGCCGCTGAACGGCCAGTCCTTCCTGAAGGACTACACCTCGTCGGCGCTGGCCGCGGAGACCTACAACGGCAAGACGTACGGCATCGTCTCGGGGAACTACCAGGAAGGCGTGTTCTACAACAAGGCCGTCTTCGCCAAGTACCACCTGAGCGTGCCGACCACCTACAGCCAGTTCCTGGCGGTGTGCAAGACGCTCAAGTCGCACGGCGTGCAGCCGCTGTTCACCGCGCTGGGCAACGTCGGCCCGGTGTATCTCCAGTTCATCTACTACGAGGCCATGGTCGACCTGTGGTACCCGCACGCGCCGAACGGCAACCTGGCCAGCGCGATCGAGAACGGCAGCGCCAAGTGGACCGACCCGGCCTTCGTGCAGGGCATGAACGAGGAGAAAACGATCGCGCAGTACCTGGAGCCGAACTACACCGGCGTGCCGTGGGAGGCCATGCCCGGTGACTTTGCCAAGGGCCAGGGCGCGATGCTGCTCGACGGTTCCTGGGACCTGGCCTCGGTCCAGCAGGCCAATCCCAAGCTGCAGGTCGGCTACTTCCCGCTGCCGTTCAGCAACACGGCCGCGGACAACCAGGCCTACGCGCAGGACGACCTGACGTTCTCGGTGCTGAACTCGTCGCCGAACAAGGCGGCCGCGATGAAGTGGCTGGCGTTCTACTCCAGCCCCTCGGTGTACGCGCAGTACGTGAAGATCACCGGCATCTCGCCGAGCCAGTCGGGCGGGACGTTCAACGGGTACGCGGCCAGCGTGATGGGGCCGTGGTTCGGCAAGGGCGTGAACCGGAACGTGATGTACCCGGTGCTGTCGCCCAACAACGGCTACTACGACCAGCAGACCAACTGGCCGGATCTGCAGCTCCAGGTCATCCAGGGCAAGATGTCGGCGCAGCAGGCGGCGGCGACTTACCAGAAGGACTGGAAGACGTCGTGATCCAGCCCGTATGCGCATAGCGGCGTGAGCACGCCGCGGACGCTACCGGGGCCCGGTCCTGCCGCCGGGACCCCGGTAGCCCAGCAGGGGCGTAGCACCCGGCGCTGGGTGCCGGGTAGGGCCGGGCCTGGCCGGCGCCGACCGGGGCGCGCTGGCGCTGCTGCTGGCGCACCGGCTGTCCGGGGATGGGCGGGCAGCGGCGGTCGGCCGGATGCTGGTGTTCCTGCCGATCGCGCTGGGCGTCACCGTCGTCGGCCTGCTCTGGATCCTGATCTTCAACCCGCAGCAAGGGCCGGCCGAGTCGTTTCTTGGCCTGTTCGGCGTGCACTCCGCGTTCTTCGGCGCGGACAACTGGGCCATGGTGCTGGTCATCTTCGTGCAGATCTGGCAGAACGCCGGGTTCTCCACGCTGGTGTTCATCGGCGGGCTGCGCGCCATCGACCCGCAGATCTACGAGGCGGCCAGCGTGGAGGGGACCGGCGCCTGGCCACGGCTGCGCCGGATCACGTTCCCGCTGCTCGCGCCAGCCGTGACGGCCAACGTGCTGCTGGCCGTGGTCGGCGCGTTCACCACCTACAACCTGATCTACGTGCTGACCGACGGCCAGTACGGCACCCAGACGCTCGGCATGCTGGCGTTCAACGCGGCGTTCGGCTCGTTCGAAGCCAACCTCGGCTACGGCTCGGCGGTCAGCGTGGTGCTGTTCATCATGACGCTGATCGTGGCGCTGCCGCTGATGGTGCTGCTCCGGCTGCGCGAGCGGCGGCTCTCCGGATGAAAGGGGCCTGGCGGTGCGGCGTCCGAGGCTGATCGGCGGGATCGCCATGGGGCTGCTCGTGGTGATCCTGTTCCTGCTGCCGGTGCTGTACGCGGTGATGCTGGCGTTCGAGTCGCCCGCGCACTTCCTGAACTCCCCGCTGACCCTGGGCACGCCGCACCTGGGCAACTTCAGTGGCGCCTGGTCCCAGGCCAACCTGGGCACCGAATTGCTCAACACGGTGCTCTACTCGGTCGTCGCCGCGGCGCTGTCCACCGTGCTCGGCCTGCTGATCGCGTTCCCGATCGCGCGCCGCCTGGTGCGCGGCCACTCGGCGCTGTACACGCTGCTGTTCATCGGGCTGTTCCTGCCGTTCTCGGTCATCCCGCTGTTCGCCGAGGCCCGGCTGCTGCATCTGTACAACAACCGGCCGGGCTACATCCTGCTGCACGTCGAGCCCGGGCTGCCGCTGGCCGTACTGCTGCTGACCGCGTTCATCAGCTCGATCCCGGCTGAGCTGGACGAGGCGGCCTGGATGGAAGGGTCCGGTTACCTGTCCTACCTGATCCGCGTCGTGGTGCCGCTGACCCGGCCCGCGCTGCTGATCGCGTTCCTGTACGGGCTGCTCGGGGTGTGGAACGACATCATCGGGCCGGTCGTGCTGCTGGCCGACCCGAGCCTGTTCCCGGTCACCCGGGGCATCTACAACTTCTTCGGCTCCAACGAGAGCCAGTGGACGCTGCTGGCGGCCGGGATCGTGATCGCCAGCCTGCCGGTGGTGCTGCTGTTCGCCGTCTCGCAGCGGCAGATCATCCGGACCGCGATCGCGGGCGCGGTCAAAGGCTGAGCTTGCGCGGCCAGTCCGGCTCCGGTGTTAACGACCGTGCCTGGCGCGGGCGGCGCACCCGCTTGTCCTGAGCCGCGGCGAATGTCCGCTCCAGCGCGTCCATCGTGGCCGGCAGATCGCGCCGCGCCAGCAGGACGAACAGGCAGTCCACCACGGTCAGCTGCGCGATCCGGCTGGTCATCGCGCCGGACCGGAACGCGGTCTCGCGGGCTGCGGTGAGCAGGGTGAAGTCGGCCACCTCGGTGATCGGCGACCACGGGAAGTTGGTCACCGCCACCGTGGTCGCCCCGTGCGAACGGGCCTCGGCCAGCGCGTCGATCGTGTCCACCGTGGTGCCGGTGTGCGACAGGCCGATCGCCACGTCGCCCGGGTTGCGCAGCGCGGCGGACTGGATGGCCAGGTGCGGGTCCGGCAGGGCGAACGCCGTCTTGGCGATGCGCTGCAGCTTCATCTGCAGGTCCACGGCCACGAAACCGCTCGCCCCGACGCCGTAGATGTCGATCCGGCCCGCCGTGGACAGCGCGTCGACCACCTGGACCAGCGTGCCGGTGTCCAGGCGGCTGGCGGTTTCGGTGACCGCGGCCGCGTCCGCGTAGGCGATCTTCTTGATCACTGTCACCGCGTCGTCGTCCGGGTCGATGTCGCTGGACGCCGCCGCGACCGCCGACGCGTCGTCGTGCGCCACCGCGCCGGCCAGTGCCAGGCGCAGTTCCGGGTAGCCGCGCAGCCCGATCGCCCGGCAGAACCGCACCACGCTGGTGGCCGACGTACCGCAGAAGCGGGCCAGCTCGGAGATGCTCCGCCAGGCCACCCCACTTGGGTCGTCCAGCACGGCCTGGGCCACCCGCTGCTCGACCGGGGCCAGGTCCGGGAGCAGGGAGCGGATCGTGATGAGGATGCCGACATCCAGATCGGGGGCGCCGGGCGGCTGGCTCCGGCCGGCCGGCTCACGGCGGATGGGCGGCTCACGGCGTCGTCGCCGGGGCGTCCTCGTCCCGGGATCAGCTTCTGCGGCTGTCATGGTGCCCCCTCCGGAGCGCGATCCGCGCCCTATTCACGTTACCGCCTTTCCGCACCCTGGGCCGAAGCCGTGACATCTTCACAACCGTGTGCCGTGTATGGAGAGTTGACCCGCAGTGCCCGGGTGCGCCCCGTTACGGCCCGGCCAGCCAGGACTGCAGCAGATGGCGGTCGATCGAATCGGGCCGGCCGAATGGGTGCCCGGAAGCCGCCCGCCCGGCCAGTTCGGCCTGGGTGAACCAGCGAGCTTCCATGATCTCCTCACCATCAACGGAAATCGCGTCGTCTTCCGCGCTGGCCCGGAAGCCAATCATCAGCCCGGCCGGAAACGGCCAGGCCTGCGAGGCCACGTAGCTGACCGGCCCGACGGGAACGCCGGTCTCCTCGGCCACCTCACGGCGCACGGCGTCCTCCAGGCTCTCGCCGATTTCCACGAATCCGGCCAGCGTGGAGTATCCGCCCGGAGCCGAGCCGCGGTGCCGGGCCAGCAGGCACCGCCGCGGCGTCCCGGGCGCTTCGACCAGCATGATCACGGCAGGCGCGATCCGTGGGAAGTGGATCTGCGCGCAACCGTCCCGCTGGCAGACCCGGACGTGCCCGGCCTGCTGCGGCTGGGTCGGGGACCCGCAGACACCGCAGAACTGCTGACAGCGGTGCCAGTACAGCAGCCCGCGGGCATACCCGAGGATCGCCGCTTCGGCCGGCGGCACACGGCCAACGAGACCGCGCACATCCAGCATCCGCTCGGCCCCGGCCGCGCGCAGGGCACGCTCCTCCGGGAGCGACGACAAGTCCACGGCGAAGAGGCCGGCCGCCCCGTCCAGGCCGAGGAACACGGGTGCGCTCAATTCGCGCAGCGTGGCGTGGCGGCTGGGGTCGGCGGCCATGACCGGCATTGGCGGGTCGCCGGAAACCAGGCAGTGATCTTGCCAGACCGGTATCAGCCGGGCCGTCGAAACATCGCCGAGAAGCCCCGCAATCCAGCTGGGATCGGCCCGGCGGTAGCTGGCCCGGTCCAGGGGACACCCCGAATACATCAGGCTCACTTGACTCGGTGTAAGCGAGAAGCTCATCCCGCTGCCCCTTCGTTGGGTGGTTGAGGCAGATCCGAGACTACGCAGCGGGGTCTTCGGACCAGACCGGCCCGGCAGCCTCAATATCGTTGACGAGTCTGATCATCGTTGCCGTGGACCGATCCGGGAGCTGCCAGATGGTACGTACCGAACCGAGGTCCGCCGCGCCGGTATCCACGTCCAGGGATGACCCGGCGCTGCGGGCCCGCGGGCTGGCGGCGGCGCGGCGCCGGGCTACCGCGCTGCTCGCCGGGTCAACGGTGCTGTTCGCCGTCGTGACGGCGGTCGGGGCGCACGGTGTACTGCTCGGCTACGTCCAGGCCGGTGCCGAGGCGTCCATGGTCGGCGGCATCGCCGACTGGTTCGCGGTGACGGCGCTGTTCCGTCACCCGCTAGGCCTGCCGATACCGCACACCGCGCTGATCGTGGAACGCAAGGACCAGTTCGCGGCCACCCTGGGCCAGTTCGTCCAGGCGAATTTCCTTAGCGCCGACGTGCTGGCCGAGCGGATCAGCTCCGCGAACCTGGTGCCCCGGCTGGCCGCCTGGCTGGCCGACGAGGCTAACGCCGAACGCTTCGCCGGTTACGCGGCGGATGCGGCCGTCGCCGTAGCCGGGACACTCCGCGACGAGGATGTCCAGCGCATCATCACCGCCGAGCTGACCCGGGCCATTGACGCCGTCGAGGTGGCGCCGCTGGCCGGGCGGGTGCTGCGGGTCGCTATTGCCGAAGGCCACCACGCCGAGTTGTTCAACACCATCCTGTCCGGTGCCGATGGCTACATCGGCGGCCACTACGAGGAGTTGCGCGAGCTGTTCGAGATTGAGCGGCCGCGCTGGGTACCGGAAGCCGTCTACCGGCGGGCCTTCGACCGCCTGTACGCCCGGCTGCGCCAGCGGCTGCTCGGGATGGCCGCCGATCCCAACGACCAGGCGCGGCAGCAATTCGACGCGTGGATCGCCGGGCTGCCTGACCGCCTGGAGACCGACCCGGAGTTGCGGGCGCGCGGCGAGCGTCTCAAGCGCGACGTGTTGGGCAGCGCCGCGTTGCGGGACTGGTCCTCCCCGCTGTGGCAGCAGGCCAAAGAGGGGCTGCGGGCCCAGGCAGCCGACCCCGGCTCTGAGCTGCGCCGCCGGCTGACCGAGGCACTGGCCGCGGCCGGGCAGCGGCTCGGCTCAGACCGCCGCCTGCAGCAGGGCCTGGACCGGATGATCGAGTCCGGGGCCCGGGCGCTGGCCGATCAGTTCCACGACGAGCTGGCCGGGCTGGTCACCGGGACCATCGAGCGCTGGGACGCGGCCGAGACGTCCAGCCAGCTGGAACTGCTCCTCGGCCGCGACCTGCAGTACATCCGGATCAATGGCACGGTGGTCGGCGCGGCCGTCGGGCTGGCCTTGCATGCCATCGTCCTCGCGGCGTCCTGATCTAACCTGGGCCTGATTTGACGTGGGCCCGCCGGCTGAGCCGGGCGGGCCCACTAACGCGGTCAGCGGGCTGGGCTGACACCCCCGCCGCTGCCGCCGGCCCGTCCCGGGCTGCCGGTCGCCGGGTCGGCTGGCACGCCGGGGACCTGCGGGCGTACCGCGATCACCGACGGGTCGGGCACGTCCTCGTGCGGCTGGGCCCGGGACGGCACGGACACCCGGTCGCTGATGTGGGTGACCAGCTTGGTCTCGCCCTTGGCCGCGGTCAGCGTCACGTCGTGACTGGCCCGCAGCGTGCTGAAGCTGGTGAATCCCTCGTCCCGAAGCAGCGCCTCCAGGCGCTCGATCACGTCGTACCTCATCGTGGTCCTCCTTGCCCCCAGGCCGTTACGGCAGCACCGCTACGGCGAGATCGGTGTCGGCGTTCTCGGCATGGTCACCCGCGCTGGACGTCCCCGACCCGGGCAGGAAGTACATGGTGGAGAACGTGAACGCGTCCAGCACGGCCAGCTTGCTGTCCAGGATCTTCTGCACCTGCGGGATCGCGCCCGGGACAGCCTTGTTCAGCAGGTCATTGATGGACCCGGTGCAGAACGGGCCGCCGCCGTCGTAGTGGTAGCTCCAGCCGTCCACGTAGCCCTGGGCATGGCCGGACCCGTCCAGGTACAGCACCAGGTAGTAGTCGATGTCGCCGTCCGCGTCCGAGCAGTACCAGGGCGTCGGAACGTGGAAGTCGAAGTACACCCGGACGAGCATCATCGAGGCCGGATGCCGCCCCGGGTCGCTGCCGTAATACGGCACCGACGGCCAGAACACGCCCTGGACCAGGATGCCGCTGGTCCGGGAGGCCTGGCTGCCCAGCACGCCGTCAACCGTGCTGAGCACGTCACCGGTGTTGAGCTGCCCGGCCAGGTTAACCGCGTGTTCCCCGTCCGGGCGGTTCCAGACCAGCGTCGCCGCGGACGACGACCCGTTCGAGATCCACGCCCAGCCGCCGTCCGGGTACGGCTCGTTGAACACGTCGAATGGCCCCTCGAAGAAGCCGTTGTGGAACCAGTACTGGCTCAGTACAGGCATGGGTTCCCCCTGTGCTACGAGTTCGGCCAGCCTGCAGACCGGCCGTTTTACCAGGACAGAGGCGTGGCCTGGGGGCCAGATACATCCGGCCGCGACATGATTAGTGCGGAAACGTGGTCACACAAAGTGGTGTTAGCTCCACCGAGATGGGGGCCGCCGGCCCACATGATGGAGTCGCTGGGACAGGTCCGGAGCGGGAGGTACGGATGAGTCATCACAGCGGCGTCTTCAGCCGGCTGGTCAGGCTGACCTTGGTGACCTGCGTTCGCGGCATGGTCCAGGCCGTGGTCTCGCTGGTCGGCCTGCTGCTCTTCGTTGCCTGCCTGCTCTCCCTGATCACCCTGGCCGGCGGCATCGGGATCCTGCTCGCGCCAATGAGCCTGCTGGCCATGCGGAGGCTGGCCAGCACCCAGCGCCGCTGGGCGCGGCACTGGTCGGGGGTGACGATCGCGACGCCGTACCGCCCCCGGCCGGTGGAGCTCACCAACGGGCTGATCGGGCGGCTGCAGCGGTGCAAGTGGCTGCTCACCGACCCGGCGACCTGGCGGGATCTGCTGTGGGCGCTGGTCAGCGTGCCGGTGAGCGTAGTCCTCGGGCTGCTGCCCGCCTTCATGGTGGTGGCCGGTATCTGGACGGTGGTGGCCGACCTAGGGGCGTGGCTGTTCGGCTTGTGGAGCACGGCACCGCCAAGTTTCTGGGGGCAGGTGCTCTTCCTGGGCATGCTGTCACTCGTTCCCTTCGCTGGGCCGCTGCTGCTCCGAGCACATGCCTGGGCCGCGGCATCGCTGCTGGCCCCGACCCGGGAGGCGATGGCCACCCAGGTGGGTCAGCTGGCCGAGTCGCGCTCCCAGGCGGTGGACGCCTCCGCGGCCGAGCTGCGCCGGATCGAGCGTGACCTGCACGACGGGGCGCAGGCCCGGCTGGTCTCGCTGGGCATGAACATCGGGTTCGCCGAGCAGGTGCTCCGGGAAAACCCCGACCTGGCCCTGAACCTGCTCGCCGAGGCTCGCGCGTCGAGCGGGCAGGCTCTGACCGAGCTGCGCACCCTCGTCCGCGGCATCCACCCGCCGGTGCTGGCCGAGCGTGGCCTCGACGGGGCCGTGCGGGCGCTCACGCTGAGCCTGCCGCTCCCGGTGGACCTGCATATCGAGCTGGCCGGCCGGGCGTCACCGCCGGTGGAGTCGGCCGTCTACTTCGCCGTCGCCGAGGCGCTGGCCAACGTGATCAAGCACAGCGGCGCGAACCGGGCCTGGGTGCAGGTGGAATACGATTCGGGCAGGCTGGTCGCGATCGTCGGCGACAACGGCACCGGCGGCGCCACGTTGCGGCCCGGCGGTGGGCTCCGCGGCGTTGAGCGTCGGCTGGCTGCCTTCGACGGGGTGCTGGCCCTGACCAGCCCGACCGGGGGGCCGACAGTCGTCACCATGGAGCTGCCGTGCGAGTTGTCCTTGGCGAGGACCTGACCCTGCTGCGGGACGGGCTGATCCGGCTGCTCACCGCGTACGACATGGACGTCGTGGCAGCAGTGGACAACGGCCCGGATCTGCTGACCGCCCTGGTCACCCACCGGCCCGACGTGGCCGTGGTGGATGTGCGCCTGCCGCCGAGCTTCACCGACGAGGGCTTGCAGGCAGCCATCGAGGCGCGGGCTCAGGTACCGGGGCTGCCGGTGCTCGTCCTGTCCCAGCACGTCGAGCCGCTCTACGCCAGGGAACTGCTGTCCACGGTGGGGGGTGGCCTCGGCTACCTGCTCAAGGACCGGGTGTCGGATGTGCGCCGGTTCATCGAGGCGGTGCGGATCGTGGCCGGCGGCGGTACCGCCATGGACCCTGAGGTCGTGTCCCAGTTGCTGGCCCGGCATGCCCGGGACGAGCCGCTGAGCCGTCTCACCCCCAGAGAACGCGAGGTACTCGCGCTGATGGCCGAGGGACGCACCAACGCTGGCATCGCCGCCCGGCTGGTGGTCACCGAGAAAGCGATCAACAAGCACATCAGCAATATCTTCACCAAGCTGGACCTCTACCCCGACGAGGACGGCAACCGCCGCGTGCTCGCCGTGCTGGCCTACCTCAACGCCTGAGTGCAGGCCCCTGACCGGCTCCGCGCGCTACTTACTCCAATGCGGTTCCTGGCCAGGGATCGGCCTGCCGATGAGAGCGACGGGGATGAAGAAGCACATCTGGCCGATCGCCATGGTGAGCGTCCAAAGCGCCGCGTGGTCGTAGTGGGCGGACGCCCTGGCGGACAGCTCGTCGCCGACGCGCTCCCCGGACGGATTCGGGGTGAGGACGGCCTCCATGAGCTCCAGTGCGACCCGTTCGGCATCGGTGAAGTACGGGGCGTCCCGCCATGACACCACGGCGGTGATGCGCTGCTCTGCTTCCCCGGCCTTGCGGAGGGCATCGGTTGACCGGACGGTGTGGTAGGTGTTCCCGATGATCTGCCCGGCGCGCAGCTGCACCAGGCCAATCGTGGTCTGCGGGATCGAGCCGTTCCCGGTGGCCTTGTACATGGCCCCAGCGATTTCTGCGAACTCGGGGATGAACTGGTTGGGGTCGGGCAGCCGCGACCGGAGGCTGTCTGGGCTGGTCGTCGTGGGCATGGACATGGCGAGGTCTTCCCCTCTCACAGCGTTGGTCATTGGGTCTCAGCAGTACGACAATCCAGCCCTCCGGAATGTGAGGTGACGCGCCAGCCTCACATTCCGGGACGCTCTCTTGTCAACCTGGTGGGGGTGGCAGCCACCAAGGGAGGCGGCACCGTGAGCCAGCCTGACCCGGAGCTGAGCGCGATCATGAGCGAGCGGCGCCAGCTGATCAACCTGGCCTACCGATTGCTGGGCTCACTGGCCGAGGCCGAGGATGCCGTGCAGGAGACCTACGCCCGCTGGTACGCCCTGCCGGTTCCGCAACGGGAAGGCATCGAGAACCCAGGCGCCTGGCTGAGCAAGGTCGCCAGCCGTATCTGCCTTAACGTGCTCGGCTCGGCTCGGGCGCGGCGGGACCACTACGTGGGCGCATGGCTGCCCGAGCCGCTGCCCGATCCGGCCGAGTGGTCCAGACGGCAGCCGGATGCCGCGGCCGACCCGGCCGATCGGGTCACCCTGGATGAGTCGGTCAGCATGGCCTTCCTGGTCGTGCTCGAGTCGATGACCCCAGCCGAGCGCGTCGCGTTCATCCTGCACGACGTCTTCCGCTACCCCTTCGCCGAAGTAGCCGAGGTCACCGGCCGTACGCCGGCGGCGTGCCGCCAGCTGGCCACCTCAGCCCGCCGCCGCGTCCGCTCCGCGCAGCCTCCCGGCACACCCACCGCCCGGCAGGCCGGCCTGATCCGGGACTTCAAGCGGGCGTGGGAAGCCAAGGACATCAACGGCCTGGTCGGCCTGCTCGACCCGGGTGCCACGGTCACCGCAGACGGCGGCGGCCTGGCCACCGCCGCGCTGCGGCCGATCGGAGGCGCCGAGCAGGTCGCCCGCTTCTACACCGGCATCGCCAGCCGGGAACCCGGCCTGACGCTGCTCGAGCGCACGGTCAACGGCCAGCCTGGCCTGGTCGCCCAGCACGGCGGCGTCACCACGACGGTGTTCGCGTTCGACGTCGCAGGCGGGAAGATCAAGCACATCTGGGCCATCCGCAATCCGGACAAGCTCCGGCCGTGGACGGCAGGCTGACACCCGCTCGCCAGCCCAGCCGTACCATCGCCTAATGGGTGATCAGTTGTTCGTTCCGGCAGATTTCGCGGTACCTGGCGGGCTCACGGCTGAGCGGTTCCGGCTGGAACCGCTCGGGCCCCAGCACAACGCGGCCGACTATGCCGCATGGACCACCAGCATCGGCCACATTCAGGCGACGCCGGGATTCGCCGGGGAAAGCTGGCCGCACGAGATGAGCCTGGCAGCGAATCTGCGCGACCTCGAACGCCACGCGCAGGACTTCACCGAACGCCCCGGATTCACTTACACCGTGCTCAGCACCAGCACCGGTGATGTCGTCGGCTGCGTGTACATCTATCCGCCGAGCAGCGCAGGCCACGGCGGCGCCAGCGGCGGTGAACAGGATGCGGACATCAGCTCCTGGGTACGCGCGGACCACGCGGAACTCGACTCAGTGCTCTACCACACCGTCCGCGACTGGCTGGACCGCGACTGGCCATTCCACTCAATCGAGTACGCGCCCTGGGGCGGCTGACCATACCGAGATGTGCGCGGGCGCCAGGGTCTGGTGGATGACCTGGGCCAGGTCATCCCGGAGCGAGTCCAGGTCGATCGCGTCTTTCAGCCGCGCTGCGAACGCGGCCGCGGTCTGCTCAGCGTCGTAGCGGGCCCGGTTGAACCGGCGGTCCACGGCCAGTTGCACCCGGCGCCGCAGCGGGTTGAACAACGCCGCCGCAGCCAGCGTGGCGGCGGCCACCGCTACCGAGGTGTGGAAGGACAGCACCTCGGTGGCCAGCAGCACCAGGCCCGCGTACAGCCCGACCAGCAGGCCGGTGACGATCGCGTACGCCAGGGTGCGGGAGATAATCCGGTCGATGTCATACAGCCGGTACTTGAGGATGGCCACCCCGAGGCACACCGGCAGCACCAAACCAACGCCGATCGCGGTCGCCGTGGGGTCCAGGGCCGGGACCGTGTTGCTGATGAGAAAGCCGGCTACCGCGACCGCGGACCCGGTCATCAGCCATTTCAGCTGTTGCCGCCGCTCCCCGCCGCCCCGCCGCCAGCTCAGCAGCAGGCGTGCGGCGAATACCAGCCAGAAGGCCAGCAAGGGCAGGAACAGCAGGTTGAGGTGGGCGATCCAGGCCGTCGAGCCTGACGGGTTGTCGAATCCAGCCAGGCCGCCGCTCGCGTCGAGGTGAGCGGGGGCCTGCTCACGTTCAGCGGGGTGGGCTCGTTCGCCCAGCCGGCCACGGCCGACATCTTCAGCTGCGACTCCGGGCCGTTCAGCCCGGCCGGATTGAGCGCCGAGATGCTGGCCATCGTGCCCCGGCTGACCGCCGCGTTCAACCGCAGCACGCTGCTCATCGACGCGGACCAGCCAGACGGCGAGAACCCCGCCGACTACTACGCCAACCCGGTGACCAACCACTACGCGCGGATCGTGCACGCCACGTCCCTGGACGGCCGGGGCTACGCGTTCCCGCACGACGATGTGGCCCCGACTGGCGGCGCTGACCAGTCGGGGGCGGTGTCCAGCGGCAGCCCCGCTCAGTTGGCCATCACGCTTGGGGCCGTGCACTGAGCGGGGGCTGCCGCGGTGGCTAGGCCTTTGGCCGGGACTTGGCCGGCCACATCGGCAGCAGTTCCCGGCCGAGAGTCACGTTGAGCACGATGGCGGCGCCCAGATACCCAGCCGCGAAACCATCGAGCAGGGCTACCCAGCCGCCGATCTTGCTGACGTCGGCCGTCCAGGTGGCCGCACCGCCGAGGTTGGCGATGGCCAGCAGCACGAGCACCACGAATGCCAGCGAGAACGGCGCGAACGCGGCCAGGCTGATGCTTGATGCGCCAATCGCGAACACCGCGGTGAACAACGCCCACAGAATCAGCCACGCGGCGAACGCGTGGTCGAACGCGAGGGGCCCGCCGGCGGCGATGATTGGCCCGGCGAAGAACTTCAGGATCAGCGCGGTGGAGAACAGGAATCCCGCGTAGCCGACGCCGAACGTGCCGCCGAACAGCTCACCGCCGCGATACTCCCAGAGCCCGCCGATGAGCAGCCCGACGGCGCCGATCCCGAAGCAGGTGGCGATGAAGATGTCGTTGGCGGCGCTGGACAGGATCCCGGTCTGGACTAACCCGAGGAACCCGACGGCGAACGCGAAGGCGAACGCTGATAGCGGGACCCCAGGCGCCGTGGCCGGGTAAGCGTGCCCCGGCCCAGGGGCCCACGCGACCGCGGCGGGCTCGACGGCCGGTGTGGTTGCTGAGGCTGGTGTGACGGTTGACCCGTCATGTGTGGTCATGTCGTGCTCCTTCTCGATGACTGCTTTCCTGGACCTGGACCTGGTCAGCCGGAGCGCTCAGGCCGCCAATGCGGCGGCCTTCGCGGGCAGCAAATAGGCAGGCAAAATCGCCTGTCCTCGGAGAAAGCAACAGCACCATCTGGGTAGCTTGCCCACAATGGTAGGTGTTCTGAAACCGATTGCAAGATCCTCGTTAGGTCGATGACAGGGCCGGCCATGGACACGTCCAAACCGAACATCGCGCGGGTCTACGACTACTGGCTGGGCGGCAAGGACAACTACGCCGTCGATCGCGACGTGGCTGACCGGATGCTGGCGCATGACCCCGGGTTGCGGGACCGCGCCCGGGACAACCGGGAGTTTGTGACCGGCGTGGCCCGGCTGGCCGCGGAGCGGGGAATCGCCCAGTTCACCGACCTCGGCGCGGGGCTGCCGACGCGTCCGTCGGTGCACGAGGCCGCCCGGGCGGTGAACCCGGGGGCGCGGGTCGGGTACGTGGACAACGACCCGGTGGTGGTCAGTCACGCCCGGGCGCTGCTGGCCACCAGGGCCGGGCTCGCGGTCAGCCAGGCGGACCTGCGCGACCCCGCCGCCGTGCTGGACGACGCGGTGCTGCACGGCGTGATCGACCTCGCGCAGCCGGTCTGCGTCATCCTGGCCGCCGTGGCGCACTTCCTGCCCGCGGCGCAGGCCGCCGGGATCACGGCCGGGTTCACCCGGCCGCTCGCCGCCGGGTCATGGCTGGCGATCTCCGTCGCGCACTTCGCCGACGAGGAACTGCTGGCCAGGCTGTACGCGCTGCACACGACGGCACCGTTCCAGAACCACGGCACCGGGCAGCTGGCCGCGTTCCTGGCCGGGCTCGACCTGATCCCGCCGGGCATCGCGGAGGTGCGGCGCTGGCTATCCGGTATCGCCGGGACGCCGAGGTGCAAGCCGGCCTACCTGGTGTGCGGGGTAGGTGCGAAGCTGTAGAACCGGCATGATGCCTGCTAAATAACGTCCGCAACGCAGCGGGGGGGCTTGTCATGCCAGCTTCGGTTGGGTACCTCGTCATCGACAGCGTAGATCCGCAGCGGCTGGCGCCGTTCTGGTGCGCGCTGCTCGACGTGCGGGTGGATGCCACGATTGGCGACGGCCAGTTCATTGTGCTGACCGCAGCCAAGGACGGCCTCGTCGTCGGGTTCCAGCAGGTGCCCGACGTCAAGTCGGGCAAGAACCGGCTGCACCTGGACCTGATCGTGGACGACCTGGACAGCGCGACGGCCGAGATCGAAGGGCTCGGCGGCCGCTGGCTGGAGCCCGGCCAGACTCGCGAGCTGGAAGGCTTCCGGTGGCGCCTGATGGCCGACCCCGATGGCAACGAGTTCGACATCGACGTGCTGCCGCCCGGTTAAGGGTGCGTCGGCGCTGCGTCCGTCGGCGCTGCGTCCGTCGGCGCTGCGTCCGTCGGACCAATGGCTGGGTCAGCGCAGGATCTCGATGAGCAGCACCCAGGTGTTGGCCAGCCCGGCGACGATGGCGACCAGGGCCGCGGGGAGCAGCCAGTACAGGCCGCCGCCGGCCTGGGGCAGCAGGGTGATTCCGGCTATGACCAGGCACGCGCAGCTGGTGATGGCCGGGAAGATCCGGCTGAGCAGCCAGCTGTATCTGGTCTCATGCACCGACCGGCCCGCCCGGGCGTCGATGACCAGCAGGCCAGCGGCGACCAGGATCCCGGTGCCGATGAGCTCGCTAGCCAGCACCGCGGCCGGCTGGCCGGGAACCAGCGTGAAGATCGAGAACACCAGCGGGATGCTGAACATGACCAGCGTCTGGGCGGCGCGCCCCGGCAGGTTCGGGTACTGCAGGATCCGCTGCAGGTTGATGGATACCGCGACGAACAGCGGCCCGGTGACGGTAGCCGCGGCCGTGGCCACGGCGGTGGCGAAACCGGCCCAGGCCGGTGCCGCGTAGGCGGGCGTCACCTCAGCGCCTCCGGTAGCTCGCGATGCGCCTACCTTGCCTGCCGGGTGGGCGGGGAGGCCGGCGGCGCGCCGGAGTGTTACCTTTCCGGCTCACCGTCCTGGCCCGGGTGGGCGCTGGTGCCACCGCCCCGCGCAGGCATCACCGTGACTGGCATAAGCCCATCACTGCGGAGCAACCGCCCGCTCTATACGGAAAATTAGCAAGGGCGTGATTCAGTCTCAGGTGATTCGCGGTATGTCTTCGCTCTCGAAGGGGGGCGCTGATGCGGTCAATGGCGGGTTGGCCGGGGTGGGATTCGAACTCGCCGCGGCGCTGTTGCTGCTGGTGAGTCATCAGCGTTGCGGGGTGTTCAGTCTGGTCACCCGCGGCTACGCCGCGATGACCGGCCTGCCCTAGCGGAATAAGTCATCCGGCTGGCGAATATATTTAAGTAAAGACTGTGGATGACCAGCGGCGTTGCGGCTGGGGCGGCTCCGAAATCAATGTGTATGGTGCGCCTAGTCTCACGCTGTCACGGAGGATGAGATGGCCCAGAAAGTAAGTGTCGCGCTGGAAGACGACCTGGACGGCAGCCCAGCGGCAGAAACCGTGCGGTTCGGGCTCGGCGGCGCCGAGTACGAGATCGACCTGAGCAAGAAGAACGCCCGCGCCTTCCGGAAGGGGCTGTCGCAGTTCGTCGAGCACGCCCGCAAGGCAGGACGGGTCCAGTCTCGCCGGGGGGCTCGCACGCCAGCCAGCCGGCAGCGCAGCGGAGACATCCGGGCCTGGGCGAAAGCGCAGGGAATTGCGCTGAGCGAGCGCGGCCGCATCCCGGCCAGCGTGGTCCAGCAATACGAAGCCTCCGCCAACGGGCGGCGCTGAACCCGAATGGCGCGGTTACGTGAAGGCGCGGCGGGCACGCGCCAGCTAGTGACGGCGGCAGGCGTTCAGCAGAATGCCTATTCGGGCGGAACGCGGTCGCCGGGGCGGACGATGCCGTGTTCGTATGCGTAGACGGCGACCTGGACACGGTCACGCAGACTGAGCTTGGCCAGGATGCGCGCGATGTGGCTTTTGACGGTCGCCTCGCTGAGATAGAGCCGGGCGGCGATCTCGGCGTTCGACATGCCCTGGGCGACCAGCCGGACGACGCCGAGTTCGCGTGGGCTGAGCGATTCAGCCGCGGCATTCCTGCTGGGCGCGGGGCCCCGGCAGAAGTCCTCGATCAGCCGCCGGGTGACGGCCGGGGCGAGCAGGGTTTCGCCGGCCGCCACCGCGCGCACACGTAGTTTGTCGGTCGGCGTTAACCAGCGGCGGTTCTCGCGAAGCGGTCGGTGTGGCACCGTCAGGACATGCAGTTCTATTTGGACGGCTACAAGACCGGTGATCCGCTCATCGAGGACCCCGATCCTGCCGCCGCCGCCCGGTCTGCTCCGGGAGATCTCCCGGAGCAGACCGACGTGCTGATCATCGGGTGCGGCCCGGCCGGCCTTGTCCTGGCCGCGCAACTGGCCAACTTCCCCGGCATCCACACCGTGGTCGTCGACCGCAGGGACGGTCCGCTCGAGGTGGGCCAAGCCGACGGGGTCGCGTGCCGCACCGTGGAGATCTTCGAAACGTTCGGGCTGGCTGGCCGGCTGGTCGCCGAGGCCTACTGGGTCAACGAAGTGTCTTTCTGGCGCCCCGACCCGCGGGACCGGTCCAGGATCACCCGGACCGGGCGGGTGCAGGACGTCGAGGACGACCTGTCGGAGTTCCCGCACGTCATCGTCAACCAGGCGCGGATGCTGGCCTATCTCCGGGATCACATGGAGCGGTCGGCCAGCAGGCTGCGGCCGTGCTACGGCCTGCACGCGACCGACGTCCGGGTCGACACCGATGGGCCGGCGGAGTACCCGGTGACGGTCACCCTGCAGCACGTCGAGGGATTCGAGCCGACCGGGAAGACCTCGACCATCCGGGCGAAGTACGTCGCCGGCTGCGACGGCGCCCGCAGCGTTGTCCGGACCTCGATCGGCCGCCAGCTGGCCGGCGACCCGATGAACCAGTCCTGGGGCGTCATGGATGTCCTGGCGGTCACCGACTTCCCGGACATCCGCCTCAAGAGCGTCATCCACTCGGCGAATCAGGGCAACCTGCTGATCATCCCGCGTGAGGGCGGGTACCTGGCCCGGTTCTACATCGAACTGGACCAGGTGCACGACCAGGAGATGCTGCGCGACCGGACCGTCACCCCGCAGAAGCTGGCCGAGGTGGCCAACCGGATCCTGCATCCGTACACCCTGGAGGTGAAGGACGTCGGGTGGTGGTCGGTGTACGAGATCGGCCAGCGGCTGTGCGACAAGTTCGATGACGTGCCAGCGGCCGAACTGGCCACCCGCCTGCCCCGGGTGTTCATCGCCGGCGACGCGTGCCATACGCACAGCGCCAAAGCCGGTCAGGGCATGAACGTGTCCATGGCCGACGCCTGGAACCTGGGCTGGAAGCTGGCCACCGTACTCCGCGGGACGGCCAGGCCAGAGTTGCTGCACACCTACTCCAGCGAACGCCAGCAGGTCGCCCAGGAGCTCATCGACTTCGACCGCGAATTCGCCCGGATGTTCAGCGCCCCACCGAAAGAGACCTCGGATGCCGACGGCGAGGGGATCGTTCCCGAGGAGTTCCACCGGCACTTCGTCCAGCAGGGCCGCTTCACCGCGGGCGTCGCGACCCGGTACATCCCGTCGATGATCACCGCCGAGACGGCCCACCAGCACCTGGCCAAGGGATTCCCGGCCGGGATGCGTTTCCACTCCGCCCCGGTCATCCGGCTGGCCGACGCCAAGCCCATGCACCTGGGCCACGTCGCCCGGGCCGACGGCGCCTGGCGCTTCTACGTCTTCGCCGACCGCCCGGGCCCGGCCAGCCCGGACTCCCGGGCCCGGCAGCTGTGCGACTTCCTCGCCTCGGACGAGTCCCCGATCGCCCGGTTCACGCCCGCCGGTGCCGAGCCCGACTCGGTGATCGACGTCCGCGCCGTTTTCCAGCAGGGGCATCGTGAGTTGGCCATCAGCTCCGTGCCAGCAGTCCTGCTGCCCAGGAAGGGCAGGTTCGGCCTGATCGACTATGAGAAAGCGTTCTGCCCCGATCCCACGGCTGGTGATGTCTTCGATCTGCGGGGTATCGACCGGGACACCGGCTGCCTGGTCGTCGTCCGCCCGGACCAGTACGTCGCACACGTGCTGCCGCTGGACGCCACCGGCGAACTGGCCGGCTTCTTCGCCGGGGTCCTGACCGGCGCGGCAGAGAGGGACGCAGCCGATGCCGGGTAACAGCCGGCCAGCATGACCAGCCCGGCGCTGGCGTTCAGAAAAATAGGGGGCAGAAGTGCTGAAGATCGTGCACCCGGGCTAGCCGCGGAACCTGGTCACCTCGCCTGGCCACGACCACCGCCCGCGCCGAGCTGACGCCGGATGCCGCTGCGCCGACTGCGGGCTAAGGCCTTCCCGATGAGAGCATCCGTCGGCGGTAGCCATGCCGGGCTACTTCCCACGTGGTATCCCGTGGCCCGGCAGCATCCCCGCTGACCAGCCAGAAATCGCTTCCTCCGCCCGACGACGGCGGGCCGTCCGGCCAGCAGCATCGCAGGTATGGAAACCACACTGGCACGTAGCCGCAGGCCGCGAGACCAGCGATCGTTCCTGCTCCAGCAGGCCCAGCCAGCGATGACCGGGCTCATCGACGGGTCCTTGTCGACGCTCGCCCCGCTCTTCGCGGTGGCCTTTGCCACTCACAAGCCGCACGACGCATTCCTGGCCGGGCTGGCCACCGCGATGGGCGCCGGCGTCAGCATGGCCTTCTCGGAAGGACTGTCCGACACCGGCGACCTAACTGGCCGCGGCCGCCCTTACCTCCGCGGGGCGATCACCGGCTTCGGCACGTTCCTCGGCGGCGTACTGCACACGCTGCCCTTCCTCATCCCGCAGTACCGCGCTGCCGTACTGCTCGCGCTGGTGGCGATGGCGGCCGAGCTGCTGGCCCTCGCCTGCATCCGCCGCCGCTTCTTCGGCGCCGGCTTCCTCAGCTCTTTCCTTTACATAACGCTCGGTGGCGCGATCATCGCCGCAGTCGGCGTCGCGGTGGGAGCGGTGGGCTGACGGTCGGTCATCAGGCGCGGCCGGCCGGTAGCCCGGCTGGTCAGGACCACCCCAGCTATGGTGAGCAACGCGGCCAGCCCCAGGGTGCCCAAAGGGCTGCCGCCAGTGGAGCCGGAGCCGAGGACTGACCCCAGCCGGCGGCCGCCGGCGCGAGCCACCCGGCCGCCGGTGTTCGTGCGCTGCCCCTACCTGCTCACCGACTACTTCGGGCACATTGTCACGTCGATCGCCGAGACGCTCGTGCTGCACGGCCAGAGCATGCTGCTGGACGCCGGTGATGCGGTGGTCAAGTCCTCTGTGGTGCGCGAGCTGCCGCGCCGCCGCGACGCGAACGGCGCGATACTGATCCTCCCCCCGGAGCCCCGCGCCGAGCTTGAGGCACTGGTCGCGCGCGGTTACCCGCTCGTGGTGGTGGACCCGCGTACCACCGTGCCGCGGGGCATGGTGTCGATCTCGGCACACCCGGGACGACCGGGTTGGCGGGCACCTCGCCGCGCTGGCCGAGGCCGGGGTGCTGGGTGGCCCCGAGCTGATGCGGGACGGCGAGCCCGCCACCAGGACAGGAGTGCGGGCCGGCGGGGAACTGCTCGATCTGCGGCCGCGGCCGAGCGCGGTGGTCTGTTTCAACGACAAGGTCGCGGCCGGGGTGCTGGCCGCGGCCACGGCGCGCGGGCTGCGGGTGCCCGCCGACCTGTCTGTCACGGGCTTCGACGACATCGACATCAGCCGGGCCACCTCACCCCGCCTCACCACCGTCCGCCAGCCACTCCAGGAGATGGGCCGCATCGCCGTCACCATGCTGATCCGCCAGCTCGACGGACACGCCCACGAGGCGCTGAGCATGGAACTGGAAACCCGCCTGATCGTGCGGGATAGCACCGGCCCTGCGTCCGGGACCTGGCGCTGAGAGAATGGTCTCGATGCCGGATAACACGAGCGGTACCTGGGACCTGATCGTGAGCCCCTGGCATCTGGACGAGCACATCCCGGACTTCCCGGTCCCGTGGGCACGGTCGCGACCGTTGATCCGCCGCTGCCGGACGGCGACGTACCCGGCCGGATGAACGTGCTCCACCGGGCGGTCGCCGACGCAGTGGGCGGGGCGGCCCGGCCGTTGCTTGCTGACCGGCCGCGCACCCGAACTGTTCGCCGGTCCGCTCGGACTGCGGCCGGTTCCGGAGCACAACATCGTGCTGGCCGACGCGCGGGACCTCGATCCCGCCGAGCGCGACGCCATCGCCGCCAGCCAGGTCCGCCACATCCCCGCCACGGTGGGCGACTTCCAGGCCGCGCGCTGTCCGGGCTCCGCGGCCTGCCGGTCTACCTGCACGTAGACGTCGACATCCTGGACAGCACCGAGGTATCCGGGCTGCGGTTCCCCGCGGGCCCTGGTCCCACGCTCGGCGACGTCGGGAACTGCCTGACCGCGATCACCGCGAGCGCGGACGTCGTCGCGGCATCGTTCGCCTGTGCCTGGCTCCCCGGGCAGGTCGGCAGGCCGTCCGCGCGGGAGGCGATCACCCAGCTGGCCGCCGCGCTCGGCACCCGGCTCACCTGGCCGCCAGGAGACACGCAGGCCGCCGCCCGACCAGCCTGACCGGCCTGGCACTGGCGTTCAGAAAAAATCGTTCCTCCTGGTTATCCGGCTGCGTTTGACGCGGTCGGTTACCGACGCGTAACGTCGCGCGCCGCGACACGTTTCCGCCACGGTTGGGGAAGGGATTCCCGTATGCGGCCGCACTGGAACCGCAACCACCGCAGCAACGCCGAGGCAGCCAACGACCGGCTGCGCCAGCGCTACGAGGACCGGCGCCGCAGCATCGGCACGGCCCCCTTCGCGGTTCCGGACAAGCTCACCCGGGCGATACGCGACCCCCGCTGGTCAGGAGAACCCGTTCTGGTGACGGCCGGCGGCCGGGACGTCGCGGCGGTTCTCGGCACCGAGAGCACCGACGCGTGGGCGATCTGGCGGGACATCACCGCCGCCGTGCAAGCGGACGAGGACACGGGGACCGGGGTCCGGCTCATCGCGCCCGCCCCGCTGGCCGAGGGCCTGCGGGCAGTCGCGGTGCCGTCGGAGCAGCAGGTGGTCGTGTGGCGGTCATCGGCCGAGTCAGTCACCAACCGGCAACGGCGCATCGCCGCCCGCCGCGCCCTCCGTGCCCTGGACGGCCACCGGGTCCGGCCCGCCGGGCGGCCGTCGCTGCCGCTGCCCGGGTGGGGTAAGGCCGTCGCGATCGCCGCCGTCGCCACCGCCGTTGTCGCGGTGCTTTTCGCTTACGGGCAGATTTGGCACCTGAACCAGGGGCCGTCCTCGCCGGCCAGGACGGCCGCGCGCCACGCCACGGCGGGCACCGCCCCGACTGCCTCCAGTCGCGGCTCGGCGGGCGGGCGCCGGAGCAGCCGGCCTGCCGCAGGCGGCCGCGCACCGTCCCGGCACCGCCGCACCGGGACCCTCCCGGCCGGGCCCGCGTCGACGCCGGGCCGGGCAGCCGCGACCCAACCGCAGCCGTCGCCGGCCCGCGCCTCGTCGTCGCCGTCGCCGCATCCCACGGCCATGAAGAAGTGCGCGCTGTCGGTACTCGGGGTGTGCGTCAGCCGGGAGTAGGGGCACCGGCACCCGGCACCTCAGCCGGGAGCGGCGCAGGTGGCTTGAGCGAGCGGGAACGCGAGGTGGTGCGGCTCGTCGCAACCGGGCTGTCGAACGCGGAGATCGCATCCCAGCTCTACCTTAGCGAGGCAACCATCAAGAGCCACATCACCCGAATCCTGGCCAGACTCGGGCTGCGCGACCGCGTCAAACGCAGCCGGATAACCAGGAGGAACGCTTTTTTCTGAACGCCAGTGCCAGGCCGGTCAGGCTGGGCTGGCGGCGGGCGCCGGGTGAACGGCAGTGTGCTGGCTGTAGTGTTCAGCGACGAGGAACGCCAGGTCGAGGGACTGGCTCCGGTTGAGCCGCGGGTCGCACGCGGTCTCATAGCGGTAACGCAAGTCGCTCTCATTGAGCTGGTGCCCACCGCCAGTGCATTCGGTGACGTCATCCCTGGTGAATTCGAGATGAATGCCACCAGGATGGGTGCCCAGGGCCCGATGGACTTCGAAGAAGCCGGCGACTTCGGCGAGGATGTCGTCGAAGTCACGGGTCTTCTGGCCGCTGGCGGTGATGGACGTGTTGGCGTGCATCGGGTCGCACACCCAGGCGACCGGAATGCCGCGAGCGGTCACCTCCTCCACCAGAGGCGGCAGCACATCAACGATCCGGTCCGCACCCATGCGGGTGATCAGGGTAAGGCGGCCTGGCTCGTGGTCCGGGTCCAGTGCCTCGGCTAGGGCGAGGATGTCTTCCGCCGTGGTGGCGGGGCCGATCTTCACGGCCAGCGGATTGCGGACGGAACGCGCGAAGGCGACGTGCGCCCCGGTGAGGTCGCGGGTGCGCTCGCCAATCCACAGCAGATGGGCGGATAGGTCATAGTGCTGGCCGGTCCGCGAGTCGCGGCGGACCAGGGCCCGCTCATAATCCAGCAGCAACGCCTCATGGCTGGAGTAGAACTCGACCGCGCGGAACTGTTCGGGGTTGGCGCCGCACGCATGCATGAACGCGATCGCCCGGTCGATCTCGCCCGCCAGTCGCTCGTAACGCTGCCCGGCCGGGCTGGCCGCGACGAAGTCCTGGTTCCAGGCGTGCACCTGCCGCAGATCCGCATACCCGCCGCCCGCGAAGGCCCGGCACAGGTTCAGCGTCACGGCCGAGCAGTGGTAGGCCTCCAGCAGCCGCCCAGGGTCGGGGGTCCTCGCTCCCGCGGTGAACTCCAGTCCGTTCACCGCATCTCCCCGGTAGGCCGGAAGCTCCAGGCCGTCCCTGACCTCCGTCGCGGCCGACCGGGGCTTGGCGAACTGGCCCGCCATCCGGCCGACCTTCACCACCGGCACACTGGCGGCGTAGGTGAGGACTACCGCCATCTGCAGGAGCATTCGCAGTTTCCCCTGGATGCCGGTGGCCGTTGTCCCGGCGAAGGTTTCCGCGCAGTCGCCGCCCTGCAGCAGGAACGCCTCCCCCCGCGCCACCGCTGCCAGCCGCTCCTTGAGTTGGTCGCACTCCCCGGCGAACACCAGCGGAGGCAGGGTTCCCAGTCTCTCGACGACCGCATCAAGCCGATCATGATCAGGCCACGCCGGCTGCTGCAGCGCGGTCGTGACGTGTTCCGGTCCGCCGGCCTGCTCCGGTGTCATCGCCACCCCCGGTCTGTGGACTCGCTGACCGATGCCCTGAAGACGCGAAAGCCTACTCCACTAACATCGGCAGCAGGCCCCGTCGTTAGCGGGCATGCGGCTGCACCAGTGGAGGTGCCGGATGGCTGAGCTCCCACCACCGCCAGAGGGAATTGTGCTGGCCCACTTCATCGTGTCGGACGATGTCGAGCGCTCCCGGCGGTTCTACACCGAGGTACTCGGCGGCAGGGTGATCTTCTCCGGCCCCGGTGGGCTGACCTATGTCGCGCTAGCCAACACCTGGATCATCATCAATGTCGGCGGCGGCCCGACCGACGATAAGCCGTCGGTCACCCTGGAGACGCCGCGCGATCCCAACCGGGTCAGCAGCTTCCTCAACATCCGGGTCAAAGACATCCACGCCGTGTATGCCGAGTGGAGCTCGCGGGGTGCTCAGTTCCTGACGCCACCGAAACAGCACCAGTACGAGATCCGGTGCTACATCCGCGATCCCGACGGTTATCTGATCGAAGTGGGGCAGACCACGGACCCGGATGGGGACTGGACGCCCGCGCACTGGCCGCCGAGTACGCGCGCCGGCGATTCCGAGTGAAAGCTGGGTCAGGTCATGACCACCGCGATCATCGGCACAGGAGGGCTCGGATCGGCCATCGCCCGCCAGCTCGCCGCGGGCGGTGAGACCCTGCGGCTCTCGAGCGCCAACGTTGAGTCGGCACGAACGCTGGCGGCAGAGATCGGTCCCGCTGCGGTCGTCGCCGCCGGCAACCGCGAGGCGTTGCAGGATGCCGATGCCGTCGTCCTCGCGCTGCGTTTTACCGTGCTGAAGAACGTTATAGACGAGATCGCCGAATCGCTGACCGGCAAGGTCGTGGTCGTTCCGAGCAACCCGCTCAGCACGGACGCGCAAGGCAAGGTCTTTCGTCTGCTGCCGGAAGGGCAGTCCTCTGGCGAGGTTCTAGCCGGCTGGTTGCCGCCGGCGGCCCGCCTGGCCATGGCGTTTGGCAGCATGTCGGCCGATCTCTTCGAGTCCGCCAGCCACCGGTCGCCGGAACCGGCGGCCCTCTTCTACGCGACCGACGATGACCGGGCCGGCGAGGAAGTCTCGCGGTTGATCCGGACGGCCGGTTTCGAGCCGGTGAAGATCGGCGGTGTCGGACAATCGGGTCGTCTCGAGGTGGGCGGCGACCTGCACGATCTCATAGTCAGCCCGGCAGAGGCGCGATCATTGATCGGTGCGGCTTGATCTGCGGTCTCAAGGGGGCGGGAAGTGCTCGCCCGCCGGTGTGGTCAGGAGCCAGGCCAGGTCAAGGCGTCGATGGCCAGGGTGAGCGGGCCGCGGCCGTGATGGACGACCTGTAGGCCGATCGCGTCGACCTGGGAGACGGAAGGAACAACCCACGTCAGAGTAAACCAGCCGGGATGGGACGGCAGCTGGACCTTGTCCGCCAGGTCTTCGGGTTGATTCCACCGCTCCGCGAACGGCAACACGCTGCCGCCCTGCTGGCCGTCGGAATAGATATGGGACGTGGCCTTGTCGCCAGGCGTCTCCGGGTCAGCGATTCATGAGCATAGCTGTGAGCCATTACCGGCCGCGTTGATATCCCGTTTTGGTCGTTTCGGCTAAGCCATTGTCGTGTAGTACGCAGCGGCGATGCCGGAGCCTTATCGGCACGGTCGCCGTCGCGGGGCCGGATGTTACGAAACTCTTGTACCTCTGGTATCACGCGCCCTGTGGACTTGGTAAATGTCTGCGCCGCTTGGTTTCACGCTGCCCCGAGTGGGGACGGCGAGGATAGTTCGGCAGGGCGGGGCAGGTCAGGGTAGGTCGGGGGATGGCACGGTTGTTGGGGCAGCGCAGTGCCGTGCCGCCGGCCTCTGCCATGGCTGCGGGTCAACCTGACGATGTGGCGGAATTTCCCCTTCCCGGGCCTGAGGTCCTGGAGGGCAGAGGCGCAGAGCGTGACTGCGAGGCTGACTGCGCGGTCAGTGCGCTGTACGTCGAGCGCTACCGATCGCTAGTACGACTGGCGGCGGTGCTGGTGGACGACATGGCAACGGCTGAGGAGGTCGTGCAGGACTCGTTCATCGCCATACACGCCAACTGGCGCCGCCTCCAGGACATCGACAAGGCAGCAGGGTATCTGCGGCAGTGTGTAGTTAATCGGTCTCATTCGGTGCTGCGGCACCGTGGGGTCGTTAACCGGAATGTGCAGCAACCGCTGCCTGATATGCCAAGCGCAGAGGAAGAAGCGATGAAGCTGGTAAGCCGCTCCGCGGTGATAACCGCGCTGCAGGCGCTTCCTCCGCGACAGCGCCAAGCGCTGGTGCTGCGATATTACGCCGGGCTGTCGGAGGCTCAGATCGCCTCGACCATGGGAATTACCCGGGGCGCCGTCAAGCGCTATGTCTCACGGGCCATGTCGGCGCTGCGGGCCATGCTGGCGGGGGAAGTATGAGCCAGCACGATCGTGACTTTGAGGACATGCTGCGCCGGGCGCTGCATTCTGCAGCCGACTCGGTTGAGCCGTCCCAAGACGGCCTGGCGCGGATCCGGGGCCGGCTGACCACGCCATACCCGTTGCCCGTGGCGTGGATGATGGCCGTTTACTCCCAGGCGGCCAGGTGGACACTGGGAGGGCTGAGTTCCCTCCGAGCGTGGCTGGAGGTACCCAGCCCAGCCCGCCAGCACCGGCGGGCGACGCGGCCGAGCCCGTCGCGTTGACCGTCGCGGGTAACTGTGACCGCTGCTTTGGCCGGGACTGCTCTCGCGGTGGCAATAGGCGCTGGCGCGTTGACTCCACCGGTGCGGCACGCGATAGTCCAGACAGGTTTGCTCATCCGCTCAATCACGAGTGGCGACTCTGGTTCCACGGGCCGTCAGTCGGTGAGCGGTCATGGCGGAAAGCTGCTCCCCAACGGAGCTCCTAGTACGGGAAGTCACCAGCAGCCGAACTCGGCCAACTGCGCAGGGAAGCAAGCGGGTCTGGCGACCACACCGACAAGCCCGGCCACCAGCGCAACCACGACCGCCAGTCCAAGTCCGACGCCTTGCGCGACCTCGACCGCTGGCCCGACGGCCACCAACCCAAGCCCGGCCAGCAGCCCCAACCCGAGCCCGTCGCCCAGCAGCACGAGCTCGCCGCCCAGCAGCGCTAACCCGAGCCCGTCGCCCACCAGCCCGACACCGAGCTCGCCGCCGAGCAGCGCTAACCCCGAGCCCGTCGCCCAGCAATACGAGCCCGGGCTTGTCGGGCAGCAGCCCGAGCCCGACCCCGTCGCCCAGCAGCTCGAGCGCGTTGCCCGGCAACCCCAACCCGAGCCTCTCGCCCAGCCCCTCCAGCAACGCCCTGGCCGAGCAGGTTGCCGAGGTCACCGAACAGGGCCAGGGCTCGCTGGTGGCTGGCGGCCGCGGCCGGGTAGTCCCCGATCTGTTGCTGCACGAGGCCAAGGTCATTGAGGGCATGGGCCTGGCCGAGCCGGTGACCGAGGTCGCGGAACAGGGCCAGGGCTTGCTGCTGGCTGGCGGCGGCGGCCGGGTAGTCTCCGGTCTCTTCCTGGACAACGCCCAGCGAATTGAGGGCGTAAGCCTGGTCGTGCAGGTCGCCGAGGTCACCGAGTAGCGCCAGGGCCTGCTGCTGGCTGGCGGCGGCGGCCGGGTGATCCCCGGTCAACTGCTGCACCAGGCCCAGGTTGCTAATGGCGTGAGCTTCACCCCGCCGGTCACCAATGCCGCGGGCCAGTTGCAGGGCTTGCTGGTGGCTGGCGGTGGCGGCCGGATAGTCCCCCGTCAGAACGCGCAGGAAGCCCAGCTCGTTTAGGGCGTACGCCTGGCCGGGCTGGTCACCGATTTCGCGGTACAGCGCCAGTGCCCGGGCCAGGCTGGCGGCAGCCGCCGGGTAGCTCGCGTTCTCCCGCTGTAGTACGCCCAGCGTGCTAAGCGCATCGGCCTCGCCGAGCCGGTCTCCAGCTTGGCGCGCTGCGGCCAACGCCCCTTGGTGGAGGGCGGCGGACTGATCCCAGTGACCGCGGGCGGCCAGGAAGCCGCCAATCGCGGCGGGTATCGAGACGGCATGCCAGGAGTGGCCGCGGGTGGCGGCGTAGTCTGCGGCGGCGTGCAGGTTTGCGCGCTCTGCCTCCAGCCAGGCGGCCGACTGCCCGAGGGTGGAGAGGTCCGGGGCCTGCGCCGACGAGTTGCCGGCCAGCGGGCGGCGGTAAGTGCTGGTCCGGGGGGCGAAGTGCCGGCCGGCGGCCAGGGCGGCGTATAGGTAGTAATCCAGCACCCGTCCGGCCGCGGCGACGCGGTCTGCCTCGTCATCAGTGGCAGCCAGGGCGCGGGCATGTTCCCGGAGCAGATCGTGCAACTGGTACCGGCCGGGTGCAGGCTCAGTGATCAGGTGCTGGTCATACAGCTCATCAAGCTGGAGGCGCGTTTTGCCAAGATCTTCTTGCTTGCCACATGATCACGCCACTGGGCGGCCCGGGCTTCCAGACCCGGCCGGATGTGCGCCGCGGGGACCCCGGCGGTCAGCAGCAAGCTGGACAGCGCATCCGCCGGGTCCACCGGCCGCTGGCCACGGGTGTGGGCGTGCAGGGGCAGGTAAAACTGGCCGTCGGGGAAACTGCCGGCCAGTCGGTGGGCCGCGTGCACCGCGAAGGTGGTCTTGCCGACCCCGGCCATCCCGCCGATCGCGCAGATTCCCACGACCCCACCGCCGGCGGCCAGGCTCTCTAGTCCTTCGGCCAGCCGATCAAGCTCGGCCCGGCGGCCGGTGAAGCTGGCGACGTCCCGCGGCAGCCCGCGAGTCGCCGCCGCGGCGAACGCGCCCAGGACCGTCCCCTGCCTGGCCGCAAGCACGTCCTCGGCCGGCCCCCGCCCGCGCGCCGCAGCCACGAACAACTCTGCGACCGCCCCGGGCAGGCCGAGCGCCACCGCCAGCAACGTCGCGGTGTCTTTGCGGGCGGTCCGGTTGATGCCCCGCTCCAGGTCACTGACCGACCGCGGGCTCACGCCCGCCGCTTCCGCCAGCTCCTCCTGAGTCAGCCGGGCTTCTGTTCGCAGCCGCCGCAGCAGGCCAGCGAACGTAAGCGCAGGCTCCTCCACCACCGCCGTACCGCCCCTCACGCCCTGCCCGTCCAGCGGCCAGCACCCGGCGAACAGAGCCTGGATCCACAGTACGCAGACCGGCCCCTACCATCATCGGCCACGATCAACCAGGCAGGGAACCCCACGCCGGCGATCGGTGACCGTTTGCAGACGAGGCGCTCCGAATACCGAGCATTCAATAGGTGCCGACAGCCGCGCACATCGACTTTGGCTATCGGATCCGGGCGATGCCTTCGTCGCGTTGGGGGTAGTCGCAGCCACCCATGGCCGGTGGGACTGTAATTTCAACGGCTCTGTCGCACTTTCGGTGGTGGCAGGTTGTGCTGATGTGTCACGATCGGTCATGATTGACGTGACTGAGCTTGTGAGGACTGTGTTCTCTGGGTTGTCTGCCCTGGTCATCGAGGATGTCGAGGACGCGGGCGAGATGATCTGCGTGCGGGCGAGGACCCGGGACGTGGCCGTGGCCTGCCCGGGGTGCGGCACCGAAACGGCCCGCGTGCATGAATACCGCGAGCGGACAGCGGCGGACGTTCCCGTTGATGGCCGCCGCGTCCTGGTCCGGGTGCGGGTCCGCCGTATGCGCTGCCCGGCGCTGGAGTGCAGGGTGCAGACCTTCCGCGAGCAGGTCCCGGGCGTCCTGGACCGTTACCAGCGGCGCATCTCACGGCTGACGGCCCAGGTCAGCGCAGTGGCGCGCGAGTTAGCGGGCAGGGCGTCGGCGCGGCTGCTGCCGGCACTGGGCATCATGGTCTGCCGGCATACCGCGCTGCGGGTCCTCCTCAAGATCCCCCTGCCCGGGATGACGGTGCCGCGGGTGCTGGGGATCGACGACTTCGCGCTGCGCCGCGGCAGCGTCTACGCGACCGTGCTCATCGACGCCGAGACCGGCCGCCGCGCCGACGTCATCCCCGGCCGCACCGCCGACGTCACTGAGAAGTGGCTGAAAGACCATCCCGGCGTCGAGGTCGTGTGCCGTGACGGGTCGGGGGCTTACGGCGAGGCCGTCCGCCAGGCACTGCCCTCGGCGGTCCAGGTCGGCGATCGCTGGCACTTGTGGCACGGCCTCGGCGAGGCCGTCCGGAAGGAGGTCGCGGCGCACTCCGCCTGCTGGGCGAAGGGCATGCCCCTGCAGGAAGGCAGGCGGGCCGCCACCACTTTGGAGCGCTGGCAGCAGGTCCATGAGCTGCGTGCCCGGAACGTGGGCCTGCTCGAGTGCGCCCGCCGCCTGAACCTCTCGCTCAACACCGTCAAGCGCTACGACCGGGCCAGCGAGCCGGAGCGGCTGCAGCGCGCCCCGAAGTACCGGCCCACCCTCGTCGACCCCCACCGCGGCTACCTCCGCAAGCGCCGGGCCGAAGAGCCCGGCGTCCCGGTCCAGCAACTGCTGCGCGAGATCCGCGAGCGCGGCTACCAGGGCAGCTCCAACCTCCTTGTCCGCTACATCAACCAGGGCCGCCTGGACAGCGACCGCCCGCACCTGTCACCCCGCCGGGCAGCCCGCACCCTGCTCACCAGGCCGGACCGCCTCACCCCCGGCCAGCAAGAGACGCTCGCCGGCCTCGAAGGCGCATGCCCGGAGATGACCGCCCTGGCCGGGCTGATCCGCTCCTTCGCCGCCCTGCTGGCTCCCCGCCCGGGCAACGACGCCAGGCTCAGGCAGTGGATCGCCGGCGCACGCGATGCGGACCTGCCTCACGTGCACTCTTTCAGCCGCGGCCTGGACCTGGACATCCAGGCCGCCACGGCCGCGGTCACGATGCCGCACCACAACGGGCGCACCGAAGGCGTCAACACCAAGACCAAGATGATCAAAAGGCAGATGTACGGCCGCGCAGGATTCCAGCTCCTCCGCCACCGGATCCTCCTCGGGTGAGAATACGATCCGTCACCACCGAAAGTGCGACAGAGCCGTTAGATTGACAGACCCTGGCCGGTCCGGGCTGGGATCCGGCCGGTCCGCGGTCGGGTGGGCTAAGGCCCGGCTCGCCCGGCGGCTTAGCGGCGGTCTGGCGGCTGGTGCGACCGCGTCGCGGAGTTGACGTTGGCGTAGCTGACGTTGTACGCGATGTTGATAGCCGTGATCGCGATCCAGACCACCAGCAGGCCCACGATTCCTGCCGGGTGGGCACCGACTGCGAGGGCAATCGCGCTGAGCGGGATGCCCAGGGCCATGGAGATGATCGCGAGCGCCATCGGGGATCCCGGATGGCCGCGCCGGTCCCGTGCCAGTGGCTGCGCCGCTTGCTGTTGCGCGAGCCGGGCGTCCACCCGGGCGTCAATCTCGCGGCCGACCTTGTCCAGGAACGAATCGATCACCGCGTCCTGGTAGACGGATCCGAGCTCGTTGTGTGTTTCTGCAGCGGCGCGGATCTCCTCGGGGGACAGCGAGGAACTCATGCGGACACGATATGTCGTTGCCGGGCTGCTGTCATCGCAGCGAGCGGGCGATGGCATGAACCCCCACCACGCCGTTGTAAATGCCCAGATAGGCGAGCGGCCTCACTGGCCATATCATCGCGTTGTTGAAGTCTTAACGAAACCGCCGGGCAGGTGCCCCGTAGACGTGGGAGGACTTGGGTGGAGGCGGAGTCGGAGCGTCAGTTGGCTGACCCGCCGGCCACCTGGCAAGAGCACTGGTTCGACCACCGCCAGTTGCTCCGGCTCTACCACAGCGACGAGCACTGCGCGATCTACGTGGACCCCGGCGTGCGCCGGGCTGAGGTCCGGTGGCTACCCCAGTTCATCAATGTGACCTGGCAATACTCCAAGGCGACCTACGGCGATGGGTTCGGGCCCGACCCGCGCATTTACTCCATCCACCACGCCGGGCGGCACGGCGGTGGCCACGCGGGCTACTACGTCAGCCCGGTCCACGACTACCACAACGTCAGCGACTGCGGGCTGGACACCTGGCGGGAACGCAACACCCTGGCTCGCGAACTGCCCGCCCATGAGATCGGGCATTCAGTGGAGAGCGCCAACAACGGCGCCCACGGCTCACCGGCGTATGAGATCTGGGGCGACAGCAAGTGGGCCGAGTTCTACATCTATGACCTCTACACGGCGCTGGGCATGGACCGCGAGGCCAAGGGCGTCTACCGCCGGTTCACCGGCAACGCGGACGATTTCCCCCGCCGGGGGACCCGCTGGTTCCGCGATTGGTTCTACCCGCTGTGGCGGGACTGCGGGCGGGCAGAGGTCATGAACAGGTTCTTCCGGGAGGTGGCCCGGCACTTCCCACGCGACTCCAGCGGCACCTACACGCGGCGGATGAACTGGGGCGAGTACATCCACTTCACCAGCGGCGCTGCGGCCGCCGACATGAGCAGCCAGGCCGCCCGCGCCTTCGGCTGGCCCCGCGCGTGGGCCGACCAACTGGAGCACGCCCGCAAACAGTTCCCCAGCATCACGTACTGAAATACCCGGGCCGGCACTCACTCGGCACGCGGGCCCCGGTTACGCCACGGTCAGCGGCCTGTGGGACGACGGGTACGGCTGCACGGTCTACCTGAAGTCAGCAGCTAACTGTCGGCTGGCCGGTGGCAGTCGCAGGGGTGCGGGGCCGACTGCCGGAGGCCGGTCATCACGAGGCCGAGCAAGTTCTCGAAGATGTCGTCGTCCTTGACCTCGGGCAGTAGCGTCCTGACTTGCCAGACGGCGGGGAACTCCGCGCGGTCAACGGACAGGTAAGCCTGCGTCCAGGCGGCCCGGTCGCTCTGCTGCGCCTTCGTGTCCAGGGACAGGAACGCCGCCTCGAAGCCCGCGAACGCCAGCGCGAAGTCGCCCACCGTCCGGTACGTCAGCGCCGCCTGCGCCCCCTCGAAGCCAGCCGCATGGACCGCCTCGAGGATGACGTTGACAGCCGCAATTTCGGCCGGGCCCTGTGTCGTACGGTACGCGGACATCGAGGCGGCGGCCGGATGCGCGAGGTAGGTCGCCCGCTGGCGCCGCGCCAGGTCAGTCAGTGTGTCGACCCAGCACGGGCTCGGCTCCAGGCCGGCCGTCGCCTCCTCGATCAGCCGGTCGGCGATCGCCAGGATCAGGTCGTCCTTGCTGGCGAAGTGCCGGTATACGGCGGTCTGGTCGGCGCCGAGGGCGCGACCGAGCTTGGGCATGCTGAACCCGTCGAGGCCGCCGGTGTCGAGCAGTCGCAGGCTCTCGGTGACGATGATCTCCTTGGTGAGGCTGCCGCGGCGCAGCCCGCGCCGAGGCGGTTCCGGCGCCGACTTCGCGTGCACGTCAGGCGCAGCAGACACGCCAGCCTCCTCCCGCCACTCAGGATGTGGCCTCCCCCAGGATTCAACGGAAGCCTAACACCGATTTGGTTAGTCAAAGGCATTGACAAGAGCTTTGTCAAGTGCTTGAGTACCGGGCAACTCACCACGGACGGGAGGTCCCGGTGCCAGGTGACGCAGACCTGATCTTCTGCAACGGCACGATCTTCGACGGCCACGATTTCCTCCCGGCCGGCACGGCCGTGCGGGTCCGGGGCGCGCGCATCGTCGCGGCCGAGCCGGACGCGGACGCCCGGGGCGCCGCCGGCCCCGGCACCGAGATCGTTGACCTGGGCGGCGGCACGCTGCTGCCGGGCTTCATCGACGCGCACATGCATCCGGTTTTCGCCGGCGATCAGCTGCGCCGGTGCGACCTGTCCGGCGCGGGCACGCTGCCGGAGTACCTCGCGATCATCCGCGACTACGTCGACCGCAACCCCGGCGACGGCTGGGTCACCGGCGGCGGCTGGTCGATGGAGGCGTTCCCCGGCGGTATCCCGACAGCCGCGCCGCTGGACGAGATCGCCCCGGACCGCCCGGTCTACCTGCCGAATCGCGACGGCCACGGCGCCTGGGTCAACAGCAAGGCGCTCCAGCTCGCCGGGATCAACCGCGACACCCTCGACCCAGCGGACGGCCGGATCGAGCGTGACGCGGACGGCAGCCCGGTCGGCACGCTGCAGGAAGGCGCGCAGAACCTAGTCTCCCGGCTGCTGCCCGAGCTGACCGAGGAGGACCGCGACGAGGCACTGCGCCTGGCCCAGGAGCACCTGCTCGCCGTCGGCATCACCGGCTGGCAGGACGCGATCATCGGCCGCTCGCACAAGCCGGGCGACCCGCTCCCGGCCTACGTTCGCGCCGCGGACCGCGGCACGCTCCGCGCCACGGTTGTCGGCGCGCTGTGGTGGGACCGGTACCGCGGCCTGGACCAGCTCGCCGAGCTGGTCGAGGAGCGCGACCTCGCGCCGGACGGCCGGTTCCGCGCGACCAGTGTCAAGATGATGCTCGACGGCGTCGCCGAGAACCACACTGCCGCCATGCTCGAGCCCTACCTCGACGGGCACGGCTGCCAGACCGAGGTCACCGGCCTCGACTTCATCGACCCGGCCGAGCTGCCGCGCTTCGTCACCGCACTGGACCAGGCCGGGTTCCAGGTCCACTTCCACGCGCTCGGCGACCGCGCCGTCCGCAATGCGCTCGACGCCATCCAGGCCGCCCGCCAGGCCAACGGCTTCGGCAGCGACGGTACCGGCCAGCGCCACCACCTCGCCCACCTGCAGGTCGTGCACCCGGACGATGTCGCACGATTCGCGCAACTCGGCGCCACCGCCAACATCCAGGCCCTGTGGGCCGCGCACGAACCGCAGATGGACGAGCTGACGGTCCCGTTCCTCGGCGAGCGCCGCTCGACCTGGCAGTACCCCTTCCGCTCGCTGCACGACTCGGGCGCGGCCCTGTGTGGCGGCAGCGACTGGCCGGTCAGCAGCCCCAACCCGCTGTGGGCCGCGCACGTCGCGGTCAACCGCGTCGTGCCGGACGGGCACGGCCGCGGCAGTGACGACCCGTTCCTGCCTGAACAGCGGCTGGATCTCACCACGTTCCTGTCCGCGTACACCTCCGGGAGTGCCCGGATCAACGGTCGCGACAACCAGGCCGGCGCGGTCCGGGCCGGCCTGGACGCCGACTTCGCAATGGTCGACGCCGACCTATCCCGTATCGACAGCCATGACATCGGCCAGGCGGCAGTCACACAGACGTGGATCCGCGGTGAGCAGGCCTGGCATTCCAGGAGGACAGCATGAGCGCTCGACGGCGCATTTCAGCGACGGCGGCCGCGCTCGCGGCCTGCGCGCTTCTAGCGGCGGGCTGCGGCCGGGCCGCCCCGGGCACGGGCGGCAGCAGCGACTCCGGCAACGGTAGTGGCGGCTCCGGCCAGGTTTCCCCGACCAAGGGCCTGGTCATTTCCACCCCGGCGGGCACGTCCAGCGTCGCCTCGGTGACCTGGGCGGTCTACCGTCCGGTGAACTCCCTCGACCCGATCTTCGCTTTCGACTACCCGGAGAACACCGCGATCTCGCTGATGTGCGAGTCGCTGCTCCGGCAGGAGCCGAACGGGTCGATCCAGCCGGGCCTGGCCACCGTGTCGACGCCAGCGCCGACGCGGATGGTCTTCACGCTCCGGCCCGGCGTGAAGTTCTGGGACGGCGACCCGGTGACGCCCGCTGACGTGATCTACAGCCTGCAGCGGCAGATGGACCCGGCCTACGGCGGCTTCTACGGCCAGGTCTTCGACCGGGTCAAGTCGATCACAGCGACTGGATCGAACCAGGTCACGATCACCCTCAAACAGCCCGACTACTGGCTCGAGGGCGAGCTGTCCTCGATGCCGGGCATCATCATCCAGAAGAGCTACGCGCAGAAGGAAGGCAAGCACTACGGCACGCCAGCCGGCGGCATCATGTGCACCGGCGCGTACAAGTTCGTGTCCTGGACCGCGGGCGCCGGCGTCACCGCCGACCTCAACACGCACTACTGGAACCCTGCGGTCAAGCCGCTGGTCAAGCAGATCGTGATCAAGGGCGTGCCGGACGCGGCGTCGTTCACCTCCGGAATGCTGACCGGCGCGATCCAGGGCTCGTATTACTTCGGCCTGTCCAACCTCAAGCAGCTCGAGTCCAGCAGCGCCGTCAAGGTCTACCAGGGGCCCGGCCAGATGACCGATGCGTTCGTCGTGTCTGCGACCAGCGGGCCGCTGACCAATCCCAAGGTCCGCCAGGCGCTGTCGATGGCGCTGGACCGGCAGGCGATCATCAGCAACGTCTACGACGGCGCGGCGCTGATGCCGCGCTGGCTGGCTAACCCGGGCACGTTCGGCTACGGGACCTCGGTGTTCAACGCGGCCTACGACAGCTCGCCGGTGCTGAACCAGAACCTCGCCCAGGCGAAGAAGCTCGCCAAGGAAGCCGGCGTCGCCGGGCAGACGATCACGATCGGCACCTCCAGTGAGCTCGCCAGCATCTCGGCCGAGACCGGTGCCTACCAGCAGGCGGCCGAGGCGATCGGGCTGAAGGTGGTACTCAAGTCGGTGTCGGCGGCTGACTACATCAACTTCTTCACCAGCGCGGCCGCGCGCAAGGGCATCGACGGGTTCATCACCGTCAACTACGGCGACTACGCCGACCCGGCCGCGCTGCTGTCGACGGTGGCGCTGCCCGGCGGCGACCAGAACTACGACGGCTTCAGCGACCCACAGATGACCTCGCTGCTGCAAGGCGCGCGCACCACCGCCAACCCGGATCAGCGGGCGCAGCTTGTCGCCAAGGCCGAAGAACTCGCGGCGAAGCTGCTGCCGTGGATCCCGAACGTGCAGCCGACCAACGTCCTCATGCTGAGCAGAAGCCTGACGGGGGCACCGGCGTCGTTCTCGTACATGTTCGCACCCTGGGCCAATACGCTGGGCGGGAAGGGCTAGCCCGGTGCGCTGGCGATTCCTGGTCCGCAGGCTGGCCATGCTGCTGGCCAGCCTGCTGATCGCGAGCTTCGTGATCTTCGGCGCGCTGTACCTGGCGCCGGGGAACCCGATCAGCGCGCTGTCCGGCGGCCGGGCGCTGCCGCCCGCGAGCCTGCACGTGCTGGAGCAGCGCTACCACCTCAACCAGCCGTTCTTCGCCCAGTACTGGTACTGGCTGGACAACGCGCTGCACGGCATGCCAGCCGGGGATGGCTTAACCGGCGCAGATGTGGTGTTCACGCCCGGCCGTGGTTACCGGGCCCCGGTAGTGCGCCGTGGCGCGGTGTCGCTGACTGTGGCTGGCCTGCTGGCGCTGCTGGCCGGCTTCGGCGTGCTGACGGTGGTGACCGGGCCGCTGGCCGCGGCCTTCGCGCTGGCCGCGCTGGCCCAGGCCGTGCTGTACCTGGGCCAGGGCCGGTTCCGCACCCGGCTGATGGCCACCGGGATCGAGGCCCGCGGCTACCGCACCTGGATGATCCCGTGGTCCGAGGTGACCGGCCTGGACATCGCGGGCCATGAGCTGACCAACGCGAAGCAGCTAGGCATCAGCGGGCAACCGTGGAACTCACCGGTCCAGCAGCCCGGGTCCTATCTGGCCCCGTCGGGCGGCTACCGGGCCAGGCTGGCCACGATCCGGGTGATCCGCCGCGATGGTCGCAGGGTGCTGCTACGAGCGCCGGTCGTCACGTCCACGCAGGACGATCCGCAGTTCGCCGACAAGGCCCGGCTCATCGGTCAGTACTGGCGCGACTACGGCCAGGGCGGCGTTGTGCCAGGCTAGCCAGATGGGCAAGCCAGGCAAGCCGCTCACCATCGGGTCGACCGTGCTCGGCGTGGCCGACGTCGCGCGGGCCCGTGATTTCTGGACGGCCGCCCTCGGCTACCTGCCCCGCGACGCCGAGCCCGATAACACGTGGACCGTGCTGGTCCCCGCGGACGGCGCGGGCGCCCAGCTCTCCCTCATGCTGAGCGACACCCCGCCGCAAGCCCGGCCGCGGGTGCACCTCGATCTCTACGCCGCCGACCAGGCCGCCGAGATCAGCCGGCTGACCGCGCTGGGGGCCAGGGTGGTCGAGGACTGGGCCGGGTACACGGACCACTCCGACTTCGTCGTGCTCGAGGACCCGGACGGCAACCGGTTCTGCGTGGTGGACAAGAGCGGCTAGCAGGGACCTCACGTTCGGCCGGCCCGGGACGTCTTCCCCGTGTAGAGCCAACGGAGCGTACCGCGAACCGAGAGGAATCTGATGAGCACCACGCACACGGTTGTCGGCTCGCCGCTCGGGGACCTGACCCTGGTCGCCGACGGCGGCAGCCTGACCGGCCTGTATTTCCGTCACCACTGGTACCGGCCCGACCCGGCCAGCTTCGGCCCCCGGGACGACACCGGGTTCGGCAGCGTCACCCGCCAGCTCGGCGAGTATTTCGCCGGCCAGCGGACCGAGTTCGACCTGCCGCTCGACCCGCGCGGCGACGGGTTCCAGCAACTGGTCTGGAAACTGATCAGCCGCATCCCGTACGGGCAGACCACCAGCTACGGCGACCTGGCCCGGCAGCTCGGCGACGGCGTACTGGCCAAGGACGTCGGCCAGGCGGTCGGCCGCAACCCGCTGTCGGTGATCGTGCCCTGCCACCGGGTCGTCGGCAAGGACGGCCAGCTCACCGGCTACGCAGGCGGCCTGGCCCGGAAACGGTTCCTGCTCGACCTGGAACAGCGGGCCGACCACCTCTGGTGATCACCAAGCCGCCATTCGAGGCCATCGTCAGCCAGCACGGCCCGATGGTGCTTCGGGTCTGCCGGGCCGTGCTGGGCTGGGCCGACGCCGACGACGCCTGGTCGGAGACGTTCCTGGCCGCGCTGCGCGCCTACCCGGACCTGCCCGCCGACGCCAACGTCGAGGCCTGGCTGGTGACGATCGCGCACCGCAAGGCGATCGACGTCACCCGGGCCACCGCGCGCCGCGCCGTCCCGCTCGCCGACTTGCCCGAGCACCCGGCCGCGGACCAGGCCGGCCCGGCCGACCTGGACCTGCGCAAGGCCCTGGCCGCCCTGCCGCGCAAGCAGCGGGAAGCGGTCGCCTACCACTACCTGGCCGGCCTCCCCTACCAGGAGGTCGCCGCGATCATCGGCGGCAGCGCCGAGGCCGCCCGCCGGGCCGCATCCGACGGCATCGCCAAGCTGCGGCACAGCTACCCCCAAACCGGAGACTTCTAATGAACGCCAGTACCTCCCCATCGCTACCCGGCCTGCCCGGTGCCTACCCGGTGAGCGACACCGACCTGCGTGCACTGCACGCTCAGCTAGCCGCGCGGGCCGAGTCCGCGGGCCTGCTCGACCTGGCTTATCGCACCATCGACAGCCCGGTGGGCACGCTGCTGCTGGCCGCCACCCCGGCCGGCCTGGTCCGGGTAGCCTTCGCCAGCGAAGACCACGACCAGGTGCTGGCCGCGCTGGCCAGCCAGATCAGCCCGCGGATCCTGAACGCCCCGCAGCGGCTGGACGACGCGGCTCGCGAACTCGACGAATACTTCAGCGGCACCCGCCGCCAGTTCGACCTGCCGCTGGACTTCCAGCTGTCGGCCGGGTTCCACCGGGCTGTGCTCAGCCAGCTGCCCACCATCGGCTACGGGCACACGGCCAGCTACGCCCAGGTCGCGGCCGCGGCGGGCAGCCCGCGCGCGGTCCGCGCGGCCGGTACCGCCTGCGCCCTCAACCCGCTGCCGGTCGTCGTGCCGTGCCACCGGGTGGTCCGGTCGGACGGATCGGTCGGCCGCTACCGCGGCGGCCCGGCGGCCAAGCAACTGCTGCTCAACCTGGAGGCGGCAGCATGACCATGACTCCCACCAGCGTCCCGTGGCAGCAGCGCGTGGACAGGGCCGACTGGGACGAGATCACCGGGCAGCTCAACGACTACGGCTGCGCGCTGACCCCGCCGCTGCTGACCCCGGACGAGACCGACGAGATCGCCGCGCTGTACGGCCAGGACGACCGGTTCCGGTCCACCATCGACATGGCCAGGCACCGGTTCGGGTCCGGCGAGTACCGGTACTTCCGGCCGCCGTTCCCGGAACCGGTCGGGCAGCTCCGGCAGGCGCTCTACCCGCGGCTGCTGCCGATTGCCCGGGACTGGTACGGCAAGCTCGGCCGCCCGGCCCCGTGGCCGGGCACGCTGGACGAGTGGCTGGCCATGTGCCACGCCGCGGGCCAGCGCAAGCCCACCCCGATCCTGCTGAAGTACCAGCAGCACGACTGGAACGCGCTGCACCGCGACCTGTACGGCGACTTGGTCTTCCCGCTGCAGGTGGTGATCAACCTGAGCAGGCCCGGCGAAGATCACACCGGCGGCGAGTTCCTGCTGGTCGAGCAGCGGCCCCGGGCCCAGTCCCGGGGTACCGCGGTGCTCATCCCGCACGGCCACGGCCTGGTCTTCACCACCCGGGACCGGCCGGTCCGGTCGGCCCGCGGCTGGACCGCCGCCCCGGTCCGGCACGGCGTGTCCGCGATCCGGTCCGGACGGCGGTTCACCCTGGGTCTGGTCATGCACGACGCCGCCTGAACCGGCTGACGGCAGTTAGGGCCTGTCCCGCAGATCTTCGGCCTGCTGCGCGGTCCCCGGAGGGCGCCTCGCTGCGTTGTCGTCGTCTCCCATAGCTCCGCTATGAGCTCCTCCTCCGCCTTGCGATCCATCCCTCCGGATGACCGCTCGCGACGGTCAAGATCCACGGGACAGGCCCTAGCGCACTAGTCGTTCAATAAGAAGAGCCGCGCCGATAACGAACATGGCCGCGCCGGACAGGCGGGAGATGGCCGCCGCGGCGCGCGGGCGGGTGAGCAGGACCTTGCGCGCAGATGAGCCGAGGCCGAGGTAGAACAGGGCGCAGCTGAGGGTGAAGACCAGCCCGAGCAGGCCGAGCTGGGCGCTCAGTGGCCAGCTGCCGCGCGGGCTGGCGAACTGGGGCAGCAGCGCGAGCAGGACCAGCAGGCCTTTGGGGTTGAGGCCGCTGACGCCGATGCCGCGGATCAGCAGGGCCCGGTTGCGGTCGGCCGGCGGGGCGGCGGCCGCGATCGGCGCGGCCCGGGCGACGGCGAACGTGCGCGCCCCATGCCACATCAGGTACAGGCCGCCGGCCACGGTGAGCCCGGTGAGGATGCCCGGGGTCCGGGCCACCAGGGTACCGACGCCGGCCGCGACCACGCTGGTGATCGCGGCGTAGCCGATGGCCAGGCCGCCGACCGCGGCGGCCACCGAGCCGCCGCGCAGCCCCGCACTGAGGGTGAACGCCCAGTCCGGGCCCGGGACGATGATCAGCAGGATGGCGATCAGCCAGAACGTGGCGACAGAGCTAGTGTGTCGCGCCTGAAATCCTGATGGTTTTGTTTGCTGGCCGTTAGTCTGCGGTCATGCCGGGTCCTTCTGCTGTGCCGATCGTGCTGTCTGAGGATGAGCGGGCTGAGTTGGTGCGCCGGGCGAGGGGACCGGGGCGGTGGCGGTCTGACCGGGCCCGGATCATCCTGGCCTGCGCCGACGGGATGTCGAACGCCGCCGCTGCGCAGGCGCTGGGGGTGGCCGTCAAGTCGGTGTCGAGGTGGCGGCGCCAGTTCGCGGACCAGCGGCTGGCCGGGCTGGAGGACGCGGCACCGGTCGGCCGCCGCAAGGCTGAGCTGGTCTTGGCCGGTGCGGAGCGGGCTCAGCTAATGCGATGGGCCCGGCGCGGCAAGACCGCCCAGTACCTGGCGCTGCGGGCGAAGATCGTACTGCGCTGCGCGGAAGGCGGGACGAACAAGCAGGCCGCCGCCGATCTGGGGATCGATGAGTCAACGGTGGAGCGGTGGCGGGCCCGGTTCATCGCCCGGCGGCTGGAGGGCCTGCATGACGGGCCGCGGCCGGGCCGGCCGCCGTCGATCCTGCTGGATCAGGTCGAGGACGTGATCGTGGCCACGCTGGAGACCACGCCGGGCAAGGACACGCACTGGTCACGGGCCTCGATGGCCGCCCGGACCGGGCTCAGCAAGTCAACCATTGGCCGGATCTGGCGCAAGTTCGATCTCAAGCCTCACCTGCAGGACTCCTTCAAACTGTCCACCGACCCGTTCTTCGTGGAAAAAGTCGTGACGTCGTCGGCCTGTATCACAACCCGCCGGAGAAGGCGGTGGTGCTATGCGTGGATGAAAAGAGCCAGATCCAGGCCCTGGACCGGTCCCAGCCGGTGCTGCCGATGATGCCCGGCATGCCCGAGCGGCGCACGCATGACTACCTGCGGCACGGCATCACCAGCCTGTTCGCCGCCTTCAACATCGCCGACGGCACGGTCATCAGCGAACTGCACCGCCGCCACCGGGCGATCGAGTTCCGCAAGTTCCTGGTCAGAATCGACAAGGCGGTACCCGCCGATCTTGATGTGCACCTGGTCTGCGACAACTACGCCACTCACAACACCGCTGAGATCAGGACCTGGCTGGCCAGGCACCCGCGCTTCCGCATCCATTTCACGCCGACCGGCTCGTCGTGGATGAACCAGGTCGAGCGATGGTTCGGCTTGCTGACCGACAAGCTGATCCGCCGCGGCGTGCACACCTCGGTGCAGGCCCTGGAGCACGACATCAGGGACTGGATCGCCACCTGGAACGACGATCCCAGGCCGTTCACCTGGACCAAGACCGCCGACGAGATCCTGAGCTCACTCGCCGACTACCTCGCCAAAGTCGGAGCAGGCGACCGCATAACCAGGCAAGGATAATCAGCCAATTTTCCGGCGCGACACACTAGCAGCCATGACAGAAAAACTAGCCGCGAACAGCCGAAATGTGTTTCCAAGTTTTCTTGCCTAGTCCGCCTTTGGTGGAAGAATATTCCATGTGGATGCCATCGATCGGAAGATCCTTGCCGCGCTTCAGCAGGACGGCCGGCTGACCGTCACCGAGCTGGCCGCTCAGGTCGGGCTGAGCATCTCGCCGTGCCACCGGCGGCTGCGCGAGCTGGAACGCAGCGGCGCGATCCGCGGCTACCGCGCGGTGGTGGACGCGGACGCGCTCGGCCTGTCCTTCGAGGCACTGGTGTTCATCACGATGCGGCAGGAAGACCGGGAGACGCTGATCGGCTTCGAGGCGGGCGTGGCCGGCATCCCGCACGTCGTCTCGGCCCAGCGGCTGTTCGGCGACCCGGACTACCTGCTCCGCATCGTCACCACCGACCTGGCCGCCTACCAGCGGCTGCAGGACGAGCAGTTGTCCGCGCTGCCCGGGGTGCAGCGGATGACATCCACGCTGGTCATGAAGCGGATCGTGCAGGACCGCCCGCTGCCCGGCTAGGCCAGGTCTTTCATCATCGTGTCCGACTGGGCGCGCGATTCCACCACCCGGTACCCCTCGGACAGGTAGAGCCGCTGCGCGTAGTTCTTCCGCTCCACGCTGAGGCTGATCCGCGCGATCCCGCGGGCCCGTGCCTGGCCGGCGATGGCCCGCAGCAGCGCCCGGCCGATCCCCTGGCCGCGCCAGCCGGCGGCCACCCCGATGGTGAGTTCTGGGACGTCAGCCGCGACGAACCCGTAGCCCGGATCGGTGGCCGGCAGGAACCGGACCCAGGCCGCCCCGACCGGCTGGCCGTCCGCCTCAGCCAGCACGCCCAGGTCGGTGTCCCGCGGCCAGCCGGCCACGTAGTGCGCCGTGTCCGGCGCGGACAGGATGCGGTCGCGGCTCTTCGGCCGCCACTGCGTGGACCAGTTGACCGCCTCGGCCAGCATGTCGGCCAGGAAGCCGGCGTCGCTGGCCACCGCCGGGCGGATGGTGCACCCGGCAGTCAGGATCTGCTCGCGCAGGATGTCCGCGTGCCCGCAGTGCTGGGCGAACTCGCGCAGCGCGTGCAAGTAGACCCAGCGCAGCGGCAGCGGCCCGAACCGGTGCCCGGTCAGCACGTCATCCAGGTCGAGGCGGGCCGTGGCCTGGCGGGAGGCCGCGCACGCCTGGTCGTGGGCACGGCGCACCGACTCAATGCTGTCCCCGGGGCTGAGCTGGAACGCATCGGCCGCGTTCGGCGGCAGGCCCATCTGCTGGCGGGACCGGCCGGTGACGGCTTCGCCGAACCACACCTGTTCTGCGTACGCCGCGTGCTTGACCAGGCCGAGCAGCGTGGTCCCGGATGGCACCAGGCGGCGCCGGGCCTGCTCCTCGGTCAGGCCGTCGAGACAGCCGCGCAGCGCGGCCCGGTGCTCGTCGAGGAACGTCTCCAGCTGGACTTTGAGCGGTTCGGCGGTCACGTCGAACGACGTCCGCCGGTGTTGGCTGGTCACGACCGGAGTATCACATGCCGTCAGCCTCGGTCGTTATCAAGCCTTTAGTTCGGTTAGCGCAGATTTGACCAGGCCTTGACGACACGCGCTGTGAATCGTTGCGCAAATCCACTCCTGAAACGGATGTGCAGCACTATCATTACCGCTACTTTGCTTGTCGTTAAGAGCGTCGTGACTGCGTGGTACTGGTGCGCCGACCGGAACAGGTGCCAGGTTGACATCGTCCGACACGCCAGGCCGGGATCCGGCCGACCCGGAGAGCCGGGTGCTGAGTGGCTCACGGCCGCGCATCTACGTGCACATCGGCGAGCCGAAGACCGGCACGTCGTTCCTGCAGCGCTCGCTGTGGAACAACCGGGCCCGGCTGGCCGCCCAGGGTGTGACGCTGCCGGGCTTCAGCCACCGGGACCATAACCGGGCCAGCCGGGATCTGCGCGAGGCGCCCCGGGAGGCGTCCGACCCAACCGACCCGTGGACCGGCGACTGGGCCGTGCTGACCGGCCAGGCGCTGCGCGCCCCCAGCGCGGCCGTCATCTCGGACGAGATCCTGGCCGCCTGCAACCCGCCCCAGGCCGATCACGCGGTCCGCTCCCTGCTCGCGGGCGACCTGCACGTCATCCTGACCGTGCGCGACTTCGGGTCGGTGCTGCCCGCCGAATGGCAGGAACGGGTCAAGTGCCGCGAAACTGCGGGATGGGAGGAATGGCTGGACAGCGTGGCCGGCGTCACGCCGGCCGCCGACCGCCGCGCGCGGTCGTGGTTCTGGGCCGTGCACGACACGCTGGCCATCCTCGACATGTGGTCGCAGCACATCCCGCCGGACCACGTGCACGTGATCACCGTGCCGCCACAGGGCGCCACCGACCTGCTCTGGATCCGGTTCGCGTCCGTGCTCGGCGTCGATCCGGGCCGCTTCGACCTGACCGGGACGCGGGCCAACCCGTCACTCGGGCTCGCCGAAGCCGAGTTCCTGCGCCAGGTGAACCAGGCCCTGCCGGCCGAGGTGCCGGACTGGTTCTACACCCAGGACATCAAGGGGATCCTCGCCCTCGACCTGCTGCAGTCCCGGCCACGGCAGGCCCTGCTGACACTGCCGCCCAGCCGGGCCGTCTGGGCCCAGGAACAATCGGAGATTCTGATCGCCGGGCTGCGCGACGCCAAGTACCACATCGTGGGTGACCTTGACGAACTGGTTCCCCGGCCGGCCTCCCGGGCCTATACCGGGCCCGCGGACCAGCCGGCCGAGCAGTTGCTGGACGCCGCCGTGCACGCTACCGCCGCTCTGCTGCAGCACATGTACCTGGAGAAGAGCGGCGGGACCGGGCGGCCGCCGGTGGGCGGACCGCCGGCGGCCGCACCGCGGCGGGACCGGCTGTCCCCCGGCGCGCTCCGGCAGCTGCTCGTCCAATGGGAATGGACGCTGCTGAACGGGCCGACGGCCAAGCGGGTGCTCCGTGGCGCCAGTCACCGGCCAGCCGTCCAGCGGCTGCGGATCCTGATCTGGCGGTTGCTGATGCGCCCCGCCCGCAGCCGCGGGTAAACCGGAAACGGATTTACCGCTACCATTCCGGCATGCCGCGAATGTCGCACAACGGCCCGGTCACAAAGGCACCGAATAGGCATGGATGACCCCTATCCGGGCAGCTCAGGCCAGGCTTTGATTAGTAAAGTCAGCGCAATCAATTGACAGCTTCGTAGTACGCTGCGGGCTGGCCTTTACCGGCCGCAATCACATTATCGCTCTATTGCAGGGGCCTGACTGAATTTCTGTCCCGCCCGCCGCAGGGGAGGGTTAATGCGACATTTTCCGGTGCGTATCTCCCGTTACTGGCCGGCCGCGGTAGCCGGCTCGGCGGCGGTTGCCTTGGCGGCGACCATGACAGCCACGGCTACCGCGTCCACCCGGACGGCCGGAAGCTCGGCTCAGCCGCACAGCGTCACCCGCTACGCAGTGGGCAAGCGGGCCTGCCCGGCCGCACCGCGGCCGCACCCGGCGACCTGTTACGCCGAGATCCGCACGCTGGTCAAGAAGGGCAACCCCGGGCGCGCGGGCATTCAAGCTGGCCGCCGGGGCGACCAAGGCGGGGACCATCGGCCCAGCCGGCGGCCTCACCCCCGGTGACCTGTCCACCGCCTACGGACTGCCTACCACCGGCGGCAGTGGCCAGACGGTGGCCATCGTGGACGCCTACAACGACCCGAAGATCAATGCCGATCTGCAGACCTTCGACTCGCACTACGGCCTGGCCGCGTGCAGCACCTCGAACGGCTGCCTCCGGCTGGTCAACCAGACCGGCGGCACCACCCCACCCGCGAACGACACCACGGGGTGGTCGGTGGAAGAGAGCCTCGACGTGGAAGCGGTGCACTCGGTGTGCCAGGGCTGCAAGATCATCCTGGTCGAAGCCAATTCGAACTCCGACAGCGACCTGGGCATCGCCGAGAACAAGGCGGTCGCCCTGGGCGCCAACGAGGTGACGAACTCGTTCGGCGGCCCGGAGTCGGGCAGCAGCTCGACCTTCCAGAGCGCCTTCAACCACCCCGGCGTGGTGATCACCGCCTCAGCCGGTGACGATGGCTACTACGACTACGACCTGATGGACTCGGTCAACGAGCCCAACATTCCGGCGGCCTACAACACCACGGTCAGCGTGGGCGGCACCTCGCTGTACCTCGGCCAGACCGCCGCCCGGCAGTCGGAGACGGTCTGGAACGACAACGGCGCGCACGACTACATGCAGCAGATCACCGGCGAGGCGCTGGGGGCCAGCGGCGGCGGCTGCAGCACCCTGTTCAGCGCGCAACGGTGGCAGACCTCGCTCAGCACCTGGGGCAGCACTGGGTGTGGCAGCAAGCGGCTGGACTCCGACGTCTCGGCGGTCGGTGACTAACCTGACCGGGTTCGACGTCTACGACTCCAACAATTGCGGTTCCGCGTGCAGCCCGGCGCCGGGCTGGTTCACCGTCGGCGGCACGTCACTGTCGTCGCCGATCATCGCCGCCGCCTACGCGCTGGCGGGCGGCGGGCGGGGCGTGCCATGCCCGGCGCTCACCCTGTACGGGCGCCAGAGCAAGACCTATGACGTCACCACCGGCGGAAACGGCTGGTGCGCCGGCGCGGGCGCCGCGGGGTGCACCAACCCGAACTCCCAGGGGTTCGGCATCATGGACTGCGCCTACACGGCCGGCGGCACGGTGGCGGCGGGCGACCGGGCCTGTGACGCACTGGCCGGCTACGACGGGCCGACCGGTGTCGGCTCGCCGAACGGGCTGACCATGTTCACCCGGACCGGGCCGTCCGCCACCATCACCGGCACGGCCACGCCGGCTCACGGCACCAGCCAGACGTGGCACGCCACGACCACCGACCCGTTCCCGGGCGGCGCCGTGACCAGCTACCACTGGAACTGGGGTGATGGCACCAGCAGCACCACCTCGGCCGGCAGCGCGGCGCACACCTACGCCACGGGAGGTGTGACCCGCACCATCACCCTGACGGTCACCGACAACTACGGCATGACGGGCACCGCCACCTACACGGTGCACGTGAACTAGCGGCCAGCCGCGCCGCCCGGCGGGCAGGAAGGCTGGTCACCGGCCTTCCTGCCCCGTTCCGCATTCCGGTCTGGTGCCGCGATCTTCCTCGGGGCTACGTTGACAGCGTGACGCAGCAGCAACTCAACTTGCTGGCCGTGATCAGCGTCGTCGTTGTGCTGGGCCGCGTTCGCCGCCACCTGGCTGGCGGCCGAGAACCACAACGAGAGCCGGGCCCCGGCGGAACGCACCCGGTCCTGGTTCGGCACTGCCGTGGTGCCCGGCGCGATCGTCATCACCGTGATCCTCCTGGCCGTGCCCAAGGCGGACTGGCGGTCGCTGACCTTTTCTGATCCGGCCGGGCGGCTGCTGGGCCTGGTGATCCTGCTGGGGGCGACCGCGTTCACCATCTGGGCCCGGCTGGCGCTGGGCGTCATGTGGAGTGGCGCGCCCGCGGTCAAGCAGCAGCACGAACTGCGCACCACCGGGCCGTACGGCATTACCAGGCACCCCATCTACACCGGGATCCTGGCATGCTGATCGGCTCGCTGCTGGTAAGCGGGGCAGGGCGGTGGCTCGTGCCATTCCCAGTGTTCCTGGTGCTGTTCGAGATCAAGATCCACATCGAGGAACGGTTCATGCTGGGCGAGTACCCGCAGTACCGTCAGCGGGTACCCAAGCTGGTGCCCGGCCTGCGGCTGATCGGCGGGCACCGCGTTGCCAGCAGCTAACCGCGCGCCACACCCGATCGACCGGCCAGTCACTGGCGTTCGGCATATGTTGCTGTTATCAGATGCTGACGCCCTGCTCAGCACCGGCTGAGCCCGAGGCTAAAGATGCGTCGCGATGATCATGACCATCATCACCAGGAACGCGGCGGCCAAAAGGACCACGATTACGGTCGCGACGCGCATCAGGACATAGTCCTCGCGCAGCTTCCGTTGCTGTTGCCTCAATGGCACTCTGGACCGGGGCGGATGATAGCCGGGCGGCGGATCGTGCAGATAGATCCCGCTGGCCCGGCCGGCCCTTGCTCGTCTTCGCGGGCCACCGAGGTAGACCATCGTGCCTCCCGCCATCTTCTGCTCGCAGCGTACCGCCGCGCCCGATCCGGAGATAGACCGATCTAGGTCGCGGTGGGCGTGTCCGCACGGAATTAAAATTCGTTTGCGCTGTCTTTAGGGCCGGCCGACGATACACCGATGAGTGCCGTTCAGATCACAGGCTGTTCTGGCGCCGGGAAGACGACGATCGCCGCCGAACTCGCCCGCCAGGCCCTGACATGCATCGATGCCGACGACGACGCATTGCTGGCACGGTCCGTTGACGCGGCCGGCAACGTGGTGGCAGAGCCGGAAGCGCCGGACCTGGCCTGGCTGGCCCGGCATTACTGGGCATGGGATCCGGCCCGCCTGGACGAACTGATCGCGGCGGCAGCACCAGCGACGCTGTATGTCTGTGGCGGAACGGCCAACGAACTGGAACTGGCCGACCGCTTCACGCACGTGTTCCTGCTGGAAATCGACGAGCCCACCATGCTCGCCCGGGTGGACGCCCGGGAAGACAACGACTGGGGCCGGATCGGGGACACCCGCGAGCACCTGCGCCACTTTCTGCCCGGATACCAGGCCCGGCTGCGCGCATCCGGTGCGATCCCGATCGACGCCAGGCGGCCCCTCGACCAAGTGATCGGCGCCATCCTCTCCCACCTGTGGCCAAGTACACTTCCCGGCTGACCGGAACACGACTCGGCAAGAGATTGACTGGGATAGCTGATGACAGCCCCGATCGCAGTACGTGATGTCGCGGCGGCCGCCGGAGCGCTGCTCGTGCTCGGCACGGTAGTAAGCGTCGTGGGAACCGTCATAGTGCCGCGCAAATCTGGGAGCAGGCTGACGCGGTTGGTGGCCAGCGTCGCGAACTGGATCTTCGGGCTGATCGTCTGGCCGGTGGCCAGTTACCGGTGGCGCGACCGGCGCTGTGGACCTTCGGCTCACCGGACACGCGTCGGTTTTTCGAGACCGCGGTCCTCGACACGGCCGCGATGGCCGGCCTTATCACGGTCACGCTGCAGATCGCCTATCTCCCGGCGCTGTACTCCGCCTTCAACCGGCGCGAGAACGAGATCGCGCTGCTGAACTCCCGGGCCGGGTCACCGTCGTGGGGGCCGGAACTGCTGGCCAGGACCCACTATGCGCTCGGCTCTGGCACCTCGGCCCTGGATACCCTGCCCGAGTTCTACAGCGAGTGGGAGCGGTGGGCGGCGGACATCACCGAGAGCCACGTCACGTACCTGCCGCTGGTGTGGTTCCGTTCGCCCAGCTACGAAGCCTCCTGGGTGACGTCGCTGCTGGCCGTGCTCGACTCGGCCGCCCTGTACCTCTCGCTGTGCCCCTTGGCGGCACCCGCCGTTCCGGCCCGGCTGTGCTTGCGCAGCGGGCTGGTGTGCTTCTCCGAAGTGGCCCGTTCCATGGGCATCGAGGTCCCTGCCGAGCCCGCCCCGGGCGCTGTGATCAGCCTCACCTACGCCGAGTTCCTGGAGGCCGTCGGCCGGCTTCGGGAGGTGAACTTCCCGATCGAGCGTGAGCCGGAGGCCGCCTGGCCGCACTTCGTCGGGTGGCGGGTCAATTATGAGCAGGCTGCGTACGCGATCGCCGCAGCGATTGACGCTGTCCCGGCTCTCTGGTCCGGGCCGCGCCGGCACCCGGTGGAGCCGATGTCCCCGCTGCGCCCGGGGCCCGGCGTCCCGTTTCCCTAGCTAGCCGCGCCCGGCCGGACTGTGGTGACGGTCACGTTGGCTGCTCCTTATCAAAGTGATATCATATTGATAGTGGACGGAATGACCGGACACCGGAGGCCGCAGGAGGCATCCCATGTATGCACTGACTGACAACATCGCTCCCGTGTCGGGGTCGCCCGCTGCAAGGCCGACCCGCGCCACCCTGCAAACCCGCCCGATGATCCAGCGCGCACTCATCCGGTCCTGGGAATACATCCCGGCCGCCCGGATCAGCATTCTGATCGTGCGGATGCTGGTCGTGCTGTGGCTGCTCTTCCTCAGCGGGGCACTGATGTGGGCGGGTTACGTCTGGGGCTTGACTCTGATACCGGCCGCCGGAGCCGTGTTTGCGGTTGCCTTCTGGGTGTTCGACACCGCCTCGAAAGGGTGGCCGGTGGGCTGACGCGTGAGTACCAGGCACATCGTGATCGACCAAGGTTCAAGAGCGATGAAGGCCCAGCACCAGGACTTCTGCCCTGGCCTGGGCCTTCGTGTGTATGCGGCCGGTGACGAGGACCGGGCCGGCGCCGGGCACCTTCGCGCTAGCTATGGGACCCGGCTGGCTTTCTGGCCGAGACAAGCGTGAAGTGGTGGCCGGGAAAGCCGGACCACGTCCGCCAGTCGAGGCGGCGCACGTTGACGTCTACGCATCCCGCGCCCCGCAGGATAGGGGCGTAGCGGTCAGCGCCCTCATCGACGACCCGCATCTGTCCGCCGGGGCGAAGGACCCTGACGGCCTCGCGCAGCGCCCTGGCGCGTTCATCACCGCCCCGGATGTTGCTGAGGGCCAGATTGCTGAGCACCACGTCGAACGACCCGGGCGGAAAGGGCAGATCCCGCGCGTCGGCTTCCGCGAACTCGACCCGCTCGCTGACCCCCTCGACCGCGTTACGCTCCGCGGCGGCCCGGCTGTTCCCCGTCTGGTCACGCAGCCGCCAGATATCGGCTCCGGTGGCGCGACCCCGGGGTAGGCGGTGAGCCGCCAAGATCAGGACGGCACCCCGGCCACAGCCGATGTCGAGCACGTTCTCGTCGCCCCGTAGATCGAGTCCATCGAGCAGCTCCTTCCAGACCGACAGCTTGCCCGGGCCGGTGCTGTAGAAGTAGCTCGCAGCGACTGCGGGCACGGCCACGATCCCCATCTTCGCCAGCGCGCTGACCAGGCGCTTACCTCGTCTGCTGGCCCACCGCTCGCCAGCCAGCAGACCGGCCCCGGCCAGGAGGAGGAAGGCGATGCCGCCGTATCCTCCATCGACCCCGTATCTGGCTTTATCTCGCCGCACCGCACCGAGTGTGCCAGGCCTGTCCACGCCCGGACCGGGATACACCCGACATGCGGTAATGGGCTGCTCATTAGCGCTCATCGCGGACGTTAGCGCGCTGATACTGGCTCCATGACTGAGATCGAGTCCCTGGTCGCCGAAGTCCGCCAGCTGCGCGCTGAGGTGGCCAGTTGCACGCTGCGCACACGCCGGTGCACAACCGGCACGGCTGGATGAAGGTACTCTTCAAAGACCTGTCCACCAACCCATACACCCAGTACAAGGTCCACATGTGGGGCGCGATCTACTGGCTGATCAACTTCCCGCTGATCTGCTGCCTGTTCTTCTTCACGCCCGGGCTGTGGGGTCAAGCTCGGCATCTTCATCACGCTGATCTACTCGATCTACGCCAACCTTGCGACCGACTATGGCGCCATGTCAGCGGCCGAGGCAGCGTTCGGCGAGCCGCAGGGGCCGCCGATCCCCCTTGAGCCGCCGCCGCCGATCCCCGATCAGCGCGGCGGCGGGGATGACGACGAGGGCCAAGCGGACGCACTGGCCCCGGTGAGCTAATGGCCGTAGTCAGTTGATATCGAACTCGTTGCCTTCCGGGTCCTTCATCCCGACCGCGTAGTGGTCGGGCCCTTCCTCGGGCAAGGCGTCGCGTCCGGCGCCGGACCGATGAGTTCCGGTCTGGGCTTCGTCATCACTGGGAGATCGCACAACCGACGAGCACGACCTGAGCCGCATCAAGCCTCGAACCATCTGGGAGATCTGATGAGCACCGTGATCATGCACAACGTCGTGTCGGTGGACGGTTTCATCGCCGACGCGAACGATCAGGTCGGCCCACTGTTCGACTGGTTCGTCAACGGCGACGTCGAAATCATCGAGGGTGGCGCGATCAAGGTCTCGCAGGCGTCGGCCGACTACGTCAAGACGATGTGGGCGGGCATAGGGTCGATGGTGATCGGGCGTCACCTGTTCGACATCACCAACGGCTGGGACGGCGTGCCGCCCGCCGGGGATCACGTGGTCGTGGTGTCGCACCGGCCCAGGCCCGGCGATTGGCGCCCCGAGGGGTTTAGCCCCGTACACCCCCGGGAGCGTCAGGCCTCGTACTACTTCATCAGCGATGTGGCCCAGGCGATCGCAACGGCCAGGGAACTCGCTGGGGAGCGCACCGTCGTGGTAGCGGCGGGCGACGTCGGCGGACAGGCCCTCGCCCTCGGCCTGGTAGACGAGGTGGCGATGGACGTCGCGCCGGTGGTCTTCGGCTCAGGCAAGCGGTACTTCGGGTCGGTCGATGCCCAGCATCTGCTCGAAGACCCGCACACGGTGATCCAGGGCAACCGGGTGCTGCACCTGCGCTACCGAGTCCGCAGGACCGCGGCGGAGGCATGAGCCAGCAGCCACTCGTTCGAACGCTCCAACGACCAGCCGAACACTTCGCGGGTTCGGAGCAGGCCGTCAATGCCGTAGTAGTAGGTAATGATCCGGCTGGCCAGCCGTGCGTTGACGTCGTCGCGCAGGCCGCCGATGTCCTCGAGATGACGGCAGGTCGTCATGAGACTGCGATTGTGCCGCCTTTGCGCGGTGACCAGCACCGCGCCGGACTCGTCGTTGTGCGGCGCGACGTCGATCACCACTCGGACAACGTCGCCCCACTTCTTGACGATCTGGAGGTAGGCGGTGCTCAGGGTCTGCATCACAAGGGTGGCGTCGGCGGCGGCGAGTGACTTCTGCTCCCACTCGACGATCATCGGAGACTGCGTCCAGCTGTCCATGAGCGATCGCAGCAAGCCCTGTTTGCCGCCGCACTGCGCGTACACCGTCGCTGGAGATACCCGGCTCAGCTTGGCAATCTGCTCAACCCTCGTCTGAAAGAAGCCGTTCTCGGCGAACAGCCGGCGTGCTGCGGCAATCACCGCGGCGCGGGTCTGGTCGGGATACTCCTCGTGACGTGGCCGATCGGGCGGTCCGTCCATGTCAACATGCTAGTCAGTTGAGCCGGTCCTGGCCTGTTAGGTGATGACTTTGGCTGTTAGAGTCGAACTCTGGCGAGCAGAGCTAGTGTCTAGCTAGAACAGCGGAGCAAACCATGGCCGAGTTCACGACCAGAGACGGAACGCAGATCTTCTTCAAAGACTGGGGCACCGGTCAGCCGATCGTCTTCAGTCACGGCTGACCCCTGTCGTCCGACGACTGGGACGCCCAGATGCTTTTCTTCCTGCACCACGGCTATCGGGTGATCGCCCATGACCGGCGCGGGCACGGCCGCTCCGCCCAGCCCAGCGAGGGCAATGACATGGACCACTACGCCGACGACCTCGCCGATCTGACTACGCACCTTGACCTGCATGACGCCGTCCACATCGGGCACTCCGCCGGCGGTGGAGAGGTGGCGCGCTACCTCGGCCGCCATGGCGAGGCTCGCGTGGCGAAGGTGGTGCTGGTCAGCGCAGTGACCCCATCGGTCCTGCAGACGGACGCCAATCCGGCCGGCGTGCCCAAGGCAGCCTTCGAGAGCTTCCACGCGGCGCTAGCGGCGAACCGCGCGGAGTTCTACCAAGCGGTAGCTTCCGGCCCGTTCTACAACTTCGACCAGCCGGGCGTGACGGCGTCGGAACCGGTCATCGCGAACTGGTGGCGCCAGGGCATGATGGGCGGGGCGAAGGGCCAATACGACTGCGTCTCCGAGTTCATCAGCCAGGACTACTCCGAGGACCTGAAGAAGGTCAGCGTGCCAGTCCTCGCCATGAACGGAGACGGCGACCAGGTCGTCCCCCACGACAGTTCGGGTCCCCGGGCCATCAAACTGGTGCAGAACGGCACGCTGAAGACGTATCCAGGCTTCCCGCACGGGATGCTGACCACGCATGCCGACGTGCTCAACAACGACTTGCTGGCGTTTATCCAGTCCTGATCGCTCTGCTGCTTGGAAGACGGGCGCATGCCGTCGCACCGTTGGCGCGACGGCAAGAGCTCCGCTTATCGGACGGCTTCGATGCCAGCCAGGATGAGGTCGATGCCGGCCAGGAATTGCTCGCGGTCGTCATGCTCCGGCAACTGCGTCGCCACCTGATGGACGAACGGGTACTCCGCACGGTCGAGCTGTGCCCACCGCGCGGCGACGGTCGCGAGGAAGGCCGATCGATCCGTGTCGCGCGCGAGTAGGCGGGCTCCCGCGGCGTACTGTCCGGCGAGGCCGAGGATGTAGTTCACGAGCGCGGAGGCGCAGTCGAACTGCGCTCGTTCGGGGACGCCGAGCGCCAGCAACTGCCCGCCGATGCCTTCGAAGATTTCCATCACCGCGGACTGCCACGGCTCACTGGAGAGTTGGGTGCCTACCCAGGGGTGTGCGTCGATCGCGTCGAACACCCCAAGGGCAATAGCCCGGATCGCCTCCCGCGGCTCCGCACCACTGACCACGTCGGTCATGACACCGGCGATGACGTTGTCGGTGGCCGCCGCGAGCAGCTCGTTCTTGTTGGCGACATGCCAGTAGATCGCCCCAGGCCCGGTGGCCAGGCGAGCCGCAAGCGCGCGGAAGGTCAGAGCACTTTCGCCGTCGGCGTCGAGGATCTCGATCGCGGCCTCCACGATTCGCTCCTTCGAGAGCGCGTCCGTGCGCCGTTTGGTCCGCTGCGTCCTGGTCGCCATGACCATCATCTTGACATAACTGGAACGCTGTTCCAAAGTGTTCTTATGGAACAGCGTTCCAATTAACTTTGAAGGAGCATCATGACGACACCTGTCACGATCGTCGGTGCGGGCCTCGGCGCCCTCACCCTCGCACGCGTCCTCGACGTCCACGGCATCCCCGCCACGATCTACGAGGCGGAGCCGTCGGCAGAGACCCGCGCGCAGGGCGGCCAGCTCGACATCCACGAGAACAACGGGCAGCTCGCGCTCGAAGCGGCTGGCCTCACCGGCGACTTCCGCGCGATCATCCATGAGGGCGGCGAGGCCACGCGCATGCTCGACCAGCACGGCACAGTGCTGCTGGACGACCCCGACGACGGCACGGCTGGGCGTCCCGAGGTGCTTCGCGGAGACCTGCGCCGGATCCTGCTCGACTCCCTGCCCGACGAGACGATCCAGTGGGGACGCAAGGTCACGCACGTCCAGCCCCTCGGCGACGGCCGGCACGAGCTGACCTTCGCCGATGGGTTGACCGTGACCAGCAGCCTCCTTGTCGGCGCCGACGGTGCCTGGTCGAAGATCCGCCCGCTGCTGTCCGACGCCAAGCCCGAGTACGTCGGCACCACGTTCATCGAGACGTATCTGTACGACGCCGACGAACGGCACTCCGCGGCGGCCGAGGCAGTCGGCGGCGGCGCGATGTACGCGCTCGCCCCAGGGAAGGGGATCGTCGCGCACCGCGAGGCAGCGGACATCCTGCACACGTACGTCGAGCTGAATTGCCCCGCCGAGTGGATCGCAAGCATCGACTTCACCGACGCCGCCACCGCGACTGCCCGGGTCGCGGCCGAGTTCGACGGGTGGGCCCCGGAACTCACTGCGCTGATCACCGACGGCGAAACCGCGCCGGTCCCGCGCATGATCTACGCACTCCCGGACGGCCACCGTTGGGACCGCGTGCCCGGAGTGACGCTCCTCGGTGATGCCGCGCACCTGATGGCACCGTCCGGCGAGGGCGCGAACCTGGCCATGCTCGACGGCGCCGAGCTCGGGAAGGCGATCGCCACGTACCCCGACGACATCGAGGCAGCGCTCACCGGCCACGAAGAGGCGATGTTTCCCCGCAGCGAGGCGGAAGCCGCGGACGCGCGCCTGATCCTGGAACTCTGCCTCGGCGACCGCGCACCGTTCTCGCTCATCGACTTCTTCGCCGGTGCCCTTGACGGGAACCACGAATGACACAGGTGGTCCTAATCCACACCGCCGACGGTCCCGGTGCGCTCGCGGTCGATCGGGGGCGAAGGCCTGCCGGGAAGCCACACCGAGACGTGTGCGGGCTGGAACGCCGCAAAGACGACGCCGGCCAGATCGCCCCGTACTGTGTCCAGATCGACGGTCCGGCGCAGCCGCCCCGTGAACGCGGCGACGAGGGCCTCGGTGTCGTAGCGCGCCCGGTTGAACCGTCGGTCAACGGCATGCTGCACCCGCTTGCGCAGCGGGTTGAACAGCGCCGCGATGACCAGCGTGGCCCCGGCCACAGCCACCGAGCCCTTGACCGGCACCACCCGGGTGGCCAGCAAGATCAGCCCGGCGAACACGCCGCCGAGCAGCACCGTGATCACCGTGTAGGAGACCACCCGGCTGATGACCCGGTTGAGCTCGTACAGCCGGTATTTCAGTACCGCTACCCCCATGCACACGGGCAGGGCTGCCGTGCCGAGGATCAGCACCGCGCCGACCACCGCCTGGTCACCCCAGCCGGGGAATTCTTCCACCACGAGCTGGGCGATGAACACGCCGATAATCAGCGAGACCACAAAGATGGCCGCGCCGCTGTAGAGCCACTTCAGCTGCTGGCGGTGTTCGCCGCTGGCGTGCCGGTAGGTCGGTATCTGGATGGCCAGCCAGGCGGTCCAGCTGACCAGAGTCCCTGCGATCACCACTACGTCGAGGACACGTAGCGCTCCGGGTACCGGGCCGGCCAGATCGCCGCTGGCCTGGATGCGGACATTACCTGCGGCGGCGACCAGCACACCCCGGCTCGAGGTGGCCAGGCTGACCAGCAGCCAGCCGACCGCCCCTACCACCGCGAGCCGGTGCCACCGGCCTCCCGGCAGCGTCCCGTCGGGGAACAGCCACAGCAGCAGCGAGACGAGGACCAGGAACATCGGCCAGCATTCCTTGAGCACCACCGCCGCCCAGCCCAGGGGCAGCGCCCCGTGGTGCATCCGGTAGTCCAGGACGAGGTACTGGCTGGCCGGGCTGATCTCCACGATGATGATGGCCAGCAGCATCCATCCGATCGGATTGCGCGGTCGGCGGGCGGCGAGCAATGTCCCGACCGCGGTCGCCGGAACCGCGCCGGCCGCGGTGATGAATGCATCGGCTGCCGGTCCGCCGGTCCCGTGCTGGTGGGTGAGGCTATCCAGCACCACGGAGGCCGCGCCGAGCCCGAGCGTGACCAAGCCGAGCACGACGGCCGCCACGGGTGCCATCCGTGCTCGCAAGGTCGCGTTCACCCGGAACGCCGCCCTTCCACGGTCGCCGCTCGTAATGAGCCAACCATAGGCGCGCCGCGTCCCGGGATCGTTACGGGCTTGCGCAGCCCGGATCTGACGAGACACGGTGAGGTGACGCTCCTGCTCATGCTTCGGGGAGTTGAACGCGGTCGAGCAGCGGTACCGCGTCTCCCATGTCGTATTGGCCAGGGTCGACGGTCATTGCGGCGAGCCGGCGCCGGTTGCCCCCTCGTCACCCTGGTTAATGGCTGGCTAATGGCCCGGCGATCATGGGCGGGCGTGGCATTGTCCAGGGCGCTTTGCGCCCTGCTCATCCCCCGCCGCCTGCGTCCGAGCGAGCTTTGGCTTGTACAAAGCGACAGGTGGCTTCCACCATCCTTGGACATTTCGCCGAGCTATACGTGCAGCATAGGTATTACGGCGAGTCTGCTGACCGTAAACATATGGCACAAGCTCCGGCAGCCCATTCTGTGGTGAGGTGCGCTGGCGAGGTGCAATGCTCGTTGCCTTGATCGCGGGCATGATCTTCTCTTCCCTGCGATGCCGGCCCGCTACTGACCGCATGAGCTGAGTACGATCCCTGCGAGTCGTAGACCCTGGTCCTGGTTCGTACCTCCGGGTGGGCCTCTGGTGACTCGGAGTGGGTGTTTTCCAGTCTACGTGAGATGTTCACGCAGTTCGGTTAAAGATCCGCATTACGACCTCCACGTCCAGGACTAGGGCACGGCTATGCCTGCCCAGACGTTAGCTGGATAGTGCCGGCTCAGCAGACGGTGTTGGCGCGTGCGAGGTCAATGCGGAGGTGAGGATGAATACGGTCGAGCGGCGCGTGCGCGCAATGATCAACCCGTCGTCGACGGCCCTCACCAGGTGGTGGTGTCATTCGGCCGCCCGCTTCGCCCTGACCGGACATGGGGCGGCGCGCGGCCGCGGCGATGATGTTCCGCGGCCCACGCCAGCCGATGCACCGGCCGATGGCATGCCGCAGGTGGTGCGGATCGAGGCGCTGAGGCAGGCGGACGTCGCCTCCGCTGTCGCGCTTGCCGTGCGTGCCCTTCGGGTCAAGCCTGGTGACCGCGGCCAGCAGTTCGCCTCAGACATCACTGATGAGCTGCGCCAGATGTTCGTCGCCAAGGCCAACGGCCAGGTAGTCGGTTATGGCAGGGTCATCGAGCTGGCAGCCGATGAGGTGGGGCCGGGAACTCCGGCTGGCTGTTACCTCGGCGGCGTGCTGGTGGACCCGGGGTGGCGAGGCCGGGGTATCGCCACGGCGCTGACGCGCGCTCGCCTGCGCTGGGCCTTGGGCAGGACGGACACAGTGTTCTATGTCGCCGGAGCCGACAATGCCACCTCGCTTCATCTTCACGCGGCTCTCGGATTCCAGGAACTCAACCGCTTCGGCAGCGACCGGTCCGCAACTGGCGTGGACGTGCTGTCGCAACTGGTGACGAGCACGGCACCTTACGAGCCGGGACCGCTGGAAGCCAACCGTATTAGCAACTCAGGCTGAGCGTTGACGCCGGGATGGAAGACACTGGGCCGCTTAATCTAAGGGCTGCGACCCAGGCGCGCTCACGCCATACTGGCACCCACCTGCAATGACTTGCGTAGAGCGGGTGACGAGAATCGAACTCGCATTATCAGCCTGGGAATCCGACCGATCCCCGCCGTTGGGTCCGCTGACCAGCCAGGACCATGCACCGCCAGCACCCATGACTGACGATGGTTTACCGTGATTAATTGCACGCTAATTGCACGGTGATCATGCTCGGGGGCTGGACGGGTTCTGCAAGTCGATCACCTGCCTGGCGACGGTGACCCCAAGGCCGTGTGGCTGTGGTGCTCCCGGACTGGTGCTCCTCCAGCGGAGATGGATCGCCCATGCCACAAGGAGCCGTCGCGCTCGTGCCGTCCCCAGGCGCGCAGGTACGCGGCCATGCCGCCAGTTCGACCGGGACGGCACTCGTGGCGCATTGTCCCACGCCACGATTCTCAATGCGAAGCTAGGTTCGATTCATGTGCCCAAACAGGTAATGAGTGCCAGCGTTCTTGCTGCGTTGCATCGCCCTAACCCCCGGAATGCAACCGGATGCGGCTCCCGGCGCATCTTTATGATGCGCCGGCATGTCGGCCGCGGGGGTGCCGACATGCTGGTACTGGCCGGTCGGCTTCGAGGAGTGCTGGTGACGTGACGCCTGCGGAAGAGTTCGCCGAGTTTGCGGAGGCCCTGTCGTTGCGTCTGCGGCAGATGGCGTTCCTGCTCTGTGGTGACTGGCATACCGCGGAGGATTTGGCGCAGACGGCGCTGGCGAAGGTGTTCGTCTCGTGGCGCAGGATCAGGCGGCAGGACGCGGTGCACGCTTACGCCACGCGCACGCTGGTCAACACCTACCTGGCCCACAAGCGTCTGAAGAGCAGTAGCGAGGTTCTCAGCGGCTGGCTGCCCGAACCCCCCGCCGAGACACCTGCGCCAGAGACACGGATGGTGGTGCTCGATGCGCTGGCCACCCTCCCGCCCCGGTGCCGGGCGGTGGTAGTGCTGCGCTACTGGGCGGATCTGAGCGTGGACCAGGCGGCGGCGGTGCTCGGCTGCTCGCCGGGCAACGTGAAGAGCCAGAACGCCCGCGCATTGAGCAAGCTACGGGCGGTGCTGGGCGACGCCACGACCGGATCCGGTCCGCCGGGCCGCCCGCGCGAAGAGCGGTACGAGAGGAGAGACACCCGGCATGGATGAGAACTCGCTGCGGACGCTGCTGGAGCGCGCGCTCGTCCCCGAGCCGCCGATCGGGCCGGTCGCCGACAACGCGCTGCGGGCGGGCATCAAGCTCCGCCGTCGCCGCCGGATGCGTGCCGCGGTTGGGGGCGCGGCAGCCATCACCGTCCTCGCGGTCGCCATCCCGGTGGTCACCGGGGCACTCGGCGGCACCGCCGCCCGCCGCACCGGGACAGCGCTGGCGGAGACCATCTACGTCGCCGACAACAGCACAGGTACCGTGACGCCGATCTCGACGATCACCAACACGGCGGGCAAGCCGATCAAGGTCTCCGGTGTGACCGTCGCGATCGCAGTCACACCGGACGGGAAGACCGTCTACGTCGCCAACGCGTACTCGGACACGGTGACGCCAATCACGACGGCGACCAATACGCCCGGCAAGCCGATCAAGGTCGGGAAGATTCCCTACCGGATCGCTATCACGCCGAATGGGCGGACCGCCTACGTTGCCAATTTCAAATCGAACACAGTGACGCCTATCAACACCGCGACCAACACAGCAGGCAAGCCAATCAAGGTCGGGTTCCGCCCCAGCGGGATTGCCATCACGCCGGATGGGAAGACGGCCTACGTCGTTGACGGGGCGGACCACTCCGGCTGGGGCACGGTGACGCCGATCAGCACCGCGACCAACACAGCGGGCAAGCCGATCAAGGTTGGGGCGTCGCCCCAGACGATCACAATGACGCCAGATGGGAAGACGGCCTATGTCATCGGCGGGAGCACAGTAACGCCAATAGCAACGGCGACCAACACGCCCGGTAAGCCGATTCAGGTCGGCGTCGTAGAAGATCTTTCGGTGCGGGGGGGGAACGCAATCACGCCGGATGGGAAGACTTTGTACGTCGCCAACGTGGACTCGGGCACGGTGACGCCGATCAACACCACGACCAACACACCAGGTAAGCCGATCAGGGTCGGCAGCGGGCCGGGGGCGATCGCGATCACACCGGACGGGAAGACGGCTTACGTTGTCAGCGGGATGGATAACCCCGTCTTGGGCACAGTGACGCCGATCAACACCGCGACCAACACACCGGATAAGCCGATCAGGGTCGGCGGCGAGGCGGGGGCGATCGCGATCACACCGGACGGAAAGACCGTCTACGTCGCCAGCTTTGCCTCGGGCACGGTGACTCCGATCACGACAGCGACCAACACGCCCGGTAAGCCGATCAATGTCGGGAACGAGCCAGTTGCGCTTGTGATCGCGCCTTGACCACTGCGGCGCGGCCACCATGAGCCGCTGCCGGGGCGAGACTCGCTGGCCATGCGAGACCAGGGCGCCGTGGCAAACGCGGCGGGCCGACTGCGGCACAGCAACTTCAACAAGATGTCCGCCTGGCCGTACGCGGCGCGCTCGATCCGCGCATTAAACCGGATGCACGGAAGACCATCCAGTGCCTAGAAACGATCAAGGCCAAAGGCCGGGATTCCTGCCCTGACCTGGACCTTCGTGCGTGGAGCGGGTGACGAGAATCGAACTCGCACTATCAGCTTGGGAAGCGCGGCGGTTACCGCTGCCAGGGGGCGCTGAGCTGGCGTCCCTGGCGGTCCCGAGTGACCGCGGTTGCCCCCTCGTTACCCTGGTTAATGGCCCGCTAATGGCCCGGCGATCATGGGCCGACGCGCCGTGGTTCGGGGGGCTTGGTGCCCTGCTCTTTCCCCGTCGCCTGCGCCTGAGTGGGTTTCTGCTTGTACACCGGGACAGGTGGCTGCCACCATCCCTGGACGTTTCGCCGAGCTATACGTGCGGCATAGGTATTACGGCGCGTCTGCTGACCGTAAACATATGGCACAAGCTCAGGCAGCCCATTCTGTGGTGAGGTGCGCTGGCGAGGTGCGGTGCTCGTTGCCTTGATCGCGGGCATGATCTTCTCTTCCCTGCGATGCCGCCCCGCTGCTGACCGCATGAGCTGAATGTGATCACGCGAGTCTCTGCGAGTCGTAGACCCTGATCCTCGTTCGTACCTCCGGGTGGGCCTCTGGTGACTCGGAGTGGTTGTCTTCCAGTCTACGTGAGACGTTCACGCAGTTCGGTTCAAGATCCGCATTACGACCTCCACGCCCAGGACCGGCCCCCTGGATGCTCCCAGACGGCTAACCCGCCTCCCAGGCCAGAATCAGGCCAGCACAGAAGATCAGGAGTCCATCTTAGATCAATAATTCCAGAAATATATTGCTAGTTTTAGATTACTAGCGTAACGTGGTCAGTGAGGCCAGGGGTAACCAGGCACTGCAGGTCGCAGGAGGCATCCCAATGCGCGTACCGACTGACAACTCTGCTCCCCCGCGACCCGGCCTCAACAGACTTTTGCTCACGCCATGGGGTTACCGCCACCCCCGTGTCTGTGCAGGTGTGGTGCGCCCCGGTGATCTTGGAGACTGGTCCGCTTGGCTGCCTGTCGCTCAGGCGGCCGATGCTTGTGCCTGGTAGAACGCTTCCTCGTATTCGAGCGGCGAAACGTTCTTACAATAAGAGTGTATCCTTTTAGCGTTGTACCATTCAACCCATTCCATAGTGGCCTTCGTCACATCGGCGATTCCTTTCCACGGGCCGCGCAGGTCGATGAGCTCCCGCTTGTACAAGCTGTTGAGCGACTCCGCAGCGGCATTATCGTACGAATCGCCCTTGGACCCGACAGAGCGAACGGCACCGACCTCGTCCAGCCGATCGGTATAGCAGATCGACGTATATTGCACACCACGATCGGAATGGTGGATGAGCCGGTCTCCGACGCGGTCTTTCCGCCTCCAGATTCCCATTTCAAGAGCATCGAGGGCGAGTTCGGCGCGCAGGTGATCTGCGACAGCCCACCCGACGATCCCGCGCGAATAAAGGTCCATGACGAACGCGGTGTAGCACCATCCGGACGCGGTCGGCACATAGGTGATGTCCGCGACCCAGCGGGCGTTCGGTGCCGCCGCGCCGAAATCACGCTCCAGCAGGTCAGATGGGCGATCGGCGGGATCAGAGGCCACCGTGGTCCGCGGCTTCTTCGCCGGCGTGCCCACCCCGGCGATGCCCAGTTCGCGCATCAGGCGCTCCACCGTGCAGCGGGCCACCGCGACACCGGCCGCGTTCAGCTCCAGCCAGATCTTCCGCGCCCCATAGATGCGGTTGCCCGGCCCCGGCTGATCCCAGACAGCCATAATCCGTTCTTTCAGCTTCTCATCACGCAACCGGCGATCCGGCGGCCTGGCCTCGCGGCGTTTCGCGGCATAATACGTGCTGGATGGAAAACTCAGGGCAGCGCAGATCGGCTCCACACCAAACCGATCCCGATACGTATCGACGAACCCGACGAGCGCTACAGTTTGAAGTCGAGTTCCCGGGCGAAATAACTACTGGCCGCCCGCAGAATCTCATTCACCCGCTCCAGCTCGGCCACCCGGCGCTTCAGCACCCGGATCTCCGCCGCCTCCTCCCGCGACGTCCCAGGACGCGTCCCGGCATCGACCTCAGCCTGGCGCACCCACTTCCGCAGCGTCTCCGCCGAACCGATACCCAACTGCATGGCCACCGACGTAATCGCGGCGAATTCCGTGTCGTACTCGCTACGCACGTCGGCGACCATCACCACCGCCCGCCGGCGCAGCTCCGCAGAGTAAGGGGACTTTCGAGCCATGACTTGATCTTCCCTCCTGATCAAGTCTCCAACGAACCCGGGATGACCCAGGTGCGCGCTTTGCCGTTGGTATCTGGCTGGTCTTCCTTGGCGGCTTTCTGCTCTCTGACGGCTACTTGTGGGCAACGCTGCTGCTGATGGCGGCGGCGCTGCTCTTCTGGGTCGGCTACCTGGACATGGGAGCCGCCCGCTCTGCACCTCCCCAAGTCTGAGGTGGTCCACGTGTTCGCGGGGGTTGGCATTGCTGTGTGCGTCGGCGCGGTCGTGGCCGTGTGGGTGGCCGGTGCGCTGTACAACGCCCTTCATAGCCTGCATAACGGCTCTCATGCGCCGCGCGAGCGGATCCCGAGCCAGCCTGGGTCGACAGCGTTCATCGTCGTGGCAGTGGTGTGTGTGGGCCTGGCGGTTGTCAGCCGTAGCCACTTTGACAGCCTGGCTGTGGAGGCCTTGTGGGCCCGGGTCCTCGGGCTCGCCGTGCTAGTCGCTTCGACTATGTTCACGCTGTGGGCCCGGTTCTCGCTTGGCACCAGTTGGAGCGTGACGCCCAAAGTTCGGGGCGATCACCAGCTCCGCAGTCACGGGCCGTACGCAGTGACACGTCATCCGATCTACACCGGCGTACTCGGGATGCTGCTCGGCGCCACGCTGCTCAGCGGGATCGGGCAGTGGATCGTGCTCTTCCCAGTCGGCCTGATCCTGTTCGAGGTCAAGATCCGCATGGAGGAGCACCTGATGCTTGGAGCGTTCCCACTTTTTTGGACACCGAATTAGGCTGCCAATTGACTGAGTTGCCTATATCCTAGTTCGTATTCCTCAGGTGTCAAGTACCCGAGCGTCGAATGCCTCCGCAGCGGATTGTAGTAGTTGCTGATCCAGTCAGACGTCTCCTTCTTCAAGCTCGCCAGCGAGGGCCACGGGCGGGTATGGATCAGCTCTTTCTTGTATGTCGCGAAGAACGATTCCGATACGGCATTGTCGTAACAGATTCCCGTCCTTCCCAGGGACCTCCTGATGTTATTCCTGGTGCAGTAATCGTCGAACACCGAAGATGTATATTGGCAGCCGCGGTCGGAATGAAAGACGACTCCCGGGGGCGGTTTCCGGGCAGAGATGGCCATATCGAGGGCCGCCGTGACCAGGCTGGTCCGCATATGATCGGCGATGGCCCAGCCGATGAGTTTGCGTGAGTGCAGGTCGATGACGGTCGCGAGGTAAGCCCACCCATCCCACGTTTTCACGTACGTGATGTCGCCGCACCATTTCTCATCGGGGCGGCCGGCGGTGAAGTCCCGGCCGATCAGGTCGGGGGCGGGCACCGGCTTGTCCCCGCCGATGGTAGTCCGCTTCCAGGCTCTCGGGTGGCGCCCGCGCAGGCCAGCGGCCTGCATCAGCCGGTGCACGCGCTTGTGCGACACCAGGTGCCCCAGCGCCGCCAGGCCCGCGCGCATCCGGCGCACCCCGGGATTGCCCCGCGCGTCCTCATAGATTTTCCTCATAACCGCGACCAGCGCCGAGTCGTCTTTGGACCGCTGGGACGGCTCCGCGCCCCGCCACGCATAATAGCCGGAACGGGAGACCCCGAGCCAGGCGCACATGAATGACACCGGGTAATCGCCAGAATCAGCCCAGTCCGCGATGGCAGCGAATCTTACTGACTGCCTTTCGCGAACCAGGTCGCAACTTTTTTTGCGAACTCCACCTGCATCCGAAGCTCAGCGATTGTGGACTTGTCATCCCGGGACTCAGCGCGCAGCCGCACCAGCTCGGCCCGCTCGGACTCACCCAGCGGCACATCCGGGGACTTCCCGGACTCCGCGGCATCTCGTGCCACCTTCACCCACTTGCCAAGAGTCATCTCGTGGACGCCGATATTGCGGGCGACCTCGGCAACCGGGCGGCCACCGTCAAGGACGAAAGCTACCGATTGCGCCTTGTACTCCGGCGTATATGAGCGGCGTGTCGAACCCATTTCTTACGCTCCCGACGAATCGGGCAGCTAAGCCGGATGTCCACCGAAGCGGGCACGGTCCAGCTGGCGACCTTCCCCGAGGACTACCCCCGGTACCGCCGACAGGTGCCACAGCTTGTCCCGGGTCTCTTCATACTGCGTGGACGCCACTCAGTCAGCTCGTAGATCTTCGTGAGATACCGCGATGCTTTCCATCGTGGAACGCGAACGTAAGCAAACGTGACGACGTTGCTGGCGGAAACTTGCGATCATGCCTTGTGACCTGGGCTCAAACTGCGGAGCGGGTGACGAGAATCGAACTCGCACTATCAGCTTGGGAAGTTCAGTGGTTACGGCTGCTAGGGGCGCTGACCAGGCGTCCGTGGCAGTCCCGAGTGACCGTGGCTGCCCCCTCGTCACCCTGGCTAATGGCCCGCTAATGGCCCGGCGATCATGCGCGGACCTGCGGCGGACCCTGGCGTTACGAGCTGGCTCCGTGCCCTGCTCCTCCCCGTCCTCCTCGTAGCTGCCCGCCCTTGGCCGCGGGTCGCCGTGTCCAGGCTCGACCCGCGTCAGCGGGCTTGGCCTTGACTCGGCGGACTCGGCCGAGATCATCGAGCGGCGAGGGGGCGGACCGACTGGTCCCTTTCGCGGCAGGCGGAGTCAGGCATGTGAGTAAAGGTCACTTGACATGAGGGGGAGGGGTAAAGGTACCTTGACATCATGCGGAACCGGGTCCGGGAACAGCGCACCCAGCGGGGTCTGTCCCAGGCGGAGCTGGCGGCGGCGCTGGGCGTCTCGCGCCAGACGGTGATCTCCATCGAGAGCGGCCGGTATCTGCCCTCGCTGCCGCTGGCGTTCACGATCGCGCGGTTCTTTGATCTGACGGTTGACAAGATGTTCGATCCGGAGGAGGAGGCAGGCGCATGAGGCTATTCATTCCCCCGCGGCTGCGCAAGCCCGTAGGGATCGCAGTGGCCGGGGCGGTGTTCGCGGCCGCGTGGCTGGTGCGCGGCGGCTCGCTGTGGTGGGTCTCGATCCTGGCCGTGATCCTCGCGGCCGCCCGGGCGGTCTCCTGGTACCGGATGGGCGGGGAGGACACCGACGAGGGCGCGCTGGCCAGGTCCCAGGCGGACGAGCGGCAGCAGCTGCTAAGCCTGCGGTCGCGGGCGCTGGCCTGCAATCTGGCGGTGGTCGCCGCGTTCGTCGGCTTGACGGTTGCGATCGCGGTCAAGGCCGCCTGGTGGTGGCCGTTCCTGGTCATCCTCGCCGTTGCGGGCTTCGGGTACCTGCTCGGCTTGTCGAACTACGGTGTGGCCGAGGAGGACCCGGCGGGCGATGACGAGGCCGCGGGGCCGCAGGCGCGGCCCCCGGTCAAACGATGAGGGAGCTCGAAATGACGACGCAACAGCTGAACTTGCTTGCCGTGGTCAGCATCGCCGTGTGCTGGTGTGCTGTCGTGGTCACCTGGGCTGCGGCTGCGAATTACAACGAGGGGCGGGCCCCGGCGGAACGGACGCGGTCCTGGTTCGGAACGGCCGTTGTGCCTGGTGTGATCATCGTTACTGCGATTTCCTTCGCAGTGCCCAAGGCCGACTGGCGCTCCCTGACCTTCTACATCCCCTCGGCTCGCATCCTGGGGCTGGTGATCCTGCTGGCCGCGACGGCGTTTACCATCTGGGCCAGGCTCGTGCTCGGCGTCATGTGGAGCGCCGCGCCCACAGTCAAGGAGAGGCACGAGCTTCGCACCAGCGGGCCGTACGGGGTAACCAGGCATCCCATTTACACCGGGCTCCTAGGCATGCTGCTCGGCTCCATACTGGTGGCCGGGGGTGGACGGCTGATCGTGGCCTTCCCTGTTTTCCTCGTGCTGGTCCAGATCAAGATCCGAGTCGAGGAACGGCTCATGCTGGCCGAGTTTCCGGACGGCTACCCGCGCTACCGCCAGCAGGTGCCCGAACTGGTACCCGGCCTGCACCTGATCAGTGAGCGCACGGCTGCCAGCAGGTAGGCGCGCCCGCCAGCTCCTGACGACACAGAAGATGCGACCATGACTCAAGACGGCACGTGGGTCAGCTACAGCGGCAGCGGCAGAATCATTCTTGCCTGTGTCCTACTGGCCGCCGCGGCAGGCGTGACGTATGCCGCGACCCGTCTGCCACGTCCCGTCCGGCCCGCAAGGTCCGGCGAGGCAGCCGCGAACCCCATGTTCGTCACCTGGGGGTTTGCGATCGCGGCGTTTGCGGGGTGTGCAGCTGTCTACGTGAAGGCTGACCGGCGGGAGCACGTATTTCACGCCCCGCCAGTGGATCCCATCACGCCCGTTACCCTCAGTTGCGTCGGTATCATCTTCGTCGTCATCCTTCTGATCAGCGCCCGCTCGCTCGGCTCGGGGGTTGCGCTCGGGAGCGCCACTTTAGGCGCCCTGGCTGCGCCGATGATTTCGAGTTTCCGTTCGACCTCATCGTCGTGGTCAGAACCTACCCGCCGATTCCGCCCCATCCAGCCTTGTACCGGGTCCTGTTCTTCGCGCCCTTGTTCCTCATCGAAATCCTCACCTTGGCGCTGCTGACGTTGTCCCCGGCGGTGCGGCTGTCCAAGGCGGCCCGGATTTCTTTCGCGTTGATGCTGGCGGTCTTCGTGGTATGGGCCCTGGCCGGATTCGCGTACCCCTCGGCCCCCGGTCCCCTTCATGCTGAACGTGGTGTCAAAAATCCTGGCCTTCGTCGTGACGCTCAGCCTCTTCCTTCCTCCTAGAGCCCAGGCCGGCATGCCTGGCGCTGGGTGATTGGAGACTCGCCAGCGCTTGGCCGATGAGTTACTGGCCACTGACCGGTCCAAACCCTCAGAACAACATCAGCAGGTGATGTCCGCGCTAGAGGATGGTCCGCACCTGACAGCAGGCCAACGGGAGGAAGTAGCAAAGTGAGCAAGGCTTTGAAAAGGGTTGGCGCGATCACGCTGTTCGTGGAGGACCTGCCCGCCGCAAGGTCGTTCTACGAGCGTGTTTTCGGGCGGACGGCAGTGTTTGGGGATGACAGTTCGGCCGGGTTCAAGTTTGACAACACCATCGTCAACCTGGTTGACACCCGGGCGGTGGCCGAGGTCATCGCGCCGGTAGCGGTCGCCAGCCCCAGCGCCGGGTCACGCTTCCTGCTCACCATCTGGGTCGATGACGTCGATGCGGCCTGCGCCGAGCTTGCTAATCAGGGAGTGGGGCTGCTCAACGGCCCGGTGGACCGGCCGTGGGGCATGCGGACCGCGAGCTTCACCGATCCTGCCGGGCACATCTGGGAACTCGCCCAGAACCTGGCCGAGTCCGAGGGTTCGTAAAAGCCAGCCTCACGTATGGGCTTTGCCGTCCTATGACGCCGCGGGCCGTCCGCCTCACCGTCGATGCCAGCAATCCTGGGGTCGCGTGCCCGTCCTGGTCGTGCCCCGTCTTCCTCGTAGGCGCTGACGTGCAAGGAAGCTCCTGGAGCGGGTGACGAGAATCGAACTCGCACTATCAGCTTGGGAAGCGCAACGGTTACCGCTGCCAGGGGCGCTGACCAGCCAGGTTGGCTGGCCCGTGGTAGCCGTGGTTGTCCCCTCGTCACCCTGGTTAATGGCACGTTAATGGCACGCGATCCAAGATCGCCGTGCCAGTGAATCATCTAATCTGCCGTTGTCTCTCGCCCGCCCTGCCAGGCACCTCGTGGGCACCGTCCGCCGGGCGTCGAGCGAAGACTGGAACATCTAGCCTGGCTTTAGAGTTGTCGTCTAGGCGGGCTAGACTAGCATCATGGTGAAGGCGATGCGGTACCGCGACTTGGCGAGGTTACTGGTGAGCAACGGCTGCACTTCGCGGGAGGGCAAGGGTGACCACATCAAGTGGTACTGCCCCTGCGGGGAGCACATGGCCGTGGTCACCGAGGCCCGCATAGTGTCGCCAGGCGTCGTGCGCGACACAATCGCGAAGCTAGCCTGCCTCCCGGAAGGATGGCTGCAATGAGCACCTATACCGTGCGTGCCACACGGTGGGCACACGGCTGGGAGTTGCACATCGATGGTGTCGGAGTTACCCAATCCCGCAACCTTGACGGCGCCGAGCAGATGGTGCGCGACTACATCGAGTCCCTTACCGGCCGCGACACGAGCAACGACGAGGTCACGATCAAGCCCGAGGTTGGCGACGGACTGGACGAGGCCACACAGGCGGCGAGGGATGCCGTGACGGCAGCCGACCGTGCGGTGCGTGCCGCTGCGGCGCAGTCCCGTCAGGCCGCTCGCGATCTGAAAGATGCTGGGCTCTCCGGCCGAGACATCGCTGCCATCCTACGCGTCTCAGCTCAGCGAGTGTCTCAACTACTCAAGGGTCACAAGACGCCAGCGCACCGATGATAGTCACGTCCTATCAGGGCGGGTCGGAATCGGCTCTCGATCTAGGCCTTCGTAGAGCGGGTGACGAGAATCGAACTCGCACTATCAGCTTGGGATGAGTGAGGCAGGCAGGCCTGACCGGTCCTTCCGCAGGCCAGCGCCCCGGGGGTCCGTCAGGTACCGTGATTCCCCGTGTCCGACCGACCCATCGGGCACGCAGCGGGCACGGTGACCTGTTGCTTACGAGATCATTTTGTGCATCGCTCTGATGTTCCCCCGGGTCTCCGGACTCACCGGGGCGATTCACTGCCCTGCTGCGGCTCAGGCGGGGGCCGCTTTCCCGCACGCCGTAAGCGACCGTCAGTGCCTGGTTTGCCCGTGGTTCTGGCACGGATGTGGCACGGTGGCGGACGGCTTGGCAGCCGGTTTGGTGTCAAGCGGCTGTTGACATCATGTCGGCCTGTAGGCCGGTCTAGATCTGAGATCGTTGCGATCTGATCAGGAGGAGCAGGAGCCCGCCGATCAGGCCGACGAAGATGACGAGGCTGCTCCATAGCGGCGCCAGAACCCACCACCAGGACCAGCCGATGATCCCGGCCAGCTTCAGCGCGATCAGAGGAATCACTGCCAGGGGCAGTTGGCCGGGAAGTGACAGCCGCCACGATGATCCCTGTCCGCTGGTCACGCTACGAGGGTATCCGGCAGGCGGCAGCCGGAACCAGAGGGAGCCGAGTCGAGTGAGGTCCGTCCTCCTGCATAGGCCACAGCACCACCCGCGCCGCACTCATCTACCAGCACCGCACCTGCGAGCGCGACAAGCTCATCGCCGACGCAATAGGCAAGCTGGCCAAGGCAGAGCTACGGCAACGCAGGACGCATCGGGCACGCAGCGGGCACGGAAAGGCAAGCGTGCATCATGACGCCAACGGCGGAGACTGCTGATCATGGCCCTGAGCTGGAAGGAAGCTGTGGAGCGGGTGACGAGAATCGAACTCGCACTATCAGCTTGGGAAGCAAAACAGTCACGGCTGCCAGGAGCGCTGACCAGCCAGGTTGACCGGCCCCTGGTAACCGTGATTGACCCCGCGTCACCCTGGCTAATGGCCCGCTAATGGCCCGACGATCATGCGCCGACCTGCGGCGGCACGGGGCGCTCCGTGCTCTGCCGCACCGGCCGCCGCTTTCTGCACAGCCGAGCTGGGATCGTTGCAGCCGTCACCATAGCCGCCGTCAAGCGAATCAGGGCAGCATCCGGGGTTGGTCAGAGGTTACCGCGCCGGGCGCTTCCCAGGCCGTCGCCGCATTCGCAGAGCGCCAAAGAGAAGGGCGCCGAGGAACACCACAATGCCGATGAACAGCAAGTACAGCAGGCCCTTGACAACGACACCCACGATGCCGAGCGCGATCGCCACGATCACTAGGAGTAGGAAGAGGGCAATCATATGGTGCTCCGCTCAGTTGTACTGCTCAGCGACGGGCCAGTTGGCGTTCACCGCTGGTCCCTGACTGGTATGTCAGGCCGTAGTGCCGGAAGATGGCCTCCTCGTCGGCCGCTGGCAGTTCGCCCTCGGTGCTGATCGAGGGAGAATCCTTCACTTGCTTCCTGTCGTAGGCAACCTTGAGATACCCGGGACCCACGGTCCCCCCGGCAAGAGGAACGAACACGAGCCGGTGCCGGGTCGGCATCCCAACCTTGACGGTGCCGAATGCTGGCAGGTCTGTGCTCGTGTCCACGTAGACGGCCTCCAGTTCCCCGATCTTGTGACCCTCGGAGTCAACAACCTCGTGGCCGCGCCACTCCCGGATATCGGCCGTCTCGAACACGCCTGCCTTCCTCTCCGTAGTATCGCATCCGCCCCATCGGCCCCGTATGGGGTGCCCAGCCGTCAAGGCGCCGGTCCGAACGATGCCGTATACAGGCAGCGTAGCTCTGCCGGGGCGTGCCGAACCACCGTGGCCAAGCTGGAACGCCACCCCACCCACCCTGCCCGCACCCGCAGTCTGGCCCGGTTCGCCGGCGCCCCGGTGAGCGACCGGCCATCACCGCTGCCGCCGCCGCCCCGGAATGATCAAGGCCCAGGCGCGAGATGACGTCGCTTGCCCAGGCCTTCACGATGAGAGCGGGTGACGAGAATCGAACTCGCACTATCAGCTTGGGAATCCAACCGATCCCCGCCGATAGAGGTGCCGACCAGCCAGGACCGGGCACCACCAGTAGCCGTGACTGACCCCTCGTTACCGTGGCTAATTGCACGCTAATTGCACGGTGATCATGCTCGGGAGCACGACGGTCCCGGCTGTCCCGCACGTGGCCATGTCGTGACCGGCTGTAGCTTGGTGGTCAGCGCAGGCGAACTGTACGGCTCGGCCCATCATTCCCCCACCGGCCCATATGCCTGTTGACCTGGTGGAATGCTGTTTATTGACGCGCAGCAGGCGGCAGCGTTGAGCGCTGCTGTGCGGCCAAAATCCGGCCAGGTAAGCCCGATGGCCAGGTCCGGCTTGGAGGACGGCGACTGTCAAGTTCGGGTTGACACCGGCTACCGCATCTAAGGTATTTAACGGGTCATAGTTAGGAAAGGCGGATCTTATGTCGTCATCGGACGAAAGATGGGAAGCTGAGCAGCAGCAGCTTCTTGACGCACGAAACCATTTGGCTAGTTGCCAACAGTGGGCACAAAATGCCTTGAGCCTGGCTGAGAACGATGGGCGGGAACAAGCGGCGGCAGCGATTTTCGCGCAGGTAGCGACAGCGAAAGCCATCGCAGCGCTTGCCGCCGCTGCCTTGGAGATAGCTGGATCGATCAAAGCTTCGCCACCTGCCCCGTCCTCCTGATAGGTGCCGAGGTCTTGCCGGGGAAGATCGGTGTCAGGGGTGGCGCTTGCGCCATCGCGTCAGCGACGCGTCCTTGGGCGCGCCCTTGACGGTGATCATTGCGCGGCGAGAGGATGCCCGGCGCGGAGGACGGCCTCGGTCAGATTACACAGGCGGTCATCAGGGACGCCGTTACCGCCTGAGCCACCGGCCTGCGGGTGCGGGCCAGCTGACCGGCGTGCGGCGCCGCGCCCGTAGGGCTTCCGCCCGAAGGGGCGCGGCAGGCCGCCACCCCACAGTCCCAGTGTGGCCGCCGTTCCGCTGCTCTGGGCGATAGTGGCACTCGGTTTGCCAGTCACGCATTCTCCCGATGACTCCGCGTTCGCTGCGTCCGATCCGGCCCGAGGGGCCGGATGGCTGGCGCGCCGCAGGCGCGCCCTTGACCGGTGCCACTCTGCGGGAACTGATGGACCGGATGGGCCACGGCACCACCCGCGCCGCGCTCATTTACCAGCACGGCAGCGCCGAGCGGGACCGGCTCATCGCCGACGCGGTCAGCAAACTGACGGCCGCCCAACGCGCCCAGTCCAAGAGCTCATCGGGCACGCAAAGACAACAGGGCTTCATAACGATGACGGCAAAACTTGTGATCATGCCCAAGAGCTGGGCTTTCGCTGTGGAGCGGGTGACGAGAATCGAACTCGCACTATCAGCTTGGGAAGCGCAGCGGTTAGGGCTGCCAGGAGCGCTGACCCGGCGTTCCTGGCAGCCCTGAGTGACCCTGGTTGACCTCTCGTCACCCTGGCTAATGGCACGCTAATGGCACGGCGATCATGCGCCGATGTGCAGCTGTCCGGGGGTGATTGGGCTTGCCTACGTCCCCTGTTCCTCCCCCGTCCTCTTCGTAGCTGCCTGCCCTTGGCCCAGTCCGCCGTGTCCAGGCTCGCGAAGAGACCCAGCGGGCTTGGCCTTGACTCGGCGGACTCGGCCGAGACCATCGAGCAGCGACGAGGACGGGAGTACAACTGAGGTCTACACAAGCCGATGGCTTTACAGATCATGACCGCTGTGACTGCCACAGGCGTTCCACCTGGGTAAACGTGCCCGTCCGGGCTCTGGGGCACGCGTTCGTCTCACGTATATCCCGCGCCACGCCGCCCGGTCGTCGTACTCCTGCTCCTCCCCCGTCCTTCTCGTAGCCGCCATCCCCTTGGCCGTGGCCGCCTGGGTTGGCCTGCCCACGGATCGGCTGTGACCAGCCGTGAGTTACCGCTGTTTCGCGTGCCGTCTGGGGCGGATCTAGACCGGGCGCATTGTGCAACACAGCAACGGGCGCCTGGGTTGCCCGCTGGGCACTGCCTGGCAAGCCGGGCCTGCGCTGTTCATCGTTCCGTCCCTCTTGACTTTGCAAGGCAAAGTGAGTTAGCTTTGTGACACAAAGTCAAGGAGGTGGCGGACATGTACACAGAAACCGACACGAGGCAGGCGCCCCAGCAGGCCCAGCGTGAGCTGGCGGTCAGGCGCCCGGTGCTGTTCGTGGCATGGGGACTGGTGGTGCTCGTCGGGTACGGCGCGCTGTGGTTGTCGGTCCGCGGGCAGCATCCGTTTCACGGGCCGACGGCCCCGGCGATCGTGACGCTGGCCGCGCTGGTGCTGGTTGCCACGGTCTACACGGTGTGGGCCGCTGACCAGGCCAGCGGGGCCAGCGGCCGGACGGTGCCGCAGCGGGGCAGCTTCTTCCTGGCATTGGCCGCCGGGACGGTCGCACTGGAGATCTTCAGCCGTGCGGTGTCCCATGCCGGTGCCGACCGGCCGCTGGTCGCCGTGCTCAAGGCGGCCGCACCCCTGCTCGTGGTCGGCCTGGTCTTCGTCGCCAGCTGCGCCGTCGACGGCATGCTCGACTGGCCCCGGCTTGCCGTGGGCCTGTGGCTGCTGGCCGTGGCGGCCGAGGGTGCGTGGGCAGGGCCGGTGACCTACCTGGCGGTATGCGCCGTGGCAGGCGGCGGCGGGATCTTGCTGCTGGCGGCCATCGAGCCCTTGCTGCGCCGCCGATGAACGAAGACAGCCTCGACCCGGTGATCCACGTCCCCGCGCGGCTGCGCATCGTGGCCACCGGGCCACCGGGCCGCACGGCCGGCACGGCCGGCACGGCCGGCACGGCCTGCACGGCCGGCACGGCCGGCACGGCCGGCACGGCCGCACGCCGGAGCCTATGCATTGATCATCGTTCCCGGGTGCTTGACTTTGCGAGGCAAAACGAGCTAGCTTTGTGATACAAAGCCAGGAGGCGGCGGGCATGAACGCAGGAGCCGACATGAAGGACGACGCGGGCATCGACGATGCCGCGGGCATGGATGTTCAGCATGCAGAGGTCATCCTGCGGCAGGCGCGTGAGCGGGCCCGACGTGAGCTGGCGGTCAGGCGCCCGGTGCTGTTCGTGGCATGGGGACTGGTGGTGCTCGTAGGGTACGGCGCGCTGTGGTTGTCGGTCCGCGGGCAGCATCCGTTTCACGGGCCGACGGCACCGGCGATCGTGACGCTGGCCGCCCTAGTCTTGGTCGCCGCTGTCCTCACCGCGTGGCTCGTTGACCGGGCGTCCAGCGGTGTCGGCGGCCCGTCGGTGCTGCAGCGGGGCAGCTTCTTCCTGGCATTGGCCGCCGGGACGGTCGCACTGGAGATCTTCAGCCGTGCGGCGTCCCATGCCGGTGCCGACCGGCCGCTGGTCGCCGTGCTCAAGGCGGCCGCACCCCTGCTCGTGGTCGGCCTGGTCTTCGTCGCCAGCTGCGCCGTCAACGGCATGCTCGACTGGCCCCGGCTTGCCCTGGGCCTGTGGCTGCTGGCCGTGGCGGCCGAAGGCGCGTGGGCAGGGCCGGTGACCTACCTGGCGGTATGCGCCCTGGCAGGCGGCGGCGGGATCTTGCTGCTGGCGGCCATCGAGCCCCTGCTGCGCCGCCGATGAACGAAGACAGCCTCGACCCGGTGATCCACGTCCCCGCACGGCTGCGCATCATGGTGACGCTGGCGGCCCTGCGGGACGGCGACGACTTGTCCTTCACCAGGCTGCAGGACCTGATCGGGCTGACGCCGGGCAACCTGATCACCCACCTGCGCAAGCTTGAGGATGCCGGGTATGTGACGACGGAGCGGTCCGGCAACGGCAACGCCGCACGGACCTCGGTCGCGCTCACCCACGACGGCCGGGCCGCGCTAGACCGCTACACCACCGCGCTGCGGCAGCTGCTGGATTCGGCCAGCCCGCGCGCACATCACCAGCGAGCAGGAGGGCCGGGACGATGACGACGCCCAGGCGGACGCGCTCGGCTCCGGTGGGCTAATGGCCCGGAAGATCAACTACGACCCAGGAATGACAAGGTCCAGACCGGAGACTCGCTCCCTGACCTGGGCCTGAATGCGTAGAGCGGGTGACGAGAATCGAACTCGCACTATCAGCTTGGGAAGCTGACGTTCTGCCATTGAACTACACCCGCGGGCACCTGGCCGGGCCTGCTGGGCCCGCCCGGCGTCGTCACGACATCGTACCGGAATCGCGCACCTACCATGAGACGCACTCCGCTGAGCCCGTGTCAGGACGGCGAAACACCGGTAGGTTGCCTAGGTGCTGCTCTCTGATCGTGACATCCGGGCGCAGATCGAGGCTGGCCGGGTCCGGCTCGACCCGTACTCGCCCGAACTGATCCAGCCGGCCAGCATCGACGTCCGTCTGGATCGCTACTTCCGCGTCTTCGAGAACCACCGCTACCCACATATCGACCCTGCGGTGGAACAACCTGACCTGACCCGCCTGGTGGAGACCTCCGGGGCCGAGCCGTTCGTGCTGCATCCCGGGGAGTTCGTGCTCGCGTCCACCTACGAGGTGATCACCCTGCCAGACGATGTGGCGGGGCGGCTGGAGGGCAAGAGCTCGCTCGGCCGGCTGGGCTTGCTGACGCACTCCACCGCGGGCTGGATCGACCCCGGGTTCAGCGGGCACGTGACGCTGGAGCTGTCCAACGTGGCCACGCTGCCGATCAAGTTGTGGCCGGGCATGAAGATCGGCCAGTTGTGCTTGTTCCGGACCAGTTCACCCGCGGAGCATCCGTACGGCTCCAGCGTCTACGGCTCGCGCTACCAGGACCAGCGCGGCCCGACGCCGTCGCGGTCCTACCTGAACTTCTACCGGGCCGACGTCTAACCGTTATCGGCGCTGAGCCAGTCGAGCAGCAACTCGTTCAGCCGGTCCGGGGCGTCAAGCGGAACCCAGTGGCTGGCGTCCGGGACCTCCACGTAACACCACGGACCGGCCACGCACTCACCGGACTGGCGCATCCGCTCACCGTCTAGATAGTGATCCCGGGTGGACCAGATGCCGAGCGTCGGCGCGGTGACCGGCGGCAGTTCCATCCGCTGCCCGGGCATCCGCGGCGCGAGGTTGGCCCGGTACCAGTTCAGCGACGCGGCCAGCGCGCCCGGCCGGGACAGGTCGGCGATATACCGCTCGGTGTCCCCGTCCCCGCGGCTCAGCGTGCGCAGCAGCGCCCAGTCGTCGGCCTGCAGCGACGCCTCGGCCACTCCCTCGAACTGGAAAAACAGCTGATACCAGGCCATTTCCCGCTGCCGCAGGGTCTGCGGCGCGAGCGGGTGAGGCACCGACACCACCACCAGCCGGCGTACCCGGCCAGGCTGGAACATCGCGGTGAGCCAGGCGACCGCCGCCCCCCAGTCGTGCCCCACGACATGCGCCGCGTCGATACCGAGCTCGTCCATGAGCGCCGTCACATCGGCAACGGCGTTCAATAGTGAATAGGCCTCCACCCCGTCGGGACGGTCAGATTGGCCGAACCCGCGCATGTCCGGTACCACCACCCGGAAACCTTGCCCGGCGAGGAACGGGACCTGGTGCCGCCAGAGCTGGCCGGAATCCGGCCAGCCGTGGATGAGCACCACCGGCGTGCCCTCGCCCTGTTCCGTCACGTGCAGCGAAATCCCGTTGACCTGCACCGGGCGGCCGTCGGCGGTCATGACAGGCTGGCCAGCACGTCGGCCCTGGTCGGTCCGGGGATGACGACCTCCTCGTGCTCGGCCGCCACCGCAGCGACCCGGTCGGCCATCCCCGGCCGGGCCAGCACTTCCCGCGGCAGCGCGTGCATCCCGATGAACTCCAGGAATGCGCGGAACAGGTCGGCATCGTACAGCATCGCCACGCTGAGATCCCGCATCGGGCGCGCGCCCGGTCGCGCGGCCGACGGCGCGGCCGGGCGGCCCGCCGCCGCGTCCATCTGCGCCAGCCGCGCTCGGTCCAGCGCGAGAGTGTTCTGGTACCACGGCGTGATTCGGGCCTGGGTCATCTCGTCGTGGGCCAGCGCCAGCGCCAGCGGATCCCCCAGATGCTCGCCCACCACGTCGGCGGTGCCGGCCGCGTGCATCGCACCCAGCGTTATCCCCCGCCCGAGCGAAGGATTAGTGCAGGCGATCGCATCCCCCACGGAGAGAACTCCCGTCGCCACCGGCGAACCATCTATTACATAACGCCGACACCTATCCAGCACACCGCCCATTGCGACGACGTCGGTGATCGGATCGCCGTCGAGCAGATGGGCGTGCAGCGGGCACGCGGCCACCACCGCCTGCCAGTTGTCCGGGTGGCGGATTTCCTTCAGCACCGGGTCGTGGGTGGACAAGTAGACCGTCACCGACCAGATGTCCGCGTCGCCCGGCAGGGTCAGCAGTGAGAAGCACTCGAACGGAACGTTCAGCCCGGTCAGGAACGGTGGGGGCGCCGCCCCGTCCTTGGCCCGGAAGTAGCGGGTGTAATAGATGAACCCGGAGTCTTCGGCTTCCTCGATCGGCTCCCGGGCCCCGATGGCGGCCAGCCAGCCGGGTAGCGGCGAGCGCCGCCCCATGGCGTCGATGACCAGGTCGGCCTGGAGTTCACTGCCGTCGGTCAGCCGCACCCCGGTCACGTGCGGAACGGCCGCCGCCCGGGCGCCGTCCAGCAGCCCGGTGGCGTGCGTGCCGCGACGGATGTCCAGCTGCTCGGCCGCGGTACTGGCCACCGCGTACTCGATGACTGGGCGGCGGCCGGTCAGCGTGATGAACTTCTCGTCCCCGTCGCGCGGGGTGCGGTCGGTGATGAACGGCGGCATCAAGCCCAGCACGTCGAACCGCCTGGCCTGGGCCGCCGCCAGCGCCTCGTGCACCCGGGGCAGCCGGGTCGCGAGCAACTGGCTGCCTGCCGGATGCAGGTAATGGGGCTGCCGGAACTGCGCCACGCCGGGCCGGTCCCAGCCCTGCCAGGCCCCATCGGGTGACTCCGGAACCTGGGTCGGATCCCGCTCGACGACGGTGACGTCGCAGCCGCGTTCTGCTAGCAGCATCCCGGTACTCAGCCCGACGACTCCCCCGCCGAGCACAACGACTCTAGGCATCCCAACCCCCGGCGCCTGACTCCGAGTCAGCATAGGCGTGGGGCCCAACCCTGGCTAGCGTCCTCAAGGTCGGCTGACAGCTAAAGGCCGCCGACGGCTGTATCCGTGCCGTCGGCGGCCCTCAGGTCGTGCCGCGGGGTTACCCGTTCACTTCGCCCTGGTGCGCCCGGAACTCCAGCAGGGCGGCCCGGAGCGCGTCGCGCTCGGCTTCCAGTTCGCGCACCCGCATCTCCAGGTCCAGGATCCGGCGGATGGCGGGCAGGGTCATCCCCTCGTCCGCGAGCCGCACCACGTACTGGACGACCGTGATCTCGTTGCGGGTATACCGGCGCTGCCCGCCGCTGGACCGGGTCGGCTGCACCACGCCGAGCGAGTCCAGCCGGCGCAGGAACGCCTGCTGGATCTCGAGCATGGTGGACACCTGCCCGACCGTGAACAGCGGCAGGTTCTCGTCATCAAGCGGCAGCGATGGCATAGCTAGCTCCCTATACAACCGCATCATGATGCCGCCGGGCCCGGACAGGCTGGCTGTCCGGACCCGGCGGGCTGAACTATCTGGTCAGGGCTGGCCCACGAGGGCCGTTACTGACCTGCGCTGTTCGTTGATCAGGCAGCGATGCCCTTGGGCTCGCCGGCCTGGATCTCCACCTTGCGCGGCTTCGCCGTCTCGGCCAGCGGCACCCGGACGGTCAGCACGCCGTCCTGGTAGCCCGCCTCGACCTTGGCGGAGTCGGCCGCGTCACCCAGCCGGACCCGGCGGGTGAAGGAGCCAGTGATCCGCTCCCGGACAACCGGCTTCTCGCCCTCGGTGTGCTCCTCGGTCCGCTTGGCCGCGACGGTCAGCACGCCACGGTCCACCGTGACGTCAATGCTGGCGGGGTCGATGCCCGGCAGGTCGAAGCGCAGCGTCAGGCCGTCCTCGGTGCGCACGGCGTCCATCGGCATGGCCGAAGCGGTGCGCCAGGACGGGCCGAACGCCCGGTAGGGGTCAAACGTGGTCAGCAACATGAAGTTCTCCTCTAAGTGATAACGAGGATTCATCAGTCTGTGAATCCAGGTTACTGTTCGTCTCACCTACAGAAAACCTCTAACTCAAGTTGCATATTCCTTGGGCGGGAAGATTTAGCTGATCCGCTCGATGATGGTGGCGTTGGCCTGGCCGCCGCCCTCGCACATCGTCTGCAGCCCGTACCGGCCGCCGGTCCGCTCCAGCTCGTGCAGCAGCTTGGTGGCCAGGATCGCGCCGGTGGCACCGAGCGGGTGACCCAGCGCGATGGCGCCGCCGTTGGGGTTGGTCCGCTCGAGCGAGGCGCCGGTCTCCGCCGACCAGGCCAGCAGCACCGGGGCGAAGGCCTCGTTGACCTCGAACACGTCGATGTCGGCCACACTCAGCCCGGCCCGGGCCAGCACCTGCTCGGTGGCGGGCATCACCCCGGTCAGCATGTACACCGGGTCGCTGCCGGTCACCGCCAGCGCGGTGATCCGGGCCCGCGGGGTGAGCCCGTGCCGCTCGACGGCCGCCTCGGACGCGATAAGCAGCGCGGCCGCGCCGTCCGAGATCTGCGAGGCGGCCGCGGCGGTCACCGCCCAGCCGTCACGGAGCGGCTTGAGCTCGGCCATCTTCTCCAGCGAGGTGTCCCGGCGCGGGCCCTCGTCCGTGGCCACGCCGTCCACCGGCGCGATCTCGCGCGCGAACCGCCCCTCGTCGATGGCGCGGATCGCGCGCTGGTGGCTCTCCAGCGCGAACTCTTCGAGCTGGCGGCGGCTCAGCCCCCACTTCTCGCAGACCAGCTGGGCCCCGCGGAACTGGGAGATCTCCTGAGTGCCGTACCGCTCCTGCCAGCCCTGCCCGAACGGCAGCGCCATGCCCTTCTCCATCGGCAGGCCCACCGACGTGCCCATCGGCACCTGGCTCATGCTCTCCACCCCGGCCGCCACGACCAGGTCCTGGGTGCCGGACAGCACCCCCTGCGCGGCGAAGTGCACGGCCTGCTGCGAGGATCCGCACTGCCGGTCAATCGTCACCCCGGGCACGTTTTCCGGCAGCCCGGCGGACAGCCAGGCGGTCCGGGAGATGTCGATGGCCTGCGGGCCGATCTGGGACACGCACCCCATGATCACGTCCTCGACCGCTGCCGGGTCCACTCCGGTGCGCGTGATGAGCTCACGCAGCACGTGCGCTGCCAGGTCAGCCGGGTGCACCTTGGACAGGCCGCCGTTGCGCTTGCCTACCGGGGTACGTACCGCGTCAACGATGTATGCCTCAGCCACGACGTCCTCCAGCATGTCCGCGGGGCTGCCGGGGCGGCTCATTCCGCGCGCCGGCCTACTGACGAGCCTACTGACAAGTAGGTTACCTGGCCCGCCGGGTGGCATCCGGTGCGCATGTTGGCCACGGAATCGCCGTGCTCAGGCGACGCAGTCGCTACTATCCGTGATGAGTGATTACTTTACGCATCCAACGGGGAAGCCGGGGGGCACCCAACCATGGGCAGCACCGATGACGTGGTGGGCCTGGTCAGCATCGGCCAGCTGGCCAAGGCGGCCGGGGTGAGCAGCCGCACCATCCGCTACTACGAGGAACTGGGCATCCTGCCGGAACCGCAGCGCACCAGCGGCGGCACCCGCAAGTACCCGCGCGAGTACTGCGGCTATATCGAGACCGCGCTGGCCCTCAAAGATCTCGGGTTCCGGCTGGAAGAGGTCAAGCCGCTGGCCGGCCTGGCCCTGGGCCGGGCCATCGCCCCTGGGCAGCGGGCCCGGGCCGCCCAGCTGGTGGAAGACCGGATCGAAGCGCTGGACCGGCAGGTGGCTGTGCTGCGCAAACTGCGCGACTGTGTGCACGACCCGGCCACCGCCGGGGCCGGACCACTCGACCTGCGCACCCTGGGTGACGCCCAGCCGGCCTTATGCTCGTTATGAGTGGCCCGCATTCCCCGAGCCGGGCCACCCGGAACGAGCCTGGAGGCCAGGATGGCGCCTGGGATCATTCTGCTGGTGCTGATCGCCGGCCTGCTGGCCTTCAGCGTGTTCCGGGTGCGCCGCAAGATGGGCATGGGCGGCGCCACCGGCCGGATGTGGACGGTCGCCATCATCGGCATCGCGCTCGGCCTGCTCGTCTTGTGGGTCTTCCAGACGCAGAACTAGCAGAGCTAGCAGAACTAGCAGAAAGAGCTAGCAGAACTAATCCCGGCGGATCGGCATCTCGAACCAGACCGCCTTGCCGTCCGGGGTAGGCCGGGAACCCCACCGGGTGGCGAGCTGATCGACCAGGTAGAGCCCGCGGCCGCCCTCGTCGGTCTCCGCCGCGCTGCGGATCCGGGGCAGCCGCATATCGTTGTCGAAAACTTCCACCCACACCGCGTCGCGGCCGCGGCGCAGCCGCAGGCTGAACGTCTTGGTGGCCGCACTTGGTCCGTCCTCGCCCAGCCCGGCCGGCGCCCAGCCAGCCATCAGCCCGGGCGTCGCCTGGGCCGGGACACCGGCCGCTTCCAGGGCGAGCGAGTGCCGCGGCGCACGCGAGGCGGCCGTGTGCAGTACCACGTTCGTCACTACCTCGGACACCAGCAGGGCGGTCAGGCCCACCTGCTCGGGCTCCATGCCCCAGGACTGGAACGTCGCCTCGGCCAGCCGCCGGGCCTCCGACACCTTGATCGGCTCGGCCGGGAACGTGCCCTCCCACGAGGCCAGGTCCACCGGCGAGGTGCGGATCGCGACGATGGCCATGTCATCGTCGATATCCCCGGGCACAGCGTCCTCCGCGGCCTGGGCGATCTCCTCCACGTCGCCATGCGCCACCTGGCGCACCGCCTGGTGCAGCATCCGCCGGGCGTCGTCTTCCGAGTAGTGCCCCAGCCCGTCCGGGCGGTGCCGCCGGTCGGTGAGGCCGTCGGTGTACAGCACCAGGCCCGAGCCGGCCGGCAGGTACCGGGTCTCTTCCCGGTAGGTGGGCAGCCCGGGCAGGCCCTTGCCCCGGACGCCGAGCAGCACCCCCTTGTGCTCCATCTCCAGCTCGCCAACCTCGCCGCCCACGATGAGCAGCGGCGCGTCATGGCCCGCGTTGGAGAAGGACAGGGTGCGCGCCCAGGCGTCGTAGACCAGGTAGGTGCAGCTCACGATCGGCGGGTCTGGGCTGAGCGAGCCGTCTGGGCGCGCGCCGGCCGGGCCCAGCGTCCGGCACCAGTCATCGAGCTTGCGCAGGATCTCCGCGGGCGGCTTATCGTCCTGGGCGAACGCGCGCAGCGCGGCCCGCAGCTGGCCCATCACGGCCGCGGCCCGGGCGCCGCGGCCCTCCACATCCCCGATGACGATGCCGACCCGGCCCGCGGACAGCGGAATGATGTCGTACCAGTCGCCACCGACCTGTGTCTGGATGCCCTGCCCGTGCGTCTCCAGCGGCTTGGCGGGCACGTAGCGGCAGGCCACGTCCAGGCCATCCAGGGCGGGCAGCTCCTGCGGCAGCAGGCTGGTCTGGAAGGCCAGCGCGGTGCGGCGTTCCTCCTCGAACAGCAGCGCGTTGTCGATGGCCACCGCGACCCGGCTGGCCACGGCGCTGAGGAAGTCACGGTCGTCCGCGTCGTAGAACTGCTCGTGCCGCTTGGTCAGCCGGGACAGGCCCAGGCTCATACAGCCGAGCAGCTCACCGCGGGCGACCAGCGGGGCGGCGACGACCGAGCAGAGCCCCACCTCCTCGGCCGCGGCCAGGCTGCCGGGGCTCGGCGCCCGGGGTGGCTGGATTTCCTCCAGGTTCTCCACCAGCACGGTGTCCAGCAGGGCCATGGCCTGCTGGCAGAAATGCCCTTCCGGGTACCGCACCGGGTCGCCGACCTTGGCCCAGCTGCCCGGTGGCGGGGTCCAGCCCGCCGCGTTGGTCTGCACCCGGCGGATCAGCTTGTCCCCCTGGAGCAGGTCGATCATGACGTGGTCAGCGAACTGCGGGACCAGCGTCTCGGCCACCTGCCGCAACGTCATGCTGAGTTCCAGCGACCCGGACAGCTGCTCGCCGATGCGGTCCAGCAGCGCGATCCGGTCCCGCTCCCGGCGGCTGCTCCGGCGGCTGGCCTCCCGGGCGATGATCACGATGCCGTCGATCGACCCGGACGGATGCCGCAGCGGCATCGCCTCGGCGCGGACGAACACCCGTGAGCCGTCCGCGCGGATGACCGCGAACGTGCCGTCGCCGTCGTGGCCGCGCAGCACCTGCTGGGCCAGCTCAGCGGCCTTGCGGGCGTCGGTGCCGGAGAACGCGAGGGTCAGCACCGGCTGGCCGAGCAGCTTCCCGTCGGCCGGGAAACCGAACAGCTTGGTGGCGAACGGGTTCGCGTACAGCAGGTTGCCCAGCGGGTCGGTCACCACCAGGGCGGCCGACATCTGGCTGAGGATGGTGCCGGACGGCAGGTAGGACTCGTACGCGGGATCGGCCCAGTCAGTCACCGGGGCCGCCTTCAGCGCCGGGTGACAAAGACGTGGGACGCCACCAGACGAGGCAACTCCGCTGTGACACTGCCGACCCTGTCCTCACTGGTCACTTGCACACCGTCGTCACTGACTGCGAGCGTGACCTCGCGTCCGGGTTGTATCCCGATCCGCTTGAGTTTAAGCATGAGCGATGGGTCGCTCTGGACTTGTTCGCTGATCCTGCGCACCGTGACCGGTGCGGCCAGGCTCCCCGCGACCGTGGTCATCGCCTCCGCCTGCTGCTGCCCCGCGGCTTCGGCCCGCTGCCGGGTGCCGGCTGGCACGCCGAGTTCGTCCAGTCCCGGGATGATGTTGCCGTGCGGGCAGCTGACCGGGTAGTCCAGCAGCTGCACCAGCCGCCGCTCCACGTTCTCTGAGATCACGTGCTCCCAGCGGCAGGCCTCGACGTGCACCTCTTCCCAGGGCAGCCCGATGACGTCGACCAGCAGGCATTCGGCCAGCCGATGCTTGCGCATCACCCGCATAGCGAGCGTGCGGCCGGCGTCGGTCAGCGCGAGCTGCCGGTCAGCCTCGACCTTCAGCAGCCCAGCCTGCTCCATCCGGGCGACGGTCTGGCTGACGGTCGGCCCGCTCTGCGACAGCCGCTCGGCGATCCGGGCGCGCAGCGGGACGATGCCCTCCTCTTCCAGTTCGAAGACGGTACGGAGGTACATCTCGGTAGTGTCGATGAGCCCGTGCACGGTGTTGCCGACCTCCCTCCTCACCTGATGCTACGGCGACAAACGTGCTACTTCCCACGCCTGCCCGCTGCGCCGGTAGCGGATCCGGTCGTGCATCCGGCTCGGCTGGCCCTGCCAGAACTCCATCATGTCCGGGTGGAGCTGGTAACCACCCCAGAAGTCGGGCATCGGCACCGGGGTCCCTTCCGGCCATCGCTGCTCCAGCTCCTGATAGCGCTCGTCCAGTTCGGCCCGGGAGGACAGCACCGTGGACTGCCTGCTGGCCCAGGCGGCCAGTTGCGAGCCGTGCGGCCGGGAATGGAAGTAGGGCTCGCTCTCGCTGACCGACAGCGCGGTCACCGTGCCCTCGATGATCACCTGCCGCTGGATCGGGTACCACGGGAACAGCAGGCAGGCCTTGGGCTGCTCGGCCAGCTGGCGGCCCTTGGTCGAGGTGCGGTTGGTGTAGAAGACGAAGCCCGCGGGCCCGTGCTCCTTGAGCAGCACGGTGCGGGCCCGGGGCTGCCCGCTCGCGGATACCGTGGCCAGCACCATCGCGGTGGGCTCGGGCAGCCCGGCGTCCAGCACGGCGGCCAGCCACGCGTCGAACAGGTCCCGCGGATCAGCCGGGGCGGTAGCTTCGTCTAGGTCATGCCGCGGCAGCGGCGGATGAGTGAACGGTTCCACGGGAATGATCCTCACACAGGGTGAGCACTGCCCGTGGCCGTCCCAGGGCCGTCCCCACGCCCGTGGCAGCCGGATGGCCGTGGCGGCAGTGCGATCGTGGCATGCGTCACGGTGCGAACTCATAGCGGAATATGGTTCGGTCAGGGTTGACTTAACCGGAATAACCCCCCGGTTGCCGCCAGGCGGCATCAGCCGTCCGGTGGCATCGGTGCGGGGCGTGCCAACACCCAGGCACGAACCCCACACGGCTCACGAGGACACGGAGGTCCGCCTAATGTCCGATTTCGTACCTGGGCTGGAAGGCGTGGTGGCCTTCGAAACGTCCATCGCGGAACCCGACCGCGAGGGTGGCGCGCTGCGCTACCGGGGAGTGGATATCGAGGAGCTTGTCGGCCACGTGTCCTTCGGGCATGTGTGGGGCCTGCTGGTGGACAACGAATTCGCCCCCGGGCTGCCGCCGGCCGAGCCGTACCCGATCCCGGTGCACTCCGGCGACATCCGGGTGGACGTGCAGAGCGCGCTGGCCATGCTGGCCCCGGCCTGGGGGATGCACCAGCTGCTCGACATCGACGACGGGCAGGCCCGTGACGACCTGGCCCGCGCGTCGGTGATGGCGCTGTCCTTTGTCGCCCAGTCCGCCCGCGGGCCGGGGCTGCCCCCGGTCCCCCAGCACCGGGTGGACGAGGCCCGCACGATCGTCGAGCGGTTCATGATCCGCTGGCGCGGCGAGCCTGACCCACGGCACGTCAAGGCGGTGGACGCCTACTGGACCTCGGCCGCCGAGCACGGCATGAACGCGTCCACGTTCACCGCGCGGGTTATCGCGTCCACCGGCGCCGACGTGGCCGCCGCCCTGTCCGGGGCGGTCGGCGCGATGTCCGGGCCGCTGCATGGCGGGGCCCCCGCGCGGGTGCTGTCGATGATCGAGGAAGTCGAGAGGACCGGGGACGCGGTCAAGTACGTCAATACCGCGCTGGACCGCGGCGACCGGCTGATGGGCTTCGGGCACCGGGTGTACCGGGCCGAGGACCCCCGGGCCCGGGTGCTGCGCCGGACCGCCCGCGAACTCGGCGCGCCCCGGTATGAGGTGGCGGTGGCCCTGGAGGACGCGGCCCTGGCCGAACTGCACGCCCGCCGGCCGGACCGCGTGCTGGCCACGAACGTGGAGTTCTGGGCGGCCATCGTGCTGGACTTCGCCGAGGTGCCGGCGCACATGTTCACCTCGATGTTCACCTGTGCCCGGACCGCGGGCTGGGCCGCGCACATCCTGGAGCAGAAGCAGACCGGACGGCTGGTCCGGCCCAGCGCCCGGTACGTGGGCCCGGCATCCCGCCCGGTCAGCAGCGTGCCCGGCGCGGACCAGGTGTTCGACGAAGTCTGACCGAAGCCGCCGGCCAGGCCCCGCACCTGGCCGGCCTTATCCACCTCGCTGGATAGGCTGAGCGGGTGACCGACATCGTCATCCCCGCTGACCTCAAGCCTGCCGACGGGCGCTTCGGCTGCGGCCCGTCCAAGGTGCGCCCCGAGCAGCTGGCCGCGCTGGCCGCCTCGGGCGCTACCTACCTGGGTACCTCGCACCGGCAGGCCCCGGTCCGGTCGCTGGTCCAGCGGACCCGCGAGGGCCTGGCCGAGCTGTTCCAGGTGCCCGACGCGTACCAGGTCGTGCTGGGCAACGGCGGCACCACCGCGTTCTGGGAGATCGCCGCGTTCGGCCTGATCCAGCAGAAGTCACAGCACCTGGCGTTCGGTGAGTTCTCGGCCAAGTTCGCCGTGGTTACCCAGGCGGCCCCGTGGCTGGACGACCCGACCGTGATCGCCTCGCCGCCCGGAAGCCACCCAGCGGCGCGTGGCGAAACCGCGGTGGACACCTACGCGCTGACCCACAACGAGACCTCCACGGGCGTGGCTATGCCGGTCCGCCGCATCCCAGGCGCCGACCCGGGCGCCCTGGTCATCGTGGACGCAACCAGCGGCGCGGGCGGCCTGCCGGTCGAGGTGGGCGAGTGTGACGTGTACTACTTCGCGCCGCAGAAGTGCTTCGGCTCGGACGGCGGGCTGTGGCTGGCGCTGATGTCCCCGGCCGCGCTGGACCGGGCCGCGGCCATCGGGGCCAGCGGGCGGTACATCCCGGAGTTCTTCTCGCTGCCGGTCGCGATCGACAACTCGGCCAAGCAGCAGACCTACAACACCCCGTCCGTGGCCACCCTGCTGCTGCTGGTCGAGCAGGTGGACTGGCTGCTCAGCCAGGGCGGCCTGAGCTGGGCGGTGGGGCGGACCGCGGACTCCTCGGCGCGGCTGTACACCTGGGCGGAGAAGGCGCCGTATGCCACCCCGTTCGTGACCGACCCGGCGCAGCGGTCCCAGGTGGTGGGCACGATCGACTTCACCGACGGCGTCGATGCGCCGGCCGTGGCGGCGGCGCTGCGGGCCAACGGCATCGTGGACACCGAGCCCTACCGCAAGCTGGGCCGCAACCAGCTGCGCATCGGCATGTTCCCCGCGGTGGATCCGGCCGACGTCGAAGCACTGACCGCCTGCATCGACTTCATTATTGAACGGCTATAAGCCGGGCCGGTGCCACCGCCTGACAACCCGGCGGCCAGTGGTCAGTGCAGGAGCGCGCCGATGAGCGCGCCGGCCACCAGCAGGGCCAGCACGGTCGGCAGCAGCCACCGGTTTGTGCGGATCACAGCACGCAGCTTATGCCAGCGTCACGGCTCAGGGGCGGGCACGGCCGCAGCCTGGAGCGGCCAGCTGGCCAGGGCCTCGTGCCGGGGCTGCCGGAGCAGGGCCGGGCCGGTCGCCGGGTCGTCGTGGCGGCCGGGCAGATGGCTGCGGATCAGGTAGATCTCCTGCGCGGTCCACGGGCGGCCCGCGTACTCGGACAGCCCCGCCACCAGGGCCCGCGCGTCCACTGGGGCACGGCACCGGGCCAGGGTGAGGTGGGGCTGGAACCGCCTGCCCTCCTCGGCCGGGGGCGCGCCAGCCCGCCGGGCGGCTGCCGCCACCGAGGCGGCCAGCATGCCCAGTTCGCGCCGCTCGCCGTGCACGCCGGTCCACAGCACCCGGGCGCGCGCCGCCCCGGGGAAGGTGCCGGCCCCGCCCAGCGCCAGGGACAGCGATGGATGCCGGGCCGCGGCCCGCTCCAGCCGCGGCGTCAGCCGGGCCACCACCGGCTCATTCACCTCACCGAGAAAGGCCAGCGTGAGGTGCCACGCCTCGCGACGTGTCCAGCGCAGGCCCGGCCAGGCCTCACGGAGCGGCGCCACCGCCCCCTCCAGTTCGCCGGCCACCTCATCCGGGATGGCCACCGCGACGAACAACCGCATAAGTCATTCGTAGCATCTCAAGCTCTCAGGATGGGATTAGGCAACCATCCTGGCCAGTTCCCGCGGGCGCACCGCGTGCCGCACCGCCACCCCACGGCGCCGGGCCACCAGCAGGCCGATGACGGCCGCGGCCACGGCCGAGATGACGCCGCCCGCCAGCAGGCTCATCCGCGGGCCGAACTGATCGGCCACCCAGCCGACCAGCAGCGACCCGAACGGGGCACCGCCCAGGAAGACCAGCATGTAGATGCCCATCACCCGGCCGCGCATGTCCTGTGCGGAATTCAGCTGGACCACCGAGTTGGCCGCCGTGTTCAGCGTGAGCAAGGTGAGCCCGGTCGGCACCAGCAGCGCCAGGAACAGCCAGAACGACGGCATCAGCGCGGTGGCGACTTCGAGGGCCCCGAACGCGAACGCCGCGGTCACCAGCAGCCGCAGGCCGGGCTTGCCGCGGCGGGCGGCCAGCAGTGCGCCGCCCAGCGCGCCCGCCGCGAACACCGCGGAGGCGACGCCGAACGCGGTGGCCCCGGTGTGGAACACCTGGCGGGACATCAGCGCGTTAGTGACCTGGAAGTTCATCCCGAACGTGGCCACGAAGAAGATCAGCACCATCGGCATCAGCAGGGCCGGCTTCGACCACACGTAGCGCAGCCCCTCGCGAAGCTGGCCCTTGGCCCGCGGCACCCGGGTCGCCGGGTACAGCTCACCGGGCCGCATCAGCTTGAGGCTGATGAGCACCGCACCGTACGAGACCGCGTTGACGAAGAACGCGACTGGAGTGCCCAGCACGCCGATGATCAGCCCGGCGGCGGCCGGCCCGGCAATCCGCGCCAGGTTGAAGATGGCACTGTTCAAGGCAATGGCGTTCGGCATATCGGTTGGACCGACCATCTCGGTCACAAAGGCCTGCCTGGTGGGGTTGTCTACCAGGGTGGCCAGGCCGAGACCGAACGCGAGCGCGTAGACCTGCCAGATGCGGACCGCGCCGGTGATGGCCAGCAGGCCCAGAATGAACGCGAGCAGCCCCATGGCCGTCTGGGTGAACATCAGGATGCGGCGCTTGGGGTAGCGGTCGGCGATCGCCCCGCCCCACGGGCTGAGCAGCGTGGGCAGGAACTGCAGCCCAGTCGCGATGCCCAGCGCGATGCCGCTGCCGTGGCTGAGGTCGAGGACCAGCCAGTCCTGGGCCACCCGCTGCATCCAGGTGCCGCTGTTGGAGATGACCTGCCCGGTGGCGAACAGCCGGTAGTTGCGCGTGCTTAGCGACCGGAACGTGCGCAGCCGGTCCCGCCCGTGGTTGGCGGGCTGGCTCAGGACTGGCTGAGCTTCTCCAGGATCGGCGCGGCCGCCCGGAGCGTCGCCCGCTCCTGCGGCGTCAGCTCGTTCAGCCGCTTCGCCAGCCAGGCGTCCCGGCGGCGGCGTGCCCTGATCACCAGTTCCCGGCCCGCTGGAGTCACGGTCAGCACCACCTGGCGCCGGTCGGAGGCATGCGCGGTCCGCGTGACCAGCTGCCATTCCTCCAGCGCGGCGATGACGCGTGTCATCGATGGTGGCTGCACCCGCTCGTGACCGGCCAGCTCGCCCGGGCTCATCGGGCCCTGCTTCTCCAGCGTCGCCAGCGCGGCGAACTGAGTGTCCGACAGCACCGGCTCCACTTGCCCGGGCGCGATCCGCTCGACTCGCAGCCGCCGGGCCAGCCGGCTCACCGAGATACGGAGCGTTGTGGCCAGGCCCGCGTCGGACCTGGTCGGTGTGGACGTCATTTTCATTAGCCTGAGTCATTACTTTTGCTAACGATATGCGGCACCGCAGCATTCCGTCAAAACCGTTAGCAAGGCGAACGGGTGGCCACCCCGGTTGCCGGGGTGCAGGACAAGTACACCATGCGAACGAGCCGCTAGCCTGGACCGGTGACCAGGAAACTCCGTCCAGCGCCGGCGCCGCTCGAGGCGAACGACCGGCTGGTCACCGCGGTCATCACCGCGGCCTGGGTGATTGGGCTGATCAGCGTGCTGGTGCTGCGCGATCACCTGTCCCCGAGCCAGCGCTGGTGGGTGTGGGTGTGCGCGGTCGGCGTGTGCATGGGCCTGTTCGGCCTGTGGTACGTGCCCCGGCTGCAGCGGTCCCGCGCCCGGGCTGCCGCGCGCCGCGCCCAGGCCCAGGCTGAGCAGGAGGAACAGGCCCGGCGGGCGGGTACCTAGTTGTGCTCTAGCGACTCGAACACGGTCTCCTCGACCGACACGCCGGGCATGTCCACCAGGTCGTAGCCGAGCTCGTCGATGACCGGGCGGAGCGGCTGTTCCGCGGACGGTGCGAAGACCGCCTCGGAGTGCGCGCCGCAGCCATGATCGACCGAGACGACCCGGCCGTCATCCGGTGCGTAGGCGTTCCCGCAGACACCGAACACCTGGCCGAGCGGGCCAGCCAGCCGGACGTAGAAGCCGCAGCCCGCGCACAGCCCGGGAGCGGCGTGCGCCAGCGGGGTCCTGGGCCCGTGCTCGCTGGTGTACCAGCGCAGCGCGGTGTCATCGCGCCCGATGGCGGACAGCACCCGGGCGCGGAGCGGCACCCTGTCCGGAACCTCGCTCGCCCTCGCCTCGGCCGCGGCCCGGGTAGCGGCGGCCCGGGTAGCCGCCGCGGCCTCCGGGACATCGCCTTCATCGGCCACGTCCGCGGCGTCCACTGCATCCTCGTCCTGGTCCGCCTCGTCCTGGTCCGCCTCGTCCTGGTCCGCATCGGCGCCGGCCAGGCCAGCCAGTTCAAGACCGGGCACGGCCCAGCTGGACTCGCCCCAGTCGGTGAGCCCGTCATCCCCGTCCAGCGTGGCCATCGGGACCAGCCGGGCGTCGTCCGGGGCCGCGGGCAGCAGATCACCCGGCCTGAGATCGCCGGGGCGCAGCCGCTCCCGCCACGGCACCCAGTCCGGGGCCAGGATCGCCTCAGCACCAGGCAGCAGCAGGCCCTCGCTCACCGTCACGTGCTTGGACCGGGAGGCCCGGGCCACGGTGATGGCCCAGCACCAGCCCCGGTAGGCCGGATCCAGGCTGGTGAACAGGTGCGTCACCACACGGTCACCGTCCGCAGTCGTACCTAGGTGCTCGCCAACCCCGGCCAGACCCGCCATCTCCTCGGCGGCGGCTCGTGCCAGGTTGACGGCCTGCACGCAGGTCTCGTCGGGCTCCTTGGTCCTTCCGCGCAGTGGGCTCACGGTGAGCAATTCTCCCCCATCCACGCACCGCCGTGCGGCGAATATCACCCAGCCGGTCACTCGCCGACCCGTCACCGGGCGCTGCCACCCTGAACAGGCAGAATGCGTGCGTCTACGACTTGTCTACCAGCCCCGATGATATCCGCGCGACGCCCTACTCCGCCCCAGGCCCGGGCGCACTGCCGACGGTACGAGGGTCCGCGGACCGCCCAGTCTGCACACAGAACCGCGACACGTGCGGAAAGATCGCGCAAGCTCAGGTCGCACCACGGCCTGAGATGGCAGAAACTTGGAGCATGGGACTGTCCGGGGCGGGGCCGCGAGCCAAGCGGGCGGCTCGTAGCTTCGCAACGGGCCTAGGTACCGCCGGGCACGCGGGGGCCAGCACTGCCCGCGGCACCGAACGGGTCATCCGCCGGATGACCCGCGCGTCCGGAGCCGACCGGACCGGGCTGGACCGACTGCTCGAACTCACTGCCGCAGGCGCCGCCGCGGACGCGTTCGTCGCGGTGGCGCTGGCCGGGACGCTGTTCTTCAGCACGTCGGTGGACCAGGCCCGCGGCAAGATCGCGCTGACCCTGCTCATCACCATGGCCCCGTTCGCCGTGCTCGCCCCAATCATCGGCCCGATGCTGGACCGGGTCCGGGATGGCCGCCGGTACATCATGCTGGGCACCCTGCTGGCTCGCGGCCTGCTGTGCTGGGGCATGGCGGGGGCGGCCCAGCACAACGACACTGTCACCCTGTTGCCGGCCGCGTTCGGCGTGCTCGTGTTGCAGAAGGTCTACGGCGTGACCCGCAGCGCGGTCACCCCGCGGCTGCTCCCGGCGAAGATCACTCTGGTGTCGGCCAACGCGCGAATCTCGCTGGCCGCACTGATCTCGTCGGCGGTCGGCGTGGGAATCGCGGGCGGCATCTCGTACCTGGCTGGCGGCGGGGCCAACGGCGGTGCCTGGGCGCTGCGGGTCGGCACCCTGGCCTACCTGGCCGCGATCGCGCTCGGCATCCGGCTACCCAACTCGGTCAACGAGGCGCCCATCCCGGCCGAAGCCAAGCCATCCGGACCGGACGGGCATCAGGCTGGGCCGCAGGCAACTGAGGCCCATGGCGCTCATCCGTACCGGCCCAGCGAGTACCCCACCGACCCGCACACCGTCCGCCCGCAACAGCCGCACCCGGGCTACGCGCAGCCGCACCACCCCTACCCGCAGCAGGCTCCCGAGGCCGGTCACCTGGGTAACGGCCAGCCCGGGCACGCGACGAACGGCCAGACCGAGGCGGGCAACGCGGCTGCGGCCCGGCCGGGCCCGAAGCGGGCCCGGTGGGCAACCGCGTTGCGCAGCGTGGGTCCGATCGTCGGCGAGGCGATGCGCGGCAACGCGGCGCTGCGCGCCTTCTCCGGCTACATGATCTTCTTCCTGGCGTTCCTGCTCCGCACCGTGCACTTCCAAGGCACCCCAGACAAGATCGCGCTGGCCGAGATGATCGCGGCGGCCGGGGCAGGCGGGTTCATCGGCACCGGGATCGGAGCGCTGCTCCGGGCCCGGGCGCCGCACCTCATCATCTTCACAATGCTGTTCATCGCGACCGTGGTCACCGCGGCCTGCGCCGTGTTCTTCGGGCTATGGGCGGCGCTGGTCGTGGCTCTGGTGGCCGCCTCCGGGCAGGTGCTGGCCAAGCTGGCGCTCGACTCGATCGTCCAGCGGGAGATCCCAGAAGAGGTCCGGTCGGCCACGCTGGCCGCCTCGGAAACCATCCACCAGCTGTCCTGGGTGGTCGGCGGCCTAGCTGGGCTGGCCATGTCCATCACGAACAGCGGGATCGCCGGGCTGGGCGTGGCCGCCGCAGGCCTAGCTACCACCACGGTGCTGCTCATCCTGGCCCGGCGGCGCCGCATCCTGGCCGGCCGCCGGATGACCCCCCACCCTGCCGCCCGCTGACATCTATCCGCCCATGATCGTTACCGGGGACGCTGCTGTCTCTGGGCGAGGCTCACGCCCCGGTCGCCGTCAAGACCGCGACGGCACGCTCGGCTGCGGCCCGGACTCGTGGCACGAGGTCGTCCCGGAGCACGATTACGGCGTCCAGCGCGTCACCGATCCGGTGCTTGGCGATGACCTTCGCGGCCATCTCGCGCACCCGCCAGGCCTCGTCTGACGTGGCTCCGACAATGACTGAGGTGGCCGACTCGTTCCACGCATAGAGCAGTCCGCGAGCCGCCCATACCCGGGGCCAGTAGCCAGCGGCGCCGCCCGCACGGCCGTCGAGCACCTGCTCGGCGGCTGGGCCGCCCAGAACTTGCAGCAGGCGCTCATCGATGTTCTGGCCGGTGAGGACATCGAGACAACTGGCGACGACGGCTTTCTCGCCGCGGCGCTGACATTCACCCCGCACGCTGTCCCGGGGAGAGATCCCCCACTGTCCCGGCATGCTGCCAGCCTGGCACGCTTCGCGACCGATGCGTCCTGCGCTACGTGCCGCCGCCCCTTCGGAGCACTGTCTCAGCCAACGACATAGAGCAGCGCGGCCAGCGTGGTGCCACTGACCACCTCGCCGTTGCGGATTAACGATCGGACCTCGGCGAGCGGCACCCACGCGATCCGGTCGGACTCGAAGGCGTCGGCCGGCTCCCCGATATGGCATGCCTCGTCTGTGCGGTAGACGTGATGCACGGAGTCGGACAGGCCCGGCGTGGGCTGGACCGATATGAGATGCCGCAACGGTCCTGGCCGCCACCCGGTTTCCTCTTCGAACTCACGCGCGGCAGCTTCGGCGATCGATTCCCCGGCCTCAACCTTCCCCATCGGGACTTCCCAGCCCCAGCTGCTGGTGATGAACCGGTGCCGCCAGATCAGTAAGACCCGGTTGTCGGTGACCGCGACCACACCTGCCCCGGGCGGAGTGCAGATCATCCGGTGCAAAAGATGACGGCCACCAGGCAGCTCAACGTCAGCTAGGCGGATGTCCAGCCACTCGTCGGAATACAGCGAGCGTAGCGAGACAACTTTCCATTCCATCCAGGTGCTCTCTTCCGGCCACCGCATAGCTTGAAGAACCTGCGACGCGCCGCCCAGAAGACAGGCCCCTGGTACCGGTGTCAGCCGCTTATGACGGCACTTAGCGAACCTGCACGCCTCGATGCTATCGCGTTACACACGGATCACCACGCACAGTCAGCACTAGCCGTCATCCTCGTGGCCAGTAATGGCTCGGACATGACAAAAAATTCATACGTTTGAGTCCGAACGGTCAGGCTTCCAGGTCGTCGGCGACGGCCCGGAGCACCGACGCGATCTTCTTCCCGTCCCGGCTGTCCGGGTGCCGCCCCCGCCGGTACGCAGCGGATACCCCGTCCAGCAGCTTGATCAGGTCCTCGACGATGATGACCATCTCGTCGGGGTTCTTCCGCGGGGTCTTGGCCACGGTAGGCGGCGGGTCCAGCAGCCGGACCTGCAGTGCCTGCACACCGCGGCGGCCCTCGGCGACACCGAATTCGACACGCTGACCAGGCCGCAGCGCGGTAGTGCCCGACGGCAGGGCCGTGGAATGCACGAAGACCTCACCCCCGTCATCGCGGGTGAGAAAGCCGAACCCTTTGTCGGCGTCATACCATTTGACCTTGCCAGTTGGCACGGACCAGACCTCACGCGGAGAGAGCGGGCGGGTGAGCGCACGGGGAAAATGCCACCCTAGGTTATCGGTCCCGCGAGGCCAGCGGCAGTAGTGCCTGCCCTGGACCGCGCAGGTGCCCCCGGCTGGTGGGCCGGAGCTGCACGCCACGATCGCTATCGGTCGTCTGGTGCCAAGCGTACGGGCGGGTATACCCGGCCGGAATCACCGCTAACCATGAGAAAACAGGCACCAGAACCGGCCCGGTGATCAGCGGCCGCGTAGCCACGGCGGGGTCTTCCGGCGCCGCGGGCCGCTCCGCAGCCGCCACACCAGATAACCGGCAGACAGCAGACTGCCCACCCGGAGCAGCAGGCCGAACTGATGCGACGCATCCGCCAGCGCGTGGAAGAAGTTCCCGCCGCCGGATATCCCGAGCAGCAGCATGCAGATCACCGCGAAACCAGGCGGCCCGATCAGCGCCAGCCACTTGTCCCGCTTGCCCCAGCGCCGCGAGAAGATCGCTATCACGGCGCCGACCAGCCACAACGGGAACGGGAGCAGCAGGCCACCGATGCCCAGCACGACCACCGCCACCGCTTCCAGCGGGTTTTTCCTGGCCAGCAGCCAGGCCTCGGCCAGCGGCACCGGCGGGCCGAACCGCCGGCCGGCTGGCTCGTCATCGGCCGGCCCGGAGGTTGCCATGCCCGGCACGATGGACAGCGGCTTGGTGCCGTCCGGCGGGGCCGCCCCGGGTTTCGTCGCCGGGCCAGCGTCCGGGCCAGCGTCCGGGCCAGCGGTCGCCGACGGGCCAGGCCCAGTCGGCCGGGCTTGGGCGCCCGGCGCCGGGTTGCCGTTCAACCCGCCCGGCGCGGCGCCATTCTGCGCACCCGGGCCAGCAGTCCCGTTGTGCCCGTTCTGCTCAGCTGGCCCGACAGCCCCATGGTTTCCGCCTGGCCCCGCGCTCGGGCCGGATGCGCCCGGCCCAACAGTCCTGCCGGAGGCACCGGGCCCAACCGGGCCGCCACGCCCAACGCTCCTGCCGGACACACCCGGCCTGGCGGTCCCGTTGGCGGCCCCTGGGCCAGCCGTCCCGGTGGGCGTGCCCGGCCCCGCCGTCCCGGCCGTCCCGGGCGGCCCGAGCCAGCCGGCGCCGCCCGCCGTGCCCGGTTCCACCGTTCCTGGCTTCCTGTCCGGCGGCGCGCCGTTCCGGCCGGTGTCCCGCCCCGCTGTGGCTGGCCCAGTAGCAGTCCCTGGCCGCGCACCGTCCCGGTGGGCGTCCCACCCCGGTGGGGCTGGCCTGATGGCCGGCCCAGGCGGCTCCTCCGGCTGGCCGGGCTGCGGGACGCGCACCGTGCCGCCCGTCCCGGTGGTCCCGGGCTCAGGCTTCTCAGGCTCCGGGTTCACGGGTCCCAACCCGCCGGGCTCAGCCGTCCCAGGGGCAGGCGACCCGGATCCGGCCAGCGCCGGCGGAGTGCCGGGCAGCGCGGGATCGTCCGGCCCGGTCCTGCGGTAGGGCCACGTCCGCGACCGGCGCGGCCGCGACTCCGCCGCTCCACCGGCCGACCCCGGCTCGGCCGGGCCGCTGCGCGGCGGCCTGGCCGGCGGGGTGGCCCGGCGGCTGGTCTTGCCTGGAGGCTTCCACAGTGTCGGCGGCTCGGCCGCGGCCCCGTGCCGCCGGGCGCTGTACAGCCGTTCCCGTTCCTTGGCGGCCAGCTCGTCCGGGTCGCCGAGCGCGGTCAGCGCCGCCGCCACCGCGTCCGCGTCGTCGGCCGTAGCGAGCGGGCCGACGCGTGCTTCGAGGGCGGCCCGGGTGCGCCCGACGAACAGCAGCCGGTCGCCTTTGGGCAGCTTCCGGGTAGCCGCGGTGGACACCGCGCCGAGATAGTCGCGGATCATCTGCGCCGCGCTCGGCTGCCTGGGGGAACGGCGCCTCATGCCTAGATAATCCCTCGGAATCATCTCATTGTGGAGGCTGGCACGCGATCAATGTCGCAACGCGGATGATACCGGCACGGCACGCACTGTGCTGACATGCGAAAGGGGCGGCCCCGGTTTCCCGGGACCGCCCCTCCTGGCTAGTGGACTTAGAAGTCCATGTCACCGCCGCCGGGCGCGGCAGGCGCCTTCTCCTTCTCCGGCTTCTCCGCCACCACTGCTTCGGTGGTCAGGAACAGGCCGGCGATGGAGGCTGCGTTCTGCAGCGCGGACCGGGTCACCTTCGCAGGGTCGATGATCCCGGCCTTGAACATGTTGACATACTCGCCGGACGCGGCGTCGAGGCCGTGTCCCGAAGAGAGCGACTTCACCTTCTCGACCACGACGCCGCCCTCGAGGCCGGCGTTCACCGCGATCTGCTTGAGCGGCTCCTCGACGGCACGGCGCACGATGGTGGCGCCGGTCGCCTCGTCACCGGTCAGCTCGAGCTTCTTGAAGGCGTTGGCACCCGCCTGCAGGATGGCCACGCCGCCTCCGGCGACGACGCCCTCCTCCACGGCTGCCTTCGCGTTGCGCACCGCGTCCTCGATGCGGTGCTTGCGCTCCTTCAGCTCGACCTCGGTGGCCGCGCCAGCCTTGATGACGGCAACGCCGCCCGCCAGCTTGGCCAGCCGCTCCTGCAGCTTCTCCCGGTCGTAGTCCGAGTCGGTGTTGTCGATCTCGGCCCGGATCTGGTTCACCCGGCCAGAGATCTGCTCGGGGTCACCAGCGCCGTCCACGATGGTGGTCTCATCCTTGGTCACGACGACCTTGCGGGCCCGCCCAAGCAGGTCCAGGTCGGCGTTCTCCAGCTTGAGCCCGACCTCCTCGCTGATCACCTGCGCACCCGTGAGGATGGCGATGTCACCGAGCATGGCCTTGCGGCGGTCGCCGAACCCAGGCGCCTTCACCGCGACCGACTTGAACAGGCCGCGGATCTTGTTGACCACCAGGGTCGCGAGGGCCTCGCCCTCCACGTCCTCGGCGATGATGACCAGCGGCTTGCCCGACTGCACCACCTTGTCGAGCAGCGGCAGCAGGTCCTTGTTGGCCGACACCTTGGAGTTGGTGACCAGGATGTACGGGTCGTCAAGGACTGCTTCCATCCGCTCCGGGTCGGAGACGAAGTACGGCGAGATGTAGCCCTTGTCGAAGCGCATCCCCTCGGTGAGCTCAAGCTCGAGCCCGAAGGTGTTGCTCTCCTCGACAGTGATGACACCTTCCTTGCCGACCTTGTCCATCGCCTCGGCGATCATCTCGCCGATCGCGGCGTCACCGGCCGAAATGGAGGCGGTCGAAGCGATCTGCTCCTTGGTCTCCACGTCCTTGGCCAGCTTGGACAGCTCCTCGCTGACCCGCTCGACCGCGGCCTCGATGCCCCGCTTGAGGGACATCGGGTTGGCGCCCGCGGCGACGTTACGCAGGCCCTCACGGACCAGCGCCTGCGCCAGCACCGTCGCCGTGGTGGTGCCGTCACCGGCCACGTCGTCGGTCTTCTTGGCGACTTCCTTGACCAGCTCGGCGCCGATCTTCTCCCACGGGTCCTCGAGCTCGATCTCCTTGGCGATGGACACGCCATCGTTGGTGATCGTGGGAGCGCCCCACTTCTTCTCGAGCACCACGTTCCGGCCCTTCGGGCCGAGGGTTACCTTCACAGCGTCGGCGAGCTGGTTCATACCGCGCTCGAGGCCGCGCCTCGCGTCCTCATCGAACGCGATCATCTTGGCTGCCATAGGCTCCAGTCCTCCCAGGACTTGATGGCGTTAAGTGTGTGAAACCGGGCCGACGCCCGCGACGGACGACCCTGTCAGCGGACAGTCCCTTCCTGCCGCCAGCAAGGCCTCATCGCCCCGATTCCCGCCCTGGAGTTGTCACTCTCATGGCGAGAGTGCCAGCGTCTTGTTTAGCACTCTCGGCATGAGAGTGCAAGCCGAGGCACCGGCCACCAAGGCGTCAGGGCACTATCGGCCGCGCTTTCCGCTGACGGCGTAGCCAGGCCGGGCAAACCGGGCCGGAAAACCCCGATGGCCCGGCCCCCGGTGCCGGGGGCCGGGCCATCAGCCAAACTGGGCGAGCTATGCTCCCGCAGCCCGGACTGCCTCCGCCTGCGGGCCGCGATCGCTCTGCGTGATCTCGAACTCGACCCGCTGCCCTTCTTCAAGGGTGCGGTAGCCATCCATCTGGATGGCGGAGAAGTGCACGAACACGTCCCTGCCACCGTTGACCGCGATGAAGCCGTAGCCCTTGTCCGCGTTGAACCACTTGACGGTGCCCTGAGCCATTACCCAACAACTCCCTAACTCCGCTCGGGCCTCGGGCTCCACCCTTCCACTGAGGAACCCGTCGATCGCGGCGCGGATTAGGCGTGGGCAAGACAGGCCTGCCATGAGCGCCGACCGACAGCGACCGGAAACGACCTTACCTCGTGCCGTGCGCGTTCGGGACGTGTTACCGCCCGAACCCGACTGGGCGAGTTCCGCCGCCTGGACCGCCACCGCGGGCACTTAGCCACATCCCGCCGCAAAGGGATCGCGGCTCAGCCGCCGGCCACTGCCGGGATGACCGAAACGTGCGCGCCAGCGGGCACCGGGGTGTCCAGACCCTGGGCAAACCGGACGTCTTCCTCACCGACGTACACGTTGACGAACCGGCGCAGCTGCCCCGTGTCGTCCACGATCCGGCCGCCGATGCCGGGGTAGCTGGCGTCCAGGCCGGCGATCACCTCACGCAGCGTGCCGGAGTCGGCCGAGACCTCGGCGGCGCCCCCGGTGAACGTGCGAAGGATGGTGGGGATGCGGACGGACACGGTCATGCCGGGGCCTGCCTCTCGAAACTGGTGCTGACGGCTCTCCATAGTGCCGGGTCGCCCCGGCCTGCTCAACCGGACTGAACAGGTGGCTGACCAGCCTCGAAAGCCAGAAAGCTGTCCAGCGTGGGCCGGATCGGGGCGGGACCCCGGGCGGTATCGGCCACCGCATCCAGCGTCTTGAGCCCGTCACCGGAATTGATGATCACCGTCTCGGCCGCCGGGTCGAGCTGCCCGGAGGCGAGCAGGCTGCGCAGCACGCCCAGGGTGACCCCGCCCGCCGTCTCGCCGAAGATGCCCTCGGTGGCGGCCAGCAGCCGCATCGCGGACACCACCGCGTCGTCGTCCACGTCGGCCACCGCGCCGCCGGTGCGCCGCACCACGTCCAGCACGTACGGGCCGTCGGCCGGGTTCCCGATGGCCAGCGACTTGGCGATGGTGGACGGCTTGACCGGCTGCACTACAGAGTGCCCGTTGCGGAACGCGGCCGCCACCGGCGAGCAGCCGGTCGCCTGCGCGCCGAACACCTTGTACGGCGTGTCCTCGACCAGGCCCAGCGCGATCAGCTCGCGGAACGCCTTGTCGATCTTCACCAGCTGGGCGCCGGACGCGACCGGGACCACGATCTGGGCGGGCAGCCGCCAGCCGAGCTGCTCGGCGATCTCGAACCCGATGGTCTTCGACCCCTCGGCGTAGTACGGCCGCACGTTGACGTTCACGAACGCCCAGTCCTCGCGGTCGTCGGCCAGTTCCGAGGCGAGCCGGTTCACGTCGTCGTAGGTGCCGTCCACCGGCACCATGGTGCCGCCGTACACCGCGCTGGCCACGATCTTCTGCGGCTCCAGGTCGGCCGGGATGATGACCACCGACCGGAGGCCGGCCCGGGCCGCCGCCGCGGCCACCGCGTTGGCCAGGTTCCCAGTGGACGGGCAGGCCAGCACCTTGTAGCCGAGCTCCACCGCGGCGGCCAGCGCCACCGCGACCACCCGGTCCTTGAACGAGTGCGTCGGGTTGGCCCGCTCGTCCTTCACCCACAGCGCCCGCATGCCCAGCTCGCGGCCGAGCTGCTCGGCCCGCACCAGGCGCGTCCAGCCGGGCTCCGTATTGGGCGTGCCGGCCACGTCCGGCGGTACCGGCAGCAAGCTTTTATAACGCCAGATGCTGGCCGGTCCGGATTCGATGGCCGCGCGGTCGATCGCGGGGTAGTCGTAGCGGACCTCGAGCGGGCCGAAGCATTCGGCGCAGGCGTGTGTGGATCCGAGCGGGTAAGTCTGGCCGCATTCCCGGCAGGACAGACCGGTGGCATAACCGAAGCGGGAGGGGGTTGCGGGCTGGGGAGTGCTCACGTGGCGAGGCCTTTCTCCTCATCTGTCCCAGCGGCCGGATGGCCGAGGGCCGGACTTGGCACCTGTCACGGGGGAATTGACCTCGCGGCGGACCCACAACGTGATGGTTGCCGGGGCTTCGCAGGGCCGTATCCCTCCACCCCTCTGGATGAGCAATATGAAGTTGTAGTCAATACTGTAACCGATGCCGCGGCGGCGCTCTGTGGCCAGTCAGGCTAGCCTCGCGTGCATGGCAGCCGACCAGGAAAGCGGCCGGGTTCTCATCGCCTCGAACCGGGGGCCAATCTCGTTCACCATGAACGACGACGGATCCGTGGCGGCCCGCCGCGGCGCCGGTGGCCTGGTCTCCGGGCTGTCCCCGGTGCTGGGCCAGGCGTCCGTGCTGTGGGTGTGCGCGGCGCTGAGCGACGCCGACCGGGCCGCCGCCCGCGAGGCGCCGGACGGCCTGATCGACATGACCGACGGCGCCGACGGCGGCCCCGGCTCGGCAGTGCGCATGCTGGACATCCCGGCCGCTACGTTCCAGCGGGCCTACAACTCGGTGGCCAACTCCACTCTCTGGTTCGTGCACCACATGCTGTACGACACCCCGGACCAGCCCAGCTTCGGCCCGGCGTTCCGCCGCGAGTGGGAGTCGTTCCGCAGTTACAACACCGCGTTCGCGACCGCGCTGGCCAAGGGCGCCACCGCCGAGGAGCCCACCGCCGTGCCGGTCAAGGCGATGGTGCAGGACTACCACCTGCCGCTGGTGCCGCGGATGCTGGCCGAGCGATGCCCGGACGTCCGGATCGCGCACTTCTCGCACACCCCGTGGGCGCCGCCGGACTACTACCGGCTGCTGCCCGCCGAGGTGGGCCGGGAAGTGCTGGACGGCATGCTGGCCGCGGACCACGCCGGGTTCCTGTGCCAGCGCTGGGCCGACGCCTTCGTCGCCTGCTGCGCCGAGTTTCTCGGCGCCGAAGTGGACCATCAGGCCGGCACGGTCCGGCACCGCGGGCATGTCACCACGGTCGGCGTGCACGCGCTCGGGGTGGACGCGCCCGGACTGCGCGAGCGTGGGGCCGCCACCGACGTGCAGGCACAGGTCGCGGCGCTGAGTGAGAGCACGACGGGCCGGCAGCTCATCGTCCGGATCGACCGCACCGAGCTGTCCAAGAACATCGTCCGCGGGCTGTCCGCCTACCGGGAACTGCTGGCCAGCCACCCGGAGTGGCACGGCCGGGTGACGCACCTGGCGTTCGCCTACCCGTCGCGGCACGACCTGCCGGAATACCGCGAGTACACCGGCCGGGTGCAGCGGATGGCCGCGGAGATCGTGGACGAGTTCGGCACCGACGACTGGGCCCCGCTGATCCTCCAGGTCAACGACGACTACCCACGCTCGCTGGCCGCGTATCAGCTGGCCGACGTGCTGCTGGTCAACCCGATCCGGGACGGGATGAACCTGGTGGCCAAGGAGGGCCCGATCCTGGCCGGCCGCGGCTGCGCCCTGGTGCTGTCCACCGAGGCCGGCGCGGCAGCGGAACTCGGCCAGCAGGCCATCCTGGTCAACCCGTTCGATGTGACCCAGACGGCCGAGGCGCTGCACCAGGCGCTGAGCATGCCCGAAGCGGAGCGCCAGCGGCGCCGGGTGGCCCTGGCCCAGGCCGCTGCCGCGCTGCCGCCCATCGCCTGGCTGCAGGCCCAGCTGGACGCGCTGGACGCCGCCGCTGAGCCAGCCGGGCCGGCCAGCCAGGGACGCGACCGGTGGGCATCTGGGCTGGCCAGGCTGCGGCACCGGGCCAGGTAGCCCCGGGCCGCTACCAGGTGAACAGGCTGGCTAGCCGGTGCAGCCAGCCACGCGGGGACCATTTGGGGCAGTCGCACAGGGCGCACTCGCTGCCCCGGCGGTAATGACGATGTGCGTCGCGGCCGTGGCCGCACCCGCACAGCACGGATTCACTCACCGGCCGCTCCACGCTTCCATCCCGCCCCCCAAGCGCACCGGGCCAGACGGTATCACCCCCGCCGCGATAACCGCAGCCTCAGCAGACCGCCGGCTAGCCTGGGCCGCACTGCGCGCCGGCGCAGCCGCACGTCGCGATGCGCACCGCGCAGCCGCCAGTACTGGGGAATCGGGGTGGGGACCGCGGCAACCGGGCTGGTGGCGTTGATCCTGACCGCTGCCGCACTGCCTGCCTTGATCGCCCGGGCACGCGGCGGCACACCGCCGGGCCCGGGCCCGAAGCTGGCCGCGCTGGCCCCGGTGGGCGCGCTGCTGGCTATCGCCGGCGCCGCCGTGGCGGCCGCCACCGCCTGGTGGCTACTACTCCCGCTGCTGATCCCGGCGCTGATCCTGGCCTGGTGGGAGCGCCCCGTCCGGCGGCCGCCCGCCCCGGCCCCGGCGCCCGGCGGCACTGCTCCTTCCGGCACCACGGGTCCTTCCGGCACCACGGGTCCTTCCGGCACCACGGGCCAGCTCCGTGTGCTGACGCTGAACGTCAAGAGCGGCCGGGCCGACGCTGACTCCGTCCTGCACAGCCTGCGACAGCTCCAGGTGGACATCCTGGCCGTGCAGGAGATGACCGCGAACTGGCTGGACGCGCTGCAGCAGGCTGGGATAGCCGAGGTGCTGCCGTTCAGCCATACCGACCCGCGAGCCGGGTCGGCCGGAAGCGGGCTATGGACCCGCTGGCCGCTCACTCCGCTAACCCCACTGCCGGGCATGAAGAACGCGGCCCCGCGAGCCCGGGTCGAACCGGCCGGCGGCCAGCCGGTCACGGTGACCGTGGTGCACCCGGCCGCCCCGGTGAACCAGCAGGAGCCGCGCTGGCTCCGGGACCTCGAGACGATCCGGCTGACGCTGGCTGAGGCGGCCGGCCCGCAGCTGGTGGCCGGGGACTTCAACGCCAGCCGGGATCACCGGGTGTTCCGCGACATTCTCCGGGCCGGGTTCCTGGACTGCGCCGACGCGGCCGGGCAGCGGCACTGGCCCGGTTTCACCTGGCCGGCCGACCGGCGCTACCCGCCGCTGATGCGGCTGGACCACGTGCTGGGCTCGCAGGCCGGCTGCGTCGTGCACCAGGCCCGCACCATGTGCATCCCCGGCACCGACCACCGCGGCGTGCTCGCGGTGCTGGAATTTAGTCCGGCGCGGAGCGCCGATCGGGGGCCGGGGGCTCCGGGGGTTGTCCCCCGGGAGAGCTGAGCGGGGGGTCGCCCCCCCGGGCTGACACCGCGCCGATCTGATCAGCCAGGGCGTTGAGCAGGGCCACCACGCCCGCCGGGCCGTCCACCACCAGGTCCGCCTCGGCGGCCAGCGCGGACACTTCGGCCGAGCTGCTGCAGACGGTGAGTCCCGGGATGCCGGTGGCGCGCAGCGCGCGCACGGCGCCGAAGGCGGCCAGGTCACCTAGATCGTCACCGACGTACATGACTGCGTGGCACTGGCGTTCGGCAAGCAAAGTTTTGAGGGCCTGGCCCTTGTCCATGCCGCGCGGGCGCAGCTCGATCACCATCCGGCCTGGCTCCACGGTCAGCCCGTGCCGGGCGGCCAGCTCACTGAGCGGCGCCCGGAGCCGGTCCAGCGCGGCCTGCGGGTCGGCCGCCTGGCGGGTATGCACGGCCACCGCGTGGTGCTTGTACTCGGCCCGGGTCCCGTCCGGGGCGCCGGCCAGCAGGCCGGGCAGCTCGGCGCGGGCCGCGGCCACCCCGGGCTCGGCGGCCGGCGAGTCCAGCTTGCCGTCCGCCCACCGCTCCAGGCCGTAATGGCCGAGCACGATCAGGCCCGGCACGTCCGCGAACCCGCCCAGTTCGGCGGCGTCGGCAGCCGGCCGGCCGGTGATCACGGCCAGGGTGCCAACCAGCGGGGCCACCCGGCGCAGCGCCGCCCCAGCTGCGGGATGGGCCCGGGCTTCTTCCGGCCGGGACACGATCGGCGACAGGGTGCCGTCGAAGTCCAGCGCGATCAGCGCCTGGGAGGGCTCCTGGACGATCGCGGCCAGCCCAGCCTGGCCGTCCGGCGTAACCGGCTCCGGCAGCGTCACAGTGCCCTCTCCCGGGGGACGACCCCCCGGAGCCCCCCCGCTCGGCGCTCCGCGCCGCTCACCACGAACCGTCGCCGCGGTCCGGGCCGGCCGAGCGCATCTTGTGCCGCCGGGCCCGCTGCCGCCGCAGCCGCTTGACCAGGGCCGGATCGAGCACCAGCGCCTCCGGGCGGTCGATCAGGTCGTTCAGCAGCTGGTAGTAGCTCGTCGCGGTCATGCCCAGGACGTCACGGATCTCCTGCTCCTTGGCGCCGGGCGAGCGCCACCAGCCGCGCTCGAAAGCGAGGACCCGCTCCTCGCGTTCGGACAGCGCCGCCATCACTTCTCCCCATGCCTCCAGAAGCCTCATCCTAGGTCGGCTCTTTGCGCCGTGCCCAGGCGTGCGTAGGCTCAGCCATCGTGACTTCCTATGACTGCATAACGTTCCTCACCGACTACGGTCTCGAGGACGGCTTCGTGGCCGCCTGCCACGGAGTCGCGGCCCGGATCGTCCCCGCGATCAGGCTCATCGACATCACCCACCTGGTACCGCCCGGCGATGTCCGCCGGGGCGCCGCGGTGCTCGCCCAGACGGTGCCGTACCTGCCACCTGCTGTGCACGTGGCCGTGGTGGACCCGGGCGTGGGCACGGCCCGCCGCGGGGTGGCGATCGCGGCCGGGGAGTGCATTCTGGTCGGCCCGGACAACGGCCTGCTGTCCTGGGCGGTGGCCGCGCTGGGCGGGGCGACCGCCGCCTGCCAGTTGACCAACGGTGAGCTGTGGCTGCATCCGGTGTCCCCGACGTTCCACGGCCGGGACATCTTCACGCCGGTTGCCGCCCACCTGGCCGCGGGCACCAGCCTGGAGGCTGCGGGCACGCTGATTGATGTGACCGAATTGGTGACATTGCCCTCACCTACCAGCCGGGTGCACGACGGCGAGGCCGAGGGCGAGGTGATGTCGATCGACCGGTTCGGCAACGTCCAGCTGTCCATCGCGGCGACCGACGCCGACCGGCTGGGCCTGGGCTTCGGCTCCCCGGTGGTCATCCGCTGCGGGCGCCGCCGGCTGACCGTGCCGTACTTGGAGACGTTTGCCGCGGTGGCGCCGGGCGAGATCGTCGCCTACACGGACAGCGCCGGGTTGATCTCACTCGCCGTGAACGGTGGCGACGCGGCCGAGCAGCTTGGCCTGCCGCCCGGCGCGCACGTCCGGCTGTCCGCGGCGCTGCCCGCCTGAGCGCGGGCCCTGGCCCTGCTCCCGACCTGCGTAGCCTTCGCTCCCGCCTCGCCAAGTGCCCCGAACGTGGCAGAATGCCCGGGGGTCTGATGGAAGGGTTGGAGTATGACGCAGCGGCGCCGCGCCCGGGCGGCGAGAACCATCGCCGCGGGCCTGGCAGCATCCTGCGTCGCGGTTGCGGCGGCAGGCCCAGCCCTCGCGGACACCGTCCGTAACAATGAGTGGTGGCTTAGTTCGCTGCATGTGACGCAGGCCTGGCTGTCCACCAAGGGAACCGGGGTCACAGTCGCGGTGCTCGACACCGGCGTGGACACGACCCAGCCCGACCTGGCCGGCTCGGTGATCACCGGCCGCGACTTCACCGGGTCCGGGCGGGCCGCGGGCGGGCCGTTCTGGGGAGTCAACGGCACCGCCGTGGCCAGCCTCATCGCCGGGCACGGGCACGGCACCGGGCACACGGACGGCATTATCGGGATCGCGCCCGAGGCGAAGATCCTCTCGGTCCGGGTGACCCTGGAGAACAACGACCCACTGCTGACCAACTCGACCACGGTGGCCGCCCTGCCGATGGCCATCGCCCGGGGCATCCGGTACGCGGTGCGGCACGGCGCCCAGGTCATCGATCTGCCGCTGGACCCGGCCGCGGTGGCCGCGGACAACGCGGCGGCGCACGGCGGCACCTCGGCCGTCACCGGCGGCAGCCCGGCCGAGCGCGCCGCGGTCACGTTCGCGCTCAGCAAGGGGGTCGTGCTGGTCGCCCCGGCCGGCGACGGCGGGGCCGGGCCGGACACCATCAACTACCCGGCCGCCTACCCCGGGGTGATCTCGGTGGGCGCGTTCAACCAGGGGTTCGCCAAGGCGCCGTTCACCAGCGCCCGGCCGTACGTCACGCTGACCGGCCCGGGGAACGGCGTCATCGCGGCCAGCGGGCCCATCGCCTACGCCAAGCTGAAGAGCACCACCGCGGCCAGCGCGGTGGTGGCCGGCGTCGCGGCGCTGATCCGGGCTCAGTTCCCCACCATGACCCCGGCGCAGGTAGAGAGCGCGCTGACCAGCAGCACCGCGTTCCACCCCAAGGGTGGCCGGCGGGACGGGTCCGGGTTCGGCACGGTTGACGCCGCGGCCGCGCTGGGCGCCGCCGCGAAGATCAATGCCTCGCTGTCGGCGTCAACCGCATCCGCGGCCGCGCCGACACCGCCCGCCGCGCCCAAGATCAAGGTGCACTCGACCAGCCTGTGGGACGCGCTGCGTTACCCGGTGCTCGGCCTGGCCGCCCTGCTGCTCATCGCGCTGATCGTGCTGATCATGGTGCGCACCCGGCAGCGGCGCAGGCTGGACGCGGAACTGGCTCCGCTCCGGGCCGCCGCCCAGGCGGCCCGGGCGCATTCGCCCAACGGAGCGGATCTGGCCTCGGCGAGCGTGGGTGCGCCTGGTGGGGTGCAGTTCGGGCCGGGCGGTGCGGCAGTGGACCTGGCCAGCTCGGGACGGCGGCCCGCGGGGCGGGCGCCATTCGACGACCCTGACTTCGTGCCGCCGTCGTTCCAGAACGCCTCGCTCGGCGGGGCGGCGGCGGACGGCGGCGGCCGCAACGGCGGGGCGTTTGGCGACTCTGGCGGCTTTGGCGGCGCTGGTGGGGCTGGCGAGCCTGGCAGCGGGGGCGGGACCGGGACGCCGCCGTTTGGCATCTCCTCGGCCGGCCTGCCGATGCGCGGCAGCGCCGCGGCCGACCTGCCGGCGCGGGGCAGCGCGGCTTCCGACATCCCAATGTTCGGCGGCGCCGCGGGTGGTGCCTTCCCCGGCGGTGCGTTCCCTGGCGGCGACGCGGACGGGGGGCTGACCGACGGGGCCGCCTTCGGCCGGTCGGCGGCGGCCGATCCACCGGCGCCCCAGGTGCGCACGATGGGCTCAGCGCACCGGCTCAACGCGGTGCGCACGCCGAAGACGAAGGGTCACCCGCCCTGGGAGCCGGCCGAGAAGCCGAAGAGCGAGCTGCCCTGGATGGACGCCCCGGCCCGCGGGGCCACGCCCGGCCGGATCATCCCGCCGCGGCCGTACCCCGGTGGGGAGCCGGGTCCAGGTGGCCCCAGCCAGCCGCTCGCCGACCACGGCCCGGGCGGAGCCGGGTTCCCGGTGGAGAACGGGGGCGGCCTGGGCCGCCGGAACCCCATCGACCGCGGGCCGTTCCCGGAGCTCGACCCGCCGCCCGGTATCGACCAGGACAGCCCGGGTGCGCAGCGGCCCCGGTACTCGTGGAACCCGGCGGACACCACCGAGGCGTTCCCGGTCGTCGGCCCGGACGACATCCCCCTCGCCTAGCTCGGCGCGGCGGGTCAGGCTGCGGGCGCGTCGCCGTTGAGCTGGGCTTTGCGCACTGAGGCGTAGATGGGCACGTACTCCTGGCCGGACAGTTCCTGGATGGCCTGGATGACCTCGTCGGTGACGGCCCGGCGGGCCCGGCCCTTGGCCGTGTCGCCCTGGTAGGCCTCGAAGGTGAGCGGCTTGCCGATCCGGATCGACACCTGGTGCACGTGCGGCACCGCGGACCCGGGCGGCAGCACCCGGTCCGTGCCGACCATCCCCACCGGGATGACCGGCAGCCCGGAGTTGAGCGCCAGCCAGGCCACCCCGGTGCGGCCGCGGTACAGCCGCCCGTCCGGCGACCGGGTGCCTTCCGGGTAGATGCCGAACAAGTTGCCGCTGCGCAGCAGGTCGAGCGCCGCGTCCAGCATGTCCTGGGCGGCCCGGGAGCTGTCCCGGTCCACCGACAGCTGCTTGGTGGCCCGCATGTAGGCGCCGGTCAGCCGCTGCCGCACGCCAGTCCCGGTGAAGTACTCGGATTTCGCGGCGAAGGTGAGCGGCCGGTCGAGCATCAGCGGGAGGAAGATCGAGTCCACGATCGACAGGTGGTTGGAGGCGAGGATGGCACCGCCGGTGGCCGGGATGTGCTCCATCCCGGTGACCTTCGGGCGCCACAGCAGATGCAACAGCGGGCCGGCCACGACTCTGGACAGCTGGTACTGCACCCGATCACTCCCGACCTCGGTCCTGCGGTGGCTGCTCAAAGATAACCGGCTGGCCGGATGGTGACGAGGGCGTGCCAGGTCATGCCAGCGGCGACGTCTCGTTATATTGTGCCTTGGTGACGATCGTTATATCTTCGAGTGAAGATTTCGCGGCTTCCGCTTGTCCAATCATTCCGGAAGGCGTCTGCCCGTGGCCGAGTTCCAGCTGACCGCCGCCGAGCGGGACTACGCCGGGCAGGTCCGGGAGACCGCCCGGCTGCACCTGGCGCCCCTGGCCGGGCAGTCCGGGAACCGGGTCAACCGGCCGATGCTGACCGCGATGGGCAAGCTGGGCCTGCTTCGCGGGCTGTTCGGCGGCCAGCCGGACGAGCCGCCCCGGGACGCCGCCGCGCTGCACCTGTGCCTGCTCCGCGAGTCGCTGGCCCAGGTCAGCGGCGAGGCGGAGACCGCGCTCGCGATACAGGGGCTGGGCAGCTACCCGATCCTGCAGTCCGGGCCGCCCGCGCTGGCCGCGCGCTGGCTCCCGGAGGTGATCAGTGGCCAGGCGGTCGCCGCCTTCGCGCTGTCCGAGCCGGGCGCGGGCTCGGACGCGGCCGCGCTTGCCCTACGCGCCGGGGAAGACGGCGCCGGCTGGCGGCTGACCGGCGAGAAGGCCTGGATCTCCAACGCCCCGGACGCGGACATCTACACCGTGTTCGCGCGCACCACGCCGGGGGCCGGTGCCCGCGGCGTGACCGCGTTCGCGGTGGCCGGGGACAGCCCCGGGCTGACCGGCGAGCCGCTGGAGATGATCTCCCCGCACCCGATCGGACGGCTGGCCTTCGACGGGGTGCGGGTTACCCCGGACGACGTGCTGGGCCAGCCGGACCAGGGCTTCGCGGTGGCCATGCGCACCCTCGACCTGTTCCGGCCCAGCGTCGGCGCGTTCGCGGTCGGCATGGCGCAGGTGGCCCTGGACGCGACGATCAGCCACGTCCGGGACCGGCAGGCCTTCGGCGGCCCACTGGCCCGCCAGCAGGCGGTGGCGCACAAGATCGCCGACATGGCCACCGACCTGGAGGCGGCACGGCTGCTCGTCTACGCGGCGGCGGCCGCCTACGACGACGCGGCCCAGCCAGAGCAGCAGAGCCGCCGGTCGGCCATGGCCAAGCTGTACGCCACCGAAGCCGCGCAGCGGATCGTCGATGGCTGCGTTCAGCTGCACGGCGCCCGCGCACTGCAGCACGGGCATCTGCTCGAGCACCTGTACCGGGACGTGCGCTCGCTCCGCATCTACGAAGGCGCGTCGGAGATCCAGCGCTCGATCATCGCCCGTGACCTGATTGGACGGGACGCCACCCAATGACAGACTCCTACCGGTTCCGCGCCTCGGCCGGGCTGACACAGCAGTGGCAGCACTTCCGCTTCAGCGAGGACGGCGACAGCGGCATCGCGACCGTCACGCTGGACCGGCCGGACAAGCTGAACGCGCTGACCTTCGAGAGCTACGCCGACCTCCGCGACCTGCTCGCCGAGCTGCCGCATCATCAAGGCGTCCGGGTCCTGGTGATCCGCGGCGAAGGGCGCGGGTTCTGCGGCGGCGGCGACGTCAACGAGATCATCGGCCAGCTGATCAAGATGGAGCCGCGCGACCTGATGCGGTTCACCAAGATGACCGGCGACGTCATCCGGGCCATGCGGGAGTGCCCCATCCCGATCATCAGCGCGGTGCACGGCATCGCGGCCGGAGCCGGCGCCGTGGTCGCCCTGGCCTCGGACTTCCGCGTGCTCGGCCGGTCGGGGCGGTTCGCGTTCCTGTTCACCAAGGTGGGGCTGTCCGGCGGGGACATGGGCGCGGCCTACCTGCTGCCCCGGGTGGTCGGCCTGGGCCGGGCGACCGAGCTGCTGATGCTGGGCCGGACCATCGACGCGGAGACCGCCGACCGCTACGGCCTGGTCTCCCGGCTGGTGCCCGACGACGAGCTCCAGGCGGCCGTGGCCGACCTGGCCCGCGAGCTGGCCGATGGGCCTGCACTGGCGCTGGCCCAGACCAAGTCGCTGCTCACCCGCGAGCTGGACATGCCGCTGGGCGCGGCCACCGAGCTGGACGCGATGACGCAGGCCCTGCTGATGACCAGCCGGGACCACGCCGAGTTCCATGCCGCGTTCAACGAGCGCCGCCCGCCGCGGTGGGAAGGCCGCTGAGACTCAGGACGGCACCCAGCGCCGGTGCCCCGTGCCTCGATGTCCGGTGCCGGGGTGGCCCGGCCGGACCAGCTCCAGCCGCGGTTTCGGCCCCTCCATCCGGCCGGTCTGCGGCCGCCGCGCGCCCGCCTGCCACGGCTGCGGCCAGACCGCGCCCGGCCCGGCGTAACCCTGTTCCGCCGCGGCGTGCAGCGTCCAGTTCGGGTCGTACAGATGCGCCCGGCCCAGCTCGCACAGGTCGGCCCGGCCGGCCAGCAGCAGCGAGTTGACGTCGTCGTAGGACGAGATGATGCCCACGGCCATCGTCGGGATGCCCGCCTGGTTGCGGATCCGGTCGGCGAACGGGGTCTGGTATGACCGGCCGAACGCGGGCCGCTCCGCCGCGCTGACCTGCCCGGTCGAGACGTCGATGATGTCCGCGCCCGCCGCCGCGAACGCCCGCGCGATCTCGACCGAGTCTTCGGCGGTGATGCCGCCGTCCAGCCAGTCGGTAGCCGAGATCCGCACGCTGACCGGCTTGCCCGCCGGCCAGACCGCCCGGATCGCACGCAGCACCTCGACCGGGTAACGGAGCCGGCCGGCCAGCGAGCCACCGTACCCGTCACGACGCTGGTTGGTCAGCGGTGAGATGAACGAGGACAGCAGGTAACCGTGCGCGCAGTGCAGTTCGAGCAGGTCGAAGCCGGCCTGGTCGGCGCGGGCCGCGGCGTCGGCGAACTGCTGCCGGATCACGTCCAGCTCGGCCGCGGTCAGCTCATGCGGTACCTGGCTGATCCCGGGCCGGTAGGGCAGCGGGGACGGCCCGACCACCGGCCAGTTCCCGGCGGGCAATGGCTGGTCCATCCCCTCCCACATCAGCCGGGTCGATCCCTTCCGCCCGGAGTGACCGAGCTGAATGCCGATCTTGGCCTGCGACTCGCGGTGCACGAACTCGGTGATCCGGCGCCACTGCCCGGCCTGCTCATCGGTGTAGATGCCGGTGCAGCCGGGGGTGATCCGGCCGTCCGCCGACACGCAGACCATCTCGGTCATCACCAGCCCGGCGCCGCCGAGCGCCTTCCCGCCCAGGTGCACCAGGTGGAAGTCACCGGGCCGCCCATCCTCGGCCACGTACATGTCCATCGGGGACACCACCACCCGGTTGACCAGCTCCAGGTCCCGCAGCCGGAACGGCTGGAACATCGGCGGGCGCACCTCGCCGGTACCCATCCCGCGCGCCGCCTCGTGCCGGGCGAACCAGCGGTCCACCGACGCGACGAACTCCGGGTCGCGGACCCGCAGGTTGTCGTAGGTGACCCGGCGGCTGCGGGTGATGATGTTGAACGCGAACTGGACCGGGTCCTGCCCGGTGTACTGGCCCAGGTTCTCGAACCACTCCAGGCTGGCCTGCGCCGCCCGCTGAGTGGACAGCACCACGGGCCGGCGTTCTTCCTCATAGGCCTGCAGCGCGTCGCCGACGTCAGCCTGTTCGTGCAGGCAGGCGGCGAGGGCGAGCGCGTCCTCCATGGCCAGCTTGGTGCCCGAGCCGATGGAGAAGTGCGCGGTGTGCGCGGCGTCGCCGAGCAACACGACGTTGCCGTGCCGCCAGCGCTCGTTGCGCACCGTGGCGAAGCTGACCCACCGGGAGTTGTTCAGCAGCACATCGTGGCCGTCGAGGATGTCCGCGAACAGCTCGCGGACCAGCCCGGCCGACCGCTCGTCGGACTGGCCGGGGGCCAGCTCAGCACCGGCCAGCGCGGCGAAGCCGGCCCGCTGCCACACGCTCTCGTTCATCTCCACGATGAACGTGCTCGCCTTGGCGTCGTACGGGTAGCCGTGGATCTGCATGACGCCATACGGCGTCTGCCGGATGTAGAACTTGAACGCGTCGAACACCTTGTCCGTGCCGAGCCACATGTACTTGCAGTGCCGGATATCCAGCGTGGGCTGGAACGTGTCCGCGTACCGGCCGCGCACGGTGGAGTTGACGCCGTCGGCCGCCACCACCAGATCGTGCGTCCGGCTGAGCTCGGCCACGTCCGGCGCGGGCGCGCCGAAGTGCAGCCGCACGCCCAGCGCCCGGCAGCGCTGCTGCAGGATCTCCAGCAGCCGGCGGCGGCTCATCGCCGCGAAGCCGTGCCCGCCGCTGGTGTGCACCGTGCCGCCGGCGTGCACGTCGATGTCGTCCCAGGTGGCGAACTCCCGCTCCATCTGCGCGTAGATCGCTTCGTCGGCGTGCTCGATGCCGCCCAGCGTCTCGTCGGAGAACACGACGCCGAAGCCGAACGTGTCATCGGCCGCGTTGCGCTCCCACACGGTGACCGTGTGCCCCGGGCCGAGCTGTTTGGTCAGCGCGGCGAAGTACAGCCCGCCCGGCCCGCCGCCCACTACCGCGATGCGCATCGGACCGCTCACCTGGGCTGCGCGGCCTGGCCGCGCAGCACGTACCGCTGCACTTTGCCGGTGGCCGTCCGCGGCAGCGCACCGACGAATTCAATGGCCCGCGGATATTTGTACGGCGCGATCTTTTCTTTGACGAACGCCTGCAACTGGCCGGTCAGGTCGGCGCCGCCCGGCTGCCCGGATGTGAGGACAACAAACGCCTTGACCAGCTGGCCCCGGGCCTCGTCGGGCACGCCGACCACCGCGCACTCGGAAACCGCCGGGTGGGCCAGCAGTGCTTCCTCGACCTCCGGGCCGGCGATGTTGTAGCCGGAGGAGACGATCATGTCGTCGCTGCGCGCCTGGTAGTAGAAGTAGCCGTCCTCGTCCCGGGTGAACGTGTCGCCGGTGATGTTCCAGCCGCCCTGCACGTAGCTGGCCTGGCGCGGATCGTTGAGGTACCGGCAGCCGGTGGGCCCCTTAACGGCCAGCCGTCCTGGCACGCCCGGCGGCGCCGGCAACCCGGCCCCGTCCAGGATCGTGGCCTGGTAGCCCGGCACCGCCCGGCCGGTGGCGCCGGGCCGGATGTCGTCGTCCGCCGCGGACACGAACACGTGCAGCATCTCGGTCGAGCCGATGCCGTCGATCAGGCTGACCCCGGTGGCCTCGCGGAACGCCCGCCAGGTCCCCTCGGGCAGGTGCTCGCCAGCCGAGATGGGCAGGCGCAGCGAGCCGAGCTGCCCGGCCTTGCCCGCCGCGATCATGGCGCGGTAGCCGGTCGGCGCCGTGGAGCAGACCGTGACCTGATGCTTCGCGATCTCATCGGCCAGGTCCTCCGGGCTGGCCTTCTCGATCAGCAGCGTGGCCGCGCCGGCCCGCAGCGGGAACACCAGCAGCCCGCCGAGCCCGAACGTGAACGCCAGCGGCGGCGTCCCGGTGAACAGGTCGTCCGCCACCGGCCGGACCACGTGCCGGGAGAACGTGTCCGCGATGGCCAGCACGTCCCGGTGGAAGTGCATGGTGGCCTTGGGCCGCCCGGTCGTGCCCGAAGTGAACGCCAGCAGCGCGACGTCGTCGGCCGCGGTCGGCACGGCCGCGAAGCCGTCCGGCGCGGCCGCGGCGCGCCGGGTCAGGTCGCTGGCCTCCGGCCCGCCGTAGCTGACGATGGGCGCGCCGCGCAGGTCGGCGGCGCGCAGATCCTCCTCGAACCGCCAGTCGCAGAGCGCCAGATCGATCTCGGCGATCTCCGCCACGGTGGTCAGCTCACCCGCGCGGAGCAGCGGCATCGTGGTGACCGCCACCGCCCCGGCCTTGAGCACGGCCAGCCAGCACGCGGCCAGCCAGGGGTTGTTCGGGCCGCGCAGCAGCACCCGGTTGCCCGGGACGATGCCCAGCTCGCCGGTCAGCACCCGGGCGATCTGGTTCACGGTGCGCAGCAGGTCCGCGTAGCTCCACACGTCGCCCTGCGGGGTCAGCAGGCAGCGCCGGCCGCCGCCGTGCCGGGCGATCACCGCGTCGAGCAGTTCGTGCGCGCAGTTCAGCCGGTCCGGGTAGCGCACCTCAGGCAGCTCGAAGATCAGCTCAGGCCAGCTGCCAGCTGGCGGCAGGTTGTCCCGGCAGAACGTGTCCACGTGCACCGAGCGGCTCAGCTGGGCGCCGCCCCCCATCGTCATGCTGTCACGGTATGGCGCGCTGATGACGATAGTCAATACTTCGGCACACTGCTCAGCAGACTCAGAGGATGGCCATGCCCTGCACCTCCACCAGGGCCGCCACGTCCCACAACCGGGCCACGCCGACCGCGGCCATGGCCGGGTAGTCCCGCCCGGCCAGCCGCCGCCAGACCTGGCCCAGCGCGGCCGAGTTGCGCCGGTAGTCGTCCATGTCCACGACGTAGACGGTCAGCGAGGCCAGCTGGTCCGGCCGGCCACCGGCCGCGGCCAGCGCGGTCAGCAGGTTGCCCAGCGCCACCTCGAACTGGGCCACCACGTCCGTGCCGGTGATCCGCCCGGCCGGGTCCAGCGCGGTCTGCCCGGCCAGCAGGACCAGCGTCCCGCGGCCGGCCACGGCGTGCGAGAAGCCGGACGGCCGGGCCAGCTCCGCGGGATTGACACGCTCGATGCTCATGACTGGACCGCTCCTCCGTCGACGTTGATGCCCTGCCCGGTCAGCGCGCCGTTCCCGATGCAGAACCAGACCGCGTCGGCCACCTCATCCGGGGTGATCAGGCGGCCGATCGGCTGCTTGCGGTCGAGTATCTGGCGGGCCTGCTCGGGGCTGCGGCCGGTGCTCGCGACGATGGTCTGCACCGTGGCCTCGGTCATCGGCGTGTCCACGTAACCGGGGCAGACCGCGTTGACCGTCACCCCGGTGCCGGCCAGCTCGGCGGCGGCCGACCGGACCAGGCCCAGCACGCCGTGCTTGCTGGCCGCGTAGGCCGCGATGTACGGCTCGCCGAGCCGGGCGGCGCTGGACGCGATGACGACGATCCGCCCATAGCCGGCCGCCCGCATGACCGGCACCGCGCGCCGGACGCAGCGGAACGGCGCGGTCAGGTTGATGTCCAGCAAGCGCTGCCATTCGCTGTCCGGGGTTTTGTCCAGCCGGGCCGAGAACGCCGCGCCCGCGTTGGCCACCAGCACCGCGACCGGTCCCCAGGCCCGCTCGACCCCGGCGAACACCTCGTCCACGGCGGCGGCGCCGGTGATGTCCGCGGGCAGTACCAGGGCCGGTCCCGGGCAGCGGGCCGCGGTGGCGGCCAGTTCGCCTTCGCTGCGGGCGGTCAGCGCGACCCGGAGCCCGGCCCGGCTCAGCCGCTCCGCGATCGCCTGCCCGATGCCCCGCCCGGCCCCGGTGACCAGCGCGATCGGCGCCGGTTCCGCCATCCGCCCTCCTGTGCCTGTGATCGCCCCGCCAGTCCGGGCAGCTTATCTCGGTAGCATTACGTGGACCAGAAAGGCGCGATACCGAGGTGATGGATGCCAGCCGTGGCGGCCAGCAGCACGACCAGCCGCGATGCGGCTCGCCCACGTGAGCTGATCCTCACCTTCTACGGGCTGTACCGGGAGGTCATCCGGGGCTGGGTCTCGATCGCCCACTTGATCAGGCTGATGGCCGAGGTCGACGTGGACGCGCCCGCGGTGCGTTCGGCGGTGTCCCGGCTCAAGCGGCGTGGCCTGATCGAGGCCCGCGCGGTGGCCGGCGCGGCCGGGTACTCGCTCTCCCCCGCCGGGCAGCAACTGCTGGCCGAAGGGGATCCGCGCATCTTCGGCCGGCAGCCGGCCCAGCTCAGCGACGGCTGGGTGCTGGCCGTGTTTTCGGTGCCGGAATCGGAACGGGGTAAGCGGCACGTGCTGCGTTCCCGGCTGGACCAGCTCGGCTTCGGCTCCGCCGCGTCCGGGGTGTGGATCGCGCCGCAGCAGCTGGCCGAGGAGGCCCGGCACCGGATCGGCACGCTCGGCCTGACCGACTACGTGGAGCTGTTCGAGGGCGCGCGGATGCCGCTGGCCCAGCTGCGCGCCACCGTCGGCCAGTGGTGGGACCTGGCCGGGCTGGCCGAGGGGTACGACGGCTTCTGCGCCACTCATGAACCGGTAATGCGCCGCTGGTCACGACAGCGGCGGCCAGGCGACGCGGCCGCGTTCGCCGATTACATGCGGGTGGTGGACAGCTGGCGCAAGATCGTCTACCGGGACCCCCGGCTGCCCGCCGAACTGCTGCCCGCCGACTGGGTCGGCAACCGGGGCGAACGGATCTTCTTCGGGCTGCACGCGGCGCTGCGCGGACCCGCCGAGAAGCACGTCATCGCGGTGCTGGAGAGCGTGTGACCCGCTAGCTGGCGCAGATGTTCTGGCTCGCGGTCCGCGACGAGATGCTCGGCGACGGCGTCGGCGCCACCGACTGGGTGGACTCGGAGGTGGTGCCGTAATCACTGCCCAGTTCCAGGATCAGCCGGGGACTGGTGCCGGGCACCTGCTCCATGACCGCCCCGGGCACCTTGGACAGCAGCAGCTTGGCCTGCGCCCGGTCGCCCTGGTGGTACTTGATTACCGTTTCCGTCACGTCCGTGCTGGCGTTCTGGCTCTCCGCGACCACGTGGAACCCCTTCTGCTGCAGCGTCGTACCCACCGTGTTCTGCAGCCCGTACTGCGTGGTCCCGTTGTGCACCGCGACCTTCACGCTGTGCGCGGAGATCTTCGGCGCGTTGCCCGGCTTGAGCGCCGGGCCGGTGACCGGCGTGTCGTTGATGAAGTCCTGGAAGATCGTGCTGTCCTCGGGCTGCGTCCAGAGGAGGTTGGCCGTGTCGGTGGGCACTACCTCGGACCGCGGATATGTAGGCAGGGTAAAGAAGGTGACCGCGCTGGCCGGCAGGCTGCGCACGCTCATGGCCAGGTCGTAGAGGCCGTGCAGGCCGCCCATCTGGCTGTCCACGGTGATCGACTTGGTCGCCGCGTCCAGGAAGTGGTAAATGGCCAGCGGGTCGAGCAGCTTGCTCTTGACCCGCTCGACCAGCGAGGACATGAAGGCCTGCTGGCGGCCGATCCGCTCCAGGTCGCTGCCGTCGCCCAGGGTGTACCGGGCCCGCACGTAGGCCAGCGCGCCGAGCCCGTGCAGCAGGTGATGCCCGGGCTTGAGGTGCAGGCCCGACTTCGGGTCGTCGATCTCCGTGGTGTTGCACTCCTCCACGCCGCCGAGCGCGTTCACCATGTCCCGGAAGCCCTCGAAGTTGACCACCACGAAGTGGTCGATGTGGATGCCGGTGTCCTGTTCCAGCGTCTTCTCCGTGCACGCGACCCCGAGGTCGGTGTGGTTGCCGTACAGGTTGCCCAGGGCGAACGCTTCGTTGATCTTGTACTGGGTGGGGGACGACATCTGCCCGTTGCCCATCTTGCAGGCCGGGATGTTCACCCACGAGTCACGCGGGATCGACATCACGTTGACCCACTTCCGGTCGGCCGCGATGTGCATGATCATCAGCGTGTCAGACTGGTCGGTGGTCAGGTCCTGCCCGAAGCCCTTGCCCTGGTCGTGCCGGGTGTCCGAGCCGATGACCATGATGTTCTCGGCCTGCGGGTGTGTGTCCACCGGCTGGGTGCCGAGGTCGCCGGAGATGTTCAGCTGATGCAGATTGCCGTTCAGGTGCCGGTAGACCGCGTAGGCGCCGCCCACCGCGATCAGCAGGACCACTGCGACGCCGCCTGCGGTCCAGGCCAGGATCTTCTTCCGCCGCCCCGGATGGCGGCCGCCTGGCGGAACCGGTATCTGGTCACCGCCCGGCTGGCTCCCGCCCGGCTGATCCGCCGCACCGCCCGGGCCGGTGCTCTCCGGGCCAGTGCTCTCCGGGACAGTGCTCTCCGGGCCAGTGCTCTCCGGGACAGTGCTCTCCGGGCCGGTGCTCTCCGGGCCGGTGCTCTCCGGGCCGGTGCTCTCCGGGCCGGTGCTCTCCGGGCCAGTGCTCTCCGGGCCGATGCTCTCCGGCGGGCTGGCCTCACCCGCCGGACTGTCCGCTGCCGCGCCAGTTACCTCGCCGCCGTCGCTGGCAGCCGCGCCCCCGTCGTCGTGCCCCTCGCTGGCAGGCACGTCCCCCTCGCCCGGGCCAGGCTCATCCATGTCAGCGGGCCCCATGCGTTCTCACCCCATACCCCGATGCAAGTGGGGGGGCCGTGCGATTCCGGCACGCCGCGCCCGGCCGTTGCGCAGCGTCACATCCTGGCGCGCAAACCATCTCATTCGGCGCAACGCGACAGCCGCGCAGATAGTTTCACAGTCCAGTAGTTACCCACCTGAGACAGAATAGTCCGTCTTGGGCAGGAGTTACTCTCCGTCATCAGGCCAGGGTGGTGGCCATAGCGGCAAGCCCGGGCGCAATCGGTGAGCAGGCAACGCCGCAGCGCGAGATCTGCTGCGTTGGAGTAACGGCTCCGGGCCGGCGGCCGTTTTATGACAGGAAGGCCTCTTCCCCCCTGACGGGCCCTGGCTTGCCCCCGGGCCAGGGCCCGTCCCCCTCCTGGCCTAGCGCATCACTTGGAGCCGGTGACAGGAGTCGAACCTGCGACCTGCCGTTTACAAGACGGCTGCTCTGCCAACTGAGCTACACCGGCGGGAACTGGCTGCATGGTAGCCGACCCGCCGCTGACATGCGCGGCTGGCAGCACGGGGTTCCGGCTCTGGCCGCGGCCGCTAGGCGTGCCCGGTCATGAAAGGTAGCCGCTGTAGTACTGGCGGAGGGTGTCTTCCTCGCTCTGGCTGATGTGGGCGTCCCTGTCGATGTTAGGAGCGTCCTTGACTTGCTCCTTGGATACGGCGAGTACGACCCGTTCGCCGTCGATTCTGGATCCCTGAACCGGCGCGAAGCTGTCCCGGGTGCCAAACAGGCCGGTCTCCACGAGGACCCACTGCGGCTGCCCGGCGGTGTCGTCGAGGTACACCTTGCTGACCTTGCCGATTCTGTTGCCATCGGGGTTGACCGCGGCGCGGTGGATGTATTCCTGGGGATCCGGTGAGGTGGTCATGGCTGTCTCCCTTCTGCCGGATGGCGCGCACGTGGACGTCCGGACCACGCAACGTACGAGACGTGCCTGGCTACCCGGCGAGGACAACCACAAACGGCGTCGGAGCACCGTTCACCGGGTCAGTCCGCCCGCGCCCTTGACAGCACTTTCTGGCCGGTCTACATAGGGGAAGCGATCAGATGTTAGCGCTAACACTACGTAAGCGCTCAGTCTGGCATCCGTGTACTTCCGCTAGCCGAGAACGGAGATTGGCCTGATGAGACTTCTGACTCCGAGAAAAGCGCTGTTGTCTGTGGCTGCCTCTGCGGCCCTCGTCCTCGCCGGGTTAGCCGCCACATCTAGCCCGGTGGTGGCGGCCCCAGTGGCCCCCACCTCCGCCGCCTCCGCCGCGCGGCCGTGCAACATCTACGCTGCAGGGGGCACGCCCTGCGTGGCCGCGTACAGCACGGTGCGGGCGTTGTACCGCACGTACCGCGGCCCGCTCTATCAGGTCACGCGCGTGTCGGACGGCACAGCAGTCAACATTGGCACGCTGCCGGACGGCTACGCCGACGCTGCCGCCCAGAACTCGTTCTGCGCGGGCACGGTGTGCACTATCACCAGGATTTACGACCAGAGCGGCCACCGCAATGATCTCGGCGTCGGGCCGATCGGCGGGAACGGCGGCCCGGATGCCGCCGCGATCGCCAACGCGCTGCCGGTGAAGGTCGGCGGCCATCTGGTCTATGGGGTGTCCGTGCAGGCAGGCGTGGGATACCGCAACGACGTCACGGATGGTGTCGCGACCGGAGCGCAGCCGCAGGGTGCGTACATGGTGACCAGCGGCACGCACGCGGACGGTGTGTGCTGCTTCGACTTCGGCAACGCCGAGACGTCAGGTACGGACACTGGCAACGGCCACATGGATGCGATCAACTTCGGTACCGAATGCTGGTTCGCGCCGTGTACCGGGTCCGGGCCCTGGGTCCAGGCGGACCTGGAGAACGGCCTCTTCTCCGGCGGCAACGGCTCCGACCCGGCCAATAAGGGCAACTCCAGCACGTTCGTCACCGCCATCGTGGACAACAACGGCACGACTACGTACGCGATCAAAGACGCCAACGCGCAGTCGGGCGGCGTGAACACCGAGTACAGCGGGCCGCTCCCGGATATCGGCGGGTACACCCCGATGCACCAGGAGGGCGCCGTCATCCTGGGCATCGGCGGCGACAACAGCAACGGATCCGACGGCTCGTTCTTCGAGGGCGTCCTGACCGCCGGCTATCCATCCGCCACGACCGAGAACGCGGTTCAGGCCAATATCGTCGCGGTCGGCTATCAGCAGGTCAGCAGCGGCTTCCCGGTCACCGGCACCGCGTACACCATCACCAATGTCAACAGCGGCACGGACGTGGAGCCGGCCGGCTGCGGCACTGCCAACGGCACGGGCATCGTGCTGTGGTCCGCGTCCGGCACTAGCTGCCAGCAGTGGAAGTTCACCAGTGCGGGCAACGGCCACTACACGATTACCAACGTCAACAGCGGCACGGTCCTCGACTCGGTGAACTGCGGGATCTTCGACGGCACCCTCACCGACCTGTGGTCCTCGCTCGGCAACGTTTGCCAGGAATGGGACGTCACCGCGGTGGGCAGCCACTACACCATCAGTAACGTCGGCAACGGAATGGTCCTGGACGCGGAGGACTGCGAAACCGCCAACGGGACAGTGGTCCGCCAGTGGGCCCAGCTGGATAACACCTGCCAGCAATGGGACATCAAGTCCTGACCGGTTCAGCCCCTAACCGCGATGAGCCCGGAGCCGTCCGTTCCCAAGGTACGGCCGGCTCCGGGCCGCACCTGAGGTGGGCCGCCGCGATCACCCGGCGGGCCTGCCCGCCGGGAGCCAAGCGGGATTTATCACCGGCGAGCAGCTGACCAGGGCCACCGGAATCGCGTGAATCGTGTGCGCCTCAAGCCACGGACCCAGGTCGGCGGCGGGAGCGGCAGCGTGCGCCGCAGCGGGCGCGGGCGCCGCGGCAGGCGCAGGCGCCGTGGCGGGCGCAGGCGCGGCGGCGGGTACAGCTTCGGCCGCGGCGGAGGCAGCTGCCCTGAGCTCGGCCAGCCGCTGCCGGGATGGCAGCAGGACGATCGCGAGGATCACGCCGAGACCGAAGATTCCCGCCGACACCGCAAAGGCCACGGTATAGCCGTGGGTGGCCGCGATCGCCGGCGCGTGCGGCGCCGTGTGGTGCGCGACGAGGTAGCTGGTCGTGGCGGTCAGCGCGATCGTGCTAAGCGCGGACGTGCCGATTGAACCGCCGACCTGCTGCATGGTGTTGACCAGCGCGGAGGCTACCCCTGAGTCCTGGCGCGGGACGCCGGCCGTGGCCGTATTGATGGCCGGGGCGAAGATCATGCCGAAGCCCAGACCCAGGATGAGCAGGGCGGGCAGCACGCCGCCGGCGTAGCTGGACGTCACGGTGAGCTGGGTCAGGTAGGTCATCCCGCCGGCACCCAGCAGCATGCCGGTGGTGATCAGGACCCGCGGCCCGAGCCGGGGCAAGGTCACGATGCTGGAGACATTGGAGCTGAGCAGGATGCAGCCGATCATCGGCAGGAAGGCCAGCCCGCTGGTCACCGGGCTGTATCCCTTGACCTCCTGCAGGTAGTACGTGAGGAACAGGAAGATGCCGAAGATCGCGATTCCGGACAGGCCGACCGCGACATAGGAGCCGCCCCGGGTGCGGTCGAGTATCACCCGCAGCGGCAGCAGCGGGTGACTGCCAAACCGCTCGGCGACGACGAACGCGGCGAGCAGCAGCACGCCCAGGACCAGCGAGCCGATCGTCAGCCCCGCCGTCCAGCCGGCCGTCTCGGCGTGGGAGAAACCGAAGACGATGAGGAAGAGCCCGGCGCAGGCCAGTACCGCCCCCGGCCAGTCCATCTTCGGCGGGTTGGCGGGCCGGCTGGTGTGCATGTACGCCAGGGCGCCGGCCACGGCGATCGCGGCGAAGATCAGGTTCACGAACAGCGTGTAACGCCAGGACAGGTACTGGGTGAGCACCCCGCCGAGGATCAGGCCCACGCCGCCGCCGCCGGCCGCGACCGAGCCGAAGACCCCGAAGGCCCGGCCCCGCTCGCGCGGATCCTGAAACGTGCTGACCAGGGTGCCGAGAGCGGACGGCGCGAGGATGGCGCCGAACGCGCCCTGCAGCGTCCGGGCCGCCACCAGCATCTCGAAGGAGACGGCGGCACCCCCGATGGCCGAGGAGACGGCGAATCCGACCAGGCCCGTGATGAAGACCCGCTTGCGGCTGAACATGTCGCCTAGCCGGCCGCCCACCAGCAGCAGGCTGCCGAAGGCCAGGGCGTAGGCCGTCACCACCCACTGCCGGTCGGAGTTCGGGAACCCCAGCGCACGCTGCGCCGACGGCAGCGCGATGTTCACGACCGTGGAATCCAGCACCACCATCAGCTGGGCGACGGCCACCACGACCAGGACCAGCCAGCGCCGGTCGGCGGAGGCGGCCGGACGGCCCCCGGTAGCAGATGACACGGGATCAATGCTCCTTCGCGTGGAGCGAACTGCACGGATCGCTACCGGGGTCCAGAGCAACGATGGCCCAGTAATGCTGGTGGGATCGCGGGCTCAATGCCGCTATCTCAAGCCACGATAGGCCGGCCGGAAACGCCACGTCCACCTGCGACGGGCCACACAGTCAGCTACCCGGTCCGGCACGCCGACAGCACCACGGGTCTGGCCCGAGAACCCGGCGTGCTGAAACATTCATCCGCGGCAAACCGGCCGGGCAGCCGCTGACCAGCGCACTCGGCCGGGCCATCGGCCCCGTCTCTGGTGTCCGTGGCCAGCCCTTCATACGATCAGGCCGCCCGCTGCGCCCGGCCGGCCGTACCTGGGGCGGAACCGGACCTGGGCGGACGCTGCACCTGGACAGGAAGGGGCCGGTCGTGGGGATGCGCCAGATCGCGACTGCCGTGCTGGCCGGCGTGGCCGTGAGCACGCTGGCTGCCTGTTCGGTCTCGTCCGGGGCCGCCCCGGAGCCGGGTGCCGCGGGCAACCCGGCGTCAAGCGCACAGGCCGGGGCGGCCGCCAGCAACTCCGGCAGCGGCGGCAAGGCCTCGGCCGGTCCCCCGGCCCCGTACTGCGCGCAGGCCACGGCGGCCGAAGTCGGCGCGCAACTCGGGCTCGCCTTGGGCAAGCAGGTGTCCACCCTGGAGGGCCCCGTCTCGGTGTGCGCCTATCTCGGCAAGTACATGGTCATGGTGCGCTACCAGACCGGCGAGACGGCCAAGCAGTTCCGGCAGAGCCAGCAGTCGCTGAGCAGCCTGCACCAGTCGGTGCACACCGTGTCCGGGGTGGGTGACAAGGCTTACTTCGCCTCGGTCGGCACCGCGCACGGCGCGAGCAACACACTGGCCGCGCTGAGCGGCACCGTGGCCGTCTTCGTCACCGCCCCCCGGCCACTGGCCACCGAACGCTCGCTGATGAAGCACCTGCTCAACAAGATCTGATCCCGGCCATCATGGATGTCGAGGACGGCTCCGGCTGCTTCGACTGACTGGTGAGGGCGCACCCACACGGCGCGCCACAACCAGGGAGGATGGCCCGATGAAGTACCTCATGCTGATCTACGGCAACCAGGAGAAGTGGAACTCGCTGCTGGGTGAGTCCTGGCCCGAGGAGATCGCCAAGCAGGAAGCGTTCAACACCAAGTACCGGGAGACCGGCGAACTGCTCGGCGCGTACGGCCTGGCCGACGCCGCGGCGGCCAAGCTGATCCGGCGGCAGGGCGGCGCGCCAGCCATCACCGATGGGCCGTACCTGGAGACCAAGGAGTACATCGCCAGCTTCTACCTGCTGGACTGCGAGAGCGCCGAGCGCGCCGAGCAGATCGCGGCCGACATGCCGTGGGCCGACCAGGAGCCGGTCGAGGTGTGGCCGATCCTGCACGAGTCGCCGGAGCCGTGAACCGGCCCGAGGCGAGCCTGGACCGGGGCGCCGAGGACCTGCTGCGCGAGCTGGCGCCACAGGTTCTCGGCGCGCTGGTCCGCCGGTACGGCCACTTCGACCTGTGCGAGGACGCCACCCAGGAGGCGCTGCTGGCCGCCGCGCTGCAATGGCCGGCCGAGGGGCAGCCGGCCAGCCCGCGCGCCTGGCTGATCACGGTGGCCTCGCGCCGGCTGCTCGACCAGGCCCGCAACGAGCAGTCCCGGCGCCGCCGGGAGGACCAGGTGGCGGTGGCCACGCCGCAGGCGGAACTGCTCAGCCCGGCCGCGGACGCCGGGCCGGGCACCGAGCGGGACGACTCGCTGGCCTTGCTGTTCGGCTGCTGCCACCCGGCGCTGTCCGTACCGAGCCAGATCGCGCTGACCCTGCGCGCAGTCGGCGGGCTGACCACGGCGCAGATCGCGGCCGCGTTCCTGGTCCCCGAGGCGACCATGGCCCAGCGGATCAGCCGGGCCAAGCGGACCATCAAGGACAGCGGCATCCCGCTCACCCTGCCCGCCGGCCCAGAGTTCGCGGAACGCCGCGCCGCGGTGCTGCACACGCTGTACCTGATCTTCAACGAGGGTTACGTCACCACGAGCGGCCGGCAGCTCACCGCGCCCGCGCTGTCCGCCGAAGCCATCCGGCTGGCCCGCTGGCTGCACCGGCTGCTGCCGGACGACGCCGAGGTGGCCGGGCTGCTCGCGCTAATGCTGCTCACCGACGCCCGGCGGCCCGCCCGGACCCGGCCGGACGGCGGCCTGGTCCCACTGGAAGAGCAGGATCGCGGGCGCTGGGACCAGGCGCTGATCGCCGAGGGGACCAGCCTGCTCACCGCCGCGCTGCCGCACGGCGAACCTGGCCCCTATCAGGTGCAGGCGGCCATCGCCGCAGTGCACGACGAGGCAGCCGACGTGGACAGCACCGACTGGCCGCAGATCCTCGGCCTGTATGACCTGCTGGAACGGCTCGCGCCGAACCCGATGACCACGCTCAACCGGGCCGTGGCGGTGGGCCAGGTGCACGGCCCGGCGGCCGGCCTTGCACTGCTAGCCGAGCTGCAGCCGGACCGCCGGCTGAGCTCGCACCACCGGTTCTACGCCACCCGCGCGCACCTGCTGGAGCAGGCCGGTGATCCGGTGGCCGCCGCGGCCGACTACCGCGCCGCCGCCAGCCGCGCGACCAGCCTTCCCGAACGCCAGTACCTGGCCGCCCAGGCCCGCCTGCTCGCAGCCGGAGCGGGCTAGAGGCGCACCCCGCGACGGGGTTGATCGGTCAGTGCCGGTTGTGATAGTCATTCACATTGTGAGTGGCTATTACATGGCCTCGCCGGACCGCGCCCGCGACGCGGCGCTGATTACCGGGTGCTCGTCCGGGATCGGGCAGGCGACCGCGCTGGCGCTGGTCCGGGCTGGTTTCCCGGTCTGGGCGTCGGCGCGCCGCGGTGCCGGGCTGGCCGAACTGGCCCAGGCTGGCTGCCAGGTGCTGGATCTCGACGTGACCGACGAGCAGTCCCGGGCCCGCGCGGTAGCCCAGGTCGAAGCCGAGCATGGCGCGGTCGGGGTGCTCATCAACGACGCCGGGCATGGCGGTGGCGGGCCGGTCGAGGAGGTGCCGCTCGACCTGATCCGGGAGGTGTTCGACACCAACGTGTTCGGCCTGGTCCGGATGTGCCAGTTGGTGCTGCCTGGGATGCGGGCCCGGGGCCGCGGCCACATCGTCAACCTTGGGTCCGCGGCCGGCCTGGTCACCCCGCCGACCGGCTGCCCGTACGCGATGAGCAAGTACGCGCTGGAGTCGCTGTGCGACGCGCTCCGCCTGGAGGTGGCGCCGTTCGGCATCCGGGTCTCGCTCATCGAGCCGGGCGCGGTGCGGACCGAATTCCTGGCCAACAGCGCGCGGCATAGCCCGGCGGACAACGGCACCGGGCCGTACGGCGGGTTCAAGGCGAACGTGGCCGCGATGACCGCTCGTGCCCACCGCGAGGGCGCCCGGAGCGTGCTCACCGCCGACGAGGTGGCCCAGGTGATCCTCAAGGCGGTCACCGCCCGGCGCGCCCGGGCCCGGTACAAGGTCGGCGCCCAGGCCCGGGTCGCCCCGGTGGCCCGGCGGCTGCTTGGCGATCGCGGCTGGGACGCGGTCATGCGCCGCGTGGTGCCGCTCCCGGGCGCGCGATGACCAGGTCCGGCCCGGGAAGCCGCCGCCGCTACCACCACGGCGGCCTGCGGGAAGCGCTCATCGAGACCACCATCGAACTGCTCGGCGAGCGGGACATCCAGGCGTTCTCGATGGCCGAGGCGAGCCGCCGGCTGGGCGTCGCGGTGGCCGCGCCGTACCGGCATTTCGCCGACCGCGGCGACCTGCTGGCGGCGGTCGCGGTCCGCGCGGCTGGACTGCTCGGCCAGCAACTGGACCGCGAGGCGGCGGCCGGTGACCCAGCCGCGCGGCTGGCCGCCGCGGCGGGTTGCTACGTCCGGTTCGCCGCCGCGCAGCGGCCGCTGTTCCAGGCGCTGGCCGGTTCCGGGCTGGACAAACAGCGCTACCCCGAGATCATGCGGGCCGCGGCCGCACTGGCCCAGGCATTCCTGGCCCCGGCGATCGCGCTGGCCGGCGGAGACGAGGCGGCAGGCGGCCGGCTCGGCTCGGCTGTGGTGGCAACCGCGCACGGCCACGCCATGCTGCTGCTGGACGGCACGTTCGGCACCGGCTCGCCCGCCGCCACCGCCGCGGCCGGCCAGGCCGAGGCCGCGGCGTGCGCGCTCATCGACGGCCGCTCCTGGCTCATCCAGCCGCTTCCGAGAGAACCTGGAGGTTAGCCCATGGGCCGCACGCGAGCCCGGATCCGCCCCTACCGCCCCAGCGACCTCGATGAGCTGTACCGGATCTGCCTGCTCACCGGCGACGCCGGGCAGGACGCCACACCGCTGTACCAGGACCTCCGGTTGCTGGGGCACATCTTCGCCGCCCCCTACGGCGTCCTCGAGCCTTCGCTGGCCTTCGTGGCCGAAGATGCCGCCGGCGTGGGCGGATACATCGTCGGCGCGCTCGACACCCAGGCCTTCGAGGAACGGCTGGAAAGCGAATGGTGGCCCGCACTGCGCGGCCGCTACCCAGACCCATCGCCCGGCCGGCCGGCCGGGCGATGGACACCAGACCAGCGGCTGGCGCATGCGATCCACCACCCCTGGCGGACCGACCCCGAACTCGTCGCACGCTACCCGTCGCACCTGCACGTGAACCTGGAACCGCGCCTGCAGGGCAGCGGATATGGAACCCGGCTGACACGCGCGCTCATCGCGGCGCTACGCGACGGCGGGTCCCGGGGCGTGCATCTGTACGTGATGGCCAGCAACCACCGGGCGGCCGGGTTCTACGGGCACCTCGGCTTCACCGAACTCCCGGCCGCCGAAGGGCACTCTTTCGGCCTGGACCTCCAGATAACGCCCTGACGCCGTAGGCAGACGTGAGCGGGCTCGGCCCGGCTAGGCGGTGCCGGCCGCGCCCGCTTCGCCGGGTGGCTTCTCCTGCTCGGCCTGGAGCCGCACGTTCTCCGGGCCGGGCTGGCCGGGCTGCGCTTCGCCGCCCTTGGCCCGCTGGGCCACGGCCGCGCGGGTGCGGATGTTCTGCAAGCTGGCGTTCAGCGCCAGCCAGACGCCGCCCAGCGTGACGCTCTCCGGCAGGTCACCACGGATGGTGCCGGGCGGATCCGCCTGATCGCCGAGGGCTTCGGCCGCGGCCTGGGCGGCCTTGATGATGTCCGGGTCGGTGGCCTCAATGGTCAGGCTGGTGTCGGTGACCCGGAGCATCATGTGCCGCCGGCCCCGTTCCTCGGGCTGCTCGTCGCTGGTGCCGCTGACGTCCACGGTGCGCAGCGCCTCCCGGGCCTGGTCCAGGTCGACGCCGAGCGAGGCCAGCGTCCGGGCCGCGGCGCTGTCCGGGTCGTCCAGCGCGGCCAGCAGCAGGTGATGTGAGCCGACCGGGCTGGTGCCGGCCAACGCCACCGCGGCGGTCACGCTGGCCTCGGCGGCGGGCGTAGCGGGCAGATCCGTCCCCTCCGCCGCCTCGGCCACGCCGCTCAGGCTGCGCAGCCAGCGCTGGCCCGAGCGCTGAGCGCCATACGCGTGCAGCATCTCGATGATGGCTTGGCGGACGCTGTCCAGGTCGGCGCCATGCGCCGTGATGATCTGTGCGCCGACGCCGTCGCCTTCCCGGATCAGGCCGAGCAGGACGTGCTCGGTGCCGATGTAGTTGTGGCTCAGTTGCAGGGCCTCGCGCAGCGCCAGTTCCAGGGTCTTCTTGGCCCGCGGGGTGAACGGGATATGCCCCTCGATCGTTGCCGTGCCGGTGCCGACCCGGGCGACGACCTCCTCCCGAACCCCGTCCGGTGACATCCCGAACCGGTCGAGAATCTTGAACGCCATGCCGCCCTGGACGGCCAGCAGCCCGAGCAGGATGTGCTCGGTGCCGATGTAGTTGTGCTGCAGCTTCCGGGCTTCTTCCTGGGAGATGACCACCACGCGGCGGGCCCGGTCGGTGAATCGCTCGAACATGCCGCCCACGGTGCACCTGGCCTATTAACCCTGTCAATAGCATGCTATTAATAGGGTCGGAGGCCGATATGGACTGGGAAGACCGGCTGGACCAGTGGGAGCTGGAAATTGAGCTGTCCGCGCAGCTGGAGGGGTCGGACTGGGTGACGCTGGACCGGGCCGCGGCCGACACCGGCGCGTCGCGGGCCGCGCTGCGCACCTGGTACCGGACCGGGCAGATCCCGTCCCGGCTGGTGGACGGGCCGCACGGGCCGCAGCGGCTGGTCCCGCTGGCGCTGGTGGCGGCCCGGGCCGAGGCCTCACCGCGGCTGCGCCGCACCGCGCAGCGGCGGCTGGCCGACCAGGCCGAACTGGAGATCCTCCGGCACCGGGTCGACCAGCTCGAACTCCGGCTGGCCGCGCTGGAGCAGCGCGCGACGGCCGATGAGTTACCGGCCCGCGCGGCGTCTGACGGAGGGAGGTACCTACCAGCGGAGGGCAACGCGTCATGAGCAAGGTTCTGTGGCACATCACCATGTCCTTGGATGGGTTCGTGGCCGGCCCGGACGATGACATGGGCTGGCTGTTCGGCTGCGGCTTCGCTCCCGACCCGCAGTTCGTGCTGCAGACCCTCAACCAGATCGGCGCCCTGCTCATCGGGCACCGCACCTATCACGGCGGCGACGGCGATCAGGGCGCCAAGACCGAGAAGGGCGAACCGTACGGCGGCGCCTGGCACGGGCCGCAGTTCGTGTTCACCCGGGACGACCCCGGCACGGCCGCGCCGGGCTTCACCTTCGTCGGCCCGGACATCAAGCAGGCGGTGCAGCTAGCCAAGGACGCGGCCGGTGGCCAGTACGTCTCGGTACTCGGCCCGGGGCTGGCCGCCAAGGTGCTCGGTGCGGGCCTGCTGGACGAGATCCTGGTGCACGTCGCGCCGGTGCTGCTCGGCGACGGACGCCGGCTGTATGACCACCCGGGCATGGCCAGCATCCCGCTCGAGCCGATCGGGCCGACCCCGCAGATGACGAACATCTGGATGCGCGTCCAGCCGGGCGTACTCCCCGGGGAGTAACCAGGGATCAACTCCGGGAGGGCGACTCCGGCCCGGATGGCGCTTTCGACATCCTTCCCGGCCTGATAGCCGCGGCCCTGCTGGCTGGCATCGCGGTGGCCAACCGGCGCGCCTACGTCGCCTCGATCCGGGACCGGGCCCAGGAAGACGCGCGCCGCCAAGTGGTAGAGGAACGGCTGCGCATCGCCCGGGAACTGCACGACGTGGTGGCGCACACGATGGCCACCATCAACGTGCAGGCCGGGTCGGCCGCGCACGTGCTGGCCACCCGCCCGGAAGTGGCCGCCGAAGCGCTCCAGTCGATCAAGACGGCGAGCAAGGACGGGCTGCGCGAACTGCGGGCCATCCTGAACGTGCTGCGCCAGGCCGATGACGCCGATCCGACCCAGCCCGCGCCGGGCCTGGCCCAGCTGGACACGCTGGTCGCCGGGGCCCGCCGGGCCGGGCTGGAGACGACGCTGACCGTGACCGGGACCGCTGTGCCGCTGCCCGCCGCGGCCGACCTGGCCGCCTACCGGATCATCCAGGAGTCGCTGACCAACACAATCCGGCACGCCGGCCCGGCGACCGCCACGGTGTCGGTCAGCTACACGGGCGACGACGTGCGGATCTCGGTCACCGACACCGGGCTGGGCCAGCCGGCGGGGACGGCCCAGACCACCAGCGCCGGCCACGGGCTGGCCGGGATGCGGGAACGGGCCGCGGCGGTCGGTGGCTCGGTGCACACCGGGCCGGCCCCCGGCGGCGGGTTCCGGGTCACGGCCCGGCTCCCGCTGCCCGCGCCATCCCGGCCGGCCCCGCCACCCGGCGACGAGCCGGACGCGTCGCCCGCCCCGATCGAGGAAGGCAGGCGGCCATGATCCGGGTCGTGCTCGCCGACGACCAGGCGCTGATCCGGGCCGGCTTCCGGGTGCTGGTCAACGCGGCCGACGACCTGCAGGTGGTCGGCGAGGCCACCGACGGCGACCAGGCGGTCCGGCTGGCCCGCAGCGAGCGCGCCGACGTGGTGCTGATGGACATCCGGATGCCCGGGGTGGATGGCCTGGAAGCGACCCGGCGCATCTCGGCCGACGAGGATCTGGCCGGCGTCAAGGTGATCATCCTGACCACGTTCGAGTCCGACGAGTACGTATACCAGGCGGTCCGTGCCGGGGCCAGTGGCTTCCTGGTCAAGGACACCGAGCCGGCCGAACTGCTGCAAGCGGTCCGGGTGGTGGCCCGGGGCGACGCGCTGCTCTCGCCGAGCGTGACCCGGCGGCTGATCACCGACCTGGCCAGCCGTCCGGAGCGGCCGCCGCTCAGCGACGAGATCCTGGCTGGGCTGACCGACCGGGAACGTGAAGTGCTGGCGCTGGTGGCCGAGGGCCTGTCCAACGACGAGATCGCGGGCCGGCTGTTCCTCAGCCCGCTCACCTCCAAGACTCACGTCAGCCGGATCATGACCAAGCTGAACGCCCGTGACCGGGCCCAGCTCGTCGTGCTGGCCTACGAAAGCGGCCTGGTCACACCAGGAAGCCGCGGGGTGAGCTGAGTTCAGCCCACTCCGCGGTGCTCCCCCGTTAACTGGCCTGGCTGACCCGGTGGTGGAACAGCCAGGAGGCGGCGGCCACCGACAGGACCAGGATGGCCACGCAGTAGAGCACGGCCAGCCAGGCCTGCGAGGCGACACTGGCCCCGGTGGACGTGTGGCCCATCCACAGCCCGCGCATGGTCTCCACGATCGGGGTGAACGGCTGGTGCGCGGCGAATCCGCGCAGCCATCCGGGCATGGTGGCGGCCGGGACGAACGCGGTGCTCACGTATGGGATGAACATGAACACGAACGTCGCGGAGTTGGCCGCCTCGGGCCCGTGCACCAGCAGCCCGACCGCTGCGGCCAGCCAGGACAGCGCCAGGATGAACAGCACGATCATCCCGGCCGCGCCGGCCCAGCCCGCCACCGAGGCGTCCGGCCGCCAGCCGACGGCCAGGCCGACCGCGATCACCAGCGCGGTGGCGATCAGGTTGCGCAGCAGGCTGGCCGTGATGTGCCCGGCCAGCACGGACGAGCCGCTGATCGGCATGGACCGGAACCGGTCCACGATGCCGTTGCTCATGTCGGTGGCCACGGCGACCGCGGTGGTGCCGGCGCCGAACCCGGCACACAGCACGATCAGGCCGGGCACGACGTAGTTGGCGTAGGAGCTGCCGGTGTTCATCGCGCCGCCGAACACGTAGACGAACAGCAGCATCAGCACGATCGGCAGCATGAGCGCGGTGAAGAACGCCTCCGGGTCGCGGCGGGAGCGCCGCACCGAGCGGGTGACCATCACGCGGGTGTCCGAGATTGTCGCGGCCATGCTCATCGGGCCAACTCCTTCGCATCGATAGCGGGCAGATCCATGCTGGTCAGGGACAGGAAAACGTCGTCCAGGCTGGGCCGCAGCACGGACACCTGGAGCGCGGGGGTGCCGGCCGACTCCAGCGAGCGCAGCAGGCTGAGCACCTCGGCCGCCGAGCCGTCGCTGGCCACCTCGACGGTGCGCAGCCGTGGGTCGGTGTGGGTGGTGGTCAGCGAGCCGGCCACCCGCTGGTAGCTGGTGTCGTCGGCGAAGCGGAGCCGGATCACCTCGGTGCCCAGGCTCGCCTTGAGCTCGTCCGGCGTGCCCCGGGCGGCGATCCGGCCGTGGTCGAGCAGGCAGACGGTGTCGGCCAGCTGGTCCGCCTCCTCCAGGTACTGCGTGGTGAGCAGGACGGTGACGCCGTCGTCCACCAGGCGCCGGACGGTGCCCCAGAGCTGCTCCCGGCTGCGCGGGTCCAGCCCGTTGCTCGGTTCGTCGAGGAACAGCAGCTCTGGCCGCTCGACCATGCTGATGGCCAGGTCGAGCCGCCGTTTCATGCCGCCCGAGTAGGTGGCCACCCGGCGGTCCCGTGCATCCAGCAGATCGAAATCGGCGAGCAGCTGGGTGGCCCGGGCCCGCACCTCGCGCCGGGGCAGATGCCGCAGCTGAGCCATCATCTCCAGGTTCTCCTGCCCGGTGAGCATGTCGTCCACCGCCGCGTACTGGCCGGTCAGGCTGATCGACCGCTTGACCGCGACCGGGTTGGCCAGCAGGTCGTGGCCGGCCACCGTGGCCGTGCCGGCGTCCGGCCGGAGCAGGGTGGCCAGGATGCGGACCATCGTGGTCTTGCCCGCCCCGTTCGGGCCGAGCAGCGCGAGTACGGAGCCGGTCTCGACGGCCAGGTTGACCTGGTCGAGCACCCGCTGGCCGCCGAACGACTTGCAGATCCCCCTGGCATTAACTGTGTATGACATATACTGAACTGTATATGCCACATACAGTCAGGGTCAAGGGAGTAGGCGCGGGCACGTGAGAGAGTGCAGGGATGGCACAGCAACCGGATAGCGCGGGCGCGGCGGAAGCGCCGCTGCCGCCAGGGCTCGACCTGCTGTGGGGGCGGCGCGAGCGCGGCCGGCGCGGCCCGAAACCGGAACTGTCGGTGGACGCCATCGTCGAGGCGGCGGTGCGGGTCGCCGACGCCGAGGGCCTGGACGCGGTATCCATGGCGCGGGTGGCCAAGGAGCTGGGCTTCACCACGATGTCCCTGTACCGGCACGTGGCCAGCAAGGACGAACTGCTCCAGCTGATGTGGAACGCGAGCGCGCAGGGCGCGGAGAGCCTGGTGCTGGACGGCGACGGCTGGCGGGACCGGCTGCGGCAGTGGGCGCTGATCCAGCGCGAGATGATGGACCGGCACCCGTGGATCACCCAGATGCCGATGGCCGCGCCGCCGCTGGCGCCCAATTCGCTGACGTTCGTGGAACGCGGCCTCGAGACGCTGGAGGGCACCGGCCTGACCGACGCGGACAAGATCCGGGTGATCGGCCTGCTCAGCTCCTACGCGCTGAGCGAGGGGCGGATGGCGCACGACGCGGCCCGGGCGGCAGCCGCCGGGCAGGCGGCGGCGGCCGCCGGGGACGGACCCGCGTTCCCCCCGTCATTCGAGCAACTGCTCCGCCAGCTGGTGGACGAGAAGAGCTACCCGATACTGCACCGGCTGGCCTGGTCGGCCGAGATCGGCGACTCGCCTGCTGGCATGGACGAGGCAGCCGAGTTCCAGTTCGGCGTCGAGTGCATCCTCGATGGCGTTCAAAAGCTAATTGAGCGGAGCGCGGGCCGCGGCGGCTGAGCTGACCTCAGCCAGCGCCGGGGCCCAAGATGGCTAGCGGGGGGCGGCCAGGCGCTGGGCGGCATGCACCACGAACGCGCGGCGGCGGGCGCGCTCGGCCGGGTCGCCCGGGTCGGCGCCGGTGAGCATCCCGGCCAGCTGGGGCACGGAGAACCACCAGGCGGCCAGCGCGATGAGCATGAACACCACGTACGCCGGGTCGAGGCCATCGTCGAGCACGCCGTCCCGCTGGGCGGCCGCGAACACCTTGACCTTCTGCTGGTAGTGCTCGGTGCGGTTGATCTCGTCGGCGGGCGGCCCGCCGGCCAGGCCCTCCCATTGCAGCAGCCGGGCCAGCTCCGGGTGGTCGGCGTGGTAGTCGAACGTGCGCCCGGCGAATTCCCCGATGTCGGCCAGGCCGCCGGGAGCCAGCGACACCGCGGCGGCCAGCTTGTCCAGCTCGTCGGCGAGCACCGTCTCGAACAAGGCCCGCTTGTCGCCGAAGTACTTGTACAGGCGTTCCTTGTTGATCCCGGCCCGCTCGGCGATGCGCGCCATGGTCGTGCCGTCCGGGCCGCGCTCGGCGAACTCGATCGTCGCCGCGTCCTTGAGCCGCCGCCGGGTGCCCTCGGTGTCCCAGGCCATACCGGCAACGATAAACGATTCCAACGGCAACGTTGCGGTTGCTTATGCCGGTGACTAGAGTTGAGCTCAATGCCAACTCCACCGTTGGAGTTGGCCAGAGGCCGGCGGCTAGGCTCACCAGAGAGGGACCTGGGATGAACATCGACATCGCAGGCAAGGCCGTCGTGGTGACCGGCGCGGCGCAGGGCATCGGCCGGGCGCTGGCCCTCGGGCTGGCCGCCGAGGGAGCCAGGGTCGGGGTGCTGGCCCGCGACCGGAAGCGGGCCCAGCTCGTGGTGGACGAGATCGGGGAGCTGCCCGCGGCCCCGCCCGCGCTGGCCCTGGCGGCCGACGTCAGCGACGAGCAGGCGGTGATCGAGGCGGCCGCCGAGACCGAAGCGGCCTGGGGCCGGCTCGACGGGCTGATCAACAACGCCGGCTGGATGCCGGGCAGTCAGCCGGTCCTCGACCTGGACGTCGGGGTGCTGGACCGGGTCCTGCGATCCAACCTGGTCGGCAGCGTCCTGGCCACCAAGCACTTCGCCCCGCTGATGATCCGCAGCGGCGGCGGCCGGATCATCTACCTGTCCAGCGTCGCCGCCGTGCAGGCCTGGCCGGGCGGGGCCGCGTACGCCGGGGCCAAGGCGGCGATCAACCAGCTGGCCAACGTGGTGCATCTGGAACTCGCCGATCAGGGCATCTGGACCGTGGCCATCGCCCCCGGGCTGACCTACAGCCCGGGCATGCGGGCTATCGTCGGCGAGGATCATCTCAACCGGGTCGCGGCCAACTACCCGGGCGGGCGGATCGGCGAGCCCGAGGACCTCGTGGCGCTGGCCAGCTTCCTGTGCAGCGACGCGGCCAGCCACCTGTCCGGCACGGTGATCACGGTCCGCCCGCCGGTCATCCCGCAGACCCGGCAACGGACCGGGCCGCAGGCCACGGCCAGCAGGGAGGACACCGGATGAGGTTCGGCCTGGCCGGCACCGGCCACTGGGCGGGCAGCGCGCACGCGCCCGCGCTCGCCGCCAGCGCGCCCGACGGCATCGAGTTCAGCTCAGTCTGGGGCCGCAACCCGGCCGCCACCACCGGCCTGGCGGACCGCTACCAGGCCACGCCGTACCAGGACTTCGGCCGCTTCCTGGCCAGCGTGGACGCGGTCGACTTCGCGGTGCCGCCGGACGTGCAGGCGCCGCTGGCCACCCAGGCGGCCCGGGCCGGCAAGCACCTGCTGCTGGAAAAGCCGATCGCGCTCACCGGGTCGGCCGCGGACGAACTGGCCGCCGCGGTCAGCCAGGCCCAGGTCGCGTCCGTGGTCTTCTTCACCGCACGGTTCCAGCCCGACGTCCGGGCCTGGCTCGACGAGGTAGCCGCGGCCGGCGGCTGGGCGGGCGGGCAGGCCCTCTGGCTGGGCACCGCGCTGCAGCCCGGCAACCCGTTCAACACACCGTGGCGGCAGGCCAAGGGCGCCCTCTGGGACCTGGCCCCGCACGTGATCTCGCTGCTGTGGGCCACGCTCGGCCCGGTCAGCGCGGTCATCGCCGAAGCCGGGCCGGCCGACATCACGCACCTGATCCTGCGGCACGCGGGTGGCGCGTCGGCCGCGGTGACCGTCACGCTCAGCGCGCCGGAGAGCGCCGCAGTCTCCCGCCTGGAACTGTGGGGACCGGCGGGCCGGTTGACGGCCCCGGTGGAGACGGGAAAGCCCATCGCACCACTGCGCACCGCCGTGGCCGAGCTGGCCGCCAACGCCCGGACCGGCCAGACCAGCCACCCATGCGACGTCCAGTTCGGCCGCGCGGTAGGCCAGGTCCTGATCAGCGCCCAGCACCAGCTCGATTAGCCGGCTACGGCGCGCCAGTGCGCCGCGATGAACCCGGGATCGACGGCCCAGCCGGTCAGCAGGAACAGCGCCGCGGTCAGCAGCGGATCCACGACGAGCAGTTCCGGCCGGGTCCCGGTGGTGAACGCCAGCGGCTCGGGCAGCAGGTGGTAGCGGTGCGCGGACAGCGGATACAGCAGCATGCAGCCGGAGTCGGTCAGCATGTCCCCGGCGATGTGCGTGCAGCAGCCGACGAACACCGCAATCGGGATCAGCCGCAGCCCGTACCCGTACCAGACCTCCCAGGACGCGATCGCGATGCCGATCAGGTCGGCGGTGTGGCTGCGCGCCACCCCGCAGCGCCTCAAGCCCGGCCGACACGGTGAGCGTCATCAGCAGCGCCAGCCCGGCCTTGCCGATCCAGTCGTGCCGGTACTGGCAGGAGTACCAGGCCAGCGCCGTGAAGCCAGCGATGCCCAGGAGGGAATGCGTCAGATGCCGGTGGCCGCCGGTGAGCCGCCCGATGATCCAGGCCACCGCCTCGGACAGGAAGCCGAGGCAGCGCGCCGGGGACGAGCCGCACTTGTCCAGATCCGGCAGCAGCGCCATGCCCGCGGTGAACCCGGCCAGCGCCACCGTCTGCGGGAAAGAGAACTGCAGGAACAGGCCGGTGGCCAGGCCGGTGACGCCACCGGACAGCGCGTGCGAATGCCCCAGCATCAGCCTCGCGGCCGCCGCCGCACCCTCACCCGCGCCATGCCCACCGCCTCTCCGCCGGGCAGATGCTAACCAACCGGGGCAAAGACCCGGCGGAGGCGCGCGGGGCCCGCCGGCCAGCGGCCAGCGGGCCCCACTCAGCGGCGGTCAGCCCGACCGGGTGGGCGATGCCGACGGCACCGTCGACGCGGTCGGCGACGGTATCGGCGCCGGCTTCCCACCGACCTGCCGCGGCGTCCCGGGATGCGGGTGCCTGGTCGGGCCGGCGAACAGCAGGACCTGCCCCGGCGCCCACGGCACCGCGTCGTAGACGAACCAGGTCCCGGGCACGGAACGCAGGTTCCTGGCCGTGCCGCGGTGCGCGTAGTTGAACAGCGGGACGCGCACGCCCCGGTGCCGGAGCATAGCCAGCACCCGCGCCACCCGGTCGCCGGTGATCCGCATGCCGTGCAGCAACTCACCCGGCGCGAACGCCGACGCGGTGGTCTCGTAACGCTCCCCCGGCCGGGCCGCCCGGCCGAACACCACCTCGGCCTGGCCGTGGAAGCTGGCCGGCACCCGGACGCCGACCGGGCAGGCCGCCCCGCCGCCGGGGGTGTAGCACGTGCCGTGCGCGGTGATCGGGGTGATGTCGCCGCTCAGGTAGACCACGGTGCCGACCAGCGACGGGGACGCCGGCACCAGCCGCAGTGTGATGCGCAGGTGGTGCTGGGCGAACTCGGCCCGGTACCGGGCCGGGTCGGCTAGCGGGTCGCGCACGATGACGGTGAACCCGCCGCCGTGCCGGCTGAACGACAGCGCCTGCGCGGCGGGCGGCCCGACGGTGACCGGCCCGACCCGCTGCCCGGGGCGGCCCAGCGAGGTAACGACCAGCAACGCGACGGCGAGCGCGGCAGCCACCGGTACCCCTATCAGCCAGCGGCCTTTCCCTATCGAACGCCAGTGCCCGCGGCTCGCCGTCCGCTGGCCCGGCGCCGCCGGTGGCGTGGCGGTGATCTGCTCGGCCAGGTCGGCCAGCGTGTCCGGGCGGGCCATCCGGGCTGCCTCGGCGTCACTGACCGGGGAAATCCGGGTAACGGGGTTCATGCCAGGTCTCCATTCGGGACGCGGGTGCGGGGCGCGGGCGGGTGGGCGTGGCTGTCGGCCAGTTCGCGGGCGAGCCGTTTGCGGGCGCGATGCAGCCGGACGCGGACCGCGTTCCGGGAGCAATCCAGCACGATGGCGATCTGGCCCGGGTCGAGCCCCTCCCACGCGCTGAGCGCGAGCACCTCGCGCTCGGCGCCGGGCAGGCGGCGGAACGCCTGCGCGATCTCGGCCAGTTCCCCGCCGAACTCAGGCGGCTGGTAGCTGCGGGCCAGGTCGGCGCGCAGCCGGTCGGCCAGCGCGGACCGGCGGCGCTGGCCGCGATGGTGGTTGGCCAGCACCCGCCGGGCCACGCCGTACAGCCACAGCCGGGCGGCCGGCTCCGGCGGCAGGTCCTCCAGCCGCCGCCAGGCGGTCAGGAACGTATCGGCGATGACGTCGGCGGCATCGTCGGGATTGCCGGTGCGGCGCAGTACATAACCAAGCACCGGGCCGTGGTACGCGGCGTACACGGCTTCGAAGCGGTGCCTGCGCTGATCGGCGTCTGGTGGCGGACTCGGCAAGACGGCTCCTTCTGGGGCTGGGTATCTAGTACCAGGCACATGTCCGCTTGCCGCCGAGCATTTCACCCGCCTAAAGTCCTAATGAATCTGCGATCACTTCGATGGAGCAGGCGTGGATTTCGCTGAAACTGCCGAGCACCGCGACCTACGGGCCGCGGTCGCGGCTATAGCCAGTGGCTTTGGCCCGCAGTACTACACCAGCCATGCCGCCGCGGGCACGCCCTGCGATGAGCTGTGGGCCAAGCTTGGTGAAGCTGGATTCATTGGCGTGAACATCCCCGAGGCCTACGGCGGGGGCGGCGGTGGGCTCACCGAACTGGCCCTGGTCTGCGAGGAACTCGGCGCCCAGGGCACGCCGTTGCTGCTGCTGCTCGTCTCGGCGGCCATCTCGGCCGGGGTGATCGCCGAGTTCGGCACCGAGGAGCAGCGTAAGACGTGGCTGCCCGGGCTGGCCACGGGCCGCACCAAGGTGGTCTTCGCGATCACCGAGCCGGACGCCGGCTCGAACACGCACCGGCTGGCCACGAAGGCAGTGAAGAGGGATGGTGAAGCGGGAAAGGGGAGGCGGGCGGGGGGTGGGGAAGGCTCGGGCTGGCGGCTGAGTGGCACCAAGTACTACATCTCCGGGGTGGACGAGGCCGAGGCGCTGCTGGTCGTCGCCCGGACCGGCACCGACCAGCGCGGCGACGCCGAGCTGTCCCTGTTCATCGTGCCCACGGACGCACCCGGGCTGCAGGCCAGTGTGCTGCCGGTCAACCTGATGCTGCCGGAGAAGCAGTTCACGCTGCACTTCGATGATGTGCTGCTGGGCCCGGAGGCGCTGATCGGCGGCGAGGGGCAGGGCTTCCGGCAGGTGTTCCACGGGCTGAACCCGGAGCGCATCACCGGCGCCGCCACCTGCGTGGGCGTGGCCCGGTACGTGCTCGCCACGGCGGCCAGGTACGCCACCGAGCGCCAGGTGTGGTCGGCCCCGATCGGCACCCACCAGGGCGTGGCCCACCCGCTGGCCCGGGCCAAGATCGAGACCGAACTGGCCGCACTGATGATCCGGCAGGCCTGCTGGCAGCACGACCACGGCGAGCCGGCCGGCGAGGCCTCGAACATGGCTAAGTACGCGGCCGCGGAGGCGTCGATCGCTGCGGTGGACGCGGCCATGCAGACGCACGGCGGCAACGGGTTCGCGACCGAGTACGGCCTGGTGCCGTACTGGGGCCTGGCCCGACTGCTCCGGGTGGCGCCAGTCAACCGGGAGATGATCCTCAACTTCGTGGCCCAGCACAGCCTGGGCCTGCCGCGCTCGTACTAGGGCGGCGGGTACTGGCGTTCGGAAGGACGGTGGCCGAGTACTTCGCCTGCGCCAAGCTCGGCCTGGTCTGCGTGCCGGTCAACCTGAGCTGGCGGCCCGAGGAGGTCGCTTACGTCCTGGACCACTCCGGGGATGTCGGCTGGTTCGGCCCGGACGGGGGTGCTCTGGTTCGCCGACCGGTACAAGGACGTACTACGCGGGTTGATTACTTCTTGGGCCGGTACTTGAGCCGGCGCCGGGCCTGCTCGCTCTTGCCGCTCTGCTCGTTGTCGTCCGCTATCCTTATGGCCTGCTGCAGGTCGGCCAGTGTGAGCAACTGGTTGCGCAGCAGGAACTCAGCCAGTTCCCGCTGGTGCCCGGATTCCTTCCAGATCAGGCCCTGGAGCAGTTTCTTGTAGTCGGACACCGCCCCTTCGCCGCTCAGGTCCAGCGCGACGACCACGTCCATCATCGGCACCGGCTGCGGGGCGGGCCGGCCGAGGATGTACTCCTGATAGTGGAAGGCCATGGCCATCCGGGCCGCCGCGTTGCGCTGCAGGTAGGTGCGCACCCGCTGCGGCGCGTCCGGCCGCGGCGGGCTGCCCCGGCGGGTCAGCGCGCTGTTTGCCGGGACCGGCTTCTCGACCGTGACCGGCTGCTTGTCCTGGCCCGGTTCGGCGGGCTCGGGGCCACCCGGGGCGGCCAGGTCCAGCCGTAGCGGCAGCACCCAGTTCCCGACGCTGACCACCCAGGTGCCGGCCTCCAGCACGACCGGCAGCGTTTCGTAGTGCAGCGCGGGCGCGACCGGCAGGATGTGCCGGGCCGCCTGCTGCACGGCCCGTGCGTCCGGCGGCGCCGTCGCCGCGCTCGTTGGGGCAGAGTCCGGCGCCAGGTAGACCGGGTAGCTGCTGTCCCGGCTGAACAGCTCCCACCGGTGATGCACGTAACGCAGCCCGGCGCAGCGCGGCGAGCGGTGCAGGGTCAGGTCGCGGTTGCCGCTGAGCAGACCCCGGTCCAGCCAGGTGATCTCGTCACGCGGGCAGCGCACCCAGTCGCCGCCGGCCGCCGGCCGGATGAAAAGCTGGGCACGGCCCGGCGACGACTGGCTCAGCCGATCTCTACCCGGGACTGCGGTGCGTCCTGAGTCTGACCCCACTGGATCGAGTCGCCGTCGTGCAGCGGGTGCTCCCCGGCTAGCGGGCTGCCGTTCAGGACCAGGCCGTTCAGGCCCAGGTTGGCTATCCACCACTGACCGTCAGAGTACGTGAATCTGGCGTGCTCCCTCGACACGGTGGGCACATCCGGCAGCGCGAGTTCCACCGCGCCACGCCCGGCCCGCGCGCCCGAGGTCCGGGTCTGCGAGACGTAGTCCCCGGTGCGCAGCCGGAGCAGCGGGACCGGGTTGCGAGCCGGCTCGGCCACCGTGGCCAGGCTGCCGCCCGGCACGGCCGGTGCCACCTGCGCCGCGGCGGTGATCCCGTCGTGTGCGAACGGCCACTCCCCGGGCGCCCGGCCGGCCTGCGGCTGGCCGGCGGGCGGCCGCTGGCCCGGCTGGGCTGGCTGGCCCGGCTGGGCTGGCTGGACCGGCTGGCCTGGCTGGCCTGGCTGGACCGGCTGCGCCGACCGGAAGGCGGCCGGTGGTTGGGCGGAGAGCGGTTGCGCGCCCAGCGGCCGGCCCTGGCGGAGCACGAACCGGCCCGGCGGCACCGCCGGGTCACAGATCACGCTCACCTCGGGCGGCCCGTACCCGGCCAGCCGGGCCTCGTGCGCGGTGACCGCCTGGGCGTACACCTCGGCCGCGCTGGCCGCGACCAGGCCGATGTCCATCCGCTCGGCCAGCGACTCGTAGTCGCGCTCGTTGAGCCGCAGCTCGACCGAGTTCGGCGCGAGCAGCGCACCGTTCGGCGTGACCACGAACACCTCAGGCAGGTGCCGCAGCGCCAGCTGGAGCACTTCCTGCCCGTCCCGCCACGGCCGGCTGGCGGCACCGCGGATCCACGGATGGTCCCGGGTGATGCCGAGCAGGCGCAGCCCGGCCACCAGCCCGGCGCCGAGCGCCGCCAGCAGGAGCAGCAGCGCGGTCGCGCCGATCAGCGACCGGGTGAAGATGTACAGCAGCAGCCAGCCACCGGCCACGCTGCCGATGATCACCCACCGGCGGCGGGTCCGGGCCGGCGGGCGCGGCATCGACGAGCGCGGCATTGGCGAGCGCCCGGCCGGAGCACGGGGCGGGCGGCGCACGTCCTCCATGCGGTCAGTCATCACTGTCCTACATTTCGAGCCGCGCGGTGCGGCCGGCTGGATTCATCGGTCGGCGGGCCCACTGGCCCGTCTGTTAACAATGCGAACAGCGCCCACGCCTGGTCAACGAATTCGCCCCCACTCCCAGACATCTGGAAATTGGCCTTCCGCCCAGGGACGGGTCATGCCCCGTGCGTCATGCGGGACGCACGGGGCATGAGCGGTTGGGTCCGGCGGTTGGGGTGCCTGCCGGCCCGGGTGAGGTGAGCCCGGGCCGGCAGGCACGGGCCCGGGGCCGCCGGCCTGCCGGGGTTGCGGCCGGCGCCCCGGCGGGGTCCGGCCCGGGGGAAGCCAGACCCCGGTGGGGTGGGCCCAGCCGTCAGGCGGCTGGGCCGGTGGTCAGGGTGACGGTGGCGGTGTGCGACTGGCCCTCCTGGTCAGTCCAGCCGATGCTGATCTTGTCGCCCGGGTGGTGCGTGGCCAGCGTGGACGAGATGCCGCTCGCGGAGGTGACCGTGTGGCCCGCCACCGAGGTGATCTCGTCGCCCTCGGTCAGCCCGGCCTGGGCCGCCGCGCCGCCGGACACGACGCCGGCCACCAGCGCGCCATTGCCGGCCGTGCTACCGCCGGTGCTGCCGCTGTTGCCGCCGAAGCCGCCGAGCCCGCCGAAGTCACCGGAGCCGGTGCTGCCGGTCGAGATCTGCACGCCGAGGAACGCGGTCTGCCCGATGTGCACCGAAGACGACGCCTGGCCTGCCTCGATCTGGCCGGCGATCCGCTCCGCCTTGCTGATCGGGATGGCGAATGCCTGGGTCTGCTGGCTGGACTGGCCCTGGAAGCTGGTCGTCGAGGCGCCGGTCGAGGCGGCCGTGTTCATCCCGACGATGTCGCCGGCCTGGTTCACCAGCGCCCCGCCCGAGTCACCGGGCTGGATCGGCGCGTTGGTCTGGATCATGCCGCTGAGCTGTTCAGACGTGGCCGCATCCTCGTCCGACGCGGTGATCGTCCGGCCCAGGCCGGTGACCTTGCCGACGGCCTTGGACGGCGTGCCGCCCTTGCCCTCGGCGTTGCCCAGCGCGACCACCTTCTGGCCAACGCTGACCCCAGCCGAGCTGGTCGTCACCGTCTGCAGCCCGGAGGCGCCCTGCAACTGAATCACGGCGACGTCGTCCGTCTCGTCGTACCCGACGACCTTGGCCGTGTAGGTGCGCCCGTTGCCCACGTCCCTGGCCTTGATCTGGGTCGCGCCGCGGATCACGTGGTTGTTGGTCAGCACCTCGCCGCTGGAGGTCAGCACCATCCCGGTGCCGGCCGCCTCGCCGTTCTGGTAGCCCAGGTTGGTCACGATGTCCACCAGCCCCGGGTCCACCTTGGACGCGATCTGGGCGCTGGTCAGCGTGGTCGAGCCGAACGCGTTGGACACGCCGAATCCGGCTACGGTGAGCGCCGCGGCGGCTACCGCGGATGCGCCGGCGATCAGGATCGTGCGGCGCCGGCCATGACGCTTGTCGTCCTGGCCGCCGCTGTACCCGGGATACCCGGCCATGCCCGGGCCGCCCGGCCCGTAGCCCGCCGGCCCGTAGCCCGCTGGTCCGTAACCACCTGGCGCATACGGACCCGAGCCGTAGCCGCCGGTCCCGTGGCCGCCGGGACCGCCGGTGCCGTACGGGCTGTACCAGCCACCGAGGCCACCAGCCACCGGACCGCCCGGTGCCGGGCTGCCCGGCACCGGGTTGCCCGGCACCGGGTTGCCCGGCACCGGGTTGCCCGCGTCGGCACCCGGCTGGCCGGCCCCCGGGTCCGCCGCTGACGCGGCGCGCTCGTCCGGGTCAGGACCGTTCTGCGGCCGCTCACCATAGTTCGTGCTCATCTGGGATCGCTCCCCTACGTACTCATGCCCCTATTAGCTGACACCCTGATACTCACCGGTAGACCTGGAAGTTTGCTGAAAGCAGCCTCGGTGCTACCCGATGGTTATCTGAGGACTTCCTGACCGCATTCAGCCCAGGCGGGACAATCCGCCGCCGGACCGGCAGGATGCTGACCTACGGCCCATACTCACCGGTCAACCTGGCCGCACGCTGGAGGGAACACCCGTGAATGGTGCTCAAGCGCTGATCCAGACCCTGACCGGATGCGGGGTCGACACCTGCTTCAGTAACCCCGGCACCTCGGAGATGCATTTCGTCGCCGCGCTGGACAGCGTCCCGGAGCTACGCGGCGTGCTCTGCCTGTTCGAGGGCACGGCCACCGGTGCGGCCGACGGCTACGGCCGGCTGACGGGACCGGCCCGCCGCCGCCCTGCTGCACCTCGGGCCGGGCCTGGCCAACGGGCTGGCCAACCTGCACAACGCCCGGCGCGCGCACACCCCGGTGCTGGCCATCGTGGGCGACCACGCCACCTATCACAGCCGGCTGGACGCGCCGCTGGAGTCGGACATCGAGTCGCTGGCCCGGCCGGTGTCCGGCTGGTTCCGCCGGACCGCCGCCGCCGAGCTGGCCGGCCCGGACGCCGCGGACGCGGTCGCCGCGGCCCGCCGGGCGCCGGGCCGGGTGGCCACCCTGGTGCTGCCCGCCGACGTGTCCTGGTCCGACGGCGGCGAGCCCGCCCCGGCCCGGGTGACCCGCCCGGCCGCGCCGGTCCCGGACGCGGCCATCGACGCCGCCGTGGCCGCGCTGCGCAGCGGTGAGCCGTGCCTGCTGCTGCTCGGCGGGACCGCGCTGCGCGCCGCCGGGCTGGCCGCGGCCAGCCAGCTGGCCCAGGGCACCGGGACCCGGCTGCTGGCCGAGACGTTCCCGGCCCGGCTGGAACGCGGCGCGGGCCTGCCCGCCATCGACCGGCTCGCTTACCTGGCCGAGTTCGCCGGACCTCAGCTGTCCGGGGCCAGGCATCTCATCCTGGCCGGTGCGCGGGCCCCGGTGTCCTTCTTCGCCTACCCGGGCCAGCCCAGCTCGCTGGTGCCGGCCGGCTGCCAGGTGCACGTGTTGGCCGAGCCGGGCGAGGACGTGCCCGCGGCACTGGCCGCGCTGGCCAGCGCCGCGGCCCCGGCGGCCCGGCCGCTGCCGCAGCCCGCGCTGCGCCCGGCGGTGCCGGATGGCGACCTGACCGCGGAGACCGCCGCGGCCGTTCTGGGCGCGCTGCTGCCCGACGGGGCGATCGTGTCCGACGAGGCCAATACGTCCGGGCTGTGGCTGCCCGGCGCCACCGCGGGTGCCCCGCCGCACGACTGGCTGACGCTGACCGGCGGGGCCATCGGGCAGGGACTGCCGCTGGCCACCGGGGCCGCGATCGCCTGCCCGGACCGCCCGGTGCTGGCGCTGGAGGCGGACGGCAGCGCCATGTACACGATCTCCGCGCTGTGGACGCACGCCCGGGAACAGCTGGACATCACCACGGTCATCTTCAGCAACCGGTGTTACGCGATCCTCGGCATGGAGCTGCATCGGGTCGGCGCGGCGGGCGCTGGCCCGGCGGCGCAGGACCTGCTCGACCTGTCCCGGCCGGACCTCGACTTCACCGCGCTGGCCACCGGGATGGGAGTGCCGGCCAGCCGGGCGCAGACCACCGCCGAGTTCGCCGCCGCGCTGAGCCACGCCCTGGCCGAGCCCGGCCCGCACCTCATCGAGGCGCAGATCCCGCCGCTCGGCCGCTAACGGGACAACATGGCTGATTCATTCACGCGCACCGGTGCGCATGAACGAAGCATTCACGTGGTGGCTGGGGAGACGGCGGCGGCGCGGTTAGGGCCGGCCGGCCAGCAACTGGGCCGGGTGCTTATTGGCCCGGCCTGGGGTCAGCCGGACCTGGTAGATCGACTTGAACCCCTTGCCGGTGAGCAGGAATTCACCGGCCGTCGGCAGCGCGGTGATCCCGTTGAGCATGGCTTCCGGGTCGCGGTACCGCTCCATGGCGGGCTTGGCGTCCACGATGTCCACCACCTCGCCGGTGGCCGGGTCGATGCCGGCCAGGTAATGCCGCTGCGCGATGTTGGCCCAGATCCGGCCGCCGGCCCAGGCCAGGTCGTTGAGGTCGCCGATGCGCCGGCCGCCGCAGCGCACCATGATCAGGCCGAGCGGCTGCAGCGTCGCCGGGTCGCGCACCACCAGTTCGCTGCTGCCGTCGCTGGTCAGCACCTGGTCGCCGATCTCGCTGATGCCCCAGCCCTCGCGGTTGTAGGAGATCGTTTCGAGCAGCGTCAGGCTGCGCGCGTCCCAGCGCAGCGCGACCCGCTCCCGCCAGGTGAGCTGCCAGATGTGCTCGCCGATCCGGCAGATCCCCTCGGCGAACAGCTCTGGCGGCAGCGCCGCGGTGTCCGGCGCCTGGTTCTGGCCGATCTGGTAGCGGCGCAGTGCGGACCGGCCGTACAGCCCGCTGCTCTCCCAGATGGTGTCACCGGCGGCGATCAGGCCCTGCGTGAAGGCCCGGTCCGGATGCGGCAGACGACGCAGCACCTTGACGCGGTGAAACGTGGGCAAGGCGGCACACCTCCGGTCGTGACCCCCGCGGCAGACAGGTTACGCCGCGGCACCCGCCGAGGGGCCGCCGCTCCGGGCAACCCGCCCGCCAGCCGCGCGGGCCAGCCGGCCGCCGAGCCAGGCTACCGCGGGCCGCAGCGGCCGGTCAGTGTACCCGCCGTCGGCCAGCCCGGCTCGCCGCTCGAAGACGTTCCGCGCGCCGAAGTCCCCGGTCAGCCCCCAGGACACCGCGGCGGCCAGGAAGTACAGCGGCAGCATGGGCAGCCCGGCGCAGCACGCGTACTGGGTCGCGTGCCGCGCCTCGTGCGCCACCAGCGGCGGCATCGTGGCCAGCGTGGCGTGATCGCTACGGGCCAGGATCACGTTGCCGACGGTGAACGCCGGTGCCACCGGAACGGGCAGCCGGTACCCCGCCCCGACCAGCAGGCCATCGTGCGCCCTGGCCAGTCGGGCCCGGCCGGCCGCGGCCACCAGCACGCCGGTCACCGTGGACCCGTTGACCAGGTTGGCCACCAGCCGCATCCGGTACGCGGTGCGCATGCCGGATCAGCCCCGGGCCCTGGTCAGCTCCCGGACCCGTTCGGCGGATCGGGGTTGGACCCGTTCAGCGGATCGGGGTTGGGCGCCGCCATCCACGGCCCGGGCGCGGTCAGCACGGGCGGCCTTTGCACCTCGGGCATGCCGAGCGGGACCCCGCTGTGATCCTTGTGCGCCACCGCCGCGCCCGCGTGATACTCCTCCAGCCGCTCGATGAGCGCGGGGTCGGCGTAGGGCCGGCCGTCCACGAACGGTCCCTGCCGCTGCTCGATGACGGCCACCACGTCGTCGCCGCTCAGCGTCTTGTGCGTCTCCAGCGCGTGCGCCAGGGACAGCACCCGGTCCCGGTCGGTGTGGATGATCTCATGGACCTGGGCGAGCAGCCCGTTGAGGTTGTCCTCGATCCGGTCGGCCAGCGCCCGGCGCATCTCCGCCTCCGGGTCCTGGCCCTTCTTATTCCGGCCACCCTGGCCACCGCCGGGCGAGCCGACTTCGAGCCGCTTGGCGGTGGAGTACGAGGACACCGTGGACCCCATGCCCCAGAAGCCCTCCATGAACGACGCCACCGTGGTGGCCGACTCCAGGTCACCGGACACGCCGGACGAGCTGTCGTCGTCGAAGAACATTCGCTCCCCGGCCAGCGAGGCGAGCGAGACCAGGATGTCGGTCTGGTACTCGCTACGCCACCGGGTGAACTGGTCCTCGGGCGGGATGCTGGCCACCATGCCGAGGTAGTCGCTGCCCTTCTCAATGGTCGCGATGTCGATTTCCATGTGCTGCCGGGTGCGGTAGGCGACCAGCGCGTGGCAGGCCTCGTGAATGGCCACCGCGTGCCGTTCCCGCTCGATGTACTCCACATCCTCGGGTGGCCCGAGTTCCTTGAGCTGCTTGGCCTTGATCACGTCCGCCCAGGTGATCACGTCACGGCCATCCCGGATGGCCTGGATGAGCGCCTCGTTGACCAGGTCCTTGATGGTCGCGCCGGTCGCGTACGGAGTGATCGTGGCCAGCTTGTCCATCTGTGCTGCGGACAGCTCGTGCCGCACCTTGTCGAAGTAGCCCTCGTAGGTGCGCACCCGGCCGGCCTTGGACGGGTAGCCCACCTTGTAGATCCGGTCGATCCGGCCCGGCCGGAGCAGCGCCTCGTCGAGCGCTTCCGGCAGGTTGGTCGCCATCATGACCAGGATCCGGTACTTGGGCGGCGGCTTGGGCCGCATCCCGAGCAGCCGCCGGACGTGGCGGTTCACGAAACCGCGCGGCTTCTTCAGCCCGGAGAGCTCGGTGAGCAGGGCTTCCAGCGTGCCCATGCCACCACCGCCGCCCATGCCCATGCCCATGACCTGCTTGCTGCGCCGGGTGTCCGGCTCCTCGCCAGCCGACGAGCTCAGCGCCCGCTGGGCCAGCCGCCACTGCACGTCCTGCGACAGATAGGAGAAGCCGTGGCAGCCGCCCGCCTGCCAGGCGGCCGGGGTGGCCCGGCCGGGCACGGGCGGCCCGCCGCCCTGGGCCAGCGCGCCGCGGCGGCCCAGCGAGTCGGCTTCGTCGAAGAACACGATCACACCGCCGTACCGCAACGCCAGCCGGCGCAGCTTGCGGAACAGCGACTTGACTTTGAGGATGCCGACGCCCATGAACATGTTGATGAACGCGCCCGGGTCCACGAACACGTACGGCCGGCCGGTCTCGCCCGCCACCGCCTCGGCCATCAGCGTCTTGCCGGTGCCCGGCGGCCCCCAGAGCAGGATGCCGCCCGGCACGTAACCACCCCGGGACTCGATCTGCTCCGGGTCCTCCAGGTAGAGGATGTTCTCCTTGACCCGCTCCACTACGTGGTCCTGGCCCCAGACGTCCCCGAAACGGGTCTTGATGTCGTCCGGGTAGTACACGTCCACGCCACCCTTGGACAGGAACCAGAAGATCGCGGCGAACTGGAGCACCACGATGAGCAGGATGGCGACGAGTTGCAGGACGAACGGCAGCGCGTGCCAGATGTAGGACGGCATGGACAGCAGGGCCGACACCGGGTTGGTGTGCGTCACCTTGCCGGCGACCACGGCCACCACCGCGATCCAGAAGATCCAGCCGATCAGCCGTCTGATCCGGAACCTGGTCCAGTCGGACATCTTCCGGTGCGTGGTCCGCTCGACGCCGCCGAAGAACTTGACCGTCCAGAACCGGTAATAGCCAGCCCAGTGCTCGCTGATCAGGAAGTGGATCTGCCGCAACACCTCCAGGCCGATCAGTACGAACACCCAGACGCCGGACCGGGACTCGATCCGCATGGCGTCCTGGAAGCCGACCAGCGGGTTGTCCGCCATGACCGACCAGACGAGGATGAACCAGATCAGGGTCAGCAGCACCAGGAACTTGATGCGGTCCCAGATCGGAAGCGGCTTACGGGTCGGCCGGTCGTCGTCCCGCGGCCGCCCATCGGGCGGCCGCAGTCCCTCCGGGCTGCCTGCCGGGGCCATCGTCATCATGGGCTCCTGACCGTGAATGATTTCATCACCGTGTCGATCTCGCTTTGGTGCTTGCTGTAACAGCTCGCCAGGCAGTGCACGAGAAGCAGGTAGACCTCGGTGTCATCCGCGTTCGTCAGGGCAACCTGGTCGAAAGTATTGACGCTCCCGTCCGGATAGGAATAGTCGTAGATCTCCCGGACGCCGTGCACTCCCTGCGCCAGTTCCAGCATGGAGTCACTGATCAGCTTGAAGTTGGTCAGCGGGAAGCCGCTCTTAGCCGCGCTGGCCCGGGCAGCGGCCGTCACCGGCAGGAAGAAATCGCGCAGGTCGTTGTAGGACAGCTCGTTGGTCGTCGTCTGGTTGACGGCCGCGACCACGGAATACGCGAACGGCTGCTGGTTCTCCGCGCCGAGTACGTGGTCCGCCTCCGCCGGGGTACTGCCGTCGTAGCCCACCGTCCAGACCCCGGCCTGCGGCTTGGAGTTGCCCCCGTTGACCGCGGCGGCCAGTGCGCCCGCCCTGATCTGCCGCCAGCCAGACGGCACTTTGAAGTAGGTGTGCTGGCTGGAGTTGGTGACATAAGTGAACTGCGGCGCCGCACACCCGGCGACCGCGAGAGCGAGCAGGACCATCCACAGCCCGACGATGCGGCCCCTCCTCATGCACCCTCTCCTGCGTGTCGCGCGATGCTGGCTGCCACGGTGTATATCAACCCGTTATAAGCGAGTATCGCGCGTGCACCGTAGCGCTGGATAGATGTGACCGTGATTGGCCACACGCCTGTAACACGTAGCGGCCAGGCGGCTGGCTCATGGCACGGTGACTCGCTCACGATCATCGGCCCAGCTCCCCCGGATTACCCCTATGTCATGCACGGTACATAACCGAAGCAAGCTGAGGCAGGCGGGGGAACAGGCAAGCCCCGGCCGCGGGGAAATGTCCCGCGGCCGGGGCTCTTGGGGGATCCGCGGGCCCGGCGGTGCGGAGGGGGGTTCCGCAGGCCGGGGCGCCGCGTTGTGGTCGCCTGCCCGGCCGGGGGATCAGGCCCAGCCGGGGCCCAGGTATTCGTGTGTCGTTGGTCCCGGCACTCGTCGGCCGGGTCCCGGTCGGTCAGCAGCCGTCGTAAGGCGCCCACGGCGCGGTGCCGTCCTGAGCGTAGAGCTGCTGGAAGGCCTGCGTCTGCTGGGCCACGGACGCCGCGCCCGCGGTGCCCGAGTAGCCGAGGCTGGCCCAGGTGCTGGGCAGGATGCCGTACATCCCGGCCGAGGACGCGGTCGGGTTGTCCCCCGACTCGCGCCAGGCCACGCACTGCTGGAACGAGGACGGCGCACCGCCACCGGTGCTGGTCACCGCGCTTGAGCTGCCCGTGCTTGAGCTGCCCGTGCTTGAGCTAGCCGTGCCCGAGCTAGTGGAGCTGCTGGAGCTGGTCGCGGTGCCCTCGCTGGCGGCGGGCTGCGACGTGGCCGTGGATCCCTCGTCCGACGCGGCCGGGGCCGACGTCGCCGCCGACACCGACGGCCCCGGGATGGGGGTCACCCCGGAGCGGCCGTCGGGCACGTTCACCTTCTGGTTCACGTAGATGAGGTTCGGGTTGTGGATCTGGGGGTTGGCGGCCTCGATCGCGGAAAGCGAGACACCTGACCGGGCGGCGATCCCACTGAGCGTGTCGCCCGACTGCACGGTGTACGTGCTGGCCAGAGCCGGCCCGGCGGCCAGCCCAGCCATCAGCACACCAGCGCCCGCTGCCGTGAATATCCGCGTTTGTACCATCATATATCTCCTTGTCCGGATTGCGACCACAGCGGCCCAAGGTATGCAAGGTCGTTGAGCTGCGCGAGTCCGGATTTGCCGTCGGCAGGGCGCTGAGCAGCGCATTCTCCCGGCGAGCCAAGGGATGCAGGCGGCTGGAAAGCAGTTTAAATTCGTGCCCGGCCGAGTATCGATATTCGCCGGCCGTGACCGGCACACTCCGGTCCGCCGGCCGCCCGCGGCGGCTGAGGCCAGGAACGCGCCAGCCAGCCGGGCGCGGCACGCTGCTCAGCGCGATGCCGCCCAGGATGGCCGCGGCCCCGGCGAGCTGGGCCGGGCCAGCCGGGTCACCGAAGATCACCACGCCGGCCACCGCGCCGACCAGCGGCTCGATGTTCAGGAACCCGCCCGCCACCTGGGCCGGCAGCCGGGTCTGCCCGTAGGCGAACAGGCTGAACGGCAGCAGCGTGCCGCCGACCGCCAGCGCGATGACCACCGCCACCGGACCCGGGCCGGCTGGCGCGGGCGGCATGCCCTCGGTCAGCACGCTGAACGGCAGCGCGACCAGGGCAGCACCGAGGAACTGGACGCCGGTCACCGCGACCGGGTCGCGGCCCTGAAGCAGCCGGGCCTGGGTGACGGTGAACCCGGCGGACAGCAGCACCGAGGCCAGCACCATGCCGTCGCCGGCCAGGTCGGCCTGCCCGCCGCCACCCGCGGCGATCAGGGCCACGCCGGACAGCGACACCGCGAACCCGGCCCAGGCCACCGGGTGGGCCACGGTCCGGTGCCACACCGCGGCGATGATCGCCACCATGATGGGTGCGGTGCCGATCAGCAGCGCGGCGTGGCTCACGCTGGTCCGGGTGATGCCCGCGTTCTGCAGCAGGACGGTCCCGCCGTACCCGATGGCACCCGAGGCCAGCAGCGCAGGGCTGAACGCGGCGCGCACCCGGGGGCCGAGCACCGCGAGCAGGATGACCGCGGCCACGCCAAAGCGCACCACGGTGAGCCAGCCCGGCGGCAGCCACTGCAGGGCTAGCTTGGACATTGGCACGGTGGTGCCCCACAGCAGCCCAGCCACGGTGAGCGCGGCGAGGGCGGGGCGACGGTTGTTGTTGCGCATGCATCAATTTTGCCAGCCGCAGGGCTAATATTCGCAGTTGAGCGCTCACAACGAGATATTGTTTGGTGCTATGGCCGTCAAACTTGATGAAGTTGACATTCAGCTGCTCGATGCGCTGCAGGCAGACGCGGACCGGACGAACGTCGAACTGGCCCGGCTGGTCGGGCTGTCCCCGGCCGCCACGCTGCACCGCGTGCGCTACCTGAAGGAGTCCGGGGTCATCCGGATCATCACCGCGCGGCTGGACCCGGAGGCGGTCGGCTTCCCGCTGCAGCTCTACGTGGCGGCCACCCTGGGCCGCCACGACCCCCGGTTGAACCAAGATCTTCGAGGACCAGGTCCGGGCCCTGCCGCAGATCATCTCGGCGGACAATGTGGCCGGTGAGATGGACTACATCTTCACCGTGGTCGCCCGCGACGTGGCCGAACTCCAGGAGGTGCTGGCCCACCTGTCCACCCGGGGCGGTCAGCGGCTGATCACCTACCTGCGGCTGTCCGAGGTGAAGCCACCATCCGGCCTCCCGCTCACCCGCGAGTCGCCGCAGCCGTCCCCGGCACCTCGTCAGCGCCGTGGGTCAACCGCCCACTAGCGCCAAAGGGGCGCGGGTCCAGCGCCCCCTTTGGCGCAAAGCAAACACTGGCCGGCCAGGCCGTCTATTGACGGCCCGGCCGGATGTTCAGGGATTGCGGGACTTACGACTTCAGCTGCTCGATCTTGTCGCGGAACAGCGTGGTCGCGATCGTCGCCTTGTGCGGCTGGCCGCGCAGGAACGCCTCGGCGAACTTCTTGGCCTGCTTGTACTCGATCTTGCCGGGCAGCGGCGGCTCGTCCGGGTTGACGTTCACGTCGACCAGCGCGGGCCCGTCGTAGCTGAGCGCCTGGCTGATGGCGTTCCGGACCTCGGCAGGATTGCTCACCTTGATGCCGAGCGCGCCGTTGGCCGTGGCGATCGCGGAGTAGTCGGTGAACGGGTCCGAATGCCGGACGCCGAACTCGGGGTAGCCGAGCACCATCTGCTCCCACAGGATCTGGCCCAGCGAGTTGTTGTTGTTGATCACGATCTTGACCGGCAGCTTGTGCTTGATCGCGGTGATGAACTCGGCCATCAGCATGGCGAACCCGCCATCACCCACGTAACCGATCACCTGGCGGCCGGGGAACGCGTGCTGGATGCCGACCGCATAGGGCAGCCCTGGCGCCATCGTGGCCAGGTTGCCAGACAGATAGAACTTCCGGTCGGCTCGGATGTGCCAGTGCCGGGCGGCCCAGGTGGCGATCGTCCCGCTGTCGCAGGTCAGGATGGCGTCGTCGGCGGCCAGCTCGTCCAGTACCGCGACGACATACTCCGGGGCGATCGGGTCGCGCTTATCGTCCTGCAGCGCGGCCATCTTCTTCCGCCAGGACTCCATCTGCTTCTGGTACTTCTCCAGGAATGTGGTGTCGGACCGCTGCTTGAGCAGCGGCAGCAGGGCGGCCAGCGTCTCCTTGGCGTCGCCAACCACCGGCACCTCGGTGGGCACCCGGGCGCCGGCCCGGGCCGGGTCGGCCTCGACCTGCACGATCTTCGCCTTGCCCGGTTCCGGCATGAAGTGGGTGTACGGGAAGTTGGTCCCGACCATGAACAGCGTGTCCAGGTCGTTCATCAGCTCCTCGGACGGCGCCGTGCCGAGCAGCCCGATCCCGCCGGTGGTGTAGGGCGAGTCATCCGGCACCGTGGCCTTGCCGGACAGCGTCTTGATGATCGGCGCACCCAGCGCCTCGGCCACGGCCAGCAGCTCCTCGCGGGCGTGCAGCGCCCCCGCACCGGCCAGGATGGCTGGTTTGGTACTGGCGTTCAGTACGTCGGCGAGGCGCTGCAGGTCCTCGGGGGAAGGGCGGCCAGGTGCGGCCAGCCGGATCGGTGCGGTGGCCGGCGGGCGGGCCGGGCCCACTTCCTCGTAGGGGTTCTCCCCGGCCTTGGCCACCTGGATGTCGGTCGGCACGGTCAGGTGCGCCACCCCGCGGCGGGCATAGGCGGTGCGCACGGCGATGTCCACCATGGCCGGCAGCTGCGCCGGGTTGTAGATCATCTGGTCATAGACCGCGACGTCCTCGTACAGCCGGTCGAGGTGCACTTCCTGCTGGTACCCGGTGCCCAGCACGGACGTCTCCTGCATCCCGGTGATGGCCAGCACCGGCATGTGGTCGAGCTTCGCGTCGTACAGCCCGTTCAGCAGGTGGATGCCGCCCGGTCCTGAGGTGGCCAGGCAGACGCCGATCTGGCCGGTGGCCTTGGCGTGCGCCGTGGCCATGAACGCGGCTGCCTCCTCGTGATGGACCAGCACGAACTTGATCCGGTCCTGGTGCCGGCGGAAGGCCTCCAGGATGCCGTTGATGCCGTCGCCGGGCAGCCCGAAGACGGTGTCCACTCCCCAGTCGGCCAGCCGCTCGACGAGGGCTTCGGATGCGATCTGTGCCACCTGCGGGCCTCCAAATGCTCGTTAGTTCCGCGTTAGTCGCCCCCTCCGGCTATCCAGCATTCCGGTGGTCAAACATCTGGCCGGGGTTTGCCCGCGCCGGACGCAGGTAGCAGAAGCGGGACCGAGCAGCGCCTAGAGAGGCAGGCGACGATGAGCGGACCAGGCAGACCGCTGAACGGGACTGGATCGGGCGGCCCGCCGGTGCGGGACGTGACCGCCGCGGTGTACGTGATACCGACCGACGCGCCGGAGGCCGACGGCACCCTGGCCTGGGACAAGACCACACTGGTGCTGGTCACCGTGCGGGCCGGGGAGCAGCAGGGCATCGGCTGGAGTTACGCGGCCGGCGCGGCCGCAGGCGTCGTGACCGAGGTGCTCGCGCCGGTGCTGGCCGGCTGGGATGCGCTGGATGTGGCGGGCGCCAACGAGGCGATGAACCGCGCGGTGCGCAACATCGGCCGGCCCGGGATCGCGGCCACCGCCATCTCGGCGGCCGACATCGCGCTGTGGGACCTGAAAGGCCGGCTGCTTGGCTGCTCGGTCGCCGACCTGGCCGGCCGCGCCCGCCGCACCGTACCTATCTACGGCAGCGGCGGGTTCACCAGCTACGACGAGAACCAGACCCGGGAGCAGCTGACCGGCTGGGTGGACAAGGACCAGATCCCCCGGGTGAAGATCAAGATCGGCGAGTCCTGGGGCAGCAACCAGGACCGTGACCTGACCCGGGTCGCGCTGGCCCGGTCGGTCATCGGCCCGGACACCGAGCTGTACGTGGACGCCAACGGCGGGTATACGGTCGGCCAGGCCATCCGGGTGGCGTACCGGATGGAACAGTCCGGGGTGACCTGGTTCGAGGAACCGGTCTCGTCGCAGGACCTGGCCGGGCTGGCCACGGTGCGCAGCCAGGTGCTGGCCGACGTCGCGGCCGGCGAGTACAGCTGGACGCTGGCCGATTCGGCCCAGCTGCTGGCCGCCGGCGCGGTGGACTGCCTGCAGCTGGACGTCACCCGGTGCGGCGGGATCACCGAGTTCCTCCGCGGCGCGGCGCTGGCCGCCGCGCACAACGTGCAGGTGTCCGCGCACTGCGCCCCGAACCTGCATGCGCACTGCGCGGCTGCGGTGCCGAACCTGCGGCACGTCGAGTACTTCCACGACCATCAGCGGATCGAGGGGATGTTCTTCGACGGCGTGCTGGACCCGCACGGCGGCACGCTGACCCCGGATCCGGGGCGGCCCGGGCTGGGCCTGGAGCTGCGCGAATCGGACACGGCGCCGTTCCGGCACCGCTGAGCTGAAGATTACGCGGCCCGCCCGGACGGGAATCGTCTTCGACTCCCGTGCGGGCGGGCCGCTGGGCCCGGCCCAGGCGCTCAGCCGCTGACACCCGGGCCGGGCGTCTGTGAAGCTTCTTCAGCCGCTACCCGGTGACCGGGGCTCAAACAAGTTCAGCTGGCCGGCGCTGGATCCGGCACCAGAAGCACCGGGCAGGGCGCGTTGCGCAGCACGTACTGGCTGCCCAGCAGCCAGGACACCGCCCCGTCCCCGCGTGAGGCCAGCACCAGCAGTTCCGCGTCCAGCAGCCGGGCCGCCTCGACCAGGCTGCGGCCGGGCACGCCTTCCATCACCCGCAGCTCAACCTCGGCCGCGTCGGAACCCAGCGCGTCCAGTGCCGCGGACTGCAGCACCGCCTCGGCGGCGTCCCGCTGCTCGGCGGTGGACTGCAGCCGGGCCGCCGGGCGGACGGCCGGGGCGGCCGCGGCGTGCTCGGCGCCGTAGGCGGACACCGCGACCAGCTTGGCGCCGCGGAACCTGGCTTCCTGCGCGGCTTCCTGGATGGCGGCCCGGGACCAGGTGGGCCCCTGCACGCCGACGAGCACGGTCATGATGTTTCCTCCTGCCAGGGCCGTTGGCCCGGCCCCAGTGCTTCCGGCTTTCCGCTGGCCGGCGGTTGAAACCGGCCGTCAGGGCAAACCGCCGCGGGCCCCGGCGCACAGCAGGCCGGCCGCGCGGGCCGCCACCGCCATGATGGTCAGCGCCGGGTTGGCGCTGCCCTGGGTGGGCAGCACGCTGCCGTCGGTGAGGTACAGGTTGGGCACCGCGAAACTGCGGCAGTTCGCGTCGACCACGCCATGGCGTTCGTCAGCGGCCATCCGCGCGCCGCCGACCAGGTGCGCGAAGCGCTGGATGGTGATCACCTCATCCGCCCCAGCGGCGTGCAGGATGTCTTCCATTACCCGCTGGGCGGCGTGCAGCAGCTGGGTGTCGTTGTCGCACTGCGAGTAGCTGAACCGGGCCACCAGCAGGCCGTAGCGGTCCTTCTCGTCGTCGAGCGTCACCCGGTTGCCCGGCTGGGGCAGGAACTCGCACAGCGAGCCCAGCGTGCACCAGTGCACGTAGTCGCTCATGTAGTCGCGCAGCGCCCGGCCCCAGTGGCCCTGCGCGGCCACGTGCTCGGCCCAGGTGATGGGCAGCGGGGACACGTTCTGGATGGCGAAGCCGCGGCGGTACGGCTTGGCCGGGTCGGTCTCGTAGAACTGCTCCGAGCTCACCTCGGGCGGCGGGGCCTTGTACATCCGCACCTCGTCGTCGAACCGGCCGGCCGTCTGCGGCGCGCCCTGCACCATCAGGTACCGGCCGACCTGATCGAAGTCGTTGCACAGCCCGTCCGGGAAGCGCTGGCTGGCCGAGTTGAGCAGCAGCCGGGGGGTTTCGATCGAATAGCCGGCCACCGCTACCAGCCGGGCCCGCTGGAACCGCTCCTGGCCGCCGCGGATGTAGTGCACGCCAGTGGCCCGCCCGGTCCGCTCGTCGACCGCGACCCGGGTCACCATCGAGTCGGCGCGCACCTCGGCGCCCTGGGACAGCGCGTCCGGGATGTGCGTGATCAGCGGCGACGCCTTGGCGTTGACCTTGCAGCCTTGCAGGCAGAACCCGCGGTAGATGCAGTGCGGCCGGTTGCCGAACCGGCCGTTCGGGATGGCCACCGGGCCGACCTTGGCCGTGATGCCCAGCTTGCGCGCGCCGCGCAGGAAGATCTCGCCGTTGCCGCCGACCGGATGCGGCCGGTGCGGATAGCCGTGCGCGTCGCCCCACGGCCAGTGCTCCCCGGCGACCGGCAGTTCCTCCTCGATCGCCGTGTAGTAGGGCGCCAGGTCGGCGTAGCCGATCGGCCAGTCGGCGCCCACCCCGTCCTCGGTCCAGGTGCGGAAGTCGCTGGGGTGGAACCGCGGCGCGTACCCGGCGTAGTGCACCATCGACCCGCCGACCCCGCGCCCGGAGTTGTTCGAGCCCAGCGGCACCGGGTCGGTGCCGTCGATGACCCGTGGCTCGGTCCAGTACAGGTGGTGCGACCCGGCCTCGTCGCTGACCCAGTCCTGGTCCGGGTCCCAGAATGGCCCGGCGTCCAGCGCGGCCACCCGCCAGCCGGCCCGGGCCAGCCGCTGCAGCAGCACTGAGCCGCCCGCCCCGCAGCCGACGATGACCAGGTCGATCTCGTCCTCATCGGCGAACCGGCGCATGTCCCGGCGCAGCCCGTGGTTGGTCCGGGTGCCGTCGTTCGGGATCAGCCACGCGGATTCGTTGCGCTCGCGGACCAGGTTCATCCGTCCTCCCGGACCGGGTCACGGCCGGGTTTTGAGTCCGGCACCTCGAACGGCTCCCGCTTGCCCACGCCGATGTTCTTGTAGCCACGCGGGTAGGCCGGGCCGGGGAAGCCCATCTCGTTCCACGCCCACGGGTGGGCGTAGAACGCGGTGCAGGCGTACCGGGTCCACAGGCTCCACACCCGGCTGGCCGGCAGCCCGTGCCAGTCACCCGGGCCGGTGTCCTGCACCACCTGGATCAGCGCGGCCTGGTCGCTGGCTGGCAGGCCGGCGAAGCCGCGGCCGTGCTTGGCCTGCGCGTCTTCGTCCAGGAAGCCGAGCGTATCCCGCCAGGCCTGCCCGTCCTCGGGCATATCCGCGTAACGCCAGCCATCGGTCTCCGCCTCGGCTAGCCGGCTGTCGATCATCGCGGTCACCGGGATCCGCGGGCGGCCGCGCTGCTCATCCGCCTGCCGCGCGCCGAGCACGGTGCGGGAATCCGGGTCCTGCTGGCCGAGCAGCAGATCGAGCAGCCCGGTGGCGATGGCCTCTTCTGCCGGGCTGAAGAAGCGCAGGTCTGCGGGTGGGCCGAGGCGGCCGTTCACCACGGCGGCGGTGGCCGGGTCCCAGCGTCGCTGCTCGGCGAATACGTCGAAGCCCGGGAAGCGCTCCGGGCCGCCGCGCGGCGTCTGCCCGGACCCCGGTGGCGGGGCCTCGGCGGGACGGCGGAGCTTCACTTTTCCCGCCGCAGGATGGCAGCCAGCAGACCCATCCCGCCGACCATGGTGACCAGCAGCGGGGCCAGCAGCGGCGGCCCCATCTCCATGTTGTACCGGGCGTTGGCCCAGCCGCCCGGCTTCTGCGCGATGCCCCGGGCGTGCAGGTAGGTGCCCTGCAGCCCGTTCGCGACGATGGCGGCGGAGGCCACCGGCAGCGCCGTCTTGGCCGCCCGGCGGCTGAAGAAGCCAGCCACCCCGGCCGCCGCGCCGATCGGGCCGAGGGTGACCGGCAGCCACATCATCTTGTTCCCGAAGCTGGCACTGTCATGCTCGAAGAAGATCTCGGCCGCGGTGACCAAGGCGCCCGCCGCGGTGAGCGCGGACAGGCTGCGCTCGAAGTGCCCGGTGCGGATGTTCCGTACTAGGTGGTCGATGCCGTGCTGGCCCGGCTGTTTGCTCAGCTTGCTCACCGCAGTCTCCTTCCGGCGCTTGCCACGCCGCTTGCGGCCCGGCTACCCGCCCCGCGCCCGGCTAATCACCGGGCGGCAGCGCCGACCGGGTGGGGTGGCTCCTGCGCGGTGAGCGGGCTGGCGATCTCTTCCAGGCCCTTGCGTTCCGCCTTGACGCCGAGGAACACCTCGACCAGGCCAGCCAGCACCATCAGCGACGCGCCGACCGCGAACGCGATCACGGTGTCCGATACCTTGCCCGTGCTGACCAGTGAGGAGAACAGCAGCGGGCCGGTGATCCCGCCCGCCGCGGTGCCGATCGCGTAGAAGAACGCGATGGCCAGCGCCCGGGTCTCCATCGGGAAGACCTCGCTGACCGTCAGGTAGGCCGAGCTGGCCCCGGCCGACGCGAAGAACAGCACCACGCACCAGCAGGCCGTCATCGTGGTCGCGTTCAGCGCCCCGGCATCGAACAGCCACGCCGTGCCGAACAACAGCACCCCGGACAGGATGTAGGTGCCCGCGATCATCGGCTTGCGGCCCAGCGTGTCGAACAGCGGGGCGAGCAGCAGCGGCCCGAACAGGTTGCCTACCGCGATCACCGCGAAGTAGTAGCCCGGGTTCGTCGTCACGTGGAAGAACGTGGCCAGGATCTGCGCGTAGCCGAACGTGATCGCGTTGTACAGGAACGCCTGGCCAATGAACAGCGAGAAGCCCAGGATGGTGCGCCGCGGGTAAGTGCGGAACATGGTCCGCGCGATCGGGATGAAGCCGATGGACTTGCGCTGGTGAATGGTGATCGACTGCCGCGGCTCGGCCAGGTCCGCGCCGGTCTCCCGTTCCACCTCCTGCTCGATGCCGCTGACCAGGTCTTCCGCCTGCTGGCCGCGGCCGTGGATGAAGAGCCAGCGCGGGCTCTCCGGCACGTTCCGCCGGACCAGCAGAATGACCAGGCCGAGCACCACGCCGAGCCCGAAGCAGATCCGCCAGCCGACGGCGACCGGCAGGTCGTTGGTGGCCGGCACGGAGATCATCGCGCCGGCCGCCGCGCCCGCCCAGTAAGTGCCGTTGATGAGGATGTCGATCCGGCCCCGGTGCCGGCTCGGGATCAGCTCGTCGATGGCCGAGTTGATGGCCGCGTACTCGCCGCCGATACCGAACCCGGTCAGGAACCGGAACAGGAAGAACCACCACGGGGCGAAGGACAGCGCGGTCAGCGCGGTGGCTATCAGATAGGTGCCCAGGGTGATCATGAAGAGCTTCTTGCGCCCGTACCGGTCGGTGAGCCAGCCGAAGAACAGCGCGCCGACGCACGCGCCGGCCACGTACATGGCCGCGCCGAACCCGGTGATCTGCCCCTGGGTGATGTCGATGCCGCTGCCTGGCTTGCTGATCTGCCCGGAGATGTTCCCGACGATGGTGACTTCCAGGCCGTCCAGGATCCAGACCGTGCCCAGCCCGATGATGATCATCCAGTGCCACCGGGACCATGGCAGCCGGTCCAGCCGGGCGGGCACTTTAGTGGTTACTGTTCCTGTCTGGACGTCGCTCACGGTCGTCCTCCTCGTCAGCGCGGCGCGCGGCCGGCGGCCTGCCCTCACCGAGCCGCCGGCCGCTTCGCCCCGCTACCCGGTAACCGCCGTCTTACTCGGGCGTCATAGAGAGGCCACCGCATGCTGACCGAGCACGAGGCCGAGGAATTCAGGATCCGCCGGGTCATCGAGACCTGGGCGATCGCCCGCGACTCGGGGGATTGGGCCACGTTCGCGTCGGTCTGGCACGACGACGGCTGGATGACCGCCACCTGGTTCCAGGGGCCGGCCGCCGAGTTCGTCCGGGTCAGCCAGGCCGGATTCGAGGCAGGCGTGAACATCCTGCACTTCCTCGGCGGGACGGTCAGCACCCTGTCTTCAGGAACAGGGGCCGGGGACCGGGCCATCGCGCAGACCAAGATGCAGATCATGCAGCGCTCCGACGTGCACGGGGTGACCGCCGACGTCACCTGCACCGGCCGGTTCTACGACTTCCTGGCCAAGCGGGACGGCCGGTGGGGCATCGTCCGGCGGCAGCCGATCTACGAGAAGGACCGGCTCGACCTGGTCGACCCGGCGGCGCAACTCAGCCTGGAACCGAAACTGCTGGGCAGTTTCCCGGTCGGCTACCGGCATCTGGCCTACCTGCAGTTCCAGCTCGGCTACCAGATCGCACCCGGCCTGCCCGGGCTGCGCGGGTCCGCGGTGGACGTGCTCTACCAGGAAGGACGCGACTGGCTGGACGGCTCACCGCGGCCCGGCGTGCCCACGGCGGACCACCTGCGCGCGCCGGGCGGCACGGCGTAAGGCCAAAGGACTCAGACGTCGATAACGGCACCCACGTCCACCCGGCGGAACGCGCCGTCATCCTTGCCGCACATCGGCAGGAAGCTGTCCAGCACCATCAGCCCGGTCTCGTTGAACAGCGCCTCGTGGATGACGTAGCCGCGCTCCGGGTTGACCTCGCGGGCGTAGTCGATCATCTCGCCGGTCTTCAGCCACGGCCCGCTGCCCGGCAGCAGCAGGGTCCGCACCGGGTCCTGCGGCACGGTGAACGAGTCGCCGGGATGGAACACGTTCCCGTCGATCAGGAAGCCGGTGTTCGCGACGATTGGGATGTCCCGGTGCAGCACCGCGTGCAGATGGCCGTACGCGTGCACGTCGAAGCCGGCCACGCTGAACGCGTCACCGTCGTCCACGATGTGCACCTGGTCCTTGCTGAACCCGGCGAACTCGCTGGCCACCGAGTCATTGGTCCACAACTGCAGGCCGGGGTCCGCGGTCAGCGCGGCACGCAGCCCGTCGGCATCGAAATGGTCGAAATGTTCGTGCGTGATGAACACCGCGCTGGCCCCTTCCAGGGCCCGCGGCATGCTCCACGCGGCAGGGTCGATGACCAGGATGACCCCGTCCTTCTCCAGCCTGACACAGGCATGTTCCAGCTTGGTGAGCCGCATCTGTTCTCCCAAAGTTAAACCGATATCCGCGACCTTACCGGCCGCATCTCTGCGCACCTGGGTGCACCCGTGCCACGATGGTTCCCGTTTCGCGGCATCTCAGGGGAGCGCCGCAGGGTCACCTCGAACCACGAACGCGGGTCTACGGAGGCTGCGATGACGACGCCTGGCACCAACTTGTCCACGATCCAGCACGTCGTGGTGCTGATGCTGGAGAACCGGTCCTTCGACCACATGCTGGGTTTCCTGTACAGCGGCTCGGGCAACGTGTCGCCGGCCGGCCACCCGTTCGACGGACTGACCGGGACCGAGGCTAACGCTCCGGAGAACGGCGCCCCGGTCACCGTGTTCAGGATCGAGCCCAGCACGCCGAACGCCTACTTCATGCCCGGCGCCGACCCCGGCGAGGGGTATATGGCCACCAACGACCAGTTGTTCAGCGATCACAACGCCCCGGCCAGCCCAGCCCCGGCGCCGCCGATGAACGGCTTCGTCAAGGACTTCGCCTACACCCTCAGCTGGCAGTCGAACGAGAGCGGCTGGTCCATCGAGCCCGGCACCACCGGCAGCGACATCATGGGCTGCTTCACCCCGGAAGCCCTTCCGGTGCTGTCCGCGCTGGCGCGTGGGTACGCGGTCTGCGACCAGTGGTTCGCCTCGGTACCCACCGAGACGCTGCCGAACCGGGCGTTCGCCTGCTCGGCGACCAGCCAGGGGCACATGGACGACAAGACGCACACGTTCACCGCGCCGTCCATCTTCGGGCTGCTCGGCCAGCACAACATTCCGTGGGCCATCTACGGCTACGACACGCAGCCGCTGACCAAGGACACGTTCACCGATGTCACCGAAGCCGACCCCAGCCATTTCGGGGTGTTCACCGACTTCACCGCCGCCGCCGCGGCCGGCACGCTGCCCGCGTTCACGTTCCTGGAGCCGAGCTGGAGCTCGACCGGCAACAGCCAGCACCCGAACTATGACGTGGCGCTGGGCGAGCAGCTCATGCACGACGTGTACGAGGCGCTCCGCGGCGGCAAGGGCTGGGCGCAGACCCTGCTGGTCATCACGTACGACGAGCACGGTGGCTGCTATGACCACGTCCCACCGCCGTCCGGGGCGACCCCGCCGGACGACGACGCGGGCGAGTTCGGCTTCGACTTCACCCGGTTCGGGGTGCGGGTGCCGGCCGTGCTGGTCTCCCCGCTGATCGCGCCGGGCACCGTGTACCGGGTGCCCGCGGGCAGCACCCCGCTCGACCACACCTCGGTCCTCAAGACGGTGCAGCAGCGCTGGGGCCTGCCGCCACTGAAAGCCCGGGACGCGGCCGCGCCCGGCTTCGGCGACGTGCTCACGCTGGCCACGCCGCGGACCGACGACGTGCTGGCCGGGGTGACCGTGCCCACCTCCGGCGCGGCCGGACCGGCTGCCGCCCAGCCGGCGCACCTGCAGGAGATCCAGGCCGAACTGGTCTCCCGCCAATTCCCGGCGGGGGACTCCCCGGAGACCGGCGGCGCGGCCCCAGCCAGCAAGGAAGAACTGCACAACTACATCAGCACGAACGGCTGAGCGGATCAGCGGACCCGGCCGCCGACCGCCATCCGGGTGGCGAGTTCGGCGTTGATCTGCGCGGCCGCGTCCAGCAGCCGGGGCAGGAACTGCTTCTCCAGCGTGCGCATCGGCACCCGGGACGCGTGCGCGCTGGCGTTGATGGCCGCGACGACCCGGCCGGAGCTGTCCCGGATCGGCACCGCGATGGACCGCACGCCGGCTTCGAGTTCCTGGTCCACCGCGGCCCAGCCCCGCGCCCGGACCTGGGCCAGGATCTGGCGCAACTGCGCCGGGTCGGTCACCGTGTGCTCGGTCAGCTTGTCCAGCGTGATCCGGCTCAGGTAGGCGTCGAGTTCTGTCTCGGGCAGCCAGGCCAGCAGCACCCGGCCCATCGAGGTCGGGTACGGCGGCAGCCGGGTGCCCACGGTCAGCGCGATCGTCATGATCCGGTTGGCCGAGGCACGCGCCACGTAGACGATGTCGTCGCCGTCCAGCACGCTGACCGAGCAGGACTCGTGCAGTTCCTCGGCCAGGTCTTCCAGGTGCGGCTGGGCGATCTGGGCCACGCTGAACGACGACAGGTAGGCGTAGCCGAGCGCCAGCACCCGCGGCCGTAGCGAGAACTGCCGGCCGGAACTGCCCACATAGCCGAGTTCCTGCAGGGTGAGCAGGAACCGGCGGGCCGCCGCCCGGGTCAGCCCGGTCCGCTCGGCCACCTCGGACAGCGTCAGCGACGGCCGCTCGGAGGAGAAACACCGGATGACGGCCAGCCCGCGATCCAGCGACTGGACGAAATCCGTGCGCCGCCCGCCGGTAGCGGTGGCAGCGGAGTCGGGCTCCGTGTCGCTGATGGCTTCTTCCGGGGGCAGGCTGGCAGGTTCGCTGCCATCAGTGTTCACATTGCGAACGATAGCGCGCTTAGCGGCAGGAGGCTAGCGGCCGATCAGCGCGTGCCCTGGTAACGGGTCAGCCCGCGCCGCGCAGCGGCAGTTCCGCGGCCTGGTACACCGCGTCGATCGTGAGCATATTCGCCACCGCGTCCTCGGGCGTGGTCAGCACCGGGTCGCCGTGCAGCACGGCGGCTGCGAACGCGCGGAGCTGGTGCGTGTAACTGGACTCGCCGCCGACCCGCTCATGCCGGGTGTACCCGTCCGCGGTCACCGTCAGCCGGTTGTACCGCTGCGGCGAGACATAGTTGAACACCCGCATCACGCCGCGGTCGCCGACCGCCTTGGCGTCCAGCCGGAGCAGCTGGCCGGACCACAGCGAGGCGGTCATCCGGCCGAGTACCCCGCCCGGGAAGCGGAACGACGCGGACATGGCCCGGTCCACCGCCGGGCTGCGCAGCTTGGCCCGGGCGGCCACCACGTCGGGCTCGCCGGGCCCCAGCATGCGCAGCCAGTTGATGGCGTAACAGCCCGCGTCCATGGTGGCGCCACCGGCCAGCGCGTAGGAGTACCGGATGTCGGAGAACCGGGGCAGCGGGAAGCACAGCGAGGCCTCCAGGTAGCGCAGTGGGCCGATCTCCCCGTCCAGGCCCGGGCGCGGCCCGGCAACCACGTCCCGCATCCGGCGGGCCAGTGGGTGGTACCGGTAGTGGAACGCCTCCATCACGACCAGCCCGGAGGCCTTGGCCGCGGCCGCGACCTCGGCCGCCTCGACGGCGTTGGCGGTGAATGGCTTCTCGCACAGCACGTGCTTGCCCGCCTCGATGGCCCGCAGTGTCCACTCCGCGTGCAGCGAGTTGGGCAGCGGGTTGTAGATGGCGTCGATGGCCGGGTCGTCGAGCAGCGCCTGGTAGGAGGGGTGCACCCGGCGGATCCGGTGCCGGTCCGCGAACCGGCGGGCCCGGTGCGGGTCACGCGCCGCCACCGCGCTGACCATTACCTCGGGCAACTGGCTGGCCGGCTTGAGCAACGCGGCCGGAGTGATCCGCGCGGCGCCCAGCGTCCCGATCCGCAGCCGGTCCACGGCTCAGCCCGCCCGGCGGCTCGCGACCGCGTACAGCGCGACCCCCGCCGCCACGCCCGCGTTCAGCGACTCGGCCTGGGCCGCGATCGGGATCCGCACCAGCACGTCGCAGCGCTGCGCGATGAGCCGGCCCAGCCCGCGCCCCTCCGACCCGACGACCAGCACCAGCGGCCCCTCGGCCAGGTCGAGTTCGCCGAGCGGAGTCTCGCCCTGTGCGTCCAGGCCGGCCACGAACAGGCCGTCCTCCTGGTAGCTGGCCAGCGCCTGGGCCAGGTTGGATGCCTTGGCCACCGGCACCCGGGCCAGCGCCCCGGCCGACGCCTTCCACGCGCCCGCGCTGACCGACGCGGACCGCCGGGCCGGCACCAGCACACCATGCCCGCCGAACGCCGCCACCGAGCGGACGATCGCGCCCAGGTTCCGCGGGTCGGTGACCGAGTCCAGCGCGACGATCAGGGGCGGCTCGCCCCGCTCCCGCGCCCGGTCCAGCAGGTCGGCCGGGTGGGCGTAGTTGTACGGCCGGATCTTGAGCGCCAGCCCCTGATGCACCGCGCCGCCGGTAAGCCGGTCCAGTTCGGGCCGCCCGGCCTCGATGAGCGGGATCCCGGCGTCCGCGGCCAGCCGGATCGCGTCGGTCACCCGCTGGTCGGCGTCCAGCCGCGGGCCGGCGTACAGCGCGCTGGCCGGCACCCGCGCGCGCAGTGATTCCAGCACCGGATTACGCCCGGCGACCACTTCCGGCGCGTCCCCCGCGCCCCGGGCCCGTTCCGGCGAAACCTCTTCTGCTGAACGCTGACGAGTGCCCCGTGCCGTCCCGCCGGCCCGGCCGCCAGTGGCCGGCCGAGCCGCCTGGGCGGCGGCACGCCGCTGCGCCGGGTGCCCGGGCCGCATGTGCGCGGGCGGCGTCGGCCCCTTGCCTTCCAGCCGCTTCTTGCCGTAGCCGCCCGTGCCTGGCCTGGGCTTGCCTGACTTGGTCCGGCCGCCCTTCCCAGACCGGGCCGACCCGCCACCAGATCCGGTGCTCATCTCTTCAGCTCCCAGCGCGGGCCCTGTGGGGTGTCCTCGATGAGCACGCCCGCGTCGCGCAGCGAGTCGCGGATCGCGTCCGCGGCCGGGTAGTCCTTCCGCTCCCGGGCCGCCTGCCGCTGCACCAGCGCCACCCCGACCAGCGCGTCCACCACGGCGTGCAGGTCGTCGCCCGGGCCCGCGGTGACCCACGGCTCGGCCAGCGGATCGAGGCCGAGCACGCCGAGCATGGCCCGCACCTCGGCCAGCCGGATCTCGGTCGTGCCGATATCGCCGGCCGCCAGCGCGTTGTTGCCCGCCCGCACCGTGTCGTGCAGCACGGCCAGCGCCTGCGGGATGCTCAGGTCGTCGTCCAGCGCGTCGGCGAACGCGGCCGGCACCAGGGTCACCGTGGGTGCCTCCGCGGCATCCGGGTCGGCATCGGGCGCGCCCGCCGCCTCGGCCTCGGCTAGCGCCCCGGTCAGCGCGGCCGGCTCGTCACCGAGCTCGTTGACCGGGCCGACGGCCTCGGTGGCCCGGGTGACGAAGTTCTCGATCCGCCGGTACGCGGCCACCGCCTCGTCCAGCGCCTCGGTGGAGTACTCCATCCCGGACCGGTAGTGCGCCTGGCCCAGGTAGTAGCGCAGCTCGACCGGCCGCACCTGGGTCACCATGGCCTCGACCAGCAGCGAGTTGCCCAGCGACTTGCTCATCTTCTCGCCGGCCAGCCCGACCAGGCCGTTGTGCAGCCAGTACTGGGCGAACCCGTCGCCGGCCGACCGGGACTGGGCGATCTCGTTCTCGTGGTGCGGGAAGATCAGGTCGAGCCCGCCGCCGTGGATGTCGAAGGTGGCGCCCAGGTACTTGGTCGCCATGGCCGAGCATTCCAGGTGCCAGCCGGGCCGGCCGGCCCCCACGGTGTGTCCCAGGACGGCTCGCCCGGCTTGGCGCCCTTCCACAGCGCGAAGTCGCGGGGGTCCCGCTTGGCGTCGTTGGGCTCGGTATCGTCGGCCGGCCGCATGTTCTCCAGACGCTGCCCGGACAGCGCGCCGTACTGCGGGTAGGAGAGCACGTCGAAGTAGACGCCGCCCTCGGACGTGTAGGCGTGCCCGCTGTCGATCAGCCGGTGCATCAGCGTGATCATCTCGGGCACGTGCCCGGTGGCCCGCGGTTCCACATCCGGCGGCACGCAGCCCAGCACCTCGTACGCCTGGCTGAACGCCCGCTCGTTCCGCTGCGCGACCAGCCACCACGGGACGCCCTCGCCGGCCGCCACCCGGATGATCTTGTCATCGATGTCGGTGACGTTCCGGCAGAACGTGACCTGGTACCCGCTGGCCCGCAGCCAGCGGGTGAGCAGGTCGAAGACGATCCCGGACCTGATGTGGCCGATATGCGGCGGAGCCTGCACGGTGGCACCACACAGGTACAGCGACACCTGTCCGGGGATGACCGGGCTGAACTCGCGCACCGAACGCGCCGCGGTGTCGTAAAGGCGTAGTGTCACGCAGCAAGGTTACCGGGACCTGGCCCTACCCCTGCATGCTTAACCCCATGCAGATAAGGGACGCTACGGCCGAAGACTGGCCGGGAATCTGGGCCTTCATGAGCCGCATCGTGGCCGCGGGTGACACGTTCTGCTGGGACACCGACACCAGCTCCGGGCAGGCCCAGGCCATGTGGCTGCATGAGCCGCCGGGCGCGACCGTGGTCGCCGTCGATCCGGACGGCACCATCCTGGGCACCGCGGAGATGCACCGGAACCAGGGTGGCGGCGGCGCGCACATCGCCAATGCGGGCTTCATGGTCAGCCCGGAGCACGGCGGCCGCGGCGTCGGGCGCGCCCTGGCCGAGCACATCCTGGACCGGGCCCGGGCCTCTGGCTATCCGGCGATGCAGTTCAACGCGGTGGTCTCGACGAATACCAACGCCATCGCGCTGTGGCGCTCGCTCGGCTTCGAGGTGCTGGCCACCGTGCCGGACGGCTTCCGGCACCCCACCGACGGCTACGTTGGGTTGCACATTATGTACCGAAAGTTGTAATCCAACACGCCCGGGACCCCGACCGCGACGAATTTCCGCAAGTCGCAGGGCGGACGGGCATATCGTTCCTTCGACAGGAAGGACGAAGCACGTTCGATGAACGACAGTTCCGCGCCCGGATCACGGGGTCCTGATCCGTTTTCCGCGCTCCGGGTAGCCGCACTGATCGCCGCCATCCTCGGGGTACTGGCCTTGGCGGCGGCGGCGTTCGTGCTGTCCTACCCCGGCATCCACCAGCTGGCCCGGACCGCGGGCATGTCGGTCACACTGGCCCGGGTCTTCCCGGTCATCTTCGACGCGCTGCTGGTGGTGGCGCTGGCCGCGGTGCTGTCGCTGCGCGGCGCCGGCTGGTGGCGGCGCGGCTACTCGTGGCTGATCACGCTGCTGCTGCTGGCCGCGATGGCCGCCGGTGGCGTGCTGCACGCACTGCACCCGCACATCCCGCACCGGCCCGCCGCGGTAACCGCGGCCGTGCTGCCCTGGGCCCTGCTGCTGATCGCGTTCAGCCTGTTGCTGTCCATGCTGCGCGAGTTCCGGCGGGCCCGGCTTAGCCCAGCCGCCGGCCTGCCCGCTACCCCGGCCCCCACTGGCCCGGCCACTCCCGACCCGGCCACAGCCGACCCGGCCACAGCCAGCCGAGCGCCGGCCGACTCAGCCCGGGCCGGGAACCGCATCGGGCTGGACGCCTTGCTCGCTGGCGGGACCGCCCGCATTGTCTCGGCCCAGCCCAGCACCACCCCAGCCCCAGCTGCAGCCCACGCCACGCCCACGCCGCCCAGCCCGGCCCCGGTCCCGGCCAGCCCCGCCCCGGGCAGCGCTGCTCCGGCCACCGCCCGCGCCGCCAGCCCGGCCCCGGCCAGTACTGTCCCCATCGCCCGCCCAGTGCCGCCGCAGCCCGCCCGGGAGCGTGTCCCCGCCGACGAGCCCGTTCCCAGCCCGGCCGACACCAAGCCGGCCGTCGCATCCGCGGCCGAAACGAGCGCGGCCGGTGCAACCACAGCCGAAACGAGCGCGGCCGGTGCAACCACAGCCGAAACGAAGGCGGCCAGCGCAACCGCAGCCAACACCAAGCCCACCAGCACATCCCCGGCCGACACGGCTGCGACCGACGCAACCCCAGGCGCCGCCAAGCCCGCCAGCGCACCGCCAGCCGGCACCAAGGCGGGTGGCACCAGTCACACCGCGAGCAGGGCAGCGGACAGCACCACGCCCACCGGGGCCGGCTGGCCGGCCCGAGCCGCCAGGACCCGGGCCACCAGAACGGGGCGGCCGGCAACGGGACAGCCGGGCAGCGGCCTGCGGCCAACGGCTCCGCCGACTCCGGGCCGGCTGGCACAGAGCCGAATGGCATCGCGTCGGCTGACGCTGGGTCGGCTGCCAGTGGCCGGGCCGGCAACGGCGCGGCGAACCAAGGAGCCGAGAGCGCCGCGGGCACCGGGACCAAGCCCGCCGACGCTGAGCCCATTGTTGCCGGGCCCATCGACAGCGGGCCCACCGACAGTGCGGCCACCGAGACTGAGCCCAGCGGCACTGCCCCCGCCAGCTCTGCAGACCAAGCCGAGGACGAGCCGAGCGACGACGAGCCAGCCGAGGACGAGCCGACCCGGGACGAGCCCACGGCTGCAGCCGGCTGCCAGTACGACGGACGAGACGCCCCCGGGCGAAAACGGAGCGGTGCCGGCCCCATCGTCCGAGGCCGACCGGCCGGCCAGCCCGGGTGAGCCGCTGGGCGCGGGCACCATTCACGTCCCGCACCAGTCGATGCGCGCCCCGGTGCCCGCGCCGTCGCCGCACTTCGACCGGCTGCGCAGCACACCCACCCCGCCCGAGGACGACACCGACGCGGACTCCTGATCCACCGCACCTGCGCAGTGCCTCCACCGGCAACGAGTTGGCTGTTGATGTGCGGCGCGGGCTGCCCCGGTGCTCGGCCCCGTCTTCAACTGCGTGGCTGATTCATTCAGGCGGTCAGGTGCGCGTGAGCGAATCATCCATGCGTTGCCTGAGAGCCGCCGGTGACGATGGATGAAACATCCGCGTGGTTGAGCGGGACTTCCTGCTGCCCGCCGGTGACCACATGATCATCTTCGCGGCGTTAGGCCAGTGGGATTGCGGGCGACCGCACCACCCGGCGACGGCGGCCGGTCCCGGGGCCGGCTTAGGCTGAATAGAACCCGTCCGCACCAGCCTGAGGATGCGCCGATGCCCAAGACGTCTGAGCTTGTCGAGGTGACCTCGGAGGCCGAGCTCCGCGAGATGTTCGGCGGGCCGAATCAGCGGTCGGCGACCAAGGTCCGCCCGGTGCTGCACGAGCGGGACCGGGAGTGGCTGGCCGCATCGCCGTTCTGCCTGATCGCGACGGCCGCCCCCGACGGTAGCTGTGACGTGTCACCCAAGGGCGATCCGCCGGGCTTCGCCCGGCCGCTGGACGACGCGACGGTCGCGATCCCGGACCGGAACGGCAACCACCGCTTCGACGGGTTCGTCAACATCCTCAGCAACCCACAGGTCGGGCTGCTGTTCCTGGTGCCCGGGCGGGGGGACACGCTGCGGATCAACGGCCGGGCCCGGCTGATCCGTGAGGCGCCGTTCTTCGACGACATGATCGTCCGAGGCAGCCGCCCGCAGCTGGCCTTGCTGGTCGAGGTGCAGGAGGTGTTCTACCACTGCCCCAAGGCGTTCCTACGCTCGGAGCTGTGGAACCCCGCCACCTGGCACCCCGAGGTGCTGCCCTCCACCGCCCAGATTGTCAAGAGCGTCCAGGCGGACATCGAGGAGACCGTAGCCGACCTGGAGCGGCACTACGGCCCGGATTACCTGCGCGGCCTGTACCCGCACTAGGGCCTAGTCCGCTACCCCCAACTAATCCACGGCGGGCTGCCGGGCAAAGTGGCTGACCGCGAAGTCGCGGAACTGCCGGGCGGCCGTAGAAAGATAAACGTCCTGCCGCCAGGCGATGCGCAGCGTGCGCCGGCAGCCCGGCGCGTCGAGATGGAGCCAGCCGACCGGCGGCCGGGCGGTGTGCCGGGCCATGGCGGGCAGCAGCCCGATGCCCACCCCCGCGCTGATCAGGCCGCGGATGGCGTATGGTTCGTCGCCTTCGCAGGCGATGATGGGCGGGTGGCCGAGCGGGGCGAACAACTGGTCGGTCAGAGCCCGCTGCCAGTAGCCGGGCCGGGTGGTGACGAACGGTTCGGCGGCCAGGTCCCCGACGCGGGTCCGGCGGCGCGCGGCCAGCCGGTGCGAGCGGGGCACGCCGAGCAGTACTTCCTCGGTGACCAGGTCCTCAGCCTGGACAGATGCCCCGGGTAGTGGCTGGGAGGCCAGGCAGAGGTCGACCTGGCCGGCCTGCAGCTGAGCGGACATCACCGGTGCGGGTGACTGGTAGAGCCGGAAGCTGACGCCGGGGTGGCTGGCCAGGAAGCTGGCGGTGAGATCGGTGACGGTGCGCAGCGTCTCAGCGGCCAGCGCCACGCTACCCCGGGCCAGCCCGGCCGCGTCGTCGAGTTCCTGCCGGGCCTGGTCAAGCTCGCTGAGCGCGATGCTCACCCGGGCCAGGAACGCGGTACCGAAGCGGTTGAGCGCCACCCGCCGCCCACGCCGCTCGAACAGCGGAACGCCGAGCTCGGCCTCCAGCCGCGCGATCGAGCGGCTCAGCGCGGGCTGCGCGACCCGCAGCTCACCGGCCGCCCGGCTGACGTGCTCATGCCGGGCGACAGCCTGGAAGTAGCGCAGCTGGAGCAGATCCATATGTCAATCCAGTTATAAGGATATGTAGAAACTGGTCTTGGACAGCATAAGCTGACGTGCTTAGCGTCGGTCTCATGACCAGCTCGCCGCGGGCGCTGCGGGCCGTGCTGGTGTTCCTCGCGGTGGAGTCCACCGCGGTAGCCAGCCTCGGCACCCCGCTGCTGCCCACCATCCAGCGATCAGACCACGTGTCGCTGGCCGCGTCACAGTGGGCGCTCACCATCTCGCTGCTGACCGGGGCGGTGCTCACCCCGGTCCTGGGCCGGCTGGGCGACGGGCGGGCCCGCCGCCCGGTGACCATCGCCACGGTGGCCGTGATGCTGGCGGGCTGCGTGCTCTCGGCGCTGCCAGCCGGCTTCGCCGTGTTCCTGATCGGCCGGGCACTGCAGGGCGCGGGCTTCGGCCTGGTCCCACTGGCCACCGCGATAGCCCGCGACGACCTGCCCGCCGGGCAGGCCAGGCCGGCCATCGCGCTGATTGGGGTCACCACCGCGGCCGGGATTGGCATCGGGTACCCGCTGGTCGGGCTGCTCGCGCAGTACCTGGGGGTCGGCGCGCCGTTCTGGCTGGTGGCCGCGCTCAGTGCGGTGGCCCTGGTCGCGGCGGCGGTGGTGCTGCCGCCGAGCCCGGCCCGCTCGGCGCGCCTGGACCCGGCCGGAGCGGCGCTGCTCGCGCTGGGCATCGCCGGGCTGCTGCTCGTGCTGGCCCAGGGGCCGGCCTGGGGCTGGCTGAGCCCGCCGACCCTGGCCTGTGCTGCGCTTTCGCCGGCCCTGCTGACCATCTGGGCCGCCGTCGAATTGCGGGCCCGGCATCCGGTGATCGACCTGCGGCTGCTCCGCCGAAGGCCGGTGCTGGCGGCCAACGTGACCGCGTTCCTGGTGGCGGTCGGCTTCTACCCGCTGGGGCCGCTGGTCGTCCGCTACGTGCAGACGCCGCCCGCCGTGGGGTACGGCTTCGGCGCTCCGGTCGTCGTGGCCGGGCTGATGCTGACCCCGTTCTCGCTGGCCAGTTTCGCCGCCGCCCGGGTCGTCCGGCCGCTGGCCCGGCGCGGTTCGGCCGAGCTGGTTGTGGCGGGCAGTTGCGTGCTGCTGATCGCGTCGATGGTCCTGTTCGGCCTGGCCCGCGACTCGTACTGGCAGATCGTGCTGGCCATGGCGCTCGACGGGTTCGGGGTTGGCTGCGTGTACGCGGTCAACCCGCTGCAGATCACCAGCAGCGTGCCGGCCCACGAGACAGGCAGCGCGATCAGCTTCTATCAGCTGGCCCGCACCGTCGCCTACGCGATCGGCAGCGCGCTCAGCGCGACCCTGCTGGCGCTGTCCATTCCGCCCGGCCACGCCTACCCGACATATGTAGGTTACGGCGTGGCCGCTGCCGTGTGCACGGTGGTGCTGGTCGTGGCGCTGCTGGCCAGCGGGCTGTTCGCCGCCAGGCGCGGCCCAGCTGGCCGGCCCGCGCCAGAGGTGGCGGCGAACTAGTCCTGCGGCTGGGGAGCGGAGACCAGCGCGGTGGCGATCGCGGCCAGGCCTTCGCCACGGCCGGTCAGCCCCAGGCCATCGGTGGTCGTGCCGGACAGGCTGACCGGGACGCCGCCGAGCGCCTCGGACAGCACCTTCTCCGCTTCCGTCCGGCGCGGGGCCAGCTTGGGCCGCTCCCCGATGACCTGGATGGCGACGTTCCCGATCTCGAATCCGGCCCCGGTGACCAGGCCGGCGGTAGCGCGCAGCAAGGTGGTACCGGCCGCACCCGCCCACCTGGCCTCGGACGTGCCGAAGTTGACACCAAGATCGCCAAGTCCGGCCGCGGACAGCAGCGCGTCACACGCGGCATGTGCCGCCACATCGCCGTCACTGTGCCCGGTCAGCCCGCGCTCACCTGGCCAGAGCAAGCCAGCCAGGTAGAGCGGGCGGCCAGCATCGAACGGATGGACGTCTGTGCCGACCCCTACCCGGGGCAGTGCACCGGCCATCTGGGCTCAGGAGGCGAGGATCTCGTCGAGCAGCGCCTCTGCCTTGTCCTCGTTGGTCTTCTCGGCGAGGGCAAGCTCGCTCACCAGGATCTGCCGTGCCTTGGCCAGCATGCGCTTCTCGCCGGCCGACAGACCACGCTCGCGGTCCCTGCGCCACAGATCGCGGACGACCTCGGCTACCTTGTTCACGTCGCCAGAAGCGAGCTTCTCAAGGTTGGCCTTGTACCGTCGTGACCAGTTGGTCGGTTCCTCGGTGTGCGGGGCGCGCAGCACCTCGAACACCCTCTCCAGCCCTTCCTGCCCGACAACGTCCCGCACGCCTACCAGCTCGGCGTTGTCCGCCGGGACGCGTACGGTCAGGTCACCCTTGTCAACCTTCAGGACCAGGTACGTCTTGTCCTGGCCCTTGATCGAACGGGTCTCGATCTCCTCGATGCGAGCAGCCCCATGGTGGGGGTAGACGACCGTGTCGCCGACCTTAAAAGTCATGTGGCACATACCCCTTCCGCTAAGGCAATCTTAGCACGACTAACGGGGCACTCGACCTGACGTTAACGATAAACGCGCAGGTCAGTACGCCTTTAGATGGCCTCCAAAGCGGGCCGTGGGGCGTGTCGGCCGGGCCGCTGACCTGCCTGTCAACCCTGCCGGATACGCGGGATCCCGGCCGATTTCGGCCAGATGCCCAACTCCGGCCCGGTCTGGGTGCACCCGCACCTGGGCGAATCTGGTTGCCCGCAACAGTGCCCACAGCGGGGGCGCAGGCACATACTGGGAGAGCAACGAGGCAGCGCACGCCGGAGAAGATGCTCGTGAGCAGAGGTGGGGAACCGGAGCGGGACGATTATGGCCTGCCCCCGGTTGACATCGAGATCCCTGACGATGCCAGGGAGCTCGATCGCGATGTCCAGGCGTATCACCGCGAGCTGCGCGCACTGCGCAGGCAGCGGCTGCTCCGGCGGCTGGGCGGCCCGATCGCCCGGGACGGGATGGTGCTGCCGCTGCTGGCCAGCTGCCTCGCCCTCACCCTGCTAGCCGGGACGCTGCTCACCATGTTCACCACCCGGCGGGCCGACGCCCCGGTCACCCAGACGCAGGCGCCGACCACCCCCCAGTCGGCCAGTCCCGGGGTCGGCGCGATCGACGGCCCGCTACCGTCCGGCAGCGTGCTGGCTGATGGCAAGGCCGTCCCGCTGAGCTCGGTGCAGACCGCGGTGCTCGCGCTGGTCCCGGACGGCTGCCATTGCGCGGCCGCGGCCGAGCAGGTCAGCCGCCAGGCCACCGCCGTGAACGTCGCCGTGTACCTGATCGCGGTGGGCCGCTCGGTGAGCGAGGTCAAGGCGATGGCCAAAGCCCAGGGCAAGACGGCGGCGATCACTGTGGCCAGCGATACTCATCACGCGCTCACCATGGCCTACCACCCGTCCGGGCTGACCGTGGTCCTGGTCAACCAGGTCGGCTCGGTACGCAGCGTGCAGAAGAACCTCGGGCCGCCCGTCCAGCTTGGCGACAGCCTGCGCATGCTGGGCCACGCCGCGCCGCAGAGCCTGGACGACCCCGGCGCGTCGGTCCTGGCCGCGAATCAGCCAGCCGGCCGCGCCGCCTGACCGGTAGCGGTAAGCCGGCCCACGCCACGGCAGGGCCGGCCGTACCGGCCACGCCGGATGCCGATACGCTGTCCGGCGTCCCAGGTACCTGACTCGAATTCTGAGGAGAGCAGGTCATGCTGCTCCGTGGCCGTAGCTCCACCGTCGCCGCCCGCCGGGCCTGCGCCATCGTCGCGGTGGTGGCCATCCCGCTGCTCGCCGGATGCGAAGCAGGCCTGAACGCGCCGGTGCTGCAATGGCACCCGCCCGTGGCCGGGGCGAGCAAGGCGGTTCCCTCCGCCACCGGGCAAGGCTTCATCGCGATCCGTAACGTGTTCGTCCTGGGCGCGCCGCTGAACGCGTCGCTGCCCGCGGGCGGCTCAGCCAGCGTGTTCCTGGCCATCGTCAACACCGGGGCGAAGGACCGCCTGGTCAGCATGTCGGCACCGGGCACCGCCACCTCGGTCACGCTGCCCGCCGGGGGGGTCACCCTGGAGCGGAGCCGGACCGAGCTGCTGACCGGCCCGGAACCGCAGGTCGTACTGACCGGCCTGACGCACACCCTGGCCAGCGGCCGCAACATCCGGCTGGTGCTCAGGTTCCAGAACGCCGGCAGCGTGACCCTGTTCGTGCCGGTGCTCCCCAAGGCGTCGGCCTACTACACCTACTCGCCGGCGCCGTCGCCGACCCCCACGACCGCGGCCAAGAAGCACCATCACGGCGCTGCATCGGCCACCGCAACGCCCTCCCCCAGCGCGACCGCCACGTCGTAACGGCGTTAGCTGCCTGGCTCGAATTTGTAGCCAAGACCGCGCACGGTGATGATGTGCCGCGGATTGCCCGGGTCCAGCTCGACCTTGGCGCGGAGCCGCTTGATGTGCACGTCCAGCGTCTTGGTGTCGCCGACATAGTCGGCGCCCCAGACCCGGTCGATGAGCTGCATCCGGGTGAGCACCCGCCCGGTGTTCCGCAGCAGCACCTCGAGCAGCTCGAACTCCTTGAGCGGGAGCTGGACCTGGCTGCCACGGACGGTGACCACATGCCGGTCCACGTCCATCCGCACCGGGCCGGACTCCAGCGTAGTGATCGCGGCGTCTTCCGGCTCGCCACGGCGGCGCAACACGGCGCGCATCCGGGCGACCAGTTCGCGGGACGAGAACGGCTTGGTGACGTAGTCGTCCGCGCCGAGTTCCAGGCCGACCACCTTGTCGATCTCGCTGTCCTTGGCGGTCAGCATGATGACCGGCACGTTGGACCTCTCGCGCAGCGTGCGGCACACCTCGCTGCCCGGCAGCCCGGGCAGCATGAGGTCGAGCAGCACCACATCGGCGCCGTCCCGGTCGAACGTGTCCAGCGCGTCCGGGCCGGTCGGGCAGACCGCGACCTCGAAGCCCTCTTTCCGCAGCATGTAGGACAGCGCATCGCTGAACGATTCCTCGTCCTCGACCACGAGTACGCGGGTCATTGCAGGGCCTCCCTGGCAGGTGTCGCTGCGGGTGGCTCGGAGTTCCCGGCCGCAGCCCGTGGCCGATTCGCGATAGGCAGCCGCAAGGTGAACGTCAACCCTTCGCCCACCTTGCTCCACACCGTGACCTTGCCGCCGTGCGCCGCGGTCACGTGCTTGACGATGGCCAGGCCGAGACCGGTCCCGCCGGTGGCCCGGGACCGCGCCGGGTCAACCCGGTAGAACCGCTCGAAGATCCGCTCCAGGTCCCGCTGCGGGATGCCGATGCCCTGGTCGGCCACGCTGATCTCGACCAGATCATCGACCACCCGGGTGGTACTGACCACCACCCTGGTCTGCTCGGGGCTGTACGCGACCGCGTTCTCCAGCAGGTTGCGCAGCGCGTTGACCAGCAGGTCCTCGTCGCCCAGCACGACCAGCCCGGGGTCGCCCTTGGCTTCCAGGTCGATGCCGTGCGCGCTGGCCTTCATCCGGCACCGGTCCAGCGCCTCGGCCACCACGATGGACAGGTCGACCGGAATCGGGTCCGGGATGGGCTCGGCCGCCTGGATGCGGGACAGCGTGATCAGGTCCTGGGCCAGCTTGGTCAGCCGGGATGCCTCGTGCCGCATCCGGCCGGCGAACCGGCGCACCGCTTCCGGGTCATCGGCGGCATCCTCGACCGTCTCGGCCAGCAGCGCCAGCGCGCCGACCGGCGTCTTGAGCTCGTGGCTCACGTTGGCCACGAAATCCCGCCGGACCTCTTCCACCCGGCGGCTCTCGGTCTGGTCCTCGGCCAGCAGCAGCACCAGGCCGCCGCCGCCCACCCCGGACCCGAGCGGCGCCACCCGGACCGCGAAGCTGGTCGTCCGGCCGCCGAACTTGGTGCCGGCCACCTCGATCTCGCCTTCCCGGATCTCGCCGTCCCGGCGCACCTGGCGGGCCAGGGCCAGCAACTCGCCGACCATCAGCCGGTCGCCCTTCACCAGGCCGAACGAGCGGGCGGCCGCACTGGCCCGGAGCACCCGGTCCTCGCTGTCGATGACCACGGCTGAGGAGGACAGCACGGAGAGCACGGCCGCGATGCCGGCCGGCAGCCGTGCGGGCGGACGGCGTTCCATGGACAGATCCCGGCCAGGGTGGGCCTTGACCGCCTTACGGATCTTCATGCCGCGCGGGCTCCCGTCATGTTCAGCGCCACCTGCACGCACACAGTTTGATGGTAAGCGGGAGCGGCCCGCCGCGTCGCGGCCGGCCGGCGCGGCGCGGCCGTGTTCCCCATCAATTCACACAGCGGCCGGGGCCTGGTCATCCTGGATTTAACCGGCATATAGCCAGGGATCCGGACGTAACCCGCCGCAGGCGGTCAGCGGCCCTGATTTGCCACCGCCGCGGCGGCGGCCACCGCGGCCTGCGGATCGAGGTAGCGGCCGCCCGGCACCTTGGGCCGGTAGTCCGCGCCGAGTTCGTAGACGAGCGGGATCCCGGTCGGGATGTTCAGCTCAGCGATCTCCTCGTCGGAGACGCCGTCCAGGTGCTTGACCAGGGCACGTAGCGAGTTGCCGTGCGCGACGACGAGCACGGTCCGGTCCACGGCCAGGTCAGGCACGATGGCGTCCAGCCAGTACGGCAGCAGCCGGCCGAGCACGTCCTTGAGGCACTCGGTACGGGGCAGCAGGTCCGGCGGCAGCAGCGCGTAGCGCGGATCCGCCGCCTGGGAGTACTCATCGTCGTCCGGAAGCGGCGGCGGCGGTACGTCGTAGGACCGGCGCCACAGCATGAACTGCTCCTCGCCGAACTCCGCGCGGGTCTGCGCCTTGTTCTTGCCCTGCAGCGCCCCGTAGTGCCGCTCGTTCAGCCGCCAGGACCGGCGGACCGGCAGCCAGAGCAGGCCGGCTTCCTGCAGCGCGAGGTGCGCGGTCTGGATGGCCCGGGTCAGCACCGACGTGTGCACCACATCGGGCCGCAGGCCCGACTCGCGGAGCAGCTTGCCACCGGTCGCCGCCTCGGCCGCGCCCCGTTCCGAGAGGCCCACGTCCACCCACCCGGTGAACAGGCCCTCCGCGTTCCACGTACTCTCCCCATGCCGCAGCAGCACCAGCGTCGTCATGCTCCCGAGCCTATCGGGGCCACCAGCAGGCCAGCCCGGTCAGCCGAGCATCTAGCTGCGCCACTCCCGTCCATTAGTTCTCTCCGGGAATCACCTGCCTTGTCCGGTGGTTCAGTCAGCGGAGGTGCATGCCCGTGCCGCCACGCTTCCCCCGGCGGATCGCGACCATCAGTGTGCATACCTCGCCGCTGGAACAGCCAGGTACCGGGGACGCCGGGGGCCTGAACGTCTACGTGGTCGAGGTAGCCAAGCGGCTGGCTGGCCGCGGCGTTGAGGTCGAGATCTTCACCCGGGCGGTATCCCGTGACGCCCCGCCCGAGGCCGAACTCGCGCCCGGCGTGCTGGTCCGGCATGTGCAGGCCGGCCCGTTCGAGGAGCTGGACAAGGCCGACCTGCCTGCTCAGCTGTGCCATTTCACGTTCGAGGTGCTGCGCGCCGAGGCGGGCTTCGCGCCCGGCCGGTATGACCTGGTACACGCGCACTACTGGCTGTCCGGCCAGGTGGGCCTGGTGGCCCGGCAGCGCTGGGGGGTACCGCTGGTGCATTCCATGCACACCCTGGGCCTGGTGAAGAACGCGGCGCTGGCCCGCGGCGACCAGGCCGAGCCAGAGGTGCGGCTGCGTGGCGAGACCGAGGTCGTGTCCACCGCGGACCGGCTGGTGGCCAACACCGACGAGGAAGCACACCAGCTGGTCGGGCTGTATGGCGCCGACCCGGCCAAGGTGTGGACGGTCAACCCCGGAGTCGATCTGTCGGTGTTCCAGCCCGGTCCGGCCGCCGCGGCCCGGCGGCGGCTGGGGCTGCCCGCCGACGGGGTGGTGATCGTGTTCGCCGGCCGGGTGCAGCCGCTCAAGGCCCCGGACATCGTGCTGCACGCCGCGGCCCAGCTGGTGCACCGCGACCCGGAGCTGGCCAGCCGGCTCAGCCTGGTGTTCGTCGGCGGCCCGAGCGGGACCGGCCGGGCCGACCCGGACGGCCTGACCGAGCTGGCCCGCCGCCTGGGCATCGCCCACCTGGTCCGGCTGGAGCCGCCATGCCCGCAGGCCGAGCTGGCCGACTGGTACCGGGCCGCGACCGTGGTCATGGTGCCGTCGCACTCCGAGTCGTTCGGGCTGGTCGCGATGGAAGCCCAGGCGTGCGGCACGCCGGTCATCGCCGCGGCGGTGGGCGGACTGCGCACCGCGGTCAAGCACGGCGAGTCGGGCATCCTGGTGGATGACCACAACCCAGCCAGCTACGCGCGGGCGCTGCGGGAGCTGATCGGCACGCCCGGCCAGCGCGAGGCACTGGCCCGCGGCGGCGTCGCGCACGCGGCCCGGTTCGGCTGGTCGCGCACCGTGGACCGGCTGCTCGGCGTGTACGCCGGCGCGATGAGCAACGCCCCCGCCACGGCCCGCGCGCTGCCTTCCTGATCCCGCCTCTGCCAGTCTGCATCCACTTTTCACGTATCCGGTACCGCTATTCCGGACAAAACGGGCGTTCATCCGCACCACTCACGTGAAAAGTGCGCGACGGCCGGCGCGGCCGAGTGTCGGTGCTTGGCGGAGCTGCTGGTTGGATGGTGAGGCATGAGTGAGCCAGCCAGCGGCCCGGCACCGGGGACTCGGGAGGCCGCCGCCAAAGCCATCGAGGCCGCGCTGGCCGAGCTCGGGGTGAGCTGGCAGAGTCCGCAGCCGGGCAGTTTCCTGGTCCGGCTCGAGGGGCAGCATAAGCTGGCCACGATGACCTGGCTCATCGCCGGCCGGCACAGCCTGCACGTGGAGGCGTTCTTCTGCCGCCAGCCGGACGAGAACCACGCGCAGTTCTACCGGTTCCTGCTGGAACGCAACGGGCGCATGTACGGGGTGCACTTCGCGCTCGACCCGACCGGCGACGTGTACCTGGTCGGGCGGCTGCCGCTGAGCTCGGTGGACACCGCCGAGGTGGACCGGATCCTGGGCTGCGTGCTGACCTACTCGGACGACAACTTCGACCCGGCGCTGGCCATCGGCTTCGCGTCGTCGATCCGCCGCGAGTGGGCGTGGCGGGTCAAGCGCGGTGAAAGCCTGGCCAACCTGCGCGCGTTCGCCCGGCTGGCCGACCCGGAACACGACTGGGCACGCGACCCCGGGTCCTGACCAACCGCGGTGCGAAGCGCCGATCGGGGGGGCCGGGGGGTCGTCCCCCGGGCTAGCACTGCTAGGACTTGACCAGCCGGGAGATGGCCGCGGCGGCCTCGCGCACCGACTCCCGGCCCTCGTCGCCACCCGCCTGGACGGCCTCGGTCACGCAGTGGCCAAGGTGCTCTTCGAGCAGCCCGAGCGCCACCGCCTGCAGAGCCCGGGTCACCGCGGACACCTGGGTGAGCACGTCGATGCAGTAGACGTCCTCCTCGACCATCCGCTGCAAACCGCGCACCTGGCCCTCGATGCGGCGCAGCCGCTTCAGGTAGGCGTCCTTGTCCTGCGTGTAACCGCGCATGCTGCGAGAATACGCTGCACCGCCGACGGTTCGGCCGGGGTTACGGCGCCGGGCTGACCGAGCCCGGCGCGGGTATCGTCCCCGGGCCACTGGTGCTGCACGCCATCGCCCCAGGGTCGGAGGCCAGCAGCGGCTGGGCCAGCGGCGGCGGGGTGCGGAACGCCGGGTAGCGCAGGTCGAGCAGGTCCAGCAACGGGTGCGCATTGGCGTCCCGCAGCGTCATCGCGGGCAGGTTCCACTTGGCCTCGATCAGCGCGCAGATGCTGGTGTGGTCGCCCGACCTGGTGCGAGATGTAGTCGCGGCGGGCCCACGGGGAGACCATCGCGAACGGCACCCGGAACCCGTACCGGTGGAACCCGTCGTAGGCGGACTCCCCGGCCGGCACCGCGGGCGGGATGTTGTCCGGGGCCAGCGCGGGCGGCGGCGGCACATGATCGTAGTAGCCGCCGTGCTCGTCGTAGGTCCAGATCAGCAGTGTCCGGTCCCAGGCCGGGCCGGACATCACCGCGTTGATGACCCCGGCGGCGAACTGCTCGCCGACCGCGATGTTCTGCGGGTTCTCCTCGGACTGGGTGGAGTAGTCCGGCTCGACCAGGCACACGCTGGGCAGCGTGCCAGCCGCGGCATCGGTGTAGAACGCGGTGATCGGCAGCACCTTGCTGCCTACGTTCTTCAGGTACAGCTCCGGGTACAGCTCGACCGTGGCCAGGTCGGTGTAGTAGTCCCGCCAGGTGATGTTCTGCGCGTCCAGCCGGTCGAAGATGGTGCCGTTCGCCGGGTAGTCGGTGAGCGCGGGCGTGGTGTCGTCCACCTGGCCGATCGACGTGGCCGAGATCAGGTACCGCCGGTTCGGGTAGGTCTGGCCGAGCACCGAGCAGAAGTAGCGGTCCGAGATCGGGAACACCGAGGCCAGCGAGTAGTAGAACGGCTGGTCGGCCTGCTCCCAGTAGCCCATGGCCACCGGGCCGCTGCTGGACTCGACGAAGCCGTCGTTCCGGCCATTGTCGAACTGCACGTGGCTGGCCAGCCAGTCCTGCGCCGGGTGCCCGTCGAGCTGGCAGGTGGTGGGCATCCGGAACGCGTGCTGGATCTCCCCGTTGGCGTACGGGTTGCTGGCCAGCGGCAGGCCATCGCGGCCGGGCCGGAAGCCATCCGCGCCGGGCCGCCGCAGCATGCCGAGCTTGTTGTCGTAGGAGTGGTTCTCCATCATCAGAATGACGATGTGCTCGATCTGCGGGATCGTGTCGGTGCCGGCCGGCAGCCTGGGATAGGGCAGCGAATCCGGCTGCCGGAGGTGGCCGGACTGGTGCCCCGGCGCGAACCGCCACGCCCCGGTGCCCGCTAACGCACCAGCGGCCAGTCCGCCCTTGAGCACGCTCCGCCGGCTCGGGCTGGGCCTACTCGACCTGGAAGTCATCCTGGGGCTCCCTTCTCGTTGCGGTCGGCGCACAGTCTCACAGCCACGCCGTACCACCAAGTAGCCGCCGGGTGAAGAGGCACGAAACTCCGGCCGGGGCCGCGCACTAGGCTCGGCCGAGGCGGCAGCCGCACTGGCGTTCAGCAAAAGGGGTGGTTTATGGGGCCATTGCATGGCGTGCGGGTGATCGAGCTGGAGAGCCTGGCGCCCGCGCCGTTCGGCTGCATGGTGCTGGCCGATCTCGGCGCGGACGTGCTGCGGGTGGACCGGCCCGGGGCGGCCGGCCATCCGGTGGTGCGGCCCACCGATCCGCTGGTCCGGGGCCGCCGGTCAATCCGGCTCAACCTGAAGGACCCGGCCGGCCTGGCCGTGCTGCTGCGCCTGCTGGATGCGGCGGACGTGCTGGTCGAGGGATACCGCCCGGGGGTGGCGGAGCGGCTCGGCGTCGGCCCGGAGGTGTGCCTGGAGCGGAACCCGCGGCTGGTCTACGCGCGGATGACCGGCTGGGGGCAGGACGGGCCACTGGCCGGAGCGGCCGGGCACGACATCGACTACATCGCGGTGGCGGGCAGCCTGGACCCGATCGGCCGGGCCGGGGAGCGGCCGGTCCCGCCGCTGAACCTGCTGGGCGACTTCGGCGGCGGCGGCATGCTGCTGGCGGTGGGCGTGCTGGCCGCGCTGCTGGAACGGGAGCGGTCCGGCCACGGCCAGGTGGTGGACGCGGCCATGGTGGACGGGTCGGCGCTGCTGGCCACGTTCATCCACGGGCTGCGGGCGGGGGGCGCCTGGCGCGACGAGCGGGGCAGCAACCTGCTGGACGGCGGCGCGCCGTTCTACGACACCTACCGGACCGCGGACGGCAAGTTCGTCGCGGTCGGCGCGCTGGAAGCGAAGTTCTACGCCGAGCTGATACAGCGGCTCGGGCTGGACGTCTCGGATCTGCCGCCGCAGCTCGACCCGGCCGGCTGGCCCGCGCTGCGGGAGCGGCTGACCGCGGCGTTCGCGGGCAGGACCCAAGCCGAGTGGATCGAAGTGTTCGACGGCTCGGACGCCTGCGTAACCCCGGTGCTCAGCATGGCCGACGCGCCCGGGCACCCGCACAACGTGGCGCGCGGCACATTCATCGAGGTCGGCGGCGTGCGCCAGCCCGCGCCCGCGCCCCGGTTCAGCCGCACCCCGGCCGCCGTCCCGGACCCGCCGCCGGTCCCCGGCAGCGATACCGAGGCCGTGCTGACCAGCCTGGGCTACTCGCCGGCCGAGATCGCCGACCTCCGCGACAGGCAGATCGCCTGTTAGCGGTGTACTTCGCTGCCCCTATAAGGGCATGGAAGTACACCGCTAACGGGCCGACGCGGGTCAGTGCGCCAGGGACAGCTGGACGATCTTGACGATGACCAGCGACACGGCGACCACCAGGTAGAGCCGGAGCGTGAGCATGCCCAGCTTGCGGCCCGGCGACCAGGCCGGCCGGGGCAGCTCGGCCAGCGGCGGCATCCGCCAGGTCAGCCGCTGCGCGGCCAGCACCACGCCGGTGCCCAGCTCGGCCTCCGGGTCGTCGGGCAGCCCGCGGCGGGGCGCCCGGCGGGGCAGGAACCGGGCCGCGGCCCAGCTGGCCACCGCCAGCACGCCCAGCGCCACCCCGCCGGCCAGCATCGTGGCCAGCTGCCCGCCGGACAGGTGCGGGAACAGGGTGGCCGCGGTGAGCACCAGCGACAGCAGCACCAGCACGCCGATGATGAACCCGGCCACCGCGTTCAGCCAGGGCTTGTTGACCCATGGGCCGAGCACCGCCCGGTCGTTGCACAGCAGCACCAGGAACACCGTGGCGGACGGCAGCAGCACCCCGGCCAGCGCCTGCACGCCCTCGGTGATCAGGCCGAGCGGCGCGCCCGGGATGAGCACCACGGTGGCCGCGGCGGCCAGGAAGAACGCGTACGCCCCGTAGAACAGCGGCGCGTCCCGCAGCGACCGGTGCAGCGAGTGCTTGGCCCCGGCGATGTCGCCGAGCGCGTACGAGGTGGCCAGGGTGACCGCGGCCGCACCGATCAGCGACGCGTCCAGCAGCAGGATCGCGAACAGGCCGCCGGTGTGCTGGCCGAGGGTGACGGCCAGCCCGCGGGCCACGCCGCCGGCGTCGGTGAAGTGCCCGTGCAGCGCGGTGCCCGCGAAGGCGAACGCGGTCACCGCGATGATCACGGCGGCGCCGAACACGACTACGAACGAGCCGATCACCGTGTCGGCGCGCTCGTAGCTGATCCAGCGCGGGGTGATCCGCTTGTCCACCACGTTGGACTGCTGGAAGAAGAGCTGCCAGGGCGCCACCGTGGTGCCTACGATCGCGATGATGAGCAGCAGCACGCCCGCGTTCAGCCCGCCGGGCAGCCCGGGCAGCAGGAAGCCGCGGGCCACCGGGGCGACCCGCGGGTGCGCGGCCAGCACCAGCGGGATCAGCACCACGTTGGCCGCGATCAGCGCGTACATCCAGCGCTCCCAGCGGCGGAAACTCCCCGAGGCGACGAACGCGACCAGCACGGCGGCCGCCCCAGTCACACTGAGCCAGCGCGGCACCCCGAAGTAGCTGCCGGCCAGCGCGACGCCGATGAACTCGGTGACGATGGTCAGCCCGTTGACCAGGACCAGGTCGCCGACCGAGAACGTGGCCCAGAACCGGCCGAACCGCTCGTGGATCAGCCGGGCGTGCCCGACCCCGGTCACCGCGCCGAGCCGGACCACCATCTCCTGGTTGACGATCAGCACCGGGACGAGCAGCAGCAGCACCCAGAGCAGCCGGGTGCCGTAGTCCTGGCCGGCCTGGGCGTAGGTGGATACGCCACCGGCGTCGTTGTCGCCGACCATCACGATCAGGCCGGGGCCCATGATGGCCAGCAGGTAGCGGAGCCGCTGGCCCCAGCCTGCGGGCCGGTCCAGCGCGCCCGCCCGGACCGTGCCGAACGCGCCGTGGATGTCACCCAGGTGCGCCGAGTCGCGCACCGCGGTGCCCGTGGTGGCTAGCTCGGCGGAAGCGAGCGCCGCAGCCTCCCGTGGTGCGCTGCCCAGGGCAGGGCGGACGCGCTGCGGCAGCCGGGCCAGGCGCGCCCAGGGCGCGCCGGTGAAGTTGAAACGAGCCATGTCAGGCGTCCCGATCTCCCCAGCGGCTGGGGACCGGGCGCAGGCCAGACAGCACCGACCGAGACAGGGTCAAGACCCTTTAAATACATAACGATTTCCGCGTTGAACTCAGGCAAGCTGGCCCCGGCACGTCGGTGGTGCCCGGGGAAAAGGTTCGGGATCCAGCCAGCAGCCGTCAGAACATGACGGCGATGGCGGCTAGCTGCCTGCGCGGGTCGCGGTCAGCGCTGCGAAGTCTGCGCGGATGGATGAGGATCACTCGAACTACTACCGCTGGTACTTCGGTCTGGCATGACCCTCACCTCCTCCGTTCAGGCCGCCTGCGGGCACTCAGTTTTCGCACTGGGGCGCGTGGCACGCGCGTGCCGGGCGGCTCAGACTCGACTGCTCACTGTAGCGTCGCCGTACTAAGCGCAACAAATCGGCCGCCCAGATTTGATCCCGGGCCGGCCAGGGATTTACTTGCCGAGCTGGACCGCCTTGACGACGAGCAGGACCACCGAGATGACCAGGTAGCCGCGGAGCAGCAGCATGGCGAGCTTGGTGGCCGGTGACCACTGCACCGGCTTGAGCAGGGCCAGCGGCGGCATCCGCCAGTTCAGCCGCTGCTGGCGGGTGAGCTGCGGGAGCTGGGTCCGCGGCCGGACCCGCCCGGCGCGCCGCTGGATGAGCTCCAGCACGCCGAACGCGAGGCCGCCGCCCACGACCAGCACGATGCCGATCACCACGGCCACCGTGCCGACGTTCAGGTGCGGGAACACGGTGCTGACCACGAGCGTGCCGGACAGGTCGAGCAGCACGCCGATGATGACGCACGCCAGCACGTTGAGCCAGCGCTTGTTCATCCACGGCCCGAGCACTTCCGGGTCGTTGCATAGCAGCAGCAGGAACACGGCGGCGCTGGGCAGCAGCACCCCGGCCAGCGCCTGCACGCTGGTGGTGATCAGCCCGAGCGGGGCGTGCGGGATGAGCACGATGGCCGCGGCCACCACGACCAGCGCGGTGTACGTGGCGTAGAACTGCTTGGCGTCCCGCCAGCTCCGGTTCAGCGAGTGCTTGATGCCGAACACGTCGCCGAACGCGTAGCTGGTGGACAGTGTCACGGCCGAGGCGCCGATGATGCTCGCGTCGAGCAGCACGATGGCGAACAGGGCCCCGTACCAGTAGCCGTGCGCCTGCAGCGCGTGCGCCACCCCCAGCGCGTCGGTAAACTTGCCGACCAGGTCGGTGCCGCGGACCGCGAACACGGCCACGACCATGATCGCGATGGCGCCGATTACCACCACGAACGAGCCGGTCACGGTGTCGGCCCGCTCGTAGCCGATGAACCGGGGCGTGATCCGCTTGTCGATCACGTTGGACTGCTGGAAGAACAGCTGCCACGGGGCCACCGTGGTGCCCACGATGGCGATGATGAGCAGGATCGCGGTCGAGCTGGCCCCGCCCTGGATCCCCGGCACGACCAGGTGGTAGCCGACCTGGCTGTAGTGCGGGTGTGACGCCAGGGCCAGTGGGTACAGCACCAGGCTGGTCGCGATGAACAGGAAGATGGCCCGCTCCCACTGCGCGAAGCTGCCGCTGGCCGTGATGATGACCAGCACCACGGCGGTGATCGGCACCGAGATGTACGGGCTGATGCCGAAGTAGCGCAGCGCCAGCGAGACGCCGATGAACTCGGTGACGATGGTCAGAAAGTTCAGCAGGAACAGGTCGCCGACGCTGAACCAGCCCCAGAACCGGCCGAACCGCTCGTTGATCAGCCGGGCGTGGCCGACCCCGGTGACCGCGCCGAGCCGGACCACCATCTCCTGGTTGACCACCAGCACCGGGATGAGCAGCAGCAGCACCCAGAGCAGGCTGTAGCCGTAGTTCTGCCCGGCCTGCGCATAGGTGGACACCCCGCCCGCGTCGTTGTCGCCGACCATCACGATCAGGCCCGGGCCCATGATGGCCAGGAACGTGATCAGCCGGCGGCGTAGGCCCGGCCGCTCGCCGATGTCCTGATCCAGCCGGATCCGGCCCAGCGCACCGTGGATATCGCCCACATGGGCCTCGTCCAGCACCGCGCTCGGCGTCGGGGGGGCCAGGCTGTGGGCGGGCTCGGCAGGGCGTTGCGGCTCAGTGGGGCGTTGTGGCTTGGCCGGGCGGGCTGGCTGAGCCGGGCGTTGCGGCTCGGCGGGGCGGGGCGTTGCGGCTGGGCGGGGTGGCTGGGCTGGGCTGGGCGGGGTGGCTGGGCCGGGCGGGGTGGCTGGGCGCGGCGTTGCGGCTGGGCGGGGCGGCTCCGCGGGGCGCCGTGGCTCGGCCGGGCCGGGCTGCTGGGGCGGGGTCGGGTTGCTCACCGCTCGGCGCCGCTTACTGCTCGCCGCCGTCTTCGGGCCCGCCACGGTGCGCGTCAGGCGGCTGTGCCGTCTCCCGCCGCCGCCAGTCCTCCGGCAGCGTGACCTCCAGCACGTCGTCCACGGTGATCAGGCCGATCATCCGCCGGTTCTCGTCCACCACCGGGACCGTAATCAGGTTGTAGTCACTCATCAGCACGGCCACGTCGACCACGTCGGTGTCCGCGCCGACCCGCACCGGGTCCCGGTCGCAGATGTCGATCAGCCGGGTACCTGGGTCGGCCTGCACCAGCTCGATCACGGTGGCCACGCCGCGCAGCTTCCCGCTCGATCCGACCGCGTGCACGCTGGTCAGCGCCTCGGGCTGGAGGGTCTCCGCGCTGGCCACCGCGGCCAGCGCGTCGGCCACCGCGACGTCGCCCGCCAGGGCCAGGAAGTCGACGCCCATCAGCCCGCCCGCGCTGGTCGGGTTGAAGCCCATCAGGGTCAGTACCTTGGTCCGCTGCCCGGCCGGCAACAGGTCGAGTACCGGCTGGCGCCGCGATTGCGGCAGCTCGGCGATAGCATCCGCCGCGTCGTCGGCCCGCATCCGGGCCAGCACTTCGGCGATCTCCGCGTCGCTCCGCTCGGCCAGCAGCCGGGTGGCCTCGTCCTCGTCCAGCTCCTCGAAGACGTCCGCCTCCAGCTCGGGATCGGCGTGCACCTGGCCGAGGATCTCGGTTTCCTCGTCCTTGGACGCGTCCTCGATCAGATCCGCGATCTGCGCTGGCTTCAGCCGCCGGATCCGGGCCAGTGGGCCACGCAGCCCGGCGCTGCCGGCGTGCCCGATCAGCGGCTCGAACCGGGACCAGTCCCGGAATGCGTGCTCGTCTTCGTCGCTGCCGTCGTGGCGGAACAGGCCGAGCAGGCCGCCGGGCCGCCGGTGCACGTCCACCCCGGCTAGCGCCCACTCGCCGTCGGGCTGCTCGCGCAGTTCCAGGTCGGCCGCCCGGACCAGCTGTGCCGACTCGACGTCGATGAGCCGGTGACCGAGCACGTCGGCGCGCAGCAGCACTTCCCCGTCGCGCCGCTCGAAGCGGCGCAGGTCCAGCTGGGCGCTGGTCAGCTTCAGCTCGCTGCCGTCGAACCGGCCGGTCTGCTCGACGGGCACGAACACCTCGCGCCTGCCCACCTTGGCCACCAGTCCGGTGACCACCGGCAGGCCATGGCCGCCCAGCCGCACGATCACGTCCTGCACCCGGCCCAGCGACTCCCCGTTACTGTCCGTGATCGGGCGTTTGAGCAGGTCCATCAGGTGGATGGTACGGCCGCCCTGGATGGCGGCCGGGGTATCCGGATGTGCCGCAGCCATAGTGGTCAGTGTTCCACCGCGCACCGTCTCGCCTGTTGGCGGCCCGGTGAACACCACGTCGCTAATCGGTGAACAGAAACGTGCAGCTTGACGGCCAAGATTCCGGATAAAGGCGTAGTCCGGGGTACTGTCACGGGGTACGGCGGTCAGCCGGAAGTGCATGCAGCGAGGCGAGGAGGAGGTGGCGGCCGTGCTTGGTGATCCTTCCAGTACCACCCCGGCGATCATGGCCCCCACCCCGGGCCGGGTCGCCGGGTGTCGCTGGTCCGCATCCCGCCCATTGCCCGCCGGCTGCCCCGTGCTGGGGCCTGTGCCCTAGCCGCGGCCGGGCCGGCGGCCAGAGGAGGCTGCTGTGTCCGAACGGTTTTTTGGCACTACCCGGGATCCCGCCCGCTGGCGGCGCCGTGACGGGTCCTCGATCGCCAGTCGCCTGATCCAGCCGTCCGAACGCACCCTGGCCTCCCGCCAGCTCCGGCAGGACATCGTGTCGCTGGCCGGGCTGATCACCCGCCCGGTGCTGAACCAGGCCGGGGACGAGGTGGGCCGGGTGGTCGACCTGGTGGCCCAGGTGCACGGCAGCAGGGAAACCTATCCGCTGGTCACCGGCATCGTGATCCGGGTCGGCCGCCGCCGGGCGTTCCTGGACAGCTCGGCCATCGACCGGATGCGCCGCCGCTCGGTCACGCTCCGCACCGCCCGGCTGGACCTGCGCGAGTTCGCCCGCCGGGACGGGGAGGTGCTGCTGGCCCGGGACATCATGGACCACCAGCTGGTGGACACCGACGAGATCCAGGTGATCCGGGCGGCCGACCTGTACCTGGCCCAGGTCGGTGAGCAGATCCACCTGGTTGGTGTGGACGTCAGCCTGCAGACGCTGCTGCGCCGGCTGGGCCCGCGCCGGTTCCGCTGGCATCCCACCCCGGACCGGGTCATCGACTGGGCGTCCATCGAGTCGTTCGGGGCGGACTCACCGGAGGAACCCGCGGCGGTGAAGCTGCGCACCCCGCACGCCGGGCTGCGCCGCCTGCGCCCGGCCGAACTGGCCGACGTGCTGGAGGGGCTGGGCCGGTCCGGCCGCCAGGAAGTGCTGGACAGCCTGGGTGACGACCTGGCCGCGGACGCGCTGGAGGAGATGGAGCCGCACGAGCTGACCGCGCTGCTCCGCGAGGTGACGCCGGCCCGGGCCGCCGAGCTGATCGCCGGGATGGAACCGGACGAGGCGGTGGACGCGCTGCGTGACCTGGACGACGAGGAACGGGCCGTGCTGCTGGCCCAGATGCCGCAGCCGAAGCAGCGCGAGCTGGTCAGGCTGCTCGGATATCCAGGCGACGAAGCTGGCGGGATCATGACCAGCGTGCTGGCCACCGCCGGGCCGGACGAGACGGTGGCCGAGGTGAGCCAGCGGCTGGCCGACCAGGCCGGGCACCGCACCGAGATCGACTCGGTGGCGGTGCTGGACGAGGCGGGTGCGCTACTCGGCGACGTGTCCGCGTTCGACCTGCTGGTCAGCGACGGCGGCCGGCGGCTGGGCGACCTGCTCGACCCGGACAATCCCCCGGTCACCCTGCACCCGGACGCCGACCTGGACCTGGTCGCCACCGAACTGGTCGAATCCCGCCGGTCCTCGCTGCTGGTGGTGGACGACGACGGGCGGCCGCTGGGCCGGATCCTGGCCGACGACGTGCTGGACGCCCTGGTGCCGGGACACGGCCGCCTGCACTTCCCGAGGCTGCTGCAGTGACTGCGCCAAAGGAGGACGCCGCCGACGGGAGGCGGGTCCGGGCCCCCCGGAGGCGCCACGAAGAGGAGTGGGACGAGGAGTCGGTTGAGATCGCCCGGGCGCGGGCCCGGACCGGGTTCACCTCGCTGACCCGGGTCCGGGCCGGCGGGGTCCGGCTGATCCGGTCCCGGCGCGGCCGGATCTGGATGATCCTGGCCATCGCCGGGCCCGGGGTGGTGGCGGCCAACGCGGGCAACGACGCGGCCGGCATCGCCACCTACGCGTCGGCCGGGTCCCAGTTCATCTACCGGACGCTGTTCTTCATGGTGCTGGTCACCATCGCGCTGGTGCTGGTCCAGGAGATGGCGGTCCGGCTCGGCACGCACACCGGCAAGGGCCTGGCCGCGCTGATCCGGGAGCAGTTCAGCCTGCGGCTGACCGGGGTCGCGCTGTTCTGCGTGCTGCTGGCCAACACCGGCCTGGTGGTGGCCGAGTTCGCGGGCATCGGGGCCGCCTTCCAGTTGCTCGGCGTGAGCCGGTACGTGATCATTCCAGTCGCCGCCGTGGCCATCTGGGCGCTGGTCGTGTTCGGCTCCTACCGGTACGCCGAGCGGGTGTTCCTCATCCTGTCGCTGGCCTTCCTGGCCTACCCGATCGCCGCGGTGCTCGGCCACCCCGACTGGGCTCAGGTCGGCAGCAACCTGGTCATCCCGCACTTTCTGTACACCAAGAGCTTCCTGCTGCTCGGAGTGGCCCTGATCGGCACCACGGTCAGCCCGTACATGCAGCTGTACGCGGCGGCCGGCGTGGTGGACAAGGGCGCCGACGCGGCCGACTATCCGCGGGCCCGGATCGACGCGATCTCCGGCGCACTGTTCGCCTGCGTGATCTCCATCACGATCATCATCGCGACCGCCGCCGCCATCGGCGGCACCGGCCCGCTCACCTCGGCCAAGGAGGCGGCCCAGGCGCTGCGCCCGGTGGCGGGCCCGGCCGCCGAATGGCTGTTCGCGTTCGGCCTGATCGGGGCGTCCGCGCTGGCCGGCGCGGTGGTCCCGCTGTCCAGCGCGTACGCGATCAGTGAGGCGGTGGGGGTGGAGCGGTCGGTGTCCCGCCGGTTCACCGAGGCCCGGCTGTTCCTCAGCCTGTTCACCGTTCAGGTGATCATCGGTGCCTCGCTGGCGCTGACCCCGATCAACCTGATTACCCTGCTCATCGGCACCCAGGTGCTGCAGGGTATCGTGACGCCGGTCATCCTGACCTACATCCTCATCCTGACCAACCGGCGCAGCGTGCTCGGCGCGGCGGCCAACGGCACCGGATTCCGGGTGGCCGCCACCATCTGCACCGTGGCGATATCCGCGATGAGCCTGCTCCTGCTGACGTTCACCGTGCTGGGCTGGTTCGGCATCGGCTGACCGCCCAGCACGCTAAGGCTCCGCTAAGACCCGGCTACGCGGCAGCCCGGGGGGGTATCAGGCAAATGCCCCGTTGGCCTGAGCGCGTCGCCGCGGTGGTAGACAGGCCAGGTCAAGCACATGAAGGGCAGACCAGGTGGCAGTGCGGCGAGCGGTTGACGTCCTCGGCAGCAGGGGCAGTGACCTGCGCGAGGGCCTCGGGTACACGCTGAAACGCAGGCTGCTCGGGCCGCCCATGGTCAACGAGGAACTCGGCGAGCAGCGGCTGTCCAACGTGCTGGCCCTGGGCGTGCTGGCCCCGGACGGGATCTCGTCCTCGGCCTACGGCACCGAGGAAATCCTCATCGAGCTGCTCAAGGGCGGCCTGTTCATCACCGCGTTCACGCTGATCCTGCCGCTGACCGGCGTGGTGCTGTTCGTGATGGCCCTGGTGGTGCTGTCCTACCGCGAGGTGGTCACGGTCTACACCCGGGCCGGCGGATCATACGTGGTGGCCCGGGACAACTTCGGGCCCAGGGTGGCCCAGATCGCCGCGGTGGCGCTGCTCATCGACTACGTGGTCACGGTGGCGGTGCAGATCGCGGCGGGCACCGCGGCGGTGGCATCGGCCCTGCAGAACACTGTCCCGCAGCTCAGCGAGCCGGACGTGCTGACCATCATCTCGATCTGCGTCGTGCTGGTGATGGCCTACGGCAACCTGCGCGGCATCCGCGAGGCGGGCAAGTCGTTCGCGGTGCCCACCTATCTGTTCTCCGCGGTGATGATCCTGGTCATCGTCGTCGGCCTGGCCCGCGAGGTGTTCGGTGACCTGCCGCACCGTCCGTTCCCGCTGCCTGGGCAGTACGGCTACCACGGTGCGCACAACTACAACTCGCTGATCACATTCGGGCTGATCTTCGTGCTGCTGCGCGCGTTCGCCAACGGCGGCTCGTCGCTGACCGGCATCGAGGCGGTGTCCAACGCGGTCAGCGCGTTCCGGCCGCCCGAGGGCATCAACGCCCGCAAGGTGCTGGTCACCGAGGGCCTCATCCTGGGCACCCTGGTGGCCGGCATCTCCTGGCTGGCGCACGCCACGCACGCGGCGCCGTACGTCTCCGGCGTGCCCACCGTGATCTCCCAGGAAGCCCGCGTCGTCTTCGGCCACACGCTGTTCGGCAGCATCATGTTCTTCGTGGTCCAGGCGGTGACCGCGCTGATCCTTTACACCGGCGGGAACACCAGCTTCAACGGGTTCCCGTTCCTGGCCAACTTCGTGGCCGAGGATGCGTTCCTGCCGCGGTGGCTGACCAAGCGCGGGCACCGGCTGGTGTTCTCCAACGGGATCGTCGTGCTGACCGTGCTGTCCTGCGCCCTGCTGGCCGGCGCCGGGGCCAACGTGAACCGCCTCGTGCCGTTCTACGCGATCGGTGTGTTCACCGCGTTCACCCTGGCCGGGTTCGGCATGGCCAAGTACCACCACACGCACCGCGAGACGCACTGGCGGCGCAAGCTGGTGATCAACTTCTCGGCCGGGGTGACCTCGCTGGTCGTGGTGCTGATCTTCGTGGTGGTCAAGTTCAGCGAGGGCGCCTGGCTGGTAGTGATCCTGTTCATCATCGGGGTGCCCACGCTCATCCGGCTGAACCGGGAGTACCGGCTGGAGAGCGAGGTGCTGGAGCGGATCGCCGACCGGCCCAAGCCCCCGGAGCCGCAGAAGTACACCCGGCGCATGGTCTACGTGCTGGTGGACAGCTTCGACCTGGCCACCGTGGCCGCGCTGCGCTACGCGCGCAGCCTGCGGCCGACCACGCTGCGCGCGGTGTACTTCGTGATTGACAACCAGCAGGCCGAGCAGCTCCGCGAGGAATGGTCCCGGACCGACCGTGGCGTGGTGCTGGACTTCATCAACTGCCCCGACCGCCGGGTGGCCCGCTGCGCGGCCGAACTGGCCAGTTCCGAGGCGTGCCAACCGGGCACCCACGTCACCGTGGTGCTGCCCCGGCGCAGCTACACCCCGCTGCTCGGCCGTCTGCTGCACGACCGCACCGCGGACCGGATCGCCGGCGTGGTCAGCCGGATCCCGAACGTGACCGCCACCATCGTCCCGTTCGACGTGCGCAGCCGGATCGAGGTGCTGCACGAGCGCCAGCTCGCCGCCCAGGCGGAGAAGGCAGCCGCGCTGGCCGCCGCCGGTGCCAAGAAGAGCCTGGCCGAGATGGCCGCCGAGGCCGCGGGCCGGAGCACGGCGCCGCCGCCCACGGCGCCAGCCGACACACCGCCGGCCAGCACCGAGCCAGCCAGCGCCCAGGCGGCCAGCACCTCGGTGGGCGCCGGGGGCAGCGACGGGAGCACGCCCAACGGCGACCCGGCCGCCACCCTGCCCCCGGTGGTCGCGGCACCGCCGACCGGGCTGCGCGGGCGGCTGCGCTCCCGGCGGCCGCGGCCCGGCGCGCCCGGCGGACCGCCGGTCCCGGTCCCGCCGGCTGACGACAACCCGCAGTACAACCGGCCCGTCCCGCCCGCCGGGGTGAACCCGATCGGCTCGCTCAACCGCCCCGGCCGGGCCACCGTCGAGGGCCGGGTCCGCGCGGTGGAGATCCGCCCAGTCGAGAAGAACTCGGTGCTGGCTATCGAGATCGCGGACTCCACCGGCAGCCTGACCGCGCTGTTCTACGGCCGGTCACACATTCCCGGCGTCATCTGTGGGGCACGGGTGCGGTTCCGCGGCTCGGTGGGCCTGCGTAGCGAAGGCCCGGTGATGACCAACCCGGCCTACGACTTGCTGTCCTCGGCCGCAGGCTCGGACGGCCCGGACTCCTAACCCGACGGCAGGCTGGCAACCCCCGGACAACGCGGTCCGGCTGACCTGATGGACAAAGCTGTTCACTCACGATGGTATGAAGGCCAGGTCAAAGTGAGTGAAGGGCACATCAGTGGCGATGCGCAAGGCCGCAGGCTTTCTCGGCAAGGGCGAAATCCTGCCGGAAAGCCTCGGGTACACACTGAAGCGGCGCATTCTCGGGCGGCCGTTGATCAACGCCCAGCTGCAGGACCAGCGGCTGTCCAAGCCGCTGGCGCTCGGCGTGCTCTCGCCCGATGGGATCTCCTCTTCGGCGTACGGCCCTGAGGAAGTCCTGATCGCGCTGCTGCCCCTGGCCGGGCTGGCCGCGTTCGACCTGATCCTCCCGCTGACGCTGGTCATCCTGCTGGTGATGACGCTCGTGGTGCTGTCCTACCGCGAGGTCGTCATGGTCTACATCCGGCCGGGTGGCTCCTATGTGGTGGCCCGGGACAATTTCGGGCCGCGGGTCGCGCAGCTCGCGGCCGTCGCGCTACTCATCGACTACGTGGTCACGGTCGCGGTGCAGACCTCCGCCGGCACGGCCGCGGTGACCTCCGCCTTCCCTGCCCTCGGCCCGTACACCCTGGAGATCACGATCGCCGTGATCCTGGTCATCTGCTTCGGCAACCTGCGGGGTCTCCGCGAGGCGGGCCGTGCCTTCGCCGTGCCGACGTACCTGTTCTCCGGCTCGGTGATCCTGATGATCGTGGTTGGGCTGATCCGGGAGATATTCGGCGACCTGCACCCGTATCACCCGCACGCGCTGCACGACACCTACCCCATCGGCGGCGGCACGGCCGGCCTGATCAGCTTCGCGATGGTCCTCACCCTGCTGCGCGCGTTCGCGAACGGTGGCGCGTCGCTGACCGGCATCGAGGCGGTGTCCGATGCGGTGGGCGCATTCCGGCCGCCGGAGGGGCGCAACGCCCGGCAGGTGCTGGTGGCCGAAGGGCTCATCCTCGGCTTCCTGGTCGCCGGCATCTCCTGGCTGGCTCATGCGACCAAGGCGACGCCGCGGAAGAGCGGATACCCGACCGTGCTGGCCCAGGAGACCACGCGGGTGTTCGGTCACACGGCTGTCGGCCAAGGGCTGTTCTTCCTGGTTCAGGCCGCGACGGCACTGATCCTTTACACCGGGGCGAACACGAGCTTCAACGGGTTCCCGTTCCTGGCCAGCTATGTGGCGGGCGATGCGTTCCTGCCCCGCTGGCTGCTCAAGCGCGGGCACCGGCTGGTGTTCTCCAACGCGATCATCGTGCTGACGGTGACCTCGATCATATTGCTGATCATCCGGGGGGCGAACGTCAACAACCTCGTCCCGCTCTATGCCATCGGCGTGTTCACCGCGTTCACCATGGCCGGCTTCGGGATGGCGAAGTATCACAGCCGGACCCGGGAGCCCGGCTGGCGGCGCCGGCTGATCATCAATGCCTCGGCGGGCGGGCTGTCGGCGATCGTGGTGGCGATCTTCGCGGTGGTGAAGTTCGTCGAAGGGGCCTGGCTCGTCGTGGTGCTGTTCCCCATCCTGTTCTTCTCGCTGATCCGGCTGAACAAGGAGTACCGCACCGAGGCCGAGGTCCTGGAGCGGATCAGCGACCGCGCCCAGCCGCCCGCCACGCCGAACTTCCCGCGGCGGACCGTGTTCCTGTTCGTGGACCGCTTTGACCTGGCCACCCTGGCCGGCCTGCGGTACGCGAAGAGCCAGCGCCCGACGACGCTGCGTGCGGTGCACTTCGTCATCGACACCTCCCAGGCGGACCTGCTCCGTGAGGAATGGACCCGGGCGAGTGTCGATGTGGCGCTGGACTTCATCGACTGCGCGGACCGCAGGCTGGCCCGGTGCGCGGCCGAGCTGGTCAGTGGCGAGGCGGCCCAGCCGGGCACACAGGTCACCGTAGTGCTGCCGCGGCGCAGCTACTCCGCGCTGCTCGGCCGGCTGCTGCACGACCGCACCGCTGACAAGATCGCGGCGGTGGTCAGCCAGATCCCGAACTCCGCGGCCACCATCGTCCCGTTCGACGTGCGCAGCAGGCTGGAGGTGCTCCAGGCGCGGCAGGCCGTCAAGGAACGGGCGGCGGCCGGCGCCGCCGCGCCGGACGGCGCGGGCCGGGCCGGAGCACCGCCCGCATCCGTGGCGGTGGCCAACTCTGACCCGCCGAACGTGCCCACACCCGAGCATCACAGCTACGACAGGCCTACCCCGTCGGCGGGGGTGCGCCCGATCGGCTCGCTGGACAAGCCGGGCCGGGCCACCGTCGAGGGGCGGATCCGCGCGGTGGAGATCAGGCCGGTGGAACGGAGTTCCGTGCTGGCCGCGGACGTCGCCGACTCCACCGGCGATCTGACCGCGCTGTTCTACGGCCGGTCGCACATTCCGGGCATCATCTGCGGGGCCCGGGTGCGGTTCCGTGGCCAGGTGGGCATCCGGAACGGCGCCCCAGTCATGATCAACCCGGCCTACGAGCTGCTCTTCCCGGGTACGGGGGAACCGGGAGACACCGCGGGCGGCGACGGCGACGACCGGCCCGGCACCTAAACTCAGGTCACTGGAACCCCAGGCATGGGCACCAGGACGCCTGACGAGGGAGCGGTCAGCGGCGATGACGGCCGGACATGGGCATGACCACGGGCCCGGTCCGACCGCGACCGGGCGGCACCGGGGCCGGCTGGCCGCCGTGCTGGCCATCACCGTCACGATCGCCCTCGGCGAGGTGGCCGGCGCGGCGCTGTCCGGATCCCTGGTACTGCTGGCCGATGCGGCGCACATGGCCGCCGACGCGGCCGGGGTGGGGCTGTCCCTGCTGGCCGCGCACTTCGCCAGCAAGCCCGCGACCGAGCGGCGCACGTTCGGCTACGCCCGGCTGGAGATCCTCGCGGCGACCGCGAACGCGCTGCTGCTGCTCGGCATGGCAACGTTCATCCTGATCGAGGCGGCGCAACGGCTGGCCACGCCACAGCCGGTGAGTACCGGGCTGATGGCGTTCTTCGGTGTGATCGCGCTGGCGGGCAACGGCGTGTCACTGGTGCTGCTGCGCCAGGCGCAGGAGGAGAGCCTGAACGCGCGGGGCGCGTTCCTGGAGGTGGCGTCGGACACGTTCGGCGCGGTCGCGGTGATCGTGACCGCCGTGTTGATCTCGCTGACCGGCTGGACCCGGGCCGACCCGGTCGCGTCGCTGCTGGTCGGCGTGCTGATCCTGCCGCGGACCTGGCGGCTGCTCCGGGACGCGGTGGATGTGCTGCTGGAGGCCAGCCCCCGGGGCATCGACCTGACCGAGGTGCGGCGGCACATGATCGGCCTGGACGGCGTCATCGACGTGCACGACCTGCACGCCTGGACGATCACGTCCGGCTTGCCGGTGCTGTCCGCGCACGTCGTGGTGGACCCGGGCACGCTGAGCGCGGGCTGCGGGCCGGGCATTCTGGACCGGCTGCAGGAGTGCGTGCGCGGCCACTTCGACGTGGAGCACTCCACGTTCCAGCTGGAACCGTCCGGGCACGCCGACCACGAGCCGTCGGTGCACGACTGACCGCAGGGCCTATTGCGCCAACCGTAGTTACTGTGCAGTAATGAAGGCAGCCATACCCCGGGCGCTGGAGGCCGCCGTGACGACCTACGACCACTACGCCACCCCCGTCGAGCCCGGCACCTGGGACGTGCCCGCCGCCGGGATCACGAAGTTCAGCTGGGAGTATGACGACGGCCGGGGCCGCCTGCTGGACCTGTATCAGCGGGGCAAGGACAAGCAGTGGGACGCGGCCAAGCGGATCGACTGGGCGCTGCCGGTGGATCCGACCAACGTGATGGAGACGCCGGATGACTTCTGCCCGATCTACGGATCGCGGCAGTGGGACGTGCTGAACGAGGCTGAGCGTAAGGAACTCGGCCACCACCTGGGCGCCTGGCTGTTCAGCCAGTTCCTGCACGGGGAGCAGGGCGCGCTGACGGTGGCGGCCCGGATCGTCGAGTCGGTGCCGGACATGGACTCGAAGTTCTACGCCGCCACCCAGACCATGGACGAGGCCCGGCACGTGGAGCTGTACTCCCGGTTCATGCGGGAGAAGGTCGGGCTGTACTACCCGGTCAACCCGGACCTGGCCAAGCTGCTGGCCGACGCGCTCAGCGACTCCCGCTGGGACATGCCCTACCTGGGCATGCAGGTGCTCATCGAGGGACTGGCCCTGGCCGCGTTCGGCGTGCACCGGGACATCGCCGCCAACCCGCTGGTCAAGCAGCTGCTGGCGTATGTGATGCAGGACGAGGCCCGGCACGTGGCGTTCGGCCGACTCGCGCTGCGCGACTACTACGCCGGGCTGACGGCGGCCGAGCGGGCCGACCGGGAAGAGTTCGTGGTCGAGGGCTGCTACCTGATGCGCAACCGGTTCCGCGCCCAGGAGGTGTGGGAGCGGATGGGCTATGACGTGGATGAATGCCTGGAGTTCACCGAGCAGTCCCCGGTCCAGCAGGCGTTCCGCACGCTGCTGTTCAGCCGGATCGTGCCGTGCGTGAAGGACATCGGGCTGTGGGGGCCGAAGGTCCAGCACGCCTACGCCGACCTGGGCGTGCTGGACGCGGCCAGGACCGACCTGGAAGCGCTGATGCGCGACGACGAGGACATCGCCGACCGGATCGACCGGCAGAAGGCGGACGACGCCCGTTACGCGGCCGAGCTATCCGCCCGCCACGCCGAGGTGACCGCGGCCGTGGCGGACGGCGCCAGCTGATTTCCCGGGCTACCAGCAGATGGCCGGGGACTCGCGCAGGTAGCTGCCTTCGGTCAGCGCACGGATCATGAACGCGGCCACGTCGGCCAGGGAGATCTTGGACAGGCCGGGCGGCGGGTAGTCCGAACGGATCCGGTACTCCCCCCGGGCCGGCGCGTTCACCAGCCGGGTCGGCCGGACCAGCGTCCAGTCCAGGCCGCTGTCCCGGATCACCTCTTCCATCGCGCGCGCGTCGGCGAACGGCTTGGCGAAGATCCGCGGCAGGATGATCTTCACCAGCCGGCCCGAATCCGGATCTTCTTTGATGAACGCCCCGGCCGCGCTGACGCCGATCAGCCGGTGCGTGCCCGTCTTGGCCATGGCCTGGGTCAGCGCGGCCGCGGCGGTGGCCAGCAAGTGCGGGGTCCGGGCGCCGCGCGGGCCCAGCGCGGACAGCACCGCGTCCGCGCTGGCCACCGTGTCGGCGACGGCCACTGGGTCGGTCGCATCGCCTTCGGTGACCGTGACCCCGGGGCGGCGCGGCACGGCCGCCGCGTTCCTGGCCAGCACGTGCACCGGGTGCCCGGCGTCGGCCGCCCAGTTCAGCACGTGCCCACCGATCCCGCCGGTGGCGCCCAGCAGGGCCAGCCGGAGCGGGCCGTTCCCCGGGTAGCTGGCCGCGGTCATGCCGTCGCTCCCTCGTGGCCGCGGCCGGCCGGGGCCAGCGCCCGGTCCGCGGGGCCCGGCTCGCCTGTCCCCTCCTTGGCATGCCTGCCCGCGCCAGCCGGTATGCCGAGCATCAGCAGGAAGCTGAGCACGAACACGCCGAGCTGGAACCACAGCGTGCGCACCAGCGAGCTGGCGAAGTCGGTACGCAGCGCGGTGCCGCCCGCGCTGGCCAGCACCGGGTGCGCGGTGGCCGGCAGCACCTGGCCGTGGGCCGGGTGGCACGCGGCCGGGGTGACCGTGGGGTCGGTGGCCACCAGCCGGGCGTGCAGGCAGTCACCGAACTGGGTGACGATGTGCCCGGTGTACTGGGCCGGCACGCCCGCCGCGGCCAGCCCGCCGCGCAGCTGCGGGGTGACCGTGCGGGCCGCCGCCGCGGACTGGCCGCCGAGCAGCGCGAAGAAGATCACGCCGATCAGCGCGATGCCGATCGAGTTGCCCAGCTGCAGGCCGGTGTTGAACACGCCGGAGGCGGAGCCCGCGTCCCGCTGCGGCACGTGGGCCAGCACGATGTCGGCCAGCGGCGCGATCACCGCTCCCAGGCCCAGGCCCACGGCGGCCAGCCCGGGCACCAGGTCCCAGGTGGTCACGGCCGCGCCGAAGTGGTGCACGGTGCCGATCAGGGTGGCCATCCCGGCCGCGCTGACCAGGGCGCCGGTCATGGTGACGCCGCGGCCGAACTTGGGCGCCAGCCGGGCCGCCGCCCCGGAGGAGACCAGCACGCCAGCCGAGAACGGCAGGAAGGTCAGCCCGGCGTGCAACGGCGTGAAGCCCAGCCCGAGCTGCAGGAACAGGGTGAGCACCAGGCCGAACGAGGCGATGCCGAGGAAGAACGTCAGGGCCACCGTCATCCCGGCGCTGAACGCCCGGTCACGGAACAGGCTGAGCTGGACCAGCGGGGAGCCGTCCCGGCGGGTCTTGATCCGCTCGTACCAGACGAACGCGGCGAACACCGGCGCGGACAGGGCCATGGACACGAATGTCCAGGCGGGCCAGCCGAACTGGCGGCCCTGCACCAGCGGGTAGAGCAGGAGCAGCAGGGCGGCCGAGATGAGGGCCACGCCGACCGGGTCCAGCTTGGGCGGGCTGGCCGCCTTCGACTCGCGGACCAGGTAGGCCGAGGCCAGGAACGCGATGATGCCGACCGGGACGTTGATCAGGAAGATCGGCCGCCAGTCCCAGCCGAACAGGTTGTGCTGGATGAGCAGCCCGCCGAGCAGCGGCCCGCTGACCGTGCCGAGCCCCGCGGTCAGCCCGAACCCGGCCAGCGCCTTGATCCGCTCCTTGGCCGGGAAGATGACCTGGATCACCGCCAGGACCTGGGGCACCATGATGCCGCCCATGGCGCCCTGGACCACCCGGCAGGCGATCAGCATGCCGGGGCTGGTGGCCAGGCCGCACAGCGCGGACATGATGGTGAAGCCCGCCACCCCGATGAGGAACAGCCGTTTCCGGCCGAACGTGTCGCCCAGCCGGCCGCCGGTGATCAGCACCAGCGCGTAGGCGAGCGTGTAGCCGGCCAGCGCCCACTGCACGTCGGCGTAGCTGGCATGCAGGTTGCGCTGGATGGACGGGATCGCGATGTTGACGATGGACACGTCGAGCAGGTTCATGAAGGCAGCCAGGAGCAGGATGGCCAGGGTGAGCCAGCGGCGCGGGTCGGCCTGCTCGCCGCCCGCGGCCTGAGGTGCCAGGATCGGTGCGTCTGATGTCATGCTCGGTCGCCACCTCTTACCAGGAGGATTTCCGCTGTAAGGTAGTTTCACCAGCGACGCTAGCATCTTGGTTAGCTATTGTCTAGGTTACTTAGATAATAGGAGAGTTATAGTATGTCGGGAGATCAGCCCTACCGGCCCGGTGAGTGGGAAACGCCGTGGGCCGAGCCGTTCGCGGCCAGCGACCCGGAGCGGGCCGAGCTGGCCGCCGCGTTCGCCGCCGCGATCCGCCGGACCGGGTCGCTGATGCAGCTGATGAGCCAGGCCGCGGCCGACCGGATCGGCATCAACTCGACGGACCTGAACTGCCTGAACATCCTGAGCTTCCGCGGCCAGATGACGGCCGGCGAACTGGCCAGGGAGACCGGCCTGACCACCGCGTCGATCACCGGGGTGATAGACCGGCTGGAGGAAGCGGGCTTCGTGCGCCGGGAGCGGGACCCGCAGGACCGGCGCCGGGTGGTCGTCCGGCTGGTGCTGGAGCGTGCCGTGCGCGACGTGGCCTCGGTGTTCCTGCCCATGGTCCGGGACTGGAACGAGATGGCCGCCCAGTACAGCGACGACGAGCTGAAGCTGATCGTGGGCTTCTACGACCGGATGCAGCAGGTGCTGCGCAGGCACCTGACCCGGCTCCGGGAGGGCGCTCGTTAGCGCATCAGATCGGCCAGGGCGGCCTGGGCCGCGCCCGCCCCGCACATGCCGTGCACGCCACCGCCCGGCGGGGTGGACGCGGAGCACAGGTAGACGCCGGGCAGCCCGGTCCGGTACGGGTTCCAGCCCACCGGCCAGGGCCATGGACGTATCGGGCCGAGCAGCGTCTGGCGCAGCGTCCCGGCCCCGCTGTTGATGTCCCCGCCCACGTAGTTGGGGTTGTACCGGTCCAGGTCGGTGGCGGTGCGGACGGACCGGGCCAGGATCAGGTCGCGGAACCCGGGGGCGAACCGCTCGATCTGCGCCTCGATCCGGCTGGACACGTCGGCCGGGCAGCCCGCCGGCACGTGACAGTAGCCCCACAGCGTGTGCTGCCCGGCCGGGGCCCGGCCGGGGTCCACCACACCTGGCTGGGCGACCAGGCAGTACGGCCGGTCCGGTACCCGGCCGGCCGTCACCTCCGCCTCGCTCCGGGCCACTTCGGCCAGCGTGCCGCCGAGGTGCACGGTGCCCGCCTCGCGGCAGGCGGCCGCGCGCCACGGCACCGGCCCGCTGAGCGCCCAGTCCACCTTGCACACCCCCGGCCCGTACCGGTAGCGGCGCAGCGCCCGGCGCTGCCGGGCGGGCAGCCGGTCACCGGCCAGGCCGAGCAACTGCCGCGGCGTCACGTCGAGCAGCACGGCACGGGCCGGCGGCAGGCTGTCCAGCGACGTCACCCACCGGCCCGTCTCCAGCACCCCGCCCAGCTCGGCCAGTTCGGCCAGCAGCGCCGCGGTGATCTGCCCACTGCCGCCCGCCACCACCGGCCAGCCCACGGTATGCGCCGTCATCATCAGGACCAGGCCGAACGCTCCCGTCCCCGGACTGCTCAGCGGCAGCATCGAGTGGGCCGCCGCCCCGGCCAGCAGGGCCCGGCCGGCCTCGGTGCGCAGCCGCCGGGCCAGCAGGCTGGCGGGCAGCAACCCGGCCGCGCCGAACCGGCCCAGGGCCAGCGGGTGGCCGGGCACGGCGCGCAGCGGGGCCAGCACGTCGGGCAGGATCAGCCCGGCGTCGCGGACCAGCGGGCCGAGCAGCCGCCGGTAGGCGGCACCGTCAGCGCCGAGACCGCCCGCGGTTTCCTCGACCGAACCGGACAGCGCGGCCGCCTGCCCGCCGTCCAGCGGATGGGCGAACGCGATCTTGGGGGTGCACAGCGTGACCCCGTGCGCGGCCAGGCTGGTGCCGCGGAAGAACGGGGACGAGGCGGCCAGCGGGTGCACCGCCGAGCAGACGTCGTGCTGGAAGCCGGGCAGAGTCAGTTCCGCGGTCCGGCAGCCGCCACCCGGGGTGCCCGCGCCCTCGATGACCCGCACCGCCAGCCCGGCCCGGGCCATGGTCAGCGCCGCGGCCAGGCCGTTCGGCCCGGAGCCGACCACGATCACGTCGGCGGCTCCGGTCATGGCCCTGATTATCCCGCCGCCGGGCGGGCAGCGGACGGCGCCCCTGGCCCGGGGGGGTAAGGGAACCAGGGACGCCGTGGCCAGGCGGGCTGGTCGGCCTCGCTGGGGGTGCCCGCACGCTGCTGCTGAGGTGACTCGCCCTGGCCGGACGATGACCCGGCCAGGGCGAGCCTGATGAGCCGGTCCCCCGTATCATCGTTGGGTCCCCCAGGGACATGATCGCACGTCAGAGCCCCGGCACCCGGTTGGGGGGTGCCGGCGAGCCGGACGCAGCTTCGTGACGATCGAATAGGGCCCATGCAACCCCTGGACAGTCAACTGCGGTTTCTGCTGGAAGCGGACCGGCTCAAAGGCGTGCTCCGGCAGAGCCGGATCATCGACGGCAGCAGGCGGGAAAACTCCGCCGAGCATTCCTGGCACCTTGGGCTGATGAGCCTGGTGCTGGGCGAGTACGCGCCGCCGGGCACCGATCTGCGCCGGGTGACCGCGATGGTGCTGGTGCATGACCTGGTGGAGATCGACGCGGGCGACCTGTTCGTCTACGCCGGTGCGCAGGCCCAGGCTGACCAGGAGGAAGCGGAGCGGGCCGCGGCCGACCGGCTGTTCGCGCTGCTGCCCGGCAGCCAGGCGGCCGAGTTCCGGGCGCTGTGGGATGAGTTCGAGGAGCGGCGCACCCCGGAGGCCAAGTTCGCCCGCGCGCTGGACCGGCTGCAGCCGATGCTGGCCAACTACCAGCTGGGCGGGGGCACCTGGGCCCAGCACGGGGTGACGGCCAGCCAGGTGCTGGCCAAGGTGGCGCTGATCGAGGATGGCTCGGCCGAGCTCGGCGCGTTCGCCCGGGAGCTGATCTCCGCCTCGGTGGACCGCGGCATCCTGGCCCCCTAGCGACCCGCGGCCTCCTCGATCAGGTCGGCGGCCCGGCGCAGGCCCTGCCGGGCCTTTATCTGAGCCGCGCCGGCCGCCAGCCGGTCCCGCAGCGCGCCATCGCCGAGCAGCTGAGCGAGCGCGCCGTGCAGCTCGGCGTCGGTGAACCGGTAGGTGTCCAGCCGGACGCCCAGCCCCAGCTCGGCCACCCGCTGCGCGTTGTCGTGCTGGTCCCAGAACAGCGGCAGCACGATCATCGGCTTGCCGAAGTGCAGGCACTCGGTGGTGGTGTTGTTCCCGCCATGCGTGATGACCAGGTCAGCCTGCGGGATGATTGAGGTCTGCGGCAGGAACTCGGCGCCGGCCATGTTCGGGGCCAGCTCCAGCTCGGCGTGCAGCGGCCCCATCGACACGATGTACCGGTACGGCGTCGCGGCCAGGCAGCCGACCAGCCGGCGCATCAGCGGCACGTCGGCCGAGCCGAGCGAGCCCAGCGAGAAGTAGATCAGCGCTCCGTCCTGTGCGGCCAGCGGGGTGGGCACGGTGTACTGCTCGTCGGTCTCCCGGACCGAGGAGTCGAGCCGGTGCCAGCGCGGGCCGAGCGGGCTGGCCCGCGGGTAGTCGGCCAGCTCCGGGTAGACGTACAGGTTCAGGTCCCCGGTGTGGATGAACTCCAGGTCGGGCAGTGACGGCGCGCCCCGGCTGGTCACCCAGTCGTTGAACTCGGTCCACAGCGCCCGGTGCACCCGGTCGTATTCGGCCCGGAACTCGTCCCACCCGGACTGGTCGGCGACCGGGTAGCCGGAGAACGCCGGGGGCAGCCCCGGGCCCGCGATCTCCAGCGGGTTGCAGGACACGATCCGGACGAACGGCACTCCCGCGGTGAGCAGCGCCGGGAAGCTGACCACGTTGTCCTCGACGATCACGTCCGGCCGGGTCCGGGTCACGATCGCGGTTAGCTGGTCGTGGCAGTACCGCGCACCGCCGATCAGCTCTGCCCATACCGGCTTGATCCAGGTGTCCAGCTGCTCGATCGTGGGCTTGCGGAACTCCGGCGCGGTAGACGCGATGAAGTCCTTCCAGAACTGCCCGGCATCCTGGTCGGCGGCTGCCGGTTCGGACAGGTCGACCAGGTCCTCCTCGAAGCCGAGCGGCTCCAGGCGGCCCTTCCAAGAGGCCTCGGCCGCGAACACCACCCGGTGCCCGCGGCGGCGCAGCACGTCCCCGATGCCGATGCAGTTGTTGGTCGGGCCATACGCGCTCTCGGGCATGAACAGGACGGTCAGTGGCCTCCCGGCCATGGCGGCTCCTTCCCGGGCAACGGTCACCGGAGCCACGAACGTAGCAGAACAGGCCGCCCGGCCACGGGGGCTAACCCAGCTGGGAGATGGTCCGGTCCACGGCGTCGTTGACCATGCTGACCGGCTCCGCGGCCTCGTCCGCGGCCCGGCTGGCCGGCCGCCGGGCGCTGTCCGGGCCGCCATCGCTGGCCGGGTGCTCGACCAGGGCGAGGACCCGGCTGGCCATGAACCGGGCGGTGCGCACCACCGAGCCGCCCCGGGTGACCTCCATGACCTCGACCACGCCCCGGCCGGTCACCACCTCGACCCGGCGGCCGGCTTTGGTGGCGGTCACCTCGTAGGTGCGCGAGGACCCGCCCGCGTCGATGACGATCTCGACCCGGTCCCCTTTCATGCCTGCTCTGTACCCATTACCGCGGGGATGACGCTACTGGGCCGCCCGGGCCGACCAGCGCCCGCCGTGCCGCTCCAGGATCAGCGGCAGGCCGAAGCACTTGGCCAGGTTGGGCCCGGTGAGCACGTCGTGGACCGGGCCCGCGGCCAGCACCGCGCCGCGGCGCAGCAGCATCGCGTGGGTGAAGTCCTCGGGCACTTCCTCCACGTGGTGGGTGACCATCACCGTGGTCGGGGCGAGCGGATCGCGGGCCAGCAGGGAGATCCGGCGGAGCAGGTCCTCCCGGCCACCCAGGTCCAGGCCGGCCGCGGGCTCGTCGAGCAGCAGCAGCTCAGGGTCGGGCATCAGGGCCCGGGCGATCTGCACCCGCTTGCGCTCACCCTCGGACAGCGTGGTGAACCGGCGCCGGATCAGGTGCGCGCAGCCGAGCACGTCGAGCAGTTCGACCGCGCGGGTCACGTCGGAGGACTCGTAGTCCTCCTTCCACCGGCCGACGATCGCGTACGAAGCGGTGAGCACCAGGTCGATCACTTTCTCGCCGGGCGGCACCCGGTCCGCGACGGCGGCGCTGGCCAGCCCGATGCGCGGCCGCAACTCGAACACGTCGGTCTCGCCGAGCCGGCTGCCCAGCAGCTCGGCACTGCCCTCGGAGGGAAACAGCTGGCACCCGGCCACTTGCAGCAGGGTGGTCTTGCCGGCCCCGTTGGGCCCGATCACCACCCACCGCTCGTCGTCGTAAACGGTCCAGTCCACGTCGCGTAGCAGCATCGACCCGCCGCGCCGGACACCGACACCGCGCAGCCGCACCACCTCGTCGGACATCCAGCTCCTCCCAGTGACCCAAGTGTCAGACCCGAACTTACGTCATGGCGGACCGGCCAGCCCACCGGTGCGCGCAGCCCGCCCGGCCCCGGTAGCGTTGACCACCGATGGACACGCAGACCACACTCCTGGTCACCCTGACCGGCCGGGACCGGCCCGGGGTGACCTCCCGGCTGTTTACCGCCCTGACCGGGCAGGAGCTGACCGTGCTGGACATCGAGCAGGTGGTGATCCGTGGCCGGCTGGTGCTCGGCGCGCTGCTCGGCTGCGGCAGCGATCCGGACCTGACCGCGATCCACCGGGCCATTCGCGCGGTCGCCGCCGACCTCGGCCTGGACGCCGAGATCACGATGGGCTCCGGGGAGCAGGCCCGGCGCCGTGGCCGGCTGCATGTCACCGTGCTGGGCAGCCCGCTGACACCGGCCGCGGTGGCGGCCATCGCGGGCCGGATCGCGGCCAGCGGGGCGAACATCGACCGCATCGACCGGCTCGCGCACCGCCCGGTGACCTGTATCGAGCTGGATGTGTCCGGCGCCGATCCGGCGGCCCTGCGGGTGGCGCTGGCCCGGGAGGCGACACAGCAGGGCGTGGACGTGGCCGTGCAGCCCAGCGGGCTGCACCGGCGGGCCATGCGGCTGGTCGTGATGGACGTGGACTCGACGCTGATCGCCGGCGAGGCGATTGACCTGCTCGCCGCCCGGGCCGGCTGCGCGGAGCAGATGGCCAAGATCACCGAGGCCACCATGCGCGGCGAGCTGGACTTCGCCGCCTCGCTCCGGGAACGCGTCGCCATGCTGGCCGGGCTGGACGAATCCGTGCTCGACACGGTCCGCGGCGAGCTGCGGCTGGCCCCGGGGGCCCGGACCCTGATCCGCACCCTGCACCGGCTCGGCTTCCGGTGCGGCATCGTCAGCGGCGGCTTCACCCAGATCACCGGCCCGCTCGCGGCCGAGCTCGGCATCGACTACGCGGCCGCCAACACGCTGGAGATCAGCGCGGGCAAGCTGACCGGGAAGCTGACCGGGCCGGTCATCGACCGGGCGGGCAAGGCCGACGCGCTGCGCCGGTTCGCCGCGCAGGCCGGCGTCCCGGTCAGCCAGGCGGTGGCCATCGGCGACGGCGCCAATGACCTGGACATGATCGCCGCGGCCGGCCTGGGGGTAGCGTTCAACGCCCGGCCGGTGGTCAAGGACGCGGCCGACACTTCGGTCAGCGTGCCGTACCTGGACTCGGTGCTGTACCTGCTCGGCGTGCCCCGCGACGAGGTGGAGGCGGCGGACGAAGGCGACCCCGTCCAGCCGGGGTCAGCCGGCAGGCCGGACTGACCCGCCCTTGGGCGTCCACACCGTGTCCAGCTTCCCGGACCCCGGCGCCACCGCAGCCCAGCCGCCGGGCAGCCCGATGACGGCCAGCGCCGAGGTGGGGAAGCTCAGCTCGCGGCGACCGGCCAGCGCGAGCACCAGTTCCGCGGATCCTGGGTTGTGCCCGACCAGGGCCAGGATGCTGACCTCGTCCGGCGTCTCCTGAACAACGGTGAGCAGGTCACCCGGGCTGGCCTCGTACACCCGGGGGTCGTACACCAGCATCCCGGGCTCGTCGCCCGCCCAGCCGAGATGGTCGCTGACCAGGTCCCAGGTCTCCCGGGTGCGCTCGGCGGTTGAGCAGACCACCAGGTCCGGGGTGTACCCCTGATCGCGCAGCCAGTCCCCGGCCCTGGCCGCGTCCCGGCGGCCCCGGTCCGACAGCGGCCGGTCCACGTCCGCCGTGCCCTCCGGGTAAGCCGACTTGCTGTGCCGCAGCACCAGCAGCGTGCGCTCGGTCATGGCCTTCCAGTATGAATGATGATCCCCCGGCCACGCCTCGATGGCCGGGGGATCAACCACACAGTGCTTAGCTGCACAGTGCTTAGCTGCACAGTGCTTAACTACACAGTGCGGGCGGTCAGCCCGGGGTGCTGGCCGGGGCCGGGCCGGATGGCTCGGCCGGCTCGGCCGGGGTGGTCTCCTCGGCCGGCGTGCCCGGGCCGCCCGAGGACACGCTGGCGGACCGCCGTTTGGAGATCACGATCGCGGTCACCACGATGCCCACCGCCACGATGGCCACGCCCACCCGCAGCCCCACGTTGCTGCTGTACTTGACCACGCTGGTCGCGATCAGCAGCGAGACCAGGTTCATCACCTTGATCAGCGGGTTGATGGCCGGGCCCGCGGTGTCCTTGAACGGGTCGCCGACGGTATCACCGATCACCGTGGCCGCGTGCGCCTCGGAGCCCTTGCCACCGTAGTTGCCGTCCTCGACCAGCTTCTTGGCGTTGTCCCAGGCGCCGCCGGAGTTGGCCAGGAACACCGCCATCAGCACTCCGGCCGCGATCGCGCCGGCCAGGTACGCGCCCAGGGTCGAGTAGCCGAACGCGAAGCCCACGGCGATCGGGGTCAGCACCGCCAGCAGGCCCGGAGTCACCAACTCACGCAGCGAGTCCTTGGTGACGATGTCGATGACCCGGCTGTACTCGGGCTTCTCGGTGAAGTCCATGATCCCCGGGTGGGTGCGGAACTGGTTCCGCACCTCCAGGACCACGCCCTGCGCCGCGCGGCCCACTGCGCTGATCAGGAGGCTGGCGAACAGGAACACCACCGATGCCCCGATGATCACGCCGACCAGGACCCGCGGCCGGTCAACCGACAGGCTGAAGCTGCCCGCCCCGGCGCCGAGCGCCTGCTCGACAATGGTGCGGAAGGAGCCGAACAGGGCGGTCGCGGCGAGCACCGCGGTCGCGATCGCAATGCCCTTGGTGATCGCCTTGGTGGTGTTGCCGATCGCGTCCAGCTTGGTCAGTGCCTGCGCGGCGTCGCCCTCCACGTCGCCCGACATCTCCGCGATGCCCTGGGCATTGTCGGTGACCGGGCCAAACGAGTCCATCGACACGATCACGCCGACCGTGGTCAGCAGGCCGCCGCCGGCCATCGCCACCGCGAACAGCGCGATGGTGGGGTTCCCCGTCGCGAGCAGGTACGCGCCGAACACCGCCCCGCCGATCAGCAGCGCGGCATACACCGCGGACTCCATCCCGGACGCGACGCCGGACAGGATGACGGTGGCCGCGCCGGTCTCCGAGCTCTGCCCGATGTCCCTGACCGGCCGCCGGTTCACCTCGGTGAAGTACCCGGTCAGCAACTGGATGGCGCTGGCCAGCACGATGCCGATGAGCACCGCCCCGAAGGCAATCCAGCGGGGGTTGCCGCTGTACGCCGCGATGGCCGGGTCGGTAATGCCCTTCAGGTCGCTGAAGTGGGCAGGCAGGAAGGTGAAGCAGGCGATCGCCACCCCGATGGCCGAGATCACCGCGGAGATGAAGAAGCCGCGGTTGATCGCGGTCATGCCGCTGCGGTCGCCCGCGCGCGGCGCCACCACGAAGATCCCGATCACCGCGGTGATCACGCCGATCATCGGCACGATCAGCGGAAACACCAGGCCCTTGTCGCCGAACGCGGTCTTGCCCAGGATCAGTGAGGCCACCAGCATTACCGCGTAGGACTCGAACAGGTCCGCCGCCATGCCAGCGCAGTCGCCCACGTTGTCGCCCACGTTGTCCGCGATCGTCGCCGCGTTTCTCGGGTCATCTTCCGGAATGCCCTGCTCGACCTTGCCCACCAGGTCCGCACCGACGTCGGCGGCCTTGGTGTAGATGCCGCCGCCGACACGCATGAACAGCGCCAGCAGCGCCGCGCCGAAGCCGAAGCCCTCGAGCACGTTCGGCGCGTTCTCCCGGTAGATCAGCACCACAATCGCGGCGCCGAACAGGCCCAGGCCGACGGTGAACATGCCGGCCACGCCGCCGGTGCGGAACGCGATCCGCATCGCCGGCCGCTCACCGCCCTCCCGGGCGGCGGCCGCCACCCGGACGTTGCCGCGCACGCACAGCGACATGCCGGTGAACCCGGTCACTGCCGAGAACAGCGCCCCGACCAGAAAGAAGATGCTGCGGCCCCAGGTGACCGCGGGCCCGGCCGCGGGCAGCGGCAGCAGCACGAAGAATATGATCACAACGAAAATGCCCAGGGTGCGGAACTGGCGCCGCAGGTAGGCGGCCGCCCCTTCCTGCACCGCGCGGGCGATTTCCTGCATCCGCTCGGTGCCCTGACTGGCGGCGAGTACCTCACGGACCAGCACGCCAGCCACGGCCAGGGCGAGCAATGCGACGACGGCGACAACAATGACCCATGTCAAGTTGCCGCCGCTGACACTGACCGCCCCGCTCCCCGCGGCGAGTTTGAGCCCAGACATCCTTGTTCTGTCCTCCTAGACAGTGGCACGCGTCCAAAACGCCAAGGGATGCACAGGGTGGACACAGTGCCAAAAAAGCAGTGCCGGGAGTCTACGCATGTCGGCCGCCGGATGCGAGGCGGGGTCAGGCCCGCTGAGGGCCGCGCTGCTCCCCCCTGCACAGGTAATCACATTAGTGCTGTGGCTGGCAGAGATGTCCGCACATCGGCTGCCAGCCCTCATCGCGTGGCCGGTCAGCCGGCGGTGCCGCCAGATGGCCAGCTCATCCTGATGCTGAGCCCGGCGGACGTGCGGGTGAACTGGACATCGTCGGCCAGCCCGGCGATGACCGCGAGGCCCAGGCCTTCCTGCGGGAAGCCACCCGCAGTGTGAGCACTATCACCGTTGGCAACGCCGTTGCCGGCCCAGCCGCCCGGGGGCGGGGCCGCGGCGGTCCCGGCGTCCGTGGCGGTGATCGCCGCGTCCGTGACGACAACCTCGAACCGCCCGGCCGAGCCGGTCAGCTCGATGCGCACCGGCTCAGCTGGGCATTGCGCCTGATGCGCCTCGACCGCGCGGGAGCAGGCCTCACCCACCGCGAGGCGGACCTCATCGAGGAGGGCCTCCTCGACCCCGCTGCGCCGCGCGACGGCGGTAGCGACCAGCCGGGCCGTGCGGACGTGCACGGGCAGCGGCGTGAAGCTCATTTCGACAGTGGCCATGACCGGATGAAGAGCGTATCTAGCCGCTACTTCTCCGACTTCCGGGCGGTGATCGCCTCGTCGACGCTGTCGTGAATCCCGAAGACCTTGGTCAGCCCTGTGATGCGGAAGATCTTGAGGATGCGCTCCTGGGTGCACACCAGGTCGAGCGACCCGTCGTGGGCGCGGACCCGCTTCAGCCCACCGACCAGCACACCGAGGCCAGTCGAGTCGAGGAACTCGACCTTCTCCATATTCACCACGAGCTGGTAATGACCGTTGTTCACCAGTTCGATCAGCAGCTCGCGGAGCCGCGGCGCGGTGTAGACGTCGATCTCACCCTCGACGTCGACAACCTCGATACCGTCCCTGGTGTGATGGTCAAGCTTCAGATCCACAAATCCTCCAGCGCCATGCAGCCCTCATCGGTCGGGCTATGTCTATCTCATCAGTGGTCAAGCGGTCCCGTGGCGCATTCAACCACGCTCTGACGTCATGTCTACACGAGTTCACGCTTCGAGGCACCTCGGGTACAGATGTCACACTGGGAGCCGATGACTACGCTCACTCCACTCCGGCCCGGCGAACCCCTGCCCGCGGCTGCCTCCCCCGCCGACCTCGTGCTGCGCCACGGCGCGCAGTCAGGACGCCTGATCCACGTAGAGTACATGGCCGGCCGCGAAGGGCGGCGGGTGACCTGGCCGGCGTGGACGCCGGCCACGGTGACCGAGGCACTTTCCGGGCTGGGCATGCCCGCGCCGTGGGCGCACCAGGCAGCCATGGCCGACGCGGCCCGGGCCGGCCGGGACGTGATCATCGCCACCGGCACCGCGTCCGGGAAGTCGCTCGGCTACCTGCTGCCCGCGCTGACCGCGGTGCTGGCGGGGGGCACCGTGCTCTATCTGGCGCCGACCCGGGCGCTGGCCGCGGACCAGCTGCGTGCGCTCGGCGAGCTGGGCATCCCGGGAGTGCGGACCGCGGTGCTGGACGGCGACACGCCGGCCGCCCAGCGGGACTGGGCCCGCAGCCACGCCAACTACCTGCTGACCACGCCGGACATGCTGCACCAGACGTTGCTCCCGCGGCATGCCCGGTGGACCGGGTTCTACCGGCGGCTGCGCTACATCGTGGTCGATGAGTGCCACACCTACCGCGGCGTGTTCGGCTCGCACGTGGCCCAGGTGCTGCGCCGGCTGCACCGGGTCGCGGTGCATCACATTGAGACGTCGGCCGCGCCCGCCAGCACCGGGCCAGGCAGCACCGCATCAGCCGGCACGGAGCCAGTGTTCCTGCTCGCCTCGGCCACGGTCAGCGACCCGGCCGGGTGCGCACGGCTGCTCACCGGGCGGCCGGCCGAGGCGGTCACCGAGAACGCCGCGCCCCGCGGGCCGGTCACGTTCGCCCTGTGGGAGCCGCCGCTGGCCCGGGCGCACGGCGAAGCGGACGTACCGGCCCGGCGCAGCGCCACCGCGGAGGCGGCCACCCTGCTCGCCGACCTGGTGGCCGGTCAGGTCCCGGTGCTGGCCTTCACCCGGTCCCGGCGCGGCGCCGAAGGGGTCGCGCAGGCCGCGCGGCGGACGCTCCGCGAGGCGGGCGCGGCGGCCGAGAGCGAACGGGTCGCCGCCTACCGGTCCGGTTACCTGAGCGAGGACCGCCGGGCGCTGGAGGAGGCGCTGCGCACCGGCGCCATCACCGGGCTGGCCACCACCACCGCGCTGGAACTGGGCGTGGACATCACCGGCCTGGACGCGGTGCTGATCGCTGGCTGGCCGGGTACCCGGGCCGCGCTGTGGCAGCAGGCTGGGCGGGCCGGGCGGGCGGGCCGCCCGTCGGTCGTGGTGCTGATCGCCCGGGACGACCCGCTGGACAGTTACCTGGTGCACCACCCCGAGGCGCTGCTGCACCGCCCGGTCGAGGCGACCGTGCTGGACCCGGGCAACCCCTACGTGCTGGCCCCGCATCTGTGCGCGGCGGCCGCGGAGCTGCCGCTCACCCAGGCCGACCTGGGCACGTTCGGCCCCGGCGGCGGCGAGATCGCGGACGCGCTGACCCGCCGTGGGATGCTGCGCCGCCGCGGCGGCGCGCTGTACTGGACCAGCCGGGGCCGGCCGCGGCAGACCGGGCTGCGCGGCACCGGGACGCGCCCGGTCAAGATCGTTGAGATGCCCACCGGCCGGCTGATCGGCACGGTGGACGAGCCGTCCGCGCACCTGCTCGTCCACGCCGGGGCGGTCTACCTGCATCAGGGCGAGACGTACCTGGTCGAGGAGCTTGACCTGCCCGCCGGGGTGGCGCTGGCCCGGCCCGCCGACCCGGGGTACGCAACCTCGGCCCGGCAGGTCACCGCGATCGAGGTCACCCGCGCGCTGCACAGCGAGAAGTGGCACGACGCCGCGGTGCATTTTGGTGACGTTCAGGTGAGACGGCAGGTGACCGGGTACGTCCGGCGCGGCACCCGGACCAACCGCCTGCTCGGCCAGTTCCCGCTCAGCCTGCCGCCGCAGACGCTGCGCACCCGCGCGGTGTGGTGGACGATATCGGCCGGGCGGCGCCGCTACCTGCTGGACCAGGGGGTGGACCTGCCCGGGGCCGCGCACGCGGCCGAGCACGCCTCGATCGGGTTGCTGCCGCTGTTCGCGGCGTGCGACCGGTGGGACGTGGGCGGCGTGTCGGCGGACGAGCACCCGGCGACCGGCCAGCTGACCGTGTTTGTCTATGACGGGCACGACGGCGGGGCCGGCTTCGCCGAGCGCGGCTTCCAGGCCGCCAGCGACTGGCTGGCGGCAACCGCAGACGCTGTTCGCAGTTGCGGGTGCCAGGCCGGCTGCCCGTCCTGCATTCAGTCACCGAAGTGCGGGAACGGCAACGAGCCGCTGTCCAAGCCGGGCGCGCTCGCCCTGCTGAACGGGCTGCTGGACACCGGCGCGCAGACTGGACAGTAGTGGCCGGGACAGTTCTGGCACAGCCGCCAGAACTATGGTCCTGACCAGGGCAAACACCCACAAGACGGCGGGAAGGGGGCGACCCCCGCCGGGGGGGAGAGCGGGGGTCGCCAAACGGTCCGGCCCCGGGGGGGCAGAGCCGGTCCCGTCACGCAGCAAAGCCTACGTGTATCTGCGCCAAGTTACCAATTGGTCATGGCGAGATGACAACGATTGCAGGTATTCGGTCATAGGCTCCGGTGCTGTGACTAGTCCCGTCGCCGGCGGCAGCCGGCCTGGCCGCGGCGTTCTTTGACCTGGACAAGACGATCATCGCCAAGTCGGCCACCCTCGCCTTCGGGCCCTCGTTTTACCGAAATGGCCTGATCAGCAGGGGTGGCGCGGTCCGTGGCGCGGTGGCCCAGCTGCTTTTCAGCCGGCACGGGGCCAGCCACCAGCGGATGGAGCAGATCCGGGAGCACGTCGGCCAGTTGTGTCGGGGCTGGCCGGCCGAGCGGGTGCGGGACATCGTCACCCGGCACCTGGACGAGCTGATCCTGCCGTACATCTACGACGAGGCCCGGGCCCTGCTCAGCCGGCACCGCGCCGCGGGTGAGGACGTGATCATCGTGAGCACGTCCGGGCAGGAGATGGTCGGGCCGATCGGCGCCCTGCTCGGCGCGGCCCTGGTCATCGCCACCAGGATGGAGATCGCTGAGGGCTGCTACACCGGGCAGATGGAGTTCTACGCCTACGGCGAGGCCAAGGCGCAGCGGGTCAGGGAACTGGCCGCGGAACGGGGCTACCAGCTGGCCGACTGCTACGCCTACAGCGACTCGGTTACCGACCTGCCGATGCTGGAGGCGGTCGGCCGCCCGCACGCGGTGAACCCGGACCGGGCGCTGCGCCGGCTGGCCCAGCAGCGCGGCTGGCCGGTGCTGGCGTTCCACGAGCTGCCCTCGGCCGGGCTGCCCCGGCCCGGGCGCTTACTGGCTGGGCGGGCCGAGCCGGACCGCGCCGCCCAGGAATGCGACAGCGCGGATCGATCGAGATAACGAATCCATCTCGGCCAGGTCTTTTCCTGCCCGCTGATCCGCCGTAGAAAGGTGTCTAGAACAAGCGTCCTGGCACGGCAGCCAGGTACCCACGCGACCAGCAGCCGCGGAAGGCGGCCGAGGCAGGCCCGACCTGTCATCATCTAGTGGCGGGCCTGCCCGGGATGATGAGGTGCACGCTTGGTAGCCCGACCTGCCGTGTCAGGGTGTTTGTTATCTGGGGCCCCGCGGCCCCCGGCCGCGCCGTGTCTTGCCGCCCTTCTGCTCCGCCGCAAAAAGCCGTAGTGGCTGGTCATTGTGGCACTGGCGGGCAATAGCGGAAGGCCGCGCTGAACTGCGGCCAGGTAATCCCGTAAGATCACGTCCCGGGGGACTGTTGTTCCCGGATTTACGGGCAATTCCTGGCGCCTCGCGCCTGGACCGACCTGCTGCCCGCCGTGTGGGAAGTGACGCACGGGGAATGTGAGCGGCACCGATCGCGCGAGGGGAGTGCGGATGGCCAGGCCGACAGTTACGTCGCCGGGCAATACCAGCGAGCCGTCAATCGGGGACCTCGTCTCGCAGGCCGTCAAGGACGTCAGCACGCTGTTCAAGTACCAAGTTGACCTGGCCAAGGTGGAGTTGCGCGATGACGCCCAGCGGGTTGGCCTGTCGGCCGCCCTGGGCGGCACCATCATGTTCTTCGGCTTCCTTATTCTGGTCATGCTGAGCTTCGCCTACGCCTACGCGCTGATCACCGCGGGCATCTGGAGCTGGGCGGCATTCTTGATCGTGGCCGGGACGTGGGCGGTGCTGGCCGCCATCTGCGCCCTGGTCATCCGGGCCAGGCTGAAAGGGCTAACCGGGCTGCGCCGGACCCGCGAATCGGTCCAGGAGGACCTGGCCATGCTGAAGCGGGACGAGGAGACGCCGGAGCAGCCGGCGATCGAGGCGGGCTGAGCAATGACCCTGCGGGGCGAGTCAGCCATCTACGTGGATGGCCCGTGGTCACACCGCGCGGTCAGCGCGAACGGCACCCGGTTCCACATCGCCGAGGCCGGCGACGGCCCGCTGGTGCTCATGCTGCATGGCTTCCCGCAGTTCTGGTGGACCTGGCGCAGCCAGCTGGTCACGCTGGCGGACGCGGGCTACCGCGCGGTCGCCGCGGACCTGCGCGGTTACGGCGGCAGCGACAAGCCGCCGCGCGGCTATGACCTGATCACCGCGGCGTCCGACGCGGCCGGGCTGATCCGCTCGCTGGGCGAGGCGAACGCCGTGGTTATCGGGCATGACTGGGGTGGGCTGGTGGCCTGGACCATGGCGGCCTACTACCCCAAGGTGGTCCGGCGGCTCGGGGTGATCTCGATGGCCCACCCGCTGCGGATGCGTTCTGCCCTGCTCACCGACCCGCTCGGCCAGGGCCGCCGGAGCGGGTTCGAGTTCGGCTTCCAGGTCCCGGTGCTGCCCGAGCACAGCCTGGTCCGGGACCATGCCCAGCGGGTCGGCCAGATGCTGCACGCCTGGTCCGGGCCGGGCTGGCCGGATCCGGAGACCGAGCGCCGGTACCGGACCGCCATGTGCATCCCGTCGGTGGCGCACTCCGCGCTGGAATACCACCGCTGGTTCATGCGCTCCCGGCTGCGGCCGGACGGGCTGCGCTACGCGCGGCGGATGCGGGCCCCGATCCAGGCGCCCACCCTGCACCTGCAAGGCTCGCTGGACACCTGCGTGCTGCCCGGGACCGCGCGCGGCGCCGGCCGGCACGTGGACGGCCCGTACCGCTGGCGGCTGCTCGACGGGTCCGGGCACTTCCCGCACGAGGAGCAACCGCAGCGGTTTGACACCGAGCTGCGCGGCTGGCTGGCCGACCCAGAACCCGAGCGATGACCGTGTCGGCCAGGGGGGACGACCCCCCGCTCTGCTCCCCCGGGGGACTACCCCCGGAACCCCCGGCCCCCGATCGCCGCTTCGCGCCGAGCGGCGGCACGCCGCGAGGGGAGGGCCAGGCGCCCCGCGACCGGGACAGCTCCGGGCGGCCGCGTAACACGAGGCCCCGGGACGAGCTGGGCCGGCCGCTGCCGCGCGGGGCGGCCGGCGTGGAACGGGTGCCCGACGATCTCTCCCTCCCGCCCGCCGACGCGCTGGCCCTGGCCCAGCGAATGCTGGACAGTGACCGCGCGTTCAACGCGCACGAGGTGCTGGAAGCGTCCTGGAAGCAGGCACCCGCCGCCGAGCGTGAGCTGTGGCGCGGCCTGGCCCAGCTCGCGGTGGGGCTCACGCACGCGCAGCGCGGCAACGCACGCGGCGCGGCCGCGCTGCTCCGGCGGGCGGCGCAGCGGGTCGGCCCGTACGCAGGGACCGCACCCTATGACATCGACGCGGCCGGGCTGACCGCGGCCAGCGCGGCCCTGGCCGACCGCATCGAGGCCGACGGCCTGGCTGGGCTGGAAATCCCCCATCTCACGCTGACCCGCTGACCGCCCGGCGACCCAAGGCCGGTGCTGCCCCGTGACAGGTCCAGCGCCGCTGGCCCCCCGCACGCCCGCCTGCCATTCGTGATCAACCGGTTGCTGTAGCTATTGCGACACTGGACGGTTGATCACGAACGCCTGTGCCGCAGAACGGACGGCCGGGCTCGAGCGGGCGGCCGCCGGGGGCACTGGTGTTCAGCTAATTAATCGCAGGCTTGGGTGGACGTGGCGGTCGTGGCGTTGGCGCCCTGGCTGGCGTCGGACCTGACCTCAGCCGCGGTCAGCGCGTAGCCGGTGTCCTGGACGCCGACCGCGGCGGCGAAGACCACCCCGTCCACGGTGCCGTTCGGGTTCAGCAGCGGCCCGCCGGAGTTGCCCGCCCGGACGTCGGCCCGGATCGAGTAGATCTGCCGGGTGACCTCCTTGGACTGGTAGATGTCCGGGGCCTGGGCCAGCTGGTCGTCGCCGATCCGGGCCGGCACCACGGTGAAGTTCTCGTCCAGCGGGTACCCGGCAACGATCGCGCTGGTGCCCAGCGGCTGCGGCGCGGCGAAGGCCAGCGGGGCGGCCCGCAGGCCGGGCACGTAGAGCACGGCGAGGTCCCGCTCCGGGTCGAACAGCACCACGGTGGCTGCGAAGTGGCGGCCCAGCCTGGTGATCACCGTCTGGCCCTGGGTGACCCCGGCCACCACGTGCGCGTTGGTCAGGATGTGCTGCGGGGAGATCACGAACCCCGATCCCTCGATGCGCCGGGAGCAGCTCGGTGCGACGCCGATCACCTTCACGATGCTGTCCCGGGCCGTGACCAGCCCCTTGGCGTTGAGCACGGCGGGGTCCGGCGCGGCCACGGTCAGCGCCGGCTCGGCGCCCAGCGCCCCGAACACCTGAACGTACGGGCCGCTGGCCAGCAGGCTGCGGAAATCGGAGAACATGGTGCGCGCGGCGGACGGCATGACCCCATCCACGGCCCGCAGCACGGCCGAGCGGTTCACCTGGTTGGTCACCATGGCGAATGGCGCATTGACCACGGCCGAGCCGATCAGCCACGCGATGAGCAGCACGGACAGCACACTCACCGCGGCACCGGCCACCGAATCGACCATGGTCGCCGGGCGCCAGTTCACCCGGGAACGCAGCGCGACGCCAAGCGCCGACGCGAGCAACTGACCGATCATGGCCGCGACGAACACCGCCACGATCGCGACCAGGGCCTGCTGAGTCGTGCCCTGCACCAGTGAGCGGGCCAGTTTCGGCGCGAACGTAGCGCCGATGGCGGCCCCGCCGAGAAAGCCGGCGAAGCTCAGGATGCCGACAATGAAGCCCTGCCGGTAGCCAGCCACGGCAAACGCCGCGGCGAGCGCTATCAAGATCAGGTCAAGCACGTCACCCGACACCAGCCCACCGTATAGCGCCCGGCCCGGTGGTTGGCTCGCACTGTGTTAATAGGCCAGGCCCTAACCCCGCCCGGCCTGAGCTTCAACTCCCGGCAGTAAATGTCTCCGGGGGCAACTCCTCGACCCGGCCATGGTCCCAGGGCTGCTCCCAGCCGCCTAGCGTGAGCAGCCGGTCGACCAGCGCCGCGGTGAACCCCCAGACCAGCATGCCGCGGACCCGGAAGGCCGGGCCGGTCAGTCCGGACGGGTGCCGGATGCGCAGCCGCCGCGCCGGGTCGGCCAGTTCGCTGAGCGGGACGCGGGCCACCGCGGTCACCTCGGGCGGGTCGGCCGGGGCGACCGGGACCGGCCGGCGCCACCAGGCCAGCACCGGGGTGACCGAGAACCCGCTGCGTGCGATGAACAGGTCAGGCAGCACGGCCAGCACCTGCACCCCGGCCGGGTCCACCCCGGCTTCCTCGGCCGCCTCGCGCAGCGCGGCCGGCACCGGGCCGCCGTCACCAGGGTCGACGGCGCCGCCGGGGAAGGCGGGCTGGCCGGAGTGCCGCCGCAGCCCGGGACCACGCTGCACCAGCAGCAGGTCGGGGCCGTCCGGGCCGTCGCCGAACAGGACCAGCACGGCCGACGGGCGGCCGCCGTCCGGCGGAGGCTGGAGCAGCGGCGGCACCGGGCTCTGCGCGGCGGCCACGGCCAGGTCGCGCAGCCAGGCCGGCGGGCCGCCGCTGGGATCGGCGGTATCCGGGGCAGTCACTGCACTCATGAAAAGGGGCCCGGCTTCACCAGGGCGCGGGCCGTCTTCTCGTCGGTGGGGCCTTCCCCGAAGGACGGGCACAGCCCGGCTATTTCGCACGCCCCGCAGGCGGGCTTGCGGGCGTGGCAGACCCGCCTGCCGTGCCAGATCAGCCGGTGCGACAGGATGGTCCACTCCGACTTCGGGAACAGCGAGCCGACCTCCTGCTCGATCTTGTCCGGGTCGGTCTGGGTGGTCCAGCGCAGCCGCCGGGACAGCCGGGCAAAGTGCGTATCCACGGTGATGCCGGGCACCCCGAAGGCATTGCCCAGCACGACGTTCGCGGTCTTGCGGCCCACCCCGGGCAGCGTGACCAAGTCGGCTAGCTTGCCCGGGACCTGCCCGCCGAACCTCTCGCACAGCGCCTGGCCCAGGCCGAGCAGGCTGTTGGTCTTGGCCCGGAAGAACCCGGTGGACTGGATGATCTTCTCCATCTCGGCGCGGTCGGCGGCGGCGTAATCGGCCGCTGACCGGTACCGGGCAAACAGCACCGGAGTGACCAGGTTGACCCGCTTGTCGGTGGTCTGCGCGGACAGGATGGTCGCGACCAGCAGTTCCAGCGGGGAGCTGAAGTTCAGCTCGGTGTGCGCATCGGGGTAGAGCACGGCGAGTTCCCGGTTGATCCGCCGGGCCCTGCGGACAAGCGCGGTCCGTGAGGGGTTATCGGAAATCACGGGGTTAAGCCTATTGAGCGGCGGCAACTCATGTACCGCGCAGCGGCCCAGCCGGAACGGCTGGCCCAGGCCGGGCGGCAGCCGGTCCAGGTGCCGGCCGATCACCAGCACGGCCACATACCGGGCGCCGGCCGCCCGTAACGCCACCGCCGCGGCCTGCGCGCTGCCGCCGGATGTCCAGGTGTCGTCGAGCAGCAGCACGGCCGCGCCGGACAGCGGGCGGCTGGCCCGGAACCGGCCCGGATCGAGGTGGTGGCCGCCCGGGCCGTCCGGCGTGCTGACGGCCAGCCGCGCCCAGGGCAGCGTCAGGTACGGCATGACCAGGGCGGCCAGCGGGTGCGGGCCCGGCCGGGCACGGCCGCTGGGCACCACCGCTACGTGGCTGGGCGGCGGCATCGCGGCGGCGCGCCAGACGCACGGCCCGTGGTCGCGGAGGAAGACCAGCAGCAGCGCCCGCAGTTCGCGCCGCGCAGCGTCCTGCCCGGCCCTGTCCTGCCCGGCCCTGTCCTGCCCGCCCGTGTTCTGGCCGCCCGTGTTCTGGCCGGTCTTGTACTGCCAGAGCTGCCGGGCCAGGCGGCTGCCCTTCGGCGCGTACCCAACCGGCACCACCACGTCAGCCAGGCTGCCCGGGGCGCTCTCGGCGTGCAGGCGGCACTGGAAGCACCGGGTATAACCAGGCTGGGCCGGGCCACGGCAGGTCCGGCACTGCCCCCGGCCAGGCGGCCCGGGTGCGGCCAGCCCGGCCGCCTGGCGTCTGACCTGGGCGCGGAGCGACGCCCAGGACTCGGACCCCGGGTGCGCGGGGATGGCGGGCATGGGGAGATGCTAGGCACGGGGGCTGACAGCCGGCCGGTGCCGGCCCGGCTGGCCCGCCTGCCCCGCGGCTAGCCCGGCGGATGGGACCCGGCCGCTAGGCTGCTGCAGGAGTCACCAAGAGTTCCGTTACGCTTACCAAGAGCTTCCGGGGGGGCCATGCGAGCGATTTCTGCCCGGGTCCGCGCCGATCCGGCCGGCCCGGGTGGCGGGGCTACCGCCAGTACCGGCCGTGACCTCCTGGGCCGGCTGGCGGCCGGGCTGCGGCGGCACTGGCTGATGGTCATCCTGCTGGCCGCGGGCCTGGCGCTGCGAGTGCTGACCCAGCTCGCCTACCGGCCGGCTCTGGTCTACATCGACTCGATCAAGTACCTGTTCGGCGCGTACCCGGGCAACGACCCGCCCGGGTACCAGCTGATGCTGCAGGCGTTCCTGAAGGTGGGCTCGCTGGCCATGGTGGCGGCCCTGCAGCATCTGGCCGGGCTGGCCATGGCCGTCGTGCTGTACCTGGTGCTGCGCCGCCGCGGGGTGCCGAACTGGCTGGCCGCGCTGGCCACCGCGCCGGTGCTGCTGGACGCGTACCAGCTGCAGATCGAGCAGTCGATCATGCCGGACACCGCGTTCGAGGTGCTGATCGTGGCGGGCCTGGCCGTCCTGCTCTGGGAGCGGCGGCCACCGACCGCGCTGGTGCTGGCGGGCGGGCTGGCACTGGGCGCCTCGGCGACCGTGCGGCAGGTCGGTGAGATCTTCATCCTGCCCGCACTGCTCTACCTGCTGGCCGCCGTGCCCGGGTGGCGGCACAAGCTGGTGCAGGCGGTGGTGCTAGCCGTCGCGTTCGCGCTGCCCATTCTGTTCATCAGCTACCGCAACTACGTGACGATCAAGCACTTCGGGCTGGCCCCGTACGCGGCCGGCACGATTTACGGGCGGACCGCCGCGGCGGCCGACTGCGCCACGCTTTCGCTGCCCCGCTACGAACGCCCGCTCTGCCCAACGCACCAGCAGCAGCTGCTCGGCCCGGACTGGCTGGACCACGGCGCCGGATCGCCGATCAAGACCGCGGTGCCGCCCAAGGGCATGCCGCACATCACGTTCGCCGACGAGTTCAGCCGCCAGGTGCTGATCCAGCAGCCGCTGCGGGTGGCTGCGGCGTGGGCCCGGGACTCGGTCAAGCTGTTCGCCCTGACCCGGGACACCGCCCGGGGTGACGTGACCATTACCCGGTGGCAGTTCCAGCGGGACTACCCGGTCTACCCGCCGTACATCAGCCTGCACCACGGGCGGCTGCAGTTCGTCCACCTCACCCCGGCGGGCAAGGCCCGGGTGATCCGGGCCGGCCGCCGGTACGCGGACCGGCCCGCCGTGGCCACCGGGCTGGCCAGCTTCCTGCGCGGCTACCAGCTGGGCGGCGGGTACACGCCAGGCCCGCTGTTCCTGCTGGCCACGGTGGCCGGGCTGGCCGGCTGCTGCGGGCTGCTCCGGCGCCGGGCCAGCGCGGAGCGGCGCGCCACCGCGGAGGCCTGCCTGCTCACCATGGCCAGCGCGGCCGCGGTGCTGCTGGCCTCGGACTTCTTCGAGTTCAGCTGGCGCTACCAGCTGCCCGGACTGGTCACGCTGCCGCCGGCCGGCGCGCTCGGCATCATGGTCGTGGCCGGGTACGTCGTGGACCGGCGCCAGTCAGCCGGAACGGGCAGGCCGCAGCCGGCCGATTAACGCTGCGTGCCGGCCTGGTCAGTGGCGGCCGGGCGCGGGCCGAACCGGGCCGACGCCAGCCAGATGACCAGCGCGATCGGCGCCAGGACCAGGATCGGCAGCAGCGCGGGTTGGTACACGGTGATGAGCGCGGAGAGGATCGCGCCGATCGCCAGCGCGACGAAGATGCCCAGGCTGCGGCGCAGCCCGTCGGGGGTCCGGCCGGTGGCCAGCGCCGAGACCACGCCGGTCAGCGTGCCGGTCAGGTAGGTCGTCGATATCTCGCCGAGCTGGCGGACGGTCGCGCCCTGGATGCCCATGGCCACCCCGACGGCGGCCAGCAGCAGCCGCTGCGCCACCCCGGACGGCCGCCCGCTGGTCAGCTCCCAGCCCAGCGAGAACAGGGCCAGCATGCCGAACTCCACGGCCAGCGCGACGGTCAGCCAGGACGGCCAGATCTCGTGGTGCTTGGTGGCCCGGTGCCAGCGGCGCACCGGCCAGCCTTCCAGCCAGCGGCCCGCCCGGCGGACCGCCAGCGGCGTGCCGGCCACCACGCCCACGATGTAGCTGGCCAGGGCCACCCCGCAGTTCAGCGCCAGCCCCGGGGCATGGGTGCCGACCGAGATGCCGAGCAGCACCATGGTCCCGGTGATCACGCTGGAGAACACGTGGCCCAGGTACAGGAACGAGGTCGCGTCCACCGCGCCCGTGGTCACCGTGAGCAGGACGACCAGCCCGTCCCGGGCGGTGGTCCGCCAGTCCGCCGACACGCCCGCGCCTAGGCCGCGCGGTCGCCGGCCAGCAGCCGCTGGACATCCCGGATGGCGTCGGCCGCCGGACGGAGTTCTTCGCGGTACGGCAGTGGCTTGGCGGCGGGCGGGCGGCCGGCCCGGATGCTGTCCGCCATCACGCGCAGCGCGGTCACCAGCTGCCCGCGGTCCGCCGACGTTGGCCGCCAGCCCCCCTGCTTCTCCTCCACCGAGATGGCGATCACCGTGTCCATGACATGCTCCAGCCCGATCAGGGCCGGCCACAGCCGGGCGGCCCGCCTGCTTACTGACGGAGGCTCTGCCATCGTCCGCTGGAACTCCGCGCGCAGGTCAGAGAGGGTCCGGTAGGTGGTCCGCCGGAGCGCCGAGCGACCGGGCGCGCCGAGCAGTGCCTGGTCCGTGTACCGAGCCACCATATCGAGCGCGGTAGCTAGCTGCAGCGGCAGGTGAGCGTGCCAGCTCGACGGCCACGGCGCGTACCCGACCAGCAGCACGATGGCGCAGCCGATCAGGGTGTCGATGAGCCGGTCCAGGGCCAGCCCCCAGCCAATTGGCCGCAGCAGGTCGATGAGCAGCACCACCAGCGGGGTCAGGAACGTGCTGAACAGCCCCCAGTTCCGCTCCCGGCCGTAGGGCAGCAGCGCGGCGAACACGGCGACCGGCACCAGCAGCAGTGGCCCGGGTGGGATCAGGATAAGGATGATCGCCCCCAGCACCGCGCCGACCACGGTCCCGATGCCACGCTGCAGGGCGCGGGCGAACACCGAGCCCAGATCGGGGCGGAGCACGATGGCCACGGTGAGCACCACCCAATAGGAGCGCTCTACCGAGACGGTATTCCTGATCACCTCGGCCACCCCGATCGATGCCATCAGCCGCAGCGCGAAGATCCGGGTCAGCCGGCCGCCGAGAGTCTCGTCGATCACGTCGTGCAGCCGGTCGCGGTGGCGGCGTCGCGGCATGTGGGGCAGCTGGCCGGGCTTGCGCCGGCCAGCCAGCACGTCGGCCGCACTGGCCACCGCAGTGGCCAGTGCCCGCTCACCCGGGCTGTGCCCGGTCACCGGCGGCGAGGCGGGCACCGGCGTGCCGAACTGGAGCGCGTCGGCGATCCCGTCCATCGCGTCGAGGATCTCCGGCGCGACGTGGACCCCTTCCTGCACGGCGGTCACCGCGGCCTCGGTCAGCGGGTGGGTCAGGTTGAGCAGCGCCGCGATCCGGACCAGCCCGGGGTCCCGGCCGCTGGTCCGCGCGCGGCGCGAGGCCAGGTCGTCCCAGGCCGCGTTCAGCGCGGTCACCGCCTGCTGATGCGCCGCCGCGAAGCCCGGCGTGCCCGCGGCCCGCAGCGCGCGGGCCATGGCCCGGTAGACGGCGGCGGTGCTGCGCTGCTCCGCGGCCAGCGGGCTGACCAGCCACCTAGGCAGCAACAGCAGTAGCGACCAGGCCACCCCGGCCAGCAGCAGAACGGGCGGCCACCACCACGGCCGGATCGTGCCCAGCGGGCCGGTGCCGAGGATGGTGTAGACGAGCAACTGCAGGCTGGTGGTGGCCGCGGTTGCCCCGGCCGTGGACAGCACCGCGGACAGGCCGGCCACCAGCACCAGGACCAGCACGGCCAGCCAGCCGTGGCCGTTCACCAGCATGCCGAGCAGCAGCCCGGCCGCGCCGCCGAACACCCCGGCGTAGGCGACCCGCTTGATCCGGGCCGGGTAGGTGCCGCCCCGGTCCACCACCGCGCCGAGCAGGCCACCGATCGCAGCGAGCTCGCCGGGCACCGGCGCGCCGAGAATATGGCCCAACGCCAGTGGCCCGCAGACGGCCAGCGCGGCGCGCAGCATTGCCGTCCACGGCGGCTCAGCCGGGACGGGCCGGACCACCTCGACCAGCCACGGCGGCGGCATGGCCGCGGCGGGGACGCGCGGCGGCTTCTTCAGCACGGCCGGCTAGCGGCCCGGCGGCACCAGGGCGGCCGCAGCATGACGGGCATAGTCATGCATATAGGACTACCGGGCGGGAAGTCCACGCCCTGCTGTCCCCGGCTGGCGCCGGCCGCTGCTGACTGCGCGGGACGGTCAGGCGGCGCGCTGGCCGCGGTCGCTGGCCCGGCTGCTGATCAGTTCGGCCACGCTGCTGACCGTGCTGCCCAGCCCGCCCTTGGCCGCGCGGCCCGCCATGCCCTGCGCCACCGTGACCGCGTCCGACATCATCCGGCGGACCTCAGGTGAATTCCTGATCGCCTGCACCGAGGCGCGGGCCCGTTTCAGCCCGTCCTTCCCCTCGCTCACCCCGGTCAGGTAGCCAACGACGAAGCCAATGATCGTTTCCATTTCTGCCTGCCTTGTCGGGCCGCGCGCGGGCGCTACATCTCGCGCAGTTCGAGATAGCGCTTGATGTCTGGCAGGGACTGGATGATCACCGCGAGAAGCACGGCCACCACCCCTGCCTTGATGAGCCTGCCGATCATCCTGGTCCTCCTCTGCCTGCTGGATGGGTTGCCTGTCAGCTCGTGGCCCCGAGGGGCTCCACCTCGTCCGGGCCGAAGTACAGGAACCGGCCATGGCTGCGCTGCAGGTCGGTCGCGGGGTCGTCGTCCGGCAGCAGGGCCAGGTGCACCTGGCCGTCCACGTCGAACAGCACCGCCTCGACCTGCGCGGTCCGGCCGGCCAGGAAGAGATCCTGCGCGTCGGCCCGGCGGCGGCCTGGGCACATCCGCACCCGGCTGCCCCGGGCCACCCGGATCCCGGCGATCAGCACATGGTCGGTTTCCGGTGATACCGACTGGTCCGCGCCGGGATCCCACCACGGCGCCTGCCCGGCGATGGCTGGATCGGGGCCGCCGCGCCCGCCCAGCCCGGCGTCCCGCCCCGTGCTGTCCCGGCCGGCACTGTCCCGGCCGGCACTGTCGCGGCCCGCGCTTTCCCGGCCCGCGCTGTCCGGACCGGTTGGCGCTTGGCCGGCCGGCCGCAGATACCGGATAGCGCCGTGCATCCGCTCCAGCATCTCGGGCGGCAGGTCGTCGAGCCGGTCCAGCAGCTCGGCGGCCCGCGGGTCGGTATCCCGGGCCTGCTGCTTCTCCGCGTCGGTCAGCGTCAGCGTGCGCAGCGTCAGGATCTCGTCGATCTCGGTCGAGTCGTACAGCTGGCCCGCGCTCTCCGCGGCGATCTCCGGGTGGTCATACAGGATGACCGGCGAGGACAGGATCAGCTCGGCGCAGCCCGCCGGGCCGCCAAGCACGGGCCACGTGCCGGTGTTCACGCAGCCGCTCACCATGGGCGCGGCCCATTCCGGCGGGTCGGTCATGGACAGGAACCGGCCGCCCGGGACGGAGATCAGCGAATGGGCGGCGACCAGGGCGAACGGCAGCCCGTCGGCGCGCCGGGTCAGCGGCCAGGCGACCTCGCTGCCGTTGGCCACCGTCAGCCGCAGCCGGACCGCGCCATACGGTCCGGGCAGCCGTTCCGCGCTCAGCCGGATCACCCCGGACAGCGTCTGCCAGCGGCGCACCAGCCGCCCGGCCAGCTGGCCGTCCGGCCCGGCCAGATCCTCTTCGTCCAGCCCGCCGGGCACGCTGAACGGGAACTCCGCCCCGCCGGACAGCAGCCCGGCGAGCGGGACGGTGACCTCGTGCTCGTGTTCGGCCGCCTCATCCCACGGCAGGTACTCGGTGCCGCCCACCCGCAGCGAGCCGACCTCGGCGAAACCCGGCGCGGCCAGTACGGTCCGCCGCCGCAGCTGAAGGAACCGGATCCGCGCGGTCAGCTCCGCGGCTGACCTGGGCTCCAGCACGCACTCGGTCTGGCTGCTGGCCGGCTCACCCGGGTCGACCTGGGCGTACCCGGGCGGCATGAGCACGCCGAACTGGAACCGCTCCTGGTTCTTCTGCGCCGAGGCCCGGTAGGGGTAAAGCAGGTAGCCCTCGTAGAGGATCGCGTCGGCTACTTGCCGGGCGTGCTCCAGGGCCTGGTCCAGGGCCCGGGCCGGGGATGCCGCGTCCCGCCCGGTCATGTCTCCTCCCGGGCGGACTGGGCGAGCAGCGCGGCCACGGTGGCGTCCCAGGTGGGCAGCGCATGCCGGGTCTTGAACCGGATCAGCTCATCGAGCGTGTGGCGGCTCATCGTGATCCACGCCGCGTCCGGGAAGTGCACGTCCACCGCCTCGCGCCACAGGCTGACCGGCAGCTGGAACGTGGTTTCCTTGCTCCACGGCACCTGCTGCACCTGAAGCCGCCCGTCCGCCTGGCCGAAGATCGTCCCGCTGAACAGCAGCAGGAGCGGGATATCCCCGTTGTCCAGCGAGCTGAAATACCGCGTCGAGGCGATCTGCAGGTCATAGCTGAACGGCACTGGCAGGTCGATCTCGATGCTGCCGGTGAACCCGGGCACCATGGTGGAGAGCATCGCGAACTGGAGTGGCTTGAGCGTGTCCGACCAGCGCTGCCGCTCGCCGAACAGGTCGTGCAGCCGGTCCGCCTCGGCGTCCGAGTACGCCCGGCGGAATGGCTCGATGCGGAGCTGCGCACGCAGCGCGATCGCGTCCACCGGCTGCCCGGTTGTCTCGCTGATGCGCAGCATCAGGCTGAACGAGGGCACGACCGCGTAACGCTCCGGCCGGGCGCCGATGCAGTCGAACACCAGCTCAGCCATGGCTGGGGTCCCGCGGGGCGGCCTTGGCCCGGCGGCGGACATCGGCCAGGAAATCCGCGATGCTCTGCCGGGCCTCGGTGCCGCCGTCGAAACCACGCCACAGCATCCGCATCCGCCCGGCCAGCTCGTAGCAGGCGTCCACCGGCACGATGAAGTACTCGATACCGGCCGACTCGTCCTGGCTGATGAGCACGGCTTCCACGTCCGGCTCGGCCTGGCTGAGCAGCGGGTGCCCGGCGGCCAGCCGCTGCCACGCGGGCAGGTCCAGCGCGCATTGGGTGGCACCGGCCGGGCTCGGGTAGAAGCCGCCCAGCTCGCCCGGTTCCGAGCGGTACAGGAAGAACGCCAGCCCGACCGGAATCTGCAGCTCGTCCCACTCGGCCGCGCTGAGCGTCCGGTCCGGGTCGCGCAGATACCGGTCCGGCACGCTGCGGTACCTGGCCCGCCCGGCGCCAGGCTGAGTGAACAGCAGGTAGCAGGCCCGGCAGGCGCACATCAGGCTGGACTGCTCGAGGTCGGCCACGTGGCCGTGCGCGGCCGGGATCCCGGCCGCGCAGAACTCGCAGTGTTCCTCGTCGGCGCCGGACGGCTGGCCCGCGCCCGCTGGCTGGCCCGCGCCGACCGGCCCGGCCGCGGCGCCCGGGGTAGCCGTGGCTGGCCGGGTGGTGGCCTGCTGCGGCGGCATGGCGAACCGGCGCAGCCCCTGCGGCCGGGTCACGTCGAGATCGCCTCCCGCGAGGTCGCAACGGCGACGCGGACGCCCTGGCTGTCGGCCAGCAGCGGGATCGGGTCGAGGTGGGCCGCTGGGTCGCCGGTGCTCCGGCCGGCCGCGCGTACGTCATAGCGGGTGCCACAGCTGGCGCAGGCCAGTTCGCCCACGGTGAGGGTCCCGTCGGCCAGCGATCCGGCGCACACCGCGCAGGCGTCCCGGTACGCGTACAGGGTGCCGCGGACCGCGCAGACGAGCACCGGCACCCCGGCCGCGATCGTGGCGACCGGCTTGCTGCTGGGCGGCCCGAAGTCCGGCAGGGTGACCCAGGTGGCGCTGCCCGGGAGCTCCCCGGGCGGGCCGGCGGGGTCGGTCCCGGAGCCCGGGCCCGGCGGCCGACTGCCGATCTGCAGCAGCGGCGCCGCCCCGGCCGAGGTCATCCCCTCCACCACGACCTCGGTCACTTCTGGCGCCGCGTCCTCGACCGCGCCCTTGAGGGCCAATTCCACGGTCACCGTGGAGGACGGGCAGCCATGGCAGCTGCCCTCCAGCCGGAGCCGGGCCACCCCCTCGTCGGTGACGCCGAGGTACTGCACGCCGCCCGCGTGCGAGCCCAGGTACGGGCGCACCTGGTCGAGCGCCCGCTGGATGCGCGCATCGACGTCCAGCGGGTGCAGGTCGTGCAGCAGCAGCAGGCTCTCGACCAGCGGGTCGGCCAGCAGCCGGTCCAGGATGGCCGCGCCCGCCTCGCCTTCCGCGCGGAGCGCGGACATGATGTGCCGGAGCCCGTCGCCGTACAACCCGAGCAGCAGCCGGACCAGCTCCTCGGCGGCCTGGGCGGTGGCCGGCCCGCCCTCGGCCTGCAGGACGCCGAGCAGTTCTTCTACCCGGGCCCCGACCTGGCGCGCGTCGGCCATCAGGTGGCCAGGGTGGCAGTCATCGGCGAGTGCACCTTCTCCAGGACCTTGCCGTTGCCGAGGTACATGTGCACGCCGCAGGGCAGGCAGGGGTCGAAGCTGCGGACGGCCCGCATGATGTCGATGCCCTTGAAGTTGTCCGGCGAGTTCTCCTCGAAGATCGGCGTGTTCTGCACCGCGTCCTCGTACGGCCCCGGCGTGCCGTAGCTGTCCCGGACGCTGGCGTTCCACGGCGTCGGCGGGTACGGGTGGTAGTTCGCGATCCGCCCATCCCTGATCACCATGTGGTGCGACAGCACGCCGCGCACCGCCTCGGTGAAGCCACAGCTGTTGGCCTCGTCCGGGACCTCGAACGGCTCCCAGGTCTTGGTGTGCCCGGCGCGCACCTCGGCCAGCGCCTTCTCCATGAAGTGCAGCGCGCAGGCCGCCGCGTAGGCCTGGAAGTAGGTCCGCGCCCGGTCCCGCTCGATCGCGTTGGACAGCGGCTTGCCTTCCTTGTCCGTGGGAATCTTCCACTCGAAGGTGACCTCTGGCTTGGTGACCGTGCGCGGCAGATTGATCAGCACGCTGTGCCCGGTGGATTTGACGTAGCCGAAGTCCACCAGGCCGCCAAGCGCGGTGGCCCACAGCCGGGCGATCGGCCCGCCGCCGGTGTCCGCGGCCAGGTAGTTGGTGCCGTCGAACCAGCGTGGCGACATCACCCAGCTGTACTTGCTGTCGAAGTCACGCTTGGCCGGCCGGGGAATCGTGTGCTGGTTCCACGGGTGCCTGCGGTCCACCGGGTTGCCCAGCGGGTCGCGGGTCACGAACATCTCCTGGTCTTCCCAGTCCTCGTAGTACGAACTGCCGAGCAGGATGCGGATGCCCAGGTTGATGTCGACCAGGTCGTTGGTGAGTAGCTGCCCGTCCCGGATGACGCCGGGGCTGACGAACATCTTCCGGCCCCAGTCGGTCATGTGGTCGTAGCGGAAGTCGCAGTACTCGGGGTCGTTCAGGCTGCCCCAGCAGACCAGGTCGGCGCGCCTGCGGCCGACCTCCTCGTACCCGGGCAGGGCCTCGTAGAAGAAGTCGAACAGGTCGTTGTGCAGCGGCAGCACGCGCTTCATGAACTCCACGTAGCGCATCAGCCGGGTCAGGTAGTCGGTGAACAGCTGGACCGTCGGGGTGGTGCCGACGCCACCCGGGTACAGCGTGGACGGGTGCACGTGGCGCCCTTCCATCAGGCAGAACATTTCCCGGGTGGACCGGCTGACCTGGAGCGCCTCCCGGTAGAAGTCGCCCTCCAGCGGGTTCAGCGCGCGCATGATGTCGCCGATGGTCCGGTAGCCGTGGTCGCCGGCGTGCGGCGCCTCGGTGCTGTTCGCCCGCTCCAGCACACCGGGGTTCGTCTCGCCAACCATCCGCTCGCAGAAGTCCACCCCGACCAGGTTCTCCTGGAAGATGTTGTGGTCGAACATGTACTCGGCGGCCTCACCCAGGTTGATGATCCACTCGCCCAGGTGCGGCGGCCGGACCCCGTAGGCCATGTTCTGGTTATAGACCGAGCAGGTCGCGTGGTTGTCACCGCAGATGCCGCAGATGCGGCTGGTGATGAAGTGCGCGTCCCGCGGGTCCTTGCCCTTCATGAAGATGCTGTAGCCACGGAAGATCGACGAGGTGCTGTAGCACTCGACGACCCGCTTCTGCTTGAAGTCGATCTTGGTGTAGATGCCCAGGCTGCCCACGATCCGCGTGATCGGATCCCAGTTCATCTCGACGATGCCGGTGTCCTCGGCAGTAGTCATCGTTCATCCCTCTCGCTGCTGGCCGGCGCCTGCCCGCCGGGCGGCGCTTGTCGGTACTACCGGGTACTGCCGGTCACCAGGGCTTCTGGTAGCCCGTGAGCAGGTCGTTGCCCTTCTTCCGCCACTTGGGCTCTTCGTCGGCGGTCTTGGCGGTGAAGCCGCGGAGGGTACGGATCACCGTCCCGTAGAGCGTGGAGGCCGTGGTGGAGACCCGCGCGCCCGGCGGTTCGTCCATGAACGGCATGAACTTGTCCGGGAAGCCCGGCATCGTGCAGGCGATGCAGATGCCGCCCACGTTGGGGCAGCCGCCGACGCCGTTGATCCAGCCCCGCTTGGGCACGTTGCACTTGACCACCGGCCCCCAGCAGCCGAGCTTGACCAGGCACTTGGCTGAGCCGTATTCGGCCGCGAAGTCACCCTGCTCGTAGTAGCCGGCCCGGTCACAGCCTTCGTGCACGGTCGCGCCGAACAGCCAGTTGGGCCGCAGCGCCTCGTCCAGCGGGATCATCGGGGCCTGCCCGGCCACCTGGTACAGCAAGTACAGGATGGTCTCCGACAGGTTGTCCGGGTGGGTCGGGCAGCCGGGCACGCAGACGATCGGCAGGCCCGCCTTGGACCGCCAGTCCCAGCCCAGGTAGTCCGGCACCCCCATGGCGCCGGTCGGGTTGCCGGACATGGCGTGAATGCCGCCGTAGGTGGCGCAGGTCCCAGCGGCCAGGATCGCGGTCGACTTGGGCGCGAGCCGGTCCAGCCATTCGTTGGTCGTCATCGGCTGCCCGGTGGCCGGGTTGTTGCCGAACCCGCACCAGTACCCCTCCGGCTTGATCGCCTCGTTGGGGATCGAGCCCTCCACGACCAGGACGAACGGGTCCAGTTCGCCGCGGTCCGCCTTCCACCACCACTCGATGAAGTTGTCCGCCCCCTGCTCCGGCCCGCACTCGAAGTCGATCAGCGGCCAGTGCACCGCCACCTTGGGCAGCCCGGGCAGCGCACCCAGGGCGATTTCCTCGATGCTTGGCTGGGTGGCCGCGGTGAGCGCGACCGAATCCCCGTCGCAGCCGAGTCCCCCGTTCATCCAGAGGATGTGCACGAGTGGCTCGGTGGCCGACCCCGCCGATGTGTCGCTGGTTTCTGCGGCTGTGGCCATCGCCCAGCCACCCCCTCGCTGTGGTTCGGGAACCTCACTGTGGAATGGGGACGCGAGTGCGCGTGCGGAGCGTGTGCCGCGCAGCAACATCTGGCCGCGGCAGGATGACACCGGCAATTCGCCGTCTGGCAGGCCCCGCAGACCGCCGGACGGCCAGGCCCGTGGTGCGCGTGTCAGCGCCAGGGAAATGGGTCATGACCGGCCTTACCTGCATCATGCGCAGGTGTGGTCATGCTAAACCCCTCCACCATGCGTATCAAGGTGGTAGCGGCAGGTTGTCGGACAGATCTGTCTGGCCGGTCCGACACACTTGGCCACGGCAATCCGCTGACCAGGCGTATCAGTCGGCACAATGGACTAATCCGCCCTTCCGTTAGCACGCTCCGTCGTATTGGCGCGTACGCTGTGCACAGGCCGACTGGGTTGCGGCCTGCAGTTCGTAAGGGAGATACCAGTGCCTGAGCTGGGGAACGGGCACGGGGATGGGTCGATCCAGGTCGTCCCCGTCGTGGTGCTGTCGCAGACCTTCCCGGCCCGGCCGTCCTGGATCCCGGAGATCCGCGATTTTGTCCGGCGCTGCCTGGCCGAGTCGCCGCTGACCGACGAGGGCAACCGGGAGGTCGGCGAGACCGTGTTCCGCGCCCTGCTGGACGCGGCCGGGCCGACCGGCGCCATCCAGGTCTCGTTCCGCATCTTCCCCGAGCACGTCGAGGTGGACGTGCTGCACTCCAACCAGCCGCCAGAGGAACTGGTCAGCCGGAACCTCGCGGGCGCGCCGCGGACCGCCGCGGCCAGCGCCGGCCAGGCCAGCTCGCCCGCCACCGCCCCGGCCGTACTGGAGAAGGACGCTCCAGGCCGACCAGCGACGTTCGCCGACTGGATGTCCACCGCGCTGCGCCGGGAAGGGCTCACCCAGGAGGCGGCCGCCCGGCAGCTCGGGGTCTCGGTCAAGACGGTCGGCCGCTGGGTCGGCGGCGAGACCGAGCCGCGGCTGCGTGACCTCCGCCGCATCCAGGAACTGTTCGGCGATCTGCCTTTCCCCTAGTACTCGGGCGCTGGACTCTGCGGCAACTCTGCACGGATCTGGCGCGATCATCGTCCGATTTATCCGAACTTCAGCGCACCAGTCGTGAAAAGTCCGCGGCTGAGGCGGGTGGCTGCTGTGAGCGCGCGACGTACCACCGGGAATGCTGGACATAACTGGTGAAACCCGGCATTTCTCCGGTGCCGCGAGGTGAAAAGTGGGATCCGGCAGGGCCTAGCCGACCAAGTCGGCGGGGTGATCAGTGCCGGGGCGCCGCCCCCTCCCGACCCCAGTTGCGGCGCCAGCGCCGCCTGGCCCGGAACTCAGTTGGGCTCTTGCGGCGCAGGTACATCATTAACCACGACAGGTCAGATCTGTCCCTTCCTTTGGGCTGGACGTCCCCCCACAAGTGTCCTACGGTTCTGCCATGGCAGTTCCTACAGGACGCTACCGGCTGGGCACGAAGAGCGGCCGGATTGTCCTGCGCACGTACCGCGATGGGCTGGCCGCCACCGCCGGGCATGACCTGATCATTGACCTGCCCAGCTGGTCGGGCGAGCTCACCGTGGATGATGACAAAGCACCCGAAGCGCTCGAAGTGCGTATCGACATCGGCGCGCTGAAAGTCCGGGACGGAACCGGCGGCCTGAAGCCGCTGACCGACCGGGACCGGAACGAGATCGCCACCACCGCACGCCGCCTGCTGTCCACCGAACAGCACCCGGAGGCGGTGTTCACCGCGACCCGGTTCGAGTTCAGTGGTGAGAGCGGGGCCATCGAGGGGAACCTGTCCCTGAAGGGGGTGTCCCGGCCGTTCCGGCTCCAGGTAACTCAGTCCGACCTGGGTACGTACCGGGGGACGGGAACGGTCGTACAGTCGGCCTATGGCATCAAGCCGTACACGGCGTTCTTCGGCGCGCTGAAGGTCCGTGACACGGTCGATGTCGAGGTCGAGGCCACGATTCCGGCGCCGGGAGACGACACGGCCTGAGACTCTCCCCGCGGGATTGCGGCGCAGCAGAGCGGAGGAAGTGACCCCCAGGACATGACCACAGTGCCGCCGGCGCCATTGCGGGACGATGACGTCGCCAGGTTGTTCGACCGCCGGACGGCCCCACTCAGGGAGTTCGCGGAGCACGCGGGCACGGTCGCGGCTGCCTGTCATGACATGGCGGTCCGGTTCCATTCCGGCGGCAAGCTCGTCGTGTTCGGCGCCGGCCCGTCCTGCCCGGACGGCCAGCACGTGGCGGTGGAGTTCATGCACCCGGTGATCGTCGGCAAGCGGGCCCTGCCGGCCGTCTCACTGACCGCGGACGCGGCCACGGTCACCGGCATCGCCGAACGGGACGGGCTGGGTGCGATCTTCGCGCATCAGCTCCGCTACCTGGCCACGCCGGCCGACATCGCGCTGGGCATCTCGGCCGACGGCAACTCGGAGAGCGTGCTGAACGGGCTGCTCACCGCGCACGGCATGGGCATGCTGACGATCGCGCTGGCCGGGGCGGGCGGCGGCACCATCGGCGGCAGCCCGGCCGTGGATCACCTCATCGCGACGACGGCGGCCGACCCGCGGGTCGTCAAGGAGGTACAGGTGACCGCGTACCACGTGCTGTGGGAACTGGTGCACGTGTTCTTCGAGCAGCCGGGGGTGCTCGGCCCGGCGGTGGTGTCATGAGCAGGGCGTCATGAGTGCCGAGGCCCGCGGGCACTGCACTGGCGACGTCTGCATCACCTGCTCGGACACCGCCGTCCAGGTCCGGGTGGCCCGGCTGCTGCCCGACGGGCTGGCCCTGGTGGACACCGGCGCCGGCCAGGAGGAGGTCAGCGTCGCCCTGGTCAGCGCGCAGGTCGGGGACACCATCCTGGTGCACGCGGGCGAGGCCATCGGGGTGGTGACCGAGCCGTGACCACCAGCCATGGCCAGGACAGCGCCGCCGAGATAGCGTCGCTGTACCCGTTCCTGTACGCCGGGGAGCAGGGCAGCCTGGACGCGGTGCTGAAAGAAGTGCGTGAGTCCACCGCGGCCAAGGCCGCGGAGATCGTCGAATTGCGGTCTGTCATCGCCGGGCGGGACACCGGCCGGCTGATCTCCTGCGCCGAGGCCATGGCCGCGCGGTTCGCGGCGGGCGGCCGGCTGCTCGCGTTCGGCAACGGCGGCAGCGCCACCGACGCGCAGGAACTGGCCTCGCTCTTCCTCGACCCGGGTGCCGGGGAGCGGCCGCTGCCCGCGTTCTGCCTGGCCAACGACACCGCGGTGATCACCGCACTATGCAACGACATCGGCGTCGAAGTGATCTTCGCCCGGCAGGTCGCCGCGCTGGCCCAGCCGCAGGACATCGCGGTCGGCCTGTCCACCAGCGGCAACTCGGAGAACCTGCTGCGCGGGCTGGACGAGGCGACCCGGCGCGGCCTGCTCACCGTGGGCATCGCCGGCTACGACGGCGGGAAAATGGCCGAGCTGGACAGCCTGGATTACCTGTTCGTCGCGCCGTCGTCCTCGGTGCACCGGATCCAGGAGGCCCAGACCACCATCTACCACCTGCTCTGGGAGCTCACCGTGCGGGCCTTCGGTGATGCCCGGTGAACGGCACCGGGACCGGCCGGACCCTGGTCGCCTGCCTGGGCAACATCTTCCTCAGCGATGACGGCTTCGGTGTGGAGGTGGCCCGGCGGCTGGACCGCCACCAGCTGCCCGACGGGGTCCGCGTCACCGACTACGGCATCCGCGGCATGCATCTGGCCTACGACCTGGCCGAGGGGTTCGACAGTACGATCCTGGTCGACGCCACCCGGCGCGGCGGCGAGCCAGGCACGGTTTACCTCATCGAGCCTGACCCGGCCACAAACGGCACCAGCCCGGCCCCAGACTCCGATGGCGGCACTGCCGCCATGCTGGCCCGGATGAGCCTGCTGAACGCGCACGGCATGCAGCCCGACCTGGTGCTCGGCCTGGCCGGGACGCTGGGCGCGGAGGCCGGCCGGGTGCTGGTGGTGGGCTGCGAGCCGGCCAGCCTGGAGGAGGGGATCGGGCTGAGCGCACCAGTTGCGGCCGCCGTGGACGACGCGGTACGGATGGTGACGAAGCTAGTCACCGCGGGGACAGCGGAAAACGTCAATCCGAAGCCAACGGAGGGATGACATATGTGCCTTGGCATACCCGGCGAGGTGATCGAACTGCTGCCGGAACAGCCAGACCTGGCCCGGGTTGACGTGAGCGGGGTCAAGCGGGTGATCAATATCGGGCTGCTCGCGGACGACCCACCAGCCCCCGGCGAGTGGGTGCTCATTCACGTCGGCTTCGCGCTGTCCAAGATCGACGAAGCGGAGGCGGCCGCCGCGCTGCAGTTCCTGGAGGGGATCGGCCAGGCCTACGCGGACGAGCTAGCCGCGCTCCAGGAATCCCGGATCGAATAGGAAGCGGGCCCGCGATGCGATTCGTTGATGAATTCCGGGACGCCGACAAGGCGCACGCGCTGGCCGCGAAGATCGCGGAGCTGTGCGAGCCGGGGCGTCAGTACAAGCTGATGGAGGTCTGCGGCGGGCACACGCATACCATCTACAAGCACGGCCTGGAGGACTACCTGCCGGAGTCGATCACCCTGGTGCACGGCCCGGGCTGCCCGGTGTGCGTGATCCCGATGGGCCGGGTGGACGACGCCATGGCGCTGGCCGCCGAGCCGGACACCATCATGACCTCGTTCGGCGACATGATGCGGGTCCCGGGCAGCAAGGGGTCGTTCTTCGACGCCAAGGCGGCCGGCACCGACATCCGGATGGTGTACTCGCCACTGGACTCGCTGAAGATCGCCCGGCAGAACCCGGACAAGCGGGTCGTGTTCATGGCCATCGGCTTCGAGACCACCACCCCGTCCACGGCGATGACCGTGCTCCGCGCGGCCGCGGAAGGCCTGCAGAACTTCTCCGTGTTCTGCAACCACGTCACGATCATCCCGGCCATCAAGGCCATCCTGGACTCGCCCGATCTGCGGCTGGACGGCTTTATCGGCCCCGGCCACGTGTCCACGATCATCGGCTGCCGGCCGTATGAGTTCATCGCCCGCGACTACGGCAAGCCGGTCGTGGTGGCTGGCTTCGAGCCGCTGGACATCCTGCAGTCGATCTACCTGCTGATGCTGCAGCTGTCCGAGGGCCGTTCCGAGGTGGAGAACCAGTACACCCGGGTGGTGCCATGGGACGGCAATCTGGCCGCGCTCAAGGCGATCACCCAGGTGATGGAGCTGCGGCCGTACTTCGAATGGCGCGGGCTCGGCTTCATTTCGCAGTCCGCGATGAAGATGCGCCCGGAGTATGCCGCGTTCGATGCCGAACTGCTCTATCAGGTGCCCGGGGTGCGGGTCGCCGACCCCAAGGCGTGCCAGTGCGGTGAGGTGCTCAAGGGCGTGCTCAAACCGTGGGAGTGCAAGGTGTTCGGCACCGCGTGCACGCCGGAGACGCCGATCGGCACCTGCATGGTCTCCCCCGAGGGCGCCTGCGCCGCCTACTACAACTTCGGCCGGCTGCACCGCCGCCGGGTGGTGGAAGTGAGCATCTCATGACCGACGGGGCCACCTGGGTCGACGAGGCGCTCCGCGAGCACGAGCGGGAAACCCGCTCGGCCGCCAGCCGCAAGGCAGCCACCGGCCCGGAACGCGAGCAGCAGGTGCTGGACCGGATCGACAAGGCCCGGCGGCGCCGGCCGAAGGTCCGCGAAGAACGGATCACGATGGCGCACGGCTCGGGGGGCAAAGCGACCCGGACCCTGGTCGAGGCCGTGTTCGTGGACGCGTTCAGCAATGTCCTGCTGGATCCGCTGGAAGATGCCGCACAACTGCATGTGAACGGGTCGCGGGTGGCGCTCACCACCGATTCCTACGTGGTGTCGCCGCTGTTCTTTCCCGGCGGCGACATCGGTGACCTCGCGGTCAACGGGACCGTCAACGACCTGGCCGTGTCCGGCGCCACCCCGCTGTACCTGTCGGCCGGCTTCATCCTGGAAGAGGGCTTTCCGGTCGCCGACCTGACCCGGATCGTGGCCTCGATGAAGGCGGCGGCGGAAACGGCCGGCGTGCAGGTGGTCACCGGGGACACGAAGGTGGTGCAGAAGGGCAAGGCGGACGGCTGCTACATCAACACGGCCGGGATCGGCGTGATCGAGCACGACGTGTCGCTGGGCGTGGCCAACGCGCAGCCCGGCGACGTGATCATCGTGTCTGGGCCGATCGGCGAGCATGGCGTGACCATCATGCTGGCCCGGGGCGAGCTGGACATCGAGGCCGACCTGACCTCGGACACCGCTCCGCTGAACGGCCTGATCGCGGACCTGCTGTCGGCGACCACCGGGGTCCGCGCGCTGCGCGACGCCACCCGCGGCGGAGTGGCCACCATCCTCAACGAGGTGGCGACCTCGGCCGGGGTGGGCGTGCGGGTCAACGAGGACGCCATCCCAGTCTGCACGGTCGTCCGCGGCGCGTCCGAACTGCTCGGCATCGACCCGATGTACGTGGCCTGCGAGGGCCGGCTGGTCGCGGTGGTCGCCCCGGACCAGGCCGCCACCGCGCTGGCCGCGCTGCGCGCCCACCCGCTCGGCGCGCAGGCCGCGGTCATCGGCGAGGTCACCGAGGAGCCGCCGGGGGCGGTGCTGCTGAAGACCGCGTTCGGCGGCACCCGGATCGTGGACCTGCTGGTCGGCGACCCATTGCCCAGGATCTGCTAACGACAGGCAACGAGTGCACGAACTGGCCATCACCGAGAGCGTCGTGCAGGCCGTCACCGAGCGGCTGCCCGACGCCACCATCCGCTGCGTCTACCTGGAGATCGGCCCGCTGTCCGGCGTGGTCACGGACTCGGTGCGGTTCTGCTTCGACCTGGTGACCGAGGGGACCAACCTGGCCGGCGCCAAGCTGGAGATCAGTCAGCCCACCGTCCGCTGCCAGTGCGGGGACTGTGGCCGCGAGTTCGTGCCGGACGGGCCGATCCCGCTGTGCCCGTGCGGCAGCGCCGCCGTGGCCGTGCTGTCCGGTGACGAACTGCGGATCACCGCCGTGGAGGTGATGTCCTGAGATGTGCGCGACATGCGGCTGCGACGACGAGGTCGATGTCCGGGTGCTCGGCCCGCACGGCGCGCCCGAGCCTGGCCATGAGCATGAGCACCACCATGAGCACGAGCATGAGCACCAGCCGGGCCGCACCGTCGTGCTGCAGCAGAAAGTGCTGGCCAAGAACGACGGCCTGGCCGCCGAGAACCGCGCCTGGCTAACCAGCCAGGGCATCCTCGCGGTCAACCTGATGAGCTCACCGGGCGCCGGCAAGACCACGCTGCTCGAACGGACCGCCCGGGAGGCGGGCGCCGAACTCGGGCTGGCCGTCATCGAGGGAGATCAGGAGACCACCCTGGACGCGGCCCGGATCGAGGCGGCCGGCTGCCCGGTCGCGCAGATCAACACCGGGGCCGGCTGCCACCTGGACGCCAGCATGGTGGCCCGCGGGCTGCGCGCGCTCCGCCCCCGGCCCGGCTCGCTGCTGGTCATCGAGAACGTGGGCAACCTGGTCTGCCCGGCCTTGTTCGATCTCGGCGAAGCGGCCCGGGTGGTCATTTCCTCGGTCACCGAGGGCGCCGACAAGCCGGCCAAGTACCCGCAGATGTTCCGCGGCGCGGATCTCGTCCTGCTCAGCAAGGTGGACCTGCTGCCGTACCTGGACTTCGACACCGCGCGGCACGCCGCCGACCTGGCCCGGATCAGCCCGCGGACGCGGCTTCTGCCGGTCTCCGCGCGCACCGGGGAGGGCCTGCCCGCCTGGTACGACTGGCTGCGCGGAAAAGCGCACTAACGGGCATTTTTCGCTCACGGCCGGGCGGGCGGCCCGGTCAGCCGAGCCAATCGGCTCACCCGTGACGGGTGATGCCACATGTGACCCACGCGCCAATGCTGAACGCAGCGGGCCTCCGCCTATCGGCCTGACCGCGGAGCGTCCAGGCGCAAAGGAGACAGAATGCTGCTCGCCGCTTCGTCCAACTACCCAGTGCTGGACCTTTTCTGGACGATCATCGAGTTTTTCCTGTGGGTGATCTGGATCTGGATCCTGATCATGATCTTCATTGACATCTTCCGCAGCCACGACCTGTCCGGCTGGGCCAAGGCCCTGTGGTTCCTGTTCGTCCTGTTCATTCCGCTGATCGGGGTGCTGGTCTACCTGATCGTGCGCGGCGGCTCGATGCATGAACGGCAGGTCCGCCAGGCGCAGCGCGACGCCGATGCCTTCTACGCCAGCGGACGGCACGCCGCCGCCCCGTCGGCCGGCGATGGGGGCGGCGGGAGCACCGCCGATCAGCTGGCCAAGCTGGCCGACCTGCGCGACCGGGGCGTGCTCACCCCGGAGGAATTCGAAAAGGAAAAGGCCAAGGTTCTCGCGGCCTGACGGCTGCCGCGAGGCGGGGCGCTGGGGCGGGCTACCGGGCCCGCCCCAGCCGCGTCCCCACGGCACGTGCCTAGAACACGCCGATCTCCCGGCCCCGGCGCACCGCGTCGTGCCGGCTCGACACGCCGAGCTTGCGGTAGATCGCCTGCGCGTGCGTCTTGACCGTGTTCGGCGACACGTACAGCTCGCGGCTGATCTCGCGCAGCGACAGCGAGCCGCGGAGCAGCCGGAGCACGTCTTCCTCGCGTCCGGTCAGGCAGTCGTCCGGGCTCATCCGCCGGGCCGGGACGAGCTGCCGCCGGAGCCGGCCCAGCCGGGCCCGCAGGCAGCCGATGCCGTCCGGGAACTGGGTGAGCACGCCGTCCGCCTCGCTGAGCAGTTCCGCCGCGCCGCCGCTGTCGCCCATCGCGAGCAGCACTTCGGCCAGCCGCAACTCGGCTTCCAGCGTGGCCCACGGGCTGAGCCCGGGGAACTGGCGGCGGACCCGGACCGCCCGGCGCAGCTCACTGCGGCCCTCCTTGAACCGGCCCTGGGCCGCGTACACCGCGCCGGCCGCGGTGTAGGCCATCGAGCTCTGCGGCGTCTCGGCCAGCTCATCCTGCGCGGCCAGGCGGCGGGCGGTCAGCGCCAGCTCCCGGGCCCGGGTCAGCTGGCCCAGTTCCAGCGCGGTCAGGGCCAGCGTCGCATAGGCCAGCACCCCGACCAGCGTGGCCGATCCGTCGCTGGCCACGGCCTGCTCCAGCGGTGGCACCGCGGCCTCCATCTCGCCCGACAGGTACAGGGCGAACCCGTGCGTCGCCCGGGCCAGCGTGTACCAGGGCGACCCTGGGTCATCTTCCAGGCCGGCCGCCACGGCGGCCGACTGCCGCATGATGCTCAGCCCGTCGAACCCGTAGACCCCGCGGAGCAGCGCGGCCGACGAGGCCATCGACCGGATGCCGTCCGGCAGCATGCCGTCGTGCTGGGCCGCCTCGATCACCGGCAGCCAGCGGCGGACCGGTTCCGGCTCGCCGGTCAGCGCGGCGGCCCAGGCCGCGCAGTGCGCGGCCAGCGGGCTGGCCGCGATCTGGTCATCGCCGAGCGAGCGCAGCCAGCCGCGCACCGTCCCGGCGCGGCCCACACCGATGTAGGCGTGCCAGTGCCGGGCGATCAGGTCGATCGCCTCGGCCGGATCGGCACCGGCCAGCGCGTGCTGCACCGCCTCGCCGACCGAGCCGGCCGCCCGGTGCCAGGTGCCTGCCCGGCGGTGCAGCTCGGGGATCAGGCCGGCTTCGGTGCGGACGAGTTCGGCGTGCAGCACCTGCGCGAATAGGTGGTGGTACCGGAACCACCGCCGGGTCTCGTCCAGCGGCACCACGAACAGGTTCTCCCGCTCCAGCACTTCGATGATCCCGGCCGCGTCGCCCGCGCCGGTCACCGCCGCGCACAACGGCGCGCAGAACCGGCCGAGCACCGACGTCCGGGCCAGAAACTGGCGGATCTCCGGCGGCTGCTGGCCGAGCACTTCCTCGGCCAGGAAGTCCACGATGAACCGGTTGTCGCCGGTGAAGTCGCGGACGAAGTCGGCCGGCGAGGAATGGCCGCGCAGCGACAGCGCGGCCAGGTACAGCCCGGCCGGCCAGCCCTCGGTGCGCTGCACGATCTGGTCCAGGTCAGGCTGGCCCAGCTCGGTACCGCCGACCTGGCGCAGGAACGCGGCCGCGTCGGGCGGCGCGAAGCGCAGCTCGCGCATGCCGATCTCGACCAGGCCGCCGGCCGCCCGCAGCCGGGCCAGCGGCAGCGCCGGGGTGGCCCGGGTGGTCACCACCAGCTGGACCGTGGCCGGCAGATGGACCAGGAACGACGCGGTCTGCTCCAGGCAGGCCTGATCCCTGATCACGTGGAAGTCGTCGAGGACCAGGACCACGTCGTCGGGCAGCGCGGCCAGCGCGTTGATCAGCGTCGGCAGCACCGTGCCGTTGATGTCGGGCGCCTTCGCGCGCAGCGCCCGCAGCACGTCCGCGCCGTCCATGCCGGGGCACGCCCGGTACAGCGCGCACGCGATGTGCCACCAGAGCCGGTCCGGATCGTCGTCGCCGCGGTCCAGGGACAGCCAGGCGAAGGACCGCCGCTCGCTGGGGCTGAACCACCACTGCGCGATCAGCGTGGTCTTGCCGAACCCGGCGGGCGCCTCGACCAGGACCAGCTTGGCCGGGCTGGCGGTGAGCTGGCTGACCAGCTCATGCCGGGGCAGCCACTCAACCCGCGCCACCGGCGGGTGCAGCTTGGTCTCGATCGGCACCTCGAGGGCTGGACGGGGGTGCCGTGAGCCGCCGACCGCCCGCAGTGCGCGGGGTGGCCGGTCTATCTGTCGCACGGAGCCCGGCTCGGACACTCCGACACTATGACTCACGGTAACTGGTCTGCCCAGTGCCAATGGTCCCAAGACAGACAGAAGGGTCTCACTCGCACACAGAGGGTGGCGAACCAGTTCGCCCCGGTTATGGCGAGCGGGCCGGGGCCCAGTCCAGCCGGAACCAAACCGCGGTGCCCCGGGCCGCGCCGTCCCGGTAGCCGTGATGACCCCACCACGCGGCGAGCGTCTGCACGGTGAGCAGGCCGTGACCGGACTCGGCCAGCGGGCCCGCCGTTCCGGCGGCCGGCACCGGCGTGCTGTCCGACCCATCGTCGAGCACGGCCACGCACACCGATGCCCGGCCGCGCCACACCAGGACCTGAAATTTTCCGCTCCGGCGGCCGGTCCGGGTGTGCCGGATCGCGTTGCTGGCCAGCTCAGACGCGCACAGCTGGGCATCATCGGCCACCGGGCAGCCATCCAGCATCCGGGCCACGAACCCGCGGGCGTGCGCCACCTGCTCCGGCCGGCCCGGGAACACCCGCCGTTTCGGGGTGGCCACCAGCCACGCCCCCTGCCCGGCCAGCTGGGCTAACGTGCCTGCTGGCCGGGTGTCCGGGGGAACACCGCGCGGCCAGGCGGGCAGAACCATAGTGGCGGTATCCGGAGCCACGCGGAGAGCGGGCGGGCTACTGCCGAACATGGCACCTCTCCCATCACGGTGCGATACACCCCGAATCGCACCCCTCACTCTGCCGTTACCAGGTGAGCGCGTGCTAGGGCCAGAAGACCATAAGTAATTCCATACCGGGCACATTCGGCCGGCTGCCAGGTGACCCTTACCTTGAGGAAAGCCGGAAAGGCCACTCCCCTCATCCGGCGATCATTCTTCTGAACGCCAGTGCCCGCGAACTGCCGCCGCCCGCCCGGCCCGGCTGCTGCGGGCGGGCCGGGAAACCGGGCAGACTGGGTCCGTGACCGGCAACGTCCGGGCGTCTGTCCGGGTAGAGGGCGTGGTCCAGGGGGTCGGGTTCCGCCCGTTCGTCTACTCCCTGGCGACCCGGCTGGGCCTGGCCGGCTGGGTGGGCAATGACGCCGACGGCGTGTTCGCCGAGGTGGAGGGGCCCGCTGCCGGGGTGCAGGACTTCCTGGCCGCGCTGGTCCGGGACGCGCCGCCGCTGGCCCAGGTGGACCGGGTGACCGCGCAGCCGATCGCGCCGGACGGCCGGGCCGGGTTCGCCATCGTGTCCAGCCAGCCGGCGCCTAGCCAGCCGGACGGCCAGCGCCGCGCGCTGATCTCCGCTGACGTGGCGACCTGCGCGGACTGCCTGCGGGAACTGACCGACCCGGCCGACCGCCGGTTCGGCTACCCGTTCATCAACTGCACGAACTGCGGGCCGCGGTTCACCATCGTTCGTGGCGTGCCGTACGACCGGCCGCTGACCACGATGGCGGGCTTCGCGATGTGCCCGGCCTGCCGCGCCGAGTACGACGACCCGGCCAACCGGCGGTTCCACGCCCAGCCGGTCTGCTGCCCCGCCTGCGGCCCCCAGCTCCGCCTGGTCGAGTCACCCCACCAGCCCGGCGCCCCACCAGGCCCCGGCGACCCGGGCCAGCGCATACCCGGCCAGCCCGGCACCCCACCTACCCCCGACCAACCGGGCGGCCCGCACCTACCCCACCGGCCCGGCACTAGCGTTCAGCATGATGATGATGCGCTGGCTCGAGCGGTGCAGATCTTGCACAACGGTCAGGTGCTGGCGGTCAAGGGTTTGGGCGGGTACCACCTGGCGGTCGACGCGCGCAGCCAGGCCGCCGCGGCCCGGCTGCGCGCGGCCAAGCACCGGGAGGACAAGCCGTTCGCGGTGCTGGTGCCCGACGTGGCCGCGGCCCGCGAGCTGTGCGAGGCCGGCGAGCTGGCCGAAGCCCTGCTGACCAGCCCGCGGCGGCCGATCGTGCTGCTGCCCCGGCGGGCTGGCGCCGGCCAGATAGCGGACGCGGTGGCGCCGGGCAACCGGCAGCTCGGCCTGATGCTGCCGTACACCCCGCTGCATCACCTGCTGCTCCGCCGCTTCCCGCACCCGATGGTGCTGACCAGCGGAAACGTGTCCGATGAGCCGATCGCTTACCAGGACGGCGACGCGCTGGACCGGCTCGGCGGCATCGCTGACGCATTCCTCACCCACGACCGGCCGATCCATATCCGGACCGACGACTCGGTGGTCCGCCCGTTCCGCGGCCGGCGGCCGTGCTCCGCCGGTCCCGGGGCTACGCGCCGCAGCCGCTCGCCGTGCGCACCCGGTTCCGCCAGCCGGTGCTGGCCTGCGGCGCCGAGCTGAAGAACACGTTCTGCCTGGGCCGGGAGCAGCACGCGTTCCTCTCGCAGCACATCGGGGATCTGGAGAACTACGAGACGCTGCGCTCGTTCACCGAGGGCATCGAGCACTTCCAGCGGCTGTTCGACGTCACCCCGGAGCTGGTCGCGCACGACCTGCACCCGGAATACCTGTCCACCAAGTACGCGCTCGACCGGCCCGGCACCGAGCTGGCCGGGGTGCAGCACCACCACGCGCACATCGCGTCCTGCCTGGCCGACAACGAGGCGGACGGGCCGGTCATCGGGGTGGCCTTCGACGGCACCGGGTTCGGCCCGGACGGCACCATCTGGGGTGGCGAGTTCCTGCTGGCCGACCTGGCCGTGGCGGAACGGGGCGGCGCGCTGGCCGGGCTGCCCATGCCGGGCGGGGCAGCGGCGATCCGGCAGCCGTGGCGGATGGCGGCGGTGTACCTCGACGCGGCGTTCCCCGGCGCGCTGCCGGACGGCCTGGCCGTGGCCGCGCGCAACTCCGCGTCCTGGGCCGATGTGCTGGCGATGGCCCGGCGCGGGGTCAACTCGCCGGTCACCTCGAGCGCCGGGCGGCTGTTCGACGCGGTCGCCGCGCTGCTCGGCGTGCGCGACACGATCAACTACGAGGGCCAGGCCGCAGTCGAGCTGGAGCAGCTCGCCGCGGCCGGACTGGAGCACCCCGGCTACCCGGCCCGGATCACCCCGGGTCCCCCGTTCACCGCGGCCGGCCCCGACCTGGTCCGGGCGGCGGCCGAGGACCTGCTGGCCGGGCTGCCGCCGGATGTGATCAGCGCCCGGTTCCACCGCGGGATGGCCGGCCTGATCGTGGACGGCTGCCAGCTGCTGCGCGAGTCGTCCGGGCTGGGCACCGTCGCGCTGTCCGGCGGCGTGTTCCAGAACCTGCTGCTGCTCGGGACGGTCGTCGGCCTGCTGGAAGCGCGCGGCTTCCAGGTGCTGACCCACTCCCGGGTGCCACCCAACGACGGCGGGATCAGCCTGGGTCAGGCCGTCGTGGCCGCGGCCCGCTCCCGCTGAGCCCCAAGGCTCAGCGGAGCTGCCAGACGGTGGTCTGCTTGACGTCGGCGTCTTCCAGGGCGCGGGGCACCGGGACCTGGTACCCGGCCACCTCGGTGCCGAGATCCCCGGGCAGGTAGCGCCTGGCCCGGGTCGCCGACCAGGGCCTCGATGCCCGCCGCCCGCACCTGGGCCAGCCAGGGCAGCAGCCGCCCGGCGAAGGCCCGCTCGTAGAACACGTCACCCGCCAGCACCAGGTCCACCGCGGGCGGCGGCCCGTCCAGCAGGTCGCCGAGCGTCGCGTCCACCTGGACCCGGTTGACCGACGCGTTGAGCTGGATGGCCGCAATAGCCAGCGGGTCAGTCTCGGCCGCCTGGACGGCCGCGGCGCCGGCCCGCGCGGCCGCGATCGCGACCAGGCCGGAGCCGGCCGCGAAGTCCAGCACGGTCCGGCCGCGGACCTGGCCGGGGTGGTCAAGCAGGTACCGGGCCAGCGCCTGCCCGCCCGCCCAGGGGAACGCCCAGAACGGCGGCGGCAGCTCGGCCCGCCCGGTCTGCTGCTCGGTCCGCTCCCACAGCTCGATGGCGTCCCGGGCCAGGTAGATCCGGATCTCCGGGAGCAGCGGCGGCCGGCCCAGCGTGGTATTGGCCCGGATGAACGCGGCCGTCGCGGCGGCGCTGTGCAGCGAAGCTGCGCCGTGCCGCGCGGCCGGCCGGGTCACCGGCGCGGCCCGGCCGGCCGTCTGGGCTCCGCCGTGGCCTGGGCCTCGATGAGGCCGTAGCTGACCGCCTCGTCGACGGTGAGGAAGCGCCCGCGGTGGGCATCGGCGCGGATCTCGTCCACCTCACGGCCGGTCACCTCGGCCAGCCGGATGTACAGCGTGTCCAGCATGGCCGCCACCTGCTCCTGCTGCGCGGACACCTCGGTGGCGGTGCCGTCCAGGTTCAGCCTGGGTTCGGCCAGCGATAGCACCGCACTCGGGTAGGCCAGCCGGTGCGTGCAGGCGGCCAGCACGCCGATGGCCGCGCCGCCCAGCTGGCCGGCCACGTACCCGGTCACCGGCACCCGGAGCACGTCGAGCACGCCCATCACGGTCAGCGCGGCCGGCAGCTCGGCGTCCAGGCCCTGCAGCTCCAGCCGGACCGGCCCGTCCCCTTCGGCGTCCAGGGTGAGCAGCTGGGCGCACAGCACGGTGGCCGCCTCGCCGTCCAGGTGCCCGGAGGCCAGCACGATGCGCTGTTCCAGCAGCCGCTGGTAGATCCGGCCCGGCCAGTCCCCCTGGTCGGTCCAGCCGCGGGACGGGGCGGGCGGCAGGTAGGTCGGCGGCGCGGCGGGCGGCCGGTGCGGCGCCGGCCAGCCGGGCTCAGGCAATTCACCGGGCCGCCCCGGCCAGCCCGGCCGCCGCGGCTGCCCTGGCTCACCGGGCGAGCCGGGCACGCCGGGCCGCGGCGGCAGGCCGCCTGGGTACGAATCGGCTTGCGGAACACTCATCGGCTACCTCCTGATCCGCCGGCTGGCTGGTCCGGCATGCCCGCCTGGAGCCGCCAGCTCAGGTGGCTGCCGACCGCCGCGGCGTACCGTTCCAGGGTGGACGCGCGCACGTCGGCATCGCCCGCCTCGATCCGGGCCACCGCCGACTGGGAGGTGCCCATCCGGGCGGCCACCTGGGTCTGCGACAGCCCGGCCGACTGCCGCTGCGCGGCCAGTTCGGTGACCAGCCGGCGCCGCTCCGCCGCCATCCGGCGCAGCGCCATCTCGCGGAACCCGGGCAGCATCGGCAGTGGCCGCTGCTCCGGTTCCCCCGGCTCAGCCCCGGCGCGCACGTTCATACCTCACACGATATCTCACTGGTGAGATCACCCCCTCGCTATGGTGCCACTGCCCAGAGACGGGCCCGAGCCGGCTCCAGAGACGGCAAAGCGCCGCTGGGGAAGGTGCGCTGTTCCTTCCCCAGCGGCGCGATCAGCGGATGGCCTCTCCCGGGCATCCGGTGCTTCCGCCACTGGGCGAAGCGGGTACCCAGGCGGCGGGCACCGGCCCCCGGAATTGTCCTCCCCTCCGGCGGGCCAGACCAGGTCCCTCACGCGCTCATCGCCACGGCTGCCGGTGCCCAGTCCCCCAGGCACCGCCCTGGCGATGGTTGCAACCTGGCTGACGGATGGTTGCGTTAACAGCCACCCGCCTCCAGCACGCACGGGTACTGCTGCCTCGGGCCATCTTGGTATGACTTGAGGTAACAGTTACTTTTGGTAGCATGCAGGCTTGTGGCCGGTGGTGTCAAGCTTAAGGGTGAGATGAGCGACGGCCGGAAGGACAGGTGGGACGCGCACCGGGAACGGCGCCGCGCCGAGTTCGTCGCGGCCGGCCTCCGGGTGCTCCGCACCGATGGCCCGGACTTGCCGATGGACGCCGTGGCGGCCGAGGCCGGCGTGACCAAGCCGGTGCTGTACCGCTACTTCGCCGGCAAGGCGGCGCTGGTCGATGCGCTGGCCGAGCACGGCCTGTTCATGATCAGGGAGCGGGTGATCCCGGCCGTCCTGGCCGACGGCCCGGCCATGGCCCGGGTCCGCGGCGGGGTCGGCGCCTACTTCGCGTTCGTGGACGAGAATCCCGAGCTGTACCGGCTGATCATGCGGCAGGGCAACGCCGAGGGCGGCGGCGAGCCGACCGCGGTGACCCGGCTGCGCGAGTCGATCGCCACCACGCTGACCGCGATCTACGGCGACTACCTGCGCGCGTTCGGCCTGGACTCGGGGGCCGCCGAGCCGTGGGGCTACGGCATCACCGGACTGGTCCGGTCCACCGCCGAATGGTGGCTGGAACGGCGCTCGATGAGCCGCGCCTACGTCACCGAGTACGTCAGCCAGCTGATCTGGTCCGCGCTGACCGGCGTGCTGCACGAGGCCGGCATCCGGCCCGACCCGAACGCCCAGGTGCCCAGCGGGCGGCCGCTGCTGACGCTGCGCACCGGCGACCGGCTGGCTGGGCCGAAAGGGGGCAGGTGACCGGCCCGCTGCCGGAGCACGTTCGGGTCGCGGTCATCGGGGCTGGCCTCAGCGGCCTGGGCGCGGGCATCCGGCTGCGCCAGGCGGGCCGGACCGATTTCGTCATCCTGGAGCGCGCCGCCGCCGTCGGCGGCACCTGGCGGGACAACACCTACCCCGGGTGCACCTGCGACGTCCCGTCGCACCTGTACTCGTTTTCGTTCGCGCCCAACCCCGGGTGGTCGCACAGCTTCTCCCGGCAGCCCGAGATCCGCTCCTACCTGACCCATCTCTCGCAGCGCCATCAACTGGCCGGTCACCTGCACTTCGGCACCGAGGTCCTGACGGCGCGGTGGGACGCCGGGTCATCCCGGTGGCGGCTGCACACGTCGCGCGGGGAACTCACCGCCGGCGTGCTGATCGCGGCGGCCGGCCCACTGTCCGAGCCGTCGCTGCCGGATCTGCCCGGGCTGGCTGATTTTCCCCGTGCACGCCCCGTCGCTCAGCCTGGCGGCCACGGTCGCCTCAGCCACCGTGGCCAGCCTGTTCGCCCGCGAGACGGTCAACGCGGCCACCGAGTTCCAGCTGGCCATCTATCCCTGGCCGTATCACGACGGGCCGGTCTTTGACATCACCGGTGCACCAGGCGGCTTCACCGCCCGGGACGGTGCGACCAGCGTGCAGGGCGCGACGTTAGAAGACCTGCTCACCGCCGCACAGCGGATGCCGGCCGGCCATGGCGCGATGTTCCGCTGGACCCGGCCGGTGTCCACGCTGCCGCCGCCTGGCTAGGGCCTGGCTAGGCGACTTGCGCCTGGCTGGCCGCGAACGCCGCCGCCGAGGTACGCAGCGAGGTCTCCAGGGTGGCCGCGCGGCGGGTGGGATCCATCAGGTTCACTCCCATCGCGGCCAGGTCCTCCGGCCCGGGGGTGAGCAGGGTGACCCCGATGCCCTGGGCCCGCAGCGCCTGGGCCTCGCGCAGCAGCGACCGGGTGACCAGCGCACGCAGCCGCCGCTCCAGCCGTTCCAGCCGGGTGCCGGGCCGGTCGGTGACCAGGCTGGCCATCGGGGCCAGCACGTACACCTCGGCCACCCCGGCCCGGGCCAGCACGGCCAGCGAGGTGGGCGACCGGACGCCGCCGTCCACGTAGCGCCGCCCGCCGATGTCCCGGGGCACGTACCAGCCGGGGATCGAGCACGAGGCGACCACGGCATCGGCCAGCTCGGCCTCGGGGGCGCGGTCCCGGCCGAAGATGACCCGCCGTCCCGAGTCGTAGTCCACTGCCACGATCCAGGTCGGGGTGTCCACCCAGCCGCTCACCGGCCGCGGCGCGTGCTGCTCCAGCGCCTGCACCATCGCGTGCAGCGTCTCGTGCCGGGCCCGGCCGCGGGGCAGCCACGCGCTGGCGCCGACTCCCGGGTGTACCCGGTGCGGGGCCCGCAGTGTGTGCAGGATCAGCCGCGGCGACCCGGCCCGCCACTGCGGCCGCGGCGGCAGCGGCCCCTCGTCCAGGTCGCCCACCCCCGCCTCGCGCAGCCAGCGGACCTCGTCACCGCGCTGCAGCGCGATCATCTCCTCCAGGCTGACCCCGCAGCGCAGCGCCGCCGTCAGCACGCTGCCCGCGCTGGTGCCCACGATCAGGTCGACATCGTTGATCGCCACCGGCAGCCGGTCCTGAACCGCCTGCAGCGCCCCCGTCATCCAGGCCGCCCCGACCACGCCGCCCGCCGCCAGCACCAGCCCGACCCGCCCGCCAGACGTCCCGGCCCGACCGCCAGCCATCGCAGCCCGCCCGCCGCCGGATGCCCCCATCCCGCGTACCTGGCCCATCGGTCACCTCCTGGCCCCGGCGCTGACCAGCCGTCCTGTGGGACGCGTGTGTTACCGCCCGGTAAATAAGAGGTATACCCGAACTAACCAGCGGATATACCAAATGCCCGGCCTGGCCAGCGAGTCGCCGGCAGGCTGACCTACGCGCAGGCATCGGGGTAGCTGTGGCACGGGCCCACCCGACCGGTGAGTTGCGCCTCGCCGCGTCGTCTGCATGCTGGGACCGTCCCCCTCCCGCGGTTGCGGGAGGCCCGGGATGAGATGACAAGGAGCGTGCGCACCGTGGACCAGGAGAACGTGAGCGCTACCCTGACTGTCGCCGTGCCCGTCGCGAGGGTGTTCGCCGTGCTGGCCGACCCGGCGAGCCATTCTGCGATCGACGGCACCGGCTGGGTTGTCGAAGCTGCCGACCAGGCGCCACTGACCGAGGTGGGGCAGATATTCCGGGTAGACATGTACCACCCCAACCATCCAGACGGTAACTACCAGATGGCCAACGAGGTCCAGGTGCTCGACCCGCCGCGCGCCATCGGCTGGCGGCCGGGATACCGTAATAACGACGGCGACCTGGAGTTCGGCGGCTGGATCTGGCGTTACGACCTGGCACCGCTCGGCCCGGCCGAGACTGAGGTCACGCTCACCTACGACTGGTCGGCCGTGCCGCCGTCCATCCGGGAGTACCTCCATTTCCCGCCGTTCGGCCCGGAGCATCTCAGCAACTCGCTGCACCACCTGGCCGAGCTTGCCCAGGCCAGGACCCCCGGCGGCTAGACACCTTGTGCTGGCGGCGGTAGGGCGCGGACTCCGTTCGGAGTCTCCTGCTGACCCGTCATCTCCAGCCCCATCCGGCACATCGATCATGCTTCCGGCGACTTCGCACGCGGGCCGTGCGGCTGCCGCCCGGTTTGTCCCGATTCTGGCGCACGAAGCGTGCCAAGTCGCCGCGGCCTGGCCCGTCGCATCGATCCAGCCCGGCCCGTCCACCTGGTTCAGGTCCACGTCCAGGTCCTCGGGCCAGGGCCACAGCCCGCCCTGGTCGTGGTTCCATGCTGCCCACGGCGGCGCGGGCGCGAGCGAGGGCATCTGTT